>CAWCCB010000001.1:0-632323 GCA_963793965.1 uncultured Microthrixaceae bacterium
TGGGCAGGTCGATGACCTGCGCCTCGGCGCCCACCGCCGCTCCGTCGGAACGACCGGCCAGCCACTCGGCGATGTCCTGCTCCTCGTCGGCCGACGAGTAGAACTCCATGGGCTGGTAGTCGGGGGCGAAGGTGGCGATGTCGCGGTAGTTGGCCATGCCGGTGCCGGCCGGGATGAGCTTGCCGATGATGATGTTCTCCTTGAGGCCGAGCAGCGAGTCCGAACGGGACTCGATGGCGGCTTCGGTGAGCACCCGGGTGGTCTCCTGGAAGGAGGCGGCCGACAGCCACGAGTCGGTGGCCAGCGAGGCCTTGGTGATGCCCATGAGCTCGGGTCGGCCCTCGGCCGGCGTCTTGCCCTCGGTCACCAGGGCCCGGTTGGTGTCGGTGTACACCTTCTGGTCGACCCGCTCCCCGGGCAGGAAGTCGGAATCGCCCGGCTCCTGCACGGCGATGCGCCGGGTCATCTGGCGCACGATCAGCTCGATGTGCTTGTCGTGGATGGGCACGCCCTGGTCGCGGTAGACCTTCTGGACCTCGCCCACCAGGTAGGCCTGCGTCTCACGCACACCCTTGATCTCGAGGAGCTCCTTGGGATCGCGGGGGCCTTCCACGATGGGATCGCCGGCGTGGACCTCCTGGCCGTCGGTCACCTCGAGGCGGGCCAGGCTGGGCACCGTGTAGTTCTCCTCGGTGCCGTCGTCGGCCACCACGGTGACCACTCGTCCCTTGCCCTCGTCATCGGCGATGCGCACCACGCCGGAGACCCGGCTGAGGGTGGCCTTGCCCTTGGGGCTGCGGGCCTCGAACAGCTCGACCACGCGGGGCAGACCACCGGCGATGTCCCCACCGCCGGCGATGCCGCCGGTGTGGAACGTGCGCATGGTCAGCTGCGTGCCCGGCTCACCGATCGACTGGGCGGCGATGACGCCGACCGCTTCGCCGGTCTCGATGGTCTTGCCGGTGGCCAGGGACAGGCCGTAGCAGGCGGCGGAGATGCCGACCTCGGAGTCGTCGGTGAGCGGCGAGAGCACCCGCACCCGGTTGACCTCGGGGTCGTCGCGCAGCGCCTCCATCTCGGCTTCCTCGATGGTGGAGCCCTTGGGCAGGACCCGACCGTCGGCCAGCTTGACGTCGTCGGCCAGGACCCGGCTGTAGAGACGGGTCTCGAGCCAGGTGCGACGACCAGGCACATCGGGGCCCACGTCCTCGATCCAGATGCCACGCACCGCTCGGGGCTTGCCATCGGGGCCGGGGCTGAACGGGTCCTCGCTGTTGATGATGAGCTCCTGGGCCACATCCACCAGACGGCGGGTCAGATACCCGGAGTCGGCGGTGCGCAGGGCGGTGTCCACCAGGCCCTTGCGGGCGCCAGGGGTGGCGATGAAGTACTCCAACATCGTCAGGCCCTCGCGGAAGTTGCTCTTGATCGGGCGGGGGATCATGTCACCGCGAGGGTTGGCCACCAGGCCGCGCATGCCGGCGATCTGGCGGACCTGCATCATGTTGCCGCGGGCACCGGAGCCCACCATCATGTCGATGGGGTTGAACTGGCGGGCCTTGAGCGACTCCTCCATCTTCACGCGCACCTCGTCGGTGGCGGTGGTCCAGATCTCCACTTCCTTCTGACGGCGCTCACCATCGGTGATGATGCCGCGGCGGAACTGGCTCTCGACCTTGTCCGCCTCCTTCTCGTGGCGATCGAGGATGTCCTTCTTCTCGACCGGGGTCTGCACGTCGTCGATGGAGACGGTCAGGCCCGACTTGGTGGCGAAGCGGAAGCACAGGTTCTTGATGGCGTCGAGGCTGGAGGCCACGTCGGCCTTGTCGTAGAACTCGGCCAGCGTGTCGACGATCTCACCCATCTGGCGCTTGGTGACCCGGTCGTTCACGAACTCGAACCGATCGGGCAGGGCGCCGTTGAAGAAGACGCGACCCACCGTGGTCTTGTGGTAGGTGGCGGCCTTGCCGTTGGCCGGGGTGGCCACCAGCTTGGGGTGGCGGAACTCGATCTCGGCGTGCAGCGAGACGTCGCCCGCCTCGTAGGCCCGCTCGAGCTCGTAGATGCTGCGGAAGACGCGTCCCTCGCCGGGCTCGCCCACCACCTTCTCGGTCAGGTAGAAGGCGCCGATGATCATGTCCTGGGTGGGCGTGACCAGCGGGCGGCCGTCGGCCGGGCTCAACACGTTGTTGGCCGACAGCATGAGCACGCGGCTCTCGGCCTGGGCCTCGGCCGACAGGGGCAGGTGCACGGCCATCTGGTCGCCGTCGAAGTCGGCGTTGAAGGCGTGGCACACCAGGGGGTGGATCTGGATGGCCTTGCCGTCGACCAGCACCGGCTCGAAGGCCTGGATGCCCAGGCGGTGCAGGGTGGGGGCCCGGTTCAACAGCACCGGGTGCTCCTTGATGACCTCTTCGAGGACATCCCACACCTGGGGACGGCGGCGCTCGACCATGCGCTTGGCCGACTTGATGTTCTGGGCCAGCTCGGCGTCGACCAGCTTCTTCATGACGAAGGGCTTGAACAGCTCGAGGGCCATGAGCTTGGGCAGGCCGCACTGGTGGAGCTTGAGCGTGGGGCCGACCACGATGACCGAGCGGCCCGAGTAGTCGACGCGCTTGCCCAGCAGGTTCTGGCGGAAGCGGCCCTGCTTGCCCTTGAGCATGTCGGACAGCGACTTGAGCGGGCGATTGCCCGGCCCGGTCACCGGCCGGCCGCGGCGGCCGTTGTCGAACAGGGCGTCGACGGCCTCCTGCAGCATGCGCTTCTCGTTGTTGACGATGATCTCGGGCGCACCCAGGTCGAGCAGGCGCTTGAGCCGGTTGTTGCGGTTGATCACCCGGCGGTAGAGATCGTTGAGGTCGGAGGTGGCGAAGCGGCCACCGTCGAGCTGCACCATGGGGCGCAGCTCGGGCGGGATCACCGGCACGACGTCGAGGATCATGGCCCGGGGGTCGTTGACCCGGCGGCCGTTGTCGTCACGACGGTTGAAGGCCGAGACGATCTTCAGGCGCTTGATGGCCTTCTGCTTGCGCTGGGCCGACAGGGGGCGCTGGCCCTCCTGGGGATCGATGGCGGCGCGGAGCTTGACCTCCTCCTCGTCCAGGTCGATGCGCTCGACCAGCCGGGCGATGGCGTCCGCGCCCATCCCGCCCTCGAAGTACTCGCCGTAGCGATCGGTCAGCTCACGCCAGAGCATCTCGTCTTCGATGATCTTGCGGGCGAACAGGTCCTTGAACTCGTCGAAGGCGCGCACCAGCACGTCGATCTCGAGGTCGAACTGCTCGCGGATGAGGGCCACGTCCTTCTCGCCGGCGCGCTGGCGGGCCTTGACCTCGGAGTCCTTGGCGCCTTCCTTCTCGAGGTCGGCGATCTCCTTCTCCAGCTCCTCGTAGCGCTTGGCGATGGCCAGCTCGCGGTCCTTCTCGACCGCTTCGCGCTCGCCGATCATCTCGGCCTCGAGGTTGGGCAGGTCCTCGTGGCGACGCTCCTCGTCCACCCAGATGACCAGGTTGGCCGCGAAGTAGATGACCTTCTCGAGCTGCTTGGCCTTGAGCTCCTCACGGACCTCGGTGCCCATGAGCAGGTAGGCCAGCCACGAGCGGGTGCCGCGGAGGTACCAGATGTGCACCACCGGGGCGGCCAGCTCGATGTGGCCCATGCGCTCGCGCCGGACCTTGGAGCGGGTGACCTCGACGCCGCAGCGCTCGCAGATGATCCCCTTGAAGCGCACGCGCTTGTACTTGCCGCAGTAGCACTCCCAGTCCTTGGTGGGACCGAAGATCTTCTCGCAGAACAGGCCGTCCTTCTCAGGCTTGAGCGTGCGGTAGTTGATGGTCTCGGGCTTCTTCACCTCGCCGTTGGACCACATGCGGATCGAGTCGGCCGTGGCCAGACCGATGCGAAGCTGATCGAAGTTGTTGACGTCGAGCATGCTGCTAGCCCCTCTCCGCCTGGCGGCGGGCGTCTTCTTCGTCACTGCCCCGTTCGGGACGTGACAGATCGATGCCGAGTTCCTCGGCGGTACGGAAGATGTCTTCATCGAGCTCACGCATCTCGATCTCCTCACCGGTGGTGGAGAGGACCTCGACGTTGAGGCACAGGGCCTGCATCTCCTTGATGAGCACCTTGAAGCTCTCGGGGATGCCCGGCTCGGGGATGTTCTCGCCCTTGACGATGGCCTCGTAGACCTTGACCCGGCCCAACACGTCGTCGGACTTGATGGTCAGCAGCTCCTGCAGGCAGTAGGCGGCGCCGTAGGCCTCGAGGGCCCACACCTCCATCTCCCCGAATCGCTGCCCACCGAACTGGGCCTTCCCGCCCAGCGGCTGCTGGGTGATCATCGAGTACGGACCGGTCGATCGGGCGTGGATCTTGTCGTCGACCAGGTGGGCCAGCTTCAGGATGTACACGATGCCGACCGTGACCGGGTTGTCGTAGGCCTCGCCGGTGCGACCGTTGTAGAGCGTGGTCTTGCCGTCGGACTGGATGAGCCGGCCGTTGTCGCCGTAGCGGTTGTCGGTGGCCTCGGGCGTGAGGTTCTCGAAGATGGACTTGATGGTCGGGTGCTTGCCGGCCCGGGCCGTCTCGTCCCAGTGAGCCCCGTCGAACACGGGCGTGGCGATGAGGGTGGCCGGCGGCGTGTTGGTGCGGGTCTTGGACTCGACCCCCCGGATGGGCTCCTCGCCCACCTGGTTGCCGTTCACGTCCCAGCCCCAGCGAGCCGCGTAGCCGATGTGGGCCTCGAGGATCTGGCCCACGTTCATGCGCGAGGGCACACCCAATGGGTTCAAGATGATGTCGACGGGGGTGCCGTCGGCCAGGAAGGGCATGTCCTCCAGGGGCAGGATCTTGGAGATCACGCCCTTGTTGCCGTGCCGGCCGGCCAGCTTGTCGCCCACGCTGATCTTGCGCTTCTGGGCCACGTAGACCCGCACCAGCTGGTTGACGCCCGGCGGCAGCTCGTGGCTCTCGTCGCGGCTGAACACCTTGACGTCGATGACCTTGCCCTCTTCACCGTGGGGCACCTTCAGCGAGGTGTCTCGCACCTCTCGGGCCTTCTCACCGAAGATGGCCCGCAGGAGGCGCTCCTCGGGGGTCAGCTCGGTCTCGCCCTTGGGCGTGACCTTGCCGACCAGGACGTCGCCCGGACCCACCTCGGCGCCGATGCGGATGATGCCGCGCTCGTCGAGGTCGGCCAGGATCTCCTCGGACAGGTTGGGGATGTCCCGGGTGATCTCCTCCGGGCCCAGCTTGGTGTCGCGGGCGTCGATCTCGTGCTCGTGGATGTGGATCGAGGTCAGGACGTCGTCCTTGACCACCCGCTCGGAGAGGATGATGGCGTCCTCGAAGTTGTAGCCCTCCCAGGTCATGTAGGCCACGACCAGGTTCTTGCCCAGGGCCAGCTCGCCGTTCTCGGTCGACGGGCCGTCGGCCAGGATGTCGCCCTTGCGGACCTTGTCGCCCTCGATGACCCGGGGCTTCTGGTTGATGCAGGTGTCCTGGTTCGAGCGCTCGAACTTGAGCAGGCGGTAGACCTTGCGACCCTGCGTCTTGTACTCGACGGTGATCGAGGTGCCGTCGGCCGCCACCACCTGGCCGTCTTCCTCGGCGATGACCATGTAGGCGGCGTCGCGGGCGGCGCGGGCCTCGATGCCGGTGCCGACGTAGGGCGCCTCGGCCTTGATCAGCGGCACGGCCTGCTTCTGCATGTTGGCGCCCATGAGGGCGCGGTTGGCATCGTCGTGCTCGAGGAAGGGGATCAGGGCGGTGGCCACCGACACGATCTGCTTGGGCGAGACGTCCATCATCTGGACCTCTTCGCCCGGCACCGCGGAGATGTCGGTGGTGGAGCCGAAGAACACGTCGCGCTCGAGCTGGAGCTTGAGCTCGCCCAGGGTGGCCGACTGGGGCGACCGGCGCACCAGGACCCGGTCCTCAGCGAAGCTGCCGTCGGGCTTGAGGGGCGCGTTGGCCTGGGCCACCACGTACTCCTCTTCCTCATCGGCGGCCAGGTAGACGATCTCGTCGGTGACCTTGCCCTTGACCACCTTGCGGTAGGGCGACTCGATGAAGCCGAACTCGTTGACCTGGGCGAAGGTGGCCAGGGCGCCGATCAGGCCGATGTTGGGACCTTCCGGCGTCTCGATCGGGCACATGCGGCCGTAGTGGCTGAAGTGCACGTCGCGGACCTCGAAGCCGGCCCGCTCACGCGACAGGCCACCCGGGCCCAGCGCCGACAGGCGACGACGGTGGGTCAGGCCCGACAGGGGGTTGACCTGGTCCATGAACTGGGAGAGCTGGCTGGTGCCGAAGAACTCCTTGATGGCGGCCACCACGGGACGGATGTTGATCAGGGTCTGAGGCGTGATGGCCTCGACGTCCTGGGTGGTCATGCGCTCGCGCACCACCCGCTCCATGCGGGACAGGCCGATGCGGACCTGGTTCTGGATCAGCTCGCCCACCGAGCGGATGCGGCGGTTGGCGAAGTGGTCCTGGTCGTCGAGGCGGTAGCCCGGCTCGGCGTTCACCAGGTGCAGCAGGTAGGTGGTGGCGGCCAGGACCTCGGCCGGGCTCAGCACCGGCTGATCGGGCTCGGGGCGCTCCAGCTTGATGTTGAAGATCTGCTCGATCTTGTCCAGCTCGGGGCCGAGCTTGCGGTTGAGCTTGTAGCGCCCGACCCGGCTCAGGTCGTAGCGGCGGCTCTCGAAGAAGGCGTTGCGGAAGTAGGCCTTGGCCGACTCCACCGAGGGCGGCTCACCCGGGCGGGCCCGCTTGTAGATCTCCACCAGGGCCTCGTCCTGGGTGGGGGCCAGCTCGCGGTCCTTCTCCCACTGGCCTTCCAGGAAGTCGAAGTGGCGGACGAACTTCTCGAGGAAGCCGGGGTGGTTCTCCTCGTCGTAGCCCAGGGCCCGCAGCAGCACGAACAGGCTCAGGCGGCGCTTGCGGGCCACCCGGCAGCCGGCGGTGACGTCCTTGCCGGGCTTCTGCTCGACATCGAACTCGATCCACTCGCCGCGGTAGGGGTGCACGGTGCCGGTGACCAGCTGGTGCTTGGTCAGGTTGCGCAGGCGGAACCGCTCACCCGGCTGGAAGATCACACCCGGCGAGCGCACCAGCTGGGACACCACGACCCGCTCGGTGCCGTTGATCACGAAGGTGCCCTTGTCGGTCATCATGGGGAAGTCCCCCATGAACACCGTCTGCTCCTTGATCTCGCCGGTGGTGGCGTTCATGAAGCGGGCCCGCACGAAGATGGGCGCGGAGAAGGTCATGTCCTTCTCCTTGCACTCCTCCTCGGAGAACTTCGGCGGCGGGCGCAGGTCCTCGTCGTCGGGGTCGAACTCCAGCTCGAGTTGCAGGGTCTCGGTGAAGTCCTTGATGGGACTGATGTCCCGGAAGGTCTCCGCCAGACCCTGGTGCAGGAACCACTCGAACGACGACCGCTGGATGGCGATCAGGTCGGGCAGGGCCAGGACCTCGGGGAGGTTGGCGAACGAGTAGCGATCCCGGGTGACAGGGCGAGCAGACAAGGATACCCCTCAGTGGCAGAACAGCAGGTGGTGACGCGGCATCCGTGCCCAGGCGCGCGAGGTCGCCAAACAGAGATCGGCGCGGGCGAAACGGACATGCACGGCAGGAACAAGCCTAGGCGGGCACACGTTGAAGAGCAACCCGGGGAATTGCTCCCAGGGCGCCAGAGCGGGGGATCAACCACTTCTTCCCCGTGCAGGTTGCCGGCAGGGTAAGACGAACCCGCCGACAGGTCAAGGGTACCCGAGTTTGCGAATTCATGACGCGACCGGGGCCCCAGCTGGTCCTGGACCCGTCCCAGATGACGGTCCTCTGGACCGGATGTGGCGTAAGTCTTTCGGACTAGGCCGAAAGTCACCGTCGGTGGCGGCTGTTCCCTCAAGACGGCCACGAGCGGTGACGATCCGGTCCCCATGTGGCGCCACTCGTCGTTCCCCTCGGGTTCATCCGCCGACCTCGGTGGTCGGGGTATGGTCCGAGCCGGCAGGGCGGCCGAACCGATCGCGATCGACCGAGCCTTGACCCACCCCTCGAACTCCGCCCCACCCGCCCGCGGCCGCGCCCACGGCTCGTCGTGGTTCGCCCTGGCCCTGGTGGTGGTGCTGGCCCTGGTGTCCAGCGCCTGTGACGTGGTCGGCACCGGCCCCGGCACCACCCCCCAGCCGGCCCTCGGCGTGGTCGGGGCCAGCGGCAACTACTACCCGGCCGAGGTGTCCGCCGGCGTCCAGGTGGTCACCATCGCCGCCTCCTGGGCCAGCGCCGAGCCCACCCAGGGCACCTTCAGCACCCACTACGCCGCCCAGCTCAACGCCAAGATCGACGCCGCCCGCGCCGCCGGGCTCGACGTGATCCTCGATCCCGGCATGCAGTACACCCCCGCCTGGGTCTTCAACAACATCCAGGGAGGCACCCGCTTCGTCGACCAGTTCGGCGACGTGTTCACCGGCCCGCCGGCCTCGGGCAACAACGTGGCCAACGCGGTGACCAACCTGGCCGTGCGCAGCGCCCTGAACAAGTACCTGACCTGGCTGGGCACCCAGATCCCCCGGGGTGAGCTGTGGGCGGTGCGCCAGGGCGGTGGTCCACTGGGCGAGCTGCGCTACCCGACCGGCACCTACAACGGCCACACCGGCGCCTACTGGGCCTACGACGCCAGCACCCAGGCCACCTCACCGGTTCCGGGCTGGAAGCCGGGCACGGGCACGACCGCCCAGGCCCAGGCCTTCCTGGATGCCTACAACACGGCGCTGGACAACTTCGGGAAGTGGCTGAACGGCACCTTCCACAACGACTTCGCCACCCGCGAGCTGGTCATGCTGCCCGGATGGGGTCAACGACCGGGCGTGGAGGCCCGGGTGGTGGCGTCGCTGCTGACCCTCGACGACGAGGAGTTCAACCAGGGCCTCGACTGGACCACGCTGCTGGCCGAGCTGTCCGACAAGACCCACGCCATCGCCTACACCACCTACCTCGACGCCCCGTCGACCCGCGACACCACCGAGCTCGAGGACCCGGCCGACTTCCTGGCCGGGCTGGTCAGCACCGACCACCTGGCCGGCCTGGGGGGCGAGAACACGGGAACACCGACCGTCTCGGCCATGAACCTCATCCTGACCCGGGCCAAGAACCTGCACCTGGCGGTGGTGGCGTGGATGAGCGAGCACGGTCTGGAGACCGCCACCGGCTCCGAGCCCACCATGGCCACGCTCCAGCAACAGGCCGCCAGCGTCCTGGGGTGACCGGCCCCCGGCGACCGCCGGTCAGGCCGTGCTGGGCGGTCCGTAGGTCAGGGTGACGTTGCGGACGATGTGGTTGTCGGTGCGGCCGCCGGTGCCGGCGGTGAACACGATGTCGGCCAAGGTCGGCAGATCGGCCACCACCGTGGTCAACACCACCGTGCCCGCCACCGCCACCGTGATGGTGTGACCCGACACCGACACCACCACATGGGTGGTCGCCCCCTCCAAGGTGGGCACCGCGGTCGACGTGGACAACCAGTTCGGTATCCCCGGTGACACCGGACCCCCCTCCGCCACCCCCACGAAGTTGGCCGACGGCTCCCCCGTGTTCTTGAACGTCACCAACCCCACCGCCGGACCCGAGATCCCCGAATAGCCCAACGACCCCGCCGAGAACCCCAACCGCTTCGTGCTCGACGCACTGGCCAACGCCATCGTCATCCCGTCAGCCCCGTTGCCCCCACCGATCACCGCGTCGAACGCCACCGTCAACCCGTCGGTGGCCACCGCCGACGGCGACGACACCGACCCCGCCTGCCACGCCACCGGCCCCGTCAACACCACATCGGACCCCGACATCACCGCCGAGCCCGCCAACCCCCAACCCCCCGCCGACGGCGGCCCCGGCAACGACGGGCGCTGGCTCAACTTCACGTTGCGGACGATGTGGTTGTCGGTGCGGCCGCCGGTGCCGGCGGTGAACACGATGTCGGCCAAGGTCGGCAGATCGGCCACCACCGTGGTCAACACCACCGTGCCCGCCACCGCCACCGTGATCGTGTGACCCGACACCGACACCACCACATGGGTGGTCGCCCCCTCCAAGGTGGGCACCGCGGTCGAGGTGGACAACCAGTTCGGTATCCCCGGTGACACCGGACCCCCCTCCGCCACCCCCACGAAGTTGGCCGACGGCTCCCCCGTGTTCTTGAACGTCACCAACCCCACCGCCGGACCCGAGATCCCCGAATAGCCCAACGACCCCGCCGAGAACCCCAACCGCTTCGTGCTCGACGCACTGGCCAACGCCATCGTCATCCCGTCAGCCCCGTTGCCCCCACCGATCACCGCGTCGAACGCCACCGTCAACCCGTCGGTGGCCACCGCCGACGGCGACGACACCGACCCCGCCTGCCACGCCACCGGACCCGTCAACACCACATCGGACCCCGACATCACCGCCGAGCCCGCCAACCCCCAACCCCCCGCCGACGGCGGCCCCGGCAACGACGGCACGGACACGCCGGTGCCGGTGAGGGCCACGTCGGTCAGCACCGATGTCCCGGAGCCGTTCAACACCCACTGGTCGGCGGCTGCGCCCAACCCGGCGGGCCGGAACGACACGCTCTCGGTCACCGACTGCCCGGGCTGCAGGACGGTGCCCTCGGCCAGGGTGGTGCCGGCGGTGAACACCCCCAGCGCCGGCGGCTTGGACTTGGTGATGGTGAGCGCGGAACCGCCGGCGTTGCGGACCGTGAAGGACCCGGTCGTCACCGATCCCACCGGGACCGAACCGAACGCCACGGCCGGTGGGGTGACCTGGAGCTGCCCCGGCGTGCCACTGGTGCCCGACAGGTCCACGGTGACCGAGCCGCCATCGCTGTCCAGGTCCAGGGCATCGACGTTCTGGCCGGCCGCGGTGGGGGCGTAGGTCACCGCCACCGCCACCGAGGCCCCCGGGGCCAGGACGGCGCCCGCCGCCGGCAGGCCGGCCAGCGTGAAGGGCGCGCCCGGCGCGGTGACCCCGGTGATGTGGAGCGGTCTGGCTGCCCTGGTTGGAGAAGATGGCGTCAGCCGTGATCTGGGCGCCGATGGCTGTCCCCTCGAAGCTGATGGCCTTGGGTGCCACCGTGAGCAGGGCGGTGGCGTTCAGCCCGTCGCCGTTCAGCCCGACGGTGTAGGCGCCGACCGAGGTGGTCACCGTGAAGGTGCCCCCGGCGGCCCCGTACTCGGTCGGGGCGAAGGTGGCGGGAACGGTGAAGCTGGCGCCTGCGGCCAACGTGATGGGCAACGGCGCCGACGGCGCGCCGATCGGAGAACGGGGTGCCGGAGACCGACAGACCCGTGACGGTCAGGGCCCGGGTGGCGGTGAAGGTGTCGGTCACCTTGGCCGTCGCGCCCACGGTGGTGGCGCCGAAGCCGACCGCGCCGCCGGTGAAGGGGCTCTGCACCGGCGAGCCGTATGCCCGGATGATCCCGTCGGTGGTGCCCAGATAGACCTTGTTGTTGCTCACCCCCGGGCTGGTGAGCCGCACCGCGGCGCCGCTGGGACCGCTCCACAGCAGGTGCAGGTTGCCGGAGGCGTCGGGCATCGGGTCATAGGCCCGGAGCTGTCCGTACGATGACCCCTCGCTGGCCACCCAGTTGACCCACAGCACCGAGGTGCCCGAGGTGGTGCCCGTCGAGGTGACGACCGGCGAGCTGCCGCCATAGGCGAAGGCGTCGGTGCTGGACCCGACCTGGGCGAAGGTGGGCATCCCCGAGCCGTCCACCCCGAACTTCCAGGCGGTGAGCTTGCCGTCGGTGGCGCCCGGCGCCCCGGTGGCCGACCCCCCGTTGGTGACGAAGTACAGGTAGCCGCCATCGCCACCCCACACCGCCGGGTTGCCCCACACCCCCTGCACCGGGCCGAGCCGAGCCAGCACCTGGTCGCCCTTCGCCGCCCCCTGCTGGTAGCCGCCCAGATGGTCGGCATCGAGCACGTACAGGTAGCCCTCCTTGCCGATCACCACGGCCAGGTGCGGATGCGTGGGGGTGGAGAACTCGGCGCTGGGCAGCAACACCGGCGCACCGGAGCCCAGGTCGCCGTCGATGGTGTTGAGGTGGTTGGCGTCGAAGGGGATGAAGAAGTCGGTCGTGGCCAGCGAGCCGTCGGGCTGGGCCAACAGGTGGACCACGGCCTCGCCCAACGTGGCCGGCGGCGTGGTGTCGGCCAAGGGCGTGGTCGGATCCACCCCGTTGCCGGTGGTGAGGACCAACGATCCGGGACCATCCGAGCGCAGCGCCCCTGCCGCCCAGATGCCACCCCGGCCGTCGCCGTTGTCCACTCCGGCCTCGTCGCTCCACATGGTGGTCAGGTGGCCGGCCGTGCTCACGCCCACCACCCACCCATGGGTGGGCGGGATGTCGCAGTGGCCCCCGAAGGCGGCATAGACCACGCCGCCGGTGAGGACCAGTCCCGGGCGCTGCAACTGGTAGGTGGCGTCGAAGGTCTGGTTGGCGTCGTTGGCCGCGGTCCCCGCGATCGGCACCGGGAAGCCCGGGCGCTCGGCGCCCGAGGTGATGTCCAGCGCGTGCATCCAGTACACCGCCGGACCGCTGGTGCCCGACTGGTAGGTGACAGACGTCAGGTACTCGGTGCCGGCACCGGCGTCCACCACCGGGGTGCCGGTCACGCCGTTGCTGGGCAGGTCGTTGCAGCCGATGGCGGCCGAGTCCACCGGCGTGCCCAGCGAGCGGGACCACTGCACCTGGCCGGTGTTGGCGTTCAGGCCGTAGACGTCGTTGGCCTCGGTGGCCACCAGCAGGGTGGAGCCCACCACCAGGGGTTGCGCCTGGATGTCGCCCTGCAGCTGGGTGGCGAACTGCTGGCCGAACGAACCGCTCGACACGACCTGGGGTGACAGGCCGCCCTGATCCGAGTACCAGCTGGTGCCGGCGGGATCGGCGTCCACCCCCACCACCGTGGGGCCCGACGCAGCCCGGGCCGGGCGAGGGACCACCGCCAGACCGGCGCCCGCCAGCACGACCGCGACCATGGCCACCAGCGCTCGCACGAGCGCTCGCCCGGTACCGCGGTCGACTCGCAGGCCGGCGTCGGCCACAGGTTCCCGTCAAGGGACCAACCCCACCAGGACGGAGGTCCGTTCGTCAACGGCCAGGCCGTGAACGCTGGGTGTGCACCACCCGTCCTGAGTCTGACGGGCCGGGGTGGGTCGGACCGCCCCGTCGTGCGGACCCGGCAACGACGTCGGGTCGGGCCCGGGGCGTACCCAGACCCGACCCGACGGTCGAACGATGCCGGTCGAGCCGGCGGGGTCTGCTACTTGAGCTCGACGGAGCCGCCGGCCTCTTCCAGCTGGGCCTTGGCCTTCTCGGCGTCCTCCTTGGACACCTTCTCGAGCACGGCCTTGGGGGCGCCGTCGACCAGGTCCTTGGCGTCCTTGAGACCCAGGTTCGTGAGGGCACGAACCTCCTTGATGACCTGGATCTTCTTGTCACCGGCCGCGGTCAGGACGACGTCGAACTCGTCCTGCTCCTCGGCCTCCTCGGCCGCCGCGCCGCCACCACCGGTGGCAGCCGCGGCCACGGCCACGGGGGCCGCGGCGGTCACGCCGAACTTCTCCTCGAACTCCTTCAGGAGCTCGCTCAGCTCGAGCACGCTCATGCTGGCGATGCTGTCGAGGATGTCTTCCTTGGTAGCCATGATCAGTTGTCCTCCGTGGGGGTCTCCGCGGCCTCGGCCACGGTGGGTTCGGGTTCGGTCTCGGGGGCCGGATCGGCTGCCGGTTCATCGGCGGCAGGCGCCGCGTCTTCAGTTGCGGCGGTGGCCGCGGTCTCGTCGGTGGCCTCGGCCACCGGGGCGTGAGCCTCGGAAGCGGGAGCCGGATCGGTCTGGGTCGGTCGAATCAGACCTCGGCGGGTGCTTCGGCCGATTCCACCGGCGCTGACGGCGGGGCCCGGCCACCCTCTGCTCGATCAGGGCGGCCAGGCCGTAGGCGAAGTTGCGGGGCAGGGCCTGGAGCAGGCCGGCGAACTGCACCATCGGCGCCGCCATGGCCCCGGCCAGGCGAGCCAGCAGCTCCTCGCGGGGAGCGACATCGGCCAGGGCCCGGGTGTCATCGGCCGACAGCAGCTTGTCGCCCAGCACGCCGCCCTTGACCACCAGGCTGCTGGTTGGTGCGGGCGAAGTCGCGCAGGGCCTTGGCCACGGCCACCGGATCGCCGTCCACGAAGGCGATGGCGGTGGGACCGGTGAGCAGGTCCTCGATCTCGAGACCGAGATCTCGGGCCGCGAACCGCACCAGCGTGTTCTTGTAGATCTTGTAGTCGCCTCCGGCCGTCCGCAACGAGCGGCGCAGGGCCGAGATGTCGGCGACGTTCAGACCCCGGTACTCGGTGAGCACGGCGGCGTCGCTCTGCGAGAAGCGCTCGCGAACCTCGTCGACCACCGCGACCTTCTCGGGTCTCGGGTTCTCCATCGCACCTCCTTCATGTTCCGGCGGCCGGCGGGACCGGCCTGGTGTCGAACCTGCGCCGGGAACGACACAGGGTGCTCGCGCGTAGCGAACACCCCGGAACGAGAGGAGCGTTCACCTCGGCTGGCGGGCGGGCTGCCCATTGGGTCCTGAGACACCAGCGGTCTTCGGCGAGCGTTTGGATTCGGTTGCCAGGGGCCACTGGCCCCCGGAACAGCCTGGTCAGGGTAGCGGCCGATCCCCCCGCTCCCAAATCGGCGGCCGACCCGTACCCCGGCCGCCCATCGAGCCGGTTCGGGCCACACACCGATTCCTACGGGGTAGCTGCCCGATCCCGGAGCCGACGGCGTTCATGGTCCCCCGGTGCAGGCCACCTGGTCGAGCTTGCCCGACGATGCCGAGAGGAGTCCCACCCGAGCGCCGCCGTCTGTCAAGAGGGTGTACGTGTTCGGATGGAACAGGCGATGGTGCACCTCGACACGGTGGCCCGCGGCAACTGCGGGATCTGCTGCCGACTGGAGGAGACTGGGGCTGGCGGCGGCATCCGGAGACCAGGGCGGAGTCGGCATCGAGGGGCCGAGGCCGTGACGTGGCAGACGTCCTCGGAGGTCGAGGTTCGGGCGTCGGCGTGATCCGCAAGCCGACGAGCGAGGTGCTCCAGGACAGCCGCGGAGCCACCAGGAGGGCGAGCACGACCCAGCCGATCCGGGCCAGCCAGTCGGGCGGCTGCTCGGCCGGCGGAGCGGCCTCGAGGACCGGCTGATCCGTCTCCACCGTCGCCAGCCTAGGACGCACCGCATCTGTGCACGTCTGACCCACGAAGGTGTGGCGTGAGAGTGCCGGATCTCTGCCCGATCAGGCGGCGGGGCCGTCCTCGGCCAGGACGAACATGCGGGCCGGGTCGATCTTGACGCCGGGGCCCATGGTCGAGGTCAGGGTGATGCGCTGGAAGTAGCGGCCCTTGGCCGACGAGGGCTTGGCCCGCTCGAGCTCCTCGAGCACCACCCGGAGGTTGGCGCCCAGGGCGTCACGGTCGAAGCTGGCCTGGCCGATGGGGACGTGGACGTTGCCGAAGCGGTCGGTGCGGTACTCGACCTTGCCGCCCTTGAAGTCGGACACGGCCTTGGCCACATCGGTGGTCACCGTGCCGGTCTTGGGGTTGGGCATCAGGCCCCGGGGGCCCAGCACCCGGCCGAGCTTGCCCACCTGGGGCATGAGATCGGGGGTGGCGATGGCCACGTCGAAGTCGAGCATGCCCCCCTCGACCTGGGCGGTCAGATCCTCGGCGCCCACGAAGTCGGCCCCGGCGGCCCGGGCCTCGTTGGCCGCCTCACCCGTGGCGAACACGGCGATGCGCACGTCCTTGCCGGTACCCGAAGGCAGGGCCACGGTGCCACGCACCATCTGGTCGGCCTTGCGGGGATCGACGCCGAGGCGGACAGCCACCTCGACGGTCTCGTCGAACTTGGCCGTGGCCAGGCTCTTCACCAGATCGACGGCCTCGGCCGACGAGTGCTGGGCTTCGCGATCGAATCGCTTCGTCGCGTCGTTGTAGCGCTTTCCGTGCTTCGCCATGACGGCTCCCTCGGATCGACACCCGGGTGGGTGTGGGGTGAACGGGCCCGGACGAGGTGCTTCCGGGTCACCGGTGGAACGTCGTGGGTGCGACCGGGGTCGCCACCACGACGGTGGATCAGCTGACGGTGATGCCCATCGACCGGGCGGTGCCGGCCACCTGGAGCTTGGCCGCGTCCAGGTCGTTGGCGTTGAGGTCGGGCAGCTTGATCTGGGCGATCTCGGCCACCTGGGCCTCGGTGATCGAACCGGCCGTCTCCCGGCCGGTCGCGGTGGCGCCCTTGTCCAACCCGGCCGCCTGCTTGATCAGCACGGAGGTGGGCGGGGTCTTGAGGATGAAGGTGAACGAACGGTCCTCGTAGACGGTGATCTCCACGGGCACGATGGTGCCGCGCTCGGGATTCGGTGGCCGCGTTGTAGTCCTTGCAGAAGTCCATGATGGCCACGCCATGCGGGCCCGAGCGCGGTGCCCACCGGCGGTGCCGGCGTCGCCGCCCCCGCCGGAATCTGGATCTTGACTACGGCCGCAACCTTCTTCTTGGCCATCCGAACTTCCCTACTTCCCTAGCTGAGTCAAACGTCTGAGTAGCGACCGACAAGTCTGCCGGTTCTGAGGTGTTCTCCACAACTCGCCTCAACTTGCCGGGCGCCGGCGAAGCCGGAGCCTCGGCCCGAAGGCCGGCGGGTGACGCCGGCGGGACCAGCTGCGGAGAGCGAGCTTGCGAGCGGCCCCGCGGCGCCCGCCGGTGGCAGGACCCGCCGGCCGCAGGGCCGAATTGCGGGCCATAGCCCACGCCGCGGCCTAAAGCTTGGCCACCTGCGAGAACTCGAGCTCGACGGGGGTCTCGCGCCCGAAGATGTTGACCAGCACCTTCACCTTGAGCTGATCCTCGTTGATCTCGACGATCTCGCCCGAGAAGTCGGCGAACGGCCCTTCCTTGACCCGAACGGTCTCGCCCGGCTCGTATTCGTGGCGGGGCTTGCCCTTGCGGGTCGGCTCCTCGCCCTCCGGCTTGACCTGCAGGAAGGCCTCCACATCACGACGCGGCAGGGGCGACGGCTTGGCGCCTTGGCCCACGAAGCCGGTCACACCGGGCGTGTTGCGGACCACGTACCAGGAGTCGTCGTCCAGGTTGCACCGCACCAGCAGGTAGCCCGGGAAGACCTTCTTCTGGACCACCACCTTCTTGCCGTTCTTGACCTCGACCACGTCTTCCATGGGGATGACGACCTCGTGGATGCGCTCCTCCATGTTCATGGAGGAGATGCGGGCCTCGAGGTTCTGCTTGACCTTCTTCTCGTAGCCCGACTGGGTGTGGACCACGAACCACTGGCCCGGCCGGTCATAAGGGCTCTCGACCGGAGCCGCGGCTTGCGCCAGCAGGTCGTCCTCGTCGAGCACCTCGAGCTCGGCGTCGACCGCGTCGGCCAGGTCGTCGAGGGCCTCGGCCAGCTCGGCCTCGGCCTCGCCCGCTTCGATCTCGGCCTCCAGCTCCTGCTCGATCACGGCTTCCGCCGCCGCCTCGACGATCTCCTCCTCGATCTCCTGCTCGAGCTCTTCGGTGATCGCGGCCTCGACGATGACCTCAGCGATCTCCTCCTCGATCTCCTCGAGCTCGGCCTCGGCCACCGCACCGGCCAGGGCGACCTCGGCCAGTCCGACCTCGACGGCCTCGACCTCTTCGCCTTCGAGGCCGGCGTCGACCATCTCCTCGAGCAGCTCGGCGGCCACCGCGCCCTCGACCACGGCTTCGCTGAGGACCTCCACCGCCTCGATCACCTCTTCGGCGACCGCCTCGCCCAACTCGACCTCGAGCTCCTCTTCGATCTCCTCCTCCAGCTCGGCCTCGATCTCGGCGTCGATCTCGGCCTCGATCTCGGCGGCGATCTCGGCTTCGGCGACCGTCTCGGCCACCTGCTCGATCTGGTCGTCGGTCAGCTGCTCGTCAGGACTCATGGCCTCGTCGTTCGTGGGGGTGTCGTGCGGTTCATCGGGAGTGGGCGTGTCGGTCATCGGCTGACCTAGGCGTTGAAGAGCTTCAGGACCAGCTGGCTGAACACGTAGTCGACCCCGAAGATGAAGGTGGTGAGCACGATCAGGGCGACCAGCACGATGATCGAGTAGTTGATCGTCTCGGAGCGGGTGGGCCAGGCCACCTTGCGCAGCTCCGCGGTGACCTCACGCAGGAACTGGCGGGGGGCGGTGCGCTCGGACTTGGCTCGGGGCGCCGGCTGCTGGCGGCCCTTGCCGGCCGGGCGCTTGCGTACGGGCTCGCCGTCTTCTCCGACGTCGCCACTGCGCTGGAGCGCCCGCTTCTGTTCTCGGTTCATGGCCATGACGGCACCTTCATGCGTTCGGGGAACGACCCCGGGGCTCGGCGGGCCGGGGGGCGTGGTTGCGACTGGGTTCGGCGGCGCCACAGGCGCGCCGGGGAAAGGGTACGGACTGGAGCAGGGCAGGAGGGAATCGAACCCCCAACCGCCGGTTTTGGAGACCGGTGCTCTACCAATTGAGCTACTGCCCTAGGGGGTTCTGGCCCAGCGAGCCAGGATAGCAAACCACCCGGCCTTCCCGCCCCTCGCGATGCCGGCCGCCCGCCCGGATCAGCCGGCCAGCGGGAGTCGTCGCCGGGTGCGGCTCACCAGGACCACGGCTCCGCCCACCCCGGCGGCGGTGGCCGCGGCCGCCAGTCCGCCCACGTAGGCCGCCCTTCGTCGGCCGGCTGGCCCCAGCGCGGCATGCATCGTGAGGCGCCCGCTGCGGCGTTCGGCATCGGAGTCCACCGCGGTCAACAGCTCGTCGAGCAGCCCCGGGGCGGGGGCCGACAGCTCCTCCCGCAGGCCCCGCAGGGCCCGGCGCAGCTTGCGGTGCTGCACGGCCTCGGCCTGGCACCGCAGGCAACCCTCGACGTGGCGGCGGGCGTCCGGGTCCAGTGACAGGGCCCCGTCGGGCGCGTCGGCCAGACGCTCCAGCACGTCTTCGCAGGTCAGAAGGGTCTCAGACGGCACGAGCACCTCCGTCATCGAGCACGCCGGCGGTCTCGAGGTCGATGAGCTCGTCGCTGGGCATCACGAACAGGTCCTGGCGCAGACGACGCCGAGCTCGATGGAGGCGAACCTTGGCCGCCGACACGGAGATGCCCAACTCGGCCGCGATGGCCTCATGAGGCAGGTCGTACACGTCGCGCAGCACCACCACGGCCCGCAGGCGCGCCGGCAGCCGGGACAGGGCCGACTCCAGCCGCTCACGCAGGGCGACGTTGTCCATGGCCAGCTCGGGACCCGACGAACCCCGGCCGTTGGCATCGGCCAACTCGTCGTCCAGCTCGTCGTGGCGGTGCCGAGTCCGGCGCCCGACCTCGGTGGAGGCGCAGTTGGCCGTGATCCGGTAGAGCCAGGTCGAGAACTGGGCATCACCCCGGAAGCGCCGCAGACCTCGATAGGCCCGCAGGTAGGACTCCTGAACCACGTCTCGAGCGTCCTCCTCGTCACCGGTGAGGCGGAAGGCCAGCGTGTAGGTCTCGACGTACGTGTGACGGACCAGGGCGTCGAACGCGTCCCGATCGCCACCACGGGCCGCGGTGACCAGGCTGACCACCTCGTCGGGCGTCAGGGAGTTGGACCCGGGCATGGGCCGAAGGTTACGTGACCAGCCGACGGGTGCCGACCAGGAGCCCAGTTGGGAGACCCGCCAGCGGGTCTCTGCCCAATCGGGAGACCCGCCAGCGGGTCTCTGCCCAATCGGGAGACCCGCCAGCGGGTCTCTGCCCAGCCGGGAGACCCGCTAGCGGGTCTCCTTGTGGAGGGTGTGCACCCGGTCCCACTTGCAGTACTTCTTGATCTCGATGCGCTCGCGGTCGTTCACCTTGTTCTTGGTGGTGATGTAGTTGCGGCGCTTGCAGGTCTGGCACTCGAGGGTGACGGCGACACGCTTGTCGTTCTTGGCCATGACAGGGATTCCTTCGCTCACTGGGCCGGGCGAAGCCCGGCTGGGGGTCCACGGGGGCGCAGCCCCCGTGCGACGACTTACTTGATGATCTTGGTGACGCGGCCGGCGCCGACGGTGCGGCCACCTTCGCGGATGGCGAACCGGAGGCCTTCTTCCATGGCGATCGGGTGGATCAACTCGACGGTCATGGTCGTGTTGTCCCCCGGCATGCACATCTCGGTGCCCTCGGGCAGGGTCACATGCCCGGTCACATCGGTGGTCCGGAAATAGAACTGGGGACGATAGTTCGAGAAGAACGGCTTGTGCCGGCCCCCCTCGTCCTTGGTCAACACATACACCTGACCCTCGAAGGTGGTGTGAGGCGTGATGCTGCCCGGCGCAGCCAACACCTGACCCCGCTCCACCTCCTCCTTCTTCGTGCCCCGCAACAACGCACCGATGTTGTCCCCCGCCCGACCCTCATCCAGGATCTTGCGGAACATCTCCACCCCGGTACAGGTCGTCTTCGCCGTCGGCCGGATCCCCACGATCTCGATCTCGTCACCGGTGTGGACCACACCCTGCTCCACCCGGCCCGTCACCACCGTCCCCCGACCCGTGATCGTGAACACATCCTCGATCGGCATCAAGAACGGCTTCTCCGTATCACGCTCCGGCTGAGGAATATAGGTATCCACCGCCACCATCAACTCCAAGATCTGATCACACGCGACCTGATCACCCTCCAACGCCTTCAACGCCGACACCTTCACCACCGGCACGTCATCACCCGGGAACTCGTACTCCGACAACAACTCCCGCACCTCGAGCTCCACCAGATCCAACAACTCCTCATCATCGACCATGTCCACCTTGTTCAAGGCCACCACGATCGCCGGCACCCCCACCTGCCGAGCCAACAACACATGCTCCCGAGTCTGAGGCATCGGACCATCCGCCGCCGACACCACCAGAATCGCGCCATCCACCTGCGCCGCACCCGTGATCATGTTCTTGATGTAATCCGCATGCCCCGGCATATCCACATGCGCGTAATGCCGATCCGGCGGTCTCATACTCCACATGCGAAATATTGATCGTGATCCCCCGCTCACGCTCCTCCGGAGCCTTATCAATATTCGCGAACTCCGTAAACGAGTTGTTCGACGGATCCTGCTCCGACAACACCTTCGTGATCGCCGCCGTCAACGTCGTCTTCCCATGATCAATATGACCCATCGTCCCCACATTCGCATGAGGCTTGTTCCGCTCGAACTTCTCTCTGGCCATGACGATCGGGGTCCTTCCGTGATCCGGTGAGGCAGTGGGACTGGTGGTGGTCGGGGTGCCCGGCGAGCGGGCACGATGGTGGCGGCGGTCGGACTCGAACCGACGACAACTCGATTATGAGCCGAGTGCTCTAACCGACTGAGCTACGCCGCCAGGTCTCGGCCGGTTCCCACCAGGGTGGGACGACGGCCTCGCTGCGCGTGAGCCCCCTGACAGAATCGAACTGTCGACCTTTTCCTTACCATGGAAACGCTCTGCCGACTGAGCTAAGGGGGCACCCCGCTGTCAGCCTGCGACAACGGACCGTCCATCATGCCACGGCACCCCCCAGCGCCCCAACTCGCTTCCCCGGCGCGTCGGAAGGCGCAGGCCGCCAGGCCGGAGCCGCCGGATAGATGAGCGCCGGATGCCGAAGGCGCCCGCAGGGAGGCTTGCCGACTGGAGGGCCAGGAAGGTCGGGCCGGATGGCCCACGAGCGTAGGCCTTTCGGCTCAAGTCCCGGCTCGGGGACGCCGATCCTCCGAGGGTGCACTTCGAACGACTCGTGATCGAGGCCGGCAAGCGAACGTACTCCCTGGACCTCCATCGCCGGTTGACCGTGATCGCCGGCGTGGGCCCACTCGAACGAGAGGGCCTGATCACCGAGCTGATCGGGGGGCTGGGTGCGGGACGGTCGGGCGTGCACCTCGAGATCGCCTCCGACGCCGGCGCCCGCTACGCCATCTTCCGGCCCGAAGGTGGCCGCCACCGCGTGGTCGACATCGACCGGTCGGCTGACGTGACCGAGTCCTTCACCACCCCCCACGGCCTCGACGTGCTGCGCCGGGCCGGCATCGATCCGGCCCAGGCCCGCGCCGAGCTCTGCCTGGGCCCGAGCGACCTGGCCACCCGGTCCCAGCTCGACCGCCACCTGGACACGCTGGCCCGCGTCGACCAGGCCCGCCTGTGGGACGTGGCCGACAAGGTGCGCGACCGCGAGCAGCACCTGGCCGAGACGGCCCAGGCGGCCGGATCCGACGCCGAGGACGCCCTGGTGTACGCCGGCATCGAGCAGCGCCACCGCGAGTTCGAACAGGCGCAGGCCGACAACGAGCGGGTCCGCTACCTGTCCTTCATCGGCGGGGCGGGCGCCGCCATCCTGGGCATCGCCATGGCCGCCATCTACGGCCCCATCCTGCTGGTCCCGTTCCTCATGCTGTCCATCGGCGCCACGGTGGTGTCGATCGCCTTCTGGCAGCGCCTGGAGCAGGCCCGCCGCCGCGAGGAAGAGGCGCTGGCCTCGGTCGGGGTGACCTCGTACCTGACCTTCCAGATCCACCGGGTCAACGGCTTGCTGGGCAACGATCAGGCCCGCCGGCTGATGATGCGGGCCGCCGAGGAGCACCGTGCCGCGCTGGCTGAATGGCGAGTGCTGGTGGGCGACATCCCCGTGTCGTGGGCGGTGGAGCATCGCCGCCAGATCCGCCGGCTGGCCCAGGAGCGCGAGTCGGGTACGGCCGGCCAGACCATCGGCGCCGCGCCTGGTGGCACCGAGGACAACCGGGCCGAGCTGGCCCACACCCTGTTGCAACGACTGGCCCGGTTGAAGTCGTTGGGTGCCGGCGGGGAGAGCTTCCCGCTGCTGGTGGACGACGCGCTGACCGAGGTGGACCCGGCCATCAAGCCCGAGCTCCTCGAGCTGCTGACCAAGGCGTCGACCAACCAGCAGGTCATCTACCTGACCGAGGACCCCGACGTGGCCGCCTGGGCCCGGGTCGAGGCCCTCACCGGCCAGCTCTCCATCGTGGAGCCCGTGGCCGACAAGCCCCCCACCGACCGGACCCATCGCCGCATCCGTCCCAACATCGCGGTGCTAGCCAAGGTCGGCTGTTACCGTCGACGGGTGCAGATTCGACTGGCCCAGGCGGGCGACGCCGAGGCGATCCGACAGATCTACAACCGTGAGGTGTCCACCTCGACGGTCACCTTCGATCTCGTCCCCCGCACGCTGGCCGAGCAGCTGCAGTGGCTGGAGGCCCGCTCGGGCGCCCATGCCGTGATCGTGGCCACCGACGGTGACCAGGTGGTCGGGTTCGCCTCCCTGTCCCCGTTCCGCGATCGCCCGGCGTACAACTCCACCGTCGAGGACTCGGTCTACGTGCGCCACGACCAACGCGGCGCCGGCCTGGGCCGCCTGCTGCTGACCGAGCTCATGGCGCTGGCCGCCCAGCACGGGTTCCACACGGTGATCGCCCGCATCGTGGGCGGCCACGACACCTCCATCGAGCTGCACCGCCAGCTCGGGTTCGAGGAGGTGGGACTCGAACGCGAGGTGGGGCGCAAGTTCGGCAAGTGGCTCGACGTGATGGTGATGCAACGCCTGCTGTAGCGATTGGTGGGCCGGGGTGGATTTGAACCACCGTAGGCAATGCCGACGGGTTTACAGCCCGTTCCCTTTGGCCACTCGGGCACCGACCCAGGAACTCGTCACGTTATCGGCTGGGCCCGTGCCACTCGAAACGAGACACGCCCATCGCCCGGCGCCAGCACTAGTCTGCGCGACATGCCGACCTTCGATGTGGTGTCCGAGATCGACCAGCAAGAGATTCGCAACGCGGTCGACCAGGCGGCGCGTGAGCTGACCACCCGCTACGACTTCAAGGGGACGGGCTCGAACGTCGAGCTGGGCGACGACACCATCGAGCTGAAGTCGGTCAGCGAGGACCGGCTCAACGCCGTGCGCCAGGTCCTGGAGGAGAAGCTGGTGCGCCGGAAGGTGTCGCTCAAGGCGGTGAGCTACGGCAAGGTCGAGGATGCGGCCGGCGGCACCGTCCGCCAGATGGCGACGCTCAACGCCGGCATCTCCAGCGACAACGCCCGCAAGCTCAACGTCTTCATCAAGGGGCTCAGCCTGAAGGGCATCCAGTCCCAGACCCAGGGCGACCAGCTCCGCGTCAGCGGCAAGAAGCGCGACGACCTCCAGTCCGTGATCGCCGCCCTCAAGGAGCACGACTTCGGCATCCCCCTGCAGTTCAGCAACTTCCGCGACTAGCCCTTGTCCGCGCAGCACCAGTGGAGGTCCCTCCGACTCGGGAACGAGCGGAGCGGACCGGGTGGCGCCGGCGGGACCAGCTGCGGAGAGCGAGCTTGCGAGCGGCCCCGCAGCGCCCGCCGGTGACAGGACCCGGTCCGCGGCTATTCGTAGTAGCCGGAGTGGATGTACACGCAGGGGATGCCCTCGGCGTGGAACATGTCGTAGTTGCGGCGATCGTCCTCGAAGGCCAACCGCAGGTCGAAGCCGAAGGCCCGCAACTCGTACACGGTGCGGCGCTTGAACTCCCGGGACGCGCCGTAGTCCCCGTAGTCGCGCATGATCAGCAGGTCCCAGCGCAGCTGATATCGCTCCAGCCACCCCAGGGTCTGGCGCTGGACCCGGATCGGGCGTGCCGTCAGCAGCACGATCTGGTGCTCGGGACCGATCACCTCCAGCAGGCGGGCCACCTCGTCGATGAGCGGATCGTCCCCGCAGGCCTCGAAGAACGCCTCCCAGTCCCGAAAGGGCCGTTCGAGGTAGTGCTGGCGCCCGACCGCGTCGGAGAGCACGCCGTCGAGGTCGAAGACGACGGCGGTGCCCGGCGACACCTGGCCCGCGTGCCACTGCCAGTTCTCGGGGTCGTGGGCCGTCGGTGGGGCCACCGGCTCAGGACTCCCCGCCTGCGCCGTCGGTCTCGGGGTCGTCAGCCGGTTCCTCGGGGTCGGCGTCCTCGCCGGCCAGTTCACGCACCACGGCCCCGAAAGCCCGCTTGGACACGAAGAGCTGGTCGCCTGCGACCACCACCTTGAGCCAGCGACTGTCGAAGTAGGGGCGGATCTCCACAGCCACCGGACCCCGGTGGTAGGGCTCGAGCGTCCCCCGGCGCGACGTGAACACCACCAGCTCGTCGGGCAGCTCGGCCACCACCCGGGTGGTGTTGCCGAACCGCATGACGGCCACGATGGCCGCGGCCATCACCAGCAGGGCCACCAGCAGCAGCACCGGCCGCTTGCTGGCCACCGCCACCGCCACCACCACCACCCCGGGCAGTGCCCCGACCACCGTCACCGCGTTGGGTGACAGGCCCGAGGTGCCGGAGAAGGCCGAGCGCACCCGGCCCCGGGGCAGGGCCTCGTTGACCCGGGCGACCAGCCGATCGACGGCCGCCACGTTGAGATCGGGCTCGGCCGGCCGGCTGGACCGCTCCGACTTGGCCGATCTGGCCGACTTGGCCGACTTGGCCGACCCGTCGGATCGGGTCGAGGAGGCCGATCCGGCGGAGGCACCCGATGACGACCGGGACGGGGTCACCCGGCCCGACAGGCCCTTGGACGCGGAACGGGACTTGGCACCGGGATTGCTCTTGCGCTTGGTGGACACCCCTGGTCAACCCTCCGACGGGGCTTCCGCGGCCCGCCGGCGGATGTCGTCGACCACCCCGGCGTCGGCCAGGGTGGTGGTGTCGCCCAGATCACGACCCTCGGCCACGTCGCGCAGCAGGCG
Organism: uncultured Microthrixaceae bacterium; assembly: GCA_963793965.1. GTDB lineage: Bacteria > Actinomycetota > Acidimicrobiia > Acidimicrobiales > Acidimicrobilacustridaceae > UBA4742. The sequence goes on from CAWCCB010000001.1 coordinate 25,780, forward strand.
CCGCATGATCTTGCCGCTGCGGGTCTTGGGCAGGTCGGGGACCACCAGCACGGCCTTGGGCCGAGCGGTGGGACCGATCTTGGTGGCCACGTGCTGGCGGATCTCCTCCACCAGCTCCGGGGTCGGCTCCACCGTGCCCCGCAGGATGACGTAGCCGATGATGGCTTGTCCGGTGGTGGCGTCGGCCGCCCCCACCACCGCGGCCTCGGCCACGGCCGGGTGGTCCACCAGCGCGGACTCGACCTCGGTGGTCGACACCCGGTGGCCCGAGACGTTCATCACGTCATCAACCCGACCCAGCAGCCACAGGTAGCCGTCGTCGTCGATCTTGCAGCCGTCGCCCGCGAAGTACCGGCCCTGGTAGGTGTTCCAGTACGTCTCGCGGTAGCGCTCCGGGTCACCCCAGATGCCTCGCAGCATGGCGGGCCAAGGCTCGGTGATGGTGAGGTACCCGCCACCCTTGGTGATGGGGTGGCCGGCGTCGTCGACCACCTCGACCGAGATGCCGGGCAGCGGGAACGTGGCCGAACCCGGCTTGGTGGTGACCACGCCGGGCAGCGGCGCCACCATGTGGGCCCCGGTCTCGGTCTGCCACCACGTGTCCACGATCGGGCAGCGTTGACCCCCGATGTGGGTGTGGTACCACATCCACGCCTCGGGGTTGATGGGCTCGCCCACCGTGCCCAGCACCCGCAGGCTGGACAGGTCGTGGCCGGCCGGTTCCTGGTCCCCCCACTTCATGAAGGTTCGGATGGCGGTGGGGGCCGTGTAGAGCTGGGTCACGCCGTAGCGCTCGACGATCGACCACAGCCGATCGCGGCCCGGGGTGTCAGGCGTGCCCTCGTAGATGACCGAGGTGGCGCCGTTGGCCAGCGGGCCGTAGACGATGTAGCTGTGACCGGTGACCCAGCCGATGTCGGCCGCGCACCAGTACACGTCCTCATCGGGATGCAGGTCGAAGACGTAGCGGTGGCTGAAGACCACCTGGGTCAGGTAGCCGCCGGTGGTGTGCATGATGCCCTTGGGCTTGGCCGTGGTGCCGGACGTGTAGAGCAGGTACAGCAGGTCTTCGCTGTCCATCTGCTCGGGCGGGCATTCGGCGCTGGCCGTGGCCATGAGGTCGTGGTACCAGTGGTCGCGCCCGGCCACCATGTCGACTCCGGTCCCTTCGGGCGAGGCCGGGTGGTCGGTGACCCGGGCCACCACCACCACGGCGGTGACCGAAGGCGTGGAGACCACGGCCGTGTCCACCGCCGGCTTGAGCATGGCCGGCGCGCCGCGGCGGAAGCCGCCGTCGGCGGTCACGATGACCTTGGCCTGGGCGTCGTTGACCCGGTCCACGATGGAGTCGGGCGAGAACCCTCCGAAGATGCAGGAGTGGGCGGCGCCGATGCGCGTGCAGGCCAGCATGGCCACCGGCAGCTCCGGGATCATGGGCATGTAGATCCCGACGCGGTCACCGCGCTCCACGCCGAGTGACTTCAACACGTTGGCGAACCGGTTCACCTCGTCGGAGAGCTGGGCGTAGGTGATGGTGCGGGTGTCGCCCGGCTCACCCTCCCAGTGGTAGGCCACCTTGTCGCCCAGCCCGGCCTCGACGTGGCGGTCGAGGCAGTTGTAGGAGACGTTGAGGGTTCCGCCCACGAACCACTTGGCGAAGGGCAGGTCCCACTCCAGGGGCTCGTCGAAGTCGCGGGACCAGCTGATCAGCTCACGGGCCTGGCGGGCCCAGAAGGCCACGTAGTCCTCTTCGGCCTCCTGGTAGAGGGACCGGTCAGCCACCAGGGCCCGGTCCTGGAACTCGGGGGACGGTGGAAAGGTCCGGCTCTCGAGCAGATAGTCCTCGATGGTCGGCTCAGCCATGGCCACTGGTCCCCTTGCTCGGCTGCGATACGGGCCGAGCCTACCGCCCGGCCCGCCGCCGCCTGCCGGGGGTCACTCCGCCACGCTGGCCGGATTCGCGATCAGCGCCCGCAGGGATTCGATCACCAGGTCGAGGCAGCGCTCGAACTCCTCGTCCCAGTCCTGGGCCAGCAGGCTCTGGCCGAACTCCGCGGCCCGCTCGTGTTCGGGGCCCACCCACGAGCCATAGGGGCCGTCGGGATCGCCGGGGGGTGGAGCCAGTCGACCCAGGTCGATGCGCAGGTAGCCGAGCACGAAGGCGGCCACGTAGACCACCGCGTGCACCCCCCGCTCGGTGGCGAACCCGGCGTCCACCAGCGTCTCGTGGATGGCTTCCACCGGAGCGAAGCCCTCGGCCGTGGCGATCGGGCGCGTCCCGAACAGGGGGAGCACGCCGGGGTGCTCGAGTCCGGCGCGCCGGATCTCGTTGGCCAGGGCGCGCAGCCGCTCGTCCCAGGGCGCGTCGGGACCGGGTATGCGGATCTGGCACATGACCAGCTCGAGCATCCCGTCGAGGACGTCGTCCTTGTTCTCGACGTGGTTGTAGAGCGACATGGCCTCGACCCCCAGGGCCGCGCCTAGCTTGCGCATGCTGAGGGCATCGAGCCCGTACCGATCGACCAACTCGACCGCCACCGAGATGATCCGGTCGCGCGACAAAGGAACGCGTTCCGCCGTAGACATGGCGCAACACTAGTGCCGCACCGCGAGTGGCTGAAGCCCTGGGAGCCCACGCCGGTTCCGGCTCGGATCAGCCCTGGTGCCACTGCAGGACGGCGAAGCCGCCCAGCCCGGTCGGGTCGATCAGCGCCTCGCCTTCGCCGACCCGCGAGCGGGCCCGGATGGCCGCCAGGTCGCCGATGTGGGCCCGCTGCGCCCACACCTGGCGGCCCTCGTCGACCAGGTCGGCCAGTCCGTGGCGCCCCAGGAAGGCGGCCTGGGACTCGGCCCGTTCGGGCGGGCGAACCAGGGCCAGCTGGTCGGTGGCCACCTCGCAGGTCACGTCCTGGTGACCGAGGTCGCGCAGCGGCGGACCGCCCCGGCCGTGGCCCTGGTAGGTGCGCAGCCATTCCGACTGGGCTCGGCGCGCCATCGAGGCGGTGGTGTCGGCGTAGTCGAGGATCACCAGCCACCCCCGCGCCAGGCGATCCAAGCCGGCGGCCACCCACTGACGGGCTTGGCGCTGATCGGGGATCCGGGCCCCGAGCACCGCGTCCGGCGCCAGCCGGTCGGCCCAGTCCGCCACCTCCGGCTGGGCCGCCACGGTGGTCTCGACCAGATCGGTGCCGGCGCCGTCCACGTCCACCCGGACCTCACGCCAGCCCGCCGGGCCGCGCTCGACCAGACCGAAGCGCCAGGTTGTCCAACAGCTCGTTGGCCAGCACCACCCCGGTCAGGGGCCCGTTCGGGAGCTCGGCGCACGACACCACCCAGGGCCCGCCACCCGTCTGGCCAGCCTGGCCGGCCATGGCTCCGGGCTCGTCGATCAGGTCGAGGTGGTCGCGGTGGCGGGCCCGCAGCGCGTCGGACCGCTCGACCAGCACGTAGTGCAGGGCCGGGGCACAGGCGGGCTCGGCGGCCAGCACGGCCCGAGCCAGGGTGCCCACCCCGGCGCCCGCCTCCACCACGGTGAACGGATCGGGCGATCCCAGCTCGGTCCACCACTGGTCGAGGGCCCGGGCCATCACCGCGCCGAACAGGGGGCCCACCTCCGGGCTGGTCAGGAAGTCGCCGCGTCGCCCGGCCCGACCGCCGGTGGCGTAGAAGCCGTGGTCGGGGTCATACAGGGCGCGGTCGACCACCTGGTCGAAGCCCATCGGGCCCTGCCGGTGGATCTCGTCGATCAGCGCCTGGGTCAGCGGGGTGGGCTCCCCGAGCTGACGGCCGGCCACCTATCGACCGAGGGCGAAGGACACCGTGTCGGTGAAGTGGGTGACGGCGGCCGGGAACACACCCCAGATCAGGGTGACACCCACGGTCAGCACCAGGGCTACGGTCAGCGACACGGGGACCCGGATGGGCGTGAGGTCGCCGTCGATGGCCGGCTCGAAGAACATGTAGCGGATCACCCGCAGGTAGTAGAAGAGGGCGATCACCGAGTTGACGCCGACCACCACGGCCAGCACGTACCCGGAGGTGGTCCCCGGTGCCACCAGGGTGCGGAAGATCAAGAACTTGGCGAACCAGCCGGCCATGGGCGGGATCCCGGCCAGCGAGGCCAGGAAGATGAGCATGGCCACGGCCAGGCCGGGCGCGTACTCGAACAGGCCCGAGAAGCTGGTCAGCTCGGCCGACCGGGTCTTGCGGGCCACCGCGATCACCACCGCGAAGGCACCCAGGTTCATGACCACGTAGATGGCCAGGTAGGTGATCACGGCGCGCACCGCGTCGGCGCCCACCGGCCCGCTGCTGCCGGCCACCGCCAGCGGCGCCATGATGTAGCCGGCCTGGGCGATGCCCGAGTAGGCCAGCATGCGCACCACGTTGGTCTGGCGCAGTGCGATCAGGTTGCCCACCGTCATGGAGGCGGCGGCCAGGGCCCACATGAGCGGCTCGTAGATGTTGTGGCGCCCGAAGAACCCCACGAAGATCAGCTCCATGAGGGCCACGAAGCCGGCGGTCTTGGACGCGGTGGCCAAGAAGGCGGCCACCGGGGTGGGCGCCCCCTCGTAGGTGTCGGGCGCCCAGGTGTGGAACGGCACGGCTGACACCTTGAAGGCGAAGCCGATGATCATGAACACGATGGCCAGGCTGACGATCGGCTTGGAGCTGCCCAGGTGGTTCACCTGCTGGCCGATCTCCACCAGCACGGTCGAGCCGGTGAAGCCGTAGATGAGCGACATGCCGTAGAGCATCACGCCCGACGCGAACACGCCCATCAGGTAGTACTTGAGCCCGGCCTCGTTGCTGCGCAGGTCGCGCTTGCGGAAGGCGGCCAGCATGTAGGCGGGCACCGACAGCAGCTCGAGGGCCACGAAGATGGTGATCAGGTCCCGGGCCGAGGCCATGACCATCATGCCCAGCACCGAGCTGAGGATGAGGATGTAGTACTCCCCCTCCCAGTAGTCGCCCTCGGCGATGTAGTTGGTGGACAGCAGCACCACCACGTAGCCGGCGATGACGAACACCGCGTCGAGCACCAGGGCGAAGTGGTCGACCACGAAGGCGCCGCCGAACATCGAGCGGTCGGCCCCGTTGACGGCCAGCGTGATGAGGGGGATGGCCGCGCCCAGCAGGCCGATGCCGGCCAGCGAGGACAGCGCGCCCTTGGCATCGCGCCCGGCGAACAGGTCGACCACGATCATCAGCACGATCACGCCCGTCAGCACGATCAGCGGCGCGAGCGCGTGGTAGTCGACCTTGGGGGCCTGCCAGGAGGTCGCGGTCAGCAACACGGGCATGGGTCGGTCAGTTCCCCGCGGCCACGCGGACGTTGCTGGCCACGACCTGGCTGGTCACGGCCGGGTCGGTCGTCTTGAAGATGAGGTTCGGGAAGAAGCCCAGGATGAGGATGCCGACCAGCATGGGCAGCCAGGCGATCCACTCGGGCACGGTCACGTCGTGCAGGTGCGGATCGTGGGCGAACTCCTCGGACGGCACCCCGAACGCCGCCCGCTGGTAGAGCCACAGCAGGTAGCCGGCGGCCAGCACCGTGCCCAGCGCGGCGATCACCATGAACACCCGGAACAGGGCCAGGTTGGGCAGGTTGGGCTGGTAGGCGGACAGGATGGCGGGGAACTCGCCCCAGAAACCGGCCAGGCCGGGCAGGCCCAGCGAGGCCATGGTGGCGAAGCCCAGGATCCAGCCCATGTGGGGCATCGACTGGAGCATGCCGCCCAGCCGCTTGATCTCGAGCGTGTGGTAGCGGTCCTTGGTGGAGCCGGCCACGAAGAACAGGATGCCGGTGATCAGGCCGTGGGCCACCATGCCGAAGATGGCGGCGTTGATGCCGAAGGTGGTCAGCGTCGAGATGGCCAGCATCACGAAGCCCATGTGCGAGACCGAGGAGAAGGCGATGAGCCGCTTCATGTCGGTCTGGGCCAGGCAGCACAGCGCGCCGTAGATGATGCCGATGACGCCTAACAGCCCGATCCAGGGGGCCCAGGTCTGGGCCGCGGTGGGCAGGATGGGCAGGGCGATGCGGATGAAGCCGTAGGTGCCGAGCTTCAGCAGCACCGCGGCCAGGATGACCGAGCCCACGGTGGGCGCCTGGGTGTGGGCGTCGGGCAGCCAGGTGTGGAACGGGAAGATCGGCACCTTGATGCCGAAGCCCATGAACATGCCGCCGAAGATCAACAGCGCGGCGGTCGACGAGATGCCCCGGGCGGCCAGCGGCAGCAGGGTCATGTCGAAGGTGTGCACCGGCGGCGTGGCCGTTGACGCTGATGGGGCTGGACAGGAAGTAGAGCGCCAGGAAGCTGACGATCATCAGCGCCGAGCCGAACAGCGTGAACAGGAAGAACTTGATCGAGGCGTACTGGCGCTGCTCGCCGCCCCACACGCCGATCATGAAGTACATCGGCAGCAGCACGACCTCGAAGAACACGAAGAACAGGATCAGGTCCTGGGCCAGGAAGGTGCCCACCATCCCGGTCTCGAGGATCAGGATGAGGATGAGGAAGGCCTTGGGGTTGTGCGGCTCGGGGAAGTGCTTCCACGAGTAGATGATGCACAGCGGCACGACCAGCATGGTGAGGGCCACCATGGGCAGCGAGATGCCGTCGAGACCCATGTGGTAGTGGCTGTTGATGATCGTGATCCAGTCCTTGTTGATCACGAACTGCAGGTCGGCCGAACCCCGCGGGTGCTGCACCGAGCGGGTGTAGTCGAAGTGGGTGAACAGCAGGATGCCGACCACGCCCACCGCCAGGCTGGTCACCAGCGCCACGATCTTGTGGAGCTCCTCCTCGGCGCGTGGGATGAGCAACATGATGGCCACACCCACCAAGGGGATGAACGTGGCGAGCGTCAGCCCCCAATGGTTGAGAAAGGAAGTCATCGTTGGTGTCCCAAGCTCCTAGGTGGCGAAGACGAAGATGACGGCGAGGATGGCGGCGGCTGCGAACAGCAGCGCGGCGTATTGCTGGACCTTGCCGGTCTGGATGTGGCTGAGGGCCTGGCCGGATGCCTCGGCCCCGCCGCCGGAGGCGACGATCACGCCGTCGAGCACCTTCTGGTCGAAGTCGCCGTAGACCACCCGTCCGGTGGCCACCGCGCCCTTGCCGGCGCCGTTGGGCACCGCGTCGATGATGCGCTGGTTGAACCAGTTGGCCCCGGCGGCGATGCTGCCCTTGACCGTGCCGGCGATCCAGTCGCTGTAGAGCACGTCGAGGCCGTACTTGTTCTGCATGGCCCGGTGGCACCAGGCGAAGAAGGCGCTGCGCTCGGTGAGGCCCATGAACGGGCTGCGCCGCCAGGCGTAGTACTGCCAGGCCAGGAAGATGCCCAGAGCAGCCAGACCGACCGAGAGCACGGCGGTGATCGGGTTGAACTTGATGGTCTCCAACGGCGGGAACAGGAAGCTGGGCTGCACGTAGGTCTCGAACTTGGTGAAGCCGGGGATGTTCAGCCAGCCGATGGCGACCGAGAAGACCGACAGGATGAGCAGGGGGATCGGTGATGACGGCCGGCGACTCGTGGGGGGTGCCGTGGCCGCGGTACTCGCCGAAGAAGGTCATCCACCAAGCCCGGATCATGTAGGCCGCGGTCATGAAGGCGGTGATCAGGCCGAAGACCAGCATCAACCAGTAGGCGCCGCCGTGCTGGCCCTGGGCGGCCCCGGCCAGGACCTCGTCCTTGGACCAGAACCCGGCGAAGGGCGGCAGGGCGATCAAGGCGGCCATGGACAGGGTGAAGGCCCAGAACGTGCGGGGCATGTACTTGCGCAGCCCGCCCATCTCCCGCATGTCGAAGGTGTGGTGGGCGGCCAGGCTGACCGAGCCGGCGCACAGGAACAGGCAGCCCTTGAAGAAGGCGTGGGTGAACAGGTGGAACACGCCACCCGTCCAGGCGCCGACGCCCAGGCCCATGACCATGTAGCCGAGCTGGGAGATGGTCGAGTAGGCCAGCACCCGCTTGATGTCGGTCTGCACGAAGGCCAGCGAGGCCCCGAACACGGTGGTGAAGGCGCCGATGAAGGCCACGTAGTTCAGGTTGCCGGTGCCGATGTGGAGCCCGTTGAAGAAGACCGGGTAGAGCCGGGCGATCAGGTAGACGCCGGCCACCACCATGGTGGCGGCGTGGATGAGGGCCGACACCGGCGTGGGACCGGCCATGGCGTCGGGCAGCCAGGTGTGCAGCGGGAACTGGCCCGACTTGGAGGTCACGCCGCCGAACAGGCACAGGGCCCCGATCAGCAGCAGCGTGGCCGACACTCCGCCGCGACAGGGCGGCCTGGTTGATGTGGAGGACGTCGAAGCTCGACGCCCCGGCCGCGAAGAAGGTGAGCACCACCCCGATGAGCAGGCCCACGTCACCCACCCGGTTGGTCAGGAACGCCTTGAGGGCGGCGTCGGTGTTGCGCTGCTCCTCCCACCAGTGCCCGATCAGCACGAACGAGCACACGCCCACCAGCTCCCAGCCCGGTCAGCATCTGCAGGGTGTTGGAGGAGATGACGTAGAAGAGCATCGCCGCGGTGAACAGGCTCAGGAAGGCGTAGTAGTGGGTGAAGCGGCGGTCGCCGTGCAGGTACTCGGTCGAGTAGATGTGGACCAGCAGCGAGATGAGCGTGACGGTGAACAGCATCATCACCGACAGGCCGTCGGCCAAGGTGCCCAGCTCGAAGTGGACCCCGGCGATCTGGAACCAGGTGATGCGCTCGACCACGGGCCCGACCGGCTTCTCCTCGGCGGGGCGCGACTCGGAGACCTTGGCCCGACCGGGCTGGATCACACCCGACACCGCGGGCCGCAGCGGTCGACCGTCGGCCTGGGTGTTGGCCGCGCTCAGGGCCGAGGCCTGGACCTTGGGCGGGTCGTTGACCCGCTGGATCCACTGGATCCCGGCCCAGCTGGACAGCACGAAGCAGATGCCCACCGCCCCGATGCCGATGGCCGAGCAGGCCTTCTCGGGCAGGCGCTTGCCGATCAGCAGGATGAGCGACGAACGAGACCGCCATGATGGCGGGGATCACCCAGACGTGGGTCAGCATGAAGGGATCGGTCACCTGTGAGATCAGCCCTTCATGAGGTCGACGTCGTCGACATCGATGCTGTGGCGGTTGCGGTAGATCATCAGCACCAAGGCCAGGCCCACGCCCACCTCGGCGGCGGCGACGGCGATCACGAACAGGGCGAACACCTGGCCCGAGGGATCGTGCAGGTAGGCGCCGAAGGCGACCAGGTTGATGTTGACGGCGTTGAGGATCAGCTCGACCGACATGAGCACCATCACGCCGTTGCGCCGGGCCAGCACGCCGTAGACCCCGGTGCAGAACAGGAAGGCGCCGAGCAGGAGGAACTGGTTGAGCAGCATCAGTCCCGCCTGGCCAACACGATGGCGCCGATGAGCGCGGCGAGCAGCAGGACCGACACGACCTCGAAGGGGATCAGGTAGGTGCTGAAGATCGAGTTCGCCACCTGCTGGGTGGTCTGGACCGAGAGGTCCTGGAACTGCTGGTGGCCGAAGGCCTTCCACAGCGTGTAGCCCATGACGCCGAGCAGGATGACCGAGATGGCCGCGCCCACCAGGCGCTGCTCGTTGTCGGTGTCGTGCATCGCCCCCATCGGCGCCCGGGTCAACATGATGCCGAACAGGAACAGCACCACGATGGCCCCGATGTAGACCAGGACCTGGGTGATGGCCACGAACTCGGCGGCCAGCAGGATGTACTGGGCGGCCACGCCGGCCAGCACCAGCACCAGGTACAGGGCGGCGTGCACGATGTTGCGGGTGGTGACCACGCGGATGGCCGCCACCACCATGATGAGGGCGATGATGCCGAAGGCGATGTTCTCGGCCACCCAGAGCTGCGCGAGCATCAGGTCGGCACCTTCTTGACCTTCTGCTCCGACCCGGCCTCGTAGGGCTCGAAGTCGGGCACGGTCTCCATCCACTCGGCCAGGCGCGACTTGTCGTGCAGCAGCTCGGCGATGCGGGGCTCGGAGTACTCGAACTCGGGGCTCCAGAAGAGGGCCTCGAACGGGCAGACCTCGACGCAGATCCCGCAGTACATGCACAGCGAGAAGTCGATGTCGAAGCGGTCGAGCGCGTTCTTCTGGCGAGGCTTGCCGCCTTCGCGCCGGGGCGGGGCCAGGTACTTGTGGGCCTCGATGTAGATGCACCAGTCCGGGCACTCGCGCGAGCACAGCATGCAGGCCGTGCAGTTCTCCTCGTGCAGGGCGATGACGCCCCGGGCCCGCGGGCACCGGCGCTTCCTTGACGTGCGGGTAGTCGACGGTGGCCGGCCCGCCGCCCATGCTGTCGGGCTTGAGCGTCTTGACCATCTCGCCGAAGGTCACGCCCAGCCCCTTGATCAGGCCCTTGCCGGGGATGTCGGGCATCAGAACGCCACCTTCAGGATCGCGGTGACCAGGATGTTGACGCAGCGAGATGGGGATCAGCCACTTCCAGGCGAAGGCCTGGAGCTGATCCTCGCGGAAGCGAGGGTAGGTGAAGCGCACCCAGAAGATGATGAACGAGACGATCATGATCTTGACGAACAGCACCACCGGCCCGAGCACCCAGTAGGCGTTGCTCGAGGGGTCCACGCCCGGGAACCACCAGCCGCCCAGGAACAGCGTGGCGGCGATGCCGGCGAAGGCGAAGGCGGTGGCGAACTCGGCCAGGAAGAACGTCAGGAAGCGGAAGCCCGAGTACTCCACCTGGTAGCCGCCGACCAGCTCGGACTCGGCCACGGGCATGTCGAACGGCGGCTGGGTGAGCTCGGCCTGCACGGCGGCCAGGAAGATGAAGAAGCCGACGAACTGGGTGAGGATGAACGGGTTGCCCAGGCCGGAGAAGCCGAAGATCGAGCCGTTGGCCTGGGCCTCGACGATGCCGTTGAGGCTCAGCGTGCCGGCCTGGATGACCACCCCGACCACGGCCAGGACCATGGGCAGCTCGTAGGCGATGAGCTGGCCGCCGCCGCGCAGGGCGCCCATGAGGGAGTACTTGTTGGCCGAACCCCAGCCGGCCATCAGCACGCCGATGACCGACAGCGACGACACGGCCAGGGCGAAGAAGATGCCCACGTCCAGGTTGGCGATGACCAGGTGCTCGCTGGCCGGCAGCACCGCGTAGAGCAGCAGCGTCGACATCAGCACGACGAGCGGAGCCGTCTTGAACACGATCCGATCGGCCTTGTCGGGGATCAGATCTTCCTTCTGGACGAACTTGGCGCCGTCGGCCAGCAGCTGGAGCAGACCCCGGGGGCCGGCCTCCTGGGGTCCCTTGCGGCTCTGCATCCACGACATCACCTTGAACAGGAAGACGATGCCCAGGATCAGGGCGGTGGTGGGGACGACGATGGCCGCCACCACCAGCTTGATGATGGTCGACTGCCAGTAGGCGGGCTGCAACGAGGTGAAGACGTGGATCATCGATCGATGTCACCGAGGATGAAGTAGAGGCTGGCGAGGATGGTGATGACGTCGGGAACGTAGACGCCGCGGCACACCCAGGGCACAATCGAGACGTTGTTGAACGAGGCCGAGCGGATCTTCACCCGGAACGGCACCAGGTCGCCCTTGCTCACCACGTAGTAGCCCATCTCGCCGAGCGGGTTCTCCGTGGCCACCCAGGCTTCGCCCTCGGGCACCTTGATGATGCGGGGCACCTTGGCCATGATCGGGCCGCTGGGGATCGAGTCCAGCAGCTGGTCCACGATCTTGGTGGCCTCGCGGGTCTCCTGCAGGCGGATCCACGAGCGGGCGAAGGCGTCGCCGTCGGGGTGGGTCCACACCTTCCAGTCGGCCTGGTCGTAGACCAGCCCGGGCGGGCACTGGTCGCGGCGCAGGTCCCAGTCGATGCCGCTGCCCCGGGCGTTGGGCCCGCTCAGCCCGTAGGACTTGGCGATCTCGGGCGGGATGATGCCCGACGCCCCGGGTGCGCTTCTGGAAGATCTCGTTGCCGATGAGGATGTCGTCGACCTCGTCGCAGAACGCCCGCAGCTTCTCCATGGCCACGTGCGTCTCGGCGATCCAGCCCTTGGGCAGGTCGTCCTTGAGGCCGCCGATGCGGTCGAAGTTGGGGTGGAAGCGCCCGCCGGTGACCGCCTCGATCTGGTTGAGCACGAACTCGCGGTCGCGGAAGGCGTAGAAGCCCACCGACAGGCCACCGAGCTGGATGCCCAGGTCGCCGAGGAACAGCGAGATGTTGGCGATGCGGCTCAGCTCGAAGAGGATGGTGCGGATGTACTGGGCCCGGGGCGGCGCCTCGATCTCCATCAGCTTCTCGGCGGCCAGGATGAACGGGCACCTCGTTGGCGAAGCTGCCCAGCCAGTCGATGCGGTTGATGAGCGTCGTCACCTGCGGGTAGGTGCGGACCTCGGTCAGCTTCTCGTAGCCCCGGTGCATGTAGCCGGCGATGGGCTCGGCCGACACCACCTGCTCGCCGTCCAGCTTGGCCACGATGCGCAACGTGCCGTGGGTGGCCGGGTGCTGCGGGCCGATGTTGAGGGTCATGCCCTCGGACTCGTAGTCGACGTTGATGCGGTTGTCGGCCGCCTGGGCGGCCAGAGCCGCCAGCTGGGCGCGATCGGAGATGGCCGTCATTCGGCTGCCCCCTCCTCGGCTCGGCTCGTCGTCGTCGCCGCCGGGCATGGGCTCGACGTCCACGATGCCGGGCCAGGGCTTGACCCGGCGGGCCAGCAGCGGGAAGTCCTTGCGCATGGGGTGACCCTCGAAGTCGCCCGGCAGGTACATGTGGACCAGGTTGGGGTGCCCCACGAAGGTCGACCCCGAACATCTCCCAGGCCTCGCGCTCGTGCCAGTTGGCCCCGGCGTAGACCGGCACCCAGGTGGCCACCGAGGGCTCGACGTCGGCCAGGTCGGCCTTGAGCGTGAGGCCGTAGCCGCCGGCCAGCGAGACCACGCGGGCGAACACCTGCATGCGGGTGTCGCCCCCGGCGTAGCCGGTGGCCATCGGCGCCGACGTCCTTGGCGCTCGGCCCCGTGCACGATGATGTCCTCCTGGCTGTCCATGTCGCGCCCGAAGGGCGACGGCAGCCAGTCGATGACCGAGAGGAAGTCGAAGTAGGTGCAGTCGAGCTTGTGGCGGGCCACGTCGCCGGCGGTGCGCCACGCCTCGTTCGACACCCGGATCCACAGGTCGTCGCCGGGACGGATGTGGGAACCGACCAGGTCGTCGCCCAGCTCGGCCTGGAACGACTCGAGCAGCGCCTGGCGGCGCTCGTCGACCGGCGGTGCCTCGTCTTCGGGCTCCGAGCTGGCGGCCTCGGTGGCCCCGCCCTCAGGCGACGACAACCGAATCACCTCGCCAGCGCGCGGCCATGTCCTCGTTGCGGATGTGCTCCTGGAGCAGCAGGATGCCCTCGAGCAGGGCCTCGGGCCGCGGCGGGCAGCCGGGGACGTAGATGTCGACCGGGATGAGCTGGTCGACGCCCTTGGTCACCGAGTAGCTGTCCCAGTAGGGCCCGCCGCAGTTGGCGCAGCTGCCCATGCTGATGACGTACTTGGGATCGGGCATCTGCTCGTACAGGCGCAGCAGGGCGGGCGCCATCTTGTCGGTCACCGTGCCCGACACGACCACGAAGTCGGCCTGGCGGGGGCTGGACGGGAACGGGATCACGCCCAGGCGCATGACGTCGTAGCGGGGCGAGGCGAAGGCGGCGCCCATCTCGATGGCGCAGCAGGCCAGACCCCACTGGTAGACCCACATCGAGTACTGCCGGGCGCGGTTGAGCAAGGTGGTCAGCGGCTTGGGCATCTTGCCGCTCTCGACTAGACCCACTGCAGCACCTTCTTCCGCCAGGCATAGGCCAGGCCGAGGGCCAGGATGACGATGAAGATCGCCATCTCGACCAGTCCGAACGTGCCGTAGACCTCCAGCTGGGTGGCCCACGGGAAGATGAACACGGCCTCGACGTCGAACATCACGAAGAGCACCGCGAAGATGTAGTAGCGGACCTGGGTCTGGGCCCACCCGGCGCCCACCGGGTCGACTCCGCTCTCGTAGGTGAGGTACTTCTGCTCCTGGGGCCGGTCGGGCCGGATGGCCCGTCCGATCACGCCGAGCAGGGTGCCGATCAACACCAGAGCCAGGCCGCCCATGAGGGCGACGGTCAGGTACTGACGCACGAATTCCGAGTAGGGCATCGTCGTCGGAGCCTAGTGAAGCCGAGGTGGGGTCATGAAATCTCCGGTCGGACACGACCGGGCGCGGCGGCGCAACGACTACTTGCCCACCGGCGCGGCCGTGGGCGCCGGGGGTTCGACCAGGTACGGCACGCCGTGATCGGCGGGTCCGTCGAACAGTTCGGGCATGATCCCGACGCCGATGGTGACCAGCAGGCACAGGCTGATCGCCACCTTGGTGCCGAACGGCACCCGGATGCGGGGCTCGGCCGGCGCCTCGTCCTGGTCGCCCAGGTACATGAACACCACGATGCGCAGGTACAGGAAGGCGGCGATGGCGCTCGACAACATGGCCACGATGGCCAGCCAGTAGACGTGGTTGTCCAGCACCGAGTCGACGGCCAGGAACTTGGCGAAGAAGCCGGCGGTGAACGGGATGCCGGCCTGGGACAGCAGGAACACGGTCAGGCACGCCGGCCAGCAGCGGGTTGGAGCGCGACAGGCCCCGGTAGTCCTCGAGGGTGGTGCGCCCGTCGCCCCGGCCGGCCACCACGCCGACCACGGCGAAGGACCCGGCCACCATGAACGTGTAGGCGGCCACGTAGAACAGCACGGCGGAGGTGCCCGCGGCGTTGGCCGCGGACACGGCCAGCAGGATGAACCCGGCATGGTTGATCGACGAGTAGGCCAGCGTGCGCTTGACGCTGGTCTGCACGATGGCCAGCACCGCGCCGAGCAGCAGCGACAGGGCGGCCAGCACCCACAGGATGGGGCGCCAGTCGTTCACGTAGTTGGAGAAGGTGAGGACGAAGACCCGCACGAAGGCGGCGAAGGCGGCGGCCTTGACCGCGCCGGCCATGAACGCCACCGCCGGGGTGGGTGACCCGTCGTAGACGTCGGGCTGCCAGGAGTGGAACGGCACGGCCGCCACCTTGAAGCCCAGCCCCACCAGCACCAGCACCAGGCCGACCAGCAGCAGCCCGTCGTGCATGGGCACGTTGCCCCCGGTGACGCCGGCGGCCGTGGTGGAGGTGCCGAAGAAGTTCTTGATGTGGATGAAGTTGGTCGAACCGGTGGCGCCGTAGATGAGGGCGATGCCGTAGAGCAGGAAGGCCGAGGAGAAGGCGCCGAGCACGAAGTACTTCATGCCGGCCTCCTGCGACTGGGCCCGGCGCAGGTGCATGGCGGCCAGGATGTAGACGGCCAACGACAGCGTCTCGAGCCCGAGGAAGAGCACGATGAAGTCGTTGGACATGGCCATGATCACGCCGCCGGCGCCCGACAGCAGCATCAGGGCGAAGAACTCCGGACCGTTCAGGTCCTCGCGACGCAGGTAGGAGCCGGCCAGCAGCGCGCCCAGCACCACCGCCGAGCAGATCACCACGGCCACGAACAGGCCGAAGCCGTCGACCCCGACCAGTGCCGGCCACCGTGGAGAACGGGCCCCGCGGCGAGCGGGGCATGGTGATCCAGCCCAGCTTGTCCCAGCCCTGCACCCGGGCCCACAACGGCAGCACCGACAGGGCCGCGACCACGGCCACGGCCACGGTGAACGGGGCGTACCAGCGCGCCGTGGGGCGCTTGCGGGTCAGCGAGGCGATGGTGAGCAGCACGATCCCGCCCACCAGCAGGATGGCCACCGGCGCCAGGGCCCGCCAGTCCACCTTGGGCGTGGCGATGCGGTTGGTCGTGGTGGCGGCCAGCACGTTCAGCGGCGGCGATCACGAGCCGCTCCCGGCGTGGGCGCCGGTCGCCCGACGCGCTCGACGACTTCGGACCCACCTGCGGGGTGGCGGCGTGGAAGGACGGCACCTCGGTCTCGACGTGGGCGATCAGGACCCGCACCGACGGTTCGATGCGCTCCAGGAGGGGCTTGGGATAGATGCCCAGGAACACGATGAGCCCGATCAGCGGGAACATGACCAGCTTCTCGGTGATCTTGAGGTCGGGGAAGGTCTTGTTGGCCTCGTCGGGCTCACCGTGGAAGACCCGTTGGTAGGCCCACAGCAGGTAGAGGGCGGCCAGGATCACGCCGCTGGCGGCCACCACCGCCCACCAGCGATGGGAGGCGAAGGTGCCCAGCAGCACCAGGAACTCGCCCACGAACCCGTTCAGCCCGGGCGTGCCGATGGACGACAGCATGACCAGGGTGAAGACCCCGGCGAACCACGGCGCCACCTTGGCCAGGCCCTTGAGCTCTTTGATCTCGTAGGTGTGGCGGCGGGTGTAGAGGAAGCCCAGCAGGATGAACAGGGCGCCGGTGGTGATGCCGTGGTTGATCATCACCATGACCGCGCCCTCGATGCTCTGCTGGGTGAGGGCGAACACGCCGAGCACGGCGAAGCCCATGTGGGCCACCGACGAGTAGGCCACCAGGCGTTTCAGGTTGTGCTGCATGGCGGCCACCGCCGCGCCGTAGAGGATGCCGATGGTGGCCAGGGTCAACATGACCGGGGCGGCCCAGATGGTGGCCTCGGGGAACAGGTAGAGCCCGAAGCGCAGGAACCCGTAGGTGCCCAGCTTCAACAGCACGCCGGCCAGGTCGATGGAGCCGGCGGTGGGCGCCTCGGTGTGGGCGTCGGGCAGCCAGGTGTGCAGCGGGAACACCGGGGTCTTGACCATGAAGGCGATGGCGAAGCCGCACGAACAGCCAGCGCATGGTGGTCTGGCTGATGGCGTGGCTGTTGACCACCTTGAGCAGGTCGAAGGTGGTGCCCCCGTGCGGACCGGCATGGGACAGCACGGCCAGCGAGATGATCGAGACCAGCATGAAGGCCGAGCCGGTCATGGTGAAGATGAAGAACTTGGTGGCCGCGTACACCCGGCGGCCGTGGCCCCAGCGCCCGATCAGGAAGTACAGCGGGACGATGGTGAGCTCGAACATCAGGAAGAACAGGAACAGGTCGAGGCTCACGAACACGCCGAGGCAGCCGGCCTCGAGCAGCGTGATCCACAGGTAGTAGCCCTTCTCGTCGTGGTCGGGCTTGGCCGCGAACAAGGCGATGGGGAACAGGATCCCGGTGAGCACCACCAGGAACAGGGAGATGCCGTCGATGCCCAGGTAGAACTTGATGTCGAGCGACGAGACCCAGGTGTGGCGCACCACGAACTGGAAGCGGCCGTCGTGCACCTTGAAGGCGTAGAGCACGTACAGGGTGATGGCACCGGCGATGATCGAGGTGACGATGGCCACCAGCCGGTGCATGTCCGGCCGGCTGTTGGGGATCAGCCCGATGACCAGCGCGCCGAACAGCGGCGCCAGCACCAGCACGGTGAGCACCGGGAAGCCGGTGGAGACGGGCGGCAGGGCCAGCATCAGTAGTTGATCCGGGTCAGGATGAAGATGACCAGCAGCACGGTGCCCACGGTCATGGCCAGCGCGTAGGTGCGCACGTAGCCGTTCTGCAGGCGGCGCACGATCACGCCCGAGCCCCGGGCCACGCCGCCGATGCCGTTGACGGCGCCGTCGACCACGGTGCGGTCGAACCAGGACAGGAACTCGAACCAGCGGCGGCCCGGGCCGCCCATGAAGTCCGACACCCCGATGTCGTAGTACCAGGCCTTGGCGAAGAACTCGGGCTCGACCTTCTCGGCCGGCACCCGGTGCTTGATGAACACCAGGTAGGCCAGGCCGATGCCGGCCAGCGCCACCACGGTGGAGAGGGCCAGCAGACCGACGATCTGGGCGTTCGAGTAGGTCAGCTCGGCGCCGTAGCGACCGGTGACCGGCGCCAGCCAGTCCTCCAGCCAGTGCTCGGCGCCGCTGAAGGGCAGGTTCAGGAACCCGGCGATGGTGGCCAGGATGGCCAGCACCACCAGCGGGAAGGTCATGGTCCACGGCGACTCGTGGGGATGCACGGCGTGCTCGCCCCCGTCGTGGGCGTCCGCCCCGTCGGCGGCCGCGGCGCCGGCCACCTCGGTCGAGGTGTCGGTGGCCAGGTCGGCATCGGCGTCGGTCTCGTCGCCGGCTCCCACGGCCACCGGCGCCGGACGGTTCTCCTCCCACTTGGCCTCGCCGAAGAAGACCATGTAGACCTCGCGGCTCATGTACCAGGCCGTGAGCAGGGCGGTGAACAGGCCGACGGCGTAGAGGGCCACGCTCTTGTGCAGGGCGTAGGTCAGGATCTCGTCCTTGGACCAGAAGCCCGAGAACGGGATCACCCCGGAGATGGCCAGCCAGCCCACGATGAAGCAGCCGGCGGTGATGGGCATGAGCTTTCGGAGCGCGCCCATGCGACGCATGTCCTGCTCGTCGTTCATGCCGTGGATGACCGAGCCGGCACCCAGGAAGAGCAGGGCCTTGAAGAAGGCGTGGGTGATCATGTGGAAGATGGCGGCCCAGTAGCCGCCCGAGCCCACGGCCAGGAACATGTAGCCCAGCTGGCTGACCGTCGAGTACGCCAGCACCTTCTTGATGTCGCTCTGGGCCATGGCGATGGTGGCCGCGAACAGGGCGGTGAGCACCCCCACCCAGGCGATGGCCGTGCTCAGCCAGGGCGACGAGGCGTGCAGCATCGGGTTGATGCGGACCATGAGGTAGACGCCGGCGGTGACCATGGTGGCCGCGTGGATCAGGGCCGACACCGGGGTCGGACCGGCCATGGCGTCGGGCAACCACAGGTACAGCGGGAGCTGGGCCGACTTGCCCACCGCGCCCACGAACAACATGAGCGAGATGAAGGTGGCGGTGGTGGTGGCCGCGCGTCGACGAGATGGGCAGGAAGTGGGTGTAGGAGATCGACCCGAACGTGAACCACGTCAGGAAGATCCCGATCATGAAGCCCCAGTCACCCACCCGGTTGGTGATGAAGGCCTTCTTGCCGGCCGAGGCGTTGGCCGGCTTCTCGAACCAGAACGAGATCAGGAAGTACGAGCAGACCCCGACGCCCTCCCAACCCAGGAAGGTGATCAGCAGGTTGTCGCCCAGCACCAGCATGAGCATGGCGAACACGAACAGGTTCAGGTAGAGGAAGAAGCGCGGAGAACCGGCTGTCGCCGTGCATGTAGCCGATCGAGTAGCAGTGGATCAGGGCCCCCACCCCGGTCACGAACAGGATCATGGCGCTCGACAGCGGGTCGACCAGGAAGCCCACGTCCACGTTGAAGCGGCCCGCCGGTATCCAGGTGAACAGGCTCAGCGTGTAGGTGCGGTCGGCGCGGCCGTGCAGCCCGACGAACACGATGATCGACACCACGAAGGCGCCGAACACCATGGCCGTGGCCAGCCAGCCCGAGGCCGGCTCACCCAGGCGCGGGCCGACCAGCAGCAGGATCAGGAAGCCGAGCAGCGGCAGGGCAGGGATCAGCCAGACGAGAGAGACCATGACCGAGCTCGACCTAACCCCTCAGCAACGAGACGTCGTCGGCGTTGGCGTCGGGACGGCGGCGGTTGACGGCCACGATGATGCCGAGGCCGACCACGACCTCGGCCGCCGCCACCACCAGCACGAAGAAGACGATGACCTGGCCCGTTCACATCGTCGAGCATGTGGGCGAAGGTCACGAAGGTGAGGTTGACGGCGTTGAGCATGAGCTCGACGCACATGAGCATGACCAGGGGGCTGCGTCGGGTGAGCAGCCCGACCGCGCCGATGCAGAACACCAGCGCGCCCAGCACCAGGTAGGACACGGGGTTGAGCGTCAGCTCGGCCAGCACCATCAGGCGCCCACCTCCGACTCGGCCGCGTCCTCGACCTCGGCCTCGTTGCCCATGGGCTCGGGTTCGGGCAGCGGCTCGTACGAGCTGGGACGCCGGGCCATGACCACCGCGCCGATGACGGCGATGGTCAGCAGCCCGGCGGTGATCTCGAAGGCGAAGATCCACGTGGTGAAGATGGATCGACCGATCTGGGTGACGTTGGACAGGCTGCCGGCCAGCTTGCCGCCCTGGGACTTGGCCCCGCTCAGGCCGTGCTGGGACACGCCGACGAACACCAGCACCAGCGAGGCCAGCAGGCCCAGACCGGCGATGCCGGCCAGGATGCGCTGGCCGACCAGGGGCTCGGTGGCCAGGTCGTCCTCGCGGTCGACGCCCAGCAGCATGATCACGAACAGGATCAGCACCACGATGGCGCCCGTGTAGACGATCACCTGGACGGCGGCCAGCAGCTGGGCGTCGAGCTGCAGGAACAGCACGGCGATGCCGAACAGGGTGGCCACCAGGCTGAGGGCCGAGTGCACCGGGTTGCGCGAGATGACCACGCCGACCGCGCCGCACAGCACGATGGCCGCGCAGACGGCGAAGACGGCGGCCTCGATCACTCAGTGCTCCCCGGAGCCGGTCGGGCCGGGCGGGTCGTGGTCGGCGGGCGCCGGCGGAGCCGAATGGTCGTGGAGCACGCCGCCATCTTGGCCGACCACGGGGTGGGGGTCCGACCATCGAGTCCTTGGTCGCCTGGTCGGCCTCGGGGGCGCGCACGCCGTAGCCCAGCTCGCCCGACCAGGCCACCTTGCCCTCCATGGCCGCCGAGCCCGACGGGGCGGTGGCCCGCATCCAGGCCGAGGTGTTCTCGTCCTCGCCGGGTCGCCAGTCCTCCCAGGGCAGGTGCTGGGGCTGGCCGTCGTCGCCCACCACCAGCTCGTCGCGGGTGTAGATGGCGTCGGCCCGGTTGGTGAAGGAGAACTCGAAGAGCTTCGACTCGGTGATGGCCTCGGTGGGACAGGCCTCGACGCACAGGTCGCAGTGGATGCAGCGCAGGTAGTTGATCTCGTAGATGAACCCGTAGCGCTCGCCGGGCGACACCGGGTCGTCCTGGGGGTTGTCGGCCCCCCGCACGTAGATGCACCGGGCCGGGCACACCCCGGCGCACAGCTCGCAGCCGATGCACTTCTCCATGCCGTCCTCGTAGCGGTTGAGGACGTGGCGGCCGTGGCGGCGCAGGGCCTGGGGCGCCTTCTCCTGCGGGTACTCGGTGGTCACCCGCTGCTTGCGCCCCATCTGGCGCAGGGGGACCAGGAAGCCGTCGAGGTAGCCCATCAGGCCTCGACCTGTTCGAGTCGGCGGGCCCGGGAGCCGGCGATGGCGGCGCGCAGCAGCCCGTAGCCGGCCAGCAGGACCGCCACCGACACCACCACGACGGCCACCGGGTTCCAGTTCTCGTCCTGGCCGATCTGGATGGCGGCCAGCAGCAGCGACCACCCCAGCGCCAGCGGGATGAGCACCTTCCAGCCCAGATCCATGAGCTGGTCATAGCGGAACCGGGGCAGCGACGCCCGCAACCACACGAAGCAGAACAGGAAGACCATCAGCTTCAGGAAGAACCACAGGCAGCCCCACATCCACCCGGGCCCGAAGTAGGCGGGGCCGGCCGGGCCACCCAGGAACAGGGTGACGAAGATGGCCGACATGGTGATCGTGTTCATGAACTCGGCCAGGTAGAACAGGGCGAAGCGGATGGAGCTGTACTCGGTGTTGAACCCGCCCACCAGCTCCTGCTCGGCCTCCACCAGGTCGAACGGGGGCCGGTTGAGCTCGGCCGTGCCCGCGATCACGAAGATCACGAAGGGCACCAGGCCGGTGACGATGATGCTCCAGTTGGGCACCCAGTTGCCCCAGCCCGGTCCGGCCTGGTAGTTGACGATCCCGTGGGTGGTGAGGGTGCCGGCCTTGAGGATGACGGCCACCACCGCCAGCCCCATGGCCGCCTCGTAGGACACCATCTGCGCCGACGCCCGCACCGAGCCGAGCAGCGGGTACTTGGAGCCCGACGACCAGCCGGCCAGCATCACGCCGTACACGGCGACCGACGACATGGCCAGGGCGAAGAGGATCCCGATGGGCGGATCGGCCACCTGCATGAAGGTGGCGTGGCCGAACAGGTGGATGATCCCGTCGTTGTTGCCGTTGAAATCGCCCCCGATGGGGACGATGGCGAACAACAGGAAGGCCGGGACGAACGACAGGAACGGCGCCAGCATGAACACGCCGCGCTGGGCCCGATCCGGGATCAGGTCCTCCTTGAAGAAGAACTTGATGCCGTCGGCCAGCGTCTGGAGCACGCCGAAGGGCCCGGCCAGGTTGGGCCCGACGCGGTTCTGCATGTCCGACACGAGCTTGCGCTCGAACCAGATCATCAACATGGTGGCCAGCAGCAGCAGCACGAAGACGATGACCACCTTGGCCACGATCACGGCGATGATGCTCCACTCGAGCTGGCCCGACAGCATCGGATCCTCGGCGAAGATCACTGGTTCCCCCCGGCCGTCTCCACCCGCACGTCGGTGACCCGGGCGGTGGCATCGATCAGCGACGCGGCCTCGAGGTCGGACTGGTTGAAGAACACCGCGGCCGCGCCCCGGGGCAGCCCGGCGTCGGCCGCGATCTCGGCTCGCAGCTCGGAGCGCGACGAGTGCACCCGGACCTGATCGCCGGCGGCCACGCCCAGGCGATCGAAGTCGTAGGGGTTGACCCGCAGGATGCTGCCGGGGGCCAGGCCGGACAGCGACGGCGAGTGCTGGACGGCCACGCCCTGGTCGTAGAGCTTGCGGGTGGCCACCAGACGCAGGGAGTAGCGATCCAAGGGCGGCGGGTCGGCGGGCGGCGCGGGGGCGAAGGCCAGCAGGTCGGGACGATCGGGACCGCGGGCCGCGACGACGGCGGCCGCGTCCTGGGCCACCGACTCGGCATCGGCGTCGGCATCGCCCGGCTCGGCTTCGGCCCGGTGGGCCTGCGCGTTCTCGTCGGCCGGGGCGTCGGTCACCTCGTCGGGTGGCGGCACCGCCGGTTCGGCGGGCAGGGGCACGACCAGGCCGTCGGCCGAGGCCACGGCCTCGATGAGCTCCGGAGTGAGCCCCAGGTGGGAGGGCGCCACCGTGGCGATCTCGGAGCGGATGGCGTCGATCGACTCGATGGCCAGGTCGGCCCCCAGAGCCGCGGCCAGCTCGGCGGCGATGATCCAGTCGGGTCGGGCCGTACCCGGCGCCGTCACCTTGGCGTGCACGGCGCTGACCCGTCCCTCGAGGTTGGTGGTGGTGCCCTCCACCTCGGCGAAGCCGGCCGCGGGCAGGACCACCGCGGCGGTGGCCACGCTGGCCGTCGGGAACTGGTCGATGGCCACCACCGTCCCGGCGCCGGCCAGCCCCCGGGTGGCCAGGTCGCGATCGGGGAAGTCCGAGAGCGGATCGGCCCCCAGCAGGATCAACACGTCGATGGCCCCCTCCGCCGCGGCGGACAGGATGCCGGTGCAGTCCAGACCCCGTTGGGCGGGAAGGCTGGGCCACCGCGAGGCATACCACGATCGGGCCGCCTCCAGACCCACCCGGCCCGGCAACAGGCCGGGCGCCAGGCCCATGTCCAGCGCGCCCCGCACGTTGCCCCGACGCAGGCCCACCAGGAAGCGGGTGTCGGGCTTGCGGGCCAGCAGGGCGCCGGCCACGTCCACCACCGAGCGATCGGACTCGGCCACCGACTGGCGCCCGAGCACCACCCGGATGGGGCCGGCAGCCACCAGCTCGCAGGCCGTGGCCAGGTCCTTGGCGTCCACGCCGCCGCCGTCGGTGCCCGGTGGCGGGCCGTCGAGGAGCGCTCGGGCCAGCACGCCGGCTTCGCCGGGGCGCGGGTGCAGCGAGACGGTGGCGTAGCGGCTGAAGCCGCCGCTCTGGGGCGCCACCTCGATGACCTTGACGCCATGGGAGACCACCGCGTCACGCAGGCGCAGGTAGAGGACGGGCAGCTCCTCCTTCAGATCGGGGGCCACCAGCACCACCGTCCCACCCGGCTCGCAGATCTCGTCGATGGTGGCGCGAGGCAGACCCAACGCCACCTCGGCGTCGATCCCGTCGCCCAGCTGGGCGTCGACGTGGTCGGTGCCGATCACGCCCTTGGCCAGCTTGGCCCAGGCGTAAGCCGCCTCGTTGGTCAGCCGGGCCCCGCCGATGACCGCCACGCGATCGGGGCGAGTGGCCCGCAGGGCCGTGGCCACCCGCTCCAGTGCCGTGACCCAACGAGTGGTGACGTGGGCGTCGCCGTCCCGGACCAGCGGCTCGGACAGCCGGTCGGGGCTGCGCTGCGCCTCGAAGCCGAAGCGGCCCTTGTCGCACAGCCAGCCCCAGTTGACCGGATCGACGTCGACGCCCTGGTAGCGCAGCACCTGGTTGCGGGACGACTCCACCGAGACCCGGCACCCCACCGAGCAGCCCTGGCAGGTCGACTCGACGGCCTCGAGGTCCCAGGGGCGGGCCCGGAACCGGTAGGAGCTGGCCGTCAGCGCGCCCACCGGGCAGATCTGCACGGTGTTGCCGCTGAAGTACGACGAGAAGGGCTCGTCGGGGAAGGTGTTGATCTCGGTCTCGTTGCCCCGGTTGATGAAGTGGATGAGGGGGTCGCCGGCCACGTCCTTGGCGAAGCGGGTGCAGCGATCGCACAGGATGCAGCGCTCCCGGTCGAGCAGCACCAGGTCGCTGACCGGGATGGGCTTCTCCTTGTGGCGCTTCTCCTCGACGAACCGGCTCTCGCCGGGGCCGTAGGCCATCGTCTGATCCTGCAGCGGGCACTCGCCGCCCTTGTCGCACACCGGGCAGTCGAGCGGGTGGTTGATCAACAGGAACTCGAGCACGCCGTCCTGCGCCTTCTGCGTGACCGGCGAGGTCGTGTCCACCTTCATGTCCGGCGTGCACTCGAGCATGCAGCTGGGCAGCAGCGCCGGTCCCCGACCGGTGTCCACCTCGACGATGCACATGCGGCACATGCCCACCGACTCCATGCGCGGGTGGTAGCAGAAGCGCGGGATGTAGATGCCGTTGCGCTCGGCGGCCTCGATGATCAGCTCGCCCGCCCGCGCCACGATGGCCTGGCCGTCGATGGTGACGGCCACGCCGTCCGGTGGTTGCTGGTCGTGGCCGACCACGGGCGGCGGCGCCACCGCGTCGGTGCTGGCGGTGTCAGACATCGGCACCGGCCCGGGCGGGAACCGCCACCGACACCCGCGACTGCACGGCCTGGGCGATGTGGGCGTCGAACTCGTCGCGGAAGCGGGTCACGGCCGAGGCGATGGGTGAGACGGCCGACGGACCCAGCGGGCAGATGGTCGTCTGCTTGGGCGGCCAGGCCACCCCCGGGCTGATGTTGTCGCACACGTCCATCAGCAGGTCGAGATCGCTGGGCCGGCCATAGCCGTCGAGTATGCGTTGCAGGATCCGCTCGAGCCAGCTGGTGCCCTCCCGACACGGCGTGCACTTGCCGCAGGACTCGCGGGCGAAGAAGCGGACCACCCGCAGGCAGGCTTTCACCGCGTCAGTGGTCTCGTCCATCACCACGATGGCGCCCGAGCCCAGCATCGACCCGGCCCGGTCGACCGTGCCCTTCTCCAGGGGCAGGTCGAGGTGCTCCTCGTAGAACCAGGGCGCAGACGCCCCTCCGGGGATGAACGCCTTGATGGCGTGGCCGTCACGGATCCCCCCGGCATAGACCGGGGCGTAGATGAGGTCGCGGAAGGTGGTGACGCCGTACTCCACCTCGAACACGCCGGGCGTCTTGACATGGCCCGACACCGCGAACATCCGGGTGCCCTTGGAGGCCTCGGCCCCCAGCGCGGTGAAGGCGCTGGCGCCGTTGGAGATGATCCAGGGCACGTTCGAGAGGGTCTCGACGTTGTTGACGATGGTGGGCTGGAGGTAGAGGCCCTTGGCCGCCGGGAAGAAGGGGGGCTTGAGCCGGGGCATGCCCCGGTTGCCCTCCAGGCTCTCGATCAGGCCCGTCTCCTCGCCCACGATGTAGGCGCCCGCGCCCCAGGTCAGGACCACGTCCACCGAGAAGTCGGTGCCACCGATGTTGCGGCCCACGTAGCCGGCGGCGTAGGCCTCGTTGAGGGCGGCGGCGATGCGCTCCTGGGCCAGGGCCATCTCGCCCCGCACGTACAGGAAGGCCTGGGTGCAGCCCACCGCGTAGCAGGCGATGAGGATGCCCTCGATGAGCTGGTGGGGATCGCGCTCCATGAGCATGCGGTCCTTGTAGGTTCCGGGCTCGCTCTCGTCGCCATTGACCACCAGGTAGCGGGGCCACACGCCCGGCGGGCAGAAGCCCCACTTCACCCCAGCTGGGAAGCCGGCGCCGCCCCGACCCAGCAGGCTGGCCTCCTTCACTTCGGCGACCACCGCCTCGGGCGACATGGTCAGCGCCTTGCGCAGGCCGGCGTACCCGCCGGTGGCCTCGGAGCGGGCCAGCGTGTAGGAGTCGGCGTAGCCGAACCGGCCGGTGATGATCTTGGGTGCGTCGGTGATGGTCATCAGCCGGCCGCCCCATCCGCGCCCTCAGCGCCTGGCGGCGGTGCGTTCATGCCCATCCACACCGGTTCCGAACCACCTTCGGGTGAGGCTGGACCTGCGGCCCGATCGACCGGGATGCGCTGGCGGACCCGGGCCAGGGTGCCATGGGGCGGCACCTCGTCGTCGAGGCGGCCGGCTCGCAGGTCGTCGATCATCCGGTCGAACTCGTCATGGCTGATGCGGTGCCGGTACCGGTAGTTGACCTGCAGGCAGGGGGCTTCGGTGCACGCCGCGATGCACTCGACGTCCTCCACGGTGAACATCCCGTCGGCGGTGGTGTTGCCGGCCTTCACGCCGAGCGTCTGCTCGGCGTGGTGGAGCAGCTCCTCGCCGCCCACCAGCTGGCAGGAGATGTTGGTGCACACGTTGACCAGGTACCGGCCCACCGGCTCGCGCTTGAACATCTCGTAGAACGAGCAGGTGCCGAGCACCTCGGCCGGGGTCACCCCCACCAGCTCGGCGATGTGGGCCATGGCCTCGGTGGTCACCCAGCCGTCCTGGGACTGGGCCAGGTGCAGCAACGGGATCAGGGCCGACTTGGGACGCGGGTAGCGACCGATGATCTCGGCCGCGATCACCAGGTTGTCGGCGTCCAGTCGGGCCATCAGCGATCGACCTCGCCCAGGATGGGGTCGACCGATGAGATGACGGCCACGGCGTCGGCGATCATGCCGTCGCGCAGCAGGTGGGGCAACGTCTGGAGGTTCACGAAGCTCGGTCCGCGGATGTGCATGCGGTAGGGATGTGAGCTTCCATCGGACACGATGTAGCACCCGAGCTCACCCCGAGGCGATTCCACCGCGCAGTACGCCTCTCCCTCGGGCACCTTGAAGCCCTCGGTGAAGATCTTGAAGTGGTGGATGAGGGCCTCCATCGACTCGTCGATGCGGGCCCGCGGCGGGGGCGTGACCTTCTTGTCCTGGATGCGGTAGTCGCCGGCGGGCATCTTGTCCACGATCTGGCGCACGATCTTGAGCGACTCACGGATCTCGTTCAGTCGGATGGCGTAGCGGTCGAAGCAGTCGCCGTAGGTGCCGACCAGCACGTCGAAGTCCACCTGGTCATAGGCCAGGTAGGGCATATCGCGTCGAAGGTCCCAGGCGTAGCCGGTGGCCCGCAGGATCGGGACCGGTGGTGCCCAGCGCCAGCGCCGTGGCCGTGTCGATCACCCCGACGCCCTGGAGCCGCTCGCGCCAGATGGGCTGGCCGGTCAACAGGGTGTCGTACTGGTCGAGGCGGGGCGGGATCATGTCCACCAGCTTGAGGACGCCGTCGCGCCACCCGTCGGGCAGGTCGGCGGCCACCCCGCCGGGACGGATGTAGTTGTGGTTCATCCGCAGCCCGGAGACCTCCTCCAGGAACCGCAGCACCTCCTCGCGCTCGCGCCAGCCGTAGAGCATCATCGAGATGGCACCGATGTCCATGCCGTTGGTGGCCATGAACAGCAGGTGCGACGAGATGCGGTTCAGCTCGGTCATGAGCATGCGGATCCAGGTGGCCCGCTCGGGCACCTCGATCTCGAGCAGCTTCTCGACGGTCAGCGAGAAGGCCAGCTCGGAGAACAGCGGCGAGGCGTAGTCCATGCGGGTGACGTTGGTGCAGCCCTGCAGGTAGGTCAGCTCCTCGCCGGTCCACTCCATGCCCGTGTGGAGGTAGCCGATGATGGGCTTGGAGCGCAGCACCGTCTCGCCCTGCAGCTCGAGCATCAGCCGCAGCACCCCGTGGGTGCTGGGGTGCTGGGGGCCCATGTTGATGATCATGGTCTCGTCGTCGGGCACCTGGTCGAGCCCGTCGTCGCGGCCCTCGACCGCCGGCCGCGCGCCGCCTGGGCCTCGGACAGGCGTAGCACGGCGCCCACCTCGATCATCCGCTCGACGGCATCGGTCACGTGGCGGCTGGTCAGCTCCTGACCGCCCTCCGACGTCTGGCTGGCGTCGGCGAAGGGATCGTGGGCCGTGGACTGGCCACCTGCGGTGGTGCTGGGTTCGTCGGTCGTGGTCATCTCTGCCTCTGTCTCGGGCTCGCTCACCGGACGGTGGGCGCACCCTTGAACTGCACGGGGATGCGGCCCGATTCGTAGTCCTTGCGCAACGGGTGTCCCAACCAGTCCTCGGGCATGAGGATGCGGGTCATGTCGGGGTGACCCTCGAAGACGACGCCGAACATGTCGTAGACCTCACGCTCCATGGCCTCGGTCCCGGGATGGACGGCGAACAGCGACGGGCAGGTGGGATCATCGCCCGGCACCTGCACCCGCAGGCGGATCCGCTGGCGCTCGCGGTGCGACATGAGGGTGACCACCACCTCGAATCGCTCGGGCTCGATGCCCTCGGGCAACGGTCGGCCGGGATGGGTCAGGTAGTCGACGCCGGTCACGTCCAGGCAGGTCAGGTAGCCCTCGTCGTGCAGCGTCGCGCACCAGCTCGACCAGCTGGTCGCGCCGGGGATGCGCCACGCGCTGGCCCCGGGACCAGCTGACGGGCACGCCGTGGAGCTGGGTCGGGTTCGGGGGCCGGCTCGGTCGCGACCTCGGGGTCGGCGACGTCGCTCATGGCTCAGTCGCCCCCGGTCGGCGCCGCGGCCGCCAACGGTGGGCGGGACAGCTCGACCCGGGTGCCGGTGTCGGTCTGGCCGTCTCGCTGCTCGATGACCAGCCCCGCCCCCTCGCCCTTGCGCCGGGTCAGCTCCCCGGCCCGGATCTGGGCGTGCAGGGTGAGGATGGCGTGGAGCAGCGTCTGGGGCCCGGGCGGGCAGCCCGGGGCGTAGACGTCGACCGGGACCACCTGGTCGACGCCCTGGACGATGGCGTAGTTGTTGAACATCCCGCCCGCTGGAGGCGCACACGCCCATGGAGATGACCCACTTCGGTTCCATCATCTGGTCGTAGATCTGGCGCAGCACCGGGGCCATCTTCTGGCGACACCCGGCCGGCCACGATCATCAGGTCGGCCTGGCGAGGCGACGCCCGGAAGACCTCCATGCCGTAGCGGGCCAGGTCGTAGTGGGCGCCGCCGGTGCCCATCATCTCGATCGCGCAGCAGGCCAGGCCGAAGCTGGCGGGCATGACGCTGCGGGCCCGGGCCCACTTGACCAGCTCCTCGAGGGTGCCGGTCAGGAAGTTGTGCTCGAGGCCTTCGAGGCCCTTGTCCAGGAAGCCACCGGGCTCGGCCATCAGGCCGCCTCCCCCGTGCTGGTCTGGTCGGCCGGATCGCGACCTTCGAGGCCGACGCGGCGGATGGTGGTGGCCAGGGTGCGGGCCGGGTCGACCACGTCGACCCGTCGCAGCTGCTTGATCGGACCCCAGTCGAGCGCGCCGTTGCTGATCAGGTAGACGAAGGACTCGAACACGGCGGCGGCGAAGATGACGATGGCGAACAGGCCGAAGGGCCCGAGCGAGCGGTACACCACGGCCCACGGGAACAAGAAGATGACCTCGATGTCGAAGACGATGAAGATCATCGCCACCAGGAAGAACTTCACCGGGAAGCGCTGCGGGGGCTCGCGGTCGGGGATGATGCCGCACTCGTAAGGGTGCGCTCTTGGCCACCGTGGGGTTGCGGGGGCCCAGCAGGCGCGACGCCACCCGGCTGAGCAGACCGAAGACGATGGCCAGGACCAGCAGGGCGAAGATCGGGAGGTACTGGGCCATCAGGTCAGACCTTTACGCTCTCCGCCTCGATGGCCTTGCGCTCTTCTTCGTCCTCGGCCAGGTTCCGGCGCAGCGTGAGGTCCCGGTAGTGCAGCAGGACCACGAAGAAGATGAACAGGGCGAAGGCGATGACGAAGATGGTGGCCGGCAGCATGCGGGCCTGGCCCAGGTCGCGGATCATGACCACGGCGATGACGGGCTGGCTCTTGTCCACCACCGGCAGCGGCGGTGCGTGGCCCGGCTCGCGCGGTCTGGGGAACCACCTTCTGGACCAGGACCACCTCGTAGTGCGGCGGGCTGTTCCAGTGGAAGAGCTTGTACAGCTTGTACTGGATGCGACAGATCGGGTCACCCGGGATCAGGTAGTGGGTGCGGACCTCTTTCTTGGCCCCGCAGTACTCGAGCCGGGTGGGCTTTCCGCCGTAGTCGAAGGTCCCGATGATCTTGTAGTCGGTGGCCAGCTTGAACAGGCTGTTGGTCCCGGTGGTCAGCGTGGTGCCCGCCACCGTGCCGGCGTCGCCGGCCGCCGACTGGGGCACGATCCGCCAGCCCCCCATGTCGATGCCCGCCATGTACTTGGGCAGCAGCTCGGGGTTGTTGTTGGCGATGTCGGACAGGGTGGCCTGCGTGGGGTTCGGGTAGTTCTTCAGGATCTCCGGGTGATCGGCGATGATCTGCTGAGCCGTGGGCAGCTTCGACAACGGCGGCAGGGAGTTGAGCTGGGTCGTGCGGGCCGCACCCGTCTCCGACCCGTGGACGTAGATCTCCACCGCCTTCCACGAGGCGTTGCGCCCGCGGGGGCCGTTGGCCGGCGAGTTGATCCACCACGTCATGGACAGGATGGCGACCCAACCACACACCGCGGCCAAGGCGATGAGCAGCCCGAGGCGGGCCCCCGTGTTGGTGGCCAGCAGCAGGTACACCGAGCCGGGCAGGATGGCCACGGCCAGGGCCACCACCAGGATGCCGCGGATGCCGGTGTTGAAGTCGATGCCGGCCAGGACGTGGATGGGCATGTGGCTACAGGCTCCGCTCGTAGGCCACGATGGCTGCGACCTGGTTCTCGGTGTACATGACCTGGGACGGGCTCATGGTGGCCTGGGTGGGATCGACCGCGTTGGGGTTGATGCCCCAGGCCGGCATCTGGCCGGTGCCCATCTGGCCGTGGCCGTAGCCCTTGCCCAGCACCGAGCCGGTCATGACGAAGGCGATCTGGTCCTGGGGGGTGTCGAAGCTGCGCAGCTCGCTGCCGTTGGTCAGGTTGGGCCCGAGCGACCCACCGCCCCCCGCGACCTTGGGCATGCCGATCGACCAGCCGACGGTGTGGCACCGAGCGCATGCGTACGCCCCGGCCGCGAAGCCGTCGTACTCCCCCAGGTTGAACAATGCCTCACCCAGGGTCTTCCACTGGGCCGCGGGCGTGGTGCCGTAGAGGGTGCAGACGTTGGCCGCGTTGGGCTTGCACACCGTGGCGATCTCGGTGTCGAGGGCTTCGGTGGCCGTGTTCGCCGGCAGCTGGATGCTGCGCAGGTAGGCGATCACGTCGAGCAGCTGCTGGTCGCTCAGCGGGCCGCCACCCAACGAGCCCCAGGCGGGCATGGGCGACGGCGGGCGGCCGTACTCGAGGATGTTGTTCACCTCGGCCTCGGAGTAGCGGTAGAGCACGGTGTTCAGCGCCGGGGCCTTCCACTGCACGGCGGCCACGTAGTCGCCGTTGTCGTTGAGCAGGGTGTAGCTGGCCGCGCCACCCACGCCATTGGGCCCGTGACAGCTCACGCACTTGGCCTTGTTCAGGTAGACGTCGAGGCCGCGGGCCACGAACACCTTGTCGTAGTGCTGCACCTCGCCCTTCTCACGGGCCGGCTCGGCCAGCCAGTACAGGGGCAGGGCGATGGCGATCACCATCATCAGGATGAGGGCGAAGCCCAGCGTGCGATCGAGCTTGCGACCCTCCAGCTCCTCGTCGCTCAGGTACGGCTTGCGGTTGGCGGCCAGCTCGAGCTCGGCGCCCACCTCGGCTCGACCGCGGCGCATGTTGGACACCACCGCGATCACGAAGCCGATGATCACGATGGCGACGATGATGCCGCCGATCGCCCCCTCGGTGGTGGCCAGCACCACCTGGTTGGCAAGCATGGTACTCATTGCGCTATCCGACACAGTGCGGTCCCTCGGCCTGCTGTCCGGTGGTGTCGGTCCCGATCGGCGGACCCTGGATGACGCTGCCGGTATCGACGGTGAGCACGCCACCGGTGACGGTGTTGGTGAACCTGTCCATGCCGCGGGGGGCCGGGCCCCCACGCTTCTCGCCCGCCTGGCTGTACTGCGAGCCGTGGCAGGGGCACTCGAACCACTGCGAGGTCAGGCAGGCAGGCACCCGGCAACCCAGGTGCGGGCACGTCTGGTACACCACCGTGACCCCGGCCTCGAGCGACGGCAGCACCGCGGCGGAGTACACCTTCTCGGCCTTCTGGATGTCGGCCAGCGGGTAGGCGGTCATCCAGAGGCGACCCTGGGCGAAGTAGAAGAAGCCGCTGCCGGCGGTGATCTCCGACAGGATGTCGGTGATCTTGCCCACCTGGATGACCGAACCGAACCCGCCCTGGGGGATGGGCCACAGGAAGGCCAGCACGGCCGCGCCGAACCCGGCCAGGCTGATGCCGAAGAACGTGATGATGCTGCGGTTCAGGAACTGGCGGCGGGTGACCCCGATCTGGTCGGGATCGGGCGGCACGTAGTTGGCCAGCTCGGAACCCGCGGCCCGCTCGATCTGGGGCGAGCGACGCTCCAGCGCGGCCGACTCCTCCACCTGGCGGGCCGATGCCGGTGCGCCGACCAGGACGGGCGCCTCGCTCTGGTCGCGCTTGCGCGTCTCACGAGACAGGGCGCCGGTGGCAGCCTCGGTGTCGCGACGGCGCATCGAGGCGAACAGGGCCATGGCCGCCAACAGGACGAAGAGGACGACGACGGCGATGATGAGGAATGTGGACATGGGGACTCGGATCAGAGGTCGAAGAAGAGCCCGCCGCTCCAGGGGGCGGTGAAGTTGAAGCCCTCCCCCCGGAAGAACGAGCCCAGGATGACGAGCACGGCCCAGAACATGAGGAAGACCGTGAACAACGAGATCGCGAACTTGCGGTCCTCGGGCTTGTTGCTCGGGTTCTTGTCCATGTAGGGGGTCAGGATCAGCAGGAAGATGCCCATCCCCGGAACGGTCACGCCCGCGACCATCGGGTGGAACATGGTGAGCAGCTCTTGCAGACCGAGGAAGTACCAGGGGGCCTTCGACGGGTTCGGAGTCGAGTTGGGGTTGGCCAGCTCGAGCAGAGGGGCGTTCACGAAGATCGAGAAGACGAGCAGGAAGGTGGTCATCACCAGCGCGGCCAGGAACTCGACGGCCAGGAGGTGGGGCCAGACGTGGACCTTGTCCACCGGGGTGGCCTTGACGTCCTGGATGGAGCCCGACTTGACCACCGTGAGCAGGCGCTGGGTGTGCCCACCCGGGCCGGTGGCGGCGGGTGGGGGCGCGGCCGTGGCGATGGCCCCGCCGGCCGCAGGGGCCAGGGTGCCGACGCCACCGCCGCCTTCGGAGGCCTCGGACTCGCCCGACGCCTTGCGGGCCTTGGCCGCCTTGGAGCGCTCGAGCAGGTGCGCGGGGATCTTGCTGTCGCCGGCCGGGGCCGCCTCACCCGCATCGGCGCCGGCTGCGGGCAGCGTCGTCGGCCGCGCCCGCGTCGGTCTTGGCCGCTTCGGCCTTCTGGCGAGCGGCCTCGGCCCGCTTGCGGAGATGTTCGGGGATCTCAGTCATGGCCTCTCGATGTGACCTAGAGCGGACCGGAGATGCCGCCGTCCTTGCGCACCCGCCAGAAGTGGATGGCCAGGAAGATGACGGTGACGAATGGGACGAACAGGACGTGGAGCACGTACCAGCGCAGCAGCGTGCTGGTGCCGATCACGCTGCCTCCTAATAAGACGAACCGCACTTGGGTCCCGAACACGGGTGTATAGCCCATCATGTTCGTGCCCACGGTCACGGCCCACAGCGCCAGCTGATCCCACGGGAGCAGGTAGCCGGTGAACGAGAGCAGCAGGGTGAGGGTGAGCAGGATGACGCCGATGACCCAGTTGAACTCGCGCGGTGGCTTGTAGGCACCGTGATAGAAGACCCGAGCCATGTGCAAGAAGACCGAAAGCACCATCAGGTGGGCGGCCCATCTGTGCATGTTCCGCACCAGCAGACCGAAGGTCACCGATGTCTGGAGCGTGTAGATGTCGCTCCAGGCGTTGGCCGAGGTCGGTCGGTAGAAGAACATCAGGAAGATGCCGGTGATGGTGAGCAGGATGAACAGGAAGAAGCTCAACCCACCCAGGCACAACGTGTAGGAGACCTTGACCGCGTGGCGTTTCACCTTCACCGGGTGAAGGTGGTACAGCACGCTGTTCATGATCACGTAGGAGCGGTTGCGGGGGCTGTCGGTGTAGCCCTTGCGGAACACCGAGCCGGGACGGAAGATCGAGTTCCACGCCTGGGAGCCCTGGACCGACTCGTTCAGCTCGGTCAGGCGGCTCTTGCCCTTGGGCTGCATGGTCTTGGCCACGTCAGTTCTTCTTCCTACTGGGCTGCGCGTGTCCGGGCTGCGCCAGTCCGGGCTGGGGAGCCCGGTCTCGACGCAGCTGCCGTGGCATGAGGTCTCGCGGGCGGGCGGT
Organism: uncultured Microthrixaceae bacterium; assembly: GCA_963793965.1. Classification (GTDB taxonomy): domain Bacteria; phylum Actinomycetota; class Acidimicrobiia; order Acidimicrobiales; family Acidimicrobilacustridaceae; genus UBA4742. Next base: position 60,555 of record CAWCCB010000001.1, read on the forward strand.
CATCCGAGCCGCATCCCGTAGCCGTAGCCGTGGGTGGGTGTGCGCTGGTGGATGTCGCCCGCCGCCGAGGGATCGCCTACCTTGCCCAGGATGATCACGCCGGTCGGGCACCGGTCGACGCAGAGGGCGCAACGGGTGCACACGTCGTCATCGATGATGAACACCGATTGGTCACCCGGATCGTCGCCCGGCAACTCGGTGAGCACGGCCTCATCGATGGCGTCGGTGCGAACCAGGTGGATGCACTTCCACGGGCAGATGTCGACGCAGCCTTCGCAGGTGATGCACTCGGACTGGTCGATGTGGATGAACTGCTTGGGCTTGACCGCCTTGGACAGCCAGGCGGCATCGACCTCTTGCAAGACGTAGTCGTCCCGGAACTCCGGCAGCGGGGGATTGGCATCGGTGCGGGCCATGTCAGCTCTTGCGCACCAAGGGGCGCCCGTAGTCGGACGTGGTGATAGCGGGGACCTCGGCCGCCCGCTTGGCCCGGTTCTGCCACCAGGCGAAGATCCACATCTGGAAGGCCAGGGCGGCGACGTAGATGCCCACCACCAGCAGGTCCCGCAGGACCTGGTAGTTCAGCGTGAGCGGGAACCACCCGCCGGCCTTCTGCGGCTGGAGGACCTTGGCCGGCCCCAGCCAGGCCTTGGTGGGGGTCCACCCCAGCTCGTTGGAGGTCCACGTCAGCCACAGGTGCGGGATCATGGCGTAGGTCCAGAACATCAGGAAGAAGGCGTACACGGCGGCGACCATGGCCTCGCCCCAGGTGAGGGGGGTGCCAGGTGGACGACGCTTGGACACGGGGATCACCAGCAGGGTCAGCACGACCGCGATGAGCACCGCTGTGACGAACGCAACCACCTGGGTGGGGACCTCCGTAGCTGGACCGGATCAGCCTACCGCCGTCACGGGAGCCCCCCGTTCACCTGGGGAGCGATCTGGCGGGACCGAGACGTGGTTTAGCACGACCATCGCGGAGCAGGCACATCGGCGTCGGCAGGGATGGTGCGGGCCCGGCGCAAGGCATGGTGCGGGCCCGGCGCAAGGCATGTGCGGGCCGGCGCAAAGGCATGTCGGGCCCGGCGCAAGGCATGGTGCGGGCCCGGCGCAAGGCATGGTGCGGGCCCGGCGCAAGGCATGGGTGCGGGCCCGGCGCAGATCGTGCGGGGGTGGGCGAGGTGGTCGATGGAGGGGCCATGGAGAGGGGGTCATGGGGTCCACGACCGTCTTGGCCTTGCACCGTGTCGGTGACCTAAGGTGCTCGCTGACGCATCCGACAGACCCCCTCGGTGCCATGGGCACGAGCGGGATTGCCGAGTTGAACTGCCCCCCGGAGGCCGGCTGTGACCGAAGTTCCCGAGCATCTCCTCAAGCGCTCCCGCGACCGCCGTGCGGCGCTGGGTCTCGGAGGTGGGGACGGCGGCGACAGCGGCGGTGGCGAGGTAGCTGGGTCGGCGTCGGCGTCGGCGAGCAGCGCGGTCGAGCCGGCGGCGCCTTCGGGGGCCGCGGCCCGCCCGGCGGCCGTCGAGCCGCTCGAGGTGTCGGCGCCGCCCCGACGGGTGCCCAAGTACGTGCGGGCCTCGCTCGAGCGCAAGCGCATCCCGCTGTGGGTGATGCCCGTGCTGGCCTTCCTGCCCATCTGGGCCGTGATCTACGTGAACACGCTGTCCAAGCCCTACTCCAACGTGCCCACCGAGCTGGCGGCCGGGGCCACCGTCTACGCCAGCTGCTCGAGCTGCCACGGCGCCAACGGCGAAGGGGGCGCGGGTCGCCAACTCAACCAGGGCGAGGTGCTCAAGACGTTCCCACACCTGGCCGACCAACTCGAGTTCGTGTGGCAGGGCGACGTGGGCACGGGCATCGGCAACGTGTACGGCGATCCCGCCCGTCCCGGTGGGGCACACAAGGCCGGTGGGTTCAACGGGGGCGCAACCCTCATGCCGGCGTGGAACGGCGCTCTGACCCAGGCGCAGCTACTCGACGTGGTTCGCCACGAGCGCGAGACCATCAGCGGCCAGACCGTGCCGGCCAAGCAGATCGCGGACGACGGCTCCCTGCTGTGGCCCAACCTCACGCCGGTGCTCAACCCCACCACCGGCCTGCTCCAGAACCCCGACGGCAGCGTCATGCTCGATCCCACCACCGGGAAGCTGACGAACCCGACGCTGGTCCACTCGGCCGCCGGCGACGCCTGAGCCCATCCCGATCCGGCGCCTGGTCGATGCGTCGACGGTGACCGGCGCGCCGTAGGCTGGGGCGGTGAGCCAGCCCGAGTCCCCGGCGCCGTCCGGCGAGCGCCACGAGGTGCTGGTCATCGGGGGCGGACCGTCGGGAGCCTCCACGGCCTACTGGCTGGCCGAGGCCGGCCACGACGTGGTGTTCGTGGAGCGCAAGACGTTCCCCCGGGAGAAGACGTGCGGTGACGGGCTCACGCCCCGGGCGGTCCACCAGCTCCAGGAGATGGGGCTGGGCGAGCGACTGGACGACTTCCACCGCTACGACGGGCTCCGCGCCTGCGCCCACGGGATCGAGCTGGAGCTCCACTGGCCCCAGCACCCGATCTATCCGGACTACGGCTACGTGGTGCGCCGGTGCGACCTCGACACGCATGGTGGCCGAGCACGCGGTGAAGTCGGGGGCCGTGCTCCGCCAGGGCACCGAAGCCGTGGGGCCGCTGCTCTCCGACGGGCTGGTGGCCGGCGCGGTGGTCAAGGACAAGGAGTCGGGGCGCACCGAGGAGATCCGGGCCCGCTACGTGGTGATCGCCGATGGCGCCAACTCGCGCTTCGGGCGGGCGCTGGGCACGACGCGGGACCGCAGCTATCCCCAGGGCATGGCCATCCGCGGCTACTTCGCCAGCGACATCAGCGACACGCCGTGGATCGAGAGCGCGCTCGACGTGCGGGACCGCAGCGGCAACTCGTTGCCCGGCTACGGCTGGATCTTCCCGCTGGGCGACGGCCAGATCAACGTGGGCATCGGGCTGCTGTCCACCTTCCGCGACTTCAAGTCGGTGAACACCACCCACATCATGAACGAGTTCGCAGCCACCGCACCCGAGCGCTGGGGCATCTCCCCGGAGGCGGCCACGTCGGTGCCCACCGGCGGGCGGCTGCCGATGGGTGGATCGGTGGGACCGAAGGTGGGGCCGACGTGGATCGTGGTGGGCGACGCGGCCGGATCGATCAACCCGTTCAACGGCGAGGGCATCGACTACGCCTACGAGACCGGCCGGATGGCTGCCGAGCTGCTCCACGAGACGCTCGAGACGGGGGACGGCCTGGTGCTGGCCCGTTACCCCCAGCTGCTGGCCGACGAGTACGGGTTGTACTTCAAGGTGGCCCGGCTCTTCGCCCAGGTGATCGGCCAACCCACCTTGATGCGGGAGCTGACCCGGGTGGGCATGCGCTCACGGACGCTGATGGACTGGGTGCTGCGCATCATGGCCAACCTCCTGCGCGACGACGAGCTGGGCATGGCCGAGATCGTCTACCGCACGGTGGCGCAGATGGCCCGGGTCATCCCCGAACCCGCCACCTGACCCGCCCGCTCGGCAGCGGGACGCGGACGGACTTGCGGCCGAGGCCGTGATGATCAGGCGGCGGACAGCGGCCAAGGCGGCCCTCAGCACCCCGATGACGTAGTCGGGTTGCTGGGTGACCTGGGTCCAGGTGAACCGGAGCACGACCCAGCCGGCGAGCTCGAGGCCGTTCGCCCGGGCTCGATCGTCTTCGAACACCCCGAACCGGCTGTGGCGCTCGTATCCATCGACTTCGATGGCTAGGCGAAGGCCCGGAAAGGCGAAGTCCAGCCGACGGCGCCGCCCCTCGACGACCACCTCATGTTGGAAGACGGGCTCGGGAAGCCCCGCGGAGCGACAGAGCCGGATCATCCGGGCTTCGAGGCGCGAGCGCCCCGTCGTGCGCTCGGCCCCGGTGCGGTTGTCGAGAATCGCCCGGAGCACGCCACAGCCGGACCGCCCCCGGGCCCCCAGACGGTCGAGGGAGCGCCGCACGCCCACGATGGTCACCAGCTTCCGACCCACCATGTCATCGAGCGCGTCCTCCACGACACGGCCAGGTACCACAGCACCCAGGTCGACCAACGTGCGGTGCGGTTCGGTGACGGGGATCCGAGAGCGGGTGACGATCTGGTCTGGCGACAGATCGATGCTTCGATGCACCACCACTCCCGCAGCACGGGACACTCGACGCACGCTCCGGTTCGGTCGGAGCGAGATGTCGACGACGGGTGCGACCGGGAGCTCCACTCCCCACAGGTCGGCGGCCCCACGATGAGAAGCGGCCACCACTCCGCCAACGGCCAGGCACCCCGCGAGCAGAGCCCGCCATCGATCAGCCGGCAGGCCCCCGAGCCGATACACCTCGCGACACACGGGCTCGAGACGGCCTCCCCGCAGGCGGGACTCGACCATGCGGTCGGTGAGGCCGGCCGCCCGGAGCTGGTCGCGGGTGATCAGGCCCCGCTGCATGGAGGTGAATGAGTGGATCCGCCGTTCGTCGTTCATGACGCCGAGTCCACCGCCGGGGTGTGACAGCCAGCCCAACTACCAGGAATCTGTGCACTCGCGCACCCCGCTGGTGCACAGGTGCACAGATTTCGGGGTTCAGGCCCGGCCGCGGTCAGGGGCGAGCGGCCACGGCCTGGGCGGACTCGACCGCCGCCTCGACCACCTGGTCGAGCACGTCGTCGCGATGGGTGGTGCCCGGGAACATCACCTCGTAGGCCCCGGGCGCCAGGGCCACCCCCCGCTCCAGCATCTGGTGGAAGAAGGCGGCGTAGCGAGCCTCGTCGGTGCGTCTGGCCGAGGGGTAGTCCACAGCCGGCTCGTCGCCGAAGAAGAGTCCCACCAGGGTGCCGGCCACCGGCACCTGCACGGCCAGGCCCGCCTCCCCGAACGCCTGGCGCAGGCCGGCGGCGAACCGCTCGACCCGATCGTGCAGCGCGGTGTAGGTCGCCTCCGTGAGCTGGTCGAGCGCGCAGCACCCGGCCGCGGTGGCCAGCGGGTTCCCCGACAAGGTGCCGGCCTGGTACACGGGCCCCAGCGGAGCCAGCACCTCCATGATCTCGCGACGTCCCCCGAAGGCGCCCACCGGCAGGCCGCCGCCGATGACCTTGCCGAAGGTGGTCAGGTCGGGCGTCACCCCCAGCAACTCCTGGGCGCCCCCGGCGGCCACCCGGAAGCCGGTGATGACCTCGTCGAAGATGAGCAGCGCTCCCACCCGGTCGCACTCGGCCCGCAGCCCCTCCAGGAACCCGGGGGCGGGCGGCACCAGGCCCATGTTGGCGGCGATGGGCTCGACGATGACCGCGGCGGTCTGCTCGTCGAGGGTGGGGACCACGTTGTAGGGCGCGACCACCGTGTCGGCCACCGCCGAGGGCGGCACGCCGGCCGAGCCGGGCAGGCCGAGCGAGGCCATGGCCGTCCCGCCCTCCACCAGCAGCGCGTCGGAGTGGCCGTGGTAGTTGCCGGCGAACTTCACCAGCCGCGGCCGTCCGGTGAAGCCCCGGGCGGTGCGGATGGCGCTCATGGTGGCCTCGGTCCCGCTCGAGACCAGGCGCACCTGGTCCACCGACGGCACCCGTTCGCAGATCAGCTCGGCCAGGCGCACCTCGCCCGGCGTGGGCGCCCCGAACGACGTCCCGTCGGCCGCGGCCACGCACACCGCGTCGACCACGCCGGGGTTGGCGTGGCCCAACAGGATGGCACCGTAGGACTGCACCAGGTCGATGTAGCGACGACCCTCGACGTCCCACAGGTGCGGCCCCTCGGCGTGGGACACGAAGTAGGGCTCGCCGCCCACCGAACCGAAGGCGCGCACCGGCGAGTTCACCCCGCCGGGGATGACGCGCCGGGCGCGCTCGAACAGGTCGTGGTTGGTGCGCTCGGTCATGGCCGGCGCGCGGGTCGTCGGTCACTCAACCGAGTCCGGTCAACCGAGGGCCTCGGCCAGGGATCGGGCGAAGTACGTGAGGATGACATCGGCCCCGGCCCGCTTGATGGATCCGATGTGCTCGGCGGCCACGGCCGGGCCCGTCGATCCAGCCCCGCTCGGCCGCGGCCTGCACCATGGCGTACTCACCCGAGACGTGGTAGGCCGCCACCGGCACGTCGAAGCGGGCCCGAGCGGCGGCGATGACATCGAGGTAGGCCAGCGCCGGCTTGACCATCACCAGGTCGGCACCCTCGTCCAGGTCGGCCCGGATCTCCTCCATGGCCTCCCGGGCGTTGCGCCAGTCCTGCTGGTAGCCGCGCCGGTCGCCCCCGTCGGCGATGGTGACGTCCACCGCCTCACGGAACGGGCCGTACAGGGCCGAGGCGTACTTGGCCGCGTAGGCCAGGATGGCGACCTCGGAGTGACCCGAGCCGTCCAGCGCGGCGCGGATGGCGCCCACCTGCCCGTCCATCATCCCGCTGGGGGCGCACAGATCGGCACCGGCGTCGGCCTGGGCCACCGCCACCCGGCCATACAGGTCGAGGGTGGCGTCGTTGTCCACCTGGCCTCGGTCGTCCACGATGCCGCAGTGCCCGTGATCGGTGTACTCGTCGAGGCACAGGTCGGCCATGAGCACGATCCGATCGCCCACCTCGTCCCGCAGGTCGCGCAGCGCCACCTGGACGATCCCGTCGGGGTCCCAGGCCCCCGAGCCCGTGGGGTCCTTGGCCGACGGCACCCCGAAGAGCATGACCGCCGGAACCCCGAGGCCGATGAGCTCGGACACCTCCTTGCGCAGGCTCTCGCGGGTGTGCTGAACCTGGCCGGGCAGCGACGAGATGGCCACCGGGGCGTCGATGCCCTCCCGAACGAAGAGGGGAGCCACCAGGTCGTCGACCGACAGTCGGGTCTCGGCCACCATGCGTCGCAGGGCGGGGGTGCGTCGCAGCCGGCGGAGGCGCCGCTCGGGAAAGCTCACCCGGCCACTCTAGGGTCGAGCGGCCCGGGATTCGGGCGGATCACCCACGCCGTTCGGCCGCCAGGTGGTCGGCCAAGGCGGCGGCCAGCCCGGCCGTGGTGTGCTCGACCGCCTCGACCGTCACCGACAGGCCGAGTCGACGAGCGGTGGCCGAGGTCACGGGACCGATGGTGGCCACCACCGGCGGCACCGCCTCGGCGCCCAGCGCGCCCACGAAGCGCTCCACGGTGGACGACGAGGTGAAGCACACCGCGTCGGCGCCGCCCACGGCCTGGCGGCCCTCGTCACCGATGGCGGCGGCCACCGTGCGGTAGGCGGCCACCACCTCGACCGACCAGCCCAGCTCGGTCAACCCGGCCGGCACCACGTCGCGGGCCACCTCGGCCCGCACCACCAGGACACGGCCCGGCCCCGGAGGGAACGCCTCCACCAGGCCCTCGCCGACGAACCGGTCCGGGACGAGGTCGGCCACCACGTTGCCCTCGGCCAGGACGGCGGCGGTGGCCGAGCCCACCGCGGCCACGGCCACGCCGCCCAGCTGCGCGGGCGTCGCGCAGCCCGTCGAGCAGGCGTCGGGCCCCGTTGGGCGACGTCACCACCACCCAGTCGAACTCCCCGAGTCGGGACACGGCCGCGGCCAGGCCGGCACCGCCGTCGGTCGGATCGACGATCTCGATCACCGGCACGACCACGGCCAGGGCTCCGAGATGGGTCAGGGTGGCAGCCAGGTCATCGCTCTGGGCGGCCGAGCGGGTCACCACCACCCGACGCCCGAACAGGGGCCGCGATTCGAACCAGGCCAGATCGATGGCCGCCACCTTGCCGACCACGATGGTGCTGGGGGCCTCCAGGCGGTGGTCGCCCAGGGTGGCCAGGGTGGCCCGAACCGTCCGCTGCTCCGGGCGGGTTCCCCACTGCACGGCGGCCGCCGGCGTGTCCGGGTGGAGCCCGCCCGACATCAGCCGGGCGGCGATGGCGGGCCAGCGGCCGACCCCCATGAGCACCACGATGGTGCCGCCCAGACCGGCCACGGCCTCCCAGTCGATCTCGGCCGGCGTGGCGGGATCCTCGTGACCGGTGATGACCGTGAACAACGTCGAGCTGTGACGCAGGGTGAGGGGGATGCCGGCGTAGGCGGGTGCGGCGATGGCCGCGCTCACCCCGGGCACCACCTCGAAGGCCACGCCGGCGGCCATCAGGGCCGCCGCCTCCTCACCGCCCCGGGCGAACACGAAGGGGTCACCGCCCTTGAGGCGCACCACCTCGAGCCCGGCGCGCCCGCGGGCCACCAGCAGCGCCGCGATCTGGTCCTGGTCCATGGTGGCGCGGCCCGGCGCCTTGCCCACGTTGACCAGCTCGGCGCCGGCGGGGGCCAGCTCCAGCAGGCTGGCCACCGAGAGCCGGTCGTACACCACCACGTCGGCGCGGCCCAGCACCTGGGCGCCCCGAACGGTCAACAGGCCGGGATCCCCTGGCCCCGCGCCCACCAGGTAGACGGTCACCCGGCCAGCGTAGGACCACTCACGGGCGGGCCGAACCCCGTAGGTGGCAAGATGGACGGGTGAGCGTCACCGACGCCGGTCCCCGCACTGCCCGTGCCGAGCGCACCCGCGTCGCCATCGCCGACGCCCTGCTCAGCCTGATCGATGAGGGCGACCTGCAACCCACCGCCACCCGCATCGCCGAGCGGGCCGGCATCTCACTGCGCCTGATCTACCACCACTTCGGCGATCTGGAGGCGCTGTTCCACGAGGCCACCGAGCGCGAGACCGTGCGGGTGCTGGCCCGGGTGCATCCCGTCGCCCTGGACCAGCCCTTCGCCGGACGCCTCGATGCCTTCGTCGAGCAGCGGAGCCGCCTGCTGGAGTGGATGACCCCGGTGTGTCGGGCCGCCGCCCTCCACACCCCCACGTCCGAGACGCTCCAGGCCGCCCGCCGGCAGGCCACCCGGGCCGGCGACCACGAGTTCACCCACGTGTTCGCGCCGGAGATCGCCCGTCTGGACGACGACCAGCGGGCCGCCACCGTGGACGCGCTGTGCGTCCTGACCAGCTGGCCGTCGTGGGACGCGCTGCGCACCCGGGGCCGGACGGTCGAAGCCAGCCAGGCCGCCATGCGCCAGTCGCTGGTGGTCATGCTCGGCCCGTACGCCTGAGCGATCGTCGGGTTCCGCCCCCGGGGGCAATCCGATCGCGGGGTCGGCTTCGAATGGAAGGGGACAGCAACTGGCGCGCCCCCACATCGGCGCGCCGGTCATGGCCCGACCACGGAGGCGTGCAGGTGAGCGCAGAGGTTGAGTACCCGTCCCCGGTCCACCCTGCGGAGCCCGCCACCGGCGAGTGGATGGGCCAGGCAGCCTGCAAGGGTCGCACCAGCCTGTTCTTCGGCCTGGCCGGCGAGCGACCGGAGCGACGGATCCGACGCGAAGCCCGGGCCCGCAAGGTGTGCGGCACCTGCCCGGTCCAGTGGCCGTGTCGCACCAACGCTCGGGTCAACCGGGAGAACGGGTTCTGGGGCGGCGAGTCCGAGGAGGAGCGGGCCGCGGCCGGCTACCCGCCCGCGCTCGATCGCCCGGCGCTCGGTCCAGGCCGCCAGCCAACCCGACACCGGCGCGCCGGTGCGGATCCGGGCCACCGCCTGCTGAGCCGGGCCCGTCGGCCCGGTTGGCGTCAGGCCGGAGGCTTCGTGCCCACCGCGGCGTAGGCGGCCAGCGCCCGCAGGCGGGCCTGGGCATGATCGACGATGGGGCGGGGGTAGTCGGTCCCCAGGGTGATCCCGGCCGCGCTCAGATCGGACTCGTTCAGCTCCCAGGGGGCGTGGATGGCGGGCGCCGAGAGTCCATCCAGTTCGGGCAGCCAACGACGGATGTAGGCACCGTCGGGGTCGAACTTCCGGCTCTGGGTGACCGGGTTGAAGATGCGATGGTAGGGGGAGGCGTCCGGACCCGTGCCGGCCACCCACTGCCAGTTGCCCACGTTCTGGGCCACGTCGCCGTCCACCAGCAGGTGACGGAAGTGGCGCTCGCCCAGGCGCCAGTCCACCAGCAGGTCCTTGACCAGGAACGAGGCCGTGATCATGCGCAGGCGGTTGTGCATCCATCCCGTCTCGCGCAGCTGGCGCATGCCGGCGTCCACGATGGGGAACCCGGTGAAGCCCCCCTTCCAGGCCGAGAGGTCGGCCGGGCGGTTGAGCCACTCGATGTGGTCGAACTTCTCGCGCAGCGAACGGCGGGGCAGGTTGGGCAGCTCGTAGAGCAGATGGGCCCACCAGTCGCGCCAGGCCAGCTGGCGCACGAAGGCGTCCCGGCCGGCCGATCCGTCGCCGGCCGCGGCCGCCACCAGGCGGGGCGACAGCGTGCCCAACCGCAGGTCTACCGAGAGCCGGGACGTCCCGTCGTGGTCGATCCGGTCGTGCTCGTCGGCGTAGTCGTCGATGCGGTCCAGGAAGTCGACCAGGCGCAACTGCGCCTCGTCCTCGCCTTCGAACATCGGGGGTGGGCCATCGAGGGGCGGGACCGGCTCACCCGGGTCGTCGAACAGGGTGGCCTCCCCCGGCGCCGGCCAGTCGTCCCACTCCAGGGCCTGCCAGCGACGGTAGAAGGGCGTGAACACCCTCGACAGCGCGCCCTTGGCCGTGAGCACGGTTCCCGGCGCGTGCACCAGGGTCCCCCACCAGCGCTGCACCGGGACCTGCAGCGCGGCCTCGACCTTGTCGTCGCGGGTGGTGGCGAACGGGGTGACGTCGGCGTTGAAGTGGACCGAGCCCACACCCAGCGCGGCCACCGTCTCGGGCACCACCACCTCGGGATCGCCGATGCGCACCAGCAGGCGACCACCTGACTGGGCCAGCCCGTAGTCCAGGGCCTGGATGGTGGCCACCAGCTGACGCCGACGGTAAGGGCCGGCCCGGTCCATCAGACGCGGGTCGATCACGAACAGCGGCACCACGAAGCGGTTCTCGGACGTGGCCGCCGCCCAGGCCGGGTTGTCGTCGAGCCGCAGGTCCCGCCGGAACCAGACCAGGCCGATCTCGTCGGAGACGGTCATGCTGGCTCAGCGTAAGGGCGACCGCCATCGGCGGCCACTCGGAAGGAGGTCGCCATCAGGCGATCGGCCGACCGAACGGGAGCTGCTCGCACCAGGTGGCCAGGTAGGCCTCGGCCCGATAGCAGGCGGCCAGCAAGGGACCCTCGGGATGGTCGATCACCTCGCCCATCACGGCCCGGATGGCCTCGGCCGCGGCCCGCGCCGGGTCGGTCGACGCACCCGCACCGGGGGCGGGCCAGCCGGCGAACAGCGGGCCGGCGGTGCTCACGAAATCGGGGACCACCACCTTGTCGGCCCGGCGCAGACGGGCCAGGGCCTTGGCCGTGACCGGGGTCGGGCCCGATGGCACCACCACCCGCAGCGGCCACCCCGCCGGCCAGATCGTCGTTGATCACCCCGGATCGTGACCCGGTGACGACCACGTCGGCGTCGACCCCGAACACCGCGGCCGGATCCGTGGCCGGTGCTCCGGACCCGATCAGTTCGGCCACCAGCTTCGGGCCGTGCGCCGGCCACAGCCCGGCCAGGGTGTCCGGGTCGAACCCGGCTCCGACGGCGGTGCCCTCGGCGGTGGACACGGCCACGATTCGGGCGCCCTGCTGACCCAGGCCGGCGGCGATGGCCGGGCCAGCCGAGTCGAATCCCTCCAGAGCCACGGTCCGGCCCTCCAGGCCCCCGGCCGCCACCGCCGCGGCCGCGGCTCACCCCCACGCCGGTGAGGGCGTCGGCCAGCTCCCAGTACTCCTCGGGTCGCGGATCGAGGGCGCGCAGCGGCGCCAGCGCTTCGGCGTCCACGCCGCGTCCGGCCTCGGTCAGGAAGCGACCGGCGCTGACCAGCGGCCCGACCTCCTCGACGAACGCGGCCACCGCCGAGGCCCGGTCGTCGGGCTTGGCGTTTATCCCGGCCGAGGCCCCGCTCAGCTGCCGCTCGAAGCTGGCGAAGCGATAGGTCAGGGTGCGGGCCAGCGCGGTGGCCCCGTCCACCAGGATCTTGGGCGCGGCCCGGGTGATCCCGGCGGCCGGGGCGTCGTCGAGGTCGAACACGATGAAGCCGTCGGTGGCCGTCAGCTTGCGGATCTGCACCGGCGCATTCTGACACCGCCGGGTGTCCCATGATCCGGGCGTGGCGCCGGACCGGCGTCCACGGCCAAGATGAGGCCATGGCGCACCCCTGCGATCCGACCACGCCGACCGGCCCCGGGTCGGCGAGCGATGCCGCCGCGCCCGGCGTCGCCCTCCCCCGGCGGCGGATGTGGTGGTGATCGGTGCCGGCATCGTGGGGCTGGCCACGGCCCGGGCCGTGCAGCGGGCCGATCCGGAGGTGACCGTGGTGGTGCTGGACAAGGAGGACCCGGGTCGCCGCCCACCAGAGCAGCCACAACTCGGGGGTGGTGCACGCCGGCATCTACTACCGGCCGGGGTCCACCAAGTCGCAGCTGTGCCGCTCGGGACGCGCCGAGCTGCTGGAGTGGTGCGATCGCCACGACGTGGCCTGGCGGCGCTGCGGCAAGGTGGTGGTGGCCACCACCCCGGCCGAGCTGGCCGGGCTCGAGACCCTGGCCGAGCGAGCCACGGCCAACGGGGTCGAGATCCACCGGTTGGGACCAGCCGGGCTGGCCGATCTCGAGCCCCACGCCATCGGCCGGGCCGCGCCTGCACGTGCCGGCCACGGCGGTGATCGACTTCGCCGCGGTGTGCCGACGAGCTGGCCGACGGCATCGGGCGCCGAGGCGGGACGATCGTGCTCGGCGCGGAGGTGCGGCCGAGATCGAGCGCCGCTCGGACGCGGCTGGTGGTCCACACGTCGCACGGTTCGATCACCGCCACGCGGGTGGCCAACTGCGCCGGGCTCTACAGCGACCGGGTGGCGGCCTCGGCTGGCGACCGCCCCGGCGCCGCCATCCTGGCCTTCCGGGGCGAGTACCACGAGCTGGTGCCGTGGCGCCGACACCTGGTGCGCGCGCTCATCTACCCGGTGCCCGACCCCCGCTTCCCGTTCCTGGGGGTGCACCTCACCCGTGGGCTGGACGGGTCGGTGCACGCCGGGCCCAACGCGGTGCTGGCCCTGGCCCGCCAGGGCTACCGGCGCCGCGACGTGGTCGGGGCCGATGTGGCCGCGCTGGCCTCGAACGGGGCCACCTGGCGGTTGGCCCGTCGCTACTGGCGCACGGGTGGCGCCGAGGTGGCCCGGTCGATGAGCCGCCGGGCCCTGGCCCGCTCCCTGCGTCGCCTCGTGCCCGAGATCGAGGTCGCCGATCTGGTGGCGGCCGGCAGCGGGGTGCGGGCCCAGGCCGTGGCCCCGGACGGCTCGCTGGTCGACGACTTCGCCTTCGCCGGCGATGGGCCGGCCCCCCGATCTCCCGTCGGCCCGGCCACGGACTGGCCCGGCCCCCGCCTGGTGCACGTGGTCAACGCGCCGTCGCCCGCGGCCACCGCCTCGCTGGCCATCGGCCGGGTGGTGGCCGATCGACTGCTGGACGAGTAGAACCGGGGGATGTCCACCGCCGGCAGCAAGCGTGCGGTCTTCGTCGCCCTGCTGGCCAACCTGGGCATCGCCGTGGCCAAGTTCGTCGGCTTCGCCTTCACCCGTTCGTCGTCGATGCTGGCCGAAGCCGTCCACTCCCTGGCCGACACGGGCAACCAGCTCCTGCTGCTCCTGGGCGATCGCCGGTCGCAGCACGCCCCGACCGAGGCGCACCCGTTCGGCTTCGGCCGGGAGCGGTACTTCTGGGGCTTCGTGGTGTCCATCGTCCTGTTCACCCTGGGGTCGGCCTTCGCCATCGTCGAGGGGGCGGACAAGATCGTGCACCCCCATGCCCTGGAGTCGACCGGCTGGGCGTTGGGCATCCTGGCCGTGGCCGCGGTGCTCGAGGGTTCGTCGTTTCGCACCGCCCGGCGCGAATCCAACCAGCAGCGCGGCGATGCCGGCTGGTGGGCGTTCATCCACGGGGCCAAGGCACCCGAGCTGCCCGTCCTCCTGCTGGAGGACTCGGGGGCGCTGATCGGCCTGTTCATCGCCTTCGTGTGCCTGCTGGCGGCCACGGTCACCGACGACTCGCGGTGGGACGGCGCCGGCTCCGTGCTGATCGGGCTCCTGCTCGGGGCCATCGCGGTCGTGCTGGCCACCGAGATGAAGAGCCTGCTCATCGGCGAGTCGGCCACCCGGTCCGATCGCGACGCCATCCACGACGCCATCACGTCATCGCCACGGGTCCGCCACCTCATCCACCTGCGCACCGAGCACCTGGGTCCCGAGGACCTGCTGGTGGGGGCGAAGATCGATTTCGATCCCGCCCTCAGCTTCACCGAGCTGGCCGCCATCATCGACGAGGTGGAGGTCGAGATCCGGACCGCGGTGCCCGCGGCCCGACTCATCTACCTCGAACCCGACGTGGTCCGCCCCGGCGAGGCCGCCGACGACCCCGCCGCGGGACCCCAGGGGTGAGGCGCTACCGTCGCTGGCCATGACCGTGGACGACGGCGTGCGCGAGCAGCTCCAGTCGCTCGGTGCCTTCATCCGGACCCAGCGCCAGCAGGCCCAGATGTCGCTGCGCGACCTGGCCGAGAAGACCAACGTGTCCAACCCCTACCTGAGCCAGATCGAGCGGGGCCTCCACGAACCGTCGATGCGGGTGCTCAAGGCCATCTCGGATGCCCTCAACGTGTCCATCGAGACCTTGCTGGCTCGTGCCGGCCTGGGCTCCGACGGTGGCGACGTTGACGGCGGGCCTGCCCCCCTCGACACCGTGGCCGCCATCGAGGCCGATCCGGCCCTGACCGACGAGCAGCGCAGCTCGCTGCTGGCGGTCTATCGCAGCTACGTCGATCCCCACCCCTGAGCAGGGCGGCGCCCGCAGCGAGGTTCGCCGACCGCAGGGCCCATGGAATGCCGACCGCCACCGCCACGGCCGGGCCAGCAACCGGCGTTGTGCACCCCCACGGTGCACAACGCCGACACCTGGGTCGGTCAGATGGACTGGAAGGCGAGGCCGCCAGGCGAGCCGCTGAGTAGAAGACACCCGGATGCCGAAGGCGCCCGCCGGGAGGCCCGCCGACCCGTCCTTGGCAGGCGCCGACCGCCAGGGAGGTGCCGCTGGACCAACGACTTGCGGATGCCGAAGGCGCCCGCCGGCAGGCCCGCCGACCCGTCCTTGGCAGGCGCCGACCGCCAGGGAGGTGCCGCTGGACCAACGACTTGCGGATGCCGAAGGCGCCCGCCGGGAGGCCCGCCGACCCGTCCTTGGCAGGCGCCGACCGCCAGGGAGGTGCCGCTGGACCAACGACTTGCGAATGCCGAAGGCGCCCGCCGGGAGGCCCGCCGACCCGTCTTGGAGGCGCCGACCGCCAGGGAGGTGCCGCTGGAAACGACTTGCGGATGCCGAAGGCGCCCGCCGGGAGGCCCGCCGACCCGTCCTTGGCAGGCGCCGACCGCCAGGGAGGTGCCGCTGGACCAACGACTTGCGGATGCCGAAGGCGCCCGCCGGAGGCCCGCCGACCAAGGGCATAGCAAGCTGTGGCCGATGTCACGCTTGCAATTGCAAGCATAACGTTGACATCCCTTGCAGTGCTTGGTTTACTTAGCACATCGCTGCAGGTCCATCCCCCGGACCTGTGGTCACGTCTCCGAGAGGAAGCCTCCAATGGCTGCAACAGCCACCACCGTGATGAACACCCTGACCGACACGCAAGAGAAGCTGCTCGACGCGCTGGTCAACGTCGAGGAGCCGGTCGTCACCTACGTGCGCAAGGCCGTCGACCTGGTCGAGGCCTCGATGCCCGAGCTGCCCACCCGCGACCTGGGCGAGAAGCTGCCCACCATCAAGCAGTTCGTGGACAACC
Source organism: uncultured Microthrixaceae bacterium (assembly GCA_963793965.1). Taxonomy (GTDB): domain Bacteria; phylum Actinomycetota; class Acidimicrobiia; order Acidimicrobiales; family Acidimicrobilacustridaceae; genus UBA4742. The sequence goes on from CAWCCB010000001.1 coordinate 76,379, forward strand.
AGTTCGTGTTCGCCGGCAAGGTGCTCGACTCGCAGCACAAGTTCGTCGCCCAGCTGCTCGAGGTGACCAAGCCGGTCACCGAGAAGGTCGTCGTGCAGAAGCCGGCCACCGGCGTGCGCAAGGTCACCAAGACCGCCCCCCGCAAAGCCGCCTGAACCAGCTCGACGCCTGACCACACTTCGCGGAGCCGGACCACTTCCCCCCAAGGGCCCGGATCCGTCCCAGACCGATCGGCTTCCCCCCAAGCCGTAGGTCTCCCGAGAGGGCCCGTAACGGGCCCTCTCGGTCGTTTTCCGGGGGGCGGCGGGAAACCCGACTTTCCCTGTCGGGATTCTCCCTGGCGCGCCTAGAGTGGTCGACGCTCAAAGACCATCGACAAGGAGACCCACCATGGCCGTACGACTGGGCGACGACGCCCCGGACTTCACCGCCGACACCACCGAGGGCGAGGTCCACTTCTACGACTGGAAGGGTGACAGCTGGGCGGTGCTCTTCTCCCACCCCAAGGACTTCACGCCGGTGTGCACCACCGAGCTGGGCACGGTGGCCAAGCTCAAGCCGGAGTGGGACAAGCGCAACGTCAAGGTGATCGGCCTCAGCGTCGACCCCCTCGAGGCCCACGGCGACTGGAGCAAGGACATCGAGGAGACGCAGGGCGCGGCCCCGAACTTCCCGCTCATCGCCGACCCCGACCGCAAGGTGGCCGATCTCTACGACATGATCCAGCCCAACGCCAGCGACACCACCACCGTGCGTTCGGTGTTCATCATCGGGCCGGACAACAAGCTGAAGCTGAGCCTGACCTACCCGGCCAGCACCGGGCGCAACTTCGACGAGATCCTCCGGGTCATCGATTCGCTGCAGCTCACGGCCAAGCACAAGGTGGCCACCCCCGCCGACTGGAAGGCCGGCGATGACGTCATCATCGTCCCGGCCGTTTCCGATGAGGAGGCCAAGGAGAAGTTCGGCTCCTTCAACACCATCAAGCCGTACCTGCGGACGGTGCCTCAGCCCAGCTGAGGACGCCGCCGCCCGCCCCCACGTCCCGGAGCCTGCGCCACCGCCCTCACCCAGGGCCGGTGCGCAGGCTCTGGCGCGTTCAGACCGATGCCGGGCTGGAGTCGAGGGCCAGGCGCATCACCGTGCGCCACCCGGGCGCGTCGAGGCCCAGCTCGCCCAGGCGCAGCTCGGCGGCATCGCGCGCCGCGGTGGCGTCGTCGCGACCCAACTCCGACAGCACCGAGGCGTGGGCCAGGTGCATCACCGCTCGGGCCACCACGTCGTCGGTCTGATCCACCGCGTCGAGCGCACCGGCCAGATCCTCGGCGGCATCGGCGTGGCCTGTCCGGGCCCGGGCCAGGGCGATGGCCATGGATGCCACCGCCCGGTCCATGTAGGTGGCCCGGGGGTCGGTGCCCACCAGTCCGCCCAGCTCGACGGCGGCCGCGTCATCACCCGCGACCACCTGGGCCAGGGCCAACGACGCCACCGCGTAGGGGGAGGCGGTGACGGGGTCGGGCTCCACCATCGGGCGGAGCTGACCCACGGCGTCGTCGAGGTGTCCGGCCTGCAGGTGGGCCAGCGCATGGGCCACGTCCCGCTCGAGCGCACCCGCGCCCAGCCCGACCCCCATGCCGGACAGGTCGACGTCGCGGACCCGGTCGAAAGCCTCCAGGGCCACCTCCGGATCGCCGATGGCCACCGCCGCCGCGGCCAGGCCGGTGACCAGGGTGGTGCGGTCCTTCGATTCGGGATCAGCCAGGCTGTCGTCGAGGGCATCGCTCAAGATGGTGATGCCCTCACCGACCCGCCCCAGCGCCACCAGCGCCCGCCCGAGCGTGGTCAGGGACTGGGCCTGGCCGAAGCGGTCGCCGATGGTGGCGAACAGGGCGTGGGACTCGCGGGCGTACTCCAGCGCCTCGGCGGTGTGGCCCGACCAGCAGCGCACGCCGGCCGCCAGCTGCAGCATCATGCCCTCGCCCCAGCGGTCGCCCCGCTCGCGGGCCTCGATCAGGACCTGCTGGCCGAGCTCGTCGGCGCGGGCCAGGTCGCCCTGGATGTAGCAGACGTAGGCCAGCAGCCCGAAGGCCCAGCCCAAGCCGCCCACGTCGCCGATCTCGGCGAACGTGTCGGCGGCGCGGGTCAGCCGATCCACGGCCTCGTCGGCCCGGCCGTCCACGAAGGAGATCCAGGCCAGGTGCTGGAGGGCCCAGGCCTCACCCCGACGGTCACCCACCATCCGCGACCCGTCCAGGGCGTTGCGGATGGCCGCCTCGGCCTCGTCGTTCTCCCCCGAGAAGATGCGCACCATGCCGATCTCTCGCAGCGCATCGGCCGCCCCGCGGGTGTCGCCCATCCCCTCGAAGTGGCCGACCGCATCGATCAGGGTGGCCAGGGCCCCGGCGTAGTCGCCTCCGGCCCGCTCGATCTCGCCCCGCACCAACAGAGATCGGGCCAGCACGGCCTCGTCGCCCAGCGACTCGGCCAAGGCGTGAGCGGCCTCCAGGTCGGCGCGGGCCTCGGTGGTGGCTCGCATGTCGGCGTTCACCCCAGCGCGACCCAACAGGAGCTGAGCCCGTCGCGTCGACGCCTCCCGACCGGACAGGCGCAGAGCCTGGCTGTAGAGCCGCTCGGCCACCGGCAGCGCCTGGGCCACCTCGGCCCGCCGTGCCGCTTCGCTCAGCCAGTCCAGCGCCAGTTCGGTCACGTCTGTCGGCACCCCGTGGACCGGCCCCAGATCGGCCACCAGGTCGGCTGCCGCCCCGAAGTGGTAGGCCACCATGTCCACCAGCCGCTCGGGCGCCTCGGTGCAGTCGGTCACCGTGGACGCCAGGTAGGCGGCGATCCCGTGGTGGCGCCGGGCCCGGTCGGCCTTGGTCAGCGTGCCGTAGGCCACCTCCCGGATTAGGTCGGACCGGAACACCCAGTGCTCGCCGTCGATCTGGAGGATCTCCTTGTCGTCCAGGCGGGTCAGCACCGGCTCGAAGTCGGTGATGCCCCTCGAGTGCTCGGCCATCATGGCCAGGGCCTTGGCCGGACCGCTGCGCCCCCAGACCGCCGCGTCCTCCAGGCTGGCCCGCTCGACGGGGTCGAGGCCATCGAGACGAGCGGCCACCAACCCCCGCAGCGTGTCGGGCAGATCGCCCAACGCGCCCACGCCGGCCGACGAGGAGCCGAGCTCGGCCGCGGCCACCAGGGCCACCAGCTCCTCCAGGAAGAACGGATTGCCGCCGCTGCGGTCCAGCAGCATGGCCCGGACCTCCTCGGGCACGTCCCGATCGACCAGGGCGTCGAGCATGGCCCCGGCGGCGCGGGCGTCGAGGGGGTCGAGGTTGACCAGGACCGTGTTGTGGCGGCCGGTGGGCACCGACCAGCGCTCGGTGACGGCCTGGCGGGCGGTGGCCACCAGCACGAAGGCCTGACGCCACAGCCGATCGACCAGGGTGGCCACCAGATCCAGCACCAGATCGTCGGCCCAGTGCAGGTCCGAGAGCACCATGACCACCGGGCGAGCGGCGCAGGCGCCCTCGAGGAAGGCGAGCACCGACCGCGACGCCTCCTCGCGGGCACGTTGGGGATCGATCTCGCGCAGGGGCACCTCGTAGCCCATGAGGAACAGCAGTCCGCTGGCCACCCGCACCACGTCGGGCGCATCCGCGGCCTGGCCGAGCGCGGCGGCCACCGCCAGCCGGGCGCAGGGCTCGGCTTCGACCAGCAGGCCGTCGGGGGGGATCTCGCAGGCCTGGCGGAGCGCCTCGGCGATGGGCCACCACACGTTGGCCTCGCCGTAGGGCACGCAGCGGCCCTCGAGCACCCGGGCGTCGTGATGGCGGCGGGCGGCGGCCGCCGCCTCCTCGGCCAGGCGTGACTTGCCCACACCGGCCTCGCCGATCAACAGCAGCAGATGGGAGCGCTGGCGCTTCACGGCTGCGTCCACCGCGTTGGCCAGGACGCCCAGCTCAGCGTCGCGACCCACCAGCGGGGTCTGCAACCGACGGGGTCGATGGCCCGGTGGCAACAGGGTCTCGGTGGCGATCCAGGCCTCGACCGGCTCGTCGCGGCCCTTCACGTCGAAGCTGCCCAGGGCCCGGTAGGCGATGGCCTCGTGCGTGGCAGCGTGACAGGCCGAGCCGACCACCACCGATCCCGGATCGGCCACCGTCTCGAGCCGCTGGGCGGTGTTCACGACGTCACCCATGGCGGTGTAGTCGCCACCCGCCCGCAGGGCGCCGGTCAGCACCTCACCGGTGTTCACCCCGATGCGCAGCTCGACGGGCGCACCCGTCTCGGCCCGGTAGGCGCGAACCGTGTCCTGCATGCGCAGCGCGGCCCGCACGGCCCGCTCGGCATCGTCCTCGTGCGCCACCGGTGCTCCGAAGAGGGCCACGATGGCGTCGCCGATGATCTTGTCCACCTGACCGCCGAAGGAGGTCACGTCGCGCACCAGCAGCTGGAAGCAGGCGTCGACCAGGTTCTTGACCTGCTCGGGGTCTCGGGACTCGCTGAGGGTGGTGAAGCCCACCAGATCGGCGAACAGGACGGTGGCGATGCGCCGCTCGTCACCTCGGCTGATCGAGCGCGTGGCCGCAGGAGGCGCAGAAGCGGGCCCCCTCGCCGACACCGGCCCCACAGCTCGGACACCGCATGTGCCCAGCATACGGGGGGTGAGTCCGCTCGCCCCCTGGGGTTTCACGCTTGTCGCCGGACGGCGATGAGGGAAGACTCCCCCGGGTCCGACGTGGCGCCGCCGCGGGGCCGACGCGGGAGACGCTCGACCGCCGCGTAGGCTCAATCCTCGGTGCCGTCTCGCGCCACCCCCGTCCCGAGAGGATCCACGTGACCGCCACCGACATGATCCCCCCGCCGCCCCCGCCCCTGCCGGGCGCGGAGCTCGCCGCCCAGGCCATCCGGGCATCCAAGGTCTACGGCTCGGGCGACACCGAGGTCCGCGCCCTGGACGACATCTCGGTGCAGTTCCCCCGGGGCCGCTTCAGCGCCATCATGGGACCTTCCGGCTCGGGCAAGTCGACCCTGATGCACTGCCTGGCCGGCCTCGACAACCTGACCGCGGGCCAGGTGTTCATCGGCACCACCGACCTCAGCCGGCTGTCGGAGAAGCAGCTCACCCTGTTGCGTCGCGACAAGATCGGCTTCATCTTCCAGTCGTTCAACCTGGTGCCCACGCTGACCGCCTCCGAGAACATCACCCTGCCCCTCGACCTGGCCGGGCGGAAGGTCGACCAGGCCTGGTTCGACCAGGTCATCGACACGGTGTCGTTGCGTGACCGCCTCAAGCACCGGCCCAGCGAGCTGTCGGGTGGCCAGCAGCAGCGGGTGGCGGTGGCCCGGGCCATGGCCAGCCAGCCCGAGATCATCTTCGCCGACGAGCCCACCGGCAACCTCGATTCCCGTTCGGGCATCGAGGTGCTCGACTTCATGCGCAAGGCGGTCGACGAGTTCGGTCAGACCATCGTGATGGTCACCCACGACCCGGGCGCGGCCAGCCACGCCGATCGGGTGGTGTTCCTGGCCGACGGCCACATCGTGGACGAGATGGCCGACCCCACCGCCGAGCGGGTGCTCGACCGCATGAAGGCCTTCGGGGACTGATCCTGTTGCCGGCCGGCATCGCCGGCCCGGCCCGGCCACCATGCTGAAGGTCACCCTCCGCGGGCTCCGGGCCCACAAGATCCGCTTCCTGGCCACGGCTCTGGCTGTGCTGCTGGGCGTGGCCTTCATGGCCGGCACCCAGGTGTTCACCGACACCTTCTCCAAGAGCTTCGACCAGATCTTCGTGAACGTCGACAAGGGGATCGACGCGGTGGTGCGCTCGCGGGTGGTGGTGAAGACCAATTTCGGCGATCAGCGCAGTCGGGTCGACCAGGGTCTGGTGGGCCAACTCGACCGGGTCGACGGGGTGGCCGAGGCCGCCGGGGTGGTCAACGGCTCGATCCGCATCCTGGACAAGTCGGGCAAGGCCATGGGCGACGCCAACACCGGCCCACCCACCTTGGGGCTCAACTGGATCACCGATCCCGAGCTCAACCAGTGGCACATCGTGGACGGACGCCCACCGGCCCGCGCCACCGAGGTGGTGCTGGACAAGGCCAGCGCCCGACGACGGCCACTTCCAGCGTCGGAGACCAGGTCAGCCTGATCGCCGGACAGGGTCATACGCAGGCGTTCACCCTGGTCGGGATCGCCAAGTTCGGCCAGCTCGACAACTACAGCGGCGCCAGTGCCGCCCTGCTCGACACCCCCACCGCCCAGGCCCTGGTGGCCCAGCCGGGCAAGTTCGACTTCGTGGCGCTGGCCGCCCGACCGGGCGTGTCGCAGTCCGCCCTGGTGCGACGGGTGGACGCCGCCGGGCTCCCGCCCCAGACCGAGGCCATCACCGGGGCCGCGTTCACCAAGGAGAACCAGGACATCTTCGAGCAGGCCATCAGCACCTTCAAGACGGTGCTGGTCGCCTTCGCCCTGGTGTCGCTGTTCGTGGGCGCCTTCATCATCTACAACACCTTCTCGATCATCGTGGCCCAGCGCACCCGGGAGATCGCGCTGCTGCGGGCCATCGGCGCCGGTCGGGGCCAGGTGCTGGGCTCGATCTTCGGCGAGGCGCTGGCCGTGGGGGTGGTGGCCTCGGTGTTGGGGGTGGTGGCCGGGGTCGGCCTGGCCATCGGGCTGCGGGACCTGCTGGCCCGAGCGGGGCTGGGGCTGCCCTCGACCGCCCCCGTGATCTCGACCACCACGGTGATCAGCTCGCTGGTGGTGGGGGTGGTGGTGACCCTGGTGGCCGCCCTGTTCCCCGCCCGCCGAGCGGCCAGCGTGGCCCCGATCGCGGCCATGCGCCAGGTGGCGGTGGACGTGTCCAACCGCTCCAAGGCCCGCCTGCTGGCCGGGCTGCTGCTCACCGTGGTCGGCCTGGCCGAGCTGTACCAGGGGCTGTTCACCGCCACCGGCAGTCGCCTGCCCCACATCGGGGTGGGCGCCTTCCTGATCTTCGTCGGCGTGGCCGTGCTCGGGCCCAGCTTCGCCGGACCGGTCAGCCGGGTGCTGGGCACCCCGCTGGCCGCGTTGGGCGTGACCGGGCGCCTGGCCCGCGAGAACGCCATCCGCAACCCCAAGCGCACCTCAGCCACGGCCTCGGCCCTCATGATCGGCGTGGGGCTGATCGTGTTCTTCGCCGTGGCCGGCCAGTCCATCAAGGCCTCGGCCGGCCAGGCCATCGACAAGACGGTGAGCCGGCGACTTCGTGATCGACTCGCAGTCCTTCGGCAACGGTGGCTTCAACCCGTCTCTGAACCGGCAGGTGCAAGCGCTCCCCCAGGTGCAGACCGCCACCGGCATCCGCTTCGGGGTGGCCAAGATCGACCATGCCGGAACCATGGTCCTGGCCGTGGATCCGACCACGTTCACCCAGATCGTCAAGCTGCCGGTGGCCGCCGGCTCGTTCCAGAAGATGGGCACCGATGGGGTGGCCATCCCCGAGGCGCTGGCCACCGACAAGCAGTGGACCATCGGCTCCACGATCCCGGCCACCTTCACCGCCACGGGCAGCACGCTGCTGCACGTGGCCGTCATCTACCAGGCCACCCTGCCCGGCCAGGGGCGCTACCTGATGAGCCTGGCCGGCTTCGACGCCAACTTCCCGCTGAACCAGCAGGTCGACAACCAGATCTACGTGAAGCTCAAGCCCGGCGCCGACGCCGCCGCCGCCCGCCGGGCCATGACCGCGCTGACCGCGCCCTACCCCACCGCCAAGGTCGAGGACCTGCAGACCTTCAAGAAGGCCCAGCTCAGCCAGATCGACCAGCTGCTCACCATCGTCACCTTGCTGCTGGCCCTCTCGCTGCTCATCGCCCTGATCGGGGTGGTCAACACCCTGCTGCTGTCGGTCTACGAGCGCACCCGGGAGATCGGGCTGCTGCGGGCCGTGGGCGAGACCCGACGCCAGTTGCGGCGCAGCGTGTCCGAGGAGTCGGTGATCATCACCCTGCTCGGCACCTTCCTGGGCCTGGTCATCGGCATGTTCTTCGCCTGGGCCCTCATCCGGGCCCTGGCCGACCAGCACCTGAACGTGTTCTCCATCCCGGTGGGACAGCTGGTGGAGTTCGTGGTGGCCGCCGTGATCGTGGGGGTGCTGGCCGCGCTGTACCCGGCCTGGCGGGCGTCGCGCCTCGACGTGCTCCAGGCCATCGCCACCGACTGATGTCTGGCACACTCTCGGGCCATGACCACGGAGTCGACCCCGGAGCTGGCACGACCGCCGGAACCGGTCACCGTCCTGGTGGTCCACCGTCGACCAGCGGACCGTGAATCGCTGATCCGCTGGCTCTCGGCGGACGATCGCTTCGCCGTGACCGAGGGATCGGAGCGCACCTCGGAGGTGCTCGACGCCGTGGCCCGGGTGAACCCGGACGTGGCCATGGTCGACATCGACCTGGAGGGTCCGCCGTCGGGCATCGAGCTCATCGCCGCGCTGCGCGAGTCCCACCCGGGCGTGCGGGTGGTGGCCGTGGCCGACCAGGACGACGACCGGGCCTACGCCGCGGTGCGGGCCGGCGCGGTCGGCTGCTACCTGTGGTCGGACCCGGTGAGCCCGGTGACCGCGGTGGTGGCCGGCGCCGCCCGGGGCGAGGGTGCGCTGACGCCCGGATGGGCCGGCCGACTGGTGGACGAGGTGGGCTGGCTCAACCGCGAGCCCAGCCCTCTGCGGGCCCCGGAGCTGACCCCCACCGAGCTGGAGGTGGTGCGCCGGGTGGCCTCAGGGGCGTCCCCGGCTGCCATCGCCGCCCTGCACGGCGTGACCGAACACGTGGTGAACCTGCACGCCGGCATCGTCATCGAGAAGGTGTTCCGCCATCACGACGACACCCGCCGCCTGGGCCTGGGCGCCTGATCCGACCGAAGCCCTCGAAGGCGCGCCGCACCAGGCAGGGCAGGCCGAGCCGCTGGACCGATGACACCCAGATGCGCGAAGCGCCCGCAGGGAGGCTTGCCGACCGGAGGGCCAGGAAGGCGAGGGGCGCCAGCCCCGAGCCGCTGGACCGATGACACCCAGATGGCGAAGCGCCCGCAGGGAGGCTTGCCGACCGGAGGGCCAAGTCAGTAGGGCGCCATCTCGGCCATGTCCCAGTAGGCCCGCAGGGACGTGACCCGGCCATCGTCGTCGAAGGCCATGACGTCGATGATGTCGACCGCCATCTTGGTGCCACCCATGTCGGCGATGGCTCGCAGGCTCCAGGCCGCCTCGCCCCCGGCGATCCGCGGGATGCCCGTCTTCTCCAGCTGATGGTGGGGGTCAGGCTCCGCACGCCGTCCCAGAAGGCGCCGATCTCGGTGGGCCCGGTGGCCACGTCGCTGCCCACCGGATCCTCCACCGTGGCCCCGGGGGCGAAGACGCCCAGGTAGCCGTCCTTGTCGCCCTGGCTGAAGGCGGCGACGTAGCGGTCGATGGTGGCGTTGATCTGCTCGGCCGTGGCAGCCACGAGGTCCCCCGTTGCGGTCGTGGATGGTGGGCCGACTCTAGCCAGTCCCGCCCCGGGGCCCGTCGGAGAGCGATCCGTCGGAGAGGGACCCGTTGGACCGGGGCAGGTCGGAGAGCGGGTGCGGCGAGTGCGGCAGGACCTCGGGCCGGAGGATCAGCCGGGGGCCACGGTCCCAGGTGAGGTAGTTCCAGGCCCAGTTGAGGACGACCGACACGCGGTTGCGCACCCCGAGGAGGTACACGAGGTGCAGGCCCAGCCAGGCGAACCAGGCCAGGGGACCGGTGAGGTTGACGCCCACCGGCAGCTCGGCCACCGCGGCGCGGCGCCCGATGGTGGCCATGGTGCCCTTGTCGTGGTAGCGGAAGGTGGTTCGTGGCCGGCGGGCGATGGTGGCCAGGATCTGCTCGGCCGCGTGGGTGCCGCCCTGCATGGCCACCTGGGCCAGCTGCGGGAGCCGGCCACCGTTGCCGTCGTCGATGTCGGCCACGTCCCCCACCGCGTACACATCGGGTTGGCCGGGCACCGACAGGTCGGCGCCCACCACGATGCGGCCACCGCGGCCGCGGCTCACGCCCAGGTCGTCGGCCAGCGTGGAAGCCTTGACCCCCGCGGCCCACAGCACCAGCCGAGTGCGCAGGACGCGACCGTCGTCGAGGGTGAGGTGATCAGCGGCCACCGACGTGACCGCCGTGTTGAGGAGCACTTCGACGCCGCGGGCCTCGAGGACACGACGGGCGTAGCGACGGCTGTGCTCGCCGAACGGCGCGAGCAGGTGCGGGGCCTGCTCGATGAGCACCACCCGGGCCCGGCGCACGTCGAGGTCGTGGAAGTCCTGCCGCAGCACCTTGTCCACCAGCTCCACCACCGCGCCGGCCACCTCCACGCCGGTCGGTCCGCCGCCAACCACGACCAGGTTGAGGACGCCGTCGTCGAGCAGGGCGGGCACCGCCTCGGCCGCCTCGAACAGGCTGAGCAGGTGGTTCCTGACCCGGACCGCGTCTTCCAAGCCGTAGAGCGGGAAGGCGAACTGCTCGGCCCCGGGGACCCCGAAGTAGTTGGTGGACGAGCCGGCGGCCAGGATGAGGTGGTCGAAGGGCAGTGGCGGCTCGTCACGCAGCAGGAGCTGGCGAGCGTCCCAATCGACCCCGGTCACCTGCGCCTTGCGGAACAGCACCCGCTGCTGGCGCCGGAACACGCCACGCACCGCATAGGCCACGTCCGCCGGGTTCAGCCCGGCGGTGGCCACCTGGTAGAGCAGCGGCTGGAACGAGTGGTAGTTGTGCCGGTCGACCAGGGTGACGTCGACGTGCTCACGCTCGAGCCGTTTGGCCGCGGTCAGCCCACCGAAGCCCGCACCAACGATCACCACGTGCGGCCGCGTGCTCGATCTTCCCATCATGGACGGCCTCCGGGATCGCCTCCAGCGGGTTCGCGCCGCGGCCCCGCCGGGCCGGCCGGTGGCGCGGGGGGTTGGCAGGTCGGGCACCAGTAGGTGCTGCGGGCGTGGGGCCCGGTCCGCGCCATCAAGATGCGGCTCCCACAACGGCGACACGACCGGCCGGCCCGACCGTAGACGGCCAGGGCCCCGGCACCACGGCCGGCAGGACCGGCGCCGGGCCGGTTCACGGTGGTGCGCGGCCCTGACCCGAGGTTGGCCCGCAGCAGCCGACTGGCCGTGGCCAGCAACTCGGCTCGGGCGTCGTGGTCGAGCGCGCCCACCGGCGTGCGGGGATCGAGCCCACAGGCGAAGCAGACCTCGCTCTTGTACACGTTGCCGACACCGCAGGCCACGCGCTGGTCGAGGAGGGCCTCGGCCACGGCCGTGTCCGGCTCGATCAGCTTGGCCAGCCGATCCAGGCAGGCCGCCAGGTCAGGGTCGGGGCCGGCCAGGTCGGGGCCCAGGTGATCGGTGGCCGGGCGACGCTCGAGCTCCACCACGGGCGCGTCGAAGCACACGGCCTCCCAGCCCTCGACCGCCACCACCGCCCGCATGCGATGCCGGGGACGGGGCCACGGGTCGGCCCGCGGGGCAGACCAGCCACCGTCCGTTCATGCGCAGGTGGGTGCGGAGGGTCACGCCGTTGGCGAACCCGATCAACAGGTGCTTGCCCTGGGCCTGGACCGACTCGACGCGGGTTCCAGGTGGCGGGGGACGGATGCCGGTGCGCGACGGCCGGGCCAGCTCCAGCCGCACCAGGTCCTGGCCAGCCAGCACCCGGCCGAGATGGTCCGCCAGCCGGTGGATGGTGTCGCCCTCGGGCACGCAGTTCACGCTAGGCGTTGGCCCGAACTCCTGACACCGCCGCCTTCGGGCACGTCCCACCACCGAAACGGTGGCCACGCCTGCCCGGACCACGGGCATCACCGCGGCGGATCTGGCTAGAGGCGGAAGGTCAGGCCCTTGTAGCCGTCGGCGAAGCCGGCGGCGCGGAGGTGGTCAGCCACGGCCGACTCGGCCGCTGGGGCACCGTCGATGCGGGTGATCTCGAGCTTGCGCAACCGCCCGTCCTTGACCAGCCGGACCAGGCCTTCGGCCCAGCCGGGATGATCGGCCACGCCGGCGAAGGTCGACAGGCTCTTGGCCCCGCGCTCGAGCACGGCCATGGGCCGCCCGGCAATCGACACCACGAAGGCACCGGTGCTGCGCGCCGGTCGACCGGCCGAGTCGGGCCATCCCAGCGCCGCCCCGTAGGGCTGGGCCGGGTCGGTGGCCGCCAGCACCAGGGGCGTCACCTGGCTGTCGGCCAGCTCGTGGTCGACGTCGCGGGCGGCGCGCAGCCGGTCGACGGCGCCGGGCAGGGCGAACTGGGCCGCGCCCAGACCGGCCACGAAGTACCCCCGACGCACCTGACCCCGATCCTCCAGGACCTTGAGCACCGGATAGACGGCAGCGAACCCCCCCTCGACCCCCTCGGCCAACGTGGCCTCGCGGGTCAGCACGCCGTGGCGTTCGAGCAGCTGGAGGGCCTGGGCGTGGGCGGCCTCGGTCGGGGTGGGGGCCGGTTGCAGCAGCGGGGCGACCAGCGACCATCGTCCGGCCGCGGCGGGCGGACCGGTGCGGCTCAGCCCACGCCCCCCGGCGGCACCCGTGGCTCCAGCGCGACTCGTCGTGGCGCCGCGGGCCAACGGCGGTCGACCGAGCTGGGGTCGCAGCCGCAACCCGCCACCGGATCGACGACCCCGGCCCGAGCCACCGGCCCGGCGCCCGGCACCGGGACCGGACAGGGCCCGCAGCGGGGCGATGGCGTCGTTGGTGACCTCCCCGGCCCACACCAGATCCCACAGGGCGTCGAGCACGGCCGCGTCGTCGGCCGGCTCGTCGGCCTCGGCCACCGCCGCCACCAGGTCGGACCAGAAGCACGCGCCGTGGGTACGCAGATGGGCGCGAAGGACCTGGTGGAGCGGGCCGGCCAACCGTTCCGACTCGTCGGCGGAGGACCCCGGCGCGACCAGGAGCGCAGCCTGGTCGCGGAACAGCAGGCGAACCCGCCCGTCCGAGGGCCCGAGGGGCCCGGCCCCGACCCAGACCACCTCGCCCGAGGTGCACAGGGCGTCGAGGTCGGCGGGTTGGTACCCGGCCACCCGAGCCGACAACACGTCGGCCTCGAGGGTGGAGGCGGGCAGGGCCGCCCCCTGCAGCGAGCCGATCGCCTCGACCAGGGCGTCGAGCCCCCGTCGGGGCGCGCCCACCCCCTGCCACTCGGGCAGGAAGCGAGCCAGGGCGGCCGCATCGACAGGCTCGACCTCCTTGCGCAGGGCGGCCAACGATCGGCGGCGCAGCTGGCGCAGCACCTCGTCGTCGCACCACTCCCGCTCGATGCCGTCGGGACGGAACTCACCCCGAACGATGCGCCCCGCCGCCTCCAGCTGATCGAGGGCCGGCACCACCCGGTCGAGGCCGAGGCCGTAGCGTTGCGCCACCTGAGCGCCCAGGAACGGTCCGTGGGTGCGGGCGAAGCGGGCCACGAGATCGACCAGCGGATCGGGCACCGAGTCGGTGAAGGCGGTGGGCAGCCCGGGGGGCAGGGCCACTCCCAACGCGTCTCGGAGGCGGGCCGCGTCCTCGGCGGCGGCGATTCGGTCGTCGCCGGCGATGGACACTCGGATGGCACGGCGCTCGGCCAGCAGCTGATCGACCCAGGCTTCGGCCTGACCCGGCCCGGAACCGGAAACCACATCAGAGGCGCAGCGAACGTCGATCTCCCACACCGAGAGCGGACCGAGGACCCGCAACAGGTCGTGGACCTCATCGGGGTCGCGGGCTCGCCGACCGTCGACCAGGCGTTGCAGCTCGAGCTCGAGGTCGGCCAGCACCCCGGGATCGATCAGCTCGCGCAGCTCCTCGGCGCCGAGCAGGTCGCGCAGCAGGTCGCGATCGAGGGCCAGCGCCGCGGCCCGGCGCTCGGCCAGCGGTGCGTCGCCTTCGTACATGTAGACGCCGATCCAGCCGAAGAGCAGCGACTGGGCGAACGGGGACGCCCGGGGGGTCTCCACCGCCAGCATGCGCACCTTCCGGGAGCGCAGGTCGGTCAGGACCTGGCGCAGCGCGGGCAGGTCGAACACGTCGTTGATGCACTCACGGGTGGTCTCGAGCAGGATCGGGAAGTCGGGATGGTTGGCCGCCACCGCCAACAGATCGGCCGCCTTCTGGCGCTGTTGCCACAGGGGCGTGCGCCGATCGGGCCGACGCCGGGGCAGGAGCAGGGCCCGGGCCGCGCACTCGCGAAAGCGCGCCGCGAACATGGCGGTCTGGGGGAGCTGGGCCACCACCACCGCCTCGATCTGGTCGGGATCGATGGCCAGCTCGTCGAGAGGGAGGTCGTCGATGGCCTCGGGCAGGCGCAACACGATGCCGTCGTCGCTCCACATCAGCTCGACGTCGACCCCCCAGCGCTGCGCCAACCGAGCCTGGAGGGCCATCCCCCAGGGGGCGTGCACCTGCGCCCCGAAGGGGCTCAGCACACAGACGCGCCAGTCACCGATCTCGTCGCGGAAGCGCTCGACCACGATCGTGCGGTCGTCGGGGACCAGGCCACCACAGGCTTCGGCCTGCTCGTCGAGGTAGGCCACCAGGTTGCGGGCGGCCAGCGGATCGAGGCCGTTGTCGGACTGCAGCCGCTCCAGCGAGGCGACACCTTCGGCCCGGACCTCGCGGACGAACTGGCCCAGGGCCTGACCCAGCTCGAGGGGACGCCCCGGCCCGTCGCCGTGCCAGAACGGCATCTTGCCGGGCTGGCCGGGCGCCGGGCTGACCACCACCCGCTCGTGGGTGATGTCCTCGATGCGCCACGTGCTGGCGCCGAGCAGGAAGGTCTCGCCCACCCGGCTCTCGTAGACCATCTCCTCGTCGAGCTCGCCCACCCGGGCGCCGTCGGGCAGGAAGACCCCGTAGAGCCCGCGATCGGGGATGGTGCCACCACTGGTGACGGCCAGGCGCTGGGCGCCGGCTCGACCCCGGATCTGGCCCAGGGCACGGTCCCACACCAGCCGGGGACGCAGCTCGGCGAACTCGTCGGACGGGTAGCGACCGGCCAGCAGGTCCAGCACGTTGGTGAGCACCTCGTCGCTCAGCTCGGCGTAGGGCGCGGCCCGGCGCACCAGGTCGCCGAGCTGGTCGACCGGCCACTCGTCGAGGGCGCACATGGCCACGATCTGCTGGGCCAGCACGTCGAGCGGGTTGCGCGGGTAGCGCGTGTGCTCGATGAGCCCCTCCTGCATGCGGCCCACCACCACGGCCGATTCGACCAGGTCGTTGCGGTGCTTGGGGAACAACTTGCCCCGGCTCGGCTCGCCCACCTGGTGACCAGCCCGGCCGATGCGCTGGAGACCGCGGGACACGGCACCGGGCGACGACACCTGGATGACCAGGTCGACCGCGCCCATGTCGATGCCCAGCTCGAGCGAGCTGGTGGCCACCAGGCCCTTGAGCTCGCCCCGCTTCAGCTCGTCCTCGATCTGCAGACGACGCTCTCGCGACAGCGAGCCGTGGTGGGCCTTCACCACCTCGTGGCCGGGCTCGGGCGGTCGGCCCTCGGCTTCGGCCGCCCGGTTCTCGCCGTCGGCGGCCAGTTCGTTGAGGCGCGTGGCCAGCCGTTCGGCCAGTCGGCGGGCGTTCACGAAGATGAGCGTGGAGCGGTGCTGTTGCACCAGCTCGAGCAGCCGGGGGTGGATGGAGGGCCAGATGCTGCGTCGGGCCGGCGAGGCCGCCGGGCCGTCGCCCGCATCGTCGACCAGCTCGCCCAGCGCCCCCATGTCCTCGATGGGCACGACCACCTCGACCTCGAGGGCCTTGCGGATGCCGGCATCGACGATGGTGACCGGGCGGGGCGCCCGACGCGGCGGCCCACCCGTCCCGTGGTCGACGGCCGGATCTTCCACCAGGTGATAGCCGCCCAGGAAACGGGCGATCTCGTCGAGTGGTCGCTGGGTGGCCGACAGGCCGATGCGCTGGGGCGGGCGCTCGCACAGGTCTTCGAGCCGCTCCAGGCTGAGCGACAGGTGCGAGCCACGCTTGGTCGGAGCCAGGGCGTGGATCTCGTCGATGATCACGGCCTCGACGTTGCGCAGCGTGTCGCGGGCGGCCGAGGTGAGCATGAGGTAGAGCGACTCGGGCGTGGTGATCAACAGGTCGGGCGGGGTGCGGACCAGCTTGCGCCGCTCGTCGGCGGCGGTGTCGCCGGTGCGCATGCCCACGGTGGGCGCGTGGAACTCGAGGCCGAGGCGCTCGGCGGCCAGCCCGATGCCCATCAGCGGGGCGCGCAGGTTCTTCTCGACGTCGACGGCCAGGGCCCGCAGGGGCGACAGGTAGACCAGGCGAGTGCGGCGGGCCTTGTCGTCGGGGGGCGGCTGGGTGACGAGCCGATCGAGCCCCCACAGGAACGAGGCCAGGGTCTTGCCCGAGCCCGTGGGCGCCAGGATGAGGGTGTGCTCGCCGCCGGCGATGGCCGGCCAGCCCTGCGCCTGCGCGGCCGTGGGTGCCCCGAAGGTGGTGGAGAACCACGCCCGCACCGAGGGCGAGAACGGTTCGAGCGGGTCGGGCGAGCTCACCGGATCAACGCTACCGGCGCCGTATGACGCCGGCCCCGGGCAACGGGTGCGCCACCTGCGCGCGACCTTCGGGTCAGGGCTTGACCAGGATGATGGCGACGATCAGGCCGGCCATCCCCAACAGCACGGTCAGGAGGTCCCGATCGCCCAGGTTCTGGTCGCCTCCTTGGTCTCGGCGATCTTGGCTTCGAGCCGACCCTCCATACCGACCATCTTCCCGTCGATGGCTTCGAAACGACCATCCAACCCGTCGAATCGAACCTCCAACCCGCTGAGCCGGCCTTCGAGCTTGTCGAACCGACCCTCGAGCTTGGCCCTGTCGCCTCTTCCGGGATAGCTATATCTATGATGACTTGGCGCCTCAGGGGCAGATAGACATGATCAGAACTGCGTGATGACCACCACCCCCGAGGGGCCCAGCCGCGCGGCCGGAACACCCGCATCTCACGGGTGACGCGTCGCCACCCCCGCCATACACTCCTGTGGTGCCGACCTACAAGACGCCCGAGTACCACCCGGCCTTCGAGGAGTACTGCGAGACGATCTTCGAACTGCGCGAGGACGACGTCGACGTCATCCAGGCCCGCATCGCCGAGCGACTCGACGTGTCCCGACCGGCCGTGTCCGAGATGATCCACCGGATGCAGCAGCAGGGCCTGGTCAGCGTCGACGGGGCCATCCGCCTGACCGACGACGGTCTGGGCCTGGCCGAGAGCGTGGTGCGCCGGCACCGCCTGGCCGAACGCTTCCTCACCGACATCCTGGGGCTGTCCTGGGCCGACGCCCACGCCGAGGCCGGCAAGTGGGAGCACGTCATCTCCGATCCGGTCGAAGCCGCGCTGGTGCGCCTGCTGGGCGAGCCCACCACCTGCCCCCACGGCAACCCGATCCCCGGCTCGAACTACCAGGCCCCCGACGCCGTCCCGCTCGACGGCCTGGCTGTGGGCGATCGCTTCGAGGTGTCCCGCATCCCCGAGGAGCTCGAGTTCGCGCCCGGTCTGCTCACCTTCCTGGAAGAGTCGCACCTGGTTCCCGGCACCCGGGGGGCGGTGACCTCGGCCTCGCCCGACGGCACCCGCACCGTCGAGGTCGACGGCCAGCACGTGGGCATCGGCACCTTCGCCAGCACCCGCATCCTGGTCACGACCACTCCCTAGGACCGACCTGCTCGCCCCTCGCTCGGCCGGTCTCCGGAACTGGGCATCAATATGTGCGGTATCCGCACACGAAGATTCCCAATTTCGTTGGAGGGGTCACTCCTGCAGCGCCTGGGGCAGGTCAGCGGCGTGCACGATGGCCAGGCGCTTGGTGGCCCGGGTCAGGGCCACGTACAGGGCACGCAGGCCCTGGGCCTCCTCGGCGACGATGGCGGCGGGCTCGACCACCACCGAGGCGTCGAGCTCGAGGCCCTTGACCAGACCCACCGGCACCACCGTGATCTGGGCGTCGAGGCCGTGGCGGGTGGCCCGACCGAACTCTCGACCGGCCAACGTGAAGGCGTCCGACACCTGGTCCACCATCGACGCGGGCACGATCACGGCCACGTTGCCGGTGCCCACCGCCTCCAGCTCCTCGAGCGCCACCGTGACCACCTGCTCAGCCAAATCATCCTGGCTGGACCGCACGATGCGGGGTGGCTCCCCGTCCTCGCGAATCGATCGGGGAGGCTTCAGGTCGGGATCGGCCACCGCCAGCACCCGCGAGGCCAGCGCCATGTTGGGCGCCGGCAGCCGGTAGCCGACGGTGAGCTCGGCGCGCCGGGCCGGGCGCCGGTCGGGCAGGTGATCGAGGATCTCCTGCCAGTTGGCGTGGGCCCACTCGCCGGTGGACTGGGCGATGTCGCCCACCACCGTCATCGAGCCGTTGAGGGACCGCCGATCCAGCATCAGCAGCTGCATGGGCGACAGGTCCTGCGCCTCGTCGACCACGATGTGGCCGTAGGTGCGCACCTCTTCGTCGGTCGCATCGGCGCCCGGACGGCGGGTGCGGGGCTTGGGGCCGAGCAACGCTCGGGCCTCGTCGAGCAGCGGCGCGTCGTCGTTGGTCCACGCCACCGCCTCGACCGTCTCGGACCGCGGCCGCACCAGCGCCGCCCACTCCTCGTCGGACAGGAGCCGCCGCCCGGCGTTGCGCAGCAGCGCCCGCGAGCCGTACAGGTCGTGCAGCAGCTGAGCCGGGGTCAGCACCGGCCACATCCACTCCAACGCCTCGCGCACCTCGGGCGTACCCCGCAGCCGATCGCGCACGGTGGTGGTCGACAGGTCCTCGCGGGTCGAGCGGGCCAGCGCGCCGAACAGCTCGGCCTCCACGAATCGACGACCGGCGTTGTGGCGGTGGAAGCGCCGTCGCGCCTCGCTGACGATGTGCTCGCTCTCCGCCACGGTCATGCGCAGGTTGGTCAGGCCGTAGCCGACCACCAGGTCGCGCCGCAGCGGGCGCTGGCGATCGTGCACGGCCCGGCGCAGCACCTTGACCATGCGCAGATCGCCCTTGACCCGGGCGGTGAGGCGGGTGTCGCGTCCCTGGACCCGGACGTCGTCCACCAGGTCGGCCAGCACGGCCAGCTCCACCCCGGCCTCGCCCAACGAGGGCAGCACCTGCTCGATGTAGCCCAGGAACAGCCGGTTGGGGCCCACCACCAGCAAACCCTGGCCCTCGAGCGGGAACCGGTAGGTGTAGAGCAGGTAGGCAGCGCGGTGCAGCGCCACCACCGTCTTGCCGGTGCCCGGTCCGCCCTGCACCACCAGGACCCCGGGCAGCTCGGCCCGGATGATCTCGTCCTGCTCCCCCTGGATGGTGGCGGCGATGTCGCCCAACTTGCCCGAGCGTGACGTCTCCAAGGCCGAGATGAGCGCGCCGTGGCCGGAGATGCCGTTGGGCGCAGCCGCCGGATCCAGGCCCAGGGCGGCGGCTGCGTCACCGAACAGCTCGTCCTCCAGATCCAGCAGCAGGCGCCCCCGGGTGGCGAAGTGGCGACGCCGGGCCAGGCCCATGTCGTGGCTGCCGGTGGCCCGGTAGAAGGGCTCGGCCACCGGCGCCCGCCAGTCGACGATGACCGGCTCCTGCTGATCGTCGCTGACCGCGATCCGACCGATGTAGTAGGGCGTGGGATCGTCGACCGCGTCGATGCGACCGAAGCACAGCGATGCATCACCGAGGTGAAGCTGCGACAACCGGTGCAGCATCGTGTCCCAGATGACGTCGCGTTCGAAGCGGGCCTGTTCGGTGCCGCCCCGGCCGACCTCCACCATGGAGCTCAAACGGGTGGCCGCCTGCCTGGAGTCCTCGAGGAACTGGTAGGCCCGGTCGATGTAGGCCTGCTCCGCCTCGAGATCGGGGTGTGCCATGGGCTCCTCTGCTGATGGACCGACCCCGACCGACCGAGCCAGTCCGTTCAGGGGATGGACAATCTTATCGGCCCGAACCGCCGGGAAGACACCCCCTGATCTCCAGGCTGCCGACACGGCCCGCGACACGTGCCAGCATGGACCGGTGACGTCCAACCAGTCCGAGGACCCGGGCCGAGCCGCGGATCGCACCACCGTCGGACTGGTGCTGGGCGCCGGCGGGGTGGCCGGTGCCGCCTTCCATGCCGGGGCGCTGGCCGCCCTGGTCGACGCCACCGGCTGGGATCCCCGCCGGGCCGACCTGGTGGTGGGAACGTCGGCCGGCGCGTCCAGCGCGGCTTCCCTGCGCAGCGGGCTGGGGGCCCCCGACCTGCTGGCCCGGGCCACCGGACAGCCCTTGTCCGAGGCCGGCGCCGCGCTGGTCGGCGACTTCGACGGTCCCTTCGCCCTCGACGAGCTGGCCGCCACCTCGCCGGGGCCGTGGTGGGACCAGGTCACCCGGTTCGTGCCCGCCGCCCCGTGGCTGGTGGGCCCGGCGCTGCTGCGGGCCGGGCCCACTCGCTGGGGTGTGGCGCTGGCCGGCCTGGTCCCGGCGGGTCAGGTGCCCACCGACCCCATCGGCCAGCGCATCCGCGCCACCGCCCGGGGCCGATGGCCCGAGGACCCCACCTGGATCGTGGCCTACCGCACCGGCGACGCCCGGCGGGTGGTGTTCGGGCGCGACGACGTGGAGGTGGCCGACCTGGCCACCGCGGTCGAGGCCTCCTCGGCCGTTCCCGGACGGTTCCGCCCCATGAGACTCGACTCGGGGCGCTACTTCGACGGCGCCGTCTACTCCCCCACCAACGTCGACGTGGTGGCTCCGCTGGCCTTCGACCTGGTCATCGTGTCGGCGCCCATGTCGGTCGAGCCCGCGGCGCGAGCCGAACAGGGCGGATGGGCCGGCCGGGCGCGGGGCTGGTTCGCCGGCCTGCTCGACCGCGAGGTGGCGACGGTGGCCGAACGAGGCGCGGCCACCCTGGTCATCGCCCCCGGCCGCGCCGAGTTGCTGGCCATGCGATCCGACCTGCCCGACCGGGAGCTGGGGCCGCTGGTGGCCGAAGCCGCCTTCGAGTCGGTCCGGGTCCAGCTCGACCAACCGGATCACCGGGCCACCCTCGACCTGCTCTCCCGCACCCACCACTGACGCCGCGGCACCAAACGGGCCGAGGGCCGACGGTAGCGCCCCGGGACGAATCAGTCGCCGGGGTCCTGGCCGACCTCGCGCAGGGCGTCACGCAGGGCCAGTCGCAACCGGCGAGCCACCGTCGGGTTGAGGTGGCCCACCAGGCCGTAGCCGGCCCGCCCGACCTCCTCCACGGTCAGCACCACCCGCACTGCGGCGTCGTCGTAGTCGTCGCTGATGGCCACGCCCCACGAGATCGGCGTGAGCTCGTCCTCCTCGTAGTGATCGGGGTAGTCGGCAGGGTCGAACGGGTAGTCGTCGATCGATCGGCGCATGGCGCCATTCAAGCCGAGCCCGCCCCCGCCGAGCCGAGCTTGGCTCCGTTCAGAGCCGAGCCGGTCCGGAGTGGGTTGGGGGGCCCGAGCCCGAGCTGTCTAGCGTGGGACCGTGTCCGACTCCGCCTTCTTGCGTGCCTGTCGCGGGCTGCCCGCCGATCCGGGTCGGCCCGACGGTCACGTGCCGGTGTGGTTCATGCGCCAGGCGGGCCGGTCCCTGCCCGAGTACCGGGCGCTGCGAGGAGACGGCACCATCCTCGACGCCATCGCCCAGCCGGAGTTGGCGGCGGAGATCACGCTGCAGCCCGTGCGGCGCTACGGAGTGGACGCGGCCGTCCTCTACAGCGACATCGTGGTCCCCATCTCGGCCATCGGGTTCGGGGTGGACATCGCCCCCGGCGTGGGGCCCGTGGTCGACCAGCCCTTCACCCGAACGGCGGATCTGGACCGCATCCGAGCGCTCGAACCCGAGGTGGACACCGGGTTCGTGCTGGAGACCATCCGGATCCTGGTGGGCGAGCTCGACGTGCCGCTGATCGGCTTCGCCGGGGCGCCGTTCACCGTGGCCAGCTACCTGGTGGAAGGTCGCCCGTCGCGCACCTACACGCGCACCAAGGCGCTGATGCACGGCGAGCCCACGCTCTGGCACGCGCTCATGGAGCGACTGGCCGACCTGGCCATCGCCTCGCTCCGCAGCCAGATCGAGGCCGGCGCCCGCGCCATCCAGCTCTTCGACAGCTGGGTGGGCGACCTGAGCCAGGCCGACTACGGCCAGTTCGTGGCTCCCCACAGCGCGCGCATCTTCGCCGCGGTGGCCGATCTGGACGTCCCCCGCATCCACTTCGGCGTCAACACCGGCGAGCTGCTCGGCCAGATGGCCCAGGTCGGCGCGGACGTGGTGGGCGTCGACTGGCGGGTTCCCCTCGATGAGGCCGGCCGACGCGTGGGTGCGGATCGGGCGGTGCAGGGCAACCTCGATCCGGCGCTGTGCTTCGCCCCCTGGGAGGTGATCGAGCCGCAGGTGAGACGGGTGGTGGCCGAAGGGGCCCGCCACCCAGGTGGCCACGTGTTCAACCTGGGTCACGGCGTCACCCCCGACACCGATCCCACCGTGCTGGGCCGCATCGCCGAGCTGGTCCACCAGTCGAACCCGACGGCCGAGGAGCCGGCTCCCGACCGGGTCGCATCGACACCCCCGCACGGTGCCCAGGTGCCGGGGCACGAAGGGCAGACCCCGGCATGACCCACACCGGGGTGGTGGTGATGGCCTACGGCACCCCGGCATCGCCGGCCGACGTGGAGGCCTACTACACCGACATCCGGCGGGGCCGCCCGCCCACCGCCGAGCAGCTGGCCGACCTGGTGGGACGCTACGAGGCCATCGGCGGCATCTCCCCGTTGGCCCAGCGCACCGAGGCCCAACGCCAGGCCATCGACGACGCCCTCGAGGCCCGTCGCCCCGGCCAGTTCCGCGTGCTGCTCGGCCAGAAGCACGCCGCGCCCTTCATCGAGGACGCGGTGGCCGGCCTGGCCGACCAGGGCGTCACCCGGGCAGTCGGACTGGTGCTGGCCCCGCACTACTCGCGGGCCAGCGTGGGCGAGTACCAGCAACGGGCGGCCACCGCCGGCGCCGGGTCGGGGCTGACCCTGACGGCCATCGACAGCTGGCACCTCGAACCCGCCTACCTGGACTTCCTGGCCGCCAGCCTGGCCCAGGCCCGCGCCGAGATGGGCGAACACCACCACGTGCTGTTCACCGCCCACTCCCTGCCCGAGCGCGCCCTGGTCGACGACCCCTACCCCGACCAGCTCCGCCAGAGCGCCACCGCGGTGGCCGAGCGCGTGGGGCTGGGCCCCTGGGCGGACTGGGCCATCGCCTGGCAGAGCGCGGGTCGCACGCCCGAGCCCTGGCGCGGGCCCGACGTCCTGGAGGTCATCGAGGATCTGGGCCGGACCGGGCGAAGCCATGGCGTCATCGTCTGCCCCCAGGGATTCGTGTCCGATCATCTGGAGGTGCTCTACGACCTGGACATCCAGGCCGCGGCCGCGGCCGGGCGAGGCGGGGCTGGCCTTCGCCCGCACCCGCTCGCTCAACGACGACCCCACCGTGATGGGGGCACTGGCGGACCTGGTCATCTCCACCGTCGAAGGCGCAGACCAGCCCGACGACGAACGCGAAGGGTCTGAGATGCGAGTGGTGGTGGTGGGTGGTGGGGTGACCGGGCTGAGCGCGGCCTACGAGCTGGTGCGCGGCACCGGCTTGACCGACGACGACATCGAGGTGGTGGTCCTCGAGGCGGAGCGATCGCTTCGGCGGCAAGATCCACACCGCGCCCTTCGCCGGCCGGCCGGTCGACGAGGCGGCCGACGCCTTCCTGGCCCGGGTTCCCGACGCGGTCGAGCTGTGCCGACAGCTCGGGCTGAGCGACCAGCTGGTCACCCCGGCCACCCGCCAGGCCCACCTCTACAGCCGGGGCCAGCTCCGGCCGTTCCCCGACGGCCTGGTGCTCGGTGTCCCCACCGATCTCGACGCCCTGGCCGCCTCCGGGGCGGTGTCGCCCGAGGGCGTGACCCGCGCCGGCCAGGACCTGACCATGGGCCCCGACACCGGGCCCACCGGCGCCGGCCGTGACGAATCGGTGGGCGAGCTGGTGCGCCGACGGGTGGGCGACGAGGTCTTCGAGCGCCTGGTCGCTCCCTTGCTGAGCGGCGTGCACGCCGGCGACGCCGACAAGCTCAGCGTGGCCGCCGGCGCGCCGGCCTTCGCCGCGGCCCTGCGCGACCACGACAGCCTGATCGCCGGGCTGGCGGCCCAACGCCAGGCCTCGACCGACCCCGACGCCCCCGTGTTCTACGGCCTGGCCTCGGGCACCGAGGGTCTGATCGACGCCCTGGTCGACGCCCTGCGAGTAGCCGGGACCGAGCTGACGTTGGGTGCCCGGGTCAGCCAGATCCGCCCCCAGGGTGGCCGGGGCGCCGGCGGTTCGGGACGGGTCAGCTTCGACGTCCACGTGTCGGGCCAGGGCACCCCGATCGATGCCGACGGGGTGATCCTGACCACGCCCCTGGACGTCACCGCCCGGCTGCTGGCGCCCCTCCAACCCGACGTGGCCGAGCAGATGGGCCAGGTCGACTACGCCTCGGTGGCGCTGGTCGCGCTGGCCGTCGCCCATCGAGGGGATCGACCGCCCGCTCGACGGCAGCGGCTTCCTGGTGGCCCAGCCCGAGGGGCTGCTGATCACCGCCTGTTCGTGGGCCTCGAGCAAGTGGGCCCACCTGGCCGACCCCACCACCGCCGTGCTGCGGGCCTCGGTGGGCCGGGCCGACGACACGCGGGCCGACGGCCTGAGCGACGCCGAGCTGGTCGAGGCCGTGGTCGCCGACCTGGCGCACCACCATGGACCTGGTGGGCCGGCCGACGGCCACCCGGGTGACACGCTGGCCCCGCGCCCTGCCCCAGTTCACCGTCGGCCACCTCGACCGGGTCGAGGCCTGGCAGGCCCAGCTGGCGGCCGACCAGCCCGGCCTGCTGGTGGCCGGCGCCGGCCTGCGCGGGCTCGGCATCCCGGCCTGCATCGGCCAGGGTCGGGCGGCGGCCCGGGCCGTGTGGGCCGAGGCCGTGACCCCAGGCTCCGACGTGACCGCCCGCGCCCTGGTGGTGCTGCACGGCTACGAGGACCCACCCGGTCGTCGCCGGGTGGTCGGGCCGGACGACGCGGGCTGGCGCCTGATCGAGCCGCGGGGCCCACTCGAGCTGCCCGCCGGTCCCGCCTGGTTCGCCACCGACGACGACGGGCCGGTCGATGCCCAGCTGCTGGCTTCGGTCCGCCAGGTGCGATCCGTCGTGGCCGACGCCGCCGCCGGGTCGGACGGATCGGTCATCCTGGGAGGATTCTCCCAGGGCGGGGCGGTGGCCCTGGCCAGCGCCTTGGCCACGGCGGCGGACCCCTCCGCCGGGCCGGGGGGCGTGTTCTGCGTCAACGGCTGGCTGCCCCACGCCCCCTCCCTGGTCTATGACCCGTCGGTCCTGGCCGCCGCCGGCACCAGGGTGCTGGTGGTGGCGTCGGCCGAGGACGAGGTGGTGTTGGTCCAGCAGGGTCGATCGGCCGCCCGGTGGCTGGAGCGAGGTGGGGTGGACGTGACCTATGTGGAGCTGCCCGGTGGTCACGCCATCGGGCCCGACGCCATCGCCGCGGTGGCGACCTGGCTCGACGGCCTGGTCGGAGCCGCAGGATCCGGCCTGACCGAGCCGATCGGGCGCGGGCGAGGCACACTGGAGGGTGATGACCAAGCGCAAACGACGAGGGGGCCGGGTCACCGAGTCGCCCCGCTCCCAGGCCCGATCGGCGAGCTCAGGGGGCTCCGGGACAACCGGAGCGGCCCAGCTGACCCTGCCCAGACCGGCTTCGCCCTCGGGCGGCGGCATCGCGCTCGACCCCCCTCGGGCTGCGGCGCTCGGTTCCGGCTGACATCGGCCGGCCGCCCTACGCCGCCACCGGCCAGCCACCACCCGGCCGCGGTCGCAGCGTCCAGCCTCCCGAGATCATCGAGCGGATGCGCACCTCGGGCGCCATCGCGGCCGAGGTCCTGCTGGAGGTGGGCGCGGCGGTGGAGCCCGGCATCACCACCGACGAGCTCGACGCCATCACCCACCAGGCCACCATCTCGCGGGACTCCTACCCCAGCCCCCTCAACTACCGCGGCTTCCCGAAGTCGGTGTGCACCTCGATCAACGAGGTCATCTGCCACGGCATCCCCGAGGCCCGCCCCCTGCTCGACGGCGACATCATCAACATCGACGTGACCATCTACCACGACGGGGTCCACGGCGACACCAACGCCACCTTCCTGGTCGGCGACGTCGACGAGGAGTCGCGCCGGCTGGTGCGGGAGACCCGCACGGCCATGTACGAGGGGATCGCCGCGGTCGCGACCCGGCGCCCACCTCTACGACATCGGCCGGGCCATCGAGGACCACGCCAC
Organism: uncultured Microthrixaceae bacterium; assembly: GCA_963793965.1. Lineage (GTDB taxonomy): Bacteria > Actinomycetota > Acidimicrobiia > Acidimicrobiales > Acidimicrobilacustridaceae > UBA4742. The sequence continues at coordinate 102,744 of CAWCCB010000001.1, forward strand.
CGCCTGCGGCCTGGGGGTGGTGCGCGAGTTCATCGGCCACGGGATCGGCGAGCAGTTCCACGGCGGCCTGCAGATCCTGCACTACTTCGACGAGCGGGCCGACACCGTGCTCGAGCCGGGGATGACCTTCACCATCGAGCCCATGATCACGTTGGGCTCGCCCGACCTGTGGGTGTGGGAGGACGGCTGGACGGCGGTCACCCGCGACGGCAGTCGCAGCGCCCAGTTCGAACACACCATGGTGGTGACCGACGACGGCGTCGAGGTGCTGACCGTCACCGCCGACGGCCGCTGCGCGGCCGACCTGGCCGCAGACGTCTGATCCGATGGGCGAGGAAGGCACTCGCCCGCCCGAGCTCGGCCCATCCCCGACCACGCCCGGCGGCCGGCCCGACGATCCGGCCGCGGACGGCCGCCCGGGCCGCCGGCGCTTCCTGGTGCTGGCCGGCGCCGGAGCCGTGGCCGTGGGGGCGGCTGCCGCTGGCTGGGATCTGCGCCGACCGTCCACCCGGCCCGCGGCCAGCCCGACCACCTCGGCGGCGCCCGGCGGCCACCTGCAGGTCCACACCGACGCCGGGCCGCCGCTGCCCATCCCCGATCCGCTGCCCGATCCGAACGCGCCGGCCAGCGGCATCGTGATCGGCACCATCGGCATCGCCCGCCTCGGGCTGATGGCCGACATCCAGGAAGGGATGGCCCTGGCCGACATCGACCGGGGGCCCAGCCACTGGCCCGCCACCGCCCAGCCCGGACAGCTGGGCAACATGGTGCTCGCCGGTCACCGCACCACCTTCACCGAGCCGTTCCGCCACCTCGAGCAGCTGCAACCGGGCGATCCCGTCGAGTTCGTGGTGGCCGGTGTCACCTGGACCTACGCCACCCGAGGGGTGGTGGTGGTGCCGGCCAACGCGGTGGACATCGCCGCCCAGAGCGACGCCCACACCGCCACGCTCTTCGCCTGCCATCCGCCTGGCCAGGCCACCGAGCGGATCGTGGCCAAGCTGCGCCTGCTCGACGCGGCCGGCCAGCCGGTCGATCCGGACGCGGCGTTGCCCCCGGTCGACGGCGGCAGCCAGGCCGGCGGCCACGTCCTGACCGTGCGCGTCGACCCCTATCTGGTTCATGCCCTCTGGTCGGCAAGCCTCCCGACGGGCGCTTCGCCATCCGGGTGCCACCGATCCAGCGGCTCCGCCCTGGCGGCCGCCGCCTTCCACACCACCGTCGGCAAGCCTCCCGACGGGCGCTTCGCCATCCGGGTGCCACCGCTCCAGCGGCTCCGGCCTGGCGGCCGCCGCCTTCCACACCACCGTCGGCAAGCCTCCCGACGGGCGCTTCGCCATCCGGGTGCCACCGATCCAGCGGCTCCGGCCTGGCGGCCGCCGCCTCCTACACCACCGTCGTCGGGCCTCCCTGGGCTCAAAGCTCGCCGCGGGCGAAGAAGCGGGGCCAGTTGGACTGGGACTCCGAGCCGTCGGCCACGATGGCGGCGCCGTTGACGAACCCGGCGCCGGGCGAGCACAGGAACAGGATCAGCGCCGCCACCTCCTCGGCCGTCCCCATGCGGCGCATGGGGCCGATGGCCTCGGCCTCCACCGCCCACTCCGCTTCGCTGTAGCCCAGCTGGCCCACCTCGTTGGCGTGCATCCCGGGGGTGGCGATGGTGCCGGGAGCGATGGCGTTGATGGTCACCCCGTGGTAGCCGAGATAGGGCGCCATCGACCGGGTCATGCTGACCACGCCGGCCCGGGCCGCCCCGGAGTGGACGAACCAGGGCGCGCCCCGGTCGAACGAGAAGATGTGCACCACGTTGACGATCGAGCCCCGGCCGGCGGCCACCATGGGCTCCATGAAGCGGCTGACCATGTTCCAGGTGCCGTTCAGGTTGAGGTCGACCACCGCCCGCCAGCCGTTGTCGGAGATCTGCGTGGGGAGCGCCGGGAACTGGCCGCCGGCGTTGTTGATCAGGAAGTCGACCTGGCCGAAGCGCTCGTAGGCCGCGTCGGCGCAGACCGTCCACCTGCTCGGGGACGCGGATGTCGGTGGGGACCACCAGGGTGGGGGTGGAGGCCGAATGCCGCGGTCTCCGCCAGGGTCTCGTGGGTGCGACCGGCCAGCACCAGCGACGCCCCGTAGCGGGCGAAGGCCAGGGCGGTCGTACGCCCGATGCCCGAGCCGGCGCCGGTGACCAGGGCCACCCGCCCGTCGAACAGACCGGGGGCGAACATGTCCAGGGCGCCGGGGGCGGGTCGCTCGTCAGCCATGGCCGCGCACCCTACCGGTCCCCCTCGGACCACTTCATCGGGAAGGATGGCGGCCGATGTCCCGGCCCGCTCAACCCGATGTCCGGCCCGATGCGCCCTCCGCCACGCCCGACGCCCCGGCTCGGTCGTCGCGCCCTCGGTGGCGGGTGCACGCGCCCTCCCGCGCCGGTTGGGCGGTGGCCGGACGCGCCGTGCTGGCCGGGCTCTGCATCGCCGCCGCCGTCCCTCCCTGGGGCTGGTGGCCACTGGCCTTCGTGGGCATCGCCCTCATCGACCGGCTCATCGCCGGCCACGGCTGGCGGCGCCGGTTCCGCCGCACCTGGCTGGCCGCCTTCGCCTGGCTGGTCCCGGGCCTGCTGTGGATGTGGGACTTCACCGCCCCCGGCTACGTCGTGGCCTGCGCCATCTTCTCCACCTACTTCGCGGTGGCCGCCGCCCTGTGCCCCCCGGGCCGGGCCCGATGGATCGCCCTGCCGGCGCTGTTCACCCTGGCCGAGATGGCGCGCTGGCGCTTCCCGTTCGGCGGCGAACCCCTGGCCACGCTGGCCATGAGCCAGGCCGACGCGCCCCTGGGCCAGACCGCCCGACTGGCCGGTTCCTATCTCACCGTGGCGCTGGTGGTCCTGGGCGGCGTGGCCCTGTCGGCGGCCTGGGAGCACCGGTGGTGGGTGAGCGTCGGGGTGCTGGCCGGCCTGGTGGTGGTGACGGCGGTGGCCGACGTGGCCCCCCGTGGACACGTGGTCGGACACCTGCGGGTGGCGGTGGTGCAGGGCGGCGGCCCTCAGCACACCCGGGCCGCGGACACCGACAACTGGGTGGTGTTCCAGCGCGAGGTGCGAGCCACCGAGACCATCAAGGGCCCGGTCGACCTGGTGCTGTGGCCCGAGGACGTGGTCGGGCTCCAGGGGACGCTTGGCCCAGAACCCCCGCTACCGCAACGAGATCGTGCGGCTGGCCCGCCAGCTCCACACCACCATGGTGGTCGGGGTGACCGAGGCCGTCAGCCCCACCCACTTCCGCAACGCGTCGATCGTGTTCAACCCCGATGGCTCCGAAGGGGACCGCTACGACAAGGTCGCGCCGGGTTCCCTTCGGCGAGTACGTGCCCTTCCGGGGATTGATCGAGAAGCTGGCCGGACCCAACTCGGGCCTGCCCGAGCCAGGACGCCATCCCCGGCACCAAGCCGGCGATCGTCCACACCCGGGTGGGGACCATGGGTGTGGTCATCTCCTGGGAGGTGTTCTTCGCCGACCGGGCCCGTGACGCCATCAGCCACGGCGGCGAGGTGCTGCTCAACCCCACCAACGGGTCGTCCTACTGGCTCGACATCCTCCAGAGCCAGCAGGTGGCGTCGTCGCGGCTGCGAGCCATCGAGACCGGACGCTGGACGTTGCAGGCGTCCCCCACCGGGTTCTCGGGCATCGTCACCCCGACCGGCCGGCTCACCCAGCGCACCGGCATCAGCCAGGCCCGGGTGCTGACCCAGACCATCGAGCGGCGCCAGGGCCAGACCTGGGCCACCGACGTGGGGCCGTGGCCGGTGCTGGTGCTCTCGCTGGTGGCCGTGGCGGCCGCCTGGACGCTGGAACGCCGCTCACGGGCGGCTGACCAGGTCGGTTCTGGCGATGATTCCGCCCCTTCGACGGTGTAGTCCCATCGCCAGAGGAGACATTCCCTCACAACTCGATGGTGCGGGTCAGGTCGACCGAATCGAGGAAGCGACGGTCGTGGGAGACCAGCAGGAGCGTCCCGTCGAACAGGGTCAGGGCCGACTCGAGCTGCTCGATGGCCTCGATGTCGAGGTGGTTGGTGGGCTCGTCGAGCACCAGGCAGTTGACCCCGGTGGCCATGAGCGCGCCCAGCTGGGCCCGGCTGCGCTCGCCCGGGCGACAGGTCGCTGCCCGGCGCGATCCAGGTGGTCGGGCCCTAGGCCGAACTTGGCCAGCAGCGAGCGGGACTCGCTGAGGGGCAGGTCGGTGAGGGCCTGGAACGTGGCCAGCACCGACTGGTCGCCACCGAAGCGATCGCGGGCCTGGTCCATCTCGCCGATGCGCACCCCCGGCCCGATCCAGCGCCGACCCGACGCCAGCGGCACCTGACCCAGCAACGCGGCCAGCAGCGTGGACTTGCCCGAGCCGTTGGGACCGAGGATGGCCACCCGGTCCTGCCAGGTCACCTCCAGGTCGATGGGACCCAGGCGGAACCCGGGCGCCTGGTCACTCGGACCGGCTCCGGTGGCCGATGGCGGTCCACCCCGCTCGATCACGGCCTGGTCGAGGCGGACCACCACATCGCCGCTGCGTCCGGTGGCGGCCAGGCTGAGCTCGAGGCGCCAGCCCTCCCAGGGCTTGTCCACCGTGGGCAGTCGGGCCAGCCGCCGCTCGGTGGCCTTGACCTTGCCGGCCTGCTTCTCGCTGCGTTCGCGGTGCGACGCCCGGAGGGACTTGTCCGGCTCACCCGAGGTCTTGGCCCGCTTGACCCCACGCTCGGTCCACTGCTTCTGGGTGCGTTGGCGCTCGACCAGACGCGCACGTTCGGCCCGGACCTGCTCGTGGGCACGCGACTGCTGGGACCGGGCCAGGTCCCGGGCCGCGGTGTAGTCGGTCCAGGCTCCGGCGAAGGTGCGGGCTCGGTGGCTGTGGCCGTCGAGCTCCACGATGCGCGCCACGCTGCGATCGAGGAAGTCGCGGTCGTGGGACACCACCAGCACCGCCCCGGTGAACGTGTCCACGAACTGCTCCAGCAGATCGAGGCCGGCGAAGTCGAGGTTGTTGGTGGGTTCGTCCAGCAGCAACACGTCGACCCGGGACAACAGGATGGCGGCCAGCGCGGCGCGGGCCGCCTCGCCCCCCGACAGGCTGGCCACCTGCTGCGCGAACCGCCCCGCCCCGCCGGCTGGATCGGGACCGGCGGCGAGCTGGCCCAGACCCACCGCCGCGATCGTGGACGCCGCCCGGGCTTCGAGATCGTCACCGCCCAGCGCCATGAACCGGTCGAGCGCATCGGCGTAGGCCTCGTGGGTGATCGGGTCCTCCGACAGCTCGGCCGTGCACCGATCGAGCTCGGCGGAGGCGGCCGCCACCCCGGTGCGTCGGGCCAGGTACTCCAGCAGCGTCTCGCCGGCCGACGGCGTCGGGCTCCTGGGGCAGGTAGCCCACCCGGAGCTGGCGGGGTGCCCGCTCCACGGTGCCGGCGTCGGGTGCGTCGAGGCCGGCCAGCACCCGCAGCAGCGTGGTCTTGCCCACGCCGTTCGGCCCCACCACGCCCACCCGGTCGCGTCCGTCCAGCGAGATGGAGACGTCGTCGAGCACGGTCTGGCCCCCGAAGGCCCTCGAGATCCCCCGGGCGTGCAACATGGCGGCGACCCTACGCCCGGGCCGGCGGGGTCCCGGCACCGATATCGCCGAACCGACCGAGTCGGCCCGATCGGATCCGCACCCGGTGGACCCGGCGGCATCCACCTGCCCAGGGGCCAACTGGATGCCGCCCCGTGCGCTCGAACGGGTCAGACCTCGACCAGCAGGGTCACCGGACCGTCGTTGACCAGCTCGACCGCCATGTCGGCCCCGAAGCGGCCGGTGGCCACCGCGGCCCCTTCCGCGACCAACGCCGAGACCAGCTCCTCGACCAGCGGTTCGGCCTGGGCCGGTGGGGCGGCCGCCGCCCACGAGGGTCGCCGACCCCGGCTGGTGTCGCCGTAGAGCGTGAACTGGCTGACCACCAGTACCTGGGCGGCAGGGTCGATCCCGTCTCGATGACCCTCCGCCTCCGCCGCCGCCGCCGCCCGCCCCGCCAGGTTGGCCAGGTCGGCCAGGGACCGGTTCATGCGTCCCTGGTCGTCGTCGAGGATGCGCAGCTGCCAGAGCTTGGCCGCCAGCCGCCGGGCCGCCTGCGTGTCGTCGGAGAGGGTGACCCCCACCAGCACACACAGGCCGGGACCGATCCGCCCGATCGACCGCGCCATCCACCGACACCTGGGCTCGGGTCACCCGCTGGACCAGTGCTCGCATCCCCGAGTTCTACCCCGGCATCTAGCCTCTCGGCCCATGCGAGCCATCGTGTGCCGAGAGCTGGGACCGCCTTCGGGCCTGATCGTGGAGGACCGCCCGACGCCGGTGCCGGGACCGGGCCAGGTGGTGGTGGACGTGGAGGCGGCCGGGGTGAACTACGTCGACGCCCTGTTCGTGGCCGGCCAGTACCAGATCAAGCCCCACCTGCCGTTCGTGCCCGGCAGCGAGATCGCCGGCACGGTGTCGGCCGTCGGCCCTGGCCCGACCGATGAAGCCGGGGCCGCCACCTCGCCGGTGGCCGTGGGCGACGCCGTGCTGGTGTCGTGCGGCCTGGGTGGCTTCGCCGAGCAGGTGGCGGTGCCGGCCGCCAGCGTGGTGCGCCGACCGGCCAACCTCGACGCGCCGCGGGCCGCCGCCTTCACCCAGAGCTACGCCACCGCGCTGTTCGCCCTGCGCGACCGGGCCGACCTGCGCCCGGGGGAGACCGTCCTGGTGCTGGGTGCCGGCGGCGGCGTCGGTCTGGCCTGCATCGACGTGGCCCACGCCCTGGGCGCCCGGGCCATCGCCGCGGCGTCGAGCCCGGCCAAGCGCGAGGCGGCCGTGGCCATGGGGGCGGCGGCGGTGATCGACACCACCACCGAGTCGGTCAAGGACCGGGCCCGGGAGCTGGCCCGCCAACTGGCACCGAGGGGACCGCCGAGCCGGGCCGGCCGACGGGTGGCGACGGGGGTGGACGTGGCCGTCGACCCGGTGGGAGGCGACCTGGCCGACCAGGCCCTGCGCGCCCTGGGCGAGTCCGGGCGGTTCCTGGTCATCGGCTTCGCCTCGGGCACCATCCCCCGCCTGCCCCTGAACCAGGTCCTGCTCCGCAACCGGGCCGTGGTGGGCGTGGACTGGGGGGCGTGGGCCATGGCCCACGCCCCGGCCCAGGGCGCCCTGCTGGATCAGCTGCTGGCCTGGGTGGCCGAGGGCCGGCTCCACCCGCCGGCGCCGGCCACCTATCCCCTGGCTGAGGCCGCCGCCGCCCTGGACGACCTCACCAACCGCAGGGTGGTGGGCAAGGTGGTGCTCGTCCCCTGACCCGTGGCCGGTCAGGAACCGGTCATCAACTGGTCAGACGAACCTCCTGGACGCTGCGGGCGCCGGTCGCGCTCGGTCGTGACCCAGGTCACAAGCGTGTGAACAGCCTGGTGGTCTACTTGACCGATGGGTCTGAGACCAGGAGACTTACGCACTTATGCAGCCTGCCGATCGCCCCGTCCCGACCAACGCCGGGCCCGGCGGTCAGCGAGGCGACGAGCCGCTGAGCATCGCCTACCTGACCTATCGCGGCAAGCCGCACGTGGGCGGGCAGGGCGTCTACACCCGGCACCTGACCAAGGCCCTGGTCGACCTGGGCCACCACGTCGAGGTCCTCAGCGGCCAGCCCTACCCGGTGCTCGACGAGCGGGTGCCCCTCCACGACCTGCCCAGCCTGGACATCTACAACGACTACTTCCCGATGCGCATGCCTGGCGTGTGGGAGCTCAAGACGGTGGGCGACTGGGTGGAGGTGGGCGCCTTCATGGGCGGGACCTTCCCCGAGCCGCTGGCCTTCAGCGTGCGGGCCGCCCAGTACCTGCGCAGCCGGGTCAACCAGTTCGACCTGGTCCAGGACAACCAGTGCCTGGGCTACGGCCTGCTGGCCATGCAGCGCATGGGCCTGCCCGTGCTGGCCACCATCCACCACCCCATCACCGTCGACCGGCGCCTGGAGATGGAGCACTCCGAGACGACCCGCCAACGCCTGTCCAAGGCCCGCTGGTACGCCTTCACCAAGATGCAGACCCGGGTGGCCTCGCGCATGAGCCGGGTCATCACCGTGTCGAAGAACTCCTTCGAGGACATCCACACCGACCACCAGGTGCCCCGCGAGCGCATGCACGTGGTGCCCGTGGGTGTCGACCAGGAGCTGTTCCGCCCGCTCGACGACGTGGCCCGCATCCCCGGCCGGCTGATCACCACCGCCTCGGCCGACGTGACCATGAAGGGCCTGAAGTACCTGCTCGAGGCCCTGGCCAAGCTGCGCACCGAGCGCGAGGTGTCGCTGGTCGTCATCGGTCGCAAGAAGGAAGGCGGCGTGTCGGCCCGCACCATCGACGAGCTGGGGCTGGGCGACTGCGTCGAGTTCGTCACCGGCGTGCCCGAGGAACGCATCATCGAGCTCTACTCCGAGGCCGAGGTGGCGGTGGTCCCCTCGCTGTACGAGGGCTTCTCGCTGCCGGCCATCGAGGCCATGAGCTGCGGCGTGCCCCTGGTGTCCACCACCGGCGGCGCCCTGCCCGAGGTGGTCGGGAGCCGACAACGACACCGCCCTGCTGGTGCCGCCCGGGGGACTCCGAGGCCCTGGCCGCCCGCATCGCCACCGCCCTCGACGACGCCGAGCTGCGGGCCCGGATCGGCGCCGCCGGTCGCCAGCGGGTCATCGACCGCTGGACCTGGCGCCACACCGCGGTGGGCACCATCGAGCACTACCGGGCGCTGCTGGCCGAGACCTCCCACATCCAGAGCCGCCGCCCCGGCGGGCGCCCTGGCCGCGCCGCGCTTCCGCGCCGCCGCCCACACGGAGGCCGACCTGGTCACCGACGCCGTCCCTGGTGCCGGCGAGGTGGGCTGACCGTGCTGACCGTCGACTACGACAAGCTGGCCATCCGGCCCGGCGACCTGCTGCTGGACCTGGGCTGCGGCTTCGGCCGCCACGCCTTCGAAGGCCTCCGCCGCGGGGCCCGGGTGGTGGCGTGCGACATGGCCACCACCGAGCTGATCGAGACCCGCAGCCTGTTCGGGGCCATGGCCACCGCCGGCGAGATCGCCCCCGACAGCACCGGCGAGTGCGTGAACGGCGACGCCACCCGGCTCCCGTTCGCGGACGACACCTTCGACCGCATCATCGCCAGCGAGGTGATGGAGCACATCCCCGACGACATGGCTGCGCTCGACGAGCTCACCCGGGTGCTCAAGCCGGGCGGCATGATCGCGGTGACCATCCCGGCCTGGCTGCCCGAGAAGGTGTGCTGGGCCCTCAGCGACGACTACCACGCCCCCAAGGCCGTGGGCGGCCACGTGCGCATCTACACCGAGAACGAGCTGCGCACGAAGATGCGCGGCGCCGGCCTGAGCGACGGAGCCGCCCACCACGCCCACGCCCTGCACTCGCCGTACTGGTGGCTCAAGTGCGCGGTGGGAACCACCAACAACGACTTCCCGCTGGTGCGCTGGTACCACCGACTCCTGGTGTGGGACATCGAGCGGGGTCCCAAGGTGACCCGGGTCAGCGAGCAGCTGCTCAACCCGGTGCTGGGCAAGAGCCTGGTGGTCTACGCCACCAAGCCCCTGGCCCGCACGAGTGCGGGCCCGCGAGACAGGGCCCGCACCACCGCCCCGTCGTCCCCACGACCCGATCGGGAGACCGCTGATGCCACTGCCTGAGGTTCCCGGCATCCTCACCGCCGCCCAGATCGGCGAGACCGTGGACGCCATCGCGTCCTGGCAGCTCCCCAACGGCATGATCCCCTGGTTCCCGGGCGGCCACGCCGATCCCTGGAACCACGTGGAGGCGGCCATGGCCCTGGCCATCGGCGGCCGCCGGCGCGAGGCCGAGCGGGCCTACCAGTGGCTGGTGGACTGCCAGCGTCCCGACGGCTCCTGGCACCAGTACTACCTGGCCGATGGGATCGAGCAGGACAAGCTCGACGCCAACGTCATCGCCTACCTGGCCACCGGCGTGTGGCACCACCACCTGCTGTTCGACGACGACGCCTTCCTGGTGGCCCTGTGGCCGACTGTCGAGCGGGCCATCGACTTCGTGCTCGACCTGCAGACGCCCCGGGGCGAGATCCTGTGGGCCCGCCACGCTGACGGCACGCCCTGGTCGTTCGCCCTGCTCACCGGCAGCTCCAGCATCTGCCACAGCCTGCGCTGCGCCATCGCCCTGGCCGAGCACCTGGGCCACGAGCGCCCCGACTGGGAGCTGAGCGCGGCCCGGCTGGCCCATGTGATCAGCCGCACGTGGCCGACGAGCTGCCCGACGCCTTCGCCCCCAAGCACCGCTGGGCCATGGACTGGTACTACCCGGTGATGACCGGCGTGGTGCGCGGCGAGGCCGGCCTGGCCCGCCTGGAGTCGCGGCGCGACACCTTCTTCGAGGGCGACATGGGCGATCCGCTGCGTGAGCGACCGACCCTGGGTCACCGCGGCCGAGACCTGCGAGTGCCTGCTGGCCTACCTGTCGTTGGGCGAGCGGGACCTGGCCCTCGACCTGTTCGCCTCGGCCCAGCAGCTGCGCGGGCCCGACGGGCCACTACTTCACCGGCATCGTCTATCCCCGAGATGGTCTACTTCCCCGGCGACGAGCGCTCCACCTACACCTCGGCGTCCATCGTGCTGGCCGCCGACGCCCTGGACGGCGCCGGCCCGGCCGCCCAGCTGTTCGTCGACCACGACCTGCTGCCCGCCCTGATCGACGCCGAGTCCGCCGAAGGCGACCTGGCCGCCGAGCAGGGTCGCGACTGACGCCTCTCCTGACCCGACGATCCCGCATCGGCCGATGCGACGGACCTAGGTTTGGCCGCATCCAGTCGGGTCGGTGGCGACCCGCGACGGAGAGGGGACGCCATGGATCGCAGCAAGGGCACCATCCTGCTGGCGGAGACGATCGGCACGTTCGTGCTGGTGCTGGGGGGCTGCGGCACCGCGGTGATCGCCGGCAAGTACGTGGGCGGCACCCTGGGCGTGGCCATGGCCTTCGGTCTCACCCTGCTGTGCATGGCCTACGCCATCGGCGGCATCACCGGCTGCCACATCAACCCGGCGGTCACCGTGGGGCTGTTGGTGGCCGGCAAGTGCGCGCCGGACGAGGCCCCCTTCTACATCGTCGGCCAGATCATCGGCGGCATCATCGCCGGCGGGGTCCTCTACGCCATCGCCCTCAGCCAGGCCGGGGCCACCCGGGCCAAGATCGTGGCCGGCGGCTTCGCCTCCAACGGATACGGGGCGCATTCGCCACACGGCTACAAGCTGGCCGGCGCCATCATCGTCGAGGTGGTGCTGACCGCCATGTTCCTGTTCATCATCACCAGCACCTTCCACCGCTCGTTCCCGGCCGGCTTCGGCGGCATCGCCGTCGGGCCTGAGCCTGACCCTCATCCACCTCATCTCCATCCCGGTGGACAACACCTCGGTCAACCCGGCCCGCAGCCTGGGCGTGGCCGTCTACGAGGGCGGCTGGGCGCTCAGCCAGCTCTGGGTGTTCATCGTCTTCCCCCTGATCGGTGGCGTGCTGGGCGCGCTGCTGTGGCGGCTGATGGCCCGCGAGGAAGCCGAGCCGGTGGCCGCGGCCTGAACGCAGCCGGCCCCGGCGCGCATCGGGCGCCGCGTCAGATGCCGGGGGCGACCCGGCGCAGCACCCGCAGCGAGCCCACGGCTCGGATCTCGGCGAACGCGCCGCTGGCGAGGGCCCGCGTGTAGATCTCGAAGGGGGGTCGGCCGCCGTCGGCCGGGTCCGGGAACACGTCGTGGATGGCCAGCAGGCCGTCGGGCTCCACGTGCGGGGCCCAGAGCTCGTAGTCGCGATGGGCCGGGTCGTGACCGTGGCCGCCGTCGATGAACAGCAACGACAGCGGGATGGCCCAGTGGCGTCCCACGGTGGGCGAATCCCCCACCAGGGCCACCACGCTGGCCTCGAGGCCGGCGGCGTGCACCGTGGCCCGGAACGAGGGCAGGGTGTCGATGCGGCCCACCTGCGGGATCGACCAGATCGGGCTCGTGCCACTCCCAGCCCGGCTGGTTCTCCTCGCTGCCCCGATGGTGGTCGAGGGCGAACAGGATGGTGCCGCGCACCGTGGCCCCGGCGCCCAGGTAGACGGCGGACTTGCCGCAGTAGCTGCCGATCTCCAGCAGGGGTGAGCCGCCGGCCGGCACCGAGGCGGCCGCCTCGTACAGGGCCAGGCCCTCGTCGGGCGGCATGAAGCCGCGCGCCGCCTCGGCGTGGGCCCGCAGCTCGGGATCCACGTCAGTCCGGGGTCTGGTGGCGGCGCTCGGCCTGGGCCGCCTCGGCCGCGGCCACCACGTCGTGGCCCTCGATGGCCTCGGCGTAGTCGACGCCCATGAGCTCCTCGGCCAGCTCCGGGTTGGTGGTGAACATGTGCTCGAACAGGAAGAAGCGCAGGATCCACAGGATGAAGAACGAGGCGGCGTTCACCAGGTTGGGCAGCAACTTCTCGGCCAGGGTCATCTGCGAGACCGGCGTGCTGGCCGCCCCGGTGAGGTGCGAGACCAGCGCCACCATGGCGGTGGAGAAGACCAGGCCGATGCCGATGAAGATCCAGAAGGGCAGCACCTCGGTCTTGAAGTGGCTCTTGCCCGGTGCGGCCCCAGACCCAGGCCCGGCTCAGGTAGTAGGCCGGGACGGCGCTGATGCAGACCGACACCGCGTTGGCCAGCGCCTGGTTCCAGTGCAGCACGGCGTGGAAGAGCACCAGCAGGCCCTGGCCGACGATCACGTTGATCACCGACACGCCCATGTACTTGACGCCCTTCTCCTTGACCGAGGTCACGGCGCCGGCAACGAAGGACGAGGGCATGGCCCGCCACGCTACTGCCCCGGCGGTCCCGCTCGACAGTCAGCCGGCTTTCACGGGCGAGGCCAGGCAGGAAGCGATGAAGGCATCGAAGCGCGTCGGGTCGGGCACCACCTGCAGGTGGCCCTCGGCGTCACGGCTGACATCCAGCGCCGGGCAGAAGAAACCGCCATCGGAGGTGAAGTAGTGGGGTGAGCCGATCACCCCGCGTCGGTCGCCCTCGGCCCGGTCGGCCAGCACCACCGCCAGGTCCTCACGGTCGAAGGCCAGCCCGTGGCGCTCGGCCAGCGCCTCCAGCACGGCTCGGATCGGCGATGTCGACCCCCTGTTCGAACAGCAGGTCCCGCACCTCCAGGCTGACCTGCTCGCCCACGCCCAGGCCGGCCACGTAGGCCGAGGCCACCAGCGCCATGGCCGGCAGCGAGGTGGCCGGGAACCGGTCGACCCGGAAGCCGGCGAACAGCTCGGGCGCCACCTGGTCGCGCAGCTCGACCACCTCGTCGGCCACGAAGTCGGGGATCGAGGGGCGCGCCGTTCACCAGCTCCAACGGCCAGGCCGCGCACCCAGAGGACCACGTCGGACCGCCCCGCCTCGGCCCGGCGCGCCACGAAGCGGCGCAGGCCCACGTGGGTGAACGGGCAGGCCACATCGGCGAACACCTCGATGACCGCCGGGTATCGGATCCATCAGGTGAAGATGATCTGGCCGCCGGCGGCCTTGTCGTAGAACTCGCCCACCGTGATGATGTCCTGGACCTGGGGCACGAAGTCGTTCTTCTCGAAGCCGAACAGGTCGACCGACGCCTTGCAGGCGTAGAGGCCGGCTCCGGTGTCGGCGATCATCTCGATGAACTCGTGCACCGGCGGGATGTCCAGGTGGTCCATCTTCTTCTCGAGCATGTGGGTGGCGATGCCCGACATGCCGGGCAGGCCGCCGAGGAGGGTGGCCATGTGCATGCCGGGGTTGCCCACGGTGGCCACCTTGATGTGATCGACCCGCTTGGCGTTGATGGCGTCGAGGCCGAAGAAGGTGAAGAACAGGTTGGCGTCGATGCCTTCGGCGCGGGCCCCGTTGGCCATGATCAGGCCCGGGTACACGCCCTCCAGCGACCCCTTGGAGATGATGATGGAGACCTTCTCGATGCGATCGCCCATGGTGGGCTCCTTTCACGACGGATGGGCCTGGGGCCGCGAGCGAGGCTCAGATGCAGCCGCGGGGCTTGGGGATGCCGGCGATCTTGGCCGCCACCTTGGCCGGACCCTTGGGGAACAGCTGGTAGAGCTCCTTGATGGACACGCCCGAGGTCTTGCCCAGCACGCGCACCGTGGGTCCGGTGCCGTTGTCGGCGTAGGCCTGGCGCATGAAGTCGATGACCTGCCAGTGCCGGTCGGTGAGCGGGTCGATCCCCTCGGCCGCGGCCAGGGCCGGAGCCATCTCCGGGGTCCACTGCTCGGGGTGCTCGAAGAAGCCCTCGTCGTTCAACTCGACGGTGACCCCTTCGATGGTGGCGGAGGTCATGACGACTCCTCTCGGGTCGAGGCCACCGGCGCGTCGGCCGGGGCCAGGCGCAGGTCCTTGCCCGTGACCGGCATGTCCGGGCCGATCCCGGGGATGTCGCGGCCGGGCAGCAGGGCGTGCCAGTAGAACCACTGGAACATGAGCTTGCCCAGGTGGTTGAGACGGGATTCCTTCATCAGCGGCATGCCCACCGCGGACGGGTAGTGGCCGGCGACCGGTTCGGTGTCGTAGTTGAAGTCGATGAGCATGGCCTTGTGGAAGCCGGTCTCGATGAAGCAGTTGGCGTGGCCGTCGTAGCTGGCGTCGAGGGGCTGGCCGCCCACGAAGCGCTCGATGTTGGCCACCAGCACCTCGCCCTCGAAGTGGGTGACCGACCCGGCCTTGGAGATGGGGAGGTTGGCCGCGTCGCCGATGGCGAAGATCTCCGGTGACGCCTTGGACTGCAGCGTGTGCTCGTCGGTGGGGACGAAGTCGAGATCGTCGCCCAGCCCCGGAGAGCGCCCGACGTACGCCGCCCCGGAGTGGACGGGGACGACCACGGCCAGGTCGAAGCGCACCTCGCGCTCGTCGTAGCTGATCAGGCGGCCGCCGGCACCGTCGACCTCGCCGGTGTTGAACTCGGTCACCAGCTCGATGCCCCGCTCGTCGAGCATGGTGCCCAGGGTGGCCGAGGCCGTCGGCTTGGTGAAGGCGCCGTCGAGCGGCGTGACGTAGGTGATCTCCACCTGGTCGCGGATCCCACGCTCGTGGAAGTACCAGTCGGCCAGGAAGCAGAACTCGAGCGGCGCCACCGGGCACTTGATGGGCATGTCCACCACGTTGACCACCAGGCGACCACCCTCGAAGGTGGCCAGGCCGGGCGGCCAGCGCGGCCGCCCCTTCCAGGTCGTAGAAGGTGAAGACCCGCTCCATCCAACCCGGCCCGGTCAGGCCCTCGGTCTCCTCGGGGACCAGGCGCGAGCCGGTGGCCACCACCAGCACGTCGTAGGCCAGCACGCTCCCGTCCTCGAGCTGCACCTGCTTGGCCGCGATGTCGACGTGGTCGATGCCGGACTGGTGGTACGCCACCCCGCGACGCAGCTGTGCGGATCGAGGTCGCACGATCTCGCCCGGTTGCGGCCAAGCCGAAGGGGACGAACAGCAGGCCCGGCTGGTAGACGTGGCGATCGTTGGCGTCGACCACGGTGATCGACGCCCCGGGCAGGGCCTTGTGCAGGCGGTTGGCGGTCAGGGTGCCGCCCGTGCCGCCGCCGAGGATGACGATGCGGGGCCCGTCGAGCGTGGGGTTCGTGGGTCACCATGGCTCCGATGGGCAGGTGGGCGCGTGGCGGCGCCTCTGTCACCTCGACCCTAGGAAGCCCCGCTGACCGGTCAAGTAGAGGCGAAGGTCCCGAGCCTCGCCCTGCGGGCGCGCGCGGCTCAGGACAGGGGGAACTGGTTGGCCCGGGCGATGCGGCCCAGCCAGTCGGCGCTGGGCTTGGCCGTGCGGCGCTGGGTGGCCCGATCCACCGCCACCAGCCCGAAGCGGGGCGCGTAGCCGAAGGCCCATTCGAAGTTGTCCAGGGCGCTCCAGTAGGTGTAGCCCCGCACGTCGATGCCGTCGTCCAGGCAGTCGAGCACCCCGTCGAGCGCGGCGGCCACGTAGGCGATGCGCTGGTCGTCGTCGTCGGTCCCGATGCCGTTCTCGGTGACCAGGATGGGGACGTGGTCGGTCTGCTCCCAGGCCCGGCGGATGGTGGCGGCCAGGGCCTGGGGGTAGAACTCGTAGCCCATGACCAGCGAGGCCACGCCCTCCTCGGCCCCCAGGTTGGCGTCGGCCGCCACCCGGGTCCGCGTGTAGGTCTGGACGCCGAAGAAGTCGTCGCCCGCGGCAGTTCTCGAGGAACACGTCCTCGGCGTGGCCCCGCATCCGCTCCAGCCGCGACACCGCGGCCGCATCGTCGGCCGGCACAGCCTGGTAGTCGGTCATGGACAGCGACATGCCCACCGGGAAGTCGCCGGGGCCGGCCTTGAGCACCTCCACGGCTCGGCGGTGGCCGGCCCGGAAGTGGTCGCTGGCCGCCAGCCACCGGTCACGATCGCGGCTTCCGGGCGGGAAGACCCCGCCGTAGTAACCGAGGAAGCTCACGATGTTGGGCTCGTTGATGGTGCAGGCCCGAGTGATCAGATCGCCCAGGGCGCCGCCGGCCACCTCGCAGAACCGACCGAAGCGGTCGACGATGGCCGGGTTCGACCAACCCCCGTCGGCCGCCGCCCATCGAGGGGTGGTGAAGTGGTGGAAGGTGACGGTGGCGTCCAACCCGCGCTCGAGGCAGGCCGCGCACACCCGGCGGTAGTGGTCGAGGGCGGCGGCCGAGAACTGGCCCTCCTCGGGCTCGATCCGGCTCCACTCGATGGAGAAGCGGTAGCTGTTGAACCCCAGGGCGGCCAACAGGTCCAGGTCGGCCGGGTACCGGTGGTACTGGTCGCAGGCATCACCGCTGGGTTCGACGCAGCCCGAGTCGGGCGTGTGCTCCCAGGCCCACCAGTCGTTGTTGACGTTGCCGCCCTCGACCTGATGGGCGGCCGTGGCCGTCCCCCAGCGGAACCCTTCGGGGAATGTGCGCGACATGGCCGGACCCTAACCGCTTCCTCCGCCGCTACGAATGCGGGGCACGACCGGACGGAGGCCCCCCACCCCGGAAACTGGGCGCCGAAATGTGCGGCATCCGCACACAAAGCTTCCCAATTCGCCGGCAGCCGCGCGCCGTCAGGTCCAGGCGGGGAGGAGACGGCTGGCCGCCTCGGCGATGAGGATCACGAACACGATCAGCGGCGGCGTGGTCAGCAGGTAGGAGACCCGCATGCCGAAGCGCCGATACAGGAAGGTGGCGCCCAGCACCGCCAGGGCCAGACCCTGGAGGGCCAGCACCAGTCCGGTCCAGGCCGAGGAATCGCCGGTCAGGCCGGTCTGGTTCGAGGTTCGACCGTTCTGCGGGGTCGGCGCGAAAGGACGGGTGGCCATGGTGGCGATCACCACCGTGGCCTTCGATCCGTTCAACGGCCAGGCGCTCGACGAGGTCACCAGCGTCAGCTGGTTCCCCTTGGTCGGGCCATAGAGCTGATCGAGGTCGATCGACCGGCTGGCCTGGGCCGCGGCCACCTTCTGGGTCGACCGGTTGAGCTGGGCGTTGGCGGTGGACGCCGCGCCCACCCCCGAGCTGCCCAACTGGCTGGAGGCCGGCGCCGCCGTGGTGATGGTCTCCTGTTGCACCGAGGCCACCTTGTAGACGGTCTGGCCCTGCACGGTCGTGACCAGCATCCGATCGCCCTTGTGGAGGTGCGACAACGAGCTGAAGGGGCCACCGTAGGTGGAACGCCGCCCCACCACCGCGCTGTTGCCCGGCTGGCCGACGGCAGCGGTGCCGGGCACGTGGCCCGGACCCGCGGTCGTCTGCTGGGAGGCCACGCCTTCGACGATGGCTTGGCGCAGGTGGATCTGGGGGATCTCGAGGATCCCGACCGGAGCGCCGAGATCGGGAGCGACGTTGCTGGTCTGGCCGCCCGTCAACCCGGCGATGCTGTAGTGGGCATGGGAGATCTCGGTCTCATAGCTGGTCAGCAGCCGGGCCTGGGTGCGCTGCTGGAAGAGGGGCTCGACCAGGTAGATGACGAGCCCGACGCACACGACCAGAACCACCAGCCACATGCCGACCAGCTGCATCACCCGGCCTGGGCTCATCTGGTCCCGCCCGCCGTCGCGCTCGGGCACCGGGGACTCCGTCTGGGCGCTCCGGGGCGCGCTGGGCTCGGTTCGGGCGGGGGATGCCACCGCAGGAGGCGAGGTCAGCGTCGTCACGGGGGCGACCGTTCGGGATCGACATCCTGGTCGGGATCGGACGAACCCGCGGCGCCGCGACGTGTAGCGGGCGGACAAGGTGATCAACGCCACCACGCCCAGCAGCGCGGCGACGGTGAGGATGCCGTTGGCGACCCCCGATCCGCCATAGGGCGGGATGGACACCTTGGCCACGATGGCCTTGTCCTTGTTCAGCGGAGCCGCCAGGCCCGACGAGCTGACCGTGTTGGCGTCAGCCCCGGCCGCCAGGTTGCCCGAGCTGTCGAACGAGCCGCTCCCCGAGCTGCCCCCCGTGGCCGACGAGCCGCTCGCGCTCGAACCACCGGCGGAGTCGCCGGCCGGCGGCGTGCAGGTGTTCGGGGTGGCCCCCACCTGGGCGATGGCGGTGACGGCTGCGGCCTTCAGCGCCGGGGTGAGCGGCGCCAGCCCGTCGGGCAGCACCGCCTGGCCGTCGCCGATCACGTAGTTCAGCCACGTGGTCAGCTGAGCCTGGGAGGCGGTACGGGGTGCGCACGTGGCGTCCACCAGCGGCTGGGCCGGCACCAGGGCGTACTCGACGTAGGTGAGCGGATACGCATTGGGGTCGCTCGGTTGCGGATCGGGCTGGAGCATGCCCTGGGCGTCCGGGGTCATGTCGGCCACCGCCGCATCCATCGACGCCTCGGTGGGGGCCACGAAAGGTCCGCCAGCCGTGCTCTGGATCGCCACCGGGGCCAGGCTCTCGGCCTTGGCCGTGGTCAGGTCGCTGACCACGAACACCCCACCATCCAGGAAGGTGTTCTGCACGATTCGGAACAGCACGGTGTCGAGCGCCGGCCGACCGGAATAGGTGGTGAGCAGCGTGAAGTCGGGCGAGGCGGTACCGAAGTCGTTGAACACCCCACGGGGATGGCCGGCGTCGGACCCCGCGGCGCCGATCTGAGGCACCTTCCAGCTGTCCGGGGCGACCGTGGTGAAGTAGTTCGACAGGTACCAGCTGGAGGCCGAGATCCCGCTGGGCACCCCCGACTGCATGTCGCTGGACGGCGCATAGAAGAACGGAGACAGCTCCGGATTCCGTCCGACGATGGGAGCTTCCTGGTCGGCGCTCATGTACGAGCCAGAACCCACCACCTGGGCGGCCTCGTCGGCCGTCAGTTGAAGCGTCGGGAACGGCACCTTGCGGCCGCGCAGAGCCGTAGCCGTTGCCCACGCCGAGGGTCACTGCGCCGATGCCGATGGGAACCGCCACGGACGCTCGGGCGGTGCCGGCCGGATCCAGCCCGACATCGGGTCGGGCGCCGGCCGAGGTGTAGGCCAGGTCCAGCAGGCCGCTGTCGAACTGCTGCACCGCCTGGCCCTCCCCCACGAACGAGGCCCGCGTGGCTGCACCGGTCTGGCCGGGCTGGCGGCACTGGTCGAGGGTCCACAAGGTCCAGGCGTCCACCAGGGCGTCGGATCCCCCCGTGGACAGCGCCCCGGGAGCGGCGCCTCCACAGGTGGCCAACGGGTCGCTGTCGGCATAGGTCAGTTGGCGGACGAACGGCACCCAGATCGGCGGGGCCGAGCCGTCCTGGGGTCCGCCGTACAGCTCCACCACCAGGTCGCAGGGATCCGAAGGACCACAGGTGAGCGTCTGGGCCTGACCGGCGTTGTCGGTCCACGAGACCACGCCGATGCCCACCCGCAGCGACATCGTCTCGCCCTCGGGCGACGCGGCTCCGCTGATCATGTTGTTGTCGACCACCGCCGAGTCGGCGGAGCTGGAGATCGGGGCCAGCGCGCAGTTGGGTCCGTTGGGATAGGCGTCGGGGTTGTAGAGCGAGTCGGTGCTGGTCTGGTACGTCACCCCGGCCCGGCAGACCGCGGCCCGCCCCTGGTACACCACGTTGCCCGGCGTGGATTTGACGTTGATGGTCACCGTCTTGCCGTCGGTCAATCCGGCGGTGGGGGTGGCGGTGGCCACGTAGGCCGGAGCCGGGTCGGCCGAGGCGGACGACCGGCCGATCCGCGACCCCGACAGGGCCGGGCCGACCACCACGGCCAGGAGCACGGCCAGCACTGCGGCCATCCTCGGGCCGCGCCGCTGCCGGAGCCGAGACCGGCCAGGCCGCGGCGGGTGGCTCACCCGAACCAGCCGGCCACGTCGATGATCACATCGGCGTTGCCGGACAGGTTGAACACCGACAGCTGACCGCTGCTGCCCAGCTTCACCGTGACCGCGTTGGGGATGACCTCACCGGCCGTCCAGTTCAGGTTCGACGCCGTGGGCTGGGACTGGCCCTTGGGCCACAGCGTCAGGTACGACCCACCAGTGGTGTCGGCCACCGTCACGTTGGACACCACCGAGTCGGCGTCGGCCGGCACCCCGCCCAGCCCACCCACCGACACCGTCCGGGTCGTGTTCGGCCCCCACGGCGTGGTGAAGCCGCCCCTGTTGCCCGTACCGGGCCGCGAGTCCAGCACCCGAGCCGGCGTGAGGGCATGGAACTGCTTGCCGGTCCCGGACTGGTAGTAGCCGGCCACGTCGATGATCACATCCGCGTTGCCGGACAGGTTGAACACCGACAACTGACCACTCGAGCCCAGCTTCACCGTCACCGCGTTGGGGATCACCTCACCGGCGGTCCAGTTCAGGTTCGACGCCGTCGGCTGGGACTGACCCTTGGGCCACAGCGTCAGATACGACCCACCCGTGGTGCCAGCCACCGTCACGTTCAACACCACCGCATCCGCGTCGGCCGGCACCCCACCCAGCCCACCCACCGACACCGTCCGGGTCGTGTTCGGCCCCCACGGCGTGGTGAAGCCCACCCGTGTTGCCCGTACCCGGCCGCGAATCCAGCACCCGAGCCGGCGCCAACGACGTGAACCCGTCGCCCGCGGTCGAGTCGTAGTAGCCGGCCACGTCGATGATCACATCCGCGTTGCCGGCCAGGTTGAACACCGACAACTGACCACTCGAGCCCAGCTTCACCGTCACCGCGTTCGGGATCACCTCACCCGGCGGTCCAGTTCAGGTTCGACGCCGTCGGCTGGGACTGGCCCTTGGGCCACAGCGTCAGATACGACCCCCCGGTGGTGCCGGCCACCGTCACGTTCAACACCACCGCATCCGCGTTGGCCGGCACCCCACCCAGCCCACCCACCGACACCGTCCGGGTCGTGTTCGGCCCCCACGGCGTGGTGAACCCACCCGTGTTGCCCGTACCCGGCCGCGAATCCAGCACCCGAGCCGGCGCCAACGCATGGAAGTACGAACCCGCCGGCAACGTCGGGGTCACCGGTGCCGACGACGCCGACGCCGGGCCGGTGCCGATCGCGTTGGTCGCCTTCACCTTGAAGGTGTAGGCCGTCCCGTTCGCCAGACCGGTGAAGTCACACGTCAGGGACCAGCACGTTCGTGCACCCGGCCGGCGGCGACACCACCGGCGACGAGGTCACCGAGTAGCCGGTGATGGGCGATCCGCCGTCCGAGGTCGGTGCCGTCCACGACACGGCGGCCGACGCGTTCCCGGCCACCGCCGTCGGCGTTCCCGGAGCTCCCGGTGCCGTGGCCGCGGCGCCGAAGCTGATGGGGAAGCTCACGTAGTCGTCCGCGCTGGGCACCGCCAACCGAACCACCAGCTTGCACACGTGAGTGCTGTCGCACGTGATGGTGTGGCTGTTGAGGTCCTCGTCGGTGAAGGTCGTGGTGCCTACCCCCACCGCGAAGTTCATGTCGGCGGTGGCGTTCGGCGGAGCCGTGGCCGCCGTCGGGTGGAGGCTGCCAGCGCCCAAGGCCACGTTGGCGCAGTTGCCCCCCTGGGTGGGGGTGTAATCGAACAGGTTGCTGACCGGAGCGGCGTCGGAGCACTCGCGGCCCTCGATGCCGAAGATCGAGCTGGCCACCGCGTTGGGCGGCGACTGGGCATCCACATGAATTGCGACCACGTCCCCATCGCTGAGCCCGGTGATGGTCTGGCCGACGCTGTAGGTGTGGCTGTTCACGGTGGCCGTCACCGTCACCGGAGGGTTGGCCGTCTCGGCCCCGGCCGGGGCCCGGAGAGGGCGGCGGAGGCGCCGGCACACAGGCTGGCGAGGAGCCCGGCCAGGGCCAGCAGCAGCAGAGCGACGCGGGGGCGGCGGAGCATGGTCATGGGCGGCCACTTCTCTCGGTTCGGCGGACGGCACCCCTGGGGCGCGGCCGAAGCCAGCCGTCACCGGGGAACGCCCAGAGCATGGTCAGGTCGGGTGAGCGCGACCTGTCCCGAATGGGAACGGCGAGGCAACGCTGGGTGAACAATCGGGGACGGCAACGAAGCGTCGGTGCGCTCAACCTGCGAAGGTCACCGGGAAGGACCGGAACCCGAACCCGTTCGGGTACTGGAGGCGAACCACCAACTGGCAGGGATGGGCCGGTCCACACGTGATGGCCACCTTGTCCAGGTTCTCGGTGGTGAAGTGGTCGGTGCCCACACCCACCCGGAAGGTGAGCGTGCCGGTCTTGTAGGGCGATGCCACCGGCACCTCCAGGTAGGCGTCCGAGTTGGACGACAGAGGGTGGAGGATGCAGTTGCCCGCCGGATCGGGCGTGTAGTCGTAGAAGGTGGTGATGGCCGGCGATCCCGCGCACAAGCGGGCGTCGAGGCCGTAGAAGGCCGAGCCCGGATCCGCCGTCACCGTCACGGTCACGACCTGGCCGTCGTGGAGGTTGGTGGTGCCGCTGACGGCCACCTTCAGCGGGATGGGCTGGGTGGTCGTGGTGGCGGCGCCCTGGCCCGATGCGGCGGTCGTGCTCGTCGTGGGCGCGGGGCTGGTCGACGACGTCGAGCTCGGCATGGCTCGAGGGGCGGGTGGCACCGGCCGACGAGGTGGTGGCCGACGCCGACGAGGAGCCCTTGGAGCCCGAGCCGGCGTTCACCACCAGGACCACCACGGCGATCAGGATGACGACGGACACGCCCGCGCCCACCAGGATTCGGTTCCGACCGGTCATGGATCTGTCTCCTCAAGGCGGTCCGACGCGGGCCGGGCGCGGGGACAGTACCGAGAGCGACCCTGGCGGGGAAGTCAGCGGGGCCGTCTGGCCGGAGTCTTCTACGAGTTGCCATCCGCCGGTCCCCTGGTGGACAACTTCTGTCCACCTTCCGGTCACCTTCGGACCCGCGACGAGGCAGATCCCGAGGTCTGACCGACCCCCGTCGCCAGCCGCGGCGGCTCGGCTCGACGTCCCGCCGCCTGCTCGACGCGGCGTGAGACCGCCACCAGCATCCGGCCGGCCAACATCAGCCCGACCGCTAGGGCCAGCAGCAGGGGCAGCAGCGGCGCGCCGGTCCGGGGCAGGGTGCCGGCCATGGGCACGCCCGTGGTGGAGGCCGCCGCGGCCACCGCCACCGTGGAGGGCGGAGGCCCGGTGGGCACCACCACGGTGATGGTCTGGCCGACCGACATCAGCCGTCGACGCTCGAGCAGGCAACTTCTACCGGGTCCCCCGGCGGCTCGGTCCCGGACGAGGGGGGCATGGGCGCCGAGGGAGAGGCTTTCGGGCCCTTGCTCCGTCGGCGGCGGTAGCGGTGGATGCCCCACCCGACGATCAGGGCCAACACGACCAGCAGCAGCCATGGGACAGCCCACACGCTCGAGCTGGCGCTGGCAGTGGGGGGAGGCGGCCGCAACGCGCCCTGCTTCGAGAACGGATGCACGGTCACCACGGACGAGACGCGGACGGTCGGCAGCACGCCGGTCAGGTGCAGGTGACCGCTCACGCTGCCACCGGGGAGCAGCTCGGGCACGTCGGCATGCGCCTTGCGCTTGAGCACCCATCCGAACGGGCCCTCCACCTCCACCTGCTGGTGACCCGCCAGGCGGACGTTGCCCACGTTCACCACTCGATAGGTGAGATCGAGCGAGCCGCCGCCCAAGCCCAGGGCTGAGCGGTGATAGTGGCTCTGGATCCCGACGACGGCCAGGCGCGGGTGCAAGGGCCCGGCCACCCGCACGTAGAGGGGCACACCGACCCGATGCTCGACGGCCACCCGCTGGCCGGTGGCCGTGGTGGTCGAGCCGCGGATGGCCGCCAGGATGCCCGCTCCGTGGTCGCCCGGTGACGCCCCCTTGGGCACGATGACGACGAACGGGATCACCACCGCGCTGCTGGCCGGCACCACCACCGCGGCCTGCTCGAGCTTGATCCACGACCCCGCGTCGGTCGGCTGCTGGTCGAAGCGCTTGAGATCGAGCTGACCCTCGGCCGTGTCCAGGGCGTCGTTGGCGTAGACCTGGAAGGCGGTGGCGTGATCGGCGTAGTTGAACAGCGTTACGCGGTCGGCCGCCTGGCCCCCCGGCGCCAGCTCGAACGAGAACGAGGTGCGTGAGCCCGGCTGGGTCGGATCGGCACCCGTGGGGGTCAACGCGAACTGCTCGGTGGGCGTGGGCTCGGCTTGAGGTTGCTTGGCCGCGGCGCCGCTGGCGCCGCCGCTGATCGTGACGGCCACCACGGCAACCGCCGCCGCCAGCCAGGCCACGGCCAGGTGACCGGCTCGGGGCCGGTCCCCCACGGGTCGGGGACCCATCCGAGGCGGATGGAGGCGGGAACGAAGGCCGGGTGAACGCATGCGGCAATCCTGGTTCGTATCGGGGTGGGAAGCCATCGGGCGGGGATACGCCAAAGGCTGGGACGGAGTCATCCGTCCCAGCCAAAGGCATGGTGGCCGCAGCGTCGCGAGCCACCACCTTGGTCAGGCGGCGGGGCGGACGGCTGCCCGTCCCGCCGGTCCTGCGTTGGGGTGAGGGTGCGGGGCCCGATCGGAACCAGACCCCGCACCGCTCACTAGTTGGTCAGCAGCGTGAAGGTGAGGACCGCGGTGTAGGCGCCGGAATGGGCGCTCACCGGGATCTGCACGATCACGGCGCCGTTGATGAGGGAGTCACCCAGACCACCGCCGGCGTCGGCGTTGGCCACGGTGTGGGTGGTGGAGTACCCACCGGCCGGGCACCCGGCGGTGACGGCGGTGCCGGGAACGGTGCTCTGCACGTACGGAGCCAGAGAGCCTTCGCCAGACGCGGCCGGCGCGAAGCCGAAGTTGCAGGCGGCGAAGGTGTTGGCGCCGCTGGTGAAGGGCGTCAGGGAGGCGTCCACGTGCCAGCCCACATCGGCGTCACGCTGGTCGCGGACCTCGACGTCGGAGACGTTCCCCGTGGCCTGGTAGAAGCCACTGGTCTGGTAGACGGCCGTCCCGAGATCGATGGCGCAGTTCTCGGGGGTGGGCGAACCCAGGTACGGCTTGTCGGCGTAGGGCCCGTCGGTGTTGCCCGAGCAGGCCTCGCCGATCACCAGGGCGCCGGCCGGCTTGGTCACCGTGAACGTCTGGGTGACCGACCCGAAGTTGCTGAGCGGCGTCACTGCCGCGCTCGGGGCCGAAGGGCTGGTGCCGCCGGCGTACGTGGCGGTGACCACGAACGTGTACGGCGTACCGTTGTCGAGCCCATCGAAGGTGCAGCTGAGGGCCGTGATGTCGGTGCAGCCCGCCGGCGGGGTGACCACCGGGTCGGAGGTCACGCTGTAGCTGGTGGGGCTACCGGTTGCCGGCGACCAGGTGAGGCTCACCTGGCCGTTCCCCGCCGTGGCGCCAGTGATGACCGCCGGGCTGGGCGCGGGACTGAACGTCACCGGGGCCGGCGTGCTGGTGAAGCCTCCGACGTTCACCGCCGCCACCGTGTAAGTGTAGGGAGTGAAGTCCGTCAGGCCGGTCACATGCAACGAAGTGCCCACCACGGTCTGGGGAGCGCCCGCCGAGGGGGAGGTCTCGGTGACCACGTAGTGGTCGATGGCCGAGCCACCGGTGTTGGCCGGAGCGGTCCAGTTGATGGTGCCCGAGGACTCACCGGGCGTGGCCGAGACCGCCGGAGCGTCCGGAGCGCCGGCGAACTGCACCGGGAAGCTGACGTAGTCGTTCGCACCGGGGACGGCCAGCGAGATCGCCAGCTTGCAGGTGATGCCGGCCTGACAGGTGATGGTGTGGCTGACCAGGTCCTCGTCGTTGAAGGTGGTGGTGCCTTCACCGATGGCGAAGTCCATGTCGGCGGTGAGGTTCGGTGGAGCGGTCGCCACCGTGGGGTGCAGGCTGCCTGCGCCGAGGACCACGTTCGCGCAGTTGCCCCCCTGGGTGGGCGTGTAGTCGAACGAGTTGTTGATGGTGGCGTTGGCGCACTCACGACCTTCGACACCGAAGATGGAGCTCGCCGCCGCGTTGGGCGGGGACTGGGCGTCCACGTGGATGTGGATGTTCTCCCCGTCGGTCAGGCCGGTGATGGTTTGACCGAGGGTGTAGGTCGTGGTGCCGACGGTGGCAGTCACGGTTACAGGTGGATTGGCGGTCTCGGCGGAAGCCGTCGAGCTCAGCAGCGGGACGGTGAGCGCAACCAGCGTCACCAGCGCCGAGAGGACGGCGAGCAGTCGGATCGCTGAGAAGCGACTGCTCGAGGGGCTTTCGTGCATGAGGTGTTCTCCTCGTGTCGGTACTGCGAGATTGGGGATCGGGCCGAACTGGGACGCGCTCGGCGAGAGACTGGTCGAACCAGACCGGGCGACTGTTCTGTAGAAGGGCCCGGACCGGGGGAGATCACCGACGCTCCTTCCGGGAACCCGGCTGGGCTCCCGGAAGGAGGACGGTTGTAGTGGCGATCGGCAGCGTGCCGATCAGGCGCGATCAGGCGCCGTAGTTGCGGCAGGTGGAACCGGCCAGATTGGCGGCGAGGCCACCGCTGGCCGTAAGCGGTGAGAACCCGGAACTGGCCAGGGCACCCCGCTCGCTGTTGCTGCACAGCGGGCTCTTGGCGCCCGAAGGCACGTTGTTGAACCCGACCAAGGCCTGGGTCTCGGCGAAGTTCGGGTTGGCCGAGTCGAGCACATACCAGACGTAGCGGACACCGGTGTACAGCGTGGTCGGCGATCCGTTCGCCGCGATGTACTCGGCCGTGTTGTCCTCGTTGATCGGCGCGTTCGGGTTGGAGGCGTTCACCGAGTTCGGCTCCCACACACCACTGGTGTTCCAGCGCAGGTAGTTGTCCGCCGGACCCGACGTGGGGGTGACACCGCCCAGCTTGACGCCGTTGCGCAGGTCGAGCGTGGGGTTCACGTGGTTGTTGGCCTGGAAGACCCACTGGCCGGCCGAGTAGGGAAGGATCGCCGCCTGGTAGTTCTCGGCGTCCAGCTCGTTGCCGGTGTTCTCCTCCAGCGGCTTGCCCGAGTTGTCCAGCTGGGTGTTGATGACCGCTGGGCAGGCAAAGGTCGAGCCGGCTGGCGGTGTGGTGGAGCTCACCAGTGCAGGGTCAACGCCGTTCAGCCAGTTGCTCAGGAAGAACGAATAGGTGCCCGAGCCCGACTGTGGCATGTACCGCTGGATGGCGTGGCCGGCGATGCCGCCCACCTGGCCCCAGTCGGTGTAGGTGCAGGCGTAGATGCCGTCGAGCTGCGCCTTGGTCATGGTCGCCGGGGCATAGATGCTCGGCGAGGCCCAGCTGACCGCGTCCAGAGCGAACGCGTTGAAGATCAGGTTCGCGCTGCCGTCACCGGCCGAGCCCTTGGGCCCACGGGACGAGCGACCGATGGAGATGCACCCGGTCCCAGCGCCAGTGGTCGGCCAGTTGCCGGCCTCGGCGGCCACCATGGCATTCACCCCAGCATTCGACCCGTTGGGGGCCTGGAAGAAGCCGGCGGGCGGTGACGAGCTGGTCGTGTACTTGTACTGGGATCCGCAGTTGGGACCGGCAGGAACGGTGTAGGTGAGGTCGGGTTGACCGGCCCCGACCGCAGCGTGGAGGTTGCGCCCCACGTCGGTCGTGCCGTTGGCCGTGTTGTAGGCCGCTACGACGTCGCTGATGACCGGGTCGCTCACGTTCTGGATGGTGTCGGAACCACCCACGACGATCTGCGTGGTCGGATGGGTCACCGCATGGGCGGCTGGCGCCACCCCGGCGATCACGGTGCCAAGGGTGCAGAGCGCCGTGGCGGCGATCAGTCCCCGACGAAGGAGGGTTCTCTTCACTGTGGCATGGTCCTTTCACAGGTGGATGCGATGACCGTGGCCACACGAGTTCCTTCTCGCCCCGGTCGGCTCAGTTCTCTCACCCCCACATGAACGCCCCACCCGTGCCAAGGAAACTCCGGATGAAGTGCGTATCGCCGAGGGGCAAACCTTTTCGACGGCCTGGATCGGCGTCACACCCCGACAGTGACCTTTTGAATCAGCGTGCGTTGACTCAATCTCTATCGAGTGACATTGTGCTGGGCATGCGCTTCCCCCTCACCGTCGAATTGCGAGCGGCGCGACACACGGCACTCGGTGACCCAGGCCGGTTGGAACTCGTAGACGAGCTGTCCGTGTCGGATCGCGCTCCGGTCGAGTTGCGTCGCCGGCTCGGGATGGAATCGAACCTGTTGGCCCACCATCTCGATGTCCTCGAGCGTGTGGGGCTGATCGAACGGGCGCACTCCAGCGGCGACCGTCGCCGCCGCTACGTGCGACTCGTGCCCGAAGCACTGGAGGGTCTCGCCCCCGGCCGACCGCTCCAGATGGGTGCCGCACTGTTCGTGTGCAGCGCCAACTCAGCGCGCTCTCAGATGGCCGCCGGCCTGTGGCTCCAGGCCACCGGTGAGCCCGCCATCTCGGCCGGAACCCATCCCGCCGAGCGGGTCGATCCCGGTGCCGTGGCCGCTGCACGCAGGGCTGGGCTCGATCTCGATGGGGCCACGCCCCGTGATCTGGCCGACCTCGAGACGATGCCGGCGCTGGTGATCACCGTGTGCGACCGGGCCCACGAGGAGCTCGACCCGAATGACACCTGGTTGCACTGGTCGATCCCAGACCCGGTTCCCATCGGGACCAGGGCGGCGTTCGATGCCGCTCTGGTCGAGCTCCGCGACCGGATCCGCAACGTCGTCGCTCTGGCAGACGCATCATGACGGACGAGCTGCATCCCAGCGACGTCGAGCTCGGCGTCGAGGTCGAGACCGGCACCGGGGCGCTCCGACTCGATCTGACCCGCCGTCTGGCTGCCGAGGCATTCGGGACCGGAATG
The DNA here is from genome assembly GCA_963793965.1 of uncultured Microthrixaceae bacterium. Lineage (GTDB taxonomy): Bacteria > Actinomycetota > Acidimicrobiia > Acidimicrobiales > Acidimicrobilacustridaceae > UBA4742. Next base: position 132,030 of record CAWCCB010000001.1, read on the forward strand.
CTGGTCGTAGCCGTGATCGGCTCGGGCATCGCCGCCAGTCGCTTGTCCACCGGCGACGTCGGTCTGCAGCTCCTCGAAAACGCGGCGGCCACCGCGGCCGCGCTCATCGGACTGATCTTGATGTTCGCCGCCGTGTCCGGCGCACATTTCAACCCGGCGGTCAGCTTGCTCGACCGGATGTTGGGTACCACCAGGACCCGCGATACGGGGTTCTACATCGTCGCCCAGGTGATCGGCGGCTGCCTCGGGGCGATGCTCGCCAACGTGATGTTCGACCTTCCCGTCGTGAGCATCTCCACCCACACCCGGTCCTCACCCGCCCTCTGGGTGTCCGAGGTGGTCGCCACGGTCACGCTGCTGTTGTTGATCCAGGCATGCGTGCGCACCGGGCGGGCGAACGTCATCCCCTTCGCAGTGGGCGCGTGGATCGGCGGGGCCTACTGGTTCACCTCTTCGACCAGCTTCGCCAACCCGGCTGTCACCATCGCTCGCACGCTGTCGAACAGCTTCGCCGGTATCGCCCCATCCTCGGCGCCGATGTTCATCGTCATGCAGCTCATCGGCACGATGATCGCCTTCGGGCTGGTCCGCCTCTTCTACCCCCACCACCATTCGGAGTCCCCTGATGCCTGAAACCGACACGACCGTCTCGCGCCCCGAAGTCCTGTTCGTCTGCGTCCACAACGCCGGCCGTTCGCAGATGGCCGCGGCGCTCCTCGCCCACCACGGCGGCGATCGGATCGTCGTTCGCTCCGCCGGATCGGACCCAGCCGAGAACATCAACCCGGCGGTCGTGGACGCGATGAGCGAGCTCGGCATCGACCTCCGCGCCGCTGGCGCCCATCCGAAGAAGCTCGATGGCGCCGCCGTGCGGGCCTCGGACGTCGTGGTCACCATGGGCTGCGGTGACGCCTGCCCGATCTACCCAGGCAAGCGTTATGAGGACTGGGATCTCGATGATCCGGCCGGACAGGGCATCGACGCAGTCCGCCCGATCCGCGACGAGATCGACCGCCGCGCCCGCGCCCTGATCGCGGAGCTACTCCCGGCGGCAAGTGCCGAAGCCTGAACCGACGAGCCATGACCGACAGCCTCAGCCACCTCCCGCTCGACCAGCAACACCTCATCCGGTCGGTGACGCACCGACTCGAGCCATCGTTCGCAGGAACGTTCGGTCCCGAGACCATCGAGAGGTTCGTCCTGGACTCGCTCGACCGATTGCTCCCCACGGCCAAGATCGCGACGTACCTGCCCGTGCTGGCGGAGAAGTTCGCCAAGGAACGCCTCAACGCCCTCGCCCGCCTCGAGAGCACCGTGCCTTCCGCGACTCCCGGCGTGCTGTTCATGTGCGTGCACAACGCCGGCCGCTCCCAGATGGCAGAGGGCTGGCTCCGCCACCTCGCCGGCGACACGGTGGTGGTCTGGTCAGGGGGATCCGAGCCGGGTTCGGAGATCAACGCGGCGGCGGTCGCCGCCATGGCTGAGGTCGGCATCGACATCACCGGCGAGTTCCCCAAACCGTGGACCGACGAGATCGTGCGTGCCGCCGATGTCGTCATCACGATGGGCTGCGGCGACGCCTGCCCCCTCTACCCCGGCAAGCGCTACGAGGACTGGGAGCTCGACGACCCGGCGGGGAAGGACCTCGACGCCGTCCGCCCGATCCGGGACGAGATCCGTCGCCGCGTCGAGACCCTCCTGGCCTCTCTCGGCATCGATACGACCTGACCCAGCCGCGAGCCCGCTACTGGGGAGCGAGAGCCGACCGCAGACCTTCGAGACGCTCGGGAACGACCCGGTACCAGGCCCATCTGCCGCGCTTCTCCCGTGACAACAACCCGGCCTCGACCAGCATCGAGAGGTGATGCGACACCGTCGGTTGGGACTTGCCGACCGGCCCCACCAGGTCACACGCACACGCCTCTCCCGTCGTCGCCGCCGCCACCATCGACAGCAACCGCAACCGGGCCGGATCGGCGAGGACCTTGAACGCCGCCGCCAACTCCTCGGCATCGGACTCGCCGAGCACCGCGGAGGTGACCGGCGCGCAACACCCCTCGAGCATCTCGACCTTCATGACAACCTCGCCTCCCCCAGCGCATCAGTCGCAGAACAATGCATTGACATTCGTCGATGTGTTGTTAGAGTGTGCTCACATCGATCAATGTCGATGAACTCTAGCCGGAGGAATCCCGTGTCACGCGTCCAGCTCGCTCTCAACGTCACCGACCTCGACCAGGCGGTCGAGTTCTACTCGAAGCTCTTCGCCACCGAGCCGGCCAAGCGCAAGCCTGGCTACGCCAACTTCGCCATCGCCGATCCGCCCCTGAAGCTGGTCCTGTTCGAAGGCCCCGAAGGGGCCACCCTCAACCACCTCGGCGTCGAGACCGACAACGCCGGCGACGTCGAGGCGGCGGAGGCTCGCCTGTCGGGCACCGGGCTCGAGACGACCGGGATCGACGACACCATCTGTTGCTACGCCACCAAGGTCGAGACCTGGGTGACCGACCCCGATGGCGCCAAGTGGGAGTGGTACGTCAAGACCGGCGACTCCGACCAGTTGACCAACGAGATTGTCGGCGAGGACAGCAGCGCCATGTGCTGCGCCCCGCCGCGGCCGAACCTGTCACCCTCGGGCGATCCTCCGCAGCCGCCGAATCCGGCTGCTGTTGAACGAAGGCTCATGGGCGTCCCCGGGGGGGCTCCCCGGTGGGCGCCACCCACGCGCGAGGACCTTGGGCCCTGGGTGTGTCACCACCTGTCAGCCATGATGCAGGCGTGGAGGATCCCGCTCACCGACCTGCTCGCTCGTCCTCGGCCAGGACCGCTGCAGTGACCGCGAGCCGGAGCGGCTCGGTGACCGCCAAGCTCTCGATGCTGGACCGGTTCCTGCCGGTGTGGATCGGGCTGGCCATGGCCACCGGCTTGGTCCTGGGTCGGTTGATCCCGGACCTGAACACCACCCTCGACCACATCAAGGTCGACACCGTCTCGCTGCCGATCGCCGTCGGGCTGCTGGCCATGATGTACCCGATCTTGGCCAAGGTCCGCTACCGCCACCTCGGTGACGAGCTCGCCGACCGCCGCACCCTCGGCCTTTCGCTGCTCCTCAACTGGGTCATCGGCCCTCTGCTCATGTTCACCCTTGCCTGGGTGTTCCTGGCCGACCTCCCGGAGCTGCGCACCGGCCTGATCATCGTCGGCCTCGCTCGCTGCATCGCCATGGTCCTCATCTGGAACGATCTCGCCTGCGGCAGCCGGGAGCTCGCCGCCGTGCTGGTGGCCATCAACTCGTTGTTCCAGATCGCCATGTACTCCGTGCTCGGCTGGTTCTACCTGACCGTGCTGCCCACTTGGCTCGGCCTCGACACCGCTGACCTCCACGTGTCGGTGTGGGCCATCGCCCGGTCGGTGTTCATCTTCCTGGGCGTCCCCCTGGCCGCCGGATTCCTCACCCGGACCTTGGGCGAAGGCCGCAAGGGCACCGAGTGGTACGAGGACACGTTCCTGCCGAGGATCGCACCCGTGGCTCTGTACGGGCTGCTCTTCACCATCGTCGTGCTGTTCGCCCTCCAAGGCCACCAGATCACCACCCACCCGCTCGACGTCGCCCGCGTCGCGCTACCCCTGCTCGCCTACTTCGCGCTCATGTGGAGCGGGTCGTTCGCCCTCGGCTACCGCCTGCACTTCCCTTACGCTCGCAACGCCTCGGTCGCCTTCACCGCCGCGGGCAACAACTTCGAGCTCGCCATCGCCGTGTCGATCGCCGTGTTCGGCGTCACCTCCGGCCAGGCCCTTGCCGGCACCATCGGGCCCCTCATCGAAGTCCCCGCCCTCGTCTCGCTCGTCTACGTCTCACTCTGGGCGAGCCGTCGCTTCTACTCGGCCGAAATGGCAGGTCACGACGTTGAAACGCCCGAATCCACCCCGCGACGATTCCCAGCTCGCGGGTGGCTGACACGTCGTTGACGGGGTGACGGGTGCTCACGCGCCGCGAAGCAATCCCTCTCGAGAAGGCTCCCTCAGTTCGACCGGCGCCGACGCGAGCGACCGAACAGCAGCGGCGGGATGACGAGCAGGGCCAACAGGAACAGGATCGGGGCCAGCACGTGGACCGAGCTGATGGGCCGCTGGTAGAGGACCGGCGAGGCGTCACGCCAATCGGTGCTGCCGCCACCGGCCGAATGGGTCGAGCCCACCACCCCCGAGGCAGCCGCCGCGCTGGCTGTGCCCGACGCCGCCGGGCCGGCGGCCGAGGGAGCCGTTTGCCGCCGGGCCCTTGGTGGCCAGGCTGACCACGTTCTTGATCGGATCGGGAGGGGCGCCGGAATCCGCGCCCAGCTCACCCCGGAAGCGGGGGTTGGCGCAGTTGGCCGGCGTGAGTGCTCCGGGGCCGTGCCCGACATCCGGCCGATGGCGTTGGCGATCTCCTGGGACAGGTTGGGCGGCAACGGCGAGTACCCGATGGCCGCCATGTTCACCTGGCCGTCGCAGGCGATGTAGCGCATCCAGGCGGCGAAGGTCGAGGTGATCCCCGGGTTGCTGTAGGCACCTTTGCAGGTGGCCCGATCGGGCGACGGCCGCGCACTGGGTCACGATGTAGCTGTAGGCCGAGATGGGATAGGTGAGCGGGTTGGAGCTGGCGTACACCCCCGACAGGTCCTGGCTCAGGTCGGGCTTCAGCCGAGCGGACTCGAGGGCCGCCGAGATGTTCTGGGCGTAGGGCAGCTGGAAGGTCCCCGACGCGTTCTGCACCCACGCCGTCGGGACGTTGTAGGTCTTGGCGTAGCCGAACTCGTCGTAGCCGATGCTCCACATGCCCTGGCCACTGGCGATGTGCTCGGCGATCTGGTCGGAGCCGTTGAGGGCCAGGGTGTGGCAGGCGAAGCTCGGGCTGGTGTCGAGCTCGATGATGCGAACGTTGGTCGGGATCGAGTTCTTGGCCGCCCAGGTGGCGAACAGGGCCGGATCGGTGTGCTGCACGAAGTCGTAGAACAGCCCGGTGGTGCCCGACTGGCCACCTCGGTACACCACCGTGATGGGCTGGTTGGGCAGCACCAGGCCGCGGTTGTCCGCCGTGATGGCCGGATCGTTCCAGCTGCAGATGTCGCCCATGAAGATCCGGGCGATCGTCTCGCGGGACAGGTGGAGGTAGTTGACCGTGCTCCCGGCCGCGTCCTGCACGTGGTACATGATGGCCACCGCGCCGGCCACGTCCGGGACGTACTGGTACCCGCGTGCCGGGTCGGTGTCGCCCACCTGGAGCGAGGCGAACTCGGCTTCGGTGCCGGCGAAGTCGATCAAGGACTGGCCGAACTCGGTCAGTCCCGGCGGAGAGCCCAGGGGCGTGTAGTTCACGTGCAGGCCCTGGGTCTGGGCATCCGCCACCCATTGCTGCATGGCCAGGGCCACGTAGGTGGATCCGGCTCCGTTGATGGCGGCGTTGTCGGCCGACGCCGGCGGCGAGGCCGCCATGAGCAGCAACGCGGCCACCCCGACCAGCCCGGCCAGGCGGCGAACGAGCCGGCCCGTCGGCCTGAGACGTCGGCCAGCGCGACCGGCCGACGGCGCGGCGCCGGCCCTCACCCGAAGCGCCCTTCGACGTAGTTGAGCGTGCGCTCGTCGTCGGGGGTCGAGAACATCTTCTCGGTCGTGCCCTTCTCCACCACGAACCCGGGCTCGTTCTCCTCGGCCAGGAAGAAGGCGCACAGATCCGAGACCCGCTGGGCCTGTTGCATGTTGTGGGTCACGATGACCACCGTGACCACCGAGCGCAGCTCGGCGATGGTCTCCTCGATGCGGCGGGTGGAGGTGGGGTCGAGCGCGGAGCACGGCTCGTCCATGAGCAGCACGTTGGGTTGGACCGCCAGCGAGCGGGCGATGCACAACCGCTGCTGCTGGCCACCCGACAGCGCACCGCCAGGCCGGTCCAGACGGTCGCGCACCTCACGCCACAGACCCGCCCGGGTCAGGCTCTGCTCGACCAGGTCGTCGCTGGCGGCGCACTTGATCCGAGCCAGCTTCAGACCCGACAGCACGTTGTCCCGGATGGTCATGGCCGGGAACGGGTTGGGCTTCTGGAAGACCATGCCCACCCGGATGCGGATCTCCTGAGCCCGCCGACCCGGCGCGTAGATGTCCTCGCCGTCGAGCAGGATCTTGCCGTCCAGGGCCGCGCCCGGGATGAGCTCGTGCATGCGGTTCAGCAGCCGCAGGAAGGTGGACTTGCCGCAGCCCGACGGCCCGATGAGGGCCGTCACCTGGCCGGCGGGCATGACCAGGTCGACGTCCTCGAGCACCAGGTGGTCGCCGAACCAGGCACAGGCGTCCGCGCGCCTCGAGCGAGGCTTCGCCCTTCGGCGGTCCTCCGATCAGCTCGATGGGTCGGGAGGCCGCGGGCTTCGACGTCGCCGTGCCGGGCGGCGCCGGCAGGTGGTCGACCGGGGGGGACACGAGGTCGCTCATGAGGATTCCTTGCTCCCGAAGGACGGGCGCCAACGACGGCCGGATCGCTTGGATCGGTCACGGCCGATGATGCGGGCCAGCACGAACAGGCCGAGCACCAGCACCATGAGCACCAGGGCGCCGGTGTAGCCCCGGCGATCGAGGCCAGGTCGGGCTTGCGGATGTTGTTGTAGACGAAGAGGGGCAGGCTCTCCTGCGGCTTGGCGAACGGGTTGCCGTTCATCAGGTCGTAGCCGAAGGAGGTGAACAGCAGCGGGGCCGTCTCGCCCACCGCTCGGGCGATGCCCAGCACCACCGCGGTGGTGATGCCCGTGCGAGCCGTGGGGAACACCACCGACCAGGTCGTGCGGGCCCGGGACGCGCCCATGGCCAGGCTGGCCTCGCGCAGACCGTCGGGGACCAGGCGCAGCACCACCTCGACCGTGCGCGTGATGGTGGGCAGCATCAGCAGGGCCAGGGCCAGGCTGGCCATGAAGCCGTTGAAGCCGAAGATGGCGGCGGTGTGGGCGTACGGGAGGATGAACACGGCGAAGATGAACAGGCCGGCCACGATGGAGGGCAGGCCGCTCATGGCGTCGACGAAGATCCGCACCGGGCGACGCCAGCGGCTGCGGGATTCGTTGAGGAACACGGCCGCGGCCAGCCCCAGCGGGAGCGACCAGATGAGGGCGAGGCCGACCTCCTCGATGGTCCCCACCAGGGCATGGGCACCGCCACCCGCGGTGGCCGGCTCGGTCGGGGTGATGCCGGCCTGGTCGTGCACGAAGAACCCGAAGCGCAGCGCCTTGACGCCCTCCACGATGATGTAGCCCACCAGCAGCACCAGGGGTACGAGCACGATGATCCCGCCCGAGATCATGATCACGGTCATCAGGCGGTCGACGGCCACCATCCGCCCGTAGCGGTCGGCGGTGGCCACGCCGTAGAGGATCAGGAACCCGACGTAGACCAGGACGAAGAAGCCGAAGCTGCTCGACCCCGGTGGCCAGGCGCTCGAACAGCAGCCAACACAGGCACAGCGAACTGGCCAGCGACCCGAACAGCAGCCCGTAGTCGCCCGAGGTCAGCTCGCGGGGCCGCAACCGCGAGCGGCGGCGAGGCCGGGGGCGGATCGGGCGGTCGCCCCGGCCCCCGGCCCCGTCGCCGTCGTCGGGGTCACGCACGTCGATGACCGACGGCGGCTGGGTGTCGAGGCTCACAGATCGACCCCGACTCCCGAGCGGCTGCGGGACACCACGACCGAGGCGATCATGTTGGTGGCCAGCGTCATGAGGAACAGCACCAGTCCGGCGGCCATCAGGCCCGACACGGTGAAGCTGTCGGCCCCGGCCCGGTTGGCGATGAAGCCCGACACGGTGGCCCCGCCGTTCTGGAGGATCTGCGCCGACACCGATGGAACCTGGGGCAACAGCAGGACGACCGCGATGGTCTCGCCCAGCGCCCGCCCCAGTCCGAGCATGGTGCCGCCCACGATGCCGCTGCGTCCGTAGGGCAGGACCACCGAGCGGATCATCCCCCACCGGGTGCTGCCCAGGGCCAGGGCCGCCTCCTTCTCGCCCGGGGGTGCCTGGGAGAACACCTCGCGCACCACCGAGGTGATGATGGGGATGACCATCAGCGAGACCACGATGCCGGCGATGAAGATCGAGCCGGTCAGGTTGGCGCCCGGGTCGGTCTTGAAGATCGGTATCCAACCGAAGTGGTCGGTCAGGAACTGCGAGAGCGGCACCACCTTGGCCGACAGGAACAGGAACCCCCACAAGCCGAACAGCAGGCTGGGCACCGCGGCCAGCAGGTCGACCACGCCCACCAGCCACTTGCGGGCGCGGGCGCCGGCGTACTCGGTGATGGCCAGGGCGGTGACCACGCTGAGCGGCAGGGCGATGGCCACGGCCACCAACGCCACCAGCACGGTGCCCACCAGCAGACCCAGCACCCCGATGCGGGCCGGGTGGACGTCGGTGCGCCACTCGGTGCGGGTCAGGAAGCGCAGGAGGCCCGACTCGGCGATGGCCGTGTGGCTCTGGAAGAGCAGGAACACCCCGACCAGGGTGAGCAGCACCAGCACGGACAGCCGGCCAGCAACGTGACCCGGTCGAAGGTCCGGTCGGCCCGACTCGGCTGGTCCACCACCATGCGGGGCCGGCGCGCCCGTGGACCGGCCCCGCCGTCGGGCGGCGACGGGGACAGCGTCGTGGTCACGGCTCGCATGCTGGCAACAGCCGGTGAACGAGGAGCCTGCGCCGGGTGAACAGCGGGTGACGCCCGGCCGAACATCTGGCCCCGGTGAGCCGGTCTGCCAGGATGCGGGCATGCAGCAAGCCCTGGACGACTTGATCGCCCTCCTCGATCTGGAGCCCATCGAGGTCAACATCTTCCGGGGCACGAGCCCCGACGTGGACGCCCAGCGGGTGTTCGGTGGACAGGTGGCCGGCCAGGCCCTGGTGGCCGCGGCCCGCACGGTCGAGCCCGACCGCCGCGTCCACTCGCTGCACGCCTACTTCCTGCGACCCGGCGATCCGACCGTGCCCATCCTCTACGAGGTCGACCGCATCCGCGACGGCCGCTCGTTCACCACCCGCCGGGTGGTGGCCATCCAGCACGGTCGGGCCATCTTCAACCTGCAGACGTCGTTCCACGTACCCGAGGACGGGCTACGACCACGAGGCGGCCATGCCCACCGACGTGCCCGAGCCCCTCTCGCTGCCCGACTTCAAGGCAGCGGTGGGCACCCTGGGCCGAGGTCATGGGCGACTGGTACGAACGGCCCCGGCCCATCGACAGCCGGTACGTGGACTGGGAGCCGCTCGATCGCAGCCGGCCGCTGCCGCCGCGCCAACGGGTGTGGCTGCGGGCCGACGGCACGCCTGCCCGACGACCCGGTGCTGCACGCCTGCATCGTGACCTACGCCTCGGACATGACCCTGCTCGACACCACGCTGCTGCCCCACGCCGTCGGGGCCATCGAGCACAACCTGGTCATCGGCCAGCCTCGACCACGCCATGTGGTTCCACCGACCGTTTCGGGCCGACGAGTGGCTGCTCTACGACCAGGTCAGCCCGTCGGCGTCGGGGGCCCGGGGCATCGCCCGGGGCTCGATCTTCACCCACGACGGACACCTGGCCGTGACCGTGGTGCAGGAGGGGCTGATCCGCCTCAAGGGTTGATCCGCGAGCCGTCCGGGCCCGCCCGGTGCGGTCGGGACCCGCCACCCACCGCGTAGGATGTCCCGATGCCCGATCCGAGCCCGCCGATGCTCGACGAAGACGCCGACGACCGCCTGAGCGACGCGATCGAGCACAACACCACCCGTTGGCGCGGCGGCACCCGGCTGAGCACCGGCCACGAGATCTACTGGTGGGTCGAGATCGGCATCGTCATGGTGTTCGACCTCATCTACGAGAGCCTGCGCGACCTCAACTCGGCCGGCACCGCCCACGCCTTCCACAACGCCATGCGCCTCATCGGCTGGGAGCGGACCCTCCACATCTACGACGAGCACGACTGGCAGGTCTTCGCCCTGGCTCACGCCAAGTGGGCGGTCATCGCGGCCAACTACTACTACGGCGCCATCTACCTGGCCGTCACCATCGGCGCGCTGATCTGGTTGTACCGGCGATTCCCCGACAGCTACCCGCTGATGCGCAACACGTTGGCCGTGGGCACCATGCTGGGCCTCATCGGGTTCGCCACCTTCCCGCTCATGCCCCCCCGGCTGCTCGACAGCTTCGGCCACCACGCCGCCTTCGGCTACGTGGACACGCTGGTGAAGTACCCGACCTTCTGGTCGTTCAACTCGTCGGCCATGAAGACGATCTCCAACCAGTACGCGGCCATGCCCAGCCTGCACTGCGGGTGGGCCCTGTGGGGCTGCGGGGTCTTCCTGCCCCGGGTGAAGTCCTGGTGGGCCAAGGCCCTGGCCATCGCCTACCCGGTGGCCACCGTCACCGTGGTGGTCATCACCGCCAACCACTACTTCCTCGACGGGGTGGGCGGCGCGGTCATCTTCATCGTGGGCTACGGACTGGCCCGCGTGTTCACCCGGGCCGGGCGCGTCCCCAAGGCGGGCACGCCCGAGGCGGACAGGTCTGGACGGCGCGCGACCCCGCCCCGGCCTGACCGGCATGGTGGACTCCGGCGCATCGACGATCGGACGGCCGTCAGGCGGTGGCGAGCGCGGCCGTCGCCCGACGCCCCGGAACTCGATGGCCCGGCGGTAGACGTCCACGTTCGCCGGCACCACCCGGGCTCCAGTCGACGTTGGAGGCCACGTCCCGGTTGTGGGTGGCGATGCGCTGGCGCAGCTCGGGGTCGCAGATCAGCCGCAGCAGCTGCTCGACCATGTCCCGATCGCTCTGGGCCAGCAGGCCCTCGCGACCGTTGGCCACGAACTCGCGGATGCCGGTGCGGGCCATGGCCACCACCGGCAGCCCGGCGCAGCGGGCTTCGAGGGCGGCGATGCCGAAGGACTCCAGGTTGGCGGGGGCCACGAAGACGTCGGCCCGGGCGAAGGCGGATCGGATCTCGTCGCGGGTGCGCCGCCCGACCAGCTCCACCACCTCGGTCAGGTCGTGAGCCTGGAGGTACTTCTCCAACGACGCCCGCTCGGGACCCTCACCGATGATCTGCACCTTCAGCCGGACGTCGGCCGGGAGCCGCTCGTGGATCCGGTGGATCATCTTGAGCAGGTGGCGGGGACGCTTGCGCGGCGCCAGGCGCATGACCGACACCACGGTCACGGTGCCGACCTCACGCGGCAGCGGGGTGACCGACCAGGTGGCGTTGTCGATGCCGTTGGGGACCACGGCCACGTCGACCTCGGGGCCGGCGATCTTGCGGATCGGGGCCGCGGCCACGTCGCTCACCGCCGAGAGCACCACCGGCCAGCGGCTCCAGTGGAACCGCCGGTCGAGCAGGGCGAAGATCGGCGCCGCGTAGCTCCACATGCAGTGGGTGGTGATGACGGTGGGCACGCCGTCGGCCTGCGCGCTGGCCGCGGCGATGAAGGCCAGCGGCGAGGCGATCCCGCCGTGGAAGTGGGCCACGTCGACCCGCTCGCGCTGCAGCAGCTCGCTGACCCCGCGGAAGGTGGCCGGGGTGAACGGGATGTCGAAGGGCAGGAGGGGCACGTCCATGCGATGGACCCGGATCCCGTCGATCAGCTCGGGGCCGGGGGTGGGCGTGATGACCACCACGTCGTGGCCGGCGGCCTGGAGCCGCTGGGCCAGGTCGTGCACCTGCATCTCGATCCCGCCCAGGCGCGGGACGTAGCAGTCCGACACCAGGCCGATCTTGAGCGGGCGCGCCGAGGCGCCGGGTCGGGGACCGGCCTGGGGCGCCGGGAGCGCCGAGGCCGAGCTGCTCATCGCCACGCAGGTGCCTTCCCCGGCCCGGTTCGGCCCAGGCTGGTCTGGTCGGGAGCCGGTCACCGACGACGGGACCGGCCGCGCCGGGAAACCCCCGGATCGCGGCACCCAGGCTAGCTCTCGGAGGTCGGGCCCGATGCGGCAAGATTGACGCCGATGCCCTACACGCTGGTGTGCTTCCACGCGCACCCCGACGACGAGGCGCTGCTGACGGCCGGGACCATGGCCAAGGCGGCGGCCGACGGGCACCGCGTGGTGCTGGTGGTCGCCACCCGGGGTGAGGTGGGCCAGGTGGCCGATGACTTCCTGGACCGGGCCGAGACCCTGGCCAGCCGGCGCTGGGCCGAGCTGGAGCAGTCGGCCCGCATCCTGGGCGTGGCCCGCGTGGCGTGGCTGGGCTACGCCGACTCGGGTTCGGGCCCGGAGCCCGATCCGGCCGTCGGCCGACCCGGCCGCCGGCGCGCTTCGCCGCCGTCGGAGGTGGAGGAGGCAGCCGAGCGGCTGGCCGCCATCCTGGTCGAGGAGCGGGCCGACGTGCTGACCAGCTACGACGCCAACGGCGGCTACGGCCACCGCGACCACGTCCAGGTCCACCGGGTGGGGGCCCGGGCGGCCCGACTGGCCGGCACGCCGGTGCTGTTGGAGGCCACCATCGACCGCGAGCTGATGCGCACCGGAGTCGAGTTGGCCACCTCGCTGGGCTACGAGATCCCCGCCGACTTCACGCCCGAGACCTTCGATCTGTGGTACACCCCGGCCGGCTCGATCACCCACGCGGTGGACGTCAGCGCCCACCTCGAGCAGAAGAAGGCCGCCATGCAGGCCCACGCCAGCCAGGCCACCGCGGCCGACCCCTCGGCCGACCGCACCCTCGAGCTGTTCCTGGCGCTGCCCGACGAGTACTTCGCCCTGGCCTTCGGCACCGAGTGGTTCGTGGAGGTCGGCCGGCCGGCCGGGCCGGTGGCCGACGACATCTTCGCCAGCCTGGTGACCACTTCGTGACCACCCACCGGCCCGATGCCGGCGGGACGACCGGCCCCGCTCAGACACCGACCGCGGCCGCCCGAGACCCGGTCCACGTCCCTGTCGGGCCACGTCCATCCCTACGACCTGGACGACTCGGTCGAGCCGCCCGATCCCTCGCTGGCCGTCGAGCACGAGCTGCACCGCAAGTCCCTGGGCCGGCGGCTGGCCGAAGCGCTCATCTCCCTGGCGGCCCTCGTCGTGCTGTTCGCGCTGGTCATCCCCAAGGTGTCAGGCGCCACCTACCGCCAGGTGGCCCACCAGCTCCACCGTCTGAGCATCGCCGAGATCGCGCTGCTCACCGTCGTCTGGCTGATCGGGCTGGTGGCCTACGCCGGGGTGCTCACCGCCTCGCTGCCCGGCTTGCGTCGCACCCAGGGGTTCACCCTGAACACCGCCAGCAGCGCGGTGTCCAACGTCGTCCCCTTCGGCGGCGCGGTGGGCGTCGGCGCCACCTACGGGATGTGTCGATCGTGGGGCTTCGGGGTGCCCAAGACGACGCTGGCCATCCTGGTCTCGGGCATCTGGAACATCTTCCTCAAGCTGGGCCTGCCCATCATCGCCCTGGTGCTGCTGGTGGCCGAGGGACGGGCCACCGGCGGACTGGTGGGCGCGGCCATCTTCGGGCTGGCCGTGCTGGTGGTGGCGGTGCTGGCCCTCACGCTGGTGCTGCGCAGCGAGCGGCTGGCGCTGATCATCGGGCGCTGGCTCCAACGGTTGGTGTCGGGCGCGCTGCGCCTGGCCCGTCGACCCGACCACCCCGGGATCCGCGACGCGGTGCTCGACTTCCGCCATCGAAGCAGCTCGCTGATCTCGCGGTGCTGGCCCCGGTTGACGTTGTGGATGCTCTCTGTACTCACTGTTGCAGTTCGCCCTCCAGCTGCTGTGCCTGCGCCTGCTGGGCGAGACCTCGCTGGCCACCATCCAGGTGTTCGCCGCCTTCGCCTTCGGCCGGCTGCTGTCCACCGTCCCGGTCACGCCCAGCGGCGTGGGCTTCGCCGACGCCACCGTCATCGGCGCGCTGGTGGCCTTCGGTGGCGATCCGGCCATCTGCACCGCCGGCGTCCTGCTGTTCACCGGGTTCACCTACCTGCTGGAGATCCCGGTGGGGGGCATCTCGTGGGTGGTGTGGAGCCGGATGTCGAGCTGGCGACGCCAGGTCACCCCGGTGCCCGGGCCACCGGCCACGGCCTGATCCGGCGGCCTGGGCCGTCTGGCCGGCCCGCACATCCGGGGGCGGGACCGCGGCGAAAGTGTGTATCCGCACAGGCTTGCCTTCAACCTTGTCTTCCTACCGACAGGGACCTAATCTCGGTCGATTCGCACACCGCCAGGGGCGAATCTTTGGCGGCGGCCGTTGGGGCCGGGGTTCAGAGGGAGGCATCGTGTCCAGAATCGCGCGACATGCGAATCGGCTGTTCGTGCTCGGGAGTGTTCATCGCCGCGGTGATGGCGGTGGGCATGGCTCAGCCGGCCTCGGCGGCGACCGCCACCATCACCTCGGCGGGTCCGCTGACCACGGTGGGCGTCTCGACCGACCTCAACTGCTCGGTGAACCACACCGGCGACAGCCCGGGCGAGTTCTACGGCGACACCGCCTGCGGCACCCTGGTCTCGTTGGCCGGCGTCCTGTACGGCCCGGCCACCATCCCCGCCGGCGGCAGCGCCACCGGCGTGAGCGGGCTACACCCCCTTCACCCCCGTGAGCCAGAGCGCGTGTCACCGGCGCCGGCACCTCCGCCAGCCCCTTCAGCGTCACCACCGTGGTCGACCTGGGCGGCACCGGCTTCCGCCTGACCGAGACCGACACCTACGTCGTCGGCCAGGAGGCCTACCTGACCAACGTGTCGATCCACAACGCCACGGGTGCGGCGCAGAACGTCATCATCTACCGGGCCGGTGACTGCTACCTGCAGAACAGCGACACCGGCCTGGGCCAGGTCGACGGGGCGGCCGTGGCCTGCAAGGCCTCGGCCAGCTCGCCGTCGCCCAACCGCATCGAGCAGTGGTACCCGATCACGCCCGGCTCGCACTACATGGAGGACTACTACGACACGGTGTGGTCCCACATCGGTACGCAGCAGCCCTTCGCCGACACCTGCCAGTGCACCACGACATCGACAACGGCGCCGGTCTCAGCTGGTCGCTGGCCATCGCCGCCGGCGCCAGCGCCGTCGGTGCAGCAGTACACCACCTTCTCGCCGCTGGGCATCCAGCCGATCACGGTGACCAAGACGGCCGACTCGGCCACGGCCACCCCGGGTGGCTACCGACGGCTACACCATCTCGGTGGCCAACCCCGGTAGCACCGACGTCACCCTGGACTCGGTCGCCGACACGCTGCCGGCCGGGTTCACCTACACCGCCGGCTCGACCACCGGCGGGGTCACGGCCAACCCGACGGTGGCCGGCCAGACCCTGACCTGGAACGGCCCGATCACCGTCACCGCCGGGGCCACGTTGCACATCCACTTCTCGGTGACGGTGTCCACCACACCGGGGACCTACACCAACAGCGCCACGGCCACGGGCAACGGACTCATCATCATCCCGGCCACCGACGTGGCTCCCGTGACGGTGGCGGGAGCAGTGGCCACCACCTCCACCGCGGCGCCCGCCGCCCCGGTGACGGCCACACCCGCCTTCACGGGCTGAACCAACTCATCCGGACCGATCCGGACTGATGGCGCCCTGAGCACCCTGGTGCTCAGGGCGCCGTCGCGTCCGGGGTCGCTCCGGTGATCGCGTCTGGCCGCGCTCGCTCGGTCAGACCGGGGTGGCGGGCGTGCGCGGCTTGCGGCCCATGGAATGCACCATGTCGCCGAGCCCGCAGGGCTCGAAGCCGGCCTTGCGCAACAGGGTGGCCAGGGTGGTCAGGTCCTCGAGGCTGAGGTCGCACAGCTCCGGGCGGCGCCTGGGTGAAGGCGTGCTGCAGCCGGTCACGGGCCGTGCGACCCCGGTCGGTCAGCGCCACCGTCTTGACCCGCCGGTCGGTGGCTGACGGCTGGCGCACCACGCACCCGCTCTGCTCGAGCCGGTCCACCAGCCAGGTGACGTTGGAGGCGTCACAGCCCCACACCTCCGCCAGCGAGCTCATGGTCGGCGTCTCGGCGTCGGTGAGCGAGAGCAGCGCCTTCATGTCGCCCATGGTCAGCCCGTAGGACTCGGCCACGGCGAAGCCGGCGTCGCGCCGACCCACCATCAGCGCGGTCAACAGGCCCCACACCTCGTCGGCCACCGCTTGCTTGGTCGGTCGAACCACGCCGTCAGCATAGGGAGCGCGCCCACACTCGTTCAACTCATTCATAATTTGAACGGCCTAAATACTTGACTTACCTAAAGCACTTTGCCAAGGTGGGTCGCATGAACCAGTCGCCCAACTCGCCGTCGACCGGCGATCCCGTCATCGAGGTCGAGGCGCTGGTCAAGCGGTTCGGCGACGTGGTCGCCCTCGACGGTATCGACCTGTCGGTCGAACGCGGCACGGTGTTCGGGCTGCTGGGCCCCAACGGCGCCGGCAAGACCACCGTGGTCCGCATCCTGACCACCATCCTGAGCCACGACTCCGGGGTGGCCCGGGTGCTCGGCATCGACGTCGACCAGAACCCTCAGGGCGTGCGCGAGCGCATCGGCCTGGCCGGCCAGTTCGCCGCCGTCGACGAGAACCTGACCGGACGCGAGAACCTGCGCATGGTGGGCGAGCTGACCCACCTGTCCCGCAAGGTGACCCAGACAGCGGGCCGACGAGCTGCTCGAGCGGTTCGGCCTGACCGCGGCCGCCGATCGTCCGGCCCGCACCTATTCGGGTGGCATGCGCCGCCGGCTGGATCTGGGCGCGGCGCTGGTCCACCGACCCCCGGTGCTGTTCCTCGACGAGCCCACCACCGGCCTCGATCCGGCCAGCCGCAGCGATCTGTGGGTGGTCATCCAGGAGCTGGTGGCCGACGGCACCACCGTGCTGCTCACCACCCAGTACCTGGAGGAGGCCGACCGGCTGGCCGACCTCATCGCCGTGATCGACGACGGGCCGCAAGATCGCGGAGGGCACCTCGGCCGAGCTCAAGGCCACCATGGGCGCCACCATCGTCGAGATCGGCGCCACCGATCCGGCCCAGGTGGCCCGGGCCCAGGGCCTGCTCGCACCTGTCGGTTCGGTCGAGGTCGACGGGTACATCGTCAAGGTCAACATCAACGAGGGGGCCCGCGGCGTGCTCGACGTGGCCCGCATCCTCGAGCAGAACGAGCTGGTGCCCGACAGCTTCACCGTGCGCGAGCCCACGCTCGACGACGTGTTCCTGAGCCTGACCGGCCACAGGGCTGAACCGGTGCGACGAGCCCGACGGCGGCGGCACAGCCCGACGGCGACGCGCCCGACCGATGACCACGACCGATCCATGGCCGAGGAGGTCGCCCGATGACCGCCACCCAGCTCTCCCCCGCCGACCTGAGCCCGCTGTCGGCCGGGGTCGAGCGACCGCAGCCCGTTCGCCTGGGCGCTGCGCGACACGCGAACCATCACCATGCGCAACCTGCTGTCGATCACCCGCCAGCCCCAGCTGATCGTCTTCTCCACCATCCAGCCGATCATCTTCGTGCTGATGTTCACCTACGTGTTCGGCGGGGCCATCCACATCCCCGGGCATGCAGCTGCCCTACGTCGACTACCTGATGCCCGGCATCTTCTGCCAGACGGTGGTGTTCGGGTCGATCAACACGGGCATCGGCCTGTCCGACGACCTGCAGAAAGGGCTGATCGAGCGGTTCCGCTCGCTGCCCATGGCCCGCTCGGCGGTGCTGGCCGGGCGCACCTTCGCCGATCTGGTGCGCAACGTGTTCGTGGTGGCGCTGATGCTGATCGTCGGGTTCGCGGTCGGGTTCCGGGTCCAGACCAACTTCTTCGGCCTCCTGGCCGGCATCGCCGTCCTGCTGCTGTTCGCCTTCTCCATGACCTGGATCTTCGCCATCGTCGGCCTGTCGGCGGCCAGCCCCGAGACGGCCCAGGCCATGAGCTTCCCGATCCTGGCCCCCCTGGTGTTCGCCTCCTCGGCCTTCGTGTCCACCTCGACCATGCCGGGCTGGCTGCAGGTGTTCGCCAACCACCAGCCGGTCACCGCCGCGGTCAACGCCACCCGGGCCCTCATGCTGGGCGGGCCGACGGCCACCTACGTGTGGCAGAGCCTGGCCTGGAGCGTGGGGATCGTGGCCGTGTTCGCTCCCTTCGCCATCCGCCGGTACCGCCGGGTCGCCTGAGTCGCCTCCCGTTCGCAATCGGTGTGGACATCCACGGATCGGGATCTCGGCACCGACGTCGCGGCCGGATGGTGGCGAGACCGTCAGAGCCCGGCCACCACCGCAGCGGCGAAGGCCTCGGGTGCCTCGATCATCGGGTAGTGGCCGACGGCCGCCAACCGGGTGACGGTGGCATCCGGACGCCGGCCGGCCAGGCGCTCGACCATGGGCCACACCGCGATGGGGTCGGCATCGCCCCACACCACGGCCAGCGGCGACGGGTGGGTCTCGATGGCCTCGGCCCAACGGGCGCCGTGCTCCTGGCGGTCCTCGATGTAGCGGATGGTGCGGGGCAGCAGGCGGTTGCCGCCGCTGAGCATGACCAGGTCGGCGCCGGCCCGCACCAGATCCGGATCGGGATGCGAGGCGTCGCCGCCGGGCGGGGCGAAGGTGCCCTCCAGGGAGCCGACGATGGTGTCGACGTCCGGGGCCTGGTCGATGGGCAGGACGGCATCGGGCAGGCCGAGCAGGTACTTCTGGCCGTCGGTGAACTGGGTGAGGTCGTAGTAGATGCTGCCGTTGGCCAACACCCGGTGACCGATCTCGAAGTCGAGGGCGCCCTGGAGCGACCGGGCCAGCAGCTCGCCACCCACCGAGTCGCCGATGTCGTGGGTCAGCAGGTCGACCCGGTCCAGACCGAGGTGGGCCACCACGGCGCGGCCAGGTCGGCCTGGGTGAGCAGCGAGTAGCGGTGGTCGGGTTTGGACGACATGCCGAAGCCCAGGAAGTCGAACAGGACGACCCGCCGCCCGGCGCCGAGCACAGGCAGCACGGCGTCGAAGTCGATGGAGCTGGTCGGGAAGCCGTGCAGGACGAGCAGCGGCGTGTCCGAGCCGGTCGAGCCCGAGGCCGGGGCCGGGCGCCACGTCGACCACGAAGATATCCCGGTTGCCGATGGGGACCAACCGGCCTCGCTGCTGCCAGTCCTGGATCCGCTCGATCGGCGCTCATGGCCCCCGATCCTGCCAGCTCAGCCCGCCGCCCGGCTCGATCCGTTCGACCGTCCCGACCTGAGCAAGGCGCACAGGTGAACCTGTCAGCCAGACGACCGCTATGCGGTCGCTGGGCTGACAGGAACCGCTATGGGTCAGAGCAACCGATCCGCGGGGCTGTGGCGTCTTACCGGCGACGATGGATGTGGTGGAACCCGATCTCGCGATGGATGCCGACGACCCGGCGGAGGCGACCCCGGCCTCGACGCCGGGCGGACCCGATCGGCTCGGCCGCCCTCTACGCCCGGCACCGCCGGCTGCGTTCGGGTTCGCCTACCTGCTGTGCGGCGACCGCGACCGGGCCGACGACGCCGTGCAGGAGGCGTTCGAGCGGGTGATGCGCCGCGGTGGGCGGCTCCGTCGACCCGAGGCCTTCGCCGCCTACCTGAACACGACCGTGCTCAACGTGGTGCGATCGCAGGCCCGCAGCGAGACCCGGGCCCGCGCCCGCGAGCTGCGCCACGCCACCGGAGCCGGCGACCTGGCGGGCCTGGGCCCCACCGTGGCGACCTCGACTGCCCGCTGCCGATGCGGACCCCGACGGTCGACTGTGGACTGCCCTGGCCGACCTGCCCGACCGCCAGCGCGCCGCCGTCGTGTGCCGCATCTGGCTCGACCTGTCCGAGGCCGAATCGGCCCGGGTGCTCGGCTGTCGACCGGGCACGGTCAAGTCGCTGCTGTCGCGCGGCCTGGCCTCGATACGGGAGACGATCACCGATGGATGAACCCAAGGACCTCGAAGCCCGCCTGGCCGCCATGGCCCACCGGCGGGTGGCAGCCGCCGACCAGCCCTCCGAGCTGCCTGCCCGGTCCCGCCGACGCATCCGGCGGGGCGAGCGAGTCGGCGCCGCGCTGGCCACGATGCTGGTGGTGGCCATGGTGGCCGGCGGTGTGGCCCTGGCCCGCGCCGACCAGGACCGGGCCACCACCGTGCGGGTGGCGCAGGCGCCCGCAGCCGCGCCTTGCTACCCCACCCGCATCCCCCGAGCGCTGGCCGACCAGGTCCGGTCCCTGGCCCGCGAGGGGACCGCGGTCGCGGGCTCGACGCCGAGGGCGTTCGTGGTGGCCGGAGCCCTTTCGACGGCGCCGGTCACCGTGGCCGACCCCGGCCGGACGGCCTGGGAGGTGGTGGTCAGCGGTGAGCACTTCGTCCCGAGCTACGCCGCCCCTGGCTTCGTCGATCGCGCCCCCCACCAGGCCAACAGCGAGAGCTGGAATGTCGACGCGTCGCTCATGCCGGTCGGATCCAGCATCCCGGGTCCGACAGCAGCAGACCTCGACGGCCTCGACCCGGTGGCGGTGTCCCTGGATCCTTCGTGTGCTCACAACTCGTCAGATGGCACGATCCCGCCCGCCAGCAGCACCTCGAGCACCGAGACCTCCGGCACGAGCCCACGGCACCACCCCGTCGACCCGCCCGACCGGAACGCCGCCCGACTGCACCGGCTCGCAGCTCTCCCTGACCGCGTCCACCAACAAGTCCAGCTACCGCATCGGCGACACGGTGACCATCGTCGTGACCATCCGCAACGACGGGGCGGCGTGCCAGAACGCCTCGCCGCGCCGCGGCCATCGACGCCTGCCCCTTGATCCGGGTGACGAACAACGCCGGCCAGGCCGTCTACGACCCGGGTGTGTTTTGCCCCCTGCCCCTGTCGCTGGCGCCGGTGCCGGCCAGGTACCGCCGCGCGGTCACCTTCACGTGGCCCTCGGGCCAGGTCCCCCCACCCTGCACGGGCGCGACGTGCGTCGTCCCGGCCAGGCCCGGCACCTACACGGTGGCACCCACGATCGGCATCGACGGGATCCACGTCCATGCCACCACCGTCCGCTTGACCTGACCGGCGCCAGGGTCCGACCCCGAGCCCGCACGGTGGCCGAGCCGGTGACAGGATGGGCGTCGCAGCCAGCCGAACGGACCAGGGGGTCGTCGTGGACGTGCGCAACGTGGCCGAGGTCGAGCCCGAGGTCGAGCACAACGGCACCGTGCCCGTGTGGTGGCTCATCCGCCCCGAGGAGATGAAGGCCATCACCGACGGCGGCTACCTGGAGCTGGCCAACGAGTTCGAGGTGGCCGTGGGCGGTGAGGTCTTCCCCCACTCGCACCCGACCCACGAGTTCTACTTCGTGATGACCGGCGAGGGCACCATGGTGATCGGGGGCGAGGAGCGCCCGGTCAAGCCCAGCGACCTCATCTACATCCCGCCCGACACGGTGCACAGCCTGCGCACCATCGGCGACCAGCCCATCCACTGCTTCTGCTTCGCGGTCGGGGTCAAGGGCGCCGGGGGCATCGACTACACCAACCACTGATCCAGCATTCGGCACGTTTCACCCACGCGAACGTGGGTCAGACGTGCCGAAAGAAGAGGTCTCAGCTCAGGGGGGAACCATGACCGACATCGACGGCACCTGCGACGAGCGCTTCAGCGCGGTGCGCGACACGTTCGCGCGCCAACTTCGACCGGGGCCTCGACGTGGGCGCCTCGGTGTCGGTGGTGCTCGACGGCCAGACCGTGGTCGACCTGTGGGGCGGGAGCATCGACGGCACGCCGGAGGCGCCCGGCCCGACCCCCTGGCAGCGCGACACCATCACCAACGTGTGGTCCACCACCAAGACCATGACCGCGCCTGTGCGCCCTGATGCTGGCCGACCGGGGCGAGCTCGACCCCTACGCGCCGGTGGCTCGCTACTGGCCCGAGTTCAAGGCCGGGGGCAAGGAGGCGGTGACGGTGGCGCAGCTGATGAGCCACTCGTCGGGCCTGTCGGGCTGGCAGGAACCGATGGCCCCCGAGGACCTCTACGACTGGGACCTGGCCTGCGCCCGCCTGGCCGCCCAGGAGCCCTGGTGGGAGCCGGGCACCGCCTCGGGCTACCACGCCATCACCCAGGGCTACCTGGTGGGCGAGGTCATCCGCCGCATCGACGGCCGGACGGTGGGCCGGTTCTTCGCCGAGGAGGTGGCCGGACCGCTGGGCGCCGACTTCTACATCGGCACCCCGGCGTCGGCCGACGACCGCGTGGCCCGGGTCATCCCACCCCCGCCGCTGGACGACGCAGATCGCGGCGGCCGACCCCGAGAGCATGGCCATCCGCACCCTGACCAACCCCCCGCTGTCGGCCGAGCAGTCGTGGGAGGAGGCGTGGCGGCGGGCCGAGATCCCGGCCGCCGGCGGCCACGGCAACGCCCGGTCGGTGGCCCGGGTGCAGTCGGTGATGGCCCACGGCGGCGAGATCGACGGGGTCCGCCTGCTGTCGGAGGCCGGCTGCCACCGCGCGCTCGAGCGCCAGATCGACGGCCTCGACCTGGTGCTGGGCGTGCCCCTGCGCTTCGGCCTGGGCTACGGCCTTCCCTCGCCCGACGCCCCGCTCAGCCCCAACGAGCACGCCTGCTACTGGGGCGGCTGGGGCGGCTCGCTGGTGGTCGTCGACATGGACGCCCGGCTGTGCGTGGCCTACGTGATGAACCGGATGGGCGAGGGCACCATGGGCGACCTGCGGGCGGTCGAGATCCTGTTCGCCGCCTACGGCGCCCTGGGCGCCTGAGCGGTGGGCCAACGCATCGTCTCGGTCAGCCACGACATCCACGCACCCGCCGAACGGGTGTGGGAGCTGGTGTCGGACCTTCCCCGCATGGGCGAGTGGTCGCCCGAGAACACCGGCGGCACCTGGCGCGAGCGGGGCGGCCGGTCCGGCGGTCGGGGCCCGTTCAAGGGCACCAACGCCCGGGGCCGGCGCCGGTGGAGCACCTCGGTGGTCGTCACCGACTGCCAGCCGAGCCGGAGCTTCGGCTTCGACGTGCGGGCCGGCGGGATGGGCGTGGGCAACTGGCGCTACGACGTGGAGCCGACCGAGGGGGGCTGCCGGGTCACCGAGACCTTCGACCGACACCCGGGGCCGGACCATCACGTTCCTGGGCCGGCTGGTCTCGGGCGTGTCGGACCGGGCCACGCACAACCGGGCCGGCATGGAGACCACCCTGGCCAACCTGGCCGCCGCCGCCGAGGCACCCCCCGCCCTGACCCGGCCACGGCCCCGCCCCGCCGCCGCCCGGCGCACCCACCAGGCGGAGCCGGAACCCGGCCCGCCTCACGTGGGCGAAGGGCGCAGCATCGCCGGGTGGAGCACCTCGATGTCGCCGCGCCGGGTAGAGCTGGGCCGGCCGGCCGCCCTGGCACGTCGTGGTGCGCCCCGTGGGCGTGACGAAGCCCGGAGTACCGGTGACCTTCCGGTGGAAGTTGCGGGCGTCGAGGCTCGTCCCCCACACCGCTTCGTAGACCCGCCGGAGCTCGTGGATGGTGAACTCGGTCGGACAGAAGGCGGCGGCCAGCGGCGAGTACTCCAGCTTGGCCCGAGCCCGCTCCACGCCGTCGGAGAGGATCTGGTGGTGGTCGAAGGCCAGCCGCCTGGGTGACGCCAACAGCTCCTCGACCGGGAACCACCGGGCGGCCGAGGCGTCCGAGCCCGCCACCGGCAGCCGGGAAGATCGGGCACCAGCGCCAGGAAGGCGACGGCCAGGATCCGACCTCGAGGATCACGGTCGGGCCGGCCGTAGCTGGCCAGTTGCTCGAGGTGCACCCGAAGGTCCCCCAGCCCGGTCTCCTCGGCCAGCTCGCGCTCGGCCGAGTCCAGGAGGTCCTCGTCGGGCAGGACGAACCCACCCGGCAGCGCCAGCTTCCCCTTGAACGGCGGGATTCCTCGGCGGATGGTCAGCACCTGCAACTGGGAGCGGTCGACGGTCAGGACCACCAGATCGACGGCCACGTGGAAGTTGGTGGGAGCCATGCGGTCCATCTTAATCGTCAACTTGACGAGAACCTCCACTCGGGTTATCGTCACTCTGACGATAAAAGGAGAACCCCATGACTGACATCAAGCACTATCCACTCGTGCACCACCTCCGAGCCGGCACCACGACCTACGTCCTGCACCTCGACAACGGGCGGGTCCGCCACGCCGGTGCCGGCCTGGCCTTCTGGTTCCGCCCCAACAACGCCGCCCTCAGCGAGGTGCCGCTCGACGACCGGGACCAGGCCCTGCTCTTCCACGCCCGGACCGCCGACTTCCAGGACGTGACCGTCCAGGCCACGGTGAACTACCGGGTCGTCGACCCCGCCTTGGCCACGACCCGCATCGATTTCGGGATCGCCCCCGACACGGGACAGATGGTCGGCACGCCGCTGGTCACCTTGGGGGGCCTGCTCACCGAACTGGCCCAGCAGCCCGCGCTGGACGAGATCGCCGGCATGACCATGGCCGCGGCCTTGGCCCGCGGGATCGCCCCGGTGCGCAACCGGGTGGCGGCCGCCCTGGCCACCGACCCCCGACTGGGCGAGCGCGGCCTGGCCGTGACCGACGTGCGGGTGGTCGCCATCCGGACCGACCCCGAGCTCGAGCGCGCCCTGCAGACCCAGACCCGCGAGGCCGTCCAGCAGGAGGCCGACCGGGCTACCTTCGAGCGTCGAGCGCTGGCCGTCGACAGCGAGCGAGGGATCGCCGAGAACGAGCTGCGCAACCAGATCGAGCTGGCCCGCCAGGAGGAGGAGCTGGTGGTTCAGCAGGGTCAGAACGAGCGCAAGCGGGCCAACGAGCGGGCCGAGGCGGAGCGCATCGCGGCTGAGGCCAGCGCCGAGCGGCAGCGGCTCCTGGCCGACGCCACCGCCAACACCACCCGGTTGGTGGGCGAGGCGGAAGGCGACGCCGAACACGCACGGTTGGCGGCCTACCGCGAGGTCGAGCAGGCCACGCTCATCGGCCTGGCCCTCAAGGAGCTGGCCGCCAACCTGCCCAACATCAACAACCTCACGGTGACCCCGGACCTGCTGGCACCGGTGCTGGCCCGTCTGGCCCAGGCCGACCCGACCCCGATCTCGTCGCCCCGGAGGCGACCACGCCCGACCCGACGGAGGCGGAGCGATGACGCTGCAACCCCGAGTGGTCACCGTGCACCGGCGCTCCGAGTACGAGGAGCTGATCGCCCGGCACGGCACCCGCCAGCAGGCGGCCTTCTTCCTCGAGGCCCGTCACCGCACCCTCGACCAGGTCCACGACCGGCATCTGGCCGAGCAGGCGGCCTTGCAGGCCGTGTCGGCGGCCACGCCCGCGGACTGGCGATGCATCGACCTGGAACGCCACGATCTCGACCGATTCGTGTTCGGACCCGAAGACATGGTGGTCGTGGTCGGCCAGGACGGGCTCGTGGCCAACGTGGCCAAGTACCTCGACGGCCAACCGGTGGTCGGGATCGAACCCCGACCCGGACCGGAACCCGGGGATCCTGGTCCCCCACCCACCGCCGGCAGCCGCCGGGCTGCTCCGGGCGGCGGTGGGCGGCGATCCGCGCCATCGAGGAGCGGACGATGGTGGAGGCCGCCACCGACGACGGTCAGCGCCTGCGGGCCCTGAACGAGGTCTATCGTCGGGCATCCGACCCATCAGTCGGCCCGCTACGAGATCCGGATCCCCGGCGGCGGGACGTACGAGGCTCATTACGTCGTGAGGGCTGCTGGCGGGCAACGGGCACGGGCGCCACCGGCTGGTTGCGCTCGGCCTGGCAGGAGCGGCACGAGCCCGCTCACCCTCCCGCGGCCCCGACGTCCTCGGAGCTCTGCTGGTTCGTGCGCGAGGCCTGGCCATCACCGGCCACCGGGGCACGATCTCACCGAGCGGGACCGATAGCCGCGGGCGACCGAACTCGCTGTCACGGTCGTCGCCGAGTCCGACCAGCTGGTCTGCTTCGGCGACGGGATCGAATCCGACGCCCTGCTGCTCAACTGGGGGCAGAAGCTGGTGGTGCGCCGGGCGCCGCAGCACCTCCGGCTGGTGGCCGGCCTGTACCTAGACACCGACCGGCTCGGCGCTCGAGGCCGACCGGTGGGTCAGCCCACGATCTCGCTGGTCTGGAGCACCGGGGCGATCGTTGGTGTAGTTGGCCACGTCGGCCATGACCTCGGCGGTGACCGGCTGAGCCCATGGCCGCGCCCAGGGCGTCCATCGACTCGAAGGTGAAGTGGACGGCAGCCACGTAGGGCCCGTCGAGGCCCTTGTCGATCTCGGCCCCGTCCAGGCCCCAGGCCTTGACGGCCAGCGGAACATGCTTGTCGCGGTAGTAGTCGTGGTCGAAGGTCGATCCTTCACCGGACGGGTAGAAGACGCTGAGTCGGATCATGATGCGGACTTCCTCTCGGGTCGCAGGGCGTTCGAAGTCTCGGGTGCGAGCACTCGGGCGCACCCTACGGGCTCCCGGAGACTAGGGCGCCCCGGCCGGTGTCGCGGGCGCCGGCAGGGCGGCGACGCTTCGTCCAGACCGGAGCCATGTCCGAGAACCCGACCCGGTCGGCCGATTCCCGCCACGCCTCGTCAGGGATCGAGGGTGAAGCGGTACACGTTGGTGTCGCGGGGCTGCGAACCCGAGGCGCTGGTAGAGCCGGTTGGCCGCCTCCCGCGACGGGCGCGAGGTCAGGTCGACGGTGCGGGCGCCCTGGGCCCGGGCCCGGTCCAGCGCGGCTCGGTTGAGGGCCTCGCCCACGCCGCGGCCCCGGGCCGCCTCGTCCACCACCACGTCCTCGATCCAGGCCCGGATCCCGGTCGGGATGGGGAACACCACCAAGGTCAGGCTGCCCAGGATCCGCCCGCCGGCGTCGGGATCGCGGGCCACCAGCAGGATGGCGGCGTCGGAGGCCACGATGGCGGCCAGGGCGTCGGCCGAGGGCGGCGGGTTGGAGCGCGACAGCTGCGGGATCAGGCGTTCGAAGGCCGCCACCACCTCGCCGTCCACCTGCGGTGATCTCGTGGATCTCGACCGGGCTCGCCATGGCGCCAACCTAGACGGCCGGGCCTGGGCCGAACGCCTCATCGCGGGCCGGACGCCGCGCCCCGATCGTGGGGCGGGCGGGGTGGCGGCAGTACCCTCGTCTCATGGCCGCCGACGACCCCGGGACGAGGCTCGAGCACCTCCGCTGGATCTCGCACCCCACCCTCGACGACCCCGATCGTGCTGGTGGCCTTCGAGGGCTGGAGCGACGCCGGCGACGCGGCCAGCTCGGCCGTGCGGTTCCTGGGCGAGGCCTACCAGACCAAGCCCTTCGCCACCATCGACCCCGAGGTCTTCTTCGACTTCTCCACCACGCGGCCCCGGGTCCAGCTCGACGACGACCTGCGCCGTCAGGTGGTGTGGCCCGAGACCGTGCTGTCGGCCAGCACCGTCCCGGCCACCGGCCAGGGCCTGATCACCGTGGTGGGCAGCGAGCCCCAGCTGCGGTGGCGCACCTTCACCGAGCAGGTGGTGGGCGTGGCCCAGCAGTTCGGCGCCCGCATGGTGGTGACCTTCGGGGCCCTGCTGGCCGAGGTCCCCCACACCCGACCGGTGACCGTCTTCGGGACCGCCGACGACGAGGAGCTGGGCGCCGAGATGGGGCTGCTGCCGTCGCGCTACGAAGGCCCGACCGGCATCACCGGCGTGCTCCAGGCCGCCTGTCGCGACGCCGGGCTCCGGTCCGCGGCCCTGTGGGCGGCCGTGCCCACCTACGTCCCCTCGGCCCCGTCGCCCAAGGCGGCGCTGGCCCTGACCGAGCGGGCGTCCCAGCTGTTCGACCTGCCGGTGGTCACCACCGAGCTGGAGATCGCGTCGGCCTCCTACGAACGCCAGGTCAGCGAGCTGGTCTCCGACGACACCGAGACCATCGAGTACGTCGAGCACCTCGAGCACCGCTTCGACAACAACGAGCATGATCCCTTCGCCGACGACGAGGAGAGCCTGGTCGACGAGGTCGAGCGCTTCCTGCGCGACCAGCGCGACTGACCCGCCCGACGCTCACCTCTTGCGCGCAACCTGTCAGCCCAGCGACCGCCGTCGCGGTCGCTGAGCTGACAGGTTTCCCGGGGCCGGTCAGATCAGCGCCGGCGGGGCGTGGCGGGGCCAGGGCTGGGCCAGCTCGAACAGCCGGGCCAGGCGCAGGACCACGTCGTCGGCGTGACGGCGGCCGGTGATCTGCAGTCCCACCGGCAGGCCCTCGGAGGACAACCCGGCCGGGACCGAGCAGGCCGGGTTCCAGCACATGTTGGCCAGCATGGTGAAGGGCACGCTCATGGCCCCGGCCTGCATGGCCCCGAAGCGGGCCACCAGGTCCTCGCCGGCGATGGTGGTCGGCGGCGGGCCCTCGGCGGCGAAGGCGGGCACGGCCGTGGTCGGGGTGAGCAGCACGTCGACCTGGTCGAACAGGGCGGCCACGTCGGCCTCCAACTGGAGCCGGCGCCGCAGGGGCTTGACCAGGGTGGGGACCGGGCGGTCGGCGCTGGACTCGCAGCCCGGCCGCCACGAAGGGCGTCAGCTCGTCCAGGCGGTCGGGATAGGCGTCGCGGCCGGCGACGTCGAGCCACAGGCCGACGGCGTCGCCGCTCAGCCAGGTGCGCACCGGGTCGGTGAGCGTCACGCGATCTCCACCAGCGGCACCGCCGGCCTGGGCGGCCACCACCTCGGCCGCGCCCCGGCTCAGGTCGGCCACCTCCGGGTCCACCACCGCGAAGCCCAGGTCGGTGGACCAACCGATGCGCAGGCCCGACACGTCCAGCTGCTCGATGGCCTCGACATAGGAACCGCCGTAGGGCGGCAGCGAGGTGCGGTCGGCGTCGTGGGGACCGGCGGTGACGTCCAGGTGCAGCGCGGCGTCGGCCACCGTGGTCACCTCGACGCCCAGCGAGGTGGTCTGGCTGGTGCCGGCGCTGGGCGACGGCACCCGACCGAAGCTGGCCTTCATCCCCACCAGGCCGGAGAACGACGCCGGGATGCGGGTGGAGCCGCCACCGTCGCTGGCCGTGGCGAACGGGACCAGCCCGGCGGCCACCGCCGCCGCCGTGCCACCGCTCGAGCCCCCCGGCGTGCGGCTCAGGTCCCAGGGGTTGCGGGCCACCCCCAGCGCCTTGGACCGCGTGTACTGCAGGGTGCCGAACTCGGGGGCGTTGGTCTTGCCCAACGGGATGGCCCCGGCGGCGCGCAGGCGGGCCACGTGCACCGAGTCGGCGGCCACCGGACCGTCGCCCAGGAACAGCATCGAGCCCTGGGAGGTGGGCATGCCGGCGCAGTCCTCCAGGTCCTTCACCCCGAAGGGCACGCCGGCCAGCGGACCGACGGCCTCGCCGGCCGCGATCCGGGCGTCGACCGCCGCCGCCGCGGCCCGGGCGCCGTCGGGATCGAGGTGGACGAAGGCGTTGAGGGCGTCGTTGCCCGCGTCGATGGCCGCCAGGCATCGCTCGAGCAGCTCGGTGGCCGAGTAGTCGCGCCGGGCGATGGCCGCGGCGGCCTCCGCCATCGATGGCATCTCGTCAGCCATGTGGTTCCCCCTGTGTGTGGTGCGGTCGGTGTAGTCGGATGGGTGTGGCGTGGTCCTCGGGTCAGTCCGAGCGCCAGGTCGGGCGCCCGCGGCTCGTCGTAGAGCACCTCCACCGCCTCGCCCCGGATGGCGGCGAAGGCCAGCTCCCCCCAGTGATCGACGCCGGCCAGCGGCTCGGGCAGGGCGTCCTGGGCGAACCAGCCCACGCCCCGGGTCTCGAGCGGATGGCCCACCAGGTCACCGCCGGTGGCCTGGCAGTGGAACACCACCGAGTACAGCGGGATCCGGGTGAACTGGCGGCGCAGGCCGTCCAGCACGGCGATGAGCCGCACCACCCGGCACTCGATCCCCGTCTCCTCGCGGACCTCCTTGACCGCCACCTCGCTGGCCGAGTAGCCGACGTCGGCCCAGCCCGTGGGGTAGAGCCAGATGCCCGAGTCGCCGCGCTGCACCAGCAGGATCTCACCCCGGTCGTTGCCCACCACCGCCCCGACCGCGATCTTGGGGGTCTGGTAGCCGGCCACGCCGTGGCCCACCATCCGCCATCCACTCCTGCACCAGCGTGTCGGCCTCGAAGTGGCTCCCGGCGGCCACCCGCATGTCGGCGGCCACGGCCAGCACCTCCTCGAACCGCTCCCGCTCGTAGAGGTTCTCGGTGAAGCCGAGGCCGGTGCGGGCGATGCCGGCCAGCGCCTCGCTCCAGCGCACGAGGTCCTGGGGCGGTGGGCAGCGGGTCCGGCGCGGGCATCACGCCGACGCTATCCCACCGCCGCGACACCCCACCGGCGACGGCGCGGACCGACGCACGGATCCCCGACGAACCTAGAGGGCGGCCAGGATCGACCGCTCGAGCTCGCGCAGGTAGTCGGGATCGACGATCTTGTGGCCGTCGCGGTCGCGCACGTAGAACGAGTCGAGCACGTCGAGATCGATGCTCTGGACCTTGGCCGAGCGGATGTCGAGGTCGAGCTCGGCGATGGCCCGCGTGATGCGGTACAGGACCCCGATCTCGTCGGGAGCGCGCACCTCGACCACGGTGGCGGAGTCGGACAGCACGTTGTCGAAGGTGACCTTCGGCTCGCTGGGCGAGGCCAGCGTGGGCTCGCGGCGGGCATACACCCGAGCCCGTTCCCGCAGCCTGGCCTCCAGGGCCAGCCGACCGTCGAGCGCCTTCTCCACATCCGCGATCACCCGGTCCCAGGGGATGACCGGACCCAGGCTGCTCTCCACCCGGTAGCTCTCCAGCGCCATGCCGGCGTCGTCGGTGTGGGCCGCGGCGGACAGGACGTCGAGGCCGTTGAGCGCCAGCGCGGCCGCCACCCGCGAGAACAGGCCGGCGCGGTCGGGGGCGATGACCATGAGCTGGTCGTCGAGTCCCTCGATGATGCGGCGACCCTCGGCCAGGCGGGCCAGCTGCTCGGGGGTGGGGAACCCGCCACCGATCACGTCGTCGGCGGGTCGGCCCCCGGCCAGGACGTGGGCGGCGCGGGCGCCGAGCTCGGCCAGCAGCTCGGCCTTCCAGGTGCTCCAGGCCGCCGGGCCGGTGGCCAGCGAATCGGCCTCGGTCAGCGCCCCCAGGATGCGCAGCAGGCTGAGCGACCCCACCTGCTCGGCCACGAAGCGGACGGTGCCCTCGTCGGACAGGTCGCGGCGGGTGGCCACGTCGGGCAGCAGCAGGTGGTGGCGCACCATGTCCTGGAGGACCTCGATGTCCTCGACGGGATAGCCCATGCGCTCGCCGATGGATCGCACCACCACGATGCCCACCTCGGTGTGGTCGCCGGGATAGCCCTTCCCGATGTCGTGGAGCAGCGCGCCGACCACCAGCAGGTCGGGCCGCTCGACCCGGTCGACCAGGGCCGACGCGTTGGCCGCCGTCTCGCACAGATGGCGATCGACGGTGAAGCGGTGGAAGGCGTTGCGCTGCGGCTTGCTGCGCACCGGCTCCCACTCGGGCAGGATGCGCACGAACAGACCACGCTGGTCCAGCGTCTCGATCACGTCGATGGCCGGGCGACCGGCCGACAGCAGCCGGGTGAACAGGGCCCGGATCTCGTCGGACCAGGGGGTGGGCAGATCGGCGGCCGCGGCGGCACCGGCGGCCAGGCGATCGAGGGTGGCCCGCTCGATGCGGGCGTCGGCCTCGGCCGCGGCCACCGCCACCCGCAGGAACAGCAGCAGGTCCGCCTCGGGATCGGCCTCCGCGGTGATCGACACCCGCCCCTCGCGCAGCACCACCCCCTCGGCCAGGGGACGGTCGCGGCTCATGCGCCAGCCGCGGGGACCCTTGATCGACGAGTCCACCCGCTCCCACACCTCGTCGCTGGTCCAGGCGATCGAGCGGGCCGCGGCGCTGACCGCCCGCATCAGGGCATCGGCATCCTCGTAGGCCGAGGGCGTCGGCCACGGCGTCCTGCTCCTCGAGCAGCAGGCGGTTGCCGGGACGCCCGGTGATCGCGGTGCAGCTCGACCCGGGCGGCCAGCAGGACGTCGTGGTCGCGGGCCAGCACGGCGTCGTCACCCTCGAGCATCACCGTCTGGGCCAGCTCGGCCCAGCGGATGGCGTGGACGTCGCGCAGGCCGCCACGGCCCTCCTTGAGGTCGGGCTCGAGCAGGAAGGCCACCTCTCCGGCCTCCTCCTGGCGCTGGCGGACCCGGGAGCTGATCTCACGCAGCCATCGGGTGGCCCGCTTGCGCCACAGGGCGATGGCCCGCTCGGCCAGATCCGCGGTCAGGGCCGGGTCGCCGGCCAGATGGCGGATGGTGACCAGCGACGTGGCCGTGTCCAGGTCGTCGGCCGCCAGGGCCAGCGCCTCCTTGGTGGTGCGCACCGAATGGCCCAGCTTCAGCCCCTCGTCCCAGATCGGGTACCAGATGCGCTCGGCGATGGCGGCCACGTCCTTGACCCCGGCGTGCAGCAGCAGCACGTCGATGTCGGACTGGGGCGACATCTCCCGGCGGCCATAGCCCCCCACGGCCAGCAGGGCCACCCCGCGGGCGCCCCGCGCGGCCTGGTCGAACAGGCCGGCCAGCCAGTCGTCCATGCGATCGCTGTAGACCCGGCACAGCTCGATGCCGCGCCGGGACGTGTCGGCGAACAGGACGGCGCGATCCAGGCTCGAGGGCTGGCGGCGGGGCGTCGGTCGGACCCGCGCCCATCAGAGGGCGTCGGTGTCGAGCTCGCCGGTGCGGATGCGCACCAGGCGATCGACCGGGGTGATCCAGATCTTGCCGTCACCGATCTGGCCGGTGCGGGCCGCATCGGCGATGACCTCGGCCAACTGGTCGGCACTGGCGTCGTCGGTGACCACCTCGATGCGCACCTTGGGCACGAAGTCCACCTGGTACTCCGAGCCGCGGTAGCTCTCGGTGTGGCCGCCCTGGCGCCCGAAGCCCCGGATCTCGGTCACGGTGACACCGGCCACCCCGGCCGCCTTCAACGCCTCCTTGACCTCCTCCAGGCGGAAGGGCTTGATGATGGCGGTGACGAGCTTCACGGGGTGCCTGCCTGGTCGGTGGGTGCGGTCCGGCCTCGGCTGCCCACCCGGGCCGCGGTGGCGATCGGGTCCCACAGCGGGGAGAAGGGCGGAGCGTAGGCCAGGTCGAGGTTGACCACCTCGTCGATGGTGAACCCGGCGGTGACCGCGGTGGCCAGCGTGTCGATGCGCAGACCCGCACCCCGCCCGCCCACGATCTGGCCGCCCAGCAGCCGCCCGGAGCCGGCCTCGGCCACGAGCTTCACCGTGAGGGGATCGGCCTCGGCCATGTAGCCGGCCTGGGTGGTCGACTCGATGGTGGTGGTGACCACGCTCGAAGCCGTCGCGCTCGGCCTCGAAGCGGGTCAGGCCGGTGCGGCCCACCTCGGTCCCGCAGATGCGGGTCACGGCCGTGCCGGCCACGCCGGCGAAGGTGGCATAGCCGCCGCCGATGTTGATGCCGGCCACCCGTCCGGCCCGGTTGGCCACCGTGCCCAGCGCCACGTGCACCGGGCGCTGGCTGACCAGGTGGAAGGACTCGGCGCAGTCCCCGGCGGCCCAGATGCCCTCGACCGCGGTCTGCTGGCGGCGGTTCACCCGCACCGCGCCCCGCACCCCCAGCTCCAGGCCGGCGGCCTCGGCCAGGGTGGACTCGGGCTCGACCCCCATGCCCAGCACCACCACGTCGGCCTCCAGCGTGCCCTGGTCGGTGTGGACCTGGCCCGGCTCGAACCCGGTCACGGCCACGCCGGTGCGCACGTCGATCGACAGGCGCTCCAGGGCCCGCTCGACCAGCTCGGCCATGTCGGCGTCGAGGGTGCGCATGACGCTGGGGACCGCTGTCCACGATGGCCACCTCGGCGCCCCACATCACGAAGGCCTCGGCCATCTCCAGGCCGATGTAGCCGCCCCCGACCACCACCACCCGCTGGCAGCGACAGGCGTCGGCGTAGGCCAGCAGGCGCTCGGCGTCGTCGAGGGTCTGCACGCCGAACACCGATTCGTGGTCGATCCCGGGCAGGTCGGGCCGGATGGGCCGCGCCCCGGTGGCGATGACCAGGTGGTCGAACCCGATGCGGAAGTTGCGGTCACGGTTGAGGTCGCGCACCTCCACCTGGCGGCGTTCGGCGTCGACGGCCACCACCTCGTGCTCGGTGCGCACGTCGATGCGCTGCGACTCGCGGAACTCGCGGGGTGTGCGAGCCACCAGCACGTCGACGTCGTCGATCTCGCCGGCCACCAGGTAGGGGATGCCACAGGCCGAGTAGCTGGTGCGCGAGCCGCGCTCGAAGGCCACGATCTCGAGGTCGCCGCGCAGGCGCCGGGCGTTGGAGGCCGCGGCCATGCCCGCGCCGTCTCCTCCGATCACCACCAGCCGGTCAGCCATGGAGGGCGAGGCTACCGCGGGCCGGTGCTCGCTCCGGCCCGGGGCGGGGTCATCCGGCGTGGGAGCCGGTGGGCGGACCGGGCCGCCCTGTTCGGGGAACCGGGCCCCCGCCTGTCAGAATGGCTCCATGGCCGTGCGCAAGGACTGCCGCCACTACTCGACCCGGACGACGCCCACCGGAGACGTCATCCAGCGCTGCCGCGTCGACGCCGCCGACCAGGCCCCGTTCAGCTGCCCGGAGGGCTGCATCTTCTTCGAGCCCCGATCGGTGAGCAACGCCGGGTGGGAGCGGTTCGAGCAGACCGACGACGGCGACCAGTGGGGCGAGTAGCCCAACCCCGTCGAGCCCGACAGCGATCCGCTCGCCCTGCTGTGGCGGTGGTTCGCCGAGGAGGCAGTGCCGACGGGTACTCGCCGCTCTGACGAGCGCGATCTCGAGCGCCGGTGGCCGCACAACCTCGAGGTGCTGGACCTGCGTCCGCCAGACGCCACCGGAGGCCCATCGATCCCCGAGCCTGCTGGTCCGCCGCCCACGACCTGCGGCTCGTTCGCCCCGCTCTGCCGGCGCTGGCCAGTCGGACCGGCATCGACCACGCCCCGATCGACGTCCAGCCAGGCCCGATGACGCTCCGCTGGTTGCTGGCCGTGCGTGTGGCCCGACACCGGTCGCCTGGAGCGCCACGGCTGCCTCGCATCGACGCGTGGGCCCGCTCCCGATCCCGCCCACCCTGGTGGCCGGGGACGCGGTCGCGGAGCTTCCGACGGCCTGCTGGCGCCGGGTACGTGAGCGTCGACGGCGGATGCGACGACGGTGGTGACCACCGCCTGGTCGGTGTCTCCGACCCTCCCGTCGAGGACCGAGCCCGGTGCAACAGCACGGCGGCTGGGTCGACTGGCAGGCCGGCTGAGCCGCGTCAGGCCCGGTCGGCGCGACGGCGGCGAGCCAGGTGCACATGGGCCTTGGCCGCTCCCCAGACCAGGCCGGGCTCGGCCAGAGCCGGGTCGATGTCGGCGAAGGACGCCGGCATGAGGTCGTAGACGTCGTCGGGGTCCTGGCGCCGGGCGAAGGCGTCCCGGGCCAGCGGGGCCACGCCTGCGGCCTCGCAGCGCCTGGGTGGCCCAGCGCACCTGCGCCCGGGCGATGGCCAACGGGCGTGGTGGTCTGGGCGTCGATGTCGGCGCCCAGCAGCGCGCCGCAGAGCCGGGCCGGCCTCGGCCCCGGCCCGTGCCCCGGCCTCGGGCGGCGGCGGCGTGCTGCGGCGTCGGTCAGCTCCCGCCGGCGCCGACCAGACCGATCGAGCACCGACCGCTCGATCCAACCGGGGATGGCCTCGGCCATGGCGTCGGCCAGGGCCGCCGCGTAGCCGGCCAGGGCGGCGGCGTCGCCGGGATCGTCGCCGTCGGCGCCGATCGCTCCGCCGCCCGGGCCGGGGGCGGCGGGTTGGCATCGGGGGCCATGGCCACCATGCTGGCGGACATGAGCCGGCCGGTGCGCATCGAACCCGGGCCCGGGCAGGAGTCGGTGTGGGACTATCCCCGCCCACCCCGCATCGAGCCGTGTTCCGAACGGGTGGTGGTGCGCGTCGCCGGTCTGGTGCTGGCCGACACCACCCGGGCGCTGCGGGTGCTCGAGACCAGCCAGCCCCCGGCGTTCTACCTGCCGCCGGACGACGTGGACCTCGATCGCCTGGAGCCGAGCGCCACCGCGCACCTGGTGCGAGTGGAAGGGCGAGGCCAGCCTACTTCTCGGTTCGGGCCGGCGACCGCGCGTGCCGTCGACGCGGCCTGGACCTACCGCCACCCCGAACGCCGGGCTTCGAGGCCATCGCCGACCACCTGGCCTTCTACCCGGCCCGCGTGGACGCCTGCTTCGTGGGCGACGAGCAGGTGTCGGCCGGCGAAGGCTCCTTCTACGGCGGCTGGATCACCTCCCGGGTGGTCGGGCCCTTCAAGGGCGCGCCGGGCACCCTGCACTGGTGAGCCCACGCCGACCCGCGAGCGCGCGTGAGGATCCGGGCGCTGTCGGTGTTCGAGGGCGTCGTGTACCACTGCTGGCCCGTCGACCGGCCAACCCGGGCCGGCCGGTGCTCGAGGTCGAGGCCCTGCTGCGCGACGGCGACGCCGATGCCACCAGCGGCCCGCTGCTGCTGACGGTGGCCGACTACGTGGCCATGGTGGGCGGCATCGACCAGGCCCGGCCCCATCTGCGCGAGCTCGACCGCCAGGGCCGCATCGTCGACCACCTGGGGGTCCAGCACATCAGCTTCCCCATGTGGACCCGCGTCACCGACGCCTGAGAGCCGCGCCGTTGAGGTTGCCCGAGCGCAGGCCTTCGAGATCGAGGGTGACGTAGCGATAGCCGGCGGCGTGGACGGCGTCGACCACCTCGTCGCGCTCGGGCCAGCACCCGTTCGAGGTCGGCCAGCGGCACCTCGAGTCGGGCCAGCTCGCCGTAGTGGCGGACCCGCAGCTCGTCGAACCCGAGCCGGCGCAGGCCGGTCTCGGCCGCCTCCACCTCGCGCAGGACGCGTCAGGCTGACCGGCGTGCCGTAGGGGACCCGCGAGGCCAGGCAGGCGGCGGCCGGCTTGTCCCAGGTGCGCAGCCCCAGCTGCTGGGAGGCGGCGCGGACGTCGGCTTTGGTGAACCCGGCCTCGACCAGGGGGAACGCCGCGCCCCGCTCGGCGGCGACGGCCTGGCCGGGCCGGTGGTCGCCCAGGTCGTCCAGGTTGACGCCCAGCACCACCGTGGCGTCGTCGCTCGGCGGCCAGGGGCTCGAGCACGTCCATCAACGCCGTCTTGCAGTGGGCGCAGCGATCGGTGTCGTTGGCCCGGTAGGCGGCGTCGGCCAGCTCGTCGGTGCGCACCTCCAGCCAGGGCAGCTGCCACTCCTGGGCCAGGGCGGCGCAGTCGTCGCGCTCGAATCCGGCCAGCGACGGGGACACGGCGGTCACGGCCAGGACCCGCTCGGACGCCCAGGGCCTCGTGCGCCGTCCAGGCCAGGAAGGCCGAGTCGGCCCCGCCGCTGAAGGCCACCACCACCCGGTCGTAGCCGTCGAGACGCCGGCGGAGCGTGGCGAGGTCACCCATGGCGCGCGCCCGGCCGATCCGGCGATCAACTGGAGACGAGGCCCGCGCTGGCCAGGACCGTTCCGATGGGGGCCACCAGGCCGGTGAAGAAGGGCCCGAACTCGGCGTAGCGGGCCGACGCCTGGTCGAAGCGCATGGTGTAGACGACCTCCTTGAGGTCGTCGGGATGCTGGGCGAACAGGGTGACGCCCCACTCGTAGTCGTCCAGGCCCGGCCGAGCCGGTGACGACCTGGAGCACCCGACCGGCGAAGTTCCGCCCCGACGCCCCGTGCTCCATCATCAGCGCCTTGCGATCGTCGTAGGCCAGCTCGTACCAGTTCTGGTCGGGCTCGCGGCGCTTCGACATGGGGTAGAAGCACCAGGCCGGCTTGCCTTCGGGGGGGAGCTGGGGGTGCAGCCGGGCCTCGCGCAGCGCCTCGGGCACGCCCTGGGCGTACTCGCTCAGCTCGGTGAGCGACACGTAGGAGTCGACCACCTCGAGCCCGGCGGCCTGCAGGTCGCCCTGCAGCTGGCGAAGCCGCCACAGGTCGTCGCCCAGCGCCATGAAGGCCAGGTCGGCCTTGTGGCCCGAGGATCGACACCGTGACCACCTGGTCGCCGGCCGCCTCGGCCCGCTTGACCGCGGCGGTGATCTCCTCGGCGTCGGCCAGCGGACCCGACCTTGCAGAACAGGTGCAGGACACCCCAACCCACCTTCGGCGACACCGGTTCGTTCACCCGGCCAGTCTAGGTCCGGCCCGGCCGGGCCCGACCCCGGCTCGGTCGTCAGCGGCTCAGGTCGGCCGGGTGTAGACGTTCATGCGCGATGCCCCGCACGAACCCGGCCAGCACCAGGCCCGGCCCGCTCGGCCGTCGACACCGCCAGCGACGTCGGTGCGCTGACCGCCACCAGCGCGGAGAAGCCCGCGGCCCACGCCTTCTGCACCAGCTCGAAGGAGGCCCGGCCGCTCACGTACAGTCCATCACCGGCTGGCGGGCAGCCGACCGTCGAGCAGCAACCGGCCCACGACCTTGTCGACCGCGTTGTGGCGCCCGACGTCCTCACGCACGACGCCGACGGTGGCCGTGGCGATCGAACGAGCGCGGCGGCGTGCACCGCGCCGGTGATCTCGAACAGCTCCTGGTCGCGGCGGATGCGCTCGGCCATGCCGGCCAGCACGTCGAGGGGGATCGCCTCGGTCGGGGGAAGCGGGCTCGAGTCGGTCGGCCAGCTCGTCGATGGAGGTGGACCCGCACAGCCCGCACGACGACGAGGTCACACCCAGCCGCGCCGTCGGGACCGGGGCCAGCCCCCCGGTGTCGACCGATACCACGTTGAACTCGCTGTCGACGGCCGAGCCGGTTCCGCAGTAGCGACACGTGCGCACCGGGGCGCCGCCCAGCAGGCCGTCGGTGAAGCAGAAGCCCACGGCCAGCTCGAAGTCGTGCCCCGGCGTGCGCATGGTGGTGGCCACCAAGTGGTCGTCGAGCCGGATGGTCATGGGCTCCTCGACGGCCAGCTCGTCGGGGTGGCGCCGGGCGTGGCCATCCTCGATGGTGGTGGTGAGCACCGTCGCGGTGCGGCCCCGGGGCACCCTCGGAGGCTACCGGCCTACGCGCCGACCCCGGCCCCGCCGGACCCCGGACGCGCCCGAGTCATCGGCCCGGACGCGACGGGAGCGCCCCACAGGGCGCTCCCGTCCACGAAACTGGGCGTCAAAATGTGCGGTATCCGCCCACAAAGATGCCCAATTTGCTGTGGTGGACTCAGTAGTCGTCCATGCCGCCGGGCATGGCCGCGGCGGCCGGCTCGGGCTTGTCGGCGATGACGGCCTCGGTGGTCAGGAACAGCGCGGCGATCGAGGCCGCGTTCTGCAGGGCCGAACGGGTCACCTTGGCCGCGTCGATGATGCCGGCCTTGACCAGGTCGACGTACTCACCGGTGGCGGCGTTCGAGGCCCTCGTTGGACGTGTCCAGGCCACGCACCCGGTCGACCACCACGCCACCCTCCATGCCGGCGTTGGTGGCGATCTGCTTCAGCGGCTCCTCCAGAGCGTGGGCCACGATCCGGGCACCGACGGCCTCGTCGTGGGGCAGGTCCTTGGCCACGTCGAGGACCTTGGCCTGGGCCCGCAGCAGGGTGGTGCCGCCACCGGCGACCACACCCTCCTCGATGGCGGCCTTGGTGGTGCTGACCGCGTCCTCGATGCGGTGCTTCTTCTCCTTGAGCTCGACCTCGGTGGCCGCGCCGACCTTGAGGACGGCCACGCCGCCGGACAGCTTGGCCAGCCGCTCCTGGAGCTTCTCGCGGTCGTAGTCGGAGTCGGTGTTGTCGATCTCAGCCTTGATCTGGGCGATGCGACCCTCGACGTCGGCCTTGTCGCCGGAACCCTCCACGATGGTGGTCTCGTCCTTGGTCACCACGATCTTGCGGGCCTGGCCCAGCAGGTCGAGCGTGGTGTTCTCCAGCTTCAGGCCCACCTCTTCGGTGATGACCTGGCCGCCGGTGAGGATGGCCATGATCCTGCAGCATCGCCTTGCGGCGGTCGCCGAAGCCGGGAGCCTTGACCGACACCGAGTTGAACGTGCCGCGGATCTTGTTGACCACCAGGGTGGCCAGGGCCTCGCCCTCGACGTCCTCGGCGACGATGACCAGCGGCTTGCCGGCCTGCATGACCTTCTCGAGCAGGGGCAGCAGATCGC
This sequence comes from uncultured Microthrixaceae bacterium, assembly GCA_963793965.1. GTDB lineage: Bacteria > Actinomycetota > Acidimicrobiia > Acidimicrobiales > Acidimicrobilacustridaceae > UBA4742. Next base: position 172,130 of record CAWCCB010000001.1, read on the forward strand.
GCACGGCGGAGATCTTCGAACCCACCAGCAGGATGTAGGGGTTCTCCAGGGAGGCTTCCATCGACTCGGGATCGGTGACCATGTAGGGCGAGATGTAGCCCTTGTCGAAGCGCATGCCCTCGACCAGGTCCATCTCCATGCCGAAGGTCTGCGACTCCTCGACGGTGATGACGCCGTCCTTGCCCACCTTGTCGATGGCCTCGGCGATCATCTCGCCGATCTCGGCGTCGGCCGAGGAGATGCCGGCCACCTGGGCGATCTGGCTCTTGTCGTCCACCTCGTTGGCCTGATCGTGGATGGAGGCCACGGCGGCCTCCACGGCGGCCTCGATGCCCTTCTTGAGCGACATCGGGTTGGCGCCGGCGGCCACGTTGCGCAGGCCCTCGCGGACCATGGACCAGGCCAGCACGGTGGCCGTGGTGGTGCCGTCACCGGCGACGTCGTCGGTCTTCTTGGCCACCTCCTTGACCAGCTCGGCCCCGATCCTCTCGTAGGGGTCCTCGAGCTCGATCTCCTTGGCGATGGAGACGCCGTCGTTGGTGATGGTGGGGGCGCCCCACTTCTTGTCCAGCACGACGTTGCGGCCCTTCGGGCCCAGCGTGACCCGCACGGCGTCGGCGAGCTGGTTCATGCCCCGCTCGAGGGCTCGGCGAGCGTCCTCGTCGAATTCGATCATCTTGGCCATGGGGAAATACCCTCCGTTGGGTTAGCACTCTCACTTCGAGACTGCTAACAGGAAACCAAAACCGCGCCCCAGCCGCAACCCGGGCCGCCGGATTCCGCGCCGATGGCCCGCCCGGGGCACCCGGCGGCGACGCCGGGCCCGAGCGGTCCAGGGACCGCTCCCGGTTGCTTAGGCTGCCCCGGTGGCGACACATCCGGGGGCCGACCAGCCGATCGTGGTGGTGGGCGCAGGCGTGGCCGGCCTGGGTACCGCCCTGGCCCTGTCGCGGGCCGGGCACGCGGTCACCCTGGTCGAGCGCGACGACACACCCCTGCCGGCCGATCCCGACGCCGCCTTCGAGTGGGACCGCCGAGGCGCGCCCCAGGTGCGTCACTCCCACGCCCTGCTGGCCCGCCTCCACAACCTGCTGCGGGACAAGCTACCCCGACGTGCTGGCCGACCTGCTGGCCGCCGGCGCCACCGAGATGCGCTTCACCGACGACCTGCCCGAGGAGATCACCGACCGCGATCCCCGGCCCGGCGACGACGACCTGGTGGCCCTGGCCTGTCGCCGGACCACCTTCGAATGGGTCCTGCGCCGGACGGTCCTGGCCAGCGACCGGGTGACCCTGCGCCACGGCGTGGTGGTGGACGGGCTGGAGGCCATCGAGGCGGCCACGCGCCGACGGCCAGTGGCGTGGGCCCCGGATCACCGGGGTGCGGCTGCGACCGGCGCACGCCCCGGCCGACGGCGATCACGAGGTGCTGGACGCCCCCCTGGTGGTGGCCGCCCTGGGCCGGCGCTCGGCGGTGCCCCGGTGGCTCGGCGAGCTGGGCGTCGAGCTCCCCGAACACGAGGAGGACACCGGGCTGGTCTACCTGTCGCGGCTTCTACCGGCTCCACGACGGCGTGGTCCCTCCGCCCACCGGCGGTCCCATCGGCGGTGACCTGGGCTACCTCAAGTACGCCATCTTCCAGGGCGACAACCGCACCCACTCGGTCACCTTCGCCCTCGACACCGAGGACGCCGAGCTGCGCTCCCGCCTGGTCGACCCCGATGCCTTCGACCGGGCCGCCACCGCCCTGGTGGTGACCCGGCCCTGGGTGGACCCGGCGCTGACCCGCGGCCATCACCGGCGTCCACACCATGGGCGGGCTGATCAACCGCCGGGTCGAGTACCTCGACGACGGTCGGCCCCGCCTGCTGGGCTTCCACGCCGTGGGCGACGCCCACACCTGCACGAACCCCCTCTACGGGCGGGGCTGCTCGTTGGCCATGGTGCAGGCCACCTGCTGGCCGATGCCGTGGCCGACCATCCCGGGTCCGAGCCGCAGGTGCTCGAGCGCGGGCGCCTGGCCTACGAACAGGGCGTCGAGCGCGAGGTCCTGCCCTGGTACCGGGCCGCGGTGAACCAGGACCGCCTCAACCGCCAGGCGGCGGTGGCCCGCGACCAGCAGCGCCGGGCCGAGACCGTCAACGGCACCAGATGCGCTCGAAGCCACGGCGGGCGACCCGAGACCGACGACGATGGCTCCCGAGGGCCGCGACGCCGGGCCAGACGATGGCCAGCAGGAGGCGGCCCAGCAGGCACGGGACTTCATGCAGTCGCTCATGCGGGACGGGCTGATGGTGGCCGTGCGCACCGATGCCACCGTGTTCCGGGCCTTCGTGCGGTCGTTCAACCTGCTCGACCCGCCCGAGCTGATCATGAACGACCCCGAGGTGATGAACCGGGTGCTGGCTCGCGTACCAGACCCGCGACGAACGTCCCCCGGAGCCGGCGCTGGGGCCCGAGCGGGCCGACCTGCTGCCGGCCTGCCCTGGCCGGCTCCGACTGAACGCCGCCCATGGGTCTCTGGTTCAGGCCGAGTGCCGGACGGCCGATGATGCAGGGAGACGAGCGACGGTACCCAGAGGAGAGGGTGACCGGACGGTCAACGACGACGTCCGGTCACTCCTCCGGGTACCCGGCTCAGCCGCCGACCGACCTGACGCGCCGGCTCAGCCGCCGGCGACCTGACGCGCCGGCTCAGCCGCCGGCGACGGCCTGCATGATCGACAGGGTGCCCCCGTCGGGCACGGCCGTGTCCAGCCCGTCGAGGAAGCGCACGTCGTCGTCGTCCACGAACAGGTTGACGTAGCGCACCAGCGAACCCTGGTCGTCGAGCAGCTTGTCCTTGAAGCCCGGGTGGGCGGCCTCGAGCGAGGACAGCACCTCGGCCACCGTGGCGCCGTCGGCGTCGACCTGCGACGACCCGGACGTCAGGGTGCGGAACACGGGGGGCACACGAACGGTCACACTCATGGCCGGCAGCGTATACGGCCGTTCCACCGGTTCCTGTCCCCGATGAACGCCCGATCCGGGCCGCGATATCGGGGTCCGGTTCCGCGCCCGGATCCCTCAGGGGGTCACTGCTGCAACATGATGGCCTCGAACTCGGCCAGGGGGTTGCGAGCCGGGCGACCGGTGACCTCCACCACCGCGTCGTGGATGGCGCCGGCGAAGCGGAACGGGGCCAGGTAGCCCGGGCCCGACCGCCGGGCCCATCTCGTAGCCACAGGTCAGCCCGACGCCGGTGCCGGTGAACTTGGCCGGCGTGAACCGCTCGATGCGACCGGTGGCCAGGGTCTGGTCGTCGCACCACAGGCGGATGTCGCCGGCGTGCTCCGCGGTCCTGTCGAAGGCGAAGCCCGACCTGGTGGCGGCCGGGAGCCAGCGGCGGGTCGGTCTCCAGCACGTCGACCTGCTTGCCGTACAGGTTGTGGGCGTAGCGCAACCGGCCGTCGAGCACGTGCAGCGACCAGCCCGCCCAGCACCGATCCCAGGGCCAGCAGCACCCCGTCGCCCGCGCGACCCGAAGTCGGCGTCGACCAGGATGCGGTGCGAGCGGTTGCGCACGTCCACGGCCACGGCTTCGGGCACCGGGGCACCGTGGGGCAGGTAGCGGTAGCTCGAGGCGGTCCGCGCAGCCGGCTGGGGCGGGGGTTGAGGATGGTGTAGAGCACCCGGTTGTCCAGGGGCAGCACCTGGTTGGCGCGGGCCTCGGCCCACCACCGCTCGACCATCTCGGCCAGCCGGTCGGGCTCCTCGGCCGCCAGGTCGTGCATCTCGGACAGGTCGTGAGCCACGTGGTACAGCTCCCACGGGATCCTCGTCGAAGGGCCCCATCCAGTCCCGCCCGTCGTCGTACATGGGACCGAGCGGCTTGAAGGTCACCGCCTTCCAGCCCCGGTGGTAGATGGCGCGGGATCCGAACATCTCGAAGTACTGGGTGTGGTGCCGCTCGGGCTGGTCGGCCACCGTCGGGTCCCAGCAGGTAGGCGAAGCTGGTGCCGTCGACCGGGCTCTGGGGCACGTGGCCCACCACCTCGGGCGCCGACAGGCCGGCCAGTTCGAGCACGGTCGGGGCCACGTCGATGGCGTGGGCGAACTGGTGGCGGATGGTGCCGGCCGCGGCGCCCAGCCGAGCCGGCCAGCTCACGATGCAGGGATCGGCCACGCCGCCCTCGTGCACCTCGCGCTTCCAGCGCCGGAACGGGCGTGTTGCCGGCCATCGTCCAGCCCCACGGGTAGTTGTTGTGGGTGCTGGGGGTGCCGATCTCGTCGATGCGCCGACGCAGCTCGCGAGGACCGGCCGGGTCCAGGTTGGTCAGCCGGGCGTCGTTGATCGACCCCTGGGCCCCGCCCTCGGCGCTGGCCCCGTTGTCCGACACCACCATCACCAGGGTGTTGTCGCGCTCGGCGCGCTGGTCGATGAAGTCGAGCACCCGGCCGATCTGGGCGTCGGTGTGGGACAGGTAGCCGGCGAAGCACTCCATGAACCGTGCCGCCACCGCCTGGTCGGCGGGATCCAGGTCGTCCCAGGCCGGCACCCAGGGCGGGCGCGGCGACAGCTCGGTGCCCTCGGGCACCAGGCCCATGGCCAGCTGGCGGGAGAAGGTGCGCTCGCGCCACGCGTCCCAACCGTCGTCGAACCGGCCCCGGTAGCGCTGCGCCCACGCCTCCGGCGGCTGGTGGGGGGAATGGCAGGCCCCGCTGGCGAAGTACAGGAAGAACGGGCGCTGATCGTCGACGGCCCGCAGGTCGCCCAGGAACTCGATGGCCCGATCGGCCAGGTCCTCGCTCAGGTGGTAGCCGGTCCTCGAAGGTCCCGGGCGGAGCCACGGCGTGGTTGTCGTGGTAGAGCGCGGGAGCGAACTGGTGGGTCTCGCCGCCGTGGAAGCCGTACCACCGGTCGAAGCCGCGACCCAGCGGCCAGGTCCGCCGCGACGCACCCATGTGGGTGTCCTCATCGGGGGTCAGGTGCCACTTGCCCACCGCGTAGGAGGCGTAGCCCTCCTGGCCCAGGATCTCGGACAGGAACCCGTTCTCGATGGGGATCTGGCCCCAGTAGCCGGGGTAGCCCATGGCCAGATCGGCCACCCGCCCCATGGCGTTGCGGTGGTGGTTGCGTCCGGTGAGCAGGCACGAGCGGGTGGGCGAGCACAGCGCGGTGGTGTGGAAGTTGGCCAGTCGCACGCCCCCGGCGGCCAGGGCGTCGATCACGGGCGTGTCGATGTCGGAGCCGTAGCAGCCGAGCTGGGCGTAGCCCACGTCGTCGAGCACGATCAGCACCACGTTGGGTGCGCCGGGTGGCGGATCGGGCTCCTCGGGCCACCACGGCTCCGAGTCACGCCAGTCCGTTCCGATCATGTTCGACAACCTACGTCGCCTTGCCAGGGCCGGGGGTTGTCGGTGACCATGAAGGGGTGCCAGCAGCCATGCTGCGGACCTTCCGCGCCGGGGAGTTCGACCCCGCCCGCCTCGTCGCCGACAAGGCCGGGCGGCTGATCTCGGTCTGCCTGCCGGCCCGCGACGAACAGGAGACGGTGGGCCTGATCGTCGACGCCATCCGTCGCACCCTGATGGAGCGCTGGCCGCTGGTGGACGAGCTGCTGGTCATCGACGACCACTCGACCGACCGCACCGCCCAGGTGGCGGCCGACGCCGGGGCCACCATCCTGCGCGCCGATGAGATCCTCACCGGCTACGGGCACGGCCACGGCAAGGGCGAGGCGCTGTGGAAGTCGCTCTACGCCTCCCGGGGCGACCTCATCGCCTGGTGCGATGCCGACGTGCGCCAGTTCGACCCCACCTTCGTGGTCGGCCTGGTCGGTCCGCTGCTGACCCGGCCCGGACGTGGCCTTCGTGAAGGGCTTCTACGAGCGCCCGGTGGACGGCGACCAGGGGGGCCGGGTCACCGAGCTGGTGGCCCGACCGGTGGTGTCGCTGCTGTTCCCGCAGCTGGCCCCGTTCGTGCAGCCGCTGGCCGGCGAGTACGCCGGTCGTCGCGAGATCCTCGAGCAGCTGCCGTTCATCGAGGGCTACGGCGTCGACCTGGGGCTGCTGATCGACATCGAGGCCCGGTTCGGGCTGGGGGCCATGGTCCAGGTCGATCTCGGCCAGCGGATCCACCGCAACCGCCCCCTCGACCAGCTCTCCCCTCAGGCGCAGGCCGTCCTGCAGGCCGCCCTGCATCGGGCGGCGCCGGATCTGGTGGGCACCACCGAGGTGCTGGTCCGACCCGGGCGCGATCCCGAGGTGGTGGACGTGACCGAGCGCCCGCCCCTGGTGGAGGTGCCCGAGTACCGCCGCTCCTCGGCCTAGCTCAGACTGGCCGTTCGGACAGGCGCTCGGCGCACGACCGACTCGACGGCGGCCAGGGTGTCGTGGCGGGCCCGGTCGTCGCCCACCCGGTCGACCAGCGAGATGGCATCGATCCACTGGTCGGCGTCGTCGAAGCAGTCACCCACCACGGCCAGGACCGGGAGATCGAGGTGGGCAGCCAGCCCGGCCACGCCGCCCACCGTCTTGCCGTCGAAGGACTCGGCGTCGAGGAACCCCTCGCCGGTGATGACCAGATCGGCGTGCTCGAGCCGATCGAACAGCTCGGTCTCCTCGGCCACCACGTCGAACCCGCTCTCCAGGTGGGCGCCGGCCGCGGCCAGACCACCGGCCAGGCCGCCCGCCGCGCCCGAGCCGACCAGCTGACCCACGTCGACCCCGTGGTCGTGGAGGTAGACGTCGGCCAGGCGCTCGAGGCGGGCGGTGAGCAGCCGGACCTGCGCCGGCGTGGCTCCCTTCTGGGGCCCGAACAGGCGGGCGGCGTCGACGAACTCGGTGCGCACGTCGCAAGCCACCACCAGCTCCACCCCTCGCAGGCGCGGCAGCGGCGACAGCGCCCGCAGCGCCCCCAGCCCTCCGTCGGTGGTGGCGGACCCGCCCACCGCCACCAGGACGCGGGTGGCGCCGCTCTCCACCGCGGCGGCGATGAGCTCGCCGGTGCCCGCGGTGGTGGCGGCCATCGGGTCGTTGTCCTCGGCGCCGCCAGCCAGCTCCAACCCCGACGCCCGGGCCATCTCGATCACCGCCCGGCGCCGGTGCAGGCGCCACCCAGCCTCCACCGGGTCGCCCAGAGGTCCGGTCACGGTGGTGGAGCGGTTGGCGCCGCCCAGCACGTCCAGGGTGCCTTCGCCGCCGTCGGCCATGGGGGCCCGGTCACAGGTGTGTCCCGCCGCCTCGACGGCCCGGGCGATGGCGTCGGCCACCTCGGCGGCCGATGCCGTCCCCCGGAACTTGTCAGGCGCGGCGACCACGTGCATCGCCATTGTGTAGCGGGTCCGCCCGGTCACCGCCGCTGGGGCATGATCGTCCCATGACCGACGCCCCCTCCCCGGCTGGCTCCGGTTCGAGCGGTGATCGGCCGGTGGTGCTGGTCTCGAACCGGGGCCCGGTGTCGTTCACGGCTGGGCTCGGACGACGAGTTGGTGGCCAGACGGGGCGCCGGCGGCCTGGTGTCGGGGCTGGCCCCGCTCATGGTCGGCACCGACGCCCTGTGGGTGGCCGCGGCCATGTCCGAGGGCGACCGGAGGGCGGCGCGCTCGGGTCGCACCCAGGCCGAGGGGCTGCACACCGCCCTGTTGGCCCTCGATCCCGAGGACTACCGCATGGCCTATGACGTGGTGGGCAACGCCACGCTCTGGTTCCTGCACCACGGCCTGTGGGAGCTGGCCCGCCGACCCCGCTTCGACCGGCACTTCACCCGGGCCTGGGACGCCTTCCGACGGGTCAACCAGACCTTCGCCCAGGCCGTCGCGACCCAGGCGCCCGCGGACGCGGTGGTGCTGGTGCAGGACTACCACCTGAGCCTGCTGGGGCCGATGCTGGCCGAGCGACGACCCGACCTGGTCTCGGTCCACTTCTCCCACACCCCGTTCGCCGGGCCCGACTGGCTCCGGGTGCTGCCCGACGCCGTGGCCGTGGAGCTGCTCGAAGGGCTGGCCGGACACCACGCCTGCGGATTCCACGCACCCCGCTGGGCCGAGGCCTTCACCGCCGACTGTCGCCTGTGGCTGGGCCACGAGCCCAGGACCTTCGTGGCGCCGCTGGCGCCGGATCCCGAGGACCTGGCCGGGGTGGCCGGGGGACCCGCCTGCGCCGAGGCGTTGGCCTCGCTGGACGAGCAGGTCGGGGACCGTGCGCTGATCGCCCGAGTCGACCGCATCGAGCTGTCCAAGAACCTGGTGCGAGGATTCCTGGCCTACGACGACCTGCTCGACCGCTACCCGCAGTGGCGCGAGCGCGTGGTCTTCGGCGCCTTCGTCTATCCGTCCCGGGAGGGGCTGCCCGAGTACCTGGCCTACCGCCAGGAGGTGGAGCGGGTCATCGACCAGGTCAACCAGCGCTGGGCCACGCCCGTCCTGGACCCCCATCCTGGCCTTCATCGGCGACGACCACCCCCGCTCCATCGCCGCCCTGCGTCGCTACGACGCGCTGCTGGTCAACCCGGTGCGCGACGGCCTCAACCTGGTGGCCAAGGAGGGCGCGCTGGTCAACGAGCGCCACGGCGTGGTGCTGCTGAGCCCCGAGGCCGGGGCCTGGGCCGAGCTGGAAGGGGTGGTGCGGCGGGTGCATCCCTACGACATCACCGCCACCGCCGACGCCTTGGCCGACGCCCTGGCCACCCCGCCGGACCGCCGGGTCCACCAGGCCGAGCGCCTGGTCGAGCGGGCCCGCGGGCGCAGCCCCCGCGACTGGCTGGCCGATCAGCTGGCCGCGGCCAACGCCTGAAGCAGCTCCAGCGCACCGGGAGGGCCGTCGACCACCAGGTCGGCGCGCTCGAGCAGCGCCGGGGCCACCTCGGCGCTGCGCACCCCGACTCGCACGGCAGCCGTGCCCGACCCGGCCAGCTGGTCCAGGGCGTCGAAGGCGGGCAGGTCGCCCACGTCGTCGCCCAGGAAGCACACGGCCGACAGGTCGTCGGCCAGCTCCAGCAACGAGGTGCCCTTGTCCACGTCGATGGGCGGATGCAGCTCGTAGGACAGTCGGGCGGGACGGACGTCGAGGCCCGACCGCGACGCCTGGTGCTCGGCCCAGTGGCGCACGTCGTCCTGGCGCTCGGGCCGGCCGCGGTAGTGCAGGGTGAGCGACAGGCCCTTGGCCTCGACCCGCATGCCTTCGGGACCCCGGGCCCGCGACAGCGTGGCCACGTCGTCGACCACCTCGCGCCAGACGCCGCCCAGGGGGTGATCCAGGCGTTGGCCGTTGATCACCAGCTCGAGCCCGTAGAGGCCCGACAGCAGGACCTGGGGCGGGAACCACGGGGCCAGGAAGCTGACCGGTCGCCCGGACAGCACGGCCACACGCCCGAAGCGCTCGGCCAGCTGGCCCAGCGCCGCGGCCGCGCCCGGCAGCGGGACGGCGTGGCTGGGCTCGTCCACGATCTCGGAGATGGTCCCGTCGAAGTCGGTGAACACCCCGGTCTCGGCCACCTGGCCGAGCAGCGTGTCGACGGCTCGCCCCAGCGACCCGGCTGCCACCTGCTCAGGGTTTCTTGGTCGTGGTGGTCGCCTTGGCCGTCGTGGTGCTGGCCGTGGTGGTCGGGTTGCCGCTCTCCACCGCGTCGAGGGCGCCGTCGGTGCCGATGACCACCAGCACGGTGGCCGATCCCAAGGAGGCCACCGGCGCCGGACTGGGCATGGGCGCGACGGCCGAGGACGGCAGGTCGAGGCTGGAGGCCACCAGCTGGGCCTGCGGCGCGTTGCCGGGCAGGTAGTAGACCATCGTGGTGGCGGCGGTGGCGGCGTTGCCCACCGCCGGAGCCGGGTACTGCTTGCCGGCCAGCACCGTGCTCACCTTGCTGGCCGCCCCGGCCTTGCCGCTGGCGTTGGCCACGTAGATCTTCACCGTGGCCGGGTCGACCGCCTCGGTGGTGGTGGTGGCGTGGCCCGCGGCGGTGGTGGTCGTGGTCGCGCTGGAGGACTTCTTCGAGGTGGACAGGAACCCGCCGTCGTCGCTGAAACCCTTGGCCAGCAGGATCACGCCGATGAGCCACGGCCACCACCACCAGGATGGCGCCGGCCACGGTGGCGCGTCGGTCCTCACCCAGCGGTGAGGCGCCGCCCGAACCCGGGCCCGCGCCAGACGGGGCGGTCACCGGCCTGGATGCTCGGTGGCCTGGTACCCCTCGTGGCGGGCGCGCCGCCGACGATCGCGCAGCCGACGGAGCCGACGGACGACGAGCGGGTCGTACTCGTAGGCCTCGTCGCTCTCGAGCAGCTCGTTGAGGATCTGGTAGTACCGGGCCCCGGAGAGCTCGAAGCGCTCGCGGATGGCAGCTTCCTTGGGACCGGACTCAGTCCACCAGGAGCGCTCGAAGTCGAGGATGGCCCGATCGCGACTGGTGAACTCCATCTCGGAACTGTGCTGCACCGCTCCCCCCATTGCAAGCACCCTGCCTCTTGGCCCTCCGGTCGGGCGGGGCCTCCCTGCGGGCGCCTTCGGCATCCGCCTGTCATCTGGTCCAGCGGCTCCGGCCTGGCGGCCTGCGCCTTCCCGGCCCTCCGGTCGGCAAGCCTCCCTGCGGGCGCCTTCGGCATCCGCCTGTCATCGGTCCAGCGGCTCCGGCCTGGCGGCCTGCGCCTTCTTGGGCCCTCCTTCTTGGCCATCCGGGTGGTCCATCCGTTCTGTGCACCGTGGGGGTGCACAGACCGCGGTGGCCGCCGGCGGGAGGATTGAAGGCCGTGGCCGGATGCCGGGCCGCGTACGCTTGGGGTGCCGGTCCGGCGGCGACGGCGGAGCGGACTCGCCCGAGTAGCTCAGCTGGCCAGAGCGCCGCTCTTGTAAAGCGGATGTCGTGGGTTCGAATCCCACCCCGGGCTCCGTCCGTCCGTCGCATCGAGCCGTGACCCACCACTCCGTCACCCGCCGTAGTCGCATCCCATCGTGACGAACGTGGGTTGCTCCTGAAGAGGTTCAGCCGCGCGATGGCGAACAGCATCGGCGCCATGGCGTGGGTCCTGAGGGTGGGGGTTGTGGGCGCAGGCTCGCGGGCGAACACTTCTCGGATGGCCATCACCCACCTCAGCACCGTCCCGATCTTCCGCAGCTTCGACCAGGCCAAGACCCGCGAGTTCTACGTCGACTGGCTCGGCTTCCAGGTCGACTGGGAGCACCGCTTCGAGCCGAATGCGCCGCTCTACATCCAGGTCAGCCGCGACGGCATCGTGCTCCACCTGTCCGAACACCACGGCGACGGCTCGCCTGGCATCCACGTGCGCGTCCTGATCACCGGCGTCCACGACCTGCACACCGAGCTGACCGAGAAGCGCTACAAGAACAACCGGCCCGGGCTGGAGCGCCCGCCGTGGGGCGGCACCGAGTTCACCGTCATCGATCCGGTCAACAACCGCATCACCTTCGCCGAGGCGGACGACGTGGCGAGCGGCTGATGCGACGATCTGGCCCGCCTGCGTCCGCCGACCGGCCAGCTACTGCTGGTAGCCCTCCACGGTGCCGGCCGGGCGCAGGCTGGCGCCATCGGGGTCCTCGCCGGCGCGTCGGCGGGCCCGGCGCTGGCGGATGAGGTCCCACAGACGGTCGATCTCGACATCGACCTCACCCAGTCGGTCGGCCACGCCAGGCGCGCCCCCACCACCCACGTTGGCCTGGGAGAGCTCGTGCTCCTCGACCATCAGCTGGTGGATCTGGTCGAGGATGGCCTGGTCGGTCTGCTCGGTCATCGCATCAGTCTACGGACGCCCGACCAGGAGTCAGCTGCCCAGGATCTTGGCCTTCTGGGCCGCGAACTCCTCGTCGGTGAGCACCCCGCTCTGGTGCAGCTCGCCCAGCTGCTTGAGCTGGTCCAAGGTCGAGTCCTCGCTCGGGGCCGCGGCCGGCGGCGGGGGTGGCGGCGGCGCGTACTCCTGGGGCGGCGGGGCGGCCTGTTCGGCCTGGTAGGCCGCGGCCTGCTGCTGCTCCGCCTGCTTGTTCTGCTGGTGGCGGGACACGCCGCCGACCACCGCGGTGGCGGTGCCGGCCACGACCGCGGTTCGGGCCACGGTGCCGACCAGTCCGGGTCGTCCTACGCGTCCAACACCTCGTCGCATCAGGGGCATGTCAGTCCTCTCGATCTTTCGTCGATCTCGGGTGGTCGATCTGGGGCACTCGGTCTCAGGCTTCTTCGAGGGCGGCCATGGCCAGGGCCACCACCTCGGCGGGGATGCGCTCGTGGGCCACGACCTGGCCCGGACGATCCCACCACGGCCTGGGCGAAGCGCTCGGCCCAGGTGTTCTCCCACACCAGGATGGCAGCCGAGCTGTCCGGCGACAGGTTGGCGGCCACCTCCTCGGCGTCCTGATCGCTGACCAGCCCGCCGATCTCGCCTTCGAGCAGCTCGAAGGCCTGGGCCACCTCGGAGTCGAGATCGCCCAGCTCGAACCAGCCCACGGCGCCCGAGGCGTCCTTGGTCACGAACAGCAGATCGATGAGCCGCACGGTGCCGTTGTCGATCAGTTCGGCCAGCGCCGGCACCACATCGCCGTTGAACTGGTTGCCGGGGAACTCGATCACGATGTATTCGACCGGTGTCGTCATGGAGGGTGACTCTAGGACACCGCCGGGCCGTCCGCGCTCCGTCGCCCATGCTCAGCATCGCGACCGTCCACAGCTCGAACGGTCAGCCGATAGCGTCAGGCGCCATGAGCATCCTCGGTCACCGCGTGCTGCGTCGGGAGGACCCGGCGCTGCTCACCACCGGCGGCACCTACGTCGACGATCTCGACCTGCCCGACGCCGCCTTCGTCACCTACGTGCGCGCCACCATGGCCCACGCCCGCCTGGCCGCCCTCGACGTGGACGAGGCGCGGACCATGCCCGGCGTCCTGGCCGTGATCACCGCCGCGGACCTGGACCTGGCCGACCTGGGCGCGCTGATGCCCATGTTCAACGCGGCCATGACCCGGCCCCTGCTGGCTCGGGACACCGTGCGCTTCGTGGGCGAGCCCATCGTGGCCATCGTGACCGAGACACGGGCCCAGGGCCCCGACGCGGCGGAGGCCGTGTTCGTCGACTACGAGCCCCTGGCCGCCCTGGTCGATCCGGGCGCGGCCACCGACGACGGGATCGTCCTGTTCGCCGAGGCCGGCACCAACGTGGTGTGGACGCTGGATCACGCCGGACCACCCGTCGACTTCTCGGGCTGCGAGGTGGTGGTGACCCAGGAGATGGTCAACCAGCGCCTGGCGCCCAGCCCCATCGAGGGTCGGTCGGGTGCGGCGTGGTGGGACGGCGGCCGGCTGATCCAGTACCAGTCCTGCCAGGGCGCCCACCCCGTCCGCGACGCCATCGCCGAGGTGTACGGGCTCGACCAGAGCGAGGTCCGGGTGGTGTGCCCGGACGTGGGCGGCAGCTTCGGGGCCAAGGCCGGTTCGACCCCCGAGCTGCTCCTGCTGGGCGATCTGTCCCGGCGGGTGGGACGACCGGTGCGGTGGGTCGAGACCCGCAGCGAGAACATGGTGGCCATGGGCCACGGTCGGGCCCAGCGCCAGGTGGCCACCCTGGGCGGCACCCGCGACGGCCGGATCACCGCCTACAAGCTGACGGTGGTGCAGGACTCCGGCGCCTACCCGTCGATGGGCGCGGTGCTGCCCTACATGACCCGGATGATGACCACCGGTGTCTACGAGATGGGCGACGTCGAGTTCTCGGCCACCAGCGTGGTGACCAACACCACGCCGCTGGTGGCCTACCGCGGGGCCGGCCGTCCCGAGGCCGCCGCCTGCCTGGAGCGCATGATCGACCGCTACGCCACCGAGATCGAGCATGGACCCGGCCGAGGTGCGCCGCCGCAACCTGCTGGCGGCCGACGCCTTCCCGGTCACCACCCCGACCGGCACCGAGTACGACAGCGGCGACTACGCCCGCGCCCTCGACCTGTTGCTGGAGACGGCGGGCTACGACGAGCTGCGGGCCGAACAGGCCCGCCGCCGGGCCGCCGGCGACCCGATCCTGATGGGGATCGGCCTGGCCGTCTACGTCGAGGTCACCGGCGGCGGAGCCGAGTACGGCGAGGTCCAGCTGCGCCCCGACGGCACCGTGCTGGTCAAGACCGGCTCCAACCCCTACGGCCAGGGCCACCACACGGCCTGGGCCATGTTGGTCAGCGACCGCCTGGGCATCCCCATGGATCGGGTCGAGGTCACCCACGGCGACACCGACGTGATCCCCACCGGGTCGGTCACGGGCGGGTCGCGATCGGTGCAGCTGGCCGGCGCGGCGGTGCACGACGCCTCGGGCAAGCTGCTCGACGTGGCCCGCCAGCGGGCCGCCGACCTGCTCGAGGCCGCCCCCGAGGACATCGTGTTGGACCGCGACGAGGGCCGCTTCCACGTGGCCGGCAGCCCCAGCATCGGCCTGGGCTGGGAGGAGCTGGCCGTCGAGGGCGAAGACCCCCTGGCCGGCCTGTCGGATCTGGCCGACGCCAAGGCCACCTTCCCCTTCGGGGCCCACCTGGCGGTGGTGGAGATCGATCCCGAGCTCGGCGAGGTGCGCCTGGTGCGGCTGCGTGGCGGTCGACGACGCCGGCGTGATCCTCAACCCGATGCTGGCCGAGGGCCAGGTCCACGGCGGCCTGGCCCAGGGCGCGGCCCAGGCCATCTACGAGGAGGTCCGCTACGACGAGGACGGCAACCCCCTGACCGCCACCTTCGCCGACTACACGGTGATCTCGGCGGCCGAGCTCCCCCTGTTCGAGCGGGTGGTGATGGAGACGCCCACCCCGCTCAACGCGCTGGGCGCCAAGGGCATCGGCGAGTCGGGCACCATCGGCTCCACCCCGGCCGTGCACAACGCCGTGGTCGACGCCCTGTCCCACCTGGGCGTCCGTCACCTGGACATGCCGGCCACCCCCGAGAAGGTCTGGCGCGATCGCTGACCAGACGACCTAGGAAGGCGGAGGCCGCCAGGCTGGAGCCGCTGGACCGATGACACCCAGATGGCGAAGCCGCCCGCAGGGAGGCTTGCCGACCGAAGGGCCTAGCCGGTCGTGGTGGTGGCGGTGAAGCTGCTGCAGTCGTCGTAGGGCACGGAGCCGTTCGGCTGGACGCTGCTGGTCCCGAACTGCCACTGCAGGCTGACCACCGCCGGGATCTGGTTGAGCGGAACCTGGTAGGACAGCGTGTTGCCCTGCACGGTGACCGGCGCGGCCAGATCGGTCTTGGCCTCGTTGCCGCCCTTGAAGGTGTGCAGCACCACGTTCCACGGTCCGGCCGGGTTGGCGGCGTCACCGGCTGGGCCCGCAGCTCGAAGCTGAGCTCCGGCGCCACGGACGGATCACCCTGCTGCACGTCGAACAGCGGCTGGGGCACCTCGGCGATGGGACCGTTGGTGGTGAAGCTGACGTCCAGGGTGTCGCCCTTGACCAACGCCGAGGCTTCGACCAGGTCGATGCCGGCGGGTTGGGTCAGCTTGCCGGCCGCGGCCGGGTCGAGGCTGATGTCGCCCACCGGATCGTGGCAGGTGTAGCCCTTGGTCTGGGGCAGCGTCGTCTGCTTGCCCACCGTCGAGCTCGACGACGTGGACCGGTTGGTCGGGCTGCAGGCGGCGCCCACCAGCGACCAGCGGCGCACGCCAGGGCGACCAGACCGACCCGACCGCGCCGTCATCGAGCGGGTGCCGTCATCGGACCGGGCGGCGTCGAGCCACCTCGAAGCAGGCGACCGCCCCGGCCGCGGCCACGTTCAGCGAGCCGAGCTGACCACCCAGGGGGATCGACACCACCTCGTCGCACCGCTCGCGGACCAGGCGTGACAGTCCGGCGCCCTCGGCCCCGAGCACCAGGGCGATGGGCCGATCCGCCACCTCCAGGTCGAACAGCCGGCGGGCGCCGCCGGCGTCGAGTCCCACCACCCACACGCCGGCCTCCTGGAGGTGACGGATGGCGGTGGGCAGCCCCCCGACCAGGGCGAAGCGCAGGTACTCGATCGAGCCGGCCGCCGCCTTGGTCACGGTCGGGGTGATGTGCACGGCCCGATGTCGCGGCAGCACCACCCCGGTCACGCCCGCGCACTCGGCCGAGCGCAGCAGGGCCCCCAGGTTCCCCGGATCGGTGATGCCGTCGGTGGCCAACAGGAACGGCGGCGCGCCCCCCTTGGGGGTGACCACCAGGTCGTCCAGGTCGGTCTCGGGCAGCTCGCCGGCGCGGGCCAGCACGCCCTGGGGGGACTCGGTGCGGGCCACCGAGTGGAGCTTGGTGCGGGTCACGTCCTGGACGGGCACGCCCAGGCTCTGGGCCAGCTCGGCGATGTCGTCGAGCACCGCCGAATCGTCCTGGTCGGCGGCGATCCACACCTCACGCACGCGCCGGGTGCCGGCCAACAGCAGCTCCCGGACGGCCTGGCGGCCCTCCACCTGATCCCCGCCCAGACCCTTGGGGCCGGTGCGTCGGGTCGAAAGCGGATCGCCACCCCGACCGGCAGCGACCACCGGGACGGCCGCCACGACCCGACGCGGGCTGAGCCGCCCGGACGGTCGGACTTTGCGCACCGACGCCGCCGCGTGGCGGGCCTGGCGGGCGGCCACGGCCTTCTCCGCCGCCGGCGAGCGGGCCGGCTTGGCCGTCTTGGCCCGACGACGCGCCTCGGCCGCGGCTGGCCTTGGGCGGCGGCTTGGGTCCCCGGGACGATGACGACCGGGGGGACTTGCGGGCCGGGCTCACGACGTCTCCACCAGGGCCACCGCGTAGCAGGCGATGCCCTCGCCCCGACCGATGGCACCGAGGCCCTCGGCCCGGTTGGCCTTGACCGAGACCGGGGCGCCCACCGCCGAGCTCAGCCGCTCCTCCATCTCGACCCGGTGCGGGGCCACCTTGGGCGCCTCCAGCACCACCGCGCAGTCCACGTTGACCGGCTGCCAGCCCTGCGCCCGCACCCGTTCACAGGCCGAACGCAACAGCACCAGGCTGTCGGCCCCCGACCACTCGGGATCGGTGTCGGGGAAGTGGGTCCCCAGGTCACCGAGCGCGGCCGCGCCCAGCAGCGCATCGGCGCAGGCGTGGGCCACCACGTCGGCGTCGCTGTGGCCGAGCAGGCCCCGCTGGCCGGCGAAGGACACGCCGCCCAGGCGCAGCACCCGATCGGGCTCGTCGCTGAACGCGTGCACGTCGAAGCCGAGGCCGACACGGATGGGCATCCCCGGCAAGCTACTCGGTGCGGGTGGCCGGCCGGTGGCGGGGCGCCCGGGGCACCTCAGCGCATCCGCATCCCGACCACGGCCAGGTCGTCCTTGGTGGTGATCTTGAGGTTGGCGGGCTCGCCGGGCACGACCACCACCCGGCCTCCGGCGGCCTCCACCAGGGCGGCGTCGTCGGTGGCCTCGGCCCCGCCTGCGTGCGGCGGCGCGCAGGGCGCCCAGGCGGAACGCCTGCGGGGTCTGCACCGCCACCAGGCCGTCCCGATCGATCGTCTCGGTCACCTGGCCATCGGCCACCCGCTTGATGGTGTCGGACACCGCCACTGCCGGGATGGCGGCGTCGGCACCGGCCGCCACGGCGCCGACCACGGCCGCGAACAACTCGGCCGATGCCAGCGGGCGGGCGGCGTCGTGGATCGACCACGATGTCGCAGTCCTCAGGCACGGCGTCGAGGCCGCAGCGGACCGATGCCGATCGGGTGGCACCCCCCGCCACCACCCGATCAGCCAGCGGTTCGGGCTCGGCCGCGAACTCCGGCCGGGTGACGAGCACGACGCCCTCGGCCACGCGATCGCGCCGCCTGCATGGACAGGTCCTGGACCCGCCAGGACCCGACCTTCTCGTGCTGCTTGAGCCGGACCGGGTCGAACCGCTGGCCGCCACCGGCGGCCACCACGACCGCCCAGACGCTCACCGGTGCTCGGACATGGGAGGGCAGGCGAGCGACGCGGCGCTCAGGCCAGCGCTTCGTCGAGCTTGGCTTCGGCCTCGTCCTCGGACACGTTGATGGCGAAGGTCAGCTCCGACACCAGGATCTGGCGGGCCTTGGCCAGCATCCGCTTCTCGCCGGCCGACAGGCCCTTGTCCTTCTCGCGCAGCGACAGGTTCCGCACCACCTCGGCCACCTGGTAGATGTCGCCCGACTTCAGCTTCTCGACGTGGTTCTTGAACCGACGGGACCAGTTGGTGGGCATCCGCGCCTCCTTCTTGCGCAGGACGGCGAACACCTCCTCGACCTCCTCGTCGTTGATGACGTCGCGCAGCCCGACCTCGTCGGTGTTGTCGGTGGGCACCGACAACATGAGGTCCCCGTAGGCCAGGCGCAGCACCAGGTACTCCTTCTCCTCGCCGAACACGAACTTCATCTCGCGGCGTTCGATCACCGCCGCACCGTGGTGGGGATAGACGACCTTGTCACCGACGTCGAAGGACATGGAACTCCCGAAACGAAGAACGCGACCAGATGCCTTTCCAGGGTAGGGATCGGCAGCGCCGGTCCACAAATGAGGCCGGGGCCGCCGTCGGCGCCCCACCGACGCCACGCTCGCCGACGTCGTCGCCGAGTGCCCCGATAGCATCGCCGGGTGCCCGAGCGTGACCTGTTGGCGGCCGTCGAGCTGTTCGCCGATCTGGAACCTGACGGAGGTCGATGCCATCGCCGCCGCCGCGGCCGTGCGCGTCCTGAACCGCGGCGATCTGCTGTTCAGCGAGAACGACGAACCGCACGAGCTGTTCGTCGTGGTCTCGGGTCGGGTGGCCATCGCCAACCGGTCGATCGACGGCCGGGAATCGGTGCTGGCGCTGATGGAGCGTGGCGACCTGTTCGGCGAGATGCCCCTGTTCGACAACCTGCCCCGATCGGCCGAGGCCCGGGCCCTCGAGCCCTCCGAGGTCATCGCCCTGCCCTACGATCCGCTCCGGCGCCTCTACGAGGGGCGGCCGGCGCTGCTGTGGAAGGTGGTGGCGCTGCTGGCCGGCCGCATCCGCAACACCGACGAGGCCCTGGCCGATTCGGTGTTCCTCGACGTCACCGGCCGCACGGCCAAGCGCCTGCTGGAGCTCTCGGGCGACGCCGACGAGTTCTCGCTGCCCGTGACCCAGGAGGAGCTGGCCGGCATGGTGGGGGCGTCCCGGGAGCGGGTGAACAAGGCGATCGCCTCGTTCATCCGCCTGGGCTGGATCGACCAGAGCGATCGCCGCTACCGCATCACCAACCGCGAGCAGCTCGAACGCCGCGCCCGCTAGTCAACTGCTTGGCCCTCTGGTCGGCCAGCCTCCTTCCGGGCGCTTCGCCATCCGGGTTCCATCGGTCCAGTGGCTCCGGCCGGGCGGCCCTCGCCTTCCCCGGCCCACGATCGACAGGCTTCAGCCGGTCAAGAAGGCCACGCGCGCGACCAGGCGTCGGCCGCGTCCTCGGCCCGGTGCGTGGGACGGCTGGCGTCGTGCACGAAGCCGTGGTCGGCACCCTCGTAGATCACCACGGCCGCGTCCACCGCCTGCAGGTCGGCGATGTCGGCCATGGGCACGAACTGGTCCTCGCTGCCCACCAGCTCGAGCACCGGACAGGCGGCCGGCGCGGTCACGAAGTCGATGGCGTCGCCCAGGGTCGGGCTCCGCCAGTGCTCCGGCATCCGGATCATCCCGTAGAACGACACCGCCCGATGGAAGCGGCCGGTGGCCGATGCCTTCAGCGCCCACATGCCCCCCATGCAGAAGCCGAGCACGGTCACCCGCTCCATGCCGGTGGCGTCGGCGGCGCGCTGCAAGGTGCTCAGGGCCACCAGATCATCCAGTCCGCCCACCGCGGCCATGCGCTCGGCCAGGGCCAGATCCTCACGGCCCGGGAAGGGCTCGGGCGACACCACCACCCAACCGTGATCGTCGGCCAGGGACTGGGCCAGGTCGTCGAACAGCGGGCGCAGGCCCATGATGTCGGGACACAGCACGAGGCCGCCGGTGGCCTCCCCGTCGGTGGGTCGGGCCAGCTCGGCCGGCGTGCCGTCGCTCAGTTCGATGCGCATCGACCCGTTCTACACCCGGCCCCCCGGGAAGCTGGGCATCGAAATGTGCGGCTTCCGGGGGGCAAAGGTTTCCAATTCGGTGAGGTCGGGCGTCAGGCGAACCGGTCGAGCAGGCTGGCCTCGGCCAGGCGGGACAAGCCCTCCTTGATGGCCCGGGCCCGGCTCTCGCCCACCCCCTCGACATCGTCGAGATCGTCGATGGTGGCTCGCATGATCTTCGACAGCGCCCCGAAGTGGTCGACGATGCGGTCGATCACCTGCTCGGGGATGCGGGGGATCCGCGACAGCAACCGGTAGCCCCGGGGCTCGAGGCCGAGATCGAGGTCGTTGGTGCCCTCGGGCAGGTGCAGCACCTCGCCCACCGTCCGCAGGTCGACCAGGGCCTCGGTGTCGAGCCGAGCCAGCGCATCCATGGCGTCGCTGAGGCTCCAGTTCGGGTCGCTGGTGAAGTAGTCGCGCACCACCGAGCGCCGCTCGTCGGCGGTGGTGCCCAGCACCTCCTCGAGTTGGAGCCGGACCAGGCGGCCGTCGGTGCCCAGCTCCACCACGTACTCGTCGATCTCCTCGGCGATGCGCAGGACCATCTCGGTGCGTTGCAGCAGCACCAGGACGTCGCGCAGCGACACGAAGTCCTCGATCTCGAGGGCCGACAGGTTGGCCGACACCTCCTCCAGGCGGGCGCGGTAGCGCTCCAGGGTCTGCAGGGCCTGGTTGGAGCGGTTGAGCAGCCGGGGGATGTTCTCCAACGGGTGCTTCTGGTCGCCCACGTAGCAGGCGATGATGCCCAGCTCCTCGGACACCGACACCACCGGCACGTCGATCGAGCGGGCCACCCGCTCGGCGGTGCGGTGGCGGGTACCGGTCTCGGAGGTGGGCACGTTCGGGTTGGGCACCAGGTGCACGTTGGCCCGGGCGATGCGGCTGGCGTCGGGCGCCAGGATGATGGCGCCGTCCATCTTGGCCAGCTCGGAGAGGCGTTGGGGGCTGAAGGCGGCGTCGAGCAGGAAGCCGCCCGAGCAGATGTTGAGCACCTCGGGGCCGTCGCCGACCACGATCAGGGCCCCCATCTTCGACTGCAGGACCCGATCGAGGCCCTCACGCAGCGGCTTGCCCGGGGCGACCACCGCCAAGGCCTCGAGCAGCGCGTCGCTTCGCCGGCGGGTCACCCCGGAAGTCTACCCGGCCGACCCGGGGCCACTCCGGCCGATGGCGACCGCCTGGAGGGCCTCGGCCAGGGTCGCGGCCCGCACCACGTCGATGCCGGCCGGAGCCTCGGGCGAGAGCCGGGGCACGATGGCTCGCCGGTAGCCCAGCCGCAGCGCCTCGGTCAGCCGGCGATGGCACTGGGCCACCTGGCGCAGCTCACCGCCCAGGCCGATCTCGCCCACCACCACCAGCCCGTCGGGCAGGGCCACGTCGTGCAGCGACGAGGCCAGGGCCAGCGCCACCCCCAGATCCGCGCCCGGATCGACCACCTTCACGCCGCCCACGGCCAGGGCGTAGACGTCGAGGCCGCCCAGGTCGGTGCTCGGCCCGCCGGGCCAGCACGGCCAGCAGCATGGGCAGGCGCCCGCCGTCGAGGCCCTGGGTCGAGCGCCGAGGCGACGGCAGCGACGACTTGACCACCAGGCCCTGCACCTCGACCAGCAGGGGCCGGTGGCCTTCGATGGTGGGCACCACGGCCGAACCGGAGACGCCCGGACGCCGGTCGGCCAGGAACAGGCCGCTGGCGTCGGGCACGGCCCGCAGGCCACCGTCGCCCATCTCGAACAGCCCCAGCTCGTCGGTGGTGCCGAACCGGTGCTTGGTGGCCCGCAGCAACCGCAGCGCGTGGTGTCGATCGCCATCGAAGGAGAGGACGGTGTCGACCGCGTGCTCGAGCACCCGGGGACCAGCCAGGGCGCCATCCTTGGTCACGTGGCCCACCAGGACGGTGGCCAGGTCGCGGCTCTTGGCCAGCCGCACCAGCCGGGCGGTGCACTCACGGACCTGGGCCACCGAGCCCGGCGCCGAGGACAGGGCCGGCTCGAAGATGGTCTGGATGGAGTCGACCACCAACAGGTCGGGGCCGACCTCCTCGACCTGGCCCAGCAGGTTGGGCAGGGCCGTCTCGCTGGCCAGGTAGAGCTTCGGGCGCCAGGGTGCCCAGGCGCTCGGCCCGCAACCGCACCTGCTGGGGTGACTCCTCGGCCGCGATGTAGAGCACGGTGGCGCCCGTCTGCGCCACCGACGAAGCCACCTGGAGCAGCAGGGTCGACTTGCCCACGCCTGGTTCGCCGCCCACCAGGGTCACCGAACCGGGAACCAGGCCGCCGCTGAGCACCCGATCGACCTCGTCGGAGCCGGTGGAGCGAGGCTGCCAGGCGACGGAGTCGACCTCGGCGATGGGCACGGCCCGCTCGCCCGCCGGGACCAAGACCACGTCGTCGACGCCGTCGAGCTCTTCCACCAGGGTGTTCCACTCGCCACAGGACGGGCAGCGCCCGACCCACTTGGGGCTGGGACCGCCGCACTCCTGGCACCGGAACACCGACCGGGTCTTGGGCATCGCCCGACCCTAGCCAGCCCCTGTGACACCCACCCCCCGGGTCCCCAGGGTCCCCGGGGTGAACCTGTCAGCTCAGCGACCGCTATGCGGTCGCTGAGCTGACAGGTTTCGCGGACGCCCGGTCAGTGCTCGGGCTGGTATCGCCGGTGGTGGCGGGCGAAGCGGCGGCGCAGGAGCACCAGGGCCAGGCCCAACAGCACGACGGCGGCGACCACGGCGGCCACGCCGACGGCCCGGCTGACCTTGGTCTGGGTGACCGCCACCGTCGTCGTGTGCCCATCGGCCAGCTTGGGCGCGTACACCTTGGCCGCGCCGGGCAGCTCCACGCTCACCTGGACGTCCACCATGTCGGAGATCGGGCGACCCTCGCGCTTCTCGATCTGGTCGATCATCGAGTCGTAGCCGTTGGCGCCCAGGGCCTGATCCAACTTGGGATCGCTGAAGGTCTGCATGCCCTTGCGCAGGTCGACGGTGCCGTGCACCTTCCAGTCCGTCGACCACAGCGACGAGGAGTGCGACACCTGCCAGTCCCGGAAGGCGCCGTTGGCGCCGTTCACCTCGTTCATGACCTCGGTGGCCTGAGCGGGATCGGCGAAGTGCTTGGAGGCGCGCACCCAGGTGTAGCCGTCGTGGTCACGGGTCGGGCTGGTCACCTTCCACCCGGCCGCCTCCAGATCGCTCACCCGGAGCTGGGACGACAGGTCCCCGACCTGGGCCAGCGCCTGCGGCGTCGAGCCCGACCGACACGGTGATGGTGCCCGACCCGTCCGGGGCGACCTTGGTGTCCACCAGCACCTTGACCTGGCAGCCGGCCAGCACCACGACGCACACCAGCATGGCCAGGGCACGCGCCACGCGACGCGGTTGCAGGCGGGGGACGGGCACGGCGGGTCAACGTAGCGCCGATCGTGGCCCGGCCGGAGCCGGGACACGATCGGCGACGAGGACTACTCGGTGGGGCCGGCCTCGGCCATCTCGACCGGTGGAGGCTCGAAGCCCTCGATGGCGTGGAAGGTCATCACCATCTCGCCGGTGGGCGATTCGGGGTCGACCTCGGCGTCGACGACGATGGTCTCGCCGGCCCGGAACTCCTTCCACAGGAGCCGCTCGGACAGGGCGTCCTCCACCAGGCGCTGGATGGCCCGGCGCAGCGGGCGGGCCCCCAACGTGGGGTCGTAGCCCTTGTCGGCCAGATGGGTCTTGGCCGCCGGGGTCAGCTCGAGACCCAGGCCCTGGCCCTCGAGCTGCTTGGTCACCCGCTTGATCATCAGGTCGACGATCTGGGTCACCTCGCTCTTGGACAGCTCGTGGAAGACGATGGTGTCGTCGATGCGGTTCAGGAACTCGGGGCGGAAGTGCACCTTGAGCGCATCGTTGACCTTCTCCTTCATGCGCTCGTAGCTGACGGCCTCGTCGGCCTTGGAGAAGCCCAGGTTGGCCTTGCGCAGGTCCTGGGTGCCCAGGTTGGAGGTCATGATCAGCACGGTGTTGCGGAAGTCGACCGACCGACCCTGCGAGTCGGTCAGACGACCCTCCTCCAGGATCTGCAGGAGCGTGTTGAACACGTCGGGGTGGGCCTTCTCGATCTCGTCGAACAGCACCACCGAGAACGGCTTGCGCCGGACGGCTTCGGTGAGCTGGCCACCCTCTTCGTAGCCCACGTAACCCGGAGGCGAGCCCACCAGGCGGCTGACCGTGTGCTTCTCCATGTACTCGGACATGTCGAGCTGGATCAGCGACTGCTCGTCGCCGAACAGGAAGTCGGTCAGGGTCTTGGCCAGCTCGGTCTTGCCCACGCCGGAGGGGCCCAGGAAGATGAACGAGCCGCTGGGGCGCTTCGGGTCCTTGAGGCCGGCTCGCGTGCGGCGGATGGCCTGGCTGACCGCCTTGATGGCGTCCTCCTGGCCGATGACCCGCTTGTGCAGCTCGTCCTCCATGCGCAGCAGCTTGGCCGTCTCGGCCTCAGTCAGCTTGTAGACGGGGATGCCCGTCCAGATGGAGAGGACCTCGGCGATGGACTCCTCGTCGACCTCGTCGAACAGGTCGATGCCGGAGTCCTTGATCTCGCGCTCCTTGGTCTCCTTCTCGTCGAGCAGCTCCTTCTCGCGGTCGCGCAGCTTGCCCGCCTCTTCGTAGCGCTGGGCCTCGACCGCCTCCTTCTTCTGCTGGACGACCTGGGCGAGCTGGTTCTCGAGCTCCTTGTAGTCGGGCGGGGTCTCCATGCGCTTGATGCGCAGGCGCGACCCGGCCTCGTCGATGAGGTCGATGGCCTTGTCGGGCAGGTGACGATCGGAGATGTAGCGATCGGCCAGGTTGGCCGCGGCCACCAGAGCCTGATCGGTGATGGTGACCCGGTGGTGGGCCTCGTAGCGGTCGCGCAGGCCCTTGAGGATCTCGATGGTGTGGGCCACCGAGGGCTCCTCGACCTTGATCGGCTGGAAGCGGCGCTCGAGGGCGGCGTCCTTCTCGAGGTGCTTGCGGTACTCGTCGAGGGTGGTGGCGCCGATGGTCTGCAGCTCGCCTCGGGCCAGCATGGGCTTGAGGATGGACGCGGCGTCGATGGCCCCTTCGGCCGCGCCCGCGCCCACCAGGGTGTGCAGCTCGTCGATGAACAGGATGATGTCGCCGCGGGTCTTGATCTCCTTGAGCACCTTCTTCAGGCGCTCCTCGAAGTCGCCGCGGTAGCGGCTGCCGGCCACCAGCGCGCCCAGGTCGAGCGTGTAGAGCTGCTTGTTGTGCAGCGTCTCGGGCACGCTGTCGGCGGCGATGGCCTGGGCCAGGCCCTCGACGATGGCCGTCTTGCCCACGCCGGGCTCGCCGATGAGCACGGGGTTGTTCTTGGTGCGACGCGACAGGACCTGCATGACCCGCTCGGTCTCACGGGCGCGCCCGATCACCGGATCGAGCTTCTTGTCGCGCGCTAACTGCGTCAGGTTGCGGCCGAACTGGTCGAGCACCAGCGACCCCGACGGGGTGGCCTCGCCCGAACCGCCGGCGGTGGCGCCGGCCTTCTCCTGGCCGCCGGGGCCGGAGTAGCCCGACAGCAGCTGGATGACCTGCTGGCGAACCCGGCTGAGATCGGCGCCCAACTTGACCAGCACCTGGGCGGCCACGCCCTCGCCCTCACGGATGAGGCCGAGCAGGATGTGCTCGGTGCCGATGTAGTTGTGGCCGAGCTGCAGCGCCTCGCGCAGCGACAGCTCGAGCACCTTCTTGGCCCGCGGCGTGAAGGGGATGTGGCCCGACGGTGAGGAACCGCCCTGGCCGATGATCTCCTCGACCTGGCTGCGCACGGCCTCGAGCGAGATGCCGAGCGACTCGAGGGCCTTGGCCGCGACGCCTTCGCCCTCGTGGATCAGCCCGAGCAGGATGTGCTCGGTGCCGATGTAGTTGTGGTTGAGCAGCCGCGCCTCTTCCTGGGCGAGGACGACGACACGGCGGGCCCGGTCGGTGAATCGTTCGAACAAGGACTGCCTCCCTCGGAGGGCTCCGCCAGCCTGAGGTTCGGGCTGGGGATCGTGGGCCAAGTGTAACCACCTCCCCCTGGAACGCACCGTACGGGGAGCACCTCGGTCGAGGTCCGGCCCGCCGGCTCGGGCCAGGGGAGGTCCCTCCTGTCGGCGGGCCGAACGCTGGCGTGAGGTGACCGATGACCGACCCCGTCTTCGGCCAACCAGCGACACGGTTTCCGAAACCGGGTTGGGGCCGCCTAACGTGGCTGCGGTGGCCGCCTCCAATCCTCTTCTCCAGGTTCCGATCCTCATGGACGACCTGGCGCGAGTGGAAGCCGAGCTGCGTGGCGCGGTGGTGGCCGAGGACCCGTTCCTGACCGAGATCGCCAGCCATCTGATCAACGCCGGGGGCAAGCGGGTCCGCCCGGCCTTCTCGGTGACCTCGGCGGCCACGGCCCGGCCCGAGATGGCGCCGGCCGCGCCCGAGGTGATCATGGGAGCCGTCTCGGTCGAGCTGGTGCACCTGGGATCGCTCTACCACGACGACGTGATCGACGACGCGTCCACCCGGCGCACGGTGGACACGGTCAACGCCCGCTGGGGGAACCTCAAGGCCATCCTGGCCGGCGACTACCTGCTGGCCCGGGCCTCGGAGATCGCCGCCGACCTCGGCACCGAGGTGGCCGGCCTGCTGGCCGCCACCATCGCCCGGCTGTGCGAGGGCCAGATGCTGGAGCTGCAGAGCACCTTCGACCCCTCCCGGGCCGAGGAGAGCTACCTGGCCTCGATCACGGGCAAGACCGCGTCGCTGCTGTCCACGGCCTGTCGCATCGGCGGCATCGTGGCCGACCTGGATCGCCCCGTCATCGACCAGCTGACCCGCTTCGGCCTCAGCTACGGCATGGCCTTCCAGATCGTGGACGACATCCTCGACGTGGTGGCCACCGACGCCGAGCTGGGCAAACCGGCCGGCAACGACCTGGTCCAGGGCGTCTACACGCTGCCGGTGATCCGGGTGCTGGCCGCCGGGGGTGCCGACGCCGACCAGCTGGCCGGCCTGCTGGGTGCACCCCTGAGCGACGCCCAGCGCGACGAGGCCCGCTCGCTGGTGCGGGCCAGCGGGCAGGTGGACGGCGCCCTGGATGTGGCCCGTTCCTATGCCGACGACGCGGCCGCCGCCCTCGAGGAGGTGGCCGGCTCCGAGGCCGGAGCCGCCCTCATCGCCGCCTCCGACTACCTGATCGACGCGGTGCGCGTCGCCGGCGGTCGCTGAGCGAAAACCTTCACATCCCCGGATCACCGGCCGATCGGTAGCACAATCGATTGGCCACAGTCCGGCGGCCGGGGGTAGCTCATGCGTCCAGACCAGCAGGCCACGTCGAAGCAGACCGACTCGCGCCACGCTCGCGTTGGTCGCCATCGCCGTGGTGGTGGCCCTGACCGCCGCCGCCTGTGGCAGCAGCTCGTCGAACAAGGCGGCCACCACCTCGACCCAGGCCGGGGCAGCAGCCAAGCCCAGGCCGGGCGGCAGCCTGGTGGTCGGGGTCCGAGCCGAGACCAACGGCTGGAACCCCGCGCTCGACCAGTGGGCCGACACCGGCTCCCTGGAGGGCTCCACCGTGCTCGAGCCGCTGGCCACCACCGGCGCCGACAGCGGCGCCAAGCCCTGGCTGGCCAAGAACTGGTACCCCAACACCACCTTCGACCGGTGGGTCATCAACCTCCAGACCGGCGTGACCTTCCAGGACGGCGAGCCCTTCAACGCCGCCGCCGTGGTCGGCAGCATCAACGCCACGGCCAAGGGCCCCCTGTCCGGCCTGGCCATCGGGCCGATGTTCAAGGACGTCAAGGCCCTCTCCCCGACCAGCGTCGAGGTGGACCTGACCCAGCCGTGGGCCGCCTTCCCCAGCAGCTTCCTGACGGGCGGGTCGGCCTTCATGATGGCTCCGGCCATGATCAACTCGGCCAACGGCGGCGTGAACCACCCGATCGGGACCGGTCCGTTCACCTTCGACAGCTGGACGCCGGGCGACACCTTCACGGTCAAGAAGAACCCGACCTACTGGGGCGGCCTCGACGCCTCGGGCAAGCCCCGCACGGGCCAGGGCCTCCCCTACCTGAACGAGATCCAGTTCAAGGTCATCACCGACGACTCCACCCGCACCGCCGCCCTGCAGAACGGCGACATCAACATGCAGTACACGACCTCGGCCGCCGACGCCGCCAGCCTGGCATCGAGCTACACCGAGCTGCGGGACTGGGACACCGAGCAGGCCTTCATCATGCCCAACACGGCGCCCAACGTCGGCGGCAAGGCCAACCCGCTGAGCAACGTGCACGCTCGCATGGCCCTGGCCTACGCCACCAACGCCACGCAGGTGGCCAAGGAGATCGGCGCCGGCGTGCAGGTCCCGACCTCGCCCTGGGGCCCGAACAACCCCTGGGGCATGCCGACCTCGCAGAACGGCTACGTGAGCTACAACCTGGCCCAGGCCAAGGCCCAGGTGGCCCAGTACGACTCCGACACCGGCCAGACCGGGCTCACCTTCACCCTCTCGGGGCTGCCCAGCGTGGATGACGCCCGCACCCTCCAGCTGCTCCAGGGCCAGTGGAAGCAGGCCGGCATCAACGTCAACATCGAGACCCTGGAGCAGACCGCCTACATCACCAAGATCGCCACCGGCGGGTACCAGGCCGCCTTCTTCCGCAACTACGGCTACCCCGACCCCGACCAGGACTACTACTTCTGGTCCTCGACCACGGCCAAGGGCGTGGGCAACGTCAGCATCAACTTCACCCAGTACACGACCCCGGCCATCGAGAAGGACGTCACCACGGGGCGTCAGAGCGGCTATCCCAAGATCCGCAAGGCCGCCTACAACGACCTGACCAAGCAGCTGAACGCGGGGTTCACCAACATCTGGCTGTACTCGACGCCCTACAGCTTCATCGCCCAGAAGAAGGTGATGGGGCTCGACGCTCCTGGTGGGCCGGCCCACATCGCCTTCGGCAACTACGTCGCCCAAGACCTGGTGGGCGAACGTCTGGCTCAGCAGCTGACCGTGGGTCCCGATCCGGGGTCGACCGACCCCGGATCGGGACCGGGCCGGTGACTAGGCTGGGCGCCATGGTGCCCGGGCGGCGGCCGTTGGATCCCGGCGGGCGGCCGATCGACCAGGTGGCGCTCGACCGGGAGCTGCTCACCGGCGTCGTGGTCCTGCGCTGGGCCACCTGGCTCTGGATGGCCGTGCTGGTGGTGGTGGATGCCCGCGGCCACCGGTTCAGCCACCTGTGGGCGGCCCTGGCGCTGGTGACCCTGGCGCTGCGTTCACCACGTGGGCCACGGTGATGCTGCGGACCAACCCGGCCGCCCTGCTCCACCCCGCGCGCGGTGGCCACCGAGCTGGGCATCGCCGGGCTGCTGCTGTTCGCCGATCAGTGGGTCTACGGCCACGCCCACTCCGAGTCGCTGGGTTCGGCCTGGCCCCTGGCCGCGGTCCTCTCCGTGGGCATCGCCTACGGCACCCGGGCCGGTGCCGGGGCCGGTGCCGCGCTGGGCGTGGTGCACTGGCTCGGCGACCTGTCCTTCGAGACCCGGCCGTGGACCGCGGATCGAGCTCGAGCTCGCTGAGCACGCTGGTGCTGTTCACGCTGGCCGGCGCGGTGGCCGGCTTCGCCGCCCGCCGGGTCCGCGAGGCCGAGCTGGCCATCTCCGCGGCGCGGGCCCGCGAGGAGGTGTCGCGCACCCTCCACGACGGCGTGCTCCAGACCCTGGCCGTGGTGCAGCGCCGCTCCGACGACCACGAGCTGGTGGCCCTGGCCCGGGACCAGGAGCTGGAGCTGCGGGAGTTCCTGTTCGGCGCCGATCCTCGCCACCCGGGCCTGGGCTCCACCCTGCGGGCGGCCTCGGCCCGGGTGGAGCGCACCCACGGCCTGCGCACCCAGGTGATCCTGGCCGAGGAGCCGGCGGTGTCGGACCCGGTGGCCCGGGCCGTGGGCGGCGCGGTGAGCGAGGCACTGACCAACGCGGCCAAGCACGGGGAGGCCACCAGCGCGACGGTCTATCGTGGAGGTGGCCGACCAGGGTGGCCTGTTCTGCTCGGTCAAGGACGACGGACGTGGCTTCGACCCGGCCACCAGCCCCGAAGGGGTCGGGCTGACCCGCTCGGTGCGGGGCCGGATCGAGGAGGTGGGGGGACGGGTCGAGGTGGTGTCGCGGCCCGGGTCGGGGCGCGGAGGTCAGACTGTGGGTCCCATGACCACCTCCGATCCGGCCCGGGTGATCCGGGTGGTGCTGGCCGACGACCATCCCATCTGGCGACGCGGCGTCCGAGCCGACCTGGGCCAGAACTTCACCGTGGTGGGCGAGGCCGGCGACGCGGTCGAGGCCATCGAGGTCATCGGGCGCACCGAACCCGATCTGGTGGTGTGCGACCTGCACATGCCCAACGGCGGCGGCATCGAGGTGGCCCGGGTGTGCGGCGCGACGACCCGCATCGTCATGTTGACCGTGTCCGAGACCGAGCGGGACCTGCTCGACGCGGTGGCCGCCGGGGCGGTCGGCTACCTGGTCAAGTCCACGCCGCCCGACGAGCTGCGCCAGGAGCTGTGGCGCGCCGCCAACGGCGAGCCGGTGTTCTCGCCCGCCCTGGCCGCGCTGGTGCTCGGCGAGTTCCGGCGCCTGTCGCGGGCCACCGAGGACAGCCAGCCGCTGTCGCGCCGCGAACGCGAGGTGCTCCAGCTGGTGGCGCGGGGGCACACCTACCGGGAGATCGGCGAGGAGCTGTTCATCTCCACCAAGACCGTCGAGAACCACGTCCGCAACATCCTGGGCAAGCTCCACCTGAACCGGCGCCAGGAGCTGGTCCGCTACGCCCTCGACCACGGGCTGGAGTAGCCGCCGGAAGGCGGAGGCCGCCAGGGCGGAGCCGCTGGACCGATGACACCCGGATGCCGAAGGCGCCGCCGGGAGGCTTGCCGACCAGAGGGCCAAGCAGGCTGGGGGATCGCCCAGGGGAGTTTGGGGGATCGGCCCCATGGCCCGGGCCGGGCGATGCCCGACCCTGGAGCCATGAACGAAAACCTGCTGTCCCCACCCGCCTCCCCAGCCTCACCCACCAGCTCGAGGGTCACCAGACGCATCCCGCGCCGGGGCCACCTGGGTCACGGCCACCGGCGCGTTCCTGCTCCTGGTGGCCGCGGCCGTGTTCGTGGCCGTGCAATGGGACCACATCCCGGATGCGGTGAAGCTGGGCGCACTGGGCCTGCTGTGCAGCGCCTGCCTGCTGGCCGGTCGGGCCCTGCGTCGGCCGTTGCCGGCCACCGCCACCGTGCTCTACCACCTGGGCGCCTTCCTGATCCCGGTGGTCAGCGCGGCCGTGGCCGTCCATGCCGGGGCCAGCTGGTCGACCATGGTGCTGGTCGAGGGAACGGTCGGATCGTGGCCTTCTGGGTGCTCGACCGGGTCGACCGGTCGAGCGTCCTGGAGTGGGCCACCACCGCCGCCGCGGTGGTGGCAGCCATCGGCCTGGGCGCCCGAAGCGGGGTGCCCGTGCCCGCTGATCCTGGCCGCCATGGCCGTGGCTGCGGCCGGCGCCGGCGCGTCGCGTCGGGCCATCAGCTGGGCCCTGGTGGTCGGGCTCGGGCCCGTTGGTGGCGGCGGCGGCCACGCTGGCCGCGGTGGGTCCGGGCGTCGATGGCCCGACTCGGGCTGACCGGATCCGAGCCCCGGCTGGCGCGCGGCGCTGGCCGGGGCCGCGGCCGCGGTCGGTGCTGGGGCGCGAGGCCTCCCGGCGCCACAGCCTGGTGCTGGTGGTGGCCGCGGCGGTGACCGCCGCGGTCGGCCTGGTCGACGGCTGGAGCGCCGCCGTCCATCGGGGCCTGTCCGACCTGATCGGCGCCGCCGCCCTGTTCCTGCTGGTCGAGCTGGTGGCCTGGGCCACCACCGACGACCCGTTCTGGTCGCGGCCGACCCGGGTCGGGGCCATCGTCGGCGAAGGCGCTGGCCGGCTGGGCCGATCGGCCCGGTGGCCCTCGTCGGCCTGTTCCGCCTGGCCGACCACTGGCGCACCGGCAGCCGCCGCCAGCTGGTCCGGCGACCTGCTGGTGGCCGGGCGGCCTGAGCCTGGCCGCCTGGTTCGTGGCCGACGTCCGGCGGCGCCAGGCCGACCACACGCCGCTGGGCGTCGCCCTGCTGGTGGGCAGCGGCTGGCTCCCCGCCAGCCTGGCCCTGGCCGCCACCTCGGTGGCGGTGGTGGCCGCAGCCACCGCCTCGGCCCCGCTGGTCGGGGTCACCGCCGTGGCCATGGCCGCCTTCCTGGTGCTGGGTGGGCGCCCGGGCGGTGCCGGGCTGGCCATCGTGCTCACCGTGCCGGCGGCCATGTCGGCGCCCACCCACCCGCGCGTGGACGCGCGGGGCTGGGGCTGGCCGGCGCGCTGGTGGTGGCCGACGGCCACCGTCGTGCGGGCCCCGCTGATCGAGCAACGACGCCGACCTGGAGGCCACGTGGATGCTCGGGCGTGAGCACCACCCTGCCGGTGGCCGGCGCCGTGCTGGCCAGCCGTCGGACGGGCAGAGCGTGCTGACCATCGACGTCGGCTGCGGTCTGCGCCTTGTGGGCCGTCGCCCTGGTGCTGGACAACGGCGAGGTGGGGCCCAGGCTCACCGGTCTGGGGCTGGTCCCCCGCGCCGCCGCCGCCCTCACCCTGGTCACCCTCCCGCTGCTGCACCCGGCCGGCGTGGCCGTCCTCACCGGCCTGCTGGCCGACGCTGGCCCTGCTCGATGCCCTGGCCCGGGGCCAGCGCTGGATGGCCATGGCCGCCGGCGCCCTGGTCCCGCTCACCGTGGCCTCGGCGGCGGTGGCGGCCGGCGCCAGTCGGGGCTGGGCCGCGGTGGCCACCATGGGCCTGGCCGTCGTGGCCACCGCGCTCGACGACGTGATCCCGGCCTCGGCCAGCGACGCCACCGCTGGGCCGGGCGGGTCACCGCCGCCAGCGCCGCGCTGGTGGCCCTCGGGGTGGCCGGCCCGGACCGGGCGGTGCTGGCCACCCTGCTCATCGCCCTCGGCGGGCTGGGCATCGTGTGGGCCGTGCGCCTGGACGAGCTCGACCTGGCGCTGGTGGGCGCGCTGCTGGTCATCGGCGGCGTCTGGCTGCACCTGGTCGACCACCACGTCCGCATCAGCGAGCCCTACCTGGCCCCCGTCGCGCTCGCCATGGTGGCGGCCGGTTGGCAGGCCCGACGTCGGGTCGAGGTCAGCTCGTGGGTGGCCTACGGGCCGGCCGTGGCCCTGCTCGGAGGCGCGGCGCTGGTGGAACGGGTCACCGGAGGCGGCGCCGGACACGCGCTGGTGGCCGGCGGCGTCGGGCCTGGTGGCGGTGATCGTCGGCGGCCAGCGACGACTGATCGCCCCGCTGCTGCTGGGTACGGCCCTGCTGGTGGCGCTCACGGTGCACGAATCGCTGGCCGTGACCGCGGGCGTGCCCACCTGGGGATGGCTGGCGCTGGGTGGCGTCACCCTCATCGGGGCCGGCATCGCCATGGAGCGCGCCGAGTCGACGCCCCTGGAGACGGGCCGCCGGGTGGTGGACGTGGTGGCCGAGCGGTTCAGCTGAGCCAGGCCAGGTCGAGGCGGGATCCGCCGACGGTCCGGGTGCCTCAGGCCGGCACCCGGGCCGAGGCGCGGTCCGAGGAAGGCCAGCACGGTGCGGTTGAACGTGGAGCCGTGCTCGAGCATGAAGCCGTGGGCCGCGCCCCGGATGACGGCCAGCTCGGCCCCCGGGATGCGCTCGGCCAGCTCCTCGCTGTCTCCCATCGGGGTGAGGATGTCCTGGCTGCCCACCAGCGCCATCACGGGCACGGTCAGGCCGCCCAGCTCCCCGCTCAGGCTGTCGTCGATGGCCAGGATGGCCTCCACCTGGGCCACGAAGGCGTGAGGTGATCCGGTCATGGCCATCGGACCGATGAGGCCGACCGCCGGCCAGACCCGCCGCAAGGACCGGGGCCCGATCAACCAGCGCACGGCTTGCTGGGCGAAGGCGCCCATGCCCCGCTCGGCGGCCACGGTCGCCCACTCGGCCAGCAGCTCGCGACGCCACTCGTGGTGGTGGCAGGCGGTGCAGGCCAGCACCAGCGACCGGGTGCGTTCGGGGGACCGGACCCCGAGGATCTGGGCGATGACCCCACCCATCGACGCGCCCAGCACGTGGGCCCGCTCGACGCCGGCTGCGTCGAGCACGGCCAGGGCGTCGGTGGCCATGACCTCGAGGTCGTAGGGCCCCTCGGGATGGTCGGATCGTCCGGCGCCGCGGTTGTCGAAGGTGATGCACCGGTAGCGACCGGCCAGGGCGCGGCGCTGGCGGATCCAGCCCCGGCTGTCGGCCCCCAGTCCCTGGATCATCAGCAGGGGCTCACCCCGCCGGGTGCCGAAGGCGTCGTAGTGCAACCGGGTGCCGTCAGCTGCCAGGGCGGTGGCCACCGGCTGAATGTAGCCCGCGCCCGGCGCCCCGCCGGGGTCCCTCCGAGGCCTAGCGGCGGCCCGACCCGTGGCCGGCGACGCCCACGGCCTCGCGGCGCGACTCGGTCAGCAGCGCCCGCACCGCCTCGCGGGTGGCATCGCTCAGCTCGTCGGGGTCGCCGGTGGCGCGCCGACGCCGGGTGGGGATCGGGGCCCCGATGCGCACGCTCCACCGGCGCGCCGCCTCCAGGCCGCTGATGGCCACCGGGACGATGGGAACCCCCAGCTCCAGGGCCTCCTGCACCGGCCAGCGACGGGACGGCGGGCACGTGGAACCGGTGGAAGGGCTCGCGGGCCAGGGCCAGTCCGACGAGCTCGCCGGCGTGCAACAGGCTGCGCACGTCGGCTCGATCGGAGGGCACGCCGCCGAGCTGGCGCGACGGCTGCGCCAGCGGGCCCCGCCCCGGGGCACCGGTCCAACGCAACGGTCGGCCGGTGGCCCGGGCCACGGTCAGGGCCAGCACCGCCGGTTCGGACAGGCCCAGGCGACGGTTGTGCACCAGCAGGGCCGGACCGACCTCGGGCAGGTGGCGCTCGCCCTCGACCACCACCCGCCAGCGCAGTCGGGCCAACGGCGCGATCAGCCGGAGCAGGTCGCGGTCGAGGCCGAACTCGTCGATGACGAAGCGACCCGACAGGCGCCGGTAGACGAGCGCGGCCAGGTCGTTGCGCTCGAGATCGGGATCGAGGGCGTCGATCTGGTCGGCGTCGAAGGCGGAACCCGGCCGGCTCATGCCGCCTCCGCGTCGGGCTGAGCCAGCTGCACCACTTCGGCCCAGGCGTAGAGCTCGGTCAGCACCTCCGGGGTGGAACGCGATGGGCGCACGCCCAGCAGGTCGCCGGCCCGGCTGCCGTCGGCCGTTCGACCCCGCACCAGCAGCTCGTGGACGTGGTCGGGCACCGGCGCTCCCGGCGAGCTCGCTGAAGCGCCGGGCCGCCCACCAGCCCGGCCCGACCACGGGCACCGGTAGGCGTCGTCCCATCCGCGCCGCCTGCGACGCCGTCACCGCCCCGTCGCCGACCACGTTCACCGGACCGTCGACCGGCCGACGCACCGCGGCCAGCAGGGCGTCCGCGGCATCCTGCTGGTGCAACAAGGAGAAGGGCGGGTCACCCACCGCCGAGAACGGCACCGCCGGCGTGCGCAGGTACCGGCCCAGAGGGCTGGGGAAGTGCGGGCCGACCAGGGGGGCGAAGCGCAGGCAGGTGACGGGCGCGGCCACGTGCAGGCCGGCCTCGACGCAGGCGCGCTCGACGTGCACCAGCTCACGCCCGAACGGGCTGGTGGGATCGGGACGGACCTGCTCGTCGGGCCGCACGGGCGAACCCCGGCGCCGGCCGTAGACCTCGATGCCCGACCGCACGACGATGCGGTCCAAGCTGCCCGCGTCGGCCGCGGCGGTGACCGCGGCCACGGTGCCGGCCGCGGTGCGCTGCGCAGCCGAGCGGGGGCTGGCCCGGGCGTAGGGCTCGTACACGCCGAGATGGACGAGCGCCGTGGGTCGGAACTCGTGGATCAGCTCGGTGGTCCGTTCCCGATCGCGGGGGTCGACCCGGTGGAACGTGCCCGGGTGGCGGCGACGCGGCGGGTCGATGTCGAGCCCCATGACCGCCTCGACCCCGCGGTCCTCGCCGAGCTCGATGGCCAGCCGGGTGCCCAGCTCGCCTCCCATGCCCGTGATCAGCACCCTCATCGAGGCCACCGTAGTTCGCGGCTCGGCGCCGACCTGACCACCCGTCAGATCTTCTGGCCCTCCGGTCGGGCGGGGCCTCCCTGCGGGCGCCTTCGGCATCCGGGTGCCATCGGTCCAGCGGCTCCGGCCTGGCGGCCTTCGCCTTCCTGGCCCTCCGGTCGGGCGGGACCTCCCGGCGGGCGCCTTCGGCATCCGGGTGCCATCGGTCCAGCGGCTCCGGCCTGGCGGCCCTCGCCTTCCGCGGCGGAGCAGAGCGAAGCCTCTCACGGCCTGACCCCAGATGGCGAAGCGCCCGTCGGGAGGCTTGCCGACCAGAGGGCCAGTGTTTACGTGTTCTTCTCGTAGACCAGGCGGAGCCCGTGGAGGGTGAGCCAGGGCTCGCTGTGGTCGATGTAGCTCGACAACGGGGTGATGAGGTCGGCCAGGCCCCCGGTGGACACGATGGTGCACTCGCCCAGCTCACGTTGGATGCGCTCGCACAGCCCGTCCACCTGGGCGGCGAAGCCGTAGACGGCGCCGGACTGGATGCACTCCACCGTGCTCTTGCCCAGCACGCTGCGCGGCTCGACCAGCTCGACCGCCCGCAGCTGGGCCGCCCGCCCCACCAAGGCGTCCATGCTGATGCCGATGCCGGGGGCGATGGCGCCCACCCAGGTACTCCCCGTTGGCCGACACCGCGTCGCAGGTGGTGGCGGTGCCGAAGTCGCAGATGATGGTCGGGCCGCCGAACAGATCGAAGGCGGCCACCGCGTTGGCGATGCGGTCGGCGCCCACCTCCTTGGGGTTCTCGGCCAGGATGGCGATGCCGGTCCGCACCCCCGGCTCGATCATGACCGGGTCGAAGTCGAGGTAGCGCTCGGCGAGCTGGCGCAGGCTCTCCTTGACCCGAGGGACGCCCGAGGACACGGCCAGCCCGTCCACGTCGTCGAGGCCGAGGCCGCGGAAGGACAGGAAGCCGGCCAGCAGGACGGCCAGCTCGTCGGAGGTGCGGTTGGCCTCGGTGGCGATGCGCCAGTGGTCGACCAGGCCGTCCTCGGCCTGGGTGCGCTGGGCCGGATCGGGCCCATCGAGGTCGTAGAGGCCGACCACGGTCTCGGTGTTGCCGGCGTCGATGGCGAGCAGCACGCTCAGCTCCTGGGTCGGGGGGTGGGATCGGGGGTGTGGTCCGGTGCGGCGCCGGCATCGGTCTCGATGTCGAGGCCGATGTCGAGGCCGATGTCGAGCACCGGTGCCGAGTTGGTCAGGCCGCCGACCGAGATGAGGTCGGCTCCCAACGAGACGTAGCGGGTCACCGTCTCGAGGGTGATCCCCCCGGAGATCTCCAGCAACGGGCGGCGCCGGCCGGTGGCCGCGGCCTGCTCGTCGGCCAGGGCCACCGCCGCGGTCACCTCGCTCGGGGGACATGTTGTCCAACAGGACGGCGTCGACGCCGGCGTCGAGGGCCTGGCGGAGCTGGTCGAGGCGGTCGCACTCCACGTGCACGGTGCGCCCGGGCCATCGACGACGCGCCTCGGCCACGGCGCCGGCGATCCCCAGCACGGCGAGATGGTTGTCCTTGAGCAGGATCCAGTCCGACAGGTTGCCGCGGTGGTTGGCACCCCCGCCGGCGCGCACCGCGGCCTTCTCCAGGCTGCGCAGGCCAGGGGTCGTCTTGCGCGTGTCCCAGATCCGGGTCTGCCCGGCGGCCGCGGCCACCACCACGAACCGACGGGTGAGCGTGGCGATGCCCGACAGGTGCCCGAGGAAGTTGAGGGCGGTGCGCTCGGCGGTCAGGATCGAGGCCAGCGAACCCGACACCGTGGCCAGGGTGGTGCCGGCGCTGACCAGGTCGCCGTCGGCCACCGTCCAGGCCAGCTCGACGGACTGGTCGACCTGGGCGAAGGTCTCGGTGGCGCAGGCCACCCCGGCCACCACGCCCGAGCCGCGGACCACGAAGGCGGCGGTGGCGGTCACCTCGGCCGGCACCAGGGCCGCGGTCAGGTCCCCCAGCGGCGTCAGGTCCTCGGCCAGGGCGCGGCCCACCGCCTCGACCACCGCGCCCCGGGGCGGCTCGAGCGCGCTCATCGGGCCGGCCGCGGTCGAGCCGACGGCCGCGGCCAGTCGGGGCCGGGACGCATCCAGGACGATGCGGCACCGGAACGCCGGATCGGTGTCGGGGAAGTCGGCCCGGGTGTGCGAGCCTCGGCTCTCGGTGCGCTGGGTGGCCGAGGCCAACAGGCCCTGCGCCAGCTCCAGGAGGTTGGCCAGCTCGCACACCGCCGGGTCGGTGTCGCCCAGCGGCACCGTGGCCGCCAACCGGCTGACCACGGCGGCGGTGGCCGCCAGCGAGTCGGCGTCGCGCAGCACGCCGGCGCCCTCGGTCATGGCTCGCTGCAGGATCAGCCGGTCGGCTCGGGCCTGGACCGCGGCCTGATCGGGGGCGCTCGCTCGGCGGGGTTGCCCGCGGCCGGGATGGGCGCCCGCAGCGGGCTGCCACGCGCTCGGCCGGACGACCACCGATGCGCGGCGGGGTCGGCCACCGGATCGGCCGGCGTCGGCAGCGTCCGCTCGGGAGTCCAGCACGGCGCGCATGGCGCCGGTGGGCCGGGCCGCGGTCGCGACCCGACTCGATGGCCTCGACCACGCGGGCGCCGAACACCATGCCCTCGAGCAGCGCGTTCGAGGCCAGCCGGTTGGCCCCGTGCACCCCCGAACACGATGCCTCCCCCGCGGCCCACAGCCCCGGGATGGACGAGGCGCCGTCCAGGTCGGTGACCACGCCGCCGGAGAGGTGGTGGGCGGCGGGGGCGATGGGCAGCCAGTCGCGGGACGGGTCCAGCCCCACCCGGGCCAGCGCCGCGCTGATGGTGGGGAAGCGGTCGTCGAACGCCTCCAGTCCGGTGGCGTCCAACCACAGGTGGTCGACCTGCTGGTCCAACATGCGCTGGGTGATGGCCCGGGCCACCACGTCGCGGGGCAGCAGCTCGTCCACGAAGCGCTCGCCCCGGGCGTCACGGATCAGGGCACCGTGGCCGCGCAGGGCCTCCGACAGCAGCGGGCCGAGGCATCTCGGGATGGTGCAGCGGCGTCGGGTGGAACTGCACGAACTCGATGTCGGCCACCGCCGCGCCGGCGCGCAGGGCCATGGCGATGCCGTCCCCGGTGCTCTCCACCGGGTTGGTGGTCACCGAGTACAGCTGGCCGGCACCCCCGGTGGCCAGCAGCACGTTGGCCGCCTCCACCACCCGCACGGCGCCCCGGGCGTCACGGGCGACCACCCCCCGGCACTGCCCGGCGGAGATCAGCAGGTCGACGGCGAAGGCGTTCTCGTGGACGGCGGCCACGGTCTGGCGCACGGCCTCGACCAGGGCGCGCTCGATCTCCGCCCCGGTGGCGGCACCCGCCGGCGTGGACCACCCGGGGCAGGCTGTGGCCGCCCTCGCGGGCCAGCTCCAGGCGGCCCTGCTCGTCGCGGTCGAACATCGCCCCCAGGGCGATCAGCTCGTTGACCCGCCCCGGTCCTTCGTCGACCAGGACCCGCACCGCGTCGCGGTCGCACAGCCCGGCGCCGGCGGCCAGCGTGTCGGCCAGGTGCAGGTCGGTGGAGTCGGGGTCCTCACCCAGCACCGCGGCCACGCCGCCCTGGGCCCAACGGGTGGTCGACTGGGACAGCTCGCCCTTGGTCAGCACCCCGACGCGCATGTGGTGGGTGCCCGCGGCGCGCACCGCGGCCGACAGGCCGGCCACCCCGCTGCCCAGGACCAGCAGATCGAGCGGCGCGTCCCCGGCCGGATCGGGCGCGTCGCGCGTCGGGCGTGGGCGCCGGGCTCACCGGCTCACCGCGGTCGGGACCGGCGGGGCGGTCAGGCCCACTGGGGCACGGCCTCGTCCAGGGTGACCGGTCGGTTGCCGGCGTCGACGTGGACGACGGCCGGCACGAAGCCGTCCAGCTCGGCGTCCTCGTAGTCGGCGTAGGTGATGACGATGACCTTGTCGCCGGGCTGCACCAGGCGGGCGGCGGCCCCGTTGAGGCACACCTCGCCCGGACCGCCGGGGATGGCGTAGGTCTCGAAGCGGGCACCGTTGTCGATGTCGAGCACGTGGACCTGCTCGTGCTCGCGGATGTCGGCCCGGGCCATCAGATCGACGTCGAGGGTGATGGATCCGATGTAGTGCAGGTTGGCGTCGGTGACGGTGGCCCGATGGATCTTGGACTTCATCATGCGTCGGCGCATGGGCGCTCCTCGTTCGACTTGGCGCCCGGAGGGTCGCCGTGCCCGGACTGGGGGTTCAGTCCTGCTCGGAAGCGAGCACCGAGAGGTTATCCAACAACCGCGGCCGGCCAAAACGGGCGGCCACCAGCAGCCGCACCTCGCCCGCCAGCCGGTCGGGTCGGCGCAGGGTGGACGGGTCGACCACCTCGACGTAGTCGAGCTCGGCCAGGGGCTCGGCCGCGATCAGCCCGGCCACCAGATCGATGACCGCCTGCGGATCGCGCTCGCCGGCGCGGACGGCGTCGGCCCCGGCCTGCAGCGCCCGGAACAGCACCGGCGCGGCCGCCCGCTCGGCCGGGGTCAGGTAGACGTTGCGGCTCGACCGCGCCAGCCCGTCGGGCTCGCGGACGAAGGGGCAGGCCACCACCTCGACGGGGAAGGACAGGTCGCGGCCATGCGGGACACGATGACGAGCTGCTGGAAGTCCTTCTCGCTGAAGTAGGCCCGGCACGGCCCGACGATGTTGAACAGCTTGGCCACCACCGTGGCCACCCCGGCGAAGTGGGTGGGCCGCGACGCCCCCTCCATGGTGGCGGCCAGCTCGGCGACCGCCACCGAGGTGAGCGCCGGGGCGGGATACATCTCGTCCGACGTCGGGAGCGAACACCAGTCGAAGCCGATGCGACTCGGCCAGGGCCAGGTCGCGGTCGAGGTCGCGTGGGTACTGCGTCCAGGTCCTCGCCGGCCGCGAACTGCAGCGGGTTCACGAAGATGGACAGCACGGCCACGTCGCACTCGGCCCGCACCTGGCGCATCAGGGTGGCGTGACCCTCGTGCAGGTAGCCCATGGTCGGGAACAACCCGACGGTGCGGCCCTCGGCCCGGGCCGCGTCCAGCCGGGCCCGGGTCTCGGCGATGGTGGTGAGCACGCGCACGGCGCGATCCTGCCTCAGTCCGGGTCGGACGTCGGGCGGCGAGACGCGGGCGGACGGGCCCCGGCCAGCCGCCGGGCCAGCTCGGCCACCGCCGCGTAGCCCGCGCGCTCGGCCGGGTCCAGGGCGGCCAGGTGGGCGGCCACGGTGGCCTCGTCCCCCCGGGCGGCCGGACCGGTCAGCGCCGCGGCCGGGCCCAGCTCGATCACGTTGTCCAGCGTGGCCCGCACCAGCTCGAGGTACACGTCGAACGGGACGCCGGCCGTGGCCGCCACCCGTTCGGCCTGGCCCAGCACGGCCACCACGTGGTTGGAGGCGATCACCGCGGCGGCGTGGTGGGCCACCCAGTCCGGCTCGGCCACCTCGAACCACCGGCCTCCCAGGTCGTCGACCACCCGGGTGACCAGCGGATCGCCGGCCACCGCGAACCAGGCACCGGCGGCCAGTCGACGGGCGCCCGGTGTCGGGGTCGGGCATGGCCACCAGCGGGTGCAGCACCGCGGTGCGGGCGTGACCCAGGCCCTCGAACACCCGCCGGCCGGAGGCGCCGCTCAGGTGCGCCACCACCACACCGGGCCGAGGCTCGACCGCGGCGGCCACCTCGGCGATGGCCGCATCGGGGGTGGCGATGACCACCAGGTCGACGTCGTCGGCCGCCAGGCGGGGGTCGTCCCGGTGGCCCAGGATGCCGACCACGTCCCAGCCGGCGGCCTCCGAGGGCGCCGGCCAGCGACCGCCCCGCCCGTCCCGCCCCGATGATCCGCACCCGGGGCCGAGCTCCTCGGGCTCGACGGCCGCGGTCGGCGTCGGTCACGACAGCGGGCCGACCATCCGGACCCGGCCCTCGGCCCGGTCGCTCCAGTTGGCCGGCACCACGTCGGGGGCCAGCTCGGCCAGCGGCGCCATGACGAAGCGCCGCTCCAGACATGCGGGGATGAGGGATCTGGAGGTCGGGCTCGTCGATGGGCGCCTGGTCGGTCCACAGGATGTCGACGTCGAGGGTGCGCGGCCCCCACCGCTCCTGGCGCACCCGGTTGGCCGCCGACTCCAGCCGGTGGCACACGCCCAGCAGCTCGCGGGCCGACAGGTCGGTGTCGAGCTCGACCACCAGGTTCAGGTAGGCGCCCTGGCCCCCCGGGCCACCCACCGGATCGGTCTCGTAGACCGACGAGACCGCCACCACCCCGGTGAGGGACTCCACCGCCTCCCGCAGGAAGGCCTGGCGGTCGCCCAGGTTGGAACCGAGCCCCAGGAAGGCCCGCATCGTCAGCGGGCCCTGCGGATGCGCACGCCGGAGGTGGCCAGCTCGGTCGGCACCGGCGGCCGGAGCTTGCGCACGGCCACGGTGACCGCGCCCACGCCCGGCGACTCGAGGACCACCGCGGCGATGCGGGACGCCATCCGTTCCAGCAGCACCGGCTGCTCCCCGGTGATCACCCCGACCACCGCCTCGGCCAGCAGCGCCGTAGTCGACGGTGTCGCCCAGCTCGTCGGAGGCGCCGGCCGCGGCCAGGTCGACCTCCACGTCGAGGTCCACCTCGAAGGGCTGGGGACGCAGGCGCTCCTCGGCGAGCGCGCCGCAGATGCCCACGGCCCGCAGGCCACGCAACTCGATGAGGTCTCCGGTGGGCGGCGTCATGGTGGTCGTCGCGGGCAGGCCCGGGTCGGTCAGAGCGTGGCGGCCACGGCCACCAGCTCGCGACCCAGAGGCCCGAGCTGGCGCTGCGTGATCTGCTCGACCGCGGAGATGGTCCGCGGACCCGAGTCGATGAGGCCGTCCCACAGCAGGTAGCCGGCCACCGTTCCGCAGATCCGGTCGCCCAGCTCCTCGCCGTGCATGAGCACCCGGGTGCCCTCGGCCAGCAGGCCCTTGATCTCCGGGTAGAGCGCGCCCAGGTAGACGGCCGCGTCATCGGTGGAGCTGAACGGCCGGTGGCGCCAGGTGACACCCAGATCGTCGTAGTTGTGCAGGTTGTGGGGCGCCGGGATCAACGAGATCACGCAGCCGAACCCCTGCTCACGGATCCAGATGATCTCCTCCTGGCGCCGGACGCGGCGATGGTTGGCGCCATAGCCGCCCGGGCGCTCGCAGAGCGCGATCTGATCCTTGATGATCCAGTGGAAGTTCCGAGGGCGGATGCCCTGGGCCCACTTGCCCTTCATTGCCACGGGGCTCATGCTGCCACGACTTTCGCTGCTTGGACGGTTGGACCGACATCGTGGACCCGGACCATGCGAGCGCCCTGGGCCATGGCCCAGGTGGCCGTGGCCAGCGAGGCCTCCAGCCGCTCGCCCACCGGGGCGGGGTCGGGATCGGGTCGGCGTCGGCTCGGAGCGGACGTCGGATCGGGTCAGGGCCCGGGCGTCGGATCGGGCCACCAGCTGGCCCAGGAAGCCCTTGCGGCTGGTGCCCACCAGCACCGGCCGCCCCAGGGCCACCAGCTGGTCGAGGTGGCGCAACAGGGCGAGGTTGTGGGCCAGGGTCTTGCCGAAGCCGATGCCCGGGTCCACCCACACCTCGCCGATGCCCAGCGCTTCGGCCTGCTCGGCCCGATCGGCCAGGAAGGCGCCCACCTCGGCCACCACGTCGTCGTAGCGCGGGGCCAGCTGCATCGTCTTGGGGGTGCCCTGGCGGTGCATCACCACGTACCCCGCCTCGAGCTCCGCCGCCACCTCGGCCAGCGAGGCGGACACGTCGTTGACCAGCGTGGCGCCGGCCGCCACCGCGGCCCGGGCCACCTCGGGCTTGACCGTGTCGATCGACACCCGCACCTCCGGAGCCAGGGCCTCGATCACCGGGACCACCCGACGCAGCTCCTCGGCCAGCTCGACCGGCTCGGCGCCCGGCCGGCTGGACTCCCCGCCCACGTCGACGATGTCGGCGCCGTCGGCGATCAGGCGCCGGCCCTGGGCCACGGCGTCGTCGAGCTGCCAGGAAGCGCCCACCGTCGCTGAAGGAATCGGCGGTCACGTTGAGCACGCCCATGACGAGCGGACGCGCACGAGCCGGGGGGGTTCACAGGCTGGCACGCTACAAGCCGTTGTCAAATCCCATCCGGATCTGGCCGAGCCGGCCGGCCCGGCTCAGATGCCGCTGCTGATGAAGCGCATGGCCTCGAAGCGGGTGGCGGTGTTCTCCCGGAACAGGCCGCGCACGGCCGAGGTCACGGTGGAGGCACCGGGCTTGCGCACCCCCCGCATGGACATGCACAGGTGCTCGGCCTCGATCACCACCAGCACGCCGCGGGGTTGCGAGCGTGCGCTCGAGCTCGTCGGCGATCTGGGTGGTCAGCCGCTCCTGGACCTGGGGCCGCTTGGCGTAGGCGTCGACCAGCCGGGCCAGCTTGGACAGGCCGGTGACCCGTCCATCGTTGTTGGGGATGTAGGCCACGTGCGCCTTGCCGATGAACGGCACCAGGTGGTGTTCGCACATGGAGGTGAGGGCGATGTCGCGCACCATCACCATCTCGTCGTGGTTGGCCTCGAACTGCACCTCGAGGTGGTGATGAGGCGACTCGCGCAGCCCGGCGAAGACCTCCTCGTACATGCGGGCCACCCGGGCCGGGGTGTCCAGCAGGCCGTCGCGGTCGGGGTCCTCGCCGATGGCAGCCAGGATCTCG
Source organism: uncultured Microthrixaceae bacterium (assembly GCA_963793965.1). Lineage (GTDB taxonomy): Bacteria > Actinomycetota > Acidimicrobiia > Acidimicrobiales > Acidimicrobilacustridaceae > UBA4742. The sequence continues at coordinate 217,062 of CAWCCB010000001.1, forward strand.
CGCACCGCCGACTCGATGCGGGGCAGGTCCACCGGACCCAGCGCCGTCGGTCTCGGGCCGGGGAGCCAGCGGACGGGCGGTGACGGGCGGTTCGGACCCGTCGAAGGGCGGGACGTCGAAGGGCTGGTGATCGGTCGCGCTCATGGCCGACTCCCGGAGTGGGGTGCTCGCCGCCACCGACGGGCGCCGAGTCGGGCCGGGTCAGGCTACCGGCGAGTCGACCGGAGGGGGTAGGTCGGGGCGCTCGGCGGCGCCGTCGGCCACGAAGGCGTGGATGGACGACAGGTTCCGGTAGCGCTCGGCCACGTCCAGCCCGTAGCCGACCACGAACTCGTCAGGGATCCGGAAGCCCACGTAGCGCAGGTCGGGTTCGACCTGCTGGATGCCGTCCTTGACGATCAGGGCGCACACCTCCAGGCTGGCCGGGCCCCGGGCCAGCAGGTTCTTGCGCAGGTAGTGGAGGGTCAGCCCGCTGTCCACGATGTCCTCGACCAGCAGCACGTCGCGATCGGTCAGGTCGAGGTCGAGGTCCTTGACGATGCGCACCACCCCGCTGGTCTTGGTGGCGCTGCCGTAGGAAGACACGGCCATGAAGTCGAACTCCACGGGCAGGTCGATGGCCCGGGCCAGGTCGCTCATGAACATGAAGGCGCCCTTGAGCACCCCGACCAGCAGCGGTCGCCGACCCGTCGTAGTCGAGCGGTGATCTCGCGACCCAGCTCGCGGATCCGGGCCTGGAGCACGTCGCGCTCGACGATCACCCGGCCCAGGTGGGGATCGGCTGCCAGTGAGGGGGACGCCGGCTGGTCCATGCCGGCCCGACCCTAGCCAACGCACCGTCCGATCACGACTCCAGGTGCAGGCGTCCCCGCGATCGGCTCACCCGCCGACCATCCCCGACCTCGGTGGCCCGGATCTCGAGGCGGGCCACGGCCAGCACCCGCCCCACGGTGGCCGATGTCGGGGGGATGGCCGTCGGCCTCGGCGCGAGGCCAACCAGCGGCGCACCGCCACCGCCGCCACCACCGGGTCGGCGCCGGCCAGCGCGGCGGCGTCGGTCGGATCCACGGCGTCGGCCAGGCGGGCCAGCAGCTCGTCCACCTCCCGCAGGTGGGTGGCCTGGCGGGCGATCACGGCCACCACGTCGCGTCCCGACACGTCGGCCAGCAGGGGGAGCACCTCGGACCGGACCCGGTTGCGGCGATGACGAGGGATCCTGGTTGGAGGGATCCTGCACCGGCACCAGGCCGACGGCCGCGCACACCGCCTGGGTCTCGTGGCGGCGCAGGCCCAGGATCGGGATGGCGTCGGTCGGCTCGGATGCCGGCCAACCCGCTCACCCCGGCGCCGCGCATGAGGTTCAACACGACGGTCTCGGCCTGGTCGTCGGCCGTGTGCCCCAGCAGGGCCTCCTCGCCCAGGACCCGGTGGCGGGCGGCCCGAGCCCGGGCCTCCAGGTTGGGGCCGTCGGCCACGTCCACCCGCTCGGCCCGGAAGCCGGCGCCCAGGGCGGCGGCGGCCGTCGGCCACCACCTCGGCTTCGGTCGCCGAGCCCGGCCGCAGCCCGTGATCCACGTGGACCGCGGTCGGGACCAGGCCGGCGGCCACGGCCAGGGCCAGCAAGCGCCAGCGAGTCCGCCCCGCCCGACACCCCGCACACCACCGCCGTGCCCGGGGGCGCGAACCGGCAACGGGCCAGCAGCGTCGCGACCAGCGAGTCCCGCGGGCGAGCCCGGGTCGAGGCTCGCTCAGCCGGCCAGGGCCGGGGCGACCCGGGAGATCCACGTCTGCGGGTTCCGGATCTCGTCGAGGCTGGGCAGGTGGTCCGGGCTCTCCCAGGCTTCCGACAGCAGCTGCGGACCGCCGACCTGCTCGACCGCTTCGATGAACCGCTCGCCCTGGGCGTACTGGTTCATCTTGGCCTCGAGCCCGATGAGCTGCTGGAGCAGCCGGGCGAAGCCCTGGGTCGAGTCCCGCCGCTGGTGCAGCACCCGGGAGAAGCGATCGGCGTTGGGCACCAGGGCCCGGCCCGCCCGGTCCATGGTGATGTCGCCGTGGCCCTCGAGCAGGCTCATCAGGCCGCTCACCTGATCGAGCACCTGGCGCTGCTCGGCCGAGGCCAGCAGGGCCATGATCCCGCCTTCGGCCAGCGGGTTCTCACCACGTCGCAACGAGTCGGCCAGCCGGCCGGCCACCTCCACGAAGCGCTTGGGGTCCGGGTCGACCGAGTCGAGCGTGTCGGACACCAGGCCGAGGAAGTGCGGTCGCATCCAGGCGATGCCGGTGAACTGGGCCCGATGGGTGACCTCGTGCAGCGCCAGCCACAACCGGAACTCGCGGGGCGGGAAGGCGAACTGCTTCTCCAGGGCCAACACGTTGGGACCCACGTAGTACACGAGGTCCTGGTCGAGGGGGGACTCGTCCTCGATGATCAGCAGGTCGTACTGGCCCAGCACCCGGGTCGACATCCAACCCAGCACCATGCCCACCTCGGCCCCGGCCAGCTTCTGGGCCACCGGGGACAGGGTGTTGGCCTCGAGGCGCGAGCTGAGCTTGTCGATGATGGGCCGCAGCAGGCGTTGGAAGGAGGCCACGTTGGCCTGGATCCACCCGGCGCGGTCGGTCACCCGGGCCCGGGCGGGGCCGGCCAGCGACACCAGACCGGTCTCGTCGGCCACCAGCCGCTCGGCCACCTCGGTGAGCTCGGCGAAGTCGGGCTCGAGCGAGTCGGAGTGGTACGACTGGCTGAACGGCTCGCGCCCGGCCACGCGCACCGCCACCCGCTGCGCCGTGGCCCAGTCGACGGCGCTGGGCACGATCAGTCCCTCGGGTACCGGGGAGCGACCACCTTGCGCACGTACAGCACGCCCGTGGCGATGATGGCGAGGATGATCGGGAACACCAGGGCGACGGCGATCCAGAAGTGCCAGACGTGGGCGGCGAGAACGACCATGCGCAGATCCTAGAGGGATCGCCGCATCCACCGGCACTCGGCGGCCACCGACGCCGGCCAGGGCCGGCGGGCCGAGCCGGGTCGTTCAGGGTTCGACCGGGGTGTCGGTGGGGCGTGTCGAGGATGCGGGCCACGGCCTCGCGCAGCGAATCGGGCACCTCGTCGCGACAGCGCTTGGAGATGACGGTGCGCAGCTCGGCCTCGAAGTCGAAGGCCTCGAAGCAGGGGCTGCAGTCGTCGAGGTGGCTCTTGATCTGGCTGCGCTTGTCGGCCGTCAGCTCGCCGTCCAGGAACAGGTAGAGCTCCTGGAGGGCCGACTCGCACGGGAGTATCGACGTGATCGTGACCATGGTCGTGGTCGTGGTCATCAGCGGCTGAGGCCTCGTGCTCATCGCGCTCTGATCCCGGCTCGGTCATGTCGGCAGATCTCTCAGTCGGCCAGCGCCGGCTGCCCCTGGGGGGCGACCGGCTCGGTGGATTGGTCCTCGGATGGGCCCGAGGTCAGCCCCCGGCTGGTGGCGAACTCGAACAACGCCTTCTGCAGCGCCTTTCTTCCCCGATGCAGCCGGCTCATCACCGTACCGATCGGGATGTCGAGGATCTCGGCGATCTCCTTGTACGAGAAGCCCTCGACATCGGCCAGCAGGACGGCCATGCGGAACTGCTCGGGCAGCGCCTCGATGGCGTCCTTGACCTCCTGGTCGGTGACCAGGTCCATCAGCTCGTCCTCGGCGCTGCGACCCACGGCCACGGCCTCGAGACCACCCAGGCGCCGGTAGAGGTAGAGGTCCTCGACCTCGTCGAGCTCGGACTCGTCGGGGCGGCGCTTCTTGGACCGGTACGAGTTGATGAACGTGTTGGTCAGGATGCGGTACAGCCACGCCTTCAGGTTCGTGCCCTGCTCGAACCCGCCGAAGCCCCGGTAGGCCTTCAGGTAGGTCTCCTGCACCAGGTCCTCGGCGTCGGCCGAGTTGCGGGTCATGCGCAGGGCCGCGGTGTAGAGCGGAGCCATGTACTCCATGGCCTGCTCCGCGAACGTCGCCTGATCGGCCATGGCCGCCAGCCTACCGACACTCCGCCGGACCGGACCGGCTGGGACCCCAGGCGCCCCGGTGCCGTTCCTAGCGCCCACCCGGATGCGGCTCGGGGCCGAGCCCGGCCGAATGGCCGACCGAGGCCGGCGCCCCGACGGCTTCGCTTCGGATCTGGTGGTCGACCGGCAGGGTGAGCGCGCCCCGGGTGGGACGCACGTGCACCACCGTCCCGGGCTCCAGCCCCAGCCGCTCGGCGGTGTCGCGGGTGACCTGCACGTACAGGTCGGGCTCGCCGTCCACCGTGTCGACCCCGGCGCCGAGCGGGCGCGCCGGCGCCGGGGCGCCGTCGGCCAGGCGCAGGTCGATGCGGACCTCGAACCCGAGCCGGGCCACCCGCTCGACCACCACCGGCACGGTCGAGGGGGCCGGGGCGTCGACCAGCTCGAGGTCGTGGGGACGGACCAGCCGTCCGGCCAGCTCGGTCACCGGTCCCAGGAAGCTCATCACGAAGGCGTTGGCCGGCTGGTCGTAGAGCTCGTCGGGGGTGCCGATCTGCTCGACTCGGGCGTTGGCCATGACCACGATCCGGTCGGCCACGTCCATGGCCTCCTCCTGGTCGTGGGTGACGAAGACGGTGGTGACGTGGATCTGGTCGTGCAGCCGCCGCAGCCAGTTGCGCAGCTCCTTGCGCACCTGGGCGTCGAGCGCCCCGAAGGGCTCGTCCAGCAGCAGGATGCTGGGCTCGACGGCCAGCGCCCGGGCCAGGGCCATGCGCTGGCGCTGCCCGCCCGACAGCTGGGCGGGCAGCCGGTCGGCGAACGCCTCCAGGTGGACCAGCTCCAACAGCTCGGTCACCCGCCGGCGGATCTCGTCGCTTCGGGCGCTTGCGGATCTCCAGGCCGAAGGCCACGTTGCGGTACACGCTCAGGTGCTTGAAGGCGGCGTAGTGCTGGAACACGAAGCCCACGTTGCGGCGCTGGGGCGGCAGCGAGGTGGCGTCGACGCCGTCGAGCTCCACCACCCCCGAGTCGGGCGGCTCCAGGCCGGCCATGACCCGCAGCAGCGTGGACTTGCCGCCCCCGCTGGGGCCCAGCAGCGCGGTCAGCGAGCCCGACGGGATGCTCACCGAGACGTCGTCGAGGGCCACGAAGTCCCCGAACCGCTTGACGATGTTGGTTGCCGTGATGCCCATGGCGGCCTCGTGCTCAGGAGTCGGACTTGGGTCGGAACAGGTTCATCAACAGCAGCGCCAGGATGGCGACGAAGGCCAGGGCGAAGGAGACGGCGTAGGCGCTCTGCTTCTGGAAGTTCTCGAAGCTCTGCTCGACGTAGAGGGTGGCGGTCTGGGTCTGGCCCACGATGCGCCCCGACACCACGGCCACCGCGCCGAACTCGCCCAGCGAGCGGGCCAGGGTGAGGATCACGCCGTAGGCGAGACCCCACCGGATGGCCGGCAGGGTGACCCGCCGGAAGATCTGGAACGGGCGAGGCGCCCAGGGTGGCCGCGGCCTGCTCCTGCTCCTCGCCGATCTCCTCCAGCACCGGCACCAGCTCGCGCACGACCAGCGGCAGCGACACGAAGCAGGTGGCCATGATCATCCCGGGCAGGGCGTAGATGACGTCGACCCCGTGGCCGCTCAGCCAGCGAGCCCACCGAGGTGTCGCGGCCGTAGACCAGGATCAGGGCCAGCCCCACCACCACCGGCGACACGGCCAGGGGCAGGTCGATCAGCTTGTTGATGACCGCCTTGCCCCGGAACTCGTGGCGCACCAGCAGGAACGAGGCCAGCACCCCGAAGATGGTGTTGGCCACCACGGCCACGCCGGCCACGATCAGGGTGACCTGGAAGGCGTGGAGGGCGTCGGGGCTGGTCAGCGCGTCCCACACCGGGCCCACGCCGTGGGCGAACGTGCGCCAGAAGATGAGCCCCACCGGGATGATCAGCAGGAAGGCCAGGTAGGCCAGCGCCACCAGCCGCAGCGCCCAGCGGGTGGGCGTCGACCCGCGGTCCTCGGTCAGGGGTCGGGGTTCAGCCACGGCGCACCACCCGGTGCTGCACGAGGCCCAGGACCACCATCACCAACAGGGAGATGATCAGCAGCACCGTCGACACCGCGGCCGCGCCGGCCGTGTTGTCGTTCTGGATCTGGTTGTAGATCTGGACCGAGGCCACCTCGGTGTGGAACGGCAGGTTGCCGGAGATGAGCACGGTCGAGCCGTACTCGCTGAGGGCGCGGGCGAAGGACAGGGCGGTGCCGGCCAGGATGGCCGGGGCCAGGTTGGGCAGGATGATCCGGCGGAAGGTGGTCAGTGCGACTGGCGCCCAGCGAGGCGGCCGCCTGTTCCATGTCGCGGTCGAGCTCGAGCAGGACGGGCTGCACGGTGCGCACCACGAAGGGCAGCGTGACGAACAGCAGGGCCACCACCACGCCCAGCTGCGTGTAGGCCAGGGTCACGTGCACCGGGCTGGTCGGGCCGTAGAGGGCCAGCAGCACCAGGCCGGCCACGATGGTGGGCAGGGCGAAGGGCAGGTCGATGAGGGCATCGACCACCCGCTTGCCCACGAAGCGGTCGCGCACCATCACCCAGGCGATGAGCGTGCCCATGACCGCGTTGACGGCGGCCACGATGAGCGACGCCACCACCGTCAGCTCGAGGGCGGATCGGGCTTCGGGGGTGGTGACCGCGGTCCAGAACCCCGACCAGCCCTGGCCCATGCCCCGCCACACCACCGCGGCCAGCGGGATGACCACCAGCAGGCTCAGGTAGATGGTGGCGATGCCCAGCTCGATGCCGGTGCTGGGTCGACGCCGAGCTCGGGCCGGGGCGGCCGGCCCGCCGGGCCAGGCGAGCCAGGCGGGGTTACCGGGCGGGGAGTCGCCGGCCGGGCGATCGAGGTCCGGAGCCGGCGCTACTTGCTGGATGTCGACACCCCGTTGGACTGCTCGATCTTGGTCACGATGCCGCTGGTGGGATCGAAGAACTTGGCCGTGACCGCGGTCCACCCGCCCAGGTCGTCGATGGTGAACAGCTGGGCCGGCGTCTTGAACTTGGTCGCGGGCACCACCCCGGGCACCACCGGCCGGTAGCCGTTGTCGGCGAAGAGCTTCTGGGCCGCATCGGGGTGTAGAGGAAGTCCAGGAAGGCCTTGGCCGACACCGGGTTCTTCGACTTGACGGTGACTGCGGCCGGGTTCTCGATCAGGATCGTCTGGGCCGGGATGACGTAGTCGACGGACTCGCCGTTCTGCTGGGCGAAGATGGCGTCGTTCTCGTAGTCGAGCAGCACGTCGCCCTTGCCCCCGGTGAAGGTCTGCAGGGCGTTGCGGGCGCTGCTGTCCTGCACCGCCACGTTCTTGAACAGGTCGGCCAGGTACTGCTGAGCCTCGGCCGGGGTCTTGCCGGCCTTCAGCTGGGCGCCGTAGGCGGCCATGATGTTCCAGCGGGCCGAGCCCGAGGAGAACGGGTTCGGCGTGATCACCGACACGCCGGGCTTGGTCAGGTCGCTCCAGCTCTGGATGTGCTTCGGGTTGCCCTTGCGCACGATGAACACCACCACCGAGTTGGTGATGATGCCCTTGTACTGGTTGGCGTTCCAGCTCGACGCCACCAGGCCGGCCTTGACCAGGCGGGTCACGTCGGGCTCCAGGGAGAAGTTCACGAAGTCGGCGGGCTGGCCGGCCGCCACCGCCCGGCTCTGGTCACCCGACGCGCCGTAGGACTGCTGGAAGTGCACGCCCTTGCCGGCCGGCGTCTTCTGGAAGGCGGCCTCGATCTGGGTGTAGGCGGCCTGCGGCGTCGAGTAGGCCACCAGGTCGATGGTGCCCCCGGCCCCGGTGGTGCCTCCCGTGGAGCCCGCGGTCGTGTTGGACGACTTCGAGCTCGAGCAGGCTGCGGCCGCCAGAGCCACCATGACCACCAGGGCGGTGGCTGCCACCGGACGTCGAGACGGACCCGTCAACATGCGCGCTCCTCGGAGAAGGCCGGGCGCGTCGGACGCCACAGCAGGTCGGTCGAGAGTACGGGCACCGCCGCCCTATTGCAAGTTACTCCATGGGAATCCCTTGAATGATGGGAATCCTGGGAATAGTGGAAATGATGGGGATGGTGAGATTGGCCGCAGTGGCGAGCGAAGCCGTCCCGTGCCGCCGCCCTGGGCCGCCGTCTGGCCGGGCCGATGGGGGATCCGAGCCGCCCTCGTGCCCATTCCCGCCGGAACGGGGCAACGAGGGCCGGCTCGGCGCCCTCCCCGCTCCCAGGATCCGATACCGCGACCCCCGGGCGACAGGTCCATTCGGCCCGAACATGTGTACGAGAGCAGGCGGCCACTCTCGGCGGTTCGGCTCAGGTCGAACCGGTGACGGGCCCGGAGTCGGTGCCGCCTACGCCGTCGTCTCGCAGCGCGCTGTGGTGTTCGGTGCTGCGGGTCTCGAGCTGCTGCAACTCGTCGTCTGAGCCGACCTCGATGTGCACGAGTCGATCGTCGGCTTGGGGGATCGACATCAGCAGCTCATCGAGCTTGATCTGCACTGCGAGCTGTTCGCGGCTCTGGGTGTGCTGGATGACGAACACCATGACCAGCGTGATGGCGGTGGCGATGGTGGTGAACAGGTACTGGGTCTCGGACGAGAACCCGGCCAGGGCGATGGCGATCAGGGAGACGACGACGGCCGCGAAGACGACGGCCGACGACGCCGCTCGGGAGGTGACGGCGTCGATGAAGTGGAAGACGCGGCTGAGTCCGTGGACATCAGTGGTCGTGTGTTGAGCCATGGCGTGAGGGTAGAGGGGTCGCCACCTGGCCCCTCGTGGTGACCTCGCCGGTCAGACGGCGAGGTCGGCCGGTCAGCCGGTCAGCGAGAGTTGGGCGACGACAGGCCGGGCGGCGGCGGGGGCGACAGGCGAGGGACCGACGATCGAGATGGCCGTGCTGGGGAGCGAGTCCAGGTCCCCGACCAACTCGAAGACGGCCGTTCCCCGGTAGGTGAGACCCGACGGGATGACCATCGAGGCGTGCACCACGCCGGCCACCGAAGCGAAGGACCCGTAGTCGATGGTCTGTGCACCCGCCAAGGCATCCGGTGGCGCCAGGTGCAGGACGATCTCGACCTGGCCGTCCCAGGGCGCCGGCAGCGGGCAGAGCGTCGGATCGGGGTTGGGCACCGTTCCCCCGCCGACAGCACCGCCGCCTCCAGGTGCACGGTCGCGCCCGGCGCCACCGTCACCGAGTCCACCGAGGCCGTCGGGGGCGGAAGGGTGCACACGGTGGTGGAGGTGGTGCTCGTCGTGGATGACGTGGTCGTGGGGGCGGCGGTGCTGGTGGCCGTGGCCCACAGCGCGGCGCCGGCCACGATCGCGGCGAAGGCACCAAGTCGTCGCGTCCGTCTCATCGATCCCCCGACTCAGGTCCGTCCTCGGGGCTCGAGTTTAGGCACCCGGACGGCGTCGGTTCAGGATGCGACCGCCCCGCGAGACGTGGGTGGAAGGGGTTGGGAGCCCGAGAAGGGAATCGAACCCTTGACCTGCTCATTACGAGTGAGCTGCTCTGCCGACTGAGCTACCCGGGCGGGTGGGAGCCGCAGGTTACCAGTCGACCCACGGAGCGTCCCGAACCGGTTGGACGTGGCGCCGGGGCGACGCCGGGCGGCTTCGGCGCCGCCCGATCAGTGGGCGGGAAGCTGGCAGGCGGCGTCGATGCCCAGCACGTGGTTGAGCCGGCCGAAGGCGATCCACGAACCGATGCACATGGACAGCTCGATGATCTCCTCGTCGGTGAACGACGGCCTTGAACCGACGCCAGAACTCCTCGTCCTGATCGAGGCGCAGGTGGTCGGCCGCGAAGCGCTCGGCGTACTCGGCGGCCAGGCGCTCCCGCTCGCTCAGCCCGTCGCTCTGGCGCCAGGCCTCGACCTGGTCGTAGAGCGACTCGTCCACCCGCTCGCCGTCGCGCTCGGTGCGCCAGTCCAGGCAGAACGAGCAGTGGTTGACCTGGGCGATGCGGATCCGCGCCGCCTCGAACTCGCGCAACGACAGCGTCGAGTGCTCGTAGACCGCGCCCGAGAACTTGGCCGCCGGCACGCCGATGCGCGGCACGGCCTCGCCCCACACCCAGGTGACGGGATCCCGATCCGGCGGCAGGTCGATGCGCAGCGCCATGGCCGGGACCGTAGCCCGGCGTGCCGGCACCCGACACGCGCCGACTCCCGGCACGTCCAGCCACGGAAACGGGGGTCAGACGTGCCGGCGAAGGGGCGCCGTCAGGCCAGATCGCCGAGGCGGACGAACAGGGCCTGGAACTGCAGCAGCTCGTTGGGGTTGCGCACCAGGCCCTCGGCGGTGGCGGCGATGGCCTCGAGGGCACCGGCGATGGGGGCCGGTCGGCTGGAGACGGCCAGCTCGTCGCGGTAGTGGCGGGCCAGCACGGCCAGGCCGAAGCGCAGCTCGTCGGTCCGGTGGCGACGCAGCTCGCGCTTGTGGCGCTCGGCCAGCGACTTGCGGCCGGCGCCACGCTCGCCCAGCTGGGTCACCCGCTCCTCGAGCGCCGCCTCCTCGGCCGTCTGGCGCTGGCGCAACGGGTCGGCGGCGTCGTCGATCATGGCGAACAGCTCGTCCACCAACCGCGCCGCGGTGGCGCCGGTGCCGTCCAGCTCGCCGGGCACGCCGCTCCAGCGGGCGCGGCGCAGGGCCAGGCGGGCGTCGGTGGCCAACAGTCGGGCGCGACCCAGGTCACCGGCGGAGGCGGACGCCGCCTCCGCCGCCGCGACCGGATCGATGCCTTCGGCCACTCAACCGCTCGGCGATGGTGTCGACCGGGAACGGCGCCGATGTCGATGCGCACGCAGCGCGAGGCGATGGTCACCAGCTCGGGCGGCACCTCCTCGGCCAGCACCACGAACACCGTGCCCGGCGCCGGCTCCTCGATGGCCTTCAACAGGATGGGGGCGTTGCGCACCACCAGGTGGAACTCGTCGAGGACCAGGACCTTGCGGGCGCCCTCGATGGGGGAGCGGCTGGCCCGATCCACGATGTCGCGGGCCTGCTCGGCGGTGATCCACGGTCCGGTGCGCTCGGTCACCACCAGGTCGGGATGGGTCTCGGCCAGAGCCAGGCGCCGATGGCGCTCGGCGTCGGCGCCCGAGGATCCGGCCGAGAGCAGCGCCGCCGCGAACGCCCGGGCCAACGCTCGCTTGCCGCTGCCGCGAGGGCCGACCAGCAGGTAGGCGTGGACCGGCGCATCCACCGCGGCCCGCAGCTGCGCCACGGCCCGGTCCTGGCCGACCACCGTGGCCCAGGGGTCGGTCTCCCCCGGCCCGGGCTCCGCATCGGCGGATCGGCTCGGAGGGCGATGTCGGGCCTTGCACCAGGGTCATGCCTCGAGTTGTAGCCGCTGGGCCACCGCGGCGCGCACCCGATGCTCCACCTCGTCGATGGTCCCGGTGCCGTCCACCACCTCCCAGTGATGCGGATCGGCATCGGCCAGGGCCCGGAAGCCTGTCGGCCACCCGGCGGTGGAAGTCGTCGCCCTCCTGCTCGAAGCGATCGAGCTCGCGGCCCGAGTCGTTCGCCGGCCACGGCCGCCGGGCACCTCGAGCAGCACCACCAGGTCCGGCCACAGGCCGTCGGTGGCCCACCCCGACAGGCGACGCACCTCGTCGGGGGGCAGGCCACGGCCGTAGCCCTGGTAGGCCATCGAGGATCCGGCGAAGCGGTCCGAGACCACGTAGCGCCCGGCCGCCAGGGCCGGGCGACACCACCTCGGCCGCATGCTGGGCCCGGTCGGCGGCCATCAGCAGCGCCTCGGCGCGGGGCACCAGCCCGACGGTTCCCGGGTCCAGCAGGAGGGCCCGCAGCTTCTGGCCCACCTCGGTGCCACCCGGCTCGCGGGTCAGCACGGCGTCGAGCCGGGTGGCCAGTCGCCGGGCCTGGGTGGACTTGCCACAGCCCTCGCCGCCCTCGAAGGCGATGAACCGGCCCCGGATCATGCTCCGGCCTCGGCCCACGACGGCCCCGGGCCCGGCACCCGTCGCTGGGACGGGTGGGTGCCCGAGCGGTAGGCCTTGGAGCGCTGGCCGGCCCGGACCGAGTGCAGGGCCAGCACGCCCGCGGAGATGATGATCAACCCGGCCAACCACAGGGTGAGGCGAACCCCGGGCAGGGCGACGTGCACGGCGGTGATGGTCATCGAGCCACCCAGCCACCGATCCGACAGTCCGCCCAGCAGCGCGGCCAGCAAGCGGCCCCACGATCATCGACACCAGCACGCACAGGCGCACCAGGGTGTTGAGCGAGCTGAACACCCGACCCCGCAGCTCGTCGGTGACCTCCTCCTGCAACAGCACGAACCCCACCACGTAGACCGGACCCACGGCCACACCCATCACGCCCACCAGCAGCGCGGCCACCGCCAGCGAACCGGCGCTGGCCGCGCCCAGCAGGGCCACGCCGGCCACCAGCAGGCAGCCGGTGAACACCCGCTCCTTGGGCAGGCGGCGCTGGAAGACGGCCACCGCGGCCGCGCCCGATGGCCACCCCGAAGCCCAGGGCCGTGGTGAACAGGCCGTAGCCGGCGGCCCCGGCGTGCAGGACGTCGGCGGAGTAGACGGCGCCGAGCGGGATCAGCATCCCGCCGCCCACCAGTCCGGTGGCCAACCCGATGTTCACGGCCCGAACCGTCGGGTTGATGAAGATGTACTGCCACCCCTCGCGCAGCTCGGCCAGCGTCTGGCCGGGCCCCCATCGCCGTGCCGGCCGCCGCCGCGGCCGACGGGCGCGATCGCCCGATGGACAGGCGGCGCACCAGCAGCGCGGAGGCCACGAAGGTGGCGGCGTCCACGTAGAAGGCCAGCGCCATCTGATCCGGAGCCACCGCGTGGGCGACGTTCGAGCTGGCCGATCCACCCCGACACCGCGGCCAGCAGGGCGAAGAGCAGGGCGGCGAAGGGGAAGGTGCCGTAGGCCGCGGCCAACGACAGCGAGTTGGCGCTGGCCAGGTGCGAGGGCGGGACGAGCTTGGGGACGCTGGCGTCCTTGGCCGGCGACCACAACAGGGTGAGGGCCTCGAGCACCAGGGAGGCGGCCACCAGCCCGGCCAGGTTGCGCACGAAGGGCAGCGACACGATGACCAGCGCCCGACCCGAGGTCGCAGCTCATCATCACCTTCTTGCGATCCCACCGGTCGACCAGGACCCCGGCCAGCGGACCGAAGAAGAAGCCGGGCACGATGCGGGCCGCCAGCACCAACGAGATGGCGCCGGCGCCGGCGCCCGGCGCCCGCCTCGCCGCCCAGCCGACCGGCCAGCACGATGATGGCGGAGAACCCCAGCCAGTCACCGGTGGCCGAGGTGAGCTGGACGATCCACAGCCGGAAGAACTGGCGCGAATCCGAACAGCCGGGTGATCCGATCCGGGGCGCGGGCGTCGGACTCGTCGTCGCCATCCGGATCAGGGCGCACCACAGCCACGATGGCAGACGTTAGGTCCGGCCCGACCCGGCGCCGGGCATCATCCGCGGCCCGAACGGTCGACTAGAAGGGTTCGTCCGACTCGCTGCCGCGGCCGCGGCCACCGAGCTCGGGCGTGACAGCCCGGCTCACCTTCTTCGCCGCCGACTTCTTGGCCGCCGACTTCTTGGCCGTCGACTTCGCGCCGTCGACTTCTTGGCCGTCGACTTCTTGGCCGCCTTCTTCGGCGCCGGGCCCCGGTCACGCCGGTCGGCCAGCAGCTCCGACGCCCGCTCGTCGGTGATGGTCTCGACGTCGTCGGCCTTGCGCAGCGAGGCGTTGGTCTCCCCGTCGGTCACGTACGGACCGAATCGGCCGTCCTTGATGACCATGGGCTTGCCGCTGATGGTGTCGAGCCCCAGCTGGCGCAGCGGCGGCTTGACCGCCTGGCCCCGGCGCGTCTTGGGCTGGGCGAACAGCGCCACGGCCTCGTCCACGCCGACGGTGAGCAGCTGCTCCTCGTTGGCCAGGCTGCGGCTGTCGGTCTTGCCGTCGGCCAGCGCCTTGGAGATGTAGGGGCCGTAGCGACCGTTCTGGGCCGTGATCTCCGCTCCGTCGGTGGGGTCGACCCCCACCACCCGGGGCAGCGACAGCAGCTCGAGGGCCTCGGCCAGGTCGATGTGGTCGAGCGTCATGGTCGAGAACAGCGACGCCATCTTGGGCTTGGTCTTGCCCTCGTCGTCGTACTCGCCGAGTTGCACGTAGGGCCCGAACCGGCCGCTCTTGGCGTAGACGGTGAGGCCCGAGACCGGGTCCTGGCCGAGCTCGCGGCCACCCTTGGGCGCGGCCAGCAGCTCCAGCGCCTTGTCCACCGTGAGCTCGTCGGGGGCCAGGTTGGCCGGGATGCTGGCCGTGTCGTCGCCCCGGATGAGATAGGGGCTGTTGTCGCGGCCCGGCTTGGCCACGATGGGCACGCCGTCGGGATCGACCCCGATGGGGATGGCGTTGACCGCGGCCGCGTCGATCTCGCCGATGCGGTTGCCCACCATCTCCTTGAGCCCGCCGGCCCGCTGGCCGTTGGCGTCGGCCGCGCCGAAGTAGAACTCCGACAGCCACGGCACCAGCTCCTCGGTGCCCCCGGCGATCTCGTCCAGGTCGTCCTCCATGCGAGCCGTGAACGAGTAGTCGACCAGATCGGGGAAGTGCTGCTCGAGCAGGTTGACCACCGCGAAGGCCTTGAACGAGGGCACCAGGGCGGTGCCCTTCTTCCACACGTACTCGCGGTCCTGGATGGTCTTGATGGTCGACGCGTAGGTCGAGGGCCGGCCCACGCCCAGCTCCTCGAGCCGCTTGACCAGCGACGCCTCGGTGTAGCGGGCCGGCGGCTGGGTCTCGTGGCCGTGGGGCTCGACAGCTCCACGTCGACGGCGTCGCCCTCGGCCAGCGGTGGGAGCTGGCGCTCCTGCTCGTCGGCGTCGTCGTCCTCGTCGCGGTCCACCACGTAGGCCAGGCGGAAGCCCTGGTGGGTGATGATCGTGCCGCTGGTGGAGAACTCGACGTCGCGCCACAGGGCCTCGGCCTGCGCATCGGCCGGCGCCGCCGGGTTGGTCGCACCCAGTCGCACGGTCACCGTCTCGCCGGTGGCGTCGGTCATCTGCGAGGCGATGGTGCGCTTCCAGATGAGCTCGTAGACCTGGGCCTCGGTGCGGCTCACCTCCGCCGGCCACCTGCTCGGGCGAGCGGAAGGTGTCGCCCGCCGGCCGGATGGCCTCGTGCGCCTCCTGGGCGTTCTTGACCTTCTTGGCGTAGTGCCGCGGGGCGTCGGGCAGGAACTGGCGCCCGTAGCGCTCGGCGATCTCGGACCGGGCCGCCGACAGCGCGGTGTCCGACAACGTGGTGGAGTCGGTGCGCATGTAGGTGATGTAGCCGGCCTCGTAGAGGCTCTGCGCCGCCCGCATGGCCATCGAGGACGAGAGCCGCAGCTTGCGCCCGGCCTCCTGCTGGAAGGTCGAGGTGATGAACGGCGGCGACGGTCGACGACGGTAGGGACGGCGCTCCACCGAGCGGACCGAGAAGGCGGCATCGACCAGCTCGCCGGCCACGGCCGTCGGCCCGAGCCTGGTCGAGCACGGCCACGCCGCCGCGGACCTGGCCGTCCTCGCCGAAGTCCTTGCCGCTGGCCAGGCGGGCGCCGTCGAGGGCCACCAGGGTGGCGCGCGAAGGTGCGGGCGGCTCCGTCCGCGTCCGACGCCGACGGTGGAGAACTCGCCGTCGAGGTCCCAGTACGAGGCGCTCACGAACCGCATGCGCTCCCGCTCGCGCTCGACCACCAGCCGGGTGCCCACGCTCTGCACCCGCCCCACCGTGCTGCCGGGCCCGACCTTCTGACGCGCCACCGAGGCCAGGGGGCCGTAGCCGTAGATGCGGTCGAGCAGGCGACGGGCCTCCTGGGCGTCGACCAGGCGCCGGTCGATGTCACGGGGGTTCTCGATGGCCGCCTGGATGGCCTGGGGCGTGATCTCGTGGAACACCATCCGCTTGACCGGCATGGAGGCCGGCGGGTTCAGCACCTCGAGCAGGTGCCAGGCGATGGCCTCGCCCTCGCGATCCTCATCTGTGGCCAGGTAGAGCTCGGAGGCGTTCTTCAGCTCGGCCTTGAGCTTCTTGATGACGTCCTTCTTGTCCCGGCTCACCACGTAGAGGGGCTTGAAGTCGTTCTCGACGTCGATGCCCAGGATCTCCCACTGGCGCTTCTCGGCCTCGGGCACGTCGGCGGCGTTGCGGGGCAGGTCGCGGACATGGCCCACCGAGGCGTCGACCGTGGCCGAGGCCAGGTCCGGGCGCGGCCGCCACCCGGGTGCCGTCCGGACGCCGTTGGCCGACGCCAGGAAGCCGGCGATGGTCTTCGCCTTGGCCGGGGACTCCACGATGACTAGGGGGTTCGCCATTGCGCGACAGGTTGAGAGCACGTCGGGCTCCGTGTCAAGAACGGTTCGTCGAGCCACGACGCATCGCAGGTCTTTCCCGCCGACCGGTTCCAACGGCCATACTCGGCACCCATGAGCGGACCCTCATCTCCTGACGCCAGCGGATCCGGATCGGGCTCGACAGACGCGCTCCGGCGACCCATCGGTCGAGCGCCGCCCCTGGGGCACGTTCAGGTCCTGGCCGACCACGAGGACTGCAAGGTCAAGCGCCTCACCGTCGATCCTGGCCAACGGCTCAGCTACCAACGCCACCAGCACCGCTCCGAGCACTGGGTGGTGGTGGCCGGTGAAGCCCTCGTCACCCTCGACGGGACCGACCACCGGCTGGCGGCCGGCCAGGCCATCGACATCCCCCAGGGCGTCGGCCCACCGGGTGACCAACCCGGCGACCACCGAACTGGCCTTCATCGAGGTCCAGCTGGGGGACTACTTCGGCGAGGACGACATCATCCGGCTGTCCGACGACTACGGGCGGGTCGAGTAGCCGCGGCCGTCGCTCGCCCGAGGTCCACGCCGCCAGCGCGGCTGCAGGGCCGCCTCGAGGCGTCAGTCCGACACCAGCTCCGAGACCACCTCGTCGGGCTCGATGGGGTCGGTGGTCATCTCCGTGGCCCGCTCGGCCACCTCGGCCACGTCCGGGGCCAACTGGAACGGCGCCCGGGGCTTGTCGAGGTGCAACCGGTCGTCCTGCAGGCGGGAGATGACGGTGCGCGCCGCCACCGCCACCGCGGCACGCCAGAACCGCCAGTCGGGCACGATGGCCGCCAGCTCGAGATCCTCGACGGGGACCACCAGCTGGAGGCGCTTGGCCAACCGGAACGGCGCCCGAGCGCACCGACGCCAGCAGATCCAGGTCGATGACCCAGCTCTCGCGTGCCACCAGCGTTGGACCCTGCCGCCATTCGATCCGGTACCGCTCCACCTCGTCTGTTGTACCCCGAACGAAGGCCGCCCGGTGACATCAATCTGGCGTCGGATCGCCCCGATCCTCGTCGATGCGTCGCCCCCGGGGCCGTGGAACACCACCAGACGTACCGTGGTTCCACCCGCGGACGACATGATCTCGGCCTCGTCGACCAGGACCCGCATCAGCGGGATCCCGAGCCCGTGCTCGTGTCGGAGCCGCTGGGGATCGCTGGTGTCGGGCACCTCCTCGAGGTCCTCGACCACGAACCCGGAGCCTCGGTCGAGCACCTCCACCTCGATGCGGTCCTCGCCCAGGTCGCAGCGGATCACCACCCGCTCGTCGCGGGACAGGTCGGCGTGGGCCTCGATGGCGTTGGTGGTGGCCTCGGAGACGGCCAGGCGCAGGTCGTCGATGCGCTCGTCGCGGAAGGTCGACTCGATCTCGGCGGCGGCGGCCACCACCTGGCGGGCCAGGGTCACGTAGTCGGGTCGGGCCGGGATCTCCAGCACGACCTCACCCATCGGCGTCACCCATCTCGGCTCACCCGGGCCCGCGGTCGGAGCGACCGACCGGCAGCTCGAGGGCACTGCGCCACCGAATCGTGGAGCTCGATGATCTCGTCCAGGCGGGTCAACTCGAACAGGGCGCGCACCCGGGGAACGGCGCCGGCCACCACCAGCCGGCCATCGCGGCTGCGCACCCGCTTGAGGGCGCTGACGATGACGCCCAGCCCGATCGAGTCGATGAAGTCGACGCCGCCCAGGTCCAGGACGATGTCGACCCGGCCGTCGCCCACCAGGCTGACCACGGCCTGGCGCAGCCGGGGCGCGGTGGCCAGCTCGAGCTCGCCGGTGACGGCGACCACGGTCCAGTCGCCGCGGGGCGACACGTCGAGCGCGAACAGCACCCCGCCAGTCTCCCAGATGGTTCACAGGAAACCGCGACGACTTGCACCGCTGTAACTACGTCGACGCAACCCGTACACTTGTCCGCACCGCCGACCACGACGCCCGCCCGACCGCCCGTCCAGGACCGCCATGGCCCTCGTCACCGCCACCGATCTCGATTCGGCCATCCACCACCTGGCCGCGGATCCGCGTCTGGTCCACCTGGAGGAGCTGGCCGCCCGCCCGGCGTCGTTACGGCGAGCTGGCCCGCCCGCTCCCCGAGGTGCTGGTCTCGCGGTTCGGCTCCCAGGCCCTGTGGAGCCACCAGGCCGCGGCCATCGATCTGGCCCGGGCCGGACGATCGGTGGCCATCGCCACCGGCACCGCCTCGGGCAAGTCCCTCTGCTACCAGATCCCCATCGCCGAGGCCGTCGGTGGCACCGGTGCGCCCGGGCACCTCGTTGCTGCTGTTCCCCACCAAGGCCCTGGCCCAGGATCAGCTGCGGGCCATCAGCGGGTTCGACGTACCGGGCCTGGTGGCCGTGACCTACGACGGCGACACCGGTCCGGCCGAGCGCACCTGGGCTCGGGCCAACGCCAACGTGGTGCTCACCAACCCCGAGATGCTGCACCACGGGGTGCTGCCCCACCACCAACGCTGGGCCACCTTCCTGATGCGCCTGCAGTACGTGGTGGTCGACGAGCTGCACGTGCTGCGCGGCGTGTTCGGCACCCACGTGGCCCACCTGCTGCGACGCCTCCGGCGACTGTGCGCCCACTACGGCGCCGACCCGACGTTCGTGTTCTCGTCGGCCACCATCGGCCAGCCCGGCCGCCTGGCGTCGCAGCTGTGCGGCAAGGACGTGGCCGAGATCACCGACGACGGGTCGCCGCGGGGCCGACGCACCTTCGTCCTGTGGAACCCCGCGGTGGAGCTGGCCGCCGACGACACCGGTTCGACCGGTTCGACCGGGCCTGGGGCGAGCGACTCGGGTCGCGGCCGGCGACCGTCGGCCAACCGCCAGACGGCGGCGATCATGGCCGAGCTCATCGGGCAGGGCCGGCGCACCATCGCCTTCTGCCGCAGCCGGAAGGGCACCGAGCTGGTGGCCGCCGAGGTGCGCCGCCGACTGCCCCCCGAGCTGGCCGACCGCGTCCGCCCCTACCGCGGCGGCTACCTGGCCGGCGAGCGCCGACTCATCGAGAGCGAGCTGTTCGGCGGCCAGCTCCGGGGCGTGGTGGCCACCACCGCGCTCGAGCTGGGCATCGACGTGGGCGGGCTCGACGCCTGCGTGCTCGACGGGTTCCCCGGCACCATCGCCTCCATGTGGCAACAGGCCGGCCGGGCCGGCCGCCAGACCCAGGACGCCATCGTGGTGCTGGTGGCCGGCGACGACCAGCTCGACCAGTGGTTGATGAGCCACCCCGACCAGGTGTTCGCCCGGGCCCCCGAGCCGGCGGTGATCAACCCGGCCAACCCCTATGTGCTCAACGCCCATCTGGCCTGTGCCGCCTACGAACGGCCGCTCAGCCATGCCGACGAGCGCTGGTGGCCCGAGGTGCTCGACGAGGGCGTGCGGGCGCTGGTGGTCGACGACCGCCTCAAGATCCGGCCGAGGCGCTTCGGCGGTCGCCAGGAGCCGATGGCCGTGTGGGCCGCCCGCGGCTGGCCCAGCCACGCCGTGGGGCTGCGCAACGGGTCGTCCCACGAGGTGCGCATCGCCCTGGCCGACGGCACCCTCATCGGCACGGTGGATCACGGCCGGGCCGGGCGCATGGTGCACCCCGGAGCCATCTACCTGCACCAGGGCCAGACCTACCGGGTGGCCCAGCTCGACCTGGACGACGGCGCGGCCATCGTCGAGCCCAGCGACGGGGGCGAGTGGACCCAGCCGCGCAGCGTCACCGACATCACCATCCTGGATCAGGACCGCACCCGGCAGGTGGGCGCCAGCCAGCTGAGCCTGGGCGCGGTGCAGGTGACCTCGCAGGTGGTGGGCTACCGGCGGTTCGACACGGCCACCGGCGAGCTGCTGGGCACCGAGGAGCTGTTCCTGCCCCCCGGCGAGCTCACCACTCGCGCCTTCTGGTACACCATCGAGCCAGCGGTGCTGGCCGAGGCGGGCATCAGCCCGGCCGCGCTGGGCGGCACGTTGCACGCGGCGGAGCACGCCGCCATCGGGCTGCTCCCGCTGTTCACCATCTGCGACCGATGGGACGTCGGGCGGGGTGTCCACCCCCTTCCAGCTCGAGACGGGTCTGCCCACCATCGTCATCTACGACGGCTATCCGGGCGGCGCCGGCATCGCCGAGCTGGGGTACGACAACGCCGATCGCCACCTCGAAGCCACCCTCGAGGTCATCGAATCCTGTCCGTGCGACACGGGCTGTCCCTCGTGCGTGCAATCCCCCAAATGCGGCAACGGGAACGAGCCATTGGACAAGGCCGGCGCCATCGCCATGCTGGCGGCCATCACCAGCCTCATTGCTCCCTCGTCATGACCGCATCGGCCTCCAGGTCGACATCGGGGACCAGACTCCCGACCAGCGGCAGATCGGTGCGACACCGGTAGGCTGACGTGGACCCGGACCGAGCCGGCTCCACCACCGTCGTCTTCCCGGCTGGTCACCACCGTCAACCGGCCGGGGTCGAGGGGCCCGGCGGCCGAGGCCGCCCGGCGCACCTGCTCGTCGGTGTCGCCCACCGAGGCCGCCCGCACCGCCTCGCGGGCGGCATGCACGACCAGCACCTGGTCGCGGACCACCAACCCGACCTGGACGACCAGCAGCAGCACCAGCACCACGAGGGGGAGGACCAGGGCGAACTCGACGGTGGACTGGCCACCGTCGGCCCTGGTCCTCCGACCTCGCCGGCTCATCTCACCGAGCCGATGACGTGCGCCATCACGAAGTCCATGAGCCGGCCCACGGCGTCGGTGCCCGACGCCCAGGAGATGACCAGCGAGGCGATGGCCGCCGCGCCCAGCAGGACCAACGCGTACTCCGCGGTCGTCTGCCCGGCGGCCCCGCGCAGCCGCCTCGAACCGGAGACCGACGCTCGCTGGACGTGAATGGCGGGCCGATACCCGAAGACAGACGAGCAGAACGAGACGAGCAATTGCACCATGTCGAGCACCTCCACAATGGATCAATCGAGGACGGGAGTATCCGTCGATGTGGTCGGGTGCCGATCAGCCCGGCGACATGAGGCCAGGACGCGGCCAGCAGCGGGACCACGGTCAAGAGCGCGGCCGCCGGCAGGATGCAGAGCACCAAGCGGGAACAACAGGAGCACCGGGAGCCGCCGGGCGGCCTCCTCGGCCTGACGCCGTCGCACCTCACGCGCCTCGGTGCAGGCCCGGTCGAGCGCGGGACCGAGTGGAGCGCCGTAGCGCTCCGCGGCGGTGAGGGCTGCGGCCAGGGGACGCAGCGGCTCGCCTCGCCGACCCAAGCCCTCGAGCCCGTCAGCCAGGCGCTCGCCCCGATCTTCACGGGCCACCACCTCGGCCAGCGCGTCGGCACCGGGGCCATGCAGGCGGGTGGCCAGAGCCCGCACCGCCTGGTGCACGCTGAGCCCCGAGCCGATGGCCAGCCGGAACAGCTCGACCAGGTCGGGCACGGCCTCCACCAGGTCGCGTTCGCCGGCCCGACGGCGCGCCCGCGCCAGCCAGGCCGGCCTGGCCCACACCAGCCCGGCCACGGCCAACGGCCAGCACCGGCGAGACCGGCACGGCCAGCACCCCGACCGTGACCGCCGCACCCAGGCGCGACGCCGGGCGAGCCCGATCGCGTCGCCGCCACCCGCAGCCTCGAGCCCCGTCGCCGAGGTACCAGGCCCAGCAGGTGGCGCCCGACCAGGACGTCCAGCGGCCCCACTGCCGGCGGGCCCGCACCACCGGACGCGGCGCAGTCCCGGATCCGAACGCGAGGCCCGCCGGAGCCGGCCGTGCCCGTCCGGAGCGAGGGGACGCGCCGGCGGCATCGCTCGCCAGGGCGCGCAGCACCCAGATGGCGGCCGCAGCCGGCCAAGACCAGGGCCACCGATCGGGTTCCAGGCGCTCATCGGATCCGCCGGGCCAGGCGCGCCATCCAGCCGGCACCGGCCCAGATCGAGCACCAGGCCGCCCACTACGCAGGCCCACCCGAGCGGCGTGGAGGCCAGGACCTGGGCCACCCGTGGGTTGGTGGCCCCGGAGAAGACCGCGAAGCCCAGCGGGGCCAGCACCATGACCCCGGCCGAGGCCCGGGCCTGGGAGGTCAGCGCCCGGACCTCGCGCTCGAGGCTGGCCCGCTCCCGCAGGCTGGCGGCCGCCGCGTCGAGGCACCGGGCCTGGGCCCCGCCCATGCTCGGCCCCCAGGGCCAAGGCGGTACCGGCCAGCAGCCGCGGCCCGCTGGGACCGCGGGCCGATCCAGTCGTCCACCACCGCCCCCACCCCGACGCCGGAGTCGGCCAGGCGCACCGATCGGGCCAGGGCCACGCCCGGGCCCTCGCTCAGCCTCGGCCTCGGCTGCCTCCCGGAGGGCCCCGATCATGGACTGACCGCTGCGCAACGAGCGGGCCACCGCCTCCAACAGGCAGGCGTGATCGGACTCGTCGCGACCCGGTCGACCCGCGCCAGCCGGCTCGACGCCGACCACCACGGCCCAGGTCGTCGAGGCGCGAGCCCGGCTGGACGGCCGCGTCGCGTGCTCGGGCTCGGCTGGACCGAGCGCCAGCGCCCGGGCCCGCCGGCGCACCGAACGCGGCGCTCACCGACCCACCCACCAGGTCGCCGGCTCGCCGGCCAGCGCCGAACGGCGAGCCCGCTCGGGCAGGGCGATCACCTGGCCGGCGTCGGCCAGGGCCCGCATGCAGCACCCGACCGTCGACGTCGACCCCGGCCGGCTCGGCCACCGCCACCACCCGCCGAGCGCCCGTCGAGGCTGGCGGGCGATGTGGACGACCAGGTCGACGGCGGACACCACCTGCTCGCGCACCGCCGGCATGGGGCAGGTCGACATCGCCCATCAGCACCATCGTCTCGAGCCGCGACAACGCCTCGCCGGGCCCGTTGGCATGGCAGGTGGACAACGATCCCTCGTGGCCGGTGTTCATGGCCTGCAACATGTCGAGGGCCTCGCCGGCGCGGACCTCGCCCACCACGATGCGATCGGGACGCATGCGCAGGGCGGCCCGCACCAGGTCACGGATGCGGACCTCGCCGGCTCCCTCGCTCGACGCCGGTCGAGCCTCGAGCCGGACCACGTGGTCACCCGGCAGCCGCAGCTCGGCCGCGTCCTCGATGGTCACGACCCGCTCGCCGGTGGGGATCGAAGCGGCCAGCGCGTTGAGCAGGGTGGTCTTGCCCGCCCCGGCCCCGCCGCTCACCACCACGTTGGCCCGGGCCCGCACGGCCCAGTCGAGCAGCTCGGCGGTGCCCGGCGACGACACCTCGTCCAGCGCCACCGGGACGGGCACCGAAGCGCCGGAT
This sequence comes from uncultured Microthrixaceae bacterium, assembly GCA_963793965.1. Classification (GTDB taxonomy): domain Bacteria; phylum Actinomycetota; class Acidimicrobiia; order Acidimicrobiales; family Acidimicrobilacustridaceae; genus UBA4742. Next base: position 240,742 of record CAWCCB010000001.1, read on the forward strand.
GGTCAGGCAGGGCCCGTCGACGGCCAAGGGCCGGACCACGGCATGGACCCGTGATCCGTCGGGCAGGCGGGCATCCACGATGGGGTTGGCCCGATCGACGTGACGACCGAGGGGTGCCAGCACCCGTTCGATGAGGTGCAGGACCGTGGGCTCGTCGATGGTGATGTCGGTGCAGGGTCAGATGGCCGGCGCGGTCGATCCACACCCGGTCCGCCGCCGTTGACCATCACGTCGGTGGTGCTCCGGGTCGCCCAGCAGCGGCTCGAGCGCACCGATGCCCACGACCCGGGCCATCACCAGCCGGCAGGCCTGCTCCGCGCGGGTGTCGTCGAGCAGCGGTGCCGCCTCGGCCACCAGCCGGCGTACCCGTTCGGGACCGGGCACGCCGCCGGTCTCGTCGCGCAGCAGCCGCTGGTGGACCTGGTCGGCCAGGACCTCGAGGGTGTCGGTCATCGGGCCTGGCCCAGCGCCCGTTCCAGACCCCGGGGCAGGCGGGCCGACAGGAGCCCGGCATCCACCGCCCGGGCCACGCCGGCCTCGACGGCCACCTCGGCCACCACCGGCACGCCCACCACGTCCTCGACGTCGCGACGACCGAGGGCCCGACCCGGCTCGCTGACCAGCACCACCCCCGAGGGCCGCAGCGGCGCGGCCAGCAGACGCCGCAGCGAGAGGTAGCACCCACGCGTCACCAGCAGGCTCTCGACCCCCGCGCCGGCCAGCACGGCGGCGGCATCGCCCAGGCCCGACGCCGTCCAGTGCGGCACCCCGCAGTCGACGACCACCGATCGCCGCTCCCCGGCCAGGATCTCGGCCAGCACCTCCACCCGCTCGATCGGCTCGAGCGGACCGCGCCCGCGGACCAGCAGGTCGAGCCCATCGCCGCACCGCCACCTCCAGGCGGCCCAGGCCATCGGCGGGCACGTCGGATCCGGCCGCCAGCCAGTCGACCAGACCCAGCCCCGACGGCTCGGCCAGGCCCAGCGCGGCGGGCAGATCGCCGGCCAGGTCGACCAGCAGCGCGCCGGCCTCGTCGGTGCGGGCCAGCAGCAGGGCCAGCGATGCCGCCACGACGGTCGTTCCCGAACCGCCCTTGGCCGACCAACACGATGCGAACACGAGCACTCTCCCGGATCGGGCAACGACCTCGGGAAAGGTGGGCCGACGGTAGCGCCAGGCGGCCGCGGGCTCAAGGGGTGATTCTGGTCACGCCTCGCCCGCCCGGCCGGGTGCCGCTGGCATGGCGACCGTATGCTCGACCCGATGGAGGCGGCCTTCTTCGATCTCGACAAGACCGTCATCGCCAAGGCCTCGATGGTCGCCTTCGGCCGGCCGCTCTACCGGGCCGGCATGGTGTCGCGGTGGCTGGTGGCCCGAGCGCTGTGGAGCCAGCTGGTGTTCCAACACCGCGGCGCCGACGAGGAGCGGATGCGCAAGTTCCGCGAGTCGGCGCTGCGCGTGACCCGGGGATGGGACCAGGCCCGGGTCAGTGCCATCGTGCGAGAGACCCTCACCGAGGTCATCGATCCCGATCGTCTACGACGAGGCGCTCGACCTCATCCACCACCACCAGGCCGCCGGGCGCCGGGTGTACCTCATCTCCGCCTCACCCGAGGAGATCGTTGCCCCCCTGGCCCTGTACCTGGGCGTCGACGAAGCCATCGCCAGCCGGGCCAGCCTGGACGAGGCCGGCCGCTACACCGGCGAGGTCGAGTTCTACAGCTACGGGCCCTTCAAGGCCCTGGCCATCGAGCAGGCGGCGGCCGAACGGGGGATCGACCTGGCCGGTTCCTACGCCTATTCGGACTCCGCCACCGACCTGCCCATGCTCGAGGTGGTGGGCCATCCGGTGGCCGTGAACCCCGATCGCGACCTGGCCCGGGTGGCGCGCCAGCGCGACTGGGAGGTCCTGCAGTTCCGCCACGGCGTGCCCCTGCGCGAACGCGTGCCCATGCCGGCACGCCGTCAGACGGCGATGGGTCTCACCGTGGCGGTCGGCGGGGCGACGGTCATCGGCGCGTGGTGGCTGTGGCGCCGCCATCCCGCCGAGCGCGACCACCGCCGTCGAGGCAGGCGCGATCGATCGTGCCCGGCGTGCCGTGGCCCGGTCCGCGGGCGGCGCCGCCGGTCGGGGCCTCAGGCGTCCTGCAGCTTCTTCACCGCAAAGGCGGCCAGGGCAACGACGACGACGAGAACCAGGAGCTTCTTCATGGAGCCCAGCTTAGGCGCGAGCCACCCGGTCGCGCCCAGTGAGCCCCCGGCGCGGCCCCGGCGGAGCGCCGGGGAAGGTGATCCGCACCCGAGCCCCGCCCACCGGCGTGTGGTTGTCGGCCTCGATCCGTCCGCCCTGGGCTCGGACCAGCGCAGCCACGATGGCCAGGCCCAACCCGGTGCCGCCGGTGTCGCGACCCCGGGCCGGGTCGGCGCGGACGAAGCGCTCGAAGGTGACCGGCAGCATCGACTCGGGGAACCCGGGCCCGTCGTCGTCCACGCTCAGCACGCAGGCGTCCGGCCTCTTCGTGGACCAGCACCTCGACCCGCGAGGCCGCGTGGCGACGGGCGTTGACCAGCAGGTTCACCAGGACCTGGTCGACCCGGTCGGGGTCGGCCCAGGCGTGTCCCGAGCCGGCCACCTCGATGGCGGCACCGGCGCCGTCCAACGACCGACCCACCCGCTCGGCCTCGGCTCGCAGGTCGACCGCCTCCAGGCGGAGGCGCAGCTCCCCCGAGCGCACCCGGGCCAGGGCCAGGAGATCCTCGGCCAGGCGGCCCAGGCGGACGGTCTCGTCCAGCGCGCTGTGCAGCGAGGCGGTGACCTCACCCACGTCGTCGGGCCGGGCCAGCGCCAGCTCCAGCTCGCCGCGCAGGATCGAGATGGGGGTGCGCAACTCGTGGCTGGCGTCGTCGATGAACATCCGCTCGTTGGCCACGGCCCGCTCGATGCGATCGAGCATGGCGTTGATGGTGCGGGCCAGGTGCTCGATCTCGTCGTTGCTCTCGGGCACGGGCAGGCGACGGCCGAGCTCGTTGACCGAGATCTCGTCGGCCTCGCCGGTCAGGCGCCGGACCGGTCGCAGGGCGGCACCGGCCAGCAACCAGCCCGAACCGGCCAGCAGACCGATCAGCAGCGGACCGGCCACGATCAGCACCAGCTCCAGGCGCTCGCGGGCGCGGTAGTAGTCGCCGATGGGTGAACCCACCACGAGCACCATGGGCGTGTGGCCGACGCGCAGCGGCGTGGCCAGCAGCTCGCTGTCGCCCGCCCAGCTCCCGCACGTCGGACAGGAAGTAGCGGCTGCCGCCCACGGTGGCGATCTGTGCCGGGGTCAGGACGGGAACGGCCCGCTCCCGGGTGCCCGGCGACTGGTCCTCGACCCGGCCGTCGAGGGTGAGGAGCTGGGCGAAGGGATCGCGGTCGGGGAGCTGGCCGTGCTGGCTGGCCACCACGGCCAGGTCACCGGCCCGGCTGTGCAGGCCCTTGTCGACCGCCGAGAGCAGCTGGCGATCGAGCACGTGATAGAGGGCGAAGGTGAAGACGATGAGCACGGCGGCCGATCCCAGCGCGAACAGCACGGCCAGCCGGCTGCGCAGCGAGGTGGGCAGGAAGCGCACGGCGCCAGCCTACGGACAACCCCCGGTCGGGGCCGTTCAGGCCCTCACGGCATCCAGGTCGACGTCGCTGCGAAGGCGGTAGCCGACGCCCCGCACCGTCTCGATGTCGGCCCGGTCGAAGGGCCGGTCGACCTTCTCGCGGAGGTAGCGCACGTAGACGTCGACCACGTTGGAGCCCCCCTCGTAGGCGAAGTCCCAGACGTGCTCGATGATCCGGGTCCGGGTCAGCACCTCGTCGGGGTGGCGCATCAGGAACTCGAGCAGCGCGAACTCCTTGGCCGACAGGTCGACCCGCTGGTCGCCGCGCCGCACCGTCCGGGTCACCGGGTCCAGCATGAGGTCGCCGACCGCCAGCACGATCGGGCGCTCCACCGGGCCGCGACGGGTCAGGGCCCGCAGCCGGGCGAACAGCTCCTCGAAGGCGAAGGGCTTGGTCAGGTAGTCGTCGGCGCCGGCGTCGAGGCCTCGCACCCGGTCCTCGACCGAGTCGCGGGCGGTGAGGATCAGCACGGGCGCCCATCGACCCTCGTCGCGCAGGGTCCGGCACACGGCGAAGCCGTCCGGCTCGGGGATCATGGCGTCGAGGACGACGGCGTCGTAGTCGCGCTCGCGGGCCGACCACAGCGCCTCAGCCCCGTCGGCCGCTACGTCGACGGCGTAGCCCTCGCGTTCGAGACCCCGGCGAACCAGGGCCGCCATCTTCACCTCGTCCTCGACCACGAGCACTCTCACGGCCGAACCGTACTCCCGTTCTCATGAGAGTCGGATGAGAGAAAGCCCCCGGACTCTCATCGTCCTCTAACCGTCGGTGTGGCACCGTTCGACGGTGAAGGGCAGCGGCCCGCCACGGGAAGCCTCGCTAGCGAGGATCCCCGCCGATGCCCTTCCGTGACCGCGGGCAGCAGGTCCGTCCCCAGCCGGACCTGCTGCCACGGTCTCGTGCTGGGGGTCGGCTCAGCCGGTCGTGGTGGTCGTGCTCGGGGCCAGCTTGGGGTTGTCCGAGCGCAGGATCAGGGTGACCTTGCACGTCGGCGACTTGGCGCTGCCGGCCGATCCCGAAGCCTGGAAGTTGACCGACTGGCCCGACGGCACGTTGAACACGTCGGCGGCTCCGCTGCCCACCTCCGTCCCGCCCTGGGTGAAGCTCACCACGATGAAGTACGAGCTGGGATGACCCGAGTGGTTGAAGACCGAGCCCTGGGCGGTGGCCAGCCCGGTCGATCGGTCCACCGAGCAGTGCAGCGGGCGGCCGTACACGTCCTTCTGCGGCGGGTGGGTGGCGTCGAAACCGAACGGATAGGTGGCGATGCCGGTCTGCTGCTCCACCTTGTTCATGGCGTCGAGGTTCGAGGCCAGGTGGTGCACGCCTCGATCGATCACGAAGGCCAGCAGCGCGAACAGGCCGATGCCCAGGACGAACACCACGCAGACCACGACCACGAACGCCTTCAGGCACCCGTTGCCCGACTTCTTCGGCGCCGCCGGCGTCGTGGCGCCGCCGGGCTGGCTCGGGGGCGGGGCCGAGGGCGGCGGGGGCGAACTGCCCGCGGCGGTACCGCCGACTGCGGCCGCCGGCGGAGGTGCAGCGCCAGCCGCGTTCGGGGCCGGCGCCGGGGCCACCGGTGCCGCGGCCGCCGGCGTGGGCGGAGGAGCAGTAGCCGGCGTGGGCGGGGGAGCCACCGGCGCGGCGGCCGTGGGGCGGCGCGACCGTTGGGGGCGGCGCGGCCGCTGGTGGCGGTGCGACCGCCGGTGGCGTCGGGGCGGGCGCCGTCGGCGGAGGCGGGGCCGAGGCGGGAGTGGGCGCGGCCTTCTCCGGCGGATACCACTTGCCGTCAGACGCCAACCACCAGCCCGGACCCTGCGACGCGTCGCTCACCAGCATCTCCCTCTCCGCGGAAGCCGGAGCTTATCGGCCGAGGTGCGACCGACCCGGGAGCAACGACGTGGGGAAGACCTGGGCGGTTACACCGCCAACAGGTCGCGGGCGCCGGTGTCGCTGGAGGGATGGCGGAGCTTGGACATGGCCCGCGCCTCGATCTGGCGGATGCGCTCGCGGGTCAGGTTGAAGTGCTCGCCCACCTCTTCGAGGGTGCGGGGCTCGCCGCGGTCGAGGCCGAAGCGGAGCTTGAGGATCTCGCGCTCACGCTCGTCGAGCGGACCCAGGAGCCGGGCGATCTCCTCGGGCAGCAGCGCGGTGGCCGCCACCTCGAACGGGGACTCGGCCGAGCGATCCTCGACCACGTCACCCAGCTCGGCATCGCCGTCTTCGCGCAGCGGCTCGCTGAGCGACAGCGGCTCGGCCGCGAACCGCAGCGCCTCGGTCACCTTGTCCTCGGGCATCTCCACCTCGGCGGAGAGCTCGGACAACGTGGCCGGACGACCGAGCTTGAGCTCGAGGCGGGCACGCGCCTTCTGGAGGCGGGCCAGCGTGTCGCCGGCGTGGACGGGCAGGCGGATGGTGCGACCGGTATTGGCGATGCCCCGGGTGATGGCCTGGCGGATCCACCAGGTGGCATAGGTGGAGAACTTGAAGCCCTTGCGCCAGTCGAACTTCTCGACGGCGTGCATCAGGCCCAGGTTGCCCTCCTGGATCAGGTCGAGCAGGGGCAGGCCCGAGGCCTGGTACTTCTTGGCGATGGAGACGACCAGGCGCAGGTTCGACTGCACGAAGGTGCGCTCGGCGTCCTCGCCGGCCTTCAGCTCCCGGCGCAGCTCGCGCTTGCGGGCCGGCGTGATCGTGCCCCCCACCTCGAGCTCGGCCCGGGCGGCAGCACCGCCCTCGATCGCTTGGGCCAGGCGTACCTCGTCGTCCTTGGTCAGCAGCGGGTACTGCCCGATGTCGGTGAGGTAGAGCCGGACGAGGTCTTCCTCGTCGCGTTCAACGCGCTCCTTGGGCAACATGCACCTCTTCGCTCAACTGAAAGGCCGGCGGGCCTGGAAAGGATGGGGAGAACGCCGGATGGGCTCGCCCGATTGGCGCCTGGGCAGGGCGGATGGCCCGGCGATGAGGCCCGACTTGGGATTCAGGATACCGAGGCGGTCAAGTGGCCCAAACCCGTATGCTCCAACTGGGCGGGCAAACCTTGCCGTCATGATCTCACTATCGGTCACCTTGATCGGCCTTCCAGCATTCTCCGTGGTATTCCCCCAGCAAATTCGAGGAGCGTGATCGTGGGCGACGAGGTGGACCTCACCATCGTGACCCTCGTGTTCGAGGCATCGGATCCCGATCGCCTGCTGCCGATCTTATCGAAATACGTGGTGGTGAGTCGAGGTCACCCGGGATGTCGCAACATCGACCTGGCCGCGTCGGCCACGGTGCCCGGCCGCTTCGTGATCATCCAGAAGTGGGAGTCGGCCGAGGCCCAGCAGGCCCACTTCGACTCGCCGGAGATGGTCGAGATGGCCAGCAGCTGCAGCGGCCTGCTCCGTGCACCGCCCCGCATCGACCTCCTCTTCGCCATCAGCGCCCACGACCTGGCCTGAGCCGAGCCGGCCCGACGCGCGGTCTGGCCGTCGACGGCGTCAGCCGGACGCGACCACCGCCCGGGCGTCGTCGGAGAGGCGTTCGATCTCCGCCCAGGTCAGGCCCTCGCCGTTCCACAGGGCATCGAAGGCGGCATCGCCGACATCGGTGAACCCGTGGCGGTTCCGGAAGTTGTAGAGGCGCCGCTGGCGCTGCGCGGGGTAGCCGAGGCGATCCAGCCGCCCCAGGGCGTACACGTCCCAGGCCACCCGATGGGGAACGGAGAGGGCGTCGTCGGGAGGCGGCTCGCCGAACGCCGGGTCGCGCCGGTCGAGGGCCTGGCGGACCAGGCGGCCGACCACCACGGCCACCGAGTCGGTGTCGAGCTGGCGAGGATGGCGCGGATCCTCGAAGGCTCCGCCGTCCACGGCCAGCTCGACCGGATCGACCGACAGCACATGGGTCCGGGCCAGCGGGTTGGACTCGTCCACCTCGATGCGCAGCTCCTGGCCGGCGGGCAGACCCACCGCCGTGGCCACCGCGTCGGCGGCCTCGACGATGGCGTCGTGGTCGAACATCACCATGGTGAACGTCTCGGGCGTGACCGTGGCCATCTCAGGTCCCCGACACGCTCAGCGTGCGCTGGCGGCGGGCCACCAGCTCCTCGCGGGCCTGGTGCGAGAGGTCGGCGATCTCGTCGATCTCGGCGTCGTCGAAGCCCGCCAGCTCGCGGAAGCGGCGAGCCAGCTTGATCGGGCTGTCCTCGTCCTCGCCCCGCACGCCACCGATGGAGAACAGCTTGTCCACCACCCGCTGGAACTCGAGGGCCCGCGCCCGTCGCTCGGGGTCGTCCATGGTCATGCGCCGCAGCCAGTCCGAGCCCATCTTCACGTGGGTGACCTCGTCGGCCAGCATCCAGTCCTCGCAGAACTCCAGCACCGGATCGCCCGAGCGGACCCCGAAGTCGCGCATGGTGTTGAAGACGTCGATGGCCAGGCCTTCGAGGGCCCGGTTCACCCCGGTCAGGCGCAGCACCGGATCCGGGTTGCAGGCCGCCTCGTAGAGGAAGGCCGACTCCGCGAACTCACCGATCTCGGTACCCATCCAGTCGCCGAGCTTCACCGAGATCTCGCAGTGGCGGGCCTCGTCCCAGCACTGGCGGGCCATGTCCAGCTTCAGCTCGAAGGGGGCGTCGTCGTGCCCGTCGCCCACCGGGAAGTCCCAGCAGGTGCGACCCGCGCCCTCCAGGGCCTGGATCTCGCCGGTGAAGATGCCGTGCATCAGCATCCGCGCCTGTTCCGGGGCGTTGGTCCGCTCCGGGCTCAACGGGGTGCGCCGGCCCCCCTGTTCGCTGGGCAGGCGTCGGGGATCGCTGGCCCGGGCCATGAACTCGGTGCGCACGAAGCGCTCGTCGCGAGCCAGCTCGGCCGCGGGCAGCATCCGCTTCACGCCGACACCTCCGCCGAGGCGGTGGACCCGGCGCCCTGGTCGCCGCCGATCGAACCCGGCGCCGGCGATCCCACCGGCGGCCAGCATCAGCTTCTCCAGGCGCACCTGGTGGGCGGCCGCTCGCTCCACCTCGTCGGGCGTCTCGATGAGCGACTGGATGAGCATCTCCCCGTCGCGCCAGTCCTCGAACTCGTCGGCCAGGGCGAAGCCCAACGACCGGATGGTGGGGGCGTCGGTGATGGTGCTCGTGTTGTTCAGGTGGTACGTGTACGCCGCGATCTTGTGCGGGATGAGCACCCGGTACACCCCGACCAGCTTCTCGATGGTGAGCTCGGGTGCCTCGGGCTCGGTCATGGCGTCGACGAAGGCCACCAGCTCCTCGTTGGCCGGCTGCGTCAACCGCTCGGGGTTCATCTCCCGCAGCTCGGGCAGGCGCTTGTGCCACAGCTCGGCATGCCAGGCGTGGTGGTAGCAGTGGGTTCCGAGGCGCATCTTGACGTCCAGCTCGGGCACCGTGGCCACCCAGCCACCCAGCACCTCGAACAGGCGCATCTCGATCCACTTGTAGTTGCCCACCCGACGGGCCGACTCCTCCACGGTGAACGCACCCGGCAGCTCGCGGCGATCCCAGGGCGCGAACGCGGCCCGCGGCTTGTTCGGATCGGCCATCGAAACCCCCACACTCAGGTCCGGCCCGACGTGGACCGGGACAACCTGACTGTATCTGTCTCACGTTCCATCCGCCGTGCTCGATCCGGCGGCGCGCCTAGCATGAGCCCGCGGCGGGGTGACCGCATCGGGGAGACGGGGCACGGCCCCGGGACACGCAGCAGAGGAGCACCATCCATGAGTGACACCAACCGCCGCGTTCGGCCGCGCCGCTGGATGCGGGGCTTGGCCCTGGTGGCCGCCGTGCCCGTGGTCATGGGGCTGGCCGTGGGCTGCACGCGCTTCCTGTCCACGCTGGCCCGGCCCGAGGAGCCGGTGGTGCTCGACGGCTCGGCCCTGCCCAAGCTCGCGGGCACCGCCCCCCAGCACGTGGTCGGCTTCTCGTGGGACACCAAGAAGTGGAACCAGATCCCGACCCAGGTGGACCAGCGGGACTGGGTCAACCCCGGTCAGATCCTGAACCGACCAGCCAGCGCCTACGCCAAGCTCCCCGGTGGCGCCGACTACAAGGTGCTGGTGTACACCAACCCGGCCTCGCCCAGCCCGGGCTACTCGTGGACCCCGACCTACACCGGTGTGGCCGGCCACAGCGGGCTCGGGCCCGACGACGAGGTCTCCTTCCTGTCCAACGACGCCGGGGTCCAGGCGCCCGCCGGCACCGCCGCGCCACCCGGTGTCGACGCCTCCAGCGTGGAGCAGGTCAAGGTCAACGACAGCCTGGTGGCCAACAACCTGGGGTACGTCTACCTGTTCTCCAGCCCGACGCTGACCGGCGGCGGCGCCGGGAACCGACGGCGTGACCTACAGCTTCAGCCTGGACTCGGGGAGCTACGAGTCCACCTACCACATGGGGTCGGGGGCGCTGGCGCCCAACAACTCGATCCTGCCCAACCCCGAGCACTCGACGGTGGTCACGCCCTCATACACGCTCAGCTTCGGCGACCGGTGGCTCAACAACGGCCTGTCCATCACCACCCCCGGTGCCACCGGGGCCAACATCTTGGAGCGCGGCCGCGTCCAGCTGGTGCCCGGCACCTGCGGGCGCTCCGAGGACACCTTCGACAACGTCATCCCGTCGTCGCCCTACGAGGCCGGCTTCATCGTCAACATCAGCGGGCCGGTGCGCGCCATCCGTTCGTCGATGGGGGCCAACAGCGGCCAGTACACGGTGAGCACCGACATCTACTACCCCCAGCGCGAGGACAGCACGGTCGACCTGCGGGTGCACGTCATCCCGGGGGCCATGGTGTTCAACGACTTCGCCACCGGCGTCACCGGGCTGCACCTACTCCGACAGCAACACGCCGGCCGGGGTGCCCATCGACGGGCGTCCCCGACGCGGTGCCGAGCACGCCGGCGTCGTGGCAGATGGTGTCGGGCGCGCAGGGCTCGCTGGTCACCACCCAGAGCCTGACCACCGACATCGCCGGCCTGCAGCGACCACCACGTACTACCTGGACCAGAACCCGGCCAGCCCGACGCCCTGCACCGGTGACGCCGCGGCCTGGGGCCAGAGCGGGGCGGCGGTGGTGGGTCCGGGCGGGGGCAACCTGCCCTGCACCGACCCGACCATCTACGGCTCACCCGGCGTCGTGCCCGACCGTGGCCGGCCAGGCGACGGCCAACCACCTGACCGCCACCGCCCATCGCTTCTTCGAGTCGCCCGGCTACACCGCGGCCCAGGCCACCACCCTGGCCGCCGACACGGCCACGCCCTGGAGACCAGCGTCACGCCCGCCATCGGCTGATGCGCCCGACCGGTGGCGTCGACCAACGCCTCCGGGGTGGCCTAGGCGACGGGCGGCACCAGCTCGAGGTCAGCCCGGTAGGCGTTGGTGATGGGCAGGCGCCGGTCCTTGCCGAAGGCCTTGGTGGTCAGCCGCACCCCGGGCGGGGTCTGGCGGCGCTTGTACTCGGCCCGGTCGATCAGGCCCACCACCCGCTGCACCGTGGCCTCGTCGAAGCCGGCCTCCACCAGCTCGGTGGCGGTGCGGTCCTCGGTCACGTAGGCGTCGATGATGGGATCGAGCACCTCGTAGGGGGGCAGGCTCTGGTCGTCGCGCTGATCGGGTCGCAGCTCGGCCGACGGCGGCTTCACCAGGATCGTCTCGGGGATCAGCTCCCGCCCGGCGCGGGCGTTGCGGTCGCGGCACAGCCGGTAGACGAGCAGCTTGAGCACGTCCTTGATCACCGCGAACCCGCCGGCGGTGTCGCCGTAGAGGGTGCTGTAGCCGACCGCGCTCTCGCTCTTGTTGCCGGTGGTGAGCACCAACCAGCCCAGCTTGTTGGACAGCGCCATCAGGGTCACCCCGCGCAGGCGAGACTGCAGGTTCTCCTCGGTCAGGTCCGGGGCACGCCCGACGAAGCTCGGGGCCAGCATCTCGGTGAAGGCGCGGTGCGCCGGCTCGATGGCGATGGTCCGGTGGTCGATGCCCAGGTTGGCGGCCAGGGCCTCGGCGTCGGTGATGGAGTGGTCGCTCGAGTAGCGCGACGGCATGAGCACGCCGTGCACCCGTTCGGGCCCGAGGGCGTCCACCGCGATGGTGGCCACCAGCGAGGAGTCGATCCCGCCCGACAGCCCCACCACCACGTCGCCGAAGCCGTTCTTGGTCACGTAGTCGCGGGTGCCCAGCACCAGCGCCTCGTAGACCTCGCGCTCGGTGGACAGGCTCGGCGCGGCCGGGGCCACCACCACCGGGGCGGGCGGACGCCGCCGCGCTCACCACCACCCGCGAGCCGTCGGGCTCCTGGGCCGGGTCCGCATCGAACCCGGGGCGTTCGGGGACGGCCAGATCGGTGACGAACAGCAGATCGGCGAACTGCGGGGCTCGGGTGACCACCTCGCCGCTGGCGTCCATCACCAGCGAGCCGCCGTCGAAGACCAGCTCGTCCTGGCCGCCCACCAGGTTCACGTAGGCGATGGGACAGCCCGCCTCGGCGGCGCGGCCGGCCAGCGTGCGCTCGCGTTCGCCGACCTTGCCGGCGTGGAACGGGCGAGCCGTTGATGTTCACGATCAGCTCGGCGCCGGCCCGCCCGGCCTCGGCCAGCGGGCCGTCGGCGCGACCAGGCGTCCTCGCAGATGGTCACCGCCACCCGGAGCCCGCCGATCTCGTAGAGCACCGGCGCGGCCTTCGCCGGCCCGGAAGTAGCGGCGCTCGTCGAACACCTCGTAGTTGGGCAGCAGCTGCTTGCGGTAGACGCCGTGGAGGCGCCCCTCGGCGCACACGGCGGCCGCGTTGTAGAGCTCGTCGCCCTCGCCGTCCACGAACCCCACGATGGCCGCGCACCGCCCGCTGGCGGCCACGATGCGGTCGAGCGCTCGGCGGTTGTCGGCCACGAAGGCGGCCTTCAGCAACAGGTCCTCGGGCGGGTAGCCGGTGACGGCCAGTTCGGGGAAGGCCACCAGGTCGCAACCGTCGGCCTCGGCGCTCTTCATGGCCTCGAGCACCTGCTCGACGTTGCCCTCGAGATCGCCGACCACCAGGTTGAGTTGAGCCAGGGCGAGACGCAGGCGGGCCATGGTTCCAAGCGTAGAGCGCACGCGTCGCCCGCGCTCACCTGCCTGGCTCGCGTCCGGGCCCCTACGCTGAGGCCGTGGCCCGCAGCGGAGTCCGAGCCGATCTGGACGAGGAGATCGAACGCAGCGCGGCCCCGGCCGCGGTGGCCGCGTCCATCGATCAGCTGCGCCAGACGGCACGCCGGAGCTCGACGACTGGTTGGCCGATGCACCCGAGCGTGGCCGACGCCTGGTGGCGGTGCTGGCCGCCAGCCGTTCCCTGACCCGGCTGATCACCACCGCACCCCAGACCCTGGAGGTGCTGGGCGACGTCGATCGCCGGGCGCCGGTCGACGCCGTGACCATCGAGCGGCTGACCCGGTGGAAGCAGCTGGAGTTCCTGCGGATCGCGGCCCGTGACCTCGAGGGCACCGACGACCTGGCCACGGTGGGGCGGAACCTGGCCGACCTGGCCACCGACGTGATCGAGGCGGCCTGCCAGCTGAGCGGCGCCGACGGGCTGGCGGTGATCGGGATGGGCAAGCTCGGCGGCCGGGAGCTCAACTACTCGAGCGACGTCGACCTCATCTTCGTGGGCGACGGTCCGCCCGCCGAGCTGGAGGCCGCGGCCCGCCAGGTCATGGACCTGACCCGACACTGCTTCCGGGTCGACGCCAACCTGCGCCCGGAGGGTCGCGACGGGCGTCTGGTGCGCACCCTCGACTCCTACGAGGCCTACTGGGACCGGTGGGCCGAACCCTGGGAGTTCCAGGCCCTGCTCAAGGCCGAGCCGGTGGCGGGCGACCGGGCGCTGGGGCTGCGCTTCCACGAGACGGCCCAGCGTTGGCTGTGGAGCCACCCGTTCAGCGCCGACGACCTGCGCTCGCTGCGAGCCATGAAGCACCGGGCCGAGGAGCTGGTCATCCGACGCGGCCTCGACGAGCGCGAGATCAAGCGGGGCCCGGGTGGCATCCGCGACATCGAGTTCACCGTCCAGCTGCTCCAGCTGGTCCACGGTCACGCCGACTCCGACATCCGCTCGCCCAACACGTTGCTGGCCCTGCAGGAGATGACCGCGGCCGGCTACGTGGACCCGGCCGACGCCGAGCAGCTGGTGCAGGCCCACGCCTTCCTGCGCACCGTCGAACACCGCCTCCAGCTGGTGGACGAGCAACAGGTGCACACCGTCCCCGACGAGCCCGGCGCGGTCGAGCGGCTGGCCCGGGTCATGGGCTATCGCGACACCCCCGACGGCGACGCTTCCGACGGCGCTGTGGCGCGAGCTGCGCCGCCAGGAGCTCACCGTCCGGGGCATCCACGAGCGCGTCTACTTCCGACCGCTGCTGGAGGCCTTCGCCTCCACCGACGGTGCGCTCAGCCCGGAGGCGGCGGTGGCCCGGCTGGTGGCCTTCGGGTTCACCGATGCCCGCCGGACCCAGGCTGCGGTGCGCGAGCTGACCCGGGGGCTCAACCGGGCCAGCCGCCTCATGCAGCAGATGCTGCCGCTGATGCTCGACTGGCTGTCCACCTCGCCCGATCCCGACCTGGGCCTTTTGCAGCTGCGGAACCTGCTGGCCGGCAAGCAGCGCCACACCGCGCTGGTGGAGGCGTTCCGCGAGTCTCCCCAGGCCGCCCAGCGCCTGTGCGAGGTGCTGGGCACCAGCCGGCTGCTGGGCGACACGCTGGCCCACAACCCCGACCTGGTCAGCCGGCTACCCGATCCGGACCGCCTGGCCACCCCCGCTCGCGCCGCGCTGGTGGACAGCGCCACCAGCGCCGCGGCCTGGCGGACCACCTCGACCGAGCGCCAGGACGCGCTGCGCCGCTGGAACGATCGCAACCGCTTCGGGGTGGCCGCCCGGGACCTGTTCGGCTACGCCGACGTGTCGGCCGTCGGGCCGGGACCTGACCACGTTGGGCGAGGCGGTGGTGGAGGTGGCGCTGGCCGGCCTCGACCCCCAGGTGCCCGTTCGCGGTGATCGCCATGGGCCGCTTCGGCGGCGCCGAGCTGAGCTACGCCAGCGACCTGGACGTGATCTTCGCCTTCGACGGCGCGGGCGCGACCGACGCCGCCGAGGCCGACCGGGTGGCCACCGGCCTGCTGCGGTTCGTGGGTGGTCCCACCCCGGCCGAGCGGCTCTACGAGATGGACGCCGATCTGCGACCCGAGGGTCGCCAGGGCTCGATGGCCCGCAGCCTGGAGGCGTTCCGCTCCTACTGGGAGCACTACGCCCTGGTGTGGGAGCGACAGGCCATGATCCGGGCTCGGCCGGTGGCCGGCGACCTGGCCCTGGGCCAGCGCCTGCTCGACCTGCTGGCCCCGGCGGTGTGGGACGGCGGGCTGTCCACCGAGGACACCCGGGAGATCCGTCGACTCAAGGCGCGGGTCGAACGCGAGCGCATGCCCACCGGCGAGGACCCTGCCTTCCACCTCAAGCTCGGGCGAGGCTCCTTGTCCGACATCGAGTTCACCGCCCAGCTGCTGCAGCTGCGCCACGGCGTGACCGGCACCGCCACGGTGGCGGCGCTCGAGTCGTTGACCGCGGCCGGCGCGCTCGACCGGGCCGACGCCGACACCCTGATCGAGGCCTACCGGTTCTGCGAGGGGACCCGGAACCGGTGGTACCTGGTCAACTCGAATCCCGGGCGATTCGCTGCCCAGCCAACCCAACGAGCTGCTGTGGCTGGCCCGTTCGCTGGGCACCACGCCGACCGAGCTGCGCGAGCACTACCGGCGCGTGACCCGCCGGGCCCGGCGGGTGGTCGAGCGGGTCTTCTACGGCCGGGACTGAGCGGCGGGCTCGGCCGCCTTCGGTGTGGCCGGGTCTCAGTGCTTGACGGTGGTGCTGGTGGAGCCCGACGGGGCGCGCGGTGGTCGGCGTCGAAGTGGTCGACGAGCCGGCCGTGGTCGACGGCGAGAGGTGGACGTCGAGGTGGAGGCGAGGTGGTCGACGGCGTGGTGGTCGACGGCTTGGCCGCCCCACCCGCGTGACGGGCGCCCAGCTTGCGGCCCCAGGACCGGTTCAGGAAGGCGTTGACCCGGGCGGCCAGGTCGGACTTCATGGTCGGTGGCGTTGGCCTGGTTGAGGTGGTGCGCGGCCACCCGGGCGTCGATCCCCTTCTCCAGCAGCGCCACGATCTGGCCGGCCAGCGTGGTCGGGTTGATGCCCTTGGCCGTGGCCACCTGGGCGATGGTCTGACCCGACCGCAGATCGGTGTGCAGGGTCTTGGCGTCGAGCCCGAGCAGGAAGGCCACCTTGGCCAGGTCCTGGCGGCCGATGGGCGGACGCTTGGCCCAGAAGGCGGCCCGGTCGGCCTGCACCTGGCTGGAGATGGCGTCGGACTGCTTCTGCGTGATCGTGCCGTTGCCGACCAGGGTGGACAGCGCCTGGGCCAGCAGGTGACTGGTGGCTGTTCGCCGCCGGGGCGCTGGCGCCGACCAGCGCACTGGCCGCCCCCACGGGGTTGAGCGCCAAGGTGAGCACCGAGCCCAGCGCCATACCGACGACCAGCACGACAGCGGTGAACGATTTGCGCATGGAGCTGCTCCTTGTCCCGAGACGCCCAGCGACATGTTACGAACCTGCGGCGCCGGAGTCTGGTCGCCCCCCGGATCGAGCCCGGGCGGTCACCTCCGGGCGGTCGACCCGGGACAACCCGGCCGGGTCAGCCCTTGGTGGTGGAGGGGCTGGCCGGCTTGGTGGTCGTGGAGGTCGACGGCGCCGTGGTCGAAGTGGTCGACGGTGCCGCCGTGGTCGGCGTGGGGGCCGCGGTGGTCGGCGGGGTCGAGGGGGCCGGCGGGGTCGCGCCCGGCGTGGCCGCCGGACCAGCCGGGGCCGGGGCCGAACCCGAAGCCCAAGCCGAAGTGAGGCATGGTCCCGTTGACCAGGTCGGTGATCATGGTGGCCAGGCCGTCTCGATCTTGGTGGCCTGGTCCTGGGTCAGGTGACCGGCGGTGACCTGCTTCTGGATCTCGGTCTTGGCGTCGTTCTCGAGCGTGGCGATCAGCGTGTTCACGTCGACGCCGTTGGCCTGGGCGATCTGCGCGATCGTCTTGCCGGCCTTCAGGTCGGCCATGAGGGTCTGGGGCGTGGTCTTGAGCAGGGTGGCGAGCTGGGTGAGCCCGTCACGGCCCAGCACGGCCAGCCCGCCCATGCGGCCCGGGCGGCCCATCCCGGCGAAGGCCGGGCGCGGGTGCTGCTTGCGCAGGTTCTGGACCTGCTGGCTCACCGCGTCGGACTGCTTCTGGGTGATGGTGCCGTTGCCCACCAGCGTGGACAACGCCTGCTGGAGGATGTTCTGGTGGCTGGAGCTGGTCGAGCTCGTGCCGGCCAGCGCGTTGGCCGCACCCACGGGGTTGAGCACCATGGTGAGCGCGGACCCCATCGTCATGCCCACCACCAAGAGGAGGGCAGCCAGACTCTTCTTCATTCCATCACTCCAAGTGAGGATCTTCGCCACCCTCAGTGAGCTCACAGTGTGACACACGGATGGTTCGGTGTCTCGTCGGTCCGGCGGGATCGAGGCCTTTGCAGGGGTCTTATGCCGGTTCTGGCTAGCTGGTCGTGCAGTGCAGCGCCCACGCGTGCCTCGCAGAGGCGACCGGTCGGGCCCTGAATCGAAGGAGCGTTCGCTGATGTTCGTCGCAGGTGTGGTGCTCGGAACGTTGGTCGGCGGTGCCCTGGGTGTGGTGGCCCTCAGCCTGGCGTCGATGAGTCGGTCAGCCGACGACCTGGTCGACCGGGAGGCGTGGGTTCGCGACCAGCCGACCGACCGCGTGACGCACCGCGCCTCGTAGGTCGGGCGGCCGCGCACCCCGGCGCAGACGCGCCTGAATCGGCCAGCTCACGAGCCGACCGATTCAGAACGGGACTGCGGCGACCACCCCGAGGGGCGGGCGTCAGCTGACGAGGTTGCCCTTGCGCTTGCGGGTCATCAGCACGAACAGGCCGCCGACGACGATCAGTGCGGCCGCGATGCCGGTGAACAGCGCCGTGTGGCTGGCGCCGGTGACCGGCAGGGTGCTGGTCGAGGCCTTGGCCGCGGCCACGGCGGCAACTGCGGCCGTCGTCGTGGTCGTCGGCGCAGCCGTGGTCGACGTGGGAGCAGTGGTGGTGGTCGTTGCGTACTGGGCCGCAGCCGGCAAGGCCGCCAGGGCCACCATCAGGAACACCGCCACCGAAATCCAACGATTCGTTTGGTCATGTCGCTCTCTGGTCTTGTCGTGGATGGTCGGATTTCAAGGCAAGAGGCGGAGAGGCAGCGATCGACGCACAGCGCCCCAGTTCCATGCGTCTGGCCGAACGGTAACAGGGATCGGCCCGTGATGCCAGGAATCAAGGGTATATGGCGCGAACTCCATCGAAAGACCCCCAACCGAGCTCGACCGGGCGGCCCTGGATGCCCCAGCCGTTCCTCAACCGAGGACTATGCTCACGCCGGCCACCTGATGGTTGGGGAACAGGTCTTCGGCCCTCACCCCTGACCCCTCGCAGGGGACAGTCGGTCTGAATCGGAGCCAGGTGGAAGAACAGGAATCTGAGTTCGACATCCGGGCGTTGGCCGGCATCGCCCGCCGCCGCGCCTGGATCGTCGTGGTGTGCGTGGTGGTGCTGGCGGTCGGGGCCTACGCCTACTCCGCCAGCCAGCCCAAGCAGTACGCCGCCACCTCCGAGGTGCACATCACCAGTCCCAATGCGGACGAGGTCTTCAACGGGGCGCAGATCAAGAGCGATCCCAAGCGCGAGGTGGACACCCAGACCCTGATCGCCAAGTCGACCCAGGTCCGGACCTGTGCCAACAAGGCCCTGGGGTCCAGCGCCAACCAGGTGGACCGGATCAGCGTCACCGGCACTGGTGACACCGACATCTTGTTGATCCGAGCCGAGAGCCACTCGCCCAAGGTGGCCCAGAAGGCGTCGAACGCCCTGGCCGACTGCTACCTGGCTTCACGCCACACGTCGGTGATCAAGCAGTACCAGGGGCAGATCGCCGCCCTCCAGAAGCAGTCGGCCGCGCTGGCCAAGAAGATCGCGGCCCTGAACGCCAATCCGGGCGCCAAGGGGCCGGCCACGCCGATCGGCGTGCAGCTCGCCGACCTGCAGAACCAGAAGGACCAGGTCGACCAGAGCGCCAACCAGACCACCGTCGACGCCGCGGTGGGCACCGGCAACGTCGAGCTCATCTCCCATGCCACGCTGCCGACCACGCCGTTCGCGCCCAAGCCCGCTCCAGGACGCCGTGCTGGCTGGTGGTCTCGGCCTGCTCCTCGGGCTGCTGATCGTGTTCCTGCTCGAGCGGGTGGACGACACCGTGGCGCTCGAGGACCTCGAGGAGGTCACGGGCGGCGCGCCGGTGCTCGGCAGCATCCCGCTCCAGGCCAGCCGCTCCCTCAAGCACCATCACCTGCCCGAACGACCCCGGGCCCTGGTCGGACCACGCTCGGTGGACGCCGAAGCCTTCCGCACCGTGACCACCAGCCTCCGCTTCAGCGATCTGGGTCGCAAGAAGCGGATCATCGCCGTGACCAGCGCATCGATGAGCGAGGGCAAGTCGACGGTCACGGCCAACCTGGCCGTGGCCATGGCGCAGGGCGGCCGGCGCGTGGTGGCCATCTCGGGCGATCTGCGACGACCGTCGCTGGCCCAGTTCTTCGGCATCGACGAGACCGAAGTCGGCCTGACCTCGGTGCTGGTCGGCGACGTGCCGGTGTCGGGTGCGGTGGTCAAGGTGGCCGATCCCGACGCCACCGGTCTGTTGATCCTTCCCGTCGGTCCGTTGCCCCACAACCCGGCCGAGATGCTGGGCTCGGCCGCCATGAAGCAGATGCTCGACGGGTTGGTGGCGGCTGGAGCGGACTACGTCCTGATCGACTGCCCGCCGATCCTGGCCGTGAGCGACACCCTGTCGGTGGTGGAGCACGTGGACGGGGTGATCGTGGTGTGCGTGCCGGGGCAGACCAAGTCCGAGGATCTGTCCGATGCCTGCGGCCGCCTGCGCCAGGTCGGGACCGAGATCATCGGGGTGGTGGCCAACGGCGTCAGCGAGAAGCGGGCCAAGTACGCCCCCTACTACGCCGAGGAGCCGAAGGCGCCGAGTCAGACCCTCGACACCGCTCCGCCCGTCGATGGTGGGCGCCAACCCGACGGCGCCGGTCACGGCCACCAACGGCTCGAGCAACGGCACGGCGATCGAGACCAACCACGAGGTCGAGGTCCCCGTCGCCGGCGACGAGGGCGTCAGCCGGAACTGACGTGGCCGCGACGTCGTCCGCCGACGCGGCATCCGTGAGCACCATCCCCTGGCGCGCCACCATGGCCCGATGACCATCCTGAGCGCGTTGCTCGTGCTGGGCGCGCTCTTCGGGATCTACCGGCTCTGGTCCAAATGGCCGCTGGACATCATCGGGGTCTTCTGCCTCGACTTCATGCTCTTCTACGGCTTTCGGGTGTTCGTGGTCGGCTTCGGCCTGGACGGGATCTACCCCGACTACCTGTTCACCGGCGACGCCCCCCTGGTGCGGACCAACCTGCTCATCGTGTTGTTCCTGCTGGCGCTGGCCGGTGGCCTGTTCCTGGGCGGCTTGACCACTGCCCGGGCCACGTGGGTCTTCCCGTCGTTCTCCGGCCAGCTCAGCATCCAGCGCGGCGTCAAAGCCAGCCTGGTCCTCACCTTCGTGTCCTCCGCCCTCACCCTCGTCCTGTTGGCGCACTACGGCGGCTTCGCCGGTTTGATCCGCGCCGGCAAGCTCCAGGGCGACCTGGCCGGGCTCTTCGCCCTGCGGATCATCCCCGGCTTGGGTGCCGTGGTGGCCTCGGCCACCTTCCTGGAGCTGGTCCGCCGACGGGGCCGCCGGTTCTCGTCCGACGCGCGCCTGCTGGCCGTGGGGTCGGCGGGGATGGCCGTGCTCAACGGCATCTGGGTGTTCGCCTGGGGCGCCCGGTCGCTCCTGGCCATCGTGGTGTTCATGCTCCTGGCCGGCTACGTCGTCTTCCGCACCCATGACAAGCCGCGCCGCGTGCGGCGCCGCCAGCTCTGGGCGGGCCTGATCGTGGTCTGCCTGGTGGCCACCGGGACCATCGTCGGGTTGCGGATCGTCCGCGACCTGACGTCCCGGGGGGTGGTCAACACCTCGATCGCCGGGCAATCCGCGGTCCGACAGGTGTCGGTGGCCTCGAACGCCACCTACTACGACGCCTTCGTGCTGGCCGTGCGCGACTGGCCCAGCCTCCACGAGTATCGCAACGGCAGCGACTTCTACTCCGGGGCCGTGGCCATCATCCCCAGGGCGGTGTGGCGGGGCAAGCCCACCGACACCACCCCTGGCCAGTGGTTCCGCCAGATCTACGAGCCGACGGTGCTGAACGGGTGGCCCATGGGGTCCGCCGGTGAGTGGTACCTGAACTTCGGGATCATCGGGGTGTCCGTGGGCGGCCTGGTGTCCGGCTTGTGCCTGTCCTTCGCCTCGCGCTCGCTGCGCGACGGCGCGGCCAGTCCCATGGTGTTCGTCACCACGCTGATCATCGGCCTGCAGGTGCTCGAGATCGGCTTCAACACCCAGACCCCCGTCCGGTGGGTGGCATGGTGCCTGCCCATCCTGTTGATCTCGCCGTACCTGCGGCTGCGGCGCCAGCCCAGCCGGCAATCGAGCGTTCCCGCCCGCGGCCATCCCAGCTGACCGTGGACGTGGTGCGCCGGCTCAAGCGCTACTCCCCCGCCATGTGGTCGCTGTCGACGCGGGCCGGCGGCGCCCTCGGGGTGGCCGTCCTCAACGTGTTGCTGGCCCGCCGCCTCAGCACCGCCGACTTCGGCATCCTGGCCGTGGTGACCAGCGTGGCCACCCTGGGGACCTTCGTGGTCTCGGCCGGGGTGAACCGCACGCTGCTTCGCAACCTGGCCGCCTCGCGAGCGCTGGACCGGCCCCGGGAGATGGCGGCCGACCTGCTGATCGGTCGGCGCATCCTGCTGGTCAGCCTGCCCCTGGGCGTGGTGCTCAGCGCCGCGGTCACCCTCCTGTTCACCCGCGGCGACGAGTCCGCCTGGGAGCTGGCCCTCCTGGGAGCGCTGCTGGCCCTGGTCGGTGGGTGCGTCCTGTTGGGGTCCGACGTGCTGCGGGGCCTGGGCGAGATCCGACTGGCCAACCTCACCGCCGGTCGCAACGGCGGCACGCTCACCGTCGGCATCTTCGTGGTGTTGTTGCTGGTGGCCGGTTCCACCGGGCTCGAGGTCACCACCGCGCTGTGGTTCAACCTCGTCGGACTGCTCGTCGCCGGCCTGGCGCTGCTCGCCGTCTTCCGCCGCTATCGCCCGCGGCCAGCCGAGGAGACCGCCCCGCCCGACCCTGCCGTTCGACGTGCCCTGCTGGTGGCGTCGGCCGCCTTCGCCGGCACGCAGATCGCGGCCTACCTGTCCACCCAGGTCGACCTGTGGGTCGGCAACGGGATCCTGTCGCCGCGCCGACGTCGGCATCTACGCCGGCGCGCTGGAGGTCATGACCGTCGTCGCCCTCCCGCTGTTCGCCGCCCAGCTGGTGGTGATCGCCCAGGTGTCGGCCCTGCACGCGCAGGGACTCACCCGCCAGCTCGAGAACCTGGTCCGGCGCACGGCCACGCTGGTCACCGTCCCGGCCGTCGTGCTCCTGATCCCGTGCATCGTCGCCCCGGTCGAGGTGCTCACCGTGCTGTTCGGATCCGCCTTCGCCCCGGGCGGATTCGCCCTGGCCGTGCTGGCCCTGGGGCAGCTGGTCAACGTGGTGACCGGGTTGTGCGGCACCGTGTTGGCCATGACCTCGCACGAGCGCCTGGTGCTGTGGGTCTCGATCGGCGGGGCCGCGCTGTCGGCCGCCTGCGACGTGGTCGGCGCCTCGGGGTGGGGCATCGACGGCCTGGCCGTGGCCTCGGCGCTGACCACCTCGGCCATGTTCATCGCCATGTGGGTGCTGGCCCGGCGCCGCACCGGCATGTGGACCCATCCGGGTTGGCCCCGCGTCGACCCGGATCTGTCCGACGCCTACAGCGCCACCCGGTAGCCGCGCGCCTAGGGCGTGGGCAGCTGATCGACCTGGCGGCACTGCGCCGCCTTGCAGGCCTGGAGCTGGTGCAGACGGGTGGCCAGCACGTTGCGCAACGGCGCGCCGGCCGTGGCGTAGATGTTGGTCATCTCGGCCGGATCGGTCTGCAGGTCGTAGAGCTCGCGATCGCCGTTCGCCCACTCGACGTAGGTGTAGCGGGTGGTGCGGATGCCGGCGTACTGGGGGATCAGGGACTGGAAGTCCTGTCCCTTGGGCAGGCCACCGACCGTCGGATCGGGGGGCTCGGTCTGCGCCCCGGCCCGAGCGGCGGCGTCGTTGTCCACCGTGTCGGGCCAGTGCTCGAGCAGGTACGCCTGGCGCACCGGATGGGTGGCCGTCGGGGCGGTGGCGTAGGGGAGCATCGAGCGGCCGTCCTCGAACCCGAGCGGCTTGGCTCCAGCCATGTCCTCGAAGGTGGACGCCAGGTCGACGTTGCCGGTGATGGCGCTGACGTGGGTGCCCGGCTTGATCCCCGGTCCCCGGATGAACATCGGCACCTTGATGTCCTCCTCATAGGGCATGCCCTTGCCGGGGGGCAGGCGGTGCTGGCCCAGGTGGTACCCGTTGTCGGAGGTGAACACGATGTAGGTGTTGTCGAGCTGGCCGAGCGCCTTGAGCTTGGCCACGATCTTCACCACTGCGTCGTCGACGGCCTGCAGCGACCGCACCCGCAGCGCGAACTGGTGGTCGTCCAGCGCCTTCTCCTTGTCGCTGATCGGCGCCAGGGCCCGGACGTAGGAGGGCTTGTCGGAGTTGTCCGCCTCGTCGTAGGAGGTGGTGTGGGGCGCCTTGAGCCCGGGGAAGTCGTTCGCATGGCGCGGGGCTGGCGTGGAGGGCGAGTGCGGCGGGTAGTAGCCGTAGTAGAGGAAGAACGGATCCTTCTGCTTGACGGCCTTGGACGCGTAGCTCAGCGACATGTCGGTGTACACGTCGGTGGCGTAGTCGTTCGGGGCCGAGCCGTGGTGCACCCGGGTGCCGTTGCTGTTGAGGGTGTAGTCGAACTCGCTGATGTCGCCCTGGACGGGGCTGTTCCACTCCGACCAACCCGGCGGGATGTACTTCCAGTTGGCCGTGTGGGGATAGCCGTTGAGGTACTTGCCGTACAGCGCGGTCCGGTAGCCGTGCGCCGAGAGATCGGTGGCGATGGTCTGCTTCTCGTCGCCCAGGCGGTAGGCGGTCTCGAATCCGCCCTGGGCCTCGGTGTTGTCGAGCACCCCGTTGTTGTGCGAGTACTGGCCGCGCAAGGTGGTGGTTCGGGACGGGCAGCACTCGCTGTTGGAGATGAAGTAGTTGTCGAAGGTCGCGCCCTGGTCGCCGATCAGCTGCTGCGCGTGGGGCAGGTAGGGCAGCTCGGCCATGGCCAGGTCATCGGTGAGGATGAACACGATGTTGGGCCTGGACCCGGCTGTGGTCGCCGAGGTGGCGGCCGACGGCGAGGTCGCCGCGCCACTGGAGCAGGCCACGACCAGCAGGGCCAGCACGATCAGGAGCCCCACCCAGCCCGATGCGGGACGCCGACGAGCAGTGCGAGACGGGGGGCGCACGGGACCAGACCTTCCGAGCATGAGGTGGGTGGGGTGGCGTCCGCCGGGCCCAGTCCTCCGCGGAACCGCCGGTCACGGTATCAGCCCTCTCCCGGAGGGGATCGTCAGCCGGCGGCCCGTCGTTCGAGGATCACCTCTCGGTACACCGACTCCAGCGCGGCCAGCTGCTCCTCGGGATGGAACTCGTCCAGGTACTTCTGGCGGGCAGCTCGCCGCAGGGCGGGGCGGTCGCCGTCGTCGAAGAACCAGCGAACCGCCCGGGCCAGGTCGGCCGGGTCGCCGCTGCGATACCGATTACCCGTCACCCCGGGATCGATCATCTCGGAGAAGTTCCCGACGTCGGAGGCGATGACCGGGGTCCCGGCCGCGTAGGCCTCGGTGATCACCACACCGAACCCCTCGTACCATTCCGAGGCCATCACGAGCACCTCGGCTCGAGCCATGACCTCGGCGCACCTCAGCCGGATCGAGCCAGCTGCGCACGGTGATGGCGCGGTGGCGGGCCGCGGCTGCCTCCACCTGCGGGCGCAGCACGCCGTCGCCCACGATCACCAGCGGGATGTCGAGTCCCTCGCGTTCCCAGGCCTGGAGCACGGTCAGGATCCCCTTCTCCTCCACGAAGCGCCCGACGAACAGGGCGTATCCCTCTCGTTCGAGACGGGGGGCACCGGGATCGGGCGGCGTGTGGGGGATCACCACCACCTTGTCGGGCCTGATCCCCTCGGCGATGAGCCGCTCCCGCATGAACGGGGTCAGCGCGATGTGGCGGTCCACCCGATGGGCGAAGGTGCCGGTCGCACCATGGACGGCCAACGTCGAAGCCATCGCCATCGAGCCCGCCAGGCTGTCCTTGTAGCAACGGTGGACCACGGCCGGGTACTTGATCCGACGCCCGACGCACGCCTCGCACACGTGGCCGTCGCGAAACATCGTGGCCTTCACGCAGCTGTAGCGGAAGCTCTGCGAGGTGGCGACCACGGGCACTCCGGCCGCGTGCGCGACCACGAACACCGCGGGCGACATCAGCGGGAACGGGGTCTGCACGTGGACCACATCGGGCCGGAACGATCGGATCCGGCCCTTGAGCTCGCGGACCGCTTCACCGTTCCACATGGCCTTGGTGGCGGACCGGACCCGACCGATCTCGGCGATCTGGCGATTGTCCACCAGCATCGTGTCGACCACATGCCCCCGCTGTCGGAGTCCGGCGGCCTCGCGCTCCATCTGGATGTCCGCTCCGCCCCGGCTGAGCTGGCGGTTGTGGAGCTGGAGGACCCTCACCGCTGCGCCCAGCTCGGCACGTCCGTGCCCAGCAGGGCGCGCAACGAGTCGCGTTCGGCGCCGAAGACCGACTCCAACCGAGCTCGATCGGCGGCGGGCATGTCCTCTCGGCGGGCGTTGCCCGACCGGATGCGCTCGCGCACGGCGAAGGGCACGGTGGCCCGCAGCACCCGGCGGGCCGGCTCCACCGTGCGCAGCCGCCGCATGCTCTCGGTCAGCATCCGGCTGCGCGGACTGCCCCCGGCGTTGATGTCGAGATCCACGTCGGGCGGATCCCAGTCGTCCACCTCGAGGAACTCGAAGCAGCGCGCCAGGCCGGCCCGCCGATCCGCCATGAAGTCCTCGTAGCCGAGCACCAGGAACCGGTCACGGTCGAAGGCGGCGAAGAACCGGGCCAGCTGCTCGCTGTAGCGGCCCATCTCGGTGTAGTGCCAGATGTGGTGGTAGCCCTGCTCGATCCGCGCGCGCTCCAGGTCGAGCCCCCGGGCGAAGGTCTCGGTCTCGAACCCACGCGAACCCCAGTACTGGTGGGCCGAGAAGGCTCGCTCGACCGGATCGCGGAGCAACACGATCATCTTCACGTCGGGGCAGTAGCGCTGGATGTTCCGGATCGACTCGTCGGCGTAGTAGAGCGTCGACACCGAGCCCTCGCCCCGATGGCGCAGGCCGGCGTGCACCGGCGAACAGTGCCCGCCATCCGGCCTCGTCGGTGATGGCCAGCCGATTGATCGTCTCGTCGTCGCCGGGCCCGGTGAAGGCCGGCGTCCGGCCGGCCAGGGCCAGGAAGTGGGGCTCCTTGGGCTCGCTGAGCCCGATCTCGGGATGCGACGCCAGCTGGCGGGTCAGGTAGGTGGTACCGCTGCGGGCCGCGCCGATGACCAGGAAGGTGGGGGTGGCCGACCCGGTGACGGGCCGCGGACCGAGCCCGGCTCCCGAGGGCCGGTCCAGCACCTGGAGGACGGCTCGGGTGGCGTTGGCCCCGAGCTGGTCGACGCGGAAGCGGTCCACCACCCGGTCACGACCGGCCCGGCCCTCGCGACGACAGCGGTCCGGATCCTCCAGCCGCTCCACCAGGGCCGAGGCCAACCCGTCCACGTCGTCCATGGGCACCAGGGCACCGGCGTCGGGTCCGATGGCGGTGCGCATCCCGATGCCGTCGAAGGCGACCACCGATCGCCCCACGCTGAGCGCCTCCAGCACCGAGAAGGACAGGGCCTCGTAGCGGGAGGGCTGCACGGCCAGGTCGGCGGCCGCGTACCACTGGGCCATGTCGGCCTGGTTGCCCACGAAGTCGACCCCATCGGGAGCCATGGCCAGCAGCTCGGCCTCGTCCTCACCGTCGCCGACCAGGAGCAGGCGACTCCCGGGCACCCGGGCCCGCACCTGGCGCCACGCCTCGAGCAGCGGCTTCTGGCCCTTCTGGTAGCAGAGGCGCCCGGCGCAGACCACCAGCGGCCCGGTGGCGGCTTCGAGCCCCAGCGCGGCTCGGGCCGCGGCCCGAGCCGCATCATCGGCGTAGGCGAAGACCTCGGTGTCCACGCCGTGCTCGGCCACCGCATAGGTGGCGTGGACGCCGGCCGCGCGCCCGGCCGCCGCCTCCTCCTCGCACGCCACCAGCACCTGGGTGGTCCATCGGGTGGCGAACCGCTCCCACATCAGCGACGGCCGCTGGGTCCATCCGGGCAGCAGGAACGACCACGCCTCGGGGCTGAACACCGTCGGTCGACGCCCTCGCAGCACCAACCGACCGGCCAGGCCCGCCTTGGACGAGGTCAGATGGACGAGGTCGGGATCGAACTCGTCGACGATGGCCCGCAGGTCGCGCAGCTCACGGGGCAGCGCCCGCCCGGGCTGGCGATCCGCCGTCCAGACGAACCGGGGCAACCCGTCGCGTCGGACCCACTCGTCGAGCAGACCCCAGGGTGGGCAGGCGATCCGGGCGTCGATCCCCTGGTCGATCTGGTGCGAGGCCAGGCTGGTGACGTACACGGCCACGCCGGTGGCGGTGGCCTGGGCCACGTGGAGGATGCGGACGGGTCGATCGGTGGCAGGCATGGCTCTCGCGGATTCGGACGGGGGGGTCGACGTCGGGTCGGGGGCGACGGTCAGCAGGCGCCGTCTCGACGGGCCACCGCACCCACCGTGGCCAGCATGATCCGGACGTCGGCGCGCAGCGATCGGGTGGTGACGTACTCCACGTCGAGCGCGCATCGTTGCTCACCGGAGAGGTTGCTCCGACCGCTCACCTGCCACAGCCCGGTCAGGCCCGGTCGAACGGCGAAGTAGTGCTCCTCGAAGTCGCCGTAGAGCACGGGGATCTGCTCCACGATCGGCGGGCGGGGACCCACGATGCTCATGTCACCGCGCAGCACGTTGACCAGCTGCGGGAGCTCGTCGAGGCTCATGGCCCGCAACACCGCGCCCACCCGGGTGATGCGGGGATCCTCGCCCCGGGGGAGCTTGAACCCGTGGCTCACGAAGCGGTGGTAGAGCTCCTCGTCCGCCGCCAGCAGCTCCTCGGCGTCGGGGTGCATCGACCGGAACTTGAGCATGGTGAACGGCCGCCTGGCCTTGCCCAGGCGGCGCTGCCGGTGCAGCACCGGGCCGCCCGATTCGATCACGACGGCCAGGGCGATGATCAACAGCAGCGGGATCACCGCCACGATCAACAGCCCCGACATCGCGATGTCGAAGCCACGCTTGGCCACATCGGACAGCGGCTTGGGTCGGGGGGGTGGAGCCAGCGGCGAAGGCATGCGCCCAACGGGACCGTCAGCCGTACCGGCGGCTCGCAGCGCATGAGATTTCACCCTCAGAATCCCCCAGCACAGGACGAGAAGCAGTAACCCTAGCGGCTGGGGAAATGCCCTCGGATGATCATGCCCGGCAGGGATCGGCGAAGGCGACCACCACCGGATCTCAGATCTCGGGCGCAGGGCGACGTCGTAGCGGATCTGCTCCGGCGCGAGCACGTGGGTGACGGGCTGACCCGGCTTGGCCCCGTCGGCCTGCCAGGGTCCGGTGGGGGTCAGGCGCACGGTCACCTGGTCAGCGTTGACCGTCGCCTGCTGGAACCAGCCGAACGAGTAGGTGGGCGAGGGCGCGACGTGGCCGTCGAGGTGGACCACGACCACGGCATCGCCGTGCGAGGGCACGGCCAGGTGGGTCTCGTACACGTTCATGCCGAACTCCTTCTGGCCCACCAGGCTCAACGGTTGGCCGTCGAGTGTGGCCGAGGCCAGGAGGTGGGGCGTGTACAGGTTGAACCACAACCAGTTCGCGCCGTCGGGTTGGTGGCGAGTCCGGCCGGTTGGCGATCACATACGCCGGCAGACCCGAGGACGGGGCGTCGTTGTGCAACCGCACGGTGACCGTCGCCTTCACCGCACCGCTGTTCGGGTCGTAGCTGACGTCATAGGTGGTGGAGCGATGCAGGTAGATGTCCATCTTGTTGTTGCCCGAGTTCTGGGTGACCAGGGAGAGGAAGTCCCCGCTCGGGTTGGCCGGGAAGGTGCCGTCCAGCCCGATCCGGCGGATGAACGACTCCTCGGCCGGCTGGCTCGACATGGCCAGGAGGCGGTGCTGGGCCACGACCGGCCCGAAGACGCGGCCCAACTGCGCCGGCCGCAGGGCTTTGGTGTGCAGGAAGGCCTCGAAGGTGCGGCGCCCGGCGTCGTCGAGCACGTCGATGCGTGCCTTGTTCTGGTCCGTGGGGTCGAACTCCAGGTACTGGCGGCGAAGCAGGTAGTCGGCCGCGTTGGCCGCGGTCAGCGCGGTGGGCAGCCCGTTGATGTGCACCGGGCCGGTGATCTTGAGCATGGCCGCGATGGCGTAGGGGTCGATGGCCAGCACGCCGTCGATGGGGGTGCCGCCCCGTGTCTGGGGATAGGTGCTCTCGATGGCCTGGGCCACCGACGGGAAGTCCGGGGACAGGGTGATGTCGCGCAGGTCGTTCTCGGGGTGGTAGGGCCCGTACCGAGCCAGGTAGTCGGCCGGGGCGGTGAGCGTCCGGAGTGGGTCCTTCGGTCGCAGGGCCAGCTCCGCGGCCCGGCCGCTGCGGGTCAGGGAGAGCTTGCCCTGGTCGGCGGTCAGCACGGCCCAGTTGCCCATCAGCCCGTCCAGGCCCCGTGACTCAGCCGGGTTCACGAAGGCGATGAAGTAGTGCCGGGGGGTCTTCGACCCCAACAGGGTGGGGGCCACGTCGACCGCCTGGATGGCGGTGGACGTCTCGTCGGAGGCCTGGGCCAGGTCGTGGCGGAGGCCGACCACGCGATCGGACAGCGGCGGCACCAGCCAGTGCACGTCGATGCCGTCGACCTGCCCGGTGGCCTGGTGCAGCGCCTGCGCCACGTCGACCAACGGCGCCCGCAGCGCCTGGATCTTGGCGATGTCGATGCGCCCGTCGACGATGTCGATCGAGCGGTAGTCGGCGTGACTCGACGCCTCCAGGGCGCTGTTGGACAGGTTCTGTCCGGCCGAGCTCAGCTTCAGCAACGCCCGGGCGTGATAGCCGAGGACCGGGAGGGATCGGGACGGCCTCACGTACCAGGCCGAGAAGGTGGCGTGGGCCGAGTCGAAGTCGGCCACGGCGTGCCGCAGGTCCCGGTTCATGGTGTCGGTGTCGCCCTTGCGGGCCGCGGCCAACCCGGCCCGGGCCTGGCTCAGGCCCTGGCTCGCCTCTGAACCGCCGACGACGAGGGCGACCGAGGAATGCGCCCACCATGACGCCGAGCACGGCCGCGGACGCGCCCACCGCCAGGCGGAGGGTGCGGCGGGTCCGACCTCGCTGCAGCCGGTAGGCGGACACGAGCACCGGGACCACCGCCACCAGCACGCCCACGACGCTGAGCCCAGGCGCGAGGGAGCTGGGCAGGTGGAACAGGGCGACGACCGAGAACAGGCCCACGACCGCGCCCAACCAGCGCCGGCGCACGTCGAAGGCCACCGAGGCGAACGCCAGCACCAACGCGGCCCAACCGAAGAGCGCACCGACCGAGACCCCGCTGAGGGCCGCGGCCACTCCCCCCAGGATCAGCAGGGTCCAGCGATGGGCTCGGCTGGCGGCCAGGGTGACGGCCACGCCCACGACCGTCCGGAAGGCGCCGTCCACCACCGGGGTGAGCGTGGGCCATCCCGGCGCGAACAACGCGACCAGCCCGCCCGACACGGCCAGCAGGACCACGGCCACGTCGTCGAGCGACCAACCACGGGCGCGGGGGTCGGCGCTGGACGGTCCCGAGCTCGGGTCGGAGCCCGTCCGCGCCGGTTCGACCGGCGCGGGTGGGGTCACCGCGGGCGCGTCGCCGAACGCCTCGGACCAGAGCGAGGCGGCCGAGGGGGCCGCGGCGGGACCGCCTGCCGTGGGGTCCGGGTCCGGACCGGGTGGATGGGTGGGACCCTGCGGGTCGGACGGAGAGTTGGGCATCAGGCCTCAGGGTCGGTGGAGCTGAGACAGGATGCCAGACAGCCAGGCCGACGAGGAGGCAGCACCCCATGACCGAGGATCCCGCCGGGGCGGACGCCGAAGCGCCCGCGTCGGGCGCCGGGAACCGGGCCCGGTTCGAGCTCTCCGGCTTCGCCGGGGTCGATCCGTCGGGCGCCACCGCCTCGTCGCACCACACGGCCGCGGTCCAAGCCGCCATCGACGAGGTGGCCGGCCGGGGCGGGGTGCTCGTGTGGAACGGGACCTACCGGGTGCACCGCACCGCTGACCCTGCCCTCCCACACCCGCATCCAGGGCCTGGGTGACGGTCGATCCCGAGCCGTGGGGATCGTCCATCGCCATCGCCATCGCCGGCGCGGGCGCGGCCGGCAACGTCCACGAAGCCAAGATCACCGCATGGCTGTCGGATCGGGCGGTCACGATCAGCCCACCGCCGGTGACGAGCGTGGCCCTCGCCGCCACCACCTTCGGGTTCGCCCGACCTCACGGCCTGGAGGCCAGCCACAACGTGATCGTGCCCCGTCGGGTCCACCATCCGAGGATGCTGGGCCGCGGCATGGTGGTGGCCGCCTGCCAGGACGTGGTGCTCGACCACAACCAGGTGACGTCGACCTACGGCGACGGGATCCTGGTGCGCGATTCGCGTGATGACCCGAACCTCTACGCCCGGTCCTGTGTGGTGGGCGATGGCAACGCCATCGACGACGCCGGCCAGATCGGTGGCGGCACCATCCGCCTGCCCCGCCACGGCGTCGAGCTCATGGGCACGATCGACTGCACCATCGGGTCCGTGCAGGTGCGGCGGGCCTTCGACGCGGACGTGTTCGTGATCCGCTCGGTGGCCTACACGGTGCACGGGCGGGGCCAGCACCGCTCGGGCTCGGCCTCGCCGACCATGGGCGCTCGCTTCGTGATCGATCCCGAGCGCCCGCGCCGAGCTCAGGGCGCCTCCGGATAGGGGCAGTGGCGACAGCCCGAGCCACAACAGGTGCCGCGGGCGGCCAGGAAGGCGGCCGTGAACACGAAGTAGCCGGTGTCGGGATCGACGTAGCCGTCGTGGCCGGCGGCCACCGCCGCCTCGTGAGCCAGGCGGGCGGCCGGGCTGACCTCGGGCGCGGCGCCGGTCACGGATGGCTCCGGAGACGCCGCATCGCACGCACCCGCGCGACTCTAGGGACGGATCAGATGCGGTAGAGGGCGGCGGCGTTGCCGCCCATGACCTTGGCCCGGGTCTCGGGTCGCAGGGTGAGCATGCGGGGCGCCACCGTCTCCAGAGGCTCGGGGTACAGGCAGGTCGGGTGCGGGAAGTCGGTCTCGAACATGACGTTGTCCTCGCCCACCCGATCGATCAGGTACTGCAGGTCGCCACCGTTCTCCTCGAACCAGAACGTGGCGTACCAGTGGTCCTTGAAGTACTCGCTGGGTCGGCGCGACAACTCGGCGGCCTGGGCCGGGGCGTTCTCCAGGATCTCGTAGTCCATGGCCTCGAGGATGAACGGGATCCACCCCATGCCGCTCTCCACCGAGACCATCTTCAGCTTGGGGAACCGGTCGAAGATGCCGGCGTACACGCTGTTGATGACCACCCGGGCGTTGTTCAGGAACAGCATCGAGCCGCCCACCGCCGGCTTCAGGTTGTCGTGCAACGACGGCCAGAAGTACTTCCCGTAGAAGTTGAGCGAGGTCAGGCTGGCCCCGATGTGGAAGTGCACGGGCAGATCGAGGTCGGCGCACACCTCCCACAGCGCGTCCCAGTCGCGATGGGCCAGGTCCACCGAGCCGGCGTCCTGGGGATCCGACGTCATGTTCACGCCGCGGAAGCCCAGCGCCGCGCAGCGCTTGGCCTCCTCGACGCACTCGTCGATGCTCCACGCCGGCAGCACCGGCATGGGCAGGAACCGGTTGTTGGAGAAGTCCTGCAGCTCGGCCATCGAGTCGTTGTAGATCTCCACGCACAGGCGCCGCAGGAGCGGATCGGCGGTGGCCGTGGCCAGGTTCTGGCCCCCGATGCCGACCGCGTTGGGATAGACGACCTGGGCGTGGATGCCACAGGCGTCCATGAGCTCGAGGCGGAGCTTGGGGTCGTAGGCCGCTTCGTGGACGCGGTCGATGCCCCAGACCTTGGTCTCCTCGAACGGATACTTGTCCCCGTCGCGGTCGATCACCCCGCCGGCGCGGGCCGGGCCGAGCGGCGCGCCCTCGATCGTCCACCAGGCGACGCCGTCGACCTGGGTGACCCGGGGCACGCGGTCCTCGTAGCCCTTGGGCGCACGCGAGGTGAACAGGTCGTGGCGCTCGGTCATGTGGGTGTCGGCATCGATCACCCGGTCAACGTCAGCAAGCTTCATCAGTGTCACCCCTGGGAGACGCCGGATGCGCCCCGCGGTCGGTTCGAGTCGAGTTGTGGGCGCAGCCTAGTCGAAGTAAGCGAGCGTTCGCTTCGGCCGAGATCCACGCGGGCCGGGCGCCTGGGCGGGGTTCAGAGATCGCGTCGCCCGGCGATCAGGTCGAGCAGGTCGCGGCGGACGACCTTGCCCATGGCGTTGCGGGGCAGGGCCCCGTCCACCACCACGTAGCGCTCGGGGACCTTGTAGGCGGCCAGCTCGGCGCCGCAGTGACGACGTAGGGCGTCCACATCCACGTCGACCCCAGCCGCCGGTTCGATCAGCGCCACCACCCGCTCGCCCAGGCGCTCGTCGGGCACCCCGATGACGACGCAGGCGGCCACCCCGGGCGCGTCCAACAGGACGCGCTCGACCTCGGCCGGATACACGTTGGCACCCCCGCGGATGATCAGCTGGCTCTTGCGGTCGCGCACGTGCAGGTAGCCCTCGGGATCGAGGAACCCGAGGTCACCGGTGCGCAGCTCGTCGCCCGACAGGACCTCGGCGGTGGCCTCGGGCTGTCCCCGGTAGCCCAGCATCGGGCGGTACTGCCCGGCCCAGTCCCCCTCGGTGGCGGCGGCCACGCAGATCTCCCCGATGCACGCCGGGCGGCGCCGCCGCGCCGTCGGGGCCGGCGATGCGCACGGACAGGTGCGGCAACGGTGGACCGCTGGCGCCGGTGACGTGGGGACCGCCCGGCGGGTCGATGCTCACCACGGTCGGGGCTTCGCTCAGCCCGTAGGTGGCCAGCACCTCGTGGCCGAACTTGGCCTGGAACATGGACCGGATCGCTTCCGGGCAGTCGCCGCCACCGCTCCACACCTCCCGCAACGACGACAGCTCGGCCGGTCGGATCACGTCGTTGGTGGCCAGACCGTGGAGCAGCGCGGGCACGCCGTTCCAGGTCGTCACCTGCTCGTCGCGCACCCAGGCGGCCACGCCCTCGGGGTCGAGGCGATCCATGACCACCATGCACCCGCCGGCCTGGGCCACCAACAGCGTGGTCAGCACCATCATGTTGAGGATGGTCAAGGGCAGGCAGTCGCCCTTGCGCAGGTCCGGGCCGTAGCCACGGGTGGCCACCAGCACCGCGCCGGGCAGCAGCAGGTTGCGCTGGCTGTGCACGGCCGCCTTGGGCCGGCCGGTGGTGCCGCTGGTGTAGGCCAGCCCGGCCGGCGCGGCCGCGTCGATCGTCGGGCCCGGACGGGAGTCGTTCGGCCGCGGCCAGCGCCTCGCGCCACTCGCGTCCGGCTTCGCCGGCATCGACGGTGACGATCCGACCCAGACCGGCGATCCCGGCGAAGGCGGGCGGCCTGGGCGGCGCCGGCCTGGTCGCACAGCAACAGCGACGCGCCCGAGTCGGCCAGGATGTGCGCCTTCTCGGGCGGGGCCAGCGCCCGGTTGACGCCGACCCAGACCGCGCCGATGCGCATGGCGCCGTGGAAGGCGACCACCACGTCGGCGTCGTTGGGCAGGCAGGCAGCCACCCGGTCGCCGGCCCGCACGCCGAGGCCGGCCAGCGCGTGGGCGGCTCGGTTCGCCTCCCGATCGAGCCCGGCATAGGTGAGCCGACGGCTCCGAGAGACCAGGGCCTCGCCATCGGGGTCGGCATCCAGGACGCGGTCGAACACCTCGGCGATCGACGACGGCAGCTGCGGAGTCACCCCGAGACCATAGATGCCGGTCCCGCGCGGCCCGAGCGCCTCCGCACCCGCGCCGAGAACCGCCTCGGTATACGGTGCGGATTCTGCTGGGGACCGACTTCGACGGTGGAGGCGACATGGCCGGAGCATCGAGTGAGACCGACGCGAGCCCCACGGTGCGGTTCACCCCGCTCCAGGGCGGCAACGGGGTGTTCGCGGTCTTCGCCGGGAACCCCCGGGACCTGGGCGAGGCCGGCTTCGTCGAGACCGAGTTCGCGGCGTCGGGCACCGCCGCCTCGTTCGCGGCGGACGGGGAGCTGACCGGCGACGGGCGCTGGACGGTGCGCCCCGACGACACGGCCGCGTTCAGCACCCGGGTGCTGATCCGGCGTCCCGCGGACGTGGCTGCGTTCAACGGCACCGTGGTGGTCGAGTGGTTCAACGTCACGGTCGGCATGGACACCGGCGCCCACTTCTCCGTGGTGGGCGACGAGATCCTCCGGGGTGGCTACGCCTACGTCGGGGTCTCGGCCCAGCAGGTCGGCATCATGGGTGGCCAGGCGGCCATCGCCATGGAGGGCATGGACGACCCGGTCGGTCTCCGGGGCACCGACCCCGAGCGCTACGGGTCGCTGCACCACCCCGGCGATGCGTTCAGCTACGACATCTTCAGCCAGATCGGCCGCACCCTGCGCGGACCGGACTCGCCGCTCGCCGACCTCGCCCCCGAGCGGTTCCTCGCCGCCGGACAGTCGCAGTCGGCCTTCCGCATGGTGACCTACGTCAACGCCGTGCACCCCGAGGCGGCGGTGTTCGACGGCTTCTACATCCACAGTCGAGGACGGGCCGCGGCCAGGCTCGGCGAAGGCGGGGAGGTGGCCGAGGCGCTCTCGGGCCCCGCGGTTCGCATCCGCACCGACGTGGACACGCCGGTCCTCATCATCGAGGCCGAGGGCGACCTGGTCCCAACCTTCAGCTACGCCGAGGCCCGCCAGCCCGATGACGACCACATCCACCTGTGGGAGATGGCGGGTACCGCCCACGCCGACCGCTACACCGTCGGCGCGGCCATGGCCGACCTGATCCCCTCTCCCAAGCCGATCAACGCCGGTCCCGCGCACTACCTGCTGGCCAGCGCCCTGCGACACCTCGACCGGTGGGTGGCCGAGGGCGACCCTCCGCCGATCGCCCCGCGCATCGAGATCGCCGAGGACGGCTCGGTGGTGCGCGACGAGCACGGCAACGCGCTCGGTGGTATCCGCACCCCGATGGTCGACGTCCCGGCCGCCACGCTGTCGGGCGATCCGGTCGGCGACGAGATCATGTTCCGGCTCTTCGGGTCGACCACCACGTTCGAGCCGGCTCGCCTGCGCGAGCTCTACGGCGACCGCGCCGGGTACCTGGAGGCGTTCGAGGAAGCCCTCGATCGAGCTATCGCCGGGGGCTGGGTGTTGCCGGAGGACCGGGACGAGATGGCCGCGGAGGCCCGCGGCGTCGACTTCGCCTGAGATGAGCGCGGGCGGTTGACGGGCCGAGGCGCCACGGCGCGACTGCTGTCGGTCAACGTGGGCCTCCCCCGCGACGTCGAGTGGCAGGGACGGACGATTCGCACCGGGGTATGGAAGGAGCCGGTCGAGGGAAGGCAGATGGTGCGCCGCCTCAACATCGACGGCGATGGGCAGGGCGACCTGGCCGGCCATGGCGGCGAGCACCGGGCCGTGTTCGTCTATCAGATCGAGTCCTACCGCTACTGGGAGGAGCAGCTCGGCCGGGACGGCTTCACCTACGGGCAGTTCGGCGAGAACTTCACGGTGGAGGGCCTGGCTGACGATGAGGTCTGCATCGGCGACCGCTATCGGATTCGGGACGTCGTGTTCGAGGTCACCCAGCCTCGGGTGACCTGCTACCGCGTCGGCGTGCGGATGGACGAGCCCCAGATGCCGGCCCTGCTCGTGGCCCACCACCGTCCGGGCTTCTACTTCCGGGTGCTCCAGGAGGGGGAGGTCCAAGCCGGCGACGAGATCACCAAGCTGACCACCGGTCCCGAGGCCATGACCGTGGCCGAGATGGACGGGTTGCTCTACCTGCCGCGCCATCCGCTCCGCAGCCTGGCTCGCGCCCTGCGCATCCCGGCGCTGGCTGACGGCTGGCGCCAGTCGTTCCAGACCCTGCTCGACCAGGATCCGGATTCGGGGAACCAGGGCCTGAACCCGGCGGCAGGGGCGCCCCCGGCCTGGACCGGGTTCCGTCCCTTCACCGTGGATCGGATCGACCGGGAGTCTGCCAGCGTGATCTCGATCCACCTCGTTCCCGCCGAGCACGAGCCCACTCGCCCGGCGCAGCCTGGCCAGTTCGTGACCGTTCGCCTCCGGCCCGAGGCCGAGGCCGCTCCGCTGTTGCGGAGCTACTCGCTGTCGGGTCCCACCGAAGGCGACGACTACCGGATCAGCGTCAAGCAGGAAGCGCACGGCGCGGCCAGCACCTACCTGCACACCGCGCTCGAGGTGGGCGACACCCTGGAGGTCGCGGCGCCCAGAGGCACGTTCGTGCTCAGGCCCGGCGATCGGCCCGTGGTCCTGGCCAGCGCGGGGGTCGGCGCCACGCCGGTGCTGGCCATGCTGCACGCCTTGGCCCAGCAACGATCGCCACGGCCGGTGTGGTGGCTCCACGGCGCCCGCAGCCACGCCGAGCACAGCTTCGCCCACGAGGTGGATGACCTGCTCGCCCGGCTCCCCGATGCCCACCGGGTCGTCTGCTACAGCCGGCCGGGACCCGATGATCGAGCCGGCATCGACTTCGACCGGCCGGGCCACCTGACTGCCCAGGTCCTGGATGACGCGGGGGTGCCGACCGACGGGGCCTTCTACCTGTGCGGCCCGACCCCCTTCATGCACGATCTCGGCGCCGCGCTGGCCACTCGGGGGGTCACGCCCGACCGGATCAACGGGGAGGTCTTCGGGCCGACCGATCCGGTCACGCCGGGCATCGTCGGCGCGACCACGAAGCCACCCCACCCGCCTGAGGGACCGCCAGGTCCCGGGCCCGAGATCTCGTTCACCCGCAGCAACCTGACCATCGCCTGGGACCCTGGCTTCGCCAACCTGCTCGAGCTGGCTGAAGCCTGCGACGTGCCCGTGAGGTGGTCGTGCCGCAGCGGCGTCTGTCACACCTGCGAGACGGGATTGGTGAGCGGAACGGTGAGCTACCGGCCCGACCCGATCGAGGAGCCCGGCCCGGGCAACGCCTACATCTGTTGCTCTCGTCCACAGACCGACGTGGTCCTCGACCTCTGAGCCAAGGCCGGAGGCACCTGTTGGTCAGGCTTCGATCCGAGCGTGTCTTGCGCAGACCGCGCAAGGCGACGGTGAACCGAACCCCGGTGTCCTGGCTCGGGGAACGCGAACCATTGGGAAGGCGTAGGTGTTGCGGACGTGACCATCCGAGCCGGCGCTCACCGTTCGTGGATGCCCCGTTGCGCCCATTCGAGGGCCCCGTCGAGGATGGCGAGCAGCGCGCCCGTCAGCACCACCGCGTCCCTCGTTCGGACGCGGTGCGAACGATGCCACGACTCCGGCTTGCATGTAGCAACGCCAAAGGGGAGCGAGTCCGTGCTTGACGATGAGACGCCGGAACCTCAGAGGCTTGAACTCGTATGTCCATCGAATGAGGGAGCCAGTGCCGTCGGGCGTGAAGGTCCATTCCCCGGGAACTCCGGCGACGAGTAACGCTAGCGCGTCGGTAAAGCCGGTGAGTTCATAGGCGAAACCATGTCCCGGGGTGTATTCGGTCATCGTCTCGTTCGCGGTGGTTCAGTGGGACAGGTCAGGATTGCGCGACACCCCGACGTGGTCCCAGGAGCCAGTCTGATTGTTGGCCCCGCGAACGCCGGGGAACGGTCCCGACCCGGCGAACACCAACGAGAGGTCGATCGGGACGATGATGTCGAAGCTCGTGGCAGGCGAGAGCCGCGTCCGGGCCTGGACAGTCACGGGGACGGTCAGGTCTCCATCGGAGATGAGGGTCACGCTCGAACTCCTTCTCGAAGGACGGACGGGGCAGAACGCAGGTGATAGGTCGATACACACCCGGGGTTGTCGCCCTCGGGCGCCACTCTCACACCCTAGGAGTCGCGTCGGGACACGGATCCCCGATACCGGCTTCGGGCTTTGCCCAAGGGCGGCTCTCCCACCGCAAGTCCGACCCCGGTCGGCACCTCGGCGCTCCTCACGAGGACGCCTGAGCCCGGTCCTGTGCCCCGCATCGCAACCCGCGGGCCAAGGGGCTGGCGCTGTCGTGGGGTGTTGATGAGTCGCTTCGAACTCGGCTGGTGGGCCGTCGGCGCAATGAAGCACCGACGACCTCCGGCGTGCTGACGGCGACGGCGAGTCCGACGGCCCTCGATCCCTCGTCACGGCCCACGTGGGACCAGTAGACACACGACTGGCAATGGCCGTTCTTCTGGCGATCTCGACGAGGGTAGAGTGCGCCTCCTCATCCCGCGACCGGGCGAGTCTTTGCGTTCCGGCCGCACATCGTCGCAGGAGGACCGTGGGCACCGAGCGGTTGACGCCGCGGGAGCGGGATGTAGCCAGGATCGCGGCGACCGGCTGCACGACCAAGGCCATCGCCGACGAGCTGTACCTCAGCGTCCGGACGGTGGAGAGCCACCTCGGCTCGATCTACCGCAAGCTCGGCGTCACCTCCCGCTCGGCGTTGGTGGCGGCGCTGACCAGGCCCGGTGTGGCCGACCACCTCGGCGCGCCGGTCGAGGCCGCGGTCGTGGTCTCCAAGACGCTCGGGTTCACGGCGCCGGCGAACTTCGTCGGGCGCCAGGAGGAGCTGATGGCCATCGACAAGGCAATCGCCGCGTCGCGGGGCGGATCCCGGCGGATCGTCACGATCGGCGGTGAGACCGGTGTGGGGAAGACCACCCTCGTGGCCAAGGCGCTCGAGTCGCGGCTCGAACCCGGCACGAACCTGCTCGCCGGCCGGTGCGTGGCGGACTTCGCCACACCGTTCGGCCCGATCGCCAACGCCCTGCTCCCCTTCCTCGAGAACCAGCCGGGACCGCTCGAACCGATCGTCGGCCCACGCGGCGGGGCCCTGGCCACCATCCTGCCCGGGATCGCCCCCAGGCTTCCGGCCCTCCCCGACGCCGTCGACCCGTCCATCCTGCCCAGGTTGGTGGCGATGGCGTGGCTGCAGGTGCTCCAGAGCGCGTCCTCGGGCGGGCTGGCCATCCTGGTCCTCGAGGACCTGCACTGGGTGGACGAGGCCACGATCGCGCTGCTGCGCTTCCTGCTCGCCTCTCCCGACGACCTGTCGCTGCTGGTCGTGGCCACGTTCCGCGACACCGAGATCGAGCCGGGGCACCCGCTGTCCGGCCTGCTCGCGGACCTGCGGAGACTCGACGAGCACCAGGGCCTCGCGCTGCGCGGCCTGTCCCTCGACGACACCTTGCTGCTGGGCCGAACGCTTGGCGGCGACCTCATGGACGAGGAGCAGGTCGTTCGCCTCCACACCCAGGCGCGGGCAACGCCTTCTACCTCGCTCAGCTCCTCGGCACCGACAGAGGGGGTGCCGCCGGGCAGGAGGTGGGCGGCGACCTGCTCACCGCGTCCATCCTCGAGCGTGTCGACCAGCTCGGTGGGCCTCCGGTCGGCATGTTGGAGGTGGCCGCGGTCATCGGCCTGGAGTTCGACCTGGCGATCGCCGAGGAGGCCGTCGTCCTCGCCGGCCTGCCGGAGCGCCCACGGCCGATCGACCTGGTCGAGCGGGCCGAGCGGGCCGGGCTCCTCTCGCCGATCCCCGGGCTCGACGAGCACCGGTTCGTGCACGACGTGGTGCGGACGGCACTGCTCGGCCGATTGTCCACCTCCCGCCTGGCCCGCCTCCACCAGGCGGTCGGCCGGGCCTTCCTGGCGCTCAGGGGCGACGATCCGGCCGGCGCCGCGCTGGTCGCCGCCACCTGGCCAAGTCGCCCGATGCCGGCGATCGGATCGAGTCCGGCGGCGCGCCCTGCAGGCCGTGACCTCCGACGTGGCCCGCCTCGCCCCCGACGATGCGGCCGAGCTCGCCACGACATCCCTGCGCACCCTCCCGACGGGAACCGACGCCGACGCCGTCCGCCTCGACCTGCTGATCGCGCTGTCCGAGATCCACTACCTACGGCTCGACCACGACAGCCACCGGCGCGCCGTGCTCGAGTCGGTCGCGGTCGCCCGCCGCACCGGTGATCCTGTCGACCTGGCCCGGGCACTGGTCCCCTACGCCTGCTGCCGCGGACCGGCACCGTCGACGACGAGATCCTCGCCCTGGTCGATGAGGCCGTCGCCGGCCTGCGGGGTGGCGACACCGCCGTGCTGCGCGCCCGCCTCGGCGGGTATGCCGCCTACCACCGCTCGGTCGGCGGCGCCGGATTCTCCGTCGCCCCGCTCGCCGAGGGGGCGGTCACCGATGCCCGCGCTTCGGGGAACCCGGCCGCGCTCGCCATGGCGCTCTACACCCTGGCCGGCGTGCTGCTCGGCAGCCCCGACACTGACCGCCAGCTCGCCGTCGGCAACGAGCTGGCCACGTCCGCGACGAGGTGCCCGCCGAGGTCGACCCGACCGACGGGATCCGCTTGTCGGCCACGGTCAACCTCCAGATCGGTGACCGGCCCGCCTTCGAGCGTGACCGGGCTGCCCTGCAGGCGGGAGCCCAGCGGACGCTGAGCGCCTTCATGGGGTCGATGACGACCATGTTCCGCGCCACCATGGCGCTGTGCGAAGGGGACCTCGAGGTCGCCGCCGCCGCCAACGACGCCTTGCTCGGTGAGGCACTGGGCGACCCGAACGTCCTGCTCGGATGGTTCGCCCAGCTCTGTGGTGTCCGCCTGGCGCAGGGACGAGGCCACGAGGTGGTGGCGCTGGCCGAGCAGACCCTCGCCGACCACGGCGACCTCGCCGTCGTCCGTGCGCTCGCGGGCCGGCTCATCCACGCCGTCGGCGAGTCGGAGGCCGCGTGGTCGGTCGTGGAGCCGGTCGTCGCCCGGGGGCCCCACCGGCTGCCCGACGACTGGGTGCTGGCCGCGACGGTGGCGATGCTCACCCGGGTCGTGGCCGAGCACGGCACCGACGAGGACTGCGTCGCGCTGGGTGACCGCCTCCACCCGTACTCCGGGCAGCTGGTCGTGGTGGGGTCGGGCACGCTCGTGCTGGGCGCGGCCGATCACTTCCTCGGGCTGCTGCATGCCCGGCTCGGCGACCGCGGGGGGGCGGTGGCGCTGCTGTCGTCGGCGCTCGAGCGGGAGGCTGGGCTGGGCGCCGCGCTGCTCGCCGCCCACACCCGACTTGCCATGGCCCGGCTGGATCTGGCGGGCGACGCCGACCGGGCCGGCGCCCACCCGATGCTGGACGAGCTCGGCCGCGAAGCAGCCGTGCACGGCTGGCTCGGCCTCGCCCGCGACATCGAGCGGACGCAGACCCGGGCGTAGCCCGCCGCGGGTGGGGAGGGGGTGGACCCCTCCTCGCCCGCGGTGGCGTGCATGGTCGTGCCCGACCGGCCCGACCGGACGCTCACGGGCCGACCAGGGTGCCGCTGACCAGGGTCCAGCCGGTGGGCAGCGCCGAAGGGGTGCCGGTGATCCCACCGGAGACCACGCCGGTGAGGGTGGCCCCGGCCAGGTCCGTGCCGGACAGGTTCGTGCCGGTGAGCGTGGCGTTGGTGAGGTCGGCGTTGGTCAGGTCGTCACCGGCCAGGTTGGTGCCGGTCAGGTCCTTGCCATGCAGGTCGGCCTGGTACAGGGCCTGGCCGTTGTTGGACAGGTCGGTGCCGGTCAGCGTGGCCGTGGCCAGCCCGGTCGCGTAGTTCAGGTAGGTCGACCCCGACAGGTTCGCCCCGGAGAGGTCCGTGCCGGTCAGGTTCGTGCTGTTGAACGTCGCCCCCGACAGGTTCGTGCCGGCCAGGTTTGCCCCGCCAGGTTGGTGCTCGTGAAGTCCTTGCCGGACAGGTCGAGGTTCAGGCCGTGCAGGTCCAGGCGCGAGCCGGTGAAGTCGGCGCCGGTGAGGTTGGCGCTGAACAACCCGGCCGACGTGTCGGTACCGATGATCGTGGCGTTGATCGCCACCCTCCCGTTCCACACAAAGGGATCGATGTTCGTGAGCTTGGCTCCGGACAGATCGGCGTCGGTGAACACGGTGCCATAGAGGACGGCGCGGTCGAAGTTGGCGTTGGTCAGGTCGTCACCGGTGAAGTTGGTGCCGTTCAGGTCCTTGCCGTGCAGGTCGGCCTGGTACAGGGCCTGGCCGTCGTTGGACAGGTCGGTGCCGGTCACTGTGGCCATGGCCAGCCCGGTCGCGTAGTTCAGCTGCGCCGCATTCGACAGGTTCGAGCGGTCGAGGTCCACGCCGGTCAGGTTCGTGCCGTTGAACGTCGCCCCCGCCAGGTTCGTGTTCATCAGCGTGGCATTCGTCAGGTTGGCGCCCGAGAAGTCCTTGCCAGACAGGTCGATGCTCGGCCCGTACTGCGTGACGTACTCGCCCAGATGGGATTGGCTGAAGTCCGCGTACGTGAGGTTGGCGCTGAACAGCCCGGCGG
The DNA here is from genome assembly GCA_963793965.1 of uncultured Microthrixaceae bacterium. Classification (GTDB taxonomy): domain Bacteria; phylum Actinomycetota; class Acidimicrobiia; order Acidimicrobiales; family Acidimicrobilacustridaceae; genus UBA4742. The sequence continues at coordinate 284,376 of CAWCCB010000001.1, forward strand.
ACTGGTCGGTGCCGATGACGGTCGAGTCGATTCCCGCCACGTTGGTCAGCCTGGCTCCCGCCAGGTTGGCCCGGGTGAACACCGTGCCGGTGAGCGTGGCGCTGTCGAAGTTGGCGTTGGTCAGGTCGTCACCGGTGAAGTTGGTGCCGTTCAGGTCCTTGCCGTGCAGGTCGGCCTGGTACAGGGCCTGGCCGTCGTTGGACAGGTCGGTGCCGGTCAACGTGGCCGTGGCCAGCCCGGTCGCGTAGTTCAGGTAGGTCGACCCCGACAGGTTCGCCCCGGTGAGGTCGGTGCCGGTCAGGTTCGTGCCGTTCAGGTTCGCCCCCGCCAGGTTCGTGCCCGACAGGTTCGCCCCCGACAGGTTGGTGCCCGTGAAGTCCCTGCCGGACAGGTCGAGGTTCAGGCCGTGCAGGTCGAGGCTGAGCCGGTGAAGTCCGCGTACCACAGGTTGGCGCTGAACAGTCCGGCGGACTGGTCGGTGCCGATGACGGTCGAGTCGATTCCCGCCACGTTGGTCAGCCTGGCTCCCGCCAGGTTGGCCCGGGTGAACACCGTGCCGGTGAGCGTGGCACGGTCGAAGTTGGCGTTGGTCAGGTCGTCACCGGTGAAGTTGGTGCCGCTCAGGTCCTTGCCGTGCAGGTCGGCCTGGTACAGGGCCTGGCCGTCGTTGGACAGGTCGGTGCCGGTCAACGTGGCCGTGGCCAGCCCGGTCGCGTAGTTCAGGTAGGTCATCGATCCCGACAGGTTGGCCCCGGTGAGGTTGGTGCCGGTCAGGTTCGTGCCGTTCAGGTTCGCCCCGGTGAGGTTCGTGCCCGACAGGTTCGTGCCCGACAGGTTCGTGCTCGAGAAGTCCTTGCCGGACAGGTTCAGGTTCAGGCCGTGCAGGTCGAGGCCCGAGCCGGTGAAGTCCGCTTCCCACAGTGTGGCGCTGAACAGTCCGGCGGAGGTGTCGGTGCCGATGATCGTGGTGTTGATCCCGGTCAGGTTGGTCAGCTTGGCGCTCGACAGGTTCGCCCCGGTGAACACCGTGCCGGTGAGCGTGGCGCTGTCGAGGTTGATGGCGCTCAGGTCGTCGCCGGTGAAGTTGGTGCCGCTGAGGTCCTTGCCGTGCATGTCGGCCGCGGAGAGAATCTCGCCGTTGTTGGACAGGTCGGCGCCGGTCAGCGTGGCCGTGGCCAGCCCGGTCGCCCAGTTCAGGTAGGTCGAGCCCGACAGGTTGGCCCCGGTGAGGTCCGCTCCGGTCAGGTTCGTGCTGTTGAAGGTCGCCCCCGACAGGTTCGTGCCGGCCAGGTCCGCCCCGTTCAGGTCGAGGCTGGTCAGATCGAGGCCCGTGCCGGCCAGGTTCGTGCCGGTGAGGGTGGCGCTGAGCAGCCCGGCCGAGCGGTCGGTGCCGACGATCGTGGTGTTGATGCCGACGGCGTCGAACAGGTCGGTGTTCGAGAGGTTGGCGTCGGTCAGCACGGCGTTGGTGACGGTCGCGCCCGACAGGTCCGTGCCGGTGAGGTCGGCACCGGTCAGGTCCACCCCGGTGAGGTCGCAGTTGGTCAGCTTCTGGCCCGACAGGTTCTGCCCGGAGAGGTCCGCGCCCGGGGTGTACACGGTCGGGTCGCAGTCGCGGCCGGTCAGGTACTCGGTGCCGAGCCGCGCTCGGTGCCGGTGGACGTCGCGATCGGCGTGCCCGAGGCGGTCGAGAAGGTGTCTGAGCCCCACATCTGGTTGCGGTACATGCCGGACTGGTCGTAGAAGCCGACGACATAGGTGGAAGCGCTCAGCCCCGTCAGCTGGTAGTCGCCGTTGGCATCGGACACCGTCAGGGTGACCGGCGCGCCGCTCACCTGGTCGTACGCGATCACGATGATGCTGCCGACACCGACCGAGCCGTTGCGGACCGAACCCGAGATGATCGACTGCGGCGCGAGCGTCGTCCCGATGCCCGTGGTGTCGGCCCCGGGGCTCACCGTGACGAGCGGCGCCGTGGCCGTGGACGTGGCATCCCCGGAGTAGCGCGTGGTGTAGCCGCTCAGGCTGAACTGGACTCGGTAGGTGCCCTCGGGCAGCGCCGGGAGCAGATAGCTGCCACCGGTCGTCGAGAGCGTGGTGGCGATGGTGCGACTGGTCGACGGGGCGATGGCGCTGACGGTCACGCCGGTCAACCCGTTGGTGCCGTCGGTGACCGTCCCCGAGATCGTCCCCGGCGAGAGGGCGAGCGTCTCGTTGATCCGGGCCGGACTGGCCACCGAGGCGACGACGTCGGTCGCGCCCGACCAACTCGACGCCCCCTGCCACCAATCCCCCGACGAGAAACGCACACGGTATGTGCCGTCCGGCACGTTCGTGGACGCGAACGAGTAATCGCCCTGGGCATCGGTCACGGTCGTCGCGACCTGCGTATCCGATGTCGACGAGAACAGCGTCACCGACACGCCAGCCGGGTTGGTGCCGCTCGTGGAATCGGTCACCCGCCCGTGCAACACGGCGCCGGCCGGTTGGCAGGCCGCCAACGCGAAGCGGCCGCCACCAGGCCGAACATCAGGGCCAGCGTGGCCGCGGCGCGGTGAACGCGCCGTCGCCGCGCCCCGGGCTCGTCGTGCGCGCCGTGGGGCCCGATGGTCGCCGATCCTGATCGTCCGTTCACAGTGCGCTCCCGATGTCCAGCCTGGTGATCGGCCTCTCGGCCTCAGGAGGACGACGGTAAACACAGACGTCGGGACCCGCATCCGGGGAACTACGGAACTCGCGGTCGGGCCTGGCCAGGCGGCCTCACCCGCGCGACCGGCGCCTCGTGGTGGCCGCTTCGACGGTATGAGGGGTCCTCTGAGCGCCACGGCATCCGCCCGGCGAGCGACGAACCTGGTCCCAGGTCGCGTCTCCGGCCAAGCGTGCGAGATCATCGCCTATGCCAGCTCGGTAGTGGACTCCGTCGCTCCTCAACCGACGACACCACTGGCGGACCCGCAACGAGCTCGCCTACGAGATCGTCGTCCGGATCGAGCAAACCTACAACCGCCGCCGAGAACGAGCCCTCGGCCGACTCACCCCCGTCGAATACGAACTCGCCTTCACCACCACTCCCGCCGTTCAAGCAGCATGATCACAAGAGTGGGAAGCGAACGAACTACCGCCGGACAGGCTGGCTCATCGCCAGGTGCACACAACCAAGGGCGATAAGTCCCATCCGAGGGCACCGGTCGGAACCTCGCGGCGCCCCTGCCGGGGGCCCAATTGGGGACCCAAACCTCCAGCCCGCCCTGGCTCAAGGGTGGACCTGAGTGGACGCCTGACCTCTTCTACCTGGACTCATCCGGTCGAGCCCGTACGGTGAGGAGGTCGGAGGAGTCGCCGCGCGGCGAGCGACCGACCGCGCTCGTCGCCAACCGGCGCTGGTCGGCAACCGCGGCGTGCCCCTCGCGTCGACCACGTCGATCACGCCATCGCAGACGAGATCGATAGACGTCGATCTATGCCACTTTCATGCCTCCGGCCGATGAGAAATCGCTGACCGCGATGAGAAGCAACAAGAACTCAAAGTCCAGGTCAACAGCAGTTTGGACATCGGTGCAGGTCCCGGCAACCGCCCTGACTAAATGTCGTAGTAGAGCGCGAACTCGTAGGGATGCGGGCGCAGGCGCAGCGCATCGATCTCGTTCTTGCGCTTGTACTCGACCCACGTCTCGATGAGGTCGTCGGTGAACACGCCACCGGCGGTCAGGTAGTCGTGGTCCTCCTCGAGGGCGATGAGCGCCTTGTCCAGCGAGTCGGGCACCTGGGGCACCAGGGCCAGCTCCTCGGGCGGCAGGTCGTAGAGGTCCTTGTCGACCGGGGCCGGGGGCTCGATGCGGTTGGCGATGCCGTCGAGGCCGGCCATCATCATGGCCGAGAAGGCCAGGTACGGGTTCGAGGTGCTGTCGGGGCAGCGGAACTCGACGCGCTTGGCCTTGGGGCTCTGCGAGGCCAGCGGGATGCGGCACGACGCCGAGCGGTTGCGCTGGCTGTAGACCAGGTTCACCGGTGCCTCGTAGCCCGGCACCAGGCGCTTGAAGCTGTTGGTGGTCGGGTTGGTGAAGGCGATCACCGAGTGGGCGTGGCTGAGCAGGCCGCCGATGTACCAGCGGGCGGTGTCGCTCAGTCCGGCGTAGCCGGCCTCGTCGAAGAACAGCGGCTCGCCGCCCTTCCACAGCGACTGGTGGGTGTGCATGCCCGAGCCGTTGTCCTCGAAGATCGGCTTGGGCATGAAGGTCAGGCTCTTGCCGGCCTGCCAGGCCACGCCCTTGAGGATGTACTTGAACGTGAAGAGCTGGTCGGCCATGCGCAGCAGCGTGTTGAACTTCATGCCGATCTCGCCCTGGCCGCCGCTGGCCACCTCGTGGTGGTGCAGCTCGGTCTCGATGCCCACCTGGTGCAGGGTGGCGGCCATCTCCGAGCGCAGGTCCTGGTAGTGGTCCATGGGCGGGACGGGGAAGTAGCCCTGCTTGGTCCGCGGCTTGTAGCCCAGGTTCGGGCCCTCGTCGGCCCCGGTGTTCCAGATGCCCTCGACCGAGTTGACGTAGTAGTAGGACGAGTTGCCGGTGGTGTCGAAGCGCACGTCGTCGAAGATGAAGAACTCGGGCTCGGGCCCGAAGTAGGCCGTGTCGGCGATGCCGGTGGACTTGAGGTAGGCCTCGGCCTTCTGGGCGATGTAGCGCGGGATCACGGCTGTACTGCTCGCCGGTCACCGGATCGGCCACGAAGCAGTGCAGGACGCCGGTCTTGCGCTTGTAGAACGGATCCACGTAGAAGGTGTCGGGATCCGCGATCAGCACCATGTCGGATTCCTGGATCTCCTGGAACCCGCGGATCGACGAGCCGTCGAAGCCGTGACCGTCGGTGAACTGACCCTCGTCCAGCAGGCTGGCGGGGATGGTCACGTGCTGGCAGACGCCGGGGAGGTCGGAGAACCGGAAGTCGATGAACTCGAGACTCTCGGACTTGACCTTGGCGAGAACTTCGTCGGGGGTGCTTTCTGGCACTGTTCCTCCAAATTCGGGATGCCTACGGCTGCGTGGACGCCGGGGCGGCCGATGGGCCGTCCCGGACACTAGCGACTCGAACCGGGCCGGGTGCCCGGACGTTACGGCTGGGCGGCATGCGATACCGCGCCGCGGCCCATCTCGGGCGATGCTCACCGTTCCAGCGGCAGTTTCCGAGCCGTTGCCCAGATGTGAACGCTCCATGAACTGGACGACGGCTTGTGCATGTCCGCACGAGCCCGTGAGAACATGGCCCGATGGAACGCCAGCAGGACTACGTGTTGCGCACGGTCGAAGAGCGCGGCGTCCGCCTCATCCGCCTGTGGTTCACCGACGTGCTCGGCCAGCTCAAGTCGGTGGCCATCTCGCCGGCCGAGCTGGAGAACGCCTTCGACGAGGGCATGCACTTCGACGGATCGGCCATCGACGGCTTCAGCCGCGTGCAGGAGAGCGACGTGCTGGCCACGCCCGATCCCAACAGCTTCGAGCTGCTGCCCTGGGCCAAGGGCGACGACCCCTCGGCCCGCATGTTCTGCGACATCCTCAACCATGACGGCGAAGCCTTCGAAGGCGATCCCCGCCAGGTGCTCAAGCGCAACCTGGACAAGGCCCGAGAGCAGGGCTTCTCGTTCTACGTGGCCCCCGAGATGGAGTTCTTCTACTTCGGAGACGGCGACCCGTCCCACGCCCCCAAGCTGCTCGACACCGGCTCCTACTTCGACCTGACCACCGCGGATGTGGCCAGCGACCTGCGCAAGCGCACCATCCACATGCTCGAGGCCATGGGCATCCCGGTGGAGTACTCGTTCCACGAGGACGCCCCCAGCCAGCACGAGATCGACCTGCGCTACACCGACGCGCTGTCCATGGCCGACAACGTCATGACCTTCCGGCTGGTGGTGCGCGAGATCGCCCTCGAACAGGGCGTCTACGCCACCTTCATGCCCAAGCCCCTCAGCGGGGTGCAGGGCTCGGGCATGCACACCCACATGTCGCTGTTCGAGGGCGACACCAACGCCTTCCACGAGCCCGGCGATCCCTACGGCCTGTCCAAGGTGGCCCGCGGCTTCATCGCCGGCCTGCTGGTGCACGCCCCCGAGATCACCGCGGTGACCAACCAGCTGGTCAACTCCTACAAGCGCCTGATCGCCGGCTACGAGGCCCCCGTCTACGTGACCTGGGCCCGCAACAACCGCTCGGCGCTGGTGCGGGTGCCGGTGACCAAGGCCGGCAAGCAGTCCTCCACCCGCATCGAGTACCGCTCACCGGATCCGGCCTGCAACCCCTACCTGGCCTACTCGGTGCTGCTGGCCGCCGGCCTGCGCGGCATCCGCGAGGGCTACGAGCTGCCACCCGAGGCCTCGGCCAACGTCTTCGAGCTCACCGCCGAAGAGCGAGCCGCCGAAGGCATCAAGCCGTTGCCCCAGTCGCTGTCGGAGGCCCTCGACGTCATGGAGAACTCCGAGCTGGTGGCCGAGTGCCTGGGCGAGCACATCTTCGAGTGGTTCCTGCGCAACAAGCGGGCCGAGTGGTTCGACTACAAGTCGCAGGTGACCCAGTTCGAGCTCGACCGCTATCTGCCGAACTGGTAGGCCTGGTTCCCGTCCATGGAGCCCCTGCTGCTGTTCCCCGATCCGGTGCCACCTGAGCTGGCCCAGGCCCTCGACCTGGGCGGCTACCCGTGGAAGGCCGCGGCCGACGACTCGGCCGTCGGTCGGGGCGAGCCCGAGGACGGCTGGGCGGGCGCCATCATCTGCGCCGACGCCGACCCCGACGGGGCCTTCGCCCTGTGCCGGGCGCTGCGCAAGCGGGACCTGCCCCTCGAGCCGGTGCTGCTGTTGATCTCGGGCACCCAGCTGGGCGACCTCGAGCTGCGCGACGACCTGTTCGACGACTTCTGCCTGACGCCGTTCCACCCCCGTGAGCTCGAGGCGCGGCTCAAGCACCTGTTCTGGCGCACCGGGCGGGGCACCCGTCCCGACCTGGTCGAGTACGGCGACCTGGTGCTCAACCTGGAGACCTACCAGGCCGCCATCTCCGGCCAGCCCCTCGACCTGACCTACATGGAGTACGAGCTGCTGAAGTTCCTCTCCTCGCACCCGGGCAAGGTGTTCACCCGCGAGACCCTGCTGTCGCGGGTCTGGGGCTACGAGTACTACGGCGGCGCCCGCACGGTGGACGTCCACGTGCGGCGGCTGCGGGCCAAGTTGGGCGAGGAGCACGCCAACCTCATCCAGACCGTGCGCTCGGTCGGCTACCGCTTCGGCCAGTCCCGCTGGAGCCTGTAGCAAAACGACGAGAGCCTCCCCGAAGGGAGGCTCTCGCGCAGAATGGGGTGCAACTCAGACGAGCTTGACGTCCTGCGCCTGCTCACCCTTGGGACCCGTCGTCACCTCGAACTCGACGGCCTGACCCTCCTCGAGCGAGCGGTACCCGGTCGCCTGGATCGCGCTGTAGTGCACGAAGACGTCGGGACCCCCCTCACGGGAGATGAAGCCGTAACCCTTCTCGGCGTTGAACCATTTCACGGTACCGGAAGCCAATCCGATCCCCTTTCGTGCCTGCGGGGTCGGATGAAACCGGGTCCCTGCTGTTTGCTTTGCCGGCGAAAGGGTACATGCCCCGCTCGGCCTCGGCCACCACCTCATTAGCCCTCCGGGTCGGCAAGCCATCCCTGCGGGCGCTCGCTGGTGTTTGGCGGGCCTGCGTACCTCCACCCCACCGGCAAGCCTCCTGCGGGCGCTCCAGCCTCGGCGCCCGCCGGGGCGCTAGTTGCCCAGGTCGAGGTACTCGGTGTCGGCGTACTCGGTGGCGATGTCGTCTCGCACGTAGTGGCCGATCACCGCGGCCACGATGGCCATCGTCATGATGACGGCCACGGGGATGAGCAGCAGGACGATGACGATGACGACGGCGCCGATCACGCCCTCATCCAACCACGTCGAGACCGGCCGGGCCAACCATCGAGCGACTCAGGCACCGGTCCAGGCCCAGGCCTCGATCTCCACCAGGGCCACGAAGGGCAGCTCGCTCACCGCCACCGCGGAGCGGGCCGGGTAAGGCGGCCGGAACGCCTCGGCGTAGGTCTCGTTCATGAGCGGGTAGTCGCGCATGTGGCGCAGGAAGACCGTGGTCTTGCGCACGTCGGCCAGCGAGGAGCCGTGGGACCTGAGCAGCTCGCTCAGGTTGGTGATGGCCTGGCGCATCTCGTCCTGCACACCGCCCGGGACCAGGGCGCCATCGAACAGGCCGATCTGGCCCGACACGATGAGCCAGTCGCCCGCCACCACCACGGGCGAGTACGGCGGCGCAGGGTTCGACATCGGGACCTCCAGGGAGCGGGCTGACGGCGGGATGGGGCCGCCCCGATCATCGCAGGCCGCGCCGTCCTGGGCCCGATCCACCGCTCGTCTCGAAATCCGTGCACTGCCGGGTGGCTCGACGCCTCCAAGTGCACAGATTTCGCCGGGACCCAACCGGCCGCCCGAACGACGGAGACCTCAGACCCGAAGCGGTCGGCGCGTCGGCCAGTCCGGGGGATGGCCCTGGGCCTGCCACACCGCGGCCGCCACCGCCGCGAACACGGCCTCGCTCACCGCCACCGCCGGCCGTTCGCGGTCGCCGACGCCGACGTGTCGATCTCGACCTGGATGGGCGGCGTGTCGATGGCGCGGGGGATCCCGAAGGATCGGATGGTCAGGTCGTGCACGGTCCCGGCGTCGTCGACGGCCAGGGCCTCGGACGTGACCCAACCCAGCGCCATGTGCGCGGCGCCCGTGGCGTAGGACGCTCAAGCACCACCTCGTCGAGGGGATCGCACCGGCAGCGATCCGGACCACGATGGCCCCCGCCGGGCTGATCTCGGCCTCGGCCCGACCCCCCGCCGGGCTGGTCATGGCCGTGCCGGCCCCGGTCACCGCGGCCAACAGCACGCTGGCCTCGGCCCAGCCGGCGCCCCGCAGGTCCACCGACGTGGGTGGCCCGGGCTGATCCACCTCGACCACCTCGAAGCCCGGGGCTGCGGCCCGGATCCGATCGGCCACCCCGGCGGTGCGCACCACGTGCACCACCCCGGTCCCGTCGGCTCGGGCCCCGGCCGACACCGGGGGCCGCTTGGGGCCGAGCCGCACCGCGTCCTCCCGGGAGTAGAGCACCAGCACCGGGCGTCGGTAGCGGTCGGCCAGTTCGCGGGCCGCCCCGGGCGCGGCGGAACGCACCTTGGCTCCGAACGCACCACCGTTGGCCAGGGGCGACACCGGATCGGCGCCAGGAAGACACCAGGCGGCGTCGGGCTCCAGGTAGCCGGGTTCCACCCAGGACGTGCGCAGGGTGAGGTCCCAGGTCCCCTCGGGCAGGGCCAACGGGGGCTCGGCGGCCACCGTGGTGCGTCGACCCTGGACCTTGCCCGCGGCCCGGCGGGCCTGCGTCCACCGTCTCGCCCATGGCCCAGCCGCCCAGCCCGTCAGGCACGGCGATCAGGGCGTCGTCGGGCGCGGAGTCGGCCGCGAAGCCGCCGCGGCCCAGCGCCACCGTCGGACCCACCGACTGGGGCGCGCCGCCCTCCAGGGTGGCTCGCCGGCCGGCGGCCTCCAGATCACGCGGCGTCGCGCCGGTGGTCACGACCGTGGCCCTCGGGGGAACGGCCATCCGGTCCACGGCATCGAGAACGGTGCGCCAGCCGGTGCAGCGACACAGATGCGCTTGCAGGGCCCGCTCGGCGGCGCCCCGATCGAGGTCGGCCGAGCGACCACGCAGGCCCTCGAGGCGCATGATGATGCCCGGGGTGCAGAAGCCGCACTGGCTCCCGCCCGTCGTCCGTCAGCGCCTCAGCCCAGCTCGCGGCCACCTCGGGGTCGAGCCCGTCGAGGGTGGTGACCGAGCGGCCGGCCATGCGTCGGGCCGGGGTGACGCAGGCCACCCGGGGCTGGCCGTCGACCAGCACCGTGCAGCAGCCGCACTGGCCCTGGGGGCTGCAGCCGTCCTTGGCCGAGCGAACGCCCAGGTCCTCGCGCAGGACGTCGAGCAGGCTCACGCCGCGGTCGGGCACCTGCACCTGCCGACCGTCGACCACCAGCTCCAGGACCGGTGGCGGTTCGGGAGGGGTCAGCTGAAGGACTGACCGCAGCCGCAGGTGCGGTTGGCGTTCGGGTTGTCGATGGCGAACCCGGCGCCCTGCAGCCCGTCGCTGTAGTCGAGCGTGGCCCCCGACAGCAGCTGTGCGCTCGACGGGTCGACGACCACCTTGACGCCGGAGTACTCCTGCACCAGATCGTCACCGGCCTTGTCGGTGTCGAAGAACATCTCGTAGCTGAAGCCCGAGCAGCCGCCGGGACGCACCGCGACCCGCAGCATCAGCGCGTCGTCGCCCTCCTGGGCGATGAGGTCCTTGACCTTGGTGGCGGCGTTGTCAGTCAGAGCGATCACGGGGGTCCTCCTGGGAGCACGGATGCCCTTCTACGTTACCGGCCCGGCGGGGGCCGTCAACCTTCCGGGCGCGAGCCGGAGCTGGTCGAGACGCAGCTCCACCTGGCAGGGGTTGCGGTCCAGCAGCGGGTGGAACCGGGCCACGGCCACGCCACCGACCCCGTCGACCAGGCCCTCGACCAGCCCCCGGTGCAGGCTGCAGACCAGGTCCGGGTGCTGCTCGGCCAGCTCACGGAACGGGCAGTGGGCGAAGGCCATGACCGCGCCCTCGTCGAGCGCCACCACCTCGGGGTCGAAGCCCAGGCGGGCCTGCTCGTCGGCCAGCACCCCGAGGGCATCGGCGCCGTCGGGCCAGCGGGCCGCGTCGGACGCGCCCCTGATCCCGTCCGGCGTCCACCAGCTCGTCGGGGCCCAGACCGGCGGCGTGGGCGGCCGACAGCACGGCGCGGGCCAGCATGGGCAGCGGCGAGGGCTCCAGGCCCAGCCAGGGAGCGTCGGAGGCCAGCGAGTAGCGGTGCTGGGGCCGGCCCGACGTCGCCTCGCGACGTGGTGGTCACCTCGAGCAGCCCCACCTCGCGCATGCGCTCCAGGTGCGGTCGCACGGTGTTCACGTGCAGGCCCAGGACCTCGGCGATGTCGGCGGTGGACAGCGGTCGGGGCGAGCGGGCCAGCTCCAGGTAGATGGCGTAGCGGGTGTTGTCGCCCCAGCGCCTTGAGGATGTCCAGACCGGGCGCCCGCGACGGGCTGGGCGAGGCCGCCGGCTCACCTTCGCCGGTCCGGGGCACGGCTCCATCGGTCACCACACCAGATTACACGGCAGCTTCCCGGTAAAATCGGAGGCATGGATGATCCGGTGGTCGCCGCCCCCCAACCTGACGAGGTCATGGCCCTGCTGCGCGGCGTCATCGATCCCGAGCTGGGCAGCGACATCGTCGAGCTGGGCATGGCCAAGGGCGTCGACGTGAGCCCGGAAGGCCGGGTGGTGGTGACCATCGCCCTGACCACCGCCGGGTGCCCGCTGCGGGCCCAGCTGCAGCGCGACGTGAAGGCCCGGGTCGAGTCCCTGCCCGGCGTGACCAGCGTGAAGCTCGACTGGACCGAGCTGAACGCGCGAGGAGAAGGCCGCGGCCATGGCCAAGGCCCGCTGGAACGTCAAGGAGAAGGCGCCCGACACGGCCGTGCCGGCCAGCACCCGGGTGCTGGCCATCGCCTCGGGCAAGGGCGGCGTGGGCAAGTCGTCGGTCACCGTCAACCTGGCCGCCGCCCTGGCCGCCAAGGGCTTCGCCGTGGGCGTGCTCGACGCCGACATCTGGGGCTTCTCCGTGCCGCGCATGCTGGGCATCGAGGGTCGCCTGGCCGGCGCCACCACCGGCGAGCGCAAGATCGCCCCCAACGTCAAGCCCCTCGGCCAGGGCCGCCTCGAGGTGGTCTCGATGGGCCTGCTGGTCGACGACGAGGGCGACGCCCTCATGTGGCGGGGCCTGATGCTCAACCGGGCCGTCCAGCACTTCCTCGAGGACGTCGACTGGGGCGACCTCGACTACCTGCTCATCGACATGCCGCCGGGTACCGGCGACGTGCAGATGGGCCTGGCCCGCATGCTGCCCCGCACCGAGATGATCATCGTGACCACACCGGCGGTCAGCGCCCAGAAGGTGGCCATCCGGGCCGCGGCCATGGCCACCAAGAGCTACATCCGCATCGTGGGCGTGGTGGAGAACATGAGCTCCTTCCGCTGCGACCACGGCCAGGAGTACGCCCTGTTCGGCGAGGGTGGTGGCCAGGCCCTGGCCCACGACGCCGGCGTGCCGCTCCTGGCCCAGATCCCGATCGAGACCTCGGTGGCCGCGGGCGGCGACTCGGGCCAGCCCGTGGTGCTGGGCACCGGCCCGGCCGCCCAGGCCTTCGGCGACCTGGCCACCCTGATCGCCGAGGAGGCCGCTCCGCCGGTGTCCATGGCCGGCTGCTCGGCCCGCATGCTCGACGCGGCCATGGCCGCCCTCGACGCACTGGATCGCGCAAGAGCTACCTGGCCCTCCGGTCGGCAAGCCTCCCGTCCGGGCCCTCGGCTCCGGCCAGCAGCCTCCGCTTCCGGCCCGGTCGGCAGCTCGCGGGTCGCCATCCGGGTGTCATCGGTCCAGCGGCTCCGGCCTGGCGGCCTCCGCCTCCTCCGTCCCCGGCCTGCTTGTCCGCCTTGGCGGCGCTGGCGGGCCGCGATGAGGCCGGGCACGGCGGCCACGCCCCGGATCGGCGCTGGAAGCGGTCGCTCTCGTCGGTGAGACGGGCGTCGTCGTCGTCGGACAGCTCGAGGTCGGCGGCGGCCACGTTGGCCTCCAGCTGGGCCACCGAGCTGGCGCCCGGGATGGCCACCACGTTCGGTCGGCGGATCACCCAGGCCAGCGCCACCTGCGCCGGCGTGGCCTGGTGGCGCCCGGCGATCTCGCGCAAGCGCGGTCAACAGGCCGGTGGCCCGTTCGAGGTTGTCGGGCAGGAACAGCGGGTTGTTCGTGCGCACCCCGGGCGGCGGCGGGTGGTCGACGTCGTAGCGGCCGCCCAGCAGACCCTGGCCGAGCGGGCTGTAGGCGATGATCAACCGGTCGTTGCTCTGGGCGTAGCCCACCAGGTCGCGGTCGGGCTTGCGGGCCACCAGGCTGTACTGCACCTGGTTCGACAGCACCGGCGAGCCCAGCAGCCGCTCCGCGGTGCGCCAGCGCAGCTGGCGAGAAGTTGCTGACCCCCACGTGGCGCACGACCCCGACCTGCTGGAGTCGGCGCAAGCCGCGCATGGTGGGACCGTTGGGCGCGAACGGGTTGGGCCAGTGCACCTGGTACAGGTCCAGGGTGGTCACCTTGAGCCGACCGGCCGACTCGATGGCCCGCCACTCCACCACCGGGGGGATGGGCAGCACCGGGAACAGCTTGGTGGCCACGAAGACCTGGTCGCGGCGCTCGGCGATGGCCCGGCCCACGATCCGCTCGGACTCGCCCATGCCGTAGATCTCGGCGGTGTCCACCAGGTTGACGCCCAGGTCGATGGCCCGGTCGACGATCTCGCGGGCCGTGCGACGGGCGTAGTCCTCGCCGTAGCCCCACTCCTTGGCCCCGAACTGCCAGGTCCCGACCCCGATGGCCGACAGCCGGACCCCGTTGACCTCGACGTAGCGCATGGCCTGAGCCTAGGCGGGGGGTGTGCACCGAGGACTCCCTCGCCGGTCATGCTGGAGAGGATCATGGTCTGCCATCTCCGCGCGGAACCCCGCCCCCGAGCCCGTGGCCTGCGCTGGAGCGCGCTGGCGCTGGCCCTGGGCCTGGGCCTGGCCGCCTGCACCGGCACCTCCAGCGGGACCGAGGTGCGGTCGTCGGCCAGTCGGGCGCCCATCGACCGCAGCACCACGGCGGCCATCGTGGCCGCCAACTCCCAGCTCGGGCACCGACCTGTACCACCAGCTCGCCCGCGAGGACCAGCAACTTCGGCTTCTCCCCCTACGCCGCGTCGCTGGCCCTGGCCGAGGTGGGCGCCGGCGCCGCCGGGGTGACCGCCGCGCAGCTGGCCGCCGTGCAGCACGTCGGCCGATCCCCACCAGCTGGATTCCGGGCTCAACACCCTCTCCCAGCAGATCGACAGCCGCGACGGCGACCGCCAGAACGACGTCCGCCAGGGGCACGTCACCATCCAGATCCCGGTGGCGGTGTGGGGCCAGCTCGACACCCACGTGGAACCCCGCTTCCTCGACCAGCTCGCCCGTTGGTTCGGCGCCGGGATGCGGCTGGTCGACTTCCGCTCCGATCCCCACGCGGCCGCCACCACCATCAACAACTGGATGTCGGACGAGACCTCCGACCAGCTCGAGCAGGTGGTGCCCGGCCAAGCAGACCACCGAGGCCACCCGCCTCATCACCGCCACGGGAACCGCCATCGCCGCGCCCTGGGACCAGCGCTTCGACGTGAGCCGCACGCGCCAGGACACCTTCCACCGTCTCGACGGCCAGACCGAGGACGACACCACCATGAGCATCACGGCCAGCCGCGGCCTGCTCTACTGACGCCGGCCCCGGCTGGCGGGCGGTGATGCTGCCCTACCTGGGCCGCCAGCTGGCCATGGTGGTCATCGTGCCCGACGCCGGACGCTTCGCCGACTTCGAGTCGAGCTTCGACGGACCCATGCTCCAGACGGTGCTCGACGGCCTGGTGCCCACATCGATCAACCTGGAGATGCCCCGGTTCCAGTTCACCACCCAGTCGGACCTGTCCGGCCCGCTGACCACCCTCGGCGCGGCCAGCCTCTTCCAACCCGACCAGGCCCGCCTGCCCGGGCATCACCGCCGACGAACCGCTGTGGCTGGCCGCGGCCGACCAGCAGTCGTTCCTCTCGGCCGACGAGGAAGGCAGCCAGGCGTCGGCGCCCACCGCCGTGCTGGCGCCCCCGCCGGTCGAACCCGTGGCCGAGTCGCTCAACGTGGACCGGCCCTTCGTGGTGGCCGTGGTGGACCGGGCCAGCGGCGAGCCGCTCCTGCTCGGCCGTGTGGTGGATCCACTTTCTTAGTGCTCTGGTCGGCAACCGACCTGCTTGGCCCTCGGTCGGCAAGCCTCCCGGCGGGCGCCTTCGGCATCCGGGTGTCATCGGTTCCGCGACGCGGCTTCTCAGGTGGCGCCGAGGCGTACGAGGGCGGTGGCGTAGACGCGGGGCGACTCGGGCGTCGGATCGGTGAGCCAGATGCGCAGCCGACCGTCGGGGTCCGTGGCGGAGGCCACGGCCACGGCGTCGCCCGGCTCGATGGCCAGGCGGTACTCGAGCTCGGCCTCGATGCGGTCCCCGTCCCGGATGGCGCTCGGCCAGCACCTCCTCGACGGCTGCCCAGGTGGCCGCGTTGTTCACGTGACCCAGCAGGTCGAAGTCGGTGGCCCGCAACGTCCACGGTCGCACGACGAGCGTCGGCCGGCGGGTCGGCGTCGTGTTGGAGCCGGGTCGACACCACCCGTCCGGCGGCCGCCTGGTCGTACTGGCGGTGGAAGGCCTCGGGCATGGGCACCGGCCGACCGGTGTCGGCGTCGAGATGGATCCACAACGACACCGACTCGATGGCCGCGCCCTGATCGCCCACCACCGACACCCGGCGCTCGGCCCATCGCCGCCCCAGTCCCGAGCAGAAGGTGCACAGCGTGAGCTGCTCGCGGAACCTCGGCGACCGGCCGACCGCGACCTTGGTGCGCCTGACCACCCAGGCCACGTTGTCGAGCCCGGCGTCCACCGTGTCGTCACCGGACACGTCCTGCACGTACCGGGCCACGGCGTCGAACCGCAGCCGACCGTCCGAGATCCAGATCGCCGAACCGGGCCAGCCGGCTGGCCGTGAAGGTGCGGCCGACTTCGGGGGTGGGAGCAGCCGGTCGGCGCCGAGTTCGGGCATCCGACCGACCCTACCGGCCATCGTGGGCCTCCCCTGGGGCCAGCGACGCTGTCTGGAACCCCTCCGGAACCCCTCGTCGGGCCACCGACGACCGGACCCGGCGGAAATACAGTTGACGACGCTCATGGCCGTCGTGGTCCCATGGATCGCACTCACCTGACCCGCCCCATCGGGGCGCGGCCGGGTCAAGACCACACCGAACCGCACAGGGGAACCATTCGATGAAGCGCACGCCAGCTACGACCGGCCATCTGGCCCCGGTCGCTGCGTCGCGTCATCACGCGGCCTGCGGTCAGGTGTCCTACCCGTGGTCGATCGACGCTCGATCCATCACCGTGAACGTGATGAACGAGTTCGCCGACACCTCCAAGGCCACCCGGCGCCGGAAGGAGTCTTCGCCCTGAGCATCGCTCCAGCGAAGAGAAGTCTCCGAAAGGCCGCCGGGTTCACCCGGCGGCCTTTCTGCTTCTCCGGGCTCGAATCCATCCACCCAATCCCATCCGCCGAAGTCCAACCCGATCCCCCGATCTCACGATCGAGTGGGGGCGACCCAGGAAGGTAAGCCGATGTTGGCCCCGCTGAGCAACGAGCAGTTCAACGAGGACTGGTGGGACGACGCTGCATGCCGCGATGGCGAGGCGTCGCTCTCGGGCGTGTTCTTCTCCGAGGAGCTCCAGGACATCGCCCGGGCCAAGGCCATCTGCGCCGAGTGCCCGGTCATGGACGAGTGCCTCGAAGGCGCCATCGTGCGGCGTGAGCCGTGGGGCGTCTGGGGAGGCCAGCTGTTCCTCAACGGCAAGATCCTGGCCACCAAGCGGCGCCGGGGCCGTCCGCCCAAGCACCCCCGGCCCGAGGATCAGCTGCCCCAGATCCCGATCCCTGCTCACCTCGAGCACCGGGTCCAGCTCCGCACCGCGTGAGTGGTCCGGTCGATTCCCCCCGGTCGACCGGTCCACCACGCGGGGCGAGGCACCGTCCTCCATCCCGTCGATCGCCCGCTGCCTTCCCCCCGGCCGGGCGATCGATGGGATGAGGCCCAACGTCCACCGCCACCTTCCCACTTGTCTTGAACTTGTCTGACTAGCCTGGGGCATGGGGATCATCGGGATCGACCATGTGCAGCTGGCCATGCCCGCAGGCCAGGAGTCGGCGGCCGCCGCCTTCTACGTGGATCTGCTCGGCTTCACGCAGGTGACCAAGCCCCCGGCGCTGGCCGCCCGGGGCGGGTGCTGGTTCGAGACGCCTGACGGCCAAGGTGCATCTGGGCGTCGAGTCCGACTTCCGCCCGGCCCGCAAGGCCCATCCGGCGCTGCTGGTCGACGACCTGGGGGCCCTGGCCGACCGTCTGCCGCCGCCGGCATCGAGGTGCGGGAGGAGAACGGCCTCGACGGCCACCTGCAGCGCTACGTCGACGATCCGTTCGGCAACCGGATCGAGCTGCTGCAGCGCCTCTCGTGACCGGGCCCGGCGCCACGTCGCGGTGGGTGCATCGGCGCCCAGGGGTACCGTCGTAGCGCCCTCGGGCGCCCCTATGACCAACCTGCCCACCGACGAGCGCGCCCAGCCGGGCACCGACGCCACCCGACGCCGCGGCCGGCGAACCGGCTGGCTGGTGGTGGCCGTCGCCGTGGTCGTGCTGGCTGGCGTGGCCCTGGTCGTGGTGTCGCACCGCGGCGGCGACGGCTCGTCCGACCGCCGCGTGCGGTGACGCCGACCGAGCTGGTCGGCCACCCGCTCCCCGACGCCACCTACCAGGGCTTCGACGGCACCTCGGCCACCTTGGCCGGCCTGCGGGCCGGCCGCTGGTGCTCAACTTCTGGTCGGCCACCTGCGTCCCGTGCCGGACCGAGATGCCGGCACTCCAGCGGATCCACCACCAGGAGGGCGACCAGGTCACCTTCCTGGGCATCGACACCGGCGACGGGCTGACCACCGGTCGCGACGCGGCCCGGTCAATCGGGGGTCGACTACACCTTGGCCTCGGACCCCCAGAGCCGGCTGGCCGGCCGCCTGGGCGTCGTGGCCCTGCCCACCACGGTCGTGGTGGGCGCCGACGGCATGGTCACCCATGTGCACGTCGGCGCCGTGGACCCGGACCAACTCGAGCGGTTGGATCGCCCAGGCCCGCCGATGAGCCCGGGCGACGCCATGATCGACGCTCCCCTGGCCTATGCCTTCGGCGTGGGGATGGTGGCCACGGTGAACCCGTGCGGGTTCGCCATGCTGCCGGCGTACCTCTCGTTCTTCCTCGGGCTCGAGGGCGCCGACGCCGACGCTCGTGCCGACCTGCTGCGGGCCCTGGCCGTGGGGGCCACCATGACCGCCGGGTTCCTGCTGGTCTTCGGCGTCCTGGGCATCGTGTTGGACAGCTTCATCAGCTCCATCGAGTCCTGGTTGCCGTGGGTCACCATCGTGTTGGGGCTGGCCCTGCTCCCCCTCGGGGTCATGCTGTTGCGGGGCCGATCGCTCACCCTGCGCCTGCCGTTGCCCAACCGGGGCACGAAGGACCGCCAGCTCCTGTCGGTGTTCCTGTTCGGCATCTCCTACGCCCTGGTCTCGTTGTCGTGCACCATCCCGCTGTTCATCGCGGTGGTGTCGACCACCTTCACGTCCTCCAACTTCGTGTCCGGGATGGCCACCTTCGTGGCCTACGCGCTGGGCATGGGGGTGGTGCTCATCGCCTTGACCGTGGCGCTGGCCCTGGCCCGCCAGTCGCTGGTGCACTCGGTTCGCCGCGTCCTGCCCTACGTGTACCAGGTGTCGGGGGTGCTGCTCCTGGTGGCCGGCGTCTACGTGGCCTACTACGGCTGGTACGAGCTGCGGGTCGACCACGGCGACACCTCGGGTGGGGCGGCGGCCGACTGGGTGTTCAACCTGAACGCCACCATCAGCACCTGGATCCAGCGGACCGGGCCCGTGCGCATCGGCATCGTGCTGGCCGCGGGCATCGGCGTGGCCGTGGCCGTCGTGATGAGCCGCCGGAAGCGATCGGTTTGAGCCGACATGTTCGCGGAGCTGCTGGGCCACCCGGGCGTGCGCGAGGTGGTGTCCCTGCGCTCGAGGTTCGGGTTCCTGGCCTTCCACGGCGGCTCGTTGGAGAAGGGCACCGACGACATCGCCATGGCCGCGGCCGAAGCCGCCGGCGCGTCGCTCTACGCCGTGCTCCAGCCCCCGGACCTGCGCTGGCACCTGCCGTCGGCCGAGATCGACCCGGCCGCCTCCCCGGCGCTGCGCGAGTTCCTGGGTCACGTCCAGGAGGTGGTGGCGGTCCACGGCTACGGGCGCCCGGACCGCTACACCACCATCCTGCTGGGCGGCACCAACCGGGACCTGGCCCGCGAGCTGGCCGGTCCCATCCGCCAGGTCCTGCCCGACTACACGGTGCTGGACGAGATCGACGACATCCCCCGCGAGCTGCGGGGCCTGCACCCGGACAACCCCGTCAACCGGCCGCCCGGCGGCGGCGTGCAGCTCGAGCTCCCGCCCCGGGTCCGGGGCCTGGGACCGTACTGGCACGACCCGCAGCGGCGAGGCATCGGGCCTCCGCACGCCCCACACCCAGGCGTTGATCGACGCCCTGGCCCAGGGGGCTCGTCGCCGTTGGCCTGGCTAGTGTCCGGGCCATGGACCTGCGCATCTTCACCGAACCCCAACAGGGGGCCTCGTACCTGCAGCTGCTGGCCGTGGCCCGCCAGGCCGAGGCCAGCGGGTTCGACGGGTTCTTCCGTTCCGACCACTACCTGCACATGGGTGAGGGTGACGGCCGACCGGGCCCCACCGACACCTGGGTGACGCTGGGCGCCATCGCCCGTGAGACCTCCACCATCCGCCTGGGGACGCTGGTGTGCTCGGCCACCTTCCGCCTTCCGGGGCCCCTGGCCGTGGCCGTGGCCCAGGTGGACGAGATGAGCGGCGGCCGGGTCGAGCTCGGCATCGGGGCGGGCTGGTTCGACGACGAGCACCTGGCCTACGGCATCCCCTTCCCGCCGACGGGCCAACGCTTCGACATGCTGCGCGAGCAGCTCGAGATCATCACCGGCCTGTGGCGCACGCCGCCCGACAGCCAGTACTCCTTCGAGGGGGAGCACTACACGCTGGTCGGCTCGCCGGCGCTGCCCAAGGCCCGCCAGCCCGGCGGTCCCCCGATCATCATCGGCGGGTACGGGGCCAAGCGGACGCCACGCCTGGCCGCCACCTACGCCAGCGAGTTCAACCTGCCCTTCGCCCCGGTTTCGGCCTTCGTCGACCAACGGGCCAAGGTGGCGGCCGCCTGCGAGGCCATCGACCGCGACCCGGACGACCTGATCTGGTCGGTGGCCCTGGTGGCGTGCTGTGGACGCACCGACGCCGAGGTCGAGCGCCGGGCCGAGGCCATCGGGCGGATCCTGGACGCCGACCTGCGCCAGAACGGGGCCACCGGTTCGCCGGCCGAGGTGCTCGAGATCCTGGCCACCTACGCCGAAGCCGGCGTGCAACGGGTGTACCTGCAGATCCTCGACCTCGACGACCTGGACCACATCGCCCTGCTCGGCGAAGAGGTGCTGTCGCTGCTCCCGTGAGCCGTGCCGACCTGGTCCTGGGCGCTTGCCGACCTGGCTCTGAAAGGCGAAGGCCGCCAGGCCCGAGCCGCTGGACCGATGACACCCAGATGGCGAAGCGCCCGCAGGGAGGCTTGCCGACCTGGCCCTGGCAAGGCGAAGGCCGCCAGGCCCGAGCCGCTGGACCGATGACACCCAGATGGCGAAGCGCCCGCAGGGAGGCTTGCCGACCTGGCCCTGGCAAGGCGAAGGCCGCCAGGCCCGAGCCGCTGGACCGATGACACCCAGATGGCGAAGCGCCCGCAGGGAGGCTCGCCGACCGAAGGGCCAATGATTATGGCGCCAGGCGCTCGATGATCCAGGCGGTGCCGTGGCGGCGGTAGCGGATGCGGTCGTGCAGCCGCGACGCCCGACCTTGCCAGAACTCGATCTGTTCGGCCACCACGTCGAAACCGCCCCAGTGGGGCGGCCGGGGAACGTCCTGGCCGGCGAAGTGGCTCTCGGCCTGCCGGTAGGCCGCCTCCAGCTCGCTCCGGCCGTCGATCACCGAGCTCTGGGCCGACGCCCAGGCGCCGAGTTGGCTGTCGCGGGGCCGGCCGGCGAAGTAGGCGTCGGACACGGCCGGCGACGACCGCTCGGCTCGACCCACCACCCGCACCTGGCGTCCGATCACGATCCAGCCGAAGCAACAGGCCACCGCCGGGTCGGCCGCGATCTCGAGCGCCTTCTGGCTGCGGTAGTTGGTGAAGAAGCGGAACGCTCCCCCCGTCCGTGGCGCGCATCAGGACGTGGCGGATGGAGGGAACGCCTCCGGCCCCGACGGTGGCCACGGTCATGGCCTCCGGTTGATGCACACCGGCGTCGCGGGTCACCTGGTACCAGCGGTCGAACTGGACGAAGGGATCGGGATCGACATCGGCCTCGGCCAACCCGGCCGCTTCCAGCTCGGCGCGCACGGCGTCCAGATCGCTCATCGGGCACCCTCGTCCCTTGGTCGCTCGGGGGGCGACGTCATGACAGGTTGAAGGTGAAGATGGTCGACAGCGCGATCAGCCCCACCACGGTCAGCACCACGGCCAGCCCGGCGGTGATGGCCACCCGCGTCGAGGCCCGCGAGCTGAGGTCGGCCAGCACCGAGTTCAGGCCGATCCCGCCGTGCACCAGCGCCAGCACCACCACGGCGCCGTCGAGCAGGCGCCAGTAGCCGTGGTGCCACCGATCGACGTAGAGGGCGACGCCGAAGTGGCCGGGATCGTGGAGGACCCAGGTGCTGAGCACGTGGATGGGGAGCAGGACCAGCAGCAGCCAGGACGTCACGGCCATGATGTGCCAGCTCCAGCTCCGCACCTCCGGGGCCGGGCGATCGGTCGGGCCCGCCGGGGTGGAGGTGGCCGCCGCGGTCTGACTCCGGTGGGCTCATCGGGTGGTCTCCGACACCCACGGCCACACGATGACGGCGAAGCAGGGCAGGGCCAGCGCCCAGGTGACGAACAGGGCGGCGGCGCGCAGGCGGCGGTCCTGGTCGACCAGCGAGGGCACCACGTCGGGCAGCATCCGCCGGAGCACCGTCGAAGGTGTGGAACAGCGTGGCCAGCACCACGACGCACAGGACCAGGCGCGCGCCCAGGCTGCCCATGGCTGCGCCCCAGCGGTTGAACCGGTCCCGCGACGCCAGCTGGCTGAGCGCCGCGCAGTAGACCAGGACGTACGCCAGCACGACGGTGCCGGCCACCGCCCCCCACCGCACCCGTCGGACGCGAGCCCGGGGTGGCCCCGAGTTGGTCTGCGGGCCCGGGGGGCGCGGGTCGGTCCTCGGGTCGGCGGTCATGTCATGTGGGCGGGCCGAGTCGGGTCACGCCGCCCAGGTAGGGGTGCAGCACCTCGGGCAGCGCCACCGAGCCGTCAGGCTGGCGGTGGGTCTCGACCAGCGCCGCCCACACCCGGGGCACGGCCAGCGCCGAGCCGTTGAGGGTGTGCACCATCTCGGTGCTCTTGGATCCGGCGGGGCGGTAGCGGATGTTGGCTCGGCGGGCCTGGTAGTCCCCGAACCACGACACCGACGACACCTCCAGCCACTGACCCACGCCGGGCGCGAACACCTCGATGTCGTGCGAGCGGTGGTGGGACTGGCCCAGGTCACCGGTGCAGATGTCCAGCACCCGGTGGGCCAGGCCGAGGTCGCGGATGAGCTGCTCGGCCCGACCCAGGATCTCGGCCAGCAGGTCCGGCGCCTGGTCGGGGGTGGCGTAGGCCAGCAGCTCGACCTTGTCGAACTCGTGCACCCGCAGCAGCCCCCGCGTGTCCCGGCCGGCGGAACCGGCTTCGCGCCGGAAGCAGGGCGAGTAGGCCATGAGCCGCTTGGGCAGCTCGGCGTCATCGAGGATCTCGTCCATGGCCACCGAGGTGAGCGGCACCTCGGCGGTGGGGATGGCCCACAGGTCGTCGCGTTCGAGGTGGTAGGCGTCGTCGGCGAACTTGGGCAGCTGGCCGGTGGCGGTGAGCGTGCGGGTCAGCACCAGGCTGGGTGGACGGATCTCCTCGTACAGGTCGCGGTTGCGGTCGAGGGCCAGCTGGCACAGCGCCCGGCTCAACGTGGCCCCGAGCCCCCGGAAGAGCACGAACATCGACCCCGAGATCTTGGCCCCGCGCTCCAGGTCGAGGATGCCCAGCTCGGTCCCGATGTCCCAGTGGGGGACTCGCTGGTGAGGCTGGTAGGCGTCCTGGTCGAAGTCCTCGACCCGCATGACGACGTTGTCGGCCTCGCCGGCACCGTCGGGCGCGTCGGCCGCCGGGACGTTGGGGATGCGCAGCAGCAGGTCACGCACCTCGTCGGCCAGCACCGCCACCTGGGCGTCGAGCTCCTGCTCGCGGACGCCCAGCTCGCGGCTCTCCTCGGCCACCACCTCGGCCTTGTCCAGGTCGCCCTGGCCGCGCAGGGAGCCGACCTGCTTGGACAGCGACTTGATCCGGGCCCGCACCTCGTCGCGTTCGGCCGCCAGGTCCCGTTGGCGGGCATCCAGCTCGCGTACCCGCTCCAGGGAGGGTCCCAGGTCGTCGCCCCGGCGGGCCAACGCCTCGGCCACCGCGTCGAAATCGGTGCGCAGGCGGCGGATGTCGAGCATCCCAGCAAGGTACCAAGCCGGTGTCCGGCAACTCGACAGGCTTTGCCCGCTTGGGAGCGGCCCGGCCGCGGCAGTAGCGTCGCCGCCGGTGTCCACCCCCCGGCCAGATCCCGATGGCGATCCCGAGTCCGGTTCGAGCTCCGGGGGATCGGCGGCCATCGAGGTGCGCGACCTGGTCATCCGCTACGGCGATCGGGTGGCCGTCGACCGGCTCAGCTTCGAGGTGGCCCCGGGCACGGTGACGGCCCTGCTCGGCCCCAACGGCGCGGGCAAGACCTCCACCGTGGAGTCCCTGGAGGGCTACCGCCAACCGTCGGCCGGGCAGGTGCGGGTGCTCGGTCTCGATCCTCGGGCCGACCACGCCCGACTCACCCGGCGCATGGGCGTGATGCTGCAGAACGGCGGCGTCTACACCGGCATCCGCCCCCTCGAGGTCCTGTCCCTGTTCGCCTCCTACTACGACGACCCGGCCGACCCCCAGGAGCTGTTGGCGCAGCGTCGGGCTGGCCGAGCGCCGGCGGTCCACCTGGAAGACGCTCTCGGGCGGCGAGCAGCAACGCCTGTCGTTGGCCCTGGCCCTGGTGGGCCGGCCCGAGGTGGCCTTCCTGGACGAGCCCACCGCCGGCATCGATCCCAGCGGCCGTCAGCTGATCCGACGGGTGATCGCCGAGCTGCGCCAGTCGGGGGTCACGGTGTTGCTGACCACCCACGACCTGGAGGAGGCCGAGAAGCTGGCCGACCGGGTGGTCATCATCGACCAGGGCCGGGTGCTGGCCGCCGGGACCCCCGAGGAGCTGACCCGGCAGGGCCAACGCGAAGAGATCCGCTTCGGCGCCGCCCCGGGACTCGACGTGGTCTCGCTGGGCCGGGCGGTGGAGGCCACCGTGGCCGAGGTGTCGCCCGGCGAGTACCGGGTGGACGCCGCCCCGGACCCGGCCCGCATCGCCGCGCTCGACCAGCTGGCTGGCCGCCCGCGACCTGGCCCTGGCCGACCTGCGGGCCGGACGCCAGCGGCTGGAGGACGTCTTCCTGCGCCTGACCGAGTCGGCCGCGGCCGCCCAGGAGGCCGCGTCCGAGCCCGATCCGGCCCAGAGCCGAGGCCGGCGCCGGGGACGACCCGGCCGCCGGAGCCCGACTCGATGAGGACGTCTCCATGAAGGCGTACCTGGGCCAGACCCGAGCCGAGCTCACCCTGAGCCTGCGCCAGGGCGAGCAACTCCTGGTCAGCGTGGCCATCCCCTGGCTGCTGCTGGTCTTCTTCTCGCTGGTCGACGTGTTGCCCAAGCCGTCGGGGACCAAGGCCATCGACTTCCTGGCCCCGGGCATCCTGGCCCTGGCGGTCATGTCCACGGCCATGGTCAGCCTGGGCATCGGCACCGGCTTCGAGCGCCAGTACGGGGTGCTCAAGCGCCTGGGGGCCACCCCCTTGGGCCGGCCCCGCTGGATCGCGGCCAAGCTCACCATGGTGCTGGCCATCGAGGTCGGGCAGGTGATCATCCTGGTGCCGACCGCCCTGGTGCTGGGGTGGAACCCCGACGGCAACGTGGCCCTGGTGATCCCCGCCTACGTGCTGGGCACGGCCGCCTTCGCCGGGATCGGGCTGCTCATGGCCGGCACCCTGCGGGGCACCATCACCCTGGCCGCGGCCAACGGGCTC
Organism: uncultured Microthrixaceae bacterium; assembly: GCA_963793965.1. GTDB lineage: Bacteria > Actinomycetota > Acidimicrobiia > Acidimicrobiales > Acidimicrobilacustridaceae > UBA4742. The sequence continues at coordinate 309,533 of CAWCCB010000001.1, forward strand.
TACATCGTGCTGCTGCTGCTGGGCGGCATGATCATCCCCCTGTCGAGCCTGCACGCCCTGCGCTACGTGGCCGACCTGCTGCCCGCCGGACCGCTCAGCCAGGTGATGTCGGCCGCCTTCCGATCGTCGGTGCACGTCTCGGCCGGCAGCTGGGTGGTGCTGGTGGCCTGGGCCGTGCTGGCCCCGCTGGCCGCCGCCCGCTGGTTCCGCTGGGAGTGACGGTGTCTCCACTCGAAATCTGTGCCCGTCGCCCCGATCCACGGTGGTACAGGTGCACCGCGTTGCCGACCGGACCGTCCGATCAGGGGTGCGGGTGGCCCGGGTACCAGACGTTGAGGATGGTCAGCACGGCCACGTAGACCACCACGGCCAGGGCCAGGCCCGAGTAGAAGACCACCGTGAGGATGCGCTTGTCGAACTTCAGGTGCATGAACACGTAGGCCACGGTGAAGAACTTGACCGCCATCAGCAGCAGCAGGACGAAGGTCACCCCGTCGGTGCCCTGCCAGTACCAGGCCTGGAACTTCGGGAACAGGTAGGTGCAGACCTCGATGGCGGTGAGGATGGCCAGCCCGATGGCGGTGAGCACGTAGAGCTTCTCGCGCGGGTACTCCTCGACCGCGCCATCCAGGACGGAGGTCGGGATCGGCTCGCTGGTGTCGGTCGTGTCGGTGACGCTCATGACCGTGCTCCTAGGGGATGAGGTAGACGACGCAGAAGATCACGATCCACACCACGTCGACGAAGTGCCAGTAGAGGCCGATGCACTCGACCGTCTCGGCTCGGTGCTCGGGGAGCTCGGCCGCGCAGCGACATGATGAGCAGTGAGACCAGCATGATGATGCCGATGGTGACGTGGACACCGTGGAAGCCGGTCAGCGTGTAGAAGGCCGACGACGAACGGCTGGTGGTGAAGCCCATGCCCTCGTGCACGAAGGCGGTGAACTCGTAGACCTGGCCGGCCACGAAGGTGGACGCCGAGCAGCGCGGTGGCCGCCAGCCAGGTGCGCAGCCGGTGGTGGTCGCCCCGCTCGATGGCGGCCACGGCCAGCACCATGGTCAGCGAGCTCATCAGCAGCAAGAAGGAGCTGACCGAGGTGAACCCGAGGTCGTAGACCTGCTTGGGCGCCGGCCCCTCGCCCGCCACCGGCACCTTGTACAGCAGGTAGGTGGTGATGAGGCCGCCGAACAGCAGGCACTCCGAGGCCAGGAACAGCCAGATGCCCAGCTTGGTGTTGGAGATGCCGGTGTTGGTGTCGTGGTCGATGTGGGCCGTCGGCGAGAACTCGTCGCGGAGCGCCGCGGTGATCTCAGCCAACGGTCTCCACCTCCTTGGCCGAGTCCGCGTCCGAGCCGACGTCGGCGTCCTCGGATCCGTCGGTCACCTCGGCGTGCTGGTCGGCGTCGCCCTCGGCGTCGGGACCGTGATCGTCACCGTGCTCGCCACCGGGCGCATCCGGCGGCTCGAGGGCCCAGCCGAAGATGGCCACGGCCAGGACCAGGCCACCCACCAGGCACAGCCACAGGGTGTAGAGCAGGCCGTAGGCGATGATGGGCAGCGAGAAGGCGGCCACGATCGGCCAGTAGGACGGCGAGGGCAGGTGCACGCCCTTGCCGTCGCTGTGCTGGGTGACCTCTTCGGTGGTGTGGATGCGCACCAGCTTGTGATCGGCGGTGTCGGCGTACTTGCGATACCAGAAGTCGTCGAGGCGGGTGACCGTGGGATCGGGTCGAAGTTCCACTCCGGCACCGGCGAGGGGGTCATCCACTCGATGGTGCGGGCGTCCCACGGATCGGGGCCCGGCGGCGGCAGGTCCTTGGACTTCCGCCAGCTGTAGAAGATGTTGAAGATGAACATGGCCACGCTGAAGGCCAGCGATGAAGGCGCCGATGGTGGCCACCTTGTTCCAGAACTCGAAGCCGTAGCCGGCGTCGTAGGTGTAGATGCGCCGCGACATGCCCTGCAGGCCGAGCACGTGCATGGGCCCGAAGGTCAGGTTGAAGCCGAGCAGCATGACCCAGAAGTTGGTCTTGCCCACCCGCTCGTTGAGCAGGTAGCCGAACACCTTGGGCCAGTAGAAGTAGAAGCCCGCCCATGAAGCCCAGGAAGGCGCCACCGAACAGCACGTAGTGGAAGTGGGCCACGATGAAGTAGGTGTCGTGCTGCTGGGTGTCCGACGGGGCCACCGAGTCGGTCACGCCGGACAGGCCACCGATGGTGAACATGGTGATCAGGCCGATCGAGTACAGCATCGGCGTGGTGAACCGGAGCTTGCCGCCCCACATGGTGGCGGTCCAGTTCAGGATCTTCACCCCGGTGGGCACGGCGATGAACATGGTGGTCAGCGAGAAGGTGGTCACCGAGATCGGGCCGATGCCGGACACGAACATGTGGTGGGCCCACACGCCCCAGCCCATGAAGCCGATGGCGATGCCCGAGTACACGATGAAGCGGTAGCCGAAGATCGGCTTGCGGGCGAACACCGGCAGGATCTCCGACACCAGGCCGAAGGCGGGCAGGATCATCAGGTACACCTCGGGGTGCCCGAAGACCCAGAACAGGTTCTCCCATAACAAGGGATTGCCGCCGCTCTGCACGTTGAAGAAGTTGGCGTGGAAGAGCCGGTCGAACATCAGCAGGAACTGCGCCGTGGTCAGCACCGGGATGGCGAACAGCAACAGGAACTGGGTGACCAGGGTCATCCAGGTGAACACCGGCATCCGGAACATGGTCATGCCGGGGCAGCGCATGTTCAGCACGGTCACGATCAGGTTCACGGCGCCGGTCAACGAGGCGATGCCGGTGATGATCAGGCCCAGGTTCCAGTAGTCGATGCCGTGGCCCGGCGAGAAGATCACGCCCGAGTTGGGGGCGTAGTTGAACCAGCCGCCGTCGGCGCCGCCGCCGAACAGCCAACTGGAGTTCAGGAACAGACCACCGGCCAGGAAGCACCAGAAGCTGAAGGCGTTGATCCGGGGGAAGGCGACGTCGCGGGCCCCGATCTGCAACGGCATCAGGTAGTTGGCGAAGGCGGCGCCGATGGGCATGACCACCAGGAAGACCATGGTGGTGCCGTGCATGGTGAAGACCTGGTTGTAGGTCTCGGCCGACAGCAGGGTGCCCCGGGGGGACCACAGCTGGGAGCGGATGAGCAGCGCCTCGCAGCCACCGATGATGAAGAAGCACAGGGCGGCGGCCCCGTACATGGTGCCGATCTTCTTGTGGTCGACGGTGAACAGCCACCGCCGCCAGGCGGCCTTGGGGTTGGTCGGACGCGACAGAGCCCCCAGCGGCTCGAACGCGGCACCGCCCGCTCCCGCCGGCAGTGCGAGCGGGGTGGGGTCAGTGAGGGCCATGAGGGAACTCCGTGACTGCGGACTGGGGACTGGGGGTCATGCCTTGCGGCGGTCATTTCAGGGTCTCGAGGTAGGCGACGAGCTGGGCCACCTGGGTCTCGGTGAGGTGGAGGTCGGGCATGCCCCGATGGGTCGGTGGCCGCCTCGGGCAGGTCAGCGGGAGCGTTGCGGACCCACGCCTGCAGGGCGGTGGTGTTGAACCGGTAGGGCGCGCTGTCGCCACCGAACAGGGCGTTGCCGGGGTTGCCGGCCAGCGACAGGTTGTTGGGGTCGCCCGGCAGCGAGGGGTTCTTGGGATTGCTCGGGTCGTACAGGTTGAACACCGAGCCGGCGAAGGTGCCCCGGGTGGCGATGTGGGTCAGGTCGGGCGCCACGCCCGAGACCAGCAGCTTCTTGGCCGACCCCGAGGCGATCTTGGCGTCGTTCACGCCCCGGATCAGGTGGCACGACGAGCACAGCTGGCCCTTGAACACGGACAGCACCGGCCGCGGCCTCGGAGCCGGCCGGCGGCGTGGCCGCCTGCTGCTGCTGGTTGGCCACCCACTTGGCGAAGTCCGACTGGGAGACCACCCGCACGATCATGCGCATGTTGGCGTGGGACAGCCCGCAGAACTGGGTGCACTGGCCCCGGTAGACGCCGATCTTGTTGCCCTCCATGACCAGCGGATGGTGCTGGCCGGGCACGGCGTCCTTCTTGCCGTTGAGGGCGGGGATCCAGAAGGAGTGGATGACGTCGTTCGAGGTGATGGTCAGCGCCACCTGGCGGTTCACCGGGATCACCATCTCGTTGGCGGTGATGATGTCGCCCTTGGCCGTCTGGGTGTACGAGCCGTTGCCGTCCATGTCGTAGTGGAACGACCACCACCACTGCTGGCCGGTCACCTCGACCTTGCAGCGCGTTCTTGTCGGTCTGGTTGAGCTTGACGATGGTGGCCACCGTGCCCACCGCCACCACGGCCAGGATCGAGCAGCGGGCAGCAGGGTCCAGGTCAGCTCCAGCTTGGTGTTGCCCTCGAGCTGGGTGGGGAACTCGCCCTCGTCGTCGCCACGGTCGCGGAAGCGCCAGGCGATGTAGAAGACCACGGCCCCGAACACGCCCACCATGACGACGCCGGCGATGGCGTAGACCGGCGTGATCAGCGTTCTGGATGTACTGCGACTGCACGCCATGGGGGCTGAGCGTGGTGAGCGGCTTGCCCCCGTTGCCGAAGACGCCGTCGATGATGAGGGCGATGTAGACCACGCCGATGATCACGGCCACCACGGTGGCCAGGATCCGGCCGATCCGGCGGCGTCCCTTCGACGGCTTCGGGGTTCGATGGGCGGTCGGCTCCATCAGCAGGTCACCTCGCCCGAGGTGTCGCACCCGCCGGATCACGCCGGCTTCATGGCTGGGGTGGAGCATCGTCACCTTCCGGAATCGGTCTGGACCTGCGGGCCACCCGTGGGCTCGTCGTGTTCGAACTTGCGGGGCCCGCGGGCGGCGCCCACGATGCCGCCCACCAGCACGACCAGACCCAGGATGAACACGGCCAGCACCACCGGGGCCTTGCTGATCTTGGGCCGCAGGGCGATGAGCACGCAGGCGAAGAACACGACGGCGCCGATGATGCCGAACACCGCCGTCGAGGAGTGCTTGCTCGGGCAGCGTGAGCAGGATCCGGGAGAGGCCGCCCACGACCAGGGCGACGCCCAACAGCGCCATGAGGGGCAGGCGGGCCGGCTCCACCACCGCTGGTAGAGGCGCAGGTTGACGCGATCGTCACCGGTGGCCCGCTCGGCCCAGGCCCGCATGGTCCACATGACCACCGCCGCGCCCAGCACGACGGCGGCGGTGAGGGCCAGCGCCTTGCTGGAGATGGCCAGACCCGACCAGCACCGCGCCCAGGGCGAAGGCGCTGACGATGGGCCAGTAGTTGGCACCGATCGGGGCCCGGGCCAGCGGAACGGCCTCGAGCCCGGCCGATTCGGCCTCGGCGTTGGCATCGGCGTCACGCCAGGCGGTGAACAGCGTGGCCAGGAAGATGGCGGCCACGGCCACGCCGACCAGCACGGTGTAGCCGAGGTGGTTGCCGACCCCGCCCTTCCAGCCCAGATCGAGCGGCCCGATGACCTGGTCGATGATCGAGCTGTGCTGGCTGGTCACCCCGACCACGAAGGCCCCGAGCAGGGCGGCGACGGCCAGCGAGCCATAGAAGCGCAGGCTGATGGTGACGGTGCGGGACTTGAACATGGCGGGCCTTACTTCGTCACGTAGATCGCGTACCAGAGCAGGGCGTACATGGCCACGGCGGTCTGCCAGTAGAGGGCGGCGGCGGTGATGCCGTCGTACTGGCGACTGGTGAACTGCCCGGCCAGGGCACGGAACCCCATCAGCGCCACGAAGATCATGGCCACGATCATCATGGCCAGCTGCGCGCCGGTGATCGTGTAGATGAGCACCGACTGCTGGTTGCCGTGGACGTCCAGGCTGATCAACGAGTACAGGTAGGCGGTCTGGTTCAGGAAGGCGAAGGCCAGCAGCAGCGACACGCCGATGGCCAGGTAGGCGTGGCGGCGGTCATCGGCCTTGATGGCGTACACCAGCCAGGTGATGGTGGCCGAGGACATGAGCAGCGTGAACAGCATCACGTTGGGCTGGGTCAGCGGGATGTGCACCGACTGGGGGAGCCAGGTGCCGCCGTGGGCCCGTCCCAGGGCCCGCTGGTTCAGGTAGATGCCCAGCATCCCGAAGATGAACATGGCGCTGGCGGCGCTGGCGAAGGCGGTGCCCACCAGCAGCACGCGTGGACGAGCCGGCAGGGGCGGCTCGACGCCGGCCAGTTCGAGGGGGGCGTGGGGATCGGCCAGCACGGGCACGGCCATCAGGACTCCTCCTCGGTCGAGACCCGGTCCAGCAGCGGCTCAGCGGAGACCACCGTCTCCAACACGCCGAAGCCGCCGGCGGCCGGCGGGCTGGCGCTGGCCCACTCGAAGGTCTGGCCGCGGCCCCAGGCGTCGTCGTCGGCGACCCTTGCGGCCGGTCAGCGAGCGCGGCCAGCACCACCAGGACGGCCACCACCAGCAGGGCCGAGCCGACCGCCGAGGTGCCGTAGAGGAAGTGGGCGGACTTGGTCAGCCCGTGGTAGCGGAGGGCGAAGCCGTAGACCAGCAGCGGCAGGCCGGCCACCAGGCCGCCGACCACGCCCGAACATGGCGGCCAGCTTGGCCAGCCCCTCGTTGGCCGTGCGGCCGAACAGCTTCGAGGACCAGTAGGTGAGACGCGGCCGACATGCCCGAGCACCACCACGGCCAGCACCAGCAGGAAGTGCCCGTCGGCATAGGGCGGCGGATAGCCGGTGGTGGTCCAGCCGGCGGCGTGCAGGTCGAAGGCCTTGATCCCGTAGACGGCGCCCGGCCAGCAGGGCCACCACCAGCAGCATGGCGGCACCCACGGCGAACAGCAGCGGGCTGGCCAGCTTGGGGCGCCCCGCCCGCACGCTCGCCCCCCAACCGCCGAACACGACCAGCGCCGGGAAGATGATGAGGAAGGCCAGGATGATGAAGAGGGCCTCGTTCTGCACGTCCGGGTAGAAGGACGGCTGGGCGAACGCCCCGAAGCTCAAGATGCCGAACAGGGCGATCGACGCCATGATCGCCTTGCGATGAGGCTGACGGGCGCCCGAGAGGGTGGCGATCACGTCGGTGGTCACGCCCAGCACCGGGATGAGGACGGCGTAGATCTGGGGCTGGCCGAAGGCCCAGGCCAGCTGGGGCCACTGGTTGGTCGCGATGCCGAACAGCGACGGGTGCGCCGGATTCCCGTAGTGGTGACCGATGTAGATGAGCACGACGTCGGCCAGCACCACCGGCAGGGTCAGCATCCACAGGGTGCCGGCCACCAGCATCGACCAGGAGAACATCGGCACCCGGTCGAGCCAGAGGCCCGGGGTGCGAAGCGAGACCACGGTGGTGGCCACGCACAGGGTGGCGACGATCAGCGAGACCAGCACCAGCGCCAGACCGGCGAAGCTCAGGTCGACGGCCTTGAAGCGGCTGCCGGCCGGACCGCCGTCGATGGCGTAGGCGGCCACCAGGACGCCAGAACCGATCAGCCAGCCCCAGAAGGCCGCGGCTGCGGCCCGCGGGAAGGCCACGGTGTTCGCGCCGACCTGGAGCGGGACGATGAAGGTGCCCAGGCCCACGAACAAGGGGATGGCGAACAGCAGCACGCCGAGGGTGCGACTGCCCGTGTACACCTGGAAGACGTGGGCCACCGGCAGGAAGTGGTGCGCCTGGTGGGCGGTGAAGAGCGTGTCGGCCACCAGCGCGGCCACCCCGAACAGGATGGACAGCACGACGTAGGCCCGGCCCAGCGACCGGTGGTCGCCGGTGCCGATGAAGCCGGCGAGGCCGCCGAGCTCGGGCTCGGGAAGGCCGATGAAGCGCTCCGGCTCGGCCGCGGACTCGTCGGCCACGGGTTCGGTGGGTGGTCTGGTCTCGGTGATCGCCATGTCAGTGCAGAGATGACCTCGTCGTCACCGCGACGTCGAATCGGGCGCTGGCCACCGAGGAAGGTGGGCCGACGACCGGGATCGCGGGGCCGGAGCAGGGAACGAACAGCGACTCTACACACCCATGACGGCCGACTGAAAACCCACTCGGGCCGGCGGTCGGGCGGGTCGGATCCGGGTGACGGACGCATCTCCGATCACACCCCGTGACGCACGAGGACGTCGATGACCATCGCCCCGAACAACAGGGTCACGTAGGTGATGGAGTAGGTGAACAGCCGCATGGCCTGTTTGGGCGATTCGGTGCGCAGGACCTGCACGGCCAGGTAGGTGAACACCCCGCCCAACGCCACCGCGCTGGCCAGGTAGATGACACCCAGATGGCCGACCGCGTCGAACAGCAGGGTCAGGGCCCACAGCAGCAGGGTGTAGAGCAGGATCCGCACCGCGGTGGTGTGGAAGCTGGCCACCGCGGGGAGCATGGGCACATCGGCGGCGGCGTAGTCGTCCTTGTAGCGGATGGCCAGGGCCCAGAAGTGCGGCGGGGTCCAGTAGAAGATGACGGCGAACAAGCACGATGGGCGCCCACGCCAGATGACCGGTCACCGCCGTCCACCCGATCAGCACCGGCATGGCACCCGCCGCACCCGCCGATGACGATGTTGCGGCTGGAGGTGCGCTTGAGCCAGAGCGTGTACACGAACACGTAGAACAGGCAGGCGGTGATGGCCAGGACGGCGCTGATGAGGTTCACGAAGGCCCACAGCCAGGCGAAGGCCACCACCTCGAGGGTGATGGCGAACACCAGGGCGTGGCTGGGCTTGATCAGCCCCGTGACCAGCGGCCGCTTCTGGGTCCGCTTCATGAGGGCGTCGATGTCGCGATCGACGTACATGTTGATGGCGTTGGCTCCGCCTGCGGCCAGGGTGCCACCCACCACGGTGGCCACCATCAGCCACACCGGCGGGATGCCCCGCTCGGCCACCACCATGGTCGGCACGGTCGTGACCAGCAGCAGCTCGATGATGCGCGGCTTGGTCAGGGCCACGTACCCGGCGGCCCGAGACCGCAGGGAGGGACGCATCGTGGTGGCCATCGGGCCTCGATCGTAGGCACGTCGGGGCCGGGCGGGACAATCGCCGCGACGCGCTCCACAGCCAACCCACACCAGCCGCCCCACACGGCCTGCCGACGTCGGCCGACCCCGTAGAGTCGCGGCCACGTGCGAGTGGGGGTGGTCATCCTGCCGTCGATGCCCTGGTCGCCGGCGCGAGCGACGTCTGGCGCGAGGCCGAGGCACTCGGCGCCCACACCGGCTGGACCTATGACCACCTCACCTGGCAGGGCCTGCGCGACGGTCCGTGGTTCGGTGCCGTGCCCGCTGCTGGCCGCGGTGGCCGCCTCGACCACCACGCTGCGACTGGGGACGCTGGTCACCTCGCCCAACTTCCGCCACCCGGTGACCCTGGCCAAGGAGGTCATGACCCTCGACGACGTGTCGGGCGGTCGCATCACCATCGGCATCGGCGCCGGCGGGACGGGGTGGGATGCCACCGCCCTGGGTCAGGCACCGTGGTCGGTGGCCGAGCGCACCAGTCGCTTCGAGGAGTTCGTGGCCCAGCTCGATCAGCTGCTGACCGACCCGGCCACCGCCCTGCTGGACGGGCCAGTGGTACCAGGCGGTCGATGCCCGCAGCATCCCCGGGTGCGTGCAGCAGCCCCGCGTGCCCCTGGCCGTGGCCGGCGGGGGCCCCCGGGCGCTGGCCCTGGCCGCGGCCCACGGCCAGGTGTGGGTCACGCTGGGCGATCCGCGCCGCGCCGCGGAGCTCGACGAGGCGGCGTGCGTGGCCGCGGCCCGGGCTCAGGCCAGGCGCTCGACGCCGCCTGCGAGGCCATCGGTCGCGACCCGGCCTCCATCGACCGGCTCTACATGCAGGGGGCCACCGGCGAGCCCTGGTTGGCCTCGGTGGAGTCCTACCGGGACCTGGCCGGTCGCTACGGCGAGCTGGGATTCACCGATCTGGCCCTGCACTGGCCCCGCGCCGAGCCGCCGTACGTGGCCGACCCCGACGTCTTCCGCGCCATCCTGGCCGAACCTGACCTAGCTGCCGCCCCCTGACCGCCTCGCCGAACGTGTCGCGCCCGCGACCGCAGGGAGTCGCGGCACGCGACAGGAAGGACGCGCGGCCCCTCTCGAAGGTCAGGTCCGGGCCAGGCGTCACGGCGCCAGGCCACCAGCCAGGTGCCGGCCGCGATCAACCCGGCGGCGGCCAGCAGCAGGACGATGGTGTCGGCGCCGGTGAGGGGCAGGGTGCCCCCGCCCGACGACGTCGAGGTCGGGCCGGCCGCCGACTGGGTGGTGGCGGGCGACCCCGCGGTGGTCGAGGCGGTGCGGAGCCGGCGGTGGTCGTCGTGGTGGTGGTGGGCACGACCGTGGCCGGGGCGGTGTCCACGCAGGCGCCCGAGTTGAACGAGTCGCATCCGTAGGATCCCCAGGCCGGGGTGGCCGTGCCCTGGGTGTGCCACACCAGCAGGTAGCCGTCTCGGCGCTGCTGGGCCACCTCGAGCTTGCCGTCGCCGTCCCAGTCGCCCACCCCGGGCGTGCCGATGCTCCAGCCGCCGGTCAGCTTGGGCCAGCCGGCCGGCTCGTTCCCGGCCGCGTCCACCGCGTCGAGGGTGTAGAGACCGTTGCCGGCGATCACCTCGTTGTGACCGTCGCCGTCGAGATCGGCGATGGCCGGGGCCACGAACAGGGCCAGGTCGGTGGTGGTGTGCGGCGACCCGGCCAGCTCGTTGCCGGTGGCGCCGTCCCAGGCCGACAGCTGGTCGTCGTTGGGCAGCTGGAGGTCGTTGGCCAACAGGTCGATGAAGCGGGTCAGCCCGGCCGTGTTGGAGGCGATCTCCTTGCTGCCTCCGCCCTGGAGCTCGCCCAGCGTCGGACCCGACAACCCCATCAGCGAGGCCACGATGTCGTTCGAGTTGCGGTCGGCGCCGAAGCGCCCGGCGTTCTGCAGGGCGAGCCCGCCCGCCCAGGCCACCGGGTTGTCCCCGGCCGCGGTCGAGCCGTAGACGCTGTGGCCCTGGGCGTCGAACACGTACAGGGTGCCGGCCGAGGAGGCGGCCACGATCTCGGGGCCCGGGTTGGCGGGGTCGACATCGCCCACCACCGCGGGCATGGCCACGCCATCACCGATGGTCGGCAGCAGCGAGGTGGCCAACTGGCTGAGCCTGGACCGGCCAGCCGGGCAGGTAGGCCTGGGCATCGGGGTTGGCCGTGGCAGTTGGGGTACGTGGCGTCGGTCCCGTCGGGCGAGATCACGTACAGCCGGGAGTTGCCCGGGGTCCCTGCCGCGCCCAGCAGGCCCAGCACGTCGGCCCCGTCGCCGATGTTGGGGGGCTCGACGTACTGCTCCTGGGCCCCGACCACGATCTCGGGCCGACCGTCACCGTTGATGTCGGCCACCGTCGGGGTGGCCACCAGCTCGCCGCCCTCGCCCACCCCGGAGCTCGGCGTGAAGGTCACCTCGTGGCTGACCGGGATCGACCGACGACACCTTGGTCGGATCCACCAGCAGCACCGGGAAGCCCGCCACGGGCGACCCGTCACCGTGCCAGGCGTAGACGTGGCGGTCCATGGCCGCGGCCACGATCTCGAGCTTGCCGTCGCCGTCGAGATCGCCCAGCGACGGTGAGCTGGCGAACTGCGGCTTGGTGCGGTTGAACTCGTTCTGGTCAGCCGGGTCGTCGCGCGAGTAGGCGGGGTTCACCGACATGGTGGCCAGCCGCTGGCCGGTGGCCGACCACACGTAGACCTTGCCGTCGAGGTCGGTGTCCACGATCTCCAGGTGGCCGTCGTGGTAGAGGTCGCCCACCGCGGGCGCGCCGACGCCGAAGGCGCCGCGGTGGATGGGGATGTGATCGGCCAGGCCGGTGGGCGAGCTCGTCGGCCACCAGGGCGACACGTCGCCCAGCAGGGGGAAGCCGGGCAGCTCGGTCATGTCCGAGCGGTAGGCGTGGATCTCGCCGTCGGCGGTGGCCAGGAGCAGCTCCTGGTGGCCGTCTCCCAGCAGGTCGACGAAGCGGGGGCTCGACGTGCTGGCCCCGGGGACCTTCACCGGCATCCCGGCCACCAGGTCGGGGTCGTGGTGCACGAACACCTGCTTCTGCATCTCGCCGGTCAGACCCGTCGCCCGAGCCGCCGTGGGCGGTGACCACCACCCGGATCCGCACCGAGAACTTCTCCTCGTCGGGTCGGTCCTGCATGCTCGGGTCGACCGGCGTGCCGTTCCCGTCGTCGGGCAGGGTGGCGGCGATGGCGGCCAGATCGAGGGTGGCCAGGGTGCCCGACACCGGCGCCGTCAGCCCGGTGCGGGTGGCGGCGGTGGTCCAGTGGTCGGTGGCCGGGTAGAGCGGCGGCTCGAACCCCGGGGCCCACTGCACCTGGTAGTCGTAGGAGGTGGCCCGGGGAGCAGCCACCCGGCCGGTGACCGCCGCCGTGCCGGTCGTCCCCAGCACGTCGAACCAGGCCGGGGTGTCGATCATGGCCTCGGGCGGGATGCGCCCGTCGCGCACGGCCTTGAGCATCTCGTAGGTGTTCACCCGGCCGTACCCGAAGGTGGCGTCCCAGCCCTTGGTGGACGGGTAGCGGACGGTGTCGAGGATCGGGCTGCCGTTGGGCGTGCCGAAGTTGTTGGCCGGGTCGACCGCGTTGGGCGTGGAGAAGTCGATGTCGTCGGCGGTCGACCGCACGATCTGCATGGCCTCGTCGGCCGACAGCACGTTGTCGCCCGGCCGCCACGAGGTGAGCGCCGGATTGGGGGCGATGTCGAGCTGGCGGGCGTAGCTCTCGATCAGGCCCACCATCCCGGCCGCTTCGCCGGTGGCCTCCGACGAGCACGAGCTGGACGGGATGCTGACGAAGGTGTGGCCGCCGAAGTTGGTGCAGCCGTTGAGGGCCAGGTAGCCCTCGTTGGTGCCTCCGCCCAGCGGGTTGGACGACAGGGTGGTCACCGAGTTGACGTCCATGGTGTGCTCGAGCGAGGCGGGCAGGTTCGGGTGCTTGGAGGCCTCGTCGGCCATGGAGGCGACCACCACCACGCCGCGGTGGTAGGCGGCGTCGATGGCGTCCTGGGCCTGGCGCGGATCGTTGAGCGCGCCCAGGGCCTCCTGGATGACATCCGCGCCCGAGTCCAGGCCGAACAGCACGCCGGCCGCGAAGCGGCCGCCGTCGGCGATGAAGGAGTCCCCCACCCGCACCGGGATGAACTGGCAGTTCGGGCAGGTGCCCACGTTGCCGGTGCCGTTGGCCGCCGCGCTGGAGTCCTTGGCCTCGCCGGTGCCGTGGCCGTAGTCGACGGTGTCGAGCGGGTCGTTGTCGCCGTAGAGGAAGTCCCAACCCGAGATGTCGTCGACGTAGCCGTCGTGGTCGTCGTCGCGGTGGTTGTTGTAGGCCGGGTTGAGGATGAGGTCCTCGGGGTCGGCCACCCCGTTGTGGTTGAGGTCGGGGATGGAGCCGAAGTCGGTGATGTTGAACACGCCGTCGTGGTTGCAGTCGCCGTCGGCCACCGCCGGCCAGCACGGGGGCTGGGCCTCGCCCAGGTTGATGTAGGCCTTGGTGGCCAGGTCGGCCATGGAGGCCGGGTCACGCCACTCGATGCCCGAATCGAGGATGGCGATGCGCACCGAGGAGGAGCCCTCGCGACAGCCCCCAGGCCAGGTCGGTGGCCGAACCCTTCTGCCCGCACAGGTTCTGCGGCGAGTCACCAGCGCCGGGTTGGGGTCGCGCAGCGAGGTGCGCTTGTAGTCGTTGCGGTCGAACTCGGCCGGCAGCGAGGCCGGCTCGTCGGAGGGCCCGTATCGCCAGTTGGTGCAGTCGAGGGGATCACCCGGGACCCACCCGCTCGAGCGCTTCGCCCTGGTCGCGGCCCCGGCGGCGCTGGGCGCGGCCGAAGACAGCACGGCGCTGAGCAGCGCCGCGGCCACCAGTCCCACGATCGCGGCGGTGTGCAGCCTCGTCCCCATCGACCCCCCAAGGTCTCGTGGCCGCCCGGGCCCCGTGGTCGGCGGCGACGACGACAGGCAGGCAGCGGACGAGCCGACGCTACCGCGGGCGATTGGGACGCGGGGGCGGCTGCGCTCGTAGCATCGCGGCGTGCGCCTCCCCCGCATCACGGTTGCGCAGTTCCGGGTCATCACCCTGGTGGTCGTGGTCGCCGTGGCCGTGATCGTGGTCACCGGAGCGGCCGTGCGGCTGAGCGACTCCGGTCTGGGCTGTCCCGACTGGCCCAACTGCACCCAGCACCACTTCATGGCCAAGGCCTCGTTCCACCCCCAGGTCGAGCAGATCAACCGCGACTTCACCGGTCTGGTCTCGATCGGAGTGGCCATGGCCGTGCTCGGTTCGCTGGCCCTGGTCCCCCGCCGGCGCGATCTCATCGGCTGGTCGCTGGGCCTGGTCGGTGGCCTGGTGGCCGAGATCGTGCTCGGGGGCATCGTCGTCTTCTCCCACCTGTGGCCCCCGTTCGTGGCCCTCCACTTCCTGTTGGGCATGGCGCTGGTGTGGAACGCGGTGGTGCTCCACGATCGGGCCGGCCACGCCGACACCCCGGGATCGCTCACCGTGGCCCCCAGCCTGCGACCGCTGGCCCGGCTCATGGTGGTCGTGGCCGGGCGCGGTGCTGGTCACGGGGACGATCGTGACCGGCACCGGCCCCAACGGCGGCGACCAGCACGTGAAGCGCCTGCCCTTCCTGGTGGAGGACGTGGCCCGCATCCACAGCCTCACCGTGTGGGCGTTCCTGGCGCTGACCGTGGCCGCCCTCGTGCTGCTGGCCCGCACGGGCGCAAGCCGCCAGGTGCGTCGGCGCACGGTCGAGCTGGTGGTGCTGATCGTGGCCCAGGGCGCGCTGGGCTACACCCAGTACTTCCTGGGGGTGCCCCGGGGTCTCGTCCTGTTGCACGTGGTGGGAGCGGTGGCGGTGTGGATCGTTGCGCTGCGCTTCTACCTGGGCCTCTACGCCTATCCGGAGCTGGATCGGCGCGCGATGGAACCCGAGGACGTGACCGTCGCGGCCGGATGAGGGACAATCGAGCCATGTCGGTTGTGTCCCCGCGTCTGTCGTCGACCAGTCCGGTCGAGGTCGACGAGCCCATCCACGACACCGACCTCGACCTGGATCGGCCGTGGGTCGTGATCGTGTGGAACGACCCCATCAACCTGATGGACTACGTGACCTTCGTGTTCCAGAAGCTCTTCGGCTACAGCCTGGAGAAGGCCACCAGCCTCATGCTCGACGTCCACGAGAAGGGTCGGGCCAGCGTGTCCACCGGGGCACGCGAGAAGGCGGAGTTCGACGTGTTCCGCCTTCACGAACATGGCCTGTGGGCCACCATGCAGCAGGACTGAGGCGTGCCCCGCATCACGCGCTGGTTGGGCGCCTTCGGCTGGCGTCCGCTGGTCGACGTCGTGCCCGGGCGGCTACCAGGTCAACCTGACCAAGCCCGAGCAGCGCGTGGTCATGGACTCCATGGACGAGCTGCGGGTCATGCTGGCCGACCACGACCCGGCCACCCGCCGGCTGTTCCCCACCGCGTACGTGGAGCACCCCGAGCTCGACGCCGAGTACCAGCGCCTGGTGGGCGACGACCTGCGCCAGGGGCAGCTCGACGCCCTCGACGTGGTCGAGCGCACCATCGACGGCCAGGTCATCGACCAGGCCGAGGCCGAGGCCTGGATGCGGGCGGTCAACGGGGTCCGACTGGCCCTGGGCACCCGGCTGGACGTGGGTGAGGAGCCCCCCGAGGCGCTCGACCCCGACGACCCGGATCTGCACGACCGGATCGCCTACGAGGTGCTCAACATGATCCTGGGGGCCTTCATCCAGGCCTGGCCGATTGGCGCGAGCCAGGCTCGCGGCGCCGAGCGCCGACGACCGCGGTCAGTGGCAGGCGGCGATGGCCTGTTCGACCGCGTCCTGGTCGGCCTGCTGGTCGGCGTCGCTGTCGCTGACGATCTGGTCGAGGCTCAGCCGGTCGATGGTGCCGCGTGCTGGCGCACTTGGCCGCGGAGTCGGGGATGTTCTGCTTGAAGAAGATGCCGGCCAGCTCGAGTCGGGCGGCCACCACCTCGAGGGCGTCGCTGGACCGATCGGTGCCGGTGAGCTTCACGTCCTTGCCCGGGTCGCAGGCGTGCAGCTCGACGGTGCTGCCGTGCTGGGTGACCGTGGTGTTCGGGCTCGGCCCCACGGCCTTCCACTGGTTGAGCAACGTGGTCATGTTGGCCGTGGCCGCCGCACTCGTCCCCTGGTACTCGGCGTCCAGGCAGACCAGGCCCGAGGCCTGGCGGTAGCCGATGCTGGTGTCGCTGTGCCAGCCGTCGACCGCGGTCAACGCCTGGTGCACGTTGATCCGGCGGGCCAGCAGCAGGTACCACTGCAGCGCACCGAAGGTGTTGTCCCCGTCATCGGCCCGCTTGGCCCCGGCCGGCAGCGACAGCGGCGGCAGCGTGGGCGCGGTGCTCGAGGTCTGGGTCAGGTAGTTGAAGATGTTCATCAGGGCCGCGGTGCTGGCCGGCGGGTTGCGCAGCGCGTCGTTGATGGCGGTGTTGCCGCCCCGCGCCTTGAGCGCGTCCACGAACGCCGGTCCGACGATGTAGGGCTCGGAGTCCTGGGCCACCAGGATGTCGGGCACGTTCGAGTAGGCCTGGTCCGACCCTGGGCTCTCGGCCTTGTTGTACTCGTTCTGGTCGGCCTGGGACATGGTGTCGGCGTAGGCGTTCTGCACCACCACGGCGTCGCCTTCGATCACCGAGCGGTAGGCCTGGGCCGAATCGTCGGGCAGCGTGTCCTGGCGGCCCAGGTCGAAGTACTGGTCCTGCAGGGCGTGGGTGAGCTCGTGGGCCAGGGTCACCCGCACGTCGGGGGTGAGGGCGGTGCCCTTGACCCGCACCTTCTTGTCGTGGAAGTCGTAGTAGGCCAGGATCCCGTTCTCGTTGAGCCCGTTCTCCTCCTTGAACAGGTCGACCTTGCCGTCGATGAGGCCCAGCGCCCGCATCAGCGCCGTCTGGTTCTCGATGTCCTGCTTGTCCTTGGCGCTGAGCGCATCGGGGGAGGTGCTGACCGTCTTGTTGAACGCCTTCGGGGTCATGAAGAGCACCTGCACGGGGTGCTTGAACACCATGCCCCGCTCCTGCTCGTCGAAGTGGACGATGGGCAGGATGCGGCTGTCCCAGTCGCTGGGGTAGCTCGGGCCGGTGTCGCGCAGGGTGAAGGCGGCAACGGTTCCGCCGATGAGGACCACGACCAGGACGCCCGAGCGCCACCAGCGACCTGGCGAGAGCGCTTCTTGGGCGCGGCCAGGCGCGGACGGCGCGGCGCCGAGCCCGGCGGGCGGAGGGCCGGCCGCGTACCAGCCGGCACCGGGACCACCGGGTCCCACCGGTCCGCCGGGACCACCAGGTGCCGCGGGAGGTCCCGAGGGCGCGGTCCAGGCACCGGGCGGTGCCGCGGGCGGGCCCGACGGCGGTGCCCACGAGCCCGGGGCCGTCGGTTGGCGAGGGCGGCGCCCAGGAACCGGGCGGCGGGGCCGGGGCGGGCGAGGTCGACGGAGGCGGCGCCCCCCAGGTGCCCGGGGCCGCCGGTGGTGCTGCCGGCGGCGGGGCCCCCCACGGACTCGCCGGAGGCGCCGTCGCGGGCGCGGCGAAGGGAGAACCGGACGGGGGTGGCGCCGACGGAGGCGGTGCGGCCGGCGGAGGCGTCGGCCAAGGCGGCGTCGCCGCCGGCGGGGTGACCGGCGCCGAGGGCGAGGGCGTCGGCCAAGGCGGGGTCGGCGGGGTGGCCGGAGCCGCGGGAGGCGGTGCCGCGTAGGGCGCGCCCGACGGAGGCGGCGGCGTGGGGGACGACGCGTCGTCGTCCTCTGGCGGAGGGGTGGGCGGCCCGCCCCCGGGGGGCACTTCGGTCATGGCCCGCCGACTATAGAGCCGGGTGATCGCCGCACTGCCGCAGGTGGGACCAATGACCCAGATGGGATTCGACGACCTCCCGGTGGCCGGTCAGAACCGGTCCGCCAGGGGCTCTGATATCGTGGGAGGCCCCTCGGGCACGAGCCCCCATCGTCCAGTGGCCCAGGACGCCGCCCTTTCAAGGCGGTAACACGGGTTCGAATCCCGTTGGGGGTGCCACGCCGTCGCCGAGCCGGCGCCCTCCTTAGGGGATGGCGTCGTCGTCGGGTGAGCGTGTAGCGTGCCCTTCCGCCCCTGACCGACCTCTCCGAGGCCGATCGAGGGCAGATGGCCTGTCCGCAGGCCATGAGGTCCCGTGGTGCAGTTTGGAGTGCACGCCGCCCTGTCAAGGCGGAGGTCGCGAGTTCAAATCTCGTCGGGACCGCTACCCGGGCCGCAGGTTGGTCCGGGCCCGTTCGGCTGGGCACGAGCCCGCCGCTCGGTCGGGTAGCTCAGTTGGCAGAGCGTCCGCCTGAAAAGCGGAAGGTCACCGGATCGACGCCGGTCCCGACCACTCAGGAAACCCCTGCTCAGCAGGGGTTTCTTCGCGTGTGGGGGCGGGTCGGTCAGCTTGGACGCGCACGGCCATGTCGCGCTTTGGTCGCGCGCGTCGCTGGAGTGATCCTGAGAAGACTCCTACACACATCATGCCTATGTGTGTAGGATTTTTCGGATGCGGCGGAGCCCTGTCAGCGGCCGGGGCCGGGGCGGGTGAAGCCCACCGGCTCCGACCCATGGGGTCGTGTCGGTTTGGCTCTTTGTAGTCGGTGACCGGTGCCAAGATCAAGTCGGGTCGAGGGCGGCGTGGATGTCGAACCACTCACCGATGCCGTTGGCGTGGAGGCGGCTGTCGATGTCGATGAGGGTCTGCCAGACCTCGAGCATCTGGGCCGGGGTGATCCACGGGCCGGGAAGGTCCCGGGCGAGCGGTCCAGAGGTGCCATCGGGAAATCGGTGTCCGTTGACGGGTTGGCGGCGGTAGTGGAGATGTTGGAGTTGTCCGCCAACCCGGCCACTGACCTTCTCGGTCGTGGCGATCAGATGGCGAACGCGGCCTTGGGCGACCACGTTGCGGGTGGTTATCTCACGTAGGTCGTTCTGGCGGACACACTTGAAGCCGCGATAGCCGAGCGCTGCCAGGAACTCGATGTCGGCGTCCGCCGCCACATGCGATTCGAGCGAGACGTAAGCAGGCAGCGCATCTTCGGGGAGGTCGCGGATACACAGGCTGTCATTGCGCTCGATGTCCACCTTGACATAGAGGGGGGTTTCTTCGGCCTCGGCGAGCAGGTCGCGGAACGGCACCGTAGGGATAGTGATGCACGTGGCCGTGGTGCCTTGTTGGGTCGCGTTCTCACGATGGAACGAACTCCATTCGGACTTGTCGGACACCCAGAACTCGAGCTCGCCAGCGGTCTCGGCGACACCGACATTGCGTATGCGCAGTGTGCCGGCCTCGACCTGCGGGGCGAATCGGGTGCGTGCGTCGTCGCATAGCACCGGGTTGGCTTCGACCGCGACCACGCGATAGCCGCAGTCGAGGTAGTAGGCGCTGTCGTCGCCGTTGTGCATGCCCACGTCAAAGACGAGTTCACCGGCCATCACCATGTCCGCCGACCCTCACTGTTCCTCGTTCTTGCGCGGATTCTCCAGTCGTCAGCGGGGACCACGCGTCATGTATCGGTCATGGTAGTTCGGATCAGACGACGGGATCAGAGGGAATGATTCAGTCGGTCGCTCGAGGGGGTCGGACACTCTCGGCGGGTCGCACCGCGTCCCCATCGGGCAGCCCAGGAGTCTGGCCTGATGACGACGACCCCGCCCAGCACCGTGTATTAGGCGATCGGGCTCCCAGACCTGGGTGCAGCAACAAGGAGCCATTGGAGGGCAGCACGCCGGCGCGTCAACCACCCGTCGGGGCAACGATGACGAGGTGACGTTGGACCCTGTACCGGAACGTGGCCTGGCTGCAGAGTCGCGGAGGTGATCCTCCATCCGCTCGCCTCGTCTCCCGGGTCCGTCTCGAATCGGTCGACGTCACCGGGCGTCGACCTCTACTGGATCCCCTTGGGGGCGGGCGCCAACGTCGTCCGGATCAGCGGACGGGCCTTCGAGTGGCGTCTCGGCGCTCGTGCAGCGACGCGACCCGCACGACCTGTACCACGCCGC
This sequence comes from uncultured Microthrixaceae bacterium, assembly GCA_963793965.1. Lineage (GTDB taxonomy): Bacteria > Actinomycetota > Acidimicrobiia > Acidimicrobiales > Acidimicrobilacustridaceae > UBA4742. The sequence continues at coordinate 329,549 of CAWCCB010000001.1, forward strand.
GCTGGTGGCGGTCACCGGCGATGGTGCGTTCGCGATCGAGATGACCCCGGTCCCCGCCGGCCACCAGACCCCGGACCGGGGCGTCGTCGCCCACGGCGCGGTCGGAGCCCCATGGGCCCGGCACCTCCGCATCTTCCGCTACGAGATCCGCCGTTGGCGCAACGGTGTCATCCCCGATCTGCCCTTCGCCGTGGACAGCCCGGTCCACCTCAGCGGCGACGCCCGGACCGCCCATGCCCTCCTCGACCACGTGCCGGAGGTCCCGACCCCGACCTGGGGCCGCGATGAACTGCACCTGGGAGAAATGTGGAACTCCAACTCGGTGGCTGCCTGGCTGCTCGCCCGGTCCGGCCTCGACCCCACCGCCGTGCACCCGCCCCCGGGTGGCAGTGCCCCGGGTTGGCTCGCGGGCGTGGCTGCCGCCGACCCGACCGGGCCCGACGGCCTCAGGCGGTGGGCCCGCTGCCCAGCCAGCCCCGCCGCCAGAACAGGATGAGCAGGAGACGATGGCCACCAGCTCGGAACCCAGCCCGAGGCAGATACCAGCTGCCCGGTCCGGCTCATGGATGTGGGTGATGGGCCAGGCGAAGTTCTGGCCGAAGAAGCCGGTGAGGAAGCCCAGCGGCAGGAAGATGGTGGCGATGATGGCCAGCTGCTTCATCACCACGTTGAGGCGGTTGGACACCATCGACAGGTGGGTGTCCATGGCGCTGCTGATCAGGTCGCGGTAGGCGTCGACCATGTCGCTGATGCGGATCAGGTGGTCGTAGAGGTTGCGGAAGTAGGCCGTGCCCTTGTCGGTCATGCCCGGGATCTCGACCAGGCCGCCGTTGAGGCTGGCGATCATGTCGCGCTGGGGAGCGATGACCTTGCGGATGGTCATGATCTGGCGCTTCATGTCGAACAACGTCCCGAGCTGCTCCTCGGTGGGCGTCTTGAGGATGGCGGTCTCGAGCTGATCGATGGCGTCGTCGAAGTCCGACAGCACCGGGAAGAACGAGTCGATCAGCGTGTCCATGATCAGGTAGAAGACCGCCACCTGGGGCGGCGGCCACGTCGGCCGAGTGATGGCCGCCGATCTTGTCCCGCACCGAGCCCAGCGCCGGGCAGTCGCCGTGGTGGACGCTGATGATGGAGCGCTCGGTGAGGAAGCAGTGCACCTCGGCCACGTGCTTGCCGTCGCCGGCCATCCCGAAGGTGACGATGTGGACGAAGTCGTCGTAGTCGTCGATGCGTGGGCGTTGGCCGAAGTGCTCCGCGGCCTCGACCGCCACCGGGTGGAAGTGGAACTGGTCGATGAACATGGCCTTGACGTCGTCGTCGGGCCCCGGGATCGTGCACGTCGAGGTCGAGCCAGAAGAAGTCGGTGCCGGCGATCGCCGCCGCGATGGCCTCGGGCGTGGCCGGCCTCGGTCTGGCCGTCGCGGGTGAGGGTTCCCTGCATGCGGCGATTTTCTCCCGGCGACCGGGCTCAGGAGGGGGATGCTCCAGGGTCGGGCTCGATCGGTCCGTTGGCCTCGGCCTGCTGGTCGGCGCTCGCGTCCACCGTCGGCCACCTCGTCGGCGCTGGCCCCGAGCCGACGCTCGACGTCGGCCAGGCGCACGCTCAGCACGGCCAGCTGGTGGCCCAGCGTGGCGTGACCCCGCTTGATCTCCTCCTTGTTGGCGTCGGTGTGCTCTTTGACGAACACCGACGCCACCGTGGCGGTGAGCACGCCGATCAGGCCGATGCCGACCAGCATGAGGACCACCGCCACCGCCCGGCCCGCGCCGCTGACCGGGAACCGGTCGCCGTAGCCGACGGTGGTCACCGTCACGATGGCCCACCACAGCGCGCCCGAGTAGTTGTGGATGTTGCTGCCCTTGGTGTGGTCCTCGAACAGCAGCACCAGCCATGCCCCCAGGAACAGCGTGGCCGTCGCGGCGATGAGGACGCGGAACAGGCTGTGGTGCTTGAGGATGGCCTCGAGCCGCAGCACGCCCTCGTGCACCAGCAAGCGACACCTTCTCCATGCCGACCAGGTGCCAGCCCTCCAGCGGGGGGACCACGACGGTGGCCGGCTCCACCCAGCGCCGGCGCAGGTAGCCCCGGCTGTCGGGACTGATGACCAGGCGCACCAGGTACTCCACCAGCAGCACCACCCAAAGCACGAAGAGCGTGCCCACCAGCACCGCCGACGCCGTGCCGTTCAGGTCGATGGTGCCCACGGCGATGAGCACGACCAGCCACCAGCGATCCCCAGCACCAGCATCGGGTACTTGGTGACGTCCTCGATGCGGTCGACGAGGTCGTGGCGCCCGCCCGACGGCTTGGCGCCGGCGATCCGGTCCTGGCGCCGCTGCTCGCGTCGCTCCTTCTCCTCCAGGCGCTCACGTTCGAGCCGCTCCAGACGGCGGATGCGCTCGATGGAGGCGGGCTTGGGCGGCGCCGAGGTGGCGGCGCCGGCAGCGCTCAAGTCGGTGGCATCCTCCACAGCGACGCGAAGTTAGTTGGTGGCGCGGCTCAGCCGAGGCCGTGGGCCTGACCGACGCGGCCGGCCTCCACCCGATTGGCCACGTCCAGCTTGCGCAGCAGGTTGGACACATGCACGCTGGCCGTCTTCTTGGAGATGAACAACGACTCGGCGATCTCGCGATCGGTCCGGCCCCGCGGCCAGCTGTCCGAGCACTTCGACCTCGCGGGGGGTGATGCCCAGATCGGCGCCCAGGGTGGATCCATCCGCCTCGGGGGCGGCCCGGTCGTCCCCGAGCTCGATGCGCGCCCGGCGGCCCAGGTCCTCGATCTGCTGACGCAACGGGAGCGCCCCGAGGTCCAAGCTCACCCGCCACGCCTCGGTGAGGGCCGCCTCGGCCCGGGCCCGATCCGACGGCTCGGGTCGCCCACCGAGCAGGGCCTCGGCTTGGCGCCACCGGCAGGCGGCCACGCCGTAGGCCTCGCTGGCCTCCACCCAGGCGGCGGCAGCATCGCTCCAGAGTCGCGGGTCCGGTGTGGCCAGACGCGAGGCGTCGGCCCGGGCGTGCGCGGCATGGGCCACGACCCGCGGCGGCGGCTGGCCGCCGCGGCGCAAGGCCGCCGCCACCAGCTCATCGGCCTCGCCCACCAGGCCCTCGGCCAGGAGCTGGCCCTTGTCCAGGTCGAACCGGGTGCCGTCGACGCGGCTGGCCTCGAACTGATCGGCCAGGGCCCGCACGGCCAACGCCACCAACTCCGACGTGAACAGCTCGTCGTCGGTGCCCGACACCTGCTCGAGCCCCTGCTGGGCCAGCTCGTAGGCCGACGCCGCGTCTCCCGCACCAGGGCCAGCTCGGCGGCCAGGGACAGGTAGGTGCCCCGCTGCTGCACGTCGGGGAAGTCGCCGATGATCGAGTCGGCCGAGGCCAGCAGCTGCTCGGCCTCGTCGAGCTCCCCGGTGCGGATGGCCATGGGCGCCGGCAGCAGGTACGGGACTGGGGGCACACGCGCCGCTCAGCGTCCCCTCCCCGATCTGGTCGAGCAGGCTGGCCGGCCTCGTGGTAGCGGCCCAGGCGCACCAGAGCCTCCACCGCGTTCCCCGCGGCCCCGTTGAGCCGCACCCCCCACAGCGCTTCCCCCACTGCCGCGCTGTCGTGGAGGAGGGCAGCAACGTCGGCCAGGCGGCCGTACTCCATGAGCAGGTTGCTCAGGTTGGTGTAGCACCGACTCAGGTCGTCGGGGTCCTGCAGATCCTCGGCGATGGCCATGGACTGGTGCAGGAACTCGATGCCCTCGTCGTAGAAGCCGAGCGCACCCCGGCAGCAGGCCAGGGTGCACAGGGCGTGTCCCTCCTCGGACCTGGCCCCGACGGAGCGGGCCACCTCGATGGCCTGAAGGCATCGATCGGTCGCCTCGGCGAAGCGCGACAGCAACATGAGCCCCCGCCCCTCCTCGGCCAGGATGCGGGCCCGCGCCGCCGACGGCGGCTCGTCGGGCACCAGGCTCCGCCGCCTGACGGTAGGCCTCGAAGGCGGCCTCCGCGTCGCCGACCGACCAGGCGTTGCGACCCAGGGTCACATACGCCCGAGCCAGTTCGTCCGTGCCGACCACGCCGGTGGACGCCTCCACCAGCTGACGGGCCAACTCGACCGACCGGGCGCCGGCGCCGGCCAGGTAGGCGGCATCGCTGGTCCGCCCGATCAGGGCCACCCGGGTGAGCCCGGTGGCCGCCAGGGCGCGTTCCGCCGCCGCCGGATCCGAACGGCGCGATCTGGTCGAGCGCCTGGCCCGCCCGTTCGAGGTGGGCCAGGACCTCGGGATAGGCCCACACCTCGGCCGCCGCGTCGGCCGCCGAGACGGACGACCTCCAGTGCCTCGGCCCACTCCTCCGCGGCCCACCAATGGGCGGCCAGCTCGGCGGCGCCGGCCCGTCCGCCAGGCCCGCGGCCGGCTCGCGGCCAGGACCTCCGCCGCCCGGCGATGGAGGCGACGCCGCTCACCGGGCAGGATGGCGCCTTCCACGGCCTCGCGGGTCAGGGCGTGACGAAAGCGGTAGCTGGTGCGACTGGGCTCGACCACCAGGACCTGTCGGTCGACCAGCTCCTCGAGGGCGCGCTCGACCAGGCTGGGCCCCGACCCGTCGAAACCGTCGGGCTCGCTCGGTGCCGGCCCGGCCCCGGCGGCGCATGGCCTCGAGCAGGTCGTGGTCCACCGAGATGCCGACCACCGCGGCCACCCGCAGGACGCGCTGGGCGGGATCGGACAGCTCGTCCACCCGACCCAGGATCACCGCCTGGAGCTCGGGCGGCAGATCGTGGCGCTCGCGGGCCGCCACCAGCTCCTCGGCGAAGAAGGGGTTGCCCTGCGATCGTCCCCACACCGCCTCCACCAGGGTCCACTCGGACGTGTGACCCAGGATCCCCTCGACCAGCTGCGCCAGCTCGACCCGGGCGAGGCCCTCCACGGGCACGGCCACCACGTTGGACGCCCGACGCATCTCGCGCATCCACCCGGCCAGGCGGTGGTCGCGGCCGATCTCGTCGGACCGGCAGGTGCACACGAACAGGACGGCGGCGTCGGACAGGTTGCGGATCAGGAAGCCGAGCAGATCGGCGGTGGCCGAGTCGGCCCACTGCACGTCCTCGAACACCAGGACGAGCGGGGATCGATCCGCCACCGCCCGCAAGCTGGCCAGCTCGAGCTCGAGCAACCTGGTCTTGGTGGCCTCGTCGTGCAGGGGACGGGGCGTGCCGGCGACGTGATCCCGGCCGCCGGCGACGCCGCTGTGACCACCCACGCTGCCCGACAACCCTGGGGCCAACGGCCCCAGCAGCTCGTCGGCCGCGGTCGGGTCGAGCTGGCGGGCCAGATCGTCGAACAGGGCCACGAAGGGCCCGTAGGGGGTGGCGCCGCCGTCGACCGGCACGCATGCTCCCTTGGCCACCCGGGCCCCGGCCCGGCGCGCCACGGCGCTGAACTCGTCGACCAGCCGGGACTTGCCGATCCCCGCCTCCCCGGTGAGCAGCACCGCGCGTGGGCGACCCAGATCGGGCCGCGTCGAAGGCAGCCTCGAGCGCCTGCATCTCGTCGACTCGGCCGACGAACGCCGGACACGACATCCGTTGCCCCACCGGATCAGTGTGCCCCGTCACCCCGACCGGGTCGAGAGGAGTGTCCACGCGCCGGACAAGCGCCTCCCCGCTCGGCTCGGTCGGGGTGAACAGGGCCACCGCTCACGCCCCCTCTTGCACCGGCGTGATGCGATCGGCGACCAGGCCGTGAGCCTCGCGGTGCACGGCCTCGGCGGCGGCGGCATCGGGGGCGTCGACCAGGCAGAACACCTTCCCGGTGTCCTCATCGAACCAGTACTTCAGGTACTGGACCCCGTGTGCGTCCTGCACCTCGAGATCCCGCTGGTGGGCGCCCGCCACGGCTTCCGCGGTCAGGCCCTCCACGTGGTCGTGCACATCCATGAACAGTGGCATCGGACTTCTCTCTCTCTTCTCGTCTTGATCGTTGGCTGGTCGGGATCGGTTGGCTCAGCAGGGCCGGCCCAACCGGCAGAACGACGTGGTCGGGGTCACCACCGGCGTGTGGACGACCCGGGTGACGGTGTGGGCCGAGGTGGCCGTGGTCCGGCCGAGCACGAAGGCCACGGCCAGCAGCACCACGATGGCCACCGCGGCCAGCACGACTCGGGCCCCGTGCGCCCAGGACCTCGGGACGGCATCGGTGGCTGGGGTTACGGATGGAGCGACGGCAGTGGCGGTCACGGCGGTTCCCTTCGTGGTCGGCGGACCGCACACAGCCGGTCCGACGTGGGGTCACCCTGGTGGTGACCTCCTGGGACCACCTTGCGCCTGAGGACCCACCGGGCACATCGGGAGAACTCCTTAGATCTGGGTGCCGCGATACGTAGCCGGTCGACTCAGCGCCGGGCCATGGCCACGCCGCGGCCACCGGGGCGCAGGGTCACGCCTTCGGATCGCAGCCGCCGGGCGTGCTCGCGCTCGTGACCGGGCACCAGGCGCCCGTTGGCGTTGACCACCCGCCACCAGGGCAACGCCCCGTCACTGGCCGCCAGCAGGTGCCCGACGGCCCGCGCCGCGCCGGGATGGCCGGCCTCGAGCGCCACCTCGCCATAGGTCATGACCTCCCCGGCGGGGATGGCCTCGATCACCGCTCGCACGGCGTCGTCGAAGGGCAGGCCGCCCGCGGGCCGGGTCACCCGCCCATCCTGGCACCGCCGGGTCGGGGCGCCGGTCCTGTCGGGTCAGGCCAGGTCGAGGCCCGGGCCAGTTCGAGGTGGTCGTCGATCACGACGTCGCCTTCGGGCAGCGGGCGGACGTCGCCCGGGTCGGCCGATGGCCGGGTCGTCGTAGGCGCCGCGGTAGCGCACCGCCGTCATCCCCATGGCCTGGGCCCCGCCGACGTCGGTGCGCCGCAGGTCACCCACGTGGGCGGCGTGCGCGGCGGTCACGCCCAGGCCGGACAGGGCGTGCTCGAAGATCTGCGGCGCCGGCTTGTACCAGCCCACGTCGTCGGAGAAGGACCAGTGGTGGAACAGCTCGAGCACGCCGTGGTCGTCCAGCCAGCCCCGCAGCACCGTCGACGGGGTCAGGCCCACGTCGCAGATGATGCCCAGCTTGATCCCCCGTTCGTGCAGCCCGGCCAAGGTCTCGGCCACGTGGTCGGTGAGGCGCATGTCCAGGTCGGCGGCCGCGTTGGCGTAGGCCACGATCACGACCTCGCGTTGGTCCTGGTCGAGATCGAGCTCGAGCAGCGACACCACCGTGCTCGCCGCCGTGGCGGGCGGTGAACTGGCGGTTCGACACCCAACTGGCGTGGTGGGCCTCGAAGGTGCGACGGAAGGTGTCGTCGAGCACGTCGTCGTCCACCTGATGACCGAAGTCGCCCAGCACGGCCTGCACGGCCAGTCGACGGGCTCGGCGGGTGGCGTCGTCGTCGGGGTGGACGAGCGTGTTCCAGAAGTCGAAGGTGACGGCCTCGATGGTCCGATCGACGCCGCTCACGGCCGTCGGAGGCGCGGGCCGGCGGGGGCGCTCACCGCACCACGCCGTCGCGCACGGCCGCCTCCGCCGACGCCTGCGCCACCAGCTTGACCACCCGCTTGTCGAACACCGACGGGATGATGAAGTCGGGGCTGAGATCGTTCTCGTCCACCGCCGAGGCGATGGCCTCGGCCGCGGCCAGCTTCATGTTCTCGGTGATGGTGGTGGCGCCGGCGTCGAGCGCGCCGCGGAAGATGCCCGGGAAGCACAGGACGTTGTTGATCTGGTTGGGGAAGTCGCTGCGGCCGGTGGCGATGACCGCGGCGATGCCCTCCACCAGCTCGGGTCGGATCTCGGGATCGGGGTTGGCCATGGCGAACACGATCGGCTTGGGTCCCATCGACCGGACGTCGTCGGCGTCGATCAGGCCCGGGGCCGCTCACGCCGATGAACACGTCGGCGCCGGGCAGCACCTGACCCAGCGACCCGGTGACCCGGTTGGGGTTGGTGTTCTCGGCGAACCACTGCTTGGCCGGGTTGAGATCCTCACGACCCTCCCAGATGGCGCCCTGGCGATCGGTGCCGACCACATGGGCCACGCCGGCCTCCAGCAACATCTTGGAGATGGCCACGCCCGGCCGCGCCCACGCCGGCGATGACGATGTTGAGGTCGATCATCTTCTTGTCGACGATCTTCAGGGCGTTCTCGAGCGCGGCCAGCACCACCACCGCGGTGCCGTGCTGGTCGTCGTGGAACACCGGGATGTCGAGCAGGTCCTTGAGCCGCTCCTCCACCTCGAAGCACTGCGGCGCGGCGATGTCCTCGAGGTTGATGCCCCCGAACACCGGGGCCAGCCGGACCACCGTCTCCACGATCTCGTCGGCGCCGTTCACGTCCAGGCAGATGGGGAAGGCATCGACGCCGGCGAACTCCTTGAACAGCAGGGCCTTGCCCTCCATCACCGGCAGGGCGGCGGCCGGGCCGATGTCGCCCAGACCCAGCACCGCGGTGCCGTCGGTGACGATGGCCACGGTGTTGCGCTTGATGGTCAGGTCGTGGACCTTGGCCGGATCGTTGGCGATGGCGGTGCAGACGCGGGCCACGCCCGGCGTGTAGGCCATGGACAGATCGTCGCGGTCGCCGACCGGCGCCAGGGGCAGGACCTCGATCTTGCCGCCCTCGTGCATCTTGAAGGTGCGGTCCTCGTGATCGAGCACGTCGATGCCTTCGAGGGCCTCGATGGCGCCCAGCACCTCTCGCTGGTGCTCCTCGCTGCGGCAGTCGACGATGATGTCCTCGTCGAGGAAGGCCTGCTTGGCCTCGAAGCCGTCGAGGCCGGCGATGTTGCCTCCCACGTCGCCGATGGCCACCGCCAGGCGGCCCAGGTCGCCGGGCTTGTTGGCCATGCGAACCCGGATGCGGATCGAATAGGCAGCGGTCGGAGTGTCAGCCATAGGCGCTCGACGCTACCTGCCACGGGTCTGACGTCCCCAACCGAAATGGTTGCGAAGGCGCCCGCCAGGGCGGAGCCGCTGGACCGATGACACCCTGACGGCCAGAAGGCGAGGCCGCCAGGCCGGAGCCGCTGGATCGGTGACACCCGGATGGGCGAAGCCCGCTCGAAGGGAGGCTCGCCGACCGAAGAGCCAAGCAAGCAGGCTTGCCGACCAGAGGGCACAGCAAGTCGGCGATCAGGCTCCCTCGTAGTCGAAGCCCAGGTCCCGGGCGGTGACCAGGGCGTGGAAGGCGATGCCCTCGGCCTCGGCCCGCGCCGCGCAGGTGCCACCTCGGTCCACCACCACCAGGATCATCACCGGGATGGCCCCCAGCTCGCGCACCACCTGGGCCGCCTCCAGGGGCGAGGTGCCCCGGGTCACGGTGTCCTCGGTGATGACCACCCGATCGCCCGGCTCGAGGGCGCCGGCCAGCCGGCCGGCCACGCCGTGGTCCTTGGCCTCCTTGCGGATGGTGAACGACCGCAGGTCCCGACCGCGGGTGGCGGCCACCGCGGCGATGCCGTAGGCCACCGGGTCGGCGCCGACGGTGAGCCCGCCCACGGCGTCCCACGTCGGCCGGGATGGCCTCCAGGGCCAGGTCGGCCATGAGCAGGAGCCCGTCGGGACGACACACCGTCTGCTTGGCGTCGATGAACCAGCTGCTCTTGCGGCCCGACTTGAGCGTGAAGTCCCCGGTGCGCACCGAGTGGTCGAGCAGGTGGCGGACCAGCGCGTCATGGCTCACGCCGCCGAACCTACCTCCCACCGCCGGACCACACCAGCGTGAAACCTGTCGCGCCAGCGAATCCCGTGAGGTCGTCCGCACGACAGGAACCGCTGTCGGGACACGGGGCGGGGTCCGCGCGTCGAGTCAGGTGAGGGTGACGGTGCCGGTGCCGGGGGTGACCGAGCCGATCGACCGTGGCTCGCTGGCCCGCGGCCCGCAGGACGTCCAGCGCCTTGTACGAGTCGGCCTCGGGCACGACCACGATCATCCCGATGCCCAGGTTGAAGACCCGGGCCATCTCCTCGTCGCTCACGTCGCCGAGCTGCTGGAGCTCGCCGAAGATCCGCGGCGACTCCCAGGTCGAGCGGTCCACCACCGCGTCGCACCCCGTCGGGCAGGACCCGGGCCAGGTTGCCCGGGGATGCCGCCACCGGTGATGTGGGCCACGGCCCGCACGTCCACCGATCGGGTCAGCTCGGCCACCGCCGGGGCGTAGATGACCGAGGGTTCGAGCAGCTCGTCGGCCAGCGTGTGGTGGGCCCCCGGGTAGGCCGGGTCGTCGAGGGACCGGCCGGCCACCTCGAACAGGATCCGTCGGGCCAACGAGTAGCCGTTCGAGCGCAGGCTGGGCGACGGGCAGGCCGATGAGGACGTCGCCGGTAGCCACGTGCTCGCCGGTGATGAGCTGATCGCGCTCGGCCACGCCCACCGCGAACCCGACCAGGTCGAACTCACCGGGTTCCATGGCCCCGGGATGCTCGGCCATCTCTCCGCCGATGAGGCGCGCAGCCGGCTTGGCGGCAGCCCTCGGCCACCCCCTCGACCAGCTGCTCGATGTGGTCGGGATCGAGCCGGCCGACCGCGATGTAGTCGAGGAAGAAGAGGGGTTCGGCCCCCTGGCAGACCAGGTCGTCCACGCACATGGCCACCAGGTCGACCCCGATGGTGTCGAACCGGCTGGCGGCCTGGGCCACCAGCGCCTTGGTCCCCACCCCGTCGGTGGCCGACACCAGGACGGGCTGGCGGTAGCGGGTGCTGTCGAAGCCGAAGAGGCCCCCGAACCCGCCGATGTCGCCGATGACCTCGGGGCGGAAGGTGGAGCGCACCTTGGCCTTGATCCGCTCGACGGCCTCCTCGCCCGCCGAGATGCTGACGCCGGCCCCCTCGTAGGTCTCGCCCATCGGACGGCTCAGGGACGGCTGCGGCGGGCGTGCGCAGCCGGGAGCGACGCCTCGTCGTCGCTCAGCAGCGAGAGCCCGGGCAGGGGCTGGGGCGTCTCGTCGATGGGCTCGAGCTCGAGCACGTCCTTGCGCAGGCTGACGGGCACCTCGACGGGGTAGTTGCCGCTCAGGCAGGCGTCGCAGAAGCCGGCGCCCACCGCGCCGGTGGCGTTGATCAGCCGGTCCAGGGCCAGGTAGGCCAGGGTGTCGACGTTGAGGTAGGCGCGGATCTCCTCGACGCTCATGTTGGCGGCGATGAGCTCGCCCCGGTTGCCGGTGTCCATGCCGTAGTAGCAGGGCCACCGGTACGGCGGCGAAGACAGGCGCAGGTGGACCTCGGCCGCGCCGGCCTCGCGCAGCATGCTCACGATGGCCCGGCTGGTGGTGCCCCGGACGATGGAATCGTCGAGCACGACCAGGCGCTGGCCCTCGATGTTGTCGCGCAGGGGGTTGAGCTTCATGCGCACGCCCAGCGCCCGCATCTCCTGGTTGGGGGCGATGAAGGTGCGGCCGATGTAGCGGTTCTTGACCAGGCCCTGCCCGAACGGGATGCCGCTGCGCCGGGCGTAGCCCTCGGCCGCGGGCATGCCCGACTCGGGCACCCCCATGACCAGGTCGGCCTCGACCGGAGCCTGATCGGCCAGCTCCTCGCCCATGCGCACCCGGGCCCGGTGCACGCTCTGGCCGTAGAGGGTGGAGTCGGGACGGGCGAAGTACACGAACTCGAACACGCACAGCTTGGGCTCGACCTGCCCGGCGGGGAAGGCTCGCACCGAGCGGTAGCCCGACGCGTCGATGATCACCATCTCGCCCGGCTCCAGCTCGCGCACGAAGTGGGCCCCGACCACGTCGAGCGCCGGGCTCTCCGAGGCCAGCACCCAGCCGTTGTCGAGCTTGCCCAGGCACAGCGGGCGGAAGCCGTGGGGATCGCGGACGCCCGACGATGTGGCCCTCGTCCATCAAGCACGAACGAGAACGCGCCCTCCAGCGTGGGCAGCACCTCGAGCAGGGCCCGCTCGAGGGCCCGCCCGTCGGAGCTGGCCTCGGGATGGCGGCCCAGCTCGTCGGCCAGCAGCTCGGCCACCACGTCGCTGTCGCTGGTGATGGCCCCCGGCAGCATCCCGGCGTCGGCCGCCAGCTTCTCGGTGTTGACCAGGTTGCCGTTGTGGCCCAGGGCGAAGGTGTGGGCCCCCACGTCGCGGTAGACGGGCTGGGCGTTGCGCCAGTTGCTCGACCCGGTCGTCGAGTACCGGTCGTGGCCGATGGCCAGGTGGCCGGTCAGGGCGGCCAGGGTGCGGTCGTCGAAGGCGTTCGACACCAGGCCCATGTCCTTGACCACGGTGATGGTCTCGCCGTCGCTGACGGCCATGCCCGCCGCCTCCTGGCCGCGGTGCTGCAGGGCGTACAGGCCCAGGTAGGTCAGATGCGCCACCGGCTGGCCGGGGGCGTACACCCCGAACACGCCGCAGGCCTCATGGGGGGTGTCGTCTTCGGGCCCGGCGGCCTCGACGCGCCGATGGTCGACGCCCCCGGCTGGACGCGACGGATCCAGGGCGGCGTCGGGGGGGATCACGAGCCTCAGTCTACCGAGCCGTCAGGAGGCCACGGTGCCGGCGCCCAGGGCATCGGGGATCCGCCGGCGCCAACGTTGGGTGGCGTCGGCCAGGCTCAGGTCGAACGAGGCCCTTGACCGAGAGCCGATCGCCGCCGGCCACCCCGATCCGCTGGGACGGGACCTCGGCCTGCTCCAACACGTTGAGCACCGGGGTCAGACGGTCGGGGTCGACGCACAGCACCACCCGCGACGGCGACTCGGAGAACAGGTCGACGTGGGAGTGCAGGCGGGCGGCGGTGAAGCCCACATCGCTGCGCACCGCCATCTCGGCCAGGGCCGCGCCCACGCCACCCGAGCCCACGTCGTGCACGCCGCACGAGCAGGCCGCCGGCCACCAGGGTCCGCACCACGTCGGCCACGGCCAGGTGCATGGCCACGTCCAGCGCCGGCAGCCGCCCGCCGCGGTGGCCCCGGCCCCGAGCCCACAGCGAGCCGCTCAGCTCGTCCTGGGTGACCCCGACCAGGATCAGGCGACCTCCCTCGACCAGCCCCACCCCCGGCGGGCGCGAGTCGAGGCGATCGACCAGCCCCAGCATGCCGATGACCGGGCTGGGATCGATGTCGGCGCCCCGGGACTCGTTGTACAGGCTGACGTTGCCGCCGATGACGGGGAGCCCGAACGCCCGGCACGCCTCGGACATGCCGTCGATGGCCTCCGAGAGCTGCCACATGACCTCGGGATGGGTGGGATTGCCGAAGTTCAGGCAGTTCACCACCGCCAACGGCCGCGCCCCGACACAGGCCAGGTTGAGCAGGGATTCGGCCACCGTCAACGCCGTTCCCTGACGCGGATCCACCGCGCACCAGCCATGGTTGCCGTCGGTGGTCAGCGCCAGACCGCGGCCGGTATCGGCCCCCGTCACGGGATGACGCAGCCGCAGCACGGTGGCATCACCGCCCGGTCCCTCGACCGTATTCAGGAAGAGCTGATGGTCGTATTGGCTCCACACCCACGAGGTGTCCATGAGCATGTCGACCAGATCGGCACCGGGATCATCCGACCCGTCGGGCATCGGGGGTCCGGCCAGCGTCCGGGTGGCCGGGTCCCATCCCTGCGGGCTCCTGGAGGGGCCGGTCGTACAGCGGTGCGTCCTCGTGCAGCGAGGCCGCGGGCACGTCGGCCAGCACCTCGCCGTCCCAGCCGTCGAGGATGCGCAGGCGGCCACCCGAGCCGTCTCCGGCCGACCCCGCCGTCGGCCGGGCCGTCGGTGACCCGGCCGATGACCGAGGCCCGCACGTCCCACCGCTCGCAGATGGCCAGCACCTGGTCGAGGTCGGCGGGCTCCACGATGGCCAGCATCCGCTCCTGGGACTCGCTGGTCAGGACCTCGAACGGCTCCATGCCCGGCTCGCGTCGGGGGATGGCGGTCACGTCCACGTCCATCCCCACCCCGCCTCGCGACGCCGTCTCGCTGGTGGCACAGGTCAGTCCGGCGCCGCCCAGGTCCTGGATGCCGACCACCAGGCCGGCGTCGAGCAGGGCCAGGCAGGCCTCGATCAAGCGCTTCTCCTCGTAGGGGTCGCCCACCTGCACGCTGGGTCGCTTGGCCGCGTCCTCGGCGTCGTCGGAGAAGCCCGCCGAGGCCAGCACGCTGACCCCGCCGATGCCGTCGCGACCGGTGGTCGAGCCCAGCAGCACGGCCAGGTTGCCCACCCCGGTGGCGGCCCCCAGCACCAACCGATCGGTGGGCAGGGTGCCCAGGCACAGCACGTTGACCAGCGGGTTCTCCGCGAAGGTCTCGTCGAAGACGGTCTCACCCCCGATGGTGGGGACCCCCACCGAGTTGCCGTAGCCCGAGATCCCGCTGACCACGCCCTCGGCGATCCAGCGGCTTCGGGCGTCGTCGAGCGGGCCGAGGCGCAGCGGATCCATCAACGCGATGGGGCGGGCCCCCATGGTGAAGATGTCGCGCAGGATCCCGCCGGCCCCGGTGGCCGCCCCCTGGTAGGGCTCGATGGCCGACGGGTGGTTGTGGCTCTCGATGCGCAGAGCGGCGGCGATGCCGTCGCCCACGTCGACCACGCCGGCGTTCTCCCCCGGCCCGACCAGCACCCATTCCGCCTCGGTCGGGAGGCGCCGCAGGTGAATGCGCGACGACTTGTACGAGCAGTGCTCGGACCACATGACCGCGTACATGGCCAGCTCCAGATGGTTGGGCTGGCGACCGAGGATGCGCTCGATGTCGGCAGCCTCTTCGTCGGTCAACCCGAGGGCGCGGTGCAGGGATGCAGGCATGCCGGCACGCTACCCGAGCGGACCGGTGGCGTCGGCCGGGCTGGAACCTGCTGAGAAGCCGCGGATTCCGAGGAATGTCGAAGGAATGTACCCCGATATGTAATGCGACGGTTACAAGGCTTGCAATCACCCATATAAGTGTGGTCCTCTAAGTGGTATGCCTACCACGAAACGCAAGAAGACGACGATGTCCGACTCGCACAAGGCCGCGCTGGCCGAGGGACGTGCGCAGGGTCGGGCCGTGCGCAACTACCTCGAGGCGATCGAGGCGCACAAGCCCAAGCGAGGGCGCAAGCGCACCCCCGATTCGATGACCAAGCGCCTGGCCAAGATCGATGCCGAGTACGCCGAGGGGGATCAGCTCAAGCGCCTGCAGCTGGCTCAGGAGCGACTCGATCTCCAGCGTGAGCTGAGCGCCGCCCAGAACGCGGTGGACCTCTCCGCCCTCCAGGCCGAGTTCGTGGCCGCGGCCAAGGCCTACGGCGAGCGCAAGGGCATCGGCTACGCCGCCTGGCGCGAGGTGGGCGTGCCCGACTCGGTGCTGCGGTCGGCCGGCATCTCCCGCAGCTCCTGAGACCGGCGCCGCGGTCGATCCCACTGGTCCCGCCAGGATCGGTGGGATCGGCCGGGACGGCCTCAGGCGGCGGCCTGGAGCAGCGACTGCAGCAAGGGGATGCCGTCGCAGCTTCCCAGCAGCTCGGCCGACGCCCGCTCGGGATGGGGCATGAGCCCCACCACGTTGCGCGCCTCGGAGCAGACCCCGGCGATGTCGTCCATCGAGCCGTTCGGGTTGTCGGTGTAGCGCAGCAGCACCCGATCCTCGGCTCGGAGCTGGGCGAGCACCTCGGGCGAGCAGGTGTAGTTGCCCTCGAAGTGGTTGATGGGCAGCTGGAGCACCGATCCGGGCGCCGCCGCGGCGGTCAGGACCGAGTCGGTGGACTCGACCCGCACCCCCACCGTGGTGCACAGGAACTTCAGGCCCCGGTTCTTCTGCAGGGCCCCGGGCAGGAGCCCGGCCTCGGTGAGCACCTGGAACCCGTTGCAGATGCCCACCACCGGGCCGCCCGACCGGGCGAAGGTCACCACCGCGCCCATGATGGGCGAGAAGCGGGCGATGGCGCCAGGACGCAGGTAGTCGCCGTGGGCGAACCCACCGGGCACGATCACCGCGTCGACCCCGCCCAGCGACGAGTCGGCGTGCCACAGGATCTCGGCCTGGCCACCGAGCTGGTCGATGGCGTCGACCGCGTCCTGCTCGCAGTTGGAGCCGGGGAACAGGACCACGCCCACCCGGGCGCTCACGAGGCCACGGTCGCCTGTTCGGCCACCTCGATGGTGACGTCCTCGATCACCGGGTTGGCCAGGAACCGCTCGCACAGATCCTCGACCCGGGCCCGGGCCGTGGGTTCGTCGGACGCCTCGATCTCGAAGCGGATGCTCTTGCCCACCCGCACCTGGCTGATCGCCTCGAAGCCCAACGTGGGCAGGGACCGCTCGATGGTCGAACCCTGGGGATCGGCGATCCCGGGCCGGAGCTGGACGTCGACATGCACCGCGAACACCATGGGAGCCACTATGCCATGTCCTCTGGTCGGCAGGTCTCCCACCGGATGGGCGCCGCCCCTGCGGATATCACCCCGCCCGGCTTCGCACTGCGCCGGCGCGGATCAGGCACCGGGCCAGTCGGCCAGGTCGAGGCCGGTGATGCGCTCGTAGGCCTCCACGTAGCGATCTCGCGAGGCCAGCACGACCTCGGCCGGCAGCATCGGGCGGCGGCGGCTGCTTGTTCCAGTCGAGCCCGTCCAGGAAGTCGCGCACCGGCTGCTTGTCGAACGACGGCGGCGTGGTGCCCGGGGGTGGCCGCGTCGGCCGGCCAGAACCGCGACGAGTCCGGGGTGAGGACCTCGTCGGCCACGACCAGCTCACCGTCGACCAGGCCCAGCTCGAACTTGGTGTCGGCGATGATGATCCCCCGCTCGAGGGCGCGGGCCGCGCCCCGGCGGTACAGCTCGAGGGACACGTCCCGGGCCCGGGCCGCCAGATCGGGCCCCACCAGGTCGACGGCCTGGTCGAAGGAGATGTTCTCGTCATGGCCCTCGGCCGCCTTGGTCGACGGCGTGAACACGGGCTCGGGCAACGGCGAGGACTCCAGCAGCCCCTCGGGCAGGGCCGTGCCGTGCATCGTGCCGTTGGTGCGGTACTCCTTCCAGGCCGAGCCGGTGATGTAGCCGCGGACGATGCACTCCAGCGGCAGCATGTCGGCCTTGCGGCACAACATGATCCGCCCGGCCAGCTCGGGTCGTTGAGCGCCCGGCGGGAGGTCGGCCAGATCGGTGGAGATCAGATGGCTGGGGGCCACGTCGGCCAGCTCGTCGAACCAGAACGCCGACATGGCCGTGAGCACCCGACCCTTGTCGGGGATGGGCTCGTTCATCACCACGTCGAAGGCGGAGAGCCGGTCGGAGGTGACCAGCAGGAGCCGGTCGTCGCCGGCGTCGTAGATGTCACGGACCTTGCCCGAATAGAGGTGTGGGAGTTCGACCTCGACCGTCACGGCTGCTCCTGGGGTGTCATGGTTCGGGGAACGGGGCGACTGGCACGCAACCGGTGCTCAGAGGATGGGGGCGGGGTGGTAGGTGGCCGCCTCGGGATGGGCGACCACGATGGGCTCGACCGCGGCCACGAAGGCGGCCACCTGATGGGGGGCCGCACCCACGAAGTCGAGGGGATCGGCCAGCAGGCCTTCCAGGGCGTCGGCGTCCAGGCCCAGCCGCGGATCGGCGGCCAGTCGGGCCACCAGGTCGTTGCCGGCGCTGGCCCTGCTGGCGTTGGGCCAGGGCCACCGCCACGGCGTGCTCCTTGATGGCCTCATGGGCCTGCTCGCGCCCGACCCCGGCCCGGACGGCGGCCATGAGGACCTTGGTGGTGGCCAGGAAGGGCAGGTAGCGCTCGAGCTCGCGCTCGATCACCGCCGGGTAGGCCCCGAACTCGCCCAGCACCGACAGGAACGTCTCGAACAGGCCGTCGGTGGCGAAGAAGGCGTCGGGCAGCGCCACCCGGCGCACCACCGAGCAGCTCACGTCTCCCTCGTTCCACTGATCACCGGCCAGCCCGGCCACCATCGTCAGGTGACCCCGCAGCACCAGCTCCAGCCCGTTGATGCGCTCACAGGACCGGGTGTTCATCTTGTGGGGCATGGCCGAGGACCCCACCTGCCCCTCGACGAAGCCCTCGGTGGCCAGCTCCTGGCCGGCCATCAGGCGGATGGTGAGGGCCAGGCTCGACGGCGCGGCCGCCGCCTGCACCAGGGCCGACACCACGTCCAGGTCGAGCGAGCGCGGGTAGACCTGGCCCACGTTGGCCAGCACGTGGTCGAACCCGAGGTGGCGGGCCACCGCCGCCTCCAGCTGGTCGAGCCGTTCGAGGTCGCCGTCGAGCAGGTCGAGCTGGTCCTGCTGGGTGCCCACCGGGCCCTTGATCCCCCGCAAGGGATAGCGCTCGATGAGCTGGTCGAGCCGCTGGTAGGCCACCAGCAGCTCCTGGCCGGCGTTGGCGAACCGCTTGCCCAGGGTGGTGGCCTGCGCGGCCACGTTGTGGCTGCGACCCACCATCACCAGCTCGGCGTCGGCCGCGGCCAGCTCGGCCAGGCGGGCCAGTGCGGTGACCATCCGGTCGCGGACGAGCTGGAGCGAGGACCGGATCTGGAGCTGCTCGACGTTCTCGGTCAGGTCCCGAGAGGTCATCCCCTTGTGGATGTGCTCGTAGCCGGCCAGCGCCGAGAACTCCTCGATGCGGGCCTTGACGTCGTGGCGGGTCACCCGCTCGCGGGCCTCGATCGAGTCGAGGTCGACCACCTCGACCACCTTCTCGTAGGCCTCGATGGCCTCGGCCGGGACGTCGACGCCCAGCTCGCGCTGGGCCCGGAGCACGGCCAGCCACAGCTGTCGCTCCAGCACGACCTTGGTGGTGGGCGACCAACGCTGGGCCATGTCGGCACTCGCGTACCGGGCCGCGAGCACGTTGGGGAGTTCCGGCGCCACCCCCTGATGCTACCGGCCCCGACGGGCGGGCCCGGAAGACGAGGCCACCCGGAGCCGCGGGACCGAGCGAACCCGGATGCCGAATACGACCAGAAGGCGGAGGCCGCCAGGCCGGAGCCGCGGGACCGAGCGAACCCGGATGCCGAAGGCGCCCGTCGGGAGGCTTGCCGACCAGAGGGCCAGACAAGCTGGCTTGCCGACCAGAGGGCCCAGCCACGATGGGCCGGATGCCTCAATTCGGGGCCGAAAGGCCCGATTGGATCAAGACGCCACATCCCACCGTCGAAGCTCTCTCGAAGGAAGGCACGAGCCCGACGCCGGCTCGTCGAATGCGAGAGAGGCAGAGGTAGCGATCGATGGAAGAGCGATGCGCGCGACACCAGTTCGAGGCGGCCGAAGACGTCTGTCGCAGCTGCGGACACGACTTCTGCGGTGAGTGCCTGGTCTACGCCTTCGGGGCCAACAAGCCTCCGTACTGCCTCTCCTGCGCCCTGGCCGCATCCGGGGTCCGCTCCACGGCCACCATCCGGCCGGTGCGCTCCAAGCGTGAGATCAAGGATCGGCACAAGCAGTGGTGCCGGGCGCGCAACTCGGGTCACCGCGAGACGACGCGGGTCGAGGTGTCACCCTTCGACGACTTCGTGAGCACCTCGCCGGCGCCCGATCTCGAGCAGGAGAACCCGCTGGCCTGGCTGGACGAGCACCTCGGCGGCACCGGCGAGCGCGTGCCGTTCTGACCCGGCTCTCTTTGGCCCTCTGGTCGGCAAGCCTCCCGGCGGGCGCTTCGCCATCCGGGTTTCACCTGACCAGCGGCTCCGCCCTGGCGGGCTGCGCCTTCTCTGACCTCGGTCGGCAAGCCTCCCGGCCGGCGCTTCGCCATCCGGGTTTCACCTGACCAGCGGCTCCGCCCTGGCAGCGGCTGCGACCCTTCTGGAGACCGCGGCTCGCTGCGGCGCGGTCCTGGACCAGCTTCTCGGCCAGGTCGGCATCGGAGATGGCCAGCATCTCGACCACCAGCAGGGCGGCGTTGAGCGAGCCGTCGATGGCCACGGTGGCCACGGGGATGCCCTTGGGCATCTGCACGGTGGCGTAGAGGGCGTCGACGCCGTTGAGGGCGCCCCCCGACAAGGGCACGCCCACCACCGGCAGGGTGGTGTGGGCGGCCACCACGCCGGCCAGGTGCGCGGCCATGCCGGCGCCGCAGATGAAGGCCACGTAGCCCTCCTCGCGGGCGGTGCTGACCAGCTCGACCACCTGGTGCGGGTTTCGATGGGCCGACAGCACGCGCACGTCGGCCTCCAGGCCGAACTGCTCGAGCGTCTCGGCGGCCGCCTTCATCTTGTCGCGGTCGTTTGGGGATCCCATCAGGATTCCAACCTTCACAGCAGCTCCTTCGTCGGTTTGGCAGCGATGTCGGTTCGCACGTGCAGGCCTGGCCAGCTCAGGCAGGCCACGGCTTGGTAGGCGCGTTGTCGGGCGGTGGCGATGTCGGGACCGAGGGCGGTGACGTCGAGCACGCGGCCTCCCGAGGTCAACAGCCGGCCGTCTCCGCCGGCGGCCACTCCCGCGCAGAACACGGTCACCCCCTCGACCCGCGACGCGGCGTCGAGCCCGTGGATCTCGTCGCCCAGGCGCGGGGATCCGGGATAGCCCTCGGCTGCCACCACCACCGTGACCGCGGCATCGTCCACGAACGTCGGGCTCGGTGCCGATCGATCCGGCCGCCGCCTGGCTCAGCAGCTCCACCAGGTCCGACGCCAGCCGCGGCACCACCACCTGGGTCTCCGGATCACCGAAGCGCACGTTGTACTCGATCACCTTGGGGCCCTCGGCGGTGAGCATCAGCCCGGCGTAGAGCACCCCGCGGTAGTCGATGTCCTGCGCCGACAGAGCAGCCAACGTCGGGTTCACGGCCCGGTCCATGACCAGGTCCATCACCTCGGCGCCGGCGGCGGGCACCGGTGAGTAGGCCCCCATGCCCCCGGTGTTGGGCCCCTCGTCACCGTCGCCCACCCGCTTGAAGTCCTGAGCCGGGGCCAGCGGCACCGCCCGGCGCCCGTCGCACACGGCCAGCACCGACAGCTCGGGACCGCGCAGCCCCTCCTCGATCACGACCGTAGCGCCCGGCCGCCCCGAAGGCCTCGCCCGACAGGTAGGCGGCCACCGCGTCGCGGGCGTCCGACCTCGACCCGGTCACCAGCACGCCCTTGCCGGCGGCCAGGCCGTCGGTCTTGATCACGAACAGGTCACCCATGGTGTCGAGGTAGGCCAGGGCGGGGTCGAGCCGGTCGAAGGCCTGGTACCGGGCGGTGGGGACGCCGGCATCGACCAGCACCTGCTTCATCCAGGCCTTGGAGCCTTCCAGGCGGCGCCCCGTCGGCTCCCGGGCCGAACACCGACCTTGCCCTGGGCCCGAAGCTGGTCGGCCAGCCCGTCCACCAAGGGCACCTCGGGACCGATCACGAACAGGTCGGCGTCGATCTCGTCGGGCGGCTGGTCGGTCGAGCCCGGGATGCCCGGGTTGCCCGGGCGTCACCACCACCTCGGCGTGGCGACCCAGCACGTGGGCCAGCGCGTGCTCGCGCCCGCCGGCGCCGACCACGCACACCCGGGCGACTCATGAAGCGAAGTGGACGAACTGATCCCGGCCCGGGCCGACCCCGACGAGCCGGATGGGCACACCCACCTGGTCGGTCAGGAAGGCGAGGTAGTCCAGGGCCGCCGGGCGGTAGCTGGTCGGGCTCGGTGGCCGAGGTCAGATCGCAGTGCCAGCCCGGGAGCTCCTCGTACACCGGCGTCACCTTGTGCAGCACCGACTGGTGGTAGGGCAGGTGCTCGAAGCGCTCGCCGTCGAGCTCGTAGGCCACGCACACCTTGACCGTGTCGAACGTGTCGAGCACGTCGAGCTTGGTCAGCGCCACCTCGGACAGCGAGTTGAGGCGAACGGCGTGGCGCATCATGACCGCGTCGAACCAGCCCGGCCGGCGACGGCGCCCGGTGTTGGTCCCGTACTCGCCGCCCCGCTCGATGAGCCAGTCGCCCTGCTCGTCGAGCACCTCGGTGGGGAACGGCCCCGCTCCCACCCGGGTGACGTAGGCCTTGGCGATGCCGATGACCCGGTCGATGTAGCGGGGACCCACACCCGCGCCGGTGCAGGCGCCGCCGGCCACCGGGATTGGACGAGGTCACGAACGGATAGGTGCCCTGGTCGAGATCCAGGAAGGTGGCCTGGGCGCCCTCCAGCAGCACGTGCTGGCCGGCCTCGAGCGACTCGTGCACCAGGTTCACGGTGTCGGCGATCATCGGCTCGAGCCGGGGACGGCACACGTCGAGGTACTCGGCGGCGATGTCGTCGGCCGACAGGGGCAGCTGGTTGAACACCCGGCTGAGGACCGCGTTCTTCTCCTTGAGCACGACGTCGAGCTTCTGGCGGAAGATCTTGGGGTCGAGCAGGTCCTGCACCCGAAGGCCCACCCTCGACGCCTTGTCGGCGTAGGCCGGGCCGATCCCCCGCTTGGTCGTGCCCAGCTTGTTGGCCCCCAGCCGGCGCTCGGTGACCTTGTCCAGCTCCTGGTGGTACGGGAGGATCAGGTGGGCGTTGCCGCTGACCACCAGCCGGCTCACGTCGACGCCTCGGGCCGACGAGCATGTCGAGCTCGGCCAGCAGCACCCGCGGATCGACCACCACCCCGTTGCCGATGACCGGCGTGATGTGGTCGTAGAGGATGCCGCTGGGGACGAGCTGGAGCGCAAATCGCTCGCCATCCACCACCAGGGTGTGGCCGGCGTTGTGGCCGCCCTGGTATCGGACGACGAGATGCGCCTCCTTGGCCAAGAGGTCGGTGAACCGGCCCTTGCCCTCATCACCCCACTGGGTCCCGACGACGACGGTCGCTGGCACATGTCCTCCTTCGGCAAGCGTCGTCTTGCGGCGTGAGCCTAGTCGGCACCGGTCGCGGCCCTGACCGGGCACCGAGCGGCCAGGCGCGGACCAGCCGGCGAACCCGCTCACGCAGAGCGGGGACGCCGGCTGGGCCGATCAGGCTAGGTGGGGTCGGCTAGTCGTCGACCTTGGCCGCCAGCACCAGACACCCGCCGGCCAGCATGAGCATCAGCGCGATGATCACCAGGTAGATGGTGTCGGGTGCACCCGTGACCGGCAGCGTTGCCGGGGCCACGGTGGTGGGCGGTGCGCGGTCTCACCCAGGACCTGCGTGAGCGGGTTCTGGAGCGTGACCGACACGGTGTTGCTGCTGGAGTTGGCCGTGATGGTCACCGTGTTCGACGGGTTCCACGTCTCGGTGCCCCAGCTGTAGGTCGAGTTCGCCGTGGTCGGCTTCGACGTCTCGGCCAGCGTGCAGGTGGTGCCGATCGGCAGCGAACCGACCGAGCCGGTGCCACCGTCGATCAGCGTCAGCACCCCGGTGGTGCCGTCCGAGCAGGTGTAGCTGACCGTGAAGGTCGACCCGGCCACGTATCCGGCGGTGGCGCCCGTGACCTGCTTGGTGACGTTGAAGCCACCCAGCACCCGCACCAGCGGGTTGTTCAGGACCACACCGATGGTGTTGTCGGAGTCGTTGATCACGATGGTCAGCGTGTCGGACGGATCCCAGGTCTCGTCACCCCAGGCGTAGCTGGCGTCCTTGGTCGCCGGCTTGGCCGTCTCCGACAGCGAGCACGAGGTGCCGATGGGCAGGCCCGTGACCCCGGCCGTCTGGCCCGTCCTTCAGGGTCAGGGTCCCGTCGGTGCCGTCGGTGCAGGTGTAGCTGACCGTGAAGGTCGAGTTGGCCACGTACCCGGCCGTCTCACCCGTCACGTGCTTGGTGACCTGTGAAGCCACCCAGCACCCGCACCAGCGGGTTGGTCAGCGTGAACGACACGGTGTTGTCGTGGTCGTTCTTGACGATGGTGACCACGTTGGACGGATCCCACGTCTCCGAACCCCAGGCGTAGCTGGCATCGGTGGTGGCGGGCTTGGCCGTCTCCGACAGGGTGCAGGTGGTGCAGAGGGCAGGCCGTTGACCGAACCGGTCTGGCCGTCCTTGAGGGTCAAGGTCCCGTCGGTGCCGTTGGAGCAGGTGTAGCTGACCGTGAAGGTCGAGTTGGCCACGTACCCGGCCGTCTCACCCGTCACGTGCTTGGTGACCGTGAAGCCACCCAGCACCCGCACCAGCGGGTTGGTCAGCGTGAACGACACCGTGTTGCCCGAGTTGTTGCCCACGATGGTCACCGTGCTCGGACGGATCCCAGGTCGGCGTGCCCCAGGCGTAGCTGGCGTCCTTGGTGGCCGGCTTGGCCGTCTCCGACAGCGAGCAGGTGGTCAGCAGCGGCAGGCCGCTCACCGAACCCGTCTGGCCGTCCTTCAGGACCAGGGTCCCGTCGGTGCCATTGGAGCAGGTGTAGCTGACCGTGAAGGTCGAGTTGGCCACGTACCCGGCCGTCTCACCCGTCACGTGCTTGGTCACCGTGAAGCCACCCAGCACCCGCACCAGCGGGTTGGTCAGCACGACGCCGACGGTGTTGTCGGAGTCGTTGCCCACGATGGTCACCGTGCTGGACGGATCCCACGTCGGCGTGCCCCAGGCGTAGCTGGCGTCCTTGGTGGCCGGCTTGGCCGTCTCCGACAGCTGGCAGGTGGTCAGCAGCGGCAGGCCGCTCACCGAACCCGTCTGGCCGTCCTTGAGGGTCAAGGTGCCGGTCGTCCCCTCCGAGCAGGAGTAGGCCACCGTGAAGGTCGAGTTGGCCACGTACCCGGCCGTCTCACCCGTCACGTGCTTGGTGACCTGAAGCCGCCCAGCACCCGCTCCAGCGGGTTGGTCAGGGTGAACGCCACCGTGTTGCCCGAGTCGTTGCTCCACGATGGTCACCGTGTTGGACGGATCCCAGGTCGGCGTACCCCAGGCGTAGCTGGCGTCGGCCGTCGCCGGCTTGGCCGTCTCCGACAGCGAGCAGGTGGTCAGCAGCGGCAGGCCGCTCACCGAACCCGTCTGGCCGTCCTCGAGGACCAGGGTCCCGTCGGTGCCGTTGGAGCAGGAGTAGCTGACCGTGAAGGTCGAGCCGGCCACGTAGCCGCCGGTCTCACCCGTGACGTGCTTGGTCACCGTGAAGCCACCCAGCACCCGCACCAGCGGGTTCTTGAGGACGACCCCGACGGTGTTGTTGGAGTTGTTGGCCACGATGGTCAGCGAGCTCGAGGGATCCCACGTCTCGGAACCCCAGACGTAGCTCGCATCCTTGGTGGCCGGCTTGCTGGTCTCGGCCAGCGTGCAGGTGGTCAGCAGCGGCAGGCCCGAGACCGCACGGGTCTGGCCGTCCTTGAGGGTCAGCGTGCCGGACGAGCCGTCCGAGCAGGAGTAGCTGACGCTGAAGGTCGAGTTGGCCACGTAGCCACCGGTCTCACCGGTCACGTGCTTGGTGACGGTGAAGCCACCCAGCACCCGGGTGATCGGGTTGTTCAGGACCACGCCCACCACGTTGGAGGCGTCGTTCTTCACGATGGTCAACGAGTTGGACGGATCCCACGTCTCGGTGCCCCAGGCGTAGCTGGCGTCCTTGGTGGGTGGCTTGGCGCCCTCCGACAGGGTGCAGGTGGTGAGCAGAGGCAGCCCGGTGACGGCGCTCGGTGGCGCCGTCGGTCAGGTGCAGCGTGCCCGAGGCGCCGTTGGAGCAGGAGTAGTCCACCGGGAACGTGGAGCCGGCCACATAGCCGCCGGTCTCACCGGTCACGTGCTTGGTGACCGTGAAGCCACCCTCGACCCGCACCAGCGGGTTGGTCAGCACCAGCCCGACGGTGTTGTTGGAGTTGTTGGCCACGATGGTCAGCGAGCTGGACGGGGTCCAGGTCTCCGAACCCCAGACGTAGCTCGCATCCTTGGTGGACGGCTTGTTGGTCTCGGCCAGCGTGCAGGTGGTCAGCAGCGGGAGGCCGTTCACCGTCGCCGTCTGACCGTCGATCAGCGACAGCGTGCCGGACGAGCCGTCCGAGCAGGAGTAGCTGACCGTGAACTGCGTGCCGGCCACGTAGCCGCCGGTCTCGCCGGTCACGTGCTTGGTGACGGTGAAGCCACCCAGCACCCGGTGGATCGGGTTGTTCAGGACCACGCCCACCACGTTGGAGGCGTCGTTCTTGACGATGGTCACCGAGCTCGACGGCGTCCAGGTCGGTGTGCCCCAGGCGTAGCTGGCGTCCTTGGTGGGCGGCTGCGTGCCCTCCGACAGGGAGCAGGTGGTGCCGATGGGCAGGTTGCCCACGGCGCCGGTGGCCCCGTCGATCAGGTTCAGCGTGCCCGAGGCGCCGTTGGAGCAGGAGTAGTTGACCGGGAACGTGCGAGCCGGCCACATAGCCACCGGTCTCACCGGTTACGTGCTTGGTGACCGTGAAGCCACCCTTCACCCGCACCAGCGGGTTGGACAGGGTGACCCCGACCGTGTTGTCGGAACCGTTGGTCACGATGGTGACCGAGCTCGACGGGGTCCAGGTCTCCGAACCCCAGGCGTAGCTGGCATCGGTGGTGGCCGGCTTGGCCGTCTCCGACAGCGAGCAGGTGGTGCCGATGGGCAGCCCGTTGACCGAGCCGGTCTGGCCGTCGATCAACGTCAGGGTGCCCGAGGTGCTGTCCGAGCAGCTGAAGGCGACGGTGAACTGCGAGCCGGCCACGTAGCCGCCGGTCTCACCCGTCACGTGCTTGGTGACCGTGAAGCCACCCAGCACCCGCACCAGCGGGTTGGTCAGGGTGACCCCCACCGTGTTGGCCGAACCGTTGGCCACGATGGTGACCGAGCTCGACGGGGTCCACGACTCCGAACCCCAGGCGTAGCTGGCGTCGGTGGTCGCCGGCTTGGCCGTCTCCGACAGCGTGCAGGTGGTGCCGATGGGCAGGCTGCCCACACCCTTGGTCTGACCGTCGGTCAACGTCAGCGTGCCGGTCGAGCCGTTGGAGCAGCGAGTACGCCACGGTGAAGGTCGAGCCGGCCACATACCCACCGGTCTCACCCGTCACGTGCTTGGTCACGTTGAACCCACCCAGCACCCGCACCAGCGGGTTGGTCAGGGTCACGCCAACCGTGTTGTCCGAGTTGTTGGCCACGATGGTGACGAGTCGACGGGTGTCCACGTCTCGGTGCCCCAGGCGTAGCTGGCGTCTGTGGTGGCCGGCTTCGCTTGACCGTCTCCGACAGCGAGCAGGTGGTGCCGATGGGCAGGCTGCCCACGCCCTGGTGTCTGACCGTCGGTCAACGTCAGGGTGCCGTCGAGCCGTCCGAGCACGAGTAGGTCACCTGAAGGTCGAGACCGGCCACGTAGCCGGCCGGTCTCACCCGTCACGTGCTTGGTCACCGTGAAGCCGCCCAGCACCCGCACCAGCGGGTTGGTCAGGGTGACCCCGACCGTGTTGCCCGAGCTGTTGGCCACGATGGTGACCGAGCTCGACGGGTTCCACGACTCCGGTGCCCCAGCGCGTAGCTGGCATCCGGTGGTGGCCGGCTTGGCCGTCTCCGACAGCGAGCAGGTGGTGCCGATGGGCAGGCTGCCCACACCCTTGGTCTGACCATCGGTCAACGTCAGCGTGCCGTTCGAACCGTTGGAGCACGAGTAGCCACCGTGAAGGACGAACCGGCCACGTAGCCACCGGTCTCACCCGTCACGTGCTTGGTCACGGTGAAGCCGCCCAGCACCCGGGTGAGGGGGTTGGACAGGGTCACGCCAACGGTGTTGTTGGAGTTGTTGGCCACGATGGTGAGCGAGTTCGAGGGGTTCCAGGTCTCGGTGCCCCACACGTAGCTGGCGTCGGCGGTGGCCGGCTTGGCCCCCTCCGACAGGGTGCAGGTGGTGCCGATGGGCAGGTTGGAGACCGTCTTGGTCTGTCCGTCGGTCAACGTCAGGGTGCCGTTGATCCCGCCCGAGCAGCTGTAGGCCACGCTGAAGGTCGAGCCGGCCACGTAGCCGCCGGTCGCGCCGGTGACGTGCTTGGTCACCGTGAAGGCCCCGACGTCGGGGAAGGTGTTGGTCACGTTGATCGGTGGCGGTCCGGCTGGCCGGGGAGACGGTCACCGGATTGGGGTTGATCGTCACCGTGTCACCCGGCAGCGGCGACAGCTCGCTGAGGGTGTAGGTGCCGAACGGCAGGTTGGCCACGGTGGCCGTCTGGCCGCCCTGCACCTGCACCGTGCCGCTGGTGCCCGCGCCGTTGTCGTACTTGATCGTGTACTCGGTGGCGGCCGGCGGCGCGCTCTGGCCGGTCACCGATCTTCTTGATCTTCAGCGTCCCGAAGCAGTCGCTGGTCAAGGTGACCTTGTACGACGGCGGGTTGTTCTGCATGTAGTTGTCGGTCCAGGTGCCCGCCACCGCCAAGGTCACGCTCGGGCGTCGTCTGGGGGACCCCGGTGGTCGTGAACTGGATCGAATGGTTGGCCGGGACCACGGTGCCGGACCCGTGGTACGGCGTCCCTCCGTGGTAGCTGCTGTCCGCAGTCAGGTTCGTGGTGCCCACGTTCGGGCTCACCGAGAACGTGTGGACGATCGAGTCCAGCTCGTAGTCGTTCGAGAGCGTCCACGTGATCGTGTAGCTCCCGTCCTCCTGGCAGGCGGCAACGCCGGTGAGCGACAGCGAGTGCGCCGAAGCGGACTGCGCGAAGCCGATCAGTCCGGCGAGCATGGCGAGCACGAGGCTCGCCGACGCGATGACGCGATACGGCAGTTTCCGACTGCGTGCGGGGTGTCTGGCCACGATCGTCTCCCTCGATCTGTTGCGCAGACGCTGGGAGATCGTCCCACCACGAACATCGGACCCGGCGTCAGAAGCGCCTAGGGGCCGGGTTCGCTCTAGCTCCCCGCAGGCCAAGCGACCAGTGACGCCTGCGGATCAATGCTTCCCCAAATTGTGGTTCGCCCTACAATCCCGAGAGCTCGGTGGGGAGGCGGGATGCGGCTGACCTTACGACACTCTCCGTGGCCGGCGCAACCCCGAGACGTCGACGTTCCGTGGCCGAGCTCTCAGTCCGCAGGATCGACAGTCGACGGCGGAATCCGGTGCCCGAGCGCCACGATCACCAGGGCGGCGGGGACGGGCATCAGCACGTTGATCGGGACGTGGAACCGGGGGTCGCCGAAGAACGGGACGACGGCGATCACCACGGCCACGATGGACAACAGGAGCAGCAGTCGCCGGCGGTCGCCCCCGCGCAGCAGCGCTGGGATGCCGATCACGGCCAGCGCGGCCACCACGTAGAAGTAGGCGTCGGCGACGTTGCCGAGCGTGCGGGCGGTGTCGATCGGGATGAACGGATCATTGCCATAGGACTGCACGGCGCCGAGGGCGTCGTGGTCGCCCTGGAACTCCCAGTAGAAGCGCGAGCCGATCAGGCGGATCTGCTGGGAGGGGTGGTGCACGATCCAGGTCAGCGCCCGGTGGGTCTCCACCGAGTTGCGCTGGGTCTCGAACTTCGGGCCGCATCCGCCGTTCGTCGGGGATGTTGCCGTAGCAGAAGGCGGGGAAGTGGAAGTGGCCGGTGGCGGTCGGGTTGTTCCCGATGCAGAGGTTGTCGCCCGTCGTGGTGCCGATGGGCAGGAAGGCCTTCATCACCACCGCGTTGCGCACCGTCCACGGGATCATCACCGCGATCACCACCGCCACCACCACCGCGAACGCGCTCGAGGGCCAGGCGCGTCCCGCCGACCCGCCACAGCGCGATCAGCACCATGGGGACGGCCAGCAGGGCGATGGGCCGCACCTCGATGGACAGGCCGAGCAGCAGCGAGAACACGACCAGACGCGACCACGACGGCACGTGGCCGTTCCACGGCCGCCAGCAGATCACCACCAGCGCGACCAGGAAGACGAAGTTGAACGTGGTCTCGGTCAGGATCGTGGCCGAGTGGTAGATGAGGCTGGGGAAGCAGGCCACGATGACCGCGGTCACCGCCCCGACCCAGGGGCCGGCCAGGCGTCGACCCAGCACCCCGGCCAGCGCGATCGAGGCGGTCGAGAGCAGGATGTTCAACCCGACGGCGGCGGCCAGCCAGTGGTCGGGGAACGGCGAGTGCTGCATCAGCCAGAACCAGGCGGCCAGGATCGCCGGATACCCGATGGGGTAGTAGGCGGTCGGTCCCAGGCCCGGGTACCGGTACCCGTCGCCGCGCTCGAGGCTCTGGGCCAGGTGGAAGTAGAAGATCGGATCGTGCAGCCCCTGTGGCCGGGCGGGCCGCGTAGAAGGCCCAGCCCAGCCGCAGGCCGAACCCGGCCAGCACCGCCAGCACCAGCACCCGGCGGGGCCAGCTGCCCCACAGGGCGCGCGCCAGCCTGCTTCATCGATCGGTCCCAGCCATCGCCGATCCCGGCGCGCCGTCCTGGACTCGGCCGATCCCGCACCGGGATCGGGTCCGCGGGCCCGGCCCAGCGCGCCGAGCGCGGCGTCGAGCGCGGCGGCGGCCAGCAGGCACAGCGCCCCCTCGGCGGTGGCCCGGAACCGGGTGGCCGCGTAGAACAGCGCGACGGTGACGAGCACCGAGAGCACCGGCGCCAGCAGCGGGAACACGCGCGGTGCGTCGGCGGCGCATCACCACCGCTCCGGCCACGGCCAGCAGCGCCATCGGGTAGAAGGTGTAGAGCCCGGCGAAGGAGACCCACGAGGTGGTGTTCTCCAGGTAGACGTCCAGGTGCGCCTGCTGACGGGCGTGGAACAGGTCGGTGATGCGCCCGACCCGCGCCGCCACCACCACCGGCACCCGGCCCTTGTGGGCCTCGATGTACTTCAGCCCGCCGTTGAACTGGTCACGGTCGGCCGCGCCGTTGAAGGCGTAGGGACCGATGTGGTGGGCCGTGAGGATGTCCTGCCCGCACTGGTAGCTCCAGTAGCCGAGGAGCCGGCCGTAGTACACGGCGTCGCAGTTGGAGGTGGCCACGGTGCCGCCGATGTTCTCCGACAGCAGCACCGTGTGATCGAAGCGGCTCAGGTTGAACGCCACCCACGGGGTCAGCACCACCACGCTGGCCACCACCCCGACCACGGCCCGTCGCAGGCGGCGTCGGCCGCGACGCGTCGGGGGTGAGCAGCGCCAGCGGCAGGACCAGCAGCGGGACGAACAGCACCAGCTCGCTGCGCGACAGCGCGGCCAGCCCGACCATGGCCCCCACCGCGGCCATGCGCCAGCGCGTGGGGTGGTGCCAGTAGCGGTAGGCCAGCCACACCGATGACCAGCACGGTGAGGATGACCAACGACTCCGACAGCAGCATGCCGTCGTAGCGGAAGGTGTTGGGGTACACCGCCACCAGCAGGGCGCCCACCAGGCCCAGTCCGCTCCCCGCCGTGGTCCCAGCGCCGGCCGATCTCGCGCCCGGCCAGGCCGGCCACCAGGACCGAGGCCGCGCCGAGCAACGTCGAGGCGAGCAGGTGGCCGGTGATGCTGCGCACCCCGAACAGCGAGAAGACGGCCAGGTACATGATGTAGAGGGGTGGGTGGTCGGCCGCCTGCACGATGCGGTGCCGGGCGAAGGCGTACGGGTTGATGAAGCCGTGGCCCGTGGCCAGCAGGTTGGCGCTGAGGTGGTAGTAGAGCGGGTCGCCGCCGTAGGCGCGTGTCGCGCCGGTAGATCCACACGTAGGCGATGCGCAGCGACCAGGCCGCCCACCACGATGGCGGCCAGCAGCACGCGGAAGTGGCGCTGGGACCAACGCTGGGCGATGACGGGCGCCGGTCGGTCGACCAGCTGAGCCTCAGCCACTCGAGCTCACGGGCAGAGGAGGCTGACCGTTGGCGATGTTGACGAGCGAGTTCCCCAGCCACGGGGCCAGGGCCAGGGCCGCGGGCTTGGCCCAGTGGATGCCGTCGGGGCGGTCGGCCAGGCTCATCTCCCCCTCGGGCAGCGTGCGCATGTGACGTTGCAGGTCGAGCATCTGGGCCCGAGGCTTGGTGGCCACCACCTCACGGATCATCTGGTTCAGCTCGTCCATCCGCGTGCGGCTCTCCTCGGGGAACGAGCCCTTGGCCCCGCTGTCGATCCCGTCCTGGATGTAGGGGCTGGTCAGCCACACCACGGTGGCGCCCTGAGCGGTCATGGCGTCGATGGCGTCGGAGATCTGCCCACGGAGCCATTTGTCGTACACCGGGTCACCGATGGCACGCCAGCGCGTGTCGCCGGGGATCAGCCGATCGGATACGTCCCAGGTCCCGAACAGCACCAGGATGATCTGGGGTTGGATGGCACTGATCTCCTGGGGCAGCGTCGTGGTCCAGTCGCAGTAGCCATAGTCGTCGATGACCTGGCCCAGGTAGCGGATGGCGCCGCCCCGACCGACCGGGCAGCCGAGCTTGCCCGCGTCCCACACCTGGAGCTTGCCCGTGGCCGGGGCCCACTTGACCAGCCCGTCGCCCAGGGTGAGGGCGGCCGAGTCCCCGAAGATCAGCACCCGGGGCGGGGCGCCCGGCGGCAGGGCCACCTTGGGCGCCATGGGCGCGGTCGCCACGCCCGACCCGGGGGTGGTCGAGGTCACCGGCGTGGTCGACGTCGAGGTGGTTCGAGACACCTTGGGCAGCGACGGCCCCGCCGGGGCCGCGAAGCTGATGAGCCCGGTCTGGGGCACGGCGGTGACCGCCATCAGGGCGACCACGATGCCGCCGATGGCCCCGCCGCTGAGCAGCGACGGACGGACCCGGGGCAGGAAGCGGCGCTGGCGCACGGGCGCCTCCAGCAACCGGGCCGAGACCACCGCCGCGGCCAGCGTGACCGCCAGGCGCAGGCCGAACAGCGGCCACAACGACAGGCCGGTGCGCGCCGGCGGTGAGCCAGAGGTAGATGGGCCAGTGGAACAGGTAGGCCCCGTAGCTGATGGCCCCGAGCCACCGCAGCGACCCGGTTGGACAGCGCGGACGCGCAGCGGTCCCCGACGGATGGCGGCCACGATCAACAGGCAGGACATGAGGGCGTACCCGGCCAGGCCACCCTCGTAGAGCCAGGAGGCGGTCTGGGTGGTCGGTCGACCCACAGCGCCAGGGTGACCCCGGCGCCCACGAACCCCGCGATCTCCCAGGCCCAGTGCGGCATGCGCAACACGAACCCGGTGGGATGGGCCAGCGCCAGGGCCAGCAGCGCCCCGACCAGGAGCTCGAGGGCCCGGGTCCCCGTCCCGTAGTACACCCGGGTCACGTCGTGGCTGTTCGAGTAGAGCACCAGCATGCTGGCCAGCGAGGCCGCCGACAGCACGGCCAGCACGACGAAGACCGCCCGCCGCGATCCCTTGAACAGCTTGAAGGTGACCACGACCACCACCGGGAACACGAGGTAGAACTGCTCCTCGATGGCCAGCGACCAGAAGTGGAGCACCGGCGACGGGGCCTGGAAGAGGTTGGCGTAGGACTGGCCGGTGAAGATGAAGTGCCAGTTGGCCACATAGGCCAGCGCCGAGATCACGTCGCCACGCAGGCTGGCCACCTGTCCCGGCGTGGCCACCGTGGCGCCGAAGACGACACACCGGCCAGGCACAGCAGGGAGGCCGGCATCAGGCGGCGGTAGCGGCGGCCCCAGAACCCGCGCAGGCTGATGCGGTTGGTGGTGGAGAACTCCCAGATCAACAGCAGCGTGATCAGGAACCCCGACAGGGTGAAGAAGGTGGATACGCCGAGGAACCCGCCCTGGGCCCACGAGAACCCGTTGTGGTACAGCAGCACGGCCAGCAGGGCCAGGCCGCGCAAGCCCTCCACCCCAGGCAGGAAGGGGATGGTGGGTCGGCTCGGCTCGGCCTGGGCGGTGGAGGTCGTCGACGGAGCTGCCGGCGCGCCGGATCGTCGGTGCTTCGGCGGACACTCGGCCGATGTTAACCGTGGCCTACGGTCTCCGCCGGATCAGGGCCGCGCCATCAGCCGAGCGGGCGAGCCGGGCCGGGTACCGTCCTGGGCCAGGTGAAGACCCGAGCCGCCGCCCTTGGTTATCGACCCGAGCTCGACGGGCTCCGGGCCCTGGCCGTCGCGGCGGTGATGTTGTTCCACGCCAACGTGTCCTGGGCCAAGGGCGGCTTCCTGGGCGTCGACGTCTTCTTCGTGCTGAGCGGCTTCCTGATCACCCGGCTCCTGCTCGAGGAGCGCGAGGGCGACCGACCACATCGCCCTGGGCCACTTCTACCTCCGCCGCATCCTGCGACTGTTCCCGGCGCTGGTGGTGGTGTGCCTGGCCTGCGCCATCTACGCCACCTTCTGGCTGCCCCACGATCAGCTGGTCCGCACCTGGCAGCGACATCTTCGCCACCGCCACCTACCACATGAACTGGGTGCAGGCGCTCCACACCCAACCCGCCTTCGGCCTGCTCGACCACGCCTGGTCCCTCAGCATCGAGGAGCAGTTCTACGTGGTCTGGCCGCTCATCCTGATCCTGGCCCACCGGGCCGGCGGGGTGAAGGCGGTGGGTCTGGTGGCGCTGGTGGCGGCGCTGGCGTCAGCCGTCCTGCGGGCCGTCCTGGCCCACCACGGCGTCCCCGACCGCCGTCTGTACTTCGGGCTCGACACCCACGCCGACGGCCTGCTGCTCGGCTGCGGGCTGGCCGCGCTCACCCTCCTGCGACCCGCGCTGCACCGAGGGCATGACCCGCCGATCGACGCAGTGGGTGGGACCTGGCGGCCCTGGTGGCGGTGGGCGCGGCCGCGGCCACCGTGAGCCTGACCAGTCCGGGCCCTCTACCGAGTGGGGCTACCTGCTGTTCGTGGTGGTGACCACCGTGCTCATCGCGGACCTCTACGCCCGCGGGCTGACCAGCCGACTGCTGCGCCACCAGCCGCTGGTCAGCATCGGGCGGATCTCCTATGGCCTGTACCTGTGGCACTGGCCGGTGTTCCTGGTGCTCAACGGCGGCCGCATCCACTGGGCGTTCGTCCCGCTCACCGTCCTGCGCCTGGCGGTCAGCGGGGTGATGGCGGTGCTGTCGTTCCTGCTGGTCGAGGACCCGTTCCTGCGCCTCAAGTCCCGCCTGGAACCCAGAGGCCGGATCAGCGCGACCTAGACCGATTGTGCACCTCCGGGCGTCAGCACCTCGGCGTTCGGATCGCGGCGGTGGCACGGCGCAGCCCGCCAGCGGCCGACGCCTGCCGGAACCGATCGGCACCCCGGATGGCGATGCGCACCGCCGGGAGTGCACGACCGATCGCGGTAGGGCAGCGAAGTCTGCGGTCAGCGCAGGACGATGTGGTGGTCGTCGTCGGCGTCGACGGTGACCACGTCGCCTTCGGTGAACTGGCCGTCGAGCAGCGCCATGGCCAGGCGGTCGCCGATCTCGCGCTGGATGAGCCGCTTGAGCGGTCGAGCCCCGAACGCCGGGTCGAAGCCCTCCTTGGCCAGCACGTCGTGGGCCGCCTGGGTGACCACCAGGGTCATCCGCTTGGCCTCCACCCGGCGGGCCAGCACGGCCAGCTGCAGGTCGACGATCTGACCCAGATCGGCCTCGGTCAGCGAGCGGAACCGCACGATGTCGTCGATCCGGTTGATGAACTCGGGCTTGAAGAAGTCGCGGGGATCGCCCGGCAGGTTGGAGGTCATGATCAGCACGACGTTGGTGAAGTCGACCGTGCGACCCTGACCATCGGTCAGGCGACCGTCGTCGAGCAGCTGCAGCAGGACGTTGAACACGTCGGGATGGGCCTTCTCGATCTCGTCGAGCAGCACCACCGCATAGGGCCGGCGCCGGACGGCCTCGGTCAGCTGACCGCCTTCGTCGTAGCCCACGTAGCCCGGAGGCGCACCGATCAGGCGGGACACCGAGTGCTTCTCCATGTACTCGCTCATGTCGATGCGCACCACGGCGCGCTCGTCGTCGAACAGGTACTCGGCCAGCGATCGGGCCAACTCGGTCTTGCCCACACCGGTGGGGCCGAGGAACAGGAAGCTGCCGATGGGACGGTTCGGGTCGGACAGGCCGGCGCGGCTGCGACGGATGGCGTTGGCCACGGCCGTGACCGCGTCCTGCTGGCCGACCACCCGGGCGTGCAGCAGCTCCTCGAGGTGGACCAGCTTGTGCAGCTCGCCCTCCATCAGCCGGGACAGGGGCACGCCCGTCCAGCGGCTCACCACCTCGGCGATGTCCTGGTCGTCGACCTCTTCCTTGAGCATCTTCTGGTCGGCCTGCAGCTCGGCCAGCGACTTGGTGGCCTCGTCGATGCGACGCTCCAGGTCGGGCAGCTGGCCGTATCGGATCTCGGCCGCCTTCTCGAGGTCGGGTTCGCGCTCGAGCTCGGTGCGCTTGGCCTCGAGCTGCTCCTTGAGATCGCGGATCTGGGCGATGGCGTCCTTCTCGGCCTGCCAGTGCGCCTTCATGCCCGCCGACTGCTCGCCCAGGTTGGCCAGCTCCTCGTCGATGGCGGCCAACCGCTCGAGCGACACGGCGTCGGTCTCCTTGGCCAGTGCCACCCGCTCGATCTCGAGCTGGCGGATGCGGCGCTCGACCACGTCGATCTCGGTGGGCATCGAGTCGATCTCGATGCGCAGCTTGGACGCGGCCTCGTCCATCAGGTCGATGGCCTTGTCGGGCAGGAACCGACCGGTCAGGTACCGGTCCGACAGCACCGCCGCGGCCACCAGGGCCGAGTCCTGGATGCGCACGCCGTGGTGGACCTCGTAGCGCTCCTTGAGGCCGCGCAGGATGGCGATGGAGTCCTCCACGCTGGGCTGACCCACGAACACCTGCTGGAAGCGGCGCTCGAGCGCGGCGTCCTTCTCGATGTACTTGCGGTACTCGTCGAGGGTGGTGGCCCCGATCATGCGCAGCTGGCCCCGGGCCAGCATGGGCTTGAGCATGTTGCCCGCGTCCATGGCGCCCTCGCTGCCGGCGCCGGCGCCGACCACGGTGTGCATCTCGTCGATGAAGGTGACGACCTCGCCGTCGCTGTCGGTGAT
The DNA here is from genome assembly GCA_963793965.1 of uncultured Microthrixaceae bacterium. GTDB lineage: Bacteria > Actinomycetota > Acidimicrobiia > Acidimicrobiales > Acidimicrobilacustridaceae > UBA4742. Next base: position 366,222 of record CAWCCB010000001.1, read on the forward strand.
CTCCTTGAGCACCGCCTTGAGCCGCTCCTCGAACTCGCCGCGGTACTTGGCGCCGGCCACCATCGACGACAGGTCGAGCGCGATCAGGCGCTTGTCCTTGAGGCTCTCGGGCACGTCGCCCTCGACCATGCGCCGGGCCAGGCCTTCGACGATGGCGGTCTTGCCCACACCGGGCTCGCCGATGAGCACCGGGTTGTTCTTGGTGCGACGCGACAGCACCTGGATCACCCGGCGGATCTCGTCGTCGCGCCCGATGACCGGATCGATCTCACCGGCCCGGGCCGCCTCGGTCAGGTCACGTCCGTACTTCTCCAGCGCCTGGTACTGCTCCTCGGGGTTCTGGCTGGTGACCCGGTGGCTGCCGCGCACCTGGGCCAGCGCGGCCAGCAGATCCTCGCGGTCGACCCCCAGCCGCTCGGCCAGGGCCAGCAGCAGGTGCTCGGTGGACAGGTACTCGTCGTGCAGCTCCCGGCGCGCCGCGTCGGCCGCGTCGAGCAGCGTGGTGAGCTCGCGGCTCATGCGGGCGTCGCTGCCGTACGCCTTGGGCAGACGCTCGACCGCGGCTTCGGCCTCGGTGCGCACCTGGTAGGGCGGCTTGCCCACCTTGGCCAGGATCGGGCAGCACGACACCTTCGTCCTGACCCAGCAGCGCCACCAGCAGGTGGTCGGGCGTGACCTCGGGGTTGGCGTTGGTCCTCGCCGACTCGATGGCGTGGTTCAACGCCTCCTGGGTCTTGAGGGTCCAGCGATTCGGATCGAGAGCCAAGGGGATCTCCACCACACAGTAGGCACTTAGGAAAGTTGACACTCAGTGTATCAAGTTCTGGGGACAACGTCCACCTGCGATCGGCGAACGGCGGCTCCTGATCCACCCTCGCGCCGGGCCGGGTCACCGGCAACGGTCGGGGAACCGGCGAGAGCCAAGCCGGGAGCCGACCGGGAAAACACTCGCGAAACTGCCGTCCCCGTCCCGGCTAGGCGCGACGACTCCTGGGTAGCGTGATGCGAACCGGCGATACCCGACCCTCCCGAGGGTCCGGTGAAGGAGGCCAGCAAGGTGGACGCCCCGAGCAGCCCGCTCTCCACGATGTGGCTCCAGCACGCCTGGATCCGCCTGCCCGCCATCCGCGACACCGACTGGGTGCACTCCCGGTTCGGTCACCACTGACATGCCTGGCGCGCAGCGGTCGCTGACCATCGACCAGGTGGCCGCGCTCGTGGCCGAGGAGGTGTTCGGCCCGTCGGCCGACGCCCACGGCCTGGGCGTGGAGCTCGAGTGGCTCACCAGCCAGGGTCGACGCGACCGCCGCTTGCCCGTGGCCGAGGCCACCGGGCTGATCGAGCGCCTGTCACCCCTCCCGGCGGGAAGCCGCCTCACCCTCGAGCCGGGCGGCCAGCTCGAGTTGAGCTCGGCGCCGTTCCGCACCATCGACGACGTGTGCACGGCGGCGGCCGCCGACCTGGCGGTGCTCGACGAGGCGTGCGAAGCCTGTCAGGTCGAGCTGATCGCCCTGGGCGCCGACCCGCTGCGGCCGCCCGAGCGGGTGGCGGTGGCCCCCCGCTACCAGGCCATGGAGCGGTACTTCGACCACCTGGGTCGTGCCGGTCGCACCATGATGTGCAACACCGCCGCCATCCAGGTGAACGTCGGGCTGGGCGAGCCCGACCAGGTCGTGGCCCGGTGGCGGCTGGCCAACGAGCTGGGCCCCACGCTCATCGCCTGCTTCGCCAACTCGCCCTTCTCCGGCGGCCAGCCCAGCGGCTGGCAGTCCAGCCGGCTGCGGGCCTGGTGGTCGCTCGACCCCACCCGCTCCGCGCCGGTGGCGTGCGACTGCGATCCGGTCACGGCCTGGACCAGCTACGCCCTCGACGCCCGGGTCATGCTGGTCGACGCGGCGGACGGGGGCTTCGTCCCGATGATCGAACCGCTGCGATTCGGCGACTGGGTGGCCGACGGCCACGAGCTGGGATGGCCCACCCTCGACGACCTCCGCTACCACCTGACCACGCTGTTCCCGCCCGTGCGCCCCAAGGGCTGGCTGGAGCTGCGCATGTTCGACGCCCTGCCGTCGCCGGCCTGGCAGGTGGCGGTGGCCGTGACCGGCGCCCTGCTCGGCGAACCCGCGCTGGCCACCCGCGCTCGACGACCTGCTGGCCGACAGCGCCGAGCTCTGGGTCGACGCGGCCCAGCTCGGCCTCGGTCACCCGGTGTTGGGCGGCAGCGCCATCGCCGTCTTCGACCTGGCCCTGGAGGCGCTGGCCGCGGCCGGTGTGGACCGGAACGGCGCGACCTGGTCGAGGCCTACGCCGACCGATGGGTGCGACGAGGGCGTGTCGCCGGCCGACGACCGGGTCGATGCCTGGCGCCGAACCGGTGACCTGTTCCCGCCCGCCGAGCGCCCCGAAGCCGCCCTGGTGGGGACCAACCGCTGATGGGCCCGTCGGCACCCGACCTCGCTCGCCGTCGCCCGGACGTGGTCTCCGTGGCCGCCGCGCTCGAGCGCGCCCGCCAGCGCACCCTGGGACTGGTCGACCTGTTGAGCGAGGACGACCAGCGCGCCCAGGTGTCGACCGCTCATGTCGCCGTCGGTCTGGGACCTGGCCCACATCGGCAACTACGAGGAGCTCTGGCTGCTGCGCGCCATCGACGGGCGCCCGGCCATCGATCCCGACGCTCGACGATCTGTACAACGCGTTCGAGCATCCGCGCTGGGAGCGTCCGTCGCTGCCCGTGCTGGGTCCGGCCGAGGCCCGCGCCTACCTCCGCCGGGTCCGCGGTGAGGTGCTCGACCTGCTGGAGCGGCTCGACCGACTCGATCGCCGATCCGTCCGCCGCCCGGCTGCTGGCCGATCACTTCGTGTACGGGATGGTGATCCAACACGAGCACCAGCACGACGAGACCCTGCTGGCCACCCATCAGCTCCGCGGGCTGGCCTCCACCCCGCCACCCGTCGGTCCCGGCCGAGCCACCGCTGGCGGACCGCCGACGACCGCCTCGACGCCGCCTCGGGCTGGTGCCCGACGCCGGGTCCCGACGGCATGGTGGCGGTCGACGGCGGCCCGTTCCGGTTGGGCACGTCGACGCGAGCCGTGGGCCTATGACAACGAGCGGCAGGCGCACCTGGTCGACCTGGCCCCCTTCCGCATGGACGCCGTGGCGGTCACCAACCGCGACTTCCTGGCCTTCATCGACGACGGCGGCTACGACGATGCTCGTCTGTGGGAGCCGTCCGGGCTGGGCCTCGCGCCAGGACCAGCAGCTCGAACATCCCCAGTTCTGGCAGCGCACCGCGCCCGGGTCAGTGGACCGTCCTGCGCTTCGGCCGGATCGTCGGACCTCGACGACCACCTCGACGAACCCGTGCAACACGTCGGCTGGTACGAGGCCGACGCCTACGCCCGGTGGTCGGCCAAGCGCCTGCCCACCGAGGCCGAATGGGAGCGGGCCGCGGTGGGCGGGCCCGGCGACGCGAGCGTCCACTCGTTGGCCGTGGGGCGACGCCGCGCCCGGCTCCGCCCGGGCCAACCTGGGGCAGCGCCTCGACGGACCGCCGCCGGCGCCGGGCCACCGCGGCGGGGGTGAGCCGATGGGGCTGTCGGGCCATGATCGGCGACGTGTGGGAGTGGACGGCGTCGGACTTCGAGCCCTATCCGGGCTTCGAGGCCTGGCCCTACCGGGAGTACTCCGAGGTGTTCTGGGGCCCGGAGTACAAGGTGCTGCGGGGCGGGTCCTGGGCCACCGATCCCGAGCGCGGTGCGGGGCTCGTTCCGCAACTGGGACTACCCGATCCGTCGCCAGATCTTCGCCGGCTTCCGCTGCGCCCGGGACGCCTGAGCCATGTGCCGCCTGCTGGCCTACTGGGGCGCCCCCGTGCCCGTCACCGACCTGCTGGTCGGCGCCCGACCACTCGCTGCTGGTGCAGTGCGCGGCGTCCCGCCTCCAGACCAGCGGCACGGTGAACCCCGATGGCTGGGGGATCGCCTGGTACCCCGAGACGCCGCCGCCGGCTCAGCCGACGAGATCCCCAAGCGCTACCGGTCGGCCACCGTCCATGCCCGACGACGCCGACGGGCCTGGCCCAGCTGGCCACCGTGCGAGGCCGGGCGGTTCGTGGCCCACGTGCGGCACAAGTCGCCGGGTTCGCCCACCGAGGTGGCCGGCAACGCCCCGTTCGTGCGGGGCCGGCTGAGCTTCGCCCACAACGGCTTCGTGGCCGGGTACCGCCAGGGGCGGCGCGAGCAGCTGCGGGCCGAGCTGAGCCCGGACACGGCGGCATCGATCACCAGCGATGCCGACAGCGAGGTGCTGTTCGGCCTGGTGCTGGACCGGTTGGCGGCCGGCGAGGACCTGGCCGTGGGCGCTGACCGGTCTGGTGCTGGCGCTGGCGCAGGCCGAAGCCGAGGGTCATGCCCCCCGGCCCGACCAGCCCGGTCCGGGAGACCTGCCGCTGGGCAAGTACAACCTGGTGCTGACCGACGGCCACGAGCTGGTGGCCACCCGGTGGGGCAACAGCCTGTTCCTGCGCCACGACGTGCCCCGCCCGGGCGCGGTGATCGTGGCCTCGGAGCCCTACGACGACGACGCGGACTGGCAGGAGGTGCCCGACCACACGCTGGTGCGCGTGGTCGACGGTGCCGTGTCTCTCGCCCAGTTCGGTCCGACTCCCGCGGAGGTCCACCCATGACCGCGCCCCCGAGCCGAAAACGCCGCCGAGGCGGGCGGGGCGGCGTCCACATCGACGTGTTGATGGGTCCCCACGACCTGGAGGACGCCCTGCGGGCCGACGTGCGTCGCGGCCTGACCGCCACCCCCAAGGAGCTGCCGCCCAAGTGGTTCTACGACGACCGGGGCTGCGAGCTGTTCGACGCCATCACCCGCCTGCCCGAGTACTACCCGACCGAGCGTGAGCGGGCGATCCTGCGAGCCGAGGCGCCCGCCATCGTGGCAGGTCTCCGGGCCGACACGCTGGTCGAGCTGGGTTCGGGCACCTCGGAGAAGACCCGCGTGCTGCTCGACGCGCTGGCCGACGCCGGCCAGCTCGACCCGCTTCGGGCCCTTCGAGATCAGCGAGACCACCCTGCGAGCCGCGGCCGAGGCCATCAGCGCGGAGTACCCCGGCGTCGAGGTCCACGCCGTGGTGGGCGACTTCGAGCGCCACCTGGGCCAGCTGCCCCGCGGCGGTCGCCGCCTGGTCGTCTTCCTGGGCGGGACGATCGGGAACTTCGCCCCGGCCGATCGCAAGCGGTTCCTGGCCGACCTGGCCGATGGCATGGCGCCGGGCGACCGGTTCCTGCTCGGCACCGACCTGGTCAAGGACGTGGCCCGGCTCGAGGCCGCCTACGACGACGCCGCCGGGGTGACCGCCGAGTTCAACCTGAACGTGCTGGCCGTGGTCAACCGGGAGCTGGACGCGGACTTCGATCTCGACCAGTTCGTCCACGTGGCCCGCTTCGATCCCGCTCGAGGAGTGGATCGAGATGCGGCTGCGCTCACAGGTCGACCAGACCGTGCGGGTGCGCGCGCTCGGTCTGGAGGTGTCGTTCGCGGCCGGCGAGGAGATGCGCACCGAGATCAGCGCCAAGTTCCGGCGGCGCCGGGGTGGAAGCCGAGCTGGCCGAGGCCGGGCTCCGGCTGGAGCGGTGGATGACCGACCCGGCCGGCGACTTCGCCCTCAGCCTGTCGGTGCGCGACTGACCGACCGGGGGCCCAGAAGGCGGAGGCCGCCAGGCCGGAGCGCGGCACCGATGACACCCAGATGCCGAAGGCGCCCGCAGGGAGGCTCGCCGACCGAAGGGCAGTCGAGTCGGCTCGATCTCGACGGCGTCGCCCAGTCGGACGTGTCCGGGTCGCAGCACCGTGGCGTAGAGGCGGCTCCAACCCGGGCGGTCGTCGTGGTCCATGCGACGGAAGTGGCCATCGGCGAACCAGTCGGCGTTCTTGGCACACGGGGTGGCGTACGACGAGATCTCGCCCACCACCGTGCCCACCCGGATCTGCGTGCCGGGCCGCAGCGTGGGTCCAGTCGACGCCGGTCACGGTGACGTTCTCCCCGGCCAGACCGGCCTCGATGGGGTGGCCCTCGGCCCGGAGGGCGGCGATGACCTCCTCGCTCCACAGGGACAGCGCCTGGAAGGGTCGGCCATGATGGCGACGATCGGTCTGCACGTCACCGTCGGCCCCCGACCAACCCACCTCGATCCGGTCGACGCCTCGTTTGGGCACGCCCCCACCCGAGACGGCCAGATGGGAGACCTCGCCGAGCTGGTGGGGCACCCCGTCGCCCAGGGCCACTCGGATGCGACCGACGTCGTGGAGGTGGTGCATGGCGTCGTGCATGCCGTGGCGCCCGATCCAGCCCAGATCGACGATCTGGTCGGTGAAGGCGACCGTGGCCGTGGGCCACTGCTGCACCTCGACCTCGGCCAGGGCGGCGGCCAGTCGGGCGGCTTCGTCGGACAGCCGGGCCCGCGCCGCCGCCAGGTCGACGGCGGCCGGTTCGGGATCGAAGGGCCGGCCGTGCACCTCGCCCAGGTCGTGGCCGGGCGTCTCCCGGGCCACCGCCACCAGGAAGCGCATGGCCCACAGCGTCTGGCCCAGGTGGTCGGTGTACTCGGCGATCGACCACTGCTCGGGGCTCGGGCGGGTGTGGAGCACCCGTTCGTCGGCGCCCTCCAGGTAGCCGTCCCACAAGGGGCCCAGCACGCCCAGGGTGGTGAGCACGTCCTGGTCGGTCCACCGGCCCCCGTCGAATCGGCACTCGTCGCAGTGCTCGGCCACCATGATGGGAGTCTCGCAGGAGCCGGCCGCACCGGCACCACCAGTTGTCGAGGACCGATGCCCCAGGAGGCCCGATCGTGGGCACCATCTACGAGGACATCGCCAGCGCGGCCGACCAGATCGCCACCGAGCTGGCCGCCTACGGCTACCGGCTGGACTTCACCCTGGCCAGCCTGGCCGAGGTGGACCGGTTCCTCGACGAACACGCCGACCCGAGCTCGAGGCCACCGAAACGCTGCTGTCGAACCGGCTGGGGCCGTGGATGTTCGCCCTGGGCAGCTACTGCGGCGAGGTGCTGCGCCGATCTGCCGGGGGCGAATGGCACTGGGGCGGGCTGGACGACGACAAGGCCGCGTCCACCGACACCCAGCTGGTGATGGTGGACGGGTCGCTGGTGTTCCCCCTCCAGCGGATCTGGAAGCGCCTGATGAGCGGCGAGGAGGAGTCGATGACCAGGTGGGGGGCGGAGATGGTGGCCGCGGTCGAGTTGCCCGATGCCCCGGACGGCTCGCCGGGTCTCGGGTTCGAGCCCGAGGGCTGAACCGAACCGGCGGGGCGTTGGCGACGAAGCCCACATCGGCCCGACATCTGGCTCGGGCCGGGATCGGAGACGTCATGTGGCCGAGAGTGATCGGTGGGGTGGTGCTGGCCCTGATCGGCATCCTCTGGATCGCCCAAGGACTGGGCGCGGCCAAGGGATCGGCTATGACCGGCCACCCCTTCTACGCGGTGCTGGGCCTGATCGTGCTGGTGCTCGGCGCCTGGCTCATCCGCGCCGGCCTCCAACGCCGCGGCTCGGCCCCGACCGACCCAGGGGTCTGAGAGGCCAGGTCCCGGGCCACACCGCGGCTGTAGCTGATAAGCTACAGACGTGTCCGACATACCGCTTCGAGAGCTACGCAACCACACCAGCGAGGTGCTGCGACGCGTGGAGGCGGGAGAGCGCCTGACCGTTTTGGTGGATCGGAGACCGGTAGCCGAGCTGGTGCCGCTGGCCCGCCGTCGCCAGTGGGTGCCGGCCGACGAAGTGCAACGCGCCGTTGGCGGCCACCGGGCAGACGCCGCTCTTCGAGACGAGCTGGCCGACGTCCTCGGCGAGCGCATCGACGACCTGTGAGGGTCGTGCTCGACACGTCCTTCTTCATCGCCGCCGAGTCCGGTCGGGCCCTCGGCATGCTCCCGCCCGACGCCGAAACCGCGGTGTCGGTCATGACCGTGGCCGAGCTGCGACTGGGGGTGCTCCGCGCCGACGATCCCATGATCCGCGCTCGGCGACTTTCGTCGTTGGAGGTGGCGCGCCGAGATCATGAGGCGCTCCCCGTCGATGAGGCCGTGGCCGACGCCTTCGCCGAACTGTGCGCCGAGGTTCGCGCCGCCGGGCGGAATCCGCGGGTCGTCGACGCCCTGATCGCGGCCACTGCCCTCGTGCATCGCGCCGCGGTGGCCACGCAGGACACCGACTTCGACGAGCTACCCGGCGTAGAGGTCATCCACCTCTGAGGTTCCCGTGACGCAGGGGGCGACGTCGACGATACTCAGACGGTGAGCGCGGGTGCGGCGAGCGACGAACAGGCAGTGGATCTGCGCGGCACCCGGCCTGCGAACGTCCTCATGGCCGCCTTCTTCGGCCCGGTCGCTGGCGCCCTCTTGGTCGGCGCCGTGTTGTCGGCCCGGGACGCCGACCTGGCATCGACGTTCCTGCTGGTCGCCATCGCCGCCGGGCTGGTCTGGCTGGCCGTCGTCACCCTGTCCGCTCGGCTGCGCGCCGGGCCCGATGGCATCGCCTTCCGTGTGGGAGGTCGAACCGCGACGACCCCTTGGTCCGAGGTCCGATCCATCTATCGGGTGTGCGGACGGGAGGGCAACGAAGGCCTGGTCGCCGTCACCCCCGGCGGTCGTCTGATCCTGCTCAGCCGGGTGGGCTACGGCTTGTTCCGCCCGTTCGCCGAAGAGGAGGTGACCCATGCCGCGCGGGTCCTCGACGACCTTGCCAAGCCTTCGACTGGTCCAAGATCGTGGCCATCCTGGCCACCGACGAGCGCAAGCCGCGTGTGCTGCTGCTCGACACAGACCATCGAGCACACGTCCTTCCCCAACCGCAGGGCACGAACGCCGAGCAACTCGCCGCCGAACTCACGGGCCGCCGGCTGGCCCCTCGGGTCAGCCCGTACTCGACCGAGGCGAGCTGACCCGCCTCATCCCTCGTCGACACGAACGAATGAACTCGAACCGTGCCCTGGCTGAGGGTGGCGGACGCTCAGCGGTCGGTGAAGATCGAGCGGTCGCGGCCGTAGACCATGACGGCCTGGCTGAAGGGCACCAGGTCGCGGCGGTACTTGCGGTGGGTCCGCTCCACCGCCTCGGTGGCCTGGGAGCGGGCGTCGGCCAGCTCGCGACGCAGCTGCTCGTTCTCGGCCTCGAGCTCGAGCACCCGCTTGACCCCGGCCAGGTTGAGACCCGACTCGGTGAGGTCCTGGATGCGTTGGAGCAGATGGATGTCGTCGTCGCTGTAGCGACGGCTGCCGCCGCCGGTGCGTGCCGGCTCGAGCAGGCCCTTGCGCTCGTAGATGCGCAGCGTCTGGGGGTGCACGCCGGCCAGCTCGGCGGCCACCGAGATGACGTAGACCGCTCGGGATCGGGAGCTGTCGCTCATGGCTGCCTACCTCCCATGGTTCACACCCCGAGATGCGTTCGGGGCGACGCCGTGGTGGCCTCGGCCAAGGCCTCGACGGCGCGGCGCTCTTCGCTGGTCAGTTTGGTCGGTACGGCCACCTCGATGGTGACCATCAGGTCGCCGCGGCCCTTCTTGGCCGGCACGCCGCGGCCCTTGATGCGGAACACCCGCCCGGAGCTGGTGCCGCTCGGGAGCTTGAGCGTGACCGGATCGCCTTCGAGCGTCGGGACCTTGAGCTTGGTGCCCAGGGCCGCCTCGGGGAAGGTCACCGGCACGGTCAGGGTGAGGTTGCGACCATCGCGGCCGAACAACGGGTCAGGGGCCACCTGGGCGATCACGTAGAGGTCGCCCGGCGGACCGCCGTTGCGACCGGGGCCGCCCCGGCCCTTGATGCGGATGCGCTGGCCGTCGGTCACCCCGGCGGGGATGCGCACCTTGACCTCGCGGCGCCGCCGCTCCACCCCTCGGCCGTGGCAGGTCGGGCACGGTTCGGTGACCAGCGTGCCCCGACCCCCGCACTCGGGACAGGGCGAGCTGAACGAGAAGAAGCCCTGGTTGTCGTCGAGCACGCCTCGACCGTTGCAGCGCGGGCAGGTGACCGGAGCCGTTCCCGGCTTGGCCCCGCTGCCGTGGCAGGTCGAACAGGTCGCCTCCGAGGTGAGGTTGACCGAGGTCTCGACCCCGTTGACCGCCTCGAGGAAGCCCAGGTGCAGCTCGGCCTCGAGATCGGCACCGCGCTGGGGGCCCGGACCGCGCGACGGGCCGGCACCGGCGTCGCGGCCCCCGCGGCCGAACAGGCCACCGAGCAGGTCGTTGATGTCGGTGGAGGTGAAGTTGAAGTCGTTGTGCCCCGCGGCCGGACCGGCACCGAAGCCGCGCGACCCGAACCCCGGACCACCGCCACCCATGCCCGCCATCGGACCCAGTCGACGGACCTCGTCGTACTCCTTGCGCTTGGCCTCGTCACCCACCACGTCGTAGGCGGCCGAGACCTCCTTGAACCGGTCCTCGGCGGTGGCATCGCCGGGGTTGGCATCGGGATGCAGCTCGCGGGCCAGCTTGCGGTAGGCCTTGGTGATGTCCTTGGCGGGCGCGCTCTCAGAGACGCCGAGCGTCTTGTAGTAGTCCTTCTCGAACCATTCGCGCTGTGGCGCCAACGGCCTGCTCTCCTGTTCTGACGGCGCCGATCGGCAGCCGCCGATCGGTCAGCCCTTGACCTTGACCATGGCGGGTCGCAGGACGCGACCCTTCCAGAGATAGCCGGTGCGCAAGCTCTCGGTGACGACGCTCTCGCCGCCCTCGCCCGGTTCGTGCAGCACCGCCTCGTGCATCAGCGGGTCGAACACCTGCCCCTCCACCACCATGGCCTCGAGGCCCTGCTTCTGCAGGGTCTCGAGCAACATCTTGGAGATGGGCCCGACGTCGGGCGCATCGTGCACGACGGCGGCATCGCAGGCGTCGAGCACCGGCAGCAGCTCGACCACCAGGGACTCCGAGGCCCGTTCGCGGGTCTCGGCCTCGGCCTTGGCCGTGCGCTTGCGGTAGTTGTCGAACTCGGCCTTGAGCCGCTGGAGGGCGTCGCGGAACTCGTCGCGCTCGGCCATCAGGGCCCGGCTGTCGACGCCGGCCAGCATCTGGCCCAGCTCCTCGTCGATCTCGTCGGCCACCGCCTCGGGCCTCGGCCTGGGAGTCGCGCATCAGGTCGTCGAGCGCCGACGCCGGGATCGACCGGCTCAGACCCGGGCGGGCCGCCGGGTTCGGAGGGACGTGGTCCCCCCGAACCCTGGGCCGGCTGCCCGTTGGTGGGTTCGTCGTCGGATCGGGCCATGTTCAGCTGGCCTCGTCGTCGTCGACGATCTCGGCATCCACGACGTCGTCGTCGTTGGGCGCCTCGCTGGTCGCGCCGGCCCCACCCGGTGCCGCACCGCCCGCCGCGTCGGCCTCGGCCGCCGCCTGGTAGAGCTTCTGGGTGAAGTCCTGGCTGGCGTTCATGAGCAGCTCGGTGTTGGTGCGGATGGCCTCGATGTCGCTGCCCGACAGGGCCGAGCGGACGTCGGCCAGGCGGTCCTCGACCGTCTTGCGCTCGTCGGGGGAGATCTTGTCGCCCTGGTCCTTGAGCAGCTTCTCGGTCTGGTAGACGAGGCTGTCGGCGTTGTTGCGGACCTCGGCCTCCTCCTTGCGACGACGGTCGTCCTCGGCGTGGGCCTCGGCGTCCTTGATCATCTGGTTGATGGCGTCCTTGTCGAGCGAGCTCTGACCGGTGATGGTCATCGACTGCTCCTTGGACGTGGCCCGGTCCTTGGCCGACACGTGCACGATGCCGTTGGCGTCGATGTCGAAGGTGACCTCGATCTGGGGCACGCCGCGGGGCGCGGGCGGCAGGTCGACCAGCTGGAACTTGCCCAGCGTCTTGTTGTACGAGGCCATGTCGCGCTCACCCTGGAGCACGTGGATCTCGACCGACGGCTGGTTGTCGTCGGCGGTGGTGAACACCTCGGTGCGGCGGGTCGGGATGGTGGTGTTGCGCTCGATCAGGCGGGTCATGACGCCGCCCTTGGTCTCGATGCCCAGCGACAGCGGGGTCACGTCGAGCAGCAGGACGTCCTTCACCTCGCCCTTGAGCACGCCGGCCTGGACCGCCGCGCCGATGGCCACCACCTCGTCGGGGTTGACCGACTTGTTGGGCTCCTTGCCGGTGAACTCGCTGACCATGTCGGCCACCGCCGGCATGCGGGTCGAGCCGCCCACCAGGATCACGTGGTCGAGGTCGCCCTTGGCCAGCCCGGCGTCCTTGACGGCCTGCTCGAACGGGACCTTGCAGCGCTCGAGCAGGTCCGCGGTCAGCTCCTGGAACTTGGAGCGGGTGAGCTGGTAGTCGAGGTGCAGCGGGCCCTCGTTGGTGGCGGTGATGAAGGGCAGGTTGATCTGGGTCTGCTGGACGGCGGACAGCTCGATCTTGGCCTTCTCGGCCGCCTCCTTGAGGCGCTGGAGGGCCATGTTGTCCTTGCCCAGGTCGACGCCGTGGTCGCCCTTGAACGAGTCGACCAGCCAGTCGATGACGCGCTGGTCCCAGTCGTCGCCGCCCAGGTTGGTGTCGCCGTGGGTGGACTTGACCTCGAACACGCCGTCGCCGATCTCGAGCACCGACACGTCGAAGGTGCCGCCGCCCAGGTCGAAGACCAGGATCGTCTGGTCGGCGTCTTCCTTGTCGAGGCCGTAGGCCAGCGCCGCGGCGGTGGGCTCGTTGATGATGCGCAGCACCTCGAGGCCGGCGATCTGGCCGGCTTCCTTGGTGGCGGTGCGCTGGGCGTCGTCGAAGTAGGCGGGCACCGTGATGACGGCCTGGTTCACGGAGTCGCCCAGGTAGGCCTCGGCATCGCGCTTGAGCTTCATGAGCGTGCGGGCCGAGATCTCCTGGCTGGCGTAGTCCTTGCCGTCGATGTCGATCTTCCAGCTCGTGCCCATGTGGCGCTTGACCGAGCGGATGGTGCGGTCGGGGTTGGTGATCGCCTGGCGCTTGGCCACCTCGCCGACGAGGACCTCGCCGTTCTTGGCGAACGCCACCACCGACGGAGTGGTGCGGGATCCCTCGGCGTTGGGGATCACGACGGGATCACCGCCTTCGAGGACGGCAACGACCGAGTTGGTGGTTCCGAGATCGATGCCGACGGCCTTGGCCATGATGAATCTCCTGAGGTTGCTGGTAGTGGTGGGGGGTCGCCCGCCGGTGGATGCTGCAGATCGAAAGATTGCGTTGCGCTCCAGGATAAAAGTTGAGTCGATGATTATCAACTCGGGGTGGAAGGATTTGCCTGGCTACGATCGCGGGCCGTGACCCACACCTTGATCCTGTTGCGCCACGGCCAGAGCACCTGGAACCAGCTGAACCTGTTCACCGGTTGGTTCGACGCCGACCTGACCGAGCAGGGCCGGGCCGAAGGCCGGGCCGCGGGCACCACGCTGGCCGAGGCCGGCGTGGCCCCCGACGTGGTCCACACGTCGGTGCAGGTGCGGGCCATCCGCACCGCGGAGCTGGCCCTGGCCGAGATGGGACGGTCGTGGCTGCCGGTGCGGCGCAGCTGGCGGCTCAACGAGCGGTCCTACGGCGCCCTGCAGGGCCAGGACAAGGCCCAGACCACCGCCCAGTTCGGGGCCGATCAGGTGAAGGTGTGGCGGCGCAGCTACGACGTGCCCCCACCGGCGCTGGACCTCGACGACGAGCGCCACCCCGCTTCGACCCCGCTACGCCGGGCTGGCCCCCGACGTGTTGCCGGCCACCGAGTGCCTCAAGGACGTCGTGGCCCGCATGCTGCCCTACTGGTACGACGCGGTGGTGCCCGACCTGGCCGCCGGACACACCGTGCTGGTGGCCGCCCACGGCAACAGCCTGCGGGCCCTCATCAAGCACCTGGACGGGATCTCCGACGACGACATCGCCGAGCTGAACCTGCCCACCGGCGTCCCCATCCGCTACGAGCTGGGCGACGACTTCGGTCCGGCCCAGGCCCTGGCCGTCGACGAGCGGTACCTGGGTGACGTCGAGGCGGCCCGGGCCGCGGCCGAAGCCGTGGCCCGCCAGGCCGAGGCCCGCCCCTGACCTGCGAGGCGCCGACCGAGGCTGACGCCGCCGGCCAGCGGTCGGCCATCGGGGTCAGGCTCGGCGAGCCTCCTGGTCCGGCGCCCAGATCGCTGCCCGCCACCCGGGCGCTGGGCTCGAGCAGGTAGCCGCGGGACCGCACGGTCTTGATGGACAGGTCGAGCGGCGCGATGCGACGCCGCAGGCGCAGCACGTGCACGTCCAGGGCGTTGCGACCCGGCGCCCCCTTGGGCCAGCCGGACCGGGCCAGCTGATCGCGGCTCACCACCGTCTCGTAGCGCTCGAGCAGCGCGGCGGTGAGTCGGGCCTCGACCGGTGGGAGCGAGACCCATCCGCCCGAGAACCGCAGCAGCCCGTCGTGGTCGAGCACGGGACGGTCCTGACCGTGGGCGTGGTGGCGCCGGGTCAGGGCGTCGATGCGAGCTCGCAGGTCGGCCTCGTCGGCCGGCACCCGTATCCAGTCCTCCAGACAATCCTCGCAACGGGGGGCGGCCGCCCCACCCTCGACCAGGAGCAGGCGCATCCGTTCTTCGTCCGCCAGCCGCTGACGACGGGGCTCCTCGAGCGGCCACCGCAAGAGCACGACATCCATGGCCCGACGGTACGGGACGAACATTTCGCAACTGTTTCCCGCCGGTGAACGGCGGCGGGCCGGACGATGGAGCCCGGCCGGCCGGTGCCAACCGAGCGGTCGCTCACCCCCCTGCTCGGACGGTCGGACCTAAGCTCGCGGCATGGCAAGCCAAGGCACCTACCTCGAGCAGTTGGCCACGGTTCCACTGTTCTCGACGTTCTCCAAACGGGAGCTGGCCAAGGTGGCGCGGGCGGCCGACGAGGTGCAGGTGACGGCCGGACGCGAAGTGGTGGTGGAGGGCAAGGTGGGCCGCGAATGCTTCATCATCCTGGCCGGCGACGCCGTGGTGTCTCGTGACGGCACCACCATCGCCAAGTTCGGCGCCGGCGATCACTTCGGGGAGCTGGCACTGCTCGACGGCGGACCTCGCACGGCCACGGTGACAGCCAAGACCGACCTCAGCCTGTTGGTGCTCGGCCAACGCGAGTTCCTGTCGCTGCTCGAAGAGGTCCCCGCCCTGAGCCGCAAGATGCTCACCACGCTGGCCGGTCAGGTCCGCGAGCTCGACGCCCACCTCTACGGCTGAGCCGGCCCGACCCGTCGCCCGTCCGAGCCGGTCTGACCTGTGGTGACGGCGATTGCAGTTCGGTACCTGCGCCGCGAGTACGTTCAGTGATCGTATGAGTGCAAAGTTCGGCACCGCCCGCAAGATCATCCTCGGCATCGGCATCGGCTTCGCCATCGTCACCGTGCTGTCGGGCCTCAGCGGCTGGGTGTTCTCCAGCTCCCAGGTCGACCACTCGGGCCAGCAGCGCGAGGTGTTCGGCGGCATCCCGGCGGCCCTGGTCGTCTGCTTCTACATCGTCGTGCCCGTCCTGTTGATCTACGGCGCGGTGCTGTTCGCCCAGCGCACCAAGAACTGGGAGCGCGGCCGTCCCGACAACCGGGCCACCACCCCGGAGAACGTGGGCCGCCGCCTGCGTGACTTCCGGGCCGGGGCCTACATGCAGACCCTGCTGCGAGACCCGGCCGCCGGCATCATGCACTCGCTCATCTACTTCAGCTTCCTGGTGCTGCTGGGCGTGACCACGGTCAGCGAGATCAACCACCAGATGCCGACCAGCCTCAAGTTCCTGCACGGCGACGTGTACGCCGGGTTCAAGGTGGTGGCCAACACCGCCGGGTTGGCCCTGCTGATCGGTGTGGTGTGGGCGCTCGTGCGCCGCTACGTGCAGCGGCCCTACCGGATCCGCATCAAGACCAAGCCCGAGCACGCGGTGATCCTGGGCGTGTTCCTGAGCTTCGCCGTGACCGGGTTCATCACCGAGGGCTACCGCATCGCCCTGGACGGGATGAACCCGATCGAGAAGTGGTCGTACGTGGGCTGGCCCATCGCCAAGGCGGTGCAGAACACCAGCCACCTGGCCGGCTGGCACGAGGTGTGGTGGATCATCCACGTGCTCACGTTCTTCGTGTTCCTGGCCATCCTGTCGACCACCATGCTGCGCCACATGTTCACCGCGCCGCTGAACATGTACCTGCGCGATCGCGATCGCCCCAAGGGCGCCATGAAGCCCATGCCCAACCTGATGGAGACCGAGCTCGAGAGCTTCGGCGCCTCCACCATCGAGGACTTCACCTGGAAGCAGCTGCTCGACACCGACGCCTGCACCATGTGCGGGCGCTGCACCAGCGTGTGCCCGGCGCATGCCACCGGCAAGCCCCTCGATCCCCGCGAGATCGTGCTCAAGACCGGCGAGGTGATGGCCCGCACGGGCGACCCGGCCGTGTCGCCGCCCATCGGGGTGGACGCCGACATCGTGGTATCGGCCGACTCGGTGTTCGAGCGGATCACCGCGGAGGAGCTGTGGTCGTGCACGTCGTGCAAGGCGTGCGACGAGATCTGCCCGGTCAACATCGAGATCCTGGACAAGATCCTCGACATGCGGCGCTACCTGTCGCTGATGGAGTCCAACTTCCCCACCGAGCTGGGCAACGCCTACCGGTCGATGGAGAACTCGGGCAACCCGTGGGGCATGAGCCAGGCCGACCGGGCCGACTGGGCCGACAAGCTCGAGGGCATCGAGATCGTGGACGGCACCAGCCCGCTGGAGGCCGAGTACCTCTACTGGGTGGGTTGCGCCGGCTCGTTCGACGACAAGAACAAGAAGGTCACCCAGGCCATGTCCAAGCTGATGCAGCGGGCCGGCATCAGCTTCGCCATCCTCGGTCCGTCGGAGATGTGCACCGGCGACCCGGCCCGCCGATCGGGCAACGAGTACATCTTCCAGATGCTGGCCACCCAGAACATCGAGACCCTCGACGGCATGGGCGTGCGCAAGATCGTGACCCAGTGCCCGCACTGCTTCAACACCCTGCAGAACGAGTACCCCCAGCTCGGCGGCAACTACGAGGTGGTGCACCACAGCCAGTTCCTCGAGTTCCTGATCGACTCGGGCCAGCTCGACCTGAGCGAGGCCCGGCTCGAGGAGCGGGTCGTGTACCACGACTCGTGCTACCTGGGCCGCCACAACGACGTGTACCTGGCCCCGCGCAACGTGATCGGATCGCTGGGCGGCATCGAGATCGTCGAGGCCAGCCGCAACGGCACCAAGGGCATGTGCTGTGGCGCCGGCGGGGCCCGCATGTGGATGGAGGAGTCGATCGGCAAGCAGGTCAACGTGGAGCGCAGCCAGGAGCTGATCGCCACCGGGGCCAGCCGGATCGCCACCGCCTGCCCGTTCTGCTACATCATGATCGACGACGGAGTGAAGAGTCAGGGCAAAGAGGAGGACGAGCTGAAGGTGGCCGACATCTCCATGCACCTCCTCGAGGCCATCGAAGAGGGCGAACGAAAGAGCGAGCTCGTTGCTGAGACGGTCCAAGACTGACCGGTCGTCGGCGTCTGACGCCGACGCTCCGCCCCGACGTGTCCAAGGGCGTCCTGGTCGTCAACGACGACGAGGACATGTGCGAGCTGTTGTGCCGGGTGCTGCAGTCGTCGGGTCACCTGGTGGCCTTCCGAGCCCACAGCAGCGATGGCGCCCTCGAGGAGCTCACCGCGCACCAGTCGTCGATCGACGCGGTGATCCTGGACTTCACCGCCGGCACGGCGACCAGCTTCTCGGTGCTCGAGGCCATCCGGCGCAAGCCCGAGCTGGACAACCCGGCGGTGATCATCGTGGCCACCACCACGGCCAACCGGGTGCTGGCCTTCGACTCGGGGGTGGACGAGTTCATCACCCGCCCGTTCCACGCCAACGACTTCCTGGCCCTGGTCACCACGGTGCTGGGCCGCACGCCCGAGGAGCGCGAGGCCTACCGGACCCACCAGACCATCGCCGGCCGAGGCCTCACCGACCTCCAGGGCTGACTCAGTCGGAGGTGAAGTTCTCCCAGTAGCGGCTGGGGCGGGGGCCGCGCTGGCCCTGGTACTTGCTGCCCACCGCGGCCGAGCCGTAGGGCACGTCGGCGGGGGTGGTCATGCGGATGAAGGAGATCTGGCCGATCTTCATGCCCGGGTAGAGGGTGATGGGCAGGTTGGCCACGTTGGACAGCTCCAGGGTGAGCTGGCCGTCCCAGCCGGCGTCGACGAACCCGGCGGTGGAGTGGATGAGCAGGCCGAGCCGACCCAGGCTGGACTTGCCCTCGAGGCGGGCCACGATGTCGGTGGGCAGCGCCACCCGCTCGATGGTGGAGCCGAGGACGAACTCGCCCTGGTGGAGCATGAAGGCGTCCTCCTCGGCGATCTCGACCAGCTCGGTGAGATCCTCGAGGTTCTGCTTCACGTCGATGTGGCCCATGGTGTGGTTGCGGAAGACGCGGAAGTAGCGGTCGATGTGCAGGTCGACCGACGACGGCTGGATGCAGCCCAGGTCGAGCGGGTCGATCACGATGCGGCCGGCATCGAGCTCCTCACGGATGGTGCGATCGGACAGGATCATCGGCGGGACGTTAGTGCAGGGGCGGTGCCGCGTCGGCCGGGCGGGGGTCGGGCGGCCGCTCCTACGATGTCGCCCGGCGCGGCGCGGCCGAGTCGGCCACGGTCGGTGCGAGATGGGGGACGGACATGGAGATCGAGGAGGCCATGGGCAACCCGGCGGTGATCGACGTGCGCCTCGACGCCCGGGCCGCCACCTTCGAGAACCCCACCGGGGCACGTGGTGCCGGCGGCGCCACCCACGGGGGGCGCAAGGGAGCACCCAGCCGCCGGGTGGCCGCCGGGGAACGGGTGGTGCTGGCCGACCTGGACGGCCCGGGAGTGGTGCGCCACCTGTGGATGACGTTCCCGCCCGGGCCGCCCGAACGGATGCGGGCCATGGTGTTGGAGGTCTTCCACGAGGGGGTGGACGGGCCGAGCATCTCGGTGCCCTGCCTCGACTTCTTCGGACTCCCCCACGGGCGGCCGGTGGACTACGCCTCGGCGCTCACCGCGGCCAACGAGGGGCGGGGGTTCAACAGCTGGGTGCCCATGCCCTTCCGGGCCGGGATGCGGATCGAGTTCGTCAACGGCTCGAGCCGACCCACCACCCTCTACTACCAGGTCGACTACACGCTCCAGCCCGAGCTCGATCCGGCGATGGGCGTCCTGCACGTGGCCTTCCGGCGGGAGAACCCGACGACGATGCGGCGCGACATGGTGATCACCGCCGGGCTGAGGGGACCGGGACGGTTCCTGGGCTGCGTCGTCGGCGTGCGGGTGCTGGATGAGGGCGCCTGGTACGGCGAGGGCGAGGTGAAGGTGTACCGGGACGGTGACGACGAGCTGCCCACCATCTGCGGCACCGGCCTGGAGGACTACGTGGGCAGCGCCTGGGGCATGGGTCCCCACGCCGCGCCCCACGGTGGGGCGCCGCTGGTGGTCGGGCCGGGCGGAGGGTCCGGCCTGCCGGGTGACGATCCCGAGTTCGTGGGGTTCTACCGGTGGCACCTGACCGACCCGATCATGTTCCGCACCGAACTGCGGGTCACCATCCAACAGATCGGGGCCGCCTTCTTCGGCTCCGGCGCCGAGGCGGACCTGGCCGCCTACGAGCAGACCCACCCGGCGGCGGGTGAGGGCTGGCACCGCCATCCGGCACCCGGGCTGCTGGCCTGGGGCATCGTGGAGCGGGTGGACGACTACTGCGCCACGTCGTTCGTGTACTGCCAACAAGCCCAGGCCGTGATCCCGGTCGGAGGTGGCTGGCGCGGTGGCCGACATCGAGCGGCGCCCCTACGAGGTCGCCTCGCCCTTCGAGCTGCTGGGCAACCTGGCCAGCGTCGAGGCGCCGTCGGCCTGAGAACGGCGCGGGGCGTCAGCCCGGCGCGACCCGGCTGACGGAGGCCGCCTGCGCGTTCACCACCCACAGGCTGCTATAGCCGGCCTCGGCCGACTCGGCCCCGATCCCCACCGGGACGGTGCCCGTCACCTTGTCGGTGCCGGGATCGATCCGGTAGAGCGTCCGGGTGTGGGCGTCGGTGACCCACACCGCTCCCTCGCCACCCACGCGGGTCGGCTGCCGATGTGCATGGTGGCCACCACGTGGTTGGTGGCCGGATCGATCTTCGAGACGGTGGCGCTGCCCGCGTTGGCGGCCCACAGCGAGCCGTCGGCGAAGGCGATCTCGTCGGGCAGCCCGCCGACCGTGACGGTGGCCACCACCCGGTTCGTGGTCGGATCGACCCGCAGGACCGTGCCGACCTGGGACCGGTTGGCCACCCACGCACTGCCGGCGCCGAAGGCCACCGAGTCGGGTTGGGTGCCGACCTTGATGGTGGCGACCACCATGTTGGTGTGCTCGTCGATGCGCAGCAGGGCACTCAGATACGGCGAGCTGCCCCACACCGCGCCGTCGCCCTCGGCCAGCTCGCTCACCGGTCCACCCACCGCGATGTGCGTCACCTGGCTGGAGGCCCGGGTGCCGGCGACGGAGTCGGCGCCGCTCTGGGTCGCCGAGCCGGCCGGGAACTCGTGTCGGCCCACCCCGACGTCGTCGTCGAGCGTGCTAGACGGGCTCAGCCAGCGACGTGGGCCGGGTCGCGGACATCGTCGGGGTCGCGAAGGTCGATGACCATGGGCTGGCTCTCGGGCACCCAGGCCTCGGCCTCGGCGTCCCAACGGATCCAGCAGCCGTGGACCTCGTCCCACTGGTCGTGGGGATCGGGTCGCACAGGCGGCTCGGGGATGGCGAGGGGCCCCTGGGAGGTGTCGGCCAACGCCGCATCGGACGGCCCGGCACCCGTGATGATCACGATCTGGCTCGGGGTGTTTCCGATTTCGGTCATGGGCGGTCCCTACCCAGACGTGCCCCGGACAGTCAGTTGGCTCGGCGGAGGTGGCCACGGCGAGGACGGTTCGGGCTTCAGACGCCCCGACGAGGTCAGGTATGGTGGCAACCTCTGCGGGTGTAGTTCAGAGGCAGAACATCAGCTTCCCAAGCTGAGAACGCGAGTTCGATTCTCGTCACCCGCTCTCGGTCAAAGAGCCTGCTCAGACAATGTTTCCGGCCTGTCGTGCACAGGCGAGACGAGCCGGATTCGGGTGCCAATGGGTGCCAATCGACGTGCGATGCCGGCCCCCGAGGGCCCGGAGGCCCGTGTTTGCAGGCTCGTTGACGCCCGATCCGGGTGCCAATCGGGTGCCAATCAGCCTGGACGCCGCCGACGGGAGAGGATGAGCCCTCCCCGTACCGGATCCATGATCGAACGCAGACCCGGCGTGTGGCGCCTCCAGGTGACTACCGATCCCGACCCGCTCACCGGCCAACGACGTCGGTTGTCCCGGTCGGTGCGAGGGCCACACGCGCACGCGGTGGAGGCGTTGCAGCGGCTCGTGGTCGAGTCCGGTGCTGGCTTGCAGGGTGGTCAAGGGGCGACGGTCGGGGATCTGCTCGATCAGTTCATGGCCACGGTGACCTTGTCGCCCTCGACGCGCCAGGACTGGGACAGCCTGATCGGGCGGCATCTCAAGCCCGCGCTTGGCGATGTCCGCGTGGCGAAGCTCACCGCTCAGCATTGCGACCGGCTCTACGCCCGGCTGTCTGCCGACGGGCTCGGCCCGTCTCGGGTCCGCTGCGTGCACGTGGTCCTCCACCGGGCGCTGGCGCAGGCCGTGCGCTGGGGATGGCTGACCAAGAACCCGGTGTCGGCTGCGCAACGACCCGTGGTCCCGCGGGCGACGGTGCGCCCGCCGACCATCAGCGACGTCCGTGCCGTTCTCGCGTCGGCCGCGGCGAAGGATTTCGAGTTCTGGTGCTGGCTCCAGATCGCGGTCGCGACCGGCGCCCGCCGCGGCGAGGTGTGCGCGCTGACGTGGGGCGACATCGACTTCGAGCAGCGGACCGTGCGGATCGACAAATCGGTGAGCGCGACCAGCAAGGCCGGGATCGTGATCAAGTCGACCAAGACCGGACGGGTCCGGCGGGTGTCACTGACCCAGCAATCGACCGACGCGCTCGCCGAGCTACGACACCGGTCACTGGCGACACACGACACCGACCTGGTGTTCACCGCCGACCCCGCCCGGCAACGCCCGTGGCGACCGGAGATGGTCACCCGCCGCTGGGAACGCCTCCGTGTGACGGTCGGTCTCGACCACGTACGACTGCACGACCTCCGCCATTTCGTGGCTACCGAGCTCCTCACCGTCGGCATCGACGCCCGCACCGTCGCCAACCGCCTCGGCCACGCCCGCACCTCCACCACCCTCGACATCTACTGGGCCTGGGTGCCCGCCCGCGACCGCGACGCCGCCGACCACATCGAAACCGTCCTCCGATAAACCACCACCATCCCAGACCGGCACTTCGGGGATACGCAGGGACCGCGTGCTGTAGGCGGGGGCGTCTACGGCTGCGTGCGCCACACCGATACGTGTGACCGGCTGTCGCCGGTGAACGGCGACCAGTCCCAATGGGCCCACCTGTCTGCTAGCTCGAGGCTGGCCAACTTCGCCATCAGATCGAGCTCCGAGGGCCAGACGTACCGGAACGGCTTCCGCACCTCGCGGGTACCGGAGCCATCGGCTACGAGGTGGTGGGAGACGGCGTGCTGAGCGACGAGATCGTCGTAGCGGTCGTAACCGACGTAGCCGGGCGCATGGGCGAAGACGATGGAGTCCTGGCCCGGGGACTAGAGGACGCGACCGGGACGCTGGTCCGCTCCGCAGCGCCTCCGATGACCGGCCCTCGGGCCGCGCCGTAGCCAAGCTCGACTTCACCTACATCCTCGAACGCTCGGTCGGGTCCCGACATCATCGAGCGGCGAGGATCGAGGCGGGCTGTAGTCATCCATCGCGTACTGGCCGCACTGATCGGCCCCGCTGGCTGGACGTCGAGAACCTGCGAGGCGGCCATAGTTCTTGATCGACTCACGGCGGAGCTGGCTGCGGGCAACTTCGACTTGTACCTCGCTGGCATCGAGGAGCGCGACGCGGCGTTCGTCCGGACCGAGCTTTCGACGATGTGCCCTCCGAGTTCGTAAAGGCGGTTTCCCACTACCTACTCCGATGCGTTGTCGATCTCGTTCGCGTCCGACCCCATGACGACGGGACGGACCATTACTGATCCGCCGAACCCGCTTGATCACACGGGCCAGCGACAGCACTCCTGAGCGAGACTCTGGGTCAGTCGGTGGACGGTGGATCGAGAACGGCTTCCACGACGCGGGCGCAGTGGTAGGCGAGGTCGTCGATCAGCTGCTCGATGGGATCAGGGTCGGGGTCCAGCAGCCAGTCGATCGTGGTCTCGTAGACCGCGCCCACCAGCGCGATCGCGTTGCGCCGGGGGCTCGGGGCGCCGGCGGGGGGCTCGGCAGGCACGCCGCGGGCCCGACGGAGATCCTGCCCGATTGCCAGCAGTCCATGGACGAACGCGTTGCGAGCGGCGCGGCGGCGCTCCTCGACTGCGTCGCTGATGCCCGCGGCCTCGATGAAGGCCACACGCCGCGACGCGCGGGTCGTCGACCGTCTCGTGCACGAACCGCCCAACGATCGCGCGGATCACCGAAGGGCCGTTGAGCGCCGCGAGGTACTCGTGTCCGACCGCCTCGATGAGCCCGGAGGTGATCTGGTCATACAGCCCGATCATCAACGCCTCCTTGCTCGGGTACAGCTCGTAGAAGCTGTTCGTACCGATGCCGGCGGTCTGGCACAGCAGCTCGATCGACGTGCTCGTGTAGCCGCGCGTTCCGAACAGCTCGAGCGCCGCGGCCAACAGCAGGCGCCTTCGCTCGGCTTGGCGCTGCTGGTCGTCGAGGCCCAGGACGCGTCGCCGCACCCGGGGCCGGGCCGTGGAGTCGCTCATCCGTAGGAGCCTAGGGGCCGGGAGACGGCGTCCTCCTTCTCAAGAAGACGTCTTGTCAAGAAGTAGGACGCCGTATTAGGGTTGTGACGCACATCACTTCACCTCCTGGGGGAACGCATGAAGAAGCTGCTGCTGGTCGCCGGCCTGGCCGCGTTGCTCGTGACCGGCTGCAACACCATCCGTCCCACCGGCACACCATCGGGCCACACCCCGGTCATCTTCGTGCACGGGTGGTCGGCGGACGAGACCACCTGGAACGCCGCCGTGTCAACGTTCGAGGCCGCCGGGTACACCAGCGGCGACATCACGGTCCTCTACTACGACAGCTCGCTCTCAGCGGCCGACGCCGCAGCCAAGCTCGCCACCGAGGTCGACTACCTCCGCAGCTACACGGGCAAGGCGAAGGTCGACATCGTGTCCCACTCCTACGGCTCGATGGTCACCCGGGAATGCATCGAGCTCGGGGGGGTGCGCCGGCAAGGTCGACCACTGGATGTCGCTGGCGGGTGCCGACAACGGCACCACCACAGCCGACCTGTGCGCCGGGTTCGAAGCGAGCTGTGCCGACATGGCCGGCCAGACCTCCACCATCGCCAATCTCCAGTCCGCCTGGGCCCAGATCGCCAAGCAGGGGGTCCACGTCGAGGTGCAATGGTCGGCGAACGACGGGGTCATCGTGCCGGCCTCCAACAGCGAGAACCCCCGGCCCCGCGGTCGACGTGCAGGTGGATAGCTCGCTCACCCACCTCGACCTCCCCTCGAACGCCACCGTGCTAGCGGAGACACTCCGCTTCTTCGCCCATTGATCATCCCGACAGGTCGCCCTCACCACCCCGCCGCCAAGCACCCCGACAGCATCGTCCGACTGCGACGATCGCGAGTCGACCCGGTCCCGGCGGTCTGGGGCACCCATGGTGAGGTGGACTCATGCTGCTAATTACGGGCGGCGCGCAGCACGGGCTGGGCGCGGGTAGGGAAGCGGCGCCGAAGTGGCAGCACTGGGATGCCGTTGACTCTGACTCGGATGTCTGGGTATCGAGTCACGCACAAGCGAGCTGCGTTCACCACGTGGGCCAGATCGAGTCCGGAGCGACGCCCACCGCCACGTCCCGACGGGTGGTGGGGTGTCAGCCATCGAAGCTGGCCGTCATCGTCCTCGATCAGCTCGGCCAAGGTCCGGGCTCCCGCGGGTGGGCCGCTGTAACCGGAATCCGCACCACCTCGGTGGCGTCCATGGCCGCCCTTCATGTCGTCGTGTCGTGCCTGCTCAGCTTCAGCCCCGCCGAACCTTCGGCCTAGAGCACAAGGACCCCATTCGGGACGGGTCATATCACCATGACCCATGCCGAGACACGCTCAGCGGTGCCGGGTTTGTGACGACGGCCCCGTGGACCCGGGACTGAATCCCCCTACACGGCACCTGCCGCTGTCATCACCATTCGGCCGGCTCACGATCCCCTCGGGTTCGTTGGAGGCTCGATGTCTTGGAAACGAGGATGGTGTCATGCCGAACGAGAAGTCCCCTGGGAAGCCCACCTACACGTCGTTACAGCGAGGCGGAGAAGGATCAGGGCGGATCCAGTTGGTGCGTCAGCTGCGTGCCGTGCTCGGTGCCCAGCTCAGGATGCGGTGGGCACTCCTGATCGGGATGAGGTGCACACCTCTTTCGAGCCACACCGCGACCTGTGGAACCCGGCGGGCCGGCAACTCGTTCGAAGCCAACCCACGAGGGCCGGCAGCACATCGAGAGGCCGCCCGCCGGGAACCACCGACGACACTCTGAAAGCGTCACCGCGCACTCATGTAATGGCACTTCGGTCAGCGCCTACAGGTTGGGGTGGGCTCCTGGCTGAGGCGGCGGTCCGGGGTTGGCCCAGTGTGGGTCATCGGGATGTGGCGGCTGATAGGGATGACCGAGTGCGGTTGTGAGCTGGTCGAGACCGTCGGGTGTGGCCACCAGCCGTTCGGGTGGGTGGCACGGATCGTGTCGAGATCGGCGACGGCGAGGACCTTCATGCCGGTGGCTCGGGGATCGAGGCGACCTGGCATGGCGGATACGACGCCGGCGCCGGAGATGAGATCGGGATGTGCCTGGCGTCGAAGGACCACCAGTTCTGGGTGTGGCTGATCCAGGAAACCTCGAAGGCGGCGCCTGGATCTTGGCTGCGTGGACCAGCCGTGGCCGAGGTCGACCTCGGTGTCGCGATCGGGTCGGCCTCGGTAGAACGTCCCGATGGAGCTCCAGGTCTGGTCGATGGGGACCGGGTCGATGTTCTTCGGGGTGTACTTGATCGCTAGCCAGCCTCCGCCTGCCACCGCTACGAGCGACAAGAGAAGGCCAACGGTTGCGAGCATGGCCGCCATGATTGCACGCACGGCCCGACGTCAGTTGCAATGCCGCGATCTGACCGGTTCTGCCTCCAGGTCAGCGCACTGGATCGGCTCACAACCAGAAGCGTCTGCCGGGCTACTCGAGCGGGCGGTGAGCTTCTTCGGCGCGAGGACCCGGTAGCTATCGGTCACCAGCTCACGGATCTCCTCCCAATCCGTTTGGTCGGTGAGCAGCCCCCCGACCCGACCACGGCCAACTCGGGGAGCGAAAGAACGGATGGCCGATGGGCAGGCGACACCCGCGTTCGTCTGGATCGGCACGCAACACGAGCCCGCGGGACCGGCTCACCCGACGGGTCCGCCACCGCCACGAGCAAGCAGAACGGCCTCCGGCGGATGTCGAGGCATGCGCGGTGGATCTGCTCTCGTTCGAGACGCGTCGGGTCTGACGCGGCCTCGGGCAACGTTATGCACAGTGAGCGGACCCGCTCGACCATGCCCTCCGGGACCATGAACGGCAGCGCTCACGCCCCGCACCAACCCAGCCGCGTTCGACCGGCAGCTTCGGACGGGACACCTCAGTGATCAGGATCCTCGGGCGCCCACAGCAGGGACAGGACATGGCCACCACTGCATCTTCTCACCGAGCGCCGAACGGCACGTCGGCGCTCCTCGCGATCGCCGCGCCGGTTCGGGCACTTCTCGTGATGCCCTGGATCGGCACTTCGGGGTCAGTGGAACCCGCGTGCTGTAGGCGGGTGGGTCTACGGCTGCTTCCACCAGACCGGCCCGTGAGGTGTCGGTCGCCTCTGGTCCCGGCGGGGGAAGTCGCCGACCAGTACCCGGAATGCCGGAGCTCAGTGAGGTCGTGCGGGGACCGCTCACGGGGTGGTCCAGATGTCGGTGATGGGCGGGGCCTGGGCTCCCAGGCCGGGTGCGGTGGCTTGGTACATGGCGGTGAGGGTGCTCAGCACGGTGTCGTGGTCGATCCGTTCGCTGTAGCGCCCGGGCCGGACCATCGGCCCGACGAACAGGGTGGGGATTCGGTTGGCCGCGGAGTAGTCGTCTTCGTCCCAGGTGATCGCGAGCAGGCTGTCGTGGGTTCTGGCCCACTTCACATAGGAGTCGAGGTGGGTGTTCAACCAGATGTCGGCTTGGCCGATGGTCCCGTCGTGCATGTCGTGGTCGAGGTTCGGGATGACGAACGAGACGGTCGGCAGGCTGGTGGGGTCGGAAGGGAACGCGCTCGAACGGTCGGTTCTCGGCTGCCGAGACGTCGGCGAAGTCGGTGACCGGGTTGTGCTTGCGGGCGTAGGCCTTTGATGAGCAGGCGGTCGAGCCGGTGGCGGGAAGATCCTCGCTGTAGCTGACGAAGCTGACACCTACGGATCGCAGGGCGGTGGCGAGGTTGGGGGCTCGGAACGGAGTTCCCGGTGCCGGGCAGCTGTCGTCGCTGACCCCCTGCGTAGAGCCCGAGAAGAGGGCCAGGTAGTTCGGCTGGCTCGGGTGGCCGATGCCGTAGCTCCGGGTGAACAGTGCGCCAGCGGCGGTCAGGCTGTTCAGGTAGGGCGCGTCCGGGTTACCGATGATGTCGGACTCGGCGTGGTTCTCTTCGATCACGACCACCACGTGGGCCGGTCGGGGAACGGCGGGGGGGCCGCCCGAAGGGGTCGGATGGATGGTGGCGGAGGTCGAGGTCGCGCCCACTGCCCGTGTCGAGGACGTGCCCGGGGCCGTGGACGCGGTTCGGGATGCGCACCCCGATGCCATCACCGCCAAGGCAAGCCCCAACAGGATCCCTGCCCGGGCCAAGGCCAGCCGGCGCGTACCAATCACCCCGGCAGCTTCGCGCCGCGGGTGTAGATCCGGGCCTCAGCCCGGTGACCATCCACCAGATCCAGGCACCTCACGGTCTCTACGGAACCCATGCGCTTGAGTCGATGTCGCTTGTTTTGATTGGAAGGTGCACGAGGATCTCAAGTCCGCCGCCGACGCGGCTATTGAGCGTCACCGTTCCGTGATGGCGACGTTGCGACCGCATTGACGATGGCAAGTCCGAGTCCGGCCCCCTCGGCGTCGCCGACCCGTGAGTTCGCTCGACGAAACGGCTCAAGTAGAGAAGGCACTACATCGTTGGGGATCGATTCGCCGCTGTTGACGACTTCCATGAACACGGTGTTGTCTCGCCGCCCGGAACTGATGCGAATCCACCCTCCCTGGTCGCAGTGGCGCGTCGCGTTGTCGACGAGATTGCCGACCATGCGTTCGATGAGCAGTCGATCTCCGTTCAACTCTGCTGGTTCGAGTGCGCAGGTCACCTTGAGGTCGCGATCCTCGATTCGGGTTCGTGGCGGCATCAAGTGCGTCCTCGCACGCCGTCGCGAGATCAACGAACTCATTCGCTGCAGTAGCACGCTCGCTTCTCGCCAGCGTGAGGAGTGAGTCGATCAAGCCGTTGGAGCGCTCGACCTCGAGCCGCACGAGCTCGGCCATTGCTTCAAGCTGAGCCGGCGTGCGGTCGGCCTTTGCGAGCGTGACCTCGATTGCGGTGAGCATCGCGGTGAGCGGAGTCCGCAGTTCGTGTGAGGCGTTGGCGATGAAGAACCGTTGACTCTCGAAGGCCGCCTCGAGGCGATCGAGCATCGCGTCGAACGTGTCGGCGAGCTCCTTCAGCTCGTCGGGTGGTCCTTCGAGCCCGACCCGCTCGGCGAGGCTCTCCTCGGACGCTCGTCGAGCGGTATTGGTGATCTCGCGGACCGGTCGAAGTAGCCGACTGCCATGAGCCAACCGAGCCCACCCGAGATGACCGCCATCGCGCCGAGACCGACCAACGAAAACAGCAGCAGCTCGGCGAGCGCGTTGGTGATCTGGTACGACGAAGGCCTGTATTCCAATCTCGCGAGGCTGTGGACGGCGAGCCAAAACGAGATGACCAGAACCACGGAGCTGGCGACCATGGCACATCCGCCGACGTCCGACGCAGTCCGAGCATATGCATCGTTTCGAGAACCTGCAGGTCAGGCGTCCGATGCCGTCCAGGCGAGTGTCGTCCAGACCACCGTTCTCTCCTTCCCAAGCTGAGAACGCGGATTCGATTCTCGTCACCCGCTCCACAATAAGACCAGGTCAGATGGCACAATTCAGCTTCTGTGTGCCATTGGTGGTGGACGCGATGGCACATCCATGGCGCAACCAGAGTCGAAGGTCCCTCCACCACCAACGACAAGACCTCGGCACCGGCGCACTTGGTCCATGGATCGATCGCCGCGCGTTCGGGCTCGGCGCAGTACGGGCTTGACCTTGACGCGGGGTCAACCTTCCATGATGGACGGCAACCCCCGGGCAGCTGCTCGGAGGCGAGCGTTCGAGCAAGCAGGTGAGCAATGTGCATGGAGAGGGTCGTCGCTGACGGCGACAAGCACCGATCGCACCAGCGGATGTCGAACCCGGGCAGCACCCTGTGAGCGCGGCCACGGATGCCGGGCCGGCGATCAGCGTGTCGAGCCTCGCGAAGTCCTACGGGGAGCTGGAGGTGTTGCGCGGCGTGGACTTCGCCGTGACACCGCGGCAGCGTCTTCGCCCTGCTGGGCTCGAACGGGGCCGGCAAGACGACCATCGTGAACATCCTCGCGACGCTGTTGAAGGCCGACGCAGGGACCGTCACGGTCAACGGCTTCGACGTCGCCACGCAACCGGCACAGGTGCGGGAGTCCTTCAGCCTCACGGGGCAGTTCGCCGCCGTCGACGAGATCCTCAGCGGCCGCGAGAACCTCGTGTTGATCGCGAGGCTGCGTCACCTGGCCGACCCGGGCGCGATCGCGGGTGGCCTGCTGGATCGCTTCTCGCTGACCGACGCCGGCGAGCGGAAGGTGTCCGAGTACTCGGGTGGGATGCGGCGCCGGCTCGACATCGCCATGAGCCTCATCGGGGAACCGCCAGTGATCTTCCTCGACGAGCCCACGACCGGGCTGGATCCCGAGGCGCGCGCTCGAGGTGTGGGCGACGGTGAAGCGCCTCGCCGAGGGCGGCACGACCGTGCTGCTCACGACGCAGCACCTCGAAGAGGCCGAACATCTCGCCGACCGGATCGCGATCCTCCACCAAGGCCGGATCATCGCCAACGGAACGCTGGCCAGTCTGCGCGAGCTCCTCCCGCCCGCCAAGGTCGAGTACGTCGAGAAGCAGCCGACCCTGGAGGAGATCTTCCTGGCGGTCATCGGCAACGGCCACGAAACGGGCGCCACACCAACAAGCGGAGGATGACAATGACCGCGCACTTCTTCGACGACACGGCCGTGCTCACCGGCCGGACCCTGCGCCACGTCACCCGCAGCATCGACACCATCATCACGACCGCGGTCACGCCGATCGCCATGATGCTGTTGTTCGTCTACGTCTTCGGCAGCGCGATCCACACCGGTTCGGTCAACTACATCGACTACATGCTCCCCGGGATCCTGCTCATCACGATCGCGTCGGGTATCTCCTACACCGCGATCCGCCTCTTCACCGACATGAAGGACGGGATCTTCGCTCGCTTCCAGTCCATGCCGATCGCGCGCTCGGGCGTGCTGTGGGCACACGTGCTGACGTCGCTGGTCGCCACCATGATCTCGCTCGCGGTCGTCGTCGGCGTGGCGCTCGTCATGGGCTTCCGTTCGACCGCCGGGCCCCTGGCCTGGCTCGGTGTGGCCGGCATCCTGCTGCTGTTCACCCTGGCGCTCACCTGGGTGGCCGTGATCCCCGGCCTGTCCGCGAAGACGGCCGAGGGCGCGGCCGTGTTCGCCTATCCGCTGATCTTCCTGCCGTTCATCAGCTCGGCGTTCGTGCCCACCGAGGGCATGCCCGGCCCCGTGCGCTGGTTCGCCGAGCACCAGCCGGTGACATCGATCGTCAACACGATCCGCGACCTGTTCGCGGGACAGCCCCTCGGCGACGACCTCTGGATCGCACTCGGATGGTGCATGGCGATCCTCGTCGTGGCCTACGTCGCCGCCATGGCGGTCTACCGCCGGAGGTTCACGTGAGGCAGGCTGAGACCGTGCTCACCATCAGCCAGCTCGCGGCCTACGCCGGCGTGACGGTGCGGGCAGTACGCCACTACCACCACATCGGCCTGCTCCCGGAGCCCGAGCGCAACCACTCCGGCTACCGGACCTACGACGCCTCCGCGGTCGTCCGTCTGATCCGGATCAACACCCTGGCCGGAGCCGGCGTGCCGCTCGCCCGAGTGCAAGAGCTCCTCGACGCCACCCCGGAAGCGTTCGCCGACGGCATCGAGCAGATCGACCAGGATCTGCGCGCCGAGATCCGCCGCCTCCAGGCCAGCCGCCAGCGACTCGCCGAGCTCGCAACCGGGCGGGACCCAGCGCTCCCGCCCTGCGTGGTCGGCTACCTCGACCGGCTGCGCAGCCTCGACGTCGACGAGCGCTACATCGAGCTCGAGAGCAACGCGTGGATCATGGTCGCCGCCCAACTGCCCGATCAGATCGACTCGGTCATCGCCCAGAAGCACGCCGAGCTCGACGATCCCATGACGGTGAGGCTCTACCAGCTCCTCAGCGACGGGCTGGACTGGTCGGTCGACGACCCTCGCGTCGTCGAGGTCGCCGACTGCATGGAACACCTGATGGTCCGGGCCACCGACGCTGGTGAAACGGGAGACCTCGGTCTCGACGACCAGTTCATCGACATGCTCGACGCAAGCGCAGTACGGACGTCCCCAGTCGCGCGACGGCTACGGTCGATTCTGGAGGAGCGGGGCTGGAACGGCTGGATCCGCACCGAACGACTGCCGACCGCCATCACCGCCACCTGACACGGGGGGATCGCACTTCGACACGGACGAAGACCCTCAGGCAGTGTGCGACGTCTCGGGCTACGAGATCGAGCGGCTGGGGGAACGCGCCAGCCCCACCTTTCAGGGTGTTATCAGCTGGTTTCTTCGGAATTGACCCATTATCCTGGAGGTTTCTTCGGGAGAGGCCGGAGGAACCGATGGATAGCACGATCGTCTTCGCTGAGGACCTACCGGACTCGACGATCCATGACCGGGTCGCACGAGGAGAGCTCGCGCGAGTTGCTCGTGGCATCTACACATCCGACACGCAGGTCGCCCCTGCTGAGGTCGTCCGCCGACGCTGGCGGGAGATCGTCGGGAGGCGGTTCCCCGGGGCGGTCGTGACCGATCGCACCGCGAAGTGGGCCCAACCCCACGACGGCTACCTCTTCCTGGCCTCGACCCGCGAGACCACGCTCGTACTCCCGGGCCTGACCGTCGTCTCGCGCCGGGGCCCGGGACCCGTCGAGGGCGACATCGCGATGGGAGCTGGCGTCCACCTCGCATCGCGGCCTCGCGCGCTGCTCGACAACACCCGGTCCACCCGCAAACGGAGTGAGCGACCTCCCGCTACCTTGACGCGTGCCGAGCTGGCCGACTGGATCGACCACCTCTGCGCCGTCGACGGAACCGCCACGATCAGCACCTACCGGGACACCGCCGAGACACTCGCCGACGTGCTCGACGTCTCGCCCGAACGTGTCGAGTTCCTGAACGACCTCGTCGGCGCCGCCCTCGGAACCCGCGAGTCCACCGCAGGGTCTGCGGCGATGAAGGCGCGCTCCATAGGCGCGCCCTACGACCAGAGCCGGATCACCCGCTTCGAGCTTCTCGCGGCCTACTTGCGGGATGTGACCAGCACCCACCCCGCGCTCCCAGTCGACCAGGCCCGACGCGCGACACTGCCGTTCTGGGAGGCGTACTTCTCTAACTTCATCGAGGGAACCGAGTTCACCCCGGACGAGGCCGAGCGCATCGTGTTCGACGGCGTCATGCCCGCCGACCGGCCTGACGACGCGCACGACATCCAGGGCACCTACCGGCTGGTGGCCGACGACACCGAGATGCGACGCCGCGCCGCGAGCGCAGAGGAGTTCCGCGATCAGCTGAAGGAGTGGCATCGACGCATCCTCGGTGGGCGGGTGGACAAGCGACCTGGCGAGTTCAAGCGCTCTCCGAACCAGGCCGGCAGCACGGTGTTCGTCGCGCCTGATCTCGTCGAGGGGACGCTTCGCCGCGGCTACGAGATCCTCCAGGACCTCACCACCCCGACCCAGCGCGGCGCCTTCGCGGCGTTCCTGGTCGCTGAAGTCCATCCCTTCGATGACGGCAATGGCCGCCTCGCCCGCGCCGCCATGAACGCCGAGTACGTCGCGGGCGACGAACAACGAGCCGTCATCCCGACCATCACCCGCAACGACTACCTCCGGGCCCTGCGGAGGTTGAGCCGACAGGACCGGCCCGACCTCTTCGTCACCTACCTCGACCGCATCCGCCGGTGGACTACCCGGATCGACTGGTCGACGCTCGACGGCACCCGCGGACAGCTCGAACGAGCCAACGCCTTCGTGGACGCCAACGACGCCGAAGACCGGGGCATCCAGCTCCTCGATCCAACCACCAACGATCCAGCGGCCACCCCGGGCCCGACGTGATCCAACGGTCGATCCGCATTGATGCGGGTCAGCCGCATGGCACATGGATGGCACATCCACCGACGTCCGACCCAGTCCGAGCCCATCTGCCGTTTCGGGAAGCCGCAGGTCAGGCGTCCGATGCCGTCCGAAGCGAGTCTCGTCCAGACCCCCGTTCTCTCGATTTCCCAAGCTGAGAACGCGAGTTCGATTCTCGTCACCCGCTCCGCCCACTCTCGTGCGAAGTAGCTGGTCAGGCGCGGACGCGGCGGTGACTCGCGACCGGCGAGAGCTCACTCGGCTCGCGCCTGGTCCACCAGGCGCCGGATGTCGGACAGGTGCAGGTAGGCGAAGGCATCGGTCAGGTGGTGGGTGTCCACGTACACCAGCGTCCGGCCTTGCAGCAGGGGGCAGGTCGCCGAGTTGCACACCAGGGCCGACATGTCCAAGGTGGCCACGTGACCGGTCTCGGCCACCACCTGGTGCTCGACGTCGATCAGCGGCTGCGTGCGCGCCATGGCCACGCTCCGGCTCTGCACGCAGGGGGCCACCGCGTTGTGCAGAGCGATGCACTTGGACGCGTCGATGGGCAGCGTCGGCTCGTCGTAGACGTAGCCCAGCTTCGCACCCGCCCGGTGCGCGGCCTGGAAGACGGTGGTCATGCCTTGCGCCCAGATCTCGACCTGCTGGGTGAGTGGCACCTTCCGGTTCCCGGCGTCGAGGATCCGACCCAGGTACCCGTTCCAGGTGGCCACCATCACGATCTGGGGCTTGAGGGTCGCGATCATGCGCAGATCGCCGGCGGTGGCGCGCAGGCAGGTAACGGCCGTCGAGGCGTCGCCGGTCCCGGACGCGACGTGGACGGGGATCGGTGGGCAGCCATCGTGCAAGCGCACCAACAGCTTCAGGTGCTCGGCTCTCGCCACCTCGTCGACCTCCGGTAGCCACTGCCCGGCATGGGAGTCACCGAGCAGCAGGATGGCCCCTGTGGCCGAGGGATCCCCGCCCACGCAGTACTTGTCCCCGTCGGCGTCCTGGATGGCGGCTTGCTTCGGGCAGGTGGTCTGGACCCGCTGGCGGTAGAGGTTGACCGCGAACGCCACCTGCTCCTGCAGCGAAGAGCCGGGTGGGGCCTCCAGTTGCGACACGCTCGAGGCCTTGGCCTGCGCCGAGGCATCGGGCACCCTAGGCGTGGCCGGGCGCACGGCGAACGTGAAGAACAGCACGACGACCGTCAACGTCGCTCCGAATGCGTAGGTCCGTGCGTTCGAGTCGGCGAGCGCGGGCAAGAACCGGATCGGGGTCTCGTAGTAGTGGTACGCCAACCAGGCCATGCCCAGGGCCCAGATGGCCGCCGCGACCGCGAGACCCACGTTCGTGCTGGCGAAGGCGGCGCTCACCATCACGATCGCCGGCCAGTGCCACAGGTACCAGGAGTACGAGACGCGCCCGAGCCACTGGGCCGGTCGAGTCGACAGGACACCGCTCACGGCGTTGGCCCGGACATCCCCACCCCAGGTGTGGCCGGCGGTGATGAGCGCCATGGTGGCCCCGACCGGCAGCAGCGCCCACAGCCCCGGATAGGGGGTGTCGGAGCGGATCGTGACCAGTCCGACCAGCAGCAGCACGGCGCCGGACACGGCCAGCGCGGTGCGCGTCCCGACGCCGCGCAGTACGGCCGGCACCTCGACGGCGGCCAGCAGACCGGCGGCCGCGAACTCCCAGGCGCGGGACTGCAGGCCGTAGAAGGCCCACGTGCTGCCGTGGTGGGTCAGGACCAGGTCGATGCCGAGCGAGACCACGAACGTGACGGCGAAGACGGCGATGAGGGCCTTGCGCGAGAAGCCTGGGATGCGTCGGCTGAGCGGCTTGCGGGCCGTCCAGCACACCAGTGCGAACAACAGGGGCCACAACAGATAGAACTGCTCCTCCACCCCGAGCGACCACGTGTGCAGGAACGGGCTCGAGGAGAGGTCGCCGTTGAAGTAGCTCTGGGCCTGGCCCGCGAACTTGATGTTCGAGACGTAGAAGGCGGCCGCCGCCCCCTGCCGGGCGAAGTCGCCCATCTGGTAGAGCGGGAACACGAAGGTGCCCACCGCGAGGGTGCCCACGATGACCAGGGCGAGCGCCGGCACCAGTCGCCGGATCCGCCGCGCCCAGAAGCTGGCCAGCGACACCCGCTGGTGGCCGTCGGATTCGCGCAGCAGGTTCCGCGAGATCAGGAACCCCGAGATCACGAAGAACACGTCGACTCCGATGAACCCGCCGCCGAACCACGGCACACCGGCGTGGTAGGCCACGACCAGGACGATGGCCACCGCCCGCAAACCGTCGACGTCGCCGCGGAACCACCGGTGTGCCGGCGCGGTCGATCTCGCACGCGGTCCAGTTGTGTCAGCCGAGGCCACCGTGACGGTCACGAGATGTCTCCGTGTCGATCCCGGATCGACTCTGCCCAGGGGTGTGCGGTGGCGACGGTAGCACCACGCAACGCGACAACCGGCCCATCCGATGGCACGACTGGGCAGCTCGGACGCTGATCCCGGGGAGCCGCGGAGCACCTAGGTCGCGCGCTGCTCGCATTTGTAAGACTCGGGCTCCGGAGGTGAGCGTTGAGCGAGAGCGTGGTCGTCGGCGAGGCACTGTCGGTAGCCGTCCAAGCCGGCATCCCAGTGCTGTTGTGGGGCAGCCCGGGAACGGGCAAGACGTCGGTCGTGCGCGCCTTGGGCGAGGCCTTGGGGTTGCACACCGAGGTCGTGATTGGCTCGATACGTGAGCCGTCGGACTTCGCCGGGCTCCCGGTGGTCATCGGCGGCGCGGTGCAGATGGCCCCACCCGCGTGGGCTCAGCGGCTGCGCG
This sequence comes from uncultured Microthrixaceae bacterium, assembly GCA_963793965.1. Classification (GTDB taxonomy): domain Bacteria; phylum Actinomycetota; class Acidimicrobiia; order Acidimicrobiales; family Acidimicrobilacustridaceae; genus UBA4742. The sequence goes on from CAWCCB010000001.1 coordinate 402,793, forward strand.
ACCAGGAGCAAGGACTGCTGTTCCTCGATGAGCTGACCACTGCCCCGCCGGCCGTTCAGGCCGCGATGCTCCGGGTGGTGCTCGAGCGGGTGGTCGGCGATCTCGAGCTCCCGGACGGCGTCAGGGTGGTGGCGGCGGCAAATCCGCCCGACGAGGCCGCCGACGGTTGGGAGCTGGCTCCGCCGTTGGCCAACCGGCTGGTCCATCTCGACTGGCCGGTTGATGCCAAGGCCATCGCCAAGGGGATCGTGCTTGGATTCCCTCCGCCGTCGAGCGCGACCGGCCGGCGGCCGAGTCAGGCGCAGGCCATCTCGGCTCGAGCTGCGGTGTCGGCGTTCCTCGAGGTCCGCCCGGCCCTGGTGTTGGCGGTTCCCAAGGTGGCCGAGCAGGCCGGACGGGGGTGGCCCAGCCCGCGTAGCTGGGAGGCCGTGGCTCGGCTGATGGCGGCCTGCGACGCGTAGTCGTGCTCGGCGCCCAGGCGGCCACCTATCTGGGCATCGACCTGGTCGACGGCCGAGCCCAGGTATGGCTCGGGCAGCGCTGGTTCACCGTCATCGGCGTGCTCGACCCCTCGCTGCTGGCCCCGGAACTCGATCGCGCCGCCTCATCTCGTTCGCCCGGGCGCGCACCGACTTCGACGCCGATCGATCGCCCTCCACCATCTACGTCCGGACCGATCCAACCGAGGTCACCGCCGTGCAGGCCGTCCTGGCCGCCACCGCCGACCCGCAGACGCCCCAGGCCGTGGCCATCACCCGCCCCTCCGACGCCCTCACCGCCCGCTCCGCCGCCACCGCCGGCTACACCGCGCTTCTGGCCGGCATCGGCGCGGTGGCCCTGCTGGTGGGCGGGCTGGGCATCGCCAACATGCTGGTCGTGTCCGTGCTCGAGCGGCGCGTCGAGATCGGGATCCGACGGGCCCTGGGCGCCACCACGGGCGACATCGCCCTCCAGTTCGTGGGCGAGGCCGTCGGGGTGTCGCTGGCCGGTGGGATCCTCGGCGTGGCCGCCGGCACAATCCTGGCTGCCGCCTACGGAACGGTCCGCGGCTGGCCGGTGGTCGTGTCACCCGGTGTGCTGGTCGTGGCCATCGTGGTGGCCGCCGGCGTCGGGGCGGCGGCCGGCCTCTACCCCGCCCACCGAGCCGCGTCGCTCGCCCCCGCCCAGGCGCTCCGCTCCACGTGACCTCGCTCGACTCCGGACAGAGCGCGTCATTGCGAGCGATCGAAACGGCCGAACACTCGCCTCCGAGCTCACCGCCGTCCGCAACGAATGGGGGGCGGTTCGTCCTGGGCGGGCACTAGCCGGTCTGCTACTCCCGTGCCTCCTCTCGGAGAGGCCGCACGTCGATCGGGATGTCCGCGTCGGTGCAGGGGTGTTCGGTGACGGTGAACGAGCCCCGGTAACCGAAGAGCGGGCCGAGGAGCCGGTTGGCGACATGCACCTCGATCCTGAAGCGTTGGGCGTCCTCGTCCCACCACTCCCGGACGTTGGCGACCCCCGAGAAGCTGAGGGGGAAGCGGAAGGCGAGGCGTCCCTCGAAGAAGCGCTGGGAGCCGCTGCGGAGGCACATGGCGCCTTGGTCGTCGACGGAGCAGTCGAGGTCGACGGCCAGGTGTTGGTGGGTGCCGAGGTAGTCGACGATCGTGTCGCGCTGCTGGCTGTGGATCATGGTGGCGTCGAAGGCTCGGTCGTGGCGAGGGAACGTGAATCGCCGCGACCAGGTGACGGTCTCTCGCCCGAACCGGTCGATGTAGGCGTAGTTGGCGATGGTGAAGGGCACGTCGCGGCCGCGGCTGGGGAACAGCACCCGGCGGGTCGAGCCGAGCAGGAGGAACGGCAGCGTCCACCAGGGACCTCGCCAGACCTCGTCCATCACGCCGGTGCCGATCTGGCAGGTCCCGTCGGTCGACGAGAACCCGAACCGCCATTGCATCTTGGGGTGGAGTCGGTCGAAGGCGCTTCCAAGCTGCTCGCGGTAGATGGAGCTCATGGCAGTTCCTCCACATCGGGCTGGTGGTCGGGTGCGGTTCGGAGTGGTCGTCGGCCGCTGGGTCGACCGTCGGTGGTGGCGAGCGCGACCCCGGCCAGTCCGACCACGGCGATGCCCAGCGAGGCGGGGTTGAAGGCCTTGGTGAGCATCGAGCGGTCGGCCTTGGCGGCGCCGAGGGCCAGGGCCGGCATGGCAGCCATGGCCATGACGAACGGCCAGTGTTTGCCGGAGCGGGCGGCGGTGGCGAGCGCGAAGGCGGCCTCGACCACGCCGACCGCCCGGACCACCTGGTTGGCGCGGGTCGCGGGCAGGCCGAGGTTCTGCCAGATGGCCACCTCGTCGCGGTCGCGCTTGGCCACCTTGGGCACGAGACCCTGATAGGCGAACACGCCGACCAGTCCGGCCACGGCGATGGCGTGGGCCAGGGCCTGGTCGCGTGATCGCTCAGGCGGCGTGCCGTCCTCCAGCCACAGCCGCAGGCGGTCGAAACTCCACGCGGTGGCCCACCCGAACAGGGGCCGGAAGGTCCACCGGTCGATCGCCTGGCCGAGCCGGCCCCATCGGGGCCGGTAGTCGTATCGGGTCAGGAACCGGACGCCGTCGTCGGTGGGCACGTAGCGCCAGTAGCCGGCCCCGGCGTCGATGATCGAACGCCGGTCGCTCGCCCAGAACTTGAGACCTGACCAACGGGTGCCATCGGGGCGGTCCCGGTCGCCGAGGGATTCTCCCGTACCGGCGACGGTAATCCCGGGGGCGACCTTGGTCGCGTAGGTGAACCGCTGCGGGTCTCCGTCGGTGTGGGGGAGGTAGGTGATCGTGCCGAATCGGACATCCCAGCGCTGGTGCTGGGCGGGGTTCTGGGTGGCCTCCCACAGACGATCCATCGGTGCGCGGACGCGGGACTCGACGTAGATCGGTCGCCGGCGCCGCTTCGTTCGGGTGGTGCCCATCGGTCTACCTCGAGAATCCGCTTGTATTTAGTATGTGAGTAAATGATAGCGTATCAGTCATGAGTGAACAAGGCAGAACCTCTGGCCGGGCCATCCGAGGCACGATTCGTCGCCGGTTGCTCGTCAATGCCGTGGTCGACCCGGAGGAGGCGGCCGCTCGCCTCCCCGATGGGCTGGGCCCCCACGTGACCGCGCGGGGAACGGTGGTGGGGAGCTGCCTGCTGGAGATCGAGGGGATTCGCCCGGCCCGGCTTCCCGCCGTCGTCGGCACGACGCTTCGAGCCGCAGCCCACCGGATCTCAGCCGAATGGGATGACGGCTCGGACGAGGCGGTCGTGGGCGTGTACGTCCCGGTGCGCCACACGGACTCACGCTTGGCCATGGTGCTCGGTGGTCGCTGGTTCCCCGGCGTCCACCAGCGGGCCCGGATCGACATCGCCGAGCACGCCGGCACCCTGCGCTGGGTGACCAGCCCGGGTGACGCGGGCGGGTTCGGCATTCGAGTGGCCGCGGCGATTCCCCGCGCCGACGAGGGGTCGCTCGCCTGGGAGCCGGTGGGCGGAACCTGTCTGGGCGCGAACGTCGGCCTCTCACCCGATGCCCACGGCCTGCTCGAGGGAGCCCGAATGGAACCGGACCATCGGGTTGCCCGGGAGGTGGTAATCGACGAGCTCGACTCCCCATTCCTGTCGAGCTTCTCGACCGCACAGGTCGCGCCCTCCTACCTGGTGACCGACGTCGGCGTGACGTGGACCCCCGTGGAACGCGCCCCACGGGTCGCCGCACGATGATGATCCTGATCCGTCGGGCACCGATCAGGGGCCACCGACGCCGATCAGCTGTCCACCGCCGGCGGCGATGAGCGCCCAGTTGGTGGGGGTGCCGATGGCGCGTGCGCCTCGGTGGTGGTGCAGTCGCCGAGCTGGTCCGTCCCGGGTTGAGTCGCAACACGGCGTCCCTCGCGTCCCAACTCGTACATTGTCACTGTACAGGGATGGAGGTGGAGCGACATCAGCACCGCGATCAGCTCGGACGATCCCGCGATGGGGCTGCGGGCGGCGCTTGCGCTACGTGCGCTGGCCGAGCGAGTCGAAGCCAGTCACGTGATGGCAGCTCGGCAACGCGGGTGGTCGTGGCAGCAGATCGGCGACGCGCTCGGCGTCACGCGACAGGCGGTGCACATGAAGTACGGAAAGGACCTTCGATGACGACGGGGCCGACGGCCGCTGAGACCTATCACCCTTGGACCACCTACATCGCAGCCCGGGAGGAGGCACGTCGGCGTGGCGACTCCCGCGTGAGCACCGACCATCTTGTCCTCGGCCTGCTCCACGATGCCGAGATCGTGTCGGTGCTCGACGTGACGCTCGCCGAGGCACGCGCCGCGGCCGCATCCGTCGACCGCCACGCGCTCGCCGCGATAGGCATCACCGCCGACCTCGACGCGCCCCTGCTCCCCGAGCGACAACTACCGAAGCGGCCCACCGTGAAGGCCGTCCTCAAGGATCGCCTGCCGTTGACGCCCGCCGCTCAGAACGCGCTCAGGACCGCGGCCAGACCCATGCGCCGCCGTCAACGCGTCACCCCGCAGCAGCTTCTGCTCACGCTGCTCAACGGTGAGGCGTCAGACCCCGCCATGACGCTCTTCGCGACCTTGGACATCGACCCTGCCGACAGTACGTCGGCGCCTTGCTGCACCACCCGGTGCCGCCTGAAGGTCATCTCGACGGCCTCACCGACCAGGGTCTTGCGTGTGTCATCGATCGGCGCGAACATACAACCAGATGGTTGTAGATCAGACATCCGACGCCAGCGAAGACCGCATCTTCCACGCCCTGGCCGACGGCACTCGGCGCGACATCCTCGCCCTCGCCGTCGGGGGCAGGTACAGCGTGTCGGCGTTGGCGAAGCGGTACCCGATGAGCTTCGCCGCCGTGCAGAAGCACGTCGCCGTACTCGAAGGTGCCGGGCTCATCACCAAGGAGCGGCGGGGGCGCGAGCGGCTCGTGCGCACCGACGTCGACACCGTCCAGAGGGCCCGGCTGCTCCTGGACGGCATCGAGGAGCTGTGGCGGGCGCGGGTGGACCGGATCGACGACCTCCTGGAAACCGAGAAGCGAACCACTGGAGGCAAGCGATGAGCGTGACCAGCGTCGACAAGGACCTCGAAGCCCTGACCATGACGGTCACCGCGGACCTCGATGCCACCGTCGACCGGGCGTGGCAGCTGTGGGCCGACCCCCGTCAGTTCGAGAAGTGGTGGGGGCCACCCGGCTATCCGGCCACCGTGGTCGACCACGACCTGCGGGCCGGTGGGCGGATCACCTTCTTCATGGCCGGGACCGAGGGCGAGCGCCACGACAGCACGTGGGAGGTCATCGCCGCCGAGCCGCCCCACCGCCTCGAGCTGCGGGATGGCGACGTCGACGACGACGGCCGCCCGAACGACGGGAACGCGATGACGGCCATGATCATCACCATCGACGAGCGCGACGGCGGGGGCGCGGTGATGGCGATCCGCATCCACTTCGACTCGCAGGCGGGCATGGAGCAGGTGCTCGCCATGGGGATCGAAGAGGGCATGCGCATCGTCTTCTCGCAAGTCGACGCAGTCCTCGCCGCCACGCCGGCATGAGGACCTCACACAGGAGTACAACTTCTTGCGTGACTGGCGCTAGTACCTCGGAGGTCTGGCCAACGCACCCCCATCGGGTGATGCACAGCCCGCGTAGACCTGCCTGACTGGTACCACAGCCCGCTCACTCTCCCATCCGATCACGCAAGCCCGGCAGCGAGGTGGCCCATGTCGACCAGCGGTGAGCAGCGGGTCCACGAGAACCGACCGAGGTACCCCGGACTCAAGATCCCGCCGACCAACCTGACGCCGGGCTTCGAGGACACCGCGGCCATCGTTCGCCCGTGGGCTCGTCCCCGCCGTCGACACCACCACGGCCTGACGACGACCATGGCGTCGTCCATGCCCCTCACCACGCTGCTGGCCGTCAACCCGGTGGGGTGGGCCCGGTCGCAGATGGCCTTCACCCTGGCCTTCCACATCATCCTGGTGCCGTTGGGCGTGTCGTGGGCCCTGATGGCGCTGATCGCCAACTACAAGGGCATCAAGCACGACGACGCCGACGCCATGCGCCTGGCCCAGCGCTGGTCGAAGTACATGGCCGTGACCTTCGCCGTGGGGGCGGTGACGGGCACCGTGCTGACCTTCGAGTTCGGGTTGCTGTGGCCGCAAGTTCATGGGCCGCTACGGGGCCGCCTTCGGGGTCCCGTTCGGCTTCGAAGGGCCTGTTCTTCTTCACCGAGGCCATCTTCCTGGCCATCTACATCTTCGGCTGGCGCCGACGTCAAGCCCTGGACCCACTTCTGGCCGGGCGTGCCGCTGCCCATCAGCGGCATCTTGGGCAGCGCCTCGGTGGTGGCCGCCAACGCCTGGATGAACTACCCGTCGGGCTTGACCCTCGAACTCGGCGGGCAAGGTCATGCAGGTCGACCCATGAGTCGGTGATCTTCAACAACGGCATGCCGTTGAGGCGCTGCACATGATGATCGCCGCCTACATCGTGGGCGGCTTCCTCATGCTCGTCGGTGTACGCCGTGGGCATGCTCCGCGGTCGGCACCGACCGCTACCACCGCCTGGGCTTCCTGATCCCGTTCTCGGTGGCGGCCGTCGCCACTTCTATCCAGATGGCGGTAGGCGACTCGCTGGCCCGGTGGGTCTACAACAACGAGCCCGTCAAGTTCGCGGCCATCGAGCTGGTGCCCCAGACGAGCAGCGACGTGCCCGAGACCCTCTTCGGTCACCTCAACAGCAACGGCACGGTCAGCGGGGGCATCACCCATCCCCGGCCTGGCCTCGTCCTGTCGGACCCCACGACCGGCACAGCCACGGTCGTGCAGGGCCTCAACATCGTGCCGGCCAGCGACGAGCCCACCATCGCCCAGGTCAACACGGTGCACCTGGCGTGGGACACTGATGATCGGGTTCGGCACCCTCATGTGCCTGCTGGCCGCCTGGTACTGGGCCTGCTGGATCCTCCGGCGCGACGATGCCCACAGAGCAAGCTGTTCCTGCGGTTGGCCAGCTGCTGCAGGGGTGGTCTCGGTCATGGCCCTGGAATCGGGCTGGGTGGTGAGCGAGGTCGGCCGACAACCGTGGATCGTCTACAACCTAATGAAGGTCGAGGCCGCGGCCACCGCCAACACGGGCGTGTGGGTCACCTTCCTCGGCGGTCGTCCTGCTCTACATCGGCCTCGGGCGTCACCACCGTGCTGGTCCTGCGTCGGCATGAGTCGCCGCTTCCGCGGTCAGGACGAAGCGGGCGAGATCGGCTTCGACGAGAGCGACTCGCCCTACGGGCCCAACGAACCGCGCGCCACCGGCCGAGCGACCGGGCGCCGCGCTGGAGGCGGCCAGCCGATGAGCACCCTGGTCGCGGTCGTGCTGTTCATCGGCATCACCGCCTACGCCATCTTCGGTGGCGCCGACTTCGGGGCCGGCATCTGGGACCTGCTGGCCGGTGGCACCGAGCGCGGTGAGTCGGCCACGGGAGATCATCGACCACTCCATCGGGCCGGTGTGGGAAGCCAACCACGTGTGGCTCATCTTCTGCTTCGTGGTGCTGTGGACCGGGTTCCCGAGGCCTGTGCCTCGATCACCCTGACCCTGTTCGTGCCCCTGACCATCGCCGCCTTCGGGATCGTGCTGCGCGGGCTCGGGCTTCGCCTTCCGCAAGGCCGTGCTTCCGCACCCGCGACCGGCGAAACTTCGGCGCCGCCTTCGCCATCTCGTCGCTGCTGGTCCCGTACTGCATGGGAACCGTGGCCGGCGGCATCGCCACCGGGCCGGGTGCCCGCCGGTGGTGTGGCCGGCGACCCGTGGCACAGCTGGATCAACCCCACCTCGATCCTCGGGCGGCGTGCTGGCCGTCACCGCCGTCGCCTTCCTGGCCGCCGTCTACCTGGTGTGGGACGCCGACCGCCTCTCCGACGAGCACATGGTGGACTACTTCCGTCGCCGGGCGCTGGTCGCCGCCGTGGTGGCCGGGGTCGTGGCCTTGGTGGGCTTGTTCGTGCTGCGGTCCGACGCCCACTACCTGTTCCACGGCCTGACCACCCGGGCGCTACCCCTGGTGATCCTGTCGGCCATCTGCGGGATCGGGTCGATCGCGCTCCTGGTACGACGCAACCACCGCGGCGCACGCCTGCTGGCCATCGGCGCCGTGACCTCGGTCATCGTGGCCTGGGGCGTGGCCCAGTGGGACTACATCCTGCCCCAGACCATGACGGTGTCGCCAGGCCGCCGCGCCCTCGGGCACCCTCGAGGCGCTGCTGGTGGCCACCGGCCTGGCCGTCCTGCTCATCTTCCCGTCCATCGGGCTGCTGTTCACGCTCGACCAGAGGGGCCTCCTACCCGGCGAGGGTGGCAAGAGCCCGGATGCCGAGCCGACCTCATCCTCGAACTCGGCCTGAGGGCCTGGACAGCCCTAGGGCCGGACCTCGTCGAGCACCACCCGGACGCCGAGGAGCCGGATCGGCCGGTCCAGCGGGAAGCGACCGAGCACGACCAGGGCCCTGGCCGCCACCAGATCGGCATCGGTGGACGGCGCCTCGAGCTTGCTGATCTTGGTGCGCGTGAAGAAGCTGGCCGTGCGCACCTTGACCGCCACGTGGGTGACGACGCGGCCCTCGGCGACGACGGACGCCGTGACCTCGCGGGCCAGGTCGGCCACGTGGCGCTCGATCTCGGACCGATCGATGAGGTCGCGGGTGAAGGTCGATCTCGCGGCTGCGGCCCTTGGCCACGCGTGGCTCGCCACGGATGGGCGACACGTGGCCGCCCATGGCCAGCAGCTTGAGGTTGGGCCCGATCGTCGGGCCGAACTCGCCAGCCAGCGCGCGATGGTCGGACGCGGCCAGCTGGGCGACGGTGGTCAGACCCAGATCGGCCAGCCGTCGGTCCGTTCGGCTGCCGATGCCGTTGAGCGCGGTCACCGGCTGGGCACCCATCGTCGGCAGCCAGGTGTCGAACGTCAGGCGGGCGATGCCCCCGGGCTTGGCGAAGCCGGTGGCGGTCTTGGCCTGCACGCGCGTCTGGCCGATGCCGACCGCACACGTCAGGCCTGTCTCGTCCAGGACGCGAGCCTGGATGCCAGCCGCGAGCGCCTCGGGGTCGTCGGTGTTCACCCCGAGGTAGGCCTCATCCCACCCCAGCACCTCGACCGGGGCGCCCACCGAGCGCAGGACGGCCATGACCTGTTCGGAGGCCTCGTCGTAGGCGGCCCGATCCGACGGCAGGAACACGGCCTCGGGACACCGTCGCCGCGCCTCGCCGAGCGGCATGCCGGAGTGCACGCCGAAGGCCCGCGCCTCGTACGAGGCGGTGGCGACGACCTGGCGGGCTCGACCGGGGTTGCCGTCGCCGCCGACCACCACCGGCCGACCAGCCAGCTCGGGGCGCCGCCGGACCTCGACCGCCGACAGGAAGTGATCGAGGTCGACGTGGAGCACCCACTCGTCAGGACGAACCTCGGCCGCGGGCCCGCTCGGCACCATGGGGCGACGATACCGACCACGATGGCTCGGCCCGGCCGCCGCCCGCGGACGCGGGGCATCCTTGACATCGCCAGCGGGCCCCATCATGCTCCGAGGCACCCTGTAGGCATGTACAGGGCGATTCGGAGTTCGGACGGCGAGGCGGGGGGACTCGCCGCCGGACGCGGCGGCCAGAGGGGGATCCCGTGCAACAGTCAATTCCACGTTCCGATGTCGGGCGCGCCACGCAGATCGAGGCTCGGAGAACCAGCGAGTCCGCGCCGGCGCAACGGCCGGCGCCGAGGGCTGAGCTGGACGCTCTGCACCGGACTGGCACTGACCCTCCTGGCGTGGGCGGCGCCGGTCATGCCCGCGGCCGACGCCGCGGTGCCCACCCCGCAGAGCGATCCGTTCTACTCGTACCAGGGCCACACCCCGCTGGCCGACGTGGCGCCCGGCACGGTGCTCAACACCAGGGTCACCTCGTATCACGTCCTCGGGATCCCGCTCCCGGTCACCGTGGCCCAGCTCCTCTACCGCTCAACGGGGGTGCTCGGCCAGCCGACGGCCAACGTGACCTCCATCCTCGAGCCGCCGCTGCGCTTCGGTGCGCCCAGGGTCATCTCCTACCAGTCGTTCTACGACTCGCTGAGCCCGGACGACGAGCCCTCGTACCAGATCTCGGGTGGCGTCACCCTGGGCGGGTTGATCCCCGACGTCGAATCGGTGCTGATCGCACCGGCCCTGCTGGCCGGCTTCGCCGTCGTCGTCCCCGACACCGAAGGCGAGGCCGCGGACTTCGCCGCTGGTCCCGTCTACGGCTACAACACCCTCGACTCGCTGCGCGCCGCGCTGCAGTCGCCGGCCACCCACCTGTCGAGCACGCGCCAGATCGGCATGCTCGGCTACTCGGGCGGTGCCATCGCGACCGAGTGGGCATCGGAACTCGCGCCCTCCTACGCGCCCAGCGTCAACAAGCTGCTCGTGGGCGCCAGCTACGGCGGCGTCCTCGTCGATCCCGCCCACAACCTGCAATACGTGAGCGGCAGCTCGCTGTGGGCCGGGGTCATGCCCATGGCCCTCATCGGCATTGCCCGGGCCTCCAACGTGAACCTCACGCCCTACCTGAGCCCCTATGGCCAGCAGGTCTTCAGCCAGTTCCAGAACGCCTCGATCATCCAAGGGCTCTTCGGCGGCTACTCAGGGCTCACCTTCGGCCAGCTCGTCCTGCCCCAGTACCAGAACCCCCAGAGCATCCCGATCTTCGACCAGCTCGCCAACCAGCTCATCATGGGCACTGGCGGCACCCCGACGACCCCGCTGCAGATCGACCAGGGGGCCGGCGGCACGATCGACGGGACGGCGGGCAACCAGCCCGGCATCGGCCCGGGCGACGGCGTGATGATCGCCGGCGACGTGCGCAGCCTGGCCCGGGAGTACTGCGCCCGCGGCGTCCGGGTGCACTACGACGAGCACGCCAGCCTCGACCACGTCGAGACCGCGCTCCTCTGGATCGGGAACGTGTACACCTGGCTGCTCGGGCGCTTCGCGGGCCTACCCGCACCGAGCGACTGCTCGAGCATCGCAGCGGGGAATTCGCTCGCCCCGCTCGCTCCGCCCAGCTGACCGACCGGCGCGCTCCGGCGTGCTGGCCTGCACCTCCGTGATCCGGAGCTGGCACCTCCCACCGACACCCGGACCTGGGTGGCGGATCCCCGACCGTTCAGATCGACGAGCGCAGGGTGTGGATCAGCGCATCGGCAGCCGGGAGAGGGGCCGCCGCGGTACGGCGGGCGACCACCAGACGACGAGTCGCGATCGGGGCGGCCCGGACGGGGGTGAGCCCGGCCGTCTGGACCGTCGGCAGCACCGTCCACCCCAGGCCGAGCAGCACCATCTCCCGGAGCACCTCGGGCTGGTGGGACTCGGCCACGACCTCGAACGGGGCACCGATCGAGCGCAGTGCGCCCGCGATCACCGACCGGGTGTGTGATCCCATCGGGAACGTGACCCAGGGCCCCCACTCCCGGTGCGGGCCGACCGGCGCGCCCGGTGGCGCGAACACGGCGAGATCCTCCGTGAGCAGGACCGACCACTCCACGCCGTCGACAGGTCCGGGCGGCTCGACGCACACCACCAGATCGAGCTCGGACCGGGCGAGCGATGCCAACAGCGAACCAGAGGGCGCCACCCTCAGCTTGAGCTCGACATCGGGCCGCTCGTGGCGATAGCGGCGCAGCACCTTGGGGAAGTGGTGCACGGCGGCCGCGTCGATCATCCCGAGTCGCACCTCGCCCTGGGCGCCACTTCGCTGCCTGGCCGCCCACTCGCCCAGGTCTCTGGTCGCGGCCATCACCCGGCGGGCGTGGTCGAGCACCGGCCTGGCCGAGGGCGCGAGCCTCCGCCGCCGCCCCACCCGCTCGAACAGGGTGACGCCGATCCTGCGCTCGAGCTCCGCCAGACCCTGGGACAATGCCGACTGGGTGACGCCGACCCTCTGGGCGGCGTCGGCCCACGTCCGCTCGTCGGCCACCGCCACCAGGTACTCGAGCTGCTGCACGGTGAGGTTCGGCAGGGCGCTCGACACCCGGATCATTATAGTTCAGAAGATCTGAACAAAGATTGCGAGGAACGCGGAAATGGTTGACGATGGGTGGATGCCCGAACCCCGCCAGATCTCCCCCGCCACCGGCAAGCTCGGTGTGCTCCTCCCCGGCCTCGGTGCCGTTTCGTCGACCCTGATCGCCGGCGTCGAGACGGCCAAGAGAACCGGTGAGGCCCCGATCGGATCGATCACCCAGATGGCCAAGATCCGGCTCGGCAGCCGCGCCGACGGCGTCGAACCCCTACATCAAGGACTTCGTGCCGTTGGCCCAGCTCGAGGACCTGGTGTTCGGTGGTTGGGATCCGATCTCGGCCAACGCGCTGGAGGCAGCCCGCACCTGCGGCGTGTTGGAGGACCGAGACCTGGCGCCCATCAGCAGCCAGCTCGAGGGCGTCGTCGCCATGGACGCCGTGTTCGACCGGTCATGGGTCAAGAAGCTCGACGGGTTCCGGGTGAAGAAGGGCGAGAACAAGTTCGACCTGGCCGAGCAGCTGATGGCTGACATCGAGCGGTTCCGCGCCGAGCACGAGTGCGACCGCCTCGTCATGGTGTGGTGCGGCTCGACCGAGGCCTACCGCGAGCCATCCGACGTGCACCAGAGCGTCGAGACGTTCGAACAGGGCCTGCGCGACAACCACCCCGAGATCAGCCCCAGCCAGATCTACACCTATGCCGCGCTGCAGAGCCGGGTGCCCTACGCCAACGGCGCCCCCAACCTCAGCCTCGACCTGCCGTGCATGCTCGAGCTGGCCGACCGCAACGGGGTGCCCATCGGCGGCAAGGACTTCAAGACCGGCCAGACCCTGATGAAGACCATCCTCGCGCCCGGCTTCAAGAGCCGCATGCTCGGGCTCAACGGCTGGTACTCGACCAACATCCTCGGCAACCGCGACGGCGAGGTGCTCGACGAGCCCGAGAACTTCAAGTCGAAGGAGGTGTCGAAGCTGGGCGTGCTCGACACCATCTTCCAGCCCGAGGAGTACCCGCGGCTCTACGGCGACATCTCCCACGTCGTGCGCATCAACTACTACCCGCCCCGCGGCGACAACAAGGAGGGGTGGGACAACATCGACATCTTCGGGTGGATGGGCTACCCGATGCAGATCAAGGTCGACTTCCTCTGCCGCGACTCGATCCTGGCCGCGCCGCTGGTGCTCGACCTCGCCCTCTTCTTCGACCTGGCCGCTCGCGCCGGCGAGAAGGGCGTGCAGGAGTGGCTGAGCTTCTACTTCAAGAGCCCCCAGACGGCCGATCCCGCGCTCCCGCCCGAGCACGACATCTTCATCCAGCAGACCAAGCTGAAGAACACCCTCCGCGAGTGGATGGGCGAGCCGCCCGTCACCCACTCCGAAGCCGGGTAGGCGCCGTCCGGCCGCCGCCGGCATGCGTCGTAGGGGGGCGGGGTGATCGATCGCCTACCCGGACGATCCCGCGTCGTCGAGTAGGTCGAGCGCGGCGGCGGTGATGCGCTTGATCTCATCGGGGGTGGCCGGGCGAGCCTGACCGGACACCCAGGGGGCGCCAGGCGGGAGGCATACCGTGAGCTCGGGTCGGTCGCGCCAGGTACATCGGATGACGGTCACCGTGCCCGGGGACTGATGGCTGTCGTGCAGCTCGGCGGCGAGCTGGTGGTACTGATCGCCGGGACCGAGCGTGGTCGAGGTGCCGCGCAGGCGGACCGTGTCGGTACGCCGGTCGTTCTCGTCGCTCGGCGAGTAGCGCTCCCGGCCGTACTCGGTGCCGGTCGGGTCCTCGACGTAGCGGGTGTTGGTCAGCTGGCCGACGATGACGGTGGAGGTGAAGTCGTACGGGTGGTCGTGGACGGGCGGCTCGCCGGTGCCGCCCTCGGGATTCCAGACATGCAGCCGATGCTCACGGCGGTCGTCGAGCCGCAGCGCCAGCAGGCCCAGGTCCTGGATCCGCCACGGATAGTCGGCCGCGTGTTCGAGGATCGTCCGCACCAGCACCTGGTCGAGCGTGCGATCCATCGCTGCCTCCCTCGCCGACGCCGTTGCCGGGGACCGCATGTTACAGCGATGTCATTTGCCGAGCCACAGCCCGTCGGTCTGGGTAGGTGTCAGGTCTCGCCTACCGGAGGTCGACCCATGCCAAACCCGATCGAAGCGTCGTTCGAGGTCACCAACTGGGAAGAGCAGCCCGTCGATGATCAACCCGATGCCCCCAAACTCACCTGTGCGAACGTCACCAAGACCTACTCCGGGGGGATCGAAGGCCAGTCGGTCACCGACTGGCTCATGGCCTACGCCGAGGACGGAACGGCGACGTTCGTGGGCATGGAACGCATCAGCGGACAGATCCGTGGACGTTCGGGAACACTGATGCTGCGCCATGTCGGTCAGTACCGCGACGGCAGCGCCACCGCCGACCTGGATGTCCTGTCCGGCTGCGCGTCGGGTGAGCTGGCCGGCACCGAGGGACGCGGCGAGTTCGTGGCCGACCCCTCCGGCTGGGTTCGACTCGACCTGGACATGGCCTGAGTCGGGCCAGCTGCCCCCGCCACCGGGTCTGGCCGTCGAACCCGGCCGTCCACGAAGGTGGACGACCGGGTCCGACCAGCCCGGTCAGCTCAGCCTGCGCCCTCCCCGATCAGGCCGAGCGACCGATCAGAGCGCGCCGAACAGCCCGCTGACCGAACCCGGAGCCCCGGATCCGGCCAACAGGCTGCTGATCGCGCTCGGCGCGGCCCGTCGGGCTGGTGAAGCCCGACGACGCGTGGCTGGTGACGCTGGCGGTCCCGGTCGACGCGCTCGGGCTCGTCGTCACGTCGGCCCGGACGTGACCGCTGGCCCCGACGTCGCCCGAGGGGCCCGAGGCCAGGCTGGCGATAGCGGTGCCGACGGTGTTGCCGGAGAGCAATGCGCTCACGGGAAGGCCCGACGCCCCGCCCGAGGCGACGGCCGAGACGGCCCCGGGGGACGCCTCCAGCGAACCCGACGTCCTTCCATCGACCGAGTCGACCAAGGCGGGACCGGCGCGGAAGGTGGCATGGCCGGAGGCCGAGCCATCGACCGTGTTGGCCCCGGCGTGGCCGGTCACGGCCATCTGGAACCCCATGGTGGCGGTGGGGCCAGAGGCCCCGCCGATCGGGACGATCACCGGGGCCGTGGGCACGGGTGGCGGGATGGATGCGGGGGACGTGGCGGAGGCGAGGCCTGCGCCGGCGGCCAGGGTGAGGCCGCAGAGGAGCGCTCCCGCGCCCGCGGCGCGTAGGAGCCGTAGTGGCTTGTTCATGGTGCTTCCTTCCTCGATTGGTCAGCCGGTGACCGGTCGGACACCGGCAGCACGGCATGGCGCGCTCGATCACCGATGGGGCGGTGATCAGGGGAAGGAAGCGACTACCCGGGCCAGACCTCGATCGAGCCGTGCTCGACCGTGGGCGCGTCCGCGCTTCGATCGAGCACGGCGCGGCCATCCAGGCGTGGGTGGGGACGGACCAGGCCCGAGACCACGGCCACGAGCGACGCACCCGAACCCGCCCCGGCGCCGGCGCTGTCCGGGGCGATCGGAGCGGGGGGAGCGGACGGGACCGGCGGTATCGAGCCGCGAGGAGCGGGCGACCCTACCGACCTGGTCGTGACGGCGCTCGAGGTCGATGCCGAGCGGGCGGCCAGCCCGAGGCCGAGCCGGCACGGGGTCCCTCGCCCCGCCAGCGGCGGGGGCGCCGTCGTGGAAGCGGTCGCCGGACCGGCGATGCCGCGGACCGGGCTCGCCAGGGTGGAGACGGTCCCGACCACCGGAGCCGCGGTTCGGGTCAGGATCGCCGCGACGGGCACGATCGCCACTCCGGCCGGCGCCACCAGCCCGGTGACCGGCGTCGTCACCGGCGAGACCGGAGCCACCACCGCCGAGACCGAAGCCACCACCGGAGCCACCACCGCCGAGACCGGAGCCGACACCGGAGCCACCACCGCCGACACCGGAGCCACCACTGGCGCCACCACCGCCGACACCGGCTGCGCCGCGGTGATCGGCACGGGAGCGGGCACCGGGCCACTGGTCAGGGGACCAGTCACCGCGCTGAGCGTCGGCAAGGGCCCGGTCGGCGTGGCGGCCTGAGCAGCGCCGGCGCGGGCCCAGCTGATGAGCACGGCGATCACCAGGATCGCGAAGCCGGTGCCGAAGGCGACGAGGAGCCCGAAGTGCTGCGCCTTCGGCTTTCCCCGTTCCCCTTCGGCCATCGATCGGTCCCCCGTCGCCGGTTCACCCGGCTGGATGCCGCTTCCCTGTCACATTCCCCCTCGCGCCCCAAACATGCCTCGGCGGCCGAATCCGTCCCGCCCGCTGCCTGGACAGACGAGCAGCCGTGGGCTCAGGAGGCGGAGGTCGGAGGCCTTCGCCGGCCGCCCCTCGCCGGGGCTAGGCGGGTGTGGCCAGGGAGCCGAAGCTCGGGAACAACGGACCGCCGAAGGGCTGGCCGTCTTCGAGGCCGTGTCCCGGGGGAAGGGGCATCGTGTAGGGCAGGTCACGGAAGACGACGTCGTCGCCGAACCAGCGCGTGGCCAACGCCCGCCGGCGCGTCGTCGTCGAGCTGTTCCCCTGCGAGCCGTGCACGACCAAGGGGTGGAACACCAGCACATCGCCCGGTTCCATGTCCCAGGCGGCCACCCGGTAGCGGTCGCGGTCCGCGTCGATGTCGGGGACGTCCTCGAGATCGGGGTTGATCATGTACGGGCTGTAGTCCGGGGTGATCGCCTTGAAGCGCTGCGACCACCGGTGCGAGCCGAGGACGTACTCCAGGCCGCTGGTGGCCGTGGTCACCGGGTCGAGCGGCATCCATATCGAGCACAGCTGGCTGCCGTCGACCGGCCAGAAGGTCAGGTCGTGGTGCCACGGGGTCGGCACCTGCGTACCTGGTTCCTTCACGAAGCTCTGGTCGTAGAAGAACGACATGGTGGTGGCGCCGAGACCGGCAAGGGCCTGACCGGCGATCCTCGAGGCCGGTGACTCGAGGACGAACCGCCGGAATCCGTCATCGTTCAACCAGACGAACACGTCGTTGAGGAAGCCCTGCTCGGGCATGGAGATGAACTGGCCGATGAAGGTCGGCTCCTCGAGGTTGCGACCGATGGCATCGGCCGCGACGTCGAGCCACTCCTGCGGCATGACCGACCGGACGCAGACCACGCCATCGTCGACGAACGCGTTCACCTCGTCGGTGGTCAACGGTCGGAGCGGATCGGCTGGCGCCATCCGTCAATGCTGATCAGCCGATCAAGGATCCTGTCAAGGAGGACCGGACCGGGCGATAGCTTGGCGGGGATGACGAAGGACCGCGCCGCGCTCCCCGACCGGACCACGCCGACCGTCGGCCGATCCGACCCGCGACCGGATCATCGCCGCGGCCGCCGAGCTGTTCGCGGAGCGGTCCTTCGACGGCGCCACGACCCGTGAGATCGCCGCCCGGGCCGGCGTGACGCAGCCTCTGCTCAACTACCACTACCGGTCGAAGGACGAGTTGTGGCGAGCCGCAGTGGACTCGCTCTTCGAGTCCCTGACCCGCTCGATGACTGCGCACCGCAACGAGCTCGAGCGGCGTCGACGACCTGACCGGCGCCAAGCTCCGGGTTCGCGAGTTCGTGATCTTCTCGGCGCGGAACCCGCAGCTCCACCGCATCATCACCCAGGAGTGCAAGGCCGACAGCGCCCGGATGGACTACCTGGTCGAGCACCACGTGCGCCCGCTCTACCAGAACACGGTGGCGCTCTTCGAGCATCTGGTGCGCGACGGGGTCGTCCCGCCCATCGCCCCCGCGCACCTGTACTACATCCTCACCGGCGCCGGACCGACGATGTTCGTCCTCGCGCCCGAGTGCCGCCGCCTGACCGGGCTCGATCCTGAGTCCGACCAGGTGATCGAAGCGCACGCCGACGCCGTGTGCACGCTGCTCTTCGGCGGGCCCTGACCCCCGAGACCAGCCCTTGACAGATACCTGATCACTTGATCAGGATGGAGCGAGTGACCGTGCCCGGCAAGCTCGACGTCCACGCCCACTACCTGCCCGATGCGTACCGGCAGGCGCTCGAGCGCGCCGGCCACAGCCAGCCCGACGGCATGCCCGAGATCCCGACGTGGTCGGCCGCGGAGCACGTGGCCCTCGATGGACCGCCTGGGGATCGCCACCTCGCTCCTGTCGATCTCGACACCTGGCGTCCACCTCGGACCGCAGGCCGCGGGCGGCGACCTGGCTCGCCAGGTGAACGAGGCCGGCCGGCGCGCCGTCGTCGACCATCCCGGTCGCTTCGGCCTGCTCGCTTCGCTCCCGCTGCCCGATGTCGACGCGCGCCATGGCCGAGATCGCGCACTGCGTCGAGCACCTCCACGTCGACGGCTTCGTCCTGCTCGACCAACGTCGACGGGACCTACCTCGGCGATCCGGCCTGGGACCCCGTGTTCGACGAGCTGGACCGGCGGGCCGCCCGCGTCCTCATCCACCCGACGCGCCCCGTGTGCTGGGAGCACACGTCCTTCGGGCGGCCACGGCCGATGCTGGAGTTCCTGTTCGACACGACGCGGGCGGTGGTGAACCTGGTGCTCAACGGCACGGTGGCGCGCCATCCGAACATCCGACTCGTCATCCCGCACGCCGGCGCCACGCTCCCGGTCATCGCCGACCGCGTCGCCGCCTTCGTCCCGCTGCTGGGGGTCGACCCATCGATCGACGTGCTGCGCGACCTCGGCGAGCCTCCACTTCGATCTGGCCGGCACGCCGATCCCACGCCAGCTCGAACGCGCTGCTGGCCATCACCACGCTCGACCACCTCCACTACGGCAGCGACTTCCCGTTCACCCCCGACTTCGTCGCCACCATGGCCGCCGAACGCCTCGACGCAGGCCGGCGAGCCGCCTGGCTCGCTGGCCGAGGCCCTGCGGGCCAACACCCAACGGCTCTTCCCCGGCTCGCCGCCGAGCGGTTGACCGCATCCGAGAGGACCATACCCATGCGCCACCAGATCGAACTCGGCTACCTCGTCCTCGAGCTCCCCGAGCCCGACACGCTCACGCCGGTGCTGGCCGATGTCGTCGGCCTGATCCCGGGCGAGCCGGCCGACGGCGCGCGCACTTGGCGTGACGACGCTCGGGCCCAACGGCTCGTGGTGCAGCCCGGCCCGGCCAACGATGCGGTGGCCATCGGCTTCGAGGCCGTCGACGCGCGCTGCCTTCGACGACGACCGTGAACCGGCTGCGCGGGATCGGGGCCGAGCGTCGTGGAGGGCACCGATGACGACATGCGGCCAGCGGCGCGTGACGCGTCTGGTGCGCACCGCCACGCCCTGGGGCGTCGACGCTCGAGATCGTGGTCGGGCTGGCCGGAGGCGGCCACGCCGTACTCGTCACCGCTGGTGCCCGGGCGGCTTCCTCACCGAAGGCGTCGGCTTCGGACATGTGGTGTTCGCCACCCTGGCCTTCGACGAGTCGGTCCGCTTCCTCACCGACGGGCTCGGACTGGTCCAGTCCGACTGGCTGGAGACCGAGCTGGCCCCCGGGATCGACCTCGAGGTCCGCTTCTTCCACTGCAACGCCCGCCACCACACCGTGGCCCTGGCTCGGGCGCCGTTCGAGCTGCCCCAACGACTCCACCACGTCATGTTCGAGGCGAGCGCCCGAGATGACGTCGGGCGCCGCGTTCGACCGGGCGTGGGCCACCGACCTGCCCATCCCCAACGGGCTCGGACGCCACGACAACGACGGGATGTTCAGCTTCTACCTGCAGACCCCGGCCGGGTTCCAGATCGAGTTCGGTCACGGCGCTCGCGTGGTCGGCGAGGACTGGGACGACAACCGTCGCTACGACCGCATCAGCGCCTGGGGCCACCAGCCGTTGCGCCAGCCATGAGCTACGAGGTCGGTCCGTCGGTGGTGGACGAGGTCGACTGCGACGTGGCCATCGTCGGGCGCGGGTCCGTCGGGGCTGGTGCTGGCGGTGCTGCTCGCCCAGCTCGGACGGTCCGTCGTCGTCGCTCGAGCAGTGGCCGGCGCCGTACGCCCTGCCGCAGAGCGGTGCACTTCGACCACGAGGTGGGTCGCCTGCTCCAGTCCTGTGGCATCGGCGACGAGGTCCGGGCCCTGTCCGAGCCGGCGGAGGTGTACGAGTGGCGCAACGCCGCGGGCACACGCTGCTGCGCTTCGGTCGCATCGGCACGGCCGCATCCGGCTGGCCGTTCTCATCGATGTTCTGCCAGCCCGAGCTCGAAGGCGCGCTCGAGTCACGGGCAGACTGCCTGCCCACCCTCGAGATCCGCCGGGGCGTCACCGTCGACGCGCTCGGAGCAGACCCAGGACCTGGTCACCGTCGGCTGCGGCTCCGACGGCCCGGTCCGCGCCCGCTACCTGGTCGGCTGCGACGGCGCGAACTCCACGGTGCGCGAGCTGCTCGACATCACCGTCGAGGACCGAGGGTTCTTCTACGACTGGCTCATCGTCGACGTCGTCCTCGACGAGCCACGGGTGTTCGACCCGATCAACCTCCAGATCTGCGACCCGAACCGGCCCACCACCGCCGTGTCCGGAGGGCCCGGCCGCCGGCGATGGGAGTTCATGCGCCTGCCCGACGAGTCGCGCCAGGAGCTCGGCGAGGAAGCCACCGCCTGGAAGCTGCTCGAACCCTGGGACGTGCACCCGGGCAACGCCCGCATCGAACGCCACGCCGTCTACACCTTCCAAGCCCGAGTGGCCCACCGTTGGCAGGACGGGCGCATCTTCCTGGCCGGTGACGCGGCCCACCTCATGCCCCCGTTCGCCGGCCAGGGCATGTGCTCCGGCATCCGGGACGCGGCCAACCTGGCGTGGAAGCTCGACCTGGTCGCGCACCGGACGTGCCGCGCCGCGAGCTGCTGACCACCTATGAGCAGGAGCGGCGGCCGGGGGCGGTGGCGGCCATCGACCTGTCGATCGAGCTCGGCAAGGTCATCTGCGTCCCTGACCCGGCCGAGGCGGCGGCGCGCGACGAGGCCATGGCCGCGGCCGTCACCGGAGAGGTGTCCGAGGTGCCCGGCCAGGCCGCTCTGGCCGCCGGCCTCATCCACCCGAGCTCGCCATCGGCCGGGGAGCTGCTCCCCCAGGCGGACATCGGCGGTCGAGGGTTCGATGACGTCCACGGCGCGGGTTGGCGCCTGGTGACCGACGATCCCGCGGCCGACGACCTCGAGCCGGCGCTCGTCGCCTGGCTCGGCTCCATCGGTGGTGCCGTGATCCAGGTGGCCGACACGGCACCGGCCCTCACCGCCTGGTTCCGCCAACGCGACGTGCGATGGGCCCTGCAGCGGCCCGACTTCCACCTCTACGGCACGGCCCGGGACCTGCGGGATGCAGAGGACCTCCTGACGCACCTACGCCAGCACCTGACCGCCACGCCGACGCGCTGACCGGCCGAGGTGAACCTCGGCGTCAGCCCTGACCCAGCTCGGCCACGAGGGCGGCCCGGCGGGCTTCGAGGGTGGCCACGATGGTCTCGTGATCCTCGAGCTCGCGGATGGCCTCGGCGTCGTCGGCCGTATCCGGCCAGGCATCGGGGTCCTGGCGCTGCGTCCGGAGGACCTCGAGGTCGCGCCGGGCCGAGGCCAGGTCGACGTCGACGCGGGCCAGTTCGGCGGCGGGGTCGTCCAGATCGTCGGCGCGCGGAAGGATCGGATGCCATGAGGCGACGGTAGGCGCTCGCCGCCGTGACCGCACGCGGGAGGGTTCAGGACTCCCTGGCCGGGGCGGACTCGTCCCGGCCGGCCTGCCATCCCGGTGAGTCGTGGCGGGCGAGGGCCGGTCGGTAGGATGGCCCTCGATGGCGCAGAAGAAGCGGTGGTCAGACTTCTCACCCGCGGCGAAGACGGCGATCGTCATCGGTGGGGCGACCGAGGTGGTGGTCACCTCGTTCGCGCTGCGCGATCTGATCCGCCGACCCTCCCGCCAGGTGCGCGGACCGAAGCTGCTGTGGATGATCAGCTTCGTCGTCCAGCCGTTCGGGCCGCTGCTCTACCTGGGCGCCGGTCGACACCGGGCCCGGAGCTGAGCCTGCGGCCAGCCGGTCTGGTCAGGCGCCGACGTAGGCCGCCAGGTGTTCGCCGGTGAGGGTGGAGCGCGTGGCCACCAGGTCGGCGGGGGTGCCCTCGAAGACGATCCGGCCGCCCTCGTGGCCGGCCCCGGGGCCGAGGTCGATGATCCAGTCGGCATGGGCCATGACCGCCTGGTGGTGCTCGATGACGATGACCGACTTGCCGGCGTCGACCAGCCGATCGAGCAGCCCGAGCAGGTGCTCGACGTCGGCCAGGTGCAGGCCGGCGGTCGGCTCGTCGAGGATGTAGACGCCGCCCTTCTCGGCCAGGTGGGTGGCCAGCTTGAGCCGCTGGCGCTCGCCGCCCGACAGCGTGGGGAGCGGTTGGCCGAGGCTGAGGTAGCCGAGCCCGACGTCGGCCAGGCCGGACGAGGATCTTGTGCGCGGCCGGCGTGTGCGCCTCGCCGGCGCCGAAGAACTCCTCGGCCTCGGTCACCGCCATGGCCAGCACCTCGCTGATGTCGCGCCCGCCGAAGCTGGTAGTCCAGCACGTCGGGTTCGAAGCGCTTGCCCTCGCACACCTCGCAGGCGGTGGCCACGCCCGGCCATCATGGCCAGGTCGGTGTAGATGACGCCGGCGCCGTTGCAGTTGGGGCAGGCGCCCTCGGAGTTGGCGCTGAACAGCGCCGGCTTCACGCCGTTGGCCTTGGCGAACGCCTTGCGGATCGGATCGAGCAGCCCGGTGTAGGTCGCCGGGTTGCTGCGCCGCGATCCCTTGATCGCGCCCTGGTCGATCGACACCACGCCGTCGCGGCCCGAGACCGAGCCGTCGATCAGCGAGCTCTTCCCGACCCGGCCACCCCGGTCACCACCACCAGCACGCCCAGCGGGATGTCCACGTCGACGTCGCGCAGGTTGTGCGTGGCGCGCGCCTCGCACCTCCAGCGCGCCCGACGGCGTCCGCACCGACGGCTTCAGCGAGGCCCGGTCGTCCAGGTGGCGCCCGGTGAGCGTGCCGCTGGTCCGCAGGCCCGTCGACGGTGCCCTCGAACACCACCTCGCCACCGTCGGTGCCGGCGCCGGGGCCGAGATCGACCGCGTGGTCGGCGATCACGATCGCCTCCGGCTTGTGCTCCACCATCAGCACGGTGTTGCCCTTGTCGCGCAGCTGCAGCAGCAGCTCGTTCATCCGGGCGATGTCGTGGGGGTGCAGCCCGATCGTGGGCTCGTCGAACACGTAGGTGACGTCGGTGAGCGACGAGCCGAGCTGGCGGATCATCTTGGTGCGCTGCGCCTCGCCGCCCGACAGCGTGCCCGACGACCGGTCGAGCGAGAGGTAGCCCAGCCCGATCTCCACGAACGAGTCGAGCGCCTGGCCCAGCGCGGCCAGCAGCGGCGCCACCGATGGCTCGTCGAGGCCGTGGACCCATTCGGCCAGGTCGCTGATCTGCATGGCGCAGGCATCGGCGATGTTGATCCCCGCGATCTTGGACGACCGGGCCGCCGGCGTTCAGCCGGGTGCCGCCGCAATCGGGACAGGTGGCGAAGGTCACCACCCGCTCCACGAAGGCCCGGACGTGGGGCTGCATGGCCTCGACGTCCTTGGACAGCATCGACTTCTGGATCTTCGGGATCACGCCCTCGTAGGTCAGGTTGATGCCCTCGACCTTGATCCGGGTCGGCTCCTTGTAGAGCAGGTCGTCGAGCTCCTTCTTGGTGAACTTGCGTGATCGGCTTGTCGGGATCGAAGTAGCCGCAGCCCCGGAAGATGCGGCCGTACCAGCCGTCCATGCTGTAGCCGGGGATGATGAGCGCGCCCTGGTTGAGCGACTTGGTGTCGTCGTAGAGCTGGGCCAGGTCGAAGTCGGTCACCGATCCGATGCCCTCGCACCGCGGGCACATGCCGCCGGTCCGGGTGAACGAGCGCTTCTCCCGGGTCTTGCGGCCGCCCTTCTCGAAGGTGACCGCACCGGACCCGCTGATCGTGGCCGTGTTGAACGAGAAGGCCTGGGGCGAGCCGATGTGGGGCTGGCCCGAGCCGGCTGAACAGGATGCGCAACATGGCGTTGGCGTCGGTGGCGGTGCCCACCGTGGAGCGGGGATTGGCTCCCATCCGCTCCTGGTCGACGATGATGGCCGTGGTCAGGCCGTCCATGACGTCGACCTCGGGCCGAGCCAGCGTGGGCATGAAGCCCTGCACGAACGAGCTGTAGGTCTCGTTGATCAGGCGCTGGGACTCCGCCGCGATGGTGCCGAACACCAGTGAGCTCTTGCCCGACCCGGACACCCCGGTGAACACCGTCAACCGGCGCTTCGGGATCTCGACGCTGACGTCCTTGAGGTTGTTGACCCGGGCGCCGTGCACGCGGATCAGATCGTGGTTGTCGGCCGCCGGCGTGGCCGGCGACGCCGCATCGCTCCGTTCGGCCCTGGCGGCGGCGGCCCGTCGGTCCCGGCCTTGGTTGTGGCGGCCTTGGTCATCGGTTCCACAGGGTCAGGCCTGGGCGATGCGCACGAGGTTGCCCGACGGGTCACGGAACGCGCAGTCCCGCGCCCCCCACGGCTGGGAGGTGGGCTCCTGGAGCACCTCGGCGCCCGACGCCCGCACCTTCTCGAAGGTGGCGTCGAGGTCGTCGGCCGCGAAGATGGCCGCCTGCAGCGACCCCTTCGTGACCAGCGACTGGAGGGCGTCGCCCTCGGTCTGCGAGCGACCGCCGTGGGGCTGGGACAGCACGATGGCGACGTCCTGGCCCGGGGCCGCGACGGTGACCCAACGGAACCCGTCGGAGGCGACGTCGTTGCGGACCTCGAGCCCCAGGGCGTCACGGTAGAAGCCGAGCGCCTCGTCGGGATCGTTGACGGTGATGAACATGGTGGAGAGGTTGACAGCCATGAGACGACCCTACGAGCACCGTGGCCGCGTGTGCTTCTCCGATCCTGCTCGGTGCCGAGCGCCGTCCCGCGTCGTCGCTCAGGTGGAGGCCAACGTGCGCTGCGGTCGTGTCCTCACCTTGGTCACACAGGACGGCACGACCTCGAGGTGGCGGTGGTCGCGGGCCCGGTACTGCGACGGCGTCTCGCCCATGATCTCGGTGAAGCGCGAGCTGAACGAGCCGAGCGACGTGCAGCCCACGGCCATGCAGGCGTCGGTCACCGACATCCCCTGGCGAAGGAAGGCCTTGGCCCGCTCGATGCGTCGCGTCATGAGGTAGGCGTAGGGCGTCTCGCCGTAGGCGGCGCCGGAACTTGCGGGAGAAGTGCGCGGGCGACATCAGCGCGGCCCGGGCCATGGCCGGCACATCGAGGGGCTCGGCGTACTCGCGGTCCATGAGGTCGCGCGCCCGGCGCAGGTGCGCGAGATCGGCGATCTCCTCCGGCGTCATGCCTCAAGCGATCCACGCCGTCCCTGTCGATCGAGTCTCATCTCTCGAACCTGTCAGGAAGCACGAGGACCGACCGACGACATGTCGGAGAAGGTGGCATGTCAGGTGGCGCGACCAGAGGTCGTGGATGCTCTAGGGGTCAGGGAGGTCTGTCGCGCCGTGGACGAGCGCGGTGTCTGGGGTGGGTCCAGACCCTGGCGCCGACCTCCGGGTTCGTGGCCACCAAGTTCGATTCCGACGGCGCCACCTTCGACCTCGAGACCGGCGGATGGCAGCCACTGCCTGCCTCAGGCGCTGAACCTGTCAGCTCAGCGACCGCTATGCGGTCGCTGAGCTGACAGGAAGGGCGAGCGCGAGCCCTACGGTGTGGACATGGACCGCACCGCAATCGATGAGCTGCAGATGCACGGCCAGGACATCCCCTGGCTGATCGGCCACTGGGCCGCCCACAAGCCCGACCACCCAGCCCTGGTCTGGGATCCGCCCGAGGGCGACGGCCGGCAGTGGACCTACGCCGAGCTCCGCGACGCCACCCACGGCCTGGCCGTCGGCCTGCGCGAACAGGGCGTGAGCGTGGGCGACAAGGTGCTGATCCACGCCGAGAACTCCCCCGAGATGCTCCTGGTCTGGCTGGCCTGCGCCACGCTCGGCGCGGTGGCGGTCACCACCAACACCCGCTCGGTGGTCACCGAGATCGCCTACTTCGCCGAGCACACCGGGTGCGTGGCCGCCATCGCCGATGCCCGCTACGCCGACGCGGTGGCCCAGGCCGCCCCCACGCTCCGGTGGATCGCGGTGATCCCCGACGGCGGTGAGCCCGAGGTCGACGCGCGCGCCGGGCGGCCACGGGAGTGGGCCGGCGCGGCTGCCGTTCGCCGCGCTCGACGGCGATGCCCGAGCCTGGACGGGCCGTCCGATCGAACCCATGCGGCCGTTCGGCATCATGTTCACCTCGGGCACGACCAGCCGGCCCAAGGCAGTGGTGCACACCCACGCCAACGCCATCTGGGCCAGCCGGGTCGGCCCCCGCAACATCGACCTGGGCACCGACGACCGCTACCTCATCTACCTGCCGCTGTTCCACGTCAACGCCCAGAGCTGGTCGTTCTTCTCGGTGCTCGGCGTGGGCGCCACCGCCGTGCTCACGCCCAAGTGGTCCTCCAGCCGCTTCTGGGAGGTGGTCACGGCCAACCAGATCACCCACATCTCGCTGATGCCGTTCTGCATCGGCACCATCTCGGGTCCCGATCGCCCGGCGTCCACCACGCTGCGCATCGGGGTGTTCGGCCTGATCATGGAGGTGCTCGACTCGATGCTGGGCATCGAGGTCTACGCCGCCTACGGCATGACCGAGACCGTCATCCACGCCACCAACGGCAAGCCGTCGCAGCACCTCCCCGAGCGCTCCATGGGCCACGCCACCCCGGGCTACGAGTTCGCCGTGGTCGACAAGGAGACCGGGGCGCTGTGCGCCGAGGGCGAGACCGGGGAGCTGTGGCTGCGCGGCACCCGGGGCATCCAGCTGTTCCTGGAGTACTACGACAACGACGAGGCCAACGCCAAGGCCTTCGAGGACGGCTGGTTCAAGACCGGGGACATGGTGGTGCTCGGCACCGGCGGAAACCTCTTCTACCGCGAGCGCGACAAGGACCTGCTCAAGGTGGGCGGCGAGAACGTCTCGGCTCGCGAGGTCGAGGACGTGGTCACCACGGTCCCCGGCGTCACCCAGGTGGCGGTGGTGGGCAAGCACCACGACTTCCTCGACCAGGTGGTGGTGGCCTTCGTGGTGCCGGCGCCGGGCACCGACGAGGCCGCGCTCGAGGCCCAGATCATCGAGGCCTGCCGCCAGCGGCTGGCCGACTTCAAGGTGCCCCGCGCCGTCTACGCCGTGGACGAGTTCCCGCTGGGCACGCTGGACAAGGTCCTCAAGAACAAGCTGCGGGAGATGGCCGACGAGCGGCCGCCCGTCTGAGCCGGGTCGAACCCGGGTGGCTCAGAGGGCGAACGAGTAGCCGCCGTTGACCGGGATGGTCTGGCCGGTGACCCACGACGCCCGGGGGCTGGCCAGGGTGGCCACCATCCAGGCCACGTCGTCGGGGTCGCCGGGCCGGCGCACGAGGTAGCTGGCCATGAGCGCCTTCTGCTGCTCGGCCCGGGCTCGGGATCGTCCCAGAAGGCGTCGGTGGCCGGGGTGCGCATGGTGCCCAGGGCGATGTTGTTGACGGTGACGCCGTGGCGGGCCACCTCGCTGGCGATGGCCCGGGAGAACCCGGCGGCGCCGGCCTTGGCCGCGCTGTAGGCCGCCATCTGGGACGCCGCCGCTGCGCGCCGCGTCCGACACGATGGTGATGACCCGTCCCCAGCCCCCGTCGACCATGGCCGGCAGGGCGGCGTGGACGCAGTTCATGACCCCCTGGAGGTTCACGCCCAGGTACTTGGCCCACTCCTCGGGGGTGGTGTCGACGAAGCGGGTGGGTGTGCCGAACCCGTCGGTCCCGGCATTGCCGGCGTTGTTCACCAGGATGTCGACACCGCCCGCGCCCGATGACCGCCTGGTGCACGCCGGCGTGGTCGGTCACGTCGAAGGCCAGGGGGCTCGCCGCCCCACCCGCGGCCCGGATGGCCTCGGCCGCGGCCTCGGCCCGGTCGGCGAAGAAGTCGTTGACCAGCACCTCGGTGCCGGCCGCGGCCAGCAGCTCGGCGATGGCCTGGCCCACGCCCTGTCCCGCGCCGGTCACCAGGGCCCGCTTGCCCGCCAGGGCGAAGTCGGTCGTCACCTCCCCACCTGGGCTCATGCCACCACCTCGTCGGTTCGCAGCGTCGGCGATCTGCTCGAGCGTGAAGCCGGCGGCGGCCAGCACGGCGTCGGTGTCGGCGCCCAGGGCCGGGGGATCGGTGCCGGCCAGGGTGGCCGAGTCCCCGCCCTCGCCGTCGAAGCGGATCGGGTTGGCCAGCACCCGCGCGCCCGATCCGGCCAGCGCCACCAGGCTCCCCCGCTCGGTCACCTGCGCGTCGTCGAGCAGGTCGGCCGGTTGGTTGACCGGGCCGACGCCGCCGCGCAGCCCCGGATCGGCCACCCAGGCCGCCGCCGGCCGGGTGGCGAACACCTCGGTGAGTCGGGCGATGACCGGCGCCTCGTCGTCGACGCCCAGGCGGTGCCCGAGCAGGTCGGGTGCGCCCAGCCCCTCGCACAGGGCCGCCCAGGGCTTGGGCTCGCTGGCCGCCACCGTGACCTGGCGGCCGTCGGCGCACCGGTAGACGTTGCGCGCCGCGAAGGTGCCCCATCCCGGCGCCGGCTGGTTGGCGGCGCGAGCCACATCCTCGGCCAGGACCCACATGGCGCTGTCGACCATGTTGGCGTCGAGGCGGCGGCCCTGCCCGGTCCGGTTGGCTTCGGCCAGCCCGGACAGGATGCCGACGGTCGCCATCAGCGCGGCCAGCGGGATCGAGATCGTCGTCGCCGGCGGGGTGGCCGGGCCCTCGGCCAGGCGGTCGAGCAACCCGGCGTAGCCGAGGTAGGTGAGGTCGTGGCCGGGCGCCTCGGTGTTGGGGCCGGTGTCGCCGAAGCCCGTCACCGAGCACCACACCAGGCTCGGGTTCTCCTCCTTCATGGTCTCGTAGCCCAGGCCGAGGCGGTCGAGCTGGCCGGGCCGGTGGGACTCGACCACCACGTCGGCCCACCGGACCAGGCCGCGCGCAGCACGTCGGCGGCGCCGGGGGAGCGCAGGTCGAGCACCAGCGAGCGCTTGCCCCGGTTGAGGGCCACGTGGGCGGCGTTGAAGCTACCGGGCGGCGCCATGGGCCGCAGGCCGTCGCCGCGCGCCCGGCGCCTCGACCTTGACCACGTCGGCGCCCAGGTCGGCCAGCAGCAGCGTGGCGAAGGCGCCCGGGTACATCCGGGTCAGGTCGAGCACCTTCACGGGTGCGAGCGGTCCAGTGCGGTCGGTCACCGCCCGAGTCTCGCATGTGCCCGGCCGGCGGTTGACGGCCTACGCTCGGGCGCCCATGACCACTCTCCCGATCCAGCTGGTGGGCGATGGGCTGGCCGTGCCGTGCGTGGACGGCGTCGAGCGCCCCTACCTGTCGCTGGACAGCGCGGCGTCGACCGCGGCCCTGCCGGCGGTGGCGGCTCGGGTGCAGGAGTTCGTCCCCTGGTACTCGAGCGTGCATCGGGGGGCCGGGTACAAGTCCCAGATGGCCACGGCGGCCTACGAAGAGGCTCGGGCCGCGGCGCTGGCCTTCGCCGGGCGGGAGGGCCGCGACGACATCGCCATCCTGTGCCGCAACACCACCGAAGCCATCAACCACCTGGCCTACCGGTTGCGCCTCACCCCCGACGACGTGGTGGTCACCACCGTGGCGGAACATCATGCCAACCTGCTGCCCTGGGCCCGGTCCGCGGCCCGCCGACGCTACGTGGAGTGCGACCAGCAGGGTCGGTTCGAGGCTGCGGACGTGGCCGCGGTGCTCGATGACGGTGAGCGCCCGAAGCTGCTGGCCGTGACCGCGGCCAGCAACGTCACCGGTTGGCGCCCGCCGCTGGACGAGATCATCGGCCACGCCCACGAGCGGGGGGTCCCGGTCCTGGTGGACGCCGCCCAGCTCGCGGCCCACCAGCCGCTTCCGGCCCAGGCCGACTTCCTGGCCTGGAGCGGTCACAAGATGTACGCGCCGTTCGGCACCGGGGTGCTGGTCGGACCCCGTGAGGCCTTCAGCCAGGGCGATCCCTTCCTGGCCGGCGGCGGCGCCGTCGACCTGGTGGACCTGGACGAGGTCGTGTGGACCGACCCGCCCGAGCGCGAGGAGGCCGGCTCGCCCAACGTGCTCGGCGCCGTGGCCCTGCACACCGCCATCGACGAGCTGACCTCCATCGGCTGGGACGCCATCGGGAGCCACGAAGCCGAGCTGGCCGATCGACTGCGCCGGGGCCTGGCTGCCATCGACGGGGTCCGCCTCCTGGGCCCGGACCTGGACACCCCGACCCTGGCCGTGGCCACGTTCGTGGTCCACGATCTGCCCCACGCCCTGGTGGCGGCCCGCCTCAGCGCCGAGTTCGGCATCGGGGTGCGCCACGGCTGCTTCTGCGCCCATCCGTACCTGGTGCGGCTCCTGGGGCTGTCGGCCGACGAGATCGCCCGCTACCACGCCGACATCCACCGGGGGGACCGCACCCGGATCCCGGGGGCGGTCCGGGCCAGCGCCGGGCTGTCCACCACTCCCGCTGACGTGGACCGGTTCCTGGCCGCCATGGCCGTGATCGCCGGCTCCGCGGCCTCACCGGTCGACTACCACCAGGACCCGGTCACCGGTGACTTCTGGCCGGACCGGGAGTCGGCGCCCTGGTCGACGGGCGACCGGAGCCTGGGCTCGGCCTGCTCGCGTGGCTGACCGCCATCACCCCAAAACGCCCGGCCGGAACCTGTCCCACCGGCCGGCCCGATTCGGGCCAGGGGGCGGGACAGGTTCCGCTGGGGGGGGATCCGGTCAGGTGGCGACGAGGTCAGCCAGCACGTCGTGGTCGGTCGAGTTGGGGGTCTGCCCCGGTCCGTGACCATCGTCGTGGCCGTCGTCATGGCCGCCGATCGGCCGGTCGGCCGACTTGGTGGCGGCGTGGACGAAGCCGGCGATCGAAGCCAGGAACAGCACGAAGGCGAGCATGTAGCTGACCCAGGCGGCCTGCTGGGCCCGCTCACCGAAGATGCTGAAGCCGTAGCTGGTCAGCAGCAGCCCCCGCAACGTCTCCCCCTGGAACAGGGTGGTGGCCTTGGCCTCGCTGGCCGCCACCTGGGCTGCCAGCTGCTTGGCCTGGGCGCTGTTCTGGTCGGGCAGGGCGGCGAGTTGAGCCTGCAGGGCCCGGGCGTCGGTGCTCGTCTGGGAGTAGGTCTTGCCCCCGTTGATCAGGGTCACGTGGACGCCGATGTAGTGGTTCGCGTAGCACGCAGCCTGGGCACCGGTCACCAGCGGCTGGCCGGCGTAGGCCTTGAGGCACGGATCGTTCTCATCGGCCTTCAGCCCGGCCACGGGCGTGAAGACGATCTTCTGCTGAGCCAGCTGATCGTGCACGTAGTTCTTGGCGAAGTCGGCCTGGTTCTGGAGCACGAGCCCCAGCACCAGGATCAGCATGGCGGCCAACAGGCCCCCCACGCTGAAGATGAGATCCAGCGTTCGACGCTTCATGTGCAATCACTCCCACAGTTCCGTGGCCCCCGGTCGGACGCCTCGACGACTCTCACCGTCGCGAAACCGACCCCGTGGCTCCCAGAGCCTTTGGTCACTCCCGACGTGCCGAAGGTCCCGACCCGATCCGGGGCCAGGCCTGCCCACCATCGCCCCGTGGAGCGAGGGAGGCGCCGGGTTACCGTCCCGCTTGGTCCTCGGCGTCGGGGCCCATGGCCGCGCCGCCGACCTGGATCATCAGCGACACGGCGTCCTTGCGGGTCATGGCGCTGAGATGAGCCATGCCCACGCTGTCTAACACGATGGCCGGCCCGGGCCGCCGATTGACCGACCGACCCGCGACCCCCGACCCGCCGCGCCCCGACTGCGGACGCCTCGGGCGCGGGTCGGTAGGATGACGGCTCCTGGTGGGGAACGAAGCGGAGCCGAAGTCGGGCGCCCCGTTGCCTGGCCTCACGGCTCGGCGGAACCGGGCGATCAACCGGTCGATCCGGAGACAATGGGAGAGCCAGTGAAGCGCCTACTCATCGACGGCCAGCTCATCGAGACCGAGCGCACGTTCGCGTCGATCAACCCGGCCAGCGGCGAGGTCGTCGACCACGCCCCCGACGCCGACGTCGAGCAGGCCGAGCTGGCCGTCGCCGCCGCCCGCCGGGCCTTCGACCACACCACCTGGTCGACCGATGTCGACTTCCGCATCCACTGCCTGGGCCAGCTCCACACCGCCCTGGAGAAGCACAAGGAGGAGCTCCGCGAGCTGACCATCGCCGAGGTGGGCCACCCGCGATCGCTCACCTACGGCCCGGCGCTGGAAGATCCCATCGCCATCGTCGGCTACTACGCCGACCTGCTGGCCACCTACCCGATGACCCAGGACCTGGGCGAGATCGAGGTCCGCGGGGCCATGCACCGTCGTTGGGTCGAGAAGGAACCGGCCGGAGTGGTGTCGGCGATCGTGGCCTACAACTACCCGACCCAGCTGGCGCTGGCCAAGCTCGCCCCGGCCCTGGCCGCGGGATGCACGGTCGTGCTCAAGGGCGCGCCGGACACGCCGCTGATGGCGCTGGCCCTGGGCGAGATCATCGCCGCCGACACCGACATCCCGGCCGGTGTGGTCAACGTGCTGAGCTCGTCGGAGGTGGCCGTGGGCGAGGTGCTCACCAGCCATCCCGACGTGGACATGATCACCTTCACCGGGTCGACCCCAGTGGGGCGCAAGATCATGGAGGCGGCCAGCCACACCGTGAAGCGCGTCTTCCTGGAACTGGGCGGCAAGTCAGCCCTGGTGGTGCTCGACGACGCGGATGTCGACCTGGTGGCCATGGTCGCGGCCTTCACCATCTGCTCGCACGCCGGCCAGGGCTGCGCCATCACGTCCCGGCTGGTGGTGCCACGCGATCAGCACGACGAGATCGTCGAGAAGGTGGCGGCCATGCTGGGCAACATCAAGGTGGGCGACCCGTCCGACCCCGACACCTACATGGGCCCGCTCATCAACGAGCGCCAGCGCGACAAGGTCGACGCCATGGTGCAGCGGGCCGTGGCCGACGGCGCCACCCTGGTGACCGGCGGGGAGAAGATCGACCCCGGCTTCTTCTACTCCCCCACGCTGCTGGCCAACGTCGACCAGGACAGCGAGCTGGCCCAGGACGAGGTGTTCGGCCCGGTGCTGGCCGTGATCGCCCACGACGGCGACGACGACGCGGTCAGCATCGCCAACAACTCCATCTTCGGGCTGTCGGGCGCGGTCTACGGCCGCGACGAGGAGCGGGCGCTCGGTGTGGCCCGCCGGATCCGCAGCGGCACGATCGGCGTCAACGGCGGCATGTGGTTCGCCCCCGACGCGCCCTTCGGCGGCTACAAGCAGGCCGGCATCGGCCGTGAGATGGGTGTGGCCGGGCTCGAGGAGTTCCTGGAGCGCAAGACCATCGCCATCCCGACCTGACCGATGGACCGGCCGGGGCGCTCCTAGCTGCCCGGCTTGCGACCCAGCTCGACCGGCACGTACTCGGGATCTGACTCGTCGCGCATGGACAGCTTCCACTTGCAGCAGACGTTGCCCTCGTCGATGCGAGGCCAAGGACGACATCGTGCTGGCCGCCATCGGTGGCGCGGTCACACCCATCCCCTGGTGGCCGACGTCGGCGACGAGGAGCTGGCCGCCGACCTGCTCCGCCTGGCCCGGGAGTTCCTGGCTCCCGCGTCAGAACCATCGACCGCCCGACCCCTCAAGGCGCCCGCCCAGGTGGCCGACGGTCCAGGGATCGATCCCGACCGGCAAGGGGGGTGGACGTCGATGGAGAAGCGGAAGGTCAAGCGGGTCCTGGCGGTGTGCGAACCGCACCTGGTCCCCGGCGAGCAGGCCGTGCACGTGTGCGCGGCGGGGATCGTCCCGAACAGCCAACGCCACAAGGCCGTGAACGCCGCCTCGGCGGCGGTGGGCGCGGCCACGGCCCTCACCGTCGGGGTGGGCGTCGTCGGGGTGCAGATGCCCCAGCGCTACTGCCTGGTCCTGACCGACAGACGGCTGATCTTCATCCAGCAGAACATGAGGACGGCGCAACCCACCGACCACGTGGCCTACGTGCTGCCGCGGGCGGGCCTGAGGGCCACCCGAGTGCGCTCGTTCCCCTCGGGGAAGCTGGCGCTGGTCGACCCCGACGGCAACACCATCTGCGTCCTGTTCTTCCCCCTGGGCATCCGCCTGGACGGCACCAACCTGCTGAAGAAGCTGAGCCCGTCCACCTGAGCCGGCCTGGGACTGGATCTCGGAGGACGTCGGCGCTCGTACACTGGATCGACCATCAGCACGGTCGGCCGCTTCCCGGCGTCGTCAGCCAGCCAACCCACGAGGATCGGATGAGTCAGGAACCCGTCGACCCAGACGTCGCCCGCGACCCGGCGCGCTACGACCCCCTCGCCATCGAGGAGCCGATCGCCCGCCGCTGGTTCGACCGACGGCACCTACAGCACGTCGCCCGAGCGCGGCGGACCCGCCCACCTACCTGCTGACCATGTTCCCGTACCCCTCGGGTGACCTGCACATGGGCCACGCCGAGATCTTCTCGATCCACGACGCCCTGGTCCGCCAGCGCCGGATGCTGGGCGAGCGGGTCCTGAACCCCATCGGCTGGGACGCGTTCGGCCTGCCGGCCGAGAACGCGGCGCGCAAGCGCGGCATCGATCCCCGCACCTGGACCTACGCCAACATCGAGGAGCAGGCCGCCTCCATCGCCCGGCTGGGCTACTCGTTCGACTGGTCCACGCGGCTCAACACCTGCGACCCCACCTACTACCGCTGGACCCAGTGGGTCTTCGTGCAGCTGATGAAGGCCGGCCTGGCCGATCGCCGGGAGGGCCTGGTCAACTGGTGCCCGGGCTGTGAGACCGTCCTGGCCAACGAGCAGGTGATCGACGGCCGTTGCGAGCGCAGCGACGACCTGGTCATCCGCCGGCCCCTGGTCCAGTGGTACCTGCGCATCTCCGAATACGCCCAGCAGCTCCTCGACGACCTGGCCGGCCTGGACTGGCCCGACCGGGTGAAGAACATCCAGCGCAACTGGATCGGACGCTCGGAGGGGGCGATCCTGCGGTTCCGCGGTGGCCGGGACCGACGAGCAGGTGGAGGTCTACACCACCCGGCCCGACACGCTGTTCGGCGCCACCTACGCCGTGTTCGCTCCCGAGCACCCGCTGGTGCTGGCGCACATGGCCGGCGATCCGGACTTCGAGGCCTTCCGCGCCGATGTGACCATGCGCTCGGAGATCGAGCGGCTGTCCACCTTCGAGGGCCAGCCCGACAAGCGCGGCCTGCGACTGCAACTTCGACGTGGTCAACCCCATCAACGGCGAGTCGCTGCCCGCCTTCGCCGCCGACTACGTGCTGATGGACTACGGCACCGGGGCCATCATGGCCGTGCCCTTCGGCGACCAGCGCGACCTCGACTTCGCCCGCCAGCAGGGGTTGCCCGTCCGGGCCATCATCCGCCCGGCCGACGACGCCGCCGGCCCGTTGGACCCCGACACCATGACCGAGGCCTACGTCGGACCCGGCACCCTGGTGAACTCGGGCGAGTTCGACGGCCTCGACACCGTCGAGGGCGGTCGGGCCATCACCGCCGCGCTGGCCGTCCGGGGGCTGGCCGAGGCCACCGTGAAGTTCCGCCTGCGCGACTGGTTGGTGTCGCGCCAACGCTCGTGGGGCGCGCCGGTGCCGGTCATCCACTGCCCCGGGTGCGGACCGGTCCCGGTTCCCGAAGCGGACCTGCCCGTCGAGCTGCCCGACGACCTCGACTTCAGCGTCAACGGCTCGCCGCTGGCCGCGCACCCCACCTGGAAGTTCGTGTCCTGCCCCGAGTGCGGGGCCGACGCCCAGCGCGACACCGACACCATGGACACCTTCGTCGACTCGTCCTGGTACTTCCTGCGCTTCCTGTCGCCCAACGACGCCGACCAGGCCTGGCCCCGCGACCTGGCCGACGCCGTGTTGCCGGTGGCCCAGTACACCGGAGGCGTCGAGCACGCGGTGCTGCACCTGCTCTACGCCCGCTTCGTGGTCAAGGCCCTGCGCGACCAGGGGCTGCTGGCCGCCGACGAGCCCTTCCAGGCCCTGCTCAACCAGGGCCAGGTGATCCTCAACGGCGCGTCCATGAGCAAGTCCCGGGGCAACCTGGTCACGCCCGATCGAGGTGTACGGCATCTACGGGGCCGACACCCTGCGGGCCACCATGCTGTTCGCCTCCCCGCCCGAGGACGACATCGACTGGGGCGCAGGTCTCCCCGTCGGGCATGCACCGGTGGCTGAGCCGCCTGTGGCGCCTGGCCGTCCCCGACCAGCCGACGTCGCCGCGCCGGCGGCGGCGGATCCGAGCGGACGACGCCCTGGCCCTGCGGCGGGCCACCCACCTGGCCATCGACGGCTGCACGTCGGACTACGCGGCCCACAAGTACAACACCGTCATCGCCAAGCTCATGGGCCTGACCAACTCGGTGCGCGAGGCCAACCGGGCGGGCGTGACCGGTGCGCCCGTCGACGAGGCCATCGACGCCGCCCTGTTGATGCTGGCGCCGATCTGCCCCTTCATCACCGAGGAGCTCTGGACCCGGCGCGGCCATGCCGGATCGGTCCACGACCAGCGCTGGCCCGAAGCCGACGCCGCCCTGCTGGCCCAGGACTCGGTCGAGCTGGTCGTCCAGGTCGACGGCAAGGTCCGGGCCCGGATGACCGTCGATCAGGGCACGCCGGAGGCGGATCTGGCCGACCGGGCCCGCCAGCTCGACCCCATCGCCCCGCTGCTCGAAGGACGCGAGGTGGCCCGCACCGTCGTGGTGGCCGATCGGCTGGTCAACTTCGTGCTGCGCAAGCCGTGACGGCCCGTCGCCGGTCCTGAGCCGGGTCGGACCGAACCCGGCTCGGGGGGTCGCGGACGACAGGTAGCTTGGCGAGATGGCCACCGTCCCCGACAAGCCCACGCTCGAAGGCCTCGAGGCCAAGTGGAGCGCCATCTGGGAGGCCGACGGGACCTACCGCTTCGACCGGACCCGGCCCCGCGAAGACGTCTACGCCATCGACACGCCGCCACCCACGGTCAGCGGCCAGCTCCACCTCGGCACCGCCTTCGGCTACATCCAGGTCGACGCCATGGCCCGCTTCCAGCGGATGCGCGGCCGCGAGGTCTTCTACCCCATCGGCTGGGACGACAACGGCCTGCCCACCGAGCGGCGCGTGCAGAACCACTACGGCGTGCGCTGCGACCCCACCATGTCCTACCAGGCCGACCTGGTCGTCCCCGACCCCGACGACGAGCGCAAGCTGATCTCGCGGCCCAACTTCCTCGAGCTGTGCGAGGCGCTCACCGAGGAGGACGAGAAGGGCTTCGAGGACGTCTTCCGGGCCGTCGGGCTCTCGGTGGACTGGACGCTCAAGTACGCCACCATCGACGAACGGTCGCGGCGGGCCGCCCAACGCGGGTTCCTGCGCAACTACGTCCGGGGCGAGGCCTACCTGACCGAGGCGCCCACCTTGTGGGACATCGACTACCAGACGGCGGTGGCCCAGGCCGAGCTCGAGGACCGCACGACCAAGAGCGCGTACCACCGCCTCCGGTTCGGCCAGGCCGACGGCCCGGGGGTCGAGATCGAGACGACCCGACCCGAGCTGCTGGCCGCCTGCGTGGCCCTGGTGGCCCACCCCGACGACCCCCGCTACGCCCCGCTGTTCGGCACCACCGTGACCACGCCCGGTCTTCGGCGTGGCCGTGCCCGTCCTGCCCGCACCGCCTGGCCGAGCCCGACAAGGGCTCGGGCATCGCCATGGTCTGCACCTTCGGCGACACCGTCGACATCGTGTGGTGGCGCGAGCTCGACCTGCCCACTCGGTCCATCATCGGCCGCGACGGGCGCCTCAGCCGCGACGCCCCCGCCTGGCTGCCGGCCGAGGCGGCGCCGCAGGCCTGGTCCGAGCTGGCCGGGACGACGGTGGCCGCGGCCCGCCGCAAGATGGTCGAGCTGCTCCAGGCCGAGGGCTCGACCATCGGCGAGCCCCGCCCGGTCGAACACGAGGTCCGCTTCTACGAGAAGGGCGACCGCCCGCTCGAGATCGTCACCAGCCGCCAGTGGTACATCCGCAACGGCGCCCGCGACGAGGCCCTGCGAGCCCGGCTGCTCGAGGCCGGCCGTCAGCTGGTGTGGCACCCGGCCAACATGCGCATCCGCTTCGAGCACTGGGTGGAAGGGCTCAACTCCGACTGGCTGATCAGCCGGCAGCGCTACTTCGGCGTGCCCTTCCCGGTCTGGTACCCGGTCGGGCCCGACGGCGAGCCCGACCTGGATCAGCCCATCCTGGCCACCGAGGACTCGCTGCCGGTCGATCCCCAGACCGACGCGCCGCCGGGCTACGAGGACCGACCAGCGGGGCGGGCCCGGCGGGTTCGTGGGCGACCCCGACGTCATGGACACCTGGGCCACCTCGTCGCTCACCCCCCAGATCACCTGCCGGTGGGAGGACGATCCCGACTTCTTCGCCCGCACCTTCCCGATGGACCTGCGGCCCCAGGGACCCGAGATCATCCGCACCTGGCTGTTCTCCACGCTGCTGCGCTCGCTGCTCGAGGAGGACGCCCGGCCCTGGGACCACATCAGCATCAACGGCTGGATCCTCGATCCCGACCGCAAGAAGATGTCCAAGTCGAAGGGCAACATCGTCACGCCGGGCCAGCTGGTCGACGACCACGGCGCCGACGGCGTGCGCTACTGGTCGTGCAGCTCGGCGCCGGGGGTGGACACCGCCGCCGACGCCGGCCAGATGCGGGTGGGGCGGCGCCTGGCCCTGAAGCTGCTCAACGTCACCCGCTTCGTGCTCGGGCTCGGGCATCGCCGACGCGCACCGGCCGCGGCCTCCGGCCACCGCGGCGCTGGACCGAGCCCTGCTCACCCGGCTGGCCCAGGTGGTCGAGCACCGCCACCACCGCCTTCGAGGGCTACGGCTACCACCGCTCCCTCGAGCAGTCCGAGGTCTTCTTCTGGACCTTCTGCGACGACTTCGTCGAGCTGGTCAAGTCCCGCGCCTACGGCGACGATGCCGGGCGCCGACTCGGCGCGGGCCGCGCTGGCCGTCGCCCTCGACGCCCTGCTGCGGCTGTTCGCCCCGTTCCTGCCCTTCGCCGCCGAGGAGGCCTGGTCGTGGTGGCACGACTCGTCGGTGCACCGGGCGGCCTGGCCGACCGGCGCCGAGCTCATCGACGCGGCCGCGCTCGGCGATCCGCTGGTGCTGGAGATGGCCAGCGAGGTGCTGGGCCACATCCGCAAGGAGAAGTCGCTCAACCGCCTGTCCATGCGATCGCCGGTGGACCGGGTGACGGTGGTGGACACGGCCGAACGCACCGCCGCGCTGGCCGAGGCGGTCGACGACGTCAAGACGGCCGGCGTGGTGAGCGAGCTGGTCATCGAGGTGGGCGACACCCCCTCGGTCACCGTCGAGCTGCCCGTGGCCGAGGCCACCCCCGCGCCCTGAGCCAGGGCGCCGCCCGTCGGCTGGAGGCCTACCGGGCCAGCCAGAGCTGGTCGACGGTCACGACGCCGCTGATCACCGGATCGGTCTTCTCGCCGCTCGGCAGGGTGGTGGCGTCGAACCCGCGCACGTCGTTGGCCGCGCCCACCATCCAGATGGTGTGGGACAGCCAGATGTAGGGCAGGTCCTTGGCCAGCTGGCGGGCCACGGTGATGTAGGCCAGCTGGCGCTGCTGCTTGATGTGGCTGGTGCGCCCGACGTACAGGGCCGCGTCGATGGTGGGGTCGACGTTGCGGGCCATGTTGAGCGCCAGCGGCGGCTTGGTGTTGGCCCCGTTCCACCACAGCGAGTCGCCGTCGGGGTCCTGGCTGCCGAACTGGCGCCAGTCCGAGGCCTGGTAGTTGCCGGTGATGGCCGCGGTGACCTGGGCCGACTCGTCCTCGGTCACCAACTTGACGGTCATGCCCGCCGCCGCCCACTGGTGTTGGAGCAGCTGGCACATCTCGAGCTCGCCGATCTCGTCGCCACAGATCAGGGAGAACGAGGGCGGCGGCGCCGTGCTGCGCTGGCGTACTGGCCGACCAGCGCCTTGGCCTTGGCCAGGTCGAAGCTGGGGTAGCCCGTGGGCACGTACCACTTGGAACCCACGGCGAAGGGCCGGTGGCCAGGTCCTTCGGGTCGGTGCCGGTCACCTTGGCGTACTCCTGGGTGTCGGTGGCGTAGGCGATGGCCTGGCGGACGACGAGCTCGTTCATGGGCGCGACCTGGGTGTTCAACATGACGCTCTCCTCCTCGGACTCACCCGAGGAGTGCACCAGCTGGATCTGGCCGTGGTCGGCGGCCGTGCCCAGCTTGTGCTCGATCTGGGGCTCGCTGGTCTGGATCAGGTCGGTGTCCCCGCTGGCCAGCGAGTCGTACATGGTCTGGGGATCGCTCATCGGCTTGAAGGTGATCTGGTCGAGGTAGGGCAGGCCCTTGCGCCAGTAGTGGGGGTTGCGGATGACGGTGAGGCTGGTGTTGGGCACCCAGTTCGTCATCACGAACGGACCGGTCCCGATGGCGTGGCGGGTATCGCCCGACTGGATCTCCTTGGGCGCGTCGATGTAGCCGGCCTGGGTGGTCAGCACGGTCGGGAAGACCGACCACGGCATGCTCATGTGCACGGCCAGGGTGAGCGGATCGACCACGGTGGTCGAGGTGACCGGCGCCAGGGCGGTCCCGGTGAGCGTCGAGGCGGCCACGGCGTCGAGGTCGGTCTTGACCGCGCTGGCGTCGAGGACCTCACCGTCGGAGAAGGTGATGCCCGGCCGCAGCTCGATGTTCCAGGTCTTGTAGTCGGCGCTGTGGGTGAACGCCTTGGCCAGGTAGGGCTCGGCGTCGTAGTTGGGCCCCCAGGCGGCGAGCGGGATCGAGCACGGACTGGGCCTCGGTCGTGGTCTGCGGCGCCCACTGGGACGACGTCGGGTTCCATCCGTCGGCTTCGCCGTCGACCGCGTACACGATCGACCCGCCGTGGCGAGGCTGGCCGGAGGTGGGCTGGAGGACGTCGGCCAGCGTCGAGGGAGGGGCCGACGAGGTCGGGCGCGCCGCGGGCCGAGTCGGTGGCGCCCGACCCGCACGCCGACGCCAACAACCCCACCACGACCATCGTTGCGGTGAGGACCACCCAGGTCCGCGCGGATCGGTTCACCGTTCGTTCATCCCTTCAGCTGAGCGTTGCCTTCGAGACGCCCTCGTCGGCCCGACCCGATCGCATTCAACCGAACGTGACCGATTTGTAGCCGGCTGAACACTTTGTGACCGGAGAGGTGGGTGCGGCGTCAGGTCTCGGGCGACGAAGGTCTGGTCGAGCTCGCCGATGCCCTCGATCCAGCTGTGCAGGTGGTCGCCGGCGTGCAGGAAGATCGGCGGCGTGCGACCCATGCCCACCCCGGGTGGCGTGCCGGTGAAGATGACGTCGCCGGGGTAGAGGGTGACCACGCCCGACAGGTAGGACACCAGCTCGGCCACGCCGAAGATCATGTCGGCGCTGCGCGCCTGTTGGCGGACCTCGCCGTTCACCTCGCAGCCGAGGGCCAGGTCGTCGGGGTCGTCGAGCTCGTCGGGGGTCACCAGCGCCGGGCCGCGTCGGGGCGAAGCCCGGGTGCGACTTGCCCAGCCCGAACTGCGGGGCCGGCCCGCGGCGCTGCAGCTCGCGCTCGGAGAGGTCCTGGCCCACGGTCAGGCCGGCCACGTGCGCCCACGCCTGCGCCACCGAGACCTGCCGGGCCGTGCGGCCGATCACGGCCACCACCTCCACCTCCCAGTCGACCGAGCCCGGGGGCAGGACCACCGTCGAGACCGGGCCGGAGAACGAGCTCACGTACTTGGTGAACACCACCGGGTGCTCGGGCACGTCGTGGCCGGACTCCGCCGCGTGGTCGCGGTAGTTGATGCCGATGCCGAACACCTGCCGCGGCGTCGGGCTCGGCGGCCCGGCCTGTCGCGGCTGCGAAGGGCTCGTCGGCCTGGGTGAGGTGACGGCCCAGGCCACCAGGTCGTCGAAGCGCTCGTAGGCGGCCAGCGGGTCGGCAGGGAGGCGACCGCCGCTGGCCCGCTCGACGTCCACCGCCCCGCCGTCGACCAGCACCTTCACCCGACCATCCACGTTGGCCATGCGCATGCTCGACCTTACCCAGGGCCTTCAGGTCGGATCGGGGGTTGACAGGCAGCCATTTAGCTGCACATCATAAAGGCAGCCGATCGGCTGCATGACTCGGAACAGCCGCCAAGCCCGCACGGCGAGCACCTCAGACAAAATGGAGCAGACCATGAGCGACATCCGCCACCGCATCGGCATCGACGCACCTCAGGCCCAGGTGCACCACGCCCTGGCCACCCACGACGGCCTGGCCACCTGGTGGACCACCGACGTCGACGGCGACGCCGGCGAGGGCGGCAAGGTCGCCTTCTACTTCGGCGGCGAACGACGCGGCTGTCGTCATGGCCGTGGAGCAGGTCACCGCCGACCGGGTGGTGTGGCGTTGCGTGGAGGACCCCGACGAGTGGCTCGACACCACCTTCACCTTCGAGCTCGACCACGCCGACGGCGAGACGTGGTGCTGTTCACCAACGCCGGGTGGCGCGAGCCGGTGGCGTTCCAGGCCCACTGCACGACCAAGTGGGGGTACTTCCTGCTGGGGCTGAAGGCAGCTGCTCGAGGGCGGCGAGGCCACGCCCTATCCCGGATGACCGCAAGATCAGCAGGTGGGGTTGACGCCCGAACCCGTGCCCGACCTCGACGACGTCTTCCGGGCCCTGGCCGACCCCAGCCGGCGCACGCTGCTCGACAGCCTCCAGGCCCGCAACGGCCAGAGCCTGCGCGAGCTGTGCGCCGGGCTGGACATGGCCCGCCAGTCGGTGAGCAAGCACCTGTCGATCCTCGAGGTCGCCGGCCTGGTGACCACCGTGCGCCACGGCCGGGAGAAGTTGCACTACCTCAACGCCGCCCCGATCAACGAGATCGCCGATCGGTGGATCAGCCACTACGACCGCGGCCGGGCCGAAGCCCTGGCCGACCTCAAGAGAGCACTCGAGGAGCCCACGATGTCGACCTCCCCCAAGTCCAGGCCCACGTTCGTCTACACCACCTACATCCGCACCACCCCCGAGCAGCTGTGGAAGGGCCTGACCGACCCGGCCTTCACCTCGCCGCTACTGGAACCTCACCTTCGAGACCGACTGGCAGCCCGGCTCGCCCATGGTGTGGAACAACCACGGAGCCCGCATCGAGGACCCCGAGCAGGTGGTGCTCGAGTCCGACCCCTTCACCCACCTGTCC
The DNA here is from genome assembly GCA_963793965.1 of uncultured Microthrixaceae bacterium. Lineage (GTDB taxonomy): Bacteria > Actinomycetota > Acidimicrobiia > Acidimicrobiales > Acidimicrobilacustridaceae > UBA4742. The sequence continues at coordinate 446,280 of CAWCCB010000001.1, forward strand.
TACACGTGGCACACCATGACCCCGGAGCTGGCCGAGCAACATCGGCTTCAGCGCCGAGTAGGTGGCCGCCTGGGAGGCCGAGCCCCGCTCGAAGGTCACCTTCGACATCGAGGACGGCGAGCCTCTGGTCAAGCTGACGGTGATCCACGAGGTCGCCGAGCCCGACGGCATCGTGCTCTCCAGCGTCAGCGGTGGCTGGCCCATCGTGCTGGCCTCGCTCAAGACCCTGCTCGAGACCGGCCGCGCCCCCGACGAACCCGCGGCCTGACACGAGTCGGCCGATCCCCCGGGATAGTCTGGGCATCTTTGCGGCCGGATTCCGGCCACGACTTCCATCGCACGCCCGAGTTCTCCGGAATCGGCACCTCGGTCGGACCCGCACAGACGGGTGCCCAGTTTCCGCAGCGCGCGGAGGGCGGTCAGTCGGGCAGGAGGGGCACCGAGGGCGTCAGCCGCTGGCCCATCAGCACGGTGCGGGTGATGGCCGAGGAACCGAAGCGGCGACGAACCTCGTCCAGCGCGCCGTCGAGCGAGCCGTCGATGCGGCCGTCGAAGGGCAGGGCCAACTGGACCGCCGAGGCATCGGACAGGTTGGTGACCGACACGCCCACCAGGGTCAGACCCTGGTCGTCGATCAGCGGGGCGGCGTCGGCCAGCAGCGACCGCAGGGCGGCCAGCACCGGCGCGGTCTGGGCGGTGGCCTCGTCGAGCGTGTGCGAGCGCGTGGCCCGGGTGAAGTCGGCGAAGCGCAGGCGCAACATCACCGTGCGACCGACCCGATCACCGTCGCGCAGGCGGCGGGTCACCCGGTCGACCAGGGCCACGGCCACCGCGTCGACCCGGGCCGGGGTGTGCGGGCCCCGACCCAGCGCGCACTGCGCCCCCATGGACCGTCGACGACCACCGGTGCGCACCGGTCGGGGATCGCGGTTGTGGGCCAGGGCGTGGAGGTGGTGGCCCGAGGCCGGCCCCAACATGGCCACCAGGTCGGCCGGGTCCAGCTCGGCCACCTGGCCGACGGTGCGCAGCCCCCGGGCGTGGAGCTTCTCGGCGGTGATGCGGCCCACCCCCCACAGCCGCTCGACGGGCAGCGGATGCAGGAAGTCGAGCTCCTCGCCGGCCGGCACCACCAGCAGCCCGTCGGGCTTGGCCACCGCACTGGCCACCTTGGCCAGGAACTTGGTGGCCGCCACCCCCACGGTGATGGGCAGGCCGACCTCCTCGAGCACCTGGCCACGGAGGCGGACCGCGATCTGGGTGGGGGTGCCCGACACGCGGGCCAGCCCGCCGACCTCCAGGAAGGCCTCGTCGATGGACAGGCCCTCCACCAGCGGTGAGGTGCGGCGGAACACGTCGAACACGGCCCGACTGGCGGCCGAGTAGGCCTCCATCCGAGGCGGGACCACCACCGCCGCGGGGCACAGGGCCCGGGCCTGGCGTTCGCCCATGGCCGTGCGCACCCCCCGGGCCTTGGCCTCGTAGCTGGCGGCCAGCACCACACCTGCCGCCCACGATCACCGGACGGCCGCGAAGGGCCGGGTCGTCGCGCTGTTCGACCGAGGCGTAGAAGGCGTCCAGATCGGCGTGCAGGATGGTGGCCCCGACAGACACGAACACATGTTCGCACACCCGACCGTCCGGCGCATCTCGGGCCGGTTCAGGTCACCTGACGGGGTGCGTCGTCCACCGTGGACCACCTCCACCACGGGACGCTCCGGCGGGGCCTCGGCCAGGAACCAGCGGAAGGCCAGGGCGCCCTGGGCGTGGTCCACGGTGGACAGCGCGTTGGGGTGCACCAGCTGGCTCCGGGCGATGACCGCGGTCACGGTGCCGTCCGCGTTGGACACGGCGGATCCGCCGTTGATCGAGGTGGGTGCGTCGCCCAGGCTGTGGCCCGCCATGAACGGGTTCCAGATGACCAGGTTCCAGAACCGACACGGCGGCGGCCGGTGGGTCACCACCAGGGCCTCGTCGGGTTCGAGGTCGAAGCTGGCGAAGGCGTAGCAGGCATCGCGGGCCGACCAGCCGTAGTTGGCGTCGAGCACCTGGTAGGGCTCGGCGAACTCGTTGGCCACCTGGGGCGAGTTGTGCCCGAGCGTGGTCTGGTCCCGCGGGGCCAGGGCCAGCGGCACGATGTCGAACATGGTCCGCACCCAGGCCAGCACCGACGCCAGCGCCTCGGCCGTGTCCTGGTCGCCGTGGTGCAGCGGGTCGGGCGGGTCCAGAGCCTCGATCGCCCACGTCACCCGCCGACCCACCCGAGGGTCGAGCTGGTAGTCGCGGGTCAACGCCACCGCCGCGTCATCGGACAACTCGATGAACGGGCCGTCGGGGTCTGCCGGGCGGTGCGGTCCCATGAGGAACATGAAGGTGCCGTCGGCCGGGTCGATGTCGAGGTCGGTGTCGTTGACGATGCCCACGATCCGGTTCGACCAGGCCCCCGGCGACGGCTCGTTGTAGACGGTGAGCGAGAAGTAGGCGCTGTCGCCCCGCTGGCCCGACACCCGGTAGGTCCGGGCCGGGTCGATCGGCGCCATGGCGTAGTAGGCGTCGGTGTTGTCCCCGCCCCAGCGCCGGTCGCGCCGTGTGGGGGTGTTGATGTCCACGAACTCCGGCCGGGTGGGATCGGCGAACAGGTAGGCATCGGCGGCCACCCCGAGCACCGAGAACAGGAACCGGTAGCCCTCGGCCACCGACTGCTCGTCATCCAGGGCCTTGGGGCCGGCCAGGAAGGTCTGATCGAGCTCGGCCAGGCCGTCGAGCAGGTCGCGCCAGGCCTGGGTGGAGCGCCACTCGGTGTCGTCATGATCCCCCTGGGCCCCGGCGGGACGACTGCCTGTGGCCGGCCCACCCGGACCCCGGTCGAGCGGGTCGGCGGCTCGTACTGTAGAGGGCTGAGGATGACGAGCACCGGGGGGACCGCGATGGCCGACGCCATCCACATCGACGACTTGGGCGCGCCGCGGTTCAGCCCGGAGGTGGACGAGATGCGGGTGGCCATGGCCGCCATGGCGCCGAGTTGCGAGCTCGACGTCGACGCCCTGCACCGCCGGGCCACCGACGAGACGGGCCTGGACGACTTCGGCCCCCGCGACTACGCCGAACGCCTCCAGGTGCTGGTCGACGCGCTGGGCGAGGTGGCCGGGCTGAGCCCGATGGGAGTGGTCTCGTTCCACAGCCAGTTGCTCCAGCTGCTGAAGAACCGACTGCTGCTCACCGACCTGCTGGGCCGCCACCCCGAGATCCACGAGATCGAGCTGGTCCCGCCCATCATCATCGCCGGCCTGCCCCGCACCGGCACGACCCACCTCCACAACCTGCTGGCCGCCGATCCGGCCCTGACCACCCTGCCCTACTGGGAGAGCCTCGAGCCGGTCCGCCTGGCCGCCGAGGCCGACACCGACCCCGCCGGCCGGCGCGCCCGGGCCGATGCCGCGGTGTGGTTCATGAACCAGGCCATGCCGCTGTTCCCCCTCATGCACGAGATGACCACCGACCACGTGCACGAGGAGATCCAGCTGCTGGCCATCGACTTCTCCACCATGTACTTCGAGACGCTGGCCCACGTCCCGGCCTGGGAGCGCTACTACCTGGCGCATGACCAGACACCGCACTACCGCTACCTGCGCACCATCCTCCAGGCCCTCCAGCACGTGCGTGGCGCCGACCGCTGGGTGTTGAAGTCACCCCAGCACCTCGAGCAGTTCGGCGTGCTGCGAACCGTGTTCCCCGACGCCACCGTGGTGGTCACCCACCGGGACCCGGTCGAGGTGGTGGTCTCGTTGGCCACCATGATCGCCTACACCGCCCGCATGCACGCCGACCCGGTGGACGCCGCCGTCCTGGGCCGAGCCTGGGCCGACCGCATCGAGGTCATGCTCGGCGCCTGCGCGCGCGACCGCCACCTCCTCGACCCCGAGCGCTCGCTGGACGTGCACTTCGACGAGTTCATGGCCGACGACCTGGCCACGGCCCGGCGCATCTACGAGCTGGCCGACCAGCCGCTCACACCGGCCGCCGAAGCGGCCATGGCCGAGTACCTGGCCGGACACGAGCGGGGGCGACTGGGACGCATCGACTACCGCCCCGCCGACGTGGGCCTCGACCCCGACGAGCTGCGCGCCCGCTTCGCGCCCCTACATCGAGCAGTTCCTGGAGAGCTGACCCGGGGCGCAAACGTTGCCTGACACAGCACTAGGTTCCCGCCCATGAAGATCGTGGTGTTGGGAGCCGGGTTCGGGGGGTTGGAGCTGACCACCGAGCTGTCCGAGCAGTTCGGCGACCAGGTCGAGCTGGTGCTGATCGACCGGAGCGACGCGTTCGTCTTCGGCTTCTCCAAGCTGGAGGTCATGTTCGGGCGCGCCCCGGCCGAGTCGGTTCGCCATCCGTATGCGGCCATCGTCAAGCCAGGGGTGCGGTTCGTGCAGGCCACCATCGAGTCCATCGACCCCGTGACCAAGCAGGTCGAGACCGACGCCGGCGCCTTCGATGCCGACATCCTGGTGGTGGCGCTGGGCGCCGACCTCGATCCCGCAGCCACGCCCGGGCTGGTCGAGGCGGGCCACGAGTTCTACACGGTGGCCGGGGCCTTCGCCCTGCGCGACGTGCTGGCCGACTTCGAAGGCGGGCGGGTGATCGTGGCCGTCACCTCCACCCCGTTCAAGTGCCCGCCGGCGCCCAGCGAGACCGCGCTGCTGATGCACGACTACCTGACCGAGCGCGGTCGCCGCGACGCCAGCCACATCTCCCTGGTCATGCCCATGGGCGTGCCCATCCCGCCCTCGCCCCAGGCGTCGGAGGCCCTGCTGGCGGCCTTCGCCGAACGGGGCATCGAGTGGGTGCCCGATCGCACGGTCAGCCACCTCGACCCGAGCGCAACGTGGCCGTGCTCAGCACCGGCGACGAGCTGGCCTTCGACCTGTTCCTGGGGGTGCCCAAGCACCGGCGTGCCCGACGTGGTGGCCGAGTCGGGCCTGACCGTCGACGGTTGGGTCCCGGTCGACCCGCTCACCTTGGAGACCTCGTTCCCCGGGGTCTACGCCGTAGGCGACGTGACCAGCGTGGGCACGCCCAAGGCCGGGGTGTTCGCCGAGGGCCAGGCCGCGGTGGTGGCCAGCCAGATCAGCGCCGCCATCCGGGGCGCCGACGACGCCGCGACCTACGACGGCCACGGCCTGTGCTACCTCGAGTTCGGCCACGACCAGGTGGCCAAGGTGGACGTCACGTTCCTGAGCGGGCAGGCCCCGGTGGGCGGGCTCGAGGGACCGTCGGCCGCGCTGGCCGCCGACAAGGCCGAGTTCGGCTCCAGCCGGGTCCGCCGCTGGTTCGACCTCAGCTGGCCCGCCGACATCGGGTGACCTTCGGCCCTAGTCGAGCGCGGTTGCGCCGCCTGCACACTGAGGTCGTGAGCGGGTCGCCATCCAGGACGTTTCCAGACCCACCAGTTCCGCCACCGTGGTCACCACCTCGTCTACGACGAGTACGGCTCGGGGCCCGAGGTGGTCGTGTACCTGCACGCCCTCCTGCTGGACTCCGAGATGAACCGCGACCTGGCCGCCGAGCTGGCCGCCACCGGCCAGCGTGTGATCCTGCTCGACCTGCTCGGCCACGGCCGCAGCGACAAGCCCGAGCACGCCTCGCAGTACCGCATCGACGACTACGCCGCCCAGGTCTTCGCCCTGCTCGACCACCTGGAGGATCCGGCAGCGCTGGCCAATCCTGGGCGGGCGGCGTCCGCTGGCGGGCCAAACGTCGAGCCTGCTGGCCGCTCGCGCTGCGCGGCGTCTCACCGCACCCGCGCAGCTGCCCTACACCCGCTTCGGCTCGCTCAACAGCCTCATCGGCGCGGCCACCACCCCGCCGGACGTGATGGCGTCGGTGCTCCACGGCATCCTGGTCGGGCCGGTGGCACCCACCGTCGAGGATCGCTCGCGCATCGAGGCGCCCACGCTCATCGTGGCCCACCGACACGACCTCATCCACCCCTTCGACGACGCCGTCCGGCTGGCCGAGGTCATGCCCCACGCCACCCTGGAGCAGGCCAGCTCGCCCCTGGAGCTGCGGCTGCGGCCCCACCGGCTCTCCGACCGGATCGCCGAGTTCGTGGACGAGGTCTACCGCCACGACCCGCCCTCGACGATGCCGCTCGCCGCCGGCTGACCGAAGCCGCCGGCCGACGAGGTCAGTGTCGGGCCAACACCGGCTCGGGCTCGGGTTCGGGTTGGCCGGCGGGCGACTCGGGAGGTTGGGGCAGCCAGCGGTGCAGGTCGGCCCACACCAGGATCGGGGGGAGCACCGTGACCGCGCTCAGCAGGGCGATGGCGATGGTGATGGCCACGATGGCACCGAAGTCGCGCAGCAGCGGAAGCGGAGACAGCCACAGCACCGCGAACCCCCCCACGGTGGTCAGCGACGAGGCGAAGAAGGCCCGCCCGGTGCGGGCGGCGGCGATGTCGGCCGCCTCCTCGGGGCCGGCGCCACGGGCCCGCTCCTCGAGATGTCGGAACAGGATCAGCGTGGCGAACTCGCCGCAGATGGCGATCACCAGCGGGCTGCCCACCGTGGTCAACGGGCTCACGGTGATGCCCGACAGCTTCACCACCGTGGCCGACAGGCCCACGGCGAACAGGATCGGGAACATCAGCAGCGCCGCCTTCACCAGGTTGCGGAAGCGCAGGAGCATCCACACGAACACGCCCCCCAGCGCCAGGTAGGTCAGCAGGAGCCGGTTGGCCGTGAGGTTGTCCAGCAGACCGACGCCGATCACGGCCAACCCGGACGGGGTGGCGTGGATGCCCGCCGGCGGGTGCACCTCGGCCCGGATCTCGTCGATGACCGTCTTGCGCACGGCCAGCGTGGAGGGTCCGGTCTGGAACACCACGTTGGCCGCGGTCCCGGCGGCAGCCACCATCGAGGTCTGCAGGTCGTCGAGGGGCGACGTCGTAGGCGGCCCGCAGGTCGTCGCCGGTGGGGGCCAGGTGCGAGGCCCCGGGCACGGCCATGAGGTAGTAGACGGTGGTGGCCAGGCTCGACACGTTGGTGAGCTTGCCCGGGAAGCGCTGCAACTGGCCCAGGGCGAAGGCGGTGGTGAAGGCGCTCATCTCGTCGGTGAACACGCCGCGGCGGTCGGTCAGGTAGACCCCGAGCTCGCTGGAGGCTCCGGTGGTGGCCTGCATCGAGTTGATGTCGTGGATGACCTGGCTGTTCTGGTCCACCCACTGGTTGGGATCGGTCTGGATGGGCGTGGACTCCTCGGCGAACAGCCCACCGACGAACAGGGCCAGGCCCACCACGATCAGGGGGATGACCAGCCGGTCGGGCAGGTGGCCGAGCCGGGTCATGGCCGCCTCGACCCGGAGCTGGCGGTGCTCCACGGTCGTGGGCCGCCGCCGCTCACGGATGGACAGCAGGGCGGCGGGCACGACGATGGCGGCCAGGAAGACGAACACGATCCCCACGGCCAGCAGGACCCCGAAGTCTCGGATCATGGGGGTGAGCGACGCCTTCAGGGCCAGGCAGGCGATGACGGCGGCCACCGTGGCCACCAGCAGGGCCGGACCGATGTGGCGCAGCGCGCGCCCGACGAAGCCGCCTGTCGCCGTCGGTGCCGGGCGACTCGCCGAGGGCCGGTCCGGCCACGATCTCCTCCTCGAGCCGGTTCTGCATCTGGATGGCGAACTCGACGCCCAGACCGATCAGGATGGGCAGCCCGGCGATGGTCACGATCGACAGCTGGAACCCGACGTAGCCCAGCAGGCCGAAGGTCCAGACCACCCCCAGGGCCATCACGACCAGGGGAACCAGGCGCCAGCGGACCCGGAAGGCGGCCGACAGCACGACGATCATCACCACCACGGCGATGGCTCCCAGCACCAACATGCCGCCCATCAGGTAGTCGTTGATCACCTTCAGCAGGGCCGGTGCCCCGGTGGTGGAGGTGGTGAACCCGTCGAAGGACACGGCCTGCACGGCTCGGGTCACCGCCACGGTGGCCGCGCCCTCCTGCTGGGTGGTCTGGTTGCCGTCCAGGCGGACCACCATCTCGGCCCGGCGGGCGTTGGCGAAGGTGGGCGCCACCCCGGGCGGGGTCGGGAAGAAGGGCCGGAACGCCTCGCGGACGTTGCCCTGGTTGTCCACCAGCAGGAACTTGACCCACGTCCGGGTTGTCGTAGCTGTGGACGCCGGCCGCGCCCAGCCGGGTGGCGGTGGTGACGGCGTCGGCCAGGCGGATCTGGCGGCGGGCCGGGTCGGTCTCGCGGTCGGCCGCCGACAGCAGGATCTTGCCGGCCACGCTCGAGGTCGGGTCGGTCGAGCCCTTGGCCGGTGCCACCAGGGCCTGGTTCCAGTCCATGGCCGTGAGCGGCGTGGCCGCGCTCTGCACCCCGGCCGTGTGGTCGAGGGTGGCACCCAGGGCGGCCAGCTTGCGCCGGTTGGCCGGCTCGAACAGCTCGAGGATCGAGTGGCCGGGACGGGCGGTGAAGATGGTGACCATGGCCTCGCCGCCGAACAGCGCCTGGTACTGGCGGTTGTTCACCGCCACCTGCGACCCCGAGTTGAGGTAGCTGTCCTGGCCGGTGGCGAAGGTGAGTCGGGTGGCCCCGCCGGCCAGCACCACCGACAACAGGATGGCCCCGGCCATCACCCAGCCCGACCGGCGGCCCAGCACCTGGGCCAGGCGATCCCACGCCCGCGCCCCGACGGGGACCTTGGCGGAACGATCGGCGGTCATCGGACGACCCCCGCCCGGCTCCGGCGCCGCGGCTGGCGGCCAGCAGCTCGTCGAAGCCCTCACGCACGCCCTGGGTCAACACGTCCAGGTCGGGGCAGGTGTCCTGGTCGGCGAAGAACCCGATGGTGAGCTGGCCGTCGTAGGACAGCACCCCGATGCTCACGTCCAGGTTGCCCCCGAGCGGCACCACCGGGATGGCGTCGAGCAGGCGGGCCCCCAGGAAGTAGAGGGGCATCGGCGGGCCCGGGACGTTGGTGACCACCACGTGGAACAGCGGCTGGTGGTGGATGGTCCGGGTCACCGCGGCCAGCACCGCCGGCGGCAGCAGCTCGAGGCCCTCGACCACCAACTCGGTGCCCTCGGCCTGATGGTGGGCCTTGTGGCGCGGCCATGGCTTCGGCCACCAGCGCCAGCCGCTCGTCGGCCGTGTCGGCGCCGATGGGCAGCGGGGCCACGATCCCCGACACGTGGTTGCCGTAGGAGCCCGCCTGGCGGCGCCGTGGGTCGAGACGGGCACGAGCGCCTGGAGCTGGCGACCGGCCACGGGCTCGCCCCGGGCCAACAGGAGCTGGCGGAAGCCGCCGGCCACCGCGGCCAGCACCACGTCGTTGATGGTGACGTGACGGCGGTGGGCCGCGTGGCGCACATCGCCCAGCGACACGGTCACCCACTGGAGGTGCCGCCGACGAGGTCCGATCTCGGCGTTCGTCGACGACCGCAGGACCTGGCGCGGGTCGGCCAGGGAGCGCGACGCCCTCCACCAGCCCCCGGCTGCGATGGACCAGCTCCGCGGGCGACGACATCAGCCCGCGCATGGTGCGCAGCCAGCCGACCGGGTTGGCCACCTGCTGGCGCACCCCTTCGGTGGCCAGGGCCAACGATCCGGGAACCGGCCTCGGCGTCCAACCCGGCACCGGCCGGTGGCCGCGGGCTCCGGCTCGATGTCGAGCAGGGCGGCGGCCACCTCGACCCCCGAGATGCCGTCGACCAGCGCATGGTGCACCCGCTCGATCATGGCCACGTTGCCGTCGTCGAGCCCGCCCACGAAGCAGAGCTCCCACAGCGGCCGGCTGCGATCGAGGGGACGGGCGAACAACCGGCTGCACAGGTCGGCCAGCTCGGCTCGCGACCCGGGCTCGGGCAGGACCATGAGGCGCACGTGGTCGGCGATGTCGAAGTCGGTGGCGTCCACCCACACGGGACGGCCCAGGCCGTAGGGCGGCGTGGCCATCCGCCGCCGGAAGTTCGGGATCAGGTGCAGGCGCGAGGCCACGTGCGCCTGGACGTCGTCGAGGCGGAACTGCCCGGCCTCGTCGAAGAACCTGGCCCCCTCGAAGACCGTCAGCGAGCCGATGTGGAGCGGGGTGCGCTCGCTCTCGGCGTAGAGGAAGCTGGCGTCGAGGGCCGACATGGGCTCGAAGGCCGCCGGATCAGCGATCAGGGCATCGCGCAGGGACATGGGATGGGCTCCTTCAAGCCGGCGTCCGCGGTGGCGACCGACGGACGACCTGGCGTTCGGATACGACGCCACGGCCGTGCCGAGCGTCGCGCCGTCGCCGGCCTGCGCCAACAGGGTCCAACGTCCCGACCACGCGAGGCCAGTCGGGAGCCACCGCGCCGTGGGTCACGGTCAGTCCCAGCGGATTCGGACATGAGGACCTTTGCCTCTAGGGCCTCGGCCGGGCGAGATGGCAGGGTCACCTGCGACGGGTGAGCCGGCGACGACCGGGCCCGCCGTCGATCCATCCGCCCGAGCCCGAGTGAGGTCTGCCATGTCCACCGTCGTCGTCCCCCTGGATGGCTCCGAGTTCGCCGAGGCCGCGCTGCGCGTGGCCGGGCCGTGGCCCACGAGCGGGGCAGCTCGATCCAGCTGGTCGAGGTGTCCTCCGAGGCCACGGCCGAAGCCGACGACCGCTACCTGCAGCAGGTGGCCGGCGGGCATCGACGCGGTGCCGGTGTCGACCGCGCTGGTAATGGCCGTAGCCCGGCCACCGGGTGGCCGACGGCATCGCCTCGGCCGCCGTCGACGCCGGGCCCGACGCCCTGGTGTGCCTGACCGCCCACGGCCGGTCAGGACTGGGTGCCGCCGTGCTGGGCAGCACCAGCGAGGATCTCCTGCACCGCCTGCACCGTCCGGTGATGGTGGTGGGTCGGCACTGCTCGGCCCAGTGGCCCGAGCAGCGGCGCGTCCTGGTCCCGCTGGACGGCTCGGATCGGGCCGGCCAGATCCTGCCCGAGGTGGCCGGCATGGCCGCCGACTGGGGCCTGGAGCCGTGGTTGCTGCAGGTCAGCCACCCCTACTACGCCGACAAGTCCGGTCCGGCGACACCGCGGTGGCCGACGCCTGCGCCCGCCTGCGCGACCTCGGCGTCGAGGCCAAGGCCGACTTCCAGTTCTCCGCCAACGTGGCCGGACGCCATCAACGAGCAGGCCCAGGCCCTGGGCGCAGCCGCCATCATGATGTCCAGCTACGTGCACCCCGGCCTGGCCCGGACCCTGCTGGGCAGCGTGACCATGAACGTCATCCACGGTGCCCCCTGCCCCGTGCTGGTCTGCCCCAGCCCCGACGAGGCCATCGTCACCACCCCGCCCGGCTGAACGCAGCGCGGCCTCAGCCGGTCGTGCTGGACACGCTGGAGCACGGCCGCGCCGTCGACCCGGTCGGCGGCCAGGTCGGCCAGGGCCTGGTCGGCCTGGTCGAAGGGATAGGGGCGTGGTCGTGGGCGCAGCGGGATGCGGGCGGCCAGGGCCAGGAACTCCTCGCCGTCGGCGCGCGTGTTGGCCGTGACGCTGCGGACCTGGCGCTCCTCGAACAGGTCGGTGGCGTAGTGCAGCGGCGGGATGTCGCTCAGGTGGATGCCGGCGATCGCCAGGGTGCCGCCCCGGTCCAGGGCCCGCAGCGCCACCGGGACCAGCTCGCCCACCGGGGCGAACAGGATGGCCGCGTCGAGCGGCTCGGGGGGCTCGTCGTAGGCGTCGCCGGCCGACGCCGCCCCCAGGTCGAGGGCCAGCGGCTGCGCCGCGGCTCGAGCGGGTCAGCACGTGCACGGTGGCCCCCTCGTACATCGCCACCTGGGCGGCCAGGTGCGCCGACCCACCGAACCCGTAGATCCCCAGCCGCCCGCCCGGGGGAGCTGGGCCCGGCGCAGCGAGCGGTAGCCGATGATGCCGGCGCACAGCAGGGGCGCGGCCGACTCGTCGCTGAACTCGTCGGGCAACCGGTAGGCGAAGGCCTCGTCCACCACGGCCAGCTCGGCGTACCCGCCGTCGTGGTCCTAGCCGGTGAACTGCGGGGCCAGGCACAGGTTCTCGTCGCCCCGGGCGCAGAACCGGCACGACCCGTCGGTGCCGCGCAGCCAGGCGATCCCCACCCGCTCGCCGACCCTGAACCGCTCGGCCCCCGGGCCCGACCGGTCGACCCGACCCACGATCTCGTGGCCGGGCACGACGTGGGGGCGGTGCACGTCGAGGTCGCCCTCGACCACGTGCAGGTCGGTCCGACAGACGCCGCACACCGACACCCGCACCCGGATCTGGCCCGGACCCGGCTCCGGATCGGGTCGCTCCCCGAACACCAGCGGGTGGCCATCGGTCACCGAATCCGACCTCGTCGACCCACCAGGCTCGCATGGCGCACCTCCTGGGCTCGACTCTAGGACGGGCGTCGTGGGGTCAGATCGGTTCGCTCGGATCGGACTCCAACCGACCGGCGGGCACCGCCTCCGACACCACCGATCCGCCGATGCCGGTGCGGGCCGCGACCGACTCCTCGGGCACGTCGCGCATGCCGAACAGCGGCGAGAAGATCAGCCACAGCGCCGAGGCCCACATCCCCAGGCCGGCCACGAAGCACCGTGGCCCGCACGCCGATGAGGGTGCCCAGGATGCCGCCGGCCAGCCCGCCCAACGGCATGGTTCCCCACACGATGAAGCGCACCGAGGCGTTCATGCGGCCCAGCAGGTCGGGTGGGCAGATGGCCTGGCGGTAGGACACCTGGCCGACGTTGTAGACCACTCCGGACAGGCTGGAGGCGAAGCCGCCCACGGCCACCAGCACCACGCCCCAGCCGGGGAAGGCGAACGCGGCCAGCAGGGCGAAGGGGCCGGCCAGGACCTGGCTGACCCAGATGGCCCGGGCCGATCCGATCCGCTGGGCGATGCGCCCGGCGAACACCCCGCCCACCAAGCCGCCCACCGCGGCCAGGCTGAACACCAGGCCGATCACGCCCGGCCGGGCGTGCAGCACCCGCACCAGGAACACGGCTTCGACGGCCACGTAGGCGCTGGAGAAGAAGTTGCTGGTGGCGGTGCAGCCGACGATGCGCTTGAGGATCGGATGGCGCACCACGAAGGCCAGGCCCTCGCGGATCTCGTCGCGCAGGCGTCGCCCGGCGGGCCCGGGGCGGCGGTTCGGGCTCGGGTCGGCGGATGGTCGAGGTGGCTCCGGCCGACACCAGGAAGGAGATGGCGTCGACCACCACCGCGTAGGCCGCACCCAACCCAGCCACCAGCACGCCGGCCACGGCCGGACCGGCCACCTGGGCGAAGGACTGGCTGGCCCCGATCTTGCCGTTGGCGTCGACCAGCTGGTCGGGCTCGACCAGCGCCGGCAGGTAGCTCTGGTAGGCCACGTCGAAGAAGACGGTCAACACGCCGCTGAGCGAAGCCACCACGTAGAGCTGGGGCAGCCCCAGCACCCCGAGGGCCTTGGCCACCGGGATGGAGCCCAACAGGACCACCCGGCCCAGATCGCCCCACACCAACACCGGCTTGCGGCGCCAGCGGTCGACCCAGGCGCCGGCTGGAAGCGCCACCAGCAGGAAGGCCAGGCTGGTGCAGGCGGTGAGCAGGCCCACCTCGAAGGTGGTGGCGTCGAGGGAGATGACCGCCAGCAGGGGCAGCGCCAGCACCGTGACCGAGCTGCCCAGCTCGCTCACCGTCTGGCCGCTCCACAGCGCCATGAAGTCGCGGTGACGCCACAACGAGCGGGCCGGTTCGGACATGCGGCCCATGGTGGCCTCACTCATTGGGAAGTGTCAATCACTTATCCGAGATCACCTATGCTGCGGCCATGGCCGAGCCCGGGCGTGACCAGGAGCCGACCACCGAGCCGGCGACGACGTCCGCCCAGCCGTCACCCGACGGCAGGCCACGCTGGCCGAGGCCCGGGCCATGGCCCATCCGGATCGCCTGCGCATCATCCGGCTCACCTTCGACGCCGAGCTGACCAACAAGCAGCTGGCCGACCAGCTGGGCCGTGATCCGGCCACCACCCTCCACCACGTGCGCACGCTGGTGGACAACGGGTTCCTGGAGGCCCTGCCGCCCCGCCGGGGGGCGCGGGGTTCGCGCGAGCGGCCCTACCGGTCGACGGGCAAGTCCTGGACCCTGGACCTGGGACCCGAGCACCTCGACGACGACACCTCGGCGGTGATCGAGGCCCTCCGGGCCGAGGTGTTCGAGGCGCCACCCGAACAGCGCCACCTGACCCGCATGGCCCTGCGCCTCAGCCCCGACCAGCTGGCCCGGCTCGAGCGCCGCATCGACGAGCTCATCGACGAGGCCGCGTCCTGGAAGCCGGTGGCCGACGGCGAACCCTGGGCGCTGTTCGTCGCCCTCCACCGCCGGCCCGACCTGCGCGAGGCTGAGCCGAGATGACCGTCACCGATCGACCCCGCGCCACCACGTCGACCTCGCCCAACGTGGTGATCATCGTGTTGGACGACCTGGGCTTCGCCCAGCTGAGCCCGTTCGGCTCGGACGTGGACACCCCGGCGGTGGCGTCGCTGGCCGCCGACGGCCTGCGCTACAACCGCTTCCACGTCACCTCGTTGTGCTCGCCCACCCGCGCCGCCCTGCTGGCCGGGCGCAACCACCACGCGGTGGGCATGGGCTTCCTCAGCGACCTGCCCCTCGTCTATCCCGGCTACCGCGGCGCCATCCCGCCCACCGCCGCCACCCTGCCCCGCATCCTGCGCGACGCCGGGTACTCCACCCTGGCCGTGGGCAAGTGGCACCTGGCGCCCCGGTGGGAGTCGAGCGCGTCGGGTCCGTTCGACCACTGGCCGCTGGGGATGGGCTTCGAGCGCTACTACGGGTTCCTGGCCGGCGACACCAACCAGTGGACCCCGTCGCTGGTGCGCGACAACGGCAGCCATCGATCCGCCCCGCACCCCCGAGCAGGGCTACCACCTGACCGAGGACCTGGCCGACCAGGCCCTGCGCATGCTTCGCGACCAGCACCAGGCCACCCCCGGTCGACCCTTCTTCCTGTACTTCGCCACCGGCGCCACCCACGCCCCCCACCAGGCGCCGGCCTCGTGGATCGAGCGCTACCGCGGGGCCTTCGACGACGGATGGGAGGCGTTCCGCCAGCGGGCGTTCGACCGCCAGCTCGAGCAGGGACTGGTGCCGGGCGGCACCATCCTTCCCGACCGCCCCGACTGGGTGGCCGCCTGGTCCGAGCCTGCAGCGCCGACGAACGGCGCCTGGCCGCCCGCTTCATGGAGGCCTTCGCCGGGTTCCTGAGCCACACCGACGCCCAGATCGGTCGGGTGCTGGCCGGCCTCGACGAGCTGGGCGTGGCCGACAACACGCTCGTCATGCTCCTGTCCGACAACGGGGCCAGCGCCGAGGGCGGACCCACCGGCCTGCTCAACGAGCACCGGTTCCTGGGCGACGGCCGCGAGGACCCGGCCGAGCAGCTGTCGCGCATCGACGACATCGGCGGCTTCCGGGCCTACAACCACTACCCCTGGGGCTGGGCCTGGGCCGGCAACACGCCCTTCAAGCTGTGGAAGCGCTACGCCTGGCTGGGCGGGGTGCGCACGCCCGCTGGTCATCCGCTGGCCCGGCCACATCGCCGATCCGGGCGGCGGTGCGCAGCCAGTTCGCCCACGCCATCGACCTCGCCCCCACCGTGCTCGAGGCCGTGGGCCTCGAGGCGCCCACCACCGTCGACGGGGTGACCCAGCTGCCCATGGACGGCGTCAGCCTGGGCCCGACCCTGTCGGACCCGGCCGCACCCGAGTCGCGCGCCACCCAGTACTTCGAGATGCTGGGCAGCCGGGCCATCTACCACGACGGGTGGAAGGCCACCACCGACCACGTGGGCCGGGCCTGGCCGCCGAGGTCGTCATCCCCGGCAGCCGCCACTTCGACGAGGACCACTGGTCGCTGTACCACCTCGACGAGGACTTCGCCGAGGCGGTGGACCTGGCCGACGAGCAACCCGAACGGCTGGCCCGGCTGGTGGAGCGGTGGTGGAGCGAGGCCGGCGCAACCAGGTGCTGCCGCTGGGCGACGACATGGTGAACCGCCTGGGCGCGCTGGAGCCGTCACCCTGGGGTCCGCGGTGGCTGGTGGAGCTGGCTCCGGGCGGCGGGCCGGTGGCCGAGGAGGTGCTGCCGCCCCAGCTGTTCGGCTTCGAGCTCACCGCCACCGTCACCCTCGACGACGCCGGCGCCGAGGGCGCCATCGCCACCCTGGGCGACTGGAGCAACGGCTGGGCTCTCTACCTGCTCGGCGGCGGCCGGTGTTCGCCCTGACCGCCGGGGACGGCGACCAGCCGCCTGGCCGGCTCCGACCCGCTCGGTCCCGGCCGACCACACCGCTGGTGGTCACCTACGACCACGTCCACGGCGGGGCCAGCCAGCTGCGCCTGACCGTCGACGGGACCAGCTCGACCAGACCCCGGTCACCGACCGCCTGCCCTTCCGCTGGCAGATCGGCGGCGCCGGACTGCTGGTCGGCGCCCACCCGGGTTCCCGGTCCACGACGAGTACCAACCCCCGTTCCCCTTCACCGGCACCATCCATCAGGTGGTGCTGGCCGTACCGGCCATGGCCCCGTCCGACACCGACGTGGCCGTCGAGATCGCCGAGGCCCTCCGGAAGGAGTAGCGGCTGCCGAGTCGGGCGTCGATGATCAGGAGGCGGGCAGGCTCCAGGCGGTGAGATGCCCGGCGCCGTCCTCCAGCAGGATGATGCCGGCGGTGACGACCGGGCTCTGCCAGTGGATGGAGCCGACCGCGGTGGACCACAGCACCGTCCCGGTGGTCGGGTCGTACGCCCGGATCTGGGTGCCACCGGCGGCATAGGCGACCCCGCCGGCCACCATCGGCGAGGTGGCGCCGGTGGCCACGTTCCACTTCAGGGTGAGCGCGGGCACATGGGTGGTCGGATCGAGCGTCACCGTGTAGCCGGCCAGGTTGCTGCCGGTGCCGACCTGCGCCCAGATGGTCCCGGACGAATCGGTCCAGATGGTCGGCTCGGTCAGGATCTGCCCCCCGGGACCGGCGATCAGGTCCCACTCCCCGCCGGTGTGGCCGCATCCGCCCTGCTGGCTCAGGTCGGCCGGGTCGAGCAGGCGCAGCTTGGCGTCCTTGCCGCCCTGGATGCCGACCTGGCTCAGGGGACTGCCGTCGGGGGCCAGCGCGCCGGCCGGCAGGTTGACCAGGGCCGGCAGGGTCGAGCCCAGGTCCTGGTCGGAGCGAGTTGAGGGTGGCGTAGTTGGTGGGCGTGTAGCAGTCCACCGGCGGTTCGCTGGCGGACCCGGTGCCGTCCGGGTGCAGCGCCAGCACGGTGTCGCCCCAGTCGTGGCCGGCCGGGCTGTAGGTGGCGTTGCCGGTGACCAGGTAGATGAGGTCGCGTGGCCGACGAGTAGGTGGTGCCGGGTCGGGCCCACACCCCGCTCTGGACCTCGCTGCAGTCCGGCGTGGCCGGCTGTCTCGGCGAAGTGGACGGTCGGAGTCGCTGCACAGCGTGTTGAACACGGTGGAGGCGCCGCTGGCCAGGTCGATGGTGGTCAGGTGGCCCTGGTAGTCGCCGCGGTCACCCGGGTAGCCGGCGGTGGTCATGTACAGGTAGGTGTGGCCGTCGGCGGTGACCATGGACAGCGCCGACGAGCCCTTCTCGTCGAACGGCTTGAGGGTGACGGTCACCGGCCAGGGGGCGGTGGTGTCCTCCACGCCGGTGCCGATGGCCACCTTGTGGACCGTTCCCGTCGAGCCCGTAGGTGTAGACGAAGCCCCCGCTCTGGTCGACCGCCGGCGAGGAGGTGGTGTAGCAGGTCGAGGCGCCGTTGTTGATCTTGCAGGTCCCGGCTCCGAAGCTGATCCGACCACAGCTGGACACCGGTGTGCAGGTCGAGGGCGACCAGGTCGCCGGACTTGGTGGTCACGAAGGCCATGTCGTGGGTGCCGCTCGGGCGTGGACACGCCGAAGGCCACCGCCGGGGTGCCGTCGGCGATGTGGGGCAGGGTGGCCTGCCACACGCTGGGTGACCTGGGCGACGTTGGCCGGCGGTGAGGTCGAACTCGGCGGTGTTGTCGTTCTGGTGGGTCGGACTCGCCACCCCACTGCAGCCAGGCCACGTTGCACCCGGCCAGCAGGGCGGCGGCGCCGACCAGCGCCATCACGAGGATCCAGCGGCGACGGTGCATGCGCCATCATCATCGTCGCGCCGCGGGCGGCGAGTGAAGGAGCCATTCCACGGCCCCTGGTGCGAGCGGTTCGGGCGCCGATGCTGGCACCCTGGAGGGCGATGGTCAGACACCAGTTCCTGGTGGCGGCGATCGCCTTGGCCGCCGCCTTCTGCTACGCCGCCTCGAACGTCATCGAGCAGCGCAAGGCCGCCGGCCGCCCCACCCGAGACCTCGCTGCGCATCGCCCTGCTCTGGTACCTGGCCCGACAGCCCATCTGGTGGCTGGGGATCGGGGTGGACCTGGGTGGGTTCGGGCTCCAGGTGCTGGCGCGTGGGCCTGGGCACGCTGGTGTTCGTCCAGCCCCTGCTGGTGGCCAGCCTGCTGTTCTCGCTGGTTCTGGGCGCCCTGGTGGGCACGCTCCGGCTGACCTGGGCCGATCTGGGCTGGGCGGTCGTGTTCATGGCCAGCCTGTCCATCTTCCTGGTGGTGGCCGCGCCCAGCGGCGGGGTCGACCAGCGCGAGCTGCAGGCCTGGGCGGCACCCCTGGCCGTGGTGGCCGTCCTGGTGCTGGGCGCGCTGGCCCTCAGCCACCGCCTGGCGAGCGGCTACCGGGCGGCGGCCATGGCCGCGGCGGCCGGCATGACCTTCGGGGTGAGCTCGACGCTGATGAAGAGCTTCGCCCACCTGCTCGGCGACGACGGGGTGGTCGACACCCTCACCGCATCACTGGGAGCCGTACGCGCTGGGCGCGGTGGTGGCCGTCGGCTTCCTCATCCTGCAGAGCGCGTTCCAGGCCGGCGACCTGCGCGCCGCGTTGCCCCTGCTGGAGGTGTCCGAGCCGGTGGTGGCGGGCGTGCTCGGGCTTGACCCTGATGCACGAGCGCCTGCATGCCATCGACGGCGCGACCAAGGCGGTGGTGGCCGTGGCCGTGGTGCTCATGGTCCTCAGTGCGGCCATGCTGGCCCGCGCCACCGCCCAGAGCCGGGGCGACGCCGGCGATCCGCGCCACCGGTCAGCTCGGCGTCGTCCGCGCCGGCGCGTCCGGCGCCGATCCGGCGGGTGTCGCATCGGGGTGGCCGTCGGCCGCGACCGGCGAATCGAAGGTCAGGGCGATGGCCGCGCCCAGGGTCAGCACGAACCCGACGACGGCCACGCCGGCCCAGCCGTTGCGGGCCCGGTCGCCCAGCACCACCAGGCCGATGAGCGGCGGGAATGAGGGTCTCGAGGGCGTACTGACAGGCGGTGGCGATGGTGACCGACCCGCGCTGGAGGGCCGCCGCGTACAGAGCGATGCCCAGGGCCCCGAAGACCAGCAGGGCCCACGAGAGCGGGTCGCGGGGCACCGCCGCCGAACGTGGAGTGCGCCTCGACGGCGCGGGCGCACAGAGCCGCGCCCGCCGAAGGCCAGGCCCGAGAGACCCGCCCAGGACGGCCCCGGCGCGCTCGCCGGTGACGGTGCGCGCCACCACCGCGCCGCCGACGGCCAGGACCACCACGCCGATCCAGGCCGCCACCGCGAACCAGCTCGGGGCCGGCGTGGGCCGGTCGGGGGAGGCGGTGGCGGCCAGGGCCACCAGCCCCACAGCCAGCACGCTCAGCACCACCAGTTGACGGGCGCCGGGCCGTGTGCGAAGGCGGACCGACGACAGGACCACCACCACGCCGATGCTGGAGGCGGCGATGGCCTGCACGGCGAACAGCGGCAGCCGCAGCAGCGCCAGCAGGGACAGGATGAACCCGGCCAGGTCGAGACCGAGGCCGCCACGTAGGGCAGCTGGGTGGTGACGCGGACCAGCAGCCGGGCGTCCAGCTTGGTGTCGGCCTCGATGCGCTTGGCCGCGATGTCCTGCAGGATCGAGCCGACGCCGTAGCAGAGGGCGCAGCCGAACGCCGCGAGGTAGGCCAAGGCCATGGGCGCGGAAGTGTACGAGTCGGGCCCGGCTCCCGCCCGGAGGGCTCAGCTCTCCAGCTCACCAGCGGCGGCGCAGGCATCCGTCCTTCCTGTCAGCTCAGCGGTTCGTTTCCGCACGCTGGGCTGACAGGTTTGTCCCGAGCGAACGGGAGCGCGGGTCAGGGTTCCATGACCACCCAGCCCCGACGCTGGAGCTCGGCGGCCAGCGCCTCGGCCGGAACCGGCCGCGTAGCTGCTGGTCCAGCTTGGACAGACGCAGCACCGGGGCCGCCTCCGGCGGCGAGGCGCCAGCGCCATGCCTCGCCGGCCTCGTCCGCGGCGTCGGCCGCGTCCTGGAGCTGGTGGATGAAGGCGTCGGCCTCGTCACGGGTGAACTTGCCCCCGGCCTGGCGCTGGGTGAACCCCATCGGTCCGCGGGCGTCGCGGAAGTCGACGTGGCCGGCCTGGTTGAGCAGGCCGAGCAACTCGTTCACCTGACGGGCGGTGGCGGGCGGCCCGGACTGCTGACCGAAGGCCATGGCGCAGTCTGGCACGACGCCACCGCCGCGCCCACCCTCATCTCGTTCGGCGCGCTCAGGGTTCGTCGGGGAGCACGGCGGGGAGCCCGAAGGTGCCGAACAGCGTGGAGTCGAAGGTGGTGATCTCGGCCACGGCCCCGTCCTCGACGCGGAGCAGGTCGAACTTGAACGCCCGGAACCGGGTGTCATCCCAGGCGCGGAGGTAGGAGGCCGCGGCCGGCATGCGGTTGGCCCGCACCGGCACCAGGCGCCAGTCGCCAGCTCGCCCGGGGCCGAAGGCATCGACCATGAGCGGGCGCACCCCGACCAGGCCCTCGAAGCACATGGGCTGGGGGGGCATGGTGACGCGTAGGTCCTGGGTGGCGATGGCCATGGCCGCGGTGGCGTCGCAGCGCTCGTGGGCATCGATGAAGCGGTCGAGCAGAGCGCGCTCATCGGCGCTGGGCCGGGCCGGCGCCCAGTCGTGGCGGTGGGACGGGAGGTGTTCGGCCATGGTGGTCCGGGCCCGCTGGAGGGCGCTGTTGGCCGCGGCCACGCTGCTGTCGAGGGCGGCGGCCGTCTCGGCCGCCGGGGTTCCCAACACGTCGCGCAGGATGAGCGCGGCCCGCTGGCGCGGGGGCAGCACCTGCAAGGCGGCCAGGAAGGCCAGCTCGACGGTCTCGCGAGACACCACCTGCGCATCGGGTTGATCGGGCCGGGTGCCGAGCTCGTCGAGCAGGTGGTCGGGGTAGG
Organism: uncultured Microthrixaceae bacterium; assembly: GCA_963793965.1. Taxonomy (GTDB): domain Bacteria; phylum Actinomycetota; class Acidimicrobiia; order Acidimicrobiales; family Acidimicrobilacustridaceae; genus UBA4742. Next base: position 467,596 of record CAWCCB010000001.1, read on the forward strand.
GCTGGAGCCAGGGCACCTCCGCGAAGGAGCGCAGCTCGACCCCCCGCCGACCCCGCTGGCGCAGCTGGTCGAGGCACACGTTGGTGGCGATGCGGTAGAGCCAGGCCCGGGCCGAGCGGCCCGCCACGTCGGAGAACGTGTCGCGGGCCCGCCATGCTCGCAGGAACGTCTCCTGCACCGCGTCCTCGGCCTCCTCGAACGAAGCCAGCATCCGGTAGCAGTGGAGGTGGAGCTCGCGTCGGTGCCGGGTGGCCAGGTCGTCGAAGGTCGAGCGGCCCAGGGTGGCGGTCATCGCAGGACCAGGCCGGCGGTGACGTTGACCATGGTGCCGGTCATCCCCGAGGCTCGGTCCGACGCCAGGAAGGCCGCCACCTCGACCACGTCGGCCAAGCGGGGCGTGCGCCCCATCACCGACATGCCCGAGATGAGCTCCTCGGCCGACTGGGGCGTGGGGCCGTCGGGGCCGCCGACCTCCATCAACTTCTCGGGCGACAGCGTCTCGGCCACCCCCGCGGTCCACAGTCCGCACACCCGCACGCCCCGAGGTCCGAGCTCGGCGGCCAGGTACCGCATGAACGACTCGGTGGCCGCATCCGCGGGCCCGGTGCTGCCCATGCCGGGCATCGCCGCGTCGCCCGAGGCGCTGTTGAGGTGCAGGATGACGCCGGAGCCCTGGTCGACCATGTGGCGGGCCGCGGCCCGAGCGGTCAGGAAGTTGCTGCGCAGGCCGTGCACCACGGCCCGGAGCAGGTCGTCGGTGGCCATGTCGATCAGCGGTGTGCCCTGGACGTCGCCGCGCTTGATCAGGTTGAACGAGACGTCGATCGATCCGAGGCGGTCGGCCACCTCTTCGGCGTGGGCATCGACCGCGGCCTCGTCGAGGGCGTCGAGCACCGCCGTCTCGGCCTCGCCGCCCGCGGCACCGATGTCGGCGGCCACCGCCGCCAGCGTCTCGGCCGTGCGCCCGACCACCACCACCCGAGCGCCGTCGCGGGCAAAGGCGCGGGCCACGGCGCCGCCGATGCTGCCACCCCCGCCGTAGATGATGGCGTTGCGGCCTTCGAGGGGCCGGCCTGCGGGGAGAGTCGACATGGTGCCTCCGTTCGTCGGAACTGCTCTATCACCCTGTCCAACGACGTCGACGCCGAGAACTCATCGCGCCGGCGACGACTCTTCTCGGCGAAGTCCTCCCGCGACCTCTCCCCCTCCCGAGACATCTGTGCGCTGCAGGGCGTCAGGGGCACCGACGTGCACAGATCTGGGCGCGAGCCTCTCCGACAATCGCCACCCGACCAGCCCGCAGATCACGAAGCCGACCGAGTTGGCCGCTCCGTGGGTCTCGATCATGGCCGGGATCGACAGGGCCGGGCTCGTCCAGTACTGGGCGACCACCCAGGCCAGGGCCAGCACCATCGGTGCCCACACGGCCAGGCCCGACAGCCCGAGCAGGACCCGACCGGACACCGGGCGATCGCGGTCCGTCGCCGCCCGGAGGTGCAACGCCGCCACCAGCCACACTCCGGCGGTCATCAGGACGGCGCCGCCGACCTGGGCCAGCGCCCAATGGGTGACGAACCCGAGCGCCACGGTGGGCGGGGCCAGCACGACCAGCGCGATGGCCACCCGGGCCAGGCGCCGCCACCGCCCCTGGGTATCGGTCCAGGCCGCCCCGGCCAGCACCAACGAGGCGGTTCCGGCGAGTACGAAGTGCACGCCGGTCAGCTCCACGAACGGCTCGCCCACCCCGAGCAACGACAGGCCCGACCGGGACTGGACCACGGCGGCGGCGGCCACACAGGCGAAGGCGGGGGCGACCACCGCCACCACGTCGGGCGGCCGGGCGAAGAGCAAGGGCGGTGCCGCCCGGAGCCGACTCACGGTGATGGCCACGCCCACGGCCAGCCACGGGAGGGCGAAGGCGACCGCCCCTACCCCGGGGGGCAGGCAGAAGGCCACCCCCAGGCTGGCGGCGGCTCCGAGCCACCACCCGGCCCGCCCGCCCAGGGCCAGGGGCAGCACCACCATCAGCCCGAACAGCACGGCCACATCGATGGCCCACGCCTCGAGGGGCTGGTTGACGGCGCTGGAGGTCAGCCGGTCCCGCCCCAGCAGGAGCCAGCCGCCGATCACCCACCAGGCGGCGAACAGGCCGGCCACGGTGGACAGGGAGATCCTTCGTCCGTATTCGCTCATGTTCTATGTATAACTATTTACTCACTGATTGTCCAGTAGCACATCTGTTACGATCTGACTGTGACCACGACCGGCTCCCCTGACGAGGCCCGACCCACGGAGGTGCGGCTCGACGAGCTGGCCCACGAAGCCGGGATCCCCACCACCACCGTCCGCCTGTACCAGAACAAGGGGCTGCTCCCGGGACCTCGGCTGGCCGGGCGCACGGGCTACTACGGGCCTCACCACCTGGCCCGGCTGCGCCTCATCACCCGCCTCCAGGACGAGGGCTTCTCGCTGGCCGGCATCGCCCGGCTCCTCGACACCTGGGAATCGGGACAGGACCTGGCCGATCTGGTGGGAGTCGAAACCCAGCTCGACGCCCTCCTGAGCCGGCGCCGGTCGATCGTCCTCGATCCGGGCGACCTGCTGGCCCGGTTCCCCGAAGGCACCCTGACGCCCGACCTGATCCGCCAGGCCGTCGAGCTGGGGGTGGTCGAGCTGCTCGATGACGGCCAGCTCCGCGTGCCCGATCAGCGCTTCCTCGAGATCGGCGGCGCCCTCGGCGAGCTGGGGGTGCCCACCGAGGTGATCCTGGACGAGTGGAGGCACCTGGTCGGCCTCACCGACGAGGTGGCCAGCCGGTTCATCGCCGTGTTCGAAGCGCACCTGCTCCCAGCCGGGACGACCCCTGAGGACCTCGATCCCGAGTCGGTGGCGCGCCTGGCCGCCGCGCTGGGACGCCTCCACCGGCTGGCTGGTCAGGTGCTGCTGGCCGCGCTGGACGACTCCATCGCCCGCCTGGGCGCGCAGCGGCTGGGACGGTTCGTGACCGAGTCGGGTGGCCAGGCGCCCGCCGACTCGACCACGAGCGAGGCGTGACCTCTGGCTGTAACGCGATCTGACGCCTACCGTCTGGAGGGCGATCGTGCTCGACCGTCGGGCACCCGGTCGCCCGGGGAGGACCCTCATGTCTGCTGAAGATCTGGCCAAGGGCATCGCCGCCCTCGAGGACGACGACGTCCGGTCCGCAGTGGTCGAGGGCGATCTGTCCGCCTTCGGAGGCCTGGAGCTGACCGACGAGGAGATCGGCCTGCTCGAAGGCGCAGCCAGCGACTACCCGGACGTGGTCGGCTTCGACATCCGTGCCGGGCTGATGAACCTGGGCATCCCCGTGGCCTGGAAGATCGACGCCGTCAGCCAGGACATCACGGTGAACAAGGCCAAGACCGCCGACAAGGCGTACACGCAGATGGACGGCTACATCAAGCAGTAGCACGGTGACGGAGCTGGCCGAGACACCCGACCGAGCTCCGGTGGCGACGCCGACGGTGCTCCCCTGGACCGGTGTCACCCTCGACACCCACGCCCGCGCCGCGCTGGCCGAGGTGGGCGATGTCCTGCGGGAGCCGGATCGAGCGTGGGCGGACGACTTCATGCGCGGCGCCCCGGTGGCGACCGACGAGCTGACCCGCCGGATCGGCTCGACCCAGGTCGCGGTCCTGACCGACGCCGGACTGGCCGCCGAGCTCGACGGCCACGTGTGGCTGGCCACCACCATCTCCGACGTGGGCGGCGTGCTGACCGCCATCCCCAAGCACGGCTGGGGCGACGAGATCGTCTACCTGGGCCAGGACTCGACCTACCTGGTGGAGGCCGCGCTGCGCCTGGCGCCGAGGGGTGAGCGGGCTGCCGACCTGGGCACCGGGACGGGCCTGGCCGCGGCGGTGCTGGCCTCCCGCTACCGGGTGGTGATCGGGACCGATCTGGCTCCGAGCGTGACCACCGCGGCCGCGCTGACCCTGGCCCTGAACCGCTACCCCGACCGACACCGGGTGGGCCTGGGTGTGGGTGACGTGGCCTCGGGCCTGCGCACCGACGCCTTCGACCTGGTGGTGGGCAACGCACCCTGGGTTCCCCTGGCACCGGAATCGGCCGCGCCCCGTGAGCTGTTCGCCCATGGCGGAGAGCTCGGGGTCGAGCTCCCGGTCCGGTTCCTGCGGGGCGGCGCAGCGCGGCTGCGAGCGGGCGGCGTGGCCATCACCCTGGCGCTCGACGTGGAGGTCGACCACCGGGTCCGACCCCTGCACGCCGCCTGCGACGAGCTGGCCGGCGCCGGCTTCGTGGTGGCCCGGCTCCCCACGCCGTTCAACCGTGACCGACCCCAGCTGGCCGAGGTCACCGGCGCGCGCCAGCCCGACCTGACCGCCGCCACCCACGTGGCGGTGGTCGTGGCCCGACCGCGCCCCGATGACCCCACGCGGGCCAGCCTCCAGGTCGCCATCGAGGCCCTCCGGCGCCGCTGGGCCACCCCGGCCCCGAGGCCGGCCGCGCCCCGGTCGGCGCCGGGGGATCAGGCCTCGACCGCGGCGGAGCCGTAGCCAGGACGGCCGGCCGCCTGCCAGCGCTCCCAGAACTCGAAGAAGTCGGGGCCGAACGGATCGTCGCCCCGCAGCGGCATAGAGCCGCGCACGATGGTGAAGTCGAGCGGTGCCAACTGCACGGCCCGATCGAAGTGCACCACCGCCGCCTCGTCGTCGCCCTGGCGGTGCAGCCAGGCGGCCAGACGGCGCTCCACCCGAGCCTGCTGGAGCTCCTCGGTGGGAGGATCCACGTGCTGGCGGGCCCCGTCGGCGTCGAAGGGCAGCGTGTCGTCGCGAACCCACTGGCGCAGCTGGTCGTGGTGGACCTGGCTGTCGATCTCGGTGAACTCCCGGAACTGGTCGTCGCCCGGGGCGATGACCGGCGGGCGGACCACCCGATCGTGCTCGTCGATCCACACCACGCTGGGGACGTTGACCACGCCGTACAGCTCGGCGATGCGGTGGTCGGGGTCGACCAGCACCGGGAACTCGGGGTGGGGAGTCGGCCGCCTCCACCCAAGGCCGGGCCGCCTCGACGTCGTCGTCCAGGGAGACCGAGAGCACCTCGAAGCCGGCCGGAGCCAACTCGTCGCGCAGCTCCTGCCAGGCCGCGATCTCGTACCGGCAGCCACACCAGCTGGCCCAGGCCACGATGGCCCGCTTGTGGCCGCCCCACTCCGACAGCTGGTGGGTCCGGCCGTCCAGGCCGGGCAGGGCCACGTCGGGGGCCTCGAGCGACTCGAGCGCGTCGCGACGCTGGGCCCCGCCGTCGCCCAGCACCACCACCTGATGGTCGACGTCGACCGCCACCACCCGGCCCAAGGCCCGGGCGAAGGCCTCGACATCCACCCAGCCGTCGGCGGTGACCAGGGCGGCGCGGTCGTAGACGGGGACGCACACGTCGCCGCGGCACAGCCCCTCTGGCTTGAGCACCCAGCCGGCGGCCGCGGCCAGGTCGTCGGGCGCCACCGCCAGTCGCCCACCGGTGACCCGGAGCTCGACCTGGTGGTCGGTGTCGTCGATCAGCGTCCCCATGGCTGTCCCCCGTGCCTGGTGCGGTGCTTCGTCCAGCCGCGTGCGCGGCCAGTCCGGACCTAGTGTGGCGCGGTGGAGCGTGGAAGCGACACGGGTCGCGCGCCAGCGGTGCGTTGGGCGGCCGATCTGATCGGGCTGAGCGTCATCTGGTACGTCGTGGGCCCCGCCATCGCCGCCACCATCGGCCTGGGCTGGGGATCGGTCGGCCTGGGCACCCTTCCGGTCGAGGTGGGTGGCGCCCGACCCCGCACCTGGTGGCGGGTCGCACTCATCGTCGAGGCCACCGCCATGGCCGGCATGGCGCTGTTCGTGGGCCTGGGACCGTCCCACTTCGGGTTCCGCCGAACCGCCTCCGTACCGTCGGGCTACAGCATCCGCCTGGGGGGACAGATCTGGGCCTCCGCCTCGGCCCGTGGTGGCCTGGTGGCCACCCTGATGGTCACCGTCGACCTCGCCGCGGTGCTAGTGGTCCTCACCGCGGTCACCCTGACCAGGCGATGGGCGCAGGCCCAGCTCGACGCCGCCCGACCGGTGGAGCCCGGCGCGGCCGGCCTCGGCGCGGCACCCACCGCCCCGCGGTTGCCAGCTCAGCCGGCCATGAGCATGTCCGTCGTCACCGAGGATCCGCCATGGGATCCGGCCGAGACCGACGAGGCCTGGGGCACGGTCGGTGCGAGGCCCGACGAAGATCCCCTGCGGCCTTGAGCGCCATCGACCGGCTGATCGTGAGCCTGGTCGGGGCGTTGATCGGCGGGCTGGTGCTCGGAGCGTGTTCGACCACCACCGCGGATCACGCCCGCCGGGCGAGTCCGACCACCGGCGGGCACGTCCCGCCGGTGCGCCGGATCGGAGACACCTACCAGGTTCCCGATCAGCTGACGCCGGGCTCGCCCGGTGCGCTCCTCGCCGCGTCCACCACCGGTGCGGACCGATCGGTGGACGCCGCCCAGCGCTGGGTCTTCCTCTACCACTCCACCGACCTGGCCGGTCACGACCAGGCCGTCAGCGGTCAGCTGGTGGTGCCCCGAGGACGCCCGCCGGGGGGCGGCTGGCCGGTGGTCTCGTGGGCCCATGGCACCAGCGGCATCGCCGATCGCTGCACGCCGTCGCAACACGACTTCTGGGACGTCGAGAACGCCCAGGAGGTGCGCACCTTCGTCGACGCCGGCTACGCGGTGGCGGCCACCGACTACCCCGGGTTGGGCACGCCCGGCATCCATCCGTACCTGGTCGGCGTGGACGAGGGCAACGCCGTGGTCGACGTGGTCACCGCGGCCCACCACCTCGACCCCTCGCTGTCGGCCACCTGGTTCGCGGTCGGGCACTCCCAGGGGGGCCAGGCCGTGCTGTTCGCCACCCGCGCCGCGGCCCGGGCCCCCGAGCTGCACCTGGGAGCCACGGTGGCACTGGCTCCGGCCTCGGCCCTCAACGCCATCCTGCCGGCGGTGATCTCCCTGGGCGACCTGTCCGACCAGGCCTACGCCGTGTACGCCCTCGTCGGCCTGTCGGTGGCCGACCCGGCCGTGTCCCTGACCGCTGTCCTGGGCCCCGACGCTCGGGCGCGCCTGCCCATCGCCCTCGACACCGGTTGCATCGATCAGGCCGACGCCGCCTTCCGACAGGTGCCCACCGCCGCGCTGTTCGCGCTGTCGCCGGCTCGGATGGACCAGCTCGACGACGAGTTGGCCCGCACCGGGAACCCCGATGACGCGGCCACCATCGGACCGGTCCTGGTGCTGCAGGGCACGGCGGACGACGACGTGCCGGCCGGAGCCACCGCGGTGATGGTCACCCACCTCCGTCAGCTCGGGTCGGCCATCACCGAGAAGACCTATCCGGGGCTGGACCACGACGGCGTGGTCGGGCCGTCGGCCTGCGACCAGCTGTCGTGGTTGGCCGGGCACGGCGGGCGCCCGGTGGCCCACTGCACGCCCCAGGCCACGGCCGGGACCTGACGTGGCCGAACCGGGTCCGACCATCGGCTTCCGGCCCCTGGCCCGGGCCGACTTCGCCCTGGTGGCCGCCTGGATCCGGCGACCGCACGTGGCCGAGTGGTGGACCGAGCCCACCGACCTGGCCGGCGTGGAGGCCACCTACGGCCCGTGCGTCGACGGCACCGACCCCACCCGGGCGTTCGTCATCCTGTCCGGCGACCGGCCCGTCGGGTTCATCCAGTGCTACCGACTGGCCGACGAACCCGACTACGCAGCCGCGGTGAGGGTCGAGGCCGGAGCCGGGCTCGACCTGTTCGTGGGCGAGTACGACGTGCGGGGCGGCGGGTTCGGCTCGACCGTGCTGCGGCGCCTTCGTCGACCAGGTCGTGTGGCCGAGCTACCCGGAGGTGGCCCGAGCCATGGCCGGGCCGAGCGTGCGCAACCGACGGTCCCAGCGCGCCTTCGAGAACGCCGGGTTCGGGCGTCGACACGTGGCCATGGTCCCCGGCGAGGACGACCCCGAACAGGTCATGGTGCTCGAGCGCCCCGAGGTGGCACCGTGACCCAGTACCCGGCCCATGACCCACGCCGTCGCCGATGGCTGAGGCTGGGGGCGCTGGTGGGCCTGATGGCCGTGACGGCCCCGGCCTGCTCCAGCTCGTCGGCGGGAGCGTCGGGCCACCCCGGCGCCCCCACCCACCTCACGGTGGACGACGAGCGTTCATCCCGTGGGCGTCGACGACCGCCGCCCCAGCTTCGCCTGGCTGGTGAACGACCCGCGACCGGGGGCGACCCAGGGCAGCTACCGGATCGTGGTCTCCCGGGCGGGGCGGACGGTGTGGGACAGCGGTCAGGTCCGCTCCAGCGCCCAGAGCGAGATCCCCTACGGCGGCCCGGCCCTGCCCGCCGACCAGGAGCTCCGCTGGACGGTCCAGACCTGGGACGGGGCGGGCGGTCGCGGCCCCACATCGGCGCCGGCCTCGTTCGTCACCGGACTGGGCGACCACGACTGGCAGGCGGACTGGATCACCCGTGCCTCGAGCGATCCGCTCGACGCCACCGATGCCTACACCTACGCCCGCCACGACTTCCGGGTGGGCTCGTCGCCGGTGGTCCGGGCCACCGCCTACGTCTCGGCCGACCAGCAGTACCAGCTCCACCTCGACGGCCACACGGTCGATGCGGGCCAGGCCTACAGCTACCCCGACTCGCAGTACTACCAGGGCACCGACGTCACCTCCTGGGTGCGAGCCGGCTCGACCCTGGCCGTGGGCCTGCTCACCCACTGGTCGGGCACGGGCAAGGGCCGACCGGCCGGACAGCCCGGCATGCTGGCGGAGATCTCGGTATGGCATGCGGACGGCAGCCACCAGGTGCTGGGCACCGATGGCAGCTGGCGGGTGACCCGGGCGCCGTGGCTGGCCGGCACGCCACGCAACCTCCAGGGCGACCCGGTCGACCAGACCGAGCACCTCGACGGCCTGCACGCCCCCCTGGGCTGGGACGAGCCGGGCTTCGACGCCGCCACCTGGGCCGCCGCGCAGGTGATCGGCCGGCCGCCGGTCGCCCCGTGGACCCACCTGGTGGACAGCCGCACGCGGATCGTGACCCAGCCCCAGGTGGCCCGGACCCTGACCCGCCTGCCCGACGGGGCCTACGTGGCCGACTTCGGGTCGGTGGTGGCGGCCACCCCGACCGTGGCCTTCCACCAGGGCCAGGCCGGCCGGCTGATCACCATGCACGCCGGCTACCTGCTCGACCCCGACGGCTCCGTGTCCACCACCCGGGGCACCCAGGCCACCGACCTGAGCTACTCGTACCTCGAACGTGCGGGCGCCCAGACCTTCCAGCCCTTCGACTACCTGGGCTTCCGCTACCTCCAGATCGACGATCCGGGCGAGGTGCTCCACGCCGCCGATGTCGTGGCCCAGGTCCGCCACGTCGAGCTGCCGGCCGGTCCGGCCGCCACCTTCGCCTCGTCGGACCCGACGCTGGACGCCATCTGGGCCCTGGCCGCCCACTCCGGCGAGCTCACCGCCCAGGAGCAGTTCATCGACACGCCCACCCGCGAGAAGGGACCCTTCCTGCGCGACGGCTTCAACGAATCCGAGACGGACATGGCCGCCTTCGGTGAGCAGAACCTGACCCGCCGGGCCCTGCTGGAGTTCGCCCAGTCCCAGGCCCGCTACTGGCCCGACGGCCGACTCAACGCCATCTACCCGAGCGGCCAGGGGGCCCGCGACATCCCCGACTTCACCGAGATCTACCCGGAGTGGGTCTGGCGCTACTGGTTGGCCACCGGAGACCGCCAGCTGCTGGCCGACGTGTACCCGGTGCTGACCAGGATCGCCGCCTACCTGCGGGCCGCCATCGACCCGGCCACCGGTCTGGTCACCAACCTGCCGGGCGGCGACGGTGACTACCAGTACGGCATCGTGGACTGGCCGGCCCCCATGCGCTACGGCTACGACATGGCCACCGCGGCCCGCACCACGGTCAACGTGATGGCCGTGGACGCGCTGGCCCGGACCGCTCAGCTGGGCTCGGCGCTGGATCGCCCAGCCCCCGAGGTGGCCGCCCTGCACGCCTCGGCCACCTCGCTCACCACCGCCATCAACGCCCGGCTGACCCGACCCGACGGGACCTACGTGGATGGCCTGGAGGCGGACGCCACACCCAGCCACTCGGCCTCCGAGCACGCCAACGCCGAGGCCCTGGCCTTCGGCGTGGTGCCGGCCGACCGCCAGGAGGCGGTGGCCAGCCTACGTGGCCTCCCTGGGGATGCAGATGGGGCCCATGACGGCCCAGGCCCTGCTCGACGCCCTGCACCAGGGCGGCCAGGACTCGGCCCTGGTCGGCCTGCTCACCAACGCGGGCCAGCCGGGGTGGGCGAACATCCTGGCCCAGGGGGCCACGTTCACCTGGGAGACCTGGGCCCCGTCGGACGCCGACGGCGACAGCATGTCCCACGGCTGGGGCGCCACCGTGCTGGTCGCCCTCCAACAGGACCTGGCCGGGGTCACCCTCACCGGGCCGGGCGGCGCCTCGGTGGCGGTGCGCGCCCCCGAACCCGGCGGGCGCCTGTCCCGCCTGCGCGCCACCGTCCCCACCTCCCGGGGCGCGGTCTCGGTGAGCTGGCTGTTCGCCAAGAGCGGGACGGTGAGCCTCGATCTGACCGTCCCCCCCAACACGACGGCCACCGTCTCGTTGCCCGGCCAGCCGGTGCACCGGGTCGGTGCCGGCCATCACCACTTCTCCGGGTCCAGCTGAGCCTCATCTGCTCTTTGCCCAGACTTAGCCCGTCTCGCCACCCCTTCGGCGGCGGCCTCCGACAGGCTGATGGCGGTGAACGAGACGACCCGCGATCGAGCGCTCCCGCCTGTCGACGCGGCCGACGCGCCGGGGGTGGCGGCCAACGCCCGCATCACCGGGACGATGGGCGCCACCCTGTTCGTCCTGTTCGCGGCCGAGGGCCTGACCATCCTGGGCCACGTCGGTGGCCTGCTGTCCACCCACGTCTTCATCGGCATGATGCTGGTGCCCCCGGTGCTGGTGAAGACGACCAGCACCGGATACCGCATCGCCCGGTACTACAGGGGCGACCCCGCTTACGTGCACAAGGGTCCGCCGCCCCTGCTGTTGCGGCTGCTCGGCCCTTTCGTCATCGCCACCACCTTCATGGTCATCGCCAGCGGGGTGGCCCTGCTGCTGGAACCCCACAGCCAAGTGCTGGGCGTGGCCCACAAGGCCAGCTTCGTCCTGTGGTTCGCGGCCATGGCCATCCACGTGCTGGGCCACCTCCTGGAGACCCCACGTCTGGCCGGCGCCGACTACGGGCGACGGGCAGCCGCCGTCCCGGGGGTAGGGCTCCGGCGGCTGCTGCTGGTCGGCGTGCTGGTCAGTGGCGTGCTGCTCGGGATCTGGTCGCTCTCGTGGATCGGGACGGGCTGGGCCCACGGCCGCGTGGGCTGAGCGATCAGCCGCCCCGCAGCACCGCGCTGAGAGCCAGCACCGCGGCCACCACCCCGAGGAACGACACCAGGGTCACCGCCACCACTCGCAGCAGCGCTCGCGTCTCGTCGCCGCCGATGGTGCCCTCCAGCGGCGGATCGGGCGTCGACGACCGGTCGAGGTGGTCGAGCTCGTCGAGTCGGTCCAGGTCGGCCAGGATCTCGTGGGCCGAGCCGTAGCGGTCCTGGGGGCGGCGGCGCAGGGCCCGCGCCACCACCACGTCGAGGCCCGGCAACAGATCGGGACGACGCTGGCTGGGAGGGCCGGGATCGTCGTGCAGGTGCGCGGCCATGGCCGCCAGGGGGTCGGCCCCGGTGATCGGCACCGTCCCGGTGGCCGTCTCGAAGGCCACCACGCCCCAGCTGTACAGGTCGCTGGCCGCCTGGGCGGGGTGGCCGAGCACCTGCTCGGGACTGAGGTACTCCGGGGTGCCCTCGATCGGGGTGGGTAGCTCGAAGAGCCGCCGGCGGTCCTGGCCGTGACCGGCGCGGGTGGCCGCGCCGAAGTCGCCCAGCTTGAGCGAACCCGTGGCCGTCACGTAGAGGTTCTCGGGCTTCAGGTCCCGATGGACGATGCCCAGCCCGTGCAGGTAGCCCAGCGCCCGGGCCAGGTCCGCCATCCAGGCCACCACCTGATCCACCGGGATCGTCCCCGGCGCGGCGTCGATGCGCTGGCGCAGCGTGCCCCCCGAGGCGTACTCGAGGACCAGGTAGGGCTCGGAGTGGGCCGCGCCCACGTCCAGCCGTCGCTGCAGGTTGGGATGGTGCAGGTGCTCGGTGACGGCGACCTCCCGCCGCCACCGCTGGACCAGGGGGGCCTGGTCCAGCGTGTGGGGATGGGGGATCTTGATCACCACCTGCTCGCCGGTGGCCTCGGATCGGGCCAGGTGCACCTCGGCCTGGGCGCCGTCGGCCAGGTGGGCCACCAGCCGGTAGCCGTCCAGACGGGTGCCGAGCGGTCGGGCCACGGCCGGCGGCTCAGCGCAGGGCGTCGAGGGCCAGGTTCAGGTCGAGCACGTTGACCGTGTGCTCGCCGAGCACCCCGAGGTGCGCGGAGCTGGTGTGGCTTGGCCACCTGCGCGGTCACCGTGGCCAGGGGCAGGTGGCGGGCCTGGGCCACCCGGGGGGCCTGGAGCGTGGCGTTGGCCACCGAGATGTCGGGATCCAGTCCGCTGCCCGACGCCGTCACCGCATCCAGGGGATCTTGGTGGCCGCCGGGACCCCGTTGAGCTGGCGGTAGGCCAGGGCCCGCTCGGGCACGGTGTTGGCGTCGCACACGTAGTGGCCGGACTTGGTCTTGGCGTAGTTCTGGCCGGCGCTGGGCGCGATGACCGGATCACCGGCGGGGTCGGTGGGCACGCAGTAGGGATCGGCCTTGGTGGCGAAGACGTTGGTCTTCGACGGGTTGCCGTTCAGGTCCACGGTGTTGAGGCCGGGCAGGAACCCGACCAGGCGCGGATCGCCCGGGCCGAGGTTGGAGGCCGCGCTGCCCGCCGCGTTGTACGGCGAGGTGCAGGTGTCGGACGGGCGGGGCTGGAAGTACTGGGGCAGGGGGCTCCCCTTGGCATCGAGGAAGTTCTGGCCGAGCAGCGAGCTGCCGACCACCACGCCGTTGCGAGTGACGAACGAGCCGTTGACCTGGTGGCCGAACGCGGCCTGGCCGATCCCGAAGACGACGATCGGATAGATGAGACCGGTCAGCACGGCCAGGCAGACCAGGAGCATGACCGCGGTGAGAGCTTGGCGACGCATCAGTGCACCCCTAGGGCGGTGAGGACGACATCGATGAGCTTGATGCCGACGAATGGAGCGATCACGCCGCCCACGCCGTAGATGAGCATGTTGCGGCGCAGGATGGCCTGGGCGTTGGCGGCTCGGAACTTGACGCCCCGCAGGGCCAGCGGGATCAGCAGGACGATGATGATGGCGTTGAAGATGACCGCCGAGAGGATGGCGGTGTGCGGGTTGCTCAGATGCATGATGTTGAGCGTCTTGAGCTGCGGATAGACCCCGGCGAACATGGCCGGGATGATGGCGAAGTACTTGCCACGTCGTTGGCGATCGAGAAGGTCGTCAGCGACCCGCGGGTGATGAGCAGCTGCTTGCCGATCTCGACGATCTCGAGCAGCTTCGTCGGGTTGGAGTCCAGGTCGACCATGTTCCCGGCTTCTTTGGCCGCCTGGGTGCCGGTGTTCATGGCCACACCCACGTCGGCCTGGGCCAGGGCGGGAGCGTCGTTGGTCCCGTCCCCGGTCATGGCCACGAGCTTCCCGCCGGCCTGCTCGGCCTTGATGCGGGCCATCTTGTCCTCGGGGGTGGCCTCGGCCAGGAAGTCGTCGACGCCGGCCTCCGGGCGATGGCCTCGGCTGTGATGGGGTTGTCGCCGGTGATCATCACCGTGCGGATGCCCATGGCCCGCATCTCGTCGAACTTGGCCGAGATGCCGGTCTTGACCGTGTCCTTCAGGTGGATGACCCCGAGCACGGCCGTGCCCTCGGCCACCACCAGGGGGGTGCCCCCGGTCTCGGCGATGCCGCTCGACGATGCCGTCCAGGTCGGGCGGCTCGGTGCCGCCTTGTTCGACCACCCAGCGCTGCACGGAGTCGGCCGCGCCCTTGCGGATCGGAGCGGCCGTCCCACTCGATGCCCGACATGCGGGTCTGGGCGGTGAAGGGGATGAGCTCGGCCCCGGGCATGTCCACCGGCACCAGGCCGTACCGGTCCTCGGCCAGGGTCACGATCGACCGTCCCTCGGGGGTCTCGTCGGCCAGCGAGGACAGCAGGGCCACCGCGGCCAACGTCGGTTCATCGACCCCGGCCACCGGCAGGAACTCGGCGGCCATGCGGTTGCCGTAGGTGATGGTGCCGGTCTTGTCCAACAACAGGGTGGACACGTCGCCGGCGGCCTCCACCGCCCGGCCCGACATGGCCAGCACGTTGCGCTGCACCAGCCGGTCCATGCCGGCGATGCCGATGGCCGAGAGCAGAGCCCCGATGGTGGTCGGGAGCCAGGCACACCAGCAGGGCGACGAGGACGATGATCGATCTGGTGGCGCCTGGGAGTAGATGGCGAAGGGCTGGAGGGTCATGACCGCCAGCAGGAAGACGATGGTCAACCCGGCCAGCAGGATGTTGAGCGCGATCTCGTTGGGCGTCTTCTGGCGTTCGGCGCCCTCGACCAGGGCGATCATGCGGTCGATGAAGCTGGCGCCCGGCTCCGCGGTGATGCGCACCACGATGCCGTCGGACAGCACCCGGGTGCCGCCGGTGACGCTGGAGCGGTCACCACCCGACTCGCGGATGACGGGGGCCGACTCGCCGGTGATGGCCGATTCGTCGACCGAGGCGATGCCTTCGACGATCTCGCCGTCGCCGGGGATCAGCTGGCCGGGGGTGACCACGCACAGGTCGCCCACGTGCAGGCCCGACGACGCCACCTCGACGGTGGAGCCGTCGGGCTGGCGGCGGTGGGCCACCGTCTCGCTCGCGGGTCTTGCGCAGCGTGTCGGCCTGGGCCTTGCCCCGACCCTCGGCCACGGCTTCGGCGAAGTTGGCGAACAGCACCGTGAACCACAGCCAGATGGCCACCGAGCCGGCGAACACGCGAGTTGGCCGCGGTGGCCGTGCCCAGGTCGACGGAAGAACAGCACGGTGGTCGAGCACGGCGCCGATCAGCACCACGAACATCACCGGGTTGCGGGCCTCGGTGCGGGGGCTGAGCTTGATGAACGAATCGACCAGGGCCCGTCGCACGATGCTCGCCTCGAACAGGCGGGCGGGCCTGTGCTCGGGGGCGATGCCGGGCTCGAGCTCGGGCGACGACGGGGGAGGGGTGAGGGTGGCTGCCATTGGCGGTCTCCTAGAAGTGGCCGGTCAGCTGCTCGACGATGGGGCCGAGGGCGACCACTGCGAAGTAGGTCAGCCCGACCAGGATCACCGTCACTGCCAACAGCAGGCCGAGGAACAGGGGGGTGTCGGTGCGGAAGGTGCCGGCGGTGGCCGGAACTGGCTGCTTGCGCACCAGCGATCCGGCGATGGCCAGCACGGGGACGATCAGCACGAAGCGGCCGATGAGCATGGCCAGGCCGAGCACGACCTCGTACCAGGTGGTGCTGGTGGTGATGCCGGCGAAGGCCGAGCCGTTGTTGTTGGACACCGAGGCGAACGTGTAGGCCATCTCGGTCAGCCCGTGGGCTCCCGAGGCCGACAGGCCGGCCAGGGCGGTCGGGTTGACGATGGCCCAGGCCCCGAAGCCGAGCACGGCAGCCGGGACGGCCAGGATGTAGATGACGGCCAGCTTCATCTCCCGGGCCTGGATCTTCTTGCCCAGGTACTCGGGCGTTCGTCCGACCATCAGGCCGGCGATGAACACGCTGAGCATGACCAGGATGAGCTTGCCGTAAAGCCCGGATCCGGAACCGCCGGGGCTGACCTCACCCAACAGGATGTTCACCAGCGGGACGGCGCCACCCAGGGGCGTGTAGCTCTCGTGCGCCGAGTTGGGCGAACCGGTCGAGGTGGCGGTGATGGAGTTGCCCTCGATGGCCGAGGCGCTCACGCCGAGTCTGGTCTCCTTGCCCTCCATGTTGCCGCCGATGTTGGCGGCGGTGGCGGCCTGGTTGACTCCCGAGCTGGCTAACTTCGGGTTGCCGGGGCCCTCGAAGACGGGGATGAGCACCAGACCGATCACGAACAGGACGACCATGGAGGCCAGGATCACGCCCCCTTGGCGCATCGATCCGACCCACTTGCCGAAGGTGACGGCGAAGGCGAAGGGGACCATCACCACCAGCCAAGACAGCAGGATGCTGGTGAAGGGGTTGGGGTTCTCGTAGGGGTGGGCGGTGTTGGCGTTGTAGTAGCCGCCGCCGTTGTTGCCCAGCTCTTCGATGGGCATCATCGAGCCCACCGGGCCGGTCGGCACCGACTGCTGCAGGGCTGCGTTCTTGGTCTGGTGGGTGGCCTGCGCCGCCACCGTGGTCACCTGCCTGGATGCCGAGAAGTTCTGCACGACGCCCTGGGACATGAACACGATGGCGAACACGAAGCAGATGGGCAGCAGGATGCGGGTGGTGGCGCGCACCGTGTCCACCCAGAAGCTGCCCAGCGTGGTGCGGCGCTGCGGGTGATGCCCCGGATCAAGGCCACGGCACACGGCCATGCCCACCGCAGCGGACAGGAACTGCTGCACCACCAGCGACAGCATCTGGGACAGCTGGCTCATGGTCGACTCGCCGGCATACACCTGCCAGTTGGTGTTGGTCACGAAGCTGACGGCGGTGTTGAACGAGGTCCCCGGGTTGACCGAGGTCATGTGATCGGGGTTGAACGGCAGGTGCCCCTGGAGGCGCAGCAGGCCGTACATCAACAGGATGCCGGCGGCGCTGAAGAGCATCAGCGAGATGGCGTAGACGTTCCAGCGCTGCTCGCCCTCGGGGTCGATCCGGCACACCTTGTAGATGCCCTGGTCGACCACGTCGAAGGCGCGGGAGCCGAGGTGCTGTTGGCCCGTGAACACCTTCCACATGTAGATGCCGAGCAGCGGGGTGCTGATGGCCACCAGCACGCCGAACACGGCGTACTGGATCCACCCGGCGGCGCTCACAGCTTCTCCGGGAAGATCAGGGCGAAGAGGAGGTAGACGATCAGGGCCACGCCGAGCACGAGCCCGACGAAGTCCTTGGCGTCGAGGAAGGCGAACATCAGGCCGCCACCTCGAGGTCCTCGTCGGCCGCCTCGAGGACGGGGGACGAGCCCAGCGCCTCCTCGTCAGAGCCGATGATGCGATCGCAGGCGTAGACCAGCGCCAGCATCAGCGCGAAGAACACGACCACGGTGGCGATGTAGATGAGATCTTCCATGCAGCCCTCCTGGGGCTTGTGTCGGGAGCGGCTGCCTCGAGCAGGCGATGAGCTGGCTCGGGCGCCGGGGGACTCGTTCACCTCTACCGCCGAAGCTGATCGGACTCCAGAGGGCTTGGCGCGATCTGAACGCGGCCTGCGGGCTTCTCGCGCCTGTCGCGATGGAACCGGGGCCGCGACGGCTGTGCGCCCGACATCGGGTTCGGTCCCGGGCGCGGCGACCACCATCGCCCCGGCCCGGTCCGGGGACAGCCCCGGGCCTGGCCCGCCGGGGAGGGCGGGTCGAAAGGAGCTGTCAAGATCGCCCCAGGCGGCGTCGAGATCGCGCCAAGGCCCCGGGAGAAGCGCTCGCGGCGGCGTACAACGGATGCATGGCCCGACTGCTGATCATCGACGACGAGCAGCCGTTCCTGCGCGCCCTCGGCATCAGCCTCAAGGCGTGGGGATACGACGTCTGCTCGGCCCACAACGGCGAGCAAGGGCTCGCGGCCCTCGAGGCTCGCCACCCCGACCTGGTGCTGCTCGACCTGGGCTTGCCCGGCATGGATGGCATGGCCGTCCTGGCCGCCATGCGCCGCTGGAGCCAGGTGCCCATCCTGGTGCTGACGGCCCGCAACGGGGGCTCGGACGCGGCGGGCGCGCTCGACGCCGGGGCCGACGACTTCCTGGGCAAGCCCTTCGCCATCGACGAGCTCCTGGCTCGGATCCGGGCTCTGCTGCGCCGGGTCGGTGCCGATCCCCGACGCCAGCCCGTCCTCACCGAGCACTTCGAGCTCGACCCCGCGGCGCGCCAGGCGCGGGCGAGCGGTCACCCGGTGCACCTCACCGCCACGGAGTGGCGCCTCCTGGATGCCCTGATCGAAGCCGACGGCGCGGTGGTGGGCACGCGCGACCTGCTCCTGCGGGTGTGGGGCGCGTCCTACACCGACCAGCGCGACTACGTCCGGGTCCATGTGGGCGCGCTGCGCCGCAAGCTCGAGCCCGATCCGGCCCGACCCCGCTACCTGCTCACCAGTCGCGGCCTCGGGTACCGCTTGGCCCGACATCCCGAGTCCGAGGAGACGATCGACGGGATCGATCCGGTCGAGCCGGTGGAGATGGCCGACCGACGGCCGCTGGTGAGCCGGTGAGCTCGGCCGACCACCGCAGCCTGCGGCGCGATCAGCACGTGGCCGAGCAGTGCATCGAGGGCACCTCCTTGCTCACCATCGGCCAGGAGCAGGGGCTGGTCAGCCCCGGACCCACCATCCGCCTGGTCGACCGCGCCCTGGAGACGGCGCTGCCCCAGCTCGACTCCCGGGCGCAGCGCCGGCTGGACGGGGCCCGCCTGGACCGCCTGCTGGCCGCCTGGTGGGCGTCGGCCACCGGTGGTGACGCCGAGGCGGCCCAGCTCGTCCTGGCCATCCTCGACCTGCGGGCCCGCATGCGCGACGCCGACCACCCCGAGCCGCCGTCGGCCACCTGAGCCTCGCCGACGCTCGCTCGCTCGAAATCTGTGCACTTGGCGGCGTCCTGAGCCCGGAAGTGCGCACACATTGCGAGGCGGGGGTGCGTGCTTCGGGTCAGGCCTTCCGGCGCCAGAGCAGGGCCAAGGTGGGGCAGTTGGCCACCGCCCGCCTGGCGTGGGGCTCGAGCCGCGGCGGGATGGGCGTGGGGTCGATGATGGGGTAGCCCCACGGGTCGAGGGTGATGCGCTCGGGGAAGAGCTCGGCGCAGATGCCGTGGCCCACGCACGTGATGGGGTTGACCTCGAGCTTGCGGCTCATCGCCACCCTCCGGTCTCGGGGACGGGCAGGAGCGGCCGGTGCGTCGGGCACGCGCCGTGGCGCTGGTGCTGGACCACGTGATCGGCGAACACCCGCAGGGAGCTGTCCACGAACCGGGCCATGCCGTCGGGGTGCTTGCACGCGCCGCGGCCCTTGGACCAGACCCCATCAGCCGCGCGGCCTGGTCGGGGCCCGCCGGCCATCCGGCCACGATGGCGTCCACCGCGTCGGCCAGCGCGGGCAGGCCGTTCACGCACGGGCCGCACTGCCCCGCGTTCTGGTTGGCCAGCCACCGCGACACCCGGGCCACCTCGACCAGCGGGCAGGCCCCGTCGGGCAGCACCGCCACCACACCACACCCCAGGCTGGCGCCCTGCGCCGACAGCGACGGCGGATCCAGACCCACCCGGACGAGCAGCGAGCCCGGGATCCAGGTGCCGAAGTAGCCGCCCACCAGCACGGCCTGCACCCCGTTCACCGCGCCCGCCGGCGGCGGCGATGACCGAATCCAGGCTGCACCCTCCGGGCGCCTCGCACACCCCGGGTTGGGCCACGCCACCGGTGACGGTCAGCAGGGTGGTGCCGGGAGCGGCGTCGGAGCCCAGCGCCCGGTACCAGGTCGGGCCGAAGCGGGCGATGAGGGCCAGCTGGGCGTAGGTCTCCACGTTGCTGGTCAGCGTGGGTCGGCCTCGCACCCCGCGCTCGAACGGGCCGCGGCGGCACGAAGGTCGGCTTGGCCTCACCGCCGCTGAGCCAGTGGACCAGCGCGGTCTCCTCGCCGGCCACGTAGCGATCGGGGGCAGACACGACCTGCAGGCGGTATCGGCGGCGCGCGGTCGGGCGCTCCTGGGCCGCCCGGGTCAACGCCGGCGTGGATGGTGGGCCAGTTGCGGTCGATGCACAGGTAGGCGTCGGCCGCGCCCAGCAGCTCGGCCGCCAGTTCGATCCCGTCGAGCACCAGGTGGGGTGCGGCCTGGAGCAGCACCTTGTCCTTGGCGCTGGCCGGTTCGCCCTCGGTGCCGTTGGCCACCACCACCGGGCCCTTGGACCGGGAGGCCACGGCCCGCAGCTTGGTGGCGGTCGGGAAGCCCGGCCCCGCCGCGACCGCGCAGGCCGGCGGCCTCCACCTGGTCGATGAGGTTCCGGGTGCCCGGGGGTCGCGGTCCGAACCGGGCCAGGTGCTCGCCCAGGCTGGTGGCCGAGGGACGGGGCAGGAGGCGCACCGGGTCGGTGGCCGCCAAACGAGCGGGAGTCGCCTCAGCTGTGGACATCGAGCGTCCCCGTGACCTGTTGGGAGGCGGCGTCGATCGACCAGGCGCGCCTGGGCCTCGAAGAGGGGCCGCCCGGCTGCTGGACCTCGGCGGTGACCAGATCGCCGTCGAGCGAGGTGACCGCCCCCTGGTAGGCCTGGGGCTGGCCGGCTGGGTCCGAGGGTCATGGTGCCCTCGCGCAAGGCCAGACCCCCGTCGTCGAGAGCGCTGCCCCGAGCACGATCTGCACCTGGCCGAGCGCCGATCCGGAGCTGGCGTCCACCAACTGGGCCTGGATGGTGACCCGTGCTGCGCCGGCCGTCGCCGGCCTGATCGATGGTGCCCTGCCAGCTTGGCGTGCAAGGGGATGGCCAGCGCCGCGGCGTCGTGGACGGCGTTCGACGAGCTGGAGCTGCCGCTGGCGCTGGTGGCCGCGCCGAGCGGCTTGGGCCGAGCCCAGCAACGACCTGGGCGTCCCCGCCTTGCGGGCCCAACCGGCCTGGGTGGGTCCGGTGGCCGCCCAGCCCAGGACCAGGACGAGCACCACCGCGCTGCCCAGGGCGCCGACCGCCCGGCGGGCCGGGTCGAGCTGCCAGTTGGCGCCCAGGCGCCAGCCCACCGCGGCCAGCACCACCACCAGGCAGACCAGGTCCACGCCCTGCACCCAACCGACCCGGCCGTCGCTGCCCGTGCCCAGGCCGTGCACGAAGGCGATCGGGCCAGCTCAGGTAGGCGGCCCAGTGCACGGTGCGCCACACACGGTGGCCGATGCGCTGGCGCAGCAGGCTGGTGACCACCAGGGCCACGATCAGGTCGAAGGCCAGCGCCCCCAGACCCAGCCACAGCCCACGGTAGGAGGAGGTGAACGGCACCACGGCCGAGACGGCGTCGATGGGGGCGAAGGGATCCAGCACCGCGGTCAGGATGTGGACGGCCAGGAAGGCGACGGCCAGCAACGAGGCGTTGCGGTGCAGGGTGGCGGTGACGAACCGGGGCCAACGGGCCGGGGCCCAACGTTGGACCTGGCTGATGCCCAGGGCCATGACCAGGGTCAGCAGGACCAGCGAGACCAGGCCGGTCGATCGGGTGAGGTACCACAGGGCCTGGGTGGTCCCGCTGGAGGTGACGGCGGCGATCACGACCCGCGGCCGACCCGGTCATGGCGTCGGCGGTCCGAGGCGGGCCAACCGGCCACCGCGTCGACCCGGCCGCCCACCGACACCAGGCGGGCCGGAAGGCGACGGGCCTCCAGCCAGGCAGGGGCCTCGAAGCCCAGGACGATGGCCGCGGTGGCGGCCACGTTGGCGTCCACGCACGAGCCGGCCGCCACCGTGGCCGTGCGCCAGCAGGAGCGGACGGGCCGGCCGGTGCGGGGATCGAGGAGGTGGTGGAGCTCGACGTCGCCGCGCTGCCAGCGCCGCACGGTCGTCCCCGAGGTGGCCAGGCCTCCCTCGGTGATGGTGATGGTCTGGCCGGCGCGATCGTCGCGCTCGGGCATGGTCATCGGTGACCAGCACGGGCCATCCGTCGGGGCGCGGCGGACCGGCCACGGCCAGGTCGCCGCCGATGCTGACCACCACGGGGGCGCCGCCGGCCCGGCCCGCGGCCTCGGCTGATCGGTCGACGGCCAGGGCCTTGGCCGTGGCCCCCAGGTCGAGCTCGACCCCGGGCGGGACGCGCACGGTGCTGGCCGCAGCATCCACGCGCACGGCACGCCAGCCCACCGACGGCGTGAGGCGGATGTGCAACGGTTCGCCCTGGGGCGGCACGGACCGGAAGTCTCGGTCATAGCCGAGCGCGCTCATGGAGGCACCCAGGGTCGGATCGACGCACCCGCCGGTGGCCGCCGGCCGCCCACAGGCCGGTCTGCACGGCCAGCAGGAGCAGTGGCGACACCACCACGACCCGGCCTGCGGCCGCGTTCAGGGCCGTCAGCTCGGAGTCGGGACGGAACCGCGAGCAGGCCGCGTCGATCCGAGCCAGCTCGGCTCGCACGGCGGCGACGGCGGGCTCCAGCGCCGGGGCCTCGGTCGTCACCACGGTGGCGGTGGTGCCCAGCGCCCGGAAGGAGGCGGTGTGGTCGGTCACGATCCGCCCGACGACACCTGGCTGGGTTGCGACGAGGACCGCGGCACGTGCACCGGTGGGTTCAGCGCCGGCGAGGCGACCCCGCCGTCGACCGCGCTGCCGGCGAAGGGATCGAGCGTGGTGGTGGGGCCGCTGGTCGTCGGACGGGGCATCGGTGACCCCAGAGGCGGTCACCGGCGGTGCCGTCACCCCGGGGCGTGGTCGGGTTGGTGGAGGGGCGGGAGGCCGCTCCCGATCGGGCCTGGGGGTGGGCCAGCAGGGCCACGAAGGCGCCGCTGACCACCACCGCGCCGCCGGCCAGCCAACCGGTCAGCCGGTTGACCCGGGCCAGACCCCGACTCCGTGTGCGTGCATCCATGCAGCCATTGTCGGCGGCTCGGCCTGAGAACGGTCTGCAGGTCAGCCCAAGAAACGGCAAAGAACCGCGCCCGGCCCGACCCCGATCCGTCACGGAGTGGGGTAGGTCACCACTGCGTCGATCCCGCCCCCGGGGGCCTCGCGCAGCTCCGCCCGCCCACCGTCGGCCGCCACCAGGCGGGCCACGATGGCCAGGCCCAGCCCGCTGCCCCCCAGACTCGGCCGGTCGCCGTCGCCGGTCGGCGCCGGTGGTCGGGGTCCGCCAGAACCGGTCGAAGGCTCGGCGTCGCTGCTCGGGGTCGAGGCCCGGACCCTGGTCCACCACGTGGATCTCCACCCAGCGCCCGTCGGGCGATCGGCGGGCGAACAGGCGCAACCGGGTGCCGCGGGGCGAGGCGTCGGTGGCGTTGGCCAGGAGGTTGTCCAGCACCTGGGCCAGGCGGTCGGGCGACACGTCCACGCGCAGGTCCGAGGGCTCGCCCACCAGTTCGACGTCGCACTCCTCGGCGATGGGACGCCAGGTGTCGATGCGCTCGTCGGTGGCCGCCTGCACCTCCAGCACCTGACGCTCGGACCAGTCCGTCCCCCGGTCGGCTCGGGCCAGGGTCAACAGGCCGTCGATCAGGCGCGACAGCCGCTGGGTCTCGCGTCGGGCCCCGGCCAGATCGTCCTGGGCATCGGCCCCGGCGATCTCGGTCTCCAGGTTCTCGAGCCGCAGGCGCAGCGCGGTCAGCGGCGTGCGCAACTGGTGCGACGCGTCGGCCACGAACGCCTCCTGGGCATCCACCAGCTGCTCCAGCCGACCGGCCATCTCGTCGAAGGCGGTGGCCACCTCCTGCACCTCGGGTGGGCCCGGCCCCGGTCCCACCCGGGCGGTGAGATCGCCATGGCCCAACCGCACCGCGGCCCGACGCATGGGCGCCAGGGGCTGGGTCACCCACCGCGACAGGAAGATGCCCACCAGGGCGGCCGCGCCCAGGCAGGCCACGGCGATGGCGCGCCAGCAGCAGCCAGTACCGATGGATCCGGTCGTCGACCTTGTCCGCGCCGTAGGTCACCCGCACCGCACCCAGGACCTTTCCCGCGCTCGACACGGGCACGGCCGCCACCATGACCGGATCGCCGAAGTTCGATCCCGACCGGCTGCCGGTGACGGTGTGGCCGGCCAGGGCGGCCACCACCTCGGGTCGCCGGGCGATCGACGCGGCCGCCACCGACGACCGGGAATCGGCCACCACCTTGCCGGAGGCATCCACCACCACGGCCTGGGCCCCGGTCCGGGCGGCGTAGTCGGCCACGAAGCGCGGGATGTCGGCGTGGGCGTCGCCCTCGAGGGTCTCCTCGGAGTAGTTGGCGATCACGTACGCGTCCCGCTCGAGACCGGTGGCCACCTGCTGGCGCTCACGAGCCCCGTAGGACAGGGCCAGCGGTACCTCGAGCACCACCAGCACCACCAGGGTGAGCGCCAGGTAGCTGGTCAGCAGGCGGCGGCGCATCGGCTCGCCTCAGCGATCGTCGCGCAGGCGGAAGCCCACGCCCCGCACCGTCTCGACCCGGGTGGGGTCACCCAGCTTGCGACGCAGCGATGCCATGTGGACGTCCAGGGTCTTGGTGGGGCCGTACCAGTGGGGGTCCCAGACCTGTTCGAGGATCTCCTCCCGGGTGCGCACCGCGCCGGGATCGGTGGCCAGCAGCGCCAGCAGGTCGAACTCCTTGCGGGTGAGGGTCAACTCGGTGCCGCCCACCCGGACCCGCCGGGCCCGGCGGTCGATCTCCAGATCGCCGTTCACCACCACCTCGGCCGTGGCTCGTCCCCCCTCGGCGCGGCGCGTCACCGCCCGCATCCGGGCCACCAGCTCCCGGAAGCCGAAGGGCTTGACCAGGTAGTCGTCCGCCCCCAGCTCGAGACCCCGCACCCGCTCGGGCTCCTGCCCTCGGGCGGTGATCACGATGATGGGGACCCCGGATTCCTCACGCAGGACCCGGCACACCTCGTAGCCGTCCACGTCGGGCAGGCCCAGGTCGAGCAGGACCACGTCGGCGGGCGGCGCGGCCAGCGCCGCCGCCCCCGTGCTCACCCGGTCGACCGAGTAGCCCTCGCGCAGGAGGCCCTTGCACAACGGCTCGGCGATGGCATCGTCGTCCTCCACCACCAGCACGTGCATCGGCGTCAGCCTGCCCTCCCGGATGCGGCCATCCCGCACACTTTGCCAAGTCTTCACCCGATCGGGTGCAGGCCACGCGTAGGGCTGTCAGTCGAGGTAGCGACGGGCGTAGTCGCCGAACTCGTCCGCCAGGCCTTCGTAGGTCCAGCCGAAGTCGGCGGGGTCGTAGCGGTGCCGCCCGAAGGCATCCTGGGGACGGTCTCGAAGCCAGGCCTGCATGCGGCGCACGTGGAGCTCGCTGACGGTCTCGCCCACCGAGGCGTACAGGCCCGAGACCGCGGCCACCGGATCGGCCAGCAGGTCGTCGTAGCGCAGATGGCGGCACCAGCCGGCGTCGTGCCCGTCGTCGTAGGCCATGGCCGAGCTCAAGGCGAAGTGGCACTTGCGCTTCCACTCCTGCGCCGTGGGCCGCGGGTCGGTGCGCGACGTCAGCGGACGCTGGCCGGCGTTGGCCAGGCTGGCCAGCGAGGTGACCACCGGTCCGGGGTCGCGATGGGTCCAGATGATGCGGGCGTCGGGGTAGCAGTCCACCAGGGCGGCGAGGTGCCACAGGTGGTTGGGCGTCTTGAGGATCCAGCGCTGGGTGGGCTGGCGCGACTGGAGGGTCTGGAGCGCGGCGCGGTGCTGGGCGTAGGCCGGCGCCATGTCCGCCTGCTCCAGCCATCGGGCGTAGCTGGGCACGTGGGCCTGGGTCTCGAGCGCCATGGTGCGCAGGTCGTACATGAACAACGACACGCACTCCTCGGCCAGGGTGGCACCGAAGGGGTGCATGGCCTGCAGGGCCGGGTTGAGCTTCATCAACCCGTCGAGGTCCTTGGCGTGCCGGGCGATCCGCGGATCGGTGGCCGACCCCTCCAGGGTGGACGGCGGGATGGGGTGGGCCGCCTCCCACTGCAGCAGCGGCCGGGCCACGGGATCGAGCCCGAGCAGGTTCGACAGCAGGCTGGTACCGGTCCGGGGCAGTCCCACGATCACCCACGGGGCCTCGATGCGCTCCTCGGTCACCTCGGGGTGCTCGACCACCCAGCGATGCAGCTCGACGCGGTTGGTCAGCGCGGCGGTGAGCATCCGGGTGACCAGGAAGCGTCCGAAGGTGGTCAGCTCGGCCTCGTCGGCGGCCGCGGCCAGGAAGCGGTCGAGGGGTTCGCGGTAGCTGTCCGACCCCAGGTCGGCCAGCATGGGCGCGTCGACGTCGGCGGCCTTGAGGGCCGCGGCCACGACCTTGTCAGGCGACAGCGACGGGATCTGGGCGCCGGCCCGGGCCAGGCGAGCCCCCAGGGCGTTGACCGCCTTGAGCGGACGGCTGCGCAGGGTGGCATCGCGGTAGGTGACGTCGCTGTGGCGGAGCCCGGAGTTGGGCGTCACGGGGCCACGACGACCACGGTGCGGCCCACGGCCCGGCGCTGCTCGTGGTCGTCGAGGGCGGCGCCGGCCTCGGCCATCGACACCCGGCGGCCCACGTAGGGCCGGATGCGTCCGGCTGCCACCAGCGATCGCAGGTCGTCGTGCACCTCGTCGGCCACGTCACGCCCGAAGGGGTTGAAGCCGAAGCGTCGCATGCCCGGATCGACGTGGTCGGCCCAGGCCAGCATCACCGCCACGATGGAGATGTTGCCGATGCAGGCCATGCGCAACGGGCGCCCGGTCATGCCGTTGTCGTCGTCATCGGCGAACCCGACGGCCAGGTAGCGACCCTCCCGAGCCGTGCACTGCCACGAGCGGGCCACGAAGTCGCCGCCGGTCAGGTCGTACACCACGTCGGCGCCCACGTCGTCGGTGGCGGCCAGCACCGCCTCGGTGAAGTCGGTGGTCTGGTGGTCCACGACCAGGTCGGCGCCCAGGTCGGCGCACACCTGGCCCTTCTCGGGTCCGCCGGCCACGGCGATCACCCGGGCCCCGGCCGCCTTGGCCAGCTGGATGCCTGCGGTGCCCAACCCGCTGGCCGCCGAGTGCACCACCACGGTCTCCCCGGCGGCCAGCCGCCCGCGCCGGAACAGGGCCAGGTGGCTGGTGTGGAACGGCAGCAGGAAGGCGGTGGCCTCGACGTCGTCGAGCTCGGGCGGCGCGTCGAACACCGACACGGCGGGGGCGATGGCGTACTCGGCGATGCCCCCCAGGGCGTTCTGGGTGATGGCCACCACCCGCCGGCCCAACCAGGCCTCGGCCCCTTCGCCGGTGGCGTCCACCACGCCGCACACGTCCATCCCCAGCGTGTAGGGCGGCGGCGTGGGCACTGACACCAGCTTGCCCCGGCAACGGTCGATGTCGTTGAAGTTGAGCGAGGCGGCGGCCACCTGCACCCGGACCTCGCCCGGCCCGGGCTCGACCTGGTCGACCTCCACCACCGCCAGCACCTCGCCGGGCGCGCCGTTGCGCGTGACCTGCAACGCCTTCATGATCCAGCCTCCCCCTGATACGTGAGACGATCCTAGTCTTGCGTCTCGCAGGGTCCAGAGTGTGGTTGAATCGGAGGACCGACCAGCTCCGACGCCGAGCCGGCCGGTGAACCAGGGGGAGCGGCATCCGCCGCCCAAGGGGGAGAACAACGTGCACACCACCCAGCGCCGCCTGGTCGCGGCCACGCTCGCCGTCGTCCTGCTGGCCGTGGTGGCCGGCTGCTCACGCTCGGACTCGAACACCACCGCCGGTACGGCCTCGGGGGGCACCTCGGCCACGTCCGGCGTCGTCGGGCGCGCCCATGAACGGCCAGTTCGGCACCATCACCACGCCGGTGTGCGGCAAGGCCCCCAGCGGGTCGTCGGCCACCGTGGCCGCGGCTGACGTCGGGCGCCACCACCGGGCCCAACGTGCTCGGCCTCACCTCCTCCACCATCCGGATCGGCACGATCTCCGACGTCGGCTACTCGGGCTACCCGGGCCTGAACCAGGAGCTCTACGACGCCAGCGACGTGTTCGCCTCCTGGTGCAACGCCCTGGGCGGCATCAACGGCCACAAGATCCAGATCGACCACCTCGACGCCAAGCTCTTCGACTACCAGTCCGTGATCCAGGCCGCCTGCCAACAGGACTTCTCGCTGGTGGGCGGCGGCGGCGTGTTCGACAACACCGGCCAGGCCGATCGCCTGGCCTGCCTGCTGCCCGACTTCCCGGGCTACGTGGTCACGCCCGAGGCCCGCGGTTCGGACCTGCAGGTGCAGGCCACCAACGGCGGCTCCAACACCGCGGTGATGTTCGGCCTGGCCAACTACCTCAACCAGGCGTTCCCGTCCGCCGGCCAGGCGGTCGGGTACATCACCGCCAACACCGCCACCACCATCACCAACAAGAAGCAGTACCAGGAGGCCGGCGCCAGCCTGGGTTGGAAGACCGTCTACGACACCCAGTACAACGCCACCGGTGAGCCCACCTGGCTGCCGTTCGCCCAGGCCATCAAGGACAAGGGCGTCAAGGGCCTCTACTTCGTGGGATCGGCCGCGCCGCTGGCCCAGCTGGTGGCCTCCCTGGCCCAGATCGACTACAAGCTCGACTGGGTGGCCGGGCCGCAGAACATGTACGACCCGGCCCTGGTGAAGGAGGCGGGCTCGGGTCTGACCACCAACCCGGTGTACATCAACGACGCCACCACGCCCTTCACCGCCACCGAGGTGCCGGCCATCCCCCAGTACGAGCAGCTGTTCAACACCTACCTGCCCAAGGGGCTCAAGACGGCGTCGCTGGGGCTCAACGCCTTCTCCGCCTGGCTCCTGTTCGCCCAGTCGGCCCAGGCCTGCGGCAACGACATCACCCGACTGTGCGTCTACCAGCACGGCATCCACACCACCGCGTTCGACGGGGGCGGCCTCAGCGGTCCGCTGAACCCGTCCACCCCGCAGGTGCCCACCAACTGCTTCGTGCCCGTCAAGGCCACACCGAGCGGATTCGCCATCGTGAAGTACAAGCCCAACCACGGGCCCTACAACTGCTCGTCGAGCAACGTCTTCAAGCTGAGCGGCGACTACGGCTCGTCGATCAAGTTCGCCAACGGGCAGAGCCTGGCCAGCCTGAAGTGACCTGACCCGATCAGGTGGCGCGGCGGACAGGCAGGAGCCGGTCGAACGCGGGCAGGAAGAGGGTGGTGAGCTGGCGCCGGATGTCCTCGCGGTCGAGCCCGGCGGCGCCCGGCACCGCCGCGTAGGAGATCAGGATGCGCAGCATCCAGTCGATCAGGTCGGCCAGCATCTGCTCGCCCACCGGATCGTCGGGGGGCGGACCCAGCAAAGGGCGCACGCCGGCTTCGCCCAGCGTGCGCAGCGCAGCCAGCGACACGGCCTGGGTGGCGGCCCACCCGGCCGAATCGCTGGTGAACACGGCCGCGTGCACGGGACGCTGGCGGACCTGCTCGATGGCGAAGAGCATCCCCTCCACCAGGCGCTCGGCCGGATCGTGGATGGCCGCCAGATGGACCTCGCCGTCGCGGGCCATGGCCTCGGACTCGCGGGTCAGCACGGCCAGGAAGATGGTCTCGTGGCTCCCGTAGCGTCGGTAGAGGGTGGCACGCGAGATCCCGGCCCGGGCCGCGATGTCCGCGGCCGTGGTCTTCTGCACGCCGAAGCGCAGGTAGCAGTCCCCAGCCGCGTCCAACACCGCCTCGAGCTCGGGCGACGGTACGGGCTCGGTGCTCATGAGCCCACACTAATGACCGTCACTCCCGCACCACCTCGATCGGATCCTTGTCGTCGCGCAGGCCCTCGAAGGCCGGATGACGCAGGCGCCCGTCGGACGTCCACTCGGCGAAGCGCACCTCGGCCACCAGCTCGGGACGCACCCACCGCGGCGAGCGTTCAGGCACGGGGTCGGAGCCGAAGGGCGAGGCCGGCACCTCGATGGCCTCCAGACGGGCACGAAGCTGGGCCAGCACGCGCTGGGAGAATCCTGTGCCCACCTTGCCCGCGTAGCGCAGGCGATCACCCTCGTACACCCCGACCAGCAGGGCCCCCAGTCCCACCCGTTGGCCCTGGGGCTCGGTGAAGCCGCCCACCACGAACTCCTGGCGCCGCACGCACTTGATCTTCAGCCAGTCCCGGGAGCGCCGGGACACATAGGGTCCGGCGGCGCGCTTGGCCACCACCCCTTCCCACCCCCGAGCGCACATCTCGGCGAACAGGGTCTCGCCATCGCCCACCCAGGCGCCGTTGATCACCAGCACCTCGCCGGAGACGAACCGGTCGGTCAGCACCTGGCGGCGGGTGGTCAGGGGTTCATCGGTGAGGCGGGCCCCGTCGATCGACAGCACGTCGAACACCACATACGCCACCTGCACCGGGCTGCGGCTGACCTGAGCCGGCTCCACCAGCCCGATGCGTTGCTGGAGGCGCGAGAAGCTGGGCCGGCCTCGATCGAAGGCCACGATCTCGCCGTCGATCACGAAGTCGGTGGGAGCCTGGGCGGCCAGCGCATCGACGATCTCGGGATAGGTGCGCCCGAGCGGCTTGCGGTTGCGCGACCACAGCTCGACCTGCGAACCCTCGCGGTAGGCCAGACCCCGCTCGCCGTCGAGCTTGGGCTCGAAGACCCAGTCCGGATCGGAGAAGGGCGCGTCGCTCAGCGTGGCCAGCATCGGCGGGATCCACGGCGCCTTCATCGGACCCTCATCAGGTGTTGGTCGCTTGCTCATGTCCGGCCAGGATGGTGGCCGGGATCGACCGGCGGCGCCAGCCCGTCTCGGGGACCACCCGAGCGGTCCGGCCGCCCAACCCGGACTGGGGACCAGATGCCGACGTCATCCGTCACCGCGCCCACCCGCCGCCGCGGCCGGCGCCTGGCCACCATCGCCATGGCCGCACTGGTCCTGGTGGCCGCCGTGGCCTGCCAGCCACCCACCCTGGGGCCGGCGCCGACCCTGCCGGCGGCCGGCGCCTGCAACCCCGGGACGGGAACCTGCTGCCCGCCCGGCGTGTCCGGGGTCGACTACTACGGCAACCTGCGCTACGGCCACGACGTGGACCAGGACCAGGACCTCCTGCTCGACGCCTACGTGCCCACGGGGGTGTCCGGGCCCCTCGGAGGCCGTGGTGTACGTGCACGGCGGCGGCCACGTCGGGGGGAGCAAGTGCAGCGACCCCAACCTGACCAGCTACCTGGCTCAGCACGGGTTGGCGGTGTTCTCCATCGACTACCCGCTGGCCTCGGCCACCGTCCACCCGTCGTCGGACCAGCCGGCCGACACCGAGCTGGCCGTCCAGTGGATCCGCACCAACGCCGCCAGCTTCGGGATCAACCCCTCGGCCATCGCCTTGTTCGGCACGTCAGCCGGTGTCGACATCGCCTTCGACGCCGCCTACCAGGCGCAGCGGTCCGACGCGCCGGCCCGGGTCCAGGCCGTGGCCGGCTGGTCGGGGGTCTACGACTTCGTGGACGAGTACTACCGGAACCCGGACAACCCGGACCACGTGGGCAACGGAACCGAGTACATCGGCTGCACCGACCTGGCCGACCCTGGCTGCTTCGCCACGGCCCAGGCCGCCTCGCCCATCACCTACGCCAGCCACGATGACCCGCCGAGCCTGGTCGCCACCTCCACCGACTTCACCGACGGGTGTGAGAGCGTCGAACCCCAGAACGCCATCGAGATGGTCAACGCCCTCCGGGCCCGGGGCGCGCCGGTGGTGTTCCAGACCAACCACGCCTGTGCGCATGCAGCCGGCTACATCAAGGCCAAGATCGATCCGCCCGGCACCGGCACGATGGTCGACAACCTGATCTCGTTCCTGGACCAGCAACTCGGGTCCTCGCCCACCCCGCCGACCACACCCGGCACCTCTGCCGCCGCGCCTCACCGGTCCCGCCGTGGTCACCCCCTCGTCCACCTGCGCCCCGACCGCGCCGGGCATCACCTACCAGGCCAACCTGATCTACGGCCACGATCTGGGCAACCCCCTCTACGCCGACGTCTACCGACCCGCCACGAGCAGCGGGGCGCGACCGGCGGTGGCCGTGCTGCACGGCGGTGACTACGTCGCCGGCGACAAGTGCGACGCGTCGACGGTGGCGGCCGCCGTGCTGGCCGCCCAGCACGGCTACGTGGCCTTCACCCTCAACTACCCGCTGGCCACCGCGGCCACGCCCACCTTCCCCAACCCCGTCTACGACGTGATGGACGGGGTGGCCAACCTGCGGGGCAACGCCGCCGCCCTCGGGGTTGACCCGAACCACCTGGCGCTCTGGGGTGGCGGCAGCGGGGCCGACCTGGCCGCCACCGCGGCCGAGGCCGCCCCGCTGATCGAGCCCACCGGTCGGGTGAACGCGGTGGTGGACGACTCGGGCACGTCGGACATCTTCGAGCGCCAGGGTGAGTACGCAGCCGCGGGCACGATCGACCCGGGTGACCACTGGTCCACCTACCTCGGCTGCTCGGACCCGGTCTCCGTGCCCTGGAACCCGACGGCCAACGCCTGCTTCACCATCTACCAGGCCGCGTCCTCGGCCCTGCTCACCGACCCCCTGGGGGGCACCTTCGGAGCCGCTCCGGCCCTGTTGAACATGGCGTCGGACCGCTTCGACGCCTCCGGGATCGTGTGAGCCGACGCCTCCCCGCCAGGTCGAGGAGCTGCAGTGGCGAGCGGCCTCGGTGGGTTGGTCCACGTCGGTCTCCTACCCCGACGAATGCGCCACCGGGTTCGGCTACCTCGACACCCAGGGAGCGGCCACGTCGACCTTCCTGCAGGGTCAACTCGGCCCCTGAACCACCCCGACGGCACGGCTACCGTGAGGAGTGCAACCAGCCCGAACGCGACGCACGGAGATGGCCATGACCGAACGCTCCAACTACGCCCCGGGTACGCCCTCCTGGGTCGACCTGGGCAGTCCTGATCCGGCCGCCGCAGCCGCGTTCTACGGCGCGTTGTTCGGCTGGACCATCAACATGGATCCGCGTCCCGAAGCCGGCGGCTACGGCCTGTTCACCCTCGACGACAAGAACGTGGCCGGGTTGGGTCCCCAACAGAACGAGGACATGCCCCCGTTCTGGGCCGTCTACGTGTCGGTGACCGATGCCGCGGCCACCGCCGCGGCGGCCGCGGACGCCGGCGGGATGGTCGTGGCCGGGCCCATGGACGTGCTCGACGCGGGCTCCATGGCCGTGCTGGCCGATGCCGCCGGATCGTTCGTGTCGGTGTGGCAGGCCAAGGAGCACATCGGCGCGCAGCTGGTCAACCAGCCCGGCACCTTCACCTGGTGCGAGCTGGCCAGCGCGGACCTGGACGCGGCCCGCGCCTTCTACCTGGAGGTGTTCGGCTGGGGTCTCGATCCCCAGGCCAGCCGCGAGACCAGCGCCATCTTCACGGTGGGCGGGGAGACCGTGTGCGGGGCCCACGCCGCCGGTGACGGCGAGTTCCCGGCCTGGTCGGTGTGGTTCTCGGTCCAGGACTGCGATGCGTCGGCGGCCAAGGTCACCGAGTTGGGGGGCTCGATCATCATGGCGCCCTCCGACATGGACTTCGGCCGGGGCGCGGTGGTGGCCGACCCGCAGGGCGCGGTGTTCGGCATCGGGACCATGAACGCGGCCACCGAGGCGGGGGCAGGCTGACGGAAGGGCCGTGGGCGGCCAGCCTCCGAGGGCTGAGAAGGCTCAGCGCTGGGTGCGAGCGGCGATGGCCTGAGCTTTGAACTCGGCCGATTCGATCTGGTTGGGCACGATGATCTCGTAGTCGTCGCGCACGCGGTACCAGGATCCATTCGGGTGCTGGACCATGTCGCGACCCAGCTGGCGCTGCTTGGCCAGCGAGTTGTAGTGGGCGATGAGTCCGGGTCGCATCAGCTCGGGACGACGGGCACGCGAACCCTGGTGGAGCAGCGAGTGATGCCAGATCAGCACGTCGCCCCGCTTGGGGATGAAGAACTGCGGCTCGAACTCGCGCTCGACGAACATCTTGGCGCAGGCATCGGTCACGAACGTCTCGGCGATGCGGTACGACGCCGGCGAGCTGCGCTCCTCGGGAGTCAGCCACTCCCACACCAGCTCCTGGCGCATCGAGGGCAGGCGGTGGGTGCCGGGCACGAACTCGTAGGGGCCGCTGTCGGGGTCGACGTCGCCCACCGCGATCCACGCCGCGCAGTAGTTCACGTTCTCGTAGCCGGGCTTCAGGTAGAAGTCCTGATGCCAGGTGCGCCGGGTGGTCTCCAGGCCCGAGAGCGTCAGGAACAGGCCCACCGGCTCGCCCACCAGGCGCTCGACCAGATCGACCAGCGGCCGATAGAGGCACACGTCGCGGATGGACGGGATGGCCATGTAGCTGCCACCCCAGATCGAGAGGTCCTTGTCCGGGAACGACAGCCGGTCGGCCAGGTAGGGGTCGGTCAGCTCGGCGGGGATGAGGCCCTCTTTGATGAGGTAGCCGTTCTGGCGGAAGAAGAGCTGATCCGGGTCGAGCGTCGACTCGTCGAGATCATCCCGATCGAGGAACCCGCACCGCGACTGGGGGATCTCCAGGGCCAGGTCCTCGAAGGTGGGCTGGCCCGACCGGGCCGGCCGTCGCTCGGCCACGGCCCGTTCCACCTCGACCAGCTCGGTGAGCCGTTCCACCTTCTGCTCGAGGGCCTTGGACCGGCCCCGCAGCTTGGCCGTGTCGACCGCCTTGGCCTTGGCCTTGTCCAAGGTGTGGACCTTCTCGGCCGGCTTGGTCTGGGCCGCGACGGGCGCGGCCGAGGCCGACCCGTTCGATCGTGGCGCAGGCTCGGACGGCGCGGCTGAGCCCGACGACGCTGCGGACATCTCGTTCGCCTGACGACGGAAGCGCACGGCTGGTCACCCCCCAGATGGGACACCGGGACACCCCAAAGCCTAGCGGTGCCCCGCCGGGCGATGCAGCGGCTCAAGCGGTTCGGACGGAAGGCCGACGAGCGTAGGGATGCCGCCCCGGACCGTCAAGTGCCGCGACCAGGACACCCCCGACCGACACCGTTCGCCCGTGAGAGCTGGGGAGGGACCGCCGCTCGGGCACGGCTTCGTGGGCGGCTGCGGGCGGACCGGGTCCACGCCTCGGGTGCGACGGCTGGGAGCTCATGACCAGCTGGCCATCGGGATGGACCGCTTCAAGTACCGGCTGCGAGCGGTGCGGCGCCAGCACGACCCCACCTTGTTCACCCCGGCGCTGTTCGGAGACTGGCCCTGGTCCCGGTCGAGCAGCCGGGCCCGACCTGACGATCCTGCGCTTTCCCGAGTACTCCTTGCCAGATACTCGATTTAGAGTATTCTGAAGAGGTGCCCCGCAATCCTCGAGCCAACCCGCTGGCCCTGGCCGTGCTCGTGCAGCCTCTACGAGGCGCCGATGCACCCCTACGAGATCTCCCAGACCCTGCGCGCCCGGGCCAAGCACGAGAGCATCAAGCTCAACTTCGGCTCGCTCTACAGCGTGGTCGAAGGGCTCGAGACCCGCGGCCTGATCCGCGCCCGCGAGACGGTGCGCGAAGGGCGCCGCCCCGAGCGGACGATCTACGAGATCACCGAGGCCGGCACCCGCGAGATGAACGAGTGGTTGTCCGAGCTGGTGGCCACCCCGGTCAAGGAGTTCCTGCAGTTCGAGGCGGCCCTGTCGCTGCTGCCCGGGCTGCCCCCTGACGAGGCCCTCAGCCAGCTCGAGCGGCGCACCGACGCGTTGGAGGTGCGCATCACCCAGCTCCAGGCCGTGCAGGACGCGGCCCGACAGCTGGGGCTGCCGCGCCTGTTCGCGCTGGAGGGCGAGTACGAGCTCGTGTTGCTGCGAGCCGAGCTGGCCTGGGTCCACGAGCTCATCACCGACATCGCCACCGAGCAGCTGGCCGGTCTGGACGAGTGGCGGAGCTGGTACGAGCCCGGCCACCCGCACCCGGCCCTCGGCGAGCTCTCCACCCTGCGGGACTGGCAGGCCCGCTCGAACTCACCCCGGGAGCTGCCCATGGGCGACACCAACTGATGTGGCTCCGGACCGACGTGTTTGCCCACGTCGATCCGGAACCACCACACCTCGAGCCGAACCCGCGCAGGGTCCTCGCACAAGGGATGCAACCTGCACTGTAGGACGTCCTGTCGCGGCGGTCGGCTCGTCATCCCCGACGAAAGGACACCGCGATGCCTCCCATCATCGACGGGCGCGGCCTGACCAAGCGGTTCGGCGACGTCCAAGCTCTCGACGGTCTCGACCTGACCGCGGAGCCCGGCCAGGTGGTGGCCGTGCTCGGCCCCAACGGCGCCGGCAAGACCACCTTCGTGCGCATGGTCGCCACCCTCACCCGGCCCGACGCCGGCACCCTGCACATCGCCGGCATCGACGCCGTCGCCCATCCCGACCAGGTTCGGCGCATCATCGGCCTGGCCGGCCAGCACGCGGCGGTCGAGGAAGCGCTCACCGGCCGAGAGAACCTGGAGATGATCGCCCACCTGTTCGGGCATCGTCGGCGCCAGGCCCGCCTCAACGCCGAGGCCGTGCTCGACCAGCTCCGCCTGCGCGAGGCGGCGGATCGACGGGTGCGCACCTACTCGGGGGGCATGCGCCGCCGCCTCGATCTCGGGGCCAGCCTGGTCGGCGCGCCCCGCCTGCTGCTGCTCGACGAGCCCACCACCGGCCTGGATCCTCGCAGCCGCATCGAGCTGTGGGAGGCCATCCGGGGCCTGGTCCAGGGCGGCACCGACGTGCTCTTGACCACCCAGTACCTGGACGAGGCCGACCAGCTGGCCTCGCGGATCGTGATCGTCGACCACGGCCGGGTGGTGGTGGAAGGCACGCCGGACCAGCTCAAGGCCCAGGCCGGGCGCGACGTGATCGAGCTGCACCTGCCGGACCGCCAGGACCTGGCTCGGGTGGCCGACGCCCTGGCCCCGCTCAGCCCCGAGGCGCCCCGGATCGACCCGGTCACCCGCAGCCTGGCCATCGCCGTCGACGGGGGCACCAGCCGCCTGCCCGAGGCCGTGCGCGTCCTCGACCAGCTCGGCCTCAGGCCCGACGACATCGCCCAACGCCGACCCACCCTCGACGAGGTGTTCCTGACCCTGACCGGCGACGGCACCGACCCGACCCCCGACGACGCCGCCCGACCGGCCCGGCAGCCGACCGGTCATGAACCAGCAGGAGTCCGCCGCATGACCGCCATCTCATCGCCCCGGCCCAGCGACGCCGGCGCGAGCCGAGCCCTCGAGCGGGTCACCGCCGCCGCCCATCCGGCCCGGCTGGCGGCCACCGCCAATGCGGTGGCCGGCCGCACCGTGCGCAAGTTCGCCCGCACGCCCCAGCTGCTGGTGGTGAGCACCATCCAGGGCGCCATGTTCCTGCTCATCTTCCGGTACGTGTTCGGCGGGGCCATCCAGGCCGGCCCCGTCCCCTACGTCGACTTCCTGGTCCCGGGGTTCGTGGTCACCAGCGTGCTGTTCTCCGGCATGGGCGGCGCCGCCGGGGTGGCCGAGGACGTGGACGACGGCTTCTTCGACCGGCTGCGCTCGCTGCCGGTGCGCCGCAGCGGCCTGGTGCTGGGCCGATCGCTGGCCGACACCGCGCTGCTCACCTGGAGCCTGGTGGTGACCATCGCCATCGGGTTCGCCATCGGGTTCCGCATCCAGGGCAGCGTGGCCGCCGCCCTGGGCGCCTTCGGGCTGTGCGTGGTCTACGGGTTCGCCTTCACCTGGTTGTTCATCACCATCGGGCTGCTGGCCGGCAACGCCCAGGCCGCCCAGGGCATGGCCCTGCTGGTGTTCCCCCTGACCTTCGTGTCCAGCGCCTACGTCCCCATCGACACCATGCCGGGATGGATGCAGGCCTTCGCCCGCAACCAACCCATCACGCCCATGGTCGACGCCGTGCGCTGCCTGGTGTTGGGCGGCCCGCACAACGCCGGGCTCACCGGTGCCACGGGGCACTACGTGGTGGTCTCGCTGCTGTGGTCGGTGGCGCTGGTGGTGGTGTTCGTCCCCATCACCGTGGCCCGCTACCGATCAAGCTGACTGGCCCCGGTCGGCAAGCCTCCTGTTGCTTGGCCCTCCGGTCGGCAAGCCTCCTGTTGCTTGGCCATCCGGTCGGCAAGCCTCCCTGCGGGCGGCTTCGCCATCCGGGCGTCATCGGTCCAGCGGCTCCGGCCTGGCGGCCTCCGCCTTCATCGACCTTGACGACCCGCGATGCTCAATCGACCTGATACCGGATGGTGCCGGTGAAGCGGTCGACGTCGGGGTGGGTGTGGCGCGCCGCCTGGCGTTGGCGGTTGCCCAGCTGGGCGATCTCCTCGCCCACCGAATGGACATCGTCGGGATCGGCCACGTGGCGGGGGGTGCCGAAGTCCACCAGGCTGGCGTCGGGGCCGTAGTCCACGAACAGGGGCACCACCCGCACGGCGGGGTCGTCGCGGGCGATCATCTCGCGGGTGGTGCGCCCGAAGGGGTGCATGTCCACATCGCCGGTGGGGGTCACCGTGTCGTGCGAGCCGCCACCGGCCAGCAGCACGATGTGGCCGGTGCTGGCGTGCACCAGCCGCTCGAACTCGCGCTTGGTCTGGTGGTTGCACACCTTGCGGAACAGGCGCAGCAGCGGGTCGAGGTCGTCCTCCATCACCCGGGACTCGTCGAGGGTCTCGCTGCCGCTGACCGGGAAGGACTTGAGCACCCCGCCGGCCTTGCGCAGGATGCCGTCGATGACGTTGAGCCCGCCCACCTCGTAGTAGCCGAGCAGCCGCCCGACCATGGTGGAGATGTAGTGCTCGAGGCGATCGACGTCGCTGGTGACGTGAGCCGCCTTGTGGAAGTACCCGAGCGTGAACCCCTGGTCGGGCAGGGCCAGGTGGTTGCTGGGGAAGATGTACTTGGCCCCGCCGGTCACCCGCTCGAAGAGCTTCTCGTCGCGAGCGAACTCGGCGAAGCGCTCGGTGATCCCCGCCACCTGGTCGCCCTGCATGACATCGACGATCCCCAGGATGGCCTGCTGGTCGGCGGAGGAGATGGGGTTGGCGTGCAGGTAGGCGTTGTGGTGGTCGACGGCGTCGGGTCGCGGGTCGAGGTGGAGGTAGTCCTCGCTCACCGACTCGAAGAACGCCCCGGTGGAGGTGGCCCCGATCTGGCGGGCCATCTCCAGCATCTTGGTGTCGATGTGCTCGCTCAGCCGGCCCGACACGTCCAGGTGGCGCAGGTGGTCGGCGGTGTCACGGGTGACGTCGCGCAGCTGGGTCAACCGGTTGGTGGTCACGGGCCCGGAACCAGGATGACCGCCTGGG
The DNA here is from genome assembly GCA_963793965.1 of uncultured Microthrixaceae bacterium. Lineage (GTDB taxonomy): Bacteria > Actinomycetota > Acidimicrobiia > Acidimicrobiales > Acidimicrobilacustridaceae > UBA4742. The sequence continues at coordinate 506,760 of CAWCCB010000001.1, forward strand.
TCGGCTCGAGGTGGCCCGTGAACGGCTGGCCCTCGCCCACCCCGTCGCTGGCCACGGCCACCTGCCAGGGGCCGCCCGCCTCGAACCGGGCGTCGTCGATCTCCACCGGCTCGGTGGCGAACGACACCACCACTCGACGGCGGTCCTCGCCCTGGAGGCGATCCCAGGCGATGACCGCCTCGGGCCAGCCTTCGAGCAGCTCGATGGCGCCGCGCCGCAGCGCGGCCGATCGCTTGCGCTCGGCCAGCAGGCGGCGGTACAGGTGAAGCACCGAGTCGGGGTCGTCGCGCTCGGCGGCCACCGACCGCTCGGTGGACTCGGGCGGGAACGGCAGCCACGGTTCGGTGCCCCATCCGTGGTGCTCGTCGGTCGTCCACGGCACCGGGGCCCGGCACCCGTCGCGGTCGACGGGATCCAGCTTGCGCTCGGGCGGGATGACCGCGTCGAGCAGGCCCAGCTCTTCGCCCTCGTAGAGGAACGGCGTCCCCCGCAACGTGAGGGCCATCACCGCGGCCGCACGCGCCGCGGCCTCCGAACCCCAGTAGCGCGTGCGGTGCCGGGGGACGTCGTGGTTGGACAGCACCCAGGTGGGCCATGCCGAGATCGGGTCCAGGACGGCATAGGCGCGCTCGATTCGCCGGCGCCACCGATCGGCGTCCCAGGGAGCCAGAATCTGGGGGAAGTTGAAGCACAGGTGCAGCTCGTCGTCGTGGCCGTAGTACGCCGCCATCTTCCCCGTGGAAAGCAGCGAGGTCTCCCCCACCGACACCCGCTCGCCCGGGTACCCGTCGAGCACCCGTCGGATGTCGCGCAGCAGTCCGTGGGTGTCGGTCGTGTCCAGGTGCGCATCGCCGTAGAGGATCTCGTTGGGATCGTCCAGGTCGGCGAAGTCGGCTCGCTTGAGCAACGACTGCACCACGTCCATGCGGAAGCCGTCCACGCCCCGGTCGAGCCAGAACCGCAGGGTGTCGTGCATGGCCGCCACCACCTCGGGGTTGCGCCAGTTGAGGTCGGCCTGCTCGGGCAGGAAGAGGTGCAGGTAGTACTGGCCGGTGGTGGGGTCGAGCTCCCAGGCGGTGGGGCTGCCGAAGTCGCTGATCCAGTTGTTCGGTGCACCCCCGTCGGGACCGGGATCGCGCCAGATGTACCAGTCCCGCTTGGGGTCGTGGCGCGATGAGCGCGACGCCTTGAACCACTCGTGCTCGGTGGAGGTGTGGTTGGGCACCCAGTCGATCAGCACCCGCATGCCGGCGGCGTGGCACTCGGCCACCAGGGCGTCGAACTCGGCCAGGGTGCCGAAGACGGGATCGACGTCGCAGTAGTCGCTGACGTCGTAGCCGTAGTCCTTCATGGGCGACGGGAAGAACGGCGACAGCCAGATGGCGTCGACCCCCAGCCAGCTCAGATGGTCCAGGTGGGCCCGGATGCCACCCAGGTCGCCCACCCCGTCCCCGTTCGAGTCGGCGAAGGAGCGGGGATAGATCTGGTAGACGACGGCCTCGTGCCACCAGGGCACCGAGCCGTTCACGGCATCGCTCACTCGGACACTCCCCCTCGCACTCCCCCTCGCATCCTCCCGAAGCTATCCGGGCACGCTGAACAGGGTGCGCCGCCAGATCTGCGCCACGGTGTTGGCGGCCACCTCGGTGGGCACGTCGGCCCCCCGACCGTAGGTCTCGAGCAGGTACCGCTCGGTCATCCACACCAGCGCCCGAGCCACTTCGTCGGTGTCCGCGATCGAGACCCGGCCCGCCTGGGCCAGGGCCCCGATCCGCTCGCGGGCCCGGTCGATGAATCCACCGACCAGGTCACGCCAGGCGGCCTCGACGTCCGCCCCGGCCGCAGCCGCCTCGGCGAAGGCCCGGAGCAGGGCGGCATGGCGGCGGTAGACCACCGCCAGGGCCAGCGCGGCCTGGGCCAGGCCGTCCTCGGGCTCGACGCCGGGGGCGGGCTCGAGCCAGCTGTCGGTGGCGTCACCCAACTCCTCCTCGATCTGGGCCAGCCGCCGCAACAGGACCGTCTCGAGATCGGGGAAGTAGCGATAGAAGGCGGTGCGGCCCAACCCGGTGGGCGCGATCACGTCCTCGACGGTCAGCTCGCGAAACGAGCGGTCGGCCAGGAAGCCCTCGATGGCCTCGTAGATGGAGGCCTCGACCGCGGCCCGGTGGTCACGAGCCTTGGCATGTTGGCGCGGCTTGGCGGGAGACACCTTGGGGGCTACCCTTTCGTGACGCTACGTCACACGGACTGTAACACGTTCCGTATACACACCTTCCCCCCAGGATCCCCCTCATGCCTGACTCCGATCCGGCGGACCTCGACGGCCGAGTGTTGTCCGCCGCCATCCGTGTGTTCGCCTCCGAGGCCACCAGCCGGGTCACCCTCAAGCGCGTGGCCCTGGAAGCCGGGGTGCCTTCGGAGGAGGTCACCGACCGGTGGTCGTCCACCACCGAGCTGTTGACCGCGGCCGTCAATCGCCTGACCGGGGACCTGGCCGGGTCCGACGCCGGGGCCGACGTGGCCACCCGGGGAGGCGACCTCACCCCGGAGCAGGACGCGCTCCTCGACCAGGCGGTGCACCTGGCGGCCCGGGCTGTGCTCGACCAGATCGACCCGACCCAGTTCCAGGGCCAGTTCCCCCTGTCGGACAGCCTGATCGACCACTTCGTGAAGCAGGGGGCCGACCTTCGCACCGCCCGGTACCGGGCCTTCCAGCTGATGGTGGTGGAGTTCGGGGCCCGGCTCTTCTCCGCCTCGTTGCTGGTGGTCTGTGGGCTCGAGGAGGAGACGCCGGCTCAGGTCCGAGCCGAGATCGACTCGCTCGAAGACCTGGTGGCCCTGCGCGCCGTGCATCCCACCGACCAGGTGGCCTGACCGACCCGCGCCGCGCTCCCGCGATCGCCCAGGAACCGGTGTTGTGCACCCCCCACGGTGCACAACGCCGGCACCTGACGCGATGCACCGCAGGGAGGCTCGCCGACCAGAGGGCCAGGCCCGTCCTCCGCTTCAGCCCGTGTAGTGACGGGGGGCGTAGTAGGAGGGGTTGCGGTCGGGCTCGCCGCGGCGAGAGGTCCAGCGCCACTGGGCCGAGATCCGGCTGCGGGCCGGGCCGCGGGTCTTGGGCACCGCATGCAGCCAGGCCCCCTGGGTGGCGCCGCCCATCACCAGGAGGTCCCCGCTGCCCGGAGCCAGGTCGACAGCGTCGGACAGATCGTCGGAATCGGCTCGGCGCCCGGTGAGCGGGCGCAGCAGCCACGGCCGTCGGGCGCCGAGGGTGAGGACGCCGATGACGGTCTCGTCGAGCCACTTGAGCTCGCGGTCGCGGTGCCAGGCCACGCTGTCGCGCCCGTCGCGGTAATGCGCCAGCGCCACGCCGTCGAACGAGACCCGGTAGCGCCGGGAGATCCAGTCCTGGGCCACAGCCAGGGCTGGATGGCGAGCGGCGCCGGCCTGCCAGGAACCCAGCCGCGGCTCGTCGATCCAGCGCTCGTAGCGGAAGACGCGGCCTTGCTGCCAGGCGACATCGCCGACCAGTTCGTCGTGCACCTGATCGGGTCGATCCACCAAGCCCCGCACGACATCCACCCAGCACCGTTCGTCGAGCTCCATGCGCGCCACCGCCGGGTCGGCGGCCAACCACGACCCAGTGGGCCCGACAGGCGGGGCCGTGGCGGCCACGGGCCCGTCGCGGTCGGCTTCGGGGGTGGCGCCCACGATCTCGACCTCGGCCGGGCCGTCGCCGCGGGCATCAGGCGGCTGCCATTCGGTGACGCGCACGGTGCCACGGTAGCCGGGCCTGGATCCGACCTACCCTGGCTCGATGCTCGATCACCTCTCCCTCCAGGTCGCCGATCTCGACGCCAGCGGTGCCTTCTACGACGCCGTGCTGGCCCCACTGGGCGGCCAGCGGATCATGGATGTCGGTCCGGCCATCGGCTACGGCATCGACCGGCCGATCTTCTGGATCGGCCGGGAAGCCACCGACCAGGCCAACAAGGAGGTCCACGTGGCCTTCGCGGCCGCCGACCGGGCCGGCGTCACCGCCTTCTTCGACGCCGCGGTGGCCAGCGGAGCCGAGGTGCTGCACGAGCCGAGGGTGTGGCCCGAGTACCACCCGAACTACTTCGGCGCCTTCGTGCGCGACCCCGACGGCAACAACGTCGAGGCCGTGTGCCACCAGGCCGTCTGAGCACCCGACCTCGACGCCCCGCGGGCGTGGGCCGACCGGATCGCGCCCGCCCGCGGCAATAGGATCGTTCGTCATCTCGTCGGGTCTGTGCACGCGGTCCCTTGTTCAGGAAGAGGAACGGCCCCGTCATGCACCCCGTCCAAGACCGCGGAATCCTGGATGCCGACCGACGTCGCTGGTCGGTGCTCGTAGGCGCGGTCCTCGCCGTCGGTGCGCTCGTGCCCATGGCCAACGCCAACGCCCGCAGCCTGCCCTTCGACGACGCCTACATCTCGTTCTCCTATGCGGCTCGCCTGGCCAGCGGCCACGGCCTGCGTCTGTCCGTCGGGTCGCCGCCGGTCGAGGCCTTCTCCGACCCCTTGTGGGTGGCGCTGCTGGCGGTCGGCAAGTTGTTCGGCGTGGCCATCCCGACGTGGGCCCGAGTGCTGAACATCGCCCTGATCGGCGTCATCGGCGGGGCCACCGCTCGCCTGGTGCGGCGCCTCAACCCGGAGGCACCGGCGTGGATGGCCGTCGGCACCGCCGCCCTGGTCGTCTTCATACCGGCCACCACCTACGACGCGGTCGGCGGCCTGGAGACTCTGCTGTTCGCCGCCCTGTTCGATGCTGACGCTGCTGTGCTTCCTCAGCGACTGGACCGAGCGCCGGGCCCTGTCGGTGGCCACGACGGTCGGGTGCCTGCTGCTGGCCGTCACCCGACCAGAGGGTGCCGTGGTGTGGGCGGTGCTCTGGGCCCAGACGTGGATCTGGTCCCGATCGGTGCGCCGCCAAGCCCGGGTCGCGGCCGGGTTCGTCCTGCCCATGGTCGGCCTCGAGCTGGCTCGGCTGGCGTACTTCGGCCAGCCGATCCCCAACTCGATCGTGACCAAGGCGGGCACGAGCGCCACCACCACCAAGCTGCTGATCCGGGGCGAGGTCCTGCGGTTCACCACCGCCTACCTGCCCGTGCTCGGCCTGGCCGCGCTGGTCGTCGTCGTGGTCCTGGTCGGTCGGCGGTGGACGACCCCGGTCCTGGCGCTGACGCCCGTGGTGATCGCGCTCAGCTTGGTCGAGGCAGCACTGTCCGCCGGCGGACAACTACCCCTACGAGCGCTACCTCCTGCCCCTGTTGGCCCCGATGGCCGCCATCGCCGTGGCCGGGATCAGCCGGCTGGCCTGGACCGCCCAGCCTTCACGCGCCGAGCGCGGCGGCTACCGCCTGCAGCTCAGGACCGGCTGCGTGGTCCTGGTGGCCGGTCATCCTGGTGGGAACCTTCGTCACCGCCTACCGGCATCAGCAGGTGGGTACGACGACGGCCAACGAGTTCGCCGTGGGTCGAGGCCTGACCGCCATCCCACAGCTCTTCGCCCAGGACACCCTCAGCGACCACGGCGACAACTACCAGTACGGGGTGGCGAAGCTCATCGACCAGGTCGGCCACCCCCACCAGGTGCTGGCCACCGACGAGGTCGGCGCCGTCTCCTACTACACCGACCTGCGGATCGTGGACCTCTACGGTCTGGCCGACCGCCACATCGCCGAACGACCGGGACCACCCGGTAGCCGGGTCGATCCCGCCTACGTGTTCGCCCAGCACCCCACGTTCTTCTCGTTCCGTCTGACCGGATGCCTGTGCGTCGCCCTGGCCAACGACGCCGTGTACCTCCGCGACCCCCGCATCTTCGCCTACCGGCTCGATCGCCTTCGTTCCCGATGTGATCCCCGACTACGTCCCGGTCTCCCCGGCGGCGGTGATCCAGCGGGACCCGTCGGTCATCCGCGTGACCTCACTCGACCACAGCCCTCCCGGCCGGCGACCACACGCTCGGGGTCCTTCCCACCTCCATCGCCACGCTGCTCAGCCCCGATCCGAAGATGACCGAGACCACCCGAGCCACCGCCGCCCAGGCCGCCGCCGCCCCGCTCGCCCTTCGAGTCATCTTCACGGTCGTGCCGACGGGCCCGAACGTGGCCGTCGCCCTGCCCGCCCGCACCGGATCGAACTGCGACGTCGAGGTCACCGCCCTCAGCCCCGGGGGCGGCCCCCAGGCGATGACCCTGTCGGTCACCGACCGGTCCGGCCGGACCATCGGCCGAACCGTGGTCGAGTCGTCCACCACACCCGACGTGCGCACCGGGAAGGTCGACATCCCGCCGAACGCGATCGATCCCGTGGTCCACCTCCTCGTCGCGCCACCGGCGGCCGGGCCGGGCACCGCGCAGTGGGCCGAGCCCCGCCTGGTCTGCCGGTCGAGCCCATCTCGTTGAGCGCGGCACGCCGGGTGCCGATGAACTAGACCGGCGCCATGTTCGACCTCGCCCAGACCGACAAGCTGCTGTCCACCACCCGCTCGGTGCGTCGCCGTCTCGACCTCGACCGACCCGTCGAGCGCGACGTGCTGGTCGAGTGCATCCGCCTGGCCGTGCAGGCGCCCACCGGCGGCAACGCCCAGACCTGGCGCTGGCTCATCGTCGACGACCCCGACACCAAGGCCGAGCTGGGGCGCATCTACCAGCAGATGGGCAACCGCTACCTGGCTTCCTACCGGGGCGACGAGATGACCGACCAGACCATCCGGGTGCTCGACTCGGCTGACTACCTGGCCGAGATCCTGGGCCAGGTGCCGGCCATGGTCATCCCCTGCATCAAGGGTCGGCTGGCCGACACCTCTCCGGTGATGGCCGCCTCGTTCTACGGATCCATCATCCCGGCGGTGTGGAGCTTCCAGCTGGCCCTGCGCAGCCGAGGCCTGGGCACCTGCTTCACCACCCTGCACCTGGCGCACGAAGCCGAAGCCGCCGAGCTGCTGGGCATCCCCGACGACATCACCCAGGTGGCCCTGCTGCCGGTGGCCTACACCACCGGCGAGGACTTCAAGCCCGCCACGCGCGGCCCCGTGGAGCGCATCACCTACTTCAACAAATGGAAGGCGAACTGATTGGCCCTTCGGGTCACGGAAGGCGAAGGCCGCCAGGCCGGAGCCGCTGGACCGATGACACCCAGATGGCGAGGCGCCCGCAGGGAGGCGTCGCCGACCGGAGGGTCAATCGATTAGGTCGGCCCGGTAGGCAGGGTGGTCGGTCAGCCAGACCGGGGCGTTGCGCATGCTCTCCTCGTTCTTCTGGTTGATGAACGAGTAGATCCGCCCCTCGAACCACTTGAAGGGGATCGTGGTCAGGTTGTACCGCTCGTCGAAGTGCATGCGGGTGCGGTTGGGCCCGAGCGGTTCGAGTCGCACGTGGCCGATCTGGTCGTTGCCGGCCTTGCCCGAGATCATCGTGTACGTGTAGCCCCGCTCGGGCTCGACGTCGGTCACCAGCTCGAGGGCGGAGCCCTCCCGACCGAACGGCAGGGGGTAGATGACCCGTCGCAGGCGGCCGTTGTGATGCTCATCGCCCGGCCACAGCACCTCCACCCGCTTCACCGCCGGGGCGAAGTCGGCCCAGCGCTCGTAGTCCTGGAACAGCGCCCAGATCCGAGCCGCCGAGTGCGACATCTCGAACGAGTAGCGGTGCTCACGCATGGTCGGCCCCCGGCTCGGTCGGGCCGTGCGCCGACCCGGCCCTTGATGCTAGGACGATCCGCCCGAGGGCTGGCGGGGCTCGAGCCCGGCGGCCCGGTAGATGTCGTCGATGACGGCCATGTTGGCCACCGCGTCGGCCGGCGGCGTGAGCAGCGTGTCCTCGCCGGCCACCGCGTCCCGGAAGGCCTCCAGCTGGAACGAGTAGGTGGAGCGACGGGTGAAGTGCTCGACGCGGCGGCTGTCGGCGGTGCGCACCGTCAGGCGGTGCAGCGGTCTGGGGAGCGAGCGGGTTGAAGACCCGCATCTCGCCGGCATCGCCCGAGACCCGCACCGACAGGTGCAGCAACGAGCGGGACCACATCGAGCACACCATGCGCCCGGTGGCGCCGTTGGGGAACACCAGCTCGGCGTGCATAGCCCGGTCCACGCCGGGCGATCGGAGCTGGGCCCGGGCCGAGCTCACCCGGGGCCCGTCGAGCTCCTGTCCGGGTTCCAACCCCACCAGGCGAAGCTGATGCACGGTGTAGCAACCGGCATCCATGAGCGCACCGCCGGCCAGGTCGAGGCGATAGCGGATGTCGTCGAACCGCGGGAGCGGGAAGCAGGTGTAGGCCTCGACGTGGCGGATGCGGCCCAGCTCCCCGCTGGCCACCACGTCGCGCATGCGTCGGGCCAGGGGGTGGTACCGGTAGTGGAAGGCCTCGGCCACCACCAGACCGGTGCGCTGTGCCACCGCGGCCACCGCCGCGGGCCTCGTCACGGTTGGCGGTGAAGGGCTTCTCGCACAGGACGTGCTTGCCGGCCTCGAGCGCGGCCATCGTCCACTGACCGTGCAGACCGTTGGGTAGTGGGTTGTAGACCGCGTCGACGTCGGGATCGGCCACCAGGTCCGCGTAGTTGGCGTGGGTGGTGGCGATGCCGTGTCGCGCCGCATAGGCGTCGGCCCGGCTCCGGTCCCTGGCCGCCACCGCGGTCACGCTCACACCGTCGAGCTCGTGGGCCGGCTTGATCAGCGCCGCCCGGCGCGATGCGTGCCGCTCCCAGGATCCCGAAGCGCAGGCCGGCCATGGTCGATGGACCTCAACCCTTGATCAGGCTGGCCAGGGCCCACACCGCGGCCACCACACCGATGCCGATCATGACCACGCTGCGGGCCAACGGGGGTCGGGCCAGCTCGCCGTCCTCGGGATCGCCCTCGCCCCGCACCAGGGCGAACACCGTCCCCAGGGCCAGGGCCGCGCCCACCGCCAGCACCAACCACGGCAGCGGATCTCCGCCCAGCAACTGGTCACTGGCGACGAGCACAGGAGCTCCCGAATGGACGGAGAGGGATGGGAGTGACCTGACGATACGTACCGTTCGACCAGGCGGACCCTGGAAAATAGCTCAAGCGACCTATGGACAATCCCGATGTAATTTGGTCGGTGGCTTCGCCCCCACCGGCTGGGGAAACGGGCGGGGGTCACACTCCCTCCAATGCATCGCCACCAGCACTCTCGGGTGCTGGGCGCCCTCGTGGCCTCCGCCCACCCCTCCCCGGCGCGCCGGGCAACGCGATCGGTCGATCATCGGGTCGGCTTGGTGTCGTAGTGCGACCCGTACGCCGGATCCTGGCTGATGCTGAAGTCGCTGTCGCTGACCACCCCGCTCACGTGGACCGCCTGGAAGACATCGGTGGCCCCCTCCAGATGGCGCTTGACGTAGGTGATCGCCCCCGTCGGCGCGTCGAAGCACATGCGGGCGAAGCTGCCGTAGGGCGCGCTGGGGTACTCACGGACCTGGGTGAGCTCGAAGCAGCCGATGCCGGCGTGCACCACGCGATAGAGCGGGATGGGTCCGGTGAAGTAGCCCGTCAGCGCCGTCATCTGTGCGGCCACCGACTTGTCGAAGTCCTCGGTGGTCGGCGTCGGCCCGCACAGGTACTGCCCGTTGGCCTGGGCGTCACACGAGATCACGTGACCGTTGATGGCCCCGGAGACCTGCCCGTTCTCCCGGCGCAGGTGATCGGGCGGTCGTTGCACGACCAGCGCGCCCGGACCGCAGCGTCTGGCCGTTCACGCACTGGGACTGGGTGGCCAGGCACTCGATGGTGCGGGTGTAGGTGCCATTCACCACGTAGGTGCCGGTCAGGCTGCGGTGGAAGGCGGCCAGGAAGTCCGCGGTGGCGGGCTTGGCCGGCGCGGCCGTGGCCCGGTCGTTCAAGCGCCCACTGGCGATCAGCCCACCCGCCGCCACCGCCCCCACCAACAGCCCGGCGATGACCGCCAGGGTGGACAGGCTGGGTCGCGACACGGGGCGACGGTACCGCCGTCGGCCGCCCACGGGCGACACCGGGACAACCAGAGGTGGCCGATCACCGCCGCGGCCGGGCATCATGGAGCCGTGGCCATGGGGGACGAGGCGGGAACCGACGAGGGCGGGATGGCCGAGCCGGTCTCGGTCGATCTCACCGCCGACGAGGGGTACACCCTCGATCAGCTCGAGCAGCTCAGCGGGGTCCCGGGCCGCACCATCCGCTTCTACCGCCAGTCCGGGTTGATCGAGGCGCCGCGGCGGGTGGGTCGCAACGCGTACTACGCCCCCGAGCAGCTGGGTCGCCTGCGCTTCATCGCCGCCCTGCGCGAGCGGGGGATGAGCCTGGACGCGGTGGCCAAGTTCCTGGGGGACCCCGAGGGGGAGCACCAGGCCTTCACCGTGCTGTTGACCATCCAGGACCAGCTGCTCGAACCCTGGATCGACGACCACTCGGCCGTGGTGGACGGCGGCGAGGTGCTGCGCCTGATCGGCCTGGACGATCACCGGGTGCTGCGCTGAGCTCGAACAGGTCGGGCTCATCTCCGAAGCCGACGACCAGGCGGACTCCTACGAGGTGCCCAGCCTGGTCGTGCTGGAGTTGGCCGCCGAGATGATCAGCGCCGGCATCGCGGCCGAGGTGTCGACCGCGGCCTGGGCCACCATGCAGTCTCGCATGGCCGGTCTGGCCGACGAGCTGGTCACCCTGTTCGCCGAGCACCCCGACCACGGCTTCGCCGGCAACGACACGGCCGCCGAGATCAGCGAGGGGTTCCGCCAGCTGCGGCCCATCGCCCTGCGGGCCGTGCAGGTGGCCTTCGGCCAGGAGATCCAGCGAGCCCTGGCCGGGTACCTGGCCCTGGCCGGCAACCCCGACGCCGTGGTTCCCCGCCGCCACGGGACACCTGTCGACACCCCGTGAAGCCGCCGCACCCCTACCCGACGTCCGCGTCCCGCGCCACCGCCCGGCCGCCGGGGTGAGCCCGCCGGAACCGGAAGCGGAGGCGGTCGACCCCCGGTTCCGTCGTCTGCTGGCGCCGGGCCGGATCGGGCCCATGGCCCTGCGCAACCGGATCGTGCTGGCCCCGATGGGCGACCGCCTGGCCAACGAGGACGGCACCGTCAGCGCCCGTCAGACCGCCTACCTGGAGGCCCGGGCCCGGGGCGGCGCCGGACTCATCCTGGTGGGATCGGTCTCGGTGGCCTACCCGTCGGGCTCCTACGCACCCAGCCAGACCGCCATCAGCGACGAACGCCTACGTCGAGGGACTGGCCGGCTTGGCCGCCCGCGTGCACGCTCACGGCGCGGCCATCGCCGCCCAGCTGGTGCACGACGGCGCCAACTCGCTGTTCGACATCGCCCAGGGCCGCCCGCTGCTGGTGCCATCGATCCCTCCGCGGCTGCGACCGGACCGGCTCTCGGCCATGATCACCGGTGAGGAGCTCACGGCCATGACCGCGCCCTTCACCGCCCCCGGCGCCAAGGTCGACTACCGGGTGGCCGACGAGGACGACCTGGCCGAGCTGATCGAGCGCTTCGCGGCCGCGGGCCGCCGGGCCGCCGAGGCCGGCTTCGACGGCGTGGAGATCCATGCCGGCCACGGCTACCTGATCGACAGCTTCCTGTCCCCGGCCATGAACCAGCGCGACGACCACTGGGGCGGATCGCGGGAGAACCGGTCCCGATTGCTGTTCGAGGTGCTGCGCGCCGTGCGCGGCGCGGTCGGACCGTCGATGGCCCTGTGGTGCCGACTCAACGCCGTGGAGCGGTTCCGAGCGGGCGGCGAGACCCCCGACGACCTGTTGGGGGTGGCCCGCCGAGCCGTGGCCGCCGGCGCGCAGGCGCTGAGCGTGAGCGCGGCCACCGACGCCGGCGCCGCCCTGGGCGTGACCGAGGCCCACACGCCCCACGAGCCCGGCCTGCTGGTGCCCTTCGCCGCCCAGCTGCGGCCCCATGTCGACGTGCCCATCATCACGGTGGGCCGCATCGAGCCCGAGGTGGCCGAAGAGGTGCTGGCCTCGGGCGGGGCCGACTTCGTGGCCATGGGTCGCAAGCTGCTGGCCGACCCCGACCTGCCCCGCAAGCTGGCCGCCGGGCGCGTCGAAGACGTGCCGACCGTGCATCTACCAGTACCGCTGCATCGGCAACATCTTCCTGGGACGGGCCGTGGCCTGCGTGGCCAATCCGGCCACCGGCCACGGCGACGACGACCTGCCTCCGGCGGCCACGGCCCGGCGGGTGCTGGTGGTGGGCGGCGGGGCGGCCGGCCTGGAGGTGGCCCGCCTGGCCGCCGGGCGCGGCCACCAGGTGATGCTGGCCGACCAGGCGCCCCAGCTCGGGGGCAGCCTGCGCCTGGCCGGAGCCACCGACGAGGTCCTGGATCAGTTCCTGGCCTGGCTCATCGGCCAGGTCGACCGGGCCGGGGTGGACCTGGCGCTGTCCACGACGGTGGACGCCCTGCTGGTGGGTGCCCTGGGGGTGTCCGACGTGGTGGTGGCCACCGGCGGGCGATGGCTGATCCCGCCGGTGCCGGGGGCCGAACCGGCCCGGGTGCGCACCGTCGCCGACCTGGCCGAGTGGTTCGCCGACGGGGCCGGCGACGGCTGGGACGCCGTCGGATCCGGCCTGGCGGAGGGGCCCGTGGTGGTGCTGGGCGGGGGCAAGGCCGGCCTGTCGGTGGCCCGATGGTGCGCCCGCCCACCCGACGGCTCCGAACACCACGTCACGGTGCTCGAGGCCACCGACGTCTTCGCGCCCCAGCTGGGCCCGCCCGGCCGGTTCCGCCTGGTGCACGAGATCGAGCAGTCGGGGATCGCGCTGGAGGCCGGCGCCGAGCTCGCCGCGGTTGGCCCCACGTGGGTGCGCTGGCGCCGCGGGGACGGGCCCGACGTCGAGACCGAGGCCGCCACCGTGATCAGCACCTGGCAAGGGGTGGGTGGTCCCGCTGGGGGCGACGCCCTGGCCGACCAGTTGGCCGCGGGACCCGGTCGCCCGGCCGTCCACGTCATCGGCGACGCCCGAGCCCCCGACGGCCTGGAAGGCGCGCTGGCCGACGCCCGCCGGGTGGCCGCCGCCCTCGACTAGCTACATCCCGGCCCATCCCTCCACCCACCCGGTGGTGAGACGTGCCCGCGGTCGGATCAGATGGTGCAGCCGTCGTCGGAGCAACCGGCGGCGTCGCCCCCGTCGTTGGCCGTGACCACCACGGGCCGCGAGTCGGCCCAGGCCCGCTCGAGCACCCGACCCAGCAGGTCGGGGGACTGGGCCCCGGCGATGCCCAACCGGCCGTCGAACAAGAAGAACGGCACGCCGGTGACGTCGAGCTCGCGGGCCCGCAGCTCGTCGGCGCGCACCGCGTCGGTGTAGTCGTCACCGGCCAGCGTCCGTTCGGCCGCCTCGGGGTCGACCCCGACCTCGCCGGCCAGGGCCACCAGCGTGGCCCGGTCCCCGATGGGGGCGGCCTCCTCCAGGTGCGCCCGGAGCAGGCGCTCCTTCATGGCATCACCCAACCCGGCCTCAGCCGCCAGGTGGATCAGGCGATGGGCGTCGAAGGTGTTGCCGCCGGCGGCGCGGTCCAGGTGGTAGTCGAGGCCCTCGGTGGCGGCCAGCTCGGTGAGCTGGGCCTGGCCGGCCCGGGCCTGGTCGACCGAAATCCCGTACTTGCGGGCCAGCCGTTCGGCCGGATCGCCCTGCCGGCGGGCCGGCGCGTTCGGGTCTAGCTCGTAGGAGCGCCACACGACCTCCACCTGGTCGCGGTGGGCGAAGCCGGCCAGGGCGGTCTCGAAGCGCCGCTTGCCGATGAAACACCAGGGGCACACCACATCGGACCAGATTTCGACCAACATGGAATCCATCCTACGGTGAGCCCATGGATCTCGAACTGGTCACGGCCCGCCTCGACCTGCGAGATCTGATCGACGGCTACGCCCGGGCGGCCGATGCTCGGGACCGGGTCGCGTTCGAGGCGCTGTTCGCACCGGACGCCACCGTGACGGTCCACCGGCCCGGCCGCCAGCCCCACACCTACCGGGGTGCGACCGAGATCGGCGAGATCGTGCCCAACCTCGAGCGCTACGTCAGCACCTTCCACCTGGTGGCCAACCACTGGTGCGAGGTGGCGGCGGCGCGGGCCACCGGTGAGTCCTACTGCCAGGCGCATCACGTCCTGGCCGCCCACGACGACCACGGCGCCACCGACGTCGTGCTCACCATCCGCTACCGGGACTCCTACGTGCGCTCGGGCCCGTCCTGGCGCTTCGCCACCCGCGACGTCCACATCCTCTGGACGGCCGAGACGGCGCTCACCCGCGGACCCTGATCCCGAGGCCGGTGCGGCCGCCGTCGACGCGGAAACCCTGAGCCGGATCGTCGGGGACTGGCTAGCCTGACCGACCCGCCTCGTGGGCCATCTGCACGCGGCGGCCGATCCACGATGACGAGCCCCGACCCCTCCCCCTCCGTCGACCTGGCGGGCGAACGAGCCGCGCTCGCCCGCGCCTGGCGTGCCGTCGATGACAAGCTCCGCACCCTGGCCCAGATCCGGGCCGAGGGCGCCGACGCGCTGTCGGAGGAGTACATCGCGAGCGTGGTCCGCGGCGCCATCGACAAGCTGCAACACGAGCTGGTGGTGTTCGGCCGCATCGACGACGACCAGCCCTGGCGAGTGGGGCTCTACGGCATCGACTCAGGCGGCGAGCAGCTGGTCATCGACTGGCGGGCCCCGTTCGCCGAGAGCTTCTACCAGGCCGGCTTCGACGACCCTCGCGGCCTGGCCCGGCGCATCAGCTACGTCGGCCACATCGACGACCTGTTCGTGGAGGACTTCGCCACCGGCCAGGTGTCAGGCTCGTCGCCCCTGATGGCGGAGCTGTCGCGCAGCCGCGGCGAAGCCATGCGCGCCGCGGTGGCCACGCTGCAGTCCGACCAGGATCGGCTGGTCCGCCTCGATCCCACCGCCCGGATGGTCCTGCGGGGCGGACCGGGCACGGGCAAGACGGTGGTTGGTCTGCATCGGGCCGCCTGGCTGGTCTACAACGACCAGCGCATCACCGCCGACCGCATCCTGGTCATCGGACCCAGCGACCGTTTCCTGCGCTTCGTGGCCGCGGTGCTGCCCACCCTGGGCGAGGCGCGCATCGCCCAGACGACCTTCGAGCGGTTGCTGGGACCGGGCAGCGACGCCGGCGGGGACGAGCGCTGGATCGACCTGCTCGACCGCTTCGAGTCCGGCCTCTACCAGCCCGACGAGCTGCGCGTGGGGCCACGTCGGATCCCCGCCGATGAGGTCGCGGCCCTGGTCGAGCGGTTGGCCGGGCGCAACCTGCCCTGGCGGGACCGGCGGCGCATCTTCGTGGAGACCCTGGCCCGGGCTCACGATCTGGCCCCCGCAGCGGTGAGCACCGCGGCGGTCAAGGTGTGGCCGCGCATGACCACCAGCCAGGCCTGGCGGCGTCTGCGTTCGCGCCGCTGCCCTCGAAGCTCTGGAGGCACCCTACGACCTGATCGACGCCTGGTTGCGCGCCGACGGCGACGGCGCCCTGGCCGACGAGGTCCGGGCCCGCTTCGAAGGCGTGCCGGCCCGCTACTCGCACGTGATCGTGGACGAGGCCCAGGATCTGACCATCCCCCAGCTGCGGGCCGTCATGCGCCGGGCCGACGGCCTCACGCTGGTGGGCGACGACGCCCAACGACGCCTCGGCCACGGGATCGGCCTGCGCCGGGCCGCCGAGCTGCTGGGCGTGCGACTCGACCAGATGGACACCGCCTACCGCATGTCCGCCGAGATCGCCGACTGGCTCAACCAGTGGGCCTCGGACCACGGCATCGACGCCGTGCCCCTGATCGGCATCCGGCCCACCGGCGTGGCCGTGCGGAGACGGCCCCAGTCCCAGCCGGCGCTGGCCGACCTGCAGCGTCGGTGGTCCAACGTGGCCCGCATCACCGCCGACGAGGTGTGGAGCCACAAGGGTGTCGAATACGACGCAGTGGTGGTCGAGGCCGCGGGCATGGATCCCCACGAGGTCTACCTGGCCGCCTCCCGGGCCGCGCACGAGCTGGTGGTGGTGGCCGGTGCCGCCCCGGCGGCCGCGTGACGCGTCGCCCACCCACCGCGCGCACCAGGTCCAATCGCGATAGACCACTCGTCAGGACTGGAAGCGATGGAGGCGGGGCTCGGTGGTGACGCCCCAGATCTCCGAGGTGGGAGAGACCGCACGTGGGCCAGGACGAGCCGACCAGACCACGCCGAGGGCGGCCGCCCAACGACGCCGGCGCGCCCCACGGGCCCGACCAGGTGGTGCCGGCGGTGGTGGCCGCGGCCATCGACCAGTTCGCCGAGGGCGGCATCGCCGGGGTGTCCGTGCGCCAGATCGCGGCGCACGCCGGGGTCAACCCCGGGCTGGTGCACCGCTACATCGGCTCCAAGGTGGATCTGGTGCGCTTGGCCGTGGCTGCGGCCGGCGCTGACCTCGACCGCCAGCTCGACCAGGTTGGCGACCTCGACGCCGCGGCCGGGCCCCCACCCGAGGGCCACATCGACGACCAGCCCGACCCCCCATCGATCGAGGAGGCGTTGACCCGCTACGAGCGACTGCTGGCCCATCTGGCGCTCGAGGACCACGACCTCGACGGCCTCGACGTCACCTCTGAGCTGTGGTCCCTGGCTGTCGACCAGGCCCGCCGGGCCGGACTCGACCCCCGGGCCGCGCAGCTCCGGGCGGTGAGCCTGGTGGCCCTGGACCTGGGCTGGCGCCTGTTCGAGCCGGTGGTGGCCGCGGCCACCCGGATCGAACCGGGCGAGGAGGCGGACGTGTGGACCGCGCTGCACCAGGCCCGGGACGAACTGGCCAGCCGACCATGACCGTCGATCAGGCCCGGGCGCGACCGCCCCGAGGCCGTCCACCCAAAGACGAGCTGGCCCCTCGGGGTCCCGTGGCCGTGCGTCGGGCGGTGCTGGCGGCCGCCGCCGACCTGTTCGCCCGGCGCGGGCTGGCCGCGGTGTCGGTGCGCGAGGTGGCGACCCAGGCCGGGGTCAACCCCTCCCTGGTCCATCGCTACGTGGGCGGCAAGGACCGGCTGCTCCGGGCGGTGCTGGCCCACCTCCTCGACCAGCTGCGAGACGACCTGCCGGCCTTCGCCGAGCGCGCCGATCAGCCGCTCCCCGAACCGCTGGCCGCCACCCTGGCGACCCATCAGCGCATCGTGGCCCACCTGGTCATGGAGGGCCACGACATCCGCCAGTACCAGTTCGAGTTCCCGGTGATGGACCACGTCATCGATGAGATCCAGCACGTCTACGGCGTGGACGCGGCCACAGCCCGCCGGCGCGGCGCGCTCATCTACGCCCACGACATGGCGGTGCGGCTCCTGATGCCGGTGCTGCTGCGGGCCGCTGGACTCGAGCCGGCCGACGCCGACGATCTGGAGGCCGCGGCCCGCGACGTGAACTTGCGTCTGAGCGACCTGCCCTGAACCCGGACGGGTGCGCCGGGCGCGGGTCTCGGGACCCGTCAGCTGCGTGGCACCGCCGACCAGGGCAGGTCCTTGTCGGCGCGCGGCTCACCGGGCAGGCCCAGAACCCGCTCGCCCAGGATGTTGCGCTGGATCTCCGAGGTCCCGCCCTCGATCGAGTTGGCCCGCGACCGCAGGAACATCTTGCGGGCCGACCCCGGGGGCCCGACCAGGCCGAGCTGCTCCGAGCGGCGCATGGTGTAGTCGTAGTCGACCAGCGCGTCGGCGCCGAGCAGGTCCACGCACAGCGCGTAGATGCGCTTGTTCACCTCGGCGAACATGAGCTTGGCGATCGATCCCTCGGGTCCGGGGTTGCCGACGCGACGGTTCTGGCTGGCCCGCTGGTTGGTGAGCCGGAGCACCTCGGCCTCGATCCACAGCTTCATGAGCCGATCCCTGGCCGCCGAGGACCGGTCACCGGCGGGATCCTGGAAGATGCGCACGGCCTCGGCGATGGCCCCTGAGCCCCGCGCCGGCGGACCGGACCCCCCGCCGATGGTGGTCCGCTCGTTCATCAGGGTGGTCATGGACACCCGCCAGCCCTCGCCCACCTCGCCGATGCGATCGGCGTCGGGGACCCGCACCTCGGTCAGGTAGACCTCGTTGAACTCGGCCTCCCCCGTCATCTGGCGCAGCGGCCGCACCTCCACCCCCGGCGCGTGCATGTCCACGCCGAAGTAGGTCAACCCCTTGTGCTTGGGCGCCTCCGGGTCGGTGCGACACACCAGCATCCCGCGATCGGCGATGTGGGCCAGGGTGTTCCACACCTTCTGGCCGGTGATGACCCACTCGTCGCCGTCGCGCACGGCCTTGCAGGCCAGGCCGGCCAGATCCGACCCGGCGCCCGGCTCGCTGAACAGCTGGCACCAGGCATCCTCGCCGGTGAAGGTGCGACGCAGGAGCCGGGTGCGCAGCTCGTCGCTGCCGTGGGTGACCATGGTCGGCCCAGCCATGGCCAGACCGAAGAAGTGACGGGCATCGGGCGACGGGGCCCCCGCGGCCCGCAGGCGCTGGTCCACCTGGCGCTGCAGGTTGGGCGGCGCGTCCAGGCCACCCCAGCCCTCGGGGAAGTGCACCCAGGCCAGGCCCAGGTCGTATTGGCGGCCCCGGAGCTCCACCTCGCCGGCGGTCTTGGGATCCAGCTCGTCGAGCAGCTGATCGAGGCGTTCGTTGACCAGGGATTCAGGATCGGCCATGACCGTCACGCTAAGCCGCGAAGCGGGCGACGGCGAACCGCGCCCGGTACCTCGGGGCCGGGTACGGCACGGGGAATAGAGATAGCATTTGCTTGTTTTGAACAGGTGCAGCACCCCACCGAACGAACCGCTCCACCGAATCAGGGGGTCGTCACCATGGCCAGCGCCATCATCACCGGAGGATCACAAGGGTTGGGCCGGGCCCTGGCCGCCACCCTGGCCCAGCTGGGCTGGCAGGTGGTCATCGACGCCCGCCACGCCACCGACCTGGACCAGGCCGCCGCCGAGCTGGGCGATGGCGGGCTGGCGATCGTGGGCGACGTGACCGACGCCTCCCATCGCCGGGCCCTGATCGAAGCCGCGGTGGCCCGGGGCCCGCTGGAGCTGGTGGTCAACAACGCCAGCACGCTGGGTCCGCTACCCATGCCCCGACTCGACGACTACGACCTCGATGGCTGGCGTCAGGTCTTCGAGACCAACGTGGTGGCCCCCCTCGCACTCACCCAGCTGGCCCTGCCGTCGCTGTCCCCCGGGGGCACGATCGTGAACATCACCTCCGACGCCGGAGTCGAGGGCTACGAAGGGTGGGGCGGCTACGGCGCCTCCAAGGCCGCGCTCGAGCAGCTCAGTCGGGTCCTGGCCGCCGAGCACCCGGACGTGTCGGTGTACTGGGTGGACCCCGGAGACATGCGCACGGCCATGCACCAGGACGCCTTTCCCGGGGAGGACATCTCGGATCGTCCGCCGGCCGCGAACAGCGTTCCCGGCCTGCTGGCCCTGATCCTGGGCGACTACCCCTCGGGCCGCTATCAGGCCCACGACGTGGCGGAGGTGACGCCATGACCAACGCACCGGCTTCCATCCATCCATCCGCGGCGAGTCCGGACCCCGGCACCGGCCTGGCCGCCCGGGCGGCGGCGGCCAACCGCCAGCTGCTCGCCCATCCCTCGGTCGCACCGCTGCCCCGCTCCAGCGTGCAGTTCGCCCTGCCGCCCGCCCTGGAGGCCTCCGAGCCGCCCGAGGCCCGGGGGCAGGGCCGCGACGACGTCCGGCTGCTGGTGTCGATCGGCCGCGAAGCGCCCGTCCACGCCCGGTTCCGCGACCTGCCCCACTTCCTCGGCCCCGACGACCTGGTGGTCGTGAACACCTCCGCCACCATGGCCGCGTCGCTCGACGCGGTGGCGCCGGGGGGCCACCAGCTCGAGGTGCACCTGTCCACCCGTCTGCCGTCCGGGCTGTGGCTGGTGGAGATCCGCGAGCCCGACGCCCGGGCCACCCGGCCCGACTTCGACGACCACGCCGACACCACCCTGGGTCTGGGCGGGGGCGCCACGGTGCGCATCCTGGCCCGCTACCGCGGCTCGCATCGGCTCTGGTTGGCCGTGTTCGACACGGGGGCGCTGACCCTCGACGAGCTGCTGGCCCGCTACGGCCGACCCATCCGCTACGGCCACGTCCCTCGGGACTGGCCGCTCGAGGCCTACCAGACCGTGTTCGGCGCCATCCCCGGCAGCGCCGAGATGCCGAGTGCCTCGCGTCCGTTCACCCCGGAGGTGGTGGATCAGCTGAACGAAGCCGGCGTGGAGCTGGCCACGGTGGTGCTGCACACCGGCGTGTCCTCGCTGGAGGGCAGCGAGCGGCCCTATCCGGAGTGGTTCGAGGTGCCGGTGGCCACCGCCGAGCGCATCAACGCCGTACGCCGCGCCGGCGGGCGCGTGGTGGCCATCGGCACCACCGTGGTGCGGGCGATCGAGAGCTCGTGGCGCCCCGACGGGCGATCTCATGCTCGCTCAGGCTGGACCGACCTGGTGGTCACGCCCGAGCGCGGCGTGCACCTGGTCGACGGCCTGCTCACCGGGTGGCACGAACCCGAGGCCTCCCACCTGCTGATGCTGGAGGCCATTGCCGGTCCCGAGGCCCTGCAGCTGGCCTACGGCGCGGCGGTCACCGGGGGCTACCTGTGGCACGAGTTCGGCGACACCCATCTCATCCTGCCCGAGGCCGGCGGCGGCGCCGACCACCAGACCAGGCCGGCCTGACGTGGAGCAGGCGCCCTCCATCTCCGACAGCCGGCGAAGCGTCATCGACGCCCTCAAGCACCGCGGGGAAGCCGGCGTGGACGAGCTGGCCGGGGACCTGGGGATGACCCCGGCGGGGGTCCGCCAGCACCTGGCCACCTTGGCCCAGGAGGGTTTGGTGACCAGCCACGAGGTCCCCCGCGCCGACGGTGGGCGGGGTCGCCGGCGGCAGCGCTACGCCCTCAGCGCCCGCAGCGAGCCGTTGTTCCCCAAGGCCTACGACGAGCTGGCCAACGACCTGCTGCGCCACGCGCAGGAAGAGGACGGCACGCTGGTGGAACGGATCTTCCTTCGCCGGCGCGACGGTCGCATCGCCAACGCCCGGGCCCGGCTGGCCACCAAGCCCACCCTGGCCACCAAGGTCGCCGAGCTGGCCGCCATCCTGGACGAGGACGGCTACCTGGCCGACTGGGAGGCCCTCGACCACGGCCGATTCCGCATCACCGAGCACAACTGCGCCATCCTGGCCGTGGCCAGCCACCATCCCGACGCCTGCCGCAGCGAGATCGAGTTCCTGCAGGCGGTCCTGCCCGAAGCCACGGTCGAGCGTGTGTCCCACATCGTGGCCGGCGCCGCACCAGTGCGCGTACCTCGTCACGCCGAAGGCGTGAGCAGGAGGTCGTCACGCCGAAGGCGTGAGCAGGAGGTCGTCACGCCGACGGCTACTTCATCGTCTTCCAGTAGGTGCCGTCCAGCATCGACTCCAGCAGGGTGCGGTGCATGACCAGGTCGTCGGGGTCGTCGGGCATCTCGGCCTCGCCGAAGTGGATCGACCGCTGCTGCACGCGGCTCATCACGATCCCGTGACGGAGGGCGGCGTAGACCAGGTAGAACTCGAGGTCACGGGGGGTGTGGCCGCTGGCCGCCTCGTAGCTGGCGGCCATGTCGGCCACCCGCATGAAGCTCGGGCATGCCCGGCAGCTCCAGCTTGGCGGTCAGGTCCTCGAAGAACTGGTGCAGGAAGATCATCCAGGCCAGGTCCATCTCCCGGGGCGCCAGGCCCACCATCTCCCAGTCGAGCACGCCACGGGAGTGAAGTCGCGGAAGAGCATGTTGCCGATGCGCGAGTCGCCCCAGCTGAGCGCGGTGGGTCCCTCGTCGTCGGGCCAGTGCTCGTCGAGCCAGGCGAAGGCCCGCTCGATCAGCGGCTGCGGCCGATCGCCGGACACCCAGCGGTAGTAGTCCCACTGGTCGGCCACGTGGCGCCGCAGCGGGGTGGGCTCGGACCGATCGAGCTCCAGGAAGGCCAGATCGGCGTTGTCCGGATTCAGCGTGTGGATCTCGGCCAGCACCCGCGCCGACGCCTCCTGCAGGCGGTCGCTGGTCGTCGGGGCTGGCGTCGTAGAGCCAGCTGTCGCCGAAGTTGTAGGGCATGACGTCGGGCGGCACCTCGCCCTCCACTCGGGCCATGACGAAGAAGGGCGAACCGACGGCGGCGGCATCGGGCTCGAACCAGGGCGCGGCCGGCACCGGCGCCGAGGTCTCGGCCGCCACCAGCCGCATCACGCGGAACTGCTTGTCGAAGTCATAGGTGGGGAAGACGGGGACCGCCGAGCTCTCGGGGGCCAGGCGGGCCACATACGGCGTCGTCGATGCGCCGCCCGGCCTCGGCCACCTCCAGGTCGAACAGGACGGTCTCGCTGGACATGCCGTTGCGCTCGGGGGTGCGCAGGCCCGTCACCGCCGGATCGGTGCCGGGCCCGTGCTGGCCGACCAGCCACGCCTCCAACCGTCGCCGCAGCTCTTCCGGATCCCGGGTCGAGGTCTGCGGGCGTTCGTTGTCGGTCGCCGGCTCGGTCATGCCATCCCCCTGAGGTGTTCCCCCCTCGCTGGTCACCTTAGTAGAACGTGTTCTTGTTCGTGGTCGGGAACCGGGTCGGCCCGACCGGCGTCGGATGCATCATGACGACGTTGCGCGGCGCCGCCAACAGGGCCCGAGCCGCCGTGGTCCTGGCCGCGTCGGCCGCCGTCCTGGCGGCCACGGTCGGGGGCTGCACCGGTAGCCCGACCCGACCGGAAGCGACGACCTCGACCTCGGTGAGCCCGGTCGCCGCCCACCCGGGGGCGCCTGACCAAGCCGTCGCGCCCGCCACCTTCGTCTCGCTACGTGCCAGGTCGGACACGTCGGGCGCCGTGCTGGCCGTGTCCGATGCCCGCACCGGACGTCTCCTGCGGCGCCTGCATTCCCTGCCGTGGGACGGGATGAACCTGGCGGGGACCGCGGTCGACGGCCGAGGCCGCATCTGGGTCACCCTCAATCGGGGTCCGGCGTGCACCAACGACACCGCCGGGTTGCGGGCCCAAGGCACACTCGTGTGCCAGTCGGGTCGTCGTGATCGACCCGCACACCGGCGCGGTGCGCACGGTGTTGTCGGGCGGCGACGACGAGCTGATCAGCGACGCCCAACCCAGCCCGGACGGACGGCGCCTGGCCTACCTGCACACCGGCTGCGCCCGGTCGTACTTCACCAACACGCTGTTGGTTCGCCCGCTCGACGGTGGGCGCATGCTCGCCATCGGGTCCAACCTGGCCCCGTGCCACGTGCTGGCCGATCCCGCGCTGGACCTCCGACGGCGCGCACCTGAGCGTGGTCTACGGCCCGGCTCAGGCCGCGTCGGGCGCGGCGCAGTCGGGCGAGGGCTACGGCGAATGCTCGGCCCCGGACCCCGCCGGCCTGGTGGTGGTGGATGCCCAGCGCTCCCAGCCCGGCGTCGAGAGGACCGTCGGCGCCGGCCGATCCGAACTGCCCGGTGGACGCGGCCGTGCCCACCGCCGCCGGGTTCGCGGCCATCGAGCAGTGCGGCTTCGGAGCCGTGGCGGCCGCGGACCAGCAGGTCCTGCTGGTGGGCCTGGGTCCCGATCTGGCCCGCGTCTCGACAATCCCCATCGGCACCTGCGGCGACGGCGCCGACCTGGCTGTCGATCACCCCGGCCAACATCTCCTGATCTCCTCGTACCAGTTCTGCCCGGGCTCACACGCGTCCCCCACCACGTTCCTGTCCACCGTGGCGACCGCCGAACCGATCCCGGCCCCGACGGGGATCCTGGACGCGGTCGGCGGCCGCGATCTGTTCGCCAGTCCGTCCTGGTGAGACGCCATCGGGCCGGATTTCGGCCCGATGGTCGCCGCGTGCTCTACTCCCGCGAACGGACAAAGGGGGACACGTGAGCGATTCGGTGATCATCGTCGACGAGCCGGCCGAGGGGGTGCGGCGGGTCACGCTCAACCGACCCGAGAAGCGCAACGCCCTCAACCACGCGCTGCGCGGCCAACTGCTCGACGCGCTGCGCCAGGCCGACGCCGACCCGGGGGTGCGGGTCAGCATCGTGCGCGGCGCGGGCACCTGCTTCTCCGCCGGCTACGACCTGGGCGGAGGCAACGAAGGGCTGGAGATGCCCTACTACACCCCCGGCGGCGACGGGCAGTGGCCTCGCCACGTGACCGAGGGGTGGATGAGCATCTGGGACCTGGCCAAGCCGGTCATCGCCCAGGTCCACGGCTACTGCCTGGCCGGCGGCAGCGAGCTGGCCACCGGCTGCGACCTGGTCTACGTGGCCGAGGACGCCAAGATGGGGTACCCGGCCGTGCGCTTCGGGACGCCCGACATGCAGTTCCACGCCTGGCTGCTGGGGATGCGGGCGGCCATGGAGATGATGGTCACCGGCGACTCCATCTCGGGCACCGAGGCGGTGCGCCTGGGCTGGGCCAACCGCGCCTTTCCCGTCGACGAGCTCGACGACCGGGTGGTCGGGATCGCCCAGCGCATCGCCCTGGTCCCGTCCGACATCGTGCAGCTCAACAAGCGGACGGTGCATCGGGCCATGGAGGTCATGGGCCTGCGCACGGCCATCCGCAACGGCACCGAGCTGTGCGCCCTGGCCACCCGCCAGGACAGCTTCCGCAAGTTCGTGGAGGAGGAGCTGCCCAAGGGCCTGACCAAGGCCCTCCAGGACCGCGACGCGCCCTTCGGCGACTACCGCACGACCGAACCCCACCCCCACTGACCACCCGACCCCCTCGGAACCGCCTCCTTCCGGGGCGCGGAGTTCCGAGGTCAGCGGGGTCGGTGGTGGCCTGATGCCTCCAGGCGGGCCGCCACCTGGCGATAGCGCGACACCGGCACCAGGTGGACGCCCTCGAAGGCGCCCGGACGCCTCGATGGCCTCGACCTGCGCGCAGGCCAGCTCGACCCCGCACCCCGGGTCGCGCGCCAGCTGGTCGATCAGCTCCGTCGGGATGGTCATCTCCCCGATCTGGCCGGCGATCCGACGGCCATGGCCGGGCTGGCCAACACCATCACCCCGGCGTACACCGGCCCGGCGAAGTCGAGCGTCTCGCGCCAGGCCAGGAGCGCTCCACGTCGAAGGACACCTGCACGAACAGGAAGTCCGCCTCGCGCTTGAACGGCGCCAGCGGGCCCAGCCGGGCGGTGGCGCCGAGCCGGAACGGTGGGTGCCCGGCGAAGCGCTCGGTGGCACCGAACGAGCGGATCTCCTCCATCATGGTGCGGACGCCCAGCCCAGGGGGCTGCTCGGGCCGACGGTCGCCGGCCACCAGCAGGAACTGGTCGACCCCGTAGGCCGCGGCGGTGAGCAGGTCCCGGCGCAGGCCCAGGCGGTTGCGATCGCGACCGTTCAGACAGGCGATCGACCGTCCGCCCATGGCCGCCACCTCGTGGGCCACCGCCACGCTCGACACCGTGGCCCGGCCCAGGTGGTTGTCGGGGATCAGGAAGGCCGAGGCCACCTCGGACAGGACGCCGATCTGGTGGCGGACGTGCACCAGGTCCGGGCGGGTGGGGGGCTCCACCTCGCACACCACCTCGAACGGGCGCCCACTCACCGTCGACCCGCCCGTGCCCACATGGCGTGGGAGGCTACCGGCCCGCCTCGGTCCGCTCAGGCACCGAAGCCCGGGCCACCCGGGGGATCTCCGGTCAAGACGGTGACCAGCAACAACACCGCCAGGGCCACGGCCTCGAACAGGATCATGAGCGGGAACTGGCCAGCCGCCACCAGGGCGACGGTGACGGCCACCACCACGATCGTCCAGGCCGCGGTGAAGGCCCAACCCTGCCACGAGGTCGGGGTCCAGCCCCACCCTGCATGCCGTTTGGGCCCGAACCAGGCGGTCGAGGTCAACCGAGGCATCCGCCAAGCGTAGGTCTGGCGATCCGCGCCGTCTGGCACACTCGAGCGGTGACCGACCCCCACGGCCGTGCCCACCCTCCCGTCCAGTCCGACGCCTCCATCCAGGCCGTGGTGTTCGACATGGGAGGCGTGCTCCTGGATTGGGACCCCCGTCACCTCTACCGCTCGATCTTCCGCGACGAGCAGGACATGGAGCGGTTCCTGGCCGAGCTCGACCTGGTGGCGTGGAACGTGGCCAACCACGACTCGGGCGCTCGATCGCTGGACGAGTCGGTGGCCGAGCTGATCGACGCGCACCCCGACTACGCCACCGAGCTGCGGGCGTGGAGCGAGCGCTACACCGAGATGGTCAACGGCCCGATCGAGGGGGCCATCGAGATCCTGGCCGAGCTGCGCGGCCGGGTGCCGCTGTACCTGCTGTCCAACGTGCCCCGCGAGCCCATCGCCCGAGCTGCAAGCTGGAATGGTCGTTCTTCTCCTGGTTCGACGGCCAGGTGATCTCCGCGCACGAGCGGCTCGTCAAGCCCGACCCCCGCCTGTTCCAGGTGCTGCTGGATCGCTACCACCTGGCGCCCGAGGCCACCGTGTTCATCGACGACGTGGCGGCCAACGTGGATGCCGCGGCCGCCCTGGGGATCAGGGCGATCCGCTTCGAGTCGGCGACGGATCTACGTCGGGATCTGGTTCGTCTGGGTCTGCTGCCGCGGTGACGGGGAGCCCACCGGTGAAGGCCAAGGCGGCCAGGGCGATCAGCGCGGCCAGCAGGAGTCCGGCCCGCAGGGCCTGGAGCTGGCTGTCGGAGTAGTGCTCGACGATGGCCGCCGACTCGGCGGCCGACACGCCGGCGTCGTGCAGACCGGCCTCCACCTGGGTCACGGGCACGAAGCTCACCCCGGACTCGAGCTGCACGCCGACCTGGTCCTTCACCGACTGGCTGACCCGGGGGTCCGAGCTGACGTCGCGACTCAGGCCGGCGGCCAGCGCCCCGATCACCACCGCCCCGATGAGCGCGGTGCCCAGGGCCGCGCCGAGCTGCTGGGAGGTGTACTGCAGCCCGCCGGCCTCGCTGCGGGCCTCGGCGCCCACCGACGACTGCACCACGTTGCCGAGTTGGGACAGGAGCAGGCCGAGGCCCACCCCGATCACGCCCATGGCCACCAGGAACGGCGTGGTCACGATGGCCGGCTTGAGCACCGCCACCAGGCCGACGGCACCCACCATGAGCACGACCAGCCCGGACCGGACCACTCGCCGGGGGCCGAAGTGGCGAGCCAGGAGCGGGCCGGACATGGCCACCGCGAACAGGGTGACCGACACGGGCAGCATGCGCAGGCCCGTCTCGAAGGCGTCGAAGCCCTGCACCACCTGGAGGTAGAGCGGCACCACGAAGAAGATGCCCATCAGGATCAGGTTCTGGGCCAGGAACGTCCACAGCCCGCTGCGCAGGGCGGGGATGCGCAACCGCTCCAACCGGACCAACGGATCCCGGCCCCGCGACTCACGGAACCGCTGCCAGCGCACGAACCCGGCCAGGACCACCGCGCCACCCACGATCACGAACAGGGTGAGCGAGAAGCCGAAGATCGTGACCGGTGAGTTGCGGGGAGTCACCCATCCCCACGTGCTGGATTGCAGGACGCCGACCACCACCAGACCGAGGCCCACCGCCGACAGGACCGCCCCCACCCAATCCAACTCCGGCGGTTCGCCCTCGCGAGGGGCGTCGGAGATCCAGCCCATGAGGGCCAGGATGGCGACGACCACGACCACCTCGCCGATGAAGACCACCCGCCAGGTCAGGTTGGTGGTCACCCAACCACCCAGGATCGGCCCCACGGCGATGCCGGCACCGGCCAACCCACCCAGCACGCCATAGGCCGCGGCCCGGTCGCGCCCGTCGAAGTTGCCGGCCACCAGGGCGGCCAAGGCCGGCAGCACCAGCGCGGCGCCGATCCCCTCCAGCAGCGACCAGCCCAGGGCCAGCACCAACACCGATTGGGAGATGGCGGTGGTGAACGAACCCACGCCGTAGATGACCATCCCGATGGTGAAGGCGCGGCGCCGCCCCAGCCGGTCGCCCAACTTGCCGCCCGTGATCATCAGCGCGGCCATGACCAGGGAGTAGAAGGTGATCACGGCCTGGATGGTGGTCACGTCGGTGTGGAAGTCCGACACCAGCTGGCTGATCGACACGTTCATCACGGCCTGGTCGAGCACCATGAGGAACTGGGCGGCGCCCAGCACCACCAGCACGCGGGTCTTCACGAGGGCGCATCGTAGGGGTCCAGTCGGCCACCGGTGGGACCCCGGGCCCCTAGCGTGGCCCGGTGCGCCTGTCGATCACCGTCCCCAACGACGACCCCCGCCAGGCCGCGACCACCTTCGCCCAGCTGGAAGCGGCCGGGTACGACGGGGCCAGCTCCTACGAGTCGCGCCACGATCCCTTCCTGCCGCTGGCGTCGGCGGCGGCCGCCACCTCCACGCTTCGGCTGAGCACGGCGGTGGCCATCGGCTTCGCTCGCAACCCCATGGTGCTGGCCGAGACGGCCAACGACCTGCAGCTGTTGACCGAGGGCCGCTTCGGGTTGGGGCTGGGCTCGCAGATCCGGCCCCACATCGAGCGACGCTTCAGCGAGCAGTGGTCCCGGCCGGCCCGGCGGATGGGCGAGATGGTCGAGGCCATCAAGGCCATCTGGGCGGCATGGGGCGAGGGCACCCCGCTGGACTTCGAGGGCGAGTTCTACCGCCACACGCTGATGACCCCGGCCTTCGATCCCGGGCCCAACCCCTTCGGCGCCGCCCCCCGTGCTCATCGGCGGCTTCGGGCCGGAGATGGTGGCCACCGCCGGCCGGGTGGCCGACGGGCTGATCGTCCATCCCTTCAACACCCGACGCTCGTTCCAGGAGCTCACGCTGCCCGCCCTCGACCGGGGTCTGGAGACGTCGGGCCGCAGCCGCACCGACGTCGACGTGGAGTGGGTGACCATGGTCGTGACCTGGTCGACCGAGGCCGAGCGGCAGGTGGCCATGCGATCGGCGCGCGAGCAGCTCGGCTTCTACGGGTCCACCCCGGCCTACCGCCCCCCGTTGGACCTGCACGGCTGGGGCGATCTGCAGCCCGAGCTGAACCGCCTGTCCAAGCAGGGCCGGTGGGACCAGATGGCCGACCTGATCCCTGACGAGCTGGTGGAGGCCGTGGCCGTGGTCGGCCCGCGCGACGAGATCGCGGCGCGGCTGGTCGAGCGGGCGGCCGGCCTGGCCGATCACGTGGGCCTGGTGAACACCCGCAACCCCGATCCGGCCCACTTCGCCGACATCGTGTCCGACCTGCGCCGGCTGACGGCCTGACCCTGAGGCTCAGCGCAGCGCGGGGAACACCTCGCCCACCAGGCGGTCCAAGGTGTCCAGGCGGCGTTCGAGCGGCCCCATGGTCCAGTCGGGCACGATCAGCTCGTCCAGCCCCGCCTCCCGGTAGGCGCCGATCTGATCGACCAGCTCGGCGGGCGTGCCGATCAGGCGGGGCCGATCCGACGGCGTGGCGCGATGGCGGGCCAGCCAGTCCTGGTCGTCGCTGCAGAACACGAAGGCCTGGGTCGAGCGCCCGATGGTGGCCGGATCGCGGTCGATCTCCCCGCAGCGCTGGTCGAGCACGCCCGTGCGATGCACGAACTCGTCGAGGGTGCACCAGGCGTTCCACTCATCCGCGTAGCGCGCCGCCAGCCGCATGGTGCGCCGCTCCCCCTTGCCTCCGATCAGCAGGGGCAGCCGGGCCTGCACCGGCTTGGGGTCACACGGCGCGTCGACCAGCTCGTAGTACCGGCCCTCCAAGGTGGTGCGCGGTTCGCGCAACAACGAGGTGACCACCGCGCACGCCTCCTCGAACCGGTCGAGCCGGGTCTTGATCCCGCCCAGCTCGAGCCCGTAGGCCGCGTGCTCGTTCTGCTGCCAGCCGGCCCCCAGGCCGAGGGTGAAGCGGCCACCGCTGATCTGGTCGATGGTGGCCGCCCCGTTGGCCAGCACCGCGGGATGACGGTAGGTGGTGGCACACACCAGCGAGGCCAGCCGCAGGCGGGTGGTGCGGGCGGCCAGGGCGGCCAGGGTGGCCAGGCACTCCACCACCGGCCCGTCGGCCACCGCCCCGTCGGCGGTGTTGGGCATGAAGTGATCGGAGATGTAGGCGCCGTCCCAGTCGGCCGCCTCGCAGTGGTCGACCACCGCCGCGATCTCCGACCACGGACGTTCGGGGTTGGGCCAGACGCTGAATCGCACCCCGCCACCCTGCCTGCTTGGCCCTCTGGTCGGCAAGCCTCCCGACGGGCGCCTCCGGCATCCGGGTTCCACCCACCGAGCGGCTGCACTCCGTTCCGCCGCGCCAGTGCGATCCTGCTTGGCCCTCTGGTCGGCAAGCCTCCCGACGGGCGCCTCCGGCATCCGGGTTCCACCCACCGAGCGGCTGCACTCCGTTCCGCCGCGCCAGTGCGATCCTGCTTGGCCCTCTGGTCGGCAAGCCTCACGCGATTGGCTAGACGCCCTTGGCCATGTTGGCGAACTTCGTGTAGTGGTCGAGGAAGGCCAGCCGCACCATGCCGGTGGGCCCGTTGCGGTGCTTGGACACCAGGATCTCGGCCGTGCCCCGGTCGGGCGATTCGGGGCCGTTGTAGACCTCGTCGCGGTAGATGAACATGACCACGTCCGCGTCCTGCTCGATCGAGTTGTGCACCACGATGCCGTCGGCCACGAAGTTGTGGGTGCCCAGCACGGTGGCGTCGTAGACCGGCTCGTCGCCCAGCTCGGTGATGCTGACGATCGTGTCCCACCGCACGTCGCTGGCCGCCAGGTCGGCCAGCAGCGGGTCGGGGACGACCTGGGCCAGGCGGGCCAGCTCGGGTCGGGTCAGGGCGTTGGCGTAGAAGTTCTCCACGAAGTCGTCGAGGGCCAGCCCGCTCTCGACGTCGGCCATGGTCAGGCCGTGATGGGGCAGGCACTTGCGGATGTAGGACCACAGCTCGCGCGGCACCGTGTCGGGGGCCGCCTCGTCCCGGCCCACCGAGGCCGGCCACGAGCCGGCCCGGGGCACGGCGATGGAGTCGCCCACATCGAGCTTCTCCAGCGGGAACCAGCCCTCGAGGGCCAGGAACGGATGGTTGGCGCTGGCCTTGACCGAGCGCCCGGAGGCCAACCGGAGCTCGTAGACCGTCTTGATGCCGCTGGGGAACACCCGGGTCATCTCGCCCCGCACCAGCCGGTAGGACTCGTCCAGGGTCCAGATGGGGACCCGCTCGGCACCCTGGGCCAACAACTCGCCCAGCGTCACCTCGGCGCCGGTGTCGGCGCGGGTGATGCGGGTGTCCGCGGTCAGGCAGCCCGACTCGCGCAGGTCGGCCAGCATGGGTCGCTTGTCCTGGCGCATCTCCAGGCCCCGCGACAGCTGGGACAGCGCCACCACCGGGCACTCGAGCTCGCGGGCCAGGATCTTGAGGCCACGGCTGATCTCGGACACCTCGACCTGGCGGTTCTCGGCCGAGCTGCGCCCGGTCATGAGCTGGAGGTAGTCGACCACCACCAGACCCAGGTCGCCGGTGCGGGCCTTGAGCCGGCGGGCCTTGGAACGGATCTCCATGATGGTGAGGTTGGGGTTGTCGTCGATCCAGATCGGGGCCTCGGCCAGACGGCCGGTGGCGTGGGCGATCTTCTGCCAGTCGGCCTCGTTCAACTTGCCGTTGCGCACCCGCTTGGAATCGACCCGGGCCTCGCTGCACAGCATGCGCTGGGTGAGCTCCAGGCGGCTCATCTCCAGCGAGAACACCAGCACCGGCCGGCCGGCCTCGAGGGCGGCGTGGGTGGCCATGCCCAGGCCAAGCGCCGTCTTGCCGGCCGACGGGCGGGCGCCCACCACGATGAGGGCGTTGGGCTGCAACCCCGACAGCAGCTCGTCGAGATCGGTGAAGCCGGTGGGCACGCCGGTGATCGACTCGCCCCGCTCGTAGAGCTGCTCGAGGCGGTCGAGGTTGGCGTCGAGCAGGTCGTGGATCTCGGCCATGGTGTCGGTGACCCGGCGCTGGGCCACCTCGAAGACCATCGACTCGGCGGTGTCGACCGCCTTGGTCACGTCGTCGGGCAGGTCGTAGCTGAGCTCGGCGATGTCGCCCGCCACCCGGATGAGGCGCCGCAGCAGGGCGTGCTCCTCGACGATCTTGGCGTAGCGCCCGGCGTTGGAGGTGGCCGGGGTGGCCGACTGCAGCATGACCAGGGTGGCCGGCCCCCCGATGGCCTCGAGCAGCCCGCTGCGACGCAGCACGTCGGAGACGGTGGACACGTCGGCCGGTTCGCCCGATGCGTTGAGCGTGCTGATGGCGTCGAAGATGTGGGCGTGGGCCGGCTTGTAGAACTCGTCGGCGCTGAGGATCTCGGTGGCGGCGGCGATGGCGTCGCGCGACAGCAACATGGCCCCGAGCAAGGACTCCTCGGCCTGCAGGTCGTGAGGGAGCACCCGAGCGCCACCGGCGGGACGGGATCGGGGGGCGTCTTCGGTGAGGCTCATGGAGCACCCACACTGACTGATCGGGCCTGGGGATCGTAAGGGGTACAACCCCGATAGTTCTGGGGATCGGCCTGGGGATCAGCTGTGGACACCGGGGCTCGGCCTGTGGGGCGCGCCGCCACCCCGGACCCCCTGGCCGATCGCATGCGCACCATGCCTGGCGAGACTAGGCAGGGGGTATGACAGTGGACGCGGATGGTGGGCCGGTCGACCCGCAGGCCGACCGGCGCCGATCCGGTCAGACGACCTAGGAGGCGGCGACCTCGAGGCTGATCTGGAACTGCACGTCGCTGTGCAGCTTCACCGGCACCGCGTGGGAGCCGGTGTCCTTGATGTGCTCGTCGAGGTTGAGCGCCTTGCGGTCGAGGTCGATGCCCGTCTGCTGGCGCACGGCATCGACCACGTCGGCGGCGGTGACCGAGCCGAACAGACGGCCCTCGGGCCCGGCCTTGGCCGTGATGGTGATCACCGTGGGCACCAGCGTCTTGGCGATCTCCTCGGCCGCGCCCCGGTCGGCCGCGTCCTTGATGTCGCGTGAGCGGCGCATGGACGCGGCCTGCTCGTCGATCCCCTTGGTGGCGGCGATGGCGAAGCCCTTGGGCACCAGGTAGTTGCGCCCGTAGCCGTCGGCCACGTCCACCACGTCGCCCTTCTTGCCGACGCCGTCGACGTCGGAGCGCAGCAGCAGCTTCACTCGTCCGTCTCCTCGATCTCGACCAGCAGATCGCCGGCGGCCGTCTCCACCGCGGTGATCTCCAGCTCGGCCTCATCGGCGCCGCCCACCGGCGGCGGACCCTCGGGACGCGGCGGTGGCCCGTCGGCCCGGTTGCGGTCGCCACGATCGCCTCGGTCGCCCCGCTCGCCGCGGTCGCGACCGCCACCGCGCTGGGTGGTGACGCGGTTGGCGTAGGGCAGCAGCGCCATCTCCCGGGCGTTCTTGATGGCCCGGGCGATCTCCTTCTGCTGCTGGGAGTCGTTGCCGGTCACGCGGCGAGCCCGGATCTTGGCCCGATCGGACATGAACCGCCGCAGCAGGTTGACGTCCTTGTAGTCGACGTAGTCGATGCGCTCGGTGTTGAGCACGCTCGTCTTCTTCTTGCTGCGGCGGGCGTTGTCCTTGTTCTTGCCCCGCTTGGGGGCGACCTTCGCCATCAGAAGGGCTCCTCATCAGGTTGGAATGCCGGGGGCGGCGGCTCGCTGCCACCGGCGGGCCGGCCGCCGCTGCCACCACCCTCGAACTCGCCACCACGGCGCTCGTTCTTGGTCACCGCGGCCGTGGCGTAACGCACGCTGGGACCGACCTCGTCGGCCACGATCTCGATCTTGGAACGCTTCTCGCCGTCCTGGGTCTCCCAGGACCGCTGGTCGAGGCGCCCGGTGACGATCACGCGGGTGCCCTTCTGGACCGACTCGGCCACGTTCTCGGCCAGCTGCTGCCAGGCGGTCACGTCGAAGAACGACACCGCCTCTTCCCATTCGTTGGACTGGCGGTTCTGCCAGCGGCGGTTGACGGCCACGCCGAAGGTGGCGACCGCCTGCCCGCTGGGCGTGAAGCGCAGCTCCGGATCACGGGTGGCGTTGCCCACGATGGTGATGTTGTTTCCGTTTGCCATGTCGTGCTCCTCAGATCTCCGGCCGGCCTAGGTGGCCTCGGCCGGCACGGGCGCCTCGAACAGGCCGCGTCGGACGGCCTCGCGATCGGGCAACCGCATCAACTTGTGGCGGACGACCTCGTCCGCGAGCCGCAGGGACCGCTCGACATCCTCGAGATCGACCGCCTCGGTCGTGATCTCGAGCACGACGTAGATGCCCTCGAACTTGTGGTTGATCTCGTAGGCGAAACGCCGACGGCCCCACAGGTCGGTCTTGGCCACCTTGCCGTTGCCGGCTTCGACCTGTTGGCCGATGCGGGCCAGGCCTTCGGTGACCGCCGTGTCTTCGACGTCGCCGTCGAAGATGATCATGAGTTCGTACGCTCGCATGGAGCGCATCACCTCCCTCTGGACCCGGTCGGAACCGGGGCCCCGACGATCGGGGCAGGGTCATGGATTGACCGGGGCATGGTACTGGACCCGCTGGGCGAAACCCTCATCGGCCCCACTCTGCCTCCGGGGTGTGACAGCCGATCCCGGGCCCGGTCAGGTCGCGCCGGCCCCGTCAGGTCGTGCAGGCTCCGCCGACGGTCACCTTGGGCTGGTCCGAGGCACCCAGGCCCAGCGTGCCCAGCTGCCCGACCGGCACCTCGATGGCCCAGCGGTAGGGGGCGGTGGCCGGGTACAGGGGGCAGTTGGTGGTCGACGGGGGGCACGGCACCATGTCCGAGCTGGAGATCCGCCGGCTGTGGTCGTCGAGGAACACCACCGACAGGGGGATGAGGGTGTCCTTCAT
The DNA here is from genome assembly GCA_963793965.1 of uncultured Microthrixaceae bacterium. Lineage (GTDB taxonomy): Bacteria > Actinomycetota > Acidimicrobiia > Acidimicrobiales > Acidimicrobilacustridaceae > UBA4742. The sequence goes on from CAWCCB010000001.1 coordinate 541,610, forward strand.
CCAGAAGGTGCCGGTCACGTCGCCGTCGAAGGCGAAGACCATGCCCGCGTAGCCGGCCAGCTTGGGGTCCGACACACCCATCAGGCCCCGGTCTCGGGTGGCGCCGGTCCGGGCCACCAGCAGGCAGGGCGTGTAGGTGCGACCGTCGGCGGTGACGACGGTGACCTTGACCTGCTCGAACTGCCCGAACGGCGCCGACGCCCGGGCCAGGCCGGGGATGCGGTTGGCAGCCACGGTGCCGTCCATGGAGCCGGCGGCGGCGGCGGCGGCGACGGTCACGCCCGGCGCGGTGGCGGAACCCGTGGACGAGCAGCCGAGAGCCGAGGCCAGCACCACCGCGACCAGCCCCGCCATGATGCCCGCACGGTGGGTCAGGCGGATGCGGACGCGCTCCCGTACAGGCTGAGCGCCTCGGCCACCTCGCCGTTGAGGTGGTAGCTCTCAGAGTCGTCGGGGAAGCGGCCGCCGCGCACGTCGGCGGCGAAGGCAGACAGCGCGGCCACGGCCTCGTCGCCCAGCGAGGCGTAGCGGCGAACGAACTTGGGGGCCAGGCGCTCCTCGATGCCCAGCAGGTCGTGGAAGACCAGCACCTGGCCGTCGCACCAGGGGCCGGCGCCGATGCCGATGGTGGGCACGTCGACCGCTTCGGTCACCAGTCGAGCCACCTGATCGGGCACACCCTCCAACACGATGGCGAAGCAGCCGGCGTGAGCCAGCGCCTTGGCGTCGGACACCAGCTCCAGGGCGGCCTGCGCCTCGCGGCCCTGCACCTTGAAGCCACCCATGGCATGCAGCGACTGGGGGGTCAGCCCGAGATGGCCCATGACCGGGATCTCGGCGTCGACGATGGCCTCGATCATGCGCAGCCGCTTGCGGCCGCCCTCCAGCTTCACCGCCTGGGCCCCGGCCCGGATCAGCGCGGCGGCGTTGCGGACCGTGTCGTCTGGCGACACGTGGTAGCTCATCCAGGGCAGGTCGCCCACCACCAGGGCGCGGGGCTTGGCCCGGGCCACCGCCGCGGTGTGGTGGACCATGTCGTCCACCGTCACCTGGAGCGTGTCGTCGTAGCCGAGCACCACCATGGCCAACGAATCGCCCACCAGGATGAGATCGACGCCCGCGGCATCGGCCATCCGCGCCCCCGGGGCGTCATAGGCGGTGACCATGACCAGTGGATCGCTTCCCTCGCGCACCTTCGAGGTGCGCACACGAGGTGCCGTGACCGAGTTGCCCATCGCTGAGCCCTCCTTATGTCCGTCCAGCGCCCCATGGCTGCCGGCGGTTCCCGAAGTCTAAGCAGATCACCCGCCCGGGCGCCACCACCCGCTCCCTACACTTCTTCCATGACCGGGATCTGCGAGAGCTGCGGGCGCGACGACGAAGCCGTGCTGCTCGTTCGCCGCCTCTACGTCACCCCCGAATCCTGGGACACCCCGGGCCAGGTGGAGGAGGGTGGCGAGGAGCGCTGGTGCTTCGTGTGCCGCACCCACTACCCCCACCAGCAGCTCGAACCCGGCCCCGGCCCCAACGTCCCACCGCTCTAGCTGTCAGGCCGAAGGCGCCCGCCGGGAGGCCTGCCGACCAGAGGGCATGGAAGGCGGAGGCCGCCAGGCCGGAGCCGCTGGACCGATGACACCCGGATGCCGAAGGCGCCCGCCGGGAGGCCTGCCGACCAGAGGGCATGGAAGGCGGAGGCCGCCAGGCCGGAGCCGCTGGACCGATGACACCCGGATGCCGAAGGCGCCCGCCGGGAGGCCTGCCGACCAGAGGGCCAAGCAATCAGGGCGGGAGCGTCGTCGGGGGCGCCGTCGTGGGGGTCACCGTCGTCGGGGTGACGGTGGTGGGCGTCACGGTGGTGGGCGTCACCGGGACCGTGGTGGTGGTGGACGAGGGCAGGTGCCCGGTGGTGGTGGTCGACCCCGAGAACGACGTGGACGGCGTCGCCTGGCCCGTTCCGTAGTCGGTGATGCTGCCCGCGGCGTTGGCCGGGCGGTTGTAGGGGCAGCTCTTGAGGCCCTGGGTGGCCTGGATCATGAACTTGCGCCAGATGCTGGCCGGGATCTTCCCGCCATAGGCGTTCGTTCCCAGGAAGCTCATGGAGTGGCTATCGCTGTCGGGGTAGCCCATCCACACCGAGGCGGTGAGCGAGCAGGTGTAGCCGGTGAACCAGCCGTCGGTGTTGGCCGAGGTGGTGCCCGTCTTGCCCGCGGCCGGCTGGCCGAAGGCAGCACCCGTGCCGGTGCCCTGGGTGATGACCTGGCTGAGGGCCCAGTTGATCTGGTCGGCGATGTTCTTGGACAGCACCCGCGTGCCGGAGGTCGGCGCCTGGTAGAGCACCTGGCCCGACGAGTCGGTGACCCGACTCACGATGTAGGGGGTGATGTGGACGCCGTCGTCCATGAGGGTCGAGTACCCGCTGGCCATGTCCAGCGGCGACACCCCACTGGTGCCCAGCACCAGGGAGGGGACGGCCAGCAACGGGCTCTGCACACCCATGCGCTTGGCCATGTTGGACAGGTTCTGCGGGTTGATGTCGGTGACCAGCTGGGCGAAGTAGGTGTTGACCGACTTGGCCAGGGCCGTGCTCATGTTGATGCGGGGGTAGTTCTCCGACTTGTCGTCGTTGTGCACCGACCAGTTGTCGCCCTGCCCGTTGCCGTTGGGCACCACCAGGCTGTAGGGCGCCGGGTAGGACCGATTCAGGGTCATCCCCTGGCTGAGGGCCTCGGCCACCGCGAACGCCTTGAAGGTGGAGCCCGCCTGGCGGCCACCCCCGCCGCCCTGGCTGCCCACGGCCAGGTTGACCTGCGAGGTGGCGTAGGAGGTGCTGCTGGCCATGGCCCGGATGCGTCCGCTGGGATCGACCGACACCAGCGAGGCGGCCGGATCCGCCTTGAGGGTCAGGCTCGAGGTGATGGCGTCCAGCGCGTCCTTCTGGAGGCCGTAGTCGATGGTGGTGTAGATGCGCAGGCCGCCGCCGTAGAGCTCGGCGTCGTTGAACTGGCCCGAGGCCACCAGCGTGTGGCGCACGTAGTCGAGCAGGTACTGGGTGCCCAGCTCGGTGTGGGTCACCGTCGAGGTGCTGGCCCCCTGCGCCTTGGGCAGCACGTCGGTCCAGGGTGAGGCCACGGCCGCGTCGCGCTGGGCCTGGGTGATGTAGCGCTGCTTGAACATGTTGTCCAGCACCGAGGTGCGCCGGAACTTGGCCGTGGCCAACCCGCTGGCCGCCCCCGGATCAGACGCCGGCAGGGCGGCATCGGCGGTCTCGGGCGAGCGGATGAGCCCGGCCAGGTAGGCGGCCTCGGGCAGGGTCAGCGAGCCACGTCCTTGCCGAAGTAGGTCTTGGAGGCCGCCTCCACCCCGTACGCGCCGCGGCCGAAGTAGACGGCGTTGAGGTACCGGTTGAGGATCTCGGTCTTGGGGAGCTGCCGCTCCAGCTTGACGGCCAGGACCGCTTCTTTGATCTTGCGGGTGACGCTGCGCTCGTTGGTCAGGTAGACGGTCTTGACGTACTGCTGGGTGATGGTCGAGCCGCCCTGCTCCGACGCGCTGCCGTGCAGGTCCTCCCACAGGGCGCGGGCGATGCTCTCGGGATCGACGCCCCCGTGCTTGAAGAAGTTCTTGTCCTCGGCGCTGACCACCGCGTCGATCAGCACCGGTGGTATCTGGCTGTAGTCCACGTCGACGCGATCGACCCCACCGCTCAGCTGGGCCATGGCGTTGTCGGCGTTGCAGTTGGTGGTCACGTCCGCCGCGCACACGAACGACGTCTGCAGCAGCGGTGGGTCCTTGGCCGGCAGGGGCACCTGGCTGAACACGTAGGCCACCCCGGCCACCCCGGCCACCAACACCAGCCCGACCAGGAAGAAGGCGCGGCGCCAACGCCAGACGAAGCCGCGGCGGGTGCCGTCGGCGCGGGCCTGGGCCTTGGCCTGCTTGCGAGCTTGGCGGCGGGGACGACCCCGCGCCCCGGCGGCCGGCGCTCACCGGAAGCCCACGAACCGGGCGCGGTGGGCGCGCCAGTGCGAACCCGGGCTCAGGCCGAGCGGGCCGGGTTCAGCAGGAAGGTGCGGGCGAGATGGTTCCAGGAGCACGAGGGGCAGACTTCGACGACGTAGCAGGCGAACTCGCCGGACCGGCGGGCGAGGGCCCGGAGCTCAGCCTTGGTCGTGATGCACCGTCCATGGGACGGCAACCGGGGTCCGAACACGTACGAGACAAGCACAACGTTGTGCTCCTCGCAGATCGGGCACGGCATCGAGGTGGCCTCGCTGCACTGCCGGGCGGCCCGCACCAGCTCCGGATGGGCGTCACACACCTCGTGCTGGGCCAGACGACCTTTCTTGAACTCCGAGATCAGCGCCTGGCGGGCCAGGCGATAGTCGATCTCGCCCGGCGTGCCCGCGGAAGACCCCCGCAGCGACCCCGGTCCGAAGCTCATGCGGGTCCAGGGTAGCGAGTCCGCCCCCGGCTGGCCGCGGCCAGGCTCGACCCGGAGGGATCGGCCCCGACGTCGAGCGGCGCGTCGTCTCGGCGTGGTCCAGGTCATCGGGCGGCCACGCCGGTCCCTCAGTAGCCTGGCGGCATGCAGCCGCGGGGGCAGCCACGGGCACGACGCGCCACGATCGGCCTCGTCGCTCTGGTGGTGACGGTCTGCACCACCCAGCTCCCGGCGTCCGGGGCCATCCCGGCCCGGGTGCCGGCCCATCCGATCCAGGCCGACTTCCAACCCGGCGGCGGGATCGACGACCACGGCATCGTGCCCGGCACGATCGGCGTGAACGGCGCCCACCTGGCCATCTACGACACCCGACATCACAGGGTCACCGACCTGGGAGCCGTCGGCGGTTTCACGGCCCTCACGGTCAACGCCATCAACCGCCGAGGCGTGATCGTGGGCGTGGGCAACGCCTTGGTGGGGTCCACGGTCGTGGCCGACGCCTTCAGCTACGACACCGCCTCGCGTACCTTCACCGACCTGAACTCCCTCTTCGGCGGTGACTTCTCGGTGGCCACGACCATCAACGACCACGGTCTGGTCGGCGGGGCCAAGCTGACCCGCACCGACCGAGCCTTCCACGGGATGGTGGTCGACCCCGCCTCCGGCCAGGTCACCGCGGTGCCGGGCTTGCCGGGCGACCTGCAGTCGATGGTCATCGATCTCAACAACCACGGCGTGGCCGTGGGTTCGTCGTGGATGACCGGGCCGGCCATCGCCGACGGTCGGGGGTTCGTCACCGACCTCACCGCCCACCGCACCACCCCCATTCCGGCCAGCGGCCGGATCGGCTCGACCGTGCCGATCGCCGTCAACGACGACGGCCTGGTCGTCGGTCCGGTCGGGCAGTTCCGGGGAGGCGACGCCTTCGTCCACGACACCACAACGGGGACCACGACCGACCTGGGCACCCTGCCCGGCGACGACGGATCATCCGCCAGCGCCATCAACCCCCAGGGGCAGGTCGTGGGCGCATCGTTCGGCAGCTCCTCCCAGCCCCGAGCCTTCGTCTGGACCCCGAGGACGCGGCGACTCACGCCCATCGGACCCGATACCGCCGCGAGTCGCACCCAGATCTGGGGGCCCACCGGTATCAATCGCCATGGCGTGATCGTCGGCACGACCATCTCCTCGACCGGCAGCCCACCTCTTGCCGTCACCGGGTTCGTGGCCCGCGTTTCGCCGAACGCCTGACGGGCCCGGTCGGACCTGCGACACATCACGCACGCCGACCACGGCGCGCGCCAGACTGCAGGGCATGTCCGACCGCTTCACCGGGCCCGGCGACATCCGCTCGGGCCACCCCACCACGCGCAACCTGGTGGCCGCGCCCGACGTCGAGCCCGAGCCGACCCTCCCCCTGTCGGCCACCTTCCCCAGCCAGGCCGATCTCACCGGGGACAGCATCAGCTACGGGCCCGACATCCCGCCCGAAGCCCAGCTGCGGCTGCTGGGCAACATCGACGGTCGACGGGTGCTGGTGCTGGGCGTGGGCGCGGGTGCCGAAGTCGTCACCCTGGCCCGCCAGGGAGCCCGGGTCATCGGCGTGGACCCCTCGCTCAACCGGATCGAGGCGGCCCGCGGCGCGGCCGATGCCGCCGAGGTCAAGGTCGAGCTGCACCAGGCCGACCTGGCCGAGCTGCCCTTCGTCCGAGCCGACTCGCTCGACAGCGCGCTGAGCGTGTTCGCCCTGGCCGGCGTGGACGACCTGGACCGCCTGTTCCGCCAGGTCCACCGGGTCCTGCACCCCGCCTGCCACCTGGTGTTCTCCGTCCCCCATCCGGCCTACGCCATGATCGATCCCGACGCCGAGCTGCCGGCCACGGTGACCCGGGCCTACTTCGACCACTCGCCGCGACCCTGGTCGACCGGCGATCGCGCCGGCCACGAGTACCCACGCACGGTGGGCGACCTGTTCACCAGCCTGGGGCGGGCCAACTTCCGGGTCGACATGCTGCTCGAACCCGAGCCCGACCCCAGCGGCCGTCGCAGCGCGCAGTGGCGCCCGGCCATGCAGTGGGCCCCCGCCACCCTGGTCATGCGGGCCCGCAAAGAAGGCATCTAGCAGCCTTCCTGGCCCTTCGGTCGGCAAGCCTGCGTGCGGGCGCTTCGCCATCCGGGTGTCATCGATCTAGCGGCTCCGGCCTGGGGCCGCCTTCCCGCCCCCCTGGGCCCGATCCAGCCACCACGCGTCGAGGCGACGGTAGGCCTCCTCTTCGCCGAGGGGACCCTCCTCGAGACGCAGCTCGAGCAGGAAGTCGAGCGCCTGGCCGACGTCGCGGCCCGGGCCGATGCCCAGGTGATCCATGATCTGGCGGCCATCCAGGTCCGGGCGCAGCGCGGCCAGCTCCTCCTGGGCGGCCAGCTCGGCGATCCGCACCTCCAGCTCGTCCATCCGGGCCTTGAGCTGGCGGGCCTTGCGCTCGTTGCGGGTGGTGCAGTCACAACGGGTCAGCTCGATGAGCTCGGGCAGCAGGTCACCGGCATCGCGCACGAACCGGCGCACCGCGCTGTCGGTCCACCCCATCTGGTAGGTGTGGAACCGCAGGTGGAGTCGCACCAGCTCGGTCACCGCGGCGACGTCGTCGTTGCTGTAGTGCAGCGCCCGCATGCGGTCCCGGGCCATGCGGGCACCCACCACCTCGTGGTGGTGGAAGCTGACCCCGTCGGGACCGATGGCCCGGGTCTTGGGCTTGCCCACGTCGTGGAGCAGGGCGGCCAGGCGCACGATGCGCTCGGGCCGGGTCTTGGCCACCACCGCGATGGTGTGGGCCAGCACGTCCTTGTGGCGATGCACCGGATCCTGCTCCAGGCGCATGGCCGCCAGCTCGGGCAGGAACTCGTCGACCAGGTCGGTGTCCACCAGCAGCCACAGCCCCGGCGACGGGTCGGGAACCATCAGCAGCTTGTCCAGCTCGTCGCGGACGCGCTCGGCCGACACGATGCGGAGCCGCTCGCCGAGCTGGCCGACGGCCTCGACCAGCTCGGGGACGGGCTCCAGGCCGTAGCGGGCCACGAAGCGGGCGGCGCGCATCATGCGCAGGGGATCGTCGGTGAACGACGCCTCGGGCGACAGCGGCGTGCGCAGCACCTTGGCCACCAGATCGGCGGCACCATCGAAGGGGTCGATGAGTTCGGGATCGTCGTCACCGGCGGACAGACGCAGCGCCATGGCGTTGACGGTGAAGTCGCGCCGGGCCAGGTCGGCCTCGACCACCTCCGCGTACTCGACCGACGGCTTGCGCGAGTCGGGCGTGTAGGCCTCGGCCCGATGGGTGGTGATCTCGAAGTCCCGCCCGTCCTTGCGACAGCCGATGGTGCCGAAGCGCTGGCCCTGGGTCCACACCGCGTCGGCCCAGCCCGACACCAGCCGCTTGGTCTGCTCCGGCCGGGCGTCGGTGGTGAGATCGATGTCGGTGGTCTCACCCAGCTCGTCGCCCAGCAGCAGATCGCGCACGATGCCGCCCACCAGGTACAGGCGATGGCCGGCCGCGTCGAACCGCTCGGCCAACGGGCGCGTCTGACGCAGGATCGGCCGGAGCCGCTCGGGCACCACCGCTCAGCCGTCGAGCCCGGCCTGGAGGCGGCGGGCCATCACCGCGTCCACCACGTGGAAGCCGGGGCCGCCGCTGGTGGGTGCCTCGGGCCGGTAGGCCTCCCCGCAGAGCTCGGACAACGCGGCGCCGGCCGAGTCGGCCACGCCCTGCAGGTCGTAGCCACCTTCCAAGAAGATCACCTGGTGACCGGGGGTGACCAGCTCACCCAGCACCCTCGTCAGGTCGGCGAAGTCCCCGGCGGACAGGCCCAGCCCGGTGATGGGGTCCCGTCGGTGGCCGTCGAAGCCGGCCGACACCAGCAACCAGGTCGGCTGCCAGGACGCGGCGTAGGGAGCCACCACCTGGTCGACGGCCCGGCGGTACACGTCTCCGGTCGCCCCCGAAGGGAACGGGAAGTTGATGGTCGTCCCCCACCCGTCACCGTCGCCCATCTCCGGCAGGCCGCCGGTGCCGGGGTAGAGCGGGTACTCGTGGAACGACACGTAGGTCACCGCGCCGTCGGTGTAGAAGGCATCCTGGGTGCCGTTGCCGTGGTGCGCGTCGTAGTCGACGATGAGCACCCGCTCGCCCCGATCGGCCAGCGCCCGAGCGGTGACGGCGACGCTGTTCACCAGGCAGAAGCCCATCGATCGGCTGGGGGTGGCGTGGTGCCCCGGCGGGCGCACCGCGCAGAAGGCCACATCGCCCGCGCCCTGGTCCAGCTGGTGGACCGCCTCCAGCCCGGAGCCGGCGGCCAGCAGCGCGGCGGCATACGAGGTGGGTCCGACGACGGTGTCGGGATCGAGGTGGCCGCCCCCGGCCAGGCTGAACTCGGCCAACTTCTCGAGGAAGGGCTCGGGGTGGACGCGGGCGACCTCCTGGGCCGTGGCGGCGCGGGGTTCGAAGGGCACCAGGGCGTCGGTCAGACCCGCGGCGGCGATCCCCGCCTCCACCGCGGCCAGCCGCTCCGGGCGCTCGGGATGGCCCCGACCGGTGTCGTGGCTCAGGAACTGGGGATGGGTGGTGAACAACACGGCCACGGGGGCACGCTAGCTTTCTGGCCCTCCGGTCGGGCGGGGCCTCCCTACGGGCGCCTTCGGCATCCGGGTGTCATCGGTCCAGCGGCTCCGCCCTGGCGGGCTGCGCCTTCAACTCCCTTGGCCCTCCGGTCGGCAAGCCTCCCGCTGGGCGGGGGTAGGCGCCTGCCCGGGGCCCTGAGCACGTCGTATCCTCTGGCTGGACTGGGGCCGGCGCCGCCAGGGAGCGATCCCTGCGTGCGCCCGCGGCGCCGCCGTCTGCCATCACGAGGACGACTATGAGCAGGATCGACACGGTGCAGTGGGGCGCAGGGCACCTGCGCGTCGGCCCGTGGCGTGGCGATCCGGCCATCGCCTATGTGACGCCGGCCGCCGGTCACTCGCCTTCGGACCAGATCCTCCACGAGCTGCCTGCACACCCTGGTCGCCCAGGGGTACCAGGGCGTGCTGACCTCGGCGCTGAACCCGGCGGAGCAGCAGATCTTCCGGGCCTACGGCTTCGTGGTCCACGAGCACCTGCACCTGCTGCGCCACCCGTTGGACGTGCCCGTGCCCGCCCGACCCCGGGGCCGGGCGACCCGACGGGGCCGGCGGGGCGATCGCCTGGGCGCCCTGGCCGTCGACCACCTGGCCTTCGAGCCGTTCTGGCGGTTCGACCGGGCCGGCCTCGACGACGCCCGCCGGGCCACGCCGGCGTCGCGCTTTCGGGTCATCGACCACGGCCGGATCGACGCCTACGCCGTGACCGGCCGGGCCGGATCGGTGAGCTACCTCCAGCGGCTGGCGGTGCGCCCCGGCGTCCAGCGCCAGGGCATGGGCACCGCGCTGGTGCTCGACGCCCTGCACTGGTCACAGCGCCACGGGGCCCGTTCCACGCTGGTCAACACCCAGGAGCACAACCACCGGGCGCTGGCGCTCTACGAGCAGCTCGGTTTCGTTCGCCAGCCCGACGGGCTGGACGTGCTGGAGCTGGACCTGGGCACCAGCGGCCCGCCCGCGTGACCACGGGTTCACGGGGCATCGGAGGACTCCGGCCCCGCATCGTGGTTCGGCTCGCGGCCGCGGCCGGCGCCGTGGTCCTGCTGGCTGTGGGCCTGGTGGCCCCTGCCGCCTCCCAGACGACCACCACCACCTCGCCGTCGGCCATCACGCTGATCGACCAGTCGCCCTGGGTGGCGCCGGTGGGCACCTTCGACCTGCGGGTGGACGCTGGCGCGGTGCCCGCCGACGCCCAGGTCGTGGCCCGCATCTATGTGCCCATCAGCACCCAGGCCCAACTGGAGCGCACCGCCAAGGGCCAGTCCCTCGGCCAGCGGGTCGAGAGCGTGACCTTGCCCGCCGCGACCGTCAACCGGGGGACCGACGGTTCGCTGATGCTGAGCTACCCGATGGTGGTGGCCGGCGGCGCCCGCAGCCCCACCGGGTTCTACCTGGCCAACCCCGGGGTGTACCCCTTCTCGCTGGCGGTGGCCGATGCCCACGGCAACACCATCAGCCAGCTGTTCACCCAGCTCATCCGGCTCCCGGCGGCCGGGACCACTGGCGGTTCCGCGGCCACGACCTCGACCGCCGCGCCCTGTCGGTCGCGCTGGTCGTGCCCATCGGCGCGCCGGTGGCGCATCGCCCCGATCGCGCCGCCACCCTCAGCCCGGCGGTGCTGAGCGCCCTGGACGCCGAGGCCGACGTCCTGTCCCAGTACCCGTCCGTGGCCGTCTCGTTGACCCCGGTGCCCGAGACGGTGGACACGCTGGCCGACCACGATCGCACCACGGGCACCCACCTGGTGGCCGACCTGCGGGCCGCGGTGGGCCACCGGCCGATGCTGTCGGGACCCTACGTACCGGTCGACAGCGGCGCCTGGGTGGCCCACGGGCTGAGCTCCGGCTACGACCAACAGCTGCAGGCCGGGGATCAGGCCCTGGTCCAGCTGGGCAGCGGCGTGACCGACCGCGCCGCGGTGCTCGACCCTACGACCACGACCGACTCGTTGGCCCGGCTCCAGGCCCACGGCGTCCAGGTGGTGGTCGTGCCCTCGGATCGGCTGGCGGCGTCGGGCTCCCGCACCGCCAGCGTGGTCGGGACCCCTCACCCAGTGGTTCGACCTGGGCGCCTCGGACGGCTCCCACGTGTCGGCGGTTCCGGCCGACGCCGGCCTGGCCACCGCCCTCACCGCGGGCAGCGACCCGGTGCTGGCCGCCCATCAGGTGCTCTCGTCCCTGGCCCTGGTCTCTCTCGACCACTCGGGCAGCCAGGCCTGCATCCGCCAGCCCGGCCAACCCTGCCGCCGGGGTGTGGCCGTGGAGCTGCCCGCCTCCCCGGCGTCGGCCACACCCGCCCTGACCACGCTGATGGCCGCGCTGTCGGCGCCCACCGCGGGAGGTGTCGCCTCCCCGCTGGTGCAGGCCACCTCGGTCACCGATTTCACCAACGCGGTCGACCCGTCCTCGGCCAGCGACCGCACCACCACCGACGGGGCCGACACCCTGCGCCACCTCGACACCCGGCCCGTGTCCGGGTTGGGCGACTACCCCACCCACTTCCGGACCACCACGGCCGACATCAACTCGTTCCGCACCATGTCCGCCGACGACGCCGGCAAGCCGCTCGACCTGGCCGCGTCCTGGCAGCAGTTGGCGCTGGCGTCGGGTTCCAACCAGCTCCCGCTCGACCAGGCCAACAGCTGGCTGGCCGCCATCGACGCCGACGTCGGTGGCCAACTCGGCCAGATCACCGCGCTCGGCCAACAGACGGTGACGCTGACCTCGGCGTCGGGGAAGATCCCCTTCAGCATCTCCAACGCGCTCGACTACCCGGTCCGGGTCCTGCTCGACTTCCAGAGCCCGAAGCTCCACTTCGTCAACGGCAACCAGCAGACGGTCACCATCCCGGCCGGCCAACCCGCCCACCTGACCATCCCGGTGACCGTGCGGGCCTCGGGCGCCTTCCCCATGCAGGTGTCCATCACCTCGCCCGACCACCGCCTCCCGATCGCCCACACGCGCTTCGACGTGCGCTCGACGGCCATCTCGGGCATCGGCCTGGTGCTGACCGTGGCCGCCGGGCTGTTCCTGGCCCTGTGGTGGGCCAGGAACGCGCGCAACACCCGGCGACGCCGCAGCCTGGTGGGCTCGAACCACCCGGTGCTGCGCACCTGATCTACGCTCGCCGACACCATTCGACCCAGACCGACCGTGAGGTCGGCCAGCAACCGGGGGGGCCATGCCCGGAGTCCGGATCGTCACCGACAGCTCGTGTGATCTGAGCCTGCAGGAGGCCGCTGATCTCGGGGTGGTGGTGGTGCCGCTCACCATCCGGTTCGGCGACCAGGAGTTCGTCGACCTCGAAGAGCTGACCGTGGCCGAGTTCTACCGGCGCATGGCCGAGTCGGCCGCGTTGCCCGAGACCGCGGCCCCGGCCCCCGGCCAGTTCGAGCAGGCCTTCCGCCAGCTGGCCGCCGACGGCGCCGACGCGGTGGTGTGCATCAACTTGTCCTCGGACCTCTCCGCCACCATCGAATCGGCTCGCAACGCGGCGCGGGCCGTGGCCGACACCGTGGCCGTGCGGGTCATCGACAGCCGGACCCTGACCGCCGGACTGGGCACCATCGTCATCGAGGCGGCCAAGGCCGCGGCCGCCGGTGCCTCGGCCGACGACATCGAGACCCTGGTGAACGGGCTCATCCAGCGCACCCGGGTCTACGCCACCCTCGACACCCTGGACAACCTCAAGAAGGGCGGGCGCATCGGCGCGGCCAAGCACCTGTTGGGCTCCATGATCTCGGCCAAGCCGGTCATCAACGTCAGCGAGGGCAAGGTGCAGGAGGCGGGCCGGATCCGGACCCGCAAGAAGTCCCTGATCTGGCTGCGCGACAAGCTCTTCGAGGAGCCGACGGTCGAGCACCTGGCGGTGTGCGACGGCGAGGCACCGGACGTGGAGGAGTTCCTCGACCTCATCGCCGAGCGCTACCCCCGCGACCAGATCCGCACCGGGCGCATCGGCGCCGTGATCGGCACCCACGGCGGGCCGCGCCTGGTCGGGATCTGCTACCTCACCGCCACCTGAGGCCCTCGCGGCCGACCGTGCGGCCGGCGATCAGCAGGACTTGCGCCCGAGGCACTGGCGTTCGTACATGGCCACGTCCCGGATCTGGGTGGTGCTGAGCGTGCCCTTCCAGGCCGGCATCCCGCCGTTCTTGCCGTTCTCGATCACCTTGATCTGATCGGCGATGTTCGGGAACGTGTGCTCCACGGTGCCGGCCAACTTCGGCCCCGAACCGCCTCCGCCGTCGCCTCCGTGGCAGGTGGCGCAGTGGTCCTGGTACTGCTGATACCCCTCAGCCAGCGTCGGGTCCGTCGGCTTGGGCCCCGCGCCCTGGCTGGCGCAGGCCGCCAGACCGATCCCGAGGGCCGCCACCACCGCCACGATCGGCGCCAGTCCGCGCCATGCCATCCCCGAACCGGGCGTCGATCAGCGCTGCAGATCCTATGGCTCCGCCACCTGACGCCTCGGTCCGCCCGATCCAGTGACCCGGCGCCACGCCGGGCGACCGCTAGCGTTTGGGCGCTGTGCGCGACACCCCGCTGACCCGCCAACCGACGCCCAGCGCGTTCCTCGCGGGCCAACGCATCGGCGGGCGCTACCGGTTGGAGCACCGCATCGCCAGCGGAGGCATGGCCGAGGTCTGGCAGGCCGGCGACGAGGTGCTGGGCCGCCACGTGGCCGTCAAGATCCTCCACCCCCACCTGGCCGCCGACCAGGCCTTCGTGGCCCGCTTCCGAACCGAGGCCATCGCCGCCGCCCGGCTCCACCACCCGTCCATCGTGGCCATCTACGACACCTGCCACGACGACGGCCGCGAGGCCATCGTGATGGAGCTGGTGCGCGGCACCACCCTGCGCGACCAGCTCGATGGGCGATCGATGCTCGACTACCGGGAGGTGGCCCACGTGGGCGCCGAGGTGGCCGACGCCCTGGCCGCGGCCCACCGGGCCGGGCTGGTGCACCGCGACATCAAGCCCGCCAACATCCTGCTGTGCGCCGACGAGCGGGTCATGGTCACCGACTTCGGCATCGCCAAGATCCGCGATGACACCGACCACACCCAGACCGGGACCATGCTGGGCACGGTCAAGTACCTGGCTCCCGAGCAGGTCCGCAGCGAGCCGGTCGATGGCCGAACCGACATCTACAGCCTGGGTGTGGTCCTGTTCGAGTGCGCCTGCGCCCGGCCTCCCTTCAGCGGCGACAACCCGGCGGCCACCGCCCTGGCCCGCCTCCACCAGCGAGCCCCTCGACCCTCGCACCTGCGCCCCACCATCCCTCCCGGGCTCGAGAGCGTGATCGTGCGCTGCCTGGAGCCGGATCCGGCCGACCGGTTCCAGCACGCCGACGACCTGCGCGCCGCCCTGCTGGAGCCTGGCGTGCTGCGGGTGGACGACGACCTCACGGTCATCGAGGCCCCGATGTCGGCCACCGACGACCTCACCCACGCCTGGGCCGCGTCGGCCATGGCCGTGACCCCGACGGCCGGCCCCGACACGACCGCTCCACCACCTGCGGCCCCGACGGGGGTGGGCTTCATGGACCCGGGTCCGGAGCCCCCGCCCCGCCACGGTGTCTGGCTCCGACCGGTGCTGGGCGTGGCGCTGGTGGTGACCGCCCTGGTGGTGGCCTTCCTGCTGGTGGACCACACCTCGCTGGGCCATCGTCTGTTCGGAGGATCCGACCAGTCCTCGACCACCGTGGCGCCGCCCACCTCGGCCAGTGCGTCCAAGGTGCTCACCCCCACGGGCGTCAACAGCTTCGACCCCGAAGGCAGCGGCACCCCGGGCGAGAACGACGGGCAGCTCCCGCTGGCCGTGGACGGCAACCCGGCCACCGGCTGGTCCACCGAGTCCTACAGCGACCGCCACTTCGGCAACCTGAAGCAGGGCGTCGGCATCTCGCTCACGTTGGCCCAGGCCCAGCGGCTGAGCCAGCTGGCGGTGACGTCGCCGACCCAGGGCTGGTCAGCCGAGGTGTTCGTGTCCGACGCCGAGACGCGGCCTACCAGCCTGAGCGCCTGGGGTTCGCCCGTCGCCCACCACGACGACATCGACGGCAACGTCACCTTCGACCTGCACGGCCGGACCGGCCGGCACGTGCTGGTCTGGATCACCGATCTGGGCCGTGCGCCGGCGCCGGTGCGCACCGAGATCGACGAGCTCCGACTGCGGAGCTGAACGGGTGGCGGCGGCACCCGACGACGGGGTCCTCCTGCGCCGGGCGCGCCAGGGCCACGAACCATCGCTGAACCAGCTGCTGGTCGACCACTACGACCGGGTCTACGCCATCTGCCGGCGCATGACCGGCAACGACGCGGACGCCCTCGACGCGGCCCAGGAGGCCCTGATCGCCATCGTGCGCGGACTCGACCGCTTCGACGGGCGCTCGAGCTTCAGCACCTGGGCCTATCGCGTCACCACCAACGCCTGCCTGGACCAGCTCCGACGCGATCGGCGCCGTCCGGTCACCTCGCTGGACCACGATCCGCCGCCCCGCGGCGGCCCGCCCGACCTGGACCAGGGCGTGGCCGATCGGGTGTCGTTGGACGACGCCCTGGCCCGGCTGCCCACCGACTTCCGCAGCCCGGTCGTGCTGCGCGACGTCATCGGCCTCGACTACGCCGAGATCGCCGAGATCCTCGACATCCCGCCCGGCACCGTCCGCTCCCGCATCGCCCGGGGACGACGAGCCCTGGCTGCACACCTGCGGGACACGGGGCTCGACCCCGCCCCTGACGACGCGCCACCCGACACCGCGGCACCACCCTCGGGGAACCCGCCGACCAGTCCGAACGTCGGAGCAGATACACCATGACCCCTCCCCCGCACCCGCCGGACGCACCCGCGCCGGAACCCGACCCCCGAGATGTCCCCGAGGTCGACGACCTCGACCTGGCCGCTTCGGACCTGCTCGACGGCGTCGGGCCCACGACTGGCCCGCAGCCCCTCGAGCCGGGCGCCACCGACCCCACGACGCCGATCGAGCCCGCGGCCGTCGAAGCCCGCGCCGCCCAGCTGCGGACCGCGGTCGACGCGCTGGCCGAACCGATACAACAACCAGATACAACAACTCGTGAGGCGCAGATCCGTCGTGCACTGGCCGCCGGGCGACGCCGCGACCTGGCCCCCGCCGTCCCGCCCGAGGCAGCCGCCGGGCGATCACGCGCCATCGGCGTCCGAGCCCGCCGCGCCATGGCCGCGGCCGCCGCCATCCTGGTGGTGTTGCTGGGCGCCGTGGCGGTGGCGCACCTGGCCTCGAACCACGAGCCAGGGACCCAGACCGCCAGCGTGGCCGGTAGCGCGGCAACCACCACCGAACCGGGCGCGCAGCCGGACGCGGCCCTGCCCCAGGCGGGAACCCCGATCCCGAGCGACGGCGACCTGCTGGCCGATCTCGGTTCGTTCGCCGACGCCGATGCCCTGGTGGCCCGGGCCCGCCAGCAGCCGGCCGGCGGTCAATTCAGCCCCTCGTCGGGGCCAACCAGCACCGTGGCCGGATCCTCGACCCAGGCCGGCGCCGGGGTGGTCAACGGCGAGAACGCCACCACCTGCCTGGCTGCTGTTCGCCGCGGCCGCGGCGAGCTCGGACCCCTCGATCTGGCCGCCCGGGCGACCCTGGCCGGCCAACCCGTCGAGGTGTTCGTGTTCCGCGCCGGTCCGGCACCGGCTGAGGGAGCCCGCGTGCTGGCGGTGCGCCCCACCGACTGCCACGTGGTCGTCGACCGCCCCCTCTGAACCAGCCAACGGAACCATCCGACTGCACGAGCCGACAGCAGGCGCTCGCCGCACGGCGTCGACTCCACGGGCCGGAGGGGTGGATCGCGGCCCGAGCGTGCCGCGGCGCGGCCTCGTCGACCCCTCGAGCCGTCCACCGCTACGATGCCCGGCATGACGAGCCCGGCCGACGGAGACCCGCCTGTCACGGCGGGGTCGGGGTCACCCGACAAACCCGGCCCCGGGTCCTCCGAGCCGGTCCCGGGCGCATCCTCGAGCCCGGCCAGCCCTGCCGGCGGGCCGAGCGAGGCCGCACCGAGCACCAGCCGCCCGAACCCGAGTGCGGTGACACGCGCGGTCTGGGTGCCTCCCTGGGCCCGCCCGGGGCCGCCGCGGGCCAGATCGTCTCCGGTGACTGGCCGGCCCAGGCCGCCGATCGCATCGTCGATCTGGTGGACACGGTGCGGGACAAGACCACGGGTCCGATCCAGACCGCCGCACGCGGCGCCGTCTACGGGCTGGTGGCCGCCATCCTGGGCGTGGTGGTCTTCGTCCTGCTGATCATCTTTGCCATCCGTGGCCTCGACATCCTGGTCAACGAGTTCATCCCGTGGGGCGGGATCTGGCTGCCGTATCTCATCCTGGGTGTGGTCTTCATCGGCGCCGGTAGCTTCTTCTTCCGGCGCCGTCGTCACGCTCCCGCCTGAGCTGTCAAGCTCCCGCCTGAGCCACCTGCCCCGCCCGAGCGCACTCGACCTCACCTCTCATCCCGGAGCCCGGCATGCCCGCTGCAGAACCCCTCGACGTCGTCATCATCGGCTCCGGCCCAGCTGGCCTGACCGCGGCGGTCTACACCGCGCGGGCCAACCTGAAGCCCTTGGTCATCGAGGGAGAACCTTCATCAACCAGCGACCAGCCTGGCGGCCAGCTGATGTTGACCACCGATGTGGAGAACTTCCCCGGCTTCCCCGACGGGATCATGGGGCCCGAGCTGATGATGCGCTTCCGTGAGCAGGCCATGCGCTTCGGCGCCGACATCCGCACCCAGAAGGTCAGCCGGGTCGACTTCAGCCGCGCGCCGTACGGCGTCTGGGTGGGCGATCCCAATGCCGCGGAGCCGACCCACACCGCTCGCAGCGTGATCGTCTCGACCGGTGCCCAGTCGCTGATGCTCGGCCTGGAGGCCGAGGAGCGCCTGCTGGGCCATGGCCTGTCGACCTGTGCCACGTGCGACGGCTTCTTCTTCCGCGACCACGAGATCCTGGTGGTGGGTGGTGGTGACTCGGCCGTCGAGGAGGCGCTGTTCCTGACCAAGTTCGCCAAGTCGGTCACCATCGTGCACCGCCGTGACGAGTTGCGGGCGTCGAAGATCATGCGCGACCGGGTGCTCAACAACGAGAAGATCGCCTTCCGATGGAACTCGGTGGTCGAGGATCTGAAGGGTGATGCAACCCTCGAGGGTGCCGTCCTGCGAGACCTGCTGACCGACGAGCGCACCGAGTTGCCGGTCACCGGGGTGTTCGTGGCCATCGGGCATCGCCCCAACACCGACCTGTTCAAGGGTCAGCTCGACATGAAGGACAACGGCTACCTCATCACCCGACCGGGCAGCACCTACACCAACGTCGACGGCGTGTTCGCCTGTGGTGACGTGCAGGACCACACCTATCGACAGGCCATCACCGCGGCGGGGTCTGGCTGCATGGCGGCCATCGATGCCGAACGGTGGCTGGAGGCCCAGCACGACTGACCACCGAAACCACGTCCGCCCACCCGGAATGCCAGCGGGACCCGCGTGGTTGAATACCACAGTCGGCGAGTGCGGCGGTACATCGACTCACCGGTCCAATCCGATCCGCCCTGTGCGGTCCTAGAACAGGAAGCTCCATGGCCAACAACATCAACGCCCTCTCCGATGCCACCTTCGACGAGGTGATCGGGTCCGCTGACGGCGCCGTGCTCGTCGACTTCTGGGCCGAGTGGTGCGGACCATGCAAGATGGTCGCCCCCATTCTTGACGAGATCGCCCAGGAGCATGGCGAGAAGGTCCAGATCACGAAGCTCAACGTGGACGACAACCCCGACATCGCTCGGCGCTTCGATGTGATGAGCATCCCCACCATGATCGTGTTCAAGGACGGCGAGCCGACCAAGCGTCTGGTCGGCGCTCGCGGCAAGGGCCAGATCCTCGAGGAGCTCAGCGACTACCTGTAGGCCTCGCGGCACGGCCAGGAGCCGGATCCCCATCCGGCCCCGCCGACCCGAACCGACCTCGTGGACGTCCTTCCGCTTCGCCTCGGCGACACCGGCGACGGGGTTCGCGACCTGCAGCAACGATTGGCTGCCGGTGGTGAGCTGGTCGTCGGCGACCCCCGGGGTCGTTTCGGCAGCCAGACCCAGGCCGCGGTGACCGCCTTTCAGCGACGCCGAGGCCTTCCCGCGTCCGGGGTCTGCGACCCCAGCACCTGGATGGCCCTGGTCGAGGCCGGCCACCGGCCGGGGGATCGGCTGCTCTACCTGCACAGCCCCATGTTCCGCGGCGACGACGTGGCGCATCTGCAACGATCGCTGGGCGCCCTCGGCTTCGACGCCGGACGGGTCGACGGCATCTTCGGCCCACAGACCGAGCGGGCCCTGGTCGACTTCCAGCGCAACGCCGGCCTGACCCCCGACGGTCGCTGCGGACCGGGCGTGCTGACCGGTCTGGAACGTCTGGGTGACCGCGCCGACCACCGCACCAACGTGGCTGGGGTGCGCGAGCGCGAACTGCTCCGCTCCCGGCCACCGGTCCTGACGGGTCGTCGCATCGTCTTGGGCGAGTCCGGAGGTCTGGACGTCCTGGTCCACGCGATCGACCGCATCCTGCAGGACGCCGGAGCCGTCGTGGCGCTGCTGCACCACCCCCACCACTCGGTGCAGGCCGTCGAGGCCAACGACTTCGAGGCGGACGTCTACCTGGGCTTCAGCCTGGTGGATGGCCCGGCCTGCGAGGCCGCCTACTACTCGACCACCGGCTGGGAATCGCCTGGTGGCCACCGGCTGGCCTCGTTGTTGGTCGACTCGTGGTCCGCCATCGAGGACCTCGAGATCGAGCCGGCTCGGGGCCGCTGGTTGCCCATCCTTCGCGAGACCCGAATGCCGGCCGTGGCCTGTGGCCTGGGTCCTCCGTCTGCGGTGGTCACCCAGACCGCGGCGTTGGCCACGGCCACCGCCCAGGCCCTGACCGCCTGGGTCGAGACCCCGATCGAGGTCTGATGACCACGCCGTCGAGGGTTGGCCCGTTCCGCCCAGGCCGCGGAGCCGAAAGCCTCATGTGACGGAGGCCACAACCATTAACCACAGGTTTGGCCACAGGTTGTGGATTGACGGGAATCGCCCCTCGATCGCCCGCCGTCATCCCCTGATGAAGCCCGGGGATGGAGCTCAGTCGCTGGTCTCGCGTCCCGCGGTCATCGACCGATAGATGCGCTCGAGGTCCTCCACGGTGGCGAAGTCCACCACCACTCGACCGCGCTTGGCGCCCATGGTCACCGTCACCCGGGTATCCAGATGCGCCGACAGCAGCTCCTCGAGCTCCAGGAGCCCCGCCGGTCGAAGCGCCCGAGAGGGGGTGGCCTTCTCCTCGACGCCATCGCCGTCACCGTCGACGTGCTCACGTACCAACTCCTCGAGTTGACGGACCGATAGCTCCTCGGAGACGGCTCGGCGGGCCAACGTCTCCTGGAAGAGCCGATCGGGCGAACCGAGCAGCGCCCGAGCATGGCCGGCACTCAGCTTCCGCTCAGCCACCAGCTTCTGGACCGACGGCGGCAGCTGGAACAGACGCAGGGTGTTGGTCACCGATGACCGGCTCTTGCCGACGCGGTTGGCCACCTGCTCCTGAGTGAGGCCGAAATCCTCCATCAACTGCTGGTAGGCGCCCGCCTCCTCCAGCGCGTTGAGGTCTTCTCGGTGCAGGTTCTCCACCAACGCCTGCTCGA
This sequence comes from uncultured Microthrixaceae bacterium, assembly GCA_963793965.1. Taxonomy (GTDB): domain Bacteria; phylum Actinomycetota; class Acidimicrobiia; order Acidimicrobiales; family Acidimicrobilacustridaceae; genus UBA4742. Next base: position 562,418 of record CAWCCB010000001.1, read on the forward strand.
GTGCATCCGCATCGCCCACCGTGCGAACCAGCGCGGGGATCGTCTGGAGCCCAGCTCGCTTGGCTGCTCGCCAACGCCGTTCCCCGGCGATGAGCTGGAAGCGGCCGTTGTCATCGGGTCGCACCAAGACGGGCTGGAGCACACCGACCGCGGCCACCGACGCCGTGAGCGACACCAAGGCCTCCTCGTCGAAGTACGCCCGGGGCTGTTGACGGTTCGGTTCGATCTGCGCGACCGGGAGGTCCTGCAGCTCGGTGGAGGCCACGTCGGCCACCTCGGTGGTGGGGATGAGCGCCCCGAGTCCTTTACCCAGACCGCTGCGCCGTGCCACCGCTTACCTCCTTGGCCAGCTCGCGGTAGGCGATCGCCCCGCGAGAGCTTGGATCGAACGTGATGATCGGCTGGCCGAACGAGGGCGCCTCGGAGAGTCGGACGGTTCGGGGCACGACGTTGCGACAGACAGTGTCGCCAAAATGGTCCCGGACCTCGTTCGCCACCTGGTCGGCCAGCTTCGTCCGGGCGTCGTACATGACAAGGACGATGGCGCTCACCTCGAGCTGGGGATTGAGGTTCTTCTGGACCAGGTCGACGTTGCGCAGCAACTGACCAAGACCCTCCAGGGCGTAGTACTCGCATTGGATCGGCACCAGGACCTCGGTTGCCGCGGCCATGGCGTTCACGGTGAGCAACCCCAGGGACGGGGGGCAATCGATCAGCACGTAGTCGTAGTCGCCCAGCACCTCACCGATTGCCCGCTTGAGACGCAGCTCGCGGGAGAAGGCGGGCACCAGCTCGATCTCGGCCCCGGCCAGATCGAGGCTGGCTGGTGCCACGAACAGGTTCCGGACCGAACTGCCCTCGATGCAATCCTCCAGGGGCACGTCGTTGAGCAGCACGTCATACATCGACGACTCCAGGGCCCGAGGGTTGATCCCCAGCCCGGTGCTGGCATTGCCCTGCGGATCGAGGTCGACGACCAGGGTCCGATAGCCAAGATCTGCCAGACACGCGCCCAGATTGACCGCCGTGGTGGTCTTGCCTACACCACCCTTCTGGTTGGCCACCGCCATCACCCTTGGCAGATCGCGCATGTGGGGGGTCGCGGCAGTCGGCGCGTCAGACACGACCGGAGGAGCGTCGACTGCCGCGCCCGCGGCCACCTCAGTCGAGTCGCCCGGAGCCGGGGCCTGAGCGGGCAGGTACGGGCTCAAGTCCCCGTCATCGCCCTGATCAGGCGGTGGAGGTGGGGGCGGGAGAGACGACGCCTGCGGCGCATGAAACGGCGCTGCGGATGGTGGAGGCGGGGGGAGCGTCGGGTCCACTGCGGCCGGATCGGGTCCGCCGGACGGTGTTCCCACTGCCGGTGCCACATCCACCGGACCGCTGCTCGACCCCTCGTCCGACTGCGATGAAGGTTCGTCAGCCGAGTCCGGGGAGGTCACTGGCTCATCCTTCCTGGTCGGTTGTGCAAGGTCAAGACCGCACGAGCAGGAATCGCCCCCCAGCAGGAGAATTCTGAGGAGCGATCGATGTTTCACGTGAAACACGGTCTCGTCCCCCACCGCCCCGAAGCTCCGCAAGCACCTCGGGATGTTTCACGTGAAACATCCCGAGGCTCGAGCGGGCAAAAGCCTGCGGCCTCAGAACAGGGGGCGCTTGGCCGGGATCCCGACTCTGCGGGGATACCGATCCGAACACGGGTCACCCTGCTCGAACACGGCGTAGTGCGCCGGGACCCCCGACCCCACCTGCCCTCGGGAAAGCCCAAGCAGGGCCAACCCGGCGGCCGGCCAACGGCTGGCACCTTCCGCCGACGGCGGCTCGCTGACCACCAACCGTCCGCCGCTCGCCAGGAACGGGGCCGCGCACTCCGCCGTCACGGCTGGGGGACCGAACCCCCGAGCGGTGACCAGATCCATGGTCCCCCGCAGCTCGGCCTCCCGACCGAACAGCTCGGCCCGCCCGTTTCGTGCCTGGACTCGGTCCCCCCACTCGAGGCGGTCGACAGCGTCAGCCAGGAAGTGGACCCGTCGTTGATTCGCCTCGACCAGCCAGAACCTGGACGCCGGCCACGCCTCGGCCAGCACCAGGCTCGGGAGGCCCCCGCCTGAGCCAAGGTCGACGACCCGCCCGGGCACAGAGTCCGGCCCCAACGCGGCGACGAACCCGAGCGCGTGCTCGAGGTGGGGCCGAAGATCACCCGGTCCGATGAACCCCTGCTGTTGGGCCTCGACCAACAGGGCCGTGAGCCGATCATCCATCAGGCTGGCCCGGCAGCGCGGCCGATCACGCGTTGGGGATGATCACCACCCGGCGGCGCTGATCCTCACCCTCGGACACCGTGGAGACGCCGTCGATCTCGTTGACCGTGTCGTGGACGATCTTGCGATCCGCGGCGTTCATCGGCTCGAGGGCCCGCTGCACGCCACTGGACTTCACATCCTCGGCCACGGTGGTGGCGAAGCGCTCGAGGGCCTCGCGACGGCGCTGGCGGTAGCCGCTCACGTCGAGGCGGACCCGACCATGATGCGTACCGGTGGCCTTGCGTTGGACGACGGTTCGTCCCAGGTCCTGGATGGCGGCCAGGGTCTGGCCCTTGGGGCCGATGAGCAGCCCCAGGTCCGGCCCGTTGACCTGGATCTCGATGGTGTCGTCGTCGATCTCCTCGGACGTGACCTCACCGGCCAGCCCATAGGCGTCCAGCAACCCCTCCACGAATGCGGTGATGATGGTGGCCTGCTCTTGGACGGTCACGTCGTCGTTGGTCATCGGGGCTTCCTCTGCTTGGGTGACGTCGTCAGAGGACGGCGTCGTGGTCGATTCGTTGCGAGCGGTCGGGGTGGCGGCCCCAGCCTTGGCCTTGGTCCGGCTCTTGGCCGGCGTGTCTCGGACCGGCTTGGACCGGCGCCGGCTCGGCGTCGTTCTCATCTGTGGCCGGCGTGGACCCAGCCGATCGACTCCCGCGTGAACGCTCGCCCTTGCCGCTGCTGCGCCCAGCCGGACCCCGTCGAACGGCGCCGCCGATCCCGGCGCTCGACCTTGGGTCTGGGGGCCGTGGGGCGCACCCTGGCGCGCACCCGAGCCTCGCGCCGGGTCAGCCCGAACAACCCGCTCTTGGGCTCCTCGACCACCTCGAACTCAGCATCGTCTTCGTGGACGCCGAGCTGGTCGAGTGCTGCGTCTTTGGCTTCCTCGAGCGTGCGTCCGGTCGTCTCGACCCATTCCACAGCCGGTGCTACTCCTTCTTCTTCCGAGCACGCGGCTGAAGCACGGGCTTGGTCGGGGCGGCATCGTCGCTCGACTTGGCCGAGCCATTCGAGCCGTTGGTCGTACCCTTGCTGGTCGACTTCGGTGGTGGCTTCGTGCCACGGGGTGGCGGCTTGTCCGTGGACTTGGCGGGGGACTTGTCGGTCGATTTGGGAGGGGGCTTCGTCGATGGCCGGCCGGCGTTCTTGGGGGCGGGGGTCGAACCGTTCGCCTTGGCGGCCTCGTCGGCCTTGGCCTGCTGCGCCTTGGCCTCGTCGGCCTTGGCCGCGGCCGCACTCATCGCCGCCGCGATCCGGCCCTGCTTCGGCTTCGGGCCGCCACCCTTGGCCGTGGCCCCCGAACCGTCGCCAGCGCCGGCGCTTCCCGAGCTCTCACCCTTGAGCGCGCCCACCTTCTGATCAGCTTCGGCCGGGCCGTAGATGCTGCGACCGATGAACCACTGCTGGGCCACCCGGTAGGTGTTCGACACCGCGAAGTACAGCACCAGGCCAGCCGGCAGGCCGATCGAGATGATGGGCAGGAAGAAGGGCATGATCTTCATCACGGCCTGCTGCTGCTGGGGCACCTGGGCGTTGGGCGTCCGGCCCTGGATCTGCTTCTGCTGCACCCAGCCCGTGACGCCCACGATGGCGATCAGGATCACGTAGGGCGCGGCGTGCCAAGCGCCGGAACTGACTGCCTTGCTGGCGCTCTGGGACAAGTCCATGCCCAGGCGCCTTCATGGTGGTCGAGTGGCTCAACGACTGGTACAGGTCGGTCGGGTGCTTGAGGTAGGAGGGATCGAAGCAGGCACCCGGGGTGGCCGTCGGGGTGGCGCAATGCGCTCCGGACGGCGGGATGACCGGAGTAGGTGTGGGAACCAGCGGAACGGACTTGCCCAACTGCCCACCCGTGAAGCCGAAGCTGAAGCCCATGGGACTGGTCCGCCGCGTGAGGCCGCGGAGCACCTCGTAGAGCACGATGAAGACCGGCATCTGCACCAACAAGGGAAGACAACCACCCAGTGGGTTGATGTCGTTCTCCTTGTAGAACTTCAGCAGCTCCTCGTTGAGCTTCTGGCGGTCGTCCTTGTACCGGGTCTGGATCTTCTTCATTTCCGGCTGGAGCTGCTGCATGACCATCATCGAGCGCGTGCCCTTGAGGGTCAGGGGAGTCAGCACGATCATGATGGCCAGGGTCAGGCCGGAGATGGCCCAGGCGTAGTTGTTCCACAGCGCGTAGATGTAGGCCAGCAAGGCGGCGATGGTGTCGAAGAACACACTCATGAGATCTGCTCTCTGGGGTGGTGAGCATGACGGTGCGGAGGCACCGGATCCCAGCCGTTCCCGCCCCATGGGTGGCAGCGAGCCAGCCGGCGGGCGGCCAGCCACACGCCGCGTCCCGCGCCATGGACCTCGACCGCCTCGATGGCGTAGGTCGAGCAGCTCGGCACGTACCGACAGGGCGAGACCCGCCACGAGAACGCCCGCTGATAGAGCCGCAGCATGCCCCGCACGGTGCGGGCAGCAGGGTTCAACGGGAGTTGGTTCGCGGTGAGGGGCTCAGCCGGCAAGGGTCCCACCGGCCATGGCGGGGGCGCCGCCATCATGTACTGCGACAATCTTGTCCAGCGAACGCCGCACATCGTGCTGAAGTTGGGCAAACGTGCTGGTCACAGCCCTGGGCTGCACGCTGATGAGGTAGGCGCCGGATGGCAATTGACCGGGTTCGACGGCCAGCTCGCGCAGGATGGAACGGAGTCGCCGCCGGACGCGATTGCGCACCACCGCGGCGCCGACCCGGCGCCCGATGGCGAACGCGACCCGTGGCGGCTCGTCGGTCGGCGCCGACGGGGCCACATAGGTCATGGTCACGGCCCCGGCGCGAACGCGGGTCCCGGAGCGGCGGAGCTCGATCATCGTGTGGCGATCACGCACCCGCCAGATCAGGCCGACAGTCGATGGCGGCCCTTGAGCCGGCGGCTTCTCAACACCGCCCGGCCGGCGCGATCCGACATGCGGTGCCGGAAGCCGTGGCGCTTGGCGCGCCGACGGACGTTGGGCTGATAGGTGCGCTTCACGATCTGCCTCCTGAACCACGAAGCCTCCCTGGCCCGCGGCGGGTACGACTCCCTCGGGGGTTGGGGAGCTGGTTGGACCGAGCTCGACTGAGCGCGGCGCCAACCGTCGTCTCGCTTCACGCGCCGAACCGTCGCCGCGTGGCGTGACCAGAGGGTAGAGGCTCGGACCCCGGCGCGGCAACCGGGCGCGGCCGACGCGGTCGGTCCGACCCGGCCCGAGGACCCGAAACCGCCCCGTGCACCCGTGGCGGACCGGTGCTAGCGTCGCCCCACTCACCCCGGGGTGATGCCGATTCTCGGCGTTGCTCGGGGGCCCATCGATTGCCGACATGGCAAGCATCAGACGGCCGCCATCCCCGTTGTCCACAGGTGTGGACGTCATTGTGGACTCTTGGAGCGGCATGGAGGCGTTAACGCTGGTGGACGACGCGGACATCCTGTGGACAACTTGCGCCGGCATGCTGCGCGAGCAGGTCTCCGAGGCCGTGTGGCAGACCACTTTCGCCGGAGCGCGACCGGTCCGTGCCGACGACCAGGCCTTCGTGCTGGCCGTGCCCAGCACCGTGGTCCGCGAGCGCATCGAAGGCCGATACCTGACCCTGGTCAACAGCGCGCTGGCTGATGCCGGCGGCGGTACGGCCGCCCTGGTCATCGAGGTGCACACCGACGGCTCCGATCCGGGGCCGGCGGACGGGTTCGACGACCACCACAGCGACTTCTCCATCCACAGAGACGACCCCAAATCTGTGGATAACCCACCCGCGGCCATCCCCGGATCACTCAACGGCAGCCAACCGGTGAACCCCCGCTACACCTTCGAGGCCTTCGTCACCGGCGTTTCCAACCGTTTCGCCCACGCCGCCGCCCTCTCGGTGGCCGAGACGCCGGCCCGCTCCTACAACCCGCTGTTCATCTACGGCGACGCCGGTCTGGGCAAGACCCACCTGCTCCAGGCCATCGCCCACTACGTCAGCGAGAACTATCCCGCCTCCACCGTGCGCTACGTCTCCACCGAGACGTTCATGAACCAGTTCGTGGACGCCATCCGCACCAACTCGCCGGCTGAGTTCAAGAAGCGCTACCGCGAGGTGGACGTCCTGCTGCTCGACGACATCCAGTTCCTGGAGGGCCGCGAGGGCCTCCAGGAGGAGCTGTTCCACACGTTCAACGCCCTCCACCAGTCGAACCACCAGATCGTGCTGTCCTCGGATCGGCCGCCAGACGCCATCCCGACCCTGGAGGACCGGCTGCGCAGCCGCTTCAAGATGGGCCTGATCACCGAGATCAACCCGCCCGACCTCGAGACCCGCCTGGCCATCCTCCACAAGAAGGCGGAGACCGAGCCGATCACGCCACCCCCCGACGTGCTCGAGTTCATCGCCACCCACATCACCAACAACATCCGCGAGCTCGAGGGCGCGCTCATCCGGGTGTGCGCCTACGCCAGCCTGACCAAGGAGGAGCTCTCCGTCGAGCTGGCCGAGCGGGTCCTGGCCGACATCCTGAGCGACAGCGAGCCCCGCCCCATCACCCCCGATCTGATCCTGCAGAAGACCTCGGAGATGTTCGGCTTCAGCATCGAGGAGATCCGGGGCAAGAGCCGGCGCCGCCCGCTGGTCACGGCCCGCCAGGTGGGCATGTACGTGTTCCGGGAGCAGACCGACCTGAGCTACCCCGCCATCGCCCGCGAGTTCGGCGGCCGGGACCACACCACCGTGATCCACGCGGTGGAGAAGATCGGCGCGCTGATGAAGGAGCGCCGCCAGATCTACGACCAGGTCACCGAGCTGACCCAGACGATCCGCAGTGGCGGATGACCGGGCTCGGGCTTCTGGTCGTCCCCGCGCCGAGCCGGTGGATGACCTGTGGACGAGGCGGTCGACTCGGTGGATCATGGCCGGGTTATCCCCCGAGCCGGACCGACCCCGTGTCACCCTGGTCGCCAGCTGTGCGCCGGTGGGGATGACCGCCTGACAACTCCGACGCCTCTGACCAGCCCAGATGTCGGGTTGTCCACAATCCACAGCACTTATCACCACTAGTACCAAGAGATGTCATACAGGAAACGAAAGTGAGCACCACGTGAAGTTCAGATGTGAGCGGGACGAACTGGTCGAAGCCGTCTCGGCTGCCGGCCGGGCCGTGACCAGTCGGGGCAGCTCGCTTCCGGTGCTCAGCGGCATCCGCTTCGAGCTCACCGGGGACCGGCTCCGGCTCACCGGCAGCGATCTCGACACCACGATCCTGGCCGATCAGACGGTCTCGGGGGAGCGTGACGGCGTGGCCGTGATCCCGGCCAAGCTCATCGGCGACATCGCCCGGGCGCTGCCGCCGGGGCGGGTGGTGGTGTCGGTCGAGGGCGACGACGCCACCGTCAGCGCCGGCCGCGCCGAGTTCAGCATGCGCACCATCCCGGCCAACGAGTTCCCTCGACTGCCCGAGCCCGGTGAAGGTGCCGTCGTGTTGCCGGCCGAGGCATTCGCCGAGGCCCTCCGCCAGGTGACGGTGGCGGCCAGCACCGAAGAGACCCGGCCCATCCTGACCGGCGTGCAGATGAGCGCCGAGGCCGACGGCCTGCGCCTGGTGGCCACCGACTCCTACCGCCTGGCCGTGCGCGACCTGCCGGGAACCTCGGTGCTGGCCGAGGGCCAGAGCGTGCTGGTCCCGTCCGGGGCGCTCAAGGAGCTGGGCCGGTTGCTGGCCGGGGCCAGCGAGGTCACGCTCACCCTGGGGGAACGTGACGCCACCTTCGTGGTGGGCAACGACCGGCTGACCACCCGCCTGATCGAAGGCGAGTTCCCGAACTACCGGGGCCTGATCCCGGCGTCGCAGCCCAATCGGCTGGCGGTGGCCCGCGAGCCGCTGCTCGAAGCCTTGCGCCGTGTGCGGCTGCTGGCCACCGACGCCACCCCGGTGCGCCTGGTGCTCAAGCCCGACGGGCTGGAGCTGGTGGCCATCGCCCAGGAGGTGGGCCAGGCCCACGAGGAGATCGACGCCAAGTACGAGGGCGCCGAGCTCACCGTCGCCTTCAACCCCGACTACCTGATCGCGGGCATCGAGGTGACCCCGGGCGACGAGATCACCCTGGAGACCACCGATTCCATGAAGCCGGCGTTGCTGCGGTCCATCGAGAGCGCGGACTTCCTGTACCTGCTGATGCCGGTCCGGGTCTCCTGAGGCCGTCGCGGCGAACGGGGCCGGTCCTGGCCGGCCTGGGGAGCTGACCGGCGGTGCGGCTGCGCCACCTGTGGCTCACCGACTTCCGGTCCTACCATCAGGTCGAGGTGGACTTCCCAGCCGGGCTCACGGCCATCGTGGGGGCCAACGGCGAGGGCAAGACCAACCTGCTCGAGGGCGTGGCCTACCTGGCCACCCTCGGCTCGTTCCGGGGCGCGCCGGTCGAGGCCCTGGTGCGCCAGGGCTGCCCGGCGGCCACCGTGCGGGCCCAGGTCGACCGCGAAGGCCGTGAGCTGCTCATCGAGGCCGAACTGGCGGCCAAGGGTCGCAACCGGATCCAGGTCAACCGCCAGCGCCTGACCGGTCCCGCGATCTGCTGGGGGCGCTTCGGGTCTCGGTCTTCTCGCCCGACGACCTGGCCCTGGTCAAGGGGGGACCGGCCGAGCGTCGGCGGTACCTCGACGATGCGGCGGTGGCCGCGCAACCTCGGCTGGACGCGGTTCGCACCGAGGTCAGCCGGATCCTGCGCCAGCGCAACGCCCTGTTGCAACAGGCCGGCGGTCGCCTGAGCGACGAGGTGGCGCTCACCCTGGACGTGTGGACGGCCAAGCTGGTGGACGCCGGCGAGGAGCTGACCCGGGCCCGAGTGGCGCTGCTCGAGCAACTCCAGCCCGAGCTGGTGGCCGCCTACCAGCGACTGGCCGGCCAGCCCGCCGAGATCACCGCCGTCTACCGCTCGTCCTGGCTGGAGCAGGGCCTGGCCGCGGCCCTGGAGGCGGCCCGGGCCGACGAGCTCCGCCGGCGGGTCAGCCTGGTCGGGCCCCACCGCGACGACGTCGAGCTGATGGTCGACGGGCTCCCGGCGCGGACCCACGCCTCCCAGGGTGAGCAGCGGACGCTGGCCCTGGCCATGCGGTTGGCCGCGCACCAGGTGGTCACGGCCGCGGCGGGCACCCCGCCGTTGCTGCTGCTCGACGACGTGTTCTCCGAGCTGGACCCGGACCGCAGCCGGGCCCTGGTCGAGTCGTTGGGATCGGCCCAGACGCTGTTGACCACGGCCGGACCGTTGCCGCCGGGCGCGGTGCCCGAACGGGTGCTGCGCATCGCCGACGGGACGGTGCACCCTGGCTGAGCGCGAGACTCCGTCCATGCCCTGGCAGCCGTTGCCCTCGGATCAGCAGCCGGATCCGGCTCCCGTGCGCGAGAGCGTCGATCGGCTGTTGCGGGGCTGGGGTTCGGCGTCGGTGGCGGCCACCGGCTCGGTCTTCGCCGACTGGGACGAGATCGTCGGACCCCAGCTGGCCGGCCACGCCCACCCCCGCTCGCTGCGAAACGGGGTGCTGGTGGTGGCCGTCAGCGACCCGGCCTGGGCGACCCAGCTGCGCTTCCTGGAGTCCGAACTGGTGGCCCGGATCGGCCAGTCCACGGGGTCTGACGAGGTGCGCGCCATCCAGGTCCGGGTGATCGCCGGACCCGGCTGAGACGGGCACCGAATGGTGCCCGAGATGAACCGGTGTGTCGTAGGCGTCTGGTAGACTTGCGGCATCGTGAATCACGCTCCTGACCTGCGATTTTCTCCATTTTCGGGGTCGGTCGAAGCCGTGGTTCATCCGCTGCTCCTGTTGTTCCGCGACGCCTGAAAGGCCACGCCTTGGCCACCACCACCGACTCCTACGACGCCAGTTCCATCACCGCTCTCGAGGGGCTCGAACACGTCCGCAAGCGACCGGGCATGTACATCGGTTCGACCGGGGTCGGGCGGCCTGCACCACCTGGTCTACGAGGTGGTCGACAACTCGGTCGACGAGGCCATGGCCGGCGAGGCGACCCGCATCGACGTGACCCTGCTGGCCGACGGGGGCTGCGAGGTCATCGACGACGGCCGGGGCATCCCGGTCGACCCCATGAAGGACCCCAAGCTCAAGGGGATGCCCGCGGTCCAGGCCGTGCTCAGCCAGCTCAACACGGGTGGCAAGTTCGACGGCGACAGCTACAAGGTCTCCGGCGGCCTCCACGGCGTGGGCGTCTCGGTGGTCAACGCCTTGTCGGTGCGCTTCGAGTGCGAGGTCGACCTCCACGGCGACCGCCACTACATCGACTTCGAGCGGGGCGGGCGGCTCAAGACCAAGCTCAAGGTCATCGGCAAGGCGCCCCGCGGGCGCACCGGCACCACCATCCGCTTCTGGCCGGACCAGACGATCTTCACCGAGACCACCGAGTTCCGGTCCCAGGCCCTGCTCGAGCGCTTCCAGATGATGGCCTTCCTCAACCGAGGGCTGGAGATCCGCTTCCGCGACCAGCGCCCGGGCTTCGATCCCGCCCCGGTGAACTACAAGTACGACGGCGGCATCAGCGATTTCGTGCGCCACGTCAACCAGACCAAAGAGGCCCTGTTCAAGAAGGTCGGCTACTACGAGCAGACCGAGGACGAGCAGGAGGTCGAGATCGCCTTCCAGTGGAACACCGGGTACAACTCCGACGGGCTGCACTCCTTCGCCAACGGCATCGCCACCATCGAGGGCGGCATGCACGAGGAGGGCTTCCGCAAGGCCATCACCAATGTGGTCAACAAGTACGCCCGGTCCCAGACTCTGCTCAAGGAGAAGGACGAGAACCTGGCCGGCGAGGACATCCGTGAGGGTCTGACCGCCATCATCAGCGTGCGTCTGCGCGAGCCCCAGTTCGAGGGCCAGACCAAGGGCAAGCTGGGCAACGTGTCGGTCCGGTCGCTGGTCGAGCGGGCCACCAACGACAAGCTGGGTCAGTGGTTCGAGGAGAACCCGACCGAGGGCCGCAAGGTGGTGGCCAAGGCCATCCAGGCGGCTCGGGCCCGCCAGGCCGCCCGCAGCGCCCGCGACGCCACCCGCCGCAAGTCCGCTCTCGAGGGTGCGGGCATGCCCGACAAGCTCAAGGACTGCGCCACCACCAATCCCGAAGAGGCCGAGCTGTTCATCGTCGAGGGCGACTCGGCCGGAGGCTCGGCCACCCAGGCCCGTGATCCGCGCACCCAGGCCATCCTGCCCATCCGAGGCAAGATCCTCAACGTCGAGCGCGCCCGCATCGACCAGATGCTCAAGAACAACGAAGTCCAGGCCCTCATCTCGGCCATCGGCGCCGGTGTGGGCCAGGAAGAGTTCGACGTCAGCAAGATCCGCTACAACAAGATCATCCTGATGTGCGACGCCGACGTCGACGGCAGCCACATCCGCACCCTGCTGCTCACCTTCTTCTTTCGCCAGATGAAGGAGCTGGTCGAGCGCGAGCACGTCTACATCGCCCAGCCCCCGCTGTTCTCCACCGTGGTGGGCCGCGAGAAGGTGTACCTCAAGGACGAAGCGGCCAAGGACGCCTTCCTGGTCGACAACCCCAACCACAAGCGGGAGTTCCAGCGGCTCAAGGGCTTGGGCGAGATGGACTTCGACGAGTTGGGCGAGACCACCATGGACGCCTCCAAGCGCACCCTGCTTCAGGTGTCGGTCGAGGCCGCGGCCATCGCCGACGACGTCTTCTCCCGCCTCATGGGCGACGATGTGGCGGCCCGCAAGCACTTCATCCAGACCAACGCCAAGGACGTGCGCTTCCTCGACATCTGAGGACGCGCACCCCGGAGGACCCCCGCATGAGCGATGTGACACCCCCCACCGACGTCGACGGCCCCGGGTCGCCTGGCGATGGCGGCAACCGGGTCGAACCGATCGAGATCCAGGAGGAGATGGAGCGATCCTTCCTGGACTACTCGATGTCGGTCATCACCGCCCGAGCCCTGCCCGATGCCCGTGACGGCCTCAAGCCAGTCCATCGCCGGATCCTGTGGGGCATGTTCGACATGCGGGCCCTGCCCACCAACCCCACCCTGAAGTGCGCCCGGGTCACCGGCGATGTGATGGGCAAGTACCACCCCCACGGCGACTCGGCCATCTACGACGCCCTGGTGCGCATGGGGCAGGACTTCAGCTTGCGCCATCCACTGGTGCACCCCAAGGGCAACTTCGGTTCGCTCGACGATCCGCCCGCCGCGGCCCGATACACCGAGTGCCGGCTCACGCCCATCGCCCTGCAGATGCTGGCCGACATCGACGAGAACACCGTCGACTTCGCCGACAACTACTCGGGAGAGGTCGACGAACCGCTGGTCCTGCCGGCGCGGTTCCCCAACCTGTTGGTCAACGGCAGCCAGGGCATCGCCGTGGGCATGGCCACCAACATCCCGCCCCACAACCTGGGCGAGGTGATCGACGCCACCGTCCACCTGCTGGAGCACCCCGAGGCCACCCCCGATGACCTGATGGCCTTCGTCAAGGGCCCGGACTTCCCCACCGGCGGGCTGATCATGGGCCGCTCGGGCATCCTCGACGCCTATCGCACCGGCAAGGGCTCCATCAAGGTCCGGGGCAAGGCCGAGATCGAGGAAGGGCCCCGGAGCGACCGCATCGTGGTCACCTCGCTGCCGTACCAGGTCAGTCCCAACGCCCTGCTGACCAAGATCAAGGACCTCATCGACAGCCGCGAGCTCGACGGCGTGGCCGACCTGAACGACGAGTCCTCGGGCAAGACGGGCATGCGCATCATCATCAAGCTCAAGCGCGACGCGCCGGCCCTGGTGATCCTCAACAACCTCTACAAGCGCACGCCGCTGCAGACCAACTTCGCGGTCAACACGGTCGCCCTGGTCGACGGCATCCCGCGCACCCTCAACCTGCGCGACGCCCTGGTCGCCTACCTCGACCACCAGGTCGAGGTCATCACCCGCCGCTCGCAGTACCGGCTGGACGAGGCCCGCAAGCGGGCCCACATCGTCGAGGGCCTGATCAAGGCCCTGGACATGATCGATCAGATCATCACCGCCATCCGGGCCGCCGAGGACCGGGCCGCGGCCAAGACGGCGCTCATGGCCGAGCCCTTCGAGTTCAGCGACGTACAGGCCGAGCACATCTTGGACATGACGCTGTCGCGCCTCACCCGCCTGGGCCGGGCCAACCTCGAAGAGGAGATGGCCGAGCTGCTGGCCTTGATGGCCGAGCTCGAGTCGATCCTGGCCGACGACGGCAAGCTGCGCGGCGTGATCAAGTCCGAGATCGGCGAGATCAGGGAGAAGTTCGCCTCACCCCGCCGCTCCGAGATCACCTTCGATGTGGGCGACCTCGACATCGAGGACCTCATCGACGACGAGGACCTGGTCGTCACCATGTCGGCCAAGGGCTACATCAAGACGGTGGCGGCCGACGCCTTCCGCACCCAGGGCCGCGGTGGTCGTGGGGTGGCCGGGGCCAAGCTGCGCGACGAGGATTGGGTGAACCACATCATCCACACCTCGGCCCACGCCTACCTGCTGTTCTTCTCCAACCTGGGCCGCGTGTACCGGCTCAAGGCCCACGAGATCCCCATGAAGGAGCGCACGGCCCGAGGCACGGCCATCGTCAACCTGCTGCCTCTGCAGCCGGGCGAGACCATCCAGGCCATCATCGACACCCGCGACTACGAGACCAACCGGTTCCTGTTCTTCGCCACCCGCAAGGGCCAGGTCAAGAAGACCAAGTTCACCGAGTACGACTCGTCGCTGCGGGCCGGCCTCATCGCCATCAACCTGCGCGACGGCGACGAGCTGGTCAAGGTCATCCCCACCAACGGTGGCGACGACATCTTCATGGTCAGCCGCGGCGGCATGACCATCCGCTTCGCCGAGGACGAGGTGCGGGCCATGGGTCGGGCCGCGGCCGGCGTCCGAGGCATGAAGCTCAAGCCCGACGATCAGGTCGTGTCCTGCGACGTGGCCCGCGACGACGCCTCCATCCTGTTGGTCACCGACGGGGGCTACGGCAAGCGCACCCAGCTCGACAAGTTCAACGTGCAGGGCCGTGGCGGCCAGGGGGTCAAGGGCATCAAGATCACCGCTCGCAAGGGCGTGGTGGTGGCGGCCTTCATGGTGGGTCTCGACGACGACATCTTCATCATCGGCTCGAGCGGCACCCTGATCCGCATGTCGGTGCGCGAGATCTCCTCGCAGGGCCGCGACGCCACCGGTGTGCGGGTCATGAACCTCGGCGGCGACGAGACGGTTGCCTCGGTGGCGCCCGTGTTGCAGGCTGAGGAGTAGCCCAGATCTGCCTGACCATCGTCGGCCAGCGCCGACCCACCTTCCCCGAGGTCGATCCCCCGATCGGTGGAGGTGGGCGCCATGGCGTCGCGAGGAGGTGTCGCGAAGAGGCCGAGGTTCGGTGACCGTGGGCAGGTTCTGCCCCTGATGGCCCTGGTGATCCTGGTGGGGATGGCCGCGGCGCTGGCCATGGCCCGCCTGGGTGTCGAGGTGGTCGACCGGGCCCGGGCTCGCACCGCCGCCGATGCCGCCGCCCTGGCCGGAGTCGAGGGTGGTCGCGACGCGGCCGATGCCGCCGCCCGAGCCAACGGCGGACGGGTGGTGCGGTTCGTGGCCCGCGACGGGGCCACCGAGGTCGAGGTGCGGGTCGGCGGCGCCGAGGCCACGTCCCGAGCCCGACCGGGTGCGCCGACGGCGGAAGCCAAGTGGATCGACCCGGCCGGGCCGAGTACCGTGCCATCCGCTCCAAGCGGGGCTATAGCTCAGTCGGTTAGAGCGCATCCCTGATAAGGATGAGGTCGTTGGTTCGATTCCAACTAGCCCCACAACGGCGTCGATCGGCGTCGGCCGGCGCGGTGTTCTCGGGGCCGCCGCTCCGGCCCCGAGCCTCCCACCGGTGACGCTCAACCGGATGGCGGCCACCGCGGTACTGGCCGAGCATGCGGGCCTGCTCACCGGCGTGGTGCTCGAGCTGGGCGTGGGCGAGCATCCGTTCGCCCGCAGCGCCACCACCGTATCGGTCGACATCGACGCGAGCTACGGCCCCGACATCCGCGGCGACGCTCACGCCCTGCCCTTGGCCGGCTCCAGCTTCGACACTGTGGTCGCTTCCCCCCACGACTACCAGCGCCTGACGCGCTACGGCCTGGAGCAGCTCTTCGAAGACCAGCCCTTCGACATCGACATCCGGGCCTTCGGGGGTCGCCTGCCGGCCGCGCTCGACCTGGTCGTCACCTCGACGGCGTCGTCGTCGGTCCTGCGCCGGGGCCTGCGCAAGGCCCGCAAGGCCATCGTCCCGCCACGGCCCCAGGAGGTCACGCGCCTGGGCCGGTGGCTGGCGGCGCGTGAGCCCAACGAGTTCCCGATGGGCTACGTGGTGGTGGCCACCCGTCGAGCGGGATGAGCGGACCCGATCCGGAGGTGCGAGCCGAGGGTGACCCGGCCGGCCCAGCGGTGGTAGGGCTCCCGCTAGGGTTGGCCCGGTGAAGATGTTGCGCCGGGCACTGGTGGCCCTGGGGATCGCCGGAGCCGTCGCCGCGGTGCTGCGGGTTCGGGGCTCGGGCGGCACGCCGCCCCAGGACGGCGGCTGGCGCGAGCTGGTCGACGGAGACCAGCCCTGAGCGCTTCTCGGCCCCCCGCATGACCACCGCGGCGGTCCTGGGCGTGGGCGCGGTCGGGGCCCGGGTGGCGCGACAGCTGCTGTCCACCGAGGGCGTGGACGAGGTCGTCCTGCGAGACGAGCGCGGCCCGCGCCTGGAGACCATCGCCCGATCCTTGGGGGAGGGCGCGGTCGTCGACCTGGCCCCCTTCGCCGATCCGGTGGAAGCCGCGGTGGTCGTGCTGGCCGGTCCGCCCGGCGATCATGGTGCGCTGGCCCGTCGGGCCGTAGCTCGCGGCCAGTCGGTGGTCTCCACGTCCGACGCAATCGCCGACGTGCGGGCCCTGCTCGACCTGGACACCGAGGCCCGTGAACGAGGGGTCACCGTGGCCGTGGGGGCGGGCTTCGGTCCGGGCCTCACCTGCGTGCTGGCCGCCCGGGCCGCGGCCGGCTTCGACGAGGTGGACGAGGTGCACGTGGCCAAGGTGGGCACCGGGGGACCGGCCTGTGCCCGCCAGCACCACCGGGCCCTGGGCGGCATGGCCGTGGACTGGCGCGACGGCGGGTGGGTCCACCGGCCTTCGGGCAGCGGCCGCGAGCTGTGCTGGTTCCCGGACCCGGTGGGCGCCGAGGACTGCTACCGCGCCGCCCTGCCCGACGCGCTCCTGCTGGTCCCCGCCTTCGCTGGCGTGCGCCGGGTCACCGCTCGCCTGGCGGCCACCCGGCGTGATCGACTGACCGCCCGGTTGCCCATGCTCAGACCACCGCATCCCGAGGGCGGCCCGGGCGCGGTGCGGGTGGAGGTGCGGGGCCGGCGTGGCGGTAGTCGCGACGTCACCGTCCTCGGCTCCATGGATCGTCCGGCGGTGGCGGCCGGCGCCGTCGGCGCCCTGGCCGCCCTGTGGGCCGTCCAGGGCCGGAGCACCCGTCCCGGGGCAGCTGGGCTGGCCGAGTTGGTCGAACCCACGACCTTCCTGGCCGAGCTGCGCCGTCGCGGGGTGCGCT
Source organism: uncultured Microthrixaceae bacterium (assembly GCA_963793965.1). Taxonomy (GTDB): domain Bacteria; phylum Actinomycetota; class Acidimicrobiia; order Acidimicrobiales; family Acidimicrobilacustridaceae; genus UBA4742. The sequence continues at coordinate 579,338 of CAWCCB010000001.1, forward strand.
CGGCGGTGTTCCAGCGCAATGCCGGTGGCGGATCTGCCTGATATCTGGCTCGGCTTTCCCACTGATCGGCGCGCGTTATCCACAGAATGAGGCTGAACGACTCAGGTCTATGGGTCGCACGGCCTACGCGACAGTCACCTGACGTAGTCCCAGGTCACAGCGTTGTCACGCAGCGTGGTTTATCGAAATGACACGCGTGAAATTTATCGGAATTCGGTCCAACTCCTAAAGTTCTCCCCAGGCCGCGACGAAGACTCGGTGCGTTGGAGCGAGGGAGGGCGACTGCCATGACCACCACGAAGACCGAGACCCAAGAGCTGTCCCGGCTGATCGAAGAGCACCTGCCACTGGTGAAGCACATCGTCTTCCAGGTGGCCGTGCACTTCCCACGACACGTCGACCGCGACGAGCTGGCCCGGGCCGGCGCGCTGGGTCTGGTCGAGGCGGCTCGCCGCTACGACGAGTCCCGGGGCGTGCCCTTCGACCGGTTCGCCGCCCAGCGCATCCGGGGCGCCATCCTCGACGCCGTGCGGGCCGCGGACTGGGCCCCCCGCTCGGTGCGGACGCTGGCCCGTCGGCTGGAGTCGGTCGAGCAGCGCCTGGCCACCGAGCTGGGCCGCATCCCGTCCTCGCCCGAGATGGCGAGCGCCCTGGGCATGACCGATCAGGAGCTGGCCCGCCTGCGGGATCGGCTGTTCCGCTCGGTGGTCCTGGCCCTGGAGCACGAGGTCAACGACGCCGGCGACGAGGACCTGACCCTGGTGGACGTGCTGCGCGACCGCAGCACGGTCGAGCCGCTCGAGGAGCTCGAGAGCCGGGAGCTGCACGCCTACCTGCGTGACGCCATCCACCTGCTGCCCGAGCGCCACCGCCTGGTGATCGTCGGGTACTTCCTGGAGAACCGCACCTCGCAGGAGCTGGCCCGCTTCCTGGGCGTGACCGAGTCCCGGGTGTCCCAGCTGCGCTCCGAGGCCCTGACCATGCTCAAGGACGGCATCGAGGCTCAGTACGCCGGGCCGGTGGCTCCGCCTGAGGCCAGCATCGGCCGGGTGGCGCGACGCAAGGCCAGCTACGCCTCGGCTATCGCCGAGGCCAGCGCCTGGCAGAACCGCCTGAGCGCGGCCGGTTCCGCCCGGTTCTGAACCCGCTCCAGAGCCGGTTGCCAGACTCGAAGTAATGCTGTAATCATGTAAGTATGACAACGACACGGGTCTGGTCGGTCGGAGAGGTGCGGAGCTGGTTCGCCGGGCGGATGCCCGATACGTGGTTCTCGGACCCGCCCGAGGTCTCGGCCGACCGGGACGAGATCCTGATCGTGGGTGCGCTGGACGTGCCTTCGGCGGCCGCCGAGCTGACCGACGACGAGGCCGAGGTGGCCCATCGGGCGCGGATCAGCGGGTTCCGCGAGGACACGAGGGACCACAGGGTCAAGATCGCCACCGAGGCCGAGCTGCTGTGGGGGCGCAAGGTGTCCTGGGGAGCCCGGTGCGGGGAGGTGGAGGAGCTGTTCACCACCCACAGCGCGCCGGTGATGACCCGGCTGCGCATGCGGGAGCGGGCCGTGCTCGACACGCTGATCGACGCCGGCGTGGCCCGCAGCCGCAGTGAGGCGCTGGCCTGGTGCGTTCGCCTGGTCGATCGGCACCAGGGGGAGTGGATCGATCAGCTCCGGTCGGCCATGACCGCGGTGGAGCAGCTCCGCGCCGACGGACCTGACCGCCAGTAGTCCCGGAGCCCCGGGCCGCTCAGTCCGCGCTGGGCGCGGTCGTGGTGCTCGTCGACCCCGGGGCGGGCTCGGACGTCTCCGGCTCGGGCCGGCGCCGGTGGCGCAGGTAGAGCAGGACGCCGCCACCGATGATCAGCAGGTTCACCAGGATCACCATCACCAGCCCCGTGGGGTTGTTGGGGTCGCTGGTGGCCAGCTTGGGGTCGCCCGGGGCGAAGGTGGTGACGGTGGTGGCCAGCTTGGCCACCAGGGGGTTGGCCAGCAGCAGGCCCAGCAGTGGGCTCATGGCCGCGGCCGGGCCGGTGTGGAGGAGGCCACGATCATGGGACGCACCGTACCGGCCCCCGGGCTCCGGGCGGCACGCGCCGACTTGCTCGGCCCTCTGGTCGGCAAGCCTCCCGGCGGGCGCCTTCGGCGTCCAGGTGTCAGCGGTCCAGGCCGTCGAAGCGGGCCAGCCAGTCGTCGTGGAGCCGGCCGTTGGTGGCCAGGCCGCTGCCCCCCAGGGTGCCGGGCGCGCCCGTCGAGATCGGTGAAGCGACCACCGGCCTCGGCCAGGATCACCGGCATCGGGGCGACGTCCCACCGGGCCACCACCGGATCGCACATGGCGTCGATCCGACCGGTGGCCACCAGCGCGTAGCCGTATCCGTCGCCCCAGGTGCGCAGGGCGGCGCCGCTGGCCCGGGCGGCGGCCACCATGGGCTCGCTCCAGTAATCGAAGCCGGTGGCGCACAGGTACGAGCCGGCCACCCGGTCCCGGGCGCTGACCCGTGCCGGTCGGCCGTCCACGAAGCAGCCCAGGCCCCGGCCGGCGTACACGGTCTCACCCAGCGCCGGGAGGTTGATGACCCCGATCGCCGCGCCCGTGGGCGTCCTCGACCGCCAGCAGGTTGCAGTAGAGCGGCACGCCGTGGGTGAACGCCTTGGTGCCGTCGATGGGGTCGATCACCCAGGTCCGACCGGAGGCGCCGGCCGTGTCGGCCTCCTCCTCGCCCACCACGGCGTCGTCGGGGAACCGCCGGGCGATCTCCTCGCGCAGGAAGCGCTCGGCCGCCTTGTCGGCTGCGGTCACCGGCGTCCCGTCCCCCTTGCGCTCCACGGCCAGGTCCTCGGCGCGAAACCACCGCAAGGTCAGCTCGCCGGCCTGGCGCACCAGATCGACCGCCACCTCGAGCAGGCCGGCCAACTCGTCGTCGGGGATCGGGGACGAGCGGCCGGACTCGCAGGCGCAGGTTCTGAGGAGGTCACGATCGCATCATCGCATCGCTGAGGGCGAGGCGGCCCCTGTTAGCCTCCGGCCGTCCCACCCACTCGCGATCGGAGCCCGACATGCGCGCCGCCGTCCTGGAGGCACCCGGTACCCCGCTGCAGGTGTACGACGACGTGGTCATCGACGAGCCCCACGCCGGCGAGGTGCTGGTGCGGGTGGCGCACTGCGGGGTGTGCCACAGCGACCTGAGCCTGGTCGACGGCGACCTGCCGGCTCCGCTGCCGGTGGTGCTGGGTCACGAGGCGGCCGGGGTGGTCGAGGCCCTGGGACCGCAGGTGACCGACCTGGCGGTGGGCGATCACGTGGTGCTCACCCCCTGCCCGCCCTGCGGCCACTGCTACTGGTGCCTGCGGGGGGAGGCCAGCAGCTGCGTGAACAGCCTCTCGATGATGAGCTCCACCCACCTCGACGGGGGGACGCGGCTCAGCCGAGGGGGCCAGACCGTGTACCGCGGCCTGGCGGTGGCCGCCTTCGCCGAGCAGGTGGTGATCCAGCAGGAGGGGGCGGTGCGCATCGATCCGGACGTGGCCCTGGATGTGGCCTGCGTAATCGGCTGCGCGGTGCAGACCGGCGTGGGGGCCGCCCTCTACACCGCCGGCCTGCGGGCCGGTGACACCGCCGCGGTGCTGGGTCTGGGGGGCATCGGCCTGTCGATCGTGCAGGGCGCCCGCCTGGCCGGAGCCTCGATCATCATCGCCTCGGATCCGGTGCCCGAGCGGCGGGCGGCCGCCCTGCGCCTGGGGGCCACCCACGCCATCGATCCCCAGACCGACGACGTGACCACGGTGGCCATGGACCTGACCGGCGGTGTGGGGGTGGACGTGGCCTTCGACGCGGTGGGACGGCCGGCCCTGATCAACACCGGGCTGACCGCCACCCGCCTGGGCGGCACCACGGTCATGGTGGGCGTCGCCCCGCTGGACCAGCAGTTGGTCATCGAGTCGCCGACGGTGTTCGCGGCCACGGCCAAGCGTCTCATCGGATGCCTGCTGGGCAGCGTGAACTCCCGCCGGGACATCCCCCGCCTGGTGTCGCTCTGGCAGGCCGGCCGGCTCGACCTGGAAGGCCTCATCACCAGCCACCAGCCGTTGGCCCAGATCAACGTGGCCTTCGACGATCTGCGCGCCAGCCGCGGCATCCGGACCGTGATCGACATCTGAGCACGGCCGGGCCCCGCCGCGGGCCGTCCCGGTCGGGCTCGCGGTATGGCGGCGGGTCGGTGGTTCGGCGTGACACGATGGGCGCGTGACCGCTGCCACCACGCCCGCGCCCACTGGATCGATCGGTGGCGTCGGTCGCCGGTGGCGCAAGGTGCTGGTCGGCATCCTGGCGGTGCTGGCCTGCATCTCGTTGCTGGTCAGCGCGGTGGGGGTGTGGGCCCACCGGACGCTGCTCAACACCGACTCCTGGGTGGCCGCGGTGGGTCCGCTGGCCAAGGATCCGCGCATCATCGATGCCGTGGCGGTGACCCTGACCAACGAGGTCATGCAGGCGCTCGACGTGCAGAAGGTGGCCGAGAACGCCCTGCCGGCCAAGGCCGACTTCCTGGCCCAGCCCCTGAGCGTGGCCGCCCAGCAGTTCGTGCAGAAGACCGTCACCCAGCTGTTGAGCACCAAGCAGTTCCAGGACTTCTGGGTCCAGGCCAACCGGGTGGCCCATGCCACCGCGGTCAAGATCCTCAAGGGCGAGACCATCAAGGGGGTGAGCACCGCCAACGGTGAGGTCACCCTCAACCTGTTCCCCATGATCAGCCGGGCCCTGACGGTCGTGGGTGAGAAGGCTCCGGGCATCCTGGGTGGGGACAAGATCCCCAAGCTGGCTGCCTCCATCACCCCCGACCAGGCCCGGGCCAAGCTGAGCTCGGCCCTGGGTCGCCCGCTCCCCTCGGACTTCGGTGTCATCACCGTGTTCAAGAGCGATCAGCTCAAGCTGGCCCAGGAGGGCCTGAAGCTGTTCAACGCCGTCATCGCTGATCGTGCTCATCCTGACCGTGCTGCTCTTCGCCGGCACGATCGCGCTGGCGCACAAGCGTCGACGGGCCATCATCGGCCTGGCCCTGGGATCGGTGGCCGCCCTGGTGGTGGCCACCGCCGTGGCCCGCGTCATCAAGGGCCAGATCGTCGGCCTGGTGGGCAACGCCCAGGCTCGCGACGCGGCCAAGGCCACCATCTCCCAGCTCGTCAGCCGACTCGACCTCATCACCCGCGCCCTGTTGGTGCTGGGGCTGGCTGTGGCCATCATCGCCTTCCTGACCGGAGACAGCCGGTGGGCCCGCCGCATCCGCAGCCGCTCGGCCCGGATGGGCCGCTACCTGGCCGGCCGGGTGCCCGCCGACGAGGTGCCCAAGCCGGTCATCTGGGCTCGCCACCACGTGGCCCTGCTGCGCTGGGGTGGCTTGGCGGTGGCCGTGCTGGCCCTGCTGTTCGTGGTCAGCGGCTGGGTCGGCCTGCTGGTGACCCTGGTGGTGGCCGGCCTGTTCGAGGCGGCTGTGTCGTATGTGGCCACTCGCCCCCTGCCCACGGTGGCGACGCCGGGGCGCCGGCGCCGGCGCCGGCTGAGTCGGGGTCGCGCGCTCAGAGGCCCGTGGCCACCTCGATCCGACCGTCTCGGGCGGCCGCCGAGAACTGCTCGTAGTCCCGTTCGTTCTGGTCGGCGTAGTCGACCGCGAACGCGGCCAGGCTGTCGTCGAACTTGGTGCTCGACCCCAGGTATCCGCTGATCAGCGCGGCCAGACCCGTCCGGGCGTGGCCTCGGGCCACGGTGGCCGCGCAGGCCGCGCCGTAGTCGCGCAGCTGGGTCGGCGTCATGGCCGCGGTGTCCACCGAACCTTTCATGTCTCGCAGCTGGCGCACGTAGTAGCAGCGGCTGTCGAAGCCGAGCCACCCCAGCATCATGTCGCTGACGCCTTGCATCAGGTGCTGGCCGACCACGACCCGTTGCCCGTGGTTGGCGAGCGCGGCTCTGGCCCACGAACGGCTCGAGGATGGACGACTCCGCCTCCTTGACCTGCAGGAACAACGGGCCCCCGTTGACCCGGCCCTCGAGCAGGACCATGAAGCACCGCGTGCCCACGCTGCCCACGCCCACCACCTTGCGGGCCGCGTCGACGAACCGGAAGCCGCGCATGAGCAGCTGGCGCTCCTCCGACAGCGACGACAGGTACGACTCCATCAGGTCGTTGGTGTGGCCCAGGATGGCGGGGTCGTGGATGCGCTCGACCACCGGTGGCTTCTCGATGAGCTCGAGCTCGCCGTCCACCAGGTGGGCCAGCTTCTCGAAGGCGTGCAGGTTGGTGTTGGCCCGGGCCTTGGCGATGATCTGCTCGGCCGCGTCGATCAGTGGCGTCGAGTAGGGGGAGGCCTGCGCCTCGTCCAGATCGGTGCGCTGGTACCAGAGGTCGAGCATCAACATCTGCGCGTAGCTGGACATGGCGGTGCGGTAGGCGCGCCCGACGGCGGTGGCCGCGGCCACCGCCTTGGTCTCGCGGAAGCCGTTGGCCCGAGAGGCCACCACCACGCTGGCCGCCAACCGCTTGACGTCCCACTCCCAGGGACCGGGCAGGGTCTCGTCGAAATCGTTCACGTCGAACACCAGATGGCGATCCGGGGCCGCGTACATCCCGAAGTTCATGAGGTGGGCATCGCCACAGATCTGCACGTTGATGCCGCTGGAGGCCGTGCACGACAGGTCGCTGGCCATCACGTAGGGCGAGCCGCGGTAGTAGGCGAAGGGCGAGGCCAGCATGCGACCCCAGCGGATGGGGATCAGCTCGGGCACGCGGTTGCGGTTGGTCCACTCCAGCAGCTCGAGCGGGTCGGGCCGGTCGTCGGGCGGTGTCCAGCCGGCGTGGGCCCGACGGGGCGAGTCCTGGCGCAGCGTCCGGCCGCGCTCGTAGAGCGTCTCGCGGTCGTCGTCGGGAAACCGCGTCAGCTCGGCGAAGTCCATCGCGATGGTGGTGCTCATGGGGCGGCCTCCCTGACCCTGGCTGACCGATCGACCCGGGCGCGGGCCGAGCCGGGCCGTCCCGCGAACCTAGACCAGCGCGGCCGCGGCCCCGTCCGGGGCGACGGGCGCGCTCAGAAGGGGCGCTGGGGCGGATGGGGCCGAGGCCTGCTGGTCGGGTGCGCCCGCGGCCTGCGGGGGTGCCGGCGCTTCGGCCTGGCGACTCGGCACGGGGGCCAGGGGCGCCTGGGCGACAGGCGGGTCGCCGGTCCCGCCGCCGGTGCGGCCGCGGCCGGCGCGGGAGCCCTGGGGCTGGACGCCAGACCCGGCCGGGCCTGGGTCGGGGGATCGGCGGCGGTGGCCTCGGCCATGGTGGCGCGGATCTCGCCGGCGCGGGTGAAGTAGATGGACGCCACCCGGTCGACGGCGGACTGATCGAGCACCATGGCCGTCTGGTTGTAGGTGCTCACCGCCCGGAGGATCTTGCACACCTCCTTGGGGAGGTACGGCCGCAGATCACCGTCGCCCAGGTTGCGGCTGACCTCGCGGAGGTAGTCGGCGGCGCCGGGGGCGATGGTGATGCCGGCCGACTCGGCCGAGCGGATCAGCACCTCGTCGAACTCGGCGTCGCTGATGGACGACACCAGGATCTTGTTCTGGATGCGGCGATAGAAGGCCTCGTCGCCCAGCGTGGTGGGATCCAGGTTGGTGGAGAACACGACCTTCACGTCGAAGGGGATGTCGAAGCGCACGCCGTAGGAGAGGCTCAGGTAGTCGATCCGGCGGTCCAGCGGCACGATCCAGCGGTTCAACAGGGCCTCGGGGCTGACGGTCTGGCGGCCGAAGTCGTCGATGACCAGCAGGCCGTTGTTGGCCTGCATCTGGATGGGGGCCAGGTAGATGCCGTTGCTGGCCTCATAGGTCAGATCCATCATGTCGGTGGTCAGCTCGCCACCGACCACGATGCTGGGCCGGTGGCAGAGCACCCACCGGGGGTCGAGATCAGGAGGCTGCTCGTCGAGAGGTTGGTGGATGACGGGGTCGTAGACGGTGATGAGCTGGTTGTCGACCTCGACGGCGCGAGGCACGTAGACCGCCTCGGTGTGCACCCGGATGAGGCGCTCGGCCACGCTGGTCTTGCCGGTGCCGGGGGGACCGTAGAGGAACATGGCGCCCTCGGTGAGCAGCGCCGGGCCCAGCTCGTCGAGCATGCGATTGCCGATCACCAGGTCGCGGAAGGCGGCCCGCATCGTGTCCCGGCTGACCGTGGGGTCGGAGTGCTGGCCGGTGACCATGGCGTTGTAGTCGCGCAGGCTGACCGGAGCGATGCCGGCGTAGCGGGACAGGTCCATGCGCTCCCGGGCGGTGTCGCGTCCCTGTTCGGTCAGCTCGAAGATGTAGTCCCGGCCCTCGAGGCCGAGCAGGTCGATGTGGCGCAGGTCGCGCAGCTCCTCGACCACGGTGGTGATGATCGCGAGGCTGAGGCCGAGCCCATGGCTCAGCTTGAGCGTCGACGAGCGGCCCTCGTAGAGCGCTCGGCGCAGGGCCAGGTCCTGCACGAGCGAACCCGAGATCCCCAACTCCTCGATGGTGCGCGGCGCACGCGGCATCCCCACTTGTCCCATGTCTGCGGCCTCCTCAGCTGTTCGCGGCGTCCCCTGACCATCGGCCAGGCGGCCCCGGCTCTTGAGGGTGCGAGGTCTGCGCTCCCGGGCCAAGATGGGGGATGGGCCGATCTCGACCGTCGAACGCCCACGCCGAGCGCATCTGGCCGGCTCGGGCCATGGGACTGGGGTTCCTGGCCAGCGGCCTGGTCCACCTGGTCCGTCCGTCGGTGTTCGAGCCGCTCATCCCCCCGGAGCTGCCGGCGGCGACGGAGCTGGTCTACGTGAGCGGTGTGGCCGAGCTGGTCTGCGCGGTCGGCCTGCTCACCCGGCGGCGCTGGGCCGGCCCGGCCAGCGTGGCGGTGCTGCTGGCGGTGTGGCCCGGGAACTTCCAGATGGCGCGCGACGTCAGCGCCACCGCCGGCCCTGACGATCAGCTCAAGGTGGCGGCGGTGTGGGCCCGGCTGCCGATGCAGCTGCCGATGATGTGGGCCGCCATGCAGGGCCGCTCGCCGCGCCCGACCCCGGGCCGATCCCGGCGCCGTAGTCCGGGCCTGAACCGACGGCCGGGCCGTGCGCAGGTCGACGGCGGCCAGGATGGCCACCGCCACGCCCACCGAGGCGCCGGCCAGGGGCCCGACGGCGATGGCGGCGATGACCGCCACCCCCAGCTGCACGACGATGGCCAGCTGCCGGCTGGCCGGACCCCAGGCGTCGAAGCGGCGATGGAAGGCGTGGAGCGCCGCGGGTGTGGTGATGCGCACCGAAAGCAGCACGGCCAGGCCGCGCAGCAGGCCGAACAGCGTCACGGTGGCCAGCGCCGCGGCCGGGCTGGCGGTCAGCGCCGCGAGCACGACGACCAGGTACACGGCCGCGGTCATGATGTAGGTGACCACGCCGGCGCCGATCTGCCAGCCGAAGCCGCTGGCGTAGACCCATCGTCGGTAGCGGCCCAGCCACAGCTCGTCGACCTGGCGCCGGTGGAACGGCAGCCGCCGGCCGAACGGGGCGATGTCCGAAGCCCCGCCCACCAGGGCAGCGACCGCGGCCACCAGCGCCGTCGGTCTCGGCGCTGGGACCCAGGGCCCGGACGCCGACGGCCAGGCCCGCAGCCACCAGGCCGAGCGTGGCCCCGCCCACGGTGGCGCCCACCACGAACCAGGCGGCGGTGGCGCCGTAGCGATGACCCCGACTGCGTTCGGCCAGGGGGGTGAGGGTGGAGAGCATCGACAGCCCGCACGGCGACCAGGTGGATCGGATGGCGGCCGCCACCGCCACCAGGAGCCCAAGGGCCAGCATCAGGCTGTTCACAGGACTCATGGTGCCACGCGGCCGGGCGGCCCGGGGAGCGACGGTCGAGTCGGCGGTCGTGACCGTCAGCTGATGGTGATGGTGCGCAGGACCCGATTGAGGGGCCGGACGCTGGCTCGGCGCAGCAGGTAGCTGCCCAGCACCACGTACAGGCAGAACGGACGCCCGGCCTGGGTGAAGAACCACTGGCCCCCGCCCTGGCCCGGCAGGGGGCGCTGCAGGCGGTTGGGGCCGAACGCGTCGGGGGCGACCGGCCAGGGCGCGTGCTGGGTGGCGAACAGGGCGGTGCCCACCGATTCGTGGCCGTACTCGAACAGCGACACGAAGATGTTGTGCGCACCCATGAGCTCGACCGCCCCGCCACCGAAGTCACCCCGGTGGCTGGGCAGCGAGAAGTTGGCCAGCTGGAGCACCGGATAGGTGGCGGCCAGCGGCAGGCTGGTCGGGCCGGGCCGGCTCGTCCCGGGCGCGCCGCCGAACGAGCCCGAGGGCGGCGGCTTCGGGGGGCCGCAGGTAGATCTCGCCTTCCCATCCGCCGCCCACCTCGGCCGACAACCCGTGGGCCTGCAGTCGACGGCTCACGTCTGGGCGTCCGGGTTTGCCGGGGGCACCGCCGCCGTGCGGCGTCGCCGGCGGGGTCGGGTCCGGGGTGGCGTCCGGTGGGCCCAGGCCGTAGAGGCTGGGGTGGCCGGGACCGATGCCGGCCCGAGCCAGCTCCTCGTCGGCGCGCTGCTCGCGTCCGGGGCCGTTCAGACCCCGGGACCGGCCGCCGCCGCGGGCGGGACCAGCCGTGGCGTCGGTGGGCGTGAGCCCGGCATCGGCGCACGCCTGCTCGAGCAGGCCGGCCACCTGGGTCCAGGTGGTGCCCGAGCCCTCGCCCAGGATCTCGCCCCGCGGGCCGTCCACCAGCACGAAGTACGGGCTGACCGGCACCTCGTAGTCCTGCCAGGCCTCCGAGGACATGACGGTGCGCACCCGGCCCCGGGCCAGCTCGGCCACCTTGGACACGCTCTCGTTCTGCGGTCCCTTGGTCACCACCACCAGGTGGGTGTCCACGCCCGGCAGGTCATCGGCCGCGCCCCCGGCGAAGGCGTCCCAGAACCCCCGACAGGTGGTGCAGCCCGAGGACAGGAAGGCCAGCAGGGTGGTGTGGGGTCGGTCGACCACGCCCACCACCGCCGCCGCGCCGTCGGGGGTGGTGCCCGAGAGGTCGAAGGCGGGGGTGTCGCGGGTGCGGGGCTCGGCCACGCCCGGCTGGGTGCGGACCGGGCTGGCCACCGGGGCCGGGCGCGACGGCTGGTCCGGCGCCTGGTCGTCGTACACGCCGGCGCCCAGGTCGTGGAGTCGGCGCAGGATCTCGGCGTGGGTGCGCAACAGCCCGACCACCAGCACGGCCAGCAGGGCCACCACCACGCCCTCGAGGATGACCAGGACGATCATCGGCTCAACTTGAACTCGGTGGCGGCCGGGATGATGGGGCTGCGCCCGGCCACGGCGTCGAGGGCGTCGGGCAGCACGGTGAGCAGCGCCGTCAGCAGGTAGCCGCCCACCAGCACCAGCCCGAGGTAGACCAGGGTGTCGACCACGGATCCGGCATGGGTGGCCAGGCCGGGCAGGCCGACCACGGCGGCCGCGGCCAGCACGGCCGCGGCCAGTCCGTCGATGACGACGTGCAGCACCGACGGCCGCGACGACTGGGCGCCGAAGCACCCACACGAGGCGGCCTGGTCGCCCAGGGCCAGGAGGCGGGCGCTGATGCCGGTGAAGACCATGAACACGGCCGCGGCCAGGGTGGCCAGCCAGGGGGTGCCCACCACGATCAGCCCCAGCCCCAGACCCACCTCGACCACGGCCAGGCCCCGCACCAGCCCGCGGCGGCCGGGGAGACCGACGGCCCGGAACGACGCCACCGTGGGATCGGGGGCCAGGGCCTTGGACACGCCGCCGGCGGCCAGCATCACCGCCACCATGCCCACGACGCCGCTGAGCACGTTCACGACACGATCCTACGAGGCGGTCAGCGCCCCAGCGCCCGCGGGGACCCTCAGCAGCCCGACCACTGGTGCTCGAGGCGGTAGATGATCACCCCGTTGACGTCGGACACCGGCTCGTAGGCGGTCATCAGGTTGGCCATGGCCGGCACGCTGAACAGCGGCACCTTGCCGGCGTCGCGCAGCCCGGCCGGGCTGGTGTCGATGATGAGCGTGGGTCGGCTGTGATCGAGGTCCTGGCACACGTCGCTCAGGGCGCCCTTGGTGGGCTTGGCCTGGTCCACGCCGGTCACGAAGTTGGTGTGGGGGAACCGGGTGGCCATGGGCCGACCCGACGCCCAGGTCACCTCCGAGTACGACCCCCACACGAACACCGACTGGTGCGGCGTGGTCAGGCGGTCGACCTGTTTGACCACGGCCTTGTAGGGCGGCAGGTCGGGCCGGGGCATGGCCGTGGTCACGGCCAGCCACACCGCGGTGGTGGCGCCGGCCACGATCATGGTCTTGCGCAGGGTCACCGCCGCCATCTGGGTGGCGCCGATGGCGGCCAGCGGTGGCAGCACCTGGAAGAAGTAGTGGCCGAAGAAGTGCCCGCCCACCGCCACGCCGACCAGCGCCGACGCCAGCCACAACCACAGGTCCACCTGCAGCTTGCGGTCGGGCCAGGCCTTGGCCGCCAACCACACCATCACCACGTGGCTGACGGCGTAGATCCCGGTGCTGAGCACGGCCACGCCGATGGTGTCCACCAGCGAGTAGACGCCGATGTAGCCGCCGTTGCTGGAGATGTTCCAGAACAGGAAGGACCGCAGGCCGAACACCGAGGCCACCAGGGCGTAGCTCAGGGCCCCGGTGGCGGTGAAGATGGCCAGCTGGCGGCGACCGTCGGGACGCCGCCACAGGTTGTAGGCCACGGGCAGGACGGTGAACGCAGCCGGCTGCTTGATCAGCACGGCCACCACCAGCGCCAGGGCGGCGGCCACGGCCATGCCCTTGCGGCTGAACCACCAGGCCAGGGTGATGGGCAGCAGCATGGCCGCCTCGAACCCGGCGGCGTGGGCGTCGTTGTAGGCGAAGGTGGCCGTGCCCATCACGAACAGGGCGGCCACGGCCATGCGGTGGCGCCAGGCCTGGCACAGCGCCACCCCGATGATCAGTCCGGTCACCGCCTCGAGCCCCACGATGAGGACGCGGACCGGGATCAGGCTGTTGGAGTGGGTGATCCAGAAGCTGCCGGCGTAGAGGTAGAAGAGCCCGGGTGGCTTGCGATCCACCAGGTTGCCGTAGAGGTGGCCCCCCCGCAGCAGGCCCTGGGCGATCGAGCCCACGCTGGTCTCGTCGACGTCGAGGCGGTTCGAGGTGAAGATCGGGAAGTGGACGAGGTAGGCCAGCCCCAGCACCCCGACCAGGGCCAGGAGGCCACGCTGGCCGCGGCCGCGCGCTACCCGGATGGTGGTGGGGGCGCTCACGCCATCACACTTGCCTCTGCCACGACGCTGCCTCGTCCACGGCTGCGAGCCTGTGGGTAGTCCAGGTCGGGGTCAAATCCGTGGAGCGGGATCCGGCCGACCTTCTCGGATCCCACCGTTTTAGCGGACCGGCCCATCCCGAGCCGGTCGATTCGGCTGGGAAGGACCGATCCCTCAGCTGGTACCCAGCAGGTCGACCACGAAGACCAGCGTCTCGCCGCCCTTGATCACGCCCCCGGCGCCGGCCTTGCCGTAGCCCAGGTGCGGCGGGATCACGATGCGCCGGCGCCCACCGACCTTCATGCCGGCCACGCCCTGGTCCCACCCCTTGATGACCTGTCCGGCGCCCAGGCCGAATCGGAAGCTGTCACCGCGATCCCAGGAGGCGTCGAACTGCTGGCGGGTGCTCCAGGCCACGCCCACGTAGTGGACCTCGACGTCCTGGCCGGCCGCGGCCTCGGCCCCGTCTCCGACGGCCACGTCCTCGATCACCAGCTCGGTCGGCGGCGCCTCGCCGGGTGGGACGAACACATGGGGCTTCTCGCTCTCGGCCATCCGACCACGCTAGCGGCGGCAGCCGCGTGCCCTGGGGGCAAGTGGTTGCCGCCGCTTGCAGGGGTCGGGGTTCGGGTCAGGCACGGGTTCGATCCTCGAACCCGTGGGGCGACCCGTGGTCGGCCAACAGGTCCAGGAAGGGCTGGGCCGGGAACGCCTCGGGCCCGAGCACGCCCACGCCGCTCCAGGCGCCGGTGGCCAGCAGCTCGAGGGCCACCGCCGGGCCCAGCGCCGTCTGCCACACCACGGCCTGGCACCCGTAGTCGCGCATCGTCTGCTCGTTGTCGGCCACGTGGTAGAGGTACACCTCCCGGGGCTGACCGTCGGGACCCACGCCGGTCACCCACGTGCCGGCGCACGTCTTGCCCGTCATGCGGTCACCCAGGCTCACCGGGTCCGGGAGGCAGGCGGCCACCACGTCGCGGGGGCTCACCGAGGCGCCACCCACCTGGACCGGCGCGGTCGAGTCGAGTCCGGTGCGGTGCAGCACCTGGAGCACCTCGATGAACTCGTCGCCCAGCCCGTACTTGAAGGTGACGCGGTCGGCCTCGACCCACCGGGGGATCAGCAGGACCTCCTCGTGCTCGACGTTGACGCACTCCACCGCGCCGATGCCGTCGGGGAAGACGAAGGTCTCGGGCTCGCTGAACGGGGGGGTGGTGAACCAGCCCCGGTCCCGCTCGTAGATCACCGGCGGGTTCAGGCACTCCTCGATGGTCGTCCAGATGCTGAAGGTCGGCGCGAAGTCGTAGCCGGCCACGGCCAGGTTGGCGCCGTCGCGCACCCCCACCTCGTGGACCTGGCTGAACAGCTGGTCGGCGGCGTGGCGGGCGAACACGTCCGAGAGGCCGGGCTCGACCCCCATCCCCACCAGGGCCAGCTGCCCGCGACGGTCCCACTCGTCGGCCAGGGCGAACTGGTCGTCGCCCAACTTCACCCCGGTCTGGGCGTGAGGCTCCTCGGGGTGGGGATGCGAGAGGCTCATGGCCATGTCCAGGTAGGTGACCCCCGCCCCCAGGGCGGCCCGGTAGATGGGCATCACGAACCGGGGATCGACGGCGTTGAGCACGGTGTCCACCCGGTGGCTGGCCATGAGCTCGGCCAGGGCGCCCTCGTCGCCGGCGTCGACCTGGGCCGCCTCGAAGCGGGCGTCGCCGTAGCGATCGACCACGGCGCGGGCCCGGTCCTGCGAGTAGTCGGCCACGACCACGGCTTCGGTGAAGTCCCGACGGGCGAGGAGGGCGCAGGCCGAGCTGCCCACGCCGCCGGCTCCCAGGATCAGCAATCGCATGTGGACCTCTCCATCCCTGTCCGGACCGGTGCACGGGTGCACCTCGCGTGTCGGTGCACCCTGTGCCGGTGCATCCCGGCGCGTCGGATGCTAGGGCTTGGGGTCATGGACGAGGGGCGCCACGCCGAGATCGGCCGCCGCGAGGGAGTCGGAATCACTCGCACCACCCCCCACGACCACCTCGAGCTGTTCGAGCTGTTCGTGGCCGCGGTGGTCGCCGGCGAGGGCTACCCGCAGGATCCGCAGGTCGAGCTGTCCTTCCACGACTTCGAGCAGTACTGGCTGCTCCCGGCCCGCGAGACCCTGGTGGCGCGCCGCCTGGACGACGGGGCCCTGGTCGGGGCCTGCACGATCAAGCCCAACGGGGTGGGCCGGGCCGCGCACGTGGCCAACGCCGGCTACCTGGTGGCCGCCGATCACCGCGACCAGGGCATCGGCACGGCGCTGGTCGAGGCGTCCTTCGAGGTGGCCCGGGCCGCGGGCTTCGACGCCATGCAGTTCAACTTCGTGTTCGCCACCAACCCCGCCCGGCGGCTCTACGAGCGACTCGGGTTCCAGCTGGTGGGTGAGGTGCCCGAGGTCATCGAGGGCGAAGCCGTGTGCATCTACTGGCGCAAGTTGTAGGTGAGGTCGGCCACGGCGCGGCCGACGGCCGCGGCCACCGCCGCCTGCATGCCGCGGCCCAGCTTGACCAGGCTGGGGATGCGTCCGGGATGGGTGACCACCAGGCGAGCCACCGCGGCCAGGTCGGGTGTGCCGTCGGGTCGGCTCAGCCCGAGCACGGCCTGGTCGACCCCGTCGTCGGTGGTGTGGTCGCTGATGCCCCGGAAGGCCGTCCACCCGATCCCGTGCTCGTGGCAGACCGCGGCGATGGCCGAGGTCTCCATGTCGATGGCCGCGAACCCCTGGTCGCGCAGCCGGCCCAGCTCGGCGGGATCGTCGATGAGGCCGTCAGAGGTGACCAGGCGTCCCTGGGTCGGTTCCCCGAGGGCGGTGGCGGCCCAGGTCTGCCCGCTGGCCAGGTCGAGCACCGTCTCGGGCACCACCACCGACCCGATGGGTCGGCTCCGGTCCAGCCCGCCGGCGATCCCCACCACCAGCACGTGATCGCAGCCGGACACCTCGATCAGGTGGCGGGTGACGCGGGCCGCGTTGTCGAGGCCCATGCCGGTCATCATGGCCGCCACCCCGACGTCGCCGACCATTCCCCGGTACACCGGCGGCTCCGCCCCCGAGCGGCGCAGTCCCATGGTCTTGACCAGCGGATGCAGCTCCGGGCGCATGGGGGCCAGCACGGCGACCTGGTGGGGGTGGGTCCGATCGGGCATGGTCCCAGTCTGTCCCGCGGTCCCGGGCGGCACCTCGGTATGCGATCCGGAGCCCGGAGGGCCAGACTGGACCCATGCAACCGCTGGCCGTGCACCACGTGTCGATCACCGTCACGAACGTCGACGCTGCCTTCGCCTTCTACACGGAGGTGTTGGGCCTGGTCCCTCGCCAGGACCGGCCCGACTTCGGGTTCGGCGGCGCCTGGCTCGACGCCGGTGGCCAGCAGCTGCACCTGGTGGAGGGCCGCCCGCCCGAGGATCGGGGCCAGCACTTCGCCCTGCGGGTGGCCGACCTGGACGAGACCGTGATCGAGCTGCGAGGTCGCGGGGTGCAGATCACCGACCCGTCGCCGGCCGGCCCGACCCGCCAGGCCTTCGTGCACGACCCGGAGGGCAACCTGGTCGAGCTGCTGGAGACGGTCAGCGATTGAGCGAGATCCATCACCGGTTCCTGAACCAGGCCCTGGTCGAGATCGCCCAGGCCCGCGGGCTCGTCTACGAGGAGTGGGGTCAGGGCTGGTTGGCCCGGGTGGGCGACGGGCGACGAAGCCTGTCCACCTACGGCTACCAGCTCTCGCTGAACAGCGCGGTGGCCGCCTCCGGGGCCCGGGACAAGTCGGCCGCGGTCGAGCGGCTCGAGCGCGACGGCGTGACCGTGGTGGCCACCCGGCTGGTCCTGGGTGACGTGCGCCAGGCCTGGTTGGATGGCCGCCGGGCCACCGACGTGCTCGACGAGGTGCTGGCCGACTGGTCGCCACCCCTGATCGTCAAGCCCAACGAGGGCTCCTCGGGCGATGGCGTGTTCCTGTGCCGGGACCGGGACCAGGTCCGCCGCCGCGTGCTCGAGCTGCTGGAGCGGGAGCCGTCGGTGGTGGTCCAGCCCTTCCTCGAACTGGTCGTCGAGGAGCGGTGGATCGTGCTCGACGGCGTACCCCTCATGCGCTACACCAAGACGCCGGGAGGGCCCGACGGGCGCGGGCGCCGGGCGCCGTTGTTCAACCTGGCCCTGGGCGCCCGCGTGGGGGAGTTCGGGCTGGACGACGCTCGACCGGGATCGCAGGAGCTGGCGCTGGCCGCGGCCGACTCCCTCGGCCTGCGCGTGGCCGCGGTGGACCTGGTCCACGGGGTCGACGGCTCGTGCCAGGTGCTGGAGGTGAACTCGGGGCTCTCCTTCGAGCACCTGGTGCGCCTCGAGCCGGCCCGCCGGGCGGACGCGGTTGGGGTCTACGACGCGGCCGTCACCGCGGCCATGTCCGGGGGCCCCGACCCGTTCGAGGACGCGGCCGTCCCGGTCGGCGTGGGGCCCGTCGCCGGCCCGGGCGCATGAGCGGCCCGGGCGGATGACCACCCCGGGCCCGGTCGACCGGCTGCGAAGCGGTTGGCGGCCCGGCTCGGCGGCCGAGGCGCTGGAGTTCCTGCAGGTCGACCTGTTCCAGGCGCCCGACCAGCTCTTCCGCGGTGGCGACGGATGGGCTCGCTCGGCGGCCCTGCTGGCCGAGCTGGGCCAACCCCAGGACGCGGTGCCGGTGGTGCACGTGGCCGGCACCGCGGGCAAGGGCACCGTGGCCGCAGGCATCGCCGCGGCGGTGACCCGGCCGGGCCAGCGGGTCGGCCTGCACCTGTCTCCTCACGTCTACGACCTGCGCGAGCGCTTCTCGGTGGACGGGGAGTGGTGCTCGCCCGACGAGGTGGCCGCGCTGCTCGCCGCGGTGCTCCCGGCCGCCGCCCGCCTGGCCGACTCCCGCCACGGTCCGCCCACCTACTACGAGGTGACCCTGGCCATGGCGCTGGTCCACTTCGTGCGCGCCGGCTGCGACCTGGTGGTGCTCGAGACCGGGATCGGGGGGCGCTTCGACGGGACCAACACGGTCACCCGCGCCGACAAGCTGGCCGTCATCACCCGGATCGACCTCGACCACGAGGCGGTGCTGGGCCCGTCGCTGGAGGCCATCGCCGGCCAGAAGGCCGGCATCCTGGCTCCCGGGGGCGAGGCGGTGGTGCTCCATCACGGCGTGGCTGCCATCGACGACACGGTGGCGGCGGCGGCCGACGCCGTCCACTGCCGGTGCCACCAGGTGCGTCCGCCGCCGGCGGGGCCCGGCGCGGTGGCGCACCTGGTGGAGGACACGGCCCTGGTGCAGGCGGCGGTGGCGGTGCTGGACGCTCGCCAGGGCCACCTCTCGGATGCCTCGGCGGTGGCCCGGGTGGTGCACGGGCTGGCGCTGCCCGGCCGCTTCGAGCGGGTGCGCACGCCCGAAGGGGCCGAAGCCGTGCTCGACGGCGCCCACAACCCGGTGAAGCTGGCCGCGCTCATCGACCGGTTGCGGGGGGAGCTGGGCGCCGGCCCCGGGGCCCGCTGGCCCTGGGTGTTCGGCTGTCGCCGGGACAAGAAGGCGCCGGCCATGCTGGCCCTGCTGGCCGAGGTGGTGGATCGGGACCGGGGCCTGGTGCTGGTGCAGTTCCCGATCGTGGCCGGTGACGTGGCCGCCGATGTGTCGGCCGACCCGGAGGAGCTGGCCGCCTCGGCCCGCGCCGCCGGGATCGACCGATGTGTGGTGTCCACCCTCGATCAGGCGGCCCGCTGGGTCCGAGCGGCCGGCGGCGTGACGGTGGTGGCCGGGTCGTTCCATCTGCTGGCGGCCTTGCGTCCCCGGTTGGTGGCGGTGCCCGAGGCGCGGCCCCGGCCCGACGCGTAGGTTGGGGTCCCGCTCGGTCGCCGGTTCGCGACCGCTCGTCCCATCGTGGCCCCGACCCGGGGTTCGCCAGATTTGGAGCTGAGATGCCAATCGATACCTTCATGGCCTACGTCGGCGTGTACGCCGACCTGGCCGATGCCGAATCCGACTACGACGTGATCAAGGCCCTGCACGTGGAGGCTGGCCTCATCGACGCCTACGACGCGGCGGTCATCGAGCGTCGCGAGGGCGGCAAGGTCAAGATCACCAAGAAGCACGAGACGCCCACCCGCGTCGGCGGGGTGATGGGTGGCGGCGTCGGCCTGGCCACGGGCCTGGTGGTGGTGCTGTTCCCCTTCGCCGCCATCGGCGGCGGTCTGCTGGCCGCTACCACCGGCGGTGGAGCCCTGCTGGGTGCGGTGGCCGGTCACGCCGCCGCCGGGATGAGCCGAAGCGACCTCAAGGAGCTGGGTGAGCAGCTCGACGAGGGTCAGGCCGGCCTGGTGGTGGTGGCCGTGTCGGACATGGGCGCCAAGGTGGAGAAGGCCATGAAGAAGGCCGAGAAGGTCCAGGCCAAGCAGATCAAGGCCGACAACGCCGAGATCGAGAAGGACGCGAAAGCGGCCGAGAAGGCCTGACGCGAAAGCGGCCGAGAAGGCCTGACGCGAAAGCGGCCGAGAAGGCCTGAGGCGCAGGCGGCCGAGAAGGCTGACGCCGACGCGTCGAGTGGAGGTGACGGTCGGGCCGGCTTCGGCGCTCAGTTCGCTGACGCGCCGAGGTCGGCCATGACCGTCTCGGAGAACCGGGACAACGAGTCGATTTGAACCGACAGGTCGGCCGGGTCGCCCCCGTAGAAGTACCAGGGGACGGCCTGGGCCTCGGTCACGCCCAGGTCGGCCATGCGGGCGTACCCGTCGGTGTCGGCCACGTCCAGGCACAGGGCGTTGATCTCGAAGGCCACGTCACCCCGGCCGGCGTCTTCGAGCATCCGGCGCAGGGAGGTGATGGTCTCGGCCAGCTCGTCCACCGTCTGACCGGCGGAGATCCAGCCGTCACCCAGCCGCGCCGCTCGGCGCAGGGCCGGCTCGGAGTGCCCGCCGATGAGGATGGGCACGGCCTGGGTGGGGGCCGGGCTGATCATCAGCCGGTCGAAGTCGTAGTGGGGACCGTGGTGCTCCACCCAGGTCGGCCCGTCGCCGGCGCACACCGACCGGATGATCTCCACGGCCTCGTTGGTGCGCGCCCCGCGGCTGTGCATGTCGGTGTCGGTCCAGCGGAACTCCTCGGGCATCCATGACAGGCCCACGCCGAGGCGGAAGCGGTCCTGGGACATCACCGCGATCGAGGCCACCTGCTTGGCCACCAGCAGTGGATTGCGCAGGGGCAGCTTGATCACGTTGGTGAAGAAGGTGATGCGCTCGGTCACCGCGGCCATGGCCGGGATGCCCACGAAGGGATCCACCATCGGGGTGTCCGGGGGCCACCAGCGCGACCCGTCGGCGCTGTAGGGGTAGTCGGCCGACACCTGCTCGGGGAAGAAGACCGAGTCGGGGAGGGCGACCGAGGCGAAGCCGGCCGCCTCGGCGGCTCGGGCCATGGGCACCAGGTGGTGGGCAGGCAGCATGGGCAACGGAACGGTGAAGCGCATCGGCGAACTCTCGAACTCCAGGAAGTCGGGCGGCGGCCCCGATCATGCCCCGCGCCCGGCCCGTGTCCCAGCCGCTGGACCCTCAGCCGGTGAAGTTGGGATCGGCGGCCACCGCCGCCGGGAGACGGGGCCCGCCGGGTCCGCCCGCCGGGTGAGATCGGAGCAGATCGTGGCCCCGAGCGGCGAGATTGTCCTGAGTAGGCGCCACTCAAACGGACGCACCCGTGGGCCAAGAGTTGGCAAAGTCCGCCCGGGGTGACCTGGCGGGGCTCGGGTACGGGCCTACCGTCGCTCGTCGTGGCTGCCGTGACCCCCCGACGGGCGACCCTCTCGACCTCGCGCACCGGACTTCGTCGACTCGTGCTGGTCGGCGTGACCCTGGGCCTGGTGGTGGCCGTCCTGCTCAGCGTGTCCCTGGTGGGGGCCTGGCTGACCCCGGGCAACGAGGACTTCAGCGCCAAGTGGGCGGACTGGCTCCGGGCGCACCACGCCTCGGCCATGGTCAACCCGGTCGAGCAGTGGTACTACTCGGCCGACGCGCCGGCCAAGGGCGGCCGGCCCAAGTCGTTGAACCCGGTTCCGGTGGCCCACTCCACCCACACGGTGGGCTCGACCGCGGTTCCCGCCGGTCCTCGCCACCTGGCCGCCCCCACCGCCGTCCCGCTGCTGGTGCACCCCGCGCTGGCCGGCGAGGGCGTCTGGCGCCCCACCGGACCCCTGGTGGACGGCGCCCCCCACATGTTCGTGGCCCAGTTCCGAGCCGACGCGGTGTACACCAGCCAGATCACCAGCGCGGTGTGGATCGATCCGACCGCCTTCTCGCTCGCCCTGGTTCCCGGGGCTCGGGAGCCGGGTGGGGCCTGGTCCCAGCCCCCGAACCTGGGTGGGCCGCTGTTGGCTCGGGCCGTGGCCGCCTTCAACGGCGGCTTCCGGTTCCAGGACGCCCGAGGGGGGTTCTACCTGGACGGTCGCACCGCGGTTCCGCTCCAGGTCGGAGCCGCCTCGATCGTGTTCTACCAGGACGGTTCGGCTGACGTCGGGATCTGGGGCCGGGACATGACCATGTCCCCCAAGGTCGTCGCCGTGCTGCAGAACCTGGCCCTGCTGGTGGACAACGGCCAGCTCGATCCGAGCGCCAGCTACGGCGACACCAAGCTGTGGGGCCACACCCTGGGGGCCAACACGGTGGTGGCCCGGTCCGGGGTGGGGATCACGGCCTCGGGCGCCCTGGTCTACGTGGCCGGCCCGGCGCTGACGGCCAGGAGCCTGGCCGAGTCGCTCCAACGGGCGGGGGCGGTGCGGGCCATGACGCTCGACATCAACCCCGAGTGGGTGACCTTCGACTTCTACAACCACCCGAACCCGGCCAATCCCGACATCGTGACCGGCACCAAGCTCTACCCCGGCATCCAGCGCAGCTCGACCCGCTACCTGCCCCCGACCGCCGAGTCACGGGACTTCTTCGCCGTCCTCACCCACTGAACCTGGTCGCGCTGGCCCCGGGTCACATCCCGGCCGCTCAACCTCCGCCGGCTCGGGTGCACGACGTGCACAGCCCCACCAGGTCCACCCGATGCTGCACCCGGTCGAAGTCGTGGCGGCTGGCCGCGGCCGCGAAGGCGGTCTCGAGCTCGACCTCGAGGCGAGGGGGCAGCTCGAAGTCGGCCACCAGGCCGCAGCTGGTGCACAGGAGGTGGTGGTGATGGCTGGACAGGTCCTCGGCCAGCTCGAAGCGGGCGAACTCGTCGACGGCCACGATGCGGCGGACCACGCCGGCCTGGGTGAGCACGGCCAGGGTGCGATAGGCCGAGCTCTGGGGGAGCTGAGGGTTGTCCGCCAGGATCTCGGGGATGGTGAGCGGTCGGCCGGCCGACTGGAGGGTGTCGACCACGGTGCGGCGGCTGGTGGTGTAGCGCTGGCCCACCGCGCCCAGGCGACTGGCGGCGATGGCGTGGACGTCCAGACCCATGACCAGACCCTAGCCCGAGCGAGAATGGCTGAGAACAGGAATAAGACTTGTTCTGGGAATCATTCTTGAAATAGGCTGCGGTGGTGTCCGGACCCCGCCCCTCGACCGACCCTCCTGGTCTCTCCTGGTCGGGCTGCTGGTCGGGCCCGTGGTGGCCGGTGCGGGTGTTCGTCCATCGGGTCCGAACGCGGCCGGTCGCGGGTCGGGTGGTGCAGGTGGTGGCGGCCGAGAACATGTGGGGTTCCATCGCAGCTCAACTCGGTGGGCATCCACGCCGAGGTGGTCAGCATCATCACCCGGCCGGCCACCGACCCCCACGACTACGAGCCCACCGCGGCCGACGCCCGCACGGTGGCCGAGGCCCAGGAGGTCATCGTGAACGGGTTGGGCTACGACGCCTGGGCGTCCCAGCTGGTGGCCGCCGACCAGGTGGAGGGCCAACGCGTGCTCGACGTCGGTCACCTGCTGGGCCTGGCCGATGGCGTCAACCCCCACCGCTGGTACTTCCCGACCGACGTCGAGCGGGTGGTCGATCGCATCACCGCCGACTACCAGCACCTGGATCCGACCGACGCCGCCTACTTCGCCGGTCGCGCCAGCACTACCTGACCGTCGGCCTGGCCTCGTACCACCAGCTCCTGGCCGCGGTGAAGGACCAGCTACGGCGGAACCCCGGTGGGGGCGTCGGAGAGCATCTTCGAGGGCCTGGCTCAGGCCACCGGGCTGCGGTTGACCACGCCACCGGCCTACCTCCAGGCCATCAGCGAAGGCACCGATCCGACCGCCGGCGACCGAGCCACGGTGGAGTCCCAGATCGACCAGCGCCGGATCGCGGTATGGGTGCTGAACAGCCAGAACGCCACCCCCGACATCCAGACGCTGACCAGTCGGGCCCGGGCCCACCACATCCCGGTGACCACCATCACCGAGACCCTGTCGCCGGCCGACCGTTCGTTCCAGGACTGGCAGGTCGACCAGCTCCGGTCTCTGGCTCGGGCGTTGGCCCTGGGCACCGGACGATGAACGCACCGGCCGCAGGTCCCGGCGGGGGTGCGCCGTGGCCGCGCCGGTGGTGCGACTGGTGGACGGCCGGGCCGAGGCCGGCGGGCGCACCATCTGGAGCGGGGTCGACCTGACGGTGGGACCGGGCCAGTTCGTGGCCGTGCTCGGCCCCAACGGCGCGGGCAAGTCCACCCTCATCAAGGCGGTGCTGGGGCTGATGCCCCTGGCCGGAGGTGAGCTGCGGGTGCTGGGGAAGGCCTCCGGGCGAGGCCAACCAGCAGATCGGGTACCTGCCTCAGCGCCGCAGCTTCGATGCCGGGATGCGCATCCGAGGCGTCGATGTCGTGCGGATGGGCCTCGACGGTCACCGGTTCGGCTTCCCCTGCCCGGGCGGCACTCGGCTCGGGCCCGGGCCGACCGGACCGGGTCGACCAGGTCATCGAGCGGGTCGGCGCCACGGCCTACGCGGCAGCGCCCCATCGGCCAGGTCTCCGGCGGCGAGCAGCAACGCCTGTTGATCGCTCAGGCGTTGGTCACCGGCCCCGGCTGCTGCTGCTGGACGAGCCCCTCGACAGCCTCGACCTGCCCAACCAGGCCACGGTGGCCGCGCTCATCGGCCAGATCTGCGCCGACGGTGTGGCGGTCATGCTGGTGGCCCACGACGTCAACCCCATCCTGGGCTACCTCGATCGGGTCATCTACCTGGCCCGACGGCGCGGCGCATGGAGGGCCCGCCCGACCAGGTCATCACCAGCCAGGCGCTCGTCGACGCTCTACGACACCCCCATCGAGGTGCTCTACACCCGCGACGGACGTCCGGTGGTGGTGGGCCAGCCCGAGGCTCCCGGCCACCACCACGATCGCCATGGCTGAGCTCGGGATCCGCCGGCCGACGCCCACCACCCGGCTGGGCGTCGATGCTGACGATCGCCTTCGGCCAACCCGCCCTGAGCTGGAACCTGGGCGCGGACCTGCACCAGTTGCTGGACCTACCGCTTCATGGTCGACGCCCTGGCCGCCGGCACCATCGTGGCGCTGGTGGCCGGTCCCATCGGCTGGTTCATGGTGCTGCGGCGCCAGACCTTCGCCGGGCACACGCTGGCCGTGGTCGGGTTCCCCGGCGCCGCCGGCGCCGCCCTGATCGGGGTGAGCGCCACCTACGGCTACTTCGCCGCCTGCATCGCCGCCGCCCTGGTCATCGCGGCCGTGCCCCGGCTCGCGGCCGGGAGCCCCGACCGAGGAGTCCGCCGTCATCGGCACCACCCAGGCCTTCGCCCTGGCCTGCGGCTTCCTGTTCGTGACGCTCTACGCCGGCAACGTCAACGGGGTGGACAGCCTGCTGTTCGGCAACTTCCTGGGCATCACCGTGACCCAGGTGGTCGGTCCTGGCCGCGGTGGCCGCCCTGGCCCTGGCCGTCCTCGCCGTCATCGGCCGTCCGCTGCTCTTCGCCACCGTCGACCCCGAGACCGCCCAGAGCCGGGGCGTGCCGGTGCGGGCTCTGTCGGTGGTCTTCCTGGTGCTGTTGGGGGTGGCCGCGGCCGAGACCTGCCAGATCACCGGGTCGCTGCTGGTGTTCGCCCTGCTGGTGCTGCCCGCGGCCACCGCCCAGGTGCTCACCGCCCGCCCGGCTCGGAGCCTGGCCCTGGCCGTGGTCCTGGCCCTGGCCGGTGACCTGGCTGGGTCTGGCCGTGTCGTACTTCTCGACCTACCCGATCGGCTTCTGGATCACCAGCGTCGGCCTTCGGCGGCTACCTGCTGGCCCAGGCCTGGGCGCACGCCGGACCGGCCTCGGCCCGACGTCGAGCCGGCGCAGGCGGTACGGATGCGACCCGCGCCCGGTGGCGGGAGTCGAGTCGTGATCGCCTCACTCGATCCCATCGTGGGCCTCGGCCACATGTGGGCCCACTCCGTTCATCCGCTTCGGGCTTCATGGCCGGTACGGCCATCGCCGCCTGCTCGGGGCTGGTGGGCTACTTCGTGGTGCTGCGGGGCCAGGTCTTCACCGGAGACGCCCTGTCGCACGTCGCCTTCACCGGTGCCCTGGCCGCCTTGGCCTTCGGGTTCGACCTGCGTCTCGGGCTGTTCGTGGCCACCGTCGGCGTCGCCCTGTTGCTGGGCCTGCTCGGCCCCCGGGCCCGGGCCGACGACGTGGTCATCGGCAGCGTCTTCGCCTGGGTGCTCGGCCTGGGGGTGCTGTTCCTGTCCATCTTCACCACCGAACGGGCCACCGGGAACAGCGCGGCGGGCACCGCCGTGCTCTTCGGGTCGGTCTTGGGCCTCGACGCCGGCCAGACCGTGGTGGCGGTGCTCGTCGGGATGGCCGTGACCGCGGCGGTGCTGGTCATCGCCCGTCCCCTGCTGTTCGCCTCCGTCGACGCCACCGCGGCAGCGGCTCGCGGCGTGCCTGTCACGCTTGTTGGGATACGCCTTCCTGGCCCTGGTGGGTGCCACTGCAGCCGAGGCCACCCAGGCGGTCGGGGCGCTGCTCCTGCTCGGCCTGCTGGCCGCTCCCGCCGCCATCGCCCAGCGGCTCACCGCTCGGCCCTATCGGGCCATGGGCCTGTCGGTGGCGGTGGCCGTGGCCGCCATCTGGATCGGCCTCACCATCAGCTACGCGGCCGGGGACATCCCACCCAGTTTCGCCATCCTGTCGGTGACCACCGGCGGCTACGTGGCCGTGGCGTTGCGGGATCGGCTGGCCGGGCGGGGCGGAGGCTCGACAATAGGCCCGGGTTTCTGTCAGTGTCTCTGTCAATTCACTCCGTCGACACGCTTGGTCAGGGAGCTCGGATCCGCATGCCACGTCCAACCTCGTCCGCCGATGCCGCCACGCCCCGGGCCCGCCCATGATGGGCACCGTGCGTCGCGAGGTGCGCATCGCCCGTTCGGCCGACGACGTGTGGGCCGTGGTGGGCGATCCGGCCTCGATGGCCGACTGGTTCCCCGGAGTGGAGGCCTGCACGGTGGAGGGCAACCAGCGGACGCTCACCACCACCGCCGGGCTGCCGGTGCCCGAGGAGCTCGTCCTGATCGACCCGCTCCAACGCCGCCTGCAGTACCGGGTGCTGGCCCCGATCGTGCAGTTCCACCTCGGCACCCTCGACGTCATCGACCTGGAGGACGGGACCAGCCTGGTGGTGTCGTCCACCAACACCGAGCCCGCCACCCTGTCGCTCGTGTTCGGCGGGGCCACGGGCAACGCCTTGGGCGCCCTGAAACGCCAGCTCGAAGGAGGTGACGTCTGATGGGTCGCAAGATCCTGTTGGTGACCACCGACCAGCAGCGCTTCGACACGCTCGGCTGCAACGGGGGCACGTTGGCCCGCACGCCGGTGGTCGACGGCCTGGCCCGGGCCGGCATCCGCTACGAGCGCGCGCATCCCCAATCCGTCGTGTGCATGCCGTCGCGCTCCACCATCATCACCGGCCAGCACCCCTCCACCCACGGCGTGTGGATGAACGGCGTGCCCCTCCCGGTGGACGCGCCCTCGGTGGCCGCGGTGCTGCACGACGCGGGCTACCGCACGGCGCTGATCGGCAAAGCCCACTTCGAGCCCTTCATCGACCCGTTCGGTCGGTTCACCGAGAACATGCTGTCGGTGACCGGCGAGGAGACCCGCGCGGCGCCGTGGCACGACGGCAGCCGGCGGACCCCACCGCGGGTTCGACCACCTGGAGTTCGCCACCCACGGCGCCCTCGGTCCGCTGCACTACGCCCGCTGGCTGCGCGAGAACCACCCCGAGGCCGTCGGCGGCTTCTACAACCCCCTCGACCACGAGTTCGAGGTGAACGCGGCCGGTGGCGGCGACACCGACGCGCCCCAGGTGAAGGCCAACCCGATCGAGCGCGGCTGGTACCACACCGACTGGGTGGCCGATCGGACGGTGGCCTGGCTCGACTCGCTGGGGGCCGACGACGACTGGTTCTGTTGGATGAGCTTCCCCGATCCGCACCATCCCTGGGATCCGCCCCAGTCCGAGATGGCGCGCATCGACTGGCGCGACGTCGAGCTGCCCGCCGGCTACCCGCAGTCGAGGGCCGAGCGGGAGCGGATCATCGACGACAAGCCCCGGCACTGGCGCCTCTGGTACGACGGCGACGCTGGTGTCCAACTACGAGGCGCCGGCCCAGTGGGTGCCGGCCACGTTGACCGACGACCAGGTGCGTGAGGTGAATGCCCGCAACGCGGTGGAGTGCGAGCTGATCGACGAGGCACTGGGTCGGGTGCTGGCGGGCATCGCCGCCCGGGGCTGGGACGACGACACCGACATCATCTTCACCACCGACCACGGCGAGCTGCAGGGCGACTTCGGCTTCCTGTTCAAGGGGCCGTACCACGTGGATGCGCTCATGCGACTGCCGCTGGTGTGGCGCCCGGCGCCAGTGGCCGCGGCTGAGGCCGGGGTGGAAGCCTCGGTGGTCACCAGGCCGGTGGGCCTGGTCGACCTGGCCCCGACCTTCTGCGCCATCGCCGGTCTGGACGCGCCGGACTGGATGCAGGGCCGACGACTTCCCACCGATGACGCCGACGCCGAGGCGCGCGGGATCGAACGCGTGCTCACCCAGTGGGACAGCGAGCTGTTCGGCGTGGCCGTGCACCTGCGCACCATCACCCGCGACGGCTGGCTGTGCACGGCCTACCTGCCGGGCGCCGTG
Organism: uncultured Microthrixaceae bacterium; assembly: GCA_963793965.1. Lineage (GTDB taxonomy): Bacteria > Actinomycetota > Acidimicrobiia > Acidimicrobiales > Acidimicrobilacustridaceae > UBA4742. The sequence goes on from CAWCCB010000001.1 coordinate 607,776, forward strand.
CACGACGGCACCGAAGGCGAGCTCTACGACCTGTCCGACGATCCGCTGCAACGCGTGAACCGGTGGGACGACCCGGCCGTGGCTGCGCTGCGCGGCCGACCTGCTGGCCGACTGTGGGACCACCAACCGCCGGTTCGCCAACCCCACCTGGCCCTGGAAGCCCCCGTCTGACCGCGGTCGGCCCGATCACCCCGGTCGTGGGGGTCACGGGCCCACACGGCATCAGGGGCCAGCGGCTAGCGGTCCGCGGCCGGGCTCAGCCGGTGAAGGCGGGTGTGGCGGCCACGGCCTTGGCGGCCACCGCCGCGGTGGTCGTGGTGGTGGGCGCGGCCGTGGTCGTCGTGGTCCCGCCGCGGTCGTGGTCGTGGTGGCTGGCGCCGTGACCGTGATGGTCACCGTGCCGGTCGGGGATACGTCCACGTCCTCGAGGACGTAGGTGAACGAGTCCGTGCCCGTGTAACCGGGGTCGGGGGTGTAGGTGAAGCCGCCGCGGCGTCGTCGAAGTCGTTCAGGGTGCCGTGGGTGGGCGAGGAGGTCGAGATCACCAGCCCGTCGGTCCCGCAGATGGTGTCGTTGGCCACCACGCCGGGATCGGCCACCTCCAGCGGCGTGTCCTGGGGCGTGCTGTACGAATCGTTGGCGACCGAGATGACGCAGGCCGCGTGGGGCACGGATCGCGCGCCCGCCGAACTGACGCCCACGAAGGGCACGACCGCGACGCACGCCGCGGCCGCCACGATGGGCATGCGCCGCGACAGGCGGCCTCGCCTGGCTGGTGACATCCGATCAGCCTTCCCTCGTCCGACGGCGCGAGGGTAGACGGAGGGTGAGGCCGAGGCAACGATCAGCGCCTCAGCGGCGGCGGCCAGTCGCAAGCACCCGGCCGACCAGGAACGGACGCACCCGTCGGCCGGCCCTGACATCGTCGGGGCCGGGCTCGAACTCGGCCAAGGGGCGGGAGAACATCAGCGTCATGGTCACCGGCTCATCGACGGCGAACGCCCGGAAGGCTCCGATGGCGGCCTCCAGATCAGCGCGGGGGTCGGCGGGTCGACGGTGGGGACGGCGGTGGGACGGCGGGATGACGGGGGCGTGTGGTGTACTCGCGGGGTGACTCAGGCGGTGGTCGAGAGGACCGGCCCGCGGTCGCGGCGCGGTCGATCGCTCCTGCTGGTGAGCGGGGTGGTCCTGGTCGCGTCCGCCCTGTGGTTCGGCGCCAGCTGGATCGATGCCGGATCGGGCGACCAGACGTGCGGCAGCGTCTTGCGTCCCGCGCCCTGGTTGGGGGCGGCGTCGTCGAGTTGCCAGGGCGTGATGGTGGGTCGGGCCGTCCTCATGGGGTGCATGGTCGTGCTGGCCGCAGCCCTGCTGGCCAAGGCGTGCCGTCGATCAGTGATCGGCCGCGGCTGGCTGGCGGCTGCGGTGCTCGGGTTGGTGGGCTCTGGGGTGGTGCTGGTGGTCAACGAGTCCGTTCGCTCGATGGGTGCGCTGTAGAACCCCGGGTTGACGCCGGGCCGGCGCTCAGCCGGTGGCGGGTTCGGCCTCGACGGGAGACTGGTCGGGCGGGTCGGGGCTCGGGTGGCGCGAGCGTCGCCACAGGCTCACCGCCGCGCCCAGACCGATGGCCAGGCTGACGCCGATGCCGAGCCACACCTCGAGTTGGCGCCGACCCCGCTGGACCAGACAGGGCATGGGCTGGGCTCCGAGCCGGGGCGAGACGATGTGGCCTCCGACCGGGTAGTACGCGCCGATGTCGGCGATCGACGCCAGCGGTCCGGGGCAGTGCACGGTCATCGCCTGGGCGGCGCCCGGGCCCGGTAGGACCGCGCCCGACGGGGTCGTGATCGGATCGGGGGCGACGACGATCGCCTGGTCGTAGTCGCGAAACCCCACGATGAGCGACAGGCCGAGCAGGGCGATCGCCAACACCAACGTCAGCAGTAGTGCCTGCCGGGACATGGCCGGAACGGTAGTTCTCGACACCTCGCCACGCGCTGAGCGTGGCCATCTGGGCCTTGGCGGAAGGCTTGGGGTCAGCTCGGCGGGGGCGGGACGTAGTGGCGGTCGTCGCGGATCCTGCGGTCGGGGGTGAGGAGCCCGACGATCCAGGCGAAGCCGCAGAAGAAGCCGAGGACGAAGAGCAGGATGTGGCCCTTCCGAAGCGTGTCCACCGCGCAGTAGATGACGAACAGCAGGTAGATCAGCGCGACGATCGAGCCCGCAGTGGTCAATCCGGCGTTCATGGCCAGCACGATCGGCCCCCTGGTGGACGCTCGACGCCCGCGTGTTGCGACCACCTGTCGCAGCGCAACCAAGTATGACGCCGCCGGACCGTGGCTGCCCGGGTCCCCGGCGCCGGCTCGGTCGGGCAAGCTGGCGGGATGGCCGATGAGGTGCTCAGCCGCCGGGCCCTCAACCGAGCCCTGCTGGCCCGCCAGCTCCTGTTGGCGCGCCACGAGCTCGAGCCGCTGGCGGCCCTCGACCACCTGATCGGGCTCCAGTCCCAGGCGCCGGATCCGCCCTACTGGGCCCTCTGGGCCCGCCTGGTCGGGTTCGACCCGGCTGCCCTGTCCGGGCTGCTGATCGATCGCCAGGTGGTGCGGCTGGCCATGATGCGCTCCACCATCTTCCTGGTCACCGCAGCCGATGCCTGGGGCTTGCGACCGACGCTCCAGCCCGGGCTGGACCGGGCCCTGCGCGGCGTGGTCGGCCCGTCGTTGGGCGAGCTGGATCAGCCCGAGGTGGCGGCGGCCGTGCAGGCGCTGGTCGAGGAGGGTCCCCGGACGTTCGACGAGCTGGGCCGCCTGCTGTCCGAGCGCTGGCCCCAGTTCGATCCCGCCGATCTGGGCCGGGTGGCCCGCACGGTGGTGCCGCTGGTCCAGGTGCCGCCACGTGGCTTGTGGCGGACCGGCGGCCCGGCCCGGCACACCAGCCTCGACGCCTGGGTGGGTCCAGCGGCCCGAGCAGGCCGGCGACCCGCGTCCGGCCCGCGCGGACCCTCGCCGCCCGGCCCGTGAGGGTCCGGGCGGTCCGGGCGCGAGGGACGGGCTGCGTGGCGTGGACGCCCTGGTGTGGCGCTACCTGGCCGCCTTCGGTCCGGCGTCGGTGGCCGACGTGCAGACCTGGTCGGGGCTTACCCGGCTGGCCGCGGTCCTGACCCGCCTGCGTCCTGGGCTGGCCAGCTTCCGTGACGACCAGGGGGTCGAGCTGTTCGACCTCCCCGACGCACCCCGGCCCGGACCCGACGTCGAGGCTCCGGTCCGCCTGTTGGGCGGCTTCGACAACGTCCTGCTGGCGCACGCCGATCGCGCCCGGGTCCTGGGCGAGCTCGACCATCGCCGGGTGATGACCACCAACGGCCTGGTTCGTCCGGTGGTGCTGGTGGACGGCTTCGTGGCCGGCACCTGGCGGATCGATCGGGCCGGCGCCCGCGGCGCCGTGCTGACCGTCTCGGCCTTCACGCCGCTGCCTCGTCCGGTCCGCGCCGCGCTGCTGGCCGAGGCGAGCCGCGGCGGTGGCCATGGCCGAACCGGATCGGGACCCCGACGTGCGCATCGAGCGGGCCTGAGCCCGCACACCCGCCGGGCGGGTGGGGTCGGCGGGCACGGCCCTAGGGTGGTGCGGATGTCCGAGCGTCCCGGGCCCGACGTTGCCCCCGAGCCCCCACCGCCGGCCGGCGACGACGGCGGCCTCCGGCCGGGCGCACTGGCGGCCTCCACCACCTTGTCCGACGCCGACCTGGCTGCCCTGGCCGCCTACGGCACCGAGCGTGCCGTCGAGGTGGGCGACGTCCTGTTCCGCGCCGGAGACGCCGACGTGGCCTTCCACGTGATCATCGAGGGCGCGGTCGACATCGTGCGCGACGATCTGGACGGCCAGGTGGTGGTGGTCACCCACGGCGCCCACCGCTTCCTGGGCGAGCTCAGCATGCTCACCGGCCAGCGCGCCTACCTCACCGCCCGGGTCAGCCAGGCCGGTCGGGTGCTGGTCATCGCCCCCGACCAGTTCCGCCGCCTGGGCTCGGCCATGCCCGAGTTGGCCGACGTCATCTTCCGCACCTTCGTGGCTCGCCGCGACCTGCTGCGCTCGGGCGAGGCCGCCCGGGCCATCCGCATCATCGGGTCGCGCTACTCGGCCGAGGCCATGGCCCTGCGGGCGTTCGCGGCTCGCAACCGCCTGGTGCACACCTGGATCGACCTGGAGGACGCCGAGGACGTCGACGTCCTGCTGGCCGACCTGGGCGTTCGGGCTCGCGACACGCCCGTGGTGGTCACCCCGAACGCCGTGCTGCGGCGACCCACCCCCGGCGAGTTCGCCGACCACCTGGGTCTCACCTTCCACGCCACGCCCGGGTTCCTGTTCGACCTGGTGGTGGTGGGAACCGGTCCGGCCGGGCTGGCTGCGGCCGTCTACGGCGCCTCCGAGGGCCTCAACACCATCTCGCTCGACGCGGTGGCGTTCGGGGGCCAGGCCGGGGCCAGCTCGCGCATCGAGAACTACGTCGGCTTCCCCACCGGCATCTCCGGCGGCGACCTGACCGCCCGCGCCGCCATCCAGGCCCTCCGCCTGGGGGCCAAGCTCAACGCCCCGTGCGAAGCGGCCGGGCTGCGGGTCGAGCACGGCTTCCACGTGGTGGTGCTGGCGGATGGCAGCGAGGTGGCCTGTCGGGCCGTGATCGTGGCTTCCGGCGCCCGCTACCGCCGCCTGGACGTGGACGACCTCGAGCGATTCGAGGGCGCCGGCGTCTACTACGCGGCCACCGATCTCGAAGCCCGCGAGTGCCGGGACTCACAGGTCGTGGTGGTGGGCGGTGGCAACTCCGCCGGCCAGGCCGCGCTCTACCTGGCCCAGCAGGGCAGCCAGGTCACCATCGTCATCCGCCGCGACGACCTGCGCGCCACCATGTCCCGCTACCTCATCGATCGCATCGAGGCCGACCGTCGCATCGACCTGGCCACCACCACCGAGGTGCGGGCCCTGGCCGGCGAGGACCACCTGGCCCGGATCACCCTGGAGCACACTCCCTCGGGCCAGCACCGCGAGGTGGACTGCGCGGGCTTGTTCTGCTTCATCGGCGCGGTGCCCGCCACCGCTTGGCTGGGCGACGCGGTGGCGCTGGACCGCTCCGGGTTCATCCTGACCGACCGGGCCCTCGATCCCGAGTTCGCCGAAGCCGCCGTGTTCGCCGGCCGGCCCCCACTGCCGTTCGAGACCTCGGTTCCCGGCGTGTTCGCGGTGGGTGACGTCCGCCAGGGCTCGCTCAAGCGGGTGGCCGCGGCCGTGGGTGAGGGATCGAGCGCGGTGCGTTCCGTGCACGAGGTGCTGGCCGCCACCGCTTGAGCACCCGGGTCAGGGCCAGCGGGCCCGCTGGTGGCTGAGCAGGTCCGGGACCACCTCGCTGGTCTCGGCGAAGCACATCGTGGCGCGGGGCCCGATCTCGCCGTCGCCGGCGGTGGCGACAGCCGGTAGGCGGGCCAGCCCGGGTCGCCGTCGGCCACGAACGAGACCCAGGCCCGGTGCATGCGCTCAGCCAGCGCCCGGGGCGGATCGGTGCCGGCCACCGTCCTCGACCCCGTCGGCGTCGAGGAGGTCCCAGGCGAAGGGCAGGTCGAGGCAGTGCACCGCGCCGATCCCGGCCAACGCCGGTGACCGCCAGTCGAAGTCGTACACGAAGGTCGGGGCCGGGGCGTCGAAGCGGGCTTCGGCCGCCCGCCGCGCCGGGATCCGGAACCAGGCGTCGGTGGCGGCCCGGCCGTAGCGCTCGCCGTTGTCCGACGCCTCCAGGGACTGATAGCGCCTGCACCCCGTCGGGGTCGAGGCCCAGCCGGCCCAGGCGCCGGGCCAGGCGGTCGTCGTCGACGTCGGTCCCGCGCAGGGCGGCGACCATCTCCTCGCTCGTGCATCCGACCAGCAGACCCAGCGCATCGGTGGCCCCGGACGCCGAAGGCGTCCTGCGGCGAGGTGGTGACCAGATCGCCGTCCACCACGGGGCGGAACATCAGCGGCCAGGTGCGGCCGCCTGCCCGACCGTCGCCCTCGAGCTGCGAGGCGCGGGTCTGGGCCTCGACCAGCTGGCTCGGCGACCGGGTGGCCAGGGCCTCCGCCTGGGCGGCCACGCCGGCCTTCGGTCGGCCACCGCGGCCGCCACCCGGGCCGCCTCGGACCGGGTGGCGCAGGGTTGCACCGATCCGCTCATGGCCAGCACCTGGTGGAACAGCCCCCGGGCCCGCGGCAGCGTGGCCAGCACGCAACAGGCCCCGCCTCCGGCTGACTGGCCGCCGATGGTCACCCGGGCCGGGATCGCCCCCGAAGGCGGCGATGTTGTCGTGCACCCACTCGAGTCCGGCCAGCCAGTCGAGCACGGCCCGGTTGGGCGGCGCGCCGTCGATCAGCCCGAACCCCTCGAACCCCAGGCGGTAGCCGATCGAGACGACCACCACCCCGTCGCGGGCGAAGTTGCGCCCGTCGTACCAGACGCTCGAGGGCGTGCCGGTCACGTAGCCGCCGCCGTGGATCCACACCAGCACGGGTAGCCGGGCGTCGCCCAGGTTCGGGGTGAACACGTTCAGGCTGAGACAGCTCGGCGACTCGCCGCCCTCGATGACGGGTTCGGGGATGAGGGTGAAGCCCTGGGCGGGCTGCGGCGCGGTGGGGGCGTGGACCGTGGCGTCACGCACACCGTCCCACTGGCTGGACGCACCGGCGCGCCGAAGCGGTGCGATCCGAACGGCGGCTCGGCGAACGGGATACCCAGGAAGGCGAAGCCATGGGGGTGTTCGAGGCCCCGCACCCGGCCCTCGGCGATGCTCACCACAGGCTCCATCGGATCCCCCCGGTCGCGCTCGACCCCGTACCCGATCCGGCCAGCCTAGGAGTCGAGCGGGTGATCCCGGCTCGGGCCAGCACGGACGCGGGCACGCCCACCTCGCGCCACGCCGGGTAGGTGATCCCTTTGGCCTCGGCGAAGGGCTTGGCCACCTCGACGAAGGCGGCTTCGAGCTCGGCCAGGTCGTCGGGGGCGGATCTCGTCGACAGCTCGGCGGTCAGATCGAGTCGTTCCTGGATGAGCCGAACCCGGGTCACCGGATCGGCGCTGGCCAGGGCACAGGTCGATGGCCCCGATGCGATCGGTGATCCGTTCCGGGCTCCTGGGCCGACCTCGGCGGGGCTTGGCCGATGTCCAGCGCGGTGAGGTACGCCCGGACGATTCGGCTCTGGTGGCGACCCTGGGCCAGAGCGGCTTTGTGGGCGTCCGACATCGGCGCCTTGGCGGGCCGGCTGGGCTTCGAGGCAGGAGGCATCGCGGGGACTCTAGGAGCGCCGCGCGTCCGGCTCCATCCGGATCGGCCCGGTCATGCCGGCCGCGCGGTCAGGCCACGTGGAGCCGGGTCAGGGTGGTGAAGGTGGACAGGTACACGTCGTCGTGCCAGCCCGACGCCGGGAACAGCACGCACTGGACCGGGCTGGTGGTGTCGACCCGGGCCAGCTCGTCGCCGGTCTCCACGTCGAGCACGACCGCCTGGTCGAGCCCGCGATCGTGGTCGTAGTCGTAGGTGAGCAGCTGGCCCGAGGTCCCCAGGCGCAGCATGTGTCCGGCGTGGTCCTGGGCCCGTCGCCAGATCACCTCGAGGCCGGGCCGATCGAGCTGGTAGCGCCACGCCGTCATCTGGCCGTGGCCGCTGTCGTAGCCCACCACGATGCGGCGGTGCGGGTCGACCGCCGGCGGGTTGGCGATGACGCCACCGGGCTCGCCGCACACCTCGGTGAGCTCGACCGACCGAGCCGCGGCGCCGGTGCCGTCGGCCGGCGACGTCGTCCGGGAGCAGGCGACGCGCACCAGGTGCAGGGGTGCGCCCGAGCGGCCCTTGCCCCGGAAGGAGCCGCCGAACTCCTCGCTGCCCTCACCGTTGTCCAGGAACCACCCCGATCCGCCGGCCAGCACGATGTCCCAGCCGAAGGTCTGGCCCTCGAGGGTGCGATAGCGGGGAGACCAGGCGGGATCGAGGGTGAGGGTGGCCGCGGCCGGGTCGAAGCGGACCCGATGGCACCGCGACTCGCCCACCACGTAGATGTCGTCGCCGATGGCCGAGAGGCGGGCCACCGAGCCCTCCGGCAGCTCCAGGCGGGCCACCACCTCGAGCGTCCCCGGCGCCAGCACCACCAGCTCGGAGCCACGGGTGGCGTCGGCCAGGCGGTGCAGGCCCTCGCCGCCGGCGATGTCCTTCATGGCCAGGAACCCCGAGTCGAGCACCACCAGCGAGTTGTAGGGCCGGTCCCGGGGCAGTCGGCACGAGGCGGCCACCGCCAAGCGTGTCGGCGTCCAGGCGGTGGCAGTAGCGACCGAAGGTGACGTAGAGGGAGCCGTCGGCGTGGGCGGCCAGGCCCCCGGGCCAGAACGGCCCGCCCTCCAGGTCGGGCGAGGACTGCTCGGGCTCGAGCGACTCGGGGTGGATGCGCTCCACCCGCGCCACGCAACCGGGGCCGACCGAGTGGGCCAGCACGAACACCTCGTCGGGCTCGCGCAGCACGGTCATGGTGCTGGCGAACAGGTCACGGCCGGTGGCGGTCAACCGACCGCTCAGGTCGAAGCCGTGCACGCCGCGCCCGTCGTCCACCCGGGGGCCTGGCCGCGGCGGGGCCCGCCGTCCTCGGCCGGCCAGGGGCTGAGCCAGTAGCCGGCCAGTGCTGATGCCATGGGGAAGCCTCCGTCATCCGACGCCGAGAGGCGCAGACGAACATCGTGCGCCGTGAGGCGCAGCAAACATCGTGCGCCGTGAGGCGCAGCAAACAATTGACAATCTGACTGACACAACCTTACCCTCGGGGCATGAGCCAAGAGCAACGGCGAGTGGCCCTGGTGGGCGACGCCGGCTTCTACGTGGGCCCGGAGCTGGCCCGCCACCTGGCCGCCCGGGGCCACGACCTGGTGCTGGGCGATCCCGCCCCCGAGCTGGTCGACGAGCTGGTGGGCACCGGCGCGGCGGTGGAGGTGGTGGAGCGGGCCCGCAACCTGACCCGCCCCGACTCGGCCGCCCGGCTGGTGGCCGCCGCCCTGGACCGCTTCGGTCGACTGGACGCGGCGGTGGCCTTCAGCGGCCAGATCGTGACCGGCCGGTTCGTGGACTCGACGCTGGAGGACCTCCAGTCGGTGGTGGCCAGCTGCCTGGAAGCGCCGTACCACTTCCTCAAGGCGGTGGTCGATCCGATGGTGGCCGCCGGGGCGGCCAGATCCTGCTCATCACCTCGGCCGCCGGGGCCCGTCCCACCCCGGGCGCGCCCCTGTACTCGGCGGCTCGGGCCGGCGGCCACCATGCTGGCCCGCAACGTGGCCGGCGAGGTGGCCCGCCACCGGCGTGCAGGTCAACGCGGTGGGAACCAACTTCATGGACTTCCCGGAGTTCCTGCGGGCCACCGGCGCCGACGATCCCGAGGTGCGGGCCAAGATCGAGGCCCAGGTGCCGCTGCGGCGGCTGGGCACGATGGCGGAGTTCGCCTCGTTCTGCATGCCTTTCATCGACGGCACCAGCGGCTTCACCACCGGCCAGTTCGTGGCCTACGCCGGCGGCTGGGCCTGACCAGGCGGTCTCCGGGCCCGGCGGAGCCTCAGACCGGCTTGCCGCCGACGCACCACGGGTTGGCCGGGACGCCCTGGCAGGGGTTTCCCATGGTCGGCAGCCCCGAGGGCAGCGGGTGCATCACCACCTTGGTGAGCGGTGGGTAGGTCGCCCCGGCCGGGCAGCTCCCCACCGCGGTGTCGCACAGCACTTGCGCTTCGAGGTCGCCCCCGCCGGTGGTGGTCGTGGTGAGGGGCCCGCACGTCGCCTGGGTCTGTTCGAGGTTGGCCGGCGAGCTGCCGTCGGGGGCGGTGTTGCCCACGTAGCAGTTCTGGGCCCGACCGGTCAGCACCGTGATCTGGCCGTAGTCGCCGTTGGACGGGTTGCCGTAGTAGCCGTTGTGGCTGAAGTGGTTGTGCAGCAGGGCGTCGCCGGCCGGGTCGTACACGCAGCCCAGGCCGGCCAGCTCCTGGCCGCCGGTGGCGGAGCACGACTGGCTCAGGCTGGGCGTGCCGCTGTCGGGGCGCGTATGCCCGCGGCGGCTCGCCACGACCGCCGCGTCGGCCGTGGTCGTGCCGGTCGCGGGATACTGACGCCATGACCGAGCGCAACGTGCGGGGCGGCGATCTCGAGCCCTGCGGGACCGACCCGCTGACCGGCTTCTATCGGGACGGCTGCTGCAACACCGGGCCCGAGGACCTGGGGAGCCACACCATCTGCGCGGTGGTGTCGGCCGAGTTCCTGGCCCACCAGCGCAGCATCGGCAACGACCTGAGCACGCCCCATCCCGACTACGGCTTCCCCGGCCTGGTGCCCGGCGACCGGTGGTGCGTGACGGCCATGAACTGGTTGCGCGCCCACCATGACGGGGCGGCCGCCTCGGTGGTGCTGGCCGCCACCAACGAGGCCGTGCTGGAGCTGGTGCCCCTCGACGTGCTCGAGCGCTACGCGGTGGACGTGCCCCCGGACCTCAGCTCGCTCGACGTCCCGCCCGACGGCTCCTAGGGCGAGCTCGACGCGCCGCGCTACTGGCGGGATCACCTCGGCGCGCGCCGCCACCGCGGCCTCGTCGGCGTCGCCGGGCGAGATGAGCTGGATGTCCACCCGCTCGAGCCGGCCTTCGAACGGGAACTCGCCGTCGTAGGCGGTGCTCACCGGTGATCCGTGGTCGTAGCCCACGCTGGCCCCGACGCTCGAGATCATGCGCATGGCGAACGGCACGTCGATCGATCCCACCTCCGGCGCCGTCCACCACCAACGTGGCCGTTCCCGACGAGCCGGTGCGGCGGAACCGGACCCCGACCACACCCGGGCCCGGCGCCAACTCGACCGACGAGCGCACCACGTGGTGGTCGCCGAAGCAGTTGTAGTCGAACACCAGTCGGTCATCCGCGATGAACAGGCTCAGGCCGGAGTTCTGCGTGCCCGTGGCGTAGAGCACGCCGCCGGCGCCGCCGGGGCGGTCGGTGATGGTGGCCTCGAGATCCCAGCTGCGACCGCCGATGGAGGCGCCCACCTGGGCGGGCATGGGGGTCAGCGGCGGTCGGTAGGTGTAGTGGCGACTGACCGGGTGCGCCGAGTGTTCGCGGAAGCGGGCTCCGAACAGCTCGACGGTGCGGTCGTCGAGGGGCAGCACGCCGTGCACCTCGGCTTCGTGCCACCAGCGGTCGACCAGGGCGGCCAGCCGATCGGGCTCCTGGGCGGCCAGGTCGTGGCACTCGGAGCGGTCCTCGGCCACGTGGTACAGCTCCCAGCGGTCGTCGTCGAAGCTGGAGCCGAACGGGTGGCGGGTCACCGCCTTCCAGCCGTCGGCGTAGAGCGCCCGGTGGCCCATCATCTCGAAGTACTGCACCCGCGGCTCGCCGGTGGCGGCGCGGCCGGGTCGGCCGTGAGCTCGGCCTTCATCGACCGGCCGGTGATGGGCATCTGGTCGAGGCCGCGGTAGACCTCGGGCGCCTCGACGCCCACCACGTCGTAGATGGTGGGGACGATGTCGCTGACGTAGTGGAACTGGTCGCGAAGCGCCGCCGTGGTCGGCGACGCCCGCCGGCCAGTGCACGATCAGCGGGACGTGCACGCCGCCCTCGTGGGTGTTCTGCTTGTACCACTTGAAGGGCGTGTTGCCGGCCTGGGCCCAGCCCCACGGGTAGTTGGCGTGGCTGTTGGGGCCGCCGATGTCGTCGAGGCGCGACACCGCCTCGTCGGGGGTCTCGACCAGGAAGTTGAAGTACTTCATCTCGTGCAGCACGCCGAACTGGCCGCCCTCCTGGCTGGCGCCGTTGTCGGAGAGCACGAAGATGAGGGTGTTGTCGAGCTGGCCCAGCGCCTCGAGCTCGGTCGACCAGGCGGCCGATCTGGTCGTCGGTGTGATCCAGGAAGGCGGCGAAGGCCTCCTGCAGGCGGGCGGCCAGGCGCTGGTGGTTGTCGGGGAGGTCGTCCCAGGCCTCCACGCCCTCGTTGCGTGGCGCCAACTCGGTTCCGGGCGGGATCAGACCCAGCTCCAGCTGGCGCTCGTACCAGCGTTGGCGGGTGACGTCCCACCCCTCGTCGTAGCGACCCCGGTACTTCTCCAGGTAGGCCGGCCGGTGCCTGGTGGGGCGCGTGGGTGGCCCCGAAGGCCAGGTACATGAAGAAGGGCCGGTCGGGCCGGATCGACGTGGTGTCGTGCACGAACCCGATGGCGTGGTCGACCAGGTCCTCGCTCAGGTGGTAGCCGGACTCGGGGTCGGCCGGGGGGCGCACGGCGTGGTTGTCATAGGTCAGCTCGGGATGGAACTGGTCGGTCTCGCCGTCCAGGAAGCCGTAGAAGCGGTCGAAGCCCCGCTGGCAGGGCCACTGGTCGTAGGGCCCGGCGGCCGAGGCCTGCTCCATCGGGCACAGGTGCCACTTGCCCAGGGCGAAGGTGGTGTAGCCGGCGTCGCGCAGCACCTCGGCCGCGGTGGCCGCGTGGTTGGAGATGTGGCCGCGCATGTGGGGGTAGCCGGTGTCGAAGTTGGCCACGGCCCGCATGCCCACCGAATGGTGGTTCCGACCGGTCAGCAGCGCGGCCCGGGTGGGTGAGCACAGGGGCGTGACGTGGAAGTTCGAGAAGCGCAGCCCGCCGGCGGCCAACCGGTCGATGTTGGGCGTGTCGATGTCGGAGCCGAAGCACCCGAAGTGGGAGAAGCCCATGTCGTCGAGCAGGATGACCACCACGTTGGGCGCGTCGGGGCCCGGGTCGGGCGGGGTCGGCCACCAGGGCTCGGACTCCGCCTGGATCCGGCCGATCGTGCCCCCGAACTCCTCGTAGCCCTCCATGCGACCAGGATCATCTATTGACAGTTTGTCTGTCAATAGATGATCCTGGCGCATGGCCCCGGCGGGTCGGACCGAGCCAGGAGCCCCCGATGAGCGATCACCTCGACCTCCCCATCCCATCTGTGCCTTACGCGGCGATCGACTACGACTACGCCGCCCGCCTGGCGGCGGTGGCCCCGGAGGACGACGGGCCGGTGTGGATGATCAACCTCATGGCCTACAAGGAGCGGGCCACCTACGCCGATGGCCGGGCCAGCCAGCTGACCGGCATGGAGGCCGACGATCGCTACGCCCCCTTCGAGTCGTTCGCGGCCATCGGCGCCGAGCTGGTGTTCGTGGCCACCGTCGAGGCGCAGCTGCTCGGCGCCACCCCCGGTTGGGACCGGGTAGCGGTGGTGCGCTACCCGACTCGACGCGCCTTCATGGACATGCAGGCGCGTGAGGACTTCCAGGCCAAGCACGTGCACAAGGAGGCGGGGATGCGCGAGACCATCGTGATGGTCGGTCTGCCGATGGAGGTCCCTGCCCTCCCCGAGGACGCTCCGGGTTGGGACGACGTGCCTCATCCCGCCACCGCCGGCGACGGGCCGGTCGTGGTCCTGCACGTCATCCGCTACGCCGCCGACCGGGGCGGGGGCGAGGACATGGCCGCCTACCAGAGCGAGGCGGGTCGCATCGCCGTGCCCCACGGCGTGCGCCTGGCCGGCTGGTTCCAGGTGGAGGGCACCATCCTGGGCGATGGCCGGGCGTGGGATCAGGCGCGCTTCAACGCCTTCCCCAGTCGGTCCGCCTTCGAGGCGGTGGCGTTCGACCCGGATCGCCTGGCCGCGCAGAGCGGGCATCGTGACGTGGCCATCGCCGACACCTACACCCTCATCCTGCGGCCCTTCATCGATCGCCTGCACCAGTCGATCACCGGGTCCGCCTCGGGGGAGGAGGCGGCGCGCCGGTGACCCCTGGGTGAACAGGCCGTGACGGCCGGGGCAGCACCACCGCTTTTGGGGAAGAGTGAGGTGCATGGCTCAAACCACCTCGCCCGCCCTGCTCGACGATGCCGAGGTCGAGCTGATCGATGCCTGGTGGCGGGCGGCCAACTACCTGACGGTGGGCCAGATCTACCTCCAGGCCAACCCGTTGCTCCACCAGCCCGCTGGAGCCGGCCCACATCAAGCCCCGCCTGCTCGGTCACTGGGGCACCTCGCCGGGGCTGAGCTTCCTCTACGCCCACCTCAACCGGGTCATCCGTCGCGACGAGCTGGACATGATCTTCGTGGCCGGCCCCGGTCACGGCGGGCCGGCCCTGGTGGCCAACACCTACCTGGAGGGCAGCTACACCGACGTCTACCCCCACATCAGCCGCGACCTCATCGGGCTGCAGCGGCTGTTCCGGCAGTTCTCGACGCCGGGCGGCATCCCCAGCCACGTGTCGGTGCCGACGCCGGGCTCGATCCATGAGGGCGGCGAGCTGGGCTACGCCCTGGTGCACGCCTTCGGGGCGGTGTTCGACAACCCCGACCTGATCGTCGCCTGCGTGGTGGGCGACGGCGAGGCCGAGACCGGTCCGCTGGAAGGCTCGTGGAAGGGCACCCGCTTCCTCAACCCGGCTCGCGACGGCGCGGTGCTGCCCATCCTCCACCTCAACGGCTACAAGATCAGCGGCCCGACCGTGCTCGGTCGGGCTGCCGCAGGACTCGGTGGCCAGCTGCTGGGCGCCCACGGCTACGCGGTGCACCTGGTGGCCGGCGACGATCCCGCCGTGCTGCACCCGCGCCTGGCGGGCGTGCTCGACGACTGCCTGGCGGCCATCCGCCGCATCCAGCACGCAGCCCGGACGGGGGGACTCGTGGTGGTCGGAGCCCTGGCCGGCCATCGTCCTGGCCACCCCCAAGGGCTGGACCGGACCCAAGGTGGTCGACGGGGTGGCGGTTGAGGGCACCTTCCGGGCCCACCAGGTGCCGCTGGCCAACGTGCGCGACAACCCCGAGCACCTGGCCCAGCTCGAGACCTGGATGCGCTCGTACCGGCCCGAGGAGCTCTTCGACGCCAACGGCCGTCCCTGGCCCGGCTTCGAGGCACTCACCCCGCCCGGCGACCGGCGGATGGGGGCCAACCCCCAGGCCAACGGCGGCCTGCACCCGCGCCCGCTGTCGATGCCCGACTGGCGGTCCTACGCGGTCGAGATGGACGCCCCCGGCCACGAGCGGGTGGAGTCGACCCGCCGGCTGGGCGAGCTGCTGCGCGACATCTACACGGCCAACGACGAGCCCGGCACCTTCCGGCTGTTCTGCCCCGACGAGACGAACTCCAACCGGCTGGGCGCCGTGTTCGAGGTGACCGACCGGTGCCTGGTGGAGGCCACCGGGCCGACCGACGACCACGTCTCGCCCGACGGCCGGGTCATGGAGGTGCTGAGCGAGCACCTGTGCCACGGCTGGCTGGAGGGCTACACGCTGACCGGGCGTCACGGGATGTTCGCCTCCTACGAGGCGTTCGCCATGGTGTCGGCGTCGATGACGGTCCAGCACTCCAAGTGGCTGGAGGGCGCGTCGGACCTGCCCTGGCGCCGGCCGGTGCCCTCCTTGAACATCCTGTTGACCTCGACGTGCTGGCGCAACGACCACAACGGGTTCAGCCACCAGGGTCCCGGGCTGATCGACACCGTGTTGACCAAGCGGGGCAACGTCGAGCCGGGTCTACCTGCCGCCGGACGCCAACTGCCTGCTGTCGGTGGCCGACCACTGCCTGCGCAGCCACGGCTACGTGAACCTGATCGTCATCGACAAGCAACCCCAGCTGCAGTACCTGACCGCCGATGAGGCGGCCGTGCACTGCCGCGACGGGGCCGGCATCTGGGACTGGGCCGGCACCGAGACGGCGGCCGACCGCCGGGCCGGCGACCCGGTCGACGTGGTGCTGGCCTGCGCCGGCGACATCCCCACCCAGGAGCTGCTGGCCGCCGCCGACCTGTTGCGCCGGCACGTCCCCGATCTGGTGTTCCGGTTCGTCAACGTGGTCGACCTGATGCGTCTCAACCCGGCCCCCAACCATCCTCACGGCATGACGCCCGGCGAGTTCACCGAGCTGTTCACCGACGACGCCCACGTGGTGTTCGCCTTCCACGGCTACTCGACCGCGGTCCACGGGCTGGTCCACGGCCAGACCCACGAGGAGCGCTTCCACGTGCGCGGCTACCAGGAGCAGGGCACCACCACCACGCCGTTCGACATGGTGGTGCTCAACGAGATGAGCCGGTTCCACCTGGCCACCGAGGTGCTGCGCCGCGCCCGGCACATCCCCGAGGGCGCCACCGACCTGGCCGAGCACTGCCAGGACCAGCTCGAGCGCCACCACGCCTACGTGCGCGAGCACCTCGAGGACATCCCCGAGATCCGGGACTGGACCTGGCCGGCGTGAACCGGCGCCGGGTCCGGCCTGTCGCCACGTGCTGGCGGTGAACACTGGCTCGTCGTCGGTCAAGCTGGCGCTGTTCGACCTCGACGAGGCGCGCCTCCGGGCGGGCTCGGATCGGGGACGGTCTGGTCGAGCGGTGGCGATCCCAGATCGACGTCGTGGCTGGCACCGCCACTCGACCTGGGCCGGGCCGTGGCCCAGCTCGAGGACCAGCGACCTGCCCCAGCCCGACGCCATCGGTCACCGGGTGGTCCACGGCGGTGCCTGACCATGTGGCCCCGGCCCTGGTCGACGACCGGCTGCGAGCCGACCTGGTCGACCTGGTGCCCCTGGCCCCCCTGCACCAGCCCGCGGCCCTGGCCGGGCTGGACGCGGCCGAGCGGGCCTGGCCTGAGCGGCCCCAGGTGGCGTGCTTCGACACCGCCTTCCACCACACCCTGGCCCCCGAGGCCTTCACCCTGGCCCTGCCCGGCCGCGGCGCGCCGGGCCGGGCTCCGTCGCTACGGCTTCCACGGCCTGAGCTACGAGTACGTGGTCGGGCATCTGGCCGACCAGCACCCGGGTCGCACCGTCATCGCCCACCTGGGGTCGGGAGCCAGCTTGTGCGCGGTGGCCGGTGGTCGATCGGTGGACACCACCATGGGCTTCACCCCCACCGGCGGGTTGGTCATGGCCACCCGGCCGGGCGACCTGGATCCCGGGGTGCTGATCCATCTGCTGCGCCACCTTCGGGAAGGACAGGCACCGGTGGCGGCCGGCGACGATCCGGTGGGCGCGGCCGCGGCCACGTTGGAGGATCTGCTCGACCACCACAGCGGGCTGGCCGGGCTCTCCGGTGGCCGCGGCGACGCCCGGCGCCTGCTCGACGCCCGCGCCGCCGGCGATCCTGACGCCGCGCTGGCCCTGGCCGTGTTCACCCGTACCGCGGCCAAGCACGTGGCCGCCATGGTCGCGGCCCTGGGCGGCCTCGACACCTTGGTCTTCACCGGCGGGATCGGCCAGCACTCGCCCGATCTGCGGGCCGAGATCGCCGGCCCGCTGGGCTTCCTGGGCGTGGAGATCGATCCCGAGGCCAACCGGTCGGCGGCGGCGGTGATCTCCCCGCCCGGATGCCGGCCGCGTGCCCCTGGGCGGGGTCACCGTGCGGGTGGTGGCCACCGACGAGGAGCGCATGATCGCCCGCCACACGGCCGCGCCGGTGCTCGGCTGCTGACCGCCGGACCGAAGTGGTGGGGGCGGTAGGGTCGGGCGGTGGACGATCCGCGAGGCGAGGCCGGGCCGGACTGGGTGGCCATCACCCGGCGCAACGCCCGGAGCGTGCAGACCACCATCGGCTGGATCTTCTGGGACCCGGGCGCAGTGGCGCGCTACCAGGCCCTCGGCCTGAGCGGTCCCCTGGGCTACATCGCGGCGCGCGGGTGCGCCCTTCAGCGGCGCCGGACCGGAGGCCATGGCCGCCTCGTTCGGTTCCATCAGCCCATTGGGCATCGTCATCGTGTTCACCCAACTGGGCGACTCGCCGGAGGCGTTCCGACCCTTCTGGGAGGCGCGCAACCAGGCGGTGCTCGAGGGCCTGGCCACCCACGCCCCGGCCATCCTGGAGCCGCTGGCCGAGCTCGGTCCCGACCTGTGGCGGGTGGCCGAGCAGCTCCCGGTGGTGGGCCGACCGTTCGCGGCCAGCCACCTGGGCGTCGAGCGCCCGACCGATCCCGTGCTGTCGGGCTGGCAGGCCGTCAACTACCTGCGCGAGTGGCGGGGCGACACCCACTGGGCGGTGGTGGCCACCCAGGGGCTGAGCGGGGACGAGGCCTCCATCCTCCACAACGCCTGGTTGGGCTACGAGGGGGACTGGCTGTCGCAGTCGCGGGGCAACACCGCCGAGTCGATCGAGGCCGCCTGGCTCGGGCTGGAGGCCAAGGGCCTGGCTGATCGGCGCATCGTGAACCAGGCCGGCCTGGACTTGCGCCAGTGGATCGAGGACGAGACCGACCGCCGCACCACGCGCCCGTGGGAGCTGATGGGTGAGGCCCGCGCCATCGAGTTCGCCGAGCGGTTCGAGCCCCCCTGCGAGCTCCTCCTGGCCCGGGTGGACGTGACCGCCGGGCCCAACTACCAGCCCGCGTCGCGGATCCGTCCCCCGCACTGATCGGAACCCCCAAGCCCGCCAGCCCGCCGCCGCCCTTCCCGAAATTGGAAATCTATGCGTGCGGATACCGCACATTTTGACGCCCAGTTTCCTGGAGGTGGGAGGTCGGGATGGCGCCTTCGGTCAGCCCGGATGCTGGGCGAAGAAGGCCAGGATGAGCTGATCGGCCTGGATCTGGCGGGTGGTCAGGCCCCCGCCGTCGTCGGTGACCGCCCCCGGCCAGCTGTGGCCGCCGCCCTCGATGCGGTAGAGCACCACCGCCGTCCCATCGATGCAGCCGGGCCAGACCTGGCGGGTCACCTGTGAGCCGATGACCGTGTCGGTCGGCGTGGGGGAGCAGTGGTCGAGGTGGGCCCAGTCACCCATGTTCAGCTCGGTGCCCCGGACGGCCACGTCGGGCAGCGACGCGCCCTTGACCCCGTTGGTGAAGGGCACCGCCGGGTCCAGGGTGCCGTGGAAGGCGATCAGGGGGATGGGTCGGGTGCAGCCCAGCTGGAACTCGACGGCCACGGTGGCCAGGGCCGCCACCTGGCGCTCGTGCTGGCAGCTGTAGATGAGGGTGAAGGCCGCACCGGCGGAGAACCCGGCCAGGTAGACGCGGCGCTCGTCCACGCACCGGGTTGCCTCCAGATCGGCGATCAGGGCGGTGACGAAGGCGGCGTCGGTGCCGTGGGCATCCACCTGCCAGGTCTTGTCGGTGCCGTAGGGGCTGGCCACCAGGTAGCCGTCGGCCGAGGCGGCGCCGGGCAGACCGGTGTACTGGCTGATCTCGGCGCCCGAGCCGTTGTAGCCGTGGAACAGCAGGAGCAGCGGCGCCGGTCGCGGCTTCGGGTCCTTCGCGGCCGCGGGCAGGGCCAGCTGGTAGGTGCGGGTCTGGGTGCCGACCACCAGCTGGTGGGCGCCGGCCGCCTCGGTCGCGCCGGTGCCCCGACAGCCGCTCGAGGGTCGGGCGGCGGTGGCCGAGGTCGCGGTCCTGGTGGTGGTGGCGGCGGTCGACCCGCCTGAGCTCGACGAACCGCTGGCGCACCCGGCGGCGCCCAGGACCAGCACCGCGGTGGTCGCCAGGGCCACCAGGGTCACCAGGCGGGGGAGCGCGGGCGGTGACACGGCCCTGAGACTACGAGCCGGGTCGGCCTGGCGATGGTCGAGCGGTCTCCCACGGGGTGGTGCTGGCCAGACGCAAGGCGGTGAGCCAGTGGGCCAGGCGCCGAGCGGGAAGGCCCGCCGGTCCTTCGGGAGTGGACCACCATCGACCCTGGGCAGGCGCGATCTCGGCGATCTGGTTAACGAAAGCATCGATGTCGTGGACGCCGGCCAGGCAGCGTCGCACGCATCGGTCGGTCGAGCACTGGTCGCGGTCGGCGTGGAGATCACAGGTCTTCATCACCTGGTTGAACCCGGCCAGCTCGCCGCCCGTCTCGCTCACCACGCGGAGCAGGTCCCGGATGAGGTCGAGCTCCACGGTCTGCTGGACCTGGCGCCGGGCCCGTTCCCTGGCCGCCCATCCCCTCCTGCGGCGTTCCAGGTGGAGGTGCTCCTGGGCCGGGCGCAGGTCGGGCGCGTGCTGGAGATGGCTCATGGCGTGGCGACCGACCAGGCCGTCGGGCAACATGGCCTGCAGGTTGGGGAGCCGGTCCTCGATCGGCAGCTCGGCGGTGGCGGCGATGGCCCAGCGCATGAAGTGGTTGAGCTTGTCGCGGCCGCGCCGGCGCCACATGAGGAGCCGGATCCCGATGTCGGCGGTCGCGCGACGTCGTGACGTTCGTCCCACTCCTCGTAGGTGGGTGCGTCATCGCCCGTGGTGTCGGTCACGCCGATCAGGTCGCGCAGCTCCTGGGCCACGGCGCGGCGATGGGCACGCTTGGCGACGGCCAGATCGGCGCGGGCCCGCTCACGACTCTTGGCGGGCAGGATCGAGCGCGCCATGTCGCGGCGCTTCTCGTGATGGCGTTGCATGACGACGAGTCCCTTCCACGGCCGCCGGGGCGCGGCGGCCGGCCAACCGGGAGTGTCCCGGGAGGCAGCTGAGTTCGTCATCACGGTGCAGACGCATCCGGACCAGCCTGTTCGCGGCTCGCGCCGAACGAGAAGCGATTAACGACGCGTCTCGCCTCGAGAGTCCACGCCTCTCGGCTTCAGTCGAGCAGGGTGGTGCGCAGGTCGTCGATCGTCTCGTCCGACAGGCCGATGGCCCGGGCGTAGCCCTCGATCGAATCGTGCTCGACCCGGAGCTGGTCCAGCAGCGCCCGCATGGCCCGAGGAGGCGCCTCGAGCAGGACGCCGGGCTGGTCGGTCATGGAGTCGGCCACCTCGGGTCGGTTGACGCGGATCCACTCCACCATGGACTGCATGCCCACCCGGCTGAGGCCGTAGTCGGCGGCGATGGTCTCGTCGGGCACGCCCAGCAGGCCGAGCACCAGGGCGGCCAGCACGCCGGTGCGGTCCTTGCCGGCCGCGCAGTGGAACACCGCCGGGTAGACCCGCTCGTCGGCTAGCACCCGCAGCGCGCCGACGATGGCCTCGGCCCCCACCACCAGCATCTCCCGGTAGCGGGCGGTCAGGAACTCGGCCCCGTCGATGGTGGCATCGAGGGTCTGGCCCTCCCAGGTCTGCTGCAGCACGGGGAAGTGGTGGTAGTCGACCGGCATCGACTCGACCGGGAAGCTGCCCCGTTCGACGCGCTCGTTCGGGGTGCGCAGGTCCACCACGGTGCGCAGCCCCAGATCGGCCAGGCGCGCCAGATCGTCGCCCTGGACCCGGTTCAGGCCGTCGGCCCGGTAGAGCATGCGCCACCGGGTGTGGCGCCCGTCGGCGGTGGCGTAGCCACCCAGGTCCCGCACGTTGAACAGCGCATCGAAGGGGACATGGCGGTCGAGGTCGATGGTCACCGTTCCAGGATGCCAGCCGGAGGTGACCACCGGACACCCGACGGATGTCCCCCCGGTGAACCCCGGGAGACCGACGGGCGGGTCGGGAGGCCGCCGACGGCACGGCCTCCAGCGGGGCGCCACACCCACGGGAGGCCGTGCGAGGCCGGTCAGCCGGCCAGGATGGATCCCGTCTCCAGCAGGGACTTGAGGTCGCTGAGGATCCAGGCCCAGCCGCCGCCGCCCTCGCCCAGGCGCTCGCCGCCCTCGATCATGTCGGCCATGAGCGGGGCGCCGGTCACGTCGTGCTCGACGGTCAGGCGGGTGATGCCGTCCTCTTCCTGGTGGACGTCCCAGGTGACGGTGGTGAAACCTTCGGCCACGTGCTCGGGCATGAAGTGGAATCGCCAGGTCTGCACCAGCCGCCGGGGGGGATCGGCTTCGACCACCTCGCCGTCGACCGCCACGTCGGGCAGCCCCATGCCCAGCATCTGTTCGTTGGAGTGGGAGGCGAAGGCGCCGCCCGGACGCAGCTCGTACTCCGAGGCGGTCTGATAGCCGTACTTGCGGGTCCACTCCGGCGAGGTGATGGCCTCCCACACCTGCTCGGCGTTGGCCTTGATGTAGACGCGGAAGACGCGGACGGTGCGGGTGTCGGTGTCGGCCACGGTGGTGGTGTCGGTGTTGGTCATGCGGTCGTCTCCAGTGTGGTCTTCAGGTCGGCGAGGGCCGCCACCTGATGCTCGGTGTACTTGTCGATCCAGCGGTCGTGGATGAGTCGGATGGGCACTGGGTTGAGGAAGTGCAACTTCTCCCGGCCCGACCGCTTGGTCACGACCAGGCCTGCGTCCTCCAGCACCCGGAGGTGCTTCATGACCCCGAAGCGGGTCATGTCCACCTCGGACTCGAGCTCGGTGAGCGTGCGCCCCTCCCGCTCGAAGAGCAGGTCGAGCAGCAGCCGTCGGGTCGGGTCAGCGAGCGCCTTGAACACCTGGTCGTCGGTTCCACGCAGGTGGATGGCCCCCGAGTCGGTGATCCGATCCTCGCTCACCGGTTCAGAATAGGTGACCAAATAGTCACCTGTCAACCCCGGACGCCCCCGAGGTCGCGGGGTGGGAGGATCGGGGTGGGAGACCGAGGGGGCCGCGGGTGGATCAGGAGCTGCGTCGACAGGCCGAGGCCACGCTCGACCACTACCACGAGCTCAGCGGCGGCCACGTCGAGCTGGCCGACGGGCGCCTGCTGGTGGAGCGAACCCGGCCCCGGGTGTGGGACGCCAATCACGCCCGCCGGGTGCGGGCCGGTACCGAAGCCGAGATCGACGACCTGCTGGCCGCCATGGACGAGACCTACCGAGGCATGGCCCACCGCCAGATCGTGGCCGACCTGGACACCCCTGATGAGGTGGAGGCCCGCCTGGCCCTCGACGGCTGGGAGCTCGAGACCGTCCTGCAGCATCTGCTCACCGGGCCCGTTCGCCTGGATCGGGTCGGCCCCAACCACCCCGAGGGCCTCGGCATCCGGGCCGTCCGCTCGGACGACGACTGGACCTCCATGGAGGTGCTGACTCGGCTGGACCACCTCGAGGAGCAGGCCGACTCCGGTTGCGAGCCGCGTGATCAGGCGCTGACCCTGGACATGGTGACCGCACCGTCGGGAGAAGGCCCCGACCGTGCAGGCCTGGCTGGCCAGCGTGGACGGCCGCGACATCGGGATGCTCTCGTCCATGCCGCCGCCACCCGGTCAACCGGCTCGCATCGGGTTGGTCGAAGACCTGTTCGTCCGACCGGAGTGGCGGCGCCAGGGCGTGGCCGTGGCTCTCATCGCCCACTGCGTCGACGACGCCCGAGCCCGCGGCGCCGACCGGGTGATCATCGGGTCCGACCCCGACGACTGGCCCAAGCGGCTCTACGCCCGCCTCGGGTTCGCGCCCTGGTGGGTGCAGCGGTGGTGGCGGACGCACCCGGCCTGATCGGTCAGGCCGTGCCGGTGGTGTCGAGGGCGGCCAGGAAGGGTTCGGCGTCAGCCTCGCCGGGCGGGGCCTGGGTCCGGACCAGCTGGTGGCCCAGACCCTGCAGGGCGCGGTTGACCGGCGTCGGGAAGCCGTGGCGTCGGCCCACCAGGACGATCTCGCCGTTGAGGTAATCGGTTTCCAGCCGCGGCGCGCCCCGGGCCAGGCTCTGCCAGGTGGACCCACCGGCTCGGGGTCGGTCGCCCACCGGGCGCAGCGTCAACAGGTCCCCGCGGCGGTCGCGGTCCTCCTCCGCGCTGGCCACGTCGATCTCGGCCGCAGCCAGGCAGGCGCGCCCTTCGTCGCGGGCCCGGCGGGACAGCTCGGTGGCCGCCGTCGACGGCGCGAACCCGGCCTGCACCACGTTGCCCAGGTTCATCAACAGCTTCGAGTACTTCCAGCGCATGATGTCGGGGCGCACCACCGAGACGAAGGTGGAGGCGCCCAGCGCGGCGGCGATCTCCTCGGCCCGGTCGCCGGCCGGCCGCGGCCGCGCTCCACGTGGCCCGCGGCCGCCTCGATGGGGTAGACGCCCAGGTCGAGGATGCCGCTCACCGGCGACGAGCTGGCCGCCACCACGCCCGGCTCCAGGTGGGTGGCCGGGCACATCACGCAGATGGCGTAGACCAGATCGTGGTGGCGCAGGGCCATGCGCTCGTTGTCCACCCCGTTCTGGGCGCAGGCCACGGCCCCGGGGGGCCCGGCCGCGGTGTCCAGCGCGTCGAGGGCGGCCTGGGTGTCCTGGGTCTTCATGGCCAGGATGACGACATCGTCGGGGCCGAGGTCGAGCTCGGCGGGATGGTCGCCACCGGGATGGCCAGGGTGGCCGAGCCGATCCGGATCCTCCAGCCGAAGGCCCCGGCTCGCGCATGACCCGGGCGTGCTCGCCGCGGGCGATGAGGACCACCTCGTGGCCGTGCTCGAAGAGGCGTCCACCGATGACGCCCCCGATGGCGCCGGCCCGAAGACGACGAAGCGCATCTCCCGACGATGTCACACCCCGGTCCGCACCGGGAGACCGGCCCGGGGTCCGGGTCGAGGCTCAGGCGTCGGGGACCGTGAAGATCTCCATGCGGGGCCGCCCGTTGGCGTAGACCTGGAGTTGGGTCACGAACTCGATCGAGCCCGGCTGGCGGAAGTGCTCGTCGAGCGCGGCACGATCGGCCCAGCGCTCCACGAAGACCAGCCGGTTGGGATCCTCCACGTCCACGTGCAGGTGGTGGGCCAGGCACCCGGGCTCGGTGCGCGAGCGCCGCACGTGC
>CAWCCB010000002.1:0-193251 GCA_963793965.1 uncultured Microthrixaceae bacterium
TCCTGGTCGAGCATCTTCGGCCCCATCGGTGATGACCTCAGGTCTTTCTCTTGAGTGGGCGAGTCCTCGACCAGACCATCAGCCCCCACCACGCTCATGCCTCTATCATGAGCATGGGGGAACAATCGGGCCCAGCGAGCGAGGGCCTTGATGAGGTGCAGCCCCTCGGCTGTGCGGCTTCGCGGTCAGGAGCCGTCCCCAGGCTGGATCTGGATGTCGCTGGCGGTCGTGCCCTATGCCGAACGGATCCATGGGGTGTTCGCCTTGGCCTGGGGTCGCTGGCGAGCACCAGGTCGAGCTGGTCGCATTTCTCGAAGGCACACCACGGCCTGGAGGGTCGGCGCGTTTGGGAACGCGAGATCGGACGCTGCCCTCGCGAGAACTCTCCGTGATCCCTAGGCGACGGGCTCGGGCGCGTTGCTGTCAGGCGGCCGAGACGGGCGATCCGCCGTGACCCTGCTCCGCCATGGCCTGCGCGGCTGGACCGGCACCACCACTGGACTCACCAGACCGAGTGGTCATGGCCGCTGCGCGGCCGGGCCCGACCCGCGCCTCTCGGTCCTCCGGGATGCCTCACTGCCGTTATGTGCGGAGGTGGCGGATCGTTGCGCTACCACGGCCGCCATCCCCCGTCGGAGACCGTCGAGGCCGTCGGTCGTTGGGGCCAGACCTCTATCGCGAACCGGTTCGTCGCTATCCCCGCTCGTCCAGCCCTTCTCGAAGCGGCCGAGACCAGTCCAGCCCAAAGAACCGGGATGCGCACCCGCTTCGGCCGGCAGGCTGATCGCAGCAATGCCGGATCACCGGCTCCCAATTCGAGAACCTCCAGGGGGCCGCTGGCTCCTCCAGACCGGACCTCGGCCACGTGCTGCCATTGGTCCGACGGCTCTTTTTCGTCGCCCACCCACTAGCCTCGACCGTACGTGGGTCGGTGCCGAAACTTGCGGACATGCCAACGTAGACGAACCTGCGTCCGTCCACAGCCGGTTCCAGGTAGCCCCGATCGGTAACCACCGCGGAAACCGCTCCTCCTCGGCAGGGGGACGGCAAAAGGTAGAACTGAAGTGATCGGGCACTACCGCAAGTCCCCTCCCACCGAGAATTGGGGACCATTTCTCCTCGGTTCTGTCGGCAGGCGGTCGGGCTATGCCCTCCGGCCAGAGCCTCCCGTCGCCGGAACCGTCCGCGAGAGCGCCGACGTACCGTCGGAGCTCGGCGCTGCCAACGGACCCTCACCCATTGTCATCGAGATCCCGCCGGAACATCTCGGCCGTATCGACCATGCGTCGCGGCGAGCGGCGAGGGTCCATGCCCTGGACCAGGCGGACTAGGTCGATCATCAACGACTCGAACCATCGATAGTCCGAGGATGCGTCGCGGACCTGCGGGTGGCTCAGATTGAACGGCTCCACCTCCCACACCGCTCCCGATCCACCCCAGAACTCCAGGCCGCGGACCAGCACCCAGAACTCTCGGCGCCATCGAGATCCCGGACACCACCACGAAGGCGGCGCGTTCCTGGTAGCCGTAGCGAGCCAGCGGCATCTGAAGCTAGACGCGCACCCGCTAGCACATCGCGAGCGTCAGTGGGCCGGTCGAGTCTCGTTGGTCCGATCGATCCATGCGACACCATTCGCGGAGTTGACTTCACTCAGGACGAGACCAGAAACCTACAGATCGGTCGGAGCCCGAACCACCGCTCAGGCGGCCTCGCTAGGAGCGCCGACGTGCCGTTAGGCGCTGGCCGGATCCTCTTCGCCTCGGCGCCAGATGACGGTTTCGGCGGTAGGTCTAGTGCGTCAAGTAGTACAGTGGCGACCTTGGCGGATCAGCGGTCTCCGCCACGAAGACGAGATCGGTTGGCCGAGTTCCAGCTTGTATGCCCCGAACACGACCGGCTGACCTGACTGCAGTTCAAGGAACGCCAGAAGCTGTGGGCCGAGCCCGTTTCCCTGGGGTCTTCCCAGAACGAGATCGAGTGTGAGCCGTCAGATCCTGCGGTCCTAAGGAGAGCTGCGCTGCTGGAACGGTCCGCGTTGGACAGTTGCCAGCTTGAGTGTCGGCTGCCTCCAGGCCGTCACCCTCACACCTTCGCCGAGTCGGGCGAGGATTTCCACGATCCGTAGATGCATTCGAGATGTCATCGCCCACGCCGATGTGCCGTTAGGCGTGTGTAGGCCGGGGCATCTGGGCACACTGATGCCGACGCTATTTTGTGGTTGACGGCAAGCGGGGTGAGGCGAGGATGAGACGGGCCGCGGCAACCATTTGTGCGAGATCGGGTAGCGCGTTGTACACGCCGTGAGGGATCGTTGGGCCGTTGTCGACGCTCAGGACCACCTCGACTCGGGATGTGAGCACGGCCAGGTAGTAGATGGGGGTTTCTCCGGGGATGGTCGCCTCCCAGCCCTTGGCCTTGGTCCCGATTCCATGCACCGGTTGGGATGGACCGTCTTGGGGGTGGGAACTCTTGTTGTCGACGCCGGCCGCGTCGTAGATGTTCTCCAGGCTGGCGAGTTTGGCGGACCGGGGATAGTGATCGGTGGCGTCGAGCGCGGCTTGGGTGACCATGTCGATCGTCACGCTGACGCTGCCGGGCCCCTGACCTGAAGACATGAAGCACTGTCGGGCGCCGTCGGGGTAGTTCGGCGCGTTGGGGAGCGGTCGCGGGTCGATCGGAATTCCGATGGCAGCCGTCAGTTGGGCCGTGGTGACCAGGGTGCAGGGATTGGGCGCCACCTTCTCCGACAGCAGCAGCGTCCCGCTCGTCTGGGCCCGCGCCAGGTCGGCGGGCGCCGACGAGGAGCACGCGGCACCGGCGAGGGTCACGAGAGCGATCGCCACCACAACCGCCAGGTGGCGCCTCCGAACGTCTGTCGACCGCACGCCCCCGCCTCTCCTTCACCGCCGGCACGCCGTTGCTGACGCTCGCCGTCCTGACCATCATCCCGGTCGATGGACGTTAGCCAACCATCAACCGGGCCGCTCTCACGTGCGGTTCAGCCGGCCCGGTCGAGAGGCCCGCAGCTAGCGTGCGGGCTCGACGGCAGCGGCGCGGGAGGGCACGACATGGCGGCTGGCGGGTTCGACGGAGCAGGGCCCGGCACCGTCGTGCACGCGCCAGGAGCCGTGGAGCGACATGGGTCGCCGCCGTCGCTGGTCTTGTCGTAGTTAGCTGCAGCTCGCCGTCGGCTCAACAGAGCTACGCAAACTCGATCAACCATCAGATGGCGCACCTGCCGGTGATGGCCATCGACATCCCGGGCACCGAACGAGGCACCCAGCAAGTGACACCGGGCCTCATCCTCGAGCAAGGCGGCCCGACCGTCGCCGGTGTCGCCAACGGGTGGACGCAACTGCACACGACCGCGCCGCTACCCGCCACCGCCATCGCCGCGCTCACCCGAGCCGGTGTCCGCTTCACCTTCATCTCCTGCTCTCCCGACGGGACCCTCCTCGCCCAGGGCACCTACCGGTTACCCAAGGGCGTCAGCGCCGTCGCGCAGATGCGCACCGGCTCCAGTGGAGTGCCCGACGACCCCGACGGGACCACGATCAGCTTCCAGGTCACCGAGTCAGCGCTCGGCGGGTACACCGATCCTCGATACGCCGACCCCAACCCGACCACGACGCTGCCCAAGCCCATCCAGATGGCCGGCAGCTGCACGCCCACCCAAGCAGCCGCACTACGCCAAGCCGCCACACCCACGCGCTAGCCGGAATAGGACAGACCGGCACCGCCATCGGCTGACTCCTCACCAAACACGGCGCCAACCACGACTAGTCACCACTCGACGGGATAAGCCGGCGCCGCTGGGCATCGGCGAAGTGCCGGCCAGCGCGCTGCACACCCCTCACCCGGGCTTCTAGGGCCCCCACGAGGAGCGCCGATGTGCCGTTAGGCGCGCCGTGTCGGCCTACGGGATCGGCGGGGCAACTGATCCGGCGCTGATCATGGTCCCAGTCGTTGCGTCCACGAGCGTGAGCCCGTCGCCGATGGTCTTGGTGGAATGCGCCTCTCCGGAGGGGCCTGGCGGACTTGACCGGTGAACGACACGTGGCGGTACCAGGCCAGCCAGACGAGCGCACCCCTGTAACCCACTCCATCGGGTGAGGTGTACCGCCCGAGGATCATCACCGGCCGCGCCGATTTGCCCGGCGCCTCGTACTCTTCGGCTGCGGCGAAGGCCGTCGACGCCGTCACATCGGGATGCACGTTCGCCGGGACGGGTTGCATCTGGTTGTTCCCTGGCGCCCCCCAAGACATGGGCGCTGAAAGACGCTGAACCGTGAAGAGTGCCAGGCGAGCCTGTGCCGTCGTCGGCGTCGTGGCCGCTCTGTTCGTGCCCTCGCAGGCCGTCCGCCGACCAGGATGGCGGTTAGGCCGCAGAGCAAGGCGATCCTCTTGACGAGCACGGTCACCAGACCAGTCTAGAAGGCGCCCTACGTGCCGTTAGGTCTCCGCGTGGAAATTAACGGCTGCCTGCAACCACAAACTACGAGTCGTGGCCCGGAGACTCGTAGGTCCGACTGGCTCCGCCAGTCGAAGTGCGATTCGGCGGCTGGCGTGAGAGCTCCCGGTGTGAGCGTCGTTCGGCGCGAACTGAGGCGCTTCCAGCGCCTGGGCGTGTCCCAGTCGGTCACCCGGATTGCCACCCCGATCGTCGCGCCGAGCGTCATCGCCAGCCCGATCATTGCCGCGTCAAAGCCTTGATACACCGCCAAGAGCGCGGCGAAACTCAAGCCCGTACCGATGGCCAGGGCATACGCGCCCGCGTCAGCTTTTCGGCGCTCGTGGCATGGCGACCCATGATAGGTGAGCGTGATCGGGCGGCGACCCAGTGGCCTAGGCAGGTAGCTCTGACCCCGCACAGAATCGGCGCTCGGCGTGGATACCGAAGTGCCGTTCGGGCGCTGAAGGATTCACTGCTTGGTTGGCACCGTGCGGCTGTAGAGCGTGAGCTCGGAAGAGGTGGCGATTACCAGCGTGCGCCCGGTACGTGAGAAGCCGGCCGCTCGCACCTCTGAGATCGGATCCGGCAGGCGCACACATCCGCGAGCCCGCTCTTCCGAGTCCAGGGTGCAGCCCGGTGGCTGCAAGACAACCATCTCGTCTGGCCAGTCAGGAGCGACTAGTGCAATCGACCACCCGTCCTCGGTCGTGCGTGGTAAACCGCCGCCCCATATACCGGCCACAGGAACCAACTCGCCGTCGAGGGGTCCAATGCCAGCGCAATCCACCCCCAAGGGTGACATCCAGCGCGAGACCTCGTCATCGTGGTCGCGTGCAATCTCATCGCCACTGAGCCCGTCGATCACCGATCGACCAGCCCACGAGGCAACCAGCAACAGATCCTCTTGGCCCCACCCCGTCCCGAATCCGGCCGAGTGGACCCCACCGACAAGCTTCTTCGTGACTGGCTCCCAGGGCGACTGAGGTTGACCGGTCGGCATCGAGCGCAGTCGCACCCGGAGCCCATCCACGTAGTCACTCACGCCGTCGTCCGCTCGCTGCGCACCGCAGAGATCGTAAGGGATCACACATCTGCCTATGCGCCCGAAGTGCCGTTAGGAGCGTGGTCGCGGCCGCGGCCATCACCTCAGGTGATGGCCGCGGCGATGTCGTCGTGCAGTCGCGACTGAATGCGACTGAACGCGGCGAGCTTGATCAGTGGCCGGGCGTCGATCGGTCGGTCGGGCTGTCGGTGGGCCTGCTTGGCAAGGATCTGCAGGCCGCGGGCTCGCAGGTACACCACGATCGCGGTCGCATCGTGTTCGGTGAGGCCCCGAATGGCGTGGTAGCCAGCGACGTAGTCGGCGACGCGGCGGGGGTCGAACGTGTCAGCGTCCTGGCGGTGTCGGCCGCTTCGCCACATCGCGAATGCCACGTCGGCCACGGTCGCTTCAACGTACGCGTTGGCGAAGTCGATCACGCCGACCGGAGCGACGGGTGATCCGGCAACGATGACGTTGTGGTGGGTGAAGTCCCCGTGGATGACTGACTGCGCCGCATGGTCGTGATCAATGGCGGCCAGTCCGTCTGCCAGCTCATCACACACGTTCATGAACGCTTCACGGTCAGCAGACACCAACCGGCTCGCAACGGCATCAGAATCGGTCAAGATGGCCGACACCGGATAGCTGAGCGCTCGTTGGGACCCGCTGGCCAATCGTTCGGCGGCGTGGTGATACGCGGCCAGGAAGCCGCCGAGGGCACCCATCGCTGGTCGGCTCGACCACCCGGC
Source organism: uncultured Microthrixaceae bacterium (assembly GCA_963793965.1). Classification (GTDB taxonomy): domain Bacteria; phylum Actinomycetota; class Acidimicrobiia; order Acidimicrobiales; family Acidimicrobilacustridaceae; genus UBA4742. The sequence goes on from CAWCCB010000002.1 coordinate 6,246, forward strand.
GACGCGCCCGGGCAGGTACGTGAGCGTCTCCCACACGTCCCCGCCGAACACACCGACCGATTCGCCGTCCAACCGGCGGAGCGGTTGGCTGGCCGGGAACCCCGTGGCCGCGAGCCCACCGAGCTGTCGGTGGACCCAACCAACGTCAACGGCAACCGTCGGGCTCATCTCCGGATCATCGACAGGCTCATTGCGGCGCAGAACAAAGCAGCCCTCGTTCTCCTCAACGCGCCACACCCCACTGCGCCCGGGCAGCCGATGGAGGCTCGCTTCGGTAGCCAAGGTCATCGCAGCGACGACGTCAGAGGGCACCAGGCGGCTCATCCACCCGGGTCTACCAAGCCTGAAAGCGAGTCGCACGGCGCCCCGGCCCAGCGACACCGAACTACCCACGCGTCGAGCGCCGATGTGCCGTTCGGCGCTCGTGAAAAGGCGCATCGATGATCAGCCCGGTCGAGCCCGACATCGGCCCTATCTCCTCGGCGGCCCCGCCGCGGGTAGTGCTGCGACACCGGCCAGTACGGTCTCAGTCGTGGGTGTGGCCGCTCGACGTGCGCGTGTGCTCAGGAGGGGGCTGGCCGTTGTCATCGTGGCCGCCGCAGTCGTCGGCTGCTCGAGCTCGACTCAGACTCCAGCCCGCGCCCCGGGCACCACTGACCGAGCCACCGCCACGGCGGCGAGAGCGGGAACGGTCGCTCTGAGCGTGGTGCTCCCAGCGCGCATCATGCACGCCGGATCGTCGATGACCGCCCAGGTCGTCATCGAGAATGCCACCGGGCACCCGTTGGATCTGACCGGCTGCGGCTCGCTGTTCGCGGTCGCTCTCGCTCGTCCCGGCTACCAACCACAGATCGGATGGCCCACCTGTGCCCAGCGAATCGTTATTCCATCTGGTCGTACGGTCGAGCATGTCACGGTGATGGCCTCGTACCTCGAGTGCAGCAGCGGCGCACAGACGCCACCGACCTTGCCGACGTGTCTCCCGGGCGGCCCGCTTCCGCCGCTCCCGGTCGGCCAGTACCAAGCAACCCTCTTCCAGAGCACGCAGGTTGGTCCGGCTCCGGAGCCGATCCCAGTCCGCGTCATCCAGTAGCGGATCGTCCACCGTTCCCAATCGGCGTCACCGGGCCCGATTGAGCCACAGAACCGACACTCGTAGCGATCACGAGGAGCGCCTACGTGCCTGATTGAGTCGGGGGTGGCGCTTTCGTAGCGTCGTGGTTCCCGGCGGGCGGGCTCTCTATGTGCCTGCCGTCCCCTGGTGGGGGTTGGCTTTCGAACGAGATGCCTGCCCGTCGGGTTCCACTGGTCGCGGTGTGGCTCGAAAGAGGTGTGCACCCTCTCCCGAATCAGGAGTGCCCACTGCGGCCGTCCCCACAGTCAAGGAGGATGGTCATGACGGTACTGATCGGGGTTGACCCTCACAAGGGTTCCCACACCGCGGTCGCGATCGACGGCGACGAGGCAGTGATTGATGAGTTGCGGGTGCTCGCAACGGTCGGCCAGGTCGACGAACTACTCGGGTGGGCCAAGCCGTTGGGTCCGCGAACGTGGGCGGTGGAGTCCGCTGGTGGGCTCGGCTATCTGTTGTCCCAGCAACTGGTCGCGGCCGGGGAGACGGTGCTGGATGTGCCGGCCACTCTGGCGTCGCGGGTGCGGGTGTTGGGCACCGGCCGCTCGGACAAGAACGACCCCAACGATGCCCGGTCGGTGGCGATCGCCGCGTTGCGCGCCCGGCTCTGGCCCAGGTGCGGGCCGAGGATCACGTGAGCGTGTTGCGACTGCTGGCCAAGCGGCATCGAGATCTGGGTCGGGCCCGCAACCGCACCGCCTGTCGCCTGCACGCCACCATTGCTGAGCTGGTGGCCGGAGGGATCGACAAAGAGTTGGTGACATCCCAGGTCAGGGCGCTGCTCGACGGGTTCGAGGCCACCAGCGCCACCCAGGCGGCGCGCCTCGAGATCGCCGGCGAGCTCGTCGAGGACCTGGCCCGACTCGACGCGCAGCTGAAGATGTCGAAGCGGCGGCTCACCGACGCGGTGGCGGCGTCGAACACGTCGCTGACCGACATCTTCGGGATCGGCCCGGTGCTGGCCGGGATGATCATCGGCTACACCGGCGACCCCACCCGGTTCGCCAACGCCGACGCTTACGCCAACTACAACGGCACCGCCCCGCTCGACGTGTCCTCGGGCCGCCACAACGTGCACCGCCTGTCGAGGCGCGGGAACCGACAGCTCAACCACGCCATCCACATGGCCGCGGTCACCCAGATCCGCTTCGCGCACAGCCCCGGCCGCGGCTACTACGACGCCAAGCTCGAGGCCGGCAAGACCAACAAAGAAGCGCTCCGAGCGTTGAAGCGCCGACTCTCCAACGTGATCTACCGCCAACTCATCGCCGACCACCGCGCCGAGCGCTGACGCTCGGCTGATACGGGCCCGGGAAGACAGACGGGAACGACTCTTGCCAGCGTGGCCGACTCCACATCCCTGACATCGGCTCTTCGGTGAGGTCATTCCCGGACCCACCCCAACGCTAGACCCACCGCCCCGATCCGTCACCGGGCGGGGTCACCCCCACGCGCCCGAACACCCATGCCGGCCCCCTTGACAAGCAAAGAGGCTTCGTTCTCCGCGCAGTAGCCGGGGTTAGCTCAAACTCCGAGGTGGCCGATGCGTGCGACAGCGTGATCCGCGAAACGACACCACCAGACGGCTTCGTCCTCCCGGACCTCTGGGTGGGCGCCGTGCCCATGACGTATGCACATAGGCCAGCCTTCCCAGAGATCCATCACGACAGCGTCCTGCAGGATATCGGCGGCCTCCGCGAGCACTGTCTGCGGATCAACGGAGGAGATCACTCCGTTCCATCCACCGTTGTAGGCGATGGTCACAGTCACATTATCCGAGTCGCCGGTGACGACCTCGATCGTCGCCTGGGACGTGGTCGTTCGCAGGATGTCACCCCGAATCAGGTCGGCAGCCCATCCCGCTAGTTCCGCCTGTCGAAGCAGATAGGCGATTTCGAGGCTGTCGTCATCGAGAGCACCTTCCGCTTCGAACAACCCTCGGAGCCAAGTAAGGACAGCCGATGGCCGGTCGGCGGTGCCCTGTGGGAGATCCAACGCCGCCAGCCAGTTCTCGAAACTCACATCAGTCACCACGACATCATGGCGCACCACCCCCGCACCGAACCGGCGTTAGGGCCTGCGCCGAGGCCGGTCGATTCGGCGTTAGGGGCGGCCTTCGGCGGTCCCCGCAGCCTCGGCGCGGTCGTCGTCGGGACCCCGCTCGTCGGCTGGACCCGGTGGGTGGGTGGCTAGTTCGGTCTACGCCTGAATGGGGGGTCAGGACCGATGGCGGGTGGCGGCAGGCGTAGCTCGCGACGCTGACGGGGCCCCTTGGAAGCCGATTTCTGAGAGGTCGAGGCTTGCTGCTGGGCTCGCTCGCGCTCGTCGACGAGGCGTTGTCCGAGGCGTTCGGCCTGCTTGTGCCAGTAGTCGGTCCTGGTTTCGAGCCGCTCGATGGTCGCCTCGAGCTCGGCCCGTTGGGCGACCTGGTTGGCGATCTCGGTCTTGGCGCGGGCCAGGTCGCGGTCCTTTCTGGCCAGCCTTCGCTGCCCCTCGGCCACCCGGTTGCGTTCGGCTCTGAGCTCTCGACGGAGACGTTCAGGCTCGGCGTAGTCAGCCGCCAGGCGCTCTCGGTAGGCGCGCTTTCGTTCGGCTTCGGAAGCCCAGATCCGAGGACGACCGCGCCGTGGTCGGTCCGATTCGGGCTCCTCCGCGGCCCGATTCTGCGCGTCGGATGGCTCGGGCAGAGGTTCGAGCGGGAGCGGAACTTGTCCTGGAATGGATCGGGCAGGCACTCCATCCAGAATACCCGGACGGGACGGAAGTGTCGGTGCACACCCCTGGTGATATTCTGTGTGGGCTGATTTGGCTGGGCAGGCGGGAGCCCGGAAACGGCTCGGAAGGCCCGGTGGAGGGACGGCCGGGTGCGAGCAGCAGGCGTCGGTGCACGGAGCAGGCTTGGCTCATGGATGGGACGGCGGCGATCGACCAGGGGCCCGGGTCGTTGCTCGACCAGGCGCAACCATTGCGAGCCCCCGGCCCAGGGCCCGCATGGCACAGGTCGTCGGGAGCGAGTCAGGACCAGGCCACCCCGCCCACGCTCGACTCGAACCCCGGCGCGACATCAGCGGACCCGAGGGGTGGGTTCAACCAAGTGAGGACACATCGACGCCGGCGACGATCACGAGGGCACACATGGACACCGAACCCACGACCGAGACTGAAGCGCCAGACACCCACTCCCCCGTCGGACTCGAGAACCTGCCCGAGCTGCTGACCGTGGCCGAAGTCGCCCCGGTCCTGCGCATGCGAACCAGCACCGCCTACGCCGCCATCAAGCGCGGCGCCTTCCCCGTACCAGTCGTCCGCATCGGCGGCCGCATGCTGATCAGCCGCTACCGCCTGGCCGACTGGCTACGCACCGCCGGCGAGTAGTGCGCCCATCGTCTCAGCCGCCCGCCGGTCAGCCCCGTCGATCACGTGGCTGTAGACGTCGGCTGTGACCGACACGTTCCGATGGCCAAGGCGCTTAGACACCGCCGGCAGCGGGACGCCCTGGGCCAGCAGCAGCGTGGCCGCCGCGTGGCGCAGATCGTGGAACCGCACCGACAGGCCCTCCCGGGTCACCAGGCGCCGCCACCGCAACCCGACCGCCTGGGGTCGCATCGGCTGGGACCCGTCGACCTCGTAGGAGAACACGAACGCATCCCGGGCCGGCTCCCGGTCGAGCATCGCCACGCATCGCTCGAGCTGACTGCGCCGGTGGTCCGTCAAGACCTCGACAGTGAGCGCGTCGAGAGCCACCACCCTCGCCGCGTGGTTCTTCGTCGGCTCCTCGGTGACCTGGGAGCGGATCTCGGACAGCGTGCGGGCGATCCGGACCGTGGCCTCGTCCAGGTCGACGTCCGCCCACCTGAGTGCACACAGCTCGCCCTGGCGGGCCCCGGTCGCCACCGCCAGCCAGCAGAGCGCACCGAAGTCGGCGTCGGCCTCACGAGCGGACACCAGCAGCCGGGTCACCATCTCGACCGAGGGCGGGGTGATCTCCTTCGAGTGCGATCGAGGCGGCGGGGCCTGCACCACCAGGTTGCGGGCCAGTTCCCCTCGGCGGATCCCGAAGTTGAAGATGGCCTTCACCGTGGCCGCGTAACGCTCGACTGTGGCCGGGGCGATCTCGTTCCCCGTGGCCTGCCCATCGGCCAACGTTGCCCACAGCCGGTCCAGGTCGGCTGGGCGGAGCCGGTCAGCGTCCTTCGCCCCCAGCGCCGGCAGGATCACCTGGTCGAGGTGCCGGCGGTAGCTGTCGGCGGTGCGCGCCTTCCAGCCTGGTTTGCCATGGGCGTACCACCGCTCGGCGAGCTCACCGAAGGTCCCGGGCGTGTCCCCGCTCCCCTTGTTCTGCTCGAGCTCGACCAGCAGGGCCGCCCGCGCCCGGACAGCCTCCCGCGCCGTGCCGCGAAACCGCTTGGAAACGTACCGGTCCCGACCGTCCGGGCGCCGGCCCGCGTAGAGGCGGAGCTCCCACACTCCCGGCTTGAGCTCGCGCATGCCGTTTTGGGACTTGCTCCGTCGTCGCCGCCATGTCCGATAGCCAACCACGGCCGGGGTGGTCATGGGTTTTCCATGGGTTTTTTGGATCAGGTCGATCTTAAAAGTCCCCGATCCCTTGTGGGAGTAGCGCCCTCGGCACGACTCGAACGTGCGACCGTCGGATTAGAAGTCCGATGCTCTATCCAGCTGAGCTACGAGGGCCGGCGACGGCGCCCTGGAGCAGCTCTGACGAGTCGTCCGGGCGGCCGCCGATGCGGACGCGATCCGCGCCAGGAGGCTAGTCGGCGCCTCGCTCGAAGCTAGGGAGGGATATGCCTCCCTGCTCCGGAGGGGCGCAGAAGGATCTCATCTCACCTCTTGCATGACGCGCTATGGACGACTATCATCAAACATATGTTTGAGGCGGTCCTGGCGGACGCAGAACGGGCGATTGACGCTTTGGCCCTCGGGCTCGACCCGGATCTGATCCTCGCGTCGTCTGCGATGGACCTGGTCGGACGCCTGGATCGGATGGAACGGCGACTGTCGGGTCTCAAGATGGTGCTGGCCGGGCGCGTGGCCGATTCCCAGGCATGGAAGCACGGGGGGGATCGGTCCGCCGCGCACTGGTTGGCCGGCCGGGCCGGCACCTCGGTAGCTGACGCCGTGAAGGTATTGGAGACCGCCGAAAAGATGAAGGCCTTGCCGGCCACCGCCGCCGCGGTGCGCGACGGCGCGCTGTCCAAGGCTCAGGCCCATGCAGTGGCTGACGCTGCCGCGCTCGGCGCCCGAGGCCGAGGCGGATCTGATCGGGTTGGCCCGGCGGGAATCGCTCAAGGCGCTGCAGGCTGAGGGCGCCCGCCGCAAACAAGCCCACCAGGACGAAAAGGCCCGCTATGAGGCGATCCGGGCGTCGCGCCATGTCCGGTTCGGGACCGATCCCGACGGGGCCGCCACCATGGCCGTGCGCACCACCCCCGATGCCATGGCCGAGATCAAAGCCGCCATCGCTCACTACCAAGCCAAGATCTTCGACACCGCACGACGCCAGGGCCGGCGTGACCCGTTCGAGGCCTACGCCGCCGACGCCCTGGTCGGTCTGGCCCGCGCCGCCATGGGCCAGACCGACGCGACCCCCAAGCGGGTGCCGACCAAGGTCATCATCCGCATCGACCACACCGCCCTGCGGCGCGGCCATGTCGAAGCCGGCGAAGTGTGCGACATCTCCGGCACCGGACCGATACCCGTCCCCCGAGTCCAAGACATCCTCGCCGACGGCGACGCCTTCACCGCGGTGGTGGTCACAGACCAGACCGGACAGTTCACCACCGTTGCTCACGTCGGCCGCCGACCCGTCACCGACCCGGCCAACCTGTTCGACACCCTGGCCGACCGTGGCCACGACGTCACCGGCGCCCACCACTCCCGTGCCCCCGACGCCCACCAGCGCAGCGCCCTGGACTGGACCAACTCGACCTGCACGGTCGAGGGCTGTGACCTACCCCGCCAAGAGATCGACCACCGCGTCGATTGGGCCCGCCAACACCGAACCCAACTCGACGAGCTCGACGGGCTCTGCCGTCATCATCACGCGCTGAAGACCCGACAGAACTACCAACTCGCCCCCGGCACCGGCCGACGCCCCATGCTCGCCCCCACCGGCACCGACCCACCATGACCGGCCCGGCCGAGGCGCGACGGAAGCGCGCAGCAATCCGGCAAGGCGGACGTCAGATGGAGTTCACGAATCGATTTGTCGTGTTCACACCGACGCGACATGCAGGGGTCAGGATCGCCCGGTGAGCAGATCGCTCGCGGAACGACCCAAGGAAGACCGACCCATGAGTGGAAGCACCGCCCGCCTGCAGGCCATCGACGCGGTCAAGAGGTACCAACCTCCGGCCGAGATCTTCCCGGCCCCCGAGGCCCCCGGTGAGATCTTCGGGCAGAACGTCTTCTCGAAATCGGTCATGCAGGCCCGGCTGCCCAAGCCGGTGTTCAAGTCGGTCATGGCCACCATCGAGCACTCCAAGCCGCTCGATCCGACCGTGGCCGACGTGGTGGCCGCGGCCATGAAGGACTGGGCCATGGAGAAGGGCGCCACCCACTACGCCCACGTCTTCTATCCGCTTACCGGGCTCACCGCCGAGAAGCACGACAGCTTCCTCGAGCCGGGCGGCGACGGCTCCTCCATCGCCGAGTTCGCCGGCAAGACCCTGACCCAGGGCGAGCCCGACGCCTCCAGCTTCCCCAACGGCGGCCTGCGGGCCACCTTCGAGGCCCGCGGCTACACCGGCTGGGACGTCACCAGCCCCGCCTACATCCTCGAGAACGCCAACGGCAACACCCTCTGCATCCCCACCGTCTTCGTCTCGATGACCGGCGAGGCCCTCGACCACAAGACCCCGCTGCTGCGCTCCCAGCAGGCCATGGCCGCCCAGGCGGCGCGGATCCTGCATCTCTTCGGCCACCCCGACGCCGACGCGGTGGTGTCCTTCGCCGGCGCCGAGCAGGAGTACTTCCTGATCGACCGCAGCTTCTTCCTGTCCCGCCCCGACCTGTTGAACTCGGGCCGCACGCTCTTCGGGGCCAAGCCCCCGAAGGGCCAGGAGTTCGACGACCACTACTTCGGCGCCATCCCCGAGCGGGTCCTGGCCTTCATGCTCGACGCCGAGAACGAGCTGTTCAAGCTGGGCATCCCGGCCAAGACCCGGCACAACGAGGTCGCCCCCGGCCAGTTCGAGCTGGCCCCCATGTTCGAGCGGTCGAACGTGGCCGCCGACCACCAGCAGCTGCTCATGGTGATCCTCAAGAAGATGGCCCAGAAGCACGGCATGGAGTGCCTCTTCCACGAGAAGCCCTTCGCCGGCATCAACGGCTCGGGCAAGCACGTCAACTTCTCCCTGGGCAACTCCACCGAGGGCAACCTGCTGCTCCCGGGCGACACCCCCCACGAGAACGCCCAGTTCCTGGTGTTCTGCGCCGCGGTCATCCGCGCCGTCCACAAGTTCGGCGGGCTGCTGCGGGCCTCGGTGGCCTCGGCCACCAACGACCACCGCCTCGGCGCCAACGAGGCTCCCCCGGCCATCATCTCCATCTTCCTCGGCGACCAGCTCACCGACGTGTTCGACCAGATCGCCAAGGGCGGCGCCACCGCCTCCAAGGAGAAGGGCACGCTCATCATCGGGGTCGACACCCTGCCGGACCTGCCCACCGATCCGGGCGACCGCAACCGCACCAGCCCGTTCGCCTTCACCGGGAACCGCTTCGAGTTCCGGGCCCCCGGCTCGCTGCAGTCCATCGCCGGGCCGATGGTCACGATCAACACCATCCTGGCCGAGGCCCTCGACCACATCGCCACCGAGCTCGAGTCGCTCATCGCCGGCGGCACCGAGTTCAACGTCGCCGTCCAGAAGGTGCTGGAGGAGATCATCACCGACCACGGCGCGGTGGTGTTCAACGGGGACGGCTACTCCGACGACTGGCAGATCGAGGCCGAGGCCCGCGGCCTGCCCAACCTGCGCACCACCCTCGACGCCCTGCCCGAGCTGATCACCGCCCGAAGCCATGGACCTGTTCAGCACCTACGGCGTGTTCAACCACCGCGAGATGCACAGCCGCTACGAGATCGCGCTCGAGCAGTACGCGCTCAGCATCGGCGTGGAGGCCCGCTCGACCCTGGAGATCGCCACCACCGTCATCCTGCCCGCCGCCCTGCGCTACCAGACCGAGCTGGCGGCCAACCTGGCCAGCCTCAAGGCCATCGACTACGAGTACGACACCACCACCCTCGACACCGTGTCCTCGGCCATCAAGGACCTCCAGGCCGCCCTGGCCACCCTGGGCGAGGAGCTGTCCCACGAGCACGCCGACGAGGTGTCGAGGAGGCCACCCACGCCGGCACCGAGCACCTGCCCGCCATGCTGGCCGTGCGGGCCGCGGCCGACCACCTCGAGACCCTGGTGGCCGACGACCTGTGGCCGCTGGCCACCTACCAGGAGATGCTCTTCATCCTTGACTCGACCTCGGACTTCGGGGCGCAAGGGCCTGGATCGGCGCGCCCAGAAATAGTTCGAACGGACGGGTATGAGTGAGGACTCACTCAGATAAGATGGTCTGGTGCCTCCTTCACCGACCAGCCTCGACCGGGACCAGGCTGTCACCGCCGCGGCGGACGACGGCCAGGCCCAGGCCCGCCACCGAGCCGCTCCCCTGCCGCCCATGGAACGCCGGGCCACCATCGTCTCGGCCACCATCCCGCTGCTGATCGAGCACGGCGCCAAGCTCACCACCCGCCAGATCGCCGACGCCGCCGGCATCGCCGAGGGCACCATCTTCCGGGTCTTCCCGGACAAGGAATCGCTCATCGACGCCGCCCTGGAGACGGCCATCGATCCCCAGCCCACCGACCTGGCCCTGGGCACCATCGACCGCTCGCTCAGCCTCGAGGCCCGCCTCGAGGCCGCGGCCGAGATCATCCAGCGGCGGGTGGCGTCCATCTGGCAGCTCATGGCCGCGGTGGGCCGCACCAAGCCCACCCATCAGGCCGGTGACGGCAAGGTCAGCCGACCGCCCGACAGCGCGGCGCTGGCCGAGCTGTTCGAACCCGACCGCGACCGCCTGCGCCGCGATCCCGCCACCTGCGCCAAGCTCTTCCGCGGCGTCATCTTCGCCGGCAGCCACCCGGCCCTGGCCGAGGAGCCGCTGGCCCCCGCCGAGATCGTGTCGATCTTCCTCGACGGCGTGCGCGGCGCCGCGCGATCCGACTTCGGGGCCCGGCCGGTGCTGATCCGCCTGTTCAAGACCTACCTGCTGCCGTACCGCAAGCTGCTGCTGGCCGTGCTCGGCCTCCAGTTCATCCAGGTGATGTGCACGCTGACCCTGCCCACCCTCAACGCCGACATCATCGACAAGGGCATCCTCACCGACAACACCGGCTACATCGTGCGCATGGGCGCCATCATGCTCGGCGTCACCCTGGTGCAGGTCGTGTTCGCCATCTGGGCCACCTACTACGGGGCCAAGGCGGCCATGGCCTTCGGCCGCGACGTGCGCGGCGGGCTGTTCCACCGGGTCACCGGCTACTCGGCCCAGGAGGTCGGCCACTTCGGCGCCCCGTCGCTCATCACCCGCATCACCAACGACGTCACCCAGGTCCAGATCCTGGTGGTGATGATGTGCACGCTGTTCGTGGCCGCCCCCATCACCATCATCGGCGGCACCATCCTGGCCGTGCGCGAGGACGGACCCCTCTCGCTCGTCCTGGTGGCCGCCATCCCCCTGCTGGTGATCCCCATGGGCCTGGTGATCTCCCGGATGGTCCCCCAGTTCCAGCTCATGCAGGAGCGCATCGACCGGGTCAACCAGGTGCTGCGCGAGCAGATCACCGGCATCCGGGTGGTGCGGGCCTTCATCCGCGAGCCCGAAGAGGTCGATCGCTTCGGGGCGGCCAACGACGACCTCACCGCCACCTCGCTGCGGGCCGGGCGCCTCATGGCCTTCATGTTCCCCACCGTGCTGCTGGTGCTCAACGTGTCCAGCGTGGCCGCCGTGTGGCTGGGCGGCTACCGAATCGGGAGCGGCCAGATGCAGGTGGGCGCCCTGGTCGCCTTCCTGAGCTACCTGGTGCAGATCCTCATGGCCGTGATGATGGCCACCTTCGTGGCCGTGCTCTGGCCCCGCGCCGCGGTGTGCGCGGTGCGCATCAAGGAGGTGCTCGACACCGAGTCCTCGGTGGTCACCTCGCCCGACGCCATCACCGACCTGCCGTCGCGGGGCAACCTCGAGCTGCGGGGCGTGGGCTTCCACTACCCCGGCGCCGAGGCCCCGATCCTGACCGACATCACCCTGACCGCCCGGCCCGGCCAGACCACCGCCATCATCGGCAGCACCGGCTCGGGCAAGACCACCCTGTTGAACCTCATCCCCCGCCTGTTCGACGCCACCGAGGGCCAGGTGCTGGTCGACGGGTTCGACGTGCGCGACATCGAGCCCGAGCTGCTGTGGAGCCACATCGGGCTGGTGCCCCAGAAGCCCTACCTGTTCTCGGGCACGGTGGCCTCCAACCTGCGCTACGCCGATCCCGAGGCCACCGACGAGCAGCTGTGGCACGCCCTCGAGGTGGCCCAGGCCCGCGACTTCGTGGCCGCCATGCCCGGCGGGCTCGACGCCCGCATCGCCCAGGGCGGCTCCAACGTGTCGGGCGGCCAGCGCCAGCGTCTGGCCATCGCCCGGGCCGTGGTGCGCCAACCCGGCATCTACCTGTTCGACGACTCCTTCTCGGCCCTCGACCTGGCCACCGACGCCCGCCTGCGCGCCGCCCTGGCCCCGGTGGTGGCCGAGGCCACCGTGCTGATCGTGGCCCAGCGGGTGTCCACCATCATGAACGCCGACCAGATCCTGGTGCTCGAGGACGGCCACGAGGTCGGGCTGGGCACCCACCGCGAGCTGCTGGCCAGCTGTCCCACCTACGCCGAGATCGTGGCCTCCCAGCTGACTGCGCAGGAAGCGGCATGAGCCGACGACGACGACCAGATCCCGGCCAAGTCCCCGGCCGCCGAGGCCCGCGGGTTCGGCGGCCCGCGCATGGGCGCGGCGGGCATGCCCGTCGAGCGCTCGAAGGACTTCAAGAACTCCAGCCTGCGCCTGGCCGCCCAGCTGGGCCCCGAGCGCCTGGGCATGGTCCTGGTGTTCCTGCATGGCCGTGGTCAGCGTGTTCCTCTACGTGCTCGGTCCCAAGATCCTGGGCCACGCCACCAACATCATCATCGCCGGGGTCCAGAGCCCGGCCGGCATCAACTACACCAACCTGCGCAACACCCTGCTGCTGGCGCTCGGGCTCTACGTGGTCTCCGCCGTGCTGGCCTACCTGCAGGCCTACCTGCTGGCCGGCGTGGTGCAGCGCTCGATGTACCGCCTGCGGGCCGAGGTCGAGGACAAGCTCAACCGGCTGCCCCTCGGCTACATCGACCGCCAGCCCCGCGGCGACCTGCTCAGCCGGGTCACCAACGACATCGACAACGTGGCCCAGAGCCTCCAGCAGACCCTGAGCCAGATGCTCACCTCGGTGCTCACCATCGCCGGCGTGATGATCATGATGTTCACCATCTCGCCGCTGCTGGCCAGCGATCGCGCTGGTCACCATCCCGGTGTCGCTGCTGACCATCAGGTTCATCGCCCGCCGGTCCAAGGCCCGCTTCATCGACCAGTGGACCCACACCGGCACGCTCAACGCCCAGGTCGAGGAGGCCTTCACCGGCCACGCCCTGGTCAAGGTGTTCGGGCGCCAGCGCGACGTCGAGGCCCGCTTCAACGAGAAGAACGAGGAGCTCTTCCAGGCCAGCTTCGGCGCCCAGTTCATCTCCGGCATCATCCAGCCGGCCATGACCTTCCTGGGCAACCTGAACTACGTGATCATCGCGGTGGTCGGCGGCCTGCGGGTGGCGTCGGGCCAGCTGAGCATCGGCGACATCCAGGCCTTCATCCAGTACTCCCGCCAGTTCACCCAGCCCCTCACCCAGCTGGCGTCGATGGCCAACGTGCTCCAGTCGGGCATCGCCTCGGCCGAGCGGGTGTTCGAGCTGCTCGACGCCGAGGAGCAGAGCCCCGACGACCTGGTCCCCCTGACCGACGAGGCCCCCAGGGCCGGGTCGAGTTCGACCACGTCCCGTTCTCCTACGACCCCGACAACCCGCTCATCGAGGACCTGTCGCTGGTCGCCGAGCCGGGCGAGACGGTGGCCATCGTCGGCCCCACCGGCGCGGGCAAGACCACCCTGGTCAACCTGATCATGCGCTTCTACGAGCTCGACGGCGGCGCCATCCGCCTCGACGGGCAGCGACATCTCCAAGATGGCCCGACGCGAGCTGCGCTCGAACATGGGCATGGTGCTGCAGGACACCTGGCTGTTCGGCGGCACCGTCCGCGAGAACATCGCCTACGGCAACCTCGACGCCACCGAGGAGCAGATCCGCGAGGCCGCCCGGGCCACCTACGTCGACCGGTTCGTGCACTCGCTGCCCGACGGCTACGACACCGTGCTCGACGACGAGGGCGGCACCGTCAGCGCGGGCGAGAAGCAGCTGCTGACCATCGCCCGGGCCTTCCTGGCCAACCCGACCATCCTCATCCTGGACGAGGCCACCAGCTCGGTGGACACCCGCACCGAGGTGCTGATCCAGCAGGCCATGGCCGCCCTGCGCTCCAACCGGACCAGCTTCGTGATCGCCCACCGCCTCTCGACCATCCGCGACGCCGACACCATCCTGGTCATGGAGCACGGCCAGATCGTCGAGCAGGGCAACCACGACGAGCTGCTGGCCGCCGGCGGGCCCTACGCCAACCTCTACAACGCCCAGTTCGCGGCGGCCGCCACCGAGGTCGTCTGACCCACGGCCACCCGGGCTCAGGCCCGCCCAACCCGTGCGGGGGCCCGCGCCCGGTGCCCTATGCTGATGCCTCGCCTGGTGGCCGTAGCTCAGTTCGGCAGAGCGCCGCGTTGTGGTCGCGGATGTCGCGGGTTCAAATCCCGTCGGTCACCCCACGTCGGGGTGGCTGCCCGTTCGGATCCCGAACGGGCAGCCGCCACCGCATCGGCCAACTGGTGTCAGTGGGTGGCCCTGGCTCAGGTAGGGTGGCCCGGCAACGCGCGCCTCTAGCTCAATTGGCAGAGCATCGGACTCTTAATCCGCAGGTTCTGGGTTCAAGTCCCAGGGGGCGTACCAAGCAGGACAAGGGATCGGAGCCATCCCGCCGGCTCGGAACCAAGGTCCATCCCACGCAAATCCCACACGGTCACACTCAGGGCCTAGGCTGTCCCACCATGCGAGGTGGGATGCGGGAGCGATCGCCGGGCGTGTGGGAGGTCCGAGCCGAGACCGGCCGGGACCCGATCACAGGCCGTCGCCGACAGATCAGTCGCACCGTCCGGGGCACGAAGCGGGACGCGGAGCGCACGCTCAACGCCCTGAGCGCCGAAGCGGACACGGGCACGCTCGTCGGTACAGACGCCACCCTCAAGCAGCTCACCGACCGATGGATCGCTCAAGTCGAGAACGACCTCAGTCCGACCACCGTCCGCGGCTACCGCGGCCTGCTCGACAATCGGATCATCCCGGCCCTCGGCACCAAGCAGGTGCACCGCATCCGCACCGACGAGCTCGACCGCTTCTACCTGGCCCTGGTCAACGAGGAGCACTTGGCGCCCGCGACAGTCCGGCAGATCCACGCGGTGATCCGTCGCGCTCTGCGCCAGGCCGTCCGGTGGGGTTGGATCAGCACCAACCCGGCGGTCAACGCCAGCCCGCCACGAGTCCCGCGCTCCGGGATCAGACCACCCGACGTCGACCAAGTGATGAAGCTGCTCGCCTACGCGAACGAGCACGACCCCGAATTCGGGCGACTGCTCCACCTGGCTGCCACCACCGGCGCCCGCCGAGGCGAGCTCTGCGCCATCCGGTGGCGAGACATCGATACCGGGAGCCAGACGCTCACGATCTCCCACTCCATCGTCGAGGTCCCGGGCGGCCTGGCCGAGAAGGAAACCAAGACCCACGCGGCGCGGCGGATTGCGCTCGACGAGGGCACGCTCGCCGTGCTGGCTGACCAGCGGGCACACGTCGAGCACCTAGCCGAGGCAGCCGAGGTGGAGTTGGCCACGGACGCGTACGTATTCTCGCCAGAACCTGATGGACGACGGCCCTGGTTCCCCACCGCTTTCACCCACCGATTCGAGGCGGTCCGGAAACAGCTCGACCTCAACCATGTTCGCCTCCATGACCTCCGACACTTCGCCGCCACCCGGCTCATCGCCGCAGGCGTGCCCGTGCGGACAGTGTCGGGCCGACTTGGCCATGCCAACCCGTCGACCACTCTCACCGTCTACGCGCACTTCCTCGAGGCCAGCGACCAGGCCGCCGCGGCAGTGATGGGCGGACTGCTCACCGCTCCCACGACGACCGACGACGCCTGAGGGCTACGAGCGGTCACGTTCGCTCGAGGTCGTCAGACCACCCTCCTATGCTCTCGGCGTGGCGAGGCGGAGATGGCGGGACTACCGGACGGCGACGAACCGTCGCCCGGTCAAGGCGTTCATCGACTCCCTGACCGACGGCGACGCCGCGGCGGTGGTTGCTGCCATGAAGGATGTGCAACTCGAGGGTCTGGTTGCGGCCCGGCACCTCCGCGGCGACATCTACGAAGTGCGTGCCGAGGGCGACCGGCAGGCCTACCGCGTGCTCTTCGCGACCGAGGGTCGATCCGGGCAGATCCTGCTCGCGCTCGAGGGGATATCGAAGAAGACCCAGAAGACACCACCCGAGGTAATCCGGGTGGCCGACCGCCGCCTCGCCGACTGGCGCAGGCGAGCGACGCCCCACACGGTTTGATATCATCAGAGGTATCTCACCGATGAGATGAGGGTTCGAAGGTGGTGCGAGTGCCCGACCAGGACTTTCTCGACGAGATCATCAGCGAGCGAACCGAGCAGAACCCCGAGTTCCCCGAACTCATCGAGGCGGCGATCCGTCGACGAGCCCTGCTCAGGGAGCTGACCGCGAAGCGCGCCGCGGCAGGGCTCTCCCAGACCGTCGTCGCCGCCCGCATGGGCACGTCGCAATCCGCGGTAGCCAGACTCGAATCCGCAGAGGTGGACGCCAAGCTCTCCACGATCGAGCGCTACGCAGCCGCCGTTGGCCACCGGGTCGAGTTCCACCTGACCGAGGATCGTCCACCCGCACGCCGTGCCGGCTGATCGCCCGACGAACCAGGGCCCGCGACTCGACACAGGGATGATCCGGCGGACCTAGCGGGTCGCGCCCTCTTCATCCCTCAGCACCGAGCAGGTAGCGCTCGAGCTGGTGCCGATTAACCCAGGTGCCCGCCGCTCGCCGCGAATCGTCGCGATAACTCTCGCAGAGGCCATCGCCTAGCGATGGGCGAGCGTGCCGTGGTCCTTCGTTCGAACCACAGTGGCGGGCTTCGAGAAAGCGAAGGCGTTCGTCTCCGGCCTGGACGTACTGTCGACCGAGACACGGGCGGAGACGACAGAACCGGCGGCACCCTGCCGCCTCAACGCAAGCGCTGTCGCAGCTGCCGTAGCACCGTGCAGGGTCGGAATATGTTCGCGAAGCTGACCCGCGAGGAGTACGAACACCACCTCGTGAGTCAGGTCTCGAACTCGCCGGTCAAGCCGGGGCGCAGGTGGACACCCGACAGAGGGCGCAGCGCCGTCCCGTGTGGCAAGAATCGCGAGCCGACCTCGGCGGTGGCTGTGAACGAACCCGCCTTGGGCTCATCTGCCGACGCTGAGGGCGAGGAGGGTGTTGATCGCGGTTTCGAACGGACGGGTACTCCGTTGCACCTGGGCGAGTAGAAGCCCCCCTTGGAGCGTGGCGAGCAGGGTCGTGGCGAGGTCGTCCGGGTCGATCTCGGACGGGAGCTTCCCGTCGGCTTGAAGGGACCTGAGTCCATCGCCAATGGCGGAGGCCCACTGATCGAACCCTGCGGCGATGAGCCCTCGCGCTTCGGGGTCGCTCTCGGCGAGTTGACCAACGAGCGAACCAAGTTGGCAGCCGCCTTTCGCTTGGGTCCGCCTCGCTGCGGTGATCACCATGTTTCGCCAGACTTCGACTCCGTTCCCGCTGCCGAGGGCGTGCCGCTGCCGATTGACGATGGTGTCGGCTTGATAGTCGATGACCGCCTGCACGAGTTCGTTCTTGTCGGCGAAGTAGTGGGTCATCTGAGACCCGCTGACTTCCGCCGCCTTCCTGACGTCTTCCAAGGTGGCGCCCGCTATCCCGCGCTCATGGATCAGGGCAGCGGCCTCCTGCACGATTCGTGCGCGGGTTCGTGCTCCCTTGGGGGTGAGCCTCGGCCGGCCACTCGTCTCGTTGACCATGGCGCAATGCTAACAGCGATTGTGGGTTTGACAACCCAGTTTTGGGCTGTCAGAGTGGGGTTTCACAACCCATTCGGGGCGAGAGGACGAGCCATCGCATGACTGACCGAACGGGCAAGACAGCTCTGGTAACGGGCTCGACGAGCGGTATCGGCAAGGCGACGGCCATCGCGCTGGCCGCCCGCGGCGCTCACGTACTGGTGGTCGGGCGTGATGAGCAACGAGCCAAGGACGTGGTCGCCGAGATCGAAGGCAGCTGCGGCCGCGCATCGTTCAGGCTCACCACATTGGGCGACCTCGAATCGGCCCGGGAACTCTTCGAGTGGGCCACTGAGGCCGGCGACGGTCACGTCGACATCCTCATCAACAACGCTGGCGTCGCCTTGCTCGGACCAAGCAACGCAGCCACCGAAGCAGAGTTCGACGAGACCTTCGCACTCAACGTCAAGGTTCCGTTCTTCCTCGTCGGGTCACTGGCACCAGCCATGGCCGAACGCGGATGGGGTTCGATCGTCAACGTCGGCACGATGGTAGCCAGCTTCCGGACAGGCCGGCGTGGCTCTGTACGGCGCCAGTCGAGCGGCTCTCGAACTGTTGACGAAGGCCCGGGCCGCTGAGTACGGCCCGCGTGGTGTCCGGGTCAACGCCGTTGCGCCCGGCCCGACGCGCACCCCGATGATGGAAGGTGTCCCCGTCGAGATGGTGAACCAGCTCGCAGCTCTCGCTCCAGCAGGTCGCGTCGCTGAGCCTGAGGAACTTGCTGCGGCGATCGTCTTCCTCGCCAGTGACGATGCCAGCTTCGTCCACGGCGTCACTCGTGCGGTCGACGGAGGCCGAGTGGCGACGTGACTCCCGTCGTCGGCGCCGCTCGTCGACCCGCTACGGGTCTATGGCAACCCCACACAACCGGTGGACGCACGCGGCAAGAGATGTCCTGCCTGAATTGGCCCGAAGAAATGAGAGGGAATAGCAATGAGCACACTCCCAGGAAAGACGGTGCTCATCACGGGCGCCAACGCCGGGATCGGCAAGGATGTGGCCCGGCAACTGGCTTTACGTCCCGACATGGCGCGGATCTACTTGGCCTGCCGGAACCAAGATCGGGCGACAACGGCAAAGACCGAGGTCGAAGCCGCGACTGGCCGGTCCATCTTCGACATCATTCTCATGGACGTCGCCGATCTGGCTTCGGTCCGGGCTGGCCTTGCGGCCATCGACGGATCCATTGATGCGCTGGTCATGAACGCTGGTGTCATTGGCCCGCAGTCGATGGACTTGACCGCTGACGGGGTCACCACCGTGTTCGCGACGAACGTCCTTGGCCACGTCGTCCTCCTCGAAGGGCTCCTGGCCGAGGATCGGCTTGGCGAGGTTGCGGTCTTCGCCGGAAGTGAAGCAGTCAGGGGGGTCCCGAAGTTGCGGATGAAGGGGCCATCGTTCGTCTCAACCTCAGCCGACGAGCTCGCCACTGTCATCGATGGCAGCTACTTCGCCAGCAGAAAGCCTGACTTCAACCTGGCTTTCGCGCAGGCCAAGTACATCGGCGCCCTATGGATGGCCTACCTGGCCCGCCACCACCCCGACCGCCGCTTCATCACCGTGAGCCCCGGCAACACCACCGGCACCCAAGCAGCCAGTGACCTCCCATTGCCGATGCGTATAGCGGCCAAATACGTCATGCCCACGCTGGGTCTTGCCCACAAACTTGACGTGGGCGCGAAGCGACTGGTCGACGGCGTCACCGACCCGACCCTGTCGAGCGGCGTGTTCTACGCCAGCGCGGCCAACACGCTCAAAGGTCCCTTGGTCAACCAAGCAGACATCCTCCCCGACCTCGTCAACCCGTCCTTTCAGGACCACGCCAACGAGGCCATCCACCGCTTTATCTCCTAATTGCGCTCTCGGCGTTGGATCAGGTCCTGGCTCTCCGCCGACGTGAGCTGCCGCCGGGTTTGGGGCACCGGAGTCCGCTCGCGGACTAGGACCGGTCCACCAGTGGCGGCCGGAGGTAGCTTGCTCAGGGCCTCAAGGGTCGGAATGTGTTCGGGAAGCTGACCCGCGAGGAGTACCAGGTTGAACCAGGCGCTCAGTCGAGCAGCGTCAGGCCACCGGCCGACGAACGTGGCGCCCCGAGCCCGGCCGGCAGGACGAGACGATCGCCCGCGCGATCGTCGAACGCCACGCAGACGACCCGATTGCCCCCGGCATCGGCACGGCCGCCGTGTCCGACCAATCGGATCGTGCCCTCCGGCCCGGTCTCGTCGATCCTCACCCTGCGTCCCAGCAGCGCTGCATCCACGCTGATCACCGTCTCCCCGGATCGTCCACGGTGCGGTCGCCATCGAAGCGCCCACCCCAGCGGGTACTGGCCAACGGCATCTCCGTTTGGCCGGCCTCATGATCAGCGGCGTTACGGCTACGGAACCAGAGTCGAAGGTCCCACGGGGGCTGGGCCGGCCTGGCGACCTGATCGACCGGAACCGCGGGACCATGGGTCTTCGTGCCCTTCTGAAAACGAGCGCCGACCGAGCACCCTCAGCGTCGCCCACCTTCGAGGACCGGAGCGGTCGAGACGGATGAGCCCGAGTCCCCCCGACGGTTCCCGTCTCGCTCCCCCAGCCGAAGGGGAGCCTGAGGTCTTCCCCGCCCGGTCAGGCCTGGCGGCAGAACTGGGCGATGCTGGCCGCGGTCTCCTGGCTGATGTCGGGGCAGGCCACCGAGAAGATCTCGGTCCCGTGGACGGTGCCCATGACCTGGCGGCAACGGGCCGCCACTCCGGCCCGCAGCAGCAGCCGGTAGAACTCGATCCCCTCGTCGCGCAGAGGGTCGCACTCGTTGACGCTGATCACGGTGGGGACCAGCCCGGCCACGTCCGCCTCGGTGGCGAACCCGGGCCAGGCCAACGGGTCACCGGCCTCGAAGGCGGCGATGCCGTAGCCCACCGCACCCCGGTTGTTGTGCAGGTCCAACAGGATGCCGTTGTTCTCGACCGACGACGGGTAGCGCTCCTGAGGCCAGCTCCCGGCGATGTAGGGGCACATGGCGTACAGGCCCCGGATCAGGCCGAGGTCGCCGTCGCGCTTGAGCCGCAGGCCGGTGGCCAGGGTCAGGTTGCCTCCTCCGCTCTCGCCCGCCACCACGATGTGCTCGCCGTCCACCCCGAGCTCCTCGGCCTGGGCCACCAGCCACCTCAATCCGCTCACGCAGTCGTTGAGGCCGGCCGGGAAGGGCTCCACCTCCGGCGCGGAGGACGGCGTCACGCAGTTGCGGAAGTCCACCATGGCCACGGCCACGCCCTGGTTGGCGATGAGACGCCCCCACGAGCGGTACAGGCCCAGGAAGCACGACATCGACGCCATGCCCCCGCCGTGGATGTAGTACACGCAGGGCAGCGGCGTGGCCGACCGGGGTCGGATGAACTGGATCTTCACCGTGTTGGTGTCCGGCTCGGACACGAATTCAACGGTGGAGATGTCCAGGCCGGCCGACGGGCGCGATCGTCTCGTCGTCGATCAGGTCGAACATGGCCTCCATCTGCTTGGCCTGGACCAGGGCGTCGGGCTGGTTCACCTGCTCCAGCAACGCGGCCCGATCGGCCACGTCGCTCATGGTCAGATCCGGCATGGCGCCCATGAGCGCCTTGATCCGAGGATCGATGCGTGGATCGTCGGTGATGCGGCTCATGGGAACCCCCGGTTCGAGCGGCGATCGGTGACCCCCCGGGCACCGCGCTCTGTCGAGTGTGGCACATCGCGGCGCCGGACAGGCCGGCCCCAGAGCTCCGGGCGCGACGCGCGTAGTGTCGGCCGAGTCACGTTCGCTGGGGACCGAGGGAGAGCCGACTCATGCCCGACATCACCGACTACGAGAAGGACCAGATCGAGGCGGCCAACCAGGCCGGCAAGCCGATCGTCGTGTTCGTCCACGGTCTGTGGCTGCTGCCCAACAGCTGGGACCGCTGGCGCGCCCTGTTCGAGTCCAAGGGCTACGCCACGCTGGCTCCGGGATGGCCCGACGATCCCAACACGGTCGACGAGGCCAACCTCCGCCCCGAGGTGCTGGCCCACAAGACGGTGGGCCAGATCGCCGACCACTTCGACGACGTGGTGCGCGAGCTGAAGACCAAGCCGGCCATCATCGGGCACTCCTTCGGCGGCCTGCTCACCCAGATCCTGGCCGGTCGAGGAGTCTCGGCCGTATCGGTGGCCATCGACCCGGCGCCGTTCCGCGGGGTGCTGCCCCTGCCCATCTCCGCCCTCAAGTCGGCCAGACCAGTGCTGGGCAATCCGGCCAACCACCATCGGGCCGTCCCGCTCACCTACGACCAGTTCCGCTACGCCTTCGCCAACGCGGTCAGCGAGGACGAGGCCCACGAGCTGTTCAACACCTATGCGGTGCCGGGCTCGGGTGTCCCCCTGTTCCAGGCCGCCAGTGCCAACCTCAACCCCTGGACCGAGGTCAAGGTCAAGACCAAGGCCGCCGACCGGGGCCCGCTGCTGATCCTCGACGGCGAGAAGGACCACACCGTTCCCTGGGCCATCGCCAACGCGTCCTACAAGCGCCAGAAGCGCAACCCGGGCGTGACCGAGATCGCCAAGGTGCCCGGGGTGGGGCACTCCCTGGTCATCGACCACGGCTGGTCCACGGTGGCCCAGCTCTCGCTCGACTTCGTCGGCCGCTTCCTCGCGCCCTGAGCAGCCCGAGATCCCGGGACTCACCCGGCGTGTATCTCCCAGGCCGCGGCGGGCTCTGTTTGGCACACGCGGACCCAGAGGAGACACGACCATGATCGACCATTCCCCGATGAAGCTCGGCAAGCAGGCCCCGCGCCACGATCCGCGCACCCTGCAGTTCGCGGCCTACGTCCGGCCCGCCCAGCTGCCGACGCCACCCCCGGCCGTCGACTACACCAAGGCGGTCAAAGGACCGTGGGGCATGATGGCCAACGACAAGGTGGGTGACTGCACCTCCGCGGCGGCCGGCCACCTGATCATGGAGTGGACCGCCGACACCGACCGCCAGGTCGATCCCACCACCAAGCAGGTGCTCGAGGCCTACAGCGCCATCACCGGCTACGACCCGGCCACCGGCAGCAACGACGACGGGGCGGTCGAGACCGACGTCTTGAACCACTGGCGCAAGACCGGGGTGGCCGGTCACCAGATCCTGGCCTACGCCGCGCTCGAGCCGGGCAACACCCAGCACGTCCGCGACGCCATCGACCTGTTCGGTGGCGTCTACATCGGCCTGGCCCTGCCCGTGTCGGCTCAGCGCCAGAACGTCTGGTCGGTCCCCCCGGGCGGAGTCCACGGCGACGGCAAGCCCGGGTCGTGGGGTGGCCACGCCGTGCCCGTCATGGCCTACGACGCGCACGGCCTGACCGTGATCACCTGGGGGGAGACCAAGACGATGACCTGGCAGTTCTGGTCGGCCTACTGCGACGAGGCCTACGCCGTGCTCAGCATGGACTTCCTGGAGGCCGACCCGACCAACCCCCATGACCCGGTGGCGCCGTCGGGCTTCGACCTGGCCGCGCTCCAGGTCGACCTCAAGGCCGTGGTGGGCTGACGCCCGGCTGACGCGGGGTCTATAGGGGCCTGACCATCCGCCACGCAGGAATTTGGGCATCGAAATGTGCGGTATCCGCACACAAAGGTTTCCAAATTCCGGGTGTTTGGTCAGCTGGCGAGGA
This sequence comes from uncultured Microthrixaceae bacterium, assembly GCA_963793965.1. GTDB lineage: Bacteria > Actinomycetota > Acidimicrobiia > Acidimicrobiales > Acidimicrobilacustridaceae > UBA4742. The sequence goes on from CAWCCB010000002.1 coordinate 29,436, forward strand.
CGGGCGTCTGGCTGGAGGTGGAGACGCCTCCAGCCACTTCGTCGGTCACGGCCAGCCCCTTGAACGAGCCGTGGGCCGAGAAGGCCACCAGGTGGGGCGAGCGACCGAGCAGTCCCAGCGAGATCACCTTGCCGCCGGTCTCGCCCCACAGCTGGTAGGTGCGGTCCGACGCCAGCGTGGGCAGGTCGGCCGCCATCAGGTAGCCGGTCCCCGAGGGTGAGATCACGGCGGTGGCCTTCACCGCGTCGTTCGAGGGCGAGTTCAGCGACAGGTGCTGGCTGGCCGGATCGGCCAGGGCCTGCTGCGCCGACCGGTTGAGCGCACTGGCGGCCAGGTGCTGGTGCAGGTCGTCGATCTGGCTGCGTTGGCGTACCAGCGCCGCGCCCATCACCACCACGACCACCGCTGCGGCCGCGGCCAGCACGACCACCAACCGGCGCGACGGCCGACCCGGACGGGCCGACGAGATCGAGGCCTGGGCCGGGGCACGGTTCGGGCCGCCGACCACCTCCAGGCGCATGGCCGGGGGCGGCTCCTCCAGCGCGGCGGCGATCCGTCCCCACAGCTCTTCGGGCGCCGGGGCGCCGCCGTAGGACAGGTAGGAGGCGGCCTCGAGGTGCTCGGCCAGCTCGGCCCGACAGCGCGGGCAGTCGACCAGGTGGGCCTCGACGGCGGCGCGCTCATCGGGGTCGACGGCGTCGAGGGCGTAGGCGCCGATCAGCTCCTCGATCTCGGCCACGTCGAGCGGTTCGGTCACTGCATCCCTCCGATCCCGGCCTCGATCAACTCGACCCGCAGCTTCTTTAGCCCGCTGCGGATCCGGCTCTTCACCGTTCCTTCCGGCTCGCCCAGGCGCGCCGCGACCTCGCGGTAGGTGTGGCCTCCAAGGTAGGCGAGCTCGATGGCTCGGCGTTCACCGTCGGTCAGCTCCTCCAGGGCGCCGCGCACCCGGTCGGCCACGGTGAGGTCCATGACCTCGTGCTCGAGGTCGTAGCCGGCCTCGGCCGTGTTGCGAGCGTCGCGCTCCTCCCGGCGACGTCGCGACGTCTCCGAGCGCAGCATGTCCACTGATCGGCCGTGGCACTGGGCCAGCAGGTAGGAGCGCAACGAGCCCCGGGCGGGATCGAACCGGTCGGGCTGGTTCCAGAGGCGGACGAAGACGTCCTGCACGATCTCCTCGGCCATGGCCGGGTTGGCCAGCAGCCGGCGAGCCAGGCCGTACACCGCCCCGGCGTGGCGCCGGTAGGCCTCGGCCAGGTTCTGCTCCTGGTAGCGGCTGATGCCGATGACCAGCACGGCATCGGAGACGTCCATCAGCGAGTCGGCGGCCATAGTCCCACCCTGTTCGAAGCCACCGGGCGTGGTGGATGTCGGATGCAGGCTCGGATCCGAGCGGTCCGCCGGTCAGCGCCGGAACCGGCTGACCACCTCCACGTGATGGGAGTGCGGGAACAGGTCGACCAGCTCGGCCCGCTCGAAGCGATACCCGGCTCCGGCCAGCAGGGCGGCGTCGCGCCCCAGCGAGGCCGCGTCGCAGCTGACCAGCACCATCACCTCGGCCCCGGTGCGGGCCAGCACCTCGACCACCCGACGCCCCAGCCCAGACCGGGCCGGATCGGCCACGACCACGTCGGCGGGCGACGGCCGCCACCGGGCCAGGTCGGAGCGCACCACGCGCACCGGGTCGTCGGCCAGGTTGACCCGGGCGTCGGCCACCGCCGAGGCGGACCGCTCCACCCCGACCACCGATTCGGGCCGACCGCCCCCAGGCGTCACGCCCGTGCTCACCAGCGCCCCGGCCAGCAGGCCCACGCCGCAGTAGGCGTCCACCAGCCGAGCGCCGGCCAGGTCGGTGCCGACCGCGGCCCGCACCGCCTCCACCAGGGCGGCGGCGCCGTCGGGACGGGTCTGGAAGAAGGAGTGGGCGGAGATGCGCCACCGCCGGCCGGCCACCTCCTCGTGGATCCAGGCCCGATGACCGGCAGCCAGCTCGTCCTGGCCCACCACCGCCAGCGGCCCGGGGCCGTCGTCAGGCACCGTCACGCCCTGGGCCGACGGGGACACCACCACCAGCTGCTCGCCGGTGGCCGCCCCCACCCGGATGGTCGCCTCGCGGGCCTCGCCGAAGTCGCCGGCGGTCAGGATCCGGTCAACCAGGGGGTGGGCCACCAGGCAGTGGTCCGGACAGATCACATCGTGGGAGTGGAGGCGGCGGAACCCGGCGCGCCCGTCGAGCACGGCCGCGCGCACCGTGGTGCGAAATCCCGAGGCCGACAACGCCAGGCCCACCGTCACCTCGGGATCATCGATCCCGCCCAGGCGGCGCAGCCCGTCGACCACCGTGGTGGCCTTGAGGGCGGCTTGGGCGCGGGGGTCGACGTGTTGGAGGTCGCACCCGCCACAGCCGGCGGCCACCGCCGGGCACGGCGGCGACACCCGGTCCGACGAGGGGTCGACCACCGCGGTCAGCTCGGCCCGCTCCCAGCCACGATGGCGGTCCACCACCCGGGCCCGCACCCGCTCGCCCGGCAGGGCCCCCCGCACGAAGACCACCGGCTGGCCGGCTGGCCGAGCCAGGCCTTCGCCGCCGGCCACCAGGCGCTCCACCTCCAGCGTCAGCTCGTCATCCGCCGGGGCGCCGGCGGGGTCGGCAGGGCCCGGAGCCGGCGATGACGGAGGGGTGGACACGACCTCGGAGCGTAGGCGCCGCTGCGATAGGGTCGCCGCGTGCGCCCGATCCAGATCGCTCCGTCGGTGCTGCCCGTCGATTTCGCCCACTTCGGCGACGCCTGCGTCGACCTGGAGAAGGCCGGGGTGGACCGCATCCAGTTCGACGTGATGGACGGACGCTTCGTCCCCAACCTCACCTTCGGGCCCGACGTGATCGCCTCGGTGCGCCCACTGCTCAGCGTCCCGTTCGAGGCCCACCTGATGGTGGAGGAGCCCGATCGGCTGGCCCACCTCTACGTGGAGGCCGGCTGCCAACGCCTCATCGTGCACGCCGAGGCCTGCCTGCACCTGCACCGGGTGCTCGGGGCCATCGCCGAGCTGGGGGCGACCGCGGCGGTGGCGCTGAACCCGGCCACCCCGGTGGCCCACGTGGCCCACGTCCTCGATCTGGTCGACATGATCCTGGTCATGACCGTCAACCCCGGCTTCGGTGGCCAGCGCTACATCGCCACCATGGAGCCCAAGATCGCCGAGCTGGCCCAGCTGATCGACGACCGGGGGGTCGACGTCGACATCGAGGTGGACGGCGGCATCTCCACCGCCACCGTGTCCGGGGTTGTCGCCGCCGGCGCCAACGTGCTGGTGGCCGGCTCGGCGCTGTTCGCCGACCCGGACGGCCTCGAACACGCGGTGACCGAGCTGCGCGCCGCGGCCACCGCGGCCATCCCCACGACCTGATCGCCTACCCGTTCACCGGCGCACGGCCCCGGCCCGTTCGCGGCCCGGAGCTTCGGCCCGGTCCGGGCCGGAAAGGCCGAGGGGTCCGCGCCTCGGCTCGTCGGCTCCGACATACTCTCGCCGTCGTGGCCGCGGGCAGTGGACCGGAGATCCAGTGGCACGTGTCGAAGCCGAAACCACCGAGCGGACGCCGGCTGATCGCCGAGCGCGTCCTGATCCGGGCGGTGTCGATGGTGGCGGCCCTGGCCCTGACCGTGACCGCCGCAGTGGTGCTCACCCGCCACCAGCCCCCGCCCCGCTCCACCCAGGCCTTCTGCACCCGGGTGGCCAGCTCGTCGAGCCTGGCCTCCGTGCTCGCCTCGGGCGACGCCGACCAGATCCGCGCCGCCGTGCACCGCTTCGATCAGGCCGCCCAGGTGGCGCCGACGGCCATCGCGGGCCCGGTCTTGGCCCTGGTGGCCTACGCCGACGGCCTGGCCCAGGTGGTGGCGCAGGGGTCCGACCCCGCCGCCAACCTGCGCGCCGCCATGGCCCGCCAGCAGGGGCAGGTGGCGGCGGTCGACGCCGCCGGACGCCAGCTCGACCAGTTCGTGACCGCCAACTGCCACCTGAAGCTGGCCCCGGCGGCCAGCACCACGGTGCCCACCGGCGTCACGCCGGCCAGCTCGCCTGGCTGACGGCTAGGACTCGAGGATCTCGCCGCGCTTGTGGATGACGTGATCGATGATGCCGTACTCCTTGGCCTGCTGGGCGGTGAACCAGCGGTCACGCTCAGAGTCCTGCTCGATCTGCTCCACGGTCTGACCGGTGTGCTCGGCGATCTTCTCGGCCATCAGGCGCTTGGTGTAGATCATCTGCTCGGCCTGGATGGCGATGTCGGAGGCCTGACCCTGGATGCCGCCCAGGGGCTGGTGCATCAGGATCCGGGCGTGAGGCAGCGAGAAGCGCTTGCCCGGTGCCCCGGCGCACAGCAGGAACTGGCCCATCGAGGCGCCCAGGCCCATGCAGATGGTGGCCACGTCGGGCTGGATGAACTGCATGGTGTCGTAGATGGCCATGCCGGCGGTGACCGACCCACCGGGCGAGTTGATGTAGAGCCAGATGTCCTGCTCCTTGTCCTCGCCCTCGAGGTAGAGCATCTGCGCGGTCAGGTAGTTGGCCACCTGATCGTTGACCTCGGATCCGAGGAACACGATGCGCTCCTTGAGGAGGAGCTGGAACATGTTCTGGGACGGATCGAGCGCGCTGGCCGGGGCGGCCATCTGCGCCGGGGTCAACGTCGGGGGGTGCTCCATGAGACTCCTTGTCGAACGCCTCGGCCAGGGGTGGACCGGAGGTGGGAACTGTGCCGATGAGGCTAGCGGGCCCGACGCCGATCCCGGTCCCCCTGGGCCTCGGCGGCCGGCTCAGGTGAACAGGTCGCCGGTCAGTGCCTGGGATCGGAACCCGTCGGGCCCCACCGGCACGTCGCCCACCAGGGTGATGCGCTCGACCAGGCGGTCGAAGTCAGCGGTGGCCAGGTCGACCGGACCGACGTGGGCGGTGGCCCGGTTGTCCCAGAAGGCCAGGCTGTCGGGCTGCCACCGGAACCGGACCGTGAACTCGGGCCGGGCCATCTGGGCGTAGAGCAACTCCAGGATCTGGGTGCTCTCCCGGTCGGACAGGCCAACCAGGTAGCGGGTGAAGGTGGGGTTGACGAACAGGGCCCGCTCCCCCGTCACCGGGTGGACGCGCACCACCGGGTGCACCGCGGTGGGCGGTGGCGCCGCCGGGTCGTGGTCGTCGCGCTTGGTCAGCCCGTCGTAGTCGCGCCAACGGTGCACGGCCTGGAGCCCGTCGACCAGATCACGGATGGGGGCCGACAGGTCCTCATAGGCGGCCACCAGGTTGGTCCACAGCGTGTCGCCCCCATGGGGCGGGATGACCACCCCACGCAGGATGGAACCCATGGCCGGGTTGGCCACGAAGGTGATGTCGGTGTGCCAGCCGGTCTGGGTCGAGCGACCGGGGGCGAAGGGACGCGGCTCGCTGGGTCGGCGAGGCGAGCCCTTCAGCTGCGAGGTCTCCACCGAGTAGATGTTGGGGTGGTCCGCCCGCCCGGCGTGCACCGGATGGGCGGCGGTGGGCTCGCCGAAGGCTCGGGCGAAGGCCAGCTGCTGGTCGGCGGTGATGGGCTGGTCGCGGAAGAACAGCACCTTCCAGCGCAGCAGCGCGTCGGTCAGCTCGTCGACCACGGCCGGCTCCAGCGGGTGAGCCAGGTCGACCCCGTCGATCTCGGCGCCGATGATGGCGGTCATGGGCCGGACGTCGATGCGGGTGGGTCGCGAGGTGTCGGTCACGGCTGGCCAGCGTACCGGTTCAGGGATCGACGGCCCTATGGTGCCGAAAGGCCATGCCCCATGACCGGAAACGAGGACTGCCATGAAGGCTGCCGTCTACGACCATCCCGGACCGCCCGACGTCTTGCACCTGGCCGACGTCCCCGACCCGGAGCCGGGCCCCGCCGACGTGCTGATCCAGGTGCAGGCCATCAGCATCGAGGGCGGCGACACGCTGGCCCGGGGCGACATGACCGCGCCCGCCGGCGACGGCCCCCACATCGTGGGCTACCAGGCGGCCGGCACCGTGTTGGCCGTGGGCGAGGCCGTGACCCGCTTCGCCGAGGGCGACACGGTGGTGACGGTCAGCTTCGACGGGTCCCACGCCGAGCTACGGGCCGTGCCCGAAGCGGTGTGCTGGGCCGTGCCCGCCGGCCTGGACGTGGCCTCGGCGTCGGCCATCCCCATCCCGTTCGGCACCGCCTCGGACTGCCTGTTCGAGTTCGGTCGCCTCCAGGCCGGCGAGACCGCCCTGATCCAGGCGGGCGGGAGTGGGGTGGGCATCGCCGCCATCCAGTTGGCCGCGGCAGCCGGCGCCACCGTGTTGGCCACCGCCTCGGCCGATGCCAAGCTCGAGCGCCTGGCCGACTTCGGCCTGGACCACGGCATCAACTACCGGACCACCAACTTCGTGGACGAGGTCCGACGGCTGACCGACGGCCGCGGGGCCGACGTCATCGTGGAGTCGGTCGGAGGCCAGGTGCTCCAGGACAGCCTGGCCGCCCTGGCCTACCGGGGGCGGTGCGTGACGGTGGGCGACGCCGGGCGCCAGGCCGGCCAGCCGTTGGACATCTCGAACCTGCGAGGCAACAACCAGTCGGTCACCGGCTACTTCCTGGGCGCGGAGCTGTTCCTGGGCACGCGGGCCTACGCCATGATCAGCGACCTGTTCCGGCGGGTGGCCGAGGGCGAGCTGGCGGTGGTGATCGACCGCACCTATCCCCTGGCCGAGGCCGCCGCCGCCCACGCCTACATCGAGAGCCGCCAGTCCTTCGGCCGGGTCCTGCTCATCCCGTGAGGCCGACCGATCTCCGGCGACGGGTGCGCCGGCTCAGCTTCCCTGGACCACGTACAGGGTGTTCCCGTCGGGGTCGCGGAAGGTGAACATGGGCGGGACGAACTCGCCCATGCGCAGGATCTCGGCGTCCACGTCGACGCCGTGATCGCTCAGGGCGCCGTGGTCAGCCTCGGCGTCGTCGGTGAAAAGCCGGATGCCGGTGTCGATGCCCACCGGCACCTGGTCATGGGCCGCCATCAAGGCGATCGAGGTGGACGCCCCCGGGGGTGCCACCTCGAGCCAACGGCCGCCGCCGCCGAAGGGCATGTCGCGCCGCACCTCGAAGCCGAGGACGTCCTGGTAGAAGGCCAGCGCACGGGCCTGGTCGGCCACGTGGATTCCCACGGTGCCCACGCCGGTGATCTGGGTCGGGGAGGCGTCGCTCATCAGCTGCTCCGGTGCTCGTCACGTGGTTGGGCCCCGGGACCGCGGCCCGCGGGCGAGGCTAGTTCCGCTCCGAGCCTGGACCGGCCAGGCGCAGATTATCGTTGCGGGCCGCCACCTGGCTGCTCACCCGGGCCACCGTAGTCCTGCGGTAACCGCGGCTCACGCCCGTTTCCCCGGTCACGCGTCGGTGACCCGCACGCCCTGGCCTGGGCGCGTGCCGCTCGCGTCTACTTCGTGCCCACGATGCAGCGCGCCACGCCGGGAACCCGGACCTCGCCGTCCTTCTCGAACTCGCCCACCTTCGCAATGGCGCTGGCCCGAATCCGACGCCGCGCCGATTCGTCCACCTGCCCGAGCGCGGCCACGGCCAACGACACATGCTCGCTGATCATGTCCCAATACTGCTCGGCTGATCGGGTCACCAGTTCGACGTCGACGTCCCACTCGGCCACGTCGCGCAACCCCGCGCCCTCGTACGAGCACTGACACATCCCGGAGCCGCGCACCGAAACATGCTCGGCCCGTCCGGGTCGGGGGGTGCCACCTCCGTCTCGGTCGCGATCGCCTGCATGGCGATCGTCGTCCACGGGTTCTCCTGGGGGTTTATCCAGACCGACGAGCAAAGACGTCCGCCCGGCTTGAGCACGCGCGCGAACTCGGCTGTCGCCTGGCCCATGTCGGGGAAGAACATGTACCCGAAGCGCACCGAGACGCTGTCGAACGTAGCTTCGTCGAACGGCAGATCATCGGCGCTGCACACCTGTACCTCGATGTTGACGACTCCTTGAGCCCGGGCCCGTTGCGTGGCGACGTCGAGCATCTCCGGCGAGAGGTCGGTCAGCACCACGCGTCCCTTCGGCGCCAGCCTGGCGATGCTCAGACCCGGCTCACCCGTGCCGGCCGCGATGTCGAGATGCTGCTGATCTTCGGCGAGCTCGAGATGCTCGATCATCGCGGCGCCGACTGGGCGCAGCTGCTCTGTGATGACCGAGTCCCACTTCTCCCAGCCCGCCGAGAGCCGGGCCCAGGCCGCTCGCTGACCGTCTCTGATCTCATCTGCGCTCGGCATCGGCGCTCCCGCAATCGATCCCCATCCACCGAACACAAGCGGCATTGCTTGGCGGCATTGCATGATGGCTGGTCGGCGCGCATCACGCCACCCGGGCGGGCACAGACCGTCGTCAAGCCGTCGGCCGCCTCCGCCGCCGTGGCCCGCCACCCTGCGCAACGCGATGTGCCCACCGGTCGACGCACTGGCAGCGTCGCTGACAGGCGGTTGCCCAGGATCGGGCAACTTCACGGTGCACCAGCCGGGAATCGAACCCGGACGCCCTTGCGGGCACAGGGACCTAAACCCTGCGCGTCTGCCTGATTCCGCCACTGGTGCGTGGGCTTGTGACCAGCATGTCTAGCGTGGCCTCGGTTGCGGCCGCATCGAGATCCGAGCCGGGCTCCGATCCGCCACCGCCGACCCCGGTCGGGCGGACATGACACGGCCCCCAGCTCAGCTCCGGCGGGAGAGCGAGCACGGGGGCCGTGACTGAGAACCACCTTACAGTGTCAGCTCCCGGAACCGGCGCACCGGTCCCGGAAATCGGTTGGCGGCGAGGGATCGCGGTTGGCCCTCAGACCAGCTGCACCTGCTTCCAGGTGGCGGGGCTCCCGGTGGCGGCGCAGAACCACAAGCGGGCCGAGGCGTCCACGAACAGGTCGCCGGCCTGACCGGTGCTCGGGTGGCTGGCCGCGGTCGACGGCACCAGTTGCGCCTGGGCGGCACCACCGGCCAGGACCGCACCCCGGCCTGCGCTGCTCGAGCCCTCCAGCCCGATGCCGTTGCCCGATGCCGCGCCCTGCACCGCCGGCCCGGTGCCGTTGGTGAGGCCCGACACGCCCGCCTGGGTGTTGGTGACGTTGAGGATCTGTCCCAGCACGGCCGGCCCGGTGCCACCGTAGACCAGCCCGCTCAGCGCCGCGCCGGGGCCGACCGCGATCCCCTCCACCGCCGGTCCGGTCCCGTTGGAGACCCCGGCCACCCCCGCATTGGTGTTGGCCGGGTTGTCGATCCGGCCCACCACGGCCGCGCCCGTGCCGGTGGTCAGGCCGTACACCGCGTTGGCCGTGCTGGCCGTGTTGGTGATCTCGCCGTCGACGGCACGCCCGGTGCCGTTGGTGACGGCCAACAGCGCGCTGGCCGAGCTCGAGGCGTTGTCGATCGTGCCGGTCAGGGCCGGGCCCGCCCCGTTGGTGGTGGCGCCCACCGCCGGCTGGAGGTTGGCCGCGGCCGTGACGCGGGCGGACACCGCCGCGCCCCGGCCGTTGGTCGTGGTCTGGATGGCGGGCTGGAAGTTGGCCACGCTGTCGATGGTGGCGGCCAGCGCCGGGCCCAGACCGATCGTGTCGGCCGCCACGGCGGCACTCGAGTTCCCGTGCACCTCGATGGTGCCGTGCACCCCGATGCCGGTTCCCGCGCCGCCCGCCTGGATGGCCCCGGTCACCGCCGTGCCCGGACCTCCGAACAGGCCGCACTGGATCCCGTCGCCGCTGCCGACGCTGCTGAACACCGCCATCGGACTGGTGTTGAACCCGTTGTTCACCGCCACCTCGAGGGGCGTCCCGGTCCCCGACCCGAAGTCGGTGGCCAGCACCGACAGCCCGCCGGAGCGGTTGCCCACGGTGAGCGTGGGGTTGGCGGTGGATTCGAGCGTGGTCGAGCTGGCCGCGGCGTTGTTGGTGGCCCCGAACTTCATCGTCCCGGTGGTGGCCTCCGCCGGGCCGGCCTCGGCCACCACCAACGCGGACCCGGCCGCCACCGCACCCGCCACCAGCATGGCCCCATGCTTGAGCACGCCTCGTCGCCCCGTCAGGCCCCCCACCGACCGGGCACCCGGCTCCGCCGACGGGGGATGACGATCGGGCCGCCCGTGCTCGACGAGCCGCGCCTGCATCGCTTCCCACTCCCGGCGCGGCACCTGCACCATCTCGTCCTCGTCAGACATGGCGATTCCCCAGTGACTCGATCGGCCGTGGACCCATCGACGCTAACCCTGCCCCTCTGGCCATGCCTCGGCGTAGGGTCACGTCGTGCGCGTCAACGACCTCCCCACCCCGGCGCTGGTCGTCGACCTCGACCGGCTCGACGCCAACATCGCCACCATGGCCGCCCGCTGGCCCGGTGCCGCCCTGCGTCCGCACGTGAAGGCGTTCAAGTCGACCGCCCTGGCTCGACGACTGGCCGACGCCGGCCACACCGGGTTCTGCTGCGCCACCATCCGGGAGATGGAGGGCATGGCCGCCGCCGGCCTGGGCCACGACCTCCTGCTGGCCAACGAGGTGCTCGACGCCCGCCGCCTGGGTGCGCTGGTCGACGAGGGGATCCGCGTCACCGTGGCGGTCGACTCCTCCGAGACCATCGCCGCCGCCGCCGCCGGTGGGGTGACCCAGGTGCTCATCGACGTGAACGTGGGACTCCCCCGCTGCGGCTGCCCACCCGACCAGGCCGCTCGGCTGGCCGACCAGGCCCGCGGCTCGTGGCCTCGAGGTGCGGGGCGTGATGGGCTACGAGGGCCACGTGGTCGGCCTCGAGGACCGCGCCGCCCGCCAGGCCGGCGTGGCCGAATCCATGGCCCTGCTGGTCGAGGCCCACGCCGCCGTCGGCGGCGACATCGTGTCGGGCGGCGGCACCGGCACCTGGGATCTCAACACCTGGATCACCGAGCTCCAGGCCGGCTCCTACCTGCTCATGGACACGGCCTACGGCGCCCTGGACCTGCCCTTCGAGGCGGCCCTGTCGCTGGCCGGCACCGTCATCTCGGTCAACGCCGACGCCGGTTACGCCGTGGCCGACGTCGGCCTCAAGGCGCTGGGCATGGACCACGGCAACCCCACCGTGGTCGACCCACCCGGAGCCAAGCTGTGGTTCTGCTCCGACGAACACCTCACCTTCGGCCGCCGGGGCGAACCGCCCATGACCGTGGGCGAACGCATCCGGGTGCACCCGGCCCATGTCGACCCCACCGTGGCGTACCACGAACGAATGCAGGTGGTGCGAGGCGACGAGGTGGTGGACACCTGGCCCGTCGACCTCCGCAACTGGTAGGTCTCGGCCCGCACGCGGCGTTCGGCGTCGATTCGAACCCCCGGAGGGGTGTCAATCAACGCCAAAGCGGGGAAGGGCCGCGGCCAGGGCTCGAAAGGCGCGACCGCGGTGGCTCACCGCGTGCTTCTCGTCGCCGCTCATCTCGGCGAAGGTGCGACGACCGGGGCTGCCGTCGGGGTCATCGGGGACGAACACCGGGTCGTAGCCGAAGCCGTGATCGCCCCGGGGGGCCGGCGCGATGGAGCCCCGCACCTCGCCCTCGACGGCCAGCTCCCGACCGTCGGGCCAACGCACCAGGGCGACCGTGCGGAAGCGGGCGGCGCGCGCCGCCGGCCCCTGGGCACCCACCCGGGCCAGCTCGTCGAGCAGCTTGGCCACGTTGTCGGCGTAGCCCGCGTCCTCACCGGCGAAGCGGGCCGAGTACACGCCCGGCGCCCCGTCCAGGGCCTCCACCTCGAGGCCGGTGTCGTCGGCCACCGCCGCCTCACCGGTGGCCTCGGCGATGGCCACGGCCTTGAGTCGGGCGTTGCCCTCCAGGGTGTCGGCATCCTCCACCACCTCGCCCACCTCCGGCGGGCGGGGTCGCAGCACGACCGAGTCGCCGAGCACGGCGGCGATCTCGGCCACCTTGTCGGGATTGGCCGAGGCCACCACCAGCGTGGGGCGCAGCCCGGGCGCGGTCATCGGCCCGATTCAGGCCGGGCGCGCGGCGCGGGCGGCTCGGCCAGCAGCTGGGCGCCCAGATCGATGATCTGGTTCACGCCGACCTCGGCCAGGCGCAGCAGCTCGTCGAGCTCGTCGCGGCTGAAGGCCATGCCCTCGGCCGTGCCCTGGACCTCGATGAAGCGGCCGGACTGGGTCATGACCACGTTCATGTCCACCTCGGCGTTGGAGTCCTCCACGTAGGGCAGATCCAGGATGGGCACGCCCCCCACGATCCCGACCGACACCGCGGCGCACGCCTCGGTCAAGGGGTGCGCGGCGATCGCCCCGCGCTGGACGTGGCGGGTCAAGGCGTCGTGCAACGCCAGGTAGCCCCCGTTGATGGAGGCGGTGCGGGTGCCACCGTCGGCCTGGAGCACGTCGCAGTCGACGATCACCTGGCGCTCCCCCAGCGCCACCATGTCGCACACGGCCCGCAGCGACCGGCCGATCAGGCGCTGGATCTCATGGGTGCGTCCACCCGGACTGCCCTTGGAGACCTCGCGGCGGATGCGCTCGTTGGACGACCCCGGCAGCATCGAGTACTCGGCGGTGACCCACCCCTTCCCCGAACCCCGCATCCAACGCGGCACGTCGTCGTCGATGGTGGCCGTGCACAGCACCATCGTGTTGCCCGCGGTCACCAGCACCGATCCCGCGGTCTGGGTGGTGAAGTCCCGCTCGAAGCTGATGGGGCGCAACTCGTCGGGCTGACGACCGTCAGGCCTCATCGGGTGGTGCTCTGGGGAAGGTGGGTCACGGTCGCGGTCTCCCGACGTCGTAGGTCTGGTTGGTGACGGCGAGCTCGACAGGTGCACCGAACGCGTCGACGGCCTCGGCCCGGTGATCCTCGGGATCGTCGGTGGGCCAGAGGTGGGTGAGCATCAATCGTCGCGCACCCACGGACCGGGCCAGGACGCCCGCCTGGCGCCCGCTCAGGTGCAGCACCCCCTCGCCCTCCCGCGACGCCAGGTGGGTCGACTCGCACAGGAGCAGGTCGATGGGGTGGTCCGCCTCGGGTCGTCCGGCGAACACCGGCGACGCCGAGGTGAGGGCGGTGATGGGCCAGCCCGGCCCGGTGTCGGCGGAGTACACCAGCAGCTCGCCGGCCGGGCCGTCGACCCGCACCGCGAAGCAGGGGACGTAGTGCTCGGTGGGACCGAAGGTGAAGCACAGGCCGTCCACCACCAGCAGCGAGCCCGGGCCGATGTCGCGCCAGTCCAGCGTCGGGCCCAGCCCGCCGGTCAGCTCCTCGGCCAGTTGGCGCCCCTGGGGGGTCCCCCACACCTGCAGCCCCTCACGATCCGAGCCGTACTTGACCGCGGTGTGCAGCCCGGCCAGATCGGTCCAGTGGTCGGGGTGGCGATGGGTCAGGATCACCGCGTCGATGGCGGCCAGCGGCACGTGGCGCTGGAGGTTGGCCAGGGTGCCCGGCCCCAGGTCCAGGACCACGGTGGCTCCACCGCCGCGGATGAGGTAGCCGCTGGCCGCATCCCCGGGACCCGGATAGCTCCCCGAACACCCCAGCACCGTCACCTGGAGGCTCATGCGCGCCCCGGGTCGTCGGGCTCCGGACCCGGCGTGGTCGGTTCGTTCCAGTCCAGCGCCTCGGCCTGGTCGAGCTCGGGCCCGAGCAGCCGCTGGCCCAGCGACTGGAACGATCCCAGGTCACCGGAGGAGAACCACCGGTGCCGGGCGCCGTCGGCGGCCGCGCCCGAGCCGGACGCCGAGGGGGAACCGCCCAGGGCGTCGGAGAGGGCGAAGGCGGTCTCGTCAGCCGACGACACCAGCACCACGCCGCGACCCATGACATCGGCGATGGTGCGGGCCAGGTAGGGGTAGTGGGTGCACCCCAACAGGAGCGTGTCGACTCCGGCGTCCTGCATCGGGGCCAACAGGCGCTCGGCCAGCACGTGGACCTCGTCGCCGTCGAAGTCGCCCCGCTCCACGAACTCGACGAACCCGGGACAGGCCGCGCAGGTGAGCTTGACCTCGTCGGACATGGCCGCCACCACCCGCTGGTAGGCGCCCGACGAGATCGTCCCGACCGTGCCGATCACGCCCACGTGACCGCTGGTGGTGGCCGACAACATGGCCCGCACCCCGGGTTCGATCACGCCGATCACCGGCACCCCGAGCCGGTCGCGCAGCTCGTCGAGCGCGGCCGCGGCCGCGGTGTTGCACGCCACCACCAGCACCTTGACCTCGTGCTCGCGCACCAGCCAGCTGCCGATCTGCACGGCGTAGTCGCGCACCTCGGCCAGCGGCCGATGGCCGTAGGGATAGCGACCGGTGTCGCCCACGTAGACCACCGCCTCGTCCGGGAACAGGTCGATGACGGCTCGGGCCACGGTGAGCCCGCCGAAGCCGCTGTCGAACATGCCGATGGGACGAGGGTCCACCCGGCCAGCGTAGGGCCGGACCCGGGACCACGGTCAGATGGCCTGGCGGTGAGGTGGCTGGCCGAGCAGGCGATCAGCTGGTTGGCGACCTGGCGGTCAGGCGGGGTTCAGGCCACGTTGACGACCGTGCCCAGATACGGGATGCGCATCAGCGCCGGCGCGTCGATCAGGCGGTTGACGGCCTCCTCGGCCGAGCAGTCGGCGGCCCGCATGGTGGCGGCCAGCGCGCCCACCACCACCGGCGCCGCGAACGAGGTCCCGCTCCACAGCGCCCAACCGTCGAAGCGCTCCGGCTCACCGTGGCCGACCTCGATGCTGTCGACGTCCCGGAAGAAGGTGCTGAGCAGGTCCACGCCGGGGGCGCAGGCTCGGACCCACGAGCCGTAGTTGGTGAAGGGCGCCGGGCCTCCCGGGCCCACCGCACCTACCGACACCACGCCGTCGAGCGCGGCGGGGTAGGTGGGCCGGCAGGTGGCGTCGTTGCCGGCCGAGGCCACCACCACCACTCCCATCCGCTGCAGGCGACGCACGGCCCGGGCCAGCAGGTGGGGGTGGTCGATGACGTAGCCGCCGAAGGACAGGTTGAGGATGGTGCGGGCGGGATCCGCGGGCTCGAGGGCGTCGAGGCAGGCGGCGATGGTCACCTCGTCGCCGTCGCCGAAGGTGGACAGCACCCGGTGGATGGTGATGGCGCAGCCCGGCGCGAGTTGGTCGATCAGGCCGGCGATGAAGGTGCCGTGCCCGGCGGCGGGATCGAGCTCGCGGTCGTCGTTCTCGTCGGGTCGATCCTCGTCGGCCCTCGACGCCGCCCGGATGGGCGAGGGATCGGCCAGCGCCGCGGGCCGGAAGGGGTGGGCGGCCAGCCCGGTGTCGAGCACGATCACGTCGGCCCCGACCCGCGCCTCGCCCTGGCGGTAGTCCCGGACCAGGTCCGCGGTCGGCGTCCCGGACGGCGCCGGACGAGCACTGCTGTGCACCGGCACGCTCGCATACATCGGACTCGCATACATCGGACTCGCATACATCGGACTCGCATACATCGGACTCGCATACATCGGACTCGCATACATCGGACTCGCATACATCGGACTCGCATACATCGGACTCGCATACATCGGGTTGGCGCCCGGGCCCGATCCGGAGGCCGGATGCGGCGGGCAGCACTCGCACCCCCCGACGGCGTGGGCGAAGTAGACGTGGTTGGGGTGGGCCAGGTGGCCCCGCACCCGCAGGTCGTCCACCAGGCCGAGGGGGTCGTCCACGCCCGACACGTGCAGGCTCGAACCCAGCTCGGCCACCGACGCGTCCCCGGCCAGCTCCGCCACCGCGGCCCGACCGGCGTCACCGCCTCCGGTGATCACCTGTCCCGGGCGATAGGCGAAGGGATCGCTCCCCGCCCGAGAGCCGAACCGGACCCGATCGGTCCACGGTCCGGTCGGCCGTTCCCGACCACCCTGCCCATCGTCGACGTTGCTCACGGTGTTGCCTCCTTGGTCCGAGTCGAGTTGCTGGGGCCACCGTCGGGCGACGCCGTCGGCGTCGGCGCCCGGAGTGGCTTACGATCCGTCCTGTGGCCGGAAGTGCGGGACAGGCGGCGCGGTCCCGTGACCGGCCCCAGGCGGCGGCTGCAGCTGGCCGAGTTGGCCGAGTTGGCCGAACGCCGCCATCGCGACCCCGCCCGGGCCCGGGACGACACCCGCAGGCTGCTGCGGGCCGCCACCGACCCCCTGGTGATCGCTCGCGCCTGCTGGGTGATGGGCCTGACCGAGCACGAGTTGGGCGCCGGCGCCGAGGCCGTGGCCCACTACGAACGGGCCATCCAGGCCAGCCAGGCCCCGCCCGGTCCGCCCCGGGGCGGGACCGACCAGGTCCGGGCCGAGACCCTGGCCCTGGCCCGGGCCTCGCTGGCCATCTCCTGCTTCGGCCTGGGCGACACCGATCGGGCCGAGCGGGAGATGGCCCAGGCCCGCCAGCTCACCCCGGATTCGACGCGGGGCCAGGTGGAGATGCTCTACGGCCTGCTGCGCCAACGCACCGGCCAGCTCAAAGAGGCGCAGACCGCGCTGCGGCGCGCCCTGCGGCTGCTCACCCAGGTCGACGATCAGTGCTCGATCGCCCGGCTGCGGCTCAACCGTGGAGCGCTGCGGGCCTACCAGGGCGATCCGTCGGGGGCACTCGACGACCTGGCCCAGAGCGAACGCATCGCTCGAGCTCGCGACCTGCCCGTCGTGGCGGCCATGGCCGCCCACAACACCGCGTTCGCACAGGGACGTCGAGGCGACCTGCCCGCGGCTCTGGCCGCCTTCGAACGGGCCGAGGTGGCCTATGCCCGCCTGGAGAACCCGGAGCTGGGGACCGCCGTGCTGCTGTCGGACCGCTGCGAGGTGCTGCTGCTGGCCGGCCTGGTCGACGAGGCGGTGGCCACGGGCCGGGCGGCCATGGCCGCGGTGGCCGCCACCGGGGATCAGACGCACCTGAACGAGACCCGCCTGCTGGCGGCGCGGGCGCTGCTGGCGCACGGTGAATACGAAGAGGCGGCCCGCGAAGCCCAGGGCGCCGCCGACCGGTTCGACGCCACCCAGCGGCGGCCCTGGGCCGCCCAGGCCCGCTACATCGGCATCCAGGCCGAGGTGCTGGCCTCCCAGGACGACGATCGTCCGCCCCTGGATCTGTTGGGTCGCAGCCGGGACCTGGCCGTGGAGCTCGAACGCCAGGGCTGGCCCATCGAGGCGGTCCACGTGCGCACCTTCGTGGGACGCCTGGCCCTGGCCCTGGGCCGTCCGGCGGTGGCCCGCCGCGAGCTGGCCGACGCCGCCGCCGCCCGTCGCCGCGGGCCGGCCGAGCAGCGCGCCCAGGCCTGGCACGCCGCTGCGCTGCTCCACCTGGCCGATGGCGACCCGGCCGCCGCCCGTCGCGCCCTGGTGGCCGGCCTGGGTGTCATCGACCGCTACCGGGCCACCCTGGGCGCCACCGAGCTGCGCACCGGCGCCGCCGGCCACGGCAGCGAACTGACCCGGCTGGGTACCCGGCTGGCCTTGGCCGACGGACGTTCGGGGCCACTGCTGGCCTGGGCCGAACGGGGGCGGGCTCGGGCCCTGACCCGGCCCCGGGTGCGCCCACCCGACGACGACGCGGCTGGCGGCCGATCTCACCGGCCTGCGCCAGGTCGACACCGAGCTGCGAGAAGCCATCGGCCAGCTCGGTGACCCGGACGGATCCGCCGAGGACCAGACCGCGGCCCTCCGCCGGCGGGCCCGGGCCCTGGAGGACGCCATCCGGCATCGCACCCGCCAGGCCCGGGACCACCCCGAACGCGGCTCGACGGACCCGGACCGGCCGGCTCGCGTGGACCTGCCCCGGCTCCGCCGGGCGGTGGGCGAGCGGGTCCTCATCGAGTACCTGGAGCTCGACGGGGAGCTGCACGCCATCACGCTGCACCGGGGTCGCCTGGCCCATCGTCGGCTGGGCCCAGCCCTGGAGGTCGAGCGCGAACGGGACTACCTGCTCTTCGCCCTGCGCCGTTGGCTGGCCGTGCCCGCCAACGGGTCGCCCGGCCACCGCGGCCGGCGCCGCGCCGACCCGGTGCCGACGGCGGTGGCCCAGAGCGCCGCCCGCCTCGACGAGCTGCTGGTGGCGCCGCTCCTGGCGTCGGTGGCGTCCAGCGCCGAGGTCACCCGGCATCATCGTGGTGCCGACGGGCTCGCTCTACGGGGTGGCCTGGTCGGCGCTGCCCAGCCTGGCGGGACGGCCCACCAGCATCGCCCCCAGCGCGGCCGTGTGGATGGCGCCGACGAACGGCGCCGCTGGGCGCCCGGGCACGGTCGGAGCGCGCGACGGCGCTGATCGCCGGACCCGATCTGCCCGGGGCGCGGGCCGAGGTGCGACGCCTGGGCCGCCTCTACCCCGGCGCCGAGGTGCTGGTCGGGCGGGCGGCCACCGTGGAGGCCGTGCTGGACGCCATCGAGCGGGCCGAGGTGGTGCACCTGGCCGCGCACGGCACCTTCCGGGCCGACAGCCCGCTCTTCTCGTCGGTGCGCCTGGCCGACGGCCCGCTCACCGTCTACGACCTGGAGCGGGTGCGCCACGCGCCCCGCCTGGTCGTGCTCTCGGCCTGCGAGGCAGCCACGGTGGCCGTCCGCTCCGGCGACGAGCTGCTGGGCACGGCCGCCACCCTCATCGGCATGGGGGTCCGCGAGGTCATCGCCCCGGTCACCGCCGTCCCCGACGACGCCACCCGACCCCTCATGGTGGCCCTGCACCAACAGCTCTGCGCCGGACTGGCGCCGGCCGCGGCCCTGGCGCGGGCGGCCGTGGACGAACCCGGGTTGGCGGCCGCCACCTTCGTGTGCGTGGGCGGCGATGACGGATCCCTCAGCGAACGATGACCGGGGTCACCAGCGAGGCCCCAGCCGCCCGAACCCGAACCCGGCACCATCCCGCACCCAGCGCCAGTCGGAACCGTCCCAGCTCGTCGCTGCGGGTCCCGGCCGCGGCCCCCGGTCCCTCGGTCTCGACGTCGACCACCGAGGCGGGCGAGACCGCGCCCAGCAGCGTCTCCCCATCAGCCGCCAGTTCGATCTCCAGGCTCAGGTGGGCGGTGGTGAAGCTCAGCTGACGTGGCGCCGGCCCGTCGTGGCGAACGCGTGGTCCGGCATCGAGCAGGGAGTCGACCACCAGCGTGGCCAGCTCGTCGTCGACCCCTGCCGAGCCCGCTGGCCGCGGCCGCCGCCTCGACCGCGTCGGACGGCACCGGATCCAGGCGGTCCAGGGCACGGCCCAGCTCGGCCAGGAGGGCGTCGTCGTCGTGCAGGTCGCCGGGATCGCTCACGGCGCTGTCCGCTCCATGAAGGCGCTCAGCTCGGCGCTGTGGCGCAACCGGTCCAGGCACCGCTGACGGGACGGCCCGATGCTGCCCCGAGGCATGTCCAGGACCACCGCGATCTCGTCGTAGGACAGCGCCGGCTCGGCGGTCAGCAGCTCCAGCAGCTGGCGGCAGGCCGGCGCCAGGCGGCTCAGCGCCCGGCGCAACGCCTCCGCCAGCTCGGTGTCCAACAACCCCTGGTCGACGGCGGTGGCGTCGGCGTCATCGTGGCGAGGGTGTCGCGGGGCTCGAGGCGCTGACGGGCCCGAACCAGGGTCAGGGCCTCGTTGCGGGTGGTGGTGGCGATCCAACCGGGCAGCTTGTCGGGTTCGCGGACGGTGTCGAGTCGCTCGAACAGGCGGAAGAAGGCCGCCGCGAACACGTCCTTGCGGTCCTCCGCCGACAGCCCGAAGCCGCTGACCGTGCGCCACACCACGCCCTGCAAGCCCGTCCACGATCTGGCGCCAGGCGTCGGCGTCACCCACACGAGCCCGATCCACCAGCTCAGAGAAGTCGGGCCGCATGGCCGGGAGTCTAGGGGCGGTGTCGATGTCCATACCGGAGGCCTGTCGGGAAGCTCGAGTCACGGAACAGAGCGGGATCGGCGGCGGCGGATACAGGCCGACAGGAAATCTCGGGAAATCGGGAGAAATCCGTATCCGGCCACCGGCGGCCGACTCTTTCTGGCATACCAGCGACCGTGGTGGGCCTGGTAGCCGACTGGGACCGTTCCCGGAGCCGCCCCCTGGATCCGGGAACGGCCAGTCGGCAGATCCCTCTCCTCGGAGGGAGCGCCCGCGGGGCTGGCGGAGCCCCGCGGTGCGCAGGGATTCCACCATCGGCTCCGTCGCCGGTGGGCCGAGCGTCGCTCAGAAGTAGATGATCTTCTCGGCCCGGGCCACGACCTCGTCGATGTCGTCGGTCCAGGCGCCGGTGGAGAGGTACTTCCAGCCGTAGTCGGCCACGATGAACACGATCGTGCCGGCCTCGAGCTCGCCGGCCACCTTGGCGCAGCCGGCCATGGCCGCGCCGGCCGAGATGCCCGAGAAGATGCCGACCTCGCCCAGGCGACGGGTCCACTCGATGGACTCGCGTGGCCGCACCACCCGCTTGCGGTCGAGCAGCTCGGGCCCGCCCCACTTCTCGTAGACGGGCGGGATGTAGCCCTCGTCCAGGTTGCGCAGCCCCTCGACCTTCTCGCCCAGCGGCGGCTCCACCGCGATCACCTGGATGGCCGGGTTCTGCTCCTTGAGGAAGGTGCCCACCCCCATCAGGGTGCCGCTGGTGCCCAGCCCGGCCACGAAGTGGGTGATCTCGGGGCAGTCACGCCAGATCTCGGGGCCGGTGGTGCGGTAGTGGGCCCGCGGGTTGGCCTCGTTGGCGTACTGGTACAGGAAGGCCCAGTCCGGGTGTTCGGCGGCCAGCGCCTGGGCCTTGCGCACCGCGCCGTTGGACCCCTCCGCCCCGGGCGAGGAGATGATCTCGGCTCCCCACACCTCGAGCAGCTGGCGACGCTCCACCGACACGTTCTCGGGGAGCACGATCTTGATGGGGTAGCCCTTGATCTTGGCGATCATGGCCATGGCGATGCCGGTGTTGCCCGAGGACGGCTCGATCAGCGTCTTGCCCGGGGTCAGCGTGCCGTCGGCCTCGGCCTCGGTGATCATCTGCAGGGCGATGCGGTCCTTCACCGAGCCCGCCGGGTTCTGGCCCTCCATCTTGGCCAGGATGCGCACCTTCGGGTTCGGGCTGAGCGAGCTCACGTCCACCATCGGCGTGTTGCCGATCAGGTCGAGCACGGACGAGACGACTGGCATCGGTCAGGACTCCGCAGGGATTGTTGAGTTGAGCGGTAAGGATTCTAGCCGTCGACCGGCGTCATCCCGACCGGCGTCGCCGACGACCTGCCGGTAGAGCGCGGCCTGGCGCCGGGCCACCTGCGTCCAGCCGTAGTGCTGGGCCCGACGGGTCCCGGCCACGGCCAGCTCGGCCCGCCGCCGCGGATCGTCGCGCAGCGCGCGCCAGGGCGTGGGCCAGTCCGGCCACGTCCCCGGGCTCGACCAGCCAGGCGGCCTCGCTCACCACCTCGGGCAGGGCCCCGCTGCGCGAGGCCACCACGGCCACGCCCGACGCCATGGCCTCCACCGCCACCCGACCGAACTGCTCGACCCAGGCCGGGGTCTCCAGCGAAGGCACCACCACCACGTCCAGGCGCCGGTAGGCGTCCGGGAGCGCATCGGGGTTCGAGTGGCCGTCCAAGGTGACCCGGTGACCGACGCCGGCCCGCTCGACGGCTCGCTCGATGCTGGGCCGAGACGGGCCCGTCGCCCACGATCTCGAGGACCACCCCGGGGGTGGCCGCCACCGCGCGCCACCAGCACCTCCACCCCCTTGTGGGGCTCGAGGCGGCCCACGTAGCCGACCCGCAGGTCGCCGCCGGTTCGACCGCGGGTCGCGACGCCGGCTCGCCGGTGGGCGGATCCGGGGTGAAGCGCTCCGACGTCGACGCCCAGGCCGAGATCGGCGATGCGCCCGGCGAAGCCCTTGTGGCGCAGGATCCGACCGGCCTGCCGGTTGCAGGTGTGGACGCCGGCGGCGCGGCGCAGCGTGGCCCGCTCGATCCAGCGGAACGGCACCGGGAACCGCTTCTCGATGTTCTGGGCCGAATACAGGCACACCGGGGCTCGCCGCCCGGCCAGGCGGGCCAGCACCATCACCTCGGCGGCGGCCAGGCTGGCCGGCTCCTCGTGCACGTCGATGACGTCGACGCGACGGGCGCGCAGCGCCCGCCACAGCGGCCGGGGGTCGTACACGAAGCGGTACGGGTGGCGGCCCAGCGTGCGGGCCGGCACCACGAAGGTGTCGTCGCCGGCGTCCAACCAGACGTCGCCACCCCCTTCGTTCCATCGCCGGGCGCTGACCAGGGCGACGTCGACGCCCAGTGCCCGCAGTGCCCGGTCGCGCCGGCGCCACTCGCCCACCACGCCCGAGTGGTACACCCGCAGCACGGCCAACCCGGCGGGCGCGGAGCCGTCCCGGCTCACCCGGCGAAGGCCAGGGCGCGGACCGGGCGGTCGGCGTCGGCCTGCTGCTCGTCACCCACCACCAGCCCGACGATCAGGAACGGCAGGGTGCCGGGCCCGGCCACCCAGAACACGTCGACCGTGGCTTGCAGGACGTGGGCCACCACGGCCAGGTACCCGGCCTCGCCCAGGTCGCTGGTGGAGCGCCGCATGGCTGCGACGATCACCCACAACAGCACGATCATCCCCAGCATCCCCACCAGCCCGGCCTCGGACAGCTCGTCGATGACCAGGTCATGGGGCACGCCGTAGGTGGAGTCGGGCGCGAAGAACCACTTGAGGCCGGCTCCGAAGACCAGGTTCGGCTCCCACTTCTGCCCGATGGCGTAGCTGTAGGTGTCGAGCCGGGTGTTCACGCTGTTGAACTTCTCGGTGGCCGGGTTGAGGTCGCGGTCGCGGTAGGTGATCACGCTGATGCCGATGAGCACCACGCTGGCCACCACCAGCAACGGGGCCAGCCGGGTGATGCGGCTGGCCGTCCCGAGCCGACGTTGGCGCAGCAGGTGCAGGGCGAAGACCGCCACCAACGCCAAGGCCGCGCCCCTCGACTCGCTGGCGGCCAGACCGACCAGCAGGGTCACCGAGGCGGCGCCGATCCAGAACGGTCGCCAACCCAGGCGATGGGGCACGGTCAGCAGCACGACCAGGCCCATCACGATGAGGTCACCGGCCGCGTTCTTCTGGATGCCGAACGGGTAGGCGGGCTGCAGCCGGTGGGCCAGGGTGTCGAGGGCGGCGGCCAACGAGATGAGTCCACAGGTGAGCAGGAGCACGCGCAGGGCCAGGCGGACCTGACCCAGCTGGGCCACGGCCGCGCCGATGAGCATGGCCCCGGCCACCAACGAGACCTGGTGGGCCACCTCGATGACCGAGCGCTGGGCCGGGTGGGCCACCACGGTCAGCGCCAGCAGGGCCGCGTAGGCGCCGGTGGCCACCAGGATCCGACGCAGCGCCGGACTGCGCCAGGGCACGAAGGGCAGCGCGGCCAGGATGCCCAGGATGGTCAGGGCGTCGGTGACGCTCATGTCGATCGACGCCGGGCCCACCCGCCAGTAGGCGAAGGTGGCCGGGAACACCCCGATCAGCACCACCAGGGGCGCCACCAGGATGATGGCGAGACCGGCCAGACCGCCGACCAGCCCCAGGGCCACGGCCGGCTCACTGGCTGCCAGCGTGGCGATGACCAGCTGGATCGCGGCCACCGGTCCGGCCGCCAGAAAACGCCTCATGTTGAGCCCCGGTCGGCCGACAGGCTTGTAGTATACATATGACTAAATACGGCCCCAGTCGGAGAATACCCCCCGTACCTCCGTCGGCTGGCCCAGAACCCCGGCTGGAGGGGTGGGCGGAACCCCCCCGATGAGTCGTCGTCTACACATCCGACACCTCGTACGTTCCGACGGTTTCGCCGGCGTTGAACGATACCTGACCTACGTGGCCCCGGAGTTGGCACGGCGCGGCCACCAGGTGTCGGTGGTGGGCGGCCCAAAGGAGCGGATGCGCTCCGCCCTGGTCGACACACCGGTCACGTACCTGCCGGCCGACACGCTCGTGGAGTTGGGCCGCCAGGCCATGGCGGGCCCACGACCAGACGTGCTGCACACCCACATGACCGCGGCCGACCTGGCCGCCATCGGCCCGGCCGCACTGATGCGTCGGCCGGTGGTCAGCACCTTGCACTTCGCCGGCGGGCGGGGCCACTCGCCGCTCACCCGCCTGGCCTACCGCGGCCTGGGCGCCGGTCTGGGCGTCGAGGTGGCGGTCAGCGAGTACGTGGCCCGGACCGCGCCGGGGCACCCCCGGGTGGTCACCATGGGCATCCCGGCCCCGGTGCCGACGCCCGGCTCGAGCCCCGAGGATCTCGGCGCCCGCCAGCCCGTCGTGCTGGTGGCCCAACGCCTCGAGCAGGAGAAGGCCACTGACGTGGCCATCCGCGCCTGGGCCCGCTCAGGCCTGGCCGAGCTGGGCTGGCGGCTGGTGGTGGCCGGAAGCGGTGCCGAGGGCGCCGCAGCTCGAGGCGCTGGCCGGGCGACTGGGCACGGCCCAGTCCATCGACTTCGTGGGCCACGATCCCGACGTCCTGGCCCGGATGGCCACGGCGTCGATCCTGCTGGCCCCCCGCCCGGACGAGGCCTTCGGGCTGACGGTGGTCGAGGCCATGGCCGCCGGCCTGCCGGTGGTGGCCGCGGCCGGTGGCGGTCACCTCGAGACGCTGGGGCCGGTCACCCCCGACACCCTGTTCGTACCGGGCGACGTCGACGGGGCGGCCACGCGGCCTGCGCCTCCTGGCCCTCGACCCGGCCCGCCGGGCCGCAGCCGCCCGCCAGGTGCAGGATCGCTTCGAGCAGCACTTCCGCATCGAGCGCCACGTCGATGACCTGGAGGCGCTCTACCTGGACACCGTCTCCCGCGGCCGGCGTCCGCATCGCCGCGGTCAAGGCCGAGCCCGGCCCGACGCTCCGGCCCTGCAGACGATGCCCGCCCCCGACCCCGACACGCGACCGTCGGTGGCCATCGCCCACGACTACCTGACCCAGCGCGGCGGCGCCGAACGGGTGGTGCTGGCGCTCCACGACACCTTCCCCGAGGCGGCCATCCACACCACGGTGCACGAGCAGGCCCGCACCTTCAGCTCCTTCGGCGAGGCCCGGGTGATCACCAGCCCGCTGCAACGGCTGGGGACGCTGCGGCGCAACCCCCGCCTGGCCCTGCCGGTGCTGGCCCCGGTGGTCAGCCGCATGCACGTCGACGCCGACGTCACCGTGTGCAGCACGCCCGGCTGGGCCCACGGCATGCGCACCAGCGGCGCCAAGGTCCTGTACGTCCACAACACCGCTCGCTGGCTCTACCAGTCCGAGGAGTACCTCGACGGCATGCCGTTCTGGTACCGGCTGGGTCTGGCCCCGTTCGCCGCGCCGTTGCGGCGGTGGGACCGGCGCAATGCCGCGGCCGCCGACGTGATCCTGGTCAACTCGGCGGTCACCCGCGACCGGGTGCGTCGCCACTGGGGTCGCGAGTCCGAGATCGTCCACCCGCCGCCCGGGCTCAACCGGGCCGGCCACCACGTCCCGGTCCCCGGTCTGGAACCGGGCTACCTGCTGACGGTGTCGCGGCTGCTCCCCTACAAGCGCATCGAGGCCGTCCTGCGCGGCGTCGAGTTGCTCAACCAGGACGCGGCCACGCCCACCCGTCTGGTGGTGGTGGGCCGCGGTCCCGACCGGGCCCGCCTGGACGCCTACGCCCCGCCGGGCACCCTTTGGCTCGAGGACGTGCGCGACGACCAGCTCCGGTGGCTCTACGCCAACGCCGAGGCCCTGGTCACCGCGGCCCACGACGACTTCGGGCTCACCCCGCTCGAGGCCATGCAGTTCGGGACGCCGGTGGTGGCCGTGCGCGAAGGCGGCTTCCCCGAAACGGTGGTGGAGGGCGAGACGGGGGTGCTCTTCGACGGGACCCGACCGGCCGACGTGTGCCGGGGGCTGCTCCAGCTGCGGTCCCGGTCGTGGGATCGGACCGTGATCGAGGCTCGGGCGGCCCTGTTCTCGGCCGAGGCGTTCGCCGCCCGCCTCCAGGCCGTGGTGGCCGACGCGGCCGGGGTGGACGCCGAGTCGGTGCCCTGTCCGGTGGTGCCCCTGCGCGTCGCGGGCACCGAGGGGTTCTGGCCCGACGATGACTCGCCGTGGGCCGACCTCGGTCCGCAGCCCTCGGCCACCGCGGGCTGATCCGAGCGGACCTGGGGCCGGGCGCTAGTAGGCGCCGGAGCCGGTGAGCACGGTCTTGGCCGTCTTGACCAGGATGGCCATGTCGAGGGCCAGGGACCAGTTCTCCACGTAGTACAGGTCGATGCGCACGGCCTCGGTCCAGGACAGCTCGGCGCGACCGCTCACCTGCCAGAGCCCCGTGATGCCGGGCTTGACCATCAGCCGACGCCCGATGTCGCCGCCGTACTTGGCCACCTCGGTGGGGAGCGGGGGGCGGGGCCCGACCATGGCCATGTCGCCACGGACCACGTTCCACAGCTGAGGCATCTCGTCGAACGAGTAGCGCCGCAGCCACCGACCGAGGGGTGTGACCCGTGGGTCGTGGCGGATCTTGAACAGGGGGCCGTCGCCCTCGTTGAGCTCGAGCAGCTCGGACCGGCGGCGGTCGGCGTCCTCCACCATGGAGCGGAACTTGAGCATCACGAAGGTCTCGCCGTCGCGACCCACCCGGACCTGGCGGAACAGCACCGGGCCGCGGCTGGTCAGCTTCACCAGCAAGGCCAGGATCGCCAGGATGGGCAGGGTCACGACCAGGATCACCAGGGCCAGCACCCGCTCGGTGACCGACTTGATGACCCGGGCCGGGCCGGTGGTGCGGGGCTCCTCCACCAGCAACATGGGCAGTCCGCCGGCCGGGCGCGACACGATGCGGGGACCGGCGATGTCGACCAGGTCGGGGGCCATCAGCAGCTGGATGCCGGTGCCGTGCAGCCGCCAGGCCAGCGAACGAAGCGATTCGGAGCGGAACAGCCCGTGGCCGGTCACGGCGATGGCGTCCACCTCCATGGCATCGAGATCGGTGATCAGCTGGTCGGGTTCGCCCCGCACCGGCGGGAACTCGGGCGTCGTGGTGAGGGGATCGCTTCGGGTGCTGGCCGGGAGGTAGGCGCCGACCACCTGGTAGCCGGCGTGGGTCAGCCGCTTGAGGTGCGCGTCGAGGTGGGCCACCGACTCGGCGTCGCCCACCACCACGATCTGGCGCAGCGCCTCGCCGCGCAGGCGCCGTCGGTGCAGCGACTTGCGCACCACCCAACGGTTGAAGACACCGAAGACCACCAGGGCGGGGAAGAACACGGCGATGAGGCTGCGGGACAGATCGATGTTGAACAGGAACGACACCGCGCACACCACGGTCAGCAGGCCGGCGGCCATGCTGGCCACCTTCGAGTACTCCACCGCGCCGTCGCCCAGCAGGGACGGGTCATACGCTCCGCCCACGGCCAGGAAGGTCAGCCAGACCGGGATGGCCAACACGGCCAGGGCCAGGTAGGGCACCTGGGTGGAGCCCACGTTGATGGTGCTGCCACCCGTCTGGTTCCGCAGCGCCCAGGCCACCAGGCTGGCCAGCAGCACGGCCAGCGCGTCGGCGGCCACCACCGCACCCAGCAGCCGCCGCTCCCATTCGCGCCGTGGTGGCGGCGGGGCGTCCGGCGCCGGGGCCGACAGGCCCAGGTCGAAGGGCGGGTGCTCGGCCTCGGGAGGCTCCCCGGCGTCGGCCTCGACCCGCGGCGGGTTCAACGACATGATCTTGTCCGTCTGGCTGTGGTGGGTGCCATGCCGGGGTTCGATCTGCTCGAGCAACGCAGCGCTTTCTGAGGGATCGGAAGTCTCGTCAGGTGTTGACCGTTCGCGACGTGCCCGCCCAACGGCCCATCACACCCTCCCCAGATGGACCGGCCACGACCCGCACACCGTAGCAAATCCCATCTCAGCCCGGGGACTGGGCGCGTGGCACGAGCGGCTCGGGCCGGCCGACGTGGCAGCTCCGCGCCACGACACGGCGCGCGACCGGTGGGCCCGGAGTCGGTGGTGGCTCCGGGGACCGTGGAAGTCGGTGGATGCGGCCGTCGTCGATGCGGCGAGAGCCGGCCATCGGCGGCGCGCCCGACCGTGCGGGGTCGAGCAGCGGCGCCACCGGCCGGAGCCGACGGAGAGGACGGGGCCGGGCGTCGGGCCGGTCCGCGGGCGAGGGGGAGGCGTCGAGGTAGCCGTAGGCATAGCTGTCGCCGTACCCGTAGTAGCTCTCCATCTCGGCGTCCTCGCACCCGTTGAACACCACGCCGAGCACCTCGGCCCGGAAGCGGCTCAACACGATCGAGACGCGCTGGGCCGGACCGGTGCGGGTCTGGCCGGCACGCAGCACCAGCACCACCGCGTCGGCCACGCCCAGCAGGTCGCTGGCGTCGTTGGTGGTCAGCATGGGTGGCGTGTCGAGCAGCACCAGGTCGAACTTGGTCCGGAACTCGGCCACCGCCTGGCGGAGCCGGGTCACGGCGTCGGCCGGGCCTTCGACGCTGCGGGGGGCGGCCAGGAACGACACGCCCGTCGAGCCGGGTGGGCACCGGGAGCTCCGGCTCGAGCAGGTTGAGGCTGGGCGCCAGGTAGCGCGGCGACGGCCGGCTTGCGGAAGTCGCAGTCGATGACCAGCGTGCGCAGGCCGTTGTCGCCGAGGACCGCGGCCAGGCTGGCCACCGTGGTCGTCTTGCCCTCGCCCGGGTTCGGCGAGGTGACCATGACCACCGGCGCGAGCGCCGGCCCGGTCGCCGGGCCGCGGTCGGATCGGCCCACGTGGTCGAGCCCGAACAGGATGGCGGTGCGGGCGGCCCGGTAGCGCTCGGCGGCGCGCGAACCGGCGGCGTCCACGGCCGGGATCGAGTGGTCACGGGCCTGTTGGCGGGTGAGCTTGGGGATCTCGGCGATGACCGGGAAGCCGGTGATGGTCTCGACCCGGTCACGGCGGCGGAGGCGGTCGTCCCAGGCCTCGACCAGGAAGGCGGTGGCCACGCCCATGATCAGCCCGGCCGCCGCCCCGATGAGCACCCGCAGCTTCTTGGACACGGGCGGGGCCGAGCTGAGGTCGGTCTCGTCGAAGGTCGGCGCGGCCGGGGTGACGCCGTTGATCTGACCCCGGCTGTTGATGTTCTGGCTCAGCCGGTACTGGTAGGCCCGGCCGCTGATCTGCACCGGCGTGGCCGGTGCCGCGGTGGACATCCCCGTAGCTGGGCATGCCGGCGGTCAACAGCGCCTGGTACTGGTCGTACTCGACCCGGTACTGGTTGACCACCGACTCGATCTGGGCGTTGATGAGGTCGGGGTTGGCGCCCTTGGCCGTGAGCGAGGCCTCGAGATCCGCCTGCTTGGTCTGCAGGGCCTCGACCTTGTCCTTCACGTCTTGATCTCCTGGGTGTACTGGGTCCGGCTCTCCGACAGGACGTACTCGTTGAGGGCAGAGGCGGCCACGTTGGCCATCCGCACCGCCTCGGTCGGATCGGTGGAGATGGCGGTGACGTCCACGGCCTGCACGTCGCTGCGGGGGCTGGCCGCCAGCTGGTTGTTGACCACGTCGGTGCTCACGCCCAGCTTCTTGGCCACCTCGTCGGTCACCGCCGACGAGCGCAGCAGGAAGGCGGCCTGCTGGAGGTTGATCCCCGACGAGCTGTCGGTGCTGGTGTCGGTCGTCGGGGCCAGCAGGGTGTTGGTGGCCTTGTAGTAGCTGGTCGGATCGTGGCTGACGTGCACGAACAGCGTGGAGACGAAGCCGCCCACCAGCCCGACCACCAGACCCAGCACGATCCAGTAGTAGCGACGGCGCAGCACCCCGACGTAGTGGCGCAGGACGTTGGGGTCCCCGTCCGCCGCCGACCCGGGCTGGGGTCGGGCGGGGCGCAGATCGCGATCGGGGGTGGGGTCAGGATTGCTCAACCGGTCGATCCTCAGAGAAGTGACAGGCGAGTCTACGGCCTGGGAGGGCCCAGCACCGTGCATCAAAGGGCTCATTTCCGGCCCGCCGGCCCCTGATCAGCGTTCTTCGAGCGCCACCGGCTCCTCGGCGATGGTCCCGTCCACGATGCGGTAGCTGCGCAGCACGGGCACCTCTCGCTTGAGCGACACGATGACGTAGTGCCAACCGGGATCCGGCGCCTGCGCCACGTCGGTGGGTGACGGGTAGGCCTCGGTGTGGGTGTGGCTGTGGACGACGCCCAGGATCTCCAGGCCACGGTCCTCGGCGTCACGATCGGCGCGCAGGTGGTCGCGGGGATCGACGGTGTAGACCCGGCTCGACGCCGCCGTGTTGGTGCACGGGTAGAACACGTCCACCCGGCCATCCGGGACGGGTCCGAGGCCGGCCCGACCCCCGAGCAGGCCGCACGCCTCGTCGGGGAGACCGTCGTAGGCGTGGCCCAGGATCTCCAGGTAGCTCGGGCGGCTGAGGCGCAACATCGGCGTCGAGACTACCGGTCCGTCGGCCCCCCAGCGGCGTGCGCCCGGTAGCCTCGAAGGCCCTATGGCCTCCAAGTCGAACAAGTCGAACGGACCGCGGGCGGTGGCCACCAACCGCCAGGCTCGGCGCGACTACGAGATCCTCGACACCTACGAAGCCGGCATCGCCCTGCAGGGCAGCGAGGTGAAGTCGCTGCGAGAGGCGAACGTGCAGTTGGCCGAGAGCTTCGCCCGCATCGACAACGGCGAGATCTGGCTGGTGGGGCTGCAGATCGCGGCGTACAGCCACTCGGGCCAGGCCGACGGCCATCAGTTCGACCGCCAGCGCAAGCTGCTCCTGCACCGGGGCGAGATCGACAGGATCCGGGCCAAGCTCGATCAGGAGCGCCTCACGTTGGTTCCCCTGTCGCTGTACTTCAAGGACGGTCGGGCCAAGGTCGAGCTGGGCATCGGTCGGGGCCGCCGGGAGTACGACAAGCGCCAGGTCATCGCCAAGCGCGAGGCCGATCGCGACGCGGCCCGGGCCATGTCCGACGCCCGGCGTCGCCAGGGCGCCACCCACGCCGACTGACGTCGGGCCGCGCCGCGGCCCGAACTGCGGTGAGCGGGGGCGGTAGCTTCGGCGGCCATGACCACCGCCACCGTCGACCACGTGCGCCGGCTCCCCAAGGTCGAGCTCCACTGCCACCTGGAGGGGTCGGCCCGGGCCGCCACCGTGGCCGAGCTGGCCCGGGCCAACGGCGTGGTGCTGCCCGTCGCGGATCCGGCCGAGCTGTTCCACTTCACCGACCTGGAGCAGTTCCTCGAGGTGTACGCGATCGTGTGCGCCAGCCTGGTCACCGCCGACGACTTCCACCGCATCACCTACGAGGCGCTCCAGGACGGGGCCCGGGCCGGCGTGCGCTACCGCGAGATGTTCTTCTCCCCCGGCTTCGTGCTGCACCTGGGCGTGCCCCTGGCCACCGTGTGGGCCGGCATCGAGGCGGGGTTGGCCGACGCCGAGGCGGACCTCGACATCCGCTGTCGGATGATCCTCGACGTGGACAAGCCCTCGGGACCGGACCACGCGGCCGACGATGGTGGCCTTCGCCGCAGCCCAGGACCGCGATCGGCTGGTGGGGGTGGGAGGCGACTCGACCGAGCGGGGCATCGACCATCGCCAGTTCGCTCCCGCCTTCGCCCAGGCGGCCCGCCGGGGGCTGCGACGCACGATGCACGCCGGCGAGGACGGTCCGGCCGCCAACATCCGGGTCTGCCTGGACGACCTGGGTTGCGAGCGCATCGACCACGGGTTCCGCCTGCTCGACGACGAGGCGTTGACCGATCGGGTGGTGGCCGAGCAGGTGCCGATCACGGCCTGCCCGCTATCGAACGTCATCATCGCCAACGTCGTCGACGACGTGGCCCAGCACCCCATCGCCCGCCAGCGCGACCGAGGTGTGCTGGCCACGGTCAACTCCGACGATCCCGCCATGATGGGCACCGACGTGGCCGACGACTACCAGGCCGTCCACCAGGCCTTCGGTTGGGACCTCGAGGCCATGGAGGCGATCAGCCTGGACGGCATCGAGGCCAGCTGGGCCCCGCACGACGAGAAGGCCGCGCTGCGAGCCCGGTTCGGTGCCGAGTTCGACGCGCTCCGGGCCGAACACGGCCTGGCGGCACGAAACTCGGCGGCGTAGGGGCGCCCGACCGCTACGCTGGAGTCTCCCCTCCGGGGGACACAACTGAATCCATTCCAGGGGCTGATCGGTTTCGACGTTGGGACCGGGAGCCGCATCGTGCGACCGGAGTTGCTCAGACTCCTAAAACGGGGCACCCAAAGAACCGCCGATGGCGAGTTCGCTCTCGCTGCCTGACCTAGTCAGACGGTAGAGAGTCACTGCGACCAGCAATGGCACGCGGGGCCTGTTCACTGCAGCCCGGCAACAGAAGCAGTGGAGGACCGCAGGGAGAGACCGCTGACGGCGTGAAAGACCGCTGACATCTGGGAAAGACCAGGCGGTGAGCGCGAGCTCCACCGACCCGGCGGTACGGCAGCCGTAAGGCCGTGATCCGGGAATGGTCGTAGCACGGGTGGTGACCACTCGACGGACGAGGGTTCGATTCCCTCCAGCTCCACTCCCCCGGCCAGCTCCCATGAGCTCCGGCCGGGCTCAGGGCGAGTAGATGAACTCGAGCTGGATGTTGTCGGGGTCGCGGAAGACCAGGGTCGAGAAGGGCACCGGTTCGGTGAGGTCGCGGATGCCGGAGTGCTCCACGCCCAGACCGTCGAGCTTGGTCACCCAGGCGTCGAGGCTCTCCCGCGACGGGCACCTTGAACCCGATGTGGTCCAGTCCGGTCCTGGTCTCGTCGAAGGCCTCGCCCTGGTTCGCGGTGTTGTGGTGCAGGCCGATCCCCAACCCCGAGACGGGGTCGATGAGCATCACCGCGTAGCCCGTCTCCTCGCGCTCGTGGTGGGCGAAGGTGATCGGCACCCGGAACATGGAGAACACCTGCTCGTACCAGGTCGCGCTGGCCTCGACATCGCTGACGGTGGGCGAGAAGTGGTGGATGCCCGTGATGGTGGCTTCGCTGGCGTCGCTCATGTCGGCACCGTAGTTCCCCGACCCGCCCATCGGCTCGGGGGCTACGGTCCGAACATGGGCCAGCTCAGCGACCAGACCGCCATCGTGACCGGGGCCGGATCCGGCATCGGACGGGTGGCCACCGAGCTCTTCGCGGCCGAGGGGGCGACGGTGATCGCGGTCGACACCGACGAGGGCCTGGCCGCGGCGGTGGCGACCGAGGTGGGCTGTCGGGCGGTGGTGGGCAGCGTGGACGACCCCGAGCTGTGGACGCGGGTCATCGAGGCGACCGACGAGGCGGGCGGGCTCGACGTGGCCTACCTCAACGCCGGGCGCTACGGCTGGAACGGGCCGATCGACGAGCTCCCGATCGATCTGTACCGCCAGACCCTGGGGGCCAACATCGACGGCGTGGTGCTGGGCACCCGGGCGGTGGTGCCGGCCCTGCGGGCCCGGGGCGGGGGGGCGATCGTGGCCACGGCCTCCATCGCCGGGCTGGTGGCCTTCGCCCCCAACCCGATCTACACGCTGACCAAGCAGGCCGTGGTCGGCTTCGTCCAGGCCACCGGCCCCAACCTGGTCGCCGACCACATCAGCTTCGACGCCGTGTGCCCGAGCGTGGTCGACACCCCCATGACCGTCGAGGCCCTGGGCGGGGGCGATCCCGCCGTCATCGGGTTCCCGCTTGATCGATCCGCTCACCATCGCCCGCACCGCCCTGGACCTGGCCACCAGCGAAGGCACCGGCCGGTGCGTGGCCGTGCGGGCCGACGTGGACCCGTTCGTGTGGCGGTTCCCCAGCTACTCCAACCGCTCGACCCCTAGCCGGGGAGCCGGCGCTCGTTCAGACCATCGACAGATTAACCCACCCGGCAGTACGGTGGGACCGACGCGCGACATCGTCGACCGACCAGCTGCGCTGGGGGTGGTCGACCGGCTGGCGGTGGGGGACGCACCTGATCTGGGGGTTCTGCCATGCGCAAGGTCTTGTCCCTGCTCGCATCCGCTGTGTGTGGTGGTGCCCCTAGCGGTGGTCCTCGGCGCCGGCCCGGCCCAGGCGAGCGGCGGGAGCCCGGCCACCCAGCCGCTGGTGCTGGTCCGAGCCGTGAACTGGCCCGGTGTCAACGGCCTGTCGACCGTGTCTGCCGTGAACGGCAGTGGGGCCGTGGTGGGGACGGCACTCGCGGTGATGGGGACGAGGTCGGGTACGTCGCCGATCCGATCGAACACCGCCGTGACCGAACTCGACGCGGTCGACGGTCCGTTCGGCGAGAGGGACCCGCCGGAGGCTATCGGCCTACGCGCTCAACAATGGCGGCGTGGCCGGCGGTTCGCCTCCATGGAGAGCACGGTTCGGGGGCGGATCGGGCCGAGCCGTGGCCGCCGTGTGGGCTGCGGGCGGCGAGCCCGCCAGCCTGGGCACCATCGGCAATCGGGCCTGTGTCGTGATCGCCGACCCGCGAACTTCGACTGTGACGACTCGTCGGGCCAATGGCATCAACAACGGCGGGATCGTGGTGGGGATCAGCGATCGTGACGATGGGAGCGGCGGGCGGCATCCACCACGCCTTCGCCGACAACGCTGACCACAAGTCCATGACCGATCTGGGCACCCTGGCCGGGGGGCTCGAACTCGGAGGCGCCCTCGGCGTCAACGATGCCGGCGTGGCGGTGGGTGACAGCGAGACGACCGACGGCGGCGCCGGCCTGACCACCCATGCGTTCATCGACGACTTGGCCACCTCGACGATGACCGATATCGGCACCCTGGCGGGCGGGACCACCTCGAGCGCCGCGGCGCATCAACGCCCACGGCTTGGTGGTGGGAACGAGCACGGTGACCGGTGGCGCCAACCATCCGTTCACCTATGACTCCTCCAGCCACACCATGACCGATCTGGGGCTGCCGCCGGGCGCCACCAGCGCCGGGGCGACCGCGGTCAACGGCAACGGCCTGGTGGTGGGCAACAGCGACGCCGGGCCCTGGGTGCGGGACCCGACGTCGAAGACGTTCACCATGATCGCCGGGGGCGACTCGGCGGCCGGGCATCAACGATTCGGGTGAGATCGTCGGCGTCGGGCAGTCTCGACGGCCCTTGGACGCCTCCAACCTCGTCACCGGCCCCTATCACACGTTCGTGGAGTTGGCTCGCCGAACGCCCCGACGAACGTCCACATCCCGACGGCCTGTGGGAGCGCGCCGACGCTGCGGTGGTCGGCCTCGAAGCCCAAGGCCTACGGCCCGATCGATGGCTATGTGGTGTTCCGCAACGGCGCCATGATCGCCAAGGTGACCGGCACCGCCTTCACCGATTTCTCGGCCATCGCCCCGGCCACCTACACGGTGGCCGCCAGCAACCTGGTCGGCTTCTCCACCATGAGCAACGGCGCCACCTGGACCTGCCTGCCTGGCCTCACCGGCACCGTCACCGCCGACGGCACCCCCATCGCCGGGGTGGACGTGCGCGTCTATGACGCGCGGCACCACCACCTGGCCGCCAAGGCCCAGACCGACCCCGGCGGCCAATACGGCGTGCCCGGGTTGGCCGCCGGGGCCTACAACGTCCGCTTCAGCGACGCCGCCGGGCGGGTGGTTCTGGCCTGGAACGGCGGCGCCGCCACCCAGGCCACCGCCCCGCCCGTGGTGGTTACCGCCGGGACGGCCACCACCGTCGACGCCGACCTGGTGACCGCCGGCGCGATCTCGGGCACGGTCAGCTCAACCGGCGGACCGGACCCCGGTGAGATCGTCGCGCGTCTACCCGGCCGGAACCGCCCCGGCCACGGCCAAGACCACCACCGCCGATGACGGCACCTACACCTCACCGGCCTGGCCCCGGGCAGCTACCAGGTCCTGTTCGAAGATCCCACCAACACCTTCGTCCCCGTCTGGAACGGCGGGGCCACCAACCGCAGCACAGCCCCGCCGATCACCGTCACCGCCGGCGCCACCACCACCGGGATCGACGCCACCCAGACCCCGCCGCCGACATCACCGGCACGCTCAGCGGCGACGGCGCGCCGCAGGCCGGGATCGCCGTGCGCGTCTACCTGGCCGGAACGGGCACCTTGGCGGGCAAGACCGTGACCGCCGCCGACGGCACCTACACGGTGGCCACCTTGGCCGCCGGCGCCAGCTACCAGGTCCGCTTCAGCGACACCGGCCAACCCTTCGCCATCCAATGGGCCGTGGGCGCCACCAAGCAGTCCCACGCCACCACATACACGCTCGACGCCGGCACCCCGACCATCGTGAACGCCACCCTGGTCGACAGCTCCGGTGTAACCCCGCCCGGCGCACTCGGCCGTCGACCTGGCCGCAACCGTTCGCCGGGAGGCCGAGCCATGGCCGAAGCCGTCATCACCGAAGCCGACGTGGCGTCGTTCCGCGACAAGCTCGACGCCTGGGTGAGCGGCCCCGGCGAACAGGAACAGGCCATCGTGGCCATGATCGCGGTGCGAGCCTTCCCCGAGGCGGCGCGGGCCGAGGTGGAGGGCTACGAGGGGCCGTTCGAGGTCGGGACTACAGCTTCGACGTCGAACAGGTGCTCAACATCGGCTCGCAGTCGTCGGGCGCCGGGGCCGGGAAGGTGTCGTTCAACCCGTTCCAGATCGGCGGAAGTGGACGAGGCCACGGCTTCGGACCCGGGTACGCTGGACTCGTTCGTGGGCGTGCGCCTCAAGCCCGGAGCCGCGCCCCGGCCACGACGTCACCAGGACTCGGCCAGCTCGGGCTTGAGTTCGGCCGCGAACGTGTCGATGTCTTCCTCAGGCCCGTTCCGTTCGCCCGGTGGGTCTCTCCCACGATCCCGCTTCCGAAAGACAAGGTCGAGCGGGATCGTGGCGCGTCCGGCCCCAGGGCGGTGCCTGAGCAGGGTCGTGGGGTCCGGCCCGAAGCGTCCTAGGGAAACGACGGGAGCGCATGGAACAGGCGGACGAACCCGCACGGACCCTGCGCACGGGGCCCAGGCCACTCGGCCGCGACGGACCGCCTGGCTGGCTCGATGCCGGTGAACACCGGCTCGCCGGGCACCGCACGAGCCGGCGGCTCGGGCAACGCCCCACCGCGGCAACGGGCACAATGGCGCCGTGGAACCCGTGGTCGAGGTGACCGCCAGTCGCACGGCGGTGGTCGGCGGGGCCACGGTCCGTCGGGCCCTGCCCCGACGGACGCACCGAACCATCGGCGCCTGGTGCTTCCTCGATCACTTCGGACCCAGCGCGGTCACGCCCGAGTCGGCCACCCGGATCGGACCGCACCCGCACCTGGGGTTGCAGACGGTGACGTGGCTGCTGGAGGGCGAACTGGTGCACACCGACAGCCTGGGATCCGAGCAACCCATCCGGCCGGGGCAGCTGAACCTGATGACGGCCGGCCACGGCGTGGCTCACGCCGAGGACGGTCGCGGGCTGGCGGCACCCAGCATCCACGGCGTGCAGCTCTGGGTGGCCCAACCCGAGGCCACCCGCCACGGCCCGCCGGCCTTCGAGCACCACGACGAGCTGCCCCGCCTGGACCTGGCCCAGGGCACGGCGGGCGTGCTGGTGGGCACGCTGGGCGGCGTCACCTCCCCGGCTCGGTGCGACAGCCAGCTGATGGGCGCCGATCTGGCCATCGTCGGTCCGGTGGAGCTGGCCCTGGACCCGGCCCACGAGCACGGGCTCGTGGTGCTGTCCGGTCACGTCGTGGTCGACGGCGTCCGGGTCCTGCCCGACGAGCTGGCCTATCTGGGCGGGGGCCGCCACCAGCTGGGCCTCCACACCGACGAGGCCACCCGAGCCCTGCTGCTCGGCGGTGAGCCGTTCGGTTCGGACATCCTCATGTGGTGGAACTTCGTGGCCCGCGATCGTGGCGAGGTCGACGCCGCATGGCGGGACTGGCAGGCGGGATCGGACCGATTCGGCCCCGTGGCCTCGACCCTGGCCCGCGTCACGGCTCCCCCACCCGCCTGGCTGGGGACCGACGCCTGACTCAGCTGGTCATGCCCCCCAGGCCCACCAGGCCCCGGGCCAACTCGATCTCGCCCATGTGGCGCAGACCGTGCTGGTAGAGCCAGCACTCGGTGGCGTCGAGCACGGTGATGCCCTGGTCGGGGGCGGCCACCCGGGCGCTGTAGGTCGAGGCGATCTGGGGCGGGAAGGGCCGCTCGATGACCACCCGCGCCAAGTCGGCCGGATCGAGCCGGCCAGCCGGGCCTCGGTCCGGTCGAAGACCTGGCGCTGGTAGGACTTGAAGGCCTCGTAGTCGCCGATGCGCTGGGCGACCATCTCCTCCACGGTCCGGTGCTTGCCGTGGTCGTTGATGGTCATCTGCACCTTGTCCTGCCACGTCGTCCCACACCGGCGGGACGCCGGTGATCAGCATGAAGGACGCGTCCTCCATGTTCGTGTAGTGGAACAGGGAGAAGGCGATGGGCAGCACGCCCTCGCGCTCGAAGTGGTTGACGTGCTCGAGGCCCATCGTGTCGACGGCCTGGTAGTACAGCGAGTGCATGGCGGCCATGCGCCGCTGGAGCGAATCCAGGATCAGGTCGGTCATGGCCCCACCTCCCGAGGTCAGGCCACCAGGCTAAGTTCTGTCATTCTCGCTGTCAATTGTTCGCCCGGCGCGCGGCTGGTCGGCTCCCGATCGGCCCAGTCGGTCGGCGACCGCGGCCCGCAGCGCGGCGGCCACGTGTCGCCCGCGCAGCACCCAAACCGGGCCGGCGCCGTGCAACTGGTGCATCCGCGGCGCCGACAGCGCCCGGGGGGCGAACACCAGCGCTTCGTAGGTCGGCGCCCACGCCGGGTGCGCCAGCAGGGCCCGACCCCACCGCTCGTGCAACCGTGGGCGCCACGTGCTCCTCGGGCGGGGCACGGCGGCACCGAACAGGCCGATGGCCAGCCACAGGTGGGCGTCGAGCGCCGCGCCCGCCCCCGCGGCGGTGAACTGGCGACGCACCCGATCCCAGTCGATCTCACCGCCCCGGGGGCCCGCGGCCACCACGGCCAGCTCGTGCAGCGCCCGCAAGGGCAGCCGAGCCAGCAGATGGGCCTCGTCGTGGAGCTGGGCGTGGGCGATCGAGTGGATCACCGCATCGGTGGTGGACAGGGGCGGCCCCGCAGCCAGCACCTCGGCCGCGGGGAGCACCGCCCGCCAACGCGACACCACCAGCGCGGTGTGCAGCTCGACCGAGCCGTCGCGACCGGGCCGGTGCCGGGCCGGGCGCTCGTGGTCGCCGTAGTCGTCGTGTCCCGAGGCCAGGGGCACATACCCCAGCCCGGCCAGCACCGCCTCTGCGGCGATGGCCGCGGCCCCGTCCACCAGGATGTCGAGGTCGCGCATGACCCGACACGCCGGGTCGGCCCACCACCCGGCGCCCAGCGCATGGAGTCCCTTCAGCGCCACGGCCTCGATCCCGGCCTCGTCCAGCGCCGCGAGCACCGGCCGGCCCTGCGCCAGGAGATCGGCCACCCGAGCTCGGTTGGCCTGGTAGGCCTGCTGGGCCAGCAGGGCCGGCTGGGTGGTGCCACCGGCGAACCGGGCTCGTACCGCCTCCAGGGCTTCCGGAGGCAGCTCGGTCCAGGTCCCCCGTTCCACCTCTGACCGCCACAGCGCGGGCAGCAGGTCGTGGGCCGCGGCCAGGCGCAGCGCGCCGGGCCCCGCCGGGCCCTCCCACGCCCGGCGGTTCCAGTCGGGCCCGGACGCGGTGCCGCCGCCCAACCCGATAGGGCCCAAGGCGGCGGCAAGGAGCTGAAGTTCGTCCGCAGTGACCGGGTGGGTCGGCGAACCGCTCACGAACCCGGTCGACGGCGAGCCCACGGCTCGCCGTCCGAGGTCACCGAGGGATTTCGAGGGTGGTGGTGGTCGTGGTCGTCGTGGTGGTGGGCGGGACGGTGGTGGTCGTGGTGGTGGTGTGGCGCGGCCGTGGTCGTGCTGGCCGCGGTCGTCGTCGGGCTGGCCGCGGTGGTCGTGGTGGTGCCCGAGGCGTTGGCCGTCTGCGCGAACGCGGCCTCGATGCCGACGGTCGAGAAGGTGGCCACCGCGGGAACGGCGAACCCGGCCACCGCCATCTTCTTCAGGAACGCTCGTCGGTCGCCACCCAGGGGATCGGTCTCCGGCTGCTCGCTCATGCGCACCCACACCTCTTTCGAAGGATCTTGCTGTCCGAACTGATCAGCTCGTCCGGGGCGCGGACGCCTCAGACACATTGGCCAGCCATGCTAGCGGTTGGCCAACTCCCGCAGAAGGATGCTGGCCTGGGGCAGCGAGCCCAGGCGCAGTCGCCAGCACGGCGCCTCTCGCAGCAGGGTGGCCACCTGGCGCAGCAGCTCCCCGGTGGGCTCCTGGTGCGGGAAGGACTGGTCGACCAGCACGGGCATGGCCTCCACCGCGCTGGTGGGCGCCAGCTCTGAGGGCGGCGGCGCCGAGGTGCCCGGTCCCGATGCGGGGCCCGGGGCCCGCTCCACCAGGATCACGTGGTCGACGCGGCGCTCCTCCACCACCCAGGTGAAGCCGGCCTCGGCGGGATCGAAGGCTCGGACCGACCCGTCGGCCAGGCCGGGCAGGCCGACCGTGTAGGAGCCCAGGCCGGAGACCACCTCCTCCAGGCCGGGCTTGAGGTGGAAGCGGCGGGCCACGGGCAGGGCCACGCCGTCACGCACCAGGGTGCTCTCGTCGGCCGCTGCGCCCTGGCCGTCGAGCAGGAGGCGACAGGCCAGGGTGGTCTTGCCCGTGCCCGAGGGAGCCACCAGCAACAGGCGCGCCGGGTCCCGAGCCGGCCCGCGCCGCGTCGGCGACCACATCGATCACCGCCGCGTGCAGGCGCACCCAGCCACGCAGGGACGCCAACTCGAAGGCCCGCTGGTGCACCCGCCGGTAGAGCAGGTCGAGCACCGCCTCGGGATCTGCCACCGTCTCGAGGTGGTCGCCCTCCTCCTCCACCACCAGTGCGTCGTCCACCGCCTCCACCCGGTAGTGCATCTGGGCCAGCGCGTCGACCCGGTGGTCGGCCGAGGAGATCAGGTAGCCCAGGAGATCGGCGCTGCCGGGGCTCGCCTCCCGCAGGTCGAGGTCGATCCCGTGCCACAGCAACCGGAAGCGGGCTATTGCACGACCCCCTTGGCCCTCAGCTCGACCAGGCAGGCCTCGACCTCGGCCGTGGGCGCTTCGTTCAGCGAGAAGAGCTCGCCCACTGCATCGACGATGTCGGCCGTGGTGTGGTCCCCGTCGCACAGCTCGAAGACCACCGCCGCGGTGTTGTTCAGGTAGTGCACCCGTTCGGGCGCGGCCTGGTAGACCACCAGCCCGTCGGCCACCTCGTTGATCTCGAGGCCGTCGGTGCGCACCGGTCGCTGGGTCGGGGAGCTGACCATGGGGCTGGCATGATAGGGGACATGGGCCTCGAGGCGACGCGGCACGGCAGTGGTGGGCACCGAGCGCACCGACGAGCCGTTTCCGTTCACCACCTACGTGGCCCTGGCCAGCGCCCGCGACCACCTCGGTCCGGTGGCGGTGCGGGCCCGCCACCTGCCCTACGGCGTCTGGTGGGATCGGCTGCGGCCCACCATCGAGCTCGACCAGTCGACCGGTGACCCCGGCGCCGACGACGACCTGGCCGGTGGCCACCTGCTCCCCTTGGACGGGTTGTGGGACGAGGATGGGCGCTTCGTGACCTGCGACGATGCCGCCTACGCGCCGGCGGCGGCGGCCTATCGCACCGGCAACGGGCTCTTCTAGGGCGTCGGCCGACCACCCCGTGTCCAACGCCCAGCAGCTCCTCGGCGAGCTCACCCGCAAGCTGGCCGAAGCCGAAGAGGCCACCCGAGCCATCCCGGAGGCCACCCCGCCGGTCGGTCACCGTCGGCTGTGCGTGGGCATGGCCACCTTCGACGACTTCGACGGGGTCTGGTTCACCGTGCAGGCCATCCGCCTGTACCACCCGGAGGTGGCCGACGACCTCAGCTTCGTGATCCTGGACAACCACCCCGAGGGCGAGGCCGCCCACGACCTCAAGGGCCTGGACCAGCGGATGCCCGGCCTGCGCTACATCCCGTTCCGGGGCTACCGGTCCACCGCGGCCCGCGACCTCATCTTCCGCGAGGCCGACGCCGACGTGGTGGTCTGCGTCGACTCGCACGTGCTGGTGGCCCCCGGCGCCCTGGCCGCCATCCTCGACTGGTTCGACCGCCACCCCGACAGCCGGGACCTGATCCAGGG
Organism: uncultured Microthrixaceae bacterium; assembly: GCA_963793965.1. Taxonomy (GTDB): domain Bacteria; phylum Actinomycetota; class Acidimicrobiia; order Acidimicrobiales; family Acidimicrobilacustridaceae; genus UBA4742. The sequence continues at coordinate 71,559 of CAWCCB010000002.1, forward strand.
ACCCCTGCTCTCCGACGACCTCACCCACGTGGTGGGCACCCACTTCGCCGAGACCTGGGGTGGGGGCATGTACGGGCAGTGGGCCACCGATCCCCGGATCGACGAACCGGGCGGGGAGCCCTTCGACATCGGGATGCAGGGACTGGGGCTCTTCGCCTGCCGCCGGGACGCCTGGCCCGGGCTCAACCCCCGACTTGCGCGGCTTCGGTGGCGAGGAGGGCTACCTGCACGAGAAGGTGCGCCAGGGCGGCGGGCGGGTGCTGTGCCATCCGGACGTGCGTTGGGCCCACCGCTTCACCCGTCCCTCCGGTCCGCCCTATCGGCCCACCTGGGAGGATCGGATCCGCAACTACCGCCTGGGTTGGGGCGAGGTCGGTTGGGACGTGGCCCCCATGGAGGCCCACTTCCGCCAGCACCTGGGCGCCATCCCCGAGGCCGACCCGCAGGCCATCCTCGACCAGACCGCCCGCCAGGTGGCCAACCCGTTCTCGTTCTTCGACGCCATCTTCGCCCTGAACCTCGACGAGGCCACCGAGCGCTGGCAGGCCGCCCAGCACCGCTACGCGGTGCTCGACATCGGCTGGCGCGTCGAGCGGTTCCCGGCGGTGGCCACCCCGGACAACCACCACCGGGGCTGCACCCAGTCGTGGCGGGCCATGATCGCCGAGGCGGACCGCCGGGGCTATGCGAACGTGTTGATCCTGGAGGACGACGCCGTCTTCCTGGACGACACCCTCCAGGTGCTGGCCGGCGCCACCCGCGAGCTGGCCGACCAGGAGTGGGACCTGTGCTTCCTGGGTGCCTGCGTGCACGCCCAGGAGTTCCCCCTGGCCCCCGGTTGCCGGCGGCTCCAGACCTGCGGGCAGGTGACCTGCACCCACGCCCTGGCCGTTCACCGGCGGGCCTTCGCCCGCATCCTGGCCGACATCCCCGACCCGGCGCGGCGCCGGCGGCGACGACGGCCATGGACGCGTGGCTCGACCGAGTGGTCGGCCATCGACCAGTACTTCGGGCGAGGCCTGGCCGACGGGGTCTTCCGCGGGCTGATCACCACCCCCCGGGTGGCCACCCAACCGGCGCTGCGCACCTACGCCGACGCGGATCTGGCCCTGGCCGACCGCTACGTGATCTGACCGGCTCCGAGTCGCCGTGAACCCCGCGGTCGTCGTCGCCGTCTTCCCGATCATCTTCCTGGGCGAGCTGCCCGACAAGACGATGTTCGCCTCCCTGGTGATGTCGACCAAGGGCCGCCCGGCTGGCGGTGTGGGCGGGCGCGGCCGCCGCCTTCTGCGTGCACGTGCCATCGCCGTGACCATCGGCGTGGCCCTGTTCCGGGTGCTCAGCCACCGCACGGTCGACCTGGTGGTGAGCGGGCTGTTCCTCCTCGGCGCGGTGTTGGCCATCCGCGAGGCCCGCCACGAGTCGGCCCACCAGGAGGCGGAGGTGGCGCTGGTGGCCCGCGAGCAGCAGAGCCATCGGCGCACGGCCGTCACCGCCTTCGTGGTGATCTTCGTGGCCGAGTGGGGCGACCTGACCCAGATCCTGACGGCCAACCTGGCCGCCCGCTACCACCAGCCCCTGTCGGTGGCGGTGGGCGCGGTGCTGGCCCTGTGGGCGGTGGCCGGGCTGGCCGTGATCGGCGGCCAGAGCCTGCTGCGGTTCCTCAACGTGGTCACCCTGCGGATCATCACCGCGGTGATCCTGGTGGGCCTGGCCGCCTACACGCTCTGGTCGGCGTTGTGACGTGATCCGGACGGGCCGCGCCCGTCAGAGGCCCAGCGTGCCGGCCTGGGCCGAGGTGACCCGACCGGCGTCGACCAGGCCCCGGATCTCGTCGGCCAGCGTCAGGCTCGGATCGCGCCACGCCACCCCCAGCTCGTCGTGGGTGAGCTGGTCGTCGGTCGGCACCCAGCCGGTGAAGATGTCCATGGCCTCGCCGGTGAAGACGGTGTCGAACGAGACGTAGCGCCCCAGGGCGTCCACCGTCCGACCCAGGCCCCGCAGCGCGGCGGCCGATGACGCCACCACCGGCATGCGCCGACCGGTCAGCTCGCGGTAGATCACCCCCAGCTCGGCCATGGTCATGTAGGTCCCACCGCACATGTAGCGGCGCGGACCCTGGCCGGGCACCAGCGCGGCCAGGTGCACCGCGGCCAGGTCGCGCACGTCCACGATCGACCAGCCGGCCCGGGGCAACGGCAGCCAGCCCATCTGCAGGTGGGTGGCCACCGCGGCCGACACCTCCCCCGAGGCCAGGCCGGCGGGCGGGCCCATGGCCGACGCCGGGTAGGTGATGACGATGGGCGCGCCCTCGGCCTGACGCTGGCGCACCCAGGTCTCGGCCAGCGCCTTGGAGCGTCCGTAGGCGCTCGACAGCTCGGCCGGAGCCAGCTCGGTGTGCAGGGAGGTCAGGCCCCGACGGAACAAGCGACGCAGTGCTGGACACGTAGATGATCGGGTCGAGGGCGCGGGCCAGGGCGGCCTCGACCACGATGCGGGTGCCCTCGGGGTTGGCGGCCAGGACCTCGGCGGCCCGGGCCTTCTCCAGCGACACCACCGCGGCGGCGTGGACCACCGCGGCGGCGCCGTCGAGGGCGCGGCCGACGGCATCGGGATCGCTCATGTCCCCGATGACCAGATCCAGGTCCCCGGCGGACACGCCCAGCGGCCCCAGCGTGCGCGCCACCCGGGCCGGGTCGCGCACCAGGGCGGTGACGGGATGGCCGGCCTCGAGCAGGGCCAGGGTGGTGTGGGCGCCGATGAACCCGGTGCCTCCGGTGACCGCCACCCGGGAGCGGGTCGAGGCGCCGTCCGGGCCCGGGTCAGTCAAGGCTGGCACCGGCGGGGAAGGCGAAGGCGGTGTCGGCACCGGTGCGGGCCAGGGACTGGTAGGCCCGATCGGCGAACCACCAGGCGCCGTCCGACGCGGCGGTAGGTGTCGTGGTAGACGCCGTAGGTGTGCGACCAGGCGGCGCCCTGGCGGTCCTGGCGGATCTCGGTGATGAAGACCCGGCCTCGGGCCCGGTCCGGGTCGTCGCCGGCGCCCACGTTGATCCGGGCGTTGAGCACCGCCAGCTCGAAGAACCCGAATCGCTCGATGGCGCCCCCGATGAACCGACCCACGGCCTCGGGACCGATCAGCTCGATCGGCTCGGCCGTGACCCGGTCCACCACCACCCGGGCGTCAGGTCGGAACAGCTCCCCCAGTTCGGACCAGTGCTCGGCGGGTGACCACGTCCGCGTAGCGGGCCAGCAGGCGGTTGATGTCCACCCAGTCCCGCGCCTCGTCCTGGCCGTCCGTCACGGCTGGTCCAGGAAGTCGAGCACCGGGGCAGCGCCTCGGGGTCCTGGCCGAAGAAGGCGTGACCACCCTCGAACAGTCGGAGCTCGGCGTTGGGGATCCGCTCGGCGATGGCCCGACCGTTGGCCTCGGGGGCGATGCCGTCATAGCGACCGCTGGCCACCAACGTCGGGCAGGTGATCCGCCCGAGGCGATCGACCACGTCGTGATGGCTGCGGGCCTCGAGCTGGGCCGCTTCACCCCGCCGCTGCTCATCGGACTTCGGGGCCTGGCCCCGGGCGGCCATGCCCTCGGCGATGGCCCGATCGAAGTCGTGGGTGGCCAGCCACTCGGGGGTGAAGCGGCTGTCGAGGATGCGCATGGACACCGCCGCCCGTTCCTCGTCGTCCAGGCGCGTCCAGCTCGTGCAAGCGGATAGGAGCGCCGTGTCGGGACCGCCCGGCGAGGTGCACAGCAGGGCCAGGCGCTCCACCCGCTCCGGCCAGGTCACCGCCAGCTCCTGGGCCACCATGCCCCCGAAGCTGATCCCCACCACCCGACACCGGTCCCAGCCCACGGCGTCGAGCAGGGCGGCGGCGTCGGCCGCGTAGTCGGCCATGGTGTAGGGACCCGGCGGGATCTCGGTGCGACCCAGCCCGCGCTGGTCGTGGGCCACCACGTCGAATCGCCGCCGGAACGGCGCGACCAGGAACCCGGTGGCGGCCAGCGTGGCGCCCGAGCCGTTGCAGAACAGCAGCGGCCGGCCCGACCCCTCGCGCTCGTAGTAGAGCTGGATCCCGTTGGCGGTGATGGCGGGCATCCCGTCACCCTAGGGAACGCGAACCGCGGCTGCGTCCAGTCCCCGCAAGCGGGCCAGTCCGTGCGCCTCGGCATCGAGGGCGCGAGCGGGTGGCCCGCGTCAGTCGACCGAAGGGCTCGACGGTGACCTCCAGTGTGGCCTCGGGATCCGCCTTGGTCGGCTTGGTCTGCTTGGCTCGCCAGGTCCCGGCCACCTCGCCGTCCACCAGCAGGGCACCGGGGCTGGCCAGGATCTTCCACAGCGCCTTGCGGTGCGCCGGTTCGGGCACCAGCAGCTCCCGATCTCGGGTCTGCAGGTAGGGGTCCGAGGCCGGCACCAGCCGCACCAGCTCGGGCGTCGGCGCGGCGGCCACCTCGTCCACCTCGGTCTCGGCCATCCAGCGGAGCTGGCCCTCCACCCGCACCTCGACCAGGCCCAGGGGCCAGTCCCCCAACCAGCCTCCCGGCCCGGCCGTCCGACGCCGGCCCCGATGGCTTTGGCCGTCGTGCCCAGGAACCCGGCGGCCTCGACCGCGGTGGCCGGGCCCAGCAGCCGCAGGTAGGCCGACACCAGGCGGTCGGTACCCGCCGGGCGTTCCGGCACCCCGGCCCACCGGGGGACGGGGTCGAAGGTCAGCGGGCTGCGCCCCGGCACGATCCGGGCGCCGGCGGGCAGCGCGCCGAGTCGGAACAGCAGCTCGTTGACGTGGGTGCTCTGGCAGCCTCGACACCACTCCGGCACCTCGTCGGGCAGGCGTTCGGTCACCGCCGCGCTGATCTCCCCCTTGGTCAGACCGTCTGCTCCTGACCCCGACACCACCGAGTGCCAGGCCTCGGCCGTCAGGCGCAGGCCCTCCAGGGGCGCGATCCCGGCGTCCGCCAGGCGGGTGGCGGCCCGGCCCATTCGGGCCCGAGCGTCGGCATCGGACCACGGCCACAACGCCCGGGCCAGTCCCACCAGGTCATCGGCACGATGGAGGTGAGGCGACCCTCGGTGCGACCACACCAGCGACAGCGGGTCGGTTCCCCCGAACAGGGCGTCGTCGGACAGCGCCCCGTCGGACGTGCGACGATTCGGGCAGGCGGGCGGCCAGGGCCTGGCGGGCGGCGCCCACCGGGGTGTCCTGGACGCCGAGGTCGAGCACGGCCAGGTCGCCGGGGCGCGCCACCCGACGATCGAGCTCCTGGGCGTGGACACGGTGGGCCAGCACCTGCCGGCGATCGAACTCGATCGGCATGTGGACCGCCGGAGGCGTCAGGTCAGGTCAGCACGATGGGGTCGTCGGTACCGGCGCCCCAACGGCTGAGGGGCAGGCGATCCCACCGCGGACGCAACGGCATCCCCGACCGTCCCTGGTCGAGCTTGACGCCCAGCACCTGGTGGATGGCGGTGCCGCCGTCCTCGAAGTTCACCGCGCAGCCGGCCAGGTACAGGCGCCAGATGCGAGCCCGGGATTCGCCCACCCGCTCGACGGCTTCGTCCCACCTCGCTTCCAGGTTGGCCACCCAGGCCCGCAGCGTGAGGGCGTAGTGCTCGCGGAGATCCTCGACGTGTCGGGCCTCGAAGCCCAGCGACTGCAGCTCGGTCACCACCGAGCCCACCTCGATGAGCTCGCCGTCGGGGAACACGTAGCGGCCCATGAACCCGCGGGGGTTGATGCGCTCGCCCTCGTTGGGCGGACGGCTGATGGCATGGTTGAGCAGACGACCACCGGGCACCAGCAGCTCGTAGAGGCACTGGAAGTACTGGCGCAGGCGGGCCCGGCCCACGTGTTCGAACATGCCGATCGAGCTGATGGCGTCGTAGGGTCGGTCGCGGACGTCGCGGTAGTCCTGCAGGCGGATCTCCACCCGGTCGGCCAGCCCTTCGGCCTCGACACGGGCTCGGGCCCATCGGGCCTGCTCGGCCGACACGGTGATGCCCACCGCCTCGACGCCGTAGTTGCGGGCCGCGTGGCGGACCATCCCGCCCCAGCCGCAGCCGACGTCGAGCAGCCGCATGCCGGCCTCCAGCCCGAGCTTGCGACAGATCAGCTCGTACTTGGCCTGCTGGGCGGCGTCCAGGCCGGCCGGATCGGGCGTGCCGTCGGGACGCAGGCGCCGCGGCGTCGTCCCACACCGCGCACGAATAGGTCATGGTCGGCCCAGCAGCAGCTCGTAGAACTCGTTGCTGACGTCGTAGTGGTGGGAGATGGCGGTGGCGTCACGAGAGATCGAGTGCAGGCGACCCTTCGGCTTCATCTCCTCGGCGGGCGGCGGCAGCGGCCGCAGCACCGAGGGCCCGGCGATGCGCAGGATGTCGAGCACCTCGCGCCAGCCGATGCGGGCGCCTTCCACCCGGCGACGCACCTCCAGGGCCGCGAAGATGTCGCCCTCGAAGTCGATGTCGCCGGCCACATAGGCCCGGGCCAGGCCGAGCTCCCCGGGCGCGGTCACGATGCGTCGCAAGGCGTCGGGCGACCGGACCACCAGCTTGGCGTCGGCGTCGGGCGGACCCAAGCCGGGTGCCGTCGTAGGCCTCGAACCCGACGGGCAGGTCGTCGCCCAGCAGGGACTCGATCAGGGGAGCCAGCGGTCCCCGTTGGGTGGTGGGACGAACCGAGTTGTCTGGCCGGCCAGCTTCCTTCCCGGCTCGTCCTCGTGCTTCCACGATGGACATACAGGTCAGATTACCCAGCCATCCTGATTCTGAGAACCAGCTTTTCTGCCACGGACCGATGAAACCGAGCGATGCTCAGGCTCGGGGACGCGCCCATCCGGTGGGCCGGAGCCGGCTCAGCGGCGGTTCAGCAGGGCCAGCAGGCGCAGGATCTCGAGGTAGAGCCAGACCAGGGCGATCATGAGGCCGAAGGCGCCGTACCACTCCATGTACCGGGGCGCCCGGGCGGCCACGGCCCGCTCCACGAAGTCGAAGTTGAGCATCAGGTTCATCGACGCCACGATGACGATGACCACCGACAGGCCGATGCCCAGCAACGATGGCTGGTTGATGAAGGCCACGTTGCCGGTGATGGCCTGGGCCACGAAGGAGACCAGGTACAGCACGAAGATGCCGACCATGGCGAAGATGGTGATGCGCCGGAACCGGTCGGTGACCTTGACCAGGCGGGTGGCGTAGAGGAACAGCATGGTGGCGAACACGGCCAGGGTGGCCAGGACGGCCTGCAGCACGATGCCGTTGAACTGCGGGTTGTAGGCGGCCGAGATGGCGCCGAGCACCACGCCCTCGCCCACCGCGTAGATCGGACCGGTGATGCGGGCCAGCTTGGGCTTGAAGATGGTGAGGAAGGCCAGGCCGAGGCTGGCGAACAGGGCCACGAACATCCAGCCGGGGAAGTTCGGTGTGTAGGCCACGGGCGAGTTGAGGGTGGCGGGGGTCACGGTGACCGACACGCTCTGCCAGCCGAAGTAGCCGCCCACCAGCAGCAGGGCGAACAGCACCAGGGTGGCGGTGAAGGTGCCCCCGGTGGTCATGACCTTGCCGCCGGTGGTCTCGAAGGGCGGCATCTGCGACTGGCTGGCGCATGCCCCCGGTGCCCGCGGGCGGTGCGCCACCGAAGCCGACGGCGGAGCCCTGGGGCGGTGTGCCGTGGGGAGCCGGCGCGGTGGGCGGCGCGGGCGCGGCGGTGCCGGCCGAGGGCCCGGTGGGCGAGGCCCACCCGGGCTGGGTGTCCTCGCCCATCTCCTTGTCGAACACCCGCTCGTTGAGGGCGGGGTTGGCGAACGGCATGGTTGCTCCTCTGGGGTTCGCGAGGGTCGCGGTGTGCCGTCGGCTCCCTCAGCGCGAGCGCCGGCCATCGGTGATTCGAACCTCTCCAGGTTACTGCTCGGCGTAGCCTTCTCCGGCGTCGCTCGTCGGGTTCCTCAGGCGGCTCCGATCCCCGCCGGAACCAGCGGTGGCGCCGCACCGGCTCGGCCGTCATCCGCGACTCGACCACCTCGTGGCGGCTGAAGTAGGTGGAGCCCACGGCCTGGACCACCGCCGCCACCGGCAGGGCGATCAGCGCCCCGATGGCCCCGAAGAGCCCGGCCCCGGCCAGCACCGACCCGAAGGCCACCGCCGGGTGCAGCGACATGGTCCGGGCGGTGATGCGCGGGGCCATGAAGTAGTTCTCGATCTGCTGGAAGATCACGGCGAACACCACCACCCAGATGGCCTTGACCGGGTCGACGGCCAGGGCGATCAGGGCCGGGAAGCCGTTGGCGATGTAGGTGCCCACCACGGGCACGAACTGCGACACCACGCCGACGAACAGGGCCAGGGCCAGCGGATACGGGATGCCGATGATCACGAAGGCGATGTAGTGGAACACGGCCTGGATGATCCCGAGCAGGAGGCGCGAGTAGAGGTACCCGCCGGTCTTCTGGATCGCCACCTCCCAGTTGGCCAACACCTCCCGCTGGCGATCCGGGCGCATGAACGAGCAGATCAGGCGCCGGAACCGGGGCCCGTCGGCCACCAGGTAGAAGGTGAACAGCAGGATGGTGAAGAACCGGAAGATCACGTCCAGCGCGCTCAGGCTGAACCCGAGGGCGTTGCCGGCCAGGTGGGTGGCGAAGCCCCGGATCGGACCGTTGGGGTCGTTGAACTCCTTCGAGATCTGCTTGTTGGTCAGATGGGTCCCGAAGTTGCGGTTGATCCAGTGCTCCAGGTTCTGGCTCTTGGCCGGGGCCTGGTCGATGAACTGGGTGATCTGGTCGACGATCAGCTTGCCGATCAGGCCGAAGAAGATGAGCAGGGTCCCCAGCAGCACCACCAGCACCAGGGCGGTGGCCGGACCCCGCCGCCATCCTCGTCGGGCCAGCGAATCGACCGCCGGCTCCAGGGCGAAGGACAGGAACAGGGCCACCACGAAGGTGAGGAGCAGGTCGTGCAGGCGGGTGAGCAGCCAGCTCCCGGCCAGCAGCGCCACCACCGCCAGGAAGACCAGCAGGATGACGCGCGGGATCCACGGCGGCATCTGGTCTCGGATGGTGGCCGGGGCGGGCGCTCCTGCGCTCGGGGGCGTGCCGGCCGAAGCGCTCGGCCCTTCGTCCATGCCCGCACCGTGGCACGCCCGGGCCCTGAGTCGGTGGATGCCCGGTGGATGCCCGAACCGGGTGCGCCCGGGTCCGGGGCCGACCTAGGCGAAGGGGCGGTCCTCCCACCACGGGTACCAGTCCGGCATGTCCTGGCTGGGCTTCATGGTCCACGCCGCCGGCCGCTTCTCCAGGAAGGCGGTGACGCCCTCGCGGGCATCGGGGCTGCGGCCCGAATCGTAGATGGCCCGGGAGTCGAGCTTGTGGGCCTCCATCGGATGATCGGCTCCCAACATCCGCCACAGCAGCTGGCGGGTCAGGGTGGCCGAGACGGGCGCGGCGTTGGTGGCGATCTCGCGGGCCAGGCCCCGGGCCACCTCGAGGACCTGGTCGGCGGGGTGGATGCTGCGCACCAGCCCGCCGGCCAGCGCTTCGGGGGCCAGGAACAACCGGGCCGTGAGGCACCACTCCAGGGCCTGGCTGATGCCCACGATGCGGGGCAGGAACCAGCTGGAGGCGGCCTCGGGGGTGATCCCCCGACCGGCGAACACGAAGCCGACCTTGGCGTTGTCGGCCAGGATGCGGATGTCCATGGGCAGGGTCATGGTCACGCCGATGCCGACCGCCGAGCCGTTCATGGCGGCGATCACCGGCTTGGTGCACTCGAAGATGCGCAGGGTGACCCGACCCCCGGTGTCGCGGGGCACGGTGTCGCGCTTGGGGCGTGAGCCGGGGGCGGCATCCGCGTTGAAGGTGTCGCCGCCGCCGGCAAGGTCCGCGCCCGCGCAGAAGGCTCGCCCCGGCCGGTGACGATCACGGCCCGCACGTCGTCGTCGGCATCCACCTGATCGAACGCGTCGATCAGCTCGCGCATCATGGTCACGGTGAAGGCGTTGAGCCGATCCGGACGATCGAGGGTGATCGTGGCCACCTGGTCCTCGACCTGGTAGGCGATCTCGGTGTAGTCCATGCCCCAGCCTGCTACCTCCGCCAGGTCCCCTCCCCCAGCGGCGGCACCTGTGTACCGAAACGGTACGCAGGTGCCGCCCCGGAGTTCACGCGGCGGCGCGAGCGGCGGCGCGGACCTCAACGCCACCCGATCGGGGTCGCATCTGAGCTCGTCGTAGGTGAACCGCATCGTCACGTAGCCGTGCGAGGCCGCGGCGCGGTCACGCTGGCGGTCGCGCTCGAAGTCGGCGACCCGCGTGTGCCACCGCCGGCCATCGCTCTCGATGATGACCGGCGCGTCGACCAGCAGGGCGTCGACCCGTGACATCCGGTGACCAGGGCACGCGTGCCTGGCGCCGGTACGCAGGCATCCCCGGCCGGTCCAGCACTCGATAGAGCATCCGCTCCAACACCGAGCTCGGCGGCTCCCGATCGGGTGGCACTCCGAGCCGCGATCAGCCGCCGCATCACCGCCATGCCGCGGCGCCGACCACCGTTCAGCTCCTCGTAGCCGACGCTGGAGGGCCTGGATGGTCACCGCCCCGCCGGCGAGGGCGTCATCGAGCGCCAGCGCCACCCGCGAGCCGTGGGCCACGCCGGCCACGGCGAACAGCGAGTCCACCAAGGTCAGCGTCGGGATGGCCTGCACCACGGCGACCTGGTAGTCGCGGCGTTCCCGAACGGCGGCCAGCGTCGAGCGATGGTTGCTCGCCGCGTGGCACCACGATCTCGACCGGGCCGGGCGGGAAGCCCCGCAGCCCGTGGAGTGCGGCGGCGGCCAGACCTCCGACACCGCCTGCGGCTCGCCGAGGACTGATGCCATCAGGTGTCTGGTGCCAGGTCGGTGCATGGCTGGGCAGGGCGTAGACCGCGGGGGCCCGGAGGATCCAACGACCGCTGGCCAGTCGACGGTGGATGATCCGCTCGGTGGCCCCCACCTCGATGGCCTGTGCGTGCGAGAAGACGCCGTACTGGTCTCGCATCAGCGAGCTCGATGCTCCGATCTGTCTGTTGAGCCGCCATGGGCGCCCATCATGTCGACGGGGTATGACACAGCCAGCCCGCCGCCCGCGACTCTCCCTCCGGAGCGGCAGGTCCGTACCGAAACGGTACGCAGGTGCCGCCCCGAGAGGAGAGCAGCGGTGGGTCAGACGTCGAGGAAGCGGGTGACGGCGACGCCGGCGCCGATCACGCCCACCACGCAGCCGGTGATGAACATCAGCGCGTAGATGGTGAGCAGCTCCCGGCCCGACAGCACGAAGCCGTTGACCAGGGGGAAGTCCTGCGGGTTGGGCAGCCATCGCTGGAAGAACGGCTTGAAGCTGGCCAGCGCCACCACGGCCAGACCCGCACCGACCACACCCTGGACCAGGCCTTCGAGCATGAACGGCACCCGGATGAACCAGTTGGTCGCCCCCACCAGCTTCATGACCTCGATCTCCCGGCGGCGGGCGAACATGGCCATGCGGATGGTGTTCAAGATCAGCAGGATGGCCGCCCCCAACAGCACCAGGGCCACCACGATGATGCCGACCGTCAGCCGTTGGGACAGCTCCTGCACCGCCCGGATGGTGGCCGACGCGTACGACACCTCACGCACACCCGGTTTGCTCTGGAACAGGTTGCCCAGGGTGTTGATGGCCTCTTCGCTCTTGCTCACCGGCACCACCCGGAACGACGGGGGGAGCTCACTGGGGGTCACGCTGGTGATCAGGTCGGGCTGGCCCTTGAACAGCTGCTTGAACTCGACGTAGGACGCCTTCTGGTCGACGTAGGTGAAGCGCTGGACCCCCGGGTTGTTGCGCAGGTCCGAAGCCACCGCCTTGGTCTGGGCGTCGCTGGCGTTGGGCTTCATGAACACCACGAACTCGATGCCGCCCTGCCAACGGCGGGTGGCGTTCTGGACGCCCTGGCGCAGCATCAGCGACGCGCCGACCAGGGCCAGCGACACCACCACGGTCATGATCGACGCCAGCGTGATGGTGAAGTTGCGACTGAGGTTCGAGGCCGTCTCGCGGACGGCGTAATCGAGTTTGGGCATGAGGGTGAGGTCCTACTCGTAGACGCCGCGCGACTGGTCGCGGACGATGGCGCCGCGGTCGAGCTCGATGACCCGTCGCCGCATGGTGTCGACGATGCCGCGATCGTGGGTGGCCATCACCACGGTCGTGCCCGTCTTGTTGATCCGGTCCAGCAGCCGCATGATGCCGACCGAGGTGGCCGGATCGAGGTTGCCGGTGGGCTCGTCGGCCAGCAGGATCAGCGGCCGGTTCACGAACGCCCGGGCGATCGACACCCGCTGCTGCTCCCCGCCGGAGAGCTCGGTGGGCAGGCTGGTGGCCTTGTGGCCGAGCCCCACCAGGTCGAGGATGGCCGGGACCTGGGTGTCGATGACGTGGCGGGGCCGCCCGATCACCTCCAGGGCGAAGGCCACGTTCTCGGCCACGGTCTTGTTCGACAGCAGCTTGAAGTCCTGGAACACGCACCCGATGTTGCGGCGCAGGAACGGCACCTTCCAACTCGAGAGCTCGCCGATGTCCTTGCCGGCCACGAAGATGTGGCCCTGCTCGGGCACCTCTTCCTTGTTCAGCAGCCGGATGAAGGTGGACTTGCCCGATCCGGAGGGCCCGACCAGGAAGACGAACTCGCCTTTTTCGATGTTCACGTTGGCGTCGCGGAGGGCAGCGACCTCACCCTTGTAGGTCTTGGTCACACTTTCGAGGCGAATCATGTTGCGATCACGTTACTAGCGGCCTGACCCCAGTTGGGGACACCCCCCGACGCCCTCCCCTCGCTCCCGCCGGGGTCCCGACCCGGTTGTGACCCATGTCTCGGGCGGGGTCAGGCCGTGTCGTCGACCGGGTCAACCCTCCTCGTCGCCCTGCGCCGACGCTCGCATCCAGCGCAGGTAGGCCTCCATGAACGGGTCCAGCTCGCCGTCCAGCACGCCGTCCACGTCCCCGGTCTCGTACTCGGTGCGCAGGTCCTTGACCATCTGGTAGGGCTGGAGCACGTAGGAACGGATCTGGCTGCCGAAGTCGACCGACTGCTGGACGCCCCGGATGTCGTCCAGCTCGGCGCGGCGCTCCTCGTGCTGGCGCTCGGCCAGCTTGGCCTTGAGGATCTGCATGGCCCGGTCCTTGTTCTGGTGCTGGCTGCGCTCGTTCTGGCACGAGACCACGATCCCGGTGGGCAGGTGGGTGATGCGCACCGCCGAGTCGGTCACGTTGACGTGCTGGCCCCCGGCGCCCGACGAGCGGTACACGTCGATGCGCAGGTCCTTCTTCTCGTCGATCTCGATGTCGGGCACGTCCTCCAGGAAGGGCGTGACCTTGAGGGCGGCGAAGGCGGTCTGGCGCTTGCCCTGGGCGTTGAAGGGCGAGATGCGCACCAGGCGGTGCACCCCGTGCTCGGAGCGCAGCCGCCCGTAGGCGTGACGGCCCCGCACCAGGAAGGTGGCCGAGGAGATCCCCGCCTCGGAGCCGGGCGACACCTCGTCGAGCTCGACGTCGAACCCGCGTTGCTCGGCCCAGCGCAGGTCCATGCGCAACAACATGTTGGCCCAGTCCTGGGCATCGGCCCCGCCCGATCCCGACTGGATCTCGCAGATGGCGTCGGCCTCGTCGTGTTCACCGGTGAACAACGAGCGCAGCTCCAGCTCGGCGAAGGCGCCGGCCAGCGCGCCCAGCGACTCCTCCAGCTCGGCCGCCACCGAGTCGTCGCCCTCCTCGCGGGCCAGCTCGTAGAGCGTCTCGGCGTCGTCGATCCGCGCGGCCAGGTCGTCCCACAGGTCGAGGTCCTCGTTGGCCGCGGCCAGCTCGCCGTTCACCTGGCGCGCCAGGTCGGGGTCGTCCCACAGGTCGGGACGCGAGGCCTCGACCTCGAGCTGGGGCCGGGCGCGCCGCAGCTCGTCGATGCGCAGGTAGCCCTGGGCCTCGAGCAGCCGCCGCCGAAGCGCGGCCAGGTCGTCGGTGAGATCACGCATGCTCACGCCGTCAGCTCCGCAGCGGCGCTCACCGCGCCGTGGCACTGCTTGAACTTCTTGCCCGAGCCGCACGGGCAGGGGTCGTTGCGCCCGGTCTTGTCCCACTCGGACTTCACCACCGGCGTGTTGACCACCGGCTCGTCGGGTTCGACCACTCGGTCGGGGCCTTCCGCGCCCTTCCAGCGCCGCCTGGGCCCGGGCCGCGGCGGCCATGTTGGCGTCGCCCTCGGAGGGATCGCTGGGGGCGGAGTACTGCACGTTGCGCAGCTCGGGCTCGGTCGGCGTCTGCTCGGCCACCGCCACCTCGGCGTGCATCACGTACTTGACGAAGTCCTGGGCGATGGCGTCCATCATCGACCCGAACATCTCGAAGCCCTCCCGCTGCCACTCGACCAGCGGATCCTTCTGGCCCATGGCCCGCAGGTTGATGCCCTCCTGCAGGTAGTCCATCTCGTAGAGGTGCTCGCGCCAGCGCTGATCGATGATCTGCAACATGACCTGGCGCTCGATCTCGCGCATGGTCTCGGCGCCCAGCTCGGTCTCGCGGACTGCTCGTAGTAGGCCTTGGCCTCGGTCATCAACTGCTCGTAGATCTCGTCGGTGCCGGCGCAGGCCTTGATCTGGTCGACGGTGGCCTGCACCGGCCAGTAGGCCGACAGCTCGGGCATGAGGCCCTCGAGGTCCCACTCCTCGGCGAAGTCGCTCACGCAGTAGGTGGTGACCACCGAGTCGATGGCCTCGGCCAGGTACCCCATGGCCTCCTCGCGCAGGTCGGCGTCGTCGAGGATCTGGTCGCGGCGCTTGTAGATCACCTTGCGCTGCTCGTTCATGACCTCGTCGTATTCGAGGACGTTCTTGCGGATCTCGGCGTTGCGCTGCTCGACGGTGTTCTGCGCCCGCTCGATGGCCTTGGACACCATCTTGGCCTCGATGGGCACGTCGTCGGGCAGGGCCTTGCCCATCACCCAGTTCATGGCCCCGGTGGCGAACAGGCGCATGAGCTCGTCTTCGAGCGACAGGTAGAACCGGCTCTCGCCCGGATCGCCTTGGCGGCCCGAACGGCCTCGCAACTGGTTGTCGATGCGCCGGCTCTCGTGGCGTTCGGTGCCCAGCACGTAGAGCCCGCCGGCCTCGCGCACGGCTTCGCCCTCAGCCTTGGTGTGCTCCTCGTACTTGGCCGTCAGCTCCTCGAGACGGGTCTTGCCCTCGCCCTCCTCGGGGTCGAGGCCCTCGGCGATGACGTCGACCCGGGCCAGCTCCTCGGCGTTGCCGCCCAGCTTGATGTCCACCCCACGACCGGCCATGTTCGTGGCCACCGTGATGGCGTGGAGCCGGCCGGCCTGGGCCACCACATGCGCCTCACGCGTGTGCTGCTTGGCGTTCAGCACGGCGTGCTCGATGCCGTTCTGATCGAGGGCCCGCGACAGCTTCTCGCTCTTCTCCACCGAGATCGTGCCCACCAGCACGGGCTGGCCGGTCTCGTAGCGCTCCTTGAGGTCTTCGATCAGGGCGTCGAACTTGGCGTCCTCGGTCTTGTAGATGAGGTCGCCCTGGTCGATGCGGACCATCTCTCGGTTGGTGGGGACGGGCACCACGTGGAGGTTGTAGGTGCTGGCGAACTCCGACGCCTCGGTCTCGGCCGTACCGGTCATGCCGGCCAACTTGTCGTAGAGGCGGAAGTAGTTCTGCAGCGTGACCGTGGCGAGGGTCTGGTTCTCCTCGTTGATCTTCACGCCTTCCTTGGCCTCGACTGCCTGATGCAGGCCTTCGGACCAGCGGCGACCTTCGAGGATGCGGCCGGTGAACTCGTCGACGATCTTCACCTCGCCGTGCTGCACCACGTAGTCCTTGTCCCGCTTGAACAGCTCCTTGGCCTTGAGCGCGGCCTGGAACTGGTGGACCAGGTTGGTGGAGACCTCGTCGTACATGTTCTCGATGCCCAACGCCTTCTCCACCGCCTCCACGCCCTCGTCGGTGGGGGCGACGGTGCGCTTCTCCTCGTCGACGTCGTAGTGCTCGTCGCGCTTGAGCCCGCGCACCACGCTGGCGAACTGGTAGTAGAGCTTGGCCGCGTCGCTCACCCGGCCGGCGATGATCAGCGGGGTGCGGGCCTCATCGATGAGGATCGAGTCGACCTCGTCCACGATGCAGAAGTTGTGGCCCCGCTGCACCTGGCGGTCGCGGCTCATGGCCATGTTGTCGCGCAGGTAGTCGAAGCCCAGCTCGTTGTTGGTGCCGTAGGTGATGTCACAGGCGTACTCGGCCCGCTTTGACGTCGGCATCGAAGTCACCGGGGATCACCAGACCCACCGTGAGCCCCAACCACCGGTGGATCTGGCCCATCCACTCGGAGTCGCGCTTGACCAGGTAGTCGTTGACCGTGACCAGGTGCACGCCCTTGCCGCTGAGGGCGTTGAGGTACATGGGCAGGGTGGACACCAGGGTCTTGCCCTCACCCGTCTTCATCTCGGCCACCCAGCCGAAGTGCAGTGCCGCTCCGCCCATCAGCTGGACGTCGTAGTGACGCTGGCCGATCACCCGGCGCGAGGCTTCACGCACCACGGCGAAGGCCTCGATCAGCAGGTCGTTGAGGTCGGCGCCCTGCTCCAGGCGCGCCTTGAACTCGCCGGTGCGGGCCCGCAGGGCGTCGTCGGACAACGCCTTGGTCTCGTCCTCGAGCGCGTTGATGTCCGGGACGAGCGCCTGCACGGCCCGGACCTTCTTGCCTTCACCGGCACGGAGGATCTTGTCGAATACACCCATGAGAACGAGCAGTCTACCGGGGCGTCTCGCTCCCCTCGGTGCGGTCCGGACCCTCGCCCTGGCCGCCACCCGTCCGGGCTCCGGACCCGCCGGCGACACCCACCGATGGGTTCCCGACCGAGTAGGCCATGGCCTCGGTGCGGGCATGTCGGTGCAGCAGGGCCAGGGCGTTGGCCACCGCGCCCTGGACCGAGGCCACCTCGAGGTGGCGGGCCTGGGCGGCGTCGGCCATGGACTGGCCCCCGGCCAACGCATCGAGCAACTCGACCACCTCGGGGTCGAGGCGCGGCGGCACCAGCTCCTGTTGGACCGACGCGGCCTGTCGGCCCAGCGCGGCATGGGCATCGCGCAGCGCGGCCAGGTCCTGGGCCTCGAGCCAGGGGTGGCCCCAGGTCACCTGCTCGGTGATGGCCACCGCCACACCCGGTGCCTCCTCGCGGCGCACCACGGCCATGGCGCCGACCCGCAGGGCGCGGCTGCGGGCCTCGGCGTCGTCGGGGCCGCACATGACCACGAAGCGGGCGCTGGGCACCAGCTCGCCGATGGACGGCGATCAGGCCGACCCCGGCCAGCCCGGGCAGGCCGAGCCCCAGCCACACCACGTCAGGAGTGGATTCGATCGCCTCCGCCAGTGCGGTCTCGCCGCCGTCCGCCTCGGCCACCACCTCGATGTGCGGGCTGGCCTCGAGCGCGACGGTGAGCTGGCGTCGCCCGACGGCTCCGTCGTCACACACCAGCACGCTGATGCTGGCGTCGCTCCACTTGCCTGGATCCGCGTACACGCTCACCCCCGATGCCCGCGGGGCGAGACCTTGCTCTTGAGCTTCACCAGCTGCGGTTCGAGCTTCTCCACCGCCAGATCGAGCGCGCCGAAGCTGTCGGCGGCGGCCACCTTGCACTGCACCCGGTGCCCGTGGCCCTCCATGAGCACCTCGCAGATCTCCCGGTCGGCGATTCGGGGGTTGCGCTCCTCGGCGAAGTGCACCCGGGCGATCTCCATGCCCTCCACGAATCGGGCCAGGCGCCCGATCTTGCGCTGCGTGGCCGCTACCAGCGCTTCGGACGGCTCCGCTCCCCTGCTGCTGATCGTGATGTCCACATCGTCTCCAGGGCCGGGTTCGGTAGCAGGATCGTAGGGCCCCCGGGGATTCAGCGCAGCCGGTCGCAGACCAGGCGCCCGACCATGCGTTGGGCCAGGTCCTCGGCGCTGGGCTGCTCGCCGGCCTCGAGGCGTTGGCGGGCCTCGGCCAGGCGGTCGTCGCGGATGGCGGGCGAGCCCATGAGCTGCTCGACCAGGCCCGCCGGGCAGCGCCGCCGGGGCCCCTCCGGGGGTCGGGGATAGGACCGGCCGCGCGTCGGGCATCGGCGGCGCGCCCCGTCGCCGGACTCGGAGTCCGTCGTAGCGCCTGCAACGAGCGCTGGACCTGCAACTCGGTCACCTGCATGGGGGTGAGCCCCGATCTGCCGCGATGTCCGTCACGACCTTCTTCTCGACCGACCTGACGCTTGTCTTGAGTGCATCACCGGCCGGTCGGCAGCGGGGTGCAGGCGGCGGTGACGGCCACCACCTGTTGGGCGCCGGCCCGGCGCAAGGCGCGGCGGCGGCCGCCACCAGGGTGGCGCCGGTGGTGATCACGTCGTCGACCACCACCACCGCACGTGGGCTGGGTCGTCGAGTCCCGAACCCGGGCCCATCCAGGCGCTGAGCCAAGGTACGACCGGTCTGGGGACCGCCGACCGAGCGGCGCAGCAGGTCTCGACAGGGCAGGTCGAGCGCCCGGGCCATCCCACCGGCCAGCAGGCGCGACTGGTCGTAGCCGCGCTGGCCCCGGCGAACGCGGCTGGTGGGCGCCCAGGTGATGGCATCCAAGCCGACCGGATCGACCAGCTCGGCCATCGCCGCGCCCAGCAGACGACCCAGCTCGCGCCCGTTGCGGTACTTCAGCGCCACCACCAGGTCACGACCGCGCCCCTCGAAGCTGAACAGACAACGGCAGGCGTCGGGCCCGAGCGGACCCGCCGGCCAGCGACGCGGCCTCCGGGACGCCCGGTGGGCGCAGGCCGTCCAGGCACCCGGCGCACACCACCGGCCCGGGGATCCCACATCCGTGGCAACGTCGCTCGAACCACACCCGACCGACGCTAGCCAGGGGGTACGACGACCTTCTTGGCCCTCCGGTCGGCAAGCCTCCCTCCGGGCGCCTTCGGCATCCGGGCATCACCCCGCCCGCGGCTGCGCCTGGCGGCTCCGCAACCTCGACACCCGCCGACAAGCCTCAGGCCGGTTGGCTGGCGGCCACCAGCTCGTGGGCGCCCAGCACGCCCCGCTCGGTGATGTAGCCGGTGACCAGCTCGGCCGGGGTCACGTCGAAGGCCCGGTTCTCGGCCGACACCCCGGGCGGGGCGATGAGCTGGCCGCCCAGCCGCCGCACCTCGTCGGGATCCCGACGCTCGACCACGATGGCGTCACCGTCGGGGGTGGCCGGGTCGATGGTGGAGGTGGGCATGGCCACGTAGAACGGGATCCCGTGGTAGCGGGCCAGCACGGCCACCGAGTAGGTCCCGATCTTGTTGGCCACGTCGCCGTTGGCCGCCACGCGGTCGGCGCCGACCACCACCAGGTCGACGTCGCCCGATGCCATCAGCGATCCGGCCATGACGTCGGCCACCAAGGTGGCCGGGATGCCCAGGCGGTCGAGCTCCCAGGCGGTGAGCCGGGCGCCCTGGAGCACCGGGCGGGTCTCGTCCACCCACACCGACGGGTGCCGGCCGGCCTCGTGGGCCGCCCGGATCACGCCCAGGGCCGTGCCGTAGCCGACACAGGCCAAGGCGCCGGCGTTGCAATGGGTCAGGATCCGCGCCCCGTCGGGAACCCGCGCCGCCCCGAAGGCACCCAGACGGCGGTTGCGCTCGACGTCCTCGACGGCGATGGCCTCCGCCTCGGCCACCGGATCGGCCGCGGCCAGGGCCCGATCCGCCCCCCAGGCCAGGTTCACGGCCGTGGGGCGGGTGGCCACGATCTGCTCACGGGCGGCAGCCAGCGGCTGGCCGTTGACCTGGGCCAGGGCGATGCCCATGGCCCCGGCCGCGCCCAGCGCCGGAGCGCCGCGCACGGCCAGGACCGCGATGAGCTCGCACAGCTCGTCGACGGTGTGGGCCTCCACCATCGACAGGCTGGAGGGCAGGTCACGCTGGTCGATCAGGCGCACGAACTGGCCGCACCACTCGATGGTGGGCGGGATCGGATCGGGCACGTGATCGATCAGTACCGGTAGTGGTCGGCCTTGTAGGGCCCGCCCACCGGCACGCCCAGGTACGAGGCCTGATCCGATGTCAGCTCGGTCAGGCGCACGCCCAGCGAGTCGAGGTGGAGGCGGGCCACCTTCTCGTCGAGGTGCTTGGGCAGCGTGTAGACGCGGCGCTCGTAGAAGTCCTGGTGGGTGAACAGCTCGATCTGGGCGATGGCCTGGTTCGAGAAGCTGCACGACATCACGAAGCTCGGGTGACCGGTGGCGCAGCCCAGGTTCAGCAGGCGGCCCTCGGCCAGCACGATGACCGAGTGGCCGTCAGGGAAGCGGAACTCGTCCACCTGGGGCTTGATGTTGAGCTTCTGGACGTCGGACATCCGGGCCAGGCCGGCCATGTCGATCTCGTTGTCGAAGTGACCGATGTTGCCCACGATGGCCTGGTGCTTCATGCGGGCCATGTGCTCGGCGCTGATGATGCCCTTGTTGCCGGTGGTGGTGATGAAGATGTCCGCCGTCTCCATGACGTCTTCGAGGCGCGCCACCTGGTAGCCCTCCATGGCGGCCTGGAGCGCGCAGATGGGATCGATCTCGGTGACGATGACCCGGGCGCCCTGACCTCGCAACGAGCCGGCGCAGCCCTTGCCCACGTCGCCGTACCCGCACACCACGGCCACCTTTCCGCCGATCATCACGTCGGTGGCCCGGTTGATGCCGTCGATGAGCGAGTGGCGACAGCCGTAGAGGTTGTCGAACTTCGACTTGGTGACCGAGTCGTTGACGTTGATGGCGGGGAACAGCAGCGAGCCGCCCTCCTGCATCTGGTACAGCCGGTGCACACCGGTGGTGGTCTCCTCGGTGACCCCGATGATGCCCTCGCCGATGCCGGTCCACAGCGTGGGCTCCTCGGCCACCGTGCGGGCCAGCAGCCCGAGGATGACCTTCCACTCGTCGGAGTCGTCCTCGGTGGGTTCGGGGACGGTGCCGGTGCGCTCGTACTCGGTGCCCTTGTGCACCAGCAGGGTGGCGTCGCCGCCGTCGTCGAGGATCATGGTCGGACCCTGGTCACCCGGCCAGCGCAGCACCTGCTCGGTGCACCACCAGTACTCCTCCAGCGTCTCGCCCTTCCAGGCGTAGACGGGGATGCCCTTGGGGTTCTCGGCCGAGCCGGTGGGCCCCACGGCCACGGCCGCGGCCGCGTGATCCTGGGTGGAGAAGATGTTGCAGGAGCACCAGCGCACCTGGGCTCCCAGCTCGACCAGGGTCTCGATCAGCACCGCGGTCTGGATGGTCATGTGCAGCGACCCGGTGATGCGGGACCCGCTGAGCGGCTTGGAATCGCCGTACTCGGCCCGCAGGGCCATGAGGCCGGGCATCTCGTGCTCGGCCAGGGTGATCTCGTGGCGACCGAAGGCGGCCAGCCCGAGATCGGCGACCTTGTAGTCGCCTTCGGGATAGAGGTTGGCAGTGGTCATGGTCTGTTCTCCAGCGCGTCGAAGGAAGGAATTGATGCAGCTTCGGTTCGGGGCTGGGGTCCACTGACGCCATTCACATCAGCCCGGCGAGGGAAACTGTACCCCCACCCGGAAACTGGGCATCGAAATGTGCGGTATCCGCAGACAAAGATGCCCGATTTCGGCTCTGGGGGTCTGCCTGCCGATCAGGGCGTGAGCTGGGCCTTGAGGTCCTCGATGGCGGGCACCGGGCCCGGGTCGACACCCTCCTGGAGGGCGCGATAGAGGCTGACGAAGTCCCCGAACAGGATCAGGTCGAACAGCTGGGCCAGCGTGCCCTCGCCCTCGGCCACCACCTCGTGGATCCCGGCCACCACCTCGCCCAGCAGGTCGTCCACCAGGGCGAACCGCCGGGCGATCTGAGGGTGTTCGAACTCGTGGCGCAGGTCCACGATCCGGAAGACCTGCCGGGTCACGTCTCCGTGCTGGCCCCACCCCGACACCTCGTTGTGGCACACCTCGGGCAGCTCGTTGCTGAAGGCGGGCATCTTGGCGTTCTCGTTGAACTGCGTCTTCCAGCGCCGGGCCGCCACCGAGCCCACCGCGCCACCCCCGTACATGATGGGGATCTGGCGGCCGATGTGGCGGGCCAGGCGCTCGGCCGGGTTGTCGGCCACGCGGAGCTGTTCGCCCCGACGGCGCAGCTGGGTGACGGCCGCATCGATCCAGGCCGAGGCCCCGGGAAACAGGCCGAGGTGCTCGAAGACCACGAGCGGGGGCACGGCCAGCGCCCCCAGCGCGGCCCGGGGGGCAGGGATGTCGTCGGCCACACCGATCACCGGCGCGCCCCGACCCCGGGCCAGCTCGCCCAGCGAACCGCCGCGGGTCACCGCCACCAACGAGGCGCCGGCGTCCGCAGCCAGGGCGGCGGACTCCAGGGTCTCCTCGGTCTCGCCCGAGAACGAGACGGCCACCACCAGGGTGTGGCGGTCCACGAAGTTGGGTAGCCCGTAGCCCTTGTGGACCACCACGGGCACGGCCATGAACGGTCCGGCCACGGCGATGGCCACGTCACCGGCCACGCCGCTCCCGCCCATGCCCAGCACCACCACGTGCTCGACGTCGTCGTGATCCGGCAGGTGCCCGTCGGACTCGGCCAGCACCTGACGCGCCGTGTCCGCCCCCGCGCCGCCTGCTCCCCCAGGGTCGCGGCCGCGTCCAGCAGGCCCAGGCTGTCGAGCGGAGCCGAGCTCACAGCAACGAGGTCACGTCAGGTGGGCGACGGGGTGAAGTTCGGGCTCGATGCCGTCGGCCGCGGCCTTGGCCACCAGCCGCTCGTGCTCGGCGTCGTCCACCTCGTCGGCCTCGTCGATCAACATGATGGGGATGTCGTCGCGGATGGCGTAGCGACGATGCAGGCGCGGGTTGTACAGCGCGTCCTCGTCCGCGAAGTAGAGCAGCGGGCCCTTGTCGTCGGGGCAGGCCAGGATCTCGAGCAGCAGCGGGTCCAGAGACATCACGCACTTCCTTGGGGATCGGCTGGGACCACATGATCGGCCTCAGCGATGAGCAGTCGCACCTCGGCCACGTGATCGTCGCACGCGACCTGGTCGGGCGCTTCCAGGTTCAGGCGCAGGAGCGGCTCGGTGTTGGAGGGCCGCAGGTTGAACCACCAGTCCCCCAGGTCCACGGTCAGGCCGTCGAGTCGGTCCTGGTCGGCGTGGCGTAGTGGGCGGCGACGCGCTCGATGACGGCCGCCGGGTCGCCCACCTTGGTGTTGATCTCGCCCGAGTCGGCGTAGCGCTCGTAGGGCCGGCGCAGCTCGCTCAGCGAAACGCGCTCGGCGGCTGCAGGGCGTCGAGCACCACCATCGCCGCGATGATGCCCGAGTCGGCTCGGAAGTTGTCGCGGAAGTAGTAGTGACCCGAGTGCTCGCCACCGAAGGCGGCGCCGGTCTCGGCCATGACCGCCTTGATCAGCGAATGCCCCACCCGAGTGCGCACCGGCGTGCCGCCGTGCTCACGGATGACCTCGGGCACCGCCTTCGAGCAGATCAGGTTGTGCAGGATGGTGGCGCCCGGATACGTGCGCAGCAGCTCGGCGGCCACGATGGCCGTGGTCAACGACCCCGACACCAGCTGGCCCTGGTCGTCCACCAGGAACACGCGGTCGGCGTCGCCGTCGAAGGCCAGGCCCACGTCCGCGCCGGTCTCGAGCACCCGGGCCTGGAGGTCGACCAGGTTCTCGGGCTGGATGGGGTCAGCCGGGTGGTTGGGGAAGGTGCCGTCCAGCTCGCCGTAGAGGACCTCGAGGTCGAACGGCAGCCCGGCGAACACGGCCGGCGCCACCAGACCACCCATCCCGTTGGCCGTGTCGGCCACGATCTTGAGCGGCGTCAGCTCGTCGAGGTCCACGAAGCTGTGGACGTGGGCCACGAAGTCGCCCAGGGCGTCGTGGGTGCTGGCCGTGCCCGGCCGGTCGGCCGGGGCCAACCCGTCGAGGGTCATCTGGCGGATGTCGCCCAGACCGGTGTCCTCGCCGATGGGGCGGGCGCCGGTCAGGCACATCTTGATGCCGTTGTAGGCCGCCGGGTTGTGCGACGCGGTCAGCGTGGCCCCCGGCGCGTCGTAGCGACCCGAGGCGAAGAACAGCAGGTCGGTGGACACCAGGCCGAGGTCGACCACGTCGAGGCCCTGGCTCATGACGCCCCGAGCGAAGGCCTGGCCCAGCTCGACCCCCGACGGCCGCATGTCCCGACCGACCAGCGACTCGACCCGAGGTCTCGGGGTCGCCGGCCACGAAGGCGGCGAAGGCCGCCCCGATGCGCTCCACCAGCTCCGCGTCGAGCTGATCGCCGACGGTGCCCCGGACGTCATAGGCCTTGAAGATGGCAGCCAGCGTGGCCGGATCGGGGGCGCCCATGGCGCCTCACCCTAGTGGTGCGTCCGAGGGGTCCAGGTCGCCGAAGGCACGGGCCTCGCAGTCAGGGCAGATGGTGTGGCTGATGCCCGGCAGCATCGAGCGCTCGAGCAGCTGGTGTTCGGCCACGTAGCGCTCGACCGGGGTCCAGCCCTGCCCGTCGGCGAAGCGCGAGCACCAGCTGCACACCCGCACCAGCGGCGCCGACGGGTCCCGCCGGGCGACCAGGTCGATGAGGGGGACCGGCGGCCGGTCCTGCTCGCCGATCTGCACCGACCGGAACCGCACGGCGGAGGCCTCCTCCACCGTCAGCGTGATGTCGAACCAGCGGCGCACGGCCGGGGCGTCGCAGCGGACCCTCACCCTGGGCGCCACCGCGTCGGACCGGGCCCGGGCCACCAGCAGGCGCCACACCTCGGCCACGTCGTCGCCGGCCACGTAGCTCCACAACGTCCGATCCCGCGGCGGTCGGGCCAGATCGGGGGCGTCGTTCTCGCGGGCGAAGGTTGCCCACCCCTGTCCGACGTCGACCAACACGTCCAGGGCGTCGATGCGGTACTCGACGATCACGGATGGGTCGATCTCGCGCCCGAGCTCACTGCTGGCGGGCGACGAGACCCACCTCGTCGGGGGCCAGGTCGTAGCCCCCGCGGTTCGCCCAGCGCCGCACCGCGAACACATCGTGGACGGTGCGCGCCGCGTCGCGAGCCACCCGCACCGTCGAACGGCTCGAGTTCTCCACCCGCACCGGCACCTCGGCCAGCGACAGCTGGTAGGCCTCGACCAGGTGGAGGATCTCGACGTCGAACGCGAAGCCGTCGATGTGAGAGTGCTCGAAGATGAGCCGTCCCAGATCTGACCGGAAGGCCTTGAGCCCGCACTGGGTGTCGCGGTAGCGACCCAGCAGCACCACCCGGGTCAACAGGTTGATGGCCCGACCGCCGACCTCGCGCAGCCGACGCGCCCGCACCAGCGTGGTGGTGTCGTCGTGACGTCGGCTGCCCACCACCACATCCCAACCGGCCTCGACCTCGGCCAGCAGATCGAGGAGGTGATCCGGGGCGTAGGACAGGTCGGCGTCGGTGAAGGCCAGCGTGCGTCCCTGGGCCGCGAGCATGCCCGTGCGCACCGCCGCCCCCTTGCCGCGGTTGCGGACGTGGGTGACGACCTGGTCGGCACCGGCGGCACGGGCCTCGAGCGCGGTGCGATCGTCGGAGCCGTCGTCGACCACCACGATCTCCAGGCCGCCGTGCTCGTCGACCTCGAACAGGTCCTCACGCAGCCGCCGCACCGTCTCCGCGATGCGGTCACCCTCCCGGTAGGCCGGCACTACCACCGACAGGCGCGCCAGGCCGGGCGCGGGCGGTCGGTCGACCCGGTGGTCCAGGTCGAAGCGCACGCGGAGGTGGGCCACCTGGCGCTCACGGGCCAGGCTTACCGCCGCTGCGCCCAGCAGGCCAGCGGAAAGACCCCGCAGGATCACGCGCCGCCAACTCATGTGGGCGGGTCGGTGGGCTCGGCCGGATCGGTGGGCTCGGCCCGATCGGTGGGCTCGACCGGTTCGATGGGTTCGATGGGTTCGATGGGTTCGACGCCGGCGGAGCGGGTCGGGCCGGCCGAGGCCGCGCTCAGTCCGGCGATGATGTCGGCCGGATCGGGCACGTTCGGTGGCCCGGTGGTCGGCGCAACGTCAGGCCGGGGGTCGTCCAGCCCGTCGTCGCCGGGCCCGGTCCCGGGCGGTCGGGGCAGGGTGCCCGGTGGATGGGAGAAGCCGTCCCCGGGCGGATCCACCCACCAGCTCGGGTCTCGCGGGTCGTCGGGCGGGATGTTCTCAGGGTCGTCATCGGTGCGCCACATCGGGGCGACCGGGCCGACCTCGACCGGCTTGGCCTTCCACAGGGCGAACAGGCCGACCAGCCCGAACAGAGTCAGCAGGTAGGAGGCGTAGTCGGTCTTGGTGTACCCGTAGGACAACTTCACATGGGTGCTGGTGGGGATCACCACCATCATGTTCGGGCTCACGCGATACGGCCCCGTGGCGCCTGACACCTGCCAGTTGGGGAAGTAGGACGCCTTGACCTCGACCGGGACGCCGACCTTGGTCACGTCGAAGGAGATGGTGTCGGTGCCGGACTTGATGTTCGACACCTTGGTCGTGCCCACCGGCCGCTTCCCCGGGACCGCACCCGAGTCGATGCGCTGCCAGTTGGCCGGACCCGTCGCGGCCAGCAGCACCTTCCACTGCGCCGGGTCGAGGTACCAGTTGACCGTGTCGTCCAACCACGTCTTGCCGCCCTTGTCGGCCTTGTTGACCACCGCCGGCTCGTTGGTGAGCGGCACCACCTCGGCCGAGTCGGCCACCTCGTAGATGTGCCACGGGCCGCTGGTGGCCAGCTGGGTCAGGTCGTGGTTGTTCTGGGCGAAGCCGATGGTGGAGGCAGTGGACGCCATGTAGTAGCGGACCCCGAGCATCTGCAGGTGGGAGATGCCCAGGTCGAAGTCGTTCTGGGTCAGCGCGCCCTGCACGTAGGGCAGGTCGCGCATGGCATCGGAGGGCGACGCGGACAGCTCGCTCTGGTTGAGGAAGTGGTAGGGCGTGGTGGCCGACGCCTCGAAGTAGAGGCCCTCCATCGAGCCGATGCAGCCGTTGGTCCAGTACGGCAGCAGCATCAGGGCCATGGGCGTCCCGTAGTT
Source organism: uncultured Microthrixaceae bacterium (assembly GCA_963793965.1). Classification (GTDB taxonomy): domain Bacteria; phylum Actinomycetota; class Acidimicrobiia; order Acidimicrobiales; family Acidimicrobilacustridaceae; genus UBA4742. The sequence goes on from CAWCCB010000002.1 coordinate 98,664, forward strand.
GTTCAGGGAATCGGAGTACTCCCACATGGCCCGCCCGCAGCCTTGCTCCTTGCCGATCTTGGCCATCTGCTGCACCACCGCGTAGTACTCGGGGTAGTACGCCTTGCCCTCGTACCCGGTGAAGTTCCAGTTGGCCCAGCTGGTGACGAAGCTCGAGTCCTTGGTCTTGAGCGGACCCCACTGGTAGGTGACCCCGTCCTTGTCGATGGTGCCGAACGGCAGGGTGTGCAGCGGCAGGCCCAGCACCACGAGCCAGGCGCACAGCCCGCCGAGGGCGGTGATCCACAGCACCACCCGAGGTGGTCGGTGGATGTCCGACGCGATCAGCCGAGCCACGGTGCGGCCCACCTCGGCGATGGCGATGGCCCCCACCAGGTAGACGGCCAGGTAGTAGAAGGGCAGCAGCCGGGCGTTCCACAGGCGGCTCTGGGGGACGTACAGGAAGGCCACACCGGCCAGCGCGGCCATGACCACCCAGAAGATCTCGCCGCGCCGGCAGTAGGCGAACGCCATCAGCGCGCCCACCGCGGCCAGCACCAGGAGGTACTCGATGCCGGGCCGGTCGCTCAGCTGGGAGGCGAGCTGGGAGCGGGCGAACAGCGAGTCGGAGTAGTTGGTGAGCTTCTCCCACCCCATGTCGGTCATGTAGGCGCTGTTCAGGTAGAACGGCCCGGTCCAGAAGGCGCTGATCAGGGCGCCGACGGGCAGCACGGTGGCCAGGTACTTGATGTGGCCCCAGGGGTGCTGGACCACCAGCAGCACCACGGCCACCAGCGCCACCAGGATGGCGCCGTACACCGCGGCGGCGGCGTAGAAGGGCCAGTGCGGATCGCCGCTGGGCGCGATGAGGCCTCCGGCCACCGCCCCCAGCCCCAGCGCCACCGGGACCAGCGCCAGCCACATGAACCAGCGGACCCGGCTCCAGTCGAGCTGGAGGGCGAGCAGGATGGCGGCGCCGGCCACCGCGAAGAAGACGGGGATGATGTGGCACAGCGCCGTGGCCGCCAGCAGGGCGGCGGCCCAGGCCCGGTACTTGCCGGTCTCGAGGCCTCTCGACAGCACGCCCAGGAAGAGCACGGCGAAGCTGAGCGCGATGGAGAAGGAGAACTCGCCGGCCAGGGTGGACGCGATGTTGCCGCCGTAGATGGAGAACGACCGGTCGAACAGGTAGGCGGTGCCTCCCACGGCCAGCAGGGCCGGGGTCGGGAAGGGCAGCCGGCTGAGCCGACCGAAGGCCCACAGGGCCACCGGCAGGCTGATGACCCCGCTGACCACCACCAACTTGAAGGCGATCCCGTAGGGGATCAGGTAGCTGAGCAGGGCGATGGCCAGCCCGGGAAGGATCATGTAGAACTCGTAGGCGGGGAACCCGTCGTACCAGTCCGGGGTCCAGCCGGTGAGTCGACCCTGGGTGAGCAGGTGGTCGCGCAGGAACGCCGGACCCCACACGTGGCCACCCATGTCGCCGCCGGCCGGGGTGTTGTTGGCCAGGATGTTGCCCGGACCCAGCTGGACGAAGATGAAGACCACGCAGGCCGCCACCACCAGCAGCGTGATCCACCCCTCGATGGGCATGGAGAAGAGCCGGTCGATGGCTCGCGACACGCGCCCGCCGATCGCGGGGGCATCGCCGCTGGGCGGATCCGGCGGCGGCGCCGGGGGGTCGAGGGTCGGCTCGGCGCCCTCGTCGGAACCCGCGCCGGACCGATCGTCGATCAGGGTCTCGGACATGACCTGTTCATGGTGGCATCCGCGACCCTGCCCATGTGGTCACGGGGAGCAATTATCGCAGACCGCCGACGCGCGGTCACGGGGAGAAGGCGGGCAGGTTGAGGTGCCACAGCAGCGTGGCCGCAGCCACGGCGTTGAAGGTGATGTGGGCCCAGATCCCCGCCCCCAGCCGCTCGGTGCGCCAGGCCAGCACCCCCAGCACCAGGCCGAAGACGAACAGCGCCGGGAACTGGACGAACTGGAAGTGGGAGGCGGCGAAGAACAGGGCGGTCACCACGATGGCGAACCACGGGTTCAGGCGGGCCAGGCTGGCCTGCTTGAGCAGCGCCCCCTGGGTGAGGCCCCGGAAGAAGATCTCCTCGGCCACCGGCGCGCCCACGGCCACCAGCCCGAAGATCAGGATCTCCCCGCCCACGCCGTGGGCGCTGCCGGTCAGCTTCTGGGCCACCTCGCCCACGTCCACCGAATGGCCCAGCAGCTTGAAGATGGGCCAGTAGACGAGCCCGACCAGCAGCTGCTGGCCGATGAAGCCCACCACGATGCCGAGCGGGACGTCGTACCAGCGCAGCCGCAGCCCCAGATCGGCCACCGGGCCGTTGCCCTTCAGGTGGGTGGCCAGCACGGGGACGCCGATCAGGAAGATCCACAGCGGGATCTCCCCCAGGGCCTGCACCCACAAGGGCGCGTCCTGGGGGGTGTAGCCGAAGGCCGAGATCAGCACCAGGGCCAGGATCCCGCCCACCACCTCGGCCAGCAGCCAGCCCACGACCACGTCGCCCAGGCCCCAGCTGACGCCGTTCCAGCGCGTCCGGGAGAAGTAGTAGCCCAATCCCGGGGTCGGGCTCGGCTCCCGTCGGGAGCCCGAAGGGCGTCCGGAGGTCGGGCTGGGCATCCGTTCACCCTAGGGGGCGCGGGTCCGCACCCGGATGCCACCCACTAGCTAGCGTGACGCCATGACCCGCACCTGCGCCCGTCCCGGCTGCGGCGAGCCGTCGACGGCCACCCTGGCCTACCAGTACGCCACCAGCACGGTCTGGCTCTCGCCGGTCGCCGACGAGGCCGATCCGTCGACCTACGACCTGTGTCGGCGCCACTCCTCGAGCCTCACCGTGCCCCGAGGCTGGCACCTGCAGGACGAGCGCAGCTCCACGCCTCACCTGGTGTCGGCCGAGCGGGCCTCCTGATCGACGGCCGTCGTCAGCGGGCCTGGCCGGGAATCGGTCGGGCCCGTCTGACGGGTATTTTCGCCGATCTCTTCTACGCTGTGAGCCATGAGTTCTGAGATCCCCCCACCGCCTCCCGGCCAGGAGCAGCGGCGACCGGGGCGCTTCGGTGGCGACCAGGGCTGGCCCCGCTGGATGATCTGGGTGCTGTTGGCCGTCATCGTCGGGTTCGTGCTGATCGAAGGCATGAGCAAGGCGAGCAGCGGCACCGACATCTCCTATGGCACCTTCGTGGGCAAGGTGAAGTCCGGCGAGGTCAAGTCCGGCACCTACGACAACACCAACGGGCACATCAGCGCCACGCTCACCAACGGCAACAAGGTCACCACCACCGGCCCCACGCCCCTGCCCGACACCGACGCCAACCTGCTCACGGCCAAGGGGATCAAGTTCTCGACCCCGTCGGCCGGGTTCCTCGAGACCTGGTTGCCCCTGCTGCTGCCGGTCCTGTTGCTGATCGGCCTGTTCGTGTGGATGGCCCGACGACAGCAGGGCCAGATGGGCGGCATCATGTCCATCGGTCGGTCGCGGGCCAAGACCTACAGCGCCGAGCGGCCGGGCACCACCTTCGCCGACGTGGCCGGCTACGAGGGGGTCAAGCAGGAGATCACCGAGGTGGTCGACTTCCTGAAGTACCCCGACAAGTTCGCCGAGATCGGCGCACGCATCCCCAAGGGCATCCTGCTGGTCGGTCCCCCGGGCACCGGCAAGACGCTGATCGCCCGGGCCGTGGCCGGCGAGGCCGGCGTGCCCTTCATGTCGGTCAGCGGCTCGGACTTCATGGAGATGTTCGTGGGGGTGGGCGCCAGCCGCGTCCGTGACCTGTTCGCCTCGGCCCGCAAGATGGGTCGGGCCATCATCTTCGTGGACGAGATCGACTCGATCGGGCGCAAGCGCGGTGCCGGGTTGGGCGGTGGCCACGACGAGCGTGAGCAGACCCTGAACCAGATGCTGTCGGAGATGGACGGCTTCGAGGCCACCACCGGCATCGTGATGATGGCCGCCACCAACCGCCCCGACATCCTCGACCCGGCGCTGCTGCGTCCGGGCCGCTTCGACCGCCAGGTGGTGGTGCCCCTGCCCGAGTACCCCGAGCGCCTGGCCATCCTGGGCGTGCACACCAAGGGCAAGCGCATCGGCCCGGACGTCGACCTCAGCGTCATGGCCCGGGGCACGCCCGGCATGAGCGGCGCCGACCTGTCCAACCTGGTCAACGAGGCAGCCCTGTTCGCGGTTCGCCGGGGCTCCGAGTCGGTGCAGATGGAGGACTTCGAGCAGGCCCGCGACCGGGTGCTCATGGGCCAGGAGCGCGAGTCCACCGTCCTGTCCGACAAGGAGAAGGAGCTCACCGCCTACCACGAGGCGGGCCACGCCGTGTGCGGCGCGGTGCTCCCCAACACCGACCCGATCCACAAGGTCACGATCCTGCCCCGGGGCATGGCCCTGGGCGTCACCCAGTACCTGCCCGCCGAGGAGCGCCACAGCTACAACCAGGACTACCTCGAGGAGTCGATCGCGGTGGCCATGGGCGGCCGCATCGCCGAGGAGCTGGTGTTCGGCGTGGTGTCCACCGGCGCCAACAACGACCTGGTGGTGGCCACCGAACGGGCCCGCAAGATGGTGCGCGAGTGGGGCATGAGCACCCGCATCGGCCCCATGGCCTGGGGTTCGCAGAACCAGGTCTTCCTGGGCGACGACCTGATGCACACCCGCGACTACAGCGACGACACCGCCCGTGTGATCGACGAAGAGGTCGAGCGCATCCTGCGCGAGCAGGAGCAGCACTGCCGCGACGTCCTCACCGAGCACCGCAAGGGCCTCGATCTGGTGGCCCGGGCCCTGCTCGAATACGAGACGATCGAGGGCAAAGAGGTCACCCGCCTGATCGAGCTGGCCAACAACGGCGTGCCGGTGCGAGCCACCGAGCACCCCCTGGGCGATGCCGGCACCCCGTCGCCGTCGGCCGCGCCGCCGGTCAGTCCGCCCAGCAACGGGGCCACCAACGGTGGAGCGGGCGACACCAACGGCCACGGCACCGGCCTCACCCCGGCGCCGACCCGGCCCGATTGGCCGCCCACCGAGATCAGCTGAGCCAGCTGCGCCCGGCTGGGCCGGCCGGGCCTGGCCTCACGCCACCGGCGCGGCCGAGGTCTTGACCGGCTGGACGAACGCGCCGTTCACCGACAGCACGGTGACGGTGAGGCCCTGGTCGGTGCTATCGGGGGTGGCGCACGGCGCGGCCACCGCGATCTGGATGATGCCGTCGACCGAGCGCTGATACCGGGCCGCCAGCGACACGTTGGCACCATGGGTCAGGGTGAAGTCACCGTGATCGCCGCGGGTGACGGTGAGCTGGTTCTGCGTGCGGCCCTGGCGGGCGCTCAGCGAGCCGTTGGTGATCTGCTCGGTGTCGGCCAGGTGACAGCCGTACCCGTCCCGGTCACCCACGCCCTCGACCGTGAGCGACAAGGTGAGCTGCTGGCCCGACGGGTCGATGGTGGCCGACTCGAAGGCCACCTTGGTGCTGGGAGCGTCCGCGGCCAGGCTCTCGTGGGTGAGCTGGCGTTGCAGGTTCGCCTGCTGGTGGGCGGTGTGCAACGTCACCCACAGGCCGGTGGCCGACACCGCGAAGGTGAGGCCGATGCCCAACAAGGTGGGCCACCCGGACCCACCGCCGTCACCCGACTTGCCCATCGTGGTCACCTCCAGCCATCCGGCCCCCGCCGGAGCCCACCAGAATGAGTGGCCACCACCCGGCTGGATACACCCGACCAAGGCGCCGTTCGGCGCCGTCGAGCCAGCTGGGTCAGGTCGGCTCGTCGCGGATCTCGGCCACCTTGGCCCACAACTCGGTGGCGGTGACCGGTCCCACGTAGGAGCCGCGCACCACGCCCTGGTCGTCGGCGATGACCAGGGTGGGCACCGCGTCGACGCCGTAGCGGTCGTGCAGGTCACGCCGGCCGTCGTGCTCCACCTCCATCACCACCACCGACGGGCTGTCCAGGGGTCGGGCGGCGTCCACGACGCCGTGGCAGGTGGCGCAGGTGGCGGAGGTGAACACCGCCACCAGCCAGGGGACGTCGGGCCGATCGAAGTCCGCCCGGTCCAACACGCTGGGCACGGTCCAGTCCGGCTGGGTGGGCGCATCGGGACCTCGCCGGGCGAAGAAGGCGGCCACGGCCACGGCCACCACCACCAGCACCGCCACCAGCACCAGCCGTTCCATCAGCGCCCCGCCATCAGAACCGACCCGACCAGCTCAGCGTGGCCGTGGGGGCGACGGGCACGGCCAGGGCGCTGGACTGACCGCCGCCGGTGAAGGCGAGCCGCTCCTCCACCACCACCGGCGCGCTGGCGATCACCTCCAGCGAGGACTCGGCCACCCCGGCGCCGGTGGGGACCACGAAGCCACCCCGTCGTCCGGCGGCGATGGTCTCGGTGCGGGCCGTCCCCGACACCGGCACGGCCTGGCCGGCGACCAACGTGGACAGGCTGACCTGGACCGACCGGGTGGCCGATGGGTTGGTGACGATCACCGTGGCCTGCGCGGCGCTGGGCCACGCGCCGACCGGGATCAGCCAGCGCTGGGCCCGCGCCGGCGACCCCAGGGCGACGTCGAAGCCGTTGGGCACCGCGGGTGGGGCAGCCTGCACCACCCGATCCACCACGATGGGCTGACCGCCGGCCGAGGTGGCCAGGGCGGTGAACCCGACCCCGACGGGCACCCGGCCGTCGCCGCTGATGTCGATCAGCGAGTACTGGCCCGGCGCCACCGTGGCCACGAAGGGCGACACGGTGCCGTTGGCGTCGAGGCGCAGGGCCACCGACACCTTCACCGGCGACGTCCCCGGGTTCTGCACGGCCATCACCGTCTTGGCCCCGGCGGTGGCCGGTCCGTCCGCGAACCACCAACGTGGGGCCGCGGCGGGGGCGGCCGGGGTGACGGCCAGGCCCTTGACGGTGCCGTTGGTCCCGTCCGCCGACTGCAGCTGGTCCACGATGAGGCGGCCCTCGCGCACGGACACGGTGGTGGCCAGCTGCGTGCGCAGGGTGACCACCGCGCTCACGTCGAGGACCGTCACCTGCCCACCGGGGATCACCAGGCCGTCGTAGCTGTCGGGCGCCCGGCTGCCGGCATCGGTGGCGAAGGTGACCGTGGCGATGGCGTCGCTGGGGAACGGGTTGAACAGCGCCAGCAGCTGGCGGGTGCCCGGCGCGGTGGTGCCGGAGGGGACGTACCAGTCGGCCGACGCGGTGGTGGAACAGGCCGCGGTGGTGGAGCCGGTGGGTCCGCTCAGCACGTGGGCCACCGCCACCTCGCCCCCGGCCATCTCCACCACGGCCGAGGCGTAGGGAGCCACGATGAGGTCGGACACCCGGATGTCGAGGTGGTCGCGGGCCGGCACCTGGAAGGTGCGCGCCGCCGTCTTGCCCGTGTCGCTCATGGCCTCGATGTGGCCGCCCAGCGCACGGCCCGAGGCGTTCTGGATGACCACCGTCTGCTCGGCCAGGCCGGTGGACGCGCCCGTGGCCGTGCCCGCCGCGCAGTACCAGGTCGAGCTGAGGGTGGCGGGGCCGGCGGCCACCGGTTGCAGCTGTGACGCCAGCACCGGCTGTGGCCGCGTGACCTGTTGGTCGCGCTCGGTGCTGCACCACCACCGCGGCCACCACCAGGGCGACCAGCACCACCAGCACCGGCCAGCGGCGGACGCGAGCATCGACCCGGGACGCGCTCATGCCAGCTCCGCCTCGGCCGCCATCTCCGCCCGGTCGCGATCGGACTGGGCCCGCACCCGGTTGCGGAACAGATAGCCCAGCACCAACAGCCACAGCAGCGTCTGGCCGGCCAGCATCAGCCCCCGCGACATCGGCGTGTCGTAGCTCAGCGTGGCGTTCGTCCCCGCCGGCACGGCCGGGACGGCGAAGGTGCTGGCCCAGCCCAGGGCCGGGCGCCTGAGGACGGGGTGTCCGGCCACCTGGAGCTTCCAGTTCGACGACGCCGCCTCCGACAAGAAGACGGTCTGCGCCTTGGACACCGTGCCGGTGAACGACTGGTACGCCTTGGTCTGAGCCAGCGCGGTGGGGGCCCCGGCCAGCCCGGGCACCACCCGGGAGGCCAGCGCCCGACCCGTCGGCGGCAGCGTGACACCGGGGGGCAGCTGCGCCCGGGTCGGTCCCCACGAGGCGTTGCGGAACACGGCCACGCCCTCGATGACGTCGATGTCGGCCAGGTCGAGCTGGGCGTTGAGCATGGACAGCACCGCCGCCGGTTGGCTGGTGGGTCCGGTGTTGAAGGGCTTGGGGGCATCGGCCAGCGGCACCACGACGTAGCGCACACCCATGGGCGCCAGCAGGGCACCCAGCCGGGTGGTGTCGCCGGCCCCGGCCAGCTGGAGGGTCTGGGTGAGCTCGGCGGTGGGTCCGGTGTCGGGACCGGGCTGGAGGTCGGTCACGTCGGCGGTGCCCCCGGTGGAGGTGGTGTAGGACAACACCGCGCCCGGCCCCAGGTGGTCGATCCCCGGCGCCACCAGCCGCCAGGGCGCGCCGGGTACCAGCGACGCTTCGCCCAGCCACAGCACCCGGTACGGGCCGTTGCCCCCGTCCTTGGCGCTCAGGTTGGCCAGGGTGGAGGAGAAGTCGCTGGTGGGCAGGCCCCACTGCCCGGTGAGCGTGGCGCCGATGAAGGGGAACACCCCCAGGACCAGGGCGGCACCGGCCAGCAGCGAGGCGATCTGGCGCCAGCCGAAGTGGTAGTCGGGCAGGTCGATCTCGAAGGCCACCATGCCCAGGCCGGTGGCCAGGGCCAGGCCCATGGCCGCCGGCGCCAGGAGCACCTCCGGGGCCGGGAACCACCCGGCCGGCGCCGCCTGGGCCACGAACACCGTGGCCATGGCACCGGCCACGACCACCCAGGCCCGCACGGCCCATCCCAGTCGCCAGCTGCGCCCGATGACCAGCACCAGCAGGCCGGCGGGCAGGAAGACCCATCCCAGCGGGGCCGAGCCGAACGGACCGGTGTCGAAGCGCAGGATGGATCCCAGCGAGAGAGGCTGGCCGCCGGTGGACGACAGACCCACGAAGGCGCGCCACCCGCCGGTCACCCAGGTCACGCTCCACGGCAGGTGCAGCAGGGCCGCCACCACGGCACCGGCCACCGCCACCCCCATCAGCCGCAAGGCGCCGCTGGGCCTGGCCGCCCAGCAGGCCGCCCAGGGCGAAGCCGACGCCCAGAGCCACCACCAGCACCACCGCGAAGGGCTCCACCATGGCGGCCAGGGCGGTGACCACACCCAACAGCAGGATGCGCTGCCACACCGGCCGGTCGGCCACGCCGGGACCGACATCGCCGTCCACCGGACCGAACGGAGCCAGCCGTGACCCCTTCACCAGCTGGTTGGCCATCCAGGGCAGCAGGCCGTAGATCACCAGGCCGTCCCAGCGGCCCCGGGCCACGGCGTTGAGGCCGACGGGCAGGCAGGCGTAGACGACCATGGCGGTGATGCGCGACCGCCTCGAGCCCAGCGGCCGGGCCAGACGCCAGATGCCGAGCACCCCCAGGGGCAGGGCGCCGACCACGAGCACGGTGCGCAGCAGACCCATGGCGCCGCCGAGCAGGTAGCCCAGCGCGCCGAGCACGCCCAGCAGGGTGGGGGCGGCGGTGATCGAGCCCAGCCCCGTGCCCCGGAACCCGCTCGTCCACTGCTGGATCAGGGCCGACGGGTGGCTGGGATAGGCCACGAACTGGCCGATGACGGGCACGCCGCCGGTGAGCAGCTCGCGGCTGCCGAAGCCCAGCAGGGCCAGCACCGCCACCCAGGCCACCAGCGAGGACCGAGCCCGGGCCGATCGCAGGTTGGTGACCAGGTCCCGACCGGCCCCGGTCATGTTGCCCAGTCGGTTGTCCCCCAGCCTGGTCTCGTCCAGACCCAGCTGCCCCCGCAGGAAGGCCGACACCCGGGCGCTGCCTCGCACCTGGAGGCGCCGCACGTCACGGTCCGCCACCCGGCGGTGGTCGGCCAGCAGACGGCGACGGGCTCGTATCGAGCCCCGGTGGCGCACGTTCCAGGCCCAGGCCGCCACCACGTCGGCCGCGTGGTGGAAGCGCCCGGTGATGACGCCGAACACGAACTCGGCCAGGGCCACCAGCGCGGCCTGGGGCATGACCCGGACCCGTGACCACCAGGTGTAGGCCACCCGACTGGTCCGCAGGCGGTGGCGCATCTGCAGGCGCCGGCGGTCGTCGAGCGGCCGCCGCTGGCTCAACGCCTCCAGGTGCGCCACGCGAGCGCCGGGTGCCACCAGCACCCGGGCACCGGCCACGTGGGCGCGCCACGACAGGTCCAGATCCTCGCCCAGCAGCTCGATCTCGGGGTCGAAGCCACCCAGGGCCTTGAACAGGTCGCCTCGGACCAGGGTGGCCGCGCCCGGGATGTAGAACACGTCGCGGACCGCGTCGTGCTGTTCCTGGTCGAGCTCGCCGCGTTCCACCAACGGGGCCGGCGCCCCGGTCTTGTCGGCGCCCATCCCCACCTGGAGGATGCGGGCCGGGGTCGTTCCACTCGACCACCTTGGCGCCCACCATGCCGGCGTTGGAGCGGAACGCCTCTTCCACCATGACCTGCACCACGTCGGGCTCGAGGCGGACGTCGTCGTGGCAGAAGAGGTAGAAGGATGCGCCCTCCACCGCGGTCAGCACCTCGTTGGCGGCGGGACCGAAGCCCACGTTCTCCTCGATGCGACGCAGGTGGGCGTCGGGGGCGGCCTCGGCGATGACCGGAGCCAGATCCGCGGCGCTGGCCGCGTCGATGACCAGGATCGAGGTGTTGGGGTAGGTCTGGTTGGCCATGCTGGTCAGCGCCTCGGCGAACCACTCCCCCGGATCGTGGGCCACGACCACCACCACGACGGGCGGGATGACCGCCGGGATCTGCACCGAAGGCGGCCCGAACGGCTCGTCCGGGACAGCTCGGCCGGCGCCGACCACCACCCCGGTCGACCGGGCGCATCAGCTGGCGTGGCAGCCGGGCGCTATCGACCCGTTCGCCCGACTGGCTCAACGACTGGTTCGTCTGCTGGCCCCGGGTCTGGCTGGGGCTGGTCCGGCGCGTCCACGACCGCCGCAGGGTAGTCGCCCTCCCCTGGCGTTCTGGTCACCCCGGCCGTGCCCGCGGCCGCCGCCGGCGCGGCGCTCTTGCCGCAGCCGGCCGGACCTGGAACGCTCTGCGCATGGCCAACGAGACCGTTCGCGGTCCTGCGCAACACGTTCTACGCCGAGCGTCGGGTTCGGGGTCCTCGCCTTCCAGAAGGCCCAGGTCCGCCGGCGAGAGCTCGAAGCCGCCCTCCGTCCGCCCATCGAGGCCGCGGTCGACCACCTACGAGCCGCCTCGGGGCACGCGTCGAGCTGATCCGCGGGTGCCGCCCCAGCTCCGTCCCGGCGCTGTCCCGCCCCGATCCGCCACCACGCACCCATGCGAATCGCCTTCGACGCCACCGCCCTGCTCGGACCGCGCACCGGCGTGGGGGTGGTGGCCGCCGAGGTGCTGACCCGCCTGGCCGTGGTCCCCGATCTGGAGGTGATCGCCTTCGGGATCACCTGGCGGGGGCGCACCGATCTGGCCGCCGCCGTGCCCCCCGGCGTCACCACCGTGGCCCGACCGATGGCTGCTCGCCCGCTGCGCACCAGCTGGGCGCATCTGAACGGTCCTCCCATCGAGTGGTGGACGGGCCCGATCGACCTGGTGCACTCCCCCAACTACGTGGTGCCCCCGGCTCGTCGGGCGGCCGAGCTCATGTCGGTCCACGACCTGACCTTCGTCCACTTCCCCGAGCTGTGCACCGCCGACACGTTGGCCTACCCGTCGCTCATCCGCCGAGCCCTGGCCCGGGGCGCCAGCATCCACACCGGCTCGCAGTTCGTGGCCGACGAGATCTGCGAGGCCTTCGGGGTGACGCCCGAGCGGGTGGCCGTCGTCCCCTACGGCGTCACGCCCCTGCCGGCCGCCGGGGAGGGCACCGACGCGGCCAGCGGCCGACGCCTGGCCGGCGGCGGTCGGTACGTGCTGGCCCTGGGCACGGTCGAACCCCGCAAGGACCTGCCCTCGCTGGTGCGGGCCTTCGACCAGCTGGCCGATGGCCATCCCGACCTCATCCTGGTGCTGGCGGGGCCCGACGGCTGGGGGGCCGAGGCGCTGGCCGCGGCCATCGCCGCCAGTCCGCATCGGTCACGCATCCGGCGCCTGGGCTGGGTCAGCGACGACCAGCGGGCCGCGCTGCTGCGGGGCGCCAGCGTGTACGCCTACCCCTCGATCTACGAAGGCTTCGGGCTGCCCCCGGTCGAGGCCATGGCCGCGGGCACGCCGGTGGTCACCACCCGGGCCGGATCGCTGCCCGAGGTGGTGGGCGATGCCGCCCTGGTGGTCGAACCGGGTGACGTCGACGGGTTGAGCCACGCCATCGCCCAGCTCCTCGACGATCCGGCCCGAGCCGACGCCCAGCGCGCCGCCGGGGAGGCCCGCAGCCGGCGCTACTCGTGGGACACGACCACCACGGGACTCGTCGAGCTGTACCACCAGCTGGTGGCCCTACACTCGGCGGTCTGATGCGCGCCCTCGTCACCGGAGCAGCCGGGTTCGTCGGTCATCACCTGGTCGCGCACCTCGAGGCCATGGGCGACACCGTGGTGGGGGTGGACCGGGCGGACGGGCCCGACCTGCTCGACGCGACGGCCCTGGCCGACTTCGTGGCCGACGTGGCCCCCGACGGCATCTACCACCTGGCCGGCTGGAGCGACGTGGGCGCGTCCTGGCAGGCGCCGGGCGCCGCCTTCGAGGTCAACGCCAACGGCACCCTCAACCTGTTGCAGGCGTGCCGGAGCACCCGGCCCCGGGTGCTGGCCATCAGCAGCGCCGACGTCTACGGCCGGGTGTCGTTGTCCGAGCTGCCCATCGCCGAGGACGCCCCGTTGCGCCCGGTCACCCCCTACGCGGTGAGCAAGGTGGCATCGGACTTCCTGGGCGTGCAGGCCCACCTGGGCTACGACCTCGACGTGGTGCGGGTCCGGGCCTTCAACCACCTGGGCCCGGGCCAGACCAACCGGTTCGTGGCCCCCGCCATCGCCGAGCGCATCGCCCGCAACGAGTTCGACGGGACCGAGGTGGTGCCCGTGGGCAACCTCACCCCCCGCCGGGACTTCACCGATGTGCGCGACGTGGTGCGGGCCTACCGCCTGTTGATGGTCCAGGGCGAGTCCGGCGAGGCCTACAACGTCTGCACCGGCACCGACCTGGCCATCAGCGAGCTGGCCGACCTGCTGGTGGGGCTGGCGCTGCGCCCGATGCGCCTGGAGGAGGACCCGAGCCGCCAACGACCGGTGGAGACGCCGGTCCTGCGGGGCGACCCCACCAAGCTGGCCAAGGCCACCGGCTGGCAGCCCGAGATCCCGATCAGCCAGAGCCTGGCCGACCTGCTGGCCGAGTGGCGGACCCGCGTCGGGCCCTGAGCTGGCCCAGAGCCCGGGCCAGCCGGTCCGCGGCCTCGGCCACGGCGCGACGCTCCCGGGGGTCCCAGGCGTCGTGGCCCAGGACGCGGAGCCGGTCCTGCCACTGCTCCAGGGTGATCACGTCGGCGGCCCGCTCCGCCTGGTGGGCGCGGGGCCGGACCGGGTCTCGGTCCACGTCCAGGCCGGCAGGGTCGATGCGGGCCAGGTCGTGGTCGAGCAGGGCCAGCTGCAGCTCGACCTCGGTGTAGCGGGCCACCACCACGGGCAGGCGATCGGCCTTGGCCACCGGATAGGTCGTCCCGGCCACCAGCTCGTGGGGCTCGACCTTGAACAGGCCGGCCAGCAGGGTGACCGTGCGCTCGCCGGGATCGGTGACCCCCGACTCCAGGTGCGACACCGCCACCCGGGAGATCCCCACCCGCTCGGCCAGCTCCTGCTGGGTCAACCCCAGCTTGGCCCGATGGGCGGCCACCCGGCGTCCCAGGCTCTCGCCCACCGGGGTGGCGTCGGCCCGGCCGGTCCCTGGAGGCTCGACCTCACGCTCGAACTCGGGCAATTGCCAACCCACTTAGCAGACGACACCGGCGATCCACGGTAGACCGTACGCATGTCCACACGTGCGCTCATCACCGGCATCACCGGCCAGGACGGCTCCTACCTGGCCGAGTTGCTGCTCGACCGGGGCTACGACGTGGTGGGCATGGTCCGACGCAGCTCGACGGTGACCTTCGAGCGCATCGCCCACATCCAGGACCGGCTGACCCTGGTCCCCGGCGACCTGCTCGACGAGGCCTCGCTCATCGAGGTGCTGCGCATGCACCGCCCCGACGAGGTCTACAACCTGGCCGCCCAGTCCTTCGTGCAGACCTCCTTCGGGCAGCCGGTGCTGACCGGGGAGACCACCGCCCTGGGCGTGACCCGACTCCTCGACGCCATCCGCATCGTGGATCCCGACGTGCGCTTCTACCAGGCCTCCAGCAGCGAGATGTTCGGCAAGGTGGTGGAGGTCCCCCAGTGCGAGTCGACGCCCTTCTACCCCCGCAGCCCGTACGGGGTGGCCAAGGTCTACGGGCACTGGCTCACCGTCAACTACCGCGAGAGCTACGACCTGCACGCCTCGTCAGGCATCCTGTTCAACCACGAGAGCCCCCGTCGGGGTCTCGAGTTCGTGACCCGCAAGATCAGCCACGGCGCGGCCCGGATCAAGCTGGGCCTCGACACCGAGCTGCGCCTGGGCAACCTCGAAGCCCAGCGGGACTGGGGCTTCGCCGGCGACTACGTGCGGGCCATGTACGCCATGCTCCAGCAGGACCACCCGTCCGACTTCGTGGTGTCGACCGGTGCGACCCACTCGGTGCGCGAGTTCTGCGAGCTGGCCTTCGGCCACCTCGACCTGGACTACCGCCAGTACGTGGTGCAGGACGACCGGTTCTTCCGACCGGCCGAGGTGGACCTGCTGGTGGGCGACGCCAGCTCGCGCCCGCCAGGTGCTGAAGTGGGAGCCCGAGGTCAGCTTCCCCGAGCTGGTCACCATGATGGTCAGCGCCGATGTCGACCAGTTGTCGCGGCTGAGCCGCTCGTGATCACCACCCTGGCCGGCGGGGTCGGCGCCGCCCGGCTGCTCTCCGGACTGATCCAGGTGGTCGACCCGGCCGAGCTGGTGGCCATCGTCAACGTGGGCGACGACCTGGTGCTGCACGGACTGGAGATCAGCCCCGACCTCGACACGGTGACCTACACGCTGGCCGGGGCCATCGACCCCGACCGGGGTTGGGGCCTCTCGGGCGAGACCTGGCAGGCCATGGACGGGTTGCGGCGCTACGGGGGCGACGCCTGGTTCAGCCTGGGCGACCGCGACCTGGGCACCCACCTGTACCGCACCGCCCGCCGCCAGGCCGGTGCCACCCTGAGCCAGGTCACGGCCGAGATCGCCGCCGCCTGGGACCTGCGCCTGCGGTTGCTGCCGGTCACCGACGACGAGCTGCGCACGATGATGACCATGCGCGACGACACCGCCCGCCAGGCGGATGTGGAGGAGATCTCCTTCCAGGAGTACTTCGTGGGTCGACACCACTCGGTGCCGGTGAGCGCCGTGCGCTTCGCCGGGGCCGAGGCGGCGCGACCTGGCCCCGGGGTGCTGGCCGCCATCGCCGAGGCCGACCTGGTGGTGATCGCTCCGTCCAACCCCATCGTGTCGATCGGACCGGTCCTGGCCGTGCCCGGCGTGCGCCAGGCGGTGGTCGATCGACGGGCCGACGTGGTGGCCGTGTCACCCATCGTGGCCGGGGCCGCGCTCAAGGGCCCGGCCGACCGGTTGCTGGAGGAGCTGGGCCACGAGTCGTCGGTGGTGGGAGTGGCCCGGCTCTACGCCGAGGTGGCCGCCACCCTGGTCATCGACACCGCGGACACCGAGCTGGCCGGGGCGGTCGAGGCCGAGGGCATGCGCTGCGTGGTGGCCGACACCATCATGTCCAGCCCGGCGGCCGCGGCCGCGCTGGGCGCCACCGTGCTCGGCGCCCGCCCGTCCGAGGTGGCCTCGGGGGACTCGACATGAGTCGCATGGAGGTGTTCGGCCTCGAGGGCATCGGCGAGATCCGCCCCGGCGACGACCTGGCCGGCATCATCGCCCGGGCCGCGGCCGACGGCCAGGGCACTGCCCTGGCCGACGGAGACGTGGTGGTGGTCACCCAGAAGATCGTGTCCAAGGCCGAGGACCGGCTCGTGCCCGTCGATCCCGATGATCCGCTGAGCCACAAGCCGCTGGTCGAGCGGGAGTCGGTGCGGATCCTGCGCCGGCGAGGCGACCTCATCATCAGCCAGACGGCGCATGGCTTCGTGTGCGCCAACGCCGGCATCGACCTGTCCAACGTGGAGCGGGGCTACGCCGCCCTGCTGCCGGTGGACAGCGACCGATCGGCCCGGCGCATCCGCGACGGCCTGCGGGACCGGGCGGGGGTGGAGACGGCGGTGATCGTGAGCGACACCTTCGGACGCACCTGGCGCCGGGGCGTCACCGACGTGGCCATCGGCTCGGCCGGGATCGCCGCGGTGGTCGACCTGCGCGGCACCACCGACGCCCTCGGTCGGGAGATGCAGGTGACGGAGGTGGCGGTGGTGGACGAGATCGCGGCGGCCGCCGAGCTGGTCATGGGCAAGTCCAGCGGCATCCCGGTGGCGGTGGTGCGGGGCCTGGACCCCACGTGGTTCCGCACCGGCAGCGTGGCCGACGAGATCGTCCGCCACCCCGCCGAGGACCTGTTCCGATAGCTGGGTCCGGCGATAATCCGCCGGACCGCCTTCGGCATCCGAGTGGATCCGATCGAGCGGCTCCGCTCCGCTCCGCCGCGCTAGGTGCGCGGGTACCGCGTGTGGAGGGCCTCGATGGTGGCCAGGCACTCGCGGGCGCACCCATCGATGATGTCGGCCACCGGCCGGATCTCCTCGATGCGACCGGCCACCTGCCCCGACAGGGCGATGCCGGCCGACAGGTCGCCCTTGAAGTAGACGGCGTCGGCATCGCCGAAGCGGGCGAAGGCGTTCTGCTCGTGGTCGAACTCCGAGCGCGCTGGTGTACTCGGTGCGCAGGGCCCGCAGGGCGGGCGAGGCGTGCTGGTTGAGGAAGACGGTGTCGGTCTCGGCCGCGTCGAGGATGGCCTGCTTCCAGTTGCGGTGGATGGGCGACTCGGCGGCCGACACCATGCGGGTGCCCAGCTGGATGCCCTCGGCTCCCAGGGCCAGGGCGGCGGCCATGGTCCGGCCGTCCAGGAAGCCGCCGGCGGCCACGATGGGCAGATCGATCTTCGACGCCACCAGCGGGAGCAGCACCATGGTGGCCACCGGACAGCGGGTTCTTGAACCCGCCGCCCTCGCCCCCTTCCACCACCAGGCCGTCCACGCCGGCGTCAGCCGCCTTCTGCGCCGCCCGCAGGGTGGGCACCACGTGGAAGACGGTCAGACCCGGCCTCCTTGAGCTGGGCCGTGAACCGGGTGGGGCTCCCGGCCGAGGTGGTCACGAACCGGACGCCCTGGTCGACCACGAACTCGACGATGGAGGGATCGCGGACGAAGGCCTGGGCGATGTTGACGCCGAAGGGCTTGTCGGTGAGGTCGCGCATGCGGGTGATCTCGCCCCGGATCACGTCGAGCTCCCCCGACGAGGTCTCGATGATGCCCATGGCGCCGGCGTTGGACACGGCCGAGGCCAGGTCGGCCCGGGCGATCCACCCCATGGGGGCCTGGATGATCGGGATGTCGACGCCCAGCAGCTGGGTGACCCGGTTGGAGAACATGGCCGCATCCTGGCACGGCGTTCGTCGGCGATATCCCTCGATCCGGTGATACCAGATCGGTATCATCGAGGGCATGGCCATGACCCTTCGCCTAACCGAGGCCGAGACCGCCGCCCTGCGCCGCCAGGCCGAGATCGAAGGACGCTCCATGCAGGAAGTCGCCCGCGAAGGCATCGCCCGCTACATCGACCAGGAGAGCTCGTCGGACATCGCCGAGATCGTGCATCGGAACGCGGTGCGCTACGCCGAGCTGCTCGACCGTCTGCGCGATGCATGACGGATGCAATCGACGAGGTCCGCCACCTCAACCTGGCGGTCCTCCTGCTCGTGGCGCGCGCCGCGACGGGGGCAGACCCCGCCGTGCGTGACGCCGGTCTCCTCGACAGCGCCGTGCACCGGCCGCGCACGACGCTGTTCGGCGCGGACGCCTATCCCTCGATCTTCGACAAGACGGCCGCGCTGGTCGACTCACTGGTCCGCAACCACGGACTGGTGGACGGGAACAAGCGGACGGCTTGGTTGGCCGGCGCGACGTTCCTCGAGATGAACGGGTGGGTGCTCGACGCCCCCGATGGGCCGGCCTACGAGCTCATCATCGCCATCGCCGAGGGCCGAACCGAGCTCGACCAGATCGCCGCCGCCCTGGCGTCGTGGTCCTGTCCGGCCTGAGCGTGCGGGCCCGCGCCCGGGCTCAGGGGCGCTGGCGGAACCAGTCGAGGACGGCGGCGGTGCCGGTCTCGACGTCGGTCCAGGGCTCCCAGCCCAGGTACAGCCCGGCCCGGCCCGGGTCCAGGGCCGAGCGGGCCAGCTCACCCGTGCGGGCCGGCGCCATCACGGCTGGGGCGACCACCCCGGCGGCGCGAGCCATGGCCGCGTAGAGCTCGTTGACTGAGGTCTCCACCCCGGTGCCCACGTTGGCCAGCAGACCCGAGCCGCGGTCGGCAGCCCGCACGAAGGCATCCACCACGTCGTCCACGAACACGAAGTCCCGGGTCTGGGCGCCGTCGCCGAAGATGGTGCACGACTCGCCGGCCAGCAGGCGCCCGGCGAAGATGGCCACCACGCCGGCCTCGCCGTGGGGATCCTGGCGAGGGCCGTACACGTTGGCCAGCGCCAACGCCGTGTACTCCAGCGCATGCAGCTCCCGATAGGCGAACAGGTAGTCGCCCATGACCTTCTTGGCCACCCCGTAGGGCGACAGCGGCCGCTGGGGCAGGTTCTCGTCAGCCGGCAGGTCGGCAGGGTCCACGTCGCCGTAGATGGTGCCTCCGCTGGAGGCGAACACCACCTTGGCCGCGCCGGCCTGTCGGGCCCCTTCGAGCACGTGCAAACCGCCGATGATGTTGATCTCGGCATCGAACACCGGACGGCTCACCGACACCCGCACGTCGGCCTGGGCGGCCAGGTGGAACACCACGTCGGGATGGCGTCGATCGATGAGCTCGATCACCGATGGGTCCCGCACGTCGATCTGGTGGAAGCTGAAGTCGTAGGCCCGATCGGAGCGGGCCGAGGCCAGGTTGGCCAGCGAGCCGGTGGAGAGGTTGTCCAGCACGTCCACGGCGTGGCCCTCGGCCAGCAGCCGGTCCACCAGCGTGGAGCCGATGAACCCCGCCCCACCGGTCACCAGCGCCTTCACGAGGCGGACTCCTCGGGCACCCGGGCCCCGTCGAGCTCCGTGCCGCCCTCGACGCGGATGTCGTCGCCGATCACGGTCAACCCCACCAGCCGGGCACCAGCGCCCACGGTGGCGCGGGCGCCCACGATGGAGCGCTCCACCACCGTCCCCCGGCCCACCTGGGCGCCGGGGAGCAGCACCGCGTCGCGGATCACGGCGCCGGCATCGACCCGACATCTGGCCATGACCACGGCGTGTTCGACCACGGCGCCGTCGCCGATCTCGGCGGAGCCCGACACGCCGACCTCGGGTTGGCCCCGATGCCCGTCGATCAGGTCCAACTGGGACTGGAGGTAGGTGGCCGGGGTGCCGGCGTCGATCCAGTAGGCTGTCGGAGTGCATGGCGTAGAGGCTGCCGTCGGCCACCATCTGGGGGAAGGTGGCCCGCTCGATGGACACCCGCCGGCCCGCCGGGATCCGCTCGAGCACCGACGGCTCCAGCACGTAGGTGCCGGCGTTGATCCAGTTGGTGGGCGCCTGTCCCGGCGGTGGCTTCTCCACGAAGGCCTCCACCCGCCCGTCCTCGTGGATGGGCACCACGCCGTAGCGCGACGGATCGTCCACCGGGGTCAACGCGATGGTGCCCTCAGCCCCGCGGCGATGGTGGAAGTCCCACAGGGTGGACACGTCGAGGTCGGTGAGGACGTCGCCGTTGACCACCAGGAAGGTGTGCTCGATCCCGCCGTCGTCGGCCGCGAACCGCACCGCGCCGGCGGTGTCGAGCGGCTCGGGCTCCACCGCGTAGTGCAGGGCCACCCCGGCGCACGAGTCGTCGGGATAGGCCTCCAGGAAGGCGTCGGGTCGATACCCGAGCGACAGCACCGCGTCGGTGACCCCGAAGCGGGCCAGGCTGGTCACCACCCGCTCGATCATGGGTCGGTCGACCACCGGCAGCATCTGCTTGGGCGTGTGAGCGGTCAGCGGACGCAGCCGGGTGCCGAACCCGCCGACCAGGATGATCGCTCTCACGGTTTGGAGGTCGAGGTCGCGACGGTGGTCGAGGGGCTGCCGGCGGCCGGTGGTGGCGGTGGCCGCGGCGGTGGAGGGGACGGTGGCGCCCGAGGCCGCGGTGGTGGCGGTGGCCGCCGAGGACGATGACGGCGTGGAGGAGGCGGTCGGGGCCAGCGTGGTGGTGGTGTCCTGGTCGGTGATCTGCTGGGCCGGCGCCGGGTGGCTCTGCTGGCGCGACAGCACGATCACCCCGCTGCCGATGACCAGGATGGCCACGATGGCCGCGGGCCACAGCCAGCGACGGCGGCTCCGCTTCACGGGGGGCGCGGCGCGGGCCGCACGGGCCACCTTCTTGGACTGCGACGCCTTTCCCATGAAGACGTCAACCTACCCGCGCCCAGAGGGCGGCTCGTCGCGGCCGCGCTCGACCGCCGGTCGCGCAGCTCCTGGAAAAGCGCCTCGTAGGCGCGGGCCACCATGGCCGGCGACGCCCACGACTCCACGAACCGCCGCCCGGCCGCCCCCATGGCCTCGGCTCGGTCGGGGTGGTCGAGCAGGTCGACGACCGCAGCGGTGAAGGCGTCGGGGTCCTCGGGTTCGACGGCCAGGCCGGCCCCGGCCCGCTCGACGGTGCGCGCCACCTCGGTGCCGGCGTCGACGCTGGCCACGATGGGGCGGCCCGCGGCCAGCACCGAGTAGAGCTTGGACGGCACGCTGGACGCGGCCAGGCCCCGCTTGAGCGGCACCACGTGGATGTCGGCCGCGGCCAGCACCTCGGGCAGGGTCTCCTTGGGCTGCATGTCCACGAAGTGCACGTTGTCCAGGCCCCGGCCGCCCGGGCCTGGAGGTCGGCCCGGGCCGCACCACCCCCGTTGATGACGAAGGCCAGGTCCCGGCGGTCGGCCAGCGAGGCGGCCGCCGAGAGCACCAGGTCGAGGGCCTGGGACAGCCCCACGTTGCCGGCGTAGGTGACCACCCGCTTGCCGGTCAGGCCGTTGGCGGCCCGGTAGGCGTTCTCCCGGGGCCCGGGCCGGATCCAGTCGGTGTCGATGAAGTTGGGGATCACCCGGATCTTGGCCGGGTCGCCCGGGCCCCCGTCACGTCCGGGCCGACGGCGGGTCGCCGCGGTCCACGATCTTGGCCCGCAGGTTGTCGGCCAGGTCCTCTGACAGCACCGTGACCGCGTCGGCGCGCCGGTAGATGGCTCGCTCGAGGCGCAGGGCGGCGTCGATCACCCGGGGTCCGCTGAGCAGGCCCAGCTCGATGGCCACGTCGGGGAACACGTCCTGGACGTTGAACACGAACGGCACCGATCGGATCCGGCCCACGGTGGCGCCGGCCAGGCCCAGCGTCAGCGGCGGGGACATGGCCAGCACCACGTCCGGGCGAGCGTCGCGAGATGACCCCCTCCAGCGTGGCCAAGGCGGTGAACCCGCCGAAGGCCACCCCCCGGGCCAGGATCTTGCGCTTGTCGGTGGGGAACGGGTGCACCCGGGTGATCGAGCCCCAGGCCGTGTCCTGGCGGCGGGTCAGCTGCCCGTCCCAGCCCGGCTCCAGCGCGTGGTGCCGGTACCAGGGCAGGGCGGTGACCACGTCCAGGCGATGGCCCAGCGCGGCCAGTTCGGACACGATGCTGGTCATCACCTCGCCGGTGGGCGCGACATCGGGGGCGAAGTGCGGGCACAGCACCAGGATGTTCAGGGGCTCGATGCTCATCGGCTCGATCCCGTCAGCCCCGGGCCCAGACCCCGCTGGGCCAGGGCCACCTCGTAGGCCGTGGCCAGGGCCCGCACCGAGCGGTCCCAGGTGAACTCGCCGGCCCGCTGGTAGCCCAGGTCGCCCAGGCGCTCCCGGCGGACCGGGTCCTCGAGCAGCTCGGCCATGCCCGCGGCCCAACCCTCCACGTCATAGGCCCCGACCAGCATCCCGGCCGATCCGACCACCTCGGGCAGCGCGGTGGCGTCGGAGGCGATCACCGGGCAATGTCGGCTCATGGCCTCGAGCACCGGGATGCCGAAGCCCTCGTAGGTGGAGGGGAAGGTGAGGGCCACGGCCCCGCCGATCAACACGTCGAGGTCGCGGCGGGGGATCCGGCCCAGGCGCCGGATGCGCGAGCCCAGCCCCAGGGCCTCGATCTCGGCCCGCAGCTGGACCTCGGCCTGCGCCTCGCCCCCGGTGAGGATCAGCTGCGGCTCGGGGTGTCTGGACGCCACCCGGGCGAAGGCCCGCACCAGGGTCAGGTGGTTCTTGTGGGGATAGGTGATGGCCGGGTACACGAAGTAGGGCCGCGTGCCCACCTCGTAGGCCGCCCGAACCCGCAGGACGTCGGCCGGTAGGGGCGGGTCGGCCACCCGGTCCACCCCCGGGGGCACGAGCAGGATGCGCTCGGGGTCCACGCCCATGCGCTGGACCACGTCGTCACGGGCGTGCTCGGTGAGGGTGACCACCAGCACGGCCCGGCGCAGGGCCGAGGGCACGGTCGCGGCCCAGGTAGGCCCGCTTGAGGTGGCTGAAGTGCTCGGGGTGGGCGAAGGGCTGCAGGTCGTGGATGGTCACGATCCCGGGCGGCCGACCCCGCAGCATGTTGCCGCCCATGTGGTGCAACAGCTCCACGCCCTCGGCCCGGGCCCGACGGCTCAACCAGGCGGCCTCGGCGGCCACCCGAGCGGCCTTGTTGGGGCCGTCGATCGGGGCCACCACCGTGGGATAGGTGGCCACCAGCTGGGGGTGGGCGGCGGGGAAGGAACGGTTCACGAACAGGGTCAGGTCCGTCGTGCCCCCGGCCACCCGGGCGAAGGAGTCGAGCAGGCGAACGGTGTACTCCTCGCTGCCGCCCACCACTCCGGGCACCAGCCACAGCAGGTTGGCACCCAGCCGTGGGCGCGAGCTGTCGCCCGAAGCCGGCGCGCTCATCGGCACGCCTGGTGGAAGGCCTGGTCGAGCCGCTCGGCGGTGCGGCTCCACGGGAACTCGCCGGCGCGGCCCGCGACGCCCGACCCATCTGCTCGGCCCGGGCGGGATCGTCGAGCACGGAGGCCAGCGCCTCGGCCAGCGCCGAGGCATCCCGGGGGTCGACCAGCACGGCGGCGTCGCCGGCCACCTCCCCGGCCGCCGTGTCCGCGAGGTGATCACGGCCACGCCCTGGGCCATGGCCTCGAGCACCGGCAGCCCGAAGCCCTCCTGCAGGCTGGGCAGGCAGAACACGGAGGCCCCGGCCAGCAGGGCCCGCTTGTCGGCCTCGGGGACGAAACCCAGCTGGCGGACCCGGCCGTCGGCCGACCCGACGTGGCGCTCCAGGTCCTCGTTCCATCCTCGGGGCCCGACCAGCACCAGATCCAGCCCATGACGATCGAGTCGTCGGAAGGCGTCGAGCAGCGTGGGCAGGTTCTTGCGCGGCTCGATGGTCCCGGCCCACATCACGTAGGGCTGGTGGAGGTGGTAGGTGGCCCGCACCCTCTCGACCTCGGCCGGGGTGGCCCGGGGCTCGTCCACGCCCCACGGCACCAGCACCAGGCGCGCCGGATCGAAGCCGTAGCGGACGCACTCCGTCCATCGTGGCCTGCGACGGGCAGGCCACCAGGCGGGCGTCCTGTCGGGCCAGCTCCACGGCCCGATGGAAGAAGCGCAACCCTCGTCGGGTGGAGTGGGACGGGTTCGGCCAGGAAGCTGAGGTCGTGCACGGTGACCACCAGCGGCACGGTGGGGGGAGGCATGGCCATGCCCGTGACGTAGATCACGTCGACCGGGCCGGTGGCCCGCTCCACCGCCGGGCGGCGCAGCCGGTGCCACGACTCGTAGAGGCCCAGGCGGTTCAGCGGCAGGGGGTGCACGGGGATGGAGGGCACCCACGGATCGGGCGGCGGCCGACGGTGCCGGGCGCTCACCCCGTCAGCTCCAGGTCGTCGCGTGCCTGCAGCGCGCGCACCGCGGCCAGCGCCGAGGAGGCGGTCCCACCGGGCACGCGGTGCCAGCACTGTTCGAGGGTCACCGCGACCCGGAGCGGAGCCATGAGATGGTGAGTCTCGCGCGCCGAGGCCGGTAGGCTCGACCACCATGTCGAGCTTCTGGCCGGACCGGCGCGTGGTGGTCACCGGCGGCAACGGCTTCCTGGGATCCGCGGTGGTGGCCCAGCTCGAGGCGGCCGGCGCCACCCACGTGGCCACCCCCACCAGCGCCGACTACGACCTGCGCGACCGGGCGGCGGTCACCGACCTGTTCGCCGACACCCAGCCCGAACTGGTCATCCACCTGGCCGCCCGGGTGGGGGGCATCGGCGCCAACCAGGCCCGGCCCGCCGACCTGTACCTGGACAACCTCCTGATGGGCACCTACGTGCTCGACGAGGCCCGGCGACGCGAGACGCCCAAGACGGTGCTGGTGGGAACGGTCTGCTCCTACGCCAAGTTCACCCCGGTGCCGTTCCACGAGGAGTCCCTGTGGCAGGGCTATCCGGAGGAGACGAACGCCCCCTACGGGATCGCCAAGCTGGCCCAGCTGGTGCAGCTGCAGGCCAACCGGGCCCAGTACGGGCAGAACGCCATCTACCTGATCCCCACCAACCTCTATGGACCGGGCGACAAGTTCCACCCGGCCGTGTCCCACGTGATCCCGGCGCTGATCAAGACCACGGTGGACGCCAAGGAGTCGGGCGCCGACCACATCGACGTGTGGGGAACCGGCTCGGCCAGCCGCGAGTTCCTCTACGTGGAGGACGCGGCCCACGGCATCGTGCTGGCCGCCGAGCACTACGACCGCGACGAGCCGGTCAACCTGGGCGCCGACCGCGAGCTGCCCATCCGCGACCTGGTGACCATCATCTGCGAGCTGGTGGGCTACGAGGGCGAGGTCCGCTGGGACACCACCCGTCCGGATGGCCAGCCCCGTCGAGGCGTCGATGGCAGCCGGGCCGAGCAGGCGTTCGGCTTCAAGGCCACCACCAGCTTCGACGACGGCCTGGCCCGCACCCTCGACTGGTACCTCAGCCACCGTGCCGAAGCCGTGGCCCGCGACACCTGAGCCGGCCGCTCAGCCGCCTTCGGCGGCGAGGCGGTGGCGGAAGTAGCCCACCGTGCGCTCGAGGCCCTCGCGCAGGGCGATCTCGGGCTCCCAGCCCAGCTCGTGCGCGAGTGCGGGTGAGATCGGGCTGGCGCTGGCGAGGATCGTCCACCGGCAGGTCCTCGAACACGATCGGAGGAGTCCGAGCCCGTGACCTCGAGCACCAGGGAGGCCAGCTCCCCCACCGTGAACTCCCCCGGGCTGCCGATGTTGAGCGGGCCGGTGGAATCGCCGTCGAGCAGTGCGATGAGGCCGCGCATCTCGTCGTCGACGAAGCAGAAGCTGCGGGTCTGGGTGCCGTCGCCGTAGATGGTGAGGGGCTTGCCCTGCAGCGCCTGCACCAGGAAGTTGGACACCACCCGGCCGTCGCCGGGGCGCATGCGCGGGCCCGTACACGTTGAAGATCCGGGCGATGCGGACCTCGAGGCCATGGGTGCGGTGGTAGGCCATCGTCAGCGCCTCGGCGAAGCGCTTGGCCTCGTCGTAGACGCCGCGGGGCCCGATGGGGTTGACGTTGCCCCAGTAGGTCTCGGGCTGGGGATGGATGTCCGGATCGCCGTACACCTCGCTGGTGGAGGCCAGCAGGAAGCGGGCCTGCTTGGCCTTGGCCAGGCCCAGCGAGTTGTGCGTGCCAAGGCTGCCCACCTTCAGCGTCTGGATCGGCATCTCCAGGTAGTCCACCGGCGAGGCCGGGCTGGCGAAGTGCAGCACCGCGTCGACCGGACCGGGCACCCAGATGTAGCGGGAGACGTCCTGCTCGGCGAAGGTGAAGCCGGGATGGCCGAAGAGGTGCTCGATGTTGGCCACCGCGCCGGTGGACAGGTTGTCGAGGGCCACCACCTGGTCACCCCGGCTCAGGAACCGGTCGCACAGGTGCGAGCCCGAGGAAGCCGGCCCCGCCGGTGATCACGATCCGTGCCATCAGTTGCGACCCGACCCCGCGATAGGTGAAGCCCAGCCGGGCCAGGGCGGAGCGGTCGAGCAGGTTGCGGGCGTCCATGATGCGCGGCTCGGCCATGAGCCCGACCAGCTTCTCCAGGTCCAGCCACTTGAACTCGTCCCACTCGGTGAGCACGGCCAGCACGGTTGCGCCCTCGCCGGCGGCGTAGGCGTCGGGCACCACGGTCAGCTCGGGAAGCTGGGTCAGCGGACCCGACACCGCCGGGTCGTACGCCTGCACCCGCGCGCCACGGGCCAACAGGCGCTCCACGATGTGCAGCGCCGGGGACTGGCGTAGGTCGTCGGTGTTGGCCTTGAAGGTGAGACCCCACACCCCGATGGTCTGGCCGGCCAGCGAGCCGCCGGCCAGGTCCTCGATCTTGTCGGCCATGCGGTCGAACTGCTGGTCGTTGACGGTCACCACGCCGGCCAGCAGGTCGAACTCGTAGCCGGCTTCGCGGGCGATGTAGAGCAGGGCCTGCACGTCCTTGGGGAAGCAGCTGCCGCCCCAGCCCGGGCCGGGGCGCAGGAACTCGTGACCGATGCGCTTGTCGTAGCCCATCCCCAGCACCACGTCGTTGACGTCTGCGCCCACGGCTTCGCACAGCGCGGCCACGGCGTTGACGAACGAGAGCTTGGCGGCCAGGAAGGCGTTGCTGGCGTACTTGATGGTCTCGGCCGAAGCCGGATCGGTGACCATCAGGGGTGCCGGCACTCCCGCATACAGCGAGGCCACCCGGATGGCCGCGGCCTGGTCGTCGCTGCCGATCACCACCCGGTCGGGATGCAGGAAGTCGTTGACCGCAGACCCTTCGCGCAGGAACTCGGGGTTGGACACCACCGCCACGTCGGAGCGACCCAGCGCCTGCTCCACCCGCCGGGTGGACCCCACCGGCACCGTGGACTTGTTCACCACCACCGTCCCGGGGGCCAGCACCTCGGCGATCTCGGCCGCGGCCGCCTCGATGTAGCTCAGGTCGGCCGATCCGTCGGCACCCTGGGGGGTGGGCACGCACAGGTAGGCGAACTCGGCTTCCGCCGCCGCTTCGGCCGCGCCCAGCACGAAGCTCAGCCGCCCCGAATCCAGGCCCTCGCGCACCAGCTCGGACAGGCCGGCCTCCAAGATCGGGATCTCGCCCCGGGACAGGCGCTCCACCTTCTCGGCCACGATGTCGGCGCACACCACTCGGTGCCCGAGATGGGCGAAGCAGGCGCCGGTGGTCAGCCCGACATAGCCCGGTCCCGATGATGGCGATCTCAGCCATGACGCAGTGTCCTGTTCTCGTGGAGCCGGTTCTCGAAGGTCGCCCGCTGCGGACGCGCCGGACCTCGACGGGTCCCGGCCGCAGCCCGCACTCAGCCGCAGAGCTGCCCCGGTGGGGTGCTGGGCACCATACTGGCCGTACTGGTGGGCGTCGTGGCTGATGGGGCGCTACCGGGGGTCGTGGTAGTCGTGGTGGCCAGGAAGGCGGCGAAGTCCGACGCCGGTCGTGGGGAGGCGGCCAGGCCGGTGAAGTCCAGGCCGGTGGCCAGCACCACCTGGGGGCCGACCAGCGTCCGGTCGGCCACGAACACCGGGTTGATGGTCAGGTAGCGCGCCACCTGCACGGCGGCCGCCTCCTGGCCCGGGGCGTAGCGGACGGTGGTGTGGGTGTTGCGGAAGCTCGAGGCGTCCCCCGAATCGACGGTGATGAAGCCGAGCTTGGCGAACGAGTCGAGCACCACCTGGGCCTGGGCCGAACGACCGGAGCCGTTGGTGACCGAGACCTCGATCCCCCCGTTGGGGTTGGCCGCGCTGGACAGGTCGCGGAACCGGTTGAAGATCGGCTGGGCGGCCAGCGAGTTCAACAGCAGCACGTCGGCGCCACCGATCACCGAACCGGTGGTGGGCGGGGTGAACACCTCGAGGTCGTCGGGGTTGAAGTTGTGGAACTGCGTGGCCAGGTCGAGCAGATCCTGGGTGGTCAGCTGGTTGTCGAGGGTCACGTCCTTCTGGGCCGTGCCGATGAGCTCGCTGTCCACGAACGGGTTGCGGGCGCCCTTGGAGATGGCCCGCTTGAGCGCCAGCTTGATGAACTGCTGCTGGCGGGCGATGCGTCCGATGTCGCTGGTCGGGTCGCTCTGCCAGCGTCCGTCCTGGTAGCTCTCGAAGTAGCGCGACCGGGCGTAGGCCAGGCCCTGCACCCCGTCGAGGGTGGTGCACCCCGGCTGGGTGACGTTCAGCCCGGTGTGGACGTCGCGGGCCGGCCACGGGAAGTAGATGGGGATGCCCCCGACCGCGTTCACCAGCGACCGGAAGGCCTCGAAGTCGACCTGCACGAAGTGGTTGATGGGGATGCCGAAGTTCTGCTGGATGGTCTTGATGAGCTCGGTGGGCCCCCCGGTGGCCAGGGCCGAGTTGATCTTCTCGTGGTAGCTGGTGCCGGCGATCTTGACCCACAGGTCACGGGGCAGCGACAGGAGCTGGGCCTTGCCCGACTCGGGGTCGAGCCGCAGGATCATGATCGTGTCGGTGTTCTGGGTGGCGCCCCGGCCGATGTTGATCGGGTCGTTCTTGTTGATGCCCGCGGCGCTGTCCACCCCCACCAGCAGGAAGTTCTCGGGCTGGCCCTTCTTGGCCGGCTGATCCAGGGTGGTGGCCAGGCTGAAGCGGGCCACGTTGGTGGCTTGGCGGAAGACGTAGGACAGGCCGGCGGCAGAGGCGAAGCACAGCAGCGCCACGCACACGTTCAGCGTGAGCAGCAGCCGCTGGGGCCAGGTCCGGCGCCGTCGGGGCCGTCGGGAGCGGTCGGACACCGACCTATCCTAGAGGCAGCCCGAGCTCCCGACTGATCACCAGGCGCTGTATCTCGCTGGTTCCCTCGCCGATCTCGAGGATCTTGGCGTCCCGGTAGAAGCGGGCCACCGGCGTCTCGTCCATGAAGCCGTAGCCCCCGAAGATCTGGGTGGCCTCCCGGGTGGCGGTCACCGCCGCCTCGGTGGCGTAGAGCTTGGCCATCGCCGCCTCCCGCTTGAACGGTCGGCCGGCGTCGCGGCGGGCGGCGGCGTCGTAGGTGAGCGCCCGGGCGGCTGCCGCCATCACGGCCAGGTCGGCGCACTTGAAGGCCACCGCCTGGTTGGAGCCGATGGGTCGCCCGAAGCTGTAGCGCTGGTTGGCGTAGGCCACGGTGGCCTCCAGGCAGGCTTCGATCACGCCTACCGCCAGCGCGGCGATGGCCACCCGGCCGTCGTCGAGGATGCTCAGGAAGTTGGCGAAGCCTCGGCCCCGCTCCCCCAACAGGTTGGCCGCCGGCACCCGGCAGTGGTCGAAGACCAGGCCGTGGGTGTCCGAGGCGTGCCAGCCCATCTTGCGGTACGGCGGGGCCACCTCGAAGCCGGGCGTGCCGGCCGGCACCACGATGGCACTGATCTCGGGCGCCCGAGCCTTCTGGGCGCGGGGTGGGTCTCCCATCGACCCGGTGACGGCAGTGACGGTGACGATCGAGGTCAGCTCGCTGCCGGAGTTGGTGATGAAGGCCTTCTCCCCGTTGAGCACCCACTCCCCGGTCTCGGTGTCGAGGTCCGCCCGGGTGCGGGTGCCGCCGGCGTCGGAGCCGGCGTCGGGCTCGGTCAGCCCGAAGCCGCCCAGGGCCCGGCCGGCCACCAGGTCGGGCAGCCACTGCTGGCGCTGGTCCTCGGTTCCGAACTGGTAGATGGGGTTGGCCCCCAGGCCCACGCCGGCCTCCAGGGTGATGGCCATGGACTGGTCAACCCGGGCCAGCTCCTCGATGGCCACGCACAGCGACACCAGGCCGGCCCCCCCGCCGCCGTACTCGACCGGGAAGGGGATGCCGAACAGGCCCAGGTCGCCCATGGCCCGGACCACCTCCACCGGGAAGACGTGGTCACGGTCCCACGCCTCGGCGTGAGGAGCGATCTCGCGCTGGGCGAAGTCGCGCACCATGGCGCGCAGCGCCTCCTGCTCGTCGGTCAACTCGATGGTCATCGGCCAGGATGGTAGGCGTGTCCTCGGTCCCGCTCTCGTCCCCACCGAGCTGGCCTCGGCTCGCCCGGTGATCGTGGGAGGCTAGGTCGATGGGCACGAGCGGGCCGGTGGTGGCCATCGACGGCGAACTGGTGGACGAAGCCACCGCCTCGGTGTCGGCCTTCGACCATGGCCTGACGGTGGGCGACGGCGTGTTCGAGACCCTCCAGGTGGTGCGGGGCACGGCGTTCGCCGTGCGTCGCCACCTGGCCCGACTGCGTCGCTCGCTGGCCGGGCTGGGGATCGAGTTGGCCGTGGATGACGAGCAGCTGGGGGTCACCCTGGCCGCGGTGGTGACCGCCAACCATGTCGACACCGGCCGCCTGCGCCTCACCGTCACCGGCGGCGTGAGCCCACTGGGGTCGGACCGGGGCGCGGCCGGCCCGACGGTGGTGGTGGCCACCGCCCCGTCGCCCACCTGGGAGCCCACCACCGCGGTGGTCACCGTGGAATGGCCCCGCAACGAACGCAGCGCGGTGGCCGGCCTGAAGACCACCTCCTACGCCGAGAACGTGGTGGCGCTGGAGCGGGCCCACGCCCAGGGGGCCTCCGAAGCCATCTTCGCCAACACCCAGGGTCGGCTGTGCGAGGGGACCGGGAGCAACATCTTCGTGGGTCGCCAGGGCCGCCTGCTCACCCCGCCACTCACGTCGGGCTGCCTGGCCGGCATCACCCGCGAACTCATCTGCGAGCTGGTCGCGGTGGACCAGGTGGACCTGGACGTGGCCGACCTGACCAAAGTGGACGAAGCCTTCCTGACCTCGTCCACCCGTGACGTCCAGGCCATCGCCTCCATCGACGGGCGGCCCCTGACCGCCCCGGGGCCGCTCACCACCCCAGCCGCGGCCGCCTTGGCCGAGCTCATGGCCCACGACCTCGACCCCTGACCGACGCTCAGCCGGCCGGGCGGAGGTGGATCACGTCGCCCGCGGAGATCACATGACGCGCCCCCTGGTCGTCGACCACGATCAGGTCACCGCGCTCGTCGAGGTCCGCCGCCTCACCCTCCACCCACCGGCTGCCCAGATCGGCGCGCACCCGCCGACCCAGGGTGGCCGACGCCTGCCGGGCTGCGTCGATCAACCGGGAGCGCCCGATCGGATCGGGCGCCTCCAGCCCGCGGCACCAGTCCTCGAAGGCGAGCAGGACCGCCACCAACAGATCTTGGCGATCCACGGTGGTGCCTCGCTCCAGGTTGAGGGCGGTGGCCGTGGCGGCCAGATCCTCGAGCTCGGGCGGCCGCGGCGTGGGCCAGTTGACGTTGATGCCGACCCCCACCACCACCGCCATCGACCCGTCGCCGTCCAGTCGCGACTCGGCCAGGATGCCGGCCAGCTTGCGCGGCGGGTCGCCGTCCACCACCACGTCGTTGGGCCACTTGAGCTGAGCCGCCACCCCCTGTCCGGCGCTCTCGCGAACCGCCAGGGCCATGGCCACCGTCAACAGCGGGACGTAGGCCGGGTCGAGCGTGGGACGCACCAGCACCGACATCAGCAGCGCGGCTCCCGGCGGAGCCACCCAGGATCGATCCAGCCGACCGCGCCCGGCGGTCTGGTGATCGGCCACCAGGACCAGCCCGTCGGGCGCCCCGCAAGCCGCCAGCACGGCCACATCGCGGTTGGTGGAACCGGTCTCGTCCACCCAGTGGAGGTCGGCGAAGCGGGTGCCGGCCAGCGCTGATCTGGCACGGTCCCCCCTCATCCCTGTAACCATATGGCGTGCTCACAAAGGTTCTGATCGCCAACCGAGGCGAAATCGCCGTCCGTGTCATCCGCGCCTGCCAGGAGATGGGCATCGCCACCGTCGCCGTGTACACCGACCTCGATCGCGACGCCCTCCACGTCCGGTTGGCCGACGAGGCCTACGCGCTGGGCGGCGAGACGGCCGCCGACAGCTACCTGCGCACCGACAAGATCCTCGACGCCATCGAGCGCAGCGGCGCCGACGGCGTGCACCCGGGCTACGGCTTCTTCTCCGAGAACACCGACTTCGCCCGGGCCATCACCGAGCGCGGCGTGGCCTTCATCGGACCGCCGCCCGAGGCCATCGAGGTCATGGGTGACAAGGTGTCGAGCCGCATCGCCGCGGCCAAGCGCCGGCGTGGCCGGCGTGCCCGGCACCACCGAGTTCCTGACCGACGCCAACGAGGTCGATCGCCTTCGGCGAGCAGCACGGCTGGCCGGTGGCCATCAAGGCGGCCTACGGCGGCGGCGGGTCGGGGCATGCGGCGTGGTCAACGCGCGCCGACGAGGCGGCGGCGGCCTTCGAGTCGGCCAGCAGCGAGGCCCTCAAGGGCTTCGGCCGCGGCGAGTGCTACGTCGAGCGCTACCTGACCTGGCCGCGCCACGTCGAGATGCAGATCATCGGCGACCAGCACGGCAACTGCGTGTGGGTCGCCGAGCGGGACTGCTCGGCGCAGCGCCGCCACCAGAAGCTCATCGAGGAGAGCCCGGCGCCGGCCTTCCCACCCGAGATCCGCCAGGCCATGGGCGACGCCGCAGTCAAGGTGGCCAAGGCCTGCGGGTACTACAACGCCGGCACCGTCGAGTTCCTCTTCCAGGACGGCGAGTTCTGGTTCCTGGAGATGAACACCCGCCTGCAGGTCGAGCACCCGGTGACCGAGATGGTGTCGGGCATCGATCTGGTGGCCGAGCAGATCCGGGTCGGCGTCGGGCGAGCAGCTGTCGTTCACCCAGGACGACATCGAGCTGCGCGGCCACGCCATCGAGGTGCGGGTCAACGCCGAGAACCCGGCCGGGGGCAAGTTCCTGCCCTCGCCCGGACCGATCACCAAGCTGGTGCCGCCGGACGGCTTCGGCACGCGCGTGGGACGGCGGATACGAGTCGGGCGACACGGTCAGCCAGTTCTACGACAACCTGGTGGGCAAGCTCATCGTCTGGGGCCACGATCGCGCCCACCGCCATCGCCCGCATGCTCCGGGCCCTGCGCGAGTTCCGCATCGAGGGCATCGCCACCACCATCCCGGCCGACGTGGCCATCCTCAGCCACCCCGACTTCGTGGCCGCCACCCACTCGACCAAGTGGGTGGAGGACACGCTCGACCTGACCGGCGTGGACTCGGCCCCAACGCCGGCCGCCGGGACCGACGACGAGGAGCCCAAGGTCAAGCGCGACGTCGACGTCGAGGTCAACGGCAAGCGCTACGCGGTCAGCCTCTGGGTGCCCGAGTCCGCCGGCGTGGGTGCACCCGCCCCGGGCGCGGCGGCTGCGGCCCGGCCCCGGCGCAGCGGCGGATCCGGCTCCGGCGCGGCGGTGGGTGGCTCGGGCGCGGTGGCGGTCCCCATGCAGGGCACCATCGTGAAGATCCTGGTCGAGGTGGGCCAGGAGATCGAGGCCGGGCAGACCATGTGCGTCCTCGAAGCCATGAAGATGGAGAACAACATCGCCGCCGACAAGGCCGGCACCGTCACCGAGATCAAGGTGAGCGCCGGCGACTCCGTCGGCAGCGGCGACGTCGTGGTAATCATCAGCTAGAAGGCGCAGCCCGCCAGGGCGGAGCCGCTGGACCGGTGACACCCAGATGGCGAAGCGCCCGCAGGGAGGCTTGCCGACGACGGTTGAAGGCGCAGCCCGCCAGGGCGGAGCCGCTGGACCGGTGACACCCAGATGGCGAAGCGCCCGCAGGGAGGCTTGCCGACGACGGTTGAAGGCGCAGCCCGCCAGGGCGGAGCCGCTGGACCGGTGACACCCAGATGGCGAAGCGCCCGCAGGGAGGCTTGCCGACGACGGTTGAAGGCGCAGCCCGCCAGGGCGGAGCCGCTGGACCGGTGACACCCAGATGGCGAAGCGCCCGCAGGGAGGCTTGCCGACCGGAGGGCCAATGGGTTAGGCCCGACGGCGGTCCCAACGGAACGTGCGGGCCGCCACCACCACCCCGAGCACGGCCCACAACGCCAGCGTGGCCAGATCGCGCCACGGCGGGTGGGCCGTCAGGTGATTGGGGTTGAAGGCGGCGAACAGGGCCTGTTGGAACGGGCGCACCGGGAACACGTTGCTGATGTTGTCCAGGGTGCGGCTCCCGATCGGGAAGAAGGTGCCCGACAGGAACACCAGGGGCAGCACCACGATGTTGATGATGGCCGGGGCCGCGTCGGCGTTGGGGATCACCGCGGTGATGGCCACTCCCAGCGACGCGAACGTGATGGCGCCGAGCACGATGACCAGCACCAGCCACACCGGGTGGCCGGGGGCGTGGTTCCCGTACACCACCATGCCCAGACCGATGGTGGCCACCGACAGGACGAAGGCGATGATGATGGAGCTGCCCACCAAGCCGGCGATCAAGGCCCAGGCCGGCAACGGCGTGGCTCGCTTGCGCTTCAGGATGCCCTCGTCGCGCTGGCGGGTCAGGTTCATGGCCAGGCTCATGAAGCAGGCGGCGATCACCGCGTAAGCCAGGATCCCGGGCACGTAGTACTCGATGAACCGGATGTTGCCCAGCTCGCGCAGGCGGGTCCCGCTGTTGAGGCTGGCGAACACCACCAGCAGCAGGAGCGGGAAGATGATGGTGAACCCGGCCGCCGCCGGGTTGCGCCAGAAGCTGCGCTGCTCGGCCACCACCTGGCGCCGGGCCAGGCCCAGGTCGCTCATGATGCCCCCTGGTCATCGGCGGTGAGCTCCAGGTAGACGTCCTCGAGCGACGGCCGGCTGACCGTCAGACCGGCCAGCTCGATCCCCCGCTCCAGCGCCCAGCTGGTGAGGCGGTGCAGCTCCGGCGTCGGCGAGTCGGTCTCGAACACCAGCCCGTCGCCCTCGCTTCGCACCGCCACCGGCAGCTCGTCGGGCGTGACGCCGTCCGGCAGCAGGAACCGCACGGTGGCCATACCGGTGTCGCGTCCCCCAACTGGTCGGGGGGACCCAACGCCACCAGCGAACCACCCGACATGACCGCCACCCGGTCGGCCAGGTGCTGGGCCTCGTCCATGTAGTGCGTGGTGAGCAACACCGTCTTGCCCTGGCCCCGGAGGCTGGTGACCACCTCCCACGCGCCCCGGCGGGCGCTGGGATCGAAGCCGGTGGTCGGCTCGTCCAGGAACACCAGCTCGGGGTCGCCCACCAACCCCAGGGCCAGGTCGACGCGCCGCTGCTGGCCGCCGGACAGGTTGCGCACGCGGCTGCCGGCCTTCTCGGACAGTCCCACCGTCTCGAGCAGCTCGTCGATGTCGACCGAGCGGGGGTAGTAGCCGGCGTAGAGGGCGAGCACCTCTCGCACGGTCAGGAACTGGTCGATGCCGCTGGACTGCAGCACGATCCCCACCCGCTCGCGCAGCGCCCGACCGCCCTGGGCCGGGTCGATGCCCAGCACGGCCACTGAGCCGGCGTCGCGGGGGCGGAATCCTTCCAGGATCTCGACCGTGGTGGTCTTGCCCGCGCCGTTCGGACCCAGCAACGCCAGGATCTCACCGGGCTCGATGATCAGGTCGATGTCGCGGACGGCCACCGTGTCCCCGTAGACCTTGCGCAGCCCGCGGATCTCGACGGCGGCGGTCACCGGCTGCGCACCACCACGGTGCCGCCGGCCTGGTCGTGGATGCCACGGCCCAGGGGATTGAAGATGGAGGTGAGGTAGATCAGCGGGCAGGCCAGCGCCATCACGGGGATGGCCAGCACGGTCAGGGGCAGCAGCGACCGCAGCGCCGACTGGCCCACCTCGGGCCGTCGACCGTTCACCAGCTGCGCCACCCGCACGCCGGTCAGCATCTTGCCCAGGGTCTGGCCGGTCCAGGACAACAGCACGATCTCGTAGGTGGCGAACATGGCGATGAAGGGCAGGAAGGCCCACTGGGGCACCGACGTCACCTGGTTGCCCTTGTAGGTGGCGAAGGGCACGAGCACCATCACCGCGGGGACGGCCACCAGGATGACGTCGAAGGTCCGCGCCCCGGCTCTGGCCCAGAAGCCGGCCAGCGAGTTCGGGCCGGTCGGCGGGAAGTCGCTCGGCTCGCGCGGGCGCGGCGCGTCGTCGGGGAGCACGTTCATTCGGCGGCGTCGGCCAGGGCCTCGGCCAGAGCCGGGTGGACCAGCAGGCTCTCGACGATGTCGGTCACCCGCAACCCGGCCGTGACCGCCAGCGCGATCACGGAGATGAGCTCCGCCGCGTTGCGACCCACGATCGACCCGCCCAACACCACCCCGGTGGCCGGATCGGAGATGATCTTGACGAACCCGCGGGGATCGTTCTCGATCAAGGCCTTGGCGTTGGCCGAGAACGGCACCTTGGTCACCCGGATCTTGCGGCCGTCGGCGAAGGCGTCGGCCTCGGCCAACCCCACATCCGCGATCTCGGGCACGGTGAAGATGGCCGATGCCGCCTTCTCGTAGTCGAGATGGCGGTGGGGTCCGGCGTGCAGGCCCATGGCGTGCTCGGCGATCTTGCGGCCCTGCATGGCCGCCACCGACGACAACGGCAACTTGCCCGACAGGTCACCGGCCGCGTAGATGTGGGCCACGTTGGACTGGCAGTTGTGGTTCACCACCACGTAGCCGTGGTCGTGCTCGACGCCCGCCTCGTCCAATCCCAGCCGCTCGGAGTTGGGCAACGAGCCGATGGCCAGCAGGGCATGGCTGCCGGTGGCCACCCGGCCGTCGTCGCAACGCACCGTGACCTGTTCGTCGGTGACGTCGATGCCCACGGCCCGGGCCCCCTTGTAGAGGCGCACGCCCCGGGCGATGAAGTCCTGCTCGAGCGCCGCGGCCACCTCGGGATCCTTCTGGGGCAGCACCTGCTGACGACTGACGATCAGCGTCACCTGGCAGCCGAAGGCGGAGAACATGTGGACGAACTCGACGCCCGTCACCCCCGAGCCCACCACCACCAGGTGCTCGGGCAGCTCGGCGGGCGGGTAGGCGTCGCGGGTGGTCAACACTCGGTTGCCGTCCACCGGCGCCCAGTCCGGGATGCGGGGTCGGCTGCCGGTGCTCAACAGGACGAAGTCGGCCTCGAGCTCGACCAGCCCGTCGGCCGTCTCCACCACGATCTCGCGCGGCCCCTTCATCCGGCCCGTTCCCTCCAGCATCTGCACGCCCTGGCTGTCGAGCAGGGTGCACACCGACGAGCGGAGCTTGTCCTGGATGACGGTGATGCGCTGGCGCAACGAATCGAAGTCGAGGTGGGCGGACACGCCGGTGATGCCCATGCCCGGCGCCTGGTTGATCTGGGAGAGCGCCCCGCCGGTGGCGATCATGGCCTTCGAGGGGATGCAGTCCCACAGATGGGCGGCGCCGCCCACGATGTCCCGCTCGACCAGGGTCACCTCGGCGCCGAGGCGGGCGGCGTGGGTGGCGGCCTGGTTGCCGGCGGGCCCACCTCCGATGATGACGAAGCGCTTGGCCATCCTTCGAGGCTACCCGGCCACGCCCGGCGTTCTGGGCGACGCGAGGGGTCGCCCGGGGTGGCAACGTTGGTCCGGACTTCACGGCCTGCTCACGGGTCGTTCACACTTCCGCGGTCCCATGGGCCGGTGCCGATCCCCCCGTCCTGCCCCCGGTCCGGCGCCGACCGTCCGCCCGATCCCCCGACCGGGCAGGGCGCGAGAGGTCGGCGGGGACCAGGGAGTACCCTGTCGACCAGCACCCGGCAGTGGCGCCGGAACCGCGATGGAGGCCATCCGCCGATCGTGATCTGCCACCCGCGGTGCCCGGCGAGCTGGCGGAAGATGGCGAGGGATCTGATGCGCATTCGGGGCTGGGCCGTGCTGGCAGTGCTGGTGCTGGCCGCCGCACCCGGCATCGCCCTGGCCCAGCCGGCTCGAGCCGTCCCCCCAGCAACCGCTCCCGTGGCCGCCCCGGCGACGACCCGGGCGCCGATCAGCGGCATCCACACCGCTGCGCCGCCGCCCCCCGGGACCCACGCGGCCACGAGCCCGGCGCCATCCAGCCGGGCCGGCGCCACCCCGGCCAGCACGCCGGCGTTGAGCATCGCCCAGCACAACTGCACGGCCACCACCTCCACCGCCGCCGGCCTGCAGGCCGCCTTCAACGTACGGGGCCCGGCCTGGGGTGGAGGTGACGGCGCCCAGCCCGTCCCCATCGACGGGGGTCGGACGCTGTGGCTGTTCGGCGACACCTACATCGGTGGCGGTCCCTACTACGGCCCGCTGACCACGTCGGGGCTGGTCCACAACTCGATGGTGGTGCAGTACGACAACACCTGCTTCGCCTACCTGCTGGGCCAGAGCGGCTACAACTGGACCTCGGCCATCCCCGAGCCCAACACCACCGACTGGTACTGGCCCGACGACGGCACCTACGACCCGAGCACCGGGATCCTGTCCATCGTGGCCACCCACGTGCGGGTGACCACCGGCGGACAGTGGGGCTGGGCGGTGCTCGGGGTCGACGTGCTGCACTACGCGGTCGAGCCGTCGATCACCCTGCTCAGCGCCCAGACGTTGTTCAGCTACGGGAGCAACGACGTGGCCCAGTTCGGCCAGTCGATCCTGGTCAACGGCGGCGTGACCTACCTCTACGGCTGCGCCCAGTCGGGCACGCCGGCCTGCTACGTGGCCCGCACCGACCTGGAGATGGACCCGGCCACGCTGCAGTTCCACACCGCCTCGGGGTGGTCGTCGTCCATGTCCAGCGCCGCCCCGTTGGGCATCACCTCGCTCAGTGGGATCGAGCTGCACGTGATGCCCACCGGCACCGGCTTCCTGGCCAACAACCAGCTGTCGGTGCTGTCCACCGACACCAACGGCTGGTGGTCGGCGTCGCTCACCGGGCCGTTCGTGGCCGTGGGCACGCTCTTCGACGAGGGCCAGCCGCCGCTCGGCCCGCTCCCGTCGAACTGGTTCGTCTACGGCGGCCGCCTGATCAACACCTCGGCCGGCATCATCGGGGTGTACAGCGTCAACACCTGGGACGACGAGGCGTCCGAGGTGGCCGGCGTGTACGGGCCCCGGTTCGTGGCCCTGGGCCCGGACGCCATCGCCCGCACCCCCTTCGGCGGCGTGAACGCTCCGGTCACCAAACCCGGCGGGGCCGAGATACGGGGCTGGTCCATCGATCCCGACACCACCGCGCCGATCGACGTGACCCTGACCATCGACGGCGGCTCGGCCACTCAGACGCTGGCGTCGGTGTACCGACCTGACGTGGCCGCGGTCTATCCCAGCTACGGCGCCCTCCACGGCTTCGACATCGAGCTGGCCCTGCCCGTGGGAGCCCACCAGGTGTGCGCCTACGGCGACAACGTGCTGGGCGGCGTGGGCAACACCGCGTTGGGCTGCGTCTACGCCAGCGGATCCGGGCCGGCCGGCTCCTTCCAGGCGTTGAGCCCGACCCGCCTGCTCGACTCCCGCATCGGCACCGGCGGCTACACCACGCCCTGGAGTGCGGGCCAGACCCGGTCGCTGCGCGTGGCCGGCGTCGGCGGCGTGCCGGCCAACGCCACCGCCGTGGTCCTCAACCTCACCGCCACCGACGCCACCGCGGCCAGCTACGTGACCGCCACCCCCAGCGGCGGGGTCATCCCCACCGCCTCCAACGTCAACTTCTCGGCGGGCCAGACCATCGCCAACCTGGTCACCGTCCAGGTCGGGGCGGGAGAGTCGGTCGACCTGTACAACATCCACGGCCAGGTCGATCTGGTGGCCGACGTGGTCGGCTACTACACCACCGCCGCCGGTGACGGGTTCACCGCGATGAGCCCGGTGCGCCTGCTCGACTCCCGCAACGGCACCGGCGGCTACACCACCGCCTGGTCCCAGGACGAGACCCGCAGCCTGGTGGTGGCCGGCGTGGGCGGCGTGCCCACCAGCGCCACGGCCGTGGTGCTCAACCTGACCGTCACCAACCCCACCATCTCGAGCTACGTCACCGCCTGGCCCGCCGGATCCGGGCTGCCCACCGCTTCCAACATCAACTTCTCCGCCGGGCCAGACCATCGCCAACCTGGTCACCGTCCGGGTCGGCGCCGGCGGTGCCATCGACCTGTTCAACCTCTTCGGCCGCACCGACCTGGTGGCCGACGTGGTCGGCTACTACACGCCCGGAGGCGGTGACCCGTTCGTGGCCCTGGCTCCCAGCCGGGTGCTCGACTCCCGCAACGGCACCGGCGGCTACACCTCGCCTTGGGGACCCGGCCAGATCAGCGGCCTGACCGTGGACGGCGTCAGCCCGGTTCCGTCCAACGCCACCGCGGTGGTGCTCAACCTGACCGTCACCAACCCCACCAGCTCGAGCTACGTCACCGTCTGGCCGGCCGGATCCGGGCTGCCCACCGCCTCCAACATCAACTTCACCGCCGGGACCACCATCGCCAACCTGGTCACCGTCCAGGTCGGCGCCGGTGGCGTCATCGCCTTGTTCAACCTGCTCGGCCGCACCGACCTGGTGGCCGACGTGGTCGGCTACTACCTGCCACCGGGGAGCTGAGGCGCCGAGTTCCGGCGGCGTTTTCCGGCCAGCCGAGCGCACCTCGTAGGCTGGCCGGGTGACCGAGCACGACGACACCGAGCCACAGATCAGCGTGGCCGACTGGCGGGAGCTGGTGGGCACCGAGCTCAAGGGCGCCGACCCTGACTCGCTGACCTGGACCACGCCCGAAGGCATCGACGTGAAGCCCCTGTACACGGCCGAGGACCTGGCGTCGGTTCCCGCCGCCCAGCGCGACGACCTGCCGGGCTTCCCCCCGTTCGTGCGCGGCGTGCGGGCGTCGATGTACGCCAACCGGCCGTGGACCATCCGCCAGTACGCCGGCTTCTCCACCGCCGAGGAGTCCAACGCCTTCTACCGGCGCAACCTGGCCGCCGGGCAGATGGGCCTGTCGGTGGCCTTCGACCTGGCCACCCACCGGGGCTACGACAGCGACCACCCCCGAGTGGAAGGCGACGTGGGCAAGGCGGGGGTGGCCATCGACTCGGTCGAGGACATGAAGGTGCTCTTCGACGGCATCCCCCTCGAGAAGATGTCGGTGTCGATGACCATGAACGGAGCGGTCATCCCCGTGCTGGCCATGTTCGTGGTGGCCGGCGAGGAGCAGGGCGTGGACCAGGCTCAGCTCAGCGGCACCATCCAGAACGACATCCTCAAGGAGTTCATGGTCCGCAACACCTACATCTACCCGCCCGAGCCCTCCATGCGGATCGTGGCCGACATCATCAGCCACACCGCCCGCAACATGCCCCGCTTCAACTCCATCTCCATCTCCGGGTACCACATGCAGGAAGCGGGGGCCACGGCCACCCAGGAGCTGGCCTTCACCATCGCCGACGGCATGGAGTACGTGCGGGCCGCGCTGGCCCAGGGCCTCGACGTCGACGAGTTCGCCGGTCGGCTCAGCTTCTTCTTCGCCATCGGCATGAACTTCTTCATGGAGGTGGCCAAGCTGCGCGCCGCCCGGCTCCTGTGGCACAAGGTCATGAGCCAGTTCGAGCCCCGCAAGGCCCAGTCGCTCATGCTGCGCACGCACTGCCAGACCTCCGGCGTGTCGCTCACCGAGCAGGACCCCTACAACAACGTGGTGCGCACGGCCGTGGAGGCCATGGCCGCGGTGCTGGGCGGCACCCAGAGCCTGCACACCAACGCCTTCGACGAGGCCCTGGGCCTGCCCACCGAGTTCAGCGCCCGCATCGCCCGCAACACCCAGCTCATCCTGGCCGAGGAGTCCGGCATCACCCACGTGGTCGATCCCCTGGGCGGCAGCTACTACGTCGAGGCCCTCACCGACGCGCTGGCCACCGATGCCTGGAAGCTCATCGAGGAGGTCGAGGGCCTGGGCGGCATGACCAAGGCCGTCGAGTCGGGCATGCCCAAGCTGGCCATCGAGCGCAGCGCCGCGCAGCGCCAGGCCCGCGTCGACCAGGGCCACGACGTGGTGGTGGGGGTCAACAAGTACGTGCCCGAGGACGTCGAGCTGGTCGACGTGTTGAGCATCGACAACACCGCGGTGCGCGAAGGCCAGATCGCCAAGCTGGCCAAGGTGCGGGCCAACCGCGACGAGCCCGCCTGCCAGGCCGCGCTGGCCGCCATCACGACAGGCGCGCGGGGCGACGCCAACCTGCTGGCGCTGGCCATCGACGCGGCCCGGGCCCGGGCCACGGTGGGCGAGATCTCCTCGGCCATGGAGGAGGTGTTCGGTCGCCACCGGGCCGACACCCGTACGCTCTCGGGGGTGATGGCCAAGGCCTACGAGGGCGACGAGGGCTTCGCCGCCATCCGCCACGACGTCGAGGCCTTCGCCGCCGACCAGGGCCGCCGGCCCCGCATCCTGGTGTGCAAGATGGGCCAGGACGGCCACGACCGGGGTGCCAAGGTGATCGCCACCGCCTTCGCCGACCTGGGCTTCGACGTCGACGTCGGACCGCTGTTCCAGACGCCCGCCG
This sequence comes from uncultured Microthrixaceae bacterium, assembly GCA_963793965.1. Classification (GTDB taxonomy): domain Bacteria; phylum Actinomycetota; class Acidimicrobiia; order Acidimicrobiales; family Acidimicrobilacustridaceae; genus UBA4742. The sequence continues at coordinate 141,397 of CAWCCB010000002.1, forward strand.
AGGTGGCCCGCGACGCGGTCGAGAACGACGTGCACGTGGTCGGGGTGTCCAGCCAGGCCGCCGGCCACCTCACCCTGGTCCCCCAGCTCATCGGTGAGCTGGCGGCCGCTGGGGCCGACGACGTGGTGGTGGTGGTGGGCGGCGTGGTGCCACCTCAGGACTACGACACCCTGTACGCGGCCGGCGTGGCCGCCGTGTTCGGACCCGGGACCAACGTGCCCGACGCCGCCCGCAAGGTGCTGACGCTGGTGCAGGAACGTCGGAGCCACGCCTGAGGATCCGGTGAACACCGCCGACGAGCTGATCGCGGGCATCCGGGCCCAGGACCGGCGCGCCCTGGCCCGGGCCATCACCCTGGCCGAATCCACCCGACCCGATCACCGAGCCGACGCCGAGATCGTGCTCGCGGCCCTGTTGGGCGACACCGGCCGGTCGGTGCGCATCGGGGTCAGCGGCGCCCCCGGCGTGGGCAAGTCCACCTTCATCGAGCGCTTCGGCCTGCACGTGGCCGAACAGGGCCACCGGGTGGCCGTGCTGGCCGTGGACCCGTCGTCCAGCCGCACCGGTGGCTCCATCCTGGGCGACAAGACCCGCATGGTCGAGCTGTCGCGCCACCCGGATGTGTACATCCGACCCTCGCCCGGGGGGACCCAGCTGGGTGGGGTGGCCCGGCGGACCCGCGAGGCCATGTTGCTGTGCGAGGCGGCCGGTTTCGACGTGGTGGTGGTGGAGACCATCGGCGTGGGCCAGTCCGAGGTGGCGGTGGCCGACATGGTCGACCTGTTCTGCCTGCTGGTGGCGCCCGGTGGAGGCGACGAGCTGCAGGGCGTCAAGCGCGGGATCATGGAGCTGGCCGACCTGGTGGTGGTCAACAAAGCCGACGGCGACCTGGCTGCGGCCGCCGGGCGGGCCCAGAGCGACTACACCAACGCCCTGCACCTGGTGGCGCCGCGCTGGCAGGCGTGGACCGCCCCGGTGCTGGCCTGCTCGTCGATCGAGGGCGACGGGGTGGCCGAGGTGTGGGACCAGATCGAGCAGTTCCGCCAGGCCGTGACCGACGACGGCGAGCTGGCCCGGGCCCGGGCCGCGCAGGCGGTGGCCTGGATGTGGTCCGAGGTGCAGGACACCCTGGTCGAACAGCTCCGCCACCGCGCCCAGGTGGCTGACGTGGTCGAGCCGCTGGAGGCCGACGTGGCCGCCGGCGTCCTGGGGGCCACCGCCGCGGCCCGCCGTCTGCTCGAGCTGTTCGCTCGCTCGTGACCCAGGTGACCGAACCCACCACCTCGACCGTCGATAGATTCTCCGCCTGATGGCCGTCGATGTGGTGTTCAAGTACGCGGAGCTGATCGACACCTCCACCATGGTGGGCATCGAGATCGGGGCGTTGCACAGCCCGCGACTCCCCCGCGACGACCCCAACGTGCGCTACCTCGACCACGCGTCCAAGGAGGAGCTGCAGGCCAAGTACGCCGACAACCCCCAGGCCGCGCCGCGGGCCGACCTCTTCGTCGACGTCGACTACATCTGGAAGCCGGGCCTGCGGCTCACCGAGGTGCTGGGTCCTGACGGCCCCATCGACTTCGTCATCGCCTCCCACCTGCTCGAGCACATACCCAACCCGCTCGGCTGGCTGCAACAGGTCGAGGAGATCCTGCGCGACGGCGGGATCCTGGCGCTGATCCTGCCCGACCGGCGCTACACCTTCGATGCCCGCCGTCAGCTCACCAGCATGGCCCAGGTCATGGATGCTTACCTGCGGGATCTCCAGTTCGCCAGCTTCGAGCAGATCTACGACCACGAGGCCAACTTCCTGGGCGACGTGAACCCGGCCGAGCTCTGGAACGGTCTCGATCCCGCCCCGATGCGTCGCCAGGACGTGGATGACCCCGATGCCTTCGCCCTGGCCCGCTGCCAGGCCATGGCCGAGACCGGCGAGTACCAGGACGTGCACTGCAGCACGTTCACGCCCGAGTCGTTCGGCGCCATCCTCACCACCGCCATGCGGCTCGGCCTGGTCAACTTCGAGCTGGTGCGGCTCTACCCGACCGAGCCGGGCGACCTCGAGTTCTTCGCCACCCTGCGCAAGCGGGACCTCACCGATCCCACGGCGCGCGCCCAGGCGCTGGCCGAGGCCGCCTGCCTGGTGGAGGGCAGCGACGGGGCACCCGCCCACGGCGACGCCGAGCTGCTGACTGTCAGCCCGGCCGAGGCCCGCCTCATCGAGGGCAAGCGACAGGCCATGGCCGCCGTGCGCTCGGCCCGGGCCAAGGTCCGCCAGGCCGTCGACCAGGCCCGGCACCGGGGCTCGCCCCAGCCCTAGACCGAGCCTCCGCGGCGATACGCGGCCGTCACCCGGGTCACGCGGTCCCGGACCTTGCGAACCAGCATGGTGATCCCGCCTTGGCGGACGTAGCCGACGGCCAGACCCAGGTCGTGGCGCAGGCCTCGGGCGGCCGGGCCGATCTCGGTGCGGTGCCGACCGAGCACGTCGATCCGTCCGGTGGCCCGGTCCGGCGCCTGGCGGGGATCGCGACAGAAGGCCACCACCGGCTCGAGCACCTTCGACCAGCGCAGATCGGGAACCGCCTCGGCGATGTGGGCCCGGCAGTCGCCGGCCAGCTCGGCGTCGGACAGCAGGAGCCACAGCGCCTCCTCCAGGGCCTCGACGTCGCCGGGCGGGACGGTCAGCCCCAGTCCACGCCGCTCGATCTCGTCGGCCAGCGAGTCGCCGGTGGTGGACACGATGGGCAGGCTGGCCCACAGGTAGTCGAGGATCCGCGTGCGGAACGAGTAGTCGGTCTCGACGTGGTGCAGGTGGGTGCTGACGCCGATGTCGGCATCGAGCAGGAAGTTCTGCCGATCGTCGAAGGCCACCCACTCCTCGTTGAAGATGACGTGGCGCCCGGTCAGGCCCAGCTCGTCGGCCAGCGCCCGGGCCGCGGTGGCCATGCGCATCTCGGGGATCAACGGGTTGGGGTGGCGCATGCCCAGGAACACCAGCCGCACATCCGGCCGGCGCTTGGCCAGGCGTTCGATGGCGTGGATCAGGGTGAGCGGATCGAACCAGTTGTAGACGCCGCCGCCCCACAGGATCACGGCGTCGTCGACGCCCACGCCCTCCATCACGCCCTTGATGGCCGGCCGGGTGCGCACCGGCGGCTCGTCGGAGATGCCGAAGGGCACCACGTCGATGAGCGTGTCCAAGCCGGGATCGGCGTCGTAGGTGGCCGGGTTCACCCGCCCCAGCGACGCCAGGTGCCCCATCCACAGGTCACGCTGCTTGGGGCTGGCGCACAGGAAGAAGTCCCCCTTCACGAACTGCTCGTTCAACACCGCGGTGGCGTCGGCGACGTGGCGCCAACGCAGGTCCTGATCGCCGTCGTCGCTCTGCTCGAGCTGCTCGAGGTGCATCGGGTCGTAGACGTCGACCACGAAGATGCGGTCGGTGCGATCGAAGCAGGACTGTCCCGCCATGACCCAGCCCTGGAACACGAACACGTCGCACCACTCCACCAGGGCGGCCAAGCGGCGGCCCTGGGGCACGTGGGCGATCTCGAACCGGTCGTGGGTGATGTCGGCCCGCGAGATCGAGATCAGCTTGACCTCGTGGTCCTGGGCCAGCTCGCAGGCGATGCGCCAGGCCCGGATGGCCGGTCCCGCCATGCGCTCGGTGAGGGTGTCGGCGGTGGCCACGACCACTCGCCGCCGGACCGGCTCGGTCATCGGCCTCCGCTCGACGGGTGCGGACCACCGTTCGGGGTGACCCCCGGCCCGCCACCCTGGCCGGCCGACCACTGCCCGTCGAGGGACATCACCCCGCCGAAGCTCTCGTGCGGCGTGCCCGGATCGACCTGGAAGCGCAGCACCTTCTGGCGGAAGTCATAGGGGTGGACGATGGCGTGGTCGTAGACCGACGCGGTCAGGTCGTAGGTGCCGGGCAGCAGCAGGAGCCGCTCGACGCTGATGTCGACCACGCCGCTTCCCTCGGCCCGGGCCAGCGACAGCCCGGCCTCGCGGCTGTTGGGGCCGCTCACCAGCAGGCCCTCGATGCTGTGCAGGGCCAGGCCGAAGACCGGGTCCGGCACCGGCTCGCGGGCCGACCAGTGGAACCGGAAGACGACCTTCTCCCCGGTGTGGAGGCGGTCGGTGGCCTCGCCGCCCGGGCCGATGATCTCCACCTCGTCGATCTGCACCTCGCCCGAGCCCCAGCGGTTGCCCAGGCCCTCCTCCTCCTGGCGGTCGACCTGCACCTCGGCGATGTAGTGGTCGATGACGTCGCTGGCCGGACCGGTCATCCGCAGGCGTCCGTGCTCGAACCAGGCGATCTGGTCGCAGATGAGGCGCATGGCGGCCAGGCCGTGGGACACCACCACGATCGTCTTGTCGGCGGCCCGGAGCTCGGCGAACTTCTCGTTGCAGCGGCGCTGGAAGGCCTCGTCGCCCACGGCCAGCACCTCGTCCACCAGCAGGACGTCCGGGTCGACGTTGATGGCCACCGAGAAGCCCAGGCGCACGTACTGGCCCGAGGAGTAGTTCTTCACGGGCGTGTCGATGATCTTCTCCAGCCCGGAGAACTCGACGATGTCGTCGAACACCTTGTCGATCTGGCGGGAGCCAAGGCCCAGGATGGCGCCGTTGAGGTACACGTTCTCCTTGCCCGACAGCTCGGGGTGGAACCCGGCCCCCAGCTCGAGCAGGGCGGAGATCTTGCCGTTGACCTGGATGCGCCCGGCGTCGGGGCGCAGGATGCGGGCCATGCACTTCAACAGGGTGCTCTTGCCCGAGCCGTTCTCCCCGATGAGCCCGTAGGTGGTGCCCTGCTCGACCTCCAGCGACACCCCCTGGAGGGCCCAGAACTCCTCGTAGCGGGCGCGACGGCCGCGCATGACCGCCGCCTTCAGGCTCTGGTTGCGGTCGTGGTACAGCCGGAACATCTTGGAGACGTCATCGACCACGATGGCGGCGGGGGCCATCAGAGCTCCTCGGCCAGACGAGGCTCGAAGTGGCGGAACACCACCGCGCCGATCCACAACATCACCACGGCCCACAGCGCGGCGTAGCCCAGCATGTTCATGGGCGGCCAGCGCCGGTCGTAGAGCACGGCCCGGAAGCACTCCACGAAGCTGACCATCGGGTTGATGATCGTGTAGATGGCCCGGATCGGGATGGTGTGGTCCCCGTAGGTCTTGGTGCCCGGCACCCGGCTCAGCGGGTAGATGATGGGCGTGGCGTAGAACCAGAGCTGCAGGCCGATGGCCACCAGGTACTGCATGTCGCGGAAGTACACGTTCAGCACCGAGAAGAGCAGGGCGATGCCGATGGTGTAGACGGTGAGCAGGACCAGCAGCACCAGCACCATCGGCAGCCAGGGCAGCACGAAGCTGCCCAGCGCCATCACGAACACCATGAGCACGGCCAGCTCGATGGCGAAGGTGACCACGAAGGACATCACCGTGGACACGATCAGGATCTCGCGCCGGAAGTACACCTTCTTGATCAACCCGGCGTTGCCCAGCAGCGTGAACATGCCACCGTTGAGGCCGTTGGACAGGAAGTTGAAGGGCAGCACGCCGCAGAACAGGAAGACGGGGAAGCTGTGCAGGCCGCTGGGGTGCCCCTTCGGGATCGTGATCTTCAACAGCACGCCGAAGACCAACGAGAAGATGGCCACCTGGGCGATGGGGTTGACCAACGACCACGTCCAACCCAGCACCGACCGCTTGTACTTCCCCCGAAGCTCGCGCAATGTCAGGTTGACCAGCAGGTCCCGCGACTGGGACAGGTCAGCCAGCGATTCCATGGACGGGGAGGCCTCCACAGCGGGGGGTCGGGGCGGCGCGAACAGGGCGGAACGTCAGTACCAGTAGACCACAGCGGGGTCGCGCCCCGGGATGGGCGACCGATAGCGTACGTCGCCACATGCGCATCCTGACCGTCTCGGCCCACTATCCCCCCAACTTCACCAGCGGGGGCACCCTCCAGCCCCAGCGGCTGGCTCGGGGGCTGGCCGCCCGGGGCCACCAGTCCTCGGTCTACGCCGGCTGGCTGGGCGATCGGGAGCCCCTGAGCACCTGGGACGAGACCGACGAGACCGGTCTGGCCGTGCACTGGATCACCACCACGCCCTTCATCGGTTGGGACGACGAGCACAACTGGCACAATCCGGCGGTCACCCAGGACTTCCGGGCCCACCTGCGGGCGGCGGCCCCCGACGTGGTCCACTTCCACTCGCTGCAGTCCCTGGGCGCCGGGCTGGTCCCGGCGGCCAGGGCGGCCGGGGCCCGGGTGGTGGTGACCATGCACGACTTCTGGTGGTTGTGCGCCCGCCAGTTCCTGGTGGACACCGGGATGCGGCCGTGCTCGCTGGTGGTCGAGGCTGGAACCTGCGCCTGCCAGGTGGATGAGGGGTGGCGCCGCCACCGCGGCCAGGCGCTGGCCGCGGTCCTGGAGTCGGCGGACCTGGTGTTGGCCCCCTCGGAGTCGGCCCGGCGGGTGCTGGCCGCCAACGGCGTGGCCCCGGGGCGGCTGGCCCTCGACGAGAACGGCCTGCCCGACCAGGTGCTGGCCGGGCTGGCGCCGGACGACGCCGCGCTCGAGCGCCGCCAGCGGTCGTCGCGGTCGGATCCGCTGCGGTTCCTCTATGCCGGTGGAGCCGACGACATGAAGGGTGCGGCCGTCCTGATCGAGGCCATCGATCGCCTCGACGGCAGCGCGGGTGTGGACCTGGCCCGCTGGACGGTGACCGCCTACGGCCTGGGCCCGCGGTTGTCCGAGCGCCAGCGGGCCGGCTGGGACTACGGCACGGCGCCCGAGGCGTACGAGCCCGACCAGCTCGGCGCCGTGCTGGCTGCTCACGACGTGCTGCTGCTGCCGTCGATCATGCGCGAGACCCACTCGCTGGTGACCCGCGAGGCGCTGGCGGCCGGCCTGGTGGTGGTGTGCACCGACACGCTCGGCCCCGAGGAGGTGATCGTCGACGGGGACAACGGCCTGGTGGTGCCGGCCGGCGACCCCGACGAGCTGGCCTGGGCCATGAACCGGCTGATCAACGACCACGACCTGCTCGATCGCCTCCGCGACGGCGCCTCCCGTCCCCTGTCGGTCCGGTCCCTCGATGAGCAGGTGGCCGAACTGGAGGTCCGCCTCGCCGCGCTGCTCGACGACGCCGCCCCCACGGCCCCCCATTCGTCACCCTCTCCCGAGCCGACTCTCGGGCGGCGGGGGCCGTCGGCCGGGTGCGTGCGCTCGGTGGTGTTCGCCACCGGCATCGACGGTGCCCCGCTGCGCTACCGGGCCCGGCTGCCGGCCGAGGCCCTCGGCCTGCTCGGGGTGCAGACCCAGGTCCTCCACTACCGCGATCCCGGACCTGCTGACCGCGGCCACCGCCGCCGACGTGGTCGTGCTGTACCGGGTACCGGCCACCGTGGCCATCCTGGAGCTGATCGAGGCCTGCCACGGCGCCGGCATCCCGGTCGCCTTCGACGTGGACGACCTCATCTTCGACCCCGATGTGCGCGACCAGATCCCCGCCCTGCGCCTGCTCCCGCCCGACGAGGCCGAGCTGTGGATGCAGGGGGTGGCCCGGTACCGCACCACCCTGGAAGCCTGCGACGCCTTCATCGGCAGCACCGATCTGCTGGTCGGTCGGGCCCACGAGCTGACCGGTTTGCCCGCCCACGCCTTCGACAACGGGGTGGGCCTGGAGCTGGCCCGGGCGGCCGACGCCGAACTGGCCCGGCCCCGCCGTCCCGGTCCCCCACGCATCGGCTACCTGAGCGGCACCACCACCCACGATGACGACTGGCGCTTCGTGGAGCCGGCCGTGATCGAGGTGCTCGATCGCCGCCCGGCGGTCGAGCTGTGGCTGGGCGGGCACCTGCCGCTGACCCCGTCGCTCGAGCGCTTCGCGGATCGCGTGGTGCGCACCCCGTTCCGTCATTGGTTGGAGCTGCCCGGGGTCCTGCGCGACCTGGACGTCAACCTGGCTCCGCTCGAACCCGATGCCGTGTTCAACCAGGCCAAGAGCGCCATCAAGTGGCTGGAGGCGGCCTTGGTGGCCACCCCGACTGTGGCCAGCCCGACCGATCCGTTCCGCCAGGCCATCACCGATGGCGTCGACGGACGTCTGGCCGAGACCCGACAGGAGTGGGTGGCCGCCCTCGACGGGTTGCTGGCTGATGAGACCGGCCGGCGGTCCCTGGGGTCCCGAGCCCGGCGCCATGCCCTGCTGGACTGGTCACCGGCGCTCCAGGGCGAGCGCTACCTCCGGATCCTCGACCAGGTCGCGGCGGGCGGTCCCCCGACCGAGCGCTCGTCGGTCTGGGCGCCGGTGGTCCTCGACGAGCCCGACATGGTGGTGGCCCTGGAGCCCTACGGCGACCAGCTCGAACCGAGCCGCCGGCACGCGAGCGCGGCGGCACCGGTGAGCGATGACCGCTGGACCCGTCTGGGCGCCACCGGTCGACGCCTGGAGGACCTGGCCCGCCGGGGCGCAGCCAGCGTGCAGCGCGACGGCCTCATGCCCACCGCCGAGAAGGGGCTGGGCAAGCTGCGCCACCGGTTGGGCGGCTGAGCGTCGGTCCGGCAACCCGTTGCCGCGGGTACCGTGTCGGGCCATGCCCGCGGATGTCGACCCCCTGCCGGACTGGCTCAGCCTGATCGACCCCGATCGCATGCGGGGCTTGGAGATCGGCGCCCTGGACAAGCCCCGGTTCGACCGCACGCGCACCGACGTGGCCTACGTCGACCATGCCACCACCGACGAGCTGCGCCACAAGTACGCCACCGACGCGGTCATGGCCGACCACCTCGACGAGATCGTCGACGTGGACTTCGTCTGGGCCGGCGATCGCCGCCTGGTCGAGGTGGTGGGCGACCGCGCCCCGTTCGACTTCGTCTACGCCTCGCACGTGGCCGAACACGCCCCGGACCTGATCGGCTGGTTGGACCAGCTGGCCGAGGTGCTGGTCGAGGGCGGCATCGTGGCCCTGGCCCTGCCCGACCAGCGCCTGTGCTTCGACGTGAACCGTTCGCTGACCGAGATCGCGGATCTGGTCGACGCCCACCTCCAGGGCCTCACCGCGCCCGGCTTCCGCCAGATCTACGACTTCCACTCCAAGATGGTGGCCGTGGACCCCGCCCTCATGTGGGCCGGGCTGGCCGACTACCGCGGCGTGTGGCGAACCGACCTCGACCCCGACCTGTGGGGCTACGAGCTGTGCCTCAAGCACCAGCAGACCCACGAGTACGTCGACGGCCACTGCTCGGTGTTCACCCCGGCGTCGTTCCTCGAGCTCTACGCCAAGCTGGTGCACCTGGACCTGATCGGCTACGAGATCGCCTCGTTCGAACCGACCCAGCCCAACACGATCGAGTTCCGGGTCTGCCTGCGCAAGCTGGCCCCCGACCTCGACGCCGACGCCCGCCGGACCCGCCAGCTGGCGTCGATCCCCACCGTCGACGACATCGTGCCCTCCGGACCCCAGGACGCCTCGACCCCCGACCCCGACGCCGATCGCGTGGTGATGGTGGTCAGCCCCCGCGAGCAGGCCTGGATCCAGGCCAAGCGCCGGGCCGCCACCGCCGCCCGCCGCACCGCCGGCCAGGCCAAGGCGAGGGCCCGGCGCCTCCGAGGCGACTCGCCCGCGCCGAGCTGAGCCGTCGCCCTCAGGGTGCTCCTGTCGGTCAGTTCCGGCCGTCGCTCAAGCCGAATACCAGCCCATCACGTCGGCCACCAGGTCGGTGGTCCCGAAGGCGTTGAACAGCAGGATCTGCCCGTTGACCCCCACCGGCACGGTCACCAGGTTGGAGGTGATGCGCCCGGCGATCGGGTTGAGGTTGGAGGCCAGGGGCTGGCCCGCCCCGTTCGGATACACGGTGATGAAGCTGTTGGTGGTGTTGCCCACCGCGGTGACGTTCAGGATCACGGCGCTGATCCCGGAGCCGGGCACGCCGCCCCGGCCGGTCACCTGGAGGGCGATGGCGCTGTCGGGCCCGACCCGGCCCACGGCGGAACCGGTGCCGTTGCGGGTGTCGAGCAGCCGGGCCGGCGACAGCGGGACCAGGTGGCCGCTGGCGGGTGTCGGGGTGGCGTCGAACCAGCCGGCCAGGTCGGCCACCAGGTCGAGGCTGCCCAGGGCGTTGATCAGGTTGACGTCCCCGTCGGCCCCGACGGGCACCACCACCAGGTTGGCGTCGGTCTGGCCGGCTTCGGGATTCAGGTTGGACGCCACCGGCTGGGCGGTGCCGTCGGCCCAGGCGGTGATGAAGCTCGTGGTGGTGGCGTTGGTCGAGGTCAGGTTCAGGACCACGGCCGAGGCCCCGGGGGGCAGCGACGCCAGGGCGGTCACCGGCAGGTGGATGACCGACCCCGGCCCCATCCGCGCCGGGGCGTTGCCGGGCAGGCCGGTGCCGGTGCGGGTATCGAGCACGCGCTGGGGGGTGACCGGATGGAGGGTGCCACCCGCGGCGGACGCGCCCCCGGCGTCGTACCAGCCGTCGATGTCCACCACCAGATCGGTGCTGCCGCTCTGGTTGTACAGCGACACCTGGCCGTTGGCCCCCACCTTGACCGTGACCAGGTTGGGCTTGATCACCCCGGGGGTGAGGTTGAGGTTGGACGTGGCCGGCACGGGCATGCCCATGGGCCAGGCCGTCACGAACCCGTTGCCCACCGGGTTCACCGCGGTCACGTTGAGGACCACCGCCGAGGCCCCCGCCGGGACGCCGTCGAAGTTGGTGACCGCGATGTTGAGGACGGTCCCGGCGCCCAGACGGGAGCCGGCGTTGGGCAGCCCGGCGCTGTTGCGGGTGTCGAGCAGCCGGGCCGGGGGCACGGCGTGGAAGGTGGGTGGGTTGACCGCGCCGGCCAGGTTCAGCCCCGGCGTGGCCTCGTTGAGCGTCCCCGGGCGGGTGTCCTGGATGGGCGCGCCCGTGCCCCGAAGGAGGGCCTCGATGGCCGCCACTCCCCAGGTCGGGTGCTGCTGGCGGACCACGGCGAAGGCCCCGGTGACGAAGGGGGCGGCCATCGACGTGCCCGACAGGGAGGCGAAGCTCCCAGGCGGCGTGGGCGAACCGGGTACCGACGACACCACGTTCGAGCCGGGCGCCAGCATCGACAGCTGCGGCGAGTCCTGGGTGAAGCCGGCCAGGCCCCCGGCATCGGTGGTGGCCCCCACGCTGATGGCGGCGGAGTCGCACGCCGGGTAGGCGATCCCGTTCGGGAAGCCGTTGGCCGAGGTGGCCTGGTAGTCGTTGCCCGAGGCCACCACCGGAGCCATGCCCGCGGCCACCGCGGCGGTGAAGACGCCGTGATAGACGTCGGCCGTGCTCGAGTCGCACGCCGTCTGGCTGTTGCCGCTACCCAGGCTCAGGTTGGCGGCCACGAGGTGATCGTCGCCCTGGCGGGCCAGCAGCCAGTTCAGCCCGGCCAGGATGTCGCTGTCGCCCGCGCCGAGGCACGGGGCCGGATCCGGGCTGCAGTCGGCCACGCTCGTCAGGGTGGTGAACACCTGGACGGCCACGATGTCGGCGCCCCAGGCCACCCCCGAGCCGTTGCCGGTGGTCGACCCGCTGCCCCCGGCGGCGATGCCGGCCACGTGGGTGCCGTGCAGGCACTCGCTGGGCACGCTGGTGCAGGGCACGGCGTCGCTCGGGCTCCCGGGCAGGTTCGGCGCGGGCGCGGTCGACGGCCGGGCGCCCGCGGGCAGGGTGGTGACCCCGCCCGGGCAGGCCGGCGCCGCGCTCGGATCACCCGTGATCCCGTCGGCGGTGAAGCAGGCCCCATCCACCACCCGACCGCCGAGGAACGGATGATCCGGCTGGACCCCGGTGTCGAGGATGGCGACCGCCTGGCCGGTGCCGTTGTAGCCCGAGCCGAAGGTCCAGGCGTAGGGCGCCCCCACCAACGACTCCTCGGGCACCAGGTCGGGCCGGTGCCAGTGCGACACCACCACCGAGGCCACCTCGGGCGACGACTCCAGTGCGGCCAGACCCGGGGCGTCGACGCGGGTGGTCACCAGCCCCAGGTGGCTCAGGGTGTGGACGCCGGCGGCCGACCCCCGAGGCAGGGAGCGGACCAGATCGCGGCCGGCCCGGGCCGGGTCGGTGCCGGCCAGCGACACGATGACCGACACCTGGCCACCGTGGGCGACCCGGGTGAACGCCTCGGGCGCGACCTTGGCCGTGGGGGCGGTGTCGACCGCCGAGCCCGACGCCCCCGACGACGGGGTGGCCACCGCCTCGGGCGCGCCCGACAGGCCCAGCAGCAGGACCATCACGCTGATCACCACGGCCGCCAGGGAGACCTTCCGGGACACCCCCGGGGACGTGCTCAGTTGTCGAGGCATATCGGTGGTCGAGACATGAGGCTCTCGGGGCCGGCCGGCGGGTGCAGGCTGATGCTAGGGCTTGTGGTCGTGCCGGAACGGTCGCATCACCCGACCGAGGCGGTTGTAGAGGGCGCTGAACCGCTCGGCCATGCTCACCTCCAGCTCGATCAGCGCCTCGAGGCGCTCACCCAGGTGATCGAGGCGGGCACCCAGGTCGGCCAAGCGGGCGTCGGTGGCGTGGGCCGCGGCCCGGGCGTCGTGGCGGACCACTTCGGTGGAGTCCGCGGCGATCAGCGCGGCCAGCAGCGCGGCCAGCTCGGCCGGCGCCATGCCCGCAGCACCGGTGGGATCGGACCCGGTTCCCGGATCGACGGAACGGCGGCCGAGCTGGGGCGGACCCAGGCGCCGGCTCACCACCAGGTGGCGGTAGAACGGGCCCACGTCGGCCCGGTCGGCCAGCGCCTGGTTGTACCAGACGTCGTAGCCCTCGCTGAGGGGCCGCAGGTCGGGTCGGGCTTCGAGCTGGAAGCGCAGCACCATCATCAGCAACCAGTCCCACAGGTTGCCGTTGCCGGCGGTGGCCACCGAGGCTCGACCCGGACCCTGGGCGGGGCCCATGGCCGCCTCGAGGTCGGCGACGGTGGCCGTCAGCGAGGGCAGACCGTTGTCGCGGTGCTCCTCGAGCTGGGGCTGGGGGGCCTCGGCGCTGAACAGGGCGTAGCGCCGGGCCAGCTCCTCGCAGGCGGCCACGCCGGCGGTGTCGAACGGCGCGGCCACCACCACCAGGTCGCGCGACACCCGGGCCAGCTCGGCCAGGAAGGCGGCGCGGCCGGCGGAGACGACGTGTTCGAGCACGTCGCTGCTCACCACCGCGTCGAAGGTGCCGTCCCCGAAGGGCAGTCGGGTGCCGTCGGCCTGGACGGCCACGGTGGCCGGCAGCGGATCGGTGGCCAGGGTCACGTCCAGGCCCACCACCTCCAGACCCGGGTCGAACAGGTGGAGGTGACCGGCGCTGTCGCCCACGTCCAGCACCCGAAGCGGCCCGTCGCCCAGCGACGCCCGCACCGCCTCGACGATGGCGGCGTAGCGCCCGTACCGGTCGAACGAGGTCCAGGTGGCCTGGGGGAACCTGATCTCCTCCGGCGGCGGCATGGCGCTCATGGAGAACGACGGAGGTGGACCGACATGGTGGCGTGCAGCGTAGTTCGGGCCGATGTGCCGGGTTGACGCGATGCCCGGCCCCGAAAGGGCCCGTTGCTAGGGTCGACCGATGACCTCGAGCCGACCCCGACTGGGATGGATGCGCTCGTGGCCGGTGCTGGTCGCGCTCTTCTTCATCCCGGGTGCGGCCTGGGCCATCTCCAACCCGATGTTCGCGGTCCCCGACGAACCGGCGCACGTGACCAAGGCCGCGGCCCTCTGGGACGGCCAGCTCGGCGGCCGCGACACGCTGCCCGGCACGGGTCAGCGCACGTATCGCCTCCCGGCCTTCCTGGCCCCGGTCAACCCCTGCTTCGCCTTCCGGGCCGACACCGGGCCCGACCAGTGCCCGCCCCCGCTGCAGGGCAGCCATCGGGTGGCCGACGTGAGCACGCCGTCGGGCACCGATCCCCCCATGTACTTCGTGCTGGTGGGCTGGCCCATCCGGCTGTTCCCCAACACGTTCGGCATCTACCTCATGCGCCTGGTCAGCGCGCTGGCCTGCGCCGTGTTCCTGGCTGCGCGCGGTCAAGGCGCTCCAGCAGGCGGTTCGGCCCAGCCTGGCCGTGGCCGGGGTGCTGGTGGCGGTGACGCCCATGACCCAGTTCCTGGCCGGGTCGGTCAACGCCAGCGGCTTCGAGATCGCCACCGCCATCGCCCTGTGGGCCCATGTGCTGGCCGTGGCCCGGCGCGCCGAGGTCGGCGTGTCCGCCATCCCCCGCAACCTGTTGGTCGGCCTGTTCGTGTCGGGCTCGGCCATGGCCCTCACCCGACCCCTGTCGGGACCCTTCGCCGGGCTCATCGTCATCCTGGCCCTGCTGTCGGTCGGTTGGCCCACGCTGGTGGCCATGGCCCGCGACCGTCGGGTGCAGGTGACCATCGTGGCCCTGGCCGGGGTGTGCGTGATGGCGGTGGCCCTGGTGTACACCGTCGGGGTCGGGAGCTCCGTGGCCGGCGGCAAGATCGTGGGCGGCTCCCCCTTCCCGCCCGGCACCGACCACTGGACCTTCGTGCTGGGCGCCACCCCTGGCTACATCCAGGAGATGATCGGCCAGTTCGGCTGGCTGGACGTGCCCCCGAGCAACCTCACCCTGTACGTGTGGCTGGGCGTGATCTTCGCCCTCATGGCCGGCTCGGTGATGTTCGCCAAGTTGCGCCAGAACCTGGCTCTGGCCCTGACCGTGGTGGCCAGCATCCTCATCCCGGTGTTCCTGCAGGCCCCGCTGAAGGGATCGGCCAGCCTCATCTGGCAGGGTCGCTACATGCTGCCGGTGGCCGCCGGCATCCCCCTGCTGGCCCTCATCAACCTGGATCGGGGAGCTGGGCTGGTCCCCGGCCTGGTGCGGCGCCTGAGCCTGGTCGTGGCCGCCACCGTGGGGGTGCTCAGCGCCCACGCCCTGTACTGGAACCTGCACCGCTACACCGTGGGCCGGTCCAGCCGGACGCTCGACATCCTGTTGGGGAAGTGGCAGCCACCGGGTGGGTCGGCCCTGTGGGTGATCGTCATGGTGCTGGTGGCCGCACTCGGCGTGGCCGTGGTGGCGGCGTCGCCCGACACCTCCCCGCTGCCCGACGGCGACGTCGTCAACGACCGGGCCGAATCCGACCCCAGAGTCACCATCTCGTAGGCTGCCACGATGTCCCCCGAGCCCCGACCTGCCCACACCCGTTCGGCGCTCGAGCTGCTGGCCGCGGGGCGCAGCACCGACGAGCACGGCTACGTGCAGCTCCAGACGATCCCCTATCGGGGCCATCACCTGTTGGCCCAGGCCGTGCTCGATGTGACCCGCCCCGGCGACCGGGTGTTCGAGGGCGGCGTGTCGTCGGGCTACTTCGCCGCCGTGCTGGTGGATGCCGGGCTCCGGGTGGACGGCCACGAGCTCGACCCGGCCGCCGCCGAGGAGGCCAGGCGGGTGTGCGAGCACGTCTTCGTGGGCGACCTGAGCACCTTCGACGTGGCCACCCTGCCCCATGACTACGAGGTGCTCCTGTTCGGCGACACCCTGGAGCACCTGCCCGACCCGGCCGCCGTGCTGGCCCGCCTGCGCACCCGGCTGACCCCGGGCGGGCACCTGGTGCTGAGCATCCCCAACGTGGCCAACTGGGCCATGCGCCTGCGCCTGCTGGCCGGCCACTTCGACTACACCGACCGGGGCCTGCTGGACCGCACCCACCTGCGCTTCTACACCCGGCGCACCTTGACCGAGATGCTGGCCCAGGCCGGCTTCGAGGTCACCCGGCTGGTGGCCACCGTGCCCGTGCCGGCGGTGCGCCAGGAGGGCCCGGCCCGGCTGGCGCACCGGATGGGCAACGCCCGGCCCTCGCTGTTCGCCTACACCTTCGTGGTCACGGCTCGAGTGGCAGGTCGCTCATAGCCTCGAGCACGCCCTCGGTGGACGGCACCGCACCCGACCGCGACTGGAGGCGCAGCTCCACGGCCATGGCCACGATGGAGGCCAGGGCCCCGGCCAGGAAGGCGTTCTCCACCCGGACCACCGGGTCGGAACCGAAGGGGATCATCGCGAACATGACCGCGCAGCCGATCCCCCAGCCCACCGCCACCCGCCGCAGGCCGCCCAGGGCGATCAGGGCCTGGGCGATCGCCGTGGCCACCACGTAGGCCCCGCAGGCGGCGGCCAGCACGCCGACGGTTCGGTCGCTGATCTCGTAGCGGGGCCCGAAGACCAGGGCCATGACCTGCGAGCCCACGGTGAACCCGATGATGGTGGCCAGCAGGGCCAGCCCGGCCACGATGGCCACCAGCCGGCGCAGGCCCCGGCGGAACTCGTCGTAGCGAGCCTCGGCCACCAGCCCCGACAACTTGGGCAGCAGCGCCGCCTGGATGGCCTGGAACAGGAAGAAGGGCAGCCGGGCCACCACCAGGGCGGCGGTGAACTGGCCCACCTCGGTCCGCTCCGCCGGGGTGGACAGCAGCTGGACGAGCACCGCCGGGGCGTTGATCAGCGTCAGCGCCAGCACCGCCGCCACCAGCAGCGCGCCCAACGCGGCCGAGATCTCGGCCCAGGCGATCTCCGGGCCGGGCTGGGCCAGGTCGCGTTGGCCCCACACCAGGACCACGGCCACGGCGATGGGGCACAGCCCCAGGGTCAGCCCGTAGGGGCCGGCGGTGCCCACCCCGGCGACCACCAGGACCAGGCAGATGGCCAGGCGCAGCACCGCCTCGCCCCCCAGGTAGGTGCCGTAGCGGGCGAAGCGGCCGTTGCCGGAGAACACCCCCTCCACCAGGTTGGCCACCAGGTACCCGAGGATCCCCAGGATGAGGCCGACCACCAGCAGCGGCTCGCCCCGGAACACCCGCCGGCTGAGCACGGGCTCGAGGATGATGACCCCGGCGATGAGGACCGCGGCCAGGCCCAGGCCCAGCAGCAGGGCCCGGCGGATGACCGGGCCACCCCCGAGGCCGGCCAGGCGCCGCGTCACCAGCTGGCGGCTGACCTCCTGTTCCAGGGGCAGGAAGAAGCCCCCGCCGAAGAGGAACACCAGGGCCGACAGCACCGACAGGCCGCCGTACTCGGCCGGGCCCGAGCTGGCGGGCCGCCACCACCAGGAAGGCGTAGGCGGCCACCCCGGTGACGGCCAGGCCGACGCCCACGGCCACGGTGCCCTCGGGGAACGGGTTGCGATCGCGGAACCCGCCCATCGGGCCAACGTTAGCGGCGGGCCTGCCACCGCTCGGCGAGCATGGCCGGGGCCAGGCGCAGGTAGCCGGCGTAGGCCGACAGGCGCAGGCGCACGGTGTCCACCTCGATCGGGCGGTGATCGACCAGGGGGCCGATCACGTCCCGACGGGCGTAGCTCAGGGTGGACAGCGGATGGCGCAGCACGGCGCGGGCGGCCAGCCCCACCGGGGCGTCCTTGGTCAGGTACAGCAGCCGGTTGCGCTCCACGTGCCAACGCAGCAGGGAGCTGGCCACCCCGGAGCTGGCCGCGTGGCGATGGCGCACCACCGAGGCGGGCACGAAGCCGTAGCGCCATCCCCGGGCCCGGCCCCGGGCCGAGAGGTCGGTGTCCTCGTAGTAGAGGAAGAAGCGCTCGTCGAACAGCCCCACGTCGGCCAGATAGGCCGGACGCAACAGCACGGCCCCGCCGGACCAGGCGGCCAGGGCGGCCGGGCGGTCGAACTGGCCCTGGTCGCGCTGGTGCACGCCACGGTCCGCGGCGCTGCCGTCGTCGAGCAGCTGGCCACCGGCGCTGTTGATCACATCGAAGGGCTCACCCCCCAGGGGCACCTCCACCCAAGCCGGCTCGGGGGTGAGCTCCAGCTCGACGGCGCCGTCGGTGCCGGCCAACCGCACCTGCTTGGGCTCCTCGGTGGCCACCAGCAGTTCGACGTGAGCGGGAGCCCGCTCGGCGGTCGACCGGCACCCGCACCACCGCCCACGGTGCCGTCCACTCCACCCGCTGGTCGCCCTCGAGGGTCGGGCCCAGGCCCCCCGACGCCAGGTGCACCCCGGCCCACACGTCGACGCCGTCCACCCGGGCCCCACGCAGCTGGACCCCGAAGCGGCGCGGGTCGAAGCGACGCACCGAGGCCAGCGCCTCGACGTGGACCTCCACGAAGCGCGGCTCGAACAGGATCTTGGCCTGCACGGCCCCCAGCCCCTGGTCGGCGGCCAGGGCGTCCACCAGCGGGTCCAGCCAGCCGGGCTCCACGAAGGCGTCGTTGTTGACCAGGGCCACGTAGTCGATGCCCTGGAGATCCCTCAGGGCGTCGTTGTTGGCCCCGAAGCCGCGGTTGGCACCGGTGCGGCGGACCTCCACGTCCGGGTGGGCGGCCTCCACCGCGGCCACGCTGGTGTCGGTGGAGCCGTTGTCCACCACCACGATCTGCACCGTGGCCTGGGTGTGGGTGGCGGCCAGGGCGTCCACGGCCCGGACCAGGTCGTCGCCGCCCTCGTAGTTGAGCACCACCACCCGGACCACGGTCATCGTGGGCGTCCCGTCATCGCCCGAGTCCGGTCACGTGTCGAGCAGGCGCGGCACCAGCCGAGCCAGGGGCTCGCGGAAGTCGGGGGCCAGCGCCAGCCCGGCCAGGCGCAGCGCGGCGTTGTCGAGGACCGAGTTGGCCGGTCGGGGGGCGGGTCGGGGCGGCTGGAGCTCGGCGGTGGCGATGGGTCGCACCCGATCCGGCTCGATCCCGGCGGCAGCCAGGACCTCCCGGGCGAACTCGTACCAGCTCACCGCCCCCTGGTTGGTGACGTGGAACAGGCCCGAGCGGCGCTCCACCACCAGGCGGCGCACCACCGCGGCCAGGTCGTCGGCGAAGGTGGGATGGCCCCGCTGGTCGTCCACGAAGCTGAGGGTGTCGTGCTCGGCGGCCAGGCGCAGGATGGTCTTGACCATGTTGGCGCCGTGGAACCCGCACACCCACGAGGTGCGCACCACGGTGTGCTCGGGTCCCAGCTCCAGCTCGCCGCCCAGCTTGGAACGCCCGTACATCGACACCGGGTTGGTGGAGTCCCATTCCACGTACGGCTCGGGTCGGGTGCCGTCGAAGACGTAGTCGGTGGACAGCTGGCAGATGCGGGCGCCCACCAGGCGGGCGCCCTCGGCCAGGTAGCGCACGGCCAGGGCGTGGATGGCCCAGGCCCGATCGGGGTCGCCCTCGTTGGCGTCCACCGCCGTCCAGGCCGCGCTGTTGACGATGGCGTCGGGGGCGGCGGTGGTGATCAACCCCAGCACCGCGTCACGGTCGGTCACGTCGAGTCGCTGGTGGTCCACGGCCACCACCTCGTGGTCGCGGAACACCTCGACCAGCTCGCGGCCGACCTGGCCTCCGGCTCCGGTGATGAGCACCCGCATCAGGCCTCGTTCCTCTCGCTCGGGGGTTGGCTCGCTCGGGGTCGGTCGATTCGGGGGCTCATCGGGTCCGGAGGGGTTCCCACCACCAGCGGTTGTCGCGGTACCAGCCCACCGTGGCCTCCAGGGCCTCGTCCAGCGAACGCTCACGACGCCAGCCCAGGGCGGTGATCTTGGCGATGTCCACCGAGTAGCGCCGGTCGTGGCCCAACCGGTCGGTCACATAGGTCACCATCTCCTCGCCGTGGCCCAGCAGCGCCAGCAGCTTGTCCACCAGCACCCGGTTGGGGGTCTCGTTGCCGGCCCCGATGTTGTAGACGTGGCCCGCCTCGCCCCGGGTCAGCACCAGGTGCACCGCCGCGCAGTGGTCGTCCACGTACAACCAGTCCCGCTCGTTGCCCCCGTCGCCGTACAGCGGGATGGGCTGGCCGTCGAGCAGGTTGGTGGTGAACAGCGGGATGGCCTTCTCCGGGTACTGATAGGGCCCGAAGTTGTTGGTGCAGCGGGTCACGGTGACCGGGGTGCCGTAGGTGGAGAAGTACGACAGGGCGATCAGGTCCGAGCCGGCCTTGGAGGCCGAGTAGGGCGAGCGCGGCTCCAGAGGATCGGTCTCGGTGGAGGAGCCGACCTCGACCGAGCCGTACACCTCATCGGTGCCGATGTGGATGACCCGGTCGATCTCCAGGCGCCGGGCCGTGTCCATGACCACGTTGGTGCCGAAGCAGTTCGTGTGCACGAAGTCGTCGGGCCCCACGATCGAGCGGTCAACGTGGCTCTCGGCCGCGAAGTGGACCACCGCGTCGTGGCCCTCCATGGCCTCGTCCAGCGGACCCCGATCGGCGATGTTGCCCGGCACGAACCGGTAGCGCGGGCTGTCGTCCACGTCGCGCAGGGTGGACAGGTTCCCGGCGTAGGTCAGGGCGTCGTACACGGTGACTTCGTCGTCGGTGTTGGCCAGGACCCACCGCACGTAGTTGGACCCGATGAACCCGGCTCCGCCGGTCACGAACTGCTTCATGGCTCCGCGCTCCGGCGTCAGGGCCGCAGGCCGAAGTGCGGCTGCCACTGCGGCTCGATCTCGGCTCGCAGCGGGTTCTGCTGGTCGCGGGCCGACAGGATCGGCTCGCTCAGGCCCCAGTCGGCCTGCACCGCCGGATCGTTCCAGGCCACCCCCCGCTCGTCGGTGGGGTTGTAGTAGCCGTCCACCAGGTAGGTGATGGTCATGTCGGTGAGCGCCGCGAACCCGTGCGCCACCCCGGGCGGGATGAAGATGCCCTGGTGGGAGTGGGTGCCGTCGGGGCGACGACCCAGGTCCACGGTGAGCGTGGCCGCGTCGGTGGGCGAGCCGGACCGCAGGTCGTGGAGCACCACCCGGGCCGTGCCGTAGGGCACGTACCAGTAGTCGGCCTGGTGCAGGTGGTAGTGCAACCCCACGATGGCGCCGGCCTGGCGGTCGCCCCGGTTGCCCTGGATCATCTCGCGGCCCTGGGGGAACCACTCCCGACGGTAGGTCTCGACGAAGTATCCGCGCTCGTCGCCGTGGATGTCGGGTTCGACCAGGTAGATGCCGGCGATGACTGGGGACTCGGTGACAGTGGCCATGGTCGGCCGAGGTTAGTCGACCCCGATCCCCGGTCTGCCTACTCAGATCGTCGCTGGAGCCGTCCCTATTCCAGTTCGACGCTCGAGTGGTCGCCCAGCATCAGGCGGATGGCCCGGGGTCGCACCGTCGAACGGCGCACCTCGACGTGGCGCCCGATGAGCGAATCGGTGAGCCGGGGCACATCGATGATCCGGCTGTGGTCGAGCACCACCGAGTGCTCGACCTCCGAGTCGATGATCTCGCAGTCGGCGGCCACCGCCGTGAAGGGCCCCACGTAGGCGTTGACCAGCCGGGTCCGGGCCCCGATCACGGCCGGGCCCCGCACCCGGGCGCCGATGAGCTCGGCGCCCTCCTCGATGACCACCCGCCCGTCCACGTCCGAGGCGTCGTCGACCTTGCCGTCGATGCGGGGTTCGATCGTTTCGAGCACCCGGCGGTTGCTCTCCAGCAGCGGATCCTTCTTGCCGGTGTCGAGCCACCAGCCCTGCACCACCTCGTGGCGCACCGGGCGCCCCGAGTCGATCAGCCACTGGATGGCGTCGGTGATCTCGAGCTCGCCCCGGGCCGAGGGCTCGATGGCGTCGACCGCCTCGTGGATGGCCGCGGTGAACAGGTAGACGCCCACCAGCGCCAGGTCCGACGGCGGTACCTCGGGCTTCTCCACCAGCCGCACTACATGGCCGACCTCGTCCACCTCGGCCACCCCGAAGCGGTGCGGATCGGGCACCGGGCACAGCAGGATCTGCGCCACCGGCGCCTCCTGGGCGCCGGCCAGGGTGGGCTCGGCCGCGGCCTGCTGGGCGGCGGTGAAGTGCCCGATGAAGCCGTCCAGGCCCTGCTGGAGCATGTTGTCACCCAGGTACATGACAAAATCGTCGTCGCCCAGGAAGTCCCGGGCGATCAGCACGCAGTGAGCCAGGCCGAGGGGCGCGTCCTGAGGGAGGTAGGTGACGTGGACATCCCACGTGGAGCCGTCTCCCACCGCGGCCATGATCTCGTCGCGGGTGTCGCCCACCACGATGCCGATGTCGGTGATGCCGGCGGCCGCCATGTGCTCGATCACATAGAACAGGATGGGCTTGTTTGCCACTGGTACGAGCTGCTTGGCGCTCGTATGGGTGATGGGGCGCAGGCGCGTACCCGCGCCACCCGATGTGATCAGGCCTTTCATGGTCTGTGTCTACCACTGCCTTCAGGTCTCCACCCTGACGTGCCGAGAGGTACAACCATGCCCGCTGTCGGTCGACCCCACCGCGCCGGTCCTGGCGGTGGCACGGACCGTCGGGTCCGTGCCCTGCCCGTCCTGGCCCTCGTCCTGGTGGTGCTGACCGCGCTGCTGGCCGGCCCGGCCGGCGCGCTCGATCCCTCCTCGTCGCCCCCGACGGGCGCCGCCTCGGCTCCTCCAACGGCGGCCGCCGGGCCCGCCCGCGGGCTGAGCCTCGTCCCCGACGCGGTCAGCAACGTCACCGGACCGGACATCTCGGCCTGGAACCACCCGTCCGGCGCGGCCATCAACTGGAACCTGGTGGCGGCCTCGGGCCAGAGCTTCGCCATCATCAAGGCCACCGAGGGCCCCAGCGTGGTCGGCGGGTCGCCGTACACCAATCCGTGGTTCGCCTCGGACTGGTCCAGCGCCGGCGCCGTGGGGCTCTTCCGGGGCGCCTATCACTTCGCCCGCCCCGCCCTGCCCCTGACCACCGCGGCCGTGCAGGCCAGCAACTTCGTGTCGGTGGCCGGCACCATGGGCGGCAGCCACGACCTGCCCCCGGTGCTCGATCTGGAGGTCACCGGTGGCCTGTCGCCGAGCGACCTCATCGCCTGGACCTCCACCTGGCTCAGCACGGTGCACAGCCTGACCGGGCGAGTGCCGATGGTGTACACCAGCCCGAACTTCTGGGCCACGGCCATGGCCGGGACCACCGGCCTGTCGGGCTACCGGCTGTGGGTGGCCTCCTGGACGACCGCCTCCAACCCCACGCCGGTGGCCGGCTGGGGCAGCGCGCTGGAACTTCTGGCAGTACACCGACGCCGGGTCCGTTCCCGGCATCATCGGCGGGGTGGACGTCAGCCGGTTCAACGGCACCCGGGTCGCCCTGGAGGGCGTGGCCGGAGCCGAGGTGGCCACCACCGGTCCCCAGCTGTACCTGCGCAACTCGGTCAGCACCGGGATCGCGGACGCGTCCTACCGCTACGGCACACCCGCGGGCGGCACCACCCTGATGTGCGACTGGGACGGCAACGGCACCGACACCCCCGGCGTGTTCCTCGACGGCCTGTGGTGGATCACCAACGCCACCACCGGCTCGTTCGCCCAGACCGTGTTCGGCTACGGCCAGGCCGGTGACGTCCCGGTGTGCGGCGACTGGGACGGCAACGGCACCGACACCCCCGGCATCGTCCGTGGGGGCGTCTGGTACCTGACCAACACCCTGGGCAGTGCCATCGCCGACCTGCACTTCGCCTACGGCCAGGCCGGCGACAAACCGGTGGTGGGGGACTGGGACGGCAACGGCACCGACACCCCCGGCGTGGTGCGAGCCGGCACCTGGTTCCTGTCCAACACGGCGGGCTCGGCGCTGGCCGATGTGTCCTTCGGCTACGGCCTCGCCACCGACATCGCCGTCGTCGGGGACTGGAACAACGACGGGCGTGACACCCCGGGCGTGGTGCGGGCCGGCATCTGGTACGTGGTCAACAGCTTGTCCGATCCCGCCGCCGACGCCAGCTTCGCCTACGGCACCGCCGGCGATCGGCCGCTCACCGGGCGCTGGTCGGTGGGCCAGGCCCCGTCGATCGCCATCGCCCGCTAGCTCGTCGTCGCGCGAACCATCTCCTCAGCGCACGATCCCGACGGTGGAGGGCGCGCCCGGGATCCAGTGCCCGGCCACGGCCACGTCGGTGGGGCTGCCGTAGAAGAACGACACGTCGGCGAAGGGTTGGCCCGAGGTGTTGACCAGGAACCAGGCACCGGACCGGACGATGCCGGGGGTGTCGCGGCCGTCGCCGTTCCAGTCCCCCACCACCGGGCGGTCGGTGGGGATGCCGTAGCCGAAGTTGAGGTCGGCGAAGGGCTTGTTCAGCGAGTTCACCAGGTACCAGTGCCCAGCCCGGTAGACGCCGGGCGTGTCGGTGCCGTTGCCGTCCCAGTCCCCCACCACCGGGGTGTCGCCCGCGCCGATGCCGTACCCGAAGTGCACGTCGGCGAACGGGCTGCCCAGGGTGTTGGTCAGGTACCAGACGCCGTTGCGCACGATGCCGGGGGTGTCGGTGCCGTTGCCGTCCCAGTCGCCGCACACCGCGATGTCACCGGCCTGGCCGTAGCCGAACACCGCCTGGGCGCCGCCGCCGTCGGTCGAGTTGGTCACGTACCAGGTGCCGTTCACGAACACGCCGGGGGTGTCGGTGCCGTTGCCGTCCCAGTCGCACATGAGCGTGGTGCCGGTGTTGGGGGCGATGAAGGTGTAGCTCCGGTCGGCCACCCCCGACGACAGGGAGTTGCGCAGGAACAGCTGGGGACCGCACGTGCCCACCCGGGTGACGGTGTCGCACAGCTGGGCCGAGGTGGACCAGACCAGGCCGGTGCGGGCGTTGCTGCCCACGGTGAGGGCGGCGGAGATGTTGAACGGGTAGCCGGTGTCGGCGCTGAGCCACACCCGGTACTCGGTGCTGCCCAACACGTAGTCGTAGAAGGGGGCCGAGATCGGTGTGGGTCCGAACCCGGGCACGGCGAAGGCGTTGTCACCCTGGGCCGACGAGGGGTCGATGCGCCAACAGGCCAGGGTGCCGTCACCGCCCACCGAGCAGGTCTTGGGCGTCATGCCGCCGGTGCGGGTCACGGCTGGGTCGGTGTTCACCCGCAGCGTGGTGGGGTCATAGATCGCCTGGTAGATCGATTCGCACACCCCGGAGCCGCAGCCCCCCCACGGTGCCCAGGCCTTGGCCCGGCGGGCCGCGTCGTTGCCGGCGTCGGCCGTGTCGTTGCACCACCGGGTGGCCATCACCGACGCGGCGGTGGCCGACGCTGTGTCGGTGGACATCTCCTGGGCCGTGGACAGGGGCCAACCGCCGGCCGAGTCGAACTGCCAGGCGCCCACGCCCGGGTTCCAGAAGGCGCGCGAATAGGGCGTGGACGGGTTGTCGCCCACGTACAGGTTGGCGTTGCCCGGGTTCACCCCCACCGTGTCGTAGCGTGACAGGGTCATGGGCGAAGGCGACAGCGAGCCCGTGGCCCCGGTCTCGGGATAGGTGGGGGCCAGGATCATGGTGGCCAACTGGTTCTGCGTGAGCCCGGCGCAGCGGGTCTGCGCGCCGGCGGAGGCCACCACGTCGGCCAGCGGCTGCTGGCCGAAGGTGTAGGTGGTGTTCAGGGGTCGGGCCGAGGTGGGCGCGGCGCCGAACGCGCCGGGCCGGTTCGAAGCGGCCACCGCGGAGGCCGACGACGCCGAGACGGCGTGCGCCTCGGCGGGGACACCGATGGCGGCGACGGCCACCCCGGCGATGAGCAGGACGGCGGCGGCGACCACCGCCAGGTGAGGTCGCAACCGGGGTTGGCGCATAGGGTCATCGAGCGTAACAACCGCACCGGCGCCGATCAGGAACCCCGGTCACATCTCGGTGGGCAGATCGGCCAGGGCGTCGGCCAGCTCGATGGCGTGGATGCCCCGGTGCTTGCGCAGACCCAACCACAGGCACGTCAGCATCCAGCCGAAGGCGAACACCGCCGCGCTGAGCAGCCCGATCTCGACCCGTTGGAAGAGCTGGGTGCCCAACAGGGTGACGCCGGTGAACACCAGCAGGGCGCAGAACCAGCCGATGGCCATGCGGCTGTGGGCGTAGAGGGCCACCAGCCCCTGGTCGATGCAGATGGTGGCCATGATGATGATGTAGGCCAGTGCCAGGATGGCCAGGTCCCATCGGGTCAGCGCCGATTTCGTGCCGAACACGATGCGGATCACGGCCGGCCCCAGCACCGCCGCGCCCACCACCGCCACCAGGCCCAGGCCCAGGATGGCCAGCACCAACCGGCGCAGGCCGGTGGTGAACTCGGCCAGACGGCCGGTCTCGGCCTGGCGTGACAGCTTGGGCAGCAGCGAGGCCAGGATGGCCTGGAACAGGAACAGCGGGATGCGGGCCGTCTGCAGCCCGTTGAGGAACTGGCCGGCGGCGGCCTGCTGGCTGGAGGTGGCCAGCCGCCCCACGGCGATGGTCCCGCCCTGCACCACCAACGAGATCGACGAGGTGCCCAGCAGCAGCCAGCCCAGGTTCTGGGTGAGCTCGCCCCACGGGGCGTCCGGGCCGGGCTCCAGCAGCCCCTTCTGGCGCCACAGCGCGAAGAACACGGCCACGAACGGGGTGATGGCCATGACCAGGCCCCAGGGTCCCGCGGCCAGCACGCCCAGCGCGCCCAGCACCGCCGCCAGCAGCACCCGGATCAGGCCGTCCACGCTGAAGAAGGCGCCGTAGCGGCCGAAGCGGTGGTGCGAGGAGAGCGTGCCCCGGGTGAGGTGGCCCACGCAGAAGCCGCCCAACCCGATGATCAGGGCGAGGGTCAGCACCTGGTTGTCGTGGAAGAGGCGCTGGAAGGCGCCCTGGGTGGCGCCCACGGCGATGACCGCGGCCACCAGCAGCCAGAAGGACCCACCGATGACCATGGCCCGGCCGGATCACCGGCCCCGACCCGATCCCCTTGGCCCGGCGGGCCGAACAGGCCCGGGCCACCTCCTGCTCCAGGGGTTGCATGATGCCGTTGCCGATGGCGTACAGGACGGCCCAGAAGGCGCTGATGGCGCTGTAGGTGGCGGCGGCCAGGGTCCGCGAGGCGATGCCGAAGAAGGCGTAGGTGGCCGCCCCGTTGATCACCAGACCGACGGCGACGGGCACCGCCCCGTCGGGCAGCGGGTTCTGTTGGACGAGGCGGCGGATCAGCGAGCGGATACGAGCGAATCTAGGCCGGAGCCTGGAGGGGATGCGGCATGCACAACCCGTCCAGCTCGGCCACCACGATGCGATCGCGGTTGGCCCAGGTCACCTCGTTGGCCGGATCGACCTGCACCTTGTAGGTGCGGAAGCTCTGCTCGAGGGCGTCGTAGGCCAGCAGGCGCCCGATGAGCGGATCGCCCAGGTCCAACAACAGCTTGATGGCCTCCAGCGCCTGGATGGAGCCGATGATCCCGGGCAGCACCCCCAGCACGCCGGCCTCGGCGCACGACGGGGCCATCTCGGCCGGCGGCGGTTCGGGCACCATGTCGCGGTAGGTCGGGCCCCGCCGGGGATCGAACACCGTGACCATGCCGTCGAAGCGGAAGATCGAGCCGTGCACCACCGGGATGCCCAGCTTCACCGAGGCGTCGTTGACCAGGTAGCGGGTCGGGAAGTTGTCGGTCCCGTCCACCACCAGATCGAAGCCCTCGAGGATGGACATCACGTTGTCGGCCCCCAGGCGCACATCGAAGGTGACCACGTCGACGTCGGGGTTGAGGGCGGTCAGGGTCTTCTTGGCCGAGTCGACCTTGCGGTCGCCGATCCGGTCCACGTTGTGCAGGATCTGGCGCTGGAGGTTGGAGTCGTCCACCACGTCCATGTCGATGATGCCGATGGTGCCCACCCCGGCCGCGGCCAGATACAGCGCCGCGGGCGAACCCAGGCCACCGGCGCCCAGCAGCAGCACCTTGGCGTCGAGCAGCTTGAGCTGGCCCTCCTCGCCCACCTCGGGCAGCAGCAGGTGGCGCTGGTAGCGGTTGCGCTGCTCGGGGCTGAGGGTGCGCGGCGCCCGCCACTCGCGGCCCTCGTCCTTCCACTTGTTGAAGCCGCCGGCCACCGAGACCACATCGGAGTAGCCCAGCTCGGCCAGCGTCTTGGCCGCGAAGGCCGAGCGCGTACCGCCGGCGCAGAACACCACCAGAGGGGTGTCGTGGTCGGGGATGCGACCCTCGATGTTGGACTCGAGGTTGCCACGGGGGATGTGCAGGCTGCCGGGGATGGCGCCCTGTTCGAACTCATCGGGCTCCCGCACGTCCAGCACGACCGACCCGGTCGCCTCACGCAGCTGCTCGGCCGTGGCCGTGTCCACCTCCCGGATCTCGGCTTTGGTCTGCTTGAGCAGGTCTCGGAAGGTGGCCATCTCTTACCTCAGTTCGGTTCCGCGGCGCCTCAAAGGCTACCGGACAGGTCAACAATCCGCCTAACCCCGTCATTCCCCGACTCATCTCGGCCCTCTGGTCGGCAAGCCTCCCGGCGGGCGCCTTCGGCATCCGGGTGTCACCGGTCCAGCGGCTCGCCCTGGCGGGCTCCGCCTTCTTGGCCCTCTGGTCGGCAAGCCTCCCGGCGGACGCCTTCGGCATCCGGGTGTCACCGGTCCAGCGGCTCCAGCCTGACGGCCTCCGCCTTCATTCCCCCACGATGATGGGGAGCACCTCGGAGATCGAGCCGCGGACGACCACGTCGGCCAGGTCATCCATCTCGGTGGGCTCGGCGTTGACGATGACCACCGAGGCGCCGGCCTGGCGGGCCGTGGGCACCATGGCCGCCACCGGGTACACGCTGAGGGTGGAGCCGACGGCCAGGAGCAGGTCACAGGAGCCGGCGGCCTCGAAGGCGCGGTCCAGGTCGGCCTCGACCAGGCGCTGGCCGAAGGAGATGGTGGCCGACTTGAGCATGCCCCCACAGGCCAGGCACGCCGGATCGGCCTCGCCGGCCCGGACCCGATCCAGGGTGGGCCCGCTCGGCGAGCGCTGTCCGCACGCCAGGCAGACGACCTCGTGGATGGTGCCGTGGACCTCGACCACCCGCGTCGGGTCGATCCCGGCCGCTTGGTGGAGTCCGTCGATGTTCTGGGTCACCAAGGTGTGCAGCGCACCCCGTCGGGCCAGGGCCACCAGCGCCCGGTGGCCGTCGTTGGGCTGGCGGGGCCGGGCCAGCCAGTCGAGGCGCCCCTGCCAGGCCAGGCGACGGACCTCCGGGTCGCGCACGTAGTACTCGATGTTCGAGGTCTGCTCGGCCTTCGGGTTGGTGGTCCACAGGCCCTGGGGGCCGCGGAAGTCGGGGATGCCCGAATCGGTCGAGATGCCGGCGCCGGTGAGCACGGTGACCCGACCCGACCCGGCCACGATCTCGGCGGCCGCCGCCAGGGCGTCGGGATCCGCGGTCATCATCGCCGCCACCGTATCGACTCTCCGAAGAGGGTTGCAGTGGCGGCCGGGGCTCCCAGCGACGAACATGGCGGCGTGCCGACCCCGAACCCCATCGACCGCGTGCTGGGCGCCATCGTGCCCCGCGCCGTGGGTGCCATCGACATGGACCACGTGGTGGGCGAGGTGGACATCGACCACGTGGTCAGCGAAGTCGACGTGGACAAGGTGGTGGCGCGGGTCGACGTGGACGCCGTCATCAGCCGGGTCGACGTCAACGCGGTGGTCGAACGGGTCGACATCGAGGCCCTGCTCGGCCGGGTCGACATCGGCGGGCTCATCAAGCGGGTCGACCTGGACGAGGTGCTGGCCAACGTCGACCTGGACGCCCTGCTGACCAACATCGACCTCGATGCCGTGCTCGACCGCATCGACATGGACAAGCTGCTGGCCAAGGTCGACCTCAACCCGATCCTGGCCGAGCTCGACCTCGACCCCATACTGAACAAGGTCGACCTCAACGCCCTGCTCGAGCGGGTGGACGTGGCCGCCATGGCCAAGCGGGCTGGGATCGACACCATCGTGAGCGACGCCACCCGCGGCGTCATGGGCCGGATGCTCGACCTGGTGCGCCGCCAGCTGGTGGCCCTGGACCTGGTGCTCATCGGCGCCGTCAACCACGTGTTCCGCCGCCCCGACGAGCAGCGCCGCATGAGCTCGGGCACCGTCACCGGTGAGCTGTCGGGCGGCATCAGCCGCCTGGTGGCGTGGGTCATCGACGCCTTCGTCATCGCCACCGCCTACGGCCTGCTGGCCACCGCCGTGGTCAACCTGATCGACTTCCTGACCAACACCACCGTGAAGACTTCGGGCCACGGCTGGGAGTGGATCGCCGGCTACGGCGTCTTCGGGTTCCTCTACTACTGGATCGCCCTGTCCATCACGGGCCGCTCGATCGGCAAGGGCATCGTCGGGCTGCGGGTGGTGGGGCGGGGCGACCAGCCCATCAGCCCGGGGGCGGCCGCCGTGCGCATGCTGGTCTACCCGTTCAGCTTCATCCTGGGCCTGGGGCTGGTGGGGATCGTGGTGGGCAAGCATCGTCGAGCCCTGCACGACTGGGCCGCCGGCTCCACCGTCCGCTACGACTGGGGCGACCGTCCGGCCGAGCTGCCCGCCCCGCTCACCGCCTGGCTGCGGCGGCGCACCGCCTCATCCGCCCTGCTGGAGCCCGGCGCCGCCGACGCCGTGGCCGCCACCACGCCCTAGGGGTCGCGGGGCCATGGCCAAGCTGATCTACTCGACGATCGCCTCACTCGACGGCTACGTGGCCGACGAGGACGGAAACTTCGACTGGGGCGCTCCCGACGACGAGGTGCACGCCTTCGTCAACGACCTCGAGCGGTCGGTGGGCACCTACCTCTACGGCCGGCGCATGTACGAGACCATGGCCGTGTGGGAGCAGGCTCACGACTTCGAGGACCAGCGCCCGGTCATGGTCGACTACGCCCGGATCTGGCAAGCGGCCGACAAGGTCGTGTACTCCACCTCGAACCCGGCCGTGCGCAGCGTCCGCACCCGGATCGAGACCCGGTTCGAGCCGGACGCGGTGCAAGCCCTCAAGGAGGCCGCCACCGCGGATCTGACCGTGGGCGGGCCCCATCTGGCCGCCCAGGCCATCCGGGCCGGCCTGGTGGACGAGTACCAGCTGCTGGTGGTGCCGGTGGTGGTCGGCGGCGGCAACCGGGCCCTGCCCGACGGCGTGCACGTGGCCCTGGAGCTGACCGACGAGCGCCGCTTCGCCAACGGCACCGTGCACCTGCGCTACCGCCTGGCGGCCTGAGCGGCCAGCCCCCGCAGATCACCCTCCTCGTCCCACCACGGGTCCACCACCCCGAACCCGTGGGCAGCCAGCGTCGGCGCCAGGAGCTGGTCCTGGCCGCCCCCCACCTCGAGCACCAGCCAGCCGCCAGGGGTGAGCCGCTCGGCCGCGGCACCCACGATCCGCCGGATCACGTCGAGCCCGTCGCCTCCCCCGGCCAGGGCCAGGCGGGGCTCGTAGCGCACCACATCGGCGGGGAGCAGGCGCAGCTCGTCGGTGGGCACGTAGGGCGCCACTGCCGTCACCAGGTCGAATCGGGCATCGGGGCGCACCGGCTCGGCCAGGTCGCCCACCACGGTGGGCACGCGGTTGCGCCGGGCGCAGGCCGCGGCCGCCGGATCGAGGTCGGTCCCGACCACCCCGGCGGTCGGCACCTCGGCCCGC
Organism: uncultured Microthrixaceae bacterium; assembly: GCA_963793965.1. Taxonomy (GTDB): domain Bacteria; phylum Actinomycetota; class Acidimicrobiia; order Acidimicrobiales; family Acidimicrobilacustridaceae; genus UBA4742. The sequence goes on from CAWCCB010000002.1 coordinate 172,738, forward strand.
AGGTGGCTGGCCACCGCCCCCGCACCGGTGCACAGGTCGAGGGCCCGCCCGCGGTCGCCCAGCAACCCGGCGGCCCGGCGAGCCAGGTCCTCGGTCTGGGCGCGGGGGACGTAGACGCCGGGAGCGACGTGCAGTGGCCGACCACAGAACGAGGTCCAGCCGGTGATCCAGGCCAGGGGCTCGCCCAGCTCGCGTCGTGCCACCCGGGCGTCGAGGGCCGGCCCGTCGGTCACGCCCTCGAGCAGGAGGGCGGCCTCCTCCGCCGGGGCCACGCACCCGGCCGCGGCCAGCCGATCGGCCACGGCCCGAAGTCTGGGATCGACGGACGTCATCCTCGGAAGTGTGGCGCAGGGGTTCGACGGCGTTGACCGCCGACGACCATGATGACATGATCACACATGAAATATCCTGAAATACTCCAACGGCGCGAGGAGCGGACATGCTGACCGACGAGGCCCCTGAACTGAGCTTCCCCATCGACCGCCTGACGGTCGAGGCGTGGCCCGACCCGGTGATCGACGAGCTCGGTCACGATCCCCGCTCGGCCTACGTCGAGCGCTTCTGGCTGGGCGTGCTCGGGCCCAGCACCGTGTGGTTGTTGCGCCGCATGGCCGACCAGTTCGACGATGCGCCCGAGGGCTTCGTGCTCGACCTGCCCGAGACGGCCCGGGCGCTGGGGGTGGGCATGCGCGGCGGCCGCCACAGTCCGTTCATGCGCAGCGTCGAGCGGGTGTGCCGCTTCGGCGCCGGGCGCTGGCAGTCCCCCACCGAGCTGGCCGTGCGACGCAAGCTGCCACCCCTGACCCGGGGCCAGATCGAGCGCCTGACCCCCACGCTGCAGGCCGAGCACCTCGCCTGGACGGCCAGCCGTCCGGCGACCGCCACGGCCACCGATGCCGACGACGTGGCCACCCTGCGCCAACGCGCCCGACAGCTGGCCCTGTCCCTGCTGGAGCTGGGTGAGGACCCGGCCGCCACCGAGCGCCAACTGCACCGGTGGCGCTTCCACCCGGCCATGGCCCATGAGGCGGTGCGGTGGGCGGTCGAGGCCCACGCCGTGACCTCGCCCGGCTGATCCCCGCCCGGTCGAACGGGCGCTCAGCGGCGGGCCGGACGGCGGAACGAGCGGGCCAGCTCCACCAGCAGGCGGACGCCCCAGCCGGTGCCGCCCTTGGTCAGGTCCAGGTCCTCGCTGTCGCTCCAGGCCGTGCCCGCGATGTCGAGGTGCGCCCACGGGATGCCCTCGGCCACGAACTCCCGCAGGAACAGCGCGGCGATGATGGTGCCGGCCTGGCCGGGACGACCGATGTTGCGCAGGTCGGCGACCTCGGAGTCGAGGTGTGACCGGTAGTCCTCGATCAGGGGCAGGGTCCAGGTGCGCTCCCCCACCTTTTCGCCCGCCTCGGCCACCTGCTCGCCCCAACCGGTGTGGTTGGCCATGAGGCCCGCCACCGACTTGCCCAGGGCCACCTCCACCGCGCCGGTCAGGGTGGCCAGGTCGACGATGGCATCGGGCTGGGCCTCACTGGCCATGGACAGCCCGTCGGCCAGCACCAGGCGCCCCTCGGCGTCGGTGTTGAGCACCTCCACCGTCTTGCCGTTGCGGATCCGCAGCACGTCACCCACCCGGGTGGCGTCGCCGCCGGTCATGTTGTCGGTGGCCGGGATGTAGGCCCGGATCTCCACCTTGGGGTTGACGGCCTTGATCACCGACAACGCCCCCAGGATGGCGGCCGCGCCACCCATGTCGTCCTTCATGGTGGTCATGCCCGCGGCCGTCTTGATGGACAGGCCGCCCGAGTCGAAGGTGATGCCCTTGCCCACCAGGGCCAGTGCCCCCCGGGCCCCCGGCGGCGTGTAGGTGACCTGGATGAACCGGGCCGGCTGGGTGGAGCCCCGGTTCACGCCCAACAGCCCGCCCAGCCCGGCCTCGACGATGCCCTGCTGGTCGAGCACCGTCACCGCAAAGCCTTCGCGCTCGGCGATCTCGACGGCCGCGTCGGCCAGCTTCTCGGGCGTCAGGTCGCCGCCGGGCGTGTTGACCAGGTCGCGGGCCAGGGCCACGCCACCGCCGATCCGGGCTCCCAGCGCCAGCTGGTCACGCAGGCGTTGGCCGCCGCCGCCGACCACGACCACCCGTTCGAGCGCGGGGGCGTCGGCCTCGGGCGCGGACTTGTAGGTGGCGAATCGATAGCAGCCGCCCACGACGCCCTCGGCCAGGGCGGCGGCCGCGGCCGGACGCCGGGCCGGCTCGGCGATGGCGTCGAGCAGGCGGACGGCGATGACCCGGTCACGGCGAGCGGCGCGGGCGATGGCTCCGCCGGCGCGGCGAACGGCGTTGGCGGCCAGGTCGCCCGACGGGCCCAGCCCCACCACCAGCGTGGCGGGGCCGCCGTCTCGTCCCGGGACGGCGAAGGTCTGACCCACCCGGGCCTTGAAGCCCCGCGCCGCCAGGTAGTCGGCCGGACACGTCGAGTCCGTCGGGCAGGGCGCCGAGCCCCTCGGCGGTCACCCCCCAGACCACCACCGAGGCCTCGGCGGGCACGTCGCGATCCAGCTCGAATTCGATGGGCATGGTGGGTCCTTTCTCAGGGCGCCGAGAGAGATCGCGTGGCCAGCGACGTCCCCTCGTGCCAACGGGCGAGCGTCCACAGCAGATCGCTGAGGCGGTTGAGGTAGGCCAGGCGCGGAGGATCCGGGGCTGGCCGCGGCCAGCGCATCGCGCTCGGCCCGGCGCACCACGGTGCGGGCCACGTCCAGAGCGGCCGCCACCCGGGTCTGGCCGGGGATGACGAACTCGGTGGGCGGATCGAAGCTGGCTGACACCTCGTCGATGAGGGTCTCCAGCGCGGTCACCATCTCCGGGGTGACCCGGCTCTGGCCATCGGTGAGCTTGTCATGGTGGCGCGGATCGGTGGCCAGCTCGGCCATCAGGACCCACAGGTCCCGTTCCAGGCCGACCAGGATCTCGCCCAGCTCGCCCGGGCTCTGGTCGGGTGCGGCCAGGACCTCGGCTCGGGCCACGCCGATGGCGGCCTGGGCCTCGTCCACGCTCCCGTAGGCCCGGGGCGCCACCGAGTCCTTGGGCACCCGGCCGCCGAAGAGCAGGCCGGTGGAGCCGTCATCGCCTTTGCGCGTGTAGATCTTCATCGGCGCCACACTAGGCAACCACTAGCCTTGAGCCATGCCCAGCTTCCTCGACGCCGTGCACGACCGCGTCATCATCTACGACGGCGCGTTCGGCACCGGCATCCAGCAGCGCAACCTCACCCCTGACGACTTCGGGGGCGAAGCCCTCGAAGGCTGCAACGAGATGCTGGTGATCACCCGGCCCGACATCATCGGTGAGCTGCACGCCAGCTTCCTGGAGGTCGGCGTCGACGTCATCGAGACCTGCACCTTCGGCGGGCTCCCGGCCACTCTGGGCGAGTACGGCCTGGCCGACCGGGCCCATGAGATCAACCTGGCCGGTGCTCGCATCGCCCGCGAGGCGGCCGACAGCTTCGCCACCCCCGATCACCCCCGCTTCGTGGCCGGCTCGATCGGTCCGGGCACCAAGTTCCCGTCGCTGGGACAGATCCGCTTCGCCACCCTGCGCGACCAGTTCGAGGTCCAGGCCCGGGGGCTGATCGACGGCGGGGTCGACCTCATCATCATCGAGACCTTCTTCGACCTGCTCTCGATCAAGGCGGCCATGATCGGGGCCCGCCAGGCCATGGCCGCGGCCGGCCGCCAGGTGCCGTTGCAGGTGCAGGTGACCATGGAGCTGACCGGGCGCATGCTGCCGGGCACCGAGATCGCCGCCGCCCTGTGCGCCCTCGACGCCATGAAGCCCGACCTCATCGGCATCAACTGCGCCACCGGACCGGTCGAGATGGGCGAGCACCTGCGCTACCTGTCCCAGCACGCCCGCATGCCCATCTCCTGCATCCCCAACGCCGGCCTGCCGTCGGTGGTGGACGGGCACATGCACTACGACCTGACCCCGGAGGGCCTGGCCGAGCACCTGCGCGGCTTCGTGGTCGACCTGGGCGTCAACGTGATCGGCGGCTGCTGCGGCACCACCCCGGCCCACCTCCAGGCCGTGGTCGACACCTGCCGCGGGCTCGAGCCGGCGACGCGCCGGCCGGTGCACGAAGCCGGGGCCACCTCCATCTACTCGATGGTGCCGTTCGATCAGGACACCTCGTTCCTGATCATCGGCGAGCGCACCAACGCCAACGGCTCCAAGAAGTTCCGCGAGGCGCTGCTGGCCGGCGACTGGGACACCACCGTGGCCATGGCCAAGGACCAGGTGAAGGAGGGCGCCCACGTGCTCGACGTGTGCGTCGACTACGTGGGTCGCGACGGCACCCTGGACATGGACGAGGTGGCGTCGCGCTTCGCCACCCAGTCGAGCGTGCCGGTGGTGCTCGACTCCACCGAGCCTCAGGTCATGGAGGCGGCCCTGCAGTGGCTGGGGGGCCGCGCCATCCTCAACTCGGCCAACCTGGAGGACGGCTACGCCGAGGGCTCCCGGCTCGACCGGGTGTTCAAGCTGGCCCGCAGCTACGGCGCCGCCGTCATCTGCCTGCTCATCGACGAGGAGGGCCAGGCCCGCGACGTCGAATGGAAGCTGCGGGTGGCGCATCGCATCCACGACCTGGCCGTCGACCAGTACGGGCTCGAGGCCGGCGACCTCATCTTCGACGCGCTGACCTTCCCGCTGTCCACCGGCGACGACGACCTGCGCGGCGACGCCATGGCCACCCTGGACGCCATCCGCCGGATCAAGGCGGAGCTGCCCGGCGTGCACACCACCTTGGGCCTGTCCAACGTGTCCTTCGGCCTCAAGCCGGCGGCGCGCCACGTGCTCAACTCGGTGTTCCTGCACGAGGCGGTGGAGGCCGGCCTGGACTCGGCCATCGTCCACGCGGCCCGCATCATGCCGCTCAACAAGATCCCCGAGCACCAGCGCGAGGTGGCCCTCGACCTCATCTACGACCGGCGCCGTCCGGCCCGCGGCGACGAGTCGGCCTACGACCCGCTCCAGGAGCTGCTGGCCGTGTTCGCCGACGTGAGCGCGAGTGCGGTCGAGAAGGAGGACCGCTCGGACTGGCCGGTGGACCGCCGGCTGTCCCAGCGCATCATCGACGGGGATCGCGAGGGACTCGAGGCCGACCTCGACCAGGCCATGGCCGATGGCGTGGCCCCACTGGCCATCATCAACGACATCCTGCTGGCCGGGATGAAGGTGGTGGGCGAGCTGTTCGCCACCGGCGAGATGCAGCTGCCGTTCGTGCTGCAGTCGGCGGAGACGATGAAGACGTCGGTGGCCTACCTGGAACCGCACATGGAGAAGGACGAGTCGGGCGGCAAGGGCCGCATCGTCCTGGCCACGGTCAAGGGCGACGTGCACGACATCGGCAAGAACCTGGTGGACATCATCCTCACCAACAACGGCTACGAGGTGCACAACCTCGGCATCAAGATCGGCATCGCCGAGATGATCGAGAAGGCGGCCGAGATCAAGGCCGACGCCATCGGCATGAGCGGCCTGCTGGTGAAGAGCACGCTCATCATGCGCGACAACCTCGAGGAGCTGAACGGACGCGGGCTGGCCGACGACATCCCGGTGCTGCTGGGTGGCGCGGCCCTGACCCGCGCCTACGTCGAGCGGGATCTGCGCGAGGTCTACGAGGGTCGGCTGTTCTACGGCAAGGACGCCTTCGAGGGGCTGCGGGTCATGGACCGCCTGGGCGAGCTCAAGCGGGGCACGGGCGAGCCCGACGACCCGACGTGGGGCCGGGTGCCCAGCGAGTCGAAGGTGGCGTCGCGCCTGACCACCACCTCGGGTGGCGGCGACGGCGAGCGCGAGGTGCGCACCGAGCGCTCCCCCGAGGTGGAGACCGACAACCCGGTGTTCGTGCCGCCGTTCGTCGGCTCGAAGGTGATCAAGGGCATCCCGATCGACGACATCGCCGCCTACCTGAACGAGACGGCGCTGTTCCGCAACCAGTGGCAGTTCCGGCCCGAGAAGGCGGCGGACGGGTCGGTGGAGTCCGACGCCGAGTTCAAGGAACGGCTGCGCCCGATGCTGCGAGCGCAGTTGGCCGAGGCCAAGGCGGCCGACGTGCTCGTGCCCCAGGTGGTCTACGGGTACTTCGCGGCCAACAGCGAGGGCAACGAGATCATCGTCTGGAAGGACGAGTCCCGCAGCTCCGAGTGGATGCGCTTCGGCTATCCCCGCCAGGGCGCCCGGCCCTGGCTGTGCATCGCCGACTTCGTGCGACCGGCCACGTCGGGCGACCAGGACTTCGTGGGCTTCCACATCGTGACCATGGGCCAGCGGGTCAGCGACCTCACGGCCAAGCTGTTCGCCGAGGACCGGTACCAGGAGTACCTGATGGCCCACGGCCTGGGCGTGGAGATGGCCGAGGCACTGGCCGAGTACTGGCACCACCGGGTGCGTGAGGAATGGGGCTTCGCCGACGAGGACGGTCCCAGCCTGGCCGGGCTGTTCCGCCAGCAGTACCGGGGCGGCCGCTACTCGTGGGGCTATCCGGCCTGCCCCGACCTGGAGGACAACGAGAAGGTGGCCGAGCTGCTCGATGCCGGCCGCATCGGCATCGACGTGAGCGCCGAGACCGGCTTCCAGTACCAGCCCGAGCAGACCACCTCGGCCATCCTGTTGCACCACCCCAAGGCCAAGTACTTCGTGGCTCGGTGAGCCATGACGACGCAGCCCTGGGGCGGGCCGGACTGGAAGGGCCGCGACCTCGATCTGCCTGACCAGGGGCCGGGCTCGCTGGCGCGCTTCTGGACACGGTTCGCCGGGTTGCTCATCGACTTGGTCGTCCTGGCGCCGGTGGCCATCATCGGGCTGCTGGTGAGGCACCCGCACCTGGTCACCAGCACCACGCCCGGCGGGCGCACGAGCCACATGGTCATCGCCCACCCGACGCCGATGTACACGCTGCTCGTCAACATCCCGGGCTTCGTCTACGTCGTCGGATTCATCGCCTGGCGCGGCCAGACGCTGGGCGAACAGGCCATGGGCCTGCGAGTCATCCGCCTGGCCGACGGCCAGCATCCGGGGTTGACCCCGGCCCTGGCCCGGTGGCTGGTGCTCGCCCTGGTCCTGCTGGCAGACGTGATCGCGCCACGGTACGCGGGCTGGGCCTCGTTGTGGACGCTGCTCGTGTACCTGTGGGCCGCCTGGGACGCCGACCGCCAGGGCCTGCACGACAAGTTCGCCCACGTCATCGTGGTGCGGACACGCTGAACACCTGAACCTCGCCAGGGCGGGTGTCATGGCTGTCATAGCCCGTCACCACACTCGACCGATGCCCGAGGAAGCCGATGAACTCACCGCTGCCGCCGGCTACTGGGCCCGCCGCTGGCTAGACGACGCGCGCCACGGCGGCCCCGACTGGACGGTCGAGGGGCCCCGCCGCCCCCGAGCCCTCGTCCGCCCGAAACCCTCATCCGTTGGCCGCCGCGCATGGGCGCCGACCGGTCACCCTCGCGAGGAGCTCTTCGTACGTCACCGCTTGGCCGAGCAGGACCTCAAGCAACTCGCCCAGGAGCTCCGGGCGCTGCTCGAGCAACGCCGACTGCTGACCGGGCGTCTCGAGGCCGCGACGTTGGCTGTCACGGGCACCGCCCGGGTGCTACCCGCACCCAGCCCACTCAGTGATCCACTGTCACGGTCGGGGACGGTCGCGCCGACCGGCCATCGCTCTCGGGGCGTGGACTCCGTCGGGCGGCGATCGCGTTGGATCGCGGCGCGGGCATGCCGTTGGATCTGGCCGAGATCCTGCGACTCCTCGAACTCGATGGTGTCGTCGTCGCCCGACGCCCCTCCCAAACGCTGAGCAACGCCTTGCGCGCGGCCACAGCTCACGGCGACCTCGTCCGACTGACGCGAGGACGCTACGCGCCGGGCCACGATCACGCCGCCTGATCAGACCGGGGAGCTGTGGGTGGTTGCCCACCGCTCCCCTCAGAAGGCTGTCACGCGTTGTCACGGTCACGGGCGAAGGCGTGACAGATCGTGACAGGCTCCCGAGGCGCCAGCGTCCGACACGCTGGGCCACGCCTTGGGCCCGGGTTCGGCCGGGATCAGGTGTTCTGGGGCGGGAGGTGCTGCACCACGGTGGCGGTGTCGGCGAACAGATCGCCCAGGTCCTCGATCCGGTCGAGCACGTCGTCGGCCTCGAACGAGAGCGGCGCGCCCTCGGCGGCGGCGGCCACCTCCTCCCACGAGACCGGCGTGGACACGGTGGGGTGCGGTCGGGCCCGCAAGGAGTAGGCGCACACCGTGGTCTTGTGCCGCGAGTTCTGGCTCCAGTCGATCAGCACCTTGCCGTGGCGCAGGTCCTTCTTCATGTTCGACACCACCAGCTCCGGATGGTGCTTCTCCATGAGCTGGGCCAGGGCCTGGGCGAACTGGCTGGCCTGGTCGTGGGTGTGAGGCGAGTTCAGCGGCAGGTACAGCTGCATCCCCTTCGAGCCCGACGTCTTGGCCCACAGATCCAGGTCGAGTGGCTCCAGGGCCGCCCGGATCTCCAGGGCCACCGCCGCGCACTCGGTCATGGCCGCCGGCGCACCCGGGTCGAGGTCGAACACCACCATCATGGGCGCTTCGATGTCGTCGGCCCGGGCCATGGGGGTGTGCAGCTCCAGGGCGGCCAGGTTGGCCGCCCACACCAGCGCGGCCCGGTCGTCCAGCAGGCAGTACTCCACCGGACCGGTGCGGTCGCCGGGGCCCAGGGCCACCTCCACCCACCCCGGGCGATGTGACGGGCACCGCTTCTCGAAGAACGACTTGTCGTCCACGCCGTTGGGGAACCGGCGGAAGGTCACGCACCGATCCGAGACGTGGGTGAGCATGGCCGGGGCCACCCGGGCGTAGTAGTCGATGACCTGCCCCTTGGTGAAGCCCACCTCGGGATAGAGCACCTTGTCCAGGTTGGACAGCTTGAGCTGGCGGCCGTCGATGTCGACCACGCTGGCCGCGGCCATCGGGACGCCCTAGGCCGACTTGCGGATGCGGGTGACCGACGCCCCGGACGACTTCTTGGCCGCGGCCGCCTTCTTGCCCGCGGCCGTCTTCTTGGCGGCCGCCTTCTTGGCCCCCGCCTTCTTGGCCGGGGCCCGTTTGGCCGCCGCCTTCTTGGCCACCGTGTCGGCCGGCTCGTCCTCGGCCTCGGCCTCGGCCTGGCGGCCCGTCGGGTGCCGACCCCGGGCCTGCTTGGCCGCGGCCACCGAGGCCTCCAGGGCGGCCATCAGGTCGATCACCTTGTCGGGCTCGTCGTCCGACAGCGGGGTGGCCACCGTCTCGTCACCCGACGCCTTGCGGTCGATCAGCTCCAACACGGCCTCGCGATAGGTGTCGTGGAACTTGTCCGGCTCGAACGGCGCGCCCAGCGAGTCGACCAGCTGGCGGGCCATCTCCAGCTCCTTGTCCGACAGCTCCACCTCGTCGAGGTCGGCCAGGCCCGGGATCTCCTCCGGCGGCCGGATCTCATCCGCGTACACCATGGTGGACAGCAGCAACATGCCGTCCTTGGGTCGCACCGCGGCCAGGTACCGCTTGGAGCGCATGACGAAGTGGGCCACGCCGATCTTGCCCGACTCCTCCATGGCCCGGGCCAGCAGGGCGTAGGGCTTGTCGGCCTTGTCGGGGGCCAGGTAGTACGCGCTGTCGAAGAAGATCGGGTCGATGTCGGCCAGGTCGACGAACTCGTCGATGTCGATGGTGCGCAGCGCCTTGGGATCGAGCGCGGCCAGCTCGTCGTCGGTGATGACGACGTAGTTGCCCGAGTCCAGCTCGTAGCCCTTGACGATCTGCTCGTAGGGCACCTCGACGCCGTCCTCGGAGGACACCCGCTTCTGCTTGATGCGAGCGTTGGTGCGGACGTCGAGCTGGTTGAAGTGCACCGTCTTGCGGGAGACGGCGCTGAACAGCTTGACCGGGATGTTGACCAACCCGAAGCTGATCGAGCCCGTCCAGATCGATTGAGGCATGGCGCGACTCCTGACGTGACGAACCGTCCTGGCCCGAACCTTCCCCTCAGGACCTCACGACAGTAGTGCCCGAGCGACCAGATCGGTGCCGAATGCGGTCAGGATGGCCAGGTAGAGCAGGCCGGTGGCGGCCATCACGGCGGAGTAGTACCGCTCCTTGAGGGCCAGCCGGGTGACCACCACCAGCCCGCCGGTGGTGATGGCGCAGGCCAGCCAGAACCAGCCGAGCAGGCCGCCGTAGTTGTCGTTGATGGTCCCGTCGAGCACCGAGACCATGCCGGTGGGGATCAACAGCAGCACCACCTCGGGCACCCACAGGATGCCGGTCCAGTGCACCAGCTCCAGCAGCGGGCCCCGGGCCAGCCCGGGCTGCACCAGGTACCAGTGACCCAGCAACATGGCGTCGGTGACCGCCCCCATGAAGGCGGCCCCGACCACGAAGCGGGAGACGGCCAGGGCGTCGGAGGCGCCGCCGTGGCCGGCGTGCAGCCCGGCAGCCACCACCCCGATGAGCCCGATGGCCGGCGCCACCAGGTCGAGCCAGGGCGGGAACTCGGCCGCGGTGCGGTCGCGTTCGGCCGGCGCCCGGTCGATGCCGGTCATCTCGGCCACCCGGGCCGACCGGGCTTCGGCCAGCGCCACCTGGCCCGACACCCCGGCCTTGCGCCGCACCACCGAGACGGCCAGGGCCACCCCGGCGGCCAGGGCCACACCGATCGACGCGGCGTCGCGCACGGCCAGCGGCGTGATCACCTCGATGCCCACGTAGGCCGCGCCCAGCGCCATGGCCAGGTAGATGCCTCGCATCAGCCAGCCGTAGCCCAGGCCGACCTCGCGCCGGCGGGTGGTGACCCACAGGAAGAACAGCCCCCCGGTGGCCCACTGCAGCAGCAGCGAAGCGGCGTCGAAGTCGATCATCGGGGACGACAGCGGGGGTCGGGGACGTCACCCCGTCAGGCTACGGGTCGTCACCCGGGGTGGGCCAGCTCAGCGAGGCCGGTCGCCGACGATGGTGACCCGCTCCATGACCCGGCGTTGGGGCCAGTAGTCGCTCACCGCGTAGTGCTGCACGCAGCGGTTGTCCCACAGGGCGAAGGAGTTGGGCGCCCACTTGAACCGGCACTGGTACTCGGGGACCGCGGCCTGGCGGTAGAGGTGGTGCAGGATCTGCTGGCTCTCGTCGGGCCGCAGGCCCTTGATGCGGGTGGTGAAGGCCACGTTGACGTAGATCGACTTGCGGCCGGTGACCGGATGGGTGCGGATCACCGGGTGCTCGGCCGGCGGGTACTTCTCGCGCAGCTCGGCCAGCTCCTCGGGGGACTTGCCGTAGCCGAACACCTGGACGAAGTCGTGCACCGCCACCAGGCCGTCGACCATGTCGCGCATGGCCGGACCCAGGCCCTCGTACGCCGCCTCCATGTCCGCGAACAGCGTGTCGCCGCCCACCTCGGGCACCTCGATGGCCCGCAGCATCGAACCCAGGGACGGCTCCTGACGCCAGGTCACGTCGCTGTGCCAGAAGTTCTCCGTGCCCTTGTGCTGCTCGTTGTGCTTGAGCACCATGACCTCGGGGAAGCCCTCCTTGGCCGGCACGAACGGATGCACCTCGAGGTCGCCGAAGTGGCGGCAGACGGCCACGTGCTGGGCGGTGGTGATGTCCTGGTCGCGGAAGAACAGGACCTTGTGGTCCATGAACGCCTTGTCCAGATCGGAGAAGGTGGCGTCGTCGAGGTCGTCGGCCAGGTCCAGGCCCGAGATCTCGGCGCCGATGTGCGGGGTCAGCGGCCGGACGTCGATCATGTCACCCAGTGTGCCAGAACTCGTCGTTCAGGAGATGCCGCGTCAGCCCGTCGATGCTCTGCACGTTCGTGGTGCGGCGGTACTCGTCGAGCTCGTCGTCGCTCTGGCGCGCTGGCCCACTGCCGCAGCGTCGGCCGCTCGCCCTGGTAGTCCATGAACGGCACCGCGTAGCCGCACGAGTCCGACACCCGGTCGAGGGACACCCGGATCACCGAACGGGTTCCCACCATGCGGGTCGAACCGGCCCGATCAGGTCGTCGAAGTCGGCATCGCCCGGCATGATCACCTGGCCCCGCCCCTGGAGGCGCACGATCTGCGGCGGTCCCTCGAAGGCGCAGAACATCAGGGTGATGCGACCGTTGTCGCGCAGGTGGGCGATGGTCTCCACCCCGCTGCCGGTGAGGTCCAGGTAGGCCACAGTGGAGGCGTCGAGCACGCGGAACGAGTCGTAGCCCTTGGGCGAGACGTTGACGTGGCCGCCCGGACCCGACGGCGCCGTGGCCACGAAGAACACGTGCTGGCGCCCGATCCACTCGACCAGGTCGTCGTCCAGGCACTCGTAGGTCTTGGCCATGGTCAGAGCGTGGCACCCGGCGCCGGACGACGCCGCCATGGATTTCGGGCGAGCGGGCCGACTGGGCCGCGTGGTAGCTGGAGCGGGTCAGGGGCGACGCCTCGACGTGGGCGAAGCCCAGGGCCCGGCCCCGCGCCGCCAGCGTCGGCCAGCTCGTCGGGCGTCCACCAGCGGGCCACGGGCAGGTGGTCGGCGGTGGGTCGCAGGTACTGGCCGATGGTGACGCTGGAGACCCCCACCCCGCGCAGGTCGGCCAGGGTGGCCACCACCTCGTCGGCCGTCTCGCCCAGGCCCACCATGATCCCCGACTTGGTGGCCAGCCCGGCGGCGCGGGCCCGGGCCAGCACGGCCAGGCTCCGGGCGTAGGAGGCCGAGGGCCGCACCACCGACTGGAGGCGCAGCACCGTCTCGATGTTGTGGTTCAACACGTCGGGGCGGGCGCGCGAAGATGGCGCCCAGCGCGTCGGGGTCGCCCTTGCAGTCGGGGATCAGCACCTCGACCGCCACCCCCGGGCAGCGGCGCCGGATGGCCTCGATGGTGGCCACGAACCCGGCCGCGCCCCCGTCGGGTCGGTCGTCGCGGGCCACGGCGGTGAGCACCGCGAACTGCAGGCCCATGCGCTGCGACCGCCTCGGCCACCCGCTCGGGCTCGGCCGGATCCGGGTCGAGCGGTCGTCGGGTGTCGACCAGGCAGAACCCGCAGGCCCGGGTGCAGCGATCGCCGTTGAGCATGAAGGTGGCGGTGCCGTCGGCCCAGCAGTCGAAGATGTTGGGGCACCCGGCTTCCTCGCACACCGTGACCAGGTCGAGGTCGCGCATGGTGCGCTTGAGCTCGACGTAGGCCGGTCCCATCCGGGCCGGCGCCCGCAACCAGGACGGCTTGCGCTGGCGGATCTCCACGCTCACCGCGGTCGGTCGCGGCGCCGCTCGGCCGACGCGCCGACGGGCGGCGACGCGTCCTGGCGCTCGACGTCGTCGTCTCCCCAGGCCCGCTCGGCGCGGCCCGGCCACGGCCTCGACCACCTCGGCCATGGGCACGTCGATACCTTCGGCGGCCAGGGAGGTCACGCCCAGCTCGGCGATGCCGCAGGGCACGATCCGATCGAACCACGCCAGGTCGGGGGCCACGTTGAGGGCGAAGCCGTGCATCGTCCGCCCCCGGCTGATGCGCACGCCGACCGCGGCGATCTTGCGCGGGCTGGGCCCGTCCGGGTCGATCCACACCCCCGGATGGCCGCTCGAGGCGACCCGCACCGGCCAGGCCGAGATCGCCCAGCACGTCGATGAGGAGCTGCTCCACCGATGTCACGTAGGCGACGGTGTCGGCCATGCCGGCCGCCGGGCGACCGAGCCGGCCACCCGTGCGGGTCAGGATCGGATAGCCCACCAGCTGGCCGGGACCGTGATAGGTGACGTCGCCGCCCCGGTCCACCGAGATCAGCTCGGCGCCCACCTCGGCCGGATCGCACAGCACGTGGGTGGGATCGGCCCGCACCCCCAGGGTGAACACGTGCGGGTGCTCCAACAGCAGGAGCCAGTCCTGGTCACGGGCGGCGAAGAGCCCGTGCTGCGTGGCGTGCGCGTCGCGGTAGGGCACGCGGCCCAACCAGCGCACCCGCAAGGTCAAGGCTCGCCTCCCGTCCCGGCGGTCACGAGATCTCCGCCTCCCAGTCCCGGGTCTCGAGGATGGACTTGACCTCGCGCAGGAAGGCGGCGGCGTAGGCCCCGTCGAAGGCCCGGTGGTCCCAGCTCATGGCCAGCATGCCCACCGAGTGGATGGCGATGGCCTCGCTGCCGTCGGGGGCGGTGACCACCACTGGCTTGCGGCTCACCCCGTCGGTGGACAGGATCGCCACCTGCGGCTGGTTGATGACCGGGATCACCATGAAGGTGCCGAACGGCCCCGAGTTGGAGATGGTGAAGGTGCCCCCGCTGATGTCGTCGGCCGACAGCTGCTTGGTCCGGGCCCGGTTGGCCAGGTCGTGGATGTCGCGGGCCACGGCCCGCAGCCGCTTGTCGTCGGCGCCGTGGATGACCGGCGCCAACAGCCCGTCGAAGTCCAGGTCGACGGCGATGGCCAGGTTCACGTAGTTGTGCACGATGAGCTCCCCCTCGCCCACGGTGGCGTTGAGGTGGGGGAAGTCGCGCAGGGCGTCGATGACCGCCCGGGAGATGAAGGGCAGATAGGTCAGCGAGAAGCCCTCGGCCGCCCGGAAGGACTCCCGATGGCTGGTGCGCACCCGCTCCACCGCCTCGAAGTCGACCTCGACCGCGGTCATGGCATGGGGGGAGGTGGCCTTCGACCGCACCATGTGCTCGCCGGTGATGCGGCGGATGTTGTTGAGCTTCTCCACGGTGTCGCCGGATCCCGAGCGCGGGGCCGGCCCCGCCGGTCGGCTGGCGCCGCCGCGGGTGCGCCGGTGCCGTCGGAGCTGCCGAGCCGCCGGAGCCGGATGCGACTCGATGACCCGCTGCACGTCGCTGCGGGTCACCCGTCCACCCACGCCGGTGCCGCGGATGGCCGCGGGATCGAGCCCGTGCTCGGCGATCAGTCGTCGCACCACCGGCGAGAGCACCTTGTCCTCGCCGCTCGACGCGGCCGCGGTGCCGGCGCGGGAGGGGGAGGTGGCGCCGGCGCCGCCGGTGCCGCGGGGGCGGGTGGCGGGGGCGGAGGCGGCCGGGGCCTCAGGAGCAGGAGCCGGAGCCGGCGGTGCGGCCGCGCGGCGGCGGTGGCGGCGGCGGCGGCGCCGCGTCCTCGTCGGCCTGGGCCGGCGGGGCGGCGCCGTCGGCCGGAGCATCGCTGACCACGGCCAGCACCGTGCCCACGTCCACCGTCTCGCCCTCGGGCACCTTGATCTCGGCCAGGTAGCCCGCCACCGGTGAGGGCACCTCGGAGTCGACCTTGTCGGTCGAGACCTCGAAGAGCACCTCGTCCTCGGCCACCGGGTCGCCCACCGCCTTGAACCAGCGGGTCACGGTGCCCTCGGTCACGGTCTCGCCCAGCTGGGGCATCTCGATGTCGGCCATGGCGATCTCGACTTCTCCTGTGGCTCGGGTGGAGGCTCGGGGGGGCTTGGCTCAGCCGTGCAGCGAGCGTCCGGTCAGGGCCAGGACGCTCTCGCCGAACAGCTCGCTGAGCGTGGGATGGGGTTGGATGAAGGCGGCCACCTCATCGACGCTGGCCTCCCAGTTCACGGCCAGGTACCCCTGGCCCAGCTGCTCGGTGACCCAGGGGCCGACCATGTGGACCCCTACGATCTGGCCCCCGGTGCCGTCGGGCTGGCGCAGGGCGATGATCTTCACCATGCCGTCGGGCTGGTCGATGATGAGGGCCCGCCCGTTGCCGATGTAGCGGTGGCTGGAGGTGACCACGTCCAGGCCGGCCTCCGCCGCGGCCTGCTCGCTCAGGCCCACGAACGCCACCTCGGGATAGCAGTAGATGCACCACGGCACCCGGCTGTAGTCGACCGGCACGGGATCCTCGCCCAGGATGTCCTTGACCACCCCGATGCCCTCGACGAAGCCCACGTGCGCCAGCGCGGGGGTGGCGATCACGTCGCCCACCGCGTACACCCCGGGCTCGGCCGTCCGGCACCCGTCGTCGACCTCGACGAAGCCTCGGGTATCGATCACCACGCTCGTCCCCTGGCCCACGGCGCCCTCGGTGTAGGGCCGGCGCCCGACCGAGACCACCACCACGTCCACGTCCAGCGTCTCGCCCTCGCCGAAGGCCACGGTGGTGCCACCGCCGTCGCGGGGGGTGTGGCCGGTGACGGCCACGCCGGTGCGCACGTCGATCCCCCGCTTGGTGAACTGGCGCACCACCAGCTTGGTGATGTCGTCGTCGCAGCCGGGCAGGATGTGGGGCAGGGCTTCCAGCACCGTCACCTTGGTGCCGAGGTCGCACATCATGGAGGCGAACTCGCAGCCGATGGCCCCGCCGCCGATGACCGCGGCGGTGGGCGGCAGTGGCGCCAGCGACAACAGCTCGTCCGACGTCAGCACCAGCTGGCCGTCCACCTCGAAGCCCGGGATGGTGCGCGGCACCGATCCCGAGGCGATGACCACCGCCTCGCCCATCAGCTCGACGTCGCCCGACTGCCCGCCCGAGACCCGCACCACGTGCCCGGCCTCCAGGGTGCCCACCCCGTCGTAGATGGTGACCTTGCGCCGCTTGAGCAGCGTGCCCAGGCCGCCCACCAGCTGGTCCACCACCTTCTGCTTGCGGGTCTGGGTGACCGAGAAGTCCATGGTGGGTTCGCCGGTGTTGACCCCGAAGGTGGCGGCGTCGAGCACGGCCCGGCGCACCGCCGCGGTCTCCAGCAGCTCCTTGGCCGGGATGCAGCCGACGTTGAGGCAGGTGCCCCCGAGCTTGCCCTTCTCGATCAGGGCCACCGACAGACCGGCCGACGCCCCATAGAGCGCGGTGGCATAGCCACCCGGGCCGCCGCCGATGACGACGACATCGAACGACTCAGCCGTGGGAACCACCTCCGTGGTCGATCGGGATCCGACGGTCGATCCTACCGGCCACCCGAGGCCCCCGGATCCGTGCCGGGGCCGCCCTACTGTTGTTGTTGTTGTTGCTGCTGCTGTTGCTGCTCGAGCATCCGCGGGTGCGGGAGGTCGGGCGTCTGCACCTGGGCGGGCGCCGAGTGCAGGCGACGGATCTCCACGTGCGGGTCGACCAACGGCTTGCCCGAGCCGGCGAACACGCCGCGCAGGGGCTGCACGTCGTCGTAGTCGCGCCCGTGGCCGATCTTGACGTGGCGCAGGCCGACCTCCTGCTGGTTGGTGGGATCGAGGGCCAGCCAGCCGAAGCCGGGCACCATGGCCTCGAACCAGGCATGGGTCTGGACGGTGACCAGGTCGCCGTCGGTCACGTCGTGGCCGGTGGCGTCGTCACGGGTGAACAGGTACCCCGACACGTACCGGGCCGGGATGCCCTGGCTGCGGCACAGGGCCACGGCCACGTGGGCGTAGTCCTGGCACACGCCCTTGCCCTGGGCCAGCACCTCCTCCACCGGGGTGCCCACGTCGGTGGCGCCCTTGGCGTAGGTCAGGCGGGCCCCGGTGACGCGGTGCAGGGCCAGCACCAGACTGATCAGGTCGTCGCCGATCAGCTCGCGCTGGCGGGAGGCTTCGGCGATCACCCCTTCGCCCCATTCGGCGTGGGGCGACGGCTGGAGGTACTCCCAGTACTCGTTGCGGAGCTGGCGGGCCGCCAGCTCGTCGAGGTGGGGGGCGACGGCCAGCAGCGGGCGCTGGCGCGTCTCCACCGAGGCCTCGGCCACCACCTCCAGGGCCACATGTGGCGGGCGCAGCCCGAAGGCATCCACCCGGGTGCCCCAGTAGTCGGTGAACGAGTACACCTTCGTGCTGGGCGAGGTGACCACCCGGTAGCTGATGAGGTCCTGGTTCTCGTTGCTGGCCGGGCAGGCCCGCAGCTCGTTCTGGGACTCGCGGACCAGGTCCTCGTAGGTGAAGCTGGTGCGGTAGCGGATGTCGAACCTCATCTGACTCCCCGCTCTCGGGCGCTCATCTGACTCCCCGCTCTCGGGCGCTCATCCGCGGTCCCCCGGCATCAACTGCAGGCTGTGCAGGTCGAACTCGTGGGAGTTGGAGAAGTACTGGGTGGCCACCGAGATGGCCACCTGGCGGATGCCCTCCTCCACCGCGTAGAGCTCGGCCCCCAGGTCGCCCATCATCAGCTCGCGCACATCGGCGTACTCGAGCGAGGCGCACACCCGGCCCAGCTGGCGACGGGGACGGCTGGTGGCGCCCTCCTCGCCCAGTCGATCGAGCTGGTTCTGGGCGGTGCGCAGCGAGAACAGCACGCTGCGGGGGAAGGTGCGCGACAACAGCAGGAACTCGACCACGTCCACCGGGTCCATGGAGGCGCGGTAGGTGCGTCGGTAGGCCTCCAGCGCCGAGGCCGAGCGCAGCGTGCCCATCCACTCGTGGAAGGCGTTGGGCGACAGCTGGCGGTAGCGCACCGACAGGAGGCGACAGGCCATCTCGGCGCGCTCGAGGTTCCAGCCCAGCATGAAGAAGCGCCAGCCCTCGTCGCGCGCCATCGTCTCGGCGGCCACCCCGGCCACCGTCTGGCACTGGCGGCGCACCAGCCCGTAGAGCTCGTGGGGCTGGAACTCCAGGTCGGCGCGCAGGTTGCGGGCCCGCAGCTGCAACCCGAAGGAGTTGAGCGACTCCCACAGCTCGGTGGAGAGCTGCTCGCGCACGGTGCGGGCGTTCTCGCGAGCCTGGTCGACCGACGACAGGATGGAGCCGGGATTGTCGGCGTCGAGCACGAGGAACTCCACCACCGCGGCGGCGCTGAGGGGCCGCCCGGTCTCGGCGAACCCCCGGTCGAGGCGAACGGCGGACAGCACGCCGCGCCAGGCCACCGCCTCCTCCGACGGCGTGGTCTCCAGCAGGCTGTGGTAGGTGACGTCCAGCAGGCGGGCGGTGCTCTCGGCCCGCTCCAGGTAGCGGCCGGCCCAGAACAGGCTCTCGGCGTCTCGGGCCAGCATCAGGCCGAGACCTCCTCGATGGCCACCGGCTCGGCCGCCACCGGCTCGTCGTCCGCCGACGTCTCCCGGGTGAGCACCCAGGTGTCCTTGGACCCGCCGCCCTGGGAGGAGTTGACCACCAGCGAGCCCTTGCGCATGGCCACCCGCGTCAGCCCGCCGGGGATGACCTCGACCCGCTCGCCCGAGAGGATGAAGGGCCGCAGGTCGATGTGGCGCCCCTCCAGGTGATCGTCCACCAACGACGGATGGCGCGACAGCGCCACCACCTCCTGGGCGATGTAGCCGCGGGGGTCGGCCTCGATCTGGCGCCGGCACACCTCGAGCTCCTCGTCGCTGGCCGCCGGGCCGATGACGATCCCGTACCCGCCGGCCTCGGCCACCGGCTTGACCACCAGCTCGTCGAGCCGGTCGAGCGCCTCGGCCCGGTGGTCCTCGTCCCACAGCAGGTAGGTCTCCACGTTCGGCAGGATCGGCTCCTCGCCCAGGTAGTAGCGGATGACGTCGGGCACGTAGGCGTAGACGGCCTTGTCGTCGGCCACGCCGTTGCCCACCGCGTTGGCGATGGTCACGTTGCCGGCCCGGGCCGCAGCCATGAGCCCGGGGACGCCGAGCGACGAGTCGTGGCGGAACACCACCGGGTCCAGGAAGTCGTCGTCGATCCGGCGGTACAGGACGTCGACGCGTTGCAGGCCCTGGGTGGTGCGCATGGACACCACGTGGTCGTCCACCACCAGGTCACGGCCCTCGACCAGCTCGACGCCCATCTGCGAGGCCAGGAAGACGTGCTCGAAGTAGGCGGCGTTGAACACGCCGGGGGTGAGCACGGCCACCGTGGGTCGGTCGCCCGAGGCGGGCGGGGCCACCCGGGCCAGGGCGTTGAGCAGCGAGCGGCCGTAGTGGTCGACCGAGCGCACCTGCTGGTCGGCGAACACGGTGGGCAGCACCCGGGTCATGGCCACCCGGTTCTCGATCACATACGAGATGCCGCTCGGGTTGCGCAGGTTGTCCTCCAGCACCCGGTAGGTGCCCTCGCCGTCGCGCACCAGGTCGACGCCCGACACCAGGCACCGCGCCCCCAGCGGCATGGGGATGCCGAAGGCCTCGCGGCAGAAGCCGTCGGACGACTCGATCAGCCACGGCGGGACGATCCCGTCGTGGATCACGGCCCGCTCGCCCACGTAGAGGTCGTCCAGGAAGGCGTTGAGGGCGGTGACCCGCTGCACCAACCCCTGCTCGATGTGGTCCCACTCGTCAGCCGGCACGATGCGGGGCAGCAGGTCCATGGGGAAGGTGCGCTCGATGCCCTCACCCTCGTCGTAGACGGTGAAGGTGATGCCCTGGCTGCGGAAGGCGGCGTCGCGCTGGCGGCCCCGCCGGGTCAGGTCGTCGGGGGTGAAGCCGTCCAGGCGGGCCAGCAGCGGCGCGTAGTGGGCCCGCACCTGCCCATCGCCATCGAACACCTCGTCGAAGAACCCGTCGCGGGCGTAGCCGTCGAAGAGGCCGGCCACCTCGGTGCTGTTGCCCACCGACCCAAGCTACCGGCCACCGCGTTAACGGGCGATGAACAGCTGCAGGGCGAACGCCACGATGAGCGCCAG
>CAWCCB010000003.1:0-93034 GCA_963793965.1 uncultured Microthrixaceae bacterium
CGGGGGGTGGAACGGGCGGACCCCGATCCGGGACCGGATCGGCTCCTGATTTGACCTCGGGCGGCGGGTCGCGTTCGCTTGCGGCCGTGGCCCGATCCTCGACCTCCCGCCGTCGCGGCCGCGAACGCTAGCTGTTGCCGCCCGGATTCGGGATCATCTGGACGACGGTGGCCGTCGACCTGGTCGGCTTCGGGATCGTCCTGCCCATCCTGCCCCAGTACGCCCATCGGTTCGGGGCCACGGCCACCACCACCGGTCTGCTGGTGGCCTCCTACTCCCTGGCCCAGTTCGCCCTGGCCCCGGTGTGGGGACGGCTCTCCGACCGGGTCGGACGCAAGCCCGTCCTGATCATCGCCCTGTTCGGCACCGCCATCGGGAGCCTGCTCACCGGCCTAGCCGGCGCCATCCCCTTACTGTTCCTGGGTCGACTCGTCGATGGGGGATCGGGTGGCAGCGTCTCGGTAGCCCAGGCGGCGGTGGCCGACGTGGCCGCGCCGCGATCGGGCCCGGCTCATGGGCCTGCTGGGCGCCGCCTCGGGGTGGGTTCGTGGCTGGACCGGCCATCGTGGCCGTGGGGGCGCTGGCCGGGCCCCGGGTGCCCTTCTACGTGGCCGCGGCCATCGCCGGCGTCAACGCCCTGGTGGCCATCCGGCGGCTGCCCGAAACCCATGGACGCGCCGCCGGATGTCCGTGGCCCCGGCGGCCGGCCGTCGAGCGCGTGCGGACGCCGAGGTGATCGATGACCCGAGCCGGTTGACCGCCGAGCTCGAGCTGGCCGGCACGCTCGACGGCCCTCAGCCGGGGACGCCCTTCGATCGGAGCGGGTCCGAGGTCGGCGCAGGGATCGATGCCCTGACGGGGGTAACGGGGGGCGATCGGCCGGCCTGATCGGTCGGATCGACAAGCAGGCCCTGATCCGCCTCCTGGTGGTTTCGTTCGTGGGGATGGTGGCCTTCAGCGGATTCGAGTCGACCTTCGCCCTGTTGACCCAGAGTCGGTTCGGGTTGCAGGAAGCGGGCACCGGCGCCATCTTCACCGTGATCGGCCTGGCCCTGGTGGCCGTGCAGGTGGGCATCATCGGGCGGGTCAACGAACGTCTGGGCGAGTCGGGACCCTGCGTGCCGGCCTGGCCGCCAACGCCGCCGGCCTGGCCCTGCTGGCCGTGGACGGCGGTTGGGCCACCCTGGTGCCGGCGCTGGCCCTGCTGGTGTTGGGTCAGGGCCTGATCACGCCCACGCTCTCGTCGGCCATCGCCGGCCGGGCCGCCCGGGCCCGGGGGGCGTGGCTGGGCTGGCAGCAGTCGGTGGCGGCGCTGGCCCGAGTGGCCGGACCGGCGCTGGCGGGGATCCTGTTCACCCAGATCGGGGTGGGAGCTCCCTACGTGGTGGGCGCGGTGCTGGTGGTGGCCGCGCTGACGTGTGTGCCCTCGGTGGGCCGGGCCGTGAGCCGTCCCGCCTGACCCCACACATAAGGGACCTATGGTGGGTTGTCAGGGTCGCGACCCCGTACTACCGTCTGATGTTACCAGTGGGTAACTTTGTTGTCCCACGCCCGTCTCGGCACCGGCCCACTCGCTCGAACCTGGGAGCCCCGTCATGTCCGACATCTCGTTCCAGCTCAACGAGGACCAGCTCACCCTCCAGAAGTGGATCCACGACTTCGCCGAGGAGACCATCCGTCCGGCGGCGGCCGAATGGGACGAGCGTGAGGAGTTCCCCTGGCCCATCGTGCAGGAGGCGGCCAAGATCGGCCTGTACGGGCTCGACTTCATGGCCAACGCCATGCTGGGCGATGCCACCGGGCTGACCATGCCGGTGGCCATCAGGAGCTGTTCTGGGGCGACGCCGGCATCGGCCTCGCCGTCATGGGCTCGGGCCTGGCCGCGGCCGGCATCATGGGCAATGGCACCCCCGAACAGCTGGGGGAGTGGGTGCCCCAGCGCAACGGCACCCCCGACTACGTGAAGCTGGGGGCGTTCTGCGTGAGCGAGCCCGACGCCGGCTCCGACGTGTCGTCGCTGCGCACCAAGGCGGTCGACGACGTGGCCAAGGACGAATGGGTGCTCAACGGCACCAAGGCGTGGATCACCAACGGCGGCATCGCCGACATCCACGTGGTGGTGGCCACCGTCGATCCCGAGCTGCGGGGCCGGGGCCAGGCTAGCTTCATCGCGCCGCCCAACACCCCGGGCCTGTCGCAGGGCCAGAAGTACTCCAAGATGGGCATCCGGGCGTCGCACACCGCCGAGGTGGTGCTCGATGACGTGCGGGTGCCGGGCAGCTGCCTGCTCGGGGGCAAGGAGAAGCTGGACGAGAAGCTGGCTCGGGCTCGCGAGGCGCTGGCCAACCCCCAGCTGCACAGCGGCAAGCAGCCGGCCATGGCCACCTTCGAGGCCACGCGCCCGGCCGTGGCCGCCCAGGCCGTGGGCGTGGCTCGCGCCGCCTACGAGTACGCCTTGCAGTACGCCACCGAGCGGGAAGCGTTCGGCAAGCCCATCGCCATGCACCAGGGCATCGGCTTCACGCCGGCCGACATGGCCACTGAGATCGACGTGGCCCGACTGCTGGTGTGGCGGGCCGTGTGGTTGTCCAAGAACGGGGCCTACAAGAACGCCGAGGGCTCGATGTCCAAGCTCAAGGCCGGCCGCACCGCCGTACGGGCCACGGAGCGGGCCATCCAGATCCTGGGCGGCTACGGCTACGTGCGGGAGTACCCCGTCGAGCGGTGGCACCGCGAAGCCAAGATCTTCGACATCTTCGAGGGCACCGAGCAGATCCAGCAGCTCGTGATCTCCCGGGCCATCACCGGCCTGCGGGTCGAGTAGTCTGACCAGCACTTTTGTCCCTACGAGGGACAGATCCGAGCCGGTCAGGAGTGCGAACCGGATCGAGCCGATCAGACGGCTATCCCCTACTGATCCCTACAGATCGTCGCTAGGGTCGGACCATGGCGACGATCCGGCAGCGCAAGCGCGGGGTGTGGGAGGTCCGGGTCTTCGCCGGACGTGATCGGGACGGCAAGCCCGTTCAGCTGTCCCGAACGGTCAGTGCGTATGCGCTCCGCCCCGACAGCGAGTGCACGGCAGCACCTCGTTCACCCGGTCGACTGATCACTTCCGAGGCACCCGCAAGGGGGCCGGCCGTTCGGTGGGTCAGACCGGGTGGACGAGGCACTGCCCACTCACTACCAGCCGAGCAACACCCCACACCCGGTCTGGTCGTGCGCAGCGAGCCGAGGCCCCGACCCACCACAGATGTGGCGATGCGGTGACTCGGATTGTGGTTCACTCGTTGCGGAGTGCGGGGATACCTCACCGTGACTGCCGTCGGCTCCTGGTGGACCCGGGATATGACGATCCCGGGGCCGGGTGGCCCGATGGAGCGGAAGGATCTACATGGACCAGCGCCTTGCACAGGAGCTGCTCGCCGCGTTGGGGTCACACCTGGGCGTGTCGGACCCCAATTTCGCGGTCCCGCCGCGGAGTCTCGGTGGATCGTTCACTGAGGTGTTCCGCTTCGAGCTGGCCGACCAGCACGAGCCGTGGCAAGGCTCGCTTGTGTTGCGGCTCTTAGCCCTAAGTGCTCCTCCCGAGCTGCTGCACCTCCAGCGTCTGGTCCAGGACGGGCTGGCGTCGGCCGGGTTCCCGGCGCCGCGGGTGCTGTTGCTCGATGACACGCTTCGAATCTGCGGGCGACGCTTCATGATCATGGAGCACCTGCCAGGCCGACCCTTTCTGCGGGGGGTGCGACCCGGCCGGTTCGCCGTCGACTTCCCTCGGTTGCTGCTCTGGTGGGGCCGCACGGTGGCCGCCGTGCAGGCCCAGCTCCACGAGGTCGACCCTGATGTCGTGATCGACACGCTCGACACGCGGGGAACTGGATCAGGGACAACTCTCGATACGGCGCCACCTGAGCGAGGCCACCGAGCGGCTGGCCGAGTTCGGAGGCCCTTCGTGCACGGACGCGGTCGAGTGGCTGCGGGAGAACGAGCCGTCCACGCCAAAGCAGCCAGCGATCGTGCACGGCGATTTCTGGCCGGGCAATGTGCTCTTCCACCACCGGGTGCTAACTGGTGTCATCGACTGGGACCGGGCTGGCATCGGTGATCCCGCGCTCGATGTCGGGTTCGCCAAGGCTGGCCTGGCGCTGATGCCGGCGCCATTCCCTCCACCATCGCCGATCGCGCAGGGGGTGCACTACGCCGGCCAGTTGATCGCCCAAGACCTACAACGCGTGTACGAGAAGCGGCGACCTCTGGACGCAACGCGGGTCGCCTACTACGAGGCACTCCGTTGCGCCCTCGAGCTCGGCCCGGTAGTGGAATACCGCTCTCGCCTCGTGCACCACTCGACCGACGGCCCGCGCCCGCCCTGGGACAGGGGCGCAGAAGCCTTGTCGCGGCACTTCACGCACATCACCGGGGTGCCCCTTACGCTGCAACCCGCCCACTGAACTCCCCTCGCCGACACCCAGGCCGTGGGCAACATCGACGATCCTGCGATCCTCGTCGATCACCAACGCCACAGCGTCACGCTTGAACTCATCGGTGAACGAGCGCCGGGTTCTCACCGGCTCCTGCTCCATCACTGACATGGCTACCTCCTATTCGAGGTGACCGGGCAAGTGGGGGACCCTCACAGGCCTCGCTCGAGTATGCGGCAGCCGCCGTGAACGAGCGCGAGGTGCCCGTCGTCCGACCGGCATGAAGCTGCTCGTCGATGCCAACCTCTCGCCGAAGGTCGCCCAGGGACTGTGTGCGGCCTGGGTCGAAGCGAACCACGTGGCTGAGTTCGACCTGCATTCGGCGACCGACGACCAGATCTTCGATCCGCGGTCGAGGAGGGCTTCGTGGTCGTCACCACGCCTAGGCACCGGCTACTGGTCGCCCGGGCAGCCGCGCTACCGCTACGACCTGGTCGCTGGCGCCGCGACCCGGAGACCTGGTGCTCAGCTGGGCACCAGCGGTGGCGTCTTACGCGTCAGCCTGCAGCCGAGCGCCGACCCGACGGGCACGGTGGCCGGCTTCGCCGACGCCACCGGTCGGAACCTCCCGCTGGTGTGCGCCCTCAACGCCACGAAGGTCGCCGAGCGGTGGCTCGTCTGCTGGGCGTGGCCCCCTAGGGGGGTCCACCGAGGCGGTGGTGTCACCGGCCGGCGAGCTCGCCGGGGACCGGAAGGGATAGCGCGTCTGGCGCACCCACGAGGCGACCAGCTGGAGCGGGTTGGCGCTGGTCTCCAGCGGGTAGGCCGGGTCCTGCAGACCCGTCGACGGATAGGCGTCGCGGTCCGGATGACGGGTTCCGAACAGCGAGTCCCAGCACGAGAACACCGTCCCGAAGTTGGCGTCGTGGTGGTCGGGATCGGGCGAGTGGTGCAGGCGGTGGGCCTGCGGCGAGATCAGCAGGTACCCGAGCGGACCGAGGTTGGAGCGCACGTTGGTGTGGATGAAGGCCGACACGTAGATCGTCAGGAAGGCGAGCGACCTCGCGGCCGAGGCGTCCAGCCCGAGGACCCGGGCCGGCAGGTAGCTGAGGGACGCGGCCACGACCGTCTCGACCACGTGCTCGCGGTTGTCGGAGAGCGGGTTCATGACCGGCTGGGAATGGTGCACGGCGTGGAACCGCCAGAGGGTCGGCACCTTGTGGTGGAGCCAGTGGGTCCACCAGGCCAGCAGGTCGGTGATCACGAAGGCAGCCACCGCCACCAGCCAGACCGGCCGGATATGGCCGAGGAGGCTCCAGCCCCCGGCGATGCGCCCGTACGCCCGACCGATCCCGTCCACCACCACGGCGATGACGGTCACGGCCAGCGCGGTCTCGCACAGGAACCACACCAGGTCGGCCGCCCAGCCGATCCCCGGTCCCCGTTGATCCCGACTGGCCGGGAAGCGCCACTGCAAGATGGCCAGCGCGACGATGAAGCCGAGGTAGAAGGGGTTCAGGATCACGTCTCGATAGGTGATCCAGGCGCTGACCGCCCCGTGGCTGACCGTGGACCATCGGGTGGCCACCGGCAGGTCACCGGCGGTGGCCGCCGACCAGGCCACCAGCACCGCCAACCCGCCGAGCACCACGAGCACTCCGGCACCGAGCACGGACCGACGGGGCCGCGGCGAGGCGGCGCGCGCCGTCGGGGCGCCCACCGTGCCCCGCCGTGACCGCAGGCGGGTCTGGTCACCCATTGCGGATGCTCAACCGGTGAACTTGGGGGCGGTGCTGACCGCCTGGGCGGCTGGCGTGGGGGTCTCGGAGGTCGGCGTCGAACCGGCCGGACACCACGGGTTCGTCGGCACCCCGGCGCACGGGTTGGGCATCGTGGGCTCGGTCGGAAGCGGAGTCAGCGTCACCTCCGTGGCGCGCGGGTAGGTGCCGATCCCCTCGCCACAGGGACCGAAGATCTCCGTCGCGCAGATCACCTGGCCGGTCAGTGTGTCGGGGTTCGAGGCGTTGGCCAGGTCGACGGGCTCACCTCCCTGGTTGACCTGGCCGCAGGTGGCGTTGGCGGTGGGCAGGTCCGTCGGCCACGCGGTCAGCCCGCCGGCGTCGTGGTTGTTGTTCCAGCAGTTGCCGGGCTCGGTGGGCTGAGGATCGCTGATGTCGCCGAGATCCCCGTTGGTGGGGTTCCCGAACGAGCCGTTGTTGGAGAAGGTGTTGCCGATGATCTCGTTGCCCCAGTCGGGGTAGTAGCAGAACCCCGTCCCCAGCCAGTTGGCGACTCCGCCTTCGCAGTGGGCGATCGGCGGTGGGGTGCCGGTATCGATGTAGGGGACGGTGAGGACGGCCCAGCTCCCGTTGTTGGTGAACGTGTTGTTGGTGACGATGTCGCGGCGCCCGCCGGCGATCACGACCCCGGTGCCGGGCGGCCCCAGCTCAGCCGTGCCGGTGCCGGGCACGTTCGGGTTGTTGTTGTCGTGGATCGAGCTGTCCTTGAGGACCCAGCAGGCGTTGTCGCCGGTGGGCCCGGTGACGTCGGACGGGCAGATCCCGTCCTGGGGCGACGGCGCGTCGTCGTTGTTCTGGCTGTTGGTCGACAAGCCGGTCTTGTTGTTGTCGAACTCAGAGTTCTCGATCACGAGGCGCCCACCCGAGTTCGTGCCCGAGTAGCCGAGGGCGTTGGTCTCGGCGTGGGCATCGTCGAGCACTGCGTTGCAGTCGTTGCAGGCGCCGATGTAGTAGCCGGAGTCGGCCATGTTCGATGCGTAGGTGTGCGCGATGGTGCCCGGACCGTTCGAGTTGCTGACGAAGATGCCGTACTCGCCCTTGGGTTGGCTCGACTCGTAGTACGTCGTCGTGGCGCTCAGGTAGCTGCCGCTGTAGGAGCCGCCACCGACGACACCCGAACCGTCGCCGTCGTTCCACCAGATGCCGTTCCCAGCGCCCAGATCGCCTGACAGGAAGTTGCAGACCGTGAGGTTGTCGACGGAGACGCCGTCGGACTTGTACGCCTCGACCCCGTTGCGGCCCGCGGGCTGGCCGCCATCGTCGAGTGGCCCGAGGTCCTGGTCGGCTCGCTGGTCCGAACAGGCCGACGCCCCGGGCTTGGTGCCATCGACGATGACCTGGTTGCGGTCCATACCCCGCAGGTGGAGGTCGGCCTTGTTGAGCTCGACGGCGGCCCCGCCGCTGTCCATCAGCCCGCCGGGGGCGTGATCCATCTGTTCGTGGTAGTCGCCGGGTCCGACGAGGATCCAGTCGCCCGGCTGGGCGGCGGCCACCGCCTGGGCGATGGTGGTGTACTGGCCCGGGATGCCGTTCCAGGTTCCCACGCGCAACACGTTGGGCGATGCCCCTGCCACCGGGGAAGGCGCCACCATCAGCAGCGAGGCGATCACCGCGCAGGTCGCGGCCAGCGCGGTCGCAGCCTTGCGGACGCGGACCGTGTGACGAATGCGGGTGTGGCTCGGAGCGACCATGGTTCCCCCCCGGGTGGTAGCAGACGTGCTCGGCAGGCGACCCTAACCGGACCGCTGCCGGCGCGCACTGACCGCATATCCGAGACGAACCGCGCGCCCGTCCTGAAGGCCCGTCACGGCGGTGGATCAGGGAGTTCTCCTGGTGCGCGTCCACACCGCCACGGCCTTCGCAGGAGGCGTCGAGGCGGCGAACGTGGCCCGTCGTTCGTTTTGACGCCGGTATCGGGCGCTCCGCCTTGTTGCTCCGAGCTCGCAGCTGACCTGTTCGTGACGAGTCCCCCTCCCGGTCCACCACGCGCGTAGCCACGTGTGCTTGGCCGGGTAGGTGGCGTAGGTCATGAGGTGCTGGCCGATACCGGCCTGGAAGGCCTCGAGGTACGGCAGCTTGTTCGGCGTCGGGGCCCCCGCCGCCACGCCGCCGCCGTAGCAGCCGAAGTCGCCCCAGCCCACGTCGTCGAACACGATGACCACACGTACTGGCGCCTCGCCGCGCTCCCCGCGGCCTTGGCTGCCTCGTCCAGGCGGGTCGCCACCGCGCCTCTCGGTCGGTGTGCACGAAGCGCGGCTCGAGATGCGGCGCCTGGGTGACGGTCGGATCGACATCAGGATCGTGGGTCATGGGAATGTTCCTCTCGTCGGGATGGTCGCGCCGGCGTGGGGTCTGTCCGGACAAGCTCTCGCGGATCGGGCGCGGGTCGAAGCGAACCACGGGGCTGACCACCGCACTGGGCGTTCGCGGCGAGCGATGACCGAACTGTGATCGACCGATCCACGACGAGTGGGCAGGGTCTTGGTGGACGGCTCGATCGACCGGCCGACGGCGACCGTCGTGCGCACGCCCGCGGGCACCCGACGGCGAGGTCGAGGAGACGAGGAGGCCTAGGAGAGCGGCCGCTGGCGGTATCGTGGGTCGGAGGCCGTGGCGTGCCCGTCTGTCGCTCGGGCCGGGGTCCGTCGTGGAGCCGCGGGCATCGGATGGGCCGGGACCAGCGCGTACAGGTTGCCCACGATGCTGGGCACGAAGACCGTGCCGTGGGGGCCCACCGTGGTGCCCACGCTGAAGACCGACGTGCCCGGGAGAGCGACCCGGCCGAGCTCGCGGCCGTCGGTGGTGTCGAGGACGACCAGAGCTGTGGTCAGGGGACCCGTGCTGACGGTGACATAGGCCTTGCCGCCGGCGGCTTGGGTGGCGATGCCCCTGTTCTGCAGATCGTCTCGTCGCCACAGCACCACAGCATGGTCACCGCCGTCACGCACGGCTATGACCGGGCTGTCGCGGCCGCCGGCGGGCATGATGACCCCAGCAGGAGATACCGACACACTGCCGCCGGCGGCGTAGCCGATGGGCAGGTTCCACACGGTGGCACCGGTCCGGGTGTCGAGTGCGACGAGCGAGCCGGCGTTGCTGGTGACATAGACCCGGCGCCCGTCGAAGGAGAGGGCGGGGCTCGAGGCGCTGCCGCCGGGAAGGGCATCGTCGCTCCACGAGCGTGCCAGGCGTGGATGAGTCCCGCCTACGTACTGCACGGCGGTCACCCCCGCGCTGGGTGCGCCGGGGGCCCAGTAGGTGAAGATGAGGCGACCTTGGTGGTCGACGGCCGGGGTGTTGGCGCTGGGGCAGGCGGCCGTGCCCTGGGCGCAGGCCAGTAGGCCGTCGCTGGGTTGCCACGAGACACCGGGTGCGAGTGCCAGGGGAGCCACCACCGGACGACCCGTGAGGCGATCGAGCACGTAGACCGTGCCGACGTTGGTCACGAACACCAGCCGACCGTCGGGGGTGAACTGGGCCGAGAACGGCACGCCGGCCAGCGGGGTGGTCCAGATCAGGTGGCCGGCAGGGTCGAGGCCGTGCATACCGGCGCCGTCCGCGACGAACACGTGGCCTTGGCGGTCGATGAGCGGCGACGAGACGACGACGAACTGATCGAGGTCCGCGTCGCACCACGCCACCGCGCCGGTGCGGCCATCGAGGGCGCGCAGCCGACACCCGGGCTGGTTCGACGTCAGGTACACCCGATCCGACGGGTCGATGGTGGGGCCGAGGTTGATCGTCCACGGCAGGGGTCCGATCCGGACATCGCCCGAGATTTGGTCCTCCCAGCCCAGATGGAGCTCCGAACCCACCCGACCGGGGAGTAATCGGTGTTGGCGCGGTCGGCGTGCACCGCCGACCATGAGGTGGCGTAGGCCGGGCCGGCCCGGTGCTCGTCCCCGGGCCCGGTCCGTCCCCCGACGCCCCAGGTGAGCACCGGCGTGGCGCACGCCGACACCGCCACCAGCACCAGCAGGATCGTCACCCACACGTCCGGTTGGCGGACGGGCCGCGCGTCTCCTTCCCGTCACGGCTGTTGTCCCGTATTTGCAGCAGCAATGTAGATTGTTGCCATCTTTCTGCACCATACACGCAACTTCATTGGCGGAGCAATAGGGTGGGATCGTGGCGCTAGACGGACGTAGCCGACGCGGCCTGCAGACACGCGAGGCGGTGCTCGAGGCCCTCGAAGCCCTGCTGGCCGAAGGCGACGCCGATCCGTCGGCCCGGCAGATCGCGGAGCAGCGCCGGGGTGTCGGTCCGATCCCTGTTCGTCCACTTCTCGAGCCGCGAGGACCTTCAGCGGGCGCTGGTGGCACGGGTACGCGATCGCCTGGTGGGGATGCTCCGCCCCATCGACCCCGCCGCCCCGCTGGCGGCGCGCATCTCGGAGCTGTGCCGCCAGCGAGCCCGCATCGCCGAGAAGATCGGCCCGTTCCGACGGGCGGCGGCTGCCCGCGCCTCGAGTTCCCCGACGCTCGCTTCGGCTCGCGCCGAGGGGCAGGTGGCGTCCCGAGACCAGGTCGAGCGCATCTTCGCCACGGAGCTGGGCCCGCTCCACCAGACCGAACAGGCCCATCGGGTGGCGATCGTCGATGCCGTGGTGAGCGGCGAGACCTGGGACCTCCTGCGGACCGTGCACGGGCTCACCGTCGCCGGCGCCACCCAGGCCATGGCGCCGGGGTGTGGCCTCCGGCCTGGCGGGTGCCCCCGCAGTCAACGGTCCTCGGCCATCGGGTCGTCGCCCCGACGATGAGCTGCTGTTGGCCGACACCCGACACCGCATCGACCGTCTGCTGGCCGCGCTCGAAGCGGGAGCACCGGCCGAGCTGCTCGGCCCTCGACTGGCCGAGTTGGGTCGGGAGCGTGACCGTCTCATGGCCGCCCTGGCGGTGACGAGCGGGGACATCCTTCCTGGCGGGGTCGGGTGATGATGGACCTCGGCCCAAAGAGCCCTGCTCGGGTTCCCAGGGCCATTGGAACGTCCAACGTCCAGGTGGACCTTTGCCCTGGGAATGCAGAAACCCCGTCCCAACAGAGGGACGGGGTTCCGACGTGGGCCTTCTGGTCGGGCTGGCGGGATTTGAACCCACGACCTCTTCGTCCCGAACGAAGCGCGCTGCCAAACTGCGCTACAGCCCGTTGGGACTGGCGATGCTAGCGGACTCACCCAACGGGTCCCAAAGCGGTACCGACGCCGGCGCGGATCAGGCTGGTGCGGTCGCCTCGTCGGCCTGGGCCGGCTCCGATTCGGCGGCGGCCACGCCGGTGGCCAGCGCGTGCTCGTCCACGCCTTCGAACCAGGTGCCGCCCGGCCAGCAGGGCGTCGGCGGCCCGGCGCAGGCGGAAGGCGTCGAGCGGCTTGATCAACCAGCCGTCGGCGTCGGAGCGATGGGCGAGGAACTCGTCCGCGGCCCGATCCAACAACATGAGCACCGCGGTGATGGGCAGACGGCCCATGCCCTCCTCGTTGCGGATCGTCATGCAGGTGGCCATGCCCCCCATGTTGCCGATCTGCAGGTCGAGGATGGCCAGCTCGGCGTCGACCTCGAGCAGGGCGGGCAGCACGTCGACCCCCGGCGCACGCGGTACACGGTGACCTCGTCGCTGCCCAGGGCGGCCTCGACCTCGTCGAAGAGCCAATCGGCGTCGGTGGCGAGCAGCACGGCGGGCATCGGCGACACGCTAGTTCGCGCCGCCACCCCCACCAAGACCACGCCGCTTCGCCGCCAGCCCCGACGGCCCCGACACTGAACAGATGTTCGCAATCCGATCACATCTGCGGCCGCGTCCTGGCTACGATGCGGCGCGGCCGTGGCCAACCCACCTGGAGGATTCGTGCTCGAGATCCACGTCGAGGACACCGGCGACTACACGTTGTGTCGACCGATCGGTGAGCTCGACGCGTACACGGTCGGCCAGTTCCGCGAGTCGCTGGTCGAGCTCTCCAGCAAGCCTCGCCTGCTCATCGACCTGTCCGAGGTTCCGTTCATGGACTCGGCCGGCCTGGGGGCGCTCATCGGCGGCATCCGCCGCGCCCGCGAGGCGCAGGGCGACGTGTCGGTGGCCTGCGGCCGACCCACGTTGACCCGCCTGCTCCACACCACCGGCTTCGATCGCATCGTGCCCGTCACCGAGACGGTCGAAGCCGCCGTCCAGGCGCTGCTCGATCCCCCCGACCTGCAGATCGACTGACCGCAGGTCGGCCAGCAGCTCGACTGACCGCAGGTCGGTCGGCCAGTAGATCGACTGACCGCAGGTCGATCGACGGGCGGGGTCACTCGGGGAACAGGTGCCGGCCGATCTCGCGCAGTCCCTCGAGGTCGTGCACGTCGCTGCGCAGGAACGGCACCCGCAGCACCGGCGCCGGCGAGACCCGATCGGCCAGGCCCCGCAGGTGTCGCTCCTCCTCGGTCGGCCACCTGGGCGAACTCGGCCAGGTTCTCGTACAGGCCACCGAGGTCGGTCCCGTCCAGCGTCTCGGCCCGACCGCGCAGACGACCCCGGCGACGACTCGGTGAAGCGCGGGATGCATCCGGTTGACCACCAGGGCCCGCACCGGGATCTCGGCTTCGGCCAGTCGCGCCGCGAAGTAGGTCGCCTCCTCCACCACGTCGCCCCGGGGTGCGGCCACCAGCACGAAGGCGGTGACCTCGTCCGACAGCAGGGCCAGCGTGGCCGCGGCCCGATCCCGAAAGCCCATCTCCATGCCGTCGAAGGCGGAGAAGAAGGCGATGGCGTCGCGCACCACGTCGCCGCCCACCACCTTCGACACCGTGCGCAGGAACGCCTGGGCGGCCACGTTCACGGCCCGGGCCACGCCCCGGGTGGGCGCCATCAGCACCCGGTAGAGCCGGTGGTCGAGGAAGCGGGTCAGGCGCTTGGGCGCCTCCAGGAAGTCGAGGGCGTTGCGGGTCGGCGGGGTGTCCACCACCACCAGGTCGAAGTCGGTGCTCTCGTGGAGGGCGTAGAGCTTCTCCATGGCCATGTACTCCTGGGTGCCCGACAGCGCCCCGGAGATGTTGCGGTAGAAGCGGTTCTGGAGGATCCCCTCGGCCTGCTCGGGCGTCTCGGCGTTGTTGACCACCAGGTCGTCGAAGGTGGACTTGGTGTCGAGCATGAGGGCCCACAGCTCCCCGGGCCACGGCGCCGTCGATGCGGGTGGGGGAGTTCGACAGGGCCTCCAACCCCAGCGCGTCGGCCAGCCGCTTGGCCGGATCGATGGTGACCACGCAGGCCTTGCGCCCGAGCTCGGCCGCGTGCAGGGCCATCACCGCGGCGGTGGTGGTCTTGCCCACCCCGCCCGAGCCGGTGCACACGATCACCTCCTGGTCGCGCACCAGCTGCTCGAGCTCGCGGCGACGGTCCGGCTTCGGTTCCGCCGACCGCCCGTCGCCGCTCACGACTCGGCTCCGGCCACCAGCGTGTCGAGCCCCTCGATGCCGTCGAGCAGGGTCTGGGCCAACAGCTCGACGTGGGTCGGACCCAGGTCGGCCTCGAACAGGTAGGGCAGCGAGAGCTGGGGCAGCGGCAGCACCTCGGCCAGGCGGGCCACCTGCGAGGCCTGGAGGTCCATCCGGTGCCGGCGGAAGGCGGCGGCGCGGCCAGGGCCTCGGCCTCGCCCGCCTTGAGCGTCACCCCGGCCTGCGCCGCGGCCTCCTCCGGCGACCGGTCCAGGCCGGCCAGATCGGGGTAGCGGCCGTTGACCACCACCGGCCCCAGGCTGACCCCGACCTCGTCCTCCAGGCTGTAGGCCGTCTCGATCAGCTCGTTGACCGGCGTCTCCTCGGGCAGGGTCACCAGCATCACCTGGCACCGGGCCGGGTCGGTCGAGCAGGTCGAGCACGTCGCGGGCCTGGGTGTTGATGGGGCCGACCTTGACCGCGTCGAGCAGGCCGCGGGCCGAGCGCAGGAAGCTGATGGCATGCCCGGCGGCCGGCGCGTCGAGCACGATGAGATCGGCCCGGCGCCGCTGCTCGAGCTGCTTGACCTTGCCCAGGATCAGGATGTCCTTGATGCCCGGCGCGGCGGTGGCCACCATGTCGACCGCACCCGTGCTGGCCAGCCGGCGCGAGATGCGGCTCATCCCGTGGTCGTGGAGGTACTCGATGAGGGCGTCGTCGGGGGTGAGCGTGCGGGCCGAGACGTCGGCCGCGCCGTCGCGGCCGCCGCCGGGGGAGAGCACCACCTCGCTGTAGTCGAACGGGGGCTGGCCGAACAGCGTGGCCAGGCCGCTCTTGCCCTCGACCTCGATGATCAGGGCGGACAAGCCGACCCGCGCCGCGGCCCGGGCCAGCGCGGCGCTGACCGTCGTCTTGCCCACACCGCCCTTCCCGGCCACGATGACGACGCGAGATGCTGCGAAGAACTGCGCAGGATCCAAGCTTTTCCCTTCGGAGGCCCGTGCGCCGCACACTACCCACCCCAGCCTTGCGGTCCCGGCCCCGCCGGCGCGCCTCGTTGGTCCTGGTGGCGCTCGGCGCGGCCGTGCTGGCGCGCCACGTCGGGGCGCATCGGCCGTCGGCGCGCAGGCCGCCACCCCGGCCACCGGCACGGGCACCGCCGCCGGATACGTGGCCGTGTTCAAGGTCAGCGGACTGCTCGACCCGGTGATGGTCAACGCCATGTCCCACGCCGTGCGCGACGCCGAGGCGGCCAAGGCCAAGGCCATCGTGTTGCAGACCAACGCCAACGGGGTGGTGGTCGACCAGGACACCTTCGTCGACCTGTTGCGCCTCATGCAGCGCTCGACGGTGCCCGGTCGACATCTGGATCGGGCCCAGCGGCTCGCGCCTGACCGGCCAGGCCGCCCAGATGCTGGGGGTGGCGTCCAAGGTGGGCATGGCGCCGGGCACCAGCGTGGGCAACAGCGGGCACGCCCGTGCCCGGCGTGGTGCTCAACCCGGCCCGCCTGCCGCTGGTGCTGCGCGACCGCACCGTGGGCCAGGGCGCGGCCACCAAGCTGGGCGTGACCACCACCTACGCCCCCACCCTGGGCGACTTCATCGTGCGCCTGCCCGGCGTCGACACCAAGACCGTCACCGTCGGCCACGAGCGACGCCTCGAGCCCATCACCCAGGTGCAGTTCAGCGAGCTGTCCCTGGTCGAGCAGCTGTTCCACACGGTGGCCAGCCCGGCGGTGGCCTACCTGCTGCTGGCCGTGGGGATGGCCCTGCTGATCTTCGACCTGTTCACCGCCGGGGTGGGCGTGGCCGGGGTGGTCGGCGCCGGATCGTTCATCCTGGCCTGCTACGGCCTGGCGGTGCTGCCCACCCGCACCGTGGGCATCGTGTTGCTGGTGGCGTCGATGATCGCCTTCGCGGTCGACGTCCAGACCGGGCGTGCCCCGGTTCTGGACGGCGGCGGGTGGGGTGTTCTTCGTGGTCGGCTCGCTGCTGCTCTACGACGGCGTGTCGCTGTCGTGGATCACGCTGGGCGTGGCCTTCATCGGCGTGGCCCTCACCTTCCTGACGGCCATGCCGGCCATGGTGCGCACCCGGTTCTCCACGCCCACCATCGGGCGGGAGTGGATGATCGGCGAGTTCGGCCGGGCGGTGACGCCCATCTCGCCCGACGGCACCGTGCAGGTGCGGGACGCGCTGTGGCGTGCCTACACCAACCGGGCCACCCCCATCGAGGAGCTCGATCGGGTGCGGGTGGTGGGGATCGAGGGCCTGGTGCTCGAGGTCGAGCCCGAGGAGGGCGCGGCCCGCGACTACCGCCGTCGCTGAGCTCGTGCTCGCTGCTTCTTGTCCCACCTGGCCTGAGCAGGCCGTGATCGCGATATCTCGCAGGCCGCATACAAAAGTTCACCCCTTGTGGGAGCGAAATCGGCGGTTGTAGGGTCGCACTCGAAAGGGGGAGTGACGTTGAGTGCTCAGCGAATTGACGATTCCTGGCAGGTCAAGGCGGCATGCCGCGGACCGCAGGCCGCGGTGTTCTTTCCCCCGCCCCAGTTCGAGCGCAAGGACGAGAAGCTCGAGCGCGAGGCTCGCGCCAAGGACATCTGCGCCAGCTGCGGTGTGAAGAAGGACTGCCTCGAGTACGCCCTCAGCATCCGCGAACCGCACGGCATCTGGGGCGGCCTGAACGAGGTCGAGCGGAAGCATCTGATGACGCAGCGAGCGGGATAGGTCTCGCCGAGCGGCGCCCACACCGGGGGGGTGGGCACTGCGCGAGCGCCACGACGCGCGCCCTTCGGGGCGCGCGTCGTCGCGTCCGGGCTCGGATCGGCCGAGGCGTGCGGCGCCGACCCGCCGGGGCCAGTCGAGGGCGAGGCCGGTAGGCTGGACGTCGTGGCCTGGTTGATCCTGCTGTTCGTGGTGGCTCCCGTGGTGGAGCTCTACGTCATCGTGACCGTGGCCGGTGTCATCGGATGGCTCCCGACGCTGGCCTTCCTGGTGCTCAGCAGCATCGCCGGCGCCTGGCTGACCAAGGTCGAAGGCCTGGGCGTGCTGCGCCGCATGCGAGTCACCGTCGACCAGGGCCAGCTGCCGGCCGACGAGGCCATCGACGGCCTGCTCATCTCGGTGGGCGGCCTGCTCATGTTCGTGCCCGGGTTCATCAGCACCTTCGTCGGGCTCCTGCTGATGGTGCCGCCGGTGCGTTCCGTGCTGCGCCCGGCTGGTCCAGTCCCGCATCCGTCGTCGGGCCGAGCGGGCCCAGGCCCGCATGGTGGCCTACTCGGTGGGCTTCCCGACCGACTCGTTCGGCGGTCCGCTTCGGGCCCGACGGGCTTCGGCGCGGGCAGCTACGGCGCGCCGATCGACGTCGACTCAGACCCTGGACCGAGCCCGGCTCGCCTCGCCCACCCGGCGCCGCGGGCGATCGACCGCCCGAGCTGGGGTCCTGATGGGGGTCCCGGTCCGTGACGCCGCCACCGTCATGTTGGTGCGCGACGCGCCGCCGGATCGGGCCAGCGGCGACCCCGGCGGGCTCGAGGTGTTCATGCTGCGCCGCAACCTGCGGTCCGACTTCGTGGGCGGCGCCTACGTCTTCCCCGGCGGCGGCGTCGACGACCACGATCGCTTCGCCGATCTCGAGTCGGTGTGCCAGGGCCGGCGCGACGCCGACGCCTCCGAGCAGCTCGGGCGTGGACGCCGGCGGCCTGGCCTTCTGGGTGGCCGCCATCCGCGAGTCCTTCGAGGAGGCCGGCGTGCTGCTGGCCTATGACGGCCACGACCACGGCCACGACGGTCTGATCCGCCTCGACGACCCGGCCACCATCGAGCGCTTCGCCGAGCACCGGCAGCGCCGTCGACCGGGGCGAGCGCCGACTGGTCGAGGTCTGCCAGCAGGAGGGTCTGCGCCTGGCCGTCGACATCATGTACTACTTCGCCCACTGGATCACCCCCGAAGGCCCCACCCGCCGCTACGACACCCGGTTCTTCGTGGCCCGCGCGCCCGACGCCCAGGTGCCGCTCCACGACGACCGCGAGGTGATCGCCAACCTGTGGATCCGTCCCCGTGACGCGCTGGCCGCCAACCGGGCCGGCGAGTTCGAGATGATCTTCCCCACGATCGCGCACCCTCATCGCCCTCGAGCGCTTCGACACCGCCGACGAGCTGATGGCCCACGCCGCGGCCATCGGCCAGATCCCCGGGGTCCTGCCCCGCATCGTGGAAGACGAAGGTGGCGGTGTGCGCATCGTGTTGCCCGGCGATCCCGGCTACGACGACCTGATGACCGCGGTGCTGCCCGACGGCCTGCCCCTGACCGCGCTGTCCGGATCGGTGGTCACCATCGCCGCCGGCACCGGCCGGCCGAGTCCGGGACCCCGACCGAGCTGCGGGAGGTGCCCGCCATGCCTCGGCGGAAAGCGCCTGAGCCGGTCGATCCCGATGCCGAAGCCCCGGCGCCACCACCGTTGGTGCCGGGCGTGGCCCGCGCCCTGAGCCCGTTGGTGCGCCGCATCGTCGCCCCCAACCCGGGCATCATGACCGGCCCGGGCACCAACACCTACCTGGTCGGCATCGACGAGATCGCGGTGATCGATCCCGGTCCCGACGACGAGGCCCACCTCGACGCCATCGCCGGCTGCGGCGGCGATCGCATCCGTTGGATCGTGTGCACCCACACCCATCCCGACCACTCGCCCGGCGCGGCCGGCCTCAAGGCCCGCACCGGCGCCGAGGTGCTGGCCTTCGACGCCCGCGACGGACTGGAGATCGACGCCAAGGTGCGGGCCGGCATCGTCATCGAGGCCACCGAGTTCCGCCTGCAGGCCATCCACACGCCCGGCCACGCCTCCAACCACCTGTGCTTCCTGCTCGAGGAGGAGCGCATGCTGTTCTCGGGCGACCACATCATGCAGGGCTCGACCGTGGTCATCAGCCCGCCCGACGGGAACATGACCGACTACCTGGACTCGTTGGCCACGGTTCGCGCCTTGCGGCTGCGCTCGATCGCCCCGGGCCACGGCCACCTCATCGAGGAGCCCCGGGTCGCCATCGACGACTACATCGAGCACCGTCGGGCCCGCGAAGCCCAGATCCTCGACCTGCTGACCACCTCGGGCACGGCCAAGATCGACGACCTGGTCGAGGTCATCTACGTGGATGTCATCCCCGAGCTGCACCCGGTGGCCAAGCGCACCGTGCACGCCCACCTGCTGAAGCTGGCCAAGGAAGGCAAGGTCAAGGGCCGCTCCATCGACGGCAAGTGGAGCGTCGTCTGATCTCTTGGCCCTCTGGTCGGCAAGGCTCTCGGCGAGCGGGCTTCGCCCATCTGGGTATCACGTCGCCAGCGGCTCCGGCCTGGGCGGTCCTCGCCTACTCAGCGAGGTACAAGAGGTAGCCGCCTTCTTCGCGGCGCTCGGCCCGGCCCGACAGGCGCAGGTGCTCGAGGTGGGCGAAGGTCTCGCTCTCGGCCATGTGGCCCCAGGAGCGCTCGCGGAACACGGCCCGCATGAGATCGGTGACGGTGGCCCAGCCCTGGGCCTGCGACGCCTCTTCGAGCATGGCCAGGCGCTCCTCGTGGTGGGTCTTGATGGCGTCCACCCGGCCCTGCAGGTCGGTGAAGGGATGGCCGTGAGCGGGCAGCACCAGTTCGACGCCCTCGAAGGCGGCCACCTTGTCCAGCGAGTCCAGGTAGGCCCGTAGCGGATCGCCCTCGACCAGCCCGGAGATGTGGGGGGTGATGGTGGGCAGCACGTGGTCGCCGGAGAGCAGGATGCCGGCCTCCTGGTCGAACAGGCACAGGTGATCGTTGGTGTGGCCGGGGGTGTGCGCCCCCAGCCATTCCCAGCGGCCCAGGGCCAGGTGGTCGGCGTCCTCCACGTGCACCGACGGCCGCGGCGGGGCGAACCACGTGCGGATCTCGCGCCGGCGGGCCAGGAAGCTGGCCCGCTCGGTGTCCTTGAGCTTGCCGGCGTCGCCGCCCCAGGGGGTCGGGTGCTCGAACCGGGCCAGGAAGGCCTCATCGGACTCCTGGTTCAGGCGCCAGTCCAGCTCGGGTTCGCCGGCCTGCTCCCGCACGTCGTCGTACCAGGTCCGGAAGTAGCTGGAGGCCACCACCTCGGCCCCGCTCTCCTGGGCCAGCATCCCGGCCCCGCCGAAGTGGTCGGGATGGGAGTGGGTGACCAGCACGTGGTGGACCCGGTTCATGGGGATGCCGGCCGCCTCCATGCGGGCCAGCAGCGCCTTCCAGGAGATCTCGCCAGGCAGGCCCGGGTCGACGAGCATGAACCCGTCGCCGTCCTCGATGGCGTAGGTGTTCACGTGGCCCAGGCCCGGCAGGGCGATGGGCAGCTGCAATCGCAGGATGCCCGGGGCCACCTCGGTGATCTCGTCGGAGGCCGGCTCCTGCTCCTGCTTCGGGGTGCGTTCGGGCATCCGATCACCCTAACTTGACCGACCGGTCAACTTGCACCCGTCGGGCGTCTGGGCCGGGTCGCTACCATCGCCGGCCATGAGCGAGCTGAGCGGTCCCTGGGTCTACGCCTGGCCCCAGTCGGTGACCGCCGGCCAGACCGTGGGGTTGCGCGCCGCCGGGCCACCGGTGCCGGCTGAGCTGCGCGTGGTGCGCATCGGGGTCCGGCCCGAGATCGTGTGGACGACCACCATCGACCTCACCCCCCACGACCTGCCCGATGACGCGGCCAGCCACGGCTGCCCCTGGCCCGACGCGGCCACCCTCGAGATCCCGCAGCACTGGCGCCCGGGCTACTACGAGGTGGTCTTGCGGGCCGGCGCCGAGTTCCGACACGAGACGGTGGGCTTCTTCGTGGTCCGGGCCGCCCAGGTGCGCCCGGAGGTGCCGCTGCTGGTGCTGACCACCAACACCTGGAACGCCTACAACGACTTCGGAGGCGACAACCTCTACACCGGCGGCACCCAGGTGTCGTTCGCTCGGCCCCTGGCCCCGGGCCTGCTGCGCAAGCCGCCCGGACCCGGCGATCGCGTGGCCGTCGTGGACGCCCCCGACCCGACGATGCGCGCCCACATCCACTACCTGCTGGGTCACGGCTTCTCGCAATGGGCCGGTTCGGCCGGCTGGCCCAACGCCGAGCTCGAGTTCGTGCGCTGGGCCGAGTCCAACGGCTACGAGCTGGACTACGCCATCAACGCCGACCTGGAGACCGTGCCGGGCCTGCTGGACGGCCGACGC
Organism: uncultured Microthrixaceae bacterium; assembly: GCA_963793965.1. Taxonomy (GTDB): domain Bacteria; phylum Actinomycetota; class Acidimicrobiia; order Acidimicrobiales; family Acidimicrobilacustridaceae; genus UBA4742. The sequence goes on from CAWCCB010000003.1 coordinate 20,832, forward strand.
CTGTATCTGTCGGTGGGCCACGACGAGTACTGGACCTGGGCCATGCGCGACGCGGTGGAGTCGTTCGTGGCCGCCGGCGGCAACGCCGCCTTCCTGTCGGGCAACACCAGCTTCTGGCAGGTTCGCCTCGAAGACGAGGGTCAGACGATGGTGGGCTACAAGCAGCACTTCGAGTCCGATCCCGTGTTCGGCACCGACCACGCCGAGCGGCTCACCTCGCTGTGGTCGGACCGTTTGGTGGGCCGGCCCGAGAACCACATGACCGGGGTCAGCTTCGCCCGGGGCGGCTACCACCGCATCGGCCGGGCGGTGGCCTCGGGCGCCGGCGGCTACACCATCTACCGTCCCGACCACTGGGTGTTCGCCGGCTCCGACGTCTCCTACGGCGACCTGATCGGTGCCGGCTCGGTGGTGGTGGGCTACGAGTGCGACGGTTGCGATTTCACCGTGCGCGACGGCCTGCCGTACCCGACCGGTGGCCGACGGCACCCCGGCGGACTTCGCCATCCTCGGCCTGGCTCCGGCCCACCCCTTCGACCGGCTCACCTCCGTGCGCCCCGTGCCCGACGGGGAACGCTCCGAGGTCGAGTTCCATGCCTGGCGCGTCCTGGGTGACGACGGACCCGAGGCCGTGTCCCGTCTCGAGCACGGCCACGCGGTCATGGGGGTCCACCAACCCGGCGGCACCGTGTTCACGGCCGGGTCGACCGAGTGGGCCTGGGGCCTGGCCGATCCGCCGGACGCGGTCATCGACCAGATCACCCGCAACCTGCTCGACCGCCTGACGCAGTGACCCACCCTGGGGAACCCACTCAGGAAATTGGGCATCGAAATGTGCGGATACCGCACACGAAGGTTCCCAATTTGCTGAGGGGATGCCGCTATGGCGTGGGCGTCGGCGTCTCTGGCTTGGGGGTGGCCAGGGTCAGGAAGGTCTCCCGGTAGTAGCGCAGCTCGGCCACGCTCTCGCGGATGTCGTCGAGGGCGCGGTGGCCCTCGGCCTTGCGGGGCGCTCCTCCCAGGATGGCCGGGTTCCAACGCTTGGCCAGCTCCTTGAGGGTGGACACGTCGACCGAGCGGTAGTGGAGGTAGTTCTCCACCTCGGGGAGGTGGACGGAGAGGAACCGCCGATCGGTGCCGATCGAGTTGCCGCACAGCGGCACCGTGCCCGGATCGGGGATGTGCTGGCGCAGGAAGGCCAGCGTCTGGGCGCCCGCCTCCTCGACGCTCACCGTCGACGCCCGGATCTGGTCGATGAGGCCGCTGCGGGTGTGCATGGCCACCACCACCTCGGGCATGCGAGACAGCTGGTCCTCGGTGGCGTGCACCACCAGGTCGGGGCCTTCGGCGATGAGCTCCAGGTTGTCGTCGGTCAGCAAGGTGGCGATCTCGACGATCACGTGCTGCGACGGATCCAGACCGGTCATCTCGAGGTCCATCCAGGCGAGCATCCGGCGATGGTAACGGCTCGGACTCGCCGCTCGGGTTGAGGATCCTTAGGCTCACGCGATGCTCGAGGTCGCGCTGGTTCGCCTGGATCCCGATCTGCCGATGCCGGCCTACGCCCGCACGGGTGACGCCGGGCTCGACCTGGTGGCCCGTGAGTCGGTCACCATCGCCTGCGGCGGTGGCCGCCTGCTCGTCCCCACCGGCGTGGCCGTGGCCATCCCCTACGGCTACGCGGGCTTCGTGCAACCTCGCAGCGGCCTGGCCTTGCGCCACGGGGTGACCTGCCTGAACACGCCGGGGCTCATCGACAGCGGGTACCGAGGCGAGCTCAAGGTGCTGCTGATCAACACCGACCCGGCCGTCGACCACCTCATCGAGCGAGGCGACCGCATCGCCCAGCTGGTGGTGCAGAAGGTCGAGCACGTGGTGTTCGAGGTGGTCGACGAGCTGGTCGACGACAGCGAGCGCGGTGACGGCGGCTTCGGCCACACCGGGCGCTGATCAGGCCGGGAGCAGCCCCCGGTCGCGCCAGTAGGTCAGCAGGGCCTGGCGTTCGAGCTGGGACTGGCTGGGCGGCGGCAGCGGCCCGCCGCTCATGGCCGCGGTCGCGGCCGTGCTCGCCGAGGCGGGCTGCGTGGGTGGGGGTGGGATGCTCGGCGTGCACACGCTGCCGCTGGCCGGCAGGCCGGGTGCGGCCAGCGTCGGGGGCTCGCGGAAGGAGCGATGGCTGAAGTCGAAGCAGTCGAGCAGGTTGTCGGCGTGGGCGTCGCGTCGGGTCAGGGCGCCCAGGTTGAACTTGGTCTCGATGAAGCGCAGCACCGACGTGTGGTCGTGCACCACGCTCGACACGTAGTTGCGCTTGGCGTAGGGGGAGATCACGAAGGCCGGCACCCGCAGCCCGTAGATGTTCCAGGCATCCGGTGCTCCGGGGGCGGCGGCCACCGCCGGTGGGATGTCGTCGGGGGGGACGGCCGGGGGCGGGGGCACGTGGTCGTAGTAGCCGCCGTGCTCGTCGTACATGAAGAACAGGGCGGTCTTGGGCCAGGCCGGGCTGTCCATGACGGCGTTGATGATCGACGCGCTGTAGGCCTCGCCCAGCTGCACGTCGTGGGGGTTCTCCTCGGTGTAGTTGTTGACACCTGGACTCACGATCGAGACGTGGGGCAACGAGCCCGTCCTGCAGTCGGTGAGGAACTGGTTGAACGTCTTCACGTGCGAGGAGTTGGCCGGGAACGTGTGGGGGAACAGGGCGATGTCGGGCAGATCCCAGGCATAGTCGTTCCAGCTGATGCCGAACTGGTTGAGCTTGTCCCAGATGGTGCCGCCGGCCGGGTGCGGCAGGCTGAGCACGTCACCCGAGGTGGAGATCAGGCTCTGGCAGGTGGCGGCCTGGAGGTACAGGCGGTTCGGGTAGGTCTGACACGGGGCCGACGCGAACCAGCGGTCACAGATCGGGAAGGTCTGGGCCAGCGAGTAGTAGAAGGGGATGTCGGTCTGGTCCCAGTAGCGCATGGCGTTGGTGTTCCCGTTGAACAGGAAGCCGTCCATGCGACCGCTGTCGATCTGGGTGTGGGTGCTGACCCAGTTCTGGGACACGCCTTCGCCCAGCTGGCAGGTGTCGGGGGCGTGGAACACATCCAGGTTCTGGGTGGGCGACAGGGGGTTGCTGTTCTGGGGGACGCCGTCCACCAGGGTGTAGCCGTCGCCTCGGGGCAACATCCCGTAGTACGAGTCGTAGGAGTGGTTCTCCTGCATGTAGATGATGATGTGCTCGATCCGGGGCAGGAACTCGGTGCCCTCGGGGTGGCGCGGGTAGGGGCGGTCGCCGGGCTGGCCGGTGTGGCCGGGGATGTTGGTGGCCCCGGCGGCGGTGGCGGAGAGCCCGGCCGCGGCCAGTCCCGAGGCCGCTCCCAGGCCGGCCAGGAAGGTTCGGCGGGACAGCTCGTCAGTCATGGTCCAACGCTAGCGGTGGGTCCTCGGTGGTGTCGGGCTCAGCAGCGGTCGAATGCCCGGTGCCGTCCAGCCGGGCCCGCACGTGGGCCGCGGCGGCCACGTCCCCGGGACCACCGCGGGCCTCGAGTCGTTCGGCCGCAGCCTGGCGGTGGGCCGCGTCGACGTTGCCGCCGTACTTGAACTTGGCCCGCACCTCCTCGATGTCGATGCGAGCAGCCCGGATGGCGCCCAGCCGCCGGGCGTGCTGGCTCGGATCGACCACCGCCACCTCGGGCTGGAGCCGGGCCAGCTGTCGGCGCAGCACCTCGGCCACGTCGTCGGCGCCGGACAGGAGCCGGGCGGTGCCGGTCAGCTGCACCGACGCGTAGTAGGTGGTGGGGACGCCGAGCGTCGGATCCTCGTCGTCGATCGCCTTCCAGGCTGAGGGGATGAAGGCCCAGTCGCCGGACACGGCCAGCAGCACCTTCGGGTTCTCCTCCAGTGCGGCCCAGATCGGGTTCTGCACCAGCAGGTGCACCAGGATCTGGTCGTCCTCGATGACGAACTGGGTGGGCACCACCACGGCCACGGCTCGCCCGGCCCCGGCGGCCACCAGCTCGCCGAAGCCCTGGCCGGCCACGAAGTCGCGCCACTCGTCGTCATCGACCGGTCGGTCCCACCCGTGGATGAACACGGCTCCATCATGGCGCTCAGCCTCCGGTCGGATCGATCCGGGTGATCGATCCGGCTTGGCCGTACCAGAGGCTGCCATCGGGGGCGGCCGCGATCGCGGTGGCGAGCTCGGAGTTGGGCACCATCGCGGCCTGCCCTCCCCCGAAGCGGACGACCGAACGACGCGGCGTCCCGGTCTGCAGTCCCCAGAGGTCGCGGCTGTCGGTGGCGGCCATGACCTGCAGGGGCACGGGCGGGTCGACCGCGGCCGCGGCCCGGTGCGTCACCGGATCCAGCCGGTACAGGTGGTCGCCGGTGGAGGTCTGGGGCGACCACCCGCCCAGCACGAAGGCGGTCGATCCCAGGGTGACGGGTCCGGCGCCGCCCGGAACGGCGATGAGTCGGATGACGTCCATGGTGGTGGGGTCGAGCTGGGCCACGGTGTCGAAGCCCTCGCCGGTCACGAACAGCCCGGCGGCGCCGGCCACCGGCGTCTCGCTCTCGCCGTCGCCCGGCAGCGGCGCGCTGGTCGCCTCGATGCGCAGCGAGGTCGGGTTGATCTCCGTCAGCCGTTGGTTGGGGGCGTCATGGTCGCAGCACACGGTCACCCAGACATGGCCGAGTCCGGCCGTCACCCGCTCGACCTCGGCGCGCCCGTTGGCCTGGCCGGCATCGACGGTGGCCATGACGGCCACGGTGCCGGTGAGCCGGCCCGTGGCGGGAGCGATGCGGTAGAGCCCGCCGCTGCCGAACGAGAGGGCCCAGATGGATCCTTCGCCCGATGCCAGCCAGATCGGGTAGTGAGCGACGACGTCCTGGGTCAGTCCCGACCCCGGTGTCCCGGGCGTGGCCGGCAGGGTGACCCGGGCCAGGATCTGGCCGGTGGGCGAGACGTGCACGACCTGGCCCTGATCGACCACGGCCACCCAGAGGCTGTCGTCGTTTCCGGCCACCATGACGCCCCCGCCGGGCACGGTGGCCCGGGCCAGCACGCGCACGGGCAGCGTGGGCAGCCCGGGCGCCGATCCGGTGGTCGTGGAGGTGGCGTTGGGCTGTGACGAGGGGACCACGGTGGTCTTCGAGGGTCCGAGCGGGACCGTGCGCACCCGCTCGCTGTCGTTGCGGCCACCGACCACCAGCGCGGACACGGCCAGGATGGTCACCGCCGCGGCCACGGCCACCACCCGACGTTGCCGACGGCGGCGGCGAGCCGGGCCCAGCCGCCCCGCCAAGCCGTTCCAGTCCGGCGCCGGCGCGGGGTCGGACCCGAGGGTCCGGTGCAGCCGGTCGCGCAGCTCGGTCTCCAGCAGATCGTCGGTCACCGTCAGCCCTCCTTTCCGCCGGATGCGATGACACCGGACTCGAGGTGGTCGCGCAGCTGGCTCAGGGCCTTGTGGGTCTGGCTCTTGACCGTGCCCACCGAGATGCCGAGCGCCGAGGCCGTGTCGGCCTCGCTCAGGTCGAGGTAGTAGCGCAGGACGATGCAGGCCCGTCGACGCGGCGGCAGGTGATCCAGCGCCTCGAGCAGGTCGAGATCCATCGGGGTGCTGGCCTGGCGTGGCGCCGCACCCGTCGAGGGAACCTCACCGGCCAGGTCGAGCGTCTGCTCGGGACGCCTGGTCCGCCGTCGGCCGCGGTCGATGGCCAGGTTGGCCACGGTGCGACGCAGGTAGGCGGGCGCGGCCGCCGGATCGCGCAGGGCCCGGCGACGCAGGTAGAGGCGCACGAACGCCTCCTGGGTCAGCTCCTCGGCCACCCCCGGATCACCGCACAGCGCCCAGGCCAGACGAGAGATGGCAGAGAACTGCTCGGCGTAGAGCTGTCCCAGCAGGTCGTCGTCGCCCACTGCCTTCGGGCCTGCTGCCGCGCCACTCACCCCACCAAGACGACCCCGCACCCCGAAAGGTTGCCCCGCCGGACGCGATCAGGCCGCCACCGGCCTCAGGGGTAGTGGCGCAGCTCGACCGTGTTGGCGTCGGGGTCGCGGACGTAGAGCGAGGTGGCGTTGCCCTGGGCCCCGAAGCGGGTGGCGGGGCCGTCGACCACCTCGAAGCGTCCGCTGGCTCCGAGCGCCTCCAGATCGGTGGGATCGATCACCAGGCAGAAGTGGTTCATGTTCTCGCCGCTGGGTTCGCCGGCCAGCAGGTCGATGATGGTGGTGGCGTCGACCCGCACGCTGGGGAACAGGATCTCGCCTCGGCGCCACTCGTCCACCCGCATCGGCGTGAGACCGAGCTGGTCGACGTAGAAGGCCAGCGACCGTTCCACGTCGGCCACGTCCAACACGATGTGGTCGAGTCCGGTCACCTGGATCGGTGTGTCCATCTTGCTCCTCATTCGACTGGGTCAGCTCATCGGTCGTCGTCGTAGAGCGCCAGGACCGAGGCGCGAGGGTAGATGCCCAGCTCGTCGCGCGGCAGGCCGTGGAGCAGTTGTACACCCGCCGTCGCGGTTGGCTCAGCCCGCGGCCGGCACCGATGCCCAGTGCGGTCGCAGCGCGCCCACCAGCTCATCAGGTCGCTCGTCGGGGAAGAACAGCTTGGCGCCCTCGATCTCGACCACCCCGGTCGCACCCGGGATGAGATCGGCCAGCCAGTACGCCCACGAGAGGTCGAAGAAGGCGTCGCCGGTGCCCCACACGATGAGGGTGGGAACCGTCAGGCGGGCCAGGTCCGGCTCGATGGCCAGCAGGTCCTCGGGTCGCATCGAGACCAGGAGCTGCTCGAACTGGTGGGCGTGCTCGGGCGTGTCCAGGATGGGCTCGAGGAAGCGGGCCACGACGTCCAGAGGCAGGTGCTCGACATCCTCGTAGCCCATGGCGAAGACGAGCTCGCGGGTGCCGGCCAGGTCGGCCAGCAGGTCGGCCGCGCCGGCGGCCAGCGCGCCCGACGCGGCCAGCTCGACGGTGGGCTTGAACGCCTCGGGCGGGATGTTGTCGTGGGCGTCGCAGTTGGTCAGGCACAGCGTCCGGAGCCGCTCGGGATGGGTGGCCGCGAACACCTGGGCCACTGCGCCCCCGGTGTCGTTGGCCACCAGGTCGACGGATCCCAGCTCGGCCGCCGCGCAGCTGGCCTCGACGGCGGCGGCCAGCGTGGCCACATCGAGGGGACGCTCAGCGGGGGCGGGCGTGTGGCCGTGGAGGGGGAGGTCGATGGCCACGCAACGCCGCTCGCCTCGCACGGCGTCGATGACGTGGCGCCACAGCAGGGCGTTGGTGCCCACACCGTGCACGAACAGGGTGGTCGGGCCGGCGCCCACGTCGAGGAAGCTGACCGGTCCCACCGCGGTGTCGATGGTGCGACGATGGGTCTCGAGCTCGTCGATGTCCATGAGTTCCCTTTCCACTACATTTGAAAGACCGACTGTCGGTCTATCTTCTAGACCGACAGTCGGTCTGTCAAGGAGCAGTCGCCCTCCATGCCCGAACCTGAGCCCGATCCCGTCATGGACCGGCCATCGGATCCGCCGGCCGGTACCGATCCCGAGCCGGTCAACCGGAACGTGGCTCGGGGCGCGGCCACCCGCCAGCACCTGATCGAAGTGGCCACCTCGATGTTCGCGGCCCGCGGCTACGAGGGCACCTCGATCGAAGCCGTGCTGGCGGAGGCCGAAGTCAGCCGGGGCTCGCTGTACCACCACTTCGCGGGCAAGGAGGCGCTCTTCGAGGCCGTGCTCGAGACCATGGAGAACGACATCGGCCAGCGCCTGGTCGAGGAGTCCGCCGGCGCGCCCGACGCCGCGGCCACGCTGCGCCGCGGCTGCCAGGCCTGGGTGCAGCTGGCCGGTGACCCCGTGGTGCGCCAGGTCCTGCTGATCGACGCCCCGGCGGTGCTGGGCTGGGACCGTTGGCGGGCTCTCGAGGAGCGCCATGCGCTCGGGCTGATCAAGGCGTTGGTCGGACTCATGGCCGACGCGGGTGAGGTGGCCCCGGCCATGGTCGACATGTTCTCCCACGTCGTGCTGGCCGCCATCAACGAGATCGCCCTGATGATTGCGCTGGCCGACGACCCGGCCCAGGCCCAGCGCGACGGGACCGAAGCCATCGACGAGGTGCTCGACCGGCTGTTGGGTACGCCGGCCTCTGACCGGGCCGGCCGCCCGGCTCAGTCGTAATGACGCAGCAGGTGCACGTGGTGGCCCTGCTCGTCGACCGCGTAGGAGTCGACGGTGGCCCCCACGATGGCCTCGAAGCGCGCCAGCGCGCCCTGGTCGACCCAGGCCTGGTCGGGTCCGGCGGTGGAGGTGGCCTCGATGTCGAGCCCGGTGCGGTCGACGTCGAAGCGCAGGGTGATGGTGCCGGGACGGCCTTCGGGGCGCAGCAGCAGGATGATGGTCTCGTCCACGGCCAGGCGCAGGTCGTGGACGGATCGTTGGGTGAACCCCAGCCGACGGGCCAGACCCGAGACCGTGATGCGTGCCAGGCGTCCGTACTCGGGCTCGGCGGGGATGGTGAGGCGGATCTGGTCGTGGACTGCGTCGGGTTCGACCACCGACCTCAGCCTCTCACGCCCGCGGCGCGGGGGCGGGGGTCGGGGCCGACGAGATCGACGGGGTGACCCTGGTGGGGCGGGCCGGATCCGTCGGTCGGGACCCCAGCCAGCCGCGGCGCCAGGCCAGCTCGATGACGGCCCCAGCCAGCGCGGCGATGGCCACCCCGATCAGCACCACCGAGCGGTCGGGCACGATCAGCTCGAAGTAGTCGCGCACCGAGCCGAGGGCAAGCGCCACCACCAGCGATCCCCCCATGAGCAGCACCAGCACCCAACGCCAGGCGTTGAGCGGCCGGGCCAGGATGACCAGCACCCACCACGCCACCAGGAAGGCCACGATCAACGCGGTGGTCCGCTGTTCGGCCAGGCTCAGGCCGCCGTGGTGGCGGGCCACCTGGTAGGCGATCAGCACGGCGACGGCCACGACCACGCCACAGGGCACGGCGAAGTGCAGCACCCGCGGCAGGAAGCCCGACGCCGCCCGCCGGGCGTTGGGGGCCAGGGCCAGGAAGAAGGCGGGCACGCCGATGGTCAACGAGCTGAGCAGGGTGAAGTGGCGGGGGATGAAGGGGTAGGGCCAGCCGCTCAGCCCGATGATCAGGGCCAGTACCAGGGCGTAGAACGTCTTGGTCAGGAAGAGGTTGGCCACCCGCTCCACGTTGGCGATGACTCGGCGGCCTTCGTCGACCACGTCGGGGAACACGGCGAAGTCGTCATCGAGCAGGACGAAGCGGGCCACGGCCCGGGCCGCGGCGCTGCCCGCGCCCATGGCCACGCCCACGTCCGCGTCCTTGAGGGCCATCGTGTCGTTTACGCCGTCACCGGTCATGGCCACCACGTGACCCCGAGCCTGCAGGGCGTGGACCATGGCCCGCTTCTGCTGGGGCGTGACCCGGCCGAACACGCTGTGGGCTTCGACCACCTCGGCCAGCTCGGCGTCGTCGTCGGGCAGGTCGCGGGCGTCGAAGGGTTCCTCGGCTCCAGGCACACCGCAGTTGCGGGCCACCGCCCCCACCGTGTCGGGGCTGTCGCCGGAGATGACCTTGACCGCCACCCCCTGGACCCCGAAGTAGGCGATGGTGTCGGGCGCCGAGGGTCGCAGCCGCTCGTCGAGCACCACCAGGGCCGCCGGTACCAGTGAGCGGGGCAGGTCGGGTTCGCCGTCGGGGGCCAGCCCGTCGGGCGCGGCGGCCACCAGCAGCACCCGGCGCCCGCTCCCGGCCAAGGTGGCCACCCGGTCGCGCACGGCCGGCGCGTCGGGCATGGCCGCCAACAGGATGTCGGGCGCGCCGAGCAGCCAGGCCCCGTGGTCGGCGAAGCTGGCCGCGCTCCACTTGCGGGCCGACGAGAACGGCACGGTGGCGGTGACCGACCAGCCCGGGGGTGCGCCTGAGCCCGCACCGATGGCGCGCAGGCTCGGGTTCGGGTGGTCGTCGGCCGCGGCCAGGGCAGCCAGCAGCTGGTCGGTGGTCGAGGCGTCGGCGCCGGCTCCGATCGGTTCGACCGACCCCAGCTCGAGGTCGCCCTGGGTCAGGGTGCCCGTCTTGTCCAGGCACACCACGTCCACCCGGGCCAGGCCTTCGATGGCGGCCAGCTCCTGGGTCAGCACCCGCCTCCGGGCCAGGCGGGTGGCGCTCACCGCGAAGGCGACGCTGGTCAACAGCACCAGCCCTTCGGGCACCATGGCCACCAGCCCGGCCACCGACGCCTGCACGGCCTGGTGGAAGCCCAGGTCGGCGCGGACCTGGGCCCAGATGAGCAGGGCGGCGGTGGGGATCATGGCCCAGCCGATCCAGGTGATCAGGCGGATCACGCCGGTGCGCAACTCGGAGTGCACCATCGAGAAGGTCTTGGCCTCGGCGCCCAGCCGGTAGGCGTGGGTGTCCTCGCCCACCGCGGTGGCCCGGGCCAGGCCGTCGCCCACGGCCACGAAACTGCCCGACAGCACCTGTCCGCCTTCGTCCTTGTCCACGGGTTCGGCCTCGCCGGTGAGCAACGACTCGTCCACCTCGAGGCCTCGGGTGGCCAACACGGTGGCGTCCACCGCGATCTGGTCACCGGGGCGCAGCACGATCAGGTCGTCGAGCACCAGGTCGTGCACGGGGACCTCCTGTTCGGTGCCGGCGCGGCGCACGCAGGCCACCGGGGCGCTGAGCAGGGCCAGGTTGTCGAGCGCCCGTTTGGAGCGGACCTCCTGGACGATGCCGATGAGCGTGTTGAGCACCAGCACGATCCCGAACAGCGAGTCCTTGATCTCGCCCACGGCCACGATGATCACGAACAGGATGCCCAGCACCAGGTTGAACGGGGTGAGCACGTTGGCTCGCACGATGTCGCCCACCGAGCGGCTGGTGGGGTCGCGCGCCTGGTTGGACCGACCGTCGGCTCGACGGGCCTCGACCTCGGCGTCGCTCAGGCCCGAGACGAGGGGGTCGGGCTCCATGGACTCATTCTGCCGGGTCGGAACGGCCCGACCGGGTCACGCGATGAGGCCCACCCCGGGTGGGGTGGGCCTCATCGAATTGCCGGGGGGTGGTTCCGACCTGGCCGGGTCGGATCTCAGGTGGTCTCAGCTGGCCTAGTGCTGGCCGAACTGGTGGTTGACCGCCTTGGTCACCGCCGCGGGGACCTTGGCCTCGACCTTGGTGGCCTCGGCCTGGGTGATCTTGTGGTTGGTGACGGCCTGCTGGATCTTGGCGTCCACGTCGTGGGTCAGATCGCCGACCAGGGTGGTGGTGGTGATGCCCTTGGCGTTGGCCACCTGGGCCACCGTCTGGCCGCCCTTGAGGTCGGTCCGCAGCTGCTGGGGCGTGATGCCGATGATCTTGGCGCTGTCACGCAGGCCGGCCCGGCGGATCTCCTTGCGGTGGTTCTTGAGCCAGCCGGCGCCCTTGGGGGCGGTGGCCGGGCTGGCCGTGGCCGCCGGGGCGGAGGGGGTGGGGGTGGTGGCGCCGGCGTCGGTCACGGCGAAGGCGACGGTGCCGCCCAGCAGGGCCAGTCCGGCCACGCTCGAGGCGATGATCTTGCTCTTCATGGGGGTCTCCTGATGATTTCGACATCCGAGTCGGGCGGGAGGGCCTGCTCGTGATGAGGATCAAGATGCCCGACGAATGTGATCGGATTGTGAAGCCCGGATCAGGGGGCGGCCAAGGTGTCGCCGGCCGGCGACACCCCCATCTGCGGGCCTGACCCGGGGGTGGGGCCGAGGTGGTGCTCCAGCTCGGCCACGGCCTCTCGCCAGTCGGCCACGATCCCGTAGTCGGCGAAGGCGAAGACCGGCGCCTCGGGGTCGGGGTTGACGGCCACGATCAGCCCGGCGCGGCGCAGTCCGACCATGTGGTTGAACTTCCCGCTGGCACCGATGACCAGCGCCAGCTCGGGAGCCAGGTTCTGGCCGGTGATGCCGACCTGTCGGGAGTGGGGGAGCCAGCCCGCGTCGGTGACCTTGCGGGTGGCGGCCAACTCGGCGCCCAGGCGGGCGGCCAGCACTCCGACGCGGGGATGGTCGGCGGGGTCGACCCCCTTGCCCACCGACACCACCCGGGTGGCACCGGCCAGCACGTCGAGGTCGTCGTCGCGACGCTGGGCGTGGATGGCCACCCGGCCGCGGGGCTTCATCTCGATCCGGGTCACGGGGAGCTCCGCCGGCACCCGGGGTGCGTGGCCCGACAGGACGCCGGGACGCACGGTGACCAGCTGGGTGGGCGAGGTGGCCTCGATGGCGGCCACCATGGCTCCGCCGAAGGCGGGCTTCCAGGCTCGGAGGCGGCCTCGATCGTCGAGCTCGAGGTCGATGGCGTCACCGGTCAGGCCGGCGCCGAGGGCGGCGGCCACCCGGGCGGCCGCCTCACGCCCCCAGGCCGTGCTCGGGGCGGCCACGATGGCGGGCTCGACCCGGCGGCACCACTCGGTGACGGCGGTGGCCACGTCCTCCTCGACCGTCGAGCTCGCCCCGTCCGACGAGGGCGCGGCCAGCAAGACCATCTCGTCGGCTCCCCAGCTGCTCAGCACCCGGGCCAGATCGGGACCCCAGGGTTCGGGCGCCAGCAGCGACTCGCCCACCGCCACCACCCGCCCGCCCAGCTCGGCGGCCAGAGCCGCGGCCGTGCCCAGCAGCTCCCGCAACACGCGCTGGCGACCCGGCTCGACCAGCACGGCCACCACCGGGCCGTCTCCGCCACCCGCCGCCACCTGGGGCCACCCGTCCTCGACGCGCTCGGCCGACTGCGCCGGGCCGAGCAGGCCGCGCTCGCGCAGCACCTCGACCACCGTGGCCACCTGCTCGGCCACCGGGCCCACCAGGCGCACCTGGCGACGCACGACGGCCTCGGCCTTGATCTCGCCCACCCGGGTGGGACTGGCCGCCTGACCCCACGGACCGGGACCGAGGTCGCCGGCGTCCAGCCGTTGGATGCGGCTGCCGTCCACCGCGGCCAAGACCTCGGGATCCTTGATCTTGCACGGGTCGATCAGGCGCTCGGCCACCGACAACACGGCCGGCAGGGCCACGGTGGCCTCCAGCCAGGCGTCGTCCTGCTCGCAGCCGACCCGCACGGCATCGGACGACTCGAGCTCCAGGTGCTTCACCCCGGTGGCGAAGGGCAGGTCGAGCAGCTGAGCCAGCTCGGGACCGACCTGCCCGGTCTCGGCGTCCACCGAGTTGCGACCGCACAGGACCAGGTCCGAGCTCGCCCAGGCGGACCAGGGTGGCGGCCAGGGCGCGTGCGGTGGCCAGCGTGTCGCTCCCGGCGAAGGCCGGATCGCTGATCAGCACGGCGTGGTCGGCGCCGTAGGCCAGCGCCTCGCGCAAGACGTCCTCGGCCGACGGCGGCCCCAGGGTGATCACCGTGCAGGTGCCGCCGGTCTGGGCGGCCAGCAGCACGCCCTGGGCCACCGCCCGGCGGCAGTACGCGCTCATCTCCAGGGGCACGCCGTCGCGCTGGAGCCGTCCGTCGGGCCCGATCTCCATGTTCTCGAAGGCCGGGATCTGCTTGACCAGCGCGGCCACGCGCAACGGCCGCGACCCGGGCAGGTCGCGCGACCGCGTCGGGTCCGGGGGCAGGGTCGGGCGACATCCCCGCCACGTTAGGCGGCGACGGTCAGCGGGCCGCGGCCTCGCGGGCGGCTCGGGCCCGGAACTTGCCGGGCACCAGCTCGCCGACCTGGCGGGCCGCGGCCAGCGCCTCGCCCCACCAGGCCAGATCGTCGAGGGAGACCTTGAGGGCGATGTCGGCGTTGAAGTCCACCGGGTCGTCGTTCTCGTCGAAGGCACCCATCACGTTGGGGATGATGACGGTGGACCGGATGGGGGCCATCTCGCATTCGATGGCGATGAGAGCCAGGTGCTCGATGGCGCGCACGCCGGCGGCTGTGCCACCGCTGTAGCCCACCGCGCTGATCGGCTTGTTGCGCAGCGCGTGGGTGATGAAGATGTTGTCGAGGGCGTTCTTGAGGACGCCGGGGATCGAGTGGTTGTACTCGGGGGTGATGACCAGGTAGGCATCGCCCTCGGCGATCTTGGCGTTCCAGGCTTTGACCACGGGGTCGGAGAAGGTGGGATCGGCGAAGTCGCCGATGGTGCCGACATGCTCCTGGAAGAAGGGCATCGGCCAGTCGCGCAGGTCGAGGGTCTCCACCTCGAAGGCGTCGTGATGGCCGGCCCGCTCCACCACCCAGGGCACGACCTTGTCCGACGCTCGGGTGGGTCGCGTGCTTCCCACGATCACCTGCAACTTCAGCATCGGAGCCCCTTCCGGTCCGTCGGTGGATCGGATCTCAACGTATCGGCGAGCGCCCGGATTCGGCGCGAAGCTGGCTGGTCGACACGGTGGTCACCAGCGCTGGCTCCGGGAGGTCACATGCCCAACGACGAACCTGTTGCGGACCTGACTAGCACCGCGCCCGGCGTGGTGACCCGGACGACCTCGGTCGCCTTCGACGTGGCGGTGGACCGGCTCACCGCGGCCATCGAAGGTCGCGGCCTGCGCGTGTTCGACGTGATCGATCATCAGGCGGCGGCCATCGAGGTGGGCCTGGCCCTGCGCCCCACCCGGGTGGTCGTTTTCGGCAGTCCGAGGGCCGGGACCCCGCTCATGGTCGACCATCCCCTGCTGGCCCTCGAGCTGCCGCTGCGCATCCTGGTGTGGGAGGGCGACGATCACCAGGTGCGCCTGAGCTATCTCGATCCCCAGGACCTGGGCCCGCGCTTCGGCGTGGCCCCGGATCGGGCCGGGCCGCTGGCCGGGCCCGCCCTCATGATCGACCAGGCCGGGCTGGTCTGACCTGACTGACCCGGCAGGACTGCCCCGCGGGCCCGAGCGGGATCGGCGCGACGTGGCTACCTTTGCGCCGCGCCTGTGCCATTGCTACCGGGACGTGCGATCCGGGTCGCTGGGGTTGGCGGATGGGCGCATGAGGAGGGTCGACCATGGCAGCCGATCACGCCCATGGTGGTGCGGGACTTGCACCGGCCGATCGCCCCCGGCTGGTGGTCGGCGGCATCGCCTGGATCGTGTCCGCCCTCGGGTACTTCGTGGCCCAGGGCTTCGTGGCCGCGGCCTGGGTGCACCCGAGCTACAGCTGGTCGTCGAACTACATCAGCGACCTGGGCAACACCGCCTGCGGCCTGTTCGCCGTGCCCCACGGCACCAAGGTGCTGGTGTGCTCGCCGCGGCACACGACCATGAACGTGGCCTTCATCCTCATCGGCGTGCTGGTGATCGTGGGGGCGTTGCTGCTGCGTCGGCTGTGGCCCGAGGGGCGGCTGTCGCGGATCGCCACCGTGCTGTTCGTGATCAGCGGGGTGGGCAAGGTGGTGGTGGGGCTGGTCCCGGAGAACACGCGCATCGGCCTGCACCTGCTGGGTGCACTCAACGTGCCGGTCATCGCCGTGGCCATGGTGCTGGTCAGCTGGGCCATGTTGCCCGTCGACCGGTCGTTGGGGATCGTCGGGTTGGTGCTGGCCGTCACCGCCCTGGTGGGCACGGTCCTGTCCACGGCCGGACAATTCACCCACGGCCTGTACCTGGGTCTCGGCGTCGGAGGCATGGAGCGCATCTCGGACTACCCGACCAGCCTGTGGCTGTTGCTGCTCGGGGTGATCGCGGTGGCGTCGCCGACGGCGGTGGCCACCTCGCACCACGTGGTCGACCTGACCGATGTGGCCACGGCCGCGGCGCGAGCCGCCGGCGGCCAGGACGCCGAGGCGCGATCCGGGCAGGCCAGCCGTCCCGGGTGACGTCGGCGGCACCGGTCAGGATGGTGGCCGTGCTGGGCCATCTGGGTGTCAACGTTCCCGATCTGGGTGAGGCCAAGGCCTACTACGACCGGGTCATGCCGCTGCTCGGCTACGAGGAGTTCCTCCGCGCCGACGACGAGTTCGCCTACCTACCGGCCGCGGGCAAGCGCGGGACGTACCTGTTCTTCTACCCGAGCGAGCATCCGGGTTCGTACTCCCGCCAGGCCACCGGGTTGCAGCACCTGGCCTTCATGGTGCCGACACGCTCGGCGGTGCGGGCGGTGCACGCCCTGGTGCTCGAGATCGCCGGCCAGGTCATCCACGCCCCCCAGGCGTTCCCGCAGTACCCGCCTCCGTACTTCGCCACCTTCTGGCTCGACCCGTTCGGCTTCATGCTCGAGGCCGTCTGCCACCACGACCGCGACTAGCGAGCGTTCGGGACCGCGCACCTCTCAGCTGGCGGGGAACCAGTTGCCGTGCAGGCCGTTGGGCACGCGCTGGGGGAGGTGGAGCTTGGCTCGGGGCGGGCCGGGGAACTCGGCCGCGTCCCAGATCCACAGCGAGGTCGAGTCCTGGTCCACGGCGTTGACGTAGGCCAGGTAGTAGCCGTCGAGCTCGTCGTCGGAGCCGCCGCCTCGGGGTGCGAAGATGGTCTCGCCCACCGCACCGCCGGTGCGGTGCTCGGTCCACTGGCCCGACTCCAGGTCGACCCGGCACAGGGCGTCGTGCTCGCCCGGCACCAGGCCCTGCACCTGGCCGGTGGCGGCGGTGACGATGGCGAAGCGGTTGGGACGGCCGATGCGACGGTCATCGATGCGGGGGAACTCGGAGGGCCCGGCGTGGAGGGTGTCGAAGCTGACCGTTCCGGCGTCAGGCGACAGCCGGGCCCGCACGTAGTCGCCGTGGTCCTCGGCATCGGGGACCAGGAAGCCCGGCAGCGTCCAGCGGGGGAACGACAGCTCGATGTGGTTGCCGTCCTCGTGGGCGTTGGCGAAGTGCCAGACCCAGAAGGCGTCGGTCTCGATCCAGCGGGTCGACCCGGTACCGTCACGGCGGATCACGGCCATCCGGGTGCCCAGGCCGGGCTGCCACGACAGGAGCGGCCCGCCCGCCATGAGGGCGGCCACGTCGAACACGGCGGGGGAGACCACCAGCACCAGGTGGTGCTCGGTGATGACGAAGTCGTGGATCATGCAGCTGTGCTCGACGCCGTTTACGGCGCGCTCGGGCTGGGCCATGGTGCCGTCGGCGGCCACCACCGCCCAGGTCAGGAAGGGCTCCTCGACGTCGTAGCGGAACACCACCAACTCGCCCGTGCGGCGATCGACCTTTGGGTGGGCGCACAGGCCCTTGGGCAGCCCGCCGTCGAAGTCGAACCGGGCCATCGTCTCGAGCTGCGGGGTCACCTCGTAGGCGGGCAGGCCCTCCTCGAGGGCCAGCAGGTGCCCGGCGTGGGACACCACGTTGATGAAGGCGTCGAGCTTGGTCGGCCACCCCGGATCGGGGTCGGGGCCGAGCCGCGACGGATCGACCATGGCCGGGGTGAGCAGGCCGCCGTAGAGGGCGCGACCGGCGCGCTCCTCGGCGGCCAGGCCGTTGGTGGTCACCCAGCGGTTGCGGTACCGGACCCCGCCGGGCTCGAACCACAGGCCGTGCAGCATCCCGTCGCCCTCCATCGGGTACGTGTAGCTGCCCAGCGGGGGGAACTTCGGGTTCGGGCCGTTGCGCAGGTAGGCGCCCACCAGGTCGTCGGGCACCTCGCCCTCGACGGCGGAGACCTCGGCGGTGATCTCGCGATGGACGGGGGCGAAGCGCCCCGACAGGTGCGGGTTGGTGGCGGGATCGACCAGGCTCAGGCCCGGCGCGGATGGGTTCGGTGCGTCAGTCACGTCCCCATGTTGGCGCGGCCGGTCGGTCGCGGCGCGCCCGTCGTCGGCCCGAGCCGCCGCGCCGGTCAGAGCACGGCCGCAGCCAGGGCCTGCCACTCCTGGGGGGTGGCCGGGTCCGACGCCGAGAGCAGGTTGATGGCCACGTGGTCGGCGCCGGCGTCGCGCTGGGCCTGCACGTGGGCGGCCAGCGCCTCGACCGGGCCGGCCGGCACCAGGGCGCCGACCAAGCGGTCGCTGAGGGTGGCGATGTCGTCGTCGGTGAAGCCCATGCGTCGGAAGTTGCCCTGGTAGGCGGGCATGGAGGCCAGGAACTTCAGGCGCTCCCGGCCGATCTGGAGGCCGCGCTCGGCGTCGGGTTCGAGGATCAGCAGCTGGTCGATGGCCAGGGTGGTGTCGGGGCCGAGCAGGTCGCGGACCTCGGCTGTGCGGTCGGGCGTGACCACCACCGGGAAGGCACCGCCGGCACGTTGGGCGGCCAGGCGGAACATGCGCGGACCCAGGGCGGCCAGGACCCGGCGCTCGACGGGCACGCGCTCGAGGCGGTCGAGGTAGGCCTCCAGGGTGGGGATGGGTTGGGGGCCGTGGGCGCCACCCAGCCCGACCACGAAGCGCCCGGGGTGGCTGGCCTCGAGCTGGTCGTAGAGGGCGCCGACCTCGTCGGAGGGCCAGCGGACCACGGCCAGGATGCCGGTGGACACGGTCACGTGATCGGTGGCCCGGACCACCGCGGCCACCTGGTCGAGGCTGGTGAGGGGACCCCCGGTCAGCCAGATGGTGGGGAAGCCCAGGGCCTCCAGGGCGACGGCGGTCTCGGTCAGCTCGGGGCCCTCGGTGGGGGAGATGACCGCACCGGTCGCTCCCAGGTCGGCTCGTGGCATGGCGTCCTCCTACCCGAATCGGTGGCTGGTCGAACCGTCGGCTCGTCATCGATGTTCCCGGCGCGCGCCTGGCGGCTCGACGTCTAACGTCATCGAGACCACCTCAGGAGCGCCCGTGCCGATCCCTTGCACCGTCGACCTGTTGGCCAATCGGTTGGGCTCGAGTGGCGGATGATGCTGCTCGACGCGACCGCCGATCCCCGCAGCTCGATTCAGCTGACCGTGGCCGGTTGGTCGAGCATGGCTTCGAGGTCGGCATGGGTGGGCCCGACGTAGGGGTCGGCGTGCGACACCTCGGCCAGTGCGCCGAGGAGGCGTTCGAGGGCGTCGCCGGGCGCGGCCGGCAGGTGGCTGCTGAGCACCAGGCTGGGCTCGATGCGCCGGATGGCGTCGAGGTCGTTCGCCAAGGTGCTCGCGTCGAGCTTCTGGAGCCAGGGGGAGTCGATGCAGGCCCAGGCGATCTGCGCGGCGCACAGGTCGTCGGGGTCGAGATCACCCACGGTGGTGGGGAGGTCGGTCAGCACGGCGCCGAAGCAGTCGGAGCTGAACAGCGCACCGGACTCGTGATCGTGGAAGCCGGTGGTGATCGGGTTGTCGAAGGCCGGGGGTCGGACGGCGGTGACGGTTCGGTGGCCGAAGGTGGCGGTCTCGCCCGGGTTGATGATGTGGACCCGGTCGAGGGGTACGGGACCGGAGAGGGTCATGATGCCGACACCGAGGAACGAGGTGATCAGCCGGAGGTGAGGGTTGTCGGCCATGAGCGATGCCAGCGCGCCGGTGTGGTCGGGGTCGGTGTGGGTGAGCCACAGCCAGCGGAGCTCGGCCGGGTCGATGAGGCTGCGCAGCGCGTCGAGGAAGGCGTCGCGCTCGTGCACGATGCCGGCGTCGACGAGCATCGGTTCGGGGCCGTGGAGCAGGAACGCGTTGACGGGCAGGAAGCCGGTCTCGCCGATCGGGACCTGGGAGGTGATGACGTCGATGTCGGTGCCGGCGCGGTAGGTGGTGGGCATGGCGGGGCCTCGTCTCTGACAGGTGGTGGTCGGAAGCAGATGGGTGATGAGGGGGCTCAGGCCTCGGCCGCGGCCTTGAGCCGTCCGAGGGTCTGGCGCATGTGCTCGCGCAGCTCCTTGGCCCGGTTGGTCGGGACGTCGACGATCCGGGCCCAGGTCGGGATCCAGCGCACCTCGTAGGACTCGGTCACCCGGGTACCGCCGTCGATCGCCTCGAGCTGGTAGCGCCACACCGTCGACTCACGTCCGCCCTCGTCGGTGATGAAGCAGAACTCGTGGCCGGGTTCGGCAGTGAGGACCCGCCCGTGGCGGGACCACTTCATGCGGCCCGCCGGCCCGCCCTGGTTGTGCCCGACGAAGGTGGCGCCTTCGGCCGGGCCGGTGGTGCCGTCGAGCCAGTCGACTCGCTGGCACTCGGGGCTCCACTCGCCCATGCGGGGCAGGTCGGAGACGAGGTCGTAGATCTGTTCGGGAGCCGCCGCCACCGTCACCGATTGGGCGTCTCGCCGCAACCACCATCGGGTGCTCTGCTCGGTCATGGTGCCGTTCTCCAGCTGGGTCTTGGCCGTGCTCAGGGGCGGGTTCATGTCACCGAAGCTATAGGTCATAGCTAAACCTGTCAACAAGAACTTGTGCTATAGTACTCGACATGACCGATCCAGCCTCGAGCGCGGCGGTGACCACCCCCGATCGGCCGGATCGGCGACGTCTCAGACGCCAGCAGACGATCGAGGAGATCCTCGACATCTCGGTCGACGTCATGACCAGTGCCGGGGTCAACGGGTTGAGCCTGAGCGAGGTCGCCCGACGCCTCGGGGTGCAGCCCCCGTCGCTCTACAAGTACTTCGCGTCGCTGGCCGCGGTGTACGACGCACTCTTCCAGCGAGGCCAGCACCAGCATCTCGAGGCCATGGCGGCGGCCATGAACGCGGCGGAGCCAGGGCTCGACGCGTTGGCCGCGGGGCTGGACGCCAGCGGTCGTTTCTGCGTCGAGAACCGTGCCCTGGCTCAGCTCCTGTTCTGGCGGCCGGTCCCGAACTTCGAGGCTTCGGCCGAAGCCATGGCGCCCAGCCAGGAGATGGTCGACCGGCAGCGCTCGGCCCTGCGCGACGCGGTGGCCGCAGGGCAGCTCGGTCCGGGTGCCGCGGATCCCGACGCCGTGTATCTCGTCTCCACCATGATCGCGGGGGTGCTCAGCCAGACGATGTCCAACGAGCCCGACGTCGCCTGGGGCGAAGGGCGTTTCAGCCCGATGCTGAGCCGGCTCCTCGACCTGCTGCCCGCCGCCTTCCCGCCCGTCCCCGGTCCGCCGTCAGCGCAGCGGTCCTGACCACTGGGCGATGTCGGCGGCGACGTCGTCGGCGATGTCGCCGGGCAGGCCCGCGTCTCGGGCATGGCGTGGCCAGCCGTCGACTGCGGCCAGGACGTCCTCGACGATGCGCGTCGCTCCTGGGACGGCGAAGCGATCGGCAACCGTGTCGACGTCCCGTCGGTCGATCCCGGCGCGCTTGGCGTTGACGGCCATGAGATGTTCGTGCGTCCACCGGCTGCGCGGCGCGTAGGCGTGGGTGACGTCGTAGGCCGGTGACAGCCGCCAGTCGCCCCCATCGGGCAGGACGAAGGCGAAGTTCTTGGGGTGATCGTCGCAGTTGGCGGCGGCCACGTTGAACACCATGCGGCGGAAGGCTTCGGCGCGCGTGGCTTCACCGAGTCCGAGCTGCTCGATCTCCAGGAACAGCTGCGCGTAGTCGTGGGCGCCGATCTGCTTGAAGTCGAGTTGGCCGAGCGCGCACAACGACTGCACGTGGATCTTCTCGCCGTGGGCGCCGCGATCGAAGCGGCGCGTCATGAAGTGGGCGCGGCCAGCCTCCTCGAGCAGGTCGCACTCGGTCATGGCGATCCCGGCGGCGGTCGCCATCGTCGAGTACGCGTATTCGATCCGACCGAAGTGGCCGGACACGCCGAGGTCGAGATCGGCGCTGACGCCGTCGAGCTTCAACAGCCACGGCTCGAACTCGGGATCGACTGGCACCTGCCCGGATCGCAGCTCGCGCGTGAGCGGGTTGAGCGCCACGACGGCCTTGGCCCGGGCCCCGCCGGCCGACGTGCCCACGGCGATCAGGTGCTCGATCGCATCGGTGGTCGCTTCCTGGCTGAGGATCTCACCCGAGAGCGCACTGCGGGCGGCCACCACCAGCTCCGACAGATGGATGGCGGTGGACTTGCGCGTGCGCGGTCCGCGGCCCGGGTGGAACTCCAAGGCACCCATGCCCCAGCTCCCGAGATAGGCGAGTCGGTCGAGCGGTGTGATGTCTTGCGCCCGCACACCCTGGTTGGCGAGGTAGGCAGTTGTGAGCGCGTTGCCGAAGTCGTCGGGAAGCGAGTCAGCGATCATCGACGGAAGGCGGTGGTAGGTGAGTGGCGGAAGGTTCCCAAAGACGAACCGTCGGTCCCGGCCGCCCACGGGCATGGTCGTCGGCGCGAGCTGCACGCCGGAGTTCGCCCAGCTCGGGTCGTACTCGAAGACGTAGAACCCCGAGCGTGGGTCGAGCGCGATGGCGCCGGCGCGGCACCCAACATCGGACCTCGATGAGGTCTACCCGGTCGTAGGGCACGGCTCAGGGGCGCGGCTCACGCCGTGGCGTCCGTACCCGCACCGCGGGCTTCGGCGCTCGCCGCTTGGCTCGCAGCATCTGCATCGGCGACACGGTGACCTCGGGTGCGAAGCTCTCGAGCCAGTCGGTCCGCCCCAGGGCGCGGGCCACGGCGATCACCGTCTTGAGCGTCGACCCCTTGCCTCGCTCGAGGTTGGACAGCGTGGCCAGAGACACGTTGGCCAGGGCGGCGAGATGGGCCTGGTCGAGGCCGCGGGCCACCCTGGCCGTGCGCACCTGGCGACCGAACTCGGTCTCCCACTCCTCCACTGTGAGGTGCTGGCGCTCAATCACTCGAATCCTCCGGGTTAGGCTAGATCAGGCCCTTAACACGTATAATACTACGTGTTAAGGGGAGAATCAAACTAGCCGAGCGCACGGAGATCTCTACGGGTTACCGCGAACCAGACCCATAAAGACTATATCTCTACGTCTTTGACGCATCTGTACTCACCCTCGGCCGGGGACGGATCGTCGGTCCCACGCAAATGCCCGCGCCGCCGCGGTCCCGGACGCTCCTCGACCGGAGCGTGGTCCCTTCTCGGTCGATCGGTAGGCCGCCCGGGGCTCGAACCCGGCACCTTGGGATTAAAAGGAGGGTCAAGCTTGTAGCAGCAGTCCCCTGATGTCGTTTTGGCCCGGAATTGCAGGGATCGCGGTCGGGTGGTGTCGGGCCGATCCGGTGATGTCGGGCCCAAAGCGTGGGATTCGGCGTGGGATGGAATCGGGCTGTCTCAGCTGAACGAATCACCTGTCGCTTCTCTCGAACGCGGCGACGGTCGCCTGCAGCTCGCGGTCGGCGCTGCCATGTCGCTTGTCGAGTGGCCCACACGGAACCCGCGAAACCTCGAGGGCGAGTGTGACGAGGTCGTCGGCTCCCCGATCGCCGCGGTAGGCGTTGGAGAAATAGGCCCACTCGTTCATCACGCCCACCACGCTGCGGCTGGCGGTCTTGGCATACCGGCCTTCGCTCATGGCGGCGAGCTCCCCATCGATGAAGGCCTGGTCGATGCCGTGGGCCCGGAGCGTGGTTCCGAGTGCATCGGGGAACCGACCGAGGAGGGTCGACGCCGGGGCCAAGGGCATCAGGACGGGGATCAGCGTCGTCTCGTTGACCAGCAGAGCCACCTGCGGTTGCCAGAACAGGGCGGTGGCGTACCAGTTCCCCAGCGCGGTGGTGGGCGCCACGCCGGGGTCGGTGATGGGTTGTTTGACCCGGTCGAGGAGCTTGCGGGTGGCATGGATGGTGAACACCGGCCCCAGTCTGGCCCGTCGTCCGGCCGAGCGTTTTGCGATGCTGTGCATCCGGCGCGGGAGCAGAGGAGCTGACGAGGATGGACGCTCGAGAACGACGTGGGCAGCTCCGCAGCGCGGTGTTTCGGGCCGACGGCCAGGGCGTTGTCGACCTCGCCTCGACGTTGACGCCTGACGACGGGCTCCAGCTGTTCGGCGACGGGCTGTTGCACGCGCTGGCCCAACACGTCGAGGGGGCCAGCGAGTTGGCGGCGAAGCTCGTCGAGGACCTGCGGGGCCGGTTCTGGGACGGCGACGACGAGCTCGCCGACCAACTCGAGGTCGCCCTCGGACGCCGACCGGCCATGGTGCTGGAGCCCTTGACGATCGACCTGGAGGACTTGGCCGGGATCCTCGAAGGCAATCCCGGCGAGCACGAAGGGCGGATCGACCTCACCACCGGCGTCGTTTGGATACGAGACGGTTCTCGAGTACAGCATCGAATCGGGGCTGTTCGACCCTGACGATGCCGAGGACCCGGACCGGTGGCTGGTGGTCTTCGGGCAGGGCTCCCGGGAGGGCTACCAGGACATGGAGATGTTCATCGACACGGTCGCCGACGCCGACCACGCCGCACGGCTCGACAAAGCCATCACTGGCTCCGGGGCCTTCCGACGCTTCCGCGACACCATCCGCCATTGGCCCGACGAACCCGACCGCTGGCACGCGTTTACCGATGACCGCCAACGGGGCCGGGCCCGGGCTTGGCTGGCTGATGCCGGCTACCAACCCGCCGTCCGAGCCACCCCGGGGAGCCTTCTCGAGCCCTGACCAGGGAGACCCATCAGATCCCTCTACAGGCCGCCCCTAACACCGAACCGACCGGCCTCGGCGGAGGCCCTAACGCCGGTTCGGGGCTCGGTCGGGCGGTTCGTTGAGGCGGTCCTGAGAGCGGTTTGACTCCGTCCCGCCTCCGTCAAGACCGACCATGTCCATAACGGTTATAGGGAGGTTTCTGGTGCGGCAAGAAGTGCTGTTGGCGTTGTTGGCCAAGGAACCGTCGCACGGTTCTCGAGCTGCTGCCCGTCTGAACGTGGCGCTGGGCTCACTGGGCGACGACATGAACGACGGCCAGATCTACGTCACGCTGGGCCGTCTCGACAAGGCCGGTCTGGTCAGAGTGGAGTTGGCCGCGGGTCCCGACGGAGCGGCCCGATCGCAAGTTGTACTCGCTCACCCCGGCGGGACAGACCCGGGTCGGGGAGTGGCTGAATGAGGTGAGTCGGCCCAAGCCGGATGTCACTGAGTTTCACCTGAAGCTGATCGCCGCTGTCCGCGGCCGGGCCGGAAGACCCGGTCGGGATCATCGACGCCCAGCGCCGAGAGTTGTTGCGTCGGCTGCGCGACACGCAGGAGTCAGTCCTGGCAGAGCCGGCCGGCTCCCCAGCGTCGTTGCTGTTGGAAGGGATCGCGTTGCGGCTCCAGGCGGATCTGCGCTGGCTGGAACGGTGCGAGGACGTGTGGGCCATGCCCCGCAGCAAGAGGAGCAGGTCGTGACTATCACCGGGGAGACACTCGTGGTCAAGGCAGAGGGCTTGACCAAGCACTACGGGAAGGGCGAGGGCCTGGTCTGGGTCATCGACCAAGTCGATCTCGACGTCGCTCAGGGCGAGGCCGTCGCCGTCATGGGGCCGAGTGGCTGTGGCAAGTCGACGTTGCTGCACCTGCTCGGCGGGCTGGACTGCGTCCTCGGCGGGGAAGGTCTGGTTGGCCGGTCAGCGCATCGACGAGATGAGCGAGCGGGCACTCGCTCACATGCGCCGCGGCATGGTCGGGTTCGTTTTCCAGGCGTTTCAGCTTATGGACGAGCTAACCGCCCAGGAGAACGTGGAGCTACCGGCGCTGCTGGCCGGGGCGCTCACCCCGGGCCGCACGGCGCCGAGCCGGCGAGCTGTTGAACCAGGTCGGCCTGGACTACCTGGGCCACGCACCTCCCCGCCGCCTTGTCGGGCGGGCAACGCCAGCGCGTCGCGATCGCCCGGGCGCTGGTGAACGAGCCACTGGTGGTGCTGGCCGACGAACCCACCGGCAACCTCGACAGCGCCGCCACACTGGAACTGCTCAAGCTGTTCAAGGCCCTTCCACGCCGACGGTCAGACCTTCGTGATCGTCACCCACGACGAGCGGGTAGCAGCCACCGCCGACCGCCTGATCTCAATGCGAGACGGTGCGTTCGTCGACCAGACCCGTCTGCGCGATCCCCGCATGCGGCGGCCTCGTGGATCTCGCCTCTCTCGGGGGCTGACCGTGGGCAGAGCCGTGCTTCCCTCGCTCGCCTAGCAACCAAGGATCTCCGCCACCACCTCTCCGAGGCCGTGCTGTTGTTCCTGGTCATCGCCACGGCCACGGCAACCTTGACCCTCGGCCTGGTGCTGCACGGCGAGACCAACAACCCATTCAGTATCACCAGGACCGCCACCGGCGGCCCCGACGCAGTCGCCAACCTCTCCCCGAGCGTCTCTTCGCACCGGGACGATCACCGCCAACGCCAACCCCGAGGCACTGGCCGCACTCGAACATGCGCCCGGTGTCACCAGCCACAGCGGGCCGTACCCGGTCACCTTCGCGTTGGTCAGGACGCGAGGGGATTACCACCAGCGCCATGCTCGAAGGCCGCGAGCAGGACACCCGCATCGCTGGACCAGCCCTCCCTCACCGGCGGCACCTGGGTTCACCACGGGGGGTGCCGTGGTGGATCTTAGCTTCGCCTACGTGCGGAGCGTGCTACGTAGGCGACGTGCTGGACGCTCAACGGCCAGCTCCACCGGGTCACGGGCATCGCCGTCGACGCCGCCGTTCCCCCCTACCCGCACCTATGCGGCATCGGCTGCGACGTCCATCTACCGCGACGCCATGTCCCACTCGCCGCTCTACCTCTACGAGCCCGGCCTGATCTGGGTACCCGCGCTCGATCTCGCTCGCCCTGGCCACCCCCCAGGCGGGATCTCGCCGACCTGGAGAACCTCAAGCTGACCCACCCCGACCAGGCCCTCAGCCTTCGCCGCCACCGCACCCCCGCTCCCGCCTTCAGGCTCAGCGTTGACTCGTCACCCCCTGGCAGAAGATCGCGGCCCGGTGCCGCGCCGAAAGCTGGCGCGCGGCCCCCGCACCGTCCTGTTCGTCGGCAGCGGCCTGCTCATCGACGCTCGCCCTGGCCAGCGTGGCCGTGCTGGTCGGAGGTCGGCTCTCCGAACAGACCCGCCGCGTCGGGCTGCTCAAAGCCATCGGCGCCACCCCGACCACCGTGGCCGCCGTCCTGCTCGTCGAACACGTCGCGGTGACCATCATCGCCGCCACCGCCGGCCTCGCCTATCGGCCGAAGCATCGCGCCCCAACTCGCCACTCCCGAAGCCGGGCTGCTGGAAACCGCCGGAACCCCACCGATCAGCGCCTCCACCGTCGCGGTCGTGGTACGGCGTCGCCCTAGCCGTCGCCGTGTTGGCCACGATCACGCCCCCCATCCAAGCCGCCCGCACCAGCACCGTCACCGCGTCTCGCCGATGCCTCCACGCCCACCGCTACGAAGCCGGCAGGTCATCTCCCCTCTCCACCCGGCTACCCGTCCCCCTCCTCCTCGGCGTGCGCCTCGCCGCCCATGGCGGCTTTGCCGACTCGCCCTGGGCGTCCTCAGCGTCGCCGGTGCGCCGCCGGCATCGTGTCCATCCTCCTCGAACACGCCCGCCTCGGCGGCACCTCCCGGCTCATCAACCCCCAGAGACCAACGGATGACCCAAGTCAATGGTCGTCATCACCGTCATGCTCCTCGTGCTCGCCGCGGTGAACGCCCTGCTCATCACCTGGGCCACCGTCCTCGACGGCCGACACGCGTCCCGCGCCGGGCCCGAGCCCTCGGGGCGACCCCCCAGCAAGTCAGCACCGGACTCTCCGCCACCCAACTCCTCGCCGTCGTACCGGGCGTGATCCTCGGAATCCCACTCGGGATCGGCCTCCTCGAAGTCGTCACCGGGTCCGGCGACGCCTACAAACTCGAACCCGTCCTGGTGGTACCTCCTCATCGTCCTCGGCGCCTGCCTGACAATGACCGTCCTCACCGCCATCCCCGCCCGCATCGGAAGCCGCCAACCAGTAGTCAACGTCCTCCAATCCCAACCCCAGTGACCGTTCCCGGCCGGTGGACGCTCACCAACGCCGGCGAATGCGGCGGCACCAAGGCCGGCGCCCTTCTTCATGACGCGACCCCGCACAGAACGGCACTTAGGTGTGTGCTATTGGTCAAGCCGGCTGGCGGCGATGCTCGTCTGGCACGGGGGGCGCCCGCCAGAAGAACTCCAGCTGGATGTCGTCGGGGTCGCGGAAGGTGAGCATCGCGTTTGGTGTGTACTCCAGTTCCTTGACGCCTGAGTGGCGCGACCCCGAGGTCATCGAGGCGATCAGCCCATTCCTGTAGCTCGTCAAACTTATCGACGAGGAACTCGAGGTGATCGAGGCCGGTGCGGAACTCGCTGAACGAGTCGCCTGGGTTCGCCGCGTGGCCAACGAGGCAGAGCAAGAGCCCGCTGCGTGGTTCGTTGAGACAGATGTAGCGCATTCTGCCATCGGCAGAGGTGTGGTCGTAGCGAAGCTGCATGCCCAGCAGCTCGCAGTACCACGCTGCGCTGCGGACCGGGTCGCGTACGGTGAGACTGACCTCCACACGACCGGTGATCGACGGCACTCTCGGAGTCTGTCACCACCCGAGCAAAGAATCTGAGCCGCACAGAACGGCACGTCGGCGCTCCTCGCGATCGCCCCGGGCGCCGGTTCGGGCTCCTCGCCGAACGCCAGACTTCACGACAGGGCACGGGTGCCTCGCTCGCGTAGGAGGGGTTCCCAACCGCCGCCAGGAACGTCGGCGAGATGTGGGTAGAGGAGTCGATCTGAGTGCTGGCAGCGGGCTCCGTAGGCGACTAGGTAAAGGTTGGCAGCGTCGAGCAACTCGCGCTCGGCTGGAGTGAACGGCTGATGCCGCGCGTGTTCGTAGTCAGCGACGAATGCACGCATGTCCCCTACCGATGGCAAAGGGCACACGTCGTAGTGGGCCATGTCTGATGAGAAGGACGCGGCGCTGGTGCGGACGATGACTGCTTCGGGCGCTTCGCCCACTGCGTCCCAGTCGTAGATGGCGCAGAGTCCGGCTGAGTCGTCGAACCCTAGGTTCTCGACGCGCCAGTCGAGGTGGCCGACAGCAAGCGGAGCTTGGATGGCTTGCGCTCGCCGTCGTGCTTCCGCGCCCAATTCGTCGATCCATTCAGCGCCCGGCGCACTGGTCTCAAAGTCGAACCGGATGCTGTGCGGCTCGGGCCACAACGGCTCCGTGGGTGGTCGGAGCAGTCCCGGCGCGCCAACGTTCACGCGTCCCACGAGGGCAGAGGCCGAGGTGATGAAGTCGAACAAGCCCTGAGCGACGCATTCCCGGGTTCTCTGGGCGGGCCAGTCGGGCCACCTACCGGGTCGATACTCCTCGGCTGTAGCGATCCCCGCGCCGAGCAGGGTGGGGCCCGCCAACGGCATCGGAGCAGGGAGCCCCGACTCGGCCTGGTGACGCTGTACCTGCTGCACCCCTGTCAGCCTCTCGATCGAGACGTTCCATCGGTGCACCTTCACCACCACCTGCCGTCCATCGACCAAGGCCAGACCCGCAACAACACCGACGCCGGACCGGTAGAAGATCCCGTCTGCGACCCGAGCCAGCTTCTCGTCGCAGAAATCCTCGAGGACGAGAGCAACCCCTGAAGGGTCGTCGGTCGCGAAAAGGAGCCGTTCCAAGTCCCCATTCCAGGCGTCGATGTAGCTGCTCACCAATGCGGCCACCGTCGTCACCACGGCAGTCTCGCATCGCGACTGTCACCGCGGGTTCGCGCACAGAACGGCACCTCGGCGCTCCGGAACTTCGGATTCTTCCGGGCCGCCTCGAGGCGTCATCCTGGAAGTCTGTCAACTGTGGTTGACGCTGGGTCAGTTGTCAACTACGGTTGACATCGTGAACGTCGACCAGATCGAAACCGCTGCCCGGTCAGACGACCCCGCCGTGGGCTTGCGGGCCGTAGCGGCCTTGCGCCGCATGGCTGACCAACTCGAACAACGCAACGTGGCCAGCGCTCGACGTGAGGGTTGGTCTTGGGAACAGATTGGCGACGCACTCGGTGTATCGAAGCAGGCGGCCCACAAGAAGCACAGGAGCACACCATGATCACGAAGCGACTCACGATCGACGCCCGCAAAGCGGCGCTTCATGTCGCGGAGGCGGAGGCCCGCCGTCGTGGCGACAGCCGAATTGGAACGGACCACCTGCTCGTGGCCCTGGTGGCCGAACCCCAGGCCGCCGCTGCTGTCGAAGTCGATCGCGACCAGGCACGCGAAGCCCTCGACCGACTCGACGCCGTAGCGTTCCACACCATCGGCATCGACCCCACCCTGGCAACCACCAGCGGGGTCGAGCACACCGGTCGGGGTCGCCTCCCATTGACCCACGGGGCCAAACAGGCACTGCGTCGAGCGATCAGGGAGTCCGACCAGCTCGACGAGTCCGCCATCACCGTCCGGCACCTCGTCCTCGCCGTCTTGGCGGCAGAACCCCCCGACCCTGCCGCCAATCTTCTCCACTACCTCAACGTCGATACGGCTGCCGCCCGAGGGTCACTCCTCGCGCCATAACGGCAGTGAGGTCGGCGGCTCCTCGCGATCGAGCCGAGCGCCGGTCAGGCCTGCCCGGGAACCTGTGTCGAGGCAGCGGCGCCTCTGCCTTTGAGCCATCCGGCAATGAAACTGAACCATCCTACGAAGAGGAGATACAGCGCGATGGCAACGAAGAGCTGCCAGTGGCGGGTCTGGGGCCTCCTCTTACTCGAGGGACAGGTGTGCAAACCCGAGTCTCCCAACCGAGACCCGAACCCACACGGGGAGCGGAGGCCCCGCTCCTTCATCGCATCACGTAGGCACTCTGGCGAACGAGCCGAGCGCCGCCTAGGTATCTCCAACCTGCCGTCGGTGGCGGCTCTCCGCGATGCCTGGCTGGATGAGCCAGATGCCAAACCCGGCGACAAGGACTCCGATCGCTGCGGCGGTGCCGTCCCACCAGTGCGGCGAGAACACCGACATGAAGAGGCCGACTCCAGCTGCCGAGATCAGGATGTCTCTTGGCCGCGGGCGCTTCGATAGAGGCGGTGGGAATCGGTCCTTGTCGGTTGCGAACGCCCACAGACGCGAGGACATCTTGAACACGCTAGCTCCGACCATGGAGCCCGGCCCGGCGTACGCAGCACGCACAACGACACATCGGGCGTCAGCTCCCCGCCACTCGGCCCGGCACCAAGGACAGGTTGAGCGGGTAGCGCCAGGTCTTGCCTCGCCACGCCTTCACGGCTCCGATGATCCCCACGACGCCTCCGTACAGCAGAATGACATCGAGGGTGACACCGACGGTGACACCGACGGCCCATGTCGCGAGTTCCCAGCCGAGAACGGCGACGCCGACGAGTATGAGCAGGGCGACGAGAGCCAGAAGCTGCAGGTTCAATACCTCGGCCGTTACCTCACGCAGGAACGGATCGCGCCTGGCCGCCGTGTGTCGAATGACCAGGCCGACGAGCATGAGCGGCCCGAGCCACGCCCACAGTTCGCAGACCACGGCGATGATCCGAACTCGCACCTGGGGCACCGGAGATGACATCACGGCATGATCGGCCATGGAACCCGCAGACCCGTGCACATAACGGCACGTCGGCGCTCCTCACGATGGCGCCCGAGCGCCGGTTCGGCTTCGGTTGCGCCGCGGATCACCCCAGCATCGCTCTGCCCAGAAGCGTCGCCAGCTACATCACGTGGAGGTTGTCGAACCGGGTGGTCAGCTCACCCTGGTCCCCATGGACCAACACCGCCTCAACGGAAAGGTCCGACGGGCCCTCCTGTTCTGTCCACATGTCGACTCTGACCGGAGTCACACCGGGACTGGGGTTGTTCCGCTCCACACCGCCTGCCCAGTGGTGCGGATCGCCGGGCGGGAGGATCAGATCGACCGTGCCCAGCCTCCCGTAGTCGTGGGTCCACACGTAGGGATCTTCCATCCACTCGTATGCCCCGGCCGCTTCCAGCGCGACACGGTCGTTGCTGACAAGGGCGCCAACCAGGTCGGTGATCGCGGCGAGTTCGGGCCCGATGAGTCCTTCGAGCCCCCAATCGTCGTCTGTCTCGGGGCCTCGGTAGTCGATCTCGCCATCGCTTCTGTACGCCTCCCATGCTCGACGCGCGTAGCCCCTGGTCGGGGCGTCGACTGAGAACTCCACCACTGTGAAGCCCTTGGCTTGGGCTCAGCGCGACTTGGTCGGCGCAGACGAGAGCCCGATCTGCCTTATCCGGCTTCGCCAGAACTTCGAACCCCGCCACGAGCACGATTATGCCTCAACCGCCGGTCTCAACCGAGGCTCGAAGTGTGAAGACCAAGCGCCCCCGGCGTCCGGCTCCGGCCGCACCGAACGGCATGTAGGGCGCGCCGAGCACTGGTTGTGGGCGTCCTAGATCGCCCCCTCGGGGATAGTCCCGAGGGCTTAGGTTTCGAGTCAGCACGGTGGCTAGGTTCTGTGTTCATGACGTGCGGCGGCAAGAGACCGGCGGTTTGTTCGCGACGGAATCCGTTGGTCGCGGCGGTGCGGACCTGATGGACGCGCTCGAGGCCCTCGCCCGTCTGATCGATGTCGTGCCGCCGCCCCGCGGCCCGTGGGGGTCGAGTCGTGGGAAGTGGTTGAGCAGCGTCTAGGGATGGTGTTGCCAGGCGACTTCAAGACCTTGGTGGACGTCTACGGC
Source organism: uncultured Microthrixaceae bacterium (assembly GCA_963793965.1). GTDB lineage: Bacteria > Actinomycetota > Acidimicrobiia > Acidimicrobiales > Acidimicrobilacustridaceae > UBA4742. The sequence continues at coordinate 53,135 of CAWCCB010000003.1, forward strand.
GCAGGTTCGTTCTTCGACGGTCTCGACTTGCCGGGATCACGGGAGTTGGTCGCTCTCGTCGATGACTTCGTGGAGACACGGCGCGTGCTGCGTGCCGAAGGTGTGCCGATGCTGGAGGACGAGCCGGTGTTTCCCGACCCGGGGTGTCTCGTGCCGTGGGCGAGCTCCGATGGGTATCTGCTGATGTGGCGAACCGGCGGACCGCCCGTTACGTGGCCGGTCTTCGGAGGCGAGGGGGCGCCTGAGGACGCCTGGGCTGGCTCGGCCACCGAAGCCGCTCTGCTGTACGCCTCCGGTGGAACGGAGTTCTTCAGGTCGCTCGCGCCCGAAGCTGACCCCCCTGACACCTGGCATGACGGACAGTCCATCCGGAATTGGTTCGCGCCTGCATGGCGCAGAGGCGTGCAACGGCAGGTGGTGTTCAGTCGCGCCGCGTTGCCGTTCGTTGACTGGGTGCGTGCCGCCGAAGGCTTGTTCGACGAGGTCGTCCCGCGCAGCTTTCGCGACTTCCCGGATCGGGACTACGGCTCGGGCCACTTCGAGGCAGAAGGCTGTCGCGTCACCGTGACCCGTCGGGACGAATCCGTGGAGTTGACGATCGGAGCCGCGTCCGACGACACCGGACGCCTCGATCAACTCATCGAGGCGTACGAACGTCGGGTCGGGCAGCAGCCCAGGTCGATCTCCACTCTCGAGTGGGACAGATCTCTCGACGATTGACGCCACGGCAGAACGGCCCACTTCGTCTATCACCAAGGGTGCCCCAGAAGCCTGGTTCCGGGGAGCACCGAACGGCACGGTCGGCGCAGGCTCGCAGGTGGGAAGATCTGCACATGGCCGACCGTGGGAGCGAAGACGATTACACCGCGTCCAACTGGTTGACGGATGGCTCCGCTTCAACGAGCGCAAGGACTCGCGTCCTCCTGAGCATGAGTGGGCGCTCTTCGCCATGCAGGATCTCGTCTTTGGTGATGATCCGGCCGAGTGTCTCGCCGTCATCGTGGACCTCGTGCACGCCTCGTGGAATCCGTGGCAACGAACGATGATCGGAGCGGACCCTCTGGAGTCCCTGGTGAGTAGCCATCTTGAGCACGTGCTCGACGCCGTCGACCAGGCCATCGGCACCGACACAAGCTTCGTTCCTGTCCTGGAAGCCGTCTGGCCAGGCACCAAGACGGCAACGGAACACGTCGACGCCATCCTCGCCCGTCTCCGCGAGGCCCGCCGGTACGAGCCAACGCCGCACACACGCAAGCGGGGACCTGGCCGTCACAGGGATACGCCCTAAGGCACATCGGTACTCATGAAGACCTGCAACGATGACGGGATGGCGTTCGGTGCATCAAGGGGTGAGACGAGCATCACTCTCACCACGTCGGAGGCCCTCGTTCTCGCTCACTGGCTCGGCCGCCTTGAAGATGCAGACCAGTTTGAGCCCCCAGACGCCGAGGAGCTACAGGCCCTGGCGAACCTGAACTGCCTGCTGGAGAACGCTCTCGCTGAACAGTTGTTCAGCCCGAGATACCAAGAGCTGGTCGAGCAGGCAAGAGTAGACATGCGGCCCCAGCCCTAGGGAGCGCCGAACGGCACGTCGGCGCTCGGCGGGAGGTTGTCGGAGGGTTGTTTGGAGCGGGCTGTCAGACCCGAGAGCTGTGCACGGGCCGCGTGTGAACGGAGAGACTGTGGGTGTGGATCGGCCGATGGATGAAGCGCAGCGCGCCGCGTGGTTGGTCCGGCAGCCGCCGCCGGCCTCGACGTTGGCGTGGCTCGTCCGGGAGCTCGACGCAGCCGCCGTTGTCGGGGTGACCCCGATGGCTGGCGGGTCGACGGCCGCGATGCACCGGGTGACGCTCGTCGATGCAGCCGACCACCAGCGCGACGTTGTGTTGCGCCGCTATGTCCGCCCCGAGATCCTTGCCGAGTCGCCCGATGTTGCCTCGGTCGAGGCGCTGGCGTTGCAGCTGGCCGAGCGACTAGCGGTGCCGACACCGTCGCTATTGGCCCTCGACGCCACCGGTGACGGAACCGATGCACCGACCCTGGCCACGACGCTGCTCGACGGGCGGCCCGTGTGGGAGACCAGGTGGGCTTCGAAATGGGTGTCTCAAGCCGTCGACGCCATGATCATGCTGCACGACATCGACACCTCCGAGGCCGAGCTGCCGCCGCTCGACCACCTACGCCCAGAAGAGCTACGACCCGCCGCGGTGGACGACCGACCCAGGCCTGTGGGAACGGGCCGTCGAATTGTTCGGACGTCCGGTGCCGACCACCGATGTCGGGTTCGTCCACCGTGACTTCAACCCGGGCAACGTGTTGTGGGTACGGGGCCGGCTCAGCGGACTGGTCGACTGGCAGTGGGCCTGCGTCGGGCCACGGTCGATCGATCCGGCCCACTGTCGGCTCAACCTGTTCCAGTACAACCCGTCGATGGCCGACGACATCCGTACGGTCTGGGAGCAACGGTCCGGGCTGACCTTCGACCCGTGGGCCGACCTGGCCAGCATCATCGGCACCCTCGACCACATCCGACGACCTCGACGGCCCAACGCCGCGCTGTGGGCCATCGAGGCCGCCCTCAAAGACGCCGTGAACGCCCTCACCTGAAACCGCACCCGAGCTCCACCGAGGCGCCGGCCTGGGGGGTGGTCGTAGGGTCGATCGTCGGGCGGGGATGGGACGCCCGGTTCGGTCTCCGCTCGGGTGAGAGGAGGCCGCGATGGCCAGGACTGGTTCGGCGTTGGTGTTGTATGACCCGAGGACTGCGGATCGCGAAGCGACGGCGGTGGTCGGGTTCCTGGGTGGTCACAAGGGACGGACCCGCGAGGCCTACGAACTGGATCTGCGCCAGTTCGCAGGATGGTGCCAGCACCGAGGGCAGCGTCTGTTCGACGTGACCCGGGTCGACATCGAACGCTTCGCCCGTGACCTCGAGCAGTCGGGGCGGGCGCCGGCCACCATCAGTCGTCGGCTGGCGACGATCACCGGTCTCTACCGATTCGCCGAGGAAGAGGGACTGATCGATCACTCCCCGGCGGTGCACGTGCGCCGGCCCCGGGTCGATCCCGAATCCCACGCCGTGGGCCTGGACCGCAACGAGCTCGGAGCCTTCCTAGTCACCGCCGGGATCAGCTCGGCGCTGGATCATGCGCTGGCGTCGGTGCTGGCCCTCAACGGGCTCCGGGTCTCCGAGGCGCTGGGCGCGGATGTCGCCGACCTGGGGTTCCAGCGCGGGCATCGCACCTTGTTCGTGAGCCGCAAGGGCAACAAGACCGCGACCATCCCGCTCGCACCGCGCACCGCCCGTGCCGTCGATCTGGCCGTCGGGGACCGCCACGCAGGACCCATCTTCTGCGACCTCGACGGTCGCCGTCTCAACCGTCACGCCGCCGCCCGAATCGTGCGCCGTCTCGGTCGCCAAGCCGGGATCGCGAAACGGATCGGACCCCACACATTGCGCCACGCCTTCATCACCGCCGCCCTCGACGCCGGCGTACCCCTACGAGACGTCCAAGAGGCCGCTTCCCACGCCGACCCCCGCACCACCATGCGTTATGACCGGGGTCGACAATCCCTCGACCGCCACCCCACCTACATCGTCGCCACCTTCGTCGCCGGCGCCGCCAGAAGCTGACCCCACCCGGCGCCTACGCGCCGTTCGGCGCTTGGCTACGACGGCCGTCCCAGAACCGGGTAGCGCCGTTCCACTTCGCGGAGCGCGGAGAGCGGCTCCGGCATGTCGGATTGGTCGAGCTCGCCGAGTCGGAACGACAAGCGGCTCAGGTGATCGGTTGCCTCGCCCTCGATCGCAAGGTGTCCACCCGAGTCGAGGACGACAGTGAGATCGAGCCACCCCTCCAACGAGTGCAGGTGGGCTTCACCGGGCTCAAGGCGGTACAGAGCCTCCAGCCCGATGCGAAAGTCGAGAAGCTCGTCGCTTCTGAGCATCGCTCGGTCAATGGTGGCGTCGAACCCGCCCACTCGGATCTGAACCGGACTGATGAGCCAGTTGGCGTCCCAATTGTCCGTCGCATCGGGGTGCGCTCGGCGGAGGACTTTAATCGAGACGTGGTCCCCACCCAGGGGGCCGAAGAGCACCACAGGATCTGTCTCGGCCATGGCATTCATGATGGTCGACATCCGTCCCGAGGAAGCGCCGAAACCGGCGGGGCATCCTCGCGATGAGCGCCGACGTGCCGTTATGCGCTCGGGTGGCAGACTGCCGCCGTGCGGGAACCCGAACCCAGCCTCAATGGCTTCACAAGCAACGCGCACGCTCGCTTCCGCGATGGAGCCGCCCTCGGCCACGTCCGCGTGATGGTTATGCGGGTACCGAGGGAGGTCGATCCGGAGGGGTCCGATCACAGATGGTGGGGAACCGTGCAGTTCGACGGCAGCCTGACTCACGACCAAACACAGCGGCTCGACGGAACTCCGCGCATCACGATCACCGATTACGACCACCCAGCGGGCAGCAATCATCTGCCCGACCTGCACCTTCTGACCCAGTTCTATGACCCGTCCCGCAAGACCTGTCTGGTCGTCGAGGACTGATCAGGCGACAAGGAGCGCCGACGTGCCGTTAGGGCGTCCGGGCCGCTGGCGTCCACGAAGGGCTATTGGCGAATGACCATCACAGCATCCAACATCTCGTCGAGTCGGTCGTCTTCGATCCAGCACTCACCATCACGGTGAACGTAGAAGCGGAAAGTTGAATTCGGCGCGGTGAGGCCGCCCGAGTCCGCCGTGAAGCTCACCACGGAGTAGTTGGCATACGGAGACTCCGCTCCACCCTGGTCCAGGGTCAGAACGACATCGACAGGAAGAGGCGTGACGCTTCCTGCCCGTGCGAGCACGGCTCGCGCCAGAAGCACACCTTGGGCGACGCACCAGGTATCCCACGTCGTCGGGGATGCTCCGTCCCACCAGTCCTCCAGATGGAGCTTGTTGACCAGCGACTGATGCTTGAGTGCCCCCATTTTCTCTCGCGAGAGGTCCGCGTTGACCGCTAGCTCCTCAGTGAAGTACACGCACCCATCGACAACGACCAGGCCCTTCGCCATCAGCTCCTGAAGGTCTCCATCAAGAGATCCATCCTGGATCAGGTTGCTGGCGGCGGCTCGCAGGGCTCGCATCGGTGCATTCATGAGTTCCTCAACCACGCCAACGAGTCTGCCCCTCACCGTCACCAGTACCGACCACGAGGAAATAGGGGCCGGCCCGCCGTGCAGTCGCTCAACCTGACCTGCCGACGACACTGAAGGCCCGCCAGCACTGCTGGTCGGGCGTCCCGCGCGAGGCGCCGAAGTGCCGTTAGGCGCTCCGGGACGTGTCCCGAACCGGGGTTCTGGGACTGTGCCTGGCACGAACCCGCTCGCTTCGCTGGTTGTCGCATGCGAACCTCCCCAGGTGCTTGACGACCATTTCGCCGGCGAGGTCGCCGCCCGCTACGACCACACGCTCGGGGCCATGGGCTCGCCCGAGGTGCTCCAACCGACCGTCGATCTCCTGGCCGAGATTGCCGGCACCGGCGCCGCCCTCGAGATGGCTGTCGGCACCGGGCGAATCGCCCTGCCACTCGCCGCCCGAGGCGTGCCGGTCAGCGGCATCGAGCTGTCGTCAGACATGGTGGCGCAGCTCCGGGCCAAGCCGGGCGGAGATGCCATCCCCGTCAAGATCGGAGACATGGTCACGACGCGGGTGGAGGGTGCCTTCCATCTCGTCTACCTCATTTTCAACACGATCGGGAACGTCGAGAGCCAGGACCGACAGGCCGCGTGCTTCGCCAATGCCGCTGCCCACCTTGAGCCTGGTGGATGCTTTGTGATCGAGGTCGGCGTGCCTGACCTACGTCGCCTAGTCCCAGGCCACGACTCCATCGTCTTCGCCCACGCGCCCGGCTACGTCGGCTACGACCGCTACGACGATCTCGTCGCTCAGCACGCAGTGTCCCACCACTTCGTAGCCGATAGCTCCGGTACCCGCGAGGTGCGCACGCCGTTCCGGTACGTCTGGCCCTCGGAGCTCGATCTGATGGCGAGGTTGGCCAACCTCGAGCTAGCCCACAGGTGGGCCTACTGGGACCGGTCGCCGTTCACTGGCGACAGCCGGTCACATGTATCAGTCTGGCGCAAGCAGCCGTAGACGACCCGCCCACAGCACGCGGTCTCTGCTGTCCCCGAAGTGCCGATCTAGGTCATCACGAGAAGCGGCGGAAACAGCGCTCGGGCGCACGCCGATGTGCCGTTCTGCGCTTCGGGCTGTTGGGCGGTGGCAGCGGCGTGAACGGCAATTCGTCGTGAGGGTGAAGGCCCGGAGCCGGCGGCCGCCCCTGATTGCCTGGCAAACTCCCGGAGGGAGCCAAGGAGGCCGACATGTTCAAGATCCTCGCCTTTCTCACCGCGAAGGAAGATGTCGATGCGCGGGCGTTCATCGAGCACTACGAGGAGAGCCACGTGCCGCTGATCTGCGAGCTGGCACCAGCTCCCGTCGTGTACAAGCGCAACTACCTCGTGAGAGGAGACGAGCTCAACCGTGAGGACGACTCGATCGACTTCGATGTGGTGACGGAGCTTGTCTTCGCGGATCGCGCCGCTTACCTGGCGTGGAGCGCGAACGTGGGAACGGGGGTCGCCGGCGAGCAAGTGTCTGCGGATGAGCAGCGATTCGTCGATCAGTCGCGGACGCGGGCGTATGTCATCGAAGAGCACATCACGACCGGCTAACGCACTCGCTCCGTCCGCAGCGTGCGCCGATGTGCCGTTCTGTGCGCGTCCGGGTCCCTTCGGTCGGAGCGCGTCGAATCGTGAGGGTCGAGCGTCTTGCTCATACGAGTCGAGATCGGGGTATAGCCGAGCTGTTCGTAAAGGTGCCAGGCGCCCGGGTTGTGGGCGAACACGGTGAGTCCGAGTGTCGTGGCACCCGCGACTCGTGCCTGCTCTTCGGCGAGTTGCATCGCCTGCCTTCCCAGTCCCCGACTGCGATGGGCTTCGGCGATGACGATGTCCCACACCCAATAGGTGAGCGCATCCTCCGACGACACCGGGCCGATCCACAACGTGCCAACCGGCTGGGCGCTCTCTTCGAGTCGCCACAGGAGGTGGCCCGGACGAGCCTTGCCGTCCAGGAACATCGCTTCGAATTGTCCTTCGGAATCGGCTGCCACCACGGCAGCACTTTCACCAGACTTCACCCGCTCGCCGAGATAGACCTGTAAGGACCCCGCCGCGAACTCCAGGACCTCGGATTCGGTCAGTTCCCTCAGCTCAAGGGCCATGCCCGAGCGTAGTCGTGGGCCAGTCACGATGGCCCGGCCACAAGGCGTCGCAGGGACGCGGTGTCCATGACCAGATGCTCGGGTTCGCTCACTCGCCGAATCGAGGACACCTAGGCTCTGGTGCGTGGGCTGGGTCGGGGCGGCGGCGATCGTGGGATCCGCCGTCCTGCTGGCGGGCCTGTTCGTGTGGCGGGCGTTGGCCATCGGCAAGAGCCCGGATCGGGCCAATGCACTGGTCCAGGCGCTGCTCACCAAGGACCACGACGACTGGTGGTCCTTCCTGAGCAACGGGAAGGTGGTCGGCGGACCGAGTCGGCCGGCTTTCGCCTTCCAGGTGGTGCAGGCCGACTACCGCATCGGCAAAGGTGTGTGTGGGTTCGACGACCAGATGTTCATCGCCGCGCGCTCCTCTGAATCTCCCACGTCGGCTCGACCATCCCTCGCCGCGGCCACGCTGAAGATCCACGGCCGGTTCCATCTCGAGCGGCGCCTGCTCGGTGGCGACACCCTGGTAGAGCGGTCGAACCGGTCGGCGTGGTCGCTGTCGGGCATCAGCGGAGACGAACTGCTGGCCCGGATGACAGCGATGGGCTGGGCCGTCGAGGACGACCGTGCCAAGCGCGGCTGACCGGGTCCCACGGCCGGGTATCGGGGGACAACCCTCGGAGGGCCCCGAAGTGCCGATATGTGCGGGGTCGCGTCATGAAGAAGGGCGCCGGCCTTGGTGCCGCCGCATTCGCCGGCGTTGGTGAGCGTCCACCGGCCGGGAACGGTCACTGGGGTTGGGATTGGAGGACGTTGACTACTGGTTGGCGGCTTCCGATGCGGGCGGGGATGGCGGTGAGGACGGTCATTGTCAGGCAGGCGCCGAGGACGATGAGGAGGTACCACCAGGCGGGTTCGAGTTTGTAGGCGTCGCCGGACCCGGTGACGACTTCGAGGAGGCCGATCCCGAGTGGGATTCCGAGGATCGCGCCCGGTACGACGGCGAGGAGTTGGGTGGCGGAGAGTCCGGTGCTGACTTGTTGGGGGGTCGCCCCGAGGGCTCGGGCCAGCGCGGACGCGTGTCGGCCGTCGAGGACGGTGGCCCAGGTGATGAGCAGGGCGTTCACCGCGGCGAGCACGAGGAGCATGACGGTGATGACGACCATGACTTGGGTCATCCGTTGGTTCTGGGGGTTGATGAGCCGGGAGGTGCCGCCGAGGCGGGCGTGTTCGAGGAGGATGGACACGATGCCGGCGACGCACACGGCGACGCTGAGGACGCCCAGGGCGAGTCGGCGTGGGCGTCGGGCGGCGAGGCGCACGCCGAGGAGGAGGGGGACGGGTAGCCGGGTGGAGAGGGAGATGACCTGCCGGCTTCGTCGCGGTGGGCGTGGGGCATCGGCGAGCGCGGTGACGGTGCTGGTGCGGGCGGCTTGGATAGCGGGCGTGATCGTGGCCAACACGGCGACGGCTAGGGCGACGCCGTACACGACCGCGACGGTGGAGGCGCTGATCGGTGGGGTTCCGGCCGTTCCGAGCAGCCCGGCTTCGGGAGTGGCGAGTTGGGGCGCGATGCTTCGGCCGATGGCGAGGCCGGCGGTGGCGGCGATGATGGTCACCGCGACGTGTTCGACGAGCAGGACGGCGGCCACGGTGGTCGGGGTGGCGCCGATGGCTTTGAGCAGCCCGACGCGGCGGGTCTGTTCGGAGAGCCGACCTCCGACCAGCACGGCCACGCTGGCCAGCGCGAGCGCGATGAGCAGGCCGCTGCCGACGAGTAGGACGGTGCGGGGGCCGCGCACCAGCTTGGCGGCACCGGCCGCGATCTTCTGCCAGGGGGTGACGGTCAACGCTGAGCCTGAGGCGGGAGCGCGGGATGCGGTGGCGGCGAAGGCTGGGGCCTGGTCGGGGTGGGTCAGCTTGAGGTTCTCCAGGTAGGAGATCCCGACCTGGGGGGTGGCCAGGGCGGCGAGATCGGCGCGGGATACCCAGATCAGGCCGGGCTCGTAGAGGTAGAGCGGCGAGTGGGACATGGCGTCGCGGTAGATGACGTCGCAGCCGATGCCGCATAGGTGCGGGTAGGGGGGAACGGCGGCGTCGACGGCGATGCCCGTGACCCGGTGGAGCTGGCCGTTGAGCGTCAGCGCGTCGCCTACGTGCACGCTGACGCGTCGGCGAAGCTGCGTTCCACCACGGCACCCCCGTGGTGAACCCAGGTGCCGCCGGTGAGGGAGGGCTGGTCCAGCGATGCGGGTGTCGCGTCGCGGCCTTCGAGCATGGCGCTGGTGGTAATCCCTCGCGTCCTGACCAACGCGAAGGTGACCGGGTACGGCCCGCTGTGGCTGGTGACACCGGGCGCATGTTCGAGTGCGGCCAGTGCCTCGGGGTTGGCGTTGGCGGTGATCGTCCCGGTGCGAGAGACGCTCGGGGAGAGGTTGGCGACTGCGTCGGGGCCGCCGGTGGCGGTCCTGGTGATACTGAATGGGTTGTTGGTCTCGCCGTGCAGCACCAGGCCGAGGGTCAAGGTTGCCGTGGCCGTGGCGATGACCAGGAACAACAGCACGGCCTCGGAGAGGTGGTGGCGGAGATCCTTGGTTGCTAGGCGAGCGAGGAGCACGGCTCTGCCCACGGTCAGCCCCCGAGCCCGGCGAGATCCACGAGGCCGCCGCATGCGGGATCGCGCAGAACGGTCTGGTCGACGAACGCACCGTCTCGCATTGAGATCAGGCGGTCGGCGGTGGCTGCTACCCGCTCGTCGTGGGTGACGATCACGAAGGTCTGACCGTCGGCGTGAAGGGCCTTGAACAGCTTGAGCAGTTCCAGTGTGGCGGCGCTGTCGAGGTTGCCGGTGGGTTCGTCGGCCAGCACCACCAGTGGCTCGTTCACCAGCGCCCGGGCGATCGCGACGCGCTGGCGTTGCCCGCCCGACAAGGCGGCAGGGAGGTGCGTGGCCCGGTCGTCCAGGCCGACCTGGTTCAACAGCTCGCCGGCTCGGCGCCGTGCGGCCCGGGGTGAGCGCCCGGCCAGCAGCGCCGGTAGCTCCACGTTCTCCTGGGCGGTTAGCTCGTCCATAAGCTGAAACGCCTGGAAGACGAACCCGACCATGCCGCGGCGCATGTGAGCGAGTGCCCGCTCGCTCATCTCGTCGATGCGCTGACCGGCCAACCAGACCTTCCCCGCCGAGGCGCGGTCCAGCCCGCCGAGCAGGTGCAGCAACGTCGACTTGCCACAGCCACTCGGCCCCATGACGGCGACGGCCTCGCCCTGAGCGACGTCGAGATCGACTTGGTCGATAGCCCGGACCAGGCCCTCGCCCTTCCCGTAGTGCTTGGTCAAGCCCTCTGCCTTGACCGCGAGTGTCTCCCCGGTGATAGTCACGACCTGCTCCTCTTGCTGCGGGGCATGGCCCACACGTCCTCGCACCGTTCCAGCCAGCGCAGATCCGCCTGGAGCCGCAACACGATCCCTTCCAACAGCAACGACGCTGGGGAGCCGGCCGGCTCTGCCAGGACTGACTCCTGCGTGTCGCGCAGCCGACGCAACAACTCTCGGCGCTGGGCGTCGATGATCCCGACCGGGTCTCCGAGCCCGGCCGCGGACGCGGCGATCAGCTTCAGGTGAAACTCAGTGACATCCGGCTTGGGCCAGCTCACCTCATTCAGCCACTCCCCGACCCGGGTCTGTCCCGCCGGGGTGAGCGAGTACAACTTGCGATCGGGCCGCTCCGTCGGACCCGCGGCCAACTCCACTCTGACCAGACCGGCCTTGTCGAGACGGCCCAGCGTGACGTAGATCTGGCCGTCGTTCATCTCGTCGCCCAGTGAGCCCAGCGCCGCGTTCAGACGGGCGCGCAGCTCGAAACCGTGCGACGGTTCCTTGGCCAACAACGCCAACAGCACTTCTTGCCGCACCAGAAACCTCCCTATAACCGTTATGGACATGGTCGGTCTATAACAGTTAGGGGACGGAGTCAAACCGCTCTCAGGACCGCCTCAACGAACCGCCCGACCGAGCCCCGAACCGGCGTTAGGGCCTCCGTCGAGACCGTCGATGGCGCTGGGTAGGCAACGTTGGTCGACGGGAGTTCAGGGGTGATAGTGGGGGAGCGGGGTCAATCCTGGTCGAGGCGGCCAGCGGCTCGCGCCCAGTTGACGATGTCAGCTCGGACCCAGATTCTCCCGGCGGCGAGGTCGGCGGCTGGGGCCGGAAAGTTGGGGTCTTGGCGGGCGAGTTGGTCGATGCGTTGTGTGGTGAGGTCGAGCATGGCGGCTACTTCGGAGATGCCGACGAGGTCGAGGGCCATGGGCTGCGAATCTAGTCCTTGGTGATCGTCTAGCGGTGGGCTAGGGTCTTGGTGATCAACAAGTGGCCCCGGCGGTGCGCGAACACCCCGGGGCCTGGCCAACACCTACGAGGAGCTGTCGACATGGCTGACGATAGGTCGTCCGCGCCTGGCGACCAGGCGGAGCAGTGGGCTCTGGTCCGGGACGAGCTGGTAGTTGGGATCCGGGGCTTCCGGCCCAGATCAGCCGCCCTTGACGGCCTCGCAGATGCGTTGGAAGCGATCAGCGATCCGGTCGAGCTGGAGGCGGTTCTGAGTTGGCTCTTGGCTCATCGCGACGGCTGAGCGCGAGAGCGCCTCGGGTGCCTAATCGGGCGTCCCGTGGCCCGGTGAGGGGCCAGGTTAGAACAGGTCGATTCCGTGGTCGTCGGCGATGCTCCGGCTGGGTTCGGGGCGTTCGCGGCGTACGCCCGGCCGGTCGGGTTCGAGGGGTTGGGGGTCGGGTTCGGGGAGGTTGGCGAGGAGGCGGGAGGCGAGGTCTTGGCGGCGGTCGCGGCTGAGTTCGTGTTCGGTGTGGCGGCGCCGGACATCTCGCTGATCGATGGTGGAGTCGGCGAGGCCGGCCTGCCGGTTGGAGGTGGTCGGGTTGGAGGTCGTGGTCGGGTTCGAGGACGTAGAGGCGGTTCTCGAGGCGTCCTCGTGAGAGGGCGGTGTAGGCGGCTTGGCGGTCGAGGTCGCCGTCGTCGCCGAGGGTGAAGGTGGTGTCGACGGTGGCGCCTTGGGCTTTGTGGTTGGTGCGGGCGTAGCCGTGGTCGAGCATCCCGTCCTGGATGCGCTCGAGAGGCATGGTCCGGTCGGTGTCGGTCCGGTCGCAGCGGAACGTGACTGCGCCGTCGGGGTGGAGGTGGGTGATGGTGCCGAGGTCGCCGTTGAGGATGTCGAGGTCGTAGTGGTTGCGGGCGATGGCCATGACCCGGTCCCCTTCGGCGAACTCGTGTGACCCGACCACGAGACGGCGGGCACCGAGCTGGCCGGCGGCGTCGAGAAGCTGGCGGGCACGGTCGTTGAGGTCGCGGACTTCGCTACGGTGCGCGGCGATCATCAGGGCGCGTTCACCGGCCCGGGTGGAGGCGAACCAGTCAGCGACGACCCGGTCACGCAGGCTGTCAGGGTCGGCGACCATCACGATCCGTTGCCGGCGGTCATAGGCCTCGACCGCCTGAGGAACCTGGCCAGCGCGTAGATCGTGGAGGGCTTGGCGTTCCCAGAGTTGGGTCTGGCGGCGGTTGTCGACCAGGTGGATGGTGTCGGGGCGTTGGGTGAGGGCCCGGAAGGCGCCGCCGGCTTCGATCTCGGGGAGCTGTTCGGGATCGCCGACCAGCACCAGCTTCGCGCCGGCCTGGTCGGTGACCTGGTGGAGGCGGTCCAGGGTGCGGGTGCCGACCATGCCGGCCTCATCGACCACCACCACCGACCGGCGATCCAGGGGGAGGCGGCCCAGGTCGATCCGGGCCAACAGGAGGGCGACGGTCATCGACTCGATGTGGGACCCGGATTGGAGCTCGGCGGCGGCCCGGGCCGACAGCGCCGCGCCATGCACGGTGAGTCCGGATCGTTGCCATCCGTCTCGGGCGGTGTCGAGGGCGTAGGTCTTGCCGGTCCCGGCCGCGCCGATCACGACGTCGATCCCGCGACCCGACAGGCACAACTCGGCGACCATGTCGGCCTGTTCATCGCTGATCGACGGGCGGCGCCGCGATGGCGGCGGCCACCTCGGCCCGCCGGGCGATCCCGGCCCGGTCGTGGCTGCGGGCTTCGGCGCCGGTGAGGAGGTGGTGTTCGACGGCCAGGAGTTCTCGGGTGGTCCAGGCCGGCTGACCCTTGACCTCGCCCACCGCCACCGGCCCGGCGGAACCCAGGAACGTGGCGGCGTACCGGTCGATCTCATCGACGTCGGCGCCGTCGACCATCCTCGACGCGATGGCCCGCATCACATCAGGGCGGGTGAACGTCGACGCGTTGCGAGTCAACCCATACGGGCCGGCCAACTCGACGAACATCACCTGGAGATCCCCGGGGTCCGGGGTCCGGGGCCGACCCCGCTCGACGAGTTCCTGGAGTCGGCCGGGAGCCCATCCCAGCCGGGCTGCCCGAAACGCCCAGTCGTCTCGCAGCTGGCTCGCGGTCACCCGGTAGTCCTTGGCCCGGCGGGTATCCAGGGTGGCGGCCTGCGCGGCTTTGGCGGACCATTGGCCCCGATCCTCCATCCGCTCCAGGATCTCGGTGCGACGTTTCGAGAACTCGCGGATCACCGCGGCGGGGACCCCGTCGATGTCCGCGTAGCCGTTGGTGACGGGTTCCCATTCGACACCGAGCCGCCGTGTCAGCTCGGCCCGCAGCTGGGCCTGATACAGATACCCCGCGGTCAGGGCGTGGCGGTAGATGGGGCGGCCGTCCAACGCCCCCCACCGCCCGTCCGGTGTGCGGGTCAGGTTCGCGACCAGAACATGGGTGTGAAGCGTCGGGTCCCCGGCCCGCGACGTGCGATGCCGGAACCCGGCGGCCACGAACCCCTCACCCGTGAACCCGGTGATCTCGCCGTCGACGCGTCGACGCGTGACACACGCTTCGCGCTCGAGATAGCCGATGGCGGCGTCGACCGCCGCCTCATGCGCCTCCACCGCCGCCGTCACCGAGTCGGGGTCGCCCAGCGCGTAGAGCACCGACACCGACTTCGGGGCCCGAAACGTCAGATCGAACCCCGGCACCTTCGTGCGGGTCAACCGCTCATCCGACCCGGGGCGGCGACCCTCCAAGATGGCGGTCAGGTCATCGGCGTCGACGGTCCCGTCGAGGCCGAGGACGTCGGCGCCGTGTCCGAACCACCGGCCCGGCGCTTCACCGTGTCCGGTGTAGTAGTCCTCGGCTCCGGTGGCCAACGAAAGGTAGTAGCTGGCTCGGCCCGCGCCGAGCTTGCCGATGTTCAACATGGACCGCCTCCACCCCTAATACCTACCTCCGAGCGGCTGTCGCGTCGCGCGGCAAGAAAGTGGCCCTGACCAGCGCCTGGGACCACATCCGGGACCGAAGCCGGGACCACATCCGGGACCCGTCGGGATGTCCCAACCCGACACCGGGACAGCAGCCAGATCTGGTGGGACATCACCGGCGAACCAGAACACCGCCACCTCAACCAGTTCCTGCACGAACCCCACCAACGCCGCCCGACAACCGTCGTGCAGAACACCGACCGCCGTCTGCACACCCTGGGCTCTCCCCCTGCACCACCCGGCCCTCGCGCTGCACGGCGGGGGTCCGCCCGCTGCACCCACCGGCGCCGATCCTCACCACCGACTAGCCCACACCGGTCCCCCACGGTCCCGTGCAAGTCTGTGAACGATTCAGTGGTGGCTGTTCAGGGGCAGCCGTTGAGGATGGCCACCGAGTGGAACCGGTGGAGCGGGAGAGATCGGGACGGGGTCGTCTCGTAGGCACTGGGGGCTTCAGAGGATCCGGTGGTTCGTCGCGTGAGGATGTCGCGTCACCGGGGCGGGACGCGCTTCTCCCCGGTGATGGTCAACCACCACGAACCCGCCGCGGCCGCCGAGCCCGAAACCTGCGATTCCTGCCCGATGGGACCAGAACCGGGACCGAACCCGGGACCCCCCTTTGCGACGGTGACCCCATGAGCGATCACACCATCGACTTCGCCCACTGCGCCACCCTCAGCCTGGCCGAAGCCGCCCACGTCCTCGGCATCCACCGCAGCACCGCCTGGGACCTCTACAAGCGCGGCGAGTTCCCCGTCCCCGTCCTCCAGATCGGCCACCGCCTCCGAGTCACCAAACACCAACTCGAGCGCTACCTACTCGGCGACGAGGCCTTGCCTCGTTCGACATGACCGAGTCGTCCCGGCCGCCGTTGTGCAGAAGGTTTGCCCAGCGCGGTGGGAGTGGCCGGACCACCTCGCCCATGCGCCCGGTGCAGCTAGAAACACCAGAAGTGACTGAAACGTCAGTATAGACCCTTGGGGATTCTCGGTCCGACCAGACTGGACAGGCTCGGGACACATGCAACTTGTTGCGCATCTGGAGAATGCAGGGTATGAAAGATCTTGCCGAAGCCGTTGAGGTTTCGGAAGTGGAACCCCGGAGGGCCAGGTCCATCGCTCAGGCGCTGGAACGGGAGCCGGGGTTCGTGCGCGTCTAGGGCCCAAGTCGGTGGACGTTCAGGACCGCGGTGCCAAGTCTGACCAGATACTCGTTCGCCTTGCCAACCTCGGCGGCGGCCAGCGCTCCGACTGCAGCATCCGGGAGCCAAAGCAAAGGCTCAGCCTTCGTCTCGAACCGGTAGACGAAGTCCTCGGGGACGACTGCGAGGTGCTGAGCGTCGATGACGGTCTGTCGATCGTGTCCGTCGAGCGTCGCGTCACGACCCTCGATGACAAGCTCCGTGACTCCCTCCCGAGCGAGATCGCCCAGCAGTGCGAGCATCAGGGTGTGGCGCGCCTGGCGTTGGCGAGTCCTCCGAACCGGCTCGTGAACCCCAGCGACGACCATCACGTTCAGCTCGCACATCGCCTCGATCATCGCCGAGCGCTTCTCTACACCCTCCCTCGACCAGTGGAAGGCCCTCTCTCGCCCCGCTAGGCACTCCAGCACGCGGTCTCGGCACTTGTCACTCTCGTCGCGCAGGACTATTGCGGCCGCGATGACGTAGTGCAGCCCGCGGGGCGTGACGTGGACGGACTCATCGAGCAGGGCGATCATGTGGCGTCTTCTGCCGGCGGAGTCGGAGTTGCGATGAGCCCGCCCAGGACCTCAGCGGCGGCCTGGTCGCTGGCCTCGAGGAAGTGCGAGTAGACGGTCAGGGTCGTCGAGGGGTTGGCGTGGCCGAGGCGGCCCGAGACGGTCCGTACCGGCACGCCAGCCGCGATGAGCCTGGTGGCGGCGAAGTGCCGGAGGTCGTGGAGGCGGACCGTCCCGAGGTCGAGGCTCTTGCGCACCCGCTGGAAGCGATGGGTGATGGTGCTGGGGTTCCACGGCACACCGCCGCCTGGCTCGGGCGAGAACACGTAGGCGTCGTCGCTCAGCTCGAGCTCGGCTGCCTCGGCCAGCCGGTCAGCCAAGGCTCGCTGCTCAGCGATCACCGCCAGCGTTCCGGCATCGAGCGCGATGCGCCGCGCCGCGTGGGTCTTGGTGTCCTTCTCGCTCACCCCGCCCTCCACCTCGGCGATGGATCGGGAGATGGTCAGCGTCTGCTTCTCCACGTCGATGTCCCGCCAATGCAGCGCGCACAACTCACCCCGTCGTGCGCCTGTCGTCGCGGCCAGGTGAAGGAAGCGACCCAGCTCGGCGTCGTGCTCGTTGGCGTAGGCCATCAGCTGCATCACCTGGTCCACGTCCGGCGGCGAGATCGTCGAGCGGGGTACCCGGGGTGGGCTGGCGTTGATCGCCGGGTTGGTGGCCAGCCATCCCCAGCGCACGGCCTGGCGCAGTGCTCGACGGATCACCGCGTGCACCTGGCGGACCGTCGATGGCGCCAGGCCCTCGTCGTTCACCAGTGCCAGATAGAAGCGGTCCAGCTCGTCGGCCCGGAGCCGATGGATCTTCTTCGACCCGAGGGCCGGCACGATGCGCTTGGACAGCAGGTTCTTGTAGCGGAGCACAGTCGTCGGGCTGAGGTCGTTCTCGACCTGGGCCAGCCACCGATCGGTCAGCTCCTTCAGCGTGACATCGGTGCCCGTGAGCGCGCCGGTGTCGGACTGGACCGACAGCGAGTTCAGGACGCGCTCGGCGTCTCGCTTGCCGCCGCGCACGGTCCGGCTGATCTGTCGTCGTCGGCCGGTCACCGGGTCGCGGCCGATCTCGGCTCGGACCTCCCACACGCCAGGGGACCGCTTGCGAATTCCGCCTCGCATCGCTGGCCAGTTTACGCGATCTGCAGCAATGCGTGGGATTTGCGTGGGATGGCCGACGAACCTCGAAGGCTCGAAGTCCCCGATCCCTTGTCCTGATTGGTAGGCCGCCCGGGGCTCGAACCCGGCACCTTGGGATTAAAAGTCCCCTGCTCTAGCCAGATGAGCTAGCGGCCCTCGCCGTGGCGAGGGTAGTCGCACCGGGTGCGGCCGCCTGCGGACGTTCTCCCTCAGTCGCGGCCCATCCAGGAGGCGACGTCGGCCTCGTTGCCCTCCGGGTCGGCCAACGTCCACCACGCCGGCGCACGCTCCTCGTACACGACCTTCCCGCCCGCGGCCACGGCCGCCGCCACCCGGGCTTCAGCCTGGTCGTGGGGCACGAACACGTCGACGTGCATCCGGTTGCGCTCGGCCCGCGGCTCGCGCATCGGCTGGAACCAGATCGGCGGTCCGATCCTTCGAGGATCGACCAGATCCGAATCGCCCATCTCTTCGTACCCGAGCAACGCCGCCCAGAACGGCCGCACCAGCTCGACGTCCGACGCATCGATGGTGAGCTGCACGTCCTGCGTCGCGGTCGGGTCGGCCGCGGCCCCGAGGTCGCGGGCCACGGCGGAGATCCGCTGGGCCAGGTCGATGAAGCTCTGGCGCAGCCCATCCTCCGAACCCATCAGGCGCACGGTCACCCCCGACTCACGCAGGTCGACGTCGGGGCACTGGTCGGCGCCGTCGACCGCGGGCTGGATGGCCGCCGCCAGCGCCACGCCCTCGGCGAACGATCCGGTGCGGAAGTGCGCGCTCACCCCGGCGCCCAGCACACGCCAGTCCTCGACTCCGTCGGCGGCATGGAACTGGCTCGGCCCGATCCACTCGGTCATGGCCGTCATTGAAGCCGCGCTCCGTGTCGGCCGACGCGTTCAGTCGGGCGCGCCCGCCCGCCACTCGATGGCCGGCGGGCGCACCGACGCGCACGTCGGGTTGCCCTTCTCGTCGGTCAGCCCCAGCCGTCCCACCAACATCCCCGCGTCGACGGCCGCAGCCAGCACGTCGGGTGGCACCGCGGTCAGTCGCAGCTTGGCCCGGCGGAACATCTCGAACCCGCCGTCGTCGTCGACCACGCCCCACGACAGGTAGACGAACCGGTCTCCGGGTGGGCCCGACACGTACGGCCCGGTCACGTCGATGCCCTCGGCCGTGGCCTTGGTGGCGCACTCGAGCGTCCACGTGGCCGACGGGGCATCTCCGGCCACCAGCCCGAACAGCTCACCCGGCTTGTTCTTGCGCTGCACGGCCACATGGATGCCGTGATGGCCCTCGGGCCGTTCCGGGCTCGGCCCGCACGACCGTCCCGGGAGGTCGACCCCCTCGATGCGGATCAGCATCGCGGCATTCTGCCCGAGCCGCCGATCGATGTCCGCGCTAGAGGGCCCGACGCCCTACCCGGTCGCGACCCGTGCTCGTGGGACGATCTGGGGGTGGAGACTGGGGACTGGGGCGGCGATCGGCCGACGGCGGGACCGGCGCCGACCGCGGCCTGGATCCGCTGGGTGACCGTCGGGGTGGCCGCCGTCCTGGTGGTGGCCGCCGTCGTGATCCTCGTCCCCGACCGCGATCACGGCCACACCACCACCACGGTCGCGGCCGGTCCCACCTCCGTCACCGGGCTCCACCACACCACCCATCCGGCCCGCACCACCACGACCAGCGGACCCAGCCGCACCACCAACCCGGTCACCTTCACCGCCGTGGGCGACACCGGGCTGGGCCGCCCCGGCGAGCTGCCCGCCGATCCGCTGGCCTACCTGAGCCCGATCCAGGCCGCCCTGGCCGCCCCCATCGTGTTCGGCAACCTGGAGGGCACCCTCACCGCCGCCACCGGCTCGAAGTGCAACGACGACTCCACCAACTGCGTCGCCTTCCGGGTGCCCACCACCGACGCGGCCGTTCTGCGCCAGGTCGGCTTCACCGTGATGAACAGCGCCAACAACCACTCCCACGACTTCGGCGCCCAGGGCGCAGCCGACACCAGCGCCGCCCTGGCCGCAGCCGGCATCGCCCAGACCGGCCTGCCCGGCCAGATCGCGGTGGTGGCCGACGGCACCACCAAGGTCGCCTTCGTCGGATTCGCCCCCTACCCGAACACCAACGACATGCTCGACTTCGCCACCGCCCGCACGCTCATCGCCAAGGCCCAGACCCTGGCCGCGGTGGTGGTCGTCTACATGCACGCCGGGGCCGAAGGGTCAGGCGCCACCCACGTCACCGGCAACGAGGAGACCTACGTGGGCGAGGACCGGGGCAACGCCAAGGCCTTCGCCCACGCCGCCATCGACGACGGCGCCGACATCGTCATCGCCAGCGGACCCCACGTGCTGCGCGGCATCGAGTTCTACCAGCACCACCTGATCGACTACAGCCTGGGCAACTTCGCCAACTACCACGACTTCATCTCGTCCGGCACCACCAGCCTGAGCGGGATCCTGCGGGTCACCGTCGACGCCAACGGCACCTTCGTCAAGGCCGGGTTCACCTCGGTGGTGCTCAGGTCCGCCGGCCAGGCCAGCCTGGATCCGGCCAGCTCGGCCGCCCATCTGGTCAACCAGCTCTCCGCCGCCGACTTCGGCCCGGCCGCCGGGATCATCCAGCCCGACGGCACCATCACCGCCCCCGCCACCTGATCCCCTCCCACCCGTTCGACGCCGAAGGCGGGGGCGGGGCGGGGGCGGGGCGGGGGCGGGGCGGGGAACGGGCGTCAGTCGCGCCGGGGATCGAGCACGCGGCCAGGGCGGAGCCGACCGGTTCGACGCCGAAGCGCGCCTCGGCCCGCGCCGCCAGGGACCGACCCAGCTCCTTGGCTTCGGACGGGTGGTCGAACACCCAACGCAGGTGGTCCACGGCGTCGTCGTGGTCGGCCCGGGCCCAGCGCTGATCGCGGCTCGGGCGCATCCAGTCGTCGAGCTGGTCATCGGCGGTGGCCACCAGCCCGTAGGACACCAGCAGGGGCCAGTCGTCGCCGGTGATGTCGAGCGCGCCGCCCCAACCGGTGACCACCACCGGGTTGGCCGCCCGGGCCGCGTCCAGGACGGTGAGGCCGAACCCCTCCCCCCGATTGAGCGACACCAGGCAGTCACCCCGCCGGTGCAGGCCCGCCAGGGTGGGATCGTCCCAGTCGTCGGGGGCCAACAACACCGGCGGCAGCGTCGGCTCGGGCCGCCAGCAGCTCGGCCAGCGACCACCACGTGTCCATGCGGACCGGCCCGACCGGCGTGGCCGGAGCAGCCGGCAGGTGGGCCGGGGCGCGGGCGGCCAGCGCTCGTCGGGCCTTGGCCTGGTGGTCGACCAAGCCGGTCTTGAGCACCAGCGCCACCTCGTCGGACCCGGCGAAGGCGTCGGCGAAGGCGCGCACCGTCTCGGGCACCCCTTTGCGCGTGGTCCAGGGGCCGATCGTGTAGAAGACGAACCGGTCGCCCAGCGACGGGTGCTGGAAGGGGGCGACGTCGAGGTCGAGGTCGCCCACGTGGCCCACCACCGAGATGGGTGTCGTCACCCCGCTGGCCGCGAACACCTGCTGGTTGAACCTCGACGGCACCACCACCCGATCGACCGACGCCAGGGCCCGGACCCACGTCTCGGGGATGGGGTCGATCTCGCCGGTGGTGAAGGCCAGGCGATGCCGGTCGCCTTCGCTGTCCAGGTGCTCAGGCACCCAGTCGGGCGGCAGGTGCACGATGACCGTGTCGTAGTCGACAGGCTGATCGATCCAGTGGATGAACCGACTGCGCCGATTGCTCACCGCCACACGCTCCCGGCTCCCGAACCTGACCGGCTCCCAGCGCACGGGCACCCCCCACCGCTGCAACAGCCCGAGGTAGCCCTGGGCCGCCGCGCCGTAGCCGTCGCCCGGCGCCAGCGAGATGTAGCGCACCCCGAGCGGCCGCGCCCGGTCGCGGCTGGCGCTCACCACAGGTCCAGGTCGGGCAGGTAGGGACGGGCCAGGCGGGCATAGGCGGTGGGCGCCGAGCGCACCCACTCGGGTGTGATCTGGCCGGCGTGCACCGGGCTGAAGTCGAGGCGTCCGGCGTCCCACCACAGGTGCGCCCACAGGTGCAGGCTCAGCGCGCCATCGAGCTGCACCTCGTCGCGCTCCAACAGGTCGCGCAGCCCGTCGACGCTGCACGGCACCCCCAGGAAGGTGCGGGACGGTTCGACCCGCACCTGCGGGCTGAGCTCCCGGCTCAAGGTCTCGGCCAGGAAGCCGCTGTGATTGCTCCACGTGCCGTTGAGCTCGCCGGCCATCCGGTCCCGCCAGGCCCGGGCGAAGACTGAGCCGGGCTCGGCCAGCATCAACGCGTTGCACAGCGACGCTCGCCACTCGCCGGTCAGCTCGTCGCGCTGGGCTCCCTCGTCGCCGATCACGAACGGCGAGGCGAACAGCTCGTCGGGGAACGGGGCCAGGAACAGGGTGTCGATGTCGGCGTACACCCCGCCGTGTTGGATGAGGGCATCGAGGCGGACGAAGTCGGCGTGATGGGCATAGCGCAGCGCCGGGGGGACCAGGGTGTCGTCGTAGCGCGCCGTGACCACCTCGGGCACCTGGTCGACCTCGACCAGGGTCAGGTGCGGACGGATGCGGTCCCACCACACGCCGTAGGGCAGGTGGCGATGGTGCAGGTAGATCTTGCGGGGCGACAGCTGCCAGCGGCACGATTCGATGGCCAGGTAGTGCACGAGGTGGAAGGGCTCGGTCTGGGGCTTGAGGCCGAACACGAAGTGGGCCACGCGCGGCACGCGAGGCTCGGGGGGCGGCTCGACCATGGCGGCTGCCATGCTAGGCAGTGCACCGCAGCTGCCCGAGGAGCACGATGGCCGACCTGACCGACCCCGAATCGTCCGCACCCGGCTCGACCGCGCCCGGACCGTCGGCACCCGGCCACCGACCGGTCACGGTGGCGGACCTCGAGATCAACGAGGTGCGCGACGGGCTCATCGTCTATGACACCACCCGCGACCGGGTTCACTACCTCAACGCCACCGCCTCGGTGGTGTTCACGTTGTGCGACGGCGAGCACTCGGCTGCGGCCATGGCCGACGAGCTCGCCACCCTGTTCGGGGTCGACCCGCCTCACCGCGAGGTGGCCGACTGCCTGACCAACTTCGCCGCGGAAGGGCTCCTGCAATAGCCACCACCCTGGCCTTCCGGCTGCTGCCCTACCTGGTCGAGATCGAGGTCGACGACGACCCGACGGCCGCCCGACTGGCCTATGTGGCCAACTCGGTCGACCAGCACGACCTGGAGCTCAAGGACACGCTGCACTGGTCGGTGCGGGGCGCTGGGCCCTGGGAGCTGCTGGAGGAGGGCGACCTGGTCGACCGGTTCGAACGCTACGACGACCTGCTCTTCGTGCTCTACCAGCGCGTCTACGGACGGCTCATGGACCACCTCGATCTGGGCGGATGGCTGTCGCTGCACGCGGCGGTGGTCACCATCGGGCGTCGTCGGGTGCTGCTGGTGGGGGACAAGGGGTCGGGCAAGACCACCCTGGCCCTGCGCCTGCTGGTCGACGGCTTCGACGTGGAGGGCGACGAGATGGTCGTGACCCGCGACGGGTTGGCCGTGGCCCTGCCCCGACGGTTCCACGTCAAGCCCGGGACGGCCGAGCTGGTCCCGGAGGCATCCGAGGCGCTGGCCGGGTCGCCCCGCGCCGCCCTGGGCGACGGCACCCCAATCGTGGGCCTGGATCCGGCCGCGCTCGGACGACCCACCCAGACCCGCCTGGCCCCGGCGGACGGCGCCGTCCTGTTGCGGGCCAACCACGGCGCCGGCACCGTCATCGAGCCCATCGCCACCGTGGACCTGGTGGCGCGCTGCATCGCCCACGCCCGGCCCGGCGGCGACTCGCGGTCCCAGCTGTTCGCCACCCTGGCCGCCCTGCTGGGGCAGGTCCAGGGCTACGAGATGGCGGTGGGTCCGCTCGACGATGCCGTGACCGCGCTGACCCGGGCGTGGTCCAGCTGACCTCGACACCTGACGGTCAGGTCGACAACCCTGGTGGCCGCCTGGACCCATGCGGTAACCTGTGCCACCAGCAGTCACCTGTGCGACAAGGGGAAGCGATCATGGCCGACGAGGGCGAGCTCGAAGCGCGCGAAGGTTGGGACGCGTCGGATCGGCGTCAGTTCATCAAGCGCGTGGCCATCACCAGTGCGTTCGCCGTGCCGGTGGTGACCTCCTTCTCGATGACCGGCCTGAGCATCAGCTCGGCCTCGGCCCAGACCTCCAACCTGTCGTTCGTCTCGAACCTGCGCCCGCCGCCCTGATCCTGCGCGTCTGAGTGCTGCTGAGCGCTGCGCTCATCACCCGCGACGAGGAGCGGTTCCTCGACGGCTGCCTGACGTCGCTCGTCGGCGCCGTCGACGAGATCGTGGTGGTGGACACCGGTTCGGTCGACGACACGCCCGAGATCGCGGCGCGCCACGGCGCCCGCCTGCTCTCCCGGCCCTGGGACGGTGACTTCGCCGCGGCCCGCAACCATGCGCTCGACGCCTGTGGGGGCCGATGGATCCTCTACATCGACGCCGATGAGCGCCTGAGCCTGGACGGCGACCTGCGAGCCATGCTGGCGGCGGCGGACGACCAGGTGGTGGCGGCCACCGTGGCCTTCCGTCCCACCCTGCACAGCACCTGCTACCTCGAGCACCGCCTCATGCGCAACCGACCCGACGTGCGGTTCCGGGGCGTGATCCACGAGACGATGCTGCCCGACGTCCAACGACTGGTCGGCCAGGGCGGCCGGGTGGAGCGGGCGCCGGCGTCCATCGACCACCTGGGCTACGAAGGCGATCTCACCCACAAGCACCGCCGCGACCTGCCCCTGCTGCGTCGCCAGGCGGCGGCCGATCCGGCCCGGACCTACCTGTGGTTCCAGTTGGGCCTGGTCGAGGCCGGGCTCGGCCATCCCGACCAGGCCGAGCAGGACTGGTGGACCGGGGTGGCCGCGGCCCGGTCGCGGGGACCGATCGTCACCGCCGATCTGCCTCTGTTCACCGAGCTCGCCCTGTTCCGCCTGAACCGGGCTCAGGCGGCCCGGACCATGGGTGGCTCGGTCTCGTCTGAGTCGGTGGCGCCGGTCCACGACCTGCTGGCCGACATGGCCGCCACCCACCCCGACGATCCGCTGACCCGGTGGGTGGGGGCCAACCTGGCCATGGCCGAGCAGCGCTGGGCCGACGCGGCGGTGGCCCTGGAAGAGCTGGTCGATCATCCCGCCGCCTCCGGGGTGCATCCGGTGCTGGCCTATGACCAGCGGCTGTTCGCCGAGCTGGCCCACCACGCCCTGGCCATGTGCCAGCTGCACCTCGATCAGCCGGCGCTGGCCGCCGACCAGCTGCGGTTGGCCCTGGCCCGGGACCCGGCCAACCAGGAGTACGCGGTCAAGCTGGCCCTGGCCGAAGCCCGCGCCCGGACGTGACCCGACCGCGGCCGGCCGGGTCGGCTCTGGCCACGGTGGCCGCCATCCTGGCCGCCGGGGATGGCGCGCCGGCGCCGGTCCCGCGCCAGCTCGACGCGGCGGGATGGGACGCGGTGCTGGCGGTGGCCGGGCCCCGCGATCTGATGCCGGCGTTGTGGCGGCCGGCCCGGACGCTCGGGCTGGTCGAGCCGGTGCCCGAACCCCTGGTCGAAGGGTTGGGCGACCAGGCCGCCCCCCGCCACCACCCGGCCGCGGTGCTGGAGCTGGCCCACCGTCGCAACGCGGCCCGCACCCAGGATCTGCTCGACCAGCTCGAGATGGTGGTGGCGGACTTCGCGGGCCGCGGCATCGAGGTGGTGGCCCTGAAGGGCGCAGCCCACCTGGTGGGGGGCACGTGGCCCGATCCGGCGGCGCGGGCCATGTCCGACCTCGACCTGCTCATCGACCCCGGCGCCGCCCGCGCTGCCCGCGCCGGTCTCGAACGCCTCGGCTACCAGTCATCGGCCCATCCGGGGGAGGTCGCGGGCGGCCACCACCACCTGCCCCCGCTGCGCCACCCCCGTCGATTCGGGTCGATCGAACTGCACGTCGAACCCCTGCAACGCGGATGGCGAGCCGCCCTCGACGCCACCGATCTGTGGGCCGACGCCTCGGTGGTGAACTGGCGCGGCCACCGGATCGGCGTGCCCTCAGGCGTCGACACCGCGGTGATCTCGCTGGTGCACGGCTATCTGGCCGACCTGGCTCGCTACCAGGCCCAGATCCCGCTGCGGACGGTCCACGAGCTGTGGCGGTTCGATCGCCGGTCGGGCCCGGTCGACTGGCGGGAGGTGCGGCTCCGGCTGGAGGTCCTCGGTTGGGCCTCCCTGGTGGACGACCACCGGATCACCGTGGATGTCCTGTTCGGCGATCCCGTCGCCCCCGGCCAGCCGGAGGGGACGCCCCTGGCCTGGTCCGCGGCTCGGGCCCGGCTGGCCCTGGCCTTGGTCCTCGACCAGCGCGGCCCGTTGGCCCGGGCGGCCGACCCGTGGCTGCGGGCCCGATCGAGCCTGGACGAGGGGCGCCTGCGTCGCCACTACGGCACCGCCATCGAGGGACGCTGGCGGCTGCGCCTCCACCACTTGTCCCGCCAGCTCCCGGGCCGGCGCGCTGTGGCGCCGGCCGAACCCGAGGTGCTCAGTTCGGCCGGGTCCCGACGTCGGCCCCGAGCGCTGCTGATCACCCCCGAGCTCCCCGACACCACCGGCAACGGCCTGGCCATGCGGGCCGAGGTGGCCCTGCGGGCCTTGACCGCGGTGGCCGACGTGACCGTGGTGGTGATCGGCCGGCCCCGGCCGGCGACGTCGCCGGGGCTGGCCGCCACCGTGAGACGACCGCCCATGGGCACCCCGGCCGACCGGGAACGGGCGCGGGTCGAGGCGGAGGTCGAGTCACGGGTCGAGCGGCTGATCGTCCATCGCCCCGCGCCGGTCGAGGACCGGGTCGCGGCCCGCTCGTGGCTGGCCGACGACGGCTCCCGGGCCCGGCTGGCCGCCCTCGAGCCGCTGTCAGAGCCCGGCCGGCTGGCTCATCCCGACGCCGTGGCCGCCCTGGCCTCGGAGCTGACCGGCGGGGCCGACCACGCCGGCGGGCGCTTCGAGTTGGTGCACGTGGTGCGGGTGCGCATGGCCCCGTGGGCCGAACCGTTCGCCTTCGCCGACGGGGTGACCACCATCCTCGACCTGGACGACGACGAGGTGGCCACCCACACTCGCCTGGCCGCCACCGCCCGCCAGCACGGCGAGCCCGATCTGGCCGATCATCTGGCCGGCGAAGGCGAGTCCCTCGGCCGGTTGGCCGACTGGTACGCGCCCCGAGCCCCGGTGGTGACGGTGGCGTCGCCCGACGACGTGGCCGGGGTGAGCCGCCACGCCCCCCGTCGGGTGGAGGTGGTGCCCAACGCCGTGGGCGTGGGCCACGACGACCTTCGCCGGCGCTGGTCCCACCGTGGTGACCGCGCCGGCCGAGCCGAGCTTGCCGACCGGCGCGGCGATGTGCGGCTGTTGCTGGTCGGGAACTTCACCTACGCCCCCAACCGGTGGGCGGCCGAGACCCTGGTCGACCAGATCCGCCCCGCCCTGGCCGCCCGGCTCGATCAGGCGATCCACGTCGAGCTGGTGGGCGCCGCGCCTACGTCCTTCGACCGGTTCCGGTCCATCCCCGGCGTTCAAGTGGCCGGCCACGTGGCCCCACCCGATCTCCGCGACGCCTACGACCGGGCCAGCCTGGTGGTCCTGCCCCTGCCCCCGGCCGGCGGGACGCGCATCAAGGTGCTCGAGGCCTTCGTCCTGCAGGTGCCGGTGGTGGCCACGCCCGGAGCGGTCGAAGGGCTGGGCGTGGTCGACGGTGTCCACGCCCTGGTGGCCGACGACGCCGACGGCCTGGTCGACGCCGGGGCGCGGGCGTTGGCCGATCCGGCGGCCACCACGGCGCGGGTCGAGCGGGCCCGGCAGCTGGCCGTGGGGTTCGACCGGGCGCGGGTGGCGCGCCAGCTGGCCGGCTCGCTCCTGGACTGGTCCGGACTGGGAACCCATCCCGGGGCCGCGTCGGGCGTCAGTCCTGGTTCGGCCAATCGGTGACGACAGCGGGCTGGGCCTGGCGGCGCAGCCGGCGATCGCGGGCCGCCTGGCGCCACGTCACGGCGCGGGCGCCGGCCTCGATGGCCCGCAGGCGGGTGGGTTCGGTCACGTCGTAGTGGTGGCGGGTCGGGTCGCGGTGGTGGTCCTGGAACCACTCGCGGCGCAGGCCGAGCCGGCGGGCGAAGGCGTGCAGCTCGTCGTCGCTGTCGGCGGTCAGGTGCGACCAGCGCCCGGTGACCGGCCCCACGGTGGCCTGCTGGCGCCAGTCGTCCACGTACACGGTCACCGATCCAGTGTGCCCTTCCTGGAGCGGGCCGCGGCTCGTCCCGTCCGGTCAGACGGTGATGGGCACCCGCACCCAGCCCCGCACCGTGGAGGTGTGCAGGCGCTCGGCCCGGTCGTGGTCCACCGACCACTCCGGGAAGCGGGCCAGGGTCTCCTCCAGCGCGACCTTGCCTTCCAGGCGGGCCAGTGCCGCCCCGATGCAGAAGTGGATGCCGTAGCCGAACGACACGTGGTGGTCGAAGGAGCGGTGGATGTCGAACCGGTCGGCGTCGGGGTACTTGCGCTCGTCGCGTCCGGCCGACCCGGTCAGCAGCAACACCTTCGATTCGGCCGGGATGACCCCGCCGCTCACCGTCACCTCGTCGGTGGTCCAGCGGCCCTGCACCGGCGACGGCGCCTCGAAGCGCAGGAGCTCCTCGACCGCGTTGGGGATGAGGGCGGGATCGGCAGCCAGTTCGGCCCGCTGGTCGGGGTTGGCGTCGAGCACCACCGCGGCCCAGCCCAGGAGACGGGCCACCGTCTCGGTGCCCGCGCTGATCAGCAGGTTGGCGAAGTTGGCGCTCTCCTCCAGGGTGAGCTGTCGCGACACCCCGTCGTCGTCGACCACCTCGGCCTGCACCAGATCGGTGAACAGGTCATCGGTGGGGTGCGCGGCGCGCTCCTCGAGCTGGGCGGTGAGGTAGCTGTGCAGCTCGAGCATGGCTGCGAAGCTGACGTCGTTGATCATGCCCACGCCCGGTTCGAGGTGGAAGACCTGGTCGATGAGGCCCCGCACCTCGTTCTGGTCCTCGATGGGCACGCCCAGCAGCGAGGCGATGACCAGGGCCGGCAGGCGGGCGCCGAAGTCCTGCACGTAGTCGAAGCTGCCCCGGGGCCCGGCCGCGTCCAGGAAGTCGCGGCACAGCTCGCGGATGCGGCCCTCCAGCGCACTCATGCGCCGGGGGGTGAAGGCCCGTGACACCAGCGAGCGCAGGTGGGTGTGATCGGGCGGGTCCATGAAGATGAGCATCTGCCCGGCCAGGTTCGAGTTCTCCGTCATGAGCTCGAGGACGGTGCCGTGGGCCGAGCTGAACTGCAGGGGCTCGCGGTGGGCCCACTCCACGTCCTCGAAGCGGCTCAGGGCGTAGAAGTCGAAGCGCTCGTTGCGGTAGAGCGGGGCCTCGTCGCGCAGACGGCGCCAGACGTCGTAGGGATCGGTGTCGATCTGGGTGTCGAAGGGATCCCAGTACAGCTCGGTCAGCACGTCAGATCCGTTCGATCACGAGGGCCGAGCCCATGCCGCCGCCGGCGCACATGGACATGACGCCGAAGGTGCCGTCGGTGCGGGCCAGCTCGCCCAGCATGGTGACCACCATGCGCGACCCGGTGCAGGCGATCGGGTGGCCCAGGCCGCACCCGCTGCCGTTCATGTTCACCTTGTCCGGGTCCAGGCCGAGCTGGCGGGTGGTGGCCACCGCCACCGTGCAGAAGGCCTCGTTGATCTCGAACCGGTCGACGTCGGACACGACCAGGCCGGCTCGGCCGAGGGCCTTGGGGATGGCCTCGATGGGGGCCAGGCCGGTGCGCTCGGGATCGACGCCCACCGAGGCCCAGCCTCGCACCCGGGCCAGCGGCTCGAGCCCGTGGGCGGCGGCGTAGTCGTCGGAGGTGAGCATCACGGCCGCGGCCCCGTCGTTGAGCCCGGCCGCGTTGCCGGCGGTGACGGTGGCCCCTTCCAGCTCGGGGTGCAGCACCGGCAGCGAGGCCAGCTTCTCGATGGTGGAGTCGGCCCGCGGGTGCTCGTCGGTGTCGAACGTGCGGGTGCCTCCGTTGCCGTCGGGCACCTCCACCGGGACGATCTCCTCCTTGAACCAGCCCGACGCCACCGAGTTGGCCGCGGCCAGGTGCGACTTGAGCGCCCACGCGTCCGCGTCGGCCCGGCTGATGCCGGCCAGGCGGGCGGTGTTCTCGCCCACCGTGATGGACATGTCCCACTGGGGGGCGTTGGCCTGCTCGGGATGGCTGGGCGACATCCACGGCTGGGGGTCCATGGCCGACGCGGGGATGGACTTGACCGACCGCGGCGAGGAGCTGAGGCTCTCGGTGCCCCCGGCCACCACCACCTGGTCCATGCCGGCCCGGATGCTGGCCGCGGCGATCTGCACCGCGCTGAGGCCGGCCGCGCAGTGCCGGTTGTTGGCCAGGCCGGGCACGCCGGTCAGCCCCAGCTGCAGGGCCACGTAGCGGGCGATGACCCCACCGCCCTGCAGGGATTCGGCCACCACCACGTCGTCGATGTCGGGGGCGGGGATGCCCGAGCGGGCGATGGTCTCGCCCACCACCAGCTGGGCCAGGGCGAAGGCATCGACGTCCAGCAGGGACCCCTTCATGGCTCGACCGATGGGCGTGCGCGCCCCGGCCACGATCACGGCTTCGGTCATGACAGCTCCGTTCTCATCCCGAATCGACGGTGCGAGCCAGGCTACACACGACTGAACCGTGGTTCAGCCGCCGGGCCGATCTGCTCCCTGGGCCGACCTGGCCCTTCCCGAAATCGGTGTAGAAATCCCCATGAACGTGATCCGGGTGACCGACGCCGACCGGGTGCGCACGATCACCTTCACCCGGCCTGGACAGGCCAACGCCTTCAACCAGGCCCTGTACGTGGCGGTGGCCGCGGCCCTGGCCGACGCCGCGGTGGACGCCGGGGTGGGGTCGGTGGTGCTGACCGGCGAGGGGCGTAGCTTCTGCGCCGGCACCGACCTGGTGGAGATGGCCGCCCTGGTGGCCGGGATGGACCAGGGGTCGGCCAGTGACGGCTCGACCTCGGCCGGGTCGGGGTCGTCCTCGACAGATCATGGGTTCATGGCGCTGCTGGACGGGCTCACCAGCTTCCCCAAGCCGCTGCTGGCCGCGGTCAACGGTGCCGGGGTGGGCCTGGGGTTGACCATGCTGGGCCACTGCGACCTGGTGGTGATGGCCGACACGGCGCGGCTGAAGGCGCCCTTCGCCGAGATGGGCGTGCCCCCCGAGGCGGCCAGCAGCGTGATGCTGCCCCGGCGGATGGGGGACCAGCGGGCGGCCCTGGCCCTGTTCACCTCGCGTTGGATCAGCGCCGAGGAGGCCGTGGAGGCCGGCCTGGCCCTGCGGGTGGTGCCGGCCGCCGACCTGCTAGCCGAGACCCAGGCGTTGGCCGCGGAGATCGCGGCCATGTCCCTGCCGGCGCTGATGGCCACCAAGCGCCTGTTGCTCGATGCCCGCGCCGCCGCGGTGGCCCGGGGCCGCCAGCTCGAGGACGCCGCCTTCGCCGATCTGCTGCGCGGCCCCGGCGTCGAGGCCGCCGTCCTCGGACAGCTCGACAAACCCTGAGCGCACCGCTTCGCCAGCCGCGTCCCGGCGCTTTGCGACAGGTTCCGTAGGCGAGGCGCGAACTCGGGTTCTCCTGAGATGAACTGTGGTTCAATGTCGGCGGCCGATCGGCGATCAGGGGAGTGACCGAGGCGTGAGCAGCGAGGTGTGGCAGGCCGAACCCCAGGACACCGTGGTCGACCTCATGGCGCGCCGCCTCGACGCCGACCCCGACGGCCCCTACCTGGACGTGTGCGGGACCGCGCTCAGCGCCGCCCAGGTCCAGCGCACCGCGGCCAGCCTGGCCCGGGCCCTGGTCGAGCTCGGCGTGGCGCCCGGCGACCGGGTGGCCACCCTGATCGAGAACTCGCCCGAGGCCACCCTGGCCTGGTGGGGCGCCATCACCGCCGGGGCGGTGGCCGTGCCCATCAACACCGCCTACAAGGGGTCCTACCTGCGCCATCAGCTGGCCGACTCGGGCGCCAAGGTGCTGGTGGTGGCCGACGGGCTGGCCGACCGGGCGGCGCGGGTGCTGGGCGAGCTGGCTGACCTGGCCCACGTGGTGGTGGTCGCCGACCCGGACGGGGAGAGCCGTGTCGGGCTCGAGGCGGTCCGGGCCGCGGCCGCGGGCCAGACGGTCCACACCTGGGACGAGGTCCTGGCCGCCGATCCGGTGGCGCCCGGGGTCGACATCCGCCCCGGCGACCTGGCCACCTTCATCTACACCGGGGGGACCACCGGGCCCTCGAAGGGCTGCATGCTCAGCCACCACTACCACGGCGCCCTGGCCAGCCAGATCGGCATCTGCTGGAAGCGCACGGCCGACGACGTGGTGTGGACGCCACTGCCCCTGTTCCACTTCAACGCCATCTCCACCGCCGTGGTCGGGCCGCTGGTGTGGGGCGGGCGGGCCGCCATCTACGGGCGGTTCTCGGTGTCGAACTTCTGGCCGGAGATGAACCGGGTGGGGGCCACCATCACCTCCACGCTCGGGACCATGGCCTACCTGTTGGCCCACGACGTCGACCGCCCCGAGATGCCGCGCTCGGGGGCCCCCGAGGCCAACACCAGCTTGCGCCTGCTGGGGGCGGCGCCCATGCCGGTGGAGGTCGAGTCGGTCATCAAGGAGCGGTTCGGGCTGACCACCTTCAGCGGGGCCTACGGCGTGACCGAGGCCAGCCTGGTGTCATGGCAGCCGCCGGGCATCGACAACCGCCCCAACGCGGCCGGGGTCATCAACGACCAGTACTTCGACGTTCGCATCTTCGACGACGACGACCACGAGCTGGCGCCCGACACCGACGGCGAGATCGTGCTGCGTCCCAAGCGGCCCCACGTCATGTTCGAGGGGTACTGGGGCAATCCCGAGGCCACCGTGGCCACCAGCCGCAACTGGTGGTACCACACCGGCGACATCGGCCGGGTCGACCCCGAGGGCTACCTCTACTTCGTGGACCGCAAGGCCGACTACCTGCGCCGGCGGGGCGAGAACATCTCCAGCTTCGAGGTCGAGCGCATCCTGATGGGGCACGGGAAGCTGGCCGACGTGGCCGTGCACGCGGTGGCCAGCCAGCTCACCGAGGACGATCTGAAGATCACCGCCACCGTGGCCGAGGGCGAGGAACTGTCGCCCGACGAGCTGTTCCGGTGGTGCATCGACGAGCTGCCCTACTTCGTGCTGCCCCGCTACATCGAGTTCCGGGCCGAGCTGCCCCGCAGCCCGGTAGGTCGGGTGCTCAAGCGTGACCTGCGCGACGAGGGCGTCACGCCCGGCACCTGGGACGCCGAGACGTCCGGCATCACCTTCGACAAACGCTGAGGGGGCCGTCGGCATCGTCCGCCTAGGGTGCGGCCATGTCCGACCCGACCCTCGACTACCTCGAGGCCAACACGGCCTGGTGGGCGTCGCGCCAGGCCGAGCAGGCCACGTTCGCCCGGCTGGCCTGGGCCCGCGAGCCGCAATGGGGCATCTTCGGCATCCCCGACACCGAGGCCGGGGTGCTGCCCACCGACGTGGCCGGGCTCGACATCGTCGAGCTGGGATGTGGCACCGCCTACGTGTCGGCCTGGCTGGCCCGTCGGGGGCGCGTCCGGTGGCCGTCGATCCGACGCCGAGCCAGTTGGCCATCGCCGCCGCCTGCCAGGACGAGTTCGGGTTGACCTTCCCGCTCATCCGGGCCGCGGGCGAGGCGGTGCCGTTGCCCGACGCCTCGTTCGACCTGGTCATCAGCGAGTACGGCGCGGCCATCTGGGCCGACCCGTACTGTATGGATCCCCGAGGCCGCTCGCCTGCTGCGTCCGGGTGGTCAGCTGATCTTCCTGGGCAACAGCTCGCTGCTCATGCTGTGCGTGCCCGACCTGGACGGCGAAGCGGCCACCGAGCACCTCCTGCGACCCCAGTTCGGCATGCACCGCTTCGAGTGGCCCGACGATCCCACCGTCGAGTTCCACCTGAGCCACGGCGACATGATCCGACTGCTGCGCTCGAGCGGGTTCGAGGTCGAGGAGCTGCTCGAGCTGCGGCCGTCCGCGGACCTGGCCAACTCGACGACCTACAACTTCGTCACCGTCGATTGGGCCCGCCAGTGGCCGGCCGAAGAGGTGTGGAAGGCGCGCGCCGCCGCGGCTGACCGGACCCGCCGGTCAGCTGACCCGGGCGTCCTGGTCGGCCCGGGTGGCCAGCCCGTGTGCCACCTGGGCCACGAACCGGCCCAGGACGAACCGGAAGAACGGGCCGCTGCCGGGTACGGCTCCACCCCGGAAGGTCGAGTGCCACCGGATCGAGGTGCCGCCGTCGTCGGTGGGGGTCAGGTCGACGTCGGCCCGGTAGTCGCGGATGGGCAGGCCGGAGACCAGCACGTAGCTGAAGCGCCGGTCAGGGACCAGCTCGACGATCTGCTCGTGGCTCTCGGACTGGCCGAGCGGCCGAGGGGTGCGGAAGATGCGCACCGCGCCCAGCCCCTCGGGTTCGTCGGCGGCCGGGCGCTCGAGCTCGAAGGAGCCGATGGGCGACCAGTCGGGCCAGCTGGCCCCGTCGCGCAGCCAGCGCGTACACGGTGGCCGGGTCGGCCGAGGTGGTGACCTTCACATCGATGTCCTGGCGGGCCATGGGGGACCTCCGGCTCTGAACCAACTGGTACGTGTACCATACGGTACATGCCCGCCCGGCGCCAACTCGTCGCCCGTCCCGCCCTGGCTCCCGCCGATCCGCGTGGTCGCCTGTTGGCGGCCACGTTCGACTACGTGGTCGACCACGGCGTGGGCGACCTCTCGCTGCGCCGCCTGGCCGCGGCCATCGGCTCGAGCCATCGCATGCTCATCTACCACTTCGGATCCAAGGACGGCCTGCTGGTCGAGCTGGTCGGGGCCGTCGAGGCCCGCCAGCGCCAGGTCATGGCCGAGCTGGGTGGTGAGCTCGAGGGTGAGCTGGCGGATCCGACCGACCTGGTCCGACGGATGTGGGCTGGCCTGGCCGATCCCGCTCTGTGGCCGCTGGAGCGCCTCTTCTTCGAGCTCTACGGTCGGGCGCTGCAGGGCGATCCGGCCGTGGCCCCCTTCCTGGACGGCATCGTCGAGTCCTGGCTGGAACCGGCCACCGAGCTCGGGCGTCGGATGGGGCTGCGCCGGGCCGAGGCTCGGGACCAGGCCCGCCTGGGCCTGGCCGTCATCCGGGGGCTGCTGTTGGATCTGCTGGCCACCGGTGACCGCGCCGGCGTCGACCGCGCCCTCGACCGGTATCTGGGTTTGCTGGCCCCGGTCGTGCCCCGCTCCCGTTGACTAGCGTGCGTGCCCGATGACGGTGCTGACGGTGGATCGTTCCCATGACGGCGTGGCCCTGGTGACCCTGGACCGGCCCGAAGCCCGCAACGCCATGAACGCGGAGATGATCGCCGGGCTGCACGACACGTTCTCGTCGTTGCACCAGGACCGGTCGTGCCGGGTGGTCATCCTGACCGGCGCGGGCGCCGGCTTCTGCGCCGGGCTCGACCTCAAGGCGGGGGCCACCCCCGAGGCGGCCCGTGGCCTCGGCTCGGCCCAGGCCGGCCTGGCCACCCAGCAGTCGATCGCCGACCTGGTCCCACGCATGCGTTCGATGCGCCCGGTGGTCATCGCCGCGGTCAACGGCGCGGCGTCGGGGGGCGGTCTGGCGTTGGCCCTGGCCAGCGACATCCGGGTGGCGGCCGCGTCGGCCCGGTTCAACGTGGCCTTCGTGCGCGTGGGCCTATCGGGATGCGACATCGGGGTGTCGTGGTTGCTGCCCCGGTTGATCGGGGCGTCGCGGGCCTACGAGCTGATGCTGACCGGTCGCTTCGTGGACGCGGCCGAAGCCGAGCACATCGGGCTGGTCACCCGGGTGGTGCCCGACGGCGAGGTGGTGGCCGCCGCGATCGACCATGCCGAGCTGATCCTGGCCAACAGCCCGTTCGGGGTGCAGATGACCAAGGAGGTCATGTGGAGCCAGCTCGAGGTGGGCAGCCTGGCCGCCGGCATCGACCTGGAGAACCGCACGCAGCTGCTGGCCGCCACCACCGCCGATCTGGGCGAGGCCATGGCCGCGTTCGTCGAGAAGCGCCCGCCCCGGTTCGGTGATCGTTGAGGGGCAGGGCGGGGTGAGCGACCCTCGGGCGGCGCGCGCGACGCCGGGCTGGTACCCCGATCCCGTGGGCACGCTGCGCTGGTGGGACGGGCAGAGCTGGGGCCCGGCCGTCGGCGAGCTGCCCCCGGCGGGACCCTATGCACCCCAGCCCAACAAGGCGTTGGCCGTGCTGTCGCATCTGGGTCCCGTCCTGGGCGGCTTCATCCTGCCCCTGGTCATCTACCTGGTGACCGATCGCAACGACACCTACGTCCGCCATCACGCCTCGGAGGGCCTGAACTTCCAGCTCAGCTTCCTGATCGTGTGGCTGGCCGGATTCGTGGTCATCTTCGTCGGCTTCTTCGGCCTGGCCGCATCGTCCAGCTCCAGCTCGGGCTCCAGCGACGGCACCGGGGCGGCGTTCGGGGTCGGCTTCCTGCTGTTGTTCTTCGGGATGTTCGCCCTGATGGCCGCGAGCTGGGTGTTCGCCATCATCGGTGCCATCCAGGCCTCGAAGGGCAACTGGTGGCGCTACCCCATTTGCATCCGCTTCGTGAAGGGCGCGGCCCCCAAGGACACACTCCCGCTCATCGGCTTCTGATCGGGGCGTGAGGGAGCGCCGCGGATGCGGCGTCGCAGACTGGCGAGGACAGGCGTCAGGTATGGCCTCGGGGTCGCATGGACGGGAGCGGCTTCTTCACGGTCGGGCTGTTCATCACGCCGGTTCTCGCCAGCCTGGCCAAGGTCCGAACCGAACGGCGGCGGGCACGAGACGACGATGGTGGACCCCACCTCGATGGTTCAGCCTGCAGCGATCATGGGTTTCTCCCCGTGTCGATCGACATTGCCCATGAGTGCGTCACGCAGGCTCTGGACGAGGTCGATGCTTCGCCGCTCGGATGGAGCCGTCGAGATCGGATCCGCGGTTTCACGCCCCAGACCATCGGGTCACCGGGCTCCATCGTGACCGTCTGGCTGGCCCAGGTGGACGGCGGGGTCGCATACACCGTCGAGAGCCGTCCGACGGTGCTCCCCGTGTGGCGGGCGGATGGTCGACTTCGAGAGAACCGGGATCGACTGGACACCATCATGGCGGCGATGCGCCAGCCAGCTGGGACCGGTAGCGGCTGAATCCAACTTCGATGGACACAGGTGCAGCGGATGGGTTGTCGTACCCGATCGTCAAGATGGTCGGCATGCAGGCGAGGCGGGCACGGCGATCATCTGGATCTGAACGGCGGGAGGTAGGAGCACACCTACGAGCCGCTGCTTGTAGCAGTGGCGTTTCGGCGGAAACGCCGGGGGCGCCGCCACCCCTCCGTTCTCCGACGACGAGGGCGCCCGGGGTTCGAAACTGGGCATCAAATTGTGCGGTATCCGCGCGCATAGCTTCCCAATATGCGAGGAGCGTCGGCGGCTGCCGGGTCCCGCTCAGGCGGTGGCGGCCTTGGCCAGCTTGCCCAGATCCGCGCCCTTGGTGGTGCGGTCGTAGCGACCGGTGTCGAAGGAGTGGGTGGCCACGTCGTGGCCGGCGGCTTCGGCCCGTAGCGCGGCCACCGTCGACTGCTCGCGGGACCGAACCGAGAACGGGTCGTAGGAGTACCAGCGCATGGCGTTCTCGTGCGAGATCTTGTTCAGGTCGTCGTCGGACACCCCGGCGGCCACCCGGGCCAGCTCCTCGGGGGCCTCGGGCCACGACGAGTCGGAGTGGGGGTAGTCACACTCCCAGGCGATGTTGTCGATGCCGATGTCGTCGCGCAGCTTGATGCCGATGGGATCGGCGATGAAGCAGGTCAGGAAGTGCTGGCGGAACACGTCGCTGGGCATCTGGTCACCGAAGTCCTGGCCCGTCCACAGGTGGTGCATGTCGTAGGTGCGATCGAGCCGGTCCAGGAAGTACGGGATCCACCCCGTGCCGCCCTCGGATAGGGCGACGCGCAGGTCGGGGAAGTCCTTGATCACCCGCGACCACAGCAGGTCGGCGGCCGCCGCGCAGATGTTCATCGGCTGCAGCGTGATCATCACGTCGATGGGCGCGTCCGGCGCGGTCACGGCCAGCTGGCCCGACGAGCCCAGGTGCACCGACAGCACGGTGTCGGTGTCGCACAGCGCCCGCCACAGCGGATCCCAGTAGGGGTCGTGGAAGCTGGGGTAGCCCAACGTGTTGGGGTTCTCGGTGAAGGTGAGCGAGTGCACGCCCTTGGCCGCCAGGCGACGAACCTCCGCCGCGCACAGGTCCGCGTCCCACAGCACGGGCAGACCCATGGGGATGAACCGCCCGGGGTAGGCCGCGCACCACTCGTCGGTGTGCCAGTCGTTGTAGGCCTGCAGCACGGCCAGGGCCAGGTCCTTGTCGTCGGCCGCGGCGAACAGCCGGCCGCTGAACCCGGGGAACGACGGGAAGCACATCGAGCCCAGGACCCCCCCGCGTTCATGTCCTTGATGCGCTCGTGGATGTCGAAGCAACCGGGGCGCATCTCCTCGAAGGAGGTGGGCTCGATCCCGTACTCCTCGCGGGGGCGACCGGCCACCGCGTTGAGCCCGATGTTGGGGATGGTGGCGCCGTTGAAGGTCCACACGTCGTCGCCGTTGGGCGTGCGCACCACCTTCGGGGCCCGGTCGCGGTAAGCCGCCGGGATGTGGCCCTCGAACAGATCAGGGGGCTCGACCAGGTGGTCGTCCACGCTGACAAGGATCAGGTCGGCTGCGTCCATGGTGGTCCTCCTGGGATGGTCGACGACCGAATGAACTATAGTTCGGAAACTTGAATACGGCTTAGGGGAGACCGGGGATGGCTGAGGACGAGCAGCACCAGTACGCGGAGCGGATGTTCCCCGAGCCGGTCGATCTGGGCATCGCCGAGGCCGATCGAGCCGTCTCCTCGGTCACCCACGGCACCCAGAGCTTCCTGGAGGGCGAGGGCGGTGAGCGGGGGAGCAGCTGGTACCACGGCGGCGGCGCGGCCAAGGACAAGGCCGTGCAGGGCATCACCATCTATCCGCCCACCCATGGCCTGCAGACCCAGGGGGACCCGTTCGAGCCGGTCAAGATCGGGATCCTCATCGACATGGATCTCAACCAGCTGCTGGCCGACTGGATCGACCCGACCATCCTGGCCATCGAGGACGCGCTCAACGAGGGGATCTGGGGCCGCAGCCCGGTGCAGCTGGTCATCGCCGACGCCCGAGGCCTGCCCCGGGAGAACTACCGCAAGGTGATCGACGGCTACCGCTGGCTGGTCGACCAGGGCTGCGTGGTGGTGCTCGGCCCCATGATCTCGGACAACTCGCTGGTGCTCCAGGACACGGCCAACGAGCTGGGGGTGGCCTGCATCGGTTGGACCGGCGCCCACCGCTTCGCCTCCGAGTACTGCTTCACCGTGGCCAACGGCGACATCCCCACCGAGGGAACGATGTGTGCCCAGTGGCTCAAGGCCCAGGGCCTGGAGCGGGTGGGGCTGTTCTGGGAGGCAGGTTCGTCGGGCAAGGACTACGCCGACTACTTCCGCGACACCGCCATCTCCCTGGGGCTGACCATCACGCGCGAGGTGAAGCTCGAGCCCAACCCCGTGGGCCTCGAGTCGGACCTGGCCACCATGCGCGACCTGGGCACCCAGGGCCTGTATTACGGGGGCTACGGCTACGCCACGTTCCACTTCGCCCAGGCCTTCAAGGCCCTCGACTGGGATCCGCCCCGGGTGATGGGCACGGCCTTCATGTTCTATTCGAACAGCAACGCCTGGGCCGAGGGGCTGGAGGGCTGGCACGGGGTCGACCAGCTGGGCGAGGACGGCGCCAACCCCAACTACAACGCCATGGTCGAGCGCTTCGAGAAGCGGTTCGGGCGCAGCACCCGCAACGTGGTGGTGGCCCTGGCCTACGACACCGCCCGGGTGGCCATCCACGGGATCGCCAACGCCGCCATCCCCCATCCCAAATGGGTCAAGGAGGGCATGGAGCGCATCCGCTGGATGCCGGCCACCAACGGCGGCCCGGGCTGCTACATCCAGTTCGGCCCCTACGACCGCAAGGGCTACAAGGGCGACTTCCTGACCATCCGCGAGCTCCGCGGCGGCGAGCTGCGCTTCGACGGCTACCACCGTCCCGAGTGGCCGAGCAACGCGGCTGACTCGCCGCAAGCGATGACAAGCCGCAAATTGGGAAGC
>CAWCCB010000004.1:0-472875 GCA_963793965.1 uncultured Microthrixaceae bacterium
CTGCGGGCGATGCTGGCCCGCCTGGCCGCCATCGTGCCCAGCGGCAACGACGGGCGCATCGTCCGGAGTGGCTGGCCGACTACAGCACCTACGTGGGCAACCGTGAGGACTACGCCCGGCGCCTGCGCACCGATCCCAAGGCCCGGTTCTACGAGGCCCAGAAGGAGCCGGGCGAGCAGATCAGCGACCCGATCGACACCCTGGCCACGGCCAACCACATGGACGACTGCGTGGCCCCCGAAGACCTGTCCTGAGCGAAATCCGCGCCACGGGCTCTGAAATCCCGGCTGCGGCCGCTCCCCTAGCTTGGCCGCCATGTCAGTCGACGTCCGCACCATCGAACCCGACGAGGTGGCCGGCTGGGTCGACGCCATGCGCACCGGGTTCCTCGACCCGCCGGCGCCGGACCCGATCGAGGCCGAGTTCCGGCGTGGCCACTTCGACCTCGACCACGTCTGGGCCGCGGTCGACGGCGCGCGGATCGTGGGCACCCTGCGCAGCTTCGACACGACCTTGGCCGTCCCCGGTGACCAGGTGGTCTCGGCCGCCGCCCTCACCCACGTCACGGTGTCGGCCAGCCATCGTCGCCGCGGCCTGCTGTCGCGAGATGATCACCGCCGACCTGCGCAGCTGCGCCGAGCGGGGTGACGCGGTGGGCACCCTGGTGGCAGCCGAGTGGCCCATCTACGGCCGGTTCGGGTACGGCCCCGCCGCGGAGTCGGTGCGCCTCGACGTCGACACCAGCGGCCTGGTCATCCACGGGGACCGAACCGGATCGGTCGAGCTGGTGGACCGCGACACCTTCCGGGAGCTGGCCGGCGAGATCTACGACCGCCACCAGGCCACCCAGCCCGGAGCCATCGGACGGCCCGACTGGTGGTGGGACGTCACCCTCGGTCGCGTCGAGATCCTGGGCCGCACCACGCCCACCTTCTTCGTGATCGGCCGAGACGACGACGGGCGTCCCGACGGCTTCCTCAGCTACGTCATCAAGGATCACTGGGAGGGCCAGCGTCCCCGCAACACGCTCGACGTGCACGACCTGGTCGGGCTGGATGCGGCAAGCCAGCAACCGCCTGTGGCGATACTGCCTGGAGGTGGACTGGGTGGCCACGGTGTCGGCCGGTGACCACTGGGTGAGCGATCCCGTGCGATGGATCCTGGGCGATGCCCGGGCCATGGGCGAACACGAGCGCACCGATCTGCTGTGGGTCCGGCTGCTGGACGTGGCCGCCGCGCTGGCCGGCCGGCGCTACCTGTGCCCGGGCCGGGTCGTGTTCGAGGTGGACGACGACATGGGCCTGGCCGGTGGCCGCTACGTGCTCGAGGGCGGGCCCGACGGCGCCGAGTGTGCCGCCACCCGCGACCCGGCCGACCTGGCCCTCTCGGTGTCCGACCCTCTCCAGTGCGTACCTGGGCGGCTACACCCTGGCCGACCTGGCCCGCGGTGGGCGGGTGGTGCAGCACCGTCCCGGCGGTCTGGCCGCGGCCGACGCCATGTTCCGCTCCCCCGTCCCTCCCTGGTGCGTCACGCACTTCTGACTTGGCCCTGCGGTCGGCAAGCCTCCTCTCGCTTGGCCCTCCGGTCGGCAAGCCTCCCTGGCGGGCGCCTTCGGCATCCGAGTGTCATCACGCTCGCTGCTCCGCCTGGCGGCTCCCGCCGGCTTCGATCGGCATCCTCCAGCGGCTCGGCACGGGCGCCTACGCCTCGATCAGCTGAGAGCCCGCGGGTGGCCATGCGGAGGGTGCCGGGGTCGACGTCGAGGGAGGTGAGCTCGGCGGGGGTGACCCAGCGCAGGGCCTCGGACTCGTGGTTGCCCACCACCTGGGCTCCGGCCGGAGCCACCACCAGGTACCGGACGTCGAGGTGCAGATGGGGCTGCTCGCCGGCGAAGGCCACCTGGTGGATGTCCAGATCGATGGGCGGGACGACGACGGCCAGACCGGCGATGCCCGACTCCTCCTCGGCCTCACGCCGGGCCACGCCGGCCAGGTTGGCGTCGCCGTCGGCGTGACCTCCGGGCTGGAGCCAGCGCTGGGCCTTGCGATGGAACAACATGAGCACGCGCTCGCCGGCGTGGTCGACCACCAGGGCCGAGCCGGTCAGATGTCCCTCGACACAGCTACGCCGCAGGGCGTCGGGGTGTCGATCGATGAACTCCAGGATGCGATCCAGGGTGGCGGCCTGCTCGGCATCCGGGGGCGAAGTAGGACGCCAGCTGGGCTCGGGCCACGGGCAACGACGGTGCTCGGGGCCAGCCTCGGATCGCCCCGCGCCAGCAGCTCGTAGGTCGGGTCCGGCGACATCGGCGGGTCCTCCGATCAGCCGGGGCGGGAGCGGTCGAGCGTCATCGGGACAAGTCGAGCGTCATCGGGACGAGTCGAGCGTCATCGGGACGAGTCGAGCGTCATCGGGACGAGTCGAGCGTCATCGGGACACGTTCGGGTCGCCGGGAACGTACCAGCGCCACGGCCGATCGGCGGCCAGGCGGATCCCGATGCGCGGGCTGCGGCCGGGCCGGGTCGGGCGGAGCCACCCCGTCATCGACGATCCGGATCTCGGAGCGGGCCGGGACCAGGTCGGCGCCGTCCAGGGCCCGGTCGATCCCCAGCGCCTGGGCCAGCCGGGCCGGGCCGGCCCCCAGGTCCCGATCCCGCCGGGCCACGGACCGGCCCACGCCCCGGGCCAGCACGCATCTGCTCCAGCCCGCGCACCGGCGCGCCCGCCCGCAGCAGCACGGCGGTGGCCACCCCGGGTCGGCCCGCAGACCACGTTGGCGCACCAGTGCATGCCGTAGGTGAAGTACACGTAGAGG
The DNA here is from genome assembly GCA_963793965.1 of uncultured Microthrixaceae bacterium. GTDB lineage: Bacteria > Actinomycetota > Acidimicrobiia > Acidimicrobiales > Acidimicrobilacustridaceae > UBA4742. The sequence continues at coordinate 2,817 of CAWCCB010000004.1, forward strand.
TGCCCGGCCGGACCGAACATGGTGGCGTTGCGCTCGGTGGGCCCGCCGTAGGCGTGGCTGGCCGGATCGTCGGACCCGGCGTAGGCCTCGACCTCGACGATGCGCATGGCCAGCTCCCCCCGCACCAGCAGCTTGTTCAACAGCTCGGGCGCCACCTCCAGGCTGGACCGGGCGTAGAACGAGCGGGGCAGGCCGCGACCGCGACGGCTCATCCGCCCAGGTGGGCCCGGACCTCGGCCGGCGGTGGCGCCGGCCGAGTCGTGCCCGCCTCGACCCCGACGTAGGTCATCTCGGCCTCCATGACCCGACGCTCCCCCACCGTGGCCACCACGCGCACCACGAACGAGGTGCGACCCCATCGCGCCACCTCGGCGGCCAGATCGACGGTGTCGCCCACCGTGGCGCCGTCCAACCAGTCCAGCTCGGCGTGGCGCACCATGTAGTCCCAGCCCGAGGACTCGAAGTCGGCGTCGAGCATCCGCATCCAGCGATCCATGGCGTCGTCGATCCAGGCCAGGTAGTGCGCGTTGAACACCACGCCCTGCCGATCCACCTCGCCGTAGCGCACCTGGACCTGGTGGTGGAACCCCATCAGGTCGGCCACGCCGCCGGTCAGGACTCGGGGACCCGACCGGCGTCCGCCAGGCGGATCGCGTCGGCCACCAGTCGGGCCTCGAAGGCCGCCAGCTGGTCGGCCACCGGCCCCGGGCCGGCGCCTCCACGGGTGGTGCGCCGACGCACAGCCACCCCCGGGCCCAGCAGCGCCACCGCGTCCGGGCCCAGCTGGGGCTCGGCCGCCACCAGCTCAGCCAGGTCGACCCCGTCGGTGAGCGACCGCCGCACCAGCGCCCCCACCAGGGCGTGGGCGTCGCGGAAGGGCAACCCACCCGCCACCAGGTGCTCGGCCAGATCGGTGGCCGCCACCTCCGGCCCGTCGGCCGCCGCGGCCATGACGTCGGTGTGGAAGGTGGCCGTGGCCAGCAGCCCGGCCATGGCCACCAGGCCCAGGTTCACCTGGGTCAGGGCGTCGAACAGCGGCTCCTTGTCCTCCTGCAGATCGCGGTTGTAGGCCAGGGGCAGGCCCTTGAGCGTGGCCAGCAGGCCGGCCAGGTCGCCGATGAGGCGCCCGCTCTGCCCCGAGCCAGCTCGGCGATGTCGGGGTTCTTCTTCTGGGGGAGCATCGAGCTGCCGGTGGCGTACTCGTCGGCCAGGCCCAGGAAGCCGAACTCGGCCGAGGACCACAGGACGATCTCCTCGCCCAGCCGCGACAGGTGGAGGCCGATCAGGGTCAGCACGAACAGGGCCTCGGCCACGAAGTCCCGATCGGACACGGCGTCCAACGAGTTGTCGAACACGGCGGCGAAGCCCAGGTCCTGGGCCACTCCGGCCGGATCCAGCGGCCAGGGACGAGCCGGCCAGCGCCCCCGCCCCCAGCGGGGACACGTCCAGGCGGCGCCGACAGTCCAACAGGCGATCGACGTCGCGGGCCAGGGCCCAGCCGTGGGCCAGCAGGTGGTGGGCCAGCAGCACGGGCTGGGCCCGCTGGAGGTGGGTGTAGCCGGGGAGGTAGGCGTCGCCGGCCTGGCGGGCCCGGTCGACGCAGCACCTGCTGGAGGGCGAGCACGTGGCTCGACCGTGCCCAGCAGCTCCCGCTTGGTGAACAAGCCGCAGGTCGGTGGCCACCTGGTCGTTGCGGCTCCGTCCCGTGTGCAGCTTGGCCCCGGCCGGACCGGCGATCTCGGTGACCCGGCGCTCGACCGCGGTGTGGATGTCCTCGTCGGAGGCCACGAAGACGAAGGTCTGCCTCGGCCAGCTCGACTCCCACCTGGTCGAGCGCGGCCAGCACCGCATCGGCCTCGACCAGGCTGAGCACCCCGGCGCGCACCAGGCCCCGGACGTGCGCCCGGGACCCGTTCAGGTCATCGGCGGCCAGGACCTGGTCGTAGGGCAGGCTCACGGTGTAGCCGAGCAGGGCCTCGGACGGGCCGCCCTCGAAGCGGCCGTGCCACAGCGTGCTCACGCCGCGCCGCCTGCCCTGTCGGCACCCGGCGTGGCGTCGACCGCCTCGCCGGCCGAGGTCGCCTCCGCCGGGACCGGGCGTATCCGGGCCCCTGGTGGGCCGACCAGGTCTGCAGGCCGAGGCCCCACAGCCGGACGAAGCCCTCGGAGTCGGCATGGTTGAAGGAGTCGGCCGCCTCGTAGGTGGCCAGTCCGTAGTCGTACAACGAGTGCGGGCTGCGGCGTCCGACCACGAAGCAGCGGCCGGGCTCGAGCCGCAACCGGACCTCGCCGGTCACGAACCGCTGGCTCTCGTCGATGAAGGCGTCGTAGGCGGCCTTGAGCGGCGAGTACCACTGCCCGTCGTAGACCAGGTCGGCGTAGCGGCCCTCGAGCCGCTGCTTCTCGTGGAACAGGTCACGCTCCAGGCAGATGCTCTCCAGGTCGACGTGGGCCATGATCAGGGCCAGCGCGGCCGGCGCCTCGTAGGTCTCGCGGCTCTTGATGCCGACCCGGCGGTTCTCCACCATGTCGAGCCGACCCCAGCCGTAGGCACCCACCACGTCGTTCAGCTCGACGATGAGCTCGTGGAGCGGCATGGCCCGCCCGTCCAGCGACACCGGGGTGCCCTGGTCGAACCCGACGGTGATCTCGCGCGCCTCGCCGGCGCGAACCGTGGTCATGGACCAGACCCCCTCGGGCGGCCGGGCCCACGGATCCTCCATCTCGCCGCACTCGATGGCCCGGCCCCAGAGGTTGTCGTCGATCGAGTAGAGCTGCTCCTTGGTGGCCCGGACGGGGATGTCGAAGCGGGCCGCGTACTCGATGGAGTCGGCCCGGGTCATCCCCCAGTTGCGCACCGGCGCCACCACCTCGAGGTCCGGGGCCAGCGAACGGGTGGCCACCTCGAAGCGCACCTGGTCGTTGCCCTTGCCGGTGCAGCCGTGGGCCACCGCGTCGGCGTCGAAGCGCCGGGCCACCTCGACCAGGTGACGCACGATGACCGGTCGCGACAGGGCCGAGACCAGCGGGTAGCGGTTCTCGTACAAGGCGTTGGCCCGCAGCGCCGGGCCCACGAAGTCCCGGGCGAACTCCTCCCGGCAGTCGACCACCACCGCGTCGATGGCGCCGGCGGCCACCGCCCGAGCGGCCAGGGCCTCCCAGTCGCCACCCTGGCCCACGTCGCAGGCCACGGCGACGACCTCGACGCCCATCTCCTCGATCATCCAGCGCACGGCCACGGACGTGTCGAGGCCGCCGCTGTAGGCCAGGACCACTCGCTTCGACTGACCGCCAGGTCGGCCATGATTCGACATGGAACTCCTCAGATCTCGGGCATCGGGACAGGCGTGAACATCAGGACAGGCCGGCCAGGTCGGCCAGCAGCTCGGCCACGTGCGCGCCGCCCACGCCCTCGGCCACGACCACGATGAGCGTGTCGTCGCCGGCCACGGTGCCCAGCATCTCGGGCAGACCGGCGCGATCCAGGGCCGAGGCCACCACGTGGGCCGAGCCCGGGTGGGGTGCGCAGCACCACCAGGTTGGCGGAGTGCGCCACCTCGACCACCCAGTCCCCACACACGCGACGGAGGTGGTCCTCGGGCGCCAGCTGCTGCTTGGGCAGGGCCGGGATGGCGTAGGCGCTCTCGCCACCGGGCACCCGGACCTTGATGGCGCCCAGGTCGTCGAGGTCGCGCGACACCGTGGCCTGGGTGGCCAGGCAGCCGTGCTCGGCCAGCAGCTCCACCAGCTGGCCCTGGTTCTCGACCGCCCCCTGCTCGATGAGCTTGCCGATGAGGTGCTGGCGCTGCGGCTTGCCCAGCTTGTTGCCCGGCGTCACCGCCGACGACTTGCTGCTCGGCGTCACCGCCGACGACTTGTTGCCCGACGTCACCGCCGACGACGTTGCTCGGCTCACCGCGACGTGCTGCTCGCATCTGCTGTCGGTCATGGCTGCTCCAGGAGCCAGCTGAGCAGTCCGCGGGCGGCGTGCATGCGGTTGGCCGCCTGCGAGCCAGACCCGGCTCTGGGGACCGTCGACCACCGAGGCGGCCACCTCCTCGCCGCGGTGGGCGGGCAGGCAGTGCAGGAAGATGGCCTTCGGCTCCGCCCCGGCCAGCAGGCGATCATCGACGGTGAACCCCTCGAACGCCCGGCGCCGGGACTCCGCCTCGGCCTCCTGGCCCATCGAGGTCCACACGTCGGTGTAGACCACGTCCGCGCCGGCCACGGCATCGGCGGGCCGATCGAACAGCTCGGGCTCGACCCCGGCCAGGCGGATCCGGTCGAGGTCGGTGGCCGACAGCTCGAAGCCCGGCGGGGTGGCCACCCGGACCTGCATGCCCACGGCGCCGGCGGCCAGGACCAGGGAGCGACACACGTTGTTGCCGTCACCCACGTAGGTGACGATGCGACCGTCGAAGGCGCCCAGCTCCTGGCGGATGGTGAGCAGGTCGGCCAGGGCCTGCATGGGATGGCCGGCATCGGAGAGGAGGTTGACCACCGGGACGGCGTCGAGCGCGGCCATGCGCTCCACCTTGGCGTGCTCGAACACGCGGGCGCCGATGGCCGCGTGGTAGCAGGCCAACGTGTGGGTCACGTCCTCGACGCTCTCGCGGACGTCCAGGCCCACCTCGTCGCCCCGGATGGTGACGGGATGACCGCCCAGCTGCACGACCGCCATCTCCATGGAGTTGCGGGTCCGAGCCGACGGCTTCTCGAAGATCAGGGCCATGCCCCGGCCGGCCAGCACCGGAGCCAGCGACGCGGCCTCGGCGCGGTCCAGCACCTCGAGCACCTCGTCGGTGGTCAGGTCGTCGATCTCGAGCAGGTGCCTCATGGCTCGACCTCCTGGGTGTGGCGCGAGCGCGGCGGCCAGGATGACCACCGCCTCGTCGATCTCGTCGTCGGACACCAGCAGGGGCGGGGCCAACCGGATGGTGGTGGGGGTCACCGCGTTCACGATGAGGCCCGCGTCCAGGGCGGCCGCCACCACCGGCCGGGCGTCGAGGCCCTCGACCAGCTCGGCGCCGAGCAACAGGCCGGCGCCCCGCACCGAGACGACCTGGGGCAGGGCCTCGAGCGCGGCTCTGCAGCCGCGGCCCCGGCGCGGGTGGCGCAGGCCGGGCGCGTCCTCGCGCTGCATGACGGCCAGCACGGCCCGGGCCGCGGCCGCGGCCAGGGGCTGGCCGCCGAAGGTGCTGCCGTGGTCGCCCGGCTGCCATGACCGCGGCGATCTCCCGGCGGGCCCAGCACGCCCCGATGGGCACGCCGTTGCCCAGGGCCTTGGCCAGGGTGACCACGTCGGGGGTGATGCCGTAGTGCTCGAAGCCGAACCATCGACCGGTGCGGCCCAGCCCGGTCTGCACCTCGTCCACCATGAGCAGCACGTCCGCGCTCGGCGCACAGTCGGGCCACGCCCTGGAAGTAGGCGGCGGTGGCCGGGTTGACGCCGCCCTCCCCCTGGATGGGCTCGAGCAGCACGGCGGCCACCGAGGGATCGATGGCCGCCTCCAGGGCCTCGAGGTCGTCCCAGGCCACATGGCGGAACCCTTCGGGCAGCGGCTGGAAGGCCTCGTGCTTGGCGGGCTGGCCGGTGGCGTGCAGCGTGGCCAGGGTGCGGCCGTGGAACGAGCCGTAGGCGCTCACCACCACGTGCGGCCCCGGCCGCCCCAGCGGCGAGCCAGCTTGATGGCCGCCTCGTTGGCCTCGGCCCCCGAGTTGCAGAGGAACACCTGGCCGCCGCCGCCGAGCAGCTCGTCGATGGTGACGGCCACCTCGGCACCGGGCACGGTGGCGAACAGGTTGGAGGTGTGCAGCAGCGTCCCGGCCTGGGCGGCGATGGCCTCGGCCACCTCGGGATGGGCGTGGCCCAGGGCCACCACGGCCAGGCCCCCCAGGAAGTCGAGGTAGCGCCGTCCGGCGCTGTCCCAGATCTCGGTGCCCCGGCCCCGCACGAACTGGCGTGACGGCGGCCCGTAGGTCGGCCAGAACGGGCAGTGGTCGCGGCCCTCGGGCACGCTGGGCACCGGGGGGTGGACCGGCCCTGGGCCGGCGGGACGCCGGTCGGGACCCGGACCGCTCATGAGCGTGGCGCCGATCGAACGGGTGATCATGGTGCCGATGCCCGAGTCGGTGAACAGCTCGAGCAGCACCACGTGCGCCACCCGGCCGTCGAGGAGATGGGCGGAGCCCGACGCCACGGTCGAGGGCCTCGAGGCAGGCGGTGACCTTGGGGATCATGCCGCCGGTGAGGGTGCCGTCGGCGATGAGCGCACCGCAGCTCGGGCGCCGAGATGCGGGTGATGAGGCTCCCGGGATCGGCCACGTCGCGCAGCAGGCCGGGGACGTCGGTCAGGTAGATGACCTTCTCGGCTCCCAGGCGCGGCGGCCACCGCCCCGGCCACGCTGTCGGCGTTGATGTTGTACGCCTGGCCCTCCAGGTCGGCCCCGATGGTGGACAGCACCGGGATGATGTTCTCGGCCAGGAGGCGGTGGAGGATGGCGGGGTTGACCGCGGCCACGTCCCCCACGAACCCCAGCTCCGGGTTGCGCACGTGGGCGGTGATGAGCCCGGCGTCCTCGCCCGAGAGGCCCACGGCCAGCGGGCCGTGCATGTTGATGGACGACACGATGTCGCGGTTGACCTTGCCCACCAGGACCATGCGGGCGATGTCGAGCGTCTCGGCGTCGGTCACCCGCAGGCCGTCGCGGAACTCGGGCTCCTTGCCCAGCCGGGCCATGAGATCGCCGATCTGGGGACCACCGCCGTGGACCACCACCACGCGGATGCCCACGGCCTGGATGAGCACCACGTCCTCGGCGAAGCGGGCGGCGGCCTCGCGCGTCGACCATGGCGTTGCCGCCGTACTTGATGACGATGGTCGACCCCAGGAACCGCCGGATGTAGGGCAGGGCCTCGACCAGCAGGCCGGCCCGCGGCGCTGGCCGCGGCCAGCCGGTCGGCCCCGGACGGGTCCGGGGCGGCGCCGGCGGCTGGTCGCGGCGTCGTGGCTCACGGGTAGATCCCGAGGGCGCTGAGCCCGGCCGTCTCGTCGAGCCCGGCCAGCAGGTTGGCGCACTGGACCGCCTGCCCCGACGCGCCCTTGACCAGGTTGTCGATGGCGGCGATGGCCATCACGTAGCCGGTGCGAGGGTCGAAGCGGGCCGTCAGATGGGCGGCGTTGGAGCCGAAGGTGGCCTTGGTCGACGGGGAGCCGTCGGTGACCACCACGAAGGGCTCGCCCGCGTACGCCTCGCGGTAGAGCCCGAGCAGCGCGTCGGTGGAGGTGGCGGCGGTGGGTCGGGCGTAGCAGGTGGCCAGGATCCCCCGGTTCATGGGAGCCAGGTGCGGGGTGAACAGCACCTGCACCCCGCCGGCACCCAAGCCCGGCGGCCTCGCCCACGGCCTGTTCGATCTCCGGGCGTGTGGCGGTGGGTGAGCAGGGCGTAGGCGTTGAAGTCCTCGTCCACCGTGCAGAACGAGTTGGCGGGCTTGAGGCCCCGCCCGGCCCCCGACACGCCGCTGGCCGCGTCCACGATGATGCCCTGGGGCTCGATCACCCCGGCCCGCACCAGCGGCGCCAGGGCCAGGGTGGCGGCGGTGGGATAGCAGCCCGGGGCGGCCACGCCGCTGGCCCCGGCGATCTGGGCCCGGAACAGCTCGGGCAGGCCGTAGACCAGCTCGCCCAACAGCTCGGGGGCGGTGTGGGCCTCGCCGTACCACGTCGGGATACAGGTCGGGATCGTGCAGGCGGAAGTCGGCGGCCAGGTCGACGATCCACTTCACCTGGCCCCGAAGCTCGGCCACGATGCCCTGCGAGGCGCCGTGGGGCAGGCCGAGGAAGCACAGGTCGAGGCCCTGGGCCGCGCCGGGCTCGTAGGGGGCGAAGACCAGGTCGGGATAGTGGGCGGTCAGGCTCGGGTACAGGTCGGCCACCCGGGTGCCGGCCTGGGTGTCGCCCGTGGCCAGCTCGACCTGCAGGTCGGGATGGCCGGCGCAGAGCCGCAGCAGCTCGGCGCCGGTGAAGCCCGACGCCCCGATGACACCGACGGAGATCATCGCACGATCATACGGATATACGCATAAACATGCAATTCGCGTCCCGACTCCGGCACGTTCGGCCCACCGATTCGTGGGTCAACCGTGCCGGGACGGTTAGCGGTCCGGGCAGTCCGGTCGAGCGGTCCGCGCCGGGCGGACACGGGAGGCGACGATGGAGAAGCTGGTCTACCTGCTGTGGCAGGGCACGGGTCCGGCGGAGCCGGCGTGGGTCGAGCGCCTGCTCGGGCCGACCGCGGCGGAGCTGCTGGCCCTCGGACCGGCCGGGCTGTCCATCAGCGTGGCCGACACCGAGGCGGCCGCGGCCCAGGTGCCCCTGCCCGCCCCCGCCGAGGATCCGGCGCCGGTGGCGCTGGTGTCGGTGTGGCTCGACTGCCACGACGATCGTGGCCCCTACGAGGCGATCCTGTCCGGAGTCAGCCGACCGACTGGCCGGGTACCTGGTCACCGAGTCGCTGCCCACCGACTACGGCGCCAACCCCTGGTCGGCGCCTCGCGACTGGCCCGACGGCGAGCGCTCCCGGGGCGTGGTCGTGCTCACCCTCATGGAGAAGCCGGACCGGCTCGACGACGAGGCCTGGTACGCCCACTGGTACGGCACCCAGACCCCCATGTCGACCGAGATCCAGCCTCGGACCCGCTACGTGCGCAACGCCGTGGCCCGGGCCGTGACCGCCGGGCGCGCCGCCCTACCGGGGCATCGTCGAGGAGGCCTGGCCGTCGGCCGAGCACGTGAACGACCCCATGCTCTTCTACTGCGCCGACGGGGATCCGGCGGTGCTGGAAGCCAACCTGGCCACCATGATGGACAGCGTCACCGCCTTCCTGGACCTCGACCGCATCCGCCTGGCGGCCATGAGCGAGTACCTGCTCAAGACCCGCTGAGCCGTCGGCAGGCCTTCGATGCCTCGCCGGCGGCACCCGAGGGATCGGCGAGGCGGGGCGAGATCAGCCGCGCAGCTCGCCGTGGTGGGCGCGCGGCCACCGCGGTGATCACCGCGGCGCGCACCTCGGCCACCTCGTCGTCGGTGAGCGTGCGGTCGTCGGCCTGCAGGCGCAGGGCGAAGGCCAGGCTGCGCCGTCCGCGGGCCGAGGGCGTCGCTGCGGAACACGTCGAACAGGCGCACGGCCCGCACCAGCGGGGCGCCGGCCTCGACGATGGTGGCCCGCACCGCGCCGGCGGCCACGTCCTCGTCGACCACGAAGGCCAGGTCGATGTCGCTCGACGGGTACCGGCTCACCGGCGCGTAGGCCTCGACCCCATGGGGTCAGATCCAGGAGCGCGTCGAGGTCGACCTCCAGCCACGCCACCCGACCGACGATCCCGAGGGCGTCGAGCACGGCCGGATCGATCTCCCCCAGCGCCCCCAGGACGGCCTCGCCGGCCATCAGCCGGGCGGAGCGACCCGGGTGCAGGCCGTCCACCGGGGCCTGCTCGAGGGTCACCCCGTCGACACCCAGGCTGTCGCGCAGCACCGTCCAGGCCTCGATCGCGGCGCGCGACGTCGGCGTCGGAGCGCACCACCGCCAGGATCTCCCGCTCGTCGGGCAGTCCGGGCCCGGCCGGCAGCCCGAAGGCCTTGCCGATCTCGAACAGGGCGACGTCGCGTCTGGCGGTGAGACTGGTTGTAGCGGATGCTCTTGAGCAGACCGGGACGCAGCGACGGGCGCAGCACCGACTCCTCGGCGGCCAGCGGGTTGGTCAGCCGGATCGACGGCTGGGCCACCCCGGCCTGATCCAGGTCGTCGGGCGCCAGGAAGGCCAGCGGCATGGCCTCGTCGTAGCCCAGCCCGACCAGGATGTCGCGCACCCGCCGCCGATCGAGCTGGCGGGGGGTCAGCCGCCCGGCCCGCAACGACGGCGGGACGGTGGGGGTGATGTTGGCGTAGCCGAAGTGGCGGGCCACCTCCTCGATCACGTCGATCTCGGTGGTGGTGTCGGGCCGGAAGCTCGGGACCGTCACCTGCTGCACGTCCTCGTCGCGCGGCCTGCCACCCCGAAGCCGATGGGGGTGAGCAGGTTGCCGGATCTGGGTGGCGGTGAGGTCGGTGCCCAGCATGGCGTTCACCCGGGCGGTGCGCACCGCCACGTGGGCCGGCCCGGGGAGAGCGCCCCGGGCGTCGACCACGTCGGTGGTCAGCCGGGCCCCCGTCGGGGCCAGCAGCTCGGCGAAGCGGCGGGCGGCCAGCTCGGCGATCTCGGGGTCGGTCCCCCGCTCGAAGCGGGCCGACGCCTCGCTGCGCAGGTTCAGCCGCTTCGAGGTGCGGGCCACGGTCATCGGATCCCACCAGGCCAGCTCCAACAGCACCGAGGTGGTGGTCTCGGAGATCTCGGTGGACGCACCACCCATCACCCCGGCCAGGCCGACGGCCACGTCGTCGGCATCGGTGATCACCGCGTCGGCCGGACCGAGGGTGCGGGTGAGCCCGTCGAGGGTCTCGAGCGTCTCGCCCTCGCGTCCCCGGCGCACCCGCAGCCCGGCCGTCCCGTCGGCGCCCACCGCCAGTCGGTCCAGGTCGTAGGTGTGGGTGGGTTGGCCCAGCTCGAGCATGACGTAGTTCGAGGCGTCGACCACGCAGTTGATGGGACGCATGCCCAGCGCCACCAGGCGCTCGGCGATCCAGGCCGGCGACGGCCCGATCTGCACGCCTTCGAGCACCCGGGTGTAGAAGCGGCCGCAGATGTCCGGGTCGAGGATCTCCACCGAGGCCGGGCGGCTGGGCGACCCCTCGCCGGCAGGGCGCACCGACGGTTCGGGCAGCCGGAAGGCGACGCCCAGTCGGGCGGCCAGGTCCCGGGCCACGCCCGCCACCGACATGGCGTCGGGCCGGTTGGGGTTGATCTCCAGGTCGTAGAGCACGTCGGCGCTCGATGCCCAGGGCCGTGTCGCAGGTCGGTGCCCGGCGGCTCGTCGGTGTCGAGGACCAGGATGCCGGCGTGGTCGTCGCCCAGCCCCAGCTCGCGACCCGAGCACAACATCCCGTTGGACCACTCGCCCCGCTTCTTGCTGCGCTCGATCTTCATGCCGTTGGGCATCGCCGTGCCCATGGTGGCCAGGGGCACCAGATCGCCCACCGCCATGTTGAAGGCGCCGCAGCAGATCTGCAGGGGCTGGCCGTCGCCGGCGTCGACGTCCACCAGCTGCATGCGGTCGGCGTTGGGATGGGGACGCAGGTCGAGCACCCGGGCCACCACGATGCCGTCCAGGCCGGCACCGGGGTACTCGATCGACTCGACGGCCATGCCCAGGTCGCTCAGGTGCTCGCCCAGCACGACCGGGTCGCCCTCGATGGGGGCGAACTCCCGCAGCCACGACAACAGGACCGCATCAGAACTGACCCAGGAAGCGCACGTCGTTGGTGAACAGGTCGCGGATGTCCTCGATGCCGTAGCGCATCAGGGCCAGGCGCTCGATGCCGAACCCGAAGGCGAAGCCGGACCACTCCTCGGGGTCATAGCCCACGGCCGCGAACACGTTGGGGTGGACCATCCCGCAGCCACCCAGCTCCAGCCAACCGGTCTGGCCGCACGTGCGACAGCCCGCGCCCTCGCACACCAGGCAGTTGATGTCGTACTCGGCCGAGGGCTCGGTGAACGGGAAGTACGACGGGACGCAGGCGCGAGTGGATGGAGCCGCCGAAGTAGGCGGAGGTGAACGCCTCCAGCGTGCCGGCCAGATCGCCCAGGGTGATGCCGCGGTCGACCACCAGGCCCTCGATCTGGTGGAACACCGGCATGTGGCTGGCGTCGGCGGTGTCGCGCCGGTAGGTGCGCCCGGGCATCACCGAGTAGATCGGGGGCTGCTGGGACTCCATGACCCGGATCTGCACCGGCGAGGTGTGGGTGCGCAGCAGCGTGGTCTCGGGCTCGTTGAGGTCGAGGTAGAGGGTGTCGTACATGCTGCGGGCCGGGTGGGCGGCGGGCAGGTTGAGCGCCTCGAAGTTGTACCAGTCGCTCTCGGCCTCGGGGCCTTCGGCCACCGAGAAGCCCATCCCCACGAAGATGTCCTCCAGCGCGTCGCGGGTCTGGGTGACCAGGTGCAGGTGGCCCCGGCGACGCTCGACCTCGATCTCGGTCAGGTCCAGGTGCTCGGCGGCCAGGGTCTGGCGCCGCGCCTGGGCCTCGAGGGTGTCGCGGCGCTCGGCCACGGCCGCCTCGATGTCGTGGCGGGACTGGTTGAGCGCCTGGCCCACGGCGACGTCGCTGGTCGGGCTCGAGCCCGCCCACCTGCTTCTTGAACTCGGCCAGCGGCCCGGCCTTGCCCAGCACCTCGAGCTCGACGGCGTGCAGGTCCTCGAGGCTCGGCCGCCGAGCGCGCCGCCTCGACCGCCTCGGCCGCGATGCGATGGATCTCGTCGATCATCGTCGGGGAGCCTTGCCGCCGGTCCTCATCCTCGTCCAATCAGTTCGGATGCCGATCGAGATCCGGTGCTCGAGGCGACCGATCGCGCCGACCCGGGCCGGCGGGCCCGAGATGTCGGTGCAGCGCCGATGGCCCGCCCTGCCCGCCATCGCCCGGCGCAGGCGAGCGGGGGCCAGCACCTCGACGTGCGCGGCCCAGGCCGAAGAGCTGGTGATGGGCCACCGCCTCGGACTCCACCGCCAGGTCGAGCTCGATCCAGCCCTCGGCATCGGGCGGACCGGCCCCGGCCACGACTCGTCGGTGGCCGCCGAGGGACGGCCACCGGGCAGCAGGCGGGCGCCGTGGGGGCTGACCCGGATCCGACCCACGTCCCGCAGGATGGATCGATCGAACTCGGCCGAGCGTCCTGGCCCAGGCCGTGGCCAGGTCGAAGCCGCCGGGTCGCTCGAAGGTCTCGGGCCGCGGCCGCGGCTCGGTGATCAGGCGCGACACCCGGTAGGTGCGCAGCTCGCCGCGGTGGCGGGCCACCAGGTACCAGACGCCGGCCTTGAGGACCAGGCCCAGCGGGTCGACCCGGCGGTCCAGCCGGCCTCACCGCGGCGGTAGCGGAGGTCGAGGCGGCGGTCGCCCCACACCGCGGCGGCCACCGTCGGCCAGGGCCGGTCGGGCTCGTGGCGGTGGAACCAGCCCGGGGCGTCCAGCAGGAAGCGCGGCCGGGCCGCGGTGGCCCGCACGGCGGCCTCGGGCGTGAGGGCGGCCAGCATCTTCACCTGGGCCGCGGCCAGCACCGGACCGAGGCCCAGGTCGTCCACCACGCCGGGCGGCCCACCCAGGAACAGGGCGGCCGCCTCCTCGGTGGTCAGGCCGTCCAGCTCGGTGCGCCAGCCCTCGACCAGGCGCACGCCCCCGGCCGGACCGGTCTCGGTCCACAGCGGGGCGCCGGCCGCCTGCAGGGCGCTGATGTCGCGGTAGATGGTGCGCACCGACACCCCCAGCAGCTCGGCCAGCTCGGGCGCGGTGGCCGAGCCTCGGGCCTGGAGGTGCAGGAGCAGGGCCACCAGCCGGCTGGCTCGCATGGGATCGAGCCTATCGGCCATCCCTGACACGGAGATGTCAGGGATGGCGCGCACATGATGGCGCGATGACCACCTGGGGAGATTTCGAACACGAGGCGCCCGAGCTGGCCGGCCGGGTGCAGGCCCGCTTCGACGACACCGGTCTGGCCCTGGTCGCCACCCTGCGGGCCGACGGCTCGCCGCGGATCAGCGGCTGGGAGCCGCTGTTCGCCGACGGTCAGCTGTGGCTGGGCAGCATGCCCGAGTCGCGCAAGCTGGCCGACGTGCGCCGAGACCCGCGGCTGACGCTGCACAACGCCACCGCCGACAAGAACGTGGCCCAGGGCGACGCCACCATCAGCGGGCGGGCGGTGGAGGTGACCGACGAGGACACCAAGCGCGACTTCATGGACGTGCCTTCAAGGAGGCCACCGACCAGGAGGTGCCCACCCCGTTCGACCTGTTCCGGGTCGAACCCGAGCGGGTGTCGATGCTGATGCCCGGCGGTGACCACCTGGTGATCGAGTGGTGGCGGCCCGGGGCCGGCGTGCAGCGGGTCGAGCGGCGCTGAGGGCCGGCGTTCAGCGGGTCGAGCGCCGCTGACGGGCGGCCTCGAACACGGCCAGGGTGCCGGCCATGGCCACGTTCAGGCTCTCGCCCCGCCCCTCGGTGGCGATCGTCACCACCTGGTCCAGGGCGCGATCCAGCCCGTCGGGCAGGCCGTGGGACTCGCTGCCCAGCACGAAGGCCACCGGGCCGGTCACGTCCGCCTCGCCCAGCGGCTGGCCGCCGTGGGCCACCAGACCGATGCGCCGGACCCCGGCGTCGCCCAGGGCGGCCAGGGTCAAGCGCAGGCTGGGCTGTTCCACGATGGGCACCAGGAACACGGCGCCGGCCGAGGCCCGCACCGTCTTGGGCCCGAAGGGATCCACCCCGCCACAGGAGATCACCCCGGCGCAGCCCGACGCCTCGGCCGAGCGCAACAGGGTGCCGGCGTTGCCCGGATCGGACACCTCGGCCAGCACGATCAGCGGTCGGTCCTGGACAGCCGGGCCCGGTCAGCAGCGAGTCGAGGGTGGCGTTGGGCCGTCGCACCACCGCGGCCAACGACTGGGGGGTCACGGCATCGGAGATGCGCGCCATGCCACCCGGGGCGAGCACGACCACCCGGGCACCGGCGCCGTCGGCCCGCCGGGCCAGCTCGGCCACGTGCCCGTCGTCGGGCGCGGCGCCGTCGCGGACCACCAGCTCGACGGAGGCGCCGGCGTCGAGCGCCACGCCGATCAGGGTCGGGCCCTCGACCAGGAACTGGCCCTGGTCGACCCGCTCACGTCGACGGCGAGACAGTCGGCGGAGCTGGCCGACCAGCGGATGCTTGATCCCGACCGTTTCGAACGACGACCACGGATCGGGATCGCTCGGCACGGGGACGGGAGATCAGGAAGCCTTGGCCTCGCTGGTGTTGGCCTCGTTGGCGGCGCTCGCCACCTCGACCAGCGCCGCGAACGCCTGGGGTTCCGCCACGGCCAGGTCGGCCAGGACCTTGCGGTCGACCTCGACCCCGGCCACGTTCAGCCCGTTGATGAAGCGGCTGTAGCTGATGCCGTTGAGGCGGCAGGCCGCGTTGATGCGCTGGATCCAGAGCTTGCGGAACTCGCCCTTGCGGGCCCGGCGGTCACGGAAGGCGTACTGGCCGGAGTGCATGACCTGCTCGTTGGCCGCCCGGTACGAGCGGCTCTTGTTGCCGTAGTAGCCCTTGGCGCGCTCGAGGGTCGAGCGACGATGCTTCTTGCTGGCGACAGCACGCTTGACTCTGGCCATCGGGGGCTCCTTTCAGAGAGGGGTTCGAGAAGGGGTGGCGGGCACGCCCCGTGCGAGGGCGGACCGACCGGGCGGATCAGCTGGCTAGATGCCGAGCTGCCGCTTGACGTGGGCGAGGTCGCCCCCGGTGACCTCGGTGGACTTGCCGAGCCGGCGCTTGCGCGCCGGGCTCTTCTTCTCGAGGATGTGGTTCAGGTTGGCCTTGCGGCGCATGATCTTGCCCGACCCGGTCTGCTTGAAGCGCTTGGCCGCGCCCCGATGGGTCTTCATCTTCGGCATGTCGTGGAGTCCTTCGTCGGGAACCAGGCGGAGCCTGGATCAGTCGCCGGGAACCTGGGCCTCGGGGGCGTCGGCTTCGGCGGTGGCCTCGACCGGTGCTGGGTCGAGGTTGGCCTCGGGCTCGGCGGACGAGCCGGGGTCTGCTGCGGTTGGGTTCGGTGGCCTCGACCGCCTCGGCGGCGGGGGCGGTGGCCGGTTCGGTGCCGTTGGTGGACTGACCCTCGGTCTCTCGCTTGCGTTCGGCCGCTCGGGCCGCCTGCGCCCGCTTGTCGGGTGCGAGCACCATGGTCATGTTGCGTCCGTCGAGCTTGGGATAGACCTCGACCCGTCCCATGTGAGCGACGTCGGTGGCGACCTCGTCGAGGATGCGCTTGCCCAGCTCGGGGTGCTGCATCTCCCGGCCTCGGAACATGATGGTCACCTTGACCTTGTGTCCCTCACCCAGGAACTTCTCGACCTTCTTGGTCTTGGTGTCGAAGTCGCCGTGCCCGATCTTGGGTCGGTACTTCATCTCCTTGACCACGACGTTGGTGCTCTTGCGACGGGATTCCTTGGCTCGCTGGGCGGCCTCGTACTTGTACTTCCCGTAGTCCATGATCCGACAGACCGGCGGGTTGGCCTTGTCGGCCACCTCGACCAGATCCAACTCGAGCTCGCGGGCCATGGCCAGCGCCTCGGGCAACGGTCTGATGCCGATCTGTTCCCCGTCGGGCGCCACCAGGCGCACCTCGCGGGCTCGGATCCGATCGTTGATCCGGGGCTCGTCGTTCGGGGCGGCAGCTATTGCCGGTCACTCCTCATCAATGCGCAGGTCCTCTCTGTCGCGTGGGCTGGGCACGCCCGCCACCAGGAACGACGATGGCGGACGTCGGAATGCCGACATCCGCCATGAGCCGACGGCGTGAGCAGCCGGCTGACGAGTCGACCCGGCGCACTCGGTGCCACGAGGGCATTCGGTGGACGGGTGGGGGCGAACCCCGCTTTCCTGAGTTGTAGCCCGCATAGAGTACCAGGGCAGTCGGTCGAACACGACACCGGCGCCGCATCGACCACCTCGAGAACCGGAGCAACTGACCGATGAGCCTGTGGACCCCTGGCGGCGAGGTACCCGTCAACCGCGACCGAGGCGGCAGCGGCCAATCGGGCTCGGGCGCGCCGCCCCGGCCGGCCGGGGTCGCCAGGCGCCGGGCAGGCCGGCGCGCCGATCGACCGGGCCGCCCTGTCCGACGAGGTCCTGGCCGAGGCCGCGTCCGCCGCCGGCATCGACCTGGAGTGCCTGTCGCCCGAGGAGCGGGCCCAGCTCGAGGAGATGCTGCTGGAGATGGCCGAGGCCCAGGCCCGTCTGGCCGCGGCCCCCGCCGCCGAGGTGCTCCTGAACCACCTGGGCGGCTTCTACGAGCTGGCTCGCATCCACCTGAGCCAGGATCCGCCCCACTTCGAGGAGGCGGCGCTGGCCATCGATGCGCTGACCGCCGTGCTCGACGCGGTGGAGGACCGCCTGGGCCCCGACGGCGCCGCCCTGCGCGACGCCCAGACCCAGCTGCAGATGGCCTTCGTGCAGCTCCGCCAGCGCAGCCGAGCCGAGCCCGACCTGCGCCGAGGGCTCCGCACCGGTCGAGCCCGGCTCAGGCCGGGCGGATGTCGATGGCCTCGTAGCGGCCCAGATGCCCGGCCACCACCTCGAAGGTGACGCGGCGCGCCCTCGGCGATGGTGCGGGTGCCGTCGGCGATGGCGGTGCAGTGGAAGAACCAGGGGCCGCGGCCGTCGTCGGCCACCACCGTGCCGTAGCCCCGCGGGATCGTCGAAGCTGGCCACCCGCCCGGTCACCAGTCCCCTCGGCCAGCTCCCCCACGGGACGCGACTCGGGCATCAGTGGACGATCTTGGCGATGGGGAGCTCGATGATGTCGGTGGCCCCCTGGTCGCGCAACGCCGGGATCAGGGTGTTGATGTCCGACTTGGGCACCACCGTCTCGACCGCGTAGCCCTGGCCGGCGTAGAGCTCGTTGACGGTGGGGGTCTTCATGGCCGGGAGCAGCTCGATCACGGCGTCGAGCTGGGCCGGCCTGCACGTTCAGCTTCACCAGCACCTTGCCCCGGGCCTCGAGGACCCCCTCCAGCAGCGTGTGCAGCTGGTGCATGGCGTGGGACTTGGCCGGGATCGGCGGCCGCGGCCGGGTTGGCGATGAGCTCGGTGTAGGAGGTCATGACGGTGTCGATGATCTGGAGTCCCGCGGCTCGCAGGGCCCGGCCGGTCTCGGTCAGCTCGACGATGCAGTCGACGATGTCGGGCACCTTGGCCTCGGTGGCCCCGTAGGACAGGCGCACGTCGGCATCGATGCCCAACCCCTCGAAGTACCGCTTGGTCAGCCGCGGGTACTCGGTGGACACCCGAACGCCCTGAGGCAGGTCGCGGGCCTCGCGCCACGGGGAGTCGGCCCCCACCGCCACCACGATGCGCACCGGGTTGGCCGTGGCCTTGGAGTACTCGAGGCGGCCGATGGTCACCACGTCGGCGGAGGTCTCCTCGATCCAGTCCCGTCCGGCGATGCCCAGGTCGAACAGCCCGTCGGCCAGGTAGGCCGGGATCTCCTGGGGACGCAGGATGCGCACGTCGTCGACGCGGGGATCGTTGATGGTCGCCTGGTAGGCCACATCCGAGCTCCGATGCACCCGGAGGTCGGCCGCCTCGAACAACTCGACGGTGGCCTTCTCCAACGAACCCTTGGGCAGCACCAGCTTGAGCATGGCGTGACACCGTATCCAAGCGGCTGGGCGGCCCCACAACCGAATCCCATCAAGGTCGCCGAACAGGATCCGTGTTGGCTGCTTCCGTTGTCATACTGCGGTCGGCGCGGTTTGATGTCAGCGTGCCACCGCCTTCGTTGCACGCCGAACGTCACTACTCGAACCGAGCCGGGATGGTTGCGCGCCTCGGTGCTGGGCGCCAACGACGGCATCGTGTCCACCGCCTGCCTGATCATCGCGGTGGCCGCGGCCGGGGCTGGTCGCCACGCCGTGGTGCTGGCCGGGATCTCGGCCCTGGTGGCCGGCGCCTTCTCGATGGCCATCGGCGAGTACACCTCGGTCAGCTCGCAGCGCGACGCCGAGCAGGCCGACATCGCCAAGGAGCGGCGGGAGCTGGCCGAGACGCCCGAGCGCGAGCTGCGGGAGCTGACCCGCATCTACATCGACAAGGGGCTGTCGCACGATCTGGCCCACGAGGTGGCCGTCGAGCTGTCCCGGGGCGACGTGCTGGCCGTGCACATGGCCGAGGAGCTGGGGCTGACCCATGAGACCCTGGCCCGCCCCACCCAGGCCGCCGGCATCGTCGGCCATCGCCTTCTCGGTGGGGGCGCTGATCCCGCTGCTGGCCGTGCTGGCCTTCGGCTGGTCGACCACGGCCCGGGTGGTGGTGCCGGCGATAGCCGCCCTGGTCGGGTCTGGCGCGCGTTGGGCGCGGCCGGCGCGGCCGCCGGTGGCGCCCCGTTCGGGCGGCCCACGGTCCGCATGCTGGGCCTGGGTGCGGTGGCCATGGCCGTGGTGGCCCTGATCGGCCACCTGGTCGGCGTGGCCGCCGGCTAGCCGGAGCCGTCCCACGGTCCGGGTCCTCGCTCGCCCGTCTTTTCCATTCTGGGCATCAAAATGTGCGGTGGCCGCACACAAGGATTCCCGATTTGCGGGAAGGGCCAACCAAGTCTGGTCAGCGCGGGAGCTTCCTGAGCAGGTCGACCATCTCCAGGGCGGTGCGGGCCCCCTCGGCCCCTTTGTCGTCGCCGTCCACATCGCTGCGGCTGAGCGCCTGGTCCAGGTTCTCGGTGGTCAGCACCCCGAAGACGATGGGCACGCCGGTGTCGAGCGCGGCCCGCTGGATGCCCTCGGCGCAGGGTCCGGCCACGTACTCGAAGTGGGCGGTGTCGCCCCGGATGACGGCCCCGAGGCAGATCACGGCGTCGAACTGGCCCGAGGCCGCGCACTGCTTGGCGGCCAGCGGGATCTCGAAGGCGCCGGGCACCCAGGCCACGGTGACGTCCCCCTCGTGCACGCCCTGGCGACCGAGGCCGGCCAACGCCCCGTCCAGCAGGCGTTGGGTGATCAGGTCGTTGAAGCGGGCGCAGATGACGGCCACCCGCACCCCGGCGCCATCCACCGCGCCGGTGACCGATCGGGCCGCCTTGAAGTTGGAAGACATCGCCGCGATCGTAGCCAACCCCGTTCACAGCCTATTCTCATCGTCATCTCATCTGGCGCGGAGCCGCCGCCGCGAGGATCGAACGTCATGGGTGCCACCACAACCGGGTACGAACCAGCGGTGTCCGCCGCTCCGGCCAGCACGGCCGCCCGGCCGGCACGCGCCAGCCCCTGTTCGATGTCATCCGCATCCTGGCCGCGCTCATGGTCGTGTTCAGCCACGCCTTCACCACCACCGGCACCCACGAACCCCAGCCCATCCACTTCGGGCACTCCCTGGGGGTCACCTGGGGCCACATCGGCGTGGCCATCTTCTTCACCACCAGCGGCTACCTGGTGGCCCAGAGCTGGCACCGCCAGCCCGAGGGGCTCTGGTTCCTGGCCAAGCGGGCCATGCGCATCTGGCCGGCCTTCCTGGTCACCATCGTCGTTGAGCGTCTTGGTGGTCGGCCCGATCGCCACCGACTGGAGCCTGCGCTCCTACTTCACCAGCTCCCAGTCGTGGGGCTACCTGTACCACAACGTCGTGATGTCGCCCATCACCTTCCGGCTGCCCGGCGTGTTCCGCCACCAGCCCCTGAGCGGGGTCAACGGCAGCTTCTGGACGCTCCCCTACGAGATCGGCGCCTACCTGGCCCTGCTCGCTGCTGGGCATGCTCCGCCTGGTGCGCTGGTGGCTGCTGGCGGCCGTGCTGGCGGTCGGGCTGTTCTTCTACAACACCTCGGTGGCCAACCCCACGATCATCATGCACCAGCACTGGAACGGCCTGTGGCTCAACAACGCGGTACGCCTGGGCGTGTGGTTCGTGGCCGGGGTGCTCATCGCCGAGGTCAGCCACCTGGTCGTGCGCCGCCACCTGGTGGCGCCTGGGCGCGCTGGTGCTCGCCGTCATCGGCATCACCACCCACCAGGCCATGGTGGCCATCCCCGCGCTGGCCTGCCTGATCATCTACGTGGGCACGCTCCCCTGCCGGCCGGCCGAGCGGCTCCACCGCCTGGGCGATCCCTCCTACGGCATGTACCTGAGCGGCTTCGTGGTCCAGCAGTTCCTGGTGTGGGTCGGCCTGGTGCACGTGCACCAGCCCTGGCTCGCCTTCGTCGAAGGGGCGGTGCTGGCCACCGCCTTCGGCTACGCCTCCTGGCACCTGGTCGAGAAGCGGGCCATGCGCCTGGTCAAGCCCCGGGCGTCCGAGCCCGCGCCGCCGATGCCACCTCGGCGACCCGACGAGCCCTCAGGTGGGGTCGTCGAGGCCGTCGAGCAGATGACCCATCCGCTCCCGCTTGGTGCGTAGGTAGGCCAGGTTCTCGGGGTTGGGCACGGTCTCCACCGGCACCCGGCCGGTGACCTCCAGGCCGAAGCCCTCCAGGCCACCGAACTTGGCCGGGTTGTTGGTCAGCAGGCGCATGGTGGTGATGCCCAGGTCGACCAGGATCTGCGCCCCGATGCCGTACTCCCGGCTGTCGACCGGCAGGCCCAGCTCGAGGTTGGCGTCGACCGTGTCGCGGCCCTGGTCCTGGAGGTTGTAGGCCCGGATCTTGTGGCCGATGCCGATGCCGCGACCTTCGTGGCCGCGCAGGTACACCAGCGCGCCCAGGCCCTCCTCGGAGATCAGGCGCATGGCCTGGTCGAGCTGGATGCCGCAGTCGCAGCGCAACGAGCCGAACACGTCGCCGGTGAGGCACTCGCTGTGCACCCGGACCAGCACGTCGTCCTCGCCCTGCACCGCGCCCTTGACCATGGCGATGTGCTGCTCGCCGTTGAGCACCGACTCGTAGACGTAGCAGGTGAACTCGCCCCAGTCGGTGGGGATGCGGGCCTCGGCCACCCGCTTGACCAGCTTCTCGTTCTGGCGCCGGTAGCGGATCAGCTCGGCGATGGAGATCATCAGCAGGTCGTGGGTGGCGCAGAACTCGCGCAGCTCGGGCACCCGGGCCATGGTGCCGTCGTCGTTGACGATCTCGCACAGGACCCCGGCCGGGTACAGGCCGGCCATGCGGGCCAGATCGACGGCCGCCTCGGTGTGGCCGGCCCGCTTGAGCACGCCGCCGTCGGAGTAGCGCAGCGGGAAGATGTGGCCCGGGTCGGGCCAGGTCGCCGGGCCGGGTGGCCGGATCGATGAGGCTCTGGATGGTGGCCGCCCGATCGCCGGCCGAGATGCCGGTCGAGGTGCCGTGGCGGAAGTCGACGCTGTAGGTGAAGGCGGTGCGCTGGGCCTCGGTGTTGTCGCGCACCATGAGCGGGATGTCGAGCTCGTCGAGGCGGTCGCCGGTCAGCGGGGCGCAGATGACGCCGGAGGTGTGGCGCACGAAGAAGGCGATCTTCTCCGGGGTGGCCGACTCGGCCGCCATGATGAGGTCGCCCTCGTTCTCGCGGTCCTCGTCGTCGACCACCACCACGATCTCGCCCCGGGCGATGGCGGCGATGGCATCGGGGATGGCGGCGAAGCCCTCGCGGGTCTCGTTCTTCACGGTCATGGCTGACTCTCCTGCTGGACGGTCATGGCTGACCTCTCGGGGGTGGGAGCGGGAGCGGCGGAGACGCGAATCGAGTTGGGCCGAGAGCAGGCGTTCGGCGTACTTGGCCATGACGTCGACCTCCAGGTTCACCGGATCGCCGACGCCCTTGTGGCCCAGGGTGGTCACCGCCGCGGTGTGCGGGATGACGGCCACGGTGAAGCCGTCGTCGAGCACCTCGACCACCGTCAGGCTGATGCCGTCCACGGTGATCGAGCCCTTCTCCACCACGTAGCGCAGCAGCGGCGCGGGCATGCGCACGGCCAGGTCCGGTGCGGGCGCCGACGATGTGGCCGACGGCGTCGACGTGGCCCTGCACCAGGTGGCCGCCGAGGCGGTCCTCCAGGCGGACCGGTCGCTCCAGGTTCACCGGATCGCCGGCGCGCAGCGCGCCCAGGCTGGTGCGGGCGTAGCTCTCGTCGGTGACGTCGGCCTCCCACCAGCCGGCCTCGGTGTCGAAGGCCACCACGGTGAGGCAGCACCCGTTGACCGCGGTCGAATCGCCCAGCCGAACGCCGTCGAGCACGGCGGTGGCCCGGATGCGCAGGCGCGATCCGTCGCGCCCGGCCACGGTGCCCAGCTCTTCGACGATCCCGGTGAACATGGTCAGCCTCCGGCGGCGACGGTATCGGGATCGGTGCCCGCGGCGGTAGCCCGAGGGGCCGGACGTCGACGCGCAGGTCGTCGCCCAACGGCGTGACGGCCAGCAGCCGGCCGCGCCAGGCGTCGGCCAGCGTGGCCGCGCCCGGGCCCGGCGAACAGGCCGCGGGCGTCGTCGCCGCCGAACAGCAGCGGGGCCAGGTAGAGCACGTAGCGGTCGACCAGGCCCGCCCGGTGCAGGTCGTGGGCCAACCCGGCACCGCCCTCCACCAGCAGCTGCAGCACCCCGCGCTCGCCCAGGTCGTCGAGCACCGACTCCAGCGGCCCGGACAGCTCCAGGACGGGTTGCACCTGGGCGTCGGGGGCGGCCGTGCCCAGCACCACTCGCAGCGGCTGCACGAACCCGGGCGGCAGCTCCTCGTCGGGCAGGCGCACGGTGAGGGCCGGGTCGTCGAGCCGCACCGTGCCCGCTCCCACGGCGATGGCATCGCAGTCCGCCCGCAGGCGGTGGGCGTCACGTCGGGCCTCCTCGCCGGTGATCCACTGGCTGGAGCCGTCGGGGGCGGCGGTGGCGCCATCCAGGCTGGCGGCCAGCTTGAGGATGACGAGCGGTCGTCCGGTGCGGCGATGGTGCAGGTAGGGCGCCAGCTGATCGGTCACCACCGCGGCCGCCGACTCGAGCCCGGGGGTCTCGCCGGCCACCTCGACGGTCAGTCCGGCCTGGCGCATGCGGTCGATGCCCCGGCCCGCCACCCGCTCGTCGGGGTCACGGACACCGATCACCACCCGGCCGACCTGCGCGTCGATGGCGGCATCGGCACAGGAGCGCTCCCGCTGGCCGGCGTGGGCGCAGGGCTCGAGGGTCACATACAGGGTGCCGCCGGCCGCGGCCGGCGCCGGCGGCGTCGAGCGCGGCCACCTCGGCGTGGGTGCCGTCGGTGCCGGCGCGCCCCTGGGTGGCTCCGGCGAACCCGGGGTGATCAGCCGGAGCTCCGGCCGGCACCACCACCGCGCCCACCCAGGGCCGGGGCGAGACCGTGCGACGCACGGCGGTGGCCGCCGCCACCGCCTGGCTGAGCCGACTGAGGTCGACCTGGCGACTGCGGTGCTGGGCGTCGGTGGGGCTGGGGCTCATGTGGGGACGAGTCGCCTCGGGTGCGGTGGTGGTCGTATGTCACAACGGTCGTTGTCCGCCGCGACCACTTACCGGACGCTACCGGGGATGTTCGGTGGACTCATCGGCCAGCAGGCGCAGCACGTGGGGGACCACGTCGAGGACCGCCTCCAGGCACTCGACCGCGCCCGCCGGAGACCCGGGCGTGTTGAGGATGAGCGTGCGTCCCCGGGTGCCGGCCACCGCCCGCGACAGGCGACCGAGAGGAGACACCAGCCGCATGGCCTCGGCCAGGCCGGGCGCCTGGCGGTCGAGCACCACCCGCGTGCCCTCGGGCGTGAGGTCGCGGGGCCCGAACCCGGTGCCGCCGGTGGTCACCACCAGCCCGGCGAAGCCTTCGGCCATCTCCACCAGCGCCTCCCCCACCGACTCGCGCCCGTCGGACACCACCCGCGTCTCGACCACGTCGAAGTCCGCCGCCCCCAGTCGAGTGGCCAGCCCGGCACCGCCGGTGTCGGTCCTGGTCCCGGCGGCCACGCCGTCGGACACGGTCAGCACCTTGGCCGCCAGCCGGTCGCCGCCGTCGGGGTGCGAGTGACCGCTGTGGTGCGATGACTCGTGGTGCGACGACTCGGGGTGCGAGGTCTCGGAGGGAGGAGCCTCCGGGTGGGCATCGGACATGGCCGGAGGCTACCGACGCAGCCGCAGCACGAACATGCCGTCGGTCCCCGCCGCCTGGGGCAGCACCAGCAGGCCTCGCCCGTGGGGCACGGCGGCACCGGCCAGGTCCGGACCGCCGGCCACCAGGGCCACGAGATCGGGATGGGTGTCGGCCAGCCACCGGTCCACGCCCAGCGTCTCGGCCGACGTGAGGGTGCACACCGAGTAGACGAGCTCGCCGCCCGGGCGGAGCAGGTCGACGGCGGCGTCGAGCAGGCTCCGCTGCAACGCCACCAGGTGGTCCACGTCGCCCGGTTCGATCCGCCAGCGGGCGTCGGGCCGGCGGCGCAACGAGCCCAGGCCCGAACACGGCGCGTCGACCAGGACGCGATCCGCACGACCGTCGCGCAACGGCGGTCGGCAGCCGTCGCCGGCGATGGCGAGCAGGTGGGCAGAACCCAGGCGCCGGGCGTTGGCCGCCACCAGTCCGGCCCGGGCCGGGTGCAGCTCCAGGGCGGCCACCGCCGCGCCGGTGGCGGCCATCCCGGTGGCCTTGCCCCCGGGACCGGCGCACAGGTCGACCACCAGCTGGCCCGCCTCGGCGTCCACCACCTC
This sequence comes from uncultured Microthrixaceae bacterium, assembly GCA_963793965.1. Classification (GTDB taxonomy): domain Bacteria; phylum Actinomycetota; class Acidimicrobiia; order Acidimicrobiales; family Acidimicrobilacustridaceae; genus UBA4742. Next base: position 28,090 of record CAWCCB010000004.1, read on the forward strand.
GGTCACCCACTGCGAGGCCGTGTCCTGGCGGTAGCCGTCCTCGCGTTCGACCACCGAGGCCGACTCGTTCATCGACTCCAGCGCGGCGGTGGCCACCTCGGGTCCGAGGTCGGCGCCCAGCTGGTCGATGATCCAGTCGGGATAGCTGAGCCGGGTGGCCGCGTCGGGCCAGTCCCGGTCGGCCTGGCTGACCCGGCGCAGCACCGCGTTGACCAGCCCCTTGGTGCGGGCCGGGGCCACCGCCACCGTGGCGCTCACCGCCGCGTGCGCGGGGGTGTCGAGCCACACCAGCTGGTAGGCACCGAGGCGCAGCACGGCCCGGGTGGCAGGGTCAGGATCGCGGTGCAGGAAGCGGTCGACCAGCCAGTCGAGGGAACGTCGCATCCGGGTGACGCCGTAGACCAGCTCGGTCACGAAGGCCCGGTCGCGCCGCTCGAGGTGGCTGCGATCGAGCAGGCTGGGCACCAGCAGGTTGGCGTAGGCCCCATCGCGCTCGATGCGCACCAGGGCGTCTCGGGCCAGGGCCCGGGCCGACGGCCCGCTCAACTGTCCGGCCGCCCGGCCGAGGCCGTGCTCAACTGTCCGGCCGCCCGGCCGAGGCCGTGCTCAATCGCCCAGCCGGTCGTCGGCGCCGGGGGTCGGTTGCAGGCCTCGTTGCCAGGCCTCGGCCGGCATGCGCCCCTTGCCCTCGGGCTGCACCTCGATCAGTCCCGAGCACGCCGTCGCCGGTGACCACGCCCCCGCCGTACAGGGCGCCCGGCAGGAGCCCGTCGGCCAGCTGGCCCTGCTCCCGAAGCCCGTGCAAGTCCCGGTCCTCGAACACGTGGCTGCGCCACACCTTGAGCCGCTTGCCCCGGAAGGTGGTGAAGGCGCCGCCCACCCGCACCACTCGGTGCAGTTCGACGGCCGGGCGCGTCCAGTCCAGGCGCAGCTCGTCGGGCTCGATCTTGGCCGCGTAGGTGGGCTCGCCCATCTGGGGCGTGGCCGGATACAGGCCCGTACGCAGGGCGTGGCGCAGCAGGCCGGTCCCGGCCTCGACCAGGCGGGCCCGCAGCTCGTCGGCGGTCTCGTCCCGGCCGATCTCCAGCTCCGCCTCGGCCCGCACACCGCCGGTGTCGAGGCCCTCCTCCACGTCCATCAGGCAGACGCCGGTCCAGGCGTCTCCGGCCAGGATGGCCCGTTCCACCGGCGCCGCGCCGCGCCAGCGGGGCAGCAGGGAGAAGTGCAGGTTGACCATGGGCACCACGTCGAGCACGTGGGGCTTGACGAGCCGACCGAAGGCCACCACCACGCCCAGGTCGGCCCCCACATCCAGCACGTCGTCCACCCGATGGCTCACCGGCAGCCCGAGCTCGAGGGCGGCGGCCTTGACCGGGCTGGGCGACAGACCCGAGCCCCGGCCCCGTCGGGCGTCGGCGCGGGTCACCACCAGCGCGATGTCGAACCCGTCGGCCTGGAGGGCCTGCAGCGGCGCCACGGCCGCCTCCGGGGTGCCCAGGAAGACCAGGCGGTGCGCCATCGAGGGCGCGGTGGCGGCGCTCAGCGCGTACCGAGTCCGAGGTGCGGGGTGACGGTCTCGGGAACGGCCAGGGCCATCTCGCGCAGGGCCTTGCGGGCCTCCTTGCGCTGGTCCTCGTCGAGGTGCTCGAGCAGCAGCACGCCGTCGAGGTGGTCGAGCTCGTGCAGGAAGACCCGGGCCTCCAGCTCGTCGGCCTCGATCTGCAGCTCGTTGCCGTCGAGGTCGTAGCCGGTGAGCAGCACCTCTTTGGGGCGCACGATCTCCCAGCTCAGGCCGGGGACCGACAGGCAGCCCTCGAGGTGGGTCCACTCGCCGCGGGTCTCGGTGATGACCGGGTTCACGATGACGATGGGGTCATCGTCGATGTCGTACACGAACAAACGCTTCTGCACCCCCACCTGGGTGGCGGCCAGGCCGGCGCCATGGGCGTCGTAGAGCGTCTCGAGCATGTCGTCGGCCAACCGGGCGATGGCGCCGTCGATGTCGGTGATCTCGTTCGCCCGCTGCTTGAGCACGGGATCACCGAACACGCGGATGGTGTAGGGAGCCATGCCTGCAAGGCTAGCGTCGGGCCGGTGGAGCCAGCGCACGCCGGGCAGTACTTCGAAGCGCATCCGGCGGTCCCCTCCCGACCCCGGACGGTCCGACTGGCGCTGCCCGATCTCACCCTGGACCTGACCTCCGATGGCGGCGTGTTCTCCGCCGATGCCCTGGACGAGGGCACCCGGTACCTGCTCGGGGCCGGACCGCCGTTGCCCGCCGGCGCCACCAACCTGGTCGACCTGGGCTGTGGCTACGGGCCCATCGCGCTGACCCTGGCCCGGCGGGCACCGTCGGCGCGGGTGTGGGCGCTCGACGTGAACGCCCGGGCCGTCGAGCTGACCAAGGCCAACGCCGAGGCCGCTCACGTGGACAACGTGACTGCCCTGGTGGCGCCCGCCGATCCCGCCCGAGCCGGTCGAGGGGATGCCCGAGGACCTGGTGATCGACGCCCTCTGGTCCAACCCGCCCATCCGGGTGGGCAAGCCGGTGCTGCACGCCCTTCTGGGGCACTGGTTGGGTCGGCTGGCCGACCACGGCGAGGCCTGCCTGGTGGTGCACAAGCACCTGGGGGCCGATTCGCTGACCGACTGGTTGAACCGGTCGGGATGGCCCACCACCCGCTTCGGGTCCCGCGGCGGCTACCGGATCCTCCACGTGACCCGGACGCCGGGGTGACCGTGCGCAACCTGACCGGCACCGAGCTCAAGCGCCTGCACCGCGACTGGCGTCGACGGAGCCAGGGTCGTGTGGCGTTGCTGCTCGACGGAGTGCAGACGCCCTACAACGTGGGCACGATCCTGCGCACGGCCGCGGCCTACCGGGTCGACCACCTGTGGCTGGTGCCGCCCACCGAGTCCCCCGACCACCCCAAGACGGGCAAGACGGCCCTGGGCTCGCAGCGCTTCCTGACCTGGACGGACGCCACCGACGTCGATCAGGCGGCCGACCAGGTGGCCGCGGCCGGTTACCGCCTGATCGGACTGGAGCTGGCCGAGGGGGCCCGGCCGCTGCACGAGCTGGCCCTGCCCGCCGACGTATGCCTGGCCGTCGGCCACGAGGACCGCGGCCTGTCCAAGGCCTGCCTGGCCCGCTGCGACGCCGTGGGCTACCTGCCCCAGCTGGGCGCCATCGGCTCGCTCAACGTGGCCGTGGCTGCCTCCATCGGCATCTACGAGGTCCGCCGCCGCTCCTGGACCACCTGACCCCAGCGCACAGTCCACCCGACCCCATCACCCACGTGATACCTGTCGCGTCAGCGACCTCTGGGGAGTCGCTGACGCCGACCGCTTCCACCGCCCCGTGATTGCTGTCGCGCCAGCGACCTGACAGGCGTCGCTCACGCGACCGGTTCCGGGTGGCGCGGCGTTCGTCAGGGGCGCAGGGGGTCCACCGCGATGCGGAGACGGCCGGGCGGGCGCGGGGTGGCGGCCAGGGCGTCGAGCAGCGGGGGGTGCTGGTCGGCTCGCAACAGCCACTGGCCGTCACTCGGGCCGAGGACCTCGACGCCCGGAGGCGACCCCAGCCGGGCCATGAACTCGGGGGCGCCGGCACCCGACACCGTGGCCAGCGCGCCCAGCGGCGGGTAGCGCAGGAGCTGACGGCGGGCCAGCTCCGCCTCCGCCACCCGCGCCGGGTCCCCCAGCAGACGCGGCCTGCACCACCTCGTGGTGGGGCAATCGGGTCTGGATCAGCAGGCGCCCACTCCCCCGCCGTCCGCCCAGGAGCCGGCTGGCCAGCACCAGCAGCGCCAGCGCCTCCTCCGCGGCCCGGTAGCGGGGCGCCAGCAGCTCCTGGTCGAAGTCCAGGAAGGCGACCACGTCGGCGGAATCCAGCCGGTGCAGGGCCGCCTCGGTCCCCACGAACACCCCGACGCCCGGCACCGGCGTGGGCCGGCCGCCGTCGGACCCCGCCGCCTCGGACCCGGCGCTGATCTCGACCACCGGACGCCGAGCCAGCGCCTCGAGCTCTTCTCGCACCCGGGCCACGCCCGGTCGAAGGTTCTTGAAGCCCGTCCCTCCACAGCTCAGGCACACCTGGGGTCGGACGGTCCCGCAGCGGCGGCACACCAGCTGGTCGTCGGCGTCCACCGCCACCGCCGCGTCGCACCGCTCGCAGCGCGCCGTCTCGCCGCAGCGCACGCAGGCCAGCAGTCCGGCCCGACCCTTGCGGTTGAGCACGCACACCACCCGGCCGCCGCCCCGCAGGGCCTGGACCAGGTGGGGAGAGAACAGCCCGGCGCGCCCGATGTCCTCCTGGCGCCGGTCGATGACGTCGACCACCGGCCACCCCTCCCGTTCGACCGACCGGGAGGGCGTCACCAGCCGACCCCAGGCCAGGGCCTCGAGCGAGGGGGTGGGCGAGACCAGCAGGCAGGGGACCCCCGCCCGGCGCGCTCGCTCGACGGCGACGTCGCGGGCGTGCCAGGTGGGGGCGCGCTCCTGTTGCCATCGTTCGTCGTGCTCGTCGAGGACCACCACCGCGGCCAGGTCCGCCACCGGGGCGAAGGCCCCCGCTCGGGTGCCGATGACGGTGGCGCCGGCGCGGGCCTGGGCCCAGTCGCGGGGCACCAGCGCGGTGGCGATGCCGGCCCGGCCCAGCCGCAGGGCCAGGTGCCGGGCCCCGCGGGCCGAAGGCACCAGGATCAGGGCGTTGCCCAGCCCGGCGGCAGCCAGCACCAGCCCATAGGTGTCCGCATCCGGGGGCAGGCGCACCACGGCGCGGCCCGCGCCCACCGCCTCGGCGGCCAGCGTGTCCACCGGCCCCGTCGGCGCCGATCGAGGGGGCCGGGCCGGAGGCAGCACCCGCACCGCGGTGTCGGGCGAGGCCGTGCGCAGCAGCTGGGCCGGTCGGCCGGCCCAGCGCCAGGCCCCCCAGTCGGCCAGCTCGATCAGATCGGGCGCCGGCCCCCACCCGGTCACCTTGGCCAGCGGCGCCAGCGTCACCCCCGGGGGAGGTTCCACACCGAGCTCCACCACCCAGGCGCCGACCCGGCGTCCCTGCAGGTTCACCCGGACCATGGTTCCGACCCGGACGTCGCCGGCCATGGTCTCGGGGACGGAGTAGTCGAACGTCTTGGCGATGGCCGGCGGATCCGGCAGCACCCGGGCCACCACGGCATCGGCATCGGGCTCGACGGGCGCGACGGGCGCGACGGCAGAGGACCTGCCCGGCGGCGCGGGGCGCGGGGGTCAGCCGGTCGCCCCGGCGGGTCTGGCGGTGGCGGGAACGGGAGGGTCAGAGCCCCAACGCCGAGCGGAGGTCGTCGACCTTGTCGGTGCGCTCCCACGTGAAGCCACCGTCGTCGGACGGGCGTCCGAAGTGACCGTAGGCCGCGGTCCGCTTGTAGATCGGACGGCGCAGATCGAGATCACGCAGGATGGCAGCCGGGCGCAGGTCGAAGATCTGCTCGATGGCACCCACGATCTTCTCGTTGTCCACCTGCTCGGTCCCGAACGTCTCCACCAGCACCGAGATCGGGCGGGCCACGCCGATGGCGTAGGCCACCTGCACCTCGCAGCGGCTGGCGGCACCGGCGGCCACCACGTTCTTGGCCACCCAGCGCGCCGCGTAGGCCGCCGAGCGATCCACCTTGGACGGGTCCTTGCCTGAGAAGGCACCACCGCCGTGACGACCCATCCCCCCGTAGGTGTCCACGATGATCTTGCGTCCGGTCAGCCCGGCGTCGCCCACCGGCCCGCCGATCACGAAGCGGCCGGTCGGGTTCACGTAGACGTCGTAGTCGTCGTCGGCGAACTGGGCCGGCACCACCGGGCGGATGACGTGCTCGATGAGGTCGGGGCGGATGACCTCGTCGCGGTCGATCCCGTCGTTGTGCTGGGTCGAGATCAGCACGGTGCGCAGCCGCGTGGGCTTGCCGTCGGTGTAGTCGAAGGTGACCTGGGTCTTGCCGTCGGGGCGCAGGTAGGGGACCGTGCCGGCCCGGCGGACCTCCGCCAGGCGCTCGGCCATGCGATGCGCCAGGTGGATCGGCAGCGGCATGAGCTCGTCGGTCTCGTCGCAGGCGTAGCCGAACATCATCCCCTGGTCGCCGGCGCCCTGCTTGTTGAGCAGGTCCTCGCCGGAGGTGCCCGAGCGCACCTCCTCGGAGTCGTCCACGCCCTGGGCGATGTCGGGCGACTGCTCGTCCAGCGACACCAGGACGCCCACGGTGGATCCGTCGTAGCCGTAGGACTCGCGGTTGTAGCCGATCTCGTTGATGGTGCGCCGCACCACCTTGGGGATGTCCACGTAGCCCTTGGTGGTGATCTCGCCGCCCACGATGGCCAGACCGGTGGTCACGAAGGTCTCGCAGGCCACCCGGCTCATCGGATCCTGCTCGAGCATGGCATCGAGGATGGCGTCGGAGATCTGATCGGCCATCTTGTCGGGATGTCCCTCGGTCACGGATTCCGAGGTGAAGGTCCAGGTGCTCACGGGGTGTCTCCTGTTCGGGACCGGTCGGATGACCGGTAACGGGGGGTCAAAGCTTCGGTGTCAGGACTCCAGGGCCGTCGTCGTCCGCCAGGCGACGACCGCGTCGAGCACGGCGTCGGCGATCGATCGCTTGTCGCTGAGGGCAACATCATGGTCGAACCCGGCGGCGTTCATGATCGCCACCTGGTTGGTGTCGTGCTCGAACCCCGCTCCGGGGACCGACACGTCGTTGGCCACGATCAGGTCGAGGTGCTTGCGCACCAGCTTCTTGCGGGCGTTGGCCACCACGTCGTCGGTCTCGGCCGCGAAGCCGACCAACGTCTGGCCCTCGGCCTTGCCCTGGCCCAGGTCGACCAGGAAGTCGTGGGTGGGCTCGAGCACGATCTGGGGGACGGCGTCGCCCTTCTTGATCTTGCTGGCGGCCGGCGAGACGGGCCGGAAGTCGGCCACCGCCGCGGCCATGATGATCACGTCCGCGTCCCGGCGGGGCATGACCTCGGCTTCCATGTCGGCCGCGCTGGCCACCTCGATCACCTCGATGCCGGGCGGGACGGGACGCCGGACCGTGGTGATGAGGGTCACCTTGGCCCCCCGGGCCTGCGCCCGTTCGGCCAGGGCGTAGCCCTGCTTGCCCGACGAGCGGTTGGTGATGACCCGAACCGGGTCGATGGCCTCGCGGGTGCCCCCGGCGGTGACCAGCACGCGCAGGCCGTCGAGATCCCCCGTGGTGGGCACGGCGTCCAGGCAGCGGTCGAGGGCGGCCACGATGTCATCGGGATCGGCCAGGCGTCCGGCGCCGACGTCGCCACCGGCCAGGCGACCTTCGGCCGGATCGACCACCGTCACGCCCCGGCGCCGCAGGGTGGCCAGGTTCTCCTGGACCGCCGGGTGCTCCCACATCTCGGTGTGCATGGCCGGGCACACCACCACCGGCGCCCGGGTGGCGAGCAAGGTGGCGGTGAGCAGGTCGTGGGAGATGCCGGCGGCGTAGTCGCCGATGAGCCGGGCCGTGGCCGGGCACACCACCACCAGATCGGCGCGCTGGCCCAACCGGGTGTGCGGGATGGGGTCGCGCTCGGTCCACAGCGAGGTCTGCACCGGCTCCGAGGCCAAGGCCGAGAAGGTCACCTCGCCCACGAACCGGGTGGCGCCCTGGGTCATCACCGGCACCACGTGCGCGCCGGCGTCGACCAGGCGGCGGCAGACCTCGATCGCCTTGTAGGCGGCGATGCCTCCGGAGACGCCGAGGACGATGGTGCGGCCGGCCAGCATCGTCCGGACGCGGAGCTAGGCCGACTCGCCCTCGTCGGAAGCAGCGGGCGCCTCGACGGGGATGGCCACGATCTTGTCGGCCGCGATCTCCTCGAAGGCGATCGACAGCGGCTTGCGGGCGACCGAGGTCACCTGCGGGGGCACGTTGGAACCCAGCCCATCGCCCAACTGGCCGAAGTAGGAGTTGATCTGGCGGGCCCGCAGCGAGCCCAGGGTGACCAGGGTGAACCGGGAATCGACCTTGCTCAGGAGCGTCTCGATCTTCGGGTTCATCATCGAGTCATGGACCTGCGCCACAGGGAACCTCCGGTTCGCGCCCCTGGAGTCGATCCCCATCTGAGCGGCCCTCCATGCTAGCAGGGGCCGGGTCCGACCAGACCACGTCGCCCCGGGCCGGATCAGCTGGATCGCACCTGGCGGGCCTCGTCGATCAGGGCGGCCACCGCGGCCACGGTGTCGTCCACCTGGTCGTTGACCACCACATGGGCGCCCAGGCGACGGCCGGCGTCGATCTCCTGGTCGGCCTTGGCCAGCCGTTCGGCCAGCCGATCGGGGGGATCACCGCGGCCTCGCAACCGCTCCTCCTGGGCGGCCCGGGAGGGCGCCTCCAGGAACACCAGCAGGGCGTCGAGCCCCGCTCCTTGACCTGGCGGGCGCCGTCGACGTCGATCTCGAGCACCACGTCGCGGCCCGGCGGCGGTGCGGGCAGCGGCGTGCCGTAGAGGTGGCCGAGGAAGTCGGTCCACTCCAGGAAGCCGTCGGCCGCGATGTTGGCCTCGAACTCGTCGCGGCGCACGAACCGGTAGGCGTCGGCCGCCTCGCCGGGGCGGCGCTGGCGGGTGGTCCACGAGCGGCTGAGCCACAGCTTCGGGTCGAGCTCGACCAGGCGGGCCACCACGGTCCCCTTCCCCACTCCTCCGGGACCGGAGACGACCACGATCATCGACGGTGGGTGGGCTTCAGCCCGGGAACGACTTCAGCAACGCCTCGCGCTGTTGGGCCCCGAGCCCGCGCACCCGGCGGGTCATGCTGATGCCGATCTCCTCCATGGTGCGGTGGGCCTTCACCTTGCCCACCCCGGGGAGCGACTCGAGCACGGCCACGACCTTCATCTTGGCCACCACGTCGTCGTCGGCCGCCTGGTCGAGCAGCTCGGCCAGGCTGATCGAGCCCATCTTCAGGCGTTCCTTCAGCTCGGCGCGGGCCTTCCGGGCCTGCGCCGCCTTCTCGAGTGCGGCCTGACGTTGCTCGGCCGAGAGCGTTGGCGGAAGCGGCATGGGCGGCAGGCTAGCTCAAGTTGATTGGCCCTTCGGTCGGGCGGGGCCTCCCTGCGGGCGCCTTCGGCATCCGGGTGTCACGCCACGAGCGGCTTCGCTCCGCTCCGCCGCGCCCATCGATCTCATCGGCCCTTCGGTCGGGCGGGGCCTCCCTGCGGGCGCCTTCGGCATCCGGGTGTCACGCCACGAGCGGCTTCGCTCCGCTCCGCCGCGCCCATCGATCTCATCGGCCCTTCGGTCGGGCGGGGCCTCCCTGCGGACGCCTTCGGCATCCGGGTGTCACGCCACGAGCGGCTTCGCTCCGCTCCGCCGCGCCCATCGATCTCATCGGCCCTTCGGTCGGGCGGGGCCTCCCTGCGGGCGCGTGACCGTGATGGGGCAGCAGCTTGGGCAGCTAGGCACTTGGGAGGTACTCGAGCACCCGAACTGATCGCCCGAGCCGGTCGCCTGCTCAGCCGGTGAAGGTCGGCGCCACCGCGACGGGGGTGGCCGGCGCGGCGGTGGATGCCGTGGCGGCCGTCGTGGTGGTCGTGGGCGCGGCCGGCGCCACCTCGACCGAGCCGATGTCACAGCCGCCTAGCTGGGGCCGCGTCACCCCGCGCTGGTCGGTGGTGACGCCCGAGGCGTCTCCGGTACGGCAGGAGGCGGTGGGGATGGCATCGATCAAGGGCGATCCCGAAGCCGGCAGCCGCGTGGCCGTAGGACCGCCGTTGTCACCCAACGCCCCGAGCATCGGGTCGCCGGCGTTCTGGCGATCTCCCTGGGCCGCGGCGGTGAAGCCGCACGAGGCGTCGTCGCTGAAGTTGTAGCCCTGCGAGGTGGTGGCGTCCTGGTGGCAGTTCGCGGATCCGTGGGGGTCAGCCACCACCGAGGCGAAGCTGTAGAGGGTGCCCGACTCGCTGTTCAGCTGGAGGTTGGCGCCCTCGGTACCAGTGTTGTCGCTGACCGTGGTGTACCTCAGCGTGATCGAGTTGAAGACGCTGGCCCCGCCGCCCACGTCCACAGGGTCGGTGTTGCCGGTGATGGTGGAGTTCTCGGCGACCAGGGTGCCGACCGAGAAGCCACCGCCGCCACCCGGGCCAGCCTGGTTGCCGGTGATGGTGGAGTCGTACACGCTGATCTCGTTGGCGGAGATGCCCCCGCCGTCCTCGTCGGCCACGTTGCCTTCGACCGTCGAGCCCTTGAGGACCACATCCCCACCGCCACCGGAGTGGATGGCGGCACCGGAATCGGCGTGGCCGCCGGTCAAGGTCAGGTCGTCGACGATCAGGTTCGACCCCGAGGTCTGGCGGATGATCCCGGAGGTGCCGTTGGCGTCCACGGTGGCGTCGTTGCCCTGGAGGTGCAGCTCCCAGTTCGCCGTGTAGGTGAGCACGCCCGTGCTGATCTGGATGGGGCTGGTGACCGTGGAGGTATCGACGCAGATGGTCACGACACCGTCGCCCGGGTCGGCCGCGTTGGCCGCCGCGAAGGCGGCCCGCAACGAGCCGGCACCGGAGTCCGCCGTGGTGGAGACCACGATGTCGCCGTCGCCGCACGGCGTGGCCGCGCCCACCGTCTGGGCCGTTCCGACGGCCACCGGCGCGACTGCCAGCACCATCGCCGTGGCCAGACCCGCGATGCGGCCCACCTGGTTCCACGAGCCACGCATGGTCATTCCTCTCACCGGGAAGCGAACAGGGCAGGTCAAGCGATCAGGCGGTGAGCTCGGCCACGAGCTCGGCCGCGGCCGCGGCCGGGTCGTCGGCCTCGGTCACCGTGCGGCCCACCACCAGCAGGTCGGCGCCGCCGTCGAGGGCGGCGCGGGGCGTCGACGCCCGGGCCTGATCGTGCACGTCGGTGCCGGCCCGGCGGATCCCCGGGACCACCCGCAGCAGCCGCGGGGCCAGCTGGCGCGCCTCGACCAGGTCGGCGGCCGCGCACACGATCCCGCCGCAGCCCGCCTCGGCGGCCAGGGCCACGCGGTGGGGGAAGATGTGGGGCGGCGCACCGGCGTCGCTGGTCAGCACGGTCACCGCCAGGGCGAACGGCTCGGGCAGGCCCGCTCGCTCGGCCCCGTCGCGCAGGCCCTCCACCCCGGCCGACAGCATGGGTCCGTCACCGCGGGCGTGCAGCGTGAGGTACCGAGCGCCGAGCGATCCCAGGACCCGTGCCGCCTTGTTCACGGTGGTGGGGATGTCGAGCAGCTTGAGGTCGACGAAGACGTCGAAGCCCTGTTCGATCAGGCTGGTGATGGCGTCCGGACCCGACGCCGAGTACAGCTCGAGGCCCACCTTGGCCACCCCGAAGAAGGGCTGGAGGTCCCGAGCCAGGCGCAGCGCGGCCACCAGATCGTCGGTGTCGAGCACCAGGACCAGCTTGGACCGGATGTCAGGGGACACCGTGGTGGCGGCATCAGGGGGCATGAGCGGCTCCGATCAGGTCGACGACAGCAAGGATTCCATGGCTCTGGCACCACCGGTCGAGCTCCCGGGCGATCCGGCCCGGGGCCCGGGGATCGGCGAAGGTGGCCGTGCCCACCTGCACCGCCGATGCCCCGGCCAGCAGCAGCTCGACGGCTTCGGGCGCTCCGGTCACGCCACCCACCCCGACGATCGACAGCTCGGGCAGGGCACGGTGGACATCGTGCACCGCCCGCACGGCGACCGGGTGGATCGCCGGGCCCGACAGCCCGCCGCCGACGCCGCCCAGGCGCGGGCGGCGGGTCTCGGGGTCGATGGCCAGGCCGGGCACGGTGTTGATGAGCGTCACCGCCTCGGCGCCGGCGTCGGCCACGGCCTGGGCCACCTCGACCAGGTCGGTCACCGCCGGGGTCAGCTTGGCCCACAGGGGCCGCTCGGCCACCCGGCAGGCGGCCACGACCTCGGCCGCGTCACCGGCCCGCTGGGCGAACATCTCGACGCGTCGGGCCGCTCCCGGGTGCTGGCGGTTGGGGCACGACAGGTTGACCTCGACGGCCACCACCTGATCGGGCGCGTCGGCCAGCAACGCCGCGGCGCGGTGGTACTCGTCGACGGTGTGGCCCCAGATGCTGGCCACCACCGTGGCCCCGGTGGCCAGCAGCGGGGGCAGCTCGTCGGCCAGCCACCGGGCCACGCCCGGGCCCTGCAGGCCGACGGAGTTGAGCATGCCCGCCGGCGTCTCGTGCACCCGCGGCGGCGGGTTGCCGGCCCAGGGCTCGACCGACAGCGACTTGACCACCACCGCCCCCAGGGCGGCCAGATCGACGTGGCGGGCCAGCTCGTCGCCGTGGCCCGACGTGCCCGAGGCCGTCATGACCGGGTGGCGGAGCTCCACCGAGCCGGCCCGCGTGGTCATGTCCGTCATGGCCAACGCGGCGGAGCAGCGCGGAGCCGCTCGCTGGATGAGAGCCAGATGGCGAAGGCACCCGCAGGGAGGCTTGCCCACCGGGGGGCAAGGCAGGTCGTCACAGATCCAACCGGAGCTGGTCGTCGCGGACGCCCCGTTGGTACTCCTGGAGCGTGCGGACCTGCAGCGGGTGGCGGGCCCAGTCGGCCATCCCCTTGGCCGCCGCCAGCCCGGCCGCGGCGGTGGTCAGCAACGGCACCCGGTTGGCCCCGGCCGCGGCCCGGATGTGGGCGCCGTCGGCGCGGGGGCCCCGACCCCGAGGGCTGTTGATCACCAGCTGGACCTGGCCGCTGGCGATGAGCGTCGACGGCGTCGTGGCCGTCGGGCTCGCCCAACTTGGCCACCACCGTGGCCACCGGGACGCCGTGGTCGCACAGGTGCCGGGCCGTGCCGGAGGTCGCGGCGATGGCGAAGCCGAGCTCCACGAACTGCTCGGCCGCGGCCACGCCCACGGCCTTGTCCCGGTCGGCCAGCGACAGGAACACGGTGCCGTCGGTCGGGGAGGCGGTTGCCGGCGGCCAGCTGGCTCTTGACGAAGGCCAGGCCGACGGTGAGGTCGATGCCCATGACCTCGCCGGTGGAGCGCATCTCGGGGCCGAGCACGGCGTCGGCCTCGGGGAACCGGCCGAAGGGCAGCACCGCCTCCTTGACGGCCACGTGGTCGCCCACCACCGGCGCCACCAGCAGGCCCTCGGTCCGCAGCTCGGCCAGGGTGGCGCCGGCCATGACCCGGGCCGCCACCTTGGCCAGCGGCACGCCGGTGGCCTTGGCCACGAACGGGACGGTTCGCGAGCGCACGGGGGTTGGCCTCGATCACGAACACCTGGTTGGCCTTGACCGCGTACTGGACGTTGATCAGGCCCCGCACGTCGAGCTCGGCGGCGATGGAGCGGGTGTGGTCCTCGATGACGCCGATGGTCTCGGCCGACAGGTGCGGCGGCGGCAGCACGCAGGCGCTGTCGCCCGAGTGGACCCCGGCCTCCTCGACGTGCTCCATCACCCCGCCGATGACCACCTCGCCGGTGGCGTCGCGGATGGCGTCCACGTCCACCTCGATGGCGTCCTCCAGGAAGCGGTCGACCAGCACCGGGCGCTCGGCCGACAGGCCGCCCTCCTTGCCCAGGCTGCCGAACCCGGCCAGCTCGGCCATGGCCCGAGCCAGGCCGGCGTCGTCGTAGACGATCTCCATGGCCCGCCCGCCCAGCACGTAGGACGGTCGCATGAGCACCGGGTAGCCCACCCGTTCGACCACGGCCATGGCCTCGGCCAGCTCGGTGGCGGTGCCGCCGGCCGGCTGGGGGATCTCCAGACGGGCGCACAGCCCGTTCCAGCGCTCGCGGTCCTCGGCCAGGTCGATGGAGTCGGGGCTGGTGCCCAGCACCAGGTGGCGGGGCAGCTGGGCCGCCAGCTTGAGCGGCGTCTGCCCGCCCAGGGCCACCACCACCCCGACCGGCTGCTCGGCCTCGATGACGTTCATGACGTCCTCGTAGGTGAGCGGTTCGAAGTAGAGCCGGTCGCTGGTGTCGTAGTCGGTGGACACCGTCTCGGGATTGCAGTTGACCATGATGGTCTCGTAGCCGGCGGCGTGGAGGGCGAAGCTGGCGTGCACGCAGCAGTAGTCGAACTCGATGCCCTGGCCGATGCGGTTGGGACCCGAGCCCAGGATGACGATCTTGGGCCGATCGCCCGGTCGGACCTCGTCCTCGTCCTCCCAGCTCGAGTAGTGGTACGGGGTGTCGGCCTCGAACTCGGCCGCGCAGGTGTCCACCGTCTTGAACGTGGGCACCACCCCGGCGGCCAGCCGGGCGGCGCGCACCTCGAGCTCGGTCACCGGCTCGCCGCCACCCGCTGTCGCCGCGACCGGCGAGGCCTGGTTGTGGATCCAGGCCAGCTGGGGGTCGGAGAACCCCAGCCGCTTGGCGCGGCGCCACCCGGCCGGCGGTCAGCTCGTCGAGGCCGTGGTCGGCCCAGAAGGCGGCCAGGTGGGCCCGCTCCTCCACGATGGCCAGGATCTGGTCCAGGAACCAGGGGTCGACCTTGGTGGCCGCGTACAGGTCGTCCACCGAGATGCCCCGCCGCAGGGCGGCCTCGAGCTGGTAGGGCCGGTCGGGGGTGGCGATGGCCGCCCGGCGCACCAGCTCGTCGTCGTCGAGGTCGTCGTAGAGGGCCTCGCCCGGATCGGCGTTGAGGCCGAGCCGGCCGTGCTCGAGCGAGCGCAGGCCCTTCTGGAGCGACTCGGGGAAGGTGCGGCCGATGGCCATGGCCTCGCCCACCGACTGCATCTGGGTGCCGAGCACGTCGGGGGTGCCGGGGAACTTCTCGAAGGCCCAGCGCGGGATCTTGGTGACCACGTAGTCGATGACCGGCTCGAAGCTGGCCGGGGTCTTGCCGGTGATGTCGTTGAGGATCTCGTCCAGCGTGTAGCCCACGGCCAGTCGCGCCGCGATCTTGGCGATGGGGAACCCGGTGGCCTTCGAGGCCAGGGCCGACGAGCGGCTGACCCGGGGGTTCATCTCGATGATGACCATGTCGCCGTTGGCCGGGTTCAGGGCGAACTGCACGTTGGACCCGCCGGTCTCGACACCGACCCGGCGCATGCAGGCGAAGGCGGCGTCGCGCATGCGCTGGTACTCGACGTCGCTCAGCGTCTGGGCCGGGGCCACGGTGACCGAGTCGCCGGTGTGCACGCCCATGGGGTCGAGGTTCTCGATGGAGCAGATGACCACGCAGTTGTCGGCGTGGTCGCGCATGACCTCGAGCTCGTACTCCTTCCACCCGGCGATCGAGGTCTCGATCAGGATCTCCGAGATGGGGCTGGCCTCCAGGCCGATGGCCGCGGCGGCGGCGAACTCCTCGGGGGTCGAGGCGATGCCGGTGCCCCGGCCGCCCAGGATGTAGGCGGGGCGGATGACCACGGGCAGGCCGATGCGCTCGACGACCTCGTGGGCCTCGTCGATGGTGTGGGCGGTGCCCGAGGCCGGGCGCGCCCAGGCCGATCTCGGCCATGGCCACCTTGAACTGCTCGCGGTCCTCGGCGGTGGCGATGGCGGCGGCGTCGGCGCCGATCAGCTCGACGCCTTCGCGCTCGAGCACGCCCGCCTCGACCAGCTCCATGGCCAGGTTGAGCGCGGTCTGGCCGCCCAGGGTGGGCAGCAGGGCGTCGGGGTGCTCGCGCTCGATGATCTTGGTCAGGACCTCGATGTCGAGCGGCTCCACGTAGGTGGCGTCCGCGAAGTCGGGGTCGGTCATGATGGTGGCCGGGTTGGAGTTGGCCAGGATGACCCGGTAGCCCTCCTCCCGCAGCACCCGGCAGGCCTGGGTGCCCGAGTAGTCGAACTCGCAGGCCTGCCCGATGACGATGGGGCCCGACCCGATGAGCAGGATCGACTGGATGTCGTCGCGACGAGGCATCAGGCCAGCTGCTTCCCGACAGCTGGCCATGAGCTCGTCGAACTGGGCGAACAGGTAGCGGGCGTCGTGGGGACCGGGCCCGGCCTCGGGGTGGTGCTGCACGCTGAAGGCCGGCACCTCCCGGCTGCGGAGGCCCTCGATGGTGCCGTCGTTGAGGTTGCGATGCGTGATCTCGACGCCGCTGGACAGGGCGTCGAGCACGGAGAAGTTGTGGTTCTGGCTGGTGATCTCGATCGTCCCCGTGTCGAGGCGGCGCACCGGGTGGTTGCCGCCGTGATGGCCGAAGGGCAGCTTGAAGATGGAGGCGCCCAGGGCGCCGGCCAGCAGCTGGTGGCCCAGGCAGATGCCGAAGATGGGCACCTGGCCGAGCAGCTCGCCGATGGCGTCCGAGGCGTAGCCCACGGTGGCCGGGTCGCCGGGTCCGTTGGACAGGAACACGCCGTCGGGCTGGCGAGCCAGCACCTCGGCGGCCGGGGTGGAGGCCGGCACCACCTCGACGGTGGCGATCTGGCCCAGCTGGGCCAGGATGGCCCGCTTGATGCCGAAGTCGTAGGCCACCACCCGACGGGGGCCGTCGCCGATCGTGTACGGCTCGGCGCAGGTGACGGTGGCCACCAGGTCGACGCCGTCGGTGCCCGGCTCGGCCCGGGCCGCGTCGGCCAGCTCGTCGACCGGGGCGGTGCCGAAGGCGCCGGGCATGGCGCCCGAGGTGCGCAGGTGGCGGGTCAGGCGACGGGTGTCGACCCCGGCGATGCCGGCCAGGTCGTGGTCGCGCAGGAAGCCGTCCAGGTCGTCCTGGCTGCGCCAGTTGCTGCGCCGCCGGGCCAGGTCGCGGATGATGACGCCCGGGCCGCGGGGCCGGCGCTCTCGTCGTCGTCGGGGGTGACCCCGTAGTTGCCGATGTGGGGGTAGGTGAAGGTGATGATCTGGCCGGCGTAGGAGGGATCGGTGAGCACCTCCTGGTAGCCGGTGAGCACGGTGTTGAACACGACCTCGCCGGCCGAGACCGGGTGGGGTGCGCCGATGGCCTCGCCCGCGAAGGTGGTGCCGTCGGCCAGCACCAGGTGGGATTCGGTGATCTCGCTCATGGCTCGCTGGGCCTCGCCGTCGATCACCACGGGTTCGCCCGTTCACGATCGTGTGGCGGACACGACCGGTGAGGGTCCGCCCGGCATAGGGCGTGTTGCGGCTCAGGCTGGCCAGCCGGTTCGGCTCGACCGTCCAGGTGGCGGCCGGGTCGATGACCACCAGGTCGGTGACTGGTCCCCACGCGCTCGGCCACCCGGATGCGGCCGTCGAGGTCGTGGGCCGGACCGCCGCAGATGGCCGCCGGTTGCCAGGACATGAGGGCCAGGACCTGCTCGATGGGCAGGTCCAGCTCGGTCAGGGCCAGGGCCAGGGCCGTCTCCAGGCCGAGCATGCCGGGCGGGGCCTGGTCGAGCGGGAGCTCCTTGGCGTCCTGGGTGTGGGGGGCGTGGTCGGTGGCGATGGCGTCGATGGTGCCGTCGGCCAGGCCGGTCTTGATGGCGTCCACGTCGGCCTGGGTGCGCAGCGGCGGGTTCACCTTGAACACCGGGTCGTAGCCGGCCAGCTCGGCCTCGGTCAGGGTGAAGTGGTGGGTGGTGGCCTCGGCGGTGACGGCCAGCCCGGCGGCCTTGGCCGCCCGCACCAGCTCGACCGATCCGGCGGTGGACAGGTGCTGGAAGTGGATGCGACAGCCGGTCAGCCTGGCCAGGGCCAGGTCGCGGGCGACCATGAGCTCCTCGGCCTCGGCCGGGATGCCGGGCACGCCCAAGCTTCGACGACCACTCCCCCTCGTTCATGCAGCCCGCCGGCGGCCAGCGAGTCGATCTCGCAGTGCTGGGCCAGGGTGATCGGGACCGAAGGGTTGCGGGGCGCCAGGCCCGAGGCGTACTCCATGGCCCGGCGCATGAGGCGATCGTCCTGCACGCCGTTGCCGTCGTCGGTGAACAGGCGTGACGCCGGCCTCGGCCAGCTCGGCCATGGGGGCCAGCGCCTCGCCGCCGCGGCCCACCGTGATGGCCGCCGACGGGATCGACGTTGCACAAGCGCGTCCTCGCGCGGTGGCCGTCACCCAGTCGACCACCTCGACGCAGTCCATGGCCGGGTCGGTGTTGGGCATGGCCACCAGGTAGGCGTAGCCGCCGAGCACCGCGGCCCGGCTGGCCGACTCGATGGTCTCGGCGTCCTCCCGGCCGGGCTGGCGCAGGTGGGTGTGCAGGTCGACCAGGGCGGTGGACACGATGCAGCCGCTGGCGTCGAGCACCGTGGTGCGTCGGCCGGCACGTCGAGGTCGGCCTCGATGGCCTGGATGGACCCGCCGTCGATGACCACGTCGGCCACGCGCCGGCCGTCACGGTCGACGATGGTCCCGCCCTTGATGATCGTCGGCCCGTTCGGCTCGAAACGGTCCGTCGGAGCTGACCCGCCGGGTCGCGCTCATGCCGGCCCTCCGGCCGTGACCAGCGGTTCGGCCTCGATCGGCGGCGACGAGAAGGCCTCGCTCCCCGATCCCAGCATCAGGAAGAGCACGGCCATGCGCACGGGCACGCCGTTGCGCACCTGGTCGACCACGGCCACGTTGGGCCGGTCGGCCACCTCGGCCGCGATCTCCACCCCCCGGTTCATGGGGCCCGGGTGCATGATCAGCGCGCCGTCGCGCCTCGGCCCGATCGGCTCGCTCGGGGCGTCAGGCCGTAGCCAGGCGGTGTACTCCCGCAGCGCTGGGCACCAGGGCCTCGGTCATGCGCTCGCGCTGCATGCGCAGCAGGTAGACCACGTCGACCTGCTCGACCACCTCGTCGAGGTCGTGGCTGACGGTGACCGGCCAGCCCACCAGGCTGGGCGGCAGCAGGGTGGGCGGGGCCACCAGGGTGACCTCGGCGCCCAGCAGGGTGAAGGCGGTGACGTCGGAGCGGGCCACCCGGCTGTGCTTGATGTCGCCCACGATGGCCACCCGCTTGCCCTCGAGCGAGCCCAGGCGCTGGCGGATCGTGTAGCAGTCGAGCAGGGCCTGGGTGGGGTGCTGGTGCCAGCCGTCGCCGGCGTTGATGACCGCCGAGGTCGACCAGCGGGCGATCTGGGCCGGCACGCCGGACGAGGCGTGGCGCACGACCAGGGCGTCCACCCCCATGGCCTCGATGGTCTGGACCGTGTCGCGGATGCTCTCGCCCTTCTTGAGCGACGACGAGCCGGCGGTGAAGGTCATGGTGTCGGCGCCCAGGCGCTTGGCCGCGGTGTCGAAGCTGAGCCGGGTGCGGGTGGAGTCCTCGAAGAAGACCGACACCACCGTCTTGCCCCGCAGGGCCGGCACCTTGGGGATGGCGCGGGCGCTGACCTCCACGAAGCTGTCGGTCAGGCGCAGCACCTCCTCGATGCCGTCGGCCCCCAGGTCGGCGATGTCGAGCAGGTGCCTCACTTGCGCATCTCCCCCAGCTGGACGCCTTCGGGTCCGACGTCGACCACCTCGTCGCGGCGGGTGGGCAGGTTCTTGCCCACGTAGTCGGGCCGGATGGGCAGCTCGCGGTGGCCCCGGTCGATCATCACGGCCAGCTGCACGGCCCGGGGCCGCCCGAAGTCGGTGAGGGCGTCGAGGGCGGCCCGGATGGTGCGACCGGTGAAGAGCACGTCGTCGACCAGCACCACGATCTTGCCGGCCAGGTCGACCGGGATGTCGGTGACCGCCTCGGGCAGGACGGGGCGCAGCCCGATGTCGTCGCGGTAGAAGGCGACGTCGAGGGTGCCCAGCGGGAGGTCGGCCT
Organism: uncultured Microthrixaceae bacterium; assembly: GCA_963793965.1. Lineage (GTDB taxonomy): Bacteria > Actinomycetota > Acidimicrobiia > Acidimicrobiales > Acidimicrobilacustridaceae > UBA4742. The sequence goes on from CAWCCB010000004.1 coordinate 47,697, forward strand.
GACTCGATCTGGTTCAGGTCGTCCACCAGCAGGCCGGCCAGGCCCACGCCGCCGGTCTGGAGCCCGATGATCACCACCTGGTCGAGCCCGTGGTTGCGCTCGATGATCTCGTGCGCCATGCGCCACACGGCCCGACCGATGTCGTCGGGGCTCATCACCTGGGTCCGGGCATGAAAAACGCCCCCGTACGGGGGCGTGATGCGGCGTTCGCGTTCGGCCATCGCGGTCGTGCCTTCCTGTCCGTGTGAGCCTCACAGGACTCACTTCACGGTCAGAAGTTGACCCTACCATCCCCGCTCGCCCGACCGTCCCCGAATTCCCCGTTTCTCGCGCCCAACGGAAATTGGGCATCTTCGTGGCCGGATTCCGGCAGACAAAGGTGCCCAATTTCCGATCGGTGGGAGGGGTCAGGGGCGTTCGGCGGCGGCCACGGCCGACAGCAGGCCGTTCACGAACCGGCCCGAGTCGTCGGTGCTGAACTCCTTGGCCAGCGCCACCGCCTCGTCGATGACCGCACCGGTGGGCACGTCGGGACGGTGCACCAGCTCGAACACCCCGATGCGCAGCAGGGCCCGATCGATGCTGGGCATGCGCTCGAGGGTCCAGCCCTGGGCGTAGGCGCGGATCAGCGCGTCGATCTCGTCGAGGTGGTCGCCCACCCCCACCACCAGCTCGGCCGCGAACGGCTCGGGGGCCACGACCAGCTCGTCGATCACCTGGGCCGGCGGCACCGACTTGGCCTCGGCCTCGTAGAGCAGCGCCAGCGCCCGCTCGCGAGCCTCCCGCCGGCTGCCGACGCCCCGGCGACCGCTCGTGGTCGGGATCGGCCGTCGGGCTCACGCCCGGGTCAGGTATTCGCCGCTGCGCGTGTCGACCTTGATGCGATCGCCGGGCTCCACGAACAGCGGGACCTGCACCACCAGACCGGTCTCGAGGGTGGCCGGCTTGCGGGCACCCGACACCCGGTCGCCCTGCACGCCCGGCTCGGTCTCGGTGATGGACAGCTCCACCGCGGCGGGCAGGTCGATGCCGACGATCTCGTCCTCGTACATCTGCAGCACGGCGGCCGACGCCCTCGACCAGGTACTGGGCGGCCTCGCCCAGCGCCGTCGGGGCCGACGTTGATCTGCTCGTAGGAGGTGTTGTCCATGAACACGTAGTCGTCGCCGGCGCGGTACAGGAACTGCATCTCGCGCTTGTCGATCATGGCCCGGTCGACCCGCTCGCCGCCGCGGAAGGTGCGGTCGACCACCGCGCCGTTGCGGACGTTCTTGAGCGTGGTGCGCACGAAGGCGCCGCCCTTGCCCGGCTTCACGTGCTGGAACTCGACCACCTGGAAGAAGCCCTCGTCGAGGTTGAGGGTCATGCCGTTCTTGAGGTCGTTGGTGGTGATGGCGGGCATGGTGATGGATCTCCTGCGCGGTCAGACCGCGGTGGTCTTGGGGGCGAGCGTGAGCGGGCGGCTGCCGTCGGCGGTCACGACGAGGGTGTCCTCGACGCGCACCCCACCGTGGTCGGGCAGGTAGACCCCGGGCTCGACGGTGACGACGACGCCAGGGCGCCAGCGTAGCAGTGGCGGTGGCCGCCACCCTCGGGGCCTCGTGGATCTCCAGCCCCACCCCGTGGCCGGTGGCGTGCAGGAAGGCGTCGCCCCAGCCGGCTTCGGTGATGACCTGGCGACAGGCGGCGTCGATGGCCGCGGTGGGCACGCCCGACGCCGATGGCGTCCACGCCGGCCTGCTGGGCAGCCGTGACCACCTCGAGCATGCGGGCCTGGGTGGGTGAGGGCTCGCCCACCATCACCGTGCGGGTCATGTCCGAGCAGTAGCCGTCGACCACCGCGCCGAAGTCGAGCACCACCAGGTCGCCCTCGACGATGCGCCGGGGCGACGGGCGGTGGTGGGGTTTGGCGCCGTTGGGGCCCGAACCCACGATGGTCTCGAACGAGTTGCCCCAGGCCCCCAGGCGACGGATCTCGAAGTCCAGCTCGATGCCGAACTCCTGCTCGGTCAACCCGTCGGCCAGGCGAGCCGCGGACGTTGGCCAGCGCCTGGTCGGCCACCGCCGCGGCCGCGGCGATGCGGGACACCTCGCCCTCGTCCTTGACCAGCCGCAGGTCGTCGACCAGGCCCTGGGTGGCCACCAGCTCGATGCCCGGCGAACCACGTCTCGGCATAGGCCCGCTGCTGGGCCCAGGTCACGGCGTCGGCCTCGAGGGCCAGGCGGGTGACCCCGGCGGCGCGGACCGCCGCGCCCACCACCTCGCGCTGCTCGACACCCGCCACCTCGATCCGAGCGCTCACCCCGGCCGCGGCCAGCTGCTCGGCGGCCTGCTGGCCGTAGCGACCGTCGGTGACCAGCACCACCTCGTCGGGCAGCACCAGCACCAGGCCGGCCGATCCGGTGAAGCCGGTCAGGTAGCGGACGTTCACCAGCTTGGTGACCATCAGGGCATCGGCCGTGCCCAGCTCTTCGAGGGCGGCTCGGAGCCGGAGCATGCGCCCGGCCACGTCCATGGGCACCAGGTCGATCATCCCAGGCAGCCGATGGCGGCTTCGACGGCCAGGGCGTAGCCCCGACCCCCGAAGCCGGCGATGGTGCCGGTGGCCACCGGAGCCACCACCGACGTGTGGCGCCACGATTCGCGCCCGTTGGGGTTGGACAGGTGCAGCTCGATCACCGGACCGTCGAAGGCCGCCAGCGCGTCGTGGATCCCCCAGGCGTAGTGGGTGAAGGCGCCGGGGTTGATGACGATGGCCGCGCACCGGTTGCGGGCCCCGCCGATGGCCTCGATGAGGGTCCCCTCGTGATCGGACTGGAGGTGCTCGAGCACCGCGCCGTGGGACTCGGCCACGGTCCGGGCCGTGGTCACGTGGTCCTCCAGGGTGGCGGTGCCGTAGATCTCGGGCTCCCGCTGGCCGAGCAGCGAGAGGTTGGGCCCGCTGAGGAGCAACACGATGGGGGCGGTCACGGCCTCACCTCGGATGGTGCCGGCGCCCGGCTCATGGCCGCGGACTCCGGCTCATGGCCGCGAAGTCCGGCTCATGGCCGCGAAGTCCGGCTCATGGCCACGAAGGCCGAGTCGATGGCGGCGCGATCGACGCCGGTGACCGGCTCGACGCCACGCGGTCCGTCCAGCACGAAGGTCACGCCGTCGAGCGCCTTCTTGTCCCGGGCGAACAGGGCCGACCAGCTCGTCGGGGTCGACATCGGCCGGCAGGGCGGCGGGCAGGTCGTAGGCGCCCACCACCTGCCGGTGCTCCGCCACCCGGGCGTCGTCGATGCGGCCCAGGGCGCGGGCCAGCTCGGCCGCGTAGATCAGCCCGATGGCCACCGCCTCGCCGTGTCGGAGGTCGAAGCCGCCGGCGATCTCGAGGGCGTGGCCGAGGGTGTGGCCGTAGTTCAGCGTGGCCCGATCCGCCACCCTCGCGCTCGTCGCCGGCCACCACCGCGGCCTTGATCTGCACGCAGCGCACCACCTGCTCGTCGAGGCTCAGGCGCTCGACCGGGGTGGACCCGAAGCGCCCGTCGTCGAGGAAGTGGTACTTGGCCACCTCACCCTGGCCGCTGCGCAGCTCCGCGGGGCGCCAGCGTGGCCAGCACCGCGGTGTCGCACAGCACGGCCCGGGGCTGCCAGTAGGCGCCCACCAGGTTCTTGCCCTCGGGCAGGTTGACCCCGGTCTTGCCGCCGATGGCCGCGTCGACCTGGCCCAGCAGCGTGGTGGGCACGTGGATGACGTCGATGCCGCGGTGGTAGACCGCGGCCGCGAAGCCGGCCACGTCGGTGACCATGCCCCCGCCGACGGCCACCACCGCGTCGTTGCGGGTCATGCCCCACTGCGACCAGGCGCGGCACAGGGCCTCGATGGCGGCCAGGTTCTTGGACTCCTCGCCGCGCTCGATCAGGAAGGTGCGGTGCTCGACGCCCGGATCGACCTCGACGTCGATCCCCGCCTGGGTCACCACCGCCACCCGACGGGCCCGCTCGGGTACCACCTGGGCCAGGGCCTCGACCGCGCCGGGACCGACCAGCACCTCGTAGGCGCGATCGGCCAGCTCGACGGGGACGGTGACCAGCGCGGCCCGGGGTCGGGCGCCTCGCTCACACCCGGTCCCCGTCGACGAGGCGGTGGTGCACGGCGGCGGCCACCTGGGCGACGTCGAGCACGCGGGTGCCACGCTGCTCGTCGATCACGATGGTGGCCACCGACTGGTAGAGGGGTTCGCGCTCGGCGTTGAGGCGGACCAGGGCGGCGGCCGGATCGTCGGCCAGCAGGGGTCGGTGGTCGGAGGTCCCGACCCGCTCGGCCAACACCGATGGCGACGCCTTGAGCCACACCACCTGGCCGCCCGTGCGCGGGCAGGTCTCGGAGCAGGTCGCGGTTGGCGGGATCGAGCACCACGCCCCCGGCGGCCGCGATCACCGTGGGTTCGGACCGGGCCAGGGCGTCGCGCAGCGCGGCCCGCTCCTCGAAGCGGAAGGCCGCCTCGCCGTCGGTCTCGAAGATCTCGCGGACGGTGCGACCGGTGCGGGCCTCGACCTGCTGATCGCTGTCGAGGAAGGGCAGGCCCAGCGACTCGGCCACGCGCTGGCCCACCGAGGTCTTGCCCGAGCCCATCATCCCCACCAGCACCACGTGGGACTTGACCCGGCTGTCGGCGGCTGTCGGGCGACCCAGCTCGACCGGGAGCCACGTCCAGATCGGCGAAGGCCTCGATGGCGTCCCAGTTGAGCGGCGGGGCCTCGACCTGGACCGGGGGCGTCCTCGAAGCCGCCGGTGTCCTCCAGGTCGGCGGCGGCCTGCACCTGGGCCAGGAAGCCGGCGTGGTTGCGGACCAGCTCGACCATCGAGTCGCCGCCGAACTTGCGCAGCACCTCGTCGGCCAGCACCAACGCCACCATCGTCTCGGCCACCACCCCCATGGCGGGCACGGCGGTCACGTCGGTGCGCTCGCGGAACGACACGGTCTCGGCCTTGGTCACCGTGTCGACCGTGCCCAGCGACGGTCGGTTCAGCGTGGCCAGCGGCTTCATGGCCACATGGGCCACCAGCAGCTCGCCCGTGCTCATCCCGCCCTCGACGCCTCCGGCGCGGGTGGTGTCGCGGCGGTAGGACCGCTCGTCGGAATCCCAGCGGATCGGGTCGTGGGCCTCGCTCCCCCGTCGAGCGGCCACGTCGAAGCCGTCGCCCAGCTCGACGCCCTTGACCGCCTGGATGCTCATGAGGGCCTGCGCCAGCAGGGCGTCGAGCTTGCGGTCCCAGTGGACGTGGCTGCCCAGGCCGACGGGCAGGCCGTAGCCCAGCACCTCGACCACGCCGCCCAGCGAATCGCCCTGGGCGGCCGCGGCCTTGATCTCGGCCACCATGGCCGCCTCGGTCGCCGGCGTCGAAGCAACGCACCTGCGAGTCGTCCACCCGGTCGAGATCGGCGGGCCGGGGACGGTGCCCGGTGTCGGCTCGGACCGGGCCCAGCGCCACCACGTGCGACACCACCTCGATGCCGATGGCCGCGCAGCAGCGACCTTGGCCACCGCCCCCGCCGCCACCCGGGCCGCGGTCTCCCGAGCGGAGGCCCGCTCGAGCACGTCGCGGGCGTCGACGAAGTCGTACTTCTGCATGCCGGCCAGATCGGCGTGGCCGGGCCGGGGCGCGGTGAGCGGTGACGCGGTGGCTCCGGGCGCGGGCGACATCTCCTCGGTCCACTTCTTCTCCCACTCGCTGTTGGCGATCTCGATGGCCACCGGCGAGCCCAGCGTGCGACCGTGGCGGACGCCGGCCAGGATCGTCACCTCGTCCTGCTCGAAGCGCATGCGGGGACCGCGGCCGTAGCCCAGCCGACGACGGGCCAGCTCGGCCCGGATGTCGTCGACGGTCACCGACAGCCCGGCGGGCAGGCCCTCGAGCACGACCACCAGGGCCTTGCCGTGGGACTCCCCGGCGGTCAAGAAGCGCAGCATGGCTTCAGGCTACTGGCCGCGCCGCGCACGGACCTGTACCGGAAACGCCACGTGCACGCAGCGCCCGGGAGGGCTCACGCGCTCAGCTTGAGCGTGATCAGGTGGGGGCTCAACAGCACCACGAACAGCGCCCCGAAGGCCAGGTAGGGCCCGAACGGGATGGGCGTGCGACGCTTCAGGCCCTGGATGGCCATGAGGCTGATGCCGATCACCGAGGCGGCGACCGCGCCGATGCCCAGCGCCCACACCACCAGCACGAAGGCGGTCACGTAGCCGGCGGCCAGCCATCCCAGCCCGAGCCCCAGCAGGGCGGCCAGCTTCACGTCGCCGAACCCCATGCCCGCGGGCGAGATGAGGTGCACCACCAGCAGGATGCCGAAGTACATGCCCGCCCCGGCCAGGGCGAACAGGATGCGCTGGGCGTGGCCCGAGCTCGCAGCGACTCGGCCACCACGATGGCCATCAGCAGACCCAGGGCGGGCAACACGATGCGGTCGGGGAGCCGGAAGCAGGCGATGTCGATGACCGACACCGTGACCAGCGCGCCGGCCAGCAGCAGGTAGCCCACCACCAACAGGACGGGCGCCGACTCGAACCGGTAGCCCAGGGCGATGAACGAGCCCAGCATGGCCAGGTCGCACCACAGGTACTGCCCGGTGACCCGGAGGCTGGGCGGCGGCCACAGGGCCAGGCGGTCCGGGACGCGATCGATGAGCAGGCCCGCCGCCCAGCTGGCGGGCACGGCCAGCAGCGCGCAGACGACGGGCAGGGCGTTCACGGGCGGCACGGTAGCGGTCGCGCCCACCGCCGCCGGGGATGTGACCGCAGGCGCGAGGATCATCGGGGACGCACCGCGACAGCCGGCAGCGGTCGGGCGACCCGGCGCCCTCAGGCGCCGGAGGACGACCCGACCTTGGTCGACGGTCAGCCGTTGACCGAGCCGAGGAACTTGAGCAGGAGGCCGCGGTTGATCGGGTCCTCGGTCTCGTCGACCTCGGCCAGGGCGGCCTCACGCTCCTCGGAGGTGGTGGCCTTGGCCGCGGCGGCCACGGCCTTGGCCGCCTTGGGGCTGAGGTTGGCCAGCTGGCGGGCGATCTCGGCCGCATCGGCCATGTCGTCCTCGTCGGACACGACCTCCATCGGGGCCTCGGGCGCGGCCGACCGCGGTGTCCTCCACGATCAGGGCCGAGGGGTCGAAGCGATCGTCGGAGCCGAAGCTGTCGGCATCGCCGAACGTGTCGCCGTCGCCCACCACGGTCAGCAGCGGGGTGTCGTTGACCGGCGACCCGGCATCGAAGGTGATGGCCGGACACGGCATCGACGAAGGACGGCTCGGCGACACTCGGCCATGTCGAACGACGCGGCCGGGCGGGCTCGGGCTCGAACGCCGCCGCCGGCGCCTCGCCCAGCTCGACCAGGCCCATGCTCGACCAGGTCCTTGACGGCACGGGAGACGGGCAGCTCGGCCAGACCCAGCTGGTCGCCCAGGCCCGAGACGGTGATGCCGCCACCCACGGCCACCAGCTGGCGCCAGTGGGCGGCGTCCACGGTGACGTCGTCGCCGGGGAGCTCGGCGCGCAGCGACACCCAGGCGGCCAGCGAGGGCACGACGGCCTCGATGGACTTCCACTCCTCGAGCATGGCCTCGGCCGCGGCCAGGGCGTCCTCCACCTCGGTGGCTGAACCCGGCGGCGTCGGCGGTGGCGTCGTCGTCGAAGACGAAGTCACCCTCCTTGAAGCGCAACAGCTCGAACAGCACGTCGGTGGGCCCGTCCGCCAGGGGCGCCCGCGCGGCCTCGCTGCTCACGATGGCCCCACCTTCGAGCCACAGCGACCCCGATCCGTCGACACCGGTCAGGCGCAGACGACCCGTCTTGTGGGTCGACGCCAGCAGGCGCAGGACGTCAGGAAGGGCAAAGGTTTCGAGCGTGCCCTGAAGAGCCACGATGACCTCCGAAAAGGGGATGAACGCCTCTCCATCGGCAGCCTGCACACCGGAATAGAGGGCCTTTTGCGAATCTAGTGCCCGTGAGCGGCGCTGACCATGTCCTCGATCGGGGGCGGGCTGGCCGGTCCACAGCTCGAAGGCCACCGCCGCCTGGCGCACCAACATGCCCAGCCCGTCGAGGGTGGACGCGCCCCGGGCCCGGGCGGCCTGCAGCAGCGGCGTGTCCAGCGGCGACATCACGATGTCGGCCACCAGCTGGCCGGGAGCCAACCACCGATCCTCCACGCGGCATCGAACGTCCGTCCATGCCCACCGAGGTGGCGTTCACCACCAGCTCGACGCCGGCCACCTCGGCCGGATCCCCCACCCGACCGACGGCCCCGGCCAGAGCCGCGGCATCGGCGGCCCGCGAGCGGTGTCCGGTTGACCACCACCACCTCGGCCGCGCCGGCATCGGCCAGGCCCAGCACCAGCGCCCGCGCCGCCCCGCCCGCACCCAGCACCGCGCACCGGCGACCGGCCACGGTGAAGCCGGCGTCGGCGGCCAGCGAGGCCACGAAGCCGGGGCCGTCGGTGTTGTGGCCGACCAGCCGATCGCCGTCGGCCACCACGCAGTTGACCGCCTGCAACCGCCGAGCGGTCTCGCGACAGATCGCCCCAGGGCGCCGCCTCCAGGCGGTCGGCCACCGCCGTCTTGTGCGGCATGGTCACCGACAGCCCGGCCAGGGCCAGGGTGCGCATGGCGTCCAGCGCCGCCTCTGCCCGGCCCTCGGCCACCTCGAAGGCCACGTACACCCAGTCGAGGCCGGTGGCGGCGAAGGCGGCGTTGAGGATCTGGGGCGAGCGCGAATGACGGATCGGATCACCGATCACCGCCGCCACCCGGGTGGCGCCGGTGGGCGGGCTGCATCCCGCCGATCGGTCACCCCCCGAACAGACCTTCGGCCTTGGCCTTGGCGGTGGCCCGCTGGAAGTCGCTGTAGCTGGCGGTGAAGTACTGGCTGCCGTCGGGGGCAGCCAGCACGAAGTAGATCCAGTCCCCAGGTGTCGGGTTCAGCGCCGCCTCCAGCGAGGCGCGGCCCGGGCGAGCTGATGGGCGTCGGCGGCAACCCGGCATGCAGCCGGGTGTTGTAGGGCGAGGGCGTGGCCAGCTGGGAGTTGGTGATGTTCACGATGCGCTGCTGGAGGGCGTACTCGACGGTGGTGTCGAGGCCCAGGCTCATCCCCTTGGCCAGCCGGTTGTAGATGACCCGGGCGATCTTGGGCCGGTCGCCGGGCACCTTGGCCTCCTCCTCCACCATGGAGGCCACCGTGAGCACCTGGTAGGGCGTGAAGCCCAGCGCCTTGGCCTGGGCCGCCAGGTTCAGGCTGTCGGCCTCCTGGTCGAACTTGGTCACCATCTGGGCGATCAGCTTCTGCGGGTTGCCCACGTCGGTGAGCAGGACCTGGTAGGTGGCCGGGAACAGGAAGCCCTCGAGGTTGGTGGACCCGGCCGGCTGGTACTTGGAGTGCACCGTGGCCAGGGCGTGGTCGAGGTCGGCAGGCTTCATCTCGGGGAAGGTCTGCAGGATCTTGGCCCGGATCTCGCTCATCCACAGCCCTTCGGGGATGACGACGGTCCGGGTGGCCGGGGGCAGCGGCGCCCGGTCGAGCCGCTTGACCACGTCGCTCATGGCCTCGGGTGCGTGCAGGTCGTAGGTGCCGGCCCGGAAGGGCCCCGCCGAGGTCAGCTTCACGTAGTAGCGGAAGACGGTGGCGTTGGTGACCACGCCGTGGTCGGCCAGCACCGAGGCGATCTGCGAATCGCTCGACCCGTCGGGGATGGCCACGTTGACCGCCTTGCCCGGGGCGTCGGGCGGGTTGACCTGGCGGGCTCACCCACCAGCCCCCGAGGGCCAGGACCAGCACCACCACGGCCGGCGATGGTGCCCACCACCGGCGCGGCGCGGCGCAGCATCGAACGCTCGGGCGGCAGGTAGACGACCGGCTCCGAGCCGACGGAGTCGGGCTCGCCGTGGTCGTCGGGCAGGAGGGTGTCGGTCAAGGAGGGCTCACTCGGGACGGGGGGATGGTCGCCGGCCGTCGAGCCAGGACTGGAGCATGACGGCGGCGGCCGCCTGGTCGATCACGCGGCGGCGGGCCGGACCGCTCAGGTTCTGCGCTCGCAGGTGACGGTCGGCGGTGACCGTGGTGAAGCGTTCATCGTAGGTGTCGACCGGGAGGTCGGTGGTGGCACCCAGGCGCTCGACCTCGGCCAACGCCGCGGCCGCGGCCGGCCCCACCGAGCCGTCCAGGGACAGGGGCAGACCCACCACGATGCGCGTCACCTCCCACTCCGCGGCCAGTTCCCGGATGCGACGGTGGTCCACCGCCTCGTCGCCCGAGCGCTCGATCACCGCGCAGGGCGTGGCCAGCACCCCGCCCGGATCGCTGACGGCCACGCCGATCCGGCGGGAGCCCAGATCGAGGCCCAGGGCGCGCACGACGGGTGTCTAGCCGGCGGGCGCGCCAGGGCCCGCGGCCGGATCCGATGCCGGCGGTGGCTCGCACCTGGTCGAGCGCCTCGTCGAGGCGGGACGCATCCTTGCCCCCGGCCATGGCCAGGTCGGCGCCCTTGCCGGCCCCGCCCCCGACCATGCGGGCGGCGTCGGCGATCAGCTCGGAGGCGTGCAGCCCGCTGTCGGCGGTCACCGCCGCGGCGATGGCCACGCCGCCGCCTTCGGGCGCGCTGCCGAGCACCACGGCGCGGACCCCGTCGTGATCGCGCACGGCCGCGGCCAACGCCCGCAGCTCGTCACGAGGGATCCCGTCGACGCGGGCCACCACCACCCCGTCGACCGCCCCGGCCACCAGGTCGCCCGAACGCCCGAGAGCAGCCTGGCGCCGCAGCTCGCGCACCTCGTCCCGCAGCTCCTTGTTCTCGGCCACCCGACGGCTGACGGCATCGACCACCTCGTCGTCGCCCACACCCAACTGGGCGGCCAGCGCCCCCAGGCGGGCCTCGTCGCGGCGGATGCGCTCGATGGGGCCGAACCCGGTGACGGCTTCGATGCGACGCTGGTTCGACCCGATCGAACCTTCGCTGATGATCTTGAGCGGGCCGATGTCGCCGGTGGCGCGCACGTGGGTGCCGCCGCACAGCTCGGTGGAGTGCGGCCCGGCCTCGAGCACCCGGACGATGTCGCCGTACTTGTCGCCGAAGAAGGCGATGGCCCCCAGCTGCTCGGCGAAGTCCTTGGTCGTCTCGTAGTGGCGGACCGGGAAGTTCCCCAGGATGTCGTGGTTGGCCAGGTCCTCGACCTGGGCGATCTCGGCCGGACCGAGCGCCTCGTAGTGGCTGAAGTCGAACCGCAGCCGATCGGGCGCCACCAGCGAGCCCTGCTGCTTGACGTGCTCGCCCAGCACCTGGCGCAGGGCCCAGTGCAGCAGGTGGGTGGCGGTGTGGTTGCGGCGGATGGCGTCGCGGCGTTCGACGTCGATGGCGGCGGTGGCTTGCTGGCCCACCACGATCTCGCCCTCGGCGATGCGACCCTGATGGCGGTGCAGGCTGGGAAGCACGAAGGTGGTGTCGTCCACCTCCACCCGACCGGTGTCGGTGACGATGGTGCCGGTGTCACCCACCTGCCCGCCGCTCTCGGCGTAGAACGGGGATCGGTCCAGCACCACCGAGACCTGGCCGTCGTCGTCGGGGCCGACCAGGGCCAGCACCCGGGCGTCGACCTCGAACTGGTCGCGGCCCACGAACTCGGTGGGACCGAACTCGTCGAGCACCTCCTGGAACTGGGACAGGTCGGCGGCCACCCCCTCGCGGCGCCGGGCGTCCTTGGCCCGCTGCTTCTGGTCGGCCATGGCCTCGGCGAAGCCGGCCTCGTCCACGTCCACCCCCCGCTCCAGGGTGATCTCGCGGGTCAGCTCCAGGGGGAACCCGTGGGTGTCGTGCAGGACGAAGGCCACCGCCCCCGGCAGCCGGGCGCCGGCGTCGAGGGCGTCGAGCTCGGCATCCAGGATGGCCGTGCCGGCCTTCAGGGTCTGGCGGAACCGCTCCTCCTCGTGCGCCATGACGTCGCGCAGGAACCCGTGGTTCTTGACCAGCGCCGGGTAGGCCTCGCCCATGACCTCGACGGTGGTGTCGACCAGGCTGGGGGTGACCAGGTGGTCGACGTCGAGCAGGTAGGCGTGGCGCACGGCGCGACGGATCACGCGGCGAACCACGTAGCCCCGACCCTCGTTGGACGGGAAGACGCCGTCGCTGACCAGGAAGCTCATGGTGCGGGCGTGCTCGGCCAGGATGCGCAAGGACACGTCCTCGGCCTCGGATCGGCCCAGCCGACGCCCGGTGACCGACTGGGCCGTCTCGATGAGCGGGACCATCACGTCGATCTCCCACACCGAGTCCTTGCCCTGCAGCACGCCCAGGATCCGCTCGAGCCCGGCACCCGTGTCGATGTTCTTGCGGGGCAGCTCGGTGTCCACGCCGTCGCGGTCGCGGTTGTACTGCATGAACACCAGGTTCCAGATCTCGAGGAACCGCTCGTCGCTGCCGTGCCCCGGTCCGCCACCTCGGCCGTAGCGCTCACCCAGGTCGACGAAGATCTCCGAGTTCGGTCCGCACGGACCCGGCGGGCCACCCGGCGGACCCCACCAGTTGTCCTCCAGGCGCTGGATGCGGTCCGGCGCCACCCCGGCCGAGTCGATCCAGAGCTGCTCGGCCTCGTCGTCGTCGGTGTGGACCGTGACCCACAGCTGATCGGGGTCGATGCCGAACAGGTTGGTGACCATGTCCCAGGCCATGGGGATGGCCTCGGACTTGAAGTAGTCGCCGAAGCTGAAGTTGCCCAGCATCTCGAAGAAGCTCAGGTGGCTGGCGTCGCGCCCGACCTCCTCGAGGTCGTTCTCCTTGCCGTCCACCCGGACGCAGGTCTGCACCGTGGTGACCCGGGGGTAGCGGGGCGGTCTCCGCACCCAGGAAGTAGGGCTTGAAGGGCACCATGCCGGCCACGGTGAACAGCAGGTCGGGGTCGTGGGGGATGAGGCTGGCGGCCGGGACCACGGTGTGGCCGCGATCGGCGAAGAAGCTCAGGAAGGCGCGGCGCAACTCGTCGGCGGTCATGGGGTTCATGGCCGGGCCAGCCTACCGACCACGGCTCAGTCGCCCGGCCGGGTAGGCGGGGCCGGGCCGGGCCGATCCAGCTCGGCGGCGATGCGGGCCTCGGCCTCGGCCATGGCGTCGCGACCTTCGGCCACCGCGTCGCGCACCGCCGACGACACCGCTTCCCCGGTGGCCCGGGCCCGTCCCCCGGTGACCCGAGCCTGTCGGCCGACCACCCGCGCCGCGCCGACCACCGTCTCGGACAACTGGTCGGGCGCCAGGCGGCTGCGGCTCTCGCGCCAGCGCACGTAGCTGTACATGGTGGTGCCGGCCCCGGCGACCACGCCCACGGTGAACCACCGAACCCGCTTGAGCATCAGCGCGCCCGGACCTTGGCCGGGGCGGGATCCCGACCCGCCAGGCGACGCCAGCCCCGCCCCACGCCGCGGCCGAAGGCCATGGCCCGGATGACCGGCGCCCGGAAGGCCAGGTAGCCGAGCCGGGAGGCGCCGTCCACGCGGGCCGAGATGGCTTCGGCCGAGTCGAGCAGACCGTCCACCCGCTCGACCTCGGCCCCGGCGGCCGAGACCGTGTCGCGCAGCTCGCCCATGAGGGGCACGGTGTCGGCCTGGAGGCGGTCCAGGGTGGCCCGCAGCTCACGCAACGAGCGCAGCAGCGAGGCCACGGCCACGGCCATGGCGGCCACCACCGCCACCATGACCACGCTCAGGATCACCGCGGCCAGGTCCCCCGCGCTCACGACGACACCTCGTCGTCGGCCGGGGCCCGGCCATCGGGCCGGCCCGACGCCTCGGCCTCGACGGGTTGGGCGGCCCGTCACCAGCGCGGCCTCGTCCCCGTGGCTCGAGGGCTCGTAGTACACGTTGGCGTCCAGCTCGCCCGGGCGGTACTGCTGGGGCACCCACCCGCGGGGATCGTCGTGGGGGTACTGGTAGCCCTGCCCGTGGCCCAAGCCGGCGGCGGCCCGGTAGTGGGCGTCGCGCAGGTGGTCGGGCACCTCGCCCGGGGCGCGCTCGGCCACGTCGGCCCGGGCGCGGCCCAGCGCCACGGTCACCCGGTTCGACTTGGGGGCGGTGGCCAGGTGGACCACGGCATGGGCCAGGTTGAGCTGGGCCTCGGGCAGGCCCACGAACTCGACGGCCCGGGCGGCGGCGTCGGCCACCAGCAGGCTGGTGGAGTCGGCCCGCCCGATGTCCTCGGAGGCCAGGATGACCAGGCGGCGGGCGATGAAGCGAGCGTCCTCGCCCGATTCGAGCATCCGGGCCAGCCAGTAGAGGCCGGCATCGGGATCGGAGCCCCGGATGCTCTTGATGAACGCGCTGATGACGTCGTAGTGGTCGTCTCGGCCGTAGCGCAGCGCCTTGGTCCCCAGCGCGGCCTCGGCATCGGCCAGCCCCACGACCGGCGGCTCACCTCGCTGACGGGCCAAGCGCCACGGCCACCTCGGTGCTGGTCAGCGCATGACGACCGTCGCCACCGGCCCGCTCCACCAGATGGGTGACGGCCTCGGGATCGGCGGTCGCCCCCTCGGCGGCCAGGCCGCGCTCGACCAGGCTGGCCAGCGCATCGAGGTCGAGGGGGGCCAGGCGGAACAGGGTGGAGCGCGACAGCAGCGGGGGGTTCACCTCGAAGTACGGGTTCTCGGTGGTGGCCCCGATGAGCACCAGCAAGCCGGACTCCACCGACGGCAGCAGCGCGTCCTGCTGGGCCTTGTTGAACCGGTGGACCTCGTCGAGGAACAGGATCGTGCCCTGGCCGTGCTGACCGAGGCGGTCCTGGGCGGACTGGGCCACCTCCCGCACATCCTTCACCGTGGCGTTGACCGCCGAGAGCTGGACGTAGGCCTTGGCCGTGGTGTGGGCGATGAGCTGGGCCAGCGTGGTCTTGCCCGTCCCCGGCGGTCCCCAGAGGATGACCGACGACAGCCGATCCGCCTCGATGAGGGCCCGCAAGGGCTGGCCCGGCCCGATCAGGTGCTCCTGGCCCACGATCTCGTCCAGCGTGGCCGGCCGCAGCCGAGCCGCCAGCGGCGCCTGGCGGGCCAGGCGGTCGGACGCGGCGGCGGAGAACAGGTCGCTCGGCGACGGGCTGGCCATGGCCTGAGGCTACCGGGCCGCCGGACGCGGCTCGGGCGCCGTCCGCGCCCCGGTTGCCCCGCGGGTTCGCCATCGCACCCGCGCGAAGTGCAACGATGACGCCATGATCGCCTTTGGCTTGCCGGTCGTGGGTCGGATCCTGGTGTGGGCCATCGTGCTCGGCGGTCTGGGCGTGTTCATCTGGCGACGCATCCAGGGCATCCCGATCCGGGACAAGCCCAAGACCGGGACGGAGACGTCCGCACCGATTCCGCCCTTCGAGTCACCGACCGCGCCGATGATCCCGGGGTCCCCCCCGATGAACCCGTCCGCCGGCCCGACCGCAGGTGGGCCACTGCCGGGGGCCCCGCCGCCCGGCACCGCCGAGGCCGATCCTGGCGCGATCCCGCTCCCACCCCCGGCGGCACCTGGAGCCGACATGGCCCCTACCGCGGCTCGGGGCGGCTTCTTCGCACCGGCGGTCAACCAGCCCGAGGCGGGCGATGACGCCGCGGTCCCGTCGCCGACCGCCGGCCGGCCCACGGTGGCCGAGGCCGTGCAGGGCATCGTGATGCCCTGCGGGCTCAGCCCGGTGGTCGACGGGTCCAGCTCGTTGCCCAACCCGTTCCGGGTGACCTTCCTGACCAGACAGGCTCCGGCCCCCGAAGTGGGCCGGGCGCTGGCCGACGAACTGGAACGACTCGGGTTCACCCTGACCACACCCGCCACCACCGAGTTGCTGGCCCGACGCGACCGCACCGAGCTGCGGGTGGTCCTGTACCCCACCGCGTCGAGCGCCCGCCGGGGCCTCGAGCAGCTGTTCCCGGCCGCCGGAGACGGCGCGGTGGGCGTCGAGCTCAGCACCTGACCCCGCCGCCGAAGCCCCCAGCAAATTGGGCGCGGTCAGGTCGGCGGTGGCAGCACCCGTAGGCCCAACTCGGTCAACTGAGCGGGCTCGAGGGGCGAGGGCGCCGAGGTCAGCGGGTCGGTGCCCGACTGGGTCTTGGGGAAGGCGATGACCTCGCGGATGTTCTCCTCGCCCGCCAGCAGGGCAGCCAGTCGGTCGATGCCGAAGGCGAACCCGGCATGCGGGGGCGCCCCGTATCGAAAGGCGTCGAGCAGGAAGCCGAACTTGGCCTGGGCCTCTTCGGGGGTGATGCCCAGCAGGCCGAAGATGCGCGACTGGATGTCCGAGCGGTGGATCCGCACGCTGCCCGAGCCCAGCTCCCAGCCGTTGAGGACCAGGTCGTAGGCCTGGCTGCGGATGCGCAGCAGGTCGGCCGGATCCGAGCTGTCGAGCAGGGCCCAGTCGTCGGTGTGAGGCATGGTGAAGGGATGGTGGGCCGACACGGGGCGCCCCTGGTCGTCGATCGATTCGAACAGCGGGAAGTCGACCACCCACAGGAAGTGGAACCCGCCCTGGTTCACCGGGGGCCGGCCCAGCTCGAGGCGCAGGAGGCCCAGCACGTGGTTCACCAGCGGCCGCTCGTCGGCCACGATCAGGATGAGGTCACCGGCTTCGGCTTCGAGGGTGTCGATGAGGGCGGCCTGCTCCGCCTCGGACAGGAACTTGGCCACCGGCGAGTTGAGCACCAGGCCGGCGCCACCAGCCTCACCCGGCTCGCCCCGCTCGACCCGCATCCAGACCAGGCCCTTGGCCCCCCAGCGCTTGGCCTGATCGGTGAGGGCATCGAGCCGGTTGCGCCCCAGATCCCCGGCGACGGGTACCCGGATGCCCTTGATGCACGACGCCTTGAAGGCGTTGAACCCGGTGTCGGCGAAGACCTCGGTCAGCTCGGTCAGCTCCAGGCCGAAGCGCACGTCGGGCTTGTCGGAGCCGAACCGCTCCTGGGCCTCGTGCCAGGTCATGACCGGCACCTCCGCCGGTCGCTCCCCCGTCACCGCCTCGGCGGCCTCGGCCACCGCCTCGGAGATGAAGGCCAGCACCTCGGACTGGGTCACGAAGCTGGCCTCGGCGTCGAGCTGCATGAACTCGAACTGGCGATCAGCGCGCAGGTCCTCGTCGCGCAGGCAGCGGGCGATCTGGTAGTAGCGATCGACGCCACCGACCATGCACAGCTGCTTGAACAGCTGCGGGCTCTGGGGCAGGGCATAGAAGCTGCCCGGGCTCAGCCGCGACGGCACCACGAAGTCACGGGCGCCCTCGGGGGTGGAGGCGATGAGCATCGGGGTCTCCACCTCGGTGAAGCCCTGGGCCTCCATGGCCCGGCGCAGGGCGCTGTTGACCGTGGCCCGCACGCGCAGGTTGCGTTGCATGCGCTCTGAGCGGAGGTCGACATAGCGGTAGCGCAGGCGCACCGTCTCGTCGACGTCCACCCGCTCGTCGATCTGGAAGGGCGGCGGCTCGGCCGCGCTGAGGATCTCGACCTGGGCGGGGCCGATCTCGATCTCCCCGGTGGGCAGCCCGGCGTTGGCCGTGCCCTCGGGACGGCGGCGCACCGCTCCGGTGACCCGGACCACGTACTCGCTGCGCAGGTCGTGGGCCCCGTCGACCACGCACTGGACGATCCCGCTGCGGTCGCGCACGTCGATGAAGGCCAGGTGCTCGCCGTGCTCGCGGCGCCGGGCCACCCAACCGCACACGGCCACCTGCCGACCGATGTCCTCGGCCCGCAGCTCACCGCAGTAATCGGTGCGCATGGGCCCGTCGGCAGCCGGGTCGGCCTGGTCGGGGGCGGCACCAGCGGGATCGGAGGTCACGAGCGTTCCTTGGGGAGTGGTTGGAGTCCGAGGTGGTCCTCGACCAGTCCGGCCACCCGATCGACCAGGGCGGCCAGGCCAGCGGCCTCCGGGTCGGTCGTCCGGGTCGAGTAGCCGTCGGGGCGGAGCGTGACCAGTATGGGCGCGGGCGACCGGTCCGCCTGCTTCTGCTGGGACTTGTAGCCGCCGCCGCCGAAGGCCCGGTCGGCTCCGATGCCGGCCCGGCGCAGGGCCACGGTCAGGTCGCGGGCACCGTCGCCGCCCGCGGTGTCGATCACGAAGACCTGGACCGGCGAGGCCGGCGCCGCGAACACCCCCTCCGCATCGCAGGTGGCCAGGACCCGCTCGATGCCGGTGCCGAAGCCGATGCCCGCGGTGGCCGGACCGCCCAGCTCCTGGATGAGCCCGTCGTAGCGGCCGCCGCCGCCGATGGTGTTCTGCGCGCCGCCCAGGGCCCCGCTCTGGAACTCGAAGGCGGTGTGGGTGTAGTAGTCGAGACCCCGCACCAGTCGGGGATCGATGCGGAACTCGAGGCCGGCGGCACGCAACCCGGCCTGCACCCGGTCGAAATGGTCAGCGGCCTCGGGCGACAGCGAGTCGATGAGCAAGGGGGCCTCGGCCACCACCAGGGCGGTCGGGGGCAACTTGGAGTCGAGGACGCGCATGGGGTGCTCGTCGATCTTGGCCGCGTCCTCGGCCGGCAGGTCATCGATCCGACCTCGCAGGAAGGCGCGCAGCTCGTCGACGTAGGCCACCCGGTCGGCCGGGGTGCCGATCGAGTTCAGCACCAGATCCACCTGGCGCAACCCCAGGGCGGCGTAGAAGTCGCCGAGCAGGGTGATGACCTCCACGTCGAGATCCGCGTCGGTGCTGCCGATGGCCTCCACCCCGAGTTGGTGGTGCTGGCGGTAGCGGTTGGCCTGGGCTCGTTCGTAGCGGAAGCTGGGGGCGGCGTACCAGACCTTCCAGGGGGTGGCGGGACGGTGCTCGACGAAGGCCCGGGCCACCGAGGCCGTGCCCTCGGGACGCAGGGCCAGATGTCGCCCGCCCTTGTCGGTGAAGTCGTACATCTCCTTGCGGACCACGTCGGTGCCTTCGCCGACGCGGTGGAAGACGCCCACGTCCTCGAACATGGGGCTCTGGATCAGGCCGTATCCGGCGCGCCCGGCCACGGTCGCGAAGGTGGCGACCAGGTGCTGCCAGCGCGCCGAGGCCGGCGGCAACACGTCATGGGTGCCCTTGGGGGCCTGGAATCCAGCCACGGCCGGACGTTACCGGAGGGGGTCCCCTGCGCCCGAACCCATAGCGGCCGCTCAGCGGAACTTGCGCAGCTGGCGCTTCCAGACCAGTACGGCGTCCTTGGTGTGGTGCTCGATCTCGTGGCCGTCGATGCTGGTGGTGATGGCCCGGAAGTCGAACGTGGAGCAGCCGACGAGCTCCCACCCCTCGCGGATCCGACCTGACAGGACGATCTCGGTGTGGGGGTCCACCGGGTCCGACACGGCGTCGATCTTGTACTCGTAGCGCCGCCGGGGTGCGCATTGGCGCAGGGCGAACTCGTGTCGCACCTTGCGGCCCCGCATGGCCACCCCGTTCACGTCGAGCTGGGGCTGATCGGGCACCCACACGGAGCGGTGGACCGAGAGGGCCTCCCAACCCTTGTCGTTGCGGTCACGAAGGGTGTCGATCAGCTGTTGAAGGCTCGGGGTGTCGTGGGAGTTGAGGCCGCAGTCGGCGTCGCGCACCACGATCTCCTCGGAGCGGACCTCGTACGCCTCGGGCGGTGGTGGGATCTGGCCGGGCATCCCCGCAGCGTAGGCGACCCACCAGGGAGCCCCGCCCCGTCTACAGCAACGACGAAGCCGTCGGTCCGATGCCGTGCACCGCCCACAGCGTCCACACATCGAGCATCACCACCCCCACCACCACGAGGGCCAGCGTGGCCGCCTGGATCCGCGCCGAACGGGCACCGACCAACCGATCCACCACCCAACCCACCACGCTGAACCACAGGGGCAGGGCCACGAACGCGGCGCGGGCCGGGAACGAGATCGTGGTCACGAAGAGCACGGCCCAGCCCCCCACCACGAACAGGCCGGTGAGCCCCAGCAGCTGCCAGGCGGCTCGAGACCGGTCCCGGTCGGGGTCGATCGGGGTCGACGCGGCGCGGATCCATCGATCGGGATCGGGCCCGGCGGTCGGAGGCGACCAACACCAAGGCCGATCCCACCACGCCCACCACCAGCCCGGCCACGACGACGCGGAGGGGGCCGGGCGCACGGATCAGGTTGCGGTAGTACTCGGTGGGCAGCCACAGGTAGGTGACCATCCCCTCGCCCAGGGCCCGGATCGTGGCCAACCCGTGGAAGCCGGCGGGGCCGAAGTGGGACCCGGCCAGGTCGGTGCTGCCGATCAGGTGGCCGTACACGACCAGGTCCCGGACGAACCACCAGCCGCAGGTGAGCGCCACTCCCCCGCCGAAGGCCACCAGCGTCCGCACCACCGCGCCAGCTTGGCGGTGGCCCCGCCAGACCAGCCACACGGCGAAGACCGGGATCAGCCAGAACAGGGTGATCTTGGTCAGGATGCCCAGCCCGACGATCAAGCCCACGACCAGGCCGGACACCGGCGTCAGCGCCGGCCCCTCACGTTCGTCGAAGACCAACATGAGCTCGAGCGCCACGAAGGCCATCAGCAGGCTGAGGCTGTCGTTCTGGACGCTCCAGGACATGGCCACGAACATCGGAGCGGCGGCGAAGATCACCAACGCGACCAGCCGGGCCATGCCGGAACGCACCGTGCGTCGCAGGATCCGATCCAGCACCACCACCGCCGCCAGCAGCTCCAGCCCGCCCACCGCACGCGAGAACACCAGGGGCAGCCAGGTGCCCGAGCTGAACACCGTGCCCACGCCTCGACCCAATGCGGCCAGCACGAAGCCCAGCGGTGGATGCTGGGCCTCATAGGTCACCCCCGGATGGCCGAGCACGGGCATCCGGTGGTGGAAGGCGTAGTACTGGGTGGTGGCCCAGTACGACGGCTCGTCGTAGGGCAGCCCGGCCGGGACCCGCAGCGCGAAGGTCAGGCCCACGACCACCCCGAGGGTCAACACACCGACCAGCCCCCGACGGTCCGTGCGCTCGCCGGTCACGACGCCGCAGCCTAGGCGAGCACCCCGGGCTCGACGCTCACCTCGAAGCGCGCCCGCGGCGCGGGTTGCGGCCCCCGCTCACCCCCTAAAGCCGGCAGCCGGTACGGTCGATCCTTCGAGCAGGAGTGCACGGCGATCGACGAGGGGCGTCCATGTATCGAGGGAGGGGGCGGCGGCAGCTGATCGTCGCGCTCGGACTGGTCATGGTGGTCCTGGCCGCCTCCGGATGCGACTGGACCCAGTTCGGCCTGGGCCCGAGCAACGTCCGCAGCACCGCCGACAGCGGGGTGTCCGCGGCCGGGCTGGCCACGCTGGCGCCGACCTTCACCGCCCCCACCGGTGGAGGGCTCTACTCGTCGCCCGCTGTGGCCTCGGGCGTCGCCTACGTCACCTCCGACGACGGCAAGCTCGACGCCTTCAGCGCCACGGGCACCACCAACTGCACCGGCAGCCCCGACGTGTGCCAACCCCTGTGGTCGGCTTCGATCGAGCCCGCCGGCGCCATCGGCGTCTCGGGGACCATCTCGTCGTCGCCCGCGGTGACCGACGGCGTCGTCTACGTGGGCACGACCGGCGGCGCGCTCGATGCCTTCGATGCCTCGGGCACCACCAACTGCAGCGGGACACCCAAGGTGTGCACGCCGCTGTGGACCGGCGCCACCGGTGGGTCGATCCTGTCGTCGCCCACGCTCGAGCAACGGGGTCATCTACGTGGGTTCCACCGACGGCAAGCTCTACGCCTTCGACCAGAAGGGCGTCACCAACTGCACGGGAACGACCTGTGCGCCGCTGTGGACCGGCGCCACCGGCGGCGCCATCGAGAACAGCCCAGCGGTGGTGGGCTCGACCGCCTACGTGGGCTCCGCCGACGGCAGCCTGTACGCCTTCAGCGCCACCGGCTCGGCGAACTGCTCCGGATCCCCGACCGCGTGCAGCCCGCTCTGGGCCGCGCCCACGGGCTCGCCCATCACCTTCTCATCGCCGGCAGTCGCCGGCGGGTTCGCCTACGTCGGCTCTTCGAACGGCGTGCTGTCGGCGTTCGACGCGGCCGGCGCGAACGGATGCACCGGCTCGCCCGTGGTGTGCTCGCCGTTGTGGACCGCCGCCACCGGGGGCCCGATCGTGGCGTCGCCGGCCGTGGCCAGCAACGTCGTCTTCGTCGGATCGTCGGACCATGAGCTCTACGCCATCGACGCCCTGGGCCAGACCCACTGCAGCGGCGCACCCAAGGTGTGCGCCCCCCTCTGGACTGCGGCCACCGGGGGCGTGATCCGCTCGTCGGCCGCGGTGGCCAGCGGCATGGTCTTCGTGGGCTCCGACGATCATCAGCTCTACGCCTTCGACGCCTCGGGCGCGGCAGGCTGCTCGGGCACACCGGTGGTCTGCACCGCCCGGTGGTCCGGGTCCACCGGCGCGGCGGTGGCCTCGTCGCCGGCGGTGGCCAACGGAGTGGTGTACGTGGGCTCGCTCGACCACCAGCTCTATGCCTACAAGCCTTGGGTGTTCAGCCGGCCCGCGTGCCCGACCAACCCCCACGCCGGACTCAGCCCCTGCCAGCTCCAGGATGCCTACGAGCTGCCCTCCCAGGTCACCGGGTCCGGCCGCACGGTGGCCATCGTCGACGCCTTCGACGATCCCAAGGCCGAATCGGACCTGGCCACCTACCGCGCCGGGTACGGATTGGCGCCGTGCACGACCGCCAACGGCTGCTTCTCCAAGCTGAACCAGTCCGGCGTGGCCGGCTCCTACCCGACGGCCAACGCCAGCTGGAGCGAGGAGATCTCCCTGGATGTGGACACGGTTTCGGCCATCTGCCCGGCCTGCCACATCACCTTGGTGGAGGCGAAGTCGAGCTCGTTCGCCAACATGGCCGTGGCTGAGCAGACGGCCGCCGCCACCGCGCCCACCGCGATCTCCAACAGCTGGGGTGGTGCGGAGTTCGTCGGCGAGAGCTCGTGGGACAGCTCGTTCTCCCACGCGGGCATGGTGACTGCCTTCGCCACCGGCGACAAGGGCTACGGCACCAGCTATCCGTCGAGCTCGCCCAGTGTGGTGGCGGTGGGCGGCACCCAGCTGGCCGCCGACTCCAGTCCTCGGGGATGGAGCGAGACGGTCTGGGCCGGCGCCCAGAGCGGCTGCTCGAGCCAGGAGCCCAAGCCGGTGTGGCAGACCGACCCGACCTGCGCCAACCGAACCACAGCCGACGTGTCAGCCCTGGCCGGTTCGCCCGGTGAGGCCATCTACGACAGCTACGGCAGCGACACCGGGTGGGAGGCCTTCGGCGGCACCAGCCTGGCCACCCCCATCATCGCCAGCGTCTACGCCCTGGCGTATCCGGACTCGCCCATCTCGGGCACCTATGCCGATCCGTCGGCGTTGTTCGACGTCACCTCCGGATCGAACGGCTCCTGCGGTGGCACCTACCTCTGCACGGCCGGGCCCGGCTATGACGGCCCCACCGGGTTGGGCACCCCATGTGGCACCGCCGCCTTCGGCACCGGGGCCTTCACCACCGCCTGTGCGACCACCCCATCGGCCGGCCCGATGGTCGGCGCAGCCAGGCCGGCGGCGTCAGCCGCGGTGCTCACGCCGGTCTGCGGTCCCGTGCCGGCGGGCTACGCCAGCTGCGACGCAGACAAGATCACCCTGTCCCCATCGACCGGGTCGTAGTGGTCGATGGCGGACATCCGCCGCCGGCAGTCGGGTGCGGGCGAGGTGTAACCGTTCCCCGACCGCGGCGTCTCGCGGGGGACACCACGCCAACTTCGGAGGACGACCATGAGCGATGAGCTGACGCTCACGACCGATGAGATCGAGGGTCTGGCTTCGCGCCTGGATTCGTGGGACGGCCTGTCCGATCGCGATCGAGAGGTGCTGGGCGGGGTGTTCGCCCTGGCCGGCTCCGCCATCGCCTCCGCCAAGCCCGAGGACGAGGTCAGCGGGTTTGCTCTGGATGCCTCCGAGACCCCCGGCGGCGGTGCCTTCGAGTCGTTCCAGTGGGGCGCCAGTCGCGGGCCGAGCGGTCAGATGTTCCTGCGGTTCGACTTCAAGCTGGTGGCGGTCAAGACGATCTCGTGGTCGCACGACGACGACAACTAGTCCGCTAGAGCAGGCTCCGCTTGCGCATCCGCGAGGGCGCCACCGAGGCGAGCTCGACCGTGTCGGCTGGGGCGTGGGACATTCGCCGGCCGTACCAGGCGGCGAGCGGTCCCGAGCTCAGGCCGTGGGCGAAGACCGACAGCAGGATCGTCCAGGTCGTCACCTCGACCAGCGACCGGGCCAGCTGGTGGCCGCCCAGGGCGTCGAAGGCGATGAGGGTGAACACCACCGACGCCAGGCCCCTCGGTCCGAACCAGCCCACGAAGGCGACCGTGTCAGGCCGCAGACCGTCGCGGACCAGCGAGCACAGCACCGGCACCATGCGCACGACCGTCAGGCTCAGCACGGCGTACATCACGGGTCGGAGGTGGATGCCGCCGCGCAGCACGGGCCCGACGAAGACGGCGCCGAAGATCACCCACACCAGGAACGACGAGAAGAGCCCGATCGTGTCGGCGAACTCGGTGGCCTGTTCGAGCTGGCCGCGGGTGGCGGCCCCGAAGACCAGTCCGGCCACGAAGGCGGCCACGAAGCCGTTGCCCGAGTAGTCCACGGCTGCCCCGTAGGCCACCAGCGCCAGGCTGAGGACCATGAGCTGATCTGACATCGGCGTGCTCCACGACGCGGCCCGCGCTCGACGGACGAGCCAGCCGCCGATGAACCCGAGGACCAACCCGATCACCACGCCCCGCGCCAGCTCGCGGACGGCCTCGGGGGCCCAACCCT
Source organism: uncultured Microthrixaceae bacterium (assembly GCA_963793965.1). GTDB lineage: Bacteria > Actinomycetota > Acidimicrobiia > Acidimicrobiales > Acidimicrobilacustridaceae > UBA4742. The sequence continues at coordinate 72,486 of CAWCCB010000004.1, forward strand.
GATGGGCCTGGCCGGCGACCACCACCACCAGCAGGACGCTCACGATCGGGGTGGCGATCCCGTCGTTGAGCCCGCTCTCGATGTTGAGCGCACGGCGGATCCGGGCCGGCACCGCCGGGTTGGTGACCACGGCGACACCGAGGGCGGCGTCGGTCGGGGCCAGGATGGCGCCGATGAGCCCGGCGTCGGCCCACGACGTCGAGGGGAACACCAGTCGAGCGGCCACCGCCCCCAGCGCGATGGTCAAGGGGAGGCCGATGCCCAGCAGTCGCGCCGGCAGGCCGAGGTCGCCCTCGGCCTGGCGCAGGTCGATGGTGGAGGCGTCGGCGAACAGGATCAGCGCCAGCGTGAGCTCGGTCACGAGCCGGATGGTGTCGGCGTCCGGGTTGGCCGGGAGGACGGCGAGGAACCCGGCCCCGAGGAGGGCTCCGGCCACGACCATCACGATGGGCGCGGAGATCGAGAGACGGTCGAGTCGGCGCGCGGCCAACGCGTACCCGATGAACACCAACCCGACCAAGCTCCAGCCGCCCACGGCGTTACCCCCTCCTCGTCGGTCGGGCGAGGTGGAGCACGTGCCCCGATCGCGCCAGCCGCCGAAGCTACTCACCGCGGCCGCCCGGGGCCTACCCTGCATGGCGCTGGGTCAGGGGGTAGGAACGATGGCCACCGTCGTGGCCGACGAGCTGCGGACGGCGGCTACCCGCCCGATGATCTCGCCCATCGGGGGCGTCGATGACGGCCGACTCCGCGTCTGCGAGACGGTGCTCACACCCGTTGCGGAGATCCCGGCCCCGCCCAGTCCCACATCGCTACTGGGCGGGACCGACCTCACGCTGCCTCCATCCCCGGTCAATCCCTACGCATCGGTCCTGGCCGACATCGATCAGGGCGGCTCGAAGGGGCGCGTCGGCTTGGTCGGTGACGGCGACGGGGGGCGTACTGTCGGACCCGCCACCAAGGAGGACCTCCGATGCGCAGCGTGACCTATTCGATGGGCGTCTCACTTGATGGCTACATCGCCGGGCCGGACGGCCAGTTCGACTGGACGGCGCCCGACGAAGAGGTCTTCGGCTTCGTCACCGACGAGATACGAGAGGTCGGCGTCCACCTGTTGGGACGACGGCTGTACGAGACGATGCTCTATTGGGAGACCGCCGACCAGGATCCATCGCTCGACGACTCGATGCTCGAGTGGGCCGCGATCTGGAAGCGGCTCCCAAAGGTGGTGTTCTCCACCACGCTGTCGGCGGTGCAGGGCAATGCCCGCCTGACCGTCGCCGGCCTGGCGGAGGAGATCGAGCGGCTGCGAGCCGAGCCGGCGGAGGGCACCATCGCCATCGGCGGCGCGACGCTCGCCGCCGAGGTGGCTGCGTTGGGTCTGATCGACGAGTACCGGACCAGGGTCTACCCGGTGCTGGTTGGCGGTGGCCTCCCGTACTTTCCCCAGCACGAGCAGCGGGTGGATCTCGAGCTCGTCGAGACCCGCACCTTCAGCTCGGGCGTCGTCTACTTCCGCCACCGCGTGGCACGCTAGCCGGCTCCCTCCACCCAGCGTTCGCGATCAAGGTCGCTCGTCGCGTGAGAAGAAGACTTCGACCCCTCGTACCCGTGGTCGCTCACCCAGCTCGCAGAACTGCTGGACTAGGACACGGTGCGCGACGCTCGACTCATTCTCACCTGCGGGTTGCCGGGCGCGGGCAAGACCGCACTCGCCCGGCAGCTCGCCGCGGACCGGAGCGCCGTGCGCCTCACGACGGATGAATGGCTCTGGGCCCTCGGGTCCACCCCCTGGGACTCGCCGACCCAGGAGAAGGTGGAACACGAGCTCTGGCAGCTCGCTCAAGAGATCTTGCGCCTTGGTCTGAGCGTCGTCCTCGATTTTGGCCTCTGGGCCCGGATCGAACGTGACGAGATGCGATCCGTGGCTCGTGAGCTTGGTGTCGGCGTCGAACTGCACTACCTCGACGTGCCTGCCGACGAGCTCTGGCGGCGCATCGATGCACGGAACTCGCAGCCACCCTGGGACAGCCACCCGATCCGCCGCGCCGACCTCGAGGGCTGGCTACCACTCTTCCAGGCACCCGATGCGGCCGAGCTGGCCTTGTTCGACCCTCCACCAGGGTCGAGCTGAGCCGATCGCCTACGTCGAGGTCCTCGACCGCCACGACGAGAAGGCGACCCTTCAGGCCGCCGCGCCGGATGCAGCCGAACGGTCCTGGCCTCAACCGTCATGGCAACGCGGCGTCGAGGGCAACCGGGGCGGGAGTTGTCGCCGACGATCGACGGCCGGTCAGTGCAAGGACGCATCCGAGGACCCCACAACCGAGGAGCAGCACCGGACCGTCAACGATCGCAGCCGCCAGCAGAGCAGCCGCGCACACACCCAGGGCAACCTTGGCGAAGGTGCGAGCGACGCGGCCCCGAAACCAGAGCAGCGACAATGCGATGAGAAGAGCCAAGCGTTGGCGGCGGCGGTCGGTCACGGCCTGAAGTTAGCTGGGCGCGCGCCGGGCGAATGGCGCCGTGTGTCTAGCCGCGCGTCGGGCGCGGCGTCTAGACCACCCGCGGATCCGAACGACATACAGCCGTTCGTCGGCCCCGGGCCGGGGACGACCTGGCCGCCTGATCCGGGCGGAACCCGGCAGGCGTCGTACTGGCCAGGGTGCGCGGTGGTCACCTGCACCATCGACGCAGGACGGCGCTGAGCGAAGGGCCGTGATATCGCGTGCTCCAACCCCTGCCGGGAGACCTCTCGAGGGGTACAGAACGCCGGTTCGGCTCGCATCCGGCCGCAGCGGACCTCGGCCCACCTAACGGTCCCTCGGTCCGGTGGCTGCAGTGTCCGTAGGGGGGAACAGGCCGCCGACGGTGGCGGGGATGATGCAGATGATCGGTAGGAGGAAGAGGCCGCTGATGAGCGCGGTGTCCTGGTTCTCGCTGCGGACGTAGCCGGTGATGGTGGCGAAGTGGGTGACGTAGCTGCCGCGGTCGACGGTGAGCGAGCGGTGATAGGCAGCGATGGTCGCAGCGTCGTGGGTGAACCAGCTCACCCAACCGAGGGTGACGGCGAGCAGGCCGAGGATGAGGACGGCTCCCGAGGCGAGACCCATCCACACACCGGTGACCGCCCCGGCCCGGCGATCAGCGGTTCGGGCGGCCACGTGGCGGCCCGTCAGCAGGGCTGTGCCGGCCACGACGACCAGGGTGATCGCGCCGAGGGCGGCGGCCGTCCAATCCTGCGAAGTGTCGCCGAGGAGGGGGGTGTTGGCGATGACCCCGAGGGCGCCGATGACGGCTCCGGCCAGCAGGCCGGCCCGGCTGCTGGCCGGTCCCACCGGCCCGCGCACCTGCATCAGTCGCAACGCCACCAGGGCGTAAACGGCGAGCAGGGCTAGACCTACGGCGGTCGTCGCCGCCACCCACAGCGGGCCGTGTCCACCAGTGGAAGGCGCCGAGGACACGACCACCTCGCTGGTCAGGCTGAGGACCAGGACCGCAACTCCACTGGAGACGATGGCGATCCGAGCGCCGATCCCGGCTCCGTCGGCCGCCAGCACGCACGACAGCGCGGCCCGGGCGCACCCCACCAGGAAGGCCATGCGGGCCCGGCGCCCCTCGATGGCTTGGTACTCCGCCTCCATCGCCAGGCCCCACTCGCGCCGGTGCGGCGGCAACCAGGCCGTGATCAGCCGGATCATGGCCAACCGGGTGATAGATGGGTCGACGGGGCCAGGGCGGGCCGGTGCGCACGTCGTGAGGTCGTCGAGGTGGTCGCGCTCTCGGCGGCGAGACGCTGTCCGAGCACGGTCAGGCGATAGAGGTGGCGGGCCGGGCGACCCGGGGGCGGATCCGGCTCCCACCTGGCCTCGAGCGCCCCCCGGTCAACGAGGCGCATCAGCATCGGGTACACCGATCCCGACTTCAGCCCGCTGCGCCGGCACAGGTCGTAGCCGTAGCACCACTGCGCCGGCTCCCGGGCCAACAGCCCGAGCACGCGCACCGTCTGAGGAGATGGTTGTCGACCGGTCACGCCATAACTCTATCTATGTAGAGTAATGGCGGCAAGAGGACCCGAACTCTCCCGCACGAGCGCGAGCCTCGCGCGCAATCAGGCACCTCGGCGCTCCTAGCGCGCCGCCCGAGCGCCGGTTTCGGGCTCCGACCGATCTGTAGGTTGTGGTCTCGTCCTGAGTGAGTCATCTCCTACGAGTGGTGTCGCATGGATCGATCGGACCAACGAAGACTCGACCGTCCCACTGCGGCTGACGCTCGTGATGTGCTGTCTCAGCTTCAGATGCTCCTGGCCCGCTACGGCTACGAGGAACGCTCAGCTTTCGTGGGCGGTGTCCGGGATCTCGATGACGCCGAGGAGTTCTGGGTGCTGGTCGGCGGCCTGGAGTTCTGGGGAGGATCGGGAGCGGTGTGGGAGGTGGAGCCATTCAATCTGAGCCACCCACAGGTCCGCGACGCATCCCCGGACTATCGACGTTTCGAGTCGTTGATGATCGACCTAGCTCGCCTGGTCAAAGGGCATGGACCCTCGCCGCTCGCCGCACGCATGGTCGATACGGCCGAGATGTTCCGGCGGGATCTCGATGCCAACGGGTGAGGGTCCGTTCGGCAGCGCCGAGTGCCTAACGGCACGTAGGCGTGTGTTGCGCTGCCCGTCAGGACAGACAGGGCGGGGCTGTAGGACCACCACTCGTGGTCGCCAGTCGGAGCGTCGACCCTGAAGCGGCACAGGATGTGCCTCTTGGGCATGGCGGATACGGGCGGGCATCCCGTTAGAAAGCCAACCCCCCGAAGGGGACGGCAGGCACATAGAGAGCCCGCCCGCCGGGAACCACAACGCTACGAAAGCGCCCCTGCCGACTCAATCAGGCACGTATGGCCGAGGTAAGCGGGTGTCCCAGACCGCCGGCTCACCAACCAGCCGTTCCGCTGCCTCTGGGCGGCCGATTGGGGGCATCGGGTCGCCCGGCTTCGTTGGTCAGGGGGTCGCCTGTCAGCTGATCTGCGGGAGGGAGGGGCACAATCCTGTGGGAATGTTCGTGGGTCGTCATTAGGGTTCGGGCATGCCTGTCAGTCTGGTGGCGGTGGCCTTTGACGCCGACGACCCGGCTCGCCTGGCTGCGTTTTGGGCGGCCGTGCTGGGCCGACGGATGGTCGACGAGCTCAATGGGGTGCTGCTGCCCGGTGACGAGACGCAGGTCGGACTCCGGTTCACCGCTGCCGCCACGGAGAAGTCCGGCCAGAACCGGCTGCACCTGCACCTCACCAGTTCCACCCGCGAGGATCAACGGCGCACGATCGAGTCCGTGTTGGACCTCGGCGGCCGCCACCTCGATATCGGGCAGCGCCCGGAGGAGGATCACGTCGTGATGAGCGATCCGGGCGGCAACGAGCTCTGCGTGATCGGGCCGGGCAACAGCTTTCTCGCCGGCTGCGGCTTCCTCGGCGAGGTCTCATGCGTCGGTACCCACGACGTTGGTCTGTTCTGGCGCGACGCGCTCGGGTGGCCGCTCGTGTGGGACCAGAACGAGGAGACCGCCGTTCAGTCGCCGAGCGGTGGCACCAAGGTCTCGTGGGGCGGTGAACCTTTGTCCTCCAACGACGACCGGAACCGGCAGCGCTTCGACCTCATCGCAACCGACCTCGAGGCCGAGGTGGAGCGGCTGGTCGCGCTCGGTGCGACCGAGGTGGGCGATCGCCACCCCCGCGTCGAGCTGGCCGACCCCGACGGCAACGAATTCACGGTGAGCCCTGGCTAGCCGATCGGGACGTGAACCGGTCCAGGGACAGGCTCAACGCAACCCCAGATCGCCGGCTATGGCGCACCGAACGGCACGCCGGCGCTCCTCGCGACGGCGCCCGAGCGCCGGTTCGGCGCTCGTTGGCCGGCCTAAGATCCGAGCGTGTTGGGTCGTCGGCGGACGTTCGGACTCCTCCCCGCAGCCGTCCTAGTGCCCGTGGCCGGGTGTGCTGGGTCGCATACCGCCCGAAGCTCATCGGCGGCGACAACCTCACCGACCACGTCCGTCGACTTGGACAGCGTGGTCGTTCGACCGTCGGACTTGCCGGGCTGGCGTCAGATCCTCGCCGCAGGACGAGAGACCACAGACGAGAGGACGCTCGACAAGCCTGTCGCCTCGTGCATGGGCAGCAGCTAGGCAACCAGAGCAACCGCTCGAGGGGCCACGATGACCCTTGGCAACCTCCGAGCTCGAGTACTACGACGATGTCGCCTTGCCGTGGCGTGGACGCACCTCGGCAACTCTCTACCTCGACAGCACACGCCAACCGATCAGTTCCTCCCTGGAACAACGGCTCATCAGGCTCGTCGAGACTCGCCTCTAGCGCGACGGAGCGAGCGCCGAACGGCACGTCCGCGCACCTCGTAATCGAGCCCGGCGGCGATTCTGCACCCGGCCTCAAACTCCCGACTTGGATGCAGGAGATGTCGTGGCGCGAGGATCAGCAAGACTCGTACCGGTGAGCGGAACCATCGACGCTTGTGCACTTCCTTGGCGGGTCTGGCCGTGGGGTTTGAGGCTGGCGCACGGCGATACCGACACCGTGCCCGAGTGCTCGGTGGAGTTCGGTGCGCAGATGGTCCGGTCGACAGGGCCGGACGCGCAACTGTGGGTGAGAGTCGAATTCGAGCTGGCGGCGTTCGCGTGCGTCGGTCCGCATAGAGACGACCAGCAGCTGGACGAGGTGATCGCATACGACATCGTGCCGCGGCAAGCTGCCCGGCCGGCTGAGGCTTCTCGCGACAAGGCCGAATGGCTGCGGACCGGAACGTGTCCGGACCCAGGGTTCTACTTCTCGACCGACTCGACCTGGCTAGAGGCCACCCGGCACTTGTGGGCGGAGCGACAGCGAACCGATCGATCTCCGGGGGAGGCGTTGCACTTCCTACTCGATGGGCGTGACGGGTACGTCGAACAGCAGATCGGCGCCTGGGTCGCCACGCGAGGGTTTCGGCCTTGTGTCACGCTTTCTCGGTGGAGTCGAGGCGGTGTGAGGACCTGTCGCAGTCGATGGTGCTGAGAGACGGTCGTCAGCTCGGCTTCGCGGAGTGGACTGCCGGTTCTGAGACCGTGGTGTTCGATTTCCATGGCGGCCCGGGGTGTCGGTTGTCCGTCAGCGTGGATGTCGAGGCGCTGAGTCCCCTCGGAGTGCGCTGGGTGACTGTCGATCGACCTGGACTGGGATTGTCCTGGCCCAAACCCGGCCGGACGGTGGCGGACTGGGCCGACGACGTAGTCGAACTCGCTGACCACCTGGGAGTGGATCGCTTCCATGTCGTGGGCTGGTCGATGGGAGGCCCGTATGCCGGGGCGTGCGCCGCCCTGCTCGGTGGTCGGGTCGACACCATGACCCTCTTGTCACCCGCACCAGTTGGACTGGACCAGCCTGGCGCGCCCGAGAAGATGGGCAAGGCGTTCGCCTGGGTGCTTGCCCGCGACGACCCGTGGGCCATGCTCGACCTTTACACGAAGCTCGGGCTGGAAGCTCGACGAAATCCCGAACTGGCCCTGCAGGTCTTCAGCGACGGACTCACCGACGCCGAACTGGCGGTGTTCTCCGAGGACGACATCAAGACCGAGTTCATCGACACGATGATCGAGGCCACCCGTCAAGGCGCCGCTGGACTGGTCGATGAGCTCCGGGTGGAGATGGCACCGTGGGGCTTCGACCCGACCACGATCACCGTGCCCAGCACGGTGTGGCAAGGCGACGACGACTCCTGGTCCAGCCCGCAAACGGCCAGCACCTGGGCCACCGCCATACCGAGGATCGTCACTCACATCGTTCCCGGCGGCGGCCACCTCATGTCCTTCGAGCACACCGCGACCATCGTCTCCATCCTCCTCTCGGCCGCGCTCTCCGACTAGCCGCTGCTTCGAGCGCCGATCGTGCCGGGCGACGCGGCATAGGGCTCGAAGAAGTCGTTGGTGGGCGCGCCGGACTCGCTGAGCACGATGGCAGGAACGGCCATCCCGTCTATCTGTTCGCGGATGATGTCGGCGTGACCGGCATGGCGCGCGAGCTCCTCGATCTGGTGAACGAGGTAGTAGCGAGCATGGGCCGGTCGGGAGTCATAGATGCCGTGCCAGGGTGCCGGCGGCTCAACCGTCGCGGCTCCGGGATCGGTGGCAGCCACCGCCGCGAGGTACCCAGGGCGAGTCGTGTCGAACGCGGCCAGCGTGGTGCCCCCGCTCTCATCGTCGGCCAGAGCGAAGCTCGCCGTGTAGGCCGCGATTGCAGTGTCATCGAGACCAGCCGGCGTCGTCTGACCGGCCAGACGCTCCGTCGCGCCCCGCATGACGTAGGTCGCGTGCTTGATCAGGCCACCGATCGACAGAGCGCTACGGCAGGGCCGCACCTTGAGCTGCTCCTCGGTCAGCCCGATCGCAGCCGCACGGATGGCATCGAGCTGTTGGTCGACATAGCGCACCAATCCACTCACCTCGTCGTCAGGTTCCGGCTCGTACATCCACGGTCTCCCCTCTGTTCGACTCTCCATCCACATAGTCCACACGTAAACCGGTCACGTAATGACCGGTTTCCTCGACCGGCCCCCCAGCCGCCCGACCTGGGGCGCGTCGTTCGCTGGCTCACACGCTCAGGATTCGATCTGTCGTCGACTAGGGCCGAAAGCCTCTGTGGCTGGCACCCCCACTTGGTCGACGCACCGAAGGTCATCTCATCCATCCGGAAGGCCTGTCGCCGGACCTAGCCCAGAAGGTGTAGCACCATGCCAATTCCATATGAGTTCGTCAGCGCCTGGCTCCAGGCGCGCTGCCGAAGTGACCGTGGGGCGTCGCTCGTCGAATATGCGTTGCTAGTCGCGCTCATCGCCATCGTTTGCATCGCCGCGGTGACTCTCGTGGGCACCAACGCGTCGAGCAAGTTCAGCAAGGTCGCGTCCGCGATCAAATGAGCCGAGACTGATCCAACCCCGAGCGTCGGCCATCGGTGCCATCGAAGCCCTGCTTGGGTCAGATCGGTCCCTTGCTGGGCGTCCGGCCGTGACGTCTGACTGAGCACCGAACGGCGCGCCGCACATGTGTCGCTTCAGCCGGAACCGATGTCGATCCTCACCAGCCGTGCCCGGTCAGAGATCGTCGATCGGTGGTTCACCCTCGAGCCAGTTCCACTCGCTGTCCGGCATGAACTGGGTCGACCAACCAGCCGGGGACTGCGGCCACTCCCGGAACAGGAACAGCGACATCACGACCGCCTCGGCGGCAGCCGGGGTCCGCTCGATCGCCAGGGCGCGCACCAGGTCGATGAAGTCGTCGGGACGGTCGGCCACCTCGGCGACGGTCCGCAGCAGCCACTGTCGACGTCGCTGTCGGCGAGGCCGTACCCCTTGGTCAGCGAACCGGCCACCACCACGGCGTGCACCTCGTCGTCGTCGGCGGCGACCTCGGCCCAACGCTCGATGGCGTCTCGATGATGCTGCTGCACGGTCCCTCCTGGTCGACACACGATCATGGCAGGCGGTGCCACGCGGATCGCCGAAGGCCTCACCAAATCGCCCAGCCAACCCCCAGGCGGCTTTGGGGGATCCCCCGGATAGGTGCAACGGGCTGTCGGGGTCATGGTTGGAGAGCGCCGGTTCTGGGCGGGGCCTTGGGGGAGCCGTGGGCCCATCTAGTTTGTGCAGCTACCCACCTCTACGGTGGTCAGGTGCACCAACTGGCGCGACTGCGGGGGCCCTCCGAGCGCCGATCAGCACATCGGCGCTCTGATCCCAGTCGCTGTCTTGCTGTGGCCGCTGCGGCCGGCTTCAGGTTCGCTTCAGCTTGGTGGGTGAGGATGTGTGGCGTCGAGCGAGCGAGGGGATGTGTCGATGCGCAAGTTCGTCGTGTTCCTGGTGGTGGCCGTGGTCGGGGTCGGGGTTCCCACCACGGCAGCAAGTGCGGCGAGTTCAGCGGTGTCGATCACCGCCTGCGGCCAGGTGATTACTGCCGACGCAGTGCTGCACCAGAACCTGACTTGCGCCGGCACTGCCTTGGTGGTGGGTGCCAGCGGGGTGGACGTGCGCCTCGGTGGTCACACCATCCGATCCGCTGATGGCAAGGGCACCGGCGTCGAGTTCGGCGTGTCCGGGCTGCCCTACCCCGGCGTACAAGACGTGACCGTGCGCGGAGGCACCATCGAGGGCTTCGCCAACGCGATCGCCGACACCAATGCTGGTGCAGGTAACCAGGTCGACGGTCTGGCCCTGGTCGACAACACCTGGGGAATCTCCTGGCAGGCGCCCACCCTGGGGGTGCACCACACGACCATCACGGGCCCCAACGGCATCGGTCCCTGGGCCTACATGGACTACTCCATGGGCCAGGTCGCGGTCGACCACTCGACCATCAGCCTGACCGGGGAGGGTGGCTATTCGTTGGCCTCCGTTGACGCCACGATTGCCACCTCCAGGATCGACGGCGGCCAGGTGTTCACGCCCGGAGGGACCGTGGAGTTCAACCATGACCAGCTCATGGGGGTGAGCGATCGGTGCGGCGACGCCAACTTCGTGGTCACCGACAGCCGCGTGTTCGGCGGCCAGCTCAGCGGAATCGACGGGCTGTGCTGGATGGACCTCAGCGGCAACCGGTTCGTGGGCCCCGGCACCGGCACCGCCGTGGTCGTGCCCTCGTTCAGCGCGGCGGCCGTGGTCACCGGCAACGTGTTCACCGGCTGGGGCACCGCTGTCACCATGCCCGGCTACGCACCCATCACGCTTACCGACAACGTGTTCCGAGGCAACGGCGCCGGGTTCGTGGGCACCAACACCGGAGGCGGCACCGCCACCGACAACCAGTTCTTGGACAACGCCGGGGTCGGGTTGTCGGTCAGCCAGGGGCCGTGGACCATCGGGTCCAACACGGCCCTACGCAACGGCGGTTGGGGCATCGACGCCGAGGCCGGCCCGCCACCGTCCTACGGTCCTGCCTTCGGCCTCACCGACCTGGGTGGCGACGTGGCCCGGGCCAACCAACCCCCACAGTGCATCGGCGTCGTCTGCACCAGCCACTAGCCGGGGCGCCCCCCGTGCTCTCACGCCCGATTGTGGGGCGCGCCGAACGGCACGCCGGCGCTCATCGCGATCGCGCCACACTGGGGAGATGTTCGGGTGGCTGTTTCGGAACAGGGACACCGGGCGGATCACGATTGCGCAGTTCCCGAACGTGGCCCTCTGGATCTTTCTTGTTGTGGTGGTCATGCGCTGGTTCGTGGGCCACGGCTCGCTACATGTCGCGCTCGACGTGGTGGCCTTGGCCGCACTGGCATGGTGGGCCATCGACGAGCTGCTCCGCGGTGTGAATCCGTGGCGTCGCATCTTGGGGGTGGGCGGGTGCGCCGTCGTTGCCTCGGGGGCGATCGCGCTGATTCGCTGAGCCGCCCACCGCCGGCTGCGTCAGCAGGTGACCAGGCCCGCCTCGAGGGCAGCGAAGCCCAGCTGCGGGCTGAGGAAGCCGTCGCTGTCATCGACCCAACAGCCCGACCGCCACCGGGATGGCACCAACCCGCATGGGTCGTGTGACACTGACGTGTCGACGGCTTCGAACTCGCCGGCTCACGTCCAGGAGGCACTGGTGGCTACAGACCCGCCGACCCGTCCGATACGGCCCGTTGACGTTGACGACATCCCGGTCGCCCACACCCCGCCGGGCGGTTACGGGCACACGATGCCGCCGCCGGTCCTGGCGAACTGTACCGAACCCGTGCCATCGGGCGCCCCCGACCTGCGGGGTCTGTGGCAGGTCGTGTACGTCGAGGTCGACGGCGAGGCCGACTCTGCGCACCGGGCCCTGCGACACGTACAGAGAGTCGAGCAGTGCGCCGACCGCTTGGTGGTGACCGGCGGCGGTGTCGTGCACGACATGCACTGCGACGGCACCGAAGCCGGCGGCGTCCACGACGTGGCCGAGTTCGACTTCGTCACACCCATCACGGTGATCGCGACCTACGAAGACGGTGTCCATGTGTTGCGCCCGCAAGGGCTCCCGATCGAGGTGACCCGCCGACGCGACGGCGACCAGATGGTGTGGACCTACCTGGGTTTCACCGCTTGGCTCGACCGACTCGGTCCACCCGATCACGAACCCCGCATGCCTGCGCCCCCCACGGCGAGTGGAAAGGAGCCTGGAGATGAGTGATTCGAAGCGCAGGTTTTGCCGCCATCAGCAGCGACAGCTTTGAGCCGTCCGGTTTCGCGGAGGCTCCCAGGTGCCCTGACGCTGAGGGAGTTGCCCGTGTCAGACCTGGCAAAGCGAGGTGCACCGCCGCCACGCCCAACGGCAGTGAGGGACGCGGCCCGATCGCCGGCATCGCGGCACCAGGTCACGGGAGCTCGAACATCTCCACCCGGCCATCCCTTCGAGGGTGGGGGTCAGGCACGGGCGCCATTGACCGGTTCGGCTCATTCGGCGCGGTGGACACAAGCAAGGCGAACCAAGTGAACTGCTTTGGTGGACAGCGACCGCGCCATCTCCACCGTGCGCGACGCCAACACAGACGACCTCGAGGACATGGTCGAGCTGTTCGATCGCAAGCGTCATCAGTACGAGGAGTTTTCTCCCGTCTTCTGGCGCGTGTCCCCCAATGCCCGCCACACCCACACGGTCTTCTTGGAGATGCTCATCAAGGCACCCCGAGGTCCTCAACCTGGTGGCCTCCGATGGTGGTGCCCTGATCGCGTTCGACCGTGGCGAGAAGGGCTGGCTGATCGACGATTTCGCCGTCACCGACGACGCTTGGCCCACCACCGGTAGCGCCCTTCTGCGCTCCGCCCTCGACCGCCTCGGGGCGAACCTGACCGTCGTGTGTGGGCAACGCGACGAACCCAAGCGCGACGCGCGCCGTCAGTTCGGCCTGCAGATCCACGAGGAGTGGTGGGTGCGTTCGCCGAACCCGAGCGCCGAACCCACCGACAGCTCCACGGCCGACTTCTCGGCCAACGTGATCTCAGCACCGCCGGACTATGACCCGGGCGGGTCGATACTCATGACCGATGTCGTCGGTGCAACAGCTCAGGCCGTCGACGGTCTCGTGGCCTTCGAAGCCACCCAAAGGGTGGCCGTCATCGTCGTTACCGTGAGCGCCCACGACCGGGTGCGTCGGGAGCTGCTGAGCACCCGGGGCTTCACGGTGGTATCGGAGTGGTACCGCTCGGCGTGACGAGCCGAACCCGGGCAGCCGGGTGGCTGGCGTACACCTGCGCGACCGAGCCCGCCCACGCCTCAACGCGTGATGTGGCGCCGAACGGCGTTCGGCGCTCCTAGTGGCCGCGACGAGCGCCGGTTCTTTGGCTCTCGCTGCACGCGTGACGTCGATTGAGAATCGTCGATGGGTCTGCTACTGGATGACGCGGACTGGAATCGGCTTCAGCGCCGGACCAACCTGCGTGATCTGGAAGAGGGTTGCTTGGTAGTGCCCGACCGGGAGCGGCGGAGCGGGCCATCCGATCTGTGGTTGGTAGCCGCGACGCGCGAGAGCGACCGCGAACAGCGAGCCGCATCCGGTCAGGTCCAACGGGTGACCAGTGGCATTGTCGATGATGACCTGGGCAGTCATCGACGACCCGGCGTGCATGAGGCGCGCGGGGAGCGCCATGCTCAGAGCAACCGTTCCCGCTCTCGCCGTCGTGGCGGTGGCCCGGCCGGTGGTGCCTGGGGCCCGGGCCGGAGTCTGGCTTGAACTCGAGCAGCCGACGACCGCGGCGGCGACGAGAACAACAGCCAGCCCCCTCCTGAGCACACAAGCACCTCGAGCCGCCACACTCACGACTGAAACCGTACTGGCCGATGTCGCAGCACCACCCGCGGCCGCTCCGCCAAAGAGACAGGGCCAATGTCGGGCCCGAACGGCCTGACATCGCTACCCCATTCACGAGCGCCGAACGGCACGTAGGCTGGCCGGATGATCATTGGGGCAGGCGTGCTACTACTCGTTCTGGTTCTCGTTGTGGCCGCCGCGCTCGTTGTTACTCGCCTGGAGCGTCGACCCTGACGGTAGGGGCGGCGAACGAACAGGCAAATCGGCGAACGCCCGAGCAGCGGTTCTGGCGCCGCTCGGCCCGGGCGGAAGCTTGCCCTAATGTGCCCACCGACGGTGAGCCGCAGAGGACAGGGGCGATGAAGAAGTTCGCGCTTGCACTGCCCCGACCACTGGCTCTGCTCTTCGGAGATGCGAGAAGGCCTGAGGCGGCGGCTGGCGGGTCCGCCCCAGGAACGCAAGCTCTTCGAGCGCGATCCTCGTCTGGAGACCGACCTGGTTGCCGGCGACGTTCTCGGCTACTGGGCCGAAGGCCGGCTGTTCCTCCTGCGGGTGAAGAGGATCGAGCGGAACAACCAGTACGTGGTGCCTGTCCTGGCCGCGCTGCGCGGCTGGCACCGGGAGCTGCCCGCTCAGGCGGTACTTGATCAACTGGTCGACCGGCCCGGACAGACTGGGTTCTCCGATGATCCTGAACGCGAGATGCGCCGCCATCACGCCGCATGGCGAGACGGGCGTATCGGGCAGGTGCCCCACCGGTGGGAGATCCCCCGGGTGATCACCGCCTATCCCGAACGCGACAGCGGGCACGGCTACCTGGAAGCCGGGTTCACACGAGCCGCCGGAACCACACCTCGATTGGGCGACGCACGAGGCGACCGGGGAAGGCGGGCGCTGGCTCAGGGACTAGCCTGCGCTCGCCTACATACTCGGAGTCGACTCGCGACACCAGGACCCGGACGCAGCGCACAACCCGCGCCGCAACATCCGCTAGCTCGACCGGCCAACTCGCCGCCTGTCATGTTGCGGCACTGACCGCCTGGCCCGCTGAGCCTCCCACCCCAACCCCCGCCCAGCGCCCGAACGGGCCAACGGGCCAACGGACCAACGGGCCAACGGACCAACGGACCAACGGACCAACGGTAGATTCCTCTGATCAAACCCCTGGCGCTGGAACGTGCGAAGTTGTTCGACCGGGAGGCCGAGCGGTACGACCGGTGTCGGCCGACGTACCCCGATGTCTTGATCGATGAGTTGCTCGGTCCGGAACCGGCAAAGCTGGCCGTTCTCGACGTGGGTTGCGGCACTGGGATCGCGGCAAGGCAGATGGCTGAGCGGGGTGCCAAGGTGCTTGGGGTCGAAGTCGCTCCACGAATGGCCGGGATCGCCCGCAGTCACGGCATCGACGTGGAACTCAGTGCGTTCGAGGCCTGGGACGCTGGAGGTCGAACCTTCGACCGGGTCACGTCGGCCCAAGCCTGGCACTGGCTCGATCTGCCTCTCGCCACCTCAAAGGCCGCTTCTTTGCTGCGACCGGGCGGCAGGCTGTGCCTGGTCTGGAACGCCGGGTGCCAGCCCGATGTTCTGGCCGACACCCTGGAGGAGGTGTACGCGAGTGTCGTGCCGAGTGGCGGCCACCGTGTCTTCCGGGGATACGCGGCCAACCGGCCAACCGACGTGAGGACCGGTTTGGACTCGGAATTGGACGCCGTCGCAGCGGTGCCCGACTTCGGTGCGCCGACGATGAAGTGGTTCCCGTGGACTCAGGCCTACCAGCGGGACGAGTGGCTGGACCAGCTTCTGACTCGGAGCGACCACACCGCCCTCAAGCCCGAGGTCCTAGACCGTCTGCTGGAAGGCATCGGCGCCGCCATCGACGACCATGGCGGCTCATTCGTCATGGACTTCGAAACGGTCCTGGTCACCGCGACCAGGCTGGACTAGTTGTGGAGGGACAGCAACTCGCAGGGCGTGATCGCCGGTAGCGGGACACCCCCCACATCCGCACCGAACGGCATGTCGGGCGTCAGCGCTGCCGCGCCCGAGCGCCGGTTAGGTCGCCTCGTTCGGGGGCTCGTTCTCGGGGGTGATTCGCTGGAGCACGTATGTCTCTGCTGCGCAGGCGTCGCACCAGATGTGGTACTCCCCGTGGCGGTCGTCCAGGATCGGACTTGCTCCGACAAGCCAGCGCCACTGCATCGGGGAGTGCCCGCACGCCGGGCATTGAAGCGGCTCATCCTTGGCTGCATCAAAGGAGCGAACGAGGTCTAGCCACGCTTGACGCCTTTCTCCCTCATCCACTGCGGCGAACCTACCTTGTGCCCCGGAGCCGCCGAACGGCACGTCGGCGCTCCTCACGAGCGCCCCGAGCGCCGGTTGGGGTCGACGATCTCTAGGGATTTCACAGGGCCGAACGGCGTCCGGGGCTGCGAAGATGATCTCGTGACAACTGGTAGCCAGCGGGCACCGCAGGAGACTGCCGCCCTGATGGGCTTCCTTGATGAGATCCGCCGCGGGGACAATGGCGAGCGGCGACGGCTATGGGCGTTCGGGATAGCTGCCTCACTCGATGGGGCGGGAGTCGAGACGACCATCACCATCTCGGCTACCTACGGTACGACTGACGAAGTCGCGTACCGCTGGACCTGGCCGTTGTATGAGACGGTTGACGAGTCGGGCCAGCCGGTGCTGTCCGACGACTGGGATCTAACGATCTTCAACATCCGTGAGGAGCTTGACTGGCCGGAGAACCTGTTTCTCAGCCGGTCGGGGTGATCTCCGCCGACTGTCCCACATGCCCAGTTGGGTGGCGCACGCGTAACGGCACGTCGGCGCTCCTCACGAGCGCCCCGAGCGCCGGTTCGGGGCACATTCAGAGTGTCCCAGAACGGCCCGTCCCGGAAGGTTGCTGTCGATGACGATGCTGTATAATATTGCTGTATGTCAGCGACCAGGACGCAGATCTACCTCACTGAGACACAACGTCACCGCATCGACCAGATGACCGCCGCTGAGGGCATCCCAATGGCAGAGGTCATCCGTCGAGCTCTCGACGAGTACCTGAGCGGCGACGTCGATGCCGCGGCAGCCCTGAGTTCGACGTTCGGCGCCGTCCCAGACGCCACGTCACCGTCGCGTGATGAGTGGCAGCGTGGCTGACATCCTCGTCGACACCGACATCTTCATCGATCACCTACGCGGATCCGCTCCGCTCAAGCCAGGTGGTCACCGACTTCACTACTCGGTGGTGACGCGAGCCGAGCTGTTCGCTGGCAACAGCGCGACCGATCTCGTGTCGCAGCTGCTGGCGCCCTTTCGCGAGATCACCGTGGATCGTGCCGTGGCTGAGCGCGCCGGCCGTGTGGCAAGAGAGTTCCAACTCCGGCTGCCTGATGCGCTCATCGCCGCGACAGCTCTGGAGAACCGACTCACCCTCACTACCAGGAACCGCAAGGACTTCGACAAGGTCAGGGGCCTCCGCATCCGAACGCCCTGAGGCCATGCCGCGACGGCCGCTTTGATTGGAGCGACCCCGAATCCTTCGGTCCGGGGCACTTCTTGCGACCGCGCCAGGCACGTAGGCGCTTGAAGCCCGAGCGACGGCAGAGACGGCCGGTCGGGCCTGGGCCGCCCGCTAGCCTTCCAATCGTGGGCATCGAGCGGACGAGCCCCCGCGAGCCAGACCACGATGTTCTCGTTGGTGAGTGGATCGTGGCGGGAACTCTGGGAGTGATTTGTGGGCTTCTCGGCGCGTACACGGTGGCGTGGATCTCGCGCGCCACCGTTGCCTCAGTCGTCGAGTCGCCCACTCACTACATCGATGCAGTGACTGGATTGCTCTTGGCCGGATCGATCCTTGTGAGTTCAGGCGCGGTCTGGACGTGGTCCGGCCGTCGCGGAACCGTGCTGCGGCGCAGAATCCTTGCCACAGCCGCGGTGCTTGGTGTCGCCTCGGTAGTGGCCACGATCCTGTTCGAGATCGTCATTATCGAAACGGTCGGCGTCTAACTTCATGTCTCGGATCACTGAGCGCCGAACGGCACGTAGGCGTTCGGGATCATCGGGTCGGTGGCCGGTTCTGGTGCCTGCCTAGCATGCGTCCGATGACCTTCACCTGTGACGATCTCCAGGTCCTCGCGGCTCTTGTGGCTGATGCGTGGCGGTCCGGGCGTGACCAAGACTGGGCCGCCTCCGCCGGGCTGTTGGAATGGACGTGCAGCTACACGGCAGACCACGCCATCGACACCGTGCTCGCTCCTGCCTTCTTCCTCGCGTCCCGCAAGAGCGACGACTACCCGGCCTACGGCGTATTCACCCCGGGCCCTGCGGCTGGACCCGAAGTACTGGCGGAGGCCTTGGAAGCGGCGGCCCGGGTCCTCGTTGGGGTGGTCTCGACAACCGACCCTGCCGTGCGCGCCGTCATCTGGCGTCGACCAAGAATCACAACCGCGGTACCCGAGGACTTCGTGCCCCGTGGCGGGCTGGAGCTCATCCTCCATGCCGACGATGTCTGTCGCGGCCTCGAAGTGCCGTTCCGGCCGCCAGAGGACCTGTGCGACCGTCTTCGCGTTCACACCCAAACCTGGCCAGCGTGGAACTCACCAGGATGGGCACCGCTGACAATGAGCGGCGATGCCTGGACTGACCTGCTGACCGCGTCGGGGAGACATCGCCCACCCACTCCCTAGCCGCACCGAACGGCACTTAGCCTCGATCCACCGATCTGGTTCGGGGTGGGGTTGGGCGCGTCCGCGGAAAGTGCCTCCTGAGCTGGGACGATGACGGTGCTTGAAGTCGTCGTAATCACAGCTCGGGGAGGCACTTTCTGTGAGGTCAGTATCGCGCGGGATCGACCGGATCGAAGCGACCTTCGATGACCCGAATCTGGTGGCCAACGCTGGACTGATCTTGGTGGCGACCCTGACGGCGCGGCTGGGTCTGGAAGCGCTGGTGAACCGGACGTTGCGCCTGTCGGGCCGGGTGGGTGGAGCGCGGCCGGGCCGGAAGGTCTTGACGTTGATCCACACGATGGTGGCGGGCGGGTCTCATATCGACCATGCCGACATGCTGCGCGCCGGAGCCACCCAGTCGGTGTTGGGGTTCCGGGTGATGGCCCCGTCCACGTTGGGGACGTTCCTGCGGGCGTTCACCTTCGGCCACATCCGCCAGCTCGACAAGGTCCTGGCCGAAACGATCCGCCGGGCCTGGGCGGCCGGCGCCGGGCCGGGTGCCGACCGGTTGGTGATCGACATCGACTCGACGATCACCGAAGTCCACGGCCACGCCAAGCAGGGAGCCGGCTACGGCTACACCCGCCGGTTTGGATATCACCCGCTGCTCGCCACCCGCGCCGACACCGGCGAGATGTTGCATGCCCGGATGCGCAAAGGCTCGGCCAACACCCAACGCGGCGCCAACCGCTTCGTCGAAGAGTCGTCGCCCGAGTGCGACGGGCCGGGGCGGCCGGTCCGTTGGTGCTGCGAGCCGATTCGGGGTTCTGGTCAGCGAAGACGATCGCCACGCTCGGCCGGCTCGAACGTGCGCTACTCGATCACCATCACCCAGAACCACAACGTGAAAGCCGCCATCGCCGCCATTCCCGAAGACGTCTGGGTCGACATCGACTACCCGCCCGGCGGCGCCGCCCAGGTCGCCGAAACGACCTACAAGAACTACCGGCTCGTCGTGCGCCGAACCCGACTCACCGACACCACCCAAGCCCGACTGTGGCCCGACTGGCGACATCACGCGTTCATCACCGACGTCGCCGACGACCCGGTCAACGCCGATCTGTTCCACCGCCACCACGCCGTGGTCGAGTTGAACATCCGCGACCTCAAAGAAGGCGCCGGCCTCGAACACCTCCCGTCCGGACAGTTCCTGGCCAACGCGGCGTGGCTCATCTGCGCCGTGCTGGCCCACAACCTCATCCGCTGGACTGTCACCCTCGCCGGCATCGAACCCGACGACGGACCCGGCCGCCTCGTCGTCGCCCGCACCATCCGCACCCGCTACCTCGCCCTCCCCGCCCGACTCGTCAACCGAGCCGGCCGCCCCACGCTCCGGTTCCCGACCGACTGGCCCTGGGCCCACCCGTTCAGCCGCGCCCTCGACGCGCTCCGCACCGTCACCGCCACCCCCGGCTGACCAACCGTGCCGCGGCCCAGCCCACCGCAGACGACACCCCGGGGCTGACACCCGAACCCGGACCCCGCGACCCCGACCTCGCATGCCCCCACACCGCTCGACGACGCCGATCAGCACCCCGCGAACCGACCGCCCTCATACGCCCACCACAGGAAGTCGATCGGTGGATCGAGGCTTAGGCGCTCGGCAGCGCCGGCCGGTGTCGGGCCGGGGTCGCCCTAGCTGCCCGATCCGGGCAGAACTCGGTACGCGTCGTCAACGAGCGTCGATGCGTTGTGCTCACCAGGGAGAACGCTGGTGATGCGGGAGCCTAAATCTCGCGGTTATCGGGTGCTAACGACCTTGTCGTCCGAACGAGTCGAGGTTCCGACGTCGGGGTGAGCCTCCAACGCAACCGGTTTGGCGAGCGTCACCCTCGGTCGGCGTCGCTGAGATAGTCGCGCAGCTGATCGTGGCGGCACCGGATGAGTCTCAGCCCGGCTCGGTGTCCGCCGTAGAAGGCGCTCATCGAGATAAGGGCGGCGACGGCGACGCCGCCGGCGAAATGGGTGGTGGGGATCCTGTGGGTCAGCCCATTGGGCGACAGCACCGACCACAGGATGAGGCTGGGCGTGATGATCAGCGCTCCCAGCAGGGGCACGAGTCCGTAGGGGATGAGGAGCAGGGCCAGCCATCGCAGGATCATGTGGGGCCAGTCGTGGCGGTGCTGCCATCTGAAGCGCAGGTCGCGAGGGTGGTAGGGCCAGATGATGCCGACCCACCCGGCAATGCTCAGCGCTCCGAACGGGACGATGGCGATGGCGGTGATGCTGACCAGAGTGGGTGGCCAGTCGTTGTTGAAGTAGCCGATGATCACGGCGACGACGGTGCAGAACGGCGCCACGAAGCACCACAGCGTGAGGTTCTGGGCATAGAGGAGTCGGCTCAGTCTCGGGGGCTCGTCGAGCGCGGCGAGGACTCGTTCGCGGTCAGGGGCGAGCACGTTGGTGGCAGGTACGTCGGAGTACATCCACCCGGCCATGACCATGGCGAAGGCCAGCGGCCCGTGGAGGGTGAACAGCCAGTCGAACCATTTGGTGGGCAGCAGCAACCAGGCGGCAGCCATGAGGACCGCGTTGAACGTGACCACGAGCGGGACGGTGTAGGGAGGTCGGACCGCTTCGCGAAGCTCGGACTGCACGGCCCCGGCCAGCGAGGCGGGTGCCTGGTCGGGTGGCATCACCGTGGGCACCTCGGCAGCGGTGCGCCCGGGCGGCGGCACGGCGGGCGTCTGGCTGCGAGGATGCCGCGAGCCACGCCCTCTGCAGATCGGATGATCGGATGAGCACCGAAGGCAGGTCGGCCCACCCGCGGATCGCTGACGCACGCGGTCGGGTGGACATCGTTCGGGGTCGCGCCGAGCGAACCCTGTTGTGGCAGGTGTGGGAGCGGCTGCTCGAGATCGAGTTCGTCGACCGGGGTGTGGCCTTGGCGGGAAAGGCGTTCGTCTCGTTCTTCCCGCTGGTGATCGTGGTCGCCGCGTTCATGCCGCCAGGCGTGCGGGCGTCGATCTTCACCACGGTCACGCACCGGCTGGGGATCAGCGGGCCGGCGTTGGCCACCGCCAAACAGGCCTTCGCCTCGGCCAGCAGCATCCGTCGAGCGACCGGCATCCTCGGCCTGGTGCTCACGTTCTTCTTCGCCGGGTCGTTCACGACCGCCATCCAGCGCATCTACCTGCGGGCCTGGCGGCGGGCTCCAGGCGGCAAGGTCGGCCAGTACACACGCGGCCCGGCCTGGCTGGCCGCGATCCTGGCCTACATGGCCGTTCTCGGCGGGGTGCGCGGTCAGCTTGGCGACGGCGCCGGCTTTGTGCTGTTCATCGTCGTGTCGCTGGCGATGACGAGCGCGTTCTGGTGGTTCACCGCCTGGTTCCTGCTCCTCGGGCAGGTGCGCTGGCGGGTACTGATTCCCACCGGGCTGATCACGGGCGTGGCCGTCTCGGGCTATGCCCTCGCCGCCACCGTGTGGATGCCTCAGGTGGTCACCAACAACGAGCAGCAGTTCGGCTTCTTCGGCGTCGCGCTGGCGCTCATCACGTGGTTCTCCGGCGCCGCCATCTGCATCCTGGTCGGTGCCTGTGCTTCGCCCGTGCTGGCCGAAGACACCGGTCGGGTGGGTGCGCTCATCCGTGGGGCCAACCCCGCGCTGTTGGTGGAGGGCGCGCCGCCATCTCTCCCCGCTCCAACCCGCGAGTTGCGACTCCGCGACGCCTTCACCCCGCCCGAGGAGGAGATCGAAAGCTCGTAGCACAATCGACCATCGGGGCGGTGATGGCCTCAGGACCCGCAGGACGTCTTGAGCTGGGTGAACAGGGCCTCGGCGGCGGTACCCACCTTGGCGATGTCGCTGCCCACCGTCTGCAGGTTCTTGGTAACGCTGCCGCTCCCCAGGTTCCCCGCCGCGGTGCGAAGGTCCTGGACGGAGCTCTCCAGCGCGTCCACCTGGGGCTGGTAGTCCTGCTTGGCTGCGGCCTTGACGGCGTCGGCGTCGGTCTGGACCTGGTCGATCGCGGCCTTGATCGCGGTGGTGCCGCCGACGAGCAGGCTTGGCTTGGTCAGGGCGGTGAGCGATGCCTTGAGCTGGTCGCGGGCCGCGCACAGCTGCTCCTTCCCAGCTGGGTAGCTCGCAGCGGTCGACGCCGAGGTGGTGGAGGAGGAAGCCGCGGCACTGGTCGTGGTGGCCTTCGAGCTGCAACCGGCGACGGCCATGGCCAGCACGGCCATCGAGCACACGGCGATGGCTCGCAGCGTGAGCCTCCCGGCCGGCCGGCTGGTCACGGTTGTTCGACGAGGATGTAGGGGTCGGCTGGCCGGGTGATCAGGTAGGCCAGCACTCCGATGACGGGGACGAACACGATGAACAGGAACCACAGCGCCTTGGCCACACCGTGGTGGTCGGTGCGACGGAAGTTGTCGATGAAGCACCAGATCACGATGAAGATCCAGAGGACGGCCATGGCGAAGAGGAAGATGCTCCAGAACACGCCGAGCAGCGGGTAGTCGTAGGCGATCATCAGGACGCCTCGGCGCTGTATTCGACGATGGCGTCATCGATGGCGAGGGCGATCTCGAGGGCTTCGGCGATGGTGCCGGCGGCGGTGACGACTCTCGGGACGCCGATGATCGGTGCCACGGCGATGAGGACGCTGCGAGCGTCCTCCAGTGTCAGGCCGGTGCCGGTCGCCGCCGCCACGCTCAGAACGTACGACGACACCGGGGCACCGACGGCCGCCAGCGCGGCGATGCGCACCATCAGGAGCTCACGGTCGGCCAGACCGGCCCGCTGGACCGACGCGGCGGTCATCTCGAAGATCGTGTCCAACAGAGGCGTTACCTCCGTCATCGCTTCATCTGCCATCGGATCATTCCGTTCTCTTTGTGGCCACGGTCCAATCCGTCAGCCCGTCAGTTCGGATCATGCGCTCGTGCCCAGGAGTGCGCATCATCCTCGGCGGGTGATCTGGCTCAGTCGGGCAGGCGGCGGAGCTCGATGAGCTCGACGCGTAGGTCGGTGAGCCGGTTCAGCGTGCCTTGGAGCGCAGCGGGGTCGGGCACGGTTCCGATCAAGCGCGAGGTTCCGGCCGCACTGGTTTGCAACTCGAAACCGGCGAGGGCGCCGAGGACCGTGGGTCCAACGTCGCCGGCCACCACGATCTCGTAGCGTGAAGACACGGGCTATCCCTCTCGGCGGGGCCATCAGGGTGCGCCTTTCGGACCTTACGATGGCCGCTCTCGACTGCACATCGCCCGTGAAGGGTGATCTTGGCCTTTGACCAAGGTCGAGGGGCGCCGAGTCGCCCACTCTGGGTCAGAGCAGGCCGAGGTCGGTTGCTCGGGCAACGGCTTCGTCGCGGTTGGTGGCCTCGAGCTTGGTGTAGATGTGGCGTAGGTGGCTCTTGAGCGTGTTGACCGACACGTACAGGTGAGCGGCGATGTCGGTGTTCGAGAGCCGGGTCGGGAGGTAGTCGAGGATCTCGCGCTCACGGTCGGTCAGGGGTTCGACGATTTCGCTCGCGGTATCGCTTCGCGTCTCGGCGGCCGCGGCTTGGAGGATCGATCGAGCGAAGGGCTGGGAGCGGCCCGGGGCTCGGTGATGAAGGATGCGCAGGGCCGCGGGTTGACCGAGGAAGGGTTGGCGGAGCAGCTCCGGCTCGGCTCGGTCGAGTGCTTCCTGGAGGGCACGTATCAGCTAGGTCGGGTTGGCCCTCCGCGGTTGAGCACGGCCGCGGTAGCGAGCAGTCGTTCGACCTGATCGCGCAGCTCCGGTCGGTGATCCCAGGCGTCGAGGGCGCGCCGGGCTGCTCCGATTTCGCCCGAGGCGAGCTCGAGATCGATCACCGCCGCCATGACCCCGAGGTGGGCCGGATGCCTTCGACCAGTGCCCGGGCCTGGCCGAGTTTGCCAGCGTGCACCAGCAGCTGAAGCTCCTGGGCCTGCTGTCGCTCGACGAACAGGGCCGGCCCGAACGGCACTCGGGCCGAGGTCCGGACCTCATCCAGCGTTCGACTCGGTCCGATGCTGTTGGTGAGGTGTTCGATACGCAGGAGCTCGTGCAGGCTGCGCAACGCGGCGCGACCAGACCGCCGGACCCGCGTCTCGGTTTCGTGGAGGTGATAGGTGGTGGCGTAGCGATCCCGTTCGTCCAGACTGACCCGGGCCAACGCGAAGTGGGAGTACGCCAGCCCGTGATGGTTGGCGATGCTATTCGCTTCGGCGAAGGCCAGACGCAGCCGAAGCATGGGCTCGCGCCTCCGTACTTCGCCCGGCGAGGGCGAGCGCGAGGGCAGCGCGCCAAGTGCGAACACTCTCCAGAGGCGGTACTGGGCGGCCGGCATGTCGAGAGCAGCTTCGAATGCTCTGGCGCTCTCGGCGAGATCGCCCTCGTGAAGCTGGGCCATCGCTCGCATGGAGGCGGCCAGGAACTCGACGCTGTCGCGTCCGCCGATGCCCAAGAAGTCGGTCACGACATCGGCGTTCTGGAGAAGCTCGCTGGCTTCATCGGCGGCCCGGCGCACCTCGCAAGCGGGGAGGTCGTTCAGCACGAGGCACGTGTAGAGCGCGGCGGCCGCCGCGGTTTCGCCGACGTCGAGGTCGGTGCGTCGTCGAAGACGACGATAGGTCTCCACCGCGGCACCGGTGTCGTGTCCGGCGAGTTGCGCGGCGAGGAGGTTGATATCGAGCGCGACCGGCATGTCAACGTTCTGGGCTTGGGCGGTGGTCAGCCAGCGGGCGACGGTCAGGTTCTCCTCCCGTTCGAAGAAGCCTTGGCCCCGCTCGATGATCACCCGCACCACCTGAGATCCGTCGCCCGCGGCGAGCAGCTGCTCGATGCCATCGGCCAGTTCGCCGTGGCCGAGAAGATGAGCGGCTGCTCGTCGGCGCAACCGAGGTTCCGCATCGGGTTCGGCGGCTCGTAGGCGGTCGCGCAGCAGGTCAGCGAAGAGGTGGTGGTAGCGAAGTCGTTCGCCGTGGTGCTCCGGCTGGACCAGGAAGAGCGACCGGCGGGCCAGCAGATCGAGCATCGCATCGGCGTCGGCCTCTCCGGTGACGGCGTTGCACAGGTCGGAGCTCAGCCACTCCAGAACCGAGGTGTGCAGCAGGAATCGGCGTACGTCGGGTTCGAGGTCGTCCATGACCTCCTCGGTCAGGTAGTCGGCGACCAGCTTGTTGCTCCCGGTGAATCCGTCGATGAACGCGTCGACATCGTCGATGCGTTGAAGCGAGATCGCCGCGAGCTGCAGGCCTGCACCCCAACCGTCGGTCCGTGCAACCAACGCGTCCGTCTGAGCGTTCGTGAGCTGGCGGCCCGACACCCTCTCGATCAGATCTGGCGCCTCATCGCTGTTGAATGCCAGGTCGCTGGCTCGGATCTCGACGGCGCGAGACAGCAGTTGGAGCGCTTGGAGCCGCACCGGTGGATCCCATCGGGCGCTCAGGACGAGTCGGACATTGTCGGGAAGCCGCTCGATGAGCTGATCCAGGTCGGCCCACACGGCGGTGTTGGCCAACCGATGCACGTCGTCGAGCACGATCACCAGCTCGCCATCGAGCTCCTCCAGTCCCACCAGCAGCCTGCTCACGAACACCATCCCCAGGTCCGATCCCGAAGTCGCCACGGAATCGGCGATCCCGGGATCGAAGTCGCTAGCGACCGAGGCGATGGCCGAGGTCAGCGCCCGGGCCAACACCACGGGATCGTCGTGCGCCGGGGTGAGCTGCACGTGACATGCCGGTGAGGCCGAAGGCCGGAGCCATTGCCCCAACAGGACCGACTTGCCCGACCCGGCGGGCGCCACCACCAGACCGATCCCTGCCGGCGGTATGCGATCGAGGGTGCGATCGAGCCGGGGGCGCCTCACCGTCGAAGCCGGCAGCCGAGGCGCGACGAGCGGGGTCGCGCCGCCAGTCAGAGAGGAACCCATTCCATGAGCCTTTCAGTTGCGTCGCGCCGTCAATAGGGTCCTTGGTCCCGAGCGGGCCCGGTGCGGGGGGAGCGATCCTGGTCACTGCCACCAGAGGCATCCGGGCGGCCGCCGAGAGTGGTCACGTCACGGCGGGGTTCGTCTACGGACGGGACCATGGCCGTCACACCCGCATGCGTGTCGGCCCGCGATATCACCCGCGCCGGGTGACGACGCGAGACGCCCCATAGCGCAGGATCGAGCCAGACCAGCCAGCAACGGCCCGGCGTGCGACTCGTAGGGCATCCGAATGACCACGGGCCGGCTGGCAACTTCGGCTCGATTCGAGAAGAGAGACAAAGACATGGCACAGGCAGACGGAATGTTCCTCTATGTCGGCACGTACCCAGACGAGGCATCGGCACGAGCGGATTACGAGATCGTCAAGGATCTGCACCTCGCCGGTGCGGTCGGGACCTACGACGCCGCCGTCGTCACCAAGGACGGCAAGGGCAAGGTCCACGTCAACAAGGACGAGACCGCCACCCGTCACGGCGGGTGGGGTGGTGCTGCGGTCGGCGGCGTGCTGGCCCTCGTGTTCCCCCCGTCGATCCTTGTCGGTGCCGGGGTCGGCGCCGCCATCGGGGCGGTGAGCGGCCACATGTGGAAGGGGATGTCCCGCGCCGACGTCAAGGAGCTCGGTGACCTCATCGACGACGGTGAAGCCGCGTTGCTCGTGGTGGGCGAGAGCACCATCGAGCAGGCCATCGACAAGGCCGCCCTGAAGTCCGAGAAGCACCTGGCCAAGGAGCTCGACGTCAGCTCGAAGGACCTGGACAAAGAGATCCAGGCTGCCATCGACGAGGGCGTCAGCTGACACACCTCGGCCGACCTGCCGAAGGAAGGGACCAGCAGATGGATCAGACTCGACATCGAGCAGCTCGCAGCCGAACAGTCGATGTTCGTCCAGACGGCTCAGGGCATCACCAGCAATGGCGGGAACCTGACCCTGGACGGCGTGACGGCTTCGACGCTCTACTTCTCCGATCGGCCGCAGCGGGTGGTCGGGCACATGGCCACCGCTGACTTCGTGGAGCTCTGGGGCGAAGGCGACAACAGCTTCGAAACTGACCCGCCCAACGCGGTGCTTGCGTTCCTCGAGCCCGGCGGTGACGTGCCCGACGACGCCGTCGTGGTGATCAAGGAGCCTCGACTGTCCGACGGTCAGCTCTCTTACGCCATCGACGTGCTCGAGGGCACCGTGCCCGCCCACGCCGGACCGGTCACCTTGTTCATCGACCCCTTCGGGCGGCCGCTCTCGCCCGTCTCGGTCTGCGGGATGCGCCGGCGCGAGCGCCGCCGCGACCGGCGTTAGACCGGAACGACGTCGTCATGTCCACCATCGCCATCTCCGACCAGGGTGCAGCCAGGGTCGACCACCTCACGATCGCCGAGCGAGCTGCGGCCGGCAAGGCCGCCCGGACCGAGGTGCCCCGCGCCAGCCACGGCGAGTGGGCGCCGGCGGCGGACCGACTCGACCCGCTCGAGTTGTTGGCTGCCCAGGAGACGACCCGGGTACCCGAGCTGATCCCCATCCGTCACGCCCGCATGGCGGCGTCGCCGTTCGCCTTCTACCGCGGGGCGGCCAAGGTGCTGGCGGCCGACCTGGCCGCGGTCGCGCACACGTCGTTGCGAGTGCAGCTCTGCGGGGATGCCCACCTGGTCAACTTCGGCGGATTCGCGTCCCCGAGCGAAGCCTGGTCTTCGACCTCAACGACTTTGACGAGACCCTGCCCGGCCCCTTCGAGTGGGACGTGAAGCGGCTCGGCGCCAGCATCGAGATCGCAGCCCGCAGCCGTGGCTTCGACCGCAAGACCCGCACCAAGATCGTGACCGACTCGGTCACCTCCTACCGCCAGGCCATGCGTGACTTCGCCAAGATGGCCAACCTCGACGTCTGGTACGCCCACCTGGGCGTCGACGACATCATGGCCAGGGGCAAAGCTCTCGGCACCGACGCCCTGAAGAGCTTCCAGCGCACGGTCGACAAGGCCGAGTCGAAGGACCGGCTCAAGGCCGAGGCCAAGCTGACCACCATCGTGGACGGCGAGCCGAGGTTCATCAGCGATCCGCCCTTGCTGGTGCCGATCGAGGAGCTCTACCCCGAATCGCAGCGCCGGGACTTCGAGGAGTCCATGCACGAGTACCTGCGGAGGTACCGCCACACTCTGCCCGACGACCGCCGGCATCTGCTGGAGGGCTACCGCCTCGTCCAGGTTGCCCGCAAGGTGGTCGGGGTCGGCAGCGTCGGCACTCGCTGCTGGGTCATGCTCATGGTCGGACTCGACAACACCGATCCCCTGTTCCTACAGGTCAAGGAAGCCGAGGCCTCGGTCCTCGAGCCCTACGTCGGCAAGAGCGGGTACGCCAACCACGGCCAGCGCGTCGTCGAGGGCCAGAAGCTCGTCCAAGCCGCCAGCGACATCTTCCTGGGCTGGGCCCACGTGACCGGCTTCGACGGCAAGCCCCATGACCACTACGTCCGCCAGATGTGGGACTGGAAAGCCTCCGCCAGCGTGGACACCATGTCACCCGCGCTGCTGAACGTGTACGGCCAGATGTGCGGCTGGACTCTGGCCCGCGCCCACGCCCGATCCGGTGACCGAGTCGCCATCGCCTCCTACCTCGGGTCCTCGGCCACCTTCGACCAGGCCATCACCCGCTTCGCCACCCTCTACGCCGACCAGAACGACCTCGACCACCAAGCACTCACCCAGGCCATCGCCAACGGAACGATGTCAACCGCCACGGAGCCATGAGGCTCTAGTCGGACCTCCCCCTGACGGAGCTGACCCTGACGCGGCCAACAAGAAGAGGGAGGGTGATGGACACCTCGACGAGCAAGGGTGGTTCGGCGGCCCTGGTGGCGTTGGCCACGGCGCAGTTCCTCATGGTGTTGGACCAGTCGGTGATGAACGTCTCGATCAGCCAGCTGGTCAAGGACTTCCACACCACCGTCACCACCATCCAAGCCGTGATCACCCTCTACTGCCTGGTCATGGCCATGCTCATCCTCACGGGGGCCAAGATCGGCGACATCATCGGCCGCCGACGGGCCTTCGTCATCGGCTTGATCATCTACGCCTGCGGCTCGGCCCTGACCGCCGCGTCGCAGTCCGTCGCGGTCCTGGCGCTGGGGTGGTCGGTGCTCGAAGGGATCGGTGCCGCGCTCGTCTTCCCCGCCCTGGCCGCGTTGATCGCCGGAAACTTCGAAGGCACCCGACGCAAAGCGGCCTACGCCGTCATCGGCGGAGTCGCCGGCGCCGGCATCGCGGTCGGCCCCATCGTGGGCGGATGGGCGACGACGGTGCTCACGTGGCGGATCGTATTCGTCGGCGAGGTGTTCATCGCCGCCTTCATCCTGTTCATGACCCGCAAGGTGGGAGACGCTCCGGGCCCGACCCCCACCCCGAAGCTCGACGGCGTCGGCTCGGTGCTCTCGGCCACCGGGCTGGGACTGTTCGTGTACGGCGTGCTCGAATCGAGCACCTGGGGATGGCTCAAACCCAAGAACTCGCCCATCACGATCTTCGGGTTCTCGCTCACCCTCTTCGTCATCGCTGCCGGGTGCATCCTGCTCTGGGGGTTCGTGACCTGGCAACGCCACCGCGAGGCCACCCATCGCGACCCGCTCATCCACCTGTCGCTGGCCAAGGTCCCGCCAGTGCGGTCCGGGGTGATCGGGCTGTTCAGCCAGAACCTGATCCTCATGGGCACCTTCTTCGTCGTGCCGCTCTACCTCCAACTCGTACTCGGGCTCAGCGCCCTCCAGACCGGGATCAAGATGCTGCCCATCTCGATCACCATGCTGGTCACCGCAGCCCTCGGGGCCAGGCTGTCGAACCGGTTCGCGGTCCGCACGATCGTGCGGACCGGCCTGATCGTGACCATCGCCGGCGTGCTCACCCTGCTCTCCACGATCAAGCCAACCCTCAACGACGCCGGCTTCGCCATCGGCATGGGCGATCCTCGGCATCGGGATGGGCCTGATGATCTCCCAGCTCGGCAACGTCATCCAGTCCTCGGTCGAAGAATCCGGTCGCAGCGAAGCCGGCGGTCTGCAGTTCACCGGCCAGCAGCTCGGCTCGGCCCTCGGCGTCGCCTTCATCGGTGCCATCGTGCTGGCCGGGCTGACCGCACCTTCATCTCCACCATCGAGCACGACCCCCGCATCAGCTCCCAGGTCTCGACCCAGGTCGGTACCGCCGCGGGCTCCAACACCAACTTCGTCTCCTCCAGCCAGGTCGAGAGCGCGGCGACCCACGCCGGCCTCGACCAGGCCACCACCGCCGCGCTGGTCGACGACTACGAGCACGCCCAGCTCCGGTCCCTCAAAGCCGGGCTCCTCGGCGCAGCCCTGCTGGCCCTCATCTCCCTCGCCTTCACCCGCGAGCTACCCCACGACCGCCCAGCCACCCGGAAGAGAACGGTCCCCGCGGCCACATCCAACTGACCCTCGCTGGGGTAACGACCTAGCGTCCAGAGTCCGGGTTTGCCGATCAGTCAGGCGAGGAGACCGTTGTGGCCGATGAAGGTGAGGCATCAGGGCCGGACACGACACTGGGCACGTCGCGGATGGAGGCGTTCAGCGACGGAGTCATCGCCATCGCCATCACCTTGCTCGTGCTGGAGGTGGCCGTCCGGCCTCCCGGTTCGCCCCTGGACCAGTTCCTGCGCGGCTGGCCGTCCTATCTGGCCTATGTCGTGAGCTTCGTGACCATCGGTGCGGCATGGATCAGCCACCATGCTCTCACCGAACGCCTCGAGCAGGCCGACCCCGTCCTGCTCCGCCTGAACCTCCTGTTCCTGTTGCTCATCGGCTTTCTTCCCTTCCCGACCCGGATGGTGGCCGATTCCCTGAGCGAAGGCACCAGCGCTGAGCGTGTGGCGGTCACCGTCTACGGGCTCACCCTGCTGGCCATCCGGCTCGTGTTCTTCGTCATGGACGTCTACACACGACGCGAGCATCTGGTGTCTCCCGGGCTGGGCGACGCCGACATGCAGGAGGCCCGCAGGAAGTTCCGTGTGGCCGTCGTGGCCTATGGACTCGGGATCGCGGTCGGCTTGCTCGTCCCCGTCGTAGCTATCGCCCTCTACTTCGGCATTGCCCTCTTCCTGGTGCTGCCCTTCCACGCCATCGGCCACGCACTCCGAAGGACGACGCCGACTTGACCACGACGAGCACCCAAGTACCAATCGGCGAGCTGCTCCAACGACTGGGTCGGAGGTCGTGGTTGCCTCGACATCCGGAGGTGCCCGCGCTCCCAGACGATGCGACCTAGCTCCCCGACCCAGGCAGGACTCGGTACGCCTCGTCTACCGACCAGGGTGCGCTGTGCTCACCTGCATCGGCGCAGGTCGGCGCCGAGCGAAGGACCGCGATATATCGCGTGTTGTCCTACCCCGTGGCAAGGACCAACTCCGACGGTTCGGCGGTCAGCTCGTCCCTGTTGACCGAGTCGCGACCTTGGCTAGGGACGATCTCGTGGCGCACCTTGCGCTCCCGCACGTGCAGGCCGTTGGCGTCGCGCTCGGCGGTGTCGGCCACCCAGACCGAGCGGTGGACGTCGAGGGCCTCCCACCGCCGGTCGTCAGGGGCCCGCAGCCGGTCGATGAGGGCCTGCAGGCTGGAGGTGTCGTGCGAGTTCAACCCGCAGTCGGCATCGTTCACGTCGATGACCTGGGTGCGCGTCTCGTAGGACTCGGGCGGCGGAGGGATCTGGCCGGCCATCCTCCGAGCGTACGCGACCGCCCCGGGCCCGCGGCCGGCCGGCGATCGCGGCACGGATCGATGATCGCCTGGGCTCCGTTACGATGCGGTCGATGAGCCCCGGACACGGCGCACCCGAGGACGCACCGGCGAGCATCGCGGCCCGGCGCGCCACCCGGTCGAGGAGTCGGCGCTGAGCGCGAGCAGCTGGTTGGCGACAGCCACGCGGCAAGCTGCTGGTCGAGCCGGTCTCGGGCTGGTACCGCCGAGGGGTCGTGCTGCGCCAGCTCGAGCAGCTGCGCGAGCTTGGCCCGGGCCTGATGGTGAACGGCCCCATCGCGCTGAACCCGTCGCTGACCTGGATCGGCGAGGACGTCTCGATCAACCCCGGTCTGACCGTAATCGGTGAGGGGGAGCTGCACATCGGGTCCCACATTCACTTCGGGCAGAACGTGCGCATCATCACCGACAACCACAACTTCGACCAGTCCGCCGCGCTGCCCTATGACAGCACCAAGGTGATCGGTGACGTCGTGATCGGCGACTGCGTCTGGATCGGCGACAGCGTCCTGATCGTCCCGGGAGTCACGGTGGGCGAGGGAGCCGTTCTGGCGGGAGGGGCGGTCGTGTCCCGAGACGTCGATCCGCTGGCCATCGTGGGCGGATCCCCCGCCGAGCTCATCCGCTACCGCGACCGCGACCGGTACAAGGCCCTGCGAGAGGCGGGCACCTACCACCTGTGGCCCCGGTCCGACGATCGGGTGTTCGGTCGTCACCTGACGGTGACCCGTCGACGCGCCTGACGGTCCACCTCGTGGCTCCGCGGGAGGCCGAGGGTGACGACTTCAACCTCGGCCTAGCTGGGCTGGGCTGGTGGCCCGGCTGCAGGCGGCCGAGACAGAGGTGCGCCGGCTCACCGGCCGCTGAGCTGCGACCGCTAGTCTCCCCATCGTCCATTTCGGCACGCCGAGCACCGCCAACGCCACCCTGGTCGACGCGCCGACATGACCCGTGCGAGAGCCCCGGCCGTCATCGCGCCCTGGACGTGGTCACCCACGACGGCGATGGGCTCTGTCTGGCCTGTCGGACCGCCCTCTCTCCATTCGTATGGCGGATGCAGCGTCTTCGATCAGTCGACCGGGACTGAACCGGCCTCGATCCCTTGCACCCGTTGGGCTCTTCCGGACTCACCCGAGCCGGGCAGCACCCGATAGGCGTCGTAGATGCTGTCGATCTGCTTGATGGAGCGGATCAGGGCGTCGAGGTGGTTGGAGTCGCCCAGCTCGAAGTCGAAGCGCATCTTGGAGATGCGGTCCGAGCCGGTGACGGTGTTGCAGGCGATGATGTTCACGTGGGCGTCGGCCAGCACGGCGCTCACGTCACGCAGCAGGCGTGACCGATCGAGCGCCTTGACCTCGATGGAGGCCACGAAGGTGCCGGTGCGGTCCTCGTCCCACTCCACCTCGATGAGCCGGTCGGCCTGGCCCACCGCCAGCGACACCGCGTTGGCGCAATCGGCCCGGTGCACCGAGACGCCACGGCCCCGGGTCACGAACCCCATGATCGGGTCACCCGGCACCGGCGTGCAGCACCGCGACAACCGCACCATGACGTCGTCGAGGCCCTCGACGTGCACGCCGGCGGTGTTGCCGCCGTGTCGACGCCCGTGCCGGCTCGGCTCGCGCACCGAGATCGACAGCTGCTCCTCGCGGGTCGGATCGACGTCCTGGAGGTGGCGGCGCACCCGCTCGGCCACCGACAGGGCCGACACGTGGTTCTCGCCGATGGCCGCCTTGAGCGCGTCCAGGTCGACGTAGTTGAGCGACTCGGCCACCTCGTCGAGGGTCTTCGAGGACTGGATCTTCTGGACCGGCAGGCCCTCGCGGCGCAGCGCCTTGATCAGCTCGTCGGTGCCGGTCTCGATGGCGTCCTCGCGCCGCTCACGCGAGTACCACTGGCGGATCTTGTTGGCCGCTCGGTGGGTCCTGACGAACTTCAGCCAGTCCTGCGACGGCCCCGCGCCCTCGACCTTGGAGGTGAAGATCTCGATCGAGTCACCCGACGAGACCGGCGAGTCGAGCGGCACCAGCCGGCCGTTCACCCGGGCCCCGATGCAGGCGTGGCCGACCTCGGTGTGGATGGCGTAGGCGAAGTCGACCGGCGTCGCCCCCACCGGCAGGGTGATGACCCGACCCTTGGGCGTGAACACGAACACCTCGTCCTGCTCGAGGTCGATCTTCAGGTTGGCCATGAACTGGCCGGGATCGCTGGTCTCCTGCTGCCAGTCGACGATGCGGTTCAGCCAGGCCAGGTCGGCCTCGGAGGTGTGGTCGTCCTTGTAGTTCCAATGGGCGGCCACGCCGAACTCGGCCCGGCTGTGCATCTCGCCGGTGCGGATCTGCACCTCGAGGGGCTTGCCCTGCGGACCGACCACCGTCGTGTGCAACGACTGGTAGAGGTTGAACTTGGGCATGGCCACGTAGTCCTTGAAGCGACCCTGCACCGGCTTCCAGGTGGCGTGGATCGACCCCAGGGCGGCGTAGCAGTCCTTCACCGTGGGGACCACCACCCGCATGCCCACCAGGTCGAAGATCTCGTCGAACTCCCGGCCCTTGACCACCATCTTCTCGTAGATGCTCCACATGTGCTTCGGCCGACCGGTCACCTCGGCGGTGATGCGCAGCTCGACCAGCCGCTCCCGGACGTCCTCGAGCACCTGGGTCAGGTAGATCTCGCGCTCGGGCGATCGGGTGGCCACCATGTGGTCGATCTCGGCGAAGCGCTTGGGGTGCAGGGCGGCGAAGGCCAGGTCCTCGAGCTGCTGCTTCATCTCCTGCATGCCCAGGCGGTGGGCCAGCGGGGCGTAGATGTCGAGCGTCTCCTGGGCGGTGCGCTCCTGCTTCCACGCCGGCATGGCCGCGATGGTGCGCATGTTGTGCAGCCGGTCCGACAGCTTGATGATCAGGACCCGCAGGTCCTTGGCCATGGCCACCAGCATCTTGCGCATGGTGGCCGCCTGCTGGGCCTCCTTGGAGTCGAACTTGAGCCGATCCAGCTTGGTCACGCCGTCGACGATGGCGGCCACGTCGGCCCCGAACTCGGCGTTGAGGTCGGCCAGGGTGATGCCGGTGTCCTCGACCGCGTCGTGGAGCAGGGCGGCCGAGATGGTGATGTCGTCGAGGCCCAGCTCGGCCACGATCTTGGCCACCGACACCGGGTGGGTGATGTAGGGATCGCCCGACTTGCGGGTCTGGCCGTCGTGGGCGTCGCGGGCCCGCTCGTAGGCCCGGGTGATCATGGTGTCCGAGGCCCGGGGGTGGTGCTCGTGGTAGGCCGCCACCAGCGGCGCGATCTCCTCGGACGGGGGCGCGCTGTGACGTCGCCAGGGCAGGACGCGATCGACGGTGGCCACCTCTCCAGTGTGCCTTACCGCGACCCCGCTCCCGTCGCTTCTCGACCCCAAATCCGGGCACTTCCGGGCGTCTGACGCCACCAGGTGCACAGATTTCGCCGCACGGAGGTGTGGGCCCGGGGTCGGGCCCGGTCCGGCGCGTCCGGTCAGGGGTAGTCGAGCAGCGAGACCACGTCGTAGCCGTCGAGCTTGGCTCGACCACCCAGGAAGGTCAGATCGACCAGGAACCCGAACCCGACCACCGTCCCACCCAGCCGCTCGACCAGCCGGGCGGTGGCCGAAGCGGTGCCGCCGGTGGCCAGCACGTCGTCCACGATCAGCACCTGGGCGCCCGGGCCGATGGCGTCGCGGTGGATCTCCAGCAGGTCGGTGCCGTACTCGAGGGCGTACTCCTCGCGCTCGATCTCCCAGGGCAGCTTGCCCGCCTTGCGCACCGGGACGAACCCGGCCTCGAGGTGGTACGCCACCGGCGCGGCGAAGATGAAGCCGCGGGCCTCCACACCCAGCACGTGATCCACCTGGCGGTCGCGGAACCCGTCGGCCAGCAGGTCGACGGTGTCGCCGAAGGCCCCCGGGTGGTTCAGCAGCGGCGTGATGTCCTTGAAGGTCACGCCCGGCTCGGGCCAGTCGGGGATGTCGCGGATGAGCTTCTTGAGGGCCTCGCGGTCGATGGTCATGGTCGTGGCGCTCAGCGCCGCTTGCCCTTCTTGCGGGGGCGGGGCGGGATCGCCCCCGGCGGCAGGCCCGGCCGTCGGGGCCGAGCTCGGCTTCGGCTTGGTGGCGGTGGAGTCGACCCGTTGGGCGCGGCGCCGTCCGCATCCGGATCCGCGCCGGTCGGGCCCGTGGTGGCCGATCTCGAGCTCGTGGCGACGGGCCACGGCGGCCGGGGTGTCGTCCTCGTCATCGTCGCCGGTCAGCTCCGCCGCCTCGATCTCGGCGACGGTGGGCGGGGTCAGGCGGCCCGACTCGAGCCGCTGGCGCAGCGCCCGGTTCCGGGGCTCGCGCTCCTTGAGGAACACGGCGATGGGGGCGGCGATGAAGATCGACGAGTAGGCGCCCGAGAGCATGCCCACCAGCAGGGCGATGGAGAACTGCTCGAGGGTGACCGCGCCCAGGATCCCGGCGCCGACCACCAGCATGGAGATCACCGGCAGCAGGGCCACGATCGAGGTGTTGACCGACCGGGTCAGCACCTGGTTCATGGACAGGCTGGTCAGGTCGGTGAAGGTGAGGCGGTTGGCCAGCGCCGGGCGGGCCTGGTTCTCCTTCACCTTGTCGAACACCACGATGGTGTCGTAGATCGAGTAGCCCAGGATGGTCAGGAAGGCCACCACCGTCTCGGGGGTGACCTCCAACTGGAAGACCGAGTACACCCCCACGCTGATGACCACGTCGTGGACCATGGCCAGGATGGCGGCGATCGCCATCTTCCACTCGAGGAACACGGCCAGGTAGACGAGCAGGAACACCAGGAACACCACCAGGGCCTGCTCGGCCTTGTGGGAGATGTCCTTGCCCCACGACGGGCCCACCGTCGACACGTTGACGTTGGCGGTGCTGGTCTTGGCCAGCTTGGCCAAGGTGGTCCGCACCTCGTCGACCTTGCTGGCCGAGGCCTTGGGCGCCTCCACCAGGATGTCGTGGCCGATCGTCTGGATCTTGGTGGCCGAGCCGGCCTCCGCGCCGAGCGCGGCCTTGGCCTGGTCGACCGATACGCCCGGCGCGGCCACCTGCCACGAGACGCCGCCCACGAAGTCGATGCCCAGGTTCAGGCCGCGGGTGAAGAAGGACCCGATGCTGATGAGCATCAGCACGGCCGACACGACCAGGGCGCGACGCCACCACTTGGGGAAGCTGATGTCGTTCTGGCCCCGGTAGAGGCGGGTGATCGGGTTCACCGGTCAGCTCGCCCCTTCGGTGACCAGCTTGCGCACCATCTTCGAGGCCTCTTCGACGTCGTCGGCGTCGGGCAGCCCG
The DNA here is from genome assembly GCA_963793965.1 of uncultured Microthrixaceae bacterium. Lineage (GTDB taxonomy): Bacteria > Actinomycetota > Acidimicrobiia > Acidimicrobiales > Acidimicrobilacustridaceae > UBA4742. The sequence continues at coordinate 110,025 of CAWCCB010000004.1, forward strand.
AAGCGGTGCGGGTGCTCGGCGCACATCTTCGACCGGGTGGCCCGGGCCACCACCGGACGCATGTAGCACCACGAGGTGATCAGATCGAGCGCGGTGGACAGGCCGAGGTAGAAGGCGAAGCCACGCACCGCCCCGACCGTGAAGAAGTAGAGGATGGCCGCGCCCAGCAGGGAGGCGCCGTCGGCGGTCCAGATGGTGCGCCAGGCGCTCACGAACGACTTGTCCACCGAGGCCCGGATGGTGCGCCCGGCGCGCACGTCCTCCTTGAGGTGCTCGTAGTAGACGACGTTCGAGTCGAGCGACACACCGATGGACACCACGATGCCGGTGATGCCGGCCAGGGTGATGGCCAGGCCCAGGTTGGGGCCGGCCCAGCACAGGAACCCCCACAGGATGCAGCCCTCGATGAGCAGCTTGAACATGGCCAGCAGCCCGAGGATCCGGTAGAAGGCGATCATGTAGAGCCCGACCAGGATGAAGCCGACGACGCCGGCCACCAGGCCGGCGTGGAGGGCGTCACGACCGAGCGTGGCCGACACGATCTCGCTGGTCTGGGGCACCAACGGCACCGGCAGGGCGCCGTACTTGAGGGCGGTGGCGATGTCGTGGACCTGCGGACTCGGTGAAGCTGCCGCTGATGGTGATCTGGTCGGCCGAGAACGACGGGTTGTCGATGGTGGGGGCGGTGAGCACCCGGTTGTCCAACACGATGGCCATCTGCTTGGTCGGACAGGTGGGCTGTCGCCCCCGAGTAGCACTCGGCCGCGCCCTTGTTGAACAGGTCGATGCCCTTGGCCCCCGACTTGAAGACCGGCCGCACCTCCCACTGGCCCGACTGGTTGAGGTCGGCCGACGCCGTGCTCAGACCCGAACCGGTCACGAAGGTGGGACCGAGCTGGTAGAGGGCGATCATCTTCTTGGTCTTGGTGTCGTACTCGGGCAGCACGACCTGCTGGCTGCGGGTGGCCGGCAGGCGCATCTTGGCGTCGGGGGTGATCAGCGTCGACGCCTTCACCGACGTGGTCTTGGCCGTGGTGGTGGTCGCGCCCTTGGCCGTGGTGGCCGTGGCTGCGGCCTTGGCCGTCGTCGACGTGGCGCCACCGTGGTGGTGGTGCTGGCGGCCGCCGTCAGCTCGTCGACGGTGGCCGGTCGGCGCCGCCATCCCGCCCGCCTGCTGGCCGGTGCCGCCCACGCCCAGGCTCTTCTGGCTGGTCGAGGTCGACGCCTTGGCCGTGGTCGACGTCGACGCCGCGGTGGTGGCCGTGGTGGCCGTCGAGGTGGTGGCCCCGGCCGCGGTGGTGGTGGTCGAGCCGCCGGCGGCGGTGCTGGGCGTGGTGGCCTGGGTCTGGATGGTGCCGTCCGCCGACACCGGCACCGTGCCCAACACCGGGCGGAACTGCAGCTCGGCGGTCTCGCCCACCAGCTGGAGGGCCCGATCCTTGTCCTTGACGCCGGGGATCTCGACCAGGATGTCGTTGCCCTGGCGCGACACCTGGGCCTCGGCCACGCCGAAGGAGTTGATGCGCTGGTTGATGATGTTGATGGCCTCGTCGAGCGAGTCCGACGAGGGGTGCGTGCCCTTGGGCGGGGCCAGCACCACCGACACGCCGCCCTGGAGGTCCAGGCCCAGGAAGGGTCGGTTGACCGTGAAGATGGTGTAGGCCAGGCAGAACACGGCCACCACGACGATGATGATGAGGCTCCAAGGGCGCTTGCGCGCGGCGGTGGCCACCGATCAGCTCGACAGGCCGTCGGCGTCGTGGTCGACGGACTCGCCCGGCGACGGCCGGGACGTGGCCGGCGGCGACATGGCATCAGATGCATCGGACGCGTCGGGGCTCTCGTCCGACCTTGGCTGCGATGGCCCGGCGGGCCACCTTGATCACCGTGCCGGGTGCCACCTCGAGCCAGGCCAGGTCGTCCTCCAGGGCGGTGATGGTGCCGTAGATCCCCGATCCGGTCATCACCGGGTCACCCACGGCCAACGACGCCACCAGCGCCGTGTGACGGCGCATCTCGCGCTGGCGCGGCACGATCAGCACCGCGGACAGCAGCCCGCCTATGACAAGGATGATGACGGCGCCCATGGGATCCCAGATGGATGGCTGACGACAGCTCGCGTCGGCCAGGTTGACCGGAGCGGGACGCAGGTTAGTCCAGGGTCGGCCCCACGCAAGCACGCCCCACCCGGCACCGGGGTCACCTGCCCGTCACCTGGCACTCACCGGCGTCCCACGGGAGGCCAGCCCCTCAGGCCCAGATGGCCTCGATCTCGGCCCGCAGCGCCTCGAATCGGCCCTCCCGGATGGCGGCGCGGGCCCGCCCCATGAGGGTCAGGCACCAGTGCAGGTTGTGGATGGTCAACAAGCCGGGCCGAGGTGGGTTCGCCCACCCGCAGCAGATGCCGCAGGTAGGCCCGTGACCAGCGCTGACACACCGGACAGGAGCAGTGCTCGTCCAGCGGCCCGGGGTCGCGGGCGTGCTCGGCGTTGCGCAGGTTGAGCCGGCCGGCGTCGGTCAGGATCGTGCCGTGGCGGGCCAGTCGGGTGGCCAGGACGCAGTCGAACATGTCCACCCCCCGGGCGATGCCCTCCACGAAGCCGATGGGATCGCCCACCCCCATCAGGTACCGGGGCTGGTCGACGGGCAGCCCGGCGGTGACCACCTCGAGGGCGGGCAGCATCTGGTCCCGCGGCTCGCCCACCGACAGGCCGCCGATGCCGTAGCCGTCGAAGCCGACCTCCAGCGTCTGCTTCGGTGCTCTGGCGGCGCAGGTCGGCGTCCACCCCACCCTGCACGATGCCGAACTGGGCCTGGCTGCGCTGGGTCTCGGTCGCGCCCGGCGTCGCGCCCGGCCAGGAAGGCGGCCCGGCCCCGCCGCGCCCACTGGGCGGTGCGCGTCGACGGCAGTGCGCACCACCTCGGGCTCGGAGGGCAGCGGCGGGCACACGTCGAGCACCATCTGGATGTCGGCGCCCAGCCGGCGCTGCACCGCCACCGCGTCCTCGGGCGTCAGGTGGTGGGTGGACCCGTCGTAGGTCGAGCGGAAGATGGCGCCCTCGTCGCTCACCTTGGGTTCGAGCGAGTAGATCTGGAAGCCGCCCGAGTCGGTGAGCACATGGCCGTCCCAGGCCATGAAGCGCGTGCAGGCCGCCCAGGTCGTCGATCAGGTCGGCGCCGGGGCGCAGCATCAGGTGGTAGGTGTTGCCCAGCATGATCTCGGCCCCGAGCTCCTCGAGGTCGAGGGCGGACAGGGCCCGCACCGACGCCCGGGTGCCGACCGGCATGAACACCGGGGTCTCGAAGGTGCCCCGGGGTGTGTGGACCCGACCGGTGCGGGCCGGCCCGTCGGTGGCGTCGATCTCCATCTCCACCACGCGTTCAGCCATCGCCGACCTCCGCCGTCGTGGCGGGTCAGGAACATGGCATCGCCGAAGGACAGGAAGCGGTAGTCGTGGGCCAACGCCTCCCGGTAGAGGTCGCGCCAGTGGCGCGATCCGTCCGGGTTCGCTCCCGACGAAGGCATCGATCATCACCAGCAGCGACGATCGGGGCTGGTGGAAGTTGGTCATGAGCCGGTCGACGAGCTGGAACTCGAAGCCCGGGATGGATGAACAGGTCGGTGCGCCCTTCGAGCTCACCGGTCGCCGCCGCGCTCTCCAGCGCCCGCACGGTGGTGGTGCCCACGGCCACCACCCGCCCGCCTCGGCGCTGGGTGGCGATGCAGGCCTCGAGGGTCTCCTCGGGCACGCGGTAGCGCTCGGCGTGCATGACGTGATCCTCGACCCGATCCACGCATGATCGGCCGGAACGTGCCCAACCCGACCACCAGCTCGACCTCGGCAAACCCGTGCCGGCGCGCGGCCATCTGACTCAAGCAGCGGCCGGGTCAGGTGGAGCCCGGCGGTGGGGGCGGCCACGGACTCGGCCCGGTCCTGTCGGCGTAGACGGTCTGATACCGCTCCGGGTCGGCCAGCGCCTTGTGGATGTACGGGGGCAGAGGGATCTCGCCGGCCGCCTCGATCCCGTCGATCAGATCGATCTGATGGTGGGTGGACAGCACCACCAGGCGGACGCCGTCGCCCAGATCGTCGCCGACCTCGACGCGCAGCACCTGCGCACTGGCCGGATGGGTCAGCACGCGTGCCCGGTGGCAATCGGCGGCCAGGACGCACCAGGGCCTCCCAGCAGCCGACCCCGAGATCGGGCCGCTCCTCGAGCAGCAGCACCTCGGCCGCGCCGCCCGTTTCCTTGACCAGGTGCAGGCGGGCCGGCAGGACCCGAGTCCGGTTGACCACCACCAGGTCGTCGGGTCCCAGCAGGTCGGGCAGGTCGCGCACGTGGCGGTGCTCGATCCGGTCGCCCCGGTCGACCAGCAGGCGCGCCGCATCGCGCGGCTCCGACCGGCACCTGGGCGATGCGATCCTCGGGCAGCTCGTAGTCGTAGTCGGCGATGTCCACCGGCGGCGAGCGTAGAGGGTGCCTAGGCTGGACCTCGGCGGAGCGCCGCTGGGGCGCCCGCCCCGAACCCCGGGAGGGGCCATGGCGTTCATCCAGGTCATCGACTTCACGACGTCCAAGTTCGACGAGATGCAGGCGATCGACAGGGAGTGGGAGGCGGCCACCGACGGCAAGCGACTGACCCGGCGGCGCATCGTGACCCAGGATCGGGACAACCCCGACCGCTACGTCTACCTCGTGTTCTTCGACTCGTACGAGGAGGCCATGCAGAACTCCGAGCTGCCCGAGACCAGCAAGTTCGCCGAGAAGATGATGTCGCTGGCCGACGGCCCCGCCACCTTCATCAACCTCGACGTCCTCCAGGAAGACACCGACTGAGCGGAGTCGCGCCGACCGGCGACGGCCTCCCGATCACGTCGGGTCGGCCGCCCGCCGCGCCAACGCCGGTCCCAGGTCGCCCCGGCCGGTGACCTCGACGCGGTCCAGCTCGAGCCACGACGCCATCCGCGCCAGCTCCTCCCACAGCTCGCCGGCCACGGTCGACTCGTCCGACCCCGGGCTCGGTCCAGGCGTGCTGCACCACGCAGCGCGCCGTCGGCCCGGTCGGCCTTGAGGTCGACCCGGCCGACCAGCTGCGTCGCCGAGCAGGAAGGGCAGCACGTAGTAGCCGTAGCGGCGCTTGGCCGGCGGGGTGTAGATCTCGATGCGGTAGTGGAACCCGAACAGGCGCAGGGCTCGATCCCGGTTCCAGACCACCGGGTCGAACGGGCTCAGCAGCGCCCGGGCCCCGATCCGTCGGGGCCGACGGGCCTCGGGGTGCAGATAGGCGGGCCGGTCCCACTCGCGCACGGTGGCGGGGACCAGGCGGCCCTCCTCCACCAGCTCGGCCAGGGCCTGGCGACAATGGGTGGGCGTGAGCCGGTGGTAGTCGGCCAGATCCGGCAGCGTGCCGATCCCGTGGGACCGGGCCGCCAGCACCAGCAGCTCCTTGCGGGCGTCGTGCTCGGACAGCGGCCGGTCGGGCCAGGACCTCGGCTGGGATGATCCGCTCGGTCAGGTCGTAGATGCGGGCGAAGTCGGCAGGGCGACGCCAGGCCGACACCCGACCGGTGTGGAACAGCGCCTCGAGCGCGCGCTTGCCGTCGTCGTGATCCCACCAGGTGCCCTTCTTGCCCACCCGGGCCTTGAGGTCGCCGGCCACCAGCGGTCCCTCGGCCACCACCCGTCGGTACACCTCCTCGATGTAGGCGCCGTTGGTCCTGGACCCAGCGTCGGAAGCCCGGCCATCGGATCGGTCCGCCCATGCGCCACCGGAACAGCGGGTACTGCTCGATCGGCACCAGGCTGGCCTCGTGCACCCAGTACTCGAACAGCTCGCCGTCTCGGCTGGCGTCGGCGATCAGGGTGCGAGGATGGGCGCCCAGGCGGGCGAACAGCGTGAGCTCCTGGCTGCGGGCCAACACGTTGACCGAATCGATCTGGATCAGTCCCATCCGATCGAGCACCCGGCGCAGGTGCCGACGATCGACCCGACCGGAGGGGCGCGGCTCGGCGAAGCCCTGGGCGCCGAGCGCGATGCGCCGGGCCTGGGCGTTGGACAGGGTGACGGTCATTCGGGTGCCGCCGGGATCGTCGGTCAGCCGAACAGGTTGGGCGGCTCGTCGGCCACCGCCATGGCCGCGCTGGGCGGGGCGATGAGACCCAGGTGCGCCCAGGCGGCCGGGGTGACCACCCGGCCCCGGGGCGTGCGCATCAGCAGTCCCTGGGTGATGAGGAACGGCTCGTACACGTCCTCCACGGTCTCGGTGGGCTCACCCACGCTGATGGCCAGGGTGGACAGGCCCACCGGTCCCCCACCGAAGCGCTCGCAGATGGCGGCCAGGATGGCCCGGTCGACCTTGTCCAGGCCGCGGTCGTCGACCCCGAACACGGCCAGGCCGTCCCGGGCGGTGGCCTGGTCGATGGAGCCGGTGCCGCGCACCTCGGCGTAGTCGCGCACCCGGCGCAGCAGCCGGTTGGCGATGCGGGGCGTGCCCCGGGCCCGGCGGGCGATCTCGCGGGCGCCGGACGGCGTCCGCCGTCCTCGTCGTCGAGGGTGACGCCCAGGATGCCGGCGGCGCGGACCACGATGGTCTCCAGATCGGCCGGGCTGTAGTAGTCGAGCCGGGCCACCAGGCCGAAGCGGTCGCGCAGGGGGCCGGTGATGAGACCGGTGCGGGTGGTGGCGCCCACCAGGGTGAACCGGGGCAGGTCGAGGCGGATCGAGCGGGCCGCCGGACCCTTGCCCAACACGATGTCGAGCTGGAAGTCCTCCATGGCCGGGTAGAGGACCTCTTCGACCGATCGCGAAAGCCGGTGGATCTCGTCGATGAACAGCACGTCGCCCTCGTCGAGCCGGGTGAGGATGGCGGCCAGGTCGCCGGCCCGCTCGAGCGCCGGCCCGGACGTGATGTGCAGCCCGGCCCCCATCTCGACGGCCACGATGGCGGCCAGGGTGGTCTTGCCCAGGCCCGGGAGGGCCGGCGAACAGCAGGTGGTCGACGGCCTGGCCCCGGCGCCGGGCCGCCTCCAGGATGATGGTCAGGTGCTCCTTGAGCTCGCCCTGGCCCACGAACTCGTCGAGGCGCCGGGGTCGCAGCCCGCCCTCGTCGCCCAGGCCGTCGGCGGCCAGGCGCTCGACCAGCTGGTCGTCGAGATCGCTCGGTGGCCAGGCGATCGTGCGAGCCGCTCGTCGTCGGTGGCGTCGGGCTGGAGCAGCTCGTCGCGCACCTCAGCTCACCGCCAACCGCTGCAGACGCCTCCTTGAGCAGGAACGGACACGTCGTCGGCGTCGGGCAGCTCGCGCACCACCGAGGCCACCTCGTCGGGGCCGTAGCCCAGGTTGGCCAGGGCTTCGCGCACATCGAGCTCGAGCCGCGGTGCGACCCTCGTCGGCCGGCACGCCCGGGCCGCTGGCCACCTCCAGCACGGCCACGCTCAGGCTCGACTTGAGCTCGATGAGCAGCCGGGCGGCCGTCTTCTTGCCCACGCCGGGCACCAGGCACAGGGCGTCGATGTCGTCGTCGGCCACCACCAGCGCCAGGGCGTCGGGGCCGTGCACCGACAGGATGGCCAGGGCCAGCGCCGGGCCGACGCCGTGAGCGGCCAGCAGGCTCTCGAAGCAGCTCCCGCTCGGCTCGGGTGCGGAAGCCGTAGAGCACCTGGGCGTCGTCGCGCAGGTGGTGGTGGACGTGCACGAAGACCTCGGCCCCGAGCTCGCCCACCTCGATCACGGTGGTCGGCGTGACCGTGACCCGATAGCCGATGCCGGCGACCTCGATGAGCAGCTCACCGTCGCCCCAGCGGTCCAGCAGCGTGCCCCGCAGCGAGCCGATCACGGCCGAGACTCCGGCACCGGATCGGGCCGTGGCCCGGCCGCGGCCAGGCCTGGCCTCGCGCAGCGGCGCGGTGGCCAGGTGGCACAGGGCCAGCGCGGCGGCATCGGCGGCATCGGGCGGCGAGGGCAGCTCGGCCAGGCCGAGCAGGGTCTGCACCATCAGTCTGCACCTGTCGTTTGGTGGCGGCCCCGTAGCCGGTGACCGCCTGCTTGACCTCGTTCGGGGAGTACTGCACGACCTCGCAGCCGCGGTTGGCGGCCTCGGCCATGGCCAGGCCACTGGCCTGGCCGACCCCCATGGCCGTGCGCACGTTGACCTGGAACAGGACCCGTTCGACGGCCACGGCGTCGGGCCGGTGCTCGTCGAACAGGGCTCGCAGGTCACGCTGCAGCTCGGCCAGGCGGTCGGGCAGCTCCCGATCGGGAGGGGTGGTGAGCACGCCCAGCGCCCGGGCCCGGGCCGAGCCACGAGGGTCCGGGCTCGACCACGGCGTAGCCGCAGCGGGACAGACCGGGATCGAGACCGAGCACGAACACTCGTACGAAGCTAGCCAGCACCACCCAGCCGGTGGTGGACCCTTCCCCGACCCCGACTACGGCCCCCTCCCCTGCCAAACTGGGCATCTTTGCCTGCGGATACCGCACATTTCGACGCCCGGTTCAAGGAGGCCCGGTTTCGTTGGGAGAAGGCGCTTGAGGGCGCAGGGGCCATGCCGATGAGTAGCAGGATGACCCCTGAGACCGCGACGGCGCGACCGTCCACCCCGGTGGCCGGCGCCGACCCGGCGCCCGGCAATCCCACCGATCCCGGCCGGCGACGCCGCCGCACCCCGCGGCAATGGCCGCGGAGCCGACCACCGGGCTGCTGGTCGACCCGTCCGCAGGCCTTCGATCCCACCGATCTGGTGGTCGACGTGCGCGACGTGAGCAAGTCCTTCGGACGGGTCCCGGCCCTGTCGCACCTGTCGATCATGGCGCCCAAGGGCCGGATCACCGTGCTGCTCGGGCCCAACGGCGCCGGCAAGACCACCGCCATCCGGGTGGTCACCGGTGCCCTGACCCCCGACAAGGGCATGGTCCGGACCTTCGGCTTCGATCCCGACCGCTTCGGCGAGGAGGTGCGCCGCCGCTGCGGGGTGGTCTCGGCCAAGCCGGCCCTCTACGACCGGCTCTCGGGGTGGGACAACCTGCAGTACTCCGCCGAGCTCTACGGCCTGGGCCGCAACGCCATCAAGCCGATCCGCGCCGCGGCGGCCCGCTTCGGCATCCTGGACGCGCTCGACCAGCGCGTGGGCGGCTACTCGACCGGCATGAAGACCCGGCTGGCCCTGGCCCGCTCGGTGCTGCACGATCCCGAGCTCCTGCTCTTCGACGAGCCCACCTCCGGGCTCGATCCCGAGTCGTCCCACGCCGTGCTGGAGCTGATCCGGGAGATGACCGCCGATGGCCACACCGTGGTCATGTGCACCCACCTGCTGGTCGAGGCCGAAGGTCTGGCCGACCAGATCGTGGTGCTGGAGAACGGCACCGACCTCATCCACGGCACGCAGGAGGCGCTGACCCGGCGCTACTGGCCGGCCAACCTGGTGCGCTTCGACGCCGAGGACCCGTCCAGCCTCGAGGTGCTCACCAGCATGGACGGGCGTGGTGGCCCTCGAGCGCGTCGAGGACGTGACCGAGGTGCAGCTCGACGACGTGGCCCGGGTGCCCGAGCTGGTGGCGGCGCTGGCCGCGGCCGGGGTGCGCCTGACCCGGGTCGATCCGCACAACCCCTCGCTCGAGGACCTCTACTTCGCCATCCGCCGGGAACGCCGCGGCGACGCGGGCGGCGAGGGCGTGTACTTCCCCGAGATCAACCACCTGGCCGAGGACCAGCACAAGGGGACGCCGTCGTGAACTATCCAACGGATGATGACGGTGATGCGCACCGACCTGCGCCAGCTCTGGCAGTCGAAGGACTTCTGGATGCCGATGGGCGGGCTCGGGCTCATCTTCTTCGTGGTCATCCCGGCCGTGCTGCTGTCGATCATCAACAACATCGGCAACGTGGGCGCGGTGCGCCAGGTGTCCCAGGCACTGCAGCTGCTCCCGGCCGCGGCCCAGCATGCCGTTCCCCAGCACGCCAGCGCCGGCACCAAGGTGTCCTACGTGCTGGCCGTGTTCCTGCTGGCGCCCATCGCCGTCATCGTCCCGCTGACCATCTCGACCGCGGTCGGGCTCCAGCTCGATCGTGGGCGAGCGCGAGCGGGGCACCGGCGAGTTCCTGGCCCACTCCCCCGCCGGGGTCCGCGAGATCTACCTGGGCAAGCTGATCGCCAGCCTCATCCCGGGCTACCTGACCACCCTGGTCGGCTTCGGCCTCTACTCGCTGATGGTCAACCTGATCGTCGGGCCCGACGCCGGCGGCTGGTTCTTCCCCACGCCCGTCGTGGTGGCTGCTCATCCTGTGGGTGCTGCCGCCGTTCCTGCTCATCGCCCTGTCGCTGGTGCTGCGCCTGTCGGCCCGGGTGAAGAGCACCGCCGCCGCCCAGCAGGCCGCCGGGCTCATCACCTTCCCGCTCATCCTCATCGCCTACGGCCAGTCGACCGGAGCGCTGTTCGGCGGCTCGGCGGTGCTGATCTCGTTCATCCTGGGTGGCGTGGCCTGGGCCATCGGCATCGGCCTGCTGGTGAACGGCATGCGCTCGCTGACCCGGGGACGCCTGCTGGGCGTGGCCAGCGAGTCCTGATCAGAGATCGGCCAGCGCGGCCACGATCTCGGAGGTGGGCCGGAAGGTCAGCCCCGCCGTGGCCCGGTGGGCGTAGCCGACCTGACCAGCGGCGTCGATGACGAAGATCGACCGCCGGTAGAACCCCAGCGGACCCAGGGTGCCGTAGTTCCCGACCCACCGCCTTGGCCGGATCGGCCAGCAGGGGGAAGGCGAAGCCGCCGTTGGCCTCGGCGAAGGCCTCGTGCTCCTCGACGGTCTGAGGGCTGAGAGCCAGCACCTGGGCCCCCAGGTCGGCGAACTGGCCGATGTCATGGCTGTAGCTGGTCAGCTGTGCGGTGCACACCGGCGAGTGGTCGGCGGGATAGAAGACCAGCACCACGGGCTGGCCGCGGAACTCGGCCAGCGAGTAGGGCCGACGCCCCTCGGAGGTGCCGTCGGTGCCCTCCGCCGTGAAGTCCGGCGCCTGCTCTCCCACTGCGATCGTCATCCGTTGCGACACTATCTGTGCGCTGGCAGGCCGCCCATTCCAGGCCCATGGCGGCCATCTGACCACATCCTGCGCCGCAACCGGGCCCGGCGGTAGCGCCCTACAACGGCAAGTGGTTGGAGCTCCAGGTCGTGATCCCCCCACCACCTGCGCCCCGGTCTGTCCTGGTACATGACGTACACCTCGACCAAGGCGCCGCTCGACGACCGCCTGACCATCGAGGCCAACATCGGGCCCATCCCCTCGGCCTAAGGCGGTGGGCCGTCGACCGGAGGTGCCGGGGTTTCCGCCTCGACGGGGACCTACTGGTGGGGCAGGCGGAGGTCCATCCGGAGTTGGTTGGCTGCTCCATTATCCATGTCCTCGTCACTGGTCACCTGGTCGGACCAGGAGGTGAGATCAGGCATCCCGGGAGCGCCGTAGGCGGCCAGATCCCGACGCGAGCGCTGACCGGCCTGCAACAGGCGGTCTCGGTCATAGACCTCCCCTGCACCTACTGCCAACCCAGCCACCGCGTCGTCGAAGGCGGCCTCGGCGCGCACGTAGGGCGTAGCGGTGGCGTCGACCTGCACCTTGGTCGGGTGCTTCCCCAGCTCGGGCTCGGCGCGCCAAAAGCTGCGCATGGCCGCATTCACCCTGTTGGCCGCGGCCAGGTACTGCGTCCCGAGGACGGCGACATCGACGGCCGGGCCCGTGACGGGCGGGGGCAGGCTGGGATCCAGTTCGGGATTCGGGGTGGTGGTCGGCGTCGGCTGATGCGGACCCGACAGGTCGACCACCACCCGTCCACGTCGGAGCAGGACGTCGGTCCATCCCGCGGTGTCGTTCTCTTCGCTGTCGGACAGGATGATCTCGCTCGTGAACCGGTCCAGCCTGTCTGCCGGCGGCACCGAAACCCCCCGGAGGGGAATGATCAACCAAGCCCGCATCGCGTCGCCGGCCACGTAGTAGTCCGGGACGGCATAGACGGGACAGGTCACCGCCCGGGCCTCCTCCATGGCCAGCTCGGCCGAGGCGACGCTGTCGTACCTGGTCACGACGGTCGTCCAGTCTCCGCTTCCCTCGGGGTTGTGGGCCGTCGACGCCCAGCGATCCACCCGGTGGCGCTCACTGGTGATGTCCTGGTCGCACCACTCCAGCGAGTCCCGGTTGTGCATGTCGCCGTGCTCCTGGTCACGGCTGATGTAGTCGCCGTTGCTCGCCAGGTCCGACAGCCGCAGCCCGACCCTGGCCAGTGGGCTCGACCAGCCCACCTGCGCCTGTTGACGAGCCCACCTCAGACCGGCACCGGCCATGACGGCCACGATCGCCATGGCCGTCCCCACCACCGCTACCACGATCGCGGTGGAACTCGACCGGCGAGCGTCGCCCCCGACAGGACCGATCGGAGCGGGTGGCAGCATTCCGTTGCCCCAGGTCACGGTCTGAGCATCGGCCTTCACGTCGGCATCTTGAGTACCCCTGCGCCAGCTCTGCCGGGCCCGGGCGGGACCAGGTCCCAGTCACATGGGGGCCGGCTGTGTGATCTCGTCGAGGGAGACGGGGGCGTCGAGCGCTGCGGTGTCCGCTCGTCTGCGGTGCGGCTCGTCAGTCGGCGCCGACGGCCTCCAAGACCGCGTCGGGGATGTCGAAGTTGGCGTAGACGTCCTGCACGTCGTCGTTCTCGTCCAGGGCGTCGATCACCCGCAGCACCGACTTGGCCGCCTCCGGGCTGTCCAACTCGATGGTCGAGGTGGGCAACATGGTGGTGTCCGCCGAATCGACCGGGATGCCGGCGGCCTCCAACGCCTCCTGCACGGCGGTCACGTCGTGGGGTGCGGTGGTCACCCGCCAGGTGTCTCCCTCGCTGACGATGTCCTCGGCTCCGGCATCCAGCGCGGCCAGCATGACGTCGTCCTCGCTCACCGATCCCGGGCACGCTCGACGATGCCCTTGCGCTCGAACTGCCAGGCCACCGCGCCGGGCTCGGCGATGGTCCCGCCGTTCTTCTTCGAGCGCGGTGCGCACGTCGGAGCCGGTGCGGTTCCGGTTGTCGGTCAGCACGTCGATCAGGATGGCCACGCCATGGGGGGCGTAGCCCTCGTAGGTGATCTGCTCGTAGATGACCCCCTCGAGGTCGCCCGTGCCCCGCTTGATGGCCTTCTCGATGGTGTCCAGCGGCACCGAGGCGCTGCGGGCCTTCTGGTACATGGTTCGCAACGTCGGGTTCATGTCGATGTCGCCACCGCCCTGGCGAGCGGCCACCTCCACCTGTCGGATGATCTTGGCGAAGAGCTTGCCCCGCGCCTGGTCGGCCGCGCCCTTCTTGTGCTTGATGGTGGCCCACTTGGAATGACCGGACATGGATCAACCTCTCCTTGGCGGCGCGCCGGGGCGCGCTCAGCTTGCTCGATGGGACGCGTCGGCGTCGAACGTGGTCAGGAACAACTCGTGGAGGCCGGTGTCGCCCGAGAGCTCCGGGTGGAACGAGGTGACCAGCACCGGACCCTGACGACAGCACACCGGGCGGCCGTCGATGCGGGCCAGCACCTCGACGCCGGGCCCCACCCGCTCGACCACCGGCGCGCGGATGAACACGGCGTGCAGGGTGCGGTCGAAGCCGGCCACGTCCAGATCGGCCTCGAACGAATCGATCTGGCGGCCGAAGCCGTTGCGTCGCACGGCCAGGTCGATGCGGCCGAAGCTGCGTTGGTCGGGCCGGCCGTCGAGCACCTCGTCGGCCAGCAGGATCATGCCGGCACACGTGCCCAGCGACCGGCATGCCCGACTCCAGACGTCGCTGGATCGGGTCGAACAGGTCGTTGGCCTCGAGCAGCTTCGAGATGGTGGTCGACTCCCCGCCGGGGATGACCAGGCCATCGACGCGGTCCAGCTCAGCGCGGCTGCGGACCTCGAGGGTGGCCACGCCGAGCCGGTCGAGCAGCTGACCGTGCAGCTCGGACGCGCCCTGCAAGGCCAGCAGGCCCACCATGGGTGAAGTGATCACCGGCACCCGGGGGCTCGCTCGGCTTCGACGACGGCATCGGACTACCAGCCCCGATCGGCCAGCTTGGTCTCCAGCGAGCCGATCTCGAGGCCCGGCATGGCCTGGCCCAGCCCCCGGCTCACCTTGGCCACGATCTCCGGGTCGCGGAAGTTGGTGGTGGCCTCGACGATGGCCTTGGCCCGCACCGCGGGATCGGCGCTCTTGAAGATGCCCGAGCCCACGAACACCGCCTCGGCCCCCAGCTGCATGACCAGCGAGGCGTCGGCCGGGGTGGCGATGCCGCCCGCGCAGAACAGCGGGACCGGGAGCTTGCCCGTCTCGGCCACCTCCTGCACCAGGCCGAGCGGGGGCGGACAGGCGCTTGGCCCAGTCGAACAGCTCGGCCTCGTCCGCGGTGGTGATCTTGCGGATGTCGCCCAGGATGGCGCGCAGGTGCCGGACGGCCTCGACGATGTTGCCGGTGCCGGCCTCGCCCTTGGACCGGATCAGACAGGCGCCCTCGGAGATGCGGCGCAGGGCCTCGCCCAGGTTGGTGGCACCGCACACGAACGGGACGGTGAAGGCCCACTTGTCGATGTGATGGGCCTCGTCCGCCGGGGTGAGCACCTCGCTCTCGTCGATGTAGTCGACCCCGAGCGCCTGGAGGATCTGGGCCTCGGCGAAGTGGCCGATCCGCGCCTTGGCCATCACCGGGATGCTCACCGCCGCCTGGATGCCCTCGATCATCTCGGGATCGCTCATGCGGGCCACGCCGCCGTCGCGTCGGATGTCGGAGGGCACGCGCTCGAGGGCCATGACCGCGGTGGCCCCGGCGTCCTCGGCGATCTTGGCCTCATCGGGTCGGACCACGTCCATGATGACGCCGCCCTTGAGCATCTCGGCCAGACCCCGCTTCACCAGCGGAGTGCCGGTCTGTCGGGGTGCCGCTTCCTTCGATGGGTCAGCCATGCGCGCCAGTCTAGATCCGCACCCCCCGAATCCCGAAGCGAGATCTGTCAGCGGGGCAGGGCCAGCAGGCCGGCGGCGGCGCGCCGGCCGTCCAGGATGGTGACGGCCGAGCCGACCTCGGGCAGCGCCACCCACGTCCGGCCCGGGGGCAGGGTGTAGGGCGCGCCGTCGGTGGTGGTGAACCGGTAGGGGCTGGTGTTGGCCGGCCGGGACCAGTTGATCGGGATCTGGTGACCGTCCACCAGCACCAGGCCCGGACCCGGAACCGACCGACTCGGCCTGGGGCGACTTGGGATCGGCCACCGAGACGCCGTAGGGGGTGAACAGCACCACCAGGTTGGGCGGGAGCCACCTGCTGGCCAGCCGAATCCAGGGTGGCGCTGTGGGCCAGGTCGTGCAGCTGGTCGACCTGGAACCGGGCCCAGCCCTTGGCCGGCCGCGTCCCAGGCGTAGGACACCACCACCCCCGACCCGAAGTTGATGGTCACCCCGGGTGCGGCGACGGCCGAGGCCGGCAGCGGGGTGCCCGTGGGACCGATGGGCAGGATGGCCTGGGGTGGCGAGGTGTCGCCGCCGCCGAACTTGGACAGCAGCATCGGGATGCTGGTGAACAGGTTGTGGGGGGCCTGGCGGGTGTTGTCACGCCAGTACTCGGGCGGGTTGGCGCCCCGGCTGGCGTCGATCAGCAGGCCCTGGCCGGCGGCGGTGGTGACCTGCTTGGTCACCGTGGGGTTGGCGCCCGACCACCCCAGCAGCGGCCGGCCCAGGCCGGCCAGCAGATCGATGTCGCTCGAGCGCGCCGACCGCACCGGCCCGACCGTGGTCGGAGTCTGGGAGCCGTAGACGAGGGCGAAGCGGGTGATGCCCTCGACCAGCAGCTCGATCACGATGTCGGCCTGGTTGATGCCGACCTGGGGCCGGGCCCAGGGGCTGTTGTCCATCTTGACCACGACCGCCGGGTGGGCGGCCACGCTCGGATCGGCCATGGGCAGGCCGGTCAGCGGGTACGGCGGTCCGGAGGCCACGGTGGTGGTCGTGACCGTGGTGGTGGGCGGGCCGCGTCGTGGCCGGCCGGGCCAGGGGCGACGAGGCCGCCTTGGCCGCGCACGACGCCGGCCAACAGGCTCACCAACGCCAACGAGGCGGCGGTGCAGTCGGGCGCGCGACACGCCCTGCACCCTAGGAATCCGTGGACGTCCACCCGGTGGATGGGCGCGAGCGCGACCACCGAGGGTGGCCGACCCCAGGAGTCCCGATTGGAGCTGCGCGGCGCGAAGGCGATGTACACCCCGACCAGCACCATCACCACCAGCGCGGCCAGGACCACCCCGGCGATCACCGATCCGATGATCAGCGAGCGGCGCGGATCCCGTCTCGGCGCGGCGGCCATCACATCTCGCCCATCACATCTCGCGAAGGGCCGCGATCCGATCCTCGATCGGCGGATGGGTGTCGAACAGGTGGGACCACTTGCTCTTGCGCTGGTTCTGGCCGTCGTAGTGGTCCATGGGCTCCTCGATCCAGAGGTGCGCGGTGGCCCGGCCGTTCTCCTTGATGACGGTGTGGTCGTCGCGCAGCTTCTCGAGAGCCGAGATGAGCCCCGGCGGGTAGCGGGTCATCTCCACCGCCGAGACGTCGGCCAGGGCCTCGCGCCGGCGGCTCACCGCGAACTGCATCAGGGTGGCCACCAGCGGCGCCAGGATGATCACCACCAGGGCGGCCACGAACATGATGAGCTGGGTGGGATCGTTGCCGCCCCCGCCGCCCTGGTTGTTGTTGCGGCGGCCGCCCATCATGCCGCCGAACACGAACCAGCGGAGCCCGAAGTCGCTCAGGGCGGCGATCACGCCCACCAGGCACACGGCGATGGACGACACCATGATGTCGTAGTTCTTCACGTGGCTGAGCTCGTGGGCCAGCACTCCCTCGAGCTCCACCCGGTTCATCTTCTCCAGCAGGCCCGAGGTGACCGCCAGCGACGCGTGCTTGGGGTCACGCCCGGTGGCGAAGGCGTTGGGGGCCGGGTCGTCGACCACGTAGAACTTGGGCTGGGGCAGCCCGCTGGCGATGCACAGGCCTTCGACCAGGTTGTAGAGCCGGGCGTAGGTGTGGGGATCGGCCGGGACCGCGTGGGTCATGGCCAGCGCCACCTTGTCCGAGTTCCAGTAGGACACGAACGAGGCGACGCCGCTGAAGAGGACCGCGAACACGAGGACGAAGGCGAAGCCGACGGTGCCCAGACGGAACACGAGGCTGAACGCGGTGGCCACCACCAGCACCAGGGCGGTGAAGGCGAGCATCAGCAGCGCGGACCGACGCTTGTTCTGCTTGACCTGGTCGTACAGGGCCGGACCCTCCGGAAGAGGTGGAGCGAGGGGTGGGACGAGTGGAGCGGAGTGCTACGAGAACGAGACCTTGACGGGACCACGTGAGTCGTCGTCGGCCTCGAAGTACTCCCGCTTCTCGAAGTGGAAGGCTCCGGCGATGATGTTGGTCGGGATCGACTGGATCTTGGTGTTGTAGCCGCGAACGGTGTCGTTGTAGAACTGCCGGGCGTAGGCCACCTTGTCCTCGGTGGCGGTCAGCTCCTCCTGGAGCTCCAGGAAGTTCTGGTTGGCCTTGAGGTCGGGATAGGCCTCGGCCACCGCGAACAGCGACTTCAGGGCCCCGGTCAGCACGTTGTCGGCCTGGGCGGCCGCGGCCGGACCCTGGCTCTGAGCGGAGATGGCGTTGGCGCGGGCCTGGGTGACCCCTTCGAAGGTCTCCTTCTCGTGGGCGGCGTAGCCCTTGACCGTCTCGACCAGGTTGGGGATGAGGTCGAATCGGCGCTTGAGCTGCACGTCGATCTGCGCCCAGGCGGCGTCGATCTTGTTGCGCAGTCGGACCAGCCCGTTGTAGCCGCCGACGAACACGGCGACCACCACGACGATGATCACGACCAGCACGATGATGAGAATGGTCATGAAGCCATCATACGCCCGGGGTCCTTCGATGGACGCCGCGCGGGTCGAGCGACGGCCTCCGACCGTGCGGGCCGTCCGAAGGCGCCCGCAGGGAGGCTTGCCGACCGGAAGGCCAGACAGATCGCCCTAGATGATCGTCCGGTAGAGGGCCAGATGCCGCTCGGCCAGGCGCTCCATGGACAGCTCCTGCGCCCGCTGGCTGCCCGAAGCCACCAGCTGGGCGGCCAGGGACGCATCGGTCAGCAGGCGACGCAGGCCCTCGGCCAGCTGGGTGCTGTCGCCCGGCGGGACCAGCAGGGCGTCGCGCCCCAGCCGGGCCACGTTGGAGTAGCCGGGCAGGTCGCTGGCCACGATCGGCGTGTCGGCGGCCATGGCCTCGAGCAGCACCACCCCGAAGGACTCCCCGTGCAGCGACGGCGCGCAGAACACGTCGGCCGCCCGCAACCGGGCCGCCTTCTCCTCGTCGCTGATGCGGCCCAGCCACTCGATGCGGGCGTCGCCGGCCACCCGCTGGGCCAGCATGGCCGTCTCGGGACCGTCGCCGGCGATCCAGAGCCGGACGTGGGCGGGCAGGTCGGTCATGGCCTCCAGCAGCACGGCCAGGCCCTTGCGGGGCTCGTGGCGGCCGATGAAGAACACGGTCGGGCCCTCGGTGGGCCAGGCCGTCGCCTTGGAGAAGGTCTCGAGCTCGACCCCGTTGAACAGCACGGTGTAGGTGCCCCCGAGCGCGCTGCGGGCCATGCGCTCGGCGTCCTCGCTGACCGCCAGGCGCAGGTCGAGCTTCTTGGACAGCCACTTCACGCCCGGCGAGAACCAGGTGTACGCCTTGGAGCTGCCGGCGGCGTGGAAGGTGCCGACCAGCGGGGCGGTCTTGAAGAACATGGCCGTCTGGGTGGGACCGGGGCACAGCGGCTCGTGCACGTGCACCACGTCGAAGGCCTCGTCGCGCAGAGCCCGGATGGTGCGCAGCTGGGCGGACGGGTCGGGCGCGATGGGCGCCACCGAGCCGTTGGCCATGGTGGGCACGCTGTTGCCCAGCGGCGTCACCCCGGCGTCGGGAGGCGGCCCGTCGCAGGGACCCAGCACCCGGACGTCATGGCCGGCGGCCCGCAGCGCCCGGGCCAGACCCAGGATCTGGCCCTGCACGCCACCGGGCAGGGTCAGGCTGTACGGGCTGATGATGCCGATGCGCACCCCACCACGCTAGTCCCCCCGAGTTTTCCGACCCCGATCCGCCCCTGCCCCGCCCCCGTCCCCCGGAACGGCGAACCGGTGTGGGGTCAGTCGGGGTCGAGGTCGGCGCGCAGCTCGGCCGCCCGGGCGTCGATGTCGCCGTGCATGGCCCGCTTGGCGTCGTCGTCGAGCCAGGTGGCGTCCACCCCGTCGTGGGCCACGGCCACCATCTCGTCGAACCCCCACTGGTAGGCCGCGGCCACCGCCGCGTACTCGCGACCCAGGTCCAGGTCGGTCAGGGCCGGGTCGTCGGTGTTGAGGGTGGCCAGCAGCCCGGCGTCGCGCATGGCCTTGAACGGGTGGTCCGCCAGGTGGGCCACCTTGTTGGCGATGACGATGTTCGAGGTGGGACACACCGTGAGCGGGATGCCCTGGCCGGCGAAGCGCTCGACCAGCGCCGGCATCCGCCATGATCGACAAGCCGTGGTCGATGCGCTCGGCTCCGAGCACGTCCACGCAGGCGGCGATGGCCTCGGGACCGGTGTCCTCGCCCTGGTGGGCGGTGAGGCGCAGGCCGGCCCGGGCCGCCACCCCGTAGGCCGGGGCGAACGACCGGGGATCGACGCCGATCTCGGTCGAGTCCAGCCCGATGCCCAGCACCCGCGACGCGCCCGGCGCCCCGGCCTGGCGCAGCTCGACCACGCCGTCGACCAGCTCGCGTCCGGCGTCGGGGCCGTAGGCCCGGTCGATGTCGGCCACCAGCATGCAGCGGGTTCCCGGTCTCGGATTCGGCCGCCGCGATCCCCTCGTCCAGACCGGCCACGATGTCGGCCAACCGGGACCCGGCGGCCAGGTGACGGGCCGGGGTGAAGAAGCTCTCGGCGTAGACCCGACCGTGCGCGGCGGCGTCGATCACGCTCTCATAGGCCAGCCGGGCCCAGTCCGAACGGTCCACCAGGCAGCTCTGCACCAACCAGAAGACGGCCAGGAACTCGTCCAGCGAGCCGTAGCGGTAGAGCTCGTCGAGATCGGTGGTGGGCAGCGCCACCCCGTTCTTGGCCGCCAGCTCGAGCACGGTGGCTGGTCGCATGGTGCCCTCGATGTGGCAGTGCAGCTCCACCTTGGGGAGTCGATCGAGGGCGGCGTCGAAGGTCAGGGCGGTCATCAGGCCCCAGTCTCGCTCGGGCGGGCGTGGGGGTGGCCGATGGCGGCCAGCGCCTCGTAGTCGCTGGGCCAGTTGGGCGACTGCAGGTGCCATTGCTCCGGCGCCCGGCGGATGAGCTCCTCGAGGCGACCGCCCAGCTCCTGGGTGAGGCGGATCACGTCGTCGCGGAAGCGGCCCTGGCGGGTGAGGTCCATGCGGGGGCCCGACGACGGCGTGGTGGGCGCGGCCCTGGAAGTAGACCGCGCTGGGGATCAGTGGGGCCCCGGTGCGCAGGGCCACGGTCACCGGCCCCGGCGGAAGCGTGGTCTTCTCCCCGAAGAAGTCGACCTCGATGCCGTCGCCGGCGATGTCGCGATCCGACAGCAGGCACACCACATGGCCGGCCTTGATGGAGGCGATCACCTGGGAACCGGCCCGGGGACCGAGGGGCACCACGTGCATGCCCAGCTCCCGTCGGAAGTCGACGAAGAACTCGAACAGCTCCGGCGGTTCGACCGCCTCCACCACCGCGGTCACGGGCACGTCGAGCACCCGGGTGAGCCAGAACGCGGCCCACTCCCAGCCCCCGAGGTGGGGCAGGGCCAGGATCGGGCCGATGCCCGAGGCCAGCGCCCGCTCGATGTGGTCGTAGCCCTCGACCGCGAAGCCGGCGTCGATCTGGGCCGCGGACAGCTTGGGCAGGCGGAACGAGTCGACCCAGTAGCGGGTGTAGGACCGGAACGTCTGGTGGACGGCCCGACGCAGCGGTCGGCCGGTGAACCCGGGGCCGTGGACCCGTTGCAGGTTGCGCTCGGTCAGCAGCCGTCGCTCGCGCCGACACCTCGGCGGCGATGGAGCTGGCCAGGTCACCACCCAGCTCGGCCACCGGGCGGGGCACCGCCCGCACGAACGCCGAACCGGCGCGGTAGACGGTGGAGACGGGCTCGATGTCGAGCGGACCGAGTCGCACGCCCGGTCAGGGAGTGCGACGGTTGCCCAGCCGGCGCTGCCAGACCGGCGAGGTCTGACGGCCGCTGCGGGTGGCCCGCGCCGCCCGCCGACGGGCCAGCCGCTTGGGCGACACCTGGGGACGCTCGACGCTGGCCTGGCGCCACACCTTGACGAAGCGCTGCACGGCGGTGACCAGCGTGAGCGCCAGCATGATCCACAGCACGGCGACGAGCAGCGAGTCGAACAGCAGGCCGAAGCCGAGCAGGATGATCCGCTCGGCCCGCTCCATGATCCCGCCCTTGGCCGCGAAGCCCAGCGACTCGGCCTTGGCCCGTTGGTAGGAGATGATGAGCGAAGCGGCCAGCACGGCCATGGGCAGCAGGGAGAGGTGACCGGGGTGGGTGCTGGCCAGGTACCAGGCCACGCCACCCAGCAGCAGCGAATCCGACACACGATCCGACACCGAGTCGAAGAAGGCGCCACGCGGGCCGGCGGTGCCCGAGGCCTTGGCCACCGCCCCGTCGAGGGCGTCGGGGAGCCCGGTGAGGATGAGCAGGAGCAGCCCGATGCGCAGCTGACCCGCGCCGATGGCCACCGCCGCCCCGGCGGCCATGACCACGCCCAGGGCGGTCAGGTGGTCGGCGGTGATGCCGGTGCGACGCAGGTTGACGCCGATCGGTCGGAGGCCCTTCTCGATGTTCGCCTTGAAGCGACCGTCGAGCATTGCAACTCCAGTGCGGCGCGAGCCGGGGTCGGGAGGTCGCTCGGGCGGCGCCCCAGCGACGAGAACCCATCCAGGCTAGCGCGGCGGCCTCCCGGGTCCTCGCACCCCGACGCGTCGCCACCCGTCACGGCCGTGGCCGACCGGCCTACGCTCACGGGTATCGACGCAGCCGGCGATGAACCGGGGGGTGAGACCTCGTGAAGCAGGTGCTGACCGACAGGATCCGAAACGTGGTGCTGGTGGGCCACAGCGGGTCGGGCAAGACCACCCTGGCTGAGGCGCTGCTGTACGAAGCCGGCGCCATCAACCGCATGGGTCGGGTGGAGGACGCCACCACAGTGTGCGACGCCGAGCCCGAGGAGCAGCGACGCCACCAGTCGCTGACCCTGGCCGTGGCGCCCTTCGAATGGAACGACCACAAGATCAACCTGATCGACACCCCGGGCTACGCCGACTTCGAGAACGAGGCGGTGGCCGGCATGCGGGTGGCCGACCTGGCGGTGTTCGTGGTCAGCGCGGTCGACGGCGTCGAGGTGCAGACCGCGGCGCTGTGGCGCATCGCCGCCGAGCTGGGCCTGCCCCGCATGGTCTTCATCAACAAGCTGGACCGGGAGCGTTCCTCGTTCGAACGCACCCTGGACGAGATCCGCGACGCCTTCGGCGCCGGCGTCGCCCCCCTGGAGCTCCCCATCGGCGAAGAGGCTTCCTTCTGCGGCGTGGCCGACCTGCTGACCGACACCGCCTACACCTACGACCTGGACCCCAACCGGCCGGCGGGCACCGCGGCGCGCCACTCGGGCGAGATCCCCGACGACATGGAGGCGCTCGAACACCAGGTCCACGACAACCTGGTGGAGGGCATCGTGGTGGCCGACGACGATCTGCTGGAGCGCTTCCTCGACGGCGAGACCCCGTCGCTGGAGCAGCTGGAGCACACGCTGGCCCACGGACTCGACGCCGCCACCGTGTTCCCGGTGGTGTGCGGTTCGGCCACCGCCCGGGTGGGGATCGACCGCCTGGCCGACCTGGTGTGCGAGGTGGGCCCCTCGCCGCTCGACCGCCCACCGGTCGAGGTGGAGGCGGGCACCACCCACGTGGAGATCTCCCCGGATCCGGACGGCCAGCCCCTGGCCTGGGCGTTCAAGACCATCGCCGACCGTCACGTGGGCCAGATCTCCCTGCTGAAGGTCCTGTCCGGGACGCTCCACAGCGACGACCACCTGGTCAATCCCCGTTCCGGTGCCGACGAACGGCTCCACGGCCTGTTCGCCCTGCGCGGCCGCGAACACCTCGACCTGGCCGCCGCGCCCGCCGGTGACATCGTGGCCGTGGCCAAGCTCTCCGGCACCGCCACCGGCGACACCCTGGCCCCCAAGGGCACCCCGGTGCGCCTGCCGTCGTCAGCCCGCGCCCGAACCCGTGCTGGCCGTGGCCGTGGTGGCCCGCTCCCAGACCGACGACGACAAGCTGGCCAACGCCCTGCATCGGCTGGTGGAGGAGGATCCGGCGCTGGTGGTCGAGCGCGACGACGAAACCCACCAGACCCTCCTGCGGGGCATGGGCGAGACCCACCTGCAGATCACGCTGGAGCGCCTCGAGCGCAAGTTCGGCGTGGCCGTCGACCAGCAGGAGGTGCGGGTGGCGTACCGGGAGACGGTCCTGGGCACGGCCGAGGCGGAGGGCAAGTACAAGAAGCAGAGCGGTGGTCACGGCCAGTTCGGCGTGGCCGAGCTGCGCATCGAGCCCCTCGAACGAGGTGAGGGCTTCGAGTTCGTCGACCAGATCGTGGGCGGCGCCATCCCCCGCCAGTTCATCCCCGCGGTCGAGAAGGGCATCGTGGAGGCCATGGCCGAGGGTGGCGTCTACGGCTATCCGGTGGTCGACGTGCGGGTCTACTGCACCGACGGCAAGTATCACCCGGTGGACTCCTCGGAGATGAGCTTCAAGATGGCGGGCCGGCTCGGCTTCCGCGAGGCGCTGGCCCACGCCGAGCCCATCATCCTCGAACCCATCTCCCGACTCGAGGTGGTGGTCCCGGTCGAGCTCCAGGGTGACGTGATGGGAGACCTCAACGCCCGCCGAGCCCGGGTGCAGGGCACCGAGGTGGCCGATGTGGGTGAGCAGGTGATCGTGGCCCTGGTGCCCACGGCCGAGCTGCGCCGCTACGCGGTCGATCTGCGATCCCGCACCAGCGGCCGTGGACGGTTCCAGGCTCGCCACGATCACTACGACGTCCTGCCCAGCCAGCTGGTGGACTCGGTGGCGGCCACGGCCCACGCCGACGGCCGCGGTCACGCCGCCGCCAGTTCGGGCGCCGGGGCCCGAGCGGGCACACCGGCCTGACCCGTGCCCGGCCTCGACGTCTCCCGCCTCACCCCGGAGGACGCGCGGGTGGCGTTGGCGTCGTTCCCACGCCGGTACCGGGCCGAGCTGGCCGCGGTGGTGGATGACGATCGGGCCGACGAGCTGGCGACCCGCTTCGGCCCCGGCGGCGTCAGCGCCCTCGACGTGGTCAGCGACGTCACGCGGCTGTGGGGCCTGATCAGCCACGAGCTGCGCCGGGTCCAGACCGAGGAGGCACCCACCCTGCACCCGGCGGTCACCGACGCTGACCAGCGCCACTGGGACACCCCCGCCCCCGACACCATCGACGAGGCCATGACCCTGCTGGGCCACGAAGCGGATGAGTTGTCCGAGGCCATCCGCAGCTACCCCACGGCCCAAGACTGGGCTCGGCCGGCCACCGTGGTCGGCGGCTCGCGCGTCACCGCGCTGGACCTGGTGCGCGAGGCGATCAAGGCGGGGGCCGACGGGCTCGGACAGGTGGCGGAGATCCTGGCCGCGGTGCGCGGCTGACGGCCACCCGCTCGAAATCAGTGCACTTCAGGGCGTCCGGCGCCTCCAACTGCACAGATTTCGGGTTTGGGGGGCCGGGATGCAGCGCTGCTGAGTGGACTCATCAGCGCTCAGGGCGGGTAGATTGGCGGGCGAGGCGGCGTTGCTCTGGAGCGAGGAGGCATCGGGTCCGGCCAACTACTCCACTGGCCGGGCCCGATCGCGCCCCGGCTCAGGACCGGATCACCAGTGGGCCACCACGTTGTGCTGATGGGCGGCCATGCGAGCGGCGTCCTCGGTGCGGTAGGGACCGCGGAACCGCTGCACCTCGGGCGACTGGAGCTCGGCCGGCCCCCCGTCGTCACCGGTGCACGGACAGATGACCTCCCACTCGTCGGCGTAGCCGGCCTCGGCATCGGGGGTGCGGCCGTCCTCCTGCCATTGCAAAGGCTTGCGTCGGGCTCCGGCTTGAGGGGTCACCTACAGAGCTTCGGCGTGAATCGGGCTGAGCGAGATGGGTCCGGCGACCCCGCGGGATGGGTCCCCGCGACCTGTTGTGCGCTCACGACTACAAACCAGCCAGTCGCCACGAGCGCCCGGACCGGGCGGGGCCACGGTCGACGACCCAACCGTAAGGTTTGGGGGAATCCACAGGAGGATCGTCATGCCCAAGCCGTTCCAGGGAAAGATCGAGCTCGACATTCGGGACTCGGTACCGGACTGGGGGCCGTTCCTGGCTCCGAAGGCACCCGCGGGTGCGCCCAACGTCTTGTTCATCGCCTGGGACGACCTGGGCTACGCCACCATGGACATCTACGGCGGCCCGGTGGAGACGCCCAACATGCGTCGCATCGCCGAGCGGGGCGTGGTGTTCTCCAACTTCCACACCACGGCCCTGTGCTCGCCCACCCGTGCGTCGCTGCTCACCGGTCGCAACGCCACCACCAACGGCATGGCCACCATCGCCGAGTTCGCCTCCGGCTTCCCCGGCATCTCGACCCGCATCCCGTTCGAGAGCGGCTTCATCTCCGAGGTCCTGGCCGAGCGCGGGTACAACACCTACTGCGTGGGCAAGTGGCACCTGACGCCTGGCGAGGAGTGCAACACCGCGGCCTTCAAGGGCCGCTGGCCGCTGGGTCGAGGGTTCGAGCGCTTCTACGGTTGGCTGGGAGGAGAGACCAACTCGTACTACCCCGATCTGGTCCATGACAACCACCCGATCGAGCCGCCGGCCCGACCCGAGGACGGCTACCACCTGGCCGACGACCTGGCCGACCGCGCCGTGGGGTTCATCCGCGACGCCAAGGTCATCGACCCGGACAAGCCGTTCTTCATGTACCTGGCCCCGCAGGCCGGCCACGCCCCCCACTCGTCCCGCTGGACTGGGCCGACCGCTATCGGGGGCGCTTCGACCAGGGCTACGAGGCCATCCGGGCCGGGATCCTGGCGCGTCAGATCGAGCTGGGCCTGCTGCCAGAGGGCACCCAGCTCTCCCCCATCAACCCCCACGGCGAGCCGACCGCTACCGGCCCGGGGGGCCAGCCCTGGCCTCAGCTCGACACGGTGCGGCCGTGGGACTCGCTGTCAGCGGACGAGCAACGGCTGTTCACCCGAATGGCCGAGGTGTTCGCCGGCTACATCTCGTACTACGACGATCGACTCGGCCGGGTGCTGGACTACCTCGAGGAGTCGGGCGAGATCGACAACACCCTCATCGTGGTGGTCTCCGACAACGGCGCCAGCGGCGAAGGGCGGGCCCAACGGCAGCTTCAACGAATGGCGCTTCTTCAATGGGGTGGCCGACACCACCGAGGTGACGATGTCCCATCTCGACGAACTGGGCACGCCCGGCCTCCAACAACCACTACAACACGGGCTGGGCCTGGGCCCTGGACACGCCGTTCCCGTACTGGAAGCGCTGGGCCGGCGCCGAGGGCGGAGTGGCCGACATGTGCCTGGTGTCGTGGCCGGCGCAGATCCCGACCTCCGCCGAGGTGCGCCACCAGTACATCCACGCCGTCGACGTGGTGCCGACCGTGTACGACCTGCTGGGCATCGAAGCGCCCGAGGTGATCAAGGGGTTCCTCCAGAACCCCATCGAGGGCCGCAGCTTCGCCGCCGCGCTCACCGATCCCACCGTCGCCGGGCGCTCGACGCAGTTCTACGCCATGTTGGGCCAGCGATCGATCTACCACGAGGGGTGGCTGGCCTGCACGGTGCACCCCCCGCTGAGCGGCTGGGGACACTTCGACCAGGACGTCTGGGAGCTCTACGACCTCGAACACGACCGCTCCCAGTCCACCGACGTGGCTGACCAGCACCCCGAACGGCTCGAACAGCTCAAGGGCCTCTGGCACTACGAGGCGGGGCGCTGCAACGGGCTGCCACTGGACGACCGCTCGGCCCTCGAACAGGTGCTGGCCGAACGGCCGCGACCGGCGGCCCCACGCGACCGCTATGTCTTCTACCCGAACGGCGCGGACGTCCCCGAGTCGGCCGGACCCGCGCTGCCGGGGCGGTCCTACACCATCGCGGCCGGAGTCGAGGTGACCGACGCCGACGCTGCCAGGGCGTGATCTGGGCGGCGGGTGGGGTGCCCGGCGGCCACAGCCTCTACGTGCAGGGCCGTCGGCTGCGCTACACGTTCAACTGGATCGGCACGACCCTCCAGGACGTGGTGGCCGACCAGGAGCTGAGCGTCGGGTCCCATGTGTGCACGGCCGAGTTCGCGGCCGCCGGGCCCAGCACGAACCCGGCCATGCCCGGGACCGAGGGCACCCTCACGCTCTACGTCGATGACCGGGCCGTCGGCTCGGACCGGATCGTGACCCAGCCCGGGATACTTCTGCCTCACCGGCGACGGGATCTGCGTGGGACGCGACAGCGCGTCCGCCGTCTCGCCCACCTACGCGGCCCCGTTCCCGTTCACCGGCGGGACCATCGACAAGGTCGTGGTCGACGTCTCCGGCGATCGCTACCTGGACCACGAAGCCCAGGTCCGCACCTGGTTCTCGATCGACTGAACCCACACCATGGCCGGAGCCCTCGCCCTCGTCGCCGCCGTCTGCTTCGCGCTCGGGCCGTG
Organism: uncultured Microthrixaceae bacterium; assembly: GCA_963793965.1. GTDB lineage: Bacteria > Actinomycetota > Acidimicrobiia > Acidimicrobiales > Acidimicrobilacustridaceae > UBA4742. Next base: position 137,869 of record CAWCCB010000004.1, read on the forward strand.
CTCCAGCAACGAGGGGCCCTGCAGACCTCCGCGGCGGAGGGCGACCCCGCTTCCTGGCCGAGATCCTGCGCGAGCCCGTCTGGCTGGCGGGGGCGCGCTCCAGGCCGTCGGCTGGGTGGTCCAGGCGGCGGCGCTGGATCGGGGAGCCTGGTGGTGGTGCAGTCGTTGTGCACGCTCAGCCTGGTGTTCGCCCTGCCCCTGGGCGTCGGTTCACCGACCAGCACGTGGGTCGCCGCTCGATCCTCGGCGCCGGCGCACCGTGGTGGGGATCATGTTGTTCGTGGCCCGGGGCAGCCCGAGGGCGGCATCTCGAACCCGGCCACCCGCGCTGGTTCGTGGCCGGCTGGTCACGTCGCCGCCATGGTCGGGCTGGCGCTGGTGGCTCGCCGGCGACGCGGCCCTGGCCGCCGCCTGCTGGCCGGGCGGCCGGGTTCGGCTTCGCCTTCCAGGCCGCGGTGACCAAGGTGTTCGTGGATCAGTTGGGTCACGGCCTGCGGCCGTGCTCACCTCGTGGACGACCTACGCCCTGATCCTGTCGGCGGTGGCCGGTTCGCCCTCCAGCAGTCGGCGCTCAAGACCGGCTTCCTGGCGCCGGCCATGGCCGCCAGCAACGCCACCACCCTGGCCGTCAGCGTGCTGTTGGGGGTGACGATCTTCGAGGAGCCGATCTCCCACGGTCACGGGGCCCTGGTGCCGGCGTGTCGGCCTGGCCTGGCCCTGCTGGGGGTCTGCCTGCTGGCCACCCCCGAGTCCGACCGGGCAGCCGATCCCAGCCCCGAGCGGTGGCCAGCTAGTCCTCGTCGTACTGGTCGACCAGTCCTCGGGGTTGTCCTCCACGAACCACTCCAGGACCTCGCCGTCGACCCCGTCGACCAGCACCAGACCCCGCTGGGTGGGGGGATCCTCGGCCGAGTACAGCAGGATCCGCCACGTCGGACGGCTCAGCACGCCGCGCCAGCCCATCTGCGCCGAGGCGTGGCCGACCGGGAAGCCGACCTGGCGGACCGAGGCCACCAGGGCGTCGCGCTCGTCCACCTTCAGGTCCCACCCGGTGATGAACGAGTACGCCCCGAACAGGCCCAGGCCGATGGCCGCGGCCAGGTAGCCGTCGTTGATCAGGATCTGGGGCGCCGAGCGGTGGGTGACCCACAGCCCGAACAGGATCACGGCGAACACCATGTAGATGACGCCTGGCACCCGTCGACGGCTGTTGTTGGGGAACAGGTAGGGCCCCACGTAGCCCGAGGCGTCGAGGTCCTCGGGCAGGGTGTCGCGGACCTCTCCGTCGTCGCCCTCGGAGGCCGTCGGGACCAGCGGCGGCCGCCTTCAGCGCCTGGTCGATGTCCTCCGCCGACAGCGGCCTGGTCGTGGCCGCCTCGTCGTCGCGGCCCTCCACCGGGGCTCGGCTCGACCGCGCCCTCGTCGAGCGGCCCGTCGGCCGGCGTCCCCTCGTCGAGGGACCCGTCGTCGGGCTGGGAATCGTCGGACATGGCCTGTCGACGCTACCGCCCCCCCTGCCGCCCCGAAATCGGCGCAGAACGCACGGCCGGCCAGTCCCCGATCGGGGAGCGCGGGCAGCAGCCGGTCAGGCGGGCCAGGCCGCCTGGAGCTTGGACCACGTGGTGTCGAGCGACTCGGGCATGACCCGGGTGCCGGCGGTGGCGGTCATGAAGTTGCTGTCCCCCGCCCACCGGGGCAGGGCGTGGACATGGAGGTGATCGGGCACGCCCGGCGCCGGCCGCCCGACCCAGGTTCATGCCCACGTTCACCCCGTCGCAGCGGTACGCCTCGCGGATGGCGGCCACCGCGTCCCGCACCTCACGCCACAGCGCGTCGAAGGTGGGCTCGTCCAACTGGTCGAGCTCGCCGGCGGCCCGGTTGGGCAGCACCAGGACGTGACCGCTGGTGTAGGGGTAGGCGTTGAGCAGCGTGGACACCAACCGACCCCGGTGCACGATGTAGCCCTCCTGGTCGTCCATGGCCAGGATGCGCTCGAACAGCGAGCGTGGGTCCGCCTCGGGCTCGGCCGCGACCTGGGCGGCGGCCGCGGACCCGTCGGCGTCGGTCACCGACTCCATGTACGCGCTGCGCCAGCCGGCCCACAGATGGTCGAGTTGGCCCATGAGCTCGGCTCAGCCCACCTGCAGGTGACCGTCGACGTCGGTGGCCAGGCGATCCGACGAAGGTGCCCACGTCGACGCCTCGCTCGACCTCGCCACCCCGGGGGTTGACCCCCACCGTCGAGTGCTCCATGTCGTCCTCGCCCACCACCAGGACGTAGGGGATCTTCTCCAGCTTGGCGGCCCGGATGCGCTTGCCCAGCGACTCCTCGGCCGCCACCAGGTCGGCCCGGAACCCCTCGGCGCGGAGCCGGTCGACCAGTCGCCGGCCGTAGGTGTCGTGGTCGTCGCTGACCGGCAGCACCCGAGCCTGGACCGGCGCCAGCCAGGGCGGGAAGGCGCCGGCGTAGTGCTCGACCAGCACCCCGAAGAACCGCTCGATCGACCCGAACAGGGCTCGGTGGATCATGATCGGCGCGTGGGCGTCGCCGTCGGCGCCGATGTACTCCATGCCGAAGCGCTGGGGCATCTGGAAGTCGAGCTGGATGGTCGACATCTGCCAGGTGCGACCGATGGCGTCGCGGGTCTGCACCGAGATCTTGGGGCCGTAGAAGGCGCCGCCGCCCTCGTCGAGCACGAGCTCCAGGTCCTTGGCCTCGGCCACCGACCGCAACATCTCGGTGGCCTCATCCCACTCGTCGTCGGTGCCGACCGCCTTGCCCTCCGGCCGGGTGGACAGCTCCAGGTAGAAGTCGTCGAGGCCGTAGTCGCGCAGCAGGTCGAGGACGAAGTCGAGCGTGGTGGCCAGCTCGGAGGCCATCTGCTCCTTGGTGCAGAAGATGTGGGCGTCGTCCTGGGTCATGCCCCGCACCCGGGTCAGGCCGTGGATCACGCCCGACTTCTCGTAGCGGTAGACCGTGCCGAACTCGAACAGGCGCAGGGGCAGGTCGCGGTAGGAGCGCTGCTGGCTCTTGTAGATCAGGATGTGGAACGGGCAGTTCATCGGCTTGAGGTAGTAGCTGGTCCCCCCGTCGAGCTCCATGGGCGGGAACATGCCCTCGGCGAACCAGTCCAGGTGCCCGGACGTCTCGAACAGGTTCGACTTGGTGATGTGGGGCGAGTAGACGAACTCGTAGCCGGCCCGCTCGTGGCGCACGCCGGCTGTAGTCCTCCATGAGGCGGCGGATGAGGCCGCCCTTGGGATGGAACACGGCCAGGCCCGAACCGATCTCGTCGGGGAACGAGAACAGGTCGAGCTCGGCGCCCAGCTTGCGGTGGTCGCGCTTCTCGGCCTCGACCAACCGCTCGAGGTAGGCGGCCAGGTCCTTCTTCGAGGCCCAGGCCGTGCCGTAGATCCGTTGCAGCATCGGGTTCTTCTCGTCGCCGCGCCAGTAGGCGCCGGCCACCCGCATCAGCTTGAAGTGCCCGAGCCGACCGGTGTCGGGCACGTGGGGCCCACGGCACAGATCGATGAAGCGAGGCGGGTTGGCGTAGGTGCGCACCAGCCCGGTCTCGGTGGCCGACATGGGATCGTCGGCCTGGCCCTGGATGATCTCGATCTTGAACGGGTGGTCGCGGAACAGCTCGAGGGCCTCGGCCTCGGGGATCTCGTCGCGCACGAAGGGCTGGCGCTCGGCGATGATGGCACGCATGCGGGCGTCGAGACGTTCGAGATCGTCGGGGGTGAAGGTCTCGCCCCCGGGCAGCGCGAAGTCGTAGTAGAAGCCGTCGGCGATGGGCGGCCCGATGGCGAAGGTGGCGCCCGGGAACTCGTCGAGCACCGCTTGGGCCAGGACGTGGGCGGTCGAGTGGCGCAACGTGTACAGGCCGCGGTCGCTCTCCTCGACGATGACGGCCACGTCGTCGCCGTCGTGCCAGCTCCCAATCCAGATCGCGCTCGGTGCCGTTGACGCTGGCGATCACCGCCGCCTTGGCCAGGCGAGGCCCGATGGCGGCGGCCAGATCACCCGCAGTGGACCCGGCCGGCAACGAGCGCTCGGAACCGTCGGGCAGCGTGATGGCGATCTGGTCGGACATGGCATCCGACTCTAGAGGCTGGTCAGACGGCCGCGGCCACCGGTATCTGGCTGGTCTCGGCCGGCAGGGCGTCGGCCTGCTTGGTGGCGTAGGTGTCGACGTACTCCTGGCCCGACAGCTCGCGGATCTCGTACATGAGCTCGTCGGTGATCTCCCGCAGCACCAACCGATTGCGGGTCTGGTCGCCGAAGCGGGCCATCGGGATGGGTCGACCCATCCGCACCCGCATCACCTTGAACGGCTTGGGGACCGTCGAGTCGGGCTGTTGGACCTCGAGGGTGCCCTGCAGACCGACCGGGATGATCGGACAGCCGGTGCGCATGGCCAGGCGGGCCACACCGGTGTGGCCCTTGTGCAACTTGCCGTCCCGCGAGCGGGTGCCCTCGGGGTAGATGCCGAACAGCTCACCCTGGTTCAGCACGCGGGCCGCGGCCTCGAGGGCCCGGTTGGCCGCCGAGCCGCCGTCCGCGGTCGATGGGGATCATGCCCAGGGCCGGGAAGAGGTACTTGGTCTTCCAGTCGTCCATGTACTCGGCCTTGCCCACATAGGTGATCCGCCGGGGCAGCGTCGTGGCCAGCACGAAGTGGTCGAGCACCGAGAGGTGGTTGGGCGCCAGGATGGCCCCGCCCTGCTCGGGAACGTGCTCGCGGCCCTCGACCTCGATGCGCCACAGGAACGAGAAGAGCGGATCGAGCACGGCGCGAGCCACGGTGTAGAGCTGGCCCACCTCGCGATCCATGTCCCGAGTCTGCCTCACCCCGGGACGGGTCGACGGTCGATCTCGGCTATTTCTTGCGCAGCACGAAGTGGTAGCTGAGCGGACCCGACGTTGGCGAAGTTCACCACGGCCTTGTAGGTGCCGGTGGTGGGGAGACGAGGATGTCGTTGCCGGCCTTCTCGCAGCCCAGCAGCGACAACCGGCTTGCCCGAGCTGGTCGCGATGTCGACGTTGTCCTCCTGGCCCACCACCGTCGGATGGGCGAAGCCCGAGGTAGCAGCCCGGCCCGTTGATGTGGACCACGTCGCCGGCGTGGCCGCGTGAAGGTGTAGACGTCGTGGGCCGCGGTCATCGGGATCGTCCCCGACAGCGTCTTGCCGTAGGAGGTCGACCTCACCACGTCGGCCTGCTCGAAGCGGATGGGGATGCCGTAGGAGCCGGTTCCCTTGTGGTCGGCGTTGGCCACCAGGTGATAGGTGCCCGGTGGCGGTCAGGGCGAACCGACCGATCTGGCAGCCGGGCAGCCCCATGCTGCACGTCGTTGGCGTCGAGGACCTTGCCCGACGGATCCTTCAAGGCCACGATCAGCTGGTTGTCACACCCGGGTGGGCCGATCCAGATCATGTCGCCCTTCTTGGCCGGGAAGTCGAAGGTGGCGTCCTCCTTGGGACTGTTGATGCGGCCCGAGTCGACGATGGTCCGCAGCGCCGCCGCCGGATCCCTCGGTGCCCGGTCGGCGACGGGCCGCACCGCGGTGGTCGGTCGTGGTGCTCGACGAGCTCGACGGGCTTGAATGCCGTGGGCCTGGTGGGCGTAGTGCGACGGTGTGGACGGTCTGGGCGTGGGCGTAGTGGCCCAGCACCACCTGGGCTCGGCCGGTGGCCGAGGCGTCCACGACGCACGACTGCAACAGGTAGGGGTCGGTGATGCCCTTCGCCCTGGCACTGCTTGGTGACCATCGCCTTGTCCGCGGCGTTGCCGGCCGTGAGCTGGTTCGTCGGGAAGGACTTGTCGGTGAAGGTGTCGGTGGTCTGGCCCGGCCCGTAGTCGAACAGCGAGTTGGCCTGGGTCACCCGCCACGAGTCGCCGTACGCGCCGCGGATGGCGTCCGGGCTCGGTGTGGATGCCGAGCGAGGTGCCGTCGGCCAGGCCGAGGTCGTTGGTCGCCTTGCCGTCGTCGTTGCCCAGCAGGCCGACCAGCTTGCCCTGGCGGGCGGCGGCCGGCACGACGGTGGCGTTGAGCCCGAAGAGGGCGAGCTGGGTGACCTTGCACGGTGGTGCCGTCGGCCCACTCGATGCGCGCACGGCGACGCCGGCTTGGGTGCCCAGACGTTCGACGCGGCCCGTGCCGACCTGGATCTTCTCGTCTGATGATCGGGGTGCCGTCGAGGCGGGCCACGATCGCCCCGTTCTCGAGCGAAACGGTGACCCGGTGCCCGTCGAGCCGGGTGGCGACTGCTGGTTGACGGCCCCGGTATCGAGCCGGCCAGCGGGCACGCTGCGGGCCTGCACCTCGAGGTCATCGGTCGTCGACTTGGCCAGCACCATCTCGCCCGCGGCCTGCAGATCGTAGGTAGCGGCCGTCGAAGGTGGTCAGATGCGGATCGCCCTGCGTGGTGCCGGTGGGCTGTTGCGGATCGGGATCCGGAGCGCCGCCTCCACCGCCGCCACCACCCCCCGGCGGCGGAGGGTCCCGGTCGGAGGCTGAGGATCTGGCTTCTTGCAGAACTGGTCGAGCGAGCACCCGCGGCGTAGACGGCCAGGTGTGGTCGCCACCGTTCGGCCCCACCGAGATCGGTCCGGTGGCCTGGGTGGTGTGCTCCGACGCGCCGGGACTGCCATCGGGACACGTGCAGCCGCCCTGCTTGAGGCACAGTGCGGTGCGGCGCGTGTCGTCCAGGGCTTGTCCAGCCTGTAGCCCTGGTCGTGCACCTCCCGTAACCCGAGGCCAGGGTGATGACCAGGATGTCGGCGTCACCCTGGATGGTGACCGTGTCGGACTGGTACGGGGTCGCGCCGCCCGATGCTGCTGGCCGTCGTCGTTGCCGATGGTGACGTCGGTGGGGCTCGGGACCCGACGGACGGGACCTGGACCCGGACCTCTGCATGTGCCAGTCGCGTCCGCTGCCGAATCCAGGAAGTAGCTGCCGCCCCAGGTGCTCGTAGAAGGTGTCGCGGGGCCGCTGCCCATCAGCATGTTCAAGGCCTGCGATGTCGCTGCCCCGGTTCTCGCCGGTGACCGACCGCCGGCAGCAGCCGCGGCCAGACCCCGGACTGCTGGCCGGTCAGGTCGCCCACGTGGCCGAACAGCGCCGAGGCCGTCGTAGCCGCGGTCGTAGTAGGCGGTGGTGGGAGTGTCGAGGTACTTGTCCCATTCGGATCGTACCACCGATCGCCTCGGGCTGGAGCTGAGCCATGGCCCAGGTGGCCCCACCCTCGCTGCATCCAGTCGTGCACGCTCGCCGCCGCCCGGGTCGAACCCGCCAGCCGCTGCTGGAAGCAGTGGGAGACCTCGTGGACCAGGATCACCGCGGCCGGCTCTCGGGTTGCCGGCGACCCGCCTGCACTGGCGGCCCTGTCGAAGACCGTCGATGTGGCAGGCGTTGCCGTCGGGCACGAACGCCGGTGCTGGTACTGAAGTGGTACACCGTGGTTGGGCCCGGCGTACGGCGATGACGGGTTCCTCGTCCACGATGAAGCTGTTGATCGGGGGCTGGCCGGTGGCGGCCGCCTCCGTCGCGTTGGCCTGCATCGGCCAGGGCCAGGATACTCGTCGCTCGGGAAGGCGTCGCTGGTTTGAGCGTCAACACGTACGCGGCGGCGCCCCGGCGTGCCGATGCCGGGTCGCCACCGTGGTGGCCGTGGTGCCCGACGACGAGGTGGACGAACCGTTGGGGACGGAGGTGGCGGTGGAGGCGGCGCGGGTCGGGTCGTGGTGGCGGTGGACGTCGGCGCGGAACCGGGCGCCACGGTCGAGGTCGGACTGGGCAGGCTTCGGGGGAGGTGCCCGCCGGGAGGGCCCGAACTCTTGAGCTTGGTGGCCGCGGCCTGGGCTGGGCCTTCGAGAGGTGGGCCCCACTCCGCTCGAGGTCCAGCATGGCCGAGCGTGCCGTCGAAGTCGGACGGATCCGCCTTGATGCCCTTGATCGACACGCCCGGCAGCGGGCCGAACATCGAGAGCGAAGTACAGCTCGGCTCGTTCGGGGGTCAGGCCCTGGTGCTGGATGTCGGTCTTCAGCTGGGCTTCGCGTGGTGATGGCCGGCCCGGCCTGGTCGTCGAGGCCGTGGCGGCTGACTTGGCCGTCGGCTTCGACGAGGTCGAGCAGGCCGCGGCCACCATCGCCAGCACCAGAGTGATCACCAGACCCATGAAGGTCGTCCGACGAGCTCGCATCCGTCCTCCACGTCGGGCGAGAGCCGACCACGGCTAGGAGATGCGATCGGTCCCCTGTCCGACGATCAGGTCCCGGTGGCGGTTACGTCTCCTGACGGGCCGACGTGGGCTCAGACGGTCGGCTCGCCCACCAGGAAGACGCCCAGCAGCGCGCTGGCGTCGGCTGACGTCCACGCCCTCCGGCCGCGGCCGCGTCGATGGCGGCCACCGCCCCGGGCGTGTCCAGGTCGTCGTCGAGCCGGGCCCGGACGGCCTCCAGCAGCCGCGGCCCCGTCGGTGCCCCCGACCGTGCCCAGCCAGGCGGTGAGCCGCCCGGCCGCCCGGGGCATGAGGTCGTCGTCCCACTCCCAGGAGTCGCGATAGTGGTGCTCGACGATGGCCAGGCGGATGGCGCGGGCATCCCAGGTCTTGAGCAGGTCGCTGATGAAGACGAGGTTGCCCAGCGACTTGGACATCTTCTCGCCGTCCATGCGGACCATGGCCTGGTGCATCCAGTGGCGGACGAACAGCTGGCCGGTGGCGGCCTCGCTCTGGGCCGCCTCGCACTCGTGGTGGGGAAAGATCAGATCGGACCCGCCGCCGTGCAGGTCGATGGTGCTGTCGAGCTCGCGCATGGCCAGCGCCGAGCACTCGATGTGCCAGCCCGGCCGGCCCGGGCCCCACAACGACTCCCACGAGGGCTCGTCGGGGGCCGACGGCTGCCACAGCACGAAGTCCAGCGGGTCGCGCTTGTTGGGATCGTCGGGGTTGCCGCCGCGCTCGGCGGCCAGGGTCAGCATCTCGTCGCGGTCGAGGTGGCTGATCTGGCCGAACCGCTCGAACTTGCTCACGTCGAAGTAGACCGAGCCGCCGCTCTGGTAGGCGTAGCCCTGGTCGAGCACCATGCCGATGAAGCCCCGGATGTCGGCGATGGCGGAGGTGGCCCGGGGCTCGCTCCAGCACTCGATGACGTTGAGCGCGGCCATGTCCCCGTCGAAGCGGGCCACCTCGGCGGCGGCCAGGTCGAGGTAGTGGACACCCAGCTCGCGGGCCTTGCGCAGCAGGTCGTCGTCCACGTCGGTGATGTTGCGCACGCAGCGGGTCTCGTGACCCAGGTCGCGCAGGCGTCGCTGCAGCACGTCGTAGGTCACGTAGGCGGCGGCGTGGCCGAGGTGGGTGGCGTCATAGGGCGTGATCCCGCACGTGTACATCAACACGGTCGGCCCGGGCTCGAAGGGCACGATCTCGCGGCGGGCCGTGTCGTAGAGGCGCATCACGTCCGACAGGCTAACGGGCGACACGGCACCCGGCACCCGGAGCGCCACCCGCGACGCCGAGCGCGGCCGACTCGGCCGTGGACCGGCTCACTCCTCGTCGATGCCGGTGAACTTCACCGCGGCGCGGGTCTTGTAGCGCACGTTGAGCTGCAGCAACACGGCCGCGAACGCCTCGATGGGCGGCGGCGTTGGACAGCTGGCCGGCGTCGAGGGGACGCATGTTGGGGATCTTGCGCACGATCTCGCAGGTGGCCTCGGTGGCCTCCCGGTGGTCCGAGCAGATGAGCACGTCGCTCTCGACCGGCTCGGACAGGTCGCCCAGCTCCTTGGCCGGCACGTGGTGGAAGCCGGCCGCCACCTTCGAGCGGGGCACCGCGGCCTGGACGCTGGCCGCCACCGAGCCCCGGGGCGGAACCAGCGGCTGGAACTCGTTGCCCACCTTGGCCAGGGCGTTGGCCATGGAGATGACCACCTTGCCCTGGAGCTGGCGCGACACGCCCTGGGCGGTGGCCGCGGCCGCGTCCCAAGGGGTGGCGATGACCACCAGGTCGGCGGAGGCCGCCCCTTCGTTGTCGGCGGCCTCGATGACCAGACCCAGCCCGTCCCAGCGCTCGAGCAGGGTGTCGCGGATCTCCATGGCCCGATACGCGCGAGCGCGATCCGACGACGACCTCGAACCCGACCGAGGCCAGGCGAGCGGCCAGACCGCTGCCGGCCGGGCCGGTGGCTCCCAACACTCCGATTTGCATCCGACAACCCTAGGCGACCCTGCCGGGCGGGTCCAACCGCTGACGAAGCGTCAGATGACCCGGCACGCGGCGGAGCAGGGCGGAGCCGCTCGCGTCGCGAGGCCCAGATGGGCGAAGCCCGCCCGACGGGAGGCTGGCCGACCAGAGGGCACAGCAGGTCGGTAACGTCGCCCCACCACGACGGGTCGGAGGAGTTCATGGGTCTGCTCGACGGCAAGCGCATCGTCATCACCGGCGTCCTGACCGACGCCTCCATCGCCTTCGGCGTGGCCAAGCTGGCCCAGGCCGAGGGTGCCGAGATCATCCTGACCGGCGCCGGTCGGGGCCTGTCGCTGACCCGGCGGACGGCCCGCAAGCTGGGCACCGAGCCCGAGGTGCTGGAGTTCGACGTGAGCGACCCCGACCAGGTGGCGTCGTTGACCGCCCAGCTGCGCGACCGTTGGGACCGGGTGGACGGTGCGCTGCACGCCATCGGCTTCGCCCCCGAGGTCTGCCTGGGCGGCACCTTCCTCGACGCCCAGTGGAGCGACGTGTCGGTGGCCGTCAACATCTCGGCCTACTCCTACAAGGCACTGGCCGACGCCGTCACCCCGCTCATGTCCGACGGCGGCGCCCTGGTCGGCCTGGACTTCGACGCCTCGGTGTCGTGGCCGTCCTATGACTGGATGGGCGTGGCCAAGGCCGCCTTCGAGTCGACCTCGCGCTACCTGGCCCGCTACCTGGGATCCCAGGGCATCCGGGTGAACCTGGTGGCCGCCGGACCACTCAAGACCCTGGCCGCCAAGTCCATCCCCGGGTTCTCCCAGTTCGAGGACGTCTGGGATCCGCGGTCGCCGCTGGGATGGGACGCCTCGGACTCCTCGGCGGTGGCCAAGGCGTGCGTGGCCCTGCTCTCGGACTGGTTCCCGTCCACCACCGGCGAGATCGTCCACGTCGACGGCGGCTTCCACGCCACCGGCGCGTAGTCGGTCGGGCGCGGAACCTGTCAGCTCAGCGTGCGGAATCGCACCGCTGAGCTGACAGGAACGACCGATTCGGCGGGGCATCCACGCGCGGCAGCGTCCGAGGCTGAGCGAGCTCAGGCGTCCTCAGCCAGCAGGTAGGCCGGATTGGCCACCTGCACCTTGGCCAACACGCTGGCCCACACCGCGGCCCGGACCTCGTCGGAGGAGCCATCGATCGTCCCGGCCCGGATGGCGGCGGCCAGCTCGGCGTCGGAGGCGAAGCCCAGCGCGTCCAGGCCGGCGGCGTGAGCCGCCTCCTGCGCCGGGCCCAGGGCCAGTTCCCGCTCGACGGTGGCCAGCACCCGGGCCGCCACCCGGGCGTGGAACTGCACCCGGCCCTCGGTGGCGGCCATGACGTCGCGCTCGAGGAACTCGCGGACCGCCTCGACCAGCTGCGCGGCGCTGGGGGCATCGTGGAGCGCGGGCATCGGCGCGGCATCGGTCCGGCCACGCCGACCGCGGCGCCGTCGCTCGCCGGCGGGCGGCCACCGATCAGGGTGAGCAGGTCGTACTCGTTCTCACAGACCCGTCGACCGATGGCGGCCAGTTCGACGGATCGGCTCGCCCCCGACAGGTGACCCGAGGCCTGCAGCACGCAGATCAGCCCCCAGCGCAGCGTGCCCAGCGCCTCCCACCAGCGCAGGTGCTCGGGGTCGACGGTGGTGCCCGTGGCCTCGCTCGTAGGCACCGATCGAGCTGGTCGTAGGTGGCCGAGACCGGCCACCGGCAGCTCGGAACCGAAGCGCCAGGCCCGCACGCACAACCAGCCCAGGTCCTCGATGGGATCGCCCAGATGGGCCAGCTCCCAGTCGAGCACCGCGGCCAGGCCCGTGGTCGTCGACCATGAGGTTGCCCAGCCGGAAGTCCCCGTGCACCACCCCGGGCTCGACCGGCGGCGGCCGGTGGTCGTCCAGCCAGCGCAACCCGAGCTCGAAGGCCGGATGGGGTTGGCCCAGCGCGTCGAGCAGGCCCCGCAGCTGCTGGACCGGGTCGTCAGCCCGCAGGTGGGGCGCCACCTCCGCGCCCAGGCGGTGGATGCCGGCCAGGGCCGAGGCGCACTGGTCGACCAGCGCGGGCGCGGGCGGTGGCGAAGCGGTCGTCGCGCAGGATGCGCCGGGCGATGGTCTCCCCCTCGACCCGACCCATGACCAGGAAGGGCGCGCCCAGCACGGCCGGGTCGTCGCTGGCCGCCACCACCGGCGCCACCGGAACGCCGGCCCGGCCGCCGCGGCCAGCAGGCCGGCCTCGCCGGCCATGGTGAAGGTGGCGCTCAGGGGGCCGGCCCGCACCCGCTGCAGGATCAGGGGTCGCGTCGAGCCGTCGAGGGCGTCGAACAGGTCGAAGGCCCAGGTCTCGCGCGACGCGCCGCCCGACAGGCGGGTCACGGCCCGGACCTCGGCGCCTTCCTGGTCGAGCCGCCGCGGCCAGGAAGTCCCCCAACGGCCCGGCGATGTCGTCGATCCCCACCGCGCCGGACCCTAGCGTCCGGCGTCCTCGGTCACTGGCCGAACCACACCTGGTCCCGCCGCAGGTACCGCCCGGCTCCGGGCTCGCCGCAGAAGGTGCCGTCCCGGGCCACCGGACGCCCTCGCGACAGCACCAGCGACGGCCAGCCCGTGACCGTGGTGCCGGCGTAGGGCGAGTGATCGGTGCGCATGTGCAGGGCGGTGGCCGACAGGGACTGGGTCCGCGTCGGGTCCCACACCACCACGTCGGCGTCGGCCCCCACGGCCAACGAGCCCTTGCGAGGCCAGAGCCCGAAGGTCCGGGCCGGCGCCTCGGCACACAGCCGCACCCAGTCCTGCACCGTCAGGTGCCCGGCCCGCACGCCGTCCCAGATGAGGGCCAGGCGGGTCTCGATCCCGGGCAGGCCGCCCGGGATCTCGGTGAAGTCGGCCCAGCCGTCGGGCCGGCCGGCGGTGCCCGGCCCGGCGGTCGTGCATCCAGAACGGGCAGTGATCGGTGGCCACCGTGTGCACCCACCCCGCCCCCAGGCCGTGCCACAGCTCCTCGGCGTGATCGCGGGTCCGAAGCGGCGGCGTGCACACGAAGTTCTCGGCGTCGGGGCCTTCCAGCCGGTCGACGTCGAGGTAGAGGTACTGGGGACAGGTCTCGGCCATGATCGTCACGCCCCGCTCCTGCGCGGTGCGCACCGCGGTCAGCGCCGGCGCCGAGCTCACGTGCACCACGTAGATGGGCGCCTCCAGGCGTTCGGCCAGGGCCGCGGCCCGCGCCGTGGCCTCCCCCTCCACCTCGGGCGGGCGGGTCAGGGCGTGCTCGATGGGTTGGCGGTGGCCGGCGGCCAGCGCCTGGCGCTCGAGGCGGGTGATGGCGGCGCCGTTCTCGGCGTGGATGGTGACCAGGCCGCCGTGGCGGGCGGTCGCCCCCAGCACCTCGGCGATCACCTCGTCGTCCACCTGCAGGGACTCGGGGTAGGCCATGTAGAGCTTGAACGAGGTGATCCCCTGCTCGATGCAGTCGGCGACGACGGCCTCGTCGGTGTGATCGACCAGGGTCAGGTGGAACCCGAAGTCGACGGCCGCGGCCTCGGCCTGGCCCCGCCAGGTCGACACGGCCTCGAGCGGGCGACTGACCCCGGCGGGTGGTGACGTACTCGATGACCGTGGTGGTGCCGCCCACCGCGGCCGCGGCCGTGCCCGACCCGAAGTCGTCGCTGACCGAGGCCGCGCCCACGTCGAGGTGCAGGTGGGTGTGGGCATCCACCCCGCCGGGGATCACCAACCGGCCGGTGGCATCCACCACCTCCTCACCCGGTTGGGCGACCAGGCTCGGTTCGACGGCTGCGATCTGCCCGTAGGGATCGGTGCGCAGGTCGGCGCGGCGGGAGCCGGCGGCATCGACCACCGTTCCCCCACGGATCAGCACGAGGGGGTTTTCCCGGAGGCGCTAGGGTGCCGACCATGCCGTCCCCGCCACCCGATCCGGCTCATGTCGACGATGTCTACACGGCGCGAGGCGGGTGACTCGCAGGCCTCGACCGAGCGCGAGGTGCTGACCTGGCCGGCCTTCGGCGAGGCCTCGCGGGAGCTGGCCGCCCAGGTGCTGGCCGACGGCTTCCAGCCCGACATCATCCTGGCCATCGCCCGGGGCGGGCTCACCGTGGCCGGGGCGCTGGGCTACGCGCTGGCCATCAAGAACTGCTTCGCCATCAGCGTCGAGTACTACACCGGCATCGACGAGCGCCTCGACGTGCCCGTGGTGCTGCCACCCATGCCCGATCTGGTGGCGGTGCGCGATCTCAACGTGCTCATCGCCGACGACGTGGCCGACACCGGCGACACCCTGTCCATGGTGGAGCGGATCATCCACCCCCACGTGCGCGAGGCCCGCTCGGCGGTGCTCTACGCCAAGTCCCGCTCGGTCATCGAGCCGACCTACACGTGGCGGCGCACCGATGCCTGGATCACCTTCCCGTGGTCGGCCGATCCGCCCCTGGTCAGCCCCGAGCGGGCGCAGGGCTGAGCGAGGACCGGTCGTGGACGTCCCGGTGACCGTCGTCGCCGAGTTCACCATCGAGCCGTTCGTGGAGGGCTCGCCGGGGCCACACGTGGCCGCCGGCCTCGACGCGGTGCGAGCCGCCGGGCTTCGACCCGGTCATCGGCCCCTTCGGCAGCTCGGTGACCGGGTCGATCGAGGCCGTCACCGCGGCGGTGAAGGCGCTGCTGGAAGCGGCCACCGCCGCCGGCGCCACCCGGGTGTCGCTCCAGGTGTCACGCGCCGACGCCCCCGCCCGGTCCTGAGCGCGGCGGGCGTCGGTCATCCGCCCTCAGGTCGGTTGAGGTAGTTGTAGACGGTGAAGCGGCTGACGCCGAGCACCTCGGCCACCTGCTCCACCGACTTGCGCAGCTGGAAGGCGCCGCGCTCGTTGAGCAACTTCACCGCCCGCTGCTTCTCCTCGCGCCCCAGGTCGGCCAGCGATCG
Organism: uncultured Microthrixaceae bacterium; assembly: GCA_963793965.1. Taxonomy (GTDB): domain Bacteria; phylum Actinomycetota; class Acidimicrobiia; order Acidimicrobiales; family Acidimicrobilacustridaceae; genus UBA4742. Next base: position 153,030 of record CAWCCB010000004.1, read on the forward strand.
GCCCAGGTCACGTTCGACCGAGGTCAGGTACCAGTCGATGTCGCGGGCCACCTCCCCCAGGCGCAGGCCACCCACCACCCGGCCCTCCCACTGCAGCGGGATGTCGGTGACGACCACGTCGGGCGCGTCGACCACGGTGGCCCCGATGGCGTCGGCCACCGGCTGGACGGCATCGAGCAACGGATGGGCCACGCCGTCAACGGTAGTGAACCCGCGCGAGGCTGGGCGCATGAGCGTCCCCCGTCCCGCGCCGGGCCCGGCCCGGCCCGCGCCGTCCACCGGCGGCCCCCCGACGCCCTACGCCCGGGCGGCAGAGGCGGCCGACGAGCTGCGCCGACGTACCGGGATCGACACGTTCGACGTGGCCGTGGTGCTGGGATCGGGCCTGGGCAGCTTCGCCGACAGCCTGGAGGGGGCCCAGCGGGTGGCGGTCGACGAGCTGGGTGGCTTCGCCCCGCCGTCGGTGCCGGGCCACGCCGGCGCGGTGGTGGCCGGCCGGATCGACGGACGGGCGGTGCTGGTGCTGGCCGGTCGGGTGCACCTCTACGAGGGACACGACGTTCACCAGGTGTGCCACGGGGTGCGGATGGCGGCGGCGGCCGGCGTGCGCGCCGCGGTGCTGACCAACGCGGCCGGCGGCATCGACCCCGACTACCGGGTGGGGTCGCTGGTGCGGATCACCGATCACCTCAACCTGAGCGGGGCCAATCCGCTCACCGGGCCCCACGACGGTCCCCAACCCGGCTTCGTGGACCTGAGCGCCGCCTACGATCCCGGGCCTGCGCGCCATCGCCGCCCGGGTGGCCCCCGAGATGGCCGAGGGCGTGTACGCCGGACTGGCCGGGCCCAGCTTCGAGACGCCCGCCGAGATCCGCATGCTGGCCACCCTGGGAGCGGGCCTGGTGGGGATGTCCACCACCTGCGAGACCATCGCCTTGCGCCAACTCGGCGTGCGGGTGGCCGGGTTCAGCCTGGTGACCAACCGCGCCGCCGGGCTGGGCGAGCCGCTGTCGCACGAGGAGGTCACCGAGGTCGGGCGGGCCGCAGCCACCGACGTGGTCGCGTTCCTGGGGACCTTCGTGCCCGCCGCCGCCGACGAGGTGGCCAAGTGAATCGCGACCCCGACGTGGTGGCGTTCCTGGGAGCCTTCGTCCCCGCCGCCGCCGACGAGGTGGCGGGATGATCAGCCGAGCCGAGCTGGCGGCGATGATCGATCACACCCTCCTCAAGCCGGAGGCCACCGAGGCCCAGGTGGTGGCGCTGTGCGAGGAAGCCGACGCGCTGGGAACCGCCACCGTGTGCGTCTCCCCCAGCCTGGTCGCCGTGGCGGTGGGCGCGGCCAGCCGAGTCGGGGTGGGCGCGGTGATCGGGTTCCCGTCGGGTGCCCATCGACCGGAGATCAAGGCGGTGGAGGCTCGACTGGCCGTGGCCGAAGGGGCAGACGAGCTGGACATGGTCATCGACCTGGGCGCAGCCGCGGCCGGGGACTGGCTGGCCGTGGCCGCGGACGTTGCCGCCGTGCGACGGGAGACGCCGGTCGTCGCTGAAGGTGATCCTGGAGTCGGCCGCCCTCGACGCCGCCCAGCTGGAGGCTGCGGCCCGGGCCGCGCTGCGGGGTGGCGCCGACTACCTGAAGACCTCCACGGGGTTTCACCCCGCCGGCGGCGCCACCGTCGAGGCCGTGGCCACGCTGGCCCGGCTGGCGGCCGAGGCGGGACCCGGCCCGAGGGGACGAGCAGTCGGGGTCAAAGCCTCGGGCGGCATCCGCGACGCCACCACCGCGTTGGCCATGATCGATGCCGGCGCCACGCGCCTGGGTTGCTCGGCCACGCGGGCCATCCTCGACGGTCTCCCGACCTGACACGACGCCGCGCTCCGGGTCTACGTTTCTCGGGTCGTGCTGCGGGCCACGTGCCGCAGGTCCGCGAGCGCGCTTGATCATGGGGGTCGGTGGCGGTTGGGGGGTGCGTGGGTCGTCGGCCGGTGCCGGGGGCGAGTTGGTAGTTGGCGCGGGTCTTGAGGGCGTGATGGTGTTTGCAGTACCCGTCGAGTTCGTCGGGTTGGGTGCGGTGTTCGCGGGCCCAGTAGATGCGGTGGTCGATCTGTTGTCGGGGCAGGTCGCAGCCTTCGACCACACACGTCGAGTTGGTCCAGTCCAGGGCGCTGCGCGGGTAGAGGTCGGGGGCCCTCGAGTGGTGGGCGCCGGTGACGTCGCGGCCCCGCTCACGGACGGTGTCGACTAGCCCGGCCGGCCTCGGGCCACTCTCCAGGGAACCTGCGCCCGGCCACGACGACCTGGAACCACCGGCGCTCCCAGATCGCCGAGTGGGGCGGCCGGTCAGATATCCACGCTTGACCCTCGAGCGGTCGTCCCATACACTTAACGAGTCCGTTAAGCGAGGGGGTACGGTGGCCGGGACCGATCAACTGAGCGTGGTGTTCTCGGCGCTCGCCGACCCGACCCGTCGGGCGATCCTCGACGAGCTGGCCGAGCGCGACGCAACGGTGACCGAGCTCAGCGCTCCCCTCCCGATGTCGATGCCGGCGGTGTCGCGGCACCTGAAGGTGCTCGAGCACGCCGCCCTCATCTCACGAACGCGATCGGGCAAGTGGCGTGCCAGCCACCTCGAGACCGCCCCGCTTCGCGAGGCAGCCGACTGGATCGATCGCTTCGGGCGCTTCTGGGACTCGTCCCTCGACCGCCTCGACGCCCACCTCGCAGCGGTCCAGGCCGCCGAACGCACCGACACCAAGGAGCCTTGATGCACTCCGAAACGCCACAGCTCACCGTCTCACGCGTGTTCGACGCACCTCGGGCGCTGGTCTTCCGGGCCTTCACCGATCCTGACCACCTGGCGATGTGGTGGGGCCCGAGCGGCAACTCGCTGCCACGGGACGAGATCGAGTTCGACGTCCGTCCCGGCGGTTTCCAACGCTGGACCGAGGTCGCCGCCGCCGAGCCCGACCTGCGCGTCCACGTCTACATCGACCTGACCGACGTTGCCGACGGCGCCCTCCTCGAAGGCGTCCTGCACGTCTCCGGCCAGATGCCGAAGGGCTTCGAGCCGTTCGAGACGGAGTTCCGGATCGAGTTCCACGACGAACCCGACGGACGGACACGACTCGAGATCCGCCAATGGCTTCCCGCCCACCTGGCCGGGCCCAGCAACCAGGGCTGGCTCGAGGCGTTCGAGAAGCTCGACGCCACCTTGGTCCACCTCCAGGCCGCCACGGCCGACATCGAGGCCTAGCGCCGTGGCCAAGCTCGTCTACCTCACCAACGCATCCCTCGACGGCTACATCGAGGACGAAGACGGCGCCTTCGACCTCTACGAGCCCGACGACGAGGTGTTCGCGGCCACGACCACCCTGCTGAGATCCTTCGGCACGTACCTCTACGGACGGCGCCTCTACGAGACGATGGCCGTCTGGGAAACCAACCCTGCCCTCGCCCAGCAGTCCGCCCTCACGGCCGACTTCGCGAGCGTTTGGCAGGCCGCCGCCAAGGTCGTCTACTCGACGACTCTGACCGGCGTGTCGACGGCCACCACCAGCCTCGAACGCGACTTCGACCCCGCCGCCGTCCGGAGAGCTGAAGGCCGCGGCCGCCAACGACCTCACCATCGGCGGGGCGGACCTGGCCGCCCGCGCCTTCGCAGCAGGCCTGGTCGACGAATGCCAGCTGCTCGTCTGGCCCATGATCGTCGGCGGCGGCAAACCGGCCCTGCCCGCTGGCTTCCGCACCGACCTCGAGCTCCTCGACGAACACCGATTCAACAACGGCGTCGTACACCTCCGCTACCGCCTCCCAACCTGACCGCCCCCAGCTCCCCGCGATCGAGTGATCTCTCGGCGTACGGCTGGGCGATGGCATCCATCCGCCGCATCGACGAGCCGGCTTCAGGTTCGCTTCAGGTTGGTCGTGCACGATGCGCGCCGGTGTCAACGCGCGAGGAGTGCACGGGATGCGCAAGGCGATCGGATTCCTGGTTCTGGCGTTGGTCTGGATCGGTCTTCCGGCCGTGGCCGCGGGGGCAGGCCCGCTGCCGGGCCTGGAGTGTGGCCAGACGATCACGACCAGCGTTCGGCTGCGTCACGACCTGATCTGCCCGCAAGGCTTCAACGTGGTGGCGCCCTACGGCGGCACAGGGCCACTCAAGGCGATCACCGTCGATCTGGGCGGCCACACCCTCGGGCTCACCAGCCCGAGCGGCACCGTCACCTGCAGCTACTTCGGCTTCTACCGGCGGGACGGCTACGCCTGTCCGATCTCAGCGGGCGGCGGGGTCAGCTTGACCATCGAGCACGGCACCGTGGCTGGATCGGTGGGCTCGGCCGACGGCGTCGCCCAGCTCTCGAGGGTCCACGTCGAGGGCGCAGCCATCCTCGGCGGTTCCGGCGGCCCGAGTGACCCCAACGAGGTGCAGGACTCCCGCATCGATGGCGTGGTCTACGACTTCGCCGTGTACGCCCACGTCACACGAAACGTGATCTCGGGAGGCATCGATACCAACGACGACTTCACGGGCCAGCAGGTGACGATCACCAACAACCGGATCGACCGCAGCCCGGCCGATGGGATCACGATCATCCAAGGTTTCTTCTCACCCGACGTGAGCGGGGTCATCGCCGACAACATCATCACCCGCTCGACCGGTTCCGGGATCAGCGCGGCGGGCGCGGATCTCGACGGGCTGGTCATCAAGGGCAACTGGCTCGTCGGCAACGGCGGTGACGGGGTCAAGCTGGGTCCGACCCCGCCCACCACTGCGTCGGCCAACATCACCGGCAACGAGGCCATCGCCAACGCCGGTCACGGCTTCGACATCAACAGCACCGCGTACGAGCCAGGGCCGCCAGGAGTGCTGGCCCCACCCGCCTGGCAACCCCACTTCGTCGATGGCGGCCACAACACGGCCTTGCTCAACCGCACGTCGCCCCAGTGCATCGGCGTCACCTGCCGGCCCTGACCAGCCGACCCGACCCGGGTTCGGCCAGCTACACGCTCGCCGACTCGAGGCGGCGGTCGATCTCGTAGCCCATCACGCGGCAGTCGGTGAGCGGGTGGTCGTAGCGGCACCCCAGCGCCCCTTCGAGGTAGTCACGCGCCCGCTCGAGCCGTTCGATCTCCTCGGTCAGGGTGGCCAGTCGCTCGGTGGCGATCGCCTTCCATTCCGCTCGGCTGGACGCCTGGAGGATGCCGTCGATGTCGTGGAGGGACAGGCCGGCGTCCTGGAGCATGCCGATGAAGATCAGCCTCCGGAGGGTCTCAGGTCGGTAGCGCCGTTGCCCGGCCTGGCGGGCGTCGGGGGCCATCAGGCCGCGGCGCTCGTAGTACCGGATGGTCGAGGTGGCGACCCCGGCGCGTTCGGCCATCGTCCCGATCCTCAGCGTCGCGTCCATGACACCACTTGACTTGAACTCGGGTTCAAGTGTCAAGGTCGGCGTCATGAGCAACGAACCGTCGGGCGACGGGGTGTCGCTGGCACCGAACCATCACGCCGACCATCCCGGCTTCTCGGGCGCCAGCGGCTGGATCGCGGCCTTGAGCATGCGGTTCCACCGGGGCGCGCCGCGGCCCTGGCGTTGGACCTGAGCCAGGTGGCGCCCGGCGATCGGCTCGTGGACATCGGGTGCGGTCCCGGTGTGGCCGCTCGTCGGGCTGCCGCCAGAGGGGCGGTGGTCACCGGCGTCGATCCGGCCGAGGTGATGTTGCGCATGGCCGCCGGCGGCGATCGGGACGGGAAGGTCCGCTGGGAGCAGGGCACAGCCGAGGCGCTCCCCGGCGGCGATGCCAGCTGCGACGTGGCCTGGGGACTGGCGACGGTGCACCACTGGCACGACCTCGGCGCCAGCCTGGCCGAGGTGGCTCGGGTGCTGGTGGATGGCGGCCGGTTCCTCGCCGTCGAGCGTCGCGTCGTCCCCGCGGCCAAGGGACTGGCCAGCCATGGCTGGACGCGGGCGCAGGCCGACACCTTCGCCGAGCTCTGTCGCGCCGCGGGGTTCGGCGAGGTCGCCGTCACCGAGCACCGGGCAGGCCGTCGTCAGCTGCTGGCCGTCCTGGCGCGCCGCGCCTCCTCGTAGCACCTACCCGACGGCCCGCGTTCGGCCGTCACCGTGACGGCGAACGGGATCAACGTCTCCCGGTCCGAAGCTGATCGGATGGTCGAGGAGTGGGCCATCTGGACCGAGTGGCGACCAACCTGACGACCGAAGCCGTAGCTACACCTGCCAGACGGAGATGTGCGCTCCGCTCTCGCTGGTGAACGGTGCGCGTCCCCAGTCGCTCCATCGGCCCCACAAGCTCATGCCGGCGAGTCGGGCCATGAGATCCAGCTCGGATGGCCAGAGGTAGCGATGCGACGACGAGAACGTCCGCAGCTGACCGTCGATCTCCCACCAGTGGCGTGAGACGGCGATCTGGCTGGCGAGGTCGTACTCCTCGACCCCGACGTGGGTCGGCGTGGCGATGAAGGTGTGCCGGGTCTCCCCCGGTGGGAGGCGCTGCAGCGCGGGGATGTAGTTCTCGATGACGAAGTAGCCCCCGGGCGCCAGGTGGGCCGCCGCATTGCGGAAGCACGCGACCTGTTCGTCCTGGGTGGTCAGGTTCGTGATCGTGTTGCAAACGAGGTACACGAGCGCGTAGCGGTCGTCCATGCTCGCGGTGGCGAAGTCGCCAACGATCACGGTCATGTGGCGGGAATCGGGGTCGACGCGCAACTGGTCGACCATGGCTGCAGACAGCTCGATGCCGTCGACCCGGACACCCCGGCGACTCAGCGGCAGGGCGATGCGTCCCGTTCCGATGCCGAACTCCAGCGCCGGACCCGCATCGGCCAGATCGGCCAGGAAGCTCACCGCCGCACCGACGACCCCCGGCTGGCACACCTCGGGCCACAAGGTCTCGTAGTGCTGAGCGATCCACTCATCGAAGTGGGTTTCGGGCATGGGGTCCAGCTTGCCCAGCCGGCCTCCTCGGGAGCGAGCGAGTAACGACCCGATCGCCATCGACATCCGGCTACGGTGCCCGGCGATGACGACATGGAAGGCGATCGAGCAGGCCGAGCCCGAGCTCGCGGCCCGGGTGCGAGGGCTGTTCGACGCCGGTCGCCACAAGACGATCGCCACGCTTCGGGCCGACGGCTCACCCCGGATCTCCGGCATCGAGTGCGAGTTCGCAGACGGTGATCTCCGGTTCGGTTCGATGGCCGGCGCCCGCAAGGGAGCCGATCTCCGGCGGGATCCCCGCTTCGCCCTGCACGGGCCGACCTTCCACCCCGAGGAGGGCAGGGAGAGCGAATGGCCCGGCGAAGCCAAGATCGCGGGCCGGGCCATCCCCGACGACGTCGGTGGTGGCACGCCGAGGCAGCCGGCCCGGCACGCTGACGGGGAGTCGTTCGTGGCCGACATCACCGAGGTGGTACTGACCGGCCTCGACGCGGCGGCGACGAAGCTCGTGGTCGATGGTGGACGCCCGAGCAGGGATTGCGGCGGATCGAGCGGGAGTAGCTCCAGATCACACGAGCGGGTCCTGACCGACGGCCCACGGGCGCGGGACGAGGCCGGCAGGGGATGCTGCCGGCCTCGTGGACGTCCCGCTTCGGTTGTCCGACGCCCGCTCCGACCCGGGCCGGATCGGCCTGGGCCTCGAGATCAGGACGCCGTGGTGGAGGTGAGCGGCTGCGCCTTCCAGGCCCTTGAGGATGGTGACGATCTGGGCGGCGTCGCTGCGGGCGGCGATGAGGTCGCCCTTGCCCTGGACCAGGCCGTCCTGGGCGGCGATCAGCACCGGCTTGGCCGTCCCGGCGTTGTACCCCGCCGGGGTGAGGGGCAGCACCGAGCTGCTGGCCGCGCCCGCCTTGGACGAGGCGTCGGCCACCTTGGCGTTGAAGTCGCTCAGCAGCGCCGGGGCGTTGCCCACGTCCTGGCCCTTGCCCTGGGCGGTGGTGATGGCGGCTCTGGAGCTTGGTCCCGATGCTCACCAGGCTGGTGGCCACCGAGGCCTCACGATCGGCGGCGATGGTCAGGTGCACCTTGGGCGTCTCCAGCACGTAGATCCGGTAGCCGGTCACGATCTGCGGGCACAGCGTGCGCAGCTGGGCGAGCGTGGTGGCCGCGGTGATCTGGGTCTGGAGGTTGGCCAGGCCGCTGCGGGAGTTGGCCAGCTCGCTCGACAAGCGCCGACTGGTGGGCCGGGGTCAGCGCCTTGGACGCGGCCATCTGGTTGTTGAGCTGGTCGATCTGGGTGAAGCGCTGGGCGATGGCGTTGTTGCAGCGCTGGGCCACCGAGCTGACGGTGGCCGGCGAGATGGTGGCCGTGGGGGGGCAGCGTGTTGTCGGGGTGCCGGCAGGGCGCCGGCCACACCGGGAACGGCCAGGGTCAGGGCGCCGGCCATGCAGGCCGGCGGCCAGCCGCCGGGGCGTCAGCAGTCGGCGGAGCTCGGCCCGAGCCGGTGGGTGAGCGTCGGCATCTGGGGGGAGGTCATTTCGAGGGGTCTCCTTCTTGGGAGTTGATGGCGCTGTTGGCCGTCTGGAGGTCACCGTTGACGGCGTTGAGGCTGCTGTCCACGGTGGCGAGCTGTTGGGAGATGCTGTCGAGCGTCTGGTTCTCGCTGCCGGAGGCGGTCAGCCGTCGTGGACGCCGAGGCCGACGTCGGGGTCGAGGAACCGGGGGCCACGGTGATCACCGGGGCGGTGGTGCTGGTGGCGGCCAGCCGATGGCGGAGCCGCCCGCAGCCGACGAGCAGCAGCAGCGAGACCGGCAGGATGGCGGCGATGAGCACGGCGCTGGCGGCGCCGCGTCCGGCGGCTCGACGGGTCCGGATCCGCGGGCGACGGAGTCGGGGGCGAGGGGTTCATGGCACCAACTTTCGCGAACGGGCGTGAGCGTTCTTCGGGTCAGCTATGAGGATTCTGTGAGGGCGCTTCCACCATCGGGACCGGCTGCGGGGCGGCCCCGGCGATGAACTGATCGAGGTGGCCGGGTTCGGCCACGGCCTGGACCGCCTTCTCGTCGGCCCCGGCGACGATCGCTTTAGGCAGGCGCCGGCTCAGGGCCAGGCCGATCACGCTCACGGCCAGGGCCACGCCGAACACCCCGACCAGCGCCGGGCCGCCGGCCTCCCCGCCCTGCGCCCCGTGGGCGATGATCACCCCGCCCAGGCCGGTGCCCAGGGCCACGCCCAGCACGTCGGACAGCTGCAGGGCCGAGGTGGCGGTGCCCTCCTGGCCGGGCGCGGCCTCGGCCAGCGCCGTCACCGACAGCGGGGAGTAGGCCATGCCGATCCCCAGCCCGCCGATCCCCCAGGCCAGCACCCCGAGAGCGGCAGGCACCGAGTCCGACACGGTCACCATCAACAGGGCGACCCCCGCGCCCACCAGCACGAACCCCCCGGCCACCAGCGGGCGGGGCCCGACGCGCCCCACCCATCGCTCCTGGATCCACGAGCCGAGGGTCCACAGCACCGACGAGGCGGTCAATGCCGCCGGGGCCACGATGGACGACGCCCCCCGCTCGGTGCTGATCAGGTAGGTGACGTAGGCGTCGGCCATGAAGAACGAGAAGGTGAGCACGCCGCGAACCATCACCGTGGCCGGCAGGCCGGGCCGGGCGCGCAGCGTGCCCGACGGGGTCAGGCGGCGGAAGGCCCCGAGGCACAGCACCAGCCCCACCGCGGTGAAGGGGACGGCCAGCACCAGCCGGGCCTGATCCAGCCCGGCCAGGGCCAGACCCGCGCCGGCGGCCACCAGCAGGGCGTCGCGCAGGTTGGACCCTTCGGCGTGGGTGGCGCCGTCGGGGGTGGGGATGTGGGCCACCGAGCCGATCACCACCGCCCCGCAGGCCAGCACGATGGGCACCAGGCCCAGGAAGACCCACCGCCAACCGAAGCGCTCGCCGACCAGCGCGGCCGCAGCCGGGCCGGCCAGCGAGGGCACCACCCAGGCCGTGGACAGCAGCGCGAACATGCGCGGCCGGGAGGCGGCCGGGTACTCGCGCCCGATGCAGACGTAGGCCACCGCCGGCAGCGCGCCCGCGCCCAGGCCCTGCAGGGCCCGCGCCGCCACCAGCATGGGCATGGAGGTCGCCGATCCGCCGATGATCAGCCCGGCCACGAACAGCACCAGCCCGGCGGTGAAGGGCAGCAGCGGGCGGACGCGATCGCAGGCCCGACCGGCCACCACGATCCCGACCAGCTGGCCCAGGAAGAAGGCGCTGAACACCCAGCCGTAGAGGCCGAGATCGCCCAGGTTGCGCTCGACCCGAGGCATGATCACGGCCACGGCCAGGGCCTCGGAGGCGACCAGGGTGACGAGCAGGATGAGGCCGGTGGTCAGCAGGCGGCGTCCGGGGGTCCACACTCCGCCCTGGTCAGGCGGTGGGAGGCTCACGGCGGACCCGGCACGCCGGGCTGATCATCCGTGGGAGGCACCCTGGCAGGCTAGGGCGTCGAACACCCAGATCATCGAGTGCCCGGATTCGGCCGGCGTGCGCACCTCGTCGGCCTCGATGCGGTCCAACCGGTAGCCGAGCCGGGCTGGTACCGCGGCGCTGCGGTGGTTGGCCTGGTCGCAGTGGATCTCGACCCGGTCGACGCCGTCCAGCGCCAGCGCGGCGGCGGTGAGCAGGGCGGCCGCCTCGGTGACCAGGCCGCGCCCGGTGTGGGCGGCGTCGAGCCAGTAGCCGATCTCGCGCCCGCCGGGGCCGACCCGGTCGATCAGCCCGCAGCCACCGACGTAGGGGTGGGCGTCGTCGTCGGCCAGGGTGATGGCGTAGTCGGCGGTGGCCTGGCCGAAGTGGTCGACTGCCGCTCTCGAGGAAGTCGTGGACCGACTCGGCGGTGGGCGGCTCCTGAGCCCAGGGCATCCAGCGGGCGAGATGCTCGTGGTTGGCGGCCAGCGCCGTGGCCAGCACGGGGGCGTCCGACCAGGTGTAGGCGCGCAGCACGACCCGCTCGCCAACCAGCCGGCGGGGCAACTCGTGCTGGTCGTCGACAGCCATACGCCGATCCTGGCCCAAGCTGGCCCAAACTGAACAACGAGATGTTCGGACTCGCAGCGCCGCCGGCCTCCGACCCGGCCGGAAACGGCGTGACGCCCCGGCGACGCCGGCGCTGGATCCCCCTGCTCGGCGGTGTGATCGTGATGACCATCGCGGTGGTCACCGTGGTGGTCGTCCTCGGCCACCACGGCCCGGCCACCGTCTCGGGGCCGCCGTGTCGGGCCACCTCCACCGCCGGCTCCTACGGCTTGAGCCTGGAGCAGGCCCTCAACGCCACCACCGTCGCCGCGGTGGGCGAACGCCTGGGCTTGCCTGACCACGCGGTGACGGTGGCCATCGCCGCCGCTCTCCAGGAATCCGAACTGGTCAACCTGGCCGGTGGCGACCGGGACTCGTCAGGCCTGTTCCAGCAGCGGCCCTCGCAGGGCTGGGGGACGCCGGCGCAGATCCAGACCCCGCGGCTCGCGGCCCAGTCCTTCTACACGCATCTGGCCCAGGTGGCGGGCTGGGAGGCGATGTCGGTGACCGACGCCGCCCAGGCCGTCCAGCGCAGCGCGGCGCCGTCGGCCTACGCCGACTGGGAGTCCGAGGCCCGGGTCATCGCCTCGGTGCTGACGGGCGAGGTGCCGGCCGGGTTCACCTGCCGGCTGCACCTGAGCGCCTCGGCCCGTCCCGACGCCGTCACCCCCACGCTGTCGCAGGCCATGGTGCTCGAGCTCGGGGCCGACAGCCTGGGCACCACCGTCACCGTGGCTCGGGGATGGCAGATCGCCAGCTGGCTGGTCGGCCACGCCAGCGTCTACGGCATCACCCAGGTCACCTTCGACGGCCAGCAGTGGACGCCCCGCTCGGGCGCCTGGAAGGTCACCGCTCCGGCCAGCCTGCAGGTCCACATCCAGACCCAGACCTGAGTCGCGGTCAGACTGGAGGCGTGCGCAAGCAGTACCACTTCTGGCGCGGCGACCACGGGCTCGACGCCTGGGACGTGGATCGCCTCATCCGGCTGAGCGGCGACCTGCCCGCGACCGAACTCGACCTGGACTCGATCGCCGAGATCGACACGGCCTACTGGTACGACGAGGGATTCGAGCGGCCCACGGTCCGGGCGCTGGTGGACCACGTCAGGCTGATTCACCACGCCGATCTCTCGTATCCGATCATCCTGGCTCCGGACCACCGGGTGATGGACGGCATGCACCGGGTGGCCCGGGCCCTCCTGGAGGAGCGACGCACGATCCTCGCGGTCCGCTTCGAGGTGCTGCCCGAGCCCGACTTCCGAGACTGCCGGGCCGAGGATCTCCCCTACTGAGGCGGCGTCTGGTACGGCCCCGACGCCGCTAATCTCGAAGTGCCGATGCGGCCACCCCGTCGGGGTGACATGGGAGGGCGCTGCCTCCCGGACGGGCCGACTGGTCGGTGTCGTCTCATCGTCGGCTCGCCGCCCCCGGACGGCGCTGCGGGAGCGCCGCCGGAGGTCGTGGGCCACCCCCGACCTTTGAACCGAGTGCGCCATGTCCCTCCTGCTCATCGTCGTTCCCGGCCTCGTGGTCCTGGGCGGCCTCGTTCTGTTCGCCTCGCGGCGCCGACTCGACGCTGAAACCGCCACCGGTGTCCTGTCGCGTGAGCGCCGCCCGCACGATGACCACGAGCCCCCGGTGCTGGTGGGCGCAGCCGTGGCCGGTCGGGAGGTGGAGCGCGCCGCTGCACTCGAGCGCCGTCCACCGGCGATCGGGCCGGCGAGCGATGCCGACCTGGTTCCCTATGTGCCACCCGACCCCGAGGTCATCGGGGTCACGCGACGCCAGTTCCTGAACCGCGGCGTCGTGACCTTCTTCGCCCTGGCCCTCAGCGGCTTCGGCGCGTCGGTGCTGGCGTTCCTGTGGCCGGTGCCACAGAGCGGCTTCGGCTCGGTCATCCAGGTGGGCAAGATCACCGACATCCTCTCGGAGATCACCGCCGGTGACGGCTTCTACTACTACGCCCAGGGCCGGATGTGGATGACGCAGTATCCGCTGGTCGACATCGAGAAGGCGAAGAAGGTCTACTCCCCACCGGTGCTCAACTCACTCGAGGCCGGGGTCACCGTGGTGTACCAGGTCTGCCCGCACCTGGGCTGCCGGGTGCCGGCCTGCCTGACCTCTCAGTGGTTCGAGTGCCCATGCCACGGTTCGCAATACAGCCGGGTGGGCGAAAAGCGAGGTGGGCCGGCGCCGCGGGGCATGGACCGGTTCTCGACCACGGTGGACGCTGGTGCGCTAACCGTCAACACCGGTGACATCATCCAGGGGCCACCCATCGGCACCGACACCACCGGCCAGCAGGCCGAGGGCCCGCACTGCGTGACCTGAACCGGTGGGCCTGGCCGCCACCCTAGACGAGGTCGATGAGCGCTTCCCAGCCCGGCGGAGGCGGAGCCAGTCGCCAGAACTGCTCGGGCGTGGGGGCGTCGAGGCGGTCCCACAGGATCCAGTCGGCCTCCAGGGCCTTGACCTGGGAGGTGTACTCGGCCACCGCGGCCCGCTTGCGGGCGAGGTCGGCCGTGGTGGGCATGGCCACGGGCGTGGGCCAGACCGCGGCCTTGAACAGCTTGGCCACCCGCCACGCCAGCTGGCCCGGGATCTGGTGGTAGGCGATGTCCTGGTAGGCGATCCATCCCGGCCCCGAGCCGCCGTCGTCGTTGGTGCCCAGGCGGAGGCGCACCGACAGCGCGGCGTCGTGCACGCACACGTGCTCGGGGTTGGCCAGCCCCATCGGCACCAGCACCAGGGTGGGGTCGAGCCCGGCCATGATCGGCTCGAGGGCGTCGGCCACCTGCTCGGCGGTGGCCACCGGCTCCTGGGGTTGGAGATCGCGTTCCGCGAAGCCATCGAGGTGCAACGGGGTGGCTCCGAGCCGGCCCAGGGCCCGACGGTCCTCGGACCGGCGAACGGCCACCACGTCGTCGCCCGGGCCGAACCCCGACAGCTGCGCCCACCAGTTGGGCGGGTCGATGATGGTGGGTGGGACACCGCAGAACACGGTGACCACCGTGGCCCCCGAATGCGCCGACAGGAACGCCCCGCACGAGATGACGGCGTCATCCAGATGCGGCGACAGGACGACCACCCGCTCCAGCTCACCGTCGGTCACCCATCCGAACGTCGACATCACGCTCGGCCCAGACGCGATCGGTTCGCTCACGAGGCGGAGCCGCCAGGCGAAGCCGCTCGGACCATGACACCCGGATGCCGAAGGCGCCCGCCGGGAGGCTCGCCGACCAGAGGGCCAAGCAGGTCGTCGCTCATCGCGGCAGGCCCAGGATGCGGTCGCCGATGATGGTCTTCTGCACCTCGGAGGTGCCTCCGGCGATGGACGCGGCCTTGGACCACAGCCACTGGCGGGGCCACTCCCCCCACAGCGGTGCGCCCGGACCCACCACGTCGAGCGCGGTGGCCGACAGGTGCTGGGTCATGTCGGTCCACGCCAGCTTCACCCAGCTCGACTCGGGACCCGGCTCGATGCCGCGTCCCAACCGCGACAACGTCCGCCAGTTGTGCAGCCGCAGCAGGCGCAGCTCCACGAAGGCCTGCGCCAAGGCGTCGCTGAGCTCGACCTCGTCCAGCCGTCCGGCGTCCGCCGCCTCCTGCCACAGCCGGTCGAGGAAGCCCTCGTGCACCACCTGCTCCTTGAACGGGAAGTTCGTGCCCCGCTCGTGCGCCAGCGTGGTGTTGGCCACCGCCCAGCCCTGGCCCAGCTCCCCCACCAGCTGGTCGGCCGGCACGTAGACCTCGTCGAGGAACACCTCGTTGAACTCGGCCTCGCCGGTGATCTGGCGCAGCGGCGAGATGGTGAGGCCCGGCTGGGTCATGTCCACCACCAGGTAGGAGATGCCGCGGTGCTTGGGGGCGTCGGGATCGGTGCGCACCAGGCAAATGCCCCAGCGCGCCTGTCGCGCGTAGGAGGTCCAGACCTTCTGACCCGACACCAGCCAGCCGGGTCCCCGTCCCGAGCCGTCGTCGTCCACCGGTTCGGCCCGGGTGCGCAGCGAGGCCAGGTCGCTGCCGGCGTCAGGCTCGCTGAAGAGCTGGCACCAGAGCTGGCTGGCGTCGAGGATCGAGGGCAGCCACCGCTGCTTCTGCTCCTCGGTGCCATGGGCCAACAGGGTGGGCCCGGCCAGGTTGATGCCCACCCGGTTCACCGGCTGGGGCGCCCCGGAAGCGGCGTAGGCCATGTGGTAGAGCGCGACCTGCACCGGCGTGGCCGAACGCCCGCCGTAGGACTCCGGCCAGTGGACACCCACCCACCGACCCTGGGCCAGCCGGGCCTGCCAGCGCACGCCCCAGGCGATCTCGTCGTCGAGCGACTCGTGCGCGGGCTGGCCCAACTCGGCCAGGTTGGTGGCGAACCAGTCCGCCGCCTGCTCGGCGAACTCGCGCTCGGCGGCGCTGAAGGACAGATCCATCTACAGCTCCCAGAAGCGCTCGCGGCCCACTTCGGCGAAGCGGGCCCGCAGCGCCCGCTCGTCGTCGGGTCCGTACCGACGGTAGGGCTGACCCTTCTCCCGATGCCAGAGCTGGTCGACCCCCAGCTGGTCGAGGCGGAACTTCTGTCGGGCCAGGGTGCGGGTCACCACCTTGTTGGTACCGGTGGTCGGCAGCTCGGACGCCACCCGGACCCACCGCGGTCGCCACTTGGGCCCGATGCCGGTCTCCTCGTCCACCCAGCGGGCGAAGGCCTCGGGATCGAAGGTGGCTCCGGGCCGCAGCACCATCGACACCATGACCTGGTCCCCGGCCTCGACGTCGGGCACCCCGTAGGCCACGGCCACCACCACGTCGGGGTGCAGTCCGATGGCGTCGGCGATGGGGCCCGCCGGGAAGTTCTCCCCGTCCACGCGGATCCACTCGGCCGTCCGCCCGGCGAAGAACAGGTAGCGGTCCTCGTCCAGGTAGCCCAGGTCACCCGACCAGTACCAGCCCTGGCGGGTGGCCTTCCCGGTGGCCTCAGGGTTGTTGTAGTAGCCCTCGAAGGGGCCGGCGCCGGCGGTGTTGACGATCTCGCCCACGCACTGGTCCGCGTTCAGCAGTGCCCCCTGCGCGTCGTAGCGGGCCGGAGGGCACTCCTGGCCGCCCTCGTCGACCACCCGGATGGAGGGCCCGGCCTGGCCCATGGCCCCGGGTCGGGGCGCCGCCTCGCGCTCGACGGCGATGCCTCCCTCGGTGGAGCCGAAGGCGTCGATCACCTCGACCCCGAAGCGCTCAGCGAACCGGTCGAGCACCTGGGGAGCACCCTCGTTGCCGAAGGCCACTCGCAAGGTGTTGTCGCGGTCGTCGGGTTGCTCGGGCGAGGCCACCAGGTACGACAGCGGTTTGCCGGTGTAGTTGAACCAGGTGGCGCCGTAGCGGCGGATGTCGGGGAGCCAGCCCGACACGCTGAACCGACGAGCCAGACCCACCGAGGCACCGGCCACGATGGAGGGCGCCCAGCCCACCATGACCGCGTTGGAGTGGAACAGGGGCATGGCCACATAGCCCACGTCGTCGGGGCCGATGCCGAGCATGGTGGTCATGCGGTTGCCGGTGACCATCAGCCGCCGTTGCGTGCAGATCACGGCCTTGGGTGCCCCCGACGTGCCCGAGGTGAAGATGAGGGCCCATCGATCGGTGGGAGACACGGCGACGTGGGGATCCTCCGCCGAGACGTCGGCCAGCGCCGCTTCCAGATCAGGTCGCCGGCGCCACCGGATCGGCCCCCGCCTGGACCCTCGACGAAGCGGTGCGACACGATCACCGGCCGATCGCCCAGGTCGAGTCCGGCCAGGTCGTCGAGATGAGCGGGCTCGGTGAGGATGACGTCGACGTCGGTGTGGTCGATGTCGCGTAGCAGGTGTTCCCCCACCCGGGTCGGGTTCAGCCCCACCACGGTGGCACCGGCGAAGGCGGCACCGCCGAAGGCGAACAGGTAGTCGGGGGTGTTGTCCGACAGGACCCCGACGTGGGTCGGTCGCCCGGCCGCCACCGACGCCGCGTCGGTGGGCCGGTGGGCCAGCAGCAGGTTGGAGAACCGCATCGACTCGGCCGCGAACTCGGCGTGGGTCCAGATCCGGTCACCGAACCGAACCGCGGGACGGTCGGCCCGGTCCGGATCGGTGGCGTTGCGCCGGAGCAGGGACGGCGCATCGGGCGCAGGCATCGGGGCCTGACCGGGGGCAGGAGCGGATGGCGACATCGCGGGCCACTCTAGGTGACGCCCGTGTCAGGAATCGCGTGCCGACTAGCGTGAGGGCATGAGCACGGCCGACGACCTCGCGCCCGCTCCGGCCCGGATGTCCGACGGCCGGGTGCTGCGAGCTCGCGGGCAGCGCACCCGCGCCCGCCTGCTCCAGGCCGGGTCCGCGGTGCTGGCGCGCAAGGGCTACCACGCCGCCCGAGTGGACGACATCGTGGCTGCGGCCCACTCCAGCCACGGCACCTTCTACCTGTACTTCGCCTCCAAGGAGGACCTGTTCGACCAGCTGGTGGCCCAGGTGGCCGCCGATCTGACCGAGCTGGTGGACGAGCTGCCGGTGATCACCGACACCGACGACGGTCGCGCCCACCTGCGGGCCTGGCTGGACCGCTTCGCCGACCTGTACGAACGGTCCGGCCCGGTGATCCGCAGCTGGACCGAGACGCGAGCTGTCCAGCGACGCCATCGGCGAGCACGGCGAGGCCGTGCTCGGGGTGATGACCACGGCCATGGCCCGCAACATCCGTCCGCCCCGCCGCGCCAAGCTCGACCCCACCGTCACCGGGCTGGCCCTGATGATGATGGTGGAGCGGCTCAACTACTACGCCACTACGAAGCAGGTGGTGGCCACC
This sequence comes from uncultured Microthrixaceae bacterium, assembly GCA_963793965.1. GTDB lineage: Bacteria > Actinomycetota > Acidimicrobiia > Acidimicrobiales > Acidimicrobilacustridaceae > UBA4742. The sequence goes on from CAWCCB010000004.1 coordinate 170,868, forward strand.
CGCGACGAGCTGCTCGACACCCTGGTCGAGGTCATCACCTCCGCCCTGTTCGCCTGAGAGCACAACCGGCCGACGCGGATCTAGGGTCGAGCGCAGCACCCCGGCGCGTCCTATGCTGACGCCCGTGTCAGGTTTTGGGGGAATGGGTAGTTCCAAGGGGGAGGTCCGAGTGACCAGCACGACCGAAGCAGCGCACACACCGCGACGACACCGATCGGCCGGCGCCGCCGCGCTGATCGTGATCTCGGCCTTGGCCCTGCTGGCCGCGGCCTGCGGCAACAGCTCGGGGACCAAGGCGGCCAGCACCTCCTCCACCGCCGCCCCCACCGGCACGGGATCGGGCCAGTACCCGGCGGTCAACGCTCCGGGCGTCTCGGCCACCGAGATCCAGGTGGGCGGGGTGGCCTCGGTGTCCAACAACCCGTTGGGCAGCGTCTACGGCGACTCGTTCAAGGGCGTCCAGGCCTACTTCAACATGGTCAACGCCCAGGGCGGCATCTACGGCCGCAAGCTGGTGCTGTCCCAGAAGCTGGACGACCAGGTGGGCCAGAACCAGGCGCAGGTCCAACAGCTGCTCCAGGACAACGTGTTCTCGGTGCTGCCGGTGTCGGTGCTGCTGTTCAGCGGGGCGCAGACCCTGGTCGACCAGAACATGCCCACCTTCGGCTGGGCCATCAACGGCGAGTGGCAGGGCACGGCCGCCGAGCCCCGGCTCAACATGTTCGGCGAGAGCGGCTCCTACCTGGGCATCAGCGACCCGAGCCCGGTGCTGCCCTGGCTGGCCCAGTAGAAGCACGCCCACAAGATCGGTCTGCTGGCCTACTCGGTGGCCCAGTCCTCCGACTGCGCCACCGGGGTGAAGAACAGCTTCGACAAGTACGGGGCCGCGGCCGCACGCCAAGGTGGTGTTCGACGACGAGTCGCTGGCGTTCGGCACCGCCGACCTGTCGGTCCAGGTGTCCAAGATGAAGCAGGCCGGGGTCGACATGGTGGCCACCTGCATGGACACCACGGGCGTGGTCACCCTGGCCAAGGAGATGCGCAAGCAGCAGCTCAACGCCATCCAGTACCTGCCCGACGGCTACGACCAGCAGTTCCTCGACAGCTACGGCAGCCTGTTCCAGGGCTCGGTGGTGCGCACCGACTTCACCCAGTTCGAGCTGACCCCGAAGCCGGCCGGTCTGGCCAACTACCTCAAGTGGATCAAGACCCAGCCCGGCACCCCCAACGAGCAGTCCATGAACGGCTGGCTCAACGCCGATCTCTTCTACAACGGCCTCAAGGCCGCCGGCCCCAACTTCAGCCGCCAGGCGCTCATGGACGCCATCAACAAGATGACCAAGTACCAGGCCAACGGCCTGCTCAACGGCGTGAACTGGACGGTGGCCCACACCGGCACCGACGGCACGTACTGCCAGTTCTTCTCCACCATCGAGAACAGCAAGTACGTGACCAACTACTCCAAGCCGGGCAAGCCGTTCCTCTGCGTGCTGTACCAGGGCGGGAAGCTGTCCTCCGAGTACTCCGGCTGACCAGGTCCGGGCACGGCTCGTGAGCAACCTGTCGAACCTCCTGCAGTACGCCGTGCGCGGCATCCCCCTGGGATGCGTGTTCGCGCTGCTGGCCGTGGGGCTCACGCTGAACTACAAGACGTCCGGGGTGTTCAACCTGGCCTTCGCGGCCCAGGCCTACGCCTCGGCCGCCCTGTTCTACGTGCTGCGCCGCGAGCACGACTGGCCGCTGCTGCCCGGCCGCCATCCTGGCCATCGTGGTGCTGGGCGCGCTCATCGCCTGGGCTCTGGACCGGTTCCTGTACCGCCACCAGCGCACGGCCACCCCGCTGGCCAAGCTGGTGACCTCGCTGGGCCTGCTGGTGGCCATGCCGTCGATCGTGCAGCTGTCCTGATGGCGGCAACGACACCAAGCTGGACCCGCCCCCGCTGGCGCCGGTGAAGCGACAGCCATCGACTTCCTGTGGCCCAAGTCCGGCCAGTACGTGCTCGACGCCAGCCAGATCGCCACCATCGTCTGCACCATCGCGGTGGTCGTCTTCCTGATCGTGCTGTTCCGGCGCGGCTCGCTCGGCCTGCGCATGCGGGCGGTGGTGGAGAGCCCCCGGCTGCTGCAGCTCCAGGGGGTCGACGCCGAGCGGGTGGCGCTGTCGTCGTGGGTGCTGTCGAGCATGCTGGCCAGCCTGTCGGGCGTGCTCATCGCCCCCCTGTTCGCCCAGCTCGACTCCAGCTGACTTCTTCACCCTGCTGGTGGCGGCCATCGCCGCCTGCGGTGCTGGGCAACCTGACCAGCATCCCCTTCGCCGTGGTGGGCGGGCTGGGCCTGGGCATCCTGCAGGCCGAGCTGGCCGGGTTCCTGCCCACCGGCAGCGTGCTGTCCACCGGCCTGCGGCCTTCGCTGCCGTTCGTGGTGCTGTTCGTGCTGCTGCTGGTCAAGCCCAGCATCCGGCGCCGCCGACCCACCACCGACCCGCTCAGCGGCGTCGACCCACCGCCGGCTCCGCCGGCCGCGCTGGTGCGGCCGCCGTGGATGACCCGGGCCACCCGCATCTTCGCCGCCGTGGTGATCGTGGTCGGCCTGGCCATGTGCCTGTGGGTGCTCAACGGCTACTGGCTGGGCCTGGTCGTCGCCGGCGTGTGCCTGGCCGTGATCATGCTGTCGATCGTGCTGACCACCGGGGTGGGCGGCACCATCTCGCTGTGCCAGGGCGTGTTCGCGGCCATCGGCGCCTTCGCCACCGCCCAGCTGGCCAGCCAGCACAACGTGCCGGTGCTGGGGGCCATGGTGGTCGGGCGCGGTGATCGCCGGCGCGGTCGGGCGCGGTGCTCGGGTTGGCCGTCATCCGCCTGCCCGGCATCTACGCGGCCCTGGCCACGCTGGCCTTCGCCCTGTTCTTCGCCGGGGTCATGGTCGCCGCTCACCTGGGTGTCGGGCGGCAACGGGACCCTGCCGCTGGCCGTGCCCCGCCCGAGCGCCATCGGCCCGATCAGCTTCGAGTCGGATCGCGCCTTCCTGATCCTGGCCGTGCTCATCCTCGCCCTGCTCGGGATCGCCACCATCGCCATCCGCCAGGGGACCACGGGGCGGTTCCTCGACGCGGTGCGGGGCAGCGAGTCGGCGGCCGCCGCCATGGGGATCAACGCCACCCGCCAGCGTCTGGTCCTGTTCACCGTCGGGGCGGCGGTGGCCGGGTTCGGTGGCGGCCTGATAGCCAGCTTCCACCGCCAGGCCAACTACAGCGTCGACTTCGAGTTCTTCGCCGCGCTGGTGTGGGTGGTGCTGGTCATCACCGCCGGCTCACGCCTGGTGCAGTCGGCGGCCACCTCGGGCATCACCTTCTTCCTGCTGCCGGCGCTGCTGGTCAAGCTGTTCACCTGGCTCAACGGCTACTGGAGCATCGTCAACGTCAGCTGGGCCACGGGCGTGGCCTTCGTGCTCTTCGGCTTCGGCGCCTTCACCTACGCCAAGCACCCCGAGGGCATCATCGAGGCCCAGACCACGGCCAGCATCCAGAAGACCGTCGACTTCTTCGACCGCTTCCGACGGGATCCGACCGCCCCGGACCAGGGAGGGTCCGGCGGGCTGGCCACGGCCACCCCCGGAGGACCCCGATCGGGCCCGGCAACGGGTCGGGGGCGTCGCCGAGCTCGGGCGCACCCGAAGTCACCAGCCCCGCGGACTCGCCCCGATGACCGCCATGCTCGAGGCCACCGCCATCTCCAAGCGCTTCAGCGGCATCGCCGCGCTGGTCGACGTCTCGCTCGAGGTGGGTCCACGGGAGCTGGTCGGCCTGATCGGCCCCAACGGTGCGGGCAAGACCACGCTGTTCAACTGCCTGGCCGGGGTCATCGATCCCGACGGTGGCAAGGTCCGGCTGGACGGCCACGACCTGCGGGGCATGGCGCCGTTCCGCCGTGCCCGGCTGGGCGTGGCGCGCACCTTCCAACGCATCGAGCTGTTCGGTGGGCTGACCGTGCGGGAGCACCTGCTGGTGGCCGACCGGGCCCAGCGGCGGCGGGGTGGTCTGCTGCGAGACCTGACCGGGCGATCCAAGCCCACCGCCGACGAGCAGGCCCGGGCCGACGCGGTGCTCGACCTGGTGGGCCTGCACGCCGAGGCCGACGCCCCGGCCCAGTCGTTGCCCCTGGGTCGCGGCCGGCTGGTGGAGCTGGCCCGCGCCCTGGTGTGCGAGCCTCGTCTGCTGTTCCTCGACGAGCCGTCGTCGGGGCTCGACAGCCACGAGACCATGGCCATGGCCGGCGTGCTCGAGCAGGTGCAGACCGAGCGCGATGTGGCCATCCTGTTGTGCGAGCACGACGTGCCCTTCGTGGAGCGGCTGGCGGCGCGGCACCTACGTCCTGGACTGCGGGCGCCTCATCGCCCAGGGCCAGACCCGCGACGTGCTGGCCGACCCGGCCGTGCGCATGGCCTACCTGGGGGCGGAGTGAGCGACCCGCGCCGACCACCGGCGTGACGTCCCGCCGCCGACGGTGGAGCGCCGGTGCTGGAGCTCGACGACGTCTACGCCGGGTACAACCAGTTCCGGGCCCTGTTCGGCATCTCGCTGACCATCGGCGCCGCCCAGGCCGTCGCGCTGATCGGGCCCAACGGGGTGGGCAAGACCACGCTGGCCCGGGTGGCGTCGGGTCTGGTCGCCCCCGAGCGCGGGGCGCGTGCTGGTCGGCGGCCACGACCTCACGGGCCACGAAGCCCACGACTTCGCCCGAGCCGGCATCGCCCACGCCCCCGAGGGTCGCTCGGTGTTCGCCACCCTGTCGGTGGAGGAGAACCTGGTGCTGCCCTTCCGGCGCCAGTTCGGGCGGGCCGGGCAGGGTCCGGCCCTGGAGAAGGCCTACGAGCTGTTCCCCCGTCTGGGCGAGCGGCGCCGACAGGAGGCGGGCTCGCTGTCGGGCGGCGAGCAGCGCATGCTCACCCTGGCCCGGGTGCTGGTGCTCGAACCCAAGCTGCTCATCGCCGACGAGCTGTCCCTGGGCCTCGCCCCCATCATCACCAACGAGGTCTACGACGTGCTGCGCCGCATCCTGGGCGGCGGCACCGCGCTGCTGGTGATCGAGCAGCAGGTCGACCATGCCCTGGCCCTGGCCGACCACGTGATCGTGCTCGAACGCGGCCAGATCACCTCGAGCGGACCCCCGGACATGGTCGACGCCGCCACCGAGTCGTTCCGCTGACCCGAACACCGAACCCGACCCGAACACCGAACCGCCGACCCGCGTGGCGACCGAGGAGGAGCCGTGACCGACACCGAGGCGTTGCCAGATCCCGGCGCGCTGCCCGAGACGATGCCGGCGGCCGTGTACACGGCCAAGGGCGAGGTCACCATCGAGGAGCGGCCGGTGCCCCGGCCCGGGCCGGGCCAGGTGCTGGTGGAGGTGGGCCACTGCGGCATCTGCGGCTCCGACATCCACATCATCCTCGAGGGCTGGGGCAAGCCGGGCGCGGTCGAGGGCCACGAGTGGAGCGGCGTGGTGGCCGCGGTGGGCGACGGCGTGACGACCTGGGCGGTCGGCGACGGCGTGGTCGGCGGTCCCTCGCCCAAGTGCGGACGCTGCAAGCGCTGCCTGGAGGGCAAGCCGTCGCAATGCGAGAACCGGGCCCACTCGATGACCGAGGACATCCACAACGACGGGGCCTTCGCCGGCTACATCGTGGTCGACCAGCGCTCGCTGCTGCGCCTGCCCGACGGGCTCGACCCGAGGGCGGCGGCCCTGGCCGAGCCCCTGGCCGTCTCGCTGCACGGCATCACCCGGGGCGAGATCCGACCGGGCGACTCGGTGCTGGTGCTGGGCGCCGGCCCCATCGGCGCCCTGGCCGTGGCCGCACTGGTCACCCGCGGGCTCGGGCCCATCACCGTGGCCGAGCCGGGCGCGGTGCGCCAGGACCTGGCCCGGCGCCTGGGAGCCGACCAGGTCATCGATCCCGCCGAGCTGGAGATCTATCCGCCGTGGGAACCGGACCGGATCGCCCCGACGGCCTATGACGTGGTGCTGGAGTGCTCGGGCAAGAAGGTGGCCATGGAGACCGGCTTCAACCAGCTCCGCCGGGGCGGGCGCCTGGTCATGGTCGGCGCCGGCATCGAGGCGCCCACGTTCGACCCCAACCGGATGCTGCTCAACGAGCTCACCGTGACCGGGTCGTTCGTCTACGACCTGGACGGCTTCGACCGGGCGCTGGAGCTGCTGGCCGACCCCGCCTTCCCCACCGAGGCAGCTCATCGCCCCCGACGACATGCCCATCGACCACCTGCTCGACGCGCTCCAGGACCTGGCCCAGGGCCGCATCGCGGCCAAGGCCATGGTGGTGCCCCGCCGGTCGGCCTCCGACCCGGAGGGGATCCCGGTGAGCCGACTACTACCCGAGCGGCAACCCCCGGTTCAACCACGTGGCCATGAGCGTGCCGGCCGACCTGTTGGACGAGACCAACCGCGGCGACATCTGCCGGTTCTGGGGCGAGGTCATGGGCTTCACCGAGATGCCCACCATGACCCAGGACCGCCGCCGCCTCATCCTGAGCTGCGTGCACTGGGACCAGTTCATCTTCCTGATCGCCGAGGACGAGCCCGATGTCCTGCCCACGGATGGACCACTTCGGCTTCGCGGTGGGCAACCTGGAGGAGCTGACCGGGGTGCGGGATCGGGCCGTGGCCTTCCGTGACCACGACGACCGGGTCGACCTGATCGACCTGGCCTGCGACGACCAGGGCATGATCAAGATCCACTCCATCTACGTGAGGTACCTGCTGCCCATGATGTGCGAGTTCCAGTGGTGGGAGTTCGTCAAGTGAGCCCGAGCCCGGCGCGCCGGACCGGCTCGAGTTCGGGGTGTTCGTGCCCCAGGGCTGGAAGCTGGAGTACACGGGCTGGTCGGCGGCCGACGCCTGGGCCCGATCGGTCGAGCTGGCGCAGCTGGCCGAGGAGCTGGGCTACGACCACATCTGGGTCTACGACCACGTGGAGACGGTGCCCCGCCGCGAGCCGACCCACATGTTCGAGGCCTTCACCATGCTGTCGGCCCTGTCCCAGCAGACGACCCGGGTCGGCCTGGGCCAGCTGGTCACCTGCGCCGCGTACCGCAACGTCGGCCTGCTGGCCAAGGAGGCGGCCTGCGTCGACGTGTACTCGGGCGGTCGGCTCATCCTGGGCATCGGGGCGGGCTGGTACGAGCGGGAGTACCAGGCCTACGGCTTCGAGTTCCCGTCCGCCCGTGAGCGCCTGCGCATCCTGGACGAGGCGCTCGAGGTGATCCCGCGGCTGTGGTCCGAGGAGACGGTGTCGTTCGACGGGCACCCACCTGCACCTCGACGGCGCCTACTGCGATCCCCAGCCCATCCAGCAGCCGCCACCCATCCTGGTGGGCGGCGGCGGCGAGCAGGTGACGCTGCGCATCGCGGCCCGCCACGCCGACCTGACCAACTGGCAGGCCGACATCGAGGCGTTCCAGCGCAAGTCGCAGCTGCTCCAGGGCTACTGCGACGACATCGGGCGCGACTTCGGCGAGATCATCCGCACCCACGGCCCCGACTGCCGCATCTTCGACACCGACGCCGAGGCCCGGGCCTGGTGCCAGACGCCGGGCGGCGGCCACCTGTGGGGCAACATGGCGGTCGACGACTACCTGCGGGACAACCTGGTGGGCACGGTCGAGCAGGTGACCGACAAGGCCCAGGCCTACGTCGACGCCGGGTGTCGCCAGTTCATCCTCTGGCTGCGCGACTACCCCAGCGACGAGACCCTGCGCCGCTTCATCGGCGAGGTCGCGCCCAAGCTCGCGATCTGAGCCTCGGGCGGCCTCACGCCTGGGCCTCCTCCGAAATCTGTGCACCTGTGCACCGCTGACGGGCCTCAGGTGCACAGATTGAGCGGGTGGTGCGAGCACGCGGCGAGGCGCAAACCTGACACGCGTGTCAGGTGACTCGTATGATGAGCCGATGAGCCGACGGGTCGCCATCGCCGGGGTCGCGCTGTCCGACATCGGGCGGGTCGACGACCTCACCCCGTACCACCTCCACGCCCAGGCCGTGCGCCGGGCCGTGGCCGATGCCGGGCTGACCAAGGAGGACGTGGACGGGTTCGCCTCCAACGGCACCGGCACGCTGCCGCCCATCGAGGTGGCCGAGTACCTGGGGCTGAAGCCGTCCTGGATCGACTCCACCGGTGTGGGTGGGGGGACGTGGGAGATCATGGCCGCCCACGCGGTCGACGCCATCTCCGCCGGTCAGGCCGACGTGGTGGTGCTGGCCTACGGCTCGACCACCCGGGCCGACCTCAAGAAGGGGCGGCGCACGGCCAACCTCAGCTTCGGGGCCCGCGGTCCCATCCAGTACGAGGTGCCCTACGGCCACACCCTGATCGCCAAGTACGGCATGGCCACCAACCGCCACCGCCACGACTACGGCACCACCATGGAGCAGCTGGCCGAGATCGCCGTCTCCCACCGCTACAACGCCGGGTTCAACCCCGACGCCTACTACCGCGACCCGATCACCATCGACGAGGTGCAGTCGGGCCGGATGATCGCCGATCCCTTCACCAAGCTGCACTGCTGCATCCGCTCCGACGGCGGCTGCGCGGTGGTGCTGGTGGCCGAGGACCGGGTGGCCGACCTGCGCACCGAGCCGGTGTGGGTGCTGGGGTCGGGCCAGGCGGTGTCGCACACCACCATGTCGGAGTGGGACGACTTCACCACCGGCCCGGCGGCGGTGTCCGGGGCCCACGCCTTCGCCCAGGCGGGGGTGAGCCGCGACGACATCGACCTGTGCTGCATCTACGACGCCTTCACCTTCATGGTGCTCGAGACGCTGGAGGACCTGGGCTTCTGCGCCAAGGGCGAGGGCGGTCCCTTCGTGTCCGACGGCAAGCTGCGCCTCGGCGGGGCGCTGCCCACCAACCCCGACGGCGGTGGCCTCTCGGCCTGCCATCCGGGGATGCGGGGTCTGTTCCTGCTGGTGGAGGCCACCCGCCAGCTGCGGGGCGAGTACGCGGCCACCGGCTTCGCCGAGCGTCAGGTGGCCGACGCCGAGCTGGCCTGCGTGTCGGGCACCGGCGGCTGGTTCTGCGCCAACGGCACCATGATCCTGGGCAAGAACTGACGGTGGGGCGCGATCCAGGGCGGCCCGAACCGCGGGTCGTTAGTGTTCGCCCCATCCAACTGGGGAGGACAGGCGATGCCGGAGTTTCCAACCATCACCCACGTGGCGCTGACGGTGAGCGATCTGGGCACGAGCGTGCCCTGGTACGAGCGGCTGTTCGACGCCAAGCCTGTCCTCGACGAGGACACCGGCCCGTTCCGCCACGTGGTGTGGGCCGTGGGATCGACCCTGGTCGGTCTGCACCAGTTCCCCGACGGCCGTTCCGAGCCGTTCGACGAGCGGCGGGTCGGCCTCGATCATGTGGCCTTCGCCTGCGCCCGCCGGGCCGACCTCGAGGCCTGGGAGACCCGGTTGGGCGAGCTGGGCATCGACAACGGCGGCATCGTGGACGCCGGCTACGGATCGGGGCTGTCGTTCCGTGATCCCGACAACATCGCCCTCGAGTTCTTCGCTCCCCCGGGCTGATCCCTAGGCACCGACCGCGAGTTGTGCACCCCGGGGTGCACAACTCGCGTTCGTCGACGGGAGGCAGCGCCCGGCGGGAGGCTTGCCGACCAGAGGGCCAGTGTTATGGCACGGCGGTGCAGGGGGCGGTCCCGCACACGTTGAGCACGTAGCCGCTCAGCAGGAAGGCGGCCGCCTGCTCGCGCACGATGGGCTGGGACCGGGGAACCCGTGGGGATCGCTGCCGGCGCTGGGCGGGATGTTGGTCAGTGGGCGGCGGGGGCGATCCGCTGTCCCACATGAACAGGGCCGAGCCGGCATACGGGCGTCGACGGGCAGCGACGCGATCCCCCAGAACGACGAGACGTCGGGCGAGCGACCGGGGGCCAGGGCCGGGCGGTGCACCCGGGCACCAATGGTGCGGGCCTCGTTCTCGGTGGCGATGTTGGCCACCTGGTGGTCACCGAACGCCTCGTCCAGCAGCACCTGGTGCACCGGTGTGCCCTCCAGCGGGTTGGCCGTGATGTGGTTGGCGTAGCCGTCCATCTCCGAGCGGTCCCACAGCATCTGCATCACCGCGAAGCCGACGGCCTGGTCGAGCTTGTCGGGGTAGTTGGCGTTGAGGAAGTGACAGGAACGGGGCGAAGTCGACGCTGCGGTTCAAGCAGCACGGAGTAGTCCATGCCGGGAACGCCCAGCACCGACCGGGTGAAGTCCTGGCCGACCGCGGTGAGGGCGCCACCCTGGATGCCGCCCTGGCTGTTGCCGTCATAGGACAGGTCGTGGGGCGCGATCAGCGGCGTGCCCCCGGCCGCCTGGAAGGCCGGGGAGCTGTCGAACCCGCTGGTCAGGTCCATCAGCCGACCCAGGTAGAGGAAGTCGAGCATCCCCTGCTGGCCCCGGTCGGGCAGGGTCGGGAACTTCGAGATGTCCTGGAGGATGCCGGCATCGGTGGCCACGTCGTCCTGCGACAGCCCCAGCCAGTTGGTGCCGCAGATGACGAAGTCGTGCTCGTTGGCCAGGTGCTCCTGGGGCGACGAGTTGACCTCGCTGGCGTCACCCAGCAGCCCGTGGCCGTAGAGCATGGCGTGGGCGGGGTAGACCGAGCCACCCGAGGCCGGGCTCCCGCTGCTGATCACGTCCCTGGGGACGATGCAGTCGAAGTTGGCCGTGAGCATCGGGTTGGTCGGGTTCTGGATCGGGCAGGCCGTCGGCGTCGAGGACGAAGGTGGAGCCGGGCCCGCCGGTACCGCTCAGGTAGTTGGGCACCTGGAACGTCCCCACCACCTCGCGGGCGACCGACGCGTTCTGGGCGGTGGTGAAGTCGGTGCTGGTGGTCACCGAGAAGGTGGGCGCGGCCGAACCCAGCTGGGCGAAGGCGTCGTCGCGGATGTGGGTCATCCGCCCGGTCAGGCTCTGCGTGCTGGCCACGGTGAAGTCCCAGGCCAGGTACAGGTCGTTGCGCACGACGTGGTGGAGGGCCAGCTCGGAGAAGATCGCCTCCATGTGGGGCACCCGGGCCTGCTCGGCGGGCGTGGGCGGGGTCACGGCCTGCTTGTAGTCACGGAACACCTGGGTGGTGGGGATCAGCGCGCCGCTGCTGTCCTCGAGCCGGCGCAGGGCCACGATGATGTGGTGCCCGTCGCCGAAGTTCACGGCCGGGTGGATGAGCAGCGCCTGCTCGCTCGGGTCGGGATCGTTGGCGTCGAGCTCGGCCCAGTAGGGCACGCGCTGGCCGGTGGTGGCGTCGAGCAGCACGATCGGGGCGTTGGTTTTCAGCGACGCCCCGATGTTGGTGATGGGGGCCACGCCGCTGCGGGCCAGGTCGATGCCCGGCACGTGCACGACGATGGGCGATCCCGGGCTGAAGCCGTCCTGGAGGTTCCAGGCGGTCGGATCGATGCGGACCCCGACCGTTGTTCTGTCCCATGTCGGCGGTCGGGAAGTCGACCTGCCGGCCGGTGGGGGTGCCCGGATCGTGGACGGTCAGGAAGTCGTCGGGGAAGGGCAGCAGGCAGGACGTGGCCGAGGACGGCTGGACGGCGATGGGATCGCAGCCCACCACCGGGGCGGTGCTGTTCTCCCAGGTGTCGGTGGCCGGCCAGGTGGCGGGGCTGGCGCTGGGCGGCAGGTCGGCGGCCGAGGTGGTCGACGAGACCACCCCCAGGGTGGCCGTGGCCACCAGCATCCACACCACCCCCAGCCGGGCGACGCGGTCTCGAACGCGATGGCTGACGCATGTGGTTCCCCCTCGTTGGTGTTGCCGATCCCCCGAGCGGGTGCCCCCACTCGCCTCGAGGGTGCTTGTGCTGCTAGGCCGGGACGAAGACGGCCATGGTGACCTCGTCGGTCACCGGTTCGGTACGAAGTTGTAGTCGCATGCCGATGGTCAGGGCGTCGTGCTCGCAGTCGACCACCCGGGTCATCATCCGCGGACCCTCGTCCAGGTCGACCACGGCGGCCACGTACGGCACCTGGGGCCCGAAGGGCGGCAGGTCGTTCACGTAGACCACCGAGTGGGTGTAGAGGGTGGCGCCGCCGCTGGCCTCGACCCACTCCACGTCGTCGCTCCAGCAGTGCGGGCAGAACGGACGCGGATAGAAGTGGTGGCGGTCGCAGGCGTTGCAGTGCTTGATCAGCAACCGGCCTTCGGCCAGCGCGCTGCCAGTACGGCTCGGACTCGGGCTCGATCATGGGCAGATCGAAACGGGGGCCGCTGATCGATTCCGAACCTGACACGGGCGTCAGGTTAGCATCCGGCGGTGGACGAGCTGACCGAACCGCCCGATCCCGATCAGTTCCGGGCGCGAGGCCCGCGCCTGGTTGGCCGAGCACTGCGTAGCGCCCGTATCGGGGTCTCGAGTTCCAGGGTGATCCCGACTCGATCTGGCTCGCCCACATGCGCGAGTGGAACAACCTGATGGCCGACGCCGGATGGACGGGGATCGACTGGCCGGTGGAGCACGGCGGTCGCGGGCTGGGCCTGGCCCATCAGGTGGTGCTGGCCGAGGAGCTGGACCGGGCCGGGGCGCCCAGCCCGCTCAACCCGATCGGCCTGGCCAACATCGCCCCGTCCATCATGAGCTTCGGCACCGAGGAGCAGACCGAGCGCTTCCTGCGTCCCATGTTGCGGGGCGACGAGATCTGGTGCCAGGGGTTCAGCGAGCCCGACGCCGGCAGCGACCTGGCCTCGCTGGCCACCAGAGGCCGCCGCGACGGTGACGACTGGATCATCAGCGGCCAGAAGGTGTGGAACACCTACGGCCAGCTGGCCGACTGGTGCGAGCTGCTGGTGCGGACCGATCCGTCGGCCGCCAAGCACCAGGGCATCACCTGCTTCCTGGTGGACATGCGCACGCCGGGCATCGAGGTGCGACCGCTGCGCACGGCCACGGGCGACGAGGACTTCTGCGAGCTGTTCTTCGACGAGGTGCGCATGCCCGACTCGGCCCGGCTGGGTCCCGAAGGGCAGGGTTGGATGGTGGCCATGGCCACGCTCAGCTTCGAGCGCAGCGGCGTGGCCAACCTCCACATCCAGACCCGGCGCCGGGTGCGCGAGCTCATCGGCCAGGCGCAGGCGGCGGACCGCACCTACGATCCCGTGGTGCGCCAGGAGCTGGCCCAGCTCTACATCGACGCCGAGCTGCAGCGGCTGCTCTCGGAGCGGGCCACCGCCCGGGCCCTGCAGGGCCTGCCTCCGGGACCCGAGGGCAGCCTGATCAAGCTGGTGTGGAGCCGCGTCGGCCAGCAGCTCCCGCTGTTGGCCACGCGCATCCTGGGCCTGGCCACCGTCGACCTCGACCCGGCCCGGCCGGACGGTCATGCGGACTGGGGCTCGCAGGTCATCCACTCGCGGTCGCTGACCATCGCCGGGGGCACCACCGAGGTGAACAAGAACATCGTGGCCGAGCGGGTGTTGGGACTCCCCCGCGAGCCCAAGCCGGCCTGACCATCGCGGCGACCGCCGGGGTGAGCCCGGAGACGTGGGCTCCGGCGCTCGGAACCGACTAAAGAGATCAGCGCCGGGGTGACTCTGTCAGGCGATGGCCGGCTCGAACGGGGTTGACACGATCGAGCGGGAGAACGCCCTGATGGCGTACCAAGGGGACGAGGCGCTGATCGGCGACGAGGTGAGCGGCGTTCGGGCCGCTGACCTCGACTTCGAGGGCTGGTACCGGGCCAACTACCGCCGGCTGGCCGACGCCGTGACCGTGCTGCTCGGCGATCCCGACGAGGGCGGTGAGGTGGTGGCTGAGGCGTGCGCCCGCTGCCTGGCTCGGTGGGACGGCAACCGGCGACCGCAGGATCCGACCGCGTGGACCTTCCGGGTGGCCGTCAACGCGGCTCGCCGTCGCGGCCGACGTCGTCGGCACGAGCGCGCCCTGCTGGACCGGACCCGGCCAACGGCATCCATCCATCTGGACGAGCCGGCTATCGAGTTGTGGCGGGCGGTGAACGCGTTACCTGCCCGTCAGCGCGAGGCGATCGTGCTGCGCTACCTGGGCGACCTGACCGAGGCGCAGACCGCCGAGGCCATGGGCGTGGCCAGTGGCACGGCGGCCGCCACCCTGTCTGCCGCCCGCCGGGCGCTGGCCAAGGCACTCGAGCCCGGGGGGTCGACCGACGATGAGCAGTGACGACCGCTTCGACGACCGGCTCGACGACCGGTTCGACGCCCTCACCGGCATCGGTCCCGCCGACCCGCCGACCATCCCCGACCTCCAGCGACGACAGCGCCGACGACGTCGCCGCCACCTCGCCGGCTCCGCCGTGGTGGTGGTCGTGGTCGTCCTCGCCGTGGGCGCCGCCATCGTGGCCGCCCGGGGCTCGAAGGAGTCGGGCCTCTCCACCGTCGGCCAGCCGACCCAGTCGACCCAACCGACCACGACGACCAACTCGGGTCCGATCCCGGTGGTCACTGCCGCACAGCTCAACGCCGACTACGTGCCCCCGGGCTACCAACCGGTCCGCAGCGCCGTGGGCGGATCCTCGATCGCCATCATCGGTGTCGACCGCAACGGCACCCGGCCAACCCAGGACCAGGGCCGCCCCGGCGGACCTCGGGCCCTGTACTCGCTGGTGTACCTGGACGCGGCCACACTCGGGACGTCCATCCCCCCGCCCCAACCGATCACGTTGATGGCCAATGCCTCCACCGAAGCCGACTACCCGGCGGGTTGGATGGCGAGTTTCGACTCGTCCAGGGACTGGGAGCACCCCGTGGTCGAGGGGCGGCGCCTGGACCTCACGCAGAGCTCGGAAGGATCCGAGCAGTGGTCGGCCTACTTCACCGAACAGGGTGTTGTGCTGATGGTGACCGGCCAGCACCTCAGCCGGGCCGAGTTCCTGCACTTCGTCGGCGGTCTTCGGGTCGAGGTCACCGGCTGAACGGCCGGGCGCTCAACCAGTCGGCCCGGGATGCCGATGAGCTACGTTGCCGGAGCCGGACGGTCGAAAGGGCGGCGCAGGTGGGTGGACCACGATCGAGGCTGGTGGCCGTGGTGGGAGCCGCGCTGCTGCTGGCGATGTGCACCGCCTGCCAGAGCTGGACCCAGTACATGGGCAACCCCGCCCTCAACGGCAACGACAGCGGCGAGAACATCATCGGCGCGGCCAACCTGGCCCGCCTGCACCAAGTGGAGACCTTCCCGGCCGGCGGGATCTACAACCGCGCAGAATCTCGGCAGACCTCCGCAGTGGTGAGCGGGTCCACGCTCTACGCCGGGAGCCTCGACGGCCATCTGATCGCGGCCAGCACAGACGGCCAGACCGGCTGCGCGGGCACACCCAAGGTCTGCCAACCGCTATGGACGGCCTCGGTGGCCGGTATGGACTCGGCGGGCACCCCACTGGTATCAGGCAACACGGTGTACGAGACGTTCTCCTTGGAATCCGGAGACGTCGGTGAGCTCGCGGCCTTCGACGCCACCGGCACCACCAACTGCTCCGGCAGCCCGAAGGTGTGCCAACCGTTGTGGACGGCCGACGTCTACTCGCCCCTGGGCGTGAACGTCGATGGCGGGCACTTGTTCGTGAACACGCTGACCCGTGCGCCCAGCCCTGCGCTCGAGGCCTTCGATGCCACCGGCACCACGAACTGCTCGGGGACGCCGAAGGTCTGCCAGCCGCTCTGGTCGGCGCCGATCAACGCCTTCGGGGTTCCGTCCATCGCCGACGGTCGGGTCTACGTGGCCCAGTGGCAGAGCACACCGGGCGCGGTGGCCGCCGCCTACGACGAGGCCGGCACCACCAACTGCTCGGGCACGCCAGTGGTGTGCCAACCGCTGTTCACCGTTGCCCTGCCGGGGGGCGCCACGGGGTCGGTGGACGTGTCGGGGGGTGTCGGCTATCTCGAGACCCTCGCCCCACCCGTCCCGCCGAGCGCCAACATCATCCCCCAGCTGGTCGCCTTCGACGCCGCCGGCGTCACTGGCTGCTCGGGCTCCCCCGCCGTCTGCCAGCCCCTGTGGACGGCGACCCTGCCCTCAGAGATCTGGTTCAGCACGCCCGCGGTGGCGGGCGGCCGGGTGTACGTCACGTCGGCCGACAGCTCGCCGGGCTTCGTGCTCGACGCCTTCGATGCAGCCGGCGCAGCTGGTTGCGGCGGTTCGCCGGTGGTCTGCCAGCCTCTCATGACCACGGCGCCCCAGAGCGGCGGCGACGTGCTCGGGTCGCCCCTCGTGTCGAACGGGCTGGTGTTCGTGCACGGCGCGGCCTTCGACGCCAACGGGGTCCAGGGCTGCGCGGGATCGGCGCCAGCGGTGTGCAGCCCGCTGTGGTCGAGCGGCACGGCCGCGTCGGCCACCAACCCGGCCATCTCGCTCGGCACCCTGTTCCTGGGCGGCGACGACGGCGCCGTCCACGCCTACCAGCTCAGCTCCTGACCGCGGCAAAGGCAGAACTGGGCACGGAAATGTTCGGATACCGAGGGCAAAGATGCCCAATTTGCAGGCGGGCTCAAGCGTGGACGCGGTTGACCGGGCCGTCGGGCGTGGCCGTGACCGTGCGCCCGACCCACTCCTCGGCCTCCATGGCCGCCAGCAGGTCGACGTCGTCCACCCGCCCGTAGCTCCGACCACCGTCGGCCAGGTCGACCACGACCAGGCCCCACTCGGGACCGCCGTGGCGGCCGTGCACCACCGAGTAGGTGGCCACGGTGGCCGGGCCGGTCCACGTGTCGACGATGGGCACGGTGGCCGGCTCGGGCCAGGCGTCGGGCTCGGGCGGGCACCGGGGTGGGCAGCCCGGGACCGGGCTCGGTCGAGTACACCACCGCGTTGTGCTTGGTCATGTGCATGCCCACGCCCGAGACCAGGCCGAACGAACCGGGATCGGCCCGCAGCTCGCCGACCATGGTGGCCACCGCGTGGGCCAGGTAGTTGCTGGCCGCGCCCCCCGCATAGGGCAGTCCACCGGTCACCGTCACCGCTCGCCCGTCGGCCACCGGATCGATGCCCAGCGCGTCGGCCGCGAAGTGCACCGACGAGGAGAAGCACGAGTACAGGTCCAGGTGGGCGACTGTCGTCGATGCCCACGCCGGCGGTGCCCAACGCCCCCGCGAAGGCCCAGTCCATGGCCGGCGAGCGCGACAGGTCCACGTGCTCGGCCACGTAGACGGCATCGTGGGCCTCGGCCCAGCCCCGCACGTACACCCGGCGATCGGCCGGCACCCCCAGGCGATCAGCGGCCTCGTGGGTGGCCAGGATCAGGGCCCCGGCCATGTCCACGTCCATGATCGACATCATGGTCTTGGTGTAGGGGTAGCCGACCATGCGGTTGTCGGGGCGGGCCACGATCAGGTCGTCGACGTCGTGGGCGATCGGGAACCAGGCGTTGGGGTTGGTGGCCGCCACCTCGGACATGGGGGCCAGCAGCTGACCGATCCGTCGGCGGTAGTCCTCGGGTGCCACCCCGAGGCGGGCCCGGCGGGCCACGTCGCGGGTGGCGAAGGTGAGCCAGGCCTGGAACACCTCATGCGCCATCTCGGCGGGATGGAAGGGCGCCTCGAAGGGGAACGGCGGCGGTTCGGGATGGCGGAACGACCAGGCCGGACGTCGCCCGCCTTCTTCAGCCGCCGCTTGGTGTCGAGGGCCTCGGCCCCGCACACCAGGGCCACGTCCAGATCGCCCGACACCATGGCGGTGGCCGCGGCCGACAGCAGGCGTTGGGGCATCGTGCCCCCGATGCCCGAGTAGTGACGCCGGGCCGGATCGATCCCCAGCACGTCGGCCAGCCGTCCGGGCAGGTCGTCGTAGGGCCAGCTCATGCAGTAGACCGCGTCGAGGCTCTGCACCGCGCCGAGCACGTCACCGCGGGCCGCCGGCGTCGGCCGCGGCCAGGCGCACCACCTCGTCCAGCATGGCCAGCGGCTCGGGGGCCTGCTTCGTCACCGCTCAGGTGCCAGGTGCGCTGGCCCACCCCGATCAGGCAGGGCTGGCGGGGGTCCACCGCGGTCACCTCGGCGTCGACGTCACCGAGCCGGCCCCGATCGTCAACGACCCTGCCACCTCGGCTCGCGCTTCTCCTTGAAGGCCTTGGGACCTTCCTTGGCGTCCTCGGTGGCGAACACCATGGACGAGAGCTGCTGTTCGATCTGGTAGGCGTCGTCGAGCGTGCCCGCCAGCCCGCGCAGCACCGACTCCTTGGTGGCCTGCACCGCCACCGGGGCGTTGGCCGTGATGCGATGCGCCCACTCCAGCGCCCGGTCCATCAGGTCCTCGGGCTCGACGATCTCGTTGATGAGACCCAGCTCGAGCGCTCGCGACGCGGGGAAGGCCTCGGCGGTGAGCAGGAACTCCATGGCCGCCGGGAAGTTGAGCTGGCGGGGCAGCCGGGCGGTGGTGCCCCCGCCGGCGAACAGGCCCCGCTTGGGCTCCATCACCCCGAAGATGGCGTTGTGGGTGGCGATGCGGATGTCGACCCCGCCGAGCATCTCCATGCCCCCGGCCACGCACGGCCCGTCGATGGCGGCCACGATGGGCTTGTAGATCTTCACGTCGCGCAGCACGGCGCGGGTGCCGTCCTCCAGCTTGCAGCCGTCGATCTCGGTGACCTCGCCCGACCCGATCTTGGTGGCCAGGTCGGTGACCTGGGGGATGTAGGTCTTGAGGTCGGCGCCGGTCATGAACTGGCCGGGCACGCCGGTGACGATGGCCAGCCACAGGTCGTCGTCGTAGCGGAAGTCCTTCCACGCCTTGGCCAGGTCGCGGAAGTGGTAGAGGTCCAGCGAGTTGCGGGCCTCGGGGCGATCGATGGTGATGACCACGATGTGGTCGTCACGTTTGTCGTAGTGGATGGGCATCTCGGACGCTCGGCTGCTCAGGACCGGGCGTGGCGTCGGGCCGTCACCGCTACCCGGCCACGGCGACGGCTTCGCCGGCCACCTTGACCTCGCCGTCGGCGTTGGCCACCGAGCACTCCAGGTCGATGAGCTGCTCGTCGCCCTCGGTCGCGGGTGCCGGTGACCACGATCTTGGTGGTGAGCTCCTCGTCGGGCCAGGTCTGCTTGGTGAACCGGACCTTGTAGCTGCGCAGGTTGCCCACCCCCACGTAGTCGGTGAGGGCGGTGCCCAGCAGCCCCATGGTGAACATCCCGTGACCGAAGACGCTGGGCAACCCCGCCGCCTGAGCCGAGACCTCGTCGGTGTGCATGGGGTTGAAGTCGCCGGACGCGCCGGCGTACATGACCAGGTCCGAGCGGGTCAGCTTGTGGGTGCGCGAGGGCGCCTCGTCCCCCACCTTCACCGCGTCGATGGCGAGCCGGTCGCTCATGGTTCCCCCCTGGTTGGTGGGTCGATACATCGTCGTGTCGCGAGTCGCGCGCGAGCATACCTGACGCCGGCGTCAGGTATCGCCGGGCGAGCCGACCGTCAGCCAGCCCTGCGCGGGGCGAGCAGCAGATCGGCCAGGCGGTCGAGGTGCCACTCGTGGGTGCCGCACAGGGCGTCGTCGCCGTAGGCCCGGCGCAGGTGCAGGTGCAGGTCGTGCTCCCAGGTGAAGCCGATGCCCCCGAAGGTCTGCAGGCCGTCGCGCGCCGCCTGGCGGGCCCCCAGGCCGGCCATGGCCTTGGCCACGTGCACGGCCCGGTGGCGGTCGGCGTCGTCGGCGTCGATGCACATGGCCGCGTGGGCCACCGCCGCGGCGGCCTCCTCGTAGGCCAGGGCGGCGTCGACCAGCTTGTGCTGGACGGCCTGGAACGACCCGATGGGCTTGGCGAACTGGATGCGCTCCTTGGCGTAGGCCACCGACGAGTCGATGAGCCAGCGGGCCGCGCCCACCGCGTCGGCGGCCACCGCCACCGTGGCCCGCTCCACGGCGTCGTCGAGCGCGGCCGGGATCCAGCGGCTCGGCCGCCGGCGATCACCTCGTCGGTCACCTCCACGGTGAACCAGGCGCGGGCCATGTCCAGGGTCTCGATCTCGTGGCGAGCCAGCGAGTCGGCCGGCACCACCACCAGCCCGGGGCCCGGCGTGACCACCGCCACCTGGTCGACCAGGTGGGCGTCGATCACCTGGGTTCGCTGACCCGACCGTCGTCGGGGGCCCACACCCCGTCGGCACCGGCGATGGCCACCGTGCCGGTGACCGACCCGGCGGTGGCGTCGTCGGCCAGCTCGTGACCGGCGGCGCGCAGCAGGGGGACGAAGCAGCCGGCCGTGGCCAGGAAGGGACCGGGCGACACGGCCGCGCCGGCCTCGATCAGGAACAGGCTCAGGTCGACCATCGAGCCGTCGGGGGGCAGGGCGGCCGAGGCCGACCCAGTCCCGCAGGTGGCGGTCGAACAGCTGGCGGGCCTGGTCGGGATCGGCACCGACGGCCCGCACCAGCGCCGGCGGGCACTCGTTGGCGAACATGGCCCGCGCCGTGTCGACCAGCAGGTCCTGTTCCTCGCTCAGGCTGAAGTCCACCGTCGGTCCTGTCCTCGTACGTCATGGCTCGTCGTGTCGAGTCGATGTCGTGTCGGGTCGGTCAGTCACTCTCGGGCAGGCCGAGGACACGGGTGGCGATGACGTTGCGCTGGATCTCGGAGGTGCCACCGCCGATGGTGGCGGCCAGCGAGGTGAGCCACGAGCGGTGCCAGCGTCCGCCCTCGGCGGCCAGGGCCGGATCGAGCACGGCCCGGTTGGCGCCCTGCAGGTCGATGGCCAGCTCGTAGATGGACTGGCGGACCTCCGAGGTGGCCATCTTCATGAAGCTGTGCTCGGGCGCGGAGCTGCCCTGGGCGAAGGAGGCGAACCCCTTGTAGCCCATGGCCCGCAGCGCCCGGACCCGGGCGGCCAGCTCGGCCACGCGGCGCCGCACCACCGGGTCGCCATCCACACCCAGGTCGGCGGGCCAGCAGCACCAGGTCGTCGATCCCCCGCTGCGCCCCCATCACGCCCTCGACCCACAAGCGCGCCCCGCTCGTGGGCCAGGGCCCCCATGGTGATGCGCCAGCCGTCGTTGAGCGCGCCCACCAGGTTCGCCCGGGGCACGATCACGTCGGAGAAGAAGACCTCGGCGAACTCGGCCCGATGCGAGATCTGGTGCAGCGGACGCACCTCGATGCCGGGCGAGTCCATGTCGATGATCAGCGCCGAGATGCCCTTGTGGCGGGGCACGTCGGGATCGGTGCGCACGTAGCAGAAGCACTTGGCCGCCACCATGGCGTAGCTGGTCCACACCTTCTGGCCGTTCACCACGAAGGCGTCGCCGTCGACCACGGCCCGGGTGGAGAGGTTGGCCAGGTCGGAGCCGGCATCGGGCTCGGACATGCCCACGCACCACACGGTGTCGCCCCGGATGGCGGCGGGAGCCATGCGCCTGCTGGTCGTCGTCGCCGAACTCGAGCAGCGACGGGCCCACGATGGCGTAGCCGCCGAAGTGGACCGACCGGGGCAGGCCCCGACCCGCCATCTCCTCGAGGTAGATGAGCGTCTGGACCGGGCGTGGCGTTTCGGCCGCCCAGCTCGGGCGGGTAGCCCGGGATCATCCAACCGTGGTCGAACAGCGTGGCCTGCCAGTCGCGGGCCCAGTCGGGGATGACCATGATGCCGTCGGCATCGGTGTCCTCGTCGTCGCCGATCCAGTCGCGGCCCCCGCGGATCTGCGGCGGGGTGTGCTCGTCGAGGAAGGCGATGAGCTCGTCGCGGAAGGCCTCGTCGGCCGGGTCGTAGTCGAGCTTCATGCCGGCGGTGCGCTCACGCGCCGGTGGGATACGGCGCGCGGTCCGCCGGCGGCGAGGGGAAGAAGAAGGGCGGGACCGAGCCGTCGGTGTCGCCCAGGATGGCGTCGCGCAGGACGGCCACCGAGTCGAGCGTCCACTCCTTGTCGTCGGTCACCTCGGTCAGCGGGCCGCCACCCCTCGAGCAGCTGGAGCTGGCCACCCTGCACCTTGACCACCTGGCCCGAGATGCCCGACGCCAGATCCGACGCCAGCCAGCAGGCCACCGCGGCCACGTTGGCCGGGGAGAACCGGTCGAAGCCGGTCTCGTCCGCCTTCATGTAGTCGCCGGCCAGGGCCTCGGTGAGGCGGGTGCGGGCCACCGGAGCGATGGCGTTGACCCGCACGCCGATGCGCTCGAGCTCGCGAGCCAGCACGATCGTCATGCCGGCGATGCCCGCCTTGGCCGCGGCGTAGTTGGCCTGGCCGGCGTTGCCGTACAGCCCCGACTCGCTGGCCGTGTTGACGATGGCGGCGCCCGGCCGGCTCGCCCGTCTCCTTGGATCGGGCCCGCCAGTAGGCGGCGGCGTGGCGAGCCACGGCGAAGTGGCCCTTGAGGTGCACGGCGATGACCGCGTCCCACTCCTCCTCGGTCATGTTGAAGCTGAGGCGGTCGCGCAGGATGCCGGCGTTGTTGATGACCACGTCGAGCCCGCCGAAGGTCTCGACGGCCTGGTCGACCAGCGCCGAGGCCCCGGCCCAGGTGGAGATGTCGTCGGTGTTGGCCGCGGCCTTGCCGCCGGCGGCCAGGATCTCGTCGACCACCTGCTGGGCCGGGCCGCTGTCGGTGCCGCTGCCGTCGGCCGCGCCACCCACGTCGTTGACGACGACCTGGGCACCTTCGGCGGCGAGCAGCATCGCCTCCTCGCGGCCGATGCCGCGACCTGCTCCGGTGACCAGCGCCACCTTGCCGTCGAAGGTGCCCACGGTTGCCCTCCCTCACTGTCGAGCTCGTGATCGACCTCACGGTCGACCGCGCGTTCCCTGACACGGACGTCAGGTTCAGCTCCTGCACACTACGCTGGCCCATCTTCTCCGGCAAAGGGGCCCCGCTGCCACTTGCCCCGATCGAACCGACCCACGGGGGACCATCGAGCATGGCTGACGAGCGAGACGTCGACGACCTCATCCGTTGGGAGGTGACCGACGGCATCGCCCGGCTCACCATCAACAGCCCGGATCAGGGCAACGCCCTGGCCGGCGACATGCGCGACCGCCTGGCCGACCGGTTCATCGAGGCCTCCGAGGACCTGGCCGTGCGGGTGGTGGTCCTGCGGGGCACGGGCGAGCGCCACTTCTGCACGGGGGCGGCGCTGGGTGGCCCCCAGCGCCCCGGCCCGCCCCGGCCCGAGGGCGCGCCCGAGCGGGCCCTGGGCGATCCGGCCCGACTCATCCGCACCGGCTGGCAACGGCTGGTGGGATCGATCCTGGACTGCGAGAAGCCGGTCATCGCCGCGGTCAACGGCACCGCGGCCGGCGGTGGCGCCCAGCTGGCCCTGGCCTGCGACCTGGTGGTGATGGCCGACTCGGCCAAGCTCATCGAGGTGTTCGTGCGGCGCGGCATCATGCCCGACGCCGGGGGCTGCTACCTGCTGCCGCGCCTGGTGGGGCTGCACCGGGCCAAGGAGCTGCTCATGCTGGGCGAGGACTGCCCGGCGGCCGAGGCCGACCGCATCGGCCTGGTGAACCGGGTGGTGCCGGCGGCCGAGCTCGACGCCGCCGTGGACGAGCTGGCCACCAAGTTCCTGTCCCTGCCCACCAAGGCCGTGTCGCTGACCAAGCGCCTGGCCAACCGCAGCTTCGAGTCCAGCCGCGAGCAGAGCTTCGAGGACGAGGCCTTCTTCCAGGAGCTGATCGTGGCCACCGAGGACATGGCCGAGGGGATGGCCGCCTTCCGCGAGCGCCGGCCCACCGAGTTCAAGGGCTGGTAGCCCCACGGTGAACCGACGGCGACGAACCTGTCAGCCCAGCGACCGCATACGAGTCGCTGCGCTGACAGGTTCAACCAGGGTGACGGGTCCGGCCGACAGGTAGGATCCGGTCGAGTGCTGGGGGTGGGCATGGCTGGTGAGGAATCGAGCCCGGCAGAGCTGGACGGCCAGGCGGAGGCGACGTCGGAGCGGCTGGACCCGGCCCGGCGGCGACCCTGGCTGGGGATCCTGTGCGCTATCTGCTCGTCCTGGCCGCGGGGGCGTGGTGGGTGCACGCGGAGAACCCGTTCAACCCCTACCGCGACGGCACCACCCACGCCGCCACCCTGACCTACACCGAGCCACCGTGCCTGAACTCATGGGGGACCTCGCTCGATCACGGCCACTACGTCTGGCGGGTACAGGGCGAGGTACCGGCGTCGTACGGGACCGGTCCGATCGCAGGTCAGGTCCGCATCATCCGCCAACGTTCCGGGCGATGATCGCTCATCCGAGCGCCACCTTCGCAGGCCGAGGCCAGACGCTCCAGCTCTACGGCGGGCGCGAGCCGGTGTTCTTCCCCGCCTACTGCGCGATTCGCTGAGCGCTGGTGCGGATCAGCGGCGGGTGAGCAGGAGGCTGGCGGCCAGCGGACCGCCGCCGGCGGCGGCCACGGCCACCTCGGGACGACGTCCCCCGGGCGCACGACCTGACGTCGCCCGCCCTCGTCCCACAGCTGCACGCAGGCCTCGTGCAGGAACCCGTAGCCGTGCAGGCGCCCGGCCGACAGCTGCCCGCCGTGGGTGTTGAGCGGGATCTGGCCGTCCCGGGCGATCCGGGAGCCGCCCTCCAGGAACGGCCCGGCCTCGCCGTGGCCGCAGAAGCCGCA
The DNA here is from genome assembly GCA_963793965.1 of uncultured Microthrixaceae bacterium. Lineage (GTDB taxonomy): Bacteria > Actinomycetota > Acidimicrobiia > Acidimicrobiales > Acidimicrobilacustridaceae > UBA4742. The sequence goes on from CAWCCB010000004.1 coordinate 195,434, forward strand.
GCGCCTCGAGCCAGGCCAGGGCGATGAAGCTGAACCCGTCGTAGAGCTCGGCCACGTCCACGTCGGCCGGGGTGAGGTCGGTGCGGCTCCACATCATGGCGCCGGCGTCGCGCACGGCCATGGTGGTCAGGTCGTCGAACTGGTCCCACGACGGTCGACCGTGCAGCGCCGTGCCCACCGCCTCGACGGCCACCGGCGTCTTGCGCAGGTCGGGCGCGGCGTCGGCCCGCGACACGATGACGGCGGTCGACCCGTCGGCCGGGACGTCGCAGTCGTAGAGGCACAGCGGGGTGGACACCATGCGCACCGACAGGTAGTCGTCGAGGGTCATGGGGTCGCGGTAGATGGCGTTGGGGTTGAGCGCGGCGTTGCGCCGGGCGTTGAGCGCGATCTGGGCCAGCTGCTCGCGGGTGGTGCCGAACTCGTGGAAGTGGCGAGCCGCCATCATCCCGATCCAGTTGGACGCCGACGGCGCCCCGAAGGGCAGCGTCCACTGCATGAACCCGGTGGCCTTGAAGCTGCCGCCGCCACCGCCGCTGGTGACCGAGGCCCGGCCCTGGTCGCCCTGGGCCGACGCCTCCCACACCGTGCGGAAGCACAGCACGTGGTTGCACAGCCCGGCCGACACCGCGGCGATGGCGTTGACCACCGATCCCAGCTGGCCCGGCAGCTCCAGTCCGCCCGCGAACCAGTTGAGGTTGAGCCGCAGGGCGTCGTGGACCTCGGTGATGCCCGCGCCCGAGAAGCCCGGCGGGGTCCCCATGTTGCCCGGGTAGGTGGACAGGCCGTCGATGTCGGCCCGGGTCAGCCCGGCGTCCTCGATGGCGGCCAGGGCGGCGTCCACCGTCAGCTCCAGGGGATCGCGGTAGATGCGCCGGCCGATCTGGGACTGGCCCACGCCGGAGATGACGGCGGCCCGCTCGCCGACGGGCAGCGGCGGGCTCGATCGCCGAGGCGCCGGGTTCACGGCCGGGTCGACCGAGGCCGAGGCCGCGACGATGGCGGCCGGCCCGTCCGGGATCGGGCTCGAAGAAGGGCAGCCACACCTCGTCGTAGGGCTCGAAGGTCACCCGCACCGGCTGGCCGATGGCCCAGTCGTCGATCTCGGCCCCCACCAGGTTGGTGGTCAGGCGCAGGTTCTCCTGCTCGGCCAGCTCGACCACCGCCACCACGTAGGGCGGATCCAGGTTGGGGTACCACGGCTGCCAGTTGACGGTGAAGCTGTGCAGCGTCCCTCGGCCCGACAGCACCTCGGGGCGGATGTCGCGGCTGAGGTCGATCGGGCACACCTTGACCGGCGGATGGATCCACCACCCGCAGGTCTGGCAGCGCAGCATGCGCAGCTCGCCCTCGGCCCCGCCCAACCAGAAGTGCTCGTTGTCCGGCGTGACCGCCGGGACGACCCGGAAGGGTCGCGGGGCATCCGGTTCGGTCATCATCGTCCCCCGTGGTGGGTGTGGTGGGCAGGCCGACGTCGCCACGACCGTGCGATCCCGTCCGCGGCGCGAAACCTGACGATCGTGTCAGGAACCGTCGTCGTCCGCCACCGCCAAGCCGCGCTCGAACCCGGATCGGGCCGGGGCCAGGGCCTCCAGGGAGGGCACCAGCCCGAACCCGGGCTGGGTCAGCACCAGCGTGCCGACCACGTCCTCCCAGGTGGCGCCGAACTCGGCGGCCAGCATGGCGTGGCGCTCGACCCCAGCGGATGGCGCAGGATGACCGAGCAGGCCAGGCGGACCAGCTCGTGGGTCTTGCGGTCGGGTGACTGCAGCGAGTCGATCTGGCCCAGGTAGACGCTCTGGGCCTCGCGCAGCGCCGGGAACGTGTCCCGCAGCGACGGCGTCTCGGGATGGGTGTCGGGGGTGTCCACGGCTCGCACCCTACCGACCTAGGGTCAACCCATGCGCCCCGTCCACCTCGACTCGTCGGGGTCGCTGAGCCCCGACCAGATCGAGCAGGCGGTGGCCGAGGCGGTGGCTGCGGCCCGGGCCGCAGGCGACCCGGAGGTGGAGATCGACGCCGAGCCGGCCACCCCCGAGGTGGCGGCCGCGGCCGCGGCCGCCGGCTTCGAACTGGTGCGCACCACGCTCCAGCTGCGAGCCCCGCTCCCCGTCCCGCCCGACCACCGGGGCCATCCCGCCGCCGATCACCACCCGCGCCTTCGAGGTCGGCCGGGACGAGTCGGACTGGCTGGTGGTGAACAACCGCGCCTTCGCCTGGCATCCCGACCAGGCCGACCGCACCCTGGAGGACGCTGAGCCGACCTGGAGGCCGAGCCGTGGTTCCGAGCTGACGGGTTCCTGCTCCACCACGATCCCGACGGCCATCTGGACGGCTTCTGCTGGACCAAGATCCACGACCACCACCAGCCGCCGCTGGGCGAGATCTACGTCATCGGCGTCGACCCGGATCGTCACGGCCAGGGACTGGGCCGGGCGCTGGTCCTGGCCGGACTCGACTGGCTGGCCGACCAGGGCCTGACCACGGGGATGCTCTACGTGGAGGCCGACAACCAGCCCGGCCCGGCAGCTCTACGCCAGCCTGGGCTTCGTCGAGCACCACGCCCACCAGTGGTGGCGTCCGCTCCCTGGACGACGGCTGACCCACCACCCGGATGCCGAAGGCGCCCGCCGGGAGGCTTGCCGACCAGAGGGCCAGGCAAGTTGATCGCTAGCCTCGCGAGATGCCGTCGCTGTACGACCTGTCCCGTCCTGAGCTGGCGGAACTGCTCGACGACCAGCCCCGGTACCGGATCGATCAGCTCTGGCAGGGCCTCTACGCCCGGGGCGCCACGCTGGCCGAGCTGACCGACGTGCCCAAGGCGGTGCGGCTGCGCCTCGACGACCGCGTGCCCCCCGCCCTCACCCCGCTGGCCGAGTCGACCAGCATCGACGGCGACACCGTCAAGTGGCTGTGGGGCCTGCCGCGACGACGGCCGCGGGGCGTCGACGCGACCGGCGTCGACCGGCCCGAACCCGCATGAGCATCGAGACCGTGCTCATGCACTACGACCGGCGCAGCACGGTGTGTGTGAGCACGCAGGCGGGCTGCGCCATGGGCTGCGGGTTCTGCGCCACCGGCCAGGCCGGGTTCGAGCGCCACCTGTCGGTGGGCGAGATCGTCGAGCAGGTGGCCCGGGCCCGACAGCGGGCCCAGGCGGCCGACCCGCCCCGGCGGGTGTCCAACATCGTGTTCATGGGCATGGGCGAGCCCCTGGCCAACTACGACCGCACCTGGGCGGCGATCGAGCGCATCCACGACGACATGGGGATCTCGGCCCGCCACCTCACCGTGTCCACCGTCGGGCTCGTGCCCGGCATCCGCCGACTGGCCGACGAGGCGCTGCCGGTGAACCTGGCCGTCTCGCTGCACGCGGCCAACGACGAGCTGCGCACCCAGCTCGTCCCCATCAACGCCCGCTACCCGCTGGCCGCGTTGGCCGACGCCTGCCAGGGCTACCTGGCGCGTCAAGAACCGTCGGCTCTCGTTCGAGTGGGCGCTCATCGACGGCGTCAACGACCGGCCCGCCGACGCCCGGGAGCTGGCCGCGTTCGTCAGGCCGCTGCGGGCGCACGTCAACCTGATCCCGCTCAACCCCACGCCCGGCTACCTGACCCGGGGATCGCTCACCCGAGCGGGTCCGGGCCTTCCGCGACGGCCTGGGCGTGCTGGGGGTGAACGCCACGGTGCGCGCCAACCGCGGCACCGACATCGACGCCGCCTGCGGCCAGCTGCGAGCCATCCACGCGGCCGGCCCACGCCGAGCCGATGCCCACGCCGGTCGAGCTCAGCGGCAGTCCACGTCACGCCTGAGTCCCGGCGCCCGCACCACCTGCGAGAGCGACTCGTTCGCCTCCACCCGGGCGCCGTCCCAGATCACGCACCGATCGACGCGCCCCGACACCTGGGCCGCGCCGACCACCGACGCCACCACCTGGCCGTCGATCCGGGCTCGGGGATCGACGATCGAGTCCCCGCCGCCCGCGGCGTCCGATGGGCCGTCCACCGCGGCCAGGTTGGCGGCCAGGTAGCGGGCGGGGGTGCCGCAGTCCACGAAGGCTCCGTGGTGCACCACCACCTCGAGGCGGCCCTCGGCGACCGCCGGGGCCAGGGTGGTCTCGTACAGGCCGGCGGGTGCCGCCGGCAGCCGGGCCACCTCGGTCCAGGGCACCAGCGTGGCCACCAACCCGACCCGGGGGCCGAACCGCATCGGCTCGCCCGCCGGGATCGAGACCAGCACCCGGACGCGCTCGCCCGTCCCAGCCGGCCACGAAGGCGGCCAGATCGGCCCGGCACCAGACGTCCGCGTTGTGGACCAGGACCCCTCGCCCGGTCGATCCAGGGGCGCAGCGCGCCCGAGCGCGCCGGCCGTGCCCAGGGCCTGGGGTTCCTCGATGGACAGGTGCACCGGGGGCACCGCCGCGGCTCGACCAGGTGCTCGACCAGCTGGTCCCGTCCGTGATGGACGTTGACCGCCACCTCCGCCACGGCGGCCCCGACCCGCTCGAGGGCCAGGTCGACCAGGGCCACGCCCCCGACCGGGCACAGCGGCTTGGGCCGCAGATCGGTCAGGGGCCGGAGCCGACGGCCCTCCCCGGCGGCCAGCACCACGCCCACCACCGGCACCGTGCTGGGCCGGCGCGTTCCGATCCGGCTGGTTCCCTGACAGACTGTCAACCATGGAGACTCGCCGCTGGACGAACCCGTCGCAGCCCCAGACCCTCTACATGGCGACGTTCCTGCTCTACATCGAGGCGTTCTTCAACATCTTGACCGGCTTCCACAACCCGCTTGTTCCTGGTGGTGGCCGTGGGCCAGGTGGCCGGGCGGCATGGGCATCGCCAACGAGAAGCGCTGGGGCTACTACCTGGCGGTGGGCACCTCCGCCATCGCCCTCTACCCGCTCCTGCACATCATCACCAGCGGACTGGGCGACCTGTTCAGCCTGAACGTCATCCTCGAGTTCCTGTTCCCGGTGGTGCTGGTCGCCCTGCTGGTGCATCCGATGAGCCGCCAGTACCAGAAGATCTGGTTCCACTAGGGCCGGTCGGCCAGGGCTGGTTCGAGGGGCCGACCGGGGCATGATCGGACCATGACAACCATCGTGCAGGGAATCGCAGGGCTGCAGGAGAAGGTCGGCCAGCACCTCGGCTACAGCGACTGGATCGAGATCACCCAGGAGCAGGTGAACCTGTTCGCCGAGGCCACCGGTGATCACCAGTGGATCCACGTCGACCCCGAACGGGCCAAGTCCGGCCCCTTCGGTGGCCCGATCGCCCACGGCTACCTCACGCTGTCGCTCGGCCCGCGGCTCATGCCCGAGATCCTGTCGGTCAAGGGCATCTCCATGGCCGTGAACTACGGCGCGGGCAAGGTGCGCTTCCCGTCGCCGGTGCCGGTCGGATCCAAGCTGCGCCTGGGCGCCGAGCTGGCCTCGGTCGACGAGGTGGCCGGTGGGGCGCAGGTGACCATGGTGTTCACCTTCGAGGTCGAGGGCGCGCCCAAGCCGTCGTGCGTGGCCGAGATCATCTTCCGGTACTACGAGTAGCGGCCGGCCCCGACCGGCCACCACGTGACCCGTCGAGCGGCCCATGGGCCGGACCCTAGCCACGCGCTCCCGGCCGCGGCCGTGCCTGGCCGTGGTGGGCCTGGCGCTGGCGGCCATCCTGGGGCTCGGGGCCTGCGCCGGGTACGCCCCGAACCGCCGGCCCGGCCCCATCCTCCGACCACGCCGCGGCGCCACGTCGCCGGGCCCGCCGGGACCGACCCACCGGCGGGCCGGCGGCCCTGACGATCCCGTCCCCGCTCCCCTGGTCTGGTCCTCCTGCGGGACCGATCTGGCGTGCGCCACCCTGACGGTGCCGCTCGACTACGCCCACCCGCACGGGCCCACGGTGCGCCTGGCCGTGATCCGCCGGCCGGCCACCCAGCCCGGCCAGCGGATCGGCGCCCTGGTGGTCAACCCGGGCGGCCCGGGCGCGTCGGGCGTGGCCCTGGTGCGCGACGGCTTCGGGCAGGCCAACGGGTTCGGCCAGCGGTTCGACATCGTGTCGTGGGATCCACGGGGCGTGGGGCTGAGCCAGCCCCTGGACTGCGGGCCGGCCATGCGCCGCCTTCCAGCACCTCGATCCCGACCCGGCCGACACCGCCGGGCTGGCCGCCCTGGACCAGGCCGCCCAGGCGCTGGCCGCCGACTGCACGCGACCACGCCGGTCCGCTGCTCGACCACCTCGACCGCGACACCACGGCCCGGGACCTCGACCAGCTCCGCCAGGCCCTGGGCCAGGCCACGCTCACCTATCGCCGGCTTCTCCTACGGGACGGCCATCGGCCTGGCCTACGCCCAGCGCTACCCCACCCACCTGCGGGCCCTGCTGCTCGACGGGGTGGTCGAACCGGACTGGGACCTGCGCCAGTTCCTCAGCGTGCAGACCAGCGCCCTGGACCAGACCCTGCAGATCCATCTTCGACGCCTGCACCGCCGACGCCCACTGCCCGGTCCACGACGCGGCCGCCACCTACGACCAGCTGGCCGCCCGGCTGGCGGCGCAGCCGCTGACCGCGGCCGACGGCACGCCGGTGGGCCCGGCCGAGCTGGCCATCGCGGCCATCGAGACCACCTACGACCCCGCCTCCATGGGCCCGACGTTCCTGACGCGCCCTGGCCGCGGCGACCGCCGGGCAGGGCCAGGGCCTGGCCGACCTGGCCGCCCAGTACCGCCGGGCCGTCCCCGACTTCATCACCTACGTGGCCGTGCTGTGCGCCGACCTGCCCCACCCGACCGGGGCGGCCGCCTACCAGCAGCTGGCCCAGTCCCTCGAAGCCCGCTCACCCCGCTTGGGCGGCGCCGTGGCCAACGAGCTGCTGCCCTGCGCCTTCTGGACCGCGCCCGTGGCCCGCACCCCCGAGATCGTCCGGGCCCCGGGCTCGCCCACCATCCTGGTGGTGGGCAACACCGGCGACGCGGCCACGCCGCTCAGCTCGGCCACCTGGGTGGCCCGCCACCTCGACCACGGCGTCCTGTTGACCTACGACGGCCAGGGCCACACCAGCGTGGGTCGCAGCCGGTGCGTCGACTCGACCGAGCGTCGCTACCTGACCGACCTGATCGTGCCGCCGCCGGGGCGCTCTGCGCCGGGTGGCACCTAGGATCGCACCCGCCTGCCTGTTGGGTGGGACGCTGGCCGCATCGGCCGACACCGAGAGCCGACCTGGGGGCACGTCGAGCGGATGGATCTCAACCTGGCCGACATCAACGAGGCGGTGTCGGCGGCCATCGGCGACCGCGAAGCCATCGTGTTCGGGGACCGGCGCATCACCTACGCCCAACTGCTCGTGCGCAGCCACCAGCTGGCCCACGTGCTGCTCGACGCCGGGTTCACGCGTCCGCGCCGAGCGCGACCAGCTCGAGGGGTGGCAGTCGGGCCAGGACCACCTGGCCCTGTACCTGCACAACGGCAACGAGTACCTGGAGGGCATGTTGGGCGCCTACCAGGCCCGGGCCGTGCCCTTCAACGTCAACTACCGCTACGTGTCCGAGGAGCTCGCGCTACCTGCTGGCCGACAGCGGGGCGCGCGGCGTCATCTTCCACTCCACCTTCGCCCCCGTGCTCGAGGAGGTGCGGGCCGACCTGCCGCACCTGGAACTGCTCCTGCAGGTGCCCGACGACTCCGGCCACGCGCTGGCCTGCCGGGCGCCCGCTGGTACGAGGAGGCGCTGGCCGCCGCGCCCACCGGCCCGCCCGCGGTGCAACGCCGGCCCGACGACCTCTACATGCTCTACACCGGCGGCACCACCGGCATGCCCAAGGGCGTGCTGTGGCGCCAGGCCGACATCTATCCCGCCGCGCTCGGCGGGCGCGAGATCGGCACCGGCCGGGAGTGGGCCGACCTGGACCAGATCGTGGAGAACGCCCGCAACGGCGGCGTGCGCATGATGCCGGCCCCGCCCGTTCATGCACGGCGCCGCCCACTGGCTGGCCTTCAACGCCCTGTGCGGCGGCAACACCGTGGTGATCCCGTCTCGAACCCAGACCCTCGATCCCGCGCTCATCTGGTCGACCATCGAGGCCGAGCAGGTGAACATCCTGCTCATCGTGGGCGACGCCTTCGGGCGGCCGCTGCTCGACGAGCTGGAGCGCCACCACTACGAGCTGGGCTCGCTGATCATGATGGTCAGCGGCGGCGCCGCCCTCAGCGCGCCGGTCAAGCAGCGCTTCCTGGAGCTGCTGCCCGACATGGGCCTGCTCGACGGGCTGGGGGCGTCGGAGACCGGGCAGCAGGCCACCCAGATCTCGGGTGCGGCCTCGCCGGTCTCCACCGGCACGTTCACGCCCGGGTCCAGGGATGTGCATCGTGAACGAGGCCATGACCGAACTGGTCGACCCGAGCTCGGACGAGCTCGGGATGGCTGGCCCAGCAGGGCCGCGTGCCGCTCGGCTACCTGGGCGACGCGGCCAAGACCGCCCGCACCTTCCCGGTGCTCGACGGCGTGCGCTACTCGGTGCCCGGCGACCGGGCCCGCTACACCGCCGACGGACTGGTCGACCTGCAGGGCCGCGACTCGGTGACCATCAACTCCGGCGGCGAGAAGATCTTCGCCGAGGAGGTCGAGGCCGCCCTCATGGCCCACCCCGCGGTGTACGACGTGGTGGTGGCCGGCCGTCCCAGCGAGCGCTGGGGCAACGAGGTGGTGGCCGTCGTGCAGCTGCGGGCCGGCGCCACCGCCACCGCCGACGACCTGCTGGCCGAGAGCGAGAAGCACCTGGCCCGCTACAAGCTGCCCAAGCGGATCGTGCTCGTCGACCACGTGGTGCGCAGCCCGGCCGGCAAGGCCGACTACCGCTGGGCCCGCGAGCAGGCCCTGGACGCCGACTGATGGCCACCCGCGCCAGCCGGTCCGGCCACGCCGGCTTGGTGCGCCAGGTACGCCGTCACCCGGTGCCGGCCTGGTGGCGCGACGCCAAGCTGGGCATCTTCGTGCACTGGACCCCGGCCTCGGTGCCCGCCTTCGCGCCCGGTGGGCGTGGACATGGGCGCGCTGCTGGCCCAGCGTCGGCCTGACGCCCTGGCCTGGTCGCCGTATGCCGAGTGGTACCAGAACTCGCTGGCCTTCCCCGACAGCCCGGTGGCCGAGCACCACCGCCAGGTCTACGGCGACCGGCCCTACAACCAGTTCGCCCGGGACTGGGAGGACGGCCTGGCCAGCTGGGACCCCGACGACTGGGCCCGGCGCTTCGCGGCCACCGGCGCCCGCTACGTCGTGCTGGTCACCAAGCACCACGACGGCTACTGCCTGTGGCCGACCGAGGTGCGCAACCCGCACGTGTCCGGGTTGTTCTCCGAGCGCGACGTGGTGGGAGAGCTGGCCGAGGCGGTGCGGGGCCAGGGCATGCGCTTCGGCGTCTACTACTCGGGCGGGCTGGACTGGACCTTCAACGACCATCCCCTGGGCACGTTCAGCGACCTGGTGCTGGCCCAGCCCGGCGGCGACTACCCCGCCTACGCCGAGGCCCAGGTCCGGGAGCTGATCGATCGCTACCGCCCCAGCGTGCTGTGGAACGACATCTCCTGGCCGGCCTCGACGGCCAAGCTGGCCGCCCTGCTGGCCGACTACTACCGGGCCGTGCCCGACGGCGTGGTCAACGATCGGTTCATGCCCCGGTCACCGGCCTGGGTGGTCGGCGGGCACCGGACCGGCCCGCCGGCTGCTGGACGTGGCCGCGGCCCGCTCGGCCAAGGCCGACAAGGGCATCGTGCCGCCCAAGCCGCCGCTGTTCGACGTGCGCACGCCGGAGTACACGACCTTCGACCAGATCCAGACCACGCCCTGGGAGTGCGTGCGGGGCATCGACGCCAGCTTCGGGCACAACGAGCAGTCCGACGAGGCCGACTTCCTGTCCCGCCGCGACCTGCTGTGGTCGTGGGTGGACATCGTGGCCAAGGGCGGCAACCTGCTGCTCAACGTGGGGCCTCGCGGCGTGGACGCCACCATCGCCGACGCCCAGCTCCAACGCCTGGACTGGCTGGCCGAGTTCACCGAGGGTCCCGGGCGGCTGCTCTTCGACACGCGGCCCTGGATCACGCCCGGCGACCAGGCGCAGGTCCGGGATCCGGACGCTCGGGTCGAGGTGCGCTACCCGCCGCGGCCGCCAGGTCTTCGCCGTCCTCCGTGTCGACCGAGCCGCGGAGTCGAGCCTGCGGCCAACTGGCCGAGGTGATTCCCGACGATCCCGAGCCCGGCTGATCGACCGGACCGGCGAGCTCGAATCGGGTGAGGGCTCGCTGGAGCACCGGCGGCAACGGGAGGTCCGCCTGATCGAGGTGCAGGCCGGACCGACCACCGAGGTCCGCACCCCGGACGACGCGGCCCAGCCTCCAGTCGCTCGAATTCAGGACGTGACGAGCCCGGTCATCACCCTCGACGGGCCGCGCGAACTGACGTCCGGGCGGCGTGGTAGCACCGTCGTGGTCGCCCGGCGCGTCACCGGCGTGGCCACGCCCAGCCGGCCGAAACCGTGCAGTTGGTGGCGCCCGGCACAAACCTCGCCCGCGGATGCCGGGCGATCGGCGCCGAGGACCTCAGCCGGCGAGGCGCGTCGGTCGGCTGGTGATGTAGCGGTCGAGGGTGGGGCCGACCCAGTTGGCCAGCTCCTCGGGCGAGGCGTCGACCAGGGCCTCGAGGCGCAGGACGTAGCGAGCGAAGCCCAGGCCCATGAGCTGGGACGCCACCAGTGACTGGTTGCGCAGCCGGTGCGCTCGACGGCCGGGATGTCCTGGGCCGCGGCCTTGGACCAGATGCGTTCGGCCAGGAACTCCCGCACGGCGTCGGCGGCGGCCGGCGAGGCCGAGGCGGCCTGCACGAAGGTGGCGAAGGAGGTGCCCGCCGGCGCACGTCGGCCTCGACGTCGGCCGAATCCCACATGCCCAGGAACCCGGCCACGATGGCCTGGCCGAGCGTGGGCGCCGAGCCGGCCGCGCGCCCGCCCCGGCCACGGCGCGGTCCACCTGTTGCACCACGGCATGGGGATCGGTGCCCAGGTGCATGCTCTCGGCGAACAGGATGGGCTTGCCGCCCTCGAAGTAGTGGTGGATCAGGGCCGGGTCCACACCGGCCTCCGAGGCGATGGCTCGCAGGCTGGCCCGGTCGTAGCCCACCTGGCCGAACACCCGTCGGGCGGCATCGATGATCTCGGCCCGGGTGTCGCGCTTGCCCGGTCGACGGCCCTTCTCGACCATCACCGGTGATCGCGCCCATCGGGCGGACCTTTGTCACATCCACAGGTGGTTCACAGACTTGGGCGAACCGTGTTAGAACTCATCACTGATGAATTCTATCGCGAAGGACGCCACCCCGACGCCGGCTCCGACCTCGACGCGACGCAAGGGCCCGGTGCGTTGGCCCGCCTGTCGGGCTGGAGCTTCGACCACCGCAAGCGGGTGCTGCTGCTGTGGATCGCTGGTGCTGGTCGGCGCTCACCGTCGTCTCGCAGATGGTGGGCGCGGACTTCCAGAACAAGTTCAGCGGCGGCAACTCCGAGTCGGCCCGGGCGCAGACCTTCCTCAGAGGCCAATTTCCCGAGCCAGGCCGGTGACACCGCCCAGGTGGTGTTCCACACCACCGCCCCGATCCGCGACCCGGCCAACCAGGCCCGCATCACCGGGTGGTGACCAAGCTCAAGGCGCTCCCCCACGTCAGCGGCGTGGCCAGCCCGATCGGCACCGGCCGGCCAGTTCCAGGTCAGCCCGGACGGCCACATCGCCTACGCCACCGTCCAGCTCGACAAGCTGGCCCAGGACCTGCCCGACCTCCGACATCCAGAAGATCGTGGACACCGCCGAGGCGGCCCGGGCCGACGGCTTCGACGTGCAACTGGGTGGCCAGCCCATCTCCGCCACCGAGCAGCCGGCCTTCGGTGCCTCCGAAGGCATCGGCATCCTGGCCGCCATCATCATCCTGCTGGTGGCCTTCGGCTCGTTCATCGCCATGGGGCTGCCCATCGTGACCGCCCTGTTCGGCATCGGCGCCGGCGTCGGCGTGGTCGGCGCTGATCAGCCGGGTGCTGATCGTGCCCACCTTCGGCACCGAGCTGGCCGCCATGATCGGCATCGGCGTGGGCATCGACTACGCCCTGTTCATCGTCACCCGCTACCGCCAGGGCCTGGCCGAGGGTCGTGACCCCAGGGGGGCGGCGGTCCGCGCCCTGGACACGTCGGGCCGGGCCGTGCTGTTCGCCGGCACCACCGTGGTCATCTCGCTGCTGGGCATGCTGCTCATGGGCCAGCCCTTCGTGTACGGCCTGGCCTTCGGCGCCATCGCCGCCGTGCTGTTCGTGATGACCGCCTCGCTCACCCTGCTGCCCGCCTTCCTGGGATTCGTGGGCACCGGCATCGACCGCTTCAAGATCCCGTTCCTGCACGTGGACGCCGATCCCATGCCGCAACCACCACTCGGCCTGGTACCGGTGGAGCCGAGTCATCCAGCGCCGCCCGTGGCCGGCGGCCATCGCCGCCCTGGTCGTGCTGCTGGCCCTGGCCATCCCGATGTTCTGCGCTGCAGCTGCTGTTCACCGACTCGGGCAACGACCCCGACCGCCTTCACCACCCGCCACGCCTACGACCTGATCTGCCCAAGGGCTTCGGGCCGGGCAGCAACGGACCGCTGGTCGTGGCCGTCGACCTGGGCCACGCCAGCCAGGCCGACGCCGCCGCCACCACGGCCAAGCTCGAGGCCGGGCTCAAGGCGGCGCCGGACGTGGCCTTCGTGGCCCCGGCCCAGCTCAACCCGGCGGGCAACGCGGCGGTGGTCATCGTCATCCCCAAGACCTCGCCCCAGAGCAGCGGACACCGACGACGCTGGTCCACCACCTGCGCAACGACGTCATCCCCGGCGCCACCGACGGCACCGGCGTGAAGGCCCTGGTCGGCGGGGTCACCGCGGCCGGCATCGACTCGGCCAACTCAGCTGTCGTCCCGGCTGCCCCTGGTCATCGGCGTGGTGGTGCTGCTCTCGTTCCTGCTGCTGATGGCCGTGTTCCGCTCGATCGCCGTGCCCATCAAGGCCGCCATCATGAACCTGCTGTCGATCGCCGCCGCCTACGGCGTGATCGTGGCCGTGTTCCAGTGGGGATGGCTGGGCGGCGTGCTCCACATCGGCAAGACGGGCCCGATCGACCCGTGGATCCCGATCATGTTGTTCACCATCCTGTTCGGGCTGTCCATGGACTACGAGGTGTTCCTGCTGTCGCGCATCCGGGAGGAGTGGCTGCGCACCGGCGACAACGCCACGGCGGTGGCCGACGGGCTGGCCCAGACGGCCCGGGTCATCACCGCCGCGGCCGCCATCATGTTCTGCGTGTTCGGCTCGTTCGTGGTCGGCGACCTGCGGGTGCTCAAGGTGTTCGGCCTGGGCCTGGCCGTGGCCGTGCTGATCGACGCCACCATCGTGCGCATGGTGCTGGTGCCCGTCCACCATGGAGCTGCTGGGCAACGTCAACTGGTGGTTCCCCAAGTGGCTCGACCGCATCATCCCGTCGCTCGACGTCGAGGGCGAGATCGAGCCGGTCATCGACCTCGACCAGGCGTCGCCCGAGCCCACCGAGTCCGTCTCCGTCTAACTTCTGCAAATTGGGCATTCTTCGTGTGCGGAAACCGCACATTTCGATGCCCAGTTTCCGGTGAGGCGCGGGTCTGGGCCTGAGGGGTAACGATGGGGCACGACCGACGGTTCCGGTTCGGGATCATCGCCAAGCAACGGCGGACCGGCGCCGAGTTCGCCGACTTCGCCCGCCACGTCGAGGACCTGGGCTACTCCACCCTGTACGTGCCCGACCACTTCGTAGATCACCCGCTGGCGCCGATGCCGGCCATGATGGCCGCGGCCGCGGCCACCACCACCTTGCGGGTGGGCACTCTGGTGCTGGGCAACGACTACCGACACCCGGTGACGGTGGCCAACGACGCGGCCACCGTCGACCTGCTGTCGGACGGGCGCCTGGAGCTTGGCCTGGGCGCCGGGTGGATGACCGTCGACTACGAGCGGGGCGGCTGGCCGCTGGATCGACCGGGCGTGCGCATCGATCGGCTGCGCGAAGCCCTGATCGTCATCAAGGGCCTGATGGCCGACGGTCCCTTCACCTTCCACGGCGAGCACTACCGGGTGACCCAGCTGGACGGGGAACCCAAGCCGGTGCAGCGACCCCATCCGCCCATCGTGATCGGGGGCGGCGGTTCCAAGGTCCTGGCCCTGGCCGCCGAGCACGCCCAGATCGTGGGCATCAACGCCAACCTGCGTTCGGGTCAGGGTGAGTCGACCGACTCGATGGCGTCGCTGTCGCCCGACGCCACCGACACCAAGCTCGAGCGGCTGCGGGCCGCGGCCCGTGACCGTTTCGACGACCTCGAGATCCAGACGCTCACCGGCTTCGTGCACGTGACCGACGACCGGCGCGCCATCGCCGACGCCATCGCCACGGGCATGGGCGCGCCCGACGCCGAGGTGGCCCTGCAGACCCCGGCCCTGCTGGTGGGGACGATCGAACAGATCATCGAGGAGGTCCGGGCCCGCCGTGACCGCTGGCAGATGAGCTACGTCGTGGTCGATGAGGCCTCGGTCGACGACTTCGCCCCGGTGGTGGCCGAGCTGGCCGACACCTGAGCCCCTGAGCGGGAGCCAGGACGGCCCGATTGGATCAGTCCGACGTGCGCGCCCGGTAGGCCCGCAGGGACATGGGCACGGCCACGGCCAGCATCACGAAGCAGGACGCGAAGGCGGCCGGGACCGGATGTTCGAGCGGCCAGGCGTGGACGCCGGCATAGGGCACCGGGTTGCCGAACAGGGCCCGGACGGCGTTGACGATGATGCTGATCGGGTTCCAGGCGGCGATGTGCTCGAGCACCGAGGGCAGCGTGTTGATGGGTACGAAGGCGCTGCTCAGGAAGGTGAGCGGGAAGACCACCACGAAGGCGATGCCCATCACCGCGTCCGGGGACCGCACGGTGAGGCCGATCCAGGTGCCGATCCAGATCATGGCCGAGGAGAACAGCAGGAGCAGCAGGATGGCGCCCCCGAAGTGGCCGACGTCGTCGTGGGTGCGCCAACCGACCAGCAGCCCGGCGCCGAGCAGGACGAGGATGGACAGCACCATGCCGCCCAGCTCAGCCATGAAGTGCCCCAGCAGGTAGGAGGCCCGCGACGCCGGCAACGACCGGAACCGGTCGATGACGCCCTCGGTCAGGTCGGTGGCGATGGCGGTGGCCGGGCCGTTCAGCCCGAAGGTGAGGGACTGGATGAGGATGCCGCCGATGATGTACTCGCGGTAGCTGGCGCCGTGGCCGACGCTGATGGCACCGCCGAACACGTAGGCGAACAGCAGCACGAACATGAGCGGCTGCACGGTGACGTCGAGCAGCTTCTCGGGGATCTGGCGGATGTGGGCGATGTTGCGCCCGGCGTAGACGAGGGTGTCGCTCCACAGCTGGGCCAGCCCGGAGCGCTCGTCGTCGGGATCGACGATGCGATCGGGTTCGAGCTGGGTCATCACGGCGGCGGTCATCGGGACTCCTCGTCTTGCGCAGGCGGGCTCGCCGGGGTCGAACCGGGAGCGGTCAGAGCCAGGAACACGTCGTCGAGGGTGGCCTGGCGGCGATTGAGGTCGAGCGCGTCGACCCCGGCCGCGTCGAGGGCACGCATCACCTGCATGAGCGTCACGCCCTCGGTCATCGGCACCGTCGTGATGAGCTCATCGCCGTCATAGGTGGGTGGCCCGGAGGCGAAGTGCTCGACGGCCCGGGCCGCGCTGGCCATCTCGTCGGCCGACGACACCTTCACGTCGACGCGATCGTCGCCGATGCGGGCCTTCAGCTCGTCGGGGCTGCCGTGAGCCACGGTCTGGCCGTGGTCGAGCACCACGATGTCGTCGGCCAGCTGGTCGGCTTCGTCCAGGTACTGGGTGGTCAACAGGATGGTGGTGCCGTCGCGCACCAGGCCGCGCAGCACGTCCCACAGCTCGTTGCGGCTGCGGGGGTCGAGGCCGGTGGTGGGCTCGTCCAGGAACAGCACCTCGGGCGCCGACACCAGGCTGGCGGCCAGGTCGAGGCGCCGACGCATGCCACCGGAGTAGTTCTTGGCCAGCTGGTCGGTGGCGTCGGTCAGGTCCAGGCGCTCGAGCAGCTCATCGGCGCGTCGGCGGGCCTTGGCCTTGGACAGCCGGTGGAGCCGGCCCACCATCTCGAGGTTGGCCCGACCGCTCATCAGGCCGTCGACCGTGGCCTGCTGGGCGGCCACCCCGATGCGTCGCTGGACGGCCGCGGGATGCGACACCACGTCGATGCCGGCCACGGTGGCCGATCCCTCCGTGGGAGACGACAGGGTGGTGAGGATGCGGATGGCGGTGGTCTTGCCCGCCCCGTTGTGGCCGAGCAGGCCCAGGACGGTGCCGGGGGCCACGGCCAGATCGAGGTTGCGCAGCGCCCACAGGTCGCCATAGCGCTTGCCCAGACCATGGGTGACCACCCCGCCGGCAGGCGACGCGGAGGGGGCGGTGACGGCGGTCGGCATGTGATCGATATCCCGTACGGCTGTTTCGTACATAGTACGAGGAAGGTTAGCAGTACGCTGTACGACATGGCAAGCAAGAACCGGTCGGAATCCGACCACTCCCCCGACGCCATCCGGGACCTGGTCATCGAGAAGGCCGCCGAGAAGCTCGAGCAGAAGCTCACCCAGAAGGCGGACAAGGCCAAGGCCCAGCAACAGCGCCTGTCGGCCAAGGCGGCCCATGCCGCCCGCCGGCTCGACCAGCTCTCATCCCAGCTCGAGGCCCTCGACGTCTGGACGCGGGCTGAGCCAGCTGGTCGCCGTCCCCGGTACACCCGCGCCGAGATCGCCGTGGCCGCGGTACGCATCGCCGACCAGGAGGGCATCGACGCCCTGTCGATGCGACGCCTGGCCGCCGAGCTGGATGCGGCCACCATGACCCTCTACCACTACATCCGCACCAAGGATGAGCTGCTGGCCCTGGTCACCGACACCGTCATGGGCGAGATGGTGATCCCCGCCGGCCAGGCCCTCCCGGACGACTGGCGGGCGGCCATCCGCATCATCGCCAACCGCAGCCGGGCCGTGCTCGAACGCCATCCTTGGATGTTCGACATCGCCGGCGACCCCGGGATCGGGCCCAACAGCGTGCGCCACTTCGACCAGACCCTCCAGGCGGTGGCCTCCGCCCCCGGCGATCTGGAGGACAGGCTCGACATCGCCAGCGCGGTCGACGAGTACGTCTTCGGCTACTGCATCATGCATCGCAACGACGCCCAGACCAGCCAGGCGCTCGACCAAGGGATGCTCGACTACGTCCTCGGACTGGTCGGCACCGGCGACTATCCCGCCCTGTCCGACCTGATCGATGCGGTCGGCCCCAGGCCGGCATGGGATCAGATCGAGGCGCATCAGCCGCGACTCGAGCCGGTTCGACCGCAACCTCGACCGGCTCCTCGACGGTCTGGCCCACGCCCTGGCCGACTGACGGACGACCCGGCCGCGGCCGCGCCGCGGCCTCACTGCGGTCGACCTACAGCGGCAGGTTGCCGGTGGCGGCCTTGGTGGTGCCGTGGTCCTTGTAGGCGGCGATGGTGCGCTGGGCGATGCGCATCTGGTGGATCTCATCGGCACCGTCGGCGAAGCGGCTCCAGCGAGCCTGCTTGAGCATCTCGCCCAGGGGCGTGTCGCTCGAGTAGCCCAGCGCCCCGTGCACCTGGATGGCCCGGTCGATGATGCGCCACAGCGAGTTGGCCACGAAGTGCTTGGCCATCGACACCTCGCTCTTGAAGTCTTCTCCCGCGTCGATCAGGTAGGCGGCGTGGAGCACCATCAGCTTGCACTGGTACAGCTCCATGGCCGAATCCGCGATCAGCCACTGGATGCCCTGCTTCTCGGCCAGGATCGACCCGTGCGAGTACCGGTTCAGCGCCCGGTCCACCATCATGTCCAGCGCCACCTCGGCCTGGCCGATCCAACGCATGCAGTGCGCCAAGCGGGCCGGACCCAGCCGGGCCTGACCCAGCAGGTGGCCCTCACCGCGACCACCGAGCATCTTGTCGTTGGGCACCACCAGGTCGGTGATCTTGATCTCGCAGTGGTTGTGGCTGCCCGACAGGGTCTCCACGTCGCGGACGATCTCCCACCCCTCCGAGGGGATGTCCACCAGGAACGCGGAGTTGGCCGCCTGGGGCAGCTCGGGATCGTCCTCGGTGCGGGCGATGAGGATGGCGAACTGCGCCCCCCGGGCCCCGGAGATGAACCACTTGTGCCCGTTGATGACCCAGGTGTCGCCATCGGGGTAGGCCCGGGTCTGGATCAGGGTGGGATCCGAGCCGGCCACCTCGGGTTCGGTCATGGCGAAGCAGGACCGGAAGGCCCGGGGCTTGCCGTCCACCATCTTGAACCCGTCGCACAGGGGCTTGAGGTAGTCCTGTTTCTGCTGGTCGGTGGCCCAGTGCAACAGCGTGTGCATGTTGCCCTCGTCCGGCGCCTGGGCGTTCAGGGCGAAGGGCCCCATGCGGGTCTTGCCGGCCTCGGCCGACACGCTGGCCATGGCCACGTGGCCCAACCCCATGCCGCCCCACTCAGTGGGCATGTGGGGCAGCCACAACCCCCATTCGTGGGCCGCGCCGCGCATCTCGATGATCGCCCGGACCCAGTCGTCGCGACCCCAGTCGTCGGCCTCGGCCTTGGCCTCGATGGGACGGACCACCTGATCGAGGAAGTCACGGACCTTGAATCGGATCTCGTCGATCTCGGGCGGGAACGTGAAGTCGATGGCCATGGCGCGAGTCTGCCAGAGAACTTGACCGCCCGGTCTACTTCCTTGGCCCTCCGGTCGGCAAGCCTCCCTGCGGGCGCCTCCGGCATCTGGGCTGCATCGGTCCAGCGGCTCCGGCCTGGCGGCCTTCGCCTTCCAAGGCCCCGCGAAGGAGCCACCTAGCTCGTGAGCTGGCCGGCCCGACCGTCGGCGGTGAGCATGCTGGTCACCGTCTCGGCCTCCCGCTGGTAGCCGGCGAAGTCCAGCATGGACCGGAAGCTCACCGCCGCGTTGACCCCGGCCATGCCATCGAGGCGCAACAGCTCGGTCACCAGCGGCCGGGTCTGACCGGTGCCGGCCACGGCCACCGCGCCGAGGGCCTGGGTGGCGCTGGCCGGCTCGTTGGCGAAGGCCCAGGTCATGACGGACACGCCCTCCACCAGACGTCCGGCAGCCAGGGCCTGGGCCCCCCGGAACATGGCGCTGGGCGCGCCGGCATGGGCATAGCGCTGCACCGCCTGCTCGGCGCCAGCCTGGTCGCCCTGCCACAACCGGGCCCAACCCAGCAGCTCCGAGGCGTTGCGCAGCGCCGGCCCTGACGGCTTCTTGGCCAGGATCTGGTGAGCCGCCCGCTCGGCCTCGATGGGGCGATGTTCGATGAGCGCCCGGTAGGCGAAGCCCATCTCGTCGCTCACCTCCTGCTGCTTGACCCGGCTCAGCGAGCTCACGTTCACGCCGATGATCAGCGCGGCCAGCAGGATCAGCCCGTCATAGCCCAGCGACAGCGCCAGCAGGGCCCCGGCCCCGGCCACCAGGATCGAGATGATCTCGGTCGGGCGCCGACCCCGGCCCTGCGTGGCCATGTCCAGCAGCGAGAGGGTGACGTTGCCCCCGTCGAGCGGCAGCATCGGCAAGAGGTTGAGCACCGACCAGCCCACGTTGATCCACAGCACCTCGTAGAGGAACACCATCCCATCGGTCGAGGTGACGGTGCCCTGGTTCCACACCCACAGCGTGGGCAGCCCGAACAGCACCAGCACGGTGAGCGGCCCGGCCAGGCTCACCACGATGTGCTGGCGCGGGCTCAGTCGCCCCGAGCCGCTGGTCACCCCGCCCATGCCCACCAGGGTGATGTTGGGATCGACCCCGAAGGCCCGGAACGCCACGGCGTGGCCCAGCTCGTGCACCAGCACCGAGACGAAGGCGATGCCCACGAAAGCCAGGATGTAGGACAGGTTCGGGGCCTGGATGTTGAACTCGTAGGCCAGGATCCCGATGATCACGAAGAAGTAGATCTCGACCCGCACCGGGATCCCGGCGATCCGGAAGTGCGAGCGCTGAGCCATGCCCAAAGGGTAACGGGCCGATAGCGTCGCTCGGATGCAGGAGGGCTTCGCGCTGCGACCGGCCCGGCACGCCGACATCGAGGCCATCGTGGCCCTCGAGGTGGCGGCGTTCGGGCCCTCCGACGAGCCCGGGGTACGGGCGCATCTGGGCGATCCGGCTTCGCTGGCCGACTGGGTGGTGGTCGAGGACGTGGCGTCCGGGCGCATCGTGTCGTCGTGTGGCCTGCTGGCCCACCGCATGGTGCTCGATGGCATCGAGTTCCGGGGCGGTCAGATCGAGTACGTGGCCACCGACCCCGATTGCCAACGCCGGGGGCTGGTGCGAGCCCAGTTCGATTGGCACCACCGCCGGTCGGCAGCCCGGGGCGACCTGGCCCAGTTCATCACCGGCATCCCCTACCTGTACCGGCGCTTCGGCTACGGCTACGGCCTGGACCATCCCCTGATCCGCATCCCCCCGCCATCGATGGTCGAGGCCGCGGCGGCCGACGCCGGCTCCGCGGCCGTCACCGTACGACCGGCCACCGAGGGCGATCGAGCCGCCATCATGGGCATCGACGCCGAGCGCGGCGCCGCCGGCCTGCGGGTCGAGCGCGACCGGACCGCCTGGGACGTCATCTTCGCCATGAGCCACGACAACGCGTTCGAGCACCTCCAGGTGGCCGAGCGCGACGGGCAGACGGTGGGGTGGATGCGCACCCAGCACAAGCCCGACGACGGCCGCGTCTACCTGCTGCCCTCGCTGGTCCGGGCCGATCAGCCGGCATCGACCACCTTGGCCATGGTGGCTGTCGCCCGTCGCGACGCGGGCGACGACGTGCTGGTGGTCTTCGACTCCCCCGCCACCGCCTATAGCCGGCACCTGGCCGAGCTGACCGAGCGGACCGAGCTGGGCGGGACGCTGCGCCATGACCACGGGATCTACACCCGCGTCCCCGACCCCGTGGCGCTGCTCGAGCGGCTCCGCCCGGCCCTGTCGGCGCGCCTGTCCAGCTCGCGCTACGCCGATCGAGCCGGCGAGCTGACCATCTCCCTGTACGGCACGGGCGTGGCCCTGGGCTACGACCGCGGGACCGTTACGGCCGTGCGCCCGGTCCCCGGCGTCGAGGACCCGTACGCCGACAGCGGCGTGGGCGTGGCCCCCGACCTGGTCGGCGCCCTGGTCTTCGGCCGCTTCGGTGCAGTCGGGCTCGAACAACGTGCCGACGATGTCACCCTGGGACGCCACCGGGGGCTGATGGAGGTGCTCTTCCCCCAGTTCGAGTCCGACGTCATCGGGGATTTTTGAGGCTGGATAGCCTGAGATCCATGACCGAGCCCGCGCCGAGCGTGTCTGCCCCCACCTCGGCCGGGCTGCTGGACATCGATCCGGATCACCTGCCCGAGGGCGACGACAAGGCCGCGGCCGTGCGTTCGATGTTCGACGCCATCGCCCCTCGCTACGACCTGGTCAACCGCATCATGACCTTCCGGATGGACGTGGGCTGGCGCCGGCGCACCGTGCACCGGCTGGGGCTGGCGCCTCGATCCACAGTGGCCGACCTGGCCTGCGGCACCGGCGACCTGTGCCGGGAGCTGGCCCGCCAGGGCATCGATCCCATCGGCATGGACCTGTCGTTCGGCATGCTGGCCGCAGGCACGTCCGGGGCGCCGGTGGTGGAGGCTGACGCGCTCGGTGCTGCCCCTGGCCGACTCGGCCGTGGACGGCGTCACCTGTGGGTTCGCGCTGCGCAACCTGGTCGCCCTCGAGCCCTTCTTCACCGAACTGGCCCGGGTGGTGCGCCCCGGCGGCCGCATCGCCCTGCTCGAGGTGGCCCAGCCCGACAACGCGGTGATGCGCTGGGGCCACGGCATCTACTTCGGCAAGGTCGTGCCCCGCATCGGCGGCGCCCTGTCCGATCCCACGGCCTACCGCTACCTGCCCAAGTCGGTGGCCTACCTGCCCGAATCGGAGGTCCTGGTCGACCAGCTGCGCCGGGCTGGGTTCCCCGACGCCCAGCGCCAGCTCCTGTCCGGCGGCATCGCCCAGCTGCTGGTGGCCACCCGGGACCGAGCCGCGTGACCACCCCGGTGGCCGACCCGTCGGCCGGGGCCCGGCTGCACGCCCGCACCCGCCCCGTGGCGGGCGAGATCGACCTGGTGGCGGTGGCCGGCCAGACGGGCCAGCTCTGGGTTCGCGACGGCCAGGGGTTCGCCGGGCGCGGGGTGGCGCGGCGCATCGAGGTGGCACCGGGCGACCCGGCTGCCGCCGCCCAGGCGGTTCGCGCCGCCCTCGAGTCCATCGTGGCCGACCCCGACGCGCCCGGCCCCGGTCCGGTGGCCATGGGTGGGCTGCCCTTCGATCCCCGCCTGCCCGGCTGGCTGGTCGTGCCTCGCATGCTGGTGGGCCGGGGCGCCGACGGCCAGGCCTGGGTGACCACCATCGAGGCCCCGGCGGGCGAGCCAGCTGACGACGGAGGGCCGGTCGGCGCCGAGGAGCTGATGGGACCCGAAGCCGGCGCGGGGGAGCCGGCCTCCCCCCAGGCCACCCGGTACGAGGTGACCACTCCCCGCAGCCCCGAGGACTGGTGCGGGGCGGTGGCCGCGGCCCGCGACGAGCTGCGGTCCGGGGTGGCCCGCAAGGTGGTGCTGGCCCGCGAGATCGTCATCGAAGCCGATCGGCCCCTGTCGCGGCGGGCGGTGCTCGAACAGCTCCGCCGGGCCTATCCGGCCGCCATGTTGTTCGCGGCCGACGGGTTCGTGGGCGCCAGCCCCGAACTGCTGGTGGAGCGGATCGGCCAGACGGTTCGCTCCCATCCCATGGCCGGGACCGCCCCTCGCAGCGGCAATCCGGCAGTCGACGCGGCCCTGGCCGCGGGCCTGACCGAGTCCACCAAGGACCAGATCGAGCACCGGTACACCATCGACATGGTGCACGACACGCTGCTGCCCTGGTGCTCCTATCTCGACGAGGAGGCCACCCCGTCGATCGTGGCCATGGCCAACGTGCAGCACCTGGCCACGCTGGTGGAGGGCCAGCTGTCGTCTCCGCCCGCCTCGGTCATCGAGCTCATGCGGGCCCTGCATCCGACCCCGGCGGTCAACGGCTCGCCCCGAGACGTCGCCCTGGAGCTCATCGAACGCTACGAAGGCATCGACCGGGGCCGCTACGGCGGTCCGGTGGGTTGGGTGGACGCGGCGGGCAACGGCGCCTGGACGGTCGGCATCCGCAGCGCCGAGCTGGAGGGGACGCGGGCCCGCCTGTTCGCCGGCGTCGGCGTGGTGGCCGACTCCGATCCGGATGCCGAGCTGGCCGAGACCCGCGCCAAGTTCGAGGCCATGCTCAACGCCATCCTCCGTCCCTGACCCCCCGCCCCCGCCCGGCCACGCCGCCCCCGTCTTGCGCTTGCGCTTTGGCGTTGATTCGCACCCCTCCAGGGGTACGAATCAACGCCAGACCCGCCAGGTCTTGCTACCGGCCCGGCCGCGAGCCATCCTGGCCGTCCTTCCCCACGCAGCCGCCCCAGACGGAGCCGCAACGTGGAGAACAGGCATACTCGCCAGGTCGACCAGGTCATCTGGGCTCTGAGCCGCGACCCGCACGGGCTGGTCTCCATCGTCCAGCTCCGAGGCCGAGGCGTGAGCGCCAAGGCGCTCCAGGTCCGTCGCGAGGATGGCCGACTGACCCGAATCCGGCCCGGCGTCTATCGAGTCGGGGGCACTCCGATCACTCGCCTGACAGGACGTCATGGCCGCGGCCCTGTCACTCGCCCCCCACGGGTTGGCCTCGCATCGACTGGCGGCCCAGCTGTGGAAGCTCGACGGCTTCGCCACGGCCCCGACGGAGCTGATCGTGCCGCGACATCGACGCGTGGCCCGAACCTTCCGCGTGCACGAGTCGCGGGACCTGCGTGCCGACGACGTGAGCCGAGTCGGGTGCATCCCGGTCACCTCGCCCAGCCGCACGCTCATCGACCTGGGCGCGGTCGTCCATCCGTTCCGCCTCGAACAGGCCCTCGATGACAGCGTGCGCCGTCGGCTGGTCGACCTCGAGCACCTGGCCAGTCGGTTTCGCCAGGTTGCACGTCCGGGCCGGCGGGGCGTCGGCCCGCTCCGTCCACTTCTGGAGGAGCGCCTCGGTGTGGACCTGGCCCCGACCAACACGTTCGAGGCACGCGGTGAGCGGCTGGCACGATCCGCCGGCCTGCCACAGCCGGCGCGCCAACACCCGGTCGACATCGGCGACACCACCATCTATCTCGACCTCGCCTGGCCGGCGGTCCAATTCGCCCTGGAGTGTGACGGCCTCGCCCATCACTTCGCGGCCCACCAACTGCGCTGGGACGACCGTCGCCAGAATGCGCTGGTGCTTCGCGGGTGGATGGTCCTGCGGCTGACCTGGGCAGATGTCACCGAACGCTGCCGCGAGACTCGCGAGCTGCTCCGGCGTGCGTGGCGGGCGCGGACGGCTGACCCGCTCTGGCGTTGATCGGTACCCCTCCCGGGGTGTGAATCCACGCCAAAGCCGGGGGTAGCAGCGAGTTCGCCCGGAGGCGGGCCCGGGACTAGGTGAGGGCGGCGGTGACGGCGGCGTCGATCTCGGCGTGGACGGCCACGTTGGCGGTTCGGTCGGTGGGCACCACCACCAGGTGGACCCCGCCGAGGGCCACCGACTGGCGGACAGCTTCGGCCACCTCCTCCTGGCGCTCCAGTCGGCGACCGCTGATCCCGTGGGCGGCCGCCAACCCGACCAGATCGACGCCATGAGGCGTGCCGAACAGCAGCTCGAAGCGCGACTCGTCCAGGACCCCGGCCTGGGGCAGGAACGAGAAGATCCCGCCGCCGTCGTTGTCCACGGCCACGATGGTCAGGTCGATGTTGCGATGAGCCGCGCCCAGCAGGCCGTTGGTGTCGTGGAGCAGGGCCACGTCGCCGATCAACAGGACCGTGGGCCCGCTGGCGTCGGGTCCGGTCCGAACCCCGGTGCCCGGCGCAGACCGGCGCGCCCCACCCGGGGCATCGCCGGGCGAACGAGCGACCGCCACACCTACCGCAGTGGACACCACGCCGTCGATGCCATTGGCCCCCCGGTTGGCCAGCACCGTCACCCCGGCACGGGGCGACGCGAACCACTCCAGATCCCGCACCGGCATCGACGAGGAGACCACCAGCGCGCTGCCGTCAGGCATGGCCGCCAACACGTCGCGGGCGATGGCCGGCTCGGTGGGCTGGCTGTGGCGCGACAGGACGGCGGCGATCGACTCGGCGGCCACGGCGTCGGCATGCGCCCAGCGCTCGACCCAGCCCAGCTCAACCGGCCGCTCGCCACCCGGGCCCTCCGCGTCCGCCGCCCACTCACCGGTCGGACCGTCGGCCCCCACGGCCCCCACGGCCCCCACGGCCCCCACGGCCCCCGCGTCCGATCCCCTGGCCGTCGGACCCGAGAGCCGAGCAGCCATGGCCGCGCAGACCGCCCCGGGCGCACCGGCCACCAGCCCGTCCAGGTTGCGGTCCGGGTCGTAGCGCGACCCGTCCGCTTCGATGGCCACCTGCCAGGCGTCGAGCCCGGCCAGCCACTGACCCAGCACCTTGGAGGCCGGCGGCGACCCCAGCCGCAGCACGACTTGGGGCTGCAGCTCGGCGGCCAGGGTCGGGATCCGCAGGATCGCGTCGAAGTGGCTGATGGTGCGGGCCTCGGGCAACCGACAGCCGCTGCGAGGGTCGGCCAGGACCGGCCACCCCAGCACCTGGGCCAGGGCGTGGACCCCCGCCGGGTCATCGATCCCACCGCCGGCCACGATCACCCCTCGCCGGCGGCCGACCGCGTCGGCCAGCACCTCGAGCGTGGCCGGATCCGGCGCGCTGGCGACCTGAGGACGGTGCCAGGGCCGACCCTGGTCGCGACCGGACGGCAGCTTCCCGGCTCGGCCCACCAGCGGATCACGGAAGCGCAGGTCGAGATGCACCGGACCGGGTGGTCGGGCCACGCTGGCCACGAACGCCTGAGCGGCCAGGGAGCGCCACGAACCGGCCATGTCCGCATCCGGCACGCCCGGATCGACGAACCACCGGACGGCCCCGCCATAGAGGCGCTGCTGATCGATGGTCTGGGGCGCTCCCACTCCGTGCAGCTCAGGGGGACGATCGGCGGTGCACACCAGCAGGGGCACCTTGGCCTCATGGGCCTCGACCACCGCCGGGTGCAGTTCCACCGCGGCGGTGCCGCTGGTGCACAGCACCACTGCCGGTCGACCGGTGGCCAGGCCGAGGCCGAGCGCCACGAAGCCCGCGGAGCGCTCGTCGTGGTGGACCTGGAGCCGCACCCGCCCATCGGCGACCAGGGCCAGCGCCATCGGCGTCGAGCGCGAGCCCGGCGCCACCACCGCGTCGGTCAGGCCGGCCCGGACCCACTCGTCGACGACCGTCGCGCAGAAGGTGGCGGCGGTCGTCTCCGCCGGTTCGGAGCCGGTCACGGGCTACAGCCTAGGTTTGGACGCTGATGCCCACGTCCCCCGACCCCGCCGCGCCCACCCCGGGACCAGCCGTGCCCGCCGTCGAGCGCCCCCCGGGGTCCGGTCTGACGCTCGCGGCCCAGCGGTTCGCCGCGGCCGGGTCCGATCAGGGTCGGGTGGTGGCCGTGCACGGGTTCACCCAGACGTCCGCCTGCTGGTCGCCCATCGACGCGGCGCTGGCCCCGAACCACGACCTGGTGCTGGTCGACGCGCCGGGCCACGGCGCCTCGGCCGCGGTCGAGCTCGACCTGTGGGGTGCCGGCCGGGCGGTGGCCGACACCGGTGGCGCCGGGACCTACCTGGGCTACTCGATGGGTGGGCGCATCTGCCTGCACGCGGCCCTGGCCCGACCCGACGTGGTCGAACGGCTCGTCCTGATCAGCGCCACGGGCGGGCTCGACGATCCCGAGGATCGGGCCAGCCGACGCGCCGCCGATGACGCGCTGGCCGACCACGTGCTGGCCGTCGGCGTGGAGGCCTTCGTGGACGAGTGGTTGGCCCAGCCCCTGTTCGCCGGACTCGACCCCGAACAGGCCCACCGCCGCGCCCGGCTGGCCAACTCCGCGGCCGGCCTGGCCTCCAGCCTGCGCCTGGCCGGCACGGGGACCCAGGAGCCGCTGTGGGAGCGCCTGAGCCGGGTATCCGTGCCCGTGCTGGTGGTGGCCGGCGAGCGCGATGACAAGTTCGTGGCCTTGGCCGAGCGGTTGGGCATCGCCATCGGCGGCAACGCCGAGGTGGCCGTCATCGCCGGCGCGGGACACACCGCCCACCTCGAGCAGCCCGAGGCCTTCCTCGACCTGCTCGACCCCTGGTTGGCCCGCACCACCCCAGGCGACCCAGCCAAGCCCGCCCCCTCCGAGCACATTTGACCCACGGATCCGTGGGCGAAACGTGCCCACGACGACCGGCACCCGGTCATCTCCGCAGACGTCGGCACATCTGACCCACGGATCCGTGGGTGAAACGTGCCCTGAACGGGGCGTCAGGGCAGGGGGGCGGCGGAGATGAACAGGCCGACAGACAGCAGGACCCCGTAGGCCAGCTGCACCCGACCCGTGCCGGCCAGCACGGCGATCAGGCCGGGGCCCTTGGTGCCCTGCAGCACGATCAGGATGGGCTTCTGGGCCAGGAAGATGGCGGCGAAGGCCAGCACCGCCCACGGGCGGCGGGCCAGGCCGGCGATGACGGGCAGAAGCACGTAGGGGATCACCATCAGCACCACGTAGAGGATGCGGGTGGGCTGGTCGCCGATCCGCACGGCCAGGGTCTTCTTGCCGGCCACCGTATCGGTGGGGATATCGCGCAGGTTGTTAGTCACCAGCATCGCGGTGGCCAGACAGCCCACTGCCACCGCGCACGGCCACACCACCCAGGGCAGGCCTGGGAGGGGCCAGCCCCGCCACTCGGTCTGGACGTAGGCCGAGCCCACGGTGGCCACCAGGCCGAAGAAGACGAACACGAACAGCTCTCCGAAGCCGTAGTAGCCGTAGGGCTTGGGTCCTCCGGTGTAGAGCCAGCCGGCGGCGAAGCAGACCGCCCCCACCAGCAGCAGCCACCAGGTGGTGGCCGCGGCCAGGGCCAGACCGGCCAGGGCGGCCACCCCGAACGAGGCGAAGGCCGCCTTCTTGACCGCCGAGGGCGATTTCAGCCCCGAGCCGACCAGGCGGATCGGACCCACCCGAGTCTCGTTGTCGGTGCCCTTGACCCCGTCGCTGTAGTCGTTGGCGTAGTTCGTCCCGATCTGGATGAACAGGGCCACCACCATGGCCGCCAACGCCCGCCAGATGATGATCCCCCGGAACATCCAGTGCAGAAATCCGGCGTGCCCGGACGGCGAGAAGATCACGCCGGAGTTCGGTGCGTAGTTGAACCAGCCGGCCGTTCGCCAGAGGCTGGCGGACCAGGCGAAGGGCAGCGCGGCCACGGCCGTGCCCACCAGGACAGGTACCACCGAGGCCGGCAACGTCTTGGGCCGCGCTCCGGCCCACCACAGCCGCCACCCCGTGGGCGGCGCCGGCGGTGCCGCCGGCCCGGGCTGACTCAAGGTCGTCTTCGGGTACTGGTCGAAGTCGGGCTTGCGCTTCTGCACGTAGGCGTTGCGGCCCTCCTGGGCCTCCTCGGTCATGTAGAAGAGCAGGGTGGCGTCCCCGGCCAGCTGCTGGATGCCGGCCAGACCGTCGTCCGCCGCGTTCATCGACGCCTTGATCATGCGCAGGGCCAGTGGCGACATGGCCAGCATCTCCCGGCACCACTCGACGGTGGTCTCCTCCAACTCGGCCAGGGGCACCACCGTGTTGACCAGGCCCATGTCCAGCGCCTGCTGGGCGTCGTACTGGCGGCACAGGAACCAGATCTCCCGGGCCTTCTTCTGGCCGACGTTGGCGGCCAGCAGCCCCGAGCCGTAGCCACCGTCGAACGAGCCCACCTTGGGACCGGTCTGGCCGAAGCGGGCGTTGTCCGCCGCGATGGTCAGGTCGCACACCACGTGCAGCACGTGGCCACCGCCGATGGCGTAGCCCGCCACCATGGCCACCACCGGCTTGGGCGTGCGCCGGATCTGGATCTGCAGGTCGAGCACGTTGAGCCGACCGATCCCCTTCTCGGCCACCTGGTCGTCGCCGATGTAGCCGTCGTCACCCCGGATGCGCTGGTCACCGCCCGAGCAGAAGGCCTGGTCGCCCTGGCCGGTCAGGATGATCACGCCCACCTGGTCGTCGTCGCGAGCCTCGTTGAACGCGTGCTGGAGCTCGAACAGCGTCTGGGGCCGGAAGGCATTGCGCACCTCGGGCCGACAGATGGTGATCTTGGCCATGCCCTCGGCCAGCTCGTAGGTGATGTCGGTGTAGCTGCCGACCGACGTCCAGTCGGCGGCGCGGCGGATGGTGGTCTCGGTCACGGCCAGAAGTGTGCCCCGACCCGCGCATGCCTGCCGAATCCTTCGTTTCGGATGGATACCCCTGGCTAGCCTGAGCCGGTGCGCGAGCTGGTGGCGGTCATGGTGGCGGGTGGCCCCGGCTTCGTGGAGGTACTCCAGCGCGTCTGGGACGACGGGGACGCCCTGTTGCCGGTCGATCCCCGCCTGCCCGAACGTCGCTCGCGACCGGTTGCTGGACGCCATGGCTCCCGCCGTGGTGATCGACCCCGACGGTCGCCGTCACGCCCGGCCGGGTGGACGGCCGATGGAGGAGGGCGACGCCCTGGTGGTGGCCACCAGCGGATCCACCGGCGCCCCCAAAGGGGTGGTGCACACCCACGCCTCGGTGGCCGCCTCGGCCCGGGCCAGCAGCGCCCGCCTGGCGGTCGATCCGGCGCGTGACCGCTGGCTGGGCTGCCTGCCCCTGGCCCACATCGGGGGCCTCTCGGTGGTGACCCGGGCCGTGCTCACCGGCACGCCGCTCGAGCTGCATCCCCGCTTCGACGCCGCCGCGGTGGATGACGCCGCCCGCCGTGGTGCCACCCTGGTGTCGGTCGTCCCCACGGCCCTGGCCCGCATCGACGCCGGTGGCTTCCGCAAGCTGGTGGTGGGCGGCGCCGCGCCACCGGACCGGCTGCCACCCAATGCGGTGACCAGCTACGGCTCCACCGAGACGGGCAGCGCCTGCGCCTACGACGGGGTGGCCCTCGACGGCGTGGAGCTGCGACTCGCGCCCGACGGGGAGATCCAGGTCCGCGGCGACGTCCTGCTACGCGCCTACCGCGACGGGAGCGATCCCCGCCTGGCCGATGGCTGGTACCCGACCGGCGACCACGGCCGGCTCGACCCCGACGGTCGCCTGGAGGTGGACGGTCGCCTCGACGACCTCATCATCACCGGGGGCGAGAACGTCTGGCCTCAGGCGGTCGAAGCGGTCCTGGCCGCCACGCCGGCGGTGGCGGAGGTGGCCGTGGTGGGCCGGCCCGACCCCGAATGGGGCCAGCAGGTGGTGGCCCTGGTCGTGTCCGGCACCGGCCCGAGGCGCCGCCGACCCTGGACGGGCTGCGCGACCTGGTCAAGGCCCAGCTGCCGGCCTACGCCGCCCCCCGCCAGCTCGAGCTGGTCGAGACCTTGCCCCGCACCCTGCTGGGCAAGATCGAACGTCATCGCCTCTGATCGTCACGGCCGACCGCCGAGTCGTCGACAGGGCGAGAAAGGCCGAACGACCCAGCAATCTCGGGGTCGAAATGCCCGTGTTCTCATCGTCCTCTCATGACGATGACTTGGGGAGTCCAACCCATCCAATTGATCGGGCCCCGCCCGAACGAGCAGATCTCGAGGCGATCCATGCTGGTCAGCTATGAGTTCGTGAGCGCCTGGTTGCAGGCGCGCTGTCACACCGACCGGGGCGCGTCCCTGGTCGAGTACGCCCTGCTGGTGGCCCTGATCGCGGTGGTGTGCATCGCGGCGGTGACCCTGCTGGGGAAGAACGCGTCGAGCAAGTTCTCCAAGGTGGCGTCGGCCATCTCGTAGCCGATCTGGCGACCGGCTCACCGCCGTTCGCGTCGGCGGTCCAGCTCGGCCACCTGACGCTTGAGGGCCACGGCCCGGTAGCTCTCGTCCACCCAGTCGGTCAGGATGGCGGCGGGTGGACGAGCGCGCGCCCGGAAGCGGGCGGTCACCCATCCGGCCTTGCCCAGGCCGTAGGCCGTGGGCGAGACGAACGGGAAGGTCAACGCCTCCTCGTGGGAGTCGGGCAGCTTGACCGTCATCGACATGCCCCCCTCGGCGTCGAGGTCGGTGCCCTCCATGGGGCCGTCGATCAGGGCCAGGAACAGGAAGATCTTGCGGTTCACCTTGAACACCCGATCACCCCAGGGATGGTCCTCCCAGGCGTCGGGAAAGGACCGCGCCAGGTCCTCGAGGCGGCCGTAGGTCCGCGTCACCGCGGCCGACCGGCGAGGCTGCCCGCTGGCCATCGATCAGCGGCCGAGCAGGGCGCCGCCGTCCACCACCGTGGTGGTGCCGGTCATCCACGACGAGGCGTCCGAGCACAGGAACAGCGCCGCCCGGGCGATGTCGTCGGGCTCGCCCAGTCGCCCGAGCGGCATGGACGCACCGATCTGCTCCTCGTTGGGCTCCCACAGCACCCGGGCCATGTCCGTCTTGACCAGACCAGGCGCCAGGGCGTTGACCCGCACGCCCGGCGCCATCTCCTTGGCCAGGGTCCGGGTCAGGTGCAGGAGGGCAGCCTTGGTCCCGTTGTAGATGGAGAGATGGGTCTCCACGCTGAGCCCCCCGATGGACGAGATGTTGAGCACCACGCCGCCGTGCTCGCGCATGGATGCCTCCCAGGCAGCCTGGGTCCAGATCAGCGGACCGCGCCAGTTGACGGCCACGGTCTTGTCGAACTTGGCCGGGTCGATCCCCAGCGTGGGCCCGAAGTAGGGGTTGGTGGCCGCGTTGTTGACCAGGATGTCGACCGCGCCGAAGCGCTCGACGGTGGCCGCCACACAGGCCTGGGCCTGTTCGGGCTCGCCCGCGTTGGCCGCGAACACGGCCAGCTCGGCCTGGTGGTCGCCGGCCTCGGCGGCCACGGCGGCGCGGATCTCGGCGGCCGTGTCCTCCAGCGCGTCGATCTTGCGCGAGGACAGCATGACCGAGGCCCCGCTGGTGGCGAACCGCCGGGCGATCGCCGCCCCGATGCCTCGCGATGCCCCCGTGACCAGCGCCACCTTGCCATCCAGTCGGATCTCCATGGCCGCATGCTAGGGCGTGGCGCCCGCCGATCGACCGGGTCGGCCGCCGCTAGGTTGGCCGGGTGAACCGCCTCGCTCACGAGACCAGCCCCTACCTGCGCCAGCACGCCGACAACCCGGTCGACTGGTACCCGTGGGGGGATGAGGCGTTCGCCACCGCCGCCGAGCGCGACGTGCCGGTGCTGCTCTCGGTGGGCTACTCGGCCTGCCACTGGTGCCACGTCATGGCGCACGAGTCCTTCGAGGACGCGGAGACGGCCCGAATCGTCAACGACCACTTCGTGGCCGTCAAGGTCGACCGGGAGGAGCGGCCCGACGTGGACGCCATCTACATGGATGCGGTGCAGGCCATGACCGGACAGGGCGGCTGGCCCATGACCGTGTTCCTGATGCCTGACGGCCGGCCCTTCTTCGGGGGCACGTACTTCCCCAAGGTGAGCCGGGGCGGGATGATGAGCTTCACCGACCTGTTGGGCCGCATCGACGAGCTGTGGCACACCCGGCGCGTCGATCTGACCGATCAGGCCGCCCAGCTGACCGAGTCGATCGGCCAGGGCGCCTCGCTGCCCACCGGCGACCAGATCCCGGATACCGACGGGCTCGAGGCGGCCTATGCCGGGCTGGCCGCGGCCTTCGATCCCGAGTGGGGGGGTTTCGGCTCGGCTCCCAAGTTCCCCGCCACCATGAGCCTCGAGGTGTTGCTCCGGGCTCATCAGCACAACGGCTCGGCGGCCACCCTGGCCATGGTCACCACCTCGCTCGACGCCATGGCCGCGGGCGGCATCTACGACCACCTCGGCGGCGGCTTCGCCCGCTACTCCACCGACGAGCGGTGGCTGGTCCCCCACTTCGAGAAGATGCTCTACGACCAGGCGCTGCTGGCCCGCGTGTACCTCCACGCCTGGCAGGTGACCGGTCAGGCCCGCTACCGCCAGGTGCTGGACGAGACCATCGACTACGTGCGGCGCGACCTGCGCCACCCGGCCGGTGGCTTCTACTCGGCCGAGGACGCCGACTCCCCCGACGGGCGCGGCCACACCGTCGAGGGCCTGTTCCAGACCTGGACGCGGGAGGAGGTGGGCGCGGTGCTCGGGGCTGACGCGCCCGTGGCCGTGGACTGGTGGGGCCTGACCGAGGCCGGCAACTTCGAGGACCGCAACATCCTGTTCCGACCGCGAGGCGCCGAGCTGGTCCGACCTCCCGAGGTGACCCGCGCCCGGGCCGCCCTGTTCGAACGCCGTGAGCAGCGCCTGAGGCCGGCGCTCGACGACAAGGTCCTGACCGAGTGGAACGGGCTGATGCTGGCCACCCTGGCCGAAGCCGCGGCCGCCACCGGCCGGGCGGACTGGCTGGCCGATGCGGTGGCCACCGGCGAGTTCCTGTTGGCCAACCTCCGGCGCGCCGACGGCCGCTGGCTGCGCTCGTGGCAGGGCGAAGCCCGTCCTGACGCGGAGGGCCGGGCCCAGCACCTGGCCTACGCGGCCGACCACGCCGCCCTGGTGGATGCCTTCACTCGGCTGGGCGAGGCCACCGGCCAGGCCCGCTGGATCGACCACGCCACCACCGTCGCCGGCGCGCTGATCGAGCTGTTCTGGGACGACGAGCAGGGCGGCGTGTTCACCACCGGTCGTGACGCCGAGGCGCTGGTGACCCGGCCCAAGGACCTGCTCGACAACGCCACGCCGTCGGCCAACAGCCTGGCCGCAGTGGGCCTGCTCCGCCTGGCCGCGCTGACCGGTGATCCGGACCTGACCGATCGGGCCGAGGCCATCCTGGCGCTGCTGGGCCCGGCCGCGGCGCGCCACCCGACCGCGCTGGGCCATCTGCTGGCCGCGCTGGACCTGTGGAACACCGGCACCACCGAGGTGGCGGTGGTGGGCGAGCGATCCGACCTGCGGGCGGTGGTGACCGGGCGCTACCTGCCCAACGCCGTGCTGGCCTGGGGGGAGCCCTACCCGTCGCCGCTGTGGGACGAGCGCACCGCTGGCCCCGACGGGGCAGGACAGGCCTACGTGTGTCGCCACTTCACCTGCCAGGCCCCCGTCTCCACACCCGCGGCCCTGGACGCCCAACTGGTCGGCTGACCGATTCCGGCCGCCGACGAGGTGGGGCGCCCGGTCAGCTGCAGCGGCAGACGAAGGCGCCGGCGTGGGAGGTGATGCGAACGGCGCCGTCGCGCTCGATCCGTTCGGTCACCACCGCCTCGAAGTCGGCCAGCACCCGGGTCCAGGCCGCGTCGTCGATCCCGATGAAGGTCAGATCGCGCATGCTGGCCGCGAACTGGACCAGCGGGTCCACATCGGTGACCACGAGCTGGCCGCGGTGGTCCCGCCGTTCGACGTGGTCGAAAACCCGCTCCAGGTCGGCCCGACTGTCCTCCAGGCTGAACCGCACCGAGGGTCGCACGAAGTCGGGGCGGCCGGCGGCCTGGCCCAGGAGCCGGTCGAACTCGACGAAGTGGTCGCGGCCGTTGGTCACCGCCAGCAGGACGCCACCGGGCACCAGCACCCGGCGGATCTCGGCCAGGGTCCGAGCCAGATCGGCCACGTGGTAGAGCATGTGATTGGCCATGACCACGGCGGTGCTGGCCCCCTGCAGAGCCAGCGCGGCGGCGTCGAGGCACAGCACCGACGCGCCCGAACCCCCGGCCCGGGTGGTGGCCAACATCCCCTCGGACAGGTCGGAACCCACCAGGTCCAGCTCGGGACACCGCTGCGCCAGCCGAACCAGGTGGGTGCCGGGTCCACAGCCGAGGTCGACCACGGTGCCGGTGGTCGGCCACTCGAGCTGGTCCAGCGTCCAGGCGTGGAAGTCGGGCCGGGGATCCTGGTACTCGTAGATGGCCCGGCGCGCTTCGAGCTTCTCGGGCTGGGCGTAGGCCTGGGTGCGCAGCAGGTCCAGATCGGTGTCCGCCGGCCGCTCGCTCACCCCGTCATCTTGGCTTACCAGCCGCCCCGATGGACGACCGCGTCGAACGGACGGCGGCCGCGGGCCAACGACGGGCTGGGCCGGTCGACGTCGGGGTAGCCGACCGCGATGGTGCCGATGGGTTGATGCCCCTCGGGCACCCCCAGCTCCGCCAGCAGGGCGTCCTGATGATCGAAGATGCCGAAGAACAGCGCGCCGAGATCTTCGTCCACCGCGGCCAGCAACATGATCATGGCGCTCATGGCCGTGTCCACCAGCCAGTAGGGCACGGCCCACGAGGCGGTGGACGAACCCAGCCCCCGGCTCGCCTTGTCCGGCTCGGCGTAGCGGTCCACGTACGCCTCCGCGTGGGCCAGGGGAATGATCAGGGCCGGCGCCCGCAGCAGGCCGGGGTGGCCGAATCCGGTGCGGCGCTCGGGCGGCAGGGTGACGTCCCAGTAGCGGGCCGTCTGGGCGGGGCCCTCGAGCACCACGTAGTCCCAACCCTGGGTGAACCCGGCCGAGGGCGCGTGGGTCCCGAGCTCGATCAGACGATCGACGGTGCCCGGGGCCAGCGGTCGGTCCTGGAAGGACCGAACCATGCGACGCCGTCGGACGGCCTCGGACAGCTCCACCGAGGACGGCTGGCGTCGAGTCGACCGGGGAGGGTCGAGCTAGCCCAGCTTGGCCAGGCGCTCGGCCATGGCCCAGCTGAAGGCGATGAGCGAGTCCCCCCGCTTGGCGTCGACGGTGTCGAACAGGGCCACCACCTCGGGGTCCTGATCCTCGGGCTTGAGGCTCTCGTGATCGAGCACCAGCGGGAAGCTGCCGTCGCCAGCGGTGGTGAAGTCGCGGTCGTTGTAGGCGTCGCTCTCCACACCGAAGCGCTTGGCCAGCCGCCGACCCCAGGCCCGCTCCTCGCCGGTGGCCTTGTGGCCGGGGCGGGGCACGATCTCATCGAGCATCTTGAAGGCCTCGAAGCCCCCGGCGTTGGTGAAGCGCGTGCCCACCAGCACGTCCTCGTCGGGGAAGGCCAGCACCGCCCGGCGGAACTGGTCGGTCATGATCGCCCGGAGCACGGCGTCACGCTTGGACGTGCGCCGTACCGACGCCAGCCCGATGAGCACGCAGGGCGTGCCACCGATGCGCTCGAGCGTGCTGAAGGAGAACCCCTTCAGCGCCCGACCGTCACGAGCCAGCGTGATCAGCACCCAGGCCTCGGCCTGCTTCGAGAGCAGGCCGGCCTCGAATCGGGACGGTGCGTCCGCACAGATGTCAGCCATCTCGGCCAACTCGGCGTCGCTCAGAGCGGTGCAGTCCTTGGTCTCGACCTCGATTGCCATGCGCGCAGTTGCCCCCGGGTGGTCGGACGGGCCGGTGGAAAGCCCTGGGATCGGACCCCTCTAGTCCAGCGGTCGCGGACGATTCGCGCAACTCGAACCGGAATCGGTCCGTCGAACGGGCTCTCGTCGCCCCCTCACCGGCCGCCGACGACGGGCTCAGGCGGCGATGGCGTCGGGCCCCAGGAGCACGCGCAGCTCGGCCATCAGACCGGCTGAGGACTCCACGTTGAACTCGTCGGGCAGCCGCAGGACCTGGCGTTCGCCGAGGTGCAGGAACACCTGCGACTCCCCGGGATGCTCGGCCAGGAGCCCCTTGAGCTGCTCGAGCAGGGCCTCGTCGAGGCGGTTGGGCGAGAGGCGGATCCGGACCGGCGGGGCGGCGTCGGTGATGGGTTCGAAGACGGTGAGCTCGAGCGCCATCACCTTGGGCGTGTCCTCGCGCCCGTCGATGCGACCCTTGACCACCACCACGGCGTCGTCGGTGAGGAGGTGGCCGAACTGCTGCATGGTCTTGGGGAAGACCATCACCTCGATGGACGCCTGCAGGTCCTCCAGCACGAAGACGGCCATGAGGTCGCCCTTCTTGGTCCACTTCCGCTGCAGGTTGGTGACCAGGCCGCCCACCATCCGCACCGTGCCGTCCTCCACGCCTTCCAGCTCGGCGATCGTGCACTCGGTGCGACGGCGCAACGCGCCCTCCGCGCCCATGAGCGGATGGTCGCTCACGTACAGGCC
The DNA here is from genome assembly GCA_963793965.1 of uncultured Microthrixaceae bacterium. Classification (GTDB taxonomy): domain Bacteria; phylum Actinomycetota; class Acidimicrobiia; order Acidimicrobiales; family Acidimicrobilacustridaceae; genus UBA4742. The sequence goes on from CAWCCB010000004.1 coordinate 232,730, forward strand.
CAGCATCTCCTTCTCGAAGCCCAGGCGAACCTTCTTGTCGAAGTCCTTGGTGTCGATGGGCAGCCGAGTGGTGGCCACCACCGAGGAGCCCGAGCTGGGGTCAGCCATGGCCGAGAACAGGTCGAACTGGCCCTTGGCCTCCTCGCGGCGACGGGCCACCACCTCGTCGATGATGCGCTCATGTGCCCGAAGCAGACCCTGGCGGGAGTAGCCCATCGAGTCGAACGCCCCGGCCTTGATCAGCGACTCGATGGTGCGCTTGTTCAACACGCTGAGATCGACCCGGTCGCAGAAGTCGTAGAAGTCGCGGAACGGGCCGTTGGCCTCCCGCTCGGACACGATCAGCGCCACCAGGCCCTCGCCCACGTTGCGCACCGCCGACAGGCCGAAGGGGATGGCACCCACCGTCTGGCCCGACTCGTCGAGCACGGCCGCGAAGTCGCTGACCGACACGTTGAGATCGGGGACCTGCACCTCGATGCCCATCTGGCGGCACTCGTTGAGGTAGACGGCGGCCTTGTCCAGGTTGGTCTTGACGCTGGTGAGCAGGGCGGCGAAGTACTCGACCGGGTAGTTGGCCTTGAGGTAGGCGGTCTGGTACGCCACCAGCCCGTAGCCGTAGGCGTGCGCCTTGGCGAAGGCGTAGTCGGCGAACGGCTCGATGATGTCGAACCACTGCTCGCCGAGCTGGCGCCCGTAGCCGGTGGCCTCGCAGCCGGCCACGAACTTCTCCCGCTCCTCGCGGATCATCTCGCGGATCTTCTTGCCGCAGTTGTGGACCAGGAAGTCCTCGACCACCGCGTAGGGGCGGTGCATGTCGGTCATCGCGAAGTCGAAGCACTCGCGCTCGCCCACGGGCTCGATGGACACCACCGTGTCCCACAGGAGGTCACCGGTGCGGAGGTCCTCCAGCCGCTCGGAGTACAGCCGGCCGCCGAGGGTGCCGCGGTCGAGCAGGCGGGCACGGGTGTAGCCCCCGCTGTCCACGCCCAGCGAACGCTTCGAGCGGCCGGTGACCCGGGCTCGCCGGTCCACCTCGTAGGCCAGGAAGTTGGCCGGGATGCCGATGGTGGTGGCGCTCGATCGCTCCCCCCACTCGGACAGCCAGCGGGTCACCTTGGCCGCCTTGATGTCGGTGAGGTGGGGTCCGACCATCCGAGCGAAGGCCTTGGCCTGGGTCTTGTCGGCCACCGACAGCGTGTGGTGGGTGCCGTGGCCGACGACCTGGCGCGAGCAGAGGTTCGACACGATGCCGGCGCGCAGGAGCATGCGCTTGAGCGCCAGGCAGATCGCTCTGCTCTTCGACGCGTAGTGGATGCCGGAGCGATCGGCCCAGCCGTCGGCACAGAAGTACAGGCCCAGGAACCGCTCGACCTTGCGCCGCGGGGCGTTCACGATCCGGTCGGCGATCCGCTTGTCGGCCGAGCGACCGAACTCGCCGAGCACCCCGCGCAGCGCCGCCAGCTCGACCCGGCTCAGCCTGAGCTGGGTGACGCCGGCGGTGGTGTACTGCCGCCGGTGCGGGTAGTCGAAATGCTGCTCGAACGCGGCCCGGAAGGCGTCGAGCAGCTCAGGGTCGGTGTTGCAGAAGTGCCCGTTCGCGCCGCTCGGCCCGTCGGGATCAGGGGTGTAGCCCTCGGAGACCAACAACGCGGCCAGGTCGACCTCGGCGTCGGTGACCCGGCTCCCTCCGTTGGTGACCGTACGCGACGCCACCGCCACCAGATCGCCCGGGTGGATGCGCCCGAGAGGGGTCCAGTCGTCTTCGACCAGCAGAGGGTGGTTGTCGGTGGCCTCGATGGTGTAGCCCGTCGCCGTGGTCAGCCGGAACACGGGCTTGCGCCCGACCGGCCAGACATCGGCCACCTCGTCGAAGCGGGTGTTGGCCGTCAGCTCGTCGATGGTCTGCACCCGTCGATCGGCCAGGTCCATGACTCGCTCGATGGGCACGTAGCCCCGTGATCGGGTCAGGATCCGCGTGCCCGCCGGCAGGCAGGCCTTGCGCAGGTTGTCCGCCTCGGCCAGGGAGTAGCCCGCGAACTTCTGGGCCACCCGCATCAGGCTCTCCTGGTAGATCATCAGGCCCTGGGTGTCGGCCAGCACCTGTTCGGCATCGGGATGCAGGTACTCCACGGGCTTGCGACCGTTCTTGCGGTCGGCGTAGTCGTTGTGCATGTTGGCGGCCATGGGCCCCGGGCGATAGAGCGCCACCAGGGCGGCCACGTCCTCGAAGCAGTCGGGCACCATCGAGCGCATGAGGGCGCGCATGGCCGTGCCCTCCAACTGGAAGACCCCGATGGAGTCGCCGGCCTGGAGCAGCTTGTAGGTGGCGGCGTCGTCGAGGGGGATGAGGTCGATGTCGAGCTCGATGCCCCGGCTGTGGCGGATCAGCCCCACGGTGTCGGCGATGACGTCCAGGTTGCGCAGACCCAGGAAGTCCATCTTCAGCAGGCCCAGGTCCTCCACGCCGTGCATCTCGTACTGGGTGACCACCGGGGCCAGCTCCGGGTCCTGGCCGGCCTCGGGCTTGCGCTGGATGGGCAGGTACTCGGTCAGGCGCTCCTTGGTGATCACCACCGCGGCGGCGTGGATGCCGTCCTGGCGGCGCAGGCCCTCCAGCCCCCGGGCCACGTCGATCACGGACTTGGCGTCGGGATCGGCGGCGTACATGTCGCGCAGCTCGCCGGCCATCTTGTAGCCGTCGGCGTACTTGGGATGCTCCTGGAGGCAGGCGTGCAGCGGCGTGTCCCGACCCATGACCAGCGGGGGCATGGCCTTGGCCACCTTGTCGCCCACCACGTAGGGGTAGCCCAGCACCCGGGCGGCGTCGCGCACCGCGGCCCGGGCCTTGATGGTGGAGAAGGTGACGATCTGGGCCACGTGGTCGCGCCCGTAGCGCTCGGCCGCGTAGCGGATCATCTCGTCGCGGAATCGGGCCTCGAAGTCCATGTCGATGTCGGGCATGGAGATGCGCGAGGGGTTCAGGAAGCGTTCGAAGAGCAGGTCGTAGCGGATCGGGTCGAGGTCGGTGATGCGCAGGCAGTAGGCCACCGCGCAACCCGCCGCGCTCCCGCGACCCGGGCCCACCCGCACCCCTCGGTCCTTGGCGTGCTTGATGAGGTCCCACACGATCGAGGAAGTACGACGAGAACCCCATGTCGCCGATCACCTTCAGCTCGAAGGCCAGGCGCTCGATCACCTCATCGGTGAGCTGATCGCCCCAGCGCTGGCGTGCCCCGGTGAAGGTGAGGTGCTCGAGGTAGGCGGCCGAGTCGGCGAAGCCCTCGGGGATGGGGAAGTCGGGCAGCTGGGGCTTGCCGAAGCTGATCTCGACGTTGGCCCGCTCGGCGATCCACAACGTGTTGTCGCAGGCCTCGGGCACCTCGGCGAAGACGCCCCGCATCTCGCTGGCCGTCTTCAGGTAGTGCTGGTCGCCATGGAACTTGAAGCGGTCGGGGTCGCTCATCAGCGCGCCGGTCTGCACGCACAGCAGGGCGTCGTGGGCCTCGTGGTCGCCCTGGTCGGTGTAGTGGCTGTCGTTGGTGGCCAGCAGCGGCGCCCCGATCTTGCGGGCGATCTCCAACAGCTTCGGGTTGGTCAGCCGCTGCTCGGGTATCCCCTGGTCCTGGAGCTCGATGAACAGGTTGTCGCGCCCGAAGATGTCCTGGAGGCGGGCCGCCTTGTCGAGGGCCTCGGCCTCGTCGCCCTTGAGCAGGGCCTGGAGCACCTGGCCACCCAGGCACCCGGTGGTCACGATCAGGCCCTCGTGGTGGGCCTCGAGCAGCTCCCAGTCGACCTTGGGCTTCATGTAGTAGCCCTCCAGGTACGCCCGGCTGGAGAGCTGGATCAGGTTGCGGTAGCCGGTCTCGTTCTCGGCCAGCGCCGTCAGGTGGTAGTAGCGCCTTGCGCCCGCCCTCGGAGTCGCCGCCCGAGTCGTCGACCCGGCCGCGGCGGGCCGGTCGCTCGGTGCGGTGCTCGTAGGCCTGGTAGAGCTCGGTCCCGATGACGGGCGTGATGCCTTGCTTGCGACACGCCTGGTAGAAGTCGAGGACGCCGTACATGTTGCCGTGGTCGGTGATGCCCAGCGCGGGCTGGCCGTCGGCCGCGGCCTTGGCCACCAGCGCCTCCACCCGCGCCGCGCCGTCGAGCATCGAGAACTCGGTGTGGGTGTGCAGGTGGGCGAACGAATCAGCCACGTCGAGGTTCGCTTCGGTTCTGGGAGGACGGATCGGCGGGTAGGTACATCCGGTCGGCCACGGGTTGCCGGCCACTCATCCACAGGTTTGTCCACAGTTGTGGACGACTTACACGGATGTGATTCGTGTGCCCGGCGGCCAGATCACACCGCTGTGATTTGGAGGCTAGCCGGTGACGGCGAGGCGTGCGCAGGTCCTGCCTGCCACCCCCTCTGACCTGCACCGACGCACCCTCGACCCGCGCCTCAGAGATAGGTGCCGGGTCGTTCTTCGGACGGGCGGGCCCCGGCCGGCAGCTGGTTGCGCATGTTCTCCAGCTGTTGGCGAGCCGCCATCTGCTGGGCGAACAGGGTGGCCTGGATGCCGTGGAACAGCCCCTCCAGCCAGCCCACCAGCTGGGCCTGGGCCAGCCGCAGCTCGACGTCGCTGGGCACCGAGGCGTCGTCGAAGGGCAGGGCCAGGCGGCTGAGCTCGTCACGCAGGTCGGGCGACAGCGCCGAGCCGAGCTCGGTGATCGAGGTCTGGTAGATGGCTTTGAGCCGCTCGCGGCCGGGCTCGTCGAGCTCGGTGGTGCGCACCTCCTCGAGGAGCTGCTTGATCATCGAGCCCACCCGCATGACTTTGGCCGGCTCGGTCACGAACTCGCTCTCGGGGTCCTCGACCTCCTCGCCCGGGCCGGCTCCGTCGGCCGACGGGTCGGGGGCGGTCACGCCGTCGGGGTGGAGCAGCTCGGGCACGTCGGGGGAATCGCTCATGGGCGCATCCTTCACCGGTCGGCGTGAAGGGGCAACCCGAGGGCCCGACGGCGGGCCTGTCACACCTGGTCGTCACACTGGGTCGATGCGCAACCGGCCAGATCCTGCGGGCGAGTGCCCTTCGATCTGCCAGGGCGCCGACCCCGATGCCGCCTACTGGACCGAGAAGTGGCTCCGAGACGGCGGCAGGGGGTTGGAGCCGCACGGTGAGCGACCCCACGACTACCGGGCGCGGGACCGTGCCGAGATCGCCATCGTCCGGACTCCCCACCTCCCACCTCAGGGAGAGGTGCGCAGCCAGATCAGGGCTCGTCGCGCCTCGGCCATGGCTCGGCTGAACGAGGTCGACGAGCAGCTCCGCGAGGCCTTCGAGCAGCGCCGCCGTCTGGCCGACCGCATCGAGCGCTGCTCGCTCGCGCTGCGTGGGCTCGGGTATCAGTTCGACCACCGGCGGGGGCGCTATCGAGGGTTGCCGACGCTCGCCTGGCTGGACGAGCCCGCCGACGGGAACGACGCCGGGTCGACGCAGGTCGAGGCTTCGGCGCCGGGCTGCGCTCCGCCGCCGCGCATCCTGGGTGGCGCTGCACTTCGCCGCATGGCCGAGGAGATCCTGCAAGCCGTCGACGTATCCGTCTCGCCGGCAGAGCTCGTCGAGCTGTTGGCACTGGCGGGCGTCGGGGTCGCGGGCCGGCCGTCCCGAACGCTGACCAACGCATTGCGCGTGTCGCTGGCCCGAGGCGATGTCGAGCGGACCGGTCGCGGACGCTACCGCTGGAACCCGTCGAGGGTGGTGACCTGACCAGGCCAGGATCGTGCCTGCCCGTTGGAGTGCTCGTTCGTGCACCCGACGCTCTCCGGCCTTCCGCACAAGTCTCGCGTTGTCTCGCGTCGGCCATGGATCTAGGACAGCGCTGACCCCGCGAGACAACGCGAGACTTGTGCGGAAGCGCCAGGAACTCGGGCATCCACCGATCGCCGCCGGCCGACCCCGCCGGCCGGTGACGCGTGCCCCGTCCTGGTCTGGCTGGGCGTGAAGCTACGCCTCGCGTCGCGTTCAGGCGTAGTGGGCCAGCAGGGGCACGCGCATCTCGGCCGGCGTGAGCGACCCGTGGCGGCTGATGAGCTCGAACGGGCCGCTGTCGTCGCGGTCGAAGAAGGCGACCGTCCCCTTGGCCACCAGGGCCACGTCGCCCAACCGGCCGCGGGCGGCGTCGGTCACCTCGGGACCCAGCCACCCGTCGTCGATCAGCTGGTCGCGACCGATCACCCAGCCCTGGTGGCCGTGGTGGGCCTCGGCCGCCTCCAGCAGGGCCTGAGCCCGACCGGGTCGGGCGTGCAGCCAACGGAAGCGGCCCTCGCCGGACTGGTACGAGAGCTGGTCGAACACGTCACGGTCGAGCGGCACGATCTGGTCGCCCACCTCCACCTGGCCGTGGTCGCAGGTGACCACCAGGGCTGCTCCGGCCGGCAGGGCCGCGGCCAGGTCGCCCACCAGCCGGTCCACGTAGGCCAGTTCGGCGTCGAAGTGCTCGGCCAGGCCGTACTCGTGGGCCACCTTGTCGATGCCCTCGTAGTAGGCGTACACGAAGGGCTCGCCCGCCCGCAGCAGCCGGGTGGCCTCGACCACCAGGCTGGAGCTGACCCGGTAGCCGTGGAAGCGGACGCCGTCGAGGTGGGCGGCGGTGAACCCGCTGGAGCGGAAGTCGGCGCGGGTGACGGCCGGCGGACGTTGCCCCTCGAAGGCGGCCACCGGCTGCAACTTCTCGGGCGGGATCCGATTGCGGGCGTCGCGGCCCGCCACCGACCAGCGCAACACGTTGAGCACGGCACCGTCCACCGCCACCCGGTAGCCGACCACCCCGTGCGCGCCCGGGGTCAAACCGGTGGTGATGGAGGTCATGGCCGTGGAGGTGGTGGACGGGGCCACGGTGAGGATGGGCCCGCCGTCCATGCCCGTCAGCACCGGGGCCAGGGCGGCCCGCTCGCACAGCTGCTCCCAGCCCAGCCCGTCCAGCACCAGCAAGAGCACCTGATCGGCCTCGGCCACCCGGGCCGGGAACCACTCGGGCCACACCTCCGGGGGTTCCAGGAGGGTGGGGGCCACGTTGCAGACGCATGCCCCGCCGTAGTCGGGCAGCAGCGGGACATCCGGATCGACGTCGCTCTCCAGCACGGCGTCACCAGGCCGAGCGTGACTGTCGCGAACCCCGATCTGGTCGGCCACCGTGCGTCCTTTCCTGGAGCCTGCAGGCTAGCCCTAGCCGACGCGGCTCGTTCCCCCCGAGGCGCCCAGCTCTGCGGCCGTGACCGGGCTCCAGCCCGGAGCGGTCACCGTCGCCCTACGATGTGAGTCGTGAAGGTGTCGACCCGTGGCGACTACGCCAGCCGAGCCCTGTTGTCGTTGGCCCTGCACGGGCCCGAGGCCGGACCGACATCGGTGCGCGACATCGCCGAGCGCACGGGCCTGCCCCAGCCCTACCTCGAGCAGATCCTGCTGGCCCTCAAGGGAGCCGGCCTGGTCCGCTCCAAGCGGGGTGTGGGCGGCGGGTACGTCCTGGCCCGCGAGCCCGACCAGATCCCCCTCAGCGCCATCGTCGAGCGCGGTGGACGGACCGATCGTGGCCGGCGACTTCGGCGAGCCGCACACCAACGGGGCCTGCGACCACGAGGGCCAGTGCGTGCTGCTCACCGTCTGGGCCGACGTGGGCGAGCACATGCGTCACTACCTCGAGGCGTTGACCCTGGCCGACATCGTGGCCATGGCCCGAGGCCAGGCTCCCTGGCCGGCCAGCGCCGAGGTCCAGGCCACCCCCGAACCCGTCTGACCGATCAGCTGAGCTGGTCGGTGACCCGGGTCAGCTCGGCGGGCAGGGCCGAGGTGAAGGCCAGGGGCTGGCCCGTCACCGGATGGGACAGCTCCAGGCTGGCCGCGTGCAACCAGGGTCGGGCCATGGGCAGGCTGGAGCGGGCGCCGCCGTAGCGGGCGTCGCCCACCACCGGATGGTCGATGGCGGCCAGGTGGACCCGGATCTGGTGGGTGCGACCCGTCTCCAGGCGACAGGCCAGCTGCGACACCACCACCGGGTCGTGGAAGGTGGCCAGCACCTCGTAGCGGGTGCGGGCCTGCTTGCCCGTCGAGGACACGGTCATGCGGGTGCGGACCCGCGCCGAACGACCGATGGGGGCATCCACCAGCCCCCGGTCGTTGTCGAGCTCACCCCACACCAGTGCCTGGTAGCCCCTCGACACCTGGTGGTCGGCCAACTGGGCCACCAGCGCGGCGTAGGCCACCCCGGTGCGGGCCACCAGCAGCAGGCCGGAGGTCCCCTTGTCCAGCCGGTGCACGATGCCGGGCCGCTGCGGGTCCCCCACGCCGGCCAGCTCGGGGAAGCGAGCCAGCAGGCCCTGCACCAGCGTGCCGCGGGTGTTGCCGGCGCCCGGATGCACCACCAACCCGGCCGGCTTGTCCACCACGATCAGGTCGTCGTCGGCGTGCACCACCACCACCTCCACGCTGGGGTCGGCGCCAGGCACCTCGTCCGCCGGCCCGGCCTCGACGTCGGCCTGCACCCGCTGTCCGGCCTTCAGCCGACGAGATCGGGTGTCCACGGCCTGGCCGTCCACCCGGACCAGCCCCTGGGCCACCCAGGCTGCGGCCTCGGTCCGGCTCACCCCGGTGACCATGGCCACGAACCGGTCGACCCGATCCCCGGCCAGCACCTCGGGTACCACCTCGTCCATCACGAGTTGGCCGCACCCGCCGCGGCCGGGGGCCGCAGGACGGTCACCAGGATCAACAGGATGGCGCCGATCACCACGCAGGAATCGGCCACGTTGAAGATGGGCCACCACTGGAAGTCGATGAAGTCGACCACGGCACCACCCAGGAAGCCGCCGCCCCCGCGGAAAGCCCGGTCGATCAGGTTGCCCAGCGCACCGCCCAACACCAGGCCCACCGCCACGGCGCCGAGCCGATCGGACACCCCGGCGCCCTGCCACACCACCACCCCCACCACCACCAGGGCGGCCAGCCCGACCACCGCGCCGCGCCCGCCGGCCATGCTGAAGGCGGCACCCGTGTTGCGGGTCAGGTTGAGGCGCAGGGTCCACACCACGTGGATGGTGTGGGTGCTCAGGGCATGCAGGGCCCACCACTTCGTGAGCTGGTCGACGGCGATCACCGTGGCCGCCACCGCCAGGATCAGCCCCCAGTGACGGGTGCGACCGGCGCGGTCCGATCCGTCGGTCGAATCCGGACCGTCGGACACGGCTGGGTCAGCGACGGCCGAAGCCCCCGACCTTGTACTCGACCCGCTCACGCGCCCACGGGATGGCCTTGAGGCGCTCACGTGGGATGGGGAGGCCCGACACCTCGCAGATGCCGTAGGTGCCCAGCTCGATCTTCTGGAGGGCGTGGTCGATCTCCTCGACCTGGGCCCGGGCCTGGTGGCTGAGCGCCAGGTCGCGCTCACGCTCGACAGCCAGGGTGTCGCCCTCGCCCGACTCCTCATCGAACTGGACGTCGCCCGGCTCGCGCTGCTCGGCCAGCGAATCGGCCTCGGCCTTGAGCGAGTCGGCCTGACGCAGGTAGGTGGCCCGTTCGTCGATCAGGATCTGCCGCTGGGTCTCGGCGAACTTTCGATCCGCGGCGCTGGCCTTGCGCACCGCCGGCGCCTTGGTGGCGCTGGCCTTCTTGGCCGTCGGCGCGGCCTTGGCCGGCGCCTTGGTCGCGTTGGTCTTCTTGGCCGCGGGGGCCTTGGTGGCCGCCGGCGCCTTCTTGGCCGCCGACTTGGCCGGCGCCTTGCGGGCCGGCGTCGCCTTCTTGGCCGGCGCCTTGGCCGCGGACACCGACTTGGCCGCGGACTTGGCCGCTGGCACCGACCTCGTGGCCGACACCTTGCGGGCGGAGGCGGGAGCGGCGGCCGACTTCTTGGCCGTCGCCGTCGACGACGAGGACCGAGACGCCGACGACTTGGCCGCCGCGGCGGCCTTGGGCGCCTTCACCGAAGCGGCGCTGGTTGCTCTGGGCATGACATGTCCTCCCGGTCCCCAACGCAAAGAGGGCGGAAATATAAGCTTTCCCACCCCTCGAGGTCAAGACCAGAATTCTGAGCGTCCCACTCCGATCGAGCGGGTGGGCGCGCCACCTAGGCTGGAACGATGCCCTTCGGTCCCACCGATCCCGACTTCGACCTGGTGTCGCTCGAAGAAGCGGTGCTGGCCCGCTGGCGCACCCACGACGTGGTGGCCGAGTCACGGCGCCTGCGCAAGGACGCCGAGCCCTGGATCTTCTACGAGGGTCCCCCCACGGCCAACGGCCGTCCTGGCCTGCACCACGTGTGGGCCCGGGTGTTCAAGGACCTCTACCCCCGGTTCCAGACCATGCGGGGCAAGGCCGTCCCCCGCAAGGGCGGCTGGGACTGCCACGGGCTACCGGTCGAGCTCGAGGTGGAGAAGGTCCTCGGCCTGCACTCCAAGCACGAGATCGAGGCCTACGGGGTGGCCGCCTTCAACCAGCACTGCCGTGACTCGGTGCAGCGCTACGCCGAGGACTGGTCGGCGTTGACCACCCGATCCGGGACCTGGATCGACACCGCGGATGCCTACTGGACCCTGTCCAACGACTACGTCGAGTCGGTCTGGTGGCTGCTGTCCCAGCTGTGGGAGAAGGACCTGCTCTACGAGGGCCACAAGGTCACCCCCTATTGCGCCCGGTGCGGCACCGCCCTGTCGTCCCACGAGCTCGGCCAGCCCGACGTGTACCGCGACATCGTGGATCCCAGCGTCTACGTGCGGTTCCCGCTGGTGGACGTGGGGCCCCAACACCAGGACCTGGAGGACGCAGACCTGCTGGTGTGGACCACCACGCCCTGGACCCTCATCTCCAACGTGGCCGCGGCGGTGGGTCCCGACATCGACTACGTGCGGGTGCCCGCCGAGGTGTTCGACAGCACCGGCAACGACCTGATCGTGGCCCGCGCCCGGCTGCCCGAGGGCACCGACGTGGCCGGGTTGGCGTTGCCCGCGTGGAAGGGCCACGATCTGGTGGGCCTGCACTACCGCCGGCCCTTCGAGTTGCTGGCCGTGCCCCACGGGGCCAACGCCTTCCGGGTGGTGGCGGCCGACTACGTCAGCACCGACGACGGGTCGGGCATCGTGCACCAGGCCCCCGCGTTCGGCGAGGAGGACGCGGCGGTGGCTCGGGCCGAGGGTCTGCCCATGCTCAACCCGGTCGACGCCGACGGCGCCTTCGACCACCACGTGCCCCGCTGGCAGGGCCAGTTCGTCAAGGACGCCGATCCCGACATCGTGGTCGACCTGGACGAGCGGGGCCTGCTGGTCCGCGAACAGCCCTATGAGCACAGCTACCCGCACTGCTGGCGGTGCGGCACCCCGCTCATCTACTGGGCCAAGACGTCGTGGTTCGTGCGGACCTCGAGCCGCACCGAAGAGCTGCTGGCCGCGAACGAGACCATCAACTGGCAGCCCGACCACATCAAGCACGGTCGCTTCGGCAAGTGGCTGGAGGGCAACATCGACTGGGCCCTGTCCCGCGATCGCTACTGGGGCACTCCCCTGCCCATCTGGCGGTGCGCCGAAGGCCACGAGCGCTGCATCGGGTCGGTGGCCGAGCTCAGCCAGGCCGCCGGACGGGACCTGTCCGAGCTCGACCTGCACCGGCCCTACGTCGACGAGATCACCTTCGGCTGCGACCAGTGCGGCGGACCCAGCCGCCGGGTCGAGCCCGTGCTCGACGCCTGGTTCGACTCAGGGTCCATGCCCTCGGCCCAGCTCCACTACCCGTTCGAGGGCACCGAGGCGTTCCACCACGCCTACCCGGCCGACTTCATCTGCGAGGCCATCGACCAGACCCGGGGCTGGTTCTACTCGCTGCTGGCCGTGAACACGCTGGTGTTCGACCGGGCCCCCTACCGCAACGTGGTGTGCCTGAACCTCATCGTGGACGAGAACGGGCAGAAGATGTCCAAGTCGAAGGGCAACATCATCGCCCCGTGGGACATCTTCTCGACCCAGGGCGCGGACGCCCTGCGCTGGTACTTCTTCTCCTCCGGCCAGCCCTGGACGCCGCGGCGCGTCTTCCCCGATGGCATCCGTGAGTCGACCCGCCAGACCCTGCTCACGCTGTGGAACGTCTTCTCGTTCTTCACCACCTACGCCGACCTCGACGGCTGGGAGCCGACGCCGCTGGCCGCGGGAGGCACCGCGGCCGAGGCTCCGGCGCCGACCCACGTGCTCGACCGCTGGATCCTGGGCGAGCTGGACGACACCGTGGCCCAGATGACCGACGCGCTCGAGGGGTTCGACGCCCTGGTCGGCGCCACCCGCTTGGCCGCCTTCATCGACGACCTCTCCAACTGGTACGTCCGGCGTTCCCGGCCCCGCTTCTGGCGCAGCCAGGACCCGGCCGCCCACGCCACCCTCCACGAGTGCCTGGTCACCGTGGCCCAGCTGCTGGCGCCGTTCTGCCCCTTCCTGGCCGACGCCATCTACCCGACCCTCACGGGGCAGGTCTCCGTGCACCTCAGCGACTGGCCCACCGATCGTGGCCGCCACGACGCCGACCTGGCTGCCCAGGTGGCGGCCTCCCGCCGCCTGGTGGCCCTGGGGCGCTCCGCCCGCACCGAAGCCAAGATCAAGGTGCGCCAGCCGCTCGGCCGGGCCCTGGTGCTGCACCCGGGCGTCGAGTTGGACGAGGCCATCGACGCCGAGATCCGCTCCGAGCTGAACGTGAAGTCGCTGGAGCGCGTCGACACCCTCTCGGGCCTGATCAGCTGGGTGGTGGTACCCAACTTCCGGGCCCTGGGGCCACGGCTGGGTCCCCGGGTCAACGAGGTGAAGGCCGCGCTGACCCAGGCCGACGGATCCGCCCTTCACCAGGCCCTGAGCGCGCAGGGCTACATCGAGATCGCCGGCGAACGCCTGGAGGCGTCCGACGTCGAGGTCCGAGCCGAGCGCCACGAAGCCTTCGCCCTGGCCGAGGACGGAGGCTGGGCCGTGGCCCTCGACCTGGAGATCGACGACGAGCTGCGCGGCGAAGGGCAGGCCCGAGAACTGGTGCGTGCCCTCAACGATCTGCGCAAGGCCCGCAACCTGGCCATCTCGGATCGCATCCGGATCACCCTGGAGGTGCCCGAGCCGCTGGCCGCGGCGCTCGACTCCCACCGCCAGTGGATCGCCGGTGAGGTGCTGGCCACCGAGATCGTGGACGGACCCGGCGAGCACGAGCTCACCGTCGACGGCCTGGTGGTCCGGGCCTCGATCGAACGCCGCGACTGACCGGGCCGACCGGCGATGCCGGCGCGGGGTCGGTCAGTGCCTGGCTGGGATCAGCGTCGGCGACCGAAGCGGCCGCGGCCGGCCACCGACGGATCGTCGAGATCGCGCTCGAAGAAGGCCCGCATGGCTGCGTCGGCCTGCTCGTCGGGCTCGCCCAACGGCGAGTCCTCATCGCGCCCGAACAGGTCGCTCGGCGACGGGCTGGCTGACTCCACGAACGAGCGGTTCTCGGCCACGGGGTCGCCGGCGAAGAGCTGGGCCTCGACCCGCTTCGGGTCCGACGGCGCCTCGTCCAGGATGATGGTCTCGCGGGCATGGGCGTCGCCCGGCCCGGCCTCGTCGGGGCCCACCAGGGGCACCAGCTCGGGCTGGGGACGGGGCGGCTCGGGTGCCGACTCGGCCGACACCGTCGGCATGGCCACCGTGTCGGCCAGCACCACCGGCGGCTCGTCGGCCGCCGGCGGGGCCGGCTGGGGAGCCAGGTCTTCGGCGGTCACGATGGCCTCGGCCGGCGGTGGCGGAGGCGGCGAGGCCTCGGCCGGCTCGGCCACGGCCAGCGTGGTGCCCTCGTCGATACCCGATGCAGCCTCAGCGGCCGCGGCCGATGCGGCCGGTTCGGGCTCGACCGGCGGGGCCGGCGCGGCCTCGACCGCAGCGGCGTCGGCCGGCTCGGGCTCGGGTTCGGGCTCGTCGTGCAGCCCGGGCAGGTCGACCTCGGGCACCGGGGTGTTGTGCAGCTCCGGCGTGGGGGCCACCCGCAGACCCCCGGGATCGTCGATGGCGGCGCGAACCGAGTCCACCCGCTCGCGCAGGCGGTCACGCTCGCCGTCGAGGTGGGCCCGCAGCGCCTCCACGTCGGACTCCAGATCGGCCCGGGCCACGGCCAGGGCCTCGACCTGCTCGGAGAGCTGGCGGGCGCGCTCCTCGGCGGCGGCGTCGGCCTTCTTGTGCGCCTTGAGCAGCAGCCGCTCGCGCTCCTGCTCGGCCTCGGCCAGCAGGTTCACCGACTTGGCCCGGGCATCGGCCACCGTCTGGGTGGCCGTGGCGTTGGCCTCCTCGATGGCCTGGTCGGCGGCGCGCTGGGCCAGGACCAGCACCTTGGCCAGCTCCTCGTCGGCCGGGACGGCCGCGCCCGCCCCACCCCGGACCCGCTCGAGCTCGGCCTCGGCCGCGGTCTGCGCCCGCTTGGCCTCGGCCACCTGAGCGGTGGCCGACTCGGCCTGCTCGGTGGCGGCGCGCAGCTTCTCGGCCAGCTTGGCCACGGCGTCGTTGATGCGCTCGAGGTAGTTGTCCACCTCTTCGGGGTCGTAGCCCCCCTTGCGCAACTGGGTGAACTTCACATCGGTGAGGAGCTGGGGAGAACCATCCATGACCTCGGATGGTACCCATGCTGCAAGCCAGGCGCGACGATCCCTGGGTCGGCCTCGATCAGGGGATGATCGACAGCAGCACGATGATCGCCAGCATCACCAGCATGGGCGACAGGTCCAGGCCCATGCCACCCATCCGCATGGGTGGCAGCACCGCCCGCAAGGGGGCCAGGACCGGCTCGGTCACCGCGTAGAGGCCTCGCTGGACGCTGGCCATGGCGCCATCGGGGTTGATGGGGAACCAGCTCAGGATGGCGCGGGCGAACAGGATGAGCAGGTACAGCTCGAGCAGGGCACGGATGATGGACAGCATCAGGGGGTACGACGCTCAGGCGTCGTGCAAGCCGCGCTCTTGGAGACGCCGCCGTTCCTCGGGCGACACCTCGACGTTGCTCGGCGTCAGCAGGTACACCTGATGAGCCACCTTCTCCATCTGCCCGCCCAAGCCGTAGCAGAGCCCACTGGCGAAGTCGATGAGCCGCCGGGAGAGGTCGCGATCGACGCCCTGCAGGTTGACGATGACCGGCTGGGAGGCCTTGAAGCGGTCGGCGACGTCCTGGGCCTGGTTGAACGAGCTGGGCGCCACCACGAAGGGCTTGGCCGTCGGGGTGGCCGGCACGGGCCGGACCACGGTGCGGGGCTTGGGACTGGTGTCTCCCCCGCCCGGGTTGGGCAGCGGGCGCACGGCGGACACCTCTGGCGCCGGTTCGGCGGGCGCCGCGGCCTGGCTCACGGGCCGGGGGCGGGCCATGGTGGCCGCTCGGGGACTGACCGAGGACGACTCGCGCTGGGGACCGGGAGCCGGAGGGGCGGCGGCCACGCGTTCGTCGGGCGCCTCGTAGTCGTCGTACTCGTCGTCAGGTCCAAGTCCCAGGTAGAGCATGGACTTGCGCCAAATCGAAGCCATCCGGTCCTCCTGAACCGCCTGACCCGATGTTGCGGTCCCCGGTTCTGATCGTTCTCGTCGCCAACGACTCTAGTGAATCCCGGCGCCACCCAGCTGTGCACCACCCGGCGGAGCGCTTCCCGGACGGGGTGGACGGGGGCCGAACAGGTCCCGGCCCACCCGCACCTGGGTCGATCCTTCCTGGACGGCCACCTCCAGATCGGCGCTCATGCCGATCGACCGCTCGGGCAGGCCCAGCCGATCGGCCAGGGCCACCAGGTGGCGAAATCCCGGGCGGGCAGCCTCGGGCGGACCGGCCGGGCCCACGCCCATCAGGCCCCGGACGTCCAGACCCAGCTCCCGGGCCTGGTCGACCAGGGCCTCGGCGCGAGCCGGATCGCAGCCCCCCTTCTGGGGCTCCCCCGACAGGTCCAGCTGGACCAGGACCTGGGCACCGGGCGCTCGACGGGCGATCTCGACGGCCAGCTCCGGGCGATCGACGGACTGCCACACGGCCACCCGCGAGGCCAGGATGCGCACCTTGTTGCGCTGGAGCCGCCCGATGAAGTGGAACTCGGGGGCGGGGCCGGGCTCGGGCTGGGCGGCCAGCTCGTCGGCCTTGGCCACCAGCTCCTGGGCATAGTTCTCCCCCAGTCGGATCAGCCCGGCGCCCAGCGCGGCCCGCACCGCATCGGCCCCGAAGCCCTTGGTCACGGCCAGCACGTCGACCGGGCCGCCGCCGGCCGCCTGGATGCGCCCGCGCACCGAGGCCAGGCGCTCGAGCAGGTCGGGCCAGGCGGTCACGAGCTCATGGCCGCCGGGTAGCTGGGCTCGCGCCAGATGGCGGTGGCCATGCGCTCGGGTTCGGCCCGGGCCCGGAACGAGAACCACCGTTGCGGATCCTCGGCCGTGCAGGGCGCCAGACCGCGGGCCGCGACCACGCCGGCGGGGAACCCTTCGGGCCGCTCGAACGGTGGGTGACCCTGGGCCGCGTGGAAGAGCTCCCCCAGCTCCAGGCCGGGGGTCCCCCAGCTGGTGTTCGAGCGCACCCGATCGCCGAAGCGCTGGACCAGGTCATCGAGGTCCTGGGCGCCGAACTCGTAGCAGGCCCCACAGATGAAGGGCCCCACGTGGGTCTGGACCACCGACGCCCCCAGGGCGGTCATGGCCTCGACGGTGCGGGCCACCACGCCGGCCTCCAGGCCCCGCCAGCCGCCGTGGGCCACGCCGATGATCCCCTCCGGGCTGTGGAAGGTGACGGCCAGGCAGTCAGCCGTCTGCACCGCAAGCACCACCTCGGCCTCGGCGGTGACCAGGGCGTCGGCATCGGTCCCGGACACCTGGTGGCGGTTCTCGACGGTGACAGTGACCACGTCGGCGCCGTGGACCTGGTGCAACCAGACCCAGGGATGGCCGACCACCGACGCTCGCCGGGCGGCCAGCGCCGCCGGCTCGGCGGTGATGGCGAAATCACCCTCGTCGCGGGTGGTGGTGTGGCGCAGGATGACGCCGAAGTCGCCGCTGGCGACCCACTCAGCCATCCGGCCAGCGTAGGGAGCGTCGCTCGGGAGCGCGGTTACTTCAGGAAGGACGGGACGTCGAAGTCGTCGCCCTCGCCCTCGATGTCGAGGTCGTCGTCGTCGGCATCGCCGAAGACGTCGGTGACCGGCTCGAGGTCGCCTCGGCGGGCCCGGCCCGAGCTCACGGCCTCGTCGGCCCGAGCCTTGGGGTCGTCCCAGCGGTCGAAGCCGGCGGCGATGACGGTGACCCGCACCTCGTCGCCCATCTCGTCATCGATGACGGTGCCGAAGATGATGTTGGCATCGGCGTGGGCCACGCCGTGGATGACCTCGGCCGCCTCGTTGACCTCGAACAGGCCGAGGTCGCTGCCACCGGCGATGGTCAACAGGATGCCACGGGCGCCCTCGATGGAGGCCTCGAGCAGCGGGCTGGAGATGGCGGCGCGGGCCGCGTTGAGCGCCCGGCCCTCGCCGGAGCCGTAGCCGATGCCCATCAGGGCCGAGCCGGCGTCGTTCATGATCATCCGCACGTCGGCGAAGTCGGTGTTGATGAGCCCGGGGGTGGTGATCAGGTCGGTGATGCCCTGCACCCCCTGCAGCAGCACCTCGTCGGCCATCTTGAAGGCGTTGAGCACCGAGGTCTTCTCGTTGGACACGGTCAGCAGCCGGTCGTTGGGGATGACGATGAGGGTGTCGACCTTCTCCTTCAGGCGCTGGATGCCGGACTCGGCCTGCACCGAGCGCCGGCGACCCTCGAAGCCGAAGGGGCGGGTGACCACGCCGATGGTGAGCGCCCCGAGCGCCTTGGCCATCTCGGCGATGACCGGGGCGGCGCCGGTGCCGGTGCCGCCCCCCTTGCCGGCGGTGATGAAGACCATGTCGGCGCCCTTGAGCACCTCCTCGATCTCGTCGCGGTGCTCCTCGGCGGCCTGGCGGCCCACCTCGGGATCGCTGCCGGCACCCAGGCCCCGGGTCAGCTCGCGGCCGATGTCGAGCTTCACGTCGGCATCGCTCATCAGCAGCGCCTGCGCGTCGGTGTTCACGGCGATGAACTCGACGCCCTTGAGCCCGGCGTCGATCATGCGGTTGACGGCGTTCACGCCACCACCGCCGATGCCCACGACCTTGATGACGGCCAGATAGTTCTGCGGGTTGCCGGACACGGTGGCTACCTCCGGGGTGGGTGCCGCGAGTGGAGACGGATGATCGGGAGCCAGACGATGGAGCGGGACGGGTTGGTGGAGGCGAGGCCGGAGCACCGCCGACCGCGAACAGCCGGCCGTCGTCGGGCCGATCGGTCACGGGTTCTCGCCCTCGGCCGGCCGACGGCGAACCCTCGACCTGAGGTTTAGAGTTATGTCAACCTCAGATTTCGGTTGACAGCGTAGGGTGCCGGGCTGGCCCGGGTCAACACCATCGGGGCGGCGGCCTTGGCCACCGGCTCGGGAGCGGCCCGGCGCGCTCACGCGCCCGCCGTCCGGGTCAGGGTGATGGCGTCGGGGATGCAGGCGTTGACCACGGCCAGGCCGCGGTCATCGACGCGGGCGAAGAACGTGGTCAACCCGCTCATCTTGGTGGCCAGATCCACCGGCTGGCACAGCTGGAGCGTGCCGCTCGGCTGCAGCGCCACGGTGATCGAGCCGTCGCTGCCCACGCCGATGCCTCCGGCCCCGACCCGGGTGCGCAGACCCGGGGTCAGCTGCGCCAGCACCGCCAGCGGGGCACCCACCGCCGGCCCGAAGGTGGCGCCGGGTGACACCGGTGCCACACCGGACACCGCCACCACGCCGGCGGGCACGGCATCCACCACGGCCAGTGCCCGGCGGTCGGCGTCGGCCAGCACCCAGCGTGAGGGGCCGTCCACCACCGCCAGCACCGGTTTCCGTTCCGCCACGGCCACCCGGGCCACCCCGTTCCAGCCCACGCTCACCCGGGCGTCGGCCACCCAGGGCTGGCGCATCAGGCGGGCCTGGGCCTCGGATTCGTCGACGTCGATCAGGTGCTGGCCGACCCGGATCCCGGCGACCTGAGCCACCTGGGCGGCGGGCACGTGGGGCGACGCGGTGATGACCACCCGGTGAACGGCCAGCAGCGAGCTGTGGGTCACGAACCACCCCAGCGCCAGCGCCGCCACCACCACGGCCACCACCACCGAGCGCCGGCGCCGGCGGCGGACGCGTTCGGAGACCACCTGATCACGGCGAGCCTGGATGCGCGGATCGACGGCCATCGCCGGGTCGGACCCCTCGCTGGGTCCTCGTCGCCGGATCAGCGTCGGGCTCATCGACCCTCGATCAAGACTTGAGGGTTGTGGAAGCCGACCAGGCAGGTCTCGGGCACGAGGTGGACACCGCTGTGGTCGGCCACTCGGCGCTGCACCTCCCCCATCAGGGCCACCACGTCGGCGGCCCGGCCGCCCTCGTCGACCTGGATGAAGTTGGCGTGCTTGGTCGACACCTGGGCCGTGCCCACCCGCAGGCCCTTGGCCCCGCTGGCGTCGATCAGCCGCCCGGCCGAGTCCCCGGGGGGGTTGGTGAACACCGACCCCGAGTTGGGGCCGCCGGGCTGGTGTTGGCGACGCCAACGGACGATCTCGCCGATCAGGGCCTCGGAGCGCGCCCGATCACCCCGGGCCAACCCCAGCTCGGCCTCCAGGACCAGCTGGGATGCACCGATGGAGGAGTGTCGGTAGGACAGCTGGAGTTGATCGACCGGCACCCAACCATCCTCGCCGTTGGTCAGGTCCAGGACGCGGACCCTGACCAGGCAGGCAGCCATGTCCGAGCCGTGGCCGCCGGCGTTCATCCGCACCGCTCCCCCGACCGATCCGGGCACCCCCACCGCCCACTCGAACCCGGCCAATCCGGCGGCCGCGCACTGCCGGGCCACCACCGGCAGGCTGGCTCCGGCGCCGACCCGGACCACGACCGGCTCGCCCGGCTCGGGCGAGTCGAGCGGGCTGATGCCGGCTCCGCCGTCGAGCTCGATCCCGGCGAAGGCCTCGCCCAGCACCACCGCCACGCCGGCGAACCCCTCGTCGGCCACCAGCAGGTTGGATCCCCGTCCCACCACCAGCACGGCCACCCTGGTGCGAGCCACCGCGTCGGCCAGGGCCGCGAGGTCGTCGGACCTTTCGAGCGTCACCAGCAGCGAGGCCGGTCCGCCCACCCGGTAGGTGGTGTAGCCCGACAGGGGCACCTGGCGCCGGGCCCGATCGCCCAGCAGCCGGGCGGCCTGATCGAGCCGATCGGCGGTGCTCACCGGGTCACGTCAGCCGGGCGACGGGCGCCGCCGCCGCGAGCCGCTCCTGCACCTCGTCGGGAACCGAGGTGAGGTCGCCCGCACCCAGGGTCAGGCACAGGTCGCCGGCACGCAGCTCGCGGCCCAGGTAGGTGATCACATCGGCCCGGTGGGGCAGGTAGGCCAACCGGCGCCAAGGATGGGCGTCGAGCACGGCCTGCGCCACCAGCTGACCGGTGATGCCCGGCCGCGGGGCCTCACCGGCCGAGTAGATGTCGGTCACGGCCAGCACGTCGGCCTGGTCGAAGGCGTCGGCGAAATCGGGCCACAGCGCGGCGGTGCGGCTATAGCGATGGGGTTGGAAGACGCACACGATCCGGTCCCATCCACCTTGGCGGGCCGCGCCCAGCACGTCGCCGACCTCGGTGGGCAGGTGGGCGTAGTCGTCGATGAAGGTCACGCCACCGACTTCGCCCCGGTGCTCGAGGCGCCGGGCGACGCCGGCGAAGTGCCCCAACGCCTGGGCCGCGGTCTCGAAGGCGACCCCCAGCTGCAGGCCCATGACCAGCGCGGCGGTGGCGTTGCGGGCGTTGTAGTCGCCGGCCACCGGCAACGACACGCGTCCCAACGTGGCCCCGTCGTGCTCGACGGTGAACGAGGTGCCGGCCCGTCCCGCCGCCAGGTCGACCATGCGGTAGTCAGCCCCTGGGCTGGTGCCGTAGGTGATGGCCCCGGCCGCCCGGCCCAGCTCGGCAGCGATCGGGTCGTCGGCGCACACCACCGTCGGCCCCGGCGTCTCCTCCAGGTAGCGGGCGAAGGCCCGCCGCAGGGTCTCGAAGTCGCCGTAGTGCTCCAGGTGGTCGGGCTCCACGCTGGTGACCACCGCGGCCTGGCGGGGCAGCTCCAGGAAGGTGCCGTCGCTCTCGTCGGCCTCGATCACCAGCCAGGGGCTCTCGTCCCAGGCCGCGCCGGTGCCGATCTCGTTGACCTCGCCGCCGATGATGAACGACGGTCGCAGGCCGGCCTCGATGAGCACCAGGGTGAGCATCGACGACGTGGTCGTCTTGCCGTGGGTGCCGGCGATGGTGACCGCCCGGCGGGTGGCGGCGATGGCGGCCAGGGCCTCGGCTCGGCGCAGCACGGGGATGCCCAGCTCCTGGGCCGCCACCACCTCGGGGTTGGCGGCCGGGATGGCGGTCGAGATGGTCACCGCGTCGATGGTGCCGTCCACGTTGGCCGCGTCGTGGCCCACCGAGACGGCCACGCCCAGCGCCCGCAGGCGTTCCAGGCTGGCCGAGGTCTTCAGGTCGCTCCCCGACACCTGGTGGCCCATGGCCGCCAGCACGGTGGCGATGGCGCTCATCCCGGCCCCACCCACGCCCACCACATGCAGGCGGGCTGGGCGGCTCAGGTCGAGCCGCGGGGTCGGGGCCGCGTCGCCGGCCGCATCAGGGATGGGGTCAGCCATGGCGAGCGTGGCGTTGCGCCAGGTCGGCCACGCGGCGGGCGGCATCGGGATGGGCGAGCGAGTGGGCAGCGGTGGCCATGTCCACCAGTCTGGCGGGCGAGGACAGCAACGGGGTGAGCTCGGCGGCCAGCCGGTCGGCGTCCAGCTCGGCGTCGGGCACGCGAACCGCGGCACCGACGGCCACCAGGGCCTCGGCGTTGGCGGTCTGGGCGTCCCGAGGGGCGATCGGCAGCGGGACCAGCACCGAGCCCAGACCCACCACGGTCAGCTCGGCCACCGTCGATCCCCCGGCCCGGCCGACGTAGATGTCCGCCGCCGCGTAGAGGCGCTCGACGTGGTCCTCGTAGCGCACCCGGCGGTACACCAACCCGGGCTCGTCGGCGGCAGGGTCGGCGCCGGGCCCGCCGGATCGGGACGGATCGGACGCGGCGCGCTCGGCGTCCCAGTCACGGGCCCCCACCGCGTGGTAGATGGCCAGGTCGTCACGATCGGCCCATTGCTGGGCCAGTCCGGCCACCGCTTGGTTGACCCGGGTCGACCCCAGCGATCCACTGGCTACACCGACGACGGTGCGATCCAGGGGCAGCTCCAGCTGGCGGCGCGACTGCTCGCGATCGCGGGCTCGGTCCACGGCCAGGATCTCGGGCCGGACCGGGTTGCCGGTGACCACCGCCCGAGGCAGATCGGTGCCGTCGAAGGGCACGGCACAGGCCTTGGCGAAGCGCCCCGCCAGCCGGCTGGCCAGGCTGGCCCGGGCGTTCTGTTCGGTCACCACCATGGGGACGCGCCACACCACCGCCCCGATCACACACGGCACCGAGGCGTAGCCACCGAGGACCACCACCACCGCCGGTCGCATCCGGCGCATCAGCCCGATGCCCGACCACACCCCCCGCACGATGCTGGCCGCGGCGGCCAGGCTGGCCCACGAGAGCTTCCGGGGGATGCCGCGTCCGGCCACCGTGTCCAGCGCGAAGCCGGCCGCGGGGACCAGGGTGGCGTCCGGGCCGCGCTCGCTGCCCACGAAGCGGATGGTGGCGCGATCGTGACCGGCGTCGACCATGGCCTCGGCGATGGCCAGGCCCGGCAGCACGTGCCCAGCGGTGCCCCCGCCGGCGATGCAGGCGAAGGTGTCGGTCACCGAGCCTGGCGGGCGATGCTCAACAACACGCCCATGGCCGCCAGGGTGACGACCAGCGACGAGCCGCCGAACGATACGAACGGCAGCGGGACGCCGGTGATGGGCAGCACCCCGACCACGGCGCCCACGTTCACGAACGCCTGGATGAGGATCCAGCTGGTGATGCCGGTGGCCATCAACATGCCGTACCGGTCGGGCGAACCGAGTGCGATGCGGATGCCGACCACGCCCAAGGCCAGGAAGAGGGCGATGAGCAGCACGGCGCCGATGAGTCCCATCTCGTCGGCGATGATGGCGAAGATGAAGTCGGTCTGGGCGTAGGGCAGGAACCCGAACTTGGCCAGGCTGTGGCCGATGCCGCTGCCGGTGGCCCCACCGTGGGCGATGGCGAACTGGGACTGCAGCGTCTGGTACCCGCTGTCCTGAGGGTCCTTCCAGGGGTTCACGAAGGCCATGAGCCGGCGGAACCGGTAGGGCTCGGCCACCGCCGACAGCGCCGCCAGGGCCGCGCCCCCGGCGAACCAGGCCACCAGCGGCTTCACCGCCACACCGCTCACGAACAGCATCACGAAGACGATGGCGCCCAGGATGATGGTGGTCCCCAGGTTCGGCTGGAGCATGAGCAGCCCGGCGAAGACGGCGAACACGACCAGCACCGGCTTGAGCGTGAGGTGGAGATCGTCGATCCGATCCGACCGCCGGGCCAGCAGGTCGGCCACGAACAGCAGCACGGCCATCTTGGCGAACTCGGATGGCTGGATGCGCAGGGAGCCGTAGCCCAGCCAGCGTGACGACCCGTTCACGTTCACGCCCAGGCCGGGCACCATCACCGCCACCATCAGGGCGAAGGCACCCACGGTGAGCAGGGTGGTGTAGCGCCGCCAGCGGTGGTAGTCGATCCGCATGATGACCACCATGGCCACCAGGCCCAGCACCACCCACAGCAGCTGGCGCTTGAACTGGTACCAGCTCGAGCCGTACTCGTAGTAGGCGGTGGCGTAGGAGGCCGACAGCACCATGACCAGGCCGATGAGGGTGAGCACCACCACCAGGCTCAACAGGATGGTGAACGAGGTGGAGCGTCGCCCGGCCGGGCGACCCCGCAGCCGCCGACCCTTGGTGGCGGTCGTCGCCGGCTTCGACCCGGCCCGGCCCCCGGAGCGACCGCCCGTCCTGGCCCGACCCAGGATGGCCGGCCGCGGCCCGGTCCGGGTGGGCTCGCCGGTCCGGGTGCTCACGCGCCGTCCTCGCCCATGAGGGCTCGCACCTGGGCGGCGAAGTCGTCGCCGCGCTCGCCGTAGCTGGCGTACCAGTCGAAGGAGGCGCACCCCGGTGAGAGCAGGACGACGTCGCCGGCCACGGCCAGGTCCGCGGCCGCGGCCACCGCCGCGGCCATGTCGTCGGCTCCCACCACGGGGCGCCGACCGGCGAAGGCGGCTGCCACCTCGTCCCGGGCTTCGCCGATGGCCACCACGGCCCGGATCCGATCGGTGGCCGTGGCCAACACCGACAGGTCCACGCCCTTGTTGCGGCCCCCGGCGATGAGCACCACCGAGTCGAAGCCGGCCAGCGCGGCCAGCACCGCGTGGGGCGCGGTGGCCTTGGAATCGTCGAACCAGTCGACTCCCCGGGCCCGGCCGACGTGGCTGACGCGGTGGGACAGCCCCTGGAAGCGGCGCAGGGTCTCCTGCACGCCCGCCAGGTCGGCCCCACCCTCGAGGGCCGTGGCCGAGGCGGCCAGGGCGTTGGCCAGATCGTGGGGCAGGGACCGGGGCAGGTCGTCCACCCCCACCAGGTCCCGCCCGTCGTCGGTGACCAGGCGGTCGTCCACCACGTGGTAGTCGGCGTCGGCACCCAGCCCGAAGGTGACGGTGCGCACCTCGGGCCGGATGTGGCCGGCGACCACAGGATCGTCGGCGTTGGCCACGGCCACGCCGCCGCCGGGACCGGCATCCAGGTCGGCCCAGATGCGGGCCTTGGCCGCCTCGTAGCGGGCCAGCGACGCGTGCACGTCGAGGTGGTCGGGGGCGAAGTTCAGCCAGGTGGCCACCGCCGGTCGGAAGCGCTGCGTGTGGCCCAGACGGAACGACGACGCCTCCACCACGAACACGTCCACGTCGTCACGTTCGATGGCCGACACCAGCGGGATGTCGGTGTTGCCCACGGCCAGGGCCACCCGACCCGAGGCCACCAGCATGTCGGTCACCATGGTGGTGACGGTGGTCTTGCCGTCGGTGCCCGTGACCGCCAGCAGCGGACGGTCGTCCCACGCCGCGGCCAGGTCGAACTCGCTGATCACGCCCCGCCCCATGGCCGTCGCCGCCGCGAACACGGGATGGTCGTCGGCCACGCCGGGACTGGGCACCACCGCGTCGACGGTGCGCACCAGGTCATCGAGCTGGGCGCGCGACGGCGATTCGATCAGGTCCACGGCGGCCAATTCTGCTGCCGTGCGCGCCGCCGGAGAGGGATGGTCGTCCACCACCACCACCTCGTGGCCGTGCTGACGCAGGGCCCGGGCCACGGCTTGGCCGGTGACCCCGAATCCCACCACCAACGCACGATCCGGCGTGCTCAATAGTTGACTCCGAGCCGCACGAAGTCGGCGTAGTAGATGCCCAGCGCCAGCGCCGTGCACAGCCCGGCCAGGATCCAGAAGCGCACGATGATGGTGGTCTCGGGCCAGCCCCCCAACTCGAAGTGGTGGTGGATCGGGGCCATGCGGAACACCCGTTTGCCCGTGAGCTTGAAGCTGCCCACCTGCAGGATCACCGACACCGTCTCGGCGATGTAGAGACCGCAGATCAGGATGAGCAGCAGCTGGGTGTTGGTGCTCAAGCCCAGCCCGGCCAGGGCGGCCCCGATGGCCAACGAACCGGTATCACCCATGAAGATCTTGGCCGGGGCCGCGTTCCACCACAGGAAGCCGGTGCAGGCGCCGAGCATGGACGCCGACACCACGGCCAGGTCCAGGAAGCTCTGGTCGCCGTAGATGGACTGGTGCCGGAACCCCCAGAACCCGATGACCACGAAGGCGGCGAACCCGAAGATGGCCGACCCCGCGGCCAACCCGTCGAGCCCGTCGGTCAGGTTCACGCCGTTGGTGATGGCCAGGATGATGAAGATGGCCCACAGCGCCCAGCCCACGGTGTGGAGCTGGAAGCCCGGGTAGTCGAACCGGGTCAGGGCCAGGGTGGTGGCGATGTGGGTGAAGCGCATGACGCACACCACGAACAGCACCGACACCAGCATCAGGCCCGAGAACTTGGCCCGCTTGTTGAGCCCGAGATTGCGGGCCTGGCTGACCTTGAGCCAGTCGTCGATCAACCCGACCAGGCCGGCCCCGCCCATGAGGGCGATGACCAGGATGCCGCGACGGGTGTAGGTCCCCCCGAAGAAATCGCTGATCAGCCAGCCCAGCCCGGCCCCGGCCACGATGGCGATGCCGCCCATGGTGGGCGTGCCGGCCTTGGTCAGGTGCCCCGTCAGATCCTCGCGGATGGGTTGGCCGATCCGCAGGCGGGTCAGCCAGTCGATGAGCAGGCGGGTGCCGATCAACGAGACGGCGATGGCGATGGCCGCGGCGACCAGGAGACGGATCACTGCGGGTCGCCCCCCAGGCGGGCCAGCTCCTCGCGCACCACCGTGCGATCGTCGAAGGGGACGGTCACCCCGCCGATGGTCTGGGTGTCCTCGTGGCCCTTGCCGGCCACCACCACCACGTCACCGGGACGGGCGGCGCGCAGGGCCAGGGTGATGGCCGAGCGGCGATCAGCCTCGATGGCCAGCTCGTGGCCGGGACGGGCAGGCGCCCGTAGGTAGCCCTGTTCCACGGCCTCGATGATCGCTCCGGTGTCTTCGCCCCGCGAGTTGTCCGACGTCAGGATTACACGATCGGCATGTCCGGCCGCCACCTCGCCCATGGCCGGCCGCTTGGAGGGGTCGCGCTCGCCGCCGCACCCGAACACCACGGTCACCTCCCCGGACGGGCGAAGGCCGCGGGCCGCCACCAGCACCTGCTCGAGCCCGTCGGGGGTGTGGGCGTAGTCCACCACCACCCCGAAGGGCTGTCCCTCATCGATCAGCTCGAACCGACCGGGCACCACCAGCGGGCGGCTGAGGCCGTCAGCCACCGCCTCGGGATCGAGACCCAGGGCCAGGGCGCTCTCGGCCGCGGCCAGGGCGTTGGAGACGTTGAATCGCCCGGCCAGCTGCAGGTCCACCGGTCGGCCCCGCCAGCGGAAGCGGCTGCCGGCCGGGCCGACCTCCAGCGCGTCCAGGTCATCGAGGGAGAACCCGGTGGTGGGGACCTTGGCCGCATCGGACAGCAGGCGCCCGTAGGGGTTGTCCAGGTTGACCACGGCCCGATCGGTGAAGGCCGGCGAGAACAGTCGGGCCTTCACCTCGAAGTAGGCCTCCATGGTGCCGTGGAAGTCGAGGTGGTCACGGCTCAGATTGGTGAAGGCCACCACCGAGAACCAGGTCCCGTCCACCCGGTGCTGGGCCAAGGCGTGCGACGAGACCTCCATGGCCACGGCCCGGGTGCCGGCGTCGCGCATGGCGGCCAGCCGTCGCTGCAGCTCGGGGGACTCGGGGGTGGTCCGTGTCCCCGACAGGGTGCCCAGCACATCGCTGGGCCGTCCGGCGGCTTCGAAGATGGCCCGCAGCAGATACGTGGTGGTGGTCTTGCCGTTCGTGCCGGTGATCCCGACCACCGACATGGCCCGGGCCGGGTCGTGGTGGAAGGCCACCGCCACCCGGGCCATGGCCGTGCGGGTGTCGTCCACCAGCAGCTGGGGCACGTCCAGGGGCAGGAGGCGCTCGACGATCAGCGCCACCGCGCCCCGCGACACCGCCTCGGCGGCGTGGTCGTGGCCGTCGAGGTGCTCGCCCGCCACGCAGCAGAACAGGCTGCCGGAGGACACCTGGCGCGAGTCGAAATCGACCGCGGTGACCTCGATGCGGTCCCACCCGGGATCCGGTGCGGCCGCATCCGGAGCCGCCACGTCTCCCAGGGCGGCGGCCAGCTCGGCGAGCTCCATGGCGCTCAGGGTGCCGTGGTCGACGGGGAACGCGCTCCGGTCGACGCCGTGCCCGGCGGGCCGGTGGCGCGGGCTGCCGCGCCGGCTGCGGTCGTCGGGGTCGTCGCCACCTGGGTGGCGATGGCGCGGATCTTGCCGCCCGGTTCGGGCGTGACGGCGCCCTCGTAGCCACCGTCACCCGTCCCGGGGATGGCCTTGCCACCGGCCGGCACGTCGACCGAGGGCGGTGGGACGCCGAAGAGCCGCAGGGCGTAGGAGGCGATCTTGGAGAAGGCAGGCGCCGCCACCGAGCCGCCGTAGATGTTGGCCCCGCTGGGATCGTCGATGACCACGATGACCGAGAGCGCCGGGTGCTCGGCCGGCACCACGCCCACGAAGGTGGCGTCGTAGTGGTAGCGGCCCAGCTTGTCGGTGTAGCCGCCGTTGGCCTGGGGCTCGCGCGCCGTGCCGGTCTTGCCGAACACGGTGTAGCCGTCCACCGCGGCCAGCGGCGCCGTGCCCGTGCCGGTGACCACACCCCGGAGCATGAGGTTCATCTGGTCGGAGATCGACGTCGACATGACCCGGTGGGTGGCGCCGGCCGGAACCGGGTGATGGTGCCCCTGGGCGTCCACGGTGGCGTCGAGCAGCCGGGGCGGCACATACACGCCGCCGTTGGCCACCGTGTTGTAGGCCTCCAACACCTGCAGTGGCGTGGCCGACACGCCCTGGCCGATGGGGATGGTGGCGATCGACGTCCCCGACCACTGCGAGACCGGGATGACCGTCCCGGAAGCCTCCGCCGGGAAGTCGAGGGCGGTGCGCTGGCCGTAGCCCAGGTTGGTCACCGCGTCGTAGACGCCCTGCTGGCCCAGCTTCTGGGCGATCTCGATGGTGCCGATGTTGGAGGATTGGGCCAGGATCTGGGCCACGGTCATGGTCTCGGTCCCGTGCGGCTCGGCGTCGGTGAAGCTGGTGCCGGCCACGTCGTAGCTGCCGGGCACCACGATCTTGGTGGCCGGGGTGACCAGCCCCTTCTGCAGGGCGGCGGAGACGGTGGCCAGCTTCATGACCGAACCGGGCTCGTACACGGTGGTCAGCGCGGCGTTGTTCGAGCTGGGCACCACCTGCTTGGTGGTGGGGTCCTGGGTGACGTTGGCCATGGCCAGGATGTCGCCGGTGGCGGTGCTCGACACGATGGCGATCCCACCCTTGGCCCCGGCCGCCTGGACCTGCTGGGTCAGGATCTGCTCGGTCTGGTACTGCATGGACCGGTCGATGGTGAGCTGCAGGTCCTCACCCGGTCGGGCCGGCACCAGCTGGTGCTCCCCCACCGGAATGGTGTGCCCCTGGGGGTTCTCGGCCAGGGTGAGCTCGCCCGGGACGCCGGTCAGGACCTTGTCGTACTGCGCCTCCAGGCCGCCCAGCCCCTTGTTGTCGATGTCCACCGAGCCCAGCAGGGAGCCAGTGGTGGCGCCGTCGGGCATCTGCACGGTGGGCTCGTCGAGCAGGTCGATGCCCGGCAGCTTCAGGGCGGCCACCTTGTCGGCCAGCGCCACGGGGATCTTGCGGGCCAGGTAGTCGAACTGGTTGTGGGCCTGGAGCTTGGGGATGAGGTCGGCCACCGGGATGCCCAGCAGCGGGGAGAGCTTGAGCGCGTCGCCGGCCGCGTCCGTGATCAGCTTGGGATCGGCGAACACGGTCTTGCCCGGCACCGTCAACGCCAGCTCGTTGCCGTTGCGGTCGTAGATCGATCCGCGGTCGGCGGCCAGCGTCTCGGTGTGCACGGTCTGGGAGGTCACCACGGCCAGGTAGTGGCCGGGGTTGAGCACCTGGAGGTCTGCCACCTTCCACACGATCAGGCCGAAGATGCTGAGCAGGCCGGTGAGCAGCAGCAGCAGTCGTCGTCGGGTGTCGGCCTTGGGGACCGCCCGCCGGGCGGGTGGCCGCCGAGGGGCGCGGGCCGGGCGCGCCGGGCGGCTGGGCGGGCGAGTGGTGCGAGCGGTCTGGCCGCGGGGGGCGCCGCTCCCCGGGCGCGGGCCGCGGGCGGGCGGGCGGGCCGCGGGGGCGCGGCGCGGGCGGTTCGGGCGCTCCGAGGCGCGCCCCTGGGTCCGAGTGACCTTGCCCGCGGCCGGGGGCGACGTCGGGCCGGCCGGGGTGCGGCTGCGGGTGCGGGTGGCCGTGCGGGTCCCGGCCGCCGTGCGGGGCTCGCCGGGCCGGCGGCGCAGGTCGCGCGGGATCTGGGTTCGCAAGACCGGCGCGTCGGGCAGCGGGGCACGGGTGGAGGAGCCGGGCGTCGATGCGCGGCGCGACTCGGCCGAGGCCGAGCGGCGGGTGGGACCCACGATCCGGCTCGACCTGGGCCGCTCGGATCGCGGGCCGGGGCTCACGGGCGGCGCGTCGCAGCCGAGGTGACCGGAGACCCGGTCGCCTTGGGCGCGGTGGTGGGCGTGGTAGCTCGGGCGGTGGTGGGCGGCGCCGCGGACTTGGCCACGGTGGTCGGCGTGGTGGTGGCCGTGGCCGCCTTGGCGTCGTCGCCGGGAGCCTGCTGGAGGTACACGACGTCGCCGGGGTCGACCATGTGCAGGTTGTTGCGGGCGTAGGTGACGATGCGTTCCGGCGAGTCGAGCTGAGCCACCTGCAGGTGCAGCTGCTTGGCCTCCTGCTGCTGGGCGGCGATCTGGCCGTTGACGTGGTCGAGCCGAGCCTGGCCCTGCACCAGCAGCGCCTGGAACACGACCACGCCGAAGACGCCCAGGAACAGGGCGCCGGCGGTGAGCGTGCCGATGCGCCCCACCAGGTTCCCCTGGCGCAAGGTGGCCGAGGCGCGGGACCACCGGCTGGCGGGCGGCTGCGCCGTGCGCAGGGCGGGTCGTCGAGCTGGCCGCTTGGCCGGCGCGGCGTCGACGCGGGCGGCGGCCTCGGCCGGGCTCACCGCTGTCCCCCGAGGTCGTGACCCGAGCCGGTGCCCGGCTGATCCCCCGAGGAGTCGGCCAGACGTTCGGCGGCCCGCAATCGGGCGCTGTCGGCTCGAGGGTTGGCGGCCCGCTCGGTCTCGCTGGCCGTCCAGCCGCCGCGGCGCACCAGCCGGACGCGGCGCACCGCCCCGCACACGCAGGGCAGGTCGGGCGGGCACACGCAGCCACCGGTCTCGGCCTGGCGCAGCCGGTCCTTCACGATCCGGTCCTCACCGGAGTGGTACGAGAGCACGGCCACCCGCCCTTCGGGGGCCAGCAGGTCGATGGCCTGGTCCAGCGCGTCGCCCAGGATCTCCAGCTCGCGGTTCACCTCGATGCGGATGGCCTGGAAGGTGCGCTTGGCCGGGTGGCCGCCCCGACGGCGAGCCGGGGCCGGGATGGCCTCGCGCACCAGGTCGGCCAGCTCGGTGGTGGTGGTCACCGGTCGGGCGGCGACCACGGCCCGGGCGATGCGGGTGGCATAGCGCTCGTCGCCGAATCGGCGCAGCACCGAGGCCAGCTCGCGTTCGTCGTAGCCGTTGACCACGTCGGCGGCGGTGCGCTCGGCGCGCTGGTCCATGCGCATGTCGAGCGGCGCGGCGTGGCGGTAGCTGAACCCGCGCTCGGCCCGATCCAGCTGGGGGGAGCTGACGCCGAGGTCGAAGAGCACGGCGGTGACCGGATCGGCGCCCCGGTGCTCGGCCACCACCTCGGTCAGGCGATCGAAGCGGGCCCGCTCCAGCACCAGCCGATCGGACTGGCCCGGGAAGCGGGCGGCCAGGCGCTCGGCGCTGGCGGCCAGGGCGTCGGCGTCCTGGTCGACACCGATCAGGCGCAGTCCGGGGTTGGCCTCCAACAGGGCGACGGCGTGACCCGCGCCCCCGAGCGTGGCGTCCACCAGGATGCCGGGGGCCACCCCGCCCAGCAGGTCTGTGATGCGATCGACCATGACCGGTCGGTGCGAGAACCCCGACCCCGGGTCGACCATGGAACCCTTCTCTCGGAATCTGGGCATCTTCGTGGCCGGAATCCGGCCGCAAAGATGCCCAAGGTGCTGGTGGTGGCCGCGGTGGCGCTGGTGGTGGTGGTGACCACAGGAGGATCGCTCATCGGCAGCCTCTCGGCCGGCGGGCGCCCGTCGGGATGTCTCCCCGATCGGGCTGGATGGGAAGCGGGCGGAGTAGGGGCCTTCCATCGTGCCGGCCGGGAGGCTGCGAATGAGCGATCCGGATCCTGTGTGCTGGTGACGTAGGGGGTTCGGTCGGGGGGCGGGGGACATGTGGCCCGGAGGTCCTCAGAGACCCAGGGCGGTGACGGCGTTGGACAGGCTCTCGTCCGCTCGAGCCGAGACCTCGCCCCAGCGGCGGGTGTCCCAGATCTCGATGCGATCGATGGCACCGATCACGACGACCTCACGATCGAGGCCGGCGAACTGGCGCAGTCGGTGGGGCAGCAGGATGCGTCCCTGGGAGTCGGGCTTCACCTCGGCGGCGTTGGCCGAGAAGGCGCGCATGGCGTCCTGTGGAGCCAGGCCCTCTCGGATCTTCTCGGTCAATCGCTTGGCCACGTCGGCGAATCCTTCCTCGGTCCACACCCCGAGACAGGCGTCGAA
Organism: uncultured Microthrixaceae bacterium; assembly: GCA_963793965.1. Classification (GTDB taxonomy): domain Bacteria; phylum Actinomycetota; class Acidimicrobiia; order Acidimicrobiales; family Acidimicrobilacustridaceae; genus UBA4742. Next base: position 265,194 of record CAWCCB010000004.1, read on the forward strand.
CTGGGAGACGAACCCGCGGTCGGCGAGGTAGCTGCGGAACGTCGAAGGCAGGACGACCCTGCCCTTGTCATCGAGCGAATGCTCGAAGGTGCCGACGAACACGCTGCCCTCTCCGCCGGCTGACTCGCACCCGGCTCGGTCCTGCTTCGGAGCCCCTGACGTGGTGGCCGGTGGTGCCCCGATGCGATCGGTCCGGCCTCGCCCCTCGTTGGACGAAGCCGTGGGATCTTGGCACCCCCGTCCTCCACTGAGCCCCACCCTATGCCACTTTCCCCCACATCGTCAACGATCTTCCCCCGACCTCCCCAAGACGGTGCGTGTGCGTGCCGCAGCCGAACCTGGACCGACGGCGACGCCGGGTCCGCTACGAGCCGAACGACCCGGCGACGTGATGGATCCGGTCGACCGCGTGGCGCAGGTCCGCGACGTGGTGCAGGGCCATGCGGGAGGTGACGATGTCTTATCGTCCCGCTGGCTCGTTGCGGCCTCAGCGATCGTGGGTCCTGCACGTGGCGATCCAGTAGTACTCGAGCGAGTGGACCGCCACCTCGAGGCCGTGGCGGGCGAGGCGCGAGGTCAGCTCGTTCGGGGTCGGGAGGTTCTTCAGGACCTCCCAGCTCGAGCCGTCGGCCAGGGTCCGTCGCTGGTAGGTGTTGCCAAGATCGTCGGTGCGGATGATGGGGTGGTTGCTCCCGGCGACGTAGTTGTTGTCGACCAGGATCACCCGCGACCCGGGCTCGAGGCGCGAGGCAACGCCGTGGACGAGCTCGTCCAGGCGCCCCAACGGGACGTGCGACCAGAGGAATGCCGCCAGGGCGGCGTTGAACGGTCCCGCGGTGGTGTCGAGCGCGAAGGCGTCGCACACCCGGAACGAGACATGAGCGGGCCAGGTGCGCCGCTGCCGGGCCACGTCCAGGGTGGCTTCGTTCGCGTCGGTTGCCCAGACCTGGGTTGCGCCATCCGCGTAGTACTGGGTCCAGTAGCCAGTTCCGGTCGCGACCTCGAGCACCCGGCGTCCGGCCAGGGCGCGGCAGAGGTGCCGGCGGACCTCGGCGATGTCGGCCTGCCGCTCGGGCTTGTCGTACACCTGGTCGTACTCGGCCGCCCGCCGCTCGTAGTACTCCTCGGTGCCAGTTCCCATGCTCACGCCTCCCTCAGGAGGCATCATCGGAACCCAGAGCTACAGGCTAGCCGTCCCCTCACCGTGCGCTGGGGTCAACCAGATGATCGCTGACCACTGGACGACGACCCGAGCGCCTCCGGCCGACGACAGGGGGCGCGCCGGGCGCCCTGGACAACCCCGCGGCGCCGCCTAGAGTGCCCGCCATGGCGGGACCGGGTGCGGGGCGGGGGACGATCACGACCGTGGTCGTCGTGCTGCTGGTCGGCCTGGTCGTCCTGGGCGGCTGCACGTCCTCGTCGACGTCGCCCTCGGCTGGCCCCCACGACACCCGCAGCCCGAGCGGCGCCGGCCTGCCCAAGGGAACCTCTGTGTTCCCCGAGACCGACCACACCCACACCACCGATCCCGTGACCTACGACCACACGCCCCCGGCGGGTGGGGCCCACAACCCCGTGTGGCAGAACTGCGGGATCTACGACCAGCCCATCCCCAACGAGCACGGTGTCCACTCGCTCGAGCACGGGACGGTGTGGATCACCTACCAGCCATCCCTGCCGGCCGCGGCGCTGGCCCAGCTCCGCAAACTGGTCACGTCCCACTACGTCGGGTCCCAGCGCTACCTCCTGCTGAGCCCCTATCCCGGGCTGGCCACCCCCGTCGTGGCCTCGGCCTGGGGCGCGCAGCTGGCGCTGCCGTCCCCCTCCGATCCCCGCCTGCTGCAGTTCGTGGAGCACTTCATCGGCGGCGATCAGGGTGGGGAGCAGGGGGCCTTCTGCACCGGTGGGGTCGGCACGCCCATCGCCTGACCCGCGGCCCTCGGGCTCGGCCACGCTCAAGGGCATCAACAGCTCGACGATGTCCAGCGACGCTGGCCCGCGGGGCCGAGGCAAGCGGGATCAGCCCGAGCGGCTGACGCCACCCGCCAGGGCGGCCAGCACCGCCTCGGTGACCGCGTCCGGATCGCGGTCCACCTCGGCCACCGCCGGCAGCGAGGCGGGATCGATGCCCAGGGCGCGCAACGGCTCCGGTCGCCACCGGCGGTAGCAGGTGCATTGGAACCGGGCGCCGGCCCGGGTCCGACGTTGGGACAGCCCGACCGCCTTGGCCCCACCGATGGTGACCTCGCCGGAACCGAGCGCGGCGAAGCAGACCGTCTTGGCCAGCCCGCCAGCCTCGGGTGGCCCGTCGTGGAGGTGGGCGTCGAGCCCGAGTGACGCCAGCGCCGCGACCCACGCCCGGCCCAGCCAGTCGAACGAGCGACCGACGTCGTCATCCCATCGCCGATCGCCGCGGGGGATGAGCACGTCGAGCCACACGCTGTTGCCCGGTTCCACCAGCACCGCCCCTCCCCCGCTGCGACGACCGGCCAGGGCCACGCCCCGCTCGTCGAGCACCGCCCGGTCGACATCGGCCACCCGTTGGGTGGACCCGAGCACCAGCGCGGGTCCGGTCACCCGCAGGTCCCACACGGTGGGCAGCAGCGGATCGGGCCAGGCCAAGGCCTGTAGGTCGGCGGCCGTGCCCCACCAGCGCTGGATCCGGAACCGGCCGGCCTCACCCAGGTCGACCGACCTCGGGCTCACCGCCGGATCAGCAGCCGGTCGACCACCACCTCAGCCAGGCGGTCGGGCCTCGGGGCCAGCGTGAGGCCCGGCGGCACCGAGCCCAGGTGCAACGAGTCCTCGCCGAGGACCACCGGCTCGGTCAGGTCGTCGTCGAAGTACCAGGCGCTCGGGCCCAGGTCGGTCTCGGCCCGGGTGACCGTGGCCCGGCCGATGGCCAGCGCCGCCGAGCGACCGACGCCGGTCTCGAACATGCCCCCGAGGAACGTCTCCGGTCGCCGCTTGGGCCGCTGGCTGGCCACCAGCTGGGAAAGGGCCAGCGTGGCGCTGACCCCACCGAGGCGGGCCGGCTTCACGTTGATCAGGCCCTGCGCCCCGACCGCCCCGATGATCCCGGCATCGGTGGCCGACACCACCGATTCGTCGAGCGCCAGCGGCACGGGCGAGCGCGCCGCCAGCCGGCTCAGGCCGGGCAGGTCCTCGGCCGCCAGCGGTTGCTCGACGTAGCCCTGCCGCTCGGCCAGCAGGCGGGCCAACCCGAGCAGGTGATCGGTGTCGTCGCGACCGTAGGAGCCGTTGGCATCGACCGAGAGGCGAACGGTCGGGTGTGCGGCCTGCACGGCTCGGACCGGTTCGAGGTCCCAGCCGGGGGCGATCTTGAGCTTGACCCCGGCCGCGCCGCGGCCGAGCGCGTCGTCGACCTCGGTGACCACGTCGTCCACCGTCGGCTGCACCCCCACGACCGCCGTCCACGCCAGCCCCGGCCGCGGCGCGTCGTCCGCGCCCCAGCGCGGTCGACAAGGTGATCCCCTGCCGGCGCAGCGAGAGGTCGGTGACGGCGATGTCGACCGCGGCCGACGCCATCGGGTGGCCGATCCCCCGATTGCGCCCGCCGGCCAGTGCCAGCGGGACCACGTAGGTCGCGCACCACGGCCCACGCCGCGTCGGTGTACTCGCCGGTGTAGGTGGGCGCCTCCAGCGCGCTGCACTCGCCCCACCCCTCGACCCCGTCGGCGCCGATCGCCCGGACCAGCACCACGTCGCGCTCGGCCGGCATCGTCCCGTGGGCGGCTCGCCGCGACCGCCGCATCGGCATCCGCACGCGCACCAGCTCGAAGGCCGAGACCTCCAACCAGTCGGTCGGCACCTAGGCGGGGATGGCCGCGTCGCTGAGGTAGGGCTCCCACACCTCGGGCACCCGACCCACCGCCACCGTGACCCAGCTCAGGTGGCGGGGCACCTCCGGTGGCTTGCGCAGGCACATGTTGGTCTCGTGCAGGTAGCGGTCGCGCTTGGAGGTGTTGCACCGGCGGCAGGCGGCCACCACGTTCTCCCACTCGTGACGACCGCCGCGGCTGCGGGGCACGATGTGGTCGATGCTCTCGGCCCGGTTGCCGCAGTACTGGCACTCGCCGTCGTCGCGCAGGAAGACCCCACGGCGGCTGATGGCGGTGCGCCGCTGGTAGGGCACGCGCACGAACGAGCGGAGCCGCACCACTGACGGGATGGGCACGGTCAGCTGCTCGGAGTGCAGGGACTCACCCGAGGGGTGGACCAGATCGGCCTTGTCGCACAGCACCAGCACCGTCGCCCGCCGATCCGACACCACGCACAGCGGCTCGTAGGTGGCGTTGAGCACCAGTGACCGGCCCATGCCCCGAGGGTAGTCGGACGAATTGCCGCCATGCCGGGACGTTTCGGGGGCGCGTGTCGACCGCGGGACCGGTGCGGTGACCGGGATCAGCGGGTGACGCGGGGCCAGGCCCGGCACCAGTGGAGGTAGGTCACCAGGTCGGCCGGCTCGGGTCGGCGGTCCGGATCGCCGTAGGCGGTCTGCAGGCGGAACCGCAGGTAGGCGGGATCGGGCCACGGCAGCCACGGGCCGCGTCCGCCACCAACCGGGTGGGGCCAGGACCAGCGCCTGGTGCACGGCGGTGGGCCACAGCTCGGGACGGCGGGCCAGCGCCGCCGGCGGCGGCCAGTCCCCAACGCAGCCGCCCCCCTGCCCGCGACCGGCCGGACGCCCCGGTGTCGTCGGGGAGGCTCACCCGTCGCGATCGTTGCTGGGCTCCCGCCAGGTGCCCGTCGGGGCCACCCGGCTCCTTGGGCAGGCCCAGCACCATCTCGCCCAGGATGTTGCGTTGCACCTGGGAGGTTCCGGCGTAGATCGTGCCCGCCCGCGCCGCGTAGAACGTGCCCACCCACGAGGCGCTGTCGTTGGGGGCGCCGGCGTCGTCGGCCTGGAACGAGCTGGACGGCCACCGCCCGGTCGGGGCCAGCGCCTCGGCGCCCAGGATGTCCACGGCCAGCTCGGTCACCGCCTTGTGGTACTCGCTCCAGTAGAGCTTGAAGATGGAGGCGTCGGGACCGGGGTGGCCGCCGGCCAGGTACCGGGTGAGCGTGCGCATCCCCAGGTAGCGCATGACCTCCACCTGGGACCAGCACCAGGCCAGGCGCTGGCGGATCCGCGGGTCGTCGGCCCGCCCCGACTCCTCGGCCAGCGCCAGGAGACGGTCCAGCTCGGTGCGGAACATGATCGGGAAGGTGGCCGCCGCCTCGCCCCGCTCGTAGCCCAGGAGGGTCATGGCCACACCCCACCCGGCGTTCACCTCGCCCACCACGTTGGCGGCCGGGCAGCGGGCGCCGGTGAAGAAGACCTCGTTGAACTCGGCGTCACCGGTGATCATGCGGATGGGCCGGACCTCGACGCCGGGCTGGTCCATGGGCACCAGCAGGAAGGAGATGCCCTTGTGCTTGGGGGCGTCCGGGTTGGTGCGGGCCAGCACGAAGATCCAGTTGGCCATGTGCCCGGCCGAGGTCCAGATCTTCTGGCCGTCGATGACCCACTCGTCGCCGTCGAGCACGGCGCGACAGCCCAGGTTGCCCAGGTCCGAGCCGGCGTTGGGCTCGGAGTAGCCCTGGCACCAGAGGTCCTGGCCCGACAGGATGCGGGGCAGGAAGTGGCGCCTTCTGCTCCTCGGTCCCCCACTGCAGGATGGTGTTGCCCACCATCTGGATGCCGAACACGTCGTTGCCGGTGCCGGTGGGCACGCCGGCCCGGTAGAACTCCTCGGCCAGGATCACCTGCTCGACCTCGCTCAGCCCGCCGCCGCCGTAGCGGCGGGGCCAGGAGGCGGCCAGCAGGCCATGGTCGTGGAGGGTGGCCCGCCAGGTGCGGGCGAACTGCTCGGCCTCGACCCTGGGCAGGGCCCCCACCCCCTGCCAGCCGCCCGGCAGGTGCTCGGCCAGGAACGCCTGGATCTTCTCCCGGTAGGCCTCGGCCTCGGAGCTGTAGGTGGGGTCCACGACCTGAGGCTACTGCGCACCCGCGGCCGGGGTGACCCGCCCGCACGCTCCAGCCCTGCCCCCGCGCCCCACCGCCGCGGCACCCACCAACGGGCCGGCGTCGCCGAGCCCGGCCGGGATGATGCGACAGCCCCGGGCGAAGTCGAGCCGGGCCCGCCGGTCGATCTCCGCCTGGGCGGCGGTGAAGAACGGGTGCCCGTAGCCCAGGGCCACCGAGCCGGCCACCACCGCCAGGCCGGAGATCCAACAGGACGGCCACGTCGGCCACCGCTCGACCCACCAGCATCCCCACCCGGTCGACCACCTCCGGGCTCGGCCTGGGCCGCCGGCGCACCGGTGATCTCGGCGATGGCCGTGCCCGACGCCTCCGCCTCCAGGCAACCGGTGCTCCCGCACCGACAGCCGTCGGCCGTCGGGCTCCACGTTGAGGTGACCGATGTGGCCGGCGTTGCCCGCAGCTCCGTCCAGCAGGTCGCCGTCGAGCACCACCCCCCCGCCTATGCCGGTGGACACCACCATGGCCAGGTAGTCGTCCACCCCCTGGGCCGCACCTCGCCAGCCCTCGGCCAGGGCCAGGGCCTTGGCGTCGTTGTCGACGAACACCTCGAGCTCGACGTGGTCGGCCAGCCGGGCCTGCAGGGGGAAGTCGCGCCAGGCCGCGATGTTCAGCGGCGACACCTCCCGGCCGCCGGCGGACATCGGGCCCCCGCTGCCCACCCCGCACACCGCCGGGTCGCGGATCCCGACCGCGTCGCCCTGGGCGCGCACCCCGTCGACCAGATCGGCCAGCGCCCCGAACACCTCGTCGGCCCGGCCCGAGCCGACCTGGGGCGTGGGCACCTGGGCCCGGACCAGCACCTGGCCGGCGTCGTCGACCAGCCCGGCGGCCAGCTTGGTCCCACCCACGTCGACGGCCAGCACGACCCGCGAGCCCGAACCGGGGCCCGCAGCGGGCTCGTCGGGGACCGACCGGGGGGGCATGGGCGAGAAGCTAGTGCGTCCATGCGTCGAGAACCGGGAACGGCCGATGGAAGACGGTCGGCCGCCCTAACCTGGGGGACCAAACCGACCAGGGCGGTCGCACCGAACTTCTCTGCAACACCGACGGTCGCGGGGACGCCGACCGACCATCCACGACTGAGGAGCACTTCTTGGCGACGCAGGAAACGGTGGTCGACCACACGCCGTTTGCGGAGACCTTCAACGCCATCTCCGTCAACATCGAGCGCGTGATCCAGGGCAAGCCCGAGGTGATCGGCCTGGCCCTGCTGTGCCTCATCTCCGAGGGTCACCTCCTGATCGAGGACGTCCCCGGCGTGGGCAAGACCAGCCTGGCCAAGGCCCTGGCCCGCTCGATCGACTGCACCTTCGGTCGGATCCAGTTCACCCCCGACCTGCTGCCCTCCGATGTCGTCGGCGTCACGGTGTGGAACCGAAGCGACGGCTGCTTCGAGTTCCGGCCGGGGCCGGTGTTCGCCCCCATCGTGCTGGGCGACGAGATCAACCGGGCCTCGCCCAAGACCCAGTCGGCGCTGCTCGAGGCCATGGCCGAGGGCCAGGTCACGGTGGACAACGCCACCTATCCCCTGGGCTCGCCCGTTCATGGTGATCGCCACCCAGAACCCGATCGAGCACGAGGGCACCTACCCGCTGCCCGAGAGCCAGCTCGACCGCTTCCTGATGCGGGTGTCGGTGGGCTACCCGTCCCGCGACGCCGAGATCGACATCCTCGAGACCCACGGTGACCACACCAGCCTCGACGACATCGGGGCCGTGGTCAGCGCCGCCGACGTGGAGGCGATGATCGCCACGGCCCGGTCGGTGCACGTCGCGCCCAGCCTGCGGGCCTACCTCGTCGACCTGGCCGACACCACCCGGCGCCATCCCCAGTTCGCCCTGGGCATGTCCCCGCGGGCCACCCTCAGCCTCATGCGGGTGGCCCGGGCCCGGGCCGCGGCCGACAGCCGGTCCTACGTCATCCCCGACGACCTCAAGGCGCTGGCCGGGCCGGTGCTGGCCCACCGGCTGCTGGTGACCGCGGAGGCGCAGCTGCAGGGCGCGAGCTCGGCCGACCTGCTCGACGAGATCCTGCGCCGCGTGGCGATCCCCACCGACACGGCCACCTGAGGCCGATGCTGACCCTCCAGGGTCGCCTGACCCTGCTCACCGCCGTCGCGCTGCTGGTGGCCGGGCGCATGTTCGGGACCATCGAGCTGTACGTGCTCGGCGCGGTGCTGGTGGTGCTGGTGCTGATCACCGTGGTGGGCGTGTCGTTGACCCGCATCCGCATCGACGTGTCCCGCGAGCTGCATCCGCCGCGGGTCCACGCCGGCACCCCCAGCCGGGTGGAGGTGAAGGTGCAGAACCAGAGCTCGGGCCGCTCGCCGCTGCTCAGCCTGCACGACGCGGTGTCGGGCACCCGGGGCGCCCGCCTGCTGGTGGGCCCGCTGGCCCCCGGGGAGTCGGCCCGGGCCGCGTATCGCCTGCCCACCGACCGGCGCGGCATCCTGACCGTGGGTCCGTTGCAGGTCGAGCTGTCCGACCCGTTCGGGTTGGCGCGGGCCACCCTCACCGCCTCGGGGGCGTCGGATCTGACCGTCTACCCCCGGGTCGACGAGATCGAGCCGCTGCCGCTGACCACGGGCAACGATCCGCTGGCCGGCGCCGAGCACCCCAACTCGCTCGGCCGCGGCGGCGAGGACTTCTACGCCCTGCGCGAGTACGTGGTGGGCGACGACCTGCGCCGGGTCCACTGGCCCTCGACCGCCCGCCACGATGACCTCATGGTCCGCCAGGACGAGCTGCCCTGGCAAGGCCGGGCCACGGTGCTGGTCGACGTGCGCTCGTCCACCAACACCCCGAGTCCCTCGAGCTGGTGATCTCGGCCGCAGCCAGCCTGGTGGCGTCCAGCGCCCGGCGTCAGGACCTGGTGCGACTGGTGTCCACCGACGGGGCCGACTCGGGCTTCGCCGCCGGCCACGCGCACACCGAGGCCATCATGGAGCACCTGGCCAGCGTGGAGGCCACCAACGAAGCGGCGTTCCAACGGGTGCTGGACCGGCTGGCCCGAGGCGCCCCGGGCGGCGCGCTGGTGGTGGTGGTGGCCCTGGCCGGACAGGCCGAGCTCGAGCGCCTGGCCCGACTGCGCCCCCGGTTCGGGGCCCTCACCATCGTGGCCTTCGACCGGTCCAGCTGGGATCGCACCGCGCCGGCGCCCGCCGCGCCGGCCCGAGGGGTGATGACCGTCACCGGCGACGCCGGGTTCGCCGAGACCTGGAACCGCACGGTGCACCCCTCGCGCCGCTCCCCGGGCCAGTGGCGCCGACCGGCGGCGCTGGCCCCCACCACCGCGGTGGCCGCGGCCACCGCCGCCGCCGACTTCGAGCAGATGGACGACTGGTCCCGCTGGAGCCGTCCCCGCCGATGACCGCCACCGCGGCCCCGCCGGCCCCCGCCGATCCGACCTCGGCCCAGACCGCCACCGGCCGCGCCGCGCCGGCGCGACCCGACCCACCCGACCCGACCGTCCTGCCCACCTGGGCGCGGCGGAGTGCTTCCTGGGCCTGGTCACCCTGGCCGTGATCGTGGGGTTCTCCCGCATCTTCACCGGCGCCAGCTACGCCGTCCCGCTGATCATGGTGGGTGGCGCCACCCACATCTGGCTGGCCGTGGCCCGCCGGCGGGGCCTGCACCTGGGCCTGACCGCGGTGGGCACGGCCCTGGGGTTCGTGGTGCTGGCCACCTGGCTGCTGTTCCACCAGACCGCCTGGCTGGGGCTGCCGACGGCCGCCACCGCGCAGGCCGCCCGCGCCTCGATGGTGTCGTCCTGGCACGCCTTCCAGACGGTGGTGGCCCCCACCTCACCCCAGTCCGGCTTCATGCTGGCCGCGGCCCTGGCCGTGTGCTTCGCGGTGTTCCTGGCCGACTGGGCGGCGTTCCGGTTGTGGTCGCCACTCGAGGCGCTGGTCCCCACCTTGACCCTGGCCGGGTTCACCATCTTCGTGGGCTCGAGCCGGGGTCAGATCCTCACCACCATGCTCTATGTGGCCGCGGCCATGGGGTTCGTCCTCGAGCACCGGGTGGCTCAGCGCGAACGCACCACCACCTGGCTGGCCAACCAGGTGGAGCGGGGATCGTCGTGGCTGGTCCACGTGGGCGCGGCCGCCACCCTCGATCTCGGTCCTGGTCGGGGCGATCCTGGCCCCCCACCTCCCGGGAGCGGGACAGCCGGGACTGGTCCACTGGCACGGCAACCAGGGCGGGGGTGGCGACCGGGTCACCATCAGCCCGCTGGTGGACATCCAGAGCAAGCTCACCGGCCCCGACGCCAACGTCAGCCTGTTCACGGTGAACAGCCCCCGGCCCGCCTACTGGCGGCTGACGTCGCTGGACACCTTCACCGGCGAGATCTGGGAGTCCAGCGGCAAGTACGACTCGGCGTCGGGTCACCTGTCGGGGACGCTGCCGTCGGGGGTGCCCGAACCGGCCAAGTCGGCCACCCTCAACCAGACCTACACGATCAGCCGGCTGGCCGAGCTGTGGCTCCCGGCCGCCTACGTCCCGGTGGCCATCCAACCCGTCGCCTTCCGCGCCCGGTACCAGGCCAGCTCGTCGACGTTGATCGTGGACACGAACCTGTCGGACTCCGACAGCCTGACCTACACCATCCGCTCGGTGGAGCCCGACTACACGCCCAGCGAGCTGCGGGCGGCCGACCCCACCATCCCCAAGGCCATCGGCCAGCACGACCTGGCCGTACCCGGGTTGAGCGCCTCGGCCGCGGCGACGGCCCGACGGGTCACGGCAGGAGCGAAGACGCCCTACGACAAGGCCATGGCCCTGCAGACGTACTTCCGATCGGGCGGCGGATTCGTCTACGACGACACCGTGAACTACCAGAACGACGACCACGCCATGGACACGTTCCTGCGGTTGAAGCGGGGCTACTGCCAGCAGTTCGCGGGCACGTTCGCGGCGCTGGCCCGCTCGGTCGGGCTGCCCACCCGGGTGGCCGTCGGCTTCACCCCGGGCCTGCAGGACACCGGGGAGGCCGGTCAGTACGACGTCAAGGGTGCCCAGGCCCACGCCTGGCCCGAGGTCTACCTGGGCCAGTACGGGTGGGTGCCCTTCGAGCCCACCCCGGGCCGCGGGGCCCCCGACGAGACCGGCTACCTGGGCGTGACCCCGGCGCAGAACACGGGCCGGGGCGACGGGCCGGACAACTCCACGCCGGTGACGGCGACACCGTCCACCGCCACCAGCACCCCGACCGGGCCGACCACCACCCAGGCCCCCCAGACCGCCAGCGGCCCGACCGGCATCACCAGCGGCGGCGGCCCGGACCTGGCGGCCTGGTCGGGGGTGATCGCCCTGGTACTGCTGGCGCTGGCCCTCCTCTACCTGTTGGTCGTTCCCTCGCTGCTGGCCCTGCGACGCCGCCGACGACGGGAGCGCGCCCGTGATCCCGGAGCCCGGGTGCGACTGGCCTGGGTGGAGTCCGAGGAGGCGCTGGCCCAGCTGGGTCAGGCGCCGCCGCGACGACGAGACGTCGCGGGAGTTCGCGGCCCGGGCCGGCCAGCGCCTGCCCACGCAGTCACCCCGGCTGTCCGCCCTGGCCGCAGCGGCCGACGCCGCCTTGTTCGGGGCCGACACCATCGACGAAGGCGAGGCCGCCCGCGCCGAGCAGACCACGGCAACGGTGCAGGCGATCGTGACCGATCAGGTGCCGCGGTGGCGCCGGCTGACCGACCAGCTCGACGTCCGCCGCCTGCGCCGACCTACTCGTCGCGCTTGAAGCGATCCCGCATGCGTTGGCTGGTGTTGCCGAAGTAATCACGCAGACCGGCGGCGCGCATCGACTGGGTGATCTGGTCCATCCCCGCCTTGCCCATGCGCCGGGCGTTGCGCTCGAAGGCGAGCGCGGAGACCAGCATGATCACGAAGCCGAAGAAGGCCAGGATGAAGCTGATGCCCAGCGTGAGGATCAGCACCGCCAGACCGGCGACGAAGCCCAGCATCGACCACTTCAGGTTGCGGTAGGCGTGGGTGTAGATGGTGGTGTCGGCGATGTCGCGCGCGAGGCCGGGATCGCTCTCGTAGAGCTTGGCCTCGATCTCGCTGAGGATTCGTTGCTCGTCCTCGGAAAGCGGCACCTGCTGCACACCCCTTGTCGGTTGGTCCCGGTCAATGGCTGACCGGCGGCCCGACGGTTCGGGAGATCCCGGACTTCATCTTTCCACAGGAGCCGCTGGTCAACAACGCGCGGAACCGATCTCCGACCGATTTTCGACCGCGGTCCACGCCACCTTGAGCCCACCGATGAGCCTCGCCCTGGCCGACCCCTGAAACCCCCGCCCCGAAGGCCGACCCACGAGGTCAGACGGGCCGTCAGACGGTCAGACCGCGGCGTCGGGCGGATCGGCCCGATCGGGGCCCCAGGGCGCCTCTTGCTCCTGGCGCACCCGGACCCGACCACCCTCGGCCAGGGTGGCGGGCCCGATGGCGGCCCGACCGAACCGGGCCCGGATGGCGTCGACCGCATCGGTGGCGTCGTCCCAGCCCGTCGATCCGGCCTCGTCCAGGCTCAGCTGGCGGGCCGCGCCCTGGCTGAGTCCGCTGACGCTGACGCCGATCAGGCGCACGCCGGGCGAGGGATCCACGGCCGCCAGCAGCTGCTTCGCCTCCCGGGTGATGACCGGGGTCGAGTCGGTGGCCTCGGCCCGGCTGGTGGATCGGGTGATGGTGTGGAAGTCGCTGAAGCGCACCTTGAGGGTGACGGTGCGCCCGGCCAGGCCGTGGCCGCGCAGGCGGCTCCCCACCGCGTCGGCCAGGCGGACGACCTCTCGATCGAGGGTGGCGTGGGAGTGGTGGTCCTGGGCGAAGGTCTCCTCGTGGCCCACCGACTTGAGGGGCCGGACCGGCTCCACGGCCCGACCGTCGATGCCGTTGGCCAGGGCGTGGAGGTGTCGGCCGGCCGCTGTCCCCAAGGCGGCGGTGACCAGCTCCACCGGCATGTCCGCCAGATCAGCGATGGTGGACACACCCAGGCGATTGAGGCGGGTGAGGGTGGCCGGCCCCACACCCCAGAGGGCCGAGACCGGCAGCGGCCACAGGAAGTCGAGCACCTGGTCGGCGGCCACCACCTTGACGCCCAGCCCGGGCCGGGGGCCATCCACTGACGCCCGGGGCTTGGCCGCCTCCGAGGCCAGCTTGGCCACGAACTTCGAGGGGGCGATCCCCACCGAGCAGGTGATGCCCACCTCGTCGTGCACCCGGCGGCGGATGTCGGCGGCGATGCGGGTGGGCGGACCGTGCAGGCGCCGGGCGGCGCGCACGTCGAGGAAGGCCTCGTCCAGTGAGATCGGCTCCACCAGCGGGGTGAACGAGGTGAAGATCTCCATCACCTGGGCACTCACCTCGCCGTATCGGTCGTGGCGTCCGTGCAGGAACACGGCATGGGGACACAGGCGCCGGGCCCGCACCGAGGACATGGCCGAGTGGATGCCGAACGAGCGGGCCTCGTAGGAGGCGGCGGCCACCACCCCCCGGTCCCCGGCTCCGCCCACCACCACCGGCCGGCCCCGCAGCTCGGGGTGGTCGATCAGCTCGACCGAGACGAAGAAGGCGTCCATGTCGACGTGCAGGATGCCGGGCTCGTCGGCCGGAGGCGCGGGCGGCCCGTCGGCCGGAGACAGGGGTCGGTCCATGGCACGCTCAGCCGACGCGACGGGTGACCGACAGGGCGCCGAGCTCGGCGCCGGCCACGTCGTAGCCGAAGGACCGAAGCCCGGACCAGGGCTCGGCCAGCCACTCCGACAGCGGTTCGCCCACCCACCGCGAGGCGCCCTGGAGGTGTCCGACGCAGGTCTCGGGGTTCACGAAGCAGGCATCGACCACGATGCCGTCGGGATCATCGACCACCAGCTCGCCCGTGTAGTCGAGGGCCCGGAAGGACTCGACCCGCAGCCGCCATCCCAGGTCGGGCGCCACCACCTCGATGTCGTAGATGGGGCCCTCCCAGCGGGTGACCACCAGCCCGGTCTCCTCGGTCACCTCGCGGGCGAGTCCTGCGATGACGCTCTCGCCCTCGTCGATCACCCCGCCCGGCGGGGACCAGTCGTGCGACCCGTTGCGCCGCCGGTTCTGCACCAGCAGCACCCCCTCGGGTCCCTCGATCACCGCTCCGGCCACCAGCCAGTCACGCATCACCCAAGTGTGCCCGAGATCGCCACCACCGGGCGCGGGCTCGGCGGGGCGGTGGGATCAGCCGGAGGTGGTGCTGGTGGTGGACGACCCGGTCGTACGGGTCACCGACTGGGCGGGCGCCAGACCCACCCCACCAGGAGGGATCTGGTCGGCACTGAGGTCGTTGCCGATGACCACGGCCGGGCTGCCCGGATAGGGGGCGTTGGCGTCGGCGCCGCGGGTGTGCTGCGTTCCGGCGCTGCCGTCGGCATTCCGCGTCTGCACCTCGGCGGTGCCGATCCGGGCTGACTTGGGACCCGGCGAGGTCGAGGTGCGGGCGGAGACGACCAGCGCCCCACCCACGCACACCGCCACCAGCACGCCGGCCGCCGGCACCAGGACACGGGCCCGCAACAACGAGGAGCGGCGGCGCACCTCGGCTGCCGGCTCGGCCATCAGGTCGCGCAGGCGGTGCTCGACCTCGGGGGTGGCCAGGGCCAGGGCCCGAGCCAGGACGTCCAGGTCACCCTGACGCAACGAGAGCGGCGAGCCCGGGGCGGTGGAGCGCAACGTGTAGACCAGCGACAGGTAGCTGGCCAGGACCTCGTCGGCGGTGGGCGCGGTGCCAGCCAGGGCCTGGGTGTGACCGGCCGCGGCCAGCTCCCGTTGATCGAGATCGACGACCAGCTCGTGGCGACCGGGCAGCAGGTCGTCGGGGTCGACCCCGTAGAGCTCGACCACGGCCAGGATGTCGCCGTCGGTCAGGCTGGCGTCGCCGTGCTCGATGGCCAGCAGATCCGCGGCCGACCAGGTCGTCGAGCCCGCGGCCACCTGGTCGACCGTGCGACCGGTGTGCTCGCGCTGGCGCTGGAGCATCGAACCCAACCGCCACGAAGGAACCAGGCTGAGCTCGGTGGCATTCACCGGGCCAGTATCACCCATGGTGGGGGCCGGCGAAACGGGACAAATGGCCTATGTGCTCGGTCCGCCGATTCGCCGAAACCACGCCTCCGATCACCGTCACATGATCGACGCGGTTCCGACGGCTGATCGCAACAAGCGCTCGGTCCTGAGCTGCAGTGCGGCGCACGCGACGAAGCTGTGGCCATGACGCCGGTGGGAACCCTGGTGAGGCGATGCATCGATGGGTGGAACGGCGACCTGGAACGTGTCCTGTTCGGGACCGCGGACCCGACGCAGGTCGCGGCGATGATCAACCGCTACTGCGAGGAGCACCTGGCCGGGGTGGCCGGCGGGATCTTCTACCGGTCCGGCGTCGGCATCGTGGTGGGTGTGACGTTGACCGACGGTCGCCGAGTCGTCCTCAAGGTGCACCGGTGGAACGTCTCGCTGGCCCGCCTGGCTGCGGTCCAACAAGTCCAACGGGCCCTGGCTGAACGAGATCTCCCTGCGCCGACGCCGTTGGCCGGTCCGACCACGTTGGGCCAGGGCATCGTCACCGTCGAGGAGTACCGACCGGGTACGGGGGCTCCCGCACGAGGCCCGAGATCGCGGGCGACCATCGCCCGCGCCTTGTGCGACTTCGTGGCGGCCGCCTCGGAGGTGGCGTCCCCGCTCGACGTCGGGGTTCCCGCGCTGCTGCGGGCGCGGACGGATCCCCTGTGGCCCGAACCGCACAGCATCCGATTCGATTTCGGGGCGACGGCGTCGGGCGCCGAGTGGATCGACGAGCTGGCCGAAACCGCCCGGCACGGCGCGGTGACCGTCGACGCGCCGGACGCCATCGGCCACTTCGATTGGCGAGTGGAGAACCTGGGTTTCGACGGGTCGGGCCAGGTATCCGCCATCTACGACTGGGACGCGGTAGCCCGAGCCCCCGAGGCAGTCATCGTCGGCCACAGCGCGGCGGCGTACTGCACCGACTGGGGGCACCCCGAGACCAGTTGGCTGCCATCGGTGGCGGACATGCGCGGGTTCGTGACCGACTACGAGGTCGCCCGAGGCCGCCCGTTCACCCATGCCGAACGAGCCCTGGTCGATGCCTCGAACCTCTATGTGATGGCCTACGGCGCCCGCTGCCAGCACTCGGACGGGGTCCTCCACCCGCGGGCTGGCGGACCTCCCGGGGGGCGGATGGGTGGCCCGGCTGCGCCAGCGCGGCAGCGGGGCGCTGGCCTGAGCCTCGAGCGGCCCGGTCAGCGCGAGGGGGCGCGGGTGGTGGGCTTGGGGCCACCGCGCCGCAGCACGCGGTCGCGCAGCGCCCACCACGTGACCATGGCCAGGGCCTCCACCACGATGTAGCTGGACATCTTGGATGTCCCCCGCTCGCGGCTGCCGAAGGCGATCGGCACCTCGACGATGCGCCCGCCGTTGCCGGCCACGGCATAAGCCATCTCGATCTGGAAGCCGTAGCCATCGGCCTTGACCGCGCCGAGGTCGATCTCGGCCAGAGCCGTGGCCGCATAAGCCCGGAACCCGGCGGTGAGATCGCGCACGTGCAGACCCAGCACCATGGCCGCGTAGATGTTGCCGCCCTGGGACAGCAGCCGCCGCGACCACTTCCAGCCGGGCACCGAACCGCCGGGCACGTAGCGCGAGCCGATGGCCAGGTCGGCGCCGTCCTCCACGGCATGGATCAGCGCGGGCAGCATGGCCGGATCGTGCTGCAGGTCCGAGTCCATCTCGATGAGGATCTCGAAGCCGTGGGCCAGGCCCCAGCCGAACCCGGCCCGGTAGGCCGACCCCAGGCCGGACTTCTCGGTCCGGCGCATCACCGTCACCCCGCCGTTGTCCGCCCCCCACTTCTCGGCCAGATCGGCGGTGCCGTCGGGGCTGCCGTCGTCCACCACCAGCACCTCGGCCTGAGCCACGTGCTCGCGCACCAGGTCCAGCACCACGAGCACGTTGTCGGCCTCGTTGTAGGTAGGCAGCACCACGAGCGGCTTCACGGCCAGTGACTCTAGAGGCTGGTCCCACAGCGCCATCGGCAGGTGCAGACTTCTAGCATGAGCCCGATGGCTGACGATCCCGACCCCCCGCTTGCCGGCGCGCGGCCCGACGACGCGCCGGAGGCCCCACCCACCGCCCTGCCGTCGGTCACCGCCCGGGTGCTGGGGTTCCTGGCCATCATCGCCTCGGGGCTCGTCGGCGCGTTCATCGGCTACGCCTTCACCGACCTGCAGTGCCACGGCGACTGCGCCACCCCCGATGCCCTGGGCGGGCTCGTCGGCGCCCTCATCGGCGCGGTGGGCGTGGCCGTGGTGGTGGTGCTGGCCCTGCGGGCCATGGGCGAGTGGAAGACCATCCAGCACCGACCCACCGGCCCCGATCGTCCGGCCCTGGCCCCCACCAAGCGCCCCCGGGTCAGATAGCTCGCGACAGCCACAAGACCCCTATGGACTCGATGACCCATCCCCGGGGTCGGGCCCGCGCTGGCCATGTGCCCCGCGCCCGAGCGACCAAGATGAGCCGGTGACCTCACCCCCCGGTCCCCGCCCGCCGACGAGCGTGACCGGCCCGGCCGACCCGACCCAGCTGGCCGACCTGGCCGAGCAGGCGGCGCGCGCCGCGGCCGAGGTGCTGGCCGAGGCCCTGGATCAGGGGCGGACCTCGGTGACGACCAAGTCGAGCGCCACGGACATGGTCACCGAGATGGATCGAGCGGCCGAGCACCTCATCGTCGAGCGTCTGCTCGGCGCCCGGCCCGACGACGGCGTGCTGGGCGAGGAAGGCAGCGACCGGGCGGGCACGTCGGGGGTGCGCTGGATCATCGATCCCCTCGACGGCACCACCAACTACGTCTATCGCCACCCCGGTGTGGCCGTGTCGATCGCCGCCGAAGTGGCCGGGGTGGTCGAGGCCGGGGTGGTGATCGACGTGGTCAACGGGGATGTCTTCCGGGCCGTGCGGGGCGCGGGCGCCACCCGCAACCGCCGACCCATCTCCGTGTCGGAGGAGACCGACCTGGGCCGGGCCCTGGTGGCCACCGGCTTCGGCTACCAGCCCGACCAACGCCGCCACCAGGGACGGGTGCTGAGCCTGGTGCTGCCCGAGATCCGCGACATCCGCCGGGTGGGTTCGGCCGCCCTGGACCTGTGCTCGGTGGCCTTCGGCCGGGTCGACACCTACTACGAGCTGAGCCTGAGCCGCTGGGACTACGCCGCTGGCGCTCTCATCGCCGCCGAAGCGGGGGCGGTGGTGGTCGACCTCGATGGCGCCCCGCCCGAGCGGGCACCCCTGCTGGCCGCACCGCCCGCGCTGGCCGAGCCGCTCCGCCAGCTCCTGGTATCGGCCGGCGCCTGACCCCCCCCCTCGGAAATTGGGCATCTTCGTGGCCGGATTCCGGCCACGAAGATGCCCAATTTGCGCAGAGGCGGCGGAAAGGCGCTGGTATCGGCCCGATTCGCACGGAAATCGGGCACGATGGAGCGGTGGGAACCCGGATCCTGGCCGTCGAGGACGATGAGCGCATCCGCACCGCGGTCAAGCTCGCCCTCGAGGACGAGGGCTGGGTGGTCGAAGAGGCCGACAACGGTGAGGACGCGCTCGACTCGTTCAGCCGCCACCCCACCGACGTGGTGCTGATCGACATCATGTTGCCGGGCATCGACGGCTTCGAGGTGTGCCGGTCGATCCGTCGCAACAGCGACGTCCCCATCGTCATGGTCACGGCCCGGGCCGACACCCACGACGTGGTCGCCGGCCTGGAGGCCGGGGCCGACGACTACCTGACCAAGCCCTTCGCCCCCAAGGAGCTCTCGGCTCGCATCCGGGCGCTCCTGCGCCGGGCCCGCACCACCGACCCGGCCATCGCCCACCTCAAGTTCGGTGACCTCGAGATCGTGCCCGACGAGGGCGTGGTGCTGCGCGACGGCGCCGAGGTGCACCTGACCAAGACCGAGTTCCGCCTGCTGGTCGAGCTGGCGTCGAGCCCCGGGCGGGTGTTCAGCCGCGAGGTCCTGCTGGAACGGGTGTGGGGCTACGGTTACTTCGGCGATGGTCGCCTGGTCGACGTCCACGTCCG
This sequence comes from uncultured Microthrixaceae bacterium, assembly GCA_963793965.1. Lineage (GTDB taxonomy): Bacteria > Actinomycetota > Acidimicrobiia > Acidimicrobiales > Acidimicrobilacustridaceae > UBA4742. The sequence goes on from CAWCCB010000004.1 coordinate 284,353, forward strand.
TCGCCTCCGCACCAAGATCGAAGCCGACCCCGCCAACCCGCGCCACGTGGTCACGGTGCGGGGACTGGGCTACAAGCTGCAGACCTGACCCAGCCCGGTCCCCGTCGCCCGACGCCGCCGACACGGGTCCGGATCCGGCACCGTCCCAGGGAACCAGGGAGCACCTACCAGCCTTGCGCCTCCGGCGAGCTCACCCACGACGGCGCCTCGGCTTGCGGGCGCGCCTGACCGTCACCTACGCCCTGGGTGCGGCGCTGCTGTCGACCCTGCTGGCCGTGTCCACCTTCGGGCTGACTCGCCAGAACCTGCTCAACCAACGCGAGGACAGCGCCATTTCCCGGGCCCTGACCAACGCCCTCACCGTCCGCCGCGAGCTCAACGGCACCGACGCCAAAGATCTCATCCCGGCCCTGCCCACCCCGGAGGGGGCCGAGCCGGTCATCGACTACAAGGGCATGTGGTACGAGAAGACGGCCGACTTCGGCCAGGACGCCCTGCCCCTGTCGCTGCGCCAGACCGTGCAGGCCGGCCACGCCGCCCGAATGCGCTTCGAGCACAACGGCCAGACCTACTTCGCGGTGGGCGTCCCCATCCCCGCGCTCCACGCCAGCTACTACGAAGCGGTCTCGTTCAGCGAGGTCACCCACACGCTGGACACGTTGGCCCTCATCCTGGTGGTGGCGTCGCTGCTGTCCACGGTGGCGGCCGGGTTCCTGGGCTGGTGGGCGGCGCGGCGCGCCCTGGCGCCCCTGCTCGATGTGGGGGCGGCGGCCGAGGCCATCGCCGGGGGCCGCCTCGACACCCGACTGGTGGTGGGTGAGGACCCGGACCTCGACGTGCTGGCCGTGCCGTTCAACCACATGGCCCAGGCCCTCGAGGACCGGGTGGAGCGCGATGCCCGGTTCGCCTCCGAGGTCAGCCACGAGCTGCGGTCGCCGCTGATGACGTTGGCCGCCTCGGTGGAGGTGCTGGAGAACAGCCGGGGCGAGATCCCCGAGCGGGCCCAGACCGCCCTGGACCTGCTGTCGGCCGACGTGGATCGGTTCCAGCAGCTGGTCGAGGACCTGCTCGAGATCAGCCGGTTCGACGCCGGGGCCATCAAGTTGCACCTCGAGGACGTCCAGGTGGCCGAGATGGTCATGCAGGCCGTGCAGGTGCTGGGCGGCGGTGGCATCCCGGTGCGGTTCCCCGACGAGCTCTCGTCGGTGGTGGTCCGGGTCGACAAGCGCCGGTTCGCCCGCGTGCTGGCCAACCTGCTCGACAACGCCGACAAGTACGCCGGCGGCGCCACCGAGGTCACCCTCGAGCTGCGGGGCGAGGTGGTGCAGATCGCCATCGAGGACCGGGGCAACGGGGTGCCCGAATCCGAGCGCGAGGTGATCTTCGACCGCTTCTCCCGCGGCAGCGAGAGCGGCAATCGAGCCAGCGACAGCGGGGTGGGCCTGGGCCTGGCCCTGGTCGACGAGCACGTGCGACTCCACGGCGGCCAGGTCTGGGTGGAAGACCGACGCGACCGCCAGCCGGGCGCCCGCTTCGTGGTCGAGCTGCCGGTGGTGCCCCTGCCCAGCGCCGACGACGTGGCCGCGCTGAGCGAGGTGGTCAGCGCCACCCCGGACGAGACGATCCTGCCCGAGGAGACCACCGTCCCGTGACCGACCCGGGCCGACGACGCTCCCGGAACCTGACCCGGGTGGCCTGGGCGGCGATCGTGGGGCTGGCCCTGGTGGTGGCGGCCGGTTCCTGCGGCATCCCCACCGACCACTCGCCGCGCCCGATCGCCCAGGGAGCGCTGCCGGCCGCGCTGAAGCCCCAGACCACCACCACCCAGACCGCTCTCGCGGCCGGAACCGACGCGGTGCGGCTCTTCCTGGTGCGCAACGAGGGCAGCACCCCCAAACTGGCCCGGGTCACCGTCGGCATCCGCCACACCACCGACCTGACCACCCGGGTGCGCGAGGTGATGACCCAGCTCATCGCCGAGCAGCCGGCCTCGTCGGGGACCACCAAGAACCTGACCAACACCATCCCGTCGTCGGTGCGCATCCTCGGCCTGAAGCTCGACGGCGACGTGTTGGACCTGGACGTGTCCCACCTGGACAACGTGGAGAGCACCCAGCAGCGACTGGCCTTCGCCCAGATGGTGTTCACGGCCACCGACCTGCCCGGCGTCGACGCCGTGCGCTTCTCCATCAGCGGCCGCTCGGCCCAGGTGCCCTTGGACACCGCCACCTCGAAGCTGGACGAGGCCATCGACCGGGGCGACTACGCCCAGCTCGATCCCGCCGACTGACCGGTTGGCGTGGCCGGTCGGCCACCGGCGGTCGAGGGCGTTAGCGTTCCTGCGTGGCCGTGGTGATCGCCGTCGACGCGGGAACGACCGGGGTGCGGGCCATCGCCTTCGACCACGCCGGCCGGGTGGTGGACTCGTCCTACCGCGAGTTCCCCCAGTACTTCCCCCAGCCGGGGTGGGTGGAACACGACGCCGTCGAGATCTGGGAGGCGGTGCAGGCCACGCTGGGGACGGTCACCGCCGGGCTGGACCAGCCGGTGGCCGCCATCGGCATCACCGACCAGCGCGAGACCACCGTCGTGTGGAACCGCGCCACCGGCGCGCCGGTGGCGCGGGCCATCGTGTGGCAGGACCGTCGCACCGCGGCCCGCTGCGACGAGCTGCGCCAGCAGGGCCACCTCGATCTGGTGCGCGCCACCACTGGCCTGGTGCTCGACCCGTACTTCTCGGGCACCAAGCTGGAGTGGCTCCTGGGACCGGGCGGGGTGGCGCCCGGACCGGACCTGGCCTTCGGGACCATCGACGCCTGGGTCCTGTGGAACCTGACCGGGGGCACGGCCGCGGCCGGCGCCGTCCACGCCACCGACGTGTCCAACGCCAGCCGCACGATGCTGTTCGACATCCAATCCCGGACCTGGTCCGAGCCGCTGTGCGACCTGCTGGGCATCCCCATGGACCTGCTGCCTGAGGTGCGACCCTCCTCGGGCCGCTTCGGCGTCACCGCGTCCGGGCTGGCTGGCATCGATGCCGGCATCCCCGTCAGCGGCATGGCCGGGGACCAGCAGGCCGCCCTGTTCGGCCAGGCCTGCTTCGAGCCCGGCATGACCAAGAACACCTACGGCACCGGGTCGTTCGTGCTCATGAACGTGGGCGAGACCTGTCCGGACCCGGTGGAGGGGCTGCTGACCACGGTGGCCTGGAGCGTGCCGGCGGCCGCGCTCGACCCCACTCGATCGGGATCGGTGACCCACTACGCCCTGGAGGGCGCGGTGTTCGTGACGGGTGCGGCGGTGCAGTGGCTGCGCGACGGGCTGGGCCTCATTGCCGAGGCATCGGAGATCGGACCGCTGGCCGAATCCATCCCGGACTCCGAGGGGGTGGTCCTGGTCCCCGCCTTCACCGGGCTGGGCAGCCCGTGGTGGGACCCCTACGCCCGGGGCACCGTGGCCGGCATCACCCGGGGCACCGGGCGCGCCCACCTGGCCCGGGCCGTGGTCGAGGCCATGGCCTTCCAGACCCGCGACGTGGTCGACGCCATGACCCAGGCCTCCGGTCGGCGGGTGGCGTCGCTGCGCGCCGACGGCGGCGCCTCGGTCATGGGCCTGCTCCTGCAGCTGCAGGCCGATCAGCTGGGGGTCCCGGTGAGCCGACCCCAGGTCCAGGAGACCACCGCTGCTGGGTGCGGCCTACCTCGCCGGTCTGGCCGAGGGGGTGTGGGCGTCCTGCGCCGACATCACCGAGAACTGGGCGCTGGACGTGGAGGTCTCGCCCCGGGGCGACCGGGCCGAGGCCGACGCGGCCCACGCCCGCTGGCTGGCCGGGGTAGAGCGGTCACGCGGCTGGGCCCGCGACGAGTAGTCGCGCCCCGCGACCCGGGTGTCGCCGGTCAGGAGGAGGACGGGTGCACGGAGCGAGACCGGAGCCGGCTCAGCTCGCGAAACCGAGTGTCGACGATCCGCGCCAACGCCGCCGCCTGGCGCCTCTCTCGGGCCCGGAACGGGTTGCCGTCACGACCGAGCACCAGCGCCATGCCGGCGCCGGGCAGCGGGGCCCAGACCACGTCGGCCGGGCCACCGTCTCCCCCGGCCACCCGGGCCGAGGACTGGCTGCCGTTCACGTAGGCCACCAGCCAGGGCACCGACGGTGCCTCGCCCTGCTGCGCCACGATGTCGGGGCCTTCGAGCGCCACCACCGCTGACCAGGCCGCCCCGATGGTGCGCACGGCGTGCACGCACAGCTCGTCGAGCGACTCGGACTGGGTGGTGGCACCCACCAGGATGGCGGCGGTCTCCAGGGCGTCGAGCCGGGGGTCGCGCAGGGAGTCGGCCGCCGGGGTGATGGTCTCGACGTCCACCCCGTCGACCTGGGCCAGCTCGTTGAGCAGCAGCTCCACCAGGTCGGCGCCCGGCAGCTCGATGACCAGCTCGTCGATGGCCCGTCCCGCGCCCCGCTCCAGGATGTCGATGCCCACCACGTCGCCACCCACCGCGCCCACGCGGCTGGCCACCTGGCCCAGCGCGCCGGGCCGATCGGCCAGCCAAACACGAAGCACGTAGGTCGTGGTCATGGTGGAAAGCGTACGAGCGGTCGATGAACAGGATGTTTCCGGTTCGCGAGCATCAGGTGACCGTTGGCCGACCGGGGCCCGAGTCGGTCCTGACCTCTAGACTGCGGCGCCGACCAGACAATGGAGGGAGCTGGGTGCCGCAGGTGACGGTGGTCATGGCCACCTACAACTGGGCACCGGTGCTGCCCTGGTCGATCGGCAGCGTCCTGGACCAGCACTTCGGCGACTTCGAGCTGCTGGTCATCGGCGACGGCTGCACCGACGAGTCCGCCGAGGTGGTGGGCGCCATCGACGACCCTCGGATCCGCTGGCACGACCTGGGCCACAACACCGGCCATCAGTCCGGGCCCAACGCCGAGGGGTTGCACCGGGCCCAGGGCGAGATCATCGCCTACCTGGGCCACGACGACCTGTGGCTGCCGGACCACCTGGCCACGCTGGTCCCTCTCCTCGACGAGCAGGTGAGCCTGGTGCACGCCACCACCCTGCGCGTCAGCCCGGGCCGGCCGCCGACCGCCTATCCCCCGCCGGGCTGGCACCACGAACCCAGCACCTGGATGCCCCCGACCTCGGTGATCCACCACCGCGAGCTGGCCGCCGCGGTGGGGAGCTGGCGACCGCCGAGCGAGACCGCCCGACACGATCCCGAGACCGACCTGTGGATGCGCCTGGCCGAGCAGCGGCCCACCCGGTGGGTGGACCGCCTCACCAGCATCAAGCTGTCGGCCACCGACCGCCAGGACGTCTATCGGGACCGGCCCAGCTTCGAGCAGGCCTGGTGGCTGGACCTGATCCGGACCAGCCCCGATCCCGGAGCTGCGGTGGCCGAGGCCGCTCACCAGCCCTATCCCTACGCCGACGTGCCCGCCGCCCACCTGCACGGCCGGGCCCGCGTCCACTGGGGCGTGGTATCGCGATGGCGGCGCCTGCGGGGCCGGCCCCCACTCGACGCCCAGGACCGTCTGGCCATCCGCCGACACACCAAGGGCCTGCCCTGATGCGCTTGGGCGAGCGGCCGAAGTAATCGAACGATCTAGACCGCTCGGTCAAGTTCTGTGTACCGTGACCCTCGATGAACCGCCGTCTCACACAGCGCGGGCGTGATCGTCGCCGCCAGCTCATGGACTTCGCGGCCCTGCGGTTCGCCGAGCAGGGCTACCACCCGACCTCGGTGGCCGAGATCGTGGAAGGCCTGGGTGTGGGGAAGGGGGTCTTCTACTGGTACTTCTCCAGCAAGGAGGAGCTGTTCCTGGAGATCCTGCGCGAGGCCCAGCACGACCTGCGCCGCACCCAGCAGCTGGCCATCGAGGACGAGGACGATCCGGTCCAGCGCATCGCCAAGGGCATGCGCGCCTCCATCGAGTGGTCGAGCCGGCACCCCGAGCTGCACCAGCTCTTCGCCTTCGCCGCCACCGAGGAGCGCTTCGCCCCGGCCATGCGCAAGGGCGAGGAGATCGCCCTGGCCGACGCCGTCCGCCACGTCAACGAGGGCATCGCCCGAGGCGAGATCCGCGACGCCGACCCCTCCATCATGACCCAGGCCATCCTGGGCGTGACCGCCTACCTGGTCCGGCGCTGCGTGCAGGAACAGGGCCGGCCCTGGGACGAGGTGGCCGACGCCGCCGTCTCCTTCTGCCTCGAAGGTCTGCTGGTGCCGGTAGTGAGCACGACGGCATGACCGCCGCGGTCAACCGAGCTTGGTCAGGGCCTTGCGGAGGTTGCGGATGGCCTGGCTGGTGCGCTGCTCGTTCTCGATGAGGGCGAAGCGGACGTGGCCGTCGCCGCCGGGGCCGAAACCCACGCCGGGCGACACCGCCACCTGCGCCTCTCGCACCAGGTAGGAGGCGAAGCCGATCGAGCCCATCTCGCGGTAGGGCTCGGGGATCGGCGCCCACACGAACATCGTCCCCATGGGCGGCTCCACCGGCCAGCCGATGCGCTGCAGGCCTCCGCACAGCGTGTCGCGCCGGGCCTGGTACATCTGGTTGACCACCTTCGGGTAGTCGGGCGCCTCGTTGAGGGTGACCGTGGCGGCGATCTGGATGGGCTGGAAGGTGCCGTAGTCGAGGTAGCTCTTGAGCTTGGTAAGCGCGGCGATGACCTCGTGGTTGCCGGCCATGAACGCCACCCGCCAGCCGGCCATGGAGAACGACTTGGTCATGGAGTAGAGCTCGACGGCCACCTCCTTGGCCCCCTCCGCCTGCAGGATCGACGGCGGCACGTAGCCGTCGAAGCCGATCTCGGCGTAGGCGTTGTCGTGGACCACCACCACCTCGCGCTCGCGGGCGAAGTCGACCACCTTCTGCATGAAGTCGAGGTCGACGCAGGTGGTCGTGGGGTTGTGGGGGAACGACATCACGATCACCCGGGGCTTGGGCCACGAGTAGTTCCAGGCCTCGGTCAGGCTCTCGAAGAAGTCGGTGCCCGTGCCCAGGGGCACCTCGCGGATGTCGGCCCCGGCCAGCAGCGGACCGTAGATGTGGATCGGATACGACGGCGATGGCACCAGCGCGGCGTCGCCGGGCTGGAGCAGGGTCCACATCAGATGCGAGAACCCCTCCTTGGCCCCGATGGTGTTGATGATCTCGGTCTCGGGGTCGAGCTCGACCCCGAAGCGGCGCAGGTACAGGTCGGCGTAGGCCTGGCGCAGCTTGGGGATGCCCTTGCTGGACGAATACCGGTGGTTGCGGGGGTTGTGGACGGCCTCGGCCAGCTTCTCGACCGCCACATCGGGCGAGGGGAAGTCCGGGTTGCCGAACCCCAGGTCAATGACGTCGACCCCAGCTCGCCGAGCCTCGACCTTCAACGTGTCGATGATGGTGAAGACGTAGGGCGGCAGCCCGTTGATCCGGCGGAACTCCATCGGCCCAAGTTAGCCCCGCCATCGCCGGGGTCCGGACGCCATTTGGCCGCCGAGGAAGGCGAAGGCCGCCAGGCCGGAGCCGCTGGACCGGTGACACCCAGATGCCGAAGGCGGCCGCCGGGAGGCTTGCCGACCAGAGGCCCTAGCAAATCAGATCCTGGGCCAGCAGGGCGGCGCCGATCGAGCCCGCGTCGGGACCCAGGGCCGCACCCAGGATGCGCGCCGGGACCCTGTGCTCCGGGCCCAGAGCCAGCGTGCGATGCGCCTCCCGGGTGGGCGCCAGCAGCAGCTCACCCGCCTCGGCCAGCCCCCCGCCCACGATGACCAGCTCGGGATCGAGCAGGTTCTCCAGGTTGGCGATGCCCAGGGCCACCCACCAGGCGAACTGGCGCAGCACCTCCAACGCGCCGGGATCGCCTTGCGCGGCGGCCTCGGTGACGTGCTCGCCGCGCACGGCGTGGGGGTCGCCACCGACTCGGCTCAACAGCCCGGGGGCGGTCCCCGCCTCGGCCGCCTCCCGCCCGAGCCGGCCCAGGCCGCTGCCCGAGGCGAAGCGCTCCCAACAGCCCCGCTGGCCGCACGGACAGGGTGGCCCGTTCGGGTCGACCACCATGTGGCCGGGCTCGCCGGCGAAGCCGGATGCCCCGCGCACCAGGTGATCGCCGATGATCACCGCCCCACCGATGCCGGTGCCCAACGTGACCAGGACCAGGTCCGAGTGACCCACCCCAGCCCCCAGTCGATGCTCGGCCACCGCCGCGCAGTTGGCGTCGTTGTCCACCGTCACCGCCGCCAGTCCGGTGGCCTCGGCCACGGCCACCCCGACGTCGAGGCCCACGATCCCGGGCAGGTTGGGCGCCACCTGCAGCACGCCGCGACGATCGACCAGACCGGCGATCCCCACGCCCACGCCGTGCAGGCCCTGGTGGCCCCGCGCCGCCAGCTGGGCGTCCAGGTCGGCCACCGCCGCGGCCAGCGCGTCCACCACCGCGGGCGCACCCCGAGGCGTGTCGCGGCGATGCTGGACCAGGGCCCGCCGGGGGTCGGCCGGATCGGGGACGCGCCCCAGGATCTTGGTCCCGCCGACGTCGAAGCCGGCTACCAGCCCCACGTTCGGTGCCCCGGGCGCGGCGGCTGGATCGGTCACCCGGTCAGTAGCGCAGCAGGGCGCCGATGCGCCCCATCACGTCCAGGTCGGGGTTGTCGACACAGATCTCCACGTGGCACGACTGGGACAGAGCCAGTTCGACGGTCTGCTCGACGATGTCGTCGACCGGCGTCAGCTCCCCCGAGCAGCCCGGACAGGTTCGTCCGACCAGGCCCAGGTGGCCACAGCTGCGGCAGGTCCATCCCGCCTCGGAGTACCCCGACGACACCAGCAACCGGTCCACCCGATGCTCGCCCACCACCCCCAACACGTCGGCCAGCCCCACCACCGCCGGCTGGCGGGAGGCCACCGCCTGGCGGAGCCGGGCCACGGCCTGCGCCTCGCGCTGGCGTTCCACCTCGCGTTCGACGTCGAGCACAGCTTCACGGATGTCGCCCATCCCCGCGGACACCCCGACGGCGATGCGCCCGCACAGCCGCCGCTGCAGGTAGGGGTGCAGCGTGGCTTCCAGCGACCGCACCACCGGCTCGGGGCCACCCAGGGTCAGGTGCTCGAAGGCCTCGGACTGGAACATGGCGAAGGCCACGTCCGCGGCTCGGCGCAGGTGCGCCGCCACCTGGGCGTCGGAGCGCGACGCGGCGTCACCGCGGTCGAGGTGACCGCGGGTGTCCTCGTCGCGGGGCCGCTCGTCGAGCAGCTCCGAGTGGTCGACCAGCTCCCCGAAGTGGAACACCAGGATGCGGGCCCGCTGGCGGTCGGCCAGCAGCACGGCGAAGCGGTCGAAGCCCTGGGTCACCGATTCGAGCTGGCTGACCGCCGGCGCGTCGTTGATCACCACCCGGCTGCGCACCGGGACCGGCAGCGACACCACCTTCCAGAAGTCGTGGGCCGAGCAGGAGAAGATGGCCAGCCCCCGGGTGGTGGAGCGGTCGATGCCGCCGCGCACGTACTCCTCGATGCGCTGGAGGTCGCGGGCCACCGAGATCGTGCCGTTCGCCTGGGATCGGGCGGAGCGCAGGACCCGTTCGAGCTCGTGCTCGCAGTCGGCCCGGCGACTCAGGCGCCTCCCGTCCACATCGAGGTAACAACTGGTCACCGGGGCATCCTGCCCCCGGAACCCGGCCAGTTCGCGAACGGCAGCTTCGGTGATCACGGCCACGGCGCCTCCCGGTTGTCGGTTCCTCGTGGGCCTGATCGTAGGCAACCCGCACTCGCTGCGCTCTCTGAACCGGGGCGCGCCGGCACCGGCGGTGAAACCGCGGGGCCCTCAGGCGAACTGGTGGGGCAGCTCGACCACCGCGGCGCGTTGGATCCCGACGCCCTCGGCCCAGGTGGCCACCACCGGCTCGTCGCTCAGGTAGATGATCTGGACGGCCTCGGACATGCGCTCCAGCTTGTCGAGCAGCGCTCGCACCAGGTCGTCCTCCTGGCCGGCCAGGGCGTCGTCGATGACCAGCGGCACCGAGCCCGAGAACGAGGCCGCCCGTTGGGCGGCCAGGCGGGCCAGCAGGTAGAACTCGAGGGCCTCGGGACCCGAGACGGCGTCGGCGGGATCGACGTCGAACCCGGGATCGCTGGCCGGGCGAGGCGGCTCGCCCGGACCGGCGGGCTGTTCGGCCTCGACCGTGGCCAGCTGGGCGGCGATGCGCATGACCCGGCTCGAGGCCACCGCTTCGACCTGGGTGGCCGCGTCGACCAGAGCCAGGCGCGCCTCGAGCTGATCGGCGTAGAGGGCTTCGTGCTCGTTGGCTCGCTCGAGCTCACGGGTCAGCTCGTCGAGATCGGGTTCGACGGCCCCGGGCGCGTCGGTGGCGTCGGCGCGGTCGGTCAGGTCGATGGTGCGCTCGCGTCGGGCCGCCTCCTCGGCGGCATCGAAGGCGGCCAGCGCGTGGTTGGCATCGGCCAGCTCCACCTGGGTCTCGTCACGCTCGCCGCGGAGCTCGCCGATGCGTTCGGACAGCACGCTCACCTCGGCCAGGAAGGCGTCGGCGGCCATGGTCACCCGGTCTACCCCGGGCGAGGCCCCCAGGTTCAGGCCGACCAGCTCGAGCTGGTAGGCGAGGGCGTCGACCAGCTCCGCCTGGCTGACCTCGGCCTTGGGCACCCGCAGCGCCCGCAGCGCGTTCTCCAGGTCGGGCTGCTCGTCGTCGCCCCCCAACAGGTCGAAGGCTTCCAGGTAGACGGCCTCGAGGCGGTCGAGCAGGGCGCGGTGCTCGGGATCGGCCTCGATGTCGGCGGCCACCTTGGCCCAGTGGTTGTCGGCCGACTCCAGATCGATGCGGGCCCGCTCCAGGCGCTCCTCGGCGATGGGGTCGATGCCCAGCAGGCTGGCGCCCATCACATAGGCGCTCCAGGTGGGGAAGCCGACGCGATCGAGGATGGTCTGCTGCGCGGCGGCGGCCTCGTCGAGGCGCTTGGACCCCCCACGACGCAGTCGGCCTCCGCCCTCGGCGTCCAGGACGGCCTGATGGGCGGCTTCCAACTCGGCCACGTCGTCGGGTGAGAGGTTGGGCTTGGCCATGGCCCGCTCGGCCGACGCCAGCTCGGTGCGAGCGGCCTCCAGGGCGGCCAGGGCGCTGGCCGTGCCACGACCCTGCGCCTCCAGGTGCTGTTCGAACTGGTCGACCTGGGCCTGGAGCGACACGAACTCGTCGGCCAGCTCGCCAGCGCGCGCCGAGGGCACCATCTCGGCCGGCGCCGGGTTGCGGATGGCGTCGACCAGGACCTCGATCGGGCGGGTGTCGAGGGCCGAGAGCTCGGTCAGATCCTGTTCGATGTGCGTGAGGCGGGCGGTCAGATCCTCGACCCGGGCCTCGAGCTCCTCCCGGCTCAGCGACGCCACCGGTTCGGGCTCGGGATCGTCGAACAGCACGTCGTCGAGCAGGGCCGATGCCTCCTCGGCCTGGGCCGAGGTGCCGGCGGCCTCGTCGAGTGCGACGGTGGCGCGGCGCAGGGTGGCCGCGGCGTCAGCGTGCTCGTGTCGGGCCCGCTCCGCGGCTTCGCGCAGGATGGACAGCGTCTCTCGCGACGAGCGCTGCTTGCGCCGGGCGGCGTCGAGCTCGGGATAGCGACCTTCGGGGGCGGCGGCCAGGAACTGCTCGGTGGACAACGCGGCCACCGGGACCTCGTCGCCGGCACCGGGGTTGGCGCCCGGAAGGTCACCACGGCGGATCAGGGGATCCAGGTCGAGGCCCAGGCCCATGAGCTGCAGGTTCTCCACCGTCAGGTCGAACAGGACGCCGTGAGATTCGATCAGCCCGGACACGCCGGGATCGGTGGCTGCGGGCAGCGCGCAGACAGCCGCGATGAGCCGGGCGCGCATGGCCGGGTCGAGTCCGCGCACGATCGTCATCATGGGATGGAAATCGAGCGCGTCGGACTGAGCGCCATCGAGCTGGAGTTGGAGCAGCCTCATGGTGTATTGACCATCGGTTCGGATCTGAGGAATGTGAGCACGGGGTACCGCTCAGCTTACGGGGTAGCTGCGGGTCGATGAGCCTTGCGATGCCCTCCTGCGCCTGGCCGCCAGGCCGTCGGCGTGCCCCTGGGTCAGGACACGTCGATGTGTTGGACCCGGCGACCGTCGTCGCCGTCGTCGGGGTCCGAGCCGGCGGACGAGGGGGCGGCGTCGGTGAAATCCGCCGCCACCGTGCGGGCGCGGCCTCCGGCGCGAGCCACCGCCTGGCCCATCGAGCCGAGCAGGTCGGCCACCGAGGCCACCGCCGCCGAGTCCCCCACCACGTCCTCGACCACGTCCAGGAACGAGCGGGCGGCGGCGATCATCTCGTGGGCGGCCCGTTGCAGGTGCTCCACCCCGTCCCCTGCGTCGGTCCCCTGGTGGTGGCTGTCCTCGGAGGCCGCAGCGGGTCCGGTCACCGGGTCGTCGGCCGGGTCGTCGGGGCTCATGGCTGCTCCCGGCGACCGCGGGTGTTCTGGGTCCTCGACACCGCGCCAAAGGTAACCCGCAGACGACCCTTGCGCAGCGTGGCCCCGATCACCTGGCGTCGCCGCAACGAGTCCGGCAACAGCAGCGCCCGGCGGTACGGGCCGACGCTCACGATCAGCTCGTCGCCCCGGCGACCCACGTCCAGCTCGTCGTGCTCGGCGAAGGGCAGATCCAGGCTCAGCCGGTAGTCGTCGTCGCCCTTCTTGCGGACGCGCATGGGTTCGTGGTCGTGGAGCACGGCCAGCGGATCGACGTGGCGGTACACCTCGGCCCCGAAGCGGCGCAGCCGATCCACCCCCACCACCTCGTCGTCGGCCAGGTGGGCGCGCAAGATCGGCAGCGGCGAGAAAGCCTCCTCGATGGTGGCCATGTGCTCGGCCTGCGCCGCCCGCCAGCGGTCGAACCACGGGTCGGTCACCTGGTCGGGCAGCAGGCGGTTGGCCACCACCGCGTCGACCCGGTAGCCGAACAGCGACAGATAGGTGTAGGTGCGGCGGGCCTCGGCGATGACCATGCGCTCGGGGTTGACCACCAGGCGGATGCTGGTGCGCTTCCGGTCCGACAGGATCTCCTTGACCCCGTCGAGGCGGTCGTAGAAGCGGCGCCCGGCCCCGAAGACCTCGTCGCTGGCCACCGGGATGTTGGTCACCCGGGCCAGGACCGGGCTGATCATGCGGTTGAGGCGCCGGCCCGTGGGGAAGACACGCTCCATATACCACGACAGGATGTCGGGCAGGCTCAGCAGCCGGATGGTCTCGGCCGTGGGCGCGCAGTCCACCACCAGGGTGTCCCAGTCCCCCGACTCGGCGAACGTCTTGATGTCACCCAGGGCGAACACCTCGTCGAGGCCGGGGACCACGGCCAGCTCCTCGGCCTCGATGGCGTCGACCCCGGCCCAGTTGAAGACGTCGATCAGCCAGCGCTGGATGTCGTCCCAGGACTCCTCCATGCGGGCCTGCGAGTCGAGCTGCAGGCCCCGCAGCCGCTTGGTGACCGGCGTGGGCGTGTCGCCCAGGTCGACGCCGAAGCTGTCGGCCAGGGAGTGGGCCGGGTCGGTGGACAGCACCAGGGTGCGGTGCCCGGCATCGGCGCTGGCCAGCGCGGTGGCGGCCGCCACCGACGTCTTGCCCACACCGCCCTTTCCGGTGAACAGCAGGATGCGCATCTAGGACGCGCCGCCGGGCGCCGGATCGCGGTCGATCGAACCGCGGTCGATCGAACCGCGGTCGATCGAACCGCGGTCGATAAAACCGCGGTCGATCAAGTCGACTCGGGTAGGGGCTCGTCGCTCTCGGCCACCGGGGTGGTTCCCTCCACCCGGCTCTTCAGCTCGGACAGGGCCGTCTTGATGATGCGGGCTTCCGCCCGACGCTTCACGAAGCCGGGGATGGGGACGATGAGATCGACGGAGAGCTCGTAGACGACGTCGGTGGATCCCGGGCGGCCCGGCGTCTCCCCCAAGCGGTAGGCACCGTCGAGCTCACGCTCGAGGTCGCCGCTGAGCAGGTTCCAGGCCAGGCGGTTGGGGGCGCCGTCGTAGTCGTACTGCAGTCGGTAGGTGGTGCTGCGCCCCATGGCCGCGGCCCGGAACTCGACCACGGTGGCCCGGCCCTGGTCGTCGGTCTCGATGACCTTGGCCTGCTTGAGGTCCCCCGCCCACTCCGGATAGCGCTCGAAGTCCACCAGGGTGCGGTAGCACGTGTCCACGGACGCCTCGATGGTCGTCTGCTCTCTTGCCTGCTCGGCCATGGTCGCCGACGATACCGGACGCCGAGCCTCCGCCGGATCGTGGCTGACCCCCACCCGCACCGGCGCCGAGGTCGGCTACCGGGGCGTGGACCGTCGGGTGGGTTTCGAGGGGCTACGCCCGGACGACTTGGGTGTGGTGCGGCCCGACGGCTTTCGGGCCCCCTTGGCGCCGGACGTGCCGGCCGAGGGCTTGCCCCCCGACTTCGAGGCGGACCCGGCCTTGGTCCGGCCCCGGCTGCGGTTCTCCTCGGGGGGCCGGGGCGGGAAGGTGCCGTAGCGGGCGGCCCACAGCCCGCACAGGGCCAGGCCGTACATCCAGGCCAGCACGCCGAAGGCCAGCGGGGTGAACGGGTGCACGGCCGCGGTGATCAGCCCGACCACCACCTCGACCCCGAGCGAGCCCAGCAAGGACCACTGCACCGATCGGGGCGCGGACCCGGCCAGGAAGAACAGGCCGCCCATGCCGATCAGATCGGCGCGGCTGCGGTTCACGGCCACCGCGTAGGCCCACAGGAACAGGACGATCCCGGCGAAGAACAGGACCAACGAGGTGGCCACCCCGGCGGCGATGAAGGTGTTCGGGGCGATGGCCGACGCCACCGCGGTCACCACGAACACGGTGGTGCCGATCCACGACGCCAGCCGGATGGCCCGCCCCGGGGGCGCCTGGAGATCGGGCGCGACCTGCTCAGGGGCGGCGGGCGCGGGTCGATCGGCCATCGGTGCCAGCCTCACACGCCGGCCAGCGCATCGGCCAGTCGCCGGGCCAGGTGGTCGTAGGTGAACTCGGCCACCACCCGTTGGCGGCCGGCCTCGCCCATGCGGGCCCGCCGGTCCGGATGATCCACCAGGGCGGCCAGGACCCGTCGCACCTCCGACACCGACCGGGGGTCGCGCACCACCGACCCGGTGACGCCGTCGATCACGGCCTCCCCCGAGCCCCCGCTGGCTCCGGCCAGCTGGGCCACCCCGGCGGCGGCCGCCTCCAGGAAGACGATGCCGAAGCCCTCCTGCTCGAGACCCAGCCAGCGGTTGCGACAGAGCATGGCGAAGGTGTCGGCCAGCCCGTACACCAGAGCCAGCTCGTCGTCGTCCACCCACCCCAGGAAGCGAACGGGGGCACCGGACCGCCGGGCCAGGCGCTCCAGGCGGGGGCGGTCGCGACCGGTGCCGGCCAGGACCAGCACCAGGTCGGGCCGGGTGCCGGCCAATCCAGCCACCGCCCGGATGAGCACGTCGAAGCCCTTGCGGGGCACCAGCCGGCTGAGGCCGAGCACCACGGTGGCCTGGTCGGCCAACCCGAACCGGGCCCGGGCCTGGGATCGGCGGGCGGGGTCGAGCGGCACGAACCGGGCCACGTCGGCGCCGGGTGGGACCACGACGGTGGGCAGCGCGCCGCCGGCCGCCCGCTCGGCCTCGGCCGCCGGGTAGTGGCCGGCCGAGACGACCAGCCGGGCGCCGCGCAGCACACGAGCCAACGCCTGGCGCCCGCCAGGGAGCCGGCCGGGGATGACGATCTCGGCGCCGTGGACGACCACGCCGTAGGGGCGAGCCAGACGGGGGCCGACCGCGCCCAGGGGCAGCGCCGGATCCAGCAGCACCAGCCCGGCGTCCACCCGCTCGGCCACGCGGTCGATCTCACCGATCATCCCGGGGGTGGGCAGCAGCACCCGGCGGCGGGATCGTTCGATGGCGAGGTCCTGGTCGGCGTCCCAGGCGCTGGCCCCCTCATAGGGGGTGGTGAGCACAGTCGCCTCACCAGGTGGCAGGCGCCGCCACAGCTCCCACAGGTAGGACTGGATCCCGCCGGTCTTGGGCGGGAAGTCATTGGTGACCAGCAGGTGGCTCACCGGCTGCGCCCGGCGCTCATCTGATCGGCCGGCCCAGCCGCTGCTCGACCTCGCCGACCGCGTCACCCTGGACGGCCCAGATGTTCTGGGTGGAGCGCCCTTCGGGGCTGGCCCAGCGCAGGCCTGGTGACCCCGAGCGCGGGCCGCGCCCGTCCACCTCGGCCAGGCGGTAGCCGTGATCGGCCAGCAGGCCCACCAGGTCGGAGCGGCTGGTGCCGGCCTTGCGCAGGCGATGATCGAGCATCTCCAACTGCCACACCGGGGGATCACCCGCGGCCAGATGACGTCTCGCCCCTCGCAGGGCCGCGGTCTCATACCCCTCGACGTCCAACTTCCCCATGGCGTAGCGGCGATCCGGGAGCACCTCGTCCAGGGTGACCACCTCGACGTCGACGGTGCGCCGGCCGGCGTCCGCAGTCGAGGCCACCCGGTTGCTCACGTCGTCCCCGACCACGAAGGCCACGTGGCCGGCCGTCTCCCCCACCGCCGCCTGGTGGACGGTCACGTTGGCCAGGTCGTTGCGGGCCACGTTCTCCCGGAAGCGGCGGGCGGCCACCGGGTGCGGCTCGAACCCGTCCACCCACCCCTCGGCTCCGACCAGAGACCGGGCCAGCAGTGCGTAGGTGCCGATGTTGGCCCCGATGTCGAGGAACCCATCACCCGGTCGCAGGTAGGCGCGGATGAAGCCCATCTCGTCGGGGTTGTAGCAGGGCGTGAAGTAGATGACGTTGGAGGCCGACTGGCTGTCGGGGTAGCAGCGCAGCCGGAAGCCGAAGTACGCCACGTCGCGGGGGCGACGCACCACCCGCTTCTCCACCTGCCACTCGACGGCCGACCCCAGCGCTCGGACCCGACGTGACCGGTTCGACGGGTGGTTCCACGTCCGCTTCAGGATGGTTCTGGCGTGCTGCCAGTTGGACCGGTACATCCGACTCTCAATCGCTTCGAGATCGTCACCGCCCGAGCGTCGAGCCCGGGTCGGGCGATCCTAGGCGCCGGTCACCGGAGGTCCGGGGCGGGTGGGGGGTCGGTCAGCGGGGGTCGGTCAGCTCGGCGTCGGGGCGGTCGAGCTCGGCGCGAACCAGGACGTCGGGATCGTCCACCACCAGGGCCACCAGCTGGTCCAGGCCCAGGCGACGCGCCGCCCACACGGCGTGGGCCCGGACGATCGGGTCGGGATCGGCCAAGGCGACGCGCAGCACCCGTCGCACCTCCGGGTGGTCGGATGCGCCCGAGTTGCCCAACACCACCAGGGCGTTGCGTCGCAGGTACCGGGGCTGGCGGCGCGGGATGTACCAACGGCCGAACTGGGCCAGTAGGCCGGCGTCGTCGGTGTCCAACAGGGCCACCACGTCCGCCCAGTCACCGGGCCCCTCGGCGCGGCCGGGCCCCGCCACCGAGCCCGAGGCGCCGGAGCCACGCTGGCCATCGCGGCCGGGGCGCGACGGCGGGCACACCTCCTGGCAGTCGTCACAGCCGTAGAGCCGGTCGCCCAGCGCCACCCGATGCTCCGCCGGGAACACCCCCTCGGCCTGCACCAGCCAGGCCAGGCAGCGCCGGGCGTCCACCACCCCGGGCGCCACGATGGCCCCGGTGGGACAGCCGCTGAGGCATCGGGTGCAACCCCCGCAGCCATCGGGCACGGGATCGGGCGCGGCGGGCAGCGGCGCGTCGGTCAACACCGAGCCGAGCACCACCCAGCTGCCCAGGCCCGCCACCAGCACGTTGGCGTTCTTGCCGAACCAGCCCAACCCGGCGCGATGGGCGGCGGCCCGATCCACCAGGGCGTTGTCGTCCACCAACACCCGGGTCTGCCAGCCGTCGGCCTGGAGGCGCTGGGCCACCTGCTCCAGGCCGTGGCGCAGGGCGGCGTAGTGATCCTGGCTGGCGTAGCGGGCCACCCGCGCCGCCACCGGCGCGCCCGCCGGCGCCGCCGTGCGCACGTGGCCGTAGCCCCGGGCGCCCACCACCAACGACGCGGCGCCGGCCAGGGTGGCCGACGGGTCGGTGGACCGGGCCGGGTTGCGGTAGGTGAAGGCCATGGTGGCGGCCAGGCCGGCGGCGGCCCGTTCGGTCAGGGCCCGACGGGTGTCGTCGAACGGCTCGGCCGAGGCGACGCCCACCCGATCGAGCCCGGCCGACTGGCCCAGGGCCACCAGCTCGTCGACGTAGGCCCGGCTCAGCACCGGGCCATCAGCCGGTGCGTCGTCGCAGCCGCAACGGGGGCGCCAGCCCGGTGTCGGCCAGCAGCCGCAGGGCCCGGGCCTCGGCCACGTCGACCACCACGGCCTGTTGCTCGCGGGGCGTGCACAGGAAGGTCACGACGCAATCGTCGCAGGCGTCGGTGTGCTGCATGACGCACTGGTCGCAGTCGATGGTGAGGACCTCGTCGGTCGATGGCATGATTCGCTCCGTGGCCGGGTTCCGGGGGGACACCCCCTGGCTCCACCCGATCCGCATGCTACGGAGGGGGTACGACACTCAGCCGGGCCCACCCGCGCCATGATCCGCGGCCGAGGGGGCCTCACCGGCCACCCGTTCGCTCTCGTCGGGGTCGAGCTCGACCACCGCCTGGCCGGAGCCGCACCACCGACACGACACCTCCTCGACCACCTCGTCGAGCACCTCGACGTCCTCCAGCTCGAGCTCGCCACCGACCGAGTAGTGGTGGAAGGCGCGTGTGCGCCGCGTGGTGGTCACGTCGAATCGGGTCAGGTTGCCGCAGCTGTTGCAGCGGTACCGGGTGACGGGCATCCGGCGATGCTACTGCCGCCGCCGGCGACGTGAGCCCTTGACGAGACGAACAGTTGTTCGCTACACCGGTCGGATGGCGCCCACCAGCCGAGCACCTGTTCGATCCTTCGGGGCACAGCGCAGCTTCGACGACCTCGGTACCCCGCTGTTCGAGGTGACCTTCTGCGTGATCGATCTCGAGACCACCGGCGGCTCGCCCGAGACGTGTGCCATCACCGAGGTGGGCGCGGTCAAGGTGCGCGGCGGCCAGTGCCTGGGCACGTTCCAGACGCTGGTGAACCCGGGGGTGGCCGTGCCCCCCGAGATCACGGTGCTCACCGGCATCACCGAGGCCATGGTGATGCCCGCGCCGCGCATCGAGTCGGTGCTGCCCAGCCTGTTGGAGTTCATCGGCGACGCGGTGGTGGTGGGCCACAACGTCCGGTTCGACCTGAGCTTCATCCGGGCCGCGCTGGTGCGCGCCGATCGACCCCCGCTGGCCAACCCGTCGGTCGACACCTGCGCGCTGGCCCGGCGGCTGGTGCGCGACGAGGTGCCCAACTGCAAGCTGGGCACCCTGTCGAGTCGCTTCCGGCTCGATCACAAGCCCAGCCACCGCGCCCTGGACGACGCCCTGGCCACCGCCGACCTGCTGCACGTGTTGCTCGAGCGGGCGGCGGGACTGGGGGTGACCGGGCTCGATGATCTGGTGGCGTTGCCCACCATCGCCGGGCACGCCCAGGCCACCAAGCTGGGGCTCACCGCCGGGCTGCCCCGCGAGCCGGGGGTGTACCTGTTCCGCGATCGGGGCGGACGGGTGCTGTACGTGGGCAAGGCCACCAACCTGCGCAGTCGGGTGCGCTCGTACTTCTCGGGCGACACCCGGCGCAAGGTCCCCCAGCTGCTGCGGGAGGTCCAGACCATCGACCACGAGATCTGCTCGAGCACCCTCGAGGCGGCGGTGCGAGAGGTGCGGCTCATCCATCAGCACCTGCCTCGGTTCAACCGCCAGGCCAAGGACTGGTCTCGCTACACCTACCTCAAGTTGACCCTGGCCGAGCCCTACCCCCGGCTGTCGGTGGTGCGCCGGGTGGGCGACGACGGCGCCCTCTACCTCGGACCGCTGGCCTCCACCCGCCAGGCCCGGCGGGTGGCCGAGGCCATCGAGACGGCCGTCCCCCTGCGCCGCTGCACCGCCACCCCGGGGCGCAACCCGCGGTCGGGTCCCTGCGCGCCGGCCCAGCTGGGCGTGGCCGCCTGCCCGTGCGCGGGCACGATCAGCCGGGCCGAGTACCGGGCCGTGGTCGACCAGGCGGTGCTGGGCATCCGCCACCGCCCCGACCTGCTGCTCGAGCCGCTCGAGCGACGGATGCGGGCGCTGGCCGCCGAGGAGCGGTTCGAGGAGGCGGCCGACGTTCGGGAGCGGGCCGCGGCCCTGGCCCAGGCCCTGCGCCGCCAGCGCCAGTACGACGCCCTGGCCGGATCGGGCCGGGTGGTGATCGAGATCGGAGGCCGGGCCGCCGCCGAGCTGCGTGACGGCCGGCTCGAGCGGGCCTGGCTGCTCGACCAGTTGGCGCTGGGGCCACCGGTGCCCCCTGAGCCCGACGCCGCCACCCTTGCCCTCCCCCTCGATCTGTCGGCCCGAGACCCGGCCCGGGACCCGATCGGCGCCCGGACGACATCGGCACCGGTCCCCAGAGAGCTGGCCGACGAGTTGGGCTGCGTGGCCAGCTGGCTGACGACCCAGGCCGGGTCGCTGCGACTGGTCGACGCCGAGCACGGGCTGAGCGAGCGGCTACCGCGCCTGCCCAGCTACCAACCTCGGACGCGACCCACCGACCGGGTCCCAGCCGGTACCCTCGACCCATGAAAGAGCTGCTGCTGGTGGTGATGGGTTTGTTCGTCACCTGGCTGGCGCTGGCCGGCCTGGGCCTGGCCCTCATCCGCTGGCGCATGGCTCGGGCCAACCGGGTCAGCCCGGCCGTTCGCAGCGCGGCGCCGCTGCGCTGGCTGTGGTCGGCGGGCAAGGCCGCCCGCCTGCACCGCCGCCTGCGCACCGCGGTGGACCTCATCCATCTGGCTCCGTCGAGGCGCACCGACCGAGGCGAGCGAGGCGTCAGCCTGTCGGTGGACGAGCTGCGCCGAGACCTCGAGTATCAGGCCGTCCAGCTCGATCAGCACCTGGTGGTGGCCAGCCGGCATCCCCGCTCGCACCGTCGGGGGCTGCTGGTCAACCTCGAGGTCCAGGTGGCCGAGGTCGAGCAGCTGTCGGTCCGCCTGTCGAGCATGAGCCGTCCCGAAGGCACCCCGGCGTCGGGCTGGCAGGCCACGCCGACCCCGCCCGAGGCCTTCGAGCGCATCTCGGCCCAGCTCGACCTGCTCGACGCGGCCCAGGACGAGCTCATGGCCATCGAGCGGGCCAGCGGCCTGGTCGACCTCGACGAGCTGATGGCCGACACGCAGTCGCCCATCGCGGTCACGCCCCCTCCGCCGTCCCAGCCCCTGCCGCTGGCCTATCGCCGCACCGGCCGACCCGACGGGGCCGACCACCGCTGAGGTCGCCTCCGGCCGCCCGCGCCGACCCGTCCTGACCTCTCGTCTCGCCATCGCTGACCAGGCGGTGATCGGCTCGGCATGGGTCCAGCCCTGAACACCCGCGGGCAGCCCTCGTTCCTTCGCGGTCGGGGACCCGGGCCTAGGCTGCGGGGGTGGGCGCAGTCGGGGTGCCCCGGGCGCGGCGATCGAAACGGCTGGCGCTCGCCGGTGCGTGCCTCCTGCTCGGCGGCGTCGTTCTGTTCGTGGTGTGCGTCGTGGTGGGCACGCTCGGGACGATGGGCGACTAGACCACGGCCCAGGCGGCGCAGGCGGATGCCTCGAACAGCCACTGGCTCCCGGTGACGGTGGCGATCGTCGGCGGGGCCGCGGCGCTCAGCGCGGCGGTCGGCGTGGTGCTCGTGGTGGTGGCGTTCGTGGTCGAGCTGGTCACCCGTCTGCCCGACCGGAATCGCCCGGTCGCCTAGCTGGGACCCCGGCCCCGGCCCTCGCACCACCTGGGCGGTAGCCGGTTCCCCGCATGGTACGGAACCGGTGCTCATCGAGCTCAGGTTCGGGCGCGGGAGTACCGGGGCGGTACCTGATCATCCGATCTCGCGACACCGCGGGGACGCAATGCGTGTCGGGCTCAGGCCGGGTTCGACGCCACCTGCAGCCGCTCGAGCACCCCGCGCACCCGGCCGTCGTCGATGGCGGCGGTGGCCAGCGCCAGGCCCGCGGCCAGGTCGTCGGCCCGACCGCCCACCACCAGGCCGGCGGCCGCGTTGAGCGTCACGATGTCGCGCCCCGGGCCCGGCTCACCGGCGAACACCGCCCGGGCGATATCGGCATTGGCCTGGGCGTCGCCACCGCGGAGCTGGTCGGGGTCGACCACGGTCAGCCCCAGCGTGGCCGGGTCGAGGTCGTACTGGGACACGTCACCGTCGCGGACCTCCCAGATGGTGGAGCGCCCGGAGACGGTGAGCTCGTCGATCCCGTCGTGGCCGTGGACCACCATGGCCCGGGCCGAGCCGCGCCGCTGGAGCACCCCGACCACGGTGGGGGCCATGGCCGGATCGTTGACGCCGATCACCTGGCGCGACACCCGCGCCGGGTTCGACAGCGGCCCCAGGAAGTTGAACAGGGTGGGGATGCCCAGCTCGGCCCGCACCGGACCGGCGTGGCGCATGGCCGGGTGAAAGGCCCGGGCGAAGCAGAAGCCGACCCCGGCTTCGGCCACACAGCGCGCCACTCCGGCGCCGTCCAGGTCGATGCCGACCCCCAGGGCTTCGAGCAGGTCGAAGGAACCGCTGGTGGAGCTGGCCTTGCGATTGCCGTGCTTGCACACCGGTGAGCCGGCGCCGGCAGCCACGAAGCAGGCCATGGTGGACACGTTCAGGGCGGCGGTGCGCCGACTCGAACCCCCGCCGGTGCCCACGATGTCCACCGCATCGAGCGCCTGGGCGCCCAGATCGATGGGGTCGGAGGCCTCGAGCATGGCGTCGACCATGCCCGACACCTCCTCGACCGCCTCGCCCTTCATGCGCAGCGCCACGATGTAGGCCGCGATCTGGGCATCGGTGGCCGCGCCGGCCAGGATCTCGGTCATGGCCGCGTGCGCCTGGTCGGCGGTCAGGTCGTGGCCCGCGGTCAGGCTCAACAGCACCGGGCGCCATCCGCCCAGCTCATCGAGGGTCACGGCCATGTTCGGCTCCTCGCTCGACCCGGGTCGCCCCCGGGGTCAGGCAGTGCGGCGACGCTGGCGGATGATGCGGCGGCGCTCCCGTTCGGTCGCTCCGCCCCACACGCCCTCCTTCTCCCGGTAGCCGAGGGCGTGCTCCAGGCACGCTTCACGGACCGGGCAGGCGGCGCACACCGTCTTGGCCTCTTCGGCATCCTCATCGTCGAGCGGATAGAAGATCTCGGGGTCGAGCCCTTGGCAGGCAGCTTTGGACTGCCACTGCTGGTTCATTTGGGACTGCTCAGCTCCTGAGCGAAAGGCCGTTCGGGACATGCGAGTATCGTCGGAGCGTTCCCCGGATGTCCAAATGAAACCGCTGGTCGACCGGCTGCCGGCCAGGGCCCGACGACGGGGGCCGGGCCGCGGCAGGGGTGGCGGTGGGGTCAGCCCCGCAGGTCGTCCAGGAGCTCGGTCCGGGTTTCGTCGGCCAGCTCGGTGACGTACTGGTAGTTCGGATGGGTGACGGCCAGCTGCACCGGACCCCGGTCGAAAGCGTCGATCTCGGCGGGGGTGAGCTGCCAGTGGACGTAGTGGACCGACGCCGTGATCTCGTCGCGGGTGAGCTGCTTGGCGTGATCCGGGTCGACCACGCAGCGCACCACGTCCGCGTCCGGACCGGCTCCCAGCCGCAGCTCGACCTGGGTCTCGATGCCGACCAGCTTGGGCAGCCACTCGCGCAGCTCGTCCTCGCTGGTGAGCTCGACGAACAAGGTGGCCGACACGGTGCCCGGGTCCGGGATGAGGGGGTTGTAGATGGCCAGCTCGGTCTCGACGGCCTCGTCGCTGATGAGCTTCTCGACCCTGGCCATCTCCTGGACCTGGAAGCGGATGGTGTCGCGGTTCTCGAACAGGAGGGTCACCACCGGCCCGACGTGCACCCGCCGGCGCTTCTTGAGGGCGATGACGTGGGTGCGGAACGCGGCCCGCTCGCGCTCATAGGCGCGCAGGTCGCTGATGTCGTCGAGCGTGAGCTTGGTCATGAGGGGGCTCCTCGCCGTGGAGGCGGGATGGCGGTCGGATGCGGACGATCTCGCCGCCGGGCGCGCTCGACCAGCGGGTCGGGCCTGGCACGGCCGGGCCCGACCCTCCGATCGGACGACGAACTAGGCGTCGAGGTTCTCGAGGCCCTGGGTGAAGCGGCCGGCGTGGCTCTTCTCGGCCCGGGCCAGGGTCTCGAGCCATTCGCCGATCTCCTCGAAGCCCTCCTCGCGGGCGGTCTTGGAGAAGCCGGGGTACATCTCGGTGTACTCGTAGGTCTCGCCCTTGATGGCGGACTTCAGGTTGTCGGCGGTCGGACCCACCGGCACGTCGGTGACCGGGTCGCCGGCCTCGGCCAGGAAGTCGAAGTGACCGAACGCGTGCCCGGTCTCGCCCTCGGCCACCGAGCGGAACAGGGCGGCGACATCGGGGTAGCCCTCGACGTCGGCCTTCTGGGCGAAGTACAGGTAGCGGCGGTTGGCCTGGCTCTCGCCGGAGAACGCCTCTTTCAGGTTTTCCTGGGTCTGGCTGCCCTTGAAGTCAGGCATGGATGGTCTCCTCATGTTGGTTGGTGAACTGCTGGGACGGTGGACGGGCCACGCACTCGGCGCACGTGCCCCGGAAGACGACTTGGGTGGTGGTCACGGTGAAGCCCTGGCGCTCGCCGGGCGCCAGCTCGAGCCCGGACGTGTCGGTGTAGACGTCGGTGACCTTCCCGCACCGGTCGCACACCAGGTGGTGATGCGGCTCGCCGTTGGGATCGAAGCGGGCCGAGCCCGTCCCGAAGGAGAGCTGACGCAGCTCGCCCATGCCGGCCAGGTCGTTGAGGGTCTGGTACACGGTGCGCAGCGAGATGGTGGGCATCTCCGCCCGAACCGCCTCGTAGACGGCCTCGGCCGACGGGTGGTCCCGGTTGCGATGCAGGGCGCGGAAGATGCACTGCCGTTGGGGCGTGACCTTCAGGCCCTGGCGCCGGAACGCCTCGGTGAGCTCGTCGGGGTCCTTCACCTCGACCACCGTAGCAGCAGTCTGCAACGATTGTTATCTAGGAACGGCCGCGTCCGAAGGGTCGATGGCGCACTCGGCGGTGTGGAAGACCCCGTTCACCGGCTCTCTGGTCATCGGCAGCTTCCCACCCGCCTCGCTGGTGAAGGTGACCCGTGTGGCCGTGTCGAAGTGCAGGGTCCCGCCGCGTGGTGGTAGGGCGGCGGGCCGTTCGGCGACGGCGTCGTCGGCGAGGTGTCGAAACCGGTGGCCGGCACCGGCGACGGGTCGCCGGCTCGACGTTGCCGGCCGCGCCGGAGGCACCGGTTGGCCGTCCGGCCGAACCCGGGCCCGTGAGATCTGCTATCACGTGAGCGACGCCGGTGACCCACGTCACCGGAGCCAGGGGGGTTGCTCATGTCCAGCGACCGATCGTTGCTGCGCCAGACGAGCCCGCCTTTCCGCGGGCGGGCACGCACGTCCGCACTGGTGCTGCTGACCGCACTGGCCCTCATGGCCGGCGCCTGCTCGCGATCGGGCTCGGCCCGCGTCGAGGGGAAGTCGATCACCACCACGACCGGGGGGACGGCGACCAACGCCGCCACCTTCGGCACCATGACCGAGCCGGTGTGCGGTCCGAAGCCGTCGGGCCAGACCAATGCGGCCACCGGTCGCGGGGTGACGGCCGACCAGATCGAGGTGGGCACCATCTCCGACCCGGGCTTCAGCGGTGCGCCCGGACTCAACCAGGAGCTCTTCGACGCCAGCACGGTGTTCACCAAGTGGTGCAACTCGTTGGGAGGCATCGACGGCCGGCTGATCAAGGACGATCAGCTCGACGCCGCCCTGTTCAACTACAACGCCCAGATCACCGTCGGCTGCGCCCAGGACTTCGCCCTGGTGGGCGGGGGCGGCGTGTTCGACAACACCGGTCAGAAGACCCGCCTGTCGTGCCTGCTGCCCGACTACCCGGCGTACATGGTCACCCCCGAGGCCCGGGGCTCGGACCTGGCCGTGCAGGTCACGCCCGGGCCGAACAACTCGGTCAACGACGGTCTGGCTCGGTACCTGGCCCAGAAGTTCCCGGACTCGGTCGACCACGTCGGCTACATCACCGGCAACGTGGCCACCACCATCACCACCAAGAACCAGTACGAGGAGGCCGGGCTGAAGGAGGGATTCGGCAAGGCCGTCTACGACGCCCAGTACAACGCCACCGGCGAGCCGACCTGGACGCCCATCGCCCAGGCCATCAAGCAGGCCGGCGTCAAGGGCCTGTTCTACGTGGGCGAGCCGTCGGATCTGGGCCAGCTGATCGCCGCGCTGGCGTCGATCGGCGACAAGCTCGACTGGATCTCGGCCGCGGCCAACGTCTATGACCCCAAGCTGCTGGCGGCTGCGGGCGCGGCGCTCAACGACCAGGCCGTCTACGTGGGTCTGGGCACCCAGCCCTTCCAGGCGCCGAACTCGGCCATCGACCAGTACGAGGCGCTGTTCGCCCGCTATCTGCCCTCCAGCACCCGCAAGCAGGCGTCACTCGGCCTGAACTCCTTCTCGGCCTGGCTGCTGTTCGCCCAGAAGGCGAAGGCCTGCGGCGGAGACCTGACACCCAAGTGCGTGTACGACGCGGCCTCGAAGGTCAGCAACTGGAACGGCCTAGGCCTGCAGGCGCCGGCCAACCCGTCCCAGCCCGACCGGGCCAGCCCGTGCTTCGCCATCGTCAAGCCGACCTCCACCTCGTGGACCGTGATCCACTGGCCACCGGAGACCAACGGCTTCAACTGCTCGCCGGCCAACGTGGTCCCGCTCACCGGGAACTACGGCACCGGGACGAAGCTCAGCGACGTGGGCAAGAGCCTGTCCGATCTGCCCTGAGCGGGGTCGGCCGGCCCGGGTCGGTCATCGGAGCGCACCCCTAGACTTGGCCCGTCATCCCTCCGGTTGCCGCGCTGTCGGCGACGAAAGCGAGCCCTCATGCCCGGTGCCTTCGATCGAGCCGCTGCCCTGCGGCGGCTGGCCGACACCCACTTCGACGTGCTGGTGATCGGCGGTGGGGTGACCGGGTCGGGCACCGCGCTGGACGCCGCCTCGCGTGGCCTGCGCACCGCGCTGGTCGAGCGCGACGACTTCGCCTCGGGCACCTCGTCGAAGTCCTCCAAGATGATCCACGGCGGCCTGCGCTACCTCCAGCAGGGCGACGTCCGGCTGGTCTACGAGGCCCTGGCCGAACGCCAGCGGCTGCGTCGCAACGCCCCGCACCTGGTCAAGGTGCTGCCCTTCCTGCTGCCCGTGTTCGGCAAGGGCGGGGTGATCCCCCGCAAGCTGTCCCGGGCGCTGGGGTCGGCCATGTGGATGTACGACCTCACCGGCGGCGCCCGCATCGGCAAGCTCCACAAGCGCATCAGCCCCGATGAGGCCCTGGCCCACATGCCCACGCTGCCCCGCGATCGCCTGGCCGCCTCCTACCTCTACTACGACGCCCGGGCCGACGACGCCCGCCTGACCCTGACCCTGGCCCGCACCGCGGCCATCGACTACGGGGCCGCGGTGGCCAACCGCACCCGAGTGGTCTCGGTCCTCAAGGACGACCGGGGCAAGGCCTGCGGCGCCCGGGTCCAAGCCGCCGACGGGCATGGCGGCACCACCGAGTTCGACATCGCCGCCGACGCCGTGGTCAACGCGGGCGGCGTGTGGAGCGACGACGTCCGCCAACTGGACGAGGGCACCCATCCCGGGTCGATCCGTCCGGCCAAGGGCGTGCACATCACCGTGCCCTGGTTGCTGGTGCGCAACGACATCGCGGTGGTGATCCCCGTTCCCGGTGACCGCCGGTCGGTGTTCGTGGTGCCATGGGGCGAGCTCACCTACATCGGCACGACCGACACCGACTACGACGGCCCCCTCGACGACCCGCCGTGCACGCCCGAGGACGTCGAGTACCTGCTCGGTGCCATCAACCACGCCATCACCGGGGAGATCACCACCGCCGACGTGGTGGGCAGCTGGGCCGGGTTGCGGCCACTGGTGCGCGACGCCGGCAGCGAACGCACCGCCGACCTGTCGCGCCGGCACAAGGTGACCCCGTCGTCGAGCGGCATGGTGACCGTGACCGGCGGCAAGCTCACCACCTACCGCGAGATGGCCGCCGACACCGTCGACGTGGTGCTGGGCCAGGTGCTGGGCGCCCGGGTGCTCGAGCGAGTGGCCCGCCACAGCCGCACCCGCCAGCTCCCGCTGCGCGGCGCGGAGGGCTACCAGGACCTGGTCACCTCGGCGTCGATGGCCGGACGCATCGGGGCTGACACCCTCGATCACCTGGCCAACCGCTACGGCGGTGAAGCCCGGGCCCTGATCGCCATGATCGAGCGCGACCCGGAGCTGGCCGAACCGTTGGTGGCGGGCCTGCCCTACCTGCGGGCCGAGGCCCTCTACGCCGCCCGCTACGAGATGGCCACCACGGTGGACGACATCCTGTCGCGGCGCACCCGGGCCCGCCTGCTGGCCCGCGACGCCTCGGCCCAGGCGGCATCGGCGGTGGCCGCGCTGGTGGCCGAGGACCTGGGCTGGGATGCCGCCACCGTCGAGGAACAGGTCCGCGCCTACCGCGAGGCGGTGGCGCACGAGCGCGAGACCGCCCACCTGCCCGAGACCGCCCTCGACGCCGCCACCGGAGCCTGAACCGTGTCCGACTACCGCCCCGCTCCCCTCCCCGATCTCGGGCCGGGCGCCCCCACCCCGCCCATCGAGCTGGCCGGCGGCCCGGCCCAGGTCCGCGCCCACCTCGACCAGCCGGCGGTGGCCGTGCCCGACACGGTGCTGTCCCAGCTGCAGGACGCCTGTGCCTCGGTGACCACCGATCCTGCCGTCACCGCCGAGGCCAGCCGCGATTGGTGGCCCCTGGCCATGACCTGGGCGCTGGAGGGCCAGGTGGCCGGTCTGGCCGGCGCCGTGGCCCGCCCGTCGTCGATCGACGAGATCGTGTCGGTGGTCCGCATCTGCAACCAGGCCGCCATCCCGCTGACCGCGGCAGCCGGGCGCAGCGGAGTGTGCGGCTCGTCGGTCCCCCTCTACGGCGGGGTGGTGCTCGACCTGTGCGACCTGGCCGGCATCGTGAGCGTGGACGACGCCGCCCTGACCGTCGACGTGGCCCCCGGGACCTTCGGCGACCACTTCGAACACGAGCTGCGCACGACCTATGGCCTGACCTGTGGCCACTGGCCCCAGTCGGTCACCCTGTCCACGGTCGGGGGCTGGCTGGCCTGTCGGGGCGCCGGTCAGCTCTCCACCCGCTACGGCAAGATCGAGGACATGGTGGTGGGGATGGACGTGGTGCTGGCCGACGGCACCCTGATCCACACGGGAGGCAACGCCCGCCAGTCGACCGGTCCCGACCTCAACCAGCTGTTCATCGGCAGCGAGGGCACGCTGGGCATCATCGCCGGGGCTCGCCTGCGCGTGCATCCCGCGCCCACCCACGAGCGCCGGCTGGCCGTCGGGTTCGCCTCGTTCGTCGAGGGCCTGGAGGCGTGCCGACGGATGCTGCGCCGGGGGGCCACACCGGCGGTGCTGCGGCTCTACGACCCGGTCGAGGCCAACCGCAACTACCAGACCGGCGACCTGGCCGTGCTGCTGGCCCTCGACGAGGGGGAACCCTCGCTGGTGGACGCCAGCTTCAACGTGGTCGAGGAGGAGTGCGAGACGGCGCTGGGACTCGACGTCGAGCTGGTCGAGCGCTGGATGGGGCACCGCAACGACGTCTCCCAGCTCGAGCAGCTCATCGGGGGCGGGCTGGTGGTCGACACCATGGAGATCACCGGACCCTGGTCCGCCCTGCCCGCCATCTACGAGGAAGCGGTGGCGGCCATCAAGGCGGTGCCCGGCACGCTGGCGGCGTCGGCCCACCAGAGCCACGCCTACCCCGAGGGTGCCTGCCTGTACTTCACCTTCGCCGGCAAGCCCGACCCCGACGCCAAGGACCCCTACTACCGGGCGGTCTGGGATGCCGGCACCCGAGCGGTCCTGGCCCGGGGTGGCTCGCTCAGCCACCACCACGGGGTGGGCATCAACCGGGCCCGATTCATGGCCGAGGCATTGGGCGCGGCCCATGCCACCCTGGGCGCCATCAAGCTGGCCCTGGATCCCAACGGCATCCTCAACCCGGGCAAGCTCGGCCTGCCCAGCCCCTTCGGTCCCAACCCCTTCGCCGAGCCCGGGTGGCCGGGCGCATCGTGACCGACGATCCCGACCGACCGGGCCGTTCGGGCGAAGAGGACCCCGCCGACGAGTTCGGCGTTGATTCGCACCTCCCCAGGGGTGCGAATCAACGCCGAAATGCCGATGCGGCGGGAGTTGGGGGCGCGGAGCCGTTCGACTGGGCGGCCATCGCTACCGGGGCGGCGCTGACCCTGCTGTTCGCCGTGCCCGCCGATCTGGTCAAGCGGGACCTGAGCAGCGGATCGAGCTGGAACGGCCTGTTCTTCGCCATCGTGCTGGCCGCGTTCGGGTTGGGTGGCGCGGTGGCCGGTCGCACCTCCGAGCGGCGGTACCTGACGGTGGGCGCGGTCACCGGCCTGGTGGCCGTGGTCGCCTACCTGGTGGTCGGCCTGGCGGCCCGGGTCGCCACCAGCACCCACATCCGCGTGACCTCGCTGGTGTTCACCGCCCTGTTGGGCATGTGCTGCGGCATGCTCGGCGCCGACGTCGGCGCTCGCTGGCGGCGCCGCCACGCGCAAGGAGCAGCCTCGTGAGCATCCTGGTCATCGACGTCGGCACCAGCAGCGTGCGGGCCAGCGTGGTGCGTCCCGACGCCACCGTGGTCGTCGAGCACCGACCGCGAGACGCTGCCCGACTCCCCGGCTGCCGGCCTGGTCGAGTTCGACCCGACGGTGCTGAGCGACGCGGCCCTGGAGCTGGCCGCCCGGGCACTGGCCGAGGCCGGGCCGGTGGACGGTGTGGGCATCGCCACCCAGCGGGCGTCGACCGTGGTGTGGGATCGGGCCACCGGCGTGCCGGTGGGGCCGGCGCTGGGCTGGCAGGACCTGCGCACCATCGGCGAGTGCCTCGTCCACCAGGGCGACGGGATGCGCTTCGCCCCCAACCAGTCGGCCACCAAGCTGGCCTGGCTGCTCGACACCTACGACCCGGACCGCTCCCGCGACCTCTGCTTCGGCACCCCCGACACCTGGATCGCCTGGTCGCTGTCGCAGGGCGAGGTGCACGTCACCGACCTGTCCAACGCCGCGGTCACCGGTCTGGTCGATCGCGATGGCACCGGCTGGCACCAGCCGGTGCTGGACCGGCTGCGCATCCCCGCGGCCATGCTCCCCACCATCGTCGACTCGTCGGCCCAGATCGGGGCGGCCACCGCCCTGGCCGGCGCCCCGCCCATCGCTGGCATCCTGGGCGACCAGCAGGCGTCGATGCTGGGCCAGGGCGTGGTGGTGCCCGGCCCGGCCAAGATCACCTTCGGGACCGGCGGCATGCTCGACGTGGTGGTCGGCCCGCAACGCCCCGGGTTCGACACCCGCGGCGGGGGCGGCACCTTCCCGATCGTGGCCTGGCGCCGCCAGGGCCGGACCACCTGGGGCCTCGAAGCCATCATGTTGTCGGCCGGGACCAACGTGGAGTGGCTGCGCGACGACCTGCAGATCCTGTCGCAGCGCCGAGGAGTCCCACGACGTGGCCGCCCAGTGCGAGACCAGCGACGGCGTGGTCTACGTGCCGGCCCTGCTCGGGTTGGGCACCCCCAAGTGGGACTACGGGGCCCGCGGCACGCTGCTGGGCCTGACCCGGGGATCGGGCCGGCCCCAGGTGGTGCGGGCGGTGCTGGAAGGGGTGGCCCAGCGAGGCGCGGACCTGGTCGACGCGGTCGAGCTCGACGGCCAGCTGAGCCGTGGACACGCTGCGGATCGACGGCGGCATGAGCCGCAACCCCACCTTCGTGCAGGCGCTGGCCGACGCGGCTCAGCGGCCGGTGGAGATCTCACCGGTGGTGGAGGCCACCACGCTGGGCGCCGCCTTCGCCGCCGGCCTGGCCCTGGGGACCTGGAGCGGGCTCGACGACGTCGCCGCCCGGTGGGCCCCGGCGTCGCGGGTGGAGCCGGGCGCCGCCCTCGACCGGGCCCGGTGGGCCGAGGCGGTGGAGCGGGCCGGATCCTGGTTCCCCGAGCTGTCGGGCCTGGACTTCTGACCCCACGCGAAGGTCGACAAGGCACACCGTGGTCGCCGGGGCGCGCCTCGGCGTTTCGATCCGCGCGGGCCCACCGGCCATAATCACCCGGTGTCGCTCGATCCACCGACCGCTCAGGCGTCGAACATCCTGGTGATGACACCTCCACGCGCCGCCTCCACGTCCCGTTCCGCCACGGCCGCCCTGGTCGCAACCGGTCTGTTGGCCGGCCTGGTGCTGGTCGGGTGCGGTTCGTCCTCGAGCCACACCAGCACCGCCCCCACCAGCACGGCCGCGTCCAAGTCGACCGCCACCGATGGGCTCGTCGGGCTCCTCCACCACGTCCACCACCCCCGTCCCCGCCGCGGGCCCAAATGGTGTCAACATCGTCAACTATGCGTTCGCACCGAGCACCCTGACCGTGAAGGTCGGCACCACCGTCACCTGGAAGAACTACGACCAGTTCGCCCACGAGGTCATCTCGGCCACGGGTGATCCGGGCCAGCCCTTCGATCTGGGCCAGCAGGCGACCGGCGCCACCGTCTCGCACACGTTCACGGCACCCGGGACCTACCAGTACTACTGCAACATCCACAACTACATGAAGGGCACGATCGTCGTCACCGGGTGACGACGATGCGAGCGCCCTGAGCGATCCCAGGAGATCACCGATGTCGATGAGGGCACAGGCCGAGCCGTCGGGCCAGGGCGACGAACCAGAGGAGGTGGGCGCCGGGGACCTCCCCGACCGCCGCCACTTCGTGCGCACGCTGGCCCTGGGCGGTGCGGCGGTGGCGGCCGGTGCCGCCGCCATCCCGGCCATGGCCGGCGCGGCCGGAGCCCAGACGAGCACGACGGTGGCCGGCCCACCCACCATCCCGGCCGGCGACGTCACCCTGGTCAACTTCGCCATCAGCCTCGAGCTGGCGGCCGTGCAGCTCTACGGGCAGATGGTCGCCACCGGCAAGTTGACGAGCGCGGCGCTTGGCAACGCCCGTACCTACCAGAGCCATCACAACGACCACGCCGCTGCCCTGACCACCCTCAACGCCGACGCGGCGGAGTTCACGCCCAACGCCAAGCTGTTGAGCCAGGTGGGCGGACAGATCGCCTCGGCAGCCACGGGCACCGACCTGGTGCAGATCGCCTTCGACCTCGAGTCGTCGATGGCGGCTACCCACCAGTACCTGATGGGCACGGTGGTGAACTGGCAGACCGCCACCACCGAGGCCGAGCTCGAGCCGGTCGAGGCGCAGCACGCGGTGGTGTGGGGGCAATCGCTCGACCTGCCCACGGCCCAGTGGATGCCGGCGTTCCAGAACACGACGGGCTTCTACGACCCAGCCACCTACGCGGCCAGCTGAGCCGAGCCCAAGGAGCACATCGATGGATCTGAACCGCGACGAACTGCGGCGCCAGGTGGCGGAGTCGAAGCGCGACCACGCGGAGTCGCTGCCCCGCCTCCGCGAGGCGCTCAAGACGCTCTTCGACCGTGACCGGACGCCGCAACCGGGCGACGAGACGGCCAAGTCCGCCCTGCTGGGCGTGCCCAGCCGCCGGGCCTTCCTGACCATCGGCGGGGTCGGGGTGCTGAGCTCGGCCATCCTGGTGGGCTGCGGCCAGCCCAAGGCGCCCGAGTCGATCGCCCAGACGGGCACGACGCCGCTCCAGCCGCTGGACACCACCACCACAGCGCCGGGCAGCCCGGCCACCGACCTGGTCCTGCTGCGCACGTCCTCGTCCATCGAGGCCTTGGCCATCGCCACCTACCAGCAGGCCCTGGCGTCGGGCGCGCTGACCACCCCCGCCGTGAAGTCGGCGGTGCAGCTGTTCATGACCCAGCACGAGGACCACCTGAACCTGCTCAAGACCATCACCACCGACGCGGGCGGCGAGGCCTACACCGACCCCAACTTCTACCTGAAGTACGAGGTGGTCGACCCCACCATCAAGACCACCAAGTCGCAGGACCAGTGGTTGGCGCTGGCCACCACGCTGGAGAACACCGCGGCCCAGACGTACAACTACGCCGGCGGGGTCATGACCACGCCGACGCTGCGGTCGTCGCTCATGAGCATCGGGGCGACCGAGGCACGCCACGTCACGGTGCTCTACATCGCCCAGGGGCTGGTGCCGGTGCCGGTGTCGCTGGCGTCCACGGCCAAGGCGGTGACGCCCGACGCGTACATCGGTCCCAACGGCCCGGTGAAGAACAAGACGGTGCTGCCCCCACCAACCACCGCGTCGGCCAGCTGATCCGCGATCATGGTGGGCGACGAACAGGGGCGACGACCTCTGTTGGTCACCTGACCCCGATACGACCCTCAGAAAGTGACCCCCCACATGGCTCTGCGCCGACATCGCCTGCTGCTGATCGCCGCTGCCTTCGCCCTGGTGGGGAGCATGGCCGCGGTCGGCTGCTCGAAGAGCTCGAAGTCGGCAGCCACCACCACGACCAAGGCCACCACCACCACCGCCAAGTCGGTGAACGCGGGTGCGGTGATCACCATCAGCGAATTCCAGTTCGACCCGGCGTCGGTGACCATCAAGGCCGGCCAGAGCGTCGAGTGGAAGAACGACGGCAACGTGGCCCACACGGTGACCGAGACCAGCTCGCCTCGCACGTTCGCCTCGAACGACATCAACCCGGGTCAGAGCTACACCCAGACCTTCGACAAGGCGGGGACGTACACCTACGTGTGCTCGATCCACCCGGATCGGATGCACGGCACCATCGTGGTGACCGCCGCCGCCTGAACCCGGTGGCGACAACTAGGCAGGCTGCCGACGAGGCGACCGCGCCACCAATGCGGCGGCACCTACCTGGCTGTCCGCTACGTGGTTGCCGCCCCGAGCGTGGCGAGGCCACACTGGTCGGGATGGTGAGTCGGCTGGGTGACCGCGGGTCGGCCCTGAGAAGGGACCGGCTCGAGGAAGGTCGGGACTCCACAGGGAAGGGTGCTGGCTAACGGCCAGGCAGGGTGACCTGACGGAAAGTGCCACAGAGAACAGACCGCCGATGGCCCGGGCAGACCGGGGGCACAGGTAAGGGTGAAACGGTGCGGTAAGAGCGCACCAGCGCCCGGGGTGACCCGGACGGCTCGGCAAACCCCACCCGGAGCAAGGCCAAGTGTGGGCATGGGTTCCCGCCCGCTCACCGGTTCGCCGGTGAGCACCCGCTGGTAGGCCGCTCAGATGGATGGTCACCCAAGCGTCGGGAGACGCTGGACAGAATCCCGCCTACAGGCCGACTCACCATCAATACACCCTCTGACCAGGGCTTTTACCCCTCAGCAGCCACTGCGTCCCGCGAGCGTCCCGCGGAATCTGCGAGCACCAGATCGACCGCTTCGCGCGTCGCCTCCTCGCTGTCGGGCCAGAGGTGGCCGTACGTGTCCAGGGTCTCGATCGCCGAGGCATGACCGAGCCGGGCCTGGACGACCTTGACGCTCTCGCCGTGTTGGATCAGCAGCGACGCGTAGAAGTGGCGGGTGGCATGGAACCCGGTCTTCTCGGGCAGCCCTGCGGCGTCGGCCGCCTTCCGCCACGCCGCACTGATCCGTTGCCGGCGCACCGGGCTCTCGTCCACCGTGGTGAAGATGAGCTCGTCCGTGCCAGGCGGAAACCTGCGGATGTGCTCGGCCAGCATGAACCCGATCGAATCGGGCAACGGCACGGTCCGGTAGCTGGCCTTCGTCTTGGGAGGTGCGAAGGCGGGCATGCCCTTCCCGGGCGTCATCAGGCTGTCGATCGACTTTCACCGTGCGGCGAAGGAAGTCGACCCGATCCAGGGTCAGTCCCAGCACCTCCCCCTGTCGAAGGCCCGTGCCGGCGGCGAGCCAGACGGCTGCCTGCCACCGGTCGGGCATCAGCTCGGCCACCGCGCTGACCTGCGCCACCTCGAGTGGCACGACCTTGTGGTCGCGATTCGATCGCGGAAGGGCGATCCCGTCACATGGGGTGCGTGCGATCAGCCGGTCGCGCACCGCCGCCTTGAAGACGGCGGCGACGTGCCGGTAGATCGTCTCCACCGTGCTGGGCGCAAGCTCGACCGACAGCGATTTCACCATGGCCTGCACGTGGCTCGGACGGATCGACCCGAGCGTTCGGTGCCCGATCAACGGGTAGACGCGGAAGCGGAAGTTCGACTCCACCTGCCTCGTCGTCGAGGGTCGATGGACCTGCACAGCTCGCCATTGCTCGGCAAACACCTTGAACGTGACCTTCCCCGCCGCCGGATCGACCCAGTCGCCGCGGCCCTTGGCCACTTCGTTCTCGGCGAGCCAGTGCCGGGCCTCCCGCATCGTGCGGAAGGTCTGACCGTGCTCCTTGCCCAGCGGGTCCCGGTAGCGGGCCCAATACGGCTTGGTGCCTTGATAGCCGGCCGGTCGTTCCCGTAGATCCTTGATGTGTGCCATGCGAACCTCCCGCGGTTGCGCTCCGATATGGATGGATGGTCAGGGTCTGCCCGGTTGCCGGGCCCCAGCAACCCGAGCTCGGCTGCTGCCAGCTCATGCCGCCCCGCCGGCCTCCCCCGAGCAGGTCGAGCAGGGAGACCAAGCCGGTTCGGGGCGGTTGGGGCTGCTTTCAGCTTCGCTTCAGATTGGTGGGTGAAGATCTGCGGGCTCGGGCTAGCCAGGGGAGGGCTATCGATGCGGAAGTTGATCGTGTTGTTGGTGGTGGTCGTGGTGGGTGTGGGTGTTCCGCCGGCTGCAGCGGGGGCGACGGGTTCGTCGGCGGCGAGGAACTCGTCGGTAGCGATCACGACGTGTGGGCAGGTGATCACGACGAACGCCGTGCTGCGCACCGATCTGGTGTGCGCCGGAGACGGTTTGATCGTCGAGGCCAGCAACCTGACGGTGCGCCTGGAGGGTCATTCGATCACTTCGGCCGACGGGACCGGGGTGGGTATCAGGCTCGGCTTTCCCTCCATCCCCGTGGATGAAACCTACGTACCGGGGATCTGTGTCGAAAGCGTGGTGGTCCGTGGCGGGACGATCGCCGGGTTCGCCGACGGGTTGAGCGGTACCACTCGCTGTGCGCCCGACGGGCCGGAACTTCCGGCCAGCGCAGCCATCTCTGGGATGAACCTTGTCGACAACGGCTGGGGACTGGACCTCGGAGGTGAGCGTCCTGGCTTTTCGCTGACGGTGGACCACACCTCCATCGTCGGTCCCAACGGTATCGGCCCCGCCTGCATGGGGCCGTGTGGCGGTGTGGTCCACATGTCGCGCTCCACCATCGATGTGACCAGCCCGACCGGCATCAGTGTGGCGCACATCGAGACGATCTCCTCGGACCAGATCGACTCGACCCGCTTTGAAGGCGGCACGATCACGATGGTGCTCGGGGACATCAGCATGTCGAACAGTCGCTTCACTGGAGTGACGGTGTTCTGCGGTGGCGACGGCGGCTTCAAGATCTCGAACAGTGATCTCACCGACAGCACCGTTTCCAGCGAGAGTGCCTGCGACGTGGGGCTCGACGGCGACCGGATCGTCGGGCCGGGTTCAGGGACCGCCGTCAACTTGGATGGCCCATCTACTCTGTCGATCACGAACAACCGCTTCAGTGGCTGGGACACCGCCGTAGAGATCGCCAACGCCTACGAGTTCTCCATCACCGGCAACTCCTTCCGACATAACGGGACCGGCGTGGCCACCTGCACCGGCGCCCGGCAATGCTGGGTTATGGGAACCATCAGCGACAACCGGTTCATCGACAATCGTGGCACCGGACTTCTCGTCACCGTTGGGAACGTGCACATCGGCTCGAACATCGCAGTAGGCAACGGCGGGCTGGGTATCGACGCTGAGGGCAGCCCGCTCACCGTGATCGACGACGGCGGCAACATCGCCCGACACAACCAACCACCCCAATGCGTCGGCGTCATCTGCACGCCCTAGAAGCCGCACAGAACGGCATGTAGGGCGCTTCGAGCCCGTTGACCCTGAGGCCACTGAGGGGTTCCGAGCAGTCGGTTTCGGTGGTCTCTCTCGTCCAGACAATCTCCCGCAGGGCTACGGTCGCGAGTGATGGCTCGCGCTGATCGTTACCCGTCGCATCGGGAGCCTGACGGGCCGCCTCCTCTCCCGTTTCGGGCGGGTGTCGTCTCCAACGGCGAGTTCGTGCCACCACCCAGACCGCCACCGAGCGGTGGATCGAGCAGGCCACCTTGGCGGAGGCGAGCGATGCAGCTGACCGACTGGGTGTGGACCGTCGCCGCTTCCTGCAGGGTGTCGGCGGCATGGCGGTGATGCTCTCCATCGTGAACCTGGCATGCGCCGGATCGAGTCCCCGAGCCGCCAAGGGCAGCCCGGCCTCGACAGGGGTCGGCGGCACCTTCAAGGTCCCGGAGCCCACCGATCTGGCCGCCTGCCACCAGGCCTTCGCCCCTGTGGACCAGGAATTCATCATCGATGTCCACACCCACCACGTGATGCCCCACGGGCCCTGGCGTCAGACCTCCCCGACAGCGGTGGACATCATCCGACCGCTCATCCCGCCAGGGTGCACCGAAGCGGACCCTTTCGTGTGTGTGGACCGCATCGCGTATGTGGAGGATCTCTTGTTGGGCAGCGACACCGCGGTGGCGATCCTCTCCGATGTGCCCAACAGCGGCCCAGACAACGCACCGCTGCCCTTCGGCGACAACGTGGGCACCCACGAGTTCGCCGCCAGCCTCAGCGGAGGTGGACAATCCCGGGTGCTGGTGCAGAGCGTCATCGCCCCGAACTTCGGCGACTTGTCCAGCCGGCTCGACGGCATGACCCAACAGTCCGAGCAGGCCAAGCTCTCGTCGTTCAAGACCTACACGGCCTGGGGCCCCGGGGGCATCGGCTACCAACTCGACCAGGACATCGGCCTGAAGGTCATCGACCACGCCCGCAGTCTGGGGGTGCGCACCATCTGCGCCCACAAGGGCCTCCGACTCGAAGGCCTGAACGAAGCGTTCAACCACCCTCGTGACCTGGTCGCGGCCGCCGTGCAGTTCCCCGACGTCAACTTCGTCGTCTACCACTCGGCCTTCGATTCGGACTCGACCGAAGGCCCCTACGACCCGGCTCAAGCCACCGTCGGGATCAACTCGCTGCTCAAAGCGCTCGACGACTACCACGTCGCCCCGAACTCGAATGTGTGGTGCGAACTCGGTACCACCTGGCGCACGGTCATGAGCTCACCCACCGAAGCCGCCCACGTCCTCGGCAAGCTGCTGGTCCGCGTCGGCCAAGACCGCGTCATGTGGGGCACCGATGCCATCTGGTACGGCTCCCCCCAGCCGCAGATCATGGCTTTCCGCGCCTTCGAGATCACCCCGGCGTTCCAGGCCCGCTACGGCTATCCGGCCCTGACCGACGACATCAAGCGCAAGATGTTCGGCGTCAACGCCTCGAACCTGCTCGGCCTCGACCTGACCGCCGCGGTCTGTGCCATCAACACCGACGACCTCGACAAGGCGAAGGCCGCCTACACCTCGCTCCGGCTCGGCGGTGAAGTCCCCCAACCATGGGCTGCCCGTGCGCCGCTCACCCGCCGAGAGGTCCTCACCTGGATCACCGCGCGGTCCTGACCCCCTCCGACGCCCCGCCCAAAGCGCGCCGAACGGCACGTCGGCGCTCGT
Source organism: uncultured Microthrixaceae bacterium (assembly GCA_963793965.1). Lineage (GTDB taxonomy): Bacteria > Actinomycetota > Acidimicrobiia > Acidimicrobiales > Acidimicrobilacustridaceae > UBA4742. Next base: position 324,203 of record CAWCCB010000004.1, read on the forward strand.
GGAACTGGTGGCGGTTAGCGGATCTCGACCTCGCCCTCGATGATGACTGGCGATCCAAACGGCAGTTCCGCCATCCCAGCGACAGCGCGCGGGCAGATTGCGGACTCCTCACCGAAGAGGGCAATCATCAGGTCAGTGAACCCGTCGATGACCTGGGGCTGGGCGACGGAGCCGGGGGCCGAGTTGACCATTCCCAACACGCGCACCCACGCCGTGACGCGGTCCAGGTCTCCGATCTCGCGTCTTAGATCGCCCAGAACCGCGAGCCCGGTGGAGCGCGCAGCTTCGCAACCCTGCTCGACCGTCAGGTCGAGACCGACCTTGCCCCCAGGTCCCGGTGGCCATCCGCCCACGCCACGAGGCCCATGCCCGGCGATCACCGCACGAGTGCCCATCAGCGGAATCTGACGCCACTTGGGTTGATATCCCTCCGGCACCTCCATCGGCGGCGGAAGTTCCAGGCCCATCTCAGCGAGCTTCGCCTCAACGTCCACGATTCCCCTCGGCCGTCCGCTCCGGCGAGGGACCGCCGCAGGCTATAACCACCTGCCGACGGCAACCACGACAACACCGCTCCGGGCGAGCGCCGATCAGGCACCTAGGCGCATGCCCTCGGGCTGGTGAACCGTTCGGTTGACGGTGGTTGTGGGTGATCACGGCGCCTGAACGGCGTCGGGGCTGAGGCGGCCGAGGACTCTCAGCACCGAGGGGCCTTGTTGTGAGCAACGGGCGGTTCTTGACCAGGATTTGGCGTAGTTCTCAGGCGCCGCCGAGGCTGCACACCTAGCGTTGGTGTCGCGGTCGGGGTTGCCAGATCCGGCGACGAGGGCCAGTCTCCCGATGTCCGCAGTTGAGCGCTCCGCACGTGCAGGTCGACTCGATCGATTCGCGATGGCCGTGTTGATCCTGGCGTCCGTGCTCATCAGCCTGCTCGCGGCCACCGACCTGCTGTTGATGCTCAACGGTGGCTGACTGCCAGCGTCCCAGCTCGTGACGATCGTAAGGAAGGTTTGATTCTGGTCGCGCCCGTCGTTGCCGCCAGGGGTGCGCTGGCTGCGTTCACCAATCCGCTCACATCTACGCCGTACGCAGGTCCGATCAAGAAGGGCCGGCTCTCTGGGAGAGTCACTGGTTCCGGGGGCATTGGACAGCCGGCTACACGCTGCTGTACCCGCCGGTGGCAGCCATCCCCTCGGCTTGCCGCGTCCGGCCGGCCTGTCGGTGGAGTCTGGCGACCGGGCGCGGCTGCTTGCATCCGGGCCCGGACGCCACGACCGTGGTCGACACCCCGGGTCCCAAGAGCTCGTGCGCGTGAGCCCGTTGCCTTCCTCACCCGACGCTGATGGCATCTCCTGCTGAGCCTCGCCCATCAGGTGGACGCCGACGGGTGAGTCGCGCCGCCGTGTTGCTGCTGTCGCTGGTGGCCCTAGCTTGTGGACAGCCGACCCTTCGCCGTGGCGCCCCAGCCACGACACACCACTCGACAGCGGCGATCCCCTCTGCGTCGACCGCGACGCCGAAGGTGACGGCGTCCGCCAGAACGTCGAGTCCGCGCCTCATCGCCCTCCCAGCTCCGAGCGTGCTAGTACCGCTGAGCACGCCGGCACTGCCCGGCGAGGGCCGATGGCGACCGGTAGGCCGCGCCGTCGAGGGGCAGGCTGCGATCTACGTGACCACGCTGCGGTCCGAAGGATCGAGCGTGCCAGCGGGCGTGGCGTGGATGGACACCCGCTTGTTGCGAGCCACCCTCTACTCCGGGAGCATCAGCCCAGGTCACGGTCCCTGGACCTACACCGCCCCCATCGCTCCTGACGCCGCCCTCAGCCTGGTGTGCGCGTTCAACGGCGGCTTCAAGATGCGCGATGCCAAGGGCGGGTACTACGCCGAAGGCCGAACCGTCGCGCCGCTGGTGCCAGGCGCCGCGTCACTGGTCATCCGAGCCGACGGATCCGCCACCGTCGGCGCCTGGGGACGCGACGTGTCGATGACATCCTCCGTCGTGTCCGTCCGCCAGAACCTGACGCTGCTGATCGACGGCGGCAGACCCGCAGCCGGCCTGTGGCAAACCGACACCTCCCAGTGGGGCTCGACCCTCGGCTCGGTCCCGCAGACCTCGCGGTCCGCGCTCGGCGTCACCGCCGACGGCGCGCTCGTGTATGCATCGGGACCATCGCTCAACATCGTCCAACTGGCCGACCTCATGGTTCGTGGCGGCGCAGTCAGGGCCATGGAGCTCGACATCAACCCGAAGTGGGACACTTTCACCTACTACTCCCCGACTCCGGGGATGGCTGCTTCGCCCGCCACCGCGGCCAACCTGCTCCCGCAGATGTCTGGCGGGACGACGCGCTTCTTCGATCCTTTGTGGGCCCGCGACTTCATCACGCTGTCGGCCCGGTGATCGAACGCACCCGGGATTCGGGCCCCATCGACCACCACCATCTGCCAGCCCGACACCGGTCCGCGGAGAACGCGCCCGAACGGCACGTCGGCGCTCTCGCGAAGGAGCCGAGAGCCGGTTAGGAGCTGGGTAAGTGTGAGTCGAGGATGGGCCCGGACTGGGACATCTTGTCGTGCTGGTGCGAGTCCCTGCGTTCGAAACTGCGCAGGTGGGACGTCAGCTTGGAGGGGGCCGTTCCACTGCCATCTCGCGACCGATCTGGAGCGAGTCTTCGATGACGACCGTATAGGTGACGCCACTCCGAACCGACGCGACCCGGTGCCGTGACTTCAACGCACGGCCGGGCTCGATGGGGTGAACACGACCTTCCCAGGTATGCCACCCGCGATCTTTTCTGCCCAAAGACGAGGCGCGTCTGACAGAGCACCGACGTTGCCCACAACTGGACGCAGCGGTTCGGCATCGATGCCTCGAGTCAGCTCCGTCAGTTGTTCACGGTTCGGTTCGACAACGAAGAGCAGGCTGCTCACGTCTGCGCGCAACGCATTGGGTGCCTCAACGATTGAGACAATCGAGCCACCGGGTCGGAGCATTGGCCAGGAGCGGTGGAGGACATCCCCGCCGACGAGGTCGAACACGACGTCCACCCCTCTCACTTCGCCCAGCGTGTCGTGAGCAAGGTCGAGATACTGCTCTGCCCCCAGCTTCAGCACCAGGTCGCGCGCCGCGGCCCTGCCGGTGCCGATCACGTGGGCACCCGCACTCACGGCAAGCTGGACGGCCAACGTCCCTACGCCCCCGCCCGCACCGTGGATAACCACCGTCTGGCCGGCTTTGAGGTCGGCGTGAACAAAGAGTGCCTGCCACGCCGTGAGCGCGGCCATGGGGAATGCTGCTGCGTCGACGTGGGACAAGGAATCCGGCTTCGTGGCGAGATTCCTGGCCTCAACCGCCACGAATTCGGCAAGGGAACCGTCCCGGTACCAGTCGGTCAACCCAAACACCTCGTCACCGACGCAGAATCCCGTGGTGCCATACCCGAGGGCGACTACGGTCCCTGACACTTCGTGACCGGGTATCACCGGCTGACGGTCCCGACCTGAGTGGTCCACCCACGTCGACGGCCACTGCAACTCAGTCGGAGTAAAGCTCGCCGCTCCAACCTGAATCAAGACATCACCGATCCGAGGTTCCGGACGCGAACGTTCTTCAACACTCATGCGGTCAGGTGCTTGATCTTGCTCGCGAGCGAGGAGCGCAGCCATCTGGGAAGGGAGCGCGGTCATGTCGTCACTCCTTGGGAAGTTGACAAGGCCAAGGGAGCGAGCTTTGCCGCGGTGATTCACGAGGGTCAAGGGAGCCACCGATGGGGGCGAGCGAACTGCCAAAGACGAATTCGGTCACGACGACCACCCATCCTCTCGTTTGAGAGGCTGCCCCATACGGCTCTGGCGCCCACAGCCATGACCTGTCCCCAACGGCCGGATCCGAGGCGCCCCACGCCAGCGCCCGAACGGCACCTCGGCGCTCTCCTGAGCTCGGCGGCTGCCGGAACTCGGAAGGTGGGTCAGGTGTGAGCGGCTAGCCCTTAGTAGCTCGTATGAGCACGCCACGCTTGGTAAGCCAGAGAGGGAGTTCTGCGGTCTCGGCGCGTTCAGCAGGGACGAAGTTGTGACGGCAGTACGCTCGAACCTGGTCACGTGTTTCGAGTGCAAAGAATTGTGCATCCCATCGTTCCGCTTCGATCCGGTCGAAGACTGAGCCGACGATTTCTGCCGCTTCCTCGGCGTCGAACGATGAAGGCGGATACCCCTCCGGCACGATTTCGGGATCGTTGTCGCGAGCGGCCGTCGACACGAAGTAGCGACCCCCGGGTTCAAGCACTCGTTTGGCTTCGGCGATTGCGACGGCTGGATCGTCGAGGTGGTAGAGGCACCATAGGTGCGTCACCTCCCGGAAGACGTTGTCGCGGAACGGCAGTTGACGCATCTCGGCCAGCACGACCGGCCGGTAAGGGTTGGCGGTCAACTGCGTCGGGGAGGAGTCCACACCGATCCATGCCACGCCACGACCGATAACAAGCGATGCGAGTCGCCCTTCGCCGCATCCCACATCGAGGACCGGACCGTGCAACTCGGGAGCAACCAGGTCATGAACATCCTTGGGCGCTTCCCACGACCCCCAACGGCCGGGATCCGAGTCGTAGTCCGGAGGGAGGGCACTCACATGTTCATGTTCTCAGGGAACTCGCGGTCCCACCTCGAGCCATTCCTGAACCACGGTCGGGAGGCGAGGATGGCGGCGCTCAGATCCGACCGCGTGGCCAGGGCGAGGTGCGCACCGAACGGCACATAGGTACGCCACGCCCCAAGCGCCGGTTCGGGAGGGCTACAGGGGCCCCGAGTGGGGCGTCTCGGTCACCGAATGGGTCGGTCATACCACCGGAGGTGGAGCCGAAACGGACGATGGGCCACGGCCCCTGACATGTGTCGAGGGCGCAGCGTTCCGGATTGCCGTCAGTGGCAGTGCTCTGAAGGGGGTGTTGCGCCAGCGCCCGCGGCCCCCAAATCGTCTGAGTACCCGGCGTCGAGCCGTGGCCACTGTGAGGTGGGACGACCGCCTGGCCACTCCCGCAGGGGTGGCCACTCGGGAGCCCCGCCCAGGGTGCGGGTCGCGTGCCCGCGCTGCGGCCATCCTGCCGGCGAGACCTCCCATTCCTCCTGCCTGCCGAACACGGTGAGGTCCATGAGCGCGTAGCTGTAGTCCAGCACCTCGGCTCCACGGCGCTTGGTCCAGTACGTCTCGAAGACCCGGTCACCATCCCGCAGGTAGCAGACCAGATGGAACAGACCGTGCTCTCGGCCGACGAGGAGCGTGTCCAGTGAGGGCTGGGCCGAGTACCACGGCATGTCCCAGCCCATGAAGGTGCGGTAGCGGAGGCTCTCGTCGTAGGACGCCTGCGCATCCCCAGGGCCGCAGGCGGTGTTTCGCCCCTGGCACAGCACCGCGAAGGTGATGTCGCGGGAATGCAGGTAGGCAAGCTCGCCCACGTGACTCATCACCCACGTGCAGCCTTCGCACTGGTCGGCCGCAGGTCGGCCCGGCCACCACATGAAGTAGTAGGCGATGAGCTGACGCCGGCCTTCGAACGCGTCGAGCAACGTCACGGGGCCGTGCGGCCCGAGCAGCGGGCTGTCTGCAGCGACTTCGACCATCGGCAGCCGGCGTCGGGCGGCGGCGATCGTGTCCCCTTCACGGGTGTGTGCCTTCTCCCTCGCCCGCAACACCTGCAGTTGCTCGTCGAACGTCGGGCGGTCGACCACCGCGGGTAGAGGCCTGCGCTCATCCTCGGACATCGACGCCTCCTATGACCGCCGCCTCGGCGCGGCTACGGGCCGGTCTGCGGCACGGTAGCAACGACCGATGTCGCGCGCGCAGAGTCTCGCCGATCCTGACCTGCATCCCCGAAGTGCCCGTTCGAGGACGGCGCATAGCGCTCACGCCTCGGTCGCCGCCAAGGCGAGGAGGGAGTACCGAAGTAGTGCGCATTCCTGCACTAGGTGTCCCAGAACGCGTGTGGCCCGCACGCGGGTCATAGGGCACGCCGAACGAATCCTCTTTGGTTGTCAAGGGGGTCGGTTGGGCGTGTCGGGGCGCGTGCGGGGTGAGCCGGGCCGGGTGACGGGCCTGGCGGGATGGATCTAGGGTCGGGGTGGGTCCGGGAATGACCTCACCGAAGAGCCGATGTCAGGGATGTGGAGTCGGCCACGCGGGCAAGAGTCGTTCCCGTCTGTCTTCCCGGGCCCGTTTCAGCTGAGCGTCAGTGCGCGGCGCGGTGGTCGGCGATCAGCTGGCGGTAGACGACGTTGGAGAGCTGTCGCTTCAACGCTCGCAGCGCCTTCTTCTTGGTCTTGCCCTCGGCGAGCTTGGCGTCGTAGTAGCCGCGGCCGGGACTATGGGCGTGGCGGATCTGGGTGACCGCGGCCATATGCAGGGCGTGGTTGAGTTGACGGTTCCCGCGTCGCGACAGCCGGTGGATGCGGTGGCCGCCCGATGACCGCTCGATCGGGGCGGTGCCGTTGTAGTTGGCGTAGGCGTCGGGGTTGGGGAACCGGGTGGGGTCGCCGGTGTAGCCGATGATCATGGCGGCCAGCACCGGGCCGATCCCGAAGATGTCGGTCAACGAGCTGCCCGACGCGGTGACCGCGTCGGCCAGTCGCCGCTTCGACGGCTTTGATCTGTTGATCCAATCGGGCGAGGTCGTCGGTGAGCTCAGCCGCGATCGCCAGCCGCGCCGCTGGGTGGCGGTGGTGGCCTCGAGCCCGTCGATCAGGGCTCTGACCTGGGTGGTTACCAGTTCTTTGTCGATCCCGCCGGCCACCAGCTCCGCGATGATGGCGTGGAGGCGACAGGCCGTGCGGTTCCGGGCCCGGCCCAGATCACCGTGGCGTTTGGCCAACAGGCGCAACACGCTCACATGGTCCTCGCGCCCGCACCTGGGCCAGGGCCGGGGCGCGCAGCGCGGCGATGGCCACCGAGCGGGCGTCGTTGGGGTCGTTCTTGTCCGAACGGCCAGTGCCCAACACCCGCACCCGCGCCGCCAACGTGGCGGGCACATCCAGCACCGTTTCACCCGCGGCGATCAGCTGCTGGGACAGCAGATAGCCGAGCCCGCCGGCCGACTCGACCGCCCAGGTCCGGGCCCCGAGCGGTTTGGCCCAGCCGAGGAGCTCGTCGACCTGGCCGACCGTCGCGTCGACCCGCAATTCGTCGATCACGGCTTCGTCGCGGTCGATCGCGACCGCGGTGTGGGAACCCTTGTGAGGGTCAACCCCGATCAGTACCGTCATGACCATCCTCCTTGATTGTGGGGACGGCCGCAGTGGGCACTCCTGATTCGGGAGAGGGTGCACTCCTCTTTCGAGCCACACCGCGACCTGTGGGACCCGGCGGGCTGGCATCTCGTTAGAAAGCCAACCCCCCGAAGGGGACGGCAGGCACATCGGGAGCCCGCCCGCCGGGAACCACGACGCTACGAAAGCGCCACCCCCCACTCAATCAGGCACGTCGGCGCTCCTCTCGAGCCCGCCCGAGCGCCGGTTCGGTGCTCGTGGGTCGGGAGGTCATGATGGGGCGATGAGCGACCAGGAGGTCCCCTCGGTCGGCCGAGCTGAGGGAGCTCGGTTGCTCCGCTACGGGTTCGGCTTGGAGTTCGTCACGCTCGGTTGGAACGTCATTGGGGTTGCGGTTCTGGCGGTCGCCGCGGTCAGGGCGCGGTCGGTGGCGTTGGGTGGCTTCGCCCTGGATTCCCTGATCGAGATCGGGGCCAGCACCGTGGTCATCTGGGAGTTGTCGGGCAGCGGCGAGGTCCGACAACGCCGTGCCTTGCACATCATCGGCTGGGCCTTCATCGGTCTCGCCGTCTACCTCGCCGTGCAGAGCACCTGGGTGCTGGCCACCCGGTTCCACCCGCACCACTCACCGTTGGGCATCGCTTGGACGGCGATCACCGCGGTGGTGATGTTCTCGTTGGCCGCGGGGAAAGCCAAGGTCGGCGCGGCTCTGGACAACCCGGTGCTTCGCACTGAGGGCCGCGTCACGTTCGTGGACGGGATGCTCGCTACCGCCGTGCTGGTCGGGCTGAGTTTGAATGCGATCGCGGGGTGGTGGTGGGCCGATCCGATGGCGGGGTACCTGATCCTGTTCTACGGGTTGAAGGAAGGCGTGGCCGCGATCCGCGAATGACGCCCCGGTTTCCGACGCCCGACGCCTCAGGTTTCGAGCTGGGAAAGCCGGCAGAGCTTGGCCAGGGCGGATAGACCTTCTGGAGTGCCTGGCCAGTGACCCCGGACTTCGTCCACCCCTGCTCGCTTGATCACGCTGCGTAGCACCAGGCTCGTGATGATCGCGTCGTCCGCGTACCCCACGACCGGGATGAAGTCGGGGATCAAGTCGATCGGTGAAGCCAGGTAGGCCAGCAACAGCCACAAGCGGATCCGCACCCCCCGATGCAACGTCTTGTCTGCGGCCAGCCTGCGAACCAGCCGGATCGCGTCGGGCACGATGCGAACCGTTTCCCGCAGCGTGGCGGAATCAGGCCTCGTCGCCACCAGGACCACGACCACGGCCAGCCACGCCAGAACCAGCGTGGCCAGGACCGACACCGCGATGCTCCAGATCACCGTCACCGAGGCTACGGATCCTCACAACATTACGATGCGCGAACGCGACGCAGATCAGCCCACCGGCGGATCAGGGCACAGGAGCTTCAAGACGCCCATAGCCTTCCAGGCGGGATGAGCTGCTCACTCGACCACCGCCACGGACCGTTCACCCACGCCCACGAGTCCAGCGGAGCCCACCGACACGCCCGGCTGCCGCTCCGTTACCACGACCACCACCACGGACCGGCCGACCACCACAACCCCGAGCGCGACCACCAGGAGCACGACCACCACGACCATGGGCATAGCCATGGGCGAATCGACCCGTCGATCCTTCGGTCCCACCGAGGGGTGAAGACCGTCGCGGTCAGCCTGGCCGTGCTGGCCATTACCGCTGGGGCGCAACTGGTCGTCTTCCTGGTGTCGGGGTCGGTGGCCCTGCTCGCCGATCTGATCCACAACGCCGGAGACGCGCTCACGGCCCTTCCTCTGGGGGCAGCATTCCTGCTGCGCAGCGAACGCGCCGAACGCTGGGCCGGATTGGCGGTCGTTCTGGCCATCTTCGTGTCCGCCGTGATCGCCGGGATCGAGTCGGTGCAACGACTGATCCACCCGGAGCACCTGCACTACCTGGGAGCCCTTGCCATCGCCGGGCTGATCGGCTTCGTCGGCAACGAGATCGCGGCACGGGTCCGGCTCCGAGCCGGGCGACGCCTGGACAGCCCGGCACTGCTGGCCGACGGGGCCCACGCTCGCACCGACGGGTTCGTATCCCTGGGGGTGATGGCCAGCGCGGCGGTGGTCGCAGTTGGCCTACCCCGCGCAGATCCGATCATCGGCCTCGTGATCACCGCGGTCATCCTGCGAGTCACCTGGCAGGCATGGCGCACCGTCTACGGCTCCCCCCGCTCAGACCACAACTGAGCGAGCGCCGAACGGCACTTCGGCACCCGACACAAAGCCCCGGTTTCGTCACACCACGACGACGTCGACCAGGCCTTCGAGGGCTTCGAAGTCGGCGCCGTTGCGGGTGTACAGCGGCAGACCGGAAGCACACGCCGTTGCTGCGATGAGCAGATCGACGGCTCTGGCACCTCGAGCCTTGCGGCCGGCTGCGGTGACCGCGGCATAGACGCGTCCGTAGGCGCGGGCTGCTTCGCCGTCGAACGGGAGCGGATCGAACGCGGCCTCGGCTCGCTGCAGCCGATCTTGTCGACGCCCTCGCTCGTCGGCGTCGCTGGCCGCGTGTGGACCCGCAGCGAGTTCCGCCATGGTGACCGCGCTGACTGCCACCTCGACGGGCAACTTGGACGGATCGAGTTGGTCGAGATCGATCACAACCGAGGTGTCGAGCAATCCTTGGCGGGGGCGTGCGGTCTCAGCCACGAGGCTGGGGATCCTGGCTGGCCACCTGGTCGAGGTCAGCCTTGAATCGGTCGTAGTCCACGCTCGGAGCAGTGCGGAACATGGCGACCGCAGCCTCCGCTGCGACGAAACGATGGCGCCGCAGCGGTGTCAGCTCCGCGACCGGCACGCCGTTGCGGGTGACCACGAAGCTCTCTCCCCGATCCAGTTCGCGCATGATCTCGCCGCTCCCATTTCGGAGTTCCCGTTGGGTCAGTTCTCGTGCCATGCCAACCAGTGTAGCACGACGTGCTACGCCGTCCCGACGACGGCCAGGGCGCCGAGGTGTGGGGCACGCCGAACGGCACGTCGGCGCTTCTCGCCAGCGCAGAGTGGGTCTGTCCGGGCGCTTGGGGCACCAGACCAGGCGCCGTCGCGAGTCATCAGCTGACCCGAGCACCCGATGCTTGCCGTGATCGGGATGCCCAGCGGAAGGGCGGGGCTAGCCTGCGGCGCGTGCTCAGGTCGCCGAACCGACATCAACGATGAAGTTGAGCCGGTGGTCCCGACACGGCCCCCAGCCGGGGGTTCACGACAACCGACGCGTCTGGCCGGAGGACTATCTGGCCGCTCTCAGTCTCTCATTTGACGATGCACGCCGATCGCAGGTCGACTTCGGGCTGGAGCTGATCGATCAGCTCGGCGTACGGGTCACGTTCTACGTGCTGCCCAACGGCGTCGATAGGGACCTCGCCGGTTGGCGCGACGCCGTCTCCGCCGGACACGAGATCGGCAACCACACGGCTCGCCACCCGTGCAGCGCCAACTTCGACTGGACCCGCCGCCACGCCATCGAGGACCTGGACCTGTCGGACATGGCCGCGGAGATCGCCGACGCCGACGCCTGGATCGCCCGCACCCTGGGGGTGGAACCCCGCACCTTCGCCTATCCCTGCGGACACACCTTCGTCGGCCGCGGACGAGACACCCAGAGCTTCGTCCCTCTGGTAGCCGATCGGTTCCTGGCCGGCCGCACCTTCAACGACGAAGCCGCTAACTCACCTATCCACTGCGACCTCGCTCAAGTCCATGCCCTGGGCAGCGACGGCCTCGTGTTCGAGCAGATGCGTCCGATCCTGGAATCGACCCTCGAGGCCGGCGCCTGGCTCGTCCTAGGGGGCCACGAGATCGGTCCCCAGGGAGGCGCGGCGACCACCCTCAGCGCCACACTGACCAGCATCGTCGAGTGGTGTCGAGCCCACCAGGTGTGGATGAGCACCGTGGCAGACGCCGCCGAACGCGTGCAGGCACTCCAGCAGCCCGAGAAGACAGCGTTCGGTGTAGAGATCGAGCCCGGCCGGGCCCCGGCTCCCACGCTCGCCCGGCGTCTGGCACTCCGCACCCCACAAGTCCTCCACCAAATCCACGCCGCCATGGAGCGCCGAACGAATCCTCTTTGGTTGTCAAGGGGGTCGGTGGGCGTGTTCGGGCGCGTGGGGTGGCCGGGCCGGGTGACGGTCTGGCGGGCTGGGTCTAGCGTTGGGGTGGGTCCGGGAATGACCTCACCGAAGAGCCGACCATCAGGGATGTGGAGTCGGCCACGCTGGCAAGAGTCGTTCCCGTCTGTCTTCCCGGGCCCGTATCAGCCGAGCGTCAGCGCTGGGCGCGGTGGTCGGCGATGAGCTGGCGGTAGACGACGTTGGACAGCTGGCGCTTCAACGCTCGCAGCGCCTTCTTCTTGGTCTTGCCCTCGGCGAGCTTGGCGTCGTAGTAGCCGCGGCCGGGACTGTGGGCGTGGCGGATCTGGGTGACCGCGGCCATGTGCATGGCGTGGTTGAGTTGGCGGTTCCCGCGCCGCGACAGCCGGTGGATGCGTGGCCACCTGATGACCGCTCGATGGGGGCGGTGCCGTTGTAGTTGGCATACGCGTCGGGGTTGGGGAACCGGGTGGGGTCGCCGGTGTAGCCGATGATCATGGCGGCCAGCACCGGGCCGATCCCGAAGATGTCGGTCAACGAGCGTGCCCGACGCGGTGACCGCGTCGGCCAGTCGCCGCTTCGACGCCTTCATCTGGGTGTCGAGGCGGGCCAGGTCCTCGGTGAGCTCGGCGGCGATCTCGAGCCGAGCTTGCTGGGTGGCGGTGGTGGCCTCGAGCCCGTCGATCAGGGCTCTGACCTGGGATGTCACCAGTTCTTTGTCGATCCCGCCGGCCACCAGCTCGGCCACGATGGCGTGCAGTCGACAGGCGGTGCGGTTCCGGGCCCGACCCAGATCACCGTGGCGTTTGGCCAACAGCCGCAGCACGCTCACGTGATCCTCGGCGCGGACCTGGGCCAGGGCCGGGGCGCGCAGGGCGGCGATCGCGACCGAGCGGGCGTCGTTGGGGTCGTTCTTGTCCGAACGCCCGGTGCCCAACACCCGCACCCGCGCCGCCAACGTGGCGGGCACATCGAGCACCGTCTCACCGGCCGCCACCAGCTGCTGGGACAACAGGTAGCCGAGCCCGCCCGCCGACTCGACCGCCCAGGTCCGCTCCCCGAGCGGTTTGGCCCAGCCGACCAGCTCGTCGACCTGGCCGACCGTGGCGGTCACCCGTAGCTCGTCGATCACGGCTTCGTCGCGGTCGATCGCGACCGCCGTGTGGGAACCCTTGTGAGGGTCAACCCCGATCAGTACCGTCATCATCATCCTCCTTGGTTATGGGGACCGCGGTGGGCACTCCTGATTCGAGACGAGGTGCACACCTCTTTCGAGCCACACCGCGATCAGTGGAACCCGACGGGCCGGCAACTCGTTAGAAAGCCAGACCCCCGAAGGGGACGGCAGGCACTTCGAGAGCCCGCCCGCCGGGAACCACGACGCTACGAAAGCGTCACCCCCCACTCAATCAGGCACTTCGGCGCTCCTCGCGACGGCGCCCGAGCGCCGGTTCGGCGCACATCCAGAGCGTCCCAGAACGGCTCATCCAGAAGGTTGATGTCGATGGGTGTGCTGTATACCATTGCTGTATGTCGGCGACCAGGACGCAGATCTACCTCACTGAGACACAACGTCACCGCATCGACCAGGTGACCGCCGCTGAGGGCATCCCGATGGCAGAGGTCATCCGTCGAGCTCTCGACGAGTACCTGAGCGGCGACGTCGATGCCGCGGCAGCCCTGAACTCGACGTTCGGCGCCGTCCCAGACGCCACGTCACCGTCGCGTGATGAGTGGCAGCGTGGCTGACATCCTCGTCGACACCGACATCTTCATCGATCACCTGCGCGGATCCGCTGAGCTCAAGCCAGGTCGCAACCGGCTCCACTACTCGGTGGTGACGCGAGCCGAGCTGTTCGCTGGCAACAGCGCGACCGATCTCGTGTCGCAGCTGCTGGCTCCCTTTCGTGAGATCACCGTGGATCGTGCCGTGGCCGAGCGCGCCGGCCGTGTGGCAAGAGAGTTCCAACTCCGGCTGCCCGATGCGCTCATCGCCGCGACAGCTCTGGAGAACCGACTCACCCTCACCACCAGGAACCACAAGGACTTCAGCAAGGTCAGGGGCCTCCGCATCCGAACATCCTGAGGCCATGCCGCGACGGTGGCTCCGTTTGGAGTGCCCCCCGCAGGCCCGGGTCCCGGGCACTTGTCGCTGCCGCGACCGCGCCAGAACGGCACGTCGGCGCTCCTCGCGAGGAAGCCCGAGCGCCGGTTCGGGACGTGCGTGCGCCGTATGATCCACGCGGCGTGGCGGTTGCTCCGGCGGTAACGAGACAGCGTCGGTCGAGGGGTCACCTCGCGGCGCTTGCAGGTGGGGTGGCCTGCTTTGTGCTGGTGGGTCTCGGGGCCGTTGTGCCCTTGACGCTGAAGGTTCGAACTCCGCACGGCACGGTCACGTGGGACTGCGGGTCGCGGGTGAGTGCCAAGCACTACACGTCGGCGCGGACGAGCCAGATCCTCGGTGACACGCGCCGCTGGAAGTTCGCGAATGGGACGCTTAGCCCCAGTCGGGTCGCGGCGCTCGACAAGTCATCGCTGGACGCGAACTGCTCGCAGGATCTTGGTGCCGAATGGACGCTGGGCGCGGTGTTCGTCGGCATGGCGGGCTTGATCCTGACCGGGGTCGGGCTAGTTCGGTTCGGCTGGTGGTGGCTAGTGATCCCGCTCGTGATCGCCGTCGGCTTGGTGGCCTGGGGGCTTCCCCTGCTGTTTGCCGACGTGTTCCGCTGGTACGCCGCGTGGGGCGTGGCCGGCGACAATCTGCGCTGACGCGGCGGGAACCGAGCACGCCCGAACGAGGCACGTAGGCGCTGAGGTTGATCTGTCACCATGGTCCCGTGGGTGCGAAGCGGAAGCGGCGGGAGTTGCCCAGAGGTCGGTCCTGGGCGATACGCAGGGCCGAACTGCTCGATGCGCTCGAGGAGCGTGCCGTTCCGAACCCCGAGCCGCGGTGATCACTTCGAACTGGCGGACTAACGGCCGGGTGCTCAGGGTGAGCTGGAACCCGACTCCTGCCTCACCGGAGCTGTCCAAGACCTTCTCCGCACCCTGGGCGGGTGGCGACGAGAACGTCGTGGTCTGGATCCACGACGTTGCGTCCGAGGAACGCGAGACCGTTCAGGAGGCGATCCTCGCGGAGGTGATGCCGGAGCTGGCGAGTTGGCTCACCTCGGCTGCTTCGGCACCCGAGGGCTGGCGGATCCTCCGACACGAGTTGGAGTGGTCCTGGGCCGACGGCGCAATCGCCGTCACCAAGGTGCAGGACGGACGAGGCCGACACCTCGGCGATTAGCGCACACGCACAGAACGGCACATCGGCGCTTCCGGTGGTCAGAGCCGGGTTGATGGGAAGCTCGTTCGTGCCCCCACCCACGGGTCATCGGGGGGACTCTGTCGGGGACGTGTCTCCTGCGCACCGCCTTCATGTGGGGCCGGTCGCCGTCGGGAGGTCCGCGCCGCGCAATGATGGCGGCCGTGAGCTCAGAGCGGAATGCCCGCATCGTCGAGCGCTACCGGGCCGGGGCGCCGCTGGAAGAGATCGCGGCCGAGCACGGCTTGAGCGCCGAGCGGGTGCGCCAGATCGCCCGTCGGGCGGGCGAGCCGGGCCGCCGGACCTCTCGGGGTTCCACCAACGGCGAGCGGGTGAAGCTGCGGATCGGCAACCTGGCCAAGGCCGTGTTGGTCACTGGTCAGGCCTATCAGGACCCGAAGGACGCCCTGAACGAGTTCATCTCCAACGCGGCGGACGAGTACGCGTTGACGGGGGCGCGGGGTGAGCGGATCCGGGTGGTGCTACGCCGCAAGGGGCGCCACCCGGTGGTGATGGTCGACGACCAGGGCCGAGGGATGTCACCGGACCGCCTGCGCGAGGTGGCCCGCAACCTCTTCGAGAGCACCAAGGCGGGCGACGATCGCACACTCGGGGAGAAGGCCATCGGCCTGCTCGGTTTCCAGCAGCTCGGGTCCCGCTGCGAGATCGTGTCCCGGGCCACCGGAAGCGACGAGACCTGGGCGCTGATGCTCGAGCGGGGCCGGGCCGAGGCCACGCTGGTACGGGAGCGGCGGCGAGCGCGCACCGAGCCCGGTACCACCGTCTATGTGGCCCAGCTCGACCCCGAGGTGCTGCGCATGCTCACCCAGCGCAAGGTGGTCGAGTACCTGCGGCGTCGCCGCGGTCCGGCGCTGGCGCGAGGGGACTACTCGATCGAGGTGGTCGAGGGCCGCAGCGCCGAGCTGGTCACTCCCGAGGAGCCCGAGGGCGTGCGCCTCGCCATCCCGGCCCGCGCCACGCTGTGGGGTCGCATCGAGTTCGCTCTCTACGTGGCCGCGGATTCGTCACCGTCGCGCCACGTGGCCGTCGTCGGCCGGGCCGGCACCGCCATCCTCGATCGCATCACCGAGCTGGAGGAGCTCGACCACGAGCCGTGGAGCTCGGGGCAGGTGTCGGGCCAGGTGGTGTTCGAGGCCCTCCAGCAGACCGCGGGCCGCCGGGCGGTCCTGCGCGACGGCGACGCCTTCCCCGTGTTCCGTGAGGCGGTCCTGTCGGTCGAACCGGTCGTGGTGCGGGCCGTCGAGCGGATGCGCCAGGAGGTCGACCAGCAGACCACCGACCGCGTGTCCGACACGGTGCGGCGCATCTTCGAGCGAGTGCTCAAGGAGCTCGCCGACCTCGAGAACCCGATGCGCTCCCCCGCCGGGGAGGAGCCAGGCTCGGGCGCGCTCCCCCTCGGTGGGGGCGAAGGCGACGACGGCCCCGCCGGCAACCGGTCGTCTGTGCCGGTTGGTGACGGCGGGAGCGATTCCGGTGCCGACCGAGAGCCCGGGCATCGACGACCTCATGCCGGACGCCCAGCCGATGCCCCTCGAGGGAACCGGAGCGACCCGCCCGGCGGCCGGCCGGTCCCGCCACCTGCCGACGGTGCAGCCCGATCCCGAGCCGGGACCGGCCCGCAGCCGCTTCGACCCCGACGCGGGCGTGGTGCTCTACAACGAGCACCACGCCGACTTCCTGATGGTCAAAGACGACGAGCCGGCGTTGCTCGATTACCTGGCCACACTGGTGGCCAAGGAGTACGTCGTGTACAACAACCCGCTGGCCCCCGCGGAGGATCTGGCGGAGGAGATGGTGCGCATGCTGGTACGGGTCCGCCGCCATCTCCCGCGCCGGCGCTGACCATCATCATTGTCACAACCGACGCCATCATGGCGGCGTTCAGGCATCATGTGCGACAGGCGCGAGTCGAGACGCCAGACGGCCACCACCGCGATGGTGGTCCCCACCGCCACGACTCCGAGCATGATCCGCCGCCGAACTCGATTCGGCGAGCTCGGTCACCGACCGGGAGGCTAGTGGGGTGGCTCTGAACGGGGCGCCGGTTTCGCGTCCACCAGTGAGGTGAGGCGCGAGGTCACGATGGTGGTGTCGTGTTGGTGACTTGAGGAGGTGGCCGTGGCCCGTCCTGCGTCGGTGTTCGTCCGCGATCTGACGCCCGAAGAGGGCGAGAAGCTTCGTCGGATGTCTCGCCAGTCCAAGGTGTTCGCGATTCGTCAGCGAGCCCAGGTCTTGTTGGCGTCGGACTCGGCTGCTTCGGCGCCGCAGATCGCGCAGGTGCTCCAGACCGACGAGAACCAGGTGCGTCGAGTTATCGCCGAGTTCAACGCGGATGGGATGGAGTCGCTGCGCCCTCCTACCGGGGGCGGGCGTCCGAGGAGGATCGATGACCTATCCCGCGAGCGGATCCGTGCCGTCGCCCTTGCCCGTCCCTGTGATCTCGGTGAACCGGGCACCCGCTGGTCCTTGACGACGCTCCGCCGCTACCTGGTCCGGTCCAGGATCGTGAAGACCATCTCGAAAGAACATCTCCGCCGGGTGTTGCAGGCGATGGGGATCACCGCGCAACGGACCCGCACGTGGAAGTGGAGCACCGACCCGCTCTTCGAGGAGAAGAAGGACTGGGTTCTCGCCGCGTACCAGGGCGCCGAGGCCGGCACCATCGACGGGGTGGTGGTGTCGTTCGATGAGTGCGGTCCGATCTCGCTCAAGCCCCACGCCGGTCATGGCTGGTTCGAGAAGAACCGTCCCGGCCGCCAGCGAGCGACCTACCACCGCCACCACGGTGTCCGGAAGCTGATGGGCGCCTACGACGTCGGCGCTGATCGGTTGTGGGGCCACCTCGAAGGCCGTCGCGTAACCGGCGAGGTCACCTTGGAGTTCCTCAAAGACATCCGACGGCGCTACTCGGCCGAGACCACCGTGTACATCGTGATGGACAACCTCTCCGCGCACTGGACCCCCGCCATCCGCCAGTGGGCGGTCGACAACAACGTCGGACTGCTACCGACCCCGACCAACGCGAGTCACCTCAACCGCATCGAGTGCCACTTCTGGGCCTACGTCGAGTTCGTCATCAACGGCAGCGACCACCCCGACTGGAAGACGTTCTCCAAAGCGAGTCAGGCCTACATCCGACGCCGCAACCGCGACCGTCACGACCCCCGCATCATCGAGCTCGAGAACCGACGCAAGGTCGCCTGAGTTACCGGCGGAACAATCCGCGCCACCCCACTAGGCGGCCCGGCTGGCAAGGTCAGGCCGTCCAGGTCACCGCCTGACTGTCTGGCTTCCCCTCGGACATTCGAGTGCTGACCAGACACTCGTGCGCCGGCGACTTGACCAGCTCTCAGGTGGCGGGTGGCCGCCCGCTGAGCAACGGCGCCCCAACAGCTCCCGGTCTCCACAGGCAGCGGGTCGCACGCCTATGTGCCGTTCGGTGCTCGGCCGACCTAGTCGCGGAACGGGCCGTATCCCCTCCGCTTCATCGCCCGGTCGAACTTCACTTGTTGGCGATCGGATGGCGGCATGGCCAGATCAACCGCCTCGGAGGCTGCGATCCCCGACCGCAATGCCAAGAAACCGCCTCTCATCACGATGACGGGATGGTTGGAGCCGTCTCGGCATCGCGCCACGATCTTGCGTGGCTTCATCATTTGTGGCCGGGGGTCCTGGGATGCGGGCCAGAAGCTCCGCGGGCAGACGCCGCTCCGGTCGAAAAGTGCGCTCACCCAACACGGCCCCGACCGCAAGGAACCCCAGCCAGGCGACACCCACCAGGAGAACCCATTGGGCCTGCGTGTGTGGGCCGCTGAAACCGCCCGACAACACGGCCAGCGCTGCGACAATGGAGGCCATGGCCTGAGCAGCAATGCCGCCAGTCAGACCGAGGATCACCCACGTGAGACGCCGCCAGGACGGGCCGAGTGCTGCCGCGACCGCACCAGCCGCAAGGCCTACCGAGGGGAACCACGAAGCCAGATGCAGGTGTGGCCTTCCGGTTGCGAGCCACAGCACCCCGTATGCGCCGCCGATGGCCACCCCCACCAGGAGCGCCCAGCCTTGACGCCATGGCACCACCGCAGCAGGCGACCACGGATCGTCGGGTTCGACCGCCATCCGGCTGCCCACGATCTGAGTCTGTCATCAAGCGTTCCACGAGGACCAGCTTGGAACCCTTTCCACTCTGGCGCAGGCCGCCACCGCGGCCAACCTACGGGACAAGAACCGGCGCTCGGCTCGATCACGAGGAGCGCCGAGGTGCCTGATTGAGTGGGTGGTGACGCTTTCGTAGCGTCGTGGTTCCCGGCGGGCGGGCTCTCGAAGTGCCTGCCGTCCCCTTCGGGGGTCTGGCTTTCTAACGAGTTGCCGGCCCGTCGGGTTCCACTGATCGCGGTGTGGCTCGAAAGAGGTGTGCACCTCGTCTCGAATCAGGAGTGCCCACCGCGATCCCCCTTACCAAGGAGGATGATGATGACGGTACTGATCGGGGTGGACCCTCACAAGGGTTCCCACACGGCGGTCGCGATCGACCGCGATGAAGCCGTGATCGACGAACTACGGGTGACCGCCACGGTCGGTCAGGTCGACGAGCTGGTCGGCTGGGCTAAACCCCTCGGGGAGCGGACCTGGGCGGTCGAGTCGGCGGGCGGGCTCGGCTACTTGTTGTCCCAGCAGCTGGTGGCGGCCGGTGAGACGGTGCTCGATGTCCCCGCGACGTTGGCGGCGCGAGTGCGGGTGCTGGGCACCGGGCGTTCGGACAAGAACGATCCCAACGACGCCCGCTCCGTCGCCATCGCCGCCCTGCGCGCCCCAGCCCTGGCCCAGGTCCGAGCCGAGGACCACGTGGCCGTGCTGCGGCTGTTGGCCAAACGCCACGGGGATCTGGGTCGGGCCCGGAACCGCACCGCCTGTCGCCTGCACGCCATCGTGGCCGAGTTGGTGGCCGGCGGGATCGACAAGGAACTGGTGACATCCCAGGTCAGAGCCCTGATCGACGGCCTCGAGGCCACCACCGCCACCCAGCAAGCTCGGCTCGAGATCGCGGCCGAGCTCACCGAGGACCTGGCCCGCCTCGACACCCAGATGAAGGCGTCGAAGCGCCGACTGGCTGACGCGGTCACCGCGTCGGGTAGCTCGTTGACCGACATCTTCGGGATCGGCCCGGTGCTGGCCGCCATGATCATCGGCTACACCGGCGACCCCACCCGGTTCCCCAACCCCGACGCGTATGCCAACTACAACGGCACCGCCCCCATCGAGCGGTCATCAGGTGGCCATCGCATCCACCGGCTGTCGCGGCGCGGGAACCGTCAACTCAACCACGCCCTGCACATGGCCGCCGTCACCCAGATCCGCCACGCTCACAGTCCCGGCCGCGGCTACTACGACGCCAAGCTCGCCGCCGGCAAGACCAAGAAGAAGGCGCTGCGAGCGTTGAAGCGACAGCTGTCCAACGTCGTCTACCGCCAGCTCATCGCCGACCACCGCGCCGCGCGCTGACGCTCGGCTGATACGGGCCCGGGAAGACAGACGGGAACGACTCTTGCCAGCGTGGCCGACTCCACATCCCTGATGGTCAGCTCTTCGGTGAGGTCATTCCCGGACCCGCCCCGACCCTAGACCCAGCCCGCCAGACCGTCACCCGGCCCGGCTCACCCCACGCGCCCCAACACGCCCACCGACCCCCTTGACAACCAAAGAGGATTCGTTCGGCGCTCGCTGATCGGCTGGGTGACCTACTGTCGGGCGTGGTCTTCAGGGATGGCTGAGGGGTCCAGATGGAGCAGGTCCAGCCCCAGATGATCTGACGAGACGCCCTCGGTCAGGTGGGCCCCGTGGCTCGCGATCCTGATCGGCGCCGCGGTGATAGCCCAAGCGATCCTCAGGGCGAACGGAGAGTCGGATAGCTCCTGTCGCCTGGGTGTTCTTCGCCGCTGGGGCGGCGTTCTCGGCAGGCCTCGCATGCCACGCTTCGAAGGTGGCGTGGCGACTGACGTTGGATGGGCCTGTTCTGGGTGCCACCTACGTCTGGCGCCGACCCGCTCAGATTCCTACCTCACAGATGAGATCGGTCCTCCTCACCGGGGTCAAGCAACGGCTCGATCAGAACCACCTCGGGAGTGACGATCAGGGTCTACGTGCCCACCCGCAAGCGCCAGTCGTTCGAGCAGTTCGGCCAGAGCCTCATCGAGGCGAGCGACTACCGGTCGCCCGAGGGGACACCCGATACGACCTAGCTACCGGCCCGGCTCAATCTGCCGAAGTGCCGTTATGGCGCGTGGTCTCTGTCACACTCGTGTGATGGCTGGAACGGGATGGTGGCACCACCTGAATCGAGGTTCGCGCCCATTCGCCGTCATGACCATTGCGATCGCAGCGCTGACCTTGGTCGCATGCGGCGCCTCGCCGATCCAGCGGGCGACAACCACGACTCTGGCTACCTCTCGGGCACCATCGGCGTCTGAGCCCGTGGTCACCTCCACGACGACGCTGTCGAGGTTGGCCAACCCGGTGGCCCTTGGGCCGACACCAGCGGGAGCCACCCTTACCATCGACTCCCTCAGACCATTTACTGGTGCGACCACGACGGTGATGACGACTGGCTGTCCAACCGGAGACATCGTCTTGCTTGGCGTCATCAGCGACAGTCCGGCAGTCCCGGACGAGTCGATCTTCGGCGGTCCGGCGGTGACCGGCCCCAAGTGGACCTACGAGTTCGCCTTCCCGGCCGCCGTCGTAGGCCCGGCACACCTCATCGGGTCGTGCGAGGACCCGTCGACCGGAACGCAACCGTTCGCCTTCAACCCGCTCGCCATCGATATACAGACGAACCGGCGGCTCTCGGTGGTGCCCACCAGCAACGTCGCCCCAGGGTCGACACTTGTCGTCACCTCGCAGGGCCCTGGCTGCGATCAGAGTTCATCGGTGGAGATCAGCCTTCACCACGCCTCCACCTGGGTCTATCCCACGCCGACTATCACCGGCGACCAACAGAGCCAATGGCGAGCGACACTCACCCTTCCCGCGAACCTCCAGCCCGGCAGCTACACCCTCACCGCTGAGTGCTACTACCCGCGTTCGGTCACCGCCGAGTACCCACCCGCCACGATCACAGTCGGTCACCAGGCTGACCAACCAACCCGCGGCGGTCTAGGCGGCGGCCAACCCAGGGCACGTGGCACGCTGCCCCGAACCGGCGCTCGGGCGCCGTCGCGAGGAGCGCCGATGTGCCGTGATGTGCGGTGGCAAGGGGTGATCCTCAGCGGGTCGTTGGACCGGCTTCCGCGGTGGGTTCGAGGCTGTACGGCCCGCACGGTCCGGTTCCTGCACCTGAGTAGGTGACGGCGTCACTCGCATAGGGCTCGGTCAGGATGATCGCTGTCAGCCCTGAAGCTGTTGAGGGTGGCGTTCTGGAGGTCACCGGACCCACGGAGATGCAGGTGTAGGCGGCGGGCGGCTGGTAGATGAAGACCCACGCAGGGGTCTTGGCGAGCGGTGCGACCCCCGTGTGGCCGCTCAGCGTGACTTCTCCGGCCAGCAGCTGATGGGGCGGTAGCGGGTTACCCAACGACGTGCCGAACGTGTTGGTGAAGACGGAGCCGACGAGCTGAGCGGCTTGGGCAGAGGTGAACCCAGCAGGTGCCGAGCCAGGCGTGACGATCAGTGCTCCTCGGTCTGCACTGAACGGAAGCGCAACCGACAACGACCTCACCTCAGCCGAGGTCACCGCAGGCACAGCGGGGGTGGGACTGACCTGCGGTGCCGCACGCCGCGTGTCCGATGAGCAGCTGGACGCAAGCAGGCCCAGCACGAGCACCGCAACGGTTCCGCAGAATCGCAATCGCCGAATCCCGGGCGCCCCCGCTTGCTGCCGCATCCCGACAATCGTAGGCGTCCCGGCCCACAGTCTTGTGGCGGACCTAACCGGCGTTATACGGGTGATCGGTGTCAAGTGTCGGTTCCTTGGGCTCGGTCGAGGAGGGTGTTGTAGAGGGTGACGCGGTCGGGTTGGTGGTGGGTGGCGGCGTGGTCGCGTTGGCGGAGGAGGACGGGGACGAATTGGGGTCCGGTGTCGAAGTAGGTGCAGGTCTCACACGCGGTTTCCATGTGGCAGTCGAGTTCGACGGGTCGGGTGCAGAGGCCGTTGCCGAGCATGCGGGCGTGGGTTTGGCGGCGGAGTTTGGCCATCGAGTCGGTCTCGAGGCCGGCGGGGAGGGGTTGGCCGTAGAGGGCGTCGATCTGGGCGCTGATGGTCTGGTAGTGGTCGGCGACGACGCGGTCGGCGATGCGGGCGTAGGTGAGGGTCATGTCCATGGAGCGGTGCCCGAGCAGCGACGCGATGGCTTCGAGGGGCATGCCCCGGTTGATGGCTTGGGTGGCGAGGGTGTGGCGGAGCTGGTGGGGGTGGGCGGTGTGAGGCTCCCCCCGTTGACCGGTCACGGGGTTACGCGGCCCGGTCGATCGGGCTGCAGGGTTGGGACGGTACTGCTGTTCCCAGGCGACGGGTGGCTGGTAGCGGAGGCTCGAGTGGAGCCTCCGGTGGTTGTAGGTGTTGATCCAACCGAAGATGGCTCGGCGGGCGCTGGCCCGGTCGGCGAAGCGGTGGCGGTGCACGAGTTCGCGTTTGAGCGACGACCAGAACGACTCGGCGACCGCGTTGTCCCAGCACACCCCGGTGCGGCCGACCGACTGGATCATCTCCAGCTCGCCGATGAGGTCCCGGTAGTCGCCTGACATGTATTGGGAGCCGCGGTCGCCGTGGAAGATGATCCCGGCGGTGCGCCCGCCCCGGGTGGCCGCGGCCATGGTGAGGGCATCCGCGACGAGTTCGGTGCGCATGTGGTCGGCCATGGCGTAGCCCAACAGGCGCCGCGATCCGAGATCGAGGACCGACGCCACATACAGCCACCCCTCGCCGGTGCGGACATAGGTGATGTCGCCGCACCACACGACATCGGGGCGGCCCGGGGCGAACCGGCGACCGACCAGATCCGGGATCGGCGGGTTCTCCTCGGCGGGGATCGTGGTGCGCACCTTGGCCGGCTTGAACACCCCGACGATCCCGTGGGCTCGCATGAGGCGCTCCACCCGCTTGTGGTTCACCACGAACCCTCGGGCGGCCAGCTCCGGGGTCATGCGCGGCGACCCGTAGGTGTCGTCGAGCTCGACATGGACCTTGCGCATCTCCGCCACCAGCGCCGCCTCGGCCTCCTGGGCCGGTGTCGGCCCGGCCGCCTGGCGGGCCGACCAGTCGTAGAACGCCTGGCGAGACACCCCCGCCGCCGTGGCGGCCATCGACGTCGGGAATCCCTCGGCCTTCCGGGCAGCCACCCACCGATAGCGGGTCACTGTCCCGACTCCTTCACCCAGAAGGCCGTCGCTCGTTTGAGCAGATCTCGTTCCATCCGCAACCGGGCGTTCTCCCGGCGCAGCTCGGCCAACTCGGCCTTCTCACTGGTCGTGAGACCTGCACGCTCGCCCCGATCCACCCGGGCCTGGCGAACCCAGTTCCCCAACGTGCCCTCGCCGACACCCAGGCCGCGGGCAACATCGACGATCCTGCGATCCTCGTCGATCACCAACGCCACAGCGTCACGCTTGAACTCATCGGTGAACGAGCGCCGCGTTCTCACCGGCTCCTGCTCCATCACTGACATGGCTACCTCCTATTCGAGGTGACCGGTCAGGTGGGGGACCCTCAAAGATCTTCGGCAACGTGCGTGGCACCCGCACCAACGGCACCGTCCGAGACCGCTTCGAGCCGCCCGCCCGGCGCGTGGACAGACCCCGCGGCACCGGGTTCGCGGCCAGCCCGGTGTCGCCCCGCGCCCCCAGATACGCGTACAAACCCGACACCGACGACAACCGACGGGCGATCGTGCGCGCCGACAGGCCCGACTCGCCGTCCGCCAGGCGGACCACCGTGCGATCCCCGCGCTGCGCGGCCACGAAGTCGAACACGTCGACCGGCGTCACCTCCAACGGATCCTTCGCCACCACCGAGAAGAACACCTTCAGATCGAACGCCACCGCCCTGGTCGTGTTCGGTCTCGCCCGACCCGCCACGAACACCAGATACCGATCCACCAGCGGGTGGCCCAGCCGATAGTCCACCTCCCCCGACACCACCGACGAGCGGACAAGACACGGAGACCAGGTCATCCGCGCACCCTCCCAGCGCCCAGCGAGATGCACGCGGATGCACCAACGATCACCCGTGTATTAGGCGTTAGGTCTCCGGTGTGGGCTGTCCAGGACGAAGTGCTCGGCCCAGGTTGACGGCGAGATCCGAGTCCCGGCTGGTCTGGGCATGGGCGTACACCCGGAGGGTTGTCGAGGCATCTGAGTGGCCGAGCCGGCCGGCGACGGTGGCCAGGTCGTAGCCGGCACCGATCGCCCAGGTGGCCGACCAGTGCCGCAGATCGTGGAGCCGCCACGACAGGTCGATTCCCGACGCTTCTCGGGCGCATCGCCACCAGTACCCGATCCGATCGGGACGGGGCGGCACGCTCGAGTCGCCGAACATCCACGGCCCGAGCGCCTCGCGCTGTTCCCGCAGGGCCTCGAGGATCGCCACCGTCTCGGGGTCCAGGGCCACCTGACGCTTCTCACCGCCCTTGGTCGGATCGTCCCGCACGATCGTCCGCCGCTCCCCCTCGACCTCTTCGGTGACGACGGTGAGCGAACTGTCGATGGCGAGCTCGGAGCCCACCAGGTCGCTCCACTTCAGCGCAGCCAGCTCGGAACGCCTGGCTCCGGTGACGGCCGCCAGTCGCAGCACGGCGGCGGCCAAGGGACCCAGGGCCGTCGCCGCGTCGAGTACCCGCTGGACCTCGTCCTGGGTCATCACGCCGCGGGGGGTTCGTTTCGGCCGGTCGTAGGTGGCCAGGGCCGCAGGGTTCAGCGGGATCCATCCCCACCGCACGGCCTGCTGCAGCGCGGCCCGCAGCGTCTGCAACTGGTTGCGGATCGAGCCTTCACCGGTGCCGCTCTTGCGAAGTCGGGTGATCCACCGGTCGACGTCGGAGACCTCCAACCGGGCCAGGGTCATCCGGCCGAGGCGGTCTTGGGCGATCAGCTCGGCCCGGCAGGCATAGTCACGGCGGGTGTAGGTCGACCAGCCGCCCTCCTTCAGGTCGCGCCAGGCGTCGAGCAGCTCGGCCACCGTCTGTCGGGCGGCCTGATGCAGGGGCACGATGGCCAGCTCGGCCGCCACTCGCTCCGCGTCCTTCTTGCCGCCCTTGACTGTGCGGGACAGCTGGACGGGCTTCCCGTCCCGGTCACGTCCGGCGAAGACCCGGACCTCCCACACCCCGCGCTTGCGCTGCCGGATCGTCGCCATGGTCCGACCCTAGCGACAATCTGTAGGGATTAGAGTAGGGATGGCCGCCCGATCAGCTCAATCCGATTCGGACGGTGACCGACTCGGATCTGTCCCTCGCAGGGACGAAAGTGCTGGTCAGACTACTCGACCCGCAGGCCGGTGATGGCCCGGGAGATCACCAGCTGCTGGATCTGCTCGGTGCCTTCGAAGATGTCGAAGATCTTGGCGTCGCGGTGCCACCGCTCGACCGGGTACTCCCGCACGTAGCCGTAGCCGCCCAGGATCTGGATGGCCCGCTCGGTGACCCATACCGCGGTGCGGCCGGCCTTGAGCTTGGACATCGAGCCCTCGGCGTTCTTGTAGGCGCCGTTCTTGGACAACCAGGCGGCCCGCCACACCAGCAGGCGGGCCGCGTCGATCTCGGTGGCCATGTCGGCCAGCATGAAGCCGATGCCCTGGTGCATGGCGATGGGCTTGCCGAAGGCCTCGCGCTCGGTGGCGTACTGGAGGGCGTACTCGTAGGCGGCGCGGGCCACGCCCACGGCCTGGGCGGCCACGGCCGGGCGGGTGGCCTCGAAGGTGGCCATGGCCGGCTGCTTGCCGCTGTGCACCTGGGGGTTGGCCAGCGCCTCGCGAGCCCGGGCCAGCTTCTCGTCCAGCTTGTCCTTGCCCCCGAGCAGGCAGCTGCCCGGCACCCGCACGTCGTCGAGCACCACCTCGGCGGTGTGCGACGCCCGGATGCCCATCTTGGAGTACTTCTGGCCCTGCGACAGGCCCGGGGTCTTGGGCGGCACGATGAAGCTGGCCTGGCCCCGGCCCCGCAGCTCGGGATCGACGGTGGCCACCACCACGTGGATGTCGGCGATGCCCCCGTTGGTGATCCACGCCTTGGTGCCGTTGAGCACCCATTCGTCCTTGGCCTCGTCGTAGACGGCCTTGGTGCGCAGCGACGACACGTCGGAGCCGGCGTCGGGCTCGCTCACGCAGAAGGCACCCAGCTTCACGTCGTCGGGCGTGCCGTAGCACTGGGGCACCCACTCACCCAGCTGCTCGGGGGTGCCGTTGCCCATGATGCCGGCCGCGGCCAGGCCGCTAGCCCATGATGGCGAGCCCGATGCCGGCGTCGCCCCAGAACAGCTCCTCGATGGCCACCGGCATGGTCAGCCCGGTGGCGTCGCCCAGCATGGCGTTGGCCATGAAGTCGAGCCCGTACAGGCCGATCTTGGCCGCCTCCTGCACGATGGGCCAGGGGAACTCCTCACGCTCGTCCCACTCGGCCGCCGCCGGGCGGATGGTCTCCTCGGCGAAGTCGTGGATCCACTTCTGGAGGGTGAGCTGGTCCTCGTTGAGCTGGAACGAGATGTCGGACATGGCGGGGCTCCCAGGTTCGAGCGAGTGGGCCGGTGCCCGAGCGGGCGTGGGACAACAAAGTTACCCATCGGTAACATCAAACGGTAGTACGGGTGCCCGGCCCTGACAACCGGCCGAAGGTCCCTTCTGCGGGTCAGGCGGCGGGACGGGCTCACGGCCCGGGCCACCGAGGGCACACAGCGTCAGCGCGGCCACCACCAGCACGGCGCCCACCACGTAGGGAGCGCCCACCCCGATCTGGGTGAACAGGATGCCCGGCCAGCACCGGTCCGGCCACCCGGGCCAGCGCCGCCACCGACTGCTGCCAGCCCAGCCACGCGCCCCGGGCCCGCGCCGCCCGCCCGGCGATGGCCGACGAGAGCGTAGGCGTGATCAGGCCCTGGCCCAACACCAGCAGGGCCAGGGCCGGCACCAGCGTGGCCCAGCCGCCGTCGACGGCCAGCAGGGCCAGACCGGCGGCGTTGGCGGCCAGGCCGACCCGCAGGGTGCCCGACTCGCCCAGGCGTTCGTTGACCCGCCCGATGATGCCCACCTGCACGGCCACCAGGGCCAGGCCGATGACGGTGAAGATGGCGCCGGTGCCCGCCTCCTGCAACCCGAACCGGCTCTGGGTCAACAGGGCGAAGGTGGACTCGAACCCGCTGAAGGCCACCATCCCCACGAACGACACCACCAGCAGGCGGATCAGGGCCTGCTTGTCGATGCGTCCAGCACACCGATGACCCCGAGGTGCCCGGCTGCGATCGGGCCCCCGGCCCGCCGCGCAGGAGCCGCATGCCTCGGCGGTCTCGGCCGCCTCGAAGGGCGTGCCCGGCTGAGGGCCGTCCAGCGTGCCGGCCAGCTCGAGCTCGGCGGCCAGGGCGGCTGCGTCGGCCTGGGCCCACGCCGCCGCCACCTCGTCGTCCGATGCCGGCCTCTCGACGGTCGGCCGCCGCCACCGGACGGCCGGCGGCACGCGGGCCGTGGGTCTCGGGCAGGCGGCGGATGGCCACCAGGGCGTTGACGCCGGCGATGGCCGCGGCCACGTAGAACGGCACCCGGGGACCGGCCAGCGCCCCGACGGCCACGATGGCCGGGCCCAGCCACGAACCCGACGCCGAAGGCCGCGCCCAGCAGACCCATGAGCCGGGCCCGGTCCCGCGGGGCGGCCACGTCGGCCACCGCCGCCTGGGCCACCGACACGCTGCCGCCCGATCCCCCGTCGATGAGTCGCCCCACGAACAGCAGGGGGATGGCGCCGGCCAGGCCGGTGAGCAGGCTGCCGATGGCCGTGCCGAACAGGGCGATGATCAGGACGGGCTTGCGTCCGACCCGGTCGGAGAGCCGGCCCCACACCGGCGCCAGGGCGAACTGGGCCAGGGAGTAGGAGGCCACCAGCAGGCCGGTGGTGGTGGCCGTGGCCCCGAAGCGATGGGCGTACTGGGGCAGGATGGGCAGGACGATCCCGAAGCCGACCAGGTCGATGGCCACCGTCGTCCAGATGATCCCGAATCCGGGCGGCAGCGGCTGGCGCTCGCGGCCACGACGGCGGGAGGTCGAGGATCGGGCCACGGCCGCAAGCGAACGCGACCCGCCGCCCGAGGTCAAATCGCGTGGCCCATCCGGTCGGCGGGCAGCTCGCCGACGCGGCGAAACTGGGCATCCGGGTGTCATCCGGACGCAAAGGTGCTCCGATTTGCGGCTCGAGTGGTGTGGGGGTCAGGCGGGGCGGATCTGGGTGCCGGCCGGGGTGTCCTCGACCACGTAGCCCAGGGCCACCAACTGGTCGCGCAGCTGGTCGGCCCGCGCCCCACTCCTTGGCCGCCCGGGCCTGGTCGCGCTGGGTGGCCAGCGCCCGGGCCTCCGGGCTCACGCCCGACGGCCCCGACGGATCGCCGTCGTCGCCGGCCGCGCCCGTCGGCGCGGGCGCGGCCAGCTGGAGCCCGACCGCCTCGGCGATCTGGCGCACCGTGGCCAGGATGTCGGCCGCGCTGGCGTCGTCGTCGGCATCGAGCGCCTGGTTGCCCCGCCGCACCAGCGTGAACAGCAGGCTGACCGCCCCGGGCGTGTTCAGGTCGTCGTCCATGAGGCGGCGGAACTCGTCGAGCTGGTCGGCCTCGGGCGTGCCCTCGGCCAGCTCGCCGGCCCGGCGCACGAAGGTGTCGAGCCGGCGCAGGGCGGCCGAGGCGTCATCGGCGGTGGCGTTGGTGACCTCGACCGGGGAGCGGTAGTGGCTGCGCAGCACCAGCAGCCGGAAGGCGCGGGGGTCGGACTTCTGGATCAGGTCGAGCAGGTTGTCGAAGTTGCCCAGGCTCTTGGACATCTTCTCGCCGCCCACCTCGACGAAGCCGTTGTGCATCCAGTGGCGGGCGAAGGTGTGACCCAGGGCCACGGCCTGGGCCCGCTCGTTCTCGTGGTGGGGGAAGGCCAGGTCCTGGCCGCCGCCGTGCAGGTCGAAGCCGTCGCCCAGCAGGTCGAGCGACATGACCACGCACTCGGTGTGCCAGCCCGGTCGCCCCGGCGCCCCACGGCGACGGCCACGAGGGCTCGTCGGGCTGCCTGACTCGTCGGTCTTCGACTTCTTCCACAGGGCGAAGTCGATGGGCGAGCGCTTGTCGTCGTCCACCTCGACCCGGGCCCCGGCCTGGAGCGAGTCGATCGACTGGCGGGCCAGCAGCCCGTAGTCGGGCACCGACTCGGCCACGAAGTAGACCCCGTCGGAGGTCTCGTAGGCCCGCCCGGCGTCCACCAGCTGGCCGATGAACGCCACCATCTGCTCGACGTAGGCGGTGGCGTGGGGATCATGGGTCGGGCGCTCGACCCCGATGCCGTCCATCCCCTTCCACCACACCTTCTCGCACCGCCGGGCGATCTCGTCGGCCGGGCGTCCCTCGTGGCGCGACCGCTCGATGATCTTGTCGTCGATGTCGGTGATGTTGGAGACGTAGGTGACCTCGTAGCCGCTCCAGGTCAGGTAGCGGCGCAGCACGTCGAACACCAGGGAGAAGCGGCCGTGACCCAGGTGCGGCGGGCCGTAGACCGTCGGGCCGCACACGTACATCGACACCTTGCCCGGCTCGCGGGTCTCGAAGGGGACGATCTCGCCCCGTGCGGTGTCGAACAGGCGCAACATGGCGGCGAGGCTACCGCCGGGTCCCCCGGCCACCGAACCGGTATCGGTCCGGGGCCGGGGCAGCGGATCGGGCTCAGCCCAGGTTGGCGGCCACGAAGTCCCAGTTGACCAGGTGGTCGAGGAAGGTCTCGATGTACTTGGGCCGGGCGTTGCGGTAGTCGATGTAGTAGGCGTGCTCCCACACGTCGATGGTGAGCAGCGCCTTGGCCGCGTGCTTGAGCGGCAGGTCGGCGTTGGCCGTCTTCATGATCTGCAGGCCGCTGCCGTCGTCGGCCAGCCAGGCCCAGCCCGACCCGAACTGGGTGGTGGCCGCGTCGGTGAACTGCGCCTTGAACTCGTCGTAGGAGCCGAAGGCGCTGTTGATCTTCTCGGCGACGTCGCCGCTGGGGGCGCCGCCGCCGGTCGGGCTCATGCAGTTCCAGTAGAAGGAGTGGTTCCAGACCTGGGCGGCGTTGTTGAACAGGCCCCCGTCGGCCTCGGCGATGATCTCTTCGAGGGACTTGTCGGCCAGGTCGGTGCCCTCGGTCAGCTTGTTGAGGTTGGTCACGTAGGTCTGGTGGTGCTTGCCGTAGTGGTACTCGAGCGTCTCGGCGCTGATGTAGGGCGCCAGCGCATCCTGGGCGTACGGAAGCGGGGGGAGTTCGAAGGCCATGCGGGTTCCTCTCGTGGAAGCTGCCTGCCGGTGCGGGCGACCGACGGGACACTACCCGCGCCATCCTGCCAAAAGGACAGAACGGGACCCCCGGAAGGGATCCCGTTCTCAGCCTGGTCTCAGAAGGCGCAGGCCGCCAGGCCAGAGCCGCTGGACCGATGACACCCGGATGGCGAAGCCGCCCGCAGGGAGGCTTGCCGACCGGAGGGCCAGCGACTACGCGCGGCGGCCGCAGACGGGCCAGGCGCGGTAGCTGTGCTGGGCGTTGTAGATGTTGGTGGCCACGGCGATCTGCTGCTCGCGGCTCGCCTGCCAGGCGTAGGCGCGTACGCCGTGCCGCCGTAGGCGCGCCACGTGGACGGGCTGAACTGCAGCCCACCGGAGTAGCCGTTGCCGGTGTTGTCGGCCCAGTTGCCACCGGACTCGCAGGCGGCGATGCGATCCCACACCGACCCGGCGGGGGCGGCGGGCGCCGGAGCCGAGGCCACCGGGGCGGCCGCCGCTGGACGACCGCCTTGGGGGCGCGGCGCGGGCGCCGGAGCCGGGGGTGCCGGCGGGGCGGGCGTGAGGTAGGCCGCGAGCGCGGCGCTCGAGCGGGCGTGGCGTTGGCGTAGGCCACGCTCAGGCGAAAGGTCGGGCTGACCGTCCAACGATGGCGGAAGGCCTGCTCGTCGGCGACCGTGACCGGGACGACCGGGTTCGGTGGCGCCACCGGCGGCAGGGCCACCGGAGCCACGGTCGTGCTCGTGTCGAAGGGGTGGGGGCGCTGGACGACGTGGTGGCAGCCGCGCCGGCCTGGTTGGAACGCGACCCGTGACCACGGATGAGACCGGGGGCCACGATGACGCTGAGCGCGATCGCGCCGGCGAGGGTGACCTCGGCGGCTCGGCGCGCGCGACGTTCTCGGAAGGGATGGTGGAGGGACAAGGGACAGCTGCCTTTCGCCCGGAGACCGGGCTGAGGGGTTGGTGTGCGGCCCCTTACTTTCGACAAGTCCGTCACCGGATCGCAACTTTCCCGCCACGATTTCGTTGTGAAACGGGTCACCTCGGGGTACGGAAAGACAGGAGAAATCATCAGGATGTACTGTCCCACATGGGACCTACGACCCAAATGGTGACGATGCGCGTCACTTGAGAAATCGCGCGATTTCTCCCGGCCGAGCCCGTTTCGCGACCCCGATCGCGCGCGGTCGACCCCGACGAGGCCGCGCCGGGCGTCGGGTCAGACCGTCGGTGGCGGGGCGAATCCCCCCAGGATCTCGTCCAGCCACGCCCCCACGGCCAGGGTCGTCCGGTCCGCCACCGAAGGCGCCCATGATCTGCACGCCGACCGGCAGGCCATCGGCGCGTGAGACCGGTCGGCACCACCGTGACCGGCAGGCCCGGGGCGGTGGCCAGCCCGGCCCACACCAGCAGGCTCATGTAGGGCTGGTCCTGGCCGTTGATCTGGATCACCCGCTGGTCCAGCGGGCGCTCCGTGTCGTGGGCGATGGCGGCCACCGGCAACACGGGGGTCACCATCACGTCGACCGTCTCGAACACCTCGGACCACTGCGTGGGCGATGCGATGGCGCGCCTCGTTGGCCCGGTGCCAGTCGCGGTGGCTCTGGGACATCCCCCGCAGCATCGCGGCCGGCCGTCGAGTCGTCGTCGGCGGCCAGTCCGGCGGCCAACTCGTCGACGAAGGCCAGCACGTCCGGCGGGTACCCGGCGCCGATGACCGACGATCAGCAGGTTCAGGTAGACGAGGTGCTGCTCCTCGAGCGGGGTCGGCGGGCCGCACGTCGTCGACCACGGTGGCGCCGGCCGCGGCCAGGGCGGCCACCGCCGCCTCCAGGCGATCGAGCACGGGGCGGTCGGTGGGGGCCACCGGGTCCTCCAGCCAGACGCCGACCCGCAGGTCACGCGATCGAGGCCAGGCGAGCGGGCGACCGGGGGGGCGACGGCGCCGGGCAGGCCGAACGGCGTCGACCGCCAGCACGTCGAGCCCGAGCATCAGGTCCTGCACCGAGCGGCCCATGGGTCCCACCACGTTCAGGTCGGCGGGCGCCATCGTCCCGGGCGGTCCCGGGATGTGGCCCCGCTGGGGCACCAGTCCCCACGTCGGCTTGTGGCCGTAGGTGCCACAGCAGTGCGACGGGTTGCGGATCGATCCCCCGATGTCGCTGCCCAGCTCGAGCAGCGTCATGCCCGTGGCCAGCGCGGCCGCGGCCCCACCCGACGAACCACCGGGCGTCCGGCTCAGGTCCCACGGGTTGTTGGTGCGGCCGAAGAGCTCGTTGTAGGTCTGCATGTCGCCGGCGTAGAGCGGCAGGTTCGTCTTGGCGAAGACGATGGCGCCGGCCGCCTTGAGCCGGGCCACGGCGTCGGCGTCGCGGGCGGGGACGTGGTCGGCCAGCTCCGGCGCGCCGGAGGTGGTGGTCAGGCCCTCGGTCTCGAAGGCGTCCTTGATGGTCATGGGCAGGCCGTGCAGCGGACCCCAGCTGCGACCGGCGGCGTGGTCCTCGTCGGCGCGCGCCGCCCGAGCCCGGGCCCGCTCGACGTCGAAGGCCACCACCGCGTTGACCGCGCCGTTGTCGCGCTCGACGCGGGCCAGGTGGGCCTCGAGCAGCTCGGCGCTGCCCAATGAACCCTCGGCCAGGGCGGCGACCGCCTGGCTGGCGGTGGCGGTGTCCAGATCGATCATGCCGGCAGTCGATCAGCGCAACCGGGATACCGCAAGCGGACCGGGTTCAGCCGGTCGGGCCCGACGGGGTCGCGGAGGCGGGCACCGCCGTTGCCTCGGGCGGCACATCGGGGTCACGGGGTCGACACGGTGGTGGTGGGCGGCGACCCGGGACTCGATCCCGGGGTCGATCCCGCGACTCCGCCACCGCCGTCGCCGTGGAGTCGGTGAGCCGGTCGTGCCCGAACCCGTCGGCCCGCCGGGATCGAACCACTTGCGGTCGATGGCCAGCACCGTCCACGTCCCGGCGTGGTCGACGAGCTGAAGCGGTAGGCGGGGACCAGCCAGGTGGCGCCGTCGGTGCCGGCCATGGGCTCGAGGACCAGCTCGGCGTGGTCGATCCGACCTGCCGGGGGGCCATCGTGACCGTCACGGGGCGGTGACCGTGGGCGGCGCGTGACGGTGGTGCGTCGGTGGCGCGAGGCGATCCGGAGGTGCGCAGGATGGGACCCTGCCGGCCAGCGCCGCAGCAGGTGGCGGCGGTGCGGCGACCGTCGTCGTGGTCGGCGGGTCAGGTCTCCGGCGGCCGGCGTCCGCCGGGCCACGGAGGTGGTATCGGGCGGCCGCCGGCCCGACCGATGACGTCGACCCGGTGCCGCCACCATGGGCTCGACCTCGGGCAGGCCGCGGCCCTGGTTGAGCGCCTCGATGCCGGCTGCGGTGCCGATGAGCGGGTAGGCATCGGCCTCGACCGGCTGGACCCACGACCCCGACCCGGATGACACCTCGGCGCCGAGCCCGAAGGTGAGCGACACCCCGACCGAGACTGGTCCGGCGTCGGTCCGGTCGAGGACGCCACCGCCCAGACCGGGTGTGGCCGTGACCTGGGTGACACCGGTCGGCGCCTTGCTGGACACCGACCACCCCGCCAGGTCGTAGCCGGCCGAGGCCAGGATGGCTCGGGCCTCGGCCTCAGCCTGCGGCGCCGGACGGGAGGTGGCGCGAGCATCGACGGTCGCGCCCGGCAGGGTGGTGGCCGGAGGCTGGCACCCACCGACCGGGACGCCCGTCGGCGGGCTCGGATCCGAACCGACGGCCCCGCCCTCGGGATCGATGGTCGGGCGGGCAATGGGCACGGCACACACCCCCGGCGACGACACGACCACGCCCGACATCGTCCAGGTCCAAGGCCCCGAGGGCTGGTCGCGGGTCACGGTCAGGGTGCGCAGGTCCGATCCCGACACCGTCCACCCGTCGCGCTGGGCCACCACCGAGCCGGACAGGCCGAGGGCCGCGGCCAACCGGTTCACGGTGGCCGAGGTGACCGTGGTCGGGGCCAGGCGCCAGGCATGGGCGGTCCCGTCCAGCGCCGGCAGCCCGGCGGCGGCCACATAGACCACCGCGCGCCATCGCGGCCCATGGTGGATGCCGGGGCCAGCGCGGCCGCCGCCGGACCGGCCAGCTCGGTGCGGATGGGCAGCTCGCCCGGCTGGCCGGCGGCCGCCGACCGGCCGTGGTGGTGCCAGGCAGCCAGGCCGACGATCAGCACCCCCACCGCCATCAGGACCGCCATGAGCGTGATGGGTCGTACCTTCACCGGTGTGCCTCCCAGGCTCGGACCGGGCGATCCCCGACCCTCGACACCGTTCAGACGCCGACCGGACCCTTCCGGTTCCCCCCGGTTCCGCTCCCCAGCGCACGCCACCTCGGTTCGAGAGGTCTCAGGTCCAGAAGCCCTCGTGCACGGCACGGGCCTCGTCCTCGAGCGCGGGTCCGTCGACCACCACCGACCGGCTGCCGGCGGCGAACACCTGGCGGCAGGGCAGGGCCAGCGTCGGGTTGTCGGGGTGATCGCCGCCGGTCATGGCCAACAGGTCGACCTCGGCCAGGGCGTAGACCACCCGACCGATGCCCGACCAGTAGATGGCCCCGGCGCACATGGCGCAGGGCTCGGTCGACGTGTAGAGGGTGCAGGTGGACAGGTCGACGCCCTGGCGGGCAGCCAGCGGGCCGGCCAGGCGCACCAGGTTGGTCTCGGCGTGACCGGTGGGATCGGCGGCGGTGACCACCGAGTTGCGGGCCACGGCCAGCACCTGGCCCCGGCGGTCGGTCAGCAGCGAGCCGAACGGGTGGTTGCCACCGGCCCGGGCCTCGGCGCCCAGGGCGATGGCCTGGCGCAGGTGCGACAGATCGGGATCGGCGACGGGCACGCCGGGACGGTACCAGCGGCGACGGGAGCGGAGCCGTGCCACGCTGCGACCATGCCCAGCGACTGGTACACCATCGTGATCGACGCCCACGACGTGGCCGCCCTGGCCGAGCTTCTGGCGTGAGGTGCTCGACTACCAGATCCTCTACCAGGCCGACGACGAGGTGGTCATCGGCAAGGACGAGCACACCGAGCCGGCCCTCGTCTTCGTGCCCGTGCCCGAGGACAAGGCGGTCAAGAACCGCCTGCACATCGACCTGAAGCCCGACGACCGCGACGCCGAGGTGGAGCGCATCCTGGCCCTGGGCGCCACCCGGGCCGACGTGGGCCAGACCGGCGACGAGACCTGGGTGGTGCTGGCCGATCCCGAGGGCAACGAGTTCTGCGTGCTGCGCGCCCGCTAGCTCCCCAGATTTATCGGAGCCGGCCGGGTCAGATCTGGCGAGCGCGGGCCAGGGCGGTCGTCGGGTCGAGTCCGGCTCGTCCCACCAGGTAGCAGGCGATGGGCGCCGCGGTGCGCGCCGACGCGTGAGCCGCCACCCCGGCCAGGTCCAACAGGGTGGCGATGGTGTCGGCGTCGGGCGGTTCGACGCCCAGCGAGGCGGCGAAGCCGGCCAGCCACTGCACCGGATCGGCGGCCGCACCAGCCGCGGCGTCGGGTGGGGTCGGGTCGTCAGGCACAGCCCGACCCTAGGACGTCGGCGTGACCGACAGGGTCGAGAGCGGCTCGAACCCCTCGCCGAAGGCCTGCACGTCCCCGGTCGGGTGGGTGGCGGTCGAGGCGCAGTCGGCGGGCGGCGAGCTGCTGAGAGGCCGTCGCCGTCAGGTCCACGGGCACCGTCACCAGGGTCCGCGGCGACCGGCCGGCGGCGCAGGTGGGCACGTTCAGGTTCTGCAGCAGCACCGGCGAGGACGCGTGGCCCGACACCAGGGCGGCGCGGTGCTCGCTGATCCAGTGCTCGACCTGGGTCACGGCTGCCGCGTAAGTCGGGGGCGGCCACCCCGGCCGGAGCCAGGCCGGCGCTGGAGGCCAGGGCGGGGATGCCTCGGCTGGCCGCGGCCCGGGCGGCGCCCACCGTCCCCGAGACGTCGGTGGAGGTGCCGAGGTTCTGGCCGAAGTTGACCCCGGAGACGACCACCTGGGGCTTCTGGGCCAGACCGTGCTGGTCGACCGCCCAGATCACGGTGTCCGCCGGGAAGCCGGCCACCGCCTTGGCCGGGTAGCCACTGGCCGTCTCGACGTCGGTGACGGCCAAGCGTGGCCGGGGTGGTCTTGCCGCCGGTGCCGCTCTGGTTCGTCAACGGCGCCACCACGGTGACGGCCACGTCGGGCAGGGTTCGCAGTCCCTCGCACGACCGCATCGATGCCCGGGGCCGAGTAGCCGTCGTCGTTGGTCACCAGGATGCGCAGGGGCGCGGCCGACGCTGCTGGTGGCCGGGGCTTGCGGTCGTCTTCGACGCGGTGGAGGACGTCGAGCTCGAGCACCCGGCCACCAGCACCGCCACGGTGACCACCAACGCCGCGGTCCTCGTCCCGCCGCGGCGCATCCCGCGGCCCATCACAGCACCTTGGACAGGAACGACTGGGTGCGCTCGTGCTGGGGGTTGGTGATGACGTCGCGGGGCGTCCCCGCCTCCACCACCACGCCTGCGTCCATGAACACCAGGGCGTCGCCCACCTCGCGGGCGAAGCCCATCTCGTGGGTGACCACGATCATGGTCATGCCCTCGGTGGCCAGGTCGCGCATGACGTCGAGCACCTCGCCCACCAGCTCGGGGTCGAGCGCCGAGGTGGGCTCGTCGAACAGCATCAGCTTGGGCTCCATGGCCAGGGCCCGGGCGATGGCCACCCGCTGCTGCTGGCCCCCCGACAGCTGGGCCGGGTAGGTGTCCGCCTTGTCGCCCAGGCCGACCCGGTCGAGCAGGCGCAGGGCCCGCTCGCGCACGACGGCCTTGGCCTCGCCCTTGACCCGGATGGGCGCCTCCATCACGTTGCCCAGCGCCGTCATGTGGGGGAACAGGTTGAAGTGCTGGAAGACCATGCCGATCTCCTGGCGCTTCTGGCACACCTCGCGGTCGCGCAGCTCGTAGAGCTTGTCGCCCTGCTGGCGGTAGCCGACCAGCTCGCCGTCGACCGACAGGCGCCCGGCGTTGACCTTCTCCAGGTGGTTGATGCAGCGCAGGAAGGTGGACTTGCCCGAGCCGGACGGCCCGATCAGGCAGAACACGTCGCGGGGCGCGACCTCCAGGTCGATGCCCTTGAGCACCTCGAGCTTCCCGAAGCTCTTGCGCACGCCCTGGGCCTGCACCATCGGGGTCACCGCTCATGCCGTCGTCGTCCCGATGCCGGGGTTGCGGCATGGCCAGCAGGCGCAGCTTCTGCAGGGGCGTGAGGGGCAGCTCCCGCGATGGCTCCCCGGGCGAAGCGGCGCTCCAGGTAGTACTGGCCGACGGTCAGCACCGAGGTCATGAACAGGTACCAGAGGCTGGCCACGATCAGCAGCGGGATGGTCTGGTAGGTGCGGTCGTAGATGATCTGCACCGAGTAGAGCAGCTCGGTGTAGGCGATGACCGAGGCCAGCGAGCTGGTCTTCAGCATCGAGATGGTCTCGTTGCCGGTCGGCGGGATGATCACCCGCATGGCCTGGGGCAGCACGATGCGCCGCATGGACTGGAGGCGGGTCATGCCCAGGGCCGACGCCGCCTCGACCTGGCCCTCGTCCACCGACAGGATGCCGGCGCGGGCGATCTCGGCCATGTACGCGGCTTCGTTCAGACCCAGGCCCAGGCACACGGCCACGAACTGGGTGATCAGCGTCTTGGGATCGGTGGCGAACCAGCTGGGCCCGAAGGGGACGCCCAGCGAGAGGTGTGGACCACCGCCGGCAGGTTGTACCAGAACAGCAGCTGCACCAGGACCGGCGTGCCGCGGAAGAACCAGATGTAGACCCACGACACCCCGGAGACGATCGGGATTGGCCGACAGCCGCATCACGGCCAGCACCACCCCGAGGATGATGCCCATGACCATGGCGATGACCGTGAGCTCGATGGTGTGCTCGACGCCCACCAGGACCGATGAGCTGAACAGGTACTGCCAGACGACGTCCCACTCGAGGGCCGGTGTTGGTGACCAGCCAGTGGACGAACTGGGCCGCCAGCACCACGATGACGGCGGCGGCCACCCACCGGCCCGGGTGGCGGACCGGGATGGCCTTGATCGGCGCGACCGGGTCGGTGCCGCCCGAACCCGATCCCGCCCCTCCGGGAGCCACCGCGTCGGTGGTGGCCACTGAGGCGGCCTAGCTCGTGGCGCCGTTGAGCTGCGAAGTTGCTGATGGCCCCCGACTGCACGCCCCACTTGGCCATGATCTTGGCGTAGATGCCGTCGCTGTCGAGCACCTTGAGGGCACCCAGGATGGCGTTGCTGAACCCGGCGTAGTCAGAGGTCTTGGGCACCACGATGCCGTACGGGGCGGTGCCGTAGGGCTGGCCGGCCAGGGCGAACTTGCCGCCCGACTGCTCGACCGCGTAGGCGGCCACCGGCGAGTCGGCCATGACCACGGCCGACCCGGCCACTGGCCAGGGCCACGTTGGCCCCGTTCTGGTCCGGGAACTGCTGCACGTCGACCTTCGGACTTGCCGGCCTTGGTGCACTTCGCCGACTGGCCGGTGGCGTCGGTGGCCTGGGTGGTCCCCTTCTCGACGCCCACGCTCTTGCCGCAGAGGGCGTCGAGCGAGCTCAGGTCGCTGTTCTCGCCCTTGGTCACGTAGAACGAGGTGCCGGCCGAGAAGTAGGTGACCATGTCGACCTTCTGCTGACGCTCAAGCGTGTCGGTGAACGACGACATCGACACGTCATAGCGGGTGCCCATGGCCGGGATGATCGAGTCGAAGGAGGCGTTCTGGAAGTCGAAGGGGACCCCGAGCACCTGGCCGATGGCGTGGCCCAGGTCGATGTCCATGCCGATGATGGTCGTGTTGTCGCTGGCGAAGAACTCGTTGGGGGCGTAGGACGCGTCGGTGGCCACCACGGCCTTGCCGGCCGAGGTGAGCTTGGTCGGCACCATGGCGGCCAGGCTGGCGTCCTTGGTGGCGGCGGGGATCGGCGTGTTGGGCACGGTGGTGGTGGGTGCCGCCGGTGGTCCCGGTGGTGGACGTGGACTTGGAGCTGCTGCAGGCGGCGGCGACCACCAGCAGGCCCAACGCCAGCGTGACGGCGACCACTTTCGTGCGCGGGGACTGCGATCCCCAGCGACTGGTTCCGTGCGTCTTCATCGGTGCTCCCTCCGGCGGCGTCCACGATCCGATCGATCGTGGATCGACCCTAATACAGCCGATCCGGGGCCCGGGGCTGGTGGATGTGACGATCTGGTCAATCCTCGAGCCAGTCGGCCCGTCGGCCCGGTCGAGCCTCGGAGCGCGGCCGGGCCCGTAGAGTCGGGGTCATGTGGCTTCCCTGGCCCTACGCCGCAGTCGGCGCCGTCATGCTGGTGGCGGCCGCCGTGCTGATCCGGCCCCGGGGGCGCCTGTGGACCGGGGCCCGACCCTTCGCCCTGGAGATCTCGCTCATCCTGGTCCTCTACTCCTTGTGGCGGATCGCCGGCCAGCTCTCCGTGCTGCAGACCGACGGCGCCCAAGCCCGGGGCCGCGACATCTGGAACCTGGAACGGGCGTGCACCTGCCCAGCGAGCTGGCCATCCAGCGCTGGGTGCTCCCCCATCCGGCGCTGGTGCAGGCGGCCAACGCCTACTACGCGGTCGGTGCACGTCCCCGCGTTGATCGCCATGCTCATCTGGCTCTTCGTGCGCCACCGCGAGCGCTACCCGGCGGCGCGCAACACGCTGGCCCTGTTGACCGGCGCCTGCCTGCTGGTGCAACTGGTGCCGGTGATGCCCCCGCGCCTGCATCACCTCGCTCGGGTTCGTCGACACCGGCCACCTCTACGGCCAGTCCGTGTACACCGCGCTCGGCCGGGGCGCCTCTGACCAGCTCTCGGCCATGCCCTCGCTGCACGTGGGGTGGGCCCTGCTGGTCGGGATCGTGGTGGTCGTGGCCAGCACCAGTCCGTGGCGGTGGATCGTGCTCGCCCATCCGGTGCTCACCGTCACCGTGGTGGTGGTCACGGCCAACCACTGGTGGCTCGACGGCGTGGTGGCCGGCGGTGCTGCTGGCCATGTCCTACGGGCTCGACCGCTCGGTGCGCCGGCGCCTGGCCCGGCGCCGCCGCGACGTGCCGACCAGGTCGGATCGGACGCGATCGGCTCGGGCTCGCTCGATCCGCAGCCGACCGGGGCCCGGCGGCGCAGGCCGCCGCCCCGGTCGAAGCGGGTCGGGTCGATGACCGGGATCGGCTCCGGGTCCGGACAGGTCTCGGTGGACGTGCGGACCCGCACCGCGGCCGACGTGCGACCGGTGGAGGCGGCGGCGTTCCTGGGCGACGAGCTGCCCGGTCTGGCTGCCGATCGAGCCGACCTGGTCGTGCCCGGCGCCCGTGAGCTGGCACCCCGGTCGCTGGCCGTCGAGGTCGGCGGCGCCGGCTGGGTGCTGTCCTTCGACGGCGATCAGGTGGCAGTGACCCCGGGTGACCTCGACGCCGCCGGGGAGGCGCCGAGGGCTCGGGTGCGCCTCGACCCCGAGGCCCTGGCCGACCTGGTCAACGACCTGCGCACCCCCATGGGCCTGTTCACCGCCGGCGACCTCGACCAGCCCGACGGGCGACTCGAGGACTTCCTGGACTGGTGGGTGATCCTGCGCGGGCTGGTCGACGCAGCGGCGCCGTGCACACGACGGGATCCGTCGGCTTCTCCGACCCGACGGCTCGCCCGCTCGACCTGCACCGCGCCTTCGGCCTGGACGACGACCGCGGCGCGATGGCGCACTTCCTGGCCGAGGCCGGCTACCTGCACCTGCGCGGCGTCTTCGATCCCCGAGGAGATGGCCGCGGTGTCGGCCGACATGGACGCGGCCGCCGACCGCTACGACCAGGGCGACGGCAACTCGTGGTGGGCCCGCACCGCCGACGGCACCGATCGCCTGGTGCGCATGCAGCGCTTCCAACGCGAGTCGCGCCGCCACCCGCGACCTGCTGGCCGACCCTCGGCTGGTCGGTCTGGCCGGCCCCGACGGGTTGACCGCCGACGGCCACCGGCTGGGCAAGCCGGGCACCGACGCGAACCTGGTGGAGGCGCTGATCAAGCCCATCGGCGTGGTGGCGGGCATCTCCGACGTTCCCTGGCACAAGGACTGCAGCCTGGGCAGCCACTCCTACCGGTGCTGCTCGATGACGGTGGGGATCTCGGTGACCGGTGCCGACGCCCGGTCGGGTCAGCTGGGGGTGGTGGCCGGGTCGCACCGGGCGCTCGATCCAGCCCGCCTTCGTGCGCCGCAACCTGGACCTGCCGCAGGTGGCGCTGCCCACCGCCACCGGCGACGTCACCATCCATCTGAGCTGCACCCTGCACATGAGCCACCCGCCGGTCGACCGCGAGCGCCGCGTCCTCTACACCGACTTCTCGCTGCCCAGCCCCGACGGCGCCCGTGTCGCCGGGCGAGGCCGAGCTGGCCCGCATCCGCAAGGCGGCGCCGGTCACGGTGAGCCAACAACCCGCCGGGGGATGACCGGGCGGCGGGGGCCGATGCGCACCTCCACCCCCGGCGACCAGTGCACGAGTGGATCGCCGAGCGGTGCGGACAAGCCGGTCGCCTGGATCACGTCCTGGTCGAGGTGCACCAGCCGGGCTCGGTGGAGCGGCCAGGGATCATGGCGGGCCAGTTGGTGGCCCATCCCGTCGACCTCGCGGGTGTAGAGGCGCCAGCGGGCCGTCAGCCAGTGGTCGAGCTGGCTCAGCTCGAAGCGTTCGATTGCCGCGCCCACGTCGACCACCACCTGGCAGGTGGCCCCGACCGGCCCGGGCCAGCGCCGCCTCGACCGGTAGGACACCACCGGACCGTTGACCTCCAGGCTCATCGAGGACCAGTAGTAGGGCAGGTGGAAGTGCCGGCGGGCGGCCACCACCGGCGCCAGGCGGGACGGCGTCGAGCGACAGGAACCACACGCCCACGCTGCCGTCGGGGCCGCGCACGTAGGTCCGCACGTTGGTCTCGCAGAACCGCGACAACCACGGGGACGGCAGGCATCCGGGGTGGGCGCACCAGCATGGCGAAGGGCACCAGGCCCACCCAGGCCCGACCCCCGAACGTCTCGACCTCGAGGCCATCGGGGAGCAGGGCGGCCACCTCGGCCGGGTCGTAGCTCCAGTGCAGGAACGTGAGCAGGTCCCACCGATGGATCATCAGGGCCCGGTCCACGTCGACCGGGCACACGGGGCCGGGCGGTCGGTGCGGTCGGTGCGGTGACCGGCGGATCGATCACGGTCAGATGCGGCCTCATGGCTGTATCATACGAACGTATGAATGACTCCACAACTCGACAGGCCCTGCTGGACGCGGCCCGGTTGTGCGTCCGCCGAGACGGGCTGTCGGGAGCCACCTCGCGCCAGATCACCCAGACCGCGGGGGTGAACCTGGCCGCCATCACCTACCACTTCGGTTCCAAGGACGACCTGGTGGCCGAAGCCTTGTTCGCCGAACTGGAACGGCGGGTGCAGCCGGCGCTGGACCTGCTGGGTGCGCCCGGCCCACCCGAATCCCGCCTGCTGCACGTGGTGGGCGCTCTCAGCGAGGAGTTCGAGCGCAGCCGCCGCGACACGCTGGTCTACTTCGAGGCCCTGCTGCTGGCCGTGCGGGACCAGCGCTACCGGCGCAGCGCCCTGCAGCTCTACCGGTCGCTGCGCGCCCGGCTGAGCGAGGTCATCGCCGAGATGGCGGCCAGCCGGTCGATCCCCGCATGGGTCGACCCCGAAGCCATGGCCGGGCTCATCCTGGCCGTGGCCAACGGCATCGCCCTGCAGAGCCAGCTCGACCCCCGAGGACC
Source organism: uncultured Microthrixaceae bacterium (assembly GCA_963793965.1). Taxonomy (GTDB): domain Bacteria; phylum Actinomycetota; class Acidimicrobiia; order Acidimicrobiales; family Acidimicrobilacustridaceae; genus UBA4742. The sequence goes on from CAWCCB010000004.1 coordinate 368,194, forward strand.
GGATCACCGGGCCATCAGCGCCGAGTTCGCCCAGCTCCTGCTGGCCGCCCGCTCCTGACCCGCCACGCCCAGCCGAGCCCGAACCTGTCAGCCCCGCGGCGTCGACGGGAGTCGCTCCGCTGACAGGTTGGTCGGCGAGGTAGCGTCGGTCCACATGAGCATGGGGGTGCTGGCCGATCCGGACACGTTCTCGTCGGGCGTCCCCCACGAGCTGTTGGCCGAGCTGCGGGCCCGCGAGCCGGTGTCCTGGCAGGAGATGGCGGGCGAGCCCGGGTTCTGGGCGGTGCTGCGCCACGCCGACGTCGTGCACGTGGCCCGCGAACCGACGCCTGTTCTCGGCCAGCCAGGGCGGCGTGGTGCTCGAGGACCTCGAGCCCGACAGCCTGGAGATGATGCGGGGCATGTTGCTGGCCATGGACCCGCCGCGCCACACCACCTACCGCCGTCCCATCGCCGACAGCTTCAAGGCCAGGATCATCGGCCGGCTCGAACCCCAGATCCGCCAGATCAGTCGGGGGCTGATCGCCGAGGCCGATCGAGCAGGGCGAGGTCGAGTTCGTGCACGACGTCGCCTCGGGCCTGCCGTCGCGGGTCATGGGTCAGCTCATGGGGCTGCCTCCCCAGGATTGGGCGCACCTCCACGAGCTGTCCGAGCGCCAGACCTCGGGTCAGGACCCCGACGTGCTGGCCGGCCAGGAGCCCGACTACAGCTCCTCGATCGAGATGGCCATGTACGCCATCGAGTTCGCCACCGCCCGCCGGGCCGGCGAGCCCCAGGAGGACCTGACCACCCTCATCCTCGACAGCGACTTCGGTGGCGAGCCGATGAGCGAGGTCGACTTCGGCAGCTTCTTCGTGCAGCTGGTGACCGCCGGCAACGACACCACCAAGACCATGCTGTCGTCGGGGCTGCACGCGCTGCTGACCCATCCCGAGCAACTGGCCGAGCTGCGGGCCGATCCGTCCTTGCTGGCCGGGGCGGTCGAGGAGATCCTGCGCTGGGCCAACCCGCTGCACTACTTCCGCCGCACGGCCGCGGCGGACACGGTGGTGGGATCCACACCCATCGCGGCGGGCGACAAGGTGGCCATGTACTACACGTCGGCCAACCGCGACGAGGACGTCTTCGCCGACCCCCAGGCCTTCGACATCCACCGCAGCCCCAACCCGCACCTCTCCTTCGGGATCGCCGAGCACTTCTGCCTGGGTGTGCACCTGGCTCGACTGGAGGGTCGGGTGTTCTTCGGGGAGCTGCTGGCCGCCTGCGACCTCCTCGAGCTCACCGGCGACCCCGTCCACCTGCGCTCCAACCTGAACAACGGCTTCAAGCGGCTGCCGGTTCGCCTGGGCCCGGGACCGGCGGCGTCGCCAGCACCCGCCGGGTGAACGCCGTGCCCGCCAACGGCGGTCGCTACGCGGGCGAACCCTTCGACGAGGACGAGGCGACCATCGCCGCCTACCTGGAGGACCTGAGCGTCCCGGCGCTCATGATGTCGATGGTGCACATGTCGGGTGATCCCGCGGTGCTGCGGGGCGACCACCGACCGGTGGGCATCTACCTCAACGAGGTGCAGGGGTTCATGAGCCCCGAGGACCAGGCCGCGGTGCGGGCCCAGGCCCTCGAGGTGATCCTGGCCTACCGCGCCGGCGGGTACGTGCGGCCGCCGGCGCCCGACGACGAGCTGCTGGCCGAGATGATGCAGGTGCTGTTGAGCGAAGCCGGTGCCCGAGGAGTACCTGGGCCTGATCGGCGAGGAGCTCGAGCTCGACGGGGTCGACCCCCGGGCCGTGCCCTGGCCCGACGGAGCCGGCCCTGACGACGGCCGCGTGCAGTCCTTCCACGTGGTGGTCATCGGCGCCGGCATGTCCGGGTTGCTGGCCGCCATCCGGTTGGGTCAGGCCGGGATCCCGTACACGGTGGTCGAGAAGAACGACGGCGTGGGCGGCACCTGGTACGAGAACCGCTATCCGGGCGCTCGGGTCGACGTGGGCAACCACTTCTACTCGTACTCGTTCGCGCCCGACGACCACTGGAGCGAGTACTTCGCTCGCCAGCCCGAGCTGCAGGCCTACTTCCAGCACTGCCTGGAGCGCTACGGGGTGGCCGACCACGTGCGCTTCGCCACCGAGGTGCGTCGAGCCGTGTGGGACGAGGACCGCTCGCTCTGGTCGGTCGAGGTCGGCGCCCAGCGGGGCCGACGCCGACCGCGGGCCCGAGGTCATCGAGGCGAACGCGCTGATCAGCGCGGTGGGGCAGCTCAACCGGCCCAAGCTCCCCGACATCGACGGGCGCGACGACTTCACCGGACTGGCCATGCACTCGGCGCGCTGGGTGGACGGGACCGACCTGACCGGCCAGCGGGTGGCGGTCATCGGGACCGGGGCCAGCGCCTTCCAGATCGTGCCCACGGTGGCGCCCGACACCGACGCACCTCACCGTGTTCCAGCGATCGGCGCCGTGGATGTTCCCCAACCCGAACTACCACGCCCAGGTCGGACCGGGCGTGGCCTGGGCCGTGCGCCACCTGCCCTACTACGGGCGCTGGTACCGGTTCCTGCTGTTCTGGCCGGCGTGCGACGGCGGCCTGGCCGCCATGCGGGTCGACCCGGACTATCCGCATCCCGACATCGCCATCAGCGAGATCAACGACGCCGCCCGCCAGGTCTTCACGCAGTGGATGGCCGACCAGATCGGCGACGACCCCGAGCTGCTGGCCAAGGTGGTGCCCGACTACGTGTGCCTGGGCAAGCGCACGTTGCAGGACAACGGGAGCTGGCTGGGAGCGCTCACCCGCGACGACGTCGAACTGGTCACCGACCCGATCGCGCGCATCGTGGCCGACGGGGTGGTCACCACCGACGCCGAGGGCCACGAGCACCACCATCCGGTGGACGTGATCGTCTACGCCACCGGGTTCGAGGCCAACAAGTTCCTGTGGCCGATGACGATCGTCGGGCGCGGTGGGCGGGTGCTGGGCGAGCAGTGGGGGGACCGTCCCACGGCCCATCTGGGCATCACCGTCCCGCAACTTCCCGAACCTCTTCTGCCTCTACGGCCCCGGGACGAACCTGGCGTCGGGCGGCAGCATCATCTTCCACGTGGAGTGCCAGGTGCGCTACGTCATGGGCGCCCTGGTGGCCCTCATCGCCGGCGACCATGCCGCCATGGAGGTGCGCCAGGACGTGCACGACGAGTACAACGCCCGACTCCAGGCCGAACTGGACACGATGGTGTGGTCGCACCCGTCCATCGCCAACAGCTGGTATCGGGGACCCGACGGTCGCATCTATGGCCTGTCACCCTGGCGCCTGGTCGACTACTGGGCCTGGACCCGCACCCCCGACCTGGCCGAGTTCGTGTTCACCTGACGGCGCACCACCTCGGTCGTGCTCGCGCTGACCGGCTCGCCGGCGAAGTCCAACGTGTAGTCGTTGCGCATCAGCGCCATGTTCCCGCCCACCCATCTCGATGCGGGCGTTCGCCCGAGCGTCGTCCCTCGGCCGACCGCCGTGGCCGGCCGACATCGGCCCTCGTCGTAGAGCGCCCCGACCGTCCAGGCAGCTTGAACCGGTCCTGAGCCGGAGGATTCTCCGGGGATCCATCGCCCTCACCTCGGGAGAGGGTCAGCCGATGGTGAGCTGGGGTGTGCCGGCGACGTCAGGACGCGGCGTGGACCGGTGCTGGCGCGACCGTCGTGGCCAGGAAGTCATCCAGGACCTCGACGAACTGTTGGGGTGCCTCGACCTGGGGGAAGTGGCCGACACCTTCGAAGATCTCCAGGCGACTGCCGGGCATGGCCGCGTGCGCAGCCCGGGCGTGCTCGACCGGGATGATGTCGTCGTCGGTCCCCCAGATGATCAACGCGGGCATGTCGCCCACCAGGTACAGGCGGTCGGACGCCCCGACCGCCTGGCCGCCCGGGTCGACCACCGACCGCAGCGTGCGCAGGAAGGCGGCGCGGTTGTCGGGATCGGCCAGCGAGGCGTACGCCTGCCACATCTCGGCCAGTCGGGGGCGCGCCCAGGCCGTGGGCGCCCAGCCATCGGCTGACGGCGTTGCCTCGTTGGCGGCCAGGAACGCCGGGGCGGCCAGCGGCAGGACCAGGTCGGCGCCCGGCAGCGACAGCACCCGCAGCAGCCAGCTCACCTCGCGGCCCAACCCGCCGCTCGAGACCAGCACCAGCCGATCGCAGCGGTCGGGAACTGGTAGGCGAACTGCATGACCACCCCGCCGCCCAGGGACTGCCCGACCAGGGTGGCGCGGTCCATGCCGAGATGGTCCATCAGGTCGCGGATGACGCTGGCCATCGCCCCCAACGAGTAGTCCCCCGACGAGGGCGCCGAGTGACCGTGCCCGGGCAGGTCGAGCGGCCACCACCCGGTGGCGCCGGGCCAGCGCCGGCATGACGTCGCGCCAGGTCCGCGAGCTGCCCGCCATCCCGTGGACCAGCACCACGTTGCTGGCCTCTCCGGCGTCGCCGCCAGCCACCCGGTAGGCCACGTCGTGGCCGTGGATGGAGGCGTGACGAAGCTCGACCAGGGCGTTCATGACTGCGGTATACCGGCTGAGCGGCCCGTCCGCCAGGTCTTCGGTCACCCCCACGGGAGCGATGCTCAGTCGGCCTGGTCGGTGGGGCGCACCAGGATCTCGTTGATGGCCATGTGACGGGGGCGGGTGACGATGAACTCGATCGGTGTCGGCGATGTCGGACGCCACCAGACGTTCCATGCCGGCGAAGCGCTGGGCCGACTGGGCCCGGATCTCGGGGCGCAGGTGGGTGGCCAGCTCGGTGTCGACCGCGCCGGGTTCGACCAGCGACACCCGCAGGTGGCGGCCGGTGACCTCCTGGCGCAGTGCCTCGGAGAAGGCGCCCACCCCGAACTTGGTCAGGTTGTAGACGCCCGACCCGGCCCGCGGACGCCGGCCGGCCACCGATGAGATGTTCACCAGGTCGGCTCACCCGACGCGGCTCCTGCTCGGCCGCGGTGCAGCAGGTGGGGCAGGGCGGCGTGGGTGACGTGCAGCAGCGCCGACACGTTCAGCTCGACCATGCGCTCCCACTCCTCGATGCGGGGCGTCGGTGGCCGGGCCCAGCAACATGACTCCGGCGTTGTTGACCACCGTGTCCAGGCGACCCAGCTCGGCGACCGCCTGCTCGACCATGGCTGCGGCCTGGCCCGGATCGGTGATGTCGGCTTCCAGCACCAGGGTCTTGGCGCCGGCCGCGCCCACGTCGTCGGCCAGCGCTTCGAGGCGATCGCGGCGACGGGCCGCCAGCGCCACCGCCGCGCCGGCCGCGGCCAGCGAACGGGCCGTGGCCTCCCCGATGCCACTGCTGGCCCCGGTGACCAGGGCCACCGTCCCCGCCAACGATTCGGTCGAGGCGGTCAGCGGCGAGGTCATGTGGGGCTCCAGAGTCGGACGTCGATGGCTCCGGAGGGTACCGACGCCTCGGGGCCACCCCACCAGATCGGCGCACTTGCGGGCGCTCCGGGCGCCAGGGGCATCGGTTTCGATGGGAGCGAGAGTCAGGTCGCCGCTAGCCGGCGGGCGGGCCGCCGAACATCTCCGGGTGCTCGGCCTGTTGCTTGGCCATGGTTCTTGTCCACCGCGGCTTCGAGCGCAGCCTGGATCGATGTGCTTGCCGAACATCTGGGCCATGGCCTGGATGCTGTCGACCTGGGCCTCGCGCATGAACTCGGTCCGCTGCTCGGGGCTCATGGCCATGATCTTGGCCCCGACCGCCTTCCGCTCGGCCTCGCTCATGTTGGGGCTGAGAACCGTGCCGTCAGGCAGGCTGGGCATCTTGAGGGCGTCGTCGTCGGCCACGAACTCGGGTAGCAGGCCGATGAGCTTGGTCACCGCGTCGACTCGCTGCTCGTAGTCGGCCGCCGAGTGCAGACCGTTGGCGCACAGGCAGATCAGCCTGCCCATCTGGTAGGAGAAGCCCAGTCGTCGCGGGTCAGCATCAGCTCCATGACCGGCGGGCGTGATCACGTCGCTGGCCAGCTTCGGGTTGACTGACATGACGTCGAACGTCCGATTGAACTGCTCGCTCTCGAAGTCGGAGTGCTTCAGGAACAGGCCGTTGGTAGCCGGCCCGGTGCTGCAGGTTCACGAAGAGCGGGGGCAGCACCATGGCCAATTTCATGGTGCAGACCGAGGCCCACGGGTCCTTGCTGCGGTCCAGATGGAGCCCGACGATGGTGGATCGCATCACGTTGAGGCCGGACGTTGGCGATGGTGAAGGGCTGGCCGCCGGCCTCGCCCTGGAACACGTTGGTGTACCGGTTGTCGGGGTTGATGGGCGCATGGTGTCGTCGACGCCTCGCGGGTATCCCCACAGGTTGCGCAGCATCTCGTGGGTGTAGTTCGGTGACCTGGTTGTCGAACGTGCGGGTCAGTGGTCGGGCCCGTCCAGCCCTTCGAGGCGGCCAGTTCGGCCAGCCCGTCGATCGGGTCGGGGCGCCGCCGGGGAGCGCGGCGTTGTGCTCGTGCAGCTTGTACGACTCCCGGCGCTTGTGGCGGCTGCGGATGGCCAGCGGGACCCGGATGATGACCAGCAGGACCAGCAGCCCGAAGGCGATGGCGAAGTCGCGCAGCAGCGGGTTCTGGTCGATCGTGGTGCTGATCTGGCTGCTGTCGACGGTGAGCAGGATCATGGCGTCCTCCGGATCGAGCGAGACGGTGATGCCGCTCGATGCGGTTACTGGTCAGGTCGGCTTGGCCCGCTGGGCGACCGGGCCGGCGTCGCCCATGGAGAGGCCGGCGGCGGTGATGATGTGGGCCAGGTGGGAGAAGGCCTGGGGGAAGTTGCCCAGCATGCGGCCGGCCTCCGGGTCGTACTCCTCGGAGAACAGGCCGACGTCGTTGCGCAGCGAGACGAGCCGGTCGAAGATCTGCCCGGGCGTCGTCGTGGCGGCCGATGAGGGCCAGGTTGTCGGCCAGCCAGAAGGTGGTGAGCAGGAAGGCGCCGTCGCCGGGGGGCAGGCCGTCGGGGTTCTGGCCGTCAGTCGGTCGAGTAGCGCTGGACGAAGCCGTCCACCAGCAGCTCACGTTCGATGGCCTCGACCGTGCTGACGATCCGAGGATCCGACGGCGGCAGGAAGCCCATGCGGGCCAGCATCAGCAGGCTGGCGTCGAGCTGGTCGCAGCCGTAGTACTGGGTGAAGCTCTGCTTGGCCTCGTTCCAGCCCTCGACGCAGATCTGCTCGTGGATCAGGTCGCGGGTCTTGCACCACTGCTCGACCGGCATGTCGGTCCAACCTCGGGCCTGGGCGATCTTCACCGCCCGGTCGTAGGCCACCCAGGCCATGACCTTGGAGTGGGTGAAGTGCCGACGCGGGCCGCGGATCTCCCAGATGCCGTCGTCGGGCTGATCCCACACCTGGTCGAGGTGGGCCATGACCGCCACGATCATGTCGCTGGCCAGGCCGTGGTGGCCGTCGGGCTCCATGCTGGTCGTGGGCCACGCCGCTACGACACCGCGGTCCAAGCCGCGTCCATCACCTCGCCGAAGACGTCGAGCTGGAACTGCTCGCTGGCCTGGTTGCCGATGCGCACCGGCTTCGAGCCCTCGTAGCCGGGCAACCAGTCGAGCTCGATCTCGGTCAGCCGCCGCTCGCCGCGGACGCCGTACATGATCTGGAAGTCGCCCGGCGAGCCGGCCACCGCTCGGCGCAGCCACTGGTACCAGGCCTTGGCCTCCTCGTCGTAGCCGCTGCATGAGCAGGGCCTGGAGGGTGAAGGAGGAGTCGCGCAGCCACGAGTAGCGGTAGTCCCAGTTGCGCACGCCACCGATCGCACTCGGGCAGCGAGGTGGTGGCTGCGGCGCACACCGCGCCGGTCGGGCGCGTAGGTGAGGGCCTTGAGGGTGATGAGCGAGCGGATGACGTCGTCGCGCCACTCGCCCTGGTAGGTGCAGCGCGACACCCAGGCCCGCCACCAGTCCTCGGTTCGGCGCAGGCTGGCCATGGCGTCGAGCGGCAGCGGCGGCGAGTCCAGGGCCGGGAACCACGACAGCGAGAAGCTGCGCTGCTCGCCCTCGGTGACGGCGAAGTCGGCCACGCTCGACATGCGATCGGTGCCCTCGATGAGCACCGGGCTGTGCAGCTGCAGGCCGTCCTCACCGGCGATGAGCGGTCAGGCCGTCACCGGTCTCGGTCACCCACGGGCACGATCGAGCCGTAGTCGAAGCGGGCCACCAGCTCCATGTGCATGTGGACGTGGCCGGAGCGTCCCTCGACGATGCGGAAGATGGTGGGGTTGTCCGAGCGGGGCGACATGAAGTCGATGACGGCCACACTGCCGGTGGCCGTCTCGTGCAGCGGTCTCGAGCACCAGCGTGTCGCGGCGGTAGCGGCGGGTGCTGGTGACATCGGGGTCGGACGGGCTGATCAGCCAGCGCCCGTGGGACGGATCGCCCAGCAGCGCGGCGAAGGTGGCGCCGCAGTCGATGCGAGGGGCGCACCACCAGTCGATGGATCCGCTGCCGATCGATCAGGGCCACCGTCTCGGTGTCGCCCACGATGGCGTAGTCCTCGATCAGTCCGGCCATGGCATCAGTCTGTCCGACGGATCGCCCGTGGTGCGCTGATCAGACCGACCGACACCGGCTCGCCCGGCGGCAGCTCCTGATCACCTGGGTGGTGGGGCATGGTGTGGCGTGCTCCCCTCGGGCGGCGGTCCGACGACTCGAAGCTACCGGGCGCTCGGGCGCGCCGGACCGGCGAGCCGTAGCATCCGGCGCCATGGGGATCACGAGGGCGAGATGGCTCGGTCGCCGGCCGTGCTGGCCGGGGCGACGTTGATGGCGGCCGTGGCGTGCCAGCCGCCGATCGGCTTCCCGCCGGGCGCGGCCCCGGCGCCGCACGCCGGGGCAACGCCTCCTGGCCGCTGCCGAACCTGGACCTGGGCAACACGCGCGACGCCTCCGACTCCCCCATCGACTCCCGCAACGGTGGATCGGCTGCACGTGGCCTGGAGCGCCGCCGTTGCCTGGAGCCGGGCACCTTCGGCAACGCCTCGACCAACCCGATCGTGGTGGGCGGCGCCGTCTACCTGGAGGACCTGTCGGGCAACGTCCGCAAGTTCGACCAGCGCACCGGCGCGCTGGTGTGGACGAGCAACCAGTCCGACGCGGGCAAGCCGATGATCGGGCCCAACGGCGTGGCCGTGGACCGCGACAAGGTGTTCGCGGTGTCCGGCCGGGGCGACATCGTGGCCCTCGACGCCACGACCGGGGCGGTGGTGTGGCGCTCGACGGTGGTGGGCACGCCCAGCCTGGGCATCGACATCCAGCCCACGACCTATCGGGGCAAGGTGTACGCGGCCACGGTGCCGGTCAGCCTGGCCGGGATCTACCACGGCGGTGACGCCGGGATCGTGTTCGCCCTCGAACGAGTCGGACGGATCCATGGCGTGGTCGTTCGACACGGTGGACAGCCCCGACCTGTGGGGCAACCCGACGATCAACTCCGGCGGCGGCGCGTGGTACCCGCCGGCCATCGACGTGCACACCGGCTTGATCTACTGGGGGACGGGCAACCCGGCGCCCTTCCCGGGCGCCCCGGGCCATCCCGAGCGGGTCGAGCCGCCCGGGCGACGACCTCTACACCAGCTCGACGGTGGCGCTCGACGCCATGACCGGCAGGCTCGCCTGGTACAACCAGGCCACCCCGCACGACCTGTTCGACCTGGACCACCAGCTCACCATGGTGGTGCCCAGCCGGCGGGGTGACGTCGTGATCGGCACGGGCAAGGACGGGTGGGTGTACGGGCTCGACCCGCGGACCGGGCGGACCATGTGGAAGACGTCGGTGGGCAAGCACCAGAACGACACCGTTCGCGACGTGACCCAGGCCATCACCGTGTTCCCCGGGGACTTCGGTGGGGTGGAGACACCTCCGGCCGCCGCCGACGGGGTCGTCTACGTCCCGGTGTTGAACGAGCCGACCACCTACCAGCCCGAGGCCTTCGGGTTCCAGGGGACGATCGGCACGATGGACGGTGAGGTGGTGGCCATCGACGTGGCCACGGGTCGGGTGCGGTGGGACGTGCAAGGTGCCGGGTGATCCGCTGGGCGGGGCGACGGTGGTCGGCGACCTCGTGTTCACGGGGCTCCAGGACGGCAAGATCCTGGCCCTGTCGAGGCGGGACGGATCGACCGTGTGGACCTACCAGGGCACCGGGCGTGATCAACGCCTGGCCAGTCGGTGGTCGGCGACTCGATCATCTGGCCCGAGGGCGGCGCCAAGCCGGCCCAGCTGCTGACCCTCAGCCTCGGCGGCGCCCGGTCGTCGGGGACGGCCACGACCACCGGAGGCCATAGCCCGAGACGCACCGCCGAGCACGGCGCCAGCTCCGAGCGCGCGATCGAGCGGGCGCGGCGATGTTCCGCGGCGGCGACGTGTATCGACCATTCGGGGGTGTTACATGAGGGGATTCTTGGGAAGATGGCGATGGCCGGCGCGGCCGGAGCGCTCGGTGGCGGCCACCGGGCTCGGTGGCCGCCACGACCGCCACGGCCCCGGGACGCCCGGCCGGTGGACGAGATCCGTCTACGTCGTCGCCCACGGATCGGCGGGCGCACGTGACTTCTCCTGCCGCTCGGCCGCGTACAGCTCCATCCAGGCTGCGGTCGAGGCGGCGCCGCTGGCACGGCACCGTGGTGGTGTGCCCGGGCACCTACCACGAGAGCGTGACGGTCGACCGACAGGTCGACCTGCGGGTCAACGGGGCGCGGTGGTGGATGCCACCGGCCAGTTCTACGGGATCGGCGTGGCCACGTCGTGGGTCACGATCAGTGGGATGACGGTCGAGAACGCCAGCTCACCCGATCCCGATTCACCGAACGACGGGATCATCACCGCCGGGTTCGTGAACGGCGTCCCCACCCGGCCGACCACGTCACGATCACCGATGACGTGGTCAAGGACAACGTCGGGTCCGGCATCGACATCAACAGCTCGTCGTACTCGACGGCCAGCCGCAACCGGGCCGAGGGCAACGGCGTGGGCATCAACATGGCCGACGACCTCGGCCCGCGGCCTCCCACAACCGCATCCTGGCCAACGTGACCAACGACAACCCGGGCGGGTGCGGCATCGCCCTGGCCGATCACACCGGGGCCGGCGATCTTCTCCAACCTGGTCGCCGGCAACATCGCCGACGACAACGGGTTGGGCAGCCCGTCGGCGCCGGACGCGTCGGCCGGTAGCGGGATCATCCTGGCCGATCCGACCCCGGTCGGCGGCGTCTACGACAACCTGGTCGTGGCCAACGAGTTCTCCGGCAACGGCCACGCCGGGGTGGCGCTGCACGGCCACGCACCTGGCTCGGACTTCCACGGGCAACGTGATCTCGTTCAACAGGATCGGCACCAACAACCTGCGCACCGACACCGACGACCTGTCGACCACCGGCGTGTACCTGGCCGCGGTGAGCCCGCAGACCATCACGGTGCGCGGCAACCTGATCCACGACAACGTCTACGGCATCTTCACCGCCGGACCGATCACGGTTGCCGGCGCGCAACTTCAACTTGTTCGTGCATGTCACGAATCGGATGGGCACCAGTCCGACCTATCCGTGAACTGACCGGGTGCTGAGGGCGGCTTCCCGACGACGGGGGTGGGGTCGGTCCATCGACCGGCCCCGCCCGGTCGCGTCCGGCGCAGCGCGGCAGGCGACACCGAGTCCGCCTGCTCGTCACAGGTCGTGCGTACTGTCGATCTGACTGGCGCATGCGCGTCCGTCGATCGGAGATCCCCGCATGACCGAGCGGCTGCTCACCCCGTCGAAGATCACCGCCTGGCTGGACTGCGCGCACTACCTGACCCTGAAGAACCAGGTCGAGGACGGGCCCGCCCGGCACCCGGGAGCAGGTTCGGCTCGTTCGCCCAGCTGTTGGCGACAAGGGCCTCGAGCACGAGCGCGACTGCCTGGCCGAGTACGACGCCAGGGCAAGTCGATCCTGAGGCATCCCCGATCGCCGACCCGGCGAGGCGTTCGCCGCCTGGGTCGACGGGTCGGCGACCCCTTCGGCTCAGGGGTACGATGTCATCTACCAGATGCCGTTCGTCCACGACGGCGTCCGCGGGCATCGCCGACTTCCTGGTCCGGGTCGAGGATCCCGACACCGGCGCGCGTCGGCTACGAGCCGGTGGACGCCAAGCTGGCCCGGCTCGAGGCCAAGCCCGGCCACGTGCTCCAGCTCTGCTTCTACGCCGACGCCATCGAGGCCGTCACCGGCGTCCGCCCGCGCACATGCACCTGTGGCTGGGTTCGGGCCGGGTCGAGACCCTGGTGGTCGACGAGTTCCGGCCCTACTGGCACCGCATCCGGGCCCAGCTGGCCACCGTGCTCGACGCCGGGACCGAGCGACCGCGGCCGACCGTCCCCGAGCCGTGCCCCCACTGCGCCTTCTGCGAGTTCTTCGACGACTGTGCACCGCGCAGTGGCGGCGACGAGGACTCGCTGATCTACGTGGCCGGCATCCGCGCAGCCCGAGCGGGCCGTCGCTGGACGACGGCGGGGTCGCGACGCTGGCCGGACTGGCGGCGCTGAGCGACGAGCACCGTCGACGGCCTCCGCCCCGAACGGCTGCGCGCGGCTGGTCGACCAGGCCACCCTGCAGGTCGCGGCCCGGCTGCAGCCCGAGGACGAGCCGCCCGCCCTACGAGCATGATCGAGCCCGGCGATGACCCGGTCTGGGGCGCGGCTTCGAGCTGCTGCCCGAGCCCGACGACGGCGACGTGTTCCTCGACTTCGAGGGCCACCCGTTCTGGCGGGCCGACGCCGGGCTGTTCTTCCTGTTCGGGCTGCATCCGGCGTGACCCGACGGCGCAGTGGCGCTACCAGACGTGGTGGGCCCACGACCTCGACGAGGAGGCGACGGCGGTCGGCCGAGCTGATCGAGTTCCTGGCCGAGCGCCGCGGCGGCTCACCCGGGCATGCACGTCTACCACTACAACCACACCGAGCGATCGTCGCTCGAGCGCCTGGCCGCCGATCACGGGGTCGGCGAGGTCGACCCTCGGCCACCTGGTCGAGACCGGGCTCTTCGTCGATCTGCTCCTGGTGGCCCGCAACGCCATCCAGGTGGGCACCGAGTCCTACGGGCTGAAGTACCTGGAGCGGCTGACCGACTACGAGCGCGGCCACGAGATCGACCAGGGTGCCGGCGCGGTCGTCGAGTACGAGCGGTACATGGCCGACCGCGATCCGGCCGCGCTGGACCGCATCGCCTCCTACAACGAGGACGACGTGCGGGCCACGTGGCCCTGCGGGACTGGCTGGTCGAGCACCGACCGGACGGCCTGCCGTGGCGCGAGGCGGCGCTCGAGCCGGAGCGACGACCACCCCCGAGCTCGACGAGCAGGTCGCGCGCTGCACGCCTTCGGCCCAGGCACGCCCGAGCACCTCCTGGGCGATGTGCTCGGCTACTGGCAGCCGCGAGTGGCGGGCCCACCTGGCGCCCCGGCTGGCCAAGCTGCCAGGCCGACCCGACCGACCTGCTCGACGATCCGGAGGTGCTGGCCGGCTCACGCCCGGTCGGGCCGGTCGAGCGCATCGGTGCCAGAGGGCAAGCTCCTCGACGGCCCGGCGATGCGGTTCAGCGTTGCCGGCCCAGGCCGCGGACGGCTTCCGGGTCCGGAGGTCGATCGGGTGCTGTTCGTCGCCTCCGACGGGCGTCCCGGCTACGCGCTCGATCGATCGCCTCGACCTCGACGCCGGCGAGGTCGACCTCGACTGGCCCGACGAAGTCCGAGGAGCTCGGGATCATCCCCACCGCGCGTCGTCCTCAACGACTGGGTCGGCCCCGAGCCCAAGCCGGAGGCGCTGTCAGAGCTGGCCAACCGCGGTGCTCGATCCGAACGGTCCGAGGCCGAACCGGTGTCCATGGCGCTGCTGCGGCGCGACCTCCCGGCGTTCGTCGCCGGCGGTCGGCCCGGTCGCGGTCCGGCGGGCGCCGGTTCACCGACGACCTCGACGAGATGACCACGTGGGCGACCAGCTCGACCACAGCTACGTGGCCATCCAGGGCCCGCCGGGCACCGGCAAGACCTTCCGGGCCGCGCACCTGGTCCGCACGCTGATCCTGGCCGGTCACCGCGTCGGCATCACCGCGCATGAGCCACCACGCCATCGACAACCTGCTCGCGAGATCGTCGAGGTCTTCGACCGGGAGGGCGGACTGGACCAGCTGCACGGCGGTGCGCAAGGTGCCGCACAAGGCCGAGCGCGGGGACTGACCGGGCGTCGAGCTACACGACCTCGAACCCGCCGTGTGCCAGGGAGCGAGTTCAACCTGGTGGCCGGCACGACCTGGCTGTTCGCCGGCAAGCGACATGAGCGACGCACCGGTCGACGTGCTGATCATCGACGAGGCCGGCCAGCTGGCGCTGGCCGACGCCCTGGCCGCGTCCCGCTCGGCCCACAACCTGGTCCTGCTCGGCGACCCGCTCCAGCTGCCCGCAGGTGGCCCAGGCCTCCCACCCGGGCGGCGGCGGGCTCAGCGTGCTCGAGCACGTCCTCGGCGACGACGTCACCATGCCCGAGGATCGCGGCGTGTTCCTGACCGAGACCCGGCGCATGCATCCCGACGTCTGCTCGTTCATCTCCGACGAGATCTACGAGGGCCGCTGATCAGCCACCCGAGCTGCGCCCAGCAGACCACCGAGTTCGGCACCGGGCTGCGCTGGCTGCGGGCGACCACGACGGCTGCTCGACCGAGTCGCGAGGAGGCCGAGATGGTGGCCGCCGAGATCGAGCGGCTGATCGGCACGACGTGGACCGACCAGGACGGGCGCCACGCCCGCTCACCGCCGACGACTTCATGGTGGTGGCGCCCTACAACGACCAGGTCCACCTGCTCCGCGGCCGCCTCGATCGCCGACGCTCGCACCGCGGGTGTCCCGGTCGGCACGGTCGACAAGTTCCAGGGCCGGGAAGCCGCGGTGGTGTTCTTCACCATGACGACCTCGACGGCCGCGGACATGACGCGGGGCGCCGACTTCCTGTTCTCGCGGAACCGGCTCAACGTCGCGATCAGCCGGGCGCGCGTGCCTGGCCTACCTGGTGTGCACCGAGGAGCTGCTCAACAGCCGCGCCCACGACGTCGACGAGATGCGCCTCATCTCCACCCTGTGCGCCTTCGTGGAACGAGCCGTCAACTTGCGCTGAGCGTCGCCGGCGCGACGGTCAGCTGGTCAGGTCGCCCGAGCTGAGCTTGGCGTTGTCGGCGGCCACCTGCCCGCTGGCCCAGCCCGCTGGGTCCCAGCCACCTCGCACGCGGCCGCGTCTCCAGCTCGCCGAACCGAGCCGAGAGCGCCTCGTCGACGGCGTCGGCGCGAGACCGCAGCACCGGCAGGAACCCCGAGCCCTGCTCGGCGGAGACATCGGCATACACGGCCTCGTTGATCGCCTCCAGGCGGTCACCGATGCGGGTCGCGTAGGCCAGCAGGAAAGCCGAGCGGTAGGACTGGCTGCGCACCCGGGTGCCGGCCGGCGCCCGGCGCGCCGCGTCATCCAAGGCGCGCTGGGCCTGGAGGAGCAGTGACGTGAACAACAGCTCGACCGCGGCCACATCGGAGGCGAAGCCGATCACCGTGGTCATGGCCAGCGCCTTCATGTAGACGGTCCGACAACGCCCAGCGCCGGCCACCGTCTGCAACAACAGCGACTTGGCATCGGCATAGGGAGGATCGACGGGGATCCGGATGAGGATCGGCTCCTCGTCGTCGCCCTGATCGCCGCCGTGGACCATGGCCAGGTCGATGGCATGTCGGGTCATCAGCTCCTGGGCCTTGGCCGTGAACGTGGTGGCCTCGGCCTCGAAGGTGGTGGACTCAGCCTGGGCCAGCAGCGCCCGGATGCGCTGGAGCACCGGATCGGCCTCGGCGCCGACGGTGGGCTGGGACCGAGCCGGGCCGGTGTGGGCGCCGCCGGAACCCGGCGGGGGCAGGATCGGATCCAGGCGGGGCAGTCCGCGCAGGATGGCCAGCGCGTCGACCATCGCCTCAACCCCCCGATCGCCGTCGAGGCCCTCGGAGATCGCCCATCGGCGCACCCAACCCGAGCGACCGTCGGTGGCCGGAAGCTCCAGCGCCTCGACCTGCGCCGTCCAACGGAAGTCGAGGGTCACCGACCGGCGCCCCACGTGATCGGCGGCAATGGCCCACGCCAGCAGGCGGCCACCGGACGCCGAGGTACATGCCATACGTCCCTGGCGGTGCAGCTCGGTCGGCTGCCAGCCGTACCTCCACGCCAGATCGACCATCTCGGCCAGGAGCACCTCCGCCTGTCGCCGGATCACCTCGCTGGGCAGCTCGCGCAACTCGGCCAGGGCCCAGCCCGGCGCCCGAGCGCCGTCGATGCGGGCATGCGTCAGGGCCACCAGGGCCTCCTGGGCGACGAGATCGAGATCGAGATCGGGGCGCTCCGAAGCCGGACCGGGACCCCACCCGGGCGCGGGCCCAGGGGCGCCACCGGGTTGGCTGTGTCGGGGCGTGACCGGTTCGGCCCGTCCGTGAGGGCCGGAGCCTTGCCCCCTCGATCGTGCCCGGGCCTTCGCCGCCCGCCGGGCTCGGTTGTTCTTTCCCATGCCCGCCGACCCTACCGAGGGGCTGTGACACCGAACGCCGAGGCGACGCCCGGCGCCCGCCCGATAGGTTCGATCCACCGCCACGCGAGGAGACCGCCGATGCCTGCCGACACGCTCCAGGATCTGGCTACCGAGGCCTTCGTCTACGGGTTCGCGCCGGTGTTCAACCTGAGCCAGATCCAACGCTCGGTCACCACGGGGTTCGGGGCCCTGCCCGCCGCCCCGTTCAACCAGTTCGGACACGCCACCGAGCTGGCCGGCCCCGGCGACACCTTCGTGAGCGTCAACAACGACACCCTCTACTCCATCGCCATGCTGGACACGACCGCCGGGCCGGTCACCCTCGAGGTGCCGGCGGTGAGCGAGCGCTACTTCGTCCTGCAGTTCGTCGACGCCTGGACCAACAACTTCGCCTACATCGGCACCCGCGCCACCGGCTCGGATGGGGGCTCCTTCCTGCTCACCCCGCCCGGGTGGAGCGGCACCGTGCCCGGCGGCCAGCGCCGGATCTCCCTGCCCACCACCGTGGCGGTCATCGTCGGGCGCTGGGCGTGCTCGGGCGTCGACGACCTGCCGGAGGTGGCCGAGCGGCAACAGCAGCTCTCGCTCAGCGCCTCGGGGCGCCCCACCGCATCGCCCATCCCGGCTCCCACTCCGGCGTGCCCGACGAGTTGGCCTTCTTCGAGCAGGTCCGCACCTGGATGGCCGCCTTCCCGCCGGCCGAGGCCGACGTCGAGCACCAGCGCCGCTTCGCGCCCCTCGGTCTGCTCGAAGCCGCCTCCCCCTACCTCGATGCCGACCCGACCCTGGCTGCGGCGTTGGTGGCCGGACAGGCCGCCGGCCAGGCCCAGATCGAAGGAGCCACCAAGCGCGGCGGGGGCGCCCCGAGCGGCTGGCTCGTGAACCCGCATGTCTTCGACTACAACCTCGACCACTTCGAGTTGGGCGCCATCGACACCCGCGAGTGGAAGATCCCCGACCGGACCACCGCCTATCTGGTGCGCGCCGCCGCGGCCCGGGCCGGGCTGTGGGGCAACCACGGCTACGAAGCCGTCTACGCCCAGGTGTTCGTCGACGCCGATGGCCGGCAGCTCAACGGGGCCAGCCGCTACGAGATCCGCTTCCCCGAGCCGCCGCCGGCCCGAGCCTTCTGGTCGCTCACCATGTACGACATGCCCGACTACTACCTGGTGGCGAACCCGATCGAGCGGTACTCGATCGGCGACCGCACCCCGGGGCTGCTCACTGCCGCCGACGGGTCCATCACGATCCGCATGCAACGCGACGAACCCGAGCCCGCGGCTCGGGCCAACTGGCTGCCGGCCCCCGAGGGCGACTTCCGCCCGATGCTGCGCATCTACATCCCCGATCCGTCCGTCCTCGACGGCACCTACGCGCTCCCCGCCGTCACCCGCCTGTACTGAGCCGGAGGTCTCTCCCCCGACATCCGCCCACCAGGCCGGCCCCAGTTCGGACAGCTGAGCACCGCTGGGGTGCTCGAGCATCCGACCTGACGCCCATGGGCCGGCCCGGCGGAGGAACCGAGCGATCGCGGGCGGGAGGCGATCACTCGTGGCTGGTGATGACGAACGTGCGGGTGGCGCTGGAGCCATCGCTGCCGTGGGCGGTGAGCAGCAGCGTGTGGGGACCGGCGCAGCTGAACGAGAAGTCGTAGCTGCCCGACGCCGGGAGTCCGGGCTGGTACACGCCGGGACCATCGACCGAGAGGTCGACGCTGGTGGCATGCAGGGCGGTCCAGCTCAGGTGCACCTCCGGCTGGACGAACGCGGTGGTGGTCGTGCTGGCCTGCGGGTCGGGGCACGACACCGATGATGGGCTGGCGCTGGCCGCGCCGAAGGCCACCGCGGTGGAGACGGTCGTGGTGGGCGCCGCGGTGCTGGTCGGGGCGACAGGGCTCGGGGTGAGCTTGGATCCGATGACCGGGCCGGCCGGCGACGCCGACGGGTTCACCAGGCTGGTGGCGGAGATGGCCACCGAGACCGTGGTCGCGGCGTGGGCCGAGCCGGCGTGAGCGCCGCGAGCCGAGCGGGCGACGAGGTGGTGGGTCCTGTCAGCGCGGAACAGGACCAGCCCGACGACCAGGCACACCATCACGGCGCCGACCAACACCAGGACCAGCGCCAACTTCGAACGGTCGCGATCGTCGTCGGTCCTGCTCGGATCCGATGAGCCGCATCCGAGGGGCGGAGCCGGCGTGTGGGCTACGGCCACCGACGGCGCGGTTTGCGACGGCGCCGGCGCCGGCGCGGTCAGTGGAGCCTCGGGTCCTGGTGAACCTTCGACGGTGCTCGTGCGCATCGGACATCCTCCTCGGCGATCCCTGCTGCACACACCGACGACGAGCCGAGCATCGAGTTACGCGGGGTTCGCCGCCTGGGCGCCGACACGAACGCGACCTGTGCACCCTCACGATGCACAACTCGCGACGGTGACCGGCGGAACCGCCGAACGCGCCGGCCTGCTCGACGTCGCCAACCGCCGCCCTGCCATCATGAGCGCGCCGGCCGACGACACGGGGAGGCACGATGGAGGTCAACGAGCTGCTCATCGAGGTGTTCGGGCGGGTGACCGACCACGTCCACCGGGCGGTCGACGGGCTCGACGCCGAGGCGCTGGCCCGTTCCCCCGGCCCCGACACCAACCCGGTGGGTTGGCTCGTGTGGCATCTGACCCGGGTCCAGGACCACCACGTCTCGGAGCTGCTCGACCAGCCGCAGGTGTGGGTGACCGGCGACTGGGCGGGTCGGTGCGGGGTCGATCCCGATCCGGACAACACCGGCTACGGTCACCGCCCCGACGAGGTGGCCAGCATCCGCCCCGACAGCGCCGAAGCCCTCATCGGCTACTACGACGCCGTGTCCGAGCGCACCAACGCATTGCTGGCCCGGACCACGCCCGCCGATCTCGACCGGGTGGTCGACCGTCGTTGGGATCCGCCGGTCACGCTGGGAGTGCGGCTGGTCAGCATCGCCGACGACGACATCCAGCACGCCGGCCAGGCCGCCTACGCAAGAGGGCTGCTGGGGCTCTGACCGCGATCCGAGGCCGGTGCGGTCGGTGGGCGAGCCTCCCTGGGTCGATGGGGCTGTCGGTGGGGTAGGAACCGGGCATGGGAGACGCGGTCGCCGCGGTCGAGGCTGTCGGCGACGATCGCTCGGTCGGCGACCTCGACGACGAGTTGGACCGCGACGAGCTGCGCCGGCGCTACTACGGCCTCCTCCAGGAGCTGAGGGTGCTGTTGCCTGGCGTGCAGATCCTGGTGGCCTTCCTGCTGACCGTGCCCTTCGACAGCGCGTTCCGCAGACTCGACGCCCTCGGCCGTGACCTGTACGGCGTGTCCCTGGGCTGCAGCTTCGTGGCCGTGATCACCTTCATCGCACCCACCGCCTTCCATCGCATGGGGCGGCGACGGTCGCGGGTGGAGCGGTTGGAGTGGAGCATCCGGATGAGCCGGATGGGGCTGGCCTTCCTAGGGGCCTCGCTCACCGCCGCGTTGGCCGTGGTCACCCGCGACGTGTTCGGGGACACCACCGCCACCGTGGCCGTGATCGGCTGCGTGACGCTCATCCTCGGGGCATGGGTGCTGCTGCCCCGGATGGAGAGCCGCCCGAACCACCCCACCGACCCATCCGCGGCATAGGCAGACCGCCGCTGGGCAGGTAGTCGGTAGGCTCCCCGCGCCACCCCGTTGCTCCCGCGGGACGAGGCCCTGCTGCTAGGAGTCCGCCGTGACCTTCGCGGGTTTGATCCTCCAGAACGTCAGCGCCCGCAAGCTGCGCGCCGCGCTGACGGCGGTGGCCGTGGCCATCGCGGTGATGGCGGTCATGACCCTGGGCATCCTCACCTCGAGCCTCAAGACCACCGCCACCGAGATCCTCAAGGTGGGCAACGCCGACTTCAGCGTGGCCCAGAAGAACCAGGACATCCTGTCCAGCTCCATCACCACCCAGGACCTGGCCGCCATGCGCAAGGTGCCGGGCGTGGGCTCGATGGTCGGTGCCCTCATCCAGACCGATCGCTACGACGCCGGTCACCCCGGGGTCATCGAGGTCGGCCTGGACCCGTCGGCCCAGAAGCAGTTCGGCGTGGTGGTGCTGGAGGGCCAGAGCTACGCGCCCACCAGCCCCGACCAGATCATGCTGGGCTACGTGCTGGCCCAGAGCATCCACAAGACGGTGGGCGACACCCTGCAGATGGGGGGCAAGACCCGGCACGTGGTCGGCATCTACCGCACCAACGTGTCGTTCGGGAACTCGACCATGATGTTCCCGCTCGCCACCCTGCAATCCGAGAACCAGCTCACCGGCCAGGTCACGCTGGGCTTCGTGAAGGTGGCACCGGGCGCGAACAAGGACACGGTGGCCAAGGAGATCGACCGACGGTTCGTGCAGTACACGGCCATCCAGTCGGCCAGCGACTACGGCCGGGCCGACCGCACCCTGGTGCTCATCGGGGTGGCCAACACGGGCGGCACGATCCTGGCCGCGGTCATCGCCATCACCGGGGTGCTCAACACCACCC
Organism: uncultured Microthrixaceae bacterium; assembly: GCA_963793965.1. GTDB lineage: Bacteria > Actinomycetota > Acidimicrobiia > Acidimicrobiales > Acidimicrobilacustridaceae > UBA4742. The sequence continues at coordinate 389,343 of CAWCCB010000004.1, forward strand.
TGCTCTCCTTCTTCGAGCGAACCCGCGAGTTCGGTGTGCTCCGCTCGGTGGGCTGGTCAAGGCTGCGGGTGCTGGGCCTGGTGCTGGGCGAGGCGGTGACGATGGGCTTCGTAGGCCTGTGGTTGGGCCTGCTGCTCGGTTGGGTGATGGTCAACGTGTTGCAGCACGTCAGCGAGATCCAGGGCTACTTCCAACCCACCTATGACGTGGACACCTTCGTGCGGGCCCTGTCCTTCGCCTTCGCCGTGGTGCTGATCGGCGCCCTCTACCCCGCGTTGCGGGCCGCCACCCTGGCCCCCCTCGACGCGCTGCGACGCGAGTAGGCGGAGGATCCCATGCAGACCGACCACGAGCACCCGACCAGCCAGGCCGACGGCCCACTCGACGGGACGACCCGGCCCGGGGTCGTCGACGGGGTCATCGATCCTCGGAAGGCGCCGCCTGCGCTGCGCCTCGACGGCGTGGTCAAGCACTTCGGCCGGCGTTGCGTGCTCGACCACGCCGACCTGGTCGTGGCCCCCGGTGAGTTCGTGGCCGTGGTGGGACCTTCGGGGGCCGGCAAGTCCACCACGCTGCACCTGGTGGCCGCGCTGGACGTCCCCGACGAGGGCACCATCACCGTGTTCGGCGAGCCCGTCGGCCATCACCACCACCAGAGCCGGTACCGCCGTGAGACCGTGGGCATGATCTTCCAGCTCCACAACCTGATCACCCGCATGACCGCGCTCCAGAACGTGGAGATCGCCATGTTCGGCACCGGCCTGTCGCGCCGCCAGCGGGTGGATCGGGCCGAGGAGCTGTTGAACGAGCTGGGCCTGGGCGAGCTGCTCCACAGCCGCCCGCCGATGATGTCGGGCGGCGAGCGCCAGCGGGTGGCGATCGCCCGGGCCCTGGCCAACCACCCCCGACTGGTGCTGGCCGACGAGCCGACCGGCAACCTGGACGACGAGTCCACCGACGTGGCCCGGGCCGTGCTGCGGCGCCTGGTGGACGAGGAGGGCGTGACCGTGCTGGCCGTGAGCCACGATGCCCGGCTCAACGCGTCGGCCGACCGCCTGGTGCGGCTGGACCAGGGCGTCTTCGTCAGCGACCTCGGGGGGTCTCGTTCCGTTCCTGTGGGGTAGGTCGGATCCTCCGGAATTCGCAGGCTTCGCGCCCGCGACCACGACCCGGAGGCAGGCTCAGGCCGGTGTGCAACCCGAGGCGGCCAGCTGGCCGTCCTGCCCGGAGGCCAGACCGGTGCAGACCGACACCGTGACCGCCCCTGGGGGTTGGGCGCCGGTGGCATCGACCGTGCGGCGGACCTGGTGGACCCCGATCACCTCGTAGATGGTGATCTTGATGTGGCCCCCCTGGCCGTCGGTCTGGGCCCGCTCGCGATAGATGGCCGGTGTCCCCGCCGCGAAGGCCGACAGGATGCACTGCTGCAACGTGGGCGACGGCAGGAAGGTGGTGGGCCATCCCGAGGCCAGGTAGGCCGTGCCGCAGTCGATCTGGCCGGCCGGGTTGGTGCTGGCCGTGGTGGGCGCCACCGTGGGTCCGGGGCCGGGCCCGAGGGTGGTGACGGGCTGGCCGGGGCCAGTCGTGGGAGCCGGGCCGGCCGGCATCGAGGCGGAGGGGGTCGTCGGGAGCCCGGTGGACGGGGCCGAGCCGCTGGTCCCGGGGCCTGAGGTGGTCGATCCCCCTTCGCCGGTGGAGGCGGTCCCACGGCTGGTCAACGAGGTCTGGGCCGACCGATGGCCGGCCGCCACCAGTGCCGCGCCCACCACCACGACCAGCACGACCGCGGCCCCGGCGCCGAGCACCTGCCGATGTCGCCGGGCCCGCCGGTCGCCGGCCGCCTCGACCGCCGCCCAGCCCGGGGCCCCGGCCGGGGACGGGGCGCTGGCCTCGGGATCCCCGATCTCGTCGCGCAGGCGACGGCGCAGCTCGTCCTCGGGGTTCATGGTCGGTCCTCCTCGTCGAGCATGGCCAGGTCGGCTCGCAGTCGCTCCAGGGCTCGGGACGCGTGCGTCTTGACCGAGCCCGGGGAGATGCCCAGCGACGCCGCCGCCTCGTCGACCCCCAGGTCGAGCCAGTAGCGCAGGAACACCACCTCGCGCTGGCGTCGGGGCAGGCCGGCCACCGCCTGGGCCAGCGCCACGCCACCGGCACCGTCGGTGGGTCCGGGCGTGGCCTCGTCTGCCCGATGGGGCGAGCGACGAGCGGCTCGTCTTGCGGCCTTGGCCGCGTGGCTGCGGGTCAGGTTCACCACCACCCGCACCAGGTAGAAGAACAGCTCGTCGGGCTGTTCCGGCGCGCCGCGGGCCCGGAGGGTGCGGATGAACGCCTCCTGCACCAGGTCGTCGGCCACGCCCGGGTCCCGGACCAGACCCACCGCCAGGCGAGACAACACCCCCGCCTTGTCGCGGTAGACGCCCGCCAGCACGCGGTGCTCCCCCGCCACCGGGTCGTCGGCACCAGTGGCCGGCCGACCGGCAGGGTTGGGAGCCACGAGGTCCATGTTGCGCACACCTGTCAAACCTCGTGACGACCGCACCTGGTTGACATGCGCCCGCTGACCGTCGTGTCGCCCGACCCGCGCCGCCGGATCAGGCGTAGAGGTCGCGCAGTTCGGTCGCGATGCGAGCGAGGTGCTCGCGCACCTCGGGTGGATCGAGCACCTCGGCCCGATTGCCCAGCCCGCCCAGCTCCACGGCCAGCGCGAAGGGGCTGTAGCCCCGCACCTCCAGCTCGACCCGCCCGTCGGGTCGGGCCGGCCCGATGCGCAGCCGGTTCCCGAACACGAAGCGCACCAGGTCGAGGTGCTCGGGAGCCGCGGCCACCGAGGCCCGGGACGGCAGCCGGCGCTGCTCCACCTCGTCGGTCACGGCCTGCCACTCGGCGTGGATGTCGAAGTCTTCGGGCCGCTCGAAGTGGGCGCCGGTGGGCTCGGCCTCGATCATCCGATCCACCCGGAAGGTGCGCCGGCCGGCGTCGGTGCCGGCCAGCAAGTACCAGTTGCCCTGCTTGGAGGCCAGGCCGAGGGGCCGGACGTGGCGCGTGCTCGCCCGGCGTTGGCGATCCAGGTAGGTCAGGCGCAGGGTGGCCGATTCGATCACCGCCCGCTGCACCGCGTCGAGATGGGTGGACCGACGTCCCCCGGCCGGGTCGGCCATGGCGCCCGGCCACCCGCGGTTGCCCTCCCAGGCGGCGGCGTCGACCACCACCGAGGTGGAGGCGATCTCGGCCCGGTCGCGGAACGGCTCGGGCAGCGCCCGGATCAGCTTGCGCAGCGCGGCGGCCACCTCCGGTGTGGCCGAGGCCGGACCGGCCACCAGGAACAGGGCCCGCACCTCATCGGCGTTGAGTCCGCTCAGGTCGGTGGTGGCGCCTCCGAGCAACTCCCAGCCCCCGTTGCGACCCTGGCGCGAGTAGATGGGCAGCCCGGCCATGCCCAGCGCCTCGAGGTCACGCCGGGCCGTGCGCTCGGAGATCTCGAGCTCGGCTGCCACCTCGGCCGCGGTGACCCGACCCTTGCGCTGCAACAGCAACAGGACGGCCACCAGCCGATCAGCGCGCATGCGACGAGGATCCCACGTAAACCGGTCACTTGCTGACCGGTTTCGGGGCGCAAGATGGCCCGCATGGAAACCACCCAGCACACCTCATCGCCCTCGCCGACCGGTCCCTCGACCCTCGACGACCCTCGCCCGCAGTTCGCCGCCGCGGTGGCCACGGCCACCGCCACCATCAACGCGGTGACCGACGAGCAGCTCGACCGGCCGACCCCGTGTCGAGCCTTCGACGTGGCTGCCCTGCTCGACCACCTCGTCCTGGTGGCCCCCCGCATCGCGTCGTTGGGGCGGGGCGCGCCCGACTACACGGCCACCGACGGCGGCACCGCGGGCTGGTCGGTGAGCGACATCGCCGCGGCCTGGAACCACGACATCACCGAGGCCGGCCAGGCCTGGGACGATCCCGAGTCGCTGACCCGGATGATCACCCTGCCCTGGACCACCATGGCGGGCGACGGCGTGCTTCGGATGTACCTGAGCGAGCTGATCGTCCACACCTGGGATCTGGCTCGGGCCACCGACCAGCACCCGTCCTGGGACGCGGCGGCGGTGGCCGCGGCCCTGACGTTCATGGAGACGGCGCTACCGGCGGACATCCGCGGTGACGCCGACGACGCCGAGGTGCCCTTCGCCCCGGTGGTACCCACGGCCGACGACGCCCCCGCCATCGATCGGCTGGTCGCGCTGGTGCGGCCGCAATCCCGACTGGGCTTGAGCAGTCGGGCACCCGCCCGATCAGAGCAACGGGATGGCCCGGGCGAAGGCGAGCGTGGTGATCCGATCGGTGGCCAGGTCGACCAGCTCGACCTGCACCGCCGCATCGGGCCCGGAGCCGAGCAGTCGGCTCGGGGTGCGCACCGGGCCCCGCCCGGGTGCGCTCCAGGTCGCGGAGGCCGAGGTCGGTCACGATGAGCTCGACCAGACAGGTCGACGACCGCCGGCCCGCCCGCAGGATGGTGTTGCCCGCATCGACGCGGCTGGGCACCGACGTCTCCGGGGTCGGGAGGTCCGCCATGGGCGCGGCGGCGTCGGCCTGGGCCGCCGATGCGAACGCCCGCCCGCCGCGGCTCCCGCGAGACGACACCGTCGATGGCGCCGCCCGCGCCGGAGTCGGCCCCTCGGCGTCAGATCACCCGACTGGCCGCCACCACGATGAGCACCAGCAGTCCGAACAGCACCGCCCCGGTGATCCCCCGACCCAGCACCGGCACGCCCGGATCCATCGGGGCCCGACGATGGGCCGGCTCGCCCATGGCCGGGGCCAGCGCCGCGGCCCGGCGCAGGGCGCGGCCGTTGGTCCACAGCGCCAGGGGGGTGCGCAGCACGGCCAGCAGCCCCCACCATCCGGCGTTGAGGGTCACGTGCTGGGCGTCGCGCCCGATCCCGGTGGCGCAGTCCTGGCAGAACACCCCGGCGATGGTCGATGCCCGGTAGGCCAACAGCTGGCCGCGCACGGCCCGGAAGGTGAAGCTGGCCGCGGGCAGCCGGCCACACACCGAGCACGGCCCGGCGGCCGGGCTCGACACGGTCCCGGAGGTATCGGGCGGCTCCACCAGACCGGACCGCTGGTCGGCTCCGAGCTCGGCCCACAGCTCGTGGCACATCACCCACAGGCTCTGGCCCACCAGGTCACCGAGCAACGGTGTGGCCCGGAACTCGGGGTCGGTGCCCTTCCACGCCGACTGGGCGCGCCGGGCCGCGGCGTAGGCCCGGCGCCGGGCCGCGGCCGCGGTGGGTGCCGGCTCATCCTCGTCGAGCTGGCGACGGGCCATGCGGTACACCGCGGCGCTGGCCTGGGTGACGGCGTCGTCGGCCAGATCGGCATCCTCCAACCGGGACGCGACCGCCGACAGGCTGGCGCGGGCCAACCAGGTGCTGGGCCGGCGGTCACCGGGCGGCGCATCGGACCGGGGGTCGGGGCGCGGCATCGGTCGGGCCCGACGCCCCGACGACGCCGCCGATGGGAGTCGGCGGTCATAGGCTGCCCGCCGGTCGGGATCCGACAGGCACACCCAGGCCTCGCGCACGGCCCGGAACCGGGCGGTCGCCACCTGGCGCTGGTCGGGGGTGGCGTTGACCTGGATGTCGGGATGGCACCGCTTGGCCTGAGCCAGATAGGCGGCGCGCAAGGCGACTGCGTCCGCATCCCTGTCCACGCCCAGCAGCTCGTAGTGGTCGACCGGCTCGTCGTCGATGTCGGGCCCGGTCATCGCGCTCCCGCGTGGTCGTCGTCTGGTGGCCGCCAGCTCAGGGCCTGAGACCGGCGCGTGCTCCCCGGCCGGAAGGTATTTAGCATGGCTCACCAATGACGTCGAGGTTCAGTCCGGCGGCCGCGGCCCGCCAGTCCTTCCTGTCGCTGCGCAACCGGAACTACCGCCTCTTCTTCATCGGGCAGCTGGTGTCCAACACGGGCAACTGGCTGACCATGGTGGCGCTCACGTTGCTGGTGCTGAGCGAGACCAACAGCGGGCTGGCCGTCGGGTTGCTCACCGCCTGCCAGTTCGGGCCCATCCTGGTGCTCTCGCCCTTCGCTGGGCTGATCGCCGACCGGCTGGACAAGAAGCGCCTCCTGACGACAACCCAGGTCCTCGAGATGGTGCAGTCGTTCGTGCTGGCCGCCCTGGCCTTCCAGCCTCATCAGTCCCTGGGCGCCCTGTACGGAGTGGCCGCCGCCGGCGGCGTGCTGTTGGCCTTCGACAACCCGGTCCGCCGCAGCTTCGTCACCGAGATGGTGGTGGCCGAGGACGTGCCCAACGCCGTCACCCTCTACTCCGCGCTGGTCGCCGCCTCGCGCATCTTCGGCCCGGCGCTGGCCGGCGCGCTGGTGGTCACCGTGGGATACGGGTGGGCCTTCACCCTCGACGGCATCTCCTATCTCACCGTGTTGGTGGCCATCGCCATGATGCGCCGCTCCGAGCTGCGACCGGCGCCGCGCACGGCCCGGGCCAAGCACCAGGTCCGAGACGGGCTGCGCTACGTCCGACATGTCCCCGAGCTGCGCATCTCGTTCGTGATGCTGGCCATCGTGGGGGTGCTCAGCTACAACTTCAGCGTCACCTTCCCCCTGCTGGTGACCCGCTCGCTGCACGGCAGCGACACCACCTACACGTTCGTCTACTCGGCCTTCAGCGTGGGCTCGCTGGCCGGGGCCCTGGTGGTGGCCCACCGGCGGGAGGTGCGGTTCCGCTCCATCGTCGGTGGCTCGGCCGCCCTCGGGCTGGCCCTGGGCGTGCTCACGGTGGTGCCCAGCCCCCTGGTGGCGTTCCCGGTGGCGGTGGCCCTGGGCGTGGCCAGCATCGCCTACATGACCTCGACCACCGCCATCGTGCAGGTCATCGCCGCGCCGAACATGCACGGCCGTGTCCTGGCCCTCCAGACGGTCCTCATGATCGGGACCACCCCGTTGGGCGGACCGCTCCTGGGCTGGATCGCCGACGGCTGGGGCGCCCGGGTGCCGGTGGCCATCGGCGCGGTCGGGGCGTTGGGAGCGGCCGCCTACGGCTGGTTGGCCGGGCGGGGCCTGGGCGCCGGTGAGCGAGATCGGGAGATCCCGGTCACCGAACGCGAGCTCGACACCAACCCCGACGTCTACGCGTAACCCGTGTACGGGTAGATTGCCGGGGCATGAAGCCGGCGACCGCCTCGCGGGTCGTCCCTGCGCCTGCCCAGCCAGAGCTCCCCACTCCGGCCGGGTCGACCACGGAGCCCCGCCACCTCCTGCGTCGCCCGGGTCTGCGGGGACGGATGGCCATCGCCTGCGGGCTGGTGGCGCTGATCCTCTCCGCGGTCTTCGCCGCCCTGGCCTACGAGCAGACGCGCACGCAACTCCTCCAGGACCGCCAGGACGGTTCCCAGAGCCGGGCCTACATCAACGCCCGGCTGCTGCGGAACTCGCTGCGCACCAGCCGTCCGGACATCCCCAGCCTGCTGACGTCGGTGGCCGGCAACAGCGGCTCGGTGGCCCTGGCCCGGGTGGACGGGCAGTGGTACTCGGCCTCGGTCGGGATCGGGCCCTCGGACCTGCCGGCCTCGCTGGTGAACGTGGTCGACGGCGGCGATGCCGGTCGCCAGCGCATCCGCCACGACGGGGTTCCCTACGTGGTGGTGGGCGTCCCCCTGCAGGCCTCGAAGGCCAGCTACTTCGAGTTCCTGCCCCTCACCGACATCGAGTCCTCCCTCGACGCCCTCCGGGGGCGGCTGGCCCTGGCGGCCGGCCTCACCGCCATCATCGGTGCCGCCCTGGGCTGGTACGCCAGCGTGGTCGTGCTCCGGCCGCTGCGCCAGATGTCGGCCGCGGCCGTGGGCATCGCGGATGGCGGGCTCGACACCCGGCTCGAGTCGGCCCACGACGGGGACCTCGACCGGTTCGTCGACTCGTTCAACCGCATGGCCGACGCGGTGCAGGAGCGCATCAACCGGGAGGTGCGGTTCACCTCCGACGTGTCCCACGAGCTGCGCTCGCCGGTGGCGGCCATGCTGGCGGCCACGGCGGTGAGCCGGCGGCCGACCGCCGATCCGACCCAGCGTGACGAGGTGCTGGGCGAGCTGGAGGACCGGATCGTGGCCTTCCACCGCCTGCTGGACGACCTCATGGAGATCTCCCGGGCCGACGCGGGCATGACCGACCTCGATGTGGAACCGGTCGAGATCGGCACCCTGGTGGCGGCCGCCCTCGACACGCTGGGCCGCACCGACGTGCCCCTGACGGTGGCGCCGGACGTGCCCGAGCGGATACTGGCCGACAAGCGCCGGCTCGGCCAGATGGTGATGAACCTGGTGACCAACGCCGACCGCTACGGTGACGGCGCCACGGGGGTCGAGGTCTACATGGTGGCTGAGCGGGTGCGCATCGCGGTGGAGGATCGCGGGCCGGGCGTGCCCGAGCACGAGCGCACCTACATCTTCGAGCGCTTCGCCCGCGGCACCCACAGCTCGGGCGTGGACGGCGGGAGCGGGCTCGGGCTCTCCCTGTTGGCCGAGCACGCCCGGCTGCACGGCGGGCGGGTACGGGTCGAGGATCCGCCCGAAGGCGGCGCCCGGTTCGTGATCGAGCTCCCCGTCCGGGGACCGACGCCGTGACCGAGCGGACCGACCGACCGACCCGGCGCCGCCACGCCGGCCTGGCCATCACCGGGGCGGTGGTGGCCCTGCTGGGCCTGGTCGCCTGCGGCGTGCACGGCCAGGACCACGCCCAGGTGGCCAACCGCAAGGAGGTCCCCTTCGGTCTGCTCGACCCCACCGACACCAGCGTCGTGCCCAGCCAGTCGGTGACGTCCAACGTGGTGATCTACCTGGTCACGACCGACCGTCAGCACCTTCTGGCCGTGGCCCGCGACGTCGGCGCGGCCGACCCGGTGGCCGCGGCGGTGACCGCCCTGGCCGCCGGCCCGACCGACCGCGAGGCGGCCTTCGGGCTGCAGACCGCACTTCCCGCCCAACACCTGGTGCGGTCGGTCAAGGTGGCCGACGGGGTGGCCGCCGTGGACCTGGACAGCGCCTTCGGCGACATCGGTGGGTCGAACCAGCTGCTGGCCATCGCCCAGCTCGTCTACACGCTGACGGCCCAGCCCACGGTGGACCGCGTGACCTTCTCGGTGGAGGGCGGAGCGGTCGAGATCCCCCGAGGGGACGGCTCGCTCACGTCGGGCGGCGTGTCACGAGCCGACTACCAGCAGTTGGCGCCCAGCCCCTGAGCGACGAGGACCGGTCACGGCGGCGAACCCGGGTAGCGGTGGTCATCGCCGCGGCGGGGCTTCGGGCGCGACGGCCTACCGGGTCGTTGTCCACGCGCTCGCCGGGCAAGGTGGTCAGGGGAGGTCGAACGGGTGGTCGTAGTCGTCGAGCACGGCGCCGATGGCATCGATCTGCTCGTCGTCGAGGCGGCGCTTGTATCCGGTCAGCGGGTCGCCCGACAAGAACGACGAGCCCGACACCGTCCGGCCGCTGGGCCGGTCCGAGGACACCGAGCACCTTCGGGTTCCACCGCTCGCCCAGGTGGTCGAGGATGCGACGCAGGTCGGCGGCCGGATCGCTCACCAGATCCTCGTAGCGCAGGATCAGCGTCTGTCCCAGCACGTCGCGGTGCGCCTCGAGGTAGGCGTGCTCGATGCACCACTGCACGGCCAGCCGCTCGACCTCGGTGCCCGGCTCATGCGCGGGTCGCAGCTGGGGCCAGTCTCTCAGGACCGGCTCGAGCACCTCGGGGCCCAGGGCCCGCATGGGGTAGCCGAGTTGGGACGACACCACGCTGAACGGGTTGCGCACCAGCAGCACGGTCTTCAGCGAGGGGAAGCGATCGCAGATGTAGGGCAAGAGGAACGCGGTCCGCACCGCCTTGATCACGGTGGGCTGTCCGGCCACGAACCCGGCGGCGCGCCGGGGCGTGACGGTCCGGCGGGCGATGAAGCCGCGACGAAGCAACCGCCCCTGGAAGAGCCGCCCCAGCACCTGGTCGAGCGCGGGGTCGAGGGCACCCACGGCGCGATAGGGACGACGGCTGAGTTGCAGGGGCTCCTGCAAATCGATCATCTTGGCCGGGTCGAAAGGCTCGGAGATCGGGAGGCGGTCCAAGGCCGCGGTGACGATCTCCATGAGCCAGGTCGTCCCAGATCGGGGCGAGCCCTGGATGAACAGGCACCGGGGCAGATCGACGCGTCGACGGGTCAGATCCAGCACGGATCCGCTCAGACGCCACGCTGCTCTCTCGACCGCACCCGCACCCGCCATCGATCACCCCTCAAATCATGAGCAGCCGGAGCTCGACCATAGCGCTCGTGTGGCACGCCCGAAGGTGGCCCGTCCGAGACGGTGTCAGGCCGACGGATCACCGTGTCCTAACGTGACGGGGTGGGTCAACGGGACACGCGACGACCGTCGACGGGGTCGAGCGGGCGACGGCTGGGCCCCGTGGTGGTCATCGTGGTCGGGCTCCTGGTGGCCGCGGGGTGCTCGAGCTCGGATCGAGCCGCCGGCAACTTCCACCCGGTCCACGCCGGGACCCTCACCGTGGCCACCGCCGAGATCCCGTTGCCAGGCCTGTGGAACGGCACGTCGATCCCAGCCCACCGGCGGCTTCGAGTACGAGCTGGCCAAGGACCTGGCCGACCAGTTCGGCCTCCACCACCTACGCGTGGTGATCGTGCCCTTCGCCCAGATCGTGGCCGGCCACCTGGGTGGGGCCGATCTGGCCCTGTCCGATCTGACCGCCACCCCCGAGCGTGGTCAGGTCCTGGACTTCACCGATCCCTACCTGGCCGCCACGCCGGCCGTCTTGGTGCGCACGGGCCGATCGGTGCCGGACCTCCACGCCGCCCAGAGCCTCAGCTGGGCGGTTGGGCGCAACACCACCCTGCGGACCTTCCTGGGCGACACCGTCCGACCGGAAGGCAAGGTCCAGCTCAGCAGCTCGCAGCACGAGACGGCTCAGGCCGTCGAGGACGGCCAGGTCGAGGCCGGCCTGCTCGACCTGCCGGTGGCTGCGGCCGTCGCCCGCGACTCCCACGGCCGCCTGGCCGTGGCCGGCCAGTTCGACTCCAACGACGACATCTCCGCCGCCCTCCCCCAGGGATCGGCCAACCTCGACGCCACCTCGTCGGCCATCCGCGGGCTGATCGCGGACGGCACCATCGCCTCCCTGGCCAAGCAGTGGCTGGGCATCACCCTGAACGGCACCAGCGCCGATCAGGTCCCGCTGATCCGGACCCAGAGCTGAGGACCCCCGTCGGATGCTGATCGCCCAGATCGTCCACGTCGAGGCCCCCACCGGCCCGGCCCTGCCCTTCCTGGTGCTGTTCCTGGTGATCGTCCTCGGGCCGATGATCATCGAGCGCTTCAAGGTGCCGGGCATCATCGGCCTGCTGCTGGGTGGCCTGCTCATCGGACCCCATGCCCTGGGCATCGTGGGTTCGGGCAACACCACCGTGCCCGACCTCGGCCAGATCGGGCTGCTGTACCTCATGTTCGTGGCCGGCCTCGAGCTCGACCTGCGACTGGTGCAGGCCAACCGCCGAGCCACGATCGTCTACTCGATGCTGACCTTCACGTTGCCCATGGTGGCCGGCACCATCGCCGGCTTCGCCATCGGCTTCAGCACCGCCGCCGCGGTGCTGTTGGGTTCGCTGCTGGCCTCCCACACCCTGGTCGTGTACCCGATGATCCGCGACATGGGCCGGGGCAACGACCCGGCGGTGGCCACGGGTGTGGGGGCCACGGTGGTCACCGACACCCTCACCCTCATGGTGCTGGCCGCGGTGTCAGGGGTGACGCTGGGCCAGTCCGGCGGGCTCGACATCGCCGCCCAGCTGGTCACCGGACTGCTGGCCGTGGGGGTGGGCTGCTTCGTGGTCCTGCCCCGGATCGCCCGCCTGTTCCTGAACCGCTTCGGCACGTCGAGGTCGGCTCGCTACGTCTTCGCCCTGGTGGCCATGTTGGCCGCGGCCACCCTGGCCGAGGTGTTCGCCATCGAGGGCATCGTCGGAGCCTTCTTCGCCGGGCTGGCCCTCAACCGCCTGGTCCCCAACGAGGGCGACCTGATGGAGCGGATCGAGTTCTTCGGCGGCGCCGTGTTCGTGCCCGTCTTCCTGGTCTCGGTGGGCCTGATCATCAACCCGGCGGTGATGTTCGATCCCGAGACGCTGCGCCTGGCCGCCATCTTCATGGCCGCCTGCTTCGGCGGCAAGGCCCTGGCCGCCCTGGCCACCCGACCCCTGCTCGGCTACGCCTGGCCCGAGGTGGGCATCCTGTTCTCGCTGACCGTCCCCCAGGCCGCGGCCACCCTGGCCGCCACCATCGTGGGCTACGACATCGGCCTGTTCGGCACCAAGGTGGTCAACGCCGTGCTGGTGCTCATCGCCGTGAGCCTGGTGCTGTCGGCCACCATCACCCCGATGTTCACCAAGCGCCTGCCCGTCGGCGTACCCGGCCCGGGGCGGGTCGGACGGCGCGTGCTGCTGGTCATCGACGGCCGGCGGGCACTGCGCCGCGGGGTGGCCGAGTTGGCCGTGCGCCTGGCCGCCAGCGACGACGGCGTGGTGATCCCCGTGGTGGTGGGCACCGAGACCGACATGCCCGACGAGTCGGCCTCCTCCCGCGCCGTCGAGCTGCTGCTGGTCGGCCTGGGCATCGACCGACCCATCGAGGTCTTCATCGACCACACGGTGGAGCTGGGCGTGCGCCACGCGGCCCGCTCCTTCGCCAGCACCGCGGTGGTGGCCGACGACACCGACGGGACCCTCCACGACCTGCTCCACGAGGATCGCCTGGATCAACCGGTCCTGTTCGTGGGGGCGCTGGCGAAGAGCCCCATCAGTCGTGCGGCGGTGGCCACCTCCAGCGACGACGACCTGGCCCTCCAGGACGTGGCCGGCCGCCTGGCCCGGGTGTCCAGCTCGGATCCCGACGACGGCACCTGCGACCTGGTCGTCCAGGCCGCCGGCAGTCCGACCCCCGAGCTGGGCGAGCGCGAGGTCACCCTGGTGCGGGTCCTGTCGGCCAGCGACTGAGCCGGGCCCAGGTGGACTCGGGACCTTCGACCCTGTCGAGACCGGCGCGGCGCGGCTGGGCTGGCGCCCGGACGCGGCGCCACCCTCCCCGCCCGGTAGGAGGACGAGATGACCATCAGCCACGATCCCCAGTGCTGAACCCGCCGACCGCCGGCCGCCGACGGGCCCGCTCCGGACGTGCTGGCCCCCGCCCGGCTCGGACCGGTCCGGCTCCGCAACCGGGTGATCAAGGCGGCCACGTTCGAAGGGATGGCACCCGAGGGACTGGTCACCGACGACCTGATCGAGTTCCACCGGCGGGTGGCCGCCGGCGGGGTGGGCATGACGACGGTCGCCTACCTGGCGGTGGCTCCCGAGGGCCGCACCCATCGCCAGTCCATCCACCTGCGCGACGAAGCCGTGCCCGGCCTGGCCCGACTGGCCGACGCCGTCCATGCGGAGGGGGCGGCCGTGGCCGCCCAGGTGGGCCACGCCGGTCCGGTGGCCAACCCGATCTCGAACCGCCAGCCGGCCCTGGCTCCATCTCGCTCGTTCAACCTGCTCGGCTACCGCATGAACCGGGCGCTGGACGACGCCGACATCGCCCGGATCACCGCCGACTACGAACGGGCCGCCCGGCTGGTGACCGATGCCGGGTTCGACAGCATCGAGGTCCACCTCGGCCACAACTACCTGCTGAGCGCCTTCCTCAGCCCGAAGCTGAACCGGCGCCGTGATCGCTGGGGCGGCAGCCTGGAGAACCGCGCCCGCTTCCCACGCCAGGTCGTGGAGGCGGTGCGCCGCGGCGCCGGGGCGCACCTGGCGGTGACGGCCAAGCTCAACATGGCCGACGGGGTGAGCGGGGGGTTCTGGCTGGACGAGAGCATCCCGGTGGCGCCGGATGCTCGAGGCCGACGGCGCCATCGACGCCTTGGAGCTGACCGGCGGGAGCTCGCTGGCCAACCCGATGTACCTGTTCCGGGGCGAGGCGCCCCTCCGCGAGTTCGGGGCCACGCTGCCGCCGCTGACCCGGCTGGGGTTCGGGCTCGTGGGCAGCCGGTTCCTGCGCGCCTATCCGTTCGAGGAGGCCTTCTTCCTGCCCTACGCCCGCCAGTTCCGGGCCGCGCTGGACCTTCCCCTGATCCTGCTGGGGGGCATCGACCGACTCGACACCATGCAGCGGGCCATGAGCGAGGGCTTCGAGTTCGTGGCCATGGCCCGGGCGCTGCTGCGCGAACCGGATCTGGTCAACCGGCTGCGCGACGGCCGGTCCACCGAGTCGCTGTGCATCCACTGCAACAAGTGCATGCCGACGATCTACTCCGGCACCCGGTGCGTGCTGGTCGACCAGGATGCCACCAGGTCCGACACCGTCCGCTCGAGGGGGCGGGGCGAATAGCCCAACTCGTGGGCGGCCTTGGTGGCGTCCACGATCGGATCGTCGCGCAGCGCGCCGATGGAGGCCGGCGTGAACAGGTCCGAACCGACGCGGCGCCCCACCCGGTTGCCCAGCGGTGCGAGCCGCTCGGCCACCGTCACCGGGATGGTGAACCACGGTCCCCGGTGGCCCCCGGCCCTGGCCGCCAGACGGCTCAACTCGAGCGAGGACCGGCGATGGCCGGCCAGCAGGTAGTTCTCGCCTGTCCGGCCCCGGTCGACCGCGGCGGCGATCCCGATGGCCACGTCCCGCACGTCCACCCAGTCGAAGCCGCCGGCGAACACCGCCGGCAACCGTCCCCGGGCGGCCAACTGCAGCAGGCGGTTCGCCCGCGACGGGCAGGTGTCGACGGGTCCGATGATGCCGGTGGGGTTGACGATCACCGCGTCGAGCCCTTCGTCCACCACCGTGCGCAACGCCACCTCTCCGGCGGCCTTCGAGCGGTCGTAGATGGGCCGGCTGGGCGCCGTCGACCGCGGGCAGGTCTCGTCGACGGGGCCGCGGGCCTCGCTCACGTCGAAGGCATGCACCGACGAGCAGTGCACCAGGCGGCGGACGCGCTGGGCCAGCGCGGCCCGGCCCACCGCCCGCGGACCGTGCACGTTGGTGTCCCACACCGCAGGGTCGTCGGTGAGGAGCGAGATGCGGGCGGCCAGGTGGAACACGACATCCACCCCTTCGAAGGCGTCCTCCAGCTCGGGCTGATCCCGGATGTCGTCGACCAGGCGCACCTCGAGCGAACCGGTGCCTGCCTCGGCGCCGATCCCGGCCCCGGACCGGCCGGCGAACCCCGGCGTCGATGGCCGACGGACCACGCCGCGCACGGTCCATCCCCGTTGGCGCAACAGGGCCACCAGGTTGGATCCGAGGTAGCCGGAGGCACCGGTCACCGCCGCCACCCCTGGACCGGGCCCGGCGTACCGAGGTGCCGCCGGCTCGGCGCTCATGGCGCCACCCCCACCTGGTCGACCAGGAGGTCGGCCGCCGCGCTCATGGCTGCGGCCAGTCCCTCGACGTCGTCCACCAGGTCGGCGTCCACGGTCAAGGTCAGGCTCAACGTGTCGACGTAGGAGACCACGCCCACGATCAACCCGATGTTGCCGGTGACGGTGATGAAGGGATACAGCTCACGGAGCCGGGCGCCCAGCAGGTAGAGGGGTGCGGGGCTGCCGGCCATGTTGGTCACGGCCAGGTTGACGAACGGCTGGCGGCGGACGAGCTCGGGCCCGGCCCGGCGCAGCAACCACACCGGCACCAGTTCGCTGGCCGCGAACAGTGCCGCGCTGATCCCGGCCTGGCCCGACGTCTTGGCGCGACTGGTGGCCCGATGCACCTGGCGGAGCTGCCAGGTCGGATCGACGTCGGCGGCCGGCAGGTCGGCGATCATGAAGGTGAAGTGGTTGCCCAGGTGGTCGGGCTCGTCGGGTTCGTGGGTGGACACCGGGACCAGGACCCGCAGCCCTCGACCCCGAAGGGGCGAGGTTCCCGTCACGCCCGATGCGGTGGCCAGGTGGGCGGTCAGGCCCGCGGAGACGATGGAGAGCACGACATCGTTGAGCGTCACGCCCTGGTCGTCGGCCACCGCCAGCAGCGAGGGGAGCGCCAGGCTCGACCAGGCGAAGTCGCGGCGGGTGCCGACCGGGTGGGTGACGGTCAGCGCGGGGGCGGGAACCACGGTGGCGGCCAGCCCCCGAGCCAGCGATGACATCTCGTGGGCCAGCGCCATCGGACGCAGGATCCCGGCCACGCCCCGCGCCACCACGGCGGTGTCGTGGCGCCCGCGGGCCAGAGCGGTCTCGAGCCAGAGCCGCGCCGGCCCGGGGTCGGGTCGCGGCCTCGCCGGGCCCGGACCGCGTGGCACCGGGAGCGCCGCCGCCGCAGATGGGGGGTGAGGCTCGAGGTCGAGCAGGGCGCCGGCCACCCCGAGCAAGGCGATCCCGTCGCCGAGGAGGTGGCTCGCCTTGAGCACCGCCACCACGTCGTTCCCCTCGATGTTCCCGTTCGGGCGCAGGGGCCCGTGGACGAACCACATCGCCCACAGGGGTCGGTGGTCGTCCAGCGGCTCCTCGAGCAGGCGGGCCACGAAGGCCCGCAGCTCCCGATCGGACCCCGGCGCCGGCAACGACGTCACCTTCACGTGGTGCGTGACGTCGAAGGCGGGATCGTCCACCCACACCGGGGGACCCTGGTCGAAGGCGACCGGACGGAGGACCTGGTGGAAACGGGTGAGCGGCCGGAGCCGACGCTCGACGTGGGCCCGCAGGCGAGCGAGATCCAGTCCGGCGCCGTCGCTCAGCAGGTCGAGCCCGTCGAAGCGGGCCACGGCGCCGATCTGGAGCGGCGTGGCCGGATCCTGCGCGGAGAACAGGGCCGCGTCCTGCGCGCTCATCCGCTCGTAGGCCATGCCACAGCTCCCGTTCGGCGGCCCGGAACGGGCCTCGGGTTCCATTGTGGGCGCAAACGGTGGCCGGGCTCCACGGTCCAAGGTCCCAGCCTGACGCGCCCCCAGGGCTCCATCCGCGACATCGGCGGCCGGGTCGCAGGTCCTCTCGCACTTGTGACGTTCGGCTCTGGGAGTCGCGCCCGCCGCCGGCGCAGAGTCTGATGGAGGGGACCGCAGCCCCGGGCTGCGCACCCTGCATCAGCCGCCAGCGTCCGGGGAGGAGCGGTGTCGAAGATCCACCAGCCCGACCCGACGAGTCGACTCGACGAGCCCGAGGCCGCCATCCCCACCCCGACCTGGCGACGCCATCCGTGGCTGCTGGTCGTGGGACTGCTGGTCGGCCTGATCGTCCTCGGTGCCGGGATCCCCGCCCTCCGCTACCTCCTGCGGAGCCACCCGGGAGCCAAGTCGGTCAGCTCGGCCGTCCAGCAGTACCGCACATCGACGTCGGACGCCCCCGCCAGCTTCCTGGGTCCCCGACCCGGCGTCTATCAGGCCGAGGGTTCCGGCACCGAGCAGATCTCGTTCCCACCCAACTCCCAGCAGGATGGCTCGGTCATGCCGATCACGGTGACGGCGCTGGCCAAGGGCTGCTGGCGCTGGCGCATCGACTACAACACCGCCCACTGGCACGAGTACGACTTCTGCCCGGACAAGGGTGCGCTGCTGCTGGTGGCCCAACGCAACTTCCAGCGCTGGGACTTCGGCACCCTGGACATCACCAATCTGGGCCGCTACACGTGCTCGCCGCCGGCACCGGTGGTGGTCACCGGCACCCACACCGGCGAGGCCTTCGAGCACCACTGCACCGGCACCAACTCCGCGTCGCCCGGGAACAGCGACGTGGACGGTCCCGCCACCATCCTGGGGACCGCCACGCTCGACATCGGCGGCCAGCGCGTCCAGGCGGTGCGCCAGAGCCGCCTCGAACACCTGACGGGCTCCCAGCAGGGCACCGTCACCGAGGAGTGGTGGTTCGACGCCGGGACCGGCCTGCCGCTGCGGGCCGAGCGCCACTACACCATCACCTCGCCGTCGCCCATCGGCAACGTGGACTACCACGAGACCGGGTCCTGGCAGCTCGTCTCGATGCAGCCGGCGACCTGAGCCGGGGGCCCCTCCCGCACCCTGATCGGTGACCTGACCTGAGCGGCGACCCGCTCGGCGACCTGATCCGGGGGGGCGATCGCTCAGTGCCGGGCGGCGAGCGTGGTCAGGTCCCACTCTCCCTGCTCGTCGTAGGTCACCGCCACCCCGCCGGGACCGGCGGTGCGGGTGGAGAGGGACCAGATGTGGCGCACGGGCAGGTAGGTGTCGGTGCTGAACCAGTACTCGTCCGCGCTGGTCCCGGTCTGGGCCCCGGTCGTCGTCCTCGTCCAGCGGACGTGGTAGGTGGACACGGACTTGCCACCCACCCGGACGGCGGCAACCCCGAGCGAGGTGGCGGTGCCCGCCTGCTGGCTGGCGCCGGTGCCCTGCCCCGAGGCGCAGCTCTGGTGCCAGGTGTCGCCCGCGTGGGCGTCGAGGTGGACCACCACGTCGACGGGCCGGCACACCGAGGTGACGTCGGAGTCGTAGTGGACGACGCCGAAGTCGAACCGCTGGTGCACGTCGCCACCCAGATCCTGGAGCTGCGAGCCCTCCTGGCAGTAGCGCCAGGTCTGCCAGTGCGCCGAGGTGTAGTCGATGCGGAACTGCCAGCAACTCGACCCGTCGCGGGTCACCGTCACCGGCATGGTCGGACCCAGGTGGGTGGCACCGGCCTGGATGCTGAGCTTCTGGGTACCCGCACCGGTGGCGGCGTAGACGCCCGACGCCGGGCCCACGACCCGCCCCGACGGTGCCGTGGTGGTGGCGGTGCCCCGGAAGGTGCGAAGCGCCCCGCTCATCGAGGCCGGTGGCGGTTGGTGGCTCCGCGTGACCAACCAGACGCCGACGGCCAGCGCCACGACCACCGCGGCACCGGCGGCACCCACCACCAGCGGCCAGCGGCGACGCGGTGAGTGGGACACCGATCAGGCGCCCATCAACTGGCGCAGCGCCTCGGCTTGGGCCGGCGCCAGCTCGCCCCATCCCGGCTCGTAGCCGAACACCTGGCCCAGACCCACCGACGAGTGGGACCCGTCGATCACCTCGAGCTGGTCGAGGGTGACCAGGGCGGGATGCAGCTGGCCGCAGGCACGACCCAGGCGCACCAGCTCGAAGCGGAGCTGGGCCAGGTAACCGGCCACCCGGGCCGACTTCGAGTCCGGATCGACGCCACGCTGGAGCCAGCGCGACTGGGTGGCCACGCCCGTCGGGCATCGCCCGGTGTGGCAGCGCTGAGCCTGGATGCAGCCGGCCGCCATCATGACCTCGCGGCCCACGCTCACCTGATCGCAGCCCAGGGCCAGCGCGGCCAGCGCGTTCTCCGGCAGTCCGAGCTTGGCCGACCCGATCCACACCACGTCGTGTTGCATGCCCCGCTCGGCGAAGAGGCGGTACACGCGGGTGAAGGCCTGCCGGAAGGGCAGCGCCACATGATCGGTGAACACCAGGGGACCGGCGCCCGTCCCCCCTTCCCCGCCGTCGACGGTGATGAAGTCCACGGCCCGGTCGGTGGCCGCCATGCGATCGGCCAACTGCTCCCAGAAGGCCGACTCCCCCACGGCTGACTTGATCCCCACCGGCCGCCCGGTGCGGGTCGCGATGGTCTCGACCAGCTCCAGGAGCGAGTCCACGCTGTCGAAGGCGGTGTGCGCGGCCGGGCTGGCGCAGTCGACCCCCACCGGGATGTCGCGGATGCGGGCGATCTCGGGGCTCACCTTGGCCGCGGGCAACAGACCGCCGAGCCCGGGCTTGGCCCCCTGCGAGAGCTTGATCTCCACGGCCCGCACCTGCGGGTGGCGTTCGATCGTGTCGACCAGACGCTCCAGCGAGAAACGGCCGTGCTGGTCACGACACCCGAAGTAGCCGGTACCGATCTGCCACACGAGATCGCCACCGTGGAGATGGTGCGGCGAGATGCCGCCCTCGCCCGTGTTGTGCAGGCACCCGGCGAGGGCCGAGCCGCGGTTCATCGACTCGATGGCCGCCCCGCTCAGCGCGCCGAAGCTCATCCCCGAGATGTTGACCAGCGGAGGCCGGAAGGCCTGGCTGCGACCCCGACGGGCCCCGAGGACCTTGGCCCCGGGCACGGCGAAGGACGGATCGGGGCGCGCCGCGCCCAGGCCCAGCGGGAAGGCGGCGTGGTCGACGATCAGGTAGTCGCGGATCGTCTCGAGGTGGTTGTCGGTGCCGAAGCCGAAGCTGGTGTCGGTGGCCTTGGCCGAGGAGTAGATCCACCGACGCTGGTCCCGGCTGAACGGGCGCTCCTCGTCGTTGTCGGTGACCAGGTACTGACGGGTCTCCGGCCCGAAGCTCTCCAGCACATAGCGGAGGTGGCCGATCACCGGGTAGGTGCGCAGGACGGCGTGGCGGGTCTGCACCAGGTCGTGGATGGCCACCACGGCCAGGACCACCACCAGCGCGGCCACCACGATCAGGATGATCAGGAGGATCACGAGCCGCTCAGCCCAGTCGGAAGGTGCCGTCGGCGAGGTCCGCGGCCTCGGCCACCTGCGTCGTTGCCGTCACGAGCGATCCCCTCTGGCCCGGGCGTCGAATTGCGACTCGATGTGGGCCCGACCAGCGCACGCTACCCAGCCGATCGCGCCCCGAGAAGGGACCAAGGGCCTGCTCGGGCGACTCGACTCGGGCCACCAGGCCGGCCACCTCCTCGGGATCGTCGACCACGTGCAACAGGTCCAGCGTGCGACTGGTGACCTTGCCGGAACCGACCAGTTGGCGGCGCTCCCAGTCCAGCAGGCCCGACCAGAACGCGGAGCCGACCAGGACCAGGGGGAACTGCTGGATCTTGGCCGTCTGGATCAGGGAGTGGGCCTCGAAGAGCTCGTCGAGGGTTCCGAGCCCGCCGGGCATCACCACGAAGGCCAAGGCGTAGCGCACGAACATGATCTTGCGGATGTAGAAGTGCTTGAACTCGATGGCCAGGTCGACGTAGGCGTTGATCTCCTGCTCGGCCGGGAGCTCGATGCTCAGCCCGATCGACAGGGCCCCGACATCGCGGGCCCCGCGGTTGGCGGCTGCCATGACGCCGGGGCCACCGCCGGTGATGATGGCGAAACCTCGCGGCGGCCCAGCGCCGCGGCCGTGGCCCGGGCCAGTGCGTACTCGGGGCTGTCGGGCTGCGTGCGGGCCGAGCCGAAGATGGACACGGCCGGGCCGATGCCGGCCAGGGTGCGGAAGCCCATGGCCAGTTCGGCCTCCATGCGCGCCACCCGCGCCGGCGTCGTCGCCCTGGAGGGTGGCCAGGGTGTGGTCGGGGCCGGCCAGCAGCTCCTCGTCCAGGGTCACCGGCCGCGGCCCGGCCGGGACGGGGGTCGGGGCGGGGGCGGAGCCGGGGGTCGGCGGTCGGGGCGGAGGCGGGGGTTGGGGCGGTGCGAGGTGCCGGCGGGGCCTCGGGACCGGCGACCCGTCGGACGCCGGTCGACCCGGACCTTCTCGCCGAGCCGGGGGACGACGGCGTTCCAGCCCAGCCGTTGCTCGACGGCGTCGCGCAGTGCGGCGGACGACTCCGGCTCGCCGTGGATGACGTAGGTGGCCTCGGGCGCCGAGGTGGCGGTGGCCAGCCAGCCCACCAGCTCCTGCTGGTCGGCGTGCACCGAGAAGGCCGGCAGGTTCACCACCTCGGCCTGCACGGTGAGGTAGTGACCGAGCAGCTTGATCTGGCGGACGCCGTCGGCCAGTTGGCGGCCCCGGGTCTGCTGGGCCTGGTACCCGACCAGCACCACCGAGGCCCGGTGGTCGGGCAGGTACCGGCGCAGGTGGTGCAGGACCCGGCCACCGGTGGCCATGCCCGACGCCGACACGATGATGGCCGGAGCGGTGAGCTGGTCGAGCGCCATGGACTCCTGGACCTCCCGGGTGGCCCGCACGTGCTGCATCCCGAAGGGGTCGCCCGCCCCCACCACCTCGGGCGGATCTCGGGATCCCGGTCCGACACCGCCTGGCGGTAGATGTCGAGCGCGGCCAGGGCCATGGGGCTGTCCACGTAGATGGGCAGGTCCGGGATCTCGCCGGCCTCCCGCAGCGCCTTGAGCTGCATGAGCAGCACCTCGGTGCGGTCCACGGCGAAGGCCGGGATGACCACCACACCCCCCGCGCCCGGCGGTGCGTCGGATGGCGTCGGCGAACGTCTCCCGAGCGCCGGCGTCGTCGTGGGACCGGTTCCCGTAGGTCGACTCGACCAGCACCACGTCGGTCTCGCCGATCGGCGCCGGTGGCACCAGCAGCGGATGGCGGGCTCGACCCAGGTCGCCGCTGAAGGTCAGCCGCCGCCCGCCGTCGGCGGCCACGTCGAGCGCGACCACCGACGAACCCAGGATGTGCCCGGCCGGGTGCCAGGGTGACCCGCGATCCCCGCGGCCACCTCGGTGGTCACCCCGAACCCGACGGGACGGAAGCGGGCCAGGCTGTCGCGAGCCTGGGCCTCCGTGTAGAGCGGCAGGGCGGGCTTGTGCTTGGAGAACCCCTTGCGGTTGGCGTAGGCCGCCTCCTCCTCCTGGAGGTGGCCGCTGTCGGGCAGCACCACCCCGGCCAGGGCGACGGTGTTGGCGCTGGCGTAGATCGGGTCCGGAGAAGCCCTGGGCGACCAGACCGGGGGATGGCCCCCGAATGGTCGATGTGGGCGTGGGTGAGCACCACCGCGTCGATGGTCGCCGGATCGACCGGGAAGGAGGCCCAGTTGCGCTCCGCGGAGCTCCTTCATGCCCTGGTAGAGGCCGCAGTCGACCAGCACCCGGGCGGCGGAGGTCTCGACCAGGAACCGGCTGCCGGTCACGGTCCCGGCGCCGCCGAGGAAGGTGAGCAGCGGGATGTCGGGCCGGTTGTCCGGGGGGGCAGGCATGGCGGGCATGCTAGGCGCCGGCCCTGGGACGCCGACGCTGAGGATCGGGCCGAGCGGCGCGCCGATCGGCGGGGATTCCAAGCATGGACCCAGCCGTCCGTGAGGGCCCTCGGCGCATCGTTGGACACATCCCCGAGGCTCCTCGGGGCCCCACCCCTCGACCGGGACCTCTCCCGGAGCTCAGGAGCACCTGCATGAACACCTTCCGCAAGGCCACCGCCGGAGCCGCCATCGTCGCGGCCAGCCTGGCCGGGGGCGCCCTCGGCGCCAGCCTGCTGGGCACGGCCAACGCCCAGACCGCGACCACGACCCCGGCAGCCAGCCCGTCCAGCCCGTCCACCGCCGCGCCCGGCAGCCACCGGGCGGCCACGCCGGGCGGCGAGGCACCCCAGATGGATCCGAGCAAGGGGCGGTCACCAGGCCAACGGGATCACCGAGACCCTGCTGACCGGTGACACCGCCACCAAGGTCACCGCCGCGGCCAAGGCCGCGGTGCCCGGCGCCACCGTCGAACGCGTCGAGAACGACGCCGAGGGTGCCACCTACGAGGCCCACATGGTCAAGGCCGACGGCTCGCACGTGACCGTGAAGATCAACGCCGACTTCTCCGTCAAGACCATCGAGAACGGCATGTGATCAACCCGCGCAGGAGGTGGCGGCCTCGCCGCCAGTGGCCGCCACCCCTGCTCACCAGCTGCCGCCGCCCCCGCCCCCGAAGCCGCCCCCACCGCGCCACCCATGCCGCCCGCGCCCGACGAATGGGGAGCCACGCTGGCCGTGCGGGTGCTGCTGACCAGCGCCGGGGCCAGGTAGACGTAGCCCAATCCGGCGCGGTCCACGGTCGTCGATCTGCGCGCCGGCCGCCTCCACCGCCTTCGACCAGTGGTGGACCTCGTCGAGGGCGATGGCCCAGGCGGTGTACTGGCGCAGCACGCCCCGCTCGGCCGCCTCCTCGGCCTGGGGTCCCTCGGAGTCGTGCAGGAACCGCCGGAACGACTCGACCCGCACCCACAGCCCCGAGCCCTGCGGGGTGCGGACCATGAGCTCGAACCCGGCGGTCATCGCGGCCACGCCGAGACCGGCGACCAGGCCGGCCGCCGCCACCACGGCCAGGAAGGCGGATCCGTGTCGGGCCACGGCGAACGCGCCGGCGGCGACCCCCGCCAGACCGCCCAGGGTGGGCACCACCCCGACCAGGCGCACGGTGCGCTGGTGGCGACGACCCCGCGCCTCCCACAACGGGCTGGTGGCCATCCAACCGGTCAGATCCGCCTCCAAGCGCCTTCCACATGGCCGCGAAGGACGGATCGTAGGAGCCGAGGGTGATGGCCGAACGACCGGCGAAGCCCTGGTCGAGCAGCGCCTCGACCTCACCGCCGGGGGCCGCCGGCCGGCCCGGCGCCAGAACCGGGGCGGGCGGTTGCTCGGCCAGACGGCTGAGCGTGACCGTGCCCTCCCGCTCGTCGAGTTGGAGGTGACCGGCGATGGCGGCCTCCAGCAGCCAGGCCACCTTGTGGGCGTCGAGCACCTCCTCGGTGCACAACAGTCCGCCCTGCCAAGCGGTGAGCTCGGCCGGCGGCGCGAACTCGATGGAGGCCATCTCCGCCAGGTCGTGGGCGCTCACGCGTCGCGCCGAACCGGTGCTGGCCTCGGCGAACGCCACATCGGTGGCGCCGGCCCCGACCACCTCGTCTCGTCCGAGCCGCTCGAGCAGGGCCCGCAGGGCCAGAGCGGCCACCAGGAACGGCCAGCGCGGCCACCGCGGCGGTGACGAAGGGCGACGTGCCCAACGGCGGCCAGCGCACCGGTGCAACCGAGGGGCAGGGCGGGGGCGGCGGCCAGCGCCGCGCCTCGACCGGCTTCGACGGTGACCCCCTGGTGAGGGCCGAGGTGGCCCACATGCACGGTCAGCAGTCCCGGCTCGGGCTGGGTCACGGTGCACGGGTTGGTCGAGCCCTCCGCCCCCTGCTGGCAGGTCGGATCGATCCAGGTCCACGGTCCGGAAACGTCCAGGTCGGTCCGGTCGATGTCGACTCCCCAGCCGGTGCCCACCCCGTTCCAGTCGAGCTTGCCGTTCACGTCGATGACCGTCGGCAACGGATAGGTCACCAGGTAGGCGTGGTCGCCGCTGATGGTGCGGGCGGGATCACCGATGCGGATGTGGGCGTCGGGCTGGGCGACCTCGTTGGCCGTGGTCAGCACCTGGGCGGGCCGGCCGTTGTCGGTGGCGGTGATGCCAGGCGTGTCGGCGGCCAAGCCGGGGACGTCGCGGTAGATGCCGTGGTGATCGATGCCGCTGAAGCGGTAGTCGATCGTCTCGCTCACCTGAGCCGAGCCGTTGGCGGCCACCGCGGCCTGGGCCGTCAACCGCACGACGTGCTCGGGGCGCGCCAGGAAGGCCACGGCCCAGGTGCCCGCGAACACGGCGACGGCCAGCACGACGACCACCGCCAGCGAGCGGGCCCGCCGGGCCCCGGGCTTCATCGGACGGCCTCGATCCCGTCAGCCGTGCTGAGGTCCCCGGCCATGGGGGCGAATGCTACTGCGGTGACCGGGCGCAACCCCTCTCCGACACGGCGCCAGGGCGCCGGGCCGGTCGCGGTCCGATGTCGTGCGCAGAGGGAGCGGTCCCGTCTGCCAAGGTGGTCCGATGCCGATCGGCGAGGACTTCCCCCCGGGCTTCTTCGACCGCCAGGACGACGCCGACGACGAACGGTTCTACGGGCCGGACCGGTTCGTGACCCACATCGACGAAGGCGCCGTCGCCGCGGTGGGAGCCCTCTATGAGGAGCTGGCCGTCGAAGGCGACGTGCTCGACCTCATGGCGTCGTGGGTCTCGCACTTCCCGGCCCGCCCGAGGCACCTGGTGGTGCTGGGCATGAACGAGCGCGAGCTGGCCGCCAACCCGCAGGCGGCGGACTGGGTGGTGCACGACCTCAACCGCCATCCGCGGCTCCCCTTCGACGATCACCGCTTCGACGATGCCACCTGCTGTGCGTCGGTCGACTATCTGGTCCGACCGGTGGAGGTCTTCGCCGAGGTGGCCCGGGTGCTGCGCCCGGGTGGACGCTTCGTGGTCACGTACTCCAACCGCTGCTTCCCCACCAAGGTGATCCGGGGGTGGGCCCTGGCCGACGCCGCCGGCTGCCTGGAGATCGTCCCCGGTACTTCCGCCTGAGCCGGTGGGTTCGACGAGCCGACAGCCGAGCTCCGCACGCCGCTGGGATCCCGGGGTGACCCGCTGTGGGCGGTGTGGGCCCGACGGGTCTGATGCGGCGCGATCAGGGGTCGACCACCCCGAATCCGGCGTCCACGCGCGCATGGGGCCCGCGATCGTGCTTAGCTGGCGCCACATCGTCCAGCGCGGGGCCGGGCGACTCGAGGGGTCGTCCTTCCGGGGGCCCCATAGGGGGAGGAGACCCGATGACGCGCAACGTGTTGATTCGCCGAGCAGGGGTGGCCATCGTGATGGTCGTCGCACTGGCGGCCTGCAGCAGTTCGAAATCGTCGAACACCGCCACCGGCAACACGACAGGCTGGCACCTCGGCGGCGGGAGCGCCGCCGCGCTGGCCAAGGCCGAGGCCGCGACGCAGTTGGCCTACAAGGGCACGAACCGCAACGTCGATCCCAAGTCGCGGCCCGCGGCCAAGGGCAAGCACATCGTGGTCATCTCGGCCGGCCAGGCCGCCAGCAGCAGCTCGGTGCCGTCCAACGGCGCCGTGGCCGCGGCCAAGGCCATCGGGTGGCAGGTCGATCTCTACGACGCCAAGTTGAACCCGTCGAACTATGCCCCGCTGGTGCGCCAGGCCATCGCCGCCCACGCCGACGGGATCGTCCTCGACGCCATCGACTGCGACACGGTCAAGCAGCCGCTGACCGAGGCCAAGGCGGCCCACATCGCCGTGGTCAGCCATCTACGGCTTCGACTGCAACGACCCCAAGGCCGGCAACGAGGCCACCGGCCTGTACACGGCCAACATCAACTTCGGGCCCAAGGCCACCAACCCGGACAAGTTCTCGGAGTCCTACGGCGCCGACCAGGCCAACTACATCATCGCCAAGTCGCAGAACAAGGCGAAGATCATCGCCATCAACGATCCGGAGTTCACCGTCCTGTACTGGACGCTGCAGGGCTTCAAGAACGTGATCGACGCCTCGGGCGGCTCCCAGATCGTGGACACGGTGAGCGTGACCACCCAGGATCTGACCAACGGCCAGGTCGTGCAGAAGATCCAGGCCGCCCTGCTCCAGCACCCGGAGGCCACCTGGGTCAAGAGCCCGTACACCTACGTGACCACCCTCGGCGTGGCCCCGGCCCTGGGCGCCAACCCCCACCACGTCGACGTGATGGGCGGCGAGGGCTTCTCCGACGAGCTCGACCTGATCCGCACGGGCAAGATCACCGCGGTCAACGTGATCTCCTCGGAGTGGGTCGGCTGGGCCTCGGTCGACACCCTCAACAGCGTCTTCCTGAGCCAGAAGCCGGTCGACAGCGGCATCGGTTGGACGATGGTGGATGCCACCCACGGCCTCCCGCCTTCGGGCAACTTCGTCCCGCCGGTCGATTTCAAGGCCGAGTACCAGAAGGCGTGGGGCGTCAGCTCATGAGCGACGGGGGCACTCCCCCGGAACCCCAGCCTGACCAGACCAGCCCGGACGAGAGCGATCGGCCATCCCCTGGGGGCGCGCCCGGCGCGCCCCCATCGGGGCCGGCCCTGCGCATCGCCCACCTGTCCAAGACCTTCCCCGGCACCCGGGCACTGATCGACGTCTCCTTCGACGTGGCGCCGGGCCAGATCCACGCCCTGCTGGGCGGCAACGGATCGGGGAAGTCCACCCTCATCAAGATCCTGGCCGGCGTCTACCACGGTGATCCCGGGGGCACGATCGAGGTCGGCGGCACCACCACGGCCAGCGACCAGACCACGCCCGGCTCGGCCAAGGCCCTGGGCCTGCACTTCGTGCACCAGAACGCGGCGGTGTTCCCGGCCTTGTCGGTGGCCGACAACATCGCCATCGGCAGCGCCTACGACACGACCTGGGCCGGCTCGATCCGGGGTCGGGCTCTGCGCCGTCGCGCCCAGGCCCTGCTCGACCGCTACGACATCGCGGTGTCGCCCGACGCACCGGTGCACACCCTGCGCCCGGCCGAACGGGCCATGGTGGCCATCGTGCGTGCCGTGCAGGACCAGGAGGGGGAGCACTCGGGCGTCCTGGTGCTCGACGAGCCCACGGCCTCGCTTCCCCGGGCGGAGGTGGCACGTCTGATGGGCGCGCTCAACCGCTTCGCCCGCAACGGCCAGACCATCCTGTTGGTCAGCCACCGCCTCAACGAGGTCATCGACATCGCCGATCGGGCCACGGTGCTGCGCGACGGTCGGCTGGCCGGCACCCTCGACGCCGACGCAGATCACCGAGAACCGCCTGATCGAGCTCATCGCCGGGCGGGCACTCGACCGCATGTACCCGGAGATGCCGGCGGTGACCACCGACGAGGTGGCCCTGGAGGTGAAGGGGCTGACCGGCGGACCCCTGCACGGCGTCGACCTCCAGCTGCGCAAGGGCGAGGTGCTCGGCATCGCCGGGCTGCTGGGCTCGGGCCGATCCGAGCTGCTCAAGATGATCTTCGGCGCCTACCCGGTGCGGTCGGGCACGATCGAGATCGACGGCCGGCCCCAGCGCTTCCGCCACATCGGTCAGGCCATGGAGGCCGGGGTGGCCTACGTGCCCGAGGACCGCGGCGGTGAAGCCGTGTTCCCGGACCTGACCCTGTCGGAGAACCTGGCCGCGGCCATGGTCGACCGCTACTGGCACGGGCTGCGCCTGCACCGCCGGCAAGCCGACGCCGAGGCGCGCGACGCCATCGGCGACTTCTTCATCCGGGCCTCCTCGGAGCGCCAGGAGATGGGGACGCTGTCGGGTGGCAACCAGCAGAAGGTGATCCTGGCCCGCTGGCTCGAGCGCGACCCCACGGTGCTGCTGCTGGACGAACCCACCCAGGGCGTGGACGTGAACGCCCGGGCCGAGATCTACGCCCTGGTGTCCAAGGCCGTCGACCAGGGCTGCTCGGTCCTGCTGGTCACCAGCGACTTCGAGGAGCTGGCCCGGGTGTCGGACCGGGTGCTGGTCCTGACCGGCGGACGGGTGTCGGCCGAGCTGCGACCACCCGACATCGAACCGATCCGACTCACCGAGTTGGCGTTGCGCACCCAGGAGGTGGCCTCATGAGCCTCGACCCCGACGCGCCCGCGGGTGCCGACCCGGAGGGTTCGAAGACGCCGGGGAGGACACCGGTGGCGGCCGACGGCGGGGCCGCGACCTCGCTCGACGCGCCGGGCACCGGCGACCTGGCCTCGCGGAACGGCCGAACCCGACCGCGGGTCGTCCGGCGGGGGCCGCGTCCTGTGGTTCATCGAGCGCTACGCGCTGGTGATCCTGTTCGCCCTCACGTTCGTGTTCTTCAGCTTCTGGTCCAAGACGTCGAGCACGTTCCCGACCAGCGCCAACATCAAGAACGTCCTGAGCAGCCAGGCGGTGGTGGGCATCCTGGCCATGGCCATCATCATCCCGCTGACCTGCGGCGAGTTCGACTTCTCCGTGGGCTCCATCGCCGGCCTCACCCAGGTGCTGTGCGCCGGGTTCATGTCCCGGCTGGGCTGGCCGGTGGGCCTGGCCATCCTGGTGCCCATCGCCATCGGCGCCTTCGTCGGGCTGACCAACGGCAACACCGTGGCCCGCATCGGGGTGAACTCGCTGATCGTGACGCTCGGCGTCTCCACCGTGCTGGCCGGCATCGTCGAGTGGTACACGACCGGCCAGTCGATCATCACGGGGATCTCCCCCACCCTGGTCAACCTGGTCTCGGGCGACTGGCTGGGCATCCCGCGCACCGTCTACTACCTGGCCGTGGTCGCCCTCGGCGTCTACTACCTGCTCGAGCACACCCCATACGGCCGCTACCTCCAGAGCATCGGCTCGAACCGCGACGCAGCCCGCCTGGTCGGCCTGCGCGTCGACCTGCTGGTGATGTTGGCCTTCGTGATCTCCGGGGCGCTGGCCGGCTTCGCCGGCATCCTGTGGGTGGGCAGCAACGGCGGGGCCAGCCCCCAGCTCGGCACCGTGGCCAACACGCTCCAGGCACTGGCCGCCGCCTACCTGGGCGCCACCGCCATCAAGCCCGGCCGGTTCAACGTGGTCGGCACCCTGGTGGCCATCTTCTTCCTGGCCTTCACCGTGACCGGGCTGTCGCTGGCCGGGGTGCAGAACTGGATCAACGACGTCTTCAACGGCGCCGCGCTGTTCCTGGCGGTGCTCATCTCCACCATCATCGGCCGCAAGCGGGCCGGGGTCACCTGAGGAGCGCCGAACCATGCCCCGAAGCAACGTGGTTGAACAGCTGGCGACGGTCGACCTGTTCTCGACCTGCACCGACCGCGAGCTGGCCCTGATCGCCCAGGTCACCGAACCGATGTCGGTGGCGGCCGGCCAGAACGTGGTCGAACAGGGCATGCCCGGCAGCGAGCTCTACCTCATCGTCGAGGGCGAGGCCGAGGTGGTGCGTGACGGACGCTCGGTGGCCCGACTGGCGCCCGGGGCAGTACTTCGGCGAGCTGGCCGTGCTCGACGACGCGCCCCGCGGGGCCACCGTCACCGCCGTCACCCCACTCGAGCTGTACGTGCTCGGCCAACGAGAGGTGGCGGCGGTGCTCGACGAGTGGCCTGGTGTGTCGCGCCGGATGCTCACCGCCCTGGCCACCCGCCTGCGCGAAGCCGAACAGGACGCCACCACCCACTGAGCCCGAAGCCGCCGGAGCCAGAGAAGAGGAGCACGCACCATGGGAGACCTGCCGGTCGAGGTGTCGCCGGACGAGGTCGGGTTCGATCCGGACCGGCTCGATCGGATCGAGCGCCACTTCGCCACCTACGTGGACGACGGACGGCTGGCCGGCTGGATGGCCGTGGTCACCCGCCACGGTCGGGTGGCCTACGTGAGCGCCCGGGGCCATCGCGACCGCGAGGCCGACCTGCCCGTCGAGCGCGACACGCTGTGGCGCATCTACTCGATGACCAAGCCGATCACCTCGGTGGCGGCGATGATGCTCTACGAGCAGGGCGCCTTCGAGCTGAAGGACCCGCTGCACCGCTACATCGAGTCGTTCCGCCACCAACGCGTGTACCGCAGCGGATCGTCGCAATCGCCGGTGACCGTGCCGGCCACCGAACCGGTGCGCATCTGGCACCTGTTGACCCACACCTCGGGGCTGACCTATGGCTTCCACTACGCCCATCCGGTGGACGCCGGGTACCGGGCCGCCGGCTTCGAGTGGGGCAGCCCGCCCGATCTCGACCTGGCCGGCGCGGTGGATGCGTGGGCGTCGTTGCCGCTGTTGTTCGAGCCGGGCACGGAGTGGAACTACTCGGTCTCCTCCGACGTGCTGGGCCGGCTGGTGGAGGTGATCTCGGGCCAACCGCTCGATCGGTTCCTGGCCGAGCAGATCTTCGGGCCGCTGGGCATGACCGACACCGGGTTCTCGGTGCCCGAGTCCGACCAGGCCCGCCTGGCCGCGCTCTACGGCGCCGGTCCGCAGCGAACGGCGGTGCGCTTGGAGGCGGCCGGACGCGCCGCCCTCTCGCCGCCCGCCATGCTCTCGGGCGGTGGCGGCCTGGTGTCGAGCGCGGCCGACTACCACCGCTTCACCCAGATGCTGCGCAACCGCGGCGAGCTCGACGGGGTGCGCCTGCTGAGCCCTCGCACCGTCGACTACATGGCCCGCAACCACCTGCCGGGCGGTGCCGACCTCGAGGCCTTCGGTCGACCGCTGTTCGCCGAGACCACCTTCGACGGGGTCGGCTTCGGCCTGGGCTTCTCGGTGGTGCTGGACCCGGCCGCCAACAAGGTGCTGTCCAGCCCGGGTGAGTACGCGTGGGGCGGCGCGGCCAGCACCGCGTTCTGGGTGGATCCGGTCGAGGACCTCACCGCGCTCTTCTTCACCCAGCTCCTGCCCTCGAGCACCTTTCCCATCCGCACCCAGCTCAGGCAGCTCGTCTACCAAGCGCTGATCGATTAGCTCTGTTGCCTGGCCCTCCGGTCGGCAAGCCTCCCTGCGGGCGCTTCGCCATCCGGGTGTCACCCTGCGAGCGGCTTCGCTCCGCTCCGCCGCGTTCGGCATTCGTGACGGCGGATCGTGCCGAACACGGGTTGTTGTTCCAACGCTGACCTGCTACTGTTCTGTGTTCGTGACGGCAGGAACGCAGGATGGCGTTCGAACCGGGGCCGAGGTGGTCGAGGCCCTGACCTCCATCGGCATCCACGCCCACGCCGAGGGCGACGTGCTGGTGGTGGACGGCCAGCGGCTCGTCCCCGAACTGGTCGAGCGCGCCCACCCCACGCCGGCCGACCTGCGTGACCTGGTGAGCGGCGCACCGAACCGCCTGCCCGCGCTGGTCGTGGCCGATCGCATCAGCGACGCCGGCCGTGAGGTGCTGCGCGCCGCCGGGTGGGGCTGGCTCGACCGCCGTGGCCATCTGCGCCTGTGGGTGCCAGGCCTGCGGATCGACTCGGCCCTGCCCACGGCCACCGTCGATCGGCCGGGCACCGGCAACGTGTGGACCACCGTCGGGCTGGAGATCGCCTTGGCCGCGCTGTGCGCGCCCGACGAACCGGTGACGGCCCGGCGGGTGGCCACCAAGATCGGGCGCAGCGTGGGCACCACCCACGAGCTCATCGGCCGGTTCGTCGAGCGTGGCCTCATCGGCGCCAGGACCCACCTGCCCCTGCTCCCCGACCTGTTCTGGGAGACGGCCGAACGCTGGCCCGACGACGGCTGGTTGGCCCTACCCGTCGACCTCGACGCGGTGGCCATCCGGCTGGGGCCCGACGAGCTGGTCCGCGTCGACGAGCGAGCGGCCACGCTCGGCGGCGCGCACATCCCGGCCGCCGGTGATCTGCCTGCTCGGTGCTATGTGCCCACCGCCGCCGCCCTGCGCCGGGCCCGGGGCCTGGTCGACCGCGAGCTGCCCACCCGGTGCTGGGTTCGCCAGTCGCCGGTGCGCTGGCTGCCCGAGCTGGAGGGCCTACCCCCCGACGACGACCACCCGTGGCGGGTGGCCCACCCGCTGGTGTGCGCCCTGCGCCTGGGGGCCGACCCCGCTCGGGGCCGCGAGATCGTCGAATCCTGGGGCATCGTGCCGGGCACGGCGTGACCGCCGGAGCGCAGGTCCTGCTGTCGGGTCGGCGCGGCGGCTCGACCCACCGCGAGGTCGAGCTGCTGTCGCGCCTGCCGCCCGAGCTGCGGCTCATCGGCGGGCTGGCCGTGATGTGCCGGGTGGGCACACCGCACCGGACCACCGTCGACCTGGACGCGGTGGCCCGCGACCTGCCGCGCTACCACGACGCGGTGGCCGGCCTGGCCGTGACCTCGGTGAGCGGCGGCCAATACCACTTCGCCGACCACCTGGATCTGGACGTGATCGACGTGGCGCCGATGTCGGGCCACGACCTGGCCGCTCAGCTCGAAGCGGCCAGCCGGAACGGGACCGCCGAGCCGTTGTCGGACCTCGAGCTCAACGTGGTCGCCCACACCTGGGCCCACGACACGGCCACCCCCATCGACATCGTGGCCGTCGACGATCGGGCCGGCGACCGCCTGGCCGTGGCGCCCGCCCGGATGGTGGCCAGCACCGCCGGGCTGGTGGCCATGAAGGCCACCACGGTGTCGTTGCGGGCATCGTCCAAACCGGAGAAGCGGGCCTCGGACCTCTACGATCTCGGACGCCTGCTGGTGGCCGGCCGGGTGCCGCCCCAGGACCTGCAGGACATGCCGCCGGTGCTGCGCCACGCCATCCTCGACCGGTTGATCGGCTGGTTCGTCACCGACGCCGGTCGGGATCGCACCTACCGCGACGTCCGCCGGTTCGACGAGCCCCACCTCGACCTCGACGACGCCGCCGACGCCGTGGAAGCCCTGGCCGAGGGATGATCACACCACCCGATCCGTCCCCGTCGCCGGCCAGGACGCAGGGCCCGAGCTCGTCTCGAACGACTTCGAGGCACCGGCACCCGGCCGACGGTCTTTCGGGCAGCCGGGCACCCGCTTCACGGCGATGAGGCCGTCGAGGTCAGCGCCGGGAACCTTCCGCGCCGATCAGGTGCTGGGACCGGTGGCGGCGGCCGAAGGTGGTTGGCTGAGCCGGCACCGGTATCTCGTGCTGTCGGCGGTCACCGTGATCGGCGTCGCCATCCAGACCGCCAACGGCCAGTGGTCGACCGACATGTGGCAGCACGTGGCCGTGGTGCGAGAGCTCATCGCCCGACCCGTCGACCCCACCCACCCGCTGGTGCGGGCTGCCACCACCCACCCCGACTATTCGCCCTACACCGTCGCCCTCGGCCTGATCGGCCACGTCACCGGACGGGGCGCCATCGCCGTGCTCTCGCTGGCTGCCGTCCTCAACGTGGTCCTGTTGATGGGGGCGCTGTGGCTGTTCGTGATCGAGATCACCGACAACCGGCGCGCCCCGTTCTGGGCGTTGCTGTTCCTGTTGCTGCTCTGGGGGTTCGAGCCGTTGCGAGCCAGCGGGGTCTTCGGCTTGAACTCGATCGGCTTCGGGGCGCCCTACCCGTCGGCCTTCGCCGCGCCCGTCGCGCTCGCTGACCCTGACCGCGGCGCTGCGCGCCTGTCGCGACCCCCGCTGGGAGTGGTTCGCCGGGCTCTGCGCCGGCCTGGCCCTGACCTTGATCGTGCACCCCATCACCGGAGACCTGGCTGTCCGCCGGCCTGGTGGTGGTGGCCGCCTGCCGGGCACGGGGCCGCGGGTCCTGGATCGGGCTGATGGCGGCCGCCGTCGTGGCCGCCGGGCTGTGCGTGACCTGGCCGTACTACTCGGTGCTGTCGCTGGTCACCCAGGGCGGCTCGTACGACTCGTCCAACGCCGGCATCTACCGCCTCATCCTGGTCCGCATCTTCCCGATGTTGCTGGCCCTGCCCTTCCTGTGGCGCCGGTGGAAGGCCGACCACCTCGACCCGCTCGGCCTGCTGCTGGTGACCGGCACCGCCCTCTACCTGGGGGGCTGGATGACCGATCATCAGACCTACGGCCGAGCCATCTCCCTGGTGGTGCTGGCCCTCGCCGTGGGGGCGGCCGACGGGGTGGGTCGGTCTCGAGGTGGGGTTCCGATGGGGCGACGCCAGCACCGCCATGCGGGCCGGTCGCCGTGGGGCTGGCCGGGTTGTTGGTGCTGGGTGTGGCCACCACCTCACCGGGGTGGATCCGCATGGTCCCCGGTCCCCTGCTCCCGTCGTCGATCCGCGACTCGAGCTCCTACGCACGCAAGGACGACACCTACCGGTTCCTGGTCGCGCTACGTGAGCGGCCGCCAGGTGGTGCTGGGCACCAGCACCACCGACGACCAGCTCATCCCGGCCACGGCCGGGCGGGCGCTGGTGCCGGGCTACCCGCAGGTCTTCCTCGACGACGTCCCCGCCCGGCGGGCCGCTCGGCAGCCGCTACCTGGACCCGGCCACCAGCGCCGCCGAGCGGCGCGCCATCCAGGACCGCTACGACCTGCGGTTCGTGCTGCTGCACCCCGGGTCGAGCCGGGATCGGGCGCTGGCCACCGTCCTCGAATCCGAGGGGGCGACCACGGTCTACGACCGCCACGACATGCAGCTCCTGCGCCTGCCCACCACGACCGCCCGCTGAACCTGCCGCCATCCACGTCGACCGGAGCAGGGTACCGCCCCCGCCGGATCCTCGACATCGGTGAGTCCTTCCTGGATCGAGGTCACGTGGTGCGGCATCGACGAAGCCGGGCGGGAGATCGCCACCCTCCTTGGTCGAGGGGTGGGACGAGGCACACAGCGTCACGTGGTCCCGCATGCCGTTCGAGCCCGCCGGGCGTCGTTAGGCTCCGGTGGTGGCACCGTCGTCCGAGGGATCCGAACCGGCCGCGAGCTCCATCGACGAAGGACGGCTGAGCGACCTCGAGGCGGCGGAGGAGAAGCGAACCGACGCCCACCGCCAGGACCGCAAGCTCGAGCTGATCGAGGCGATCGTGTTGTCCATCGCCGCGGTGCTCGCCGCCTGGACGGGCTTCCAGTCGGCCAAGTGGAGCGGGGTGCAGGCCAACAGCTACAGCCAGGCCGGCGCCAGCCGGGTCGAGTCGACCAAGCAGTCGACGCTGGCCGGCCAGGAGACCACCGTCGACGTGATCACCTTCACCCAGTGGCTCCAGGCGGCCGAGCAGGAAGGCCTTCTGGCGCAGCCGGCGACGGCGAACGAGCCCTACGTGCCGGATCCGAACAGCCTGTCGGGCTTCCTCTACGAACGATTCCGTCCCGAGTTCAAGGTCGCCGTCGACGCCTGGGTCGCCACCCATCCCAGGATCAACCCCAAGGCGCCGGCCACCCCGTTCGTCATGCCGCAGTACCAGGTGACGGCGGCCAAGGACGCGGCCAGCCTCGACCGGAAAGCCGAGAGCCAGTCGGCCACCGCCCGCGCCGCCAACCAGCGGTCGGACAACTACGTGCTGATGACCATCGTGTTCGCCACCGTGCTGTTCTTCGCCGGCATCAGCTCGAAGATGGACACCTTCCGGGCTCGGGTCTTCCTGCTCGGCATGGCCATCGCCCTGCTCGTGGGCGCGATCGTGGTGGTGGGTTCGTTCCCCAAGGACGTCTGAGCCGGCGAACCGTCCCATCCCTGGCTGGATCCCCTCCCATGCGCTCGGCGATGGCAGACGTGGCCAGCCGCTCGCTTGCCTACCGCCGGGGTGACCGGACTCCTGCTGGCGGTGCGACCCCGCCGGTGCGATCCTTCACCATGCCCGCTGAGGCCGACCTGACCTACGACCCGTTCGACCCGACGGTGGTGCGCGAACCCTGGGCCATCTACCGCCGGCTTCGGGACGAGGATCCGGTGCACTTCGTGGCCTACGACGACCTGCCCGGCCACGACGCGGTGGCGGCGCGCACCGGCCATGCCGGGATCCACGTGCTGTCGCGCTTCGCCGACGTGTTCGCCGCGGCCCGGGACACGACCACGTTCTCGTCGAACCACGGTCTGTCCCTCGACGGGGGCGACATCGAGGCGCTCGGGCTGGTCCCGACCCTGGTGATGATGGACCCGCCTGATCACACGGCCTACCGCCGGCTGGTGTCGCGTGGGTTCACGCCCCGGGCGGTGGCCACCGTCGAGGCCGAGGTGCGGGCCTTCGTGGTCGAGCGAATCGAGTCCATGCGCCAGCGCATCCGCGACGACGGCCAAGCCGACTTCGTGGCCGAGCTGGCCAGCCCGCTGCCCAGCTTCGTGGTGGCCCGCTACCTCGGGGTGCCCGAGAGCCGACCGGGCCCGGTTCGACCGATGGAGCACGTCGATCGTGGCGGCCAACGCGGCCGGCGACGTGCTGGGCGGGGCCCGCGACGCGGTGGGCGAGCTCTACGGCTACTTCACCGGGCTCATCGAGCAGCGTCGACGCAAGCCGGAAGACGACATGGTCTCCCAACTGGTGCATGCCTCGATCGGCGGGGAGTCGGTGTCGGTCGAGGCCGTGCTCGGCTACGCCTTCGTGATGATCGCCGGAGGCAACGACACCGTCACCGGGCTGCTGGGCGGGTCGGCCGAGCTGCTGAGCGCGCACCCCGACCAGCGTCGGCGGTTGGTCGAGGACCCGTCGCGGATCCCCGGCGCGGTCGAGGAGCTGCTGCGGCTGACCTCCCCGGTGCAGGGCCTGTCGCGCTTCGTCACCACCGACACCGAGGTGCAGGGGGTGGAGCTGGCGGCCGGCAGCCGGGTGCACCTGCTCTACGGTTCGGCCAACCGGGACGAGCGCGAGTTCGGCCCGACGGCGAGCGACCTCGACATCGGCCGGCCGATCGACCGGCTGCTCACCTTCACGTCGGGCCCCCACTTCTGCCTGGGAGCGGCGGCCGCCCGGCTGCAGGGGACGCGTCGCCGCTCGAGGAGCTGCTGGCCCGAATCCCGGAATTCGAGGTCGACCCCGAAGCCGGCCGGTACGCCCCCGGCGCCTTCGTGCGCCGCTTCGAGTCCCTGCCCATCTCGGTCTGATCGGCCTCACCGGCCTGAGCGGCGTCATAGGGTTCGAGCCATGGAAGGCATGGAGCACTACGACGCCCATCCGGCCCGCGACGCGTCGCGGGCGTCGATGGCCGCGGTCGAAGCTGGCGACCGCGACGGGTGGCTCGGGCTGTTCGCGCCCGACGCCCTCGTGCAGGATCCCATCGGCCAGTCGATGTTCGACCCCGAGGGGCAGGGCCACCGCGGCGCGGCGATGATCGCCGCGTTCTACGACTCGGTGATCGCCTCGGGGCGGGTGGCCTTCTCGATCCGCGAGTCCTACGCCGGCGGTCGCGAGTGCGCCAACGTCGGCACCATCACCACCACGTTGCCCGACGGGAGCCGGGCCATCGTGGAGGGGGTGTACACCTACCGGGTCGATGACCAGGGCCGGATCACGGCCCTGCGCGCCTACTGGGAGCCCGATCGGCTCCGACTCGAGCCACCGCCTCCCTGACCGCGACGTTCCGGCCTGG
This sequence comes from uncultured Microthrixaceae bacterium, assembly GCA_963793965.1. Lineage (GTDB taxonomy): Bacteria > Actinomycetota > Acidimicrobiia > Acidimicrobiales > Acidimicrobilacustridaceae > UBA4742. The sequence goes on from CAWCCB010000004.1 coordinate 427,759, forward strand.
CGCGTTCCTGACTGCCGCGCCGGCCGGCGCGGCCGTCAGCTCGTCGTGATGATCCGCCCAGCCGGTTCTCAGCCGGTGAAGGCGGGCGCGGCGGCCACCGCCTTGGCGGCCGGCGCCGCCGTCGTGGTGGGCGCGGCCGTGGTGGACGTCGTCGTGGAGGTGGTGGGGATCGGCGTCGACGTCAGGTTGACGCAGTCCACCCCGGCGTTGAGGACGGCCTGGTTCACCACCACCGCGAAGCGCAGGCGCACGGTCTGGCCGGCGTACGCGCTCAGGTCGACGGTCACCGGCGTGGGCGCCAGGGTGGCTGGATCACCCGGCTGGGTCTGGAAGACCGTCTGGAGGATGTCGGCGGAGGCGACCGAGAAGGGATCTGCGCTCGCCTTCATGATGTCGACCCGGTACTGCTGGTTGGCTGCGTCGACGGTGTAGTCGAGGGTGGCCGGGCTGGCGAACAGCGGCGTGTCGGAGTCACCCTCGGTGGCGGTGTTGTTGTAGTAGTGCGTGAAGGTGAGGGTGTGGGCCTCCCCCGCCTCCAACGTCAGGTCCTGGTAGAGCACGTTGGAGCTAGCCTCTTCCTGGTCGGCCACGGCCGCGTGGGTGCCGCACATCGGGGCGGGCAGCGTGGTCCCGGAGAGCGGGGGCGTCGTGCCCGTGTACACCGACCAGAGCCCGGCCGCACCCTGCTGATCCTGGGCCTGGGTGGTCCACCCGGTGAAATCACCGGTCTCGAAGCTGCCGTTGGTGACCGTGGCGGCCATGGCGGCCTGCGGCATCAACAGCACTCCGGCCACCACCACGGCGGCCGCCGTCATCCACCTCGCGCTACGTCCCAGCCTCATCTCGTTCCCTCCCAGCAGACGCGGCGACCCCGCGATCGGGCGCCATCATCGCACATCGTCCGGGATGGAGATCGAACCGAGGACGGCCGCGGCCCGTGCGCCGACCAGGAAGCTGCGCGCGTCGACGGGCTGCGGCCGCGGCGGGACGGGCACGTCATCGGGCGCCGGGGCGGCGGTGTCGGCGGCCAGCGCCCAACATCGCCCCGCCGGCAACCGCGGCAGTTCGAACTCCAGCGGCTCCCAATAGGCGTTGAGGGCCACGTAGAGGCGGGTGTCGCGGTCCTGGTCCAGGGTCAGTTCGAAGGCCAGGGCGTGCGACGTAGCCCCCCAATCGGGGCGGTCGACCTCGACGCCGTGCCAGGTGACATCCGCGCCGCCCGGTTCGGTCCAGAACCGGTCGTCCTGGAAGAAGGGGCTCAGCCGACGGAAGCGCAGCAGCCGGGAGACGAAGTCGAGCAGATGCCGGTTGCGGTCCACCAGGGCCCAGTCGAACCAGCTGATCTCGTTGTCCTGGCAGTAGGCGTTGTTGTTGCCCTGCTGGGTGCGCCGGACCTCGTCGCCCATCACGAACATGGGTCGCCCCTGGGACAGCAGCAGCACGGTGAAGAAGCTGCGAACCTGGCGCTCGCGCAGGGCCTCCACCCCGGGATCGTCGGTCGGCCCCTCGACACCGCAGTTCCAGCTGTCGTTCTGTGCGCTGCCGTCGCGGTTGTCCTCGCCGTTGTCCTGGTTGTGCTTGTCGTTGTAGGAGACGAGGTCGTCGAGGGTGAAGCCGTCGTGCGCGTCGATGAAGTTGACGGATCGCATCGGGTCGCGCTCGGGGTCACCGAACAGGTTGGGGCTGCCGCTGATGGCGTCGGCCAGGTCGGCGACGGTGCCGTCATCGCCCTTCACGAAACGTCGGACGGTGTCGCGGTAGCGCCCGTTCCACACGGCCCAGCGGTCGCCGGCGAACGAGCCGACCTGGTACAGGCCGGCGGCGTCCCAGGCTTCGGCGATGATCTTGGTCCCGGCCAGGACGGGATCGGTGTCGATGTCCCAGAGGATGGGTGGATCGGCCAGAGGCTGGTTGTCCTCACCCCGCGACAGCACCGAGGCCAGATCGAAGCGGAAGCCGTCGACGTGCAGGTGCTGCACCCAGTACCGCAGGCTGTCGGTGATCAACCGGCGGACGATGGTGTGGTTGGCGTTGATGGTGTTGCCCACCCCGCTGTCATCGACGTACCGGGAGCGATCGGCGGGGTCGAGCAGGTAGTAGATGGCATTGTCGATCCCCCGCATCGACAGGGTCGGGCCGTCGGCGCCGTCCTCGGCGGTGTGGTTGAACACGACGTCGAGGATCACCTCGATGCCCGCCCGGTGGAACGCCCGCACCATGTCCCGGAACTCGTCCACCGGGCCGGTCGGAGCTCGGTTCGAGCTGTAGGCCCGGTGCGGGGCCAGGAAGGCCACCGGCTCATAGCCCCAGTAGTTCGGTCGTCCCCCCGGTGCCGACTGGCGGTCGAACTGGAACACGGGCAGCAGCTCGACCACCTCGATGCCGAGCCGCTGGAGGTACGGGATCTTCTCGACAACTCCCCGGTAGGTCCCTCGCACGGCGGGGTCCACACCGGAGCTGGGGTGGTTGGTGAAGCCGCGGACGTGCAGCTCGTAGATGGCTCCGCCCCGGAAGGGACGCCGGAGCGGCTCGTCACCGGCCCAGTCGTAGCTGGTCGGGTCCACGACCACGCCGGTCATGGCCCGACCGAGGTTGGCGGCCCCGGGGGTCGAGGCCAGCGCCCGGTCGTAGTCGTCGTCGATCACAGCTCGGGCGTAGGGGTCGAGCAGGATCTTGCTGGGATCGAAGCGCAGCCCGTCGCCGGGCCGGTTCGGCCCGGCGACCCGGTATCCGTAGCCCTGTCCGGCGCGACAACCCGGCAGGAACACGTGCCAGTAGTTGTCGGTGCGGTGCGTGGTCGGATCGAGGGCGATGGTGGCCGACGGCGCGGCTGATCCCTCGTCGAACAACACCAGCTCGACCGCTTCGGCGTGGTGGGAGTACAACGAGAAGTTCACGCCCCCGTCGACCACCGTGGCCCCGAGGGGTGCTGCTCTACCCGGCTGGGCCATCGCCATCTCTCCCCTCGTGGCTCCAAAGCGGTCGCAGGCTAGCGTTGCGGCCACGCCACGATCGGCCGGGGTCGGGCACGCCGGCCCGTGGCTCCTCCCAGTCCGGCGCTCCGCCATCCGCGGTGGTCGCTCGACCCCGTGGTTATGGTCGTACCGATCCGGTGACGTCACACCGGACGAAGGGGGCGACATGTCCGCGTCGACGAGCACCGACCCGGCAGCGATGGTGGCCGACATCGGGCGTGCCTGGTGGCTGGTGGCGGCCTTGGGCGTGATCACCCTCGGGTTCGGCATCGTGTTGACGTTCAAGCCGGGCCGGTCGGTCCACGCCATCGCCGTCCTGTTCGGCATCTGGCTGCTGATCCTGGGTGCGGTCCGGCTGATCCAGGCCATCGGCGCCACCGGTGAGCGGCTCGGCCTGCTGGTCGTCGGGCTCATCTCCATCCTGGTGGCGATCCTGCTGTTGCACCACACGACCACCACCATCGAGACGCTCGGGTTCATCGTCGGCATCTTCTGGACGATCGGCGGCCTGGCCGAGCTCTTCTCGGGCTTCAGCCATGGACCCGACGCGACCACCAGCTGGTTCGTGGTGCTCCTGGGTCTCATCTCCACCGGCATCGGGATCCTGTGCCTCGTGTACCCATCGCTGTCGCTGTCGATCATCTGCGTGATCGTCGGCCTCGGCATGATCCTGTACGGGATCGTCGAGCTGCTGGTGAGCTTCCAGCTCCGCAAGCTGCACCAGGCCTGACCGCACCGGGGGCGACCGCCCGAGCCGGCGGTCATCACCAGCCCGTGCCGGCCCGCCAGCCACAGGAAGTGACGATCGACCCTTCTCGCGCCGGTAACGGGGCGCGACGGTGCACGTGCCGGTGAGAATCGCCCGCCGGTGGACGCGAGAGGGGCCACCATGGCCGAGAGCCATACCAATTCGCCGAGCGCGCTCATCGTGTGCGTGTCCGAACACCATGGCAACACCCACAAGGTGGCCGGGGCCCTGGCCGACGTGCTGCACGCCGAGGTGATCGAGCCCGAGGATGTCGACGTGACCGAGCTCGCCCACCACGACCTCGTCGGGTTCGGCTCGGGCATCTACTTCGGGACGGCCCACGAACGCCTGGTCCGGCTCATCGAGCGGCTGCCCCACGGGGCCGGCCGGAGCGCGTTCACCTTCTCGACCAGCGGCATGTTCCTCGTCCCGTGGATGGGCATGTCGAACGTGCGGGACCGCCTGCGCGACAAGGGCTACAACCTGCTCGGCGACTTCAACTGCCGTGGGTTCGACACGGTGGGCCCGTTGCGGTTCGTCGGCGGCGTCAACCGCGGCCGACCCGACGAGGCCGACCTCACCCGGGCCAGGCGGTTCGGCCGTGAAGCCCAGGCCCTGGCGGCGGCTCACGACGCGAATCGGGCAGGCCCGGGTGACGGCGATGGTCCTCGCTTCGGTCTGGTGGAGGGAAGGTGGACATCATGAGTGACGTCGGCGACGATCAGGACCAGTCCGAGATGTTGGACGACGACAACCTGGATCCAGGCGACTTCCCGCCCGAGCGGGCGCTGGGGCTGGGAGAGCTCGCCACCCAGGACGTCACCGCGGCAGACGAGTACGCCCCCGATTCGGTCGAGGATCGCGATCGCCGCGAGGAGCCCGAGGTCGACGAACGAGCGCTGGCCTACACCGAACGTGAATCGGTGGCGGGGCTGCTCGAGCCCGACCTCGACGATGGGCGCGACGTCGAGGCCGACCTGATCGCGCAGGAGGCCGAGCCCGACGACGACGCCGGCGGCGTGGTCCTCAGCGAGGCCTCGGATTCCCGGGCCGATCCGTCCAATCGATCCGCCGAGGAGGCCGCCATCCACCTGCTGGATGAGTGAGCCGCACCGGGCGGTTGGCCTGCGGACCCGACGCGTGGGGTCGCGGCCGGCGGACTGGGTGGTTGACGACGGCCGGACCGGGGTGGAGGCTGAGGAGTGCCCCGCCGGTGCGACCCAGATCCCGTCGTACACGCTCCCGTGGTTCTGCGGTGCAGGGACTGGACCGATGGTGCTACTTCGAGGTGAGCGATGGGAATCGCGACGGCTGAACGGCCTGCGCGCGTTGGCGATGGTGGATGCGGCCGGCGGTCATGGTTGGGGCGCTCGCGGTCGCCGGCGGTGATCGCGGATTCGTTCGATCGCGGGTTGCGGGCAAGGGGCAACCGCGAAGGGACCGAGCTGTCGTTGGTCGGCCTGTGTGAGGTGTGCGCACAGGCGACCCAACTGCTCGTGTCGATCGTGCTGTTCGGTCCCGGGGCCACGGTCGCAGCGGTTGGCGCCTCGGCGGGAGCCAGCACCATCGAGGAGCTGCAGTTGACGCTGGGGGAAGGTCCGGGGATCGATGTGCGGCGGCGGTGGCCGCCCGGTGCTGGTCGATGACTTGAGCCAGTCGGGGTCGCGTTGGGCGAACTTCGCTCCCGAGGCTTGGGCGCTCGGGGTCCGAGCTGCGTACTCGTACCCATTGCGGGTGGGGGTGATCAGGGTGGGCGTGCTCGGCCTGTACGCCGAGCGCGTCTCACCCCTCACCACCGACGCGTCGAAGGAGTTCGCCACGCTGGCGGAACTGGTGACCGACACCTTGTTGGGTATGCAGTCGGGTGCGTCGCGGGGGGAGCTGGCGCCCTCGTTGCTGCGGGCATCGCGGCCCCCGGCCGTGGTCCATCAGGCCGCCGGGATGGTGTCGGTGCAGCTGGGGTGCTCGGTCCGGGATGCATTCGCGCGCCTGCAGGCCAGGGCGTTCGTCGACGGCGTGGGCGTGGGTGAGTTGGCCCGACGGGTGGTCGAGCGCGAAGTCCGGTTCGAGCGGTGATGTCGGGTGGCGAGCTCCGGTGAGCTCGTCTCGGAACGTGGAGACGGTGATGGTGGCTGAGAGTGGGGTTCGGTGATCCAGGATCGGGAGGAGTGGCTGGCGGACACGCTGGTCATGTTGGCGGACACGTTGGTGACCGAGTTCGACGTGGTGGAGTTCCTGTCGTCGCTGTGCGAACGCATGGCCCAGTTGTTGGACGCGGCCGAGGTGGGGTTGATGATGGCGGCCCCTCGCGGACAGCTGCAGGTGATGGCGGCGACGACCGAGCGGATGCGGATGACCGATCTCTTCGAGCTCCAGTCGAACGAGGGTCCATGCCTCGATTGCTTCCAGAGCGGGATCGCCGTCTTGAACGTCTCACTCGACGATCCGGAGGTGGCGACGCGCTGGCCCAGGTTCACCCCGATGGCCCGAGCCACCGGGTTCCGGATGGTGCACGCCGTGCCCATGCAGCTCCGCGATCACGTCATCGGCGCGGTGAACGTCTGCCACTCGTCTCGTGTCCGGATCAGCGACCACGACGCGCATCTGGCCCAGGCCCTGGCCGACGCGGCCACCATCGGCGTGTTGCAGGAGCGTGCCATCGACCAGGGAACCGTCCTGGCCGAGCAGCTCCAACACGCGTTGGACACGCGTGTGGTCATCGAGCAGGCCAAGGGGGTGGTGGCCGAGCGTGCGAACGTCGACATGTCCACGGCGTTCGAGATGTTGCGAAGCCACGCTCGTGACCACCGGGTGCGGCTGGCCGTGGTCGCCGGGAGCGTGATCGACCGGACGCTGTCGGTGGACGAGCTCCGCCGCGACGCCAGATCAGGAGCCGACGCCGCCGACGGGAACTCCTAGCCACCCCGTCGAGCCCGCCGCGCCACTCGTGCCCCTCAGGAGACCGCCCCGGCGTGATCGCGGATGGCGCTCAGCAGGGCGTCGGGGCGCACGCCCTTGGCGATCACCGCGGTGACTCCCGCGTCCTGGGCTTGCTGGGTGAGTTGTTCGGTGGCGACCGCGGTGTAGAGCAAGTAGGTGACGGCCGGGTTGGTCTGGCTGAGGTGCCGGCACAGGTCGAGGCCGAGTCCGTCGGGGAGCTGCTGGTCCACCACGGCCACGTCGGGAGGGCGGACGGAGATGGCTCGTGCTCCGTCACGAATGGTGTCCACCGCGGCGAGGACCTCGAAACCCTCGTCGGACAGGACTTGAACCAGCGCGCCTCGGAGCTGCTCGTGGTCCTCGATGACGCAGACCGTGATCGGAGGTGAGGCTGGCGGTGGGCTCGGCGGCACGTCCATGGCCCCATGGTCGCCACCTTCGTGGCGCCCGGGCTAGAGGCTGAATGCCCTTGTTCCTCAGGCGGCCGACCGGTGCATGGGGTACGCTGGCATCGGTTCAACAGTGGTGGCCCCCAGACCCCGGACTCTTTCCACGAGACGCCATGAGTGTCCCGGGAGGTGTGCGATGGGTGGTCACGGTTCGATGTTCGAGTCGACCGGTGCAGACTTCGCCTGGTCGCTGTTGGACGCGGCTCCGGATGCGACCGTCATCGTGGCCGGGTCCGGCGAGATCCTGGCCGCCAACGGCCACGCCGGCACCTTGTTCGGGTTCGAGCTCGACGAGCTGCTCGGCATGCGGGTCGAGGCGCTGATGGCCGAGCCGTTGCGGCGGGCGCACCGGGCCCATCGAACCTTCTACCGGGCCGAACCGACCGTGCGAGCGATGGGCGCCGGGCGCCCGCTGCGGGCTCGACACCACGACGGGTCGGAGTTCCCGGTCGAGATCAGCCTCAGTCCGCTGCAGATCGGCACCGAGCAGTACACCGTCGCCGCCGTGCGCGACATCTCCGAACGGGTGGCCGCCGAGGAGCAGCTGCACCGGGTGGTCCACACCCTCGACGCCAGCGACGACGCCGTGTTCATCTTCGACGCCGAGACGCTTCGGTACTCGTTCGTCAACGACGGTGCCATCCGCATGGTCGGCTACAGCCGCGACGAGCTGTTGTCCATGACCCCGCTGCACCTCAACCCCGACACCACCGAGGCCGAGTACCGGTCTATCGTCGCGTCCCTGCTCGACGGACGGCCCGATGGTGCGCCAGGCGTCCTGTTGCGCCGCGACGGCCGTGAGGTCCCGGTGGAGAAGTCGCTGCGCACCGCGCCGACCGGCACCGACGGGACGCGCTGGGTGATCACCCTGGCCCGTGACATCACGGCCCGACAGGCAGCCGAGGCGGAACTGCGACGAAACCAGGAGGAGCTGCACGAGGCGGGCCAGCTCATCGCGCTGGCCGCCGACCGAGAGCGGATCGCCCGTGATCTGCACGACACGGTGATCCAGCAGCTCTTCGCCGAAGGGCTCAACCTGCAAGCATCACTCGGCTCGATCACCGACGAACGCGTTCGGGCCCGGGTCGAATGGACCATCGAAGGTCTCGACGTCACCATCAAGAACCTCCGCTCGGCCATCTTCTCCCTCCAGGCGACCGGATCCCGGGTCGATGGCCTCCGGGGACAACTGCTCGACGTGGTCACCCACGCCAACGACGCGCTCGGGTTCGAACCGCGGCTCCAGTTCGACGGACCGATCGACACCCTCGACGACACCGTCGCCATGCACGTCGTCCCGGTGCTGCGCGAAGCCCTCTCCAACGTGGCCCAGCACGCCGACGCAGCCATGTCCGGGTGACCGTGTCCGTCACCGACGAGGTCACCCTGACCGTGTCCGATGACGGCGTCGGCGTTCGGGGCGAGGTCCTCGGCGGCAACGGGCTGTCCAACATGGCCCACCGAGCCCGGGCCCTGGGCGGAAACTTCTCGATCGCCCCGCTGGCCAGCGGTGGATCGGTCCTCACCTGGCACGTACCCGTCAGCAACTGACCCCGAACCCAGGGGCGGTGACGCATGTGGAACACATCGAACGCTCAGCTCGAGATCCCCGGCGGGTGGACCCCACGGTCCCGGCACAGCCCAGGTCTGGTGAACTTCCTCGTGCTCGGGGTCATCCGAGTGCTCGACGCCCTCAGTCCGGGTCGGTCGGCTCCTGGCGCCCGACACGGACCTGGTCGTGATCCCCTCCGACGCGGAGCACCTCTTCGAAGCCGTCCGCCAGGCACTCCAGGAAGAGATCGGGGTCGGCGACCGCACCCGTGTCCACATTCACCCCGACGCAGCAGGTGTCGCCGTAGGACATGAGGGTGACGTTCGCCGAGGCCCCCAGGGTGGGCCCGAAGGCGTAGAAGCCCTGGAGCTGGGCGCCGGCCAGCCAGAGCGGTCGGGACAGCCCGGGCACGTTGCTGGCCAGGAAGTCGACGTGCTTGAGCATCCCGCCCAGCACGGCGGTGGGCACGAAGTTGAGCACGCCGGCGATCGCCTCCGAGTAGGCGACGGCAGGCTCGTGGCGCTGACGGGCGCAGACCCGCCCGATCTCGCCATCCGCTCCACCGGGTCCTCGAGGCCCACGGGGACGTCGAAGCGCACGATGGTGACGCGGTTGCCTCCCTCGGGGTCGGCGCTGGTGCGCAGGCTGATCGGCATGGTCAGCCGGAGCTGATCGACGTGGCGGGTCGAACTCCTCGTGGTAGCGGCGCAGTCCGCCGGTCACCCCACCGATGAAGGCGTCGTTCAGCGAGCCGCCGGCGGCGTGACCGGCCCGCTTGAGGTCGGCCGTCGAGCACTCGAGGACGGGTAGTGCCACGACAGTCGGCGCCGGGTCATCACCGGCGATCGCGTGCTGGTCACCGGGCGGACGAAGCCCGCGATCGAGCGCACGTCGTCGACCAGGCCGACGACCGCGTCGCGGGGATGCAGGGCGGCCCGCACGGCGTCGCCGGGCAGGCCCGCCAGTCGACGCAGGCCGACGCCGACCACGTTCGTGAGGTCCCAGGTCAGCGCCTCGACCACGCCGGTCAGCGCGGCCGGCCCCACCAGGCCCCCCCGGGGCGACTCGGGCAGGGGCGGCATGGGTCCGAGGTCGGTCGCCTCGGGCTGGAGGTCCACGATGTGCTGGGCGATCTGGATGCCCCCGATGCCGTCGGTGAGCGAGTGGTGGACCTTCATGACCAGGGCCGACCGACCGTCGACCAGCCCGTCGATGAGCGTGCACTCCCACAGCGGTCGGGCCGGATCGAAGGCGGCCATGCCCACGGTCCGGGCGAACTCGAGGACGGTGTCGAGCGTGTGGGGCGCGGGGGCGCTGAGGCGTCGCAGGTGCCAGCCCAGCTCGAAGTCCGGGTCGAACAGGAACCGGGGAGGAGCCAGCTTGAGCGGCGAGGACACCAGCCGGCGGCGGAAGTTGGGGCACAGGCGGGTGGCCCGTTCCATCCGATCGACCAGCCGCTCCCAGTCCGGAACCTGATCGAAGGTGGCCACGGCCACGATCGTCGAGCGCAGCAGCGGGTCGCGCTCCATGTTCCAGGCGAAGGCGTCGGTCTGGCGAAGGTGCTGCTCGTGGGTCTCGACCGGTGTCACCCGTGCCCCCTCTCCACGACCGGCCCGATCAGCGATCGGTCGTCGTGTCGGACTCGTGGTCACCGTAGAACGACAAGCGGGGTGCCCCCAGAGCACAAAGTCACCCGCGCCCCGACTTCCCGTGGGCTGATCTGTCGGGTTTCTCGTCCGGGCGACCGGTGGCGGAGGTTGGCCAGATACCGTGGGGGCGGCCAACCCCTTGGGAGAGTCGCTTCGCTTGGGCAGGACGGCCGTCATAGCCGTGCTGTCGCCCCGTGCAGGTTCGACGCCTCGACCCGAGCTACTCGGAAGGAGTTCACCTGCGCGTCCGCCCTTGCCCATCGAACCTGCTCCTGACGTGGCCGCGCCCGCTACCTTCACGATCCTCAGCACCTTTCCGCCGACCCCCTGCGGGCTGGCCACGTTCAGCGCCGCACTGGCCAACGGCCTGTCGGCCAACGGGGCCGAGGTCGACGTCGTCCGGGTGGCCGACGCGATGGCCGCCCGCCGACCGCGATCGCGTGGTCGGCGAGCTGGCAGCGGCTCGCCGACGTCCGCGGACGCCTGCTCGCGACCTGCTCAACCGCGGTGACGTGGCCATCATCCAGCACGAGTACGGCCTCTACGGTGGCGAGGACGGCGACGAGGTGCTCGAGGTCATCGCCGGGCTGAAGGTCCCGTCGATCGTGGTCGCCCACACCATCCTGAGCGACCCGACGCCCCATCAGCGCTCCGTACTGGTCGAGGTCGCGGCCATGGCGGACCAGGTCGTCGTCATGTCCGACGCCGCCCGGAAGCGGCTGTGCGACGGGTTCGACATCGACCCGGCAAGGTGATCACCATCCCCCACGGCGCGGCGATCCCTGCGCCGGCCGACCCCGGCGCCACCGGCCGGTCGACCGACGTCATGTTGACCTGGGGACTGCTCGGGCCCGGCAAGGGCATCGAGCGGGTCATCGACGCCATGAGCGCGCTGCACGACCTGCCCGATGCGACCCCGGTACCTGGTCGCCGGCCGAACCCACCCGAAGGTGCTCGCCGCCGACGGGGAGGCCTACCGCGACGCCCGCATCCAGCAGGCCTGGCACCACGGCGTGGCCGACTCGGTGGACTTCGACGACGACTACCGCGACGTGGCGACGCTCACCGCGCTGATCCAGTCGGCGGCCGTCGTCGTACTGCCCTACGACTCGACTGACCAGGTGACCTCCGGCGTCCTGGTCGACGCCGTCGCGGCCGGGAGGCCGGTGGTGGCCACCGCATTCCCCCATGCCGTCGAGCTGCTGGCCAGCGGGGCCGGCATCGTGGTCGACCACGACGATCCCGACGCGATGGCCACGGCCCTGCAGCCGGGTGCTCACCCGAGCCCGACCTGGCCGCGGGCATGGCGGCCGAGGCGGCCCGTTGGCGCCGAGCCTGGGTTGGCCGGTCGTCGCCGGGGCCTACCTGGGCTGGCCGATCATCTGCTCGCCGAGCGACCTGCCCTCGTATGACGACGCACCCCGGCTCCCGGCCGGTGTTCGACCACTCGTCGCACATGACCGACGCCGCGGCATGTTCGAGCACGCCGGTTCGCCGAGCCGCGGCCCGACCACGGCTACTGCACCGACGACATGGCCCGGGTGCTGCGTCGTGACCACCCGGCGAGCCGAAGCCGACGCCGACGTAGCGGCCTGGTGGAGATCAGCCTGCGATTCCTGGGCAACGCCCAGGGCAGCGACGGCGATTACCGCAACCGGATGGACCAGCTGGCGCTGGCAGGACCGGCCGACGGTCGAGGACTGCTGGGGTCGGAGCATCTGGGGGCTCGGCACGGCCGCGTCGCACAGCGACACCGACTGGGTGCGACACGCGGCCACCGCCCAGTTCGAACGAGCGGCCCGGCAGCGATCGCCATGGCCCCGGGCGACGGCGTTCGCCGCTTGGGTGCGGCGGAGCTGCTGCGGACCAGGCCCGGTCACCGTCGGCGCTCGAACTGCTCACCGATGCCGCCGACCGCATGGCCCGCCCCCGCGACGATGCCGCCTGGCCGTGGCCCGAAGCGCGCCTCGCCTACGCCAATGCGGTGCTCCCCGAAGCGAGGATCGCGGCCGGAACCGCGCTGGACCGTCCTGACCTGGTGCGGCACGGTCTCGATCTCCTCGGCTGGCTGCTCGAACACGAGAGCTCGGGCGGCCATCTCTCGGTGACCTCGGCCGTCGGGGCCACGCCGGGCGATCCGCGCCCGGCCTTCGACCAGCAGCCCATCGAGGTCGCCGCGCTGGCCGATGCCTGTGCCCGAGCGGCGACGGTCGACGACTGCACCCGCTGGACCGACGGCATCGCCGCCGCCGCCGCCTGGTTCCTGGGTGACAACGACGGAGAGCACGTCATGTGGGATCCCGACACCGGTGGTGGGTTCGACGGCCTGATGTCCACCGGGGTGAACCTCAACCAGGGCACCGAATCCACCCTGGCCCTCCTCGCGACCCAGCAGCACGCGATGGGCCTGGCGACGGCGTCGGCGGTGAGTCCGGGTCCCCCGACCTGGTGGTGCGGAGCTCCCACCGGCTGACCGCCGACCCGTCACGGGTGATCACGCGCCTGTTCGTGCCCGGCCAGGAGGGCTTCGAGCACAGGAGTCGCGGGCCACCCAGGTCGTGGCCCGCATCCTGGCCCTGGACGAGGACGAGGTGCAGCAGTCCCTCGACGACGTCGATCGCTCGTTTCGAGGGTCGACACCGCGACCTTCGGGGCACGTTCCGGCGTCATGCGGCCGAGCTCGCCGATCGTCTCGATCCGCGACACGAGCTCTCGGACACGCGACAGCTCCTGATCGGCGCCACGTTCACCAGCGAGTACGCCATCGAAGGCGCGGCCCTGTGCAATCCGAGCCTCGTCGCCCATCCCGACCAGAGCGGGGTCCGGTGGGAGGCCTTCGGTTCGTGATGAGCGTCCGCGGGATCGGAGAGGGACACCGCTCGTCGATGGGCTTCCGCGTCGGCCAGGTCGATCGACGTCGGCGACGTCACCGTCGACCCTCCCTCGTCGCTGGCCACGACCGGGAGCATCGGACCGGCGCGGTTCGACCGCGAGGTCTTCCGCGGCGAGGTGCGCCGGCTCGACGGTGTGGGCGAGAACGCCGACTACATCCTGGACGTGCTCGGGAGCAGTTCACCTCGGCCGATCTCGAGTGGCAGCTGGGACGGCTCCAGCGCCAGCTGGCCACCCGGACCCAGGGCGGCCAGACCATCGCCCTCATGCGTCAGATCGCGCGGCGGACCTACGCCGCCCACTTCTCGGGCCGCACGACGCTGTCCGAACGTATCCTGTGGCCATCCATGGATGCGGAGAGCAACGGCATGGAGGACGCTCGCTTCGTGCGGTTCACCGACGACGACGGCGCCATCCGCTACTACGCCACGTACACGGCCTACGACGGTGCCCACATCAGCCAGCAGCTGCTGGAGACCGCCGACTTCCTCGACTTCACTTCGTCGCCCATGGTGGGGCCGGCCGCCGCCAACAAGGGGTTGGCCTTGTTCCCACGCCGGATCGGCGGCCGCTATGTCGCTCTGTCCCGGTCCGACCGCGAGACGAATGCGGTGGCCTTCTCCGACCAATCCACGGGTGTGGGGACGGGCCGTTCACTGCCAGGTGCCGACCCGGGCGTGGGAGATGCTCCAGCTCGGCAACTGCGGCTCACCGATCGAGACCGAGGCCGGCTGGTTGGTGCTCACCCACGGCGTCGGCCCGATGCGGACCTACCGGATCGGTGCCTTGCTGCTCGACCTGGAGGAGCCCGACCACGTCATCGGTCAGCTCCGCGAGCCGCTGGTCAGCCCCACGCCCGAGGAACAGAACGGTTACGTGCCCAACGTCGTGTACTCGTGCGGCGCGCTCGCTGCACGCGGGCACCCTCGTGGTCCCCTACGGGATCGGCGACTCCGCCATCGGCATCGCAACCGTGCCCCTGTCCGGGCTGCTCGATGCCCTCACCACCACCACCACCATCACCACCGCCGGTTGACCCGGCGGACCACCGCGACGAAGGAGACCCGCATGCCCGACAAGTCACCGCAGAGACCCGCAGGCAAGACCGCCGGCAAGACGCTGAAGGAGAAGCGCGAGGCCAAGCGGGAGAAGAAGCAGAAGCGACCCGGGCTCGGCTGACCGGACGGGGTACGAGGGGGACCGCTTCGGCGCGGGCACCTTCAGACGACCAAACGATCGACGGCTCGGCCGGCTCGGCCGGCTCGGCCGGAGCTCAGGTCTGGTCGGCGAACACGTCGAGCCAGAGGCGGTGGCCGAACCGGTCGATCACCCCTCGGGTCTGGGTGTCGGGCCGGGGTTGGGGTTGTCCGGTGGCGTCCATCCAGCGCAGGTTCCGCCCGTCGACGCGCCGGGTGACCGAGCCGGTGACCACGGCCCACGCCCCGCCGCCGGGTGCCGGCACGAAGACGTTGGCCGGACCGGTGCAGGCCTGGCCGCCGTCCCCGATCGGGCTGCGGTGAAGGGTGCCGTCGCGCCAGACGTAGCGCCCGGCCACCACCTGGTCGTGACCGGGCGGCATGATCGACGCCAACTGGTCGGCCACCAGGTCGCCGGCGCCGGCCGCGGCCGCCTCGCCGTCGTCGGAATGGCCGCAGCCGAAGCGGTCGACGTCGGGCGGATCCAGATCGGCGAGGGTGGGGATCCCCACCGCGTTGGTCCGGGGGAAGATGTAGCCGATCATGTCGTCGCCCAGACCCACCACGAAGCGCCAACGGGTGTTCATGCGAGCCATGATCCAGGGCGGAGGCGACCAGGACCCATCCGGCGTGGCCTCATCCGCGGGACCGGCGAACGACCGGATGTAGGTGTAGGGGAACAGCTCGCCTGGCGCGCTGGCGAAGCCGCCGTCACCGATGCGCAGCCAGAACACCTCGCTCTGGAACTCGTTGCCCGGGGGGCCGATCTCTGCCCCGGTCGGGCCCCGCGGCACCACCTGACCATTGAGGTAGGCCGTCTTCCCGGCGATGACGCCGATCTGTGATCCCAGACCGAACAGGGCGTTGTCGAGCGGCACGAAGAACCGCTTGGTGGCCACGTCGATCCCGCCGGACTGCGAGTCGGCTCCCTGGCGCAGGGCGGTCTCGGTCCAGCGGGCGACCTGCTCGCCCCGGGCTCGGGTGGACTGGTCGTAGCCGTAGGGAGCCCTGGTCGAATCGGTGGGGAAGATGGTGCGACAGCCCCCGTTGCCCACCGAGCTGTAGACGCCGACGGGCGTCAGGCTGCGAGCCGCCGGATACACCTGGGGCATCTCCACCGAGCCCACCGCGCCGGCCACGGTGATGGCCATGCCGCCGTAGTCGGCCTCGAGGGCGGCGCGGGCGAAGTGGTGCCAGTCCGAGGACAGGTGCAGGGCGTCCTGCGAGGTGGAGGAGAACCCGAGCTCCTCGGCGTGGATGCCGTAGTTGGCCAGGGTGAAGATGACCCGGCCGTTGCGCACCGACCGGGCCTGCAGGGCCCCGATCTCGCCGTCGGCCACGAACGGGTAGGACGACCAGCAGGTCACCAGGTTGTCGGGCTCGACCATGCCGTAGCGCAGGCGCGCGGGCTGGAGCCGCGAGGCGGCCTGCTCGATGCTGCGGGCGGCGCCGGCCACCAGGAACTGCACGTAGAAGGGATCGACGCCCGACGTGAGCTCGTTGGGGCCGGTGATGCCGATGGTGTCGGGCGCCGACTCGTCGTGGGTCGAGCTGAACAGCATCGTGGTCAGACCGCGCACGCCGTCGGCGCGAACCTTGGCTCTCACCTGGTCCCAGATCTCGGCGAACACGCCTTCGTTGTCGACGCTGGTGAGCGACACGGTGGTGCGCCCGCTGCGGACCACGATGGTGCGGGCCCAGAGCTGGTCGAGCACGGCGGTGGGCTCACGGGGGCCGCCGTCGCCGCCGCCCAGCATGATCCCGTCCCAGCGTTGGTCGGGTGCCGCCGTGCCGCCGCCCACCAGCGGGGTGGGGCAGTCGACGAAGGGCTCACCGATGTCCCAGATGCCGTTGTGGTTGACGTCGATGTAGGGCTCCTCCAACGACAGCAGGTGGGGACCGTCGTACTGGGCCAGCTGCGCGGGCGTGGCGCAGGCCGCGGCCGGGTCGGGCGCGCCCGAGCCGGCCAGCGGTGGGGTGACGTCGACCGCGGCGGCACCCACCTGGAAGACGGCTCCCGGCCCCGGCCTCGACGGCGGCCCAGGATGATCCCAGGCCCCAGCCGGCGCGACGGCCACGGCCGACACGGTCAGAGCGGTCACCGTGGCGACCGCGAGCACGAAGCGGATGGCAGCCATAGGTCTGTCCCCCCTACCGAGGCCCCTGGCGTCTGGGGCCCTCGGGGTCGAGGCTAGGCGCGGCGGGCTGATCGTGCCGCGGTGGCCGGGATGCGTCCCCGTCTTCGCGAGCACACGGGCGCCCGATGTGTTAGAAGTCGCGCATCCGCAAGCATCGTGGCAGAGACGAGCAAGGACCCCCGGATGAGTCCGCGGCGGCCGCCGGTGAGGAGACCGCCGGCGACGACCAGGATCGTTTCGCATCCATGGGCGAGGAGATCGCCTCGCTGATGCGTATCGCCGACGAGGCAGCCCGGCGGGTGGCGGCCGACGCCGAACAGGATGCGGCCGCTCGCAGGGCGGCGGCCTCGGAACAGGCTGCGGCGCTGGTCGCCGAGGCCGAGACCGAGGCGGCCGCCACCCGCGACGAAGCCACCGAGCGGGCCCGGGCGGTGCTCGAAGAAGCCACCGGACTGCTCGAGCAGGCGAAGGAACGGGCTCGCGGGATCCGCGGCGAAGCAGACGCCTACGCGGAGGCCCGCCGGGTCGAGCACGACGAGCTCATCGCCCAGGCCAGCCGAGCCCGTGACGAGGCGACGACGATGATCGCCCGATCGCGCCGGGTACTGGGCCAGGCCGAACAGGAGTTGGGCGAGCGGATCGATCAGGCCACCCAGAGCCTGTCCAAGCTCACCGAGATGCGGCGTTCGCTGTCCCAACTCGAGGACGAGCACGCCGAGCTGCAGGACCCCGGGGCGGAAGACGAATCCGTCCCCGCGGAGGCGGGCACCGAAGCCGTGATCGATCTGACCGACTCCGAGGAGTTGGGCGACGCCCTGCGGGAGGCGGCGGCGCGGCTGGAGGCCCGTTCGCCAGGCGAGCACCCGGCGAACGGGGCTTCATGAGCGCCGGGTGGCCAGGCCGTCACCCGAAGCAGCCACCGGCGTCAGCTTCCCGCTCGACCGACCTGCGCCCGGGCTGAGGCGGTCGGCCCGGACCGGCCCACGCGGGCTGGGTAGGGTGCGCCGGTGACTGCCGAGTGGCTCAGGTGAGCTGGCGATGCCGGCCGCGTCGGTGGCTGATCCCTGCTCTCGGGCGCGACGGTCCTCCTCGTGGTCGGGGGCTGCACGTCGTCCACCCCGCACCAGGCGGCTGTGGTCACCACGCGCGATCGGGCCAGCGCCACGTCGATCCCCCGACAGTCGGTGGCGGCGGGCTTCGACGGGCTCTCGCAGGTGGGTGCGCTGTTCGCCAACTCGTCGGACGAGGGCCCGCACTTCTGCACGGCCAGCGTCGTGCACAGCCGGGGCGGCGACATCATCGCCACCGCCGCACACTGCCTGGCCGGCACCGGTGCCGGCCTGCTGTTCGTGCCCGGGTACCACGACGGGATCGCGCCATACGGCACGTGGCCGGTCACGGCCGCCTACGTCGACCCGCGTTGGCTGGGCGATCGGGACCCGATGGCCGACTACGCGTTCCTGCGCGTGGCGCCCCAGACGCGCAACGGGCGGTCCGTGGAGATCGAGCAGGTCGTGGGCTCGGACCGGCTGGCGATCGATCAGAGCCTCTCGACGCCGGTGACGGTGGTCGCCTACCCGGGCCGCGTCGGAGGTCGAGCCCTCATGTGCGCGACGACCACCTACGGGCACCTGGGCTACGCCGGATTCGACTGCAGGGGATTCGTCGGCGGGACCAGTGGGGCTCCGTGGCTGATGGACTCTCGACCCGGGCACGCATCGCGGCCGGCTCTACGGGGTGATCGGCGGTCTGCACCAAGGCGGGTGCTCGCCGGACACGTCGTACACGGCCCACTTCGACGCGAGCACGGCCAGGCTGCTGGCCCGCGCCGAGCAGGCCGGCCCCGCCGACACCGTCCCGGCGGCCGGCAGCGACGGCTGCTGAGGAACGGCGGGAGCTGGGCAGCACGGTCGAGGAGCCGGAAGGACACCCCGTCCAGCTGGGACCCGCCGGATGAGCCACCATGTGGCCCGTGAAGAGGGTCGGCGCCCGAGCGCTCATGGTGACGCTGATGGCCGTCTCGATGGCGGCGCAGCTGGCCGCGGCGCAGCCGGTCGCGGCCCGACCGCGCCGGCGCAGCCGCGGCCCCGAGCACGACCCGGCTTGCGGCCTGACGCTCCCCCGTCATCGCATGCTCGCAGGCCGCGGCGCGCGTGGTGCTGATCCACAGTGCCCGCCTGGCCCGCGACTGCACCTACACGGCCGGGGTGACCATCACCGCGTCCGACGTCACCCTGGACTGCCAGGGCGCCACCATCCGGGGCAACGGCGACGGTCACGGCATCGACGTGCAGGCACCCGACACCGACCCGCTCCACGACGTGCACATCCGCAACTGCCGGGTCGAGAACTTCCTCAACGGCATCCACGTCACCCGCCTCGGCTTCACCAGCCTGGCCGCGGGGGTGGAGTACGTGAACGGCTTCTCGGACATCTCGGTGACCGACAGCCACATCACCGACAACGCGGGCGTGGGGCTGTACGTGGACGGCTACGTGGCCGGCGTGACCATCGCCGACAACGACATCGCCGGCAACGGCAGCAGCGGCGTCTACCTGGACACGGGGTCCGAGGACAACGTGGTGCAGGACAACCGCATCCACGACAACGGCTTCGTGGAGAACGGGCCCGAGGGCAGCGACGCCGTGTTCGAGGGGATCCACGTGCGCTACTGGGGCCCGGGCCACGAGGGCTTGTCGCTCGACGGTTCGCGGTTCAACCGCATCCTCGACAACGAGTTCTGGCACAACTCGGCCGGGTCGATCTTCCTGTACAAGAACTGCGGCGAGTACTACATCACCCAGGCGGCCAGTTGGCTGCCCCGGCGCTACGGCAGCGACGGCAACCTGATCCAGGGAAACCGCTTCACGGGCGGCCTCGACGGGGTGTGGGTGGGCTCGCGGATGGGTGAGAACACCCTGCCGATGGAGTGCAGCTCGCCGGCGTACTTCGAGGCTCCGCTGCAGCGGGTGGTGCTCGACGAGGCCACCGACAACACGGTGCGCCACAACACCTTCACCGACATCACCTACGGGGTGCACGTGGAGGACGACCGCACCACGGTGGTCGACAACGTGTTCCGGGGATCCGACGCCGGCGACTACGCGGTCATCGTCGGCACCCGGCTGCGCACCACGGTGCTGGACCACCCGGTCACGGGCACGGTGGTGGCGGGCAACCAGAGCCGGATCCTGGGCAACCCCAGCCCCTACCGTTGGGTCGACGGCCAGCTCGACACGGTGATGAGCCACAACACGGCCCTGCGCCGTCCGGCCGGCATCTGCCAGGCCCCGGAGGTCCCGCACAACTTCATGATCATGGTCATCGCCGCGGCCGCCGAGACGCCGGGTCAGCCTCCGCCACCGCCGCCGGACCTCACCGTGCCCACCCTCGGCGTCCTGGCGCCGTGCGCGACCCGCCGTTCCCTGAGGAGGCCAGTCCGCGGGCGCCCCCGCAGCCCGACCCGTGCCGCGGGGCTCGCTAGGGTTCGTCCGTGGCCGCCGAGCAGATCGTCAGCCAGCGCCGTGAGGACGTCGCGCTGCTCACGCTGAACCGTCCCGAGAAGCTCAACGCCTGGACCCCCCAGATGGGTGCCGAGCTGAGCGAGGCCGTCGAGGAGGCCGACGCCGACGACGGCGTGGGGGCGATCGTGGTCACCGGCGCCGGGCGCGGCTTCTGCGCCGGGGCCGACATGAGCGCGGTGTTCGATGCGCAGATCAAGGGGGACGGGAGGGCTGGCGAGCCGGGGCGGGCCCGCGACTGGGTCGAGCTGGTGCGCGCCTCGCAAGCCGATCGTGGCCGCAGTCAACGGAGCCTGCATCGGTGTGGGGCTGACCATGATCCTGCCCTTCGATCGCATCGTGGTGGCCGAGGGAGCCAAGCTCAGCATCCGGTTCGTGAAGCTCGGCCTGGTGCCCGAGCTGGCCAGCACGATGTACCTGCCCCTGCGCTGCGGCTGGGGGGCGGCGTCGGACCTGATGCTGTCGGGTCGCACGGTGCTGGGCGACGAGGCGGTGGCGCTCGGCCTGGCCGACGAGCTCGCGTCCGTCGATGACGTGGTCGATGTGGCCATCGCCCGGGCCCGCTCGTATGCGGAGAACCCGCCCCAGGCGCTGCGCTGGATCAAGGAGCTGCTCAGCCAGAACGCCAGCGAGACCGACGCCGGCGGCGGTGCAGAGACGGGAGATCAGCCGGGTGGCTCAGGGCTACCGGACACCCGAGCACGCCGAGGCGGTCGCCGCCTTCCTCGGAGGGCGATCGCCCCGGTTCCGCTGAGCGCGGAGCCGGTGCTCAAACGGGGACCCGGTCGGGCGGCGGCGTGGCCGCGCCCGAGTCGGTCGGGGTCGGAGGCGGCGGCTCGGGGGGCGCCGGCTCCTGCGGTCCCTGGTCGAGGCGGAAGGGCGGGTACTCGTCGCGCATGAGCGCCACGTAGGGCAGCACCCGGTAGATCCAGCGATCGAGGCCCATGACGAAGTCGAACACGCCCCGTGGGTAGCGACCGGTGAACAGCAGGCCGACGGCGGCGATGACCACGAGCAGGCCGATCAGGCCACCGAAGGGCACCCCGGCCGCCGCCCAACCGGTGCCGGAACCGAGCGCGAGGCCTCCGCCCAGGATGGCGAGCACCAGGTACTGGGGGATGGCCAGCAGCCACCACTTGATGAGCACCAGGCCGCGCGAGAGCCGCTCGGGGTAGTCGATCTCGAGGGTGGCCGGGTAGTCGGGGTGGTGACCGAGGCTGAACGGCGGGTAGGCGTCGGTGCCCAGCGCGCTGTAGCCGTAGAAGGTGACCCGCCACGTCCAACGGAGGACGCCGGTGTTGAACTCGAACAGCGAGCGCGGGTAGCGCCCGGTGAACAGGATGGAGAAGAAGGCGGCGAACGGTCACCACGAAGAACGCGATCCACAGCACGGCGAGCACGATGAAGTGCGGGATCAACAGCACCCACTTCACCAGCCACAGCCACCGGTTGAGCGGCTCGTCGAGCCGGCCCTCGAGGCGGATGGGTTGACCGGGATGGGTGGGGCGACCGGTCAGGTCGATCTCGGTGCCCCGAGCGAGGGCGACGACGCCGATCACGAGCAGGGCGACGCCGATGAGCAGGAACAGCCCGCCACCGGCCAGCAGCCCGATGCCCAGTCCCAGCACCCACGGCGCGGTGGCGGCCACCGAGGCGTCGACGCTCACCCCGGGTGCGCCGCTGGCGTTCATGACCACCACCGCCCAACTCCCCGACCGCAGCTTCCACTGCAGGCTCTGGGCGCCCACGCCCTGGGCCGAGGCGACCCAGATCCGGCTCGTCCCCGGTGGGGCGGCGTGATCCGCACCGTCGACGTAGTCGTAGGACGCCGAGAAGGGAGCGATGCGAACGTGCTGCAGCTCGGCGTGGGCCACGCCGGCCAGCAGCCGATCCACGTCCTGCTGGCGGGCGATGCCGACGAAGACGGCACGGCCGGTCGTCGACTGGACGCGCAGGCGCACGGTGATCCGCCCGCCCAGGTCCTGTGAGGTGCCGACGCTGCCGGGATGGGTTCCGAGATCGATCCGCTCCGAGGTGATGGCCGGGCTCGATGGTCTCGAACCGCTCGGTGGAGGTGGTGAAGAAGCCCTGGCTGTCGCGCTGGGTGCTGTAGGCCCAGACCAGTGCGCCACCGCCGACGAGCACCGCCGCGCTGGCCAGGCAGATCAGCGCGCCGACGACGATCAGCACGATCGAACCGAGCGGGACCTTGTGATGAGCGATCGGTGGCTCCGGTGGCGGAGTCGGATCCGGTGACATGGACACGGAGATCTCCCAGCGTCGACGTCGAGTGGCTCGTCCCAGTCATCATCCGCCCGCTCCGTCGGCGAGAACAGGGCCGAAGTACCCGGCCGGTGGCCCGCCTCGGAGCGAGCCGGATAGCGTGGCGGGCTCGACGACCTGTGACCGATTCGCCGGAAGGGGAGCCCGACGTGTGGAAGGTCACCCTCAAGGCGATCGCGGCCAAGAAGTGGCGGGTCCTGCTCACGTCGGTGGCCATCGTGCTCGGCGTGGCCTTCATGGCCGGCACGCTGGTGCTGTCCGACACGATCACGCGCACGTTCAACAACCTGGTGGTGAACGTGAACGCCGGTCTGGCCGCCCAGGTGCGCGGCGTGTCCCAGTTCAAGGACACGCAGGGCAACCAGCAGCGCAACCGGATCGACGCCAGCCTGGTCGAGCCGGGTCCGTCAGGTGCCGGGGGTCAAGGAGGCGGTGGCCAGCGTGTCGGGCTTCGGCATCATCGTCGACAAGCACGGCAACGGGCTCAACACCAAGGGACAGGCCCCGCCCCTGGCGTTCGCCTGGAACCCGAGCCCCCAGCTCAACCCGATGCGCATCGTGGCCGGCCACGCCCCGAACGCGCCCGACGAGATCCTCATCGACAAGCACTCGGCCGACGTGACCGGCTACACGATCGGCGACAAGGTGCGGGTGATCACCGTGTCGGGCAGCGGCACCAGCGCGCTCTACACCCTGGCGGGCATCGGCAAGTTCGGCTCGGCGGACAGCCCGGCCGGGGCGTCACTGGTCTTCTTCACCGAGCCCGTGGCCGAGAGGCTGCTGGCCCAGCCGGGGAAGATCGACGCCATCCAGATCTCGGCTGACGCCGGGGTTTCCCAGACGCGTCCTCGTGCAACGGATCCGTGCGGCGCTGGCCGGGGTTCCGAAGGTCGAGGTGGTCAGCGGCGCGACGGTGGTGCAGGAGGGACAGGACAGCTTCCAGCGGGGCTTCAGCTTCTTCAGCCAGTTCCTGCTGGTGTTCGCCATCGTGGCCCTGATCGTGGGCTCGTTCGTGATCTACAACACGTTCTCCATCACGGTCGCGCAACGACTGCGCGAGAACGCCCTGTTGCGGGCGGTCGGCGCCAGCCGGGTGCAGATCACGCTCAGCGTCTTCCTCGAGGCGCTCACGGTCGGGGTGGTGGCGTCGGTGCATCGGGCTGCTGGCGGGCATCGGGTTGGCCTCGGGGCTCAAAGCCCTGCTGGCCGCGCTGGGCATCGACATCCCCGCCGGCGGCACGGTGGTGAAGCCGGGCACGATCATCGTCAGCCTCGTGGTCGGGATCCTGGTCACGGTGGTGGCCTCGCTCATCCCCGCGGTGAAGGCCTCGCGGGTGCCACCGATCGCGGCGATGCGTGCGGTGGCGGTCGAGCGCACCCGGCCGAGCGTGGCCCGCGTCGTCGGTGGCGGCATCGTGGTGCTGCTCGGGGTGGCCAACCTGCTGAGCGGGCTGTTCGGCGGCGGGAGCACGGCGGGGCTCGAAGGTGGCGGTCGGGTCGCTGGTCATCTTCCTGGGCGTGGCCATCCTCGGGCCGCTCTTCGCCCGGCCCGCGGCGTGGCTGATCGGGGCGCCGCTCCCGGCCATCAAGGGCGCGACCGGGACGCCTGGCCCGGGAGAACGCCATGCGCAACCCCAAGCGCACGTCGTCGACGGCGGCGGCGTTGATGATCGGCGTCGGACTGGTCGGCTTCGTGACCATCTTCGCGGCGTCGGCCACCGCGTCGATCAACCACGTCGTCGACTCGGAGATGAAGGCGGACTACATCGTCAACACGTCCGGGCCCGGCTCGACCCTGCCGCCCAGCGCCGCGACCCAGATCGGCCAGGTGCCCGGGCGTGGCCGTGGCGTCGGGTCTGCGGATCGGCTCGATGAAGTTCGCGGGCACGGTCGAACAGGTCGAGGCCGTCGATCCGGCGGTCGTCAACGGGCTCTTCGACGTCGGCGTGATCAAGGGGAGCATGACCGACCTCGGTCCCGACGGCCTCGCCGTCTACAAGCAGGTGGCCAAGGACAAGGGCTGGACGATCGGGTCGAAGGTGCCGGTGCAGTACGCCAAGACGGGTCCGGCGACGCTGACGGTGCGGGCCATCTACGACCAGCAGGCACTGGCCGGGTCGCACGTGATCTCGCTGGCGAACTACGAGAGGAACTTCACCGACCAGTCCGACGCGATCGTGATGATCAAGGCCGAGCCGGGCCAGGCGGAGTCGGTCCGGCCCGGCATCGAGGGCGTGCTGAAGCAGTTCCCGAACGGCAAGCTGCAGGATCGTGCCCAGTTCAAGGCGGCGCAGGCCAAGCAGATCCAGCAGGTCCTCAACCTGATCTACGCGCTGTTGCTGATGGCGATCATCATCGCCGTGTTCGGCATCGGCAACACCCTGGCGCTGTCGATCCTGGAACGGACCCATGAGATCGGTCTGCTGCGGGCGGTGGGCATGACCCGCGCCCAGGTGCGATCGACGGTCCGGTGGGAGGCGGTCATCATCGCGCTGTTCGGCACGTTCCTGGGGCTGATCGTGGGTGTGTTCTTCGGATGGGTGCTGGTGCAGGCCCTCAAGGACCAGGGCATCTCGCAACTGGCGCTCCCGCCGGGATCACTGGTCGTGCTGGTCATCCTCGGTGCCCTGGTGGGCAGCCTGGCCGCCTGGCTGCCGGCGCGCCGGGCGGCGAAGATCGACATCCTGCAGGCGGTGACGTCGGAGTAGCAGGTGTCGCCGCAGAGCTCGAACGGCCGACCCGTCGATGACCTGAGGCGAAGGCTGACCAATGAGCTACGATGTAGCACATGAAGACGCTCGGCGTGCGAGCCTTGAAGCAGAACGCCTCCGCGGTCGTGGCCGATGCCGCCGCCGGTGAGGTGGTCACGATCACCGATCGAGGCCGACCGGTGGCACAGCTCGTCCCCCTCCCCGCCGGGCCGATCGAGACCCTGGTGGCCGCCCGTCGGGCCCACCCTCCGAAGCGATCCCTGGCCGATCTCGGGGCCCCCGCCAGACGGCGGCCTGGCCAGCCATCCCTGTCCGAAGTGCTGGCGGAACTGCGCGACGACGACCGCTACTGAGATGGCCTTCTATCTCGACACCTCCGCAGCCGTGAAGCTGGTGGTCGCCGAACGCGGCTCGTCAGCCATGAGCAGGTGGGCCACCACCCACGCCGACCAGGTGGTCTCGAGCGACCTGATGCGCACCGAGCTCCTGCGCACCACCCGTCGGGGCGCCGCCGACCAGATGGTCCGCGCTCGCGCCGTGCTCGACTCGATCACGCTGGTCACCCTTCCCACCGAGACCTTCGAGCGGGCCGCAGAGCTCGAACCGCCGACCCTGCGAAGCCTCGACGCGCTGCACTTGGCCGCCGCCCTGGAACTTGGGGACGACCTCGATGGCCTGGTCACCTACGACGAGCGGCTCACCCACGCCGCGACCGCTCACGGCATCACGGTGATCGCACCATCCTGAGGTTGCGCGACGGGCGGGCGATCGCCGTTGGCGTCTTGCTGCCGCCGGCGTCCGCCCGTTCAGGCCCGATCTGCGCCGGGGTCAGTACTCGCCCTTGATCACGAAGTACGAGCCACGGATGGTTCCGGCCAGCTTCGACTTCTGCCTGGCGAACTTGAACTTCGAGAGCTCGTCGGGGACCTCCATCCCTTCGGACAGCTTGAACCCGACGGCCCGCTTCTTGGCGGCATCGTCGTCGTACATGACGTTGATCGACAGACCGCTCTCGTAGAACACGTAGGCCATCCGGATGTTCTCGACCCGGAAGGCGGTCGCCTCGAGGGCGGGAGACTCGATGACGATGTCGCGCTCCTCCTCGAGGATCCGGTGCACCCAGTCGACGGCCTCCCGGGCCTCGGCCGCCGGTTCCACCGTGAAGACGTGGTCGTACTTGTTCTTGAAGTAGCGCGCCTCGTTCGCCCGAAGCCCAGCCAATGCGGACGCCACCGGCGAGGTCTCCAGACCGACGGTCGAGACGTTGACGAAGTCCACCTGATACGACATGCACTCTCTCCTACCGGCAGCGCGGTCCCCGCGCCCGCACAGGCTCACAGGCTACTGATCGTGAGGCGAGCTCTGGCGACCACCCGGCCCGGGGCGCCGAGGTCATCTCCGTTGGAATCGCCTGCCGCGCTCAGCGTGGCGTGCGCGGTCGGGCCCGGAGGTCCGAGGAGCATGCCTCGATTCCCGACGCGATGGCGTTGGCGAAGGCGGTCGCTCCGGCCGGGTGCCATCCCGTGTTCGGGCGGTCCGGGTCGCCGAAGTGAAGTCCGTCGCTCCAGAACCAGTCCGAGCCGTGCCCGGCGGACAGGGCCGACCACTTCACCACCTCGACCGGTTCGGGGCCGCCGCGGGCCGACGCACCCAGCGCGGCGTCGATGGCGGGGCCGATGCGATCCAGCCGGTACCACTTCGACGTGTCCGCCACGCGGGTGTCGACCAGCACGGTGCACTGCTGGGACAACGCGGCCAAGGTCGACGCCAGGGTCCGGCGGTAGCGGGCCAGCGCCGGGGCCCAGGCGGCGGGGGGAGCCGTGCCGGCCCCGTGGTAGGCGTCGTTGGCGGCGGTGGCCAGCACGACGATGGGGGTAGCCTGGTCCACCGCTTGGCGGATCTGGCTCTGCACGAACGGGGAACCCAGGTCCTCGCTGTTGCGGGCCGCGACCGCGGGGACGTAGCCGGCCTGGCGCAGGAGCCGGGTCTCGATGGGGGCGACCTGCTGGACCAGTGATTCGCCGACGATCACGACGTCGGGTCGGGGCCCCGGGGGTTGCGCGCCTCGCGAGCCGGACCCGCCTGCCGTTCCCAGGCCCGAGGTGACGGCCACGGTCGCGCCCAGCGCAGCGGCGACGCCGAGCGACAGCGCCACCACGATCCTCCTGGAGAACACGCGGCCACGGTATCGCCGGCAGGGACTGGGCGGCACTCGACGAGCCCGGCATCCCCATCCATGCCGCCCGGTGCTTCGTGGACGGCGAATGGCTCCTGATCGCCGGCTTCGAACGGCGCGAGAGGCCCGCCGGGGCCTTCAGGATGCGTCCCGACCGCACTGCTCACCACCGACGCCCGGCTGGCCGGCGCCGCCACAGGTCGTTCACCGTCTCCTAGAACCGGCACCTCGCTCGCTCATCCGCTGGCGGATCTCCCGCATCAGGTCCGCGTCCAGCGTCATGGTGGTCCGCACCGACGCCTCGCACTCATCGCGACCGCCGCCCGCCAGGTCAGGGCCCGTCGCCCTCGACGAGCACCGGGTAGGCCGCCGCCACGACCTGGTCGATGGGGACCCCGGCGTGAGAGGCGTCGAGCGGCGCGAGGCGGGCCAGCACCTGGTCCGCAGGCTCCGGTGGGTTCGGGTCGGGTGGGCGCCAGCGCACCCGGCCGAGATCGGTGTGACCAGGGGTCAGCGGCCACCAGGCCACCACGTCGTCGCCGCCGGGCTGGGCGGACAGCGCGTCGAGGTGGGCGAGCAGCTCCTCTCGGCTGCGACCCCGCCAGCGGAACAGCAACCACGGGTCGGCGTCGAGCTGGTCGGCGAACACGTAGAGGACGGCGGCCAGGTGCTTGCAGGGGTTCTCCCAGTCCGGGCAGCTGCAGGTGGCGGTCAGCGTCGCCCAGGTGGCGGGGAACAGCGCGACACCGGATCGGCGACAGGCGTCCTCGAGCTCGGGCGGCACCTCGCCGTCGAGCAGGCGGGCCACGAAGCCGACCTTGGTCTGCAGCGCCTCCTGCAGCCTCGACCAGGCGACCTCGGCCGGGGCCTCCGCCCGGATCGACACCAGGTAGGGCGTGCGGCGCGACCCCTGCACCTGCGCCAGCAGCAGGCCGGGGGACACCTCCAGCGACAGCACCTGACCGGAGCGGGCGTAGCGCCGGCCGCGCTGCATCCGCGTCCCCAGCCCGTAGGAGTCGAGCATGTCCACGAAGCGCCTCGACCACCACGTCTCGGCCATGGCTCCGCGCTGGCGCGAGGTGGCGATCCCGTCCGTCGTCGGAAGCGGACGCGATTCGGCGTAGCGGTGCCACGGGTCGTCCCACGGGCGGCGGGGCATCAGGTGACCTCGGGGTCGCGCAGGGAGACGACGTCGCGCAGCGCGGTCGTGTCGAGCTTGGTGATCCACTGCTCGCCGCTGCCCACCACCCGCTGGGCCAGCGCCCGCTTCGAGGTGATCATGGCGTCGATCCGCTCCTCGATGGTGCCCACCGAGACGAGCTTGTGGACCACCACGGTGCGGCGCTGGCCGATCCGGTAGGCGCGGTCGGTGGCCTGGTCCTCGACGGCAGGGTTCCACCAACGGTCGAGGTGGATGACGTGGGTGGCGGCGGTCAGGTTCAGCCCGGTGCCCCCGGCCTTGAGCGAGAGCACGAAGATGGGCGGGCCTTGCGGGTCCTGGAAGCTGGCCATCATCTCCTCGCGCCCGGCCCGGGGGACGCCGCCGTGGAGCCACAAAGGCTCGGTGCCATAGCGCCGGGCCAGGTGCGGGACCAGCAGGTTGCCCCACTCGGCGAACTGGGTGAAGCACAGCACCTTGTCACCGGCGTCGACGATCTCGTCGAGCAGCTCCTCGACGCGGTCCAGCTTGCCGGAGCGCCCCGACAGCGCGGAGCCGTCGCCCAGGAAGTGGGCAGGGTGGTTGCACACCTGCTTGAGCTTGGCGATGCCGGCCAGGACGGCACCGCTGCGGGCAATGCCCTCCTCACGGGCGGCGGCGGCCAGCAGGTCGTCGACCACCGCCTGGTACAGGCTGGCCTGCTCGGCGGTGAGGGGGGTGTGCTCGGTCTGTTCGATCTTGTCGGGCAGGTCGTCGATGATGGTCTTGTCGGTCTTGAGCCGCCGCAGTAGGAACGGCCCCACCAGGCGCTGGAGCGTGGCGGTGGCCTGCTCGTCGGTGTCGCGCTCGATCGGACGGGAGAAGCGGTCGGTGAACGACGCCAGCGATCCGAGCAGTCCGGGGTTGAGGAACTGCATGATCGACCACAGCTCGGCCAGACGGTTCTCCACCGGTGTGCCGGTGAGGGCGACGCGCCGGTCGGCCTCGAGGGACCGCACGGCCCGGGCGGTGGCCGTTCCGGGGTTCTTGATCTGCTGCGCCTCGTCGAGCACGATCCGGCCCCAGCGGACCTCGGCCAGGTGCGCGGTGTCGCGGGCGACCAGTGAGTACGTGCTGAGGACGACGTCGCTGGCGCGGGCCCGCTCGGCGAAGGGTGTCTCGTCGGCCCGGAAGCGGTCAGGGCCATGGTGGGTGAGCACCGTCAACTCGGGAGCGAACCGTTCGATCTCGCGGGCCCAGTTGCCCAGCACCGAGACCGGACAGATCACCAGCGTCGGGTCGCCGGTCGGCTCGGCCTGCACCGTGGCGATGAGCTGGGCGGTCTTGCCCAGGCCCATGTCGTCGGCCAGGCAGGCGCCGAGCCCGAGCCGCTCCAGGAACAGGAGCCAGCCGACGCCGCGCTGCTGATAGGGGCGCAGCTCACCGTGGAACGACTCGGGTGTGGGGTGCGGTTCGACCGAGGCCGTGCGGACGTCGCTGAGCAGGCGTCCCAGCCAGCCCGAGGCCACCACTTCGACCGGCTCGGCAGCCGCGTCCCCCCGGGCCGAGCCGGTGAGGGGTCCCTCCAGATCGGACGTGGCCGCCCCCAGCCCCAGGCTGGCGCGCAGCAGGTCGCCGACGCGGGCCCGGCCACCGGAGCCGACCTTGGCCAGCACGGCGCGCAGGTCGGCCCCGTCGAGTTGCACCCACTCCCCCCGCAGCCGCACCAGGCTCTGCTTGGCCTCGGCGGCGCGTTCGAGCTGGCGCAGATCGGCCTTGGTCAGTCGCCGGTCGCCGAGCGCCCCTTCCCAGGTGAACGACACGAGCTGGTCGAACCCGAGCCCACCCTCGGTGACCACGCCCTTCGGCGCGCTCGACGAGGAGGCCCTGGCCCGCAGGGCGACCCGGCGTCGGCGACTCCACCATGACGGCAGCAGGACCGCGACCCCCACCTCGGCCAGCGCCTCGACTCGCCGGTCCACGAAGTCGAGCAGATCGCCGGTGGTCATGGCCAGACCGGTGGGAGCGGCCCGGTCGAGCAGCTCGGACAGCTCGGGGGCCACGCCGGCCATGCGGGCCAGCGAGCGCAGCACCTCCTCGACCGATCCAGCCGGAAATGGGGCCCGCCCGGCCCAGAGCTCGGCGATCGGCACGACCAGGCTCGGCTCCTCGGCGTCCTGCATCAGCAGCTCGAGCCACCACCGGTCCTGGTTGGACCCCGGCGTGGACCGCCCGGGTACGGGCGGAGCGTCGGGGTGGGTGCCCGGCTCGTGCACCCGCAGGCACAGCCGGCCCCGGCTGCGGGTGACCGCACCCGATGCGGTCCATTCGTCGAGTCGCGCCGCGAGGCGCGCACCTTGTCAGCCGGCAGGGACGGGGACAGGGCCGGGTCGAGGGTGGTGAGCGATTCGAGCCACGCCTGGGGAACGGTTCGCCGACCCGAGCGGCGGGCCACCAGTCGCAGACCTGAGCCGGACAACCGCTGGCGGGCCAGCCGGTCGACCGCCGCGGCCAGCGCTCGGGCCGCCCGCCGATGGCCCTCGACGGTGTCCTCCTCGACGAGGCAGGTGAGCAGGTCTCGGTCACCCATGCCGGGCAGCGGCACCCAGCGGGACTCGGCCGAGCCATCCTCGAGGACCAGGGACGGGACGACCTTGCCCGAATCCACCAGGTAGGCGGCGACCAGCGCGACGCGGCCCTCGAGCTCGTCGGTCGTGTGCCCGTTCGGGCCCGGGGCCACGCGGGCTGACCGAGGGCTCATGGCCACAGTCTGGCGGATCGTCGCGCCGGCCTCGGACACGCGCCCCAGCGCAACCGTCGCTCGCCGTTCCCGGCAGGATCGCGAGTGCTCCGGCCGACCGGCCGGGCGCGCCGGACACCCAGCTATCCTCGGGCGTGGCCACGTCCAGCACCCCGGCGGTCAGCAGCCTGGCGTCGATCCCGCGCACCGCGGCGCAGCTCCGCATCATCACCGCCGCGCTCGACCAGTTCACCGAGCACGGGGTCAGCGGCACCTCCCTGCAGATGATCGCCGACGCCATCGGGGTGACCAAGGCAGCCGTGTACCACCAGTACCACACCAAGGACGAGATCGTCTTCGCCGTCGCCGAGTACGGGCTGGTGCCGCTCGAGATGGCCCTGGACGCCGCCGAGGCGCAGCCATCTCGGGAAGCGGCCCTCGAGGTCCTGCTCACCGAGATGATCGCCCTCGCCGTGGAGAACCGCCGGATGGTCAGCGGCCTGGCCCGTGATCCCGTGGTCACGCGTCTGCTCGCGCACCACGAGCCGTTTCGAAGGCTGATGGATCGCCAGGATCGGATTCTCATCGGCGACGACGTGCACCCGGCGGCACGATTGCGGGCGGCGATGGTGTGGGCCGCCATCGTCGGGGGTGTGGGACACCCGCGAATCGCCGATATCGACGACGACACCCTCCGAACGCTGCTGCTGGAACTGGCGCTGCGATTCATCACCGTCCCTGCCTGACGGCTCAGCGGCGGGAGCCGCACCTGTGACCACCGGGATCGTCGTCGGTCCCCGAGCTCCAGGAGCCGACCGTGGCGAGCGGCGCGACGGCGTGGATGTGACGGTCCACAGCTCCTCGAGTCCCCCTTGACAGTCCCTGCGGGCTGCCGGACAGTGAGATGGCCAACTGCGATCGCGTGCGAGCCCGATGCGGCACGGCGAGAACAGGCCCGGCGAACAGATCCGGGGGGACTGTCATGAGAATGGGCAGGTCGCGGCTGAAGCCGCGGGGTCGCCTCAGCGCGGCCGCATCCATCGTCGTGTTGTTGGCTCTCGGCCTGGGCTCGCCCGCCGGCGCCATGCCGTCGGGTGGCGCCCGTGGCCCGAAGCCGAAGGTCTGGACGGTCGGGACCTGGAACGGCAAGGCCGGGCGGTTCGCCACGATCCAGGCCGCGGTCGATGCCGCGTCGCCGGGCGACTGGATCGTGATCGCTCCCGGTGACTACAAGGAGCGAGCCGACTACACGACACACAAGCCGACGACCTGCGCCGGCGCAGGCGTGTGGATCAACAAGCCGAACCTGCACTTGATCGGCGTCGACGCAACGGTGTGGTCGTGGACGGCACCAAGTCAGGGCCGACGTGTTCGTCGGCCGCAGCCGACCAGGACCGCGGGCCGGCCGACGGCCCGAGCCGGTGGGGACGCAACGGCATCGAGGTCTACCTGGCCAGCGGGGTGACCATTCAGAACCTGACGGTGTGCAACTTCCTGTCCGGCGAGGACGGGTCGGGCAATCAGATCTGGTGGAACGGCGGCTACGACACCGCCAAGGTCGGCATGCACAGCCTACGCGGGCTCGTACCTCTCGGCGACGTCGACGTACTACGACAACGAACGATCCGGCCCAGGCGACCTACGGAATCTTCGTGACCAACGCCGACGGCCCTGGCCTCATCGACCGCACCTACGCCAGCAACATGAACGACTCCGGCTACTACATCGGCGCGTGCCCCGACTGCAACGCCGTGCTCAATCACGCCCACGGCGAGAACAACGTGCTCGGCTATTCCGGCACCAACTCCGGCGGCCACCTGGTGATCTCCAACGGCGAGTGGAACAACAACGGCGAAGGGATCGACACCAATACGCCAGCAATGGCGACCTGCCCGCGCCGCAGAACGGCGCATGCCCGTCGGGGCCCGGGTCGTGCCTGTCGATCATCGGCAACAACATCCACGACAACAACAACCGTGACGTGCCGGGCAACGGCCTCGGGCTGGTCGGTGCCGGCGTGGTCGTCGCCGGCGGCCGTAACGACACCATCGCGCACAACCGGTTCGCCAACAACGGCGCGTGGGCGGTCGCGCTCGTGCCCTACTTCACCGGCGTCGACCACTCACCGCCGACTGCACCGACGCCGGTGGCGTGTGGGACAACCCCTTCGTCGACTCGCTCGGAGGCGGCCCGTCGTGCTTCTTCCTCGACTACGGCTCGAACGTCCATGACAACCTGTTCGTGGGCAACGGCTCGTTCGGGAACCCGAGCAACGGCGACCTGGCCGACCTGAGCGACTTCAGCGCCATCGGCATCCCGCCCGCCGCGCCCGGCCAGGGCAACTGCTGGCACGGCAACGGCGATCCGGCCGGGGTGACCTCGGCACCGGCCAACCTGCAGGCGACCAACGGCAACTGCGCCACCGCCGCGTGGTGGCGCCGGCGTCGGTGACCCGCTGTTCGGGCAGGTGCTGTGCAACCTCTACCAACTGGGACCCAGCGACCCACTGTGTGCCGGCGCGGTGTACCCGCAGCAGGACCCGTCGTTCTCCTTGCTGCCGCTCCCATCGCAGCCAACCATGCGGCACCCCTGCGCCGTCCTGCCCCGCACCATCCCCTGGTGCGTACCGGGTCACAACCGGTAGGCGTCGTCCGACTGTCGCCACCTGTCCCGCACGACCCCTGCGGCCGGCGTTGCGCCGTCGCGCCCATGGTTGGCTACGATCCGATCGACGCGGTTCCCCGTGCCCCGGGGGGGCTGAAGTTGCGAGGGGGGACGGAGTGACCGAGGTCGCCGAGGCGCCGGTCGGGGCCCCGCCCAGCCCTTCGTGTCCAGTGCATGCATCCACAGCGGGAGGGCCGATGCCGAGCGCAGATGAGATCCGAGACGATCAGCGAGCGACGTGGGCCGGGCTCTCTGCGGGCTGGGAGAAGTGGGACTCGGTCATCATGGAGCAGCTGGGCCCGGTCGGCGCCGCCATCATCGAGCGGCTCGACATCGCGGAAGACCATCAGCATCTCGACATTGCCTCCGGGACGGGTGAGCCGGGTCTGAGCATCGCCAGGCTGTCGCCGAAGGGACGCGTGGTGCTGACCGACCTCGTCCCG
Organism: uncultured Microthrixaceae bacterium; assembly: GCA_963793965.1. Classification (GTDB taxonomy): domain Bacteria; phylum Actinomycetota; class Acidimicrobiia; order Acidimicrobiales; family Acidimicrobilacustridaceae; genus UBA4742. The sequence goes on from CAWCCB010000004.1 coordinate 461,974, forward strand.
GAGATGCTGGACGTGGCCGCGCGACGAGCCCGGGCGCAGGGCGTCGCCAATATCGATACGAAGGTGTGCAGCGCCGATGATCTGCCGTTCGACGACGCCACGTTCGATGGCGTCTCGGTGCGCTTCGGGTACATGTTCTTCCCCGACATGGGCGCGGCGACGGCCGAGTTCGCGCGCGTGCTCAAGCCGGGCGGGCGTCTCTGCTCGTCGGTATGGGTCAAGCCCGAGGAGAACCCGTGGACGACGATCGCCATGCAGGCGATCGCGACCGAGGCGGTGGTGGCGCCACCCGACCCGGATGGGCCGAACATGTACCGGTGCGCGGCCCCGGGATATGTCAGCGCCCTGTACGAAGGCGCGGGGCTGCGCGACGTTGCCGAGTGGGACGTCGACGTCGAACTCGTGACCCGAACGCCCGAGCAGTACTGGCAGATGATCAGCGAGCACGTCTCGCTCGCCGTCGCCGCGCTTCAGCGGGTCGACGAACCGGCGCGGGAGCGGATTCGGGCTGACGCCATCGCGAAGGTGCGCGCGTTCGACCAGGACGGCGAGGTCCGGGTTCCGGGCGTGGCCCGCTGCATCGTGGGAACGAAACCGGACGCGAGCAGCACGCGGCCACGCGGCGGCGCGCCGTCCTCCGACCCGGTCTGACCGATCAAGCCGCAGGCCGAAGCGAAGTCGACCCGACCCGGTCTGTGCGCGGTACGGGCGGTCACACCATCACACCCAGATCTGCCTCCCGGTGGCGCTGCATGAACTCGACCAGGGTCGGGAGGTAGTCGGCGACGGGAGGGCAGACGATGCCGCTGCCGGCCAGGTCTCGTACGGTGTTGGTGGTGTCGTAGTGGGTGGGGTGAGCGAAGTACCCGACGGCGTCGGCCGGGATGGCGACGAATCGTTCCAAGGGGCCGATGCTTCTCAGGGCCCACTCGGTCGCCCGTCGGGGAAGGTGGACCCGCACCCCCCGTCGTGAGGTCGCCCGACACATCTCCACCAGCAGCTGGTCGACGGTGAGTGGCTCGGGATCGGCGAGTTGATAGGTCCTGCCGACGGACACGTCGAGGCCGGAGAGGTACTCGATGGCGTCGATCACGAAGTCCGAGGGCACCATGTTGAACCGCGACATCGTGGGGTCGCCGATCACGGGCACCAGTGCCCACCTCGGTAGGCGGATCAACCACTGCAGCAGGAAGTACGGGCCGTCGAACTTCTGGGTCTCACCGGAGATCGAATCACCCACCACGACGGCCGGCCGGTACACCGATGTCGGCATCCCGCTCGACCGTGACTCGGCCACCTCGGCCTCGGCGAGGAACTTGGTCTCCTCGTAGAAGTTGTTGAACGATTGGCCGACATCGAGGTCGGATTCGCGAAACGGGCCGCAGTACCGTCCACTCACGTAGCAGGTGCTCACGTAGTGGTGGCGGCGCAGGCCCGGGCAGTCCTGGGCGAAGCGCAACAGGTTGCGGGTGCCCTCGAGGTTCACCCGCAGCGCCAGGTCTCGGGCCACGCTCAGGTCATAGACCGCAGCCAGGTGCCAGATCTCGGTGGTCGTCGACGCCAACGCGGCGGAATCGTCCAGCCCGAGTGCGGGTTGGGTGATGTCGCCGCTTGCCAGTTCGACTCGACCGTCGAGACTGGGATCGGCGGCGACGAGAGCCTCGATGCGAGCCGAAGCGATCGAGGCGAACCGCGGTTGGACCAGGCACGTCGCCCGGGCCTGGGGGTCCCGCCGCAGGATGCGGGGGAGCAGGCGGCTCCCGAGGAACCCGGGGAAACCCGTTATGAGGATGGTGCCCATGATCGCCTTCGACCTCCCGGTCGCTTCTGCTCCAGCATGGCTGATTCCCGCAGGGGCGGTACAGGGCCAGAGGCCCCCTGCTCAGCGCCAGTGGATGGTCTTCAGCAGGCGCAGGGCGGTCGTCATCACCGAGGCGAAGCCCTCGTCACCGACCTGGCGGACCGGTGGCGACAGATTGAAGAGCCGCTGGCGGGCCACGGTCTGGGTCTCCGTGTACTTGCTGAGGCCGTAGGCACCATGGCGGCGACCGATGCCCGAGTCGCCCATTCCGCCCATCGGGGCGTCGATGCTGCCCCACGCGGCGGCATACGCCTCGTTGACGTTCACCGACCCGGCCCGCAGTTGCGCCGCCACCTCCCGCCCACGGCGCGCCGAGCGGCTCCAGACGCTGGCATTGAGGCCATAGCGGGTGTCGTTGGCCCGATGGATCGCCTCGGCATCGGTCGAGAATCGATACACCGACACCACCGGTCCGAAGGTCTCCTCCGCGAAGCACGTCATGGCCGGAGACACGTCGGCGAGCACCGTCGGCTCGAAGAAGTACGGCCCCAGCTCCGGTCGGGCATGACCGCCAGCCAACAGGGTGGCACCGCCTGCGACCGCGTCGTCGACGTGGCGACGCGTGGTCTCGAGCTGCTCGGCGGAGGTCAACGAGCCCATCTGGTGCTCGAAGTCATAGCTCGCTCCCATCCGCGTGGCCCGAACCGCCTCGAGGAACCTGGCCATGAACGAGTCGTAGATGCCGTCCGCGACGTACATGCGCTCGACGGAGATGCACAGCTGTCCGCTCGAGGAGTAGCACGCCCGGACCGCACCTTCGACGGCGCGGTCCACGTCCGCGTCGTCGAGGACCAGCAGGGCGTTCTTGCCGCCGAGCTCGAGGGAGCAATCCACCAGTCGCCTGCCGGCCTCCTGGGCGATGGTGCGACCCGAAGCGGTGGAGCCGGTGAACATCACATAGTCCGCCACGTCCATGAGCGTCGAGCCGATGGAGCTGCCGCGGCCGAGGACGATCTGCCACAGGTCGTCGGGAAGTCCGGCCCGTTGGGCCAGGTCCAGGGCGAACAGCGCGGTGAGCGCCGTCTGGTTGTCAGCCTTCTGGACCACCGCGTTGCCGGCGAGCAGGGCAGGGATCGTGTCGCCGGCGCCCAGGCTGAGCGGATAGTTCCACGGTGAGATGATCGTCACGATCCCCTTCGGGTGCCGGAGCTCCTCGACCGCGGTCAAGCCCGGGATCAACCCGGATCGGCGCTTCGGCTCCAGGATGCTCGCCGCGGTCCTCGCGTAATAGCGGCACGTCACCGCGATGTCGCCCACCTCCAGAAACGCGTCGCGGCGGGCCTTGCCGTTCTCGGCCTGGATGAGATCCATGAGCTCGTCACGGGAATCGAGCACCAGGTCGTGCAGCCGGAGGAACACCGCGGCCCGATCGGTGACGCGGCGCGCCATCCACTCCCGCTGGGCGAGCCGCGCCCGCTCCGCCGCCTGAACGACGTCGGCGGGCGTCGACTGCGGCAGTTGCACGAGCACCGAGCCGCTGAACGGTGCGTGGGTGGTGACCGGGGGCGCACCACCCGAGGCGCTGACCAGTGCGGTGAGGTGGCGGCGGAGCTCAGGGGTGAGGCTGGCCGGCAGCGGCGTCAGCGGCGCAGCCTCCGCCGGGCCGTCGCCCGCCGCAAGCTCGGCCTCGGTGGAGGTCATGGCTGATCGTGTCCCTTCGGATCCGTCCCAGATCAAGGCGCCATGGTAGGCCCGGGGCGCGCCCGGACCCTCTCGCCCACCACGGACACCGCACCGGTCGGTGACCGCGCCAGGGCTCGAACCGGGGGGCGGGAAGGACCTTCGCCCCTGTGAGCCCTGCCCAGGGTCCGCCAGGCTGTGGGAGAGGAGGTTCGTCGGATGCGTGGACTGTCCGATCCGGAGTCGAGCGACCCGGACCCCGATTCGGAGGCGCCGCGGCGGGCGGCGGGTGCGGCCGTGCGGCGTGGTGGCACGGCTCGGCGCCTGCGTGCCATCACCCGCAAGGAGTTCGTGCAGCTGTGGCGGGACCGGCGGACGATCGTGTTGATGATCGGCATGCCGCTCGTGCTGTTGCTGATCTTCGGCTACGGGATCCGGCTCGACGTGCACGGCATCGCAGCCGAGCTGGTCGGTCACGATTCGACGACCATCCGCACCGCCCTCGGCGGGCAGGGACGCTTCAACGTCCGCTCCGGGGTCGTGCGCACCGAGGCCGAGGCCCGGGCGGACCTGCTGCACGGTCGGACGGCAGCGGCGGTGGTGGTCGGGCCGTCAGGGGTACCCACCGCGGTGCTGCTCGACGGCAGCGACGCGTTCATCGCGCAGAGCTCGCTGGAGTATCTCCGGGCCCTCGTGTCTGCCCCCGGTGGCGTGCCGGTCAAGGTCGACGTGCTGTTCAACCCCGGCCTGCGGTCGGCCGACTTCATGGTGCCGGCCGAGGTGGGCATGATCATGCTCTGGGTGGGCACGGTGGCGACCGCCATTGGCGTGGTGCGCGAGCGCGAGCAGGGCACCCTCGAGCAGTTGATGATGACGCCCATCCGCAAGCTCGAGTTGATGGTGGGCAAGATCCTGCCCTACAGCGTGCTGACCCTGGTCGACGCCGTGCTGATCACGATCCTCGGCCTGGTGCTGTTCCGCGTGCCGTTGCGTGGCAACCCGCTCGAGCTCCTCGTGTTCGCGGTGCCGTACCTCGTCGCGGCGCTGTCCATCGGGCTGCTGATCTCGACGGTGGCCCAGAACCAGCGCCAAGCCATGCAGACCGCGGCCTTCATCCTGTTGCCGCAGATCCTGTTGTCGGGCACGCTGTTCCCACTCCAGGCGATCCCGTGGGGGATCCGGTGGGTGAGCCAACTGCTGCCGCTGACCTACTTCACGCCGATCACCCGGGGCGTGTTCCTCAAGGGCCTCGGCATCGGCGACCTCTGGCCTGAGGTGGCCGTGTTGTGCCTGATGGCGGTGACCTTCACCGTGCTCGCCGCCGCGACCTTCCGGGCCCGGCTCGACTGACGTGGTCGAGCTCCCCGAGATCGAGGCCGTCGGCCTGGTGAAGCGGTTCCGAGACACCGCCGCGCTCGACCGGGTGGACGTGGCCGTTGCCGCCGGAGAGCTCTGTGGGGTGGTCGGCGCCGACGGTGCCGGCAAGACCACGCTGCTGCGCTGCGTGGCCGGGCTGTACCAGGCCGATGCCGGCCGGGTCCGACCGGGACGCGCCGGGCGGGGTCGTGTCGGGTTCTGCCCACAGGGGTTCCACATGTACGCCGACCTGACCGTCGACGAGAACATCGAGTTCTTCGGCTCGGTGTACGGGCTCGACCGCACCACCCTTCGTGTCCGCGCCGTCGAGCTGCTCGAGTTCGCCGGCCTGACCGAGCATCACGATCGTCTGGCGGGTCACCTGTCGGGGGGCATGCGCCAGAAGCTGACCCTGGCGTGCTCGGTGCTGCACCGCCCGTCGATCCTGCTGCTCGACGAGCCGACGACCGGCGTGGACCCGCTGTCGAGACGCGAGTTCTGGCACCTCGTCGAGGTGCTGCACGCCGACGGCTCGACCATCCTGTTGGCCAGCGCGTACTTCGACGAGGTCGAGCGGTGCCAGCGGGTCGTGTTCCTGCACCACGGCCGGGTCTTGGCCGCGGGGAGCACCGACGAGTTGGCACTGGGCCATGGGTCCCTCGAGCAGGCGTTCCGGGCCGGTATGGCCTCGGCCGGTCCCCCCACCGGCTCGGTGCCGGCCACCGGAGAGGAGGGTCGATGACCCCGGCGGTGTCGGTCATCGACCTGGGTCGGCGCTTCGGGGACGTCCGGGCGGTCGACGGTGTGAACTTCGAGGTGGCGCCGGGCGAGATCTTCGGTCTGCTCGGCCCGAACGGTGCCGGCAAGACCACCGTCATCCGCATGCTGTGCGGGCTCTACGTGCCGACCGAGGGCACCGGAAGGGTGCTCGGCTACGACATCGCCGGTGACCAGCGCCAGATCCGCGAGCGCGTCGGCTACGTGTCCCAGGGCTTCGGGCTCTACCAGGAGCTGACGGTCGACGAGAACCTGCGCTTCTACGCGGACGTCTTCGGCGCTCGCGACGTCACCCACCTCGAGGAGGTGCGGAGGCGCCTGGGGCTGCAGGAGGTGCGGCGCGAGATGGTGGCCGAGCTACCGACGGGTCTTCGCCAACGCACCGCCTTGGCTGCCGCCCTCGTCCACCGTCCGCACCTCATCATCCTGGACGAGCCGACGAGCGGCGTCGACCCCATGGCCCGCGACGACATGTGGGGGCTGCTGCGGGAGCTGGCGGCCGAAGGCGTGACGGCGCTGGTGACCACCCACGTCATGCCCGAGGCCGAGCGCTGCGACCGCCTGGCACTGATGGCCGGGGGCCGGTTGGTGGCCATCGGCACCCCGGCCGAGCTGATCGCCCGCAGCGGGCTGACCATCGCCAGGATCGACGCCACCCCGTGGAAGGAGGCCTTCGCCCGCCTGAAGGCCCGATGGCCCGACGCCGCCCTGCATGGCACCCGGGTGCACATCCCGGTGGCCCGTGAGGGGGCCGAGGAGACCGACCTGCGCCTTGCGCTCGAGGGCCTGCAGCTGCGTTCGTTGTCATGGGAGCCGCCCACGATGGAGGACGCGTTCATCGCGATGGTCTCGGCCAGTGCCTGAACCGTGGTCGAAGCTCGGCGCCGTCATCGAGATGGGTTGGAGCCAGTGTGAGTTGGAGCACGCCCGCCGCCGAAGTGGGACCGTTGGAGTGGATTTGAACCTGCGACCTCGGGTCATGAGATGCCCACCGCCCGTGTTGGCTGGTGACGGCGAGTGATGATCAGTGCTGTGACCTGCCGGTTTAGGTGCCAGCCCATGCTGGCCCGTGCTTGTTGGTGACGCCGTTCTCCGACCCATCCGTTAGAAGAATTAGTTGTGGACCACGGTCTCGGGTGGTCAAGGCTGCCCCGTTGCGCTCACCTCCCTATTGCCCGGCCTGGCGACGTGCCTCGTCCAAGTCGGCTGACAAGTCGAGCGCACCTGCGGTCTCGACCAGATATTCCGAGTCGAGCGCTGGCCCTTGGATCCGGAGGATGCTCACGACATCGCGCCATTGGCGATCAGACGTCGACCCGCTCTGGCGGAACCAGTCCAGCTTTCGCAACACCTGATCCTCCGGGGAGGTGACCCAGATGCCCTGGGGTGCTCCCGGCACGACTCTCCGCACCCGCCGTTGGATCTGCATCCGATCGAGGAGGCCATCCCCGACGACGAAGAGATCGACCTTCAGCGCGTCCTTCGTGTCGACGAGGTTGAACGAGGAGTGCGCGCGGATGGCATCCCTGGCGGCGTCGACCGGGGCGTAGAACGCGGCACTGACTCGCTCGAGTAGCACCTCACCCGTGGCGGCATCGAGTTGGACGGCAAGATCCACGTCGACGGTGGACCGGGGCTCGCCGACCAGTGAGCTCGCCATCGACCCGCCCAGGGCATAGGGCACGCCGAGGTCATCGAGCATTGCGGCCATCTCGAGGACGAGAGCGAACGGTCCCCGCGCCGGCATCAGACGAGCAGGTGCGCGAATGCCCGGTCGGCGAGCTGAGAGCCGAATCGTCGCCGAGCCAGCTCATGGCGAACCTCGACATCGGACATGTCCGGATTATCGGCCCGGATGCCAGTCCGGGCCATCAGCTCGACATCGGCGGTGAGCTGATCGACGGCGGCAACGCGGTCGGCGGCCGTCATCGCCCGCCAGGAGCCGACCAGAACCTCGAAGGCCTCCGGGTCGGTGTCCGCGGGGATCGATCGGGGGAACATCGCCCCAGGGTACCGGCCGACCAACTAGGCCACCGCAACCTGACTTGACCGTCCGGCGGTGGCCCAATCACACAGATCACGTGGTCGTGCCCATCTACTGCCAGGCGCGGTACGCCCCCGAGGTGCAGCGGGGTGTCTCCGAACTGCTCCGTCGCCTGATCAGCTGATGCGAGCGGCGCGAGGTACACACCGCCGTTCAAGAGCACCGACGGCGACCGGGATGCCTGGAACGTCCCCGACTGGTCCGCTGCCACCGACAAACCGGCCGTGCAGTGGCTGCTGAACGACCTGCCCGAGAACCAAAGACGGATCGTGGCCTGCCTGGTGGCGAGCGGGCCTGAGGGCACGACGACGGGGACAGCTCTGGGATTCGGCGGTTACGGCGCCGGCACCTCGGCCAGCCCCGTCTTCAAGGCCATCGGCGGTCGCTTCCGCAAGGTCGGCCGCAAGCCGATCTGGCGGGGGGCGACCAGACCGAGACCGGCCAGCGACTCCCGGTGCCCGATGGCGAGGCCCGAGATCTCTTCCTCGAAGTGATCCGCGCCGACCACGCCGCCCTTGCCACCGAATTGGGCTTGTAGCCCGACGAACGAGGAGGAGATACCGATGACGAAGCGGCCCAATCGACAGGTGTGTCCCAGTCTGCGGGCTCGACGATGACGTCGAGCTCACGCTCGTCGACGACGAGTGGGTGATGACCTGCCAGAACGAGCAGCACCCGCCATTCGAGTGGCGGCCGGCGAGTCAGGCCCCGGGCGAGGCACCTACCGCACCGGGCTCGGCGAGGAGCTCGGGGTGTACGACGACCTGCTCGCCGGCCTGAGTGATGGGTTCTGCGAGTACGGCATCATCGAGCACCGAGTATGCACTTCGGCGGCCCGATACCTACAAGCAACTCGTAGCCCGGTACGGCCACCGATCGATCGCTCCGACCACCTATTCGGTCTCATCGTTCCTGGGCAGTGCGCTCGGCCATCTTTGGAGGGAGGGATCGATCAAGGGCACCACCGGTCCGGCCACGGGCTACTGGTCGTATCTCGCGCGGTCGGTGCTTACGCAAGCTCCGGGGACGCGGACGAGACCGTTATCGAGTCATGGGTCAGCTTCTGCAACGAGGAGGCGTTCGGCGACGCGCCGCGAATGGCCGGCCATGGGCTACCACGCGGCCGGAAGCTGAGGTGCCCATGAGATGGACGGCCGACGAGAGGTACCGAACCCGTTGGAAATTCCGTTAGAAGTGTCCCTGACAAGCAGGAGGCCGATCCACAAGGACCGGGCCTGACCTGCTGTTTCGATGATGGTGGCGGGGGTAGGATTTGAACCTACGACCTTCGGGTTATGAGGCGCTACTCGGTGGTGTCGGCTGGTGACGGAGAGTGTTGGTCAGTGCTGTGACCTGCAGGTTTGGGTGCCAGATCATGTGACCCGACCTGTGGATAACGCGGTGTTCGGGCCCATCCGTTAGAAGATCCGTTAGAAGTCGACGCCTAAGCGACGTTCTCACTGGTGAGAGCTGCGTTCTCCCGGCGGCGGTCGATCCGCTCGCCGGGCTCCCCTCAGCATCCTTGAACAGGCGCTGCTGTTATTCAAGGTTGTCCACGAGTTGACGTTTTGTTCAACGCCGTCATTACGTCCCCGGTGTCCTCCGGCAAGGCAAACTGGGTGCAACTCATCAATCGGCAATTGTCGGGCGACGGTTTTGAGAGCTTATTCCTCTTACAGAACAATACCTTTGGCAGCTATTATCTGGACAACGATCCGTTCTACAACACCGAGAGTGGTGACCCTGGGGCTCCGCCCCATCATACCCCCGTGCCAGCAGGGACGAACACGGTTGTTACATTCGGCACTGACTTAGGAACCAACAACGTGGGAACGGGCGACCGCCCACAGATGGGCATTCTAGCAACGTCGTTCATTTCCATGACTGATTCTTTCAAGAGTTATCTGGTCTTTAATCCCGACCCAAGTAGCGCCGATAACATTTGGGTAACGCTCGGGAGGGTGGATTGGGGCTGGAATGGGTATGCGGCGTTTGACATCGGCAATACCCGCTGGGTGTTGACAGAGGGCACTACCAGTGGGCCAATTTATACCAGTACGGACGCATTTCCTCTTTGGACAAAGGTTTATAACAACTCAAGGTAGCACCGTGAATCACGTAACTGAGCAAACCGTAATGGCTGGCATGCTTCTCGCAATCTGCGCTATTGGAGAATACCGCAGCCAGGCGGGAACAAATGACCTTAGGCAGGACGCCTCAGTCGGCACCAATGCCTCCGAGACCAACGACTGGGTGTGCGTGGCACCACAACTCAGTTGGCACGGCGACAAGGATACCAACGGATGGTCTTCCCTGTTGTACATTAGCAATGATCCATGGCATTCGGGCGAACGACCGCCCATGTGCGGGGTGTCAATTAAGAATACCACGACTAATAGGCTCAGTTGCTGGATCGGCTTTTACGGGGAAACGTACTCGCGCATTGAACTCTTCGATTCAAAAGGCGAGGCCGTTGCGAAGACCATCAAAGGGAGCCAGATCAACACACGGACGAGTATTACGCAGATAAAGGAAATGCTTCGAACACGCTATAACCGATATAGCTCGGGACGCTCCAGAACGCCTGGCTTTGTTCCGATTCGCCCGGGACAAACTTGCGGCATTGCCTTCTCAATTCTAGATTTGTTTGAAGTGAAGCAGCCGGGGGAATATACGCTGAAGGCTCAAACTTGCCTGATTCAACGAGTCGGCGGGGAATTATATGATCCAGAGCTCAGAATTACTTGGCCGCCGCCAGTAACGGCCAAGTTTCAGCTTCGGGAAAAGGTTGTTCCTGCGGCGGATTCACCACTCAAGCACATAAATGCTCCAGCCAGGTGACTCCGGCTGGGGTCAACCAGACAGCGGAGAATCTGCCCGTGAATCATATAATCAAGAGTAAGATATTGGCAGCCGCGCTTGCCACCGCCTTCATTTTCAGCCAGTCGTCCAGCAAGGGTGGAGCGAATGAGGCTGGCAAACAGACCATCCGTGCAAGCAAGAGCCAAGCCGCAGAACAGGCCTTGTGGCTTGCGGACGAACTGAAAGTTGAGGGTGACAAGGATACTAATGGATGGTCCTGCGTGTTATACATTAGCAATCATCCTTGGTTATCGCCTCAGCAGCCGCCAGTGTGTGCACTTTCAGTCCGAAACATATCAACAAATACTCTCTACTTGTGGGGAGGATTATATGGGCACACGTTTTCACGGATTGAACTTTTGGATCCAAAGAGGACGATAGA
>CAWCCB010000005.1:0-601499 GCA_963793965.1 uncultured Microthrixaceae bacterium
CGCCGCCGACGGCTACACCGGCGTGAAGCTCATGACCCGCATCGACCTGAGCGATCCCCACACCAGCGAGGCGCTGCGAGCTGCTCGGTCAGGTGCTGGAGGAGGCCCGGGCCGCCGGACTCGACGCGCTGGTCGAGTCGGTGACCTGGCGCGACGGCGCCATGTCCCACGCCGTCGACGACATCGTGTTCGCCGCGGTGGTGGCCCACGACCTGGGCGCCCCCCTGCTGAAGGTGCCGGTGCCCGACCCGCACGCCGCGCCCGGAGGCCGGCGCCGCGCCGTGGAACGGATCGTGGCCAGCGTGGGGGTGCCCGTGCTGTTCCTGGGCGGACCCCACCGCGGCGACTCCGGAGCGGCGCTGGCGGAGGCCACCGACGTGATGGCCGGAGGCGGCGCCGGGCTGGCCATCGGCCGCACGGTGCTGCTCGACGAGGACCCGGGCGACATGGCCGAGGCCCTGGCCGACATCGTCCACGGCGCCTGAGCGCCGGCGAAGACCCCCGTGGTGATCGTGACCATCGACCTGGGGACCACGGTCACGAAGGTCGACGTGTGGGACGAGTCAGGTCGCCTGGGCTCGGGCCGGGCCGACCTGGCCACCATCCATCCCGCCCCCGACCGGGCCGAGCAGGACCCGCGGACCTGGTGGCCGGCACTGGTCGAGGCCGCCGCCGGGGCTCGCCAGGCGGCGCCGGTGGCGTGGTCGGCGGCCGCCGGGGTCGGCTTCTCCGCCGCCCGCCAGACCATGGTGCTGGTCGACGCCCGCCTCCAGCCCATCGGCCCGGCCCTGTTGTGGTCGGATCGCCGGGCCGGCCCGCAGGCCGCGGTCCTGGCCGAGCGGTTCGGCGGGGACACGACCGTGTGCCAGCGCACCGGCCAGCCCCTGCGGGCCACCTCGATGGCGGCCAAGCTGGCCTGGTTGGGCGCCCACCACCCCGAACAGATGAGCCGAGCCGAACTGGCCCTGTCGCCGCGGGACTGGCTGGCCCACCATCTCGGCGGCGCCCCGATCACCGAGGCCACCATGGCGTCGGCCAGCGGCTGCTACGAGCGGGCCGACATCGAGCGAGCCGCGGCGACCCCCACCGGATCCCACGGCCCCTGGCTGGTCGAGGTGCGCCACGCCCGCCTGCTCCCCCGGGTCCTGCCGCTCGGCACGGTGGCCGGGAGCCTCCGGGCCGACGTGGCCGCCGAGCTGGGCCTGCCCGCCGGCATCCCCGTGGTCCTGGGCGCCGGCGATCGGGCCTGCGAGGTGGCCGGCACCGGCGCCACCCGAGCCGAGCCCATGGTGTCGTGGGGCACCACGGCCAACGTGAGCCAGCCCGGCTGGGGCGCCGACGATCCCGTCCCCGCCGGCCTGGCGGCCACCCGCTCGGCCACCGGGCGGGCCGGTCGGACGGCTGGCAGGTCGAGGGCGGTCTGTCGGCGGCCGGCTCGCTGCTGGCCTGGCTGGCCTCGATGACCGATCGGCCGGTCGACGAGCTGCTGGCCGGCGCGGCCACCCGTCCGGCCGGGGCCAGCGGCGTCGTCCTGCTCCCGTGGCTGGCCGGCGCCCGCGCCCCGTGGTGGCGCGACGACGCCACCGTCACCGTCAGCGGTCTGCGCTCGACACACCGAACCGGCGGACCTGGCCCGGGCCGCCCTGGAAGGGGTGGCCTACGAGGTGGCCCGCATCCTCCGCCTCCTCGATCCGGTCGAGCCTCCGGAGTCGGATCGGACACAGGAGTACCCCTCCGGTGCTCCGACGCCCGAACCCGGTGCAGGCCCGCGGGCGATACGAGCGGGGACGGAGACCGGCGCGGGCCGAGGCGTGATCACCGGGTTGCGGCTGAGCGGGCGTGGGGCCCGCACCCCGGCGTGGATCGAGGTGGTGGCCGCGGTGACCGGGCTGCCGGTGGTCCTGCGACACCACGCCCAGGCGGCCGCGGTGGGCGCCGCCCTGCTCAGCGCCGCCGCCCTGGGCCAGCCCTACGACCGCGACGTGCTCGACCCGATCGATCGCGTCCACGTCCCCGACGCCGACCTGGTCGAGCGCTACCGCGAGCTGGTCCCGGCGGTCGACCGTCTGGCCTCGGCCGCCCTGGGAAGCTGACCCCCGACATCCACCCAACCTGACACGGACGTCAGGAATAGGCTCGGGCCGTGACCACGGGGGAGGTGCTCGCCAGCGATCCGGCGGGCGCGGGCGGCGGCGAACCACCGGCCGGCCCCCTGTTCGACTTCACCGTCCCGCCCGAGTTGCTGCGCGAGGCCATCGCCCAGAGCCGCGACGCCGAGGCGGTGGCCGACCTCGAGCTCATCCCCGGCACCGGCGAGGGGAAGCCGCCCCCGCTGCCGGGCATCCTGCGCCAGTACGGCACCTCGCCACTGGTGCTGCTCACCCTGGCCGCACTCATCCCGGGCACCTTCTACAACGCCATCGGCACCCTGGCCCCCGACATCCAACGCTCCTTCCACCTGAGCGACACCGGCCTGGGCGCGGTGGCCTTCGTCGGCGGCGTCTCCCAGATCGCCTGGGGCCTGCCGGTGGCGGTGTGGGCCGACCGGGGCAGTCGCAAGGTGGTGGCCGCGGTCACCCTGCTGATCTTCTCGTGCACCGTCCCCTTCATGCTGGCGGCCCACAACGTGTGGCCGTTCGTGTTCCTGTTCATGCTGGCCTCGATCGGGCTGGGGACCTCCGACACGGTGCACAACGCCTACCTGTCCGACGCCTACCCGACCACCGCCCGGGCCCGCATCTTCGCCTGGCACAACCTGGCCGATCCCCTGTCCCAGACGGTGGGCATCCTGCTGGTGGGATGGATCGCCACCGTCACCGGCAACTGGCGGTGGGGGCTCATGGTCGGCGTGGCCGGCATCCCCGTCGCCCTGCTGCTGTTCACCATCCGCGAGCCGGACAAGGGGGCCAACGAGTCCAGCTTCATCCTCAAGGCGGCGGGGATGGACACCCACACCCAACAGGACGCCGCCCCCCGGGTGTTGCTGGGCGCGGCGGTCACCCGGCTGATGCGGATCCGGTCGATCTACTTCGAGCTGGTGGCGGTGGCCATCCTGGGCTTCGCCGGGACGGGCATCCCCCTGTTCGGCTCGCTCTACTACCAGCAGGTCTGGCACCAGGGCACCGCCCACCGTTCGGAGATCTACGCCATCATCGGCCTCTCGGCCTTCCTGGGGCTGCCCGTGGCCTACCTGGTGGGCGATCGGCTGTTCCGCCGGGCTCCCCAGGCCCCGCTGATGCTGGCCGCGGCCAGCATCACCGCCTACGGCGGGCTGTTCGCCATCTCCCTCTACATGCCCGAGCTGTGGATGGTGGTGGCCCTGCAGTTCCTGGCCAACGCCGCCATCGCCCCCCTGTCCATCTCCATCTTCCAGACCCTGGCCGCCACCGCCCCGCCGGAGATGCGGGCCATCTGCTTCGGCATGTTCGGCGTGTTCGCCCTGGTGTTCGGCGGCTTCGCCGGGGGGATCCTGCTCGGCGCCATCAGCTCGGTGGCCGGGGTGACCACCGCCCTGGTGCTGATCGGGCCGGTATGCGCCCTGGGCGGGCTGCTGCTGCTGTTGGGGTCGCGCCACGTGCGCCGCGACATCACCCTGGTCATCGAGGACGTGCTGGAGCGCTACGCCGAGGGTCGCCGGCGCCAGGCCGGCGGCGCCATCCCCGCCCTGCAGATCCACAACCTGGACTTCTTCTACGGGCCCAACCAGATCCTGTTCGACATCAACCTGGAGGTGCCCGAGGGGGCGGTGGTGGCCCTGCTGGGCACCAACGGCGCGGGCAAGTCGACGCTGCTGCGCACCATCGCCGGGCTCGAGCACCCCCACCGCGGCGTGATCCGCCTGTTCGGGACCAACTGCACGTTCCTGGAGCCCGAGCAGATCATCGGCCAGGACACCGCCCTGCTGGTGGGGGGCAAGATGACCTTCCCGGGCCTCACCGTGCGCGACAACCTGCGCATCGGCGAGCACACCTTCCGGCGCGACACCGCCCGGGCCCACGCCGCCCTGGAGGAGGCCATCGACCTGTTCCCCGAGCTGCGCGAGCGCCTCGACCACCACGCCGGCACCCTGTCGGGGGGCGAGCAGCAGATGCTGGCCCTGGCCCGGGTGATGATGACCCGGCCCCGGCTGCTGATGATCGACGAGCTGGCGCTGGGCCTGGCCCCCATGACCGTCGACCGGCTCATGGACATCGTGCGCCGGGTGAACGCCGGCGGCACCACCGTCATCCTGGTCGAGCAGTCCATCAACCGGGCCATGCACCTGGCCGACCACGCCTTCTTCCTCGAGCGCGGCACCATCCGCTTCGACGGCCCCACCGCCGAGCTGCTCGAGCGCGACGACCTGCTCCGACCCGTCTTCCTGGTGGGCTCGGGCGCCACCGACGATCCCGACGACTCCGATCGGTCGGTCCCGTGATCGGCGCCGCACACCCGGTGCTGGCCTTCAGCGTGCCCGGCTTCGTGCTGGTGGAGGGCACGATCACCGGCCTCAGCTACGGCCTGCTGGCGCTGGGGTTGGTGCTGATCTACCGCACCAACCGGGTGCTCAACTTCTCGCAGGGCCAGCTCGGCGTGGTGGGCGCCGTGTTCATGGTGAAGTGCTTCTACGACTTCGGCATCAACTACTGGGCCGCCCTGGTGTTCGCCCTGGCCCTGGCCGCGGCGGTGGGAGCGGCCTCCGAACTGGTGCTGCGCCGGCTGTTCAAGCGCCCCCGCGTGCTGGTCATGGTGGCCACCATCGGCCTGGCCCAGGTGCTCTACCTGTTCACCGTCCTGCCCTTCGTCCGCCCGGCCAAGCTGACCCAGCCCTTCCCGGTGCCCTTCCACCCGTCGTTCACCCTCGACGGCTTCGTGTTCGGCCCCGGCCAGGTCATCACCCTGGTGGTGGCCCCGCTGGTGGCCATCGCCCTGGCCCTGTTCATCCGGTTCTCGCCCTGGGGCCTGGCCATGCGGGCCACCGCCGAGAACGCCGACTCGGCCCGCCTGTCGGGGGTGTGGGTGCGCCGGACGTCCACCATCACCTGGATCATCGCCGCCCTGCTGTCGGCGGCCACCGCCATCCTCAACGCCCCCGGCCAGACCTCCAGCCTGACCGACGTCCTGAGCCCCGACCTGCTGCTGCTGGCCCTCACCGCCGCGCTGGTGGGCGCCATGGTCAACCTGCCCGTCGCCTTCCTGGCCGGCATCGCCATGGGCATCATCGCCGAGGTGCTCGACTTCAACTTCGCCAGCACCGCCACCGTCGAGCTCATCCTGTTCGCCATCCTCCTGGTCATCCTGCTGGTGCGGGTCGGCACCCTGACCAAGGGCGCCCGCTCCGAGGAGCGCTCGTCGTGGGAGCTGGGGGCCATCACCCGCCAGCGCATCGCCGACCACCACCGGCGGCTGGTGCGCCAGGGTGGGATCGCCACGGTGGTGGTGGTCGCCGCCGTGCTCCCCCTGGTGCTCGACATCGGCCACGTCTACCTGATGTCGCAGGTCTGCATCTTCGCCGTCATCGCCCTCTCGCTCACCGTGTTGACCGGCTGGGGCGGGCAGGTGTCGCTGGGCCAGTTCGGCCTGGTCGGGGTGGGGGCCATCGTGGCCAGTCGCCTGGGCACCCACCTGCCCCTGCCCATCCTGTTGCTGGTGGGAGGCGCCATCGGCGCGGCGGCGGCGGTGGCGGTGGGTCTGCCCGCCTTGCGGGTGCGGGGTCTGTACCTGGCCGTGAGCACGCTGGGCTTCGCCCTGCTGATGCAGACCACCGTGCTGGCCACCTCGTGTTGGACGATCCCGCTGGTGCACCGCCAGGTGTGCACCGGCCTGCCCGATCCCCAGTCGACGCTGCTCGCCTCACCCCGCCTGTTCGGCCTGTCGCTGGCCAGCGAGCGCAGCTACGCCTGGTTCACCCTGGTGGTGCTGGTGCTGTCGGTGCTGATGGTGATGGTGTGGCGCGACCGGGGGGTGGCTCGACGGCTGGTGGCCGTGCGCGACAACGAGACGGGCGCGGCGGCGGCCGGCGTGCCCATCGTGCGCACCAAGATCCTGGCCTTCGCCCTGTCGGGGTTCATGGCCGGCTATGCCGGGGTGTGCCTGGCCTTCGCCGACCAGCGCATCAGCGTCAACACCTTCGACCCGTCGGTGTCCATCCTGGTGATCTCCATGGTGGTGATCGGCGGCCTGGGCTCCATCCCGGGGGCGGTGCTGGGCGCGCTCTACCTGATCGGCCTGCCGGCCATCTTCGGCACCACGCCCACCATCCAGTTCATCACCAGCGGCATCGGCCTGCTGGCCTTCATCCTCTACCTGCCCGGCGGGCTGGCCGAGGTGCTCAGCCGGCTGGGCGACCTGGTGTCGACGGGCTGGGACCGCTGGAGCGAACGGGCCGCCGGCCCGGCCGGCCCCGACCCGGGGGCGCGGGATGGACCGGACGGCTCGCCTGTCCCCGAGCTGGCCGGGCAGGTGGAGACATGAGCGCGCCCGAGCCTTCCGGCACGTTTGACCCACGGATCCGTGGGTCAAACGTGCCGGCGCGCCTGGAGGTGCGCGAGGCAGCCGTCACCTTCGGCGGCCTGGCCGCCCTCGACGGGGTCAGCCTGACGGCCGAACCCGGCACCATCGTCGGGCTCATCGGGCCCAACGGGTCGGGCAAGACCACGCTGCTGGACGCGGTCAGCGGCATCGTGGGCCTCAGCCGGGGCTCGATCCGGCTCGACGGTGACGACCTGGCCGACTACCTGCCCGAGGAGCGGATCGGCCTGGGCATGGTTCGGTCCTTCCAGGACTGCGCCCTGTACCCGACCCTCACGGTGGAGGACGTGCTGCTGCTGACCGAAGACGCCCGCCAGCCCGTCAGCGTGCTGGGCACCACCCTCGGCCTGCCCGGCTCGCGCCGGCGCGAGCGGACCAAGCTGGCCTCGGTCGAGCGGGTGGTGTCCTCGCTGGGCCTGGACCGCTTCCGCCACCACCGCATCTCGCACCTGTCCACCGGCACCCGCCGGGTGGTCGACCTGGCTTCGGTGGTGCTGGCCGGACCCCGCCTGCTGCTGCTCGACGAGCCCACCGCCGGCATCGCCCAGCGCGAGGCCGAGGCCTTCATCCCGCTCCTGCGCCAGCTCCAGGAGGTGACGGGGTCGACCATCGTGCTGGTCGAACACGACGTCCCCCTGGTCTTCGCGCTGTGCACCCACGTGGTAGTGATGGCCACCGGGCGGGTGGTGGCCGTGGGCACGCCGGACGAGGTGAGCCGCGACCCGGCCGCGCTGGCCGCCTACCTCGGCGCCAGCCAGGAGGCGCTGCACGTGTCGGGCCGGGTCCCGACGACCAACCCCGGGACCGGCGTCCCCGGGACCGGCAACCCTGACACCCTGAACGAGCCACATCCCGATGGGGGGAACCAACCATGAGCGGACCGATCGGTCGCAGCTGGCGACGCTTCACGCGCCGGATGGGCACGACCAAGGCCGTGCTGGCCATCGGGGCGGTGGTGGTGGTCATCGTGGTCATCGCCGTGCTGGTGCTCCACGGCGGCTCGTCGTCGAACACCACCGCTTCGACCTCGACCCGCGCGCCCACCAGCGCCAGCGCGGCCCAGGCCGTGCTCGACGGGGCCAGCACGGCCGCGCCGGGGGTGACGGCCACCTCAATCCGGGTGGTGTTCCCCGTGATCAGCCTCAACAGCCAGGCCGGCAAGGTCGGGCTGGCCTCCGACACCGAGTACGGCAAGCAGGACGCCGCCATCCACACCTTCGTGAACCAGATCAACGACGCCGGCGGGATCCACGGCCGCAAGATCGACCCCGACATCGTCGAGTTCGACCCCACCGACCAGGCCAGCATGCGCGCCCTGTGCAAGGACTGGACGGAGGGCTCGGACCCGGCCTTCGCGGTGCTCGACGGCTTGGGCACCTGGGAGGGTGACAACCAGTTGTGCATCACCCAGGAGGGCCACACGCCGATGCTGGCCCAGTGGACGACGGTGAGCGCCTACACCCAGCAGGCCGCGCCCTACCTGTGGTGGACCGGCACCGACCAGACCGTCCTGCTCAACACCTTGATCGACTGGGGTCACCAGTCGGGCGCGCTGAGCTCGGCCCATCGGGTGGGGATCCTGGTGGGCGACCGCCAGAGCGACCAGCTGGCCCTGAAGACCGCAGTGCTGCCCGCGCTGAACAAGGCGGGCATCGACAACCCGGTGATCGGCACCATCGCGGCCAGCCCCGATGCCCAGAGCGCCACCATGCAGGCCCAGGCGCCGCTGATCGTCCAGCAGTTCCGCCAGGCCGGGGTGACCACGGTGATCCCGCTGGTGCCGGCCAACGCCCTGTTCCCCTACATCGGGGCGGAGACCGACCAGAACTACTTCCCCAAGCTGCTGCTCTCGGACTACGAATCCTCCATCGAGATCGCGCTGGGGCTGATCCCGGTGCCCTACGAGAAGGCCCTCGACGGCCAGGAGGGCGTCACCACCTTCACCTTGGGCGGCATCGACGACGACCGGCCCCAGGCCCAGGGGGGCTACGACCCCGGCCTGCGATCCTGCTACGCCACCTGGAAGGCCCACAACGCGCCGCCCGCACCTCCCGACAGCCCGTTTGTCGAGGAGCAGGGCCCGGTGGCCGCCTGGTGCCAGGTGATCCAGCTGTTCGCCAAGGCGGTCGAGGGTGCCGGCCCGACCCTCGACCGGCGCACCTTCGTGCAATCGATGGCCAAGGTCACCGACTTCCCCGGGACCTACACGCCCACGCTCAGCTACAGCCCGACCAAGTACTACGGCCCGGTCGAGTACCGGGTGGTGAAGGTCCACAACAACAACCCGCCGAGCACGGCCTGCATCCAGCCCCGGTTCACCAGCACGCCTCAGGGCACCTGTTGGGTGGTGGTGCAGAACTGGAAGCCGCTGACCACGGGCTCGTCGTGACCCGCAACTTCTCGCCCTGGGCCTCGTGGATGCGCAAGCTGGACCAGGTCGTGGTCCACGACCCCAGACCCGACGACCCCGACGCCTTCGAGCCGTGGCGGGCCGGTGTGCGCGCCCGCCTGGACGGCTGGCTGACCCATGCACCCGCACCGGTCCCCCTCGACCTCGAGACCACCGACTCGGTGGGGGTCCCCGAGGGGGGCTACACCCGGTACCGCATCGTGTTCGACACCGAGGCCACCATGTCGGTCCCGGCCTACCTGCTGGTGCCCGACCCGCGGACCGGACCGGGCTCGGCCGTGCTGGCCGTCCACGGCCACGGCCCGGGCAAGTCCGAGGTGTGCGGCATCCACGAACATCGGGCCAGGGCGGCCGCCGCGCCCGGCGATCCCCTCCTCGTCGATCCCCCGGCGCCCAACGGCGACTACGCCCACCAGCTGGCCGCGGCCGGTCACGTGGTGCTGGCCCCGGACCTGCGGTGCTTCGGCGAGCGGGCCGATTGGAACCCACCCGACCACTACGGCTGTGACACCAACCTGGTGCACGCGGTCGTGGCTGGCGAGAACCCCCTGGCCGCCAACCTGTGGGACCTGTCCCGGTGCCTGGACGTGCTCGAGCAGCATCCGCTGGTCGATCCGGCCCGCATGGGGGTGGCCGGGTTGTCCTACGGCGGGACGTGCTCGTTGTTCCTGGCCGCGGTCGACGACCGGGTGGCGGCCGCGGTGGTCAGCGGCTACTTCTCCTCGGTGGTGGCCAGCCACCGGATGCCGTGGAACCTGTGCGGCTCCCAGGTGCTGCCCGGCATGCTCGGCCACCTCGAACACGTCGACCTGGGCGCGCTGGTGGCGCCGCGCCCCCTGCTGATCGAGTCGGGCACCGACGATCTCCTCTTCCCCGTGGCCGTGGCCCGCCAGGGCGTCGACGAGCTGCGTGAGGTCTACCGCCGGCTCGGCGCGCCCGACGAGGCGCTGGTGCACGACGTGTTCGACGCCGGGCACCAGTGGCACGGCACCCAGGCGCTGCCCTTCCTGGCCCGGGCCCTGGGCGCGGCCTGACCGGTCCTCCGCCAAACGCGACTTGACACGCTGATCACGTAGGATCATATTTATCTAGGTTCCTAGATGAATAGAGGTCTGGTGATCGAGTTCCACTTGGACACGCACTCGGGCGTCTCGCCCTACCTGCAGATCGTCCACCAGGTGCGACGGGCACTCCGGCTCGGCCTGCTGCGCCAGGGCGACCAGCTCCCGACGGTGAAGGAGGTGGTGGCCCAGGTGGCCATCAACCCCAACACCGTGCTCAAGGCCTACCGCGAGCTCGAGCACGACGGCCTGGTGGCCGCCCGCCCGGGCGTGGGCACGTTCGTGACCCGGACGCTGACCGACGCATCCTTGGCCGCCCACGGTCCGCTGCGGGCCGACCTCCAACGCTGGCTGGCCAAGGCCCGGATGGCCGGCCTCGACGACGAGAGCATCGAGGATCTCTTCCAGGACTGCTTTCGCGACGCCGCCGAACCGGGCGTAGCGTGACCGCGGTCCTCGAGACCGTCGGGCTGTCCAAGCGGTATCGGCGCCATTCGGCCCTGACCGACTGCACCCTGGAGATCCCGGCGGGACACGTCGTGGGCCTGGTCGGTCCCAACGGCGCGGGCAAGACCACGCTGCTGCACCTGGCCGTCGGACTGCTGGAGCCGACCACCGGCACGGTCTCGGTGCTGGGCGACCGCCCGGCTCGCGACGCGGCCCAGCTGTCGCGAGTCGGCTTCGTGGCCCAGGACACCCCCACCTACGCCCGCCTCCGGGTGGCCGACCACCTACGGCTCGGCGCCCACCTGAACCCGACCTGGGACGACGCCCTGGCCCGGGAGCGGATCGAGGACCTCGATCTCGATCCCCACCAGCGGGCCGGTTCGCTCTCGGGCGGCCAGCAGGCTCAGCTGGCCCTCACCCTGGCCATCGCCAAGCGGCCCGAGCTGCTGATGCTCGACGAGCCCGTGGCCAGCCTCGACCCGCTGGCCCGACGCGACTTCCTGGCCGACCTGATGGAGGTGGTGGCCGACCGTGAGGTCAGCGTGGTGCTCTCCTCGCACCTGGTCGGTGACCTCGAGCGGGTGTGCGACTACTTGGTGGTGCTGGCCTCGTCTCGGGTGCAGGTGGCCGGCGAGGTGGACGACCTGCTGGCCACTCACCACCGACTGGTCGGCCCGCGCCGCGACGAGAGCCGCCTGCCGGCCAACCAGGAGATCATCGAGGCCAGCCACACCGACCGCCAGACCACCCTGCTCATCCGCACCGACGACCCGATCCTGGATCCGGCCTGGGTGGTGGAGCCGGTCGGCCTCGAAGATCTGGTGCTGGCCTACATGAGCCGGGCCGAGGGCAGCTCGCGGCGGCGCCGCCGGGAGGCCGGATCATGACCTGGCTGGCGTGGCGGCAGTTCCGGACCCAGGCCCTGGTGGCGGCTGTCGCCCTGGTGGTGCTCGCCATCGTCATGGTGCCGACCGGGCTGCACCTGCGCCACGTCTACGACTCCAGCGTGGCTGCCTGCACGAACGGCACCGCGGCCGGGGACTGCTCGGCCACCGTCTCGTCCTTCCTGAGCCAGTACCACCAGCTCCAGGGGTGGCTGGGCTTCCTGATCGCGGTGCTCCCCGCCATCGTCGGGGTCTTCTGGGGTGCGCCCCTGGTGGCCCGCGAGCTCGAGACCGGCACCTTCCGACTGGCCTGGACCCAGAGCGTGACCCGCACCCGCTGGCTGGCCACCAAGCTGGTGCTGGTGGGACTGGGGTCCATGCTGGTGTGCGGCCTGTTCAGCCTGGGGGTCACCTGGTGGTTCAGCCGCATGGACCAGCTGGGCACGGACCAGTTCTCGACGTTCGACCAACGGGGCATCGTGGCCGTCGGCTACGCGGCATTGGCCTTCGCCGTGGGGGTGACCGCCGGGGTGCTCATCCGCCGCACCCTGCCGGCCATGGCCGTCACGCTGGTCGTCTTCGTGACGGCGCGGCTCACCTTCGCCTCGTGGGTGCGACCGAGCCTCCTGCCCGCCCATCACCTGAGCCAGCCCCTCGATCCCAGCTCCATGGGCTTCTTCAGCAGCAACGGAGGTGCCATGCATCTCCAACCCCAGGGGCCGAACATCCCCAACGCCTGGATCTTCGCCACCCGCATCGTCGACGGGGCCGGCCACACGATGCCCCCAGCCGTGGTGACCCGCACCTGTCCGACGCTGGGAGCGGGCCTGCCGCCACCCAGCCCACCTGGGGGCGCGTCGGGGCACAAGATCAGGGGTGTGGTCCCGGGCCAGATCCAGTCGGCGTTGGAGCACTGCGTGACCAAGCTCAGCGCCCACTACCACGAGGTGGTGACCTACCAGCCGGCCAATCGCTACTGGACCTTCCAGTGGATGGAGACCGCCATCTTCCTGGGCGCGGCAGTGGTGCTGGCCGGTTTCTCCTTCTGGTGGGTCCGCCGCCGGCTGCGCTGAGCCGCTCGCGCGATGGATGGGATCAGGTGCCCAGCGCGCTCAGCGCGGCCACCTCGTCGCCGGTGAGCTCGAGGGCGGCCGCGCCCACGTTGGACTCCAGGTGGTCGACCGAGCCCGTGCCCGGGATGGGCACGATGGCCGGGGACCGCGCCAGCAGCCAGGCCAGCACCACCTGGCGGGCCGTGGCCTGGTGGGCGGCGGCGATCTCGTCCACCACGCCCCCGCCCGGCTGGCCACCGCCGATCGGCGCCCACGGCAGGAAGGCCAGGCCGTCGCGCTGGCACAGGTCCAAGACCGCCTCCGAGCCGCGGTCGGTCGGGTTGTAGCGGTTCTGCACCGACACCACGGTGGCCACCTGGCGGGCCCGGGCCAGCTGGCCGGCATCCACGTTGGACACCCCGATGTGGTGGACCTTGCCCTCCTGCGCCAGCTCGACCATGGTCCCCATCGACTCCTCCAGGGGCACCTTCGGGTCGGGTCGGTGGAACTGGTACAGGTCGAGGTGATCGACCTGGAGCCGCTTCATCGAGCCTTCGCAGGCCGAGCGGATGTGCTCGGGACGCCCGTCAGGCTCCCACCGGTTGGGCCCCGGCCGCACCAGCCCGGCCTTGGTGGCGATGACCAGCCCGTCGGGATAGGGGTGCAACGCATCGGCGATGAGCTCCTCGCTCACCTCGGGGCCGTAGCTGTCGGCGGTGTCGATGAAGTCGATCCCCAGCTCCACCGCTCGACGCAGCACGGCGATGGCCACGTCCCGATCCGGCGGATCACCCCAGATCCCCGCGCCGGTGATGCGCATGGCCCCGAAGCCCAGACGGTTCACGGTCAGGTCCCCGCCGATGGTGATGGTGCCCGACGCGGCCGCAGGCAGGTCGGAGTCGGTCATGGTTCTCCTCCAAGCGTGTAGGTGGACCCTTCCTACCCGCTCAGAGGTAGGGATGGTCGGCCGGGGGTGAGCCCGGCACCAGGCGCGACGAACCGGCATCCAGGTAGAGCGTCACGTGGTCGTGAGTGCGCAGCACCGAGGCCGGGCACCCGGTGCTGACCGGACCCTCCAGGGCGGCGCGCACGGGCTCGGCCTTGCGGTCCTCGGGCACGATGGCCAGCACCTTGGCCGCCCGCAGCAACGCCGGGACGGTCACGGTCATGGCCTCGGCCGGGACCGCGTCCACATCGGGGAAGTGGCCCTCGTCCACCTGTTGGCGCCGGCAGGCCGGCTCGAGGCTCACCACCTTCACGTCCAGGGGATCGGTGAAGTCGGCCACCGGCGGATCGTTGAAGGCCAGGTGGCCGTTCTCACCGATCCCCAGACAGCACAGGTCGAGCGGGTGGGCCCGCAGGAGGTCGGCATAGCGGGCCGGCTCCGTGGCCGGATCGGCCCGGCCGTCCAGGTAGTGGGCGGACCGGGGCCCGGCCGGCTCGGCGATGCGCTCACGGATCCAGCGCTGGAACCCGGCGGGATTATCGGGACCCACGCCCACGTACTCGTCCATGTGGAACACGACCACGTCGTCCCAGGGCACGTCCGGCGTGTGGCCGACCAGCGCATCGACGAAGGCCAGCTGCGAGTTCCCGGTGGCGAACATGGCGTGGGCCACCCCCCGCTCGGCCACCGCCGTGCGCAGGATCCCGGCCGCCTGGTCGGCCGCGGCCCGGGCCATGCCGGCGGTGGTCTCGAACGTGCGCACCGGCATGCGGTCGACCAGCCGCTCGGTGTACGCGGCCATCAGCGGCCGCCCAACTCGACGGACTCGGCCACCTCGACGTCGACCACGTGAGCGATGTCGGCCGACGACCGCCCCACGTGGAGCTGGTAGGTGGCCGCGTCGATCACCCATCCGGCCCGGGCCTCGATGCCCGACGGTGGCCTCGACGACGTGAGCCAGGTCTGGAGGTTGGCCGCCAGTTCGGCGCTGACCGGGTCCACCGCCCGCCAGTGGGCGAAGGCCCGTTCGCCCAGGTCCAGCGACACGGTGGTGGATGCCCCCGGATCGAGCCACACCTTGGCGAAGGCCTTGAGCTCCTTGGGCGGCCGCAGCACGCTGGGCCCCACCTGCCCCACGTAGCACTGCACCACCTCCCAGCCCGGCCGGTCACCGGTGTTGGCCACCGTCACCTCCACGCGCAGCGGCGTCCCCGGTTCGAACGTGGGGGCCGAGAGCTGCGGAGGGCCGATCTCGAAGCTGGTGTAGGACAGGCCGTGGCCGAACGGGGCCCGGACCGGCAGGTGGCGCGCCTCGTACCAGCGGTAGCCCATGAGCAGGCCCTCGCCGTAGCGGAGCTGGCCGTTCTCGGCCGGGAAGTTGCCGAACGACGGGTTGTGCTCGAGCCGCTCGGGGATGCTGGTGGGCAGCCGTCCGCCGGGATCGGTGCGGCCTCCCAGGACGTCGACCACGGCGTGGCCCATCTCCTGGCCCCCGAACCAGGCCTGGAGCACGGCCCCGGCCCGATCGGCCCAGTCCATGGTGACCGGCGAGCCGGCGTTGATCACCACGACCGCATCCGGGCGGGCGGCCACCACCTCGCGGATCAGCTCGTCCTGACCGGCCGGCAGATCCATCGACTCACGGTCGTGCCCTTCGGACTCCCACTCGTGGTTCGTACCCACCACCAGCACCACCCGGTCAGCCTGGCGGGCGGCGGCCACGGCCCGATCGATCAGGTCGGTGGGCGGCGCCGGGCGGGCGCCGATCCGCACGCCGCTGAGCGTGGCGCCGTCGGGGTTCACGAACTCGGCCCGCACCTCGACGGGCTCGGCCGCCACCAGCTCGACCGTGGTCCGCACCTCCTGGCTGCCCACGCCCAGGAAGGTCGGCCCGGGCGGGAAGGGATGGTCCATCCCGTCGAGCACGAGCTGCCCGTCGAACCACAGCCGGGCCCGGCCGGCCTGGGCCAGCGAGACCTCCCAGGTCCCGCCCGCCTCGGGCGTGAACGTCGCCCCCAGGCGCAGCGAGAAGGTCCGACCCACCGCCTTGGTGGGCGGGCCGAAGAACCACAGCTCGCCGTT
Source organism: uncultured Microthrixaceae bacterium (assembly GCA_963793965.1). Lineage (GTDB taxonomy): Bacteria > Actinomycetota > Acidimicrobiia > Acidimicrobiales > Acidimicrobilacustridaceae > UBA4742. The sequence goes on from CAWCCB010000005.1 coordinate 15,393, forward strand.
GGGACGGGTGACCACCTCGGCCTCGGGACCCGCGGGGTCGTCGCCGTCGACCACCTCCAGGGTCAGCTCGGTGCTCAGCGGGGGCAGGCTGCGGGCCAGATCGACCCCCGGCTCGTGGATCAACTCGACGTCGGGGCCGAGCGCCTGGCTGAAGGCGTCGAGCACCGAGACCCGGTAGTGGGGAGCGAGCTGGGCCGATCCGCCCCCCATGATGGCGGTGTGGGCCACCCCCGGCCCGATCAGGGCCAGCGACGAGAGCCCGGACAGGTCGAGGGGCAGCACCGGCGAGCCGTCCAGCACCCGGTTGCGGATCAGCACGACGGCGGCCGACGCGGCCCGGCGAGCCAGGGCTCGGTGCTCGGGCCGGTCGATCGACTGGGGATCGGCGGGTGGATCGTCGAAGGCGCCGACGCGGTCCAACGTGGTGAGCAGGCGCCCCACCGCGGCATCGATGGCGGACTCCTCCACCCGGCCGTCGCGCACCGCGTCGACCAGCTTGGAACCGAAGAAGCGGGCCGGCCCGGGCATCTCGATGTCGAGCCCGGAGGTGGCGGCCGCCACCGTGTCGCCCTGGGCGTACCAGTCGGTCATGACCAGGCCCTCGAAGCCCCACTCGCGCCGCAGGATGGTCTCGAGCAGCTCGCGGTTGTCGGCGCCATAGGAGCCGTTGAGCCGGTTGTAGGACGTCATGACCCCGAGCGACCCGCCGTCGCGCACGGCCAGCTCGAAGGGCAGCAGGTAGAGCTCGCGCAGGGTGCGATCGTCGATGATCGAGTTCGCGGTCATCCGCTCGATCTCCGACTCGTTGCCGGCGAAGTGCTTGACCGTGGTGATGACGCCCTGCGACTGGGCCCCCCGCACGAAGGCGGCCGCGATCCGCCCGGCCAACAAGGGATCCTCGGAGTAGGACTCGAAGTTGCGCCCACCCAACGGCGACCGGTGCAGGTTGACCGTCGGGGCCAGCAGGACCCGGCACGACTTGGTGCGGGCCTCGTCGCCCAGCACCGCCCCCACCTGCTCGGCCAGCTCCACGTCCCAGGTGGCACCCAGCGCCGCACCGCAGGGCATGCAGGCCGCGGTCATCGTCCGCTCCCCCAGATCGGGCAGGCTGGGCCCCCGGGCGCCGTTGGGCCCGTCGGTGACCAGCACCGAGGGCAGGCCCACCCGCTCGACGGCCACCGTCGACCACAGATCGGCGCCCGCGGTGAGCGCGGCCTTCTCCTCCAACGTGAGCTGGGCGATGAGCGAGTCGATGTCTCGGGCCACGAAGCCCTCCTGTGTGCGCAATCCGGTCGATCGGGCTCGCGGACGCGCCGCAGTCCCCCCGGCCACCCACACTAGAGTGCAGGTCGATGACCGGCTCCGTGCGCTTCCGCCCGAACCGCCCGCGGGTCATCGGTGAGGTCATCGACGACGAGGCCATCCTCATCGACCTGGAGACCGGCTCGTACTTCAGCCTGGTGGGTTCGGGCGCCCACGTGTGGTCGGCGGTGGAGCGAGGCGACTCGGTCGACGAGATGCTGGCCACCCTGGCCGTGCTGTGCGACGGCGTGCCCGCCGAGGCCCGTGACCAGATCGGGGCCTTCCTCGACGAGTTGGCCACCGCCGAACTCATCGTGACGGCCGACGCCGGGGCCGAGGCCCCCTCCGGCGGGTCACCCGACGATCCGGCCGCCCACGGTCCCAACTCGGCGGTGGTGTCGTCGGCCGGGCCCGGCGCCTACGAGCCACCAGCCATCCAGCGCTTCGACGACATGCAGGAGCTCATCCTGCTGGACCCGATCCACGAGGTGGACGAGAGCGAGGGCTGGCCTCGGGCCAAGAGCCAGGCGCCGAGCCTCGAGTGACCGCGGTCGGCGCGCCGATCGACCCCGTCGACGATGAGGTCGACGCCGCCTTCGAGTCGGCGGCCGAGATGGCCGGCCGGGCCGAGCACCAGCAGGGCACCTGCGTCGACGAGGTCAGACGCATCGCCGGGCTGCGCATCCGGCTGCGCATCACCGGCCAGGAGCTGGCCGACGTGCTCATGCCGGCGCTGTCCCACCATCCGCGGGCCGACTCGGGGCACGGCCAGGACGTGGAGATGCGGGCCTGGGACGCGGCCTCGGCCGGCGGGCGGCTCCCCCGCTTCCCCCGTGGCGCGCTCGACGGCGGAACGTCCGGGGCGGCGCGGATCGAGGCCGGCCGTCGCGGCCCCCACCGGCGCCTGCGCTACCAACCCGACGAGCGCGCCCTGAGCCTGTACGACCCCGATCGCGCCCAAGCCCTGTTCTGCGTGGCCGATCCGCGGTCCCTGCCCTACTGGGAGCGCGGGCGCGCCGATGCGGGCCCTGTTCCACTGGATCATGGAGGACCGCAGCCGGGCCCTGGTCCACGCCGCCGCGGTGGGGCGGCCCCACGGTGGCCTGCTCATCGTGGGCCGGGGCGGTTCGGGCAAGTCGACCACCGCGCTGGCGTGCGTGGGCCGGGGCCTGCGCTACCTGTCCGACGACTACTGCATCGTCGAACCGGGCGATCCCGCGCCCCGGGCCCACAGCCTCTACAGCTCGGCCAAGCTGCACCACGAACAGCTGCGCCGCCTGCCGCACCTGGCCGGCTGGGTGGCCGACGGCCACCCCGACGGCACCGATGCCTCGGCGGCTGAGGAGAAGGCGCTGCTGTTCGTGGCCGACCACGTGCCCGACGACGACCTCATCGAGACCTTCGCCATCCGGGCCGTGGTCGTGCCCACCATCACGGGCCGGGCCACCACCACCTTCGGACCCACGTCGGCGGGCGCGGCGCTCGGCGCGCTGGCCCCCAGCTCGGTCCTGCAGGCCCCGGGCGGCGGCGCCCAGGCCCTGGCCCTGCTGGCCGGGTTGGTCCGATCGCGACCCAGCATCGAACTGCGACTGGGGACCGACGTGGACGACTTGGGTAACCACCTGACCCGGCTCCTCGACGAGCTGGACGCGGACGCCAGCCGATGAGCGCGCCGCTGGTCAGCGTGATCATCCCCCTGTTCGAGGCCTCGGCCTTCATCGGCGACGCCCTGGCCAGCGTCGCCGCCCAGGACCACCCGGCCATCGAGGTGGTGGCGGTCGACGACGGATCCACCGACGACAGCTCGGCGGTGGCCCGCGACCGAGCCGGGGAGCTCGGGTTGTCGCTGGTGCTGGTGCGCCAGGAGAACCAGGGTCCGGCGGTGGCCCGCAACCTGGCCCTCAGCCACGCCCGGGGCACCTACATCACCTTCCTGGACGCCGACGACTCCATGGTGGCCGATCGGGTGGCCTTCGGGGTGGCCCACCTGGAGGCCCACCAGGAGGTCGATGGCGTGATCGGCACCCACATCAACGTCGTGGACGAGGGCGTCACCCCGCCCGAGTGGTTGGCCAAGCTCCCCCGCGCCGAGGACAACCCGCACTACCTGGTCATGACGCTGCTGGCCCGCGCCGCCGTGTTCGACCGGGTGGGCGGGTTCGACCCGAGCTACGCCTTCGCCGGCGAGGACACCGAGTGGTACCTGCGGGCCAAGACGGCCGGGGCCCGGATCGATCTGGTGGACCACCTGATGGTGCGACGTCGCATCCACGGGGCCAACCTGACCTACCAGGTGGAGGATCTGGACCGGGCGCTGTTCCGCCTGCTGCGCGAGCGGGCCCGCCGGGCACGCGCCGACACGCCCGGTCAGCCATGAGCCAGCTCACCCCCGACGTCTCGGTGCTGGTGCCCTTCTACCAGGCGGAGCGGTACCTGGAAGAGACGCTGCGCTCGATCGAGGACCAGACGGTGCCGGCCGACGAGCTCGTCCTGCTCGACGACGGATCGACCGACGGCGGCCCGGCCATCGCCGCCGCCCATGTGCCGCCGGCCCGGCTGGTCACCCAGCCCAACGCCGGGATCGGCGCGGCCCGCAACGCGGCGCTGGCCCAGGCCCGCGGTCGGTTCCTGGCCTTCTGCGACGCCGACGACCTGTGGGAGCCGACCAAGCTGGAACGCCAGCTGGCCCTGTTCGCGGCCCGCCCCGAGCTGGGCGCGGTGATGTGCGGGGTGGCCGAGTTCGTCAGCCCCGAGCTCGACCCGGCCACCACCCCGGTGCGCCAGACGCGACAGCGCGACCAGGCCGTGGCCACCTCGGCCCTGCTCATCCGCCGAGAGGTCGTCGACCAGGTCGGACCGTTCGATGAGAGCCTCAGCGTCGGTGACTGGTTCGACTGGTACGCCCGGCTGCGCGACGTGGGGCATCCCATCGCCTGGGTGGACGAGGTGCTGGTGCGCCGACGGCTCCACCAGACCAACAACAGCCTGCGCCAGAGCCAGTCGCGCTCGGAGTACCTCCAGGTCCTGGCCGCCCATCTGGCCCGCAACCGCCGGCCGTCGTGACCCACCGATCCGACGCCGGTCACGCCGGCGCGCCGCCGCCGGCCTGGTTGCCCTCGGGACTCGACCAGCAATTCCTGGCCGTGGCCCTGTTCGACGACGACCGGGCGGCGCAGGCCTGGGAGCGGCTGCGCCCCGAGCTGGACCTGGATGAGGTGAACTGGGACCAGCACCGCCTCCTGCCCCTGGTCGAGCGCGGTCTGCGCCGCGCCGGGGTCCACGACCCGGACCTGCCCCGGCTCAAGGGCATCCACCGCCAGACGTGGTCCCGCAACCAGCTGCTGCTCAACCGCACCGCCCCCGCCCTCGGGGCGCTGGCCGGAGCCGGGATCCCCACCATGGTGCTCAAGGGCGGCGCCCTCGGGCTGCGCTACTACGACGACCTGGGGTTGCGGCCGATGGCCGATCTGGACGTGCTCGTCCCCTTCGACCTGGCCGTGGCCGCCACCGACGTGCTCATCGAGCTCGGCTATGAGTCCCGGCCCCTGACCCGAACCCACCAGCTCGACCACCACGGGCGGCCGGCGGCCCAGCCCGATGGCGGGGGCCAGATCGACCTGCACTGGCAGCTCAACATGGCGATGGGTCGATCCGGTCCACCGGATCGCTGGAGCGACGACTTCTGGGCCGCCGCCGTCGACCTGGACGTGGCCGGCCACGCCACCCAGATGCCGTGCCCCGCCGATCTGCTGCTCCACGTGTGCGTGCACGGGGCGGGCTGGTCCAGCGGGCGCGGCTGCGCTGGGTGGCCGACGCCGCCACCGTGGTGGCCCGGGCCGGCGCCGCCCTGGACTGGGATCGGCTCGTCGACCAGGCCATCGATCGCCGGGTGGTGCTGGCCAGTCGCCAGACGCTGGGCTACCTGGCCGACACCTTCGAGGTGGCGGTTCCCGCCCACGTGCTGCGCCGGTTGCGCACCGCCCCGACGTCGCGGCGCGACGAGTTCGTGCACCGGCTCCTGACCCGCCCCCGGCCCACGCCGGGCCGGCTCGGGGGCCTCCCCATCACGCTGGGCCGCTTCGTGTGCCTCACCGCCCACGACCCGCTGGCCCAGGTGGCCGCCGAGCTGCCCGCCTACCTCGGCCGTTCCTGGGACATCGAGCGACCCTGGCAGGCACCAGGCCGGGTGGCCGACAAGGTGACCCGGGTGGCTCGGCGCCGTTGACCATCGCCCGGGCGATCCCACGCCGCGGCAATCCGGTCGGCGCCGACGTGCGTACACCAGCGCATGGACAACCTCACACACCGACTCGGTCTGGCCGTGGGCATGGTGGCGCTGGCCGTGGCCCTGGCCGCCTGCAGCAGCTCCTCCAAGACGGCCGCCGCCAACACGTCGACCACCGGCTCGGCCGCGGCCGCCACCACCTCGACGGCCGGCTCCAGCGCCACCACCGCCCTCTCGGGCAGTGCCGCGCTGGCCGCGGTGGGACCGGCCACGGCCACCGGCAAGACGCTCAGCCTGGCCAAGGACAGCCACGGCATCTTCCTGATCGGCCCCGACGGCCACACCCTCTACGTGTACGCCAAGGACACGGGCACCACCAGCGCCTGCACCGGCGTCTGCGCCAGCCTGTGGCCGCCGTTGAAGTCCACCTCGACCCCGACCACCGGTCCAGGCGTCGACCCATCGCAAGGTCACGGTGGTCAGTGGCCAGGTGGCCTACGGCGGACATCTGCTGTACGGGTTCGCCAACGACTCCGCGCCGGGACAGACCAACGGCGTGGGCATCCCGGAGTGGAGCCTGCTGGGACCCTTCGCCAACGTCATGAGCTCCAGCTGACCGGGCCGCAGGACCTGACACCGACGTCAGGAATCCGTCGCGTCGGGGACCGCCGTGCAATAGGTTGCCGCGATGGCTTGGACACCGCATCCGCGCCGCGCCTGGGTCGACGACCTGGCCGCCTTCGGTCGGGGCCTGGGTGACGACGGCCGATCCATGGTCTCGCTCGAGCCACGAGGACCTTCTGGCCGCGGCCGCCCAGGCCACCGGACTGGCCGACTTCGGCGACGACTGGTTCCGCCGAGCCACTCGAGCGCCTGTGCACGCGCCCTCGACGAGGAGGCCCAGCTGCACCTGCCCGGGCGCATCCGGGCCCGGGCCGAGCTCCAGCTGATGCTGCAGAACCGGCTGCGGCTGGTCGACCTGTGGCGACGCGAGCCGGCCATCGCCGACCGAGGCGGTCACCGCCCCGATCATCGTGACCGGCCTGGGGCGGTCGGGCACCACGCTGCTGCACGAGCTGCTGGCCTGCGATCCCGACAACCGGGCGCCGCGGCTGTGGGAGTTCACCGACTCCGTGCCGCCCACCGTCGAGCCGAGCGGGCCGACGACCACAACCCTCGGGCCACCCTGTCGGACCAGCAGGTGGTGGTCATGAACGAGATGGTTCCGGCCTTCACCACCATGCACGACAACCGGGGCTACCTGCCCACCGAGTGCATCTTCGCCTTCGCCCACCAGTTCTCCAGCGACATGTTCACCGGGCTCTACAACGTGGGCAGCTACACCATCTGGCGCTCGAGCGTCGACCAGGCCCCCATCTACGACTGGCACCGTCGCATGCTCCAGACCTGGCAGTGGGGCTCGCCCACCCACCGGTGGGTGCTCAAGGCGCCGTCACACCTGTCCGTCGCTCGACCTGGTCTTCGCCACCTATCCCGACGCCCGGGTGGTCATCACCCACCGCGATCCCCTGCGGGTGGTCGGATCGCTGGCCGACATGATGGCCACGCTGCACTGGATGCACTCCGATCACGTCGACCACGAGATCCTGGTCGATGTTCCTGAGCATGGGCCTGGAGCTGCAGATGAACGAGGTCACGGCCGAGCGCGACGCCGGCGGCCTGCCCACCGACCAGATCCGCGACGTGGTGTACCGGGATCTGGTCGCCGATCCGATCCGGGTGGTCACCGGGCTTTACGACAGCTGGGGCCTGGAGGTGACCGACGCGCTTCCGCTCCGCCCTGGAGGCCTACGTCGAGGCCCACCACGCCCATCGGGGATGCCGGCGGCCACGACTACTCCTTCGCCGACACCGGTCTGGACCTGGACGAGCACCGGCCGCTGGTGGCCGACTACCAGGCCCGCTTCGACGTCCCCTCCGAGGTGTGAGCAGGTCAGTCACGCAGGTGGCCAGGTCGACCACCTCGGCGGTGGGATGGGGCGGGTCGTCGGCCAGGACCCAGCGCACCAGCATGTAGCCCTCCAGCCGCGCCCGGAGGTGTCGAGCCAGTTGGGCACGCCCGGATCGGTGGGCGAGATGACGAGCACCCAGTCCCCCGCCTGGTTGGCCTGGGCCCGGCGGTTGTTGAGGTTGGTGGTGGCGTAGCGGTAGTCGTAGCTCTCCATCCACGGACTGGCGGTGGTGAGCCCCCAGTAGAGGAAGTCCCGGTCGGGCTTGTGCACGGTCACCACCAGGGCCTGGCCCTCGTCGAGGACGAAGCGACCACCGTGGTAGGTCATGTCCTCGGAGCTGTGCGAGCGGGTCTCGTCCTCCTGGGAGGCCACGTGGACCGAACCGGCCGTGCCGCCGAAGGTGTTGGTGTTGTGCTCGGTGTCGTGCCACATGTTGACGGCGGTGGCCGCCACGAACTGCACGAACAGGCCGGCCGTGCTCCAGCTTGGCGGCGAAGTCCTCCACGTCGAGCACCGGCGGCTCGACCTCGCCCACCAGCTCGATCTTCAGGTCGCAGCCCCGCTCGGTGCGCTTGTCGAAGAAGGTCTCGCGGAACGCCACCTGGCCGGTCCCGGGCTCGAGGACCACCGAGTTGGCCGGTCGGGGGTCCGGGCAGCAGGTCGGCCGGCCCGATGAGCACGTCCACCTCGCCGTCGGGGCCCAGCTCGAACTGGTCGAGATGGGCCTGGGCGGTGGTGCCGGTCCGTCCCCCGGCCGGGCCCTGGGCCATGGGCGTACCGAAGGTGAGCCCCACGTACGGCGCCTCGCCCCGCCAGCCCGTCATCCGGTACAGGTGGCGGTCGTCGAGGACGCAGAACCAGTACCCCACGTCGGGGTTGTCGACCAACAGCTTGCGGTGCGCGTCCTGGAGCAGGAAGACCTCGGGATGCAGCGGGTCGGACTTCTCCAGGAACCACTCCTGGGCCAGCGAGGACAGCCGGGTCACCCACCGGTACCCCTCGGCGTTGTCGGTCCCGGAACGGGGGACGCCCTCGGCGGTGCGCACGGTCTCGATGGCGGCGCGCTGGGCGTCGATCCACCCGTCGAAGGCCGCGTCCAGCCTGGGGATGAGTTCAGCCATGCGGCGACGCTAGCCCCGCGGGTCCGGACGTCAAGCGAAAACCTGACACGGACGTCAGGTAACGACCCCGTCCGGGCACGACACCCAGTCGGGTGGATCGAACCGGGGGTTCAGGCTGCCCACCGGGCTGATCAGGCCCAGGCGCAACCGGCCCCTGTCCGACCCTGCGCCCTCAGCCACCGTCCTACGCTACGTGGCGTGGCTGCTGCCCGTTCGGACCTGCTGCGACACGTCCGAGCCATCTGCCTGGAGCTGCCCGAGGTGGCCGAGCGTCCCAGCCACTCGGCGCCCACCTTCTTCGTCCGCGACCGGAAGGCCTTCGTCAACGCCTGGATCGACGGGCACCACGACCACACCTTCCCGCACCTGTGGTGCGCGGCCGGACCGGGCGTGCAGGAATCGCTGGTGGCCGACGATCCCGAACGATTCTTCCGCCCGCCCTATGTCGGCCACCGCGGCTGGATCGGGGTCCGCCTCGACGGGCCCGTCGACTGGGACCGCATCGCCGACCTGTGCGAGGACGCCTACCGCCAGGTGGCCCCCGCCGTCCTCATCCACCGGCTCGACGCGGCCGCGCCGGATCAGCCCTAGACGTCGGACACCACGTCGAAGGCCTCGATCCCGGCCGGAGCCTGCATGCCCGGAGCCTTGACGTTGGCGTGGGCGGCCTTGAACGAGTCGGATCCCAGCCAGGCCATGAAGTCGTCCTTGGTGGCGAACTCCATGGTCGAGACCCAGGGCTGGCCCTCCTGGGTGGGTTTGAGCAGGGTGGTGCGGGTGAGGCCGGCCACGCCGTCGAGGGTGGTGCGCATGCTGGTGACGAAGGCCTGCTCGAAGGCGTCGGCCTCGTCGGCGGGGACGTCGATGCGGTTGTGGACGATGTACACGGCACGCTCCGGGGGGCTCGGTGGTCTGCTCCGAAACCTACCCTCCCAGGAAATCGGGCATCTTTGCGCCCCGGATACCGCACATCTTGATGCCCAGTTCGCGGAGAAGGGATCCGATAAGCGTTCGGCCCGGGCGTGGTCGGCCGGTAGCTTCGTCGGCCATGGGAGCCAGCGGATGGACCGACCTGGAGGTCACGGCGGTGGCCGGCGAACCCGGGCGCTTCACCGCCCAGCTGGGTCCGCGTTGGATGCTGGTGGTGGTGCCCCAGGGGGGCGCCGCGGTGGTGCTGGCCGCCCGGGCCATGGCCGCCCGGCTCGACGCCCCCGACCAGCGGCTGCGCTCGCTCTCGACGGTGTTCGCCGGGCAGGTGGGTATGGGGCCGGTGGAGGTCGAGGTGACCATCCTGCGCCGGGGCCGCTCGATGTCCCAGCTCCAGGCCACCGTCACCAACCCCGGGGCCGACGCCGGGTTGACCGCGGTGGCCGTGTTCGGGGCCTCGCGCCGCGGCTACGAGTTCACCGACCTGGACTACCCCGAGGTCGACGGACCCGAGGGGCTGCGTTCATACCGTGATCCGGTGCCCGAGGGCATCGACTTCGAGTTCCCGTACGACCCGCTCCCCTTCTGGGAAGAGGTGATCGAGACCCGACCGGCCCAGGGTCGCGCGCCGTGGGAACCGTTCGAGGACGGTCCGGCCGAGCTGGTCTACTGGTACCGCCTGGACGACCCGCCACTGCGCGACGACGGGCTCCTCGACCCGCTGGCCGCCATCGTGCTGTGCGACACCATGCCCGGCGCGGTGGCCCAGAAGGTGGGCCAGGAGGAGTGGTTCGGCCCCAGCGCGGACTTCACCATCCACCTGTTCGAGCCCGCCCGACCCGGCTGGCTGCTGGCCCACAACCGGGCTCGACACGCCGGCGACGGCTACGCGTCGGTGGACATGGCCCTGTGGGATCCGGTCGATCGCCACCTGGTGGCCTACGCCACCCAGACCTTCTTCTTCGCCTTCAACCCCGGCTGAGCCCCCGTCGCGACTGGCGACCGGGGATGGGGGTGGCGACAATGGCACATCGCCACGAACCACACCCTGGCCGAACCGGCCGCCGGCCCGCCCCCGGGGTCGCCCTCAGGCCCGCCGTCGCCCGCCCGCCGATCCCGCCGGTCGGTGTTGGTGGCCATCGGCGTGGTGGCCCTGCTCCTGATGGCTGCCTCGGTGACCGCCGCGCTGGTCAACCGCTCGTCGCCCACCACCTGGCGGGGCACCCTCGACGACCCGGCCTTCCACAAGCCCGAGTTCGTGCTCACCGATGACACCGGGCACCGCTACGACTTCGCCCAGCGCACCAAGGGCCAGCTCACGCTCCTGTACTTCGGCTACACCCACTGCCCCGACTTCTGCCCGATCACCATGGACACCCTCTCGGGCGCCCTGGCCGACCTGCCGGACAAGCCGGTGACGGTGGTGTTCGTCACCACCGACCCGAGTCGCGACACCCCCGCGGTCCTGCACAAGTGGCTGGGCAACTTCAACGGCTCGTTCGTGGGCCTGACCGGCACGCCCGCGCAGCTGGCCGCGGCCCAGAAGGCGGCCGGGGTGTCGGTGGCCATCGCCGACAAGCCCGACAAGAACGGCAACTACCAGGTGGGCCACGCCGCCTCGGTGCTGGCCTACACCCCCGACGGGCGCCAGCACCTGTCCTACCCGTTCGGCACCACCCAGAGCGACTGGGTGCACGACATCCCTCAGATCCTGGCCCAGAAGGCCTGGAACTCCACCGCCACCTCGTGATGCACGTGGCCACCGAGCCGTGACCGGCACCGTGCCGGGTTCGGGGGCGGTGCTGGCCCTGTCGTTCTGGTGCCACACCCTCAAGGTGCCGTGGAGCTGGACGCCCCGCCTCTACGTGGGTGGCTGGGTCGATGACCGCGGCGCTGGGCGTGGCCTACGCCGTCGCCATGCGCCACCGCCGCCGCACCCAGGGCCTCACCCGGCACGACCGGCGGGCCATCGTGTGGTTCAGCCTCGGCCTGGCGGTGTTCTGGGTGGCCAGCGACTGGCCCCTGGCCACCCTGGGCGGGGCCTACCTGCTCAGCGTGCATGTCGTGATCTACATGCTCTACACCTTTGGCGCCGCTCCCCTGCTCCTGCTGGGCGTCCCACGCTGGATGGCCGACCGCATGCTGGCCCGCCTCCACGGGGCGGCCATGGTGAGTGCGCTGGCCGTCCCCTGGATCGCCGGGCTCCAGATCAACGCGGTGCTGGTGCTCACCCACCTGCCGCCCGTGGTGGACACCATGCGGGCCAGCCAGCTGGGATCCTTCGCCCTGGATGTGATCTGGATGGTGTCGGCTCTGGTGGCCTGGCTGCCGGTGGCCAGCCCCCGCACCGAGGACCGCATCGAGTCGCCGATCTACACCTGCGTGTACCTGTTCCTGGCCTTCCAGCTCTTCCCCATGCTGCCCGGCTCGCTCATCACCTTCGCGGGGCTGCCCGTGTACCGGGTGTACGAGTTGGCCCCCCGGATCGGGAGCTGGTCGGCCATCAGCGACCAGCAGCTGGCTGGCGCGCCTGATGGCCATGGGGTGCACGCCGGTGCTGTGGACCGTGATCGGGGTCATCTTCATCCGGGCCCTCGACGAGGGCGACACCGGCCGACGCCACGACGTGTTCGACACCGCCACCGGCCTGTGGCTCCGGGCCGACGGCACCACCGCCACCACCGCCACGCCCGAGGCGTCGCCGCGACCGCCTCGGTGTCGATGAACGGCGCTACCAACGGCTCGGGCGGTTCGACCGTCAGGTCGTGAACCGCGGGTCAGCCTCGGCGGCGGCGGCGGGTGAGCAGCGACCCGCCGCCGATCACCAACAGCGGCCAGGACCCCGACTCCCACGCTGATGGCCGCCGTCGGCGCCGACGAGCGCGACGGGAATCTCAGCGGCGGCAGCGTGGTCCCTGCCTACGGTAGTAGCCCGTGGTCCGGATGGTGGCGCCCAGGGTCAGGTCGGTCGGGCGGGATGGAGTGGGCGGCCACCGAGGTCCATGGCCCGTGGCTGGACGGGCGTGGTGAACAGCGACTTGCCCACCTCCGGCACGATCAGCACCATCGAGGCACCGGCCCCAGCCAGGCGGGTCACCGCCACCCGGGAGGGCTGGTAGGCCATGGCCACCAGGTAGACGTTGCCGTTGGCCCGATACGGGCTGGGCACCGGCGCCAGGGTGGCCGGGTCCAGGGGGGTGATGGTGACCGCCACCGACGTGTCCGACGCCGTGCCGGGGAACGGCGCCGGCCGCCATCCCCAGCACCAGCTGGGCGTCGTCGGTCGAGATGCCCGTGGCCACGCTGCCGTTCGGAGCCCAGCTTCACCGTGGCGTGGGTAACGGTCGGCTTCTGGTTGACCCCCGCGAACAGGTGGGGTGGTCTCACCCAGTGGTAGGTCGACGGCGGGACGAACCCTTCGTACAGCGGACGAACCCGACCGGGGTGCAGACACCAGGGTGACGCCCACCGTGGCCACATAGGCCAGCGCCAGGCCCACCCCCACCAGGGCGGCCGCCGTCGCCCGGGGACGCGACCGGGATGGCGCCGGCTCACTGGGCAAGGGGCAGCACCTGCAATGGGTGGGTGGCGAAGGCCGGCGGCCACACCACCGCTCGTCGGCCCGGGGCCACCCACTCCCAGATGACGCTGGTGGCCGCCTGGTTGTCACCGGCGTCGAGCTGGCCGGGCGGAATGAGGTTCATCCCGCTGCCGTTGGCCAGCGTGCCCGGCGCCAGGTGCACGGCCAGTGCCGCCTTGGCCACCGCCGCCGATGTGGCGCTCGGCGCCGCCGGTAGCACGTGCACGAACAGGGCGTAGGCGGCCGAGAAGCCCGACAGGGCAGGGGCGGGCATGTCCTGGTGGTAGCGGTCGCGGTACTGGGTGGTCACCCAGGACAGCGCGGCCCGGCCCTCGGCGTTGAGGGCGGCGGGGTTCACGTCGTCGCCGTCGGGCTTGTCCGAGGCGAACAGCCCGACCGCGTCGGCCCCCAGGGGCTGGCCGAACTGGAGCATGCAGTAGGACGACGAGGTCCCGATGTTGGCCAGAAGGGGCACGTGGGCGGCCACCAGGGCGCGGCGCAGGGCCACGCCGTCGGGGATGTAGGCCGACACGTAGAGCACGTCAGGATGCACGGCGGCGATGCGGGCCGCCAGCTGGTCGTAGTCGACGGTGCTGGTGTCGTAGCCGAACGAACCCACCAGGTCCTTGCCCAGCTTCTTGACCTCGGCGGTGGCCCCGCCGGCCACCTCGCGGCCGTAGGGGTCGTCGACGTAGGCCACGGCGTAGCGCAGCGGTCGGTCCACCCCGAGCTTGGGGGCCACCTCGGTGGCGATGAAGTCGATGGCGGTGGAGCCCAGGTTCGACCCCATCGGGGCCATGCGGAAGAAGTACTTGCCGCCGCTGGTGCCCGGCAGGGTCTCGCCCACCGCACCGGTCTCCCACAGCACCTGGTGCTGGACCGAGGCCACCGCCGCCGCCGCCTGAGAGATGGCGCTGGCGTGGCTGCCCACCACCAGATCGATCCCCTCCTTTCGCAGCTGGGCCATGTCGCCGGGGACAGCCGAGGCGGCGTCGGCCGGGGTCACCACCAGCTGGATGTGCCTGGCCCCCAAGACACGGTGGTCGTTGGCCCACTCGGCGGCCAGGGCCACGCCCCGCTCCTCCTGGGTGCCCTGCAGGCCCTGGGAGCCGGCCAGCGGGTACAGCGCGCCGATGCGCAGGCTGGTGGCCGAGCTGGCGTTGGGCGGCGAGCTCGCCCCGGTGCTGCAGGCCGACACGACCAAGCCCACGGCCACCACCGCCGCCCACCCTCGGACGTTCACACGGATCACAGCACCACCAGGAGGTTGACGAGCACATGGGTCACGGCCGGGACCCGCCACGAGCCGCTGGCCAGACGCTGCCAGCCGAACACCAGCCCGGCGGCCAGATCGAGGGGCAGCACCCACGCACCGTAGGTGGTCAGGTGGACGGCGGCGAACAGCACGGCCGAGCCGACGACGGCCCAGGCCGCCCCGGCCGGCAACAGCAACGCGAAGCACAGGCGGCGGAAGAAGGCCTCCTCGGCCACCGCGGCCAGGCTGTTGGCCGCCACCATGGCGAGGGTGGCGGGCACCGGGGGGTGCCCGCCACCGATCACGCGGCCCAGCCCGAAGGCGGCCACCCCCACGATGGCCACGCCCGCCGAACGGGTCCAGCTGCGGGCCGGACCCGCATCGTCGGCGATGGGCCAGGCCAGGCTGAGCCGCGGCCAGGCCGACGAAGAGCACCACCAGCACCAGGGTGGGATCGGGCAGGGACGTCACCAGCAGGCCGCGGGCTTCGAGTAGCACGCAGCCGCCCACCACCACCGCGGCCGCGGCGCGGGGCCGGGCCACCACGGCGACGGCGGAGGAGCCGGGCGTCGACACGGCCACGGGGCCGCCGATCTGTCCCGGGGTGGCGGTCACTGGACCTGGAACACGACCGCGGCCACCACCCGGTTGGCGAAGGGGCGGTGGTCCGAGGCCACGAACTCGGCCTGCACGGTGTGGGTGCCCGGGGTCAGGTGGAGCTGCTGGCTGAGCCCGTAGGTCATGCTCACC
Organism: uncultured Microthrixaceae bacterium; assembly: GCA_963793965.1. Taxonomy (GTDB): domain Bacteria; phylum Actinomycetota; class Acidimicrobiia; order Acidimicrobiales; family Acidimicrobilacustridaceae; genus UBA4742. The sequence goes on from CAWCCB010000005.1 coordinate 30,526, forward strand.
AGCTTGCCGTCCACCGAGACGTGGATGTGTCCCTCGGTGGGGTCGATGCCGGTGACCTCGCTGGGCGACACCACGGTGGCGCCGGTGAGGGCCAGCTTCAGGTCGACGCCGGGACCGGTCGTCTGGTTGGGGGTGGGCGACTCGATCTGGAGCTGGGCCGAGGTGCGGGGCCGGCGGTGATGGTGGTGCTGGAGCCGGCCTGGTCGTCGGGCGCGCAGGCGGCAGCCAGCACCACCATCAGCACCAGCGCCCCGGCCGCCACCACCGACCCGGCCGCCGACGGCCACGCCGTCGACCGGGGACGAGCCGATCCCTCTGACCCAGCACCCGATCGTGCACCCGCTGATCTTGGCACGGATCCCTGACCGTCCGAGTTCGGGGCTCGAAGCGGTCTGGTCGCCCGACCGGAACCGGGTCGGGGTCGGAGGGGCTCAGGCGATGATGTCGTAGCCGGCGGCGTCGAGGGCCAGGGTCAACCGCTGGGTGTTGCCCGGCTTGTAGAGCACCTGATCGATGAGCGGGTAGCCGAAGCGGCGGGCCCGACCGACGAGGGCCACGGCCCCGGCGTACTGGATGCGCACCGTGGTGTTGCGCTTGGGCACGAACAGGCGGCGTCCGAAGGCGAAGGACAGGGCCAGGCCGTCGTCGAAGACCTAGAAGCGCCAGGGCAGCCAACGGCCGTGCACGTAGGCGGCCAGCGCGAACAGGCCGGCCCACTGCAGCGATCGCTCGACGCCCAGGACGATGACGAGCACGGCTGCGGCGACCAGGATCTTCGGCCACCACCGAAGGAACCCGCTCTTGGACGCTCGTAGCTCGATTCCTCGACCACGTCTTCGAGGGTACTCACGGCGCTCGCGCCAGCGTGAGTCAAGACGTCGTCAATTCGCCCGAAACGATCGGTCGCCTCCGACCCCCGCCAAGTCCCATGGTCGGCCCAGGAGCGTCCTGAGCCCAGGCTGAGGTGCGGACCCGAGGGTGGAGCCATGAGCCTCGTCCCCCCACCTGCACCGCCGCGTCCACCCCACGCCGGTCCCGCAGCGTCGCGGAACCGCGGGTCAGCGGTCCTGGGCGGCGCCGACGCGCCGGGCCCGAGCCATGCGCTCGATCGAGGCAGGCGGGCCGCGGCCTCACCGGGGATCGGTGGCATGTGGGCCAGCGGTTGGTGCGCGGGCGGCCCGGCGACCCGGCCTGGGTGCGACCGGCGCTGCTGGGACTGCTCGCCGGCACCGCCCTGCTCTACCTGTGGGGCCTGGGCGCCTCGGGGTGGGCCAACTCGTTCTACTCGGCGGCCGTCCAGGCCGGCACCAGGAGCTGGAAGGCCTTCTTCTTCGGCTCGTCGGACGCGTCCAACTTCATCACCGTGGACAAGCCGCCGGCTTCGCTGTGGGTGATGGAGATCTCGGCCCGGATCTTCGGGCTGAGCTCGTGGAGCATCCTGGCTCCCCAGGCGCTCGAGGGCGTGGCCACCGTAGGCCTGCTCTACGCCACCGTCCGGCGCTGGTTCTCCCCCGCCGCGGCCCTGGTGGCCGGCGCGGTGCTCGCCCTCACGCCCGGTGGCCGCCCTCATGTTCCGGTTCAACAACCCCGACGCGCTGCTCGTGCTGGTGCTGGTGGCCGCGGCCTACGCCACCGTGCGGGCCGTGGAGTCGGGTCGCACCCGGTGGCTGGTGGCCGCCTCGATCTTCATCGGCCTGGGCTTCGACACCAAGATGCTGCAGGCCTTCGTGGTCGTGCCCGTGTTCTGGGTGGTGTACCTGCTGGCCGGCGCTCCTCGTCTGCGCCGCCGGCTGTGGCAGCTGGCGCGTGGCCACGGCCGCCCTGGTGGTCTCCGCCGGCTGGTGGGTGGCGGCGGTCATGGCCATCCCGGCCGCCGACCGGCCCTACATCGGAGGCTCCCAGGACAACAGCCTGTGGAACCTGATCTTCGGCTACAACGGCTTCGGGCGGCTGACCGGCAACGAGGCGGGCAGCGTCATCGGCGGCGGGACCGGCCAGGCCGGGGCCTGGGGCGCCACCGGCTGGAGCCGCATGTTCAGCTCGGAGATGGGCGGCCAGATCGCCTGGCTGATCCCCGCCGCCCTGTTGTTCGGGCTGGCCGGGCTGTGGTGGACCCGTCGCGCGCCGCGCACCGATCGCACCCGGGCGGCCCTGCTCCTGTGGGGCGGCTGGCTGGTGGTCACCGGACTCATGTTCAGCTTCGCCCAGGGCATCATCCATCCCTACTACACGGTGGCCCTGGCCCCGGCCATCGCCGCGCTGGTGGGGATCGGGGCGGTGGCGTGCTGGCGGGGTCGGTCCCATCCGCTGGCCCGCTCGGTCCTGGCCGCCGCCCTGGCCGCCACGTCGGTGCTGGCCTGGGTCCTGCTGGATCGCAGCGCCAGCTGGCTGCCCTGGCTGCGGTGGGTCGGTCCTGGTCGGCGGCCTGCTCGCCTCGCTGGCCCTGCTCGTCGCCTGGGACCGCGTGCTGGGCACCCTCGGCCACGACGCGACGGCGCGTCCGGCGGGTGTCGGTGGCGCTGGCCGCCGCCGCGCTGGTCGTCGGCCTGGCCGGACCGGCGGCCTACTCCCTCCAGACAGCCAGCACCACCCACTCGGGCTCCATCCCGTCGGCCGGCCCGGCCGTGGCCGGCGGCCGCGGGTCGGCCCCGGTGGTGGCGGTCGCGGCGGCTCGGCGGCCCGATCGGCACCCGTACCGGCGCCATCGGCGGGTTCACCACCAGGCCGGCGGCCTCGGCGGCCCGACGGCGGCGCCGGTGGCGCTGGTGGCCAGGGCGGTGTGGGCGGCCTGCTCGACGCCGGCACCACCAGCCCGGCCGTGGTCGGCGCGGCTGCAGTCCCACGCCTCGGCCTACACGTGGGTGGCGGCCACCGTCGGATCCAACTCCGCCGCCGGACTCCAGTTGTCCTCCGGTGAGCCGGTCATGGCCATCGGAGGCTTCAACGGCACCGATCCCACCCCGACCCTGGCCGCCTTCGAGGCCGACGTGGCCGCCGGGCGGATCCACTACTTCACCCCGGGCAACACCGGTGGTGGATCGTCGTCGACCGGTACCGGAACCCAGATCACCGCCTGGGTCGAGTCCCACTTCACCAAGGTCACGGTGGGTACCACCACCCTGTACGACCTGACCCAGCCCACCACCTCGACCACCTCGACCCACCGGCTGAGCGTCGCCGTCTCCCGGCACGTTTGACCCACGGATCCGTGCGGTCAAACGTGCTCGGCTCACCGGTCATCCGGGGCGTTCGGCGACGGGCGGTAACCTGACCGGATGCTCCGGTCCTTCTGCGACGGCACGATCTTCGCCGACCGCATCGGCGCGGACCGCCCGTCGGTGGTGGCCCTGCACGGCTGGGGACGGGACCGATCCGACCTGGCCACCTGCGTGGCCGGCTACGACGCCCTCAGCCTGGACCTGCCGGGCTTCGGAGCCTCGCCCCCTCCACCCGAGGCCTGGGGGGCGGCCGACTACGCGGCGCAGGTCAGCCGGGTCATCGCCGAAGCCACCGACGAGCCCGTGGTGGTGCTGGGCCACTCCTTCGGCGGGCGGGTGGCCACCTGCCTGGCTGCGGCCCGGCCCGACCAGGTGGCCGGGCTGTTGCTGAGCGGCGTCCCGCTGCTGCGCCCCGAGGACCGTCCGAGCCGCGGTCCCCGGGCACCGTTGGGCTACCGGCTGGTCAAGCGCCTGCACCAGCTGCACCTGATCAGCGACGAGCGCCTCGAACAGGCCAAGCGGACCCATGGCTCGGCCGACTACCGCAACGCCACCGGGATCATGCGCGACGTGCTGGTCCGAAGCGTCAACGAGACCTACGCCGACGAGCTGGCCCAGCTCTCGGGCCCGGTCGAGCTGGTCTGGGGCGCGGACGACACCGCCGCCCCCCTGTCGGTGGCCCGCCAGGCCCAGACCCTGCTCGAACAGGCCGGCGCCAGCGTGCACCTGACCGTGGTGGCGGGCGGCCACGACACCCCCATCCGCCAGCCCGAGGCGCTGCGGGCCGGCCTGGACCGGCTGCTGCTCGAGCACTCCCGGTGAGCCTCGCCGCCGCCCTGGTGCTCCTCGTCGCGGCCGGGGTCGGATCCGTCCGCTGGCTCCGGGTGGCCCAACGCGAGCACTACCTGGCCGGGTCGGTGAGTCGGTTCGAGGGCCGCTGGTTCCGGGCCCGCCCGGTGAACCTGGCCCTGGGCCTGGCCGCCGGCGCCCTCATCGTGGCCGGTGCCTTCGTGGCGCCGCTGTGGATCCTGGCCGCGGCGGCGCTGGTGGTGTGGCCGCTCGGGCTCGGGTTGCGGGGCCACACGTCCAAGCTGGCCTGGACCCGCCGGCTGCGCACCCTGGCCGCGGTGACGGCTGGACTGGCCGTGGTCGTGGTCGGCGTCACCGCCGTGTTCGGGGTGGGGCTGGTCGGCGTCGCCCTGGTGGCGCTGGTCGTCCCCCAGCTGGTGGACGTGGCGGCCTGGATCCTCGGTCCGATCGAACGCCGCCTGCTCGACCCCTTCGTGACCAAGGCCAAGGCCCGGTTGGCCCAGGTCTCCCCCGACGTGGTGGGCATCACCGGCTCCTACGGCAAGACCACCACCAAGCAGTACCTGCGGGCCCTGCTGGCCCAGCAGTTCGAGGTGTGCGCCAGCCCGGCCAGCTACAACAACACCGCCGGGCTGGCCCGCACCATCAACGAGCACCTGCACCCGGGCGCGGATGTGCTCATCGCCGAGATGGGCATGTACGACGTGGGCGAGATCGCCGACCTGTGCGCCTGGATCAAGCCCCGGGTCGGGGTGATCACCGCCATCGGGCCGGTGCACCTGGAGCGGCTGGGCACCATCGAGCGGGTGGTGCAGGCCAAGCGCGAGATCCTCGACGGCGCCGAGGTGGCCGTGCTCAACGTGGACGATCCCCGCCTGTCCGCCCTGGCCGACGAGCTGGGTGACGACCGCGCCGGGCAGGGCGCCGGCGCCACCCGCGTCACCCGGGTCATCCGCTGCGGATCCACCGGCGAGGGCCTGGACGTGGCCGTGCGCGACCTGGGCGGCGGCCGGGTCCGGGTGGAGGCCGCCGGGGCCGCCGGGGACGGCCGGGCCATCGAGGTCGAGCTGGCCGAGGGCACCCACCTGACCAATCTGGCCTGCGCGGTGGGCGCGGCACTGGCCGTAGGGTTCGACCTGGGCCGCCTGTCCGCCGGGGTGGCCACCATCGAGCCGCCGGCCCACCGGGGCACGGTCGAGGTGACCCCCGGGGGGATCTCCGTCATCGACGACACGTTCAACTCGAACCCCACCGGTGCCCGCCGGGGGCTCGAGGCGCTGGCCACCCTGGGTCCGGCCGGCCGACGGGTGGTGGTCACGCCGGGCATGGTGGAGCTGGGCCCCCACCAGGATCCCGAGAACGAGCAGTTCGCCCGGGCCGCGGCCCAGGCGGCCGACACCCTGATCGTGGTCAAGCGCACGAATCGTCGAGCCCTGGTGCGCGGGGCCAGCGGCGGGGGCGCCCAGGTGCTGACCGTGGACGACCGCGACCAGGCGGTGGCCTGGGTCCGGGACCATCTGGCCCCGGGCGATGCCGTCCTGTACGAGAATGACCTGCCCGACCACTTCGTCTGACCAGCCGGGCACCCGGATCTTGCGCTGACCTCGAAGGAGGCGGATGGCCGCCCTTGCAGTCCTCTTCGGAGGGCCCTCGCCCGAACACGACATCTCGATCCTCACCGGCCTGCAGGTGGCCCGCATCCTGGTCAACGCCGGCCAGGACGTGATGGGCCTGTACTGGAGCAAGTCCGGTGACTGGCACCAGGTGCCGGCGTCGCTCGAGGCCAGCGACTTCATCGACGGCCCGCCGCGGTCGGCCACCGACTTCCGCCTGGTCATCGGCTCCGACGGCGGCTTCCACGAGGACCGACGCAAGCCCAAGGCCGTGCCCGTCGACGTGGCCGTCAACTGCTGTCACGGCGGGCCCGGTGAGGACGGCGCCCTGCAGGCCGCGCTGGACCTGGCCGGAGTGACCTACACCGGACCCTCGGCCGCGGCCGCCGCCCTGGCCATGGACAAGGTCGCCACCCACGCCGTCGGTCTGGCGGCCGGCCTGCCCGTGGCCGACCAGGCCCTGCTGGGCGCGACCACCGCCGTCGACTTCGAGGGCCCCTACATCGTCAAGCCCCGCTTCGGCGGATCGTCCATCGGCATCGAGGTGGTGGACGACCTGGCCACCGCCCAGGCCCTGCTCGCCTCCTCGCGGCACCTGCGCGACGGGGCCGTGATCGAGCGCCACCTGACCGGCTGGGTCGACCTGAACATCGCCGCCCGGGCCTATCCCGAACCGGAGGTGTCGGCCATCGAACGACCGCTGCGCAAGCCGGACGGCTCGATCTTCACCTACGCCGAGAAGTACCTGAGCGGCTCGGCGGCGGGCATGGAGCACGCGCCCCGAGAGCTGCCGGCCCAGCTGCCGAGCGAGGTGGGCGATGCCATCCGCCAGGCGGCCCTGACCCTGGTGGCCGCAGCCCGCATCCGGGGCGTGGCCCGCGTCGACTTCCTGTGGGACGGCGCCGATCGGGTGGTGTTCAACGAGATCAACTCCATCCCCGGGGCCATGGCCCTGCACCTGTGGGAGGCCGGAGGCGAAACCAAGCTGGCCACCGTGACCCGGATGATCGAGGAGGCCCGGGCCCGCCCGGCCCGGCAGTGGTCCTCGGCCGGAGCCGACGGGACGGCCCTACGCTCGGCCGGAGCCATCGCGGCCAAGCTGTCCTGATCCACCCCGCGTCGACCCGGTCGACGCGAACAACCCTGAGGAGACCCGATGCGCATCGGCATGCTGACCGGTGGGGGCGACTGCCCGGGTCTCAACGCGGTGATGCGGGCCGTGGTCCGCAAAGGCGAGCGGGCCCACGGCGACGAGATGGTGGGCTTCCTCGACGGGTGGCGAGGGGTGATGGAGGGCGACTCCATCCCCCTCGACGTGGAGGCGTTTCGGGCCACGCTGCCCCAGGGCGGCACCATCATCGGCTCGTCGCGCACCAACCCGTTCAACCTGGAGGGTGGGGCCGAGCAGGTGAGGGCCACCCTGGCCCGGATGGGCGTCGACGCGCTGGTGGCCATCGGCGGGGACGACACGCTGGGCGTGGCCCAGCGCCTCTTCGATGAGGGCGTGGCCGTGGTCGGGGTGCCCAAGACCATCGACAACGACCTGAGCGCCACCGAGATGACGTTCGGCTTCGACACAGCCGTGCAGATCGCCACCGACGCCATCGACCGACTCCAGACCACCTCGGCCTCCCATCGAGCGCGTGATCGTGGTGGAGGTCATGGGTCGCCACGCCGGTCACATCGCGGTGTGGTCCGGCATCGCCGGCGGCGCGGCGGTGATCCTGATCCCCGAGGAGCCCTACGACATCGAGCAGGTGTGCGAGTCGCTGATCCGGCGCCGCCAGTTCGGGCGGCTCGGCTCGATCGTGGTCGTGGCCGAGGGGGCCAAGCCCCGAGAAGGTCACGAGACGCTGTTGTCGGCCGACACCGACCAGTTCGGCCACGTGCGCCTGGGCGGGGCGGGCGAGCAGCTGGCGCACGAGATCGAGACCCGGACGGGGTTCGAGACGCGGGCCGCGGTGCTGGGCCACGTGCAGCGGGGCGGCACCCCCACCGCCTATGACCGGGTGCTGGCCACCCGGTACGGCATCGCCGCCATCGACGCGGTCCACGACGGCGCCTTCGGCACCATGATGGCCCTGCGCGACGGCGAGATCGTGCGGGTGCCGCTCACCGAAGCGGTGGCCGAACCCAAGCTGGTCGATCCCGCGCTCTACCACGGCGTGGCCGAGGTGTTCTTCGGTGCCTGAGGGCATCGCGCCGCTGGCCGACTCGCCCGACTGGTTCCGCCGGGCCCTGGCCGTCCCGTTCACCGATGGGCGGGTCGAGGTGGACGGGGCCGCCATCCACTATCTCGGCTGGGGTCACCCGGGCCGGCGCGGGCTGGTCTTCGTGCACGGCGGCGGGGCCCATGCCCACTGGTGGACCCATGTGGCCGCCACCTTCGCCGACGAGTTCCGGGTGCTGGCCATCGACCTGTCGGGCCACGGCGACAGCCAGCACCGCGACCGCTACACCCCCGACCAGTGGACCGACGAGGTCATGGCCGTGGCCGCCGACGGCGGGATCGACGGGCGCCCGGTGGTGATCGGCCACAGCATGGGCGGGTTCGTCACCATCGCCACCGCGGCACGACACGCGACCGACCTCAGCGGCGTGATCGTGTGCGACTCCCCGGTGACCGAGCCCGATCCCGAGATCGGGGCCTTCCAGGTGCGGGAGGCCTTCGGGGCGCCGCGAACCTACGAGAGCGTCGATCAGGCCATGGCCCGGTTTCGCACCGTGCCACCGCAGGACCACTACCTGGACTACGTGATCGACCACGTGGCCCGCCGCTCGCTGGTGGCGGTGGACGGTGGCTGGCAGTGGAAGTTCGACCGGCGCATCTTCGAGCAGTTCGCCATGGGCATGCGCGGCATCGCCGCCCCCTACCTGGCCCAGGTGACCTGCCGGTTGGCCCTGCTGCGTTCGGAGCACGGCCTGGTGACGGTGGACATCGGCCAGTACATGTACGAGCAGCTGGGCCGGGTCAGCCCGGTCATCGAGATCCCCGAGGCCGGCCACCACGCCATGCTCGACCAGCCCCTGATCCTGCTCACCGCGCTGCGCACCCTGCTGGCCGACTGGGACCACTCCGACCCCCACCACCGCGAGGGTGTCGGGGACTGACGCGCCGCTCCAAGCTTGAGGCCATGCAGCTTCGCCCCTCGCCCGCAATGGCCGTCAAGGCTTCCTGCCGCGTGCCGAGTCCGTAGCTTCACCGACACCGGTCAGGCTCCGTGCCCGGCTCGGCACCGAAGGCTCGCTCGTCCCCTGGCAGTGCAAGGCTGCCATCGAGGCCTCGATACTGATGCTCAGCGAGGCGGCCTCGCCACGGTCCCTCCCCAGCTGCACACCCGTTAGCCGCTCCTGGCCAGCGGAGCGGACGAGGGCATCTTCACGCCCAACCTGTCCGTGGCGGCGGCGACCTTCTCCACTGTCAACAGCGCCCATGGACCGGGCGGCTGTGCGCTGGCAACTTCGGAGGCGAGAGTCGACCCGTGACTCGTGCGGGTGTTCGCTCTCAGCCCGACGAGGATGCGGCAGAGGGCGGCGCCTCCTCCGTTCGCGGGCATCTCCTCAGACGACGATGCCACTCGTGGACGACCTACTAGGACGAGTCGGTCCCGCCGGGAATCATCAGGGATCGCAATCGGTCGTATTCGACGGCCTTCCGTGTGCAGTAGACCGGATAGCTCACCTGCGACGAGAGCCGCACAATGGCAATACCGGCCGACGGGAGACGTCGCACTCCTTCGACCTCGGAGCGCTGGAAGTGAGCGACACCTCGCCAAGGTCGAATCACCGTCACGGTCTCACCGACCACTTCGACACGCCAGGCGGTAGCGCAGGGTCCCCGCCACAGGGTCAACGACCCGATGCCGATTCCAAGAACCAGTATGGCGACGGCTCCCACCACTGTGATGGTGGACGAACGAACGAACGACTGTGCGATGATCGCGACCACGAGGGCGACGAGGACGTACGGAGACCATCGGAATCGTCGGTGCTCATACACCGTCGTCACGGCGGGGCTTGAATTCCGGGCGGGTTCCATTGACCGCCAAAGGCTCTCGGCGCGAAGCACGGCGGACCCATCTGGCACCCAAGGAAGTGCCTATGACCCCATGTATGTGTTCGGATCCCCTGGATCAACAGGGGGAGGTGTGGCCGGGACGCTGCTCCCCCCACCGCCCTTCGACTGGCCGAATATGTGAAGCCAGGTCTTGGCGCCTCCGAAGTGACCCTCTGCCCCATATCCAGCACACACGCCCGCGTAGACGGAGACCGAGCCACTATCCGGGTCAATGCAAACCTCCCCTGAGACGCCGATACCGATGTCACCGCTACCACCGCCGCAGCCTGAAATACCACGAAGATCATTGAGAGATCCAGAACTACTGTAGAAGAAGCCCACCCCGGCTGAACCATCCAATCCCGTTGCCGTGAAACCGGCGCTCCCGATCCCGAGCACACCGGTATGAACGCCATCGTAGACAAGGCACAGCGTGCCCGTGGCGTAGAAACCCAATCCAAAGAAGTCAACGTTTGCGGTGGCCGCGACGCAGACACCGACTACCCAGAGACCCGTCGGATCGGCTTGGTTGACCGGATCATTGTTGGCGAAGCTATAGGTCTGCCGCGTCTGCTCCTCCACAGGGTCGCGGCTGATGAATTGCCCGCTGGCTGTGTCGTAGTAACGGTTCCGCAGGTACTGGAAGCCATTCGCGTCCGTGTATTGGCCGTCGAATTGGAGGCTGGTCGCTGCGCTTCCGGTGTGGCTCGTTACCGCACCCCAGGTTCCGTAGGTGTAGGAGCCCTGGTTGGTACCGGTGCTGTCAGAGAGCAGGCGGGTCGAACCAGAGGTGTCGTGATACAGCCAAGTGACTGCGCCGGACTTGATCTGCTCAAGCGGGCGACCATCAGGTCCATAGATGAAGTCACTACCCCCGGCGACCAGTTGAAGCGGAAGGGATCCAGTCAGATCCCAGTCGTAGTGGCCGGTGACCGTGCTGATGACGCCCTTCATCCGCAGGCCGTTGCCGTCGTAGGTGTAGCTGGAGGTGCCCGTGATGCCGCCGAGCTGGTTGGCCTGATCGTAGGTGTAGCTGGTGGTAGATCCTCCGGTGACCGCGGCCTGTGTGCGGTCGCCCTCGCCGTTGTAGCTGTAGCTCGTCGTCGTGGATCCGCTCACCTGGGTCTGGATTTGGTTCGCCGCGTCATGAGTCTGGCTGTTGGCCGTAGACGAATCCTGCTGGTTGAGGTTTCCCGCCGGATCGTAGGTGTCGGCCAGGCTGTGGCCAGTCACGGTCGAGATCCGGTTCAGGCTGTCGTAGCCGTAGCTGAGATTCGACCCGACGCCCGTGGAGGTGACTGCGCCGACCTGTCCCTCGTTGGTTCGGGTGTAGGCGAAGTTCGCCAGGGTGGTCGAGGTGCTGGTGTTGACGTCGGCGATGTTGGTCGTCTGGTCGTCGGCGTTCGGCGTGTACGTGGTCGTGACGTGATTGGACGTCACCTGGGTGAGGATGTTGTTGTCTGCGTCGTAGGTGTAGTTGGTGGCATTGGCGAGCCAGTCGGTCTGCTGGTACTCGCGATCGGCCTCGTCGTACAGGCGCGTGACCGTACCCATGCCGGCGGGATAGGCGGTGGTCAGGACGTTGCCGACCGCGTCATACGTCGTCGTGACATGGGCGCCTCCGCCGTTGGTGTAGCTGGTCATTCGGTTGAGCCAGTCGTACACATAGCTCGAGTTGCCGGTCTCGTCGCTCATCGACGTCAGGTTGCCATTGTTGTCGTAGTTCTTGGTCACCAGCGACGGGTTCCCCGAGCTGTAGCTCACGGTGTGAAGCCGCTCGGCCAGGTCGTAGCCGTGGGTGGTCGTGTGACCGTCCGGGTTCGTCACGGTCCTCGGGTTCCCGAGTGCGTCCTCGGCGTACTGGGTGGTGCGCAGGTCAGGGTCCTCGACGCTGGCCAGTTGTCCGGCCGCGGTGTAGCCGTAGTGCGTCACCTTGCCGTTGGTGTCGGTCTGGCTGACCATGCGACCATCGGCGTCATAGCCGGTGCCCAGCGTGGACCCGTCGGTCTGGGTGGTGGTCACCTGGCGGTTGTTGTTGTCATAGGCGTAGGTGGTGGCGTGGCCCTGGGCATCGATCGACCACGACTTGTTGCCGTCGGCGTCGAACCCGCTGGCGGTCTGGTTCGCGCCCACGCGGGTGAAGACGAACGGGGCCACCGTCCCGCCGCCAGCCCCGGTCGAGTACAGCCCGACCTTGGTGTTGGTCGACATCGCCGAATCCGAGACGAAGATGCGGAGGACCCCGTCGACGAACACGGCGATGAGGCTGCTGCTGAACCACACCGACACGGTCTGGTTGCCCGTGCAGCACGTCGCGCCCGGTGTGGTAGCCACGGTGGTGATCGTGCCGCCCTGGATCTTGAACAAGCCCCAGACCCCGTACACGCTCACGGGGGCCACGACCCATTCGTTGCTGCTGGTCCCGTCGCCGCGGAAGGCCACGCCGGTGGCCTGGGTCGACGACGTCTTCGGCGTGGAGAAGGTGATCTGTCCATTCGCCGTGCCCGTGGTCTCCACCACGTTGTTGGACCCACCGGCCGTAGCCAGGTAGGCGCCGCCGGTCCCGAGACCCCACGTCGTGCCAGTGGCCGGGGTCCAGGTGTTGCCCGTGTCACTCGTGCCCAGGCTGGTGGCTGAGGGGGTACGGGCGAAGCTATCGGTGATCGACTGACCCAACGCGTCCGACGTGGCCAGCGTGTTGCCGGCCGCGTCGTAGCCCACCGCCGAAGTGTGCAGGCTCGGGTTGCCACCCGAGACGTTGCCGTTCGGTGCGACCGTCGTGGATATCCGGCCGATGCCGTCGTGGGTGTAGGTCGTCTTGGCACCGGCCGCCGAGCTCGGGTGTGTGGTCGCCGGCGCGGTCATCGAGGCCTCGTCGCCGTTGGCGTAGTAGGTGACCAACCAATCCTTCCCATTCGGGTCGGTCTTGTCGGTCATGTCGTCGGGGTGCGACGCGTCGGTGTGGTGATAGACGGTCACCTGGTTGTGCGTGGCGTCGATTGGAGCCGTGACCTGCGTCAGGTTGCCGTTGGCGTCGTAGCTGTAGGTGGTGGTGTGACCGTTGCGGTCGATCACGGTCAGTGGCTGGCGCAGGCTGTTGTAGGACGTGTACTGAATGGGGTGCGACAAGCCATCGGTATCGGTCAGCAGCTCGCAGTTGGGGGCGGTGCCCGTGTTGTTGTAGGTCCAGGATTCGACGTGGGTGACGGGGTCACCGGCCTTGGTCGTGGTGGTCGAGGTCACACCGAGGCAGGTCGGGTCGTAGGTGTTGACCGTCGTCTTCTCGGTGGTGGGGTCATCGGTCCCGTCCTGCTTCTGGAGGAGCAGACCGTTCTGGTCGAAGGTCAGGATCGAGATGTGGCCCAGCGGGCTGGTCACCGTCGTGGTGGGCTGGCCGGAGCCGTCGAGCGCGTAGACGTAGGTGGTCTTCAACCCCGAGGCGACACCGGCGGCGTCCTCCTGCCAGGCCACCTGCCCAGCCGTGTTGTAGCCGTTGGCGGCGGTCACGTGGCCGCGGGCGTCCTGGATCTGGGTGAGGCGGTGGTTGGCGTCGTAGGTGTAGCTGGTGGTCTGGCCGCGTACATCGGTGACCGTGTTCAGGTTGCCGTTGCCATCGGTGTAGCCGTACTTGACGGTTCGCCCGACGTTGTCGGTCACCTGGGTGATGTTGGTGCCGGCCCACGTGAAGGTCAGAGAGCGCCCCGAGCGCTGGTCGGTGATGGTGTGGACCTGGCCGCTCGTGTAGGTGAAGTTCAGCTGCTCGTCGCTGCCGCCGGCCGCGATCTTCCCGTTGATCTTCGCCGCCGTCAGCTCCTCACCGGTGGTCTTGTCGAAGGTGAAGATGTCGGCTCCCTGGCGCGTGAAGGTGAGGGTGCCGGTGGTCCCCCCCGGGTTGGAGTCGGTGAGGGTGGCCAACACGTCGGGGGCGCGGTGTAGGTGGTCCCTGACCCCGAGCCCTGCGGGTTGAAGGTGACGGTCGACCCGTTCTCCTGGGTGATCGTCCAATCCCCCATAGCGTCCTGGGACGCGCTCTGGGTCAACGTCGTGGCCCAGCCATAGCCCAGCGGCCCGTTCACCGAATTGGCTGCCGAGTCATAGGTCCGACCCATGGCGAGTGACGGACCGCGGGTGCTGACCGAGAGATCGGTGGCCGACTCGACCAGATCGCCCTGATCGGCGCCGACGGGCTCGCCCAGCGTGCACCGCCAGCAGAGCATGGCCGGGTTCGACCCACCCCACAGCGAGGAGGCCCGGAAGCCTTTGGGGTAGACGTTGACCATGCGAATGACGTCGTTGCCGGTGTCGGCCAGGTACAGCCGGTCGCCGGCCCAGACGCCGTAGGTCGAGACCGCCATGCCCTCCCCGTAGATCTGCGAGAAGCCCTGTGGGATCTGGGGCAGGTAGTTGTCCCAGGTGGTCGAGGCCCCGGTCACGTTCTCGACCGGGGAGCCGTCGTACCCCGCGTCGGGGTACCGCAGGATCGACCCGCTGTTGTAGGAGTAGACATCGGAACCGTTCGGGCTCAACGCCATCACCGAACTCGTCCACCCGCTGTTGACGTTCTGGTACGAGCCGCCGCTCGTCCACGAGAAGAGATGGGTGGAGTAGTCCTCGTCCGTGGAACCCGATCCCGGCTCGAGCACCACGAAGCTGCCCGCGTAGGGGCCGGACTGGGCGAAGCCGCTGTCCGCCAGTCCGTCGCGCGTCCAGTTGCCCGGGCCGCCCAGGTCGGTGCCGACCGACGTGATGGGTTGGCCCGTGGAGCCGACCGGCACGCGATAGGGATGGGGGCTCTGCAGGCAGGAGTACGGGCTGTACGGGCACTCGGTGACGCCCTCGTCCGTGTAGATGAAGCTGCTCGTGGGATCCACTGCCAGGGAGGACCCACCGGTGCTGATCTGGGTCACCACGGTCGAGATGGCACCGCCCGGCGCGACCTTGATGATCTCGACATCGCCAGGTGTGGTGGTGTCTGGAACCACGGTGTAGACGTTCCCCGACTTGTCCACGGCCAGACCGACCGGATCCGACAGACCAGTCGTGAGGGTCGTCACGGCCTCGCCGGTGCCCGAAGAACCCAGCGCCATCTTTCTGATCGACCCGACCAGCGCGCCGCTCGTGTTCGTCCAGCGATCCAGGATGTAGAGGGTCTGCCCATCGGTGGAGAGGCGGACCGCGACCGGGCCGTCAAAGGCCGAGTGCGTGGGGCCGGTCCCGTCGGTCTCGGCGCCGCTGCCCGTCCCGCCCAGCGTCAGCACCGAGGACGTGAAGTCGGATGGCGGATCCGCCGCCGCGGCACGCGCCACCACACCCGGATGCGAGAGATCGACCACACCTGTGGCGCTGGCCATGACCCCGGCCAGAACCGCCACCGTCGCCAGGATCGCGACGCGTCGAACCGTGCGCGAGCGCGCACCCACAGCCAATCCGCCTTGTCGACCCACCAGATGTCCCCTCGCCTTATCGTTGCCCATCCGAGATGGACGGACATGCGACACCATGATTTCCCCAACCGAGACAAGGTCTAATATGACCCACGCCTCAGGTCAATAGATTCTTCTCGGCGGCGCCGCGCAGCGGTCGCCGAGAGCGGCATACGCGAATCACCGTGCCGGGGCTGCGCCCAACAACCCGTTTACACGCGACCGCCCGTCGACTTAACCTCACCGGTGGCGGTTCGCGGGCCGGGCAACCTCGGCGCGCGATACCTGGTGATCGAACTCTCCCATAGGCGATATCCACATGCGGCGAACACGACTGCTCCTCCATCTCCTGCTGGGCGCGGCCCTGGTGCTCGGTCTGGCGGCCTGCTCCTCAGGGCACGCGGCCTCGAGCGCGACAGGTGGCACCCCGGCCCCGCGAGTGGGCTCAGCCACCACTGGCGCCTCGGCACGTGCCACCACCACGACGGCGGCTCCCCAGCTGGTGGCGGCCACCCCGGCCATCACCGCCGCCCTGCACGCAAAGGGCCACAGCAACGCCTACGCCACCTGCGTGATCACCCACGTGGGCCTGCAGTTCCGCAGCACCCAGCTCGCCTTCGCCATCGCGGTGCTGTCGCTCCAGAACGCCACCGACCAGCAGCTCCAGGCCGCGGTTGCGGCCACGGGCATCAGCGACGACGACAAGGCCGATATTCCCGACGACCTGCACGCCATCGCCGACACCTGCGCCAGCACCGAGGCACCCAAGACCTGAGCAACTCGCCAAGGTCATCGGCCGGCGAACCCCAGGTCAGGTGGCGTGGAGCGGCGCGGCAGGATCCTGGATGGAACGGATCGTGGCCGCGCTAAGACGACTTCGACAGGGTGAAGCTGCTCCCCCAGCTGCCGTAGCTCTGGGTGGTCACCCCGTTGGCGGTGCCGCCCTTGTAGCTGTTCTGTCCGGGCGCCACGGTGGCCACCACCGTCCCGCCGTCGGCCAGGGTGATCAGCCCGGCGAACACCGCGGCCGAGCACACCGACGAATCGTCGGTGAACGGTCCGGTGCCCCACACCGAGTCGAGGGTGCCGTGGCTCGAACACGGGACCGTGACCTGCTTGCCGTTCTGGCCCTCGTACGCGGTCATGGTCAACGACCAGGACTGGGGTCCGGCGGTGAGGGGGATGGTGCCGGTGGCCGACGGGAAGGTGAAGCTGCCGTCCCACTTGGCGTAGGCACTCGACGTGACGCCGTGGGCCACGCCGGCTTGGTACGAGTCCTGACCGGGAGCGATCTGGTAGGTCACGCTGCCGCCCTGGGCCAGCGTGATCAGCCCTGACTGCACCGCCGCGGTGCAGATCGACGAGTCATCGGTGTAGGGACCGGTCCCCCACACCGGGCCTCGCGCCCCGTGGCTGGTGCACGTCGATCTGGAACGACTGGCCGTTCTGACCGCGGTACTTGACCGCGGTCTGGCTCCAGACCGAGGTGGGCCCGGCGGTTCCGGGCGGCGTCGTGTCGTCGCTGGCGGTGTCCGAGGAGGTGCCGCTGGTCGCCGCCGGCCCGGTCGGCGGTTTGGTCGAGGTCTTGACCTTGCTGGTGCCGCAGGCGGCGAGCGCCACGGCGACGACGGCGACCGCGCACATTGCGGCCATGGCTCGGGAAGGCTGTGTCTGGATGGGATGGCGCCGTCGGGTCATAGGCCAGGAGGCTAGGCCTTGGGGGCGATGCGGTAGATGATGCCCGTTGTCCAATCACCCACCCACAGCTGCCCCGCCGAGCCCACCAGCACCGGGACCGGGTTCTTCATCCCCTGCAGGAACCCGGCGGCCGTGCCCGTGTAGCCCGATCCCGACGGGTTCTTCACCAGGGGGACGATCTGGACCTTCCCCACCGCGTACTCGGCCACCACGGCCGCGGTCCCCACCGAGTCGCCCAGCTGGCCGGTGACCACCGCCACCCCGTCCACCCCACCGTGGGCATCGAGGGTGGCCACCGGAGCAGGCACGCCGGCACAGGCCGCGCCACCCTGGCCGTAGCAGCCGGGGAACCGGTAGTCCTGCCCGTGAGCCAGGTCCACCAGCTCATCACCAGGCGTGTCGGCCCCCAGGTCGTCTCGCTGGTCGAGGGTGCCCAGCAGGTCGCTCGTCCCCGGGTAGTAGGCCAGGCCCACCGCCGCCCGGATGTGGCTCACCTCGACCCGTAGGCCCGAGCCGTCGGGGCGGAACGAGACCACCGCGGCCGAGTACGGCGAGGTGGTCTGGCAGTGGTCGCAGGGCGCCGAGATGCCGAGGCGGATCCGGCCGTCGGGTCCGAGGGCCAGACCGTTCAGCTCGCCCACCCCGTCCGCCAAGCTGACCACCGTGTGCTGGGCGGTGAAGCGGGTGCCGTCGAAGCCGCGGTAGGCGACCACCTGGTCCTGGGCCGACACGTACAGCTGCTGGCCGATCCACAGCAGACCGAGGGGCGTGTGCAGCCCCGGGATGACCTCCACCGGCGTGGCACCCGCTCGGGCCACCAGGTACACGCCGTCAGCTCCGGTGTCGGTGGCGGCGGCGGTGGAGAACCACAGACGACCCTGTCGGTCGAGGGCCAAGGCGGACACGTGGGCTGGAGCTCGGGAGTAGACGGTGGCCCGGAGGCCCGCGGGGCCCTGCAGCCCGGCGCCGATGGCAGCGAGGTCACCCGAACCCGGGATGTCCCCGCTGCCACTGGCGCAGCCCGTCATCAGCACCGCCAGCATCCCCAGCACGAGGATCGCGAGCCGGCGGCGGATGATGGGCGTGTCGGCCTTCATTGCGGATGCGACGTCGCTAGGTCGGGATGTTGGTGGGTGCCGGGCCACCGGGTCCCATCCGGAACCCCGCGCCGGTTGCACCCGAGCTCGAGCTGGGGCGCGATCCCGAGCCCATGTTCGGGCACGGATTCGAGCCGGGCGAGCCCGAGGAACCGCCCGCCGAGGGCGCGGCGGTGGACGGGGTGGAACCCGTGCTCGGCGCGCTCGTGGCCGGCGAGGTGGTGCTGCTGGGTGGGGCCGTCGTGCTCGAGCTGCTGCTCGAGGTGCTGCTGGGTGGCGTCGTGGTGGTGGTCGTGGCCGCGTAGGCAGCCACGGCTCCGCCGGTCGCCAGCGCGCCGACGACCGTGAGGCCGGCCAGCGCGTGCGAGAACTTGAAAGCCATGCGTTTCACCCCCCTTCGTGTGGTGATGGACCCCGAGCATGGACGATCAACCTTGGATCGCCCTTGGACTTCCCGCAGAATGTCGGACTCGGCCGGGACGGCATGGGCAAACCGCAGGTCAGGGGGCAGATCTCTTTCGACAGCGGGCGCACGTGCCGTTGATGGTCAGATGCCGGGGCCGGGCCGCGAAGCCAAGCCGGCGGTCGAGCTCGTCGACCACCGGGGCCACCACTGCGGCGGACAGCTCGATGACCTGGCCGCACGAGTCGCACACCGCATGGTGGTGGCGGTCCTGGGCCAGGTGGTAGGTGCCGGGCCCGTGGCCGACGTGCACCTGGGTCAGGATCCCGGCCGACTCCAGCACCTCGACGGTTCGGTAGACGGTGGAGAGGTGCACCTCGGGCTGGCGGCGACGGATGAGCTCGGCCAGGTCCTCGGCCGAGAGGTGACGATCTCCGGCGTCCAGGACCTCTTGGAGCACGGCCCGGCGAGCGGTGGTCACGCGGTGGCCGTCGGCCCGCAGCTCGTCGATGAGCTCGTCCAGGGTCGGTCCGGCGGACATCGGCCCCAGCCTAGGGGCGGCGCTCAGCCGCCCTTGATCGTCACCGTGGTGCTCGGACCCGGGTCGGAGACCACCGTGGTCACGGTCGAGCCGGTGTCGGTCGTGGTCGAGGTGGTGAGGTCGAAGCCGCCCCCGGTGGTGGTGGGCGCCACCGTCGTGTTCGTGGTCGTGGGCGCCACGGTGGTGGTGGGCACGTCGGACGCACACGGCGTGGTGGCCGTGGTGGTGGACGTCTGGCCGGGCATGAGCACGGTGCCGGCGCAGCCGAACTTGGTGAAGGTGGCGTCGAGGGTGACGGTGCCCCCGTCAGAGAAGTTGGCCACCGACGTGGCCTGGCGGATGAACCCGGCGCCGTCGATCCCCACCTTGACCACGGTCCCGGTGTAGCCCGCGCCCTGGAGCACGGCCACCGCCGCCTTGAGGGTGGTGACCTCATCCGCGGTCAGTCCGGCCATGGTCTCCAGCCGGGCCGGGTCGACGGCCACCTGGTAGAAGGTGACCGGCGTGCCGTCCACCGTGCCGGGGCCGACCTGGGCGGCGCCGGTGACCGATTCCTGTTCGAGGTCGAGGTAGCCGGCCGGGCTGGCCATGCCGATCATGGCCACCGCCCCGGTGCGGGAGCCCAACGTCGACTCCACCAACGAGGCGAAGCCCGACAGCGGACTGCCCGCTGGCCCCGGTTATGCCCCCGGAGGGGCCGGGGGCCGGCGACAGCCCGTAGTCGGCCCCGCCCGACTCCCACACGTCCTCGTCGTTCAGCCGGACCGAGACGTCCATGTTCGAGGTGCTGGCGCCGCTGCCGATCGAGGCCGACACCACCATGGCCTTCGGGGACACGTCGATGGTCCCGTTGCCGGTGACCGAGACGACCTGGGGACCCGGGGCCGCGAAGCAGCGTTGCGTGGTCTGGGCTCCGCGGTTGGAGCTGGGCGGCGGCGCGGTGACCGCCCCCTTGGACATGACGCCCACCGGTGCACCCATGCCGTTGTCGTAGACGGTCACGCACTGGGTGGAGGGGGTCGTCGAGTGGCCTGGCTGGCCGGCCAGGGTGTAGCTGACGTCGAAGCTGCCCGATGCGGTGGTGGCGCTGAGGGCGGACAGGACCTGGCGCTCAGCCGGGCCGTCACCCAGGCTCACGGGCGTGGTGGCGCTGGTGGTGGGGGCGGGCACGGCCCGGTGGTCCACCGGCTGGCTGCGACCGGCCGCCAGGGCCAGGCCCACCGGGACGGCCACCAGCGCCAGTACCGCCACCAGCCCGACCAGGGCCAGGGCCCGACGGGCAGGGCTGCGCTCGCCGGAGGCACCGCCGGTCGGGGCGGCCTCGGGCTCGTCGAGCCACAGCCCCCCGCCTTCGTCGTGGTCGGGATGCCCCGCCGAACCTGGCTGCTCGGTGACTGCCATGGTCATGCCCCCCGTTCCGCCCCGATCCACCCGCCGGTCATCCACCAGCCGGCAAACGACCAGCCGATCATCGGCTGGCCAGTCGGTCGTAGCCTCGTCACGCTAATGCAGAAGACCCACGACGACCAGGGTTTTCGTCGTAGGCTCGCCCCCGTGACCGACCCAGCCGAGTCGTTGGCACCGGCGCGGCCACCGGCGGAGCTGTTCGCGGCGCTGGTGGACTCCATCCGCAGCGTGCTGCTGGCCGACGAGACCACCGTGGTGCTGGCCGTGGGCTGTCTGGCCGCGGGCGGACACCTCCTGGTGGAGGATCATCCGGGGCTGGGCAAGACCACCCTGGCCAAGGCGTTGGCCCACGCCTCGGGCCTGGGCTTCACCCGGGTGCAGTTCACCGCCGATCTGTTGCCGGCCGACATCACCGGAGCGGTGGTCTTCGACGCGGCCAGCCACGAGCCCGTGTTCCGGCCCGGGCCGATCTTCGCCAACGTGGTCCTGGCCGATGAGCTCAACCGTGCCTCCCCCCGGGCGCAATCCGCCCTGCTCGAGGCCATGGAGGAGGGCCAGGTCAGCGCGGATGGCGCCAGCTACGTCCTGCCGGAGCCCTTCATCGTGATCGCCACCCAGAACCCCTACGACGCGGCCGGCACGTCGCCGCTGCCCCACGGCCAGCGCGACCGCTTCCTGATGCGCCTGTCGTTGGGCTACCCCAGCCGGACCCAGGAGGACGCCCTGGTGGCCGGCGACGACCCGGCCGTGCGGGCGGCGCAGCTGGCCGCGGCGGTGAGTCGGCCCGAGCTGGACCGCTTGCGCCAAGCCGTGGCCGCCGTGCACCTGGCGCCCGCGGCCCGCCAGTACCTGCTGGATCTGGTGGCGGCCACCCGTTCCCACCCGTCGGTGGCCGTGGGTGCGTCGCCCCGCGCCGCGCTGGCCCTGGCACGGCGGCGCGGGCCTTGGCCGTCTCCTCCGGTCGCGACTACGTGGCCCCCGACGACGTGGCCCAGGCGGCCGGGCCCACGCTCGGCCACCGGCTCCTGCTGCGTCCCGGCACCGAGGCCGCCGGTGCCGGTGCCGAGCAGGTGGTGGCCGAGCTGGTCGAGGTCGTCCCTGTCCCCCTCGTGCAACCGGTGGCCGCTGGTCCTACCCCGTGACCCGGGTGCGGCTGGTCCCGACCGGTCGTGGGTACGCGGTGGGGGCCGTCGTGGCCGCCCTGGTCGTGGCCGGCTGGATCACCGGATCCGCCGGCGCCCGCCCGTTGGCCGCGGCCCTGGGTGCCCTGGCGGTGTTGGCGCCGCTGTCGGCCTGGATCATGGCCCGCCGCCTCGGACCCCACATCCGGGTGGTGGCCCGGCCCCGGCCCGGGTTGGTGGCCGCCGGGCATCCCGCCCACATCGAGCTGCGCGTGACCAACAGCCATCGCCGTCGCGGCTGGGTCGGGATCGAGCGACCCGAGGGGCACTGGCGCACCAACCCCACCGACCCGGGCGCCGAGCGGGGCACCGGCCCCGGCGCTGGCGGGCGCCGGGGCGAACCACGCTGCTGCGGGTGCCCGGCGCCGCCCGCGGCGCGGCCCCGGCCACGGTGCGGGTGGCCGCGCCCACCGATCGCCGGGGCGTGTTCGAGCTGGCCCCTCGGCCGGTGTGGGTCCACGACCCGGCCGGCCTGGTCGCCGCCGTCGTGACCACCACCGACCCGGTCCGGGTGGTGGTGCACCCCCGCCCGGCCCCGATTCCCGAAGGGCTGCTCACCGACAGCATCGGCCCGGCATCGGTCGGGGGCGCGGCGGGGTCACGCCGCGGCGGGACCGGGGACTGGGGTGGGGACTTCGCCGAGCTGCGCCCGTACCGCATCGGTGACCGGCTCACGTCGGTCCACTGGCAGGCGCTGGCCCGCTACGGCGTGACGCTCGTGCGCCAGTTCGAGCCCGAGGCCTCGGGGTTGGTCCGCGTGGTGGTCGACGACCGCGCCGGCGCCCACCACCGCCACACCTACGAGGATGCCCTGTCCATCGTCGAGGGCCTGATCGAGGCCGCCGGCCGGGACGGGCTGGCCGTCGAGCTGTCCACCTTCTCGGGCCGAGCCGCCACGGTGGTCCCCGATCCCGAAGGCCTGGCCGAAGCCCAGGAGCTGCTGGCGGGCATGGGTCCCCGCCCCTCGTCGCAGTGGTCGCACCTCGATCTGCTCATCTCGGAGTTCGGCGGCTTCACGCTGGTGACCACGGCCACCGGCGCCCCTCGCCTGCCCGACAGCCTGCGCCAGCGGGCGCACGTGGTGACCGCTGGATGACCACCCGCCGCACCGAGCCCGGGCTGGGTCTGGAGCTGGCGGTCCTGGTCGTGGCGATGGTGGGAGCGGTGGCCGTCGGTCGGCTGGTGCAGGGCGGCTGGACCGGCCCGGCCGCCTGGCCCCTGCTGGCCTCCACCGTGACCGGAGCGGTCGTGGTGGCCCTGCTGGCTCGTCGTCGCCGACTGCCCACCGCGGCGGCGGCCAGCCTGGGGGTGATCGCGGTGGTGCTGGTGGCGGTGGGCACCAGCCTGCCCGGGGCGACCTGGTTCGGCATCCCGCAGGGGCGGACCCCGTCGAGGATCGACCACGCCCTGCACGGGGTCCGCAGCGTCACCACCGGCTGGCATTGGCCCCTGGCGTCGGCGACCGGGGTGGTCCTGCTGGCCGCCATGGTGGTCGGCCTGGCCGCGGTGACCTCCCGGGCGTTGCTCGGGTTCCCGCCGGATCCACCCCGTCGGCCGGCGGCCGCCCTGATCCCCACCCTGATCCTGGTGGCCGTCTCCGGTCTGGCCAGCCCCGACGCCGGTGCCGTGACGCTGGTGGTCGCGTTCGTGGCGGCCGCCGGAGCCGCGCTCGGTGCTGGCTGAGCCCGAGCACGGAGACGACTCGGACCGGGAGCTGAACCGACGCCCGACGCCACCGGCGGCGCGCCAACTCGTGCTGGGCCTGCTGGTCGTGCTGGCCGCGTTGATCGGTGGGACCGCGCTGGGCGGGAGCTCGGCGGGCCCGGCGGGCGGTTCCGGGGCGGGTCGGACCGTGGCCCCGACCGGTCTCCAGCTGGCCACCGACCTGGTGGGTCTCGAACAGCGAGACGCCAAGGTGGTCATGTTCCGGGCCCGGACCCCGAGCGACACCTACTGGCAGGTGGGCCAGGTCACCGTGTGGGACGGCGACGGCTGGGGCCCCGACGCCGCCACCCTGGCCGCGCTCAGCTCCTCGACCCCGCCACCGGCCGCGACCGTTGGGCCAACCATCACCGCCGGCACCTCGCAGGCCGAGGTGACCATGGCCGGACTGGTCACGCGCCTGCTCCCCGCCCCGCCTGACACCCGGTCGGTCCAGCCGCGAGGTGCGGGGACCGTCACCGCCGTCGGGGTGGTGGCCCCCCAACCCAGCCGACCCGGCACGCGGTACCAGACCACGAGTGCCCAGGCTCCCACCGGAACCGCGCTGGTCCCGATCGCCGCCGGTGATCCGGTGGCCGGTCTCCCACCGGCCACCCGGACCCAGGACACGGCCGTGCCGATCGACGCCGTCGGGCTGGCGGATCGGGCCCGACGCATCACCGCCGGCGCCACCAGCCCGCTGCAGCAGGCCGAGGACCTGGTCGACTACTTCCACTCCGGCCAGTTCCACTACCAGGTGGCGGCCCCGCCACCGGCGGCGGCCGGCGGCATCGACCCGGTTCTCACCTTCCTGGACACCACCCGGACGGGCAACTGCCAGACCTTCGCCACCGCCTACGCCCTGCTGGCCCGGTCTCTCGGCCTGCCCACCCGGGTGGCCATCGGCTTCACCGGCGGCACCCGGGCCGCCGACGGCTCCACGGTGGTGCGCGGGGGCGACGCCCACGCCTGGCCCCAGGTGCACCTGGGGTCCGCCGGCTGGGTGTCGTTCGAACCCACGCCCCAACTCCCGGGCAACCAGCTGGCTCCCCCCGACGTCATCGCGGCCACGCCGGCCACCACCGCGCCCACCACGACGGCCGCCCCCACCACCACCCGTCCGGCGACGGGGGCCACCCCGCCGTCGACCAGCCCCGGCACTGCGGCCAGCACGACCACCACCCCGGCGCCGGCCACCACCGGGGTCTCGGCTCCGGCCACCACCGTGGCCGGCGTGCCGGTCGGATCCTCGAGCAGTTCGGGCGGCTGGCCCTGGTGGGCGTGGGCGGCCACGGCGGTGGCCGTGCTGGGGTTGGGCGCGGCGCTCGGACGCATCGCCGTCGCGGCTCGTCGGCGTCGCCGCACCGGGCGCGGCGACCGCCCTGGATCCGGTGGTGGCGGCCTATGACCGGGCCATCGCCCCGCTGGCCGGCTCGGCCTGGGAGCGCCCGGCCGCCCGATCCCCCTCCGCCCACGCCCGACGGCTGCGCACCCGACTCCCGGGCGCGGCAGGCCGCGACGCCGACCCGATGGCCGGCGCCCTCGACGACCTGGTGGGCCTGGCCGATCTGGCCGAGATGGCGGTCTACGGCAATCGGCCGGTATCGCCGCCCGACGTGGACTGGGCCGACGCCACCGCCACCCGGATCGCGGCCGTGCTCAGCCTGCCCGCCAACCAGGCCCGCCTGGACGGATCGGCGCGATCAGACCCGGATGGATCCGGGGAGCCGGCGCTCAGCGGTGCTCGACCCGGGTGACAGCACCGGGGAGCGCGAGCGCACGACGAGGACGAACGCTGAGGTGTGGGCGTCAGCTCAGGCCGCGACCAGACCTCGGAACCAGACCCTCGGAACCCCGTTCGGGGCTCCGAGGGTCCACGGCTCAGATGGGGCGGACGTTCTGGGCTTCTTCGCCCTTGCGCCCGGGGGCCACGTCGAATTCGACCTTCTGGCCCTCGTCGAGCGACTTGTAGCCCGAACCCTGGATGTTGGAGTAGTGGACGAACACGTCGTCGCCCGACTCACGGGAGATGAAGCCGAAGCCCTTCTCGGAATTGAAGAACTTCACGGTGCCTGTTGCCAACGGACTCTGCTCTCTTAGCTGGAAAGAGCCTCGTTGACCCTCTCATTGCCCACCAGGGTACCCAGGTCTGGGCCGACTCCGTGACCGGGCCCGATTTTCGCGGTTGGAGCGGTCGCCGCTCAGCCGCCCCGCGCGTCGGGCGCCGGGGCCCGCAGGGCGACCCACTGCACCCGCCGCCGCTCCCGGAACCCCAGGTCGCGGTACACCCGCTGGGCCCCGTGGTTGGTGGCCGCCACGTGCAGAAAGGGCACGTCGCCGCCCGCCACCGCCCCGGCCACCACGTCGCTCACCAGCCGCCGGGCCAGGCCCCGGCCCCGGTGATCGGCGTCGGTGCACACCGCCGACACCTCCACCTGGCCGTCGATGCGGAGCCGCTCGCCGGCCATGGCCACCAGCCGGCCCCGGCGGCGGATGCCGACGTAGCGACCAACCTCCAGGGTGCGGGTGGCGAACGGACCGGGCTGGGTCCGGGCGATGAGGTCGAGCACCTCGTCCGCGTCGGCGGCCCCCAGCTCGGTCGCTTCGGGATCGAAGGTGCCGGCCACCTCCGGGCCCACCATCTGGATGCCCTCGCCCCCGTCCAGGCGCGTCCAGCCGGCCGGCACCACCACGTCGCCCCGGAAGACCACGGTCACGCTCCCGGGCCCCACCAGCCGGGCCAGCTCGGCCCAGGCCGAGGGGTCCGGGTGGTCGACCAGCGCGCCGAAGGGCGAGACCTCGGGCGCGAAGCGCGCCGCGGTGGCCACCCCGTTGGCGCCGGACCCGTCGGGTACGCACTCGGCGAAGGAGCGCAGCGGCCCGGTCAGGCTGTGCCACACCGCGTTGTCGAGCGGGTCGAGCGGGTCCGGCGGGTCGAGTGCGTCCACGGCGGGCACTGTAGGAGTCGGACCTGGCCACGCCGAAACGGGTTGGCCGTCGACCGGCCAACTGACACGTCCGTCAGGTTCAGGACTACCTTCTGCGACGTGTCCACCCTCGGCCCCCTCGTCCCCGCGGATGAGACCTTCAACCATCAGATCGTGGACACATTCGCCACCGTGGCCCAGAGCGACCGGTCCTGGACCGAGAAGGTGTGCGCCATGGCCGGGGCCCGCGACGGCTCGCTCCAACTCGGCTTCGGGATGGGCAAGTACCCCAACCGGGGCGTCCTCGACGCCTACGCCGGGGTCTCCCGTGGGGTCGAGCAGTGGACGTGTCGGGCCAGCCGCGAGCTGTCCACCGATCCGGGCACCACCGCGGTCGGGCCCATCACCTACCAGGTGCTCGACCCCTACAAGCGGGTGCGCTTCGCGCTCGACGCCAACGACGCCGTCCCGGTGCGCTTCGAGTGGATCTTCGAGGCGGCGGTGGCGCCGGGGCTCGAACAGCACGAGCAGCACCGCAGCTCCGACGGGTACCGCCTCGACGCCGACATCGTCCGCTACCACCAGATCGGCACCGCCCACGGCTGGGCCGAGGTGGACGGCCAGCGCGTGGACCTCGACGAGCAGACCTGGATCTCCACCCGCGACCACTCCTGGGGCGTGCGCTACCAGGTGGGCGTGCCCGTGACCGACGTGGCCACCCGGGAGATGCCCGCGGACGTCTCCATCCTGGTCATCTGGTCGCCGATGCTGCTCGAACGACCGGACGGCTCTCGCTACGGCCTGCACCTCTACTACCAGCACCACGCCTTCCGGGACCTCTACCACCGCACCGAGTTCCAGGGCACCGTCGAGCACCCCGACGGGCGGGTGGAACGCCTGGCCGAGCTGCGCCCCGACCTGGCCTTCGATCCGGTCAACCGGCGCCTCCAGGGCGGCACCCTCACCGCCGTGTCGGCCGACGGCTCGACCCGCCCCCTGACCGTCCGGGCCGTCGGCCAGACCGGATTCTGCCTGGGCGCCGGGCTCTACTTCGGCTTCGACGACCACTGGCACGGCGAGTGGCGCGGGCCGCTCCACGTGGACGGCGAGCACCTGGCCGACTGCTCGGATCCGGCCACGGCTCGGCGGGTCCACCAGCTCCGCGATTGCCTGATCCACGTGGAGGATCCGGTGGGAGGCGGCACGGGCTGGGGGAACATGCAGACGATGGCCGCCGGGCCTCACCCCACCATGGGTCTGGCCGCCGAGACCTCGTTCATGTGACCGGCGGCGCCACCTGGGGCCCGCCAACGGACGGGGGTACCATCACACCGGTGAGCGGGTGGGCGGGGGGTCGCCCACCGGCCGACGACGACCAGGACTGGGGTCATTCATGACCGACGAGCGGGACGAGGCCGAGGACACCTGGTCACCCGCCCGGATCCCGGCGCACCGCCCCGAGGCGGATGAGGCCGACCAGATCCCGACCCTCGAGTGGAACGGCATCGACCAGGCCTCCAAGGCCGCGGCTGCCGCCTGGCAGGCCTCCCGCCACTCGCACGGATCCCACCACCACCGACGACGCCTCCGGACCCAGACCGTGGTCTTCCTGCTGGCCTCGATGGCCGTCGTGGCCGCCACCGCCGCCCTCATCCTGGACGCACCCTCAGGATCGAGCTCGGTGGTCGACAGCCCGGCCGTCCCGTCGGCCACGTCGACCACCCTGTCAGATCCCTCGGCGGGCACCGTGCCCGCCCTCACCATGCCCACCATCGTCGACGCGGCCAAGGCCCAGCGGTACGCGGCGCGCAAGGCCGCCCAGGCGGCAGCCGCGAAGGCCGCGGCCAAGCAGCAGCGAGTCCAAGCCCGGGCCGCGGCCCAAAAGGCGGCGCCGCCGCCGCCCACCACCACCGCCCCGCCGCCCACCACCTCGACCTCCTCCTCCACGACCACCACGGTGGCCGCGGGGCAGGGTGCCACCGCCCCGAGCCCGACCGGGCCCGGTGCCGGACCCCGACGGCCATGAGCGACGAACCGACTCCGAGCACGCCACCGCGGCGCCGCGGGCGACGCCTCACCGCCGTCACCGCGGCACTGACCGTCGTGGTGGCCGCCGGCGCCGTGGTCGTGTGGCACCGGCCCACGCCGGCCGCGCCCGCGGCGCCTTTGCCTCCCCCCGCGCACCGGGTGGTGGCCACCACCACGACGGTGCCACCCCCACCGGTGCCGGCTCTGACCACCATCGCCACGGTGACCGGCGCCGTGCCCTACTTCGGCGCGCCCGACGGCTGGCCGGCCGGCAGCGTGCCCATCGGCAGCTGGTGGGGCACCACCAAGCAGCTGCCGGTCATCGCCCAGGAGCCGGGCTGGCTGGAGGTGCGATTGCCCCAGCGTCCCAACGGCCTGACCGGCTGGATCCACGCCAGCGACGCACAGCTGTCGACGACCACCTACGGGATCCTGGTCGATGTCACCTCCCGGCGTCTCCAGTTGTGGCAGTCCGGCCACGTGGTGGCGGACTACCCCGCCGGTGTGGGCACGACCACCGATCCCACCCCACTCGGACACTTCTACGTGATGGAGATCACCGCGCCCGAGGGCCCCGGCTACGGACCCTTCATGCTCGACACCAACGCCCACTCGGAGGCCATCACCAGCTGGGAGGGCACCGGGGATGCCTTCACCGCCATCCACGGACCGATCTCGGGCGGCGCCGACGCCGAGATCGGCACCACCGGCGCCGCCATCTCCCACGGCTGCATCCGGCTGCACGACGCCGACCTGGCCCAGCTCAACATGGTGCCCGCGGGGGCGCCGGTGGTGATCACCAGCTGAGCGGGGTCACGGCTGGGCCGGCTGCCATGGTTGCATCCACGGGGTCGCCGGCCAGCCCTCGGCCGCGGCCATCAACGGGAAGGCCGAGGCGCCATCGATGGTCTCGCGCACGATGTCGGCATGGCCGGCGTGGCGAGCCGTCTCGGTGATGAGGTGCAGCAGGACCCACCGGACCGACCAGGCGTCGATGCCGTCGGGGAACCAGGGCACGTCCCTGGGGACCGGCACCGGCCGATCGAGGTCGAGGGAACCCACGATCTCGTCGGTCTCGGCGCAGGCCTGGCGGTAGTCGTCCAGGATGGCGTCGAGCGTCTCGTCCGCGCCCGGATGGAAGCCTCGGTCGTAGTCGGCCTCGCCGCCACCGGAAGGGCGCAGGCGCGCCAGGACCGTGTCCATCCACGCCCGCTCGACGCCGGCCACGTGCTTGATGAGCCCACCCACGCTCAGCGCGCTGGCGCTGGGCGTGGCTCGCGCCTGGTCGTCGGTCAGGCCGTAGGCGGCCAACGCGATGACCAGCCGTTGCTGGTCGAGGAAGGCCAGCAGCTGGCCCTTCTCGTCGTCGACGGGCGGTGCATTTCCGGGCATGGTTCGGCTCCCGTGGGATCAGTCGAGCTGCCATTGTCCCACCGGGGTGTGACAACGGCGCCCAGCCCGTCGGTCAGCGCCCGGCCAGCGCCGCCACCGAGGCCGACAGCCCGACGCCCGAGGCCAGGTCGGCCGCCGGCTGGGGCTCGCCGTAACCCAGGTGGACGGGCAGCACCCCGGCCCAGACGTCGAGCGCCAGGTCCTCCTCGTCGTCGACCGGCCCGCCGGCGCGGCACTTGGTCGACGCCTCGTCCAGCCCCAGGCGCAGCACCGCCGTCTTGGCCAGCTCGGCCGGGGTCGGCTGACGCGATTCGTCCCAGCGGCCCGGGGTGAGGTGCTCGGCGATGGCCCGCAGCCCGTCGCGCTTGTCGTCGCCCTCCACCGCCTCGGCCCCCCCGACCACCACCACCGACCGGTAGTTCATGGAGTGGTGGAAGGCGGAGCGGGCGAACACCAGCCCGTCGATCACGGTGGCCGTGAGGCACAGCTCGACCCCCGCCCCGCCGTCGCGCAGCACGCCGGCGGCCACCGATCCGTGCAGGTACACGGCGTCGCCGAGTCGACCGAACAGCAGCGGGATGACCACCGGCCGCCCGTCGCGGATCAGCCCCACGTGGGCGATCGGTGCCGCGTCGAGCACCGCGTGCACCGCGGCTCGGTCGTAATCGGCCCGATCCGGGAGGCGATGCACCTTGGTGAACGGGGTCGGAGCGGAACCGTTTGGCATGCGGCCGACCTTATGGTTCGGGCGCACCCGATCCGAACGCGTTTCAGTGACCGGCGATGGCGTGGGGGACGTAGAGCTCCTCGAGGCGTCCGACCTCGTCCGCGCTCAGCTCGAGCTGCTCGGCGGCCAGGGCGTGGGTCAGGTGGTGGAGCTTGGTGCTGCCCACGATCGGCGCGGTCACCCCCTTGCGCTGGATCAGCCAGGCCAGGGCCACCTGGGCCATGGGCACGCCGCGCTCGGCCGCCACCTGGCCCACCCGGTCCACCACGTCGAAGTCGGTGGGATGGGTGTAGAGGATGTCGGCGAACCCGTCGGTCTCGGCCCGCACCGTGCGCTTCTCGCCGTCGCGGGTCCGGTTGCCGGCCAGCATCCCCCGGGCCAAGGGACTCCACGGGATGACCCCCACCCCCTGGTCGCGACACAGCGGGATCATCTCTCGCTCCTCCTCGCGGTAGAGGAGGTTGTAGTGGTTCTGCATGGACACGAACGGGGTCCAGCCGTGGCGCTCGGCCACGTGCTGGGCCTTGGCGAACTGCCAGGCGTACATGCTCGACGCCCCCAGGTAGCGGGCCTTGCCGGCTCGGACCACGTCGTGGAGCGCCTCCATCGTCTCCTCGATGGGCACCCGGGGATCGAAGCGGTGGATCTGGTACAGGTCCACGTAGTCCATGTCCAGCCGGGTCAAGGAGGCGTCGATGGCCGACAGGATGTGCTTGCGGCTGAGGCCGCCACCGTTGGGTCCTGGCGTCATGGGCATGAACACCTTGGTGGCCACCACCATCTCGTCGCGGCTCAACAGGGTGGGCAACACCCGACCGGTGAGCTCCTCGCTGGCGCCGTGGGAGTAGGTGTCGGCCGTGTCGAAGAAGTTGATGCCCCCTTCGACGGCGGCCTTGATGATGGGCTCGGCGTCGGACTGGTCGAGGGCCCAGGCCCGGTCGGGGTGGGGGCCGAAGCCCATCATCCCCAGGCAGACGCGCGACACCTGCAAACCGGTGGATCCGAGGTTG
Source organism: uncultured Microthrixaceae bacterium (assembly GCA_963793965.1). Lineage (GTDB taxonomy): Bacteria > Actinomycetota > Acidimicrobiia > Acidimicrobiales > Acidimicrobilacustridaceae > UBA4742. Next base: position 61,759 of record CAWCCB010000005.1, read on the forward strand.
CGGTACTGCATGTCAGACCCCTGACGACTCCAGGATGTGGACACCGCAGGCCGAGCCCAGGCCGATGACGTGGGCCAGGCCCACCTTGGCCCCCTCGATCTGGCGATCACCGGCCTCGCCGCGCAGGTGGTGGCACACCTCCCAGATGTTGGCGATGCCGGTGGCGGCGATGGGGTGGCCCTTGGACTCGAGGCCGCCCGACACGTTCACCGGGGTGGCCCCGTCCCGCCAGGTGGCGCCCGAGTTGAAGAAGTCCACCGCGCCACCGGGCTCGCACAGCCCGAGGTTGTCGTAGTGGACCAGTTCGGCGGTGGCGAAGCAGTCGTGCAGCTCCACCAGGTCGAGGTCCTCGGGACCGACGCCGGCCTGCTCGTAGGCCTGGGCCGCGGCGTTGCGGGTCAGCGTGTTCACGTCCGGCAGGATCTGGCAGGCCTCCTCCCACGGATCCGAGGTCAGGATCGAGGCCGACACCTTCACCGCCCGGCGCTGCTGTTCGAGCGAGAGGGTCTTGAGCTTGGCGCCGCTCACCACCACCGCGGCGGCCGCGCCGTCGCAGTTGGCCGAGCACATGGGCCGGGTGTTGGGATAGGCGATCATCACGTCGCCCATGATCTGCTCGAGGGTCATCTTCTTGGTGTAGGCGGCCAGCGGGTTCAGCGTGGAGTGGGCGTGGTTCTTCTCGCTGATCTTGGCGAACAGCTCGAAGCTGGTCCCGCCGTAGCGGTGCCCGTACTCCATGCCGATCTGGGCGAACACGCCCGGCATGGTCTCGGTGCCGATGCGACCGTCGACCGGGGCCACGGCGCCGTAGCGCCCCGACGGGGTCCAGGCGTCGGAGTCGCTCTTGCGCGCCCCACCGGCCAGCAGACCGGCGCCCGAGAGCTTCTCCACGCCCACGGCCAGCCCCATGTCGGCCTCGCCGGCCTTCACGGCCATGGCCGCGGTGCGCAGGGCAGTGGCCCCGGTGGCGCAGGCGTTGGCCACGTTGAACACGGGGATGCCCGGTCTGGCCGATCTGCTTCTGCAGCTGCTGGCCGATGCCGGCCGCCGCGTTCATCAGGTTGCCGGCGGCCAGGACCCCCATGTCCTGGATGGTCACGCCGCCATCGGCCAGGGCGGCCAGGGCCGCCTCGGCGGCCAGGTCGACCACGTCCTGATCGGGGTGCTTGCCGAACTTGGTCATGTGGATGCCGAGGATCCAGAGATCGTCAGACGCCATGGTCAACCTCCCAGGGGTTCGAAGCCGAAGCCGACGGCCTCGGTGCCGTTCTCGTCGGTGCCCAGCGAGTAGGTGGCCAGGCGGACCTTCATGCCCAGGGTCACGTGCTCGGGATCGGGCTCGACGTTGATCACGTTGCCCCGCACGCTGGTGCCGTCGCAGTCGACCACCGCGGCCACGAAGGGGACGGGGACGCCGGGAGCGGCGAAGGCCACGATGGTGAAGGCCCGCACCTCCCCGGTGGTGGACACGCGCTCGTCGGTGAACGAGTTGGCGCCACACGATGCGCAGGCGTTGCGGCGGTCGAAGAAGCGCGCCCCGCACGCGGCGCAGGTGTGGGCCACCAGGTGCGGGTCGTCGCCCAGCACCAGGTAGTCGACAAATGGGATCTGCTCGGCCATCGGGCCCCCTTCAGCTGGCTGGCGTCACGATAGCGAGCCGGTCGCGCCGCCCGACAATCCGTCCTCCCCGGCCCTCATCGTGAAACCTGTCCCACCTCGACGCCGGATCCGGGCGCTCATCCGGGACCGGTAGAGGTTCGGCGGACCGGTACGGTCGGCGTCGTGTCTGGGCACGGGACAGATGGCGACCTGCTGGCGGAGGGCACCCTCCCCGCGGCCTGGGCGGCTCGTTGGCGCGACCGACCCGACGATCCGGCCGTGGGTGACGCACGCCGGGGATGGCTCACCAATGGGGACCTCGAGCGCCGGACGGCTTCGGTGGCTTCCGAGCTCCGCCACCGCGGTCTGGCCGCGGGCGACCGGGTCATCATCTCGGGGACGACCGGGGTCGACCTGGTGGTGGTCCACGTCGCCGCCCTTCGCGCCGGGCTGGTGGTGGTGCCGGTCAACCCGGCGTTCACCCGATCCGAGTTCACCCTGGTGCTGGCCGCGGCTGCGCCCGGCGCCGTGCTGGCCGATGGCGATCGGCCGGCGTGGGCGAACGACGCCGCGCCCGGTCTGGCGACCGTGGACAGCCTCCACGCCCTGTTCGACCGGATCGACGAGTCGGCCGAGGCGGCCGGGCCGGCCGATCCGTCGATCGATCTCGACGCGGTCCGCCCCGACGACGTGGCCCTGCTGGCCTTCACCTCCGGCACCACCGGGACACCCAAGGGGGTGCCGCTGACCCACGCCAACCTGCTGGCCGGGGCCGAAGCCCTGCGCCGGGCGTGGGGGTGGACGGCCGAGGACCAGCCTGCATCCTGGCCCTTGCCCCTGTTCCACATGCACGGCCTGGGGGTGGGCGTGCACGGCACGCTGCTGGCCGGCGCCTCGGCGCTCCTGTTCGAGCGGTTCGACCCCGAGGCCATCCTGCACGCCGCCGCCCAGCCCGAGACCACCCTGTTCTTCGGCGTGCCCACCATGTACACCCGGCTGGTCGAGGCGCCGGGCGCCGATCGGCTGGCTCACCTCCGGCTGTGCGTGTCGGGTTCGGCCCCGCTGAGCGCCGAGCTCCACCGCCCGCGTGCGCCAGGCGACCGGCCAGACGGTGCTCGAGCGCTACGGCATGACCGAGACGGTGATGCTCACCTCCAACCCGCTCGACGGCGAGCGCCGGCCGGGCACGGTCGGGCTCCCCCTGCCGGGCGTGGAGCTGCGCCTCGATCCCGACACCGACGAGATCCAGGTGCGGGGACCCAACGTGTTCGGCGGCTACCTGGACCGCCCCGAGGCCAACCAGGAGGCCTTCACCGCCGACGGCTGGTTCCGCACCGGCGACATCGGCCAGCTCGACCGACGGCTACCTGCGCATCGTGGGTCGGGCCAAGGACCTGATCATCACCGGCGGCTACAACGTCTACCCGAGCGAGATCGAGGCCGTGGTGCGGGCCTGTCCCGGCGTGGCCGACGCGGCCGTGGCCGGCATGGCCTCCGAGCAGTGGGGCGAGACCGTGGGAGCCTGGATCGAGGCTCGAGGCCGGCGCCGAGCCGGACCGGGTGATCGATGCGCTGGGACCGTGGTGCGACGAGCACCTGGTGGCCTACAAGCGTCCCCGTCACCTGGAGGTGCTGGACGCGTTCGCCCCGCAACGCCCTGGGCAAGATCCAGCGGGACCGACTTCCCTAGCCCTCTGGTCGGCAAGCCTCCCGGCGGGCGCTTCGCCATCCGGGTGTCACGGATTCAGCGGCTCCGGCCTGGCGGCCTGCGCCTGTCGGGCCCGACGGTGAGCGTCCGAGAGATCACACGGTGAGGACGAGCTTGCCTTCGGTGTCGCCCTCGAGCAGGGCCCGCAGGGCCTGGTCGGCCGAGCCCAGCGGTAGCTCGCCGCCGATGTGGGGAGACAGGCCGGCCAGGGCGCAGAACGACAGCAGGTCGACCAGCTCGGCCCGGGTGCCCATGGTCGACCCGATCACCTGCAGCTGCAGGAAGAAGATGCGCTGCAGCTCGGCCGCGGTGGGATCGCCGGTGGTGGCTCCCGAGACCACCACCACCCCACCCGGACGCAGGGCCTTGAGCGAGTGCGACCAGGTGGCCTGGCCCACCGTCTCGAACACGGCGTCGACCCGGGCCGGCAGCCGGGCCCCCGATTCGAACGCCTCGTCGGCGCCCAGGCGCACGGCCAGCGCCCGCTTCTCGGCGTGGCGTCCGGTGACCCAGACCCGCATGCCGGCGGCGTGGCCCAGCGCGATCAGGGCGGTGGACACCCCGCCCGATGCCCCCTGCACCAACATGGTCTGGCCGGGACGCAGCCCCGACTTCACGAACAGCATGCGGTAGGCGGTCAGCCACGCCGTGCCCATGCAGGCGGCCTGGGCGAAGCTCATCTGCGGTCGGCTTGGGGACCACGTTGCGGGCCGGCACGATCACCTGGTCGGCGAAGGTGCCCTGGTGGCGCTCGCTCAGCAGCGACCGTTCCGGATCCAGGGTCTCGTCACCGCGCCAGTCGTCGGAGCTGATCACCGGATGGACCACCACCTCGGTCCCGTCGTCGAGCACGCCGGCCGCGTCGCAGCCCAGGATCATGGGAAAGGCCTCGGGCCGGATGCCCACGCCGCGCAGCGTCCACAGGTCGTGCAGGTTCACGCTGGCCGCCCGGACCGTGACCCGAACCCACCCGGGCGGCACCACCGGGTCGGGACGCTCGCCCAGCACCAGGGCGGCCAGGGGATCGTCGGGCTGGGGTGCGTCGGCGTAGGCAGCGAACATCACCCAAACCTAGATCCCCCCGGCAAACTGGGAACCTTTGCGCCCCGGATACCGCACATCTCGACGCCCGGTTTCCGGGGACGCCCGCCCACCCGTGAGAGGACCAGCCCATGCGCATCGGAGTGGTGTTCCCCCAGACCGAGATCGGCGCCGACCCGGGCGGGATCCGGGCCTACGCCCAAGCGGTCACCGACCTGGGCTACACCCACATCCTGGCCTACGACCACGTGGTCGGGGCTGACCCGACGGTGCACCAGGGCTGGGCCGGGCCCTACGACATCGACACCACCTTCCACGAGCCGTTCGTGCTCTTCGGCTTCCTGGCCGGGCTGACCGAGGTGGAGCTGGTGACCGGCATCATCATCCTGCCGCAGCGCCAGACGGTGCTGGTGGCCAAGCAGGCGGCCGAGGTCGACCTGCTCACCGGCGGCCGGTTCCGCCTGGGGGTGGGCGTGGGTTGGAACAAGGTGGAGTACGACGCCCTGGGCCAGGACTTCACCACCCGGGGTGCCCGCGAGGACGAGCAGATCGGGCTGCTGCGCCGGCTGTGGACCGAGCGCAGCGTCACCTTCGACGGCGCCCACGACCACTCGAAGGTGCCGGGCTGTGGCCGCTGCCCAACCAGCAGCCGATCCCGGTGTGGTTGGGCGCGTCGTCGGCGCCGGCCTTCCGCCGGATCGGCAGGCTGGCCGACGGGTGGTTCCCGATGATGCAGCCCGGCGACAAGCTGGACCGGGCCCGAGCCGTGATCGACGAGGCCGCCCGGGCCGCCGGACGTGATCCCACCACCATCGGCATGGAGGGCCGACTCGACGCCGGCGACGTGACCGCCGAGGACCTGGTCGACCGCATCGAGGCCTGGCGCGCCGAGGGTGCCACCCACCTCACGCTCAACACCATGCGGCGCCGGCTTGGCCACCGTCGACGACCACATCGAGGCCCTCCGCCGCGCCGCCCAGGTCGCCATCGGCTGAGGCCGCCCCTCGCCGAGGCCCGCGGAAATTGGGCAGCAAAATGTGCGGATTCCGAACACGAAGGTTTCCAATTTCGCGGGGGGCTGGGCGTCCGACGAGGCCTAGCCAGTCGGCCCCAGGATGTACTCGCCGGTGTCGGGGTGCGTGGTACCAGCCGCTGGCCGCGTGGGTGCCGCCGTCCACGTGGAGGGTCTCGCCGGTGACGTAGCTCGACAGGTCCGAGGCCAGGAACACCGCGGCCCCGGCCATCTCGTCCACGTGGCCGGCGCCGACCCATGGGCACGTTGGCGCCGAAGCGCTCCGGGGGACCCGTCCGGCGCCATGGCCAGGATCCCCTCGGTCAGGGTGATGTCGGGGGCCAGGGCGTTCACCCGGATCCCGTGGGGCGCCAGCTCCAGGGCCGCGGTCTTGGTGAAGTTGATCACCCCGGCCTTGGCCGCGGCGTAGGCGGCGAAGCCGGGCGCGGCTCGCACCCCCTCGATCGAGGTCACGGCCATGATGCTGCCGGGTCGCCCCTCGTCCACCATGGTCCGGGCCACCTGCTGGGTGCAGATGATCACGTGGCGCAGGTTGGCCCGGTAGAGGGCGTCGATCCCGTTCTCCGAGGTCTCCAGCAGCGGTGCGGCGGAACACGCCGCCGGCGTTGTTGACCAGGATGTCCACCGGGCCCAGCTCGGCCACCGTGGTGGCCAGGGCCTCGGCCACCTCGGCCCCGTCGCGCACGTCGACGGTCAACCCCAGGCCGCCCACCTCCGTCCCGGCCGAGGCCGCGGTCGGCGGCGTCGCGCTCCCACACCGCCACCCGGGCCCCGAAGGCGGCCAGGCCGGCGGCGATGCCTCTTCCGATGCCGGCCCCGCCACCGGTCACCACGGCCACGCGCCCGTCGAGTCGGGCCACGCTCGCATCCAGGGTCACGGCTGATCCGGCGCGGCGGCGAACACCATGGGGAAGTGGTCGATGGAGCGGATGGCGCGGCGTGTAGACCAACGTGTGTCCGTCGGCCACCGGTACTCGGGGATGCGCCGGTGCCACTCGCGCAGCGCGACGCGCAGCTCCTGGCGGGCCAGGTGCGATCCCAGGCAGCGGTGGATGCCGCCGCCGAAGGCCAGGTGGCGGTTGACGTCACGGTCCCAGCGCACCACGTCGGCGTCGCCGAACTCGGCCTCGTCGGTGTTGGCCGAACCCGAGCATGATCATGACCTGGTCCCCGGCGTGGACGGGGCAGCCGTCGAGCTCGGTGTCGGCCACCGCCACCCGGGCCACCCCCATCACCGGCGTCTCCCAGCGCAACAGCTCCTCCATCACCGCCGGGATGAGGGACGGGTCGTCCACCAGCTGCCGGCGCTGGTCGGGATGCTGGGCCAGGTACGAGAACATGCAGTCCAGGGTGGAGGTCACCGTGTCCAGGCCGGCGATCAGGAACAGGAAGCAGATGTCGAGGATGTCCTCGCGGCTGAACCGGTGGCCCTCGACCTCGGCATCGAGGAAGCGGCTCAACAGGTCGTCGCGGCGTTCGAGCTCGCGTTGGTCGAGCACCATGTTGAAGTAGTCGTAGACCGAGTCGGCGATCTCCTTCTGGTAGGCGATCATGGTGGGCGACCCGTAGGGCTCGTCCAGCACCTGGTCGGGCCGGATGATGCCGTCCTTCATCTTCAGGAAGGTGGGCAGCTCCTCGATGGGCAGGCCCAGCAGCGTCAGGAACACCTGGGACGGGAACGGGATGGAGAACTCGGCCGCGAAGTCCACCTCGCCCCGGTCGATGAACCCGTCGATGAGGTCGTTGACCAACTGGGTGACGGGCTCCTCGAGCAACGCCATCTGACGGGGGGCGAAGATCGGGTCGAGGATCTTGCGGAACTTCTTGTGCTCGGGCGGGTCGATCTGCAGCGGGATCAGCGGGCGGTGGTTCTGCAGGTCGACGGCGTCCATGTTCGACGAGAAGACCTCGGGGTGTCGGAAGGCCTCGTCGATCTCGGCCTTGCGTGACAGCACCACGCCTCGGCCGTCCTCCAGGGGCATCACCGGCATGGCGTCGCGCAGCATCTTGAACATGGGCTGCGGGTTGGCCGCCATCTCGGGATCCATCGCCGCGAACGGGCTGCCCCCGTCGTCACCGGTGGTCTGGGCTTCGGTCGACTCGGCCATCGTTCCCCCTGCCATGCAGAACCCTCGTCCCTCGATCCAGTCCGGGATCGCGAAACCTGACGTCGGTGTCAGTATCCACCAAAACCGACCGATCCCGCCGCTGGGCGACCACAGGTGACCGATGACACTTCCGAAAGGGTTGTGTTTCGGAAGTCGCCCGGGCATTATCGAAACGAGAGAGTTTCGTTTCGAAAGGATTCGGTCATGGGCGCAGACAAGGTGCACGCCAGGCGCTGGTGGACGCTGGCCGTCCTGTGCTTCTCGCTGCTGGTGATCGGGATGGACAACACCATCCTCAACGTGGCCCTGCCCACCATCCAGCGCGACCTGGGCGCCACCGCCAGCCAGCTCCAGTGGATCGTCGACGCCTACACCATCGTGTACGCCAGCATCCTGTTGACCACCGGCGGCGCTGGGCGACCGCTTCGGTCGCAAGGGCATCCTGACCATCGGCCTGCTGGTCTTCGGGTTCGGCTCGGTGGCCTCGGCCTTCTCCACCAGCGCCGGCCAGCTCATCGCCTTCCGGGCGCTGGCCGGCATCGGCGGCGCCCTGATCATGCCCGCCACCCTGTCCATCCTGACCAACGTGTTCCCGGCCGAGGAGCGGGGCCGGGCCATCGGCATCTGGGCCGGGGTGTCGGGCATCGGCATCGTGGTCGGACCCGTGGTCGGCGGCTGGCTGCTGGCCCACTACTTCTGGGGCTCGGTCTTCTTCGTGAACGTGCCCGTGGTCATCGTCGCCCTCATCGGCGGCTACCTGTTCGTGCCCACCAGCAAGGATCCCGACGCCCCCCGGCTGGACCCGCTGGGCACGGTGCTCGGCTCGGCCGGGCTCGGTGCGCTGCTCTACGGCGTGATCGAGGCCCCGGCGCAGGGCTGGGGCGACCCGGCCGTGCTCAGCGGCTTCACCGCCGGCCTCGTGCTGCTGGCGGCCTTCATCGCCTGGGAGCTGCACTGCACCCACCCGATGCTCGAGGTCCGCTTCTTCCGCAACCCGCGCTTCAGCGGCGCCAGCATCGCCGTCACCCTGGTCTTCTTCGCCATGTTCGGATCGATGTACTTCCTGACCCAGTACCTGCAGTTCGTGCTCGGCTACACCCCCATGGTGGCCGGCGCGGCCCTGATCCCCCTGGCCGGCGTCATGATGATCATGTCGCCCAACACGGCCAAGATCACCCAGCGGGTGGGCACCAAGATCCCGGTGGCGGCGGGCATGGTGATCGTGGCCGCGGCCATGGCGTTGATGTCGCGGCTGTCGGTGGGCGACAGCTACTGGTTCGTGGGCATCGTGCTGGCCCTGCTGGGGCTGGGCATCTCGACGGCCATGGCCCCGGCCACCGAGTCCATCATGGGTTCGCTGCCCCTGGGCAAGGCCGGCGTGGGATCGGCCATGAACGACACCACCCGCCAGGTGGGCGGCGCCCTGGGCGTGGCCGTGCTGGGCAGCCTCACCGCCGCCAGCTACCACCAGCAGGTCGCGTCGTCGAAGGTGGTGGCGGCCCTGCCGCCGGCTGCGGCCCACGCCGCCCGCGACTCCATCGGGGGCGCGGTCGAGGTGGCCGGCCACCTCGGCCCGGCCGGCCATCAGCTGGTGGCCGACGCCAGCGCCGCCTTCGTCCACGCCATGTCCATCACCCTGCTCATCGCCGCCGCCGTGGCCCTGGGCGGCGCGGTGGTGGCCTGGGTCTTCCTGCCGGCCCGCCCGGCCGACGACGCCCCCGAGGCCGAGCTGGTCGAGGACCTGGCCATCGACGAGCTGCGGGACCGGGCCGCGGCGCACGCCGAGCTGGTCGAGGCCCGGGCCTAGCCCATGGCTCGGGTGCGCGATCGCCGACCTGCGCCGCACGCCGGTGGAAGGATGGTGGCCACGTCCGCCTCGATCCGCATCCCGCGCCCGGCGCCGTCGGGCTCCGCTCACGACGAGCACCCTGCCGCCACCCGCGGTCGGCCTCGCAGCGTCGAGGCCGACCTGGCCATCGCCCAGGCCACCCTCGACCTGCTGGTGGAGGAGGGGTACGCGGGCCTGACCATGGCCGCGGTGGCCCAGCGGGCCCGGGTCTCCAGCGCCACGCTGTACCGGCGCTTCCCCAACAAGGAGTCGCTGGTCGTCTCGGCCCTGGCCGAGGCCACCGAGGAGCATCGCATCGCCGACACCGGCAGCCTGGCCGGCGACGTTCGCGCCCTGCAGGAAGGCATCATCGAGCGCCTCAGCGGCGAGTTCGGAGGGCTGACCGAAGCCCTCATCGGTGAGGCGGTGCGCAACCGGGGCCTGGCCGACGCCCTGCGCGAGCGGTTCTACGAGGGCTACCGACGCGAGCTGCTGGGGATGATCGAGCGAGCCGTCGATCGCGGCGAGATCACCGCCCCGCGAGACCTCTCCCTGGTGTCCAACCTGCTCATGGGACCGCTCTACTACCGGTGGCTGGTGGCGCGCGACGAGTTCACCGACAGGCTGGCCGCGGACCTGACCCCCATGCTCGTGGCCGCCCTGGCATCGAGCCCCGCCGACCCCGCGGGCTCGGCCACCGACACCCGCCCCGCCTGACCACGGGGGCGGGCCGGTGACGTCGACGCGGGTCCGCCGATCGATCGGCGCCCTGTTGACCGCCGACTTCGTCGGCGCCACCGCGGCCATGGCCCAGGCCACAATCCTGGGCAAGCTGGTGTCACCTCCCTGCTTCTGGCGGCCCGGCTGAACCGGAGGTCCAGTACTGTCGAGGCTGCTCGGGGCGCCAGTGGGTGAGGGCGATGTCAGCTATGCGAGGTTCTGGGGAGCCAGTGGAGGTCGCGGACCGCATCGACACCGGCGCGTCCGGCGACGGGTCCGCCATCGCCCCCCGCGCGCCCGCCCATCGGGGCCGTCGGGCCATGCTGCGCCTGCTGGGGCTGGCGCTCGTCCTGCTCGGCTGGCAGGTGGCGGCCACCCATCACTGGGCGGGATCCTCGCTGCCCACCCCGGACGCGGTGTGGGACGCCTTTCGCACCCTGGCCGGCAACGGCGAGCTGTGGGCGGCCATGCACGCCTCGGTGATCCGGGTGGTGGAGGGCCTGGCTCTGGGCGTGGGGTTCGGGGTGGCCGCCGGCGTGGCCAGCGGGCTGTTCCGCCTGGTGGAGGACCTCGTCGATCCCACCCTCCAGGCCGTGCGCATGATCCCCTACGCCGCGCTCGTGCCCTTCCTCATCATCTGGCTCGGCATCGGCGAGAGCTCCAAGGTCGGGCTGGTGGCGGTGGCCTCGTTCTTCCCCATCTACCTCAACACCTTCGGCGCCATCCGATCGGTCGACGATCGACTGGTGGAGGCGGCCACCGCCTTCGGCGTGACCCGGCGCGGCCTGATCACCAACGTGGTGCTCCCCAGCGCCCTGCCCCAGATGCTGGTCGGGCTACGCCAGTCGGTGGCCGTGGGCTGGGTCGCGCTGGTGGTGGCCGAGCAGATCAACGCCGACCACGGCCTGGGCGCCCTGCTCAACGACGCCCGCCAGTACCTGCAGCCCGACGTCGTCTTCGTGTGCCTGGTCGTCTACGCCATGTTGGGGTTGGGGGCCGATCTCGTGATCCGCCTCGTGGAGCGAAGGACACTGGTGTGGAGACACGCCTTCTCCGGCGCGTGAACCAACCGGGAGCCACGACGCCGGCCGTGCGCCTGCGCGGCGTCCGACGCGTCGTACGACGACCGCCGGGTGCTCGACGGCATCGACCTGGACGTGGCCGCCGGCGAGTTCGTGGCCCTGATCGGGCCTTCGGGGTCGGGAAAGTCCACGCTGGTGCGCATCATCGCCGGACTCGACCAGGGCGCCGAGGGGGAGATCCGCACCGCCGACCGGCGGGCCGTGGTGTTCCAGGAACCCCGGCTGCTGCCCTGGAAGCGGGTGTGGCGCAACGTCATGATCGGCATGCGGGGCCCCGATCTCAGGGGCCGCGCCGCGGCCGCGCTCGACGAGGTGGGCGTGGCCGATCGCGTCGACGCCTGGCCGCTGACCCTGTCGGGCGGCGAGGCCCAACGGGTGGCGCTGGCCCGGGCCCTGGTTCGACGCCCCGAGCTGCTGTTGGCCGACGAGCCCTTCGCGGCGGTGGACGCGCTGACCCGACTCCGGGTGCAACGGCTGGTGGCCCGGCTGTGGGCGGAGCACGGTCTGGCCGTGCTGCTGGTCACCCACGACGTCACCGAGGCGCTGCTGCTGGCCGACCGGGTGCTGGTGCTGACCGACGGTCGCCTCATCGACGATGTGGCCGTCCCGCTGGAGCGACCCCGCGACATCGACACCCCCCACTTCGCCGAGCTGCGACGGCGCCTGCTGGTCCCGTCTCGGCGTCGAGCCCGACGCCCCGGCACCACCGCCCACCACCCACCGAACCCACCTGACACCGACCCGAGGCCGGCCGATCCAACGAGGAGACCATGACCCCCACGATGACTCGACGTGCGCTGCCCGCCCTGGCTGGCGCCCTGCTGGTGGTGGCGCTGCTGGCCGCTTGCAGCTCGTCGTCCACCACCGCGACCACCGCCACCACCACCGGCACCGTCCCGACCAAGGCAGCCAAGCCGTACGTGCTGCGGGTCGGCTTCATCAATCCGAAGGGCAACACCTGGTACGCCCGCAGGGCTACTCGATGGCCAACGGCGACTTCAACCAGATCATGGCCGCCTCGGGGGTGACCAGCACCAAGACCATCAGCTTCCCGACCGGCACCGCGATCAACGAGGCCTTCCAGGGCGGTCAGATCGACGTGGCCATCGAGACCGACACCCCGGCCATCATCGGCAAGGCCGGAGGGATCGACACCCGGCTGCTCGACACCGCCACCCTGGGCCAGGACGCCTGGATCAACGTGAAGCCCGGCGGACCCACGTCGGTGGCCGCGCTGGCCGGGACCACCGTGGGCGTCCAGAAGGGCACCTATGCCGACCGCTACCTGCAGGGGGTGCTGGCCGCCGATGGGCTGACCGGCAAGGTCACCGTGACCAACATCGCCCCGGCCGACGCCTTCGCCGCCCTGGGCTCGGGGAGCATCGCGGCCTACGCCTCCCCCGCGCCCTTCGGGCAGATCTTCGCCTCCAAGGGGTTCCCGCCCATCGATGAGGCCCAGCGCGACCACCCCAAGCTGACCGGAGCCAGCTACTCCATCGCCCTGAGCTCGTTCCTGAGCGCCCACCCCGAGTTCATCGCCGCCTGGGAGAAGGCGCGGCTGTCGTCGCTCAAGTTGATCGCCACCAACTTCAGCGCCTTCGAGGCCTTCCAGGCCATGGCCCTGGGGCTGACCCCGGCCTTGGAGGCCCAGGCGGGCAACCCGCTCAGCGCCTATCCGATCCAACGGTTCCCGGCCGCCGCCCAGCTCCAGCTGGCCGACACCCAGGCCTTCTTGTACAGCCAGCACGTCATCGAGCACACCTTCTCCATCCGGGCCTGGTACGACCCGGGTCCGGCGTGACCGAACCCAGGTCGCCCGGGCGCCGCGCCGCCGCGCCCGGGGGCGGCGGCGGTGTCGCGCCATGGCGCGCCGGCCTGGATCGTCGAGCGCTGGATCGAGCAGGTGGCCGCTCCGACCCGACGCGCTGGCCCTGACCGGCGAGGGGCGCTCACTGACCATGGCCGGTCTGGATGCCGAGGCCACCGCCCTGGCGCTGGCCATGGCCGCAGGCTCGCCCGATCCCGCCGTGCCCGTCCCGGTGCTCGTGAGATCGTGGGTGGACGCGGTGGTGGCCAACCTGGCCGGGTGGATCGCCGGACGGGCCACGGCCCACCTCGATCCCGCCCTGCCCCGGCTGCGCCTGGCCGAGCTGTACGAGCTGATCCAGCCTCAGGCCGCGGTGGTGTCCGACGGGTTGACCCGACCCCGGGCCGCGGTTGCGCGTCATCGACCCGGCTCGACCCGGGGCACATCCCGGATGCCGTGGTCCACGGGCCCGACCCCCACGACACCTCGTCGTTGGTGTTCACCTCCGGATCCACCGGGCGTCCCAAGGGCGTGGCCTCGGACTTCGCCGCCCTCCAGGCCCGATCCGAGGCGCTGCTCGAGGCCTACGAGTTCTCGCCCGACGACCGCATCGGCTTGACCCTGGCCCCCAGCTTCGGGGCCGCCGCGTTCGTGTTCACCGGTCCGTGCTGGGGGGCCAGCCTGCATCTGATGGATCCGACGCCGGGGATCCGCGCCGTGGCCGACTGGCTGGCCGCCGATGACATCACCTTGGCGGCGGTGGCCCCGCACCTGATGCGTGACCTGATCGACCTGTTCGGTCCCGGGATCGCCCTGCCCCGCCTCCGGCTCATCGCCCCCATGGCCGACAAGGTGTACGGCGACGACGTGCGAGGCGTGTGGCGCGCCTTGAACCCCGAGGCCCGCGTCACCGGCCAGTACGGGTCGACCGAGTGCGGGCCCATCACCGTGTTCGACCACCGACCCGGCACCGAGGTGCGCGATGGCCCGCTGGCCGTGGGTCGACCGGTGCGCGACGTGGACGTGTGGATCACCGAAGCCGACGAGACCGGGGCGGGCAAGATCACGGTGCGAACTACCGGGCTGGCCTCGGGCTACTGGCGCGATCCGGTGCTGACCGACGCCGTGTTCCAGCCCGATCCGGACCACCCCGGCCAGCGCATCCTGATCGGCGGCGACTACGGGCGCATGGCCGGTCCGGTGCTGGTCTTCATGGGCCGCCGAGACGCCATGGTGAAGATCCGGGGCTACAGCGTCGACCTGTCCGAGATCGAACGCCGCCTCGGCGCGCTCCCCGAGGTCCGCGAGGCCATCGTGAGCACCGACGAGCCCAGTCCGGGCCGTACCCGGATCGTGGCCCATGTGGTGGCCGCCCGGGCCGGGGTGACGGTGTCGGTGCTGCGCCGTCAGCTCTCGGATTGGCTGCCCCGGTACATGCTGCCCGGCGCGGTCGTGTTCTGCGATGCCTTCCCCCGCACCGAGCGGGGCAAGGTGATCGTCGAGCGCCTCCCCCCGACCGACGATCGACGACCCCCGCTCGACCAGGCCCATGTGGCTCCGGCCCCCGGCGTGGAGACCACCATCGCCGAAGCCTGGGAGCAGGTGCTGGGTCTGCGCGGCATCGGCGCCGACGACGACTTCTACGACCTGGGCGGCGACTCGCTGGCCATGGTGGAGGTGGCCGACCTGCTGAGCGCGGCGTTCGGCGCCGAGGTGCCCATCTCGGTCTTCGAGCGCCCGACGGTGGCGGCCGGCGCGGCCCGGTGGACCGAGTGGCGCGACGGCGCACCCATGACCCCGGCCGTTCCCCTCCAGCCCAAGGGCCATCTGGCCCCCTTCTTCTGCGTGCACGGGGGTGGTGGGCGGTCCGAGAACTTCCTCGACCTGGCCACCGCCTTCGGCCCCAACCGACCGTTCTACGGCGTGCAGGTGGTAGGCGAGGCCGGGCTGGACCGGGTGGGTTCGATCGCCACCATGGCCGAGGCCTACGTGGACGCCGTGGTCGACGCCCGCCCGACCGGGCCGCTGCTGGTGGGCGGCTACTCCTCCGGCGGGACCATCGCCCTGGAGATGGCCCGCCGGCTGGACGAGCGGGGCCGGCGGCCGGCGCTGGTGGTGCTGCTCGACAGCCACTTCGTGTCCCGGCTGCCCCTGCGCCCGGATCGGACGGCGTTGGCCTCCTGGTCCCAAGCCGGCGTGCGCGAAGCCAAGCGCCAACTCGCCCTGGCCGAGTGGGCCCAGGCGCTGCCGCTGCCCATGAAGGCCCACAACCGCCGTCGGGCCGGTCAGTCCCGCCAGGCCCGGGCCATGCGCCGAGCCGGCCAGACCCTGCCCACCCACCTGCGGACCCGCTATGTGATGTCCCAGGTGGAGACGGCGCTCGGGAGATGGGTGGCCCGGCCCTACCACGGGCCGGTGCTGGTGGTGGTCACCGATCGGTCACCTCGACTGGAGGCGTGGCGACGCCTGGCCCCCGACATCACCTATCTGCCGGTGGAGGGCACGCACGACTCGTTCATGCGCCCGCCCCTGGTCGACCTCCTGGCCGATGCCCTGGCCCCCTACTTCGCCCCCGCGGACGCCTCGGCCTGAAGGGCTGTGGCCGGGTTCAGCTCATCCAGATCTGGCCCAGGCGCTCGACTCCGGTGGTGGCGGCGTCGGTCTTGGTCCCGTCCGGCAGGGTGGTCTGGTCGAAACCGTGGACGTTGTTGCGGGCGCCGATGGCCCAGACCGTGTGGTTCAGCCAGAGGTAGGGCAGATCCTGGGCCAGCTGACGGGCCAGGGTGATGTAGGCCAGCTTGCGCTCGAAGGGCTTGTCGCTGGTGCGTCCCACCCGCAGGGCGGCGTCGATCACCGGATCCTGGTTGCGGGCCATGTTCAGGGCCAGTGGCGGCTTGGTGTTGGCGCCGTTCCACCAGATCGAGTCACCATCGGGGTCCTGGTTGCCGAACTGGCGCCAGATGGCCGACCGACCTTTAGCTGAGGCCCACCTCGGAGGAGGCCGGACGCGACACCGGGAAGTCGAACAAGGCGGAGGCGTTGCGCCAGCAGATGGCGTCGACCTCCTCGGCGGGCAGGTCGCCGAGGGCGGCCACGGCACGCGTCGAGGTGTCCGGCCAGGTCGAATCGGCATGCGGGTAGTCGCTCTCCAACACGATGTGGTCGACACCGATGTGATGGCGCAGCACCAACGACGACGTGAGATCGATGACGCCGAACCAGAAGGCTCGCCGCAACGCCTCGGTGGGATGCACCGACGGGTCGGCCCAGGCGCGCGCCGCCCGTGGACGCCGCCCCGGTGGCTGAGTGGTCCATCACGTAGTCGATCCGGTTGATGAGCATGGGCACCCAGTCGATGCCCGATTCGGCCAGGCAGATGCGCAGCTCGGGGAAGCGCACGGGCACCCCCGACCAGAGCCAGTCGGCGCAGGTGACCAGTGCGTTGACCGGGAACAGGGTGGTCAGCAACTCGAGCGGCGCGTAGGGCGACCGCGAGGCCGACCAACCCGAGGAGGCGCAGTGCAGGCACACCACCGTGCCCGTCTCCTGGCAGGCGGCCAGGAACGGATCCCAGTGTCGGGTGTGCAACGAGGGCAGACCCAGGTCCACCGGTTGCTCCAGGAAGCTCACCGCCCGGAAGCCCCGCTCGGCGTTGCGCCGGATCTCGGCCGCGGCCACGTCGGGGTCGGACAACCACGGGAGCTGGAGCGGGATGAACCGGTCGGCACGGGGCCCGACCCACTCCTCGATGTGCCAGTCGTTCCAGGCCCGGACGCAGGCCAATCCCAGTTCGGGATCCGAGCAGCGCGAGAAGTTCGACCCGGCGAACCCGGCGATGAGCGAGGGGTAGTGCAACGAGGCCCACACGCCGTCGAGGTCCATGTCGGCCAGTCGGGCTTGCGGGTCCCAACAGCCGCGGCGCATGTCGGAGAAGTTGGCCGGCTCCATCGACCACTCGTCGGTCGGACGTCCGACCACCGCGTTCAGCCCGATCTGGGGATGCAGGCGACCGTCGAAGCGCCAGGCCTCGGTGCCGTCGTCGGCCACCTCGATGCGGGGGGCGCCATCGGCCAGCGCCGCGGGCAGGCGCCCCTCGAACAGGTGCGCCGGCTCGACCAGGTGGTCGTCGACCGAGACGATCATCGACTGGCGGGCGCCGCCGCGCCGGCTGGTCGCACCGGCACCGGCCGGGTGTCGCGCCCCGAGCGCAGCACGGTGCCGGGCCGTTCCGGCCCCGATGACCCCGTCGGTGACCACCTCGACCCCGTTGACCAGCACGTGGTCGATGCCGGTGGCGCCCCCGTAGAGCCGCCAGCCGCCGGCCGGGAGGTCGATGCGGCTGACCACCGGATCCGGACCCGACGCGCTCGGGGTCGATGACCACCACGTCGGCGTGCGCGCCCT
The DNA here is from genome assembly GCA_963793965.1 of uncultured Microthrixaceae bacterium. Classification (GTDB taxonomy): domain Bacteria; phylum Actinomycetota; class Acidimicrobiia; order Acidimicrobiales; family Acidimicrobilacustridaceae; genus UBA4742. The sequence goes on from CAWCCB010000005.1 coordinate 79,089, forward strand.
CGACCAGCCGGCCCCGGTCCACCAGGCCGTACAGCTGGGCGGGTGCGTCGGTCATGAGCGAGATGGCCTCTTCCCACGACAGCAGGCCGAGGTCGACCACGGCCCGGCGCAGGAGAACCGTCGGGTAGTTGAACGTGGCCAGGAAGTCGAGGTGGGCCCCGGCGTCGGAGGCGCCGATGATGGCTCTGGGGTCTCGCCACACCCCGACCCGGGCCTGCCAGTCGGCCTCGCTGTCGCCGTAGGCCGGGAACGAGAAGCCGGTGCGCAGGTCGTTGGCCACGGCGATGTCGCACAGCACGTCGAACGGTTCGCCGCCCAGCTCGGCGGCCACGTCGGCCACCGTTCGGCCCTCGTAGGCCTTGGTCTCGGGCGTGGTGCACTCGGTGAGCACGTACTGGCCGAAGTTGGCCAGGCCCAGCTGCGCGTCACCGGCGGTCTCCAGCAGGGCCCGGCGAGCCTCGGGCGAGGCCAGGCGGGCCAACCGGTCGGCGTGGGGCTCGGTCATGGGACCCTGCCACCCGGGGATGGTGTCGAGCAGGAACCCCGACGCGAAGCTGAGCCGGGGCCGCACCGACATGGGGATGGTCAGGCCCAGCACCCGTCCGCCGCGCTCGGCAGCACGATCGGAGGCCCCGAGTTGGGTGTCGATCTTGTCGGCCATGCCGGCCAGCACCACCAGGATGTTCCAGTTCAACGGCCGGTCGGCCGCTGCCGACATGCGTCCCATGAGGTCGCCCTCGGCCGGGGTGAAGTCGCCCAGGCCAGGGATGAACTCGAGGGCGGAGCTGGGATGACGGCCGACCTCGTGGCACAGCTCCAGCAACTCGGTCTCGTCGGCCCAGCGCGACGGCACCGGCTGACCGTCGCCGTCGTTGTGGGTGGCCGCCCACGACGACGAGAAGCCGAGCGCCCCCTGCTCGAGGCTCTGGCCCAGCAGGGCGCGCATGGCCGTCACCTCGTCGTCGGTGGCGGTGCGCTCGTTGGCGGCCGGGCCCATCACGGTGCGGCGAATGGCCGAGTGACCGGCCAGGAACCCCAGGTTGGGGGTGACCTGGCCGTCGACGCGGTCCAGGTAGGAGCCGAAGCTGGTCCAGCCCCAGTCGGTGGCCGCCTCCAGCGAGGCCAGGGGCATGCCCTCCACCCGAGCCAGCATCCGCATCAGGTACTCGCCCTCCGACGGCGCCAGCGGTGCCACCGAGAAGCCGCAGTTGCCGGCGATGGCCGTGGTCACACCGTGCAGGGGCGACGGCGACAGGGTGGAGTCCCAGAAGGCCTGGATGTCGTAGTGGGTGTGCAGGTCGACGAAGCCCGGGCACACGATGCGCCCGTCGGCCTCGATGGTGCGGGCCGCACCGCCCTCGAGGCGCTCGGCGATCTCGACCACCCGGCCGTCGGCGATGGCCACATCGGCTCGCCGCCCAGGCGCGCCGGTCCCGTCGACCACCAGCCCGCCGCGGATGTGGACGTCGTGGCTCATGGCTACCCCTGGTGGGGGACCCTACCCGCCCCCCGGACCCGAGGGATCCGACGCCGCCCGCTCCCGCCCCATCCAGCCACCGAATCGGTGGTCAGACGTGCTCGAGGGCCCCGAAGCGGGGCCCTCGTGGCGGTGATCTGGAATCTCGTGGAGCGGACGACGGGATTCGAACCCGCGACCCCAACCTTGGCAAGGTTGTGCTCTACCAACTGAGCCACGTCCGCGTGGGCCGACCACCATACCAAGTCCCCGGCCGACGGCGAAAAGCGATCCGCGGCCTGCGGACCGGGGCCGGTCCTATTCGGTCAGTTCAGCCACCCGGGCCCGCACCAGCTGGGCCATCTCCTGGGCCAGCGGCCGGTCGATGATGAAGCTGAAGGTCACGCTCAGGCCTTCGGTGATGAAGATCAACGAGGCGGTGCGGTCGTCCTGCCAGCCCTGGACCACCAGATCGGGGGTCAACGGCACCGTGCGCACCTCGGGCACCCATTCGTGCTCGTTGACCAGCACCAGACGGTGGTTGGTCAGCGCCGCCACCCCGGCCTGGTTCTGGTAGCGACCGCCGACCAGCGACTCGATCACCTCGTCGGGGGCCAGGACCATCGACAGGATGCCGAGCGAGATGCGCCCGGTGCGCAGCGCGGCGGCCGACAGCCGTTGCGAGGCCGGCCCCAGCTGGTAGGGGTCGACGACGCCAGCCGGAGCCGGAGGCTCGGCGGGGGCCACCGCCGTCGGGGGCGGAGGCGGAGGCGACGGTTCGGCCACGGGGTCGGGCGCCGCGCTCCCGTTGGAGGCGGCCATGCTCACCGGCGGTTGCGCGGGCGCGGGCCAGGTGGCCGTTGCTGCCGACCACCGCGGCCGCAGCCACCTGCGGGGCCTCGATCGGAGGTGGGCGGCGGCGGAGCCAGCACGGGTGGCGGATGGACGCGGGCCTGGGCCACGAGGACCGGTGGTGGGGGCGGCAAGGTCTCGGGGTCGGCCGGTCCGGCGGCCATCACGTACTCGGAGGGAACCTGGGCGTCGTCATCCTCGTCGGTGGTCTCGATGATGTCGGCCGGCGCTTCCAGGAGGGCGGCAACGCCGTTGGACACGGGGACCGGAACCAGCTCGGGTTCGGGCTCGACCTCGGCCACCGGCTCGGGCTCGGGCTCCGGCTCGGGCTCCGGCTCGGGCTCGGGCTCCGGCTCGACCTCGGCCACCGGCTCCGGCGGCGGCGGCGGCAACGCCTCGGCCACGGACTCCGGCTCGGGCTCAGGCTTCGGCTCTACCTGCACCGGCTCCGGCTCGACCTCCGCCACCGGCTCCGGCTCCGGCTCGGGCTCCGGCGGGGGCTCGGAGGTGGCGGCGGTGGCTGGCAACGCCTCGGCCACGGGCTCCGGCTCAGGCTCGGGCTCGACCTCGGCCACCGGCTCAGGCTCGGCTCCACGCCGGCTCCGGCTCAGGCTCGGGCTCGACCTCGGCCACCCCGGCTCGGGCTCCACTTCACGACCGGCTCCGGCTCAGGCTCGGGCTCGACCTCGGCCACCGGCTCGGGCTCGGGCTCTCGGCCACCGGCTCGGGCTCAGGCTCCGGCTCTGCCTCGGCCACCGGCTCGGGCTCCACGTCCGCGACCGGCTCGGGCTCAGGCTCCGGCTTCGGCCGACCGGGCTCGGGCTCTACGTCCGCGACCGGCTCCAGCTCAGGCTCGGCTTCGGCCACCGGCTCGGACTCGGCGCTCGGGGGAGGCGGCGGGGGTGGTGGTGGCGGAGGCGGCGGCACCGACGCGTCGAGGGGGACCAGCCGGGTGCCACACGACACGCAGAACTTCGAGGTCTCCGGATTCTCGCCCCCGCATGCCTCACACGTCATCGTTCACCTTCCTTGCCGGAGCTCTGGCCCCGACCGCGCGACCGGCCGTCACCGGTCCTGTCAACGGCCGGTCTTGTACTCATCGGCCGGACCGGCCCGGGTGTTAGCCCGCCACCCCGGCCCGCTCCACCAACGCCCGCTCATCCGCGGCTGAGAGCCAGACCGGCGATCTGATCCCGTCCGGCAGGCGACATCTTGGCCAGCGTCTTGCCCAGGACGTCCAGGGCCTTGGGTTCGCCGAGCTGGGCACCCAGGTCGCTCAGCTGGGTCTCCAGGAAGGTGAGGCACAGGGCGTCTTCGTGCACCTGGACGGCGGGGTCGGTGCGCAGGTGCTCCTTGCGGATGATCTGGCCCACCCGCTCGACGGTCTCGGGTGGGTATCCGACCTGGCGCAGGATCGTCCCCACGTCAGCGGCGTGGCGGGCCTTGAGCTCGGTGCGCCAGGCCAGGTAGCCGCGGCGACCCTCCGGATAGGTCTGGCGGGGCAGCTCCCAACGCCGCAGGTGATGCGCCCGCGCCGCCAGCAGCTGGGCCTCGTCCGCGTCCGGGTCGAGGCGCTGGACCCAGGCGGTCATCAGCTCGGCGTGCGCCTGCTCCTTGGGACGCGACACCCCGTCGACGACCAGGCGGTTCGGGTCGGCGGCGTTGGCCAGGTCGATGGCGGCGATGGCCGCGGGAACCGGTCGGATCCGGATGACACCCGGGTCCTCAGCCCGCTCCCGCGTCCCGGGTCTCACCGGACCCACCGCCCGGCGGTCGCAGATCGATCCGCAGGGTGAGGATGCCGTCCTCCAGCGTGGCCTGGGCGTCACCGATGATGGCGAAGTCCTGGTAGTCGTTCTGCGCCTGCTTGATGAACTTGGTGCGCTCCTCGCCGGCCACCGGCGGCAGGGGGCGGTTGCGCACCGCGTGCGCCCGATCCCGGAACCGGCCGAGCATGGCGTCGAGGTCGAGTCCCTCAGCCACGGTCGCCCTCCGCGGTCGATGACGTCAGAAGCCGAGCGTGGGACCGGGCCGGTACCGTCTGAGCTCCCGGCGGCGCCTCGGCCCCGTCCGCGCATCCGCCGCCGGGCCCGCTTCGGTGGCCGCCTGCTGCAGATCCTCGAGCGTGACGATCTTGAGCGGGGTCCGCCACAGGTCGGCCAGCCCTTCACCGTCGTCGGCCACCGTCGGCTCGGCCCGGGTGGGCCACAGCTCCCGGGCGATCTGCTCGGCCTCTTCTTCGGGCGTGGGCGCCAGCACGACGACCGGCTCGGGCGTGACCGCCTCGGGTTGGTCCGGCACCGCCGAGGGCGTCCCCGGCGAGTCTCCGTCGCCCTGGCTCACGGTCGGCGGCCGCACTGGCCAGCGCCGCGGACAGCCCGACCGCTGGCCCCAGGATCCGCACCCCGGCCTGCGGATCGGGCGTGACCCCACCCAAGCCGGCCGACACCGTCACAGCGCGACGGGCGCGACCGGCGCGAGGCGGCGCGTCGGAGGCGGGCGTCGGCGCCGCCGTCACCGCCGGCGAGGTGGGTGGAACCAACGAGTGCAGCCCCGAGTCGGGTGCCGACGACGAGGTCGAGGCCCGGCCATCGCCGCGCCGGTCGACGGCTGCGGTAGCGACCGTCGGCGGGGTGGCGGACACCACCGGCACCGGCGCGGTGGGCGGACCGTCCGCGTCCAGTCCGACCAGCGCGTCGAGGGCCGACGGTGACACGGCGGTCACCAGCCGGGACGCGTCCGACGCCAGTACAGGTAGGTGAGGACCAGGATGGCCGCGCCCACCGCCAGCAGCCCGACCACCACGATCGACAGCTTGGCGCTGTCGGACAGCCCGCCCGACGAGGTCGACTTGGGCTTGGTGGTGGTGCTGGTGGCCGGGTTGCTCAGCGCCGGCGACGTCACCGATGAGGTGGGCAACGCCGAGGTCGAGGTGGTGGCCAACGTGGTGGAGGTGACCGGGGCCGTGGTCGTGGTGGTGGACGACCGAGGTGGACTGGTGGTCGAGGTCGGGCGCACCCGGGTGGTGGTCGGGGCCACGGTCGTGGTCGGCGCCGCGGTCGTGGTCGTGGTGGGGGCCGTGGTCGTGGTGGTCGCCTCGGTGGTGGTCGTCGTGTCGTCGACGACCTGGGCCGGCGTCGATGAGGCATGGGCGGGATGGGTCCCGGCGCCGATCACGCCCGCGAGCGCGAGGGCCAGGGCCGCGGCGGCGACCAGGATCCGCACCTCGACCCGATTGGCTCTCGACATCTCGCTCCAACGACCGGTGGCTCAGGGCTGGGTGGGGCACGCGGTGCCCCGACCAGGCTGTCGCAGGCTGCCCGACGGAAGCGGGAGCGTCCAAATCCGAACCGCCGGCGAGACCTGACTCACGCCAAGAATAGGCCGTGGGACCCGGGCCGGCGGGGCAGACCGATGACCGCGGCCGCGGGCGTCGAATCTGTCAGCGCACCGTGCGGAAAACGCACGCCTGGCTGACAGGAAGCGCCTCGCCGGGTCAGACCTGGTGGCGCGGGCACGAGTAGGTCGTGCGGCCGCCGATGGTCCGGCGCAGCAGCGGGGTGCCGTCTCGCGGGCACACCCCGTCGGGGCGTCGCATGGCCTGCAGGTCGCCGGTGTGGGACCCGCCCCGCCGGGTGAGCTCGTCCAAGGTGACGCGGAGGTGGCGCTGGAGCCGGCGCACCTCGGCCCCCGAGAGCGATCCGGCCGGACGGGCAGGGTCGAGCCCGGCCCGCCACAGCGTCTCGTCGGCCAGCAGGTTGCCCACCCCGGCCAGGCGCGACTGGTCGAGCAGCCGGGCCTTGAGCGGTGCGGCGCTGTGGCCCAGCAGGTCGCGCAGCTGAGCCACCGTGACCATCGAGGCGTCGATGCCCAGTCGGCCCTCGTCGGGATCCAGCTCCACCCCACCCAACCGGCGCGGGTCGCGCACGCACAGCGCCCCGTCGCCGTCGAAGTGCACGACCAGGCGATCCCATCGGGGATCGCTCAGGTCGCGGGTGTACTCCAGGCGGGCGATGGCGGGCACGCCGTCCACGAACAGGGCACCGGTCATCCCGAACCGGACACCCAGGGTGGGACCGTCGGCCACGTCGAGCAGCAGGAGCTTGCCGATGCGGCGGGCCGCGTCGAACGACCGGCCCACGAGGGCGCCGTCCACCGCCGACGCGTCGAGGCCCCGTTTGAGGAACCACGGGTCGGGCGCATCCACCCCCACGATGGGTCGACCCAGCGTGGTGGCGGCCAGCTGGCGGTACTGCTCGACCTCGAGCATCTCGGGCACGTCGGAACTCTACGTGGGAGCGGCTTGCCGACCGGAGGGCTCAAGAGATCAATACGCTACCGATGGCCTGGGCGTCGAGCGCGTGCACGAACACCGGCTCGGCCGCTGCCGGCTCGGTCGGCGCCGGATCCACGGCCTGGTCGGGCCCGGCCTGCGGCTGGGTCGGGCGCCACCGGCCCGATGGCGTCGGCCCGGTCCCGCTGGCGCTCGTAGATGGTCACCCAGCAGGCGGATCAGCAGGATGGCGGCGAAGACGACCAGCGCCTGGGATCCGGCCAGCAGCAGGTAGCCCATCCGGGCCTGGTGGATGCCGGTCGTGGTGGTGGGCGGCAGCGTGCCCGCCAACGACAGCTGCAACTCGGTCAACACCACCACCGGCAGGCCGACCAGGGTGCAGATCCACCACAGGTGGTGGGCGGTGGGTGCCGGCGTGCGCCGCCAGCCCGACAGGCCCGGGGCGTAGGGGGCCACCGCCGGATCCGATGCCCGCCAGGTGTCGTCGAGGATCTGCTTGGGGGCCACCAGGTTGACGCCGGGGATGAGCCAGCCCAGCACCGCCCACCGAGGCTTGAACCGCAGGTCCACCACGTTGAGCGGCGCCAGGTTCCGGTAGGCCCGCCGCGTCCACCCGATGACCAGCACGGTGGCGAAGGCGATCAGGCCCAGCTGCAGGGCGGCCAGGTTGCCCGACCAGGACTGCAGCTCGGCCCAGTTGGGGTGGGGACCCCGCGTGCCCAGGAGCGGCACCCAGCCCCCGAGCGCCTGGTCGACCAGCAGGCTGTTGGCCACCACCGCGAGCGAGATCAGGGCCACCACGGCGAGCACCAGGCGCAGCCCGGCGGTCCACACCGCCATCGGGTGATACCAGTCGTCGCCATGGGGGCCCGGACCGTTCCACACCCCGACGGTCCGCCCCGGGGGCGGCAGGGGCCGCAGGCTGGCCACCTCGATCCCGCACGATCGGCAGTAGTGGTCCGAGGCTCGGATGCCGTCCCCGCAGCGGGGGCAGGGTCGGCGACCGGGCTCGACCACGCGGGCCACGAACATGGGCCCCGGCTCGCGCTCGGGCGGGCCGAAGCGGGGCTGGTGGATGCCACCGATGTTGGGCAGGCAACATGCGGGGCAGAACCGATCACCGGTGTCGATGACAGCGCCGCAACTCGCACAGTCCATGCCGGACCTATCGGTCGATCAGATGCTCACCCTGAGTGAAAAATTGGGCCGTACGACCTACCTCCCGAGGGCGATGGGCAGCGGGTCAGCCGGCCGCCACCGCCAGCGCCTGGGCGAAGTCGGCCACCACGTCGTCGGCGTGCTCGAGTCCCACCGAGACCCGCACCGTCCCTGGGCCGATCCCGTTGGCCGCCAGCTCCTCGGGGGTGAGGCTCACATGGGTGGTGGAGGCCGGATGGGTCACCAGCGTCTCCGGACCGCCGAGGGAGGTGGCCAGCTGCGCCACCCTGGTCGCCTCCACGAACCGGCTGCCCGCCTCCAGGCCCCCGAGCAGGTCGATGGTCAACAGACCACCGGTCAGCGACATCTGCCGGCGGGCCAGGTCGTGTTGGGGATGCGAGGCCAGGCCCGGGTAGCACACGGTCTCCACGCCGGCATGCCCCTCGAGGTACTGAGCCAGTTGCAGGGCGGACTCGGTCTGGCGCTGCAACCGCACCCCCAGGGTGCGCAGGCCTCGCAGCCCGTTCATGGCGTCGAAGGGCGAGGCGTTCGCCCCCTGGAGCACGGCGAAGCTCCACAGCCAGTCCACCAGCTCGGCGCTGCCCGCCACCACCCCCAGGGTGGCGTCGTTGTGCCCGGCGATGGCCTTGGTGGCCGAGTGCACCACCAGGTCGACGCCGTGGTCCAGGGGTCGCTGGGCCAGCGGGGTGGCGAAGGTGGAGTCGACCACGGTGATGGGACCAGCGATGGCCCCCACCTCGTCGAGGTCCACCAGATCGAGGCGGGGGTTGGCCGGGGTCTCGGTCAGCACCAACGTGGTCTGGCCCGGTCGCACCGCGGCGCCCAGCGCGCCGGGCTCGGTGCCGTCCACGAAGGTGACCTCGATCCCGAAGCGGGGGCAGGCGGTCTGCAGGAGCAGCTGGGTCCCGGCGTAGAGCTGGCGCTGGGCCACGATGTGGTCGCCCTTGGAGCACAGGCCGAGCACCACCGCCGAGATCGCCCCCATCCCCGAGGCGAAGGCCCGGGCGCTCTCGGCCCCTTCCAGGTCGGCGATGGCGTCCTCGAAGCCGCACACCGTGGGGTTGCCGTACCGGCTGTAGAAGCGGTTGGGACCGGCCATCGTGGCCATGCGCCGGCCCTCGGCCACGGTCGGGGTGACGAAGGTGGTGGTGGCCCACAGGATCGGCGCCAGGGCGGTGTCGTTGTCGGCCCGTCCGGCCCGGATGGCGCGGGTCTCGGCGTGGAGCGCACCCTCGGGCGCCTGCCCCGCCGAGGCGGCGTCGTGGGTGTCGGATGGGGGTTCAGTCATGTCGCTTGTCCACCTCGGCGAGGAAGTCGGTGAGCGGTCGGCCCACCTGGTCGATCTCGAGCAGGAACCCGTCGTGGCCGTCGGGGCTGTCGAGGACGTGGTACTGGCAGGGGGTGCCCTGGGCCGCCAGCACGTCGCGGAGGTGCTGCTGCTGAGACGGGGGGTACAGGGAGTCGGAGCTGATGCTCATGATCAGGCAGGGCGCCACGATCCGCCGCAGCCCCGCCTCGATGCCACCGCGCCCCCGACCCACGTCGTGGAGGTCCATGGCCCGGTTGATGACCAGATAGGAGTTGGCGTCGAACCGTCGGACGAGCTTGGCCCCCTGGTAGTCGAGGTAGCCCTCCACGTCGAAGCGCTGCCACAGGGTGAAGCGGTCGTCCATGGGGTCGACCCAGCCTCGCCCGAACTTCTGGTCGAACACCTCACCGGTGCGATAGGTGATCTGAGCCAGCTCGCGGGCCAGGGCCAGGCCCTGGTGGGGTCCCTCGCCCGGCGCGGCGTCGTAGTAGTCGCCGCCTCGCCACTTGGGATCGAGGATCACCGCGTTGCGCCCGATGGCGCTCCAGGCGATCTGCTGGGCGCTGGCCGTGGCGGTGGTGGCGATGGCCACCACCGCCCGGGTGCGGTGCGGGTAGATGATCCCCCACTCCAGCGCCTGCATCCCGCCCATGGATCCGCCCACCACCGCCAGCCACTGGGCGATGCCCAGGTGGTCGGCCACCGCCGCCTGGGTGCGGACCATGTCGCGGATGGTGACCACCGGGAAGCGCGAGCCGTAGGGCTCGCCGGTGGCCGGGTCAGTCGAGGCCGGCCCGGTCGAACCCTGGCACCCACCCAGCACATTGACGCACACCACGAAGTACTGGTTGGAGTCGAGGGGTCGACCCGGGCCGATGAGTCCATCCCACCAGCCCTCCGACGGATGACCCGGTCCGCTCGGACCGGTGGCGTGGGAATCACCGGTCAGGGCATGGCACACCAGCACCGCGTTGGAGGCGGTGGCATCCAGGCTGCCCCAGGTCTCGTAGGCCACATCGATGTCGCGCAGGGTGGATCCGCCGTCGAGGGCGAAGGGACGGTCCGACGGCGATGTGCACGAACTGCCGGTGGCCGACCGGATCCCCGACGCGCCAGGCCCCGCTGGCTGGCAGCGCATCGGCGCTCAGGGGCGCTCGGCTGGTGGGCTGGTCCATCGTCGTCACTCCGACACGGGGTCGCTTCGAGTGGGACGGACGGAACCGGAATGGCGGGCCCAGAGGGCCCGGACACTTCGTTGCCTCCCACCGGCGAGCCGATGTCGGGCCACATCCCCACCTTCGCAGCTTCGCGGAGGCGGGATGGCACCTTGGGTGTCCGTCCCAGGTTGCCGGACCTGGCTGTCCAGGCCGCTCGTGATGTCCGCTCCAGCAAAGTCGATCCGCGCCCGTGCCGTCAAGCGATCTGGTTCTCGGCCGCGAAGGCTCGCGCCCGCTCCAACCCCACCAGCTCGGTGAAGTCGTCGAAGGAGCTGAGATGGTCGAGCTGGTCGCGCAACGTGCCCGTCCGGGCCAGGTCGTCGTAGGCCTTACCCAGGGCGGCGGTGGCCGCCAGCAGGCCCGAGAGCGGCGAGACGATCAGCTCGAACCCCAGCTCGCCGAGCTCCGCGGGGGTCAGCAGCGGGGTGCGGCCGGACTCGACCATGTTGGCCACCAAGGTGACCGAGGGCAGGGCCTCGGCGATGCGGACCAGCTCGTCGTCGGACTCGGGGGCCTCCACGAACACCGCGTCCACGCCCAGATCGGCGGCCGCCCGAGCCCGCTCCAGGGCCTCGTCGAGGCCGTGAGGCGCCCGGGCGTCGGTCCGCGCCGTCAGGTGGATGTGCTGGCGACGGGCCATCACGGCCCGCAGCTTGGCCAGCCAGTCGTGGCGGGGCACCACCTCCTTGCCCGCCATGTGGCCGCAGCGCTTGGGCCAGACCTGGTCCTCCACGAACATCCCGGCGGCACCGGCCGCCTCCCACAGTTCGACGGTGCGAGCGGTGCTCACGGCATCGCCGTAGCCCGTGTCGGCGTCGACCACCACCGCGGTCCCGGGGACCGCGCCGCACACCCGGCGGGCCACGTCGGCCATCTCGGTCTGGGTCAACAGCCCGATGTCGGGCTGGCCGAGCAGGGTGCCGGCCACCGCGAAGCCCGACACGAACAGCACCTCGAACCGAGACCGCACGGCCAGCAGCGCCGACAGCGGATCCCACACCCCGGGCATGAGCACCGGCTCGACCCTCCCGCCGGGTTCGGTGGGGGTCAGCCGGGCGCGCAGCACGTCTCCGTTCACGTCGAGACGCTAGCCCCGGCCGACCGCCGACCGACTCGGCTCAACGCCAGGGCGGCAACCGCGACGCCCACCAGTCCCGGATGACCCGACCGGACCGGTAGGCCTCGGTCATGGCCTGGCCCAGCTCCACCACCGCGGCCTGCCAGCCGTCGGCGTCGCCCAGCTCGGCCCGTTGCTGCGCCCGAGCGGCCAGGCGCGCCCCATCGGCCCAGGCCTCGTGGTCGACCGGCACGGGGAGCTCGAGCACCTGGGTGGCCGACAGCTTGAGGGCATCGTGGGACAGGGCCGAGCCCCGGTAGTGGGCCAGCGCCCAGGCACTGACCGCGGGGGCAGCCAGCACCGCGGCGATGGCCCACAGCTCGCCGGGTTCACCCGATCGGGACGTGACCGCGATGGCCGGCACCGAGGGCCACCAGGCACCGTCGGAGTCCACCAGGGGCTCCAGCACCCGCGTCTGGGTGGCCAGCACCACCTTCGGGACCAGACGGGCATCGGCCCACCGGGCCAGTCGGGGCTCGGCGCGGGCCACGGCCTCGAGGTCGACCACCGGCGCCGACCAGCGCCGCCCGGCGAAGCGGGTGCTGGTCGCCCCCCAACGCCCATGGAGGGGATCGATCAGCCCGACCGTGACCAGCCGCGCCCAGCGGCCGCGCCCCACCCCGACGTCCGCCTCGGGCACGGCGGCGTGCTCGCGCACGTGGGGAGCCAAGCCGTAGAACTGATCTCGGAAGCCGGCGGTGGCCTCGGCCATCGACCCCAACCGCTCGGCGCGGTCCATCCGGGCCACCGCCCGCGACGAGGCCGGGCCCGACCGGTCCAGCAGGCGGCTCCACGACCCCGTCAGGTCCGCGCCGGCCAGCGCGGACGCGGCGGCCACCGGCTGGAACGTCGGGCCGAACCAGCGGCGCACCCGACCCGCCGGCGCGCCCCGCTCCAGCACCGGTGCGCACACGTCCACCACCGCGTCGAACACCTGCGTGCCCGGCCACCAGAAGCCCACCAGGGAGGCCTCGGCCCGGGCTGCGGCTCGGGCCGGTCCGGCGTCGCGGGCGGCCAGGAGCGACTCGGGCAGGATGAGGGCCAGATGGCCGGCCGGCGCCAGCCAGGTGATGCTCTCGGCCAGGAACAGGGCGGCGGTGTCGGCGTAGGGCGCCGCCGGTTCCCCCAACCGGGACCGCAACCGGCGCGCCTGTGCCGGCGGCCGCACCGTGGCCCGCCCCAGCTGGTTCAGGAACGGGGGGTTGCCCACCACCAGGTCGAACCCGGCCCCGGGGGCGTCGCGCCAGAGGGCCCGTCCCACCGCCAGGCTGTCCCCGCACACGACGTGGGCGGCCCGAACCTGCGCCCCGGTCTCGGCGGCCCACGTCTCCAAGGCGCGCCGGGTGACGGCCACCGCTTCGGGATCCAGGTCCGCGCCCCACAGCAGCTCCCCCACGATCGTGGCCCGATCGTGACCGGCGCGCTCGAGCAGCCGGGCCGCGGCCAGCACGAACGCGCCCCCACCCACGGCGGGATCGCACACCGTCGGGCGTCGGGGTGGCGCCAGGTCGAGTCCCGCTGGCGGCACGGTCGACCAAGCCCTCGGCGATGGGGGCCGGCGTGTAGAAGGCGCCGGTCCGACGCCGCTGCGCCCGGCCCAGGCCGGTCACATAGGACGGCCCGAGCTCGTCGGGCGCGGGCTGGTCGTGAACCTGTTCGACGGCCGGCACCCGACCAGTCTGGTCCTCAGGCCGGGCGCGAGCGCGCCACGGCGTCCCGGGACCGTAGCCAGCGTCCGAGGGTCAGATGCTGATGCTGCAGTAGTAACCACCCGCGTTGCCGGCCAGGAGTCCGGACACGAAGACAACGCCGTCGAAGCCGCTGGACACCACCGAGACACTGATCGAGGTGTTGCCGGGCACCGAGCCGCTGGCGGGCGAGAGGCTGACCCGGGCGTTGTTGGTGGTCAGGTGGAACTGACCGGCCTGGCCGCCCCCGTTGTGCAGGGTGATGACGGCACTGCCGCGACCCGACGACGGGCAGGTCCCGGTCAGCGACGCCGGGGTGAGCGGGGGCGGCTGGAGGGTCACCGTCACCGGAACCGTGGTGGGCGTCACCGGCTTGGCCGTGGTGGTGGTGTTGGCCTGGGTGGTGGTGGTGTTGGCCTGGGTCGTGGTGGTCACCTCACCGGAGGTCGACGTCGAGGCCTCCGAGGTGGTGGTCGACGCCTCGGTGGTGGTGGTCTCCTTGGTGGAGGTGGTCGTGGTGTTGTCCGACGCGGCCGTCTTGACCTTCTTGCTGCTGCCCCCGCCGAGGGCCAGCACACCCACCCCGAGCAGCACGATCACCGCAGCCACACCGGCCAGGATCAGGCCGGTGCGCTTGCCGTTGCCGCCCCCGCCGGGCGCGGCGGCAGCCGTCTCCGACTGCACCCCGTAGGCCGCGGCCGCGGGCGCGGCCACCTCGGCCACCTCGGCCGCACCCTCGTGGTCGGGCTCGTCCTCGGCATCGGCCTCGGTGTCGGACTCCGGCTCGGCCTCAGCCACCGCCGCTTCGGGCTCCGCGGCTTCCTCGGACTCCGGCTCGGCCTCGGTCCCGGTGTCGGCCTCAGCCACCGCCTCGTCGGGCTCGGCGGCTTCCTCGGGCTCCGGCTCGGCCTCGGTCTCGGTGTCGGCCTCAGCCACCGCCTCGTCGGGCTCGGCGGCTTCCTCGGTGCTGGACTGGTCGTGGTCGGACACGTGGTCGGCCACGGCCTCGGCGCCCACGGCGGTGGCGCCGACCGCGGCCGCCCCGCCCACGAAGGTGGCGAAGGCCCCTCGGCCGCTGGCGTCGTCGGGATCCTCGGGAGGTTCCTCGAGCAGGTCGTCGACCGACAGGCCGCCCACCGCCTCGAGATCGTCGGGGTCGGCATGGGCCGGCACGTAGGTCCCGGGCTCGGCCGCCCCGGTCTCGTCGGCATCGGCCGCAGCCACCGCCGCGGCCGCCTCGACAGGCGTCACCCGGGTTCCGCACTCACCGCAGAACACCGCGCCCGACACCAGGGGCTCGTGGCAGGACGGGCACACCTCGGCATCAGCCTCGGCCACCGGCTCGGCGACCACGGTCTCCTCGGTGCCGGCCTCGTCGGACGCGACCGGGCTGTCGGTGGTCACGTCTGCTTCGTCGATGGGCGCGGTCTCGGGCGCGTCAGGCTCGGCCGGCGGGTACGACTCGAGGGTGGCGGTCTTGGCTCCCTTGCCCCGCTTGCCGTCGCCACCACGCCCGAGTGAGAAGAGCGTGCGGGGCGCCTTGCCCCCTTTGCCGTTCGCGCTGTCTGCCATGGCTCCGTTCCCATCCCGACGCGAGGGTCGCATCGCGACCAGTCGCCTGACCTGTCGGCACCTGGCGGCTAGGTCTAGAGGACTATGACGCGAATTTCCTGACGGCGTCGCTCAAGCCGATACGGATCGCCGCAGGTCAGACCATGCGCGGCAACAGGCGCGCGCACGGTGGTCGGTGCTCAGGCCACGGCCCCTTCGGCGGCGGGGTCCCAGGCGGCCAGGTCGGCCAGGCGCGGATCGTTGGAGAAGACCTCGGGCATGGGCTGGATCACGCCGATGCGCTTCATGAGGCGCTTCACCTCCAGCTCCTGGTCCCAGAGCACCAGGGTGACCACGATGCCGGACTCGCCGGCCCGGGCCGTGCGGCCCGACCGGTGCAGGTAGGCCTTGTGATCCTCGGGAGGGTCGAAGTGGATGACGATGTCGACGTCGTCCACGTGGATGCCCCGAGCGGCCACGTCGGTGGCCACCAGGGCGGTCAGCTTGCCAGCCGAGAAGTCGGCCAGCGCCTTCTCACGGGCCGACTGGCGCAGGTCACCGTGGATGGCCAGGCCGACACGCCCTCGCGCTCGAGCTGTTCGGCCAGGCGGTCGGCTCCCCGCTTGGTGCGCACGAAGATCATGGTGCGCTTCACGTTGCGGGAGATGGCCGCGGCCACCTTGGCCTTGTCCATCTGGTGCACCTGCAGGAACCGGTGCTCCATCTCCTCGACGGTCACCGAGGCGGACTCGATCTCGTGCATGACCGGATCGTGCTGGTAGCGCTTGATCAGGGTGTCGACCACACCGTCGAGGGTGGCCGAGAACAGCAGCGTCTGGTGCTGGCGCTCGGCCTGGCGCAGGATCCACTCGACCTGGGGCAGGAAGCCCATGTCGGCCATGCGGTCGGCCTCGTCGATGACCACGATCTCCAGATCGGCCACCGACACCTCCTTGCGCTCGATCAGGTCGATCATCCGGCCCGGAGTGGCCACCACCACGTCCACGCCGCTGGCGAAGGACTTGATCTGGCGTTCCATGTTGGCGCCGCCGTACACGGCCAGGAAGCGCACGCCTCGAGACGCGCCCAGGGGACTCAGCTCATCGTGGACCTGCAGGGCCAGCTCCCGGGTGGGGACCAGCACGAGCGCCTTGGGTCGACGGGACTCGGCCCGCCCCACCCGCTCGATGATGGGCAGACCGAAGGCCAGGGTCTTGCCCGAGCCGGTCTTGGCCTTGCCGCACACGTCGCGGCCGGCCAGCGCATCGGGCACGGTCAGGGCCTGGATGGGAAACGGAGTGGTGATGCCACGCTCGCTGAGCGCAGCCACCAGGTCACCGGACACGCCGAGCGCGTCGAAGGTGGTGGTCATGATCGGGGGGCAGCTTTCGTCGTCGGGGTTTCACGGGTGGGTCGGCCTCGGCAACCGCCCCGTCACGAGCGACGAACTTCAGAGGATGACCCGCAGGAGGTCGGACCGCCCGGTATGAGGGGGCCGACCACTCCTGACCAGCCCATCCTACCTGGTCGGAGCACCGAAATGGGGTTCGGCGGTAGGTTCGGCCCGCACCCACACCTACTGGAGGAGTCGATCGATGGAGTTCCGCAGCCTCGGAGGCTCAGGTCTGCAGGTGTCGGTGGCCGGCCTGGGCTGCAACAACTTCGGCATGCGCATGGACGACCGGGCCACCGACGCGGTGGTGCACGCCGGCACTGGATGCGGGCGTGACGCTGTTCGACACGGCCGACATCTACGGCGGACGGGGCACCTCCGAGGAGCTGCTGGGCCGGGCTCTGGGCTCGCGGCGCGAGGAGGTGGTGGTGGCCACCAAGTTCGCCAACCCCATGGGCGACGGGCCCTACGAACGTGGCGGCCTCGCGGCGCTACATCACCCGGGCGGTGGAGGCCAGCCTGCGCCGGCTGGGCACCGACCGGATCGATCTGTACCAGCAGCACGTCCCCGATCCGTCCACGCCCGATCGACGAGACCCTCGAGGCCCTGGGCGACCTGGTGGCCGCGGGCAAGGTGCTCTACGTGGGCTCGTCCAACTTCAGCGGGTGGCAGGTGGCCGAGGCCGAGCACGTGGCCCAGGGCGACGGCCGGGCCCGGTTCGTCACCGCCCAGAACGAGTGGAGCCTGCTGAACCGCCGGGTGGAGCGCGAGGTGGTGCCGGCCTGCGAGCACTTCGGGGTCAGCCTGCTGCCCTACTTCCCCCTGGCCAGCGGCCTGCTCACCGGCAAGTACCGGCGGGGCGAGCCGGCCCCCGAAGGCACCCGGCTGGCGGCCTGGGGTGGCCGGGGGATGACCGAGGAGAACTTCGACCGGGTCGAGGCGTTGGCCGCGGTGGCCGCCGACCACGATCGGTCGGTGGGCGAGCTGGCCCTGGCCTGGCTGGCCGCCCAGCCCGCGGTGGGCTCGGTCATCGCCGGCGCCACCCGCGTCGAGCAGGTGCAGGCCAACGTGGCGGCGCTGGACTGGCGCCTGGACGACGACACCCTGAGCCGCGGTCGAGACCGCGCTCTTGCACCCGACCGGCTGATCAGGCGGGGAGGTTGGCCTCGATGGCCTCGATCACCTCGGGTGCATCGGGCAGCACCATGGGACGGAACCGGGCCACCACGTCACCGCTGGGCGAGATGAGGAACTTCTCGAAGTTCCACTGGATGTCGCCGTCGGCGCCCTCGGCATCGGGCACCGCGGTCAGCTCGTCGTAGATGGCGTGGCGACCGTCCCCGTTGACCTCGACCTTCTCGAACATGGGGAAGGTCACGCCGTAGTTCGTGCTGCAGAAGGTGGCGATCTCCTCGGCCGAGCCCGGCTCCTGGGCGCCGAACTGGTTGCAGGGGATGCCGATGACGGCGAAGCCCCGGTCGGCGTAGGTCTCGTGGATCTGCTCGAGCTGCTCGTACTGCGGGGTCAGCCCGCACTGGGAGGCCACATTGACCACCAGCACGGTCTTCCCGGCGAAGTCCCCCAGCGAGGACGAGGTGCCGTCCAGGCGGTTGATCGGAATCTCGTAGAGCGACAACGCTCCCCCTCTGGTCTCGATGCCGGCCCGCGGTGGCGAACCGATCCGGGGCGTGTTCCGGTGGTGCCGGCCCCCGGCGGGTCAGTGTAGACGGGCCGCCTTGGGCTCCGACCCCCTACGATCGGGGAATGGCCACCACCGAGACCACCCTGGACACGGCTGGTCACGTCGCCCGCATCGCCGAGCAGGGCTACACGATCGTGCCCGACGCCATCGACGCCCGACCTGGTCGACGCCCTGGTCGAGGACCTGGCCCGCCTCGAGCGCGAGCTGGGCGCCGTGCCCGCCACCAACAGCTTCGAGGGCGACCACACGGTGCGCATCTACAACCTGCTGGCCCGGGGCGCGCTGTACGCGGCGATCCCCGTCCACCCTGCGGTGCTGCCCATCGTCGAAGGGCGTGCTCGACCCCGGCTGCCTGGTGTCGTCGCTGTCGTCGATCGCCATCGATCCGGGCGAGATGGCCCAGCCGATCCACGCCGACGACCAGGTGATCCCGCTGCCCAAGCCGCACCGCCCGTCGTGTGCAACTCCATGTGGGCCCTCACCGACTTCACCGAGGCCAACGGCGCCACCCGGGTGGTCCCGGGCACGCCACCTGGCCGACCGGTCCCCGACTACGGCCGCCCCTACGAGTCGGTCCCGGCCGAGATGGCCAAGGGCAGCGTCCTGATCTGGCACGGCAGCCTGTGGCACGGCGGCGGGGCCAACGCCACCGACCGACGCCGCACCGGCATCGCCATGAACTACTGCGCCGGCTACATCCGCCAGCAGGAGAACCAGCAGCTGGGCATCCCGGCCGAGGTGGCGGCCACCTTCGAGCCCCGGCTGCTGGAGCTGATCGGCTACGGCATCTACCACGGGCTGATCGGCCACATCGACAAGCAGCCACCGACCGTGCTCCTGGGCACGGGCGCAGCCAACCCGATGGTGTGGGATGCGATCTAGGCCGAACGGCCCATCCCCATCAAGGCCAGGGGCGCGCCGAGTCGTTGTTGGGGTGGCCATGAACCAGGTCGCGGTGCAGACCGGATCGGCGCGCGAGTGACCGGATCGTTTGCCATCGCCCGCGCCCGCCGAGCGCTCGAGGAGGCCGGACTTCCGGTCGACCTCCCACTCGAGCGCGCCTCGAGCGTGACCAACGAGGTCTGGCTCTCGGACCGCTACGTGGTGCGGGTGAACCGCCAGCCCAACCAGCGCCTGCGGCGCGAAGCGGCCCTGGGACCCCTGCTGCCCCCCGAGGTGGGCTACCCCACCATCGAGGCCTACGGCGGCGAGCTGGGCAAGGACTGGCTGATCGTCCACCGCGTGCCGGGCCAGCCCCTGAGTCGCTGCTGGCCGACCATGACCCGCGACGAGCGGCGTCGGGCGGTGGGCCAGCTCGCAGACATGCTGCGCGCCCTGCACCCCTTCGACTGCCCTGACGACGTGCCCGAGCTCGACTCGCCCCAGCTGCTGCGGGCCCACACGTTCCGGGCCGTCGACCCGTTGCTGGGCGCGCTCGACCAGCTGGTCACCCTTCCCTTCGTGGATGCCGCCCTGGTGTCTGACACCCGCGACCTGGTGCTGGGCACGTGCTCGGTGATCGAGCCGTTCGACCAGAACAGCTTCGTGCACGGCGACCTGACCTTCGAGAACGTGCTGTGGGACGGCCACGTGGTCACCGCCCTGCTCGACTTCGAGTGGTCTCGCCGGGCCCCCGCGGACGTCGAGCTCGACATCCTGTTGCGCTTCGCCAGCTTCCCGTACCTGCACGTGGCCGAGGACTACGAGGCCCAGACCCGGGCCATCGACTACGCCGAGGTGCCCTACTGGCTGGCCGAGGACTACCCCGAGCTCTTCAGCTTCCCCAACCAGTTCGATCGGCTCCGCCTCTACTCGATCGCCTACGACGTGCGCGAGCTGCTGGCCTTCCCACCCAACCGACCGCCACGGGAGCTGTCCACGCACCACCCGTACCGCCGCCTCGAGCGCACCGTGCGGGGCCTGGGCCATCTCGATCGGTTGGCCGGCAGCTCCGACGCCGACCCCATGGCCCTGGATCCGAGCGGCCAGATCATCGCCGGCTTCGACACCCCGGTGCCCTCAGCCCCCCTGATCTCCCGCTGAGGCCTGCTCCCCGGCCGCCAGGCCGTCGGCCTCCGGCTCGGCCGCGTGGTCGGCCTCTTCGGGCGCTTGGGGGTCGTCGCCGAAGCGGTGGCCGTCGGTGTACGGCTCCCAGGAGTCTTCGGGCCGGCGGCGCAAGCCCTTCACGAACAGGAACAACGCCACGCAGACGAAGGTTATGGCCGACACCCACAGGTTCACGCGGATGCCCAGGATGAGGCTGGCGTGGTCGATGCGCATGGCCTCCACGAAGAACCGGCCGAAGGCATAGCCGCCGATGTAGAGGGCGAAGATGCGCCCGGGTCGCACCACCCGACGTCGGTCGAGCAGCACCAGGGCACCGGCCAGCGCCAGGTTCCAGAGCGACTCGTACAGGAAGGTGGGCTGGAACGTGGCGTACTGCACGTATCCCGCGGGCCGGTGCAGCACGCTGATCTCCAGGCCCCAAGGGAGCTTGGTCGGCCCGCCGAACAGCTCCTGGTTGAACCAGTTCCCCCAGCGACCGATGGCCTGGGCCACGGCCATGCCCGGTGCCACCGCGTCGAGCCCGACCGACAGGTGGATCCCCCGCCGACGCGCCACCCACAGGCCGACGGCCACCCCGGCGACGATGCCACCCGGGATGCCCAGGCCCCCGTCCCAGATCTTGTACATGCCCGACAGGTCGTGGGGGATGTAGGTCTTCCAGTCGGTGATCAGGTGGTAGACCCGGGCCCCGATCAGCCCGGCGGGGATGGCCCAGATGGCGATGGCCCACATGTCGTCGGGATTGCCGCCCCGGGCATGCCAGCGGCGGGTGGCGATCTCGACCCCGGCGAACACGCCCAGCGCGATGCACAGGCCGTAGAAGTGGAACGGACCCCAGTGGTTGTCGCTGGGGCTCGGGAGGTACCCGACCAGGTTCATGGTCGGGCGCTCATGAGCCGCTCAGCGCGCCCGGCGCGATGGCGAACAGGTCCTGGTGGCCGGCCGTCACCGGCTGGGCCAGGCCGGCCACGGCCGGCAGCAGGTGCTCGGCGAAGAACCGGGCGGTGACCACCTTGGCGGCCAGGGCATCGGCGTCTCTCCTGCCGGCTTCGCCCGCCGCCACCACCCCGGCGTGGGCGGCCAGGGCCTGGCGGGCCATGAGCCAGCCACCGACCACCAACGAGAACAGGCGCAGGTACGGGGTGGCGCCGGCCAGGGCGTCGCGCCCGTCGGTCCGGCCGTGGTCGAGCAACCAGGCCGTGGTCTCGGCCAGCACCACGACTGCCTCGGCCAGCCCGGCCCGGATGGAGGCCAGCTCCTCGCCCGCCTCGGCCAGCGGGCCGTCCAGCGCCCGGATCTCGTCCAGCAGGTCCTCGACCACCCCGCCGCCGCGCATCCCCAGCTTGCGTCCGACCAGGTCCATGGCCTGGATGCCGTTGGTGCCCTCGTAGATGGGGGTGATGCGGGCATCGCGGAAGTGCTGGGCCACGCCCGACTCCTCGACGTAGCCCATGCCCCCGTACACCTGGATGGCCAACGAGGTGACCTCGACCCCCAGGTCGGTGGACCAGGCCTTGCACAGCGGGATCAGCAGGTCGACGCGTTCCTGGTGGGCCTGGCGCCGATCGGGATCGGCATCGGCCGCGGCCAGGTCGAGCTGCTCGGCGGTGACGTAGATGAGGGACCGCATGGCCTCGATGTAGGCCCGCATGGTCATGAGCATGCGGCGCACGTCGGGGTGGTCGATGATGGGTGAGCTGGTGCCGGCCGCCGCGCCCGGGGCCCGGCCCTGCTGGCGCTCCTGGGCATAGGTGACGGCGTCCTGATAGGCCCGCTCGGCCAGAGCCAGGCCCTCCAAGCCGACCGACAGCCGGGCGTTGTTCATCATCGTGAACATGTAGCGCATGCCCTGGTTGGGCTCGCCGATGAGCTCGCCCACCGCCCCCTGGCCGTGCTCGCCGTAGCTCATGACGCACGTCGGGCTGGCCTTGATCCCCATCTTGTGCTCGATGGACACGCAGGTCACGTCGTTGCGTTCGCCGAGCGAGCCGTCGTCGTTCACCAGGAACTTGGGCACCAGGAAGCACGAGATGCCCTTGGTCCCGGGCGGGGCGTCGGGGACCCGGGCCAGGACCAGGTGCACGATGTTGTCGGCCATGTCGTGCTCGCCGAAGGAGATGAAGATCTTGGTGCCGGTGATTCGCCACGTGCCGTCCTCGGCCGGCACCGCCCGCGTCCGCAGCGCGCCCACGTCCGAGCCCGCCTCCGGCTCGGTCAGGTTCATGGTGCCGGTCCACTCGCCGGTCACCATGCGGGGCAGGTAGGCCTCGCGCTGACGCTCGTCGCCGTGGTGGCGGAGCATGTCGATGGCGCCCTGGGTCAGCAGGGGGCACATGGAGAAGGCCATGTTGGCGCTGGAGATGAACTCCTGCATCACGATGCCGGCCAACCACGGGAAGCCCCCGCCGCCATAGGCCGGCTCGAAGGGCACCGCCCCCCAACCGGCGGCCACGTAGGCCTGGTAGGCGTCGCGGAACCCGTCGGGGGTGACCACGGTGTTGTCGGGCTGGTGTTGGCTCCCCTGCGTGTCGCCGATCCGGTTCAGGGGCGCGATGACCTCGGCCACGAAGCGGGCGTTCTCCTCGATGACCCCCTTCAGGGTGGCCGGGTCCACATGGGCGAAGGGCTCGAGCCGGCACAGGCGGTCGAGATCGACCAGGTGGTCGAGCACGAAGTCGACGTCGCGCTGGGGAGGTCGGTAATCAGCCACGTCTAGAAGCTAGACGGGCGTCACCCAATAAGGTGATCGACGCATCCCTCGACCACCCCGGGAGTCCCGCTCATGTTGCTGCTCGAGGAGCGAGGGCCGGTCTGGCTGCTGCGGATGGAGGACGGCGAGAACCGCTTCAACGCCACCTCCATCGCCGGCTGGCACACGATGCTGGACCGGGTGGAGGCCGCCGAGAGCCCTCGGGCCCTGGTCACCACGGGCACCGGCAAGTTCTACTCGAACGGGCTCGACCTGGACTGGCTGGCCACGGCTGGCACCGAGTCGGTCGGCTTCATCGCCGAGGTCCATCGCCTGTTGGGCCGCGTCCTGGGCTTCCCGGCCATCACCGTGGCCGCGGTGAACGGCCACGCCTTCGCCGGTGGCGCCATGCTGGCCACCGCCCACGACTACGTGATCATGCGGGAAGACCGCGGCTACTGGTGCCTCCCCGAGGTCGATCTGGGCCTCCCGCTGACCCCGGGGATGTACGCCACCGTGGCCGCCCACCTGCCGGAGGCGACGCTGCGCACGGCGGCGCTGACCGGCCGCCGCTACGGCGGTCCTGAGGCAGTGGCCGCCGGCATCGCTACCGAGGCCGTGCCCGAGTCCCAGGTGGTGGAGCGGGCCGTGGCCATGGCCGCGGCGCTGGCCGACAAGGACCGCGACGTCATCGCCGCGCACAAGCGCCTGCTCTACGGCGACGCCATCGATCTGTGCGGCGCCTGAGCGCGGCCCGGCACCTGGACGTCGCTAGAGCTCGAACACCTCGAACAGCGTGGCCTGGGCCACGCCCAACCGGGGCCCGGCGGCGTCGGCCTGGCCCGTCAGGAAGGCGGCCGGATCGAAGGCCGCACCCCCCAGGTTGGCCAGGTAGGCCTCGTGCGCCCGCAACGACGCCACCCCGCCGCGCCACGTACCCGGTGACGTCCACGCCGTGGGTGGGCTCAGGCGATCCCCCGAAGCAGACCAGCCGGACCCCGGGCCAGGGATCGAACCCGTCGTCGACCAGCTCGGGGAAGATCCAGCGGTTGCCCGCGTCGCGGGACGCGTCCAGGGCGGCCAGGCCCACCACCCGGTGGTCGGCCATGTTGAACGACGGGCCTCCCCAGGTCAGGTGGAAGTTGTTGCTCACCACCACCTCAGGCTTGTGGCGGCGGATGGCCCGGGCGATCTCCCGCCGCAAGGGCAGGCCCGCCTCGACCACCCCGTCGGTCAGCCCCAGGAACTCCACCACCTCCACGCCCACCTCGGCCGCGCCGGCGCGCTCCTCGGCTTCGCGCAGCCGGCCGGCCTCATGGGGCGGGATCGAATCGATGCCGGCCTCGCCCCGGGTGGCCAGCAGGTAGGTGACCTGCTTGCCCTGGTCGGTCCAGCGGGCCACCGCCGAGGAGGCCCCGTACTCCAGGTCATCGGGATGGGCCACCACGCACAGGGCCCGGCGCCAGTCCTCGGGCAACGGGGGCAGGGCGGGCAAGATCGAGGTCGGGTCCGGATCGGCGGGCACGGCCCGACCGTAGTCCCGGACCGTGCACTCCCCGGGGCCGGAGACCGGCTCGGTAGGGTGGCCCATGGTCTCGGCCCCCCACGATCCGGCCGTCGACGACCTGGCCCGCCTGGCCGGTGGCGGGCTGGGCGCGGTGCGACGTCGGGCCCGGGGCCCGGCACGTCGGGTGCGGGCCGCCCTCGCCACAGACGTGCTGGTGCAGCTCATGCTGCGGCGAGGGCGCTGGAGCCTGCATCGTCACGTGCACGTGGTGGCCGCGTTCGAACAGGCGTCGTCCCTGGTGCCGATCCGGCGCCTCCTGAGCATCGGGTCGGGGGCGGCGTTGTCCGAGCTGTACCTGGCCGCCGCCCACCCGGATCTCTTTGTCACCGTCACCGACGTCGATGCCGACAACCTGGCCCGGGCCCAGCGCCGAGCCCGGTGGTTGGGGCTGACCAACGTCACCTGCCGACGGCTCGACCTGCTCGACCCGGTGGCTCCCCACATCGAGGCTCACGACCTGGTCGTCGGGGTCGAGGTGCTCGAGCACCTCGACGACGATCACCGCGCCGCGGCCCGCGCCGCCTCCCTGTCGCGTGCCTACGTCTACCAGTTGGTGCCGTTCTGCACCGATCGCGACCTGGCCGACCCTCGGGTGCGGGCCCAAGCCTGGCAACGTCACCGCCACCATCGTCCCGGATACACCCGTGAGACCTTGGCCACGCGGTTCCCCGCCGGTGACCATGCCTGGATCCGAACCTGCTACCTCGAGCCGGAGGCCACGTCGTTGCGACGCCGGATCGACCAGGCGCCCACCTGGGTCCGGTTGGCCCGAGCGCGCCGCCTGGTGGCGGAGGCGTGCGCCGACGTGGGCGACCACGCGGCCACCACGGAGGCCTCGGGCATCGAGATCCTCACCCGGGTCGGACCACCCGGCTGAGCCAGGCACCCGAGCGGTGGCGCGATCCGCGGTTGCCGGCCACGACACCGCCCGTCAGGCGTGAGCCAGCCCCTCGGGGCCGACGAACTCGTAGCGACCGCGCCCCGCCGCCTTGGCCCGGTACATGGCCGCGTCGGCCGCGGCCATCAGGCGCGTCGCCGGCGTTGAGGCGGCCGCCGGCCTGCACCAGCCCGATGGACACGCCCACCTGGGCCGTGCAGTCGGCCACCGTCACCGGTCGGCTCATGGCGTCGATGAGCCGGTTGGCCACCAGGCGCAGCAGTCCGGCGTTGTCCACCCCCTCGATGAGCACGGCGAACTCGTCACCACCGATGCGGGCCGCGGTGTCGGTGTCGCGGATCACGGTGTGGATCCGGTCCGCGATCTCGATCAGCACGGCGTCGCCGATCTGATGGCCGAACTCATCGTTCACCGGCTTGAACCGGTCGAGGTCCAGGTAGAGCAGGGCCACGGCTTGGCCGTGGCGCTGGAACCGGGCCAGGGCCTGCTCCAGCCGGTCGTAGAGCAGGACGCGGTTGGGCAGCCCGGTGAGGTAGTCGTGGGTGGCCAGCTCGCGCAGGCGGCGCTCGGCGTCCTTGAGGTCGGTGATGTCGCGGGCCACCGCGGAGACCGACTCGATCCTGCCCAGACGGTTCTCGTGGGCCAGGAACAGCGCCGAGACCGGGATGGTGGTCCCCGACCAGCTCCGGAAGGCCAGCTCGCCCCGCCAAATCTGCTCGCGGGCCAAGGCGGGTTCGACCACGTCGCGGAAGATGTCCTGGGACTCGCTGGCCAGCACGTCGGTCAGGTGACTGGGCGGGCGGCCCGGCTCGGCGCCTCGCACGCCCAGGGTCTGCTGGGCGGCGTCGTTGACGAAGGACACGGCGCCGTTGCGCTCGGCCACCATCAGGAAGTCGGAACCGGCGTCAAGCACCCGAGCCAACAGATCGGCCCGGCGGTCGGCGGCCACCTCGGCGGAGACATCGGCCAGCGTGGCCACGAACCCGTCGTGGCTGCCGTCGTCGGCGAAGACCGGGGCGATGCGCAGCTCGCCCCACTTCTCCTGGGGCGAGGGCGACCCCAGGTCCATCTCCAGGCCGGCCTCGGGGTCGTCACCGCGGACCTGCACGGTGAAGGGCTCCCGGCTCTCGATCGAGGCCAGCGCCCGGGTCACGATCTCGTCCACCTGGTCGCTGGCCAGCAGGTTGCGCCAGTGGAGCCCGACCAGGTCGCCGGTGTCCTCCAGGATGGCGGGCATGCTGCCGCGGGCATAGACGATGTTGCCGTCGGCGTCGGTGCGCAGGACCACGAACGGTCCGGCCTCGGTCACGTTGCTGAACAGCTCGCGCACGTCGTGGAGCTCGCGGGTGAGCTCCTCGGACTCGGTCACGTCCAGGCTGGCGCCGGCGTAGCCCTCGAAGCCCCCGTCCGCGTCGTAGAAGGGCAGGGCGCGGTGGTGGAGCCAGCGGTACTGGCCGTCGCCGCGCAACACGCGGGCGGTGAACTCGAACGGCGCCTGGTCGGCCACGGTCTCCCGGATGGAGTCCGCCAGCTCGGCCAGGTCCTCGGGGTGCATGCGGTCGAGCAAGGCCCCGCGCAGGTCGTCCTCGTCGGGTGACAGACCCACGAACTCGAAGATCGTCCGGTTGCCGATGCGGGGGATGCCGGCCCCGTCCGTGAGCCACAGCAACACCGGCGTCTCGTTCACCAGGCGGTAGGCGCGGGCCTCGCGGGTGCGGGGGTTGGAGAAGTCGAAGACCTGGGACAGCAGGTAGTCGGGGCGACCGCTGGCGCCGTACACGGCGGTCAACAGGTTGGTCACCCAGTGGTCGACCCCGTCGGGGCGCAGGCACCCCAGCTCGCACTCCACGAAGTTGCGGCGCCCGCTCAGCAGGTCCGCCAGCATCATCCGCACCTCGTCCGCCTCCGAGGGATCGACGAAGGTGTCGAAGCGGCGGCCCAGCACCTCGCCGGGGTCCACGCCCACCAGGTCGCAGAACACGGCGTTGGCCTGCAGGAGCCGACCGTCCACCGACCAGGCGGCCATGGCCACCGGGGTGGCATCGAACACCGAGGACAGGGCCGCCAGCTGGCGCGTCAGGTCCGAGCCCCCACCCGACGCCGTCGGGATGTCTCGAATCTCCTGCTGTGCCAACGGCTCTTCAGCCATGCCAGCCGAGCCTGCCCTTCCCAACCAGACCCTGCCATGACGCGGCGCGACAAGGCTGAACCGGCCCTCTACTCCGCTTTCGAGGATACTCCTCACTAGTCAGCTCTGCCCAGTAGAACTGACGCCGGCGTCACCAACGGACCATCGCCGCGCGTCACCATCCGGAAAGGCAGCACATGAGCGATCTGTTCTCCATCGAAGGCAAGACCGCGTTGGTGACCGGCGGCAGCCGCGGCATCGGCCTGATGATCGCCCGCGGGTTCGTCGAGGCCGGCGCCCGGGTCTACATCTCGTCGCGCAAGGCCGAGGTCTGCGACCAGGTGGCGGCCGAGCTGTCCGCGGTGGGCACGTGCCTGTCGATCCCCGCGGACCTGAGCACGCCCGAGGAGTGCGCCCGGCTGGCCGGCGAGATCGCCGATCGCGAGCCCATGCTCCACATCCTGGTCAACAACGCCGGCGCCAACTGGGGCGCGCCGCTGGCCGAGTTCCCCGACTCGGCCTGGGATCGCGTGCTCGACCTGAACCTCAAGGGCGTGTTCGAGCTCACCCGGGACCTGGTGCCCACCCTGGCCGCGGCCGCCTCGCCCGGCGACCCGGCCCGGGTGATCAACATCGGCTCCATCGACGGCCTGCACGCGCCGGATCTGGAGACCTACTCCTATTCGACCAGCAAGGCCGCGGTGCACCACCTGACCAAGGTGCTGGCCAAGCGACTGGCCCGGGAGCGCATCACCGTCAACGCCATCGCCCCGGGCCCGTTCGAGTCCAAGATGATGGCTGCCACCCTCGACGCCTTCCGCGACAGCATCATCGCCTCCTGCCCGCTCCGGCGCATCGGCGAGCCCGAGGACATGGCCGGCACCGCCATCTTCCTGGCTTCCCGGGCCGGCGCCTACCTGACCGGCGCCGTCATCCCCGTCGACGGAGGCCTGTCCACGACGCTCTGATGCGCCTGATCAGGCGGCCGTCAGGAAGAGCAGGCCCAGCAGGGCCAGGACCAGCAGGCCCAGGATGACGACCACCAGCACCACGTTGACCGGGCCGCGCTTGCGCGGCATGAGCCCGAAGTCGACCACGTCGTCACGGCTGTGCTCGAGCGCGTAGGCGTTGGAGGCAGGGGTTCCCACCTTGGGCAGCGGGGTGTGCGGCTTCCGCGCCTTCTTCTTGTTCCGGTTGGCCTTCTTGGAGCTCGCCATCGGCGGCACTCTAGGGCACCGCCGGATCAGCGCGTGCGAGCCCCCGAGGGCTGGCGCCGCTTGCCCTTGTCGGCCGCCGGCCGGCTCCGGCGCGACGGCGCGGCCGGGTTCTCGCCGGCCGAGGTGGCGGGCTGGAGGTGAGCCCGGCGAGCCTTGCGGTTGCCGCCCGGCGCCGACGTGGCCTTGGGGCCGCGAGCCGACCCGATCTTGGTCGAGCGCGGCGGCCTTGGCCGAGCTGGCCGACTTGGCCGACTTGGCCGAGGGACCCGAGCCCGCCGGCTTGGATCCGGGACGCCGGCCGGCCTTGCCCGGCGCGGCCAGGCTGGAGCGGCCCCGACGCGGTCGGGGCGAGCCGGACGGACGACCGGCGCGCTCGCCGTGATCGGCGCGGCTGCTGCGCTCGACCCGGGCGGGGGTGGCGCGCCGCGCCCGACGAGCCGACTCGGCCAGCTCGGGCAGGGCGGCCACGTTCGGATCGGTGAGGCCCACGGGCAGCCCCAGCATCCGCTGCATCTTCCCGACGTCGCGGCGCAGCTCGGGCGCCACGAAGGACACCACCACGCCGGTGGCACCGGCCCGGCCGGTGCGTCCCGAGCGGTGGATGTAGTCCTTCTCGTCGGCCGGCGGATCCAGGTGGAGGACCGCGGCCACGTCGTCCACGTGGATGCCGCGGGCGGCCACGTCGGTGGCCACCAGGGCATCGACCTGGCCGGCCTGGAAGGCGGCCAGGGCCCGCTCGCGCTGGCCCTGGGAACGATCGCCGTGGATGGCGGCGGCGCGGACGCCGGCCATCTCGAGCTGGCGGGCCACCCGATCAGCGCCCCGCTTGGTGCGGCAGAACACCACGGTGGAACCCACCCGGGCGATGACCTGACCGGCCAGGCTGATGCGCTGGTCCCGGGCCACCGACCAGAAGACGTGCTCGACCCGGGCGCCGTCGTCGGGGTCGTCGGGCAGCTCGTGACGGGCCGGCCGATGCTGGTAGCGGCGGATGAGCTCGTCCACCGCCCCGTCGAGGGTGGCGGAGAAGAGCAGGGTCTGGCGGTCGTCGGGGACCTGGTCGAGCAGTCGCTTGACCTCGGGCAGGAAACCCATGTCGGCCATGCGGTCGGCCTCGTCGATGACCACCACCTCGACCGCGTCGAGGCGGACGTCACCGCGGTTGATCAGGTCGGCCAGCCGGCCGGGGCAGGCCACGGCGATGTCGACGCCCCGGCGCAGCGCCTTGAGCTGGCGGTCGAAGCCGTTGCCCCCGTAGAACGCCTCGACCGAGGCCCCACGGGGTCCGGCCAGCATGATCAGCTCGTCGCGCACCTGCGCGGCCAGCTCTCGGGTCGGGACCAGCACCAGCGCCTTGGGCCGCTTGGGGGCGGCCGTGCCGATGCGGGTGATGAGGGGGATGCCGAAGGCGATGGTCTTGCCCGACCCGGTCGGGGCGCGACCGCACAGGTCGCGCCCGGCCAACCCGTCGGCCAGGGTGGCGGCCTGGATGGGGAAGGCGTCGATGATGCCGTGAGAGGCGAGGATCCGGCACATGGGCGCGGGCACGCCGAGTTCGGCGAAGGTGGTGGACAAAGCAGGCTCCTGGTGCGGCCGGACGCGATCGCCCGGCGGGAAGAGGGCAGCGGATGAGGCGTAGCCGCAGGCCAGGGGGCTGATCGGGCGCCGGCACCGGCCACTCCGAAGAGGGCCCACGCATGCCTCTGCGCGCAGGTGACGATCAGTCGTACGGGTTCGAGGGTAGCAGCATGGCCAGCGATTCCCTACTCTTCGCCTGTGCCCGACCTGCCTTCGCCCGTGCCCGACGACGCATCGACCGGCCACCAACCCATCCACGACCGCCGGATCCTGGTCACGGGGCCGGCCGGCCAGGTGGCGTTGCCCCTGGTCCGGGCGCTGGCTCGGGCCAACGACGTGATCGGCATCGCCCGGTTCCGCGACCCGGCGGTTCGAGCCGAGCTCGAGGAGCTGGGCGTGACCTGCATCCCGGTGGATCTGGCCCAGGGCGAGTTCGACGAGGTTCCCGACGACGTCGACTACGTGCTGAACCTGGCCGTGGTGAAGTCCAACCGCTGGGAGGTCGACCTGCGGGGCAACGCCGAGGCCGCCGGCCTGCTCATGGCCCACTGCGCCGACGCCCGGGCCTTCCTGCACTGCTCGTCCACCGGCGTGTACCAGCCGGCCGGGGCCCACCCACTGGCCGAGACCGACCCGTTGGGCGACAACCACCGGGTGATGATGGAGACCTACTCGATCGCCAAGATCGCGGCCGAGGCCGTGGTCCGCACCGAGGCTCGTCAGCTCGGCCTGCCCACCACCATCGCCCGGCTCAACGTGCCCTACGGCGACAACGGCGGCTGGCCCGCCTTCCACCTCGAGTGCATCCTGGCCGGCGCGCCCATCCCCGTGCACCCGGATCGACCGAACCTGTTCAACCCGATCCACGAGAACGACATCCTGGCCACCCTGCCTGCGCTGCTGGAGGCGGCTTCGGTGCCGGCCACCATCGTCAACTGGGGTGGCGACCAGCAGGTGGCGCTGGAGGAGTGGGTGGCCGAGCTGGGCCGGCTGGTGGGACGCGAGCCCGTCCTCGACATCACCGAGACCACCATCGGTGGGGTGACCACCGACAACCAACGCCGGCTGGAGCTGACCGGGCCCACCCACGTGGACTGGCACGACGGCCTGGCCAGCATGGTGGCGGCGCTCCATCCCGACGCTCTGGCGGGATGCCCTGCCCGATCACCACCTCGTTCCGGGCTCAACTCCCCCTCGACGCCACCGGCACCACCGGCTGCTCGGGGACGCCCTTGGCCAACGGCACCGTGTTCATCGGCGGCACGGATGGCTCGATCCACGCCTACCGCGTGCCGGGGGCCTGACCTTCGCGGACCGGTCGGGATGGCGTAGGTGACGACGGCCTGGGCCACCAGGTCGGGGTTGCCCTCCGAGCGCAGGCGCACCTCGACCACGGCCAGCTTGCGGCCCAGCTTCAGGAACCGGGCCTCGGCCTCCACGCCCACGGGCTGGGGCTTGCGCAGGAAGGTGATGTTGAGGCTGCTGGTCACGGCCAGCGCCACCGGGCCGATGTGGGCCAGCACCTGGCAGTAGGCGGCGCCGTCGGCCAGGGCCATCAGCGTCGGGCCCGACACCGTCCCGCCCGGCCGGGTCTGCACGGCCTCGGCCGGCACCTTGGCCACCAGGCACTCCTCGTCCAGGGAGTCGACGAAGTAGCTCCGCTCGGTGTTGAAGGCGTTGGACAGGAACTCGTTCAACTCGTCGACGGTCATCTGCAGCATCCGGGTCAGCCTGCGCACGGGTGGATAGCCTGCGAGCGTGCCCGACGTCGACGCCCACCTCGAGCCACTCGGTCCGAACGTGTGGGCCTGGCTCCAGTCCCCCCACGGCCACGGCCGGGCCAACGCCGGCGTGGTGCTCGAGGACGACGGCATCACCGTGGTCGACACGCTGCTCACGCCGTCCCAGGCCGCGCCCCTGGCCGCACGCCTGGACGCCATGGGCTCACCGGTGCGGCGGGCCGTGCTCTCCAGCAGCCACGTCGAGTACGTGGGCGGCTCCTCGGTCTTCTGGATGGCGGCCCGCTACGGCCGTCCCCAGACCAGCGCCCTGCTCGACCAGCCGCCCAACGTGGCCGGCTACCGACGCCTCTACCCGGAGTGGGCCGACGAGTTCGACGACGAGTTCACCACCCGACCCATCTCCCACACGGTGAACGCGGCGGCCTGGCTCACGCCGGTGGTCTGCGCGGTGCCCACCGGCGGGCAGATGACCGAGAACCTGATGCTGGCCGTGCCCTCGGCCGACCTGTTGTTCGCCGGGGCCATGTGCAGCTTCGGGGTGACCCCCAACGCCTTCGACGGCGACCCGGCGCCTGGGCCGACGCCCTGGCCGACGTGGGCGAGATGGCCACCACCATCGTGCCCGGCATCGGCCCGGTGGGTGGCGCCGACGACGTGCTGGCGCTCGAGGCCTACCTGTACGCCTGTGTGGAGGCCGAAGGCGATCCCACCGCCATCCCCGCCGGGCCCTGGGACAGTGGACCGACCGCCACCTCGACGCGGTCAACATCGAGCGAGCCGCCATGCTGGCCGCCGGCGACCACTCCGTCCCTCCCTCGATGCTGCGCGCCATCGGCCTGGCCTGATCATCGGCCCTCGGCTCCGGCCGGGCGGCTTTCGCCTTACGACCCTCAGGCGGGGACGGAGGCGATCAGCGCCTCGCTGGCCTCCCACAGCTGGCGGGCGGCCTCGGGATCGCGGGCCGCCTTGGACGGGCGGTGCTCGCGCCCACGCACGTAGTACCCGCCCGTCTTGCCCGCCACCTCCGGCGACGAGGCCAGGTACACCGTGGTGCGGGCGCCGCGCGCCGCGCTCGATGTAGAGGGGTGCGGTGACGGCCATGGTCAACCGCTCGACGCCGCGGGTGTCGTCCGCGCTGCCGAAGCCGGTGCGGACCACCCCCGGGTGCAGGCAGTTGGCGGTGACCCCGGTCCCCGCCAGTCGCCGGGCCAGCTCCCGGGTGAACAGGATGTTGGCCAGCTTGGACCTGGCGTAGGCGTCCATCGACCAGTAGTGGTGCTCGCTCTGCAGGTCGGCGAAGGAGAGGCCGGTCAGCGCGAAGCGGTGGCCGATGGACGAGACGGTGACCACCCGGGCCGGGGCGCTGGCCACCAGCCGGTCCCGGAGCAGGTCGGTGAGCAGGAAGTGGCCGAGGTGGTTCACCCCGAAGGTCATCTCGAAGCCCTGCGTCGTGACCAGGCGGTCCGACAGGATCCCCCCGGCGTTGTTGACCAGCACGTCGAGCCGATCGTGGCCGGCCAGCACGTCGGCGGCGAAGGATCGGATCGAGGCGAAGTCGGCCAGGTCGAGGGCCAGCACCTCGACGTGGGCACGGCCGGACCGGGTGCGGATCTCGTCGAGGGCGGCCGCCCCCTTGGTCTGGTCCCGGGCGGTGA
The DNA here is from genome assembly GCA_963793965.1 of uncultured Microthrixaceae bacterium. Classification (GTDB taxonomy): domain Bacteria; phylum Actinomycetota; class Acidimicrobiia; order Acidimicrobiales; family Acidimicrobilacustridaceae; genus UBA4742. The sequence goes on from CAWCCB010000005.1 coordinate 112,389, forward strand.
TCACCACCGTGGCGCCCATGCCCGCCAGTTCGACAGCCGCCTCCTTGCCGATGCCCGAGTTGCCCCCGGTGATCACGATGACCTGGCCGGACAGATCGGGTCGGCCGGCAGCTGCGTTCGCCATGGCCGTCACCGTACCGGCGCGACCCCGGCCCGGCCGCGCCGGGAGCGTCATCCGTCGAAGGGCCGGCCCGCGCCGACCCGTACACTCGCCGCCATGGAGCCCGCATCGCCCGCCCCGGCGTCGCCCTTGATCCCGGCCGCCACCGTGGTCCCGCTGCGCGACGGGTCCTCGGGCCTCGAGACCCTGATGCTGCGGCGCAACTCCAAGCTCGAGTTCGCCGGCGGGATGTGGGTGTGGCCCGGCGGGCGCATCGATCCCGGCGACTACCCCGACGGCACCCCGACCACCGAGCCCGAGGCGGTGGCCCAGGCCGCCCGGGCCGCGGCCGCCCGCGAGGCGACCGAGGAGGCCGGGATGGTGGTGGATCCCGACACGTTGGTCTGGTTCTCGCACTGGACGCCCCCGCCCATCGCCCCCAAGCGCTTCGGCACCTGGTTCTTCGTCACGCCCGCGCCGACCGGCGAGATCACCATCGACGGCGGCGAGATCCACGACCACGCCTGGATGGCCCCGGCCGAGGCCATGGCCCGACGCAACGCCCTGGAGATCGAGCTGTCCCCGCCCACCTGGATCACCCTCGAGCAGCTGGCCGCCTTCTCCTCGGTGGCCCAGACGATGGCCGAGCTGTCCGGACGACCCCCCGAGTACTTCGCCACCCGCTTCGCCACCGTCGAAGGCGGTGCCGTCGCCTTGTACCACGGGGACTCGGGCTACGACGACGAGGTGGCCGATCGCCCCGGCGCCCGGCACCGCCTGTGGATGCTCGACTCCGGCTGGCGCTACGAACGCTCAGCCTGAACCACCCGAGGACCCGCCCACGGCCAGGACGGCACCCGACGGCGTGCGGCGCGAGGTCCCGGTGGTCTGCACCACGCCCACCTCATCGGTGGTCACGTCGGTGGTGACACATCCCCCGTCGGCCCGCGACTGGTAGCTCACCCGCACCCGATCACAGGCCGTCGACCGACCGTCCTCGTCCACCAGGCACAGGTCGTGCCAGCGCACCACCGACGGCGGGTCGTCGCAGCGGGCGAACACCTCCGACCAGACCACCGGCGCGGTCAGGGCGGATCCGGCGGCCCACAGGTCGCGCACGACGGTGGTGGCCCCCGAGGCCAGATCGGTGACGGTGCCCCGCCAGGCGGTCGCGCCTTCGGGCGGTCCCGGCCCAGCGAGCGAGTCGGGGTGGTCTCCCGGTTCGACCCGCCGGATGGCCAGCCGGTAGGCCACTCCGGCCGACCAGGCCAGGTCCCGGGTGTTGGGGTTGCCCAGGGCGCTGGGCAGGGTGGCCGCCGAGCCCGACAGCTCCCGGCCGCCGGCGTCGTAGCCACCCCAGTTCACCGCCGTGGATCCCGGGTGCTGGGGGTGCCACTGCAACCCCAGATGGCCGGCGCCGCCCTCCCGGCCCCGATCGGTGAACGACGCCTGGAGGGCCCAGAACGACAACGCCGGCACCTGGGGCGCGACCAGCACCTCCAGGGTGGCCTCCGCCGCGACCCAGGGGCGACCGCCGGCCACCGGCACCTGCCAGGTCAGGTGGAACGACGAGGCCGCGTTGGACGAGCGGGGCCGGCCCGAGGTGCCGTCCCACACCAGGCGCTGGCGCCACCGCTCGAAGACCAGCGGCTCAGCTCCGGGGGACTTCCACGATCACCGTGGTCGACTTCACCACGGCCACCGCCAGGTCGCCCGGCTCCAACGCCAGCTCGTCGGCCGCCTCACGGGTCATGAGCGACACCAGCCGGTGACCGCCCGAACGCAGCTCGACGATGGCCGTCAGCTTGTCGCGCTGCACCGAGGTCACGATGCCGGTGAACCGGTTGCGGGCCGACTGCCCGACCAGCCCCTCGGACTCGTAGGCCTGCTCGGTCTGGCGCAGGTACCGGGCCAGCGCCGCGCCGTCGATGGTGCGGTGCCCGCCGGCGCTGCGCTTGGTCGTCAGGCGACCCTCGTCACACCAGCGCCGCACCGTGTCGGCGCTGACGCCCAGCAGCTCGGCCACCTGGCCCGGCCGGTAGGTGGTCACCTCAGATGGTGGCCGCGGCCAGCAGGCGATCGAGCACGCGGGCGTCGCCGATGACCTCGATCTGGTCGGAGCGGGGCCGCGACCACAGCGCCAGCAGGAGGTCCGAAGCCGGGCCCCGGACGGCCACGTCGCCCTTGGCGTGGGTGCGCGCCAGCGAGGTCGAACCCCCGCCGGTGGTCAGCAGCCACTCGCCCTCGCCGTCGGTGACGTGCACGTGGACCGTCTCGACCGGGCCGGTCATCGCCTCGGCCCGCGCCCCGACGAACACGTCCAGGAACTCGTCGATGCCGTCGGCCGCCAGCTCGGTCGGGATGGGCTCGGCGGCACCGACCGCGTTGCGACCGTCCCAGCTGTGCATCACCGATTCGTGGGCCATGCGGCGCTGGACCCACCCGACCGTCTGGTGGCGACCGCTCCAGTTCCACTGCGGCACGGCCGGGTCGAGTGGTCCCAGGAGAGCGACCAACCTGTCCACGCCGGTCCGGAACCAGTCGAGCAGCTCGGGGTCGGCCGGCCGGGGCGGGAGGGACACGTCCTGCGGGGCGACCCCGTCGAGCAGGGTGGCCCAGAACCCCTGCACCCCGGCCAGATGTCCGACCAGGTCGGCCATGGTCCAGTCCGGGCAGGTCGGTACCCGCTGGTCGAGGTGACCCTCGGCCGCGTCGGCCAGCTGGTGACCGGACCGGCCGAGGGCGGCCATCAGTTCCGGGGTGTCCATGCGGGCGACCGTAGTCGCGGCCCGGATGCTCCCGAATCTAGTTCAAGATCGAACTATCTTGGGCGACTGGCGCTACCATGGGGGCATGGAGATCAAGGAGCTCGGCCATCTGGTTCTCTACGTGCGCGACCTGCCCACCTCCGCCGCCTTCTACCGCGACGTGCTGGGCTGGCGAGAGGTGCTCCCCGAGGTCCCGGGCATGCCCGCGGTGGCCTTCTCGAGCGGCCGCACGCACCATGAGCTGCTGCTCATCGAGGTCGGTCCCGACGCCACCCCCATCCCCCGGGGTCGCCGGGTCGGGCTCTACCACTTCGGCCTGAAGGTGGGCGACACCGACGACGAGCTGCGGGCGGCGCGAGATCGTCTGATCGAGGCCGGCGTGACCATCGTTGGTGCCAGCGACCACACCGTGACCCACAGCCTCTACATCCTCGACCCCGACGGCAACGAGATCGAGCTCTACATCGACACCGACGTCGACTGGAAGACCCACCCCGAGCTCTTCGCCGCCCCGGTCAAGGCGCTGAGCCTCTAGGTCGATCGGATCCGGAAGGCGAAGGCCGCCAGGCCGGAGCCGCTGGACTGATGACACCCACATGGCGAAGCGCCCGCAGGGAGGCTTGCCGACCGGAGGGCCAGTCAGTTCGTGTTGAGGGAGTTGGAGGACTGAGCTGAGTTGGCGCTGACCATCAGCGACGACGAGTTCACGAACTCGAAGTCGTTGCCCGTGATGGTCCCCAGGCTGTGCAGGTCGTCGTTGTTCCAGCGGCTGTCGGGCACCCCGCTGATGTACCAGGCCGAGCCGTTGTCGGCCACCACGGCCCCGTAGACCTCGAGGGCGATGACGATGGGCCGCACGTCGGCCGGGAAGTCGTTGGGGTTCACCGACGCCTTCAGGCGCAGCCACGACCCCATGGGCGGGGCCGAGGTGCTCGACGTCGACCCGGCCTGGTGGCGGGCCGGCCACACGTAGGAGGTCCGGGTGGTGGGCACGGTGATGCGGATGGCGTGGGTCACCCAGCCCGAGGCCACCTCCTCGTAGCGGACCAGCCCCGGCAGGATGGGCAGCCCGGCGGCGTCGGCCGAGGTCCACCCGGCCGGCCGCATGGCATCGGAGCTCAGGCTCCAGGTCGCGCCCGAGCCGGCCTTCCAGCTGCCATCGGACTGGGGGCGGGCGTCCCACATCTCGTAGAGCTGGCAGTGGTCGCTGTCCACCACGATCACGTGGCGGTCACCGGTGGAGGCCGAACCGCCCTCGATGGGCGCGTTGGCCGGGATGGGGTACGGGCCCGGATCGCTCTGACCCGGGTCGTCGAAGGTGACCTTCACCTTGGCCTGCGTGCCGGGGACGGTGGTGTAGGGGATCCCGATCGGCCCGCCGTCCCAGGTGCCCGAACCGAAGTCGGCGTGCAGGGGGGCGTTGGCTCCCTCGGTGGCCACCCAGGTGTTCGAGCTGGTCGACACCGGCAGCTTGTTGACCCCCGAGTGCCAGTAGGAGTCGGCCGGCGTGACCGGGCAGTTCGGCGCCCCGGGCAGGGCCACCTGCTGGCAGGCGGTCACGGCCAGCAGCGTCACCACGGCGCCCACCGCCATCCCCACCCGTCGACGGCGCGACGGTCGATGCTGCCCCCGGAAGCCCACATCGTCGTATCGGCCCGCTCGGGCCGGAGCTTGACCCGGGCTACAGACGCCGACCTCGACCACGGTGTGGAGGTCTCGCTCGAGGTGGGCGATCTCGTTGTCGTTGGCCACGTCCCGGGCCTGGAAGTTGGCCAGGTGCACCTCGGGTCCCAGCGGATAGGGGCCCCAGTGCCAGGTGCCGATGGCCAGGTTGATGCCCTGGCTCCCGGAGATGGTGAAGGCCCGGATGGTGTCGAGATGGGCGGGATCGGAGAAGTCGACGTCGGGCGGGGCCACCACGATGACCGCCGGCGAGCCGCCCAACGGGATCAGGGCCTGGGTGGCGGTGTGGTGGCGGTTGAGCAGGTCGCAGCGGAGCGGATGCCAGGCGTAGGAGAGCACGTCGAGATGGAACTCGGCCTGGTCGCGCAGCTCGAGCACGCAGGCCGCCGATCCCTGGTCGCCTCCGCCGATGACCTGCCCGAACGGCTGCCAGGCCTCGGCCGTCAACGGCTGGGCCGTCACCTTCATGACCGTCTGCTCGCCCACGTGCTCCCCCAGTGCTCGACGCTCGCGGTACGGCTCTCGGCCCGCTCGGCCCGCTGACTATCCTGACACCAACGTCATGTTAGGAGGCCCGATGGACGTGCGGTCGATCGAAGAGGTGGAGCCGGTCATCGAGCACAACGGCACGGTGCCGGTGTGGTGGCTGGTGAACCCCCGCGAGATGAAGGACATCACCGACGGGGGCTTCCTCGAGCTGGTCAGCGAGTTCGAGGTGGCCGGCGGTGGGCTGGTCGATCCCCACCAGCACCCGACCCACGAGTTCTACTACGTGACCTCGGGCCGCGGGATCATGGACATCGCCGGCGAGGAACGCGAGATCGCCCAGGGCGACCTGGTGCACATCCCGCCCGACACCATCCACAGCCTGCGCCCGGTGTCGGACCACGCGCCCATCCACTGCTTCTGCTTCGCCGTCGGCCTCAAGGATGCCGGCCCGGTCGACTACACCAAGCACTGAGCAGCGCGCGGCGGCGCCTCAGCGGGTGGGCGCGCCGATCGTCTCGCCCAGGAGCGCCAGGGCGGTGCGCCAGCAGCGGCGATCGGCCCGTTCGTCCCAGGCGATGCCGGGCATGCCCAGCTGGTCGACCTGCACGTTGGTGAAGCTGTGGCCGACGCCGCCGAGCACCTCGAGGCGCCAGTCGGCCACCTCGGCCTCGATCATCTCGGCCTCGAAGGCGTCGCGGGCCTCCTTGGCGATGAGGGTGTCGGCCGCGCCGCAGAACATGAGCACGCTGCCCCGGATGTCCCGCGACGCCGCCGGGTCGACCCCACCCAGTCCGGGGTGGAACCCGATCACCGCCTTGAGGTCGGCACCGCTCCGGGCCAGCTCCAGCACCATGCTGCCTCCGAAGCAGAACCCCATGGCCGCCACCCGCTCGGGGTCGACCTCCGGCCGGGCCACCAGGTTCTCCAGTCCGGCCTGACCCAGCGCCCGCACCCGGCCCCAGTCCGCCATCAGCTCGCCCAGGCGAGCCAGCGCGTCCTCGATCGGGATGGCTCCGCCCCCACCGTGGTAGTCGAGCGCGAACGCGGCGTAGCCCAGCGAGGCCAGGCGGATGGCGCGACCTTTGACGTGGTCGTCCATCCCCGGCCCCTCGTGGCAGACGAGCACGGCTGGCTTCGGCCCCGGTTGCATGTCGTCCACGACGAAGGTCCCGACCAGGTCCCGGTCGTCGGCTCGGTACTGGATCTCCTCGATGTGCATCTCCGCACCGTAGGCGCTGGCCGTCCCGGCGCGTCTCGTCCGAGGCCCTGCCAAGCTGGGTGGATGGCCCGACCCACCCTCTACGAGTTCGCCGGAGGCGACGACGCCTTCCTGGCCCTGGCCACCGCCCACCACCAGCGCTGCCTGGACGATCCCGTCCTGAACCACCCCTTCTCGAACCGGGCCGCCCCGATCACGTGGCTCGCCTGGGTGCCTACTGGGCCGAGGTGTTGGGCGGACCACCCCGGTTCTCCGAGGTCGCTGACGGGCAGTCCGCCATGCTCCACCTCCACGCCAACACCGACGCCGAAGTCGACATGGGTCGGCGCTTCGTGGACTGCTTCGTGCGGGCCGCCGACGATGCCGGCCTGCCCGACGACCCCGAGTTCCGAGCCGCCCTGCGCGACTACATGGAATGGGCCGTGGCCGACGTGATGTCCTACGCCCCGCCCGACGCGGTGGTGCCTGAGGCGCTGGCCATCCCGCACTGGACCTGGGACGGCCTGGCTGGCACCACCACGTGAGTGAGATGACAGAACATACACTGTAGATGGCTTGCTGTGATGGCCAGGTACCGCTAGCATCGAGCACATGTTCGAGATTGGCGAGCTGGCGACATGGAGTCGGAGGGCGGCCCACGCCGAGGTGCGCGTCGCCTCCGACGACGAGCTGTGCGCCGCAGCCATCGCCCTCGAACAGGCCCGGGCCGCGCTCGACGCGGCCGAGGCCCACGTGCTGGCCGAGCTCGAGAGGCGAGGCGTGTGCGACCGCGAGTTCGGCCTGGGCACCGCGTCCTGGCTGGCCGATCGCGCCCACGCCTCGCGACCCCACGTGATGGCGCGCCTGCGGGTGGGCACCAAGCTGCGCTCGTTGTCCGCGCTCGACGCCGCCCTGTCCGCTGGCCACCTCACCTTCGAGCACGCCCGAGTGCTGGTCGACGCGGCCAACCCCCGCATCGCTGACGACCTGGCCGCTGGCCTGGACGAGTTGATCGAGCTGGCCCTCCACACGCCGTTCGCCATCTGGCGCCGCGACGTGCGCCGTCCTGGCCGACCTGCTCGACCAGGACGGCGGCTACGACCCCGACCGCGACCTGGCCCGCAACCACCTGCACGTCAACCGGGTCTCGGACGATCAGGTCATCCTGTCCGGTGAGTTGGCGGGTGAGGGGGCGCTCGTGTTCACCCAGGCGGTCGAAGCCGAAGCGGATGTGCTCTTCCGCCAGTTCCGCAACGACCAGCAGGCGGGCGCGATCGACACGATCCCCCGACGCGCCACCCTGCTGGCCCTCGCCCTGGTGTCGCTCTGCCGCAAGGGTCAGGCCACCGATGAAGCCAGCAGCCGCGCGCCGGGGGCCGGCATCACCTTGGTGTTCCACACGTCGGCAACCGACCCACGGGCGCCGTCAGCCGAACCGGCCCCCGACGATGCCCGCGCCATGACGAGTTGCCCGCCGGTCGCTCCGATCGCTCCCCGACTGACCACGATCGACGGCGACACCCTCGAACTGGCGCACTACGCCCACCTCTTCTGCGACGCCACCTTCTACGCCCTGCTCCTGAGCTCGCTCGGGCTGCCTCTCGATCTCGGCCGCAGCGTGCGCCTGGCCACCCCGGCCCAACGACGGGCCCTGGCCATCCGCGACGGCGGCTGTGTGTTCCCCGGCTGTGGTAATCCACCTAGCTGGTGCGACGCCCATCACGTGCTGGCCTACGAACAGCTCGGTCCGACGGATCTGGCCAATCTTGCCCTGCTGTGCCGGCGCCACCACGGCGTCACCCACCGCCGAGGCTGGCAGATGCACGCCAACTCCGATCAGACCTTCACCTGGGTCACGCCCAGCGGGCGCACCCTGACCAGTCAGCGCCAGCGGGGCCGGCCCCCCAACCTCGGCCTCACGTTTGCGGCCTGATCCGACGCGCGGACCGCTCCTGATCTCACCAGGGATCGAGCGCGGGTGCGGGGCCGCGGCCGAGCAGCCAGGCCGCCAGCGCGGCCGGGCCGGCCCGCTCCACCAGACGAGGCAGGTCGCGCTCCAGCTCACCGGCCACATAGGCGTCGGGCCAGTCGCCGAGGGTGTAGCCCACGTCCAGGTCGACGTGATGCACCTCGACCTCGCGCCAACGCCGGAAGAGGATCTCAAGCATCGAACGCGGGCCGGGCCCGACATCGCCCTTGCGCTCCCAGGCGTCGACAGGCAGCTCACGCCACGCCTGCTCGAGTCGAGCGCAGGCCTCTCGCAGATCCTGCGCCTGCGCCGCCGCGCCTCGTGGGGCGCCCGCCTCGATGTCGAGGGTGCGCATGTCGGGTCGTGGGTACTGACGCCGGACCTCGCCGATGGCCGCCCCCTCGAACATCCACGTGTGGCTGTCCGCGTTGCGGGCCAGATGGGTGATGACGTGGCCCCGCGTCCAACCCGGCAGGCGACTCGGGGCCGCCACCTGGGCGTCGTCCAGCCCATCGACGCGGCCGACCAGGCGACGATGGGCATCGGTGACGGCATCGATCAGCAGGTCGGGGCGCACCGTGCCGACGCTAGACCGACCGGCCGGACCCACGTCGACCTCCGGGCGTACCACCCGACCTAGGGTGTGCGTGGCGTGGTACTGACTGCCGAAGAACCCTCTGTTGACGTGGCGCCGCCCACCGCCCCCCGACCGGGTTGGCCGGGGCTCGACGGGCTGCGCGGGCTTGCCGTCCTGGCTGTGCTGTTCTTCCACGGCGGCTTCAGCTGGGCCGCCGGGGGGTTCCTCGGCGTCTCCACCTTCTTCACCCTCTCCGGCTTCCTCATCACCACCCTGCTGCTGGCCGAGCATCGCCGGACGGGGTCCATCTCGCGGCGCGACTTCTACGGCCGTCGGCTCCGCCGCCTGGTGCCCGCCGCCCTGCTCGGCGCCCTGGTGGTGCTGGCCTTCGGCGTGGCCGTGGCCACCCCCGATCAGCAGCGCGCCCTGTTCGGCGACATGGTCACGGCCCTGACCTACACCATCAACTGGCACTTCATCGCCAGCGGCCAGTCCTACGCCCAGCTCTTCGCTGCCCCGTCCCCGTTGCAGCACTTCTGGTCGCTGGCCGTCGAGGGCCAGTTCTACCTGGTGTTCGGCCTGGCCGCGGCCTGGTCGCTGCGTGGCCGCCATCCCCTCCGGCGCCTGGCCACCCTGGTCGGCTCGGCCATGGCCATGTCGCTGGCCCTGACCGTCTTCGCCGGATTCAGCCACGACCGCATCTTCTACGGCACCGACACCCGGGCCTTCGAGATCCTGGCCGGAGCCGCCCTGGCGCTGCTGCTGGCCCGACCCTCGACGACCGGTGGGCCGGCGGCGCTGGCCGAGCGGGTCCGCCACACGAGGCCCTGGCTCGGCCGGACCCTGAGCCTGGCCGGCGCGGCCGCCCTGGTCGCCTGCGTGGTCCTGTGGGTCGACACCACGCTCGACTCGTCCTGGGTCTACGCCGGTGGCCTGGCCGCCTACGCCGGGCTCTCCGCGCTCGTCGTCCTGGCGCTGGTCTTGGTCCCCCAAGGCCTGCTGGCTCGACTGCTCAGCGTGGCCCCTCTGCGCGGCCATCGGCCTGGTGTCCTATGGCCTCTACGTCTTCCACTGGCCGATCTTCCTGTGGCTCACCCCGGCCCGAACCCACCTGGCCCCGTGGCCCGACTTCGGGCTGCGGATGCTGGTCACCACCGCGCTGGCGCTGGCCTCCTACTACCTGGTGGAGGTCCCGGTTCGCCGTCGGCGCTCCCGCCCATCGACCGATCGAGCCGCTCGAACCGCGCCACCCCGACGTGTGCAGCGGGGTCGCTCTCGCGGGCCTGGCCGCGGCGGCCGTGGTCATCGCCGGTGCCCTGGTGGTGACCGTCGACGCCGCCCCCGCACCCAACGACTTCGCCGCCGCCACCCGGGCGCTCCAGCACCCCCGAGCCCTCCCGGGCGGCACGGCCGCGGGCCTGCCGCGGGTGGCCTGGTTCGGCGACTCCACCGGCCTGGTCCTGTCCGAAGGCTCGGTCTACGACGCCGGACGGCCCCTCGACATCGCCAACCTGGGCGGCGATGCCCAGCTCGGCTGCGGCGTCGGCACCGGCGGTCAACGCCGCCAACCCGACGGGCAGGTGATCACCCTGTCCAGCGCCTGCGACCAGCAGCTGGGTGCCTACCGCGACTTCGTCACCCGACATCAGACCGATCTGGCCGTGGTCCTGTTCGGACCCAACGACCTCTACGACCGTCAGATCCCCGGGGTGTGCCCCTCGTGGTGCCACCTGGGCAGCCAGCCCTACGACAACTGGCTCCAGGGCCAGATGCTGCACACCGTCGACGCGCTGGCCAGCCACGGTGCCCTGGTCGTGTGGCTGACCACGCCGGCGATGCCCGGCGTGGGGAACCGCACCCAACGGTTCGATCAGATGATCCGACAGCTCCCGGCCCAGCGTCCGGGCCAGGTGGTCGTGCTCGACCTGGCTGGGCACCTCACCGCCAGCGGCCACGACCACGCCGACCGCCCCGACGGGATCCACCTCAGCACCACCGCCGCCGTCGACGTCGGCCAAGGCTGGGTCGATCCCCAGCTGGCGGCCATCTGGCGTCGTCAGCGCTGAGCGCGCCGGGCGATCTCGACCCGGACCGATCCCGGATCGGGCTCGCCGGCCCGGAACTGCTCGTGCAGCTCGACGGCCAACACCGCCAGCTGGGTGGTGCTGACCGGAGTCGCCCCCGACGGGAAGACCTCGGGGTGATCGCCCAGATAGGCCGCCGCGGCTCGCAGGGCGTCGCCGCCAGCCACGTCGTCGACGGTGTCCAGATCGAACCGCCAGCGGCGGGCCTGGTCCAGGATCGGCTCCTGGCCCACCCCGTCGGGCGCCAGACCCGTGGCCGGGAACACCCGGCAGTCGTAGGTGCGACACGCCCGCGGCCGATCCTCGTAGATGGAGCAGCGGTCGTCGACCAGCATCGGACAGCGCCCGTGCTCGTCGTAGCCCATGACCACATGGCCGTCCGCCAGCCCGGGCGCGGGGAACCGCAACGAAGCCGGCACCCGGGCCAGGGTGGCCACCTCGTCGGGCTCGATGTGGATGAACTGTGACGCCCGACAGCAGGCGGTGCAGCCGTCACAGGGCACATCCGACCCGTGCTCGCCGGCCAGGGCCTGCACCATCCCGACCAGCCAGGTCGAGAGGCTCCCGGCAGCCAGGACCTCCATGGAACGCTCAGTCGGCCCGTCGGATGGGCGACGGGTCCAACCCCAACAGGTCGATGGTGGTCGCGCCCGCCTCCAGCTGGGTGAACATAGTCGCCTCCTTGGCCTCTCGGGCCTCACCGGCGGCCAGCACCTCGGCCAGCGAACCACCCGGCACCACCGTCACGCCATCGCCGTCGGCCACGATCACATCGCCCGCCTCGACCAGCACGTCGCCCACCTCCACCGGCTCGCCCACGCTGCCGGTGGCCACCTTCTGCGCACCCCGCAGGGCGAGCATGGTGGCGAACACGGGGAAACCACGACCCGCGAGGGCGGCCACGTCGCGCACCCCGCCGTCGATGACCAGCCCGGCGATCCCTCGGGCCTGGGCCTGGGTGGTGAGCACCTCGCCCCAGTGGCCCAGCTCGGGATCCCCCTCGATCTGCACCACCAGCACCTGGCCCGGGCCGGCGGTGGCGGTGGCCACGTGGATGGCCAGGTTGTCCCCGGGCGCGCACCGGACCGGGACGGCCTCGCCCACCACCGATGCACCGGGCCACATGGGGCGGATCCGGGCCCGCATGGCCCGTCCCCCCGACTCGCCCAACGTGGCTGCCCCCAGACGGGCCAGGGTGTCGCGGGCCTCGGGGGTGGGCACACCAGACGGGTCGGTCACGACAGCACCTCCGGGTTGAGCGGCGTGGGCGGGGCGGCGCCGGACAGCACGGCCACGATGTTGGCGCAGGCCAACTCCACCATGGCGCCGCGCGCCGCGGTGGTGGCCGAGCCGATGTGGGGCAGGACCACCACGTTGTCCAGCTCGGCCAGTCCGGGAGCCAGGCGGGGCTCGCCCTCGAACACGTCCAGCCCGGCCCCGGCGATGGCTCCCGAGCGCAGCGCCTCGACCAGCGCCACCTCGTCCACCAGTGCACCTCGGGCCGTGTTCACCAGCACCGCGGTCGACTTCATGCGGGCCAGCGCGGCGGCGTCGACGAGGTGGCGGCTCTGGTCGTTGAGCGGCGCGTGCAGGCTCACGAAGTCCGAGGTGGCCAGCAGCTCGTCGAGCTCCACCCGGCGGGCCCCGGTGGCCGCCTCGGCCGCCGGGTTGGGATGGCGGTTGACGTACTGCACCGTCATGTCGAAGCCCCGGGCCCGGCGGGCCACCGCCGTGCCGATGGCGCCCAGCCCGACGATCCCCAGGGTCTGTCCGGCCACGGGACGGCCGAGCAGCTGGTTCGGGCCCCACACCTTCCACTGGCCCTCGCGCACCAGCCGTTCGCCCTCACCCAGCCGGCGGGCGCTGGCCAGCAGCAGGGCGAAGGCCAGATCGGCGGTGGCATCGGTCAGCACGCCGGGCGTGTTGGTCACCACCACCCCGTGCGCGGTGGCCGCACCCACATCGAGGTTGTCGAAGCCGACCGCCAGGTTGGCCACCACCCGCAGGTCAGAGGCCGCGTCCAACAGCTCGTCGTCGATCCGATCGGTCAACATGGCCAGGATCCCCGACGCGCCCCGGGCCGCGTCCAGCAGCTCGCGACGCGACGCCGGACGGTCCTCGGGCTGTTGCACCACGTCGAAGCCGGCCGCCTCCAGCGGGCGGGTGGCCGGCGGGGGGAGCGGGCGGGTGACGAAGACCGTGGCCGCGCTCACGAGTCCGGGTAGGGCTCTTCGAACAGGTCGGTGGTCGGATCGGTGTCGACCAGGCCCGAGGCGGGACGGGTGGGCGGCACCAGCTGGCCGCCGGGATCGGCGGCCCGACTGGCCATGATGCCGTGGGTCTGGCGCAGCTCGTACATGCTCAACAGCTGCCCGCTGAAGGCCCGGGGCTTCCCCACCAGCCACACGATGCCCTCGGCGGCCACCTCGCACGGCTCCCAGGACGAGTGGTCGGCGCTGGGCGCGTTGGCCACGAACCCCTCGGAGGCGACGGGGATGTCGACCCGGAACACGTTGGCCGCGATCCCGTCGGTCGCCACCTGGCGGGCCACGTCCACCGTGGCCCGCTCGAGGGCGGCCTTGGACATGCCGTAGGCCATCAACCCGGGATAGGGGTACAGGGCGGCCACCGACGACACGTTCACGATGGCGCCGCCCCCGGCGGCGCGCAGGTGGGGCAGGGCGGCGCGCATGGCCACCAGCGGGGCGGTGGTGTTGACGGCCATGACCAGCTCGTAGCGCGCCATCGGGATGTCCAGGTCGCCCACGAAGGTGACCGCCGCGTTGTTGACCAACACGTCGAGGCGGCCGAAGTGCTCCACCGTGCGGGCCACCATGGCCTCGACCTCGGCGGCCACGGCCAGGTTGGTGGGCACGGCCAGGGCATGGCCGCCGGCGTCGGCGATGCGGGCCACCGTCTCGTCCAGCGTGCCCGGCGTGCGCTGGGGAGCCGAGGCGGTGGAGCGGGCGGCCACCGCCACCGACGCCCCCTGCGCGGCCAGCGCCACCGCGGTGGCCGCGCCGATCCCGCGACTGGCCCCGGTGACCAGGGCCACCTTCCCGGCCAGGTCGGTCACCCGCCCACCCCGACCGTCTCGGTGTCGCGACCGGAGCGCAGGATGTGCCCGGCCAGGGCGCCGGTGGCCCGGCCGGCGTCCACCGCCAGCCGGCCGTTCACGAAGACCTGCTCGACGCCCTCGGCCGTGGCGTAGAGCCGTCCGGCTCCACCGGGCAGGTCGTGGACCATCTCCACCGGGCCGGCATCGATGGTTGCCGGATCGAACACCACCACGTCCGCGATCCAGCCCTCGGCCAGGCGACCCCGGTCCCGCAACCCGAAGAGCCGGGCGGGGGCGTCGGTGAGGTCGTGGATGGCCTCCTCCAGGCCGATGAGCTGCTTGCCCCGCAAGCAGTCGCCCAGGAACTCGGTGGTGTAGGGCGCCCCGCACATGCGGTCGAGGTGGGCGCCGGCGTCGGACCCACCCAGCAGCGCGTGGGGTGAGCGCCAGGCACCCACCCGCAGCCGCCAGCTCTCGGCGTCGTCGTCGGTGGGTCCGGGCCACAGCACGGTGCGCAGGTCGTCGGCCAGCACGATGTCGACCAGGGCGAAGAAGTCGCGGACCCCGCGCTCGCGGGCGATGTCGGCCACCAGCCGGCCCTTGAGCCCTTCGTTGGCCGGGCTGTAGGTGTCGCCGATCCGGTACCGGCCCCAACCGGTCAGTCGGGCGAACACCCCGGCCTCGGGCGCGTTGGCCCGGTTCTCCAGATGGATGCGGGTCTGGGTGTCGCGCAGGGCGGCCATGCGCTCGGGCACGGGCAGGCCCAGCACCTCCATCCAGTCCGGGAGCTGGAAGAGCGCGCAGAAGGTCAGGAAGCTCATGTTCATGCCCACCAGCGTGGGCATGGTCAGGGCCACCACCTTGGCCCCCCGGCGTTCGGCTTCGGCTCCGACCTCGAGCTGAGCCCGGTAGCGCTCCGGCTCGGCCGAGTCGACCACCAGCACGTTCCAGTTGAGGGGACGCCCGGCGCGCCGGCTCATCTCGATCATGAGGTCGACCTCGTCGGAGGAGAACCCCTTGAGGCAGCCGTCGGTGACCCATTCGAGCTGGGTGCCCGGGTGCTCCGCCACCTCGTCGCACAGGGCCAGCAGCTCGTCGGGCGTAGCCCAACGGGAGGGCACCGGCTGGCCGTCGCCGTCGGCGTGGGTGAACGACTGGGTGGTGGACAGACCCAGGCCACCGGCCTCGATGGCCTGGCCGAGCAGCTGGCGCATGGCGGCGATCTGCTCGTCGGTGGCTTCCTGGCCCACCGAGTCGGCCCCCATGACCTGGCGGCGCAGCGCGCAGTGGCCCACCATGAAGGCGGCGTTGACGCCCAGGTTGCCGTCCAGCCGATCGAGGTAGCTGGCGAAGCTGTCCCAGTCCCAGGGCACGCCTTCGGTGAGCGCGGCCTTGGCCATCCCCTCCACCCGGACCATCATGTCCACCAGGTACCCGGTGTTGTCCCCGGCCACCGGCGCCAGGGTGAAGCCGCAGTTGCCGGCCACGATGGACGTGACGCCGTGCAGGTTGCTGGGCGTGGCCTGCGGATCCCAGAAGAGCTGGGCGTCGTAGTGGGTGTGGGGGTCGACGAACCCGGGGCAGACCACCTTGGCGGTGGCGTCCACCACCCGCGCCGCCTCCTCGTCGATCTGGCCGGGCTCAGCCATGGCCACGATGCGTCCGTCGCGGATGGCGACGTCGGCCCGACGACCCGGCGAGCCGGTGCCGTCGATCACCGTCCCGCCCTGGATCAGGTAGTCGAGCATGGCTGGTGCACCTCCGGGGTCACGCCCGGACCCTAGCGAGATCTGACGGTCCGTCAGGATATCTTGGTGGTGCCGTCAGGGATCGACGCTCAGCGCACCCTCGGGACAGTTGTCGGCCCCGGACCGGGCGCCGGCCTCGAGGTCGGCGGGGACGTCGCCGATGATCCGCAGCAGGCAGTGCCCCTCGTCGTCGGCGTCGTACACCTCGGGGGCCAGCGCATAGCAACGGCCATGGCCGGTGCAGGCGTCCTGGTCGAGCACGATCCTCATGTCCGGCAACCCCCTCACCTGCCAACTCGTTGGCTGACCGCGGCATTTGCTGACGTCGGCGTCAGGTCGACCCTAGCGCGGGCGCGTCGGCGCGAAGCTGGCACCGATGCACGATCCGCGCACCACCGACGAGGCCTTCGACGAGCTGGCGGCCGCGTTGGATCCGCCCATGGCCGTGCTCACCACCGTTCGGGGCGAGCAACGGGCCGGGTGCCTGATCGGCTTCCACTCGCAGGCCGGCATCGAGCCCCGGCGGTACGCGGTGTGGCTGTCCAAGCCCAACCACACCGCCGAGCTGGCCCGGGCCGAGGACTGCAGGTGGTTCGCCCTGCACCTGCTGGGCGGCGACCACCACCACCTGGCCGCCTTGTTCGGCGCCGAGACCGGCGACCACCTGGACAAGTTCGCTCGGTGCGCGTGGACGGCCGGGCCCCACGGCGTGCCCCTGCTCGACGACTGCGGTGACCGGATCGTGGGTCGCCGGGTCAGCCTGACCGACGTGGGATCGGACCACCTCTGCCTGGTCCTGGAGCCGACCCAGGTGATGCGCGCCACGGCGGCCGCGACGTGGCTACGGTTGGGGGCGGTGAGCGACGTGGGTGCCGGTCACCCGCCGGATGATCCCGCCAGGTGACCCGGCCAGTCGAGGCCGACCTGCCCAGGCCGGTCGCCTGTCCTCGCTTGTAGGACGATTGTGACAATTGTGACGAGAAACATGACGATCAGGTTGCGAAACGGGCGCTGACCCGCGAGCATGACGGTCGCTGGCGGTCGGGTTGCTGACCAGGGTCTCCGCCCTCCCCACGTCGACAACTCGGCCGCCGGCACTACCCCGCTCGGGTGGGGTTGGCGCGCCCGTCAGGCTTCGGGCTCCAGCACGAACACCGGGATCTCCCGGCTGGTGGCCGCCTGGTAGCTGTCGTAGGCCGGCCACACCTGGTTGGCCCGGGCCCACCACCGCGCCTTCTCGTCCCCGGTGACCTGACGCGCCACCAGGTCGAACACCTGCGGGCCGTCCTGCAGCGTGACCTGGGGATCGGCGAGCAGGTTGAAGTACCAGACCGGGTGCTTGGGAGCGCCACCCATCGAGGCCACCACCGCGTAGTGGCCGTCGTGTTCCACCCGCATCAGCGGCGTCTTGCGCAACTTGCCGGACTTGTTGCCCCGGGTGGTCAGGATGATGCAGGGCTGGCCTTCCAGGTCGAGCCCCTCGGTGCCGCCAGATGACTCGTAGAGGGCGACCTGATCGGCGATCGGGCCCCACGGGCTCGGCTCGTACTCACCGACGAGTGGCATGGGCGGCTTCCTTCCGACGTTGGTGTCTGTCGTGGCGCGTAGTCGACACGGTCAGGCGTCGAGGTCGTCGGGGGCACCTCGACGTGACGCTCGGCCGCCACCTGACGGTACCGCACGGCCTTGCGATCCAGGTCGGCCAGGAAGTCGCCCAGCCGGGCCATCTTGGCCTGGACCTCGCCCCGCAGCTGGCGGTTGATCCCCATGGCCTCCACCAGGATCTGGTTGCGCTGCTCCACCGGCAACGCCTCGCCGTAGGCCGCCCGCAGCGCGTCGAGGCGGTCCTCGGCACCCACGATGGCGCGGATCTGGTCCAGATCGAAGCCCATGACCGACTGCAGCTCGCGGATGCGCAGCAGCCGGGCCAGGTCGCGCTCGTCGTAGCGGCGCGTTCCGCCGGGACTGCGGCTCGAGGGATCGAGCAGTCCGACCTGCTCGTAGTAGCGCACCGTGCGCGTGGACACCCCGGCGCGCTCGGCCACCTCACCGATGCGCAGCTCGCTCACGGCGCCGAGCCTCTCACGCGTGGGACCCCATCGGCGCGCTCAACAGTCGGCCAGCACGGCCTCGACCACATCGCCGTCGGACTCGACGGCGTCGGCGTCCTCCACCAACCCTCCTCGCATCCACGACGCCCAGGCCGCGATCAGGCACATGATCAATGATGCCGTGAAGGCGATGCGCAGCCCGTGGATGAAGGCGTCGGAGATCAGCGTGGGGAAGAACTGCTTGCCGGTGACCGTGGCCGCCGAGGCGTGGGGCATGGCGGCCAGGGTCTTGTCGCCCAGCAGCTTCTGCATCGGGTTGTAGCCCAGGAAGGCGGCGAACAGCACGCCCACGGGCGGCTCGTGGGCCACCGCCGCCGCCGTCGGCACGGGCACGTGGTTGGCCACCAGCCCCGTCTGCATGGTGGACGGCAGCGAGCTGGCCAGGCCGATGATCATGAGCGAGAAGAACACGCCGATGGACAGGACCATCCCGGTGTTCTGGAAGGTGGCCCGCATGCCCGAGGCCGCGCCCCGGCGGTTGGGCGGGACGCTGTTCATGATCCCGGTGGTGTTGGGGGCGGCGAACATGCCCATGCCGGCGCCGTTCATGAACAGCAGCAGCCCGAACACCGGGAAGGAGAAGTTCGACGGCAGCAGCATCAGCAGGCCGAAGGAGGCCGCGGCCACCAGCATGCCGCCGGTGGCGAAGGGCCGGGCCCCGTGACGGTCCGAGAGCCAACCGGCGATCGGCCCGGCCACCAGGAACCCGGCGGTCATGGGCAGCATGTAGATGCCGGCCCACAGCGGGGTGCGCTCGAAGCTGTAGCCGTGCAGGGGCAGCCAGATGCCCTGGAGCCAGATGATGAGCATGAACTGGAGGCCGCCGCGACCCACCGAGGACAAGAAGCTGGCCATGTTGCCGGCGGTGAAGGCCCGGATCTGGAACAGGTGGAGGTCGAACATCGGGTCGACCACCCGCCGCTCGATGAACACGAAGGCGACCAGCAGGCTCACCCCGCCGATGAGCTCGAACAGGACCCAGGGGCTGGACCAGCCCATGGTGTGGCCCCCGTAGGGCTGCAGGCCATAGGTCAGGCCGATCAGGACCATGACCAGGCCGGCCCCGAAGGTGATGTTGCCGGCCCAGTCGATGCGGGCCGGCTGGCGCTCCCCCAGCTCGCGCAGCTTGAGGTAGGCCCACACCGTGCCGAACAGCCCGAAGGGCACGTTCACCCAGAATACGAGGCGCCAGTCGATGTCGGCCAGGATGCCGCCGACGACCAGGCCGATGAACGATCCGGAGATCCCGGCCATCATGGCGATGCCCATGGCCTTGCCCCGCTCCCGGGCTGGGAAGGCGTCGGTCAGGATGGCGGTGGCGTTGGCCATCAGCAGCGCGCCACCCACGCCCTGGACGATGCGGAACACGATCAGCCACATGGCCCCGGCGCTGCCGGTCCAGGGGGTGAGCGACAAGGCGATGGAGGCGGCGGTGAAGATGGCGAACCCGGCGTTGTACATCCGCACCCGACCGAAGATGTCGCCCAGCCGGCCGAAGGTGACCACCAGCACCGCGGTCACCACCAGGTAGCCCATGAGCATCCACAGCAGGTAGCTGATGTTGGAGGGCTCCAGTGGATCGAGCTTGATGCCCCGGAAGATGGCCGGCAGCGAGATCAGCACGATCGACGTGTCGAGCGCAGCCATGAACATGCCCAGCGTGGTGTTCGACAGCGCAGTCCACTTGTAGTGGGGACCGGGCGGACCCTGGCGCGAGCCCGGTCGCGGTGGGTGGCCGGGGAGCCGGCCACGGCCGACGGTTCGAGGGTGGGAGCGCTCATCGACTGTCCTTCTCCGAAACAGGATCTTACGTCAACGTCAGATCCTAGCGGGAGGGCGACCCGGTTCCAACCGCTCGACGGGGCACCCGGAGGGGGCCGCTACCATCCGGCGCCGTGACCGACCTGCCCGAGCGCATCTACCACCTGGCCGCAGCCGACGAATGGGAGGCGGCCCAGGTCGGCCGGCGACTACCGGCGCTCCACCGCCGATCGCTCCCTGGAGGAGGAGGGCTTCATCCACTGCTCCATGGCCTCGCAGGTGCGGGGCACGGCTGACGCCTTCTACCGCGGACGCGCGGATGTGGTGCTGTTGACCATCGACCCGCGGCGCATCACCTCGGAGATCCGCGTGGAGGTCCCGTCGGATCGCCCCGACGGCTTCCCCCACATCTACGGGCCCATCGACCTCGACGCGGTGGTGGCGGCCGCTGCCGCTGGCCCTGGGTCCCGACGGCACCCTGGAGCTGGGCGACCTGGCCTGAGCCGGCCGGTCAGCACCCTCGGCTCGTGTCAGCCGACCCGGCGCAGGGTGTTGTGGTCGGTGTGGGCGAAGGGCTTCGTGGAACTCGGCCATCTTGAGCATGGTGGTCTCGTCGTAGGACCAGGTGTCCGCCGCCC
Source organism: uncultured Microthrixaceae bacterium (assembly GCA_963793965.1). Lineage (GTDB taxonomy): Bacteria > Actinomycetota > Acidimicrobiia > Acidimicrobiales > Acidimicrobilacustridaceae > UBA4742. Next base: position 132,573 of record CAWCCB010000005.1, read on the forward strand.
GGTCCACGGTGATGGTGACGTCGTAGCTGAGGGTGGAGGCGTGGTCGGCCAGGTAGCGGTTCTCGCCGATGGCGTAGCCGGCCTGGCCGGGCCGGGCCGACAAGCTGAAGCTGGTGGCGTCGGCCGTGGCCGTGCCGCCGGCCAGCACGGTGATCCCCCGGGGCACCACGAAGCCGCGCAGCACCTCGCCGGTGGCCGCGTCCCACAGCCAGTAGCCCACCTCGGTGTGGAAGGGGTTCTGCTCGTCGCCGCGCCACATGGCGGTCTTGTAGTCGAGTCCGTAGAGGGACTGGGAGCCGTTGTCGACGGGCCCGAAGGGCTTGAAGGTGACCTTCTCGAGGTACGGCGTGCCCACCACCTCGTGGCGGCTGTGCGAATAGGCGGTGTCGAGGCCGCCCTCGGCTTCCCATTCCCCCACCAGCGCGGCCAGGGGACCCCATTCGTCAGCCATGCCTGCTCCCTCCATGCGTGCGCCCGCGGACCCGGACCCGATGGGGGCACACCCTACCGGCCCCCAAGACCGGCCGGATCCGCAGTATGGGGGTGCCAACGGGTCCACGTCCCCTGGAGGGTCCATGCTGTTGCGAGGTCTCAACCACGTGGCCACCCTGACCAACGACACCGAGCGGCTCCACGACTTCTACCGGGAGGTGTTCGACGCCGAGATCCTGCGCGACGGTTCGGAGCTCCCCGACGGCGGGGGTCCGCGCCTGTCGATCATCAAGATCGGAGACTGGTCCGAGCTCAACGTCTTCCAGATCGAGGGCAACACCGAGGCCGACCACCAGACCCCGATGTTCGGGCGGGGCCGGATCGATCACCTGGCCCTCCAGGCCGACTCGCTCGAGGCGTTCGAGACCATCCGCCACCGGCTCATGGCCCGGGGCGCGGCCGACGACTTCGTCACCGACTTCGGGTCGATGCTCAGCCTGTTCTTCCGTGACCCCGACGGGCTGGAGTGCGAGGTGTGCGTCGAGAACCCCGACGCCCAGCCCGGCGTCTCCCATCCCCCGGGCACCCGGGCGGCCCGCTACCCGGCCCGCGACTGAATCGGGTCACGCGGCCTAGAGGTACAGCCCGACTCGCTCGTCGGGTCGCTCGGCGTCGATGCGGTCGAGCTCGTCGCGACGAGCGAACAGCTCGGCCAGGGTGGCCCCGTCGGGATCGACCCCCTGCGAGGTGCCCAGCCAGGCTCGGGCCTCGGCCTGGGACAGACGCCCGACGTGGAGCTGCGCCAGGCAACGGCCGGGCCGCACGATGGCCGGGTGCAGCCGGGCCACGTCCTCGTTGGTGGTCAGGCAGACCAGCACGTCGCAGGCCCTGACCCAATAGCCCGTCGGTCAGGTTCAGCAGGCGGGCCAGGTGTCTGGCCGCTCCGCGACTTGGCCTCGGCCCGGATGAGCTCGTCGCAGTCCTCCAGCACCAGCAGCCGCCAGCGAGCACCCGGTCCGTCGGGAGCCGATCCGGCGCCGTCTGGCGCGACGCCGTCGTCGTCGCCGTCGGTGTCGTCGGTGTCGTCGGTCAGGGCCACCTTCATCAGGTAGTCGGGGTTGTCCAGCAGCCGCTCGGGGTCGAGCACGAAGTCGACCTTGCACCACGAGCCCCAGGCGTGGGCCAGAGCCCGCAGCAGGGTGGTCTTACCTGTACCCGGGGGGCCGTGGAGCAGGGCCAGGCGCCCGGGCAGGCGCGTCGGGTCGAGCATCAGCAACCGCTCGATGCCGCTGGCCACCGCCGCGCCGTAGTTCCCCCGGATCTGGGCCCAGGGGGCGGCGGCGATGGCCCGCTCGTTGCGTCGCGGACCGGTGTGGCCGGCGTACCAGAAGCCCATGACGATCTCGGTGGCCGGCGGAGGCGGCTCACAGGCGCCCGCCGATGCCTGGGCCAGCACCCGACGGCCCACGTCGGCCGACACGGCGGTGACCGTGAGCTCGGCGGTGCGGTCGTTCGAGCGTCGCGTCCGCAGGGTCCAATCCGGTCCCGCGGCCAGCGTGGCTACCGAGTTGGCGGCGTGCGCCGTGCGAATCGTGGCCGCGCCGAGGGGCAGGAGCGTGGCCTCGGGACGGACCCGCTGCAGGCTGACCGAGCGCGCCCAGGGTTCGGCACCCGAGACGAACGCGGCCAGACCGAGCATGTCGATGACATCGCTCGGGCTGTCGTAGTCGTCCAACTGGGCGACCACCGGGAGGCGTTCGGAAGGGTCCATGAGAAGGGTGCGGGCGCGGCAGGCTGCCGGATCTGCATGGACTCATGGTGACCGACGAACCTCAGGTGCGCACGCCGATTTCGCCCGGACCGCACCGGCCAAGCACCGGGTGAGACAAATGACAGTCGAGGTGACACAATCTGGGCATGGACGTCATCCTGCTCGGCACCGGAAGCCCGCTCCCCTCGCCGGATCGGGCCGGGCCGTCGACCCTGGTCCGCGCCGGCGGGCTCGACCTGCTGTTCGACTCCGGGCGGGGCGTGCTCATGCGGGCCGCCGCCGCCTGGTCCGGGCCCACGTCGTTCGCCACCGTCTTCCTGACCCACCTCCACAGCGACCACATCACCGACTTCAACGACCTGGTCACCAGCCGCTGGGCGCTCTCGCCGACCCCCAACCCGCTGGTGGTGGTGGGCCCGGTGGGCACCCAGCGGTTCGTGGACCGCACCCTGGACATGCTGGCCGACGACATCGGCTACCGGCTGGCCCACCACGAGGACCTGACCGAAGGTCCGCAGGTCCAGGTCACGGAGGTGTCCGAGGGCGTGGTGTTCGACCAGGCGGGGGTAAGGGTGCTGGCCGCGCCCACTGACCACGCGCCGGTCCGACCCACCGTGGGCTACCGGGTGGAACACGACGGCCAAGGCGGTGGTCATCGCCGGTGACACCGTGCCCTGTCCCGGGCTCGACCAGCTGTGCGCCGACGCCGACGTCTACGTGCAGACGGTGATCCGGCCATCGATCATCCAGATGATCCCGTCGGCTCGGCTCCAGGACGTGATCGACTACCACTCATCGGTGGAACAGGCCGCGCAGACCGCCGCCCGCAACGGGGTGGCCACCCTGGTGTTGACCCATCCGGTGCCACCGCCGGCGCCGGGCACCGAACAGGAGTGGATCGACGAGGCCGCCGCCCACTTCGACGGGGTGATCCACCTGGGCGTCGACCTGCTGTCGGTCAGCGCCTGAAGCGTCAGGCCGCTCTGTCTCAGGCCGACAGGCCGGCGATCCCCTTGCCCAGCAGCACCACGCCGATGACCAGCAACAGCACGGCCATGACCACCGCGTTGTTGGTGGTCAGCCACGCCTTCATGGCGTCGAGCAGGGTCTGTGCCCGGGCCCCGGCCGTCCGGTAGATGATCACCGGCGCGGCCACGGTGCTGATGGCGATGACCACGAACACGGCCACCACCACGACCTGATCGGTGCGGGTCAGGTCCACCTGGGACACGGCCAGCATGGCTCCGGCGATCAGCAGCAGGTTCTTGGGGTTGACGGCGGACAGCAGCACGCCCAGGCCTGCGGCCTTGGGTGGGGTGAGCGTGTCGATGCTGGCCAACCACTTGGGCAGGTCCGCTTCCTGGCCGTCATGGGGGCGCTTGCGAACGTTGCGCCCGGCCATGGCGATCAGCACCAGGCCCAGCACCAGCTTGATCGCCCCCGAGCTGGTGGAGGCCGAGCCGTCGGCGTTGGTGCTCAGCGACCCGGACACGGCCAGCAACACGATGGCCGCCCCGGTCACGCCCACCACCCAGCCGGCCAGGAAGGCGGTGCTGTTGGCGCCGGCCCGCGACGACAGCAGCATCAAGATGATGGCGATGATCGGGATCGGGCTGATGGCCACGCCCAGCGCGAACGGCAGCGCGTCCCCTATGGCCTGGCCCATCCCGGCCCCGGATCAGCTGCAGCCGCTGGTGGTGCCGCAGCTGGGGCAGGCGTGGCAGGAGCCGGCCCGCTGCATCTGGACACCGCACTGCATGCACATGGGCGCGTCGTGGTTGACCCGCACCGAGCTGGTGGCAGTCGCCGTCGACGCGGACAGGGTGGCCACCAGCTCGGAGGCGGACTCGACCGACGGCGGATCGGCCGGCAGCTCGGAACCCTGACGGGTCTCGACCATGGTGTCCTCCACCCCGGGCAGGGTGGGCTGCATGCGCTCGGCGGTGCTGAAGATGTTGAGCTCGGCCCGCTCGTCAGGCGACAGGTACAGCAGCGCCAGCTTGCGGAACAGGTAGTCCATGAGCGAGTTGGCGATGCGCAGGTCGGGATCGTCGGTCATGCCGGCCGGCTCGAAGCGCATGCCGGTGAACGCCTCCACGAAGCTGCGCAGGGGCACGCCGTACTGCAGGCCGTGGCTGACCGAGATGGCGAAGGCATCCATGATGCCGGCCAGGGTCGAGCCCTGCTTCGACACCCGCACGAAGATCTCGCCCGGGTTGCCGTCGTCGTACTCGCCCACGGTGACGAAGCCCTTGCAGTCGGCCACCCGGAACTCGAAGGTGCGCGACCGGCGGGTTCGGGGCAGGCGCTGGCGCACCGGCTGGTGCACGATCTTCTCGACCACGCGCTCGACCACCTGGTCGGCGGCCGCCGCCGCGGCCACCGCCGCGCCGGACTCGGCCGTGTCGCCGCCCTTGGTGGCCATGGCCAGCGGCTGGGCCACCTTGCAGTTGTCCCGGTAGATGGCCACGGCCTTGATGCCCAGACGCCAGGCGTCGATGTGGAGCTGCTCGACCTCCTCGACCGACACCTCCTCGGGCATGTTGACCGTCTTGGAGATGGCGCCCGAGATGAACGGCTGCACCGCGCCCATCATCTTGACGTGGCCGCTGTAGTGGATGGCGTTGTCACCCATGGAGCAGGCGAACACGGGCACGTGATCGGGGTCGACGTGGGGGGCGCCCAGGATCGTCTTGTTCTCGTCGATGTAGGCCACGATCTCGTCGATCTGGGCCGCGTCGTAGCCCAGGCGCCGCAGGGCACGGGGCACCGTCTGGTTGACGATGGTCATGTTGCCCCCGCCGACCAGCTTCTTCATCTTGCACAGGCCGAGGTCGGGCTCGATGCCGGTGGTGTCGCAGTCCATCATCAGCCCGATGGTGCCGGTGGGCGCCAGCACCGAAGCCTGGGAGTTGCGCACCCCGAAGTCGGCGGCGATCTCGCACGCCTCGTCCCACGAGCGCTGAGCGGCGCTCAACAGCTCGCTGGGGACGAGCTCCTCATCGATCTGCGACGCCGCCTGGCGGTGCATGTCGAGCACCCCCAACATGGGCTCGACGTTGTCGGTGTAGCCGGCGAAGGGACCCATGCGGGCGGCGGTGCGGGCCGAGGTGGCATAGGAGTGGCCGGTCATCAGGGCGGTGATGCCCGCGGCCCAGGCCCGGCCCTCATCGGAGTCGTACGGCAGGCCGAGGGCCATGAGCAGGGCGCCCAGGTTGGCGTAGCCGATGCCCAGCTGGCGGAACTGGCGGGAGGTCTCGGCGATGGGCTCGGTCGGGTAGTCGGCCCGGCCGACCAGGATCTCCTGGGCAGTGAAGACGCAGCCGACGGCGGCCTGGAAGCCCTCGACGTCGAAGGTGTCGTCCTGGCCCAGGAACTTCAGCAGGTTGAGGCTGGCCAGGTTGCAGGCCGAGTTGTCCAGGTGCATGTACTCCGAGCAGGGGTTGGAGCCGTTGATGCGCCCCGTGTTGGCCGCCGTGTGCCAACGGTTGATGGTGGTGTCGAACTGCATGCCCGGATCGGCGCACTCCCAGGTGGCCTTGGAGATCTGGCGCATGAGCTCGCGGGCGGGCACGGTCTTGACCACGTTGCCGCTGGTCACCTCCCGCAGCTGCCACTCGGCATCGTCCACCACGGCCTGCATGAACTCGTCGGTGACCCGCACCGAGTTGTTGGCGTTCTGGTACTGGATGGACGTGATGTCGCGGCCGTCGAGGCTCATGTCGAACCCGGCCGCCTCGAGGGCGCGGGCCTTGCGCTCCTCGTTGGCCTTGCACCAGATGAACTCCTCGATGTCGGGGTGGTCGACGTTGAGGATGACCATCTTGGCGGCCCGTCGGGTCTTGCCCCCCGACTTGATGGTGCCGGCCGAGGCGTCGGCGCCCCGCATGAAGCTGACCGGACCCGAGGCGGTGCCCCCGCCGTTGAGCAGCTCGACGCTGGAGCGGATGCGGCTGAGGTTGATGCCCGAGCCCGACCCGCCCTTGAAGATGGTGCCCTCCTCGACGTACCAGTTGAGGATGGAGTGCATGTGGTCGTCGACGGCCAGGATGAAGCAGGCGGAGGCCTGCTGGGGCACGCCGGCCACACCGATGTTGAACCACACCGGCGAGTTGAAGGCCGCCTTCTGGGTCACCACCAGGTGCTTGAGCTCGGCCCGGAAGGCCTCGGCCTCGTGGTCGTCGACGAAGTAGCCGCCGTCGATCCCCCACTCGGTGATGGTGTCGACCACCCGGTCGATCACCTGGCGCAACGACTGCTCGCGCTCAGGGGTGCCCATGGTGCCCCGGAAGTACTTCTGGGCCACGATGTTGGTGGCGTTGAGCGACCAGTCCACCGGGAACTCGACGTCGAGCTGCTCGAAGGCGACGGAGCCGTCCTGGAAGTTCGTGATGCGCGCGTTCGCGTCGCTCCCACGCCACCTCGTCGTAGGGGTGCACACCCTGGGTGGTGAAGTGACGGCGAACTCCGATCCCTGCCTGCTCCGGCGCCATGGCCATGTGGTCGATCTCCCCTGTTTCGTAGGTCGTTCAGCGTGGTGTGGGTGGTGGTGCTCGAGGTGCTGCTGGGCCCTGCTCCAGACCGCTCAGAGGGGTATCCAGGCTAGCGCTGGAAGTCGGCGATCCCGCCCCTGCGCTGGTGTCGGGCGCCTCGGGCCGGCTTTGCCCCAGACACCAGATCTTGTGGTCGGATCGGCCCCCCTCGCCGGCCAGCCACAAGATGTGGGAGGGATTACATCACCGTAATTACGCTGGTGTCAATGGTTGTCGGCCCCGGATGACGAGAAATCTGCGGAGCCGCGGCGTCCAACGGATGGCTGTGACGCGAACGAGCAGGTCAGAGGGAGATCGCGTCGTCGACCCGGCCCGTGCCGAACCCGACGGCGGCCACTCGGGCCCCCCAAGATGTCGTCCTGCCAGCAGAACCTCAAGACGCCAGCCACCATTCCGATCGCCCGCGCCACAGCTCCGTTGCTGGAGAGCACCATACGAAGGAAGGCCTGTGGGGCAAAAGAGGGAACAACCTGTGAATTGCCGGTGGATAAACAACGAACAATCCACAGGCAGTCGGTTTGTGTACCGTCGAGCGTGCGCCAGCTGCTGCCCGAGCTCATCGACGACGTGGACCTCGCCGGCGCCTACCTGGGCGACCGCCGGTCGCCGCCGCCGGGACGCCCCTGGGTGCTGCTCAACATGGTGGTCAGCATCGACGGGGCCACCGCCGTCGCCGGCCGCTCGGGCGGCCTGGGCGGCCCGGCGGACCACACCGCCTTCGTGACGCTGCGCAGCCTGGCCGACGTCATCCTGGTGGGGGCGGGCACGGTGCGCGCCGAGCACTACGGTCCGCCACGCACCAGCGCCGAGCACCAGGCGCAGCGGTTGGCGCGGGGCCAGGAGCCGTTTCCGCGACTGGCCATCGTGAGCGGTCGCCTGGAGCTGGACCTCGACGCGGCCCTGTTCACCGACACGCCCACCCGCCCGTTGGTCATCACCGGCGCCGCCGGGGCGCCGGATCGCGACCGGACCCTCGCCGGGATCCGGGCCGTGGCCGACGTCGTGGCCGTGGGCGACCAGCACGCCGACCTGGCCGGTGCCCTGGCCGAGCTCGGGCGCCAGGGAGCCGCCGTGGTGCTGTGCGAGGGCGGCCCGATCCTCAACGGCCAGCTGCTGCGCGACGGCCTGGTGGAGGAGGCCTGCGTGACCGTGGCCCCCCTGCTGGCCGGCGGCCAGTCGAGTCGCATGATCTCGGGGCCGGCACCCGAACTGGCGCGCACCATGCGCCTGGCCCGCCTCATCGAGGACGACGACACGCTGTTGGCCCGCTACGTGCGCCGCGAGTGAGGAGCGACCCCTCGCGGGCGGGTGGCGCTCAGTGCTGCTTGGGCTCGGTGGCCTTGAGCAGTCGAACCTCGCGCTGGAAGTCGGCCGCGTCGTCGAAGCCCTTGTAGACGCTGGCGAAGCGCAGGTAGGCGACCTGGTCGAGCCCGACCAGCTGCTCGAGCACGGCCCGCCCGACCTGTTCGCTGGAGACGTCGCCGCCGATGAGTCGCAGCTCGTCTTCGACCGCGGCGGCCAGGCCGGCCACCTGATCGTCGTCGATGGGACGGCCCTTGGCCGCGGCCCGAACGCCGGACTCGATCTTGGCCCGGTCGAACGGCGCCCGGTCACCTGATCGCTTGACCACCACCAGCGGCAGCTCCTCGCAGCGCTCGAAGGTCGTGAAGCGGTGACCACAAGCCAGGCACTCCCGACGACGCCGGATCGACGAGCCGTCCTCGTTGGCGCGCGAGTCGACGACCTTGTCGTCGAGATCGGAGCAGACGGGACAGCGCACGTGAGCGACGCTACCCGGACCACCCCCCTTCCCGCCGTCGACCGAGCGCGAGACATGACCACGGTTGGGCGCGACCGGCAGGACTTGGAGCCGATGCGCCGAAGGATGCTGGCGCTCAGGAGGTGAGTCCATCGAGTTGGACCCTCTGGCCGGGTTGCAGCGTGGCGCCGCCCAGCCGGGCCTCGAGGCGGTCGACGACGATGCGGATGTCACCGTGAGGATGCAACGAGCGGGCGATGGACCAGACCGTGTCGCCGGGCTGCACCACATGCACCCGACCACCCGTCTGGGCGGTGGCGGCGTGCGCCGGACCACCCGGGGTGGTGACGGCGCCGACCGAGGCGGCCAAGCTGGTGATGGCCAGATAGGCGACCAGGGCCACGCTGGCCACCACCAGCAGGGCGCCGACGCGCCGACGCCGGTACACGGCCGCCGGCACCGCTCGGGAGGCCCGGTGGGCTCGGACATGGGCGCGAGCGGCGGCTCGACCGCCGGGGATGACCTGCAACGACGGGCGGGAGGTGGGCCGGTCGGCCGAAGGGCGGGGAGCGGTGGTGGTGACGATGACAGCAGCCATGGGACCCAGTCTCCTCAGGGGGTATGACAGTCAGTCGGAGCGGCGGCCCCGGTGGCGATTGCCACCACCTGCCGTCGATGATCTGGTAGAACGTTCGTTCGGGAACCGCTGTTCGCCGAGCGGGAGTCCAGCAAACACGAACGCTCGTTCGTTGTCAACCGCAAGTCGAACAATTGTTTGCTCATCCACCAGGCGGACTGCTACTCTCAGCACATCAGTTCGATCGCGAGCTCACGAACCCGTGGCACCGAAGGAGCCGACATGGCCCGCAGCAAACCCCTGACCGCCCGCCAGCGCGAGATCCTCGACTTCATCGAGCACGAGAACAACGTCCGGGGCTACCCACCCTCGGTGCGTGAGATCGGCGAGGCCGTGGGCCTCACGTCGCCCTCCACCGTGCACACCCACCTGTTGACCCTGCAGCGGCTCGGCTACCTCCGCCGTGATCCCACCAAGCCCCGCGCCATCGAGGTGCGGTTCGACCCGACCTCGGGCGCGTCCGATCTCGATCGCCGTCCCGTGCGCCACGTCCCGCTGGTGGGCGACGTGGCCGCCGGCACCGATGTCCTGGCGCAGGAGAACGTCGAAGAGGTGCTCCCCCTGCCCGCCGACTTCACCGGTGAGGGCGATCTGTTCATGCTGCGGGTGCGGGGCACGTCCATGATCGAGGCCGGCATCCTCGACGGCGACTTCATCGTGGCCCGTTCCCAGACCGTGGCCGACAACGGTGACATCGTGGTGGCCGGCATCCCGGGCGACGAGGCCACGGTCAAGACCTACCGCAACGAAGGCACCCGGGTGGTGCTGCTGCCGGCCAACGCCGAGCTCGAGCCCATGGTCTTCGATCCGGGCGAGGTGGCGATCTTCGGCAAGGTCGTCACGGTCATGCGCAAGCTGTGAGCCCACGCGGACTCCGGTGTCGCCTGCTGGCGAGGCCGGAGCCCGCGTGGTCAGCGGTCGCGGTGCACGAGCGCTGAGATCAGAGCTTGGCCAGCGCCTCGTCGTAGCGGCTCTTCTCCCGGGCGGTGCCCAGGTCGGGGCTGACGAAGACGTCCACCACGATGCCGTCCTTGTCGATCACGAACGTGCCCCGGTTGGCACAACCGAGCTGCTCGTTGAACACGCCGTAGGCCTTGGCCACCGCACCGTGGGGCCAGAAGTCCGACAGCACCGGGAACTGGTAGCCCTGCTGGGCCGCCCACTGCTTCTGGGCGAACGCGCTGTCGCACGAGCAGGCCAGCACCTGCACCCCGGCGTCGGTGTATTCGCTGAAGTCGTCACGCAGCCGGCACAGCTCGCCTTCGCACACCCCGGTGAAGGTGAAGGGGTAGAAGACCAGGGCAACGGCCTGCTTGCCCTTGAAGTCCGACAGGCTCACCATCTCTCCGGACTGGTCCTTCAGCGAGAACTCCGGCGCGGGCTGCCCGATCTCGATGGCCATCGATGCTCCTCAGTGTGTTGGTGGGTTCGAGGTGTCGGGTCGGACGGGACCCGATACGCAGCCGAGTCTAGGGAGCTGCCGACCCATCGCTACCCGAGCGGATCAGGTCCTCGAGGGCCGCGAACACCCGGTCGAGCTCGTCGCGGGTCACGAACTCGCCGGGGGTGTGAGCGTTGGTGGGGTCGCCGGGTCCGAAGTTGGCGGCCGGGATGCCCAGCTCGGCGAAGCGGGCCACGTCGGTCCAACCCAGCTTGGCCTCCACCGGCAGGTGTTGGCGCTCGACCAGGGTCCGGATCAGTGGATGGGTGGTGGCCGGCAGGGCCCCACTGGCCGCGTCCATCCTCGTCACCTCGTCGCCGGCCTCCAGCCACGGTTCGATCACGCCCCGCACCTGGGCTTCGGCCTCCTCGGGCGTGCGATCGGGCGCGAACCGATGGTTGATGGTCAGCACCACCCGGTCGGGCACCACGTTGGCCGCCACCCCGCCCTCGATGGTCACCACCTGCAGGGCTTCGCGGAACTGGCATCCGTCGATCTCCGGTCGACGCTGCGGGCTCGAGGCCACCGCCTCGATCAGGGGCCCGGCACGGTGCACGGCGTTGCGTCCCATCCAGGGCCGAGCGGTGTGGGCCCGCCCCCGATCAGGGTCACCTGCAGGCGCAGGGTGCCCTGGCACCCGGCCTCCAGGCCGGCCGAGGTGGGCTCGCCCAGCAGCGCGGCGTCGCCCACCACCAGGTCGGGACGGGCGCCGATCAGCTCGCGCAGGCCGCTGCGCTCCGCCGCCACCTCCTCGCGGGCGTAGAAGACGTAGGTGAGGTCGATGGCCGGCTCGGACACGGTGCGGGCCAGTTCCACCATGACGGCCAGTCCCCCCTTCATGTCCGCCGCGCCCAGGCCGTGGAGGGTGTCGCCCTGGATGCGGGCCCCGGCGTTGCCGTTGGCCGGCACCGTGTCGGTGTGGCCGGCCAGCACCAGGCGCTGGGCGTGTCCCCGGTCGGTGCGGGCCACCAGGTTGTCCCCCACCCGGGTCAGCTCGAGCCCGGCCACGTCGGCCAGCTGGCGCTCGAGGTGGGCCACCAGGTCGGCCTCCTTCCCGCTCTCCGAACGCGATGTCGACCAGTTCGGCGGCCCGGGCCAACAAGTCTGGGGCGGCGGCCACCCTCAGCGCGCCCGTCGATCGTTCACTGGGCCACGCCGTGGTCGCGCAGGATGGCGTTGAGCTGGGCCTTGTCGTGGCGCTCGCCCTCGGTCAGCCGCTTGAGCACGGCCACACAGGGCAGCCCGAACTCACCGCCGGGGAACTGACGGGGGCGGGTGGCCGACACCGCCACCGACCACGGTGGCACCGAGCCCCGGGCCAGCTCCTGGCCGGTCTCCACGTCGATCACCGGGATGGTGCTCGACAAGATGCAACCGGCACCGAGCACCGAGCCCTGGCCCACGCGGGCGCCGTCCACGACGATGCAGCGGCTGAAGATCATGCAATCGTCCTCGATGATCACCGGCGCGGCCTGGGGCGGCTCCAGCACACCGCCGATGCCCACGCCGCCCGCCCAGGTGCACGTTGGCGCCGATCTGCGCGCACGATCCCACCGTGGCCCAGGTGTCGACCATGGAGTTGGCCCCCACCCGGGCGCCGATGTTCACGTAGCTGGGCATCATGACCGCGCCCCGGTCCAGGAACGACCCGAACCGGGCCGAGGCGCCCGGCACGACCCGCACCCCGGCGGCCTGGAAGTCGTGCTTGAGCGGGATCTTGTCGGCGTACTCGAACGGGCCCAGCTCGATGGTGGCCATCTCGCTCTGGCGGAAGTAGAGCAGGATGGCCAACTTCAACCACTCGTGCACCACCACCGAACTGTCCGCCGCGATCTCGGCCACCCGGGCCTCGCCCCGGTCCAGCAGCGTCACCGCCTCGAGCACGTGGCGATTGGCCTCGGCGTCGTTCACCGCCAACTGGTCACGATTGGCCCACAGGGACTCGATGGTGGCTTGCAGATCGGCCATCGGGCCACGCTACCGGAGCGGACGACGACGCCTGCTCGATGCCAACAGGGCGATCCCGATGCCCACCGGCACCACGAACAACACGGCCGCGAACCACAGGCCGGTGGCCCAACCCCGGCCCCAGGCCCGACCCACGGCGATGGTCCCCTCGGTCACGGGCAGCTCCCGATCGATGTCCGCGGTCGACACCGGGCGATGGTCGATGGTCAGCAGGAACGCCCCTCCCCCGCTGACGGTGACCGTGGCGATGGCCCGGCCCTCGTAGCGCCCCACGTGATAGGCGTCGGGCGCGCCGACCACGCCGAGTTGGCCCACCCGACGGACCTGGATGCGCTGGCCCGACAGCGACGACGCCGACACGTCGAGGGCGGGGGGCAACGACGGCTGGCTCTCGCCCGGGAACTCCAGGTACACGACGTAGGAGCCGCCCTGGTGGGCGTTGAAGGTGCGGTACTGGTCGGCCAGCGGGAACCGGCTGAAGCTGTAGGGCGACAGGAAGACGAACCACACCACCACGCCGAGGATCCCGAGGGCCACGGCCACGATCCCGGCGGTGGCCCGCAGGCGACGGCGGGACTCAGCCGTCTCCTCTGGCGTGCGCCACGACTGGTCGGCCGCGGTGGGCGCGGGGACGAGGGGCCCGAGGGTCACCGGTCGGAGTCGTCTCCGGGTCGTGCGACCCGGCGGGTCCCAGCCCGGAGGGGTGATGGGCGGGGTCTCGGGCGCGGTGAGACCGGGGGTGGGGGTGGCACCCGGGGTGAGGGGCGGCGGCGTGGCCGGCGGCCTCTCAGTGGGGGCCACGCCTGGTGGAGGCATGCCGGGTCCACCGGCCGGCGGTCCCGCCGGTGGGGCCCACGGCGAACCAGCCGAGGGGGGTGCGGCGGGTGGGGCCCACGGAGCACCGGCCGCGGGCGGCACCGGGCCCGGGGGCGGCGCCGGCGCCTGGCCCGCAGACCCGGGCGCGGCGCCGGGGGGCGCGCCCCATGGCGGCGAGTCGAAGGATGGCGGATCCGGTTGAGCGCCATCGGGCGCGCACGCGCCGGTTGAGCGCCATAGGGCGCGCCGCCAGGTTGAGCGCCATAGGGCGCGCCGCCAGGTTGAGCGCCATAGGGCGCGCCGCCAGGTTGAGCGCCATAGGGCGCGCCGCCAGGTTGAGCGCCATAGGGTCCCGGGGTCGGGGGCATCCAGGTGGGAGCCAGTAGGGCCATCTGGGCGCGGCGCCAGCGGCTGCGACGGATCAGGCCGACCACCAGCAACACCACGCCGACCAGCGCGCTCACCGCCCCGAGCAGCAGGGCGAACCCGAAGCTGGCCAGGTTGGAGCTCGAGAACAGGGCGGGACCCTTGGACACCGCCAGGTCCATCCCGCTCACGGTGGAGCCGTTCAGCCCGCCACCGTCGGCGATGGCGATGGTGTAGGCGCCGTCCTGGGGGGCGGCGAAGCTGCCCACCAGACGCCCCTGGTGGGGCCCGACCGCATAGGTCTCCTGGATGTCCGGCGCGTTCACGTGGAGCGACTGGTTCGAGGAGTCGGTGACGGTGATGGGGCCGAGGTCGTCGGCGGGCCCGGAGTCGGAGGTGGCGCCGCTGTACTCGGCGTAGATGCGATAGCTCCCCGGTCAGATCGACCGTGGCCCGTCCCGGCACTGCCACCCGGGGCAGGTCGTTGATCCGATTGACCACTCCCACCGCGCCGGTGATGAACCACACGATCGAACCGCCTACGCCCACCACCAGCACCACGATGCCCAGCCAGACCGGCAACATCGACGGCTGGCGCGCCGCGGCGGGCGCCGGCATCGCACCATAGGAGGGGTTGGATGGGGGACCACCCGCCATCGACATCGCCTCATTGTGTCCCAACCCGGGCCCGGCCGCCGCCGCGGCACCAGGGATCAGGCCACCCCCAGCCGGCGGGCCACCAGCTCGATGCGGTCGTCGGGCTGGACCATGGCCAGTCGCACGCTCCCGGAGCCGTCGGGCCCGTAGAACTCGCCCGGGCTGGCCACCACGCCGCCGTCGGCCGCCAGTCGCCGGGTCAGGGCCCAGGCGTCGCCATCCGGCGCGGCCACCCACAGGTAGAAGGCGCCGGCCGGCAGGTCCACCGACAGGCCCCAGCGACCCAGGATGTCGGCCATCCGGGCCAGGCGCTGCCGGTAGCGGTCCCGCTGGGCATCCACGTGGGCGTCGTCGCCCCAGGCGGCCACCGCCGCCGCCTGCACCGGGCCGGCCACCATGAAGCCGGCGTGCTTGCGGACCTCGGACAGGAAGGTGACCAGCTCGGGGTCGCCGGCGTAGAAGCCGACCCGGACCCCGGCCAGGTTCGAACGCTTGGACAGCGAGTGCACCGCCACCAGGCCGTCCAGCCCGTGCTCCAGCACCGTGTGGGGCGGACCATCCCAGGTGAACTCGACGTAGCACTCGTCGCTGAACACGGTGACGTCGTGCGCTCGTCCCCACTGCGGCCACCGCGGCCAGGTCGTCGAGCCCGCCGGTGGGGTTGCCGGGCGTGTTGGCCCACAGGCACAGGGCCCGGGCCGCGTCCGACGGATCGATGGCCGCCAGGTCGAGGCGGTACCGGTCGTCGAGGGGCACGGGCACGGCCCGACAGCCGGCCAGGGTGGCCCCCATGGCATAGGTGGGGTAGCTGATCGACGGGTACAGGACGGTGTCGCGGTCGGGGCGGCGCAGCCGCAGCCACTGCGGCACCCCGGCCACCAGCTCCTTGGTGCCGATGCAGGCGGCCACGGCGCCGGGATCGACGGTGACGCCCAGCCGGCGGGCCATCCACTCGCAGGCCGCGGCCCGGAAGGCCGGGGAGCCCACCGAGGCCGGATAGCCGCGCTCGGTGCCCGAGTGGCCCAGCGCCTGGACCGCCTCGGCGGGCGGCGCGTCGGTGGGGGTTCCCACCGACAGGTCCACCGCGCCGCCGGCGTGTGCCTCGGCCCGGGCCACGATCTCGCCCAGCCGGTCGTAGGGATAGGGCGGCGGCGTCCAACCCAGCTGCGTGGCCGGATCGACGGTCACGGCGCTCCGCCCACCACGAACTCGCGCAGTCGGGTCACGGCCGCGTCGTCGAGGCGTGCCCGCAGGACCATGGCCTCGTCGTCGGCCTGTTCGACCAGCACCTCCCCCTCACGGTGCACCGTGGCCAGGATGTCGCCCCGATCGAAGGGCACCCGCAGCTCCACCAGGTTGGTGGCCGCCCGCAACCGGTCGGCCACCGCCACCAGGAGCTGGTCGATGCCGGCGCCGGTGGCCGCCGAGCACGAGACCGAACCGGGGTGGGTGGCCACCAGCCCGGCCACCACGTCGCCGGCCAGGTCGGCCTTGTTGAACACGATCAGCTCGGGCTGCGAGGCGGCCCCGATCTCGTGGAGCACGGTGCGCACCGCGTCCATCTGGTCGTCGGGATCGGGGGCCGACGCGTCGACGACGTGCACCAGCAGGTCGGCGTCGATGACCAGGTCCAGGGTGGACCGGAACGCCTCCACCAGCTGGTGGGGCAGCTTGCGGACGAAGCCGACGGTGTCGGTGAGCAGCACCGACTCGCCGCCGGGCAGGTCCAGACGGCGGGTGGTGGCGTCGAGGGTGGCGAACAGCCGATCCTCGACCAGCACCCCGGCATCGGTGAGCCGGTTGAGCAGGGTGGACTTGCCGGCGTTGGTGTAGCCCACGATGGCCACCGTGCGCAGCCGGGAGCGCCGGCGAGACTTGCGCTGGGTGTCGCGGTGGCGGGCGATGTCGCGCAGGTCGGCCTCGAGCTTGTGCACCCGGCGCACCAGGCGACGGCGATCCACCTCCAGCTGGGTCTCGCCCGGGCCCCGGGTGCCGATCCCACCGCCCTGCTGGCTGAGGTCGTTGCCCCGGCCCCGCAGGCGGGGCAGGCGGTACTTGAGCTGGGCCAGCTCGACCTGGGCCTTGCCCTCCTGGCTGTGGGCGTTCTGGGCGAAGATGTCGAGGATCACGGCGGTGCGATCGAGCGCCGTGCGGCCCAACAGGCGCTCCAGGTTGAACTGCTGGGCGGGGCTCAGCTCGTTGTCGAACACCACGGTGTCAGCATCGGTGTCCTCGGCCAGGTCGCGCACCTCGGCCGCCTTGCCCTTGCCGATGAAGGTGGCGGGCTCGACGCTGCGGCGCCGCTGCAGCACACGACCGGCCTCGTCGGCACCGGCGGTGTCGACCAGCTGCGCCAGCTCGTCGAGGGACCGCTCGGTGTCATCGTCGCGGGCCGGGGCCACGGTCACGCCGACCAGCACGATGCGCTCCCGGAAGGTCCGCTCGATCAGGCCGCCCGAGGCGCCGCCCAGATCGCCGAAGCCGCCTCGGTGGCTCTGGTCCGACGGGCGCGCCACCGCGGCGGCCGGGCTCCCGATGAGCTCGTCGCCGTCCAGGTCGTCGTCCAGGTCGTCAGGGTGGGTCCGGTCAGGCATCGGGCAGCTCGATGGTGGCCACGTGATGGACCGATCCGGACAGGACGGCCTCGCCGTCGGCCTGCAGGCGGACCCGCGCCGCGCCCCCGGGCATGTGCACCGTCACCCACGGATCCGCCCCGGCGGTGGGCGCTCCCGACGAGCCGGCGGCGCAGTCGTTCCAGGCGTGGAAGATCGACGCGGTGGCACAGGCCCCGGTGCCGCAGGCCTCGGTGATGCCCGCGCCGCGCTCCCACACCCGCATGTCCACCACCAGCTCGTCGTCGGCCCCACCTCGAGCGTGGCGAACTCGACGTTGATCCCCTGGGCGAAGCGGGCCTCGATCCACGGACCGACCTCGGCCAGGTCGATGGCCTCGGGATCGTCCACCTCCACCACCAGGTGCGGGTTGCCCACATCGGCGGTGGCCGACCGCCGCGCCTGGGCCGGGCCGGGCTGGCCCAGGCGGGTCGCCACCTCGGGTGGGATCTCGGGGCCGGGCCGGACCTTGCCCATCTGGGCCTCGGCGTGGGCCACGCGGTTCTCGTCGTCGGTGGCGGTGACCGAGACCTGGCGCACGCCGCCGTCGGTGGCGATGCGCAGGTGCAGCTCGCGCTCGTCCCGGGCCAGCGCCACCGCCTGGGCCAGGCACCGGATCCCGTTGCCGCTCATCTCGGCCCGACTGCCGTCGGCGTTGAACAGGTGCATGATCAGATCCACGTCACCGGCGTCGGGGCCGGGCTGCGCCCCGTGGATCAGGCCGTCGGCGCCCACGCCCAGGCGCCGGTCGCACACCCGGCGGGCCAGGTCGCCGTCCACCACCAGCCCGCGACCGTTCACCTCGTCGAGGGCCACCAGGAAGTCGTTGGCCAAGCCGTGGTGTTTGGTGAGCTGCACCGGGTCAGTCTCCCAGTCGGGCGAGCGTGTCAGCGAGTGCATTGTGCCCGCCCTCGACCCAGCTGATGCGGGGATCACGGCGGAACCACCGTTCCTGGCGCCGTTCGAAGCGCCGCGTGCGGCGGATGGCCAGCTCCACGGCCTCGTCCAGACTGGTCTCCCCCCGCAGATGGGCCAGCAGCTCGCGGTAGCCGAGGGCTTGGCCGGCGGTGTCGGACAAGGGCGCCGGGGCGTCGGCCAGGCGCCGGACCTCGTCCACGAACCCGGCCGCCAACTGGTCCTGGTAGCGCTGGGCGATGCGCTGGTCGAGCACCTCGCGGCTCAGGTGCAGGGCCACCAGCGGATGGTCGAGGCGCGGATAGGTGCCCAGACCCGGCCCGTAGGACGAGAAGCGACGACCCGAGCCGAGCGTCACCTCGAGGGCGCGCACCACCCGACGCCGGTTGGTGGGCTCCATCCGGGTGGCGGCCACCGGATCCAGGGTGGTCAGCCGGCGGTGCAGGGCCGGGGTGTCGGGTTCGGCCTCGAGCTCGGCGCGCACCACCGGGAACCGGGGCGGGATCTCCAGGTCGCCCAGGGCGGCTCGCACGTAGAGCCCGGTCCCGCCCACCAGGACGGCCCGGTGGCCCCGCCCGGCGATCTCGTCCAGCGCGGCCCGCAGATCGACCGAGTAGCGCGACACGGTGTAGGTGTCGCTGGGATCGACCAGGTCGATGAGGTGGTGGCGGACCTCGGCCTGCTCGGCCGGCGGTCGGCTTGGCCGTGCCGATGTCCATGCCCCGGTAGACCTGCATGGAGTCGACCGAGACCAGCTCGACGTCGCGGTGGCGCCGGGCCAGCTCCAGGGCCATCGCCGACTTGCCCGAGGCGGTCGGGCCGACGAGGGCCAGGGCGACGGTCTGGCTCAGCTGGCCACCACCGGGATCCGGGTGCGGTGCCGGGGGGCGGCGGTGACCTCGGCCAGCTCGCCGCGCAGGTAGTGGGGCCCGGCGTCGACGATGTGGGCCCGGGCGAAGGTGCCCGGCCGGAGCCAGCCCGTGGTCGGAGCCAGGTGGACCAGCTTGTTCTGGGGGGTGCGCCCGCTCAGCATGTCGGGGTCGCGCTTGGAGGGGCCCTCGATGAGCACCTCCTCGATGCGCCCGATGCGAGCCCGGTGCTTGGCCAGGGCGGACCGCTCGACCACCACCCGCAGCCGCTCGAACCGCTCGGCCACCACCTCGGGGGCCACGAACTGGTCGAACCGCTCGGCCGCCTCGGTGCCGGGGCGGGGCGAGTAGATGAAGGTGTAGGCGCTGTCGTATTCGGCCTCGGCCACCACCTCGAGGGTGCGTTCGAAGTCGTCGTCGGTCTCGCCTGGGAAGCCGACGATCAGGTCGGTGGAGACGGCCAGGTCGTCGATGGCGGCACGGGCCTCGGCCAACCGGGCCAGGTACCGCTCGGCCCGGTAGCCGCGGTGCATGGCGGCCAGCGTGGCGTCGCTGCCGCTCTGGAGGGGCAGGTGCAGGTGCGGGCAGACCGCAGGGTGCTCGGCCATGGCCGCGATGGTCTCGGGCCGCAGGTCCTTGGGATGCGGGCTGGTGTAGCGCACCCGTCGGATGCCCTCGACCTCGGCCACTGCGGCCAGCAGGTCGGCGAACAACGGGCGGGGTCGGCGGGCCCCGTCGGTGGCCCACACCCGGCCGGCCCAGTCGGCGTCGGCGGCCGTGGGCACGTCGCCACGCAGCCGGGTGGTCAGGTCGCGGCCGTAGGAGTTCACGTTCTGCCCGAGCAGGGTGACCTCGACCACCCCGTCGCCGGCCAGGGCCTCGACCTCGGCCACCAGCTGGCCGAAGGGGCGGCTGATCTCACGCCCGCGCACCGCGGGAACGATGCAGAAGGCACACGAGTTGTCACAGCCGATCTGGATGGTCACCCAGGCCGACCATCCTTCGCGGCGATGGGCGGGCAGGGCGGAGGGGAAGGCCTGGGCCTCGTCCAGCACCGTCTCCTCCCAGATCTCGGTGATCGGTCCATCGGCCCGGGCCGCATGGAGCAGTTCGACGGCCCGATGCACGTTGTGGGTGCCGACCACGACATCCACGTGGCCGGCCCGGGCCTGGATGAGGTCTCGATCCTTCTGGGCCAGGCAACCGGCCACGATCAGCTCGAGACCGGGCCGGCGCGCCTTGAGCGACTTGAGATGGCCCAGCGTGCCGTAGAGCTTGTTGTCGGCGTTCTCGCGGATGCAGCAGGTGTTGAGCACGACCACGTCGGCCTCGTCGAGCGACTCGGCCGCGGTCATGCCGTCGGCCTCGAGGAGCCCGGCCAGGCGCTCGGAGTCGTGCTCGTTCATCTGGCACCCGAACGTGCGGACCAGGTACTTCTTGTCGCTCACCGGCCCAGGATAGGTGGTCGCGCCCCCGTGGCGGTCGGGGGCGCGACCCGATCAGTCGGCCAGGGTGATGGGCAGGTCGTCGGCTGCGGTCATGACGTCGAGCCGATCGGCATCGAGGGCCTCGTCGTCGCCCTCGTCGTCGACCATGCCGATGCCGACCTCGGTGCGGATGCGCTCGGAGATCTCGACCATGACCTCGGCGTTCTCGATCAGGAACTGCTTGGCGTTCTCGCGGCCCTGACCGAGCTGCTCGCCCTCGTAGGTGTACCAGGCACCGGACTTCTTGACGATGCCCATGTCGACCCCGATGTCGAGCAGCGAGCCCTCACGGCTGATGCCCTTGCCGTACATGATGTCGAACTCGGCCTGGCGGAACGGGGGGGCGACCTTGTTCTTGACCACCTTCACCCGGGTGCGGTTGCCCACCACCTCGACGCCGTCCTTGATGGACTCGATGCGGCGGATGTCGAGCCGGACCGACGAGTAGAACTTCAGCGCCCGCCCACCCGGGGTGGTCTCGGGCGAGCCGAACATCACGCCGATCTTCTCGCGGAGCTGGTTGATGAACAGGCAGATGGTGTCGGTCTTGTTGAGGTTGGCCGTGAGCTTGCGCAGGGCCTGGGACATGAGCCGGGCCTGGAGGCCGACGTGGGTGTCGCCCATCTCGCCCTCGATCTCGGCCCGGGGGGTCAGGGCGGCCACCGAGTCGATGACCACCACGTCGAGCGCACCCGAGCGCACCAGCATGTCGGTGATCTCGAGGGCCTGCTCGCCGGTGTCGGGCTGGCTGATGAGCAGCTCGTCGACATCGACGCCGATGGCCGCGGCGTAGATCGGATCCATGGCGTGCTCGGCGTCGATGTAGGCGCAGATGCCGCCGTTGCGCTGGGCCTCGGCCACCACGTGCATGGCCAGGGTGGACTTGCCCGAGGACTCGGGGCCGTACACCTCGACCACCCGGCCCCGGGGCAGGCCGCCGACCCCCAGGGCCAGATCGAGCGCCAGGGCCCCGGTGGGGATGGTCTCGATCTTCATGGAGCCCTTCTCGCCCATCTTCATGACCGAGCCCTTGCCGAACTGCTTCTCGATCTGCCCCATGGCCATCTCGAGTGCCTTGTCTCGCTCCACCGTGCGTCTCCTTGTTCGTGGCGTTCGTCTGTTGTGTGAACGGCTCTGTGGTGGCTGCGAGCGACCCGCAGCGATGGACCTCACCCTATGGAGGGGGTGTGACAGGCTCGGGTGACTCGACCCGACCGGATGACAGCAGTGTAGTTACGAACGACTGTTCGAGCAAGCATCCCGGGCCCGCTCCACGAGCGGTCGGATCCGGAACAGGTGAGCGCCCACCAGCGTTCCGGACGTGAACGCATGAGAGGAGCACCATGACCGACCAGATCCCCAGCGACGCCGAGCTGCGTGAGCGGCTCAGCCCCGAGCAGTACGAGGTCACCCAGCACAAGGGCACCGAACGAGCCTTCAGCGGCGTCTACTGGGACTGCCACGACGACGGCGTGTACCGCTGCGTGGTGTGCGAGACCCCGCTGTTCCGCTCCAACACCAAGTACGAGTCGGGGACCGGCTGGCCCAGCTTCTGGGAGCCCATCGAGGGCGCGGTGACCACCGAGTCGGACCGAAGCCACGGCATGGTCCGCACCGAGGCGCTGTGCGCCACCTGCGGCGCCCATCTGGGCCACGTGTTCGACGACGGCCCCAACCCGACCGGTGAGCGCTACTGCATGAACTCGGCGTCGCTGCGCCTCGACCGCGACCTCGACCCGGACGCGCCGGTCACCCAGAACGAGGGCTGACCCTCAACCCACCCCGCGACCCACGCTCGGCGCCGCCGGCCAGCAGGCGGCGCCGCAGCCAGTCGAGGACCGAGATGGTGGCGAACTGGCGGATCCGGGCCCGGTCGCCGGGCAGGCGGACCATGGTCGACTCGGCCTCGCCGTCGATGCACAGGCCCAGGTAGACCGTGCCCACCGGCGCGCCCTCCTGGGTGTCGGGCCCGGCCACGCCGGTGACCGACACGGCCACGTCGCAGCCCAGCACCCGGCAGGCGCCGGCGGCCATGGCCATGGCCGCGTCGTCGGACACCACCGGTCCGGGGCCCACCCCCAGCACGTCGCGCTTCACGTCGCTGGCGTAGGACACCACCGAACCACGGAACACCTGGCTGGCGCCGGGCACCTCGGTCAGCCGGGCGGCGATGAGCCCGCCGGTCACCGACTCGGCGCAACCCAGGGTGAGCCCGCGGCTGGCCAGCAGGTCCAGCACCACCGTCTCCATCGACTCGTCGTCGCGGCTGAACACCACGTCGCCCAGGATGTCGACCAGCAGGTCGATCTCGGTGGCCAGCACGGCGTCGGCCTCCCCCTCGGTGGCGGCCTTGGCCGTGACCCGGACCTTCAACCCTTCGATGCCGCTGGCCAGGAAGGCGATGGTGGCGTGGCCGGCCTGGTCGAGCTCCACGATGCGATCGGCCAGGACCTCGGCCAGGCCCGACTCGCTCATCCCCCAGGTGCGCAGGGTGCGGCTGCGGATGACGGCGCTGACCCCCGAGCGCCGCTGCAGGTCGGGGATCACGGTGCCCGACACCATCTCGGCCATCTCGTAGGGCACACCGGGGACGGCGTAGATGACCTGGCCGGTCTCGGGATCGCCGATGGGACAGATCAGGCCGGGGGCGGTGCCGGGCTGCTGGTCCATGGTGCGAGCCCCGACGGGCACCTGGGCCTGGCGGAGGTTGTTGGCCGGCATGTCCCGGCCCCGGGAACCGAACATGGACCGGATGCGGTCCTCGATGTCGGGGTCGGTCACCAGCTCGACGCCCATGACCTGCGCGATCACGTCGCGGGTGATGTCGTCCTGGGTGGGACCGAGCCCGCCGCACACCAGCACGGCGTCGCTGCGCTCGAGGGCGGCGCGCAGGCTGGAGGCGATCCGCTCGGCGTTGTCCCCCACCTTGACCTGGAAGAACGAGTCGATGCCGGCCAGGGCCAGCTGCTCGCCGATCCACGACGAGTTGGTGTCCACGATCTGGCCCAACAGCAGCTCGGTGCCGACGGCCACGACCTCACAACGCATGGGATCTCCTCGAGACGGCGATGGTCAGAGCCGGGGTCAGCCGAGCGGATCGGCCCGGGGCGGGTCGTCGGGGACCGAGCGGGACATGTTGGTGGCCGCCGTCCGACCGGCCAGCAGGTACTGGCCGCCGCTGACCACGGCCACCACCACCGAGGCCCACAGCAGGGTGTCCGCCACCCATTGGTGGGCCAGGGCCAGGGGGGGCATGACCGCGGCGCCCACCGCCAACCCCTGCAGGAGCGTCTTGAGCTTGCCGCCCCGCGAGGCGGGCACGGCCAGGCCCCGACGCCCCCAGTAGACCCGATACAGGCTGATGCCCACCTCGCGCACGGCGATGATGACGACCGGCACCCACCCGAACCGGCCGATGGAGGCCAACGAGTAGAGGGCGCCGAGCACCAGCACCTTGTCGGCCAGCGGGTCCAGGAAGGCGCCCGACCGGGTGGTGCCGTGACGTCGGGCGATCCAGCCGTCGACCCCGTCGGTGGAGGCCAGCACCGTCCACAGCACGAACACCGTCCACGACGAGTGCTGCGAGGTGATCATGGTGAACAGCAGGGGCGCCACCAGCAGCCGGATGACGGTGACGAAGTTGGCGGGGGTGGCCAGCGCCGAGGGCCCGAAGGTCTGGGTGTCGCTCACCGCAGGCTGCCCTTGCCCGTGCCGCCGCCCTCTCCGTGGAGCTCGCCCACCAGGTCGGGGCCGAGGGCGTCGACCACGCTGACGTCGACGAACTCCCCCACCGGCGCCGAGGTGGGGATGGACACCACCCCGTCGATCTCGGGTGCCTCGCGGTAGGACCTGGCGGTTCCCGGTTCGTCCACGAGCACTCTGACCGTCGCACCGATCAGTTGGTCACGTCGGGCCGCGGTGATGGCGTCCTGGGCCTCGCGCAGCTCGGCCAGCCGTTCGGCCACCAGCTCCGTGGGCACCTGGCCGTCGAGGTCGACGGCATGGGTGCCGACCTCCGGCGAGAAGGCGAAGAAGCCGCACCAGTCGAGCTGGGCCGTGGCCACGAAGTCCAGCAGCTGGTCGTGGTCGTTCTCGGTCTCGCCCGGGTAGCCCACGATGAAGTTGGACCGGAACACCGCGCCGGGCTCGGCCCCACGGATGTCGGTCATGCGGGCCAGGAAGCGATCGCCGTCACCCCAGCGGCGCATGCGACGCAGCAGCGGTCGCGACACGTGCTGGAGGGACAGGTCGAAGTAGGGCACCCCCGTGGCCAGCACGGCCTCCACCAGCCGGTCGTTCAACTCGCTGGGGTACAGGTAGAGCAGGCGCACCCAGTCGACCCGTTCAGCCACCGCGGCCACCAGCGGAACCAGGTCACGGCTGCCGTGGCCCTGGTCACGGCCGTAGGAAGCCAGGTCCTGGGCCACCAGCACGACCTCACGGACCTGGAGCTGGTCGACCTCGGCCAACAGCGCATCGATCGGTCGGCTGCGCTGAGGCCCCCGGAAGCTGGGGATGGCGCAGAATCCGCACGCCCGGTCGCATCCCTCGGCCACCTTCAGGTAGGCCCACGGCGCGTCGGCGGCCGGCCGGGGCAGCTCCAGCAGGTCGAACGCCGAGCGCCCCGACGCCGGCCTGGGCGAGATGGACACCGCCACCCCGGCCCGGGCGGGGTCGGCCGAGGCGGCCACACCGGCCGGTGACCGCTCCGGGGCCAGCACCGCCTGGCCGAATCCGGCCACCAGGTCGATCTCGGGCAGGGCGGCGGCCAACTCGTCGCCGTAGCGCTCGGCCAGGCACCCGGTGAGCACCACCTGCGCCCCGGGGGCGCGGGCCCGGCTGAGGGCCAGGACCGTGTCGATCGACTCCTGGCGGGCCTCTTCCACGAAGGCACAGGTGTTGACCACCACGACATCGGCCACCTCGGCGCCGGACGCGGCGGCCAGGCCGTCGGCCACCAGCAGGCCACCCAGCTTGTCCGAGTCGACCTGGTTCTTCGGGCAACCCAGGGTCTCGACCCAGAACGTGCGCGGCATCGCCGCCGATCGTACCGGAGGGACCGTCACCCACGGACCGCCAGGCGGGTGCCGAGCAGGCCGGACGCGCCGGTGGCCGCCCTGGAGCGGGCGGCCACCGGTTGCGTGCTCACTCACCCGGAGGTGAGTCGATGGGAACGGCTCAGCCGGTGAAGTTGGCCGTGGTGGCGGCCGGCTTGGCGGCTGGTGGCGCCGTGGTCGGCGGCTCGGGGGGCAGCGTGCCGTTGGTGGCAGCCACGTCCGGGTCGGCGGCGGTGCACGACAGGTTCAGGGTGATGCCCGGCGTGGTGGCCGGCGGGATGGTGATGGCGATGGTGCTCAGCAGCGGGTTGGCGATCGAGTAGATGATCGGGGTGGTCTTGTCCACGCCGGTCACCGTGCCGCTGGCCGTGATCGCCGGCAGGGTCTGAGGACCGGTGCCCTTGATGATCGACCCGCTGGTGGGCGATCCGGCGAACGGGCCGCCACTACCGCCACCGGAGATGACGAAGGAGGGCGCACCGCTCACGCTGATGGTCGAGCCGGCCGCCAGCAGCGGGTTCGACAGGAACGACGACACGTCCAGGCTGGCCGAGAAGCTCACCGGGAAGGTCTGGCCGTTCTCCAGGAACTGGGGCACCGAGGTGGAGGTGGTCCAGTTGGAGACGATGTAGTAGTTGCCGTCGCTGTTCTGGGGGAAGCCTTCGGCTGGGCCCAGCTGGTTGAGCAGCGTGGTGGTGGCCGCGTCGGCCCCCAGGCAGTTGAACACGGGTGCCGCGGTCTGGGTCACGGCGGTGGGCGTCGTGGTCGACGTGGGCACCGTGCTGCTCGTGGTCGAGCTGCTCGTGGTCGAGCTGGTGCTGCTCGAGGTCTGAGCCCCAGCCGGGCCGACCGCCAAGACGGCCATGGCTGCTACCGCGGCGAGGCCGCCCAACAGGCCGAGCCCACGGCCATGACGGCGCAGCCCCGATCCTTCGCCAGCGATGCGATTCATGTATTACCCCCGTGATTGGTTTGGTGATGCGGTTTCAGGCGGAGAGCACCGACCTCGGAACTCAGGCTTTCCTACCCCCTGAGCCCGGCCGCTACCACCGTCTGCGCCGCCGGCTTCGGGCCGTTACGACGTACTCCGTGTCACGACGACCCTAGCAAACTTGAACCAGCCTGTCGCCAGTGAACGCTCAGGACGGCTCGGGGGCGTCGAGCTCATCGGGGGTCATGAGCACGGCCCGGGCCTTGGAGCCCTCGCCGGGACCGACCACCCCTCGCTGCTCGAGCAGATCCATCAGTCGCCCGGCGCGGGCGAAGCCCACCCGCAGCTTGCGCTGGAGCATGGAGGTCGAGCCCAGCTGGGAGCGCACCACCAGCTCCATGGCCGCGGCCAACAGGTCGTCGTCATCGTCACCGCCGGTCCCGCCCCCGCCACCGGCGCTGGCGCCAGCCGCGTCGTCGGAGCCTTCCACGCCCTCCACGTAGCGGGTGTCGGGCGCCTGGCGGATCCAGGACCCCACCACCGCCCGGACCTCCTTCTCGTCCACCCAGCACCCCTGGATGCGCTGGGGCACGCTGGAGGCCGGTCCCAGCAGCAGCATGTCGCCCCGACCGACCAGGCGCTCGGCGCCGGGCTGGTCGAGGATGACGCGGCTGTCGGCCAGGCTCGACACCGAGAACGCCCACCGGGCCGGCACGTTGGCCTTGATGACCCCGGTGATGACGTTGACCGACGGACGCTGGGTGGCGATCACCAGGTGGATGCCCACCGCCCGGGCCATCTGGGCGATGCGACAGATCGAATCCTCCACGTCGCGGGCGGCCACCATCATCAGGTCGTTGAGCTCGTCCACCACGATCAGGATGAACGGCAGCCGCTGGTACTCGACCCGACCGTCGCCCCCCAGGTCCCCGAGGACCCTCGGGTGCCTGCAGGTCACCTCGGTCGAAGGCGGCGTTGTAGCCGGTGATGTCGCGGACGCCGACCTCGCTGAGCAGGTCGTAGCGCCGCTCCATCTCGCGCACCGCCCACGACAGGGCGTTGGCCGCCTTCTTCGGGTTGGTCACCACCTGGGTGAGCAGGTGGGGCAGCTTGTTGTACTGGCCCAGCTCGACCCGCTTGGGGTCGACCAGGATCATGCGCACCTGGTCGGGGGTGGAGCGCATGAGCACCGAGGTGATCAGCGAGTTGATGCACGAGGACTTGCCGGCGCCGGTGGCCCCGGCGATGAGCACGTGGGGCATGGTGGCCAGGTTGGCCAGCACGGCCCGGCCGTTGATGTCGCGCCCGACCGCCACCTCCAGGGGGTGGGTGGCCCGGCGGGCCTCCTCCGAGGACAGGATGTCGCCCAGGGCCACCACCTGGCGGTTGGCGTTGGGCACCTCCACCCCGATGGCCTGGCGGCCAGGGATGGGGGCCAGGATGCGCACGTCGGGCGAGGCCATGGCGTAGGCGATGTCCTTGTGCAGGCTGGTGACCCGGGCCACCTTGACGCCCGGGCCGAGCTCCAGCTCGTAGCGGGTCACGGTGGGGCCCACCACCATGCCCACCAGTCGCGTCTCCACGCCGTGCTCGGCCAGGGCGCTCTCCAGGGCCCGGCCCCGGTGCTCGACGGCCTGGCGGTCCACCTCCTGCTGGGTGGATCGGGCCAGCAGCTTGGCCGCCGGGAGCTTCCACGCCGGTCCCCGCACCGCGGGGCCCAGATCGATCTCGAGCTGCCGGGCTTCCTGGTCGTCGCCAGCCGGGTCGTCCGTCCCGGGCGCGTCGTGGGGGTCGTCGGCGGCAGGGGCCAGGGCCTGCTCGACCAGGTCGCCGTCGACCGGGAGCGAGCGCTCGCCGGCCACCAGCACGGCCGGCACATCCCCCACCGGCCCGGCGGCGTCCAGATCGCCCCGGTGGCCGTCGCGCAGGTCCAGCTCGGCCTCGTCCTCGGCCGGCTCGCCCGGGGTCTGGTCGCCGACCTCGAAGAGGGGGCGAACGGCGCGGCTCAGCGCACCGGTCAGGGGGCGGACGCCGGCGGCGGTGTGGCCCGCCGCGGCCCGCACGGACGTCCGGGTCACCAGCAGCACTCCGATCAGCACCACCGCCACCATGGCCACCCCTGCGGCCCAGGGACCGATCAGGTGACCGAGGGCGCCGCCGGCCAGGGTGCCCAGCCCCCCGCCGGCGCGTACGAACCGGTCGACGGGTTGGCCCCAGGTGGGACGGCCGCGGCCCAGGTCGAAAAGGGCGCAGACACCGGTCAGGATCAGCAGGGATCCCACCACCGGGCGCACGATGGCCGCCGGCTCGGCGTCGGGACGGCGACCGCGCAGCACCACGACCCCGAGGACGACCAGCAGCGGCGGGATCACCCAGGCGGCCAGGCCCACCGCCGCGCCCACGCCGGTGGCCAGGCCCGCACCCACCGGGCCGGCCCCGTCCACGTAGATGCCCAGGGCAGCCACCACGCCCACCACGATCAGCAGCGTCCCGGCCAGGTCGTGGCCGTGCCCGGCGAAGCTCTGGCGCAGGGCGTCGCCCAGCCACGGCGAGCGCGCCTTGGCCGACGAGCGCCTGGCCGCGGGCCGCTTGGCCGGCGACTTCTTGGCCGCGGCGCGTCGGGCGGTCGGTCGCTTGGCGGGGGAACGCTTGGGCCGGGCCTGTTGCTTGGTTGCCACTTGTCCACCTGGGTTGCGCGGATGACCATCGGATGGCCACCCCTCGGCCCCAGTGCTCCCGCGCCGAGGTGGACACGTGGGTTGTAGCACAGCAGACCCGCCCCCGACGATGGTGGACCCTCCCCCCAAGCCCGGCCGCCGGCGGCCGGCGGCCGGGCCGACTCAGCCCGTGCGCTGGGCGTAGGAGGCGCCGTAGGCCGCGCCGCGGGCGGCCAGGATGGGATCGTCGGAGCACTCGATGCCGGCGGTGACCCGGGTCGGGTCGAAGATCAGGGCCTCGACGTCGGCCAGCTCGACCAGCTCCAGGCGCCCCGCCACCACCGTGGGTCGGTCGTCGGGCCACGGTGCGGTGGGATCACCGACCGGGTCGGTGGCCGCGCCCAGCACCAGGTGCAGATCGAAGGCCACCGGCTGCCGCGCCAGGTCGTCGGCCAGGGCGGTGGCCAGGTAGTCGGCCGGCGCGGCCGCCGCCTGCTCGTCGGACAGCCCGGCCTCACCGGCCACCGGCTCCCAGCGGTAGCGCACCGGGTGACGGCCGCCGTCGGCGTCCACCAGCCAGAACACGTGGATGCTGTGGAAGGTCACCCGGCTGTAGCTGACCGGGGCGGGGGCGGCCACCGACAGGCCGGCCGCCAGCTGCGCCTCCGGGTGCGCGCCCAGGAAGGCCATGACCTTGTCCAGGTCCATCTCCCCGGTGGCCGGATCGGGTTCGCGGGCGGCCACGAAGGCCACGAAGTCGTCGGTGGTGCGTACGAAGAAGACGGGCAGCGACAGGGCCACGATGTCGGTGGTGGTGCCGGCGGCGGAGGCGCCGGCGGCGATGTGGAACTTGGTGGCGAAGCCCCGGCCGTCGCGAGCGCCGTCGCGGGCGCCAGGATCGGCCGAGCCGTTGGAGAAGCGAGCGTCGACCGGCGTCTCCACGCCGGCCTGCAGGTGCGCGGCCACGGTCAGATCCGCCGCCAGCCCGCTGGCTCGGAACCGCCCGCGAGCGCCCACCCCCTTGGCGTGCAGGACGCGGTGGCCCGGGTGCACCCCGGTCACCGCCTGGACCGCATCCACCAGCCGCTCGCCCAGGTCGTCGTCTGCCATGTCCAGAGGCTAGGGCGCGGCGGTCGTCGACGGGTCGGGCGCGCCGTGGTCCCGACACACGGCCGACCAGCCGATGGGCGTGACCTGCACCCGCATCCGGCGGCCGCAGCTCGGGCAGAAGTGAGGCGGGAGCAGCTCGCGGCGACAGGTGACGGCGTCGCATTCGGGTGCGGGTCGGCCGCACCAGGGACAGAAGGCCGGGCCCGACATGTCCCCGACCGGGTCAGATGGCCGCGGACAGGCTGGCGATGGGCATGTGCAGGTCTTCCAGCATCTGGAGGTCCTCGGCCGGGGAGCGTCCCAACGTGGTCAGGTAGTTGCCCACGATCAGCGCATTGATGCCGGCGGTCATGCCCATGGCCTGCAGCTCGCGCAGGGTGACCTCGCGCCCACCCGCGTAGCGCAGGATGACCGATGGCAGGCCCAGGCGGAACAGGGCGATCCAGCGCAGCGCCTCCAACGGCGCCACCACCATGCGGTCAGCCAGGGGCGTCCCCGGCAGCGGGTTCAGGAAGTTGATCGGGACCTCGGCCGGTTCGACCTCGCGCAGCTGACCGATCACCTCGATCCGCTGGGCGGCGGACTCGCCCATGCCCAGCAGCACGCCGCAGCACAGCTCCATGCCGTGGTCTCGCACCCGCTCACAGGTGGCGAAGCGCTCCTCCCAGGTGTGGGTGGTGACGATGTTGGGGAAGTAGGAGCGGGCCGTCTCCAGGTTGTGGTTGTAGCGGTGCACCCCGCCGGCGGCCAGGCGGGCCGCCTGATCCTCGGTCAGGATCCCGGCGCTCACGGCCACGTTCAGGCCGGTGCGTTCCCGCACCAACGGAACCAGGTCGAGGATGCGGGCCACCGTACGTTCGTCGGGTCCGCGCACGGCCAGCACGATGCAGAACTCCGACGCCCCCAGCGCCGCCGTCTCCGCCGCCGCGGCCAGCACCTCGTCGGTGTCGAGGAAGGGGGTGGCCTGCACCTGGGTGTCGAACTTGGCCGACTGGCTGCAGAAGTGACAGTCCTCGGGGCAGCCGCCGGTCTTGGCCGACAGGATGCCCTCCACCTCGACCTCAGGCCCGCACCAGGCCAGGCGCACCTGGTGGGCCAGGCTGGCCAGGGCCGGGACGGCGTCGTCGCCCACCGCGGCCAGCTCGGCCAGCTCCTCGAGGGTGAGCTGGCGCCGATCATCGAGCAGGGCGTCGCCGGCGGCGGTGAGCAACGACCGGGTGGAGAGGGTGTCGACCATCGCCGCAGAGTATCGGCGGGGTGGCGTCCTATCCCATTCCCTCCAGCTCGCCCAGGGTCATCCAGACGCCCAGGTACTCGGCCGTCGGCTCCCCCGGCCCGATGTCGGCCAGGTGCGAGTACTCGTGCTCGGCGATGTCGTTGGTCATCTGCTCGGGCGTGGCCACCACGATGTCGATGGGCTCCAGCCCGAGGCGAGTGCGGGCCGCGGCCACTCGGGCGTGGGCGTCGGCCTGGTCGACGGAGGGGTCGACGTAGACGAGCAGTCGGGTGCCGGACTCGATGTCGTCCACCTCACTCCCGCCAATCGGCTGGTTGCGGTTCGCGACCCACGCCGGTCGGTGGCACACCGATCCACCGGGTGCCGGACTCGATGTCGTCCACCCTCAGGCCTCCATGACCACGGGCACGATCATGGGGCGGCGCTTGGTGTTCTCGTTGACGAACTTGCCCGCGGCCCGCCGCACCACCCGCTGGATGTTCTCGATGTCGTGGATGTCGCGGTCGAAGACCTCCTTGACCGCGTCGGCCACCGCCGCCTCGCACCGGTCCAGCAGGCCTTCGGCCTCGGCCTCGTACACCCAGCCCCGGGTGATGACCTCGGGCCCGGTGATGATGGCGCCGGTGGAGACGTCCACCGCCACCACCACCACGACCACGCCCTCCTCGGCCAGGACCCGACGATCGCGCAGCACGCCGTTGCCCACGTCGCCCACGATGCCGTCGACGTACAGGTAGCCGGCGGGGACACGGGCGTGGGGCACCAGCCCGTCGTCGGTCAGCATCAGCTGATCGCCGTCCTCGCACACCATGATGTGGTCGCTGCGCGTGCCCATCTGGTTGGCGATGCGGGCGTGGGCCACCAGGTGCCGGTACTCGCCGTGCACCGGGATGAACCAGTCGGGCCGGGCGATGGAGTGGAAGGTCTTGAGCTCCTCCTGCTTGGCGTGGCCGGTGGCGTGCACGTCCTCGATGCCCGAGTGCACCACCTCGGCGCCCACCCGGACCAGCCCGTCGATGACCTTGGAGACGTTGGACTCGTTGCCGGGGATGGGATGGCTGCTCATGATGACCACGTCGTCGGGACCCAGCTTGATCCAGCGGTTCTCGTTGGCCGCCATGAGGGCCAGCGCCGACATGGGTTCGCCCTGGGAGCCGGTGGAGATGATGCACACCTTGGCCGGGTCGAGGTCGCCCACGTCCTCGATGTCCACCAGCCGCTTCTCGGGGATGGTCAACAGCCCCATCTCGCGGGCCAGGCGGATGTTCTTGCGCATGGACATGCCCATGGTGGCGATGGTGCGGTCCTGGGCGATGGCGGCGTCGGCGATCTGTTGCACCCGGTGCACGTGGCTGGCGAAACAGGTGGTGATGATGCGCTTGCCCTCGAAGCTGGCGAACAGGCCGCGCAGGACACCGCCCACCGTGCTCTCCGAACGGGAGTAGCCCTTCTCGTCGGCGTTGGTCGAGTCGGCCAGCAGCAGGCGGACCCCCTCGCCGTTGCTGAGCGCCCCGACCCGGGCCAGGTCGGTGAGCCGGCCGTCGACCGGGGTCAGGTCCAGCTTGAAGTCGCCGGTGTGCAGGATGATGCCCTGGGGCGTGTGGAAGGCGGTGGCGAACCCGTGGGGCACCGAGTGGGTGACCGGGATGAACTCCACGTCGAAGGGCCCGATCTGGCGGCGCTCGCCGTCGACCACCGGGACCAGCTCGGTGCGGTCGAGCAGCCGGGCCTCCTCGATGCGGTTGCGGGCCAGGCCCAGCGTCAGCGCCGAGCCGTAGATGGGGAACGAGAGCTCGCGCAGCAGGAACGACAACCGCGCCGTGGTGGTCCTCATGGCCGTGGGTGACGATGCAGCCCTCGATGTCGTCAGCCCGCTCGCGCAGCCACGTGAAGTCGGGCAGCACCAGGTCGATGCCCAGCATGTCGACGTCGGGGAACATCAGCCCGCAGTCGAGCAGCAGGATCCGTCGATCGATCTCCAGGGCGGCGCAGTTGCGCCCGATCTCACCGAGCCCCCCGAGAAAGGTGATCGTGACGGGTTTGCTCATGTGTCCCTCAAGTCGTCTCTCAGGCGGTTCCAGATGGTCAGGGCTCGGGCTTCGAGTCCTTCGGGGGCAGGGCCCAGCGGGAGGCGGCATTGACCGGCGGGGCGGCCGATGGCCCGCATCATGGCCTTGACCGGGATCGGGTTGGGGGCCACGTCGCTGGTCTCGAAGTCGAACGACTCGAGCAGCACCGACAGCAGTTCGCGGGCCTTGACCACATCGCCTCGCTGGAAGGCCCCGATCATCTCGGCCATCTCGGGGCCGGCCCAGTGCGAGGCCACCGAGACCACGCCCACCGCCCCCACCGCCATCATGGGCAGGATCATGGAGTCGTCACCGGCCCACACCTCGAAGCCGGCCGGGGCCTCGGCCACCACCCGGGCCGTCTCGGCCGGGTTGGCGGCCGCGTCCTTGAGACCCACGATGTTGTCCACCTCGTGCGCCAGGCGCATCAGCACCTCGTGGCTGATCTTGCGACCGGAGCGGATGGGGATGTCGTAGAGCAGCACGGGGAGACCGGTGGCTCCGGCCAGGGCCCGGAAGTGGGCTTCGATGCCGGCCTGGGGTGGCCGGTTGTAGTACGGGGTGACCATGAGCACGCCGTCCATGCCGGCCGGGCCGGCCCGGCCGGTAAGCCCGACGGCGTGGGCCGTGTCGTTGGTGCCGGTGGCGGCGATCAGCGGCACATCCACCGCGGCCCGCACCGCCCGCCACACCTCGACCTGCTCGTCGTCGCCCAGCATCGATCCCTCACCGGTGGAACCGGTCAGGACCAGGGCGTCGCTGCCGTGGTCGACCAGCCAGGCCGCCAGGTCGGCCGCTCCTTCCAGATCGATGCGACCGACGTCGTCGAACGGGGTGACCATGGCCGTGATCAACGAACCGAAACGGGCCATCAGCGTGCCTCCTCCAGCGGGGTGGATGCCTCGGGACGCTCCTGGCCCCGTTCGATGCCCAACGACATCAGCAGGTTCTCGTGCAGCTCGAACCAGACGGTGTGATACGAGTCGATGGCGGGGCTGGTCAGCCAGTCGGTTTCGCCGGCACCGACCCGAGCTCGGGCGCCGGCGAGCCGTGGGCCGTAGCCGGCCAGCCGCTCGAGCGTGGCGCCCAGCTCGGCGCACACGGGCCCGGCCACCCGGTCGACGACCTCCAGCTCGGCCAGCACGGCCGCATCGTGGGCGGCGTCGGTGTGGTCGTTGGGCACCTCGACGCCGTCCACGGTGCGCAGCTGCCAGGCCGTGCAGGCGTCGATCAGGCGCTGGTTGACCCCCAGGAAGTCGCGGTAGGCGGCGCGGAGCGCGGCGTCCTCGGACGCGGCCTCGTCACGCACCCGGCGCTCGCACTCGGCCCGACCTCCGGCGGTGAGCATCCAACCGGGGACGCGGCCAGCTCGCGACCGGGCCAAGCCCGAGGCTTCGAGATCGTCCAGCACGCCCGTCATCGTCGCCCGGGAGACACCCGAGCGCCGCTCGACCTCCTCGGCGGGCACCACCGCTCCCAGGCGCAGGGTCACCAGGACCAGCACACGGGGATCGGATGCCTTGGTCACCCCACGACCCTACAGGCGGGCTGCCACGGCGTCCGCCAAGGCCTGGCGGGCCGCGGGCGGTGCCAGGGGCAGGAACAGCGAGGGTTCGATCAGCTCCAGCTCCATGAGCACGGGCCCGTCGGGCGTGGTCACGCAGTCGATCCGGGCGTAGAGCAGGGGTTCGCCGACCGCCTCCAGGGCGGCCGCGGCCAGGGCCAGCTCGGACCGGGACGGCTGGTGGACCAGCTCGGTGCCACCCAGGTGGGCGTGGACCCGGAAGTCGCCCGGTGCCGGCACCTTGCGCACGGCGTGGGTGACGTGGCCCCCCACCGCCACCAACGAGACCTCCCCGTCGGTCACCTCGGCGGCGAAGGGCTGCACCAGCCGGTCGGGTGCCGATCGGTCGGCATCGCCGTGCGCCCAGCCCCGCGCCTGGGACCGGGTCACGCGCTCGGTGCCCACCGCGCCGGCCGACACCGCCGGCTTGACCACCACCTCGGCCCACCCATGGCGGTCCATGAGCTCGACCAGGTCGAGCGGCTCGCCGGCGGGCACGACCACGGTGGGCACGATGGCCACGCCGGCCCGGGCCAGCGCCAACAGGTAGGACTTGTGGCTGTTCCAGGCCACCACCGGGGCGGGGTTCCACAGGTCGGTGGACGCGGCCACCTGCTGGGTCCAGGCCAGGAACTCGCGGTGGCGAGCGGGGTAGTCCCAGGTGGAGCGGATCCAGGCCGCGCCGAACGACGACCAGTCCACCGACGGGTCGTCCCAGCACACCCAGGTGGCCGGGACCGAGCGGTCGGCCAGGAGCTGGTCCAGGATCGGGGCGGTCCTCGTCGTGGTCGGTGGGGACGTCGCCGGTGACCAGCGCGAGCTTGGCCGCCGTGGTCAGGCCAGCTCGGCGTCGAGGGCGAAGGCGTCGTACTCGGATTCGGTGTCGGCCCAGTCCTCGAACTGGATGACCCCGAGCTCGGCGAACTTCTGGCGCAGCCAGCCCGGTTGGCCCTTGTCCGCCCCGGCGTCGAGCAGGCCCAGCTTCTTGCAGTTGGGCACGATCTTGGAGAACAGGAGCTGCTGGAACAGCTGCTGCTCCGGCGACATCATCACCAGGGAGACGGCCTCGGACACGGGCACGCCCATCCGGTCCCACACCTCCTGCTGCAGGAAGCGGTCACGCATGCGCACCGCGGCCTCGAAGGCGAACTCCTGGCGCTCACGGATCTCCGCAGCCGACAACTCGGTGTAGTACTCCTTCAGGCTCAACACGCCGAAGGCCACGTGGCGGGCCTCGTCGCTCATCACGTAGCGCAGCAGCTGCTTGAGCAGCGGCTCGGTGGTGAGCTGGTGGATGAAGCCGAAGGCGGCCAGGGCCAGGCCCTCGACCATGATCTGCATGCCCAGATAGGTCATGTCCCACCGGGAGTCGGCCACGATGTCGTCGAGCAGCAGCTTGAGGTGGGCGTTGATCGGGTAGTGGCCCGACAGCTTGGTGTCGAGGTACTTGGCGAACACCTCGACGTGGCGGGCCTCGTCCATCACCTGGGTGGAGGCGTAGTACTTGGCGTCGATCCACGGCACGGTCTCCACGATCTTGGCCGTGCACAGCAGGGCGCCCTGCTCACCGTGCATGAACTGGCTCAGCACCCAGTTCTGCGACTCGATCCCCAGCTGCAGCCACTGCTGCTCGTCCCAGTGCTCGAACGAGGTGCCGGCCAGATCCAGGTCCATGGAGCTGGGATTGGCCGCGGCGTTGGCCATGACCACTGCCTCCTGGTCCACCTCGGTGTCCCAGGGCAGGTCGGTCTCGCCGTTCCACTGCGAGGTCTTGGCCTTCTCGTAGAGCTTGTTGAGGGCGGGCCTGGCCCCCTTCTCGTAGTCCCAGGTGAAGATGGCGTCGGCGTTGTCCTCCACCGTGTGGACCAACTCGTCCACGTCGGTGTTGGACACCGACAGGATGGCCTCGATGTCGTTGACGTCGCTGCGGCCGATCAGGTCTTCGGTGGATGACATGGGGTGCGCTCCAGGATGGGGGGACGGTCGGGGTCAGGTCGAACGGTCAGGCCGCGGCCTCGAGGCCGGGCAGGATGAAGGTCTCCACCAGCGTGCGGGCCAGTGCGGGGTCGTCGAGTTGGCGGCAGGGTTCGATGCCGTAGGACACGATCAGGCGGGTGACCCACTCGGCGGTGGCCGCGGCGGTGGCCGGGTCGACGTAGCGGGCCAGGTAGGGGGTGCCGAAGGCGGTGGCCACGGCCAGCAGCGGGTCGAGCTCGTCGAAGGACACGTGGGCCAGGACTTCGCCCGGCTCGTGCTCGATCAGGTACTGCAGGGCCGGGTGGCGCCGGATGGCGCGCACCGACTCGGAGATGGCTACCACCAGCAGGTCATCGAGGGTCTCGGTGCGCTCCAGCGACACCGAGAGCTCGTGGAGGATGCGGGCCAGCTCCACCTCGCCGGTGGCGTCCAGCACCGCCCGCTTCCCGCCCGGGAACAACCGGTAGATCGTGGCCCGGCTGCACCCGGCCTCGCGAGCGATGTCGTCGAGGGTGGTCTTGGCCATGCCCCATCGGGCGATGCACACCAGCGCGCCGGCGGTGATGCGTTGCGCCGCGGGTGGGCGTCCGGCACGCGCCGCGACCATGCTGGTTGGTCGGGCTTCCCCCACGACGGCCACGCCGAGACAATAAGCCTGACTTTGTCTCATTGCCAAGGATGGCCGAGTGTGACATCGGTCGCAGCCGTCAGGCGGCGATCAGGAGGCGACCACGCCCCCGAGCAGCTGGGTGCGCACCAGACGGCGCACCTGGTCGCGGTCGGCCAGGTCCCAGCTCCCGTGGCTGCCCAGATACGACAGGAAGAGCCGGGCGATGTACTCGGCGGCCCAGTCCACGTCCACGCCCGGGCGCAGGTGCTCGTGGCCCAGCTGCTCGACGATGTAGGCCCGAGCCAGCTGGTCGAGCGCCGGGACCGAGCTGTGGAACTCGGTCAGGAACAGCTCCGGCTCGCTGTTGAGGATGCGCTGGAGCAGCAGGTGGTCGTGCACGGCCTGGTGGCCGAACATCAGGCCCTCGACCAGCTTGGCCTCCAGGTCCGGCTCGGGGGCGATGGCCTCGGCCAGACGGGTCATGAACCGGGACGTCTCCCAGCCCACCGTCTCGGTGATGAGCTGGTCACGACCGCCGGCGAACCAGCGGTAGAAGGTGGCTCGGGACAGGCCGGCCTCGGTGGCCACGTCCTCCAGGCTGGTCTTGGCCAGGCCCCAGCGCTCGATGCAGGCCACCGCCGCCTCCAGGATGCGGGTGCGGGTGTCGCCGGCGGGCGGAGGTGGCGCGTCGGTCACGCCGGCGCACCGGCGGTGGCGTCCTCCTCGACCACCGCCCGGTTCCGCGCCACCCGACGCAGCAGCAGCGGGTACACGATGGCGGTCAGCGTGGCGAAGATGAACCACTGGCCGGCGTAGTTGAGGTGGGGACCGTCGCCCAGCGCCGGCGGCGGGATCGGCTGGGGGTAGGTGCCGGACTGGGCCGGCCGCGACGTCACCAGGTTCACGTAGACCGGGTACAGGTCGTAGGGCACCTGGTGCTGCCACCGGAACAGGTCCACCCGGGACAGGGTGTGGAGGTGGCCGGTGGCCGGATCGTAGGGACCGCCGCTGCGATTCTGGGTGGGGAAGATGAGCCCGGTCACCGTGACCGTGCCCTTGGGCGGCGCGTACTGGGGCAGCGGCCCGTTCTCGTCGTTGGCCAGCAGGCCGTTCTCCCCCAGCGTGAGCGGGACGAAGCCCCGGTTGATGGCCACCGCCGAGCCGTCGGACAGGATCATCGGGGTCACCAGCCACCAGCCCGGATCGTCCTGGGCGTCCTGCTCGTCGCGGATCAGCATCTGGTTGGCCGGGTCGTAGCGGCCGGTCACCGTGACGTTGCGGAAGTCGCGGTGGTTGGCGATCTTGTAGTTCTCCTTGGGCCCGACCAACGACTGGATGGGCACGGCCGGCGATGCCATCCGGGCCTCGATCATGGCGTTCACCTGGCGGCGTCCATGGAGTCGGCTGAGCTGCCAGAGGCCGAGGTTGATGAAGGCCACGATGCAGGCCAGCACGAACAGGTGCGAGCAGATCCACCCGAAGTGCCAGACGAAGCTCCAGTCGGCCGGCGGCTTCTCCCGCAGCACGGGCGGAGGAGAGGCGATGATCTCGCCGTTGGCGTCGCGCTGGGTGACCAGGGCGGGATCGACCTGGTCCGGATCGACCTCCGGGAGAGACGGCTGGGGCACGCCGCGAGGGTACCGCCGGCCGCGGCGCCGTCAGAATCGCCACCACCCTCAGCCCGACCCCACCGGGCGGTCGGGCGCTCAGGCGGTGGGCAGGGTGTAGTCGGCGAAGCGCGTGCGCAGGTCCTTCTTGGAGAACTTGCCCACCGACGTCTTGGGGACCTCCTCGATGAAGACCACGTCGTCGGGCAGCCACCACTTGGCCACCCGGCCGTCCAGGAAGACCAGCACGTCCTCGCGGCTGAGCTCGGCGCCCGGCTTGACCACCACGCAGGCCAGGGGACGCTCGCTCCACTTGGGGTGGCTCACCCCGATCACGGCGGCCTCGGCCACGTCGGGGTGGCCCATGATGGCGTTCTCCAGCTCCACCGAGCTGATCCACTCGCCGCCGGACTTCACCACGTCCTTGGTCCGGTCCACGATGCGCAGGTAGCCCTCGGCATCCACCGTGACCACGTCACCGGTGCGCAGGTAGCCGTCGTCGGTGAAGGACTGAGGCGAGCGCTCGTCGTCGTAGTACTCGCGCGCCACCCAGGGCCCGGCCACCTGCAGCTCGCCGTGGGTCTCGCCGTCCCAGGGCACCGGCTCGCCGCTGGCCTGGTCGACCACCCGGAAGTCGACCCCGATGGCGATGTTGCCGATGCTGGACCGCAGGTCGGCCTGCTCGTCCTCGGTCAGGGTGTCGGCCAGGTAGCTCTTGATCCGCCCGACCGACGCCACCGGGCTGGTCTCGGTCATGCCCCAGGCCTGCAGGATCGGGACGCCCAGCTGCTGGCGATAGCCCTCCGACAGCGAGCGGGGCACGGCCGAGCCGCCACACGGGATGGCCCGCAGGTGGGAGGTGTCGCGACCGACCAGCTCGGGCAGCACGCCCATCCAGATGGTGGGGACCCCGGCCGCCACCGTGACCTGCTGGGACTCGATGAGCTCGGCCAGGGCCGGGGGCGACAGGTCCGGTCCGGGCATGACCAGGTTGGCCCCGACGGCCACGCCGGCATGCGCCAGCCCCCAGGCGTTGGCGTGGAACATGGGCACCACGGGCAGGATCGTGTCGCGTTCGCAGGCGCCGATGCTGTCGGCGGTGGTCACGCTGATGGTGTGCAGCCACGTCGAGCGGTGGGAGTAGACGACGCCCTTGGGGTTGCCGGTGGTGCCGCTCGTGTAGCACATGGAGGCGGCCTGGTTCTCGTCCAGGCGGGGCCACTCGGCGGGCTGGGCCGTGGCCACCAGGTCCTCGTAGTCGTGCAGATCGGCCGAGCCGGCGTCGTCGGGGCGATCCCCGCGGCCGTCGTCGGCCACCACCACGTGGCGCACCGTCTTGAACGTGGGCAGCAACGGCCACAGCAGACCGACCAACGACCGGTCCACGAAGATGATCTCGTCCTCGGCGTGGTTGACCACATAGGTCACCTGCTCGGGGAACAGCCGGATGTTGAGGGTGTGCAGCACTCGCCCGCTGCAGGGGGCGGCGAAGTACAGCTCGAGGTGGCGGGCCGTGTTCCAGCCGAAGGTGGCCACCCGTCCG
The DNA here is from genome assembly GCA_963793965.1 of uncultured Microthrixaceae bacterium. Classification (GTDB taxonomy): domain Bacteria; phylum Actinomycetota; class Acidimicrobiia; order Acidimicrobiales; family Acidimicrobilacustridaceae; genus UBA4742. Next base: position 173,218 of record CAWCCB010000005.1, read on the forward strand.
TCGGCGGAGATCCCGAGGTCGTCGAGGGCACCGGCTACCCGCCGGGTCCGGTCGGCCCAGGTCCCGTAGGACTCACGCTCGATCCCGGTAGCGGTGGCCGTCACCACCTCCTTCCGGGGGAAGAGCGTCTCGGCCCGGTTGAAGAAGTGGTCGAGCGTCAGCGGTCGGTCCTGCATCAGTCCTTGCACGGCGATCCCCCTACGTTCCGCGTTGGGAGTCGCAGGTTATGTCGTGACCAGGGAAGGCGCAGCCCGCCAGGGCGGAGCCGCTGGACCCGATGACACCCAGATGCCGAAGGCGCCCGCCGGGAGGGCGGTGTCAGGGGGCCAGTAGATCAGGGTCGAGCGGTGCGGCGCACCGTCTCGAGCCGTTCGATCAGGGCCTGGTAGAAGGCCCGGGCCGCGTCGGGACGCACGGCCAGGCCCTGAGCGTCCTGGTGGATGAGCCCGACCACGTCCCCGTCGCGGGTGCGCACCCCGATGCGATCGGAGCGCCACACCCGGTGGGGCAGCATCTCGAAGCCGTCGACCTCGGGCCAGTCCAGGTGACGGACGCGCCACGCCCCCTGGATCCGGATGCCGTCAGGACCGGCATGGGTGTTGCGCCGGTAGGCCAGCAGCCCGCCGAGGCCGAAGGCCGCCGCCACCACCAGGCCGCCCAGCGCCGAGCCCACGTCGGCGCCCACCGCGTCGACGAACCAGAAGATCCCGACGGCGGCCACCACCAGCTCCAGGCCGAGCGCGTAGGGCGAGTGCGGCCGCAGCGTGATATCGGGCCCCGGGCGGGGCACGGCCGCGAACCGCCGCGACCGGGCCGGCTGGAGGCGGCGACCCGGCCGGGGGAGGTCGGCGCCGTCCGCCGGGGTGGAAGGCACGGCGCGGCGGCGCTCAGAGGTCGAGCAGGTTGTCGAGCCCGACGGTGAGGCCGGGCCGATCCCCCACCCGCTTCACGGCCAGCACCACGCCGGGCATGAACGACGAGCGGTCGAGCGAGTCGTGGCGGATGCTCAGGGTCTGGCCGGTGGTGCCCAACAGCACCTCCTGGTGGGCGACCAGGCCTCGCAGGCGGACCGAGTGCACCGGGATGCCGCCGGGGGTGCGCGCGCCCCGGGCGCCCTCCACCACCACCGTGCGGGTGGGGTCCTCGCCCCAGTTGGCCGAGGCCGCGGCCATCCGCTCGGCGGTGGCCAGGGCGGTGCCCGAGGGGGCGTCGATCTTGGCGTCGTGGTGCAGCTCGATGATCTCCGCCGTCTCGAAGTAGGGCGCGGCCAGCTCGGCGAAGCGCATCATCAAGACCGCCCCGATGGCGAAGTTGGGGGCGATCACCGCGTTCGACCGGGTGAAGGCGCGGGCGAATCCGTCCAGGTCGGCGTCGGTCAGCCCGGTGGTGCCCACCACCGCGTGCACCCCGTTGGCGGCCAGCCAGGCCAGGTTGGCCCGGGCCGCCTCGACCTGGGTGAAGTCGACGGCCACGTCCACGCCCGCGTCGAGCAGGGCCTCGGGTCCGGCGGCCATCGACAGGTGGAGATCGACGCCGGTCACCTGGCCCAGGTCCAGACCGACGTGGAACGGATCGACCACCGCCACCAGCTCCAGGTCGGGATCGGCCACCACCGCCCGGCACACCTCGGTGCCCATCCGGCCGCCGGCGCCGAACACGCCCACTCGCACCATGGCCCCCGACCTTAGCGGCCGACCCCGGCCCGCCACCCCGAAACCAGCCACGCGGCGGCAACCGCCTGTCCCAGACCCAAGTGGATGCCGCCGGGTGGACGAGGGGTCAGGCGGCGCGGTCGACGGCGCGGTCGACGGCGGCGGCCAACACCGGGTCGTCGTCGGTGAAGGGTCCGACCACCGACAGGGTGGCCGGTGCGGCCAGGATTCGGCGCAGCACGGCGTCGACGTGGGCCACGGTCACAGCCCGGGTCCGCGCCAGGTGCTCCTCGACGGGCACGATCTCATCCCGGCTGATGAGCCCCGAGCCCAGCCGGCCCATGCGACTGCCGCTGTCCTCCAGGCCCAGGAGGGTGGCACCCTCCAGGTAGCCCTTGGCCACCGCCAGCTCCTCGTCGGTGATGCCTCCGGCCAGCAGGGTGTCGATGGTGTCGTCGATGACCTCGAGCAGCTCCCCCGCCCGGGCGGGGCCGGTGCCGGCGTAGAGCGTGAGCAGGCCGGCGTCGGCGTAGGAGACGGGCGACGTGAACACCGAGTAGGCCAGGCCGCGCTCCTCGCGCACCTCCTGGAACAGCCGGCTCGACATCCCCCCGCCCAGGATCTGGTTGGCCACGGCCAGCGCGTAGCGGTCCGGGTCGTGGTGGTCCAGGCCCCGCCAGGCCATGGCCACGTGGGCCTGCTCGGTGGGACGCGGCGCCACCACCAGGGGCTCGGGTCCGACGTCTGGCCCGCGGCGCGACGGACGGTCCCCCACCGGGGCCTCCCCCAGGAAGGCGGCCACCCGCTCCACCACCTGGCTGTGGGCCAGGTTCCCGGCCGCGGCCACCACCAGGTTGGTGGGCCGGTACCACCCGGCGTGGAAGGCGGCGATCTGGTCGCGGGTCATGGCCAGGATGGTGTCCTCGGTGCCCAGCGTCTCGCGCCCGAGCGGGTGACCGGGGAAGGCGGCCTCCATCAGCTGGGTGTGGACCACGTCGTCGGGCGTGTCCTCGTTCATGAGGATCTCTTCGAGGATGACCTCGCGCTCGGCATCCACCTCGGTCGGGCGGAAGGCCGGCGCGCCCACCACGTCGGTGAGCAGGTCGAGCCCGAAGCTCAGCTCTCCGACCGGCAGGCGTGTGTAGTAGGCGGTGTGCTCGCGGGAGGTGAAGGCGTTCATCTCGCCGCCCACCGCGTCCACCGCCACCGCGATCTGACGGGCGCTGCGCTGGTCGGTGCCCTTGAACAGCAGGTGCTCGAGGAAGTGCGACGCGCCGGCCAACTCCCCCGGTTCGTCACGCGAGCCGATGCCGGCCCAGAACCCCAACGTGACCGACCGCGACTCGGGCATGCGCTCGGTCACGATGCGCACACCGTTGTCGAGGGTGGTCAGCTCGACCCCGGGCTCGAGGCCCGCGGCCGACCCGGGTGCCGACCCCCCGTCGGGGGCCGACACCCGGTCCGGACCGGGTGCGGTCATGTCAGCGGCGCCGGCCGCCGCGATCGCTGCCGCGGCCCCGGCCGCCACGTGAGCCACCGCCGCCCGAACGGCCGCCACGGTCGCCGCCCCGGTCACCGGCGGGTGCCGCCGGGCCCAGGTCGCCGAACTCGCTGCGGACCTCGTCGTCGAAGGCGTCCTCGAAGGACACGTACTCACGATCGCCACCGGTCTCGGGGGCGTCGTCGCCGCCGCCGTTGCGGCTGGGGCGCTCCTCGCGATCGCCCCGGTCGGAGCGACCCTCACGAGCCCGGGACGCGGGCGCCGAGCCGGCCAGAGCCAGGGACACCTTCCCGTTGGGATCGACGTCTTCGACCACGACCTCGATCTCGTCGCCCAGGTCGACCACGTCCTCGACCCGGTCGATGCGCTTGCCCCCACCCAGCTTGGAGATGTGGATGAGGCCGTCGCGCCCCGGCAGGATGTTCACGAACGCCCCGAACTTGGTGACGTTCACCACCTTGCCCTTGTAGGTCTGGCCCACGTTGGCGGTCGGCGGGTTGAGGATGAGCTTGATCTGGCGCTCGGCTTCCTGCACCGCGCCCGAATCGGTGGAGCCGATGCTGACCCGGCCCACGGTGCCGTCGTCGTCGACGGAGATGTCGGCGCCGGTCTCCTGCTGGATGGCGTTGATGACCTTGCCCTTGGGCCCGATGACCTCGCCGATCTTGTCGATCGGGATCTCGAAGCTGACGATCTTGGGGGCGGTGGGGCCCACCTCGTCGCGGGGCTCGGCGATGGCGTCGTGCATCACGGCCAGGATCTTCAACCGGGCCTCCTTGGCCTGGTCGAGGGCCTGGGCCAACACGTCGGCGGGGATGCCGGCGATCTTGGTGTCGAGCTGCAGGGCGGTCACGAACTCGGCCGTCCCGGCCACCTTGAAGTCCATGTCGCCGAACGCGTCCTCGGCGCCCAGGATGTCGGTCAGGGTCGTGTACTTGCCTTCGGCGAACACCAGGCCCATGGCGATGCCGGCCACCGGCGCCTTGATGGGCACGCCGGCGTCCATGAGCGAAAGGGTCGAGCCGCACACCGAGGCCATCGAGGTCGAGCCGTTGGACGACATGACGTCGGACACGGTGCGGATGGTGTAGGCGAACTCCTCCTTGGAGGGCAGCACCGGCACCAGGGCCCGCTCGGCCAGCATGCCGTGACCGATCTCGCGGCGCTTGGGGCCACGCATGAAGCCGGTCTCACCGGTCGAATACGGCGGGAAGTTGTAGTGGTGCATGTAGCGCTTGCGATCGACCACCCCGAGGGTGTCGAGCATCTGCTCCATGCGGGGCATGCCCAGCGTGGCCACGTTGAGCACCTGGGTCTCACCCCGCTGGAACAGGCCCGAGCCGTGCACGCTGGGCAGGACCCCGACCTCGGCCGACAGGGGCCGGATGTCGCGGGTGCCGCGACCGTCGATGCGCACCCCCTCCTCGACGATGCGCTTGCGCACCACCGCCTTGGTCAGCGACCGGAAGGCGGCCTTGATCTGGCGCTCGGCATCGGGCAGCTCGGCGAAGCGCTCGGCCAGCTCGGCGATGATCTCGCTGCGGGCCTGCTCCTCGGCGGCGACGCGCTCGGCCTTGTCCGACAGGGACTCGGCCGCGGTGACCCGGGCGTGGCCCACCTCGGCCACGACCTCGAACACCTCGTGGGAGTAGTCGGCCACGGTCGAGAAGGCCATGGTGGGCTTGGTGCCACCGGCGGCCTCGATCAGCTCGAGCTGATCCTTGATGGACTCACGGATCCAGGTCTTGGACGCCTCCAGCCCGGCGGCCAGCACCTCCTCGGTCACCTTGGGGGCGCCGGCCTCATACGACGGCCAGGCCGTCTCGGTGCCGCCGGCCTCGACCATCATGATGGCCACGTCGTCGTCGTCGAGCAGCCGCCCGGCCACCACCAGCTCGAAGGTGGACGAATCGCCCTCTTCGTAGGTGGGGAAGGGGATCCACTCGCCGTCGGTGGAGTAGGCCACCCGCACCGCGCCGATCGGGCCCTCGAAGGGGATGCCCGACAGGCTCAGGGCGGCCGACGCGCCGTTGATGGCCACCACGTCGTGGGGATTGGTGAGATCGGCGCCCAGGATGGTGCCGACCACGTGGACCTCGTTGCGGAACCCGTCGGGGAAGCACGGGCGAAGGGGCCGGTCGATGAGGCGACAGGTCAGGATGGCCTGGTCGCTGGCCTTGCCCTCACGCCGGAAGAACGAGCCGGGGATCTTGCCCGCCGCGTACATGCGCTCCTCGATGTCGACGGTGAGCGGGAAGAAGTCGGCCCCGTCGCGAGCCGCCTTGGAGGCGGTGGCCGTGACCAGCACGACCGTGTCGCCGAGGCGCACGGTGACCGCGCCGTCGGCCTGGCCGGCCAGCTTGCCCGTCTCGAAGGTCAAGGTCTTGTCGGGTGCGCCGGTGACGGCGCGGGATACGGAATGGACTTCCGCCATGGGAAGGTCTCCTTTGAAGGACCGGTCGGTCCTCTCGGTTGGAGGCCGGTTGGCGCCAGTTCCCAGTGGTGAAGGGCGGATCCGAGATCTCGGGAGGCTCGGCGCCGTCCCTCGCCACTGGCAGCTGACGGGCACAACCGGCCCGGATATGACGAGCGGCGACCGGATGGTCGCCGTCTCGGTGGTGCAGATCGGTTAGCGGCGCAGCCCCAGCTTGGCGATGATCGCCCGGTAGCGCTCCACGTCGTTCTTCTTGACGTAGTCGAGCAAGCGGCGACGGCGCCCGACCAGCATCAGCAGGCCTCGCCGGCTGTGATGGTCCTTCTTGTGGACCTTCAGGTGCTCGGTGAGGTGGTTGATACGGTCGGTCAGCAGCGCGATCTGGACCTCGGGAGAACCGGTGTCGGTCTCGTGGAGGCGGTGATCGGCGATCGTCCCTGCCTTGGGGGGCAGGTTGGTGGGGTTGGAGGCCATGGAATTCCTTCAGGTGGGTGTTGGACCCGGCTACTCAGCCCGCTGCGGCGCCTGGGGCGCGGCTGGCGTGACCAGAAGCGGATGGATTGCCGTCGCCGTTCGGGCGCAGGCCCGGGACGCGATCAGCGGCTACGACGATAGCAGCCCGGGGCCCGAACCGGCTCATCGTGGCCCACCGGCGACGTCGGGGCCCGGCACCGGTCCGGCCGGGATCGAGGCGGGTCGCAGCGTCGGGAACCGGATCAGCACGGTCAGCAGCGCGCTGATGCCCAGGATGTAGGCGGGGAACGCGGCCGCGGCGAAGGTCCAGGTGGTGATGGTCAACAGCGTGAGCGCCGCGCTCGACGCTCGAGCAGGCGAAGGCCGGCCACGACTCCGAAGCCGGGTCCCGGTAAGCCTTGCGGATGGTGGGCACCCCGGCCAGCAGGTCGGCGGCCACGGAGAAGGCGATGGCCACGTCCCCCTGGCCGGTGATCCGCCACATGACCAGGGCCACCAGCGACAGCGAGCCGCATCCCAGGTCGAATCGGGTCAGCCGGGCCGCGCCGTGTCGGCTCACGAAGGAGGCGCCGAGCACCACCGCCGGGCCGAATCCGACCATGAAGGTCATGAGCGACTGGAGCCCGACGCCCTGGCCCACCTCGGCGGCGAACGCGATCAGCGGAGCCAGGGCCCACAGGAACCAGCTCACGCGGTTGGGCCGGTTGCGGCCCCGGAGCGTGTCGGCCACGTAGCTGCTGAGCCCCGCCAGGTTGAAGGCCGCGCCCACCAGCACGAACTGGACGGGGATCACGCCGGTCCCCGGTCCGGGCTCAGGTGATGGTCCAGCGAAACCGTGGCGATCGGGACTGCACGGCGGGCCCGCCGGCGGCCGGCGCCGGGGTCAGCGCCAGGATGGGCGCGTCGGGCTCGTAGAAGATCGACTCGAGCTCGTCGGCCGAGGTGGCCCCGGCCGCTCCGATGGCCTCGCGCACCGCCGCCCCCAGGCGCCCGGCCAGCAGGTCGGCCACGATGGCCGGCAGCGTCTCGGGATCGCGCAGCATCCACGAGTGGCCACCGCCCTTGATGGTGATGAGCTGGCCGTTCGACCGCTTGGCCGCGGATCGCGCCGTGGCCAGCGGGACGATCAGGTCTCGATCGCCGTGGAGCACGAAGGTGGGCACCTCGGTCAGGGCCAGCTCGTCGAGGATCCCCCGGCTGCCCCGGGTGCGCAGGATGGAGGCGGCCGGGCCCACCAGGCGCCAGGGATGGGTGGCGTGGTTGACCATGATGGGCGACAGCAGCTGGCCCAGCCGGGCGGCCTGGCGCGGATCGCGCATCAGCGGCAGGGTGGACACCGAGTCGATGAGCAGGGCCGCGCCCATCGGGGCCAGCAGCAGCGGCTGCAACCGGAACAGGTTGACCATGCGATCCCATTGGTCGCCCACGATGGCATCGATGAGCAGGACGGCGATGGTCATTTCCGGGCGCTGGGCGGCCAGCTGGGCCGTGACCCGCCCGCCCATGGAGTGGCCGGCGAAGACGGCCCGGCGGATCCCCAGCTCCTCCACCACCGTGCCCATCAGCGCGGCGTAGTCACCCAGATGGCCACCCGACAGCGGCAGGCCCTGGGTGCCACCGTGGCCGGCCATGTCGATGGCCACCACCTTGAAGCCGGTGGCCACCAGTCGGGCCAGCGTGTCGGCGTAGAGGAAGCCCTCGGCGGTGAACCCGTGGACCACCACCAGGGGGACGCCCCGGCCGCTGACCGTCAGGCCCACCCGATGGCCGTCGGCCAGCTCGAAGGAGTGACGAGCCAGGGTGGGAACGGCGCCGACCACCGGGCGCGACGGCCCCCTGACGGTGTCAGTCACAACGCTCATGGTGGTTTCATCGGCCGACTCGGTGGTGGATGGAGCCCCGGCGCGACCACACCGACCTCGCCGCGGCATCACCAGGTGAGCCCGTCCCCCGGTTCCAGGCCGTCGAGGACGGCGCGAGCCTGGTCGCAGTCGCGCCCCATCTGGGCCACCAGGGAGTCGACCGAGTCGAACTTCTCCTCGGATCGCAGACGGGACACGAACCGCACCCGCGCCGCCTCGTCATAGAGGTCGTCGTCGAAGTCCAGCAGGTGGGCCTCCAGCAGCGAGGTGTCGGCGCGCTCGTAGAAGGTGGGCCGACGACCCAGCGACAGCGCCGCGGGTCGGGCCACCCCGTCGGGTCGGAGGTACCAGCCGGCGTAGATGCCGTCGGCCGGCATGCAGATCTCGGTGGGCACGGCCACGTTGGCGGTGCGGAAGCCCAGCTCCCGAGCCCGGCCATCCCCGCGGACCACCGGGCCCCGCACCTCGTGGGCCCGCCCGAGCATCTCGGTGGCCCGGACCAGGTCGCCGGCGGCCAGGGCCAGGCGGATGGCGGTCGACGACACCTCGGCCTCGCCGGCCTGACGGGTGGCCGGCAGGCCGTCCACGCCAACCAGATCCAGCCCCACCACCTCGAAGTCGTGCGCCGCGCCCATCTGCTCGAGCAGGGCCACGTTGCCCAGGCGGCGGTGCCCGAAGTGGAAGTCGGCGCCCACCACCACGGCCCGGGCGCCCAGGGCACCCACCAGCACCTCGCGCACGAAGTCCTCCGGTGCCTCCTTGGCCCGGACCTCGTCGAAGTGGACCACCAGCGTGTAGTCGAGCCCGGTCTCGGCCAGCAGCTCGAGGCGCTGGGGCAGGTCGCACAGCAGCTTGGGGGCAGACTCGGGGCGGACCACGCTGGCCGGATGGCGGTCGAAGGTGACCAGCGCGCTGCGCAGCCCCCGCGAGGCGGCCAGCTCACGGACCCGGGCGATGACGGCCCGATGCCCACGGTGCACGCCGTCATAGGCGCCGATGGTCACCGCCGTTCCCGATGGTGGCACCAGGCCCGACTCGGGATGGTGGAGGACCTGCATCGGCTCCGAGGCTAACCGCCGCCTGCGGGGGCCACGACCACCGCCGGCTTGACCGTGGTGCCCCGGTGGGCCTCGTACATGGCCAACAGGGTGGCGTCCGGACCCAGCACCGCCCACGGCCCGGCGCCGTCGACCCCCAACGTCTCGGCCTCGAGCACCTTGCCCTGGGCCACCGCCGCGGCCAAGTCGTCGGACACGGTGAGCTGGGGGTAGTCACGCACGGCCTGGGCCGGCGGGACCACGGTGATCTCCTCGAGGGGGAAGGCCTCGGCCAGGGTGAACGAGCCGATGGCCGTCCGCCGCAGGTTGCGCAGATGCGCGCCGCCGCCCAGGGCGTGGCCCAGGTCGTCGGCCAGGGTGCGCACGTAGGTGCCCGACGAACAGCTCACCTCGGCCCGGTACACCCCGGGCTGGCCGGCCAGCGGGGTCACCTCGAAGCGATGGACGGTCACCGGCCGCGGGGCGCGCTCCACCTGGTCGCCCGAGCGGGCGATCTCGTGCAGGCGGCGTCCTCCACCTTGACCGCCGAGACCATGGGCGGTACCTGCAGGATGGGGCCGGTGAGCGTCTGGGCCGCGGCCACCACCTGGGCGGCGGTCACCGACCCCATGTCGTGGGTGGCCACCACCTCGCCCTGGTCGTCGAGGGTGGTGGTCTCGGTGCCCAGCACGATCTCGCCCACATACGACTTGGGCAGCACGGTCAGGAAGCGCAGCAGCCGCGTGACCCGCCCGACGCCCAGCAGCAGCACGCCGGTGGCCCCGGGATCCAGCGTGCCCGAGTGCCCCACCTTCTTGTTGTGCAGGATGCCCCGGGCCTTGACCACGACGTCCGAGGAGGTCCATCCGCTGGCCTTGTCGATGACGGCCAGGCCGTCGCGGAGCTGGTCGGGCCGCGTCACCCGGCCCGAGCGGTCGCCCACCGCGGACTCAGCCGTCGGCCAGGTCGGGATCGTCGTAGAGGTCGGGATCGACCACCACCTCGACGGCACCAGGGGCCACCTCGGCCAGCAGCGTCTCCACCCGGGCGCCCTGGCGCACCGCGGGATCGGGGGCGAAGGTGAGCTCCGGGGTGCGCTTGATCCGGGCCTGTCGCCCGATGGCGGCCTGCAGGACCTTGCGCTGGTCGCCCAGCGCCTCGAGCACCTCGGCATCGCCCTCGGCGCCCTGGAGCGAGTCGTAGAGGACGAGCGCGTGGCGCAGGTCGGGCTCCACCTCGACGGCGGTGACGGTCAGCAGGTCCAGGCGCTCGTCGTCGATCTGCTCCAGGGACTCGGCCACGATCTCACGCATCAGCTGGTTCAACCGGGCCGTGCGCGGGTACTGGCGGGCGTTGGTGCGGCGGGGCGCGCCCCGCGACTCGCGCCGGGCCATCAGCCGACGTCCAGCCAGGCGCGCTCGGTGGCCACCACCTCGAGCTCCGGGAAGGACCACACGAATCGCTCGACCGCGTCGATGACCTCGGTGGCGTGGGTGACCGAGCCCGACACCGTGGCGAAGCTGAGCTCGGCGCGCTGGCGGCGGTCGTCGCCGGTCTCGGCCGCGGTCACCGCGAAGCGGTGGCGGGCGCCGGCCAGCACCGGGCTCAGCACGGCCCGACGATCCTTGAGCGACTGGGCCGACGGGAGGCGCACGTCGACCTGAAGCGCGAGGACATGAGCGGACACCGCAACCGTGGGCCTAGGCCCGTGGGATCTCGCGATCCTCATAGGTCTCGATGATGTCGCCGGCCTTGAGGTCCTGGAAGTCGGACAGGCCGATGCCGCACTCGAAGCCGGCCTGCACCTCGCGCACGTCCTCCTTGAAGCGCCGCAGCGACTGGATGGCACCCTTCCAGATGATCGTGCCCTCCCGCAGGAAGCGGACCTTGGAGTTGCGGGTGATGGTGCCGTTGAGCACGTAGCAGCCGGCGATGGCGCCCACCCGGGGCACCCGGAAGATCTCGCGGACCTCGGCGTCGCCGGTGACGATCTCCTCGAACTCGGGCTCGAGCAGGCCGAGCACCGCGTTCTCGATGTCCTCGAGCACCTGGTAGATGATCTCGTAGGTGCGGATCTCCACGTGCTCCTGATCGGCCATCTCGCGAGCCTTGCGATCGGGTCGCACGTTGAAGCCGATGATGGTGGCGTTGGAGGTGGCGGCCAGCTGGATGTCGTCCTTGGTGATGCCACCCACGCCACGACGGACGAAGGCCAGCTTGACCTCGTCGCGCTCGAGCTTGCGCAGGCTCTCGGTGAGCGCCTCGAGCGAGCCGGTCACGTCGGCCTTGACGATGAGGTTGAGCGTGGCCGCCTCGCCCGCCTGGATCTGGCGGAAGATGTCCTCGAGCTTGGCCCCACCGCTCATGGCGTGGGCATCGCGGCCCAGGCTGGCCTGGCGCTGCCAGTGCTCGCGGGTGGCCGCCACCTTGGAGGCGGTGCGCTCGTCGGGGGCCACCACGAAGCGATCGCCGGCGTGGGCCACCTCGGACAGGCCGAGCACCTGCACCGGCGTGGACGGCCCGGCTTCCTTGACCTGCGTGCCCTGGTCGTTGATCAGGGCCCGGACGCGACCCCAGGCCGCACCGGCCACCAACGGATCGCCCACCCGCAGGGTGCCCTGCTGGACCAGCACGGTGGCCACCGGACCCCGGCCGATGTCGAGGTTGGACTCGAGCACCACACCCACGGCCCGGCCGTCGGTGTTGGCCCGGAGATCTTCGAGCTCGGCGATGACCTGGAGGTTCTCCAGCAGGTCGTCGACGCCCAGGCCGGTGAGGGCCGAGACCTGGACCATGACCGTGTCACCCGACCACTCCTCGGGTTGGAGCCCGAGCTCGGCCAGCTGGGTCATGACCCGGGTGGGATCGGCGTTCTCCCGATCGATCTTGTTGATGGCCACCACGATCGGGACCTCGGCGGCCCGGGCGTGGTCGATGGCCTCGATGGTCTGGGGCATGACCCCGTCGTCGGCCGCCACCACCAGCACCACGATGTCGGTGGCGTCGGCACCACGGGCCCGCATGGCGGTGAACGCCTCGTGGCCCGGGGTGTCGATGAAGGTGATGGGCTTGCCGTTCTTGACCACCTGGTAGGCGCCGATGTGCTGGGTGATGCCGCCGGCTTCGCCGGCCACCACGTTGGCGTTGCGGATGTAGTCGAGCAGCTTGGTCTTGCCGTGGTCGACGTGGCCCATGACGGTGATGACCGGCGCGCGCAGCGGCGAATCCTCATCGTCCTCCAGGAAGTCCAGGTCGAGCAGCTTCTGGAGCTCGACCTCCTGCTCCTCGCCGGGGTCGACCAGACGGATCTCGGCGCTCAGCTCGGCGGCGAACAGCTCGATCATGTCGTCGGACAACGACTGGGTCGCAGTCACCATCTCGCCCTGCTCCATGAGGAAGCGGACGACGTCGGCGGCCGTGCGGTTGAACTTGGGGCCCAGCTCCTGGGCGGTGGACGAGCGCTCGACCACGATCTCGCCGGACGGGACCGGCGCGTTGTGCGGCGTGTAGCTCGGCGCCGACATCGGCTGGAGCTCGTCGCGGTTGCGGCGACGCCGCCGACCTCGACGCGGGGCGCGCCGCGGGCCACCGGGACCGCCGCCGGGACGGCCGCCGGGACGGCCGCCGCCGGGGGCACCACCGGGACCTCCGGGGCCACCAGGACCGCCGCCCATGGGGCGGCTGGGGCCACCGCTGGGACGCGGGCCGGACGATCCGGCGCCGGCGCCGACCGGCGTGCGCCGGGGACCGCCGGGGATGCGCCCGGTGTTCTCGGGGCTGGGACGTCGCAGCTGCCCAGGCGGAGGCGGGATGGGCTTGCCCGTGGAGGAGATCGGGGGACGCCGACCCGGAGGTGGCGGGATGGACCGGCCCCGAGGTGCGGGAGCGGTGGCCGGCGCCCCGGGCGGCGCGCCCACCGGCGGCGCGGCCGGGCGGGCCGGAGCCGGGGCCGTGACCGCAGCGGAGGCCGCAGCCGGCCGACGGACCTCGCCGTCGTCGACCGCGGGGCGCGGCGGTGGGTGCTCGCTGCCACTGGAGGTGAACACCCGCCGTGGTGGGGTCAGGGCGGGGGCGGGGGCGGCCGGCGGGGCGGTCGCTTCCGGGGCGGCGACGGCGGCCGCCGGAGCGGGTGCCGGCTCGTTCAGATCGGGCGCCGGGGCTTCGGGAACCGGAGGCTCCTCGGCGGGCGGCGCCTCGGTGACCACGGCCACCGCCGGCTCGGGCGGGGCCGGCGCCTCGGCGACCGGCGCCTCGGCGACCGGCGCGGCCGCGGCCTTCGCCGCCTTGGCCGTCTTGGCCTTGGGCTTGGCTGCCTTCTTCTCCGGCTCGGGCGGCTGCTCGTCGCGGATGAGGCCCTCGCGCTCGGCCTTTCGACGGACGCGGTCGGCTTGGGCGTCGACCACACTCGAGGAGTGTGACTTGACACCGATCCCGAGCGATTCGCAGAGGTCGAGCGTTTCCTTGTTGGTCAGCCCGAGTTCTCGCGCCAGCTCATACACGCGGATGTTTCCAGCCAAGAGCGGTTCTCAGTTCCTTCTTGCGATCAGGCCGGCGCCACAACGGTGGCCCGGCGGGGTGTCGATGGTCTGGGGTGGGTGTCCAGGGGCCGGCTCGCGCCAGACCCCGGGCCCTCTATCCTCGCACGCCGTAGCCGACGAGACGAAGTGAGATGGTCGGTTACGAGTCGGCGGGCGCGGTCTCGGGAGGCGTGTCGTCGCCCGCCACCCCTACGCTAGCGGGCTCCGGGTCGGTTCCGGCTGCTGGGCCGTCGGCATCGCCCGACGCCTCGTCCGAGGTCTCGGCGACCTTCGACGCCTCATCCGAGGTCTCGGCGACGGCCGCTTCGTTCCACTGCTCGGCCGACATGGCCTCGCCGCCCTCGGCCGACTGCCACACCTGCTCACCGGTGGCCGGGTCGATGACCCATTCGCCCTCGGCCCAGTCCTGGTTGAGATAGGCCTCCTCCTCGGCCAGCTGGGTCTCGCTCTTGATGTCGACGCGCCAGCCCGTCAGCCGGGCGGCCAGCCGGGCGTTCTGGCCCTCCTTGCCGATGGCCAGCGAGAGCTGGTAGTCGGGCACGATCACCTCGGCCACGCCGGTGTCCTCGTGGATGCGCACCTCTTTGACCTTGGCCGGCGACAGGGCCTTCATCACGAAGTCGGCCGGGTCATCGCTGAAGGGGACGATGTCGATCTTCTCGCCCCGCAGCTCGTTGACCACCATGCGCACGCGGGCGCCGCGGGCCCCCACACAGGCGCCCACGGGGTCGACGTTGTTGTCGTTGGACCAGACCGCGATCTTGGTGCGGGCGCCGGGCTCGCGGGCGCAGGCCTTGATCTCGACCACGCCGTCGGCGATCTCGGGCACCTCCAGCTCGAACAGCCGCTTGATCAGGCCGGGATGGGTGCGGCTGACCACGATCTGGGGGCCCTTGGCCGTCTTGCGGACCTCCACGATGTAGGCCTTGACCCGGGCGTTGGGCTCGGGGCGCTCGTAGGGGACCTGCTCGGCCTGGGGCAGCAGGGCCTCGACCCGGCCCAGGTCGAGCAGCGTGTAACGGCTGTCGCTCTGCTGGATGATGCCGGTGACGATGTCGCCCTCGCGCCCGGCGTACTCCTCGTACTTCATCTCCCGCTCGGCCTCGCGGATGCGCTGGCTCATGACCTGCTTCATGGTCTGGGCCGCCACCCGGCCCCACACCTCGGCCGGCGGGGTGACCTCGAGCTCGGGTCCGGTGGGCTCGCCGTCCTCGTCGAGCTCCTGGGCCATGACCCGGAACTCGACGGTGTCGGGGTCGATGGTGACCCAGGCGTACTCGTAGGCATTGGGCAGCCGCTTGTAGGCGGACTCGAGGGCATCGGCCAGGGCCGCGAACAGCGTGTCGACGGTGATGCCCTTGTCGATGGCGAGCGCTTGGAGCGCATCGAGGATGTCGGGGTTGCTCATGACGCCGTGACCTTCTTCGTGGACTGCTTGGTGGACTTCTTCGGGGACTTCGGGGAGCGAGAGGTGGCGGAGGACCGCTTGGTGCGGGTCGATCCGCCCCCGGGCTTGGGGGCCGGACCCCAGTCGAACACCGTGCGGGCCCGCTCGATCTCGGGATAGGCGAGCCGGCGGGGCTGGTCGGGGGCGACGTCGGGGATCACCTCCACCCCGTCGTCGTCGGCCTCGGTCAGCCGGCCCCGGAAGCGGCGATCGCCGCCGGCCAGGGCCGTGGTCTTGATGCTCACCACCAGGCCCACCGCGCCGGCGAAGTGCTCGGGTGTGCGCAAGGTCCGCTCCAACCCGGGGCTCGAGACCTCGAGGGTGAAGCGACCGTCGATCGGATCGTGTTCGTCCAGGGCTCGCGAGATGGCTCGGGTCAACGGGGTGATGGCGTCCATCCCCACGCCACCGGGCTCGTCGGGGCTCGACGGGTCGGAGGCCCTGGCGCCGGCCGGCCGGTCCACCACCACGCGCAGCACCCCGCCGTTGAGCTCGAGGTCGTAGAGGACGAGACCCTGTTCATCGACGAGTGGCTCGATCAGGCTGCGGACGCGCTCAGGGATGCTCATGTGGTCTCACCTCCTGTCAGGGGTTCGTGGTCGTCTGGTGGGCCGCACCTTCTGGAACGGGCGGGCAGGTCTCTGTTGGTGAACGAAACGAAAGGCGTGGGCAAGGCCCACGCCTTTCGTCCAGAAATCGAACGGATTGCGGCACGAAGTATAGCGCGCCCGCCGAGGTTGGGCGTTTCGGATCCGGCTGGCGGTCAGGGCAGGTCGTAGAAGGCGTGGAGGGTGGCGTGCAGCTCTTCGGCGGACTGGCTGGCGTAGAGGTCGCCCATCATGGCCGCGTCGTCGCCCACCAGCACGTGGCGGGGACCGGTCGGATCGCTGGCCGCAGCCACGATGGCGTCGGCCGCCGAGCTGGTGGGCGGGCCGGCCTTGGCCATGTCCAGGCGCATCCGGGCGGCGGCCTCGGCCCGGTCGCCCAGCGCGGCCGAAGGAGGCGGGGCCGGCGACTTGTCGCCGATGGCCGTGTCGAAGACCCCCAGGCGCACGACCACCACCCGGATGCCGGCCCCCTCCACCTCATGGGCCAACGCCTCGCTCATGGCCTCCAACCCGAACTTCGACGCGCTGTAGAGGCCCAGGAACGGGATGGAGATGAACCCGCTGACCGAAGAGACGTTGACGATGACCCCCGATCCGCGGGCTCGCATGGGCGGGATCACCGCCTGGATCGTGCGCAGCGGCCCGACCAGGTTGGTCTCCAGCGTGAGCTGGGCCTCGGCCACCGGCTGGTCCTCCACCGCCGCGAAGGGGCTGATGCCGGCGTTGTTGACCAGCACGTCCAGGGCCCCGACCTGGTCGTGGACGTGGCTCAGGGCCGCGTCCACCGAAGCCTGATCGCACACGTCGAGGGCCACCACCTCGACCGGCAGCGACTCCGCCTCGATGGCCGCGCGCAGCTCGTCGGCCGCCTGCGGGCGGCGCACACCGGCGAAGGTGCGGTCTCCGCACCGCCCGAAGGCCAGCGCGGTGGCCAGACCCACCCCACTGGAACACCCGGTGACCAGCACCGACGCCATGGCTTCCCCCCGACGGTTGGTGGGCTCAGTAGGACCGGCCGCAGATGGCCACCAGGTCGGGCTCGTCCTCGGCCAGGGGCAGCGTGGCGTCGGGGCGCACCAGGCACCGCACCGTCACCGCCGAGGTGGCCAGGGCGTCCTCGCCCTCGGCGCCCAGCATCGACCAGGGGACGCGGGCCCAGCCCTGCTGGCTGGCCTCCCGGGCCTCCTCCAGGGTGGCCACGTCCACGGTTCGTTCGTCGCGCCGCACGGTGGCGTCGACCAGCATCGCCGTCTGGGCCAGCTCCAGTGCGTCGACGACCGCCCGGGCCACCCCGGCCAGGGGAACGGGGATCTTGGTGTCGGCCAACCGATCCACCATCGTGACCGCGCCCTCGGCCAGGTCGCGAGGGCCCAGCTCCAGCCGCACGGGCACCCCCTTGAGCTCCCAGTCGGTGGCCCGGCGACCGGCCGAGACCCCGACCTGGTCGTCGAGGCGGATCCGCAGGCCGGCGGCGGTCAGCTCGCCGGCCAGCGCCCGGCACCGCTCGATCACCTCGGGATCGTCGCGCACGGCCATCACCACCACCTGGGTGGGGGCCAGGTTGGGGGGCAGGCGCAGACCTCGATCGTCGCCGTGGCCCATGATGAGGCCGCCCACCATGCGGGTGGACACGCCCCACGAGGTGGTCCAGGCGTACTGCTGGATGCCCTCGGCGTCGAGGTACTGGATGTCGAAGGCCTTGGCGAAGTTCTGGCCCAACTCGTGGCTGGTGCCCATCTGCAGGGCCTTGCCGTCGCCCATCATCGCTTCGCAGGTGAGGGTGTTGACGGCGCCGGCGAAGCGCTCCTTGGCCGTCTTGCGCCCGAGCACGACGGGCATGGCCAGCACGTCGGTCATGAAGCCGGCGTACACCTCGCGGTGGATGCGCTCGGCGTAGATCCGGGCGTCGTCGAAGGTGGCGTGGGCGGTGTGGCCCTCCTGCCAGAGGAACTCCCGCGACCGCAGGAGCAGGCGGGGGCGCAGCTCCCAGCGCACGATGTTGGCCCACTGGTTCAACAGCAGGGGCAGGTCGCGGTAGCTCTGGATCCAGCGGGACATGTACTCGCCGATGACGGTCTCGCTGGTGGGCCGCACGACGATCGGCTCGTCGAGCTCCTTGCCCCCGGCATGGGTGACCACGGCCAGCTCGGGGCTGAACCCCTCGACGTGGTCGGCTTCACGGCGCAGGTAGCTCTCGGGGATGAACAGGGGGAAGTAGGCGTTCTCGGCCCCGGCCGCCTTGATGCGGGCGTCGACCTCGGCCTGCATCCGCTCCCAGATGGCGTAGCCGTAGGGCCGGATGATCATGGTGCCGGCCACCGGGCCGTTCTCGGCGATCTCCGCCTTGGCGAGGACGTCCTGGAACCAGCGGGGGAAGTCCTCCGCCTGGGGGGTGAGCACCGGTGCTTTGGCCATAGTCCGCCGATGGTATGCGGCGGCACCTCCGGACCGAAACGGGATGCAGCGGCCGCCTCGACTGCGCTGACGATCAGTGCTTGCGGATCTCGTCGATCTTGACGGCCACCTGGTTGGCGTCGAGCCCCTGCTCGTCGAGCAGCGCGGCGCGGTCGGCTTCGGCCGCGGCCGCCGCCCCCTGGTCGGCCCGGGCCAGCGCGGCCTCGACCCCTTCGGTGTCGATGACCTTGGCCCAGTCGACCAACGCCTGCACCATCTCGTCCTCGTTCACCACGGCCACGTTCTGGCCCTTGATGAACAGGTGGCCCTTGTGGCGACCGGCGGCGATGCCCAGGTCGGCCTCACGAGCCTCACCCGGCCCGTTGACCACACAGCCCATGACCGCCACCTGGATGGGGATGTGCAGGTCCCCCAGCGCGTCCTGGGCGTCGTTGGCCAAGCCGATCACGTCGACCTCGGCCCGACCGCACGACGGGCAGGCGATGAGATCCAGGCCCTTGCGCTCGCGCAGGCCGAGGGCCTCGAGCAGCTGACGCCCGGCCCGAGCCTCCTCCACCGGATCGGCGGTGAGCGAGTAGCGGATGGTGTCGCCGATGCCCTCCGACAACAGGGTGGCCAGACCGGCGGTGGCCTTGACCAGACCGGCCGGCGGCGGGCCGGCCTCGGTGACCCCGAGGTGCAGCGGGAAGTCGACCGCGTCGGCCAGCTGTCGGTAGGCCTCGATCATGATGGGCACGTTGGAGGCCTTGACCGAGATCTTGACGTCGTCGAAGTCGACCTCGCGGAAGTAGTCGAGCTCTCGCTGGGCCGATTCGACCATGGCCTCAGGGGTGATGGCCCCGCCGTACTTGGCGTAGAGCTCCTTGTCCAGCGACCCGCCGTTGACCCCGATGCGGATGGGGACGCCCCGGTCCTTGCACTCCCGGGCCACCGTCTTGATGTGCTCCGGGTTGGTGATGTTGCCCGGGTTGAGCCGCAAGCAGGCCACCCCGGCGTCGAGGGCCTCGAGCGCCCGGCGGTACTGGTTGTGGATGTCGGCGATGATCGGCACCGGCGAACGCGGCACGATCTGAGCCAGACCCTCGGCCGCCTCCCGTTCGTTGCACGTGCAACGCACGATGTCGGCACCCGCCCCCGCCAGCGCGTAGATCTGGGCCAGGGTGCCCTCGACGTCTGCCGTCTTGGTGGTGGTCATCGACTGCACGCTGACGGGCGCGTCGCCCCCGACCGCGACGTCGCCCACCATGATCTGGCGGGTGCGTCGTCGTGGATAGCTCATGGTCGGCGGCGCGGCTCGACCCGGCGCGGCATCACTTGCCGTAGGGGTTCTGGACCGGGTGCAGCAGATCCAGGTAGCTGGTGCTCAAGAAGATGAAGGCCATGACCACCAGCACTGCGTAGGTGACGGGGATGAGCTTGGCCATGTCCGCCCGGTACGGCCGACCGCTGAGGCGCTCGCGGATGGCCTCGTAGGTGGCCACCGCCGCGTGCCCGCCGTCGAAGGGCGGCAGGGGCAGCAGGTTGATCATGCCCAGGAAGACGTTGATCAGGGCCAGCAGCATGAGCACCGCGGCCAGGCCACCCGCCCCGGCGGCCTGCGAGCCCAGGCGCAGCACGCCGAACACCGACATCAGCCGGTTGTTGGCGGGCGAGGCCATGGCCACGGCCGGATCCACGGTGGGGGGCGGCTCGTTCTTGGACACCGGCACGATGGGCGCCGGGTTCAGGTTGGTGGAGCCGGCGGTCGTCGGTGCCTTGTTGGTCAACACGTAGCGCGTGTAGTTGGTCAGGCCCGTGGGCGAGAAGAAGTGGCCCAGCGAGCTGACCGAGCCGCTCACGATGGAGCCGAACGTGCTCGCCGAGCTGGTCACCGCGCCGATCGGCCCGACGTGCTCGTGGCGCGGGGTGGCGGAGATCCCCAGGAAACCGTGGCCACCGTTGACCGGCAGCGTCACCGGGACGGGCACGGTGGTGGTGTACAGGTTGTCGTTGCGGACGAACGCCAGCTTGGCGTCGCCCTTGGACGCTTGGGCCAGCTGCGTTCGCAGCTGCCCGTAGTCGTGGACCGCCACCCCGTTCACCGACTGGACCCGGTCGCCCTCGATCAGCGGGCTCAGCTCGGCGGCCCCGGAGGCGGTGAGGTCCCAGCCCACGGTCGGTGTGAGGGTCAGGCGCTTGCCGTTGCGGTCCACCACCAGCGTGATGGGATGGCCGGCCCGGCTCTGCACGGTGTTCGAGAAGGTGGTGTCGAAGGCGCCGACGGGCTGGGCGTTGATGCTGATCAGGTGGTCGCCCTTGAGCATGCCGACGCTGGCCGCGCCCGAGCCCTTGACCACCGAGGCCACCTTCCAGTCCGTGTTGCCGGCCTGGCCGAAGGCCAGCGCTACCACCACCAGCAAGACGAAGGCGATGACCAGGTTGGTGGCCGGTCCGGCCAGCACCACCCGCAACCGGGCCCAGTAGCTCTTCTCCCGGTAGGTGCGACCCTCGTCGCCCGGCTCGACGTCCTCCAGGTCGTTCATGCCGATGATGCGGACGTACGCGCCCAGGGGCAGGGGCTTGACCCCGTACTCGGTCTCGCCGCGGGTGAAGGAGAACAGCTTGGGTCCGAAGCCCACGAAGAACTCGGTGACCTTCATGCCCGCCTGCTTCGCCGTCAGGTAGTGACCGAACTCGTGCAGCACGATCGACACCAGCAGGCCGCCGACCACCACCAGGCCCCACCAGCCGAAGAACCGCACGATCACCACGACCAGCAGCGCGAACCCCAGGATGGGCAACAGGCGCGACTGCTGGGGTGGCTCGCTCTCCTGCGGCGATGGCGGTGCCGAGCGCTCGGTCGCCGGGTCGATGGTGTCGGTCACGAGGAGATCCTCTCGATGGCGCGCCGGGTGGCGGCGCGGGCGCGGTGGTCGACATCGACCACGGTAGGAACATCGGCCGCAGGGGTGCCGTCGTGGAGCGCGAGCACCTCGGTCAGGACCGGGGCGATCTGGTTCCAACGGATGCGGCCGTCAAGGAAGCCCGCCACCGCCACCTCGTTGGCCGCGTTGAGCCAGGCCGGGGCGGTGCCCCCGGCGCGGCCGGCGGCGTAGGCCAGGCCCAGGCAGGCGAAGGCGTCGAGGTCGGGTGGTTCGAAGTCGAGTCGCCCCAGCTCGGCCCAGTCGATGGCGCCGAACGGGGTGGTGGAACGATCCGGGAAGGCCAGCGCGTAGCCGATGGGCAGGCGCATGTCGGGCCGCGACAGCTGGGCGATGGTCGACCCGTCGCAGTAGGTGACCATCGAGTGCACGATGGACTGGGGGTGCACCACCACCCGGATCTGGTCGAAGCCCAGGCCCACGCCGTCGTCGCCGGCGGGCGCACCGAACAGCTCGTGGGCCTCGATCACCTCGAGGCCCTTGTTCATCAGGGTGGATGAGTCGACGGTGATCTTGGGTCCCATCGACCAAGTGGGATGGGCCAGCGCGTCATCGATGGTCACCTGGGCCAGCTCGTCGGCGGTGCGACCCCGGAATGGTCCCCCGCTGGCGGTCACCACCAGTTCGGCCACCCGGGCCGGGTTGTCGTTCGCCCGCAGGCACTGGTGGATGGCCCCGTGCTCGCTGTCGACCGGCACCAGCTCGGCGCCCGGGGTGCGCCGCGCCTGTTGGACCAGGGGACCGGCGGCGATGAGCGACTCCTTGTTGGCCAGGGCCAGGCGGCGGCCGGCCTCGAGCGTGGCCAGGGTGACCGACAGCCCGGCGAAGCCGACCACGCCGTTGACCACCACGTCGGCTTCGGTGGCCAGGCTGGCCAGCGCCCCGGTCCCGGCCCGGACCTCGCATTCCGGCAGCTGGGCGGCGATCTCGGCGGCTCGTTCGTCGGAGTCGACGGCCACCACCTTGGCCCGCGTCGACCGGGCCAGTCCCACCAGGGGCTCGACGTGACGTCCGCTGGCCCCCAGGGCGGTCAGCTCGTAGCGCTCGGGCTCGGCGGCCAGCACGTCGAGGGTCTGGGTGCCGATGGAGCCGGTGCATCCGGCGATGGCGACACGGCTCCCGGACATGGATCCAGCCTACCGACCTGCCTGGCCCTCTGGTCGGCGGGGCCTCCCGGCGGGCGGGCTTCGCCCATCTGGGTGCCATCGTTCCAGCGGCTCCGGGATGGCCAAGCACCCGCAGGGAGGCTCGCCGACCAAAGGGTCAAGAAACCAGGTGCATGGCCCGGGTCAGGTAGTAGGCGGTGGGCAACACGAACAGCAGGCCGTCGAAGCGGTCCAGCACCCCGCCGTGGCCGGGGATCAGGCTGCCCATGTCCTTGAGGCCCAGGTCACGCTTGAGCACCGACTCGGCCAGGTCCCCCAGGGCGGCGGCCACGGCCGCGGCCACGCCGAAGAGCAGGGCCTGGCCCGCCTTGAAGGGCCCGAAGCCGAGGGCCACGGCGAAGATCACCACGCCGATGACCGAGGCCAGCAGACCCGCGCCCAGGCCCTCCACGGTCTTGTTGGGGCTCACCGCGGTCAGCGGCGTGTGCCCGAAGCGCCGGCCGATGACGAAGCCGCCCACGTCGTAGAAGACCGCGGCCACCACCGCGACCAACAGGATGCTCACGCCCTGGGACGGGATCTTGAGGATGAGGGCGGCATACGAGCCCAGCACCCCCACATAGACGGTGCCCAACAGGGTGACACCCAGGTTGATGGTGGCGTCGGGGCCGAGACCCAGGATGAACCACAGCAGGCCGAAGGCCACGGTCAGGAACAGGACTAGCACGATGGCCGGCTCGCCCCGCCAGTAGGTGGCCAGGGGCATGGCCGCCACCGCGGTGAGGCCCAGCAGCGTGGCCGGTCGAAAACCACCCCGTCGGGCGGCAGTGAAGAACTCGGCGCCGGCCAGGGCCAAGATGGCGAAGACCAGGATCATGGTGGTGGCCGGCCCGAAGTGGAACAGGATCAGGGCCAGTGCCGCGATGGCCAGGCCCACCGACACCGCGGTGGGGATGTCGCGCCCGGCCGGCGGCGGCGTGTCGGCCGCGTGTCGCGGGGCGCCTGGCGGCGGGTCGCCCGGGCCGCGGCGAGGGCTGCGCCGCCGTGGGGCGCCACTGGCCGCTCCCGCGGCGCCGGCGGCCACCGCCGGTCCCCGCGACGGGCCCGACGGGGCGGTGGGCGGTGCCGGCGGTCGCGCCGGCTCGCTCGAGATGCGGATGGGGTCGTCGAACGAACCGCGAGCGGGCGCGGTGGGCAGATCGGCCTGGGGGACCTCGAGGTCCTCGAAGGTCAGGAACTCCTGAGCCGTGGGCCGATCGGTGGTGTCGAGCGCGCCGTAGGTCTCGCCGTCGTCCTGGTCGCCGATCAGGCCGGCCACCCCCGAGTCGTCGCCCTGGTCCCAGTCGGTGGTCTGATCGCGCCACCGGGGCCCCTGGTCGCTGAACGCCGCCCAGCGGGCGTCGTCGTCAGGGTCGTCGTCCACGCCGATGATCACCCGGGGCACCTCGCCGGTGCCCGGTTCGGTCCAGTGCGGGAGCTCGACCGACCCGCTAATGGGCAACGAGATGAGGCCGGCCTCGGGATCCTCGCCCTGGTTCGAACCCGTGCTCGCCGGGTCGTCGGCCCGGCGGGGTTCGACCGCGGCCACGCGGGGGCGCACGATGAGGCTGGGGTCGGCGGAGTCGGCCAGGGGGAACCGCAGGCTGGGTCGGGGTCCGCCCGGCGGCTCGGGACGATCGCCGTAGCGGGGCTCGTCACTGGCCCGGCGCTTGACCGCCCGGCCGGTCTCGACCACCTCGGCCGCTTCGTCGGGCTTGATCAACCGGACGCCTTCGGATGGGTCGGGGGTCGCGGGGATGTCGTCTTGGCCCTCGAGGCGGGGATCGTCAGCCATCAGCCCTCCAGGAGCTCCTGTTCCTTGGCCGCCAACGCCTGGTCGATCTCGGCCTCGTGAACGTGGATGATCCGGTCGAGCTCCTTGCCGGCCCGGGCCAACTCGTCGCTCGACAGGTCGCCGGCCTTCTCCAGGGCGTCGAGCTCGTGGCGAGCGGCGCGGCGCAGGTTTCGCAAGCTCACCTTCCCATCCTCAGCCATACCCCGAACCACCTTGGCCAGGTCCTTGCGGCGCTCGGTGGTCAGCGGCGGGAAGCTGAGCCGGATGGAGACCCCGTCGTTGCTGGGGTTGAGCCCCAGGTCGGACTGCTGGATGGCCTTCTCGATGGCCCCCATCGACGACTTGTCGTATGGGGTGATCAGCAGCTGGCGGGCCTCGGGCACCTGGAACCCCGCCAGCTGCTGCAGCGGGGTCTCGGTGCCGTAGTACTCCACCATGATCTTCTCGACCAGGGCGGGGGCGGCCCGTCCGGTGCGGACGCTGGCGAACTCGGCTCGCGAGTGGGCGACGCCCTTGGCCATCTTCTCGGTGGCATCGGTGAGGATCAACTCGGCCAGCTCTGCGCTCACCGACACGCTCCTTGATGGGTAGGGCTCGCGGGGCGGTGCGACGGGGTGATGCCGCCGACGCTACCGCCAATGGCGGGCCAGCCGGGGTCCCTCAGCGGACCAGGGTGCCGATGGGGCGACCTTCGAGCAGGGCCCGGACGTTGCCCTCGCCCATCAGGTCGAACATCACGATCGGCAGGTTGTTGTCCATGCACAGGGTGATGGCCGTGGAGTCCATGGCCCGCAGTCCCTGGTTCAACACGTCGAGATAGGTCACCTCGTCGAGCCGGGTGGCCTCGGGGTTGGTCCGCGGATCGTCGGTGTAGATGCCGTCGGTCCCCGAATGGGTGCCCTTGAGCAGCGCGCCGGCCTCGATCTCGACGGCGCGCAAGGCGGCCGTGGTGTCGGTGGTGAAGAACGGGTTGCCGGTGCCGCCGGCGAAGATGACCACGCGACCCTTCTCCAGGTGACGGATGGCCCGCCGCCGGATGTAGGGCTCAGCCACCTGGGCCATCTGGATGGCGGTCTGCACCCGGGTGGGCTGGCCCAGCTGCTCGAGGGTGTCCTGGAGCGCCAGGCCGTTGATCACGGTGGCCAGCATCCCCATGTAGTCGGCCTGGGCCCGGTCCATGCCCGCGCCGGCTCCGGTCATCCCTCGCCAGATGTTGCCGCCCCCGACCACGATGGCCACGTCGATGTCGAGGTCGCGGCGGACCTCCACGATCTGAGCGGCCAGCCGCTGGACCACCGCACCGTCGATGCCGTACTCGCCCTCGCCGGCGAAGGCCTCGCCCGAGAGCTTGAGCAGCACACGGCGCCAGCGGGCCTTGCCCCGCACCGGTGCGGGCGCGGGATCGGGATCGTCAGCCACGGGTGTCTCGGCCCGGCCGGTCGGTCACGAGCCGATGTACACCTGGGCGAAGCGCACGATGGTGGCGCCCCCCAGCAGCTGGGTGATCGACGTCTTGTCGTCGCGGACGAACCCCTGCTCGAGCAGCACCTGGTCCTTGAACCAGGCGTTGAGGCGACCCTCGACGATCTTGGGCCAGGCCTGCTCGGGCTTGCCCTCGGCCTTGGTGATGTCGAGCAGGGCCTGACGCTCCTTGTCGATGGCGTCGGCCGGGACCTCGTCGCGGGTCAGATAGGGCGGCTTGGCGAAGGCGATGTGCACGGCCACGTCGTGGGCCAGCTGGCGCGATCCCCCGGCCAGCTCGACCAGCACGGCGTTGACGCCGCGACCGTCCTGGATGTGGAGGTAGGAGTCCAGCAGGGAGCCCTCGGCGGCCTCGAAGCGCACCACCCGGCCCAGCTCGATGTTCTCCTTCTTGGCGATCTTGAGGTCCTCGAGCTCGGTGGCCCGCTCGGACACGGCGTCGGAGCCCTTGGCCAGCACCAGCTCGGCCAGATCCTGGGTCAGCGAGGTGAAGTCGTCGGACTTGGCCGCGAAGTCGGTCTCGCTCTTGAGCTCGACGATGGCGCCGACGTTGCCGTCGACCACCACGGCCACCGAGCCCTGCGAGTTCTCGCGGTCACCCAGCTTGGCCACCTTGGCCAAGCCCTTCTCGCGCAACCACTGGGCCGCGGCCTCGGAGTTCCCGTCGTTCTCCTGGAGGGCCTTCTTGGCGTCCATCATGCCGGCACCGGTGGCCTGGCGGAGGGCCTGGACGTCCTTGGCGGTGAAGTCGGGCATGGTCAGGCCTCCTCGGCGCCGACCACGACCTCGCCGGTCGCGGTGGGCTCGTCGGTGGGGGCGGCGTCGGCGGTGACCGGCGCCGGCTCGGCCGCGATCTCGGCCTCGGTGACGGCGCTGGCGTCGTCGAGCAGGTTCTGCGCGTTCTCGGCGCTGAGGCCGGGATCGGCGGCCACCGGATCGGCCAGGGCGGCGTTCTCGACCGCGCTCTGCTCACCCGCGGTGCTGGCCCGAGCGGCCACGCGGGCCTCGCGCTCCTGCGCGGCCAGGGCGGCCTGGCGGCGGGCCTCGGCCTGCTGGGCCGCGATCTCCGCCTCCTGCTCCTCGCTGCGGGTGGGGGCCGGTCCGGCACCGTTGCCGTGACGGCGGGAGGCGATGAACCGTCCCTCTTCGACCGCGTCGGCGATCACCCGGCACATGAGCATGCCCGAGCGGATGGCGTCGTCGTTGCCCGGGATCACGTACTGGATGATGTCGGGGTCGCAGTTGGTGTCGACCACGGCGACGATCGGGATGCCGAGCTTGTTGGCCTCGGTCACCGCGATGTCTTCCTTGTTGGTGTCGAGCACGAAGATGGCGTCGGGCAGGCGCTCCATGCGCCGGATGCCCCCCAGGTTGCGCTCGAGCTTCTCGAGCTCGCGGCCGATCAGCAGGGCTTCCTTCTTGGGCATGGCCTCGAACTCGCCCGAGTCGCGCATGCGCTGGTAGTCCTTCATCTTGGTCACACGCTTGGAGATCGTCTCGAAGTTCGTGAGCATGCCGCCCAGCCAACGCTCGTTCACGTACGGCATGCCGCACTTCTCCGCGTAGGACTGCACCGCGTCCTGGGCCTGCTTCTTGGTGCCCACGAACAGCACGGTGCCGTCATCGCCCACCAGGTCGCGGATGAAGCCGTACGAGGTCTCGATGCGGCCCAGCGTCTGCTGGAGGTCGATGATGTAGATGCCGTTGCGCTCCCCGTGGATGAATCGCTTCATCTTCGGGTTCCAGCGGCGGGTCTGATGGCCGAAGTGGACTCCGGCCTCGAGCAGCTGACGCATGGTCACGACGGGTGCCATGGTGATCTCCCTTCCCAACGGTTGCGCGAAGCCCGGACCCAGCGCCCCGTGAGGGCGACCGTGGGAGGGTCCGGGTGGAAATGGACGCTCGGGCCGGGTTGCCCCGGCGTGTTCGGCCCGAACAGGGCCGGTTGGCCATCCTAGGGGCGGCCGGCTCACAGGGCCAACCCTCGGCTCAGGCCGCCAGGCCAACCCTCGGCTCAGGCCGCCACGTCGTCAGGTGCCGGTGGCCAGGGTCAGCTCGGCGCCGAGCGCGTCCTCGCCCTGGGCCACCAGGTGGCTGGTCACCACCATGGCGACGCCTTGGGCCAGTCCTACACAGGTGGGGCCCATGCCGGCCCGGGCCAGGGCGATCTCGCGGGTGACCGCCGGCGATCTCGGCAGGTCCGAGTGGGTGTCGACCCCCGTCATGGGGATGAGGGCGCTGGTGGCCCCCGGCGTCGGGGTGCGCACCCCGGGAACCACGGGATCGCCGCTGGCGCCGATCGACAGCAGGTGCACCCCGGCGGGCAGCGGCTGGCGCAGCTCCTGGCTCAGGTCTGAGGTCTCGCTCAGCTGGGCCAGCGAGGTGCTGTCGGGGTCGAGCTCCAGCCCCCGGCGTGGGCGGCGCCCAGCGCCAGCTCCCCGAGTGGTGTGCCCCTCAGCGCGGCCAGTCCGGTGGCCAGATCGGTGCCCTGGTGCGGGCTCGAGATGGTCACCACCGTCCCCAACTGGGCGGGCAGGTCGCGGTGGGCGTGGCCCTGGATCAGGGCCAGGTGCACGACCACGCCACCCTGGGAGTGGGCGATCACGTCGATGGGCACGCCCGGGGCCAGGGCAGCCAGGCGGTCCAGCAGCGCCACCAGCCGGTCGGCCACGGGCCGCAGGTCGGTCTGGGTGTCCGCTGGACCGTAGGCCGAGGCCGGGATGGACCGCGCCACCCCTCCGGGTGGCGCTTGACGGCCGGCCACCCGCCCTCCGTTGTAGGAGAAGCGGACCACGTCGCCCGCCGAGTAGCCCAACGTGGCGGTGTCCACGTCGTCGATCGCTGCCTTGGTGTCGTTGGAGCCGACCCCCGCCACCAGCACGGCGATGCGCCGACCGGGCGGCGGGGGTGGCGCCACGCCGGCGGGGGTGCACCCTGCCTGCGACCGGCGCCAGGTGTCCAGCTCGCCGGCCAGCGCCGCCAACGACACCGGCGGGGTGAGGGCCAGCAGCTCGTGGCTCAACGCCAGCAGCGACGGCGAGCCGCTGGCGGCCAGGTGCTCGGCCACCACTCCCAACAGGGCCTGCACCTCACCGGCGAAGCTGAAGCCGTCGACGCCCAGTGGCGCACGCCCGTCGTCGGCACCAGGCACCAGGTGAGCCCGGAGGCGGCCGGCGAACAGCGCCTCGGGATCGAGGTAGGTCCCGGTCGGGTCTCGCACGCCGAAGTGGAAGAACGTGCCGGTGGTGGCGATAACCTGGCCCTGCGCCACCTGATCGCCCACCGCCACCGCCACGCTGGCCAGGAACGAGTACGACGTGCGCAGTCCGTCGGCGTGGACCACGGTGATGGCCAGGGTGCCCGCCACCGGACCGGCGAACAGGATCCGGCCGGCCGCCGAGGCCTGTACCGGCGTGCCGGCCACGGTGGCGTAGTCGACCCCGCGGTCACCCGAGGCGTAGGGCGACGGCGGTGGCCGGAAGTGCCCGATGAGCACCGCCTGGGGCGGTCCCACCGGCGGCTGGTAGCGGACCGGCGCCGAGGTGGTCGCGACGGTGGCGGCCGCCGGGGCCACGGCCGACGTGGCGGCGCCAACCAGCAGGACGATCAGCGCGCCCACCGGCGCGAGACATGACCGGGATCGCAACACCGGGACTCCCCTGTTCCACGAACGTGGCTGGGGGAAGGTGGCGGGCCGCGGCGGGCGACGGCGTGGGGCTCAGCTCGAGCCGGTGCGAGGCAACGGTGCTGCGGTCAGGCGGGTTCGCGCTCGGCGGCCAGGATGCGCGAGCGCAGCTGCAACACCGCCTTGGTGTGGATCTGGCAGACCCGGCTCTCGGTGACGCCCAGCACCTGGCCGATCTCGGCCAGGGTCAGGCCCTCGTAGTAGTAGAGGGTGAGGACGATCTTCTCGCGCTCGGGCATGCGCCCGATGGCCCCGGCCAGGATGTGGCGCATCTCCTCGACCTCATAGGCGGCCGATGGGCCCTCGCCCGAATCGGCGATCGTGTCGCCCAGGGTGAGCGACTCGCCCCGGTCACCGCCCACCGAGAGCATCTCGTCGAGAGCCACCAGGCCCACGAAGGAGATCTGGCCCAACGTGGTCTGCAGCTGCTCGTCGGTCACCTGCAGCTCGGCGGCCAGCTCGTCGTCGGTGGGCGTGCGATGCAGCTGGGCCTCCAGCTTGGCGTAGGCCGCCTCCAGGGAGCGGGCCTTGGCCCGCACCGACCGGGGAACCCAGTCGATGGAACGCAGCTCGTCGAGGATGGCCCCTTTGATGCGGGCGATGGCGTAGGTCTCGAACTTGTAGCCCCGGGCCGGGTCGAACTTCTCGATGGCGTCGATGAGGCCGAAGATCCCGTAGCTGACCAGATCGCTCTGCTCGACGTTCTGGGGCAGGCCGACCGCGACGCGGCCCGCGACGTACTTCACCAACGGCGAGTACTGCAGGATGAGCTGCTCGCGAACGGCAGGGTCGGCAGACGTCTTGTAGTCCGACCACAAGCGTTCTGTGTGCTCAGCGGCGTCGTCGTCCAACAGGGTCTTCCTAGGCTCTGGGATGGGTAGCGTGCAGAACGCTGCGCAGCCGTTCCCGGGACACGTGAGTGTAGTGCTGTGTGGTGGCCAGGTCGCTGTGGCCGAGCAACTCCTGCACCGCCCGCAGATCGGCACCGCCATCGAGCAGGTGGGTGGCGTAGGTGTGGCGCAGGGCGTGAGGATGGGTGGGCGAGGCCGAACGACGGTCGATGATGCGCCGCACGTCACGGGGGGTGAGGCGCCGACCCCGCCGGTTGAGGAAGATGGCGTCGGCCGGGGTCTCGCCGGTGACCAGGTCGTCGCGACCGTGGCGGACCCAGGCCTCCAGGGCGGCGGCGGCCGGATCGCTGAGGGGCACCTGCCGCTGCTTGGAGCCCTTTCCCCAGACCCGGACCTGCTGGGTGTCGACCACCAGGTCCTGGGGACGCAGCCCGCACAGCTCGCCGACGCGCAGCCCGGAGCCGTAGAGGATCTCGAGCACGGCGTCGTCGCGGAGGCGGACGGCGGGCGGGTCGTCATCGACCGCCAGCGGGGGGTCGTCCAGCAGTTGGGCCAGCTCCTCGTCGCGCAGCACCCGAGGCAGGCGACCGGATCCCGAGGGTGCCGACAACCCGGCTGCGGGGTCGATCGGGAGGGTCCCGACCCGTCGCAACCAGCCGAAGTAGCGGCGCAGCGCGGCCGCCTTGCGGGCCACGGTGCGCCGGGCGTAGCCCCGGGTGGCGAGGTAGGACACGTAGCGACGCAGCACCTTGCGGTCGACCCCGGTCGGGTCGAGAACCCCGAGCCGCTCGGCCCAGACCACGAAGCCGGCCACGTCGCCGCGGTAGGCCTGCACCGTGTTGGGGGCGGACCCGTGCAGCGAACCCTCGAACTCGTGGCGGTACCACGGGTCGCTCGCCATGGTCCGACACGGTACCGGGCCAAGGCTGGGCTGGGGCGTTCATGCCACTGACGCACCGCTGGCTCAGGCACCGGCCTTGGCCATCCGCTCGTACCAGCCGCCCCGGGGCGCCACCCAGCCGTCGAGCTCGAGTCGCAGGAGCGCACCCGACACCTCGGCCAGGGGCCGGCCGGTGCGCAACACCAACTGATCGAGGGTGGCCGGCTGCCAGCCCAGGGCCTCCAGCAGCTCGGCATCAGCCGGCGTCGGTGACGGCCGACGCTCGACCGAGCTGCGCCGCGAGCCCGGCTCGAGGTTGAGGGCCATCAACACATCGGTGGCGTCGCGGACCACCGCCGCGGGCGAATCGGCCAGCAGGTGGTTACATCCCTCCGACGCCGGACTGCGCACCGGACCCGGTACCGCCATCACCGGCCGGCCCCGCGACAGCGCCTCCTCCACGGTCAACAGCGCGCCACCCGTCCGGTGCGATTCGACCACGACCACGACGTCGGCCAAGGCCGCGATCAGCCGGTTGCGGGCCGGGAAGTGCCAGGCCTGGGCGGCGGTGCCCAGCGGGTACTCCGACCAGATGAGGCCCCGGCGGGCCACCTCGCGCCACAACCCGGTGTGACGGCGGGGGTAGATGATGTCGAGGCCACTGCCCACCACGGCCACGGGCGGGGCACCCTGGGCATCGAGCGCGCCGGCATGCGCGGCCCCGTCGATGCCCAGGGCCAGGCCCGACACGACCGACACCCCGACCGCCGACAGGTCGCGACCGAGCTCGAAGGCCAGGTCGTAGCCGTAGCGGGTGCAGTCGCGGGTGCCCACGATGGCCACCCGGGTGCCGACCGCCACATCCGGATCGCCCCGGTGGAACAGCACCATCGGTGGGTACGGGTCGGCCTCGAACACCGAGGGGAACCCGGCGTGGCCAACCAGCACCACCCCGATCCCGGCGTCGACGTGGGCCGCCCAGAAGGCGCCGGGGTCGAACCGACCGGCCTGCTCGCACCAGGCGGCGACCACCTGCGGGGCCCGCGATCCGAGCACCTCGGCCAGCTCGGCGACCCGGTGCAGGCGCCCGGACCGCACCGCGGCCCAGGCCTGTTCGGGGTCGGGATGGCGGGCCAGCAGGACAGCCAGGCGCCGCGGGCCCATGCCTTCCAACGCGCACAGCGCCGTGGCCCAGGCCTCGGGCGGCAGCGACGCGCCCTGCGACGTCATCGGACCAGTCGGGCCGCGACCCCGGCCGGCTCGGTGCGCAGGGCGTTGGCTGCGGCCAGGTGGTCATAGCTCAGCGGCGGCGTCTGGCCGGCCAGGTCGGCCAGCGTCAGCGCCACCCGACGCACGCGCTGCAGCCCCCGCGCGCTCAGGCGTCGCTCGGCCAGGAGCCGCTCGAGCAACCCGGAGGCCTCGAGGGTCAGCGGGGCCATGGCGTCGAGGGCGGAGGCGCTCAGCTCGGCGTTGGCCCGCACGCCGCGTCCCCGGGCTCGAGCGCGGGCCTGGGCCACCCGGTCGGCCACCACCGCGCTCGACTCGCCGGGTGCGCCGGCCACCACCTCGGCGGGTTCGGGCAGGTGCACCGGGATGCGCAGATCGAACCGGTCGAGCAGCGGCCCGGACAGGCGCCGTGAGTAGCGGGCCATGGAGGCGTCGCTGCACCGACAGCCGCCCGGCATCTCGCCCCCGCCACATGGGCACGGGTTCATGGCCCCCACCAACAAGAAGCGGGCCGGCATGGTGACCCGGGCGTGGGCCCGGGCCACCCGCACCACCCCCTCCTCCAGGGGTTGGCGCAGCGCGTCGAGCACGTCGGCGTGGAACTCTCCCAACTCGTCGAGGAACAGGACGCCCCCGCTGGCGATGGAGATCTCCCCGGGGCGCAGCCGGCTCCCGCCCCCGCCGACCAGGGCCACCGAGGAGGCGCCGTGGTGGGGGGCGCGGAACGGCGGCCGACGGACCAGGCCTCCGGGGGGCAGGGCCACCCCGGCGGCCGAGTGGACCCGGGTCGCCTCCAGGGCGTCGGGCAGCTCGAGATCGGGCAGCAGACCGACCAGGCGTTGGGCCAGCATGGTCTTGCCCGAGCCCGGCGGACCGGTCATGAGCAGGTGGTGGCCCCCGGCGGCGGCCACCTCCAGCGCCCGGCGGGCGTGCGGTTGGCCACGGACATCGGCCAGGTCCGGCGGATCGGGCAGGGAGGGCAGCTCCAGGGCCGAGGGCAACGCCGGCCAGGGCTCGTCGCCCACCAGGCAGGCCAGCAGCTGGGTCAGGGTGTCGGCGGCCCGCACCACGTGACGGCCCACCAGCTGCGCCTCCACCGCCGAGCCGGGCGCAACCACGACGGTGTCGACGTCGAGGGCGTCGACCAGCGGCAGTGCGCCGGGCACCGACCGGATGCTGCCGTCGAGCCCCAGCTCGCCCAGATAGCCCGCCCCTACCACCGCGTCGGGCGGCAGCTGGTCGTCGGCCACCAGCAGGGCCATGGCCATGGCCAGGTCGAGACCGGCACCGGACTTGCGGAGACCGGTCGGGGCCAGGTTGACCGTGACCCGCTGGGTTGGCCACTTCAGGCCGCTCGAGAGGAGCGCGGCCCGTACCCGGTCACGGGCCTCACGACACGATGCGTCGGGTAGGCCCACGATGGTGAAGCCGGGAAGGCCGTTGGAGACGTGCACCTCGACGGTGACAGCCCTGCCGGCCACCCCCATCAGGGTGGCCGAGACGATGGTGGCGAGCATGCCGGTGCTCCTCAAGGCGAGATCCTCAGAGGAGGCCGTCCGCCGGCTCTCGAAGCGCGAAGTCGACCCTAGCGGCCGACCTCGCCGCGGAAAAGGGTGACCTCAGCCGAGCGGGGCGCCGGCTGGGGGCGTCGATCACCTGCGGGCGACGAGTCCGACCTCGGGCCCCTCGGCGATACTGGCGGCGTGGGATTCAATCCGCACCGCCAGCATCGCCGCTCGCCCCTCGACTACGTGCTGGTGGCCGCCGCGCTGGTCATCTGCCTCGGCCTGGTCACCTGGGCGGTCATCGGCTGACACCCGGATGGCGAAGCGCCCGCCGGGAGGCTCGCCGACCAGAGGGCCAGTCGAAGTTGCGCCCTAAGCTCGCCCGATGGAGGTCGTGCTGATCCGCCACGGCGAGCCCGAGTGGGAGCGGGACGGCCTGAGCGTGGACAACCCACCGCTGACCGAACGGGGTCGGAGCCAGGCCGAGGCGGTGGCCGACCATCTGGGGAACCATCCCGACCTGGCCCTCGACGAGATCTGGGTGTCGCCCCTGGTCCGGGCCCAGCAGACCGCCGCCCCCCTGGCCGCCCGCACCGGCATCGCACCCACCACCCTGGACTGGCTGGCCGAGATCGGTGCCCCCCGCTGGGACGGCACCCCGACTGAGGTGGTGGCCCGGGCCTTCGCCGACGGGTGGGCCCGACCGCTCGACGAGCTGTGGGAGGGCCTCCCTGGTGGTGAGACGTTCCGTCACTTCCACCAGCGGGTCACCAACGGGGTGGCCGGCGCGCTGGAGTCGATCGGGGCGGCCCGGCTCTCGGAGGCACCGACGCTGTGGCGACTTCCCGAGGGCGAGCGCCGGGTGGCCGTGGTGGCCCACGGCGGCACCAACGCCACGCTCATCGCCCACCTGCTCGGCATCCCGCCCGTCCCGTGGGAGTGGCTGCGCTTCGTGACCAGCCACGCCTCCATCAGCCTGCTCACGCCGCTGGCCATCAGCCAGGGACACGCCTTCAGCCTCCACCCCTTCGGCGACGTGGCCCACCTCCCCACCCACCTGCACACGGTCTAGGTCAGAAGCACCCTTCGATGATCTCGAGGTGACCGTCGAGGATGGCGGCCACGTCGAAGCGGATGCCCACCGGGCGGATGGGGCTGTCCTCGAGCCACTTGGCGGCCAGGTGGCGCAATCGCTCGCGCTTGGCCCGGGTGACGGCCTCGGCGGGCAGTCCGAAGGCGTCGGACGTGCGGGTCTTGACCTCGCAGAACACGATGGTGCGCGCCCGGCGGACGATCAGATCGATCTCGCCCTCACGGCAGCGCCAGTTGCGCGCCACCACCTCGTAACCGTGGTCGGTGTACCAGCGGGCAGCCTGGGCCTCGCCGCGGGCCCCGAGGGCCTGGCGTCGGGCGGTCATGGTGACCTCGTCGCGAACGATGCCACGTTCCGATCGGGGCGCGGCCCCGACCGACGGCGGATCGATCAGTCGCGCTTCTCTTTGATCTTGGCTGCCTTGCCCACGCGATCGCGCAGGTAGTACAGCTTGGCCCGGCGGACGTCGCCACGGGTGACGACCTCGATCTTGGCCACGATCGGCGAGTGGACGGGGAAGGTGCGCTCGACGCCCACCCCGAAGCTGACCTTGCGCACGGTGAAGGTCTCGCGGATGCCGTCGCCCTGACGGCGGATCACTGCGCCCTGGAACACCTGGACCCGCTCGCGGGACCCCTCCACCACCCGGACGTGCACCTTGAGCGTGTCGCCCGGGGCGAAGTCGGGGATGTCATCGCGCAGGCTTTGCTGGTCGACGATGTCGGTGGGGTTCATGATGCGCACTTTCCGGCGGGGGCCGACGACCCGGAGGGGATGCGTCGGCCGGCTACTGGGCGTTCAGGGGGGACACAGCAGGATAGAGGGCGCGACCCCGAAGCGGCAAAGCACCGGCCCGGCCGGGCGGCCGCGTGGGCCCTCAGGCGTCGGGGCCGAACTCGTCGAGGAGGCGCTGATCCTGCTCGCTCAGCCCACCCCGGGCCTCGATCAGGTCGGGGCGAACGGCCAGGGTGGCTCGCAGGGCCTGGGCCCGGCGCCAGCGGTGGACCCGCCCGTGATCACCGGAGCGCAGCACCTCGGGCACCGTCCAGGTCCGGAAGGTGGCGGGCTTGGTGTACTGGGGGTACTCGAGCAGGCCGTCGGAGAAGGACTCGTCGCGGGCCGACTGGTCGTTGCCCATCACCCCGGGAACGAGACGCCCGACGGCCTCCATCACGGCCATGGCGGCCACCTCGCCCCCGGCCAGCACGTAGTCGCCCACCGACAGCTCGCCGTCCACCAGATGGCGTCGGACCCGCTCGTCCACCCCCTCGTAGCGGCCGCACAGCAGGGAGAATCCATCGACCTGGGCCAGCTCGCGGGCGCGGGCCTGGTCGAAGCGGTCGCCGCCGGGACCCAGCAGCAGCAGCGGGCGGGGTGGGCCGGCCTGCTCCACCGCCGCGAACAGCGGCTCGGGCATCAGGACCATGCCGGGACCACCACCGAAGGGGGTGTCGTCCACGGAGCGGTGGGGATCGGTCGCTCCCGCCCGCAGGTCGTGGACGCGCAGGTCGAGCAGCCCGGCCCGACTGGCGCGACCCAGCAGGCTGAGCCCGGTGAAGCCCGTGACCATGTCCGGGAAGATGGTGAAGACATCGATGCGCACGGCGAGTCGAGCTGCTCTCCTGATCGAGGGTCCTGCTAGTCGAAGATCCCGGCGGGCGGGTCCACTCGCACCACGCGCCCTCGGGGTGTCGTCTCCACCCCGCCGATCACGAAGCGCAGGGGAACCAGGGCGCCCGAGTCGAGCTCGAGCAGGTCGCTGGCCGGGTTGGCCACCACCGCCACCACCGGTCCGCGCTCGACGCCGGCGGCGTCGACCACCTGTGCGCCCACCAACTCGTGCACCCACAGCGGGGCCTGGTCGTCGTCGGCTGCGGGATCCGCTCCGTCGATCCGGTCGGCATCCGGCTTGGGCGGGGCCGTCAGGACCTGTCCGGCCCGCGCCTGGGCCGCCTCCCGGGTCGACAGGCCGGCGAAGGCCACGATCCATTGGCGACCGTGGACGCTCGACCGCTCGACCGTGAGCGGCCCCGACGCGGTCTGGAGGGTCGAGCCCACGTCCAGGCGCGAGGTCTCGGTGGTCACCAGCGCCACCAGCACCTCGCCGCGCAGGCCGTGGGGCCGCGTGATGCGGCCGATCTCGAGCTGGGGGCCGGGCTCCGCGGCCATCGAGCTGGGTCAGTCCACTCGCCGGCCGACGGGGCGATCAGTCAAGGAACTCGATGTCGACCTCGACACCGTCGCGCACGGCCGCCGAGCGGGTCACGGTCCGGATCGAGGTGGCCACGCGACCCCGCTTGCCGATGACCCGACCCATGTCGCCGGGGGCCACGGTCACGTTGAGCGACGGCCGCCGGCCGCCCTCTTCGACCTGCACCTCGACCGAATCGGGGTCGTCGACCACGGCTCGCACCAGGTAGTCGAGCACGGCCTTGGCATTGCCGGCCGTGATGGTGTTGCCGTCGACTCGTCCTCGACCTCGTCCCCGTCGACCTCGTCCTCGTAGTCGTCGTCGAACTCGTCGTCGCTCAGCTCGGTGTCGTTGGCGTCATCGGCGTCGCTCACGGTGCGGCCGTGCCCTTGAACTCGTCCCAGGCCCCGGAGAGCTTCAGGAGCTTCTCCACCCGCTCGGTGGGTTGGGCGCCCTTGCGCAGCCAGGCCAGGGCCTTGTCGTTGTCGATGACGATCTCGGACGGCTCGCGGCGAGGCTCGTAGGTCCCGACGATCTCGATGAACCGACCGTTGCGAGGCGACCGGGCATCGGCGGCGACCACCCGGTAGGTCGGTTGCTTCTTCTTGCCCATCCGCATGAGGCGGAGCTTGACCACGTTGCTTCTTCTCTCTTCGTGTGACGCTCAGCCGGACGGCTGTGCGGTGTCGGTGAGGTGGCACCGGTGCGACCTACCATGGTGCGCCCTGGCGGGGCCTCAGTTCAAGCCGAGGCCTCCGGGACCATCCAGATCGGGTAGTCCGTCGAGGCCGGGACCCGCCCCGGGGCCACCGGCCGCCAGCTTGGACAGGTCGAGATCGGGCAGGCGCAGCGGCGCCCGGCCCTCGGTCACGCGCCCGCCGCCCGAGCCCCGACCCCGCCCGCCCTTCTTGGCGTTCTTGGCGTTCTTGCGGCTCTTCTTGGCCATGCGCTTGGAACCGAACCCACCCATCCGGTTCATCATCTTGCTCATCTCCTTGAACTGCTTGATGAGCCCGTCGACCGCCGCCGGCGTGGTGCCCGATCCGTTGGCGATACGGCTACGCCGGGAGGCCTCGATGAGCTCGGGGCGGGTGCGCTCCTCGCTGGTCATCGACTGGATGATGGCCTCGATGTGGGCGATCTCCTTGGGATCGATCTCGGCATCGCGCATCTCCTTGGGCACGCCCGGCAGCAGCTTGAGCGTGTCCTTGAGCGAGCCCATCTTCTTGACCTGCTGCATCTGGACCAGGAAGTCGTCCAGGGTGAACTTGCCCTCGAACAGCTTGGCCGCGGCCGCCTCGGCCTCTTCCTGCTCGTAGACCTCCTCGGCCTTCTCGATCAGGGTGAGCATGTCGCCCATGCCCAGGATGCGCCCGGCCAGGCGATCCGGGTGGAACAGGTCGAAGTCCTTGAGCTTCTCGCCGGTGGAGGCGAAGACGATGGGCCGACCCACCACCTCCTTGACCGATAGGGCGGCGCCACCTCGGGCGTCGCCGTCGAGCTTGGTCAGGATGACGCCGTCGAGCTCGAGGGTCTGGTGGAAGGACTCGGCCGTGTTCACCGCGTCCTGCCCGGTCATGGCGTCGACCACCAGGAACGTGAATCGGGGCTCGACCGCCTCGGAGATGCGCCGCACCTCGTCCATGAGCTCGGCGTCGATGGCCAGCCGACCGGCCGTGTCGACGATGACCACGTCGCGGCCCTTGCGCTTGGCTTCGGCCACGCCTGCCCGAGCCACGCTCACCGGATCGGAGGCCTCGCTGAACACCGGCACCTCGACCTGCTGGCCCAGGGTGCGCAGCTGGGCCACGGCCGCCGGGCGTTGGAGATCGGCGCCCACCAGCAGCGGGTTGCGGCCCTGGGACTTGAACCAGCGGGCCAGCTTGGCCGAGTTGGTGGTCTTGCCCGAACCCTGCAGGCCGGCCATGAGCACGACCGTGGGGGGCTTGGAGGCGTAGGTGATGCGGAAGGTCTCGCCGCCCAGGGTGGCGGTGAGCTCCTCGTTGACGATCTTGATGACCTGCTGGGCCGGGCTGAGCGCCTTGCTCAGCTCCTCGCCCACGCACCGCTCGCGGATGCGTCCGACCAGGCTCTTGACCACCGTCAGGTTGACGTCGGCCTCGAGCAGCGCCATGCGGATCTCGCGCAGCACCTCGTCGACGTCGGCCTCGCTCAGGCGGCCGCGGCTGCGGACCCGGGCGAAGATGCCTTCGAATCGGTCGGAGAGTGCGTCGAACATGGAGGGTCGAGACTACCGGAGTTTCAACTGGTCGCTTCGCCGCGGGCGGCCACGTCGTCCTCGGCCGCGATCACCACCAGGTTCTCCAGCGCCGACACGCCCGGCACGGCGGCCGCCACCCGCCCCAGCTCCTCGCGGGCCGAGTCGAGCGCCACCGATCCCCGCAACACCACCCGTCCGCCCACCACCGTCACCTCGGGCTGGGGCAGGTGCCAGGTCCGGGGGGCGTGCTCCAACTCGAAGGCCACCCGCTCGGTGAGATCCGCGTCGCTGGTCAGGCGCCGAGCGGCCGACAGCGCCCGCAGCCGGCTGCGCAGCTCGCGGCCGGGGCCGGGGGCGAACAGCAGGCCCAGGGCCAACCCCGCGATCAGGGTCACGATGGCCCGCAGGCCCAGCAGTCGCCCGAATCCGCTGGAGATCCGCACGGGCAGGCGCCCGATGGCCACGCCGACCCGGAAGCCGGTCTCGATCGCCCCGAACACCAGCCTGAAGGGCAGCAGCACCAGGCGAAACAGGAACCTCAGCATGGACCTCGACCTCACTCGTTGACACACGAACCGGCGCCGGCGCCGATCGGGGAACCCCGCGATCAGGCGATCAGGGCGTCGACGAACTCATCGACCTCGAAGGCTACGAGGTCGTCGACCGTCTCACCGATTCCCACCAGCTTGACCGGGATGCCCAACTGGTCCTGGATGGCCACCACGATGCCGCCCTTGGCCGAGCCGTCCAGCTTGGTCAGGACCACCCCGGTCAACTCGACGGCCTCGGTGAACTGCTGGGCCTGGATCAGTCCGTTCTGGCCCGTGGTGGCGTCCAGGACGAGCAGGACCTCGGTGACGGTGCCCGCGCCCTTCTCGGCCACCCGGCGGACCTTGCGCAGTTCCTCCATCAGGTTGACCTTGGTGTGCAGGCGCCCGGCCGTGTCGGCCAGCACCAGGTCGGCGCCGGTGGCCGACGCTCGTTCCACTGCGTCGAAGATCACCGCACTGGGGTCACCCCCGTCGTCGCCTCGCACGAAGTCAGCCCCCGTGCGGTCGGCCCACATGCCCAGCTGCTCGCCGGCCGCGGCCCGGAAGGTGTCCCCGGCGGCCATGACCACCTTGTGGCCCGCCGCCATCTCGGCCTGGCCCAGCTTGCCCACCGTGGTGGTCTTGCCCACGCCGTTGACCCCCACGAACAGCCACACCGACGGCGATGCCTCGGCGAAGTGCAGGTCCCGGTCGAATCCCGACAACCGGGACTTGAGCTCCACCTTGAGGGCATCCACCAGCTGGTCGCTGGTGGTCAGCCCGTCGGCCTTGACCCGCTCGCGCAACGAGTCGAGCAGGGCGGTGGTCGGCCCGATGCCCACGTCGGCCAGGATCAGCGCCTCCTCCAGCTCGTCCCAGGTCTCGGCATCGATACCGCTGCGGGACCGGATGGAGCCCACGTAGCCACTGAGCAGCCCGCGGGCCTTGCCCAACCGATCACGCAGGCGCGGCTTGACCGGCGCCTCGACCTCGACCGGCGGAGCCTCGACCTCGGCCGGAGCCAGGGCCTCGTCCACCGCCGCCGCCAGCTCCTCGTCGACCTCGACCGGCGGGGCCCCGGCGTCGGTGTCCGCCGGCGCCGTCCCTGCCACCGACGGGCCGGTCGCCGCTCGGGTGGTGGGCTCGACTCCCGGTCGCGGCGGCTCGAGCAGGGTGGCGTCACCGTCGCCGCGCCCGCGGGTGAGGGCGAAGGTGGCGCCGAGGACGACCGCCAGGACGACGGCGACGATGATGACGATGAGGACCGGGCCCATGGTGCGGGCAGCCTACCCAGGCCGCCCGGTGCCCAAGTCAGCCGGCCGGCGAAGGTGACCTCGACGGTCAGGGTCGAACTGCCCCGTTCGACGCGCAGGGTGGCCCGCTGGCCGGGGCTGTGCACGATGACCTCGTCCACGAAGTCAGCGGAGGTGGTCACCGGGGTCCCATCGATGGACACGATCAGGTCTCCGGTGTGGATTCCGGCCTTGGCCGCTGGACTTCCAGGGTTGACGGTGACCACGTAGGCGCCGGCCGCTCCCGCCGGGTCGTCGCGGACCTGCACACCCACCACCGGCTTGGCCAGCGAGTGGCCGGAGGTGATCTTGGCGGCCACGG
The DNA here is from genome assembly GCA_963793965.1 of uncultured Microthrixaceae bacterium. GTDB lineage: Bacteria > Actinomycetota > Acidimicrobiia > Acidimicrobiales > Acidimicrobilacustridaceae > UBA4742. The sequence continues at coordinate 214,326 of CAWCCB010000005.1, forward strand.
CCATGGCTGTGCGGATGGGGATGGCGAAGCCGATCCCGTTGTTGCCACCGCTCTGGCTGAGGATCTCCGCGTTCACGCCGATGACCTCGCCATTGATGTTGGCCAGGGCGCCACCCGAGTTGCCCGGGTTGATGGCTGCGTCGGTCTGGATCATGTTGACGGCCACGTCGGCCTCGTTCTCCAGGGGTCGGTCGACGGCGCTGACCACGCCCGAGGTCACCGTGCCGCTCAGCCCGAACGGGCTCCCGATGGCCACCGCCACCGAACCCACCGCCGGCTCGGCGCTGGCCAGCTTCGCCGCCATCAGCCGGTTCGACCCCGGATCGACCCGGACCACAGCCACGTCGGAGGACGGGTCGGCACCCACCACCTTCCCGCTCAGGGTCTGGCCGTCGGATCGCGTCACCTGCACGGTGGTGGCGGTGCCGACCACGTGCGAGTTGGTCACGATCAGCCCGGAGGCGTCATAGATGATGCCCGACCCAAGACCCTCGGGGGTCTGGATCTGCACGACGGCGGGGCTGAGCGCGCTCGGCCACCGCCACCACCGGCTGGTCGCCGGCGGCCGGAACCCGAGGGGTGGTCGATCCGGCGACGCTGGTGGTGGTGGCGGCCAGCGCGCCAGAGCCGGTGGCCTGATCGTTGCGCTCGGCCTGGCCCACCAGGTAGCCGGCGCCCAGCAACGCCATGGCCACGATCACCGCGGCCACCACCAGCCAGCCCCGTCCCGTGGCCCGGGCCGACCGGGACACCGGCGCGCGGGGCGGCGGCGTGGGCGGCGCCGACCCGGCCGACATCGGTCCGGACACTGCGCCGCCCCACGGTGGCACCTCCGGCGGCTGGGGTCCGCGCTGGTCGGGCCAATCGGTCACGGTGCTTCCTCGCTGGCGACTCCTGGACCCCGGCCAACCTAGGACGGCTCCGGTAAAGGGTGGCTAAGAGGCCCCGCCCGGGTCGCGGACCAGCTCCGGAGCCGTGGCCGCGGCCGCGGCCAGATCGTCTCGCGGGGCCACGGGCGAGCCGGCGGCCGGGAGCCACAGGGCGAAGGTGGAACCCACCCCCGGGGCCGACACCAGCTTCACCTCGCCGCCGTGGGCCTGCACCACCTGGCGGACGATGGTCAGGCCCAGGCCGCTGCGCCGGTCGCCGCTCTCCGGGGCCGGGTTGCCCCGCCAGAACCGTTGGAAGACGGCGGCCTGGTCCTCGGCCGCGATGCCGGGGCCCTGATCATCCACCGCCAACCACACCCAGGGACCCTCCCGCCCGGCGCGCACGCCCACCGTCGAGCCGACCGGGGCCAGGCGGGTGGCGTTGGCCAACAGGTTGGCCAACGCCTGGCGCAGGGCGTTGCGATCGCCGATCACGTCGAGCTCGGACCCGGCCGACCACACCAGGTGCAGCCCACGTGCCTCGGCCGGGGTCTGGAACTCCTCGGCCGCCTCACGGACCAGGGAGGCGGCGTCGATCCGCTCGTGCTCGAGGGCGGGTGTCTCGTTGCGGGCGTAGAGCAACAGGTCGTCGACCAGACGGCTCATCCGCTCCGTGGCCCGGTCGACCACCTCGGCGGTGTGGCGCAGGTCCTCGTTGGTGCTGGCCGGGTCGGCCAGGGTCACCTCCAGGTTCGTGCGGATCACGGCCAGCGGGTTGCGCAGCTCGTGGGAGGCCTCCTGGATGAACTGGCGTTGGCTGGCGAAGGCGTCGTCGAGGCGGCCCAGCATGTCGTCGAAGGTGTCGCCCAGCCGACGCAGCTCGTCGTCGGGCCCGCCCAGGTCGATGCGTCGCGACAGGTCCGTGGCCGTGATCTCCCGAGCCACCTTGGTGATGCGGCCGATGGGTCTCAGCACGTAGCCGGCCACCAGCCAGCCCACCCCGAAGCTGACCGCGAACAGCACCAGCAGGGCGGCGAAGGAGTAGGTGCGCAGCTTGTACAGCGCGCTCTCGTTGGCCACCCGCTGGGCCGTCTCCAGCTGCACCGGCGTGGCCGTGAACTGGCCGGGCTGGCCGGGCACGGGTTGCACCTGGTGGGCCACCACCGGCGCCGGCTCGTTGGCCAGGGCGTGGGCCAGGGCCAGGTAGATGGCGCCCACCACCACGGCCGCCAGCAGGCACAGCACCACCGAGTAGATGAAGGCCAGGCGGAGTCGGATGCTCACGGTGCCGGCTGCTCGTCGTCGTGGAGGCGGTAGCCCCGTCCCACGACCGTGTCGATCAGCTGGGTCTCGCCGTCGCCCCCCAGCTTGCGGCGCAGCGTGCCCACCGTGACCCGCACCGTGTTGGTGAAGGGGTCGGCGTACTCGTCCCACACGTGCTCGAGCAGGCGCTCCTGGGAGAGCACCTGGCCGGCGTTGGTCATGAAGTAGCGGAGGAGGGCGAACTCCTTGGCCGTCAGGTCGAGCTCGCGATCGCCCCGGTGGGCCACGTGGCGGGCGGCATCCAGCTCGAGCTCGCCCACGCGGAGCACGGCGGTGGTGGTGCCGGCGTCGCGCCGCAGCAGCGAGCGCACCCGAGCCAGCAGCTCGGGGAAGGCGAACGGCTTGACCAGGTAGTCGTCGGCGCCGTCGTCCAGCCCGGCCACCCGATCCTCCAGGGAGTCGCGGGCGGTGAGCATGAGCACCCGGGGGCCGGGCTCGACCCGGGGATCATCCCGGATCTGGCGGCACACCTCGCGGCCGTCGATGCCCGGCATGGTCACGTCCAGGCACACCAGGTCGTACTCGTTGACCGCCAACTTCTCGAGCGCCTCGGACCCCGAGCCGGCCTCGTCGACCGCGTAGCCGTCGCGGCGCAGGCCCCGGGCCACCGCCTCGACCAGGTCGGGTTCGTCATCGACGACCAGGATCCTCACCTCGAAAACGTATCGCTGCGGGCTCGGTCGACGGGTGGCAGGTGCGGCCCGCGGCCCGGGCCGGCCTCCTGGTCGCCTACCCCGCCCGTCCCGCTCCGGTCCTGCTGGGGGCTGGGACCTTTATCCTGGCCTTCACCCGGCTGTGCTCATCTGCCCCTCGACGTCCCCCACCCTGGAGCCCCCGACGATGACCGATCACGTCCCGCCCACGCCGACGCCGGCCGCCGCCGGTCCCACCACCCAGACCGTCTCGCCGGCCCGCCTCGAGCAGGCCGTGTTCGAGGTCAAGAAGGTGATCGTCGGCCAGGACCGGGCCATCGAGCGCCTGCTGGTCTGCCTGCTGGCGCGGGGCCACGCCCTGCTCGAGGGCGTGCCCGGTCTGGCCAAGACCCTGGCGGCCGAGACGCTGGCCACCGTGGTGGGCGGCAGCTACACCCGGCTCCAGTTCACCCCCGACCTGCTGCCGGCCGACATCACCGGCACCCGCATCTACCGGGCCTCCAACGAGCGCTTCGACGTCGAGCTGGGCCCGATCTTCGCCAACTTCGTGCTGGCCGACGAGATCAACCGGGCTCCGGCCAAGGTGCAGTCGGCGCTGCTCGAGGTCATGGCCGAGCACCACGTGTCCATCGGAGGCACCACCTTCGACGTGCCGTCCCCGTTCATCGTGATGGCCACCCAGAACCCGATCGAGAGCGAGGGCGTGTACCCCCTGCCCGAGGCTCAGCGCGACCGCTTCCTGATGAAGATCGTCATCGGCTACCCGAGCCCGGCCGAGGAGATCGAGATCGTCCACCGCATGGGCGTGCACCCGCCACACGCCGACCAGGTGCTGGGCCTCGACGACCTGCTGGCCCTCCAGGACCTGGCCGACGACGTGTACGTCGACCACGGCGTGGTGGAGTACGCGGTCAGCCTGGTGCTGGCCACCCGCCACCCGGGCCAGTTCGGGCTGCCCGAGCTGGAGGACCTGCTGGCCTTCGGTGCCAGCCCTCGGGCCAGCCTCGGCCTGGTGGCCGGGGCCCGCGCCCTGGCCCTGCTCCGGGGGCGCACCTACGCCCTGCCCCAGGACGTGTACGACGTGGCCCCCGACGTGCTGCGCCACCGCCTGGTGCCCAGCTACGAGGCGCTGGCTCAGGGACTCACCGTGGAGCACCTCATGACCCGCCTGCTCAGCACGGTGCCCGCGCCCCGCGTCTCGCCCAGCCAGGACCCGGCCCCGCTCACCACCATGTCGCCGCCGGCGGGTGACACCTCGGCCCCCACCACCGCCTACCCGGTGCCGCCGGCGTCGCCGGCCCCGGGGTCGCCCTTCGCGGCCCCGAACCAATGAGCCTGGCCAACGAGGCGATCCGCCTCAGCTCGCAGGGCAACCGCCCTCCGAGCGTGGCCACCGGACCCTCCTCGGAGGTGCTGCGCCGGCTCGAGCTGACCGTCACGCGCCGTCTCGACGGGCTCCTCCAGGGCGACTACCGCGGCCTGGTGCCCGGCCACGGCACCGAGGCGGGCGAGACCCGTCCGTACGCGGCGGGCGACGACGTGCGCCGCATCGACTGGAACGTGACGGCTCGGACGCTCGAGCCCCACATCCGCCAGACCATCGCCGACCGCGAGCTCGAGACCTGGGTGCTGGCCGACTTCTCGGCCAGCCTGGCCTTCGGCACCGCCGACTGCGAGAAGCGTGACCTGGCGCTGGCCGCGCTGGCCGCCATCGGCTTCCTGACCCAACGCACCGGCAACCGCATCGGGGCCGTGGTGCTCGAGGGCGCCCACCCCGTGACCCTGCCGGCCCGCACCGGTCGGGCCCACATGCAGGCCCTGCTGTACCGGGCTCTCCAGGCCGCCAAGGACGACCACCCCGGCGCCTCCGATCTGGACGGCGCCCTGCGGCGCCTGGCCAGTGCCACCCGCCGGCGGGGCATGGTCGTGGTCATCTCCGACTTCTTGTCCGACGCCGAGTGGGAGCGGCCCCTGCGGGCTCTGGGTGCCCGTCACGAGGTGCTGGCGGTGGAGATCGTGGACCGCCGCGAGCTCGAGCTGCCCGACGTCGGCCTGATCGACCTGGTCGACCCCGAGACGGGGCGCGCGCCGCGAGATCAACACCGGCAGCGCCCGCACCCGCGCCCGGTTCGCGGAGGCGGCGGCCGCCCAGCGGGCCGAGATCACCCGTCGGATCCGGTCGGCCAACGCCGATCACCTGCTGCTGCGCACCGATTCTGACTGGCTGCTCGACCTGGTGCGCTTCGTCGCCCTGCGTCGCGAGCGCCTCGAGGCACGTCAAAGGTTGGCCCCATGAGCTTCCTGTCCCCCGAACGGCTGTGGCTGCTGCTGGGCGCCGTGGCCCTGGCCGGCGGTCTACGTGGTCCTGCAACGCCGCCGCCGCGGGTACGCGGTGCGCTTCACCAACCTGGCCCTGCTCGATCAGGTCGCGCCCAAGCGTCCGGGCTGGCGCCGCCATGTCCCCGCCGTGCTGTTCCTGGTCGCCCTGTCCACCCTGGTGGTGGGCTTCGCCCAGCCGGCCCGCAAGACCAAGGTCCCCCGTGAGCGGGCCACCATCTGCCTGGCCATCGACACCTCGCTGTCGATGGAGGCCACCGACGTGAGCCCCAACCGCATCAAGGCCGCCCAGACGGCGGCCAAGTCCTTCGTGAACGGGCTGCCCGAGCGCATCAACGTGGGTCTGGTGCTGTTCAACGGCAACGCCTCGCTGGTGGTGTCACCCACCACCGACCGCGATGCCGTGGCCCGAGGCATCGACGGCGCCCAGCTGGGTGAGCGCACGGCCATCGGCGAGGCCATCTACACCTGCCTCGACGCGCTCAAGCAGCTGCCCACGGTCAAGGGGGTGCAGGTGCCGGCCCGCATCGTCTTGATGACCGACGGCACCACCAACGCCGGCCGATCCAACGACCAGGCGGCCGCGGCCGCGGTCAAGGCCAAGGTGCCGGTGTCCACCATCGCCTTCGGCACCGATGCCGGCACCATCACCCTGCCCCAGGAGCCGGTGGCCATCCCGGTCCCGGTGGACAAGGCCGCCCTCCAGGACATCGCCCACACCACCGGGGGTCACTTCTACTCGGCCACCACGGGCAGCCAGCTGAAGAACGTCTACCAGAACATCGGCAGCTCGATCGGCTTCGTCACCGAACTGCAGGACATCTCCCAGTGGTTCACCGCCCTGGCCCTGATCCTGCTGGCCACCACCGGCATCCTCAGCCTGGCCTGGTACCAGAAGCTGCCCTGATCTACTGGCCCTCTGGTCGGCAAGCCTCCCGGCGGGCGGCTTCGCCATCCGGGTGTCATCGGTCCAGCGGCTCCGGCCTGGCGGCCTACGCCTTCCAGGAAACTGGGCATCAAATTGTGCGGAATCCGCACACAACGGTTTCCAGTTTTCGGATGGGGGCAGCGGGTCGATCAGCGCCGAGCCAGCTCGTCGGTGACCTTCTCGCTGACGACCTTGGAGGAGCCGCCGGGCTGCATGGTGACGCCGTAGAGGCAGTCGGCGGCCTCCATGGTGCGCTTCTGGTGGCTGACGATGATGAGCTGCGCGTCGTCGCGGAACTCGGCCACCAGCCCCAGGAAGCGGTGCAGGTTGACGTCGTCGAGCGCGGCCTCGACCTCGTCCATCACGTAGAAGGGCGACGGCCGACTGCGGAACACGGCGAACAGGAAGGCCAGGGCGGTGAGCGACCGCTCGCCACCGGAGAGCAGCGAGAGCTTGCGCACGTTCTTGCCCGAGGGTCGCGCCTCGAGCTCGATCCCCGTGTCGAGCAGGTTGTCGGGGTCGGTGAGGCGCAGCCGCCCGCGACCACCGGGGAACAGCGTGTCGAACAGCTGCTCGAAGTTCTGGGCCACATCGGCGTAGGCGGAGGCGAACACGTCGACGATCTCGGCGTCGATGGCCCGGATGATCTTGCCCAGCTCGCGGCGTGACTCCTTCACGTCGTCGAGCTGGCTCTGCAGGAACTCGTGTCGCTCCCCCAGGGCCTCGAACTCCTCGAGCGCCAGGGGGTTGATCGGGCCCATGATCCGCAGCTCCCGCTCGAGCTCGCGGATGCGACCGGCCGGTGTGGTCCCCTCGGCCAACGGCGGGCACTCGGTGGCCAGCGCCCGGTCCGGCTCGCAGTCGAGCTCCCGGCGCAGGCTCTCCACGGTGGTCTCGATGCGCAGCTTGGTCTCGGCATCGGCGATCTCGAGGCGCTGTTGGCGCTCTCGCACCTCGCTCAGCCCGCGCTCGGCCTCGCCTCGCTCCTGACGGTGCTGGTCGAGGCGGCTGGCCACCTCGCGGGCGGCTTCGCTCTGGCGCCGACGGCGCTCGCGCAGCCGACCCAGGCCTTGGTCGATGACGGCCAGCCGGTCGGCCACCTCCGCCGACAGCCGGTCGGTGGCCACCTGGCGGGCATCCAGCTCGACGCGCCGCTGCTCGGCCGCGGCCCGTTGCTCGGCCGCCCCGGCCAGGCGCTCGTCGATCTCGCTCAGCCGACGGCGCAGGAACTCGCGCCGCTCCCCCACCCCGGCGCCGCGGACCTCGAGATCGGTGCGCAGGGCACCCACCTCCCCGGCCCGCTCCTCGAGTCGCGCCCGGGCCTGGCCCATGGCCCGGCCCCGCTCGGCGGCCTCGTGCTCGACCGCCTCCAGACCCGGGAGCTCGCCCTCCAGATCGGCCACCCGCTCGCGCTCACGCTCGGTGCGGGAGGCCAGGTCGGCCTCATGCGCCACCAGGGCGTCGTGTTCGGTGGCCACGTCGCGGCGCTCGGTCTCCACCCGGGTCAGGCTGTCGCCCGCCGCGCTCATGCGCCCGTCGTTGGCGTCGAGCTGGCGGGACAGATCCTCCTCCGCCTGGCGCGCCTCGGCCACGCCCTGGTCGGCCGCGGCCAGGCGCTCGGCGGCCGCGGACACCCCCGCCCGAGCCGTCTCGGCCCGCTCGCGGGCCTCGTCCAGGGCGGCCCCGGTGGCGCCGGAGCCGGCGGCTCCCACCCGCCAGCCTGCGGTGCCGAAGCGGTCCCCGCCCTGGGTCACCACCACCGCCTCGGGATGGGCCAGGGCCGCGTCCAAGGCCGCGGTCCAGCCTCCGTCCACCATGGCCGCCGACCCCACCAGCGCGTCCAACAGGGCGTCGATCACGTGGGTGGGAGCGGGCGAGGCGACCGCCGGGCGCACATGGGCGCGCACCGGTCGCCCCACCGACGGTGCCGGGCGGGCCGCCCGCTGGGCCGACAGGGCCAGCACCGCGCCGGGGAGCTCGTCGGCGGCCAGGGCCGCCAGGGAGCGCCGGGCGGCGTCCACGTCGTCCACCACGATGGCGGCCAGCGCGTCGCCGGCCGCGGCCTCGAAGGCCGACTCCCAGCCGGGATCGATCTCGATGAGCTCGGCCAGGGTGCCGAGCACGCCCGGGCTGCCAGCCAGGCGGTCGGCACCGGCCCGGCTGCGAGCCTCGTCCAGCGCCATGGCCAGCGCCTCGGCCCGGGCCAGCCAGGCGTGGTGCCCGGACTCGGCGGCGCGGTGGTCGACCTCGGCCTGGGCCCGGGAGGCGTCCGCCGCGGCCCGCCACTGCTCGGCGCCGTCCAGCGCCTCCACCAGCGGCAGCTCGGCCTGTTCAGCCGCGGCGATCTCGGCCCGCAGTCGGTCGGCTTCGGCGCCCAGCCGGGTCGACTTGTCGGCCAGGCCTTCCAACCGGGCGCGCACCCGGGCCAACTCCGACTCGCTGCGCTCGACGCTCGATCGCAGCGCGCCGAGCTCGCCGCGCACCTCCGCGCTGCGGCTCGACGGCGGCGGCCACCCCGTCGGCCCAGTCGGTCTCGTAGCGCTGGCGTTCGGCCTCCAGGGCGGCTTCGGCCGCCCGCAGCTCCTCCTGGAGCGGGGCCAGCGCGGCCGCTTCGGAGTCCACCTCGGCCAGCTCCGCGCCCAGTCGGGCGGCTTCGGCCTCGAGGGTGGCGATGACGCCCTGGTCGACGAAGGCACTGCGGTCGCGATCGATGCCCCGGCGACGCTCGGCCAGCAGCGAGGCCAGGCCCCGAGCCCGCTCGAACAACGACTCGTACTGGGCCAGGGCATCGCCCAGGTCGTCGCCGCCCATGGCGGTGAGGCGCGCCTCGGTGGCCAGCACCAGGGTGTCCAACTCGGCCAGGCGGGCCCGCAGCGCCGCCTCGCGGGCCTCGAGGTCACGACGCTCGCCGGCCGCCGCCTCCAGGCGAGCCCGTTGGGCGGCCAGCTCCCGGCCGGCCACATGGGTGCGCAGGGTGGCCAGCTCGCTCACCACGTCGCCGTGTCGGCGGGCCGCATCGGCCTGGCGCTCGAGCGGGCGCAGCTGGCGACGGACCTCGCGCAGCAGGTCCTGGAGCCGGGTCAGGTTCCCCTCGGTGGCGGCCAGGCGCCGCTCGCTGCGCTCCTTGCGGCGGCGGTACTTGAGCACGCCGGCGGCTTCTTCGATGATGCCCCGGCGATCCTCGGGCCGAGCGTTGAGCACGGCGTCGATCTGGCCCTGGCTGATGATGACGTGCTGCTGGCGTCCCACCCCGCTGTCGCTGAGCAGCTCCTGCAGGTCGAGCAGGCGGCAGGGCACCCCGTTGATGGCGTACTCGCTGTCGCCGCTGCGGAACAGCGTGCGGGTCAGGGTCACCTCGGTGAACTCGATGGGCAACATGCCCGAGGTGTTGTCGATGGTCAGCGAGACCTCGGCCCGCCCCAGGGCGCTGCGCTTGGCCGTCCCCGCGAAGATCACGTCGTCCATCTTCTGGGAGCGCACGGCACTGGGCGCCTGGGCGCCGAGCACCCAGCCGATGGCGTCGACCACGTTGGACTTGCCGCTGCCGTTGGGTCCCACCACCACCGTGACGCCCGGCTCGAGGTCGAGCGAGGTGGTGTCGGCGAACGACTTGAACCCCTTCAAGGTCAGGGTCTTGAGGAACAACGCGTCTCCGTACGGCCGAACTCCGCGGGCACTACTCGGTCCCGGCCGACCCTAGCGGCTGGGGAGATGCCCTCCGGGCATCTCAGACCTGGCAGATCTCGCAGAAGTAGGTGGAGCGGCCGCCGAACTTGGCCTTGGAGATGGTGGCCCGGCGGCAGCGGTAGCAGGGCAGCTTCTCGCGGTTGTAGACGCGATGGTGCTCCTGGAACTCACCCGGCTTGCCGTTGAGGTCGACGTACTGCTCGTCGTCGAGCGTGGAGCCGCCGTACTTGATGGCCTCGTGGAGGGTCTCCACCACCGACCGGTACAGCCGGCGGATCTCCTGGGTGGACAGCGAGTCCGACAGGCGGTCGTAGCGCAGACCCGGCGGCGAACAGGATCTCGTCGGCATAGATGTTGCCCAGCCCGGCGATGATCGTCTGATCGGTCAGGAAGGTCTTGAGCTTCATCTGGCGGTTGACCAGCAACTGGCCGAACACCGTCCACGAGATCGGGTTCTCCACCGGGTCGAAGCCCAGCTCGGCCAGTTCGGGCACATCGGCGGTGAGGTCGTCGGGGGAGGTGACGAACATCTCCCCGAAGGTGCGGGGATCGATGAAGCGCAGCTGCCCGCCCTGGGTGAAGGTGATGACCACGTGGGTGTGCTTGGCCATCGGCTCCTTGGCCGCGGCTCGCAGCAGCTGGCCGCTCATGCGCAGGTGGATGACCAGCACGTCGCCCGAATCGAGCTTGACCACCAGGTACTTGCCCCGGCGATCGACCCCGGTGATCTTCATGCCTTCGAGCTTGGCGATGAAGGCCTTCTTGGTCTGGCGGCGCACGGTGCGGGTGCCGTGCACCTCGACCGACTTGATGCGCTTGCCCACCGCCTCGCGCTCGAGCTCACGGCGGATCGTCTCGACCTCGGGCAGCTCAGGCATCGTGGGGCTCGCTCTCTCGGCGGCCGGAGCCGACGGACTGGGCAGATGGAGGTCCGGCACCAGGGGCCACCCCCGCGACGGCCCCTTGGAGATCGATGGCCAGCTGATCGAGGGCCCGACGGGCCGCGGCCTGCTCGGCTTCCTTCTTGCTGCGCCCTTCACCGGTCCCCATGGGCTCGCCGGCCAGGCTGACCACGGCGTAGAAGCGCTTGGCGTGGTCTGGTCCCTCGTCGCGCAGCTCGTAGGCCGGGAGCTGTTCGACGCGCCGGGCGGCCAGCTCCTGGAGCTGGGTCTTGTAGTCCTGGCCTCCGGGGCCTTCGGCGGCCGCGTCGATGCGCTCGGCCAGCAGGCCGAGCACGAGCTGTTCGGCCGCGGCCCAGCCCTGATCGAGATAGGTGGCCCCGATCACCGCCTCCATGGCGTCGGCCAGGATGGACGGCTTGGCCCGCCCGCCGCTGGCGTCCTCGCCCTTGCCCAGCAGCAGCACGGGCCCGAGGTCGACCTCGGTGGCCATCTCGGCCAGGGCAGCCGCGCTCACCACCGAGGCGCGCACCTTGGCCAGCTCGCCTTCGGGCATGTCACCGAAGCGCCGGTAGACGTAGGTGGTCACCACCAGGCCGAGCACGGCGTCACCCAGGAACTCGAGGCGCTCGTTGGAGGTGAAGCCGGCGTGCTCGGCGCACCACGACCGGTGCGTCAGGGCCAGCTGGAGCGTGTCGAGATCGGTGAAGGGGCAGCCCAGTCGCTCGGCGAACCGACCGAGGGCATCGGCGTCCAGGAGATCAGCCCAGTCGGCCGACCACGTAGTCGACCGCGTCGCGCACCGTCTTGAGGTCTTCGAGGTCTTCGTCCTCGATGCGAAAGCCGACACTGCGCTCACCCAGTTCCTCCTCGAGGGCCTCGACCAGCTCGATGAGGGCGAGGGAGTCGGCGTCGAGATCGTCGGCGAAGGAATCGCCCTCGTGGATGCTGGACGGCTCGATCTCGAGGATGTCGGCCAGACGGTCACGGATGAGGTCGACCACCTCCTGGCGGCCGATGGGTCCCTGCTCGACGTGGGTTTCTGCAGGCACGGGAACACGATCTCCTTGAACGACAGACGCGGCGAGACGTGCGAACGCCGACCTCCGGGCCAACCCCGGAGGCGGACACCATCGTACCAGATCTCGACCTTGTGACCTCGTGAAGCACCACGAATGAGCAGGTCAGAGGCTGTTTTTCTTGTCAAGCCCCGGAAGTGGCGGATCGCAGGTGCTCGACCGTCTGGCCCGCCACCAGATCTCGGGCCACGCCGATGGCGTTGACCATGGCCGTGGCCGATGACGACCCGTGGCTGATGATGCACACCCCGTCCACTCCCAGCAACATGGCGCCGCCCACGTTCTCCGGATCGAGCTGGGCGTAGAGCGGACCCAGGGCGGGCAGGAGGACCTGGGCCGCCTCCCGGGTGGCCTCGTCGGTGTCGAAGGCGGCCAGCACACCTCCGACCAACGCCCGCATGCCGCCTTCGAGCGTCTTGAGGGCCACGTTGCCCGTGAAGCCGTCGGTGACCACCACGTCGGCCGCATCGGTCATCAGATCGCGACCCTCGACGTTGCCCACGAACACGGCTCCGGTGTCGCCGATCCAGGAGCCGTCGGCCAGCAGCTTGTGGGTCTCCTTCACCAGGGTGTTGCCCTTGGTGTCCTCTTCGCCGATGGAGAGCAGGGCCACGCGGGGCGCGGTCACGTCGAAGCGGTCGCGGGCGTAGACCGCCCCCATCTGGGCGAACTGGACCAACCACTCGGGATTGCACTCGGCATTGGCGCCGGCGTCGAGCATGACCGTCGGCGTGCCCCCCAGCACGGGGATGGGTGTGGCGATGGCCGGTCGGGCCACGCCCTTGATGCGGCCCATGCGCAGCAGGGCGCTGGCCATGGTGGCTCCGGTGTTGCCCGCGCTGACCATGGCGCAGGCCCGCCCGTCGCGCACGGCCTCGGCGGCGCGCACCAGCGACGAGTCCTTCATGCGCCGGACGCTGGCCCCGGCGTCGGCGTCCATGGCGATCACCTCGGAGGCGGCCAGCACCTCGAGGTCACCCGGATCACCGATCTCGTCGGGCCGGCCCACCAGCAGGATCTCGACGCCCAGCGAGGCGGCCGCCTGCTTGGCCCCGGCCACGATCTCGGCCGGCGCCTTGTCGCCGCCCATGGCGTCGACCGCGATGGGCAGCACCAGCGTCAGTCGACGTCGATGGCCTGGCGGCCGTGGTACCAGCCGCAGTTGCCGCACACCACGTGGGGCAGCTTGGTGGCTCCGCAGTGGGGGCAGCTGCTGCGGGCCGGCGCCTTCACGGTCCAGGCCGAGGCCCGACGGCTGCGGCTCTTCGCCTTGGAGGTCTTCTTCTTGGGGACGGCCATGATGGTGGTGCCTCTGTCGTGATGGTGCGGAGAACCTGCGAGCCCGGCGGAGCCCGGTCGGCGCGCGGTGGCGGCGCGCGCCCTGCGACGCCGCGCCCTGCGACGCAAGTTGAAGATCCTAGCGGCCGGCGGGTCCGAACGTCTAAGCGTGGGCCAACCCCGGCCTGGCTCCGGGCGGGTTGGGTCGGATGGCCCAGCGGGCACTTTCCCTCGCCTTTCGGACCGATTGGCCATGGTGGAACCCAGCGCCCCGGTGTGCCTGCCCGCCTCGCGCCGCACGGCCCCCCGGCCCGCCCCCCACCAACTGGAGTCTCGATGTCTGCCCGCTCGCGCCGCGAATCCCGTGGTTCCCGCCGTCTCACCGTGGTGTTGGCTAGTGCGGCCGGCGCCGTGGCCTTCGTGGGTGCCGCCGCCTTCGCCGTGGTGTTGGGACTCAACGCCCTGGGCGGGTTCAACCCGTTCGCTCGCACCACCACCGAGCGCCCCGACGGCGTGGCTCTGGACCAGGTGCGCGACCTGGCCAGCTTCGACGCCGCCACCGGGCGCTTCCAGACCCTGGTCGACCAGCAGGAGAAGGCCAAGCTCCTGCCCGGCTGGGCCACCGGCTCCGACGTGGTCCTGGCGGCCGCCGGCGACGTCGATGCCACCGTCGACTTCTCCCACCTCAGCTCGACGGCGTTGCATCGATCCGCCGACGGCCACCAGCTCACCGTCCACCTGCCCACGCCGGTGCTCAGCACACCCAAGCTCGATCCCAGCCAGACCCGCGTCATCGCCCGCCAGCGCGGCCTGGCGGATCGGGTGGGCGACGCCCTCGGGGACGGCAACCCCGTGCCCCAGCAGGAGCTCGAGCAGCGGGCCCAGACCAAGCTGGCGCAGGCCGCGGTGCAGAGCGATCTGCGCAGCCGAGCCGAGCAGAACACCACCGCCTTCGTCCAACACCTGCTCATCGATGGTTCAGTGACCAAGGTGACCGTGGTGTTCGATCAGCCGCAGCGATCCGCCTGACAGGAAGGCGGAGGCCGCCAGCCCGGAGCCGCTGGACCGATGACACCCGGATGCCGAAGGCGCCCGCCGGGAGGCTTGCCGACCAAAGGGCAGGCAGGTCGCTCAGTTGCCCAGGTCGAGGTCGCGCAGGGCGGCCCAGCGCGGGTCGAGGATGACGGCGTCGTCAGCGGGCGGTCCGGTGGGGAACTGGTCGGGCGCCGGGCCCTCGCAGTCGGCGGTGCACAGCGGGGCCAGGGGCAGCGCCAGCAGCACGGCGTCGCGGACCATCGGCTCCAGATCGATCTGTTCGCCGGCGAGCAGGTAGGTCTCGCCTTCGGTGGGTCGCGCCTCGAAGATCTCACGGACCTCGGCCTCGGCGTATCCCTCCACCGGTCCCAGGCACCGCCGGCAGTCGCCCACCCAGTGCGACGCCGATGGTGCCGGTGGCGGTGACCGGCCCGCCGATGCTCTCGAGCACCAACCCGATGTCGACCGGCGTGCCCGGCGCCACCGCGGCCGACGAGATGGCCAGGCCATCGATCTCGACCTGATCGTCGAAGCGACGGCGGGTGCCCGGGTGAGCCAGCAGCTCGGACACGCCCACCCGCAGCGGCCGAACGGTGCTCATCGGACCGTGCTGGCGGGCTCACGGAACCGGCCCGGCGCTCATCGAGCCGATGCCGGGCAGGCCCCGATCACGAGGCGTCGTCCTGGTCGAAGAACTCGTCGTAGGCCGCCGGGTCGCGCTCGTCCTCGCCCCAGGCGTCCGCGCTCTCGTGGGCCGCCGACCCCGCCGGAGGCGGTGGCAGGTCGAGCGGCTCGTCCTCGGCCTCGCCCAGCAGGTTCGTGCCCTGCAGCTTCTGGCGCCCGCTGGCCACCAGCTTCATGGTGCGCTCCAGGACGATCTCGAAGCTGGCCAGCTTCTGGTCGCAGAAGTCCTCGACCTCGTGGTGCAGCCGTCGGGCCTCGGCTTCGGCCGTGTCCATGATCTGGTACGCCCTCGACTCCGCGGCCTTGACCACCTCGGTGCGCGCCACCATGTGCTCGGCCCGGGCCCGGGCCTGATCGAGGATCTCGTCGCCCTCGTGGCGGACGCGGGCCAGGTACTCCTCGCGCTCCTTGAGCAGCCAGCGGGCGGCCCGAAGCTCTTCGGGGAGCTGGGCCAGGGCCTCGTCGACCAGCGCCAGCACCTCGTCCTTGGAGATCATCGACGAGGCCGACAACGGCACCGGTCGAGCCGCCTCGATGATCTCGCGGAGCGCCAGCAGCAGCTCCTCGGTCTCGGCGCCGTGGAACGGGGTGGGCGTGGGCGCGTCGGACAGGTCGGCCAGCTCGTCGAGGTCGTCGGAGAAGTCGGTCACGATGCGTACATCTCCTCGAGCCGCTTGGCCACCGGAGCCGGGACCATGGCCGAGACGTCGCCGCCGAAGCGGGCGATCTCGCGGATCAGCTTGGAGGCCAGGAAGGAATGGGCGGAGGCGGACGGGATGAAGAGCGTGTCCACCCCCGAGACCTTGTGGTTCATCTGCGCCATCTGCAGCTCCGACTCGAAGTCGGACACGGCCCGCAGGCCCTTGACGATGAAGTCCGCACCCACGTTTCGGGCCAGGTCGACGACCAGGCTGGAGAACATGGTCACCTGCACGTTGTCCAGGTGGGCCACGCTCTCGAGCAGCATCTGCTCGCGCTCGGCGTAGGAGAACAGCGGCTCACCTTTCTGCGGGTTGCGCATGGCCGCCACCACCACGCCGTCGAAGAGCCGCGGACGCGGTCTCGATGATCTCGAGGTGGCCGTTGTGGATCGGGTCGAACGACCCGGGATAGAGCACGAGGGCCACGGGTCACTCCGATGGATCGAGCCCGGGCAGGGCAGCGGGCGGCGGCTGACGAAGGATGGCGACGAGCGTAGTCCCGTACCGGCGCTCCCTGATCGCACGCCACGGCTCGGGAACCACCACCGGCCGGCCGGACTCGACCACGGCCAGTTCAGCGGGCACGGCGGCCAGCAGATCGGGCCAGTCCTCGAACGCGTAGGGCGGGTCGAGCAGCGCCAGGGACCATCGCTGCTGGCGGCGCCGGGCCTCGTCGAGGACGCGGCCGAGCCGGACCCCGCACCACCGTGGCCCGGTCGGCCAGCCCGGTCGCGGCCAGGTTGGCCTCCACCGCCTCGATGGCCCGCCGGTCGTCGTCGACGAAGGTGGCGTGGGCCGCGCCCCGGGACAGGGCCTCGATCCCCATGGCCCCGCTGCCGGCGAAGAGGTCCACCACCTCGGCGTCGACCAGGGCGTCCAGGCTGGCCAGGGCGTTGAAGGTGGCCTCGCGGACCCGGTCGGCAGTGGGTCGGGTGTCGGCCCCGTCGGGGGCCACCAGCCGTCGCCCGCCGCGGGTGCCGGCGATCACCCGCACCCGTCAGCCCGGCTCGTAGGGGGCGTCGTCGTCATCGTCGGCCAGGACGATGTCCCAGCGGTCCATGCAGTCCTCGCACCGGTACGCCACCACGTCGCCCGGCTCCCAGCCCTCGTGGGGCTCGTAGGACAGCAGGTGGCAACGACCGCCGCAATCGACGCACACGATGTGAGGGTGGACGAACACGGCCATGGGTGGAGCGTAGGGCGCGTCGGCGCTACAGACCGGCCTGGCGACGCAGGTGCTGCCAACCCCGGGCCCGGCGGGCCACCATGGCCACGTAGAACAGGCCCAGGCCGGTCAGGAACACGCCCAGGGGGAAGCTCCAGACCACCATCGAGATCAGACCGGCCAGGGCCACCAGCGCCCCCATGGTCGCGTCGACGGCCAGCACCGCCTTCCAGTTCACCGCGTAGGCCGTGGTCGGCCCGGGCAGATCGGCCGGACCCGCGTCCTCGGGCAGGTCCTCGGACGGGTCATCGGGGCCGATCACGATCCTCGACGCTACCGGCGACAGGCCGTGGCGTCGCCGTGACCGGCGGCTCGCCGGGGACGGCCCGCCACCGCCCGAGGCGCCAGGGGGCCGTTGCTTATGCTGCCGCGATGCCCGCCCGAGCTGCGCTGCCCCCAGGACGTGATGGCGCGGCGAACCGGGCCAGATGACCGTCGCGGCGCCCGACTCCTCCGACGGATCGATCGACGCGTCCGAGAGCTCGGCCGACGGTCGCAGCGACGAGGTCGAGCGCTGGACCGCTCGAGGTCACCAGCCGCGATCTGGCCCGGTGGGTGTTCCTGGCCTACCTGGTGGCTGGCCATCCCGGTGCTGTTGGTCATGGGCTCGTCGCGGTGGTTCCTGGCGGACGAGTGGACCTTCCTCAGCGCCAGGTCGGCCACCAACCTCCACGACCTGTTCCAGCCCCACAACCAGCACTGGTCGACCATCCCGCTGATCATCTACCGGGTCATGTACGCCCTGTTCGGCGCTGCACGAGTACTGGCCCTATCAGTTGCTCGTCATCCTGGCCCACCTGGCCATCGCCGGGCTGCTGCGCATGGTCATGCGCCGCGTGCGGCGTCGGTCCCTGGCTGGCCACCGTGGCCGCCGGCACCTACGTCCTGTTCGGGCCGGGCGTCCGACGACATCCTGTGGGCCTTCCAGATCGGGTTCGCCCTCTCGCTGCGTGTTCGGGCTGGGCCAGATGCTGCTGGCCAACCACGACGGCGAGCTCGACCGGCGCGACTGGATCGGCCTGGCGCTGGGCGGGCTGGCCCTGCTCTGCTCCGGCCAGGCTCCACCCGTCATCCTGGCCACCGGCCTGGCCGTGTGGTGGCGTCGGGGCTGGCGCCCGGCCGCCTTCCACACCGTGCCCCTGGGCATCATCTACGCCGTCTGGTACGTGTGGGCGGGCGTCAGCGCTCCAGAGCGCCCAGCAGACGCCAGCGGGCGCACGCTGCCGCCCATCACCGCCGGCGACTTCGTCCACTTCCTGTGGACGGCGGCGCTCGGCGTGTTCGCCGGCCTCGGGCACTTCCTGGTGGTGGACTGGGTCCTGGTCGCTGATGCTGGTGGCGGGCGTGGCCGTGGCCTGGGCGTCGACCACCGGCGCGGCCCGGGCGCGCCGACTGGGCATGCCCGGCGCGCCTGGCCATCGGTGCGCGGTGGGCATGGCCGCCGCCGCCCCCACCCGCTTCTGGATCGGCCCCGACGCGGGCACGGGCCAGCCGCTACGTCGGGGTGACGGCGGCCATGGCCCTGCCCCTGTTCGCCGTGGCCGGCGATGCTCTCATCCGACGCTGGCGCTACGCCGCCCCGGTGGTGTTCGTCGCCTTCCTGCTGCCCGTCCCCTGGAACACCAGCCAGCTCAATCCGAGCGGGGTGACTCGGACCCACGTACTTCGCCGCGCTCCGGACCTGGATCTCGACCACGCCCCACCCTCCCCGCGCTGGCCCACGTCCCGGCCTGGGTCGAGCCCAACACCGCCATCCTCGGGACCCCGGACCTGACGATGGGCTGGCTGCGCCAGGCCCAGCGGCAGGGCAAGCTGCCCCCGCCAGGCCGCATCGATCCGCTCTCGGCCACCCTCGTCCCCATCCAGTTCGGGGTGGCCCAGCGCGGCGGCACCTCGCCGCCCGGCCTGAGCTGCGCCCTGCACAAGACGCCGTTGGCCATCGATCCCCACCTGGGCGACGTGTGGAAGCTCGAGTCCGACCTGACCGTGTCGCTGCGGGGGACCACCGGGAAGGCCGCCGGGCTCCCCGACACCTTCTATCCGAGCGGGAAGCAGCCCCTGGCCCAGATCACCCTGCCGAATCTGCACCTGCTGGTCACCCCGGCACTGGGGGCGAAGTCGTTCCGCCTGTGCACCTGATCTCGGGGCCGTCGGCCTCCCATCGCCGATGGGAGCCACGGCGTCGAGTCCTGACTAGGACTTCAACAGGAAGTCGGCGGCGTCATCGTCGCCCAGCACCACGCCGATCTCCTCGGCCAGCCGCGGGTGGTCGGCCAGATCGGGGTCGGCGTCGACCAGCTCGAAGGCCACGTCGCGAGCCCGGCCCACCCACTCGCGGTCCCGACGCAGCGAGGCCAGCCGCAGATCGTTGCGGCCCTTCTGACGCTCACCCATGATCGTTCCCTCGCCCCGAAGGTCGAGGTCCACCTCGGCTAGCTCGAACCCGTCGGTGGTGCGGACCAGGGCCTCGAGCCGGGCCTCGCCATCGGCGGTGGTGGCCTCGCCCACCAGGAAGCAGTACGACTGGTCGTGACCCCGGCCCACTCGGCCGCGCAGCTGGTGGAGCTGGGCGATGCCGAAGCGGTCGGCGTCCAGGATGACCATGACGGTGGCGTTGGGGACGTCCACGCCCACCTCGATCACGGTGGTGGCCACCAGCACGTCGAGCCCACCGGAGCGGAACAGGTCCATGGTCAGCTGCTTCTCAGCGGGCGACACCCGCCCGTGCAGCAGCCCCAGGCGCAGCCCCGACAGGTCGTCGGCGGCCAGGCGCTCGAAGGTCTCCTCGGCCGAGCGCACCTCCAGCTTCTCGCTCTCGTCGATGAGCGGGCACACCACGTAGGCCTGGCGCCCGGCCGCCACCTGGTCCCGCACCGCCGCCCACACCGCCTCCTCGTCCAGCTCACCGTCCCGGGCCCACGTGGTCACGATCGGGGTGCGCCCGGGCGGCAGCTCGTCGAGCACGGATACGTCGAGGTCGCCGTACACCGTCATGGCCGCGGTGCGCGGGATCGGGGTGGCGGTCATCACCAGCACGTCGGGCACGGCCGCGCCGGCGCTCTTGTCGCGCAGGGCGGCCCGCTGCTCGACGCCGAAGCGGTGCTGCTCGTCGATGACCACCACGCCCAAGGAGCGGAACTCGATGCCTTCCTGGATGAGGGCGTGGGTGCCGATGGCCAGGTCCACGTCCCCGGAGGCCAGACCGGCCAGGATGCGCCGGCGCTCGGCCGCGGTGGTGCGGTTGGTGAGCAGCTCGACCCGCAGCTCGCGCTCGAGTCCGGCCCCGGCGAACAGGCTGGCCTCGTTGGTGTCGGGCACGCCGAACCCCTCGAGCAGAGCCTTCACCCCCAGGTGGTGCTGCTCGGCCAGCACCTCGGTCGGCGCCATCAGCGCGCCCTGGTGGCCCCCCTGGATGGCCACCAGCAGGGCGCTCACGGCCACGATGGTCTTGCCCGACCCCACGTCGCCCTGCAACAGGCGGTGCATGGGGTGGGGACCGGCCAGGTCGGCATCGATCTCGGCGATGGCTCGCTCCTGGGCTCCGGTCAGGGCGAACCCGAGCCGTTGGTGGAAGCGCGCCACCAGGCCGGACCCGGCGGGCGAACCGCTCGGCGCCCCGAGCTGGTGGCGGATCCCGGGGGTGGTGCGCTCCAGCTCGCGCTTGCGCTGCACCAGGGTCAGCTGCACGCGCAGGAGCTCGTCGAACACCAGCCGTCGGCGGGCCTCCATGGCCGCGGCCATGGTCTCGGGTTGATGGATGTCGTGGAAGGCCACGGTCCGGTCGGCCAGGTTCCAGCGGGCCAGCACCTCGGCCGGGACCGGATCGGCGAACTCGCCGGCCCGGTCGAGCACCTCGGTCATCCACCGGTCCACGTCCCAGCTCATGATCCCGGCCTTCTCGGACTGGGGGTACACCGGCACGATGCGCCCCGTCTTGTCCCCGACCAGGTCGACCACCGGGTTGGTCATCTGACGGCGGTTGCGGTACAGCTCGACCTTGCCGAACAGCACCGCGTGCGTGCCGGGCTTGAGCTGGCGCTCCCGATAGGGCTGGTTGAAGAAGGTGACCTTCAGGTAGCCCGATCCGTCGGTGACATCCGCGGTGACCATGGTCTTGCGCGACCGGGTGCGCATGGCGTGGACGGCCTTGACTGTCACCAGCACCATGGCCTCCTCACCCAGGTCCAGCTCGTCGATGCGTCGCTCGTTGGTGCGGTCCAGGTAGCGGCGCGGGTAGTACGTGAGCAGGTCCAACACGGTGTGGACGTCGAGCTTGGCCAGGGACTGGGCGCGGGCCTCCCCCACCCCTTTGAGCTCGGTCACCGGCAGGGCGGCGAGTTGGGCCAGGCGACGCGACATGTCCGACGGTTCTACCCTGCCGAGCCGGGTTTCGCGTCAGGATCGCCGCGCCGTCAGGATCGCCGCGGCGCCCGACTGGCCGGTTCGGCCAACCAACCCAGTCGGACCAGGCGCTGGCGGAAGCCGACAGGATCGCGCCGCAGCAGGATGCGCAATCCCTCCAGGCCCACCGCCCGGCCGGGCACCGGCTCGAAGCGGAAGAAGGTCGGCAGCCCCGACCTGCCCGTGGCCACCCGGGTCTGGGCCACATCGCCCCGGGGCACCACCACCGCCAGGCCCAGCCACCTGGGGCGCGAACGGATGTGCAGGGTGTCGGCGTCGATCTCGATCACCGCGAACATGGACGCCAGGCGTCCGGTGCGCACCACCCCGGTCACCCTGGTCGGGGCCCCGCCGTCGCCATCCGCGGTCTCGTCCCGCTCGGCGTCGTCGGAGACCGAGGCGGCCACCCCGGCCATCAGGCGGCGCAGGCGCAGGTAGGCGCTGACCAGCCAGGCCAGCACCACCAGGTCGAAGAGCCCGAGCGCCAGTTCGCTCACCGTGACCCCGGTCCCACTACTCGATGCCGAACAGGTAGGGGTAGAGCGGCTGGCCCCCGTGGTGGATCTCGGTGGTGACCTCGGGTCGGTGCTCCTGGAGCCACACGGTGAGGTGACGGGTGACCGCGGCCGAGGAACCCTCGCCCTCGATCACCGTGACGATCTCGTGCTCGTCGGTGACCAGCACGTCGAGCAGCTGCGTGCACACCAGGTCGAGGCCGCTGGCCAGGGCCCGGATGCCGTCGCTGGCGATCCCCAGGTAGTCGCCCTCGTGGATGTCGCCCAGGTCGCAGCTGGAGTCGCGCACCGCCCGGGTGACCTCGCCGGCCACCACCGCCGCGGCCGCCTCGGCCATGGCCTTGGCGTTGTCGGGACCGGGGGCCTCGGGGTCATACGCCAGCAGCGAGGCGAAGCCCTCGGCCACCCCCCGGGTGGGCACCACGTGCACCGACTTGTCGGTCTGGGCGTCCACCTGGCCGGCCACCGCGATGATGTTGCGGTTGTTGGGCAGGATCACCACCTGGTCGGCCGGCGCCGACTCGACGGCCTCGAGCAGCTGGGCGGTCGACGGGTTCATGGTCTGGCCCCCCGTCACGATGCGCTGCACGCCCAGGGAGTGGAAGATGCGCCGGATCCCGTCCCCGGTGGCCACGGCCACCACCGCCGTCTCCACCGGCGTGTTCAGCTCGGCCATGGCCTCGTCGGGGGCCGCTTCGCGCACCCACCGCTCCTCCTCGACCTGCTCGAGCAGATCGGTGACCCGGATGTCACGGGGACGCCCGCAATCCATGGCCGCTTCCACCGCCCCGCCGATGTCGTCGGTGTGGATGTGGCAGTTCCACAAGCCGTCGCCCCCCACCACCACGATCGAGTCACCGATCCCGGCCCACACGTCCTTGAACGCCGGGATGGTCTCGTCCGGTGCCTCCAGGAAGTACATGACCTCATACCGCAGGTCGGCCAGACCGTGTCCGGCGCCGGCCTCGGTGGCATGCGCCGTGGCCAGGGTGGCCCGGAAGGCCTCGTCGATCTCGAGGTCGCCCTCCTCGGGGGCGGGGACGGCTCGGCCGTCGACCACCGACAGGGCGGCGTCGATCAGCAGCAGCAGCCCGGTGCCACCGGCATCGACCACCCCGGCCTCGGCCAGCACCGGGAGCAGCTCGGGCGTCCGGGCCAGGGCCTCGCCGCCGGCGGCCCGGGCCGCCTCGAGCACGCCCAGCAGCGACGCGCCGGCCTCCGCGGCGGCGCCGGCCCCCGACGACGCCTCCCGGACCACGGTCAGGATCGTGCCCTCCACCGGGCGCATCACCGCGCTGTAGGCCGCCTCGCTGGCCGACGCCAGGGCCTGGGCCAGGACCGGTCCGTCGACGTCGGGTTGATCGCGCACCGTCTCGGTGATGCCCCGTAGGATCTGGGACAGGATGACCCCGGAGTTGCCCCGGGCACCCATCAGCGATCCATGGCTGATGGCCTTGCACACCGAGGCCATGTCGGCGCCGGCCGCGTCGAGCTCGGCCACCACCGACTCCAGGGTGAGGGCCATGTTGGTCCCGGTGTCGCCGTCGGGGACCGGGTAGACGTTGAGGCGGTTGATGGCCACCTTGTGCGCGGCCAGGGCATCGGCATAGCCGGCCACGACGGCGCGCAGGTCAGTGGCCGCGAGGGCCTCGAGGGTCGGCACGGCCGACGATGGTAGTGCGATTGTGAGTGGCCCCCACCGCCCGCTATCCTCTCCGGGCCGTTCTCGAATCCGTCCCCACCCAGTCCCCATCGAAGTCCGAGGTCGTAGGCATGGCAGCCGTGTGTGATGTGTGTGGCAAGCACCCGTCGTTCGGTATGGCGGTGAGCCACTCCCACCGGCGCACCAAGCGCCGTTGGAACCCGAACATCCAGCGGATCCGCGCCGTGGTGAACGGCTCGACCAAGCGCGTCAACGCCTGCACCTCGTGCATCAAGGCCGGCAAGGTCACCAAGGTCGCCCACTGAGGGCGGGGAGCAACCCACCGTGCAAGGCGTGATCAAGTCGTACGACCCGGCCAGCCGGATGGGCGTGGTGGTCCGCGACACGGACCTGTCCGAGTACGAGCTGGCCCCCGAGGCCCTCGAGGGCTCGGTGTTCCGCATGGTCCGCCAGGGCCAGCGCGTGGTGTTCGACCTCACCGACGACCGCACGGCCACCCGGCTGCGCCTCGGGTCCGAGGTCGACATGGGCACCCCCGGGTTCCCCGCGGTGAACCCCGGCAACGCCCAGCACCCCCAGGGCTGACCCCGCCACGCCGGGGACCAGCGTCGCCCAGAGACCGGTAGGCGGCTACGGCGCGAATTTACGGGGCGCCGGCGGGGATAGGTAGGCTCATCGCCACCTGGCGAGCCGGCTCTGGCCGCTCCGTTCCCCCCAGCAACGCCAACCAACGTCGGAGGTCCGATGGGCGCCCAGACCAGCAACCGCAAACTGCTCGAGTGGGTCGACCGGTGGGCGGAGGTCCTCCAGCCCGACGCCATCGAGTGGTGCGACGGCTCCGCCGAGGAGTACGACCGCCTGTGCGCCGAGCTGGTGGCCGGCGGCACCTTCGAGCGGCTGGACGGCGAGCTGCGCCCGAACAGCTACCTGGCCCTGTCCGATCCCGGTGACGTGGCCCGGGTGGAGGACCGCACCTTCATCTGCAGCCAGCGCGAGATCGATGCCGGTCCCACCAACAACTGGCGCGACCCCGACGAGATGCGGGCCGAGCTGACCGCCCTGTTCACGGGGGCCATGCGGGGCCGCACCATGTACGTGGTGCCCTTCTCCATGGGCCCGCTGGGCTCGCCCATCGCCCACATCGGCGTGCAGCTGAGCGACTCGGCCTACGTGGCGGTGAACATGCGGATCATGACCCGCATGGGCCAGGCCGCGCTCGACGTGCTGGGCGACGAGGGCGAGTTCGTGCCCTGCCTGCACTCGGTGGGCCACCCGCTCGAAGCCGGTGAGGCCGACGTGGCCTGGCCGTGCGACGCCGAGAACAAGTACATCGTCCACTTCCCCGAGACCCGCGAGATCTGGTCCTACGGCTCCGGC
Organism: uncultured Microthrixaceae bacterium; assembly: GCA_963793965.1. Taxonomy (GTDB): domain Bacteria; phylum Actinomycetota; class Acidimicrobiia; order Acidimicrobiales; family Acidimicrobilacustridaceae; genus UBA4742. The sequence goes on from CAWCCB010000005.1 coordinate 238,980, forward strand.
TACGGCGGCAACGCCCTGCTGGGCAAGAAGTGCTTCGCCCTGCGCATCGCCTCGACCATGGCCCGCGACGACGGCTGGATGGCCGAGCACATGCTCATCCTGGGCATCACGCCCCCGGGCGGCGAGAAGAAGTACGTGGCCGCCGCCTTCCCGTCGGCCTGCGGCAAGACCAACATGGCCATGCTCATCCCCACCCTGCCCGGCTGGAAGGTCGAGACGGTGGGCGACGACATCGCCTGGATGAAGTTCGGCCCCGACGGGCGCCTGCGGGCCATCAACCCCGAGGCCGGCTTCTTCGGCGTGGCCCCCGGCACCTCGGACAAGACCAACCACAACGCCATGCAGTCGGCCCGGAAGAACTCGATCTTCACCAACTGCGCCCGCACCGACGAGGGCGACGTGTGGTGGGAGGACATGACCGACGAGCCGCCGGCCCACCTGATCGACTGGAAGGGCCAGGACTGGACGCCCGAGTCCGGCACCCCGGCCGCGCATCCCAACGCCCGCTTCACCGCGCCGGCGGCGCAGTGCCCCTCGATCGCTCCCGAGTGGGAGGACCCGGCCGGCGTGCCCATCTCGGCCATCCTGTTCGGCGGCCGCCGGGCCACCAACGTCCCCCTGGTGACCGAGTCGCGCAACTGGCAGCACGGCGTGTTCCTGGGCTCGATCATGTCGTCGGAGAAGACGGCGGCGGCCGCCGGGGTGGTGGGCGAGCTGCGCTTCGACCCCTTCGCCATGCTGCCCTTCTGCGGCTACAACATGGGCGACTACTTCGACCACTGGCTCGACATCGGGCGCACACGGTCGCGCGACGGAACGCCGACAAGCTGCCCAAGCTGTTCTGGGTCAACTGGTTCCGCAAGGGCGAGGACGGCACGTTCCTGTGGCCCGGGTTCGGCGAGAACAGCCGGGTGCTCAAGTGGGTGGTCGAGCGGGTGGACGGGCCGAGGGCGACGCGGTGGAGACGCGCCATCGGCCTGGTGCCGACCCCCGATGCCATCGACCGCTCCGGGCTCGACCTGGACGAGGCCACCATGGCCCGCATCCTGTCGGTCGACGCCGAGGCGTGGCGGTCCGAGGTGCCCCAGATCGAGGCCCACTTCGAGTTCATCGGCCCGCACCTGCCGGCCGAGCTGCGCGACGAGCTGAACAAGCTCGAGAAGCGCCTGGCTGACTGATCGAGGACGGCCACGATGACCGTCAGCGCGTACATCCTGATCCAGACCGAGGTGGGCAAGGCCGAGCGGGTGGCCACCCAGGTCCGCGCCCTGCCGGGCGTGGTGGCAGCCGACGACGTCACCGGCCCCTACGACGTGATCGTGCGGGCCGAGGCCCCCACCATCGACGAGCTGGGCCAGATGGTGGTCAGCCAGGTCCAGATGATCGAGGGCCTCACCCGCACCGTCACCTGCACGGTCGGTGAACTTGTCGTAGCAGCTACCGACGTCATTTGCATGCCGACCAGCACGGCGCGGATGCCCAGGCCCATGAGGAACAGCCCGCCGCCGCCGTAGAGCAGGTAGCGGTACTTCTCCATCTGGGCCCGGTAGCTGTAGATCAGGGCCACGGTGAGCAGGGCCACGAACCCGTAGAACATGTGGAACTGCGGGGCCTTGAGCTTCTGGCCGGCCACCATGCCCACGCCCAGCGCCACCTGGATGAAGATCGAGATCTCCACCGACGACCGTGAACCACCACAGCGCCCGGCCCCGCAGCCACTCCCACCAGTTCGCCCCCAGGGACCACACCCCGGCCAGGCCGTTGCCCACGATCACGAACCACGCGAACGAGCGATGGATCTCGAGGAGCACCGGGTCGGGTCAGTCGTGGGATCGGGCGTGGGGCGCCGACCCCACGGCGACGGGGACCGGCACCTCGGCGATCGTCAGGCCGGCTGGGCCGATGCCCACTGCGCCTGGGCCTCGGCGTAGGCCTCGGCCGCGGCATCGACGAGATCGGAGATCTCGTCCTCGTTGAACCCGGCCAGGCTCCGGAACTTGCGGGCCAGATGGATGGGGTTCTCCTCTTCCTCGCCGCGGAATCCGCCGAAGCTGAACAGCTTGTCGACGGTGCGCTGGAACTCCAGCGCCGCCTTGCGCCGCTCCGGGTCGTCCGCGGTGATGCGCCGCAGCCAGTCCGAGCCCATCTTCACGTGGGTGACCTCGTCGGCCAGCATCCAGTCCTCGCAGAAGAACAGGACCGGGTCCGACACCGCCCCGCCGAAGTCGCGCATGGTGTTGAACACGTCGATGGCCAGGCCCTCGAGCGCCCGGTTCACGCCGGCCAGGCGCAGGATGGCGTCGCTGTTGCAGGCGGCCTCGAACAACAGGGTCTGCTCGGCGAACTCGCCGATCTCGGACCCCATGTGCTCGGTGAGCTTGACCGAGATCTCGACGTGGCGGGCCTCGTCCCAGCACTGGCGGGCCATGTCCAGCTTGAGCTCGAAGGGCACGGCATCGCCCTCGGTGCCCACGGGGAAGTCCCAGCAGGTGCGGCCGGCGCCTTCCAGCGCCTGGATCTCGCCCACGAAGATGCCGTGCATGAGCGCCCGAGCCGCGTCGGGGGCCTCGTAGTTCTCGGCCCGGAAGCCCGTGCCGCGCTTGTCCTCGGCCATCTGCACGGCGTTGCGGGGATCGAGGACCAGGTCCTCGATGCGCATGCGAGCGAAGCGGTCGTCGCGAGCCAGCTCGGTCACGGGCATGTGACGCTTCATGGCTTTTCCCCTTGTCCGGTGATCCGGTACCCCGGCGACGGTCCTGGCCGCACCAGCGTAGCCGGTGTGGTCACAGGTACTGGCGCCGACGCATCCAGACCAGGGTCGGATAGCCCCAGATCGGGGGCAGGTAGCAGGTCATCAGCCGGGCGGTCAGCGTGGCGGCCACGGCGATGGTGTTGGGGATGCCCAGGGCGGTGAACCCGGCGATCAGGCCGGCCTCGATCACCCCCATGCCTCCGGGCACCGGTGCGAGGCCCCCCAGCAGGGACGCGATGGTGTTGATCACCAGCAGCTCGCCCAGCGACGCCGACGCGCCATAGGCGTGCAGGGAGGCGCCCAGCACGAGGGCGAACAGCACCTGGGCGGCCACCGCGCCGCCGAACAGGCGGACCAGCTTGGCGGGTTCGCCGCTCGAGGTCGTGCAGGTTGGTCGCGCGCCGCGTCGACCTGGGGCTTGAGCTTGGCCACGGCCTGGCGACGGAAGCGGGGGATGGCGGTGACCGTGCCCACCGCGGCCAGGGCCACCACGATGAGCACCAGGATCCAGGTGTCGGATCCGCCCGACGAGCTCGAGCCGCTGCCCGAGGGCTGGGTGACGTCGAAGCTGAACGACGAGTGCGTGAGCAGGAAGGCGATCACGAACAGCACCGTCTGGGTGATCATGTTGGCCACGGTGACCAGCACGCCGGAGCTGACGGCCACCGACACGGCCAGGCCCCGGCGTTGGAAGTAGCGGATGATGGTGGCGGTGGTGCCCGACCGTGCCGGCCACCAGCCCGGTGAAGGCGTTGGCCAGCTCGAGGCCCAGGGTGGGACCGAAGGGCAGGCGCCGACGAGACCGAACCCTGGACCGAGACGGCCTGCGCCGCGTTGGTCAGCTGCGCCAGCACGAACGCCACCAGCACCCAGGACCACTGCGCGCTCGTCGAGGGTGGACCACAGGTCGTCGACGCCGCTGAACTCCTGGACGATCAGGACGACCCCGACCAGGGCGCCCACGCCCATGCCCACCGAGCCCCACGAGACGCGGTGCACCTCGGCCAGGGCCGGCTCCTCCACCCCGGCGGCGGCGGCCCCGGCCCGGCGCAGCTCGGCCAGCAGGCCCTTGTGGCGGTGCGCCGCCTCGCGGGTGCGGGGATCGAGGGCGGCGGGCTGGAGGTGGGCCAGCACCAGGGCCAGGCGGTCGGGTCCGATGGTCCGTCGGACGGCGGCCACGGCCGGATCCACCCCGGCCGCCACCGCCGCGGTCACCAGGGCGTCGGCCAGGTCGCGCTCCAGCCACTCGTCGGGCGCCCCCGACGCCCCCCGACGCAGGTCCTTGAGACCGACCACGGCGACGCCGGCTCCGACCGGCAGGGGGCCGCAGCGCGGCGTCGGGCGACCGGATCCCGTGGCGTGCCGGCTCGGCACCCGCGCCGCCCACCACCACGTTGGCCGGGTTCACCGATCCGTGGGCGATGCGGGCCTGGCCCAGGCGATCCACGGCCGCGAACAGGGCGTCGAGGGTGGCGGCGGACAGGTCGTCGGGGCCGAGGTCAGCCATCTCCCGGCCCGGGGGCGGATGGGTCACGAGCACGGCGTCGCCGGTCTCGGGGCTCTCGCCCGCCACCACCACCTCGCTGGTGCAGGTGCCGGTGCCGGCGGCCAACAGGGTGAGATAGGCCTCGTGCTCCACCTGCTGCAGGCGGTTCACGGCCAGGCGCGGGCCGGCGTCTCGGTACCAGGCGAAGCGCCACGCCCGGCCCAGGGCCTGGGCATCGGTGGCATCGCGTCCGTAGAGGGCGACCTCGACCGGGCGCCCGCCCCCGTCCGCGCCCACGTAGCGGGCCACACCCCACTCCTGGTGCGGGGCCAGCGACACCCCGGCCAGGTCGGTGCCCAGATCGGCGACCGCCCCGACCACGTCGTCCGGGGTGGGCAGGCCGGCCGGGGTGCCCAAGGCCAGGTGGACGACGGCGGCCACGGCCCACCCGACCAGCAGGCTGGCCACCACGTCGAGGGGCAGGCCCGCGCCGTGGAGCACGCCCGCCACCGCCCCGGCCACCAGCAGCACCCAGATCAGGCGGTGCAGCGGCCCGGCTCAGGTAGGGCAGGACCACCACGGCGATGGCGACGGCCGCGGCCAGCCGGGCCAGCGGGAAGCCGGTGGACACCCCGGCCAGGTGGGCGTCGGCGGGACGGCCGGCCGAGGTGCCGATGGTCGCCCCCAGCAGGCCGCACAGCGCCCAGCTGCCCAGCCCGGCGGCGGCGGCCTCCACCAGGACGCGACTCCGCCTCGACAGCAGGGCCAGCCCGACCAGCACCACGGTGACGCCGAAGGAGCCCAGGAACCACAGTGGCGCTGATCAGCCATTGCAGTCCTTCGGGAGGGGGCACCACCGCGTCGACCAGGTGTCGGTCCAGGCTGACCCCCACCCGGATGCCGGCCACCACCAGGGCGAAGCGCCACCAGGGCCATGACCAGTCGCACCACGTCGGAGGCGCGGCGGCGCACCGATCCGTCGCCCGGGGCCACGAACACCAGGGCCCGCCAGCGGCTGCGCCCACGATGGCGCCGCGTCGGCCTCGGCGCCGAGCGACGAGACGTCGGGCGCGCTGGTCGTGCCGGTCACGCCGACATCTGAGCACACGGTCCCCGTCGCGCCGGGCATGGGCGGACCCCCGACCAGCCGGCCGGCCGAGATCAGCAGTGGACAAATCATTCGTCATACGAATAGATTGCCCCCCAATGATCCCGGCCACCGACCCCCGATTCCTGGATCCGGGTGAGGACGCGTCGCTCGGACGGCTCCTGGCCCTCACCGCCAAGGCGTCGCGAGAGCTCTTCGACGCCCGCCTGGCCGAGTCGGGTGGCAGCCTGCCCACCTGGATCGTGCTCTCCCAGGCCATCGACAGCCCGGTCAGCCCCAGCCAGTCCGAGCTGGCCGCCCGCATGGGCATCGGCGGCGCCACCCTGGTGCGCCACCTCGACCGCCTCGAGGCCGACGGCCTGGTGGTGCGCCGCGGCGACCCCGACGACCGGCGGGTCACCCGGGTGGACATCACCGCCGCCGGGCGACGCCGACACCGCCAGCTGGCCGCGGTGGCCGACGCCTACGACCGTGAGGTCAAGGACCTGATGAGCGATGAAGAGGCGAGGGTGCTTCCGCTCGGTGCTCGGCCGGGTGAACCAGCACGCCCGCACCGCACCCCGCGCCGGGTCGCGCCCCAGGCCGGCCCGAGCCCCCAAGTCCGCCCTGACCCGCCCTGACCCGACCCAACCTGTCCAGCCCCAACCTGCCCGCCCCAGGGCAACCGACGACGAAACGGATGTCGCATGACCAGTCCCACCGACACGGCCACCGGGGACTCGCCCGGCCCCGAGCCGGCGCCCCCGCCCACGCCCCGCTCACCCGACGAGGTGATCCGCACCGAGGCCCTGACCAAGATCTACCCGGGTGACATCCGGGCCGTCGACGGCCTCGACCTGAGCGTGGGCCGAGGCGAGATCTTCGGCCTGCTGGGCCCCAACGGAGCGGGCAAGACCACGACCGCCGGCATGTTGACCACCCGGGTCATCCCCACCAGCGGCAAGGCCCTGGTGGGCGGCGTCGACGTGGTGGCCCACCCCGCCCTGGCCAAGCGCCTGATCGGCGTGGTGCCCCAGACCAACACCCTCGACCGCTCGCTCAGCGTGTGGAACAACCTGTACTTCCACGGCCGCTTCTTCGGGATGTCGGCCAAGGACGCCAAGGCCAAGTCCGACCAGCTGCTCGAGCAGTTCCGGCTCAGCGAGCGGGCCAAGGCCCCGGTGCTGGCCCTGTCGGGTGGCATGGCCCAGCGCCTCATGGTGGCCCGGGCGGTGATGCACAACCCGTCCATCCTGTTCCTGGACGAGCCCACCGCCGGTCTCGACCCCCAGAGCCGCATCGCCCTGTGGGAGATCCTGGGCGAGCTGCACGGCGACGGCCAGACGATCCTGTTGACCACCCACTACATGGAGGAGGCCGACGAGCTGTGCAACCGCCTGGCCATCGTCGACCACGGCAAGATGCTGGCCCTGGGCACGCCCCGCGAGCTCAAGGACTCCATGGGCATCGACACCTCCGTGCTGGTCACGGTGGCCGGTGACCCCCAGCCCGTGGCCGACATGCTGGTGGCCGAGGTGACCGGCGCCACCGAGGTCCACCTGGTCGACGGCAAGATCAACCTCGGGGTCAAGGGCGCCACCGGCGTGCTGCCCGAGGTGGTGACCCTGGCCGAGAAGCACGGCTTCGTGGTCACCGACCTGTCCGCCACCGAACCCACCCTCGAGACCGTCTTCATCAAGCTGACCGGGAAGGACCTGCGCGAATGACCACCCTCGATGTCCCCGCTCCCCATCGGGCGGCCCGCCGGCGCCGAGCCGCTGACCCACGCCAGCGGGCTGGTCGGCGTTCAAGGCGCTGCTCACCCGCGACGCCTACGTGCTGGCCCACAACCTCAAGGAGTTCCTGCCCCGCACCTTGATCCAGCCGTTCCTGCTGGTCTTCGTGTTCACCTACGTGCTGCCCAAGATCGGCCTCGGCATCGGCGGGGGCTCCCGCTGCCGCCCGCGGTCCTCAAGCTCATGACGCCGGCCAAGCCGCGCCGGCCACGCCAAGGCGGCCGCGCCCAGGCCTCGGCCTACTCGGCGTCGCTGATCGCCGGCGTGATCGGCTCGGTCATCCTGTTCCAGGGCATCCAGGCCGTGGCCCTGCCCCTGGTGCAGGAGTTCGGCTACACCCGCGAGATCGAGGACCGCGTGCTGGCCCCCCTGCCGGTCGAGCTGGTGGCCGTCGAGAAGATCGTGGCCGGCGCGCTGCAGTGCCTGATCGCCGGCCTGCTGGTCTTCCCCATCGCCGCGGTCGTGCCGGCCACCCCGGTGCACCTGCACATCACCTGGTGGGTGCTGGTCACCATCCTGCCGCTGGCCTGCCTGATGGCCTCGACCCTGGGCCTGACGTTCGGGACGATCTTCGACCCCCGCACGGTGCCCATGCTCTTCGGCGTGATCGTCATCCCGATCACCTTCCTGGGCTGCATCTACTACCCGTGGTCCAAGCTCAGCGCCATCCCGTGGCTGAAGGTGGTGTCGCTGGCCAACCCGCTCGTGTACATCAGCGAGGGCTTCCGGGCCGCGCTGACCGACGCCCCCCACATGAGCCTGTTCGCCATCTACCCGGTGATGATCGCCTTCATCGCCGTGCTCACCTGGCGAGGGATCGCCGGCTTCAAGAAGCGCGTCATCGCCTGACCCGGCCCCGACACCGCGCCACGCCCGCCGGGGCGGCGACCGATCGGCTTCTCGGCCGCCTCTGGTTGCCGACCCGTTCGGCGTCGCGGTCAGGCGGGGTCGGCGCCGGCGTCCACCAGGCCGGTGGTCGGGGTCCAGGCCAGCTCGCCCGTCTCGGCCAGCTCACGAACGGCGGGCACCGGATCGGCGTCGGTGAACAGCCCGGCCGTGCCGTCGTAGGCGGCGCTCGCGGCCGGTCGGGTCGATGACCCACCAGCTGGCCTCCAGCGCGATGCCGTTGGGATCGGTGAAGTAGATCGAGCGCATGATGCCGTGGTCGACCACCTCGGTGACCTCGACGTCGTGGGCCCGGAGCCGGGCCTGCAGGTCGATCAGCGCCTGCTCGTCGGCCAGGTTGAACGACAGGTGGTCGAACTGGGCCGGGAAGCTGGGCGGGATGCCCGCCGGCTTGGCGATGGATTCGGTGTCCACCTCCGAGCCGGTCCACTCGAAGAAGGCCAGGGTGTTCTGCGGCCCGATCTCGAAGAAGTAGTGGCGCATGGGTCCGGCCGAGAGGCTGGCCACCACGCGCATGCCGAGCACCCCGTGGTAGAAGCGGACGGTGGCATCCATGTCCGGGGTGACCAGGGCCAGGTGGTTGACACCGCCGCCAGCGCGGCTGATCGGTCGGTCATGGACGTCAGGGTAGACCCCTGGCGATCGAGCCGGGTCAGATCGAGCCGGCGGGGATGGTGCCCATGCGGCCCGGCCTGGAAGTCCTCGAAGGCCTGCTGGAGCTCGGCCCGGTTGTTCATGACGAACGGGCCGTAGGCGGCCACCGGCTCGCCGATCGGGTCGACCACCCAGGATCAGCACCTCGAGGTTCGGGGTGTGGCTGTCCTGGTGCTCGTCGGCCGTGACCACCAGGGTGTCGCCGGCGCCGAAGACCGCCAGCTGGCCGGTGCGCACCGCGGCCCCCTCGGTGCCGACCGTGCCCTGTCCGGCCAGCACGTAGGCCAGGGCGTTGAACCCAGGATCCCAGGGCAGCTCGAAGCGGGCGCCCGGGCTCACGGTCACGTGGGTCAGGGCGATCGGGCGTGTAGGTGATGCCCGGGACCGGCGTGGCCGGCCACGTCGCCGGCGATGACGCGGGCCATGGCTCCACCGTCGGGCGATCGCACCAGGGTCACCTCACCGGCCCGGATGTCCTGGTAGCGCGGGTCCACCCACTTCTGGGCCGCGGGCAGGTTCACCCACAGCTGGATGCCGTGGAACAGGCCTCCGGCGGCCACCATCTCCTCCGGCGGCCGCTCGATGTGCAGGATGCCGCCGCCCGGCGGTCATCCACTGGGTGTCGCCGTTGGTGATCAGGCCGCCGCCGCCGGCCGAGTCACGGTGGGCGAAGGTGCCGTCGATGATGTAGGTCACGGTCTCGAAGCCGCGATGGGGGTGCCACGAGGTGCCCTTGGGCTCGCCGGGGGCGTACTCGACCTCGCCCATCTGATCCATGTGGATGAAGGGGTCGAGGGCAGCCAGGTCGACACCGGCGAAGGCGCGGCGCACCGGGAAGCCGTCGCCCTCGAAGGCGGACGGGGCGGTGGTCACCGAGACCACCGGACGGGGCCGGGCGTCGACGGCGACGTCGACCGCGGGCAGGGTGAGCACGTCGGGGACGGTGACAGCGGGCATGGCTACCTCCAGGCTTGCGCCGACCCAGCCGAGGTCGGGCGGACACCCCCCACAACATTAGTTCAAGATAAAACTATTCCCTCTCGGCGCGGCGCAGCTGCGCGGCATCATCGGCGGTGCGTCCGCTTCGGGGGCCAGACTCATCGGGTACCGGAGGCACCAAGGCCGCCGGTGACCTCGGCCCCGACCGGGGTGGGAGAAGGGGGAAGCCATGCTGGCCTACGACTACCCGCTGTTGGGCGTCTTCTGGAGCCTGTTCATCTTCTCGATCTTCGTGCTGTGGATCTTCACCGTGGTGTGGGTGTTCATCGACAACTTCCGCCGCCACGACCACCACGGTGTGGCCAAGGCGGCCTGGGCGCTGTTCATCATCATCGCTGCCCCTCATCGGCGTCCTGGTCTACATCCTGGCCCGCCCGGCCGAGCTCGAGATCGTGGCCACCTGAGCCGATCCCGGCGGCCCGCGCCCCCGGGACTCAGAGTCGATTGGGCCGGTCGAGTCAGAAGATCGACTCGAGCAGCTCCCGGGCGTCGTCTTCGCTCACCGGGACGAGGGTTGGCCCGCACCGACGGGCTGGACTGGCTCAGCCGCGCCACCGCGTCGAGGTCGTCGGTGGTCATCCCCACCTCCGACAGGCTGGTGTTGAGACCCAGGCGTTCGACCAGCGCGCCCACCGCGGCCGGGGCGTCGTCCACGTCGAGGGCCCGGGCCATGCGGGCCATGGCCTCGGGCACGGCCTCGGCGTTGTAGCGCATGGCCGCCTCCAGGATGAGGGCGTTGGCCAGGCCGTGGGGGATGCCGGTGCGCCCACCCACCAACTGGGCCAGGCCGTGGTGGATGCCCATCGACGCGTTCTGCAGGCACCGCCCGGCCAGCATCGATCCGGTCAACATGTCGGACCGGGCCTCGTGGTCGCCAGGCTGGTCGACCACCCGGGGCAGGGCGTCGACGATGGTGGCCAGACCGGCCAGGGCCACCGCCTCGGCCTCAGGGCGTGCGCGACGGTGACCAGGCCGCCTCGACGCAGTGGGCCAGCGCGTTCATGCCGGTCTCCGCACTGATGCGGGCGGGCAGGGAGCGGGTCAGCCCGGGATCGTAGAGGGCGGCCACCGGCACCATGGTGGGACCGCCGGCGCCGCTCTTGGCCCGCGTGTTCGGGTCGGTCATGCCGAAGAACCCGGTGAGCTCGGCCCCGGAGTAGGCGGTGGGGATGGCCACGTGGGGCAGGGCCGGGCGATCGGCGAACGACGCACCGGGGGTGCCCTGCTCCTGCTCGGTGAAGAAGCACACGGCCTTGGCCGTGTCGGCGCACGAACCCCCACCGAACGAGACCACCCCGTCGACCCCGTCCCGACGGGCCTGGCGCAGCGCGGCCTGGACGGTCGGGGTCGGGACATGGGAGATGACCTCGGGGAAGGTCGAGGCCAGCACCCGACCCATGGCCCGCACCACCTGGGCGCCCTCCTCGGACTGGGACCGCCCGGCGGTGGTCACCAGCAGCGCTCGGCGCACCCCGACGGCGCGGAACAGGTCGTTCAACCCGTGCAGGACGCCGTCGCCGAAGCGCAGCTGCTGGGACACCGAGGTGTGGACCCAGGCCCCCGGGGCGTCGCCGGGCATCAGCCCACCTCCGTGGTGGCCACGGCACCCAGTTCGACCACCCGCAGACCCAGGCCGTCGGTGTCGAGGGTGGTGATGGAGCAGTTGTCCAGGCGGACCGCCATGACCCGGTCGTCACCCGACGCCCAGCCGACCAGGGCGTTGATGGCCACGAAGTGGCTGACCACCACCGTGTCGACGTCGAGCTCGAGCACGGCCGCCACCAGCTGGTCACGCCAACGCTCCAGGCCGGCACCCAGGTCGGCCCAGGTGCCGGCCATGGCCCGGCTGAGCCAGGCGCCACGCTCGGACAGGTCGTCGGTGGGCGAGGGGATCTCGGCCACCCGCGGATCGATGCGCGACGGCAATCCCCAGCTGGCCTCGAGGGACGCGGCGGTCTCTCGCGTCCGCCGGAGCGGACTCGAGACCAGCGGCAGGGGGCCCAGCGGGGCCAGGTGATCGGCCATGGCCGCGGCCTGGGTGCGGCCCAGCTCGTCGAGTCCGGGATCGGTGGCGGCGCTGAACCCGGCGGCGGCATGACCGTGGCGCACCAACCGGACCCGGGTCATCCTCGCCACTCCGTGGGGACCGCCACGGTGGTCAGGACGGGGTGCCCGGCGACTCGAGCCCGGCGAACAGGTCGTCGCCGAAGGGCTCGTCGGAGGCCCGGGCCACCCCCTCGGCGATGAACCACTCAGTGCCGAAGGCCTGGCGGAACCCCTCGATGGGCATGGCCAGGAAGAAGTCGTCGGGCGAGATCTGGCTCTGGTGGCACCCCATGGAGCGCCGCTTGTGGTCGACGAACGCGCTCACGTCGATGGCGTGGGTGATGAGGGCCTCGGGCGAGCCCATGTCGGTGTTCTCGTCGATCCCCGGGCCCCGCCCCTCCTCGTTGAGCTGGGCGAACTCGTCGGCCCGCTCCCGCATCGAACGAATGATGGCGTCGCGGTTCATGGTGGCCTGGTACACGCACGGAACGCCGGCCAGCTCGCCGGCCCGGCGACCGACCCGGTGGACCTGGATGTGATCGGGGTGGCCGTAGCCCCCGTGGTCGTCGTAGATGGTCAGCACCTCGCAGCCGACCTCGGTGAGGATGGCGGCCAGGCGGGCCGCGGCCTCGTCGATGTCGGCCTGCCAGAAGGCGCGGGGATCGTCGTTGGTGGGCTCGCCCATCATCCCCGAGTCGCGATAGCCCAGGAACTCGACCCGCGAGGCCCCGAGCACCGCCGCCGACTGGCGCGTCTCGGCCATCCGACGGGTCCACAGCTCCTCGCCCTCGGCCAGCACGCCGGGCACCGGCTCGCCCAGCTCGCCCTGGGTGGCCACCACCAGGGTCACGTCGTGACCGGCGTCCGCCGCCTTGGCCATGGTGCCGGCCGTGGCGATCGATTCGTCGTCGGGATGAGCGTGGAAGCAGACCAGAGAAGCCACCGGGGCAGGCTACCGGCGTGTCATCTCACCGCACGGCATCGGTCTCGTGGAGCTTGGCGATCCGGGCGGCGTCGAAGCCCCACTCCTCCAGCACCTCGTCGGTGTGCTGGCCGGGATGCGCCGGCGGTCGCTGGATCTCGCCCGGTGTGCGATCGAATCGCGGCGCGGGCGACGGCTGCACGATGCCATGGCGCTCGGTGAAGGTGCCGCGATGCACGTTGTGGGGGTGCAGGGGGGCCTCGGTCATGGACAGCACCGGGGCGAAGCAGACGTCGGAGCCCTCCATCAGCTCGCACCACTCGTCGCGGGTCTTGGTCTTGAACAACTCGACCAGACGCTCCTTCATGGCCGGCCACTGGGTGCGGTCGTTCTGGTCCGGCAACGTGTCGTCGCCGGCCAGGCCGGTCAGCTCCAGCAGCTCGGCGTAGAACTGGCGCTCGATCGACCCGATGGACACGAACTTGGCGTCGCGGGTCTCGTACACGTCGTAGTAGTGGGCGCCGGTGTCGAGCATGTTGGTGCCCCGCTCGTCGCCCCAGATGCCCATGGCCCGGAAGGCGTGGAACATGGTCATGAGCACGGCCGCGCCGTCGACCATGGCCGCGTCCACCACCTGGCCCTGGCCCGAGCTGGCCCGCTCCAGCAGGGCGCACACCACCCCGAAGGCCAACAGCATGCCGCCGCCGCCGAAGTCGCCCACCAGGTTGAGGGGCGGCACCGGCTTCTCGCCGGCCCGACCGATGGACTCGAGGGCCCCGGCCAGGGCGATGTAGTTGATGTCGTGTCCGGCCGTCAGCGCGTAGGGGCCGTCCTGGCCCCAGCCGGTCATGCGACCGAACACCAGGCGGGGGTTGCGGGCCAGGCAGGCCTCGGGGCCGAACCCGAGTCGCTCGGCCACCCCCGGGCGGAATCCCTCGATCAGCGCGTCGGCCGACTCGACCAGCGAGAGCAGCGCCTCCACCCCGTCGGGGTTCTTCAGGTCGATGGCCACCGAGCGTCGGCCCCGGTTCAACACGTCCGCCGGCGGCGCGTCGGGATCACCGCCGCGTACCGACGCGGCCCGGTCCACCCGGATCACGTCCGCCCCCATGTCGGCCAGCATCATGGCCGCGAACGGCCCCGGGCCGATCCCGGCGATCTCGAGGATGCGCATGGCGTGCAACGGACCACTGGCCACCGTCAGGCCTCCACGGTCGAGCGGGCCGCCAACGTGGTGATGGCCTCGATGACCTGGGGCCAGTAGTGCATGGGCAGGTCGTGGCCCATGCCCTCGAGCATGAGCAGCTCGGCGCCCGGCACCACCTCGGCCGTTCGTTGCCCGCCGCTGGGGGCGACCAGGGGATCAGCGGTGCCGTGGATGACCAGGGTCGGCTTGTGGAACTGGGCCAGGCCCTCGGATCGACTCGGCGAGCTGATGATGGCCAGCAGCTGGTGGGCCACCCCGGCCGGGTCGTAGCTGCGGTCGTAGGCCCGGCCGGCCATATCGGCGGCGGCCGCCTCGTCGAAGTACTCGGGGCTGCCGATGGCCCGACCGCCGGCGACCGACTGGGCGATGTAGCTGTCGCGGTCGGTGGCCGGCGGCGCCATGAGCACGCCCAGCACCTCGGGCGAGGGCTGACCCACGTCGGGATCGCCGGTGGTGGACATGATCGAGGTGAGGGTGAGCACCCGTTCGGGGGCGGCCAAGGCCACCGACTGGGCGATCATCCCGCCCATGGAGGCACCCACCACGTGGGCCGCGTCGACATCCAGGGCGTCGAGCACACCCAGCGCGTCTGCGGCCATGTCGGCCAGGTGGTACGGGGCCTCGGGGGTCTGTCCGGCCAGCGAGGCGGTCACCGCGGCCACCACGTCGACCTCAGGGTCGACGTGGATGTGGGTGGACAGGCCGATGTCCCGGTTGTCGAAGCGGATCACGAAGAACCCACGGTCGACCAGCCCCTGACAGAACTCGTCGGGCCACGAGATCATCTGGGCGCTCAGTCCCATGATGAGCAGCAGCGGCGGGTCGGCCGGATCCCCCATCGTCTCGTATTCGATCTCGATGCCGTTCACCTGGGTGCGCATCCGCCCATGCTCCTCACTCTTGACCGGCTGGTCAAGGTCGGCGCTCGGAGGTCGAGGTGCGGTCACCCACTACCTTGACCGCCGTGGCCGAGCCCGCGACTCCCGATGTGGCCCCCGAGCGCCAACCCGACGGCGCCTACCGGGTGGATCCCCTCAGCGGGGACGTGGTCCGCATCGTGGCGTCCCGCCAGCACCGACCCAACCAGCCCGATGATCGGTCAGCGGGCCAGCGGAGCGACCCGTGCCCGTTCTGTCCCGGCGGCACCGAGGCCCCCGACCCCTACCGGGTGCGCTGGTTCCCCAATCGCTGGCCATCGATGCCCGGCGACGTGTGCGAGGTGGTGCTGTACTCCCCCGACCACCAGGCGTCGCTGGCCTCGCTCGACGTGGACCAGGCCACCGCCGTGGTCGACCTGTGGGCGGCGCGCACCGCCGCCCTGGGAGCCCGGCCCGACATCGCCTACGTGCTGGTGTTCGAGAACCGGGGCGCGCCGGTGGGGGCCACCATCGCCCACCCCCACGGCCAGATCTACGGGTTCGATGTGGTGCCGCCCCGGGCCCT
This sequence comes from uncultured Microthrixaceae bacterium, assembly GCA_963793965.1. Taxonomy (GTDB): domain Bacteria; phylum Actinomycetota; class Acidimicrobiia; order Acidimicrobiales; family Acidimicrobilacustridaceae; genus UBA4742. The sequence goes on from CAWCCB010000005.1 coordinate 254,278, forward strand.
CCACGAGCTCGGTCGACCGTCGGCCGTCGCGCTGGGTCCCGACGCGCCCGGCGGGCGCCAGGTCAGCCGGGCCGGCGACTGGCGGGCCTGGGTGCCCGTGGGCCGCCGGGTGGCCGTACTCGCTTGGTGCTGGCGCCCGAGACGCCGGTCCCCGACCTGCCCTCGCTGGCGGCCGGTGGACGTCAGGAGCTGGCGCAGGTGCTCCAGGACTCGTTGGGCCGGCTCGACCGGCTCTTCGGTGACCCATGCCCTACATGATGTGGTTCCACCAGCGACCCTTCGACGGCCAGCGCTGGCCCGAGGCCTGGCTGCACGCCCACGTGGCCCCGCTGCTGCGGGCCCCGGGCACGCCCCGGTTCGTGGCCAGCGGCGAGCTGGGCGGCGGCATCCTGTTCAACCCGGTCGATCCCGACGACGCCGCCGCCACCCTGCGCGGCGTGTGAGGAGGACGGGCCCGACGTGACCGAACCGGACGAGGCCGAACCCGAGCTGATCGTGCGGGCCCCGGGACGGGTCAACCTCATGGGCGACCACACCGACTACGTGGGCGGGTTGGTGCTGCCCATGGCCATCGACCTGGCCACCACGGTGGTGGGGCGCCGGGTGCCCGGACGGGTGCGCCTGTCATCGGACGGCTTCGACGGCGTGGTCGAGCTGGCGCGGGCTGACGGACGGCCGCTGGCCCGACGTCGCTGCCCCCGACCATGCCGGCCTGGGGTCGCTACGTGGCCGCGGTCCTGACCGAGCTCGAACCGGCCACCGGCTTCGACGGGGTCGTGTCCACCACGCTGCCCGTCGGGGCCGGGCTCTCGTCGAGCGCGGCGCTGGAGGTGGGGGTGGCGCTGGCCTGCCTGGGCGACCAGCCCCGTCGTGACCTGGGACCACTGGCGCTGGCCCAGGCCTGCCAGCGGGCCGAGCACCGGGCCTCGGGCGTCCCCTGCGGGCTGATGGACCAGCTCACCTCCCTGTCCGGCGTGGCCGGCCACGCCCTGTTGATCGACTTCGGCTCGCTGACCACCGAGCTGGTGCCGATCCCCGAGTCGGTGGCCGTGGTGGTGATCCACTCGGGCCAGACCCGGCGCCTGGAGGACTCGCCCTACGGCGAGCGCATCCGAGAGGTCGAGGCGGCCCAGCGCCAGATCGGGCCGCTGCGCGAGGCCACGCCTGGCCGATGTGGCCACGGTGGTCGATCCGGCGGCGCGGGCCCGGGCCCGCCACGTGGTGACCGAGAACGCCCGGGTGCGGGCCTTCGCCGCCGCCCTGCGCGACCAAGACCTGGACACCGCCGGCGCCATCATGGCCGAGTCCCACGCCAGCAACCGTGACGACTTCGAGGCCACCACCCCGTGGATCGACGAGCTGGTCGAGCGACTGGCCGCCACCCCGGGCGTGTACGGGGCCCGCCTGGTGGGTGGGGGGTTCGGCGGCTGTGTGGTGGCCCTGACCGAGCCGGGAGTGCTGCACGAGGGGTGGACGGTCCGAGCCTCGGCCGGGGCGTCGGTCACGCCGGCCTGAGCCGGCGCGGCTCCGGCTCCCGCGGGGCCAGGTGGCTACGCTGCCGCCATGGCCCACGACCAGGACGTCCAGTCGGTCGAACGGATCATCCCGGCCCCCGCCGGGGCCATCTTCGACCTGCTGGTGGACCCCACCCGCCACCGCGACATCGACGGGTCCGGGCACGGTGCGCGAGGCGAAGGGGCCGTCGCGCCGACTGGAACTGGGCGACCGGTTCGGCATGTCCATGAAGATCGGACTGCCCTATTCCATGGTGAGCACCGTGATCGAGCTGGAGGAGAACCGTCGCCTGGCCTGGCAGACGCGCGGCCCGACCGCGGTGGGTCAGCTGGTGGCCGGGCGCATCTGGCGCTACGAGCTCGAGCCCACCGACGGCGGGACCCGGGTCCGCGAGACCTGGGACATCACCCAGGAGTCGCCCCTGACCAGGCCCTTCGCCCGCATGGGAGCCGACGACGCCCGTCGCAACATGGTCGCCACCCTCGAGCGCATCGAGCAGCTGGTCACGGCCGAGCCGGGCCCCTAGCTCGAGTCAGCCGGACCCGGTCCAGGCGGACAGGCGGGTGCGCAGCCGAGCCAGCGCGGCCGGAGTGCGCACGCCCCACCAGAACAGGTCCTGGCCGTCGACCAGCTCCACCGGCGCCACCCGCTCCAGCTCTTCGACGTGGCGCTCCCCGAAGGGATAGGGCTCGCTGGGGGCCACGACCAGGGTCGGACCCCGCGGCCGCGGCCTCCTCGAGGGTGGTGGTCGGATAGCGATCGGTGGCATCGGCGAAGGCGTTGGCGATGCCGACGGCCTCGAGCACCGAGGAGCCGTAGCACCCGCCGCTCATGGTCATCCACGGTCGGCGCCAGATGGGCACGAAGGCGCTCGGCCGCGCCGGTCCCGCTCGCGGCGGACGCCGACGCGTCGTCGGGCCAGGGCTCGGGCGAGGCCACCCCGACCGCCGCGGCCAGCCCGACCAGGGCGGGAAACACGTCGTGGACCGCGTCGATGCGCACGACGTGCACGGTGAGACCGGCGTCGACCAGGGCTTCGGCGTCGGGCCGGCGGTTCTCCTCCTCGCACATGACCACCACGATCGGGGGCGAGCGCGATCACCGCGCCCAGGTCCGGATCCTTGGTGCCCCCGACCTGGGTCAGCCCCGGCTGCTCGCAGAAGCGGGTCACGGCCACCGGTTCCACCCCCCAGGCCAGCAGGGTCTCGGTGGCGGAGGGAACCAGGCTGACCACGCGCGCCCCGGACACGGCGCGCGCTCAGAGCTGATCGAGCAGCTGGGCCTTCTTGGCCTCGAACTCGGCGTCGGTGATGGCGCCCTGGGTGTGAAGGCGGTGGAGCTCGGCGATCCGATCGGCCACCGAGGGCGCGGGCGGGGCCGCGGCCGGCGCAGGCGGCGCGGCCGGGGGCGGGACGGGCGCGGCCTGCGGGGCGACGGGCGCGGCGGGAGGTGGGACCGGCGCGGCCTGGCGGGGCGACGCCCGGCGGCGCGGCCGAGGCGTGGGTCTGCGCCTGGGTGATCTGCTGGCCGATGCGGTCGTAGCCCCGGTTCTCCAGGGCCTCCATCTGCGAGTAGATCTCGTGCTGGACCCGCTCGGGCCGACGGATGTCGTCGAACACCTCGGCCCCGGTCTTGGAGGCCGACTCGATCTTCAGGTCGCCCAGACCCAGGATCCGCTCGAACATGCGCTGGTTGAAGAAGATCGAGTTGATGCGCTGGAGGGGGATCTCCATGCCGTGCTTGGCGAAGATGCCCTCGCGGTAGATGATCCGGTCGCTGGTCAGGATGAAGTAGGTGCTGACCCAGTGGGCGTAGCGCTCGGCCAGCCAGACCAGGCAGCCCAGCACCAGGATGGCGCACACCAGCTTGATGGGATCCCAGATGCCCGCGGCCAGCGCCGCGATGGCCACGACCAGCGCGATGACGGTGGCCAGCAGGGCCTTGGCGAAGTACCACCAGTGCGGGTGCAGGTCGAGCACCAGGGTCTCGTTGTCGCGCAGGATGAGGTCCGAGTAGGCCACGGCCAGAGGCTAGTCGTGTCACACCGGCTGGTTAGGGTGACCAGGTGGACGCCCAGCAGGTGCTCGACGGCCTGAACCCGACCCAACGCGAGGCGGTCACCTGCCCGACCACGCCCCTGGCCATCCTGGCCGGCGCCGGCACCGGCAAGACCCGGGTACTCACCCGCCGCATCGCCTACCGGGCGCTGGCCGGCGAGCACGACCCGCGCCACGTGCTGGCGCTCACCTTCACCCGCAAGGCCGCCGGCGAGCTGTCGTCGCGCCTGCGCCAGCTGGGCTTGCGCGACCAGGTGGTGGCCGGCACCTTCCACTCGGTGGCCTACGCCCAGCTCCGCGCCCGGTGGGCCGATCGGGGCGTCCGGCCTCCCGAGCTGCTCGACCGCAAGCTCGGCTTCGTGATCCGGCTGCTGTCGGGCGCCCAACGGTCCTCCGCGCTCGACATCGTGGGCGAGATCGAGTGGGCCAAGGCCCGCGACATCGAGCCCGACGAGTACGGGGCCGAGGCCCACCGACTCGGTCGCCGCGCGCCCTTGGCCTACCGCGACATGGCCGCCGTGTACCAGCGCTACGAGCAGGAGAAGCACCGGCGGCGCATGGTCGACTTCGACGACCTGCTGCGTCTGTGCCGTCGTGACCTGCGCGAGGACCGTGACGTTCGCCAAGGCCCAGCAGTGGCGCTATCAGCACCTGTTCGTCGACGAGTTCCAGGACGTGAACCCCCTGCAGCGCAGCCTGCTCGACGCCTGGGTGGGCGGCCGGCGCGACCTGTGCGTGGTGGGCGATCCGAACCAGGCCATCTACGGGTGGAACGGCGCCGACCCGGGGGCGCTGGCCAGCTTCGCCGACGACCACCCCGGGGCCGAGACCATCCAGCTCGCCGACAACTACCGGTCCACCCCCCAGATCCTGGCCGTGGCCAACGCCGTGCTCGCCGGCCGGTGGCTGGACGAGCCGGCCCTCGATCCTCCCGGGGCCGACGCCGGTGCGGTCCCCGCAGCGGTGGGCCTGCGGGCCAACCGACCCGACGGGCCCATCCCCGAGATCGCCACCTATCCCGACGACCAGGCCGAGGCCAACGGCATCGCCCGCTCGTTGCGCGACCACCACCGCCCGGGCGGGTCGTGGTCCTCCCAGGCCGTGCTGTGCCGTACCAACGCCCAGGTGGCGGTGATCGAACAGGCGCTGCACGGCACGTCCATCCCCTTCCGGGTGCGCGGCGGTTCCGGGCTGCTCGATCAGCCCGAGGTCAAGGCCGCCCTGCGCGACCTGCAGCGCCATCCCGGCGATCTGTCGGCGGCGCTGACCGACCTGACCGCCGCCGCGCAGGCCGCGTCGAGCGCCGCCGGCGCGGCCGAGCCTCCGGCCGAGACCGGATGGCCCGGTCTCGGCGACCAGGGCGAGTCGGGGCCGGCGGCCGACAGCCGGGCGGCCAACCTCGAGGCCCTGGCCCGCTTGGGTCGCGACTACCTGGCCATCGAGAGCCGCCCCTCCACCACCGGCTTCGTGTCCTGGTTGGGTGAGACGGCCCGCTCCGACCAGCCCGATCGCCAGGGCGACGCCGTCGAGCTGGCCACCTTCCATGCGGCCAAGGGCCTGGAATGGCCGGTGGTGCACCTGGCCGGTCTCGAACAAGGCCTGGTGCCCATCGGTCACGCCCGCACCGACGAGGACCTGGCCGAGGAGCGGCGACTGTTCTACGTGGCCATCACCCGCGCCGAACAGGAGCTGCGCCTGACCTGGGCCCAGAGCCGCACCTTCGGCGAGCGCACCGCGGCCCGCACCGCCTCGCCCTACCTCGACCAGGTCGAGGTGGCCACCGCGGCCCTGCGCGACGGCATCGTCCCGGCCGACTGGTCCACCCATCTGGCCACGCAACGAGCCCGCCTGCGCCTCGAGTCGGCCCGGCCCAAGCCACGTCGCAGCGGCCCGAGCCGGGCGCAGCCGCGGGCGCGGCGGCCCCCGAGCTCGACGCCGGCCGCCCAGGCCACCTTCGAGGCGCTCAAGGCCTGGCGCAGCCGCCAGGCCAAGGCTGCATCCGTGCCCGCCTACGTGATCTTCCACGACCGGGTCCTGGCCGAGGTGGCGGCCACCAGACCGACCTCGGCGGCCGGCGCTGTTGGCCGTCCCCGGCATCGGCGCGGTCAAGGTGCAACGCTTCGGTGACGAGATCCTCGCCATCCTGGCCGACCAGGGCGGGTGACCCCATGCGATTCTCCACCGAGCAGCGCTACCCCGCCGACCTGGCCACCGTGCTGGCGTTGTTCACCGACCCCTCGCTCTACCCCACCCTGTCGGGGCTGCCCAAGATCGGCACGCCCGTAGGTGGTCGATCATCACGTCGCCGGCCGCCGGGTGCGCCTGCGCCTCCAGCAGCGCTTCACCGGCGACCTCCCGGCCGCCGCGCTGGCCGTGATCGATCCGACCAAGCTCACCTGGATCGAAGAGGTCGACTTCGATCTCGACCGGGCCACCGCCAGCAGCCGCCTGCTGCCCGACCACTACGCCGACCGGCTGAGCTGTTCGGGTCGCTACACCTACCTGGCCGACGCGCGGCCACACCGTGCGTCGCCTCGAGGGCGAGCTCAAGGTGCGGCTGCGGTTGGTGGGCGGCAAGGTCGAGGGTGCCCTGGTCTCGGGTCTGCGCGAGCACGCCCAGGCCGAGCAGGCGCTCGATCGCGCGCGCGGCTGGCCGGTTGACCCGACCGCTCATTGGGCCAGGCGGTCGCGCTCGGCCTGCTCGCGCTGGCACCTTGAGCTCCGCGAACCGGCCGAACTCGATGCTGATGAACAGGCCCTCGGCCTCCGCGCACAGGCGCGAGGAGCCGTCGGCATCGGTGGCGTAGAGGTGGCCCTGGGTGAAGATCTTGCGTCCGTCCACCCCGGTGATCTGGCCCACCAGGTGCAGCTCGGCGTGCAGGGGGGTGGGCGAGCGGTAGTGCACGGTGAGGCGCCCGGTCATCCCCGGATTGCCCGACAGCGACTGGGTGGCGCCCAGCAGCTCGTCGAAGGCGGCGGCGATGTAGCCCCCGTGCACGCACCCGGGCGGGCCCTCGTAGGCCGAGCCGAAGGTGACCTGGCCGTGCACCACACCGTCGATGTCGAGCAGCCGCATGGGGGGCGCCAGCGGGTTGGCCCGTCCGATCAGGGGGCTGAACTCGAACATGGCGTGGGGATCGCCGCCGGCGTTGGCCGCCTCGGCGAACCCCTCGTAGAGCGAGCCGTGGGGCCAGTGGTCGAAGGCCAACGCGGCCCGGGCCAGCTGGTCGGCCACCTCGATGATGGACTCGGTGGGGGCAGCCGTGGCCACCAGGCGCTCCATGATGATGCGCATCGAATCGGCCAGCCGGCGGATCTCGACGCGACGTGACGTCATCTCGTCGGGCGACGGCTCCTGCCACCGACCGGTCAGCACCGTGCGGGCGTACTCGGCGCGCGCCGCCGCCTCGGCCGGGTCCACGGCGGGCACCTGGCCGTCGGCCCCACGCGCCGGTTCGGGGGGAAGGGGGCTCGCATCGGTGGGTTCGGTCATGACCCCATGATGGCCCAGGCGCCGGCCCGGCTCAGAGGTCGAAGTCGGCCACCACCGGCGCATGGTCGCTGGGCGACTTGCCCTTGCGGGCGTTGCGGTCGATGAGGATGCTGGCCGAACGTTCGGCCAGCGGGGCCGAGGCCAGGATCAGGTCGATGCGCATGCCCTTGCCCTTGTGGAAGTTGCCGGCCCGGTAGTCCCACCAGGAGAACAGGCCGCCGACCTCGTAGTGACGCCGGAACACGTCCTCGAGTCCCCACTCCTCGATGTGGGCCAGGGCCTCCCGCTCGGGGGCGCTGGTGTGGGTGGCGTCGACGAACTCCGCCGGGTCGTAGACGTCACGGTCGTCGGGGGCGATGTTGAAGTCGCCGCAGATGGCCAGCGGTTCGGTCGGATCGCCCCGGCGGTCGAGCAGCGTGCGCAGCCGGGCCAGCCAGGACAGCTTGTACTGGTAGTGGTCGTCGGTCAGGGCTCGGCCGTTGGGCACATAGGCGCTGGCCAGGCGCACCCCGCCGCAGGTGGCCCACAGCAGCCGGGCGTCGGGATCGGGCGGTTCGTCGTCGTCGAATCCGGCGGCCACGTCGCTGATGCCCACCCGGGAGAGGATGGCCACCCCGTTCCACTGGCCGAAGCCGTGGTGGGCGCTCTCGTAGCCGAGCGCCTGGAAGGTCAGGGCAGGGAAGGCGTCGTCGGCCAGCTTGGTCTCCTGCATGCACAGGACGTCGGGCTGGACCTGGGCCACCCACTCCTCGACGCGGTCGATGCGGGCCTTCAGCGAGTTCACGTTCCAGGTGGCGATGCGCACGGGCCCGACCCTAGCGGCGCGCTCGGCAGCCCGGTCCGGCCGCTCTGGGGCCCAGGGGTGGGCCGGTACCATGAGAGATCGTGGATACGAACCCTGCCGCCGACCAGATCGGGCCAAACGCCTGGCTGGTCGACGAGATGTACGAGCAGTACCTGGCCGATCCGTCGTCGGTCAGCGAGAGCTGGCACGAGTTCTTCGCCGACTACCGACCGACATCAGCTCCGGCCAACCCCTCGGCCCCGACCCTGCCGACACCGCCGACGCCGGACCCGACGCCGGCGGCCACCGCGGCCCCGCCGGCCGCCCCGACCACACCCGCGCCGGCGCCAGTCCGCCGCCGAAGCCGGCGAACCGCTGCGGGGCGCAGCTGCCCTCATCGCCACCAACATGGCCGCCAGCCTGGAGGTGCCCACCGCCACCAGCTTCCGCGAGGTGCCGGCCAAGCTGCTCGAGGTCAACCGCTCGATCATCAACGGCTACCTGGGCCGAACCCGCGGCGGCAAGGTCAGCTTCACCCACCTCATCGGCTACGCCGTGGTGCGCGCCATCGCCGAGACCATGCCCGCCATGAACAACTCGTTCGTCACCGGTGACGACGGCAAGCCCCGCGTCGTGCACCACGAACACATCGGCCTGGGCCTGGCCGTCGACGTCGAGCGCACCGCGGGCCGCACCCTGCTGGTGCCCTGCATCCGCGACGCCGACACCCTCGACTTCCGCGGCTTCTGGTCCGCCTACGAGGACCTCATCCGCAAGGTGCGCACCAACAAGCTGAGCGCCGACGACTTCGCCGGGGTGACCGTCAGCCTGACCAATCCGGGCACCATCGGCACCCTCCAGTCGGTGCCGCGCCTGATGCCCGGGCAGGGCACCATCGTGGGCGTGGGCACCCTCGGGTTCCCCACCGAGTACGAGGGGGCAGATCCGGCCACCCTGGCCACGCTGGGCCTGTCCAAGATCATCACCATCTCCTCGACCTATGACCACCGCATCATCCAGGGGGCCGAGTCGGGGCTCTTCCTCAAGCGGGTGCACGAGCTGCTCATCGGGGCCGACGACTTCTACGTCGATGTGTTCCGCTCGGTGGGGGTCCCCTACGAGGCGGTCGAGTGGCGCCGCGACGTCAACCCGGTCGACCACACCACCGCCATGCTCGAGAAGCAGATGCGGGTGGACCAGCTGGTCAACGCCCACCGGGTGCGCGGCCACCTCATCGCCGACCTCGACCCGCTGGCCGCCGAGGAGCCGGTGATGCACCCCGAGCTGGCGCCCGAGACCTACGGGCTGACCATCTGGGACCTCGACCGGGAGTTCCTGACCAACGGCATCGGCGGCCAGGACCGCATGGCGCTGGGTTCGCTGCTGCACCTGCTGCGCGACGCCTACTGCCGCACGATCGGCATCGAGTACATGCACATCCAGGAGCCGGCCGAGAAGGCCTGGATCCAACGCCAGGTCGAAGGGGCCAGCGTGGTGATCGACCCGGATGAGCAGCGCCACATCCTGGGCCGGCTCAACGCGGCCGAGGCCCTCGAGCGGTTCCTGGCCACCAAGTACCTGGGCCAGAAGCGCTTCGGCATCGACGGCGCCGAGAGCGCCATCCCCATCCTCGACGCGGTGATCAGCGAGGCGGCCGACACGCCGCTCGACTCGGTGGTCATGGGCATGGCCCATCGGGGGCGGCTCAACGTGCTGGTCAACATCGTGGGCAAGTCCTACGAGCAGCTCTTCACCGAGTTCGAGGGCAACGTCGACCCCGAGTCCACCCAGGGCTCGGGGGACGTGAAGTACCACCTGGGCCAGACCGGCAAGTTCGTGAGCCGCAACGGCAAGACCATCGAGGTGGAGCTGGCCGCCAACCCGTCGCACCTCGAGACGGTCGACCCGGTGGTCGAGGGCATGGCCCGGGCCAAGATGGACCTGATCGACCCGCCCGGCCGGTACCCGGTGCTGCCCATCCTCATCCACGGCGACGCCGCCTTCGCCGGCCAGGGCGTGGTGGCCGAGACGCTCAACCTGTCGCTCATCAAGGGCTACCGCGTGGGTGGCACCGTCCACCTCATCATCAACAACCAGCTCGGCTTCACCACCCCGCCCGACTCGGCCCGCTCCTCGGAGTACCCCACCGACGTGGCCAAGATGGTCCAGGCCCCGATCTTCCACGTGAACGGCGACGATCCCGAGGCGTGCGTGCGGGTGGCACGGATGGCCTTCGCCTACCGCCAGGCGTTCAACAAGGACGTGGTCATCGACATGGTGTGCTACCGGCGCCACGGCCACAACGAGGGCGACGACCCCAGCTACACCCAGCCCCTCATGTACAAGCGCATCGATGCCCGCCGCTCGGTGCGCAAGCTCTACACCGAGGCGCTGGTCAAGCGGGGTGACATCTCACTGGAAGATGCCGAGGCCGCGCTCGACGACTTCAGCAACCGCCTGCAGAGCGCGCTGGAGGAGACCCGCCAGCACGCGCCGCCCGAGGGCACCCGGGCCAAACCCGCGCCCCCGGCCCTGGGGGTGCTGCCCCACGTGCCCACCGGCATCAGCCGGGCCGAGATCGACACGATCTTCGCCGCGCTCGAAACGGTGCCCGACGGCTTCGAGGTCCATCCCAAGCTGGCCAAGCAGTTCGAGACCCGCCACAAGATGTTCGAGTCGGGCGAGGTCGACTGGGCGCTGGGCGAGGCCATGGCCTACGGCTCGCTGCTGTACGAGGGCACCTCGGTGCGCCTGGCCGGCCAGGACACCCGCCGCGGCACCTTCTCGCACCGCCACGGCGTGCTGGTCGACTACCAGACGGGCCTGGAGCACACCCCGCTGGCTCCCCTGGCTGCCGACGGCGCGCAGTTCTGGCTCTACGACTCGCTGCTGTCGGAGTACGCCGCCCTGGGCTTCGAGTACGGATACTCGGTGGTCAACAAGGACGCCCTGGTCATCTGGGAGGCCCAGTTCGGCGACTTCTTCAACGGTGCACAGATCATCGTCGACCAGTACCTGGTGGCCGCCGAGGACAAGTGGGGCCAGACCTCGGGACTGGTGCTCCTGTTGCCCCACGGCTACGAGGGCCAGGGTCCCGAGCACTCCTCGGGACGCATCGAGCGGTTCCTGACCCTGGCCGCCGAGGACAACATCCAGGTGTGCAACGCCACCACCGCCGCCCAGTTCTTCCATCTCCTGCGACGCCAGATGCGTCGCACCGTGCGCAAGCCGCTGGTGGTGTTCACACCCAAGTCCCTGCTGCGGGCCAAGGCCTCGCGCTCACCGATCGAGGCGCTGGTCGAGGGCTCGTTCGAGGAGGTGCTCGACGATCCCCGGGTGGGCGACCCCGACGCGGTCCAGCGGATCGTGCTGTGCTCGGGCAAGGTCGCCTATGACGCCCTCGACGCCCGCGACAAGCTCGGGGCGCCGGTGGCCATCGTCCGGGTGGAGCAGCTGTTCCCGTGGCCCTTCGAGGCGGTGGCGCGGGTGGTGGCGCACTATCCGAACGCGGAGCAGATCTTCTGGCTCCAGGAGGAGCCCGAGAACATGGGCCCCTGGAACGCCATCAAGGGGCGGCTGTTCGAGGCGCACAGCGACCATTGGATCCACCGCGAGAGCCGATCGGAGTCGGGTTCCCCGGCCACCGGCAGCCACGCCATCCACCTGCAGGAGCAGGAGGATGTGGTCAGCCGCATCTTCGCCAACCTCACCTGACCCCCCTATCGCGGAACCTGTCAGCCCAGCGACCGCCTACGAGTCGCTCCGCTGACAGGTTCGCCATCAGACCCTGCGTTCGTACGGAGGTCCGATGGTCGGCACCGATCAGCTCATCCTTCAGCTCGCGGCCACCCAGCACGGTGTGTTCACCCGCGCCCAGGCGCGCCGCCACGGAATCACCCGCCAGATGCTCTCCCGCCGCATCGACTCCGGCCGGATCCAGAGACTCGATCCGACGGTGCTCGCGGTGAGCGGCTCGGCCGACACGCCGCATCGCCGCGCCATCGCGGGTGCGCTCAGCGTCGAGGGCGCGGCCCTGTCGCACGCGTCGGCCGCGGCCTTCTGGGGACTGCCTGGCTTCGCGGCCGAGCCCGTCGAGGTGATGAGCGCGCGAGGCGGCCGGGGCACGGGGTCACCGAGTTGGCGATCGTGCACACCACCACCCTGCTCCCGGATCAGCATCTGACCAAACGGGACGGGTTGGTCGTGACGGTGCCGGCGCGGGTCCTGTTCGATCTGGCCGGGCGGATCCATCCGGCCAAGCTCGAGCGCACCCTCGACACCGCCTGGCGGATGCGCCTGGTCACCGGCCGGCTCCTGCGGCGCACCCTGGCCGAGCTGGCCGAGCACGGACGTCCCGGGATCCAACACATGCGCGAGCTCATCATGGACCGCGGCGACGACTACCGACCCACCGACAGCAACGTCGAGGCCCGGTTCCTCCAACTGATGGAGCGAGCTCGCATGTCCACCTTCGAGCGACAGGTCGACGTCGGAGACCGGGACTGGCTCGGCCGGGTCGATTTCCGGGATCGGGAGGTCCCGTTGATCGTGGAGATCGACAGCGAGACCTTCCACGCCAGCCTTGTCGATCAGGCGGCCGACGAAGTCCGTCGACAGCGCCTGCGCGACGCCGGCTTCACCGTCTTGGTGATCACCAGTGTCGACGTGTGGCACCAGGGCGCGGCCGTGCAGGAGCGCGTTCGCCAGATCCGCGCCTCCCTGCTCCAGCCCCCGCCCCTACCCCCGCCTGAACCTGTCAGCCCAGCGACCGCATACGAGTCGCTGGGCTGACAGGAAACGCCAGGGCGAGGCGGGGCCCGGGTCAGGAGAGGGGGAAGCCGACGACCTGTTCGAGCTCGTCGATGGCGAAGGGGACGTCGGCCACCTTGATGGTCAGCATGCCCATGGCCCTCGCCGGCTTGAGGTTGATCCCCAGATCATCGAGGAAGACGGCCTCGGATGGCTCGACCTCGAGCATGGCGCAGGCGATCTCGTAGAACCGGGGATCGGGCTTGCGCACGCCGACCCGACTCGACTCGATGATGGCGTCGAACAGCCCCAGCACCTCGGCGTGAGGATCGGACGGCGCCGTCCCCCACGACCCGCCGGCGGTGGGCAGGAAGTTGTTGGTCAGCAATCCGGTCACCAGGTGCTCGGAGCAGCGTCGCACCGCCTCCACCATCGCCGGGCGCACCCGACCGACCCTCGGCCCGTCACCGCCGCCGCCCGCGCCCAGCCCGCGAGCAGTCCGAGCACCTCCCGTCCGTCCACCGTCTGGCCCAGGGCGTCGGCCTCGGCCTCGAACAGCCGGGCGAACCCCTCGGGATCGATCTCACCCCGCTCCAGGCGAGCCCAGGCGTTGGTGTCGGGATTGGTGGCGTTGACGCGCCGGATCAGGCCATCCGGCAGCCCGTGCTCGCGCTCGTAGGCCGCGAACGCCTCGAAGGGTCCGTCGACGATCACCCCCCCGAAGTCGAACAGCGCGGCCCGGATCACGCCGGGCATCGTAGGCGCGGCTCAGAGCTCCGCACGCCGTCGCCAACCCCAGAGCGCGCCCACCACCAGCAAGGCCAACACGGCAGCCACCGAGATCACCCAGCCCCAGCTCCGGGCGGCGGAGTGGTAGCGGAAGACCACGACCGACCGTCCCGCACGCACCACCACGCCCCGAGCCACGTCGTCCACGCGGCCGAGGTGCTGGGGCACGCCGTTGACGGTCACCGTCCAGTTCGGGTGGTAGGTGTCGGCCAGCACCAGCACGAGGACCGAGTGGCGTCCACCGACACCACCACCCGCGTGCTGCCGTCGTCCACGATCCGGGTCCGGCCCGCCGATGCGGACGTCGAGCCGACCGGGGCCCGATCGGGGATCCCGGCGCGCCGGGCCTGAGCCAGCAGCGCCGGATCTCCGGTCTCGGCCGTGGACCGGTCAAGGCGCAGCCGCGGGGTGGCCCACGAGCCGGGCGGGGTGGACGGCGCGGCGGTGGTGACCGCAGGGGCGGCGAGGGGCCCGATTCACGCCGGCAGCGTACGTGCCCGGGGATCCCGCCCCTGTCACCCCGGCGCTAGCGTCGTGCGGATGTCGGCGTCCGGACCCAACAAGACGCCCGTGCGAGCCGACGTCGACGGGCTGCGGGCCGTGGCCATCGTGCTGGTGGTCGCGTTCCACGTCGGGCTGGCGGGCTTCTCCGGCGGCTTCATCGGTGTCGACGTGTTCTTCGTGATCTCCGGCTTCCTGATCACCCGCAACCTGGTGGCGGAGTCCGAGGGCCGCGGCAGACCGGCGCTGCTGCGGTTCTGGGCCCGCCGGGTGCGGCGACTGGTGCCCGCCCTCGGCCTCATGCTGGTCGTCGTGCTGGGGCTGGCGCTGGTGGTGCTGCCCTTCGTCGAATGGCAGACGGTGGCCTCCCAGGCCCGGGCCGCGGCGCTGTACGTGTCGAACCTGGCCTTCGCCCGCCAGTCCACCGACTACTTCGCCCCCAACATCGAGACCAGCCTGTTCCTGCACACCTGGTCGCTGGGCGTCGAGGAGCAGTTCTACCTGCTGTGGCCCGTGTTGGTCCTGGCCGTGTGCATGCTCGGTCGCGGTCGACCAGGACCACGCCGGGCTGCGCTCCTGGCCGTGTTCGGGGCGACCTTCGTCTGCTCGCTGGCCCTGTGCATCGTGCAGACGGCGCACGGCTCGCCCTACGCCTTCTTCGGTCTGCCGGCGCGGGCCTGGGAGTTCGCGGCCGCCGGCCTGCTGGCCTTGGCGCCGGTGCCCGACTCGTGGCGCGACGGCATCGCGGCGCTGGGTCTCGGCCGGGCTCGGCCTCGCCGCGCTGGCGGTGGCCACCGCCACCTACAGCCAGGACTCCACCTACCCCGGCTACCGGGCCCTGCTCCCCGTGTTCGGCGCCCTGTTGATCATCCACGCCGGGACGGCGGCTCGATCGACCCCGATCCGACCGCCGTGGGCGGCAACGACCAACCCGGTGAGCGGCCTGCTCGGCCTGGCGCCGCTGCAGTGGTTGGGTCGGGTGTCCTACTCCTGGTACCTGTGGCACTGGCCCTTCATCCTCCTGGCCGTGGCGTGGGTGGGCCGCGACTCGCTGACGGTTCGCGCCGGCGCCGCGCTGGTGGCGCTGGGCGTGGGCGCCGCTGGCCCACGAGCTGGTCGAGAACCCGGCGCGGTTCAATCCCCGCCTGGTTGGCTCGCGCGCGACTCACCTACGCCATGGGAGGCGCCATCACCGCGGCGGTGCTGCTGGTGACCATCGGCCTCGACGGCGCCGCCACCGCCGCCGCCACCGGCGGGACCGTCGGTCCCGCTCACCTCGGTGGCGGCATCGTCCTCGGTGTTCGACTGCGCCCGCCAGACCCGATCCCCCGACGGCATCGCCTACTGCGAGGACGGGGACCTCCACAGCCGCCGCACCCTCCTGCTGGAGGGCGACTCGCACGCCCGGCACTGGGTGCCCGCCTTCGCCCGAGCGGCGCGACAGGAGGGCATCCGCCTGGTCGTGCGCTGGCAGAGCGTCTGTCCGGGCGAACCGATCCCCGGTGATCACCCTGCAGGGGCCGCGCAACCATGCCTGCGACACCTTCCACGCCCAGACCGCCCGCCTGATCGAGGAGCTGCACCCGGCGGCGGTGGTCACCTCTGACAGCGCCAGCTACGCCAGCCTGCTCATCCGACCGGCGAACACGGAGGGCTGGACCCGACGGCCCAGCTGTGGGGTGACGCCTACCAGCGCTACCTCGCCTGGCTGCGGTCCAAGGGCATCAAGGTCGGTTCGGTGGTGGACACCCCGCGCAACGGGTCCAACCCGATCGACTGCCTGGCCCGCCACCCCGCCGACCGCTGCACCACACCGGTGTCGCGAGCCCTGGGCCCGCAGGCGCCGTTGGCCGACGCGCTGGCCGACGCCCGGAGCCAGGCTGGGCGGGGTGCCCACCCTGGACGTGAACGGCGACCTGTGCGATGCCTCCAGCTGCAAGGTGGTGGCCAACGGCACCTACGTCTACGTGGACACCGACCACCTCTATCGGGCCTTCGTGCTCACCGAGGTCCCCAAGGTGGAGACGTTCATCACCCAGGTGATGCGCTGATCCTGGCGCGATCGACGGGGTCAGCCCAACAGGTCGCGGGCCACCCGATCCCACAGGGCCACCGACAACCCGAGCGAGTCGACGTCGATCCGCTCGTCGTCGCCGTGGAACATCTTCCCGTAGTCCTCGAAGGACATGTGCTGGCTGAACATCCCGTAGCCGTAGGCGGTCACGCCCATGCGACGGAAGAACCGCGAGTCGGTGGCCCCGACGGTCAGGAAGGGCACGATCTGGCTGTCCTGGTAGAAGGCCTGCGAGACGCGTCCGCAGTGACTCCCACAGCGGCGTGTCGGTGGGCGACTCGGTGGCTCCGTCGGACACCACCACCTCGACGTCGACGCGGCCGGCCAGGTCGCCCAGCGCCTCGGCGATCAGCGCGGCCACCTCGGCGTCGGTCTGGCCGGGCAGGGTGCGGATGTCCACCTCGAGGTCGACCGTGTCGGGGATCACGTTGATCTTGGTGCCACCGTGGGCCACGGTCGGCGCGAACGTGGTGTGGGTGCAGGCGTGGAACTGGGCGGCCATGCCCGTCGGCAGCCGCTCGAGCATCTGGTCGAACCCGTCGGAGGACAGCAGCGAGTCCGTGAGCTCGGCCGGATAGCCCATGGAGGTCACGAACCGCCGCCACACGTCGTGGATCTGGGCCGGGGTCTGGAACCGGTCGAGCCGCTGCACCACCTCGGCCGCGGTGACCAGCGCGTTGTCGGCGCCATAGGGCTGGGAGCCGTGCCCCGGGGTGCCGTGCACCCGGAGTCGGCACCAGTAGCACCCCTTCTCGGCCACGATCACCGGGAGCTTCAGACCGGTCGGCGACGGGATCGGGATGCCTCCGGACTCGGTGATCACGAAGTCGGCGCCGATGGCATCAGGCTGGTGGTCGGCCAACCAGTTGGCGCCATGGGTCCCCATCGCCTCCTCGTCGGCCACCGCCAGGTAGATCAAGGTGCCGTCGGGATTGAAGTCGGACGCCGCCAGGTGCTTGGCCGCCACCGCCATCGAGGCGGTGAGGTTCAACATGTCCACCGCGCCCCGGCCCCACACCTCGCCGTCGATCAGCTCACCGCCGAAGGGGTCGTGGCGCCACCCGTCCGGATTGACCGGCACCACGTCGGTGTGGCCCATCAACAACAGCGTGGGCGCGTCCGGGTCGCGTCCCTCCAGCCGGGCCACCAGGCTGGCCCGTCCGGGCTCGGGCTCGTATCGCTCGACGTCGAAGGAGGATCCGGCCAGGTAGTCGGCCAACAGGTCGGTGCTGCGGACCTCACCACCGGAGCCGACGGTTCCGTCGTTCACGCAGGCGTTGCGGATGAGGTGCTGCAGCAGGTCGGTGACCTCGTGGGTACGACGCTCGGCCTCGTCGATGTGCGGCTCACCCATGTCGGCAGCGTAGGCTGGTCTCGTCGTTCCGACGGTTCCAACCTGCCGCCGGTCCTCCCGGATCATTTCCGGCACCAACCGCTCAGGCGGTGTGGCGCGCGGATGATCGGGCGCACCGGGGCTCTCCTTCCAACAGATCGGTCCCCATCACCCATGTCCACCAACTACGTCGTCGTCGACGGCTCGAACATCGCGACCGAAGGTCGCTCGCTCCCGAGCCTGAAGCAACTCGACGAAGCGGTTCGCGCCTTCCTCACCGAGCACCCCGCCGACAACCTCACCGTGGTGGTCGACGCCACCTTCGGCCACCGCATCGACGCCTCCGAGCGCGACGCCTACGAGGAGGCCGTCCTGGCCGGCGAGCTGGTCAGTCCCCCGGCCGGGGCCATCGGCCGCGGCGATGCCTTCGTCCTCCAGATCGCCGACAAGGCCGACGCCGTCATCCTTTCCAACGATTCCTTCCAGGAGTTCCACGGCCAGTACCCCTGGCTGTTCGACGAGGGGCGCCTCATCGGGGGCAAACCGGTGCCGGGCCTGGGCTGGGTCTTCCTGCTGCGCTCGCCGGTCCGGGGCCCCGCCAGCCGGCGGTCGGTCAAGGAAGCCAACACCGACCGGGGCCGTGGCAGCGCCCGTGCCTCCGGGGGGACCAGGCGGGGCCAGAGCGACCGGTCCAGCTCCGGCGGCGGCCGCGCCGAGCGCGGCGACAAGGCGGCCAAGGCAACCAAGGCGGCCAAAGGCAGCGGGAGCGGGAGCGGACGGGCCCGACGTGAGAGCAGCTCGCCCAGCAACCAGCTCAACGAGCTGCTCCCGTTCATCGATTTCGTGGGCGCCCATCCGGTGGGCCGCGAGGTGGATGCCACCGTCGACAGCTTCAGCTCCCACGGCGCCTACGCCCGGGTGGGTGAGGTGCAGTGCTACATCCCCCTCAAGGCGATGGGGGACCCGGCCCCCCTGCGGGCCCGCGATGTGATCAACATCGGCGAGGTGCGCACCTTCACGGTGGCGTCGGTCGACGCTCCCCGACGAGGCATCGACCTGGCACTGGACCCGACCCGTCCGCCGGTTGATGTGTCATACGCACTGCCACAAGGTGTTCCGATCGGCACGGTTGCCCATCAGGTCGGCCGACCGTCGCAATCACGCGACGACGCGAAAGACACGACTGACGTGTCTGTCACTGCTACACATTCACCTGCAGACCATCTCGCCGAGGAGGCGCCGGTGACACCAGTAAAGAAGGCTGCGGCCAAGAAGGCACCAGCCAAGAAGGCTCCAGCCCGCAAGGCAACTGCCAAGAAGGCCGTGGCCCGCAAGGCACCGGCCCGCAAGACCGCGGCCCGCAAGGCACCCGCACGCAAGACCGCGGCCAAGAAGGCTCCGGCCCGCAAGACCGCGGCCCGAAGGCACCCGCACGCAAGACCGCGGCCAAGAAGGCTCCAGCTCGCAAGGCTGTGGCCACGCAAGGCACCCGCACGCAAGACCGCGGCCAAGAAGGCTCCAGCTCGCAAGGCTGTGGCCCGCAAGGCACCCGCACGCAAGACCGCGGCCAAGAAGGCCCCGGCTCGCAAGACGGCGGCGCGCAAGCGCTGATCCCGTCGTCCATCTGCAGGTCGGCACCCGCCCCACCACCCGGTTCCACCGGGGTGTGGGGCGGTCGCCGTTTTGGGCCGCGGCCGCCCGTCGGTAACCTCGGCGGCCATGAGCGCCCAGTACATCTTCACCATGCACAAGGTCGGCCGGTACTACCCGCCCGACCGCGATGTCCTGACCGACATCAGCCTGTCGTTCTATCCGGGCGCCAAGATCGGGGTGATCGGCGCCAACGGCTCGGGCAAGTCCTCGCTGTTGCGCATCATGGCCGGCGTGGATCAGGAGTTCACCGGTGAGGCCCGGCTGACCCCGGGCTTCACCGTGGGCCTGCTCGAACAGGAACCCACCCTGGACCCGACCAAGGACGTGCTCGGCAACGTCATGGACGGCCTGGGCGAGACCGCCCAGCTGCTGGAGCGATACGACCAGGTGCTGGCCGGCTGGGCCGACCCCGACGCCGACTACGACAAGTTGGGCGAGCAGCAGGCCGAGATCGAGCGCAAGATCGAGGCGGCTGGTGCCTGGGACCTGAAGCGGACCATCGAGATCGCCATGGACGCCCTGCGCGTCCCGCCCGGCGACGCCGCCGTCGACGTGCTCTCCGGCGGCGAGCGCCGCCGGGTGGCGCTGTGCCGGCTGCTGTTGAGCCGACCCGATCTGCTGCTGCTGGACGAGCCCACCAACCACCTGGACGCCGAGTCGGTGGCCTGGTTGGAACGGTTCCTGGGCGACTACCACGGCACCGTGGTGGCCATCACCCACGACCGCTACTTCCTGGACAACGTGGCCCGCTGGATCCTGGAGCTGGATCACGGCCGGGGCATCCCCTTCGAGGGCAACTACAGCTCGTGGTTGGAGCAGAAGCAGGAGCGACTCCGCCAACAGGACAAGGCCGACTCCACCCGCCAGCGCACCCTCGAGCCGCGAGCTGGAGTGGGTGCGCCTGGCCCCCAAGGCGCGCCAGGCCAAGGGCAAGGCCCGGCTGGCCGCCTACGAGAAGCTCCTGGCCGAGGCCAGTGCCAGCGACCGACGCAGCGATGGGCTGGACATCTTCATCCCCTCGGGTCAGCGACTGGGCGACGTGGTCATCGAGTCCGAACACCTCACCAAGGGCTTCGGCGACCGCCTGCTGATCGACGACCTCAGCTTCACCCTTCCTCGCGCCGGCATCGTCGGCGTGATCGGGGCCAACGGCGCGGGCAAGACCACGCTGTTCCGCATCATCACGGGACTGGATCAGCCCGACGAGGGCACCCTGCGCGTCGGCCCCACCGTCGAGCTGGCCTACGTCGACCAGTCCCGGGACGTGCTCGATCCCGAACGCACCGTGTACGAGGAGATCACCGACGGGCGCGACACGCTCGACATCGGCGGGCGGGAGATGAACGGCCGGGCCTACGTGGCATCGTTCAACTTCAAGGGCAGCGACCAGCAGAAGCAGGTGGCTGTGCTCTCCGGCGGCGAACGCAACCGCGTCCACCTGGCCAAGGTGCTCAAGGAGGGCGGCAACGTCCTGTTGCTCGACGAGCCCACCAACGACCTGGACGTGGACACGCTGCGGGCCCTGGAGGACGGCCTCGAGGCCTTCGCCGGCTGCGCCGTGATCATCAGCCACGATCGGTGGTTCCTCGACCGGGTGGCCACCCACGTGCTCGCCTTCGAAGGAGATTCGGTGGTGCGCTGGTTCGAGGGCAACTTCAGCGAGTACGAAGCCTTCCGCCACAAGGAGCTGGGGGCCGAAGCCGACCAGCCCCACCGCCTCAAGTACAAGCCACTCGTGCGGGGCTAGCCGGCGTGTCCCCGCGCACCGTCCGGCGGCTGGTCATCGGGGTGTTCGTGATCGGCATCGGCGGCATGATCGCGGGCTCGATCGCCGACAACAACGGCTTCGCCATCACCTTCGGCCTGATCACCGCCGCGGCTGCCGTCGGGCTCATCCTGGTCACCGCGGTGACCGCGCCGGGGGCGTTCGGTCCCCGACCCGCCGCGGGTCGGCGCGCCGGGCGGCCCCCGAGTCCGCCGCGGTGGACGAGGACGCCGCGGCGCGGGTCGAGGAGCAGGTTGGTCAACTGGTGTCGGCCGGCGCCGACGAGGTCCAGGTGCGAGAGCTGGTGCGTCGCGCCGTCAGCCTCGGCCGGCGCAGTCGATGACCTGGCCGGCGCAGTCGATGACCTGGCCGGCGCAGTCGATGACCTGGCCGGCGCAGTCGATGACCTGGCCGGCGCAGTCGATGACAGTCGCTACTGCGTGGGCCCCATGATCATGCCGGCGGCCACGGTGCGGTTGGTGCGCTCGTCGATGAGGATGAAGCTGCCCGTGTCCCGGTTGCGGGCGTAGGCGTCGAAGAAGAGCGGGGCGGTCGTGCGCAGGGTGACGCGACCGATCTCGTTGAGCGCCAGCGAGTCGGCCTGGTCCAGCCGGTGCAGGGTGTTGATGTCGAGCTGGTAGTGCACCGAGCGGACCAGGGCCCGGACCGAGCGGGTGGTGTGCTTGATGGCGAACTTGGCGCCGTCGCGCAGGGCGTCGGTCTCCGACATCCAGCAGATCATGGCGTCGATGTCCTGGCCCACGTGCGGCTGGTTGTGCGGCCGGCAGATCATGTCGCCGCGCGACACGTCGATCTCGTCAGCCAGGGTGATGGCCACCGACATGGGCGCGAAGGCCTCCTCGAGCGGACCCTCGGGCCCGTCGATGCCGGCGATGGTCGACTGGAAGCCCGAGGGGAGCACCACCACCTCGTCGCCCGGCTTGAGCACGCCGCCGGCCACGGTGCCGGCGTAGCCCCGGTAGTCGCGGTGCTCGCCGCTCTGGGGCCGCAGCACGTACTGGACGGGGAAGCGCGGGTCGCGCAGGTTGCGGTCCGAGGCGATGAACACCTCCTCCAGGTGGTGCAGCAACGAGCCACCCGAGTACCAGGGCATGTTCTGCGACAGGTTCACCACGTTGTCGCCTTCGAGCGCCGAGATCGGGATGACGGCCAGATCCGCGATGTCGAGCTTGGCCGCGAAGGCGTGGAACTCGTCCTTGATGGCGTTGAACACATCCTGGTCGTAACCGACCAGATCCATCTTGTTGACGCACAGCACGATGTGGGGGATGCGCAGCAACGACGCGATGAAGGCATGGCGCCGCGACTGCTCCAGGATCCCCTTGCGGGCGTCCACCAGCACCAGGGCCAGATCCGCGGTCGAGGCGCCGGTGACCATGTTGCGCGTGTACTGGATGTGGCCGGGTGTGTCGGCGATCACGAACTTGCGGGCCGGCGTGGCGAAGTAGCGGTAGGCCACGTCGATGGTGATGCCCTGTTCGCGCTCGGCCCGCAGGCCGTCGGTGAGCAGGGCCAAGTTGGTGTACTCGTCGCCGCGGTCGCGGCTGGTGCGCTCGACCGACTCGAGTTGGTCCTCGAAGATCGCCTTGGAGTCATAGAGCAGGCGCCCGATGAGCGTGCTCTTGCCGTCGTCGACCGACCCGGCCGTGGCCAGCCGCAGCATCTCCATCAAGGTGTCCTCGTCCCCAGCTCGATCCCCAGCCGCTCCATCAGAAGTAGCCCTCGCGCTTCCTGTCTTCCATGGCTGCCTCGGAGGTCCGGTCGTCGGCCCGGGTGGCGCCTCGCTCGGTCACCCGGGTGGCAGCCACCTCGGCGATCACGTCGGCCACGGTGGCCGCGCTGGACTCGACCGCGCCGGTGCACGAGGCGTCGCCCACGGTGCGATAGCGCACCACCATCTCGAAGGCGTCCTCGTCGTCCATCATGGTGACGAAGGGGGTCACGGCCAGCAGCATGCCGTCGCGACGGAACACCTCCCGGCGATGGGCGTAGTAGATGGAGGGCAGCTCGATGTCCTCCTCGGCGATGTACTGCCAGATGTCGAGCTCGGTCCAGTTGCTGAGCGGGAAGACGCGGATGTGCTCGCCGTTGTGGTGACGGCCGTTGTAGAGGCTCCACAGCTCGGGCCGCTGGTTCTTGGGATCCCACTGGCCGAACTCGTCACGAAAGGAGAACACCCGCTCCTTGGCCCGGGCCTTCTCCTCGTCGCGGCGCGCCCCACCGAACACGGCGTTGAACCGGTGGTCGGTGATGGCATCGAGCAGGGTGGTGGTCTGCAGCCGGTTGCGCGAGGCACGCGGTCCCGTCTCCTCCGCCACCCGGCCGGCATCGATCGACTCCTGCACCGACGCCACCACCAGTCGGGCCCCGGCCGCGTCGACGGCCCGGTCGCGGAACTCGATGACCTCGGTGAAGTTGTGGCCGGTGTCCACGTGCATCACCGGGAACGGCAGCTTGCACGGCCAGAACGCCTTGCTGGCCAGGTGCAGCATCACCACCGAGTCCTTGCCGCCGGAGAAGAGCAGCACGGGCCGCTCGAACTCGGCCGCCACCTCACGGATGATGTGGATCGACTCGGCCTCGAGGGCCCGGAGGTTGGTCAGCTCATAGTCCATGGGATGCGTCCAACGTAGGGTAGGTGACCCTCCCCCGCAAAAGACGAGTTAGAAGGTCGACAATCCGTGTCCCTGGACGATAGCCCCCGCCCCGCTGACCACCACGTGGCCACCGAGCTGGCCACCGAGGCCGGCCGGCTCCTGGTCGCCCTCCGGACCGATCTGGTGGCCGCCGGCGCAGAGGCGTCCGAGCTGAAGGACCAGGGCGATCAGCAGTCCCACGAGCTGCTCATGACCCGCCTGGGCGACGCCGTGGCCGCGGGCGACGCGGTGTTGTCCGAGGAGGGGCGCGACGACCTGGCCCGGCTCGACCACCGCCGAGTGTGGATCGTCGACCCACTGGACGGCACGCGCGAGTTCAGCGAGCCGCCCCGCCAGGACTGGGCGGTCCACGTGGCCCTGGCCATCGACGGCGTGGCCGTGGCCGGCGCGGTGGCGCTGCCCGCCCTCGGGGTGACGCTGAGCACCGAGTCGGCCCCCCGTCTGCCGCCCGCCCACCCCGGTGCGCCTCGGGTGATCGTCAGCCGAACCCGGCCGCCGGCCGCGGCCACGTGGCTGGCCGACCAGCTGGGCGGCGAGCTGGTCGAGATGGGCTCGGCCGGGGCCAAGGCCATGGCCGTGGTCCGGGGCGACGCCGACGTCTACGCCCACTCCGGCGGCCAGTACGAGTGGGACTCGTGCGCCCCGGTGGCGGTGGCGGCCGCCGCCGGACTGCACGTGTCGCGCCTGGACGGCTCGCCCCTGCGCTACAACAACGCCGACCCGTACCTGCCCGACCTGTTGATCTGTCGGGCCGAGCTGGCCGTCCCCGCGCTCGAGGCCCTGGCCCGGTTCGAGGGCTGACCCATGAGCTCGCCCGAGTGGCCCGAACCGTTCGAGCTCAAGGTGGTGCGCTACGCGGTGGCCGGCCGGGTGGCCACCATCACCCTCGACCGGCCCGAGCGGCTCAACGCCTGGACCGGTCGCATGCACACCGAGTATCGGCACCTCATCGCCCGCGCCGAGCAGGACCCGGCGGTGCGGGTGGTGGTGGTCACCGGAGCCGGCCGGGGCTTCTGCGCCGGAGCCGATTCGGCCGCACTCAGCGGCCACGTGGACCGGGGCGGCTACGATCCCGGCACCGCCGACGGACTGGCCACACCCGGCTACGGCGTCGCCCCCGAGTTCGACCACGACTTCGCCTTCCACCTCGGGCTGACCAAGCCGGTGATCGCGGCGGTCAACGGCCCGGCCGCCGGAGTGGGGCTGGTGCTGGCCTGCTACTGCGACCTGCGCTTCGCCGCATCCGGCGCCAAGCTGACCACCGCCCACGGCAAGCTGCACCTGCCCGCCGAGTACGGCTTGTCATGGCTGCTGCCCAGGCTCATCGGGCTGGGTCGGGCCAACGACCTGCTGCTTTCCAGCCGGACGTTCCTGGCCGAGGAGGCGCTCGCCCTCGGCCTGGTCAACGCGGTGGTCGAACCCGACCAGCTGCTGACCCACACCTACGACTACGCCCGGACCCTGGCCTATGAGATCTCGCCCGGCTCGCTGGCCGCCACCAAGCGCCAGATCGCCCTGGACCTGCATCGGGGGGTGGGTGAGGCGGTCGAGGAGTCGGGCCGGCGCCTGGCCGAGATGATGACCGAACCCCCCTTCGCCGAGGGCGTGGCCGCCCTCACCCAGAAGCGTCCGCCCCGGTTCTAGTCCCAAACTTTATCGTGACACGATATAGTTTGGGGAGTGTGGACATCGCGGCAGCATCTGAACGAGCGCATGGTGCACCTCCGAACCGGGATGGGCGTCCCGGTGGTGGCGGTCGGAGTGGCCGGTGGCCTGGTCGGCGCCGCCTACGTCGGCACCCTGCACCTGGTGCAGGACTGGCTCTGGCCCACCCACCACACCCAGCTGGCCACGTTGGCCATCCTGGTGGCCGTGGGGGTGGCGGTGGCGCTCATCACCCGCCTGGGGGGCGACGCCGGCAACGTGGAGCTGCTGGTGGACAACATCCACGTGCTGGGCGGGGTGGACGACGTCCGGCGCCTGCGTCCCCTGATCCCGGCCTCGCTGCTGTGCGTCGGCTCCGGTGGCGCCATGGGCCCGGAGGCCCCGCTGGTGCAGACCACCGGCACCCTGGGCAGTTGGCTGGGCCGGCGACGGGGGGGCGATCGTGTGGACGTCCGGATCCTGACCATCACCGGCATGGCGGCCGGGTTCACCGTGCTGTTCGGTGCGCCGCTGGGTGCGGCCCTGTTCGCGCTCGAGATCCTCCACCGCCGAGGCCTGCAGTACTACGAAGCCCTGCTCCCCGCGCTGGTGGGCTCCCTGTGCGGCTACGGCATCTACGTGCTGGTCACCGGTTCGGGTCTCGAGCCGGTGTGGAGGTTCCCGCCCGTGGCCACCCTGCGCGGGCGCGACCTGCTGGCCGCGGTCGTGGTCGGTCTGGCCGGAGGGCTGGGGGCGCTGGTGTTCTCCGGCGCGGCCATCGCGGCCAGGCGCGGCTTCGCCTGGCTGCCGGGATGGGCCCGACCCGTGCTCGGCGGCCTGGGCCTGGGCCTGTTGGCGCTGTGGTCGCCCTACGCGCTCACCTTCGGCGAGGCGCAGCTCGGCGGGCTGCTGGTGACCCGCCTGACGGTCGGGGCGCTGCTGGTGGCGGTGGTGGCCAAGCTGGCGGGCACCGTCCTGACCCTCGCCTCCGGATGGAAGGGGGGCTTCATCATCCCCCTCTTCTTCATGGGTGCCGCCCTGGGCCAGGTGGCCCACCACCTGGACCCGGGGATCAGCCAGCCGATCCTCATGGCCGCCACCATGGCCGCGCTGTGCGCGGGCGTGACCAAGACCCCGCTGGGATCCACCCTGGTGGTGACCGAGATGGCCGGCATGGTGCTGCTGCCGGTCACGCTCATCGCCGCGCTGGTGGCGCTGGCCGTGACCAGCCGGGTCACGATCATCGACAGCCAGCGGGCCCGACCCGACCTCGACGGAGCTGACCTCGACCGGGCCGACGTCGATCGTCCCGATGAGCAACCCCGCGAGCACGACCCACACGAGGAGACCCCATGACCGCTCCCGATGCCGTCGATCTCCCAGATGGTGACTACCAGGCACTGGCGCGGTTCCGCCACGGCCTGCGGGTCTTCCTCAGCTTCTCGGAGGCGGCGGCCCGCGCCGCCGGGATCCCCCCGGCCCAACATCAGCTCCTGCTGGCCATCCGCGGCTGGAGCGGCGAGGGTGCACCCACCATCGGTGACGTGGCCGACCTGCTGGTGTCACGACACCATTCGACGGTCGAGCTGGTGCAGCGGGCATCGGCCGCGGGGCTGGTCACCACCTTCGACGATCCCCACGACGGGCGACGACAGCGCCTGGCCCTGACCCCGACCGGGGCGACCAAGTTGGCCGAGTTGTCCACCCTGCACCGCGAGGAGCTCCGGCGGTTCCGCTCCGAGCTGAGTCCCATCCTCCACGAGCTGAGCTGACCAGCCCAGCCCCCGCCCGCAAACTGGGAACCTTTGTCTGCGGTATCCGCACACGTTGATGCCCAATTTCGAGGAGCGGGGTGGGAGGCCGGCACGGGGCGTCGGCTCAGGCGACGATGCCGGCGGCGCGCAGGCGACGGCGGGCCTGATCGTCGTAGCCGGCGCGCTCCAGCACCTCGTCGGTGTGCTGGCCCAGACCCGGCACCGCGCCCACCTGGTGGCGGTCAGCCCCGTGGAACGTGACCGGTGTGGCCACCGCCCGATGAGCGGGACCGAACTCCCCGGCCGGCACGTCCACGAAGGCGCCGGCGGCGATGGCCTGGGGATCAGCCAGCACCTCGGCCGGCGTGTTGACCGGAGCCCACCACACGTCATGGCGATCGAAGACCGCCGTCAGCTGGTCACGGCTGGAGCCGGCGAAGATGGCGTCGAGGTCGCTCACCAGCTCGGCCGCGTGGTGGCGCCGGTCCCGGGCGGTGGCGTAGCGCTCGTCGTCGAGCAGATCGGGACGCTCGAGCGCGGCGCACAGCTTGGGCCAGAGTCGATCGGCCTCCACCCCCAGCAGCCAGAACCACCGATGGTCACCGGCCTGGTAGCAGTTGCACATCGGGTTGAGCTCGGTGGCGCGGGGCTGGACCGAGCCCAGCTTGTCGAAGCGGGACTGGATGCCCAGATCCCACCCCACCGTGTAGATGCCGGTGCGCAACAGCGAGATCTCCACCAGCTGGCCCCGGCCGGTCTGCTCGCGGGCCAACAGGGCGGCCAGGATGCCGGCCACCGCGGTCGAGCGCGGTCACGTGGTCGCCCATGCCCGAGCGCACGCCGGGGGGATCGGCGTCGCCGGGAGCCATGAGCGAGGCGATCCCGCTGCGGGCCCAGAAGGCGCCCACGTCGTAGCCGGCCCGCCCGGTCTCGGGACCGGCCAGGCCGTAGCCGCTCACGCTGGCGTACACCAGGCGCGGGAACCGCTCGGCCAGCGCCTCGGGACCCAGGCCGAGCCGCTCGACGGCCTCGGGACGCAGGTTGGTCAGGAACACGTCGGCATCGGCCAGCAACCCCAGCAGCACCTCGACGCCTTCGGGCCGGGCCAGGTCGATCACCACGCTGCGCTTGCCCCGGTTGTCCAGGTCGAAGGGCGGGGACTCGGGCTGGCCGTGCCCGGCCAGCAGGGCGAACAGCCGGCGCATGGGGTCGCCGACCGGTGTCTCGACCTTGACCACGTCGGCCCCCCAGTCGGCCAGCAGGCCACCGGCGGCCGGCCCGGCCACCCACATCCCCAACTCGATCACGCGGTAGTTCGACAGCACCGCGCAACCGTAGACTCCGCCACACATGACCGCCCCCGCCGACCTGGCCATCGGATCCTTCAGCGATGACCCACCCTGGCTGGTCGATCCACCGGCCATGACCTGGCGTCGGGCCGTGCCCACCGCCCGCTGGGTGGTCCGCGCCGCCCTGCCCGAGCTGACCCGACCCCGCCGCCTGCCCGACGGCACCCGGGCCATCCGCGTGGCCCGCCACCTGGGCCTGGCCGTGGGCTGGTGGGCCCTGGGGGCCCGCCGGCAGGGAGGCTCGGCGTCGAAGGCCGACATCTCCCGGCGGCTGCGCATCGCCGCCGAGCACCTGGGCCCCACCTACATCAAGTTGGGCCAGATCATCTCCAGCGGCGACGGCCTGTTCCCCGAGGAGCTGGTCACCGAGTTCAAGAAGTGCCGCGACCAGGTGCCCCCCGAGCCGTGGTGGGCCGTGCGCCAGGTGGTCGAGTCCGAGCTGGGCGCGCCGCTCGAGTCGGTGTTCGCCCACTTCGAGCGCACCCCGCTGGCCGCCGCCTCCATCGCCCAGGTCCACGCCGCCCGCCTGCACACCGGCGAAGAGGTGGTGGTCAAGGTGCAGCGGCCGTCGGTGGCCACCCTGGTGCACGCCGACCTCAAGGTCATGGCCTGGTTGGCCCCGTTCCTGGTCGGGCGCATCCCCATCGCCGCCCTGGCCAACCCGCCGGCGCTGGTGGAGCTGTTCGCCGAGACCATCACCGAGGAGCTCGACTTCCGACTCGAGGCCGCCAACATGTTGGACGTGGCCCGGTCCTTCCAGGAGCTGGGACAGCAGGGCTACGTGGTGCCCCGCCCGCACCCCACCCTGGTCACGCCCCGGGTCCTGGTCATGGAGCGCCTGCACGGGTTCGCCTTCGACGACGTGGTCGGCATGCAGGCGGCCGGGGTGGACACCGAAGGGGTGATCCGCACCGGCATGGTCGGGTTCATGGAGGGCGCCATGATCCACGGCATCTTCCACGGCGACCTGCACGGCGGCAACCTGTTCGTGCTGCGCGACGGCCGGGTGGGCCTGCTCGACTACGGGATCATCGGGCGGATGGACGAGTTCAAGCGCCGCGCCTTCCTGCGACTGCTGATCACCGCCACCATGAACGACGTGAAGGGCCAGCTGGCCGCGCTGCGCGACCTGGGCGCCCTGCCGGCCGACACCGACCTCGACGCGGTCATCCGCGACCTGGGACTGGACAAGCCACCCGTCGACCCCACCACCCTGACCGCCGACGAGATGGTGGGCGAGATCCAGCGGGTGGTGAAGGCCCTGCTCGGCTACGGCGCCCGGCTGCCCAAGGAGCTCATGTTGTTCGTGAAGAACATGGTCTTCCTGGACGGCGCCATCGCCACCCTGGCCCCCGACCTCGACCTGTTCGCCGAGATCGCCAGCATCTCCACCTACTTCGCCGAGACCCACGGCGAGCAGATCGCCGAGGAGGTGGGCATGCCCCTCGACGCCTACGAGCTCGACCTGGCCGGGGTCAAGGGCTCCTTCGGGGTGGACGCCACCACCGAGCGGCTCACCTACCGCGAGCTGCAGGAGCGGCGCGAGCTCATCCGCAACCGGTTCCAGAACCGCCAGGTGAGCTGAACCGATCTGGCACGTTTGACCCACGGAAGCGTGGGTCAAACGTGCCCGGCTAACTTGGGACGGGTGCGCCTGGTCATCGCCCGCTGCTCGGTGGACTACGCCGGGCGCCTGAGCGCCCACCTGCCCCTGGCCACCCGCCTGATCATGGTCAAGGCCGACGGCTGCGTGGCCATCCACGCCGACGGCGGCGCCTACAAGCCGCTCAACTGGATGAACGCGCCCAACACGGTCACCGAGGAGCCCGATCGCTGGGTGGTGGCCAGCCCCAAGGGGGAGACGCTGACCATCACCCTCGTCGAGGTGCTGCACGACTCGGCCCACGAGCTGGGCATCGACCCGGGCCTGCAGAAGGACGGCGTCGAGGCCCACCTCCAGGAGCTGCTGGCCGCCAACCCGACGGTCATGGCCGAGGGGCTGACCCTGGTGCGGCGCGAGTACCCCACCGACATCGGTCCGGTGGACCTGCTGTGCCGCGACGCCGACGGCCAGGCCGTGGCCATCGAGATCAAGCGCCGGGGCGAGATCGACGGGGTCGAGCAGCTCACCCGCTACCTGGCCCGCCTCGAGCTCGACCCGATGCTGCGCCCGGTGCGGGGCATGTTCGTGGCCCAGGTGATCAAGCCCCAGGCCAAGGTGCTGGCCGCCGACCGGGGCATCGGGTGCGTCGAGGTCGACTACGACGAGCTGCGCGGCATCGAGTCCACCGAGCTGCGCCTGTTCTGAACGCCCGCTCAGTGGCGGCGGAGGTGGGCGAGCAGGTTCTTGGCCGTGGCCGCGATGGACGAGGCGAAGGAGGCCAGGAAGCTCATGGACTGAGCCTACGGCCGCGCGATGGGCTTGCCGGTCGATCTCAAGCCGGCCGTCAGTCGATGTCGGCGTGGTGGGCGCCGATCAGGGCGATGGCCAGCACGGCGGGGACGTCGCCCTGGTTCGACCAGCGGTGCCGCGTGCCGTTCTGGATGTAGGTGTCGCCCGGGTCGAGCACCACCGTGGCGCCGTCGTCCAGCTCGAGGGTGGCATGGCCCGACAGGACCACGCCGTAGTCGATGGTGGCGGTGGTGTGCATGCCCGGCTCGTCGCGCTCGAGGTAGTCGGACATGCCCGGCAGCTTCTGGTTGAACTCGGCGAAGGCGGCCTCGATGTCCAGGTCAGGCGGCACGCCGCGCCCCTCGTCGGGCGGGATGGTGAAGAAGCCGAAGCGGAACCCGTCGGGCGGCGGGAAGTACCGGGGAGCCGGCGGCCGGCTCCCGTCGTCGGGGAACGTGGAGGTCTCGTCGGCACCCCACAGCAGGTGGAACTCGGTGCCCGGCAGCAGGCCCAGGGTGGTCGGCGCCACCCGCTCGTCGCCCACGACGACGGCCTTGCCCTGCCCGTCGTGGCCGGTCACCACTCGTCGCACGTCCATGACGTCAGGCGAAGGTGACCAGGCCGGCGTCGAGGACGGTCCGTCCGTCGCCGCCCGCGGTCTGGAAGATGGCCTGGTTGGCGTCCACCCACATCTTCACGGTGAGCGACTCGCCCGGCATCACCGGGGACGAGAACCGGCCGGCCATGGACTTGAACCGGGTCGGATCGCCGTCGCACAACGAGTGCAGCAGCGCCCGGCCGGTGAAGCCGTAGGTGCACAGGCCGTGGAGGATGGGCTTGTCGAAGCCGCCCATGGCCGCGAACGACGGATCCGAGTGCAGCGGGTTGCGGTCGCCCGACAGCCGGTAGATGAGGGCCTGATCGGTGCGGGTGGGATAGGTGACCACGTGGTCGGGCTCGCGCTCGGGGGCCACGTTCTGGGGGCCCGAGGGGCCGCGGTCGCCACCCCAGCCGCCCTCGCCCCGGATGAACATGGACGAGCTCGTCTTGAACAGCGGCTGGCCGGTGGCCGCGTCGGTGGAGATGGTCTCGAGCGCGACCACCGCGCCCTTGCCCTTGTCGTAGACGCCGACCACCTCCCCCACCGCCGAGACCGTGCCCGACACCGGGATGGGGCTGAACAGCTCGATCGACTGCTCGCCGTGCACGAGCATGGCCGGGTTGAACGAGCCGATGTTGGCCAGCGCCGCGTGGCCCGGACCGTCGAGCACGACGGCCATGGTGGGCAGCACCTGCTGGGGCGTGTCGGCGGTGTTCTCGGTGGTGAACTCGAGCTCGGAGAAGGGATCCTCGGCGCCACAGCCGACGCCCAGGGCGTAGATCAGCGCATCCTTCGAGCTCCAGGACCGCTCGCCGGGCTCGCCCTTGGAGCCGACGGCGTCAGGGTTGATGGGCATGGTTGCTCCTCAGTTCTTCTGGTCTCGGCCGGACATGTCGGCGTTGGGACGGGCCTGGGCCATGAGCTGCTCGACCAGCGGGCCCATGAGGGTGGGATCGAGCGTGGGCTCGACGGTGGGGCCGCGGTGCCAGCCTTCGCTGACCGACAGCGCCCGCCCGCTCACGTCGAAGACCCGCCCGGTCACTCCGGCCGACTCGGCGCTGGCCAGCCAGGTGATGATCGGGGCGATCCAGCGGGGCGACATCTGCTCCTTGGCCTCGTCGGACACCTGACCCATGCCCAGGTTCTCGGTCATGCGGGTCAGCGCGGCCGGGGCGATGGCGTTGACGGTCACGCCGTAGCGGGCCAGCTCCATGGAGGCGATGATGGTGAAGGCGGCGATGCCGGCCTTGGCCGCGCCGTAGTTGGTCTGGCCCACGTTGCCGTAGATGCCCGACGGTGAGCTGGTGTTGATGATGCGACCGTCCACCGCCTCGCCGGCCTTGGACTGCTCTCGCCAGTGGGCGGCGGCGAAGTGCGACGGTCCCGCCGTCCCCTTCAGGTGCACCTTGATGACCGCGTCCCACTCGGCCTCGCTCATGTTGGTCAACATGCGGTCGCGCAGGATGCCGGCGTTGTTGACCAGCACGTCGAGGCGCCCGAACGCGTCGACGGCCTGGGCCACCAGCTTCTCGGCCCCCGCCCAGTCCGAGATGTCATCGGTGTTGGCCACCGCCTCGCCGCCCAGGGCCTGGATCTCCTCGACCACCTGCTGGGCCGGGCCGGCCTCGTGGCCTTCGCCGTCCATCGAGCCGCCCAGGTCGTTGACCACCACCTTGGCGCCGTGGGCGGCCAGCATGAGCGAGTGCTCGCGGCCGATCCCCCGACCGGCGCCGGTCACGATGCACACGCGGCCCTCGCACAGTCCAACCATCACGTACCCCCAAGTCGTCGACACGAAGCCAGTCGATCGGTGCCGGCCGCGGCGGGACCGAAACGATCGGGCCGATCTTGCCACCTCGACCGGGGTGGCGGTCCACTCGACCCGCGGCGGCCCCCTCCGGCTCGGTACCCTCGCACCATCCGGTCCGCCGCCATGACCATGGGCGTGATCATGGCGACCACCCGGGACGACGATGCCGTGGGGAGATGGGTGCCATGGCCGAAGAGGTCGAGTTCGAGAGCCGGCATGAGCGACGCGGACGCCCTGATGTGGACGATCGAGAAGGACCCGCTGCTGCGCAGCACGATCACCTCGGTGATGGTGTTCGACCGGCCCATCGACCACGAACGGCTCCGGCGCCGCCTCGACCGGGTGAGCCGGGTGGTGCCGCGCCTGCGCCAGCGGGTGCAGGGCCACCCCTTCTCGGTGGCCCCGCCCCGATGGGACGTGGACCCGAACTTCGACCTCGACTACCACCTCCGCTTCACCCGGGCGGGCACGCTCGGGCGCGACGACACCGACCGCCCCGGCCACCTGCGAGATGTGCTCGACCTGGCCGCGCCGGTGGCCATGCAGGGCTTCGACCGGGCCCGGCCCCTGTGGGAGTTCACCCTGGTGGACGATCTGGACGGTGGCCGCTGCGCCCTGATCACCAAGGTGCACCACGCCATCACCGACGGGGTGGGCGGCGTCATGCTGCTCATGGAGCTGCTCGACCTCGAGCGCGACGTCCCCGAGGACGACGTGTTGCCCGACGCGCCGCTGGCCACAGCCCCGCGGGGAGCCCGGTCGGCTGGTCGACGCCCTGGCCTACGAGAGCCGCCGCCAGGCCGGGGTGCTCGGGCACCTGGTCAGCTCGGGCGTGGCCCAGGTCGGGCGGGTGACCACCGATCCGCTGGGCATCGGCACCCAGCTCCTGACCACGGCCGGATCGGTCGTGCGCATGATCAGCCCGGCCACCGAGCCGCTCAGCCCGATCATGACCGGGCGCTCGCTGAGCGTGCACTTCGACACCCTGGCCGTCCCGGTGGCACCGCTCAAGCTGGCGTCCAAGCTGGTGGGCGGCAAGCTGAACGACGCCTTCGTGGCCGCGGTGACCGGCGGCCTGGGCCGCTACCACCGTGAGCTGGGCGTGCCGTGCGACCAGCTGCGCATGACCATGCCCATCAACATCCGCAGCCAGGCCACGGCCAACCTGGCCGGCAACCAGTTCGCCCCGGCCCGGTTCGCGGTGCCGGTGGGCATCGTCGACCCGCTGGCCCGCATGAACGCCGGGACGCCAGATCATGGCCGCCCAGCGTCGCGAGCCGAGCCTGGCCCTGTCCGACACCCTGGCCTCGATCATCAACCGGCTGCCGGCCACGGCCAGCACGGGTCTGTTCGGATCGATGCTCAAGGGCATCGACTTCGTGACCAGCAACGTCCCGGCCCGCCCGTGCCCGTGTACCTGGCCGGGGCCCGCCTGGAGCGCAACATCGCCTTCGGACCCATGACCGGAGCCGCCACCAACATCACGCTGCTGTCCTACATCGACGAGGTCGCCATCGGGGTGACCACCGACCCCCGGGCGGTCGAGCATCCGAAGCTGTTCATGGAGTGCCTGCGCGAGGGCTTCGACGAGATCATCAGCCTGACCTGAGTCGGCCCACCTCCGCCTCGGTCACCCGGCGTCGGTCAGCCGGGGTCGGTCAGCCCGGGTCGGTCAGCCCAGCTCGGCGGCCAGGCCGGTGAGGATCTCGTCGCCGTGAGCGAACAGGGCCAGGTGGTCGCCGCCCGACGAGGATCTCCAGCTGCGCGTCGGGACGGCGTCGGCCAGGTAGCGGGCGTGGTGCAACGGGATCTCGGGGTCGTGGTCGCCGTGCCAGACCCGCACCGGGGAGGCCACCGTGGCCACGTCGAACCCCCAGGGCACCACGATCTGGTGCAGGTCCTAGGCCGGGCCCGGCGCCGCCCTGGCGGAGGCTCTCGCGGATCGGGCCGAGCGTCTCGGGGGCCAGCGAGTCCGAGTGGTCCTCGATCCAGCCGGCCCCTTCCAGCCGGCGGGCCAGCACCCGGGCCATGGCGCCGGGCGCCGACGCGCAACACCAGGCCCATGGCCGCGAACATCGCCCGGGTGACCGCCGGGGCCCGGCCGGCCACCAGGTCCGACATGCGCTCGGACCAGGCCACGCCGTCGTAGGCACCCGGGCGGTCCGGTGGCCCCCACGGACTGACCAGCCCGACCACCACGACCCGCGAGCCGAGGACCGACGCCGTGGCCAGGGCGGAGGCGGCCCCGCCGCTGTAGCCCATGACGCTGAACCGGTCGAACCCAGCTGGTCGGCCAGTTCGGCCACATCCGCGGCGATGGCGGTCAGCGAGGCAGCCCGGGTGCGGGCTGGACAGGCCGTGCCCGGGACGGTCGAAGGCCACCAGACGCCAACCGCCGCGCGCCGCGGCCTGATCCAACCAGACCACCTCGAGGCGCGAGCTCGGGGTGCCGTGGAACCAGATGAGCGGCTGGCCGTCGGGGCGACCCAACTCGGCGTAGCCCAGCTCGCGGCCATCGGCCAGGCGCGCCGTACGGGCCAGGTCGTCAGCAAGGTCCGGTGGCATGAACCCCCTCCAGCGCGGTCAGGCCCACCAGCGTAGGGGTCTCGTCGTCGAACCTGTCAGCTCAGCGACGCCATGGCGGTCGCTGAGCTGACAGGTTTGACGGTGGAGGGTCAGCGCTCGTCGGGGTCGGTCAGGGTCTCGGCCTCGTAGTCCATCGGGCCGCCGAACTCGATCTCGATCGGGCGCCAGGTGGTCCCCGTCCTCGTGCTCGCTCAGTCGCCAGCGGGTGAGCCCGGGCATGGCCCGGGCGATCACGACCGCCCCCACGATGCAGGCCAGCCCGCCGGAGACCACCGCGAACTCCGGGCTGGTCAGGGCCGCCACCGCCCCGGATTCGAAGTCGCCCAACCGGGGCCCGCCGGTGACCACGGCGATGTGCACCGACGACAGCCGTCCCCGCAGGCGGTCGGGCACGCTGAGCTGGAGGATGGTGTTGCGGAAGACCGCCGAGATCACGTCGGCGGCGCCGGCCAGGGCCAGCAGGGCCAGGGCCAGGGGCAGCCAGTGGCTGACCCCGAAGGCGGCGATGGACGCGCCCCAGGCGATGACGGCGATGACGGTGGCCCGGCCCTGGCGGTCGACCCGGCCGACCCATCCGGAGGTGCCCGCCCCCACCAGCGCACCCACGCCGGGCGCGGCGTACAGCAGCCCGACCACCGCCGGGCCGCCGAGGGCCGTGCCGATGGCCGGGAACAGCGCCCGGGGCATGCCGAACACCATGGCGTTGATGTCGATCACGAAGGTGCCCTGCAGGGCCTGGCGCCCCTTGAGGAACCGGAGGCCCTCCATGATCGACGCCGCACTGGCCCGGGTGCCGCCGCCGTCGGGGCGCATCGGCTTCATGGCCAACAGGGCGACGATGGCGAACCCGAAGCTGACGGCGTCGACCCAGTAGGCCGAGGCCAGGCTCACCTTGGCGATCAGCAGGCCGCCCAGGGCCGGGCCCACCACCACGCCCAGCTGGTACATCAACTGGTTCAGGGCAGCTGGCGGCGGGCAGGTTGTCGGCTCCCACCAGCTTGGGCGTGGCCGCGCTGCGGGTGGGCGTGTCGAGCCCGGCGAAGGCCTGTTGGGCCACCACCAGCACGAAGATCAGCCACACCTTCGGATGGGTGAGCATGGCGTTGAGGGCCAGACCCACGCTGGTGGAGGCCAACAGGACCTGGGCCACCAGCAGCAGCTTGCGGCGGTCGTAGGCGTCGGCCAGCGCGCCGCCGATCAGGGATCCCGCGATCAACGGTCCCACCGCGGCCAGACCCAGCAGGCCGACCATCAGCGAGGAGTGGGTCAGCACGTAGATCTGGTACGGGGCCGCCACCACCGTCATCTGGCTGCCCAGGTAGGAGATGATCTGGCCGAAGTAGAGCAGCCGGAACTCCCGGGACTGACGCAGCGGCGTCACGTCGACCAGGACCTTGGGCATCCGTTCAGTGTGCCGTCCCCGGCCGCCCTACCCGGCTGCACAACTCGGGCTTCGTGCTCAGTGATCTACTCCTGGTGGCGCGCTCGACCAGGCGGGTCATGCCGGCCAGCTCCTCGTCGCTCAGGTGGGGGTCCTGGCGCCGGAGCTCCAGTGCCGCCGGCAGCCACTGGGCCGCGGCGGCCCGGTCGGTGGAGGCCAGGAAGGCGCGCACCAGCAGCGGGCGGAACACGGCGGTGGTGACCCGCTCGAGGACCGAGCCGGGCACCCCCGCCGCACCCATCAGCAGCCAGGCCACGGCCACATCCGCGGCGCCGGGGCCGACCGCGGCGTTGCTCCAGTCGATCACCACCGGTCCGTCGGGACCGAGCATGACGTTGCCCGGGTGCAGGTCCAGGTGCAGCGGCGACGATCCCGGCCCGTAGGGCTGGTCGAGCAACCCCCGCAGCTCGACCGGCACGACCAGCCGGTGCAGCCAGCCGTGGAGATCGGCCAGGAGGGTGGCCTGGGATCGCAGGCTGCCACGGGTGCTTCATCAACTCGTCGAGCATCGAGGGCCCCTCGATGCGCTCCATGACCATCCCGTCGTCCACCACCTCGACCACCGCCGGGCAGGGGTAGCCCTGGGCCCGCACCCATTCCATGACCTGGGCCTCACCGGCCAGCGAGCGGGGCACCCGGGGCCGGCGCAGGACCAGACCGGGCCCGTGGTCGACGATGTCGGTGTCGCGGCCCTGGGCGATGATCCGTCCCGTCCCCTCCATGGCCAGAGTATGGACCCGACGGCCGGCCACGCCGTCGGGGTCCGAGAGCCGGGTCTGAGCCCGACCCCGGGCGTTTACCACAACTTTCGGCCCAGTCCCTACGCTGGCCGACGATGCCCACCGGCCGGCGCCGACCCACCGCCCATCCCCGCACGCGCCTGGCGCTGGCGGCCGCCCTGGCCCTGGCCGTGGCTTCGGTGGTGGCCGGCTGCTCGAGCGGATCGACCCCCACCACCACGCCGACCACGGCCACGCCCTCCACCACCGCCCCTCCGTCGACCAGCACCACCGAGCCCGGCACCGAGGCCGTGGTGTTCGTCTCGGTGGACGGCAACATCGACGCCTACGACAGCCAGGCTCCCTACGACCGTCAGCGGGTGGTGGCCGCCGGCACCGCGCCGAACGGCAGCGAGCCCCACGGCCAGATCTGCTTCCTGCCCGACGGCACCAAGCGCTTCGTGGTGGCCGAGACCCGACCGGCCGTAGCCGGCGCCGCCGGCCACCGCCGGCTTCGGGCTCTATCAGCTCAGCGGCGACGGCATCGGCACCTTCCGGGTGCAGCGGGTCAACGGCTTCACCAGTCCGGGCGCCGGCTCGGCCAACGCCACGCTGACCTACGGCTGCGCCTTCTCCAAGGCGGGCCTGCTGTTCACCACCGACGTGGGCATCGGTGTCGGCCACCAACAGCCAGGCGGGCGCCGCCGACGGCCAGCTCATCGAGTGGTTCCCGCCCTTCACCTCCCCCACCCCCGCCCACTGCGTGGTGGCCACCGGGCTGGCCGTGCCCCAGGGCCTGGCCGCCGAACCGGACGGGGCCATCGACCTGGCCTCGGCTTCGGCCCCCACCGCCGGCGTGTGGCGCTACTCGGGCTCCTTCCCGACCAAGTCGACCGCCTGCGCCACCCCCATGGCCGGCATCACCGCCACCAAGGTCATCCCGGCCGGGGCCAACGGGCTGAGCGCTCCCGCGGCGGTGGCGCTCACGCCGGACAACAAGAGCCTGGTGGTGACCAGCGCCGTCGACGGCGTCGTCGACCAGTTCGACCTCGACGGCACCTTCACCACCACCCTGCTGACCCCCGACCCGCCCGGACCGCTGGGACGCCACGCCCTTCGCCACCGGCACCCCGCTGGGGGTGGCGGTCAACGCCGACGGGGCGGTGTTCTACGCCGATCCGGGGCTGGAGCGGGCGGCCAACGGCTCGGTGGCACCGGGAGCCCGAGTGGGCTCGCTCCGCCGGATCGCGGTGACCAAGGGGCAGCCTCAGCCCCCGAACGCGCTGAACCAGGACCTGCCCGCACCCGACGGGCTGGGCATCTTCGATCCGTCCAAGGCGTCGGGTGGCGCCGGCTCGATCACCTGAGCCTGGCCCGTCGCCCCGGCGACCGCCTCAGTCGTCGGCGTCGTCCGAGGAGGCAGTCGGCGGGACCGTCGGGCCCGAAGTCGTAGCCCAGCGCGGTGAGCCACTCCACGATGTCGGTCAGTCGCCAGGAAGCGGTGATCTCGCTGCCGTCGTCGCCGGTGTAGGCCACGGTGATCATGGCCTTCTGCACGCCAGCCAGGTCGTCGGCGGAGGTGTCGACCGAGGTGATGGCGGAGCGGGGGATGCGGAACTCCTTCTGCGGAGCCCAGGTCACGAACATCAGGTCGGTGTGGCTGAGGGCCAGGCACCCCATGCTGCGCAGGCCCCCGGCGGACGGCGGCTCGGTGCCGAACCCGTTGGCCTTGGGCTCGATGATCTCGATGTTGTCGGCGCCCAGCTCGTCCTTGCACCGCTTGACCGCCGCGTCACCCTTCTTGTTCAGCATCGGGCCGAAGGCCAGGGCTGCACCCGCGGCCACGACCACGATGACGATGAGGACGATGATGATCGACTCCCATGCCCGCGAACGCTAACAGCACGCTCCCGCGCCATCGGTGACCTCGATCAGACCGACGACACCGAGCCGGTGAAGGCGGCCACCCCCTCGCCCCGCGCTCCGGGGCGGCGATCCCCCGCCCGCCGGCGGCCAGGATGAGGGCCTCGGCCGGACCCGAGACCCGCGGCCCCTCCCCCGCCGACCCGTCCACGTCGGTGGCCTCGAGGTGGAAGGTCGCCACCCGGTCGGCGAGGGTCCGGATCAGTCCTCGCGCTCGGCCGCCAGGGCCGCACCCACGATGCCGGCCCGGTTCTCGAGCTGCGCGGCCACCACCGGAGTCCGGCACTCGAGCCGGGGCAGGAACTTGTCGGCCGAGGCGGACACGCCGCCGCCCAGCACGAACAGGTCGGGCCAGAACAGCACCTCGAGGGCCTCGAGGTAGGCGCTGACCCGCTTGGCCCACTTCTTCCAGCTCAGCTTCTCGTGCTCGCGCACCAGCTCGGACGCCAGCTTCTCGGCGTCGCGCTGCTTGGAGCCCATCTTCAGGTGCCCCAGCTCGGTGTTGGGGATCAGCACGCCGTCGGCCACCAGGGCGCTGCCGATGCCGGTGCCCAGCGTGAGCAGCAGGACCACGCCGGTTCGGCCCTGGGGGTGGCCGAAGCGGGCCTCGGCTTCGCCGGCGGCGTCGGCGTCGTTGACCACGGCCACGGGCACACCGGTGGCCCGGGAGAAGACGCGGCCGGCGTCGAGGCCGATCCACGCCGGGTCGACGTTGGCCGCGGTGTGGATGGTGCCGCCCTTGACCACGCCGGGGAAGGTGGCGCCGATCGGACCCTTCCAGTGGAAGTGCTGCGCGATCTGGCCCACCACCTCGGCCACCGCGTCGGGCGTGGCCGGGATGCGGGGTCTTGATCCGCAGCCGGTCGGTGGTGAACGCCCCCGTGGCCGTGTCGACCACGGCACCCTTGATGCCGGTGCCGCCGATGTCGATGCCGAGTGCCTGCATGGGGCGATCTCCTAGGTCTCCTCTGGTTCGGTGGAGCGGGGTCACGCAGCCGGCGGTAGCGGCGCAGCAGCGAACGGGTCGAGCTGTCGTGGCCCGAACCCACCGACTCCATCTTGATCGGTCTCCTCGAGCTCGGCGGCGATGGTGGTGGCCAGCTTCTTGCCCAGCTCCACCCCCCACTGGTCGAACGAGTTGATGTTCCAGATGGCGCCCTGGGTGAACACCTTGTGCTCGTAGAGCGCGATGAGCTGACCCAGCACGTGGGGGGTCAGCTCGGTGGCCAGGATGGAGGTGGTGGGGTGGTTGCCGGCGAAGGTGCGGGCCGCCACCTGGTGCTCGGGCACGCCTTCGGCCCGCACCTCCTCGGCCGTCTTGCCGAAGGCCAGCGCCTCGGGCTGGGCCAGGAAGTTGGCCATGAGCAGGTCGTGGTGACGGCCCAGGTGGTGAGCGGAGCGGGCGAAGCCGATGAAGTCGGCCGGGATGAGCTTGGTGCCCTGGTGGATGAGTTGGTAGTAGGCGTGCTGGCCGTTGGTGCCGGGCTGGCCCCACACGATGGGTCCGGTGGAGGTGTCCACCGGCTGGCCCTGGCGGGTGACCGACTTGCCGTTGGACTCCATGTCGAGCTGTTGGAGGTAGGCCGGCAGCTTGGCCAGGTACTGGTCATAGGGCAGCACGGCCAGGGTCTCGGCCCCGAAGAAGTTGTCGTACCAGATCCCGATCAGGCCCATCAGCATGGGCATGTTGGCTTCGATGGGGGCGGTGGCGAAGTGGGTGTCCATGGCGTGGAACCCGGCCAGCATCTGGCCGAACTGCTCGGGTCCGATGGCCACCATCAGCGACAGGCCCACGGCCGAGTCGTACGAGTAGCGGCCGCCCACCCAGTCCCAGAAGCCGAACATGTTGGCCGGATCGATGCCGAAGTCGGCCACGCCGTCGTGGTTGGTGGACACGGCCACGAAGTGGCGGGCCACGTCGACGTCGGCGCCCAAGCCGGTCGCGCAGCCAGTCTCGGGCGGTGCCGGCGTTGGTCATGGTCTCGAGGGTGGTGAAGGTCTTGGACACCACGATGAACAGCGTCTCGGCCGGGTCCAGGTCGTGGGTGGCCTCCCAGAAGTCGGTGCCGTCGATGTTGGACACGAAGCGCACGGTGAGGTCGCGGTCGCTGAAGTTCTCCAGCGCCTCATACGCCATGGCCGGCCCCAGGTCGCTGCCCCCGATGCCGATGTTGACCAGGTTGCGGATGGGCCGTCCGGTGTGGCCGGTCCAGGATCCCGAGCGGATGGCGTCGGCGAAGCCGGCCATGGCGTCGAGCACGGCGTGCACCTCGGGCACCACGTCGACGCCGTCCACCTCGATGACCTGGTCGGCCGGCGCCCGCAGGGCCACGTGCAGCACGGCCCGCTCTTCGGTGACGTTGATCTTGTCGCCGGCGAACATGGCGTCGCGCAGCGCCTCGACCCCGGCGCGCCGGGCCAGGGCCGCCAGCAGGCCGACGGTCTCGGTGGTGAGGCGGTGCTTGGAGTAGTCCAGGTACAGGTCGCCCACCTCGAGGGTCATGGTCTCGCCCCGGTCGGGCTGGCGGGCGAACAGCTCGCGCAGGTGCACGTCGCCGACCGCGGCGTGGTGGTCGACCAGGGCCTGCCACTCGGGCGTGGTCGAGATGGGCGGGGGCGTCGAGATCTGGGGCTCGTCGGTCACGGGTGGCTCCTGGGAGGGTTCAGGTGACGGTGAGGCTGAATCGGGCGGTGAAGGACTGGCCCGGCGACACGTAGGGGCACGAGCCGGTGACCAGGGCGTTGGTGGGCGCGGTCATGGGCTCCAGACAGCACAGGTTGGCCTCGGCCGGGGCGTAGACCTGCACGTAGCCGTAGTTGCGGTCGAGCGAGCAGGCTGAGCGTGTGCTCGCTCGAGGCCAGGCCCAGCCGCCGATCGCGGCCCAGGGCGAAGAGGTCGTCGAAGGTCCGGCTGCCCAGCAGCTCGGCCTCGGGCGCCAGGCGATGGCCCGCCCCGGTGGGGATGCCGCGCTCGTCGAGCGACCAGGTGGCGCCGGGCCGGCAGGATGACCCGCATCGAGCCGCGCCGGATGCCCGGGAGGCGCAGGTAGGGGTGCCAGCCGAAGGCCACCGGCACCCGCCGCCGGCCGGTGGCCCGCACGGTGGTGGCCACGGTCAGGGTGGTGGCGTCGAGTCGGTGCTCGACGGTGAGCACGTGGGGGAAGGGGAACGACTCGAGCAGGTCGGGCCGCTCGCCCACGTCGAGGCGCGACACCAGCACCGCGCTGCGCACGTCGGTGCCCAGCCGGACCACCTGCCACCCGTCGTCGGCGCCGAGCGTGCCGTGGATGGGCAGGCCGTTGCCCGTCCCGGTGCACCCGCGGGGCGCCGGCCAGATCCACGGTCAGGTTGCCCACCTTGTAGGTGTCGCCGGCCAGCCGGTTGGCCCACGGGGCCAGCAGCGGCAGGCCGGTGGTGTGGCCCTTGGCGTAGTCGTCGAGCGAGCGGGGCAGGGCCAGGAACTCGTCGCCGTCGCGGCGCAACGAGGTACCCAGCAGACCCAGCCCGGGAATCACCGTGGCCGCCATGGCACCCGCCTCCAAGGTGACCGCGGCGCGACCATCGATGGCATGGATGCGGACGCCGGGGGCCACGCTCACGCCGGCGTCGCCTGCGAGGGCCGCGTCAAGCCGTGATCGTCATGGGGCTTCTCGTCGTGGCCACCGAACTGCTTGCGCATGGCCGACAGGATCTTGTCGGCGAAATCGGCCTCGCCCCGGGAGCTGAACCGGGAGTACAGCGAGGTGGTCAGCACCGGCGCCGGAACGCCCTCGTCGATGGCGGCCAGGGAGGTCCAGCGGCCCTCACCGGAGTCCGACACCCGTCCGGCGAAGGTGGCCAGCTGCGGATCCTCCACCAGTGCGGCCGCGGTCAGGTCGAGCAGCCAGGAGGCGACCACGCTGCCGCGGCGCCACACCTCGGCCACCTCTCGGGTGTCGATCTCGTACTGGTAGTACTTGGGCTCGCGCAGCGGGCGTGGTCTCGGCATCGGCCTGGGCGTCGGCCGACCGCAGCCCGACGTCGGCGCCACGGATGATGTTGAGGCCCTCGGCGTAGGCGGCCATGAGCCCGTACTCGATGCCGTTGTGCACCATCTTCACGAAGTGCCCGGCCCCGGTGGGCCCGCAGTGCAGGTAGCCCTGCTCGCTGGTGGAGACGTCACCGCGTGCGACCGGGGGTGCGCTCGATGTCGCCGGCGCCGGGTGCGATGGTGGCCAGCAGCGGATCGATGTGGGCCACGATGTCGTCCTCGCCCCCGATCATGAGGCAGAAGCCACGTTCCAGGCCGAACACGCCGCCGCTGGTGCCGATGTCCACGTAGTGGACTGCCCGTCGGAGCCAGGGCCGCGGCCCGGTCGATGTCGTCGCGGTAGTAGGTGTTGCCCCCGTCGATCACGATGTCGCCCGGGCTCATGCGCTCCGGCCAGCTCCTCGACCGTCTGGCCGGCGAAGGCAGCCGGCACCATCACCCAGGCCACCTTGGGGGTGTCGAGGGCGGCCACGAACTCGTCGAGGGTGGTGGCGCCGGTGATGGCGTCGTGCTCGGCGGCCAGCGACGACACCGCCTCGGCGCTCACGTCGTAGACCACGCAGGTGTGCCCGTCGCGCACCAGGCGACGGACCAGATTGGCCCCCATGCGACCGAGTCCGACCATTCCGAGCTGCATGGGATCCTCCAGTTGGTGATGAACCTGGGCCGTCCGCCCATGGTGGCCGATCCGAAATCTCGTGCGCCCCATTCCACGGGATTTTCCGGCTGCTGCAGGGTGGATCCGGCCCGCGCCACGCCGACGGGAGCTTCGGATGAATCCGTTCCAGGTGCTGGGCCTCGATCCCCACGCGTCGCCCGACCAGATCGAGGCCACCTACCGCCACCTGCTGCGCGCCCACCACCCCGATCTGCACCAGGGCGGGTCGCCGGCCGAGCTGGCCGAGG
Organism: uncultured Microthrixaceae bacterium; assembly: GCA_963793965.1. Taxonomy (GTDB): domain Bacteria; phylum Actinomycetota; class Acidimicrobiia; order Acidimicrobiales; family Acidimicrobilacustridaceae; genus UBA4742. Next base: position 298,824 of record CAWCCB010000005.1, read on the forward strand.
CCGAGCGCCGCACCCAGGAGCTGAACGAGGCCATGGCCCTCATCCGGGCGGGCTGGCGGCCCCAGCCGGAGGCGGCCGGCGGCTTCGTCTTCGCCGACCGCCCGCGGCCCCGGGACAGCTGGGCGCCACCCCGGGGGTCGCCCGCCGCCGGCTACGATCCGCCCCCGTCGCGATCCGGGACGTGGAGCGACCGCTTCCAGACCGACGAGACCACCGACTTCTTCGGGAACCCGCAACGGCCCCGCCGAGCCGTCGGACTCGGTGGCCTGCCCGCTGTGCGGCGTGGACTTCGACGACGCCATGGTGCTGCGCCTGCACCTGGTGCACCAGCACGGCCTGCGCGACGACGTCTTCCCCGACGCCCGCACGCCGCGCTCGCCGACGCGACCCGTTCCGATGGCTGCGCTGGGTCCCGATCCCCCAGCTCACCCTCAGCGCCGTGCTGTTCGTCTACCTGGTGGTGGTCGACGGCCTGGTCCCATCCCCGTGGACCATCCCCGGCCTGTGGCTGGGCTTCGGGCTCTACGCCGCGGCCATGTACAAGGCCATGTGGGCCCGCCGGGCCACATGAGCGAGTGGTACCCGACGACTACGGATCGACGGCGCGGAGGCGTTCGATCACCGGCGCGAAGGCCTCGAGCTGGCGGACCACGTAGTACGAGATCCCCCATCGGGCTCGACAGCTCAACAGGTGGGTGGCGATCTCGTCGTGGCTGCCCAGGGCCAGGAACGGGGTGCTGAGCGCGGTCGGCGACCCGGAGACCGGCGATCTCCTTCACCAGCCGCGCCGCCGCCGCCGGCCGGTCGTCGGTGACCACCACAGCTTGGACGAGCGCGTTGAGCTCCGGTGCCGCCCGGCCCACCCCGACGTGATCGCCGATCCAGGCCACCGTGGCGTCGAGCCGCTCGGGCGCCCAGCGAACCTCGTGGCGCTGGCCATCGGGCAGGGTGCGACCCAACATGGTCAGGCCGATGATGTCGGCTCGGGCCGCCGCCCAGGCCAGGGCCGTCCGGCCGTTGACGCCGACCAGGATGGGCAGGTGCTCCTGGGCGGGACGCAGGGTGGTTGCCCCCTCCAGGTGGTAGTGATCGCCGGCGAAGTTCACGGATCCGCCATCCAGGAGCCGGCGGAGGATCTCCACCGACTCGCCTAGCCGGGCCTTGCGCACGGCCGGTGCATCGAAGGCGATGCCGGCGGCGGCGTACTCCGGCGCCGCGTGTCCGGCGCCCAGACCCAGCTCGAGGCGACCGCCGCAGAGCCGGTCGAGGCTGGCGGCCTCCTGAGCCAGGACCACCGGCTGGTGGAAGTCGTTGTTGATCACCAGCGGGCACAGGCGGATCCGGCTCGTGCAGCTGGCGGCCAGGGCCAACGGTGCCAGCGCCGAGAGGTTGGACCCGAGGTGGTCGGAGCTGCACAACACGTCGAATCCGGCGGCCTCCGCGGCCCGCGCCTCCCGCTCCACCGCCGTCGGATCGCCGTCGGACCGCAGCTGGTAGCCGAAGCGGTAGCGCCGCACGGCGCGAGCCTAGGGTCGACGTGCCCCCGCACCGAATTGACCGTGAGTGCAATCTGCACCCACAACGCCGTACGCTGGGGACCATGTCCAGGGTGATCCAGATCCGAGACGTTCCCGACGACGTGCACGATGCCTTGGCCGACGCGGCCGCGGCCCAGGGGCTCTCCTTGACCAGGTACATGCTGCGCGAGCTGGAGCAGCTGGCCAAGCGGGCCCAGATCGTGCGCGACAACGCGGCGGTGATCCGACGAACCCAGCGCGCCGTTCGGGGCCACGTCGATCGAGACACCATCCTCGGGGCACTGCACGAGGGACGCGGCGATTGAAGGTGGTCGACGCCGGCGTCATCGTCGAGCTCGTGGCCAACGACCTGGATCCGGGCCGACTAGGAGATGAGGAGCTGGGAGTGCCCCACCTCGTCGACAGCGAGGTCACCAACGTCCTGCGCCGCCTGGTCGGTCAGGGTCTCTTGACCGAGAAGCAGGGCCGCGCCGCCCTCGACGGGTTCACCGGCTTGGGCCTCACCCGATTCCCCGCCGATTGGCTCCGCACCCGGATGTGGGAGCTTCGCCACAACCTGAGCGCCTACGACGCGACCTACGTTGCCCTGGCCGAGATGACCGGCGCCACCGCGCTGCTGACCACCGACGCGCGACTCGCCAACGCCCCCGGCGTCGACTGCGTGGTCGAGCTGATCTGATCGACACCACTGCCTGACTCGACGAGGTCCTGGGCGCGAGGCGAGTGAGAGGGGCTCGCACGCCTCCGGCGCGTGAGCCAAGCTGCCGACATGGCTGACTACGACGAGTTCTCGATGCTGGCCGACAACGCCGCCGAGGTGGGGCTGGCCTTCGATCCGCGGCCCGTGCGGCGCACGCAGGTCGACACCCCGTCGGGGTCGCCCATCAGCGCGCTGGTGTGGGGCGATGCGCCGGCCGAGCTGGTGCTGATCCACGGCGGGGCCCAGAACGCCCACACCTGGGACACCGTGGCGCTGGCCCTGAGCCGACCGCTGGTGGCCATCGACCTGCCCGGCCACGGCCACTCGGCCTGGCGACCCGACCGCGACTACCGCCCCCAGGCCATGGCCGACGACGTGGCCGCGGCCATCGACGCCCTGGCCCCCGACGCCGCCACGCTGGTGGGGATGTCGCTGGGCGGGCTCACCGCCATCGCCACCCTGGCCACCCACCCGACGGTGGCCGATCGCCTGGCCCTGGTCGACGTCACCCCCGGGGTGAACCAGGAGAAGGCGGCCGCGGTGGTCGCCTTCGTCGACGGACCGGCCAGCTTCGACAGCTTCGACGCCCTGCTCGAGCGCACCATCGCCTTCAACCCCACCCGCTCCGAGTCGTCGCTGCGCCGGGGGGTGCTGCACAACGCCAAGGAGCAACCCGACGGCACCTGGGTGTGGCGCTACGACCACCTGGGCGAGCGCCTCGACGACCTGGCCAGCCAGTTCGGCGACCTGTGGGAGGCCATCTCGGCGCTGGCGGTGCCCATCCTGTTGGCCCGCGGCTCGTTGTCGCCGGTGGTGGACGACGACGACGTGGCCGAGCTGCGGCGGCGCCAACCCACCGCCGAGGTGGTGGTGGTCGAAGGCGCCGGCCACAGCATCCAGGGCGACCAGCCCTGGCGCTGGCCGCCCTGCTCGTCAGTTCGCGGATCGGTCTCCGTCGGGCTGAGGCCGGGGCGGTCAGCTCTTCCAGGTGGCGAAGGTCAGCGGCACGATCTGGGTCAGACCGGTGTCGCCGTTGGGCAGCTTGTAGCCGGTCAGCCCGTGCACCTGGTTGGTGTAGGCGATCGACTGCAGGTTGTGGGCCCAGAAGATGAAGTTGAGGTCCTTGCCGATCTGCTGTTGCACGATCTTGTACTGGGCGATCTGCTCGGTGAGGCTCCCGGTCTTGCGGGCGTCGAGCATGGCCTGGGTCAGCACCGGGTCGTCGTAGCGGGTGTAGTTGAGCGAGAGCCCGCCCACCGGCTTGATGGTCGTGTTGACGATGAACACGAACATCGTGTCCAGGGTGACGGTGCCGAACTGCAGGAAGGCGGTCGACTGGTAGTTGCCCAGGATCACGTCCTGGATGAGCGTGACCTGGTCCTCGGGCTTGAGCGTCACGTTCACCCCGGCCTGCTTCATCGCCTGTTGCAGGAACGCACCGGTGGCCTGCACCGTCGACTGGGGGGTGACGAGCATGGAGAAGCTCAGCGGATGGCCGTTCTTGGCCTCGTACTGCGCCTCGAGCTGCTTGGCCTTGGTCAGGTCGTAGGCGGGGTTGCCGGTGTTGGGGACGTAGTAGGGCTCACCGGGCCCGAACGGACCGGTGGCCGGGGTGAACACGCCCTGGAACACCGCCTTGTTCAGGTTCACCCGGTCGGTGGCGTAGGCCACGATCTGGCGGGCCAGCGGATCGTTGAACGGCGGTACCGCCGTGTTGAGGGCCTGGAACGACTCGGTCTGGTACAGGCCCGAGTCGGTGAAGAACTGCAACTTGCCGGCCTGCGCTTCGGAGGCGAGCGTCTTGATCTGGCCCGGGTCCCCCTGCTCGATGGCGTCGTCCTCGCCGGTCTGCAGGGCGCCGGTGCGGGTGGCCGTGTCGGTCTGGATCTGGAAGGTGATGCCGTCGAGGTAGGGGAAGCCCTTGCGCCAGTAGTTCGCGTTCTTCTTGACCACCAGCGACGAGTTGGGGGTCCAGGTCGAGAAGGTGAACGGACCGGTGCCCACCGGGTGGGTGGCGCCGCCGTCCTTCTGGTTCAGCATGGCCTGCGGTGCGGCCATGGCGCCGGGCTGGGTGGTCAGCGTGTTGGGGAAGGTCGACCACGGCTGGTCCATGGTCAGCTGCACGGTCAGGGGATCGACCACCTTGACGTCGGTCACCGTCTGGAACACCGGACCGGTCAGGGCCGAGGCCCGCTGGGCGTTGAAGTTGGCGGCCACCGCGCTGGCGTCGCACTTCTCGCCGTCCTGGAACAGGATCCCCGAGCGCATGGTGATGGTCCACACCGTGAAGTCGGCGTTCGGCGTGATCGACTGGGCCAGGTACGGCGTGGGCTGGTCCTTGTTGTTGTACTCGGCCAGGTGGTCGAAGATGGCCCCGGCCACGATGTAGGCCGACCCGGCCCACTCGTCGAGCACCGGGCTCCACCCGTTGGTCTCGGCGTTCAGCCCGAAGATGAGCGTGCCCCCCGGCTTGGGCGTACCCGGGTCGGGCACCGTGATGTTGGTGCCGTTCTTGGCCGCATGCGGGTTGGTCCCACTGGTGGTGCCCGAGTTGCTGGAGCTGCCGCCGCAGGCCGCGGCCAACAGCGTCAGCGCCGCCATCGACGGCGACCAGTGAAGCGACGGCTCGATGCGAGCGGACAGGCGCGACGTGATCCACGAGATTCCCCCTACGGACTGCTTCGACGACTGGCGATCGGTGATCGCCGTCGGGTTCCCCACCCGCGGCGCAGCACAACCTAGTGCGACCTCAGATCAGGTGGCTGACGCGGTGAGCAACACGTCGCTGACCGCCAGGAACACGCAGGCCCCGGCCAGCGCCGGCGCGATGGCCCACGCCCCGGCGTGCTGGGCCACCACGCCCACCACCGCCGACCAGGCGGCCCCGCCGATGACCGACGCGGCCAGCTGGTTGGCGATGACCCGATGGGTCCGGACCGGGCCCACCCGCGTCGGGGTCAGCGCCATCAGCGCCGGGAACATCCCGGCCAGGCTGAGGCCGAGCACGACCAGCGCGACGGTCGCGCCCGGGTCCGGGCAGGGCCCACAGGCCGAACCCGCCGACGCACCGCGCCGACCATCGACGTGGCCAGCACCTGCGGGGGCGAGATCCGGGGGCCGGCGGCGCCGATCCCCAGCCGACCGGCAGCCAGCGCGCCCCAGTAGGCGGTCACGCTGGCGCCGGCCGCGGCGGTCCCCATGCCCCGGCTGGTCAGCAGCACGAACGCCCACGATCCGATGGCCACCTCGGTGGCGCCGTAGGCCAGGAACACCAGCGGTCCGAGCCCCGCGGCCCGCCGCTGGCGACGGGCCGCGCGGCCCGAGGGGTGGTCGCGGCGGCCGGGGCTGGCGCCATCGACCCCGCGGCAGCTCCACCTCCCCCAGCTCGACCGGAGGCGAGGCCGACGGGGCCGGACGGGCCCAGCTTCGGGCGGTGAGCACGAAGCCGGCCACCAGGCCCACCTGGAGCACGCCCATGGCCGCGTAGCCCCAGCGCCAGCTCAGTCCCGAGCCGACCAGCGCGGTCATCAGCAGCGGGCCCAGCGTGGCCCCCACGCCGAAGCTGCCGTGCATCAGGTTCATCATGCGGTGGCTGTGGTGCAGCGCCACCTGGGCGTTGAGGGCGGCGTCCACCGTCCCCGCGGACAGGCCCTGCAGGACGGCGCCGACCAGCAGGACGATCCAGCTGTGGGTCAGGGCGAAGCCGAAGGCTCCCGCCGCCGCCACCGCCGAGGCCACCGCCAGCAACGCGGGCCGGGCCCGGACCGGGCGGCCACCCAGCGATGGGCGCCGGTGGCGACCAGGTACCCGAGGGTGAAGGTCACCACCACCACGCCCAGGCTCGACAGCGGTCGATGGAACTCGACCCGCATCGACTTCCAGGCCACGCCCACCGCGGCGGTGGGCAGGCCCATGCCCACATACGCCGCCATCATCACCACCGCGATCGGCGTGACCCCCCGAAGACGGCGACGCCCGGATGGCGAGGGGAAGAACCGGCGCGATCAGGACGCCTTGGGCGCCGACACCGGTTCGCGCTCGATGGCGGTAGGCCTCGTGCACGGCGAAGAGGAAGGTCTCGGTGGCCTGCACCATCCGCCGGGTGCGCGGCGAGCCGAACACGTCGAAGGCGTGCTGCGCGCCCTTGAGCTCCACGTAGACGACCTGGGCCTGGGACACGGTCCAGAGCTGCTCGGCGAAGGTGCGGGCGTCGGCCACCGGGGCCAACGTGTCCTTGTCCCCGTGCACGATCAGGAAGGGCGGCGCGTCGGGACGGATCTGGTCGAGAGGCGAGGCGGCCGCGTACCGCTCGGGCTCCTCGTCGAAGAAGGCCTTGATGACCAACGGCTGGGCGATCCAGTTGCGGAACTCGGGACCCATCGTCTCGTTGCGGTTGGTGAAGTCGTAGATCCCGTAGAAGGGCACGGCCGCCGCCACCGAGGTGTCGGCCTGCTCGAACCCGGGCTGGTAGCGCGCCTGGTTGGCGGTCAGCGCCATCAGGGCGGTGAGGTGACCGCCGGCCGAGCCGCCGGTCACCACCACGAAGTCGGGGTCGACGCCGTACTCGTCGGCGTGGTCACGGATCCAGGCCAGGGCGGCCTTGAGGTCCACCAGGTGGTCGGGGAACGTCGCCCCCGGGCTGAGCCGGTAGTTGGCGTTGAAGCCCACCCAGCCATGGGCGGCCAGGTGCTTGAGCAGCGGCAGGCCCTGCTCGCGCTTGTCGCCGATCACCCAGGCGCCGCCGTGGATCTGCAGGATGGCCGGGCGCCGCTCGCCGTCGGTGCGGGGTCGGTACACGTCCAGCTTCAGCTCGCGGCCGGCCACCCGGCGGAACACGATGTTGCGCTCGACGCGCACCTTGTCGGGGCGGACGGTCGGGCGGGCGGCCAGGGCCTCCAGCCCGAACTCGCCCAGCGCGGTGGTGGCGATGGCGCGGGTGGCCCGACCCTGCACGAACAGCCCGAGCTGGTAGAGCCACGACCCGACCAGCAGCACCAGTCCGACCCAGCCGGCCGGGCTGGCTCAGCGCGCCGCCCCACACCAACAGACCGGCCGACCACGGCCTCGACCACCAGCCACAGCGGGGCCCCCTCGATGGTGATCCAGGAGGCGAAGAAGCTCCACAGGTACAGCACCCGGTTCCGCCGCACCGGCCGCCAGGCGTTGAGCGCGTGCAGCGCACACCAGCCACCGACGATCAACAGGGCCCAGGACATGGCTCCAGTGTGCCCGCCCGAGCCGGTCGACCGCCATGTGCGGGACCGGTGGCCCCGGCCCGGCCCGGCCCGGCCCCGGTCCGGGCGCCCACCGGGCTCAGTTGAGGGTCCGGGTGGAACGTGTTCTACTTACGCCCATGCCGTACAACCTGGCCGACCTCTTCGAGCACACGGCCGACCTGATCCCGGATCGGATCGCCCTGCTCTGCGGGGACGACTCCCGCACCTTCGGCGAGCTCGAGACCCGCAGCAACCGTCTGGCCCACCACCTGGCCGCCACCGGCATCGAGCCGGGTGACCACGTGGGGATCTACGCGGCCAACAGCCTGGAGTGGATCGAGGCGCTGCTGGCCATCTTCAAGATCCGGGCCGTGCCCATCAACATCAACTACCGCTACGTCGAGGCCGAGCTGGCCTACCTGTTCGACAACGCGGATCTCAAGGGGCTGGTCTACCGCGAGGAGTTCGGCCCCCGGGTGGCGGCGGTCATCGACGATCTGCCCCAGCTCACGAACCTGGTGATGATCCCCGACGGGTCGGGGGCGTCGCAGGCCGGGCTCGATCCGGTCGCCTACGACGACGCCCTGGCCGCCGGATCCCCCGAACGCGACTTCTCCGAGCGCTCGGGCGACGACATCGTGATGATCTACACCGGTGGCACCACCGGGATGCCCAAGGGCGTCATGTGGCGGGCCGAGGACATCTTCTACGCCCTGATCGGCGGCACCGACTTCTTCACCCACGAGAAGGTCCCGACGAGTGGTTCCACGCCCGCAACGCCGAGGCCTCGGCCGGCCAGCTGACCTTCCTGTCCACGCCGCCGCTGATGCACGGGGCCGCCTTCGCCAGCTGCCTCATGCAGCTGTTCCAGGGCAACCGCAACGTGCTGGTGGAGAAGTTCGACGCCCACGACGTGTGGCGGGTGGTGTCGCGCCACGGGGTGAACTCGATCCTGATCGTGGGCGACGCCATGGGCCGACCCCTGATCGAGGCCCTGGACGAGATGGAGGCCGAGGGCGAGGAGCTCGATCTGTCCGCCTTCATCAGCGTGAGCTCGAGCGCGGCGGTGTTCTCGCCCACGGTCAAGGACCGGTTCCTGGACCGGTTCCCGAACCTGGTGCTGACCGACTCGACCGGCGCCACCGAAGCCGGCTTCACCGGGATCGGCACCGTGTCCAAGGACAACACCGCCATGAAGGGCGGCGGCCCGACGGTGTCGCCCGGACTCGACACGGTGGTGCTCGACGACGACCTGAACCTGGTCGAACCGGGCTCCGGGGTGATCGGGAAGCTGGCCCGGGGCGGCAACATCCCCATCGGGTACTACAAGGACGAGACCAAGACGGCGGCCACCTTCCTGGTGGCGGCCGACGGCCGGCGCTACTCGGTGCCCGGCGACTTCGCCAGCATCGAGTCCGACGGGCGGATCACCCTGCTGGGTCGCGGGTCGGTGTGCATCAACACGGGCGGCGAGAAGGTCTTCCCCGAAGAGGTGGAGTCCGCCCTCAAGGCCCATCCCGACGTCTTCGACGCCATCGTGGTGGGCGCCCCCGACGAGCGGTGGGGCCAGCGGGTCACCGCCCTGGTCCAGGTGCGCGACGGCCACGACATCGACCTCGAGGACCTCGACCGCCACGCCCGCGAGCGCCTGGCCGGCTACAAGCTGCCCCGCCTGGTGGTCACCGTGGACGAGGTCCACCGCTCGCCCAGCGGCAAGCCCGACTATCCCTGGGCCCTCGACCTGGCCGCCACCGAGGCGGCCAAGCAAGCCGCCGACGCCTGACCGCACCTCCTTGCGCTGCGGAGCGGCGCGTAGCAGCACCACCGAACCAAGCCAGGATGCCGAAGGCTGAGCTGCTGAGCGCAGCGAAGCCGCTCACAAGCCACAAGGGGAAGCCACGCAATGCAGACCTACGACTCGTTCTTCATCGGGGGCAAGTGGGTGAGCCCCGCTGGCAGCGACACCCTCGACGTGGTGTCGCCGGCCACCGAGGAGGTCGTCGGGCGCGTGCCCGTGTCGACCACCGCCGACATCGACCGTGCCGTGGCCGCGGCCCGCGAGGCCTTCGATGACGGGCCCTGGCCGCGGATGGCCCCGGCCGAGCGGGCCGACATCATGGCCGCCGTCTCCGCCGCCATCACCGCCCGCACCGAGGAGTTCGCCTCGCTGATCTCCGACGAGAACGGCGCCCCCTACATGTTCTCCATCATGGGACAGGTGTTCGCGGCCACCGCCGTGCTGGACTTCTTCACCGGCCTGGCCCGCGAGTTCGACTTCGAGCAGACCCGCCAGGGCATGCTCGGCCCGACGCTGGTGCGCAAGGAGCCGGTGGGCGTGGCCGCCGGCATCATCCCCTGGAACGTCCCGCTGTTCATCGTGGCCCTCAAGCTGGCCCCGGCGCTGGCCTCGGGCTCGACCATCGTGTTGAAGCCGGCTCCGGAGACCCCGCTCGACGCCAACGTGCTGGCCGAGATCCTCGATTCGGCCGGCCTGCCCGCCGGCGTGGTCAACATCGTGTCGGCCGACCGCGAGGTGGGTGAGCACCTGGTGCGCCACCCCGACATCGACAAGGTCTCCTTCACGGGCTCGACCGTGGCCGGGCGCAAGATCGGCGCCATCTGCGGCGAGCAGCTCAAGCGCTGCACCCTCGAGCTGGGCGGCAAGTCGGCCGCCATCATCTGCGACGACGCCGACCTGGCCGCCACCATCGGCCCGCTGGTCGACGCCGGCATGATGAACAACGGCCAGGCCTGCGTGGCCCAGACCCGCATCCTGGCCAGCCGCAGCCGCTACGCCGAGGTGCGCGAGGCCCTGGCCGAGGCCGTGGCCGGCTACAAGGTCGGCGATCCCCACGATCCCGAGGTGCTGTGCGGACCGCTGGTGGCCGAGCGCCAGCGCGAGCGGGTGGAGGGCTACATCGCCAAGGGCAAGGCCGAAGGGGCCACCCTGGTGGTGGGCGGCGGGCGGCCGGCCGGGCTGGACAAGGGCTGGTTCGTGGAGCCGACGCTGTTCGCCGACGTGGACAACTCGATGACCATCGCCCAGGAGGAGATCTTCGGGCCGGTGCTCTCGCTGATCCCCTACGACTCCGAGGACGACGCCGTCACCATCGCCAACGACAGCAACTACGGCCTGTCGGGCACGGTGTGGACCGGCGACGTGGACAAGGGCATCGACATCGCCCGCAAGGTGCGCACCGGCACCTACACCGTCAACGGCTTCGGCATGGACTTCGGCTCGCCCTTCGGCGGCTTCAAGTCCTCGGGCATCGGTCGTGAGCTCGGCCCCGAGGGCCTGGAGGCCTACCTCGAGGACAAGACCATCAACCTGCCCGCCGGCTACCAGCCCAGCTGAGCCTCACCTCAAACCGTGAAACCTGTCAGCTCAGCGACCCCGAGAGCGGTCGCTGAGCTGACAGGTTCGCCAGGCGGGGCGGATAGCGGGAGCTGGAGGCGGGGCGGCTACTCGTAGTCGCTGAGGCGCAGGCGCACCTTGTTCAACAGGCGCGCCTTGTTGCTGGCCTCGGTGGCCGCGCTCTCGGCGGCGGGATCCAGCGACGCCACGTCGCTGGCCGCCAGGATGTCGCGGTCACTGGTCACCGACTCCCAGTCGATGACCTCCTGGGTGTTGTTCGGCGAGGCCGGGTCCGGTGCGGGTGAGGCCGCTCGCTCCTCGGCCAGCCGCCGAGCCTCGATCTCGAGCTGGGCCGCGTCGCGGGCGGCGCGCTCCTCGGCCTCGACACGGGCGGCCTCAGCCTGGCGAGCCGCTTCGGCCTGCTCGGCCGCCACCCGCGCCTGTTCGGCCGCCTCGGCCTCGGCGGCCAGCCTGGCTCGTTCCGCCGCTTCGGCCTGCGCCTGCTCCTCGGCCTGGCGAGCCGCCTCCGCCTCCTCCGCGGCTCGACGGGCCTCGGCTTCGGCGGCCCGGCGGGCCAGCGGCCTCGGCCTCCAGCCGGGCCCGCTCGGCCGCCTGCTGCGCGGCCAGCTCCTCCGCCTGGCGCAGGGCCTGCTCGTCGGCCAGGCGGCGCGCCTGGGCCTGCTCCTCCAGCCGGGCCCGCTCCCGTTCCTCGGCCGCGATCAGCTCCTTGAGCCTGGCCTCCTCGGCCAGCAGCTCCTGGCGCTCGAGCTCGGCCCGCTCGGCCGCCTCGGCCTCCTCTCGACGGGCTTGGGCCTCCTGCGGCTTCGGCCGCCTCACGCTCGGCCCGAGCTCGGCCGCCTCGGCCGCGTCACGGGCCGCGGCCTGCGTCGCCTCGCGCTCGGCTCGCTCCGCGGCCTGGGCGGCCTCGGCCTCCTCACGGCGGGCGCGCTCGGCCTCGTCGCGGGCCTGCGCCGCCGCCCGGCGGGCGGCCTCGGCCTCCTGGCGCTGCTGCTGCTTGCGGGCCCGCTCCTGTTCCCGCGCGTCGTCGCGGGCCCGGCGCAGCCGCTCGCGCTCCTCGGCCCGGGCCCGTTCCCGCTCGGCCCGCTGGGCGGCCAGGGCGGCCTGGGTCTGCGGATCGGCGGGCACCACCACCGACGAGCCCTCGACCGGATCGACCACCCTGCGCCTCGCTCCGCGGCCGGGCCAGGACCGAGCGATCGGGTCGAACCCCGGACTGCGGGTCCGGCGAGCCGGGGCGCGGCCGGCCGGCGGACCCGGGCGAGCCGGGCGGCGCGGGGCGCGTCGGGCGGGCCGGCGGGGCTGGATCGGGGCCCCAGCCCAGCCGCTCGAGCGGGGTCAGGTGCCCGAGGCGGGGATGGGTGATGCGCAGGGTCACCACCCACACCGCCGTGGCGATGAGCGCCAGGCCCAGCGCCAAGGCCCCGGACAGGCCCATCCAGAACAGGAACAGGCAGATCAGTTCGATCGCGCCCAGGCTGATGGCGGCCTTCTCGTTGCGGCTGACGTTCATCGCCCTTGCCCCTTGCTCCGCGGAGAACGACCCCACACTAGGGGCCCGTCAGGTCCCCTGCTCCCAACCCCCGATCGACCCGATGCCGGGGCGGATCGGGCCACGGCGGCACCGCCAGGCCGCCTCAGCGACCGGTGAAGTTCGGCGCCCGCTTCTCGGCGAACGCGGTCGGGCCCTCCTTGGCGTCCTCGGATGGCGAACACCGGCCACCCGTACTCCAGCTCCAGGGCCAGGCCCTCCTTCTCGGGCAGCTCGCGGGTGGCCCGCATCGACTTGAGCACGGCCTGCACGGCCAGCGGCCCGTTGGCGGCGATGGTCTCGGCGATCTCGTGGGCCTTGGCCAGGGCCTGACCATCGGGCACCACGTAGCCGATGAGGCCGATCTCCTTGGCCTCGGCCGCGGGCACGAACCGCCCGGTCAACAACAGGTCGGCGGCGATCGTGTAGGGGATCTGGCGGGACAGGCGCACGGTCGAGCCCCCGAGGGGGAACAGCCCGCGGCGCACCTCGGCCACGCCGAAGGTGGCGTTCTCGCCCGCCACCCGGATGTCCATGGCCTGGAGGATCTCGGTGCCGCCGGCCACGGCGTAGCCCTCCACCGCCGCGATGATCGGCTTGTTGGGGATGAAGTGGCGCAGCAGGGCCTTCCAGTGCAGGTCGCCGTCGGCCGCGATCCGCTCGGACCACTCGTTGGGCGCGTCGCCGTAGCCCCCGGCCATGGCCTTGAGATCGGCACCCGAGCAGAAGTTCCCCCCGGCGCCGGTCACGATCAGCACCCGGATGTCGGGGTTGGTGTCCACCTCCACCCAGGCGTCGTACATCCGCACCAACATCTCGCTGGACAGGGCGTTGCGCTTGGCCGGCCGGTTGAGCGTGAGGGTGGCCACGTGGCCATCGTGTTCGAAGATGGCGTGGGGCTCCTCCTCGGTGGACGTGGCCGCGGTGGTGGCGGTCAGACATGGTCTCTCCTCAGCAGGGCATCGCTGCCCCCGTCGACGAACAGGACCGAGCCGTGGATCATGGCGGCATCGGGGGACAACAGGAAGGCGATGGGCCCGGCGATCTCCTCGGCGCTGCGAGGGCCGGCCCATGGGCACCGGCAGCATGCCGACCAGGGGCCCGAGCACCGGGTCGTCGAGCGTCCCCTGGAACAGGGGCGTCTGCACCGGCCCGGGAGCCACCAGGTTCAGCCGCACGTGGTGGTCGGCCCAGGGCTGCACCCGGGCCCGCAGGGCCCGGCCCAGGGCCAGCTTGGTCATGGCGTAGACGGTGGGGCCGTCGAGCTCGGGCGCCAGCTCCAGCGCCGCGCTCTCGTCGCCGGCCACCATGAGCTCGACCAGGCGCAGGTCGGGCATGGGCGTGACCGAGATGGAGTTCGAGCAGATGGCCACCGCCGCCGAGGCCAGGCCCGGCGGCCAGCGCCGGCAGCAGCCCGTCGAGCACGGCCACCGCGCCGAAGTAGTTGACCGACACCAGGGCCTGGCGGCTCGGGACCTGGGGGCCCAGCCCGGCACAGGCCACCACCGCGTCGAGCGCCGGGCTCGTCGGAGGTCGGCTCGGCGTGGGCCAGGGCCAGCACGCCAGCCACGGCGCCGGACCGACCGGCGGGCGTGGACAGGTCGGCCTCGACCTCCTGGCCGGCCAGGTCCACGCCGATGACGTCCCAGCCATCGCGCCTCGAGCCGGGCCCGCACCGCCGCGCCGATGCCCGAGGCCGAGCCGGTGATGGCGGCCAGGCGGGGCGGGCCGACGTCCCGGGGCCTCGATCGTCGACGTCGGGCTCATGACGCGGCCATCCGGGCGCCCAGGCGTCGCAGCCGCTCGGTGCGCCCGCCCAGGGTGAGCTCGAGGTGCTTGGCCAGCCGGTAGTAGCGGTGCAGCGGGTAGTCGGTGTCCACCCCGATCCCGCCGTGGAGGTGCTGGGCGGCATCGGCCACCCGGCTGCCGGCCTCGGCGGCCCAGAACTTGGCGATGTCCAGCTCGTCGGCCGCGTCGAGGCCCTGGTCCAGGCGCCAGGCCGCCTGCCAGGCGGTGAACTGGATGCCCTGGGTGTCGATGTAGGCGTCGGCCGCCCGCTGGGCCACGGCCTGGAAGGTGGCGATGGGCGAGCCGAACTGGTGGCGCTCGGTGGTGTAGGTGGCGGTCAGGCGCAGGGCGGCCGCGCTCACGCCGGCCTGGGTGGCGCACAGCCCGGCCGTCACCCGGTCCACGATCGAGGCGGTGATGACCCGCCCGTCGCCCGCCAGCACGTCGGCTCGGCCGAGACCGTCACGCCGTCGAGCACCAGATCGGACTCGGGCCAGCCGTCGGTCAGGTCGAGATCGACCACCGTCACCCCGGCGGCGCCCGGATCCACCAGCGCCACGATCGACCGAGCCGTCCGGGGTGGTGGCCGGCACCAGCACCCGACCCCGAGCCTCGGGCGAGTCCCCGTCGAGGACGCGCGACACCCAGGGCACGAACGACTTGGTCCCGTCCAGGCGCCAGCCGTCGCCCGCCGTCGGTCGCCAGCGGTGGGCGTGGCCGTGGTGGCGGGCACCTCGGGGGCCAGGGCCACGCCGGGTTCGGCCAGGGCCGCGGTCAGGAAGCGCCGGCCGGCGATCACATCGGCCAGCAGGCGCCGAGCGCTGGGCGGCGGTGCCGAAGTCGGCCACGGCCATGGCCCCGGCCACGATCGAGGCCAGGTACGGCACCGGCGCCGCGGTGCGCCCGATCTCGGTCAGGACCAGCGCCGCCCCCATCACGCCGTAGCCTCCGCCGCCCACGTCGGTGGGCAGCCCGATGCCCAGCAGATCGGCCTTGGCCAGCTCGGCCCAGGCGTCGGCCGCGAACCGCTCGACCCGCCTCGATCGACCGTCGTCCCGACGGCCGATGCGCGAGCGCGCAGAGGTGTGGGTGATCTTGTCGCCCAGGATCTGGGCGGCCAGCTCGGTGATGGCCTGCTGGTCGTCGCTGAAGGTGAAGTCCATGGTGGCTCCGTCGGGCTCGGTCGGGCGGATCAGTGGCGGGGCACGCGGGGCATGCCCAGGGCGAACAGGGCGATGAGGTCGCGCTGGACCTCGTTGGTCCCGCCGCCGAAGGTCAGGATCAGGTGGGTCTGGTAGGCCCGCTCGAGCTGGCCGGCCAGCACCGCGCCGGGCGAGTCGCCCCGCAGGTACCCGGCCTGGCCCACGATGTCGAGCAGGGCCTTGGTGCTCTCCAGGTAGAGCTCGGTGCCGTACACCTTGGTGGCCGAGGCCAGACCGGGGTCGAGGGTCCCGCCGCTGGCCGCCTTCCAGTTGAGCAGCACCAGGTACTCGATGCGGGCCCGGCACCGGGCCAGGCTGATCTGCACCCACTC
The DNA here is from genome assembly GCA_963793965.1 of uncultured Microthrixaceae bacterium. Lineage (GTDB taxonomy): Bacteria > Actinomycetota > Acidimicrobiia > Acidimicrobiales > Acidimicrobilacustridaceae > UBA4742. The sequence goes on from CAWCCB010000005.1 coordinate 314,504, forward strand.
CTGGTCGATCACCCGCCGTCCGTCGGCCAGCTTGGTCTCCTTGGCCCAGTCGACCACCTGCTCGTAGGCGTGCTGGGCCCAACTGGGCAGGGCGATGGACACCCGCTCGTAGTTGAGCTGGTTGGTGATCAGGTGCCAGCCCGCCGTTGAGCTCGCCGATCAGGTTGGCGTGGGGCACCCGCACGTTCTCGTAGAAGGTCGAGGTGGTCTCGGCGCTGGAGATGGTGTGGATGCGGCTGCCACGAGAACCCCGGCGTGTCGGTGGGGACCACGAAGATGGAGATGCCCTTGTGCTTGGGCACGTCGGGATCGGTGCGGGCGGCCAGCCAGATGTGGGTGGCGAACCCGGCCAGGGAGGTGAACACCTTCTGGCCGTTGATGACCCACTCGTCGCCGTCGCGCACCGCCTTGGTCTGCAGCGAGGCCAGGTCGGTGCCCGAGCCGGGCTCGGTGTAGCCGATGGAGAAGTGGACCTCGCCCCGCAGGATGGCGGGCAGGAAGCGCTGGCGCTGCTCGTCGGTGCCGTGCTGGAGCAGGGTCTGGCCCACGGTGTTGACGGTGAGCAGCGGCACCGGCGCCCCGGCCCGGTGGGCCTCGTCCATGAAGATGAGCTGCTCCATGAGCGACAGGTTCCGGCCGCCCACCTCGGCCGGCCAGCTCACGGCCAGCCAGTTGTCGCGACCCATCTGGCGCACGGCTTCGAGGCAGGCCGGGCCGCCCATGTCGCCCCGCGACATCTCCTCGGCCACCTCCGGGGTGACGATCCCGGCGAAGTACTCCCGCAGCTCCTGGCGCAGCGCGTCCTGTTCGGGGGTGTAGGCGAGGTGCACGGGCGGACTCCAGGTCTCTCGGGCGGCGGGTCACGGGGCAGGTCAGGCGGCAGATCAGGCGACGGCGCCGGCGGCGCGCAGCTGGTCGATCTGGTCGGGGGCGTAGCCGGCGTCGGCCAACACCTCGTCGGTGTGGTGGCCGGCGGGCACGGGTGGGCGGTCGAGGGTGGCCGGCGTGCGGGCGAAGCGCGGCGCGGGCGCCGGCTGGATCACGCCGTCGTGGGCCAGCCAGGTGCCGCGGGCGGCGATGTGGGGATCGTCGGCCACCTCGGTGAAGGGCCGGACCGGGGCCACGCAGGCGTCGAGGTCGGCGAAGACCTCGAGCCACTCGTCGAGGGGGCGTCGGGCGATGACCTCGGTGAACCGAGCCCGCAGCGCCGGCCAGTTGGCCTCGTCGTCGCGGTCGGGGACCTGGCCGCCGGGCCAGGCCGACGGTTCGGCCAGACCCAGGCCGGTGAGCAGGTCGGCGTAGAACTTCGTCCTCGAGCGGCGCCACCGACAGCCACTGGCCGTCCGCGGTCTGGTAGCTGTCGTAGTAGGGCGCCCCGCCGTCGAACAGGTTGGTGCCGCGCTCGGTGGAGAAGTAGCCGCCGTTGTAGGCCTGTCCCGACCGCGCACGACAGCAGGGCCACCCCGTCGACCATGGCCGCGTCGATGACCTGGCCCCGGCCCGAGCGTGGCCCGCTCCACCAGCGCGGCGCAGACGCCCATGGCCAGCAGCAGGCCCCCGCCGCCGAAGTCGGCCAGCAGGTTGAGGGCCGAGGTCGGGGGTTGGCCCGGCCCGACCGATGTGGGCCAGCGGACCGGCCAGCCCCACGTAGTTGAGGTCGTGGCCGGCCTTGTCCGCCAGGGGTCCGTCCTGGCCCCAGCCGGTCATGCGGGCGTAGACCAGCTCGGGATGTCCGGCGGCCAGGTCGTCGGGACCGATGCCGAGCCGCTCGGCCACCCCGGGTCGGAAGCCCTCGATGAACACGTCGGCGCCGGCCACCAGCCGGTGGACCACGGCGATGCCCTCGGGGGACTTGAGGTCGACGGCCACCGATCGCCGGCCCCGGGCGTAGATGTTGCCCTTGGCCGACTCCACCGGCAGGCCGTACACCCGGTCGGGTCGGTCGATGCTGGTCACGTCCGCGCCCAGGTCGGCCAGCACCATGGCGCCGAAGGGCGCGGGGCCCAGCCCGGCCACCTCCACCACCCGCACCCCGGTCAGGGGACCGGCCACCGCTCAGCCCTGCCCCGCCGCCGGACCCAGGCGGCCCCCGGCGGCCAGCCAGGCCTGCAGGACGTTGTTCATCTCGACCTCGTTGTAGAGGTCCTCCTCACGCGACCACAGGTGGTCGCCGGCGTAGTCGAGCACGGTGATCCCGCTGAACAGGTAGGTGCCGTCATCGCCGTCGGGGGTGGGCAGGATGTTGTCCCAGTAGTGCACGGCCCGGTCGTCGCCCACCAGGTACCACTTGGTGGGGTACTCCCAGCCCACCAGCGGGGCCATGCACGGCACCAGCCACTCCCGGATGGGCTCGCGGCCGACGAAGGTGCCCATGGCGTGCTCGACGTAGACGGCATCGGGCGTGAAGAAGTCGCACATGTGGTCCCAGTCCTGGGCGTGCTGGATCTCCAGGAAGGCGAGCAGCTCCCGCTCGACCTCGGTGTCGCTGAACCTGCCCATGCCTGCTCGTCCCCTGTGCTGAGCGGAATCCCCTGGCGACCCGATGTCGGCGCGATGCCGGCACCGGGTTGCCCGACCGACCCTAGTCTCGAACTGAAACGTGTTCTAACTCGACTCGACTACGGTGTCGGTGACTGTCCCCGTCTCGAGCCTCAACCCCTCGTCTCAACCCGGGCCGCGCCGTGGCCGAAGGAGACCCCATGGAGCTGACCGACGTCGACCTGCTCGACCCCGATGTCTTCCGCCAGGAACGCCATCACGAGATGTTCACCCTGCTGCGCCAGCGAGGATCCCGGTGCACTGGCACACCGAGCCGGGCGGCGGCGGCTTCTGGAACATCACCCGCCACGCCGACCTGATCGCGGTCAACCGCGACGCCCACGTGTTCTCGTCGGCCGAGCACGGCATCTCCATCCCCGACATCGCCGATGAGGGCGAGGGGGCCATGGTGCGGGAGATGATGCTGTACATGGACCCGCCGCGCCACACGCGGTACCGCCTGCTGGTGAACAAGGGGTTCACGCCCCGGATGATCGGGCTGCTCGAACAGCACCTCACGGCCAAGGCCGCCGCCATCGTGGACAACGTGGCCGACGAGGGCCGGTGCGACTTCGTGGGCGACATCGCCGCCGAGCTGCCCCTGCAGGCCATCGCCGAGCTGATGGGGGTCCCCCAGGACGACCGCCGCAAGCTCTTCGACTGGTCCAACCGCATGATCGGCGCCGACGACCCGGAGTTCCAGAAGGACGCCGAGGGCATGGAAGCGGCCGGCAACGCCGCGGCCGAGCTGTTCATGTACTCCCACAGCCTGGCCGAGCTGCGCCGCGACGATCCCCAGGACGACATCATCAGCCGCCTGCTGGGCTCCGAGATCGACGGCGACAAGCTCAGCGAGCTCGAGTTCGACATGTTCTTCATGCTGCTGACCGTGGCCGGCAACGAGACCACCCGCAACGCCACCGCCCACGGCATGAAGGCGCTGCTCGACCACCCCGACCAGTTCGACAAGCTCAAGGCCGATCCCGAGCTGCTGGGTGGCGCCATCGAGGAGATCCTGCGTTGGGCCACCCCGGTGATGCACTTCCGCCGGACCGCGCTGGAGGACTACGAGCTGGGCGGCAAGCAGATCCGCAAGGGCGACAAGGTCGTGATGTGGCACATCTCGGCCAACCGCGACGAGACGGTCTTCGACGATCCCTTCCCCTTCGACATCGAGCGCTCCCCCAACGAGCACATCGCCTTCGGCGGTGGCGGCCCGCACTTCTGCCTGGGCGCCAACCTGGCCCGCATGGAGCTGCGCCTCATCTTCGACGAGCTGATCCGCCGCCTGCCCGACATGAAGCTCGACGGCGAGGTGGAGTACCTGCGCTCCAACTTCATCGGCGGCATCAAGCACATGCCGGTGCGCTACTCGCCGCCGCCTGACCAAGCCGCCCCCCTCTCGCAAATTGGGCATCTTTGTGTGCGGAATTCGCACATTTTGATGCCCAGATTCCCGGTGGGGCGCGACCGCGACCCGCCCGCGTTCGGTGGCCCGGGTTCAGTCGCCCGCGTCGTCGCCACGCTCAGCCCTCGGCCGTCGCGTCGTCCTCGTCGGTGGGGTGGTTGAGCCGGGCCTCGATGCGCCGGTCGGGCACGAACCACATCAGGGCCACCACCACGTAGAGCCCCAGGGCGACCCAGCGGTTCACGAAGGCCAGCGGGATGGCCACCAGGTAGATGACCACCGACAGCCGGCCTTTGCGATCGTTGCCCACCGCTCGGGCCAGCGACGAGTCGCCACCGTGCTCGGCCACGATGGCCATCTCCAGCACGTAGTAGGCCACGCCGGCCAGCAGCGCCACCACCCCGTAGAGGGCGACGGGCACGGTGGCGAAGTGGTTCTCCCCCATCCACCCGGTGACGAAGGGGAACAGGGACAGCCAGAACAGCAGGTTGAGGTTGGCCCACAAGATGCGGCCGTTGATGCGCTCGGTGGCCTGGAGCAGGTGGTGGTGGTTGCTCCAGTAGATCCCCAGGTTCACGAAGCTGAGCAGGTAGCTCAGGAAGACCGGGACCAACGGGCGCAGGGCGGAGAACTTCGGGCTGAGCGGGACGCGCAGCTCCAGCACCATGATGGTGATGAGGATGGCGATGACCCCATCGCTGAAGGCTTCGAGCCGGCCCTTCGACACGGGCGAAGTGTAGGAGTGCCCCAGGCCTCGCCGGGCCGCTGGCAAATCGGGCATCGTTGCGGCCGGTTACCGGGAAGGTTCCCGCCTGTCGAGCTTGCGATGCCGGCGTGCCGCTCGCCGAGCCGCGCTCAGCCGGTGGTGGAGTCGCCGGCGGCGGCTCGCTGGGCCCAGCGGTAGTCGGCCTTGCCGGCCGGCGAGCGCTCGACGTGGTCGACCAGCACCAGCGATCGGGGCACCTTGTAGCCGGCCAGCGAGGCCCGGCAGTGCTCGGCCAGCTCGTCGAGGGTGGGTGACTCGCCCGGCGTGGGCTCGACCACGGCGGCCACGGCCTGGCCCCAGCGCTGGTCGTCCACCCCCACCACCAGGACGTCGTACACCGACGGATGCGCCTTGAGCACGGCCTCCACCTCCTCGGGGAAGACCTTCTCGCCGCCCGTGTTGATGCAGCCCGAGCCCCGACCGAACAGGCGCACCGTGCCGTCGTCGGCGATGGTGGCCATGTCGCCGGTCAGCACCCAGCGGACCCCGTCGATCTCCACGAACGTCTCGGCCGTCTTCTCCGGGGCGTTGTAGTAGCCGAGCGGGATGCGCCCGCTCAGCGCCACCCGGCCGATGGCCCCCGATCCGGGTTCCACCGGCCGTCGGGTGGTCTCGTCGATCACCGTGGTCGACGGGTAGGGCGTGAAGGCGGTCATGTCGCCGGAGTGGTCGGCCTCGGTCAGGCGCTGGGCGCCCTGGGCGCCGGTCTCGGACGACCCGAAGCCGTCGGACACGACCACGCCGGGCAGGATCCCCATGAGCTGCTCGCGCAGCGCGGGCGACAGCGGGGCGCCACCCGACCCGATGGAGAACAGGCTGGACACGTCGAAGGGCCCGTCGCGAGCCAGGCGTCGACCAGCGGCCGCACCACCGGGTCGCCCACCACCGTCATCAGGTTCACGCCGCTCCTCGCCCACGGTGCGCCACACCCGCACCGGGTCGAGCGAGCCCGGGCAGGAGCACCACCGTCCCGCCGCAGAACAGCCACGACAGCGAGGTCCACTGGCCGGCCGCGTGCATGAGCGGGGCGACGGGCAGGAAGACCACCGGCGCGTCCATGATCCGGTCGACCAGCTCGGCCGGGTCGGTGACCCCGCCGCTCTGGCGGGTCGGGTCGCCGCCGCCGATGCAGGCGTAGAAGGCGTCCTCCTGGGTCCAGACCACACCCTTGGGCAGCCCGGTGGTGCCCCCGGTGTAGATGACGTAGTGGTCGTCGCTGCGCCGCGGGCCGAAGTCGACGCGCCGACGACGAGGCGGCCAGCGCCCGCTCGTAGGGCTCGCCCAGCTCGAGGCTCCACGCCAGGCGGGGCAGGTCGGCGGCGATCTGGGCCAGGCGATCGACGAACGTCCGGCTCGACCAGCACGCCGACCAGGTCGGCGTCGGCGAACAGGTGGCGCAGCTCGTCGGCCACGTACCGGTAGTTGACGTTGATCGGGACGGCCCGGAGCTTGTAGCAGGCCAGCATGGCCTCGAAGTACTCGATGCTGTTGGTCAGGTACAGGCCCACGTGCTGGCCGGGTCCGACGCCGTGGTCGGCCATCCAGTGGGCCAGGCGGGTGGCCCGATCGTCCAGCTCGGCGTAGGTGCGGCGCACGTCCTGGCACACCACCGCCACGCGGTCGCCCACCCGGGGGGCCACCGCCTCCCAGATGTCGGCCAGGTTGAAGGTCGCCGGGAGTCGGCTCGGTCACCGCACGTACGTCCCCAAATCGGTGCACGTCGTCACCTTACGGTGCATCAGGTGCACAGATTTCGGGGAGCGATCGCGGACCGGGCGATCACGTCTGGGCGACGAGCGAGCCCTCGCGCATGCGCGTGCTGCGATGCACCGGATCGGTGTCGAACTGCGGGATGACCTCTTTGCCGAACAGCTCCATGGAGGCCACGATGGCCTCCTGGCTCATGTTGTTGGTGGTGGGGCTGAAGCACAGCTGGTCGGCGCCGATGTCGACCCACCGCTGGACGGCCCGGGCGCAGTCGTCGGGATCGCCCACCACCACCATGCCGATCTCGGACGCCTTCTTGATCTGGTCGATGGTGGGCTCGGGGATGAGGTCGGGCCACACCGGGAACCCGTCGGGCTTGGGGATGTTGTCCAGCCAGTGCATCTGGAGGCTGGTGTAGTAGTTCATGCCCGAGGTGATGGCCGTCTCGAAGGCCTGCTCGCGATCCTCCATGCACACCATGTTGGTGACCACCATGATGTTGTCGTTCACGAAGTCGCCCACCGGCTCGGCCTGCGCCACCGCGTCCTTGTAGGCGCCGATGAGCGGGGCGATCTTGCCGGGCGTGCCGTGGGTGAAGCAGAACGCACCCAGACCCATCCCGCCGGCCTTGGCGAAGGTGGGAGGGCTGCCGGCCGCCACCCACATGGGCGGGTGCTTGTCGCCGTAGGGCTTGGGGAAGACCTGGCGGGGCGGCACCCGGAAGTAGGTGCCCTCGTAGGAGTACTCGCCGTCCTTCCACATCTTGGGGATCTCCCGGATGGCCTCGTCCCACATCTTGGAGGTCTCGTCCAGGTCGTCGATGTCGAAGCCGAACACCTCGGTGGTCGACGATCCGCGACCGCTGCCGAACTCGAAGCGGCCCTCGGTGATGTGGTCGAGCAGGGCCACGGTCTCGGCCACCCGCACCGGCTTGTTGACCGGCGGGGTCACGTTGAAGATGGCCGAGCCCACGTGCACCCGCTCGGTGCGCGCCGCCAGGTTCGACAGGTACACCTCGGGCCCGGGCATGTGGCTGTACTCGTCGAGGAAGTGGTGCTCGGGGCACCACACGTACTTGATGCCGTTGCGATCGGCGGCCACGCCGATGTCGATGTTGCGCATGATGCGCTTGTGCTCGGCCATGGGGTCGGCGTCTCGCTCGTAGCGCGGGACGAACAGCTGCGCGAAGACGCCGAATTCCATGCGGGATCCTTTCGAGGCACGACGTGGGTGCCGTCGCGTCGCCGCGTCGGCCGGAGCACAAGATTAGAACACGTTCTCGTTTTCGTCCAGGCCACCGGCCGGGGCGGCTGGGCTGGGGGCGGCGCCGACCCAGGCGCCAGTCGCGCCTGGCGGCCGGTGCGGGCGATCACGGGGCACGGCGATGGCCGCGGCCACCAGGAACAGGCCTTGGAGCACCACCCAGCCGTGCCCCTGGGTGTTGGCGAAGCTCAGCGGGACGGTGAGGGCGGCCAGCACCGGCAGCGCCACCAGCCACTTGCGGTCGACGGCGCGGTCGGCCAGCACGAGAGCCGAGCGCGGCCACCGCCACCCACAGGTAGTGCCACCACACCAGCGGCACCACCAGCAGGACCAGCAACCAGCCGACGGCCCACTGCACGTCGTCATCGGCGTCGCGTACCCCCCACCACCACAGCCACACCGCCGACGGCGCCCCGGACGGCCAGCGAGGCGATCGAGAGCAGGCGGTTCTCGGTGAGCGGCGCCCAGATGGCATGGGCCACGTTGTCCAGCGATCCGCTGTAGGGGTTGCCGATCGAGTGCTTGGTCACGCCCACCGAGGCATGCGCACGAAGTCGGACCAGATCGAGACCGGGGCCACCACCAGGCTGAGCAGGCTGAGCGCCGCCACCGAGGCCAGCGCGCACCCGATGAGGCGGAACCGTCGCTGCCACAGCAGCACCAACCCAAGCACGGCCGGGAACAGCTTCAACACGATGGTCAGCGCCCACAACGCCACGGTCGACCACTGCCGGGCGGGACGCGTGCGGGTCACGCCCAGACAGGCCAGCAGGAACAGGTAGGGCGAGGTCTGGCCCAACACGATGGGCACCGCGGCCATGGGGGTGAGCAGCAGGGCGCTGGCCACCAGGTAGGCCGGCGCCTCGGGGGATCCGATCGGCCAGGCGGTTCCACAGGATGCCCATGCCCACCGCCAGCGACAGGCTGGCCAGCAGGCGGGCCAGGGCCACGCCCAGCGCCGCGCCCGGGGCGCCGAGCAGCACCGCGAACGGGATCGAGGGAGGCGCGCTCACGAACGCCACCGCCACCTGGTCGCAATGGGTGCCCGACGGCGCCAGCTGGCACCACTTGCGGGCGAACGGCGCCTCCAGGTCGAACAGGTCGCCGGAGCGGCTGGCGTACACCTGGTCGGGGTGGGCGTGGACCAGGTCGCCGGCCACCTGGTAGGGGATGGCGTCCTGGGCCAGGCGCCCCCACAGCAGCAGGGTCAGGGCCACCCAGATCCCGAGGATGGCCACGAACCACTTGCGCAGCGGATGGGGGTGGCGCAGCCCGAGGGCGGGTCGCGAGTCAGACATGGGCCAGCCGGTCCGCTCGACGAGCGTGCACCGAGATCACGGCCAGCGCGACCGCCACGCCGATCAGGAACAGGCCCTGGGCCACCGGCCACGCCGAGTTGCGGCTGTTCACGATGCTGAGCGGAACCGTGACCAGGGCCAGGACCGGCAGCATGACCAGGGCGCGGGGATCGACCCGCCGAGGGGCGAGCACGATCCCGGTGGCGGCCACCGCCACCCACAGGTAGTGCCACCACACCAGGGGCGCCACCAGGAGCACGACCAACCAGCCGTAGGCCCACTGGGCGTCGTCGTCGGCATCGCGCACGGTGCACCACCACAGCCCGGCCGCGGCGCCGATGCGGGCCACCCACAACAGGCGCGGACCCCAGCCGCCGGTGACCAGCGGGCGCCAGAAGCTGGAGGCCACCTCTTCGATCGAGCCGTTGTAGGGGTTGGCCAGCGAGTGGGACGACATCTGCTGGGACACGCGCACGAAGTCGCCCCACAGCCACACGGGCGCCAAGCGCCAGCCCGCACAGGCTCAGCCCGACCAGCACGCCCCCGGCCATCAGCACCAGGCGGAACCGTCGCTGCCACAGCAGCACCAGCCCGAGCGCGGCCGGGAAGACCTTGAGCACGATCGTCATCGTCCACAGCCCGGCCACCGCCCAGGACCAGCTTCGGTGTCGGTCGGTGCGACGCACGCCCAGCGCCGCGGCCAGGAACAGGTAGGGCGAGGTCTGGCCCAACACGATGGGCACCATGGCCATCGGCGTCAACAGCAGGGCGGTGGCCACCAGCAGCCCCGGCGCCCGCGGCGAACGCCCGGCCAGGCGGTTCCACAGCACCAGCATCCCGCCGGCCAGCGCCCCGGCGGCCAGGAGGCGCATGATGAGCACGCCCAGCCCGGGGCCTGCGGCGCCCACCACCACGGCGAAGGGAAGCACCGCCGGCATGCTGAAGTACCCGGTCTCCACGGCCGAGCAGTTGGTGCCAGCCGGAGCCAGCTGGCAGTAGTGCCGGGCGAACGCCGGCCGGACCTCGAAGAACTCGCCCCCCGAATAGCCGTAGATCTCGTGGGGCTGGTGGACCAGGTCACCGGCCACCAGGTACGGCACGGCGTCCTGGGCCAGGTGCCCCCACAGCGCCACGGCGGCCAGCATCCAGACCGACAGGATGGCGACGAACCACTTCCGCAGCGGGTGGGGGTGGAGGCGAGGCCGCCCGGCCGGCGCCGCCGCGGGCGAGACGATGGTTGCGGGGTCCGCGCCGGGAACGGGGTGGGTGTGGGCGGATTCGTCGCCGTGGGGCGGGTCTGCCATCACCCCGGTCTAGTCGGCATCAATACCGCAGGCCTGGAGCCCGACTGTGGAAGATGTCGGCGTTCATCAGCGCGGACAACTCGGAAGCCTCCCAGCGCTGCTCGGGCTTGCGGATGGCGTTGCCGTTGCTCCAGCCGTTCATCAGCACGATCTCGTCGCCCACGGCCCGGATGATCTGGCCGGTGACGTGCCCGGCCTTGTCGCTGGCCAGCCACGCCACCAACGGCGACGCCAGGGACGGGTCCATGCGGTTCCACTCGGTGAACTCGTCGGGCTCGGTGGCCACGATGCCGGCCCCGGGGATGGAGGCGGCCATGCGGGTGGCGCCGGCCGGGCCGACGCAGTTCACGGTCACGCCCAGCTTGAACACCTCCAGGCTGACCGTCTGGGTGAAGGCGGCGATGCCGGCCTTGGCCGCGGTGTAGTTGGCCTGCCCGAAGTTGCCCACCAGCCCGGCGCCCGAGGTGGTGTTGATGATGCGACCCGACGACACGTCCTGGCCGGCCTTGCTCAGCTCTCGCCAGTGGCGCACCGCGGCCTGGGTGGGGGCGAAGGTGCCCTTGAGGTGGACGCGGATGACCGAGTCCCAGTCGGCCTCGGTCATGCCCCAGATGGTGGCGTCGCGGGCGATGCCGGCGTTGTTGACCACGATGTCGAGGCGGCCGAAGAGCTCGACGGCCTGGGCCACCATGCGGGCCGCCCCCTCGACGTCGGCCACGTCCTCGTAGTTGGCGGCGGCCACCCCGCCCCGACCCTCGATCAGGTCCACGGTCAGGTCCGCGGCGCGCTCCCCGCCGTCACCGGCCTCGCCGGCCAGCGACACCCCGAGATCGTTGACCAGGACGGTGGCCCCCTCCTTGGCCAGCTCGAGGGCGTGCCCCCGCCCGATGCCGTGCCCGGCGCCCGTCACGATCGCCACCTTGCCGTCCAACAAACCCATGGATCGATTCCCCTGCGTCGACGTTTCTGATGAGGCGTCAGATCATAGGGTCCGACGTCGCGGCGCAGGGAATCGCCAGTGGGTCAAAGGTGCCGTCAGCTCGCCGACCTCGGGCCGCCAGGCGGACGCTGGTTCGCTCGATCTGCGCTCGGCGGCTGTCAGCCACTACTGCTCGAGATCGCGGAGTCGGTCGGGACCGTGGGCCAGGTCGTCCCCCTGCACGCGGGCCAGGCGGTGGCCTTCTCGTCACTCACCCACCACCGTTCGGATGCCAATGCCACCGACGGCACCCGACCGGCCTGGATGGTGCAGTTCTGCGCGGCCGACGCCACCAACACCACCACCGGCGCTCCCCTGGCCGGCTGTCCCCTGGTGGCCCGCGACGGGGTCTGGCTGGACCGGTGCATCCCTTCGTCTACCCCACGAAGCTGTCTGGCGCGTTCAGCCGTAATAGCCCGAGACGTCGCAGATGACGTCCACCTGCCCGACTGAATTGAAGATGGCCAACTGGCCGCCGGCCGACAACTTGACCGTGACCGCATTGGGGATGGTGACGCCGGTCGCCCAGTTGAGCGATGACACGGTGGGGCGGCTCGCGCCCTGGGGCCACACGGTCAAGAACGACGAGGCCGTGGTGTCGGTGACCGTCATGTTGGTGACCACCGAGTCCGCCCCGGACGGCACCCCGCCGACGCCGCTGACCGACAGCATCCTGGTCGTACTGGCACCCCAGGGCGAGACGTAGCCCCCCAGGTTGCCGGGGCCGGGACGCGAATCCAGCACGCGAGCCGGCGCCAGCGGGTGGAAGGCCTTCCCCACGCCGGGCAAGAAGTATCCGGCCACATCCACGATGACGTCCGTGTTCCCTGCCAGGTTGTAGAGCGACACCTTCCCGTTGGCGGTGTTCAACTTGACTGTCACCGCATTCGGGATGGTCTCGCCCGGCGTCCAATTCAGGCTCGACACCGTTGGCCGACGCGCACCCTGGGGCCAGATCGACAGGTACGACGAGCTCGTGGTGTCGGCCACGGTCACGTTCAACACCACCGCGTCGGCATGGGACGGCACACCGCCCAGCCCACCCACCTGCACGTCCCGGGTGACGCCCGGCCCCCACGGGGTGCTGAATCCACCTGCGTTGCCCGGCCCCGGGCGAGAGTCCACCAGACGCGCCGGGGTCAGCGAGGTGAAGCCGTCCCCACTGCTGGCGTCGTAGTACCCGGTCACGTCGGCGACGACATCGGTGTTGCCGGCCAGGTTGTACATCGACACCTTGCCCCCGACACCGAGCTTGACCGTGACCTGGTTCGGAATGGTCTGGCCGGGCGTGAAGTTCAGACTGGAGATCGTCGGCCTGGTTCCCCCAGCCGGGAAGATGGACAGGAACCCAGCCGCCGAGGGGTTCGTCACGGTCACGTTCAACACCACCGCGTCGGCGTCGGACGGCACGCCGCCCAACCCGCCCACCTGCACGTCCCGGGTGACCGCCGGCCCCCACGGGGTGCTGAATCCACCTGCGTTGCCCGGCCCCGGCCGAGAGTCCAGGATGCGGGCGGGCGCCAAGCCATGAAACGAGTCACCGGGTCCGGCCGTAGGAGTCACCGGCGCTGACGGGGCCGACGCCGGGCCGGTCCCGACCGCGTTCGTCGCCGTCACCGTGAACGTGTAGGGCGTCCCGTCGATCAGCCCGCTGACATCGCACAACAGCGAGCCGGGTGAGGCGGTGCAGGTCTGTCCGCCCGGAGAGGCGGTCACCGTGTACGACGTGACGGGCGACCCGCCGTCGGACAAGGGCGCCTGCCAATACACCCCAGCCGAGGCGTCGAAGGCCTCGGCAACGACGCCAGTGGGCACGCCAGGCACCGTCGGTGACGCCGCGCCATAGGTGTACGTGTCATCCGGGACCCAGGCGCTGGCCCCACCCGCAGTGGTCACGGTCACATCGACCGGGCCGTGACCGCCGGGCGGGGCGGCGACGACGCACGAGGTCGACGCGCAACTCCCCGTGGCCTGATCCAAGCCGAAGCGGACCAGTCCGTCAGCCAGGTTGGTACCGGTGACGGTCACCGAGGTGCCTCCGGCAGGCGGCCCCGAGTCGGGGCTGACGTGGGTGATGGCCGGCCGGGGGGGTGGCGGGGCCAGGTAGGTGAAGTGATCCGCGCTCGACTGGGCGCTGGTGCCGGCGACGGTGGTCACGGTCACATCGACCGAGCCCACCGACCCCGCCGGGGCGGTCGCCGTGCAGCTGGTGGCGGAACACACCGACCCGGTGGCGGTGGTGGCGCCGAACCTCACCGTCCCCCCGTCAGGCCCAGACCGGCTACCGTCACGATCTGGCCTCCGGCGGTCGAGCCGATGGCCGGTGCCACCGCGGTCACCAAGGGGGTCGGGGCCGCTGCCGTGCCGTAGGTGTAGTGGTCGGCCGATGCGATCGCGGTGGTGCCAGCCGGCGTGGTGATCCGGACGTCCACCGTCCCGGACGCCTCGGCCGGGGCGATGGCGGTCACGTGGGCGGCGTCGACCACGGTGACCGATGTGGCCGCTACTGAACCGAACTTCACCGACGTTGCCCCGGTCAGGTTGGCGCCAGTGATGGTGACCTTGGTGCCGCCCGCCACCGCCCCGCTACCCGGATTCACGAAGGTCACCGCCGGGGCGACGCCGGCGGTGAGGCCGGTCAGGTGGGCCACGTTGTCGGCCTTCAACTCGCTGACCCAGATCGAGCCGTCCTGCGCCATGGCCAGGTACTTGGGGCCCTCCCCCAGCGCCCCACCGGGCAGCGTGTAGTCAGTGGTGGTTCCACCGTTCGGGTCGAAGGCGCTCACCTGATCGACGGCAGGGTCGGTGAACCACAACCGTCCGTCCGGGCCGAGCGTGATGCCGGTCGAGACGGCCGCGGCGCCGGAGATCGGATACTGGCTGAGCTGTCCCGAAGTGGTGATGGCACCCAGGTTCCCGGTCTCGTTCTCCGTGAACCACATGCGTCCGTCGGGACCGCTGGTGATGTCCCATGGGGCCGCGCCCGCCTCGGGCAGCGCGTACTCGGTGATCTGGCCCGTGGTGCTGATGGCGCCCATCGCACTGCTGCCGGACTCGGTGAACCACATCCGCCCGTCGGGACCGAGGGCCAAGCTGAGGGGATCGCTCAGCGGATTCGGCAGGTTGTAGATCGACACGTGACCCGTGGTGGAGATGGCCCCGATGGCCCCCGACTCGTCCAGGGCGAACCAGATGCGGCTGTCCGCACCCAGGACCGGCTCCCGGATGTCTCCAGGCTGGCCCGGCACGGGGTATTCGGTCTGGGTTCCGTGCGAGTCGATGGCCGCCACCTTGTTGGGTGTCGCCTCCGTGTACCACATACGCCCGTCCGCGCCCTCGGCGATACCGAGTGGGCTGGCGGCGGCCGTGACCGTCGGGTAGTCGGTGATGGTGCCTCCCGGGGTGACCTTGGCCACCTCGCTCTGCTGGGGAATGGTGAACCACAGGTCCTCCCCGATGCCCTGGCTCAGGTGGCCTGCACCCGAGGCGCCGGTGTCGGTGTCGGCGGGCGGGAGAGCCACATCGGTGACCGACACGTGGGAATAGGTGAACTCGTCCACCGACGAGGGCGACGAAGTCCCGCCCGGGGTGGCGACGGTGACGTGGACCGGGCCGGCGACGCCGGCGGGCGCCTGGACCTCACACGTCGTGTCCGTGCACGCCAGGTCAACGGCGGCCACTGCCCCGAAGTCCACAGAGGCGCCACCGAGGTTCGTTCCCTGGATCGTGACCAGCGTGCCGCCGCTCGTCGGACCCACGGCCGGTGAGACGCTCGTCACCGTGGGGACGGGAGGCAGCACGTACTGGAAGTGATCGTGCGAGCTCGCCGCCGAGGTACCTCCGTCGGTTTCTACGGTGACGTCCACCGTCGCCGCACTGGTGGCCGGTGGGACATCGACGGTGCAGGCGGTGACCGTGCAGCTGGGCTCGCCGGCCACCTGGTCACCGACGAAGATCTCGCCGTTGGTCAGGTTGGTTCCGGTCACCGTGATCGTCGTTCCGCCCACCACCGAGCCGGAGCTGGGCGAGACTGCGGTGACGGTCGGCCTCCCGGGCCGGTGGTAGGCGAAGCGGTCGGCCGACGACACCGCCGAGGTGCCCGCCGAAGTTGTGACGGTGATGTCCACCGGACCATCGACGGGATCGGCGTCGGTGTCTTCGGATACCGGTGACGTGGCCACACAGGAGGTGGCGGTGCAGGTCTGGCTGTTGGCCGCGTTCGCCCCGAAGTCGACCGTGCCGCCGTCCAGGTCGGTCCCGGTGATCGTGACCGTGTCCCAGCCCTCGTCGGTACCCGACGCGGGTGAGACCGCCGTGATCGTCGGCGCTGGGCGGACCGTGTAGGTGAACACGTCCGCCGAGGTGGTCGGCGAGGTGTCCTCGAACTCGCTGATGACGTGGACGTCTTCGGGACCGGCCGCATCCGCGGCCGGCGCGGTGGCCGTGCATCGGGTGGCGGTGCATGCCGAGTCGCTGGCCGGGATGGACCCGAAGTAGACGGTGTCGCCGGCCAGATCGCTGCCCGTCACGGTCACCGGCGTCCCGCCCTCGGTGAACCCGGTGTCGGGCGCCACCGCGGTGACCGCCGGGCGCAGGTAGGTGAAGCGGTCGAGCGGGCTGACCGCAGAGGTCCCGGCCGAGGTCTCGACGGTGATGTCGACCGTGCCGGAGGCCGAGGCGTCCGGGGCGCTGACGGTGCACTCGGTGTTCGAGCAGGGCGTGCCCGACTCGTCCGGGAACGCCTGCTGGCCACCGAAGAAGACCTGGCCCCCCAGCAGGTCGGTGCCGTACACCTCGACATCGGTGAAGCCCGTGGTGTCCCCGGAGGTGGGAGTGACCATGGTGACGGTGGGCCGGGCAGGTTGGACGTAGGTGAACCGATCGGCGTTGCTGACCGCCGAGGTGCCGGCGATGGTGGTGACCCGGATGTCGACCGGTCCGGGTGACCCGGCCGGCGCCACCACCGAGCATGACTGGCTGGAGCACGTCGGGAACTGAGGAGGTCCGCTCCCGAAGGCCACCGAAGCGGTGGCGTTGAAGTTCGCCCCCGTCACGACCACGCCGGTGCCCCCCGCGACGGGCCCGGCGTTCGGCGCGATGCCCGTGATCACCGGCGCGGCTCCGGCCGAGTACGTGAAGCGATCGGCGCTGGACGCCGCCGACGACCTGCCGTCGCCGTTCTCTGCGACCACATCCACGACCCCGGCCGCGCTGGCGGGCGAGGTCACCGTGCACGACGTGGCCGAGCAGATGGCCTGCCCCGCGTCGTGGGACCCGAAGGAGAACGTGCTGCCCAACAGGTTCGTACCGGTCACCGTCACCGGCGTGCCACCCAGGCCCGAGCCGGCGGACGGCGAGACGCTGGTCACGGTCGGCGTGCCTTCCACCGCGTAGGTGTACCGGTCGGCGGCGGAGATGGCCGACGACCCACCCGGGCCGTCCACCGTGACGTGGACCGTCCCCGGCACGTGGTCGGGCGTCGTCACCTGGAGATCGGTGTTGTCGATCGGAACGAAGTCGGCGGCCGCGCCGTCGATCTCCACCCCGCTGGCACTACCCAGGTTCGTCCCGATCACCGTGATCACGTCACCGCCCACGTCGGGCCCGTGGTTCGGCGAGACGCCGGTCACCGTGGGGGCGGTGGGTGGCGGCGGAGAAGCCTCGTAGACGAAGGTGTCGGCGGCCACGACGGCCGAGGTCGAGGTGGGAGTCACCACCGTCACGTCCACCGGTCCAGCCGACGCGCTCGGAGGCGAGTCGGCCACGCATTCGTCGTCCGCGCACGCCCAGTCCTGGGCCACGGTCGGCCCGAAGTACACGATTCCGTTGTTCAGTCCCGTGCCCAGCACGGTCACGCTGTCGTTTCCAGCGGTGGAGCCGAGCGAGGGCAGCACGGCGCTGACCGCGGCGCGGCCACCTGACTGGTAGGTGAGCTGATCGGCCGCCGTGATGGCCGACGGACCCCCCGGGCCGACCGCCACCACGTCCGCGGTGCCCGAACCCGGGGCGCGAGCACGACGCAACTGGTCTCCGTGCAACCCTCCAGGGAGGCCTCACCGGCATCAGGCGTGGACGGCCCGAAATCCACCCCGGTGACGTCGGCCAGGTTGGCACCGGTGATCGTGATGACGTCGCCGCCCACCACCGACTCACGGTTCGGGGTGACCGAGCTGACGATGGGCGCCGCTTCGTCGACTGCACGCGCGGTCCAGTTGGCCAAGGCGGAAAGATCGGCGGCGATCTGGGCATCGTGCTGGGAGAACGCCGCGCCCAGCCCATCGGCGGTGACCAGATCGGCGGGATCGATCGAGGTCATGTCCTGCGCGATGCGGCGTTGCTCCGCGGGTGAAGCCCCGAGCACGGTGAGGGTCGTGACCTGCTCGGTGGGCGGGCCGGACTCGTACGAGCTGATCACCTGTGTCGCGTCATCCATTCCGATCGGGAACTCAGGTACGCCGGCGGCCACCGATGCCTCGAGGTTCGCGTTCAGCGAGGGCAGCGCGGCAAACGCGGCTGCGGCCTGGGTGGCCGAGCGCGGAGAAGGCCAGCATCTGGCGGTCGTACCAGTACTGGTCAGCGGCGTTGTCGGCCCCCCAGATGCGGTCCTCGGTGGTGTACAACGCCCGAGTCAGGCCGATCGCCTGGGTCGTGCCGGCCGCGAAGGCGCTCAACGCGGTCTGCTGAGCGGAGCTCAGACCTGATGGCGGCGACAGGGGTGGCGGGGGGTCGGGTGACGCGATCTGCTGATAGTCGTTGTCGGGTGGATCGTCCGCGGCCAGGTCGAGCGCCAAGGCGTGGAGCACCTTGTCGTAGTACGTCACCTGGCTGCGGACCTTCAGGAACAAGTTGCACGTGAGGCACCCGAGGGTCTTGAAGATCTCCTTCCCGAGTGAGACCACCTCCGACCCGGCGGCATCCTTCAACCCGGCTAGCCCGTCGCCGACCGTGGCGCACTTGACGTTGGCATGGGCCGTCGAGGGAGGGAGCCCGCCGATGTGAACGGGGATCTCGTCATGCTCGTCATACCCCGACGCCAGCCCGACATCCTGAACGATGACATCGAGGGAGTACACACCGGGCCCGTGGTACTGGAGCGAGTCCACCGTGAGCAGGATGTGGAAGAACTGTACGAACTCGTGAGCTTGGCCGCGGCCGAAGTGATCGTCGACACCCCCGAATCCGCCGGACCAGTTGGCCACCGCGTAGGGCCCGATCGGCTGCCCGCCCGGGGGCGGTATGAAGCTGGCCTCGATCGTGACCGGGATGACCGGCGAGTCGTGCCGGACGAATCCTTCGCAGTTGCTCGTGGTGGACATCACCGGACCGCCCACCTCGACGTTGCGGATGTCGACCTGCTCGAGACCGAACCGGATGTCGGCGTGGGCCGCGGGGGCAACCAGAGCCACCACCGAGCAGCTGGTCAGCGCGGCCAGGGCGGCCACCCCCAGACGACGGACGACCGAGAGAGGTCGTCCGGACCGTCCGGTCCGCCACCGCGTCGCGGCCTCGATGCTAGCTCCACGGCCCATGGTGCTAGCAGTCCACCGTCAGGTAGAAGTCAGCCTTGAACAGGGTGCCCGAGTGCGAGGTGACCTTCACCAGCACGACGTCGCTGCTCGATCCCTTGCTCACCGTGGCGTAGTTCTGGTCGAAGCCGACCGTCACTGCGTAGGCGCAGTTGCTGACGTCCCGGTCGAATTGGACCTGATACGGCGCCGCAGTATTCGGGTCGGCCACCGTCGTGCTCGCCACGTCCCCGCCGCTCGCCAACACCGACCCGTCCCCGCTCACATGGACCCAGAGGGTGGGGGTGTAGTAGCCGTCGACATCGACGACCACGTCGGTTGCGTTGACCCCGGCCAGCAGGTTGACCTTCTGGTTGATCGTGAGCGTGACGCCCGAGCTGACCAGGTTGGTCCCGGAGTAGTTCACGAACGAGGCGCTCGGCTGTGGCGCGCCCGAAGGCCAGCCGATCAGATAGCCCGGCCCGCTCTCGTTCACCGCGACCACGGTGGCCGCCACGGCCGAGGCACCGTTGGGCACGCCACACCCGGCGGTGTTGCCACCTTGGGCGGAGAACCCGCTCGACCCCGACACCTGGAGGGGACGGGTGGCGCCGACGGTGAGCCTCCCCGGCCACACGGGTGTCGGCGATCCGACACGGGGTGATGGCGGTGTACTTCGACTGGGTGAAGCCGGGCGCCACGGCCGCAGGCTGAACCGCGCTGGCCCCCCGGCCGGCTCGGGTCCCGGCCGCCCAAGCACTGCTCGCCACCAGCACAAGGAGCAATGGCACCGCCGCTCCGACTCCGATCCTGGTCCTCAGTCGCATGTCTGGGCGCTCCCTCTCTCATGGCGCCGCCTGGCAGCCGCCGTGTTGATGCTGACCATGAGCGCATGGCCGCGACACCACTGGCAATACGCAAAACTGCGTACCTTCCTCGAGGAAGACCACTCCTCCCAATCACCCGTCCTTTGTCTGTTGAACCACCGTGGCGCGTGCGATAATGAGTCGTATGGGGGCTCACGGCGACCTCGGCGAGCTCGTCGATCGGGTCGGCCGAGTCGAGTCGTTCGAAGAGCTGGGGAGGTTGGTCATCGAACACGCTCCGGCGCTTGTCGCGTGCGACTTCGCGGCCTGGATTCGCGCAGACACGGATCGGGGTCTCATACAGGCCACGCTTGACGACGCCGCTCCGACTGGCCTGCCGACCACCCTCAGCTACCGCGAGCTCGAGCTCCCGTTCTTTCTCTGGTACGAACGAGCCCACTCCCTGGAAGCAGCCAAGTTGTCAGACCTCATTCCGTCCCGTTGGCGAGCATCTCTCCCATACAACGAGTTCTACCGGCCCATGGGGGTGCTCCATCAGGCCGGGGTGTACGTGGCCGAGGGACCAGGATGGGCCATCGGCTTGGCGCTCAATCGTGGCGGCCGCACGAGTGACTTCACCGACTCCGATCTGAGGCGGCTCGACGTTCTCGGTCTCGTGCTTCGCGGCGCCTGGCGCGAAGTCCGAGAGCGCGTGGCCCGCCGCATTCTGCTGAGCCAGTTGGCGGATTCAACCGGCGCGGCAACATTCGACCACGATCTCGCCCCGCTCGATGCCGACCGACTTGCGCTCGAACTGCTCGAGCGCTCCCAGCTGGCGCTGACCACAGAATCGGGCCGAGAGAACCTGCGCCGCTTGCTGCTCGAGCCGTCGATGAGGCGCATCGTCCGACAGCGATGTCGAACTCGAACTGCTCCGCGGCGCTCCAGTCACCACGGTCCTCGTCCGGCGCGCCGGGCCACGGTCCGCCCTCACTCCGCGCCAGGAACAGATCCTGGCCCTCATGGACGAGGGGTACGGCTTGCAGGCGATCGCCCAACAGCTCTCGCTCAGCGTCCGAACCGTCGAGAAGCACACAGCCAACGCCTACCGACGACTCGGGGTCAACTCACGCGGCGAAGCCATGCGTGCCATCCGTCGATATGGACCACGCAGCATTCAGTAACTCAGGCCGGCGGGCCGGAACTGCCTCAGGCCGGCGGGCCGGAACTGCCTCAGGCCGGCGAGCCGGCGCCGTAGGTCTTGCGCAGCTCGTGCTTGAGGATCTTGCCGGTCGGGTTCCGGGGGATGACCTCGACGTGTTCGAGCTGCTCGGGGATCTTCTGGGTCATCAGCCGCTGGTCCTTGAGGTAGGCCACCATCTCGTCGAAGCCCAGCGGTTCGATCCCCTCGGGCGTGGTCACCACCGCGCACACCCGCTCGCCCCGCTCGGGGTCGGGCAGCCCGATGACGGCCACGTCGAGCACGTGGGGATGGGAGAACAGCAGGTCCTCGACCTCCTTGGCGCTGACGTTCTCCCCCTTGCGGATGATGATGTCCTTGAGGCGCCCGGTGATGGACAGCATGTTGCGCTCGTTGAGCGTGCCCAGGTCGCCGGTGCGGAAGTAGCCGTCCTGGTCGAAGCCGTCGGCATCCAGGCTGGCGTCGAGGTAGCCCAGCATGAGCTGGGGGGCCTTGGCCCGGATCTCGCCCTCCTCGCCCACCCCGGCGGGGGCGCCGTCCAGCTTCACCAGCTTGAGCTCCACGCCGGGCATGGGCGCGCCCTCGGTGTTGGCCAGGTCCTCGTCGAGGTCGTCGACCGACCCCATGGTCAGCACCGGGGCCTCGGTCAGGCCGTAGCCCGACACGATCGGCGCGCCGAAGACCTCCTTCATCTCGTAGTAGAAGGGCACAGGCTTGGGGGCGCCACCACCGGGGAAGTTCCGCAGCTTCGGGAAGATGGGCGTGTCGCTCTTGCGCTGCGCAGCCAGGTAGGCCTGGTGGAAGGCGGTGCCGGATCCGGCCAGGGTCACGCCCTGCGCGCCCAGGACCTCGACCACGACGTCGGGCACGAAGGCCTCGAACAAGATGTTGGCCATCCCCTCCATGAGGCTGGTGAACAACCAGGTGATGCCCCCCACGTGGGTGAATGGGAAGGCCAGCGCGTTGCGGTCGGCGGCGGTGATGGCCAGGCGTTGGCTCATGCCGGAGGCCACCGCGGTGATGGTGCGATCGGTGTGCTGGGCGCCCTTCGGATCGGCGGTGGTGCCCGAGGTGTAGAAGAGCCAGCGCACGTCGTCGCCCGACGACGAGGGGGCGGGCAGCGTGGCCGGGTCGCCGGCGGGCAGCGAGCGATCCGAGGTCATCACCGACACCCCGGCCACGTCGTCGGCGATGGCGTCGGCCATGGCCACGAAGTCGAAGTTGCCGAAGTTGGACGGCACCACCAGCAGCTTGGCCTTGGCCTGGCGCACGCAGAAGCCGACCTCGCGCTCGCGGTAGATGGGCAGCACCGGGTTCTGGATGGCACCCAGCCGGGAGATGGCACCCACCAGGACCATCGACTCGAGCCAGGTGGGCAGCTGCCAGGTGATCACGTCCCCGGCGCCGATGCCGTGGTCGGCGGCCAGGCCGGCGGCCGCCACCTCGACCTGGTCGCGGTAGGCGCCGAAGGTCAGCTCGCGTCCCAACTCGTCGACGGCCATGAGGGCATCGGGGGTGGCCGCCGCCCGTGCCTCGATGAATCCCCAGAGCGTGTCAGCCTCGACCATCGTGTCCCCCCTGTGTGTGGCGCGGGCTGTTCCGCCCCAGGATTTCTGACGAGGCGTCAGCTTAGGACACGAGCGCTCCCCACCAGAGGGCCGAGCATGCTCGCTAGTCTCCGCCGATGGACCGACTCGAAGGACGCACGGCGGTGGTCACGGGCGCGGCCAGCGGCATCGGCCTGGCCGTGGTCGAAGCCTTCGTGGCCCGGGACATGGCGGTGGTCATGGCCGATGTGGCCACCGACGTCCTCCACGCGCACGCCTCCCGACTGCGCGACCAGGGCGCCCGGGTGGAACCGATCGTGGTCGACGTGTCGGATCCCGAAGCGGTCGAGCGCGCCGCCCAGACCGCCATCGAGCAGTTCGGGGCGTTGCACGTGGCCGTCAACAACGCCGGCATCGTGAACCGGGGCAACTCGTGGGAGCTGTCGCTGGAGGACTGGCACCGCGTGCTCGACGTGAACCTGTGGGGCGTGATCCACGGCGTGCGCGCCTTCGTGCCCCGCATCCTGGCCACGGCCGACGAGGGCCACGTGGTCAACACCGCCTCGATGGCCGCGGTCATGGCCATCGGCCGCCTCGGGCCCTACACGGTGGCCAAGCACGGCGTGCTGGGGCTGTCCGACGTGCTGCGCGCCGAGCTCGAGGCGATCGAGGCACCGGTCGGCGTGAGCGTGGTGATGCCCGGCATGATCAAGACCGGGCTCAACCCCATCGGCACGGTGCCGGCCACGGCGGTGGCGACCAACGTGGTCGACGCCATCTTCGGGGGCCGCGCCTACGTGTTCACCGACGACGGCGGCACGGCCGAGGTCGAGGCCCGGCTGCGAGGCCATCCTGGCCGCCCGCGCCGACGTCATCGGCTGATCCCCCAGCCGGCGCTAGTCGCTGGCCGTCGGGCAGACCTCGCACCGGGCCCGGTTGGTGGGTCGGATGTCGCTGTCGACCCGGTCGGCCGGCCGGATCTTCCGGCCCTCCGGGCATTCCTGCTTGTCGTGGTACACCGACTTCTCTTCCGGGCTCCTGGTCCAGTAGTAGAGCGCCATCAGCTCCTCGGCTCCCAGCGGTAGCGGGTCCAGCCGTCGACCGGGGCCGCGCCCAGGGCCTGGTAGAAGTCGATGGCCGACTGGTTCCAGTCCAGCACCGTCCACTCCACCCGACCGTCGGTGCGGTCCCGGACCGCCTGCGAGCAGCGCCCTGCCGTAGCCGTGGCCCCGGTGCTCGGGACGCACGAACAGGTCCTCGAGCCAGATGCCCGGGCGACCGACCCAGGTCGAGAACGTCCGGAACCACAGGGCCATGCCGGCCACCCGACCGTCGTCGGTCTCGGCGATGAGCACCCGAGCCGCCGGGTCGTCCCCGAACAGGTGGCGACCCACCTCGTCGCGTTCGAAGGCCACCTCGTCGGGGGCCTGCTCGTAGCTGGCCAGCTCGACGATCAGCGCGCAGATCTCGTCGAGGTCGGCCGGTCGGGCGTCACGGATGGTCACGACGGTCATCGCCTCAGCGTCCCGTGGGCAACGGTTGGCCGGGCTCCCAACCGGGCGGGGCCAGCTCCCAGCGGTCGTAGGTGAAGCCAGGGACCACGGTGGCCCCGACCAGCGTGTAGTCCCCCAGGCTGACCGCGCCCTGCCAGACCCCGGCCGGCACGATCAGCTGGGGTCGCTCCCCCGCCATCAGGTCGGTGCCCAGCACGGCCCGCTCGCGGCTCACGCCGTCGGCCGAGGTCCACAGCTCGAGCGGCGCGCCGCCGTAGTGGTGCCAGATCTCGTCGGCATCGAGCACCTTGTGCCAGTGCGACCACTCGTCGGCCACCAACAGGAAGTAGATGGCGGTGCCGGCTGGTCGGCCGGGCGTCACCCACCGCGGCCGCCTTCCAGGTCTCGCGGTACCAGCCGCCCTCGGGATGCGCGGTCAGGCCCAACAGGTCGATGATCTCGGCGGCGTCCACCGACCGAGGCTACCCACCCCGCCGAAGCCCGCGAGCGGCTCAGCGCAGGGCGGCGGCCAGGGTCTCGGCGTAGGCCTGACCCACCGGCCTGGGTGAGGTGCACGCCGTCGCTCACGAAGTACTCGGGATGGCCGGCACTGGCCGCGTACCAGTCGGCGATGACGCACGTTCGGGTGGCCGGCGGCCGCCGCCACCAGCCGCTGGTTCGACACGTCCTGCCAGGACCGGGGCTCGCGGGTGGTGACCAGCACCACCTTCTGGGCGCCGGCCAGGGCCCCGAGCACCCGGGCCAGATCGGCATCGGTGGGCGGACCGTTGGTGCCCAGATCGATGATGACCTCGGGCCGGAGCTCGCCGGCGGCCTGCAACTCGCCCAGCAACGAGGGCAACGTCTCGAACTGCCGACCGACCACGGCGTTGATCAGCACGCCGGGGAACTGCTGGCGGACCCAGCCCCGCGCCCCCTCCAGCACCGAGTCGCCCACCGCCACCAGCTGGTCGCCGGGCACGGCCACGATGGGGGGCAGCGGGCGGGGCGGTGACCGGGGGCGGCGCCACGGTGGTGGTCGGGTGCCACGGCCACGGTCGTGGGCGGGGCCACGGTGGTCGACGACGTGCCCACGCGGGTGGCCACGTGGCGCCCCGGGGCCGTCGGAGATCACGTCGCCCAACTTGTCGTGGACCACGCCGCGCAGGTCGAGGCCGGGGATGGACGTCGTCGGGCTTGGCCCGCACCAGCCCGGTGCTGATGACCGCCACCACCGCCACGGCCGCCACCGAGGCCACCAGGGTCCGCCCCGGCGCCCGCTTGGGGCGATCGTCGGCCACGGCCACCGGGCCGTTGGCCGTCAACTCGATGGTCATGGGGCGGGGCGGGGGTGGGGCCAGCGGCGACGACGGGGTGTCGGCATCGCTGTGCGCGTCGCCCTCGGCGTCGGGCGCGCGGGCGACGGGGCGACGGGCCTGCAGCCAACGCTTCAGCGAACCGTTGCGCACCGGCAGCTCCACGAACCGGTAGGACAGCTCGGCCGCCACCAGCGTGGCCCCCAGGCGCAGCCCGAGCAGCTGCCAGCCCCCGAAGGACACGTCCAGGCCGGGCCGGGTGACCACGAAGATGGGCCAGTGCCACAGGTAGATGCCGTAGGAGCGGCGCCCGATCCACACCAGTGGCCCCACCGACATGGCCCGCGACACCAGGGTGGACGGCGGGGTGCACCAGCGACAGGATCAGCGCCACGGTGAGCAGGTCGAGCAGCACGAATCCGCCGTGGTACACGAACGGGTCGAACTCGTTGACGTGGACGAACATCCACACCACGCCGGCCAGCGAGACCACGGCCAGGACGTTGAGCAGGAAGGTGGCGCTGCGATGCACGGTGGCCCGCATCCGCCACGGAGGCACGGCGATGGCCAGGGCGGCACCGAGCAGGATGCCGGCGGCGCGGGTGTCGGTGCCGTACCAGATGCGGTAGGGATCGAGACCCGGGTGGTAGAGCGACCATGCCCAGCGCGGCCGAGCCGGCGGCCAGCGCCAGCGTGGCCAGCAGCACCAGGCGCATGCGCCGGCGGAAGAGCCGGACCAGCCCGGCCAGGGCCAGGGGCCAGATCAGGTAGAACTGCTCCTCGACCGCCAAGGACCACAGGTGCAGCAGCGGCGACGGTCGCGACACGCTCTCGAAGTACGACTGCTTGACGGCGATGAGGTACCAGTTGCTGACGTAGGCGGCGGCCGCGGCCACCGCGCCGCGCAGGCCGGCCACCTCGGTCGGGTGCCAGATCAACCAGGCGGCCGACACCACCACCAGCAGGGCATAGAGCGCGGGGAGCAACCGACGCGCCCGGCGGATCCAGAACTGCTTGAAGTCGGTGCCGCCCGTGCGCACGCGCTCGCCCAACAGCAGCGAGGTGATGAGGTACCCGCTGATGACGAAGAAGACCTCGACCCCGAGGAAGCCACCCGGCATCCACGACGCCGGCCAGTGGTAGGCCAGCACGGCCAGCACGGCCACGGCGCGCAGGCCGTCGATGGCGGGCTGGTAGCGAACCAGCCCCGGCCCGAAGCGCGGCAGGGTGACTCGGGGCGCGCTGGGGCCCGCGGGTTCGACCGGATCAGCCGAAGGGGCCGGAGTCGGGACGTGCGTGCGCGGCGCGGTCCCGATGGAGGTGGTGTCGATCGCCATCGTGTGCAGCGGCATCCCGGCGGGCGGAACGCGAAGGGCAAGAGCTTATCGGCGCAACCGGACCGAAGGTAGAGGGTAAGACATGAGTCACAACCCAACCCTCTAGCGCGAGATCGAGGGTTGGGTTGTCGAGTGGTCCGCCCGCTCAGCGGGTGGCCACCGGGTGCACCGGGGCGCTGGCCGCGCCGGTGAAGGGCTCGGGGTGGCCGGTGAAGAGGAACTCGTAGACCCCGTCGTCGGCGCAGGCCGCGGCCAGCGGCTCGAAGTCGAAGTTCTGGCCCTGCACCTGGCCCATGTCGCGCAGGTGGATCATGTGCACCACCATCATCGCGGCCCAGTCCTGGGGCGGCCACACCTCGTACACGTAGGTGTCGGTGAACACGGCGCCGCAATCGTGGTCGCGGATCCATCGGATGGTGTGGGTGGACAGCCCGGGGCTGTCGTGGTTGTAGTCCGACGTGCGGCCCTCGTGGAAGCACTGCATGTGTCCGGTGCGCACGCACAGCACGTCGCCCGGCGCCAGCTCCACCCGCGCCAGCTCCACCGCCGCGTCGAGATCCTCGGCGGTGACCGCGTACCCCGGCTCGAGTCGATCGACGCCCCGCGCCGCCGGCAGGTCCAACAGCACGCCTCGGCTCATGAGCGGCCCGATCTTGTCGGCGCCGCAGCGCGTCAGCCCGTCGACCGCCGACACGGTGTCGGCCGCGAACCCGTTGTAGAGGAACCCGCCGTAGCTGCAGTGACCGAGCGCATCGACGTGGGTGCCGGCCGACATGGCCATGACCACCGTGTCGTCGTTGAAGGCGGCATCGCCCTCCGCGCCGGTGTAGGTCTGGTTGATCGAGAGCATCGTGCGCAGCGGGGCCAGGCGTCCGGGCGCGCCTCCCTGTTGGGGGCTGCGCTGGTCGAGCGGGATGGCCAGCGACAGGTGTCGACCCGCGCCCGCCGCCGCCAGCCCCCGACGGCGGGCCGCGTCGTCGATGAGGTTGGCCGTGCCCCGCTCGTCGTCGTCACCCCAGCGGCCCCAGTTGCGCACCGACTCGGCCAGCTCGGCCCACTCCGCCGGCAGGGCCACGTCAGGCGATCCGCAGGACGCCGCGAGCCAGGTCGCCGTGACCCATGTCGTCGATGGTGGTCTGGATGTCGGCCAGGTCGTAGGTCTTGGTCACCAGCTCGTCGAGCTTGAGCCGGCCGGCCAGGTACAGGTCGACGAACAGCGGGATGTCCTTGTGAGGGCGCCCGGCGCCGTAGCGACAGCCCATGATCGTCTTGTCGTTGTACATGGCGCTGACCAGGAAGCTGGCCTCGGTGCCGAACTTGGGCACGCCCAGGATCACGGCCGTGCCGCCCCAGTCGAGGGCGTCGACGGCGTTGCGGATCAGCGCCGGGTGCCCGACGCACTCGAAGGACACGTCCACGCCGTTCGGGCAGATCTCCTTGACCGCTTCGACGGTGTCCACCTCGGCCGCGTTGATGAAGTGGGTGGCCCCGAACTGGCGGGCCAGCTCCTCCTTCCGCGGGTTGGTGTCCACCGCGATGATGGGCAGCGCGTCAGCCAGGCGAGCGCCCTGGATCACGTTGAGCCCGATGCCGCCCACGCCCACCACCAGCACGCTCTGGCCGTGGGTCACCTTGGCCCGGTTGAACACCGCGCCCACCCCGGTGATGACCCCGCAGCCGAGCAGCGACGCCACCTCGAAGGGCACGTCCTTGTTGATGGCCACGGCCTGGCGAGCCTTGACCACCGTCTGCTCGGAGAAGGCCCCGATGTTGGCGAACTGGAGGACCTTGCGCTCGCCCTGGCGGAAGGGAGCCGACATCTTGCCGATGGACTGGCGGCAGTGGGTGGGGCGGCCGCTGTCGCAGGCGTCGCACGCCCCGCAGTTGGACAAGGTGGAGATGACCACGTGGTCGCCCACGGCCAGGCCCGACACGTCCGAGCCCACCTCGGCGATGATCCCCGTGCCCTCGTGGCCCAGCACCACCGGGCGTGGGGAACGGGATGGTCCCGTCGATCACCGAGACGTCGCTGTGGCACACCCCGGCCGCCTGCAGGTCGACCCGCACCTCGTCGGGTCGCAGGTCGCGAACCGTCAGGTCGTCGGCGACGCTCAGGCCGCCCTCGTCGAACACGATCCCTCTCATGGACACGCTCCTCGGCCGAGCGGTGCCGGCCGTCTCCGTTGTGGGTCAGGTCCCGGCGTTCAGCTGGGCCAGGCTCGCCCCGGCGCTAGCCGGGCCAGACAATCGACTGCAGCTCGCTGTAGGCGTGGAAGCCGAATCGCCCGCCGTCGCGTCCCACCCCGCTCATCTTGAAGCCGCCGAAGGGCGTCTCGTGGTTGCGCTGCACGGTGTTGATGCCCACGTTGCCGGTGCGCAGCTGCTGGGCCACCGCGTAGGCCCGCGACGTGTCGCCGGAGAAGACGTAGTCGTAGAGCCCGAACTCGGTGGCGTTGGCCAGGGCTGACGGCCTCGTCGTCGTCGTCGAAGGGGATGACCACGACCACCGGGCCGAAGATCTCCTCCTGGGCCACCTTCATGTCGATGCGGCAGTCGGCCAGCAGCGTGGGCGGCACGTACCAGCCTCGCTCCAGCTCGGCCGGACGCTCGCCACCCACCACCACGGTGGCGCCCTGCTCGCGGCCCGAGGCGATGTAGCCCTCGACCCGGCCGCGGTGCACCTCGGTGATCACCGGGCCGAGCACGGTGTCGGCGCTCGAGCGGATCGCCCACCTTGAGCCGACCGGCCGCCGCGGCCAGGCCGCTGACCAGCTGGTCGTAGATGCCTCGCTGGGCCAGGACACGGGTGGGGGCGGTGCAGATCTGGCCCGAGTGGAAGGCCCAGGCGCTGGCGATGGCCCCGACCGCGGTCTTGCAGGTCGGCGTCGTCGAACACGATGCCGGCGCCCTTGCCGCCCAGCTCGAGCAGCAGGCGCTTCATGCCTCGACCGGCCACCTCGCCGATGCGCTGGCCCGATCGCGGTGGAGCCGGTGAAGCTGATCATGTCCACCTGGGGCGAGGCCACCAGCGCCTCGGCCGCCTCGGAGCCCTCGCCCACCAGGACGTTCAGCACGCCCGGGGGCAGGCCGGCCTCGGCGAACACCTCGCCCAGGGCCACGATGGCCAGCGGGTCCTGCGGGGCGGGCTTGACCACCATGGTGTTGCCCATGGCCAGGGCCGGGCCGACCTTGCCGGCGGTGTTGGTCAGCGGGAAGTTGTACGAGGTGATGGCGGCCACCACGCCGACCGGCGCCCGACGGGCCACCGCACCCATGATCCCGCCCGGCCCCAGGGCGGTGGTGGGCATCGCCGCCGGCGGCAGCGGGATCTCGAGCTCCTGGTCGATGCCCCGGGCGTAGCGGCGGAAGCGGGTGGCGGCCTGCGGCACCTGCATCTGCTTGGTCACCCGCAGGGTGGCGCCCGTCTCGGCCTGCACCAGCGGGACCAGCTCGGCGTAGCGCTCGTCGAGCAGGTCGGCCGCCCGCTCCAGGATGGCGGCCCGCTCCTCGGGCGCGGTGCGTGACCACGCCGGGAAGGCGTCGGCCGCGGCCTGGGCCGCGGCCTGGGCGTCGGCCGCGCCGGCGTTGGGGGCGTGGCCGACCACCGCCTCGGTGGCCGGGTTGACGATCTCGTAGGTGCCGTTGGCGCCGTCGACCCGCTCGCCCGCCGATCAGCAGCTGGTAGGTGGCGTCGGGATCGGGGCCGACGGTGGCGGCCGCGTCCGCAGTGGTGGTCACGGCTCGAACGGGAAGGCTCAGCATGCGGATGGCGTTGCCCCGCACCAGCTTGGTGACCACCTCGTCGTCGAGGTGGCCCATCAGCTTCTGGCCCACCTCCCGGCTGTGGGGCCAGGTGCTGTCGCTGTGGGGGTAGTCGGTCTCGAAGGTGATGTTGTCCACCCCGCACTTCTCCAGCGCGTCGGGCGTGAGGCCGTGGACGTCGTCGAAGAAGCAGCCGTAGATCTGGCGGTAGTAGTAGGTGGAGGGCGGCTCGGGGATCTTGCCGTACACGCCGTTCCAGCCCCGGTTGTCCTCCCACACCTTGTCGGCCCGCTCGAGGATGTAGGGGATCCAGCCGATCTGGCCCTCGCTGTAGGCCAGGGTCAGGTCGGGGTAGCGCACCAGGACACCCGACATCAGGAAGTCGACCATCGAGGACATGGCGTTGCCGAAGGTCAGCGTCGATCCCACCGCCGGTGGGGCATCAGCCGAGGTCGAGGGCATCTTGGACGACGAGCCGATGTGCATGTTGACGACCACGTCGGTCTCGGCACAGGCGGCGAAGAACGGGTCCCACTCCCCCGAATGGATCGACGGCAGCCCCAGGTAGGGCGGGATCTCGGAGAAGCACGTGGCGTGCACGCCGCGGGCCGCGTTGCGGCGGACCTCCTCGGCGGCCAGCTGCGGGTCCCACAGCGGGATGATGATGAGCGGGATGAGCCGACCGTTCGAGTCGCCGCACCACTCGTCGACCATCCAGTCGTTGTAGGCCTTCACGCACAGCAGGGCCAGGTCCCGGTCGTCGGCCTCGAGGAAGGTCTGGCCGCAGAATCGGGGGAAGCTGGGGAAGCACATCTGGGCCTCGGTCCAGTTGGCGTCCATGTCCTCCAGGCGGGCCTTGGGATCCCAACAGCCCTTGCGCATCTCCTCGTAGGTGATGGCGGTGATCTTCACGTCGTCGCGGTCGAAGCCGACCGCGGCCGACAGGCGGGTCTGGGGGATGGCCTTGTCCTCGTAGTGCCACCAGTCGCACATGGGCCCGTCGCCACCGGGCACATAGGAGAACTTGCCGCCGATGAAGGTCATCTCGCCCATGGGCGCCCGCTTCACCCGCGGGCCGATGTCCTGGTACTTGGCGGGCAGTCGGTCCTGCCACACGTGGGCCGGCTCGATGACGTGGTCATCGACGGAGATGATTTTCGGGAAGTCCCCCATGGCCGTGATGCTAGCGGCCATCTGACGACCTGTCAGCCCGAAAATGGAACCGGTTCTAGTCAGGACTAGGCTGCCCCCGGTTCTGCAAACTGGGCATGGAAATGTGCGGCATCCGAACGGAAAGATGCCCGGTTCGCGTCGCGAGGGTGATCGAGGCAGCAGGGGGAGTCGAGATGGCGCAGGTGCAGGAAGCCGGCAACGAGGGCGGCATCCGGATCGGCAGCACGCTGCTGACCCTGGTGGAGCCCCACCGAGGCCAGGAGGTCGAGTACAACCGCTGGTACGAGCGGGACCACTTCTACGCCGGATGCCTGATGGGCGCCGGCTGGTTCGCCGGCAAGCGGTGGGTGGCCACCAAGCCGCTCAAGGACCTGCGCTTCCCGAGCGAGACCCAGTTCCTGCCCGACGTCTCGGCCGGCAGCTACCTGGCCACCTACTGGGTGCTCAAGGGCATGGAGCCCGAGGCCGTGGCCTGGGGCAGCGCCCAGGTCAAGTGGCTGCACGAGAACGGGCGGATGTTCGAGGGGCGCGACCACATCCACACGCTCATCTACGCCAACCGGTGGGACATCTCTCGCGACGCCGAGGGCGTGCCCGCGCCGCTGGCCCTCGACCATCCCTGGGGCGGACTGGTGGTGCTCATGGTCGACCGCAACCCCGACGTCGACCCGCGCACCTCGTCGGCCTGGCTGCGCGACGAGATCATCCCGGCGGCCATGGCCGACACGCCCCTGGGCCCTCACCGTCGGCCTGTCGCCCATCCCGCTGCCCAAGGAGGCACCGGTGTTCCAGCCGCCCAACCCGGGCGAGGAGAACCGGATGGCCCTGATGTGCTTCACCGACACCGACCCACGCGAGTGCTGGGACGCGTTCGAGCAGGTGGCGCGCACCATCGGGGCCCGCGACCAGGCCACCGTGTCCTACGCGGCGCCGTTCATCCCCACCATCATGGGCACCGACACCTACACCGACGAGTTGTTCTGATCGAGGATCTCCAACAGGGCGGCGGCCTCGTCGGCGAAGGGGGCGCGTGAACCGCGGGCCGCGAGCACGGCCAGCTCCTGGCGGGCTTCGTCGGTGGCGCCCACCACGCAGTGGAGCAGGGCCAGGTGGTACCGGGCCTCGGCGTTGTCGGGATCGAGGTCGAGGGCGGTGAGCAGCGCCTCCCCCGCCGAACCGTGGTCCTGGCGCACCAGGCACACCGCGCCCAGCTGCACCCAGGCCCGGGCCGACGAGGGATCGATCGCCACGGCCCGGCGCAGCGCGTCGGCCGCCTCCGCGGTGCGGTCCAAGATGACCAGGGCCGCCCCCCAGGCGATGAGCAGGTCGGCGTCGTCTGGCGCGGCGGCCACGGCCGAACGCCACGCCGCCTCGGCTTCGGCCACCCGGCCCAGGGCCAGCAGGGTCCGGCCCATGGCGTCCCAGGCGAAGTGGTTGTCGACGTCGAGGCGCACGGCGCGGGCCAACGAGACCAGACCGGCATCCGGATCGCCCGACGCCACCTGCGACATGCCCAGGTGCGACCACGGCGCCGAGCGCTCGGGCTCGAGGGCGATGGCCATCTCGTCGGCCGCCATGGCTTCGTCGTGTCGGTCCAGGCAGGCCAGCAGGTAGCCGAGGTTGGCGTGGGCCGTGGCGTTGGACGGGTCCAGGTCGATGGCGGCCCGGTAGTCGGCCTCGGCCCCCTCCAGGTCGCCCGAGGCGTGGCGCAGGGCCCCCCGGTTGACCAGCGGCTTGGCCGGTGACTCGGTGATGGATGACGCCATGGTGGGCTCCTAACCGACGAGTTGCTTCATCAGCCCGCCGAGCAGCTCGCCGGGATCGATGTGGGGATAGGTCCACTGCACCTGGTCGAAGGCCAGGTCGAAGGGCTTGGACTCCTCGTAGTGGATGGGGAAGGTCATGCCGAAGCGCAGCCCCGAGCCGTACTCGAAGGCCGCCAGATGCCACACGTGGTGGTACAGCTCGATGCTGGTGACCAACAGGTCCGCGCTCACGTCCACGAAGGCGTCGATGCCGAACTTGAACTTGGGCTCCACCATCAGCTCGCCCTTGGCGTCGAGCACCACCCCGCGGCCTGGCGTCCACTCCACCTTGGCCGAGGCGCTGGCCTCCCCGGCCAGGCCCAGCTCACCGAAGATCTCGACTCCGGCGGTGGCGCTCACCACCGGGATGCCCACGCCGAGGCCGCCATCCACGAACAGCTTCAGGCCG
The DNA here is from genome assembly GCA_963793965.1 of uncultured Microthrixaceae bacterium. GTDB lineage: Bacteria > Actinomycetota > Acidimicrobiia > Acidimicrobiales > Acidimicrobilacustridaceae > UBA4742. Next base: position 348,121 of record CAWCCB010000005.1, read on the forward strand.
GCGTGGGCGGGGATGGCGAAGGTGGCGGTGCCGGTGACCTTGGTGTCGTCCTCGTGGTCGGGGTTGTAGACGACCTCCAGGCCGAGGTCGCGCAGCTGGCCGGGACCGAACCCGGCCTCGATGTCCATGCCGCCCTTGATGGTGGCGAAGATGCCGATGCGCTGACCGGCCACGGCCACGCCCACGATGGGGATGTCGATGCCGATGGAGAAGATGCGCTTCTCGATCTTCTTCTCCGGGAAGACGTCGAAGTGGTCGGGCAGCGCCACCTTGCCCTTGACCTCGATGGAACCGTCCCGCTTCAGCTGGAGCCCGACCGTGCCCGCCAGCCACGGCGTGATGGTCAGGGTGACCTCGCCGCCGCCGTAGACCAGCAACGTGTCCTTGGGCGGACCGGCCGGCTTGTTGTCGGGACCGACCTCCTGGTTGGTCAGCCCGACCCGGACCGACCCCTTGGCCATGCCCTTGGCGTAGGAGAGGTTGGCCTCGACCAGGAAGGCGCCGTCGTCGTAGGTGCCGGTGACGTCGCCGCCCACGCCGGGCACGTCGGGCTGGATGGTCACCGCCCCCGACAGGCTCCAGCCCTGCGCGCCCTCCTTGACAGTGGCCGCCAGCTTGCCGCCCTTGAGCCCGGGGATCCCCTTGCCCAGCTCGATCTCGCCGGTGATGGCCATCCCCGTGGCCGGGTCGTACTTGAAGCCGACCTTGCCCTTCTCCACGCCCTTGATGGACGACTCGAACTCGCCGGTGGCGTCGACCTTGTCGTCGTCGACGGTGACCGTGGCCGACGCGCTCTTGATCCCCTTGATCTTGTCGGGCCCGACCGCCAGCCCGCCCTTCACGCCCCACTTGCCGTCGGCGTAGGACAGCCCGAGCGACGCCTTGGTGAACATCTTGGTGTCGAAGTCGAGGCTGCCGGTCACCGCGAAGCCGGGCAGGCCGGTCTTGGTCGATCCGCCGGCACCGATCTTGCCGGTGGCCAGCTTCTCGATCTCGAAGTCGATGTCGCCGTCGATGCTCAGGCCGGCCTTGGAGGCGGTCAGGGTGATGGCGCCGCCCTTGACCTTGAACGGACCGGGTAGCGCCAGGTCGCCCCCGGTGATGGTGGCCTCCAGCCCCACATCGGCACCGTCGAGAATCACCGCGATCTGCACCCGCTCGAGCAGCTTGATGCTGGGCTTGGGCACCAAGCCCCGCCCGACCAGGCCCTTGTCGAAGTCCAACTCGAGGTCGGCGAAGTCGATCGGGCTGAAGTGCTTGAGCGTCAGGCTCTTGCCCAGCGCTCGGATGTCGCTGGTGTCGACCATGCCGCCGTAGTCGACCCCGGCCACCGAGCGGATGGGGAAGGTGCGCTCGATCTCATTCAACTGGCCGTTGCCCTTGAAGAAGGAGATGACGAACGAGCCCACCTCCGCCCCACCCTGGTGCGGAGGGTCTCCCCCGGTGTAGGTCCCCTTCTCGACCTTGAAGCCCCAGCCCCCGAAGAACTTCGACGTGTCGATGGTGCCGCTGGTGGCGTCGAACGGCACCGTCTGGACCGATCCGCCGCCGCGGCGGGTGGTGATGGACAGCGCCTTGCGAGATCCCTTGACCTTCTCGCGGTTGGCCGCGGTCATGTCCTTCAACGGAGCCACCGACTCGGGCTTGGCCAGATCGGCCAGATCCCACTTGTCGCCCGGCTTGAGGGCGGCCGACCACACCCCTGCGGCTGTCTTCTGTCGGGGGTTGGGACCGGTGGCCGCAGCCGTGAAGGTCACGCCGTACTTGGCCAGCACCTCGGCCGCGGCCGGCGGCTTGGCCAACTTCGGGGTGGCCAGGGTCACCAGGTCGGTGATGTCGCGCCGAATCGAGTTGTTGATGGCCGGCCCGGAGCCCCGGTTGATGGAGCTGTCCAGCAACCACAGGTTGCTCACGTCGTTCTCCGGGCCACCGAGCTGGAACTCCTGCTGGTGGTCGACGTCGTAGCGGTGGGCCTTGGCCGGGTTGGCGTTGTCCCAGGGCATCTGGCTGAGCGCCACGCCGATGTCCTCGGCCGAGCCGAACACCAGCAGCTTGCTCTGCCATTGCAGGAAGTACGGCTCGGCGGTCTGCTTCTCCTGGGTGGCCTTCGCCTTGATCTGGGGGTACATGGCCTTGGACGCCGCGCCCTTCCAGCTGTCCCGGTAGGCGTCGCCGCGTTCGGCCCGGTTCCACTTGATGGCGCCCTTGTTGTGGAACGCCAGCTTGAAGGAGGGGACGTAGACCTGGTCGAGGGTGACGGTGGCGCCCGCCGTGTCGATCACCCCGGCGGGACCGGCCGCGGCCTTGGCCTTGGTGGCGTCGTCGAGATCAGCCAGGTCGTCGGGGACCTTGACCTTGGTCATCGTGCCCGCCGCCTTGGGCTTGTCCCCGGGTTTGTCCGCGGCCTTGCCCTTGTCCCCCGGGGCGCGGCGTACGACGTCGCCCGAGCCGGGGGCGACCTTGCGGTTGATGCCGGGGGCCTGCTGCACGACGTGGGTGAGCTCGTGGGCCAGCAGCCTGCGGCCGGGCTCGGTCACCGGGTCGTAGGTCCCGGCCGAGAAGTAGATGTCGTTGCCCCGGGTGAAGGCCAGCGCCTTCAGGGCCTTGGCCGCGCCGTCGGCCTCGTCGTCATCGTGGATGCGCACCGCGGCGAAGTCCGCCTTGAAGCGCGTCTCGAAGTAGCGCCGGGCGTCCTCGGGCAGCGGCGCCCCGCCGCCGGCGGAGCGGTCCAGGTACTTCTGGGTTGCCTCCGGTACGGGCGGCGCAGCTCCGGCCGACCCTCCAGCTCGGCTCCCGACGTCCTCGGCCGGGCCACCGGCGTCGGCATCCCGGCCTCCGCCGGGGTCCTTGGCCGGGGCCGCTCGCCGGGTCTGATCCGGTGGTGTCGGCCCGGGCGAGGCGCCGGGCTTGGCCCCGGCCGCCGGAGCGGCTCGCGCGGCGCAGCCGCGGGCGCGGCGGGGGCTGGGGCCGTCGGCGGGGCGGCGGGAACCGCGGCGGGCTTGCCCGGACCCCCCGCGCCGGCGGTGGCTCCGGCACCGCCGGATCCGGGCGCCGCCGCCGGCACCTTGGTGGGGCGGTCCTGTTCGGGCGCGGCCATGCGCATGACCCGGTCGGCGGTGCGGTCGGCCTCGTGCTCGGCCGGGTCGTCGGCCGCGCCCACCGTCGCCCGGCGTTGCACCTGCTGTTGGCCCAGCGACGACGGGGTCGGGCCGGCCCCGGCCGGCGCGGTCGGGGTGGTGGCCCCGGCCTGATCGGCCGCGGCATCGGAGCGGGTGCCGACGTCGTGGTCGGACTTGGTCTCGTGATCGCCGGCGTGGTCGACCGCTCCCATGGGTTGGCGCCGTCACCCCGGGTTGGGGAACACCCAGAGCCGCACCGGACACAGGGGGGCGACCGGGTCGAAGTCGGAGCCGACGAAGGTGATCTCCACATCGGCCGGCGGCAGGACGTGCGACTGCGCCTGCACCTGCTTCACGATCGGGTCCATCCAGGTGTGCATGGCGGCCAGCTGCTCGGCTGTCGGGTCGAACCCACCGCTCAGCCACACGACCAGACGCGTGATCCCGTACTTCAAGGCCGCCGCCGCCGAGGTCAGCTGGGCCATGTCACCCGAGTCGGCCACGTCGGAGACCACGTCGACGTGGAACTGCTGGTCGACCTCCGGTGGTGCCATCCCCGGAGGGATCTCGCCTTTCATCACGGCCTGCATGACCTGTCCCGACCAGTGGGGGCTGGTGATCCAGGCGTCCACACAGGTGGATGGCGGTGGATCGGGATAGGTGATGAGGTAGATGTCGGCGTCCGAACCCGACGGGGGGGTCTGCGCCGAGAGGTCGGCGAAGCCCGGCGTGAGGCCTTTGAACGCCGTCAGGCCGAGCGCGTGAACCACCACCTTGGCCCGGGCGATGCCCTGCGGGTCGGTCCCCGATGATGCCGCATAGCCGGCGCCGGCCAGATGGGGGCCGACTCCGGTGGTGTCCCAGTCGGCGATCTGCGCCGCGGTGGTCAGCAGGTCGGCGGTGCCGGCGGTGAAGGTGGCCTGTCCGACCTGCTGCCACCTCATGCGCTTCACCTCCAACGGCTCAGTGAGCAGGAACTGCCAGTCGTTGCCCGCCCCCTGCTGGTTGTCCACCTGGAAGTCCCACACGGTGACCACCACCGGCGGCGTGACCGGGGTGGTCGACCCGCAGTCGAGGTCGCTGCGCCGCCGGAACAGGACCCAGTCCAGACTGGGGACCAGCGTGGCGGTCGTCGGTTGATCCGGGATCGGGACCTCCCAGATCGGTAGGTGAAGCGCCGACCCCATGTGGGGGAGGGAATCCTTGTCGGGCGTGGGACCGGGGGCCGGCGCCGGAGCGGGAGGGGGCGGCGCGGTCGACCAGGTGGCGTCGGGAACCAGGATGTCCACCTGGGGCTTGGCCGTGGGATCGTCGATGCCCACCAGCATCGAGATGCGGTCGAGGTCCTGGGCCTTGCGCACCTCGAAGCCGGCCTGGTCGTGGCGCATCGTGCAGAAGCGCAGGTCGAGGCCGGGGCCCAGCAGTCGCTGGACCTGGGTGGGCAGGTCGACGACGCCGGTGAGATCCACCGGCAGGTAGCCCGCCGGCGGGAGCTCCACGATCCCCCCGTCGATCAGGATGCGATCGGACACAGCCATCTCGCCGGCGATCACGTCGGCCACGTTCTTGCGGTACGCCTTGATGGCCTGGGCCAGCACATCGGTGATGACCAGCTCCTCGTCGGCGCGGGCCGTGGGTGGTTCCACCGTGGCCGACACCCGAGGGTTGGCCGCCGCCGCCCGGACCGGGCGCCGCTTGGCCGGGGCCTTCTTGGCCGCCGACTTCTTCGCCACCGACTTCTTCGCCCCTGCCTTCTTGGCCACCGACTTCTTCGCCCCTGCCTTCTTGGCCACCGACTTCTTCGCCCCTGCCTTCTTGGCCACCGACTTCTTGGCCGCGGCCTGCTGCTTGGCCGGTGCCTTCTTGGCCACCGACTTCTTCGCCGGTGCCTTCTTGGCGGGGGCGTGAGCCGCGGGCGCGGGCGGGCTCGGGGTGGGAGCCGGCGTCGGCGGCGTGGGGGCCGGGGCCGGCTTCTCGGCTGCGATCCGCTCGATCAGGTCGGTGGACTGACCCAGCAGGTCGACGGCCTTGGCGCACGGGTCGGGCCCGGTGCCGGGGCTGGGGGCATTGGCCAGCACATCGCGCAGCTGGCACTGGAACTGGAGGATCTGAGCCAGCAGGACATCCCAGGGCCGCATGGCCATGTGGCCGGCCCAGTACCGCGTGGGGGTGGTCTCGACGCGCTCGCGCCGCGCCGTCCACTCGTCGACGAACAGGCTGATGGTGCCGGAACGGGCCAGCACGCCCAACGCCAGGGTCGACCCGCTCAGGGCGGTGGCTCCCGCGCACCAGATCGAGGAGCGCAGGCCCAGACCGGAGATCAACGACCCGGCGTCGGCTTCCTCGTCGGCGAAGTACGCCGAGGCCACCCGCGAGCGCAGATGGGTCAGGCCCAGGGGCACCGCGGTCGACGTCTCGAGCGGGGACACCAGGCTGAGGGGCACCAGGGCGATCACCACCCCGTCGATTCGCCACGGACGATCCGTGGCCGTGGTGCAGGCCGCGTCGCACAGCCGGCCGAACACCTCGTCGGTGCCGCACAGGCCCTCGATGAGCCCCACGGTGATGAGGTACAGATCGCTGCCCAGGGTGGGGGCCACGGTCACCACGGGACTGGCCGGAGCGCAGGGGGCGAACGAGGAGGCCAGGCCCCCGGGCGACGGACCGCTCGGCGCCTCGCTGACCGGCGCGGCCATGGCGGCCAGCAGATCGCTCACCGAGACGCTGATCGACTGGGGCAGGTAGAGGACGTCACCGGTGGGCGCCACCGCCAGTCCGGCCGACACGCCGAGCGTGTCGTTCGAACCCAGCGACACGTCGAAGCCGGACACGACGCCGGCGCCGCCGGCCACGTTGGAGAGCCGGACCAACGCCCGCTGGGCCAGCTGCTCCTGGTCGAGATCCGACGCCCGCAGGAACTTGCCGTCGTAGTAGTTGAGGAAGGTCAACGGGGTGGGGACCGGCACCACCGCGTAGCCGGCCGCGGTCCCGGTGAGCACCACGGGCCCGTCGACGGTGCCGACCTGGATGTCTGAGATGGTCATCAGGCGCTCCTCTGGAGGATGAAGGCGACGTCGTGGCCCAGCCCCACCGAGCCCGGGGGTCCCCCGACCGCGCCGCCCAGCGGCACCGGCGGGTCACCGGCCGCTGCGCCCGGGCCCATGACCGGGGTGGCGCCGGTGCCCCAGACCACGATGCGCACCCAGTCCCCCACGGCCAGGACGGCCGAGGCGTTGGTGTCGACGGTCAGGGTCTGGCTGGGCTCGTCGAACGAGGCGGTGAAGGAGAGGGGCGCCCACTGCGGGGTGGCGGCCGAGGCGTCGAAGCTCTGCACGGTGATGCCCTCGGTCAGGGAGCCCGCCAGCAGGGTGCCCACCACCGTGACCGTGGCCGTGTCCCCGTCCCAACCACAGGTCGGCTGCAGACGGGGCCCGCCGGCATCGGGCGACGCGCCGCCACCGGAGCTGGCCGAGCCGTCGACCGCGGCCGTGAGCAGGTCGGTCACGGTGGTGGTGGGGACGTGGCTGGTCCGCACGCTGGTGTCGATGGTGGCGATGGAGGTGGTGCGGGTGCCGTCGGCGGCCACCGTCAGCGTCAGGCCGGGCAGGTCGGCCAGCACCACATCGGCCGGCTCGTCCTGGGCGAACAACGTGGACGAGCCCACGTGACCCGGCTGGAGCCCGAGCGGAGCCAGGTCTATGACGTCGTCCGCGGCCAGGGTGTGCAGGGCGTCGAGCCAGCCTTGAGCGAGCTCAGCCGAGGGCAGGCCGGCCAGCTCGGCCAGCGCAGCCTGCACCTCGGCGTCGGGCTGCCCGGTGGCTGGCAGTCCGAACAGGGCCCGGACGCGGGCGAAGGCCAGGTCGCGGGGCGGCGCCAGGCCCGGGACCAACAGCAGCTCCACGGTCTCGTTGACCCGGGAATAGGCGGTGTCGGTGGCCGAGCCCGCACACGGCGAGGCCATGGCCGGCACCGGTTGGGCCAGGCAGGCCTGGAACCGGACGACGACGTGGGCGTCGAAGCTGACCGTGCCATCCACCACCGGCGGCAGGCCCGAGGCGGGATCCTGGCTGGTGGTGTCGTACCAGGCGCCCACGTCCACACAGGACAGGACGCCGAGCGCCAGCTCGTGGCCGACCGCGTCCAGGGCCAGGCCCGGTCCCACCCGCAGCTCCCGGCTGGTGTCGTCGAGCGTGACGGGGTAGCCCCACACCACGCCCTGGCCGTGGAGCCAGGCGTTGTGCAGCCGCAGCTTGCCCCGGGGGTTGGCCGCCAGCGCGTCGAAGTCCGTCACCCCCAGCAACATCCCGAAGTTCACGGCCAGCGCGGTGAACGGGTCGACCGGCAGGGTGGTGTTCAACGCCTGATCGGTGGTGTCGGTCATGGACACGGTCGGCTCCTCAACTCGTCAGATCTCTGGGTCGGTGGGCTCAGGCCACGCCGCGGATGGCGGCGTCCTCGCGTTGGGAGGCGACCCGTTGGGCCGCGGCCAGGTCGTCCTGGCGCCGGGCCAGCTCGGCGTTGAGCGCCCCGAGGGACCGGTCGTAGGTCCACTGGGCCTCCAGGGCGGCGGCGTAGCTCCCGGCGGCCGTGTGCAGGTCGGCCAGGACGGTGGTCACGTTGACCCCGCCCAGCTGGGCCAGGGTGGTCTCGGCTTCGACCACCGCCACCACCAGGCTCAACACCGGCGCCGGGATCAGCACCTCCCACGCGGCCAGGTCGCCCTCGTTCACCGCGGCCACGGCCGTGGCCACCGAGCCCTGGTCGGTGGCCAGCTTGTTGCGGTCTGACAAGGTGGCGGGATCGGTGGCGCCGTCGAAGTCGGGGTTCGTCTCCAGGTTGGTCAGGGTGGTGGTGTCGATGGCGGCCAGATCGGTGCGGACCTTGCCCTTGGCCGTGGCCACCTTCGACTCGGGGGTCACCTGGGCCGCGGCCGCCGAGCGCGCCGCGGCCAGGGCCGCGAGCTCGTCGGCGGGCAGTGGACCGATGGCGCCGGCTGGGGTGCCCACTTGGGCTGCCGACGCCAGCGTGGCCAGGGCGGCGCCGGCGTCGTTGACCGCGTTCTGGGCCAGGTCGGCCAGGGCCTGGCGGGCCGCCTGATAGGCCACCGCGGTGGTGCTCAGCGTCCCGGCCAGGGGCTCCTGAGCGCTCAGGGCGCCAGCCAGCGCGCTCTGAGCCGCGGACACCGAGGTCACCAGTGCGGCCTGGTCGGCCTCGAAGTCGGTGCGGCGGTGCTCGAACAGGGCCACCATGCCCGAGCCGATGATGGCTTCCAGGGCGGTGGTGGCGGCGGCCACCATGGTGGTGACCGTCGTCGGCGCGGCGCTGGCCAGCGCGGCGGTCACCGCCGGCGAGTGCACCGTGTTGGTCCATTGGGCCATCAGGGTGTCGTCGGCCTGGGCCGCAGCCAGGTCCGCGGCGGCCCGGGCCTGGGTGGCCTGGGCCGCGGCCAGGGCGGTGATGGCCGCCTGCTGGGCCCGGACCGCGGCTGCCGCCGCGTCGGTGGCCGTGCCCAGCGCGGCCTGGTCGATGCGCGTCTGGATCAGGTTGGCCTGCAGCTCAGCCACCAGGTTGGCCGCGTCGGAGGGCAGCGCCGCCTGGGAGAGCTGGGTGCGCAGCGCCACGTTGGTGGCCTGGTCGGTGGCCACCTGGTTGGTGGCGGCCGTCAACCCGGCCTGGGTGGTGGCCACGTCCAGGTTGAGCTGGACGAGCTGGGACTGCAGCGTGGTGACGGCCTGGTCGGCCTGGGCCTTGGCCTCGACTCGGAAGTCGGTCACGGTTGCGGGCGGGGACATGGCCACTCCTAAGCGGGTGAGAGTTCGGTGGGCGATCGTCGGGGCGGCCGGAGCGGGGGCCCGGGGAAGTTCTGGCCGGCCTTGGCGTACTCGCGGCGAACCGCGTGGATGAGGTGATCGCCGGTGATGGGGGTGGCGTCGCCGGCGGCCAGGAAGGCGGCCGCCACCGCCGCGTTGCGGATCAGGCCGCCCGACAGCGGGTAGCGCGCCGCCAGGTCATCGACGTCCACCGCCGGGTCGAGCGGGGCCCCCGACGGGAGGTGGCGACGCCAGAGCCGGGCCCGCATGGCCGCGTCGGGCGGATCGAAGGTGACGATGAACTCGAGCCGGCGGGCGAAGGCGGCGTCGAGGTTCTGGCGCAGGTTGGTGGCCAGCACCACCAGGCCTTCGAAGCGCTCGATGCGAGCCAGCAGGTAGGCCGTCTCCAGGTTGGCGTAGCGATCACGGGCGTCGCCCACCTCGGTGCGGCGACCGAACAGGGCGTCGGCCTCGTCGAACAGGAGCGCCGAGCCGGAGGTCTCCGCCGCCTCGAAGGTGGCCGCCAGGTTCTTCTCGGTCTCCCCCACCCACTTCGACACCAACCGCGACAGGTCCACCACCAGCAGGTCACGTCCCAACGCGGCGGCCAACACCTCGGTGGCCAGGGTCTTGCCCGTGCCCGGCGGGCCGCAGAACAACAGGCGCAGGCCGCGGCGGCCGGCACGACCGGCCAGGAAGCCCCACTGGTCGATCACCGTGTCGGAGTGAGCCAGGCGATCGGCCGCCTCCATCAGCTGGGCCCGGGGTTCGTCGGCCAGCACCAGGTCGTCCCACTGGGCCCGGGGGTGGACCAGCACCGCGCCCGGCGGTGCCCGATGGGCCGGGTGGCGATCCAGGGCCCGAACCAGTTCGTCGAGCACCACCACCTCGGATCGGCCCCGGTCCGCGGAGCCCCGCGGCTCGGCCGATCCCCGGAGGTCGGCCCGGGCTCGCAGGGCGGCCGCGGCTCGCAGGTCGACGGCCAACTCGGCCAGATCCGCCGGCTGCACGGTGGCGGGCCCCACCGGCCGGGCGGTGGGTGACAGCTCGGGGAGGGCCCGAGCCAGGGCCCGCGATCGCTGGGGACCGTCGAGCAGGGTGAGGTCCAGGTGCAGCACCGGGTTCGGCCAGGCCCGGACCGAGGCCGCGCCCGCCACGCTGACCAGCACCGGCCCACACAGCTCGAGACCACCGAGGTCGACGTCGTCCGGCGACTCGACCAGCGGGACCCGCCCCGCCAGCACCCCGTGGAGCCCGATGCGGCGCCACTCGGCCGGGCCCGATCCCGGTGGGAACCGAACAGCCAGGACGTCGTGTCCGGCGGCCCGGGCCAGGGCGGCCAGCCGGGCCGATCCAGCCGCGGCACGATCGGTGGGCAGCGCCACCACCACCGCCTCCAGCCGGGCCACCCCTTCGAGGGCGGCTCGGGCCTGGTCGCCATCGAGCCACGACTCCAGCCCCCAGGCCACGTCGGGCACCGCCAGGGCGCGCCAACCGGCCAGGGTCTCGCCGGCGTCGCGCAGCGCCGACCAGACGCCGGGCGCGGGACGGATCCCGGCCTCCCAGAACGGGGCCTGGGCGTCACGGGTGACCAGGCCGTGGCGTAGCAACGGACCGTCGGTCAGTCGACGCCGGACGAGGCCCCGGCCGGCCGGCGGCGACGAACCGGAGGACCCGGTGGCCGGACCCAGCAGGCCCAGGTCGGCCAGGGCCCCGGCCAGGCCGGTCGTGCTCTCGGGTCGGCCCTCGGGGTGCAGCGTCCGACACACCGCGGCCAGACCCTCGTGCTCGTCGGGCAGGCCGGCCAGGACCAGCAGGTCCACGTCGAGGGGATCGAGACCCAGCCGGGCCACGGCCCGGTCGACGGGGTCGGCGGTGGCCCGGGCGGGCAGATCCAGCACCGAGCCGTCCACCGGCGCGGGGGCGGCGGGGTCCAGGGCGCGCAGGAACTCGGCCGACGCGGGATCGGCGAGCTCGAGCTGTTCGACCAGCACGGCCAGGCGCCCGGCCAGGCGCCGGGCGGCCAGGTGCAGCCGATGCGGATCCGGGCCGGGCGGGTCCTCGGCGTGACGTGAGCTCCGCGGTCCCAGCTCCGGACCTCGGGAGCGGGGACCGGGTGCGGTCAGGCTTGGCGGCAGCACCAGCAGGTCACGCATAGCGGAACCTCACCACCACGCCCAGCCACGGTCGGTAGCCCGGGTCCAGGTCCAGCCCGGCCCGACGCACGACCGTGGACACGTCGTCGAGCGCCAGGTGCACGTCGATCCAACCCGGGTCGGCCACCACCAGGCCGTGGCGGGCGCAGACGGCCACCAGCAGCTCGGACTCGTCGGCCTCGGCGATCGGGTCGGGTGCCACCCGTCGGCGCAGGTCGGCCACCAGCCGGTCGGCCTCGTCCTCGGCCAACCGGCCGACGCCGTCGATCTGATCGCCACGGGGTGGCTCGGCGTCGGGCGGATCCTGGCCTGGGGCCAGCCCGCACCACACCAGCAGGGCAGGGTCGCCCGGGTCGAGTCCGCCCCCCGGCACCAGGCGCCGGCCCAGGGCCTGCCCCACGGCGTAGAGGACGCGGCGCACCCCAACTGGCGCTGCCGGCCCATCGAGCACCCGTGCCACCAGCCCGGTGCGCTCGACCAGCGGCAACAGGAACAGCAGGCCCGCCCACTCGGTGACGAACCGGCGGTTCACCGGCCCCGCATCAACCGACGCGGGACCGGCCGGGGTCGGGCGCTCGACGGAGGTCGCGGCCGGGTCCATGAGATCGGTGCCCCCACCGGGGTCCTCGTCGATCGCCCCGGACCTGTCCGCGCCGGGCTGGCCATCGGGTCCCCCGCTCGACGGCCCGGTCCGCGGGTCCTGGCCGAGCGAGTCGCTCGACGACCAGACCGGGTGGCGGCCGGGATCGGGCGGGGCGACGGCCGGATCACCGTTCGGGCGATGGGCGGCCCGGGCCAGGACCAGGGCCACCGCCGCCGCCGGGCGCGGGGCGACGGCCGATCCGACCCGCTGGGCCACGGACGGCTCGGCCGCCAGCACGGCCATGAGGGCCAGTGCCGCCAGGCTGGCGCCGGGCCAGGCCGGCCCGGTCAGCAGCCGACGGCCCAGCGGGGACCGTCCCAACGCAGCGACGACCCCGCGCAGGTCGGTGTCGGACACCTCCAGCCCGGACAGGTGGGCCGGCCAGTCGCTCAGCTCCGCCCACACCTCGGGCCAGCGCCGTCGGGCCAGCTCGCCCAGCCGGTCGGGCCCCAGGGCCAGCACCACCGCGTCGAGGGCCGGACCATCCAGCTCGGCCACCACCGCGGCCAGCACGTCCCCGTCGCGCTCGAGCACGGCGGCCACCGCCGCCCCCGCCTCGGTGGGGCCGTCACCCAGCGGCCACAGGCCCAGCTGGCGCCAGGCCCAGAGCCGGGTCCGGTCGCCAGTGGCCAGCGACACCAGAGCGTCGGTCCGGGCGTCGGCCAGGGACCGGTAGCGGACCACGTCATCGCCGCCCACGGCCAGGGCCCGGTGCAGCGAACCGGCCACAGCCTCGCGGATGAGCCGGATCAGCTCGCCGTCGGGATCGTGGGCGCCGGCCCGGACCGGGTCGAGGACCAGGCGACGGATGCACACCAGCTCGTCGGGGTCGTCGAGCTCGGCGAAGGCCGCCTCCAGGGCGTCGCCGGCCAGCGCCCGCCCGACTCGCTCGAACCGGGCGTCGTCCACCAGCTCGGGGGCGTCGGGGCGCCAGTGCACCGTGAGCGCCTCGACGTGGGCGTCGACGCTCACGTGTCAGCCCTCTTCGACCCGCTCACGTGTCAGCCCTCTTCGACCCGCTCACGTGTCAGCCCTCTTCGACCCGTTCACGTGTCCATCCTCGAATCCACGCCCAGGCGCGACCCGCCGGGGCGCAGGCCCTGGGCCGGGCGCCCGACGACGGCGTCGGTCCCCAGGGCGCTCGCACCCACCTCCAGCTCGCGCCAGCCTGCGCTCGGGCCCACCACCGAGGTGAGCTGGACGTGCAGGCCCATGCCCACGCGCATGCCCGCGCCCACGGTGCAGAGGTCGTAGAGCGTGTGGGCCGGCCGGTGCAGGTCGAGCAGGTCGGCCACGGTCTGGCGCTGGGTGTCGTCGAGCAGCCGGGGGACGATGACGGTGAAGCGGTGGGCGTGGGTGGCGAAGGCGTCGTCCAGGGAGCCCCCGCCCACCACGGTCGGGTCCTGGTCGCCCACCGCGCCGCCCACCCGCATCCCGAAGCCGACCACCGAGTTGGCCGTGCCCGCGTCCGAGCTACCCACCAGCGCGCCGCCGGTGCCCCGCAGGCGCCAGCTCTCGACGATGACCGGGGCCACACCCAGGTAGATCTCGAGCATCCGGGTCAGGGCGCCGAGGGTGCCGCGGCGGCGGAACAGGCAGATGGCTTCGGCCAGCATCTGGCGCCGGGCCGCCTCGCTCCAGCGCTCGTCGAGGGTGAGGCCGATGAGGCTGGCCACCCAGGGCAGCATCTCGACCGGCGCTCCCTGGGGATCCAGCACCAGGTCGCGCTGTTCGGCGCGGGCGTCCATGTCGTTGAGCTCGCCGTCCATCAGCGACAGGAAGCGGAACAGGAAGTCGGCTGAAGCCGGATCGGCGGAGTAGGTCCGGGGCAGCCGCCCCAGCCAGTCGGTGCCCGGGTACTCCACCCGCACGGCCCGGACCCGGGGCGTCAGTGCGGTGGTGCCGGTCAGCTCCAGACGCACCCACAGCCAGCGCCCCGGCGGCGCCGACACCAGGCCCTCGTAGGTCTCGAACGGCAGGACCGAGCCGTCCGACGCCACCATCGGGGGCGACCAGGGCACATCGCCGCCCACCTCGCGACGGTGCAGGATCTGGCTCTGGGTCAGGCTCAGCTGGGGCGCCAGGTCGACCGCGACCAGCGGGGGCTCGGCCAGGGGCACCCGGGGATCGGAGGGGTCCACGTTGACGGGCACGTTGCGGACCACGCTCGGTCCGTCCACCGAGCCCGAGCCGGGCTCGTCGTCGGCGGTCACGAACGACACCCGCACCGAGGTGCCGTCGGGGATGCAGGCGTCCACGAAGATCCGGCCCCAGCGGCGCTGGTAGTCGCTGCCGTCGAGCTCGAACAGGTCGACCTGGCCTGTCGCCGAGTAGACCAGCCGGGCGGCCACGGCCAGGCGCATCCCTGCCGGCGTCCAGAACCCGATCCGACCGTCGGGGGTGCGCACGATCCCCCGCCCGTCGTAGTTGCGCGCCCGCAACGGGGGCGGCTCGGACTCGACGCCGTCGACGGGCGCGAACACGCGCAGGTCGGCGCCGGACGGGCCGGCCACCACGATGCGTCCCTCGCCGTCCAGCTCGATGTCGGTGGCGCCGGCGAACGGGCCGATCGGCCGGGACAGCCGGTCGTCGGCGGCCGGCACGGCCCAGCTGCGCCCGTCGGGTGATCGCCACAGCATCCAGATGTGGCCGGCGGCGTCGCCCGCCACCCGGGTGGGCACGGCGTCAGGGGCCACCCCCACCAGAGCCAGGGCCGGGACGGCCAGGGGCTCGGGTTGTCGCCGCGCCGCCAGCCGGGCCAGCGGCTGGTCCCGATCCGCCACCGCCACCAGCACCGAGCCGCCCTGGCCGGCCAGGTCGACGGCCGCAGGATCGAGCTGGAGTTGGCGGATGACCCGCCAGCGCGTCCAGGTCGAACACCCAGATGGTGGCGGTGGTGTCGTCCAGCACGAACAGGTGCTGGTCCCAGTCCAGGGCCAGGGCCGAGGGCACCAGGCTCGGGACCGGCGCCGGCGGCTCGGCCGGCCGGAACTGACCGAACGAGCCCAGCGGATCCGGCGCCAACAGGTCGACCGGCACGGCCGGCGCGCCCCGCAGCTCGAGCGGATCGGCCAGCCGCCACGGGAGCCACTGCACCTGCCCGGTGTCCAGGTCGCCGTGGTACAGGCAGCCGCCGGGGTCGAAGGCCAGACCGGCGGGTGCCGGGGGGTCACCCGGCACCCACACGGCTTCCGCCGGGGTCTGCCAGGCCAGCGACACCACGCCCTCGGCCAGATCGAGGGCGGTGTCGCGGTGCCCGCACCGCAGCCAGCCGTCGGCGGTGCACACCGCGGCCAGGTCCCGGGTGGCGGCCATCTCAGCACGCCTCCGGCGGGACGGGGATGGGCACCAGGCTGGGGGTGGCCGGAGCGGGCACCGGTTGGCCCGGATCCAGGGCGTCGCCCACCACCACGGTCAGGTCGGTGACCTGCACGACCTCCCAGGGCTGCAGCGACACCGTGCCTTCCACCCAGTCGCCGGAGGCGTCGGGTCCCGAGACCCGCAGGTCCTGGAGGTAGTCGATGCCGTCGACCTGCAGCGCCACGGCCAGCAGCTCGGGGGCGAACACCCGCTGACCCAGGGGCCAGCCGTGACCGTCGGGGCCATAGGGCGGGAGCGGGGCCAGGTACTGGCGCAGCACCTTGTCCACCCAGCGGCACACGGCCGTGCCGCTGAAGCCGGGCTTGACCGCCACCCCCACCGAGATGGCCACCGGCCGGTAGGTGGGCGGGATCACGTACAGCTCGGTGGTGACCAGGCGGCGGCCGTCCAGCTCGGCGCACACCGCGCCCAGCAGGGCCTGGTCGGGCACCGGGGCATCCGGGTGGACCAGGTCGACGTCGGGCCAGACCACCACGCTGACCACGCCCGCGGCCTGCGGATCGCGGGTGGGCGGGTAGAAGTGGGGCAGGCATTCGGCTCGTCCCACCCCCACGATGGAGGCCAGCTGCGCGAAGTCGCTGGCCGTGACGGCCCGCTCGTGGCGGGCGAACTCGCCCGGGATCCGGCTCAGCGCGTCGGCGATGGTCTCGGGGTCGGCGCCGCCGGTCAACCCCAGCGGGTTGGCCACCGTCACCTGCGCGGCGGTGGTGATGGTGCTGATGGCCTTGGGCGCCACGTTGCCCACCGATCCACCCCCGCAGCGGTAGGAGCGGGCCCGGATGCGCTGGCCGTAGCCGAAGGCGTGGCCCCGCACCGTGTCCCCGCACGACACCGTCCCGCTGGCCGCGTCCAGCACGTACACCCGGTCGTCGGATCCGGCGGCGGCGAAGGTCTCCACCTGCTGCCAGCTGACCCAGCCGCCCGTCTCCTCCACCTGCAGGTCGAGGCTGGCGGCGTCCACCGACGGGTTCACCAGGGCCAGGGTCTGGTTGGGCTGACCGGTGCCGGTGCCCACGAACTCGGGGCCCACCGTCTGCATCTGGTCCACCCCGACGGCGTTGGGCCCCACCCAGGACAGGGCGCCGATGGGCGGGGCCCCGGTGGGCGGGTAGGCCCGCAGCCAGAAGACCACCGGAGGCCCGTCGTCGAGCACGGGCGGCAGGTTGCCGGTGCCGGCCAGATCGGGATCCGGGTCGGGGAAGACGCCCAGCGGCGCCGTGCCCACCATCAGGCCCGCGGGCAGCTGGAGGCGCACCACCCCGGTGGTGGTGAGCGCGGCGCTGGAGTCGGCCACCACCCCCAGGGGCACGTACACCGGCTGCTCGATCCCGGCGGCATCGGTGGTGGTGTCGCTGGTCGAGGCCTGCCAGACCATCTGAGGCGGAGGCGCGGCGCGGCCCGGCGGCGGCACCGGATCGAGGCCCCGGCACGGATCCACCTGGTCGATGGTCGGGTACTGGTCGTCGAGGGCCACCCCCAGGTTGAGCGTCTGGCCGTCGAGCGGACCGAGCGGCGCCAGCAGCTGGGCCACCGTCACCCCCGGGGCGGCGATCACCGGGATCCACAGGGTGGCGTCCACCGCGTCGGGCACGTCCAGGGGCGCCACCCCGGGCTGGCCCGGGGCGGCCTGGAGGACCGAGGCGTTGTAGCACTGCGGAACCTGGTCGGCGGCCAGGCCGCCGATGGCGTCGATGGCCCGCTCCACCCCGGCCAGCAGCTCCGGATCGGTGGGTGCGGTCCGCCGCCACCTTGATGACGGCGCGGGTCACCACCGGTAGCGAGATCAGGTCCTCGAGCGTCTCGAACGGCATCGAGCCGGCGCGCAGCAGGGCGCCGGCGTCGACCTGGGGCGCTGCGGCCCGGGGATCGGCGGGGTCGAGGGTCACCAGCCCCGATGCCGGTCGCCCGGGCTCGGGCGGCACCTGGAGCAGCCGCAGCAGCCAGAGCTTGGTGGCATCGGGGATCTGGTTGAAGCGGAACAGGAGGTTCTCGCCCAGGAAGGCGAACAGCTCCATCAGGGTGATGCCCGGGTCGCTGGCCCCCTGATCGGTCCACTCGGGGGTGTAGGTGGCGATGCGGCTGGTGAGCTCGGCCACCAGCTGGGCGTAGGTGCGGTCGTCGAGGACGGGGACGGGCAGGCTCACGAGCGGGGACCTCCCGCCGCCGCGGCCGGGCCGGCCAGCGGACTGGCCCCGGCGCCGGCCAGGGACAGGGGCAGCTCGAGCGAACCCGGGCTCTGGTCGCGGCACGTGCACGTACGACACGGTGAGGATGACCTCGGCCGGGTCGTCGCCGGGCTCCACCGTCACCGCCTTGACCACGATCCGGGGCTCCCAGGTGGCGAGCGCGGCCTGCACGTCGAGCGCGATCTGGGCCCGGGTGACCGGCGTGTTGGGGTCCATCAGGTACCGGCGCAGTCCGGCTCCGAAGGTGGGGCGCATGACCCGCTCCCCCGGCTCGGTGTCCAGGATGAGCTGGATCGACTGGCGCACCGCCGCCGCGCCCGACAGCCAGTCCAGGGCGCCGGTCACCGGATCGGGACGCGGCGGGAAGGCCACCCCCGTCCCCAGGCGCTGATCGCCGGTGGTCGAGCCCGTCGCGGGCACCACGGGCAGGCTCATGGATGGGCCTGATCGCGTCGGACCCGGGGGGCGAAGATCAGGTCGCGGGGCGGGACCGGCTGGATGGGTCCGGCCAGCAGCAGCTTGGCCAGGCGCAGCCGGTCGAGGTCGGAGGCACTGGCGTCGAACAACGAGCTGGGCGAGTCCCCGCCGCTGTCGGTCATGTCGCCCAGCAGGTCGTCCACCCCGCTGTCGATGGTGGCGCCCCAGGTGGCGTCGAAGCTGGCCGCGAACGATGCGCTCACGTCGACGCTGGGAGGGACGGCCGTCAGCGCCGCGCTCAGCCCGGCGTCCACCCCGAACTCGGGCGGGATGCAGAACTTCAACAGGAGCATGAACCAGAGCTGGAAGGCCAGGATCACGATGGGCAGGAACAACTTGAGCACGAAGGTGGCCACGATGGTGATCAGCGGGATGGCGAACGAGCAGATCTCGGCCCCGCCCATCGAGCCGCTGGGCGGGAACGAGGAGCCGGCGGGCATGAGGCTCTGGGGCGCCTTCGTCTGCAGACCCCCGGTCGAACCGGGGGGCAGGGTGAGGGCGTCGGACTGGAGCTGGTGCAGGTTGGGCAGCTGCACGGTGACCGGACGGTTGGAGGTGCCCTGGAGGTCGAAGTGACCGGCCACCTGGTAGGCCTCGGTGGGATCGCTCCAGGTGATCGGGCAGTGGCACTGGGGTCCGGTGCGGGGGCAGGCGGGCTTGTGCCGACGCACGAAGCAGCGGATCTCGTACCGGGTGACCTCGTCGAAGCGGGCGGTGGCGATCGAGTCGACCTCCGAGCAGCCCGTGGGCACCACGCCGAAGTACACGGTGGACCCGGCGCCGTCGGCGTCGGGCTGGGTCGGGTCGGGGATGAGGGGGTGCAGCGGGTACACGAGCTCCTCGATGACCGACGGCATCTCGCTGACCTTCGCCCAGCGTCCGACCCCGGCCAGCGGGACCGGCGGGGCCGGCGCCTTCTTGTGGATGGCGGTGGCCGACGCAGCACCGGGGTCGGGCGGGCAGGCCGGCAGGTCCACGTAGTCGCCCTTGGCCGTCTTGGCCTGGGGGATCCATCCTTCGAGCTCGCGGTGGAACCCGATCTCGTGGGCCCAGGCGGCCACCTCGGCCTGGTGCTCGGCCACCAGCTTGGCCGCGGCCTGGCGCTTGCCCTCCAGGTGCGTCTGCTTCACCCCGGCCCGGTCGCCCCGCGACTGCAGCTGCGCCATCTGGGCGTCGACCGCGGCCAGCCGGTTGCGGGCGGCGGCCAGGCGCCGCAGCCGGGTGCGGGCCTCCCGCCGGTGATGAGGGTCGAGCACCACGTGGTGGCGTCGCACCACGAAGCCGGCCTGGCACACCTGGTCGCGGCTCACCGGTGGGAACCCGGTGGCGTCGCAGTGCAGCTCGCAGGTCACCAGGTAGTGGCGGTGGTGGGAGTCCAGGTACAGCTTGCGGGTGTCGGTGAGGGTCCGCGTGGGCGGGCTGAACACCGAGGTGGGCACGCCCACCTCGGCGATCTGGTCCGAGTCGGGGATGAACTGCAGGCGCAGCTGCGGATCGGCCAGGAAGGTGTTCACCAGGTCGGGGGTCTCGTACTTCTGGAACACCGGGGCGGTCTGGCGGCCGTGACCACCTTCGGTGGGCCAGTGCCACCAGGGCGCGACCAGCATCCACGGGTGCTCGCCGGGCGGCATCGCAGCCGAGCGGGCGGCACCGGGGCCAGGAACGGGGACCGGGGCGACGCCCGGCACGCGGCTCACCAGACGTTGCCCGCGCCGGGCGTGTAGCTGGGCGAGACCACGCCGACCGAGGCGGTCAGGGTGGTGCAGTTGACCATGCCGTCGAAGGTGGCCGTGGGGGCGTGGACGTTGAGGGCGGCAGCGGTCACCTCGACGGTGGCGTTGGCCTGGATGCTGACCCGCCCGGCGATGTCGAGGGTGATGACCGAGCCGTTGGTGTGGGTGATGGTGATCTGGCCGGCGCCGTCGTCGAGGACCACGGTGTGGCCGCCGCCTGACTTGAGCGTCACCTTGACGGCCCCGTCGGTGTCGTCGAACTCGAGCAGGCTGGCGGCGCGAGACTTCAACAGGCGCTTGTCATTCGGACGCGTGGGGGTGACCGGCATCATCTCCTTGCCGTTCCAGGCGGAGCCCACGATGTAGGGCCGGCGCAGGTCCCCCGCTTCGAACCCGACCACCACCTGGGTGCCCACCGCCGGCAGGGCCACGAAGCCCTGGTCGTCATCGGCGTAGGGCGACAGCAGGGTGGCCCACGACTTGACCCCGGAGCCGTCGTTGCCCAACCAGGGGAACGACACCTGGATCCGGCTCAGCCGGTCGTTGTCGACGATGTCGACCACGATGGCCGGGTACAGCCCGAAGTAGCGGCCGGGGGCGTCCATCAGGCGCTCACCGTCGGACGCTCGGCCTCGAAGTAGGTGCGGTGGCCGGCCTTCAGGTCGAAGGTGTGGCGCACCTCGGTGGCGTAGTAGCTGTCCCCCTCGAAGGGCTTGCCCACCCGGACCAGGGTCAGGCGCGATCCCACCCCCATCTCGGGAGTGCCGGCGGTGACCCCTCGCACGGTGACGAAGCGCCGGGCTCGGCGGAGCAGCTCGGCATCGGCGAAGGCCTTGGCCTCGGCCTGCACGAGGGGCACCTTGGTGACGCGGTGGGCCACCAGGGTGCTGACCGCGCCGCTGAGCACGTCGGGTCCGGTGCGCCCGCTGGTGACCTCGGCCGAGATGGTCGATCCGGGCGACGTCACGTCGATGGTGGCGCGCCCCTGGGCGTCGTAGCCCGACACGCTCACCGAGCTGGCCTGGTGAGCCAGGTCGCCGCGCAGCGACACCGAGAGCAGCTCGTTGCCCTGGGTGAGGGTCACGGCCGTGCCCACCCGGTTCGGCCGCGACGACAGGTGGAGCGCGCCGTCGTAGGCCCACACCTCGGCGGCCAGCAGCCGGGCCCGCTGGCGCAGGAAGTCCAGGTCGCTCTGGTTGACCTGCTGCACGACGTCGTAGGTCGGGCCGTCCACCGTCACCTGCGGGGTGAGCGAGTGTCGGCTGGCGATGGTGCGGGCCAGGTCGGCGTCGGACACCTGGTTGTAGGTGGCCGAGGTCTGGGTCATCCGCAGGGACATGAGCTCGTCCTCGGCGAACACGCTCACGTGCGGGGTGTCGGCCTGCTCGAAGGACACCTCGATGGCCGAGATGGTGCCCTTGAAGATCACCTTCTCGTTGCCGGTCGGGCCCATCGACACCTCGATGCGCCGGCCGTAGTCGAAGATGGATCCGTCCAGGTACTCGGCTACGTCGGTGGTGGGGTTGGCCTGCGACGAGTTGGCCACCACGTGCAGCGCCAGGGTGCGCAGCCCCTCGACGCCTTCGGCCACCTCCAGGCGCAGCAGGTCCCGGCCCACGTCGGGCTGGAGGGTGCCGTCGGTCTTGACCACCGGGGCGTTGCTGGTGGACATCGGGGCCTCAGGCATCGAACCCTCCCCCCTGGGTCCGCGACCGGTCGGCGTCGGCCAGCTGCGCCACCAGCCGATGGCGGTGCTGCTCGGCCCAGGTGGGCTCCAGCGGGTCGAGGGCGGCGCCGGGACCACCGGCCGGAGCGGCGACGCCCGAGCCGACCTCGACGGTGGAGGAGACCTCTCCCACGGTGACCGGCATCAGTGCTGCCCCCCGCAACCGCAGCCACAGCCGCAACCGGTCGGACCCGACGGGCTCGACGAGCTCGCCGAACCGGAGGAGGCCGACGTCGTGGTGTCGCCGAAGCTGCCCGGGGGCGGCCAGGTCTCACCCCGGGCCCGGTCGTGCACCAGGGCCACCGCGCTGCGGTCCGGCACCGCCACCCGCGGCCGCAGTGGGATGCCGAAGCCGTAGGAGGCGGCCCGGGGATCGACGGTGACGCTGGGCACCGGCGCCACGCCCTGGGCCGCGGCCACCGGGGCGGCCACGGTGGCCGGGCCCGTGGCCGTGGCCGTGGCCCCGACGGGGGCGGCGGTGGGACCGGGGAAGGCGGCCCGGCTGGCCGCGGCGGCGGCGGCCGAGGTGGTGGCGGTCTGCTGGGACAGGGCCTGGCTGAGCCCGCCGGCGGCGGTGACCGCCGCCGGATCCGACGGGTCGGGCCCGGCGGGCGCGGCGCCGCTCGCCGTCCCCGCCGAGGCCCCGACGGTGACCCCCAGGCCCGCGCCCACCGACACCGAGGCGCGGAAGTCGATCTGGAGGCCGGCGTCGAGGCGCAGCGGATCGCTGATCCCGTCGGCCAGGTCCTTCCAGGTGGAGGGATCGAGGCCCATGCGGGTGGCGAAGTCCGACGCGCTCTCGCCCCCCAGCGCGGTGCCGGTCCGATCCGGCGAGGCCGGCGCGCCGGCGCCGCCCGGGCTGGGCAGCGGGTTGGTGGCCGCCGCCCCGGTGTTGGCGCCGGGCCCGAGCAGGTCGGCGTCGAACTCGGGCTTCTGCTCCTTGATGGTCACCGACGCCTTGGCCCGCAGGGGGATGCCGCTGTCGGCGAACAGGTCGAACTCCAGGTTGAGGGCCGACATGACCCCCACCACCTCCAGGCTCCCGTACACGAACTTCAGCCGGGGCGGCACCGCCTTGGGATCGCCCTTCTTGGGCAGCAGGTAGTACTCGAGCTGGGCGGTCAGGGTGCGGACGTCGGTGGGGTTGGCCGTGGACCCCTGATCGGCGGTGTCGAACATCAGGTCGAAGGTGAGCGTCGAGGAGTACAGGCCCTGGGACTGGGTGTTGGGACGTCCGGCGGCCTTGCCGATCTCGGTGTTGTTGACCAGGGCCAGCCGCAGGGAGGTGGGGTTCACCTGCACCGAGATGGGCGAGCCGACCAGCGTGGGGCGCGGCGAGGCCTTGGGGTCGACCTCTTGGAGGGTGGCCTTGTGCAGCGTCATGCCGTCTTCAACCTCAGGCCCTCGTGGGCCACGTGGAGCTCCTCGATGGCCACGTCACCGGTCTTGGCGTTGAGGGCCGGACCCACCAACTTGGCGGGCAGGCCCCGACTGAAGGTCCAGGTGGCCACCACGGCCTCGTCGTCGTCGAGCACCTCGACGGTGCCGTCGTAGCGGGCGATGGGCCGCACGCCGTCGACCACGTCCTGGAGCCATTGCCACAGGGACGAATCGACGGTGGCGTCGGGCGGGAACAACATCCCGCGCTTGAGGACCAGCTTGGTGAACTTGGCCCGACCGGCCCGCTGCACCACCGCGTTGTTGGCCCCGCCCTCAGGCCACTCGCTGGTGTCCATCTCCACCTCGAGGCCCGAGCACTCCTGGAACCCGCCGGTGCCGAGGGTGCCGCTGCCGCCGCTGGCGGGGCTGCCCACCAGCGACACCCGGAAGCGGAAGGTGGTGGCCAGGCGGGGGTCAGCCACGGAAGGTCTCCGTGCGCACCGCGCCCTGCCCGTCGAGGGAGACGCACACGATGATGAACTCCACCGGCTCGGCCGGCGCCACGCCGATCCAGCACACCAGCTCACCGGCGGCGGATTCGGCGGCCAGGCCCGCGTCGTCGGCGGTGCGCACGAACCATGACTGGGCCGGGGTGGCGCCGGCGAAGGCGCCGAGGGCGAACAGGCGGGCCAGCAACTGGTTCAACAGCAGCTCCAGGCGGGCCCGCAGGACGCGGTCGTTGACCTCGAACACGGTCCAGGCCAGCTCCTGGCGCACGGTGCGCTCGAGCAGGGAGACGACGCGCCGCACGCTGAGCTGGCGCCAGGTGGGGTCCCCCGACAGGGTCCGGGCGCCGGTCAGCCACACACTGTCGGGCTGCATCCGATAGACGTCCACCCCGGCCTGGTGGAGCTGGTCGTGATGAGCCTGGTCGACGCGGTCGGTGACGTCCACCGCGCCCACCACCGGCTCGTTGGCCGGACCGTGGGGCACGCCGTGGACCAGCTCGGTCCGGGCCAGGATGCCGGCCGCGGCCGCGGCCGGGTTGACCGAGACCAGCCCGGCGGTCCCGTCACCCCGGGGCACCTCCAGCCACGGGTGGTAGCCCGCCGCCCAACTCGAATCGAACGCGGCGCGCCACCCCAGCACGGCCCGGGGTCGAAGGCCGGGCGGCACGTCCAGCAGGGCGGAGACCTGCAGGCTCTCGGCGTAGGCCACCACCTGCTGCTGCCAGGAGATGATCCGGGCCAGCTGGCCGGCGTCGCTGGGGTCGAGGGCCAGGCCGGTCAGCCCGGGGGCCGGCGGCGGCAGCGGGGGCGGGAGCCACGATCGGCAGGCACTCGGCGAACGTCGGCCCGGCCAGGGTGGGCGGATCGAACACCGGCACGGCGGTGGGCAGCGGCGTGGGCGAGTAGAGGTCGGCCACCACCAGGCTGGCCACCTCCGGGATCCGGGCCAGCACGTCCAGGCCGTCGGTGGCGGCGTCGTCGCCCTCCAGCCAGTCGCCGAACATGTCGCCGGGCACGATGGACGGGTCGCGGTCGGTGCCCCACACCACCGGCTCGACCGTCGAAGGAGCCAGGGTGATGTCGCTGAGCACGATCCCGTCGGGACCGAAGGAACCCGGGGTGCCGGACCCGGCCGGCGGGCCCCCGGCCAACTCCACCAGGCTCGACCGCTCGGCCAGCACGTCACCCAGCCAGTTGGGGTGCGCCGGCCACAGGCCCAGGCCCTCGAAGTGCTCGCGCCGGGTCCGCAAGGGGTCGTGGTCGATGACGTCGAGCACGCCGTCCACCCGGTCGACCAGCACCGGGTCACCCGCCGGGCCGTCGAGCTGGGCCACCCAGTCCGAGCCCGGGCTGTCGCTTCGGCCCACCTGGGTCACGGCCACCACCGACCGCAGCTGGCGAGCCCCCACCGGGCTGCACCAGGCGCAACCAGTCGCCGGTGCGCACCTGGCCGGCCACGGCCAGCACCAGCGTGGATCCCAGGCCGTCGGTCACGGCCACGGGAACGGTGGTGAAGCTGAGGGTGATGGACAGGCGGTTGCCCCAGGTGCCCTCGTTGCGGGCCGTGATCGAGATGGGCTGGCCCCCGGGGTCGGCCAGCGTGGGACCGAAGGCGTAGGCGGCCCGCGCCGGGGGCACCACCACCCCACCGGTGACGCCCGGCAGGTCGTGCACGATGCGCACCACCCACGCCCGGCGCCCACCCTGCTGGAAGAACGAGGCCACCGCGTAGGGCAGCAGCCCGGGGCCCTCGAACGAGCCGAAGTGCTCGACGTAGTCGTCCCAGCTCTCGACGGCCACGGGCACCGAGCGGTTGCGCACCACGCCGTCGGGCACGGGCCATAGCCGTGGGTCGGCCGGCTCCCAGGCCGGCCCGCGCGGGGCCACCCCCACGAACGCAGCCACGTCCATGGGCACCCCCACCAACACCTGGGGGGCCACGTCCGCGACGTTGGTGACGCCGGGGGCGCCCAGCACGACCGGAGCGATGCTCACGCCAGCTCGATACTGGTAGTCGATGCCCTCGTGGACCAGGTGCAGCTCCTCCATGGCCACCTCGCCCCCGCCCTTGGCGGCCAGCGTCGGGCCCACCCACTTCTTGGGCTGCGCGTTCTTGAGGACCAGGCTGACGCACCTCGTTGCGGGCCTCGTCGAGCATCACGATGGTGACGGTGCGCGGTTGGTACGGCGCCGTCGCGCACGGCCTTGAGCCACGTGAAGATGTCGGTCGGAGCCGACCAGCCCGCGCTTGAGGGTGACCTCGTCGGCTTGTAGGTGTTGGGCACCTTCGGTCACGGTGTTGACCTTGCCGTGCCCTCCCGGTATCGGAGTAGTTGATCTCGTTGCCGAGCCCCGACACGTCCGAGAAGCCGCCGTCGATGGGGCCCCCGCCGGCCACGTCGCCGAACTGCGACCATGAAGTTGAACGCGCCGTACGGGTTGTCCCGTAGGTGGCCATACCTGCCTCCGTTCAGTGGATGGCCGGTCATGAGGTCGTGGCATCGGCCGTCCACTGGCCGATCCGGAAGATCACGAACTCGGCCGGGCACGTCGGCGCCACGCCGATCAGGCAGATCAGCCGGCCGTTGTCCAGGTCGTTCTGAGTCATCGTCGTGCGGTCGCAGCGCACGAAGTACGCCTGCTCGGCGCTCGTGCCCAGCAGCGCGCCTGCCCGCCACTGCACCTCCAGGAAGTCCTTGATCGACTGGGCCGGATGTTGCGCCCAGAGCGACTCGTTGTTCGGCTCGAACACGGCCCACTGCGTGCCCTTGTCGATCGAGTGCTCCAGGTAGATGAACAGCCGACGCACGTTGACGTACTTCCACTCGGGATCGGAGCTCATCGTGCGGGCCCCCCACACCCGGTTGCCGCGGTCCTGGAAGAAGCGCAGGGCGTTGATCCCTTCGGGGTTGAGCACCTCCGTCGCGGCCCTTGTTGATGTTCGATCTCGAACTGGGTGAGCCCGTAGACCACCTCGTTGGCCGGCGCCTTGAAGACGCCGCGCGTCGATATCGGTGCGCCCGTAGATGCCGGCCATGGCACCCGAGCGGCGGGATGTAGAGCTTCTGCGGGGGCGCACCCTGGGTCGCCGACTGGTCGGGTCGAGGATCTCGAGCCAGGGGTGGTAGAGGGCGGCGTAGGTCGAGTCGAAGTTGCCCCGGAACTCCCGGATCTCGTTGACCGACGAGCCCGGGCGCCGTCGATGATGCCGAACCGGTAGCGGCACTTCTCGCAGTGGGCGATGAGGTAGCCGGCGGTGACCAGCTGGCTCGTCGGGATCGCCCAGGGCGGCGGCGTCGGGAGGGCCACGATGGCGATGTCGTCGATCTCGCCGAGGGCCTGGAGACCGGTGGCCTTCTCGGTCACGATCGTCGGGGTCGGCCACCTGCCCGTTGAAGTCGTCGGCCCCGGGCAGGGCGCCGTCGTTGCCACTGATGAGGCGCATGGTCAGCCCCGGCGCGGCCGCGCCCACCAGCCCGACCAGCAGCGAGATGGCGTTGGCCCCGGGGATGGTGTCGAAGTCGTAGTCGAGCCAGACCACCGAGTCCTGGTCCTCGGGGTGGTCGAGGGCCAGGATCTTGCCCACGAAGCGCAGGTGGCTGGGATCGGTGCCCAGCCGCGACGAGGCGTCGGAGCGATCGGCGTCGACGCTGACCAGCACGCTCAGCTCGATGATGGACAGCAGGTCGCTGACCGCCGGTGCCACCTGGGTCCCGTCCGCCTTGGTGAAGGTCTGCGTGCCGTCGGGGTTGAAGCCCACGATGCGCAGGTTGTCCGGATCGAGCGGGTTGTCGATGGCCGGCAGCGGCCCCGGGCTGGGCACCACCTCGACGATGGATCCCTCCCGGGCCATGTTGGCGAAGGGCACCGAACCGCTGTGGTTGGCCACGTCGCGAGAGCGGGTGATGGACGTGGTCACGGCCACGTTGCCCATGCTCCCGGGCCAGCGCGCCCGCCAGGCGGCCGTGGACGCCGTCGGGGTGGGGATGGGCACCGACACCGAGGCCACGCCCAGGGCGGCGTCGCCCTCGGTGGGGACGAACACCCGCGATACGTACAGGCGCTGACCGCCGTTGAGGAAGAAGGCCCGGGCCGCGTGCGCCAGGTACGGCAGGCGCTGATCGCCGCCGATCAGCAGCAGGTCGAGCTTGCCGTAGGTCCGCTCGAACTCGGGGAAGCTGGTGACCAGGCGGGGCTCGCTGGTCACCGGGCCGGCGGGGTACTGCACGGGCCCGAACGGCGCGATGCCGACGAACCCGGTGGTGCTGGTGGGTACCCCCTCGATCGACTTGGCCCGGAAGCTGACCTCCTCGACGAACACACCTGGGGCGAGGTACTCGGGCATGGGACTCCTCTCGGGGAAGGGCTAGGAGATGACGAACGGGGTGGCCGGGCGGGTGACTCGGCCCTTGGCCACCACCACGGTGGCGGTGGCGCCGGCGGTGAAGCCGGCCGGATCGGTGCGCCCGTCGGACACGGGATCGGGTCCGCCCGGCGCCGGCAGGGTCTCGATGACCAGATCCCAGAGAGGGTCGGCGGTGGACTCGGCCGGGGTGTCGGGCACCACCGGCACCGGCCGGGCGCGGATGGTCAGCTCGACGGTGAGCTCGGACGACGGCGGGTTGACCAGCTGGGCGTCGCTGGAGGTGAGCACCAGCAGGAACTCGCCGCGGTCGTCGCCGTGGGCCCAGCCCACCGGCGTGCCCTGCTCGGCGTCGGTGGCGTGCACCCGACACCAGCGCGCCGGGGTGGCGTCCGCGTGCACGGCGCGCCCCCGGACCACGGTGGCCCCGGCCTGGGTGCCGTAGGCGGCCCCGGCGAACAGCCAGGGCCGGAAGGCCCGGCTCACCACGGGCGGCCAGGGGCTCGTCTGGTGCGCCTGCTCCTGGGCCACCAGCTCGGCCTCGGTGGGCAGCGGGATGGCCAGGCGTCGGGGCACGAAGCGTCGGGCCGGGTCGTAGAGCCGCACGGTGGTGGGCGAGGCCAGGTTGGCTACCAGGTAGGTGATGGCGAAGCGCCCGCTGCGGTTTCGGGTCACCGTGGGCAGGTCGGCCCCCACCTGGTAGTCACCCAGGCCTCCCGCGCCCATCGGCACCGGGTGGGGACGGGGCACGCGCTCGAGCGCCACCTGCACGCCCACCAGGGGACCGACGCGCCCCAGACCGTCCCGCGGCTCGATGCCGATGGCCAGGCGCACCACCCGCTCGCTCCAGTTCGCAGGCAGGAACTGGTTCGGGCTCACGGCGCCATCCCGCTGACCACCGTGGTCACGTCCACCGGCGCATCGGCCTCCAGGCCCCCCACCACGACCACCCGGGCGATGTAGGGCACGCTCAGGCGGAAGTCGCATTGGAGCGCGTCGAAGGTGCGCATGAGGTCGTCGGTGGCCATGTCCTCGAGGTAGAGCTGCACCGCCTCGCCCGCGTCCCAGCCACCCGACGGATAGAGCAGCGGACCCGACAGGGCACCCACCGTCTCGATGGCCTGCAGGGCCCGGCCGATGATCTGGTGCTCGTGCTCGGCGTTGTCGGCCCAGGCCGTGAGCAGGAAGTGCAGGTCGAGGGGCAGGTGGGAGAACCCGTCCACGCTGCCCAGCGACGACCAGCTGGCCCGCATGGTCTTGTTGAAGTCCACCCGGTACAACAGGATCGACAGAGCCGGGAGCACCAGCTGGGTGGTGGCGCCCCGGTCGAGGTCGTCGCTGCGGACCAGCAGCGCGCTGGTGGTGTAGCCGTCGACCGGCGGCTCGTCGGTGAACGCGTCGTTGAGCAGGGCCTCGATGCTCTTGCCCACCGCCCCAACGCTCTTGAACCCAGCCACGGGCGCCAGTGTCGACGGCCTTCGTCAACTCGATATCAGCGCCGCGTCAACTCGATCGCGAGGCAGATGGCAAGGCCGGGCCCGAAGGCGACCGCGAGCCGAACGACCTATGGGCAGCGGGCACCACGAGGTCGAAGATGTCGGTGGGGTAGCTCGAGGGCGACGAGGGAGTGACGCTCCAGTGACGGCAGGAATCGACCATGACCGCATGACGCATCCGCCCGGGACTCCTCCCGGCGTGCTGATCATCCGTGTGTGGACCGAGGGCGACGACCCCGAGCAGGGGCTGCGCGCCCGGCTGGTGGGCCGCCACGACGTGGACGGCGAGGACTCGCCGGTGGCCGCCGCCGCCTCGATCGACGAGGTGGTGGCCGAGACGCGGCGCTGGCTCGAGCAGTACCTGGCCAACACCGACCCCGCCTGAACCGTTCCGCGGTTCGCGACGGCAGACGGTGGCCGCGACTGCCCCTTGCCAAAGGCCCCCCTGGGTGGTCGAATCAAGCGGCGAGCATCGTCGGCCGGTGGTGGCCGACCACAGCAGCAAGGGAAACCATGGCGTGGTCCGTCCCTGCTCCCCCTCCTCGCATGGAGGCGGAAGCACCAACTCAGCTGAACCTGCTCAACGGCTTCGAGTTGCGCCGCTACGACCGGGCGGTGGTGGTGCCCACCAACGTGGCGCGCGTCCTGGCCTTCCTGGCCCTGCGCAGCCGTCCCCAACACCGCACCACGGTGGCGGGCACGCTCTGGCTGGACAGCCCCGAGGAGCGGGCCGCAGCCAACCTGCGCACCGCGCTGTGGAAGGCCCGACGGGTGGATCGGGACCTGGTGGTCAGCCAGGGCAGCTACCTCAAGCTGGGCTCCACCGTCGAGATCGATCTCGACGCCATGGTGGCCCACGGCGCACCAGCTGACCGACGACCCCACCGCCCAGATCGAACCGGTGACCAGCCCCGAGGGCCTGTGCGACGAGCTGTTGCCCGAGTGGTACGACGACTGGGTGCTGCTCGAGCGCGAGCGGCTGCGCCAGATCCGACTGCACAGCCTGGAGGCCCTGTGCACGCGCCTGTCCACGCTGGGCCGACACGGCCTGGCCATCGAGGCAGGCCTGGCCGCGGTGCGAGCCGAGCCCCTGCGGGAGAGCGCGCACCGGGTGGTCATCCGGGCCCACCTGGCCGAGGGCAACGCCAGCGAGGCGCTGCGGCAGTTCGCCGAGCTGGTGAACGTGCTGTCCGAGAACCTGGGCATCGCGCCGAGCGCCGCCACCGCCGACCTGGTAGCCGCCCTGCGACCCGGCTGAGGGCGCCTCGGTAGTCTCGGGCCATGTCCTCCGGGCCGCCGTCAGCCTCCCAGCCGCCGCCCGTGCCGGCGTCCAGCCCCGAGCCCTCGAGGCCGGGGGACCTCACCGACCGGGTGGCGGTGGTGACCGGCGGAGCAGGCGGCATCGGAGGCGGCATCAGCCGGTGCCTGGCCCGGGCCGGGGCGCGCCTGGTGATCAACGACATCGACCCGGACGCGCTGGGCGCCATGGTGGAGGAGATCCTGGCCGAGGGCCGCGGATCGGCGGTGGCCGTGCCCGGCGACATCCGCTCGGTCGAGACCGTCGAGCGGCTGACCGCAGCGGCGCTGGCCGTCGCCGACGGACGGCTGGACGTGCTGGTCAACAACGTCGGGGACTACCGGCCCAACGGCCGCTTCCTCAAGACCGCCGACGCCGCAGTGGGACGAGCTGTACGCCCTCAACCTCGAGCACGTGCTGCGCTGCACGCGGGCCATGGCCCCGGCCATGGTGGCCCAGGGCTCGGGCAGCATCGTCAACGTCTCCACCGTCGAGGCCTTCCGCGGCATCCCGGCCAACGCCGTCTACTCGGCCTTCAACGCCGCCATCAACGCCTTCACCCGGAGCCTGGCCGTGGAGCTGGGCCGCGACGGCGTGCGGGTCAACGCCATCGCCCCGGACCTGGCCGACACCCTCCAGACCCCGGCCGAGGCCATGTTGGCCGGTCGGGATCCCGCCCTGGTGCGCCAGTGGGTGCCGCTGGGGCGCTTCGGCCGTCCCGACGACTACGGCGAGGTGGTGCGGTTCCTGGCCAGCGACCAGTCGCGCTTCGTGACCGGCCACATCATCCCGGTCGACGGGGGCACCACCGCGGCCAGCGGCTGGTACGGCCGCCACGACGGCCGGGGCTGGACCAACCTCCCCGACCCCTGACCCGCCGACGACTCGCCCCCGACGAATCTGTCAGCTCAGCGACGTCATAGAGGTCGCTGAGCTGACAGGTTCCGGATCGAGCGCTAGGCTGTCTCGTTATGAAGGATTCTATCTCAAATACCGAGACAGAGGCCGACCGGTCGGCCGGCGGTGAACCCTGGCTGCCGACGTGGGACGCGTCCTACGCCGCCAACACCGGCCACCATCGGCGCTACGACGCCGCCTTCCTGGCCCTCACCCCGATCCGGCCGACCGATCGCCTGCTCGACCTGGGCTGCGGGTCCGGCGACTTCACCCGGCTGATGGCCAACCAGGTGCCCGACGGCCACGTCGTCGGTCTCGACCCCCAACCGGCCCTGCTGGCCGAGGCCCGCGCCGTGGCGGGCGCCAACCAGTCCTTCGTGCCGGGTCCGGTCCAGCACCTGGGCGACCTGTTCGCCGACGATGCCGCCTTCGACGGCATGTCAGCCGGGCAGCCATGCAGTGGGTGCCCATGGCCGACCACCCCGGCTTCCTGGCCCAGGTCCACCGCCTGCTCCGGCCTGGAGGCTGGTTCCGCCTGGAGATGGGCGGTGCCGGGAACATCGTTCGGCTGGCGCCACGGGTGGCGGCCATCTCCCGGTCCTACGGCGGACCCGGACGCGCCCTGGTCGTTCCCCGACGCCGGCACCTACCTGGAGCTGCTCGAGCAGGCCGGCTTCGCCATCGATGCCGACCCGGCGGCCGTCCCGGGTCGGCCGGTCGACCAGCCGGGGAGCGACTTCGTGCGCACCACGGCCCAGCGGCGCCCGTTCGACCGCGACTCGCTGCTGGGCTGGCTGCGCAGCCAGTGCTACCAGGGCTTCGAGCTGACCATGCCGCCCGGAGAACCACGCCGCCTTCCGGGCCGAGGTGGAGGCCCGCCTCGACGAGCTGGCCCGCCCCGACGGCACCTTCGACCAGACCTACGTCCGCCTCGACGCCCTGGTCAGGCGATGAACAGGCCCAGGCTGAAGCGGCCGATCATGGCGTAGGCGGTGAGGGCCAGGGCGACCACGATGCTGCTCATGGCCGCCACCCGCCAGGGCTTGGGCAGCCGGTCGATGGCCGAGGCGTACACCGGGTAGAGGATCCAGTCGGCGAAGGTGAACCGGTTGAAGCTGGCCAGCACGCTCGAGCACAGGGGCAGGATGATCATGGCCACGCCGAGCATCCACACCTCCATGGGGAAGCGGTCGCGGCGTGAGAAGGCGGCGTAGCCGATGCCGAGCAGCACGATGACCACGCACCACAGATCGAAGTTCCGGGCCACCAGGGCCGGGATCATGACGGTGCCCACCCGCGGCCACAGGTTCTGGTAGCCCTGCATCACCGTGGTCCACGGCACGCTCAGCGAGCGGCCCCAGTCCTGCTGGACGCCCATGAACGAGAAGGCGTTGCCCGTCTGGACCTGGAGCATGACCAGCACGGCCACCAGCCCGCTGGCGCCGGCGGCGGCATAGGCCCAGCACCACTTGTCGATGCGGCGCTGGCGGATGATGCGGCACACCACGATCACCGCCGGCACCAGGATGCCCACGCTGCGGGTGGCGCCGATGAGCACGAACAGGGCGGTGGCCACCCCCCGCCTGCCCTCGCCGGTCGGCCCACAGGGCACCGGCGCCCAGGGCGATGAACAGGCCCTCGCTGTAGAAGGCCCACAGGAACAACGACGACGGGAACAGGGCGAACAGCAGGACGGCCCGCCGGGCCACCCGCTCGCCCCGCAGCGACTTGGACACCCCCCAGAGGCTGATGAACGCGGCCAGCGACGTCAGCGTGGCCACGGTGTGGACGGTGAACAGGTCGGACCGGGTCAGCTTCCACAGGGGCCATCCCAGCCACGACACCGCCGGGAAGAAGGCGTTGGAGGGCATGGTCCACACCGGGTGCACGTAGCCGATGTGCATGATCCGCAGGTAGTGCTGGGAGTCGTAGTAGAAGGCCGTGTACTGGGCGTCGCCGCCCAGGTGCACGCTGACGGCCAGCTGGGCCAGGCGCCACACCACGAACAGCGTGATCGGGTACCACAGGCCGGGCAGCACCTGGTGCCCGGCGGCCTTCCACCGGGCCAGCAGCCGCCAGCGGGCCGGACCCGACCGCGATGCCCGAGGGTCGGGGGCCGACCGGGCGACCGGCGGCTCGGCCAGTCGGGTGCCGTCGCTCGACCCCGGCGGGCGCGCGCCGATCGGCGCGTCGTCGAGCGGAACGGTGGTCACGGTGGCAGATGCTAGAGAGCCCCGGGGTGGCGCGTCAGGTCAACGGAGCACGTCGAGAGACCCTGAACGACGGCTGACGTGGACCTGTGCGCCCAGACCGGCGGTGCCGTTCGGCCCGTCACTCCCCCAACATCTCGCGCAGGAACGAGTCGACCTGCGAGCTGGGCAGCACGCTGCCGCCGTCGACCACCAGGTTCTGGCCGGTCACGTAGCGGGCCCGCGAGCTGGCCAGGAAGACCACCACGTCGGCCACGTCCTCGGCGGTGCCGGCCCGCCCCAGCGGGGTGGCCGCCTCGATCGGTTCGATCCAGGCCGGGTTGGAGAAGGCGAAGCCGGTGAGCTGGGTGTGGATGAACCCGGGGGACACGCAGTTGACCCGGATGCCGTCGGGCCCGTACTCGAGGGCCGCGCTCTTGGTCAGTGCGATCACCGCCGCCTTGGCCGCCGAGTAGGGCGCCTCGCCCCGGGTGGGGCGCAGGCCGCTCACCGAGGCCATGTTCACGATGGCGCCGCCGCCGCTGGCCCGCAGCAGGGGCACGGCCGCGGCCACCCCGTGGAAGGTGCCCTTGAAGTTCACGTCGACCAGCAGGTCCACCTCGGCGGGCGTGTAGGTGTGCAACGGCTTGAGCGAACCCACCCCGGCGTTGTTGAACACCACGGTGAGACCCCCGAGCCAGTCCGCCGCCCGGGAGAACGCGCCCCCGAGGGCCTCGGCGTCGGCCACGTCCGCGGTCACCGCCAACCCACCGATCTCGTCGGCCACGGCCTCGGCCCCGACCGGGTTGCGGTCCACCACCGCCACCCGGGCGCCCTCGGCCACCATGGCCCGGGCGGTGGCGGCGCCGATCCCGCTGGCCCCGCCGGTGACCAGGGCCCGTTCCCCCTCCAGCAGTCCCATCTCCCCTGCCTACCATCCCGACCCCGGTCCAAGGCGGTCCCGGCCGACGGCGGGGTGGCTAGCCCTGGGCCTCGGCCGCACGCCGCCGGCCCCGCCGGCGAGCCCACAGCACCCCCACGGCCAGGACCACGCTGACCACGCCCTCGGCGATCAGGGCCAGCTGCCACTGCCACCGGGTCAGGCTGCTGACCGCGGCCAGCACCGCCCAACAAGCCGAGCAGCCAGACCAGGAACAGCATCGACAGCCAGCGCATGGCCCGGTCCTGGCCCGCGGGCTCGGGGGCCGTCGACATGGCTGCAAGCTAGACGGCTTACGGCAGGAGCAGCAGGTTGAGGCGGCGTCCGGCCACCCGCAGCCCGACCGCGCCCATGACCAGCCAGGTAGACCACGTGCACCAGCAGGGTGGGGCCCACGTCGCCCAGGATGAGCGAGCGCTCCAGCGCCACGCCCTGGTACAGCGGGGTGCACTGCACCACCCACTGCAGCGCGGTCGGGTACTGGCTCACCGGGAAGAAGGTCCCCGAGAACAGGAACATGGGGATGATGAACAGGTTCACCAGGTCGAAGTCGATGAACGAGCGCATGTAGGTGGTGGCCCCCAGGCCGGCCCCGGCGAAGGCGAAGCCGATGAGCAGGGCCACCGGCACGCACAGCACGGCCCACCACGAGCTGGTCAGACCCATGATCACGATGGCCCCCAGGAAGGCG
This sequence comes from uncultured Microthrixaceae bacterium, assembly GCA_963793965.1. Classification (GTDB taxonomy): domain Bacteria; phylum Actinomycetota; class Acidimicrobiia; order Acidimicrobiales; family Acidimicrobilacustridaceae; genus UBA4742. Next base: position 383,114 of record CAWCCB010000005.1, read on the forward strand.
GCGGCGTAGAGGGTGGCTCGCACCAGCGACCACAGCAGCTCGCCCACCACCACGTCGCGAGGGCCCATCGGGGTGGACAGCACGGCCTGGTAGGTGTGGATGTACTTCAGCTTGACGAAGAAGTTGAAGGTGGAGTCGAAGACCGGACCCATCATGGCCGACGAGGCCAGCAGGCCGGCGGCCACGAACTCGCGGTACGGCACGGTCTGGCCCGAGCTGAGGGTGATGTCGCCCACCAGCTTGCCCACGCCGACGCCGATGGAGAACAGGAAGAAGATGGGCTCGACCATCACCGAGATGAAGATCAGCCACATGCCCCGCCAGGCCACCAGGTTGCGCTCGAGCAGGCGCAGGGGCGGCGACATCGAGGCACCCGGGCAGCAGGCGGGTCCACCACGGCCGCGTGGGCAGCGGCCCGTCCAGGCCGGCCGGAGCGGCCCGGTCGGCCAGGCTCATGGCGCCAACCGCCGGGCGAAGGTGCGCACGCCGAACCACCAGCCCACCGACCACGTAGGCGCTGAGCACGGCCACGTGGCCGAGCACGCCCCACCAGCCGGCCGCGCCCAGCGTGCCGGTGGTGGCGTCGCGGCACAGCTCCACGCTGTGCCACAGCGGCAGCACCCAGGCGATGGGCCGCAGCAGGGCCGGCAGCTGGCTCAGGGGGAAGAAGGTGCCCGGAGAACAGGAACATGGGCAGGGTCAGGAATCGCATGATGATCGGGAAGTTGTGGTCGTCCTCGTTGGTGGCCACCCAGGCCACCAGGGGCGCGGCCAGGGCGATGGCGCCCAGCACGGCGGCCGGCACGGCCAGCACGCCCCAGACCGAGGGGATGGCGCCCAGCAGCGCGGCCACGATCAGGAAGGCCAGGGCGCTCACGCCGAAGCGCAGGGCGATCCAGCAGATGTTGCCGGTGTAGACGTCGGCCGGCGACATGGGCGAGGCGGCCATGCCCTCGTAGAACCGTTGCCACTTGAACCCCGACAGCACCGGCCACAGCGACTCGCCGGTGGCGTTCTGCAGGACGGTGGCGGCCATCAGCCCGGGCGCCACGAACACCAGGTAGGACAGCCCGTCCACGGTGCGCCCGGCGGCCGAGATCATGCCCCCCAGGCCCACGCCCATGGCCAGCAGGTACAGGGCCGGGCCGACGAACTGGCTGAACACGGTGGCCCGCCACAGCCGTCGGTAGATGGCGGCCTCGCGCTCCACGAAGCGGAAGGCGGGGGCGTCGGTGACCACGGCTCAGCCCTCGACCAGGGTGCGGCCGGTGAGGATCAGGAAGACGTCCTCGAGGGTGCTGCGCCGCACCAGCACCGAGGCCGGCCGCAGCCCGTCGGCGTTGAGCTTGGCCACCAGGGCGTCGCCGTCGTCGGTGTAGGCCAGGACGCGGTCGGTGACCACCTCGGCCCGCTCGCCGTTGGCCCGGACCAGCGTCCAGCACGGCCTCCAGCTCGTCGTCGACGGTGGTGCGCGCCCTCCCCGTCGAGCGCGGCCCCCATGCTGGTGGGCCGCACCTCGACCACCTCGCGGGTCACGTGGCGGCTGACCAGCGCCGAGGGCGAGCCCTCGTCCACGATCTTGCCGCCGTCCATGATCACCAGCCGGTCGCACAGCCGCTCGGCCTCGTCCATGTAGTGGGTGGTGAGCACCTGGGTGACCCCGTCCTGCTTGAGCCGCCACAGCCGCTCCCACACCAGGTGGCGGGCCTGGGGATCGAGGCCGGTGGTGGGCTCGTCCAACAGCAGCAGCTCGGGATCGTTGACCAGGGCCCGGGCGATGGTCAGGCGCCGCTTCATGCCGCCCGAGAGGGGGTCGACCTTGCTGTCGGCCCGATCGCTCAGCTGGACGAAGTCGAGCAGGTCGCGCACCCGGCCGCGCAGCACGGCCTTGGGGATGCCGAAGTAGCGGCCGTAGATGATCAGGTTGTCGATCACGCTCAGCTCGAGGTCGAGGTTGTCCTCCTGGGGGACCACGCCCAGGCGCCCGCGGATCTGGGGGCCGTCGTGCAGCGGATCCAGGCCCAGCACGTGCAGCTCGCCCCCGGTGAAGGGCGAGACGCAGCCGATGATGCGCATGGTCGAGCTCTTGCCCGCGCCGTTGGGGCCGAGGAAGCCGAAGACCTCGCCGGGCTGCACGTCGAAGTCGATGCCGCCGACGGCCATGAAGTCGCCGAAGGCCTTGGTCAGCCCGCGCGCCTCCACCAACGATCCCGACGTCCCCATGCCCGGCACGCTACCCAGCTGTGTGACACCCGAACGCCATTTCGCCCAACCGGTCCCCGACGACTGCCCGTTCCGGGCACCCGGTGGGACAGGCTCGAGGTGCGGTCAGGTGGCCAGGACGCCGCCGTCGACGGCCATGGCGTGGCCGGTCACGAAGCTGGCCGCGTCCGAGCACAGCCACACGATGGCCTCGGCGATCTCGGCCGGCTGGGCCAGCCGACCGATGGGCGTGACCCGGCCCATGCCGGTCAGGGCCTGCTCGTCGCCGCCGGTGAAGCCCTCCAGCATGGGCGTGCGGACGTTGCCCGGACACACGGCGTTGACCCGGATGCCGCCGCCCCGGGCGAACTCCAGGGCCACGCTCTTGGTCAGCCCCACCACGCCGTGCTTGGAGGCCACGTAGCCGGGCAGGTTGGCGAAGCCCATGAGCCCGGCGGCCGAGGCCACGTTGACGATGGCGCCCCGGCCGGCCTGGCCCATCACCGCCAGCTCGGCCTGGAGGCACAGGAAGGTGCCGGTGAGGTTGATGTCGACGGTGCGCTGCCAGTCGGCCAGCTCCTGGTCGGCCAACGGGTCTGTAGGTGCCGGGCGTGCCCGGCGTTGTTGACGGCCGCGTCCAGGCCGCCCAGCCGCGACACGGTGGCCGCCACCATGGCCTGCACCTGGTCGGCCACGGCCACGTCGACCACCACCGAGTCGACCGTGCCCCCGCCGTCGGGGACCAGGTCTCCCAGCTCGGCGGCGGTGGCCGCGGCCCGTTCGGCGTCCAGGTCGGCCACCATCACCGACGCGCCGCGCCGGACGAACAGCTCGCAGGTGGCCCGCCCGATGCCGGAGGCGCCGCCGGTGACCAGGGCCACCCGGCCGGCCAGGTCGCCGGCTCGGCGCTCGGTCACGGCGGTCACGACAGGTACTCGCCGCAGTTCACGTTCAGGCTCTGGCCGGTCACGGCCTTGGCCAGCGGCGATGCGAAGAACACCACCGCCCCGGCGATCTCGGCCGACGACGGCAGGTACTTGAGGCAGGTCTGGTCGGCCAGCTCGTCGTACACCACCTGGAAGTCGACGCCCCGCTTGGTCGGCCATGTCGTTCACGTACCACTCCACCGACTTGCCCCAGATGTAGCTGGGGTGGATGCCGTTGACCCGCACCCCGTAGCGGCCGAGCTCGCGGGCCAGTCCCTGGGTGGCCACCGCCAGCGCGCCCTTGGAGGCGGCGTAGGCCACGAAGCGCTCCTGCACGACCTGGGCGGCCTGGCTGTTCACCATGATCACCCGGCTGTCGTCCTGCTCCTTGAGGTGGGGCAGCGCGGCGTAGGTCATCTGCATGGTCCCGAACAGGTTGACGTCCATGGTCGCCCGCCAGCCCTCGAAGCCCACCCTCCTCGAACAGGGTGAAGGTGCCGTCGCTGAAGGCGTTGTTGACCAGGATGTCGACCCGGCCCAGCTCGTCGCGGGCGGTCTGGGCCAGGCGGGCGCAATCGTCGGCCACGGTGATGTCGGTGGGCACCCACACCACCTTGCGACCCAGCGCCTCGACCTCGGCGGCCACCTTGACCAGCCCCTTCTCGCGTCGCGCCCCCATGGCGATGTCGGCGCCCTCCCGGGCCAGGGCCAGGGTGATGTCGCGACCCATGCCCGGTCCGATCCCGGACACGATGGCCACCTTGCCGTCGAGCAACATCAGATGTCTCTCTTTCGGTTGAGCGGCGCTAGCTAGCCGCGGCTAGTTGAGCAGCGGCGCGACGTCGGCGCCGAAGGCGTCGAGCTGGTCGCACAGCTCCTGGCCGGAGCGGGTGTGGAAGCGGAGCTGGAGCTGGTTGATCCCCACCGACTTCGCCTTGCGCAGGCGCTCGGCCATGGGCTCGGGCGCGCCGGCCAGCTGGCCGGGGCCCGGCTCGAACCAGGGGTCGCCCACGTAGAGGACCTCGGAGTTGCCGCCGATGGCGAAGGGCAGGTCGGCCCGCCCGTTCTCGCTGGCGACGCTCGGCCATCCAGGCGATGGCGGCGCGCACGCCGTCGGGCGGCGGCCCCTGGGGCAGCCAGCCGTCCCCCTTGTCCGCGGCCCGGCGCAGCGCGGGACGCGACGATCCGCCCACCCAGATGGGTGGTCCGCCGGCCTGGCGGGGACGGGGTCGCAGCCCGGCATCGGCCACCGTCACCGCGGGGTGGAGATGTCGGGGTACTCGTCGGCGAAGGCGGCGCGAACCACGTCGATGGCGTCGTCGAGGGCGCTGCCCCGGTGCTCGAAGTCGACGCCCAGCAACTCGAACTCGGCCTGGACATGGCCGGCACCGACCCCGAGCAGGGCCCGACCGGCACTCAGCTCGTCGAGGGTCAGGAAGGCCTTGGCCGTCATCAGGGGGTGGCGGTAGGGCAGCACGTAGACGTGGCTCATGAGCCGCACGTGCTCGGTGATGCCGGCCAGCCAGCCCAGCGTGGCGATGGTGTCGTACCACGACGTGTCCATCTTCTCGTCCAGCGGGCGGGGGATGGCCACGTGGTCGCACACGGCCAGGTACCAGAAGCCGTTGCGGTCGGCGGCCCGGGCCACCGCGGCCAGCTCGGCCGCGCCGGCCGACGCCTCCCAGGGCTCGGCGTAGATGGTGCTCTGGGACTGGATGGGCAGCTGCATGCCGTACACGAGCGTGTCCGGCGGGATCGGGTCCGGCATGGGCGTCACTGTAGAACACGTTCTAGTTCTGCGCCGGGTCCGCCCGGATCATTGACGCCCAACCGGCCGAGGCGCACGATCGGGCGATGGAGGCGGGAACGGCAGCGACGACCCCCGAACGGGCCAACAGGCATCGCCGCGGCCGGGGTCCCCTGCGGATCGCACTGGTTGGGTTGCTCGTCCTGCTGGCCGGTCTCGGCGCCACGGCCTGGTGGGGCACCGGATGCCACGACAGCAGTGCGCGGACGCCCGCCAGATGGGGATCCGGACCGGTTCCCGGCACCTTGCGGGTCACCGACGACGGCCGCCACGCCATCGGCGCCGTAGCCGACGCCGCAGACACGGCGATGTTCACCGCCGATCAGGGCGGTTCCGTGACCTTCCGCGGGGGAACGAACCACTACTTCGACGACCTCGAGTGCGCGGTGCGTTGACGAGGCGCCGGTCGCGGCGGGGGTTAGCGTGCCGAGGTGGACGCGGTGTTGGCCTCGACGATGCAGGTGCAGCCGGGTCGGGGCCGTTCGGGCGGGCTGGTCGACCTGCTCATCGTGGTGGTCGGTCCTGGCCGTGATCGCCGTGTGCCTGTTCCTCTTGTTCCGCCGCGGCTCGATCGCTGACCGGGCTCGCCGCCAGGAGCTCGAGTCCGACGCCACCGAGCGGACCGACCGAAGCACCCTCGGGAGCCGCATGCCGCGACGCTCAAGGCGGTGGTGGTGCTCACGCGGGCCCTCGGACGGCGGTCACGTTCTGTCACGACGCGCCCGGACACGTGACAAACCGTGACAAGCCGCCGAGGCAGCACGACGAACACCGTCTGAGCTGAGCCCCGGCGCCGCGATCGGTGCCCGCGGCCGTCGAATCAAGCCTCGGCGGGCGGCTTCTGGCCGGTGACGGTGGTGTGGACGATGCGGGCCATGCTCCGGCGGGTGTCGCCGGTGCGGATGCCCCAGAACTCGAAGCCGTAGCGGTGCCCGGCCACGGTGGCCAGCATGGCCACCAGCACGCCGGCGCTGGCCATCGGGTCCAGGTCGACCGGGTGGCCCTTGCCCCGGTTGCGGCCGATGACCTCGGCCAGGGCCACCACCACCTCGTTGAGCAGGCGGGTGCGGATGTTGCGGAAGCGCTGGTCGCCCTCCTCGGTGGCCAGGTCCACCACCCGCATCACCGATCGATGGCTCTCCCAGAAGTCGAAGAATCCGTCCACCAGCGATTCGGCGGTGGGATAGGCCGAGCGGCCGCGCCACTGCCCGTCGCGCACGATGGCCGGCAGCACCGCGCCCTCGTGAGCCATCTCCTCGGCCAGCACCAGGATGGCCGACTCGACCTCGGGGAAGTACTGGTAGAAGGTGGCCGGCGAGGTCCCGGCCCCCCGGGCGATGTCCACCACCTTGAGGTCGCGGTAGTTGCTGGCCCGGAGCATCTCGGCGGTCTCGTCGAGCAGGCGTTGGCGGGTGGCGCGGCCCCGGCGGCCCGGGCACCCGGCCGTCGGCCGCCCGCAGCTGATCCTCGTCGACCCCGTCGTCGCCGTCCACCAGCGCCAAGCGGTCACCACCGGACTGTGCGCTCATCCCCCGCCACGTTAGTCGCGCCGCCACCTGACGCCCCGTCAGCTCGGTCTGGCCCCTAGTTTGATGCCCGTGTTCGCGCCACCCCCCCGCCGGATCGCTCCTCGCCATCGCCGTCGCCCTGGTCCTGACCGCGGCGTCTGGCCGGCTGCGGCTCGAGCTCGGGCCATGGCCTCGGCACCCGACCACCGCCGCGCCCACCCGAGCGCACCGGCGCGACCGGCTCGACCGGCGTCGACCAGCACCACCGCCGCCGACCCGCGGACCGACCGACGCCACCTTCCCACCCGACACGGCCACGGTGACCAGCTCACTCGTCGGCGTTGGGCCCCATCCTGGTGGACGGCACCGGCCACACCCTCTACGCCTACGCCGCCGATGCGGCCGGCGGCGTGCCCACCTGCGTGGGCGACTGCGCCAAGGCCTGGCCACCGGTGACCGGGACCTACCTGGGGGTGGCCAGCAGCGTGCCCGTGCAGCCCCACGAGTTCAAGCTCGTGCTCATCCCCGGCTCGGTCACCAAGCAGCTGGTGGTCAACGGCCACCCGCTCTACCGGTTCTCCGGCGACGGCCTGGCCGGCGAGATCAAGGGCCAGGGCCTCGATCACCAGTGGTACGTGGTCGGCCTCGACGGCCAACCCATCACCAAGGCGGCCCCGACCACCACCACCGGCTGAGCGGCGGGCGCCGCAGGGTCAGGTGGTCACCTCAGCCGGTCGGGCCGGTGGACCAGGCCTCCAGGAGCGCGTCGGTGGTGGTGATCGTGGCCAGCAACGAGAGCGTGTTGTCCAACACGTCGTCGGCGTAGCTCTGGGGCACCCCGGCCACCGCGTCGCGCGGGATCACGAACTGGTAGCCGTTGTTCACCGCGTCCATGGCGAAGTTGAGGATGGCCACGTTCACCGACACCCCGACCCCCACGATGGTGGTCACGCCCAGGTTCCGCAGGATCGGATCCAGATCGGTGCCACCCATCGGGCCCAGCCCGTGCAGCCGGCTCAGCACGAGGTCGGACTCGGCCACCCCGATCTCGGGGACCACCTCCACCGCCGGCGTGCCCGGTCGCAGGGGCACGGGCGTCTTGAGCATGCCCATGAACAGCCGGGCGTTGTGGTTGGAGCCCTGGCCGTCGTCGCGGCGCATGGCCAGGCAGTGGACCACCGCCACCCCGGCCGCTCGGGCGCCGGCAGCCAGGCGGGCGATGTTGGGGACGGCCGTTCGCTGGGCGGCCTCGGCCAGCTGGGGCAGCGCGGCGTCGGGGCCCATCGTGGCCCCCTGGCACTCCTGGGTCACCAGGGCGGTGTGCCCGGCCGGCCACCAGCTCGGTCAGATCCAGAGGCACGATCGGCTCCTGGCGCCACGCGGTCGAGCGCGGCCGGCTCACGATGCGGCCTTGCGGATGCGGGGCAGCACCTGGTCGGCGAACAGCTCCAGGCTCTCCCATCCGTCCTCGGGGGACGTCGCGCCGCACAGCGGGATGATGGGTGAACGAGCCGTTCGGCTCGAGCTCGCCGGCCAGGGCGACGCACTCGTCGGGGGTGAGGATCTGGTACACGCCCTCGGCCCGCAACTCCTCGACCGTGGTCGCCCCCGACTTCACGTGGGAGCGGATGTCGTCGGTCTGCCACGAGTGGTACGTCGACCGCGTCGTGGAGCAGGTGCTCGCCGATGCGGGCCCACAGCCGGTCGGGATCCTCGGACACGAAGACCGTCCCCGGCCCTTTGGGCTGGCCTACCCACCCGGGCTCGACACCCAGCCGCTGGCACTCGTCCCGGTAGAGCTGCACCAGCTCGTCGTCGCCCACCGGCGGAAAGAAGCCGAGCCCGAACCGGGCGGCCCGCCGGGCCGCGGCCGGACCCGACCCGCCCACCATGACCATGGGATGGGGTTGCTGCGACGGGTCGGGGCGTGACCTGCACCACCTCGCCGTCGAGCTCGAAGGGCTCACCGGTCCAGGCCTTGACCATGGTCTCCAGGCAGGCGTCGAGCCGCTTGCCCCGGCTCGTCCACTCCCGGCCCAACAGGGCGTACTCCACCGGCCGGTAGCCCAGACCGGTCACGATCGGACACGCGACCGTTGCTGATCAGGTCGAGCACGGCGATGTCCTCGGCCAGGCGCACCGGATCGTGCAGCGGGACCAGCAGGGCCGACACCCAGATCGGGATGCGGCTGGTGCGGGCGGCCACCGCCGCGCCCAGGACCAGCGGGCGAGGGCAGGTAGCCGTCGGGGGCGGCGTGGTGCTCGCTCAGGACCAGCATGTCGAACCCGGCCCGGTCAGCCCACTCGCTCATCTCCAGGCTGGCGGCGTACAGCCGCTGCGCCTCCGCCGGTTCGAGTCCCGGAGCCCGCATGTCGAATCGGATCACCGAGAACATAGAACACGTTCTAATTCATTGGCCCTGCGGTCGGCAAGCCTCTGCGCTCCGCTTGGCCCTCTCGGTCGGGCGGGCGCCTCCCTTCGGGCGGGCTTCGCCCATCCGGGTGTCACCTCGTCCAGCGGCTCCGCCCTGGCGGGCTGCGCCTTCCGATCGCCCGTGATCCAGCCCGAACTTTCGCTGCGAGCGTGGGCCGGGCGAGAATGTCGTCCGTTCGCAGCCCGTCCACACCCATTGCCGTCTCCCAGGGGGAACCATGCCCGACGCCGTGATCGTCTCCACCGCCCGCAGCCCGATCGGGCGGGCCGCCAAGGGTTCGCTGGTCGACGTCCGACCCGACGACCTGGCCGCCACCATCGTCACCGCCGCCCTGGAGAAGGTGCCGGCGCTCGATCCCAACCAGGTCGAGGACCTGATCATGGGCTGTGGCCAGCCCGGCGGTGAGTCCGGGCTACAACATCGCCCGGGTGGTGGCCATCCTGGCCGGCATGCCCGACGTGCCGGGTGTGACCGTCAACCGCTACTGCTCCTCGTCGCTGCAGACGATCCGCATGGCCGCCCACGCCATCCAGGCCGGCGAGGGCGACATCTTCATCGCCGCCGGCGTGGAGACCGTCAGCCGCTACCGCAACGGTGCGGCCGACACCGGCCCGCACAACCCGCGCTTCGCCGATGCCGAGGCCCGCACCGCCACCCGCACCGAGGGCGGCCAGCCCGACTGGACCCCCGCCGAGGGCCTGCCCGACATCTACATCGCCATGGGCCAGACCGCCGAGAACGTGGCGGAGTTCGAAGGCGTCACCCGTGAGGAGATGGACGAGTTCGCCGCCCTCAGCCAGCAGCGGGCCACCGCCGCGCTCGAGCGGGGCTTCTGGGAACGTGAGATCACCCCCATCACCACCCCGGACGGCACCGTGGTGTCCACCGACGACGGCATCCGCCCCGGCACCACCGTCGAGGGCCTGGCCAAGCTCAAGCCGGTCTTCCGCCCCGACGGACGCATCACCGCCGGCAACGCCTGCCCGCTCAACGACGGCGCCGCGGCCGTGATCGTGATGAGCGACACCCGCGCCGCCGAGCTGGGCCTCACCCCGCTGGCCCGCGTGGTGGCCAGCGGCGTGACCGGGCTGAACCCCGAGATCATGGGCCTCGGTCCCATCGAGGCCTGCCGCCAGGCCCTCAAGCGCGCCGGCATGACCATCGATGACATCGACCTGGTCGAGATCAACGAGGCCTTCGCCGCCCAGGTGGTGCCGTCGGCCAAGCACCTGGGCATCGACTGGGGCAAGCTCAACGTGAACGGCGGCGCCATCGCCGTCGGGCATCCCGTTCGGCATGACCGGTGCCCGCATCATGACCACGCTCATCAACGGCCTCCAGGACTCGGACAAGACCATCGGCATGGAGAGCATGTGCGTGGGTGGTGGCCAGGGCATGGCCATGATCATCGAGCGCCTGTAGCCGGACCTAGGCTCGGTCGGCCGAAGCGCCACCAGGACCCGCCGGGCGGCAGGAGGCGGCCTCGCCCACGATGAGCACAGTCCCCGATCTGATCAGCGTCATCATCCCGGCGCGCGACCGCGCCGCGCTGATCGGCGATCCAACTCGAGGCCCTGGCCGCCCAGCGCACCCAACGCGCCTTCGAGGTCATCGTGGCCGACAACGGCTCGACCGACGACACCGTGGCCGTGGCCGAGTCCTACGCCGACCGCTTCGGCCACCTCGAGGTGGTCGAGGCCTCGGCGCGACGCGGGCGCCGGCTACGCCCGCAACATGGGATGCCGAGCGGCGCGAGGCGAGTCTGCTCCTGTTCTGCGACAGCGATGACATCGCCCACGGCGACTGGCTCGAGACGCTGGCCACGGCCTGGAAGCCGGGCTCGATCGTGGCCGGACGCATCTACCCGCTGCGCCTCGCCCCCGACGCCCCCGACTGCGACGACCTGCCACCGGCGGCGGCCGCGCCAACAGCTGCGCGGCTTCCTGCCGTTCGCCGACTCGGCCAGCCTGGGCATCGGCCGCCACGACCTGGCCTGGGTCGGGGGGTTCGACGAGTCGTTCCGGTTCTCCCAGGACGTCGAGCTGTCCTGGCGCGCCCAGGTGGCGGGACTGACCTTCGTCGATGCGCCCGACGCCGTCATCTTCAAGCGGGGCGCGCCCAAGGGCTGGATCCGCTTCCGCCAGTACCACCGCTGGGGTCGGGCCGCGACCCGTCTCTACCGCCGGTACCACGACCAGGGCATGCCCAAGCGCCCGGCCGCGCACCGTGATCCGGTCGTGGGCGGCGCTCGGGATTCCACGCGGCGCGGAGCACCGTTCGACCTCGAGGAGCGCGACCTGGCCATCCGCCAGGCCGGCTGGTACACGGGCTACCTGGCCGGGTCCATCCGCTACCGGGTCGTCTACCTCTGAGCCGTTCGGTCCGGACCCCGGTGGCGCTCAGGCGCCGTAGACCGGCGTCGGGGTCGGCGCTTCGGCCAGCAGGTCGTGGACCACGGCGCCGACCTCCTCGGGCGCCCAGCGGGCGCCCTTGTCGAACTCGGGACCGTGGGCCCAGCCGTCGGCCACGCCGATCTTGCCGCCCTCGACCTCGAACACCCGCCCGGTCACGTCCGCGCTCTGCACCGAGCCCAGCCACACCACCAGCGGCGCGACGTTGTCGGGGTCCATGGCGTCGAACTGTCGCCGGCTCGGGCTTGGCCATCGTCTCGCGCGAACACCGCTTCGGTCATGCGGGTCCGGGCCGCCGGGGCGATGGCGTTGGCCGTGACGCCGTAGCGGGCGAACTCGGCCGACTCGACCAGGGTGAGCGCGGCGATGCCGGCCTTGGCCGCCGAGTAGTTGCCCTGCCCGACGCTGCCCATGAGCCCGGCGCCCGGAGCTGGTGTTGATGATGCGGGCCTCCACCGCCTCGCCGGCCTTGGCTCGCTCGCGCCAGTGGGCCACGGCGTGGCGGGTGGGCGCGAAGTGGCCCTTGAGGTGGACCGCGGATCACCGCGTCCCACTCCTCCTCGGACGTGTTGGCCAGCATCCGGTCGCGCAGGAACCCGGCGTTGTTGACCACCACGTCGAGCCGGCCGAAGGTCTCGACCGCGGTGGCCACCAGCTGCTCGGCCTGGGCCCAGTCGGCCACGTCCGCGCCATCGGCCACCGCCTCGCCGCCCATGGCCCGGATGGCGTCGACCACCTCGCCGGCCGGACCGCTCGAGCCGCCCCGCCCGTCGCTCTCGGCCCCCAGGTCGTTGACCACCACCTTGGCGCCCTGGCGGGCGAACTCCAGGGCGTGGCCCCGGCCGATGCCCCGGCCGGCCCCGGTCACGATCACCACTCGTCCGTCGCAGATGCCCGTCGGTGTGTCCATCGGGCGATCATGGCACGCCGAATCTGACGACCCGTCAAGAACGGGCCGGCCTCAGGTCGCGGTCAGCCGCTGACCACCGAGAGCACGAGCGCCGCCAACCCGATCCCGGCGGTGGCCACGCCACCAGCGCCAGGGCGGAGCGCGACGGGAGCTGCGGTGGCGGCGGTGGCGCTCGTAGGCGAGCCCCACGGCCAGGGCGGCGCCGGCCAGCAGCCAGGATGACCACCCCCTCGGTCACCCGGTGACCGGCGAGCGGCAGCACCCGCTTGACCAGGATCAGGCCCAGCGCCCCGAGGGCCAGGGCGCTGCGGGTCCAGGCCAGCTCGGTGCGCTCGAGGTCCTCGTCGGCGATCACGTGCCCACCCCACCCCAGGCCCCGAAGACCAGGGCGGCCGCGGCCACCAGCGCCACCCCGACCGCCACCAGGGCCGGCAGCCGGGACCGGGGCAGCGGACGGTGCGCCTCCATGGCCGTTCGTTGGCCTCCCAGTTGCGGAACGAGGCCAGGGCCAGGATGATCCCGAGCAGGATGAGGGGCAAGCCCGACGATGCGTCGGCCACCGGCGAGCTTGAAGGCGGGCAGCAGCTGGGTGACCACCAGCCCGGCGGTGATCAGCGCCAGCGCGGTGCGGATCCAGGCCAGGAAGGTCCGCTCGTTGGCGAAGTGCAGGCGGGGGTCGATCTCGGCCCGGGTCCCCGGGCCGCTCGACGCGGGTCGGATCCGGCGTCGGCGTCACTCCCCCATGACGGAGTCTCGCGCCCAGACGAGCCCCTAGGGTGAGCACATGCGTCACGGCATCACCATCTTCGCCACCGACCAGACCATGGACATCGCCACCCTGGCCCGCGAGGTCGAGGCCCGCGGCTTCGATTCGCTCTACCTGCCCGAGCACACCCACATCCCGATCAGCCGGCTGACCCCGCCGCCCACCGGCGACGCCGAGCTGCCCGAGGAGTACCGCCGCACGCTCGATCCCTTCGTGGCCCTGGCCGCGGCCGCGGCGGTGACCGAGCGCATCCGGCTGGGCACCGGCATCGCCCTGCCCGCCCAGCGCGAGCCCATCGTCACGGCCAAGGCGGTGGCCACGCTCGACCACCTCTCGGGTGGGCGGGCGGTGCTGGGCGTGGGCTTCGGCTGGAACCAGGACGAGTTGGCCGACCACGGGGTGTCCATGGCCGAGCGGCGCGACGTGGCCCGCGAGGTGATGTTGACCATGCAGGCGCTGTGGACCGAGGAGGTCGCCTCCTTCGACGGCGACCACGTCCACCTCTCGCCCAGCTGGGCCTGGCCCAAGCCGGTGCACGGGCACCTGCCGGTGCTGCTGGGCGGCGCGCCCGGACCCAAGCTGTTCGCCCACATCGCCGAGTACGGCGACGGATGGATGCCCGTGGGCGGCACCGGGCTGTCGACCGCCATCCCCGAGCTGCGTCGGGTGGTCAGCGAGGCCGGGCGCGACCCGGCCGCACTCGAGATCGTGCCCTTCGGCTCGATCCCCGACCCGGGCAAGCTCGAGCACTTCGCCGTCCATCGGGGTGACCGAGTGCATCTTCCGGGTGCCCAGCGCCACGGCCGACGTGGTCCTGCCCATCCTCGACGATGGGCCGAAGCTGATCGCATGACCGACGGCCGAACGCCGTGACGGGAGCCGACGCCGTGAGCGCGAGCTTGGACCACCGTCGCCTCGCTGGCCACCGCCGCGGGCACCATGGTGCTGGCCGTGGCCACGTTCTCCGCGGTGCGCTCGTCGACCCAGTCGGCCCGCATCGCCGAGCGCGCCCTGCAGATCCGCACCCGCCCGCTGCTGATGACCTCGCGCCTGGACGACCCGCCGGTGAAGTTCCGCTGGATGGATGACCACTGGGTCAAGCTGGAAGGCTCCCGGGGCCCACGCCGCGGTCGACAACGGCGTCGTCTACCTGGCCGTGTCCGTGCGCAACGTGGCCAGCGGGGTGGCGGTGCTCCAGGGCTGGTTCCCGCACCCGGAGCAGTCGCTCTCCGACACGCCCTTCCCCGCCCTCGAGGACTTCCGACGCCAGAGCCGTGACCTGTACATCGCGGCCGGTGACGTGGGGTTCTGGCAGGGGGCGCTTCGCGAACCCGATGACCCGGTCCGCCTGGCCATGGTCGAGGTGGTCGAGGCCGCGCCAGAACTTCACCATCGACGTGCTCTACAGCGATCACGAAGGCGGTCAGCGGGCCATGACCCGCTTCCTGGTGTCGCCCGCCGGCGACGACGGAGTGGATCGGCGTCGGTGGGCCGGCAGTCCAACGTCGACCGCGACGACCCCAGATAGCTGGCCGCGCCTCCGGCGCGTCTCGGCTTCGCCGATCCGGGTGTCACCATGCGAGCGACTCGCTGGCGGCTCCGCCGCCGAGTATCTACAGGCGTTCGATGATGGTGACGTTGGCCTGGCCGCCGCCCTCGCACATGACCTGGAGGCCGTAGCGGCCGCCGGTGCGCTCCAGCTCGTTCAACAGGGTGGTCATGAGCCGCACGCCGGTGGCGCCCAGCGGATGGCCCAGGGCGATGGCGCCGCCGTTCACGTTGACCTTGGCCAGATCGGCGCCGGTCTCGCGCTGCCAGGCCAGCACCACCGAGGCGAAGGCCTCGTTGATCTCCACCAGGTCGATCTGGTCGAGGGTCATGCCGGCTCGCTCCAGGGCGTAGGCGGTGGCCGGGATGGGGGCCGACAGCATGAAGACGGGGTCACCGCCGCGCACGCTGAGGTGGTGGATGCGCGCCCGGGGCGTGAGCCCGTGGGTGTCCACCGCGGCCTGGCTGGCGATGAGCATGGCCGCGCCGGCGTCGCTGATCTGGCTGGACACCGCGGCGGTGATGCGCCCGTCGGGGCGCAGCGTCTTGAGGGTGGCCATCTTCTCCAGGCTGGTGTCGCGCCGGAACCCTTCGTCGACGCCGAGCCCCTCGAAGGGCGCGATCTCGCGCTCGAAGCGACCCTCGTCGGTGGCCTGGGCGGCCCGGCGATGGCTCTCGAGGGCGAAGACCTCCATCTCCTCGCGGGTGATGCCCCACTTCTCGGCGATGAGGTCGGCGCCGCGGAACTGGCTGATCTCCTGGTCGCCGTAGCGCGCCTGCCAGCCCTTCGAGCCGCTGAACGGATCGGCGTAGCCGAAGGGCTCGGCCACGGTCATGGCCGACGAGATGGGGATGGCGCTCATGTTCTGGACGCCGCCGGCCACCACCAGGTCGGTGGTGCCGCTCATCACGCCCTGGGCGGCGAAGTGCACCGCCTGCTGCGACGACCCGCACTGGCGGTCGACGGTGGTGCCCGGCACCTCCTCGGGGAGCCCGGCGGCCAACCAGCAGGTGCGGGCGATGTCGCCGGCCTGGGGACCGATGGTGTCGAGGCAACCGAAGATCACGTCGTCCACCGCGGCCGGATCGACGTCGACCCGCTCGAACAGCTGGGTGAGCGGGAAGGCGCCCAGGTCGGCCGGGTGCACGTGCGCTCAGGCCACCGCCTCGCCGGCCCACCGGGGTGCGGACCGCATCGATGATGTAGGCCTCGGGCATGGGTTGCTCCTGGGGTTCGGCCCCGGATGCGACCGGGGCTCGGGATCGGATCTCAGGGTAGTGACGACGATGCCGGACCGAGCAGGGACTCGGCGACCTTGGCCCGATGGGCGGCGGCGCTGCCGAACGCCTCGCTCAGGGCCCACACCCGCTTCAGGAAGAGGTGCAGGTCGTACTCGACGGTGTAGCCGATGGCCCCGTGGCACTGGAGGGCCTGGCGGCCGACCAGGCGGGCGGCGTCGCTGGCCGCGGCCTTGGCGTGGGATGCGGCGCGGCTGGCATCGGCCTGGTCGGTGGCCAACGACCAGGCCGCGCCGTACACCACGGGTCGGGCGAACTCGAGGGCCAGCAGGGCGTCGGCCAGGTGGTGCTTGACGGCCTGGAACGAGCCGATGGGCACGCCGAACTGGTGGCGCTCCTTCACGTAGCCCACCGTCAGGTCGAGCAGCTGCTGGCCCAGCCCCAGCAGCTGGGCGGCGGTGCCCACCGCGGCCCGGTCCAGGGCCCGGGCCGATCAGCGCCTGGGCCTCGGCCCGTCGGCCAGGACGACCTCGTCGGCCGGTGACCAGCTCACCGCGGCCAGGGTGCGGGCGCCGTCCACCGACGCCTGGGCGCACGGCTTGCACCCGGTCGCCGGGCACGGCCACCAGCCGGTCGGCCGCGTCGGGCCAGCACCAGGTCGGCGTCGGCGCCGTGGGACACCACAGGTGAGTCGTCGAGGGCCAGCGGCCACCACCGCCTCGCCCGCGGCGATGCGGGTCAACCAGTCGCCGATCGACGCGCCGCCCACCGCCGTCGTCGAGAGTGACGCCGGCCGGCCCCGGGCCGCGGCGTCGGCCAGGAGCGGGCGCGGCCACCGCCGCCGTCTCCACGATCGGATCGGGGAAGGCCACCCGACCGGTCTCCTCCAACAGCAGCACCAGGTCGAGCTCGGCCAGGCCGAGACCGCCCTGTGGCCTCGGGCACCTGCACGCCGAGCACGCCCATCTCGGCCAGGGCCGCCCACACCTCGACCAGCCGACCGTCGTCGTCCACCCAGGCGTAGCGCACCTGCTCGGGCTGGCACTCCTTGGCCAGCAGGTCGCGCACGGTGTCACGGAACAGGAGCTGGTCGTCGGTGAAGGCGAATCGCATGGTCTGGGTCCCGATCCCGTCCGCCGCTACCGGCGAGGCAGGCCGAGCACGCGCTCGGCGATCACGTTGCGTTGGATCTCGTTGGTGCCGGCGTAGATCGGCCCCGACAGCGAGAACTGGTAGCCCTTCATCCAGGCGCCGCGGTCGACGGCGAGCGGCGCCTCGGCCTCGAGCTCGGCCAGCGGGCCGAGCAGC
This sequence comes from uncultured Microthrixaceae bacterium, assembly GCA_963793965.1. GTDB lineage: Bacteria > Actinomycetota > Acidimicrobiia > Acidimicrobiales > Acidimicrobilacustridaceae > UBA4742. The sequence continues at coordinate 400,174 of CAWCCB010000005.1, forward strand.
TCCAGGGCGGTCTCGTGCAGGCGGACGTCGAGCTCGGACCACCACACCTTGTTCAGGCTCGAGCGCGCCCCGGGCGCCCGCCCGTCGGTCAGGTCGGTGACGTCGCGCAGCGTGTAGAGCCGGTAGGCCTGCGCGTCCATCCAGGCCTGCGCCACCTGGTCGCGCGCCGTGCGGCCGGCGCGGCGGCGGCGCCGTGCGTCGGTAGAGGTCGATGAGGCGGTCGCAGGCCGCGGTGAAGCGACCCGGGCTGCGCAGGGTGAGCCCGCGCTCGGAGCCGGTGGTGGCCATGGCCACGCTCCAACCCTGCGTTCACGCCGCCCAGCACGTCGGCGTCGGGCACGAACACGTCCTCGAAGAACACCTCGGCGAAGCCCTCGTCGCCGTCGAGGCGCCCGACGCCGCGCACGGTGACCCCCTCGGCGTCGAGGGGGACGAGCAGGTAGGTCATGCCGTGGTGGCGCTCGGCGGCCGGGTCGGTGCGGAACAAGCCGAACAGGTGGGTGCAGAAGGCGCCCCGGGTGGTCCAGGTCTTCTGCCCGGTGATGCGCCAGCCGCCGGCCTGGTCGTCGCGCTCGGCCCGGCTCTTGATGCCGGCCAGGTCACTGCCGGCATCGGGTTCGCTCCAGCCCTGGCACCACAGGTCCTGGGCCGCGGCCATGCGGGGCAGCAGGCGGTCCTGCTGCTCGGGGGTGCCGAACTCGAAGATGGTGGGGGCCAGCAGGAAGATGCCGTTCTGGGTGACCCGCTGGGGCGCGCCGACCCGGTAGTACTCCTCCTCGAAGATCAGCCACTCCCACAAGGTGGCGTCCCGGCCGCCGTAGGCCGCGGGCCACGACACCACCGACCAGCGATCGGCGAACAGCTGGCGCTCCCAGTCGAGGTGACAGGGCGAAGCCCTCGGCCGTGTCCCCCGACGGCAGCGGCTCGGCCGGGACGTGGGCCTCGAGCCAGGCGCGGCACTCGGCCCGGAAGGCGGCCTCGGCCTCGGTGTCGGTCAGGTCCATGCGGGCTCCATCGAGCCAGAGCCTGACGCACCGTCAGATCAGCCGCAAGATCCAGCCCGGCGGGCGCCGGGCACACCCCGTCGGCGCATCGATGCCGCACCGGACCGCCGGGGGTCCGTCGGCGACCGCGGACGTGCCCGGCAGTAGGGTGCCGTCCACATGTCGGGGTATTCCGCCATCAAGCGGGTGTTGGTCGGCCCGCCGCTGCCGAGCCAATCCGAGCTCCATCAGCGGCTGACGAAGCGGGTGGCGCTGGCCGTCTTCGCCACCGACGCCATCGCCTCGACGGCCTTCGCCACCCAGGAGATCCTGGCGGTCATCGTGCCGGTGGCGGGCATGGCCGCCGGGACTGCGCTAGCTGGTGCCCATCTCCATGGTCGTGGTGGTGCTCCTGGTCATCGTCGTGTCGAGCTACTTCCAGACGTTGTACGCGTACCCGAACGGGGGCGGCTCCTACATCGTCAGCCGGGAGAACCTGGGGCGCATCCCCGCGCTGTTCGCCGGCGCCGCGCTGCTGGTCGACTACACCCTGACCGTGTCGGTCTCGATCGCCGCCGGGGTCGACGCCATCACCTCGGCCATCGTCCCGCTGCGCGGCCATCAGGTGGCGATCGGCCTGGCCCTCATCGCCGCCATCACCGTGGCCAACCTGCGGGGGGCGAAGGAGTCGGGGCGGCTCTTCGCCCCGCCCACCTACCTGTACGTGGCCACCATGAGCCTGCTGGTGGTGTGGGGGCTCTACAAGACCATCCAGCCCGGCTTCCATCCGCTGCCGATCGACCAGGGGGCGCTGTCCCACTTCTTCACCAGCGGCACCGGCCAGGCCGTCACCGCCTTCCTGCTGCTGCGGGCGTTCGCGTCGGGGGCGGTGGCCTTGTCGGGGGTCGAGGCCATCTCCAACGGCGTCCAGGCGTTCAAGAAGCCGCAATCGCGCAACGCCGCCCTGACCCTGCTGAGCGCGGCGGTGATCCTGGGCGTGCTCTTCGCCGGGATCGCCGAACTGACCTACCGGGTGCGCCCGACCCTGTCTCCCGATCAGACGATCCTGTCCCAGCTGGGACACTTCGTCTTCGGTCACGGCGCGCTCTACATCGTGCTGCAGGCCTCCACCGCGGTGATCCTCACCTTGTCGGCCAACACGGCCTTCGCCGACTTCCCTCGGCTCTCGGGCATCATCGCCCGGGACAGCTACCTGCCTCGCCAGCTCGCCCATCGCGGTGACCGGCTGGTGCTCTCCAACGGGATCATCGCCCTGGCCGTAGCTGCCGGGGCCCTGTACGTCGGCTACGACGGCGACATCACCGCGCTCATCCCCCTGTTCGCGGTGGGTCTGTTCACGGCCTTCACCTTGTCCCAGACCGGCATGGTGGTGCACTGGTGGCGCGGCCGCGGTCCGTCGTGGCCGCTCAAGCTGGCCGTGAACGCGCTCGGCGCCACCACCACGTTCGGCGTCACCCTGATCGTGGTCATCTCCAAGTTCACCGAAGGTGCGTGGATCCCGACGTTCGTCATCCCGCTGATCGTGCTGGCCTTCCTGGGCGTGCGCCGCCACTACGACCGGGTGGAAGCGGACATGGCCATCCAGCCCGGCGTCGTGGTCGAGCCGATGCACGAAGCCGTCGTCGTCCTGGTCGGCGAGCACCTCAACACCGGCGTGGTCCAAGCCCTGGCCTTCGCCCAGGCCCAGCGGGCCTGGTACACGCGGGCGCTGTACGTGGCCTTCGACCCCGAAGACGCCGAGGGGATGCGGCAACGTTGGGATGACTACGGCTTCGACATCGCGCTCGAGATCATCGACTCTCCCTTCCGCGAGCTCGGAGGGGCGGTGATGGCGTTCATCGACGAGATCGACGACCTGGCCGACGACGACGTGGTCACGGTGGTCATCCCGGAGTACGTGGTGCGGCGATGGTGGGAGTACATCCTCCACAACCAGAGCGCGCTCTGGCTGAAAGCCCGGCTCCACTTCCGGCCCAACACGATCGTGGTCTCGGTCCCCCGCCAGGCCGCCTCGGCCGGGCCGCCAACCGGGACCGACCAGGTATGACCGCGTCGGGCCACCACGACCTGGCCGCCAAACCGGGCCTCCTTCGCGCCCCGAGCCGCCACCTGGGACGAGCGCTTCGGTGAGGACGACGACAAGTTCGCGGCTGCCGTGGCGCAGCTGGCCCTGGACCTCGGCTCGTCAGCCATCGACGTGGGCTGCGGCACGGGACGGCCCCTGCCCCACCTGCGACGATCGGGGGGGCCACCGGCCGGGTCCTGGGTCTTGACGCCACCCCCGAGATGATCGCCCTGGCGTCGGGCGGGGCCACGAGCTGGGCCCGGACGACTTCCGGGCGTCGGACAACGTGGCCGGCGTGCTCGAGGCCGCCGGATGGGCCTGGTCGACGCGGCCGAGTTCCCCGACGCGACCAGGTGCCGGGACAGCCCGCGGTCGGGTAGCCGGCATCCGCCGTCGGGTCGCCGGGAGCCGCGATCGGCGTGCCGGGAGGCCACAGGCAGATGTGCAGGTGCAACGCCGTGGTCCAGGTGCGCCAGCCCGACCGGTAGGTCACCACCACGTCGGGCACCTCCACCGCGATCTTGGCCGTGAGCCGGTACTCGATGACGAGCATGGTCTCCACCGGTTGAGCGGCCGTGCCGCCTCCGAACCGGGTGCCGTGACGGAGGCCGGACGCGTCATCGATGCCACCACGGCTCCAAACTAGTGGGAACGGCCTCCGAGCGGGTGGGCCCCGGCGGGGGAACACCCGGGTCTGGTCGGGCGGCGCAACGGTCGCGTCGCCCGGTGGCACGGGACGGCCCAGTAGAGTCGCGGTCGTGTCGGGATCAGGCGTTGTCAGTGCCGTCTCATCCGAGTTGTACGAGGCCAGCGTGGTGGTGCCGGCCTACAACGAAGAAGCCGGGATCGACGCGGTGCTCGACGACCTCGAACGCCAGCTCGGCCCCACCTACGAGATCGTGGTGGTCGACGACGGGTCCACCGACCGCACCCGGGAGCTGGCCGAAGCCCACCACTGCCGGGTGATCAGCCACCACCACAACGCGGGCAAGGGCGCGGCCATGAAGACCGGCGCCGAGGCCGCCACCTCCGACGTGCTGGTGTTCATCGACGCCGATGCCACCTACCCGGTCGAAGCCATCCCCGAGATGGTGGCGGCCATGGCCGATCACGATCTGGTCCGGGCCACCCGATCCCACACCTCCGAGCACATCCCGGCCGTCAACCGGCTCGGGAACCGGGCCTTCGATCGGCTGCTCAACGGCTTCCACGGCATCGAGGGCTACGACCACATGAGCGGGCTCTACTCCATCCGCCGCTCGGCCTTCCTGGGTCTCGACGTGCGATCCGACGGCTTCGACGTCGAGATCGAGCTGGCCGTCCACGCCCGCCACACCGGCATGCGGGTGGCCACCGTGCCCATCGATTACCTGCCCCGACTGGGCGAGAAGAAGCTCAAGCCGGTCCGCGACGGCATGCGCATCCTGGTCCGCATGCTGGGCATGGTCGTGCTCTACCGGCCCGTGGCCACCTTCGTGGTGCCGGGGCTCATCCTGCTGGTGACCTCGCTCACCGCGGCCATCGCCCTCAGCGGCGGCCCGCTGGTGGTGGGCCAGGTCGGCCTGACCACCAACACCTTGATCGTCGCCCTCCTGGGCGTGATCTCGGCCAACCAGCTCATCATCCTGGGCATCGGGGCCAGCCACTACCGCATCGAGATGGGGGCCCCGGCCAGTCGCTGGCTGCTGCAGCTGGGCCGGCGCGACGTGCGCCTGGGATTCGCCTTCGCCGGGATGTTCCTGTCGTTCCTGGGAGCGATCTGGCTGGCGGTGATCATCGTGGGCTGGCTGGCCAGCGGGCACGGCCGGTTCTCCAACACCCAGCACCTGGTGGAGGCCGCGGCCATGGGCGCCACCGGCCTGCAACTGCTCTCGTTCGGCCTCTTCCTGTCGGTCTTCCACGTCCGACGCACCCATACGCGCCTTGTCCTCTGACGTCGGGGCGCGGACCGTGGCGCCTCACGACCGGCCGACGCCTCAGCCCGATGCCGACGGGCTGGCACCCGGCACCATCACCACGATCGTGGTCAACCGCCAGGGCGGCGACGGGCTGGTGGCCTGCCTGGCCAGCCTGCGCCAGGGCGGACTGGCGCCCGACGACATCCTGGTGGTGGACAACGACTCCACCGACGGCAGCGACCAGGCGGCCGAGGATCTGGGCGTACGCGTCCTGCGCACGGGCGCCAACCTCGGGTACGCCGGTGGGGCCAACGTCGGGCTGGCCGAGGTCACCACCCCGTTCGTGGTGGTCATGAACATGGATCTGCTGGTCGACGCCGACTGGCTCCACCCCCTGGTCGAGACCCTCCGCGACGACCCCACGGTGGGGGCGGTGTGCCCGCTCATCCTGCTGGCCGGCACCGATCGGGTGAACGCCGCGGGCCAGTCGGTGACCATGAGCGGTCTGGGCTTCAACCGCTTCCTGGAGGCGCCGGCCACGCGGGTGCCACCCGAGCCCCACGAGGTGAGCGGCATCCACGGCGCGGCCGTGGCCATGCGCACCGATGTGCTGCGGGAGCTGGGGGGCTGGGACGACAGCGGGTTCCTGTACCACGAGGACGTCGAGCTGTCGTGGTTGCTTCGCCTGACCGGACGCCGCCTGGTCTGCGATCCCCGCAGCCGGGTGTGGCACGACTACGAGCTGAGCATGTCGCCGCGGAAGCTCGAGCTGCTCGAGCGAAACCGCAAGGCCATGCTGCGCACCCACCTGCACCCGCGCACCCGCCTCCGGCTGGCGCCGGTGCTCTTCGCCGACGATGCCGTCGTCTGGGGCTTCGCCCTGCTCCGGGGCCGCGCCTACCTGGGGGCCAAGTGGCGGGCGGCCCGATGGGTGCACGGCCGCAAGGCGATCCTGGCCGCCCGGCGCGCCGAGGTCGACCGCATGCGCAAGGTCGACGACTGGGCCGTCCTGCGCCGGATGCGCCTGGGCTACCCGCTGCGCCAGCTGGTGACGCTGGGCGGGGAGCAGACCCCTCGGCGCGATCGCCTGTCCTAGCCGGGCAGGAGGCGGCCCGGACGGCCCCGAATCTGACACACCGTCAGATTCGGGGGTCTAGAATCGGGTCATGGCCGAGCTCCCCAAGATCATCAGCGTCGACGACCACGTGCTGGAGCCGCCCCACGTCTGGGTCGACCGGCTCCCGGCCAAGTACCGCGACGTCGGCCCGCGCATCGAGCGCAAGGTGGCGTCGAACCTGCAGTTCAACGGCACCACCTACACCTACGACCTGGATCAGCCCGACGGCGTGCCCACCGACTTCTGGGTGTACGAGGACCTGATCATGCCCCACCGCCGCATCATCGCGGCCGCCGGCTTCCCGGTCGACGAGGTCACCCTCACCCCCATCACCTACGACGACATGCGACCCGGCTGCTACGAGCAGAAGGGCCGCCTGGAGGACATGGACATCAACTGGGTGGAGGCGTCGCTGTCGTTCCCCACCTTCCCCCGCTTCTGCGGCCAGACCTTCCTGGAGGCCAAGGACCGCGACCTGGCCCTGCTGTGCGTGCGGGCCTACAACGACTGGATGGTCGACGAGTGGTCGGCCGGCACCGGTGGTCGCCTCATCCCGCTGTGCCTGATCCCGCTGTGGGACCCGACCGAGGCCGCCGCCGAGGTGCGGCGCAACGCGGCCCGGGGCGTGCCCGCGGTCTGCTTCAGCGAGATCCCGTACCACCTGGGCCTGCCCAGCATCCACGACAAGGAGCACTGGGAGCCGTTCTTCGACGCCTGCGAGGAGACCGACACCACGGTGTGCATGCACATCGGGTCGTCCTCCAAGATGCCGGCCACCTCCCCCGACGCCCCGGCCTCGGTGCAGGCCACCCTCAGCTTCAACAACGCCATGGGCTCGCTGAGCGACTTCCTGTACTCGGGCGTGCTGGTGCGCCATCCCCGGCTCAAGCTGGCCTACAGCGAGGGCCAGATCGGCTGGCTGCCCTACATCCTGGAGCGGGCCGACGACGTGTGGAACCAGTTCCGGGGCTGGGCCTTCCCCCGCGAGCAGGTCCCCGAGCCGCCCTCCACCTACTACTACCGCCAGGTGTTCGGCTGCTTCTTCCGCGACCAGCACGGCATCCGCTCGCTCGAGGAGGTGGGGGTGGACAACATCACCTTCGAGACCGACTACCCCCACTCCGACTCGACCTGGCCCAACACCAAGGCCGTGGCCGAGAAGATGTTCGCCGGCCTCAGCGACGAGGACACCTACAAGATCGTCCGGGGCAACGCCATCCGCATGCTCCACCTCGACTTCGACACCTGAGCCGGCACGCGGCCGACGACGAAGTGCCCGGCGCCGAGCTCAGGCCGGGGTCGCCTCGCCGGTGGCTTCGCGGAAGTTCAGGGAGAACAGACGCCGACGCTGGTTGCCGTTGAAGCTGGCGTGGACGGTGCGGAAGTTCCACACGACGCAGTCACCGGGCTGGCTCTCCAACACCCACGACGGCAGCTCCTGGGGCTCGACGCCGAACACCTCGCGGATGGCGGCCGGGTCGTTCACCCCTTCGCGGACAGCCACCGCGAACTCCGACCTCCAGAAGTTGGTGCCCGGGATCATGCGGATGGCACCGTTGGTCCCGCTCAGCGGCTCCAGATAGAAGCTCAGCTTGACGTGGTGGACGGTCATGGGTGCGCCGTAGTTGTCGGGATGCCACGAGGTGTCGCAGTAGAAGAGGGACCCGTCGCTGTTGGCGAACTCGTAGTCGGCCCCCAACACGCTGGTGACCAACTCGACCACACGACGGTCGTGGAGCATCCAGGCCAGGTCGGGGCTGCGATCGATCACGCCCGGCACGATGACCCGGCGCTGATCGAAGTGCAGGGGCTCCTGGAGCTCATGCGCCTCGCCTTTGAACGCTTCCTCGAAGCCGCGCTCCATGCGATCCACGGCGTCGGCGAACAAGCCGCGGATCACCACGAACCCGAAGGTGTCATAGAAGTGCAGCTGGGTCGGGGTGAGGGCGTAGCTGGTCGGCGCCGGCTCAGCCGGCTCAGCCGGCTCAGCCGTGGCGGCCGGCGGTTGGGTCTCGTCGCGCTTGGCTCGGAGGTTGGAGAGGAAGGCCATCGGTGAGGTCCTCGGCTGGTCGGGTCCAGATCGCCACCCGCGAGGCTAGCAAAGCCGCCCCGACCCCCCACCGGCCCTAGCCTGTCGAGACCGCTGCTCCACCTTGCACCGACACCGAGCCGACCGCGGCCGGAGGTTCGTCGCCCTGACCACCTACCGCATCGATCCGGATCGGTCCGAGGTCTCCGCGTGGCGCGCCCGGCGCTGGGCGATGACCCGCTGGCCGCCAGCATCACCGGACTGGTGGAGGTGGCCGAGCATCGACCGCCCACCGGGACCGCACGCATCTCGGTGACCGGGCCTGGCCAGGCGCCCGCGGGCACCATCGACCTGGACCTGGCCGGCACCCGACCCGAACTGGACCGGAACCCGCACGGCGAACTGCTGCTTCGGGGCTCCGCCAGCCGCCCCGCCACCGAGATCGGCCGTCCCGGACCGCCGCTGGTGAACCCCACCATCGTGTTGCGCTGGCGGGCGCTGCTCGTCCCCGTCGATTGACCCCTCCCTCCAGCCGTTTGGCGTCGATCGGCACCCCCGGAGGGGCCGGGATCAACGCCAAAGCGGGCGGTGGGTGGGTCAGGCCGGGGCCTGGGCCAGGAGGCGGTCGAACGCGGCGCTGCGCTCGGTGTCCTCGCCCACCGCCACCAGGCGACGCCTTCCTGCTGGCCCGGGCGGCCCGGACCAACCGTGGCTCGGCGGGAGCGGGGGCGGGCAAGAAGATCACCTCTTCCATATAAAGAGGAACTCCGATATTGTTTACCCGTGGCCACCCAGGGGGAACGCAAGGCCGAGACGCGCCAGCGCTTGTTGGCGGCCGCGGCCACGCTGTTCGCCGACCGCGGCATCGACGCCGTCTCCATCGATGCGGTGGCCGACGCGGCCGACCGCACCTCGGGGGCGGTCTACGCCCACTTCGGCGGCAAGGACGGCCTGTTGGTGGCGCTGCTCGACCACCTGGTCGACGACATGGCCACGGTGATGCAGGCGGAGCTGACCCTGGGCGACGAGCCCGAGGTGGACGGGGAGAAGCTCGCCGCCCTGTGGCGCACCTTCAGCGATCCGCCCCCCGGGCCGGGTCGGGAATGGTTGCTGCTCGAGCACGAGTTCTGGCTCTACGCCGCCCGCCACGACGACGCCCGCCGCCGGTTGGCCCGCCGCTACGCCCTGGCCCGAGAGACGGCGGCGGCGGCCATGGCCGAGCACGCCGCCCACGGCGAGGCCGAGTTGCCGGCCCCCCCGGACCAGGTGGCCACCCTGCTGGTGGCCCTGCTCATCGGCCTGGAGATGCAGAGCCGCATCGATCCCGACGCCGTTCCCGATGCCACGGCCGTGACCGGCCTGCGGGCACTGACCGGCTTCGGGGGCCGGCCCGGCGGTTCACCCACCCGACCTTCACCATCGAAGTCGACCACGACACGGAGTTCCACATGAAGCTCGACGAGATCGACCTGCTGGCCGAGACCTGGAGCCACGAAGTCCCCCACGAGGCCTTCGACGCCCTCCGGACCGACGATCCGGTCCACTGGCACCCCGAGCCCGACGGTCCGGGCTTCTGGGCCGTCACCCGCCACGCGGATGTGGTGGCCGTCAGCCGCGACAGCGAGACCTTCTCCTCGGAGCTGGGCGCCACCTTCATCGACACCCAGACCGACGAGGCCCTGGCCCAGATGCGCCTCACCATCCTGAACATGGACCCGCCCAAGCACAACCGCTACCGGCGACTGGTGTCCAAGGGCTTCACCCCCCGAGTCATCGCCCAGCTCGAGGAGCAGATCGAGCGGCGGGCGGTGCGCATCGTGGACGACGTGTGCGAGCGCGGCGAGTGCGAGTTCGTGGAGGACGTGGCCGCCAAGCTGCCGCTGGAGATGATCTGCGAGATGGTGGGCCTGCCCGAGTCCGACTGGCAGCGCATGTTCGAGATCAGCAACACCGTCGTCGCCTTCGACGATCCCGAGTACCAGGCCAACCCCGAGATCGGCGCGGCGGCCGCCACCGAGATCTACCTGTACTGCAACGACATCGCCGCCGATCGTCGGGCCAACCCCCGCGACGACCTGATGACCGCCCTGGTCCAGGCCGAGCTGGACGGCGATCGCCTCGACGAGCTCGAGCTGAACCTGTTCTTCGTGACCCTGGTGGTGGCCGGCAACGAGACCACGCGAAACCTCATCAGCCACGGCACACTGGCCCTCATCGACCACCCCGAGCAGATGCAGATGCTGCGAGACGATCCCAGCCTGTACCCGAGCGCGGTGGAGGAGATGCTGCGCTGGGGCAGCTCGATCCACAACTTCCGCCGCACCGCCACCCGCGACACCGAGATCGGCGGGCAGCCCATCAAGGCCGGCGACAAGGTGGTCATCTACTACATGGCCGCCAACCGGGATCCGAGCGTGTTCGTCGATCCCCACCGCTTCGACATCACCCGCACGCCCAACGACCACGTGGCCTTCGGCGGCGGGGGCGTGCACTTCTGCCTGGGGGCCAGCCTGGCCCGCTCGGAGATCGCGGCCATCACCCGCCAGGTGGTGGAGCGCATGCCCGACCTGGCGCTGGCCGGCCCCGTCCGCCGCCTGCGCAGCGACTTCATCAACGGCATCAAGGAGATGCCCGTGACCTTCACCCCCACCCCGAGATAGAGGAAGACCACCATGCACACCGATCTCTGCGACCAGCTCGGCATCGAGTTCCCCATCTTCGCCTTCACCCACTGCCGAGACGTGGTGGCCGCGGTCAGCAAGGCCGGCGGCTTCGGCGTGCTCGGGGCCGTGGGCTTCAGCCCCGAGCAGCTCGAGATCGAGTGCGCCTGGATCGACGAGCACGTGGGCGACCACCCCTACGGCGTGGACGTGGTGATCCCCGGCAAGTACGAGGGCCAGGGCGGCGAGGAGGATCCCGAGAAGCTGGCCGAGATGCTCCGCGAGATGGTGCCCGCCGGCCACCTGGACTTCGCCAAGAAGATCCTGGCCGACCACGGGGTGCCCGAGCTGCCCGAGGAGGACTCGAACAGCCTGCGACTGCTGGGCTGGACCGAGGCGACCGCCACCCCGCAGGTCGACGTGGCCTTGAACCACCCCAAGGTCCGCCTCATCGCCAACGCCCTGGGCACGCCCCCGCCCGAGATCGTGACCCACATCAAGGAGAGCGGCCGGCTGGTGGCCGCGCTGTGCGGCTCGCCCTACCAGGCCCTCAAGCACAAGGAAGCCGGCATCGACATCGTCATCGCCCAGGGCGGCGAGGGTGGTGGCCACACCGGCGAGGTGGGCTCCATCGTGCTGTGGCCCCAGATCGCCGCCGCCATCGCCCCCACCCCCATGCTGGCCGCCGGCGGCGTGGGCACCGGCGCCCAGATCGCCGCCGCCCTGGCCCTGGGCGCGCAGGGCGTGTGGAGCGGCTCGCTGTGGCTGACCGTCGAGGAGGCCGACATCCCGCCGGCTCAGAAGCAGCAGCTGCTCGACGCCACCAGCCGCGACACCGTGCGGTCCCGCTCGTTCACCGGCAAGCCCTGCCGCATGCTCCGCAGCGACTGGACCGATGCCTGGGAGGCGCCCGACGCCCCCGACCCGCTGCCCATGCCGCTGCAGTACATGGTGTCGGGCGACTGCGTGGCCCGAGGCACCCGCTACGCGGACAAGGCCACCAAGGTCATGTTCAACCCGGTGGGCCAGGTGGTGGGCCAGCTCAACACGGTCCGCAAGGCCCGCGACGTGGTGCAGGAGCTGGTCGAGGGCTACCTGGAGGCCACCGAGCGCCTCGACTCGCTCAACGGCTGACGCCTCGGCGTCGAGCCGCCCGTTCGGGAGCGGCGCGGGTGAAGGGGTAGCGTCGGTCCGTGCTCCGCCGGGAACTGCTGATGCCCACGCCCGCCAATCGCCTGCCGCGGCTGCAGCCTCTCGGGCCATGGGTGAGCTGATCCGCTGGGGCTGGGATCGTGCCGGCCGGGTGGCCGCCATCGGGCCCAACTCGCACGCGGCCGCGCACCTTCGGTTCGTTCGGCGAGGGCAGCGTGATCTGCTTCCCCACCCAGACCGTGGTCAACCCCCAGTGCATCCACCTGGGGGTCGACACCATCATCGCCCCCGACGTCACCCTGTCCGCGGGCTGGGGACCGGGCCAGGAGGGCCTCCCCGACCGGGTCGTGGCCATCGGCGATCGCTGCCTGATCGGGCGCGGCAGCGGCATCGTGGCCCACCGATCCATCGAGATCGGCAACGACGTCTGGACCGGCCACAACGTCTACCTGACCGACATGAACCACGGCTACGAACTGGTCGACCGTCCCATCTCGGTGCAGAACCAGCCCGAGGCGCCGGTCTCCATCGGCGACGGCTCGTGGCTCGGCCACGGTGTGGTGGTGCTCCCGGGCGCCCGCATCGGGCGACACGTGGCGGTGGGCGCCAACAGCGTGGTCACCGGCGATCTCCCCGACTACTGCGTGGCGGTGGGTGCGCCGGCCCGGGTCATCCGCCAGTACGTCGAGGGACAGGGCTGGATCGACCCGCGCTCGGGGCTCCCGGTCGATCCGCCGGCCCGCCCGCCCATCAGCCTGGTGGCCGACGTGCTGGCCGGCGAGGCCTGAGCCGACCGCTCCCTGACTCTGGCGTCGATCTGCGGCCCTGGAGGGGTCGAAATCGACGCCAGACGACGCGGGCAACGGTTTGCCCGACGGCCTGGCACACTCGACGGATGCCCCCCGGCCAGACCACCCGACCCGCGTCCATTGACTGCCACCCGCTGGGAGGTCGGCTGCCGACTCGAGTTCGACGTCTCGGAGCCGGCCCACGTGGCCCTGCTGGTGGCCGCCACCCGAACGACCGGAGCCACCGTGACCGACACGTTGGGCGTGTGGGTCGACGGCGAGCCCGATCGGGTCGTCCCCCGCGGTGGTCGACCGAGTCGACGGGCAACGCACCCACGTGCTGGAGCTGCCCGTGGGCGCGGTCTCCATCGCCTACGACGCCGAGGTGCTGCGTGCCGCGACGGCGGCCACCGAGCCCGTCTCGGTGGACGACCAGCTGCGCTACCTCCGCCCCAGCCGCTACTGCCCGTCGGATCGCTTCGGCGGCTGGGCCCACCGCGAGTTCGACCCGGTGGCGGAGTTCGACGCCCACGACCCCGACCAGCAGGCCGCGCTGGCCGCGGCGGTGACCAACTGGGTGTTCGAGCGCACCGACTACGTGCTGGGCAGCAGCAGCGGCACCGACAGCGCGGTCCACACCCTGCTCATCGTCGCAGGGCGTGTGCCGGGACTTCGCCCATCTGGTCATCACCATCTGCCGGGCCCTCGACCTGCCCGCCCGGCTGGCCGCGGTGTACGCCCCGGGCCTGTCGCCCATGGACTTCCACGCCGTGGCCGAGGTGGCCATCGGTGGCCGGTGGCTGGTGCACGACGCGACGGCCCTGGCCCCTCGCCGTCGCTGGTGCGCATCGCCACGGGCCGCGATGCAGCCGACACCGCCTTCGTCACCGTGTTCCGGGGCCAGGCCGACCTGACGGCCAGCAGCGTGCATGCCGTGGTCGACGGCGACCTGCCGGGCGACGACCACGACGACCCGGTCGAGCTGGACTGAGGGCTAGGCGGAGAGGCGCTCCAACACCGCGTCGGCCTCGGCCACGATCCGGGCCACCAGCTCGGCCACGGTGGGCAGCTCGTCGATGACGCCGATGCCCTGGCCGGTGGGCAGGATGCCGACCTCGGGCCGACCGTCCACCATGCTCGCCTTGATCAGCATGGGGGCGTTGGCGGCCATGGCCAGCTGGCTCCAGCTCAGGTCCTGGTTGCGCTTCATGGCCAGGCCCTCGCGCAGCAGGTCCTGGTAGGAGGTGCCGGTCAGCTTGCGGAACTCGAGCGCTCGCCGCAGCGCCCGGGGCAGTCGGGTGACGATCGACGCCTGCTCGATCTCGTCCACCACCTCGGTGCGCACCACCCGCTGGGGATAGCCGTCGATGGCGGTGGTGACCACCGTGTCGGTCACCGACTTGGTCAGGTAGAGCTCCTTGACCGCGTCGGGCACCGTCGAGTCCTTGGTCAACAGGAAGCGGGTGCCCATGGCGATGCCGCCGGCCCCCCAGGCCAGGGCGGCCACCAGGCCCCGGCCGTCGGTGAACCCGCCGGCGCCCAGCACGGGGATGTCGACCGTGTCGACCACCTGGGGCAACAGCAGCGAGGTGGGGACCACGCCGGTGTGGCCGCCGCCTTCGGCCCCCTGGGCGATGACCGCGTCGACGCCCCACTCCGCCACCTTCTCGGCGTGGCGGCGGGCGCCGACGGTGGGCATGGTGACCACGCCGGCGTCGCGCGAGCTTGGCGATGACGTCGCGGCTGGGGGCCTGGGCGAACGAGGCCACCCGCACGCCCTCGCGGATCAGCAGGTCGAGTCGGTCCCCGATGTCGGGCTGGTCGGCCCGCAGGTTCACGCCGAAGGGCTTGTCGGTGCGGTCCTTGACCTCGCCGATGGCCCGGCGGAGCTCGTCGTAGGTCATGGTGGCCGAGGCCAGGATGCCCAGGGCGCCGGCCGCACTGGTGGCCGAGGTCAGCCGGGCGCCGGCCACCCAGCCCATGCCGGTCTGCACGATCGGGTGCTCCACGCCGAACAGCTCGCACACCCGGGTGTGCAGCGCGGCATGGCTCACCGGAACCCACCCCTCCCCCAGCGGAAATTGGGCGTCAAATGTGGCCGGTATCCGAACACAAAGATTCCCAATTTCCGGGAGGGAGGGTGCGGCGTGGGTCATCCGCGCACCTCGGCCTTGCGGAGTGTCGTTCGGGTCGAGCACGTCGCGGATGAGGTGCAGCTCCTCGTCGGTGGGCAGGCGGGTCTCGTCGAAGTCGTCGATGACCAGCTCGAAGCCGGTGGCCTCCACGACCTCGTCCACGCGTGACGCCCGGGTGCACCGAACGCAGGCGCATGCGGTGGTCGGGGGTGGCGAAGTCGAACGTGCCCAGGTTGGTCACCACCCGGCGGATCTCGTGGAAGCGCGAGGCCACCGGTCCCAGCTCCGCGGCCCGGTCGTAGCCCACCCCGCACACCACGTCGACGTGGTCGACGAACAGCTTGGGCGTGTGGTTGGGGATGAAGTAGGAGGTGGTGTGGTTGATGGTGTTGCCCGGCGCGCCCCGGAAGCCCGAGCAGCTGGGCCTTGGGCCGGTGCCAGTCACCGATGCAGGCGAAGTTCTGGTTGCCGTACGGGTCCATCTGGCTGGCCCCCATCATCACGTGGCGCTTGCCGTTCCACAGCACGCTGAACATCTGCGGGTACGGGTTCCACGACTCGACCACCACCTCCGGGTCGGCCACGCCCACGGGCACGGCGTTGGCCGCGAACATGGCGAACCCGTCGGTCATGACCAGGTCGGGCTCGAAGGTCTCGCGGGCCAGGCGTCCCCCGATCATGGGGATGGTGCCGATGGGGTTGCACAGCCGCTCGCCGTCACCGCGGAAGCACTCGGCCACCGCCACCACGCACACCTCGGCACGAGTCGGGTCAGGTCGCTCCGGCATCAGACTCGCTCCGTCCACGCTCCTGGTAGTCGGCTTCGTCGCCCGACAGGTACGTCTCCCGGAAGGCGTCCCACAGCTCCGGCGACGAGGCGGTGGCCGCGTACTCCTTCTGGAACGCCTCGTCGCGGCCGTAGTCGGGCGGGCACTCGGTGAAGTGGGCGCCGTTGGGCGCCTCGACCACGCCGTCGACCATGAGCCGGCTGATGCGCAGGGTGTGGAACGAACCCTCGGCGGTCAGCTGGTCGGTGGGCACGATCTGCTCGGTGGACAGGTAGGTCTTGGTGGCGGCCATGGCCATGAGGTCGTCCATGTACAGGTCGGGACCCAGGAACTGGCCGTTGCCGCCCTGGTCGGCCCGGTTCATGTGGATGAGGGCGGCGTCGAGGTCGAGGGCGGGCATGGCCACCAGCTCCTCGCCCGGTCCGCCGTCGGGGTCGGGATAGGGCGAGCGGACGGTCAGGATCTCGGGCATCACCCGCAGCAGGTCCGAGCCCAGCCCGGCCCGGGTGGGCAGGAAGGGCACCCGCCAGGCCGCGGCCTGCAGGCCCAGCAGCATCATCCCCTCGTCCAGCTCCATGGCCTGCGACCGAGCCGGTCTGGCGGGCGATGCGGAAGTGGGGCTCGAGCGGGATGGTGTCGAGCGAGACGAAGCCGTACACGGCCTTGCGCACCTTGCCGGCGGCGCACAGCAGGCCGATGTCGGGTCCGCCGTAGCTGACGATGGTCAGGTCCCGCAGGTCCGAGCGCAGGATGGCCCGCACCAGCGACATGGGCTTGCGCCGCGACGCCCAGCCCCCGATGCCGATGGTCATGCCGTCGGACAGCTCGGCCACCACCTCGTCATGGGTCATGCGCTTGTCGGGGATGGTGGTCACCGGTCGAACTCGGCGGTCGGCCTCGCTTGTCCACGAACGCGTCGCGGGCCTCGTCGCTCACCCCGGACAGGTTGAGCTCGAAGGTGAAGCCCTGCTCGAAGCGGTAGCTGCGCTTCACGTCCACCGGGTCGATGCCGTTGAGCGACTCCTTGGCCGCCCGGATCACCGTCGGGCTCTTCTCGGCGATCTGGCCGGCGATGCGCAGGGCGGCGGCTCGCAGCTCGGCCTGGGGCACCACCTCGAGCACCGAGCCGAAGTGGTGCAGCTCGGCGGCGGTGGCGGTGGCCGACGTGTAGACCATGGCCCGCATCTTGTGCTGGGGGACCAGCCGGGCCAGGTGGGTGGCCGCCCCCAGGGCGCCCCGGTCGACCTCGGGCAGGCCGAAGGTGGCGTCGTCGGCGGCCACGATGACATCGGCGTTGCCCACCAGGCCGATGCCGCCGCCCAGGCAGAAGCCGTTGACCGCGGCGATCACCGGCACCGCGCACTCGTACACGGCGGCGAAGGCGGCGTAGCAGCCCCGGTTGGCCCCGATCAGGGCCTCGATAGCCCTCGGTGGCCTGCATCTCCTTGATGTCCACCCCGGCGTTGAAGCCCCGGCCCTCGGCCCGCAGCACCACCACGCGCACGGTCGGGTCCGGCGCCCAGGCTCCGGACCTGGTCGGCCAGGTCGAACCAACCCGGCCACGGTCAGGGCGTTGACCGGTGGGTTGTCCATGACCACCTCGGCGATGCCGTCGGTGATCGTGTGGGTTGTCGGCATGCCACGGGCCCCCGTCCGCTGAATCTGATGACGCGTCAGATTAGGCCGGACGATCAGAGCGGAGCGAACCGTCGCCCATGACGGCTGACGGGGTCAGGCGGCCGCCTGGAAGGAGTTGAAGAAGACGTCGGCGTTGGCCACCGCCGTCGGGCCCTCCGCAGCCAGGACGTAGATCGAGTTGCCGCTGAAGAAGGCCAGGGCCTTCACCGGGACGCCGTGGTCCTTCCCGCTCACCGCCCGAGCGGCGTGGTTCTGGAAGGGCACCGTCAGCGTCGAGGTCACGTCGATGTCCTGGTCGACCCCCACCAGGGCCTGATCCAGCGCGTCCTGCTCCCGGCTGGGGTCGTGGGGCCCGACGTTGCCGCCCTCGGCCAGGAAGGCGGGCTGCTTGGGATCGGACCAGTTCACGATCTGCCCGTTCAGGTTCTGCGGATCGGTGGAGACGTGGCCGACGGTGGGGAAGGCCACGCTGAACGATCCGTCCCCGGCGGTCGTGCGCACCCAGCTGGCCGGGGGCACGGCTTTGGCCGCGGCCGGGTAGGGCGGTGGCACCACGAACTTGCCGTGGATCACGAAGAACCCGACCACGGCCACGATGAGCACGGCCACCACCACCACGGCGCTGACGGCCACGGTCTTCAGGCGATGGCGCTTGACCACCGGGGCCACCGGCGGGTGGCCCGGTAGCGGCGCCAGGCCCGTAGCCGGCCAGGCCGGCCGGGGGCGTCGGGGCGGGTGGGACGGGGCATGCCACCGACCCGAGGTCGACGGCGGGGGGATCTGGGGTGGTACCCAGTTCGCCGGTCGCTTCCCTTCTGGATCCCAGCCGCACCCGTGGCACCAGTCCCAGTGCGGCTGCACCGCGGCACCGCACTGCGGACAGGGCAAAGCGGGAGCTGCGGCACCCGCCTCGACCGAACTCGTCATCGGATTCTGTCGGCCGATCCCCGGCCGGGTTGAGCCATTCCGCTCGTCTTCGGCCAACCGTGGTCCGAACCCAGGCGACCTCGGCGATCAGGCGCCGACCACCAGCGTCTCGGTCTCGCTCGGCCACCTGGGGCGTGCCCGGACGTCGAGTCGGTGGCGGTGACGGTGAAGGTGGTGGTCCCGGCCGCTTTGGCCGCGCCGGAGATCAGCCCCGTGGCGCTGAGTCGCAGCCCGGAGGGCAGGCGGGAGCCCGGGGCCAGCGAGAACGTGTACAGCGGCGTTCCGCCGATGGCCACGATGCGACTCGAGTAGCGGTGACCCACGACCGCCGGCGGCAACGACGTGGTGAAGACCTGCACGGGATAGGAGGGATGGGCCAGGTAGGCGGTGCACGTGGGCCCGCCGGGGGTGGCCGTCCAGGCATCGCACATGGGCCCCGGATCCACCACCCGGTCGGGGGCGATGGCATGCAGGACCTGGAGCCGGGCCACCAGCGCGTCGTAGGGCTGGTCCTCGACGTCCACGACGCCGAAGTTGTCGTTCTCACCGTCGAAGCGCCCCCCGGCCGGCTCGTCCACGTACTCGAACCACTCGTCGCCCACCACCCAGGGCGCGTCCTCGTACAGCGGCGCCAGGTAGGCGGTGGCCGCATCCGCCCGGGCCGCCTGGTCGGCGAACACGGCGTACACGCCGGGCACCGTGTCGGGCGTCTGGCGGTGTGGGCGATGAAGGAGTACTCGGCCACCATGATCGGCCGTTTGACCAGTCGCTCGAAGTTGTTGAAGTTGGGGGCCACGGGCAGGTACTGCGGCCAGATCTGGTCGATGATCTGGGCGAAGCCCGGGGCCAGCTGGTAGTCGTCGATGCTGAAGACGTTGACGTAGGGCCGGGCCGCCGCAGGAGCTCGGGCTGGATCTCCTGGGCCTCGGCCTTGACCCCCAGGATCAGGTGGTGGGGGTCGTAGCGGCGCACGGCCGCCGTGGTCACCTGGAAGTAGCGGGTGGCCAGCGCGTACACGAAGCCGTTCGGGTCGCCCACGTGCTGCTGGGCCACGGCCAGGCCGGGCGAGCCGGCGGGCAGCGCCAGGTAGTGGGCGAGCTGCGTCTGCAGGTCCCCCCCGTTGGGGCCCCAGTCCAGCTCGCTGTCGGTGTACCAGCCGATCAGGTTCGGGTCGCCGGCCCGGGGCGCCACCTGCGTGGCCGCCACCTCGTCGGCGTGGGCCGCGAACGACGGCGCGAACCAGTCGTCGCCGCTGGCCATGCCCAGCTGCACGCTGTAGGGCATCTGGGCGCCGAAGGTGTCCACGTCGCTGAACGGACCGAGGCTGTTGAACCCCCACGAGCGAAGCCGGGCCACGGTGGCGCCGGCCCACGCCGCCGTGTCCGGGTATTCGGCCGCGATGGCGTCGCAGTAGGGGCACCGGCCGGTGACCTGGTCGGTGTCGGGGGCCGAGCGCCACGTGGTCGATGCCCGTGGAGTAGAAGGGCTGGCCGGTGGGCGTGACGAAGAACGCCCGCCCGTCCCGGTGGCCGATGGAGAAGTAGCCGCTGGCCTTGAGAGGCGCGAGGCCGGCGCGGCGGCCAGGTCCTCGGCTCCCGCCGCGGGGAACGGGCCCGTCGACGCCAGCACGACAACGCCAGCGCCACGGCCACCGCACCAGGTTGGTTCTGGGACGGCCGCGGCGTCGCGGCCGGTCGTGCGCTGGACGGTCGTTCACCAAGCCCCCTCGGCCGCGGATCGCGCTCAGTCTGCCCCCGTCGCCCCGGCCGTGCCACGCTCGGGGCCCGGCCGGCGCCGGGTGGTCGGGTAGCGTCTCGGCCGTGGCCGGCCCCGACGATCCCCTCGACTTCACCGGCCGCGTGGTGCTGGTCACCGGGGGCACCAAGGGGGTCGGGCGCGGCATCGCCGAGCGCTACCTGGAGCTGGGCGCCACCGTGGTCATCACGGCCCGCCACCTGCCCGACCAGCCCATCGGGCCGCTCGCGCGACCGGCGCCCGGTTCGTGGCCGCCGACCTGCGCGACCCCGACCAGGCCGCGGCCGCCGTCGACCAGGCGGTCAGCCTGGGACACGGGCGGCTCGACGCGGTGATCAACAACGCCGGCGGTTCGCCGCCGGCCGAGTCGGCCACCGCCTCGGCCCGCTTCACCGAGGCCATCGTCAAGCTCAACCTGCTGGCCCCGCTGCACATGGCCCAGCGAGCCAACGCGGTCATGCAGGGCCAGCGCCAGCGGCGGGGCGATCGTCAACATCGGCAGCGTGAGCGGCCTGCGCCCTCGCCCGGCTCGGCGGCCTACGGCGCGGCCAAGGCCGGGCTGGTCAACCTGACCCAGACCCTGGCCATGGAGTGGGCCCCCAAGGTGCGGGTCAACCTGGTGACCGGTGGGCTGATCGAGACCGAGCAGGCCGAGCTGTTCTACGGCGACGCCGACGCCCAGGCCCGGGTGGCCGCCACCGTGCCCATGGGCCGGCTCGCCACCCCCCGCGACGTCGCCGACGCCTGCGTGTTCCTGACCTCGACGCCTGGCCTCGTATGTGACCGGCGCCAACCTGAGGTCCACGGAGGGGGCGAACGGCCCGCCTTCTCGGCGCCGCCGCCGGGCGCCTGAGGGTCGGCGGCCACGATGGACGACCGCCCGCCCCCACCCCAGCCCGGCCGACCGACGATGGACCAACGCCCGCCCCCGCCTTCGAGCCCGAGCCGACCGCGACCGTGGTGGCGGCGGCCCTGGGTGTGGCGCAGCGCGGCGGCCGGGGTGGTGGTGGTCGGGGTCGGCCTGGGGTTGCTGGTGGCGGCCAACATCGCCGTGCTGGTGGAGGGGACACCTCGCCACGACACCGTGGCCTCGGTCCCCCACGAGCCGGTGGCCATCGTCTTCGGCGCCGGCCTCGACGGCAACCGGCCTTCCGCGGCCCTGCGCGACCGCCTGGACGCGGCCATCTCCCTCTACCGGGCCCACAAGGTGCCTCACCTGCTGGTGACCGGTGACAACCGCACCACCAGCTACGACGAGCCCACCGCCATGCGCACCTACCTGCTGCAGCCACGGGGTGCCGGCCTCGGCCATCACCCGGGACTACGCCGGGTTCGACACCTTCGACAGCTGCGCCCGAGCCCGGGCCGTGTTCGGGGTGCGACGGGCCGTGCTGGTCACCCAGGACTACCACCTGCCCCGCGCCCTGTACCTGTGCCAGCACCTGGGCGTGGCCGCGGTCGGGCTGTCCGTGCCGGACTGGCAGCACCACCCGGCCCAGGCCAGCTTCCGGTATCCCCTGCGGATGCAGATCAGCTTCACCGGCCGCGAATGGCTGGCCCGGGCCAAGGCGGTGTGGGACACCGACGTGGCCCACCGCCAGCCCGATGTGGGTGGCCCCTACGTCGGCCTGGCCTCCACCTGACCGGGAACGGACCGATGACACCCGGATGCCGAAGGCGCCCGCCGGGAGGCCTGCCGACCAGAGGGCCAAGAGAGTAGACAGGAAGGGTGATCCCGGCCCCGGCCTACCGTGCGCTGCGAGCCGCGTTCGATCGCGGTGACGCCGAGGGCGTGCTGGGCCAGGCCCAGGCGGTCCTCGACCAGATCGAGCCCGACCCCGATCAGTCCGTGCTGGTGCCGGCCGTGCTGTTGCTGGCCGGCGCCAGCCTGGCTGGCGCCGCAGCGCTACGCCGACGCACTGGCGTGGCTGCGGCGGGGGCGCGAGCTGGCCGGCGACGACCCCACGCTTGCTCCGAGAGATCGGCACCGGCGAGTCCTTCTGGCTGATCGAGCTGGACCTGCTCCTGCTCACCGGGCGCTTCCGCGACGCCTGGGACCTGGTGGTCCCGCTGAGCGAACCGGCGCGGGCGCTGGAGAGCCGCCTGGCCGCCACCCGGGCCCATGTGGCGCTGGCCACCACCTTCGCCGACTTCGATCGGGCCTACCAGCTGCTCAACACCGCGGCCGGGCTGGCCCACCAGCTGCGCAGCCGGCCCCAGGAGGTGGTGGTGGACGGCGACCGGGCCATCGTGTTGGCCTACGCCGGGCGCATCCCCGAGGCGGCCAGCCTCGCCGACAACGTCCTGCCCCTGCTGTCGCGGCCCGGGCCCGGGCCCCGCCTGGCCTGGGCCATGGCCCAGGCCGTGACCGTGGCCACCACGGTGGCCCGCCTGGCCGGCGCCCAGGGCGACGTGGCCACCGCCGAGCGCCTGTTGGCCGCGCTGTCGCCGCTGGAGGCCAACCGGGGTTCAGGGCGGCGCTTCGATGAGGGCCAGTACGCGCTGGCCCGCGGGACGGTGTGGCGCGACGGCGGTCACGTGACCGAGGCCGAGGCCCCCCTGGCCGCGGCCCGACGCATCTTCCAGACGCTGGGGTGCGCACCGGCGGCGGCACAGGCACAGCTCGAGGAGGCCCGGCTGGCCCAGCTGCGAGGCTACGGCGCCTCCTCGAGACCCCTGTTCGAGCGGGCACGGGCCGAGTTCGCGGCGCTGGGCCTGGCCCGCGAGGTGGCCGAGATCGACCGCACCCTGGTCACGGCCTCACACCACCAGGACCTCAGCGGTACGTGAACACGACCACGATCATGACCACCAGGTTCACCGTGCCATGCGCCACCATCGACGGGCCCAGGCGGCGGGCGGCCACCGCGATGAGCCCGAGCCCCATGCCGACCAGCCGAGCGCGACGATCAGGATCAGGTCGGCCACGAACGGCTCGCCCACGATCCAGTGGCCCGCACCGAACAGGACACCGGACCAGACGATGGCCCAGGCCACGCTCACCTTGCGCTCCATGCCGCGCAGCGTGAGGCCCCGGAAGGTGAGCTCCTCCACGAAGGGCGCGCCCACCACCGCGTAGGCGGCGAGCGGCCAGAAGGCCAACCAGTGCGACTGGCGGGCGGTGACGAAGACCTGGCTGGTGGTGGCCGATTCCGAACCGGTGCCGTGGGTCAGCACCGCGATCACCACCGACTCCAGCACCAGCAGGGCGAAGCCCAACGGGATCCCGGTGAACACGTCTTCGGGCCATCGCAGCTGCAGGCCGTAGTCGGTGGCCCACGAGCCGCTGCCCTCGGTCCGCGACACCCAGCGCAACCAGGCCAGGACCAGGCTGGCCACGAACAGCTGACCGACCACCAGGTAGCCGCCTCCCCGCAGCGGGGTGCCCAGGGCGAGATCCGCCCACCGGAAGGGGTAGCCCGCCAGCCGGAACATCGCCACGGCCACCGCCACGTGCCACCAGCGCCAGCCGACCCGCGTGGGCACCTCGACGGGGGCGGGGGGCAAGGCCTGGACCTCGCGACCCGACTCGGCCGTGACCTCGACGATCGCGGCCAGCAACCCGGCCGCGGTGCGAGCCGTGGCTCCGCCGTCGTAGAGGCGTGAGGCCACCCGGGAACGCACCTCGATGATCAACATGGTGGTCCCGTCGTCGGCCGGAGTGGCCCAGATGGACACCAGCTGCCAGCGACCGGCCCGTCGGCGCACCCGGGCCCGGGCCCGACCCCCGACGGAGCCGCTGGGTCCCGCGGGCACCGGACGCCACGTCGGCTCCGCCCGGGTCAGGGCCAGCCGGGCGATCCCCTCGGCCACGGGGAGGCTCAGCGGGAGGCGCACCCCGGCGTGGGTCACGCACCGACCCGGACGCGGCCCGGTGGCCTCGGTGTCCTGGGCCAGGGTCCAGCGCCGGTCCCAACGCCGCAGCCCCACCAGCACCAGGATCACGATCGAGTAGAACCACCCGTGGACGGGCAGGAGGAGCACGGCCACCGCCACGGCCACCCACACCGCCGGATGGGATTCGCGGGCCGAGCGGGCCGCCTCGACCGGCGATCCGGCCCCCGCCTGGTGCGCGCTCACGGCACGGTTCTAGCGGACGATCGGCTGGCGTTCCTCCAGGTCAGGCCAGGCGAGCCTCGACCCGGCCGCTGGCGATGGCCTCGAGCAGGGCGGCGTGGTCCTGTTCGGTGGTGCGGGCGTAGGCCGAGGAGAAGGCAGCCATGGCCCCGTCGAAGCGCGCCCCGGTGCCCAGGTAGCCCGACAGCTGAGCCGGATCACCCGTGCGGGCATGGGCCCGGGCCAGGGCCCAGGCGCACAGGGCCCCGTAGTAGGTCAGGTTGCTGAGATCCATCTTGAGTGGATCGCCCTGGCCCTTGAAGTCCCACAGCTGGCGCACGTAGTAGTGGCGACCCGAGCGCGGGCCCTGCGTCCATCCCAGGAAGATGTCGCTGGCCGCCTGGGTCAGGCGCTGGCCGGTGACCACCCGATGGCCCTGGTGCTCGGGCGCGGCCTCGGCCACGTAGGGCTGCAGGACCGAAGGCGGCGCCTCCTTGATCTGCAGGATGAGGTGGTCCCCGCCCGGCCGGTCGGGCCCCTCGAACAGGGTGATCCAGCAGCGGGTGCCCACGCTGCCCACGCCCACCACCTTGCGGGCCACGTCCACCAGCCGGAAGCGGTCGAACAAGGTGCGCAGGTCATCGCTGAGCGACGCCCGGTAGCTCTCGATCATCGGGGCCACGTCATCCATGTCGTACTCGGTGTTGTCCAGGTGGACCAGCAGCGGCGGATCCTCCACGAACCCGACCTCGCCGCCCGTGGTGGCGGTCAGCTTGGCCACCGCCCGCAGGTGCGTCTTGCGCCGCGACCTTGGCCACGTCCCGCTTCACCAGCGGTCGGTACCGACGGGGGAAGTGGGAGATGACCTGGTTGATGTGGATGCGGTCGTACCAGATGTCCAGCGCACGCATGCGGGCCGAGTCGGCCAGGCATTCGCGGTAGGTGCGGGCCGCGGTGCTCACCACCCGGTCGCACTTCGACGAGGAGAACCCGTGGCCCCGGGCCACCACGGCCAGGCTGGCGCACAAGCGCTTGACGTCCCACTCCCAGGGCCCCGGGAGGGTCTCGTCGAAGTCGTTGATGTCGAAGATCAGGTTGCGCTCGGGCGTGGCGAACTGGCCGAAGTTGGTCACGTGGGCGTCACCGCAGGCCTGGACCTGAAGACCCGTCACCGGGGTGGTGGCCAGATCCATGGCCATGACCGCGGCCGCGCCCCGGAAGAAGCGCGAAGGGCGACTCGGCCATGCGGGCGTAGCGGATGGGAACCAGGTCGGGCTCGCGGGTGACCGCCTGGTCCTCGAGCACGGCGATCGGATCGCGCCGCCCGGAGCCGGCGGTCCACTCGGCATGGGCCGAGCGGGGCACCACGGCGCGCAGGGCGCGGCCGGCTTCCAGACGCCCCTCGGGCAGCTCAGCCACCCCCGGCCTGGCGACGGTCGACCGTCATCCGGCGCGGCGCCGGCCGGCGGCCAGGCCGTAGAAGGCGCCCAGGCACAGACCCACCCAGAAGCCGCCGATGCCGGCCCCGATCCAGGCGGGGTGGCGGGTGTTGCCGAAGATGGCGATGAGCACCACGGCCACCAGCACCCCGACCACGGCCCCGACCACGGCGCTGATGACGACCAGCCGCAGGTTCGGCCCTTCGTCGTCGCTCATGGCCACCTCCCGTCGGCTGCGATCCCGCTGATCTCCCTGCGCATCGATGCTCCCCTGGTCGATGGGTGGCCGGTCGGGCGGACCCAGGCCGGCGCCAGTATCGCATGCGGTCAAGTCGACTGGTCCAGGTCGAACAGACGACGCAGGCCGGCCGAGTGGCGGGGCAGGATCCGGATGATGGGCAGGGAGAACACCGCTGCGGTCAGGCTGCCGTACCGGTCGAACAGCACGGGGTTGAGCTCGATGGCGAAGACGATGGCGCGACCCACGATGAAGAACCAGCCCAGGGTGACCACGGTGGTGCCGATGGCCCCGTAGAGCTGGCTGGCCCGCTCGAATCGGCCGGGCAGGTAGAACTGGCTGATGGCCTGCATGGTGGTGATGACCAGGGCCACGACCACACAACCGGGCAGCACCGCGCCGGGATCCTCGGTGCGGCGGGGCAGCAGCAGGGAGATGACGAACCAGGCCACCGCGTAGAGGGCGAACGCGGGGATGAACGAGAGGGTGGCCGGACCCAGCCCGGCGGCCTCGCGGATGCGGTTGACCACGATCGACACCAGGCCCATGCCGCCGACCAGGCCGGCCACCGATCCGATCACCCGCCAGGACATCTTGGCCACGATGGGCATCTCCCAGGCCCGGTAGCTGGTGGCGATCAACGCTCGGCTGAGCGAGCGTCCGGCGGTGGCCATGCCGAACAGGCCGATGACCAGCACCACCCACCCGGCGCCGGCGTCCTGGTTGAAGGCCGCGCGGATCTGGGCGTCCAGGCCGCCCGACACCCCGGCGTCGTGGGCGACGGTGCCGGGATCGACGTGGCCCGACAGGAGCCCGGCCACCCCCACCAGGAACAGCAGCAGGGGGATGAAGAACAGGAAGAGCCGGAAGGCGATGGCGCTGCCCACCACCGATCCCGCGCTCTGCCGGTCGAGGGCCATGAAGTCGGTGATCAGGGCAACCGTCGGCCGGTCCCGGTAGGGCTCGAGGCGACGGGCGATCCGTCCCGGGATCGAGGATCCCAGCTGCTCGACGTCGACGGGGCGCGACACCGGGGGGTCACCGCCCGCTCGATCCCCCGCCGACCCTGGTGGTCGCCCATCGCGTGACGGTATCTGATCGTTCCCCGTCGACCCGACGCCGAGGGATCGGCCCACCCTCGGGTGCCGCTCAGACGCCGTGTAGCCTGACCGGATGCCACTGGGGACCACCGTGCGATCCGCGCTCGGGCCCTTCGAAGGCCGAGCGGCCAAGCGCTACCGCGACTGGTTCATCGACCTCCCCGAGTTGGCCCGCGACATCGCCGCCCTGGGCGACTTCCAGCGGGTGCTCGAGATCGGCGCCGGTGACGGGCTGCTGAGCCTGGGCCTGGCCGACGAGCTCTCCCAGGCCTCGGTGCTGGGCATCGACATCTCCGCCCGGCCCGGTCGACTGGCCCCTACCACCCCCGAGCGGGTGACCTTTCGTCAGGTGTCGACGTCGGACCTGCTGGCCGAGGGGCCCGAGCCCTACGACCTGATCGTGATCGGCGACGTGTTGCACCACGTGCCCGACGCCGACCGGGAGGCGCTGCTGGCCGACGCCGGCCAGCTGGTGGCACCGGGTGGCGTGGTGGCCATCAAGGAGTGGGAGCGCACCCGCACCGCCTCCCACGCCATGGCCGACATCTCCGACCGCTACGTGACCGGTGATCGCCAGGTGAGCTTCATGACCCGCGCCGAGCTGCTGGCGCTGGTGCACCGGTCGTGCCCGCCCTCACGCTGATGGCCGAGTTCCGCATCCCGCCCCGGCCCAACAACCTGCTGGTGGCGTTCCGCGGCCCAAGAGCCGACTAGTCGACCACCCACCGGCGGGCGGCGCGGCGCCGCGGTCTGCCGGTCAGGCGTAGTAGCCGGAGACGTCGCAGATGGCGTCGACCGAGCCACCATTGTTGAAGATGGAGATGGCACCGCCCCCGGAGAGCTTGACCGTGGCCGCGTTGGGGATGGTCTCCCCCGCCGACCAGTTCAGGCTGGACACGGTGGGCCGGCTGGCACCCTGGGGCCAGATGGTGAGGAACGACGAATTGCTCGTGTTGGTCACCGTCACGTTGGCCACCACCGAATCGGCGCCGGCCAGCACGCCGGCCACGCCGGCCACGGTGAGGTTGCGCGAGGTGCCGGCGCCCCACGGGGTGGTGTAGCCGCCGACGTTGCCCGGCCCCGGCCGTGAGTCGAGGATGCGACCCGGCGTGAGCGGGTGGAACAGCTTGCCGGTGCTGGCCTTGAAGTACCCGGCCACGTCCACGATCACGTCCGCGTTGCCCGTCAGGTTGTAGAGCGAGATCTTGCCGTTGGTGGCGAGCTTGACGGTCACCGCGTTCGGGATGGTCTCCCCCACCGTCCAGTTCAGGCTGGACACGGTGGGCCGGGTCGCACCCTGGGGCCAGATGGAGAGATAGGACCCGGCGGTGGTGCCGGTCACGGTGACGTTCAACACCACGGCATCGGCATCGGAGGGCACCCCGCCGGCGCCGCCCACCTGCAGGTCGCGGCTGAGCCCGGAGGTCCACGGCGTGGTGAAGCCGCCCACGTTGCCCGGGCCGGGCCGGGAGTCGAGGATGCGGGCGGGGGTCACCGAGTTGTACCCGTCGCCGGTGTTGGTGTCGTAGTAGCCGGTGACGTCGACGATCACATCCGCGTTGCCGCTGGCGTTGAAGATCGAGACCTGGCCGCTGGCGCCCAACTTGACCGTCACCTGGTTGGGGATGGTCTCACCCGGGGTGAAGTTCAGGCTCGACACCGTCGGGCGCGCCGCGCCCGCGGGCCAGATCGACAGGTACGAGGAGCCGGTGGCGCCCGTCTCGGTCACGTTCAACACCACGGCGTCGGCGTTGGAGGGCACCCCGCCCACCCCGCCGACGCTGACGTTGCGGGACACTCCCGTGCCCCACGGCTGGTGTAGCCGCCGACGTTGCCCGGGCCCGGTCGTGAGTCGACCACCCGAGCCGGCGTCAGGGCGTGGAAGGCGTCACCCGCCGAAGGGGTCGCCGGGGCCGACGCCGCCGAGGCCGGGCCGGTGCCCTGCCCGTTGGTGGCGGTCACCTTCACCGTGTAGCTGGTGCCGTTGGTCAGCCCGGTGATGGCGCAGGCCAGGGGCCCCGTCGTCCAGGTGCACGTCGCCCCACCGGGCGTGGCCGTGGCCGTGTAAAGCGTGATCGGCGAAGACCCGGTGTTGGCGGGCGCCGACCAGGACACGGAGAGGGCGGCGTTGCCCGGCAGCGCCACGACGTTGGTCGGCGGCCCGAGCACGAAGAAGGTGTCCCACTGGGGGGTTCCGAGGCCGGTGAGCTCGTCATAGCCCACCCTGGCCGAGTACGGCGAGTACGACCCGCTGGTCACGTCGCGGAAGTTGCCGGGCGCGCCGTAGAGCTTGGCGTGGATGTCACCGATGCCCGTGGTAGAGGAGCTGTTGGACAGCTCCGAGATCAGACCGCCGGTCACGATGGGCGCGGCCAGCGACGTGCCGCCGCCTTGTACCAGGACCCGTCGAGCAGACACCGTCGGACCGACGCAGGGGTCGGCCTCGGCCGAGATGTCGGGCACCAGGCGGAACGAGCCGCCGATCCCGACGCTGGTCTGCCAGCTGGGTCGAGGCACCGAGGTCGACGTGCCGCCGCCACCACCGCTCGGGCCGTTCGCGCCGACGCAGCTCGTGGCGATTGGGATCTTCCCAGGCCGTCTCGGCGTAGGGGCCGGTTCCGGTCAGGTGGGTACCCCCGACGGCGACGACGTTGGGCGACACCGCCGGCCAGTCGGTCGACAGCGTCTGACGGTCGCCGCAGTCATAGGGTCCGTCGTCACCCGTGGCGGCGAACAGCGTCGCCCCCGCGGCCACGATGGCGTTCAACGAGCTCTCCAGGCTGGCCCGGAGGCTGGGAGCGCCGGCCCAGTTGGCCTCGCAGAACCCCCAGGAGATGCTGACCGCGGCGATGTGGTCGGGTGGCCACCTCGTTGGCGATCTGGGCGTACACGTCGACGAGGCCGGCGGTGGTGTTGGGGGCGATGTACATGAGCTGCTTGGCCGCCGGGGCCATGGCCAGCAGGGTCTCGGCGTCCAGCGAGTCCTCCTGGTCAGGGCCGCTCACCGCCGCGCCGTCGACGCTGATCGAGGTCATCTGACCCGGGGCCAGCGTGAGACCGGCGGCCGACGCGTAGTTGGTCAGGTCAGCCGAGTTCCAGCCGTCGAACTGCACGGAGGCCACCGTCAGGCCGGAGCCCGTGCCGGACACGTCGTAGGCGGCGCGGAGCTTGGCCGAGCCGTAGTCCGCGGGCCACGCACGGCGGGGGTGGACGTCAGATCCGGTGCAACGGTCGGTTGTGCAGGCCGAGCGGACGCATCCGCAGTGGGGACACGTCGGACCCGGCGGCGGTGACCACGCCCGCCAAGGCGGCGGGGACCTGCGGGGCGGTGGCGCTGCCGAAGGTCGACGCGACCTGGGCCCGCGAGCCCGACACGGTCACGATCCCGTTGACGTCGCCCACCACGGTGAGGTGGTGGCGAGCGGCCCAGGTCGACACCTGGCCGGCGGCCGCGGCGGAGTGGGCCAGCGGGAGGGCGATGCGGGGCGCGTTGGGATCGGGCTGGTGATACGCCAGGCCCGCCGAGGTCGACACGATGGCGGGGCCGGACTTGGTCGGAGCAGCGTGGGCCGAGGCCACGTTGGCCATCGCCGGCGACGCGGCCAGCAAGCCGGCGAGCACCGCCACGACCGTCGCCAGCTCGGACGAGGCGGGTCATCGGATGAGCATCGCGCCGACGGGCCCGATCAGCTCGACGACCAGCCACGGGGCCGATCTCCACGTCGCGCACCCACCACGTCGTACCCCCAGCTCTTGGCCGCCAGTTCCGCCCGGATATCAGCAGGCGACACCCTACACGTCAACGAAAATGAGTCGAATGACCTGGTCGCGCGGGCCGTGACCACCCGTCATGACCGGAAATGCCGGCGCTGAGCCGTCACTCGCGTGACCATGGGAGGGCTCGCCGACGCCGTGGCCGGCCGGGACCGAACCGCCTGGCATGCTTCGGGCGTGAACTGCGGGGAGCGCGACGAACCCACGATCGCCGTCGACCGACTCCTGGAGGGGCTGGCCGGCCTGCTCGTGGTGGAAGGCGCCCTGGGGCTGGGTAAGTCGCATCTGGTTCGTCGAGCCTCTGGCCAGGCCGCCCAACGCGGGTGGGAGGTCGTGTCGGTGGCCGGGTCCAGCGCCACGCCGGCCGTGCCCTTCGCCCCCTGGGCCCACGTCCTCGACGAGGTCCCCATCGATGCCACACCGGCCGCCCTGGTGGCCGTGGCCCTGGCCCGGCTGCGAGGCCTGCGAGCCCGATCGCCGGTGCTGGTGGCCATCGACGACCTGGACCGACTGGACGAGCTGTCCTGGTCATGGCCGACCACGTCCTGCGCAGCCCGGACCTGGCCGTCGTAGCCACGATCCGGCCCGGCGGGATCCTGCCCCGGGGCGTGCTCGAGGCCTTGCGCGAGCGCGAGGCCACCACCGTCGAGCTGGCCCCCCTCGACCGCCATGAGCTGGCGTCCCTGGTGGCCGCGTCGGGTGAGCCCGACCTGTCGGCGGCGGCGCTCACCACCTTGTGGCGGGCCACCGACGGCAACCCGCTGTTCGCCCTCGAGCTGCTGCGCAGCGGGCTGGCCGGCACCGATCCGGCCCTCACGCTGGCCCAGGTGGTCAGGCTCCGCCTGGCCGAGCTGGCACCGGACCAGCTGCGGCTGCTCGAGCTGCTGGCCGTGGGGGGCAGCCTGGACGCCGGCCTGGTCGACCAGCTGGTGGACGACGCGGCCGTGCGCGCCGCGGTGCGGGCCGACCTGGTCGAGCGCACGGCCGGCAGCTCGGGATGTCCCCGACGCCTGCGCCTGGTACACCGGTTCTACGCCGAGACGCTGCGGGACCGGCTGGGCGACGCCGGGGTGCGCCAGCGGCTGGAGGAGCTCATCACGGCCAGCACCGCCCCGGAGGCCGTCCCCGGCGCCGACCCGGTGCAGCTCGAGGTCTGGCATGCCGAGCTGGGGGTGGCCTTCGACCCGGCCACCGTGGGTCAGGCGGCCAGGGAGCTGAGCTGGGGCTTCCACGACTGGCTGCGCCGGGGCCTGCGGGGCGACGGCCTGGAAGCCAACCCCATGTCCGACGCCGATCGGGTCGACACCGCCTACCGCCTGGCCCGGCTGGCCTGGACGGGCGATCCCACCTTCGCCACCGGCATCGCCCTGCTCGGCTCCCTCCAGAACCAGCCCGACCGGCTGGACGAGTTCGACCCCGTGTTCGCCGAGCTCGACCGCACCTGCGCGTCGGAGCAGGATCGGGCCACGCTGACCATCGTGCGGGCCCTGTGGCTGGCCTGGGTGGCGGGACGTTGGCCCGAGGCGGAGTCCGATCTGCGGAGCTGGGAGAGCCGGCTGGGCGAGCCGTACCGCCAGCTGGTCACCTACGCCCGGGGCGGCATCACCGTGCTGAGGGGCGACGTGGCCACCGGGATGGCGGTCCTGGACGCCCACCGCCCGGCCGACCACTTCCCGCCCGTGATCCGGGTGGCGTGGTCGTCGCCCTGGGCCGCGGCCCTGGCCATGACCGGACGACTGGACGAGGCGATCGAGATCGGGGACCGCTACCTGCCCCTGGCGCTGGACCTGGGCGACGAGGCCATGGTGGCCGTATCCGAGCTGGTCCTGTCGGGCCTGTGGGCCCGCCTCTACCGCGGCGACCTGGCCGATGCCGAGGCCCGGGCCTTGACCATGCGCGACCTGGCCGGGGACCGGGCCAGCGGCGAGGGACTGGCCCTGCTGGCTGGCGTGGCGGCCCGGGCCCGCCTGTGGCAGGGGCGGGTTACCGACGCCGTCGACTTGCTGCGGGAGGCGGTCGACCTGCACCAGGCGCCGACCACCGTGGGCTTCCGCCCCCTGCTGCACACCACGCTGGCCGTGGCGCTGACCGAGGCCGGCCTCGGGGGGGCCGACGAGGAGGTGGCCGAGGCGCACCGGGTGTGGGACCCACCCCGGGTCTACGACGCCGACCTGGCCATCGCCGCGGCCCGGGTGGCGGCGGCCGACGGCCGGATCCGCGCCGGGGCCGAGCTGGTGGATGCGGCCGCGGCCGATGCCGCCGCCCGAGGCAACCACCTGTTCGGCCTGCTGGCCGCCCACACCGCGGTCGCCCTGGCGCCCGACGCCCGACGCCGGGCCCGCCTGGCCGAGATCGCCGACGAGGTGGAGGGACCACTGGCCGCCCTGCTCGGTCGGCGGGCCCGCATCGTCCCGGTCGCCGACGCCGGCGACGAGCTCGACGACATCGCCGAGGGATTCGCCGCCCTGGGCGCCAACCACGAAGCCGGCTCGACCTGGGCGGCTGCGGCCCGGGCCCACCGCCGGGCCGGCGAACGCACCCGGGCGGCGCGTTCGGACGGCGCCGCGGCGCGGGCGACGACCGCCTGCGTCGGGCTGGCCCGGCCACCCGCGTCCCGCTCACCGGCGGACCTGGGCCTCACTCGGCGGGAACAGGAGGTGGCCACCCTGGCCGCCAAGGACTGGTCGAGCCCCGCCATCGCCGACGAGCTGGGCGTGTCGGTGCGCACCGTGGAGAGCCACCTGTACCGGGCCTTCGCCAAGCTCGGCGTCTCGACCCGGGCCCAGCTGCGCTCGGCCCTCGACAGCTGATCCCGGGCCCGAACGCCCGGGCCCGGGCCGGGCCGACTCGTGGCCCTACACCACGCCCAGGCAGGTGCCCTTGTGGGTGCTGCTGTTGGTGCCGTCGGGGCAGATCGTGTTGCTGTAGATGGCCGACCCGTAGTTGGAACCGTCCACCGTGGCGCCGCTCAGGTTTGCGTTCGTGAAGTCGGCCCCGCCCAGGAACGCCCCCGTCAGGTTGGCGCCGCTCAGGTTCGCCCCCCGCAGGGTGCTCGAGGTCAGCGTGGCGTCGGTGAGGTTGGCCGAGGAGAGGTTGGCGCCGTCCAGGTCGGCACCATCTACGAACGAGCCGGTCAAGGTGATCCCCAGCATGTTGGCGTTGACGAAGTAGGCGCCGGAGGCGTACACGCTGTCCAGGTAGGCGAAGGGCAGCGCGCTGGCCGAGAACACGGTGCCGCCCAGATGGGCGCCGGTCAACGTGATCCCGGTCAGGGTGCCCCCGGACAGGTCCTGGTTCACCAGGTAGGCATCCGTCAGGTTGCAGCCGTGCCAGTCGATCCCATGGTGCGGATAGCCCTTGCAGGTGCCGGCCACCCCGATGGCCGCGTCGACCTGGGCCTTGGTGTAGGTGTTGGCCTGCAAGGCGGTCAGGCTGGACTGGAGCGAGCTCACCGTCGTCTGGAGCCCGCTCATGCTGGTCTGCAGCGAGCCCACCGTGGTCTGCAGCGTGGTCACGGTGGCGTTCTGGGCGGCGTTGGCCGAGTCGACCTGGGCCCGGGTGTAGTAGTTGCTCAGGTCGGCGGGCGTCAGGTAGCCGGTGATGTCGACGATCAGGTTGACCGTGC
Source organism: uncultured Microthrixaceae bacterium (assembly GCA_963793965.1). Lineage (GTDB taxonomy): Bacteria > Actinomycetota > Acidimicrobiia > Acidimicrobiales > Acidimicrobilacustridaceae > UBA4742. The sequence goes on from CAWCCB010000005.1 coordinate 434,362, forward strand.
CACCGGCGTTGTACAGCGAGATCCGGCCGTCGGCCACCGACAGGGCCGTGGTCACCTGGTTGGCGGTGGGCGCCTGACCCGCCACCCAGTTCAGGTTCGACGAGTTGGGGCGGGGCTTGTCCGCCGGCCACACGGTGAGGAAGCTGCCACCGGTCGGACCGACGATGGTCACGTTGGCCACGATGCCGGTGGCCGTGTTGGGGACGGTGCAGTTGCCCCACACCGTGGCCGTGTAGGTCTCGCCCGGGCCCAGGGGGGTGGAGCGGGGTCCGACGCCGCCCACGCGGGTGTCCATCAACCGGCAGGGGGCGATCAGGGTGGTGACCGGGTTGGCCGCCGGGGGAGGCACCACGGCCGATGCCACACTCAGGCCGCCGGCACCGAGGGCCACCACGATGGCCGCGCCGATGGCAGCCCAACGCGAACGATGCACGGAAGCAGACATCGGCAAACCCTCCCTGGTGCGACCCCTCATCGGGTCGGCTTCGGTCACCATGACCGAGGACCGACCCGGACGCATCAGTACCGGTACTGACACGCCGGCGTGGCTGGGGCCCCGGGTCGGGCTCGCCGACGCGCCCCACCGGCCCTGACGACCCGTCAGAAGCCCACCCGGCGTGGGCTAGCGTGGGCGCACCTGGCCCGGGGAGCCCGGCGTCGGCCGCACGGCCCCACCGGCTCCCGCGCCACCCCGTCGTCACCCCCAGGGAGGTCCCGTGGCTGCCATCACCCAGGTGCCGGCGATCGAGGGGTGGTTCACCCTCGACCCCGAGCGCCCCGCCCTGCTGGGCAGCCGATGCACGCGGTGCCAGAGCGTCTTCTTCCCCGCGAGACCTCGTTCTGCCGCAAGCCCGGCTGCGGGGGCCGCGAGTTCGCCGAGACCGAGCTGAGCCGCACCGGCACCATCTGGTCGTTCACCGACAACCGGTACCAGCCCCCGCCGCCCTACGTCTCGGCCGAGCCCTTCGAGCCCTACGCCATCGCCGCGGTCGAGCTCGAGGCCGAGCAGATGGTGGTGCTGGGCCAGCTCGTCCCCGGCACCGACATCTCCCAGCTCCACGCCGGCCAACCGGTCGAGCTGGTGCTGGGCACGCTCTACACCGACGACGAGCACGAGTACCTGGTGTGGAAGTGGAAGCCGATCGACGCCGCCGGGGCGGCTGACCCGACGCCCAGCCCAGCCCAGGGAGACCGACCATGACCGACGACCATTCCGTCTCGGTGCTCGGGGTGGGCATGCACCCCTGGGGCAAGTGGGGCCGCAACTTCGTCGAGTACGGCATCGTGGCCGCCCAGGAGGCGCTGGGCGACGCCGGGCTGAGCTGGTCCGACATCGACTTCGTGGCCGGCGCCGACACCATCCGCAACGGCTACCCGGGCTTCATCGCCGGCGCCACCTTCAGCCAGGCCCTGGGCTGGCAGGGCAACCGCGTGGCCAGTTGCTACGCGGCCTGCGCCTCCGGGGCCCAGGCCCTCAACATCGCCCGGGCCCAGATCCTGGCCGGCCTCAGCCAGGTGGCCCTGGTGATCGGCGCCGACACCACGCCCAAGGGGTTCTTCGCCCCGGTGGGCGGCGACCGGCCCGACGATCCGGACTGGCTGCGGTTCCGCCTGCTGGGCGCCACCAACCCGACCTACTTCGCGCTCTACGCCCGGCGGCGCATGGAGCGCTACGGGGCCACCACCCAGGACTTCGCCCGCGTCCGGGCCAAGAACAGCCGCCACGGCGCGGCCAACCCCAACGCCCGCTACCCCAAGGAGTTCGCGGTCGACGACGTGCTGGCCTCGCCGGTGGTGGCCGACCCCCTGCACCTGCTGGAGATCTGCGCCACCTCCGACGGGGGTGCCGCGGTCATCCTGGCCAGCAACGAGTTCGCCCGCCGCCATCTGGGGGAGACGACGACCCCGGTGAAGGTGGCCGCCATCTCCACGGTGACGCCCACCTATCCCCAGACGGTGATCGAGCTGCCGGCCTTCGCCACCGACTCGGCCGCCGGGGTGGACGTGGCCACCCGGCCCTTCCGCGACAGCATCGCCCACGCCGCCTACGAGGAGGCCGGGCTCGGGCCCGAGGACCTCGACCTGGCCGAGGTGTACGACCTGTCGTCCGCGCTCGAACTGGACTGGTACGAGAACATCGGGCTGTGCCCCGAGGGCGAGGCCGAGCGCCTGCTCAACGACGGCGACACCGAGATCGGCGGCCGCATCCCGGTCAACCCGAGCGGCGGTCTGGCCTGCTTCGGCGAGGCCATCCCCGCCCAGGCCCTGGCCCAGGTGTGCGAGATCACCTGGCAGCTGCGGGGCCAGGCCACCGGACGCCAGGTCGAGGGCGCCCGGGCCGGCGTCACGGTGAACCAGGGCCTGTTCGGCCACGGTTCGTCGGTGCTGCTCACCCGCTGACCCGTCGCCCCTAACGCCGATCGAACCTGTCAGCCCAGCGACTCGTATGCGGTCGCGGACGCTGACAGGTTTCGCCGCGCCCTGCACCCGCACGCCGCTTCTTGAAGCGCATACTTATATCATCATGCTTATAGATATTTGTATTTGCATCTTGGAGCAGCGCTGCCATACTGGATTTCGAGCTGGACGTGGCAGGATTGCCAGCCAGTTCGTCCAACCCGGGGGCCGAAGGGCCAGGCGGGACAGCCAGTGGAGAAGAACGGGGCGATGGCAGACCAACGGGTGATCGGCAAGAGCGGCCGGGTGACCGGACGCATCGGGCCCGGCGTGCTGGGTGAGGTCATGATCTCGATCCGGGGCGGCGCCGAGGTGTTCAACGCCTACGCCGTCGACCGGGCCGACGAGATCGTGGTCGGCACCGAAGTCGTCGTGGTCGAGTACCTCCCGCCGCGCACCGTCATCGTCTCCGCGCTGTAGCTCAGCAGGCAGGCAACCACATCCGGCCGGCACCTCCGGCCAGCAAGCAGAGGAACGAACATGACCACCCTGTACATCATCGGCGGGGCCGTGCTGATCGGCCTGATCGTCGTCATCATCCTGTTCAAGGCCACCTGGCGGGTGGCCGAGCCCAACGAAGCGCTCATCATCTCGGGTCTGCGCCATCAGAGCGCGCCCGACGCGGTGGAGGCCAGCCTCGGCTTCAAGATCATCACGGGCAAGGGAACGGTGGTGTTCCCCGGCGTGCAGGTCGTCCGCAAGCTGTCGCTCGACCTGCGCGAGGCGGACCTGGCCATCGACTGCGTCACCCATCAGGGCATCCCGCTGGGCATCCGGGGTGTGGTCATCTACAAGGTGGGCGACGACTTCTCGTCCATCGCCAACGCGGCCCGACGGTTCCTCGACCAGCAGGCGCAGATGGACCAGCGGGTGCACAACGTGTTCGCCGGCCACCTGCGGGCCATCGTCGGCAACATGACGGTGGAGGAGATGATCCGCGACCGGGAGAAGCTGACCCAGCTCACCCGTGAGTCATCCGGCACCGAGATGGAGAAGCTGGGCCTGATCGTCGACTCGCTGCAGATCCAGGAGATCGAGGATCCCACCGGCTACATCAAGAACCTGGGCCGGCCCCACGCCGCCGCGGTCGAGAGCCAGGCCCGCATCGCCCAGGCCGACGCCGACCGCCTGGCCACCGAGAAGGAGCAGGAGGCCGAGGCGCTCAAGGCCGAGGCCCGCCGCACCAGCCAGGTCAAGCAGGCCGGGTTCTCGGCCGAGGTGGACCAGGCCGCGGCCGTGGCCCGCCAGGCCGGACCGAAGTCCGAGGCGCAGGCCACCCAGGAGGTGGTGGTCGAGCAGACCAAGGTGGCCGAGCTCGAGGCCGAGCGCGAGGAGCAGCGCCTGCAGGCCACCGTGCGCAAGCCGGCGGACGCCAAGGCCTACGAGACGGTGACCATGGCCAAGGCCGAGCGCGACTCGCGCATCGCCCAGGCCGAGGCCCAGGCCCAGGAGGTCGCAGCTCCAGGCCAACGCCAACGCCGACCGGGTCAAGGTGGAGGCCGCGGCCCAGGCCGAGCAGGTCAAGCTGGCCGCCGGCGCCGAGGCCGAGCACGTCAAGCTGCAGTCGAGCGCCCAGGCCGACGCCACCCGCAACGTGGGCCAGGCCGAAGCCGACGCCACCCAGGCCAAGGGCATGGCCGAGGGCGAGGCCGTCCGGGCCAAGGGCATGGCCGAGGCCGAGGCCATCAAGGCCCGGGCCGACGCCCTGGCCGAGAACCAGGACGCGGTCATCGGCCAGCAGCTGGCGGAGAACTGGCCGGCCATCGTGGAGGCCGCGGCCAAGCCGTTCGGCGACATCGACCAGATGATCGTGCTCAACGGCGCCACGGGCCTGAGCGATGCCGCTGGCCCAGGCGCTGAGCCAGGGCGTGGCCGGCATGCAGCTGGCCCGAACCATGCTCAAGGGCGGGCTCACCGGCGAGGGCGAGTCGTCCAACGGCAACGCCAACGGGAACGGCCATCGCCAAGACCCCGACGCCCGCCGCACCGCCGGCGGTCGAGCTCCGGGCTCCACCGACTCTCCCGACTGACCAACCGCCAACTGCTGCGCGGCACCGTCCTAACCGCCACCGAAAAGGTGGTCATGCGTGCCCGAGAACGCCTGGCTGGCTCTGGAGTGCAGGAGCGGCCGCCGCTACGGTTGGGGGCGATGAGCACGCGCCGCCCCAACACCGAGGAGTTGTGGCGCGGCTACCGACGGCCGGTGCGATCCGACCGGGCCTTGTGGGTGGCGGTCGGGCTGGTCGTGGTCTTGGTGGTCATCGAGTTCGCTCTCTCCAGTCCGAGCACCCCGCTGGGCTGGGTGGCCTTCGGGCTCATCGCGCTGGCTCTGGCCGTGCTGGTGGTGAGCCTGGTCGGCGTGGCCGCCGGTGTGTTCCGGGGGTTCTCCGACGGCTGGCGTTCGAATCGCTCCCGGACGGCGTCGAGCGAGCCGGCCTCGTCGACCACGCCTCCGGTCGAGTCGACGCCGCCACCGACCACGTCGGGCTCGACCGACGACCCGACCGATCCGGAGCCTCGGGCGAGGACGACGCCGGCCCCACGCTCCCCCGTCCGGCCGTGCCCGACTCGGTCAAGAACCTGGCCGCCGCGGCCCAGGCCCGCAAGCCCACCAGTGCCGACGTGGACCGCACCGCCCGCGCCCTGGGACGGGCCGCCGGCGCGGCCAAGCGGGCCTACCGCAAGGACGACTGAGCCGCCTCAGGCGTGCTGGCTGCTGACCGACACCACCTCGCCGGTCAGGTAGGACGAGTAGTCGCTGGCCAGGAACACGATGACGTTGGCGATCTCCCACGGCTCGGCGGCGCGGCCGAAGGCCTCCCGGGTGGTGAGCTCGTCGAGCAGGTCGTCGGAGGTGACCTTGGCCAGGAACGGGTGCATGGCCAGGCTGGGTGCCACCGCGTTCACCCGGACACCCGAGGGCGCCGCCTCGATGGCGGTGCAGCGGGTGAGGGCCATGACCCCCGCCTTGGCCGCGGCGTAGTGGGCCTGGCCGGCCTGGGCTCGCCAGCCCAGCACCGAGGCGTTGTTCACGATCACGCCCGGTTCCTCGACCCAACATGTGGCCCAGCGCCGCCCGGGTGGCTCGGAACGTGCCGGTCAGGGTGACGTCGAGCACCAGGTTCCACTGCTCGTCGGTCATGTCCACCACCTCGGCCGTGCCCCCGAGCCCGGCGTTGTTGACCAGCACGTCGATGTGGCCCAACTCGTCGATGGCGGCGGCGAAGAGCCGATCGATGTCGGCCTGCACGGTCACGTTGCAGGGCACACCGAGCACCGGGCGACCGGCCAGCTCGGCTCAGGGACTCGGCGGCTTCGGCCAGGCGACGCTCGTGGGCGTCGCTGATGACCACGGTGGCGCCCTCCTCGAGGCAGCGCCGGGCCACGGCCGAGCCGATGCCGGTCCCGGCGGCGGCGGTGACCACCACGGTTCGACCCTCGAGCAGGCGATGGCCCTCGACGTAGGTTGGGACGGTCACGGTGGTCTCCTCGACTCGGGTCGGCGCGGCGATCGGTCGATCGGCGGTCAGGTCGGGCGCGGCTCGGGCGGCAGGCCCAGCGCCCGCTCCCCGATGATGTTGCGCTGGATCTGATCAGATCCGCCATAGATCGTGTCGGCGCGGGTGTAGAGGAACAGGCGCTGGGCCGCCGACAGCTCGTAGGGCATGCGCGTCGGCCGACCAGGCCGTCGGCCCCCAGCGACGTCGAGGAAGAGCTCGCCCAGGTCCCGGTGGAACCGGGCCCAGTAGAGCTTGGCGATGTAGGACGCGCCGCTGAGCTGGGGTTCGTCGGCGTGGGTGAGCATGCGCAGGCTGTTCCAGCGCATGATCTCCAGGCGGCTCCAGGCCGAGGCCAGCCGCTGGCGGAACGCCGGGTCCTGGGCCGCGCCCGTTGGCCCGGGCCACGCGTCGTGATCTCCCGCAGCTCGTGCTCGAACCCGAACTGCTGGCCCAGCGTCGAGGCCCCCCGTTCGAAGGAGAGCAGGCCCATCGCCACCTTCCAGCCCCCGTTCACCTCGCCCACCACCAGATCGGCCGGGGTCCGGGCACCGGCGAAGAACACCTCGTTGAACTCGGAGGTGCCGGTGAGCTGGACGATGGGGCGGATCTCGATGCCGGGCGTGTCCATGCGGATGAGCAGGAAGGAGATGCCCTTGTGCTTGGGGGCGTCGCGATCGGTGCGGGCCAGCACGAAGCACCAGTCGCTCCAGTGCGCGAGCGACGTCCACACCTTCTGGCCGTCGATCACCCACTGGTCACGCCCGTCCGAGTCGGTGGCCACCACCGCCCTGGTGGCGACGTTGGCCAGGTCCGATCCGGCGTCGGGTTCGGAGTAGCCCTGGCACCAGAGCTCCTGGCCCAGGCGGATGGCGGGCAGGAAGCGCTCCTGCTGCTCGGGGGATCCGAAGTGGATGAGGGTCGGACCGATCAGGCCTTCGCCGATGTGGCCCAGCCGGCCAGGCCCCCCGGCCCGGGCGTACTCCTCGAAGTAGATGACCTGCTGGTTGAGGGGCAGGCCGCGGCCGCCGAAGCGGGTGGGCCAGCCCACACACGTCCAGCCGTCGGCCCCCAGGCGGCGCTCCCAGGCCAGGCGCTCGTCGAAGAAGGCGTGCTCGTCGCCGGGGCCGCCCCGGCCCCGGATCAGGGCGAACTCGCCGTGGAGCAGGTCGTCGAGGTAGGCCCGGACCTCCTTGCGGAAGGCGTCCTCCTCGGGGGTGAAGCGCAGGTCCATGGCGGCGACGAGCCTAGTTCACCCCTCCCGGACGATCTGACGGCCCGTCAGGAACGGGTCGGGCACCGGGGGACGACGGAGGCGGGGGCAACACCCCGAGCGTGTCGAGCTGGGCCGCCATGACCGGCGCCAGCCAGGTGGCGTAGGTGGTGGTGATGTGGTTCTCGTCGCGGTACAGGAGCATGTTGCCCACGATCACCGCGCAGCGCGTGGCCGTGCAGAACCACGGGCGCACGTCCAGGTAGTGACCGCCGGCCGCCACCACCGCGGCCTGCTCCCGGGCCAGGCCGGCCACGTCGTAGGCGTCGCTGACCGCCTGGGAGCAGTTGACGGCGCGGTCCAGGTTGGTGGACAGGCAGTTGGGCTCGTCGTTGGCCGGATGGGGCACCGGGCCGATCACCAGCACCTGAGAGCCGTCGGCCCGGATGGCCTGGATCGTGGCGGTGAGCCCGGCCAGCCACGCCGGGCCGTACTGGTCCAGGTGGTAGGCCGACCCGTACGCCCGATTCATGTCCAGCACCACCAGGTTGGGCCGCAGCGAGGCGATCCGGGCCAGGCGCGGCCGTGTGGAAGGCATCGCACTCGCGGTACTCCCGGCCGAAGTTGGGGGCCCACACCGCGGTCTCGAGCGGCGGGCAGGTGGCCTTGGTGAGCACCTCCAACCGCCAGTTGCGCTCGTTGGCGATGGTGTCGAAGGCCGGGAACCACATGGCGGCATGCGAGTCGCCGAACACGACCACGTTGGCCACCGGTTGCGCCGACCCGTAGGTGCAGGTCGCCGACCGTGGTGGCGGTGAAGCTGGCCAGGCAGCCGTCGATGAAGGGCCGGGCCGCGTTGGCGTGGGCCCGGGCCAGCGGCGGATCGAGGTTGGCCGGCACCGCGCGTGCACCCCCACCGAGGCGGCCACCGCGGCGGTGACCGGCGCGGTGGCGGCGTCGAGGGCCGCGGTCAACGGGTCGACGGTGGTCGTGGGTGGTGGCCGCCGGGGCCTTGCGGGCCGGCAGGGCTACGGCCACGCCATGGCCGGTCAAGGCGGGCGCGGGCAGCGCGATGGTGGCCACCACGGCCACGGCGATGAGAGCCGCCCCCAGGCTCAACGCCCGTCGAGGCGGCGCCAGCTGGGGCGCGAACCGGATGGGCGCCTCGATGACCACCACCGTCACCGCCGACACGCCGATGGCCACCAGCACCAGGCCCAGGTTGGCGGCCAGCGACAGGGCGTGGCCCACGGCCAGCGGCACCAGCACCAGGATCGGCCAGTGCCACAGGTACAAGGCGTAGGACACTCGCCCGCCGGCGCGGAACGGCTTGTGTCCGAGCAACCACTCGGCCCCCCAGGTGTGGGGCGCGCAGCCGGCGGCGATGACCGCGGCGGTGCCCGCCACCGGGATCACCGCGGCCAGGCCGGGATAGGGCGTGGCCGCCGACAGCCGGGTGGCGGCCCAGGCCACGGCCACCAGGCCCACCCACCCGAGCACCCGGGCCACGCCCACGCCCGATCTGACTTCAGCCACGGCTGGCCCAGCGCCAGCAGGGCGCCGGCACCGAGCTCCCAGGCCCGCGTGGGCAGCGAGAAGAAGGCCCAGGGCTGGTTCACCCCGGTCAACCACCACGACGCCAGCAGCGACACCAGGCTCAGCCCGGCCAGCACGGCCAGGGCCTGGCCCCGCGACCGCTGGCCCAGCCGTCGGGTGCGCGACACCCACAGCAGCACCGCCGGCCACACCAGGTAGAACTGCTCCTCCACCCCCAGCGACCAGTACTGCTGGAAGGCCGAGGGCGCGGCCACCGTGAGGTAGCTGGTGTGGGCCAGGGCGAAGCGGATGTTGGCCACGAACAGGGCGCTGGCCAACCCGTCGCGGGTCACCGATGCCAGCTCGAGGGGCGGAACCACCCGCCAGGCCACCAGCGCGGTGGCCACGATGACCAGCGTGGACACGGGCAGGATCCGCCGAGCCCGGCGGGCGTAGAACGAGGCGAAGCCGATCCGATCGTCGCGGTGCAGCTCGCTTCCAGAGCAGGTCGGTGATCAGGAACCCGGACAGGACCAGGAACACGTCCACCCCGATGAACCCGCCGGCGAACCCGGGCACCCCGGCGTGGAACAGCACCACCGTGGCGATGGCCACGCAGCGCAGCCCTTCGATGTCGCGCCGGAACCGATGGCGGCGGCGGCGACGGGTCCAAGCGGACCTACACCAGGTACCGGCTGAGCGACTCGATGACGCAGGCCGGCTTGGTGCTGCCCTCGAGCTCCATGGTGATGGTCATGGTGGTCTGCACCCCGCCAGCCACGTCCTGAGCGTCGACCAGCACGACGCTGGCCCGCAACCGGGATCCCACCAGGACCGGCACCGGGAACCGGACCTGGCCCAGCCCGTAGTTGATGCCCAGCGAGAAGCCGCGCACCTCCACGATCTCGGGCAGCAGCGCGTTGGACAGCGACAGGGTGAGGTTCCGCTGGGCCACGGTGGCTCCGAACGGGCCATCGGCCGCCCGACCAGGGTCGACGCTGATCCACGGTTCGTCGCCGGTGGCGCGGCCGAACAGATCGATGCGCTTCTGGGTCACCTCCAACCAGTCGCTGGTCCCCAACGAGCGGCCGACCGCGGCGCGCACCTCTTCGATCCCGTCGAGCACGGTTTGGGCCATGCCAGGATGATGCCATGACCGATGAGGACACCCTGGCACTGGCCGATCGCCTGTTCCGACGCCCTCGAGGCCGGCGACCTGGACGCGGTGTCGGCCTGCTACGCCGACGACGTGGCGGTGTGGGCCAACTACGACGACCGCACCCTCGACAAGGCCACCTCCCTGCGGGCCATCGCGCTGGCTGTTCGCCAAGTTGGCCGATCGCCGCTACGAGGTGCGTCCGCCGGGAGCTGATCGCCGGCGGCTTCCTGCAGGAGCACCGGCTGTGCGGCACCATCCCCGACGGGGCGGAGGTGGCCGTCCCCGTGTGCCTGGTCGCCACCGTGTCCGGCGAGCAGATCTCGCGCCTCCACGAGTACCTCGACCCGGCCTGGGCCGCGTCGCTGTCGAGCTGAAGCGGTGCTGGCCGCGACGGTGGCCGAGGCCGCCCGGCGCTTCGGCGACCATCCTGCCTTCGCCACCCCCGGCGTCGGCGGAACCCGGCTGGACCCTGAGCTTCCGCCAGCTCGATCAGCTCAGCGACGAGGCCGCCGTCGGTCTGGGCCGCCTGGGGGTGGTGGAGGGATCGGTGGTGGCCCTGGCCCTGCCCTCGACGCCCGAGTACGTGGTGGCCTACGCGGCGGCGGCCAAGCTGGGCGCCATCACCGTCGGGCTCAACCCCCGGGCCACCGATCACGAGCGGGCGGCCATGGTCGACGTGGTCGACCCGGCCCTGATCCTGTCCACGCGCGGCCACTGGCCGGCGGCTGGCCGACCAGCCGATCGGCGCGACGCCGGGTCGAGGTGATCGACACCGCGTCCGAGCCCCGATGGCCTGCTCGCCGACCTGCGGCGGGGCCTGGCCGGGCGAACCCCGGACGCGGCTCGGGCGCCGACCCCGACCGGCCGGTGACCATCGTGTTGACCTCGGGCACCACCGGCACGCCCAAGGGCGCGGTGTTCACCGAGTCCGAGTTGGCCGCGGTCTGCCAGGCCGACACCGGCGGGCGCTGGGGCGGCGGCGCGGCCATGCTGTCGGGCACGCAGTTGGCCCACATCGGGTTCATGACCAAGCTGCCCTGGTACCTGCGCACGGCCAGCACCGTCCACCTGGTCGACCGCTGGCGGGCCCACGACGTGCTCCGCCTCATCGCCGACGCAGCACATGCCCAGCATCGGTGGGGTGGCACCGCAGCTGGCCCTGCTGCTGCGCGAGCCCGACTTCGACGACTTCGACCTGTCGGCGGTGAAGACCATCGTGATGGGCGGGGCCCTGTCGCCGCCGGCGCTGGTGCGCGAGGCCCGCCGACGCATCGACGCGGCCTACTCCATCCGCTACTCCTCCACCGAGTCGGGCGGCATCGGCACGGCCACCGCCTTCGACGCCGACGAGGACGAGGCCCTGTTCACGGTGGGTCGGCCACGCCCGGGCGTCGAGCTGGAGATCCGCGATCCCGACGACCGGGCGGTGGCGCCCGGCGAGGTGGGCGAGATCTGCCTGCGCTCCCCCACCCAGCTCCGCGGCTACTGGCGCGACCCCGACGCCACCGCGGCCACGCTGCGCGACGGCTGGGTGCACTCGGGCGACCTGGGCCGCATCGACGAGGCCGGCTGCCTGCGCCTGGCCGGTCGGGCCAAGGAGATGTTCGTGCGAGGGGGCTACAACGTGTACCCGCTCGAGGTCGAGGCGGTGCTGGCCTCCCATCCCGAGGTGCGGGAGGTGGCGGTGGTGCCCCGACCCGACCCGGTGATGGGCGAGATCGGCGTGGCCGTGGTCGTCCCCCGCCGACCGGGCGAACCGGTGTCGCTCGACGAGCTGCGACGCTTCGGTGCGCAGCGCCTGTCGAGCCACAAGCTGCCCGAGGCCGTGCGGGTGGTGGACGCGCTGCCCCTGACCCCCATGCAGAAGGTGGACCGGCGCGCCCTGGCCGACCACGAGGCGCCCGAGCTGAGCGAGCCAGCCGACTGAGCGCTCAGGACGCGACGGCGCGGTCGGCGGCCAGCGCCGCCATCTCGGTGAACACCTTGGCGATGTCGACCGGCGCGTCCCAGGCTCGACCCTCGAACTCCCGGTAGGCGCGATCCAGCTGGAAGGCCAGGCGCTCAGGCTCGGTCCACAGCCCGTACGGACCCAGGTCGATGCGCCGGGCCGCCTCCAGGGTGGACAGGCCGGCGTCGAAGCCCACCCGGGCCTCCTGCGCTGCACGTAGATCAGGTACTCGCGCAGGTCGGCCACCCCGTCGACCCCCGAGAGCGGACCGTGGCCGGGCACCACCGTGGCCGGCTCCAGGGCCTCGATGCGCTCCAGGGCGGCGATCCAGTTGGCGAAGGTGCCCTGCCAGCCGATCGGGGTGCAGCGATGGAAGAGGATGTCGCCGGTGAACACCACGCCCTCGGTGGGCAGGTGGACCACCACGTCGCCCGGCGTGTGGGCCGGGCCCACGTAGAGCAGGCGGACGTCGAGCCCGTCCAGATCGAGCTGGGTGTCGTCGTCGATCAGGGTGGTGGGCGGGGTCAGCACGATGTCGTGGAAGTCGTAGTCGGCCAGCGCGGCGACCAGCGCGGCGAAGGCGGGCGGGACCTCGTCGGCCTCGGACAGGCTGCACGAACAGCTCGGGCGAGGCCTCCCGCTCGAAGTACTCGGCGCACAGCCGATGGCCGATGATCTCGGTGCCCAGCTCGGCGAAGAGCTGGTTGCCCCAGCAGTGGTCGCCGTTGTGGTGGGTGTTGACCAGCCGGCGGGCCGGGTCGGTGCAAACGGTGGCGTAGAGGTCGATGAGGCGGCGGGTGCGAGGCAGGTCGTAGAGGGTGTCCACCACCAGTCCACCGCCGTGGTCGACGAAGCCGGAGTTGGACGCCCCCAGGCCGGTGTCGGGTTGGAGGCAGGCGTACACGCCGGCACCGATCTGGGTCAGGTCCATCCGACCGAACCTACTCATGCCCAGCGCAGAGCGCCGCGCTCGGCGGAGCGAACGCCGGGAAGCGGGTAGGTTCGGCCGGCATGGAACTGGGACTCGAGGGCAGTCGGGCCGCGGTGGCGGGCGCGTCCAGCGGGCTGGGTCGGGCCACCGCCAAGGCCTTGGCCGCCGAGGGGGTGCGGGTGGCCATCTGCGGCCGGGACGCCGGCCCGGATCCAGACCGCGGCCGCCGAGCTGACCGAGGAGCTGGGCCTCGGCGACGGCGCGGTCGTGGGCCTGGTGGCCGGACGTGTCGAGCGTGGCCGGCGCCACCTCGTTCGTGGCCGACGCCGAGGCCGCCATCGGCCCCATCGACATCCTGGTCACCAACGCCGGCGGTCCCCCGCCGGGCACCTTCGCCACCACCGAGCTCGAGGCCTACGCGCCCGCGCTCGAGCTCAACCTGCTGTCGGTGGTGGCCATGTGCCGCGCCGCCGTGCCCTCCATGGCGTCGCGGGGCTGGGGCCGGGTGGTGGCCATCACCTCGATCTCGGTGCGCCAGCCCATCGAGGGGCTCATCCTGTCCAACACCGCCCGGGCCGGGGCCACCGGCTTCCTCAAGACCCTGGCGCTGGAGGTGGCCTCCGCCGGGCGTGACGGTCAACTCGATCCAACCGGGTTCGCACGACACCGATCGACTCCGGTCGCTCTACGGCGGCGATCTGAGCGGCGCCGCGGCCGCCACCCCGACCGGACACCTGGGCCGGCCCGAGGACTTCGGCGCGGTGGCCGCCTTCCTGTGCAGCGACCAGGCCCGCTTCATCACCGGCGCCGCCCTGCCCGTCGACGGTGGCAGCTACCGCGCCCTGCTGTAGCCCCATCCCCCGACCAGGAGGTTCCCGATGCTCCGCCACGTGGCCATGTTCCGCTTCACCGCCCGACTCCACCGCCGACCCAGCACGAGGCCGCCTTCGAGTCGCTGCGAGCGTTGCCGGCGATCATCCCCCAGATCCGCGACTACCGGGTCGGCACCGGACCTCGGCCTGGTCGAGGGCAACTGGCAGGCGGTGGTGGTGGCCGACTTCGACGACGAGGCGGCCTGGCGCACCTACAGCCAGGACCCCACCCACCTGCAGATCATCGCCGAGCAGATGCGAGCCCATCGTGGCCGAGCGGGCCGCCGTGCAGTACGTCATCTGACCTCGGGCTCCCCGAGGCGCTGGCGGTGCCGCTCCTCGGCCACGTCCCAGACGGCTTCCAGGTGGCGGCGCACGTCGAGATCGGTGGCCTCGGGCGCCAGCCAGGCGCCATCGCAGCGAGGCCCCGACTCCCCAGACCGACCCGGCCAGCACGCCCACCACCTCGCCCTGCGTGGCGGGCCACCACCACCAGCGGCCGCACGCCGGCCCACCGTGGCGCCATCGCCGGCAGCGATCTCGTCCAGCGCGCCGGCCGCCTCCAGCGCGGCCCGAGCCTGCGGATCGAGGTGCTCGCTCGGGGTGAGCTCCAGCTCCAGCCCGCCGCGGCCCACGATGTGCGCCGGGGCCAGATCGACATCGGCGATGGGTCGCCACCGCCGCCCGTCGGGCAGGTGCTGCTCTTCGAGCAGGTGCAGGCACTCGAGGCGGGTCGGCTGGGGTGTCCAGTCGGTCGACGCCTCCACCACGGCGGCCAGCCGAGCCGTCGTCGATGCCCTGGGTCAGGGTCACGTGCGGGCACGAAGTCGTGGTCGGCCGGTCGGTCGAGGGGCGCCTGGATGGTGCGGTCCTGCAGATCGACCAGCATGGCCTCGGCGCGCGGCGGAGCCGTGCACCTCCAGGTAGCCGACGTGCTCGTGGCCCGGGAACACCGCCACCGGGCCGAGGGTGAGCTCGAGCGGTCGGGCCCTGGCCGGCCGCCGCCCGCAGGCAGGCCAGCGCCGCGGGCAGGTCCGACTCGCGCACGTTGATGGGCGGCACCAGGGTGATGTGAGGCACCACCCGCTCGAGCGCCGGGTCACCGAACGCCCGGCGCAGCCCATCGACGGCATCGGCCAGCGGTCGGGGCACCAGCAGGACGACACCCAGGCGGCGGCGGGGCATGTTCGCGACGCTAGAGCCCGGCTGGGCCAGCATGGAGCATGGACATGGATCAGTTCCGGGTCGAGCCCGGCCAGAGCCTCAAGCTCCCCAAGCGCCCGACCACCGCCGTCGACGGTGCTCCCGAGCAAGGACGACGCCAAGATGCAGACCGACGAGCTGGCCGAGCGGCTGTTCGACCTCCAGCAGGTCTTCTATGCCAGCGCCCGCCACAAGCTGCTGGTGGTCCTCCAGGGCATGGACAGCTCGGGCAAGGACGGCACCATCAAGCACGTGTTCAAGATGATCAACCCGCTCGGGGTCCGGGTGGCCAACTTCAAGCGTCCCAACCACGTGGAGCTGGCCCATGACTACCTCTGGCGGGTCCACCACAACGCGCCCTCGGCGGGCGACATCGCCATCTTCAACCGCAGCCACTACGAGGACGTGCTGGTGGTGCGCGTCCACGACCTGGTGCCCGAGAAGGTGTGGCGGCGACGCTACGACCACATCCGCCACTGGGAGCAGATGCTGGTCGACGAGGGCACCGTCATCCGCAAGTTCTTCCTGCACATATCCCGCGACGAGCAGCGCGAGCGGCTCCAGGAGCGGCTGGACAACCCGGCCAAGCACTGGAAGTTCGAGCACGGCGACATCGAGGAGCGCCGCTACTGGGACGAGTACACCGGCCGCCTACCAGGACGCGCTGAGCGAGACGTCCACCACCGACGCCCCCTGGTACGTGGTGCCGTCGGACCAGAAGTGGTTCCGCAACCTGGTCATCTCCACCGTGCTGGTGGAGACGCTCGAGTCGCTGAAGCTCACCTACCCCGAGCCGGCCGCCGACCTGGACCAGGTCGAGCTCGACTGAGCGGACCGCGCCAGCCCGACACGCGCAGGCCGACACGCTCAGGCCGACCCACCGAAACTGGGCATCGAAATGTGCGGTATCCGCATACAAAGATTCCCGATTTGCTTGGGGTGTCCGGCCGGCCAGGTCAGTCCGGATCGGGTCAGCTCGGCGAGGCGACGGCCAGGCGGGCGTTGGCTCGGGCCAGGGCGGCGGCGGCTTCGGAGCCCTTGGCCTCGTCGCCCGGCGGCAGCGCCGCTTCGGCCTGCTCCCGGGCCGCCTGAGCCCGGGCCACGTCGATCTGGCTGGCCAGCTCGGCCAGGTCCGACAGGATCTTGACCTGGTTGTTGGTGACCGAGATGAAGCCGCCGTGCACCGCCACCCGCTCGGTGACGCCGTCGGGGGTCACGATGTCGAGCGGCCAGGTGTCGAGGGCGCCGATGAAGGGGGCGTGATCGGTCAGGAAGGCGATGTCGCCGCCCCGGATCGTGCGCGCCACCACCATCTTGGCGTCGGCCGACAGCAGGATCCGCTCGGGCGAGACCAGCTCGACGTGGAGGGTCATGCGCTCTTCTCGAGCTCGCGGGCCTTGGCCCGGGCCGAGTCGGCATCGCCCACGTTCAGGAAGGCCTGCTCGGGCAGGTCGTCGAGGTCGCCGTTGACCAGCTGGGCGAACGAGTCGACGGTGGTCTCGGTGTCGACCCAGATGCCGTCCATGCCCGTGAACACCTTGCCCACGAAGAAGGGCTGGGACAGGAACCGCTGCACCTTGCGGGCCCGGTTCACGGTGATGCGATCCTCTTCGGAGAGCTCGTCGAGACCCAGGATGGCGATGATGTCCTGCAGCTCCTTGTAGCGCTGGAGCACCTCCTGGACCTGGCGGGCCACGTCGTAGTGGCGCTGGCCCACGATCTCGGGCGCCAGGATGGACGAGGTCGACGACAGCGGGTTCACGGCCGGGTAGATGCCCAGGGAGGCGATCTGGCGGTCGAGCTCGGTGGTGGCGTCGAGGTGGGTGAAGGTGGTGAACGGCGCCGGGTCGGTGTAGTCGTCGGCGGGCACGTACACGGCCTGCAGCGAGGTGATGGATCGACCCCGGGTCGAGGTGATGCGCTCCTGCAGCTCGCCCATCTCGTCGGCCAGGGTGGGCTGGTAGCCCACGGCCGATGGCATGCGGCCCAGCAGGGTGGACACCTCGGAACCGGCCTGCACGAAGCGGAAGATGTTGTCCACGAACAGCAGCACGTCCTGGCCCTGCACGTCGCGGAAGTACTCGGCCATGGTCAGCGCCGAGAGGGCCACCCGCAGGCGCACGCCGGGCGGCTCGTCCATCTGGCCGAACACCAGGGCGGCCTTCTCGATCACGCCCGACTCCTGCATCTCGAGCAGCAGGTCGGTGCCCTCACGGGTGCGCTCGCCCACCCCGGCGAACACGGACACGCCGCCGTGCTGGGAGGCCACCCGGTTGATCATCTCCTGGATGAGCACGGTCTTGCCCACCCCGGCGCCGCCGAACAGGCCGATCTTGCCGCCGGCCAGGTACGGGGTCAGCAGGTCGATGACCTTGATGCCGGTCGGGAACACCTGGGCCTTGGGCTCGAGGGAGTCGAAGGCGGGGGCCTCGCGGTGGATGTCCCAGCGCTCGGTGATGCGGTCGAGCACCTCCTGGCCGCCCATCAGCGGCTCGCCGATGACGTTCCACACGTTGCCCAGGGTGACGTCGCCCACCGGGACGCTGATGCCGCGGCCGGTGTTCACCACCGGCGCGCCCCGGGTCAGCCCGTCGGTGGGCTTGAGCGAGACGATGCGCACGCGGTTGTCGCCGATCTGCTGGGCCACCTCACCAGTGACCAGCGTGTCGACGCCCTCCAGGTTGATGGTCATCTGCACGGCGGTGTTGATCTCGGGCAGCGCCCCGCGCGGGAACTCCGCGTCGACCACGGGGCCGGCGATGGCCACCACCCGACCGTCCTTCAGGGGAGCGGCGCTCGGGCTCTCGGTGCTGGGGGTGTCGGTGACGGTCATGCGGGGTCTCCTGGTGCGGGCGATCGAGGCGTGGGCGCTGCCGGACGGGCGCGCCGGGTCAGTTGAACGGCGGGGAGTGCGGGGGGCTGTGGTCGGTGGGATCGAGGTGCTGGGCGAAGAGGTGCTCGGGGCCGACGTGTTCGAGCAGCAGCTGATCGCCGCCCTTCTTGTCGCCCTTGAGCGCCTCGGCACCGCCGACGATCTCCATGATCTCGGTGGTGATGGCGTCCTGGCGGGCCCGGTTCATGATGCGGCTGAGCGTGGTCTTGAGCTCTTCGGCGTTGTCGGTGGCCGCCTTCATGGCCCGCTGCTTGGCCGCGTACTCCGAGGCCGAGGCGTCGAGCAGGGCCGAGAAGATCCGGCTGGTGACGTAGCGAGGGAGGAGCTCACCCAGAATGGCGGTGGGTGACGGCTCGTACTCGAGGTCCGCAGTCGGCCCGGTGGCCGCCTGGCCGGCGTCGACGCCGGAGTGCTCCATCTCCACCGGCAGGATCCGGCGGGTGACCGCCTCCTGGGTGCCGGCGCTCACGAAGCGCCAGTAGCAGATGTCGGCCGAGAGCAGCTCGCCGGCGGCGAAGCGTCCGATGATCGATTCGCCGATCTCGCGGGCCTGCTCATAGGTGGGCTGATCGGTGACGCCCAGGAAGGCGTTGTCGATGCGGAAGTTGCGGAAGCGGAAGTAGGTCTGGGCCTTCTTGCCGCCCACGATCAGCGCGTACTGATGGCCTTCGGCCTCGATGGCCTTGAGCTGGCGCTCGGCCATGCGCATCATCGTGGAGTTGTAGGCGCCGCACAGACCCCGGTCCGAGGTGATGCAGATCACCGCCCGGACATCGGCGCCCGGGTTGTCCCGCAGCAGCGGATGGTCCTTGGCCGCACCGGCGCGGGACAGCTGGGCGATCACCGCGGTGATCTCGTCGGAGTAGGGCCGCGCCGCGGCGGCACGCTCCTGGGCCTTGACCACCCGGGTCGCGGCGATCAGCTCCATGGCGCGCGTGATCTTCTTCGTCGAGTCGACGCTCTTGATCCGTCGGCGGAGGATCCGCTCCTGACCACCAGCCACGACTAGGCCTCTCCAGCCTCGTCGGCTTCGTCGGCGTCGTCGGCCACGACCGAGGCCGCGACGGCGTGGTCGATCTGGTCGGTCTCGGCCGACGCGCTCAACGTGGCCGCGGTCGAGTCGGAGGGCGAGAACTCGTCCTTGAACGCAGCCACCGCGTTGGCCAGGGCGTCGTCGGCCGGCAGGGCGCCGGTCGAGCGGGTCGAGTCCAGCAGGTCGGCGTGGCGCCCCCGCAGGTAGTCGAGCAGATCGGACTCGAAGCGCTTGACGTCGGTCACCGGGATGTCGTCGAGGTAGCCGCTGGTGCCGGCCAGGATGACCGCCACCTGCTCTTCCATGGGCATGGGCGAGTTCAGGTTCTGCTTCAGCAGCTCCACCAGGCGGTAGCCGCGCTCGAGCTGAGCGGCGGACACCTTGTCGAGCTCGGAGCCGAAGGTGGCGAACGCTTCGAGCTCGCGGAACTGGGCCAGGTCGAGCTTGAGCGTGCCCGACACGGCCTTCATGGCCTTGGTCTGGGCCGCGCCACCCACGCGCGACACGGAGATGCCCACGTCCACCGCCGGGCGCACACCTGACTTGAACAGGTCGTCCTGGAGGTAGACCTGGCCGTCGGTGATGGAGATCACGTTGGTCGGGATGTAGGCCGACACGTCGCCGGCCTTGGTCTCGATGATGGGCAGGGCGGTCAGCGATCCGGAGCCCCGGTCCTTGGACAGCTTGGCGGCCCGCTCCAGCAGGCGGCTGTGCAGGTAGAACACGTCGCCCGGGTAGGCCTCGCGGCCCGGCGGACGGCGCAGCAGCAGCGAGAGCTGGCGGTAGGCCTCAGCCTGCTTGGACAGGTCGTCGTAGACGATGAGGGCGTGCTCGCCGTTGTCCATCCAGTGCTGGCCCATGGCGCAGCCGGCGTAGGGGGCGAGGTACTTGAACGGCGCCGGGTCCGACGCCGCGGCCAGCACCACGACGGTGTAGTCGAGGGCGCCGTGCTCGCGCAGGGTGTTGACCGTCTGGGCCACCGTGGCGCCCTTGAGCCCGATGGCCACGTAGATGCACTTCACGCCCTGGCCCTTCTGGTTCAGGATCGTGTCGATGCACACCGTGGTCTTGCCCGTCTTGCGGTCACCGATGACCAGCTGACGCTGACCGCGCCCGATGGGGGTCATGGCGTCGATCGACTTGATGCCGGTCTGGAGGGGCTCGTGCACGGGCTGGCGGCCGGTGATGCCCGGCGCCTGGATCTCCATGCGGCGCAGCTCGGTGCCCACCAGGGCGCCCTTGCCGTCGATGGGCTGGCCCAGCGCGTTGACCACCCGGCCGAGCATGCCGTCGCCCACCGGCACCGACAGGATGCGCCCGGTGGCCCGCACCGGCGAGCCCTCCTCGACCTGGGCGGCGGACTCGCCGTCGCCCAGGATCACGGCGCCGATCGACTCCTCGTCGAGGTTCAGGGCCAGGCCGACCGTGCCGCCCTCGAACTCGAGCAGCTCGTTCACGGCCACGTCGGGCAGGCCCGAGACGCGGGCGATGCCGTCGCCCACCTCGAGGATGCGCCCGACCTGGCGCAGCTCCACGTCGGGGTGGAAGTCGGCCAGGTTCTTCTGGAGGGCGGCGGTGATGTCGCCGGTGTTGATGGTGAGTTCAGCCATGGGTCTCGACTTCTCGCTCTAGATGGTCTCTCGGAGTTGGCTCAGCTGGTGGCGCACGGACCCGTCGATGACGGTGTCGCCGATCTGGGCGACGACGCCGCCCAGCACGGTCGGATCCACGATGACCTTGACCTCGACGGGCGAGCCGGTGGCCTCGCTCAGCGCGGCCTCCAGCCGGGCCCGCTGGTCGGCGGTGAGCTCGATGGCCGATCGCACCTCGGCCACCGAACGCTGGTGACGCGAGGCGCTGGCCGCCACCAGGCGGTCGACGATGGCGGGCAGCTCCCGGACCCGACCCACGCCCACCAGCATCGAGATGAGGGCGATGGTGACGTCGGTGGCCTTGCCCGAGAGCAGGTCCTCGACGATCTGCTGGCGTCGGGCCGCGGGCAGGTGCACGTCACCCAGGGCGTCGCGCAGCTCGTCGGAGCCCTCGAGCACGCGGGCGAAGCGGAACAGCTCGTCAGCCACCTCGTCGAGCTGGTGCTCGTTGGCCGCGATCACGAGCATCGCCTCGGCGTAGCCGGCGATCCGCTGGTCGGTTGTGCTGTCGTCGGCCACGAGCCGATCTCCTCCGGGTGTCGTCGCTGGATGTGCGGTCGGTTGGGTCGAAGACCCCGTCCGTTTGGGTCGAAGACCCGGTCAGTTGGCCGAGCCGACCTGGTTGATGTAGTTCTCGATCAGCGCCACCTGGGTGTCGCGATCCAGGTTGCGCTGCACGACGACCTCGGCGGCACCGATGGCCAGCGAGGCCACCTCACCGGTGAGATCGGCGATGGCCTGGGCCTTGGAGGCCTCGACGTCGCGAGCGGCGCGCTCACGCATCTCGGCGATCTCGGCTTCGGCCCGGCGGGCCATGTCGGCCTTGAGCCCCTCGGCGGTGGCTCGGGCGTCCTCGATGATCCGAGTGGCCTCGGCCTTGGAGTCGGCCACCTGCCGCTGGTAGGTGGCCAGCAGCTCCTCGGACTCGCGCCGGGCGGAGTCGGCCTTGGCCAGGTCGCCGCTGATGCGCTCGGAGCGGCCGTTGAGGCCCTTGGCGATGCCCGGCAGGGCCAGCTTCCACATGGCCACCAGCAGGATCAGGAAGGCCAGACCGCCGTAGAAGAGGTCGGTGGCGTCGGGGACGATCGGGCTGGGCGCCTTGTAGCAGTCGGCCACGTCCGAGCCCTGCGTTTACGGCCTCGACGACGCACTTCTGCAGCTCGGTCGACGCCCTTCGGGTAGGGCACGGTGGCCGAGGCCGCCGCCGGCAGGGCGACGATCACCCCGGCAGCCAGCACCACCGATCGCGATCAGCGTTCGGATGCGCATGGCTGGCTCCTAGCCCTTCAGCAGGAAGGCGAGGACGAAGCCGAACAGGGCGAGCGCCTCGGTGAAGGCGATGCCCAGGAACATGGTGGTGCGCACGGGGCCGGAAGCCTCGGGCTGGCGAGCCATGGCGGTGATGGCGTTGCCCACCACGATGCCGATCCCGATGCCGGGACCGATGGCGGCGCCACCGTAGACGATGCCGGCTCCGACGGTCTTGAGACCGGTCGCCAGCTCGCCTGCCTGTTGGGCGGCAGAAGCACGAGCACTGGATTCTCCTTCGTTGTCTTTCTGGACGTAGATGCGGGGTGGGGTGGTTGGCCCGGGCGCTGGGATCAGTGCTCGGGGTGCATGGCCAGGCCGATGTAGACGGCGGCCAGGATGGTGAAGATGAACGCCTGCAGGAAGGCGACCAGGACCTCGAAGCCGGTGAGGGCGACCAGCAGGCCGAAGGGCAGGATGCCGAAGGGGCGCAGGTAGATGGCGTCGGCGGTGAACATGGCGGCGGACAGCACGGCGAAGCTGGCCAGCAGGAGGTGGCCGGCGAGCATGTTGGCGAAGAGCCGCACGGCCAGCGACAGGGGCCGCACGAACAGGGTGGAGACGACCTCGATGGGCGTCGACCAGGATGTAGAGCGGCCACGGCACGCCCGGGGGGAAGGCCATGTTCTTCAGGTAGCCGAAGAAGCCCTGGTTCTTGATGCCCACGATGTTGAACAGGAACCACACCAGGATGGCCAGCTCGGCCGGAATGGCGATGTGGGCGGTCACGGGCATCTGGAAGACGGGGATGACCTCCCAGATGTTGAGCACCAGGATGAAGCTGAAGAGCGTGAGCAGGAACGGGGTCCAGTTGAGCCCCTCCTCACCCATGCTCTGCAGGATGATGCCGTCCTGGATGAAGTCGACCGCCGACTCGGCGATGTTCTGGGCGCCCTCGGGCACCAGCGCCTTCTTGCGTCCGGCCAGCACGAAGAAGGCCAGCGACGATGATGACGGACAGCACGATCTGGACCGTGACCCGGGTCACGCCGAACGGGCCGGTCCCCCCGAAGAGGACCTTCCACGTCACCAGCTGGCTGACGGGCGGGAAGTCGAGGCCGAGGATCACCTGTCAGGCTCCTTTGCGGGGCTTGAGGCCGGGATAGGCCAGGGAGATGGATACGTAGCGGGTCTCCCACATCAGCAGGCCGATGTGGGTGATCAGGATCGTGCCGAGCATCGGGGCCATCACGGCCCAGGAGGCGTGGTGGACGAGCATGACCGCGGCCACGATCAGGATCATCCGCACCAGGAAGCCGCCCAGGGTGGCGGCCATCAACATGGTGGGCGAGATGCGGGCGGCCCAGGCCAGCAGCGCGGCGGCGATCAGGAAGTTGAGCAGCACCAGGGCCAGGCCGTAGGCGCTGGACAGGGCCCCGTCGATCCCCCAGATCAGACCGCACACCAGCAGCAGCACCGGGGCCACGGGCAGCGCCCGGCGAACCATGTCACGGGCGATGTCGAGCTCGGGGGCGCCTTCGACGAAGGACTGGTCGACCGGCTCGAACATCTGGGGCTCAAACATCGGTCACGCTCGAATCCGGCTGCGACGAGCGGCCGGCGGGACGGCGCCGACGCGACCAGGGCGCCGACTCGTCGTGGCGGGCCATGTCGGCGCTGTAGCGCGAGACCAGCTTGTACATCATGTAGGCGAAGGTCAAGAGGCCGAAGATGAGGGCGAAGACGAGGTGCAGCCCGAGCCAGCGGTCGAGCAGGTAGCCGAAGAAGGCGAAGATGATGGGGGTCACCACCATCTCGAAGGCGGCCGCGAGGCCATCACCGAATCCGTTGTTGACTTCGCGAAACGCTCGAAGGTCCACGGCGGAACCTCCTCTCGACCAGTGAGAACCAGGCGGGCTGGCCCTGGAGCCGGCCACCCGATCGCCCCGAACGGGGCTTGTGAATCCATTCGCAATCTACCGGCGGGGTCGGCACAGGCACAAATCCAGGCCTCTCCCCCAGCGCGCCGAGTGCCGCCGCGAGGGCGACGCCAGGCGCTGGTGAAGCGGGGAGCAACCTACGCGTGGGCAGGCTCAGCCGCAACTTTGACGACACAAAGATCGCGGCAAGGGCCCGTCGCACTCTGACCGGTGGCCACCGCCGGCCCCCGGCACCGGGTGATCCCCGACCCCGGGTCCTCCGTCGTCGTCCCGCCCACGGGGCGCGCTCAGTCCTGCTCGGCGAACACCTGGGCGTGGGTCTTGCCGTAGGGATAGAACTCGTCGTGCGTCGCCGCCGTCCCAGCGCTCGCGCAGACCGGGGGCCGACAGGTCCCAGTCGGGTCGGACCTTGGCGGTGATGGCCCGCAGGTCCTGGCGCAGCTCCTCGAGCGTGGGGCGGCCGAAGTACCAGTAGCCGTTGTAGATCGAGTGGATCACCAGGCCCGGCTCCAGCACGACGGTGTGGGGCACCATCGGGTCGTGGTGGGGATCGGTGTACTCGGCGATGTCCAGGTCGCGCTGGATCTTGCGACCGGGGTCGGACAGGAACGGCCAGTGCGCGGCCATGCCCGAGCGGAACTCGTTGGTGTCGAGGAGGTTGTCGGTGCTGATGGTCACCAACTTGGCGTAGCCGACCTCCATCTCCCGATACAGCTCGACCAGCCCTTCGTGCTGGCGGCGGTCCTTGGGGCAGTAGCCGCCCCGGCTGAGCACGACGATCATCGGATCGCCCTGCTGGAGCTCCGAGAGCTTGCGGTGGGTGCCCGTGTGATCGGAGAGCTCGTAGTCGGGGAACGTGGCCCCCGAGACCATGTCGGCGCGCATGGCCCAAGTCTACGAACGCGAGGTCGGCGTCGGGTCCTCGAGACTGCTGATGGCCTCGTCGGCCGAGCGCTCGTGGGCGGCGCGGGCCGCGTCGTGCTCGGCCCGGCGCACCTCCCGCACGCCCGGGTGCAGCAGCGTGTAGAGGGCCAGGCCGAGCGCGGCGATGCCGAACGGGGCCACGCCGTCGCCCTTGTGGGTGTAGGCGGGGTAGAGCACCAGGCCCGACAGCAGGGCGGTCCAGCCCCACAGGATGAACACGCTGCGCCGGTGGCCGTGGCCCAGGCGCATGAGGCGGTGGTGCAGGTGGTCCTTGTCGGCGGTGGTCGGACTGGTGCGCGTGCGCGTACGTCGCAGGATGGCGAAGGCGGTGTCCAGGATCGGCACGCCGAGGATGACCAACGGGATGAACACCGGGGCGAAGAAGAAGAACGACTGGCCGCTCACCGGCGTGTCGGTGCGCCCGCCCACCACCATGGTGGACGCGGCCATGAGCAAGCCCGAGCAGGAGGGCCCCGCCGTCGCCCATGAAGATCTTGGCCGGATGCACGTTGTGGGGCAGGAAACCCAGGCACATCCCCAGCACCAGCACGGCGATGAGGGGACCGATGTTGCCGGCCTGGAGCGCGCCCTCCCGGCCCAGCTGCTGGGCGTAGA
The DNA here is from genome assembly GCA_963793965.1 of uncultured Microthrixaceae bacterium. Lineage (GTDB taxonomy): Bacteria > Actinomycetota > Acidimicrobiia > Acidimicrobiales > Acidimicrobilacustridaceae > UBA4742. Next base: position 459,483 of record CAWCCB010000005.1, read on the forward strand.
GGAAGAAGGCGGCCGCGGCGATGGCCACGATGCCGCCGGCCAGGCCGTCGAGCCCGTCGATGATGTTGATGGCGTTGGTCATCCCCAGCACCCACATGACGCTGACCAGGTAGGCCCAGTTCGGATCCAGGATGAAGGTGCTGACGAAGGGGATGCGCAACGACAGGATGCTGATGCCCGACAGCACCAGCACGCTGGCCGCCAGCACGATGCCGGCCACCTTGGCCGGGGCCGACACCTCCCGCAGGTCGTCGATGACGCCCACGCCCAGGATGAGCACGGCCGCGATCACCAGGCCCAGCGGCTCGGTGTTGTTGTCGAAGATGGAGCCGAAGGCGTGCAGCCGCCAGGCCACGGCCATGCCGGCCAGGAAGCCGACCAGCATCCCCACCCCACCGAGCAGGGGCGTGGGACGTTCGTGGACCCGGCGTTCGTCGGGGCTCACCACCGCCCCGATGCGCACCGCCAGCCGCAGCACCAGGGGCATGACCACGAAGGTGGTCAGCGTCACCACCGCCAGGACGATGGCGTAGTCGGCCAGCGGTGGCATCAGCGGGTCGACGACCGCCGCGGGGTCGTCGGCATCAGGCGGCGGGCGGCCAGAGCAGGTCGGCCATTCGGGTGATCAGGTCCGCCAGCTCGGTGGCGGTGGCGGCGTAGACCTGCGGGCCCTGCCCGACCGGGTCGGCCACGTCGTCGACGGGGGAGTCGCCCAGGTGGTCGATGGGCCGACGAGCCTTGTGCAGCCGGGCCAACCAGTCCTCCAGCGCCTCGCCCTCGGGCCGGGGGCCCTCGTCCTCACCCCGCCGGACCAGCTCCTTGAGCGTGAAGGACCGCGGGTAGCAGTCGGGCCACAGCACCGCCGCCTCCCGCACGTGCTCGCGGGTCATGGCCACGATCAGGTCGGCCGAGTCCAGCATGGACGGGGTCATGCGCCGGCTCTGGTGCCCGGCGATGTCGAGGCCCCGGTCCGCCATGGTGTCCACGGCGGTGTCGGTGGCGGGCTGGCCGTCGTACAGCCGCCCGGCCGAGGTCACCCGGGCGTCGATCCCCCGCTCGGCCAGCGTGGCGCCCAACAGCGCCTCGGCCATGGGTGAGCGGCAGGTGTTGCCCGTGCAGAGGATCAGGATGTCGATTCGAGGAGTGTAGTGAGACGCCGCCGAGCCCGCTAGGGTCGCCGCGCTCGCCAGACCAGGAGAAGACGATGTTCGACGGCCTCGACCCCCGCACACCGGTCCTGATCGGTGCCGGGCAGCTCAGCCAGCGGGTGGACCGCGGTGCCGAGGTGCTGGAGCCGGTCGACCTGATGGTCGAGGCCCTGCGCCGAGCCGAAGCCGACAGCGGCGGCCGGGGCGTGCTGGCTCGCGCCGACTCCGTCCGCGTGGCCCGGCTGCTGTCGTGGCGCTACGGCGACCCGGGGGCCCTGGTGGGCGAGCGGATCGGTGCCAGCCCACGCCAGACGATGTACACGGTCATGGGCGGCAACTACGTCCAGTCGCTGGTGAACCTCTCGGCGGCCGACATCGCCGCCGGTCGGGCCGACGTGGTGCTGGTGGGCGGGGCCGAGGCCTGGCGGTCACGGAACCAGGCCCGGGCCGAGGGCCGCCAGCTGCCCTGGACCACCCAGCCCGACGACACCGTCCCCACGGTGTCGCTGGGCGAGGACACCTCGCTCTCGTCGCCCTTCGAGGTGGAGCGGGGGGTCTTCCTGCCGGTGACCATCTACCCCATGTTCGAGGTGGCGCTGCGGGCCGCCGCCGGCCGCAGCCCCGACGAGCAGCGCCGGCGCGCCGCCCAGCTGTGGGCCGACTTCAGCCAGGTGGCGGCCACCAACCCCCATGCCTGGATCCAGCAGGCCTTCACCGCCGACGAGATCGCCACGCCCTCGCCGGACAACCGGATGATCGCCTACCCGTACACCAAGCTCATGAACTCCAACAACAACGTCGAGCAGGGCGCCGGGCTGATCCTGTGCTCGGCGGAGGCGGCCCGCTCGATGGGGGTGCCCACCGATCGCTGGGTCTTCCCCCTGGCCGGGACCGACGCCCACGACCACTGGTTCGTCTCCAACCGCATCGACCTGTGCTCGTCGCCCGCCATCCGCCTGGCCGGCGCCCGGGCCATGGAGCTGGCCGGCGTGGGCGTCGACGACCTGGCCCACGTCGATCTCTACTCGTGCTTCCCCTCGGCCGTGCAGATCGCCGCGGCCGAGCTGGGCCTGGGCATCGACCGGCCGCTCACGGTCACCGGCGGGATGAGCTTCGCCGGCGGCCCCTGGAACAACTACCCGTGCCACGGCATCGCCACCATGGCCGGGCGTCCTGCGCCAGGACCCCGGCGCCGTCGGGTTGTGCAGCGCCAACGGCGGCTACACCACCAAGCACGCCTTCGGCCTGTACGCCACCAACCCACCGGCGGCCGGATTCCGCCACGACGACCTCCAGTCCCAGGTCGACGCCACCCCGTCGCGTCCGGCGGCCGACGGCTACCAGGGTCCGGTCCGGGTCGAGAGCTACACGGTGACCCACGCCCGCGACGGCCAGGCCGAGCGGGCCCTGTACGCGCTGTTGACCCCGGAGGGCGGCCGCACGTGGGGCTCGGGCGCGGACGCGGCCACCCTGGCCGAGCTGGAGTCCACCGAGTGCGTGGGCCGCCCGGCGCAACTGGGCGCCGACGGCCAGGTCGAGCTACTGGCCTGAGCGCAGGCGGGCGGCCAGGACCTCCATGACCCGGTCGTGGGCCTTGGGCATCTCCTCCAGCAGCTGCTTGAAGGCCTTGGTGTCGAACACGATCAGCTTCATGGGCGTGTCCGCCACCACCGTGGCGTTGCGGGGCTTGTGCTCCACCAGCGCCATCTCGCCCACCATCGATCCGGGACCGGACGTGGCCACGTGCTCCCCCGACACGTACACGCTGGCCTGGCCCTCGAGGATGACGTAGCACTCCTGGCCCACCCGGCCCTGGTCGACCAGCACGGCGCCGGGCTCGGCGTCGACGTCGTCAGCCAGCTCGGCCACCCGCTGGAGCTCGTCGGGCGAGAACCCGTCGAAGAACGGCACCCCCGCCAGCTTCTCCACCCCGTCGACTGCCTTCTTCCTGTTGCCGAACATGGCGGAGCCCCCGAATGCGTCGTCGAACCGGCTCGCCAGGCTAGCCCGACGGCCTACCTAGCTTGGCCCTCCGGTCGGCAAGCCTCCCTGCGGGCGCCTTCGGCATCCGGGTGTCATCGGTCCAGCGGCTCCGGCCTGGCGGCCTCCGCCTTCAAAGACCGAGCGTAGGGTGGGCGGACACGATCAGTAGGGGGCAGTGTGAAAGCAGCCGTGATGCGAGGCGGGGAGCTGGTGGTGGACGAGGTGGCGGATCCCCGACCGGGGAACGGCCAGCTGCTGGTGCGGACCTTGGCCTGCGGGATCTGCGGCTCGGACCTGCACGCCCTGGCCCACGGTGACCAGCTGGTGGCCCTCTCCGACGAGGCGGCGCGCACCGCCGGCGACGGCATGCCGTCGCCCCAGATGATGGATCTGAGCCACGACGTGGTCATGGGCCACGAGTTCGCGGCAGAGGTGGTCGACCTCGGGCCCGATCTGGCCGGCGGAGGGGCCAACCACGCGGTGGGCGACGTGGTGGTCTGCCTCCCCGTCGCCTTCGGGATCGACGGCGTGCACGCGGTGGGCTACTCCAACGACTACCCGGGCGGGTACGGCGAGCTCATGGTGCTCAACGACCTGCTCTGCCTGGACGTGCCCAACGGGTTGGACGCCTCCCGGGCCGCGCTGACCGAGCCCATGGCCGTCGGCCTGCACGCGGTGAACCGGTCCCGCATCGAAGCCGGCCAGGCCGCCGTGGTGCTCGGCGCCGGGCCGGTTGGGCTGGCCGTCATCGCCGCCCTGGCCCGAGCGGGAGCCGAGCCCATCATCGCCGCCGACTACTCCCCCATGCGCCGGTCCCTGGCCCTCACCATGGGGGCCCACGAGGTGGTCGACCCGGCGGTGGAGCCGGCCATGGAGGCCTGGCGGCGCCACGGGTCCCGTCTGCCCATGGTGATGTTCGAGGCGGTGGGCGCGCCGGGCATGCTCGACGCAGCCATGGTCGACGCCCCGCGCAACTCCCAGATCCTGGTGGTCGGGGTGTGCATGCAGCCCGACACCGTGCGGCCGATGCTGGCCATGGGCAAGGAGCTCAACCTCCAGTTCGTGCTGGGCTACGACCCGATGGAGTTCGCCGAGACCCTGCGTCGGATCGCCGAGGGCGAGCTGGACGTCGTCGCCGCTGATCACCGGAATCGTCCCCATCGAGGGGGTTCCGGGCGCCTTCGACGAGCTGGCCCACCCCGATGCCCACGCCAAGATCCTGGTCCAACCCGGCTGATGGGCCGCCGCGAACCGGCGGAGTTGCTAGCTTTTTGTTGCCGCGTTTGCTGCAGTGGGTCCGTCGCGGTGCCGATCTAGGACGGAACCGTCACATCTTCTGTCGACCTACTGCACCCCGACCGGTGGGAGTCACACCCGATGGCCAAGAACCGATGCCCGTCCTGCGGAGCCGCTCACAAGGAGCCGCCCGGCATCTGCCGCCTGTGTGGCTACGTGATGGACGGTTCGGTCGAGACGGCCATGCCCACCAGACGTGCCCCGGGCCACGGCACCGCGACCAAGAAGCGGGGGGCCGGGAGCCTGGCGTTGATCGGCGTGGTCATCGTGCTGGTCCTCGGCGTGGCCGCCCTGGCCCTGCACATCGTGTCGGGCGGGAGCGCGGTCAACAAGGCCGTCGAGAAGATCGGCATCCACGGCACCACCAACGGGTGGAAGACGGTCACCGATCCCGAGGGCGGCTTCACCGTGAGCCTGCCCCCGACCGCGGCGGCCACCTCGGTCAACTTCGCCCCCGCCGACAACGGCCAGCTCACCGGCTGGCTGGCCACGGTCGGGCGAGAACCCACCGTCGACACGCAGATCTACGTGCTCTACGGCAAGGTCCACCCCAACCCGGGCGAATCGGGCGAGGACACGGTGTCTCGCCTGGGTGACGCCAAGATGGCCGCCGACGGCGGCTTCATCGAGAGCCGCACCCAGACCAGCTACCAGGGCTATCCGGCCATCCAGTACAAGATCAACCGGATCACCTTCCAGGGCGGCAACGGCTACGAGAACGCCATGCTGTTCCTCAAGGGCGACGAGCTGTACGTGGTGGAGACGCTGTCGGTGTACTCGGGAGACCCGGCCGACGCCGAGTTCAGCGCCGTGCTCAACAGCCTCCAGTTCACCGGCTGATCAGTCGGTCGGGTCCAGCCTGGCCACCAGCGCCCGCGGGCGGTCGGCCAGGTCCGGGAGCACCTCGACCCGGTCGTAGCCCGCGGCCCGCGCCGACCTCGACCATGGCCGGGGCCTGGTGGGGGGCCAGCTCGAGCACCAGCGCGGCCGGGCGAGCCAGCCAGCGGCGGGCCTCGGTGACCAGGTGCTCCAGGCACTCGGTGCCGACCGGGCCGGCCAGCAGGGCTCGCCTCGGGCTCCCAGCGCGCCACCTCCGGCGCCAGATCGTCGCCCTCGGCCACGTAAGGCGGATTGCTGATGACCAGGTCGACGGTGCCGGCCAGCTCGGGGGGCAACGCCTCGAACCACGAGCCCTGAGCCAACCGCACCCCGGTGGCCCGCATGCCCAGCGCGGCCAAGTTGGCCCGGGCCACGTCGAGGGCGTCGTCGGAGGCGTCGGTGGCCCAGATCTCCAGTCGGTCCCGCTCGGCGGCCAACGACAGGGCCACCGCTCCCGAGCCGGTGCCCAGGTCGACCACCCGCACCGGTCGCCGGTCACCGGCCACCGCTCGAGACCGCAACCGGTCCAGCTCGACCAGGGCGTGGCCGACCACCGCCTCGGTCTCGGGACGGGGGATGAGGACGCGGCGATCGACCATCAGATCGAGCGTGCGGAACCCCCAGCTGCCCAACACGTACTGCAGCGGCTCGCCTTCCAGCCGGCGACCCAGCATGCGGTCGAAGTGGGCCACGCCCCGGACGGTGGCCGGTTCGTCCAGGCCCACGGCCAGCTCGGCCGGGGCGAATCCCGACGCCTCCTCCACCAGCCTGCCGGGCGTCCACGTCGGGACTGGCCACCCCCGCGGCGCGCAGACGCCGCTCGGCCTCGGCCAGCAGCTGGCGCCACGCCACCGTGGCGCCCGACCCCTCCGGAGCCGAATCGGACGAGGCGTCCACTCAGTCGGGGCCCGGGTCGCTGAGCTGGCGGGCCCGCTCGTCGGCCACCAGGGCGTCGACGATCTCGTCGAGCTCCCCGGCCAGCACCTTGTCCAGCTTGTAGAGGTCGAGGCCGACGCGGTGGTCGGTGACCCGGTTCTGCTTGAAGTTGTAGGTGCGGATCTTCTCGGAGCGTCCGCCGCCGCCCACCTGGCCCCGGCGGGCGTCGGACTGCTCGGCGCTCTGGCGGTCCTGCTCCAGCTTGAGCAGCCGGGCCCGCAGCACCTGCAGGGCCTTGGCCCGGTTCTGGATCTGGCTCTTCTCGTCCTGCATGGCCACCACCATGCCGGTGGGGACGTGGGTGACCCGCACGGCCGAGTCGGTGGTGTTGACCGACTGACCGCCGGGGCCCGAGGAGCGGTACACGTCGATCTGGAGGTCCTTGGGGTCGATCTGCACCTCCACCTCCTCCGCCTCGGGCAGCACGGTCACGGTGGCCGACGAGGTGTGGACCCGCCCCTGGGACTCGGTGGCCGGCACCCGCTGGACCCGGTGCGGGCCGCCCTCGTGCTTGAGCTTGGTCCACACCCCGTCGCCCTTGATCAGGAAGGTGACGTCGCTGAGCCCGCCCATGTCCGACGGGCTCGACCCCAGCACCTCGACCTTCCAGCCCTGGCGGGCGGCGTAGGCCAGGTACATCTCGAACAGGTCCCGGGCGAACAGGTTGGCCTCCTCGCCGCCTTCGGCGCCGCGGATCTCGACGATCACGTTCTTGTCGTCGTTGGGATCCCGGGGCAGCAGCAGCAGGCGGATCTCGCTCTCGAGCTGGTCGATCAGGTGCTCGTAGTGGTCGATGTCGACCCGCACCACCTCGCGATCGGCGCTGGACGCCTCGGCGTACATCTCCCGGGCCACGTCCAGATCGCTGCGGGCGGCGCGCAACCGCCGGGTGCGCGACACGATCGCCTCCAGCTCGTGGTGGCGTCGGGCCACCTCGGCGTAGCGGCCCTGATCGGCCAGGACGCTGGGATCGGCCAGGCGCGCCTCGACCTGGTCGAACTCACGCTCCAGGTCGTCGAGTCGGTCGAGCACCCCGAAAGGGTACCGGCGGCCCAAGAAGGCGAGGCCGCCAGGCCGGAGCCGCTGGACCGATGACACCCGGATGGCGGAAGCGCCCGCAGGGAGGCCTGCCGACCGGAGGGCCGAGGAGGTCGTCAGCGCCAGTCGCCGGGAAGGGCCACCACCTCGGCCGGTTCGACCAGGGCGGCGGCCAACCGGCGGGTCACCGGATGGGCGTCCCGTTCGGGCACCACCAGCACCAGGCGAGCCTCGGGGGCGTGCGCCAGGCGCAGGTCGGCGGCCGCGGGCACCAGGCCCAGGTCGATCCCGGTCGAGGCCACCACCATCAGCGGGCGGCCGTCGTCGATCGGTTCCCACCGCGGCCACCGGCGTCGACTCCTTGACCCCACCTCGGGGCAGGACCCCGGGCACCGGGGACCAGGGCGGCGGCGCCCACCAGCTCGGGCTCGGCCACCAGCTCGGGCCCGCAGCCAGCGAGGGGCGCCCAGCCGGTTCAGCGGGTGGGCGGGCGCACCGGGCCGGCGATGCGTGCTGACGGTGCGCACCACCGAGGCCAGGGCCTCGAGCGGGTCCTGATCGGCGTGGATGATGGCGAAGGCCTCGCGGTCGTTGCGCCCCACGCCCACCTCGAGGCGGGCCGACCCCGTCGTCGTCCACCACCACGCGGGCCACCTCGAGCCCCAGCACCTCGCCGATGACCTCGCCGTGGTCGACCACCACCTCGACCCCTTGGCGGGCTCATCACCTCGACCAGTTCCAGGGCGGCGGCGGGCGGCGAGCCGGCGGCGGATCGTGGGGGACGACGGAGGCGGGGACGATCGAATCGCCCTCGATCTGCCAGACCCGCGGCGGGCTCGGCGAAGGCGGCGGCCTGGCGGGCCAGCAGCCCGCCGTGGCGGTCGACCACCACGTGCAGGTCGGGCCCGGCGATCGAGCGGCTGGCGCCCCAGGCCATGGCCGGCCCCAGCGCCCGCTCGGGGTGCTCGTCGGCCAGGACCCAACCTGGCACCTGGCGCGCCGTCCGGGCACCACCAACGTGGCCCCGCCGGGGAACGGGCCGGGTTGGCGCGACACGTGGCGCGGCGTCGTCTCCGGACGCGACGGGTCGGGTGTGGCTCGCGGCAGAGCGGCGAGCTTGGCGGCCAGCAGGGCGGCGCGGCGTTCAGCGGGCAGCGCCACCGATCGCGACGTCAGGCGTCAGCGGCGGTCTTGGGCTTGCGCTTGCCGTAGCGGCGCTCGAAGCGGTCGATGCGGCCGCCGGAGTCCACCAGCTTCTGCTTGCCGGTGTAGAAGGGGTGGCACTCGCTGCACAGCTCGGAGTGGAGCTCGGGCGAGGTCGAACGCGTGGTGAACGTGTTGCCGCAGGAGCAGCGCACCGTGGCGGTCACGTACTCGGGGTGGATGTCAGCCTTCATCGGGGCTCCAAAGGTCCTTGTGGGGAATGTCCAGTCTAGGGGTTGGCCGGCGCCTTGCCGACCTCGGCCAGGAACTGCTCGTTGCTCTTGAACGAGGCCAGGCGGTCGATCAGCATCTCCAGCCCGGCGCCGCTGCCCCGCTCGCTCAGCCCGGACAGCACCCGGCGCAGCTTCCACACCATCTGGAGCTCCTTGGGGGTGAACAGCAGCTCCTCGTGGCGGGTCGAGGAGGCATCCACGTCGATGGCCGGGTAGATGCGACGCTCGGCCAGGCGCCGATCCAGGCGCAGCTCCATGTTGCCGGTGCCCTTGAACTCCTCGAAGATCACCTCGTCCATCTTCGAGCCGGTCTCGACCAGGGCCGTGGCCAGGATGGTCAGCGAGCCGCCCTCTTCGATGTTGCGGGCCGCCCCGAAGAACTTCTTGGGCGGGTACAGGGCGCCGGTGTCGATGCCGCCCGACATGATGCGACCGGTGGCCGGGGCGGCCAGGTTGTAGGCCCGGGCCAGCCGGGTGATGCCGTCGAGGATGATGACCACGTCACGGCCGTCCTCGACCAGGCGCTTGGCCCGCTCGATGGTCAGCTCGGCCACCATGGTGTGCTCGTCGGCCGGCCGGTCGAAGGTGGAGGCCGCCACCTCGCCCTTCACCCAGCGACGCATGTCGGTCACCTCCTCGGGCCGCTCGTCGACCAGCAGCACGATGAGGTGGACGTCGGGGTTGTTCTGCTCGATGGACCGGGCGATCTGCTTCATCACCGTGGTCTTGCCCGCCTTGGGCGGGGACACGATGAGGCCGCGCTGGCCCTTGCCGATGGGCGACACCAGATCGATGATCCGGGTGGTCATGTTGTGCGACTCGCCCGGCACCTCGAGGCGCAGGCGATCGTCGGGGAACAGCGGCGTGAGGTCCTCGAAGCGGGGCCGCTGCCGGGCCACCTCGGGATCGACGCCGTTCACCGCGTCGATGCGCAGCATGGCCGGGTTCTTCTCGTTGCGACCGGCCGGGCGGGCCGCGCCCGTCACCTGGTCGCCCTTGCGCAGCGCGAACTGGCGCACCTGCTTCACCGAGATGTAGACGTCGTCCTTGCTGGGCAGGTAGCCGGCCAGGCGCAGGAAGCCGTAGCCCTCGTCGCGCAGGTCGAGCAGACCCGCGACCTCGACCGGCTCGCCCTGGAAGGGCTGGTCGACGTCGGCCCGCTCGCCCTGGCCGCCCTGGACCCGCTCGCGGTCGTTGCGATCGCGACCCGCGGCGACGGCGGCGTCGGTTCCCCGACTCGCCCTCTCCGGCGGGCTGGTTGGACGACCCGGCCGGCGTCTGGGTCTGGCCGTTGGCGTCCGGCGTCGGTTCGGGCCGGTCGGATGGCCTGGGCCGCGCCGTCGGCGGCCTGGCCGGCACGCGCCGACGCCTGATCGGTGACCCCGCGCGCGGCCTGGGACGGCGCCGGTGGAGGCCTGGCCGGCACCCGCGTCGGCCTGGTTGCCGGCGTCGAGGTCGCTCTCGCGGCTGTCGGGCGCATCGGACGCCTCGGAGGCATCGGCGGTGGCGGCCGTCTCGCTGTCGCCCGACGCGCTCGCACGCCTGGCGAGCGGCGGCGTTGTCGCGGTTGCGGCCACGGCGGGCGGGGGTGCGACCGGCGGCGCCTGACTCGGTCGATGGACCGGCGTCGGCCGCGGTCTCCTGAGCCACCTCGGTGGCGTCCGCGCCGTCGCCGGCGCCAGACCGGCCGGCCGGGGCCGGCGATGCCGAGGGCACCCCGGCCAGCTCCAGGATCAGGTCGACGATGTCGGCCTTGCGGGCCCGGGAGGTGGGCTTGCCGCCGAGCGCCACCGCGATGGTGTGCAGCTCGTCACGGTCCTTGCGCTCGAGCGCCGAGCGTTCGAGTTGCTGGGTGTCCGCGCTCACGGCGACCTCGTTTCTGGATGATGGAAGAAGGGTGGGTGACAGGCTCGGGGTGGGGGGTGCGGTCCGCCGCGGGCTCGGGCCCCGGATCGGCGTGCGCCGATGCTGGGCGGCCGCCGACGGCGTCAAGAACGGTTGGGGGTGCCGCCACGCTGGCGGTCTCCCCCGCACCAGTCGCCCTGGAGCCCAGGGCTTCAGGTCAGAACGGACCGCCGTGGAACCAAGTCCTGAGACTTGCCGCGGCCCCCGTCATCGACGGGCGAATCGTACCCGCTGCCGTCGAAGCGCGGCAACCCGGGCCCCCGTCACCCCCGGGAGTGCGCGCGCCGCGGGGTCCTGGCGGTAGAAGGTCCCGGAGCACGTCGTAGAGGTCGGGGTAGCGGCGCGCCAGGTCCTGGGGCGGTCGAAGAAGACCTCGGTGGCCACGGCGAAGAACTCGCCCGGGTTGACCCCGGCGTAGTCGTCCAGCAGCGGGTCGGCCCGACCCGTCGCGGACGTCCTGGTAGACGGCGGTGCACACCTCGATCCAACGCTGGCGATCGTCAGGCCCAAGCACCGGCGTGCCGTCCACGGTGCCGTCGTCCATGTCCAGCTTGTGGGCGAACTCGTGGTAGACGACGTTGTGACCCCGCTCGGGATGGCGGGCACCTTCCCGGGCGGCGTCCCAGGCGATGAACACGGGTCCGGCGAAGCTGGTCTCGCCCAGGATGGGCAGATCGGCGTCGAGGATCACACCCCGGCGCGTCGCCGAACTGGCGTGGCCCCGGCTGACCATGGTGGTGGGCTGCACCTCGATCCACTTCACCCCCCGGTAGGCGTCGTCGGGCAGGCCCAGCACGAGCAGGCAGGCCATGGCGCTGATGAGCACCTTGATCTCGTCGGTCAGCTCCAGGCCGCCGGCCGACTCCCACTTCTTGTCGACCAGGAAGACCCGGATGAGGTCCTCCAGCCGAGCCGCGCTCGAGTTCGTCCAGCAGGTTCCAGTGGACCAACCGTCGAGCCAGCAGCGCCCGCCACTCCTCGGGGAAGGGAACCGCCAGGGCCCGCCGGCGCCGGGCACCGCGGGTGAGGGCGATCACCGGCCGATCAGGCGACCCATGAGCTCGTGTCCCGGCACGATCGGGGCGCCCGCCACCCCCACCTCGGTGAAGGTGCCGCCCGGGCCGTCGACCTTGGAGTCGACCAGCAGGTAGGGCACCGGATCGCTGGTGTGGGTCTTGAGGCGCAGCGGGGTGGCGTGGTCGGGCAGCATCAGCAGGCGCCAGGGACCGAGCCGGTCGAGGGCGGGCGACAGCGCGCCCAGCACGTCACGGTCCCAGCTCTCGAGGGCCCGGATCTTCTCGTGCACGTCGCCGGCGTGACCGGCCTCGTCGGTGGCCTCGATGTGGATGAGGAACAGGTCGGCGCCGTCGGCCAGGGCGTCGAGGGCGCACTCGCGCTGGGCCGCGTAGTCGGTGTCGAAGCCGGCGGTCATGCCGTCGACGTCGACCACCTCGATGTCGGTGAGCACGCCCAGGCCTCGCACCAGGTCCACCGCGCTGTTCAGCGCCGCGTCCAACCCGTAGCGGGAGGCGAAGCTCGGCAGCTGCGGACGCGTGCCCTGGCCCCACAGCCAGATCTGGTTGGCGGGCAGGTCGAATCGAGCCAGCACGGCTCGGGAGGCGTCCATGAGCTGGCGCAGCTGGGGGGCGGCCGGGCCCTCGGGCAGCACCACCGGCTTGTCGGACAGGTCGTGGGGCGGCGTGGCCTCGACGTCGGCCCACGACGTCGGAGCCACCAGGATGTGGCGGTACTCGACGCCGGGGTGGAAGGCGATCCCGTCGCCGCCCAGCTCGTCCTGGAGGGCGGCCACCACCTCGGCCGCGGCCTCGGTGGTCGGGTGGCCCCCGGAGAAGTCGACCATGGTGCCGTCGACCACGGTGGCCAGGTTGCAGCGGAAGGCCACCTGGTCGTCCGCCAGCTCGATGCCCAGCGCCGCCGCCTCGATGGGGGCCCGGCCGGTGTGGAACTCGGCCGGGTCGTAGCCGAAGATCGACATGTTGCCCACGTCGCTGCCCGGTGCCATCCCGGCCGGGATGACCTCGGCCCGACCCACCTCGCCCCGGGCGGCCAGCGCGGTGATGGTGGGCAGGTGGGCGACCTCGAGCGGGCGTGCGGCCACCGAGTTGGTCGACCGGCTCGTCGGCGCAGCCGTCGGGCACGCACACCACGTACTTCACCGGGGCATCATGCCAGGTATCGGTCGACCACGACCGAAGCCGTCACGCCCGGGTGCGAGTGGCGGTGGTCGACCGGCCGCGGCCGGCTCCGGCGACGTCGCCGTCAGGCGATGGCGGCGTCGATGGCGGCGCGCACCTGCTCGTAGTCGTTGGCCACGGTCAGGTAGTGCTCGGGACGATCGAACAGGTCGCTGAGGGCGTCGGGCAGCGGCGGACGCACCCCGGTGGCGGCCTCGACCGCATCGGGGAACTTGGCCGGGTGGGCGGTGGCCAGCGCCACCATGGGCACCGACGGATCGGTGCGGACCAGCGCGGCCGCGCCCAACCCGACCGCCGAGTGCGGGTCGACCAGCACGCCCAGCCGCTCGTGCAGCCGGGCGATGACCTCCAGGGTGGCCTGCGTCGTCGAGGCTGGCGCCCACCCAGTGCTCACGCAGCAGGCCCATGCGGTCGTGGTCCACCGAGAACGCGCCCTCGGCGCGGAACCGCATGCATGGTCTCGGCCACCGCGGCGCCGTCCCCGCCGTAGATCTCGAACAGCAGCCGCTCGAAGTTGCTCGACACCTGGATGTCCATGCTCGGGCTGAGCGTGGGCTCGACCCCGACCATCTCCATGACCGCCGACTCGAGGAACCGGGTCAGGATGTCGTTGGCGTTGCTGGCCACCACGAACTGGGCCACGGGCAGTCCCATGCGCTGGGCGCCGTAGCCGGCGAACACGTTGCCGAAGTTGCCGGTGGGCACGGCGAAGCCGACGGGCGATCGACCCCCGGTGAGCCGGGCCACCGAGGTGACGTAGTAGACGATCTGGGCCATGACCCGGGCCCAGTTGATGGAGTTGACCGCCGACAGGTTGACCCGGTCCCGGAACACCTCGTCGGCGAACAGCGCCTTGACCAGGTCCTGGCAGTCGTCGAAGGTGCCCTCCACGGCCAGGTTGTGCACGTTGGGGGCGTCGACGGTCGTCATCTGGCGGCGCTGCACGTCGGAGACCCGCCCGGCCGGGTGCAGGATCACGATCTCGATGGCCTCGCGATCGCGGCAGGCGGCGATGGCCGCCGAGCCGGTGTCGCCCGAGGTGGCGCCGACGATCGTCACCGTCGATCCGCGGCGAGCCAGCTCGTGGTCGAACAGGCGCCCCACCAGCTGCAGGGCCACGTCCTTGAAGGCCAGGGTCGGGCCGTGGAACAGCTCGGCCAGCCACAGCTGGGGCTGCCCAGGCCGAGAGGTCGCGCAGGGGGACGACGTCGGGATGGTCGAAGGTGGCGTAGGCGTCGGCCACGATGGCCGCGAAGTCGTCGCGGTCGATCGATCCCTCCACGAAGGGCCACATCACCTCCACCGCCACCTCGGCGTAGGGCGCGTCCGCGGCCCGCGCCAGCAGGCCGGCGGGCAGGGCTGGGCCAGGTCTCGGGGACGTACAGGCCTCCGTCGCGAGCCAGGCCGGCCAGCAGCACGTCGGCGAACTCGAGGGTGGGGGCGCTCCCCCGGGTGCTGACGTACTTCACGACGTCTCCGGCCCTTCGGCCAGCACCCGGATGAGGCTGCCCAGGTGGCGGACGGCGTCGAGGTCCCGCAGGTCGCGCAAGGTGGCCTGCACGTCTCGCTCGAGGGCGTCGTGGGTGATGAACACCAGGTCGGCCTCGGCCTCGGTCTGGTCGGGGCCCAGCTCGGGCAGGCCCTGGCTCATCGAGCTGATGGACACGCCGTGGGTCCCGAACACGCCGGCCACCGAGGCCAGCACGCCGGGTCGGTCCACCACGTGCAGGTGCAGGTAGTAGGCCGACTCGAGGTCGTCGACCGGACGGATGGGCACCTCGCTGAGCGCGCCGATGCTGGCGCTGGAACCCTTGCGCAGGTTGAGCGAGGCGTCGATGAGATCGCCCAGCACCGCGCTGGCCGACGGGTTGGCGCCCGCGCCCCGGCCGTAGAACATGAGCTCGCCCACCGCCGCGCCCTGGACGAACACGGCGTTGAAGCTGCCCCGGACCGAGGCCAGCGGATGGGTGGTGGGCAGCATCACCGGGTGGACCCGCACGGCCAGCTCCGGTCGGCCCGGCCGGCCCGTCCAGCTGCTCGGCCACGGCCACCAGCTTGACCACGTAGCCGTTGCGACCGGCGAAGGCGATGTCGGAGGCGGAGATGCCCGAGATCCCCTCGTGGTAGACGTCACCGGCCACCACCCGAGCGCCGAAGGCGATGCTGGCCAGGATGGCGATCTTGGCCGCGGCGTCGTAGCCCTCCACGTCCGCGGTCGGATCGGCCTCGGCGTAGCCCAGGGCCTGGGCTTCGGCCAGGGCCTCGTCGTAGCTGGCCCCCGACTCGGTCATGCGGGTGAGGATGTAGTTGGTGGTGCCGTTCACGATGCCCATGACCTGGTCGATGGGCTCGCCCAGCAGGGACTCGCGCAGCGGGCGCACCAGCGGGATGCCACCGCCCACCGCCGCCTCGAACAGCACGTCGACCCCCGACGCCTCGGCGGCGGCGAAGATCTCGGCGCCCACGTTGGCCAACAGCTCCTTGTTGGCCGTGACCACCGGCTTGCCGGCCTTGAGGGCGTCGAGGATCAGCTGGCGGGCCGGCTCGATGCCCCCGATGACCTCGATGACCACGTCGACATCGGGGTCGTTGACCACCGAGGCGGCGTCGTTGGTGAACCGGTCGCGCGACAGGTCGACCCCGCGGTCCTTGGAGGCGTTGCGCACCGCCACCCGGGTGATCTCCAGGCGCAGGCCGGTGCGCGACTCGATGCCGTCGGCCTGCTCCTGGACCAGCTGCACCAGCGCCGATCCCACCGTGCCGCAGCCCAGCAGGCCGACCCGTACCTCCGGATCCGTTCACGCCCCCACGCTAGTGGGCCGCCGGGAGCATCCGGTACGAGATACCCGACGGGCTGAAACGCCTGAACCCTGCAGGCTCTGTCTATCTTTCAGTATGTTTCTTGTTTTTTCCATTGCTTCTGCGCGGCTGAGCGTACGTGCCGGTCGGGCTCCTGACGGTCCAGCGCCCCCCTTCCGCCGGTCACCCCGTCAGGAGCCCGACCGTTCGCGCCGCGGGCGGCATCGCTAGCCGACGTCGCAGGCCAGCAGGTCGTCGGTGGTCTCGCGCCGCACCACCAGGCGGGCCCGGCCGTCGGCCACGAAGACCACCGCCGGGCGCAGGACCTTGTTGTAGTTCGAGCCCATCGAGTGGCCGTAGGCGCCGGTGACCGGCGTGCACAGGATGTCGCCCACCGCCAGGTCGGACGGCACCCAGCCCTCGCGCACCAGCAGGTCGCCCGACTCGCAGTGCTTGCCCACCACCCGCACCGGCCGATCTCGATCCGCGGCCACCGACCGGGCCAGGAACGTCTCGTAGCCGCTGCCGTAGAGCACCGGTCGGGGGTTGTCGCTCATCCCCCCGTCCACCGACACGTAGGTGCGGATGCCGGGCAGGTCCTTGATGGTGCCCACCGTGTAGAGGGTCACCGCGGCCGACGCCACGATGGACCGGCCCGGCTCGGCGGTGACCCGGGCGGTGATGCCGGCCTGGCGCACAGGCCCGATGGACCGCGGCGGCCCACTCGGTGATGGACGGCGCCTCCTCGCCCTCGACGTAGGCCACGCCGAGGCCGCCACCGATGGACAGCTCGGCCAGCGGGTGCTCGACGAAGAACGGCGCCAGCGCCTCGACCGCCATCTCGAAGAACCGGGCCTCGAACACCTGGCTGCCCAGGTGGGCGTGCATGCCCACCAGCTCGACGGCGTCAGAGGCGGCCGCTCGGGCCAGCGCCTCGGCCGCCGCTCCCGACGCCACGCCGAACCCGAACTTGGAGTCGTCCTGGCCGGTGCGCACGAACTCGTGGGTGTGGGCCTCCACCCCGGGCGTGATGCGCATGAGCACCTTGGGGGCAGCCAGGCCGCCGGCCACCAGCGCCTCGATGCGGTCCAGCTCGTCGAAGGAGTCGACCACGATGCGGCCGACGCCCTCGGCCAGCGCGGTGCGCAGCTCCTCGATCGACTTGTTGTTGCCGTGCAGCACCAGCGCCTCGGGCGGCGTGCCGGCGGCGCGGGCCACGTGGTACTCCCCGGCGGTGGACACGTCGAGGTGCATGCCGGCCTCGGTGGCCAGCCGGGCCATGGCCCGACACAGGAACGCCTTGGTGGCGTAGCTCACCCCGGGGCCGAAGCCGGCCACGGCCTCGGCGCAGCGGGCGCGCAGCTGGGCCTCGTCGTAGACGAACAGGGGGGTGCCGAACTCGGCGGCCAGCTCGAGGGTGTCGCACCCGCCCACGAGCAGGTGGCCCTCGGGGCCCTCCTGGGCCGAGTCGGGCAGGAGGGATCGGGGGACGGCTGGTCACATCGAGTCGGGGGCGCCCACCCCGAGCAGGTCCAGCCCGATGGCCAGACCGATCTCGGCCACCTCGACCAGCCACAGCCGGGCCTGGGTCAGCTCCGGGCGGCACGCCATCGCCGAGCACGTAGCAGTCGTGGTAGAAGCCGTGGACGGCGCCGGCCAGCTCGCGCACCCAGGTGGCGATGCGATGCGGGGCCCGGTCGGTGCAGGCGGTGGCCAGCACGTCGGGCAGGGTGGACAGGACGCGCAGGACGTCCAGCTCGCGCTCGTGGGCGAGCTGGCCCAGGTCGACCTGGCCGAGGGCCAGCCGGGCCACCCCCAGCTCGGCGGCCCGCCGCTCGATGGAACGGAGGCGGGCGTGGGCCATCTGGACGTAGTAGACGGGGTTGTCCATGGCCTGGCTGGTGACCACGTCGAGGTCGAAGGTCTGCGGGCTGTCGATCGACTGGAGCAGGAAGGTGAGCCGGGCTGCGTCGGGGCCGACCTCGTCGATGACCTCGCGCAGCTCGACGATGTCGCCGGTCCGCTTGGACAGGCGCACCGGCTCGCCGCTCTTCATCAGGTTCACCAGCTGCACGATCGACACCTCGAGCTCGGCCGGATCGTGGCCCACGGCCTGCATGGCCGCCTTCATGCGGGGCACGTAGCCGTGGTGGTCGGCGCCCCACACGTCGATGAGCAGGTCGAACCCCCGGGAGAACTTGTCGCGGTGGTAGGCGATGTCGGGCAGCAGGTAGGTCGGCTCGCCGTCGCTGCGCACCAGCACGCGGTCCTTGTCGTCGCCGAAGTCGGTGCTGCGCAGCCAGATGGCGCCGTCGGCCTCGACCACCACGCCGTGGGCCCGCAGGTCGTCCAGGGTGGCCTCCATGGCGCCCGACGTCGACCAGCGAGCGCTCGCTGAACCAGGTGTCGAAGTGGATGTCGAGCGCGGCCAGCACCTCGCGGTGGTCCTCGATGGCCCGTGCCTCGCCCCAGCTCAGCGGATCGGCGTCGTCGGGCATCTCCTTGGCCCAGTCGATGATGTACTGGCCGGCGTAGCCGTCCTCGGGCAGCGTCGGTGCCGGCCTTGCGGGCGGCCAGGGAGGCGGCGAACTTGGCCATCTGCGTGCCGCGGTCGTTCAGGTAGTTCTCGCGGGCCACCTGGTAGCCGGCCCGCTCGAGCAGGCGGGCCAACGAATCGCCATAGGCCGCGCCGCGGCCGTGGCCGGCGTGGAGCGGTCCGGTCGGGATTGGCGCTCACGAACTCGACGTTGACCCGCGCCCCGGCGCCCGAGCGCGAGCCGGGCGTAGCCGTCGACGCCCTGGTCGACCACGTCGCCCAGGACGTCGTGCAGCCAGGAGTCGGCCAGGTGGAAGTTGACGAACCCGGGACCGGCCACCTCGACCGAGGTCACGTGGGGCGGCGGCGAGGCGTTGAGGATCTCGGCCAGCTGACCGGCCAGCTCGCGGGGATTGCGCCCGGCCGCCTTGGCCGTCACCAGGGCCACGTTGGACGACCAGTCGCCGTGCTCGCGACGAGCGGGGCGCTCCATGCCGATCGACTCGGGGCACCGGCTCGACCTCGAGGGTGGCCAGGGCGCTGCGCAGGGCGTCGGCGAGCTGGTCGCGGATCAACGGGGTCTCCTGGTCGGGCGATCGGTCGGGCGATCCTACCCGCCGCCCCTGGGCGCCACCCGAGTCGGTTCGCCCCCCGGATCTCCAGGCGGAGCGCCCCCGGGGCTGCGCTAGGCTCGCGCCCCTTGCCCTCGTAGCTCAGCGGATAGAGCACCGCCCTCCGGAGGCGGTGGCGCAGGTTCGAGTCCTGCCGAGGGCGCTCACGACGACCGGGGCTCAGTCCCCAACGGCGCTTGTCGGCTCGCGGCGGGCCGCCCCTCTAGACCCTTGGAGGGCTGTCACAAGTTGTCACACGCGTGACAACTTGTGACAAGCCACCGAGGGACCGCAGGAGCGCAGCCATGGCTCGGGCCCGCGGGCGCGGCGGCGCCTCACCGGCGGTGCGACACCAGGGCCTCGGCCAGCAGCCCGGCCTGGGTCGCCGGGTCGGTCCAGCGGCGCCCGTACTCCCAGCCGGCCCGGGCGATGCCGGCCAGCCGATCGGGATCCTCCAGGGCGGCGCCGACCACCTCGGCCAGGTCGCTTCCCGACGGCTCGTAGGCCAGCACCATCTCACCGGCCTCCCAGCGGTCGGGCTCGGGCACCAGGATGTGGCGCTGCACCGGCTCGGACAGCACCACCCGGCCCCGGGCCCAACCGTCGGCGTGGCGCATGGTGAGGTAGCCGTACCCGGCGGGGGCGAAGACGATGGCCGACCGATCCATCTCGGCCACGGCTCGGGCCCGCATGGCCTCCTGCTCGGCCGGATCGCCCTCCCAGTAGACGGCTCGTCGGACGAGCAGCCGATCGGGCTCGATCACCGAGGTCAGCTGGGCCAGCAGGTAGCCCCGATGATGGCGATCACGGGTATCGGTGGCCGGCCCGGCCCAGCCCGGTGGTGATAGAACCCGGCGAAGTGCACGTCCAGATCGGTGTGCCCCCAGCTCGCCGGGGCGGCCCGCCGAGGCACCAGCGGCGGGTACGGCAGAGGCAGGGGATGGGCTGGACCACCGGTGAGCGGCAGCTGGGGACCGGCCACCACCGTCGCCGCGGCGCAGTAGTCGTGGACCCACCCGGTGAAGGCAGGGTCGCCACGCCACGCCCGCGCCGGATCGTCCCAGCTGTCGAACCGGTTGTAGACCGCGGTCGGCACCCGGGCCGATCGCGCCAAGGCCAGGCTGGACTCGAAGTCCTCAGGCCGCCACCGCCACGTGGGCATGGGCAACACGATGGCGTCGGGACGCCCCGACACCACCTCGAAGGCCGAGTCGACCGCGGCTCGGGGCCACCACTCGGGAAAGGGATCGGCCGCCGTGGCCAGGATCCGGAGTCGGCCCACGGTCGGGTCCTGCGCTCAGCTCACCATCCCGCCGGCACCCGGGCGGTCGATCCAGCCCTCGTTGCCGAGGCCATGGCCGTCACGCCAATCGGTCCCCTGCGCACCCGGGCTCTGCACCCCGAGCTGGCGACCCACCCCGATCAGCGTGTCGAGGGGCATCCCGCCCAGGCCGCCGAAGGCGTGGCCTTCCACATCGTCGTCGGCGGCCTGGTCGAAGGCATCGCCCACGTCGACCCGCAGGGCATCGGTGAGTGCCGAGGCCTCGGCCTCGGTGACATCGAAGCCTGACAAGGCCCCGGGGCCGTCACCCACCACCCGTCGGGCCAGGGCCTCGTCCGCCCGGATCTGCTCGACGGCTTCCTCTACACCGGTTGCACTCATCTCGACCTCCTCGGGTCCTCGCCCCCCTGGACGCTGCTCAGCGCCGATCGTTACACCCCCACCGATCGCCCTAGGATCAGCGTCCATGCTCCGCCAGGTCCGGCTCCGGCCATGAACTCGATGGGTGAGCGGGCCACGCTGGTCGAGCGGCTGTCGGCCGGGCTGGCCAACCGGGTGGGGCGGCGCAGCTTCCTGGCCCGCACGGCCATCGTGGGCAGCGCCCTCACCGTGGCGCCGACCGACCTGTTGCTGCGACCCACCACCGCCTACGCCGCCGTCTGCTCCTGCGTCGGCGAGAACTGCACCTGCGGCGCGCTGTGCTGTGACGGCTACACCGAGTTCTGCTGCTCGATCTACGGGGCCAACGCCTGCCCGCCAGGCACGGCCGTGGCCGGCTGGTGGAAGGCGGACGGCTCGGGGTTCTGCGGCGGCCCCCGCTACTACATGGACTGCAACGCCGGCTGCGGGGGCTGCGGCTGCGACGGCACCGGCCTCTGCTCGGGCGCCTGCTCGGGCACGGGCTGCGGCTGCGCCAACGGCAACTGCAACGAGCGCCGCGCCGGTTGCAACGAGTTCCGCTACGGCCAGTGCAACCAGGCGGTCCCGTGCCTGGGACCCATCGTGTGCCGGCTGGTCACCTGCATCCCGCCATGGGAGATCGAGTCCAGCTGCACCACCACACCGGCCACCGACGACTCGACCGGCCCCCACGACGCCCCCTGCCTGCACGTGGCCATCGGCGCCATCCACAGCGCGTACGGTCACCGACGGCGTGCTGACCGTCACCGGTTGGGCGCTGGATCCCGACGTCAACGGTCCCATCCCGGTGAACATCTATGTGGACGGCGCCTTCGCCGACAGCGTGTCGGCCAACCAGCCCTGGTCCGACGGCGTGCTCGAGCACAACGGCCACGGATTCGTGGCCAGCATGGCCGTGACCTCCGCCGGCCACTCGGTGTGCGCCTACGCCGTCAACGAGGGACCGGGCACCGCCAATCCCCTCCTGGGCTGCCTGTCGGTGGCCCCGGCCCTGGTGTGGAACTACCGCTACGGCCTCAGCGCCGGCGCCGCCGACGTCACCCAGGTGTTCGGCGATCCGGGCGACCTGCCGGTGGTCGGCCACTGGCACGCCGGAGCGGCCGACTCCCCCGCCGCCTTCCGCGACGGCCGCTGGCGCATGCGCGACTCGCTGCTGAGCACCGCGCCCGACACCGTCATCAACTTCGGCACCACCGGCGACCTGCCCGTCGCCGGCGACTGGAACGGCGACGGCACCGACACCGTCGGCATCTACCGCAACGGCATCTTCTACCTGCGCAACAGCAACACCAGCGGTGTGGCCGACCTCACCATCCCCTTCGGCATGCCTGGCGACCACCCGGTGGTGGGCGACTGGAACGGCGCCGGGATCGACACCATCGGCGTGTACCGCAACGGCGTCTTCTACCTGCGCCTGTCCAACACCCCCGGTCCCGCCGACTTGGCCATCCCCTTCGGCATCCCCGGCGACCGCCCGGTGGTGGGCGACTTCGACGGCTCGGGCACCGACACCATCGGCATCTACCGCAACGGCATCTTCTACCTGCGCAACAGCAACACGCCCGGCCCGGCCGACATCGTTTTCGCCTACGGACTTTCGACCGACACCCCCCTCATGGGGCACTGGACGGTGGCTGGCGGCGGGATCCAGCGTCCCTCGAGCCTGCGCCAACCCGTCCCCGTCGGGCCCGCCGTCGCCCGATGAGCCCGGCACGACCTCGGGCTGCGCTGGGGTCGGTCGACGAGCTGATCGGCGTCCTCGACGGGCTCGACCGGCTGGGCGACCCCCGCTCCGCCGACGTGGTGGCGGCCGTGGCCCACCTGCTCCAGACCGCCGAACTCCTCCAGCGCAGCGCACCCGACGACCAGGAGCTGGTGGCGGCCGGACTGGTCCACGATCTGGCCAGCGCCATCGACCCCACCTGCGCCGACCACGCGTCGGCGGGCGCCGACCTGGTCGGGGGCCTGCTCGGGCCGCGGGTGGCCGGGCTGGTGGCCGGCCACACCGACGCCAAGCGCTACCTGGTCACCGTGGAGCCGGCCTACGCCCACCGCCTGAGCGACACCAGCTCGTTCACCCTGAACGGCCAGGGTGGGTTCATGGACACCCGCGAGCGGGACCGCTTCGCGCGGTGGCGCCGACTTCGACGCGCTGATCCGGCTGCGGCGAGCCGACGATGCGGCCAAGGTGCCCGACGCCGAGGTTCGCCCGATCCAGGCCTGGCGGCCGTTGCTGGAACGGGTGGCCACCGCAGCCACGACCTGAGATCTGGTCCCTGGGTCGGGCGGGATCAGGTCCTCAGCACTTCACGCCCGGGGGCGGGCTGCCGGCCTGCAGACCGATCGGCGGCGCCGTCGTCGACGTCGTGGCCGTGCCGCTGGTCGAGCTGGAGCTGCTCGACGAGGACTTGGCCGTCTCCGACGTGTGGGAGATGCCTTGGAAGTCCGAGCCCAGCACCAGCTCCACGGCGCCCGCGGCCAGGGTCGAGTCGGCCACCACCTCCGCGCCGCCGCCGGTCACGTAGCTGGCCACCAGGTCGGCCTGACCCTCGCCACCGGTGCCGTAGTGCACGGTGGTGGTGGCCGAGTTGGTGGCGTTGCCGGTGCCCGAGACGGTGAAGCCGAACGATGTCAGCTTGGCCGCGGTCCGGGAGGCCTCACCGGTCACGCCCCCACCGTTCTGCACGCTCAGCGTGACCTGGCTGGGCTTCACGTTGGTCGACTGCTGGCTCTCGGGCCGGAAGGCGTCGAACATGGGCTGAGCGGCCGCCGTCTGCAGGTGCAGCACGTCGGCGCCGCCCGCGGTCACATACGGCGTGGTGGGCAGCGTGAAGGTCTGGAGCTTGTCGGCGTCGAAGTACTTGTAGTCGCCCATCAGGCCGAGCATGTCGCCCAGCGAGAAGCTGGAATCCACCTTCAGGTTCTTGACCACGCTGTGCACCAGGTTGTTGGTGGTGATCAGGTTGATGCCCGTGAGCTTGCCCTCGGCCCGCCCGACCAGGGTGCGGATGAAGATCTGCTGGCGGGTGATGCGGCCCAGATCGCCCGTGCCGTCGTATTTCCAGTACCCGACCTTGGTGTCGTAGTACTGGAGCTCTCGGGAGCGGGCGAACGACAACGCCTGGTCGCCATTGAGGGTGACGCATCCGGGCGTCTCGATGTCGAGACCCGAGTTCTTGTCCCGCATCCGGGTGGCGAAGTAGAGGGGCACCCCGCCGATGGCGTTGACCACGTCGCGGAAGCTGTCGAAGTTGACCTCCACGTAGTGGTTGATGGGGATGTTGAAGTCCTGCTTGATGGTGTTGATCAGCGGCTGGGGACCGTTGTTGTAGGCCGTGTTGATGCGCTGGCTGGCGCCGGTGCCCCAGATGGGCACCCACAGGTCGCGGGGGAACGACAGCAGCTTGGCCGTCTTCTTGGCCGGGTCGATCCGCACCACCATGATGGTGTCGGAGCGCTGGCCGCCGGTGGCGTCCTTGCCGCCTTTGAACACGGCGTAGTCGGGGTCGCTCTTGGCGATGACCGAACGACTGTCGGACCCCACGATCAGGTAGTTCTGGGGAACGCCCGACACCGGCTTGGCCAGCTTCAGCTTCTCCTTGTGGAGCTGGCTGAAGCGCCACTCGGAGTACCCGACCGCGGCCACCGCGCCCACGATGGCCAGCACCACGACGATGCCGGTGCCGATCACGGCGCGCTGGCGCCAGCTGCGTCGCGGCCGCCGGGGCGCGGACAGGGGCTCGGCGTCCGGGACGGGGGGGTCGTCGCCGACGCCTCGAAGGGAGGGCGGGGTCATGAAGTAGGCAAGCGTACTCGCCGGTCCCGCCCGGCCCGGGTCACCCCCGGGGTGCCTCCGGTCACCCCGGGCGGCCCCCGCTCGACGGCGGCCCGATCAGGCCGGCTTCGGCTCCTTCGGGAGCCCGAGCACCCGCTCGCCCACGATGTTGCGCTGGATCTGCGAGGTCCCGCCCCAGATCGTCTCGGAGCGGGAGAAGAAGAAGGACGACTCCAGGGCCGAGGCCGGGTACTTCTCGTTGGTGCGCCGGGCGCCGTAGCCGGGAACGGCCTCCTCCACCTGCGGGTCACCGCTCAGGATCTGGCCATCGGGGCCCTGGATGTCCATGGCCAGGTTCATGACGGCCTGGTGGTACTCGCTCCAGAACATCTTGTTGGTGGCTCCCAGGGCGGCCACGCCCAGGTCCTTGCGGTTCTGCACCACCGCGGTCAGCGAGCGCAGGCCGTTGATGCGCATGATCTGCACCTTCGACCAGGCCCGAGCCAGGTCCTGGCGCACCAGCGGATCGCCGGCCCGGCCGTTGCCGCGGGCCTTGTCGATGATGACCTCGAGCTCCTTCTCGAAGCGGCGATGGCCGGTGGTGGCCGACGTGCCCCGCTCGAAGCCGAGGGTGGTCATGGCCACCTTCCAGCCGTTGTTGACCCCGCCCACCACGTTCTCCTTGGGGCAGCGGGCGTCGGTGAAGAACACCTCGGCGAACTCGGCCGCGCCGTCGATCTGCTGGATGGGACGGACCTCGATGCCCGGCTGATCCATGGGGCACAGCAGGTAGGAGATCCCGGCGTGCTTGGGGGCCTCGGGATCGGTGCGGCACAGCACGAAGATGTAGTCGGCGATGAAGCCCTGGGTGGTCCAGATCTTCTGCCCGTTGATGACCCACTCGTCGCCGTCGAGCACGGCCTTGGTCGACAGCCCGGCCAGATCCGATCCGGCGTCGGGCTCGCTGAACCCCTGGCACCAGGCGATCTCCCCCGAGAGGATCTTGGGCAGGAAGAACTTCTTCTGCTCCTCGGTCCCCCACTGCAGGATCGTCGGGCCGACCAGGGTGTCGCCGAAGAAGTCGGCCCGCAGCGGCGCGCCGGCCCGGGCGAACTCCTCGTTGAGCACGACCGCCTCCATGGTGGACAGGCCCTTGCCGCCGTACTCGGTCGGCCACGTGGCGCAGATCCACCCGCCCTCGAACAGGGTCTGGGTCCACTCCTTCTGGAACTGGATCTTGGCCTCGGCGTCCATCTCGAAGCCGGGATCGAACCACCCCTCGGGCAGGTGGTCGGTGAGCCATTGGCGGATCTCGACGCGGAAGGCTTCGGCTTCGGGCGGATAGGTCAGGTCCATGGCTTCATCTTGACCGATCGGTCAAGGCGAAGGGAAGTCAACTCATCTGGCCCCACGGTCGGCGAGCCTCCCTACGGGCGCCTTCGGCATCCGGGTGTCATCGGTCCCGCGGCTCCGGCCTGGCGGCGACCTGATTGGCCCTACGGTCGGCAAGCCTCCCTACGGGCGCCTTCGGCATCCGGGTGTCATCGGTCCCGCGGCTCCGGCCTGGCGGCCGGCGCCTTCTAGGCTGGCGGACATGACCGATACGGCCACCGAGACGACCGAGGCCCCGAAGCGAGAACGGTGGAGCTTCCAGTGGAAGGAGCTCTACGAGGAGGTCATCACCAGTGGCCTGTGCACCGGGTGCGCGGGCTGCGTGATCTCCTGTCCCCACGACGTGATCGGCTACGACCACGAACAGGGCGGCTACAAGCCGTTCCACCTGGAGGACGAGCTGGGCCCCGGCGACTGCGGCCACGGCCTCAAGGGCTGCACGTCGTGCACACGGGCCTGTCCCCGCTTCCGGGCCTGGGAGCCCGAGGCCAACGAGCACCTCTTCGACCGTGAGCGCCAGCCCGACGAGGTGGCCGGGATCTACTCCGACATCCTGTTGACCCGGGCCAGCGACGACATGGTGCATCGGATGGGCCAGGACGGCGGGCTGGTGTCGGCCATCCTGATCTGGGCCATGGCCGAGGGCTACATCGACGCGGCCCTGACCTCGTTCCTGGACGGGGCCGCCGGCGACTGGAAGGCCAAGCCCGGGGTGGCGACCAACCGCGACGAGGTCCTGGAGTCAGCCGGGAGCCGCTACACCTACTCGGCCAACACGCTGGCCATGGACGAGGCCCTCGACCGCGGCTTCTCCAAGCTGGCGCTGGTGGGCATGAGCTGCCAGTCGTCGGTGCCGCCGGTGATGTGGCACCGCAAGATCGGCAAGATCTCCAAGCCCATCGTGTTCAACATCGGCCTGCTGTGCTCCAAGACCTTCGACGACGCCATCTTCGAGGAGCTGTTCGAGGCCAAGTACGGGCTGGCCAAGCAGGACATGGTCAAGATGAACATCAAGGGCGTGTTCCAGATCTGGATGCGCGACGGCAGCTTCCACGAGATCAACCTCAAGGAGTGCCACGACTGGACGCGCGAGGGCTGCACCCACTGCCCCGACTTCGCGGCCGAGCACGCCGACATCTCCACCGGCGGCATCGGCAAGGACAACGACTGGACCCTGACCATGGTGCGCACCGAGCTGGGGCGCGAGATCATCCAGCGGATGATCGCCGACGGCTCGATCATCGCCCGTCCCGCCGACGAGGACCCGGCGCGCCATCGCCCTGATGCGCAAGCTGGCCGAGCGCAGCCGGGCCCGCTGGCCCGAGTGGGCCAGCCCGGTCGTCCGCGTCGGCCTGCCCGAACCGAAGGTCAAAGCGAGGCTGGCGGGCGCCTCCGGGAGGCTGGCGACCAGGCCTGGAGCGTCAGCCCTTGGTCGTGGTGGGGCCGCCGCTGGAGGAGGGCTTGGCCGTGGTGGTGGTCGTCCCCTTGTAGCCCTGGTCGTTGCAGGTGTTGGCCCACGCCTCCTGGAGGTTGGTCGGGACCTTGTTCGGGTTGGTCTTCAGCTCGTTGTTGATCTGGATGAAGGTCTGCCCGGTGTAGGTGGCGAACGTCTTGCCGTGGTCGCGGGCCTTCTCGTCGGCGCCCGAGGCCGGGATCATGCCCGTGGTCACCGTGTACATGCACTTGCACAGGCTCGGGGAGGCCAAGGTGGTGCCGGTGCTGCCGCCGATGCAGCCCTGGGTGAAGTTGTCCTTGGTCACCGAGTTGTAGAACTGCGGCGTGTTGTCCTGGTGACAGGCACTGGCCAGCACCGCCAGCACCGCCGACCGCCGCCACCAGCCAGCGGCGCCCGACGGCGGGAGCGTCGGGGGGCCCGTCGAGTGGGCCCCACGGGCTCCGGGGTGGTCGTACACGTCATCTGCCAGCGGCCTCGGGTCGGGGTTCGGGGAAGGTCGGCCGACACGGTAGCCGTGCGGGGTCCGCCTTCACCATCCGGGGCCGCGCGCCCGGGCGCCGAAGGGTCGGCCGAACCCAGGACCGGGTCAGGTCGAGCCCCGGGGGTTGGCTCGACCCGTGGTGGCCGCGGCGCCGGCTCCACTTGGTCGGCGGCGCCGGTGCCGGGACCGGACCGGGGCTAGCGGCCGGGGCGGGGGCCGTCGAAGACGATGACGTCGGCCTCGTAGGTGCCGTCGTCGCCCAGGGTGCCCTCGACGCCCGCGGCCACGCGGGCCAGGTAGGCCAGGTGCGGGGCCTGGACGGCCAGGTCGATGACCTCGGCCGGCTCGGGTCGCAGGTCGGCGCCGACCGCGAACAGGTCGTTGGCCGAATCGGCGTGGGGACGCCTGGCGGGCCCGGGCCACGGCGTTGGCCATGGCCGTCCACAGGCCACCCCGACCCCGGGGTCCGACCGCGGGCGCCGGCTCGCCGACGTCACCCGAGAGCCAGTCCATCGACGGCCACACGTCGACCTTGGCGGGTTGCTGGGTGAGGTCGATCCGGCGGATGCTCGCTCGCATGTCGCCATCTTCCGGGGCGCCGCCTCCGCAGCGGATGAGGCGGCCGACCCAAATGGCAGCCAAATGATCCGTACGCCTCAGCGGGCCTCGCGCCGAGCTGGGCCGTACGGCCTCATGGATCGGGCCGTCCGGCCCGTGACGACCGGACCATCCGGCCCGGTCGCGCCGCAGGTCGCGCGCCGCGGCGCCGCCGCAACCTGGGTGTGGCTCAGTCGCGAGCCAGAGCCCGCGGCCCGGGCGAACACGGCGTCGAGCATGGGCTCGGTGAGCCGGCCGGTGAAGGTGTTCTGCTGGCTCACGTGGTACGAGCACACGATGGTCCGCGAGGGTCGGTCGGCGGATGTCGGCACCGACACCTCGAGCCCGTGGGCGAACCGGGGACGGGGCCGGACCCCGACCAGGGCGCTGACCGCCTGGTACCCGATCTGGCCCAGCGCCACATAGACCCGGGCCCGGTCCAGCAGGGCCAGCTCGCGCTCGATGAACGGGTCGGCATCGACGCTGCTCGTCGGGGGTGGGCTTGTTGGCCGGCGGCGCGCAGCCGCACCGGCGCGGTGATCCAGGCTCCGGTCAGCCGCATCCCGTCCTGGCGCGACGTGCTCTCGGGCTGGTTGGCGTAGCCGGCCCGCCACAGCGCCCGGTACAGCCACTCGCCGGACCGGTCGCCGGTGAACATCCGCCCGGTGCGGTTGGCGCCGTGCGCGGCCGGGGCCAGCCCGACCACCACCACGGTGGCCTCGGGATCGCCGAAGCCGGGCACCGGCCGACCCCAGTAGTCCTGGTCGCGGAAGGCGGCCCGCTTGGTCGGTCGCCACCTCCTCGCGCCAGGCCACCAGCCGGGGGCAGGCGCGGCAGCCGACGATGTCGTCGTGCAGCCCGGACAGGGAGTCCACTTCGCCAGGTTACGGATAGGTTGGGCTGGCCCATGTCGCCCTCCCGATCCCCCGGCTCCGCCTCGCCCCCGGCACCCAGACGCCAAGACCCGGCGCACCAAGCCCACGCCGCCCGCGGCCACCACGGTGCTGCTGGTGCGCCACGGCCAGACGCCGTCCACCGGCACCACCCTGCCGGGGCGGGCCAAGGGCCTGCACCTGGCCGATGCGGGCCGGGCCCAGGCCGACGCGGCCGCCGCCCGCATCGCCAAGTTGGACAAGGTCACCGCGGTGTACGCCTCGCCGCTGGAGCGCACCCGGGAGACGGCCGCGCCCATCGCCGCCGGGTCTGGGCCTGCGGGTGAAGACCGACCGCGGCCTGCTCGAGTGCGAGTTCGGCGACTGGACCGGTCGAGCCCTCAAGGAGCTGGCCCGACTGCCCGAGTGGAAGACGGTGCAGCGCTACCCGAGCGGGTTCCGCTTCCCCGGCGGCGAGTCCTTCGCCGAGATGCAGACCCGCATCACCTCGACCCTGGCCCGACTGGCCGCCGCGCACCGGGGCGAGACCATCGTGGCCGTCTCCCACGCCGATCCCATCAAGGCCGCGCTGGCCGACGCGCTGGGCACCCACCTCGACCTGTTCCAGCGCATCGTGGTGTCGCCGTGCTCGATCAGCGTCATCTGGTACGGCGACGCCGGTCCGGCGGTGCTGACCGCCAACTCGACCGGCGACGACCTCAGCACCCTCGGCCTGTCATGAGCACCTCGTTCGACTTCGACGAGCCCGATCACTTCACCGCCGGCACGGTCGGCGAGCCCGGGCACCGGATCTTCTTCCTGCAAGCCGGCCAGTCCGGCTCGGTGGCCACCCTGCGCCTCGAGAAGCAGCAGGTGGCGGCGCTGGCCGAGTACCTGGCCGGCATCCTGGCCGACCTGCCCGACGCCGAGGCCGCCGCGGCCGAGGTGGACCTCATCGAGCCGGCCATCGAGGAGTGGGTGGTCGGCGCGCTGGCCGTGGCCTACGAGGAGGCCACCGACCGGATCCTGCTGGTGGCCGAGGAGCTCGATCCTGCCGGTCGACGAGGACGAGGACGACGACGAGCTGCTCGGCTCCGACGACCCGACGGCGACGCCCGACGACGCCTTCGACGACGATTCGGCCACGGCCCGGTTCCGCCTCACCCGGGGGCAGGTGGCCGGCTTCATCGCCCGGGCCGCCACCCTGGTCCTGTCCGGACGACCGATCTGTCCGCTGTGCGCCCGGCCCATCGACCCCGACGGGCACGCCTGCCCACGGCTCAACTGAACCGAGGTGGCACGATCGGCCCGGTGGGCTCCGTGACCGATGTCGGCCAGCTCCTGGTCCGCGGCGAGCTGACCATCAAGGGCCGGATGCCCTGGAGCTCCAACGGCACCTACCTGGCCGAGGCCGCCTACGACGGCGACGCCATCGACAGCGTCTACAAGCCCCACCGGGGCGAACGCCCGCTGTGGGACTTCCCCACCGGCCTGTTCAAGCGCGAGGTGGCGGCCTACGAGCTGAGCGAGGCGCTCGGGTGGGGGCTGGTGCCCCAGACGGTGCTGCGCGCGGAGGCGCCTCTGGGCGAGGGCTCGTTGCAGGAGTTCGTGGACGCCGACTTCGAGCAGCACTACTTCACCCTCTACGAGGACGAGCAGTACCACGACCAGCTGCGGGCCATCTGCGCCTTCGACCTGCTGGCCAACAACACCGACCGCAAGAGCGGGCACTGCCTGCTCGGGACGCGACGGGCGCATCTACGCCATCGACAACGGTCTCAGCTTCCACCACGAGTTCAAGCTGCGCACCGTGATCTGGGAGTTCGGTGGCGAGCCGGTCCCCGCGTCGCTGCTCGACGACGTGCGCCGGTTGGCCGACGAGGCGTTGAGCCCGCCGCTGATGGCCCTGCTCGACCCCTTCGAGCGCGACGCGCTGTTGACCCGGGCCCGAGCGCTGGCCCGCGACGGCTGCTTCCCGGTCGACCACACCGGCCGCCGCTACCCCTGGCCCCTGGTCTGACCCGCCCCTGACCGGCGCCCCGGCAAATTGGGAACCTTTGCCCCCCGGGATCGGCAGATAAAGATTCCCAGTTTCCGAGCTGGGTCAGGTGGGGACGGGGCCGAGGATGCGTTCGAGGTAGGGCGTGGTGAAGCGGCCGTCGGGATCGAGGCGGGCGCGCAGGGCCTGGAACTCGTCCCAGCGGGGGTAGCGCGGCGCCAGGGTGGCCGCCGACTGGTAGTGGAGCTTGCCCCAGTGGGGCCGGCCGCCGTAGTCGTCCATGATGTGCTCGACGCCCTGGAAGTACTGGTCGTAGGTGGTGCCCTGGTACACGTGCACGGCGATGTAGGCCGTCTCGCGGCCGTGCGCGGTGCTGAGCGGGATGTCGTCGGCGGCCACCACCCGCACCTCGACCGGGAAGCTGATCGGCACACCCAGGGTCCGCACCAGGGCCCGCACCCGGTTCAGGGCCTCCACCAGGTGCTGGCGGGGGATGGCGTACTCCATCTCGTAGAACTTCACGAGCCGCGGGCTGGCGAACACCGAGGCACTGGGGGCGACGTAGTCAGCCGGCCCGGCGCTGGGCACCAGCTTGGCCACCCGGGGGATGAGGTCGGGCCGCCGACGTCCGATGCGACAGGCCACGTCGAAGGCCACGTTGGTCAGCAGGTAGTCGTCGCGCCACTCGCGCCACCGCGAGCCGCGGACGGATCGGCTCGGTGGTGCGCTGGTTGCGCTTGGTCAGCGCCCAGCGCGTCCCCGGGATCCAGAAGAACTCGAAGTGATCGTTGCCGGCGATCTCGTCCTCCCACCGCTCGAGCACGTCGTCCACCAGCTCGGCCCGCTCCACCGCGTGCAGGTTGAAGGCGGGCACGCACTGCACGGTGACGGTGGAGAGCAGGCCCAGGGCGCCCACGCCGACCCGGGCCACGTCCAGCACCTCCGCGTTGCGCTCGGGCGTGGCCTCGATCACCGAGCCGTCGCCGGTCACCAGTCGCATCCCCACGATGCGGCTGGACAGGTTGGCGAAGCGCAAGCCGGTGCCGTGGGTGGCGGTCGAGGTGGCCCCGGCGATCGACTGGTAGGCGATGTCGCCCAGGTTCTCCATGGCCAGGCCCTGCGTGGCCAGGAACCGGTTCAGCGCGGTCAGGCGGATGCCGGCCTGGACGGTGACGGTGCGGGCCTCGGGGTCGACCGACAGCACCTGGTCGTAGCCGCCGAGGTCGACCAGGTCACCGTCGGTGCACACCACCGGGGTGAACGAGTGGCCGGCCCCCACGGCCCGCACCGTGCGGCCGGCCTCGGCGGCGCGCTCGACCACGCCGACCAGGTCGGCTTCGGTGGTCGGGCGCGGCATGCTGGCCGGCGCGCAGCGTTGGTTGCCGGCCCAGTTGCGCCAGATGAGCTGGCGCGACCGGAGCGGGTTGGTCAGGCGAGACCGCGACGGGCTCGGCTGGCCCGTCAGCCTCGGGCCTTGAGCTGGTCGATCAGGGCCGGGATCACCTTGTTCACGTCGCCCACGATGCCCAGGTCGCTGATCGAGAAGATCGGGGCCTCGGCGTCCTTGTTGATGGCGATGATGTTCTTGGAGCCCTTCATGCCCACCATGTGCTGGGTGGCACCCGAGATGCCGGCCGCGATGTAGACGGTGGGCTTGACCACCTTGCCGGTCTGGCCGACCTGGTGGGAGTACGGCACCCAGCCGGCGTCGACGATGGCTCGCGACGCACCCGGGGCCGCGCCCAGCAGCTTGGCCAGGTCCTCGATCATCTGGTACTTCTCGGCCTCGCCCAGGCCCCGGCCGCCGGACACCACGATGGCGGCGTCCTCGAGCTGGGGTCCCTCACGCTCTTCGACGTGACGCTGGGTGATGGTGGCCCCGGCCGAGGCGCCCAGGTCGGGCACGGCCAGCGGGCTGACGGTGGCGGGAGCTCCGCCGCTCTCTTCGGCCGCGAACGACTTGGGCCGGATGAGCACCAGCGCCGGGCCGCTGCCGGTGAAGGTGGTGACCACGTTGGTGTTGCCACCGAACACGGGCTCGGTGACGGCCAGCGAGTCCCCCTCGAGCGCCAGGTCGACGCCGTTGGTCAGCACCGGGCGGTCCAGGGCGACCGACAGGCGGCCGACCACATCGCGGGCCGTGTAGGAGGTGGCGAACAGGATGGCGTCGGGGCTGGCCGAGCCGACGGCAGCGGCCAGCGCGCGCGGCCACGGGCACGCCCGGCAGGGCGTCGCCCACGCCGTCGATGGCGTGGACGGTGGTGGCGCCGTGGGCCCCGAGGGGACCGGCCACGGCATCGGCGTCGGGCCCGGCGTAGACCGCCTCGACCACGTCGGCCAGCTCACGGGCCTTGGTGAGCACCTCGAGGACGGTCGACGACACCTTGCCGTCGGTGGCCTCGGCAAAGACCCAGATCTTGGAAAGCGTCATGGCAGGGGCTCCTAGATGACCTTGAGGTTGTCGAGGAAGGCGACGATCTTCTCGGCGCCGGTGCCGTCGTCCTCGATGATCTCGCCGGCCTGGCGGGCCTCGGCGGCGGTGACGGACAGGATCTGCTGGCCGCTGCCGGCCCAACCCACGGCGCCGGCGTCGATGCCCAGATCGGCCACCGTCACCTCGTCGACCGGCTTGGACTTGGCGGCCATGATCCCCTTGAAGGAGGGGTAGCGGGGCTCGACCACGCCGGCGGTGACCGACACCACCGCGGGCAGCGGGCACTCGACGTCGTCGTAGCCGGCCTCGGTCTGGCGCTCGACCTTGACGGTGGCTCCGTCCACGGCGATGGACTTGGCGAAGGTGACCGAGGGCCGATCCAGCAGGGCGGCGATCTGCTCGGGCACGGTGCCGGTGTAGCCGTCGCTCGACTCGGTGGCGGTGAGCACCAGGTCGGCGCCCTCCACCCGCTTGATGGCCGCGGCCAGGACCTTGGCCGTGCCCAGGGCGTCGGTGCCGGCCAGGGCCGGGTCGCTGACCAGGATGGCCTTGGCCGCCCCCATGGCCAGGGCGGTGCGCAGACCGCTCACCTCGCTGTTGGGCACCATGGAGACGAGGGTGACCTCGCCCCCACCGGCCGTGTCGACCAGTTGCAGGGCCATCTCGACCCCGTAGGAGTCGGACTCGTCCAGGATGAGCTTGCCGCTCCGGACGAGGGTCTTGGTTTCGGGATCCAGCGCACCCGGGTCGGCCGGGTCCGGGATCTGCTTGACGCAGACGACGACGTTCATGGCCTCATTCTTTGCCGAGACCCGGGGCCGGGCCAAATCGGCTCGAATCGGGCCGCTGCTAGGTTCGGTCGCCTGTGAAGGTGCTGCTGCTGGTGAACTCCTCCGCCTCGTCGGTCACGGCCCGGGGCCGGGTGGTGATCCAGAAGGCGATGTCGGCCGACCACGAGGTGACCCTGGCCGAGACCAGCCGGCGCGGCCACGCCATCCGACTGGCCCAGGGCGCGGCCGCCGACGGCACCGAGGTGGTGGTGGTGCTGGGCGGCGACGGCACCATGAACGAGGCGGCCAACGGCCTGGCCGGCACTGGCACCGCCCTGGCCGCCCTGCCGGGTGGGTCGACCAACGTGTTCGCCCGCACCCTGGGCCTGCCCGACGATCCCATCGAGGCCACCGGGGTGCTGCTCGAGGCGCTGGCCCGCAACTCGGTGCGACGGGTCGGGCTCGGTCTGGTCAACGGGCGCTACTTCCTGTTCCACGCCGGCATGGGGTTCGACGCGGCCATCGTGGCCCAGGTGGAGAAGCGGGCATCGCTCAAGCGCTACGCCAGCCATCCGCTGTTCCTGTTCTCGGCGGTGGAGACCTGGTTCCGCCACTACGACCACAGCCGGCCCCGGTTCGCGGTGCACGTCGACGGCGAAGCGGTGGACGACGTGTACTTCGGGGTCTGCCTCAACACCAACCCCTACACCTACCTGGGCACCCGGCCGCTGAACCTGGCTCCCGAGGCCACCCTCGACACCGGCCTGACCATGGTGTCGGTGCGCTCGCTGGACTTCGTGACCATCATCGGGCTGGCCGCCTCGGCCTTGGCCAGCGGCGATCACCTGCGCCACAGCCGCCAGGTCGACTACCGCACGGATCTGCCCGCGCTGTCCATCGAGGGCTACGGCCCGTTCCCCTACCAGGTGGACGGTGACTACCTGGGCGAGGTCACCAGCCTGGACTTCCGCCACGAGCCCGAGGCCATGGCCCTGGTCATCCCCTGAGGTCAGGCTCGGTCGACCACCGCTCGGGCCACGTCGGGGACGTTGGTGATGATGCCGTCGACCCCGATCGAGACGAGCTGGGCCATGCGGTCGGGCCGGTCCACCGTCCAGACGTTGACCGCCAGTCCGGCCGCGTCGGCCGCCTCGACCAGCGACGCGTCGACTACGGCGTCATAGGGGTTGACCGCCACCAGGCCGCCGTCGTGCAGCTCGGCCATCAGACGCGCCAGCCGGCCGATGCGAACCACCAGCGCCGCGGCCGGCAGCTGGGGATGAGCGGCCCGCACGTGGCGCAGCACCTCCGGGTCGAACGAGCTCACCAGCAACTGGTCGGTCTGATGCCGACCCGGCTCGGCGGCCCGGGCCGCCAGGCGGTCGGCGACGGCCACGGCCACCCGGGCGCCGCCCGCTTCGTAGTCGGGGTCGCCGCGATCGTTCTTGATCTCCACGTTCACGCCCATGCCGGCGCAGGCATCGAGGGCGGCGTCGAGGGTGGCCACCGACGCCGGCAGGTCGGCCGCGGCCAGCTCGACGAGGACCCGGCCGTCGGCCAGTCGGGCGTCGTGGTGGACCACCAGGGCGCCGTCGGCGGTGCGCCGCACGTCCAGCTCGACCCAGTCGGCGCCCAGCTCGGCCGCGTGGCGGAAGGCCTCGACCGTGTTCTCCGGACGGACGGCCGAGGCCCCCCGGTGGGCGATGACCAGCGGACGGCCACTGTTCGCGGTTGCTCATCGCGCGCATAGTCTCGATTCCGACCCCTGGAGGCGAGAAGCCTTTGGATCGAGCGCGACGAGACAAGTGTCATAGCAAAAACCCCGCCCGAGGCCCTTGAAACCAAGGCACTTCCCCGTTAGGTTCAGTGCGTCCCAGCCACACGCCCTGGTTTTTCCGACGCGGTGGCATGTGATTCGCTTCACGAACGGTCGTGCTTCGCGCCCCTCCTGAAGCCCTACTCGTGGAGGCGCAGTGGCCCTCACCTCGACTGACTCTCTTTCCCTGCCCAGTGATCCCGACCAGTGGCGCGACGTCGCGGCCTGCCGCGACACCGATCCCGACCTGTTCTTCCCGGTGGGCACCACCGGCCCGGCCATCGACCAGATCGCCGCGGCCAAGGCCGTCTGCGACCAGTGCGAGGCCAAGGCACCGTGCCTGGAGTTCGCCCTGACCACCAACCAGGACTCCGGCGTGTGGGGCGGCACCTCCGAGGAGGAGCGCCGCAAGCTGCGTCGGCAGTGGGCCGCGGCCCGCCGCCGCGCCAGCGCCTGAGCCGACCCGACCTTCCCGACGTACCCAGATCGGTCCCCCTGACGGGGGGCCGAGTCGCGTCTGGCCTGGAGTCGACGCCGGCCGCGGCCCCGGGTCACAGATCGAGCGTCTCGGCCTCGGGTGCGAGCGGGACGCGCAGGTCGACGGCGGTGCCCGGGCCGGGACCGCCCTCCAAGCCGGGGCCGAAGGCGATGGTCCCGCCCAACTCGGTGGTGACCAGGGTGCGCACGATCGACACCCCCAGCCCGGTGGCGGCATCGGCGGTGAAGCCGTCCGGCAGCCCGATGCCGTCGTCGCTCACCGTGACCCGCAGCTCACGACCGTCGTTGTCCAACTCGAGCAGCACATGGCCGGCCTCGCCCGCGCCGGCGCCCGTCGTCGCCCGCGGGGTAGGCGTGGTCGACCACGTTCTGGAGCAGCTCGTTGAGCACCACGGCCAGCGGGGTGGCCACGGTGGCGGGGAGGTTGCCGGCGTCGCCGGTGATCTTGATGTCGATCGGGTGGTCGGGTGACAGCAGGCCCTCTTCGACCATGCGCACCAGAGGGCGGGCGATGTCCACGAAGGGCACGTCGTCGCCCGCCTCGTGCGAGAGGATCTCGTGCACCAGGGCGATGGAGCGGATGCGTCGCACCGATTCCTCGATGGCGGCCTTGGCCTCGGGCGACGACAGCCGCCGACCCTGCAGCCGCAGCAGCGACGAGATGGTCTGCAGGTTGTTCTTCACCCGGTGGTGGATCTCGCGGATGGTGGCGTCCTTGGACACCAGCAGGCGGTCACGACGGCGCAGCTCGGAGATGTCGCGCAGCAACACCACGCCACCGGTCACCCGCTGGTGCTCCACCAGCGGGATGCAGCGCAGCAGCACCGTGACCTGGGGACCCGCGCTCGATCTCCTCGGTGTCGGGCACGGCCAGCGAGAAGGCGGTGCGCACCACCGTCTCGGCCAGCCCCAGCTCGCCCAGGCGCATGCCCTCGGTGTTGGCGTGCACGCCGATGCGGTGCAGGGCCGACACCGCGTTCGGCGAGGCGTACTCCACCCGGCTGGCGTCGTCGAGCAGGATCACGCCGTCACCGACGCGAGGCGCCTCCTCGATGAGGCCCTCCTCGCTGGCGAAGGGGAACTCGCCCGCCGCGATCATGCGGGCGAAGCGGTTGAACACCTCGACGTAGGTGCGCTCCAGCTCGCCGGGGTGGCGCACCGAGGGCGCCGCCTCCCGGTTGACCACGGCGATGGTGCGGCCCTGGTGGCGGACGGGGATGCACAGCGCCCGGACCCGCTCCTTGAGGGCCTGGCTGGTGACCTCGCCGTCGATGATCTCGCCCAGCACCAGCGAGCGGGCCACCAGGGGCCGATCCTCGGCCGACACCACCGTGCCCACCAGGTCGCTGCGATACAGGGTCTGGTTGGTGAGCGGGCGCATCTGTCCCAGCACCACCAACCGCTCGGGCTGATGGAGGCCATCGGCGGACTCGGCGCCGGCCAGGTCCGGACCGGCGTCGGCATCGGCGGCCACGAAGAGCAGCAGGTCGGCGAAGCAGAGATCGGCCAGCAGCCCCCACGACGCCACCAGGCGCTGGAGGTGGTCGACCTCGGAGGCGTCGAGTCGCGTGTGCTCCCGGGCGAACTCGGCGAGGCTGGCCATCCCCGCATTCTCGCAGGCCGGCGCCGCGAATCATCCCTCAACCTCGACGGCGGTACCTACGTGCCTCAGGCACACGTGGTTGCCGCCGCTTGCCGGCTGGAGCCCGGCCGGGGTAAGCGGCGGCTCAGCGCCAGATCTGCTCGCCCAGGCGCAACAGGCCGGCCAGATCGTGGATGTCGGTGTCGAAGTAGGGGACGCTGGCCACCAACTCGGGCTTGCGCGACAACTCGGCGCGCTGCTCGGCCTCGCGGGTGGCGATCACCCGGTAGTTGAGGAAGCTCTCCCCCACCTCGCGCAGCACCCGCGACACCAGGGCGACATCGGCCAGCTTGCCCCGGCTGGACTCGGCCACCATCGCGGCCAGGCCCTCGGGATCGGAAGCCACGGCCCGGGCCGCGGCCGTGGCCCCCCGATCGAGCAGGTAGCTGGGCAGCACCTTGTTGAGGACCACCGCGCCCAGGTCGAAGCCGCGCTCGGCCAACGCGTCGATGAAGAAGTCGGCCTCGCGCACCGGAGCCGGTTCCAGGGTGGTCACCACCACGAAGGTGGTGCGGCGGTCGGCCAGGGTGCGGGTCACCGCCTCGGCCCGCTCCACGAACCCGTCGTACATGGTCTGGAACAGGATGAAGAACTCGGCGATGTCGCCCAGGAACTGCGACCCCAGAATTCGGTCGGCCACCGAGTAGAAGGGCCGCGAGGCGGCGTTGTAGAGCCGCGACCGGTAGGGGGCGATGAGCCAGCGCAGCAGGCGGCTGGAGAAGAAGTCGGCCATGCGCTCGGGCGCTTCGAGGAAGTCCAGGGCGTTGCGGGTCGGCGGCGTGTCCACCACGATCAGGTCGTAGCGCCCCGACGAGTGGATCTCGTACAGCCGCTCCATGGCGATGTAGTCGTGGCTCTGGACGAACTTGCCGGTGATGTTCTGGTAGAGCGGGTTGGCCAGGATGGCGTCGCGGGTCTCGGCGTCCGGCGCGTGGGTGCGAACCAGCTCGTCCCAGGACTGCTTGGTGTCGAGCATGGCCGCCCACAGCTCGCCTCGGGGCTCGACCCCGGCGGCCACGAACAGCTCGTCGGGCACCCGGGTCTCGACGTTGCCGAACTGCTCCAGACCGAGCGCGGTGGCCAGTCGACGGGCGGGATCGACGGTCAGGACCAGGACCTTGCCGCCCAGCTGCGCGGCCGCCATGGCCCCGGCGGCGGCCGCGGTGGTGGTCTTGCCCACTCCGCCCGAGCCGCAGGTGACCACGATCTCGCGGCTGGCCAGCAGCTGCTCGAGCGTGCCCGACGAGGCCGACGCGCCGGCGGCGCGGGACGAGGAGGATCGGGCCTGACGGCCGGGCGCGCGGGCCACCGCTACTCGTCGATCTCGGCCGACAGCGACTCGGCCACGGCGCGGGTGGCTCGCACCCCGTGGGTGCGGGCGAAGAGGTAGGGGACGTAGACCAGCGGCACCTCGTCGGACAGCTCGGCCCGCAGCCGGGTCAGGTGCTCGGCGCGGGTTCGCCGCAGCGTCACCGCCAGCTGGGCGGCGTCGAGCAGACCGGCCACGGCGGCCTCGTCGGGCGTGGCCGTTCCGGCTGCGGCCAACGCCTGGGTCAGGGCCCGGCGGCCGGCGGGCTGGCGCAGACGATCGAACACCTCTTCCTCACGGCGCCCGAACAGCTCGGGCAGCACCCGGTTGACCACCACGGCCGCCAGGTGCACGTCGGTCTCGACCGCCAGCCGCTCGGCCAACTCCAGCGTCTCGGTGACCGGCATCTCCTCGGGCGAGGTGACGATCACCGCGGCAGTGGTGGTGGGGTCGGCCAGGATGTCCACCATCCAACGGGTCTGGTCCCGAATGCGGCCCACCTTGACCAGCTCGTTGATGGCCTGGGGTGCGGCCAACTGGCCGACCACGTGGCCGGTGGCCGAGGCGTCCACCACGATCAGGTCGTAGCTGCGCTCGCGGACCTCGTAGCAGAGCTTGCCCACGGTGAGGATCTCCTTGACCCCGGGCGCGGCGTCGGCCACGAAGTCGAAGGTGCGGGCCACCGGCCCGATGCGACCCAGCAACGGCACCTTGAGCTGCAGCTTGAGGTATTCCCGAAGCGACTCCTCGGTGTCCATGGCCATGCCCCACAGGTGCGGGGCCAGCTCGGTCGGGTCGAACCGGAGTCGACCAACCTCGAAGGAATCGGCCAGGTCGCCCTTGGCGTCGATCTCGCACACCAGGGTGCGTCGGCCGCGCTGGGCCGACAGCAGGGCCAGGCCGGCGGCCATGGAGGTCTTGCCCACGCCGCCCTTGCCCGTCACGAACAGCAGGCGGTGGTCGAGCAGGCGCGTGTGACGGGCCAGCGAGGTCCGGGTGGGACCGGGATGACGGCACGGTCAGCGACCGTCTGCCGTCGGGGTGGGACCGACGTCGACGCTAGGCCGCACCGAAGCCGATCCGGCGCTCGCCGTCGGCGCCACCCAGCTCGATGTAGGCGATCTTGGCGGACTGGACCGCGATCTCCTTGCCGCTCTTGTCGGTCAGCCACAGGACCTGGCTCTCGTCGGCCAGGGCGGCGTTGATGCTCTTCTTCACCTTGTCGCGGTCGGCGTCGGCCGGCAGCTCGATGTCGATCTCCTTGACGGTGTTGGTCACACCGATGCGAACGTCCACGACAGATCCTCCTGGGGCACGCCGGACACGGCGGGCAGCTGGCGGGCGCCCATGCGATGGGCGCCGGTTGGGCGAAGTGGCGTCATCGTACGCGCTCGGGACCGGTCCCCATCCTTCTGGCGACGATTCTCGACGCGCGACGGTGGAGAATCATCGCCAGAACGCACTGGGCGGGCGAGTAGGCGTTCGAGGGGTGCTGGTGACTTGAAGGTGCGTGATCACGACGGTGAATCGCCGACGCCGCCCGACCGGGGCGATCCGTTGAGCGCCGAGGACGGGTTCGAGGCCTTCTACCGGGCCCACCACCCGCGCCTGGTGGCGGCCCTGCTGCTCACCACCGGCGACGTCGACGTGGCCCGCGACGCGGTGGACGAGGCCTTCACCCGCGCCCTGGCCCGATGGGAGCGGGTGTCGGCCATGGCCACGCCGGCCGGCTGGACCTACCGGGTGGCCCTGAACGTGGCCCGCCGGCAGTTCCGGCGCCGCCAGCTCGAGGCGCGCCTGCTGGCCCGGCGGCGCCCAGCTGACGGCCGCACCGCCCGGCCTGGACCACGCCCGCGAGCTGGTGGCCGACCTGCCGCCCCGCCAGCGCACGGCCATGGTGCTGCGCTACGTGGCCGACCTGACCGAACCGGAGATCGCCCAGGCCATGGGCATCCGGCGCTCGACGGTGTCGGCCACCCTGGCCGCGGCCCGCAAGCGCCTGGCCCGGGACCTGGCCGAAGGCGATCCGAACCGACGTCGAACGAACCGGCGCCGACCGATCCGGCCGTCGCCCCGCTGACGGGGTCCCGAACCGACCCCACCCGACTGGCTGGAGGCTCCCATGGATGAGCTCCGCGACGCGCGCCCAGGTGCTGCTCGACCGCCCCCCGGTCGAGCCTCGCCGCTATCGGGGACCTGCGCGGCCGGTGCCGGATCGGCGACGGCGCGGCGCCGACGGAACCGCCTCCGCCTGGCCGTCACCCTGGTGGCCGCGGCCCTGGTGGCGGTGGCGGTGGTGGGCATGAAGGTGGATCGCACCGCGCCCAGCCCAACGGTCCGCGCCGTCCCGGTGGCTCCCACCACGCTCGTGCCCAGCTCCGACCACGGCGCCCGCCAGCCCGGCCGTGAGGCGGGCACGGCCAGCTACACTCCCACCGATGGCTGGCCTTCGCCGACGACGCAGAACGGGTGGCTGGTGGCCGGCGGAGGCTGCACCAACGGTCGCTGCGCGGATCCGATGCATGCACCACAGCACCGACGGCGGGCGAACGTGGCCACCGTGGCCCACGGGCCGGCCGTGAGCCAGGTCATGTTCGACGCCCAGACCCAGCGCGACCTGGGTGGGGCTGGTGCTGCTGGCGTTCGCCGATCCGAGGACGGTTGGTACGGCCAGGGCGGTCAGCTGTGGTCGACCCACGACGGTGGCCGGTCCTGGCACCACCTGCGACCTCGACGGGGTGGTGAGCGCTGGACGCCGATGGGCGAGACCAGCTGGGCGTTGCAAGCCCGATGCTCGACCTCGACCACCACCCTCCCGGCCGGTCAGCTGAGCTGTCCCGCCGTCGCTGCTCAGCACCACCTCGGCCGATGACAGTGGACCACGAGCGGACTGACCACCACCGGCGGCGGCGACCTGCTGGCCAACGACGGTTCGCTCTGGCTGCTCGCCGGCGGCCACCTCTGGCAGACGGGGACCGGTCGGGCGGCGACCATGGTCACGCCGCCGTGCGCCGGGGAGGCCGGCCTGAGCCCCAATCGGGTGCTCGACCTCGGGGTCGGCCGCATCGGCGTGCTCTGCGCCGGCGCGGCGCGGTGGACGGCGCCACCAACACCATGACCAAGGTGGTGGTCCAGATCGAGCGACGGGGGCGCCAACTGGACGCCGTTCGCGGTGGCACCGTCGACGGGGTGGGCCGGCTGGGCCGTGGGCAACGGGGCGGGCACCGCCCTGGTGGTCACCGACGGACACACCCTGTGGCGCTCGACCGGCGGAGCCTGGACCCCGGTGTTCGCGCCACCGCTGGCGGTCGGCGAGCTCGATCAGCTCTCGATGATCGACGCCTCGGATGGCTTCGTGGTGGCCGATGACAGCCACGGTGGGTACGGCCTGTGGGCCACCCACGACGGGGGCCGGACGTGGGTCCCGGTGCCGCTCGGCTGACCTGCCAGCTAGATGAGCTTGAGCTCGGCGTTGAAGACGCGGGTGGGGGCCAGCTCGACGTCGATGCGCTCGGCGATGGCCGCGAACGCGGCCGCCGCCTCGCCGTCGGGCTCGCTCACCACGATGGGGTGGCCGGTGTCGCCACCCTCGCGCAGCGCCGGCACCAGCGGGACCTGGCCGAGCAGCGGCACCTCGAGCCGGTCGGCCAGCTCCTGGCCGCCGCCCGCCCCGAACAGCTCGTAGCGGGTGCCGTCGTCGCCGGTGAACCAGGCCATGTTCTCGATGATGCCCTTGACCTCCAGGTGCACCCGCTCAGCCATGAAGGCGGCGCGCTGGGCCACCCGCTGGGCCGCGGGCTGGGGCGTGGTGACCACGTAGACCTCGCCCCGGGGCAGGAACTGGGCCAGGGACAGGGCGATGTCGCCGGTGCCGGGCGGGCAGGTCGACGACCAGGAAGTCGGGCGCGTCCCAGTAGACGTCGGTCAGGAACTGCTCGAGCGCCTTGTGCAGCATCGGGCCCCCGCCAGATGACGGGCTGGTCCTCCTCGGCGAAGAAGCCCATGGAGATGCAGCGCACGCCGTAGGACTCGGGCGGCAGCAGCATCTCGTCGATGACCACCGGCGGTCGATCGACGCCCAGCATGCGGGGGATGGAGAAGCCCCACACATCGGCATCCACCACCGCCACCGAGTGGCCGCGGCGGGCCAGGGCCACCGACAGGTTGGTGGTGACCGACGACTTGCCCACCCCGCCCTTGCCCGAGGCGATGAGCAGGCACCGGGTGCGCGACGACGGTTCGGCGAAGGGGATGGCCCGGCCCTCGGCGTGGCCGTGGCCGGCATGGGTGCCGGCGGTGGCCCCGGGATCGCCGTGGAGCCGCTCACGCAGCGCGGCCCGCTCGTCGTCGGTCATGACCGTGAAGTCCAGGTCGACGGATTCGACGCCGTCGAGGGCGGTCAGGGCGCCCGTGACCCGGTTCTGGATCTCGTTGCGCAGCGGGCACCCGGCCACGGTCAGGGCGATCTGCACGCCGACCCGCGGCTCGGCGATCGTGACCGTGCGCACCATCCCGAGGTCGACGATGCTGCGATGGAGCTCGGGATCCTCCACGGGGCGCAGGGCGTCGACGATCTGGGATTCGGTGACTGGCATGGGATCGGGTCCTGGCTCGAGGGTCAGCAGGGGTAGGTCAGCAGCTACGGGGTCGGCGGGCTGGAAGGCGACAACGGAATTTCCCCTACGCAGATAGGTACAATACCGAGGTGGATCAGGCGCCACTCACGCCCACCGAGTTCTCGTCGGTGGTCACGGCCATCACCTCTGCGTTCGGGGATCCGACTCGCCGGGAGATCTACCTCTACGCCCGGGAGCACGACGGGCCGGTCACCGCGTCCGAGGTGGCCCGCCACTTCGACCTGCATCCCAACGTGGCCCGCCACCACCTCGACAAGCTGGCCGGCGGCGGATACATCGAGGTGGAGGTGGCCCGCACCGAGGGCGCCGG
The DNA here is from genome assembly GCA_963793965.1 of uncultured Microthrixaceae bacterium. GTDB lineage: Bacteria > Actinomycetota > Acidimicrobiia > Acidimicrobiales > Acidimicrobilacustridaceae > UBA4742. Next base: position 503,956 of record CAWCCB010000005.1, read on the forward strand.
CGCCGGCCGGCCCTCCAAGCAGTACCTGGTCACCGAGCAGGCGGCCAGCATCGAGTTCGCCGTCCGCCACGACGACCTGCTGATCAGCCTGCTGGGTCGGGCGCTGGCCCTGATCCCGCGCCAGCAGGCCGAGGAGATGGCCGAGCAGGTGGGCATCGAGTACGGCCGGCTCATGGCCGCATCCATGGGCGATCGCCAGCAGGCCGACGGGACGGCCAGCGCGCCCCGGTCGTTCCGGGCCGCGCTGCACGCGGTGGCCGACGCCCTCACCGCCCACGGCTTCGCGGCCCACGCCGAGCCGCACGACAACGGGCTGCGCATCGTCAGCGAGCACTGCCCCTTCGGCGATGCGGCCATCGAGAACCCGGTGATCTGCGCGGTCGACCGGGGCATGGTCAAGGGGATGCTGGGTGCGCTCTACGGCGATACCTCGCCCGAGACCTCCTCGTCGATCCCCATGGGCGACGAGATCTGCGTCACCGCCGTCGAAGCCTGACCGCTCGCCATGGCGCGGCACTACCTCGACCACGCCTCCACCTCGCCGCTGCGCCCGGCGGCGTCCGAGGCCATGGTGGCGGTGCTGGAGGGCCGCGGGTTCGAAGGGCTGGTGCCGGCCGACCCGGGCCGCATCCACAGCGAGGGGATGGCGGCGCGGGTGGGGCTGGAACAGGCTCGGGCCCAGGTGGCCGCCCTGGTCGGCGCCCGACCCCGCGAGGTGGTGTTCACCAGCGGCGCCACCGAATCGATCGCCGCCGCCACCTGGGGCGCACTGTGGCGCGCCACCAGGTCGTCGGTGCCCGACCCGAGCACATCGCGACCGCAGGTGGTGCTGGCCGCAGGTCGAGCACTCGGCGGTGCGCCAGTCAAGCGAGTCGTTCGCCGAGGCGCTCGGGGCGCGGGTGACGACGGTCGGCGTCGACGGCTCGGGCCGCATCGACGCCGACGAGGTGCTGGCTGCGGTGGATGCCGCCGACGACCCCGAGGGTGGCGGCACCGCGCTGGTGCACCTGCAGTGGGGCAACCACGAGGTGGGGACGATCCAGCCGGTGGCCGAGGTGGTGGCCGGCTGTCGCGCCCGCGGCGTGCTGGTGCACGTGGACGCGGCCCAGGCCGTCGGTCACGTGGCGGTGGCCTTCGACGACCTGGGCGCCGATCTGGTGTCCTTCAGCGGCCACAAGCTGGGTGGCCCGCCGGGCACGGGCGTGCTGCTGGTGCGGCGCGGCCTGCGGTTGGCACCGCTGCTGCTGGGCGGCGACCAGGAACGGGCCCGGCGCGCCGGGCTGGAGAACCTGCCCGCCCTGCATCGGGCTGGGCGCGGCGGCCGAGTTCCTCACCGTCGACGACCGCCTGGCCGACGAGCAGGCCCAGGCGCGGGCCCAGACCGACCGGGTGCTCGACGCGGTGGCGACCATCGAGGGAGTGCACCCCTACGGCGATCCGACCGGGCGGCTGCCTCAGCTCGTCTGCCTGGGGATCGACGGCATCGAACCCCAGGCGGTGCTGCTCGGGCTCGACCAGGCCGGCATCGCCGCCCACTCGGGCAGCGCCTGTGCCAGCGAGGGACTGGAGGACTCACCGGTGCTGGCGGCCATGGGCGTCGACGCCCACCGCTCGCTGCGCATCTCGGTGGGTTGGTCGACCACCGACGCCGACATCGACGCGGTGGTCGACGCGCTGCCCCAGGTGGTGGACCGCCTGCGGGCCCTGGGACCGAACCCGTGAGCCAGGACGAGCACGCCGACGCTGGTGAGGATGGGGCCGCGCCCACGCTGGCGGTGGCCGAGTCCTGGTTCGTGCGCCGGCGCGTGGCCGACGGGATCACCCTGGTCACCGAGCCCCACGTCCACCGCTACCTCCGTTGCAACGTGTGGCACGTCGAGGGCCGCGACCGCGACCTGGTGGTGGACACCGCCCTGGGCCTGAGGCCGTTGCGGGCCGAGATCGACCGCGCCGGCAGGCCGCTGCTGGCGGTGGCCACCCACGCCCATCGCGATCACGTGGGCGGACTGGCCGAGTTCGACCAGCGCGCCGTCCATGGCGCCGAGGCCGCGGCCATCGCCCGCGCCGGCACCACCTCGGTGCGCACCCAGGACTTCGGTGGAGCGGTGGAGCCCTACCGCCGGGCCGGCTACCAGTTCGGCCCGTGGCTGGTGGACGCCGCCCCTCACGCCGACTTCGACCCCACCAGGATCGAGGTGGCCGCGGCCCCGGCCACCCGCATCCTGAACGAGGGCGACGTGATCGACCTGGGCGACCGGGCCTTCGAGGTGCTGCACCTGCCCGGGCACTCCCCCGGCAGCATCGGGCTGTGGGAGCCGGCCACCGGGGTGCTGTTCTCCGGCGACGCCCTCTACGACGGGCCGCTGCTCGACCAGCTCGACGGCTCCGACACCGACGACTACGTGCGCACCATCGAGCGGCTGCGCCAGCTTCCGGTCACGGTGGTGCACGGCGGACACGAGGACAGCTTCGGACCGCAGCGCCTGGTGGCGCTGTGCGACGCCTACCTGTCCGGTGAGCCCTTCCACCTCTGACCCCACCCAGCGGCGGCATCCGTGTGCCGAATCGGTAGGTAGGTGCCGCCCGATGGGATGGTCAGTAGCGGGACAGGCCGTGGGTCTGGCGGAAGGTGGTCCAGTCCTGCCAGGCGAAGTCGGGACGATCCCACCGCGCCACCAGCTCGGGGGCCGCGCTCCCCAGGTCGCGGGGCGGGATGCTGTCGGGGTAGGACGACCGGCGCGCCCAGGGCGTCGGCGATGCGCTCGGCCACCGAGTCCCCCACGAACTGGGCGTAGGCCAGGTGCGACGGCCACACGGCCAGGAAGCCCTTCGAGGCCGAGCTTCTCCAGCTTGGCCGGCACCGGCTGGGCCACCGCCGAGGTGTCGGCCACCGCCAGCGACGGGTGCTGGGTGCGCCGCGAGGCGTAGACGGCCCACTGCAGCCCTCCCGCTCGCTTCTCCAGGTCCGGAGCGACCGCGAACAGCTGGGCCAGCAGGTCGGCCACCCGGGCCGGGTCGACGGTGGGGTCGAAGCGGGTGTTGGCCGGGCCCACCGTGGTCTGGGCATCGTCGATGGGCGCCGAGATCACCCAGGTCCGCGGCTCCCCGGGCCATTCGTCGGGGGCCCGGCCGTGCGAGGCCACCAGGAAGGGCCCGAAGCGACCGTTGAGCGCGGGTAGCTGACCTCGCACGCAGATCTCGTACTGGATGCGCACGGCCTGGCAGGAGTCGACCAGCTCCTTGGACGACTTGCGGCGGGCCTGGTCGGAGAACCGCGAGCTGAGCTTGGTCAACAGATCGGCGTTGCCCACCCCCGCGGCCAGCACCACGAACCGGGCCACGATGGGCACCAGCACGTCGCCCACCTGGACCTGCACGTCGTCGATGGCCTCGTCGGTGAACAGCCCGAAGCGCACCACCTCACCCTCGAGGCAGCGATCGGCGATGTCGCGCCGCAACTCGGTGAGCAGCACCGCCGGGTTGATGACCACGTCGGTCTCGATGCGGAAGGGCACGTCCTGGGTCAATGAGCCGCCGGCGAACAGCTGCGGCAGCTCCTCGACCTGGGTGACGCCCAGCGCCGCGTCGGTCCACAGTCGGGTGCGGCTGGACAGCTCGTCGTGGGGCACCACGAACCAGGCCGGTTCCGGATCGAAGGCCACCCCGTTGGACTCGGCCCACAGCCGCCACCAGGCCGCGGCCCGACGGGCCGGCTGGATGCGGTTGACGTCGTTGCCGTCGTAGCCGGCCGAGAGGTAGCCATCGGACTCGAGGGTGCCCGACGACGTGGCCGGGTCGGCCACCACGCACACCGAGTAGGTCTTGGCCACCTCACGGGCGATGTACAGCCCCTGGATGCCGGCCCCGATGACCAGGACATCGACGGCCAGATCACCGTCGAGATCAGCGGGAGGCGAGGCCATGTCGCGAAACTACCCGGTGACCACACCTGTTCCGGAGGACCGTGGCCCCGCGCCCGCCCCGGCTGGCGGCTCGCCCGACGCGCCACCTTTCATCTCCCGGGTTGGCCCGGGCCGCTCGCCACGGAATCACTCGTCAGTTACGCATCATGCAAAAGAATCACTTGCGCATAGGCCATATGGCCCGGATACTTGCCGAAACCACCACGGCATCTTGAGGGGGACGCATGGCGACTGATGTGGGCAAGCCGTCAGGGGGTGCGGTCGAGAGCAAGGGGCTCAAGTCCGGTGCACTCGGCCTGGTCTCGGCCACCGTGGTCGGCGTGGCGTCGGCGGCCCCGGCGTACAGCCTGGCGGTCACGCTGGGCCTGGTGGCCGCGGCCGGCGTGGGCTTCAAGGCGCCGGCCATCATGTGGATCTCGTTCATCCCCATGGGCTGCATCGCCGCCGCCTTCTTCTACCTCAACCGGGCCGACCCCGACTGCGGCACCAACTTCACCTGGGTCACCCGGGCCATCGGGCCACGCTGGGGTTGGATGGGCGGCTGGTCGAGCGCCGTGGCCGACCTGCTGATCATGCCCAACCTGGCCGCGGTCGCCGCCATCTACCTGCTCTCGCTGTTCGGATTCGACAGCCAGTCCGCCAGCGTCTGGTGGCAGCTCGGCCTGGGGTGCGTGTTCATCATGGGCATGACCTGGATCTGCGTGGTCGGCATCGAGCTCAGCGCCCGCACGCAGATGTCATGCTCGGCACCGAGCTGGCCATCCTGGTCGTCTTCAGCGTGGTGGCCCTGGCCAAGGTGTGGGGTGGCGACATCCACGGCTCGGTCTCGCCGTCGCTGTCGTGGCTCACCCCACCAACCTGGGCGGTGCCACAGGATCACCGAGGGCATGATCGCCGCGGTGTTCATCTACTGGGGCTGGGACACGGCCACCAGCGTGAACGAGGAGTGCGAGGAGCCCGACAAGGTCCCCGGGGTGGCCGGCATCTGGGCCACCGTCGTCCTGGTGCTCATCTACGTCGTCGTGTCGTTCGCCGCCCAGGCTGTGAAGGGCCCGGGCTTCCTGGCCGAACAACTCCGACGACGTCTTCTCGGCCGCCGGCCAGGTCGTGTTCAGCAACAACGGCATCGGCTGGTTCGTGCCTCAAGCTGCTGCTGCTGGCCACGCTGAGCTCGGCGGCCGCCAGCTGCCAGACGACCATCCTGCCCGCGGCCCGCACCGCGCTGTCGATGGCCATGCACCGCGCCGCGCCCCCGAAGTTCGGGGAGGTCAGCCCCAAGTACCTGACGCCGGCCTGGTCGTCGTGGCTGTTCGGCATCATCTCGTGTGCGTGGTTCGCCCTGCTCACCGTCGTCTCCCGCTTCTACGGCGGTGACGTGCTCACCTGGTCGATCCTGTCGGTCGGGCTGATGATCGCCTACTACTACGGGCAGTGCGGCATCGCCTGCGTCATCTACTACCGCCGCTACCTGTTCAAGAGCGCGAAGAACTTCTTCTTCGTCGGCGTGCTGCCCGCCATCGGCGGACTGACGCTGGCCTACCTGTTCGTGCGCTCGCTCATGGACATGAGCCACGCCGACTACACCGATCCGCCCCAGCTGGCTCGGTGTGAACCCGGTCTGTGGATCGGTCTGGGCATGCTCCTCCTCGGGATCCCGCTCATGTTCATCTGGAACACCCGCGACCACGCCTTCTTCCGGGTGAAGCCCGACCCGATCGACTCCCGACCACCACCCGAGGGCGGCGAACCGCTGCCGCCGCTCGTGCAGGAAGGAGCGCCCAAGTGACCGGCCCGCTGATCCTCGGCTACGACGGCTCGGAGGGGTCCAAGGCCGCCCTGGCCGAGGCGCTGGTGGTGGCCAAGGCCCTGGGCACGACGATCTCGCTGGCCTTCGGCTATCGAGCCCCCGGCCTTCTACGCCGGCGAACCCACCGGCCAGCGCGACGCCATCGAGGCCATCGGCACCAAGACCCTGCAGGAGGGCCTCGACGCGGCCAAGGCGATCGACCCGTCGGTCGAGGTGCGGGCCGAGACCGTGGCCGGGCGCCCCGCCGCCGCCCTCATCGCCATGGCCGAGCGCGACCATGCCCGCATGATCGTGGTCGGCCACCACGGCGGCGGCACGGTGCGGGGCGCCATCATGGGTTCGGTCACCTTCAAGGTGCTCCACGACGCCCCGTGCCCGGTGCTGGTGGTCAGCGCCGAGGGCTGACCGACCGCCGACACGCTAGGTCGGGTCGCTCCCGGCCTCGGGGCGCGGGTAGGGCGCGGCCTGCACCGGCGCGCGCCGCCGTCGGGCCGACACCAACGGCCAGCCGATCACCGCGAACACCAGCTCGGGCATGAGCGCGCTGACCGCGTGGAAGTAGGGCTCCAGGAGCATCTCGATCGCCACCAGCCACAACACGATGGCCAGGGCGATGCGCAGCTTCACCCGGTCGACCTCGAGCGAGCTCACCCACCAGTACAGGGCGCGGATGCCGAGCAGGGCCAGCGTGCTCGAGGCCAGCACCAGGAAGCCGGGCTTCTTGATCGAGAAGGCCAGCGGGACGGTGGCGGCGAAGTAGATGTCGGCGGTCAGCAGCACCACCAACATGGCGAAGGCCAGGGTGTAGCGGCGGTGGGCGGGTCCCGGTCGGATCATCGGGTGGCGCCTCGGTGACCACGAACCGGTCGTCGCGCCACGTGTCGGTGAAGTCGAGGTGGCGGCGCAGGCTGCCGCAGGTAGCGGTTCTGGGCGGCGTCGGGATCAGCCTCGCTGCGCAACAGGAAGACCAGGCCGCCCACGATGAAGGCCCCGGCCACGATCCAGTGCAGGCTCTCGGGCTCGGAGCGGGCGATGGCGGTGCCCAGGGCGATGAACGGCAGCTTGAAGAGCAGGCCGAGCCACAGGGCCAGGAAGAGGGCCCGCTTGGCCGGCCGACTGGGCGCGGCGAAGCTGGTCAGCACCAGGGCGAAGACCAGGGCCTGGTCGACGGTCAGCGCCTTCTCCACCGCGAACCCGGTCAGGTACTTGACCGCGTAGTGCTCCCCGGCCTCGATCCACACCACGACGGCGAAGGCCAGGCCCACCAGCGTCCACACCACCGTCCAGCGCCACGCCGTCCGGGGGGCGAGCTGGTCGTGGCCCCGGGGGAGCACGAAGAGGTCCAGCGCCAGCAGGACCGGGGTGACCACCAACAGCACCACCCAGGCCCAGACCGCGACGTGCATCCCCGAACCCTAGGAGTTCGCTCCTCCGGTGGCGGTCACCGGCGCCGTGGCCGGGGGAACCTGTCAGCCCAGCGACCGCCTGGCGTCGCTCAGCTGACAGGTTCGCGAGCGGGATCAGCCGGTGAAGGCCGGGCGTGGCGGCGACCGCCTGGGCCGCGGCCGCGGCGGTGGTGGTCGTCGCCGGTGCCGCGGTGGTGGTCGTGGTCGGGGCGGCGCCGTGCAGGTCGAGGTGTCGTCGCTGACGGTGGTGTCGTTCAGGTTCGACGTGCCCCCCTGCGATCAGCACCGAGTTGGCGGCCGTGCCCCCGCCCGAGGCGGTGGCCCGGTTGCCCACGATGCTGCCGGCGTTGGTGGTCACGTTGCCGCCCTCGGACAGGATGCCGCCACCGGCGTCGGCGCTGTCGCCTGCGGTCGTCGCCGTGTTGCAGTTGTCCGTGACGGTGCGGAAGGTGACCGAACCGCCCTCGGACAGGATGCCGCCGCCGACATCGCCGCACCGTCGGCGCCGACGGTGGCGGTGTTGCCCGAGACGGTGGAGGTGGTCACGATGACCTCACCGCCCTCGGACGGCCACCCCACCGGCCGCGTCACCGTCGTTGGTGGTGGCCGTGTTCCCGGTGATGGTCGACCCGCCGATGGTGACGCTGCCACCCTCGGACAGCACGCCGCCGGCGGCGTCGTCGGAGCTGGTGCCGGAGTTGTTGGTGATCGTGGCAGTTGGTGATCGAGACGTCGCCGCCCTCGGAGAGCACGCCGCCGGCCACGTCACCTTCGCTGGAGGTGACGTGGTTGCCGGTGATGGTGCAGTTGGTCAGCACCATGGTGCCGCCCTCCGACACGACCGGGGCCGCGTCGTTGCCGGTGGTGCCGCCCCCTCCGCTGAGGGTGAGGTTGTCGACGGTGATGCCGTTGCCCCCTCGTCGTCCAGCCCGATCGGGTTCCCGTTCAGGTTCACGGTGTTGCCGTTGCCGGTGATGGTGACCGCCCCGCCGCTGCCCGGACCAGGCGATCGGCGCTGTCGAGGGTGATGGTGCCCAGGCCGCCCTGGATCACGACCGTGTCGGCGCCCGGGGTGGTGGACGCATCGGTCCAGCGCCTGGCGCAGCGATCCGGCGCCCGAGTCGTTGGCTGTTGGTCACGTTGAACGTGGCCGCGCCGGCCGGCAGGGCCAACGGCCCGGCCACCGCCACCGATCCCACCAGCAGCACGAAGGCTCCGGCCAGTGCGCGTGATGCGCGGATTCCCCTCATGTCACGCCCTCCCCAGTCCAACCCGCGCTCGGCTGTCTTCAGCGCTCTCAGCGTTCTCACAGGGTAGTCCGAACCGCCACCGGTTGCCGGAGTTCGGCGCGACCGTCCGCCAGCCGGGTCGGGCCCGCTCGTACCATCCAGCCGTGGCCAACGACCCCATCGAGGACATGGAGACGGCGGCCGAGTTCGTGTCCGCCGAGCTCGACGAGGTGACCGAGGACCTCAGCCGCGCCGGGCGCCAGATCATGGAGCTCCTCCGGCGGGACCTGATCAGCCGCGACGGCTACCTGATCGTGCTGATCATGGTCCTGCTCACGGTGGTCATGATCGCGGTGGACGACGCCTACACCGGGGGCCAGGTGGTGTCGGCGGTGATGCTCGCCCTGCTGGTGCTGACCACGCTGAGCCGGTCCCACGTCTCGCACACCCTGCGGGTCTTCGGCGCGGTCGTGACCGGCACCACCGTCGATCGTCGCCGATCGCCGCGGCCCTGACCGGCACACGCCCCCGGGACGGCGGTCAACGGCAGCGCCCAGTGGATCTTCGCCGTCGGTGCCGTCCCTCTACACCGTCCTGCTGGCGCTTGCTGTTCCCGGCCGTCCTGCGCCAGGCCTTCAGCCACCGACGGGTCAACCTGAACACGGTGGCCGCCTCGCTGGCCGCCTACCTGCTGCTCGGGCTGATCTTCGCCAGCGCCTACCGCGTCGTCCAGATCGTCAGCCCGCCCATGTTCAGCCAGCCCAACGCCAACGGCTTCACGTACGTGTACTTCAGCTACGTGACCCTGACCACCATCGGCTACGGCGACTTCACCGCCCACAACGACGGCGGTCGCGCCATCGCCATCCTGGAAGGCCTGTTCGGCCAGGTCTTCCTGGTCACCATCGTGGCCCTGGTGGTCTCCAACCTGGGTCGGGAGCGCCAGGTGCTGCGCACAGCGGTGCCCGCCGACCCCGACGACCCGAGCCCGGACCCCGACGACCGGCGACCGAGGACTGACGTCGACGCCGGAGCCGTCGGGCGCCGCCGGGTGGCGTCCGGCGGACGGGCAGTAGCCTCGCCCCATGCCGGTGTTCCTGGTCCGCCACGCCCATGCCGGCAACCGCTCCGAGCTGGCGCGGCGAGGACGGCGATCGACCGCTCAGCGACCGGGGTCTGGGCCAGGCCAAGGAGCTGGTCGACCTGCTGGGCGACCGGGGGATCGGCGGGTCGGCTTCCAGCCCGGCCCGGCGCTGCGTCCAGACGGTCGAGCCGCTGGCCGAGGACGCTCGAAGCCTGTCGGTCGACCTGGACAAGCGACTGGCCGAGGGAGCGGCCGTGCGGGGCGCGCTCGACCTGATGCTCGACGGGGGCGACGACCAGGTCCTGTGCGCCCACGGGGACCTGATCCCGGGCCTGATGCACCGCCTGGTCGGACCAGGGGCATGCGGGCCGCCGGAGCCCGGACCGGTGCCAGAAGGGGTCGGTGTGGGAGATCGCGCTGGACCACGGCCGGCCCGTCAAGGCCCGCTACCGCCCGCCCTCCGCCTGACCCGCCCGCGCTCGGGAGCCCCGGGCCGGCGCGGCGCTCAGCCGGTCGTGGTGGTGGATCCCGATGCGATCTGGGCCTGCATCTGCGCCTTGAACTGATCGATGGTCCCGCTCATGAAGCTCGGGCAGCTGGCCCGGCGGGACCTTGGCCAGCTCGGCCAACGCGTCGGTGGGCCGGCCCAGGTCCCCGAGCAGGACGGCCATGAACACCAGGCTGGTGCCGTCGGTCGGATCGGTTCGCAGGGCCTGCTGCAGCGAGGCCATGGCCTCGGCCTGGAGCTGGGTGCGTTGCTGGCCGCTGGCGCTGGTGGACACGATCCGCAGCATCCAGCCCCGGTAGGCCAGCGCCTCGGTGTTGGCCGGATCGAGCTGGAGGACCTTGTTGTAGTCCTTGATGGCGTCCAGGTACTGGCCGTTGGCCCCCTCCTGGCGGGCGGCCAGCAGATCGTCACGGGTGTCGCCCCGGATGCCGCCGGTGATCGAGTCCCCGGCGCCGCGCGAGCCCGACCACTGCGCCACCAGCACCCCGGCCCCCACCGAGAAGATCACCACCAGGGCGGCCACCAGGATCCGCCGGCCGGTCGAGCGGGTGGGCGCCGGCCGCGACCGGGCCGCCTGATCGGACTCGAGGGCCCGGATGGTGGCCGCGGCCCGGGCCGTGTAGTCGTCCTTGAGCGAGGCGTAGTCCCGGTCGTCGACGTCGCCGGCCTCGTGTTCGGCTTCGAGGTCGCGCAGCGAGCCCAACAGGAAGTCGCGCTCCTCGGCCAGGGCCGCGGCGCGCTCGGGATCGAGCGGCCGGCCCGCCCGGCCCCGGGCCGTGGTCTCCGGGCTGGACCCCGTGGCGCGGTCTTGGCCGAGCCGGGTCCCGACGTCGCCTTCGCGCTCGCCCGGGTCGACGGGTCGCCGGGTGACGCCGGGCAGACTCGGCCAGCCGCGCCGCCCGAGCCTTGGTGCCCCGCGATCCCGACCCGCCCGACGGGGTGGTCATGTCGAGCCCCCGGCTCGTCGGCGCCGGTGGCATCCGGCTACGCCCGGTCCCGGTCGACGGCCAACTGGGCCAGGGCGTCGGCCACCAGCTCACGGTCGGCCTGGCTGGCGTGGACGTCGCCTTTGACCTGCCAGCGCCGGAACACCATGACCAGCACCGCGGCCGACAGCAGCAGCGCCACCACCGGGATGATCCACACCAGCCCCGACACCCCGCTCGACGCCGGGATGAGCGACACGCTGGCCCCGTAGTGCTGGATGTAGAAGGCGCGGATCTGCTGGGCGGACTGGCCGTCGTCGAGGCGCTTGGCGATGTCCACCCGGGCCTGCTGGGCGAAGTCCGAATCGGACTGGGCCACGGACTCGCCTTCGCACACCTCGCACTTGAGGGTGGCGGCGATGGCCAGCATGCGTCCCTCGTTGGTGGTGGGGCCGCGTGGTGCCGGTCACGCCGATGCTCAACGCCGTGACCACGATGACGGCCATGACCACCCACGGGCCCGTAGATCCGCAGCAGCCGGCCCACCGAGGCGGCCGGCTGGTCGGGTGGTGGCGGCGGACGGCGGTGGCCGCGTCGGTCACGGTGTGGCCGCGGTGGTGGGGCTGGCCGTGGTCGTCGACGTCGACTCGCCGCCGTAGCGCTGGATCACGTCGTTCAGCGCGGACGCGGTGATGCCGGCCTCGAACTTGGCCACCACCTGGCCGTTCGGGCTGACCACGTAGGTCTCGGGCACCCCGGTCACCCCGAAGGTGAGGGCGGTCGAGCCGTCGTCGTTCAGGATCGGCCAGGTCGCCCCGGTGCGCTTGTAGAAGGCCTCGGCGTCGGCCTTCTTGTCGGTGTACATGATCCCGACCATGGCCACCTGCGGGTCGCCCTGGTGTTGCTGGGCGAACTTGACCAGCTCGGCCTGCTCGGCCTGGCACGGCACGCACCAGGAGCCGAAGAAGTCGATGACCACCCACTGGCCGAGGTGCTCGTCGACGTCGAAGTGGGTCCCGGCCAGCGTCGTCCCCTTGACCGGGGGGACGGCCTTGCCCACCACCTGGGATCTGGCCACCTGGTCGTCGGTGCTCTGGTGGGTGGCCAGCAGGGCCACCAGCGCCACCAGGACCACGCCCACCACGATGGCCACCGTGCGGGCCAGGTGCGCGCCCCCCTGGCGCGGCGCCACCTCGGGCGGTTCGACGGTGGCGCTCATGCCGGCTCGATCCTGGGCTCGTTCGCGGGCGCTGACCGGCTCGGGTCTGGCGGTCGGGGGGCTCGCCCTCGGGCGCCGGATCGCCCCGCCCGGGCCGGCGATCCGGGACGGGCGCGGACACCGGTTCGGTGGGACGGCGCCGCTTGCCCGGGAAGGCGGCCAGCGCGGTGCCCAGCCCGATCACGCCCCCGCCCACCCACAGCCACATGACCAGCGGTTGGCTGGTCACCCGGATGGTCACGGTGTTGGAGTTGGTGGCCGGCACCGCCAGCAGGCTGAGGGCCACGTCGCCGCGGGGGCTGGTGTAGATCGACGGGGTGCCCACCGGATCGCTGGTCCCGTCGGACTGGCGGAAGGCCACGATGCCGGGCGCGTAGGGACCCGAGCCGTCCACCGACACGATGGCGCTGGTCTGGTTCTTGCCCGCCGAGGCGGTGATGCGCAACCGCTGGTAGGTGATGGTGTGGCCGTTGAACTCGGCGGACTGGCCCGGGATGCAGGGTGAGCTCGGCCTGCTGGACGTTGCTGGAGCTGGCCGCGAAGGCCACCGCGATCATCACGATGCCGATGTGGACGATCATCCCGCCGTTGGCCCGTCCCACCAGCCCTCGCCAGCCCTGGCGACGGGTGGCCAGGACGAGCTGGCGAGCCGCCGAACCGGCGGCGAAGCCGGCCAGGCCGTAGGCGATGAGCGGGGCCAGGCCGCGTTGGCCGGCCACCACCCCGACCACCAGCGCGGCCGTGCCGCACCAGGCGGGCCAGTAGAGCCGGTGGCGCAGCAGCTCGCCGCTGGCCTTGCGCCACGGCAGCACCGGGGCCACGGCCATGAGGAACAGCAGGGCGATGGCGATGGGCATGGTCATGCGGTTGAAGTAGGGCGACCCCACCGAGATCTGGTTGTTGTTGATGGCCTCGACCACCAGCGGGAAGACGGTGCCCAGCAAGCACCACGAAGGCGAAGGCACCGAACAGCACGTTGTTGGCCAGGAAGGCGCCTTCGCGCGACAACGGGGAGTCGATGCGGCCCGGCGAGCGCAACTGGTCGCCCCGCCACACGATGAGCCCGATGGTCACGGCCACCACCAGGCCGAAGAAGCCGAGCAGGAGCGGTCCGATGGTGGAGTTGGAGAAGGCGTGCACGCTCTGGACCACGCCCGAGCGCGTCAGGAAGGTGCCCAGGATGGTGAGGGCGAAGGTGGCGCACAGCAGGGACAGGTTCCAGACCCGCAGCATCCCCCGCCGCTCCTGCACCATGACCGAGTGGAGGTAGGCGGTGGCGGTGAGCCAGGGTAAGAACGAGGCGTTCTCCACCGGGTCCCAGGCCCAGTAGCCGCCCCAGCCGAGCACCTGGTAGCTCCACCAGGCCCCGAGCACGATGCCCACCGACAGGAAGCCCCAGGCGATGAGGGTCCACCGCCGGGTCTCCACCAGCCAGCCCTCGCCCACCCGACCGGTGACCAGCGCGGCGACGGCGAAGGCGAAGGGCACGGTGAACCCGACATAGCCCAGGTAGAGCATGGGCGGATGGATGGCCACCAGGGTGTTGTCCTGCAGCAACGGGTTGGGACCGGGGCCGTTGAAGCCCGGAGCCGGGTTGAAGACCCGGAACGGGTTGGCCGGCCCCATCAGCAGCCCGAAGAAGAACAGGCAGGTCACGAACATCACCAGCAGGGCCCATCCCACCAGCGGGTCGTCCAGGCGCTTGCGGAACTTCTGGCCCACGGCGAACGTGTACCCGGACAGGAACAGCACCCACAGCAGGATCGAGCCCTCCAGGGCCGACCACATCCCGGCCACGGTGAACAGCAGCGGGGTGTTGGTGCTGCCGTTGTCGGCCACGAACTTCACGGTGAAGTCGTGGGTCAACAGGGCGTGCTCCATGGCGAAGACCGACAGCACGGCGGCGCCGATGATGAGCCAGGTGTAGATCCGGCCCAGGCGCACCATGTCCGGGCGCTTGCGCACCAGGCCGACGGCCACGGTCACCACCGCGCACAGCGAGGCCACGAAGCCGAGCACGACGCCGGCTGTCCCCAGGGCGAGGTTCACGGCTGGGTCGACGCTGCGGACCGGGCGGGCGTGGTGGTGGTGGTCTTGGGTGCCACCTTGCCGCCCTTCTCGGCCTGCTTGAGCCGCGCACCGTTCTTCGCCGTGTAGGTGGCGTCGTGCTTGACCAGCATCTGGTCGGACAGGAAGAGGCGCTGGCCGTCACCCGCGAAATGGCCCTGCAGCACGACCGGTTCGCCGGGCTTGAACAGCTGGGGCGGGTCGCCGGTGTGGTCGACGGGCACCTCGACGCCCTGGTAGGTGATGGTGAAGTCGGCGCCGTCAGCCGTGCGCTTCACGTCGTTCTCGACCGTGCCCTGGATGCGGAAGGTGCTGGTGCCCAGGGTCGACTCCTTGGCCACCGCCTCGTCCGCGTTGTAGAAGAACAGCGAGGCCGAGGTCAGCGCCTTGGACACCACGAAGCCGGCGGCCACCAGGATGGCCACCAGGGCGATCTTGGCCGCCCAGCCCCGACGGCGCCGGCGGGCGGGCAGCACCCGCGGGCTGAGGTCGAGGGTGGCGGTGCCGGTGGTGGCGTCGGTCGACTCGATCGGATCGGCCGAGTGGTCGGCGCCGTCGGGGCCGGGCGTGGACGCGCCGTTGGGCGGATCGATCACAGCCATCGGCGGTCCTCGGGCGGCACGCGACGGCTGACGGCCCGGCCGCGCAGCACGATCCACAGGGCGTAGGCCACCAGCACCACGGTGGCGATGCCCCAGCCCAGCCCGACGTAGCCCCAGTCGCTCATGGCGCCATGTCCGTCGCTTGGCGACGGCTGGCCGCCGGGGCCACCGCCGACGTGGAGGTGGCGGTGACGTTCGTCGCCGACGGGTCGCGCCCTCGGCGCGACCGATGGCGCGCCTTCGGCGCGACCCGATGGCACGCCTTCGGCGCGACGCTCGGCGATGGCCTCGTCGAGCTCGGCCGACTCGGCCTGCTGTTCCAGCCAGGCCAGGCGCCACCGGTGGATGAGCAGCCAGGAACCGACCAGCAGGCCCACGAACATGTTGAAGACCAGGGCGAACGCCATCTGGTCGTGGATCTTGGGCTGGAGGGTCTCGAGGATGGTGGTGCCCTGGTGCAGCGACCGCCACCAGGTCACGGCCCGGTTGTCGAGGAAGACGTTGGGCAGCACCAGCAGACCGACCACGGCCGAGCGGCGAGCCCGGCTCGACTGGTCGCCGGGGAGGCGTCGCACGGCCAGGTAGCCGAGCAGGAGCAGGGCCAGCATGGCGGTGGCGGTCAGGCGCGGGTCCCACACCCAGAAGGTGCCCCAGGTGGGGCGGCCCCAGATGGCGCCGGTGACCAGCGTCAGGCAGGTGAAGACCAGGGCCAGCTCACCGCAGGCGGCGGCGGTGACGTCCCACCAGGCCGAGCGCTTCCACAGGTACATCACGCTGGCCAGCGTCACCATCGTGGCGGCGATGTAGGCCACGGTCACCACCGGCACGTGCAGGTAGAGGAGCCGCACGGCGTCGCCCATGTTCTCGTCGGGCGGGCTCGACACCAGCGCCAGGTAGGCACCCAGGGCGATGGCGGCCAGCGTGATCACCCCCAGGATGCGGGTGCCCTTCGAGCCGGTGCCCCGCGGGCCCGGACCGGCGCCGTCGTCGGGCGCAGCCGCACCGACCGCGGGCTCACCGACCAGGTCGGCCCCAGCATGGTGGCTCGGCTGGCTGGTCACGATTCCTCCAGGAGGGGGCCGAAGCCGAAAGCTCCGAAGATGGTGTATCCGACGGCGAAGGCAGCCAGCAGGCCCACCCAGGGCCACCCCTGGCTGGGGGTGCGGTCGTGGGCCGCCTGGAAGGCCCGGGTGGACCCGATGAGCACCGGGGCGAGCACCGGGAGCAGCAGCAGGGGCAGCAGCGTCTCCCGGACCCGGAGCCCAGCGGCGAGAACGCCGTAGAGGGTACCGGCCGCGGCGATCCCCGCGGTCGCGGCCACACACGTCACCACCAGCAGCAACCAGCCGGTGGGCGTGCTGTTGTAGAGCACCGCCACCCCGATCCCGAGCAGCACCTCCAGCACGGCCAGCTGGGCGCAGATGGCCAGCATCTTGCCCAGGAAGACGCCGGCTGGCTCCAGGCCCGACAGGCGCAGGGCGTCCTGGTTGCCGTCGGCCGACTCGATGGCGAAGGCCCGCTGGATGGCCAGCACGGCACAGAACAGCACCGCCACCCAGAACAGGCCTGGCGTGGCCGAGTGCAACACGCCGGAGTCGGGGTCGAGGGCGAAGGCGAACAGGATGAGCACCAGCAGGGCGAAGGGCGCCACCTGGTTCAGGGCCACCCGGGATCGGGCCTCGATGCGCAGGTCCTTGCCGGCCACGGCCAGGGCGTCACGGAACACGGGTCACCCCGGCCGGCTCGGGCGCCCCCGGGTCGGCCGCGCCGGCCACCGGGCCCTCCGGCGCGGTGGGCGCCGACGGCTCGGGCCCTTCGGCGGGTGCCGTGGCGTCGACGGGCTGGTCGGCATCGGCCGGCGCGGGCGGGCCTTCGATGACGCCGCTGGTGATGGTCACGACCCGACCGGCCAGGGCGTTGGCCCGCTCCAGCTCGTGGGAGGCCACCACCACGGTGGCCCCGGCCTGGACCGCCCCGCGGATCAGGTCGTCGACGGTGTCGCGGGCCTCGGCGTCGAGGCCGGCGTGGGGTTCGTCGAGCAGCCACAGCTCGGGGCGACGGGCCACCAGCACGGCGATGGAGGCCCGTCGGCGCTGGCCCGCCGACAGCCGGGCCACCGCCACCGACCGCAGCCGTCCCCCCAGGCCCAGCGCCACCAGGGCGGCGTCGGCATCGGCCGGATCGGCATGGGCCGCCCGGGCCCAGAACCGGATGTTGTCGTCCACCGTGAGCTCGTCGTAGAGCATGGTGGCGTGGCCCAGCAGGCCCACCTGGCGCCGCACCGAGCGGCGGTCGCGCCGCAGATCGTGGCCCAGCACCTCGGCCGTGCCCGACACCACCGGGTGCAGGCCGGCCAGCGTGCGCAGCAGCGTGCTCTTGCCGGCCCCGTTCGGACCCTGGAGCAGCACGATCTCACCCCGGGCGACGTCGAGATCGACGCCGGCGAGCGCCGGAAAGCGGCCCAGGAGGGACACCGCGGCGCGAAGGTGGACGGCGGGCTCCATGGCGATGCACCAGGCTACTGGTGCGGGTCGACACCGACCAAGGCGCGGCCCGACTCGGTCGCGGCCCCGGAACTCACTATCGTTCCGTCGTGCGAACGGCTCGGGTCATCGGCGCAGTGGGGCGGCTCATGATCCGCGCCGGCGTCCTGGTGCTGCTGCTGGTCGTCTACCAGCTGTGGGGCACCGGCATCCACACGTCCGAAGCCCAGGACAACCTGCGCAAGCAGTTCGCCCAGGATCAGGCGGCGCAGTCGGCCAAGGCGCCCACCACCACCGCCCCCTCGGCCACCACGCCCCATCCGGCCGCCGACGGCTCGATCCCGGTGCCCAAGCCGGGTGACCCGATCGGGACCATCGACATCCCCCGGATCGGCTCCAACTTCGTGATGGTGGAGGGCGTCGACCTGAAGTACCTGTCGGAGGGCCCGGGCCACTTCCCGGGGACGCCGCTGCCCGGCCAGGCCGGCAACGCGGCGGTGGCCGGCCACCGCACCACCTACAAGGCGCCGTTCAACCGCATCGACGAGCTCCAACCGGGCGACGAGATCTTCATCACCACGCTGCAGGGCCACTTCACCTACAAGGTCATGGCCCAGGCGCCCGACCAGCCCGGTGGCCCGGCGCTGGGGCACCGAGTGGTCAAGCCCAACGCGGTCGAGATCCTGGCCGACAAGGGCCGCAACCAGCTCACGCTGATGGCGTGCAACCCGAAGTACTACGCCACCCAGCGCATCGTGGTGGAGGCCCTGCTGGTGGGCAACCCGGTGGCCGGCAAGCCCGCCACCCACGTGTCGAACGTGAACCAGGACGCCCTGGCCGGCCTGACCAAGGGGGACAACTCCGAGCGCGTGCCCGCCATCGTGTGGCTGCTGGCCGCGCTGGCGGTGTGGTTCCTGACCTGGTTGGCCTCGCACCGCCTCAAGCTGCGCCGGGCCCGGGCCGCCGCGGCCGCGGCGTCGACGACGGCTGGCGCCCGACCCGTCGGCTTCGGGATTCGACGATCCGGGCGCCGGATCCACCCCGACCGCGACCGGGCGGCCCCGGATCGGCGGCCACCGCCACCCTGGCGCCGCCGTCGCCGCCGTCGGCCCGCCCGCCGGTGGCGGCGCCGCCCTCGGCCGCCAGCTGGTGGTTGCGCTGGACCCCGTACCTGATCGGCTTCCCCATCTTCATCGTCTGCCTCTACGCCTCGTTCGAGGCGTTCTCCAAGGTGCTGCCCGGGGCGTTCTGAGTTGGACGACACCCGATGGCGAACCCGGGGCCCGCGTCCGCCGACGGCGGGCCCAGGGCGACCCACGGCTTCTCGGCGATGGCGACCGGCCACCCTGGGCTGGTCGCGTCGCTGGTCGCCGCCACCCTGCTGGCCGGCTGCGCGGGCAGCCACGGCGCCGATCAGGTGGCGACCACCACCACGGCCAAGGCGCCGACCACGACCACCACCGAGGCGCCGCTGGCCGCCGGGCGCCAGATCAGCGTCTACGTGCCCTCGGTGGGTGACTGCTTCGACAACCGCACGGTGGGTGCCCCGCCGGCCACCTCGGAGATCGTGCTGCTGCTGTCGTGCGCGCTGCCGCACCAGAACCAGGTGTACGCCACGCTCGACTACCCGCCGTCGCCCACCTTCCCCGGCACCGGCGTGTTGGAGGCCTACGCCAAGTCCCACTGCGTGGCGAACTTCGCCGCCTTCGTGGGCAAGCCCTACGAGACCTCGATGTACGGGCTGGCCTACCAGCTGCCCACCGAGGCCAGCTGGGGCAACGGCATCCGCCACGTGCTGGGCTGCCTGCTGGTCGATCCCGCGGGCGGCCGCCTGACCGGCACCGCCCAGGGCACCGCCAAATAGCTTGGCCCTCTGGTCGGCAAGCCTCCCGGCGGGCGCCTTCGGCATCCGGGTTCCATCGGTCCAGCGGCTCCGCCCTGGCGGGCTGCGCCTTCCAGCGCCAGTCGGCAAGGTCCCGGCACCCCAACAAGTTGGGGTGTCCGCGGCGGTGGCGCTGACGGACACTCGGGACATGACCGACACCGAAGCGAACAAGACCATCGTCACCGATTTCATCGGCGCCCTGTTCACCAAGGGCGATCCCCGGGCCGTCGACGACTACCTCGTCCGATGACTTCGTCAACCACGATCCGCCCGTTCGGGGCCAGCGCGGATCGCGACGGCATGCGGGCCGCGGGCGCGATGTTCCGCGCCGTCTGCCCGGACTGGCACAGCGACCTGGAGCTGCTGGTGGCCGAAGGAGATCGTCGTGGTGGAGCTGCTTCACCGCCTCGGGCACCCACACCGGCGCACGACCTGATGGGGGTGGCGGCGTCCGGTCGACACCGTCACGCATGCCCGGCATCAACATCTTCCGGGTCCGCGACGGCCGCATCGTCGAACGTTGGGGACGCCTCGACGACCTGGGTCTGCTCCATCAACTCGGCCTGGTCCCGATGACCGGTTCACGAGCCCGTGCCGGGCGTAGCGTGGCCTCAGTGACCATACGGAGGCGCGGACGCGGCGGGCAGCGAGCGCCGCCGCGCCGGTCTCGAGCGGCTCAGCGTGCGAAGGTCGGGACCTGGCCTCGTTCCGGACCGAGGCGCTGCGCCAGGTGCGATCGTCTGGTGTCGGTGGACGCCGCCTTCTTCGCCACCGTGGACCCGGCCACCGCTCCTGTTCACCTCCGCGGTGGCCGAGGATCACCGCTGGCCAAGGCCACTCCCTTGTTCCTGGACAACGAGTTCGGCCGCCAGGACGTCAACAAGTTCGCCTGGCTGGCCGCGGTCGGCCGACCCGGTGGGCTCACTCGACGTGGCCACGTCACGGCGAGCGCGCCACCAGCCCCCGCTTCCGCGAGGTGCTGGATCCGCTCGGCCTAGGTGACGAGCTGCGCATGGCCCTCGATCGCCGATGATCGCTGCTGGGGCGTCATGTGCCTCCATCGGGCCCGCTCGGCGTTCGGACTTCGACTCCGATGAGATGTCGCTGTTGGCCAGCGTGGCGCCGACTGCTCGGTCGTGGCCTCCGCCAGAGCATCGCGCTGTTCCCGAGCGAGCCCGGATCGGGCCCGACGAGAGGACCGGGCATCATCATCCTCGACCGCGACCTGGCGGTGATCTCCATCAACCAGCCAGGCCGAGACCTGGCTGGCCGACGTGGCCGACGCGGACTGGCCGAGCCATCTGGCCCTTCCCTTCGCCGGTGCTGGCCGTGGCCGCGCAGGTGTCAGGGCCGGCGCGCGAGCGGTCTCCGCCAGACCCACCCGGCTCCGACGAGGTCCGGGGGGGTTGGCTCACGGTGCACGCCTCGATCCTCGACGGACCGGCGGGCTCGACAGATCGCCGTCGTCCTGGATGCTGCGGACGCCGATCTGGTGAGCTCGCTGGCCTTCGCCGCACACGGCCTGACCCCGGCCCAGAGCCGGATCGCCGCGCTGGTGGTCCAGGGGCGCTCGACGCGATCGATCGTCATCGAGCTCGAGCATCTCGGCCAACACCTTGCAGGAGCATCTGCACGGCGTGTTCGAGAAGTTCGGCATCGGCAGCCGACGCGAGCTGGTGGCCGCGTTGTCGGGCCGACCGCGCTGAGGGTCCCCTCCGCCAGCAAATTGGGGGTCGGGGCGTCGGGGGGCGGGTAGGTCGGAGTTCAGCGGCCGCGGAACTCGGGGGGCCGACGCTCGGCGAAGGCGGCCAGACCCTCCTGGAGATCGGCGCTGGACCACGCCGCGTCGAAGGCGGCCCGGTACTCGGGGGTCCAGTCCAGCGGTCCCTCGGCCTGGTTCAGCCC
This sequence comes from uncultured Microthrixaceae bacterium, assembly GCA_963793965.1. Lineage (GTDB taxonomy): Bacteria > Actinomycetota > Acidimicrobiia > Acidimicrobiales > Acidimicrobilacustridaceae > UBA4742. Next base: position 525,000 of record CAWCCB010000005.1, read on the forward strand.
CACCTTGAACCCGGCCAGGGTCAGCGGCGCCAGCTGCGCGATCTGGTCGGCCCAGGCCCGGGCGTCGGACTCCAGCGCCGTCGGGTTCGGCCAGCCGGGTGACCAGCCCCAGCCCGTGCGCCCGCTCGCCCGGAGCAGGTCTCGGCGGCCAGGAGCATGGCCCGAGCCATCGACGGCCCGGCCAGGGCGCCGAGACGCTGCACGGTCCACTGGTCGGTCATGAGCCCGAGCTTGCCGGCCGGGATGCCGAAGGTGGCGCCGGCGGTGGCCAGGCGCAGGTCACAGGCGATGGCCAGCTGGGTGCCCGCCCCCAGGGCGGCGCCGTCGATGGCGGCCAGGGTGGGGATGGGCACGGTGCGCAGACCCGTCGAGCAGCTCGTGGAGCTTGGCCACGAAGCCCTCGTCCTCCACGGTGGTCAGGTCCGCGCCGGCGCAGAAGTGTCCGCCCGACCCGGTGAGCACCAGCACCCGGCTGCCCAGATCCATGGCCGCGGCCAGCGCGCCGAGCAGCCCGTCGAGGGCGTCGTGGTCCAGGGCGTTGCGCCGCTCGGGTCGATCGATGGCCACCACGGTCAGGGGACCGTGGTGCTCGACGTGGATCATCGGCCGGTCCAGGTGGGCGGGCGCTTCTGGGCGAACGCCGCCCGGCCTTCAGCCGCGTCGTCGAGGCCCGAGCCCACGGTCAACATGGCCTGGAGCAGCGGCAGGGCGTCGGCGGCCGACTGGTCCCACACCTGGTAGAAGGCCTGGCGGCCCAGCCGCAGCACCGCCGGCGACTTGGCCGCCAAGGCTGGCGGCCAGCTCGTCGACCGCGGGGTCGAGCTGGTCGACCGGCACCACGCGGTTGACGAAGCCGATGCGCTGGGCCTCCGACGCGTCCACCCGTCGACCGGTCATCATCAGCTCGAGCGCCACCTTCGGGGGCATGGAGCGCATGAGCGGGACCGTGATCATGTAGGGCCACAGGCCGACGTCGATCTCCGGGGTGCCGAAGACGGCGTCGTCGGCGGCCACCACCAGGTCGCAGGCCAGGGCCAGGCCCATGCCGCCGGCCAGGGCGAAGCCGCGGACCCGGGCGATGGTGGGCTTGCCCAGGTCCCACAGCTCACCGAACAGGCCGGCCAGGTCGCCGCGGCTGTCGTGGGTGGCCAGGTGGCCAGGATCGTCGGTGGCGGTGAGATCGGCCCCGGCGCAGAAGGCCCGGTCCCCGGCTCCGGTGAGGACCAGGACCCTGGCCTCGGGATCGGCCTTGACCTCGGCCACGCGTCGGCGCAGGTCGCGCAGCACCGACCACGACAGGGCGTTGCGCTTCTCGGGACGATCGATGGTCAGCCGGGCGATGCCGTCGGCCAGCTCGTAGCGCAGCTCGTCGCTGTCGTCCCCGTCCTCGTCACGTGCCGCGGCCACGCCCGGCAACCTACCGACCGGAGGCGGGCCAAGCGGTCCGGGACTACGCGCAGCGACGAGGCCTCGGCCGGTGATGAGCGGGAGGTCGAGGCGCGCTGATAGGCCGGGGCGGGCCGCCACCACCGCGGGCACGGCGTTGACCAGGCGCATGGCCGTGGCCTTGAGCCCGGCGGTGTTGTGGTCGCCGTCGGTGCCCGAGCATCTGCATGTCGAGCGTGTAGTTGGGCTCGCCCGACACCACCACCCGGTACCCGCCCTGGCCGAGCGGCTGGGGCCAGTCCGGAGCGAGGTCGTCACGCAGCCGGGTGACGTGCTCGAGCACCACCACGGCTCGCCCGTCCTTCATCCCCCGCACCTCGAAGCGCAGCCCGGCGGCGGTGCCGGCCTCGACGGTGCCCGACGCGATCTCGAAGGTCTCGGGCGCGGGCACCCGCTCGTAGGACTCCTCCACCGAATCGAGCTCGACACCCAGCCCGGCCGCCAGCTGGCGCACCACGCTGCCCCACCCCATGGTCAACACGCCGGGCAGCAGGAGCATGGGGGTGTCGTCGATCGGGCGCCCGAAGCCCATGATCTCGAACATGACCAGCTCGTTGTCGTAGGTGGCGTAGTTGAGGATCTCCATGCAGCGCACCTCGTCGATGCGCTCGCTGATGCTGGTCAGGTTCAGGGCCAGCCAGTCGTTGGCGAACCCGGGATCGATGCCGTTGACCCACAGCGTGGACAGACCCGGCGGCCGCGGCCTGCTCGACCGGTTCGTACATCGAGGGATCGACCACGCCCCACGGGTACTGGAGGTACACCGGGCCGCTCGACACCACGTCGATGCCAGCCTCCAGGAACCGGGCCAGGTCGGCCACCGCCTCGAGCAGGCGGTTGTCGGCCATGGCCGTGTGCACGATGCAGTCCGGCTCCAGGGCCAGCAGGGCCTCGGCATCGGTGGTGGCGGTCACGCCGAGGTCGCGACCCAGACCGGCCAGCTCCCCCGCGTCGCGGCCGGCCTTGGCCTCCGACGACACCCACACCCCGACCAGCTCCAGATCGGGGTGGGCGTCGATGCCGGCGATGGTGTGGCGCCCGACGTTGCCGGTGCTCCACTGGACGATGCGAAGGGACACGTGATCCTCCTGAGGATCAGAGATCGGCCGATCAGACGATCAGGTAGGCGGAGGTCGAGGTTGGGGCGTTGCAGGCCCCCGTCCACGGCGATGAGCTTGCCGGTCACGTAGCCGGCGGCCGGCGAGCACAGCCACACCACGGTGGCGGCGATGTCGGTGGGGTCACCGATGCGCCCGACCAGGGTCCCCGCCGCCATCTCCGCGCTCATGGCCTCGTCGTCGAGGACGGTGTCGAGCGCCGAGGTGGCGATGGAGCCGACCTCGATGGCGTTGACCCGGATGCGCGGCGACAGGTCGGCGGCCGCCAGCTCGGTCCAGTGCGACAGCGCGCCCTTGGCCGTGCCGTAGGCGGCGTAGCCCCGACCGGCCAGGCGACCCATGGCCGAGGAGATGTTGACCACCGATCCGCCGTCGCCGGCCAGCATGGTGGGGACCGCCGCCTTGGTCAGCGCGTGGGCGGTCAGGACGTTGAAGCTGAAGGCCCGGGCCATGTACCCGACGCTGGTGTCCATGAACGAGCGGGGCGCGGTGCCCCCCACGTTGTTGACCACGATGTCGATGCGCCCGAAGGCGTCGGCCGCAGCCTGCGCCAGGCCGGGCACGGCGTCGAGGTCGGACAGGTCGGCGGCCACCACCACCGTGCGGCGTCCCAGGCCCTCGATGGTGGCGGCCACCTCGCTCAGCTGCTCGGTGCTGCGGGCCGACAGGACCACATCGGCCCCCATCTGGGCCAGGGCCACGGCTGTGGCCGCGCCGATCCCCCGCCCGGCGCCGGTCACGATGGCCGCCCGGCCATCGAGGCGGAAGCGATCGGACATGCCCGTCGGGCTGACCTCAGACGTGCTGCGTCGGGCTGACCTCAGCCATCGTCCCCCTACCTCTCCCCCTGGGTGGCCGGCGAGCGACGATCGGACGCGCGGATGACCCAGGCCATTCCTATCGCCACAGGACCAGCCGGACCAAACCCCGCCCCCGACCATCCGCGCGCGACGGTCCGGCGGCTCCTACCGTTTCGGCCATGTTCGCGCGATCCAGGCGCCCCTCCGAAGGCGATCGTCTCCCCCAAGGCGCCGAAGCGGCGCTCTGGTCGATCGTCGAGGTGATCCCGGATCCGCGAAACCACCTGGCCCTCACCCGTGATCCCACCTGCGAGATCCGCCTGAGCGCCGACCAGATCGAAGCCGCAGCTGCCGCTCCCGTGCCGGCGGCTGCGGCTTCGGCCTCATCCGGACCCGGAGCCGGCGGCGTCACAACCGCTGGGATCGGTGCACGATCTGACCGATCGCGCCCCCGCGCCGCCCTCCGAAGAGGAGCTCATCCGAGCCCTGTTCGCCGAGAGCGCCTGAGCCGCTTCCTCAGACCACCATCGCGGCCAGCGCGGTCCACGACTGGGGCACGGCGCCCAGTCCCTGGCCGGTGTCGGGTTCCCAGTACTCGGCGAAGCCGGAGCGCTGCGCCCCGGCCACCAGTCCGCGGGCCAGTCGCCGGGCGTCGTCGCCCCGGCCCCGCCGCTCGGCGGCCAGCCACAGCAGGTAGCTCAACTGCGGCCAGGCCGGGCCGCGCCAGTAGGTGCGGGGATCGAAGGAGGGCTCGGCCCGATGGACGCCCGTCGGGCCGAACCGGGCACCGAAGTGGGCCGGATCGGCCAGCTGGGCGAAGGCCGTGTCCACCGCCACCGGATCCGTGCTGACCAGCACGCCCAGCAAGGATTCGACGGTGCGCACCGCCGCCGTCTGGCGGCGGGCCGGTGACGACGTGGTCGACCCAGGTGGCCGGCGTCCGCCACCCATCGCCGGTCGAGCCGGGCAGCCACCTCGGCGGCGGCCGCGGCCAGGTCGTGATCGGCGGTGACCTCGGCCAGCTCGGCGGCGTTGAAGGCCACCAGCGCGTCGAAGCCCGCCGGCGCCACCTCGAACGAGGCGCTGGCCACCGGTGAACCGCCGGGGGCGAGCTCGAGGGCGCCGACCAGATCTCCCTTCACCGCTCGCCAGCGCGCCAGGCGCCCCTCGCCCTCGCCGGCTCCGAGCGTTCGGACCAGCCAGGCGTCCCAGCGCGGGCTGTCGTCGCACCCCGATTCCCAGGGGTGCACGATGATCGGTCCCGACCCCGTCGCGCACCCGGGACTCGAGCAGGAACCGCAGGCCGCGGCGCGGCCCGCTCCACCACCTCGGTCGCCGACGTCGACGCCGCGCGCGCACCAGCTCGGCCACGGCGTGGCCGTACATGGGCGGTTGGGTGATCGACGAGGTGCCCAGACGACCCCAGAAGTCGGCATGGGTGTCGTCGTCGGGGCGCCCGCGGCCGGACCAGTAGGTCATGTGGGGGACGAAGCCGTCGGCGGCCTGCTGGCTGAGCGCGTTGGCCAGCTCGGTGCGGGCCCGGTCCGGGTGGCCCAGGCGGGCCCAGCACACGGCATGGAAGCACGAGTCCCACAACCACTGCCACGGATAGGACGTGGCGTTGGGGACGCAGAAGCCGGGCTGACGCCAGTGCCGGGCCAGCACCGCGGCGGCGGCCTGCACCGATCTCGGGTCCGTGGTCCGTCGCGGGGCTCGTCGGCTGGCCGTCGGGTCGGTCGGTCGGCCCGGTACGGTGGCGCCAGTCACCGCCGATCCTCTCGCCGGTGTCCGACCCGGTCGCCCCCGCCCATGCCCACCTGCACCTTCGTCTCGTTCCGGCTCGGCCTCACCGATGGGGTGTCGATCGTGGCCGCCAACTGGGCCCACGCCATGCGCGGGCTGGGCTTCGAGGTCGTGACCGTGGCCGGCGAAGGTCCGGTGGACCGGCTGGTCGCCGGCCTCGAGCTCGAGGCCACCGCACCCCCCGACCCCGCCGCGGTCCGAGGCCGCCTTGGCCGACGCCGATCTGGTGGTGGTCGAGAACCTGTGCACGATCCCGCTGAACCTACCGGCTGCCCGCGTCGTGGCCGGCGTCCTGGCCGGCCGGCCGGCGTTGCTGCACCACCACGACCCGCCCTGGCAGCGCGCCGAGTGGGCGCATGTCACCGAGCTGCCGCCCGACGACCCGGCCTGGCGACACGTCGCCATCAACGATCTGACCCGCCAGGAGTTCGCAGCCCGGGGCCTGGCGGCCACCACCATCTACAACGGGTTCGACACCCGCGCCGGCCCGGGCCACCGCGACCAGACCCGCGCCGAGCTGGGGGTGGAACCGACCGAGCTGCTGGTCGCCCATCCCGTACGGGCCATCCCCCGCAAGCAGATCCCCGTCGCCCTGGGCCTGGCCGAGCAGCTGGGCGGCACCTACTGGCTGCTGGGCGCGCCCGAGTTGGGCTACGGCCCCGAGCTGGAACGGATCCTGGCCGGCGCCCGCACGCGAGTCATCCGCCGGCCGTGGCCCCACGGTCCGGATCTCTACGCCGCCCCCGACGTGGTGGCCTTCCCGTCCTCGTGGGAAGGCTTCGGCAACCCACCCATCGAGGCCGCCATCGCCCGGCGCCCGGCGGTCGTCGGGGACTACCCGGTGGCCCGGGAGCTGGCGGCGCTGGGCTTCCGGTGGTTCCACCCCGACGACGTGGCCGGGCTGGCGGACTGGCTGGACCACCCCGACGTCGAGCTGCTCGACACCAACCAGCGGCTGGCCGAAGCCCACTTCTCCCTGGACGTGATGGGCGCCGCCATCGCCGACCTGCTGGATGGGGCAGGCTGGCTGCCGTGACCGATCCGGCGCCCGAGCCCGCCCGCGACCCCCGTCCGGTCCGGCGACGCCGTGCCCAGGTGGCTCGCCTGGTGTCGGCGGGCCAGCGCGTGGGCTACGGGCTGTTCGCCGTGGCGGTGGTGGCGTTCTTCGTCGGCTTCGTCGTCGGCTTCGACGACGCCGTGGTCGACCTGATCGTGGGCGCCATGATCGTGGGCTCCATCGTGCTGGCCCCGTCCATCGTGTTCGCCTACGCGGTGAAGGCCGCGGAGCGCGAGGATCGCGAACAGGGGCGCTGAGGTCCCGGGCCCCGGCGAGAATGGCGCGCCACCGGATGCGGCGCGAGCATCCGGGCACCGATCACGATCTCAGGGGGATCCTCATGACCAAGGCCGCCGTCCTCAATGGGCAGGACGTCCCGCTCGTCGTCCGCGACGACATCGCCGTGCAGGCTCCCGGGCCGGGCGAGGTGCGCATCAAGGTGGGGGCCTCGGGTGTGTGCCACTCCGACGTGTCGGTGGCCAACGGCACCATCCCCCTCCCCACGCCCATCGTGTTGGGCCACGAGGGCGCCGGCGTGGTCACCGAGGTGGGTGACGGCGTGGCCCGCGTGGCGGTCGGCGACCACGTGGTCCTGTCCTTCGTCCCCAACTGCCAGGACTGCTACTACTGCAACCGCGGCCAGGGCTACCTGTGCGAGAAGTCGGCCATGCAGGCCGCCGGCGGCCTGCTGGACGGCACCACCCGGCTGTCCACCCCCGACGGGCCGCTGTTCCAGATGGCCTGCCTGGGCACCTTCTCCGAGGAGGCCATCGTCCCGGAGATCTCCACCGTCAAGATCGACGAGGACGTGCCCCTGGAGATCGCCGCCCTCATCGGTTGCGGCGTGCTCACCGGGGTGGGCGCCGCGCTCAACACGGCCGACATCCGTCCGGGCGACTCGGTGGCGGTCATCGGCTGTGGCGGCGTGGGCCTCAACGTGATCCAGGGGGCCAAGATCGCCGGGGCCGAGCGCATCATCGCCATCGACATGTTCGACTCCAAGCTGGCCATGGCCAAGCAGTTCGGGGCCAACTACCTGATCAAGGCCGACGACGGCGATCCGGTGGCCAAGGTCATGGAGCTCACCGAGGGCCGCGGGGCCGACACCTCCTTCGAGGTGATCGGGCTGGGCGCCACCATGGAGCAGGCCATCAACACCACCCGCAACGGCGGCGAGGTGATCCTGGTGGGCGTGCCCCGCATGGACGTGTTCCTGAACCTCAACGCCGCCTTCACCTTCCTGTACCTGGCCAAGACGGTGAAGGGCTGCTGGTACGGCTCGTCCAACGTGAACGAGGACGTGCCCAAGCTGATCGGCCTGTGGCGCGACGGCCAGCTCGACCTGGAGGGCCTGATCTCGCGCCGCATCGGCCTGGAGGACGTGAACGACGCCTTCGCCGCCATGCAGGCCGGCGAGGTGGCCCGCTCGGTCATCACGTATTGATTGGCCCTCCGGTCGGCAAGCCTCCCTGCGGGCGCTTCGCCATCTGGGTGTCATCGCTCCAGCGGGGACTCCCTGGCGGTCGTCCCCTACTGATTGATCGGCCCTCTGGTCGTCGCGGGTGTCCCCTTCCGGGACCCGGTGTCAGTATCGGACGACACCCCGCTACGGTGACCCGGTCCACGCCACCGGGGGTCAGCCATGCACATGCGGAGTCTGGGACGTACGGGGCTGAGGGTCAGCCCGCTCTGCCTGGGGGCCATGATGTTCGGGGCCTGGGGCAACCCGGACCACGACGACGCCGTGTCGATCATCCACGCCGCGCTCGACGCCGGCATCAACTTCATCGACACCGCCGACGTCTACTCGGCCGGCGAGTCCGAGGAGATCGTGGGCAAGGCCATCGCCGCGCGCCGCGACGAGGTCGTGCTGGCCACCAAGTTCTACGCCCCCATGAGCGACGAGCCGAACCGCAGCGGCGGGTCGCGCTACTGGATCATGAAGGAGTGCGAGAACAGCCTGCGCCGGCTGGGCACCGACCACATCGACCTCTACCAGGTGCACCGCCCGGACCCGAACGTCGACATCGACGAGACGCTGGGCGCGATGACCGACCTGGTCCGCCAGGGCAAGGTGCGGTACCTGGGCAGCTCGACCTTCCAGGCCTCGGGCATCGTCGAGGCCCAGTGGACCGCCGAGCGGCGCCAGCGTGAGCGGTTCGTGTGCGAGCAGCCGCCGTACTCGATCCTGGTGCGCGGCATCGAGGCCGACGTGCTGCCCACCTGCCAGCGCTACGGCATGGGGGTCATCCCCTGGAGCCCGCTGGCCGGTGGCTGGCTGTCGGGCAAGTGGCGCAAGGGGGCGCCGGACCTGACCAGTCGCCGGGCCACCCGGATCCCCGACCGCTACGACCTGGCCAAGCCCGAGAACCAGCTCAAGCTGGAGGCCGCCGACGCGCTGGCCACCCTGGCCGACGAGGCCGGGATCAGCCTGGTGCACCTGGCCATCGCCTGGGTCATCAACAACCCGGCGGTGACCGCGGCCATCATCGGGCCCCGCACCATGGACCAGCTCACCAGCCAGCTCGGCGCCGCCGACGCTCACGCTGCCCACCGACGTGCTGGACCGCATCGACGAGATCGTCGCCGCCCGGCACCAACGTCAACTGGGCCGACGCCGGCTACACGCCGCCCACCATCGCCGATCCCAGGAAGCGCCGCCGTCACTCGCCGTCCTGACGGCCCCACCGGGGTCCCAGGCCGGTCGGCTGGGCCCGACGCTGTTAGATAGTCTTGTTAGATTTGTCTGTTATATTTAGCGGGTGCGAGACAACCCCTTCACGCCGAGCTTCGGGACGCTGCCAGCCGTACTGGTCGGTCGCGAGGGCGTCTTGGCGGGGATCGCCCCGCTGTTCAGCCGCTTCTCCAAGGCTGACATCCACTGGGCCACCCACCTGCGCGGCCATCGAGGGGTCGGCAAGACGGTGCTGCTCGACCAGATCCAGGACGCGGCCACCCGGCGGGGATGGTGGGTCATCCAGGAGGACGCCGGTGCCGGTCCGCCGCTGACCACGAGGCTCATCGATCGAGGATTGGCCCGCCTGGCCGAACAGGATCCACCGCGGCGGGGCCGACGCGTCTCGTCGCTGAGCCTGTTCGGGGCCGGGATCGGCCTGGAGTCCGGCGCGCCATCGCCCCCGTCGGTCACCTCGGTGCGCGATGTGTTGGAGGCCGTGGCCACCCGCGAGGCCAACGGGGTGCTGGTCACCATCGACGAGGTGCACCAGGCGCCCGAGAAGGCACTCAACGAGCTCGGCAACGCGGCGCAGCACCTACATCGGGACGGACGGCCGCTCGTGCTCGTCCTGGCCGGCCTGCCCCGACCGGAGCGACCCCACGAACCGACCTTCCTGGCGCGCGCCTGGCAGCCCACGCTCGGGCGCCTGGACGACCGCGACGTCGAGCGGGGACTCGTCGACACCGCCGCCCGCGCCGATGGTCGGTTCGAGGCGCTGGCCCTGCGCCTGGCCGTGAAGCTGGCGGCAGGCGAGCCCTTCCTCATGCAGCTGATCGGCTACCACGCCTGGGAGGTCGCCCGCCGGCACCGCATCCGGGTGGCCGACGTCGAACAGGCCGCCGGGGTGGCCCGCACGCACGTTCAACCGAGCCGTCACCGAGCAGATGGTGGGCCAGGTCTCCCCCGATCAACGCTCGTTCCTGGCCTCGATGGCCCGCCACGGCCTTCCGACCCGGATCGGTGACATCAAGGCCGACCACGGGTGGTCGCAATCGCAGGTGGGGATGTATCGCCAACGTCTGCTCGACGCCGGGCTCATCGAGCCCGCCGGCTGGGGACTGGTCGACTACGCCGTCCCCGGCGTGGCCGAGGTCGTGACCGAGGACTGGTGAACGGGCGTCAGATGATCGAGGGGACGATGGCGTCGATCAGGGTGGGGCCCGGGGTGGCCAGGGACCGACCGCAGCTGGTCGACGAACTCCTCGGCGGTGGTGGCCCGGGTGGCCGGCACTCCCAGGCCCTTGGCCAGCGCCACGAAGTCGAGGTCGGGCGGCTGCCAGGTCGAGCATCCGGCGGGCCCGAGGACCGGCGGGCTCGGCGCCGACCCGGTCGAGCTCCATGTTCAGCACCGCGTAGGAGCGGTTGTTCAGGATGATGGTGGTCACGTCCAGGCCCTCGCGGGCCATCGTCCACAACGACTGGAACGTGTAGAGGGCGCTGCCGTCGGACTCGAAGGCGATGACCCGACGATCGGGGCAGGCCACCGCCGCGCCGACGGCCACCGGCAGGCCCTGGCCGATGGCCCCGCCGGTGAGGCACAGCCAGTCGTGCGGCGGGGCGCCGGCCGTGGTCCCGGCGGCGAACAGCCCGGAGGTGTTGCCCTCGTCGGACACGATGGCGCCCTCGGGCAGCAGCGCGCCCAGCGCGGCGCAGACCGTCTCGGCCGTGAGCGCGCCGGTGGGCAGCTCGGGTCGGCCCGGGGCCTGGGCCGGCACCCGCGGCCCGGGGCGCGTCGAGGGCGGCCACCAGCGCGGCCAGCGCGCGCCGGCGCGTCGTCGGCCGGTCCGGCCAGCTCGTGCACCGCGCACCCGGCGGGGACCAGGTCGCTGGCCTTGCCCGGGATAGGCGAAGAACGAGACCGGCGACGGGGCGTCGACCAGCACCAGGTGGGCCAGGCCGTCGAGCTGGGCGGCGGCGAACTCGGCCAGGTAGCCCAGCCGCTCGACCGGGGGCACGCCGGCGCCGCGCTCCAGCCGGGCCGGGAAGGTCTCGCACAGCAGCTGGGCTCCGGTGGCGGCGCTCACCGCGGCCAGCGTCCGCGCAGGGCCGGGCCCCGCACCACCCGCCCGCCCACGAACAGGGCGGCCGGTCTCGCCCGAGCGCAGCACGGCGGCCACCGCCTCCACCCGGTCGGCGTCCACGGCCGGCTCGACCGCCATGCGCCGCGGGCGGCCCGCAGGTCGTCGGGAGGTACCGCGCTCGGGTCGTCGGCCACCTCCGACCACGAGGCGTCGGCCGGCAGGATCAGCGTGGCCACCTGGCCGGGCGGACCGAGCGCGGCGGCCACCGCGGCTCAGGGCGTCGGCCACCACGTCGTCGGGCCGCTCGGCTCGGCGGACGAAGCTCGACACGTTGCGGGCCACGGTCTCGATGTCGGACTCGAGCTGGGGGTCGTAGGCCTTGTGGTAGGTGGCGTGGTCGCCGACGATGTTGACCACCGGCGTGTGGGCCCGGCGGGCGTTGTGCAGGTTGGCCAGGCCGTTGCCCAACCCCGGGCCGAGGTGCAACAGGGTGGCGGCCGGGTGCTCGGCCATGCGGCCGTAGCCGTCGGCCGCACCGGTGGCCACGCCCTCGAACAGCGCCAGCACGCCGCGCATCTCGGGCACCGCGTCGAGGGCGGCCACGAAGTGCATCTCGGAGGTGCCCGGGTTCATGAAGGCCACGTCCACGCCCAGCTCGGTCAGGGCCCGGATCAGGGCCTGGGCGCCGTTCATCGCGCCACCTCCGGGTTGAGGATGCCGCGCGGGATCGAAGGCGTCCTTGATCCGGCGCATCAGCACGAGCTGGGCCGGGTCGGCCAGCTCCAGGAAGACCTCGCGCTTCTCGGTGCCCAGCCCGTGCTCGCCCGACACGGCGCCGCCCATCTCCACGCCGGTGGCGATCATGTCGTGGACCAGGCCGTGGCGCACCTCGGCGTCGGGTTGGAAGACCGACAGGTGCACGTTGCCGTCGCCCACGTGCCCGCAGCCGGTGACCAGCGATCCGGTGGCGGTGGCCATGGCGTTGACCCGGCCGATGTAGGCGGCCATGGCCGATCGGGGGACGACCACGTCGACGATGTCGTCGGCGCCGGCCGCCTTGGCCGCCCAGAACGCCTTCTCCCGGGCCTCGATGAGCTGGGTCCCGGCGTGGGCGGGCAGCACGTAGACGTCGAGCGCCCCCAGCTCGGCCAGCAGGACGGCCAGCTCCTCCACGTCCTCGGCCAGCCGGTCCTCGCGGCGCTGCTCGATCACCACCACCAGCCAGGCCTGCGCCTGGTCCCGCACGCTGGCCTCCACCCCGAGGTCGAGCCCGGCGTGGGCCACGATGCCGCCCATGGCCAGCAGGTCGATGTACTCCACCAGCAGCGGACCGATCCCGCTGCCCACGATGGTGGGGGTGGCCCCGGTGGCCTCGGCCAGGGTGGGGAACGGGGCCAGCACGGTGGCCGCCCACGGCGGGCGGGGGTAGAGGCGCAGGGTGGCCTCGGTGACCAGGGCCAGCGTCCCCTCCGAGCCCACGATGAGCTGGGTCAGGTCGTAGGCGCTGCTCGACTTCACGAACCTGCCGCCGGTGCGGATGAGCTCGCCGGTGCCGGTGACGGCCTCCAGGCCCAGCACCTGGTGGCGGGTGACGCCGTACTTGATGGCCCGCATCCCGCCGGCGTTGGTGGCCACGTTGCCGCCCAGGCTGGCCGAGCTCTCCCCGGGGAAGACGGGGTAGACCAGCCCGACCTGGGCGGTGGCCTCGTCGAGCTGGTCGAGGGTGACGCCGGGCTGGACCACGGCCACGTGGTTGTCCAGGTCGAGCTCGAGGATGGCCGCCATCCGCTCGAACGACACCAGCAGGCCACCCGGGCTGGGGATGCACGCGCCGGACAGCCGGTGCCCGAGCCGCGGGCGGTGACGGCCACGCCCAGCTCGGCGGCCAGGCCCACCACCGCCGCCACCTGGTCGGCGTCGGCCGGGCGCACCACCGCCGCGGGGAGCTGGGGCGTGGCGGTCAGGGCCTCGTCGTGGGTGAGCTCCTCGGGGATGTCGTCACCGACGAGCACGTGTGGACGGCCCGACGATGGCGGCCAGGCGCTCCACGAGGTCGGTCACCGGCCCAGCATGCCACCGCTGGTCCCGACCGGAGCGGCCGGCGGCGCCGGGCCGGGCCGGGGGGTGGACCCGGGGTCCGCGCCGGGCGGTTACCCTCCGCTCACGATGGCTCGTCCGACCTCCGCCGGCACCCCCCGCCTGCCTGCCGCCCAGCGCCGCCAGCAGCTGCTGGAGGTGGCCCTGGCCGTGTTCGGTCGCGATGGCTTCCACCACACCTCGATGAACGACCTGGCCGAGGCGGCGGGGGTGACCAAGCCCGTGCTCTACCAGCACTTCGGGTCCAAGCGCGAGCTCTACCTGGAGGTCCTGCGGGAGGTGGGTGGACGGCTCATGACGTCGGTGGGCAAGGCCATCGCCGCCGCCCCCGGACCTCGCCAGCAGGTGGAGGCCGGCTTCCTGGCCTACTTCCAGTGGGCGGCGCGCGACCGGCGGGGCTTCGACGTCCTCTTCGCCGGCGACACCCGTCGCGATCCCGAGTTCCTGGCCGAGCTGGGCAAGGTGGAGACCCAGTTCGCCGACTCCATCGCCGAGCTCATCGTGGTCGAGGGCATGACCCATGAGCGCCGCCTGCTGCTGGCCTACGGGATCGTGGGGATCACCGAGACCACCTGTCGCCACTGGGTGGCCGCCGACCTCGACCTGAGCGCCGAGGACCTGGCCCAGACCGCCGCCGACCTGGCCTGGGCCGGCCTGCGAGGCCTGCGCGCCGACTGAGCACTTCGGCGTCGATTCGTCCCCCTCCAGGGGTAGGAATCGACGCCGATCCCGACGTCGGGGGCGTGGGCTGAGCCTCAGCGGCCGGTGGTGCTGGTGAGCGGCGTCGAGCCGGACGTCGTGGAGCTGGATGCCGCCGGCGACCCGCTGGGGGTGGCTGCGCAGGCGCCTTGGGTGAAGCACGGCATCACACCGGGGGTGGTCAGATCCAGCCGCAGCGACTGGGGCGACAGCAGCGCCTGCCAGGTGTCCAGGCTGAGCACCCGCAGCTGGGCGGCCACCCGCTGGGCGTCGGCCAGCGTCGGCACCCGGCCCTCGGCGATCGGGCGACTGGCCGTCCCAACGCACCGGCGGTCCGTACTGGAGCACGAACACCTGCCCGCCCTCGAGCCAGCTCAGCGTGTGCTGAGTGGATCGTGTGGAACTCGGCTCGGACCCGATGTCCTGGCACCAGCCCGATGGTGCCCCGCACCCGGCCGCGCGTTCTTGGCGCCGGCCTTGGCCAGCGGCGCGGTGAACGGGTACGTCGAAGTTGGTGGTGAGGGTGAACGAGCCCGGGGCGAAGCCGGCGACGTCGAGGGCGCTACCACCTGCTGCCTGCCCGAGCCAGCTCCATGGCCGTCGTCCGGCCGTCCGGGCAGGCCGAGCCGGGCCGCGGGATCGTCGAGCCGGTGGCCGTGACGAGCCGGCGACGGTGACCCCGCAGGCGTTGCGGGTCGGGTCGCGTAGCCCGAGGGCGCCCCACCGGTGATGGCCCACCAGGCGGCGTCGCTCAGCTGGACCAGGTGCCCGGCCAGGACCACGGCCTGGGCCACCGTCTGGCCCCGCGGCGCCAGGGCAGCCACGTGGTGGGCGTCGGGCTTCCAGTACACGCCGGTCGGATCCGGCACCAGCTCGGTCGGCGTCGAGTCGGCTCCACCGTGAAGGCCGGGCCGCCGTCGACCGTGGCCGAGGCCACCGAGAGCGCCGGGCCCGGACCGCTGCTGGCGGAGCTGGTCCAGGCTCTGGTCGGACAGGACCACCGACAGCTCGTCGGAGAACTGCGGCAGATGGGAGACCAGCTCGATGGCGCCGTTGCCCGGCCACAGGAAGCTGACCGAGGTCTGGCCCAGCGAGGCGGGCAGGCCCAGCTGGGGCAGCGGCGGCACCTGCTGGTGGACCCCGGTGACCACCCGGTCGCTCTGCTGGTTGCGGCGGGTCAGTCCGAGGCCGGCCGCCACCAGCGCGACCACGACCAGGACGGCGGTGACGGCCTGGACCGTCCGACGGTGCCGGCGACGTCGCACCACCTGATCCGCGATGGCGGCCCGGCCCTGGTCGGGGCTGGGCACGCGAGGCCTGGCGGGAGCGAGCGTCGAGTCCGGCGCCGAGACGACGTTCGAGCTCGCTGGTGTCGATCGGGCTCATGGCTCGATCACCTCCCGGAGCTGATCGAGCCCTCGGCTCAACAGCGACTTCACGGTGCCGGGTCGAACGCCCAGCGCCTCGGCGATGTCGGCCTCGCTCAGGTCCTGGTAGTAGCGCAGCACCAGCGCGGCCCGCTGGCGCATGGGCAGCTTGGCCAGGGCGTCGACCACCTCGTCGGCGCCCAGGTCGGTCGACTCGGGAGCCGTGGCCACGGGCCGCGACCGCTCGAGCCGGCGGCGCCGCTGCAGGTCCCGGCACCGGTTGATCACACAGGTGCGGAGGTAGGCGCCGGGCCGATCGAGCCGGCGCCACCGCTCGAAGCACCTTGGCGAAGGCGTCGTGCACCGCCTCCTCGGCCAGCTGGTCGGAGTCCACCAGCAGGAAGGCGAGGCGCACCATGGGCTCGTACTCGCGCCGGTAGAGCTCGTCGAACCCGTCGGGCCCGTCCCCGCCCGCGACCTGGGCCACCGCCGACCAGGTGCGCGTCGACGTCCGTCGGCTCGACGCGGCCGGATCACCGCCGGGAGCCCCGCCGCCGTCACCCATGCGAGCCATCATCGCCGCCACCGGCCTGCACCATCGTCCACACCCTCAACGACGTGCGGACCCGCCATTCGGTTCCGCCCGCTTTGGCGTCGATTCGCGCCCCTCCAGGGGCTTGAATCCACGCCAGAGCCAGATGATGGGTCGTGCGGTCAGATGGCCGGCAGGGCCTGCGGGGCCTCGGGGCCGGTGTAGCGGGCGCTCGGGCGCAGGATGCGGGGATCGTCGGCCTGCTCGAGCACGTGCGCGCCCCAGCCCACGATGCGGCTGGTGGCGAAGGCGGCGGTGAACAGGTTGGCCGGCAGGCCGCAGGTCTCCATGACCACCCCGGCGTAGAACTCCACGTTGGTGCGCAGATCGCGCTCGGGGTAGCGCTGCGCCAGCAGCTCGATCACCCGGCGCTCGACGGCCTCGGCCAACTCGACACGGGGACCCGGCCTGGTCGCGGGCCACCTGGCGCAGCAGCTCGGAGCGAGGGTCCTCGCCCTGGTAGACGGCGTGGCCGAAGCCCATGATCCGCTCCCCCGACTCGAGCTTGGGCCCCACCACCGCGTCGATGCGGTCGATGGTGCCGATCTCGTCGAGCAGGTCCAGCGCCCGGCTGGGCGCGCCACCGTGCAACGGCCCGGACAGGGCGCCGACCGCGCCCACCACGCACGCACCCACGTCCGCCCCGGTGGAGGCGATGACCCGGGCGGTGAAGGTGGAGGCGTTGAAGCCGTGGTCGATGGTGGCGATGAGGTACTGCTCGAGGGCGCGGACCCGCCCGGGGTCGAGCTCGGTGTCGCCGATCATCCAGAGCAGGTTGGCGGCGGTGCCCAGATCAGGCCGGGGATCGATCGGGTCGCGGCCGCGCTGGAGCTGGTGCAGGGCGGCCACCAGCGTGGGGGTGGCTGCGGCCAGCGTGAGCGCGTCGAGGCGCCGCTCGGCCGCGTCGATGTCGAGCACCGGCCGCATCTTGTGGGCCGCGGCCAGCACCGACAGCGCGCTGCGCAACCCGTCGAGGGGCCCTTGCGCACCGACCCCGGCGATCGGCGCCAGCGCCGGGACGACCGAGGACGGCACGACCCGCAGCGGCGCCACGTCGCCCGCGAAGGCGCGGCGCTGGGCGTCGTCGGGCAGGTGGCCTTCCACGAACAGGTACCAGACGTCCTCGAACGAGCGGTGCCGCGCCAGGTCGACCGCCGAGTACTGGCGGTAGTGGTAGAAGCCTTCACGGCCGCGCACGTCGCCGATGGCGGTGTCGGTGACGGCCACGCCCTTGAGACCGGGGGGTACCTGGATGAGAGGGGCTTCGCTGGTCATGAGGTCATGGTGTCGCTCTGGACCCCGATAATCAACGTTGATTACGCTCAACGTTGATGACGTCAACATGGCTCACCGCCAACCAGGTGGCGCAGCGGCTGGGGGTCAAGCCGGCCACCGTCTACGCCTACGTGAGCCGGGGCCTGCTGCCGCGCCAGATGGCCGACGACGGACGGACCAGCCGGTTCGACCCCGCCGAGGTCGAGGCCCTGGCCCGGCGCAGCCGTCCCCGCACCGACGCCCGTCGCACCGGCATCGTCGACGTGGTGCTGTCCACCACGCTGACCGAGATCCGCGGACGGCGAGCTGCGCTACCGGGGACACGACGCGGTCGAGCTGGTCAGCTCCGCCACCTTCGAGGACGTGGCCGAGCTGCTGTGGACGGGCCAGCTGACCGATCGGGCCCGCTGGTCGGCCCCGACCAAGGACGTCACCCTGGTGCGCAACGTGACCGCGCCCGTTGGGCTCGGGAGTGACCCCGGCCGATCGCATCCGGGTGGGGACGGCGGCGGTGGCATCGTCGCGCCCGTTGCGGGTCGATCTGCGGCCCGAGTCGGTGACCCACCACGCCCGCACGCTGCTGGCCACCCTGGTCGAGGCGCTCCCGCCGATCCGTCGTACCCGGGCCACGACCACGCCGGCAGGCCGCTCGACGAGCGGCCGCCCGCCGCGCCTGGCGGCCCGGCTGTGGCCCAAGGTGGCCCGGGTGGCGGCGAACCCGGCGCGCACCCGCGCCCTGGACGCGGCCCTCATCCTGCTGGCCGACCACGAGCTGGCCAGCTCCACGCTGGCCGCCCGCATCGCCGCGTCCACCCGGTCCGATCCCTACGACGTGGTGCTGTCGGGCCTGGGTGCGGTCAGCGGCCCGCTGCACGGGGGTGCGGGAGCGGCCGCACACCGGTTGCTGACCCACGCCAAGTCCTCGGGCTCACCCGAGCGCGCCGTGGGCGAGGCCCTGAGCCTCAACGGTGCGCTGCCCGGGTTCGGCCACCCGCTCTACCCCGACGGCGATCCCCGGGCCCGATGCCTGCTCGGGCTGCTGGCGCCGCTGCTGGGCACCCACGACACCGCCCTGGTGGAGGCCACCCTGGCGGCCGCGGCGGTGAGCGCCGGCCGAGCCGCCCAACGTGGACTTCGCCCTGGCCGCCCTGGCCTTCTCGGCCGGCATGTCCACCGACGCCATCGAGGTGATCTTCGCCCTGGCCCGCATCTCCGGCTGGATCGGCCACGCGCTCGAGGAGTACGCCGAGACGCCCCTGCGCTTCCGCACCCGGGCCATCTACGTCGGGGTGTGAGGCTCGGGACCCGCCTCCGGTGACCGGCGCCGCGGGGTCGGCCTCCTGCCCGTGCCGGCCGCTGCGCCTACTCGAGCCGCCATACGGTGTAGAACAGGCGCCCACAACCGGACGAGTGCGCCAACCTGGGGGCGGCGCACCGACGATCCGAACCAGGAGCGCCGATGAGATTCCGCCTGACCCCGACGCGGGCTGCACTGACCACGATGGCGGCCGCCGCCGTGCTGGCCGTGGCCCTGGTACCGGGCGCGGCTGCGTCCGGACCGCGGCGAGCGTGGCGCCGGCCACCACCACCGACGCGCAGCCCGTCCCGGCGGGCGCCATCAAGCACGTCATCGTGATCGACCTCGAGAACGAGAGCTACTCGACGACCTTCGGACCCGGCTCGGCGGCGACCTACCTGAACCAGACGCTGCTGGCCAAGGGCGAGCTCATCCCCCACTACTACGCCACCGGTCACGTGAGCCTGGACAACTACCTGGCCCAGATCTCGGGCCAGGCCCCGAACCAGACCACCAACAGCGACTGCTCCGGTAGCTACCTGGACATGCTCAACGGCGGCTCGCCCTCCACCCTCGATCCCAACCAGGCGCTCTACCCCGGCCAGTTCGACGGGCAGGGATGCGTCCAGCCGGCGGCGGCGCTGACCATCGGCGACCAGCTCGACGCCCTGCACCCCCACGCCAAGAGCCCGGTGTGGCGCGAGTACGCCCAGGACATGGGCAACGATCCCACCCGAGACGGCGGCACCACCGACACCTCGGCCGGAGCCGCCGGCGGCACCACCTGCGCGCATCCCGCCGTCGGCGCCAGCGACCCGACCAACGGCGCGGCGGCCACCGACCAGTACGCCAACCGGCACAACCCGTTCGTCTACTTCCACTCGGTGATCGACCACCCGAGCCTGTGCAACGCAGACGTGGTGCCCCTGGGCACGGTCGCCGTCGGCACCCCCAGCAAGATCGGGTCGACCCCGCTGCCCGACAAGTTCGCCGGACACCTGGTCAGCGACCTGGGCAACCGGGCCGAGACGCCGGCGTTCATGTTCATCACCCCCAACCTGTGCAACGACGGCCACGACAGCACGTGCGCGGGCACCAACACCGAAGGCACCAAGACCGGTGGCCTGGTGGGCGCCGACCTGTGGCTCAAGCACTGGATGCCGCTGATCCTCGGCTCGCACGCCTACAAGGACGGCAGCACCCTGGTGGTCCTGACCTTCGACGAGGGCAACCCCTTCACCGACCAGGCCGCCTGCTGCAACGAGCAGCCCGGCCCCAACTGGGCCTACCCCGGGGCCAGCCCGCTCCTGATGGGCATCTACTCGGCCTTCGGCGTGACCCCGCCCAGCCACCCCGGTGACATGCCCGGCGGCGGCCAGATCGGCGCGGTGGTGTTCAACGCCCGCTACATCAAGGCCGGCTCGGTGGACACGACCGGCTCCTACAACCACTACTCGGCGCTGCGCAGCTACGAGGACCTGCTGGGGATCACCACCGGCGGGGCCGACGGCCAGGGCCACCTCGGCTTCGCCGCCGCCTCGGGTCTGCAGCCCTTCGGCGCCGACGTCTTCAACAAGTAGGCAACAAGAAGGCGGAGGCCGCCAGGCCGGAGCCGCTGGACCGATGACACCCAGATGCCGAAGGCGCCCACAGGGAGGCTTGCCGACCGAAGGGCCGATCAGGTAGGCACCAGCAGCTCGCGGGCGTTGTCGTGGAGGACCTTGCGGCGGTCGTCGGCCGACAGGTCCTTGACCTCGCGCAGGTAGTCGAGCGGTTCGGGCAGGGCCTCGATGTGGGGCCAGTCCGAGCCGAAGATGACCCGGTCGGCACCCATGATGTCGACCACCTGGTAGAGGTCGTCCTCCCAGAACGGGTTGATCCACACGTGCTGGCGGAAGATCTCCACCGGGTCCTCGGGGAAGTAGCCCGGGATCTTGTTGGCCGTGGAGCGCACCTTGCGCACCAGGTCACCCAGGAACTCGGCGCCGTTCTCGACCGACGCGATCCGCAGGTTCGGGAACTTCACCAGGTGGTTCTCGAAGACCAGGCTGACCAGGTAGTCGTCGATGGCCCGCTCGATGGCGAACGACTTGATCGACGGCTTGTAGCTCCCGGACCCGAAGTTGGCCGCGAAGCCGTCCACCGCGAAGCCGTTGGACGAGACCCCCCCGTCGCTGGCGTGGAGCACCACGGTGATCCCGGCCTCGTCGACCAGGCCCCAGAACCGGTCGAACTGGGCATCGAAGGGCGAGCGCACGCCGGTGGCGGTGGTGGGCGCGGCCGGGCGCATGACGATGCTGGTGGCGCCGGCGTCCAGCGCCCAGGTCAGCTCCTCGACCGCCCAGTCGGCGTCGGCCAGCGTGAGGTAGGGCGCGGCGTAGATGCGATCGGCGGTGTTGAAGCCCCAGTCCTCGACCAGCCAGCGGTTGAAGGCGCGGAAGGTGTGGCACACCGCCTCGGGATCGTGACGCAGCGGCTCCTCGTAGATCATGCCCAACGTGGGGAACAGCCAGCAGCCGGCCAGGTCCTGCTGGTCGAGGGTGGCCAGCCGGGCCGCCGGCTCGCGGTAGGCCGGGCGGATGGGTTCGCGGGCGGCCAGCATGTCCAGCGGGTTGCGGCCCTCGGGGTTGCCCCGGAAGTAGTCGTACATGGCGCCGGGCATGGCGATGGGATCGAAGGTCGGGTTGCTCACCGCCTTGGACACCCGGCCGCCCAGCACGTGGTAGCGGCGCCCGCCGATCTCGCACCACTGCACGCACCGCGGCCCCAGCGCCGGGTCGAGGTGGCGGGTGAAGGCGTCGAGCGCCTCGTAGTAGTGGTTGTCGGCGTCGAAAACCGGGTGTCCGAGGTCGTCGAAGTCGCTCACGTGATCTCCCCAATGGGCCCGATGCGGAGCCGGTGGTGGGCGCGGCCGGATGGCTCGTGCCCCCGATGGTAGAACGTGTTCTCATCCGTGCCCACCCGTGGGATGATGGCGCCGGACCGATCGGCTGTCGCCGACGCGGACGCAAGGGGGACAAGATGCACGATCTCGTGGTCCGGGGGGGAACCGTCGTGGACGGAACAGGCGCCAACGCCCGCACCGCGGACGTGGCCGTCGACGACGGCCGCATCTCGGCGGTGGGCGACCTGGGCGGCGCCGCCGCCCAACGGGTGATCGAGGCCGACGGGCTGCTGGTCACGCCGGGCTGGGTCGACATCCACACCCACTTCGACGGCCAGGCCACCTGGGACGACGTGCTGGCCCCGAGCGCCTGGCACGGCGTGACCTCGGTGGTCATGGGCAACTGCGGCGTGGGGTTCGCGCCGGCCCGACCCGACCGCCACGACTGGCTCATCGGGCTCATGGAAGGGGTCGAGGACATCCCCGGCACCGCCCTGGCCGAAGGCATGACCTGGGGCTGGGAGTCCTTCGGCGAGTACCTCGACGCCCTCGACCGACGCTCCTGGACCCTCGACGTCGGCACCCAGGTGGCCCACGGCGCGGTGCGGGCCTACGTCATGGGCGAGCGCGGGGCCCGCAACGAGCCGGCCACCTCCGACGACATCGCCGAGATGAAGGCGCTGGTCAAGGAGGCGATCCGGGCTGGCGCACTGGGCTTCTCGACCTCGCGCACCCTGGGCCACCGGGCCATCGACGGCGAGCCCGTGCCCGGCACCTACGCGGCCGAGGACGAGCTGTTCGGCATCGGCGCGGCGCTGGGTGAGCTGGGCACGGGCGTGTTCGAGCTGGCCCCGATGGGCTCGGCCGGCGAGGACATCATCGGACCGGCGAAGGAGGTCGACTGGATGCGTCGGCTCTCGGCCGCCATCGGCCGGCCGGTCACCTTCGCCCTGCTCCAGGTGGACGCCGCTCCCGAGCTGTGGCGCGAGCTCATGGACGAGTCCAAGCGGGCCGCCGACGAGGGGGCCGACCTGTGGCCCCAGGTGGCCGGCCGGGCCACCGGCCTGCTGTCGGGTCACCACACCACCTACTCGCTGTTCGACATGATCCCGGCCTACCAGCAGCTCAAGGCCCGGGGGTTGTCCGACGCCGACCTGCTGGTCGCCCTGCGCGATCCCGACGTCCGTCGTTCGATCGTGGACTGGGAGCCGGCCGATCCCCAGACCCGCGAGCGCATGGCCAAGAGCTACGACACCACCTTCGTGCTGGGCACGCCGCCGGACTACGAGCCGGGCCCGGAGCGCTCGCTGGCCTCGCTGGCCGCCGCCGCCGGGCGCACCCCGTTGGACATGGCCTATGAGTCCATGCTGGCCGAGGACGGTCAGGCCCTGCTGTACGTGCCCATCCTGAACTACTCGTCGGGCAGCCTGGAGCCGACCCGGCAGATGCTGTTGCATCCCCGGGCCGCGCTGGGCCTGGCCGACGGCGGCGCCCACTGCGGGGTGATCTGCGACGCCGGCCAGCCCACCTTCATGCTCAGCTACTGGACCCGCGACCGCACGTCCGGCGAGCGGCTGCCCCTGGAGTGGGTGGTGCGCAAGCAGACCCGTGACACGGCCCGGCTCTACGGCCTGGGTGACCGGGGCACGATCGAGGCCGGGATGCTGGCCGACCTGAACGTGATCGACTACGAGCACCTCCAGCTCGGGACGCCGATCGTGGTCGGCGACCTGCCGGCCGGGGGCAAGCGCCTGGTGCAACGGGCGGTCGGCTACGAGGCCACCATCAAGTCGGGGATCGCCACCTTCGAACAGGGCGAGGACACCGGCGAACGCCCCGGACGACTGCTTCGCGGGGCCCGCTGAGCGCCACTGGAACCGCTGCTGCAACGGCGGCCGCCGACTACCCTCCTGAGGGTTCGGCGGGGCACCGACAGGCGGTCCCGGCATCGCAGGGAGATGACATGCGACGTGGGGCGCGCGGGCTGCTGGCGTCGGCCAGTCTGATGGTCGCCAGCGGCATCGCGCTGGCCGCAGGGGCAGTCCCCGCCAGCTCGGCCCCGCCGACTCCGATCGGCTACGCCTTCACCGGTGCGCCGGTCACCTATACCGTGCCGGCCGACGGATCGGTGTGCTCGATCACGGTGTCGCTGGCCGGCGCCGACGGCGGTGACGCCACCCTCGGCCTCACCGACGCCTTGGGAACGGGGGGAACCGGAGGTCGCCTGACCGCCACCCTGACCGTGGCGCCGGGAGCCACCGTCACCCTCCGCGTGGGAGGCGTCGGCGGATCGGCACAGGCCACCCTCCCCGACGTCGCACGCCCGGCGGAGCCGGCCGTCGCCACGGCCGGCCAAGGTGGCTTCGGTGGCGGCGGCAACAGTGGCGCGCAGACGACCGTCCTAAGTGCCGGTGGCGGCGGCGCGACCACGGTGGCGGTGGGCTCGGTCACCCAGGCCGTGGCCGGCGGCGGGGGCGGGGGCGGGCTGGTCGAGGGCACGGGCGGCGACGGCGGCGTGGGCGACGCATCGGGCACGGCCGGCCAACCGCAGACGGTGGGCAGCAACGGCATCGGCGGCGGCCCCGGCACCCTGGCCGCCGGCGGAGCCGGGGGCGGGGGCGGCACCCAGAACGCCCTGGTGGGCGAGCCCGGCACCGACGGCTCCTCCGGCCAGGGCGGGAACGGAGGCGGTGCGACGTTGTTCACGGCTGGTCCCGGCGGCGGCGGGGGCGGCGGCTGGTACGGAGGCGGGGGAGGCGGCGGCGCCGTCGGCGGCGGGCCAGGCGGCGGCGGTGGCGGCGGCTCCAGCTACGCGGCGGCCTCGGCCACCTCGGTGGGCGCGGGGGCCCAGTCCCAAGACGACGGCGGCAACGGGTCGGCCACGTTGACCCCGAACGCGGGCGATTGCGCGACCACCACCACGACCGCGGCCTCGACCACGACCGCGGCGCCACCCACCACGGCCGCCGTCGCGCCCCAAGCCGTCGCCGCCACCCCCGAGTTCACGGGCTGACAGACTGCCGGGTGTGAAATTCGGACTGCATCTCCCCAACGCCGGCCTCGTCCCCGAAGGGGCCGGTCTCGTCCGGGTGGCCCAGGCCGCCGAGAGCGCCGGCTTCGACTCGGTGTGGCTCTTCGACCACCTGTTCACCCCCACCAACCTCGAGTCGAAGTACCCCTACACCGCCGACGGCTCGTACCTGATGATGGCCGCGCTGCCCTTCGCCGATCCGGTGGCCGTGATGGGCGCGGTGGCCGGGGCCACCTCCACCATCCGCTTCGGCACCCGGGTGCTCATCCCCACCTACCGCCATCCGGTGGTGCTGGCCAAGGAGCTGGCCACCATCGACTACATCGCCGGCGGTCGCATGCTGCTGGGCGTGGGCGCGGGATGGATGGCCGAGGAGTTCGACGCGGTGGACGTACCCATGGAGGCCCGCTTCGCCCGGCTCGACGAGCACGTGGCGCTGATGCGCAACGCCTGGACCAACGGGGTGGCGGCCTACGACGGCCGGTTCTACTCCCACGTCGAGGCCGGCTTCGGACCCCAGCCTCCGGGCGAGGGCCACACCATCCCGGTGATCGTGGGCGGCCACGGCGATGCCGCCCTGCGCCGAGCCGCCCGTTGGGGGGACGGTTGGGCCGTGTCGGCCAAGGGCGATGCCCTGCTGGCCGACGGCTTCGAGGCCGTGGCCGAGCGCCTCGAGCAGCTCCGGCGGTTCTGCGACGAGGAGGGCCGCGACTTCGACGACCTGCTGTTGGTCAGCCAGTGCCTGCCCGAGGACACGGTGGCCAGCCTGGAGCGCCAGGCCGAGCTCGGGATCGACATCGTGGACCTGATGATCTTCGGCTCCGAGGACCAGGTGATCGAGGGCGCCCAGGCCTTCCTGGCCGACGTCGCCTCCCAGGTCACCTGACTCGAGTCCCGTTCTGGCGATGAAACCCGACGCGCGACGGTGGAGATCCATCGCCAGAACGACGAGACCGAGAGGGACCTGAGCCCAGCCATGGACAAGGACAAGCTGGCCACGCTGTTCGACCTGACCGGCCGGGTGGCCATCGTGACCGGGGGCACGCGCGGGATCGGCCGGGCCATCGCCGAGGGGTTCGTGGCCGCCGGCGCGGAGGTGGTGGTGGCCAGCCGCAAGGCCGACGCCTGCGCCCAGACCCAGGCCGCGCTCGAGGCCGCCGGTGGCCAGGCGCTGGGGGTGCCCACCAACCTGAGCGATCTCGACGGCATCGCCGCCCTGGTGGCGGCCACCGCCGAGCGCTTCGGCCGCATCGATGTGGTGGTCAACAACGCGGCCACCGGGCTGACCGAACCCCTGGGTGCGTTCACCCCGGCCGCCTACGCCAAGATCATGGACGTGAACCTTCGGGGTCCGGTGTTCCTGGCCCAGGAGGCCCTGCCCTGGCTCTCGCAGAGCCCCGCCGGCTCGATCGTCAACGTCATCTCGGCCGGGGCCTTCATGTTCTCCGCGTCCCAGGCCAGCTACTCGGCGGCCAAGGCCGGACTGCTGTCGTTCACCCGGTCGATGGCCGGCGCCTGGGCCCCGCTGGGGATCCGGGTCAACGCCCTGGCGCCGGGCACCACGCTCACCGACATGGTCACCAACAACCCCGACGAGGTGGTCGAGTCCATGCGCACGCTCAGCCTGCTGCGGCGCTTCGCCGATCCCGACGAGATGGTCGGACCGGCGCTGTTCCTGGCCTCTGACGCGGCCAGCTACGTCACCGGCCAGGTGCTGGTGGCCGACGGTGGCCTGATCCCTCATTGATGCTTGCCCTTCGGTCGGCAAGCCTCCCTGCGGGCGCCTTCGGCATCTGGGTGACACCGATCCAGCGGCTCCGGCCTGGCGGCCTCCGCCTTCTTGACCCCCCGCTCGGCAAGCCTCCCGGCGGGCGCCTTCGGCATCTGGGTGACACCGATCCAGCGGCTCCGGCCTGGCGGCCTCCGCCTGCTTCCGCCCCGCCGGCAAGCCTCCCCGGCCGGCGCTAGGGTGGTGGTCGAATAGATCCACGACCGTGGGAGAGAACGACCATGACGCACGCGCTTCTGACTTCTGCATCGCCTTCGTGCAGGCCCAGTGGCACCACGAGCTGACCGACGGGTGCCGCCAGGCCTTCCTGGCCGAGATCGCGGGGCTGCTCCCCGACGCGCAGGTCGAGCGGTTCGACGTGCCCGGCGCGCTCGAGATCCCGCTGCGGGCCAAGCTCCTGGCCCGGACCGGCCGATACGACGCGGTGGTGGCCTCGGCGCTGGTGGTGGACGGGGGCATCTATCGCCACGAGTTCGTGGCCCAGGCCGTGCTCGACGGCCTCATGCAGGTCCAGCTCGAGGCCGAGGTGCCCGGTGCTGTCGGCGGTGCTCACCCCCCAGCGCTTCGACGAGCACGACGACGGAGACGTCCGCTTCTTCACCGAGCACCTGGTCACCAAGGGCGTCGAGGTGGCCCAGGCCTGCGCCGACATCCTGCGCAGCGGCCGCCGGCTCACCGCCTCGGCCTGAGCGCCCGGCCCCACGGCCGAGGGCCCCGCCGGTACCCTCGATCCATGAGCTCGGGGAACCCCGCTGATCCCGCCGGCGCCACCGGCGCTCCGCCGGCGCTCCCCATGTCGAGGACGGGGGTCGGGCCCCGACGCCCAGGTCCCCGTCCGCCACCTCGAGCTCAGCGACCTGCCCCCGGCGGTGGCCGAGCGGCTCCGCTTCGACCGGGCCGCCCCCCGCCGCCTGCGCAACGAGCGCCTGCCCGAACCCGTGCGCGACGAGCTGTCGCAGCTGTGGGACGGCGTGGTGGCCGACGTCTACGACGAGGTGGCCGGCCTGCGTCGCTACCGCGGCCTGAGCTCGGCCACCGTCGAGCGGGTGCTGCGACGCGTGGGCGACCGGGTCCTGCAGGCCGAGCGGGTCATCATCTTCGCCGCCGTCCACTATCCGCTGACCAGCGACCGCAGCTCGCGCCACGTGGCCCTGGCCGGGGTGGGCGGTGCGTCGGCCGCCGCCGCCGAGGAGCTGGCCCTGTTCGGCAGCGTGGGCACGGCCACCGCCGCGGCCATCTTGACCGCGGTGGTGGGCGAGGTGTTCGAGACCTACGTGGCCGCCTCGGCGCGGACCCGGGCCTACCAGAAGGCCGGCCGCTCCCCCGATCCGGACGTGGTGCTGACCGACCTGGCCGAGGCCGCCGGCTACGCCACCTCGGTGGGCCGCCGGGCCACCCCGGCCATGGCCCGCGACGCCGCCGCCTGGCTGAGCGACCTGATCCTGCGGCGCACCGCGGTGCGGTTCTCCCGGGCCCTGGTGCCCCTGGCCGGCGTGGCCATCGGCGCCGGCATGTCCATGTTCAACGTCCGCCGGGTGTCCCGCCTGTCCCTGCGACCGCCCGCGCCCGACGAGGTCATCCGGCTGGCCGAGGACATCGTCAGCGACCGCCACGCCTACGACGAGGCCCGCCAGCGCTACCTCGAGCTCCCCGATCCCCCGTCCTGAACGGGTTGGAACAGGACGAGGTGGCGACCGTCCGACATCGGCTCCCAGGTCACCTCGACGGCCAGGCCCACAGCCACATCGTCGGGCGGCGCACCGACGACGTTGGTGAGCATGCGCACGCCCTCGTCCAGATCGACCAGGGCGACGGCATAGGGCTCGTCGCCGAACACCTGGGGCAACAGGGCGGGTCGGTGATCGACGGTGACGGCGTAGACCACCCCGCGCCCTGACGCCGGACGCCACTCGATGGCCGACCCCAGACAGCGCGGGCAGACCTCACGGGGGAACCAGAAGGCCTGGTCGCAGGCCACGCACCACGGCAGCACCAGCCGACGCTGTCGGGTGGCCTCCCAGAACGGACCGCTGGCTTCGGTGATCGGGCGCCTCCACCCGCGCCGGGCGGGCCGGTCGGTCGTCGCCCGGGGTCACGACCGGCCCCTCACGCCGTCGGCCTCGGTGCCCAGCACCAGGGTGGACATGCACGACAGCACCATGCCCGAGCCGTGGGCCACGGCGATCTCCGCGCCCGCCACCTGCCGGGGACCGGCCTCGCCGCGGAGCTGGCGCACCGCCTCGACGATCAGGAACATCCCGTACATGCCCGGGTGGGTGTAGGAGAGACCGCCGCCGTTGGTGTTCATGGGCAACGACCCGCCCGGGCCGGTCCGCCCGTCGGCCACGAACGGACCGCCTTCGCCCTTGGCGCAGAAGCCCAGGTCCTCGAGGTGCAACAGGGCGGTGATGGTGAAGCTGTCGTAGCCCATCAACACGTCCACGTCGTCGGGCCCGACGCCGGCCATGGCGAAGGCGTTGGCCCCCGACACGGCCCCGGGGGTGACGGTCAGGTCGGGCATCTGGCTGATCATGGCGTGGTCGTGGCAGGTGCCCGCGCCCAACACCAGCACCGGAGGCTTGGCCAGGTCGCGAGCCCGTTGGGCACTGGTCATCACGAAGGCGCCGGCCCCGTCGGTGACCAGGCAGCAGTCGAGCAGGTGCAGCGGCGAGCACTGAAGCGGCGAGGCCAGCACATCGGCGACGGTGATGGGGTCGCGGTAGCGGGCCCGGGGGTTCAACGCCGCCCAGTCACGGGTGCTGACCGCGATCTGGGCCAGCTGCTCCGAGGTGGTGCCGAACTTGGCCATGTGCCGGTTGGCGGCCAGGGCGTAGGGGCCCATGGGCATGCGCAGCCCGTAGGGGGCCTCCCACTCCAGCATGGGGTTGGGTCCGGCCAGGTTGGGACGGGCGAAGGGCCGCCGGTGGGTGCGGTCGCTGCGGGGCGTGGCCGCGTACACGCTCACCACCACGTCGCACAGCCCGGCGGCGATGGCCGCGGCGGCGTGCTCGGCGTGCACCTCGAAGCTCGATCCGCCGGTCATGGTCGAGTCGGTGAACCGGGGGTGGATACCCAGGTACTCGGCCAGCTGCATCGACGATCCGGCGTGGCACACGCCGTCGACGTCGTCGAGGGTGAGCCCGGCGTCGGCCAGGGCCTCGGCCACCATGGTGGCTTCCAGGGCCCGGCCGGTCAGCTCCAGCTCGCCGGTGGGCGACACCGCGTCGGCCACCCCCACGATCGCCGCAGCCCCCCGCATCGACCCCACTCGCTCCCCTGTCGTCGTCGGTCGTTCGCCGCCCGGGCGAGGGCTCGACGAAGCGCCAGTATGGCCGAGATCATCTAGGGTCGCGCCCCGTGGCCTTCCAGCTCGCGCAGGTGAACATCGCCCGGCTGCAGGCGCCCATCGACAGCCATCAGCTGCGCGACTTCGTGGCCCAGCTCGATCCCGTGAACGCCTCGGCCGACACCGCCCCTGGCTTCGTCTGGCGCCTCCGGACCGAGGAGGGCAATGCCACCGCGGTGCAGGCGTTCTCCTGGGACGCGCACGACAGCGCCGGGGTCATCGTCAACATGAGCGTCTGGCGAACCGTGGAGGAGCTGGCGGACTGGGTCTACGGGCGGATGCACCGCCAGGTCCTGCGCCAGCGCGCCACCTGGTTCGAACGGGTGGCCGAGGCCACCACCGCGCTGTGGTGGGTGCCGACCGGCCAGCTGCCGACCACCGACGAGTCCGAGGCGCGGGTCCGCCATCTCCGTGAGCACGGTCCGACGCCGCAGGCCTTCACCTCCTCCCTTGATCAGCTGAGGGCCGGTCCCCCATAGGAGCATCCGGCGGTGCAGGTCTCGCGCACCTCCACCTGGGACAGCCCGGCCAGGGTCGGCGCCAGGCGTTCCCACAACCACATGGCCAGCACCTCGCTGGTCGGGTTGTCGAGGCCATCCACCTCGTTGAGGTAGTGGTGGTCGAGCACATCGAGCAGCGGCGCCATCGCCGAGCTCAGCTCGGCGAAGTCGACCACCCAGCCCGCCTCGGGATCGACCGGCCCCTCCACCCGGACCGTCACCTGGTAGGAGTGGCCGTGCAGGCGAGCGCACTTGTGGCCCTCGGGGGCGTGGGGCAGGCGGTGGGCGGCCTCGAAGGTGAACGCCTTGAACAGCTCCATCAGGGGATGCCGATCGCCTTGTGGGTCTGCACGGAGAGCCGCCAGCGCGGGTGGGTCAGGCACCACGCCACCGCCGCCTCGGTGTTGGCCAGCCGATCGGGACCGTCCATGGGCTGCACGAAGAAGTGGTCGAACTCGAGGTCGAGGAACCCGTCCAGCTCGGCGTCGCCGAACCCGTCCTGGGGGAAGATCACCTTCAGCTCGTCGCCGGCCCGCGCCACCAGGGGCGCCTCGGCCTTCGGGCTCACGCACACCCAGTCGACCCCCGGAGGCACGGCCAGGGTGCCGTTGGTCTCGATGGCCACCATCGCGCCGCGCCGGTGCAGGGCGTCGAGGAGGGCCGCGTCCAGCTGCAACAGGGGCTCGCCGCCGGTGCACACGACCAGCGGCTCGGCGCCGCCAGGGGCCACCGACCCAGGCCCCGATCACGGCGTCGGCCAACGACTCGGCCGTGTCGAAGTGGCCACCGCCCGGTCCATCGGTCCCCACGAAGTCGGTGTCGCAGAAGCGGCACACGGCGTCGGCCCGGTGGCGCTCCTGGCCGCTCCACAGGTTGCAACCGGCGAACCGGCAGAACACGGCGGCACGCCCGGCGTTGGCCCCTTCGCCCTGCAGGGTGAGGAACAGCTCCTTGACCAGGTAGCCCACCTCAGCGCCGACCCCGAATCGACGGAGCAGGGGGACGTGCCATGAGCCCAGTATGGCTCCGGCCCGACGACGCCGACTCCCGCCGGGCTCAAGTCCGGGCCAGGTCCACCGCTAGGTTGGCCCGATGCTGCGCCCGCCCCTGTCCGCCAGCCCGGTCGCGGCGCGGGCGCTGGCGCTGCCCATGACCCCCCTCGAGCTGGCCGTGGTGGCCGTCACGGGTGTGGCCGCCGGCGCGGTCAACACCATCGCCGGGGCCGGGTCCCTGCTCACCTTCCCGGTGCTCATCGCCGTGGGGTTGCCGCCGCTCTCGGCCAACGTGACCAACGACATCGGCGTCCTCCCCGGCAACATCTCGGGTGCCGTCGCCTTCCGCTACGAGCTGCGCGGGCAGGCGCCCCGCCTGGCCCAGCTGTTGCCGCTGGCCGCGGCCGCATCGCTGGTGGGGGCGGTGCTGCTGCTGGCCTTCTCGGCCGAGCACCTTCGAGTTGGTGGTCCCCGTCCTGCTGCTGGTGGCCAGCGGCGTCACCGCCGCCCAGCCGGCGCTGGCCCGATGGGTGCAGCGATCCTCGCACCAGGGTCACGGACCGCTGCGCCTGGTGATCGTTGCCATCTCGGTCTACGGGGGCTACTTCGGCACCGGCATCGGTGTGCTCTTCTTCGCCGCCCTGGGCGTGTTCGTGGACGACACCGCCCCCCGCCTCAACGCCACCAAGCAGATGCTGGCGCTGGTCTGCAACGGCGTGGCCGGGGTCCTGTTCGCCTTCGTGGCTCCGGTGTACTGGGGGGCGGCGGCCGCCCTGGCGGTGGGCAGCGCGGTGGGTGGGCCGATCGGCGCCCGGCTGTCCCGCCGCATCTCGGCCCGCGCCCTGCGGGCCGTGGTGTGCACCGTGGGTGCGGTGGCCGCCGTCTACCTGGCGGTCAAGCAGTGGTGACGCCGGCGGCCGCCGTATCGGGCGCCTGTGGCCGAAATCACACCTGACGGCGCCGAGCGACTGCGACAGACTCCAGGAACATGTTCAAGACGACGCTCAAGAGCCTCTTCGCGCACAAGCTGCGGCTGCTGGCCAGCGCCCTGGCCATCACGCTGGGGGTCGCCTTCATGACCGGCACCCTGGTCCTGAGCGACACCATCCAACAGACGTTCAACCAGCTCTTCGCCGGCGTCTACCAAGGCACCGACGCGGTGGTCCGCTCCACCGTGACCCTCGACAACCCCCAGGGCGGCCCGGCCACCCGGGCCGAGGTGCCCCAGTCGCTGGTGCCGCGGGTGGCCTCCACGCCCGGCGTCGAGCTGGCCCTGGGCGGCACCACGGGCTACGCCCAGCTGATCGGCCACGACGGCAAGGCCATCGGCGATCCCAACCGGGGCGCGCCCACGCTCGGGGTGAGCTGGGACGGCACGTCGCGCCTGAACCCGTTCCGCATCGCCACCGGGCGAGCCCCCACCCGGGCGGGTGAGGTGGCCATCGACCGCCAGACGGCCAACGACGACCACTTCTCGGTGGGCCAAGCCATCGGCGTGCTGACCAAGGGCGGCCGACGCACCGAGCAGATCGTGGGCATCGCCACCTTCGGCACCCAGAACAGCCTGCTGGGCGCCACCGTCACCATCTTCGATCAGGACACCGCGGCCCGACTGGTGGGCCAGCCGGGCATGTTCTCCGGCATCCGGGTCCAGGGCCGGCCTGGCGTCTCTCAGGAGCAGCTGGTCAACGCCATCTCCCGTCGGCTGCCCGTCCACACCGAGGCCATCACCGGCGCGGCGGCCACCAAGGAGTCCCAGGACCAGATCCAGCAGGCCCTGTCGTTCTTCAGCACGTTCCTGTTGGTGTTCGCGGTCATCGCCCTGTTCGTGGGGTCGTTCATCATCTACAACACCTTCTCGATCATCGTGGCGCAGCGCACGCGCGAGATGGCGCTGCTGCGGGCCATCGGGGCCAGCCGCGGCCAGGTGCTGGGGTCGGTGCTGGGCGAGGCGTTCGTGGTCGGGCTGATCTCGGCCGTCCTCGGCCTCGGGTTCGGGATCCTGGTGGCCATCGGGCTCAAGGCGCTGCTCAGCGGTCTGGGCCTGGGCATCCCGGCCAGCGGGGCGGTCGTGCACGTCAGCTCGGTGGTGGTGGCCTTCATCGCCGGGGTGGGCGTGACCATGGTGGTGGCCATCGCCCCCGCCATCCGGGCCTCTCGGGTGTCCCCCATGGCCGCGCTGCGCGAGATCAACGTCGACCGGTCGGCCCGCTCGCTCGTGCGCACGATCGCCGGTCTGCTGGTGCTGGCCCTGGGGGTGGCCGCCCTGTTCCTGGGGCTGTTCGGCAACCTCGACAACGGGATCGCGGTGGTCGGCGGCGGGGCTCTGGTCACCTTCCTGGGCGTGGCCGTGCTCGGCCCCGTCATCGCCGCGCCCATCAGCAACCTGATCGGGGCACCGGTGGCCCGGCTCAAGGGCGTCACCGGTCGCCTGGCCCGCCAGAACGCCACCCGCAACCCGAAGCGCACCGCGTCCACCGCCGCCGCGCTGATGATCGGCGTCGGTCTGATGGCCTTCTTCTCGATCTTCGCGGCCTCGGCCACCGCGTCGGTGAACCAGACCATCGACAGCCAGTTCCACGGGCAGTTCTTCATCGATTCGGGACAGACGGGACAGACCGGCGGCGTGGGCCTGCCCCACTCGGTCGCGGCCCAGATCCGCCAGACGCCGGGGGTGACGGCGGTGCTGGCCGTCCAGCTCGGAAACGTCGACCTCGAGGGCAGCAGCGACCAGATCCCCGGCTTCCAGACCGACGTCCTGCCCAAGCTGGGCGACATCGACGTCCGCCAGGGCTCGCTCGACGCGCTCGGCGCCGACCAGATCGCGGTGAGCCAGAAGTTCGCGGACGACAACCAGCTGCGGCTCGGCTCGAAGGTGACCGCCCGCTTCCTCGATCCCCAACCCGTCCAGCTGACCGTGGCGGTGATCTACCACGACGCCGATCTGGTGGGCGAGGCGTTCCTCAGCTCGGCGGGGTTCGACGCCCACTTCCCCGAACTACCTCATCCAGCAGATCTACGTGGGCGCCGACTCGTCGCACCTCACCTCGGTGCGCGCCGCCCTCGACCGCATCACCGCCCCCTACCCGACGGCCAAGGTGGAGAACGTGGCCGAGTTCAAGGCCAGCCAGACCCAGGGGGTCAACACCCTGCTCGGGCTGATCTACGTGCTGTTGGGCCTGGCCGTCGTCATCGCCCTGCTGGGCATCGTGAACACCCTGGCGCTGTCCATCTTCGAGCGCACCCACGAGATCGGGCTGATGCGCGCCGTGGGCATGAGTCGACGCCAGACCCGCTCGGTCATCCGCTGGGAGGCGGTGATCACCGCCCTGTTGGGCACGCTGCTGGGCCTGATCATCGGGCTCTTCTTCGGCTGGTCGGTGGTCAAGTCGCTGGGTGACTCCGGCATCCACCAGTTGGCCATCCCGGTGGGCCAGCTGGTGGTGGTCGTGATCGTGGCCGCCCTGGCCGGCGTGGTGGCCGCCATCCTGCCGGCCCGTCGCGCCTCCCGGCTGGACGTGCTCGCGGCCATCGGCTCCGACTGACCCACTCCTCGAGGAACCTGTCAGCGGAGCGACTCGTATGCGGTCGCTGAGCTGACAGGAAGCACGGTTGGGTCGGTCAGGGCGCGTCGACGTCGAGGCGCCGACCGGCCAGCACCGCCCGGAGGTCGTTGAGGGTGGCCAGGCTGGCCTCCGCCCGATCTTCGTCCCGGGCGGCCAGCCCGAGCACCAGCGCCTCCACCAGCACGAGCGTGTTGGCGTGGCTGGCGAACAGGCCGGGCACGCCGCGGCCGCTCTCGAGCACCATGGCCACTCGCCCGGCCAGCCGAGGTTGGCGGACATCGGTGACCAGCACCGTGGCTGCGCCCAGCGCGGCCGCGTGGTCGACCAGCGCGTGGACGTGGTTCTGCAGCCGGCCGTAGGCCAGCGCCACGACCACGTCGCCGCTGGTCAGGCCAGCCAGCTCGTCGGCGAACGCCGTCCCCGTGTGGGTCCAGACGGCGCCGGGCCGCCCGATCCGCTCGCACAGCAGCCGGCCGTAGTCGGCCAGGCAGGCCGAGGGTCCGACGCCGCGCCACACGATGCGCTCACCCTGGCCGAGCACCCGAACGGCCTCCGCGAAGACGTCGGGCGTGACCCGTCGAGCCAGGCTGTCCAGACCGGTCAGGTGGTTGGCCACGCTGGTGGCCAGCAGCTGATCCGGTTCCGAATCGGCCAGCGTCCGCTGCAGCCGCACGGCCAGCGGCGGGTCGTCGCGCCGTTGGAGCTGGCGCTCGGCCAGCGCCTGTCGCAGCTCGGCCATCCCGGCGAAGCCCAGGGCCTTCGCCGTGCGCACCACGGTGGCGTCGCTGGTTCCCAACCGGG
This sequence comes from uncultured Microthrixaceae bacterium, assembly GCA_963793965.1. Taxonomy (GTDB): domain Bacteria; phylum Actinomycetota; class Acidimicrobiia; order Acidimicrobiales; family Acidimicrobilacustridaceae; genus UBA4742. Next base: position 560,218 of record CAWCCB010000005.1, read on the forward strand.
CGGCCAGCGCCGCCGCGCTCAGCACCAGCACATCGGGACCCGCGTCGATCAGGAAGTGGGCGACACGTCGCTCGGCCGGCGCCAGGCCATCGATCCGATCGGGGTCGAATCCGGCATCCGAGGTGGCCCCGCTTGGTAGCATCGACTACTTTCCCTTGAGCGACGTCGAATACACTACCAAGCGGCGCCCGGGAGGTGAGCACATGTCCAACCTGTTCCTGTTCCTGGCCGCCTTCGGGGCTTCCGCGGTCGAGATGGTGGAGGCGCTCACCATCGTCCTGGCCGTGGCCGTCACCCGGGGCTGGCGGTCCGCGGCCTGGGGAGTGGCCGCCGCGCTGGGCGCGCTGACCCTCATCGTGGTCGTGTTCGGCCCGGCCCTCACCAAGCTGCCCATCGACGCCCTGCGGGTGGTGGTGGGCACGATCCTGCTCATCTTCGGCCTGCAGTGGCTGCGCAAGGCCATCCTGCGGGCCAGCGGCCTCAAGGCCCTCCACGACGAGGACGCCATCTTCCAGGCCGAGGTCGACGACCTGCGGGCCAACGCCGCCCACGACTGGTACGGGTTCACCGTGGCCTTCAAGGGCGTGTTCCTGGAGGGTCTCGAGGTCGCCTTCCTGGTGGTGACCTTCGGCGGCACCCAGCACAACGTGGGCCTGGCCGCCTTGGGCGCGGCGGCCGCGCTGGTGGTGGTCGTGATCGTGGGCGCGGTGGTGCACGCACCGCTGTCGCGGGTGCCCGAGAACACCCTCAAGTTCGGCGTCGGCATCATGCTCACCACCTTCGGCACGTTCTGGAGCGCGGAAGGAGCCGGGGTCAGCTGGCCCGGCGGGGAGACCGCCATCCTGGCCCTGCTGGCCTTCGTGGCCCTGGGCTCGTTCGCCCTGGTGGCGGTGACCCGACGCCGGGTGGCCGCACCAGCCCCCTGCCGCCCGTGGCGCCGACGTGAAGCACCTCGTCGCCTTCGGGCGCTTCTGGTACGACTTCGTGGTCGGCGACGACTGGACCATCGCCCTGGGGGTGGTGGTGGCGGTGGCCGTCACCGCCCTGGCTGCGCACCACGGGATCACGGCCTGGCCGATCCTGCCGGCGAGCGTGGCCGCGCTGCTGACCTGGTCGATCTTCCGCGCCCGCTGACGCGACGCGGGCATCGTCACCATCGCCGCCGCCGGAGTGACAGGCTCGACGGGTGATGCGCGGCACCCAGCTGGTCACGCCGTCGGCGGATCGCCCTGGACGCGATCGTGGTGGTGCTGCTCGGGCTGGCGGCCTGCTCGTCGCCTGGGCCCGACCATCGCCACCTCGACCACCCCGGCCACCTCGACCCGCTCGACCGCCGTCGGCCATCGCCGGGCGGCCGCCACCATCGCCCCGTCGGTCGCGTTCGGGGCCGGCCGCGACGCCCGCTGCGCCAGCTGACCTTGACCTTCACCGACCCGACGCGCCCGACACCGGCCCGCCCGCCGGTCGGGGCCCGATCAGATCGGACCCTGACCACGACGGTGCGTGAGCCACCCACGGGAAGGGGCCCGTGGCCGCTGGTGGTGTTCGGCCCGGGCTTCGACGCCTCGGCCGCTCCGATACGGCGCGCTGCTCGACGACCTGGCCCGGGCGGGCTTCGTGGTGGCCTCGCCCGAGTTCCCGGGCGCCTCCAGCGCACTGGCCGGAACCCCCGACGAGCGCGACCTGGCCCAGGAGCCGTGCGACCTGCTGTTCGTGGCCGGCGCCCTGCTGGCGGCGTCCATCCCGGGTGGTCCGCTGGCCGGCGCCATCCGGGCCGGGCCGGTGGCCCTGGCCGGTCACTCCGACGGGGCCACCGCCGCCGCCTTCGCCGCCCTCAGCCTGGCGGCGGGCACCTGCGGCGGCCCCCGGGTGGCGGCGGTGGTGGCCTACTCGGCCAGGCCGGTGCCCCGGCGGGCGGGCGCCACGGCACCGGTGTTCGCCGTCACCGGCAGCGCGGATGTGACCAATCCCCCCTCGCAGACCCGGGCGTTGTTCGCCGAGGCCCCGACGCCGAGCTATCTGTTGACCAGCGCCGGTGACGACCACGCGGCCCCGCCGACCACCTCGCCCCGGCGCGACGCCATCGCCGCCGCGGTGTGGACTTCCTGCAGGCGCAGCTGCTGGGCGACGTCAGCGCCCGGGCCCGCATCCCGGCCGCCGGCGCCCAGCCCGGCCTGGCCCTCGAGCAACGGTGAGGCCGGTGGCGGATAGGGTCTCGCCGGTGCCCCGTCAGCCCGACAGCGTGCTGATCCTCACCGACCAGCCGCGCCACGATCAGGTCGGCTACGCCAGCGATGGCTACTTCGAGAGAAGGCGTCCTCGACCAGGAGCTGGCCCGACCGGTGCTCGGGTAGCGGTCGGGGATCAGCCGCGGTCGGGGTCGGCCAGGTAGGCGCGCAGCTGGTCACGGCGACGGCCCACGAACCGCAGGCTGAACCGGTGGCCGGCGAAGAAGGCGGCCATCGACACCACCGCGGCCAGGGCCACGCCGCCGGCGAAGTGGGTGGTGGGCAGCTTGTCGGTCAGCCCGTGCTCCGACAGCATCGACCACAGGACCAGGCTGGGGGTGATGATGATCGACGGCCAGCAGCGGGACCAGGCCGTAGGGGGTCAGCACCAGCGCGATCCAGCGCACGATCATGTGGCGCCACTCCCGCCGGTGCTCCCAGCGGAAGCGCAGCTCACGAGGGTGATACGGCCAGCGGATGCCCACGCAGGCGCTGACGCCCAGGGTGCCGAACGGGACCACGGCGATGGCGGTCACGCTCACCAGGGTCGGGGGCCAGTCGTGGTGGACCCAGCCGATGATCACCGCCACCACGGTGCAGAACGGCGCCACCAGGCACCACAGGGTCAGGTTCTTGGCGTAGAGCAGTCGGCGCAGCATCGCCGGGTCGTCGAGCGCGGCCAGCACGCGCCGGCTGTCGGGGGCCAGCACGTTGGTGGCGGGCACGTCGGAGTACATCCAGCCGGCCAGGACCATGGCGAAGGCCAACGGGCCGTGGAGGGTGAACAACCAGTTCTGCCAGGAGGTCGGGAGCAGGAACCAGGCCACGCACATGAGGGCGGCGTTGAAGGCCACGACCAGCAGATCGGCGAACGGCGGACGGAACGCCTCCCGCAGCTCCCAGCCCAGCGCCGCGCCCAGCGACGGGGGCAGCGACACGGGCTGCTCGTCGATCGCCTGGGCCTCGGCCATGCGCCAGCCTGACACGAACGGTCGGGTCGGCACTCGGATGAATCGATCGGCGACCAGGGTTCTCCCGCAGCCTCGGACCGGATGGCACCACGTGTGATCAGTCGGAGGGCCGACCCTGATCGTCGATCGCGGTGGGCAGGAAGAGCTCGAGGAAGACCCGGTAGAGATCGGCGGCATCCGGGTCGAGCTGCGCCGCGTTGCTGAAGGCGTCCGAGGTGATCAGCAGGATCGAGGTCAGCGTCTCCGGTGGCACCTTGAAATCGGCATCCTTCGAGTGCGCCGCGCATGAACGCCACCACCACGTCACGGTTGTGGCGCCGATGGGCCACCGTGCGCTCTCGCACCTCGGGATGGCGCAGCACGTAGAGCTGGAACTCGAGGTCGAGTGCCCGCAGGTCGGCGTCGTCGGCGAACTCCTGGCGCCACGTCTCGACGATGGTCGATGGATCCATGACCCGGGCGTCGCCGCCCTCGAACAGGCTGGAGAACCGCTCGAGCGCCTGCTCGTTGACCAGGTCGTACACCGCGAACAACAAATCCTCCTTGCCTTCGAAGTGCTTGTAGATGGCGCCGCGGGTGTACCCGGCGGTCGCCGCGATCTCGTCGAGTGACGCTCCCTCGAAGCCCTTGCGGGCGAAGACGAGGCGGGCGGCGCCGACCAGCGCCTGGCGGGTCCGTGCTCGCCGGCGCTCCTGGAGTCCACTTTTCGACGGGGGTCCCCGTCGGGGACGCGCTGTGGTCGATCGTCACCGGATGCATTATCCCCCACGTTGCCCTTGACATTTGGATACGTATACCGTATCTTAGATACGGATACGTATCTTTCGTCCGAGCGTGAGACGGGAAGGAGGGGGTAGATGGTGCAGACATCTGCCGACGCTGGCGGTGTCGGGACGTCACCAAGTCCTACGGCCGCGGCGGGTGCTCGACCAGGTCGACCTGACGTGGCCGAGGGAGCAGATCGTCGGCCTGCTGGGACCGAACGGCGCCGGCAAGACCACGCTGGTATCGATCGTCTCGGGCCTGGTGCACCCCGACGAAGGCACGGTGCGCGTCGGGGAGGTTCGACCCTCACCGCGATCCCCGCGCGGCTCGGCAGCTCCTGGGGGTCGCCCCCCAGGAGACGGGCGTGTACCCCACGCTGACGTGTCGACAGAACCTGCGCTTCTTCGCCGAGTTGGCCGGGCTGCGCGGCAAGCGGCTCCGGGAAGCAATCGATCAGGTAGCCGAACGCCCTCGTCCTGACCGACCTGCTCGATCGTCGGCGTGGCCGAGCTGTCGGGCGGCGAGCGCCGCCGCCTGCACACCGCGATCGCCCTGGTTCCACCGTCCGGCGCTCGTCCTGCTCGACGAGCCGACCACGGGCGCCGATGTCCGCACTCGCGCCGCGCTGCTGGAGCTCGTCACGCTCGTCGCCTCCCAGGGCTCGGCCGTGGTCTACTCCACCCACTACCTGGCCGAGGTCGAGGAGCTTGGCCGCGTCGGTGGTCATCCTCGACCACGGCCGGGTCGTCACCCGCGGGCCGATGGACGAGCTCGTCGCCGCCCACGGCACCAGCGTGATCGAGCTGACCTTCCGGGGGGTGGCGCCGCGGCTGGACTCGCCAGCCGAGGCGTCGATCGAGATCCATGGCTCGCTCGTGCGACTCCGGGCCCGCCACCCCGGTCCGGCCACGGCCGAGCTCCTCCTCCAGCTGGGCGAACGAATCGGGACGCTTCGGTCCCTCGAGATCGTTCAGCCCAGCCTCGACGACCGTGTTCCTCGAGCTCACCGGTCGCCGATACGGTCCCGGAGGCGAGGAGCGGCGCGATGTCGTCTAGGCGGGTCCTGGCGATCATGCGGCACGAGGCCCAGGTGGTCGCCGGCGATCCCCTCCCGATCATGATCCTGCTCGTGTTTCCGTTGATCCTGATGGCGTTCCTCAAACCCACGTTCCGCCTGGCCATGGTGGCCGGCGGTTACCCGCAGGCCAACGGCGCCGAACAGGTCGTCCCCGGCGAAGCGGTAGCCAACGGCTTCTACATCGTGGGCATGACCAGCTTCGCCTTCTTCGCAGAGTACGGCTGGGCCACCTGGGACCGGCTGCGGGCCAGCCAGGCCACGTCCGTGGAGATCATCGCTGGCAAGGCCGCGCCGCGACTCGCCCTGTCGGTGATCCAGTTCATCGCCGTCTTCGCCATCGGCATCCCCGTGTTCGACCTACGGGTCCGTGGCCCGCTGCTCGCGCTGGTCCCCCTGGTGGTGGCGTTCGGAACGTGCCTCGTGCTGCTCGGCGTCATGATCACGGCGCTGTGTCGCACGCTCCAGCAGGCCAACGCAGTGGCCTTCGGTGGTCTCGTGCTCTTCGGCGGCATCGGGGGCGCGCTGGTTCCGATCACCGCACTGCCCCCCTGGGCCCGTGCCGTCGCCCCGGTCACCCCCACCTACTGGGCGATGCGCGGCTTTCGTAGCGTGATCCTCGACGGTCGCGGGCTGGGTGGCGTCCTGCTCCCCATCGGCGTGCTGCTCGCCATGGCCACCGCGTTCCTGGCCGTCTCCGTGGCACGGTTCCGTCTGGCCGACACCAAGATCGGCTACGCCTGAGCGCGCCCCACGGACCTACGGTCAGTCGAATCGCTGGCCGACCTCGGTCAGTCGAACGGATGCAGGCTGGCGCCCACCACCCAGGTGCTGAAGTACTGGCTGTTGGCGCCGTAGGCCATGGCCAGGGCCACCTTGGCCCCGTCCACCTGGTGCTCGCCGGCCGCGCCGCGCACCTGGTTGGCGGCCTCGGCGAACCGCAGCAGGCCCGAGGCCCCGATGGGGTTGGACGACAGCACGCCGCCCGAGCAGTTGACCGGGAAGTCCCCGCCCAGCTCGGTGGAGCCGTCGTCGATCATCTTCCACCCGTCGCCCGGCTCGGCGATGCCGTGGGCCTCGAGCCAGATGGCCTCGTGCCAGGAGAACGGGACGTAGAGCTCGGCCATGTCGATCTGCTCGCGGGGCCGGGTGATGCCGGCCATCGGGTAGACGTCGAGCGCGCACTGCACCGCGGCCGCGGGCCGCACCGGGTCGCGGCCCGGGAAGCTGGGCGGCTCGGAGCGCGACGACGCGCCCAGCAGCCAGGCCGGAGGCCGACCATCGGCGGCCGCGGCCTCGCCGCCGGCCTCGATCGGTGAGCACCATGGCACAGGCGCCGTCCGATGACGGGCACGACTCCAGGAACCGGATCGGCTCCCACATCATGGGCGAGGCCTTCACCTTCTCGATGGAGATGTCCTCGATCCTCAGGTGGGCGTAGGGGTTCTTGAGGGCGTTGAGGCGGTCCTTGACCGCCACCTTCCAGCCGATGTGCTCGGGCGCGCCGCTGCGGTGGATGTAGGCGCGGATGAAGGGGGCGAACGCCCCACCGGCGCCCAGCGACGCGCCCTTGCCGCTGCCCAGGGCGAACTGGGCGTTGCCCTCCGACTGCTTCTCGAAGGCCACGGCCAACACCGTGCGGTGCTTGCCGGCCTGGACGTGGGAGGCGGCCACGATGGCGGTGGTGCCGCCCACCGAGCCGGCGGTGTGCACGCGGAACATGGGCTTGCCCACCGCCCCCAGGGCGTCGGACAGGTACAGCTCGGGCTTCATGACCCCCTCGAACAGGTCGGGGGCCTTGCCCAGCACCACCGCGTCGATGTCGGCCATGGTCAGCTGGGCGTCGTCGAGGGCGCGGAACACCGCCTCGCGCACCAGCCCGCCGAAGGACACGTCGAGGCGCCGGGACTTGTGGTGGGTCTGGCCCACCCCGATGACGGCGCACGGGGCCGCGCTCATGGCTGGTCCTCCACGATGCAGATCAGGTTCTGTTGCAGGCACGGGCCCGAGGTGGCGTGGGCCAGGGCCCGGTGGCCGCCACCGAAGACGTGGTCGGCGGCGTAGCCGATCCGGCACAGGCCGGTGGCCATGATCGGGTTCGAACGCAGGGCCCCGCCCGAGGCGTTCACCACCACGTCGTCGCCCAGCTCGAGCACCTGGCGCAGCAGCAGCTCCTCGTGGGTGAAGGCGGCCTGGAGCTCGGCCACCTCGACCGGGCCGTCGCCCAACCCGGCGGCGGCGGCGGCGATGCGGGTGGAGGGCGAGTCGTCCAGGGCCCGAAGCGCAGGGTTGTGGCCCTCGGTGCGATGGTCGAAGCCGTGGATGTAGGCCGGCCGTTCCACCAGCTGGCGGGCCCGGTCCCCCCGGGCCAGGACCATGGCCGCGGCCCCGTCGGTGATGGGCGGGACGTCATGGCGGCGCAGGGGCTGGCGCACGTAGTCCTGCGGCCAGCAGCGACTCGACTTCGTCGGAGGCCCGGGCCGGGTCGCCGGTGCCCCGGGACCGGACGGCCACCTCGGCCATGGCCCGCTCGTCCACCTTGCCGGCCGCCATCAGGGCCCGGGCCTGGAGGGCGGCGAAGGTGAGCGGGTCGGCGCCCAGCGGCGCCAGGAAGTAGGGGTCCATCTCCATGGGATAGATGAGCGCCGGGATCGCCGGTCGACGAGCGGCCCGAGCCGGTGACCACGGCGATGTCGATGTCGCCCTCGCCCAGCCGCAACCACGCCTCGTACAGGGCCCAGGCCCCGTCCATCTCCACGTGGGAGTCACGCTTGGGTGGCCAGGCGCCGATGGCGTCGAGGTTGGACACGAACGAGAAGGCCTGGCCGGTGATGTAGTCGCACGAGCCCAGGCAGGTGAAGTCCACGTCGGCCCGGGTCAGCCCGACCGGCTCGAGCGCGTCGGTGATGACCTGCATGAGCAGCTGGACCTCGGACTGGTCGGTGTGGCGGACCATCGGGGTCTGGGCCCAGCCGATGATGGCGATGTCGGTGGACGTGGTCATCAGAAGATCCGGTTCACCAGGTCGGGGTCGTCGACGTCGGGCTCACCGCTGGGGATCCAACCCAGCAGGTCGCCGTAGGCGCCACCCATGCCGCTGCCGTCGTCGGAGCCCTCGGCGGGCGAGGCCCACACCGCCGCCACTCGTTGGCCCACCCGCACGTCGTCGGCCGACAGCTCGATGACCGGTTGGTAGGAGAGGACCACGTCGACGCCGTCGAGCAGCACGAAGGCCCGCACGAAGGGCTCGGTCTCGGTCTGGCCCGGGTACTGGACCGGGGTGACGATGGTGAAGTTGGTGATGGTCCCGGTGTGGGGCAGGTCGACCTCGTGATCGGCGCCCAGCTCGAGCGAATCGATCGGGCAGTAGCCGCGACCACCCGTGTAGGTGCGCTGGCAGGCGGGGCACCGGAAGCCCAGCAACCGATGCTCGTGCGAGGCCTCGACGGTGCGGTCGGCTGCGGCCGGCACCGGGTTTCGATAGGTGATGGAGGCCAGGTAGTCCATGCGGGTCACCGGCTCGTCGGCCGGACCGGCATCGACCCCTTCGGTCTCGGGCTCCTCACCGGGGACGAAGCAGATGATGTCGTCGATGCGCCCGACCCGCGTGCCGCGCCAACGCGGCGCCACCCGGGCACCGTCGGCCATGGCGTCGGGTGACCCGGCGTCCACCGCGTGCAGCATCGAGGTGGTGGCTCCGTCGAGGCGGATGAGGGCGAAGGCGAAGGGCTGGTCGAGCGGGTGCTGCTCGGAGGGAACCGGCACCCAGGTCCAGGACTCGACGGTGCCGGCCGGACCGACCTCCACGAAGTCGTGGGCCAGCTCGGCCCCGGTCACCGGGTCCCACTCCAAGGGCGGCACCAGCACGGCGTCGCCGTTGCGGATGCCCAGGATCCGTCGCTCGGTGAGCGCCGTCATGAACGGACCGATCACCGGTCCCAACGAGCGCTTGTACGGAAAGGTGATCGTGCTCTCGACGAACCGGGCCAACGCTCCCCCTGGTGATGCTCAGGATCTGACGCATCGTCAGATCACCGACGTCACCTTAGCCATCGGGGCGCAAGGCCAGGGACGAGGATCGATCTCGTCCCTGGCCGGGCTCGCCCTCCGCCCACCGATGGTCGACGTGGTCGTCGACCGGATCCCACCACCGAACTGGTTCCCCACCGAGCTCACCGGTCGCCCTCCCGAACGACCCGGGTACCGCCAACGGGTCCGCCTCAGGCGATCAACACCAGCTGACGCTCGGGTGCTGCCATGCACTGATTGCCCACCAGGATCTGGGTCGCCACCGTGTCGGACACCTCCAGCAGGGCCAGCACCTCCCGGGTGTCGTAGACGATGACCTCGGCGGGGCCCTGGGCCACCACGGTGAGCGGGCTCGACCCGCCGTAGAGGGCCGAGGTGGCGCCGATGAGCGCGCCCGGGCCCAGCTCTCCGACGTAGCACTGGTCGAGCGAGCACCGGGCCCGCCCGGCGGTGAGCACGATGAGCTGGCGGGCCGGCCGATCCTCGGTGACCAGCGGCGTGCTGTCGGGCACCGTGATGGCCGTGCCCAGGTTGGCGATGCGGGCCAACTGGCGTCGGTCGCATCGCTCGAACAACGGAATCGCCGCCAACCGCTGCAAGACCGCAGCCGGTGCCACCTTCGTCATTAGAGGCTCCTCGTCCCATCCCGGCGTGACCCGGGACCGCCCTTACTTCCTGGCGTGAGTCCGACCACGCAGATCCGGACTCATATACGCCACACTTGTTACGTACATAGTACATACCGCCTGGGCCGCGGTCAAGGGGCAGCCGTCACCTGGCACCACCTGGTCAGGCGCGGGCCAGCCAGGCCAGGGCGGCCATGCTGGGCAGGAAGGCGTACGCCCCGCCGACGGTGCGCACCAGCTGGGGCATGGGCACCTCGACCACGTCGGAGGGTGCAGCCGGATCGGGCACGAACCGAAAGGGCGCCTCCAACGGGTCGTGGTTGCCCACCAGCGGATCGTTGGTCCCGGTGATCCTCGGGTCCTGGAAGCCGAGGTTGATCCAGTCGTTCTGCAACGCCTCGAACTGGGCGCCGAGATCCGCGCACAGGAAGTTGCCCAGCAGTCCGCGGGGCTGGTCGTCGGGCGCATCGGGGTCGAACGGGGGGCCGTAGGGCATCCCGCGGCGGGTCACTCGGCGAACCTCGTTGCTGGCCCGCTGCACGATCACCGCGTCCCGCGGGTTGGCCCGGCGAACGTGGGCTCCGATCGGGCAGCGCAGGCCGTCGGGATCGTCGGCGAAGCCGATGACCTCATGGGTCCGGACATCGGGCGAGCCATCGGGAAGGTGTCCGACCAGCACCTCGACCTCCACCGTGGACAACGGATCGCCGTTGGGATAGCGCCCGCACAGCTTGGCCGCCACCAGGTCGGAGGTGAGATCGGGGCGGCCATGCACCGTGGTCTTCAGCAGGTGGTTGAACCCGACGACGTCCTGTTGGAGCATCCGGAAGGCGTTGAAGACGCCCCAGCGGCCGAGGACGTCGGGTTGGGGCACGGCCCACCACACGTGGGGCATGGTCGTCTTCTCGCCCACCAGCAGGGCACCGAGGGGCGTGAACTGGCGCGGGTCGCCGGTGCCGTCGCCGGCCTGGATCGACCCGATGCGCGGGTCCTCGATGCCGTCGCGGTAGCCGAAGTGAACGGCCCGCTCGCTGTCGGGGCCGGCCCAGGTGGTGCGGTCGACCACCGCCGGATCGGACAGGTCCCGGGTCAGCGCCCGACCGTCGATGGGGTCGCCGACCAGCGTCCAGGCCCGAACTCGCCCCACCAGCGCGTCGGTGGCCGCATCCAGGGGCTGGGTGTCCTGGGCGTGCAGCGTGATGATCACGTCGACGCGGTGGGCCTGGTTCAACCCGCCCAACCAGCTCTCGGGAGCTGACGGCCCCACATCGCCCAGCAGCCGGGCGCGGGCCGCCATCCCTTCCCGGAACTCCGGCGGGAAGGTGGCCAGCTCGGTGTCGTCGACCCCCATGGCCGCCAGCCCGTGGGCGGTGAAGCCGATGTTGGCGCACAGGTCGGGACGCCATCCCTCGGGCCAGGTGGCTCCGCTGGTCAGACGAGGACCAGGTGGCTGCGGGTCGAGCAAGTCGCGCAGGGCGGCCCGGGCCTGCGCCCGATCGCCGATCTCCAGCACCAGGTGACGCACGTGCACGAAGGCGTTGCCGTAGGCCCGCAGGATGTTGCCCTGGACGCCGGCCAGCACCGTCTCGGGGTCCACCGCCCGGTCGTGACCGCTCACCAACCCACCTCCAGCGCCTCGCGGATCTGGCTGGCCGAGAACCCCGGGTAGTTGCGGTACAGGCCGAGCTGCACGTGACGATGTCGGTGCAGCTGCACCAGCGTGCGGCGCTCGAGCGAGCTGAGCGTCGGGGCCAGCTGGGTCAGGTTGTCGGGGAACTGGAAGGCATCGTGGGCGGCGATCCAGGCCAGGAAGGCATCGGGGTCGCGTTGCACCGGCGGGGGCGGGTCCTCGACGAATCCCATCAGCATGTCGAAGGCCGGCCCGATGGCCCCGATGAAGTCCCGGATGTAGCCACCGGGATCCCCGTCGTAGATGGAGAACATGCACAGGTACCTGTCGATCAGGTCGAACCGGGCGAAGTGGACCGTGCCGATGTTGTTGAGCCCCGACAACACCATGTCGGTGGCGTTGGAGAGACCGTGGGCCAGCTCGGCCCGGCTGACCACGTTGCCCCAGCGCAGCGGCATGATCAGGTTCATCGACCGCTGGAGGTTGTCCGAGGGCGCCAGCCCGGAGGGCGGGACGACCTCGATGGGCGGCTCCACGCGCGACCACGCCAGGGTGAGCACCGATCCCAGGCATCGCGGCCAGGTCTCGGCCAGCTGGGTGGCGTTGCGGGGGACGCGGTGAGGGATCACCCGGCGCCACGACGGCGGCAGGGCACGAACGAGCAGCGACACGGACGCCTCCTCGGACTACGTTGAGCGCCGGTGGTGGAGCCGGCTGAGCTGATCGAAGACATCGTGGGCGACTTCCCGGGCAACCGCCCGGAGACCCGCCCGGTGCACACCCACGGCATCTCGGCCCGGGGCACGTTCCGGGCTTCGCCGGTGGCGCCCAAGTACTGCCGGGCCCCGCATCTGTCGGGCGCGCCCGTCGACGCGCTGGTCCGCTTCTCCAACGGTTCGGGTCTGCCCGTCCAGCGCGACGCGGTGCCCGACGCCCGGGGCATGGCCGTGCGCTTCTACCTGGACGCGGCCACCGGATCGCCCGAACCCGGTCGGGACCCCGCGGCGCGACCGCACACCGACCTGGTGGCCATGACCCTGCCCACCTTCTTCACCCCCACCGTCGAGGAGTTCCAGGCGTTCACCCGCGCGACTGTGCCCCAGCCCCGCCCCCAGCTCTCGTTGTGGCCGCGGTTGCTGTCGCAGGTGCAAATGCACCCGGCCATCCCGGCCCTGCCCGCCGGCATCACCACCTCTGGCGATCTGGGGGCCATGGCCTTCGCCGACGCGCATCCCAGCGCCTGTCCGGCGGTACTGGCCCTGGCCGGTCCCATCACCGGCAGCTACCTGGGCGCCACCTACCACGCGGTGCACGCCTTCGGCCTCACTCGGCCGACGGCTCGAAGCGGTTCGTGCGCTTCTTCTGGGAGCCCGACGGCGGCGAACGAGCCCACATGGGCAGCGCCGAGGTCTACCTGTTCGACGACCTGCGCCGACGGGTGGCCGGGGGCCGGGCCGGGTTCGTCCTGCGGGCGCAGGTGGCCGAACCCGGGGACGACCTGGCCGACCCGACCACGCCGTGGCCCCAGACCCGCCGCCGACTGACCCTGGGCCGCCTCGAGCTCACCTCGGTGCCCGAGGACCAGGACCGCGACTGCGAGGACCTGGCCTTCGACCCGGGCCGGCTCCCCTACGGCATCGAGCCGTCCGACGACCCGATCCTGGCGATGCGCTCGGCCGTGTACGCGGCCTCCGCCCGCCGTCGAGCCGCGGCGCGCGGCCCGCGCCGCTCAGCGGGCTCGCCACGGCTGGCGCGCCACGCCCTCAGGGGTCGTCGGTGCGATGGCCTACGACGCGGTCGTCGCTCCGTTCGAGGTCGCAGGCCGCAGCCCGGGCGTCGCGCTGGCCGGCCTCGATGGCGGCTTCGATGAAGTCGGGGTCGAAGAACAGGTAGCTCATGACCTCGCACAGCGACGCGTCGCGGGCAGCCAGCGATCCGGCCAGGTGACGGAGCCGGCCCAGGACGGCCGGGGCGCAGCCCGCGGCCAGCCGAGGCCGCCGCAGCACCTGGCCCACCAGCTCGGCCATGGCATCGGTGGTGGCGGGTCCGGCGAACAGCGAAGGGGATCCGGCCGTACGACTTGGCGCCACTGGTTCCGGGCTGGTTGCGGTCGTGCAGCCGGCGGAGGTCCTCGACCATCCGGTCGACCAGGATGGCGTGGAGGATCTGGCCCAGCCCGGCGGGCAGGCCCGGCGCCACGGCCCGGGGCGCGGGCGATGGCGCCATCGGCGCGGTGGCCACCACCACCAGTCGCCGGGCCCCCAGGGCCAGGGCCGGGAGCAGCGGCGCGTTCAGGCGCACGCCGCCGTCCGCGTACCAGGACGCGGCACCGTCGCGTCGTCGATCGACACCGCCGGGAACACGACGGGGAGGGCGGACGAGGCGAGTACGTGGGCGGTGGACAGATCGGCCAGGCGGTAGTCGAGGTTGCGGACCGGATCCGGCGGTCGGAGGGCACGCGGGTCGGGTCCTGGGCCACGAACAGGCGGGTGCGGTAGTCGCGCTCGTCGGTGGCGGCCACGGCCACGGCCTCGAGCAGTCGGGGTGGCGCAGGTTCTGGCGGATCTGACCCCACGGCACCTGGCTGTCGAGGATGCGACGCAAGGGGGCAGGATCGAGCAGGCCGATCGACGGGCGAGCGGCTGCCGGCGAGCAGGTCCCAGCCCGTCGAGACCGCGCCCGCGGGCCAGACCCCACGGCGATCGGTTCGTAGATGCGCCGAGGACGGACCATGCGCCACACGTCGAGCACGCGACGCGAGCGCCTCGGTGGCGCCGTAGTTGATCAGGGCGGCGAAGGCGGTGGCGTTGATGGAGCCGGCGCTGGTCCCCACGAAGATGGTCGGGGCCATGCCTTCGGCCTCGAGGGCCGGCAACAGCACCGAGAGCGCTCCGGCTTCGTAGGCGCCCCGCGCCCCGCCGCCGGCAATCACGATCCCACAGTCGTATCCATGGCTGCCGCCCGTCTCGCCAGTACGGTCGATGTACAACATATACCTCAGCCGGTCATCCGGTATGGTGAACGGCACCGAACGGGGACCGGCGACCCCATCCGGCTGGTCGATGCCCGTCGGGCCGCCGGACCAGCCAGCTCGCCGAGCACCGAAGGGATCCCATGCCAGAGCACCGCCGGCGCCGAGCCACCGGTGCGCCGCGCTGGCTGGCCGATGACCCGCCGCCCAAACCGGTGCGGGATCCGCTCACGCGTCGCCGGATCGTCGAAGCCGCCCTCGACATCGTCGAGCGGCAGGGCCTGGCCAGCCTGACCATGCGCCGGGTGGCGGCCGAGGTGGGAGCCTCGCCCATGGCCCTCTACAACCACGTGGCCGACAAGGGCGAGCTCATCGACCTGATGGTCGACGCCATCGTGGGCGACGTGATCGAGGGCTCCGAAGCACGACACCGGCGACTGGGTGGACAAGATGCGGGCGGTGACCCGACGCAACCACGAGGTGTGGGGAGCCCATCCCGGCTTCGCCGTGGTGTACACCGAGGGCGTCACCCTCGGCCCCAACGGGCTGGCCAACATGGAGCATCCGATCCAGGTCCTTCGCCAGGCCGGGTTCGACGACGCCGAAGCCGCCTTCGGCTTCCTGATGCTGTACCACTACAGCATCGCCTCTCTGCTGATCGCGCCGGTCAAGGCGCTCGACCCCGACGAGCGGACGTCGCGCAGCGACGGCACCCTCCAGGACCAGGTGCGCCGCTACTTCGGCGCGCTCGAGCCGGACCTGATCCCCAACGTGTTGGGCGTGGCGCCGTTGCTGGTGCAGGACTCCTTCGAGTTCGGCCTCGAGGTCATCCTCAACGGCCTCCAGCAGCGACTGGCCGACAAGCAGCATCGCATCGCCGGGACGCACCGCCGTCGGAGCAAGCCGATCGATGACCGGCCCGCAGCTCTCGGTCGGCCTGCGCTCGTTCGCGGCCGAGGATCCGGGCACGCTGGGAGCCCCTGTTCGCCCGCGCCCGCCTGCTCGATCGCAGCGGGGTGGACCGGCTGCTGGTGTCGGACCACGTGGTGTTCGGCGAGCACCTCGAGGAGTACGGCCGTCCCGAGGTGGGGGGCACCGCCGAGGGCGTGCAGCCGACCGGCCCCGACGGCCACTGGCTCGAACCCATGACCACGCTGTCGGTGCTGGCCGGCATGACCACGCGCATCCGGCTGGGGACCAACATCCTGATCGCCGCGCTGCGCCGACCGGTGGTGCTGGCCAAGTCGGCGGCCACCCTCGACGTGCTCTCCGGCGGGCGCCTCGATCTGGGTGTGGGCGTCGGCTGGCAGCGCGAGGAGTACGAGGCCGCCGGGCTGGCGTTCGACCGGCGAGGTCGCCTGCTCGACCACACGCCTGGAGGTGTGCCAGACCCTGTGGCGCGAGTCCCGGGCCTCGATGGCGTCAGCCGAGCTGACCTTCGAGGCCATCCACCAGATGCCCAAGCCCGCCCAGCCCGGGGGCGTGCCCTTGTGGATCAGCGGTCGGGTGAACCCGGCGGTGGCCCGGCGTCTGGCCCGCTTCGGTGCCGGCTGGATCCCGTGGGGCGACGACGCCATCGACGTGGTGGGCTCGATCGGGCGCATGCGGGCGGCGGTGGCCGCGGCCGCCGAGGCGGACGGGCTCGACTGCGACCCGGGTCAGCTCGGGGTGGCCGGCCAGTTGCCCGAGGTGCGCGACGCGGACGGCGGGCTGGACGTGGCCGCCACCATGGCCGGCGTCCCCGCCCTGGTCGGAGGCGGGCGTCACCGACTTCCGGGCCTCGCTGCGGATCCCGAGCGACCCGGCCGAGGCCGAGGACCACCTGGGCCGGGTGATGGCCGCGTTCAGCCAGGTCACCGGCCGGGATCTGTCGAGCTGATCGGCTGACCCGGCGTCGGTCGTCCGCGGCCCGCCCCCGCGCCGGGGCGCCGTGACACACTGCCGCCATGGCCCACCCACGCGACGAAGTCGCCACCGCCGTCGCCCGCTACGTGGAGCGCCGGGAGCAGATCGAGCGGGGCGAGGCCACCTGGCTCGACCTGGCTGAGTTCTTCACCGACGACATGGTCTACATCGACCCCGCCTGGGGTCGGGTCGAGGGCATCGACGACGTGCGCGAGTTCCTGGTGGACGGCATGACCGGGCTGGAGGACTGGCGGTTCCCCATCGAGTTCACCGCCATCGACGGCGACGACGTGGTGGTCAAGTGGCTCCAGATCATCCCCGGCGGGCGGCGCCAGTCGGGCTGGACCCGGCTGGTCTACGCCGGCGACGGTCGGTTCCGCTACGACGAGGACACCCTCAACATGGCCCACGTCCTCGAGGACCTGGAGGCGTCCGGCTGGCGCCCCCTCGAGGGCTTCAACATGCCGCCGGCCGCACCCAACCGCGACTTCTCCATCCCCGACTGAGCCATCCCTTCCTGAACTGGGGCTCATCCACGCGACCTTCCACCCGGAAGCCCGCGACGAAAGGAAGCACACGATGACGACCAAGGTCGACGAGATCGCCCCCGACATCTACCGCCTGTCCACCCTCGACCCGGGCATCGGTCCGGATGGCTTCACGTTCAACCAGTTCCTGATCGACGACGAGGAACCCCTGCTGTTCCACACCGGCCACCGGTCGATGCTGCCCGCCGTCATCGAGGCGATCGAGACGGTCCTGCCGCTCGACCGGCTGCGATGGATCAGCTTCGGCCACGTCGAGTCCGACGAGTGCGGGGCGCTGAACGGGCTGCTGGCCGCCGCCCCCCGAGCCGAGGCGCTGTTCGGCGCACTCGGTTGCCTGGTCTCGGTCGCCGAGATCGCCGACCGGCCTCCCCGGCCGCTGGCCGACGGGGAGACCGTCGCCCTGGGGGCCAAGCGGGTGCGACACCTCGACACCCCCCATGTGCCCCACGGGTGGGAGGCGGGGCTGCTCTTCGAGGAGACGACCAGCACGCTGCTGTGCGGCGACCTCTTCACGCACCTGGGCGACGGACCCGCCTTGACCGAGGACGACATCCTCGAGCCGTCCGAAGCGGCGGAGGACCTGTTCGGCTACTCGAGCCTCAGCCCGACGACGCCCGCCACCGTCGAACGGCTGGCCGACCTGCAGCCACGCACGCTCGCGCTCATGCACGGCTCCTCGTACTCGGGAGACGGCGAGGCGGCCCTGCGGGCCCTCTCCGGTGCCTACGCCGCTCGGATCGACGCCCTCAGCTGACCAGTCCGAACCTCACTGCTCGACGGGCCCCCGCCGGCGGGCTGAGCGTCAAAGCGCCGGGCGTGTGATCGGCTGCGCTCACCCTGGTGGCCGCGGCCTCCGTGTCGGCCGGGCTCATCGAGCCAGACGTACCGCCTTGCATCACCCGGTCCCCGAGGCCGCTCGGTACAGTCCTGAGATACATGGCCTACGTAGCGGTGAACGGGCTCCAGCTCTACTACGAGGCACACGGCGCCGGCCGCCCCCTGGTGCTGCTCCACGGTGGGCTGATGACCATCGGCCTCAACTTCGGGCCGTTGCTCGAACCCCTGGCCGCCAGCCGGCAGGTCATCGGGGTTGAGCTCCAGGGGCACGGGCACACCGCCGACACCGGCCGTCCGATGACCATCGACGCCCTGGCCGGAGACGTCGTGGCCCTGCTCGACCATCTGGGCGTCGACGAAGCGGACCTCTTCGGCTTCAGCCTGGGAGGTCTGGTGTCCTGTGCCCTCGCGCTGGGGCGCGCCCAGCCGGGTGGGCCGGATGATCGTGGCATCGGCGAATCCCCACCGGCCGCCGGGCCGGGAGAGCGCGCCGCTCGACGACAAGCGCATGCCGACGCGGGCGGACTTCCAGTCGATGCGCGACGCCAACCTGGCGGCCCCGTCCGATCCCGGGCACTTCGAGGAGTTCGCGGCCAGGACCGCGGCCATGGTGCACGAGGTCCCGGCGTGGACCGAGGAGCAGGTCCGGTCACTTCACACACCCACCATGCTGGTCTTCGGTGACCGCGACTTCTCGCCGTTGGCGGACGTGGTGGAGTTGTTCGAGCTCCTGGCGAACGCCCAGCTCGCCGTGCTCCCCGGGACGACCCACATCGGCGTGACCCAGCGGACGCCCGAGCTGCTGTCGGTGATCACGCCCTTCCTCGACGCCGACTGACCGTGGGCAGGTGGGGCACGGAACGGGCGACCTGGCGCCGGTGAGCGACCTGGCCCCGCTGCTGGTCGCCATCGCCGCGGGCGACCGCCGAACCGCGGTCGACCTGGTCGACGCGGTGATCGGCGAACCCGGGTCGCCCCGTTGGAACCCGCCACGACAGCGGGCCGTCATCCTCTACCTGATCGAGGCCGGAGCTGACCCCGACGCCACCGCGGCGGGGGGCGTGACGATCCTCGCGCAGAGCTGACAGTGGCTTGCGCCCGTCACGCGTCGAACACCGACCAGCAGATCTCGTTTCGCAACCGCTGATCCTCCAGGACGAGCTCGCGAACGGCGTCCGGGAGCTGTTCACGCTGCCAACGGCACTCGAGCCGACCGGCGCGCTGACCCTCGCCACCGGGTGCCGCCGCACG
This sequence comes from uncultured Microthrixaceae bacterium, assembly GCA_963793965.1. Lineage (GTDB taxonomy): Bacteria > Actinomycetota > Acidimicrobiia > Acidimicrobiales > Acidimicrobilacustridaceae > UBA4742. Next base: position 579,054 of record CAWCCB010000005.1, read on the forward strand.
CGCGGCCTTGATGGCGTACGCCGCGGCACCGAGATCGTGCGCCGCGACATGCGCCACCACGGCCGCCTGGCCGGCGGCGAAGGCCGCGTGCCGAGCGGCTCCGCTCAACGCTCTCGCCGCGGCCATGGCGTGGCCACCCGCGGCGCGGGACTGAGACATCTGGCTCTCGCCGCGCGCCCAGGCCCGAATCTGCTCGATCGCCTGGCGGGGCCGGGCGTCGGAGGGCTGCACCGACTCGAACAGGTGCAGCACGTGCTCGGCGCACTCGGCCGACCACAAGGCCAGGAGCCGGTGGTCGGCGTCGGTGAGCGTCCCCCCTCGGCGGACGGTGATGAGGCGAGGGTCGCGGTCTTTGGGGAGGATCATGATGCGTCGCTCCTGAGCTGGGTCTGCTTCGGGTTGGACGACGAACCGCTCGGTCTCGTGGATGCGCCGTCCCTCGTAGGGTCTGTCCGTGGAGATTCGGTCCGGGACAGCCGAAGATCTGGTCGCGATCGCCCGCACATCGATGAGCACTACGTGCTTCAAAGCTTCGCCACCTTCGACGAGGCCCCCCGCCGCCCGAGCACTGGGACGCCTGGTTCGAACGATTCAGCCTGACCGGTCCGCATCGGCTGGTCGTGGCCGACGACGGACAGGTACGAGGGTACGCGGCCAGTTTGCCGTATCGGGCACACCCCGCCTTCTCCGACACCGTCGAGCTCAGCGTGTACGTGTCGGCGGGTCGCACGGGCGAAGGTGTGGGTCGGCGCCTCTACGAGCGATTGCTCGAGGAGCTTCAGGGACATGCCGTGCACCGGGCGGTGGTTGGCATCGCCCTACCGAACGACGCCTCCGTCCATCTGCATCGAAGCTTCGGATTCGAGCAGGTCGGCGTCTTTGATCAGTACGCGAAGAAGTGGGATCGATACCTCAGCTCGGTCTGGATGCAGCGAACACTCCAACCGTGAGGCCGTGCCGGTTGCCGGCTCTCAGGATCTCCCCGACACGAGCCTGCCCGCGACCGCCGACTCGACCCGATCCGGCCTGGCCAGATCAACCGACGGCGCCCGAACCGCATTGACACCTAATCATTAGAGATCTAATCTTTCTTGGGTGGCACACCGAGTAGATCCGATCGGGCTGTTCGTCACCCGGTCAGCCAAGACGATCAGCCGGGCGTTCGATGACGCGCTCGGGCGCCCAGGGCGGCACGTTGCCGGCGTGGCTGGTCTTGGCCGCGGTCGCGGTGGGCTGCGCGACTCCCAGCGCACCATCGCCGCCGACCTGGGCATCGAGGGGGCGACGCTCACCCATCATCTGGCGCGGATGGAGCGCGACGGCCTGGTGCAGCGGGACCGTGATCCTCAAGACCGCCGGGCCTTGATGGTGGGGCTCACCGATGAGGGCCGCGAACGGTTCGGGTCGCTGCTGACGACGGTGATCGCGTTCGACGGGCAGCTCCGAACCGGTTTCACCGACGCCGAGCTGGCGATGCTCCGCGACCTCCTCGGCCGACTCGTCGACAAGCGCGGTGGGGGTGACCCGGCCGGCGACGACCGTGCCCCCTCGGCGTCAACTCAGCAAGGAGCGCCGGCATGAGCGATGCGATCGAGCTGCTCGTCCAGCGGTGGCGGGAGGCGGAACGCGACGGAGACGTCGAGACGTTGGGCCAGTTGTTGGTCGACGACTTCGTCGGCGTCGGACCGGTCGGGTTCGTGCTCGACAAGGCCGCGTGGCTCGGGCGCTTCGACCAGGGCCTGTCCTATGCAGACCTGAGCGTCGACGAGCTGGTCGTGCGCGGCCATGGCGACGCCGCCGTGGTGGTGGCCCACCAGCACGCCCGCGGCTCGTCCGGCGACGTGGCGTTGCCGACCGACCTGCGGATGACGGTGACCGTCATCGACGCCGCCTCTGGCGTGCCCCGCATCGCCAGCATGCACTACAGCTTCATCGGACCGCCGTTGGAGCCGGCAAGATGAACGCGGGCGTGCCCGCCGCACGCCGGGTCCGCGCCCAGCGTTTGGCGAACCGGATGTTGTCGAGGGCACTTCGCAAGGGCCGCGGTCCGAGGTTCCTGCGGCTGCTCACCGTCGCCGGCCGCCGCACCGGCCGGCTCCAGACCACGCCGGTCGCCCCCGTGTTCGACGGCGAGCGGGTGTGGATCGTGTCGCCCTACGGCGAGGTCGACTGGGTGCGCAACCTGCGCAGCACCGGGATCGCCGAGCTCACCCGCGGCGTCGACCAGGCGCGTGTACGACGACGTGCACGAGCTCGACCCGACCGAAGCGGTGGCGGTGCTGCGCGCGTACCTGTCGATGCCGTCGAAGCGATTCGTCCGCAAGGACTTCGCCGTCACCGCGACGTCGAGCAACCAAGCCATCGTGGTCGAAGCGCCCCGCCACCCCGTGTTCGGCTTGACGTCGCGCCCCCGGACGGCCCGACCATGAAGCGCAGCATCAACCTCACCAACTACTCCTGGTCGGGCGGCTCCACGGTCGCTGCGAGCCTCGGCCTTCGTGGCGCACCGCTGGCGACAGCCTGAGGGTCCAGCCACCGGGTCGGGGCCCGCTCGGGGAACTCCTGATCGATCAAGCGGAGCAGAGCGCCAGCTTTGACCGCCGTCTCGTCGAACTCTTGATTCGGGTCGGAGAGTGACGTTATCGCTCCGCCGACGCCGAAGCGCAGCAGTCCGGGCTTGGCCACGAGCGTCCTGATCGAGATGCTGACATCGAGGGCACCAGTGAGCGAGAAGTAGCCGATGCCGCCGGAGTAGAGGCCACGAGGTCCCTGCTCCAAGCGGTCGATGATCTGCATCGTCCTGATCTTCGGCGCCCCGGTCATCGACCCCCCGGGAAACAGCGCCCGGAGGCAGTCAACGGGGTGGACGCCCGGGGGCAGGGCCGACCGCACCGTGCTCACCATCTGGTGCACCGTGCTGTAGGTGTCGATCGCGAACATGTGGGAGACGGCGACCGAGCCGATCTGGCTGAGAGACCCGAGGTCGTTCCGAGTGAGATCGACGATCATCAGGTTCTCGGCCCGGTCCTTGACGCTGGTGGCCAGGTCGTGGCGAAGCAGCTCGTCTTCTGTGGCGTCCTCGCCACGCGGCCGCGTGCCCTTGATCGGCTTCGACTCGGCGTTGCCGAGGGCGTCGACACGGAGCATCCGCTCGGGTGAACAGCTGAGAACAGCTACATCGTCGAAGCGCAGGTAGGCACCGAAGGGCACCTTGTTTTCCCGTCGTAGGGCCCGGTAGGCGGACCACGGGTCTATGGTTCCGACCACTTCGACCATGTTGGTGAGACACACCTCGTATGACTCGCCGGCACAGATCTCCCGCTGCGCCTCTTCGATCAGCTCCAGGTAGCTGGCCCGGTTGTGCCGCAACCGGGCCCGCCCCAGGTTCGGGGTTCCCGGTTCATCTGGTGCCACGGCCAGGCCCCCGGCCAGCTGGTGCTCGACTGCATCGATCCACTCGCGGGCTGCGACCTCGTCACCGATCGGGGCCAAGGCCAACAAGTAGGCGAGTTCCGTGTCATGGTCGAACACGATGGCGCGGTCGGCGAACACGAGGAACGCATCGGGTAGGTCCGAGACGTGCGCAGGATCTCCGGTGGCATGCGCCTTCAACTCGTACCCGAGGGCACCGACCCAGCCGAGCGCGAACTCAAACGGGAGTGGCGGCGTGTCAACGCTGCCAGCTGTGCAGGTCGTCCCTGAGCCAGTCGAAGAAGTTGCCATGGTGCACCTCTCGGCCGGCCACCGAGGTGACCGTGATCTCGCTGGCCCGGACGTCGACCGTCGCCGTCCGGGCCAGCGGCCCCCGGCTGTCACCCATCATCGAGCATCTGGGGGCGTCCACGCGGAAGCTGCTGTCGAGCCAGAAGGCGGTGGCGGACCCGCGATACAGCTCAGAGAACACGGCCTCCGGATCGAGGTCCCCCGTCAGCGGCCTCACCAGCACCCGATGAGTCGGCGCAGCCGTCGGCTCGTTGGCGGATCGGGCGACACCGTTGGCTCTGCGGCGCGGGGCGAGGGCGCGCCAGACGTCGTCCCAGTCGGTGCCAGCCGTCGTGCGCGGACGACCGCCGCGGAATTGAAGCGCCAGCGCCTGGAAGTTGGCCAGGAGGCTATGACCATGCTCTGTGCAGGTGGACTCCGGGTGGAACTGGACCCCGAACAGCGGCCGATGCCGGTGGCTCAGCGCCATGGGGAGGCCCGAGTCGGTCCAGGCCGTCACGTCGAGGGCCTCGGGGATCTCGGACGCGATGAGCGAGTGGTAACGGACGGCGAGGAACGGCGACGGAATGCCGGTGAACAGATCGCCTCCGTCGTGCCACACGGCCGACGTCCGACCATGCACCGGCTCGGGAGCGGGGATCACCGCTCCCCCGAACACATGGCACAGGCCCTGATGTCCGAGGCACACGCCAAGTACAGGCACGTCGGCGGTGCGTAGCAGATCGCCGCAGATACCGAAGTCCCCATCTCGCTCCGGGGTGCCCGGACCCGGTGACAGCACGATGCTGTCGAACACGGAGAGGAACTCGTGCCGCCAGCGGACATCGTCGTTGCGGATCACGAGCACGTCGGCTCGTGAGCACTCCTGGAGATAGTGATCCAGGTTGTAGGTGAAGGAGTCGTAGTTGTCGACCAGCAGGGTCCGCAGCGACGGGCCCGAGCTGGTCACGCGGACTTCTCCCAGCGGGACCGCAACACCCGCTTCAGCACCCAGCTCGAGCAGCACCTCGCCCGGAAACGTGTCGTGCTTGGGATGCAGCGACTCGAGTTCGTCGAGGAGCTCGCCAAGGTCGATCCCGGAGGCGATCCCTGACAGCGCGATGCCTCGCCTCCCGATGATCGTCCTCGGTGGGACGCGGTTCTGAGCCCATCGCGAAGAAGGTAGATCAACCCGACCACCACCCGCGGGGCCTCCGCCTGATTGGAGGCCTAACAACGCCGGTTCGGGGCGGGCTGCAGCGTCGGCGAAAAATGGTAAGGGGTTCCGTGGGCCAGCGGTCAGCTCGTCGGTGCGGTCATGGATGAGGTTCGCCCGGCCGGGCCCGAGCGGCGGCCCGATCCAGGCTGGCCCGGATCTCGTGGGCGGCGATGGCCACGTTGGGCGGAGCCAGGATCTCACGGTGGACTCCGGGCAGCGGGATGACCTCGAGTCCGCCTCGCAGGTACTTCGACCAGCGCAAGCTGGGGTCACCACCCGCCTCACGCAGGTTCTCGGCCGCAGTGAACAGGGCGACTGGCGAGTCGTAGTAGGCGACCTCGTGGCTCAGATAGCCACGCCACACCGCCTTCTTCAGCGGTACTAGGCCGCGGGCGTCGGCCAGCGTCTGGTCTCGGCTGGCCGGGAACAGGCCCGCAGCGCGTAGCGGCCGCAGCATCTGGTGGCGCATCCGCAGCAGCGTGCGGCGGCCGCCGCCCAGCACCATCCGGCGCACGTGCGCCTGGCGCGCCGCCGGCGTGGGCTCGTCGACCAACTCGCGGAGGTGATAGCGCAGGTATGGTCGCAAGCCCTTCGGATTTCGCTTGGGGCGGAGCGTGTCGACCAGGCCGAGCCAAGCGACGGTGGCGCCTTCGTCCTGGAGTTGCATGGCGATCTCGAGTGCGATCACACCGCCGAAGGAGAAGCCGGCCAGTTGGTAAGGCGAGCAGACCGGAATCCGGTCGAGGCCGCGACGGTGATAGCGGACCCAGGCTGCCAGGTCCTGCGGCAGGGGCCCGTCGGGTGGAGGGTGGTCGACCGCGTACAATGGCTGATCGTCGCCCAGTTCCCGGCCCAGAGCCTGCAGGTGGTCGGCCTCGTCGAACCAGGTGTGGAAGAAGACCAGGGGTGGTCGTGACCCATCGGGGTGGACCGCCACGATCGGCGGTGGCGCCTGTTCCGGGCCCATGTGTGAGTGCCTCCTCTTCTCGGAACAAACTTGACGCTGAACAGGACGTTAGGCGGGCGAGGACTATCTGGAGGCGGCGAGGGCCCAGGTGCTGCACGATCCTTGGAGCGACCACTGGGACCGCGTCTTCCCATACGGGCTGAGGGAGGTGAACGGCGGTGTTCGCTCGGGCACCCAACGCCACGCGGTCGCCGAGGACCGGCGCTACACCCTCACGCAGGACCCTTTCGGTGATGGAAGCACCTGACCATGCCCACCTTGCTGGTGCGGGCCACTCGAGAGCTCGCTCCCGGATCGGGCCTCGTCGTACCCGCCGACGACCGGGACTTGTTCGAACGCGAAGTCAGTCGCGGCGACGTGGTCGAGATCGACGCCAACCACCTCACGATCAACACCGATCCCAGGTCGGTCAGCGCCATCGCAGACTTCCTCGCGAACGTGCTCCTCGATGGATCTCCCTAACCGCCGATGGGCTCGATCGCGAGGAGCGCCGACCCGCCGTTAGGTGCGGTCATGGGGTGTATCGGATCGGGCATTCTGAGGCACACGTGGCGAGCGACGCTGTGCGTGAGCCAACACGCTCACACCGCCGGGCTCGCCGCCAACACATGCCCGCCCCGCCGGGGGCAGCGCCGGATCTCGGCGATGGAGCTGGCAGGATGCGCGAGGTGCTGTAGGACCAGGATCGCAAGGACACCTCCGAGCGACGTGTCCGCGAACAGGTTTGCGAGCCTCCGTCAAGCGGCGACGATAGGTTGACGACAACTCCCGAAGCGACCGCTGGAACCGATGTCCGGAGTTGCGCATGTCCAAGCGAGGTGTCGGAGTACGTCAGGGCCTGTTCGCGGTTGAGCCATCGTGTCCGTTGCTGCGATCGGGCTTGGCCTGGTCACCATCGTGTGGCAGGACTGGATCGAGGCCCTCACAGGACGGGATCCCGACCATGGCAGCGGATCCCTGGAGTGGTTCGTCGTCGGCGTTCTGCTCGTGGTCGGCGTCAGTGTCGGGGCGCTCGCCCGGCGCGAATGGCATTCCCTGCGCCCGCACCTGGCGCGATAGTGTCGGGCTCGGGCCGGGCTACTGGAGGTCGGCGAGCCACACCGACCAGTTCCAGGTTCCCGCGTAGAGTCGATTGCTCGGCGTTGTCGTGACCTGGGTCTGGACGACGTTGGCGTTCGCGGGGAGGCCCTGCGCGGGGGTCCAGGTCGTACCAAGGTCGATGCTGGTCCAGAGCCCGTCGAACGAGGAGGCGAAGATCGTCGGTGGCGTCGTGCGTCGGTCCGCGGCGATCGACCACGGGGCGCCGAGGGTCGGCCCACCGCTGGTCCTTGCCGCGGGCAACGTGGTCAGAGGACGGAAGGTGATCAGGTCCGTTGTCAGGTGGATCTGCGACGGGCCCGCAACAATTGCGGTCGACGGAGTCGAGGAACGTCGGCCTGATCGCCTGATCCCCCGAGGCAAGCCCGGGCGTCACGCAATCGAAGGCCAGCTTTGCGACGGTATCGAAGAGCCGAACGGGTGCGGCGGGCGTGGTTGTGCTGGTGACGATGACGGTGGCGCCGTCCCAGCTCGCCAGCCCCTTCACATTGCCGGCCACCGAGCCAATCTGCTCCCAGCGGTAGCGGTCGAGTCCGCTCTTGCCCGGGTCGTCGTCGAGGAACCCCCACAGACCGAGGGGGTCCTCGTTGTCCGCGAGGACGGCCAGCAAGCAGCTTCCCGCCGATGCGCATGGTCGGATGGAGCACCGGGGCGATGACTGGGTCGTTGGTGCCGACGGGCACATCAGGCGGGTTGAGGGTGCCAAGGTTGTCCAGTCCGGCGCCGTTCCAGTGCAGCAGCCAGATGCCCTTCGACACGTTGGTGAGCACCAGGACGTGGTCGTCGCCCACCCACAGCACGCGCTTGCCGTCGCTGCCGGCGATGCTGGCCCAGGGTTCGCCCTCGGTCCGCGACCAGACCAGCCCGTTGTCTTGTAGCCCGCCGACCACCACGGGTGGATCGGCTTGGCGCACGCCGAGGGAGACGCCTGGTCCCAGCCCGTAGGTGTCGAACATGAGGGTCGGGAACGACTGGTTGTGGTCGGTCCAGGTGGCGCCGAGGTCTGGGCTGGAGAACACGCCGCCGTCGCCCCCGGCCCACAGCCCGGGTGGACTCGAGGTGTCGAAGGTGATGCACAGGGTGTCGGAGTGGAAGTCCCACTCATTGCGTTCTGGCCATCGGCCCGTGTCCCAGCTGGTGGCGCCGTCGGTCGAGCCGAGCACCCCTCCGCGGCGGCCGGCGACGATCACCGTGTCCTCGATGGAGGGGTGGGCGGCGATGGCCAGGTTTCGCCCCCCTTGGGTCAGTCCCATGAGCTCGCCGAGTCCCACGATGTTTCCTGGTAACGGCGGATCTGACACAACCAGGTCGTCGTTGGCCGGGATGGTCCAGGTCCAGCCCCCGTCATCGGAGCGCACGACCGGGAACCAGTTGTCCGGGCCCGACCTGGCGACGGCCAGATAGACACGGCTCCGGTTGGCGGCACAGGAGTCGAGCGCACCGTTGGTCATCTGTGAGGCGATGGTCGTGAGGCGGCTGTCGGTGGTGCCGGAGCCGCCGAAGGTGCGATCGGTCCAGGTCAACGCCGTCCCGCTCCAGCGATCCACCGCGAGCTTCGACGGGCCGAACGCCACGACCGACTCGTCCGGCCCGACCGTCAGCGAGAGGAACCGGCCGGTGAGGAGCGCCGGATCCGCGGCGGTGAAGGTCAGCGCCGCCGCTCCCGTCATAGGTGCGACATGGACGCCGTCCTCCGCGGCGAGCAGGACGATGTCGTGACCCGGCAGCACCAGCACGTCGTTGACCGTGTGGCCGGCCGCGCCCGGGACCCAGTTCCAGGTCGTCGCCGGATCTGCCGCCGCCGGATCCGAGACGTAGAGCCCGTCATCCGTGCCGGCGAAATAGCGCCCCGGTGTAGCGGAGTCGGCGCGGGCGCACCGCATCTGTGTCGATGTCCACCCGTCGCTCAACGTTTGGAGCGCGCCGTTCGGCTCGAGGACCCAGATGCCGGCGCGCTCGGTCACGAGCACGGCGCGGCCTCCCCCGACCGGGATGATCCCCTCGACCCGTCCGCCGTTCCAGTTGCCGTTGCCGTTGTGGATGCCGTAGCCGTTGAATCGCCGGAAGGTGACGGCCTGCCGGGCATCGACGAGGTGCTCGTCGCCAGTGATCACCTCGCCGCAGACGCGCATCACCGGCACGACCGCCTCCCCGGCGACGAGCGGGAGGCTCGTACCGACCGCCACCACGTGGTCGGTGGCGACGACGGACCCGAGGGTGAGGCCCCCGATCCGGACCTCGAGGACCGAGCCGATGACGACGTCGGCCACAGTCACGGCCAACTCGCCCGCGACGGCGCGCTGGATGCTCGGCACCGTGATGGGGACCTGCTGCTACCGGCACCGGAGCCCGACCAGGCGTCGCAGCCGTCGATGGTGACGGTGATCTCGTCGCCGCCTCGTAGGACAGGGCTGACCGGCACAGCCGTCGACCCTTCGCTCGCGGGACACAACCCGATCTGGCCGCCGAGGAGCTCTGGAGCTGACCTGGATCATCGATCCGGCGTGGGTCCCGTCGACCAGCACCACTCTCGAACAGCCGGCGGCTGGCTTCCGGATCGAGGGGTCCGGCCAGGAATCGGGCTGGCGGAGCCACACCGGCGTGCTGGTACTCGAGAGCCCGCACAGCGACTGCATCACCTCATAGGCGCCCCCGATGTCGATCCGTACCGTCGAGAGGTCCATCGTCTGGGTGGGGCCGGCCGCCTCCATCTGCAGCACGGGATCGCCGTCGCGGGTGAGCGACACCAGCGCGGACGGCAACAGGCCGGTGAGCTGCAAGGTCGTGGAGTCGGCGCAAGGCTGGCCGACGATGCGAATCGGCGGAGGCGCCTGCTGGACGGCCTCGGCGTCGGCCTCCGCGCTCGGCTTCGCCTCGCATCGGGGACCGGCCTCGGCGTGGACCGCCAGCTTCTCTCCGACCGCGAGCGGCGGATCCACTCGCGCGATCAAGTCCCGTTCGGTCCACGCCATAGTCGTAGGTGGTCCCATCACCCCGGGTGAGGACCAACGTGCTTCCCGGCCGCGTCGCCCCCAAACGCACCACCCTTTGGCACGATCGCAGTGGCACGTCAAGGAACTGCGGTGTCGGGAGGGCCGCGCCTTGGCGAACGATCGGTTGGGCACCCAAAGACGCGGCCGCGGCGGTGACCCCACACGCGGTGGCCCGAACCTCGATCACTTCCCCATTTCCGAGCGAGCGGCTCAACACGACCGTCGCGGACGGGCCCGTGGCGGAACCGGTACCGAGGATCGAGCCGTCCGACGCCGTCACGGTTACCGCCGCGTCCGGGCTCAGCTCATCCACCACGACCATCTGGGCACAGCCGACAAGCGGGTCGGCCACCAAGGGAGGGGCCATGGGACTGGCGACATCCTGCACGAGCACCACGAGAGCTGAACGAGGCGGTGGGGAGGCGTCGGCGGTCTGACCGGTCTGCACCCCCTGCCCCACCTTCAAGACGAGTCCGGCGGGCAGCTCGAACTGCTGATCAGGCCAGTCAGCCGTCCCGAGGTCGTACTCAACTCCGCCGACGTAGATGCGAACGCTCGCCTTCTGCACCGACCCCTGCAGCCGTATCGACGTGCTGCACCGGGTCAGCTGCCCAACGATGACAGGCGGGGCAAGGCTCACAAGGACCGAGCATATGACGACCCTTGCCTACCAGGGCGGTTCAGCTGGGGTGGCGCGAGCTGGTGTCCTGGGCTACTCAGGCCGATAGTCCGTGGGCGGCGTGGCCTTGGTGGGCGGTGGCGTGAAGGTCGAGCTCGTCTTGGTCTGTCAGATGCGGGCTGATGTCGAACACCACCTTCTTCACGGTGCCGGTGAATGCGAAAGGCTTCTTGTCCTCGTAATCGGGATCCACAACCCCGCCGTTGTCACGTCCGATGTCCATACCGGCATAGCCCGAGAATCGAATTGGGACGGTGTGGTCCATTCGGCCCTTTCCAACTTGGCGGTCGTTGACGAACAGTGTCACGTCACCCCCGGTGGCTGGCGTTGCGTCGTCAGCCAAGAACTCCATCCGTACCGTGACCTCGCCGGACGGTAGTTCCTCGTCGGCCACTTGCCTAAAGACGAACACGCCCATCATCGAGTAGGTGTGGGTGAGCCTGCCGTTCTTCACATAGAGCGAGAATCCACCGAGGTGGTCGGCTTCGGCGACGATCACGCCTTCGGCACCTGCCTCGGGTACCACGAGGTCCGCCGTGATCGTGTAGGAGCGGTTGTAGACCCTCGGGATCATGCCAGGCATCACGTTCTGGACGTCTCCGCGATACTCGAACGTCGTCTTCTCGGGGATGGGAGGCACTATGCCGAAGAAGGTCGAGAGTGGCGCTAGGAGGGGCAACACCTGGTATCTCTCTGCCTCTCCCCAGAACAGATCTTTGAGCTCTTGGACTTTCTCGGGATGGTCGGCGGCGAGGTCTTTCGCCTGCGAGAAGTCATCGGGTAAGTAGTACAGCTCTGCAGGACTCTGATCCGGGTCCCAGACCCCCGGAGCATACGGACTCAGGGCCTCGGGGGTGAGCTCCCACGGGATCCGCTCCGTTTTCATGGCAAGCCACCAACCGTCTTTGTACATGCCTCGGTTGCCGAGGGTCTCGAAGTACTGCTGCGTGCGGTGCTCAGGTGCGGCGCCGTCGGTCAGCGACGCTGCGAACGAGGAGCCGTGCATGGGCTCCTGGTCGATCCCGTCGACTGTGTCAGGCATGGGGATGCCCGCAACCGACAGGATGGTCGGAGCTACGTCGATCACGTGAGTGAACTGGGAGCGCAGCTCACCGAGACCCTTGATGCGCTCGGGCCACTGCACGACCATTGGATTGCGCGTCCCGCCGAGGTGCGAACCCACCTGCTTGCCCCATTGGAAAGGCGTGGCCCCAGCCCACGCCCATGCGGCTGAATAGTGGGGGTCCATGATGGACGAACCCCACTGATCGAGCCCGCCGTAGAGTTCAGAGAGTCCGAGCTGCATCTCGTCGGTGAGGGGGATCCCGTTCTGCATCGTGAGCTCGTTGAACGATCCAGTGATCGTCCCTTCCATGCTTGCGCCGTTGTCGCCCCAGATCCACACGACGAGTGTGTCGTCGAGTTCACCGAGTTCGTCGATTGCGTCGATAACTCGGCCCACGTTGTAGTCGGCGTTCTCGGAGAACCCCGCATAGACCTCCATCTGCCGGGCGTAGAACACCTTCAGCTTCTCGGGCACGTCATCCCACGCGGGGAAGGCGTCGGCACGGGTGGTCAGCCCGGTGTCGCCGGGAATCACCCGGAGCTCCTTCTGCCGAGCGAACGTGTCCTCGCGCAACTTGTCCCAGCCTGGTCGAACATTCCCCGTACTTGTCAGCCCACTGCTTGGTGACGTGGTGCGGAGCGTGGCTGCAGCCCGTCGAGAAGTACACGAAGAAGGGTTTGTCGGCATCCTGCGCACGAACCGCGTGTAACCACTCGATGGTTCGATCCGCCATGCATCAGGAAAGCAGAACGGATCCTCTTTGTCGTAGTACTTCTCTGGCGTGCCAATGATCTTTTGGTTCTCGGCGAGACAGGGGTCCCACTGGCTGGAGCCGCCGCCGAGGATCCCGTAGAAGTAGTCGAACCCCCAGCCGTTGGGCCAACGATCGAAGGGGCCGGCGGCACCCTGATGGCCGTCTGGCGTCAGGTGCCATTTGCCAAAGATGGCCGTGCTGTACCCGTTCTCTTTGAGAATCCGGGGCAGGGGTGCACAGTCTCGAGGCAGGTCGCCGAGTAGCCCGGAAAGCCGCCCGCGAACTCGCCGATTGAGCCAAACCCACTGCATGATTGTTGCGACCCGTCATGAGCGAGGCGCGCGTGGGCGAGCAAAACGCGGTGACATGGAACCGGTTATAGCGCACCCCACCGTCCGCCGACCCGCGTATAGTTGGGCGTCTGAATTGGGCCACCGAACGTGCTCGGGTTTCCGAACCCGGCGTCGTCAATGAGGACCAGGAGGACATTGGGTGCGCCTACAGGTGGCGGCGGGATGGCCAATCAGGTTCCAGTCAGGTTGCGAACCGTCCAGGGTCCGGTTGACCACGGCGCTCGACCGCTCCCGCCGGATCGGCAGCGTGTGCCGATCGACCTCACTCATCGCCGCGCCCCCAGCGCCGAGCAACATCCTTCACCGTGGACCGAGCCGACATCGTCGCCCACAACGCCTCAGGGGACTACGCGAACCGACGCTACTGCAATCTGGCTCGACCGCATCGCCCAGAACCGGCGCTCGGGGCGATCGCAGGGGGCGCCGACGTGCCGATAGGGCGTCGATCAAGCTCGGGAACCGTTACGGTCTGTCGCTCGTCTGATGGTCGATCGCGGGGAGGCGAGACATGACCAACCGTCCGGCTCGACCGTTGCGCACACGCCTCGTCGGCGAGATCATCCTGGCTATCGCCCTCATCGTGAGCTGCTGCCAATGCCACTCGGGCGGCACAACCCACGGAGCGAGTTGCTACCCGCAACGTCCCAGCGTTACGCCGGACACGGCTCATTCGGGCGGCACCGTCCGAGGCGCTGGATGCCCGAGCGCAGGTGCTGTGTGCCGCCGATGCCGCTAGGTCCCACGGCCACGTAGTTGCGGCCTACCCCAGCACGGTTGCTGGTGTTGGTCGGTTCGTGCCCGTCCCGGCGGATGGTGCAAGTGATGCCAACGAGCCGGGGGCTTGGCACAGCCCCCTCTTCTACGGGCGCCCTCTCGACGAGTTCGCGGTCGTCTGCTACCTCGATGATCTCCCCGAGCAGCCAGCGCCCCTGCTCCCAAACGGCACACGCCCTCCCAACTCCAACGTGCCAACGAAGCGACTCGACCTGGTTCGAGTCGACGGGCAATCGGCCTGGCAGACCGCTTCGGACGATATGACGCCACAAGCCCCATGAAACCAAACCGCTGGCCGCTCAGCCGACTACCAATCGTGCGGGCCCGAAGTGCCGCCAGTGGCTATGGCCCTTGACGGGGCCGCCCTCGCGGGGTCAAGGATGGCGACGTAGCCGTGCACGACGCGCCGACCATCGTTGCCCCGGCGCCTGTTCCCCGTCGAGGTTGTCGACAACGATGGTTCAGCCCACGGCGTTGACTGGGTGTGAAGTCGACCCCGCCCGTCCTTGTCGATGAGCCCAAACGATGAATCCGAGCGAAGTGAAGGCGGGGATCATGTTCAGCGGGTAGGCGAAGGTCGTCGGGGCGGCCAGGGCCGAGACGAGCAGAGCTCCTGCCCACCAACCGGGGCTGCCCGACCTTGCCCAGAGGAACCCACCGACCACGAGAGAGCCGAACGCCACGACGGCGGCGATCGTCATGAGGATGCCAGCGGTGCCGGTCGAACTGCGCAATGAGACCAGTGTCGCGGCTCCGCCGACTACCACCCACAACAGGGTCGCCACCCACACGATGATCGGGAGTCCGCTCGTGCTGGCCGGACGTGATCGGACAGAGGACACTTGGCCTGCTCCTGTCTCGTCAGGGGCCCTGCCGGCCACAGGGAGTGCACGCGGTCGCGACGCCGTGCACCCGGTCGAGCTTAGCGGAGGCCGGAACCCATCCTCGGGTCAGCAATGGCTGGTGACTGCGGGGCATGCCTGTATTCGCGGCGTGCGGCTGCGCCCGGGCGCCATTGGGCGCTCCGCCGATGGTGGTCTCGTGCGAGAATTGTCGGGTGCCGGGGTAGCGAGCGATCACCGCAGCAGGAGTTCGCGTGGTCGTCGTTTGGTACTGGTGGTGAGCGCGGGAATCTTGATTGGCTCGGCGGCGTGGTTCGGCTCGAGTTGGGTCGACGTTCCCCCTGATCAGACGTGTGAGAGCCTCGCCACCCGACTTTTTGGTTGGGCGCTGCCCCGTCGGGTTGTCGCAACGTCATCGCCTTCCGAGCCGCAGTCGCGGGCGCCCTCGTTGTTCTTGCCATCGCCCTGCTGGCGAAGGCGAGTCGTCGCCAGTCAATCCGCCGTGGATGGATCGCGGCCGCGCTCATCTGTCTCGTCGCTTCCGGCGTCGTGCTCGCCATCAATGAGGCCGTCCGCTCGATGGGCGCCCCTCAGTTCCACGCGTCGAGGAGCGCCTCCCGAACCAGTGATCGGCGTCGATCCCGAGTGGCGAGGTGCCACGGTAGCGCTCCGCCAGGCTTACGCTTGGCGTCGCCAATCATGAGGAGCGGTACCACTCGGACGTAAGGGTGAACCCCCGACCGTTGAGCAGCGTCCGTAGCGCCAAGTCGTGCGCCCTCGCGGACACGACCATGACAGCCACGTCCTTGGCAGACCCGAAGGCCAGGAGTTCGTCGATTGCCCGAGGCGTTGCAGCAAGGGCATCGGACATGAGGACGGGGCCGCCTGGGTCGTATACCGGTGGGGCCGAGATGATCTTGGCCGAGAAGTCTGCCGTGGATTCGTCAACAGACTCGTCGGCGCCGTTGGCGGGGCGTACCCACCACTCCTCGCGCAGCTGGAGGCCGAACTGGCGGAGCGCGTCGCGTTTGGCCTCGTCGCGGTGCGCACAAACGACTGTCACGGTCGCCCCGATTCGCTCGATGGCGGCGCGCAGCAGGGCAACGCCAGTCTTTGGCCAGGCGTCGTCGGGGACGGCGAAGTCGTCGATCAGCCAGCCCTTCTCACCGCGGTCGAAGGCGATCAAGGCACCGCCGTCGGCGGCGACCAGGGTGACAACCTCAGGGTTGTTGATGAGCATCTCCAAGAAGACGGTGTGGTTGTGGCGCGCATCGGGTGAGACGGCCAGAAGACCGGGGAGTACTCCTGATACTGGCGGCGCTTACGATCGAACAGCTCGACCATGCCCCCAAGATCGCCTGCCGTGGCGTCACGCACCGCGCACGGCTTTTGTTCCCTCGGCATCAATCCAGTCCAGTTGGCGCGGCGCTCTGGCGTCCAGCCCGCGACCAAGTTCTCTACGGCGCCCCCCCGTTCGGGTCAACTCATCACATCGCTCGGCGAGGCAGGTGGGCGCTGGGTGACGAATCCATCGTCACGAATCCGTCACTTGCTTCGTCATGGAGGTCGTGCGACTGTCATCGAAGCAGCATCCTGCAGGCATCCGCCTGACACACTCGGTGCTGCGTCACGAGATGGGTTCCTGTCGCACCCCGGAGGAGAGGGCGGAGAGGTGCGACCGGAACCTGTCGCGATCGTGGCAGTCCGGCCCGCTGCTGGGACGGTCCGCTCACCACCCGGCGGAAGCCGGAACGAGGGTCGCCCTAGGTAACTGCCGTTCGGCGCTCCGTGGCCTAGGCGGGCGTGGTCCTCAGACTGAAGTAGGTCAGATCGTGGGTGAGGACCTTGCCGTGGTCGTGGACTTGGCCGAGGATGTCCTGGCCGCCGTCGACGGCTGGCCACGCCAGGCCCGAGACCGCGCCTGCCCGGCAACATCGCCCAGTGGATAGGACCGCTGCGCTCGACGCCGGACCGGGGACGGGTGGGAAGGCGGCGAGCGGGTCGAGAAGCTTGGGGAGCAACGGGCTGAAGCGGCCTTCGCCCCAGGCGACGTCCGGCTCGTTGGCCAAGGCCTGGCTGAGGACGCCCCGATGACGTGCAACGAGGTCGAGGGCCTCGTCGGCGGCACCGGGGCCGAGCTGTCCGGCGGCGACGGCGTCGGCGCAGGGCGGGCGTTGCAGGTCGACCATCTCGACGCTGGGCGCAATGGCCTCAGGGGAGGCCTCGAAGCTCGGGACCGGGCGCCAGAACAGGAGTTGGGCCATGGCCCGGTGGTCGAGGCCCCAGCGGCCGCTGGCCTCGAGGCCGGCGGCCAGCGCGTCGAGCCCGGGCTCGGCTGGCCGCCATGGCGGCGCGCATGGCCTGGAGGTGGTCGGCTTGGCCGCGCCGGAAGAGGGCGTCGTAGATGCCCAGCAGCGAATCGAAGTACTTGTAGATCGACGGGGGCTTCACACCGAGCCGACGGGCGATCTCCGCAGAGGCTCAGGCCGTTGACGCCGTCCTCGGTCATCACGTCGACGGCGATGGCGAGGATCTCCTCGATCGTCTCTTGGCGCCGGCGGCGCCCGACGGTCGGTCGGGGGTGGTCACTTGCCGGCCGTCGAGCGCCGCATCGTCAGCCAGCTAGCTTAGCAGAAGTTCGCTTGACAAGCTATGAGTTAATAGCCTGTAGCCATGGGCGGCATCACGAGAACGGAAGGAGCGGAGATGGCACCAAGACCAGCAGAGCACCCGGTGGTGGTTGCGAAGGACATCGATCGGCAGGCCGGGCCGCCGCTCGCGAGACAGTGCATCTACAAGCTGGTCGCCGACCTGCCCCGCTTGGGCGAGTGGAGTCCCGAGTGCCAGCGGGTCGAGTGGACGGACGGCGTCACCACGCCCGCCGTGGGCGCGACCTTCGTGGGTCACAACCGGGGCGGCCCGGGCGGGCGCATGCGGTGGTCGCGCCACGGTGGGTGCTGGCGGCCGACCCGGGCCGTGAGTTCAGCTTCATCACCGACGAGGGCGGACGGCTTCGACGGCGTGGCGCTACCGGTTCGAGTCTGCCGGCGCCGGTGCACCCGGGTCACCGAGTCCTACGAGGTGCGCTGGATCCCCACGTGGGCCCGCGTCGCTCGACGTCCCGACCAACCGCCACAAGGAGCTGCTCGAGGGCATGCGCACGACCCTCAAGCGCCTCAAGGCCGACGGCGGAGACCGCCTCCAACGACCACGCCCGTCCAGCATCCGAGCTCGACCAGGAGACAGGCCGTCATGACGACCTGACTTCACCGCCACGCCCGGTGTCGACGTGATCACCACGACCGCGGCATCGATACCCGGTCTCGGCTCCCTCGCCGATCAACGCCTTCGTGCTGCATGGCTCCGAGCCCATCCTCGTCGACACCGGCACCGTGGCCGGCGCCGGCGAGTTCATGACGAGTTGGCGTCGGTGATCGACCCGGCCGAGCTGCGCTGGATATGGCTCACCCACACCGACTTCGACCACATCGGCGTCCCTGGCCACCTTGCTCGAGGCGAACCCGCAGCTGCGGATCATCACGACGTTCCTCGGCGTCGGCATCATGGGGTTGTCCGACCCCCTGCCCCTGGACCGGGTGCACCTCGTCAACCCGGGCCAGTCGGTCACCGTCGAGCGACCGCCGCTCACCGCGATGAAGCCACCTGTCTTCGACAACCCGATCACCACCGGCTTCCACGACGACGAAGTCCGGGACCCTGTTCAGCTCCGACTGCTTCGGCGGCGCTGCTCCCGACGTCCCCCACCACGCTGCCGACCTCGACCGAGGAAGAACTCCGCCAAGGCCAGGTCTTCTGGGCACTGTCGACTCCCCTGGCTGCACAAGACCGACCCGAGCGTGCTTGGCCGAGGAACTCGACGCCATCCGCGAGCTCGAGCCCACCTGATCCTCAGCAGCCACCTGCCAGCCGCTCCCGGCGACGCCCTCGATCGCCTCCTTGGCGCACTGGCCGAGGTGTCGCACACGGACCCCTACGTCGGTCCCACCCATGCGGACCTCGAAGCCATGCTCAACCAACCGGCCACGGCCAGCTGAATCGAGCTGTGGGCGGATCGGCGGTCGCGTCGAGCAGCATCATCCGCCACTCGAGCCCAACCGATCGGCCAGCAGGTCGAGGACGTCGAGGTCGATGATGGCCTGGGTGCTGCGCTCGGTGGCCCTGCGGCCGATCTCGATGGGTTGCCACTTCGAGCCCATGGCCGCGGTGGTGGTGGCCGCGATCCACGAGTAGATGGAGAACAGGCGGTACTGCTCCTGGGCCACCGACTCGTCGAGGTGGACACCGCCCTCCGCCAGCCCAGCCCGGTACCGGGAGATCAGCGCGTCCTGTTCGGCCCGGCGCACCTCGGTGGGCAACGAGTTGCACAGGAAGTAGGCCACGTCGCGCATCCCCGGGTACTGGCTGGCCACCGCCCAGTCGTAGAACCCGGTCCGTCCCCCGTCCACGAACAGGTTGCCGATGTGGTCGTCGCCGTGGATGAGCGTGCGCTCCCCCTCGTTCCACAGCGCCCCGATGTCGCGGTTGCGGGTGGACGTACAGTTCGCCGAGCGTGCGGAACTCCGGCGCCAACTCGTCGGCGAACTGGTCGACGGCCGACTGCACGATGGTCGCGCCCATGGTCATCCGCTCCTGGACCTCGGGGCTGTCGCCCGGGCTCAGCGCATGCGTGCCCAGCCACGGCAGCTCCCGGCCCCAGTAGGCGGCGTGCAGCTTGGCCAGCTCATCCATCAGCGAGCGGGCCACGTCGAGCACGTCCTCGTCGTCGGGCGTGGGGAAGCGACACCCGGCGGCGTCGAGATCCTCCATCACCATGATGAACGAGCTGTCGGCCTCGTCGTAGGACGAGTGCCACACCTTGGGCACCCGCACCGGCAGTGCCTGCCCCACCTCGGCGTACAGCTTGCGCCTCCGACACCCCCAGGCCGACCATCTCGAGGAACGCCCGCTGGTCGGCGTCGAAGGGCTGGAGCTTGACGAACAGCGTCTCGGGCAGGGGGGCCTCGGTCTGGATGCGCACCTTGCGCCCGGCCGGTGGTGCCCGAGTGGGTGTCGAGCGTCTCGACCGCGGCGATGTCGGCATCGAGCACCTGGCTCAGCCACGGGGCGTGACCTCATCGACGGTGGAAGGGATCGGCACGGGCGCTCCTGTGGTGGTCTCGATGACGTTAGACGTCGAGCCGCCAGGCGCGCGGCGGGAACATCGATGACGAGCCGACGGTTCGACCAGCCACCGATTCGGGTAGGAGGACGCCATGCCACGAGCCGACCTGGGAGCGACCGGTGCGGTCATCTCCCCCACCGAGGGCCCCGAGCTGACCGAGACCGCCGTCGCCCTGGAGGCCCTCGGCTTCCCCACCATCTGGTTGGCCGGCGGTCCCCTGACCAGCCTCGACCAGGTGGCCGCGGTGGTCCGGGCCACCGATCACGTGACCGTGTCCACCGGCATCCTGGCCGTGGTCCGCTGGCCCTCCGACGACGTCGGCGCCCTCTACGACCAGCTCGAGGCCAGCCACCCCGGGCGCTTCGTGGTCGGGCTGGGCGGCGCCCACGGTCCCCAACCGATCCCCACCCTCGAGGCCTACCTCGACCGCCTCGAACGCGTGCCCGTCGAGCGCCGGGTCCTGGCCGCCCTGGGCCCCGGCATGTTCCGCCTGGCCGCCGAGCGTGCCGGCGGTGCCTTCCCGGTGGTGGTCACCCCCGAGCGCACGGCCGAGGCCCACGACCGGCTCGGCCCCGACACCACCCTGGCCGTCGACCAGCTCGCTGATCCTCGAACCCGACCCCGAGCGCGGGCCTCCAGATCGGTCGGGAGCGCCTGAAGTTCCTGGCCTCCATGCCCGCCTACCAGGCCAACTTCCGGCGCATGGGCTTCACCGACGACGACATCGCCACCCTCAGCGACCGCCTGGTCGGCGCCCTGGTGCCGGCCGGGCCGGTCGAGGCGCTGGCCGCGCACGTGCAGGCCCAGCGCGACGCCGGCGCCGACCACGTGGCCATCAACCTGCTCTCGGCGTCGGACCCGGCCACCCCCGGATGGAGTGGCGCAGGCCCTGGCCGAAGGCCGGTGCACTGAGCCGCCGGACCGATCCGGCCGCGCCAACATGGGGACGTGACTGACGCACCGAACCCTTCCACGCCGGGGCTGACGCCTGGTCGATCCCGCCACCAACCCGCACCTGTCGGGGCGATTCGCCCCCGTCCATCGCGAGATCGACGCCGAGGTCACCGTCGTCGACGGCGAGGTGCCCGACGACCTGGTGGGCGCCTACCTGCGCAACGGCCCCAACCCCAAGTTCCCCCCGCTGGGCAGCTACACGTACCCGATGGAGGGCGACGGGATGCTGCACGGCCTGTGGTTCGAGCCCGGCCGCGTCCGCTACCGCAACCGGTGGGTGACCACCAACGGCCTGGCCGCTGAGGAGCGCGCCGGTCGGGCCCTCTACGGCGGCCTGCTCACCCCGGCCATGGTCGACCCGTCGCGGCTCGGCCCTGATCCCGACCCGGGGTGGCCCACCAAGCTCGACGCCTTCATCAACATCGTGTCCCACGACGGCCACTAGCTGGCCCTGGAGGAGGGCCTGCCCGCCTACGAGGTGACCCCCGAGCTCGAGACGATGGCCCGGTTCGACTTCGACGGCGGGCTGTCCAAAGGCCTGTGCGCCCACCCCAAGATCGAGCCGTCACCGGCGAGATGGTGGTGTTCCGCTACGACATCGAGGAGCCGTACCTGACCTGGGCGGTGGTGGCCGCCGACGGCACCATGGCCCAGCCCGACCGCGCCGTCGACGGCGTCGAGCACAGCTGCATGATCCACGACTTCGTCATCACCGAGCACCACCTCGTGCTGGTGGTCTCCCCCGCGGTGTTCGACGTGGCCGCGCTGCATGGCCGGCGGCCCGCTGCTGTCGTGGCAGCCCGACCTCGGCACCCGGATCGCCGTGATCCGCCGCGACGGCACCGGGTCGACGCGCTGGATCGAGACCGACGCCTTCTGGGTGTGGCACTTCGCCAACGCCCACGAGGACGGCGACGACATCGAGCTGTCGTTTCCCCACTGGACCCTGCCCGGCTTCCTCGTCCCCGACGCCGAGAACCACGGCGAGTACGTGAGGGCCCGGCTGTCGCCCGACGCCGGCACGGTCAGCTTCGACACCCTCCACGCCGCGCCCTCCGAGTTCCCCCGCATCGACGACCGTCGCATCGGCCGGCCCAACCGCTACGCCATCGTCACCGCCGCCACCGGCGAGGTGCGCGACCTGGTGCCGGGCGAGCACGACGCCCTGTGCCGGGTCGACCTCGATTCGGGACAGTGGTCCGAGCACCTCACCGGCGGCGCATGGGCGAGCCGATCTTCGCCCCCCGGGCCGGCGGCCACCGACGACGAGCTCGACGGCTACTACCTGGCCTACGTCAACGCCGTCGACCGGGACACGACGTCGCTGTGGATCTGGGAGGCCGCCGACTTCCCCGCTCCGCCCCGAGCCAAGCTCCACCTCCCCCAGCGCGTGCCCAACGGCCTGCACGGCAACTGGTTCCCCGCCACGTAGTCGATCAGTCCCGGTCGTGGTGGCAGACGGCCTCGAGCATCAAGCCGAACGGGTCGACCCAGAAGGTGGCGAAGTAGGGCGGCGGATACTGCGGGAAGGCCTGCGGGGGATGGACGACGTCGGCGCCGAGCTCCGCCACCAGCGCGTGCACCGCCCGCACCGCCGAGCGCGTCGGGACCATGAAGGCCAGGTGCTGCAGGCCGGTCGCCTGGCGGGAGTACTGAACCTGGACTGCTCGCTCGGGTAGAAGAACAGGTACGTGCCCCGCTTGCCGGCCGCCGGCCGGTAGGCGAACTCGTCGTCGGCGCTGAGGAACTCCTCGTAGCCGAGCCGCGGCATGACCTGGTCGTAGTAGGCCTTGGCCGCGTCGAGATCCGGGACGTTGATGCCGAGATGACCGAGCACGCCACCATCTTGGCCGAGCCGACGGG
>CAWCCB010000006.1:0-798028 GCA_963793965.1 uncultured Microthrixaceae bacterium
GACGATTGGCAAGTTACACCGCGTCAAAATCGGACGCCTCACGCGGGTCCGTGAGTCCGAATTACTCGCACTCATCAGCGAGCAGAAGGGGCAGACAAAATGATTCCGCCGCTATCCATTAAGCGTTACCCGCCGAACACGCTGGAGGGCATGATCGCACGGAAGTGGGTCCAGATGATTGACGAATGCGAAGCCCCCAACATCAATCTGGAGGCGATTCAGGCAGTCATTGACAAGACCCGGGGCGCGATGTGTGCAGCGGGTTGGCCCGCTACTTATCAGCACGATTTCTTAGCACAGCTTCGCAACGATTTGACCGAGCTAACAGAGGGCCATCCTGTCACCCGGCAGTTCATTCAACTTCTGACAATCGAATTGGAGTTCAACTAATGAACGCACCAACTTTTTGCTCCCCATATTTCGCACTACTTGAAACCTACGCGCCGCAACTGCTCGCCGGGCCGGAGGGCCGCATACAGCACACAAGGCCGCCGCTGGCCGCTAGTCAGATTGGCATTTTCGGTGCCCTGGGTCAGTCCGATTGGTACGTTGACACTGACTACGCAAGCATCCGGGCGGGCGTCCGCCGTGCCCTTGCGGACCCATCCGTCCGAACGATTGATTTGCTGATTGATTCGCCGGGCGGAAGTGTCATCGGCTTGCCCGAGACGGCAGACGCGATTTTCCAAGCCAACAAAGTGAAGCCGGTCAATGCCCGCGTTGTGGAGTTGCGGCTAGCGCGGCTTATTGGCTGGCGAGTCAAGCGAGCACAATTCAGCTCACCCCGAGTGGTGAAGTGGGCAGCGTGGGTGTCCTAGACATCTCCGTTGACATTTCCAAGGCCTTGGAATCCAGCGGAGTCAAAGTCAACGCCATTTCATCCACACCGGAAAAAATTGAGCGTGCCCCATTCGTGCCGCTCTCTGATGACGCCCGCGCACACATGAAAGTGAATGTTGACCGATGGTACTCGGATTTCTTGGGCGCAATTCGCCGGGGCCGTGGTCCCCGCGTGTCGGCGAGTGGCAATTTCGGCGGAGGCCGGATGCTTTCCTCACGTGAAGCCCTGGCCGCTGGCATGGTCGATTTCGTTTCGAGTTTTTAACGAGCCGGGGCGTGGTGGTACGGGGAGAAACACGCCCCGGATTTAAAGGTGAACTTATGACATTGCTTGAACTCAATTTTCAACGCCGCAAGGCACGGACAGCCGCTAATGCTCTGCTGGACGCGGCGGTCACTGAGACGCGAAGTCTCACGGTTGCCGAGCAAGTGCAGTTTGATTCGCTGTTAACCCGCATTCATGAAATTGACGCTGCCGTCGCACAACGGGCGGCTCTGAGGACGGTGTAACGTGGAATTCATCTCCCTAAACTTATCCGCTCCCAAGGCGACGCAAGAGCCGTATAACCTCGCGAGTCTGTCCTCTTTGTTCATGGGCGTGCGCACGTTCTCCGGTCAGTACGTGACCCAAGAAACTGCGATGCGTGCAAGTGCGGTACTCGCGTGCATCCGCATCCTTACCGAAGACATCTCGCAACTGCCCTTGCACGTTTACCGGCGCACCGCTCGCGGTTCGATGCTGGCAACAGAGCACCCGCTCTACCGGCTGTTACATGATGCGCCCAATCCGTGGCAGACCTCACTTGAGCTACGCGAGGGAATGCTCCTGGACATGCTGCTCTATGGGCAGTGCTTCTGCGAAAAGCAGATAGGCCCGGACGGAGTGGAGGCACTCTTCCCGCTTTCAGCCGGGCGAATGCAGTACAAAGACTCGCTGCAGGGCGTCCCTGATGGCGTCTTGCGCTGGACATATTCGGACCCAAAGGCCGGACTGCGCACCCTACTTGCTGACGATTTGTGGCGGGTCAATCTGCTATCGGCTGCCGGAACAATCGAAGGCCGCTCGCTTGTGCTGCTCGCCCGTGAAGCTATCGGCTTGGCACTCGCGGCAGAAGAGCAAGGGGCGCGGCTGTTTGCACAAGGCATTCAATCAGACTTCACCCTCAGCTGCGAGGAAACGCTAGACGATGACAGCAAGAAACAACTGCGCGATGCCTTCACGCAGCGTTACTCGGGTGCATCGAACGCCTGGACACCGCTATTGCTGGAGGGCGGATTAAAGGCCAATCGCATTGGACTAACCGCGCAAGAGTCACAGTACATCGAAGCACGATCTTTCCAACTGCAGGACATTGCCCGAATCTTTCGCATACCGGATGTTTTGCTCGGGGTCCAGAACGGCAAGACCGCAACCTTCGCAAGTGCGGAACAATTCTTTCTCTCGTATGTGAAGCACACGGTTTCTCCGTGGATTCGCCGAATTGAGCAGACCATCACCCGCGATTTGATTGCGCCTTCTGAAGCGGATCTGTACGCAAAGCATGATCTGGACGCGCTACTCCGGGCGGATCTGCAGACCCGATACAACGCGCACAAGGTTGGAATTGAAGCCGGTTTCCTCACACGCAATGAGGCCCGCAGTTATGAAGACTTGCCCACGCTGCCCGGACTTGATGAGCCACTCTCTCCGCTCAATATGGGTTCGGGCAGCTCGCAATCCGCAACAGACAAACGCGCTTGCCCGCCAACTTGCTAAGAACGCCGTAGCGCACGAAATGAAGTTGCTTGCTGATGGGAAGAACCGAGAGCTGATGTGTACGGGAAATTGCTGCCCGGCTATATCGCAAACAAGACCGGATTGTCCCCCGGGTTATGTGCCGAGTATTGCCAAGCGCGGGCCGCACAACCGGACGCCGGGGAGTTAGAGGGCGTTGAGCTGCTTGCTCAGTTGCTCACAAGAGTTTGATTGCGGGCAGGTCCCGCGCTTCGCTCAATCAACCGGCTGGCCCGGCACACGAGCGGAACCAAACAGCGCATCGCGCTTAAAACGGAGTCATTAAATGACGTTAGCCGAAATTAGAGCACTCAAACAAACCGCACGCGCCAAGGCTGAAGACCTGCTTGGCCGTACCGCTTCCCGCGAAATGAGCACTGAAGAAAAGCAGATGCTTGCTGACCTTCAGGCGGAGGGACAGCGTTTAACCTCACTCGAAACCCGCTATGCCGCCCTGGAGTCTTTCGACGGCGGACAGTCACCGCACACCGCCCGGCAACCGCTTGAGACTCACGGAAACGAAGCCAAGCTGAAAGCTCTGGACTACGCTTTCCGCACCGGCAGATTCGATGGCGGGCGCATGGCCACTGATGTTCCCTTCAGATTCAGCAATCGCCCGTTGACACCGCAAGTGCCGCGAGCGTTCCGGCTGAAGTGGCCGCTATCGTGAATGCAATTGGGGCATTCGATTTGCCCGCCGCATTGGGCGCAACCGAGTACCCGAGACTCTCCACTAACAAGCTGACCGTCCCGATTCTTGGAGCTGCTACCGCAACGTCAACCTACGTTGAAGGCGCGGCCCCAACACAGTCCGCAATCCCCACTCTGAAAACCGTTGACCTTGCCGGGGCGCGTTACCAGAACTTGACCAAGGTCAGCATTGAATCGGTCAACAACGTTGGCTTCGACGTGGTTGGCGCGGTATCGCGTGCGCTCATCACCGGGCAGCTCGAAAAGCAGAACACGGACTTTGCGGCGGCTCTGAAAGCGGCATGTGTGGCCAATGCCAATGCGCTGATTGATTCCACCACGAATGACGCCTACTACTCGCTTGGCCGCATGATCGCAAAACTCCCGTCCATTTTTCAGGGGCCGGGCTGCAAGTTCTTGCTGTCATCGGCTGACCTGCACACTTGCATTGACCTCCGGGACACGCAGCACCGGCCAATTCTGGACTTCACGGCGGGCACGCTGTTGGGCAAGCCCTTCGTGGTTTCGGAAGACGTTGACCGCGTGTACTTCGGCAATTTCTCCGTGGGTGCGATGCGAAGCCGGACGCCCCTGTACGTCTCCGTTCTGAAAGAGCTGTACTCGGAGAAAGGTCTCGTTGGCTATTCCTCGTATCAGTTCGCCGATTGGGCTTTCTACGCCGAACTGACCACGCTTACCAAGCAGCCCGTACTGTTCACGCATCTCGGGACAGCCGGAGCTTAACCGAATTTGGCGCGGGCGTTTCCTTTGCCCGGCTAGCGGGTTCTCGCACATGGGCCGCGCCAATATTGAGTTCATCCATGTGCAAGAAAGAGCTAGCGGCGTTGCCGCCAGCGTGCCGACCTTTTTGAGAACGCTGGAAGGAATGGGGCTGCTGTGATTCGGGGAGATAGCAGCGGCCCCGTTTTTATCGGGGAGCGAGTGAGGGCATGAACCTTGGACAGCTACTCCAAACGCTCACCCGATGGGACCCTAACTACGTGATGAGCATGTGAAAGTTCTAGTCACAGTTCTATGTGGCCCGGAGCGTTATCAGTGGCCCGCGCCCCCGATTGTGAATTTGTGCGGGAGAGAGTTTAGAGAAAGGAAATCCTCATGACTACCGCAGTTGATGAACTGATGCAGCACTGCAAGCAGATTGGTTTGCGAAGATCCCGACTGATGAGCCGGTTCTATCGTTTCCATCGTTACAACCCGGCTCTGCTGAATTTCCTGCTCCAAGAGCTAGTGACGTTGCGACAGAATGAGTGGCCCACCACATCCTTTGAAATGCTCTGGCATCATGCGCGATGGGTCCTTACATATTTCAACCGCGTGCCCGGCGAAACCTTTAGCGTTTGTCAGAACTTGATGCCGCACTATAGCCGTCTAGCAATCATTCTCTTTCCCGAGTTCAACGGGTTTTACAGACTGAAGCACGCAAAGGCGGACGCGGACTTCGGTGTGCGCATAGCCCCCGCTTTAAATCCCCACAGCTTACGCCGCTTGGTGTGGGCAGACGGCGCGCCGATTGAATGCGGCTGGCGGCCATCGGTGCCCTACGTCATCCCGGTCAATCCAGTGCCCCGCCGTCCTCCCGTTCAAAGGGCAGCGCAGATTGTTGCGGAGACCGCGTGAAGAACGAGAAGGCAACGCTCACCTGGACCGACTGGCGAGGGCGGGAGATAAGCCGCGAAGTTAATCTCACCCTGCCGGACATCCGGGATTTTAAGGGCCGTGCGGGTATGCCGTGGTTGATCATGGCCGCAAACATTCATCTGTCTGTCAATGACTTACTAAGAGTCATGGCCGCCTATGGGTATGAGCGGACGCGGGGCTGGGTGTCGCGGCGTCGCTGGATCTTCTTTGACCCTAACTATGTTCGCAATGCTGGCGGCGTTCGCAACGCGGACGGGCAGGAGGCGCGGGCTTACCGGATTATGGATGAGCACCCGAATGTGTCAGCCCGTGAGTTGACACGCATACTCCGGAAGAACGGAATCAAGCGCGGCAAGACTTGGGTGCTCAAAAACCGCGTGCATTAAGTGTCCGTGGCCGCTGGTGTCCCATATAAGAAGAAGAAGAAGAAGACCACACGACCACACTGACCCCACGCCTGACCCCACGTCCTTTGTGACACGTGGGGTGTCAGTCGTCCGTGGTGTCAGACGATGAATGGGAAAAATTTATTAAATAAAGGGTGCGCGGACGTTGCGGCCGATTTTAAGGCAAGGCAATTCTCGGACTGTGACCCGATGAGTGTGATGGCTCACACATCCTTGCGCCGCATCAAGAGTTAGCATCTCCTGCCTTCGTATCAGAAAGGAGAACCACGCTCTTGCGGTTCACGTTGCTAGTGCTCGCAGCAATCCTGCTCGGCGGATGTGTGGCACAGTCCCAATCAACGACAACGGCTACTGACGGTTGTCCGGTTGAGATTCTGGAAGTTAACCCTCAATATCATCAGTACGGCCCGGGAGCGATCAAAACGTTCCTAGCTATCAGGTATAGAAACACCAGCGGTAAAGACATTCGCGCTATCAAATTCGGTGCCCTGTTCTTTAATGTGCTCGATGAACCAACGTTCTCGTATAACCGCTACATTGGTCCAGATCCACTCAAACTGGACGACCCACGCCCGGACAAGACCGCCTATTGGTCGCAATCCGACGAGACCGCTGACAAAGCCGACGCCTACGTCATCAAGGTCAAGTTCTTGGATGGCACATTCTGGGAAGACAACGGGAGCTATCGGTGCAATGCCGGGATTCCGATACTCAACATCGCAAAAGGCGGTGGATTGAAGGCGCACGAAGCAGCTATCAAGGAATTAGAAAAAAAGACATCAAAGGACTAGACCAAGATGCGCCCTCAGCACACCGGGGCGGGTCGAAAAGTCCAGGGCCGATTGCGCGTAGCCCACTAGGGCTAGGTTTCTCCACATGAACGCCGAATTATCAAAATTCGTAGTCATATATTGACAAATCAGGACTTAGTGTGTAATATTTGTTCACTATTAATTGAAAATTAAGGCACTTATGGACGGTCCAATTTAGCCGTCCCTTTCAGAAATCCCTCTTAGAAATCTCTCTTAAAAGTCAGTTTTACCATTTAGAATCAATAATTTAGCTTGGCATGCACGGGCAATTCTGGTACTTTCACCGGCGTGGCCGAAAGAGGGGCCGACACACATGGCAGCCAAAAGAACTTTTGTAGTCCGCAAAGGTAACTGGCTCGCGGATCTGAAGCGTATGGCGAAAGGCAAACCCACAAAGGCACCCGCTTGGTTGGTCGCGGATTGCGCTCTGCCCTGGGTCATGGCTGCGCTGGAGCAGACTGAAATTGCGCAGTTGAACGGCTGTATAAGTTGCCGGACCCTCGCGGCTAGTAGCTCCGGGCATCCCGAATTTCATTCATCCAGCCCCGTAATCGCGTGCAGATCCCGTAGGCAAGCTGTCAAAAATGCCATGCCAACTCACTTGGTCATCCCGGCAAGACGGTCCATCGCTGCGTCGTAGTTCTCGTTCAGAAAAGCGGTCTACATACCACGCCTTTCGGTGGCGTCCAGACCGTGGCGTCATTGAACATCAGAGCTGAAACGTGGACCTCTACGCCGTCAATTGAACTCCAGTTCTGTCCAAAATGCCGCTCTTCGTCTTTTGTTGGATAAATGAAACGTCGCCGCTCTTTGGTTTTGTGTCGCCTTTTACTTGATAAGCCTGTGAAGCGGGATAGCGGTAACCCGCCGAATCGAGCATGAACAGTTGGAACTGAACACCGTGTGATAGTTTTGTTGCCTTGGTTCCAGAACCAAATCACTGATGTTATCCCCGACAGCCTGGCTGGTGTTTTGAACTAGAAGAGGCGAGAGAACGGGGCACGAGGATCGCTGGCGGATACTGTTGTGCGGTTGCGATAGTGCCAAAAGGAAAAGGAATGCTAAAAGGCTTTTCATCGGTGCGAAATTATGCGCATAGAACAAGCTCAAGTCTAGGACAGGTCGAGGCTGTCGCTTTCTTTCGAGATATTTTCGCACCGTTTGCGACGCGCGGAATTGTATCGCACCCCGAAAATTTGTCATCCTGAGTGCCCCGCAATCGCGTCTGGATTCGATTCTAGGCACTCGCAAGAATCGCTAGTGGGTAAGGTAAATACGAGGGCAGTTTCATTCTTGCACATCAGGAGGAAGGTACGGGGCACTCAAACGGCGAACCAGCGACCAAACGTTGTACTAACGAGAATGATAAGCGACCAAGGGCAAGTGCCACCACGACCAGAAGCACGATTCCTGCCGTATGCTCTCCGAGAAGTTTTTTCAGAAGGAACATCAGGCCCGCAAAAACCCCATACACTACCACTCCGGCTAAACAGACCCGCCTAGCGCGCCAAGAAAGGGGCCCCAAGCCTGGAACACACGCTTCGACTTCGGAACGGAGTAGAAGTCTTGCGAAGGGAGCACCATCGGCTTTGGTGAGTAGACTTGCGCCGTTGGATTCAATTCCCGCATTTTTAGGCCCGTCGTAAACGACAATCAGGGTGCAACCGACATTGTTCAAGAACGGAGAAGCCAAAAGGAGTTGGTCATCAGTGTTCTGTTCGAGCGACAAATGGGTGACTTCCCGGCTCACTTTGGTGACGGAACAGGCAAGTATCGGGATGGCAGTGAAATCGTGTATTTCTGAGAGCACATCTCCGGCCGCATCGCCATAGCTCCACCGTCCAAAAATATATGCATGGCTTCAGTAAGCCTCTTCCGACCTCTTTCCATTGCCGCCTTAATTAGCCGTTTTGGAAAGCGTTGGACATACAATTCGACTTCGAATAACGATTTGGGATCTTTTCGTCTCGGACGCAGTAGTAAGCGAGACAATAACAACAGAGATTGGAATCCCAAGCAGGTCAGTTCAAGCTATGGTCTGTCATTGAACGGATTCTAGTCTGAAATCAGCGAGCGGAAAGCAAGCTCACCCGCTCATGCACGGCCTGCAAGTCCGCCGTCACCAAATTCGCATAGCGGCGTGTCATCTCCAGTGACGAATGCCCGAGCACCTTCTGCAGATGGAACACGGACCCGCCCCGCCGAGATAGTTCACCGCGAAAGTGTGCCGGAATGCGTGGAGCGTGCGGGCCGGAGGGTCAAAGCCGAGATGCCTACATAACCACTGGACGCTTCGCAAGGCCGTGATGCGCCGGACTTGGATTCCTTCCCGCGTGGCAAAGAGCAAAGCATCCGGCTTCCGGTTGAAGTCCGCAATGAAACGGTGCAAAGCCTTCCGCAACGCGAACGAGAAAGGGACAATCCGTTGCTTGCGTCCCTTGCCGTCCAACGTGATGAGCATGTTTTCCATGTCCACGTCGCACACGCGCAACGTGAGGGCCTCTGTGATCCGGCAGCCCGTGTCCAGTAACAGCAGCGTGAGCAGATGCAATCGCCGCTGATAAAAGCTCTTCGGCTTCCATCCGACAATCAACTTGATTTGGGCCTCTGTGAGCGTGGGTAATACGTTCTGTGGTTCTTTCAATTGCGAGATGCGCGGATGATTGCAACCCGCCCCGCACTTGCGCTCGGAACCACTATTCCAATGCAGGTAAGCGTTAATAGCGCGAAGTGCGGCGTTGCATCCGGTTTCTTTCAGCCCCTTTTCCCGCATCCGCAACACGATATTTTTTAGTTCATCTTGTGTGGGTGATTCCGATGGCAGCCACTTGAATGCGTGCGTGTACCAAGAAACAGTGGCGGGTGAAACGTTGTGAAGATAGCGACGCTCGCGGACAAACTCAGAGAAACGGTCCATACACGGCCCTCCCAAGGCGTGTGCCTTTCTTCGGAGTGCCGTTCTTGTAAGTTGTTGAATCAGCGGAGAGATGGCCGAGTGGCTGAAGGCGCACGCTTGGAAAGCGTGTATAGGGGAAACTCTATCCAGGGTTCGAATCCCTGTCTCTCCGCCATACAAATTCAACAACTTAGATCAGCTCTTTGGCAACACGAAGCTAATCGTGGTGCATGAGCTCAGCCTCGTCGAGTTGGTGCATGGGTGGAACGGTCGACGATTTGCGTCGCGCCTTCCAGTTGGTGAACTTCCTCTGCACGCTGTCGAGATAAATGTAATAGACCGGCGTGATGTAGAGCGTCACTACCTGCGAGAAGAGCAAGCCGCCGACGACCGCAAGGCCCAGACCGCGCCGTGATTCGGCGCCCGCGCCGACGCCAAGCGCGATCGGCAATGTGCCCATCAGGGCGGCTGCGGTGGTCATCATGATCGGACGAAAGCGGATCAGTGCCCCCTGGTAGATCGATTCTTCGGGGCTCTTGCCATCGGTGCGTTCTGCGTCGAGCGCGAAGTCGATCATCATGATGGCGTTCTTTTTCACGATGCCGATCAGCATGATGATACCGACGAAGGAGTACAGGTTCAGTTCCTGATGGAAGATCATGAGAGTGAGCAACGCACCCACGCCCGCCGATGGTAAGCCGGAGAGAATCGTGATGGGATGGACGAAGCTCTCATACAAAATGCCGAGGATGATGTAGATCACGAGAACGGCGGCTACAAGCAGCAGTCCAAGCCCCACGAACGAACTCTGAAACGCTTGGGCTGTTCCCTGAAATGTACCGGTCACGTCTGCCGGCATGATCTGGCGCACTTGATCCTCAACGAACCGGGTGGCATCGCCAAGCGCCACTCCGGGCTTCAGGTTGAAGCTGACCGTTACGCCCGGCAGTTGGCCGAAATGGTTGACGGTAAGTGGGCCGAGTGACGGAACGAGCCTCGCAACCGTATCGAGCGGGATCAACTTGCCAGAACTCGAGTGGACGTAGAGCTTGGAGAGCTCGGTCGGATCGTTCTGGTATTCCGGCAGCAGTTCCGTGATGACGTAATACTCATTGTTGGGCGTATAGATAAGGCTGGTCTGACGCGTGCCGTACGCCGAGTACAACGAGTTGGCAACCTGATCGGGCGAAACTCCAAGGGCATAGGCCTTGTCGCGATCGACGTCGACGGTGAGCTGCGGATTCTGCACCTGCAGGTCGCTGGTTACGTCCTGAAGTAAGGGCGACTTCCTCAGTGCGGCTTCGACTTTCGGAGCCAGCGCGTAGAGCTTGCTCGTGTCAGGAGTTTGCATCGTGTACTGATACTGCGACTTGGTCAAACTGCCGCCGATGCGAATGGTCGGCGGAATTTGCATGTACACGTTGATCCCCGGAATCTTCGCCATCTTCGGACGCAATTCCTGGATGACGTCCTGCGCGCTCATGCGATTGACGCGATCTTTTTTGTCTTTCAGGCGGAAGAAGATACGACCCTGGTTCGTTGGCTGGCCGATCGACGACATCGTGTTCAGCACGCTGGGATCATTGCGAACCACATCGGCTGCCTGCTGCTGCAACTTCATCATGTCGCCGAAAGCGATGCCCTGCTGCGCTTCGGTGAAAGCAAAGACGAGACCCTGATCTTCATCTGGGATGAAGCCCGTTTTCGATTGAGTGAAAAGATAGTAAGTAAGGCCGATCACCGCGAACGAGATCAACAAGGTGACAAAGCGGTGGCGCAGGACTCGCTTCAGCGACCAGTCGTATCCTCTCAGCCAGCTATCAAAAACTTTTTCACTCGCGTTGTAGAAACGCCCGTGCTGCTCCTTTCCGGAGTGTTTCAGGAAGCGGCTGCAGAGCATAGGCGTGAGAGTCAGCGAGACAAAGCCGGAGACGAGAATCGAAACGCCAATCACCACCGCAAATTCGTGGAGCAGGCGTCCGATGATGCCGCCCATAAACAGCAGCGGGATAAACACCGCTGCGAGTGAGAGAGTCATGGACAAAATGGTGAAACCGATTTCGCCGGAACCGTCGATGGCCGCGCGCAAGGGAGACTTACCCATCTCCATGTGGCGAACGATGTTTTCGAGCATGACGATGGCGTCGTCGACGACGAAACCTACCGAGAGCGTCAATGCCATCAGCGACAGGTTGTCAAGGCTGTAGCCGAGCAGGTACATCACCGAGAACGTACCGATGATGGACATCGGCAAGGCGAGAGCCGGGATGATGGTCGCCGAGATGTTGCGCAGAAAGAGGAAGATCACCATGACGACCAATCCGATGGTCAGCATGAGAGTGAACTTCACGTCATCAACCGAGGCGCGAATGGAGACGGAGCGGTCGTACAGAGTATCGATCTGAACGGCTGCAGGAATTTGCGCTTCCAGTTGTGGTAGCAACTGCTTGACGTTGTCGACGACTTCAACTGTGTTCGTCCCGGGCTGGCGCAGGATGGCGAGCACGATCGCGCGATTCCCGTTGAACCAACTGGCGGACTTGTCGTCCTGCACACTGTCGATCGCACGCCCGATGTCGGAAACGCGGACCGGTGCTCCGTTGCGATAGGCAACTATCATCGTGGCAAATTGCGCCGCGTTCTGGAGCTTCCCGTTGGAGAGAAGAGTGAAGGTTTTGCCACTGCCCCAGAGCGTACCGGTCGGCACGTTGGTATTGCCCTGGTTTACGGCGTTGCTGACATCGTCGATACCGATCTGGCGAGTTGCCATCTCGTTCGGATCCAACTGCACACGAACCGCATACTTCTGCGAGCCATAAACCTGAACTTGCGCGACGCCATTCACCATCGAAATGCGCTGCGCGATGGTGGTTTCCGCCGCTTCGTCAACTTGCGAAAGCTTCAACGTTGGGGAGCTTAACGCGAGATAAAGGATCGGCTGATCGGCCGGGTTCACCTTGCGGAAAGATGGCGGCGTGGGCATCTGCGGCGGAAGTTGACCGGCGGCCTGAGTGATTGCGGCCTGAACGTCGAGGGCGGCACCGTCGAGACTGCGGCTCAGATTGAACTGGATGGTGATGCTCGACTGGCCGAGGGAGTTCGTCGACGTCATCGAATCGATGCCGGCGATAGTGGAGAACTGTTTCTCCAGCGGTGTCGCGACCGACGAGGCCATCGTTTCCGGGCTCGCTCCGGGCAGAGACGCGTTCACCTGGATGGTGGGAAAATCCACGTTCGGCAGATCGCTGACCGGCAGGAAACGATACGCAAAGATGCCAAAGATGAGAATCGCCGCCATGACCAGCGTGGTCATGATCGGGCGTTTAATGAATAGCTCCGGAATGCTCACTGCCCGCCTCCTGCCGTTCCGGTAGCTGCGTCGCTGGAGTTGATTCCACTCCCGACAACGGCGCTTGGTGGCAATGAGCTTTGTATGGTCACTTTGCCATTAGGAGCGACGCGGAGTTGGCCGTCGACGATGACGGTGTCGCCCGAATTGAGTCCGCCTTTCACGAGAGTGAGGTTCTGATACGTACCGATGGCGGTTACCTGGCGCGGGTCGGCGAGGCCATCTTTGGTGACTACGAAAACGTAGTCTCCCTGCTGCCCGGATTGAACCGCCTTGGTCGGCACAGTGATGGCGTTCTTTACGGTAGAGAGATTCAAGACGGCGTTGACGAATTCGCCGGGCCAGAGACGTTTGTCTTTGTTCTGGAAAGTGGCCTTCAGCTTTACCGTTCCGGTTTGCGGGTCGACGCCGTTGTCGATGAAGGTCAGCAGGCCTTCCACAGGATTGCCGGGTTGTCCCTTCGGATAGGCGAGAACCTTCAGACCCTTGGCGACAAATTGGCGCACTTCCGCAAGGCGTGCTTCGGGGACGGTAAAAGTAACGTAGATGGGAGTGATCTGATTCAACTGCACCAGGAAGGGAGTGTCGTTGGCCTTGACGAGGTTGCCGACATTGATCATGAGCGCGCCAGTGCGAGCGTCGATGGGAGCGTTGATATCGGTGTACTGCAACTGCACTTTGGCGGCATCGACGGCGGCCTTGTCCGCATATACCGCGGCTGAGTTCGAACTTGCCTGGGTACGCTGGAGATCGGCCTGCTCGCGCGAAATTACACCTTGCCCTTCGAGATCGGTGTAGCGATCCGCTTCCAGTTTGGAGTTGGTGGCTTGTGCTTCGTCGCGCTTCAACATTCCCTGCGCCTGCTCAAGAGCTGCCTGGAACGGACGCTTGTCGAGGCTGTAGAGGAGCTGGCCTTTGCGGACGTCCTCGCCTTCCCTGAAATAAATCTTTTCGATCTGACCATTCACCTGGGAACGAATTTGAACAGTCTGGTAGGCCTCGACGTTGCCGATGGCCGTGATTTGAACGGGCACGTCTCGTTGTTCGACGGTGGAAACCACAACCGGCGCTGGCGGCCGTCCGCTACCGGGAGACGCCGCCTGGGCAGTTTGCTTGTTAGCACAGCCGGCTAAGAGACAGATAAGGGCGAAAATCGCAAGAATCAGTATGGAACGCGCTGCTTTCAAGATGATGAGCTCCGAGTTCGACTTCTCTAGTAGGAAGAATAATGAATCCAAAGATCCTATTTTGCCAGTTTGGCCAAATTATTTCCCTTATGAAGCGCTCTTGGGGAGGATTTTTTGCTGTGACGAGCGACGTATGCGACGGGACTGAACCAGCGACCTCGGCTTTTCGTATGTATCTACAGGACCCCAAGTCCTGTCCCTGCAGTGAAATCGCGGATACCGGCATTTTTAGGAGAACTGATGAGCGCACCGGGAATCGTCGTTATCCTTTGGGTTTTGTTCTACGCCTACTGGATGATTGCAGCGGTTGGCGTGAAAAGGAATGTTCGCATGGAAGGCCGAACCGAACGCTGGGGAATCCGCTTGTTGGTGATCGCCGCCATCGTTCTGGTCCTTCGGGTACCGGGCCTCAAGCAAGCGCTTCTGCACTATCAGACCACTCATGTGGGACCAACTACCGAGCTGGTTGGATTTCTTCTCTGTCTCTGCGGGTTCGCCTTCGCGATATGGGCACGGCTTCACTTGGGAAGAAATTGGGGCCAACCAATGACACTAAAGCAAGGACACGAGCTTGTGACTAGCGGCCCATATCGCTTCGTGCGTCATCCGATCTATACCGGCATTCTTCTCGCGATGCTGGGGTCCACAATTGTTACACCCTTTTGGATAGTTGCCTTCATTTGCCTTACGGGCTATTTCGTCTACAGCGCGCGCACTGAAGAACGGATCATGACTAGCCGGTTTCCAGACCAGTATCCGGAGTACAAGAAGAGAACAAAAATGTTGGTGCCCCTACTGTGGTAAACCGCTACGCGTTTGCCTGAGAGACGAACGTCTTGCGCCGCTCGGCCAGTTCGTTCGCAATCTTCTGGTTGTTTTCCCGGCTGATCGGATAAAAGAGCAAACAAAACGCGACGGCGAAGAAAGCCAGTCCCGCCCAAACGCTGGCCGTTAAGCGGATACCCATCTGAGCGTGCGCTGTCTGCACAGTGGCTTCCGAGACGAATCCATACAGAGAGAAGAGCCATCCGGCAACTGCACCGCCGAGAGCGAGACCCGCCCAGAGTGCAAATACGACGGCAGCCGTTACTGTGCCGCTGGCGCGGCGGCCCGTCTTCCACTCGCCGTAATCGGCGACATCACCCATCATCGCCCAGAGGATGGGTCCAGATAATCCGAACGAGAATTGGCGCAGCACTTCGGTTCCGATGATCACAACCGTGGCGCTTGGCGGAATCACAAACAGCGCCAGACTAAACACGCCCGCCAATGCCATGCTGGCAATGAATAGCTGACGTTTGCCCACCCGAACCGATACCGCGGTGGAGCAGGCAACACCCAAAAGCAGTGACGCTAGCCCGAATCCGTTAAACCAGGCAAAGAGGTCTACATTGCCCGCTACGAATCGGAAATAGGGCAGCATCACGTTGCCGCGTATCAGGATAGCCATGAAATAGAACAATGTTGCCAGGAACAGCACTACCCATGGACGGTTCTTAAACAGGTCCGAGAGGTCCTGGCTCAACGAGGTCTTCTGCTGGGGATCGGGCTGGATCCGCTCCTTCGTGGTCGCGAACGCAATAATGAAGAAGATCACGCTCACCACCGACAGCAGACCCATCGTCAGCTGATAGCCGCGAGCATCGTTGCCGTGACCAAATAACCTGACCATCGGGATGGCGAGGCTGGCGACGATGAAACCGGCGGAGTTGGCCGCGATCTGGCGATACGACGAGATACTGGTTCGCTCGTCGGGGTCGGAGGTCATGACCGCCGTGAGCGACGCGTACGGCACGTTGTTGACGGTGTAGATCACGCGAAGCAGGATGTAAGTCGTCCAGGCGTAGATGATTTTGCCGGCAGGGCTGATATTCGGAGTCGTAAAGGTAAGGACTCCGATGATGCCAAAGGGCACGGCCGTCCACAGCAGCCAGGGCCGGAATTTGCCCCACTTCGTGCTGGTTCGATCTGCAATTATGCCCATGATCGGATTGAGGCAAGCCACGGCCAAACCGACGACCAGAAAGAGCGTCCCTGCCTGTGCCGCCGTGAGGCCGAACGTGTGGGTATAGAAATCCAGTTGTAGGGCCAACATAGCCTGAAAGACAAAATTCGCGGCCATGTCGCCCAGAGCATAGCCTGTCTTTTCGCCGATCGAGAGTTTCTGAATCATGAATGCCTCACTGTGCCCACTAGCTCGAGTGCGCGCCTTATATAAGCATTTACCTGCTCAACTGCAAAGTCACTTTCTGGAGATCGGCAAATGCAATGAATCGCCGACCGTCAACGTAGACATCCGGCTCGACGAGATGCTTCCTGTTCATGCGATAGAACGTAAGCAAGTTCGCCGTAACTTCGCAATGTCATTGCATACCTTCGTAGACATCGCCGAAAACGCGCCGGACCAGTTTGAGTTCATTCGGGGGTTGGACTATATCATACCGGCCTGACACGAATCGTGATGAGGCTCACAAGCGGATCGGCCAGTGTTTCCCTCTCCTGCTGTCCTTGACAGCGCATTGTCTGCCAGCGTAAAAGTTGCGAGTCCGTACTAAATCTCCGCTGAAACTTTTCTTACGAGGAATCATCGTGACCAAGCGCGCTCCGATCTCATATCAACTTAGTTTCAATGCTCAGCACTCGCCGATGGGCGCGTTCATGAGCTTTACGTGCGGAAACTTCGGGACTCGTGGCGGCATCGGGTTGCAGATCGGACAACCGGGAGATCAGGAGGTCTTCATTGGATTTAAGGAAGGCGATCGGCATTCGGACGCAACGCTGAAGTGCCTACCGTTTTACGTTGGCGCGGTGAATCGTGCTGCGGACGCCTTTCTGGTCGAACAGGCGGGCCCCTCAGAACAGAACGTGAAGCCCGACGCCGAGCCCTTCAAAGATGGCGAATTTGAGCGCTCGTATAGCTGGTCCACAGACGAATGGCGTGCCAATGGATTGACGTTCACGGTCTATTCGCCGTTTGGGCCAATTCCTGATCCGGCGAAGGATAGCAAGCAGAAGATGAGGGACGGTTTACTGCCCGCCGTCGTGGCGCGGCTCGTTTTCGATAACACCAAAGGCAAGACAACGAAGACGGCGATGTTCGCGCTGAATCATGCGCGTCCCGGTTCGCGGATTCTCGAAGATGACCTCGGCAAGGGCCGGTTGGGATTCGCCTTCCGCCGCGAAGCAGGTGGCGCCGCGGAGTTATTCGACTTCACTTCGTCCGAAAAAGGAAAGAAGACGTCGGCGGAACCGTTCGTGTTTATGCGCTGGTCCGCGAGCGATGGCGTGCGCGAACGCCACAACCCGATACATCTGCTTGGGTCATGTCCGGGATTTGGATTTGAAGTCCCCTGCCGGGAAGAAGTACGGACTGATGATTGCGCTCGGATCGTATCTGGAAGGCTTCCAGACGAACGGGCTGGATGGACGTTATCTGTACACGCGCTACTTCAAGGGATTGGCGGACGTATTGAAGACGGCGCTG
The DNA here is from genome assembly GCA_963793965.1 of uncultured Microthrixaceae bacterium. Lineage (GTDB taxonomy): Bacteria > Actinomycetota > Acidimicrobiia > Acidimicrobiales > Acidimicrobilacustridaceae > UBA4742. The sequence continues at coordinate 17,099 of CAWCCB010000006.1, forward strand.
AATCGCGCAAGCCAGGTAATAGCGAAGTCAGAGGCGCTCGACAAGAAACTGGATTCCGCGAAGATTTCTGACGACCAGCGCTTCATGATTGCGCACGCAACGCACAGCTACTACGGAAGCACCCAACTGCTGGAGGTGAACCGTCAGCCGTTGTGGGTGGTCAATGAAGGCGAGTATTGCATGATGAACACGCTCGATCTCGCGGTCGATCACGTGTTCTGGGAGCTTGAACACAATCCGTGGCTGGTGCGGAACCTGCTCGACACGTTCGTGAAGCAATATAGCTACACGGACGAGGTAAAGGTCTACAAGGCTGAGATCGCAATGGCCGCGCACGTTGGTCAGATCGATCCATCGCAGGCGCCGCCGCCGCCCGATGAAGCGCAACTGAACCGTCCGTATGATAAGAAGCCGGGCGGGCTGAGCTTCTGCCATGACATGGGCGCGCACAACAACTTCTCACCCAAAGGGCGCAGCAGCTACGAGCTGGCAAACCTGACCGGCTGCTTCAGCTATATGACGCAGGAGCAGCTTTGCAACTGGATCCTGACCGCAGCGTGTTATGTAGCAAAGACGCGCGATAACAAGTGGCTCAAGCGCAACAAGAGTGTGATCAAGGCGTGTCTGCAAAGCATGATCAACCGCAGCGGCGATGTCGGCTTCGCGCAATATGACAGTACGAAGACGGCGGGCGGACAGGAGATCACCACCTACGACTCGCTCGATCACTCGCTGGCGCAAACGCGCAACAACGTCTATATCGCGGTAAAGAGCTGGGCAAGCTATCGCGCACTAGCACTGCTCTTCCGTGATTTGGGATCGAACGCGCGATCAGAAACTTTCAGAAGATCTAGCCATCAAAGTTGCTGCAGTTGTCGCCGACCAGGCAGTTGACGGAGTGCTGCCCGCCATCTTCGAAAAGGGCAATCCGGGATACGCGTCGCGTATTCTCCCGGCAATCGAGGGGACTGCGTATCCGCTGTACTTTGTGAAAACTAAGTGGGCAAAGAAGACTCTGGATCAAGTGTTTGGAAGCGCGTCAGAGAAGCGGATGTACGACGCCCTGAAGGAACACACGCGTAAGCTGTTGCTCGATCCTCAGCGTCGCAATCTGTTTGGTGACGGCGGAATCAAGCTATCGTCGACCAGCAACAATTCGTGGATGAGCAAGATTTCCATCTTCATGCACGTGACGCGGAAGGTGTTCCACTTGGATGTGGATGCGGGAGTTGCAGAAGTATTTCGCAAAGCGGACGCGGCCCACGTCAAATGGCAGACGGAAGGCAGTTCCTACTGGGCTTGTTGCGACCAGATCGTGTCAGGAGAAGGTAAGGCAAGCCGCTATTATCCGCGCATTATTACCAGCGCATTGTGGATGGATTAAACCATTGAGCTGAGATTGCGGGTAGACACTTGGGCTTATGCCGCGGCTGCTTTCGCTGGCAGTCTGGCGATCAGAATTTCGTCACGTCGGGAGAGATGGCCGAGTAGCTGAAGGTGCTCGCCTCAGTCAACCGTCACCGTCGCCCCGGCGCTTATCCCATTCAGAGTCGCTGTAATAATTGTGCTACCTGCCCCAACTCCGGTGATCAATCCGCTGCTGCTCACGGTGGCGACGCCGGTCTGATTGGATGACCAGGTCACGGTCGAAGTAATACTCCTAGTGTTTCCGTCTGAATAAGTGCCAGTTGCCGTGAATTGCTGTGTGCCGCCGACGGAAAGCGTCGTAGTCATTGGAGATAACGTGATCGACTCAAGCGTGGCAGTGGTGACGGTAATGAAAGTTTCGGCCTGGCCTTCCTCATACTTTGCGGTAATCGCGGTCGTCCCTCCGGATACGGCGGTGGCGTAACCGGTTGACGTGATGGTGGCGACACCGGGCTTAGATGAAGTCCAGGTTGCACCCGCCGTGACGTCTTCCGTTCCTCCGTTCGCCTTCGTTCCAGGTCGCCAGAAACTGTGTGGTGTCACCCACGACGAGCGTCGGGCTTGCTGGAGACAGAGCGATAGACACAACCGTGTTTTCTGCAACAAAGAACGGCCCGCAAGAAATGAGGCCTACCGTTACGAGCATGGCCACAAGAAGAATCGAAATAACCCGGGATGATATCGGTGAAAACAAATCCTTACTCCAATCCTGTCTCCCGTACCTTCAGCGTCGAGTCGGATAAAAGACACACTTCGGGCACGGGGCGCCAGCGGCGCCGCTATGAAAGTAATCATTTAGTTGATCCCGGGAATTCTGCGTCCTACACCACTTGTAGACGTCAGTTGGTGAGCAGCTGTTTACGCGGTAGTAGCTTTTCGCGAAGGGAGGAGAATGCCCGCCTTTTTTTGGGAACGAACTCCTCAGTGTCCTAATTCCTACTGTTGTGCCATCTCCGGGATTAATTGAATGTGACCGCGAGATTCACGGTGTGGCTGACGGCCGCAACACCGAAGCTGCCGGCCGCTGTCACTGTGACCATGTAGGCGCTGCCAGAAACGGGAGTCGTTATGGGATTCGTCGAACTCGACGAGGAATTACCAGAACCGCCACATGCCGCAGTGATACAAAGCAGCGACAGCATGAGTGCACAAGCATAGAAATACACTGAACGTGGCCTTGCTGACAGCGAAAAAAGACCAAACACTCCTGATCCGAGCATCGCGAAAAACAGCATAACCGTTCTTGACGAGTGAGGAGTGACTGCGGCAGCGGTTGTGCCGGCTCCGCTGATTGTCAGTGTCTCGCTCATTGTTGTGTACCCGTCGAGAGCCAACGGTGTGGGTTGGAAAGCGCAGCTAGCGCCTTTAGGCAGTCCTGAGCAACTGAAAGAAACATTACCCCAGAAGCCGAGCCCCGCACCGGGACTCAAGAGCAGATTCACTTCGCCGGGCGCGCTGGACGTCACGATAACATCGCCAGGATTGGCAGCGATCTGGAAATCGGGATTGCCAATGACGATGATGCTGTTCGTGGAAGTCGATCCGTTGTAGTTCGTGTCCCCGGAATAGCTCGCGGAAATGGTATTCGAACCATTCGTCATTTGAGCTACCGTCAATGTGGCTACGCCCGACTTGAGAGCGACAGGATTTCCCAGCGCATTGGACCCGTCATAGAACTGCACCGTTCCGGTGGGGGCAATAGCACCCGCTGCAATAAATGCCTGCAAGGTGACAGAGGAATTTGGGAGAGCCCCCGTGGGAAGGAAGAGGAATGTCTGTGTTGAGCCTTTCGCGACGGTAACTGTCAGCGCGATTCGCTCCGCTTGCCAGGAAGCTCGGATCTCCGGAGTAGTTTGCGGTGATTGCATGCGTCCCGACGCCTAGCGATGTCTCCGGAACCAACAAGTTCGCCTGACTATTCAAAGAAACAGTCATCAAGGTACTGGTAGTTCCGTTGTAACTATCCGTGAACGCCACCTTACCGGTAGCTATTCCCTTACCCGATGTGCCGACAACCGACGCCTGCAAGAAAAATGGGGAACCAAACGCGGTAGCAGATGCGGGACCCAACGTTCCATTGGGAGACAGCCCCACGGTCACGAAATTCAGCAGGCTGCTTTCAGGGGCGATCGTGATGGGAACGCCGGTCGATGTGCTGGCACCGAAGACACCGTCGCCGCCGTAGGTCGCCACTACCGAGTAGCTTCCGCCAGGCAACGAGGACACAGAACTCGAGAGACTCCCATTTGCCAGTACTCCAACGCTTACGTCCTGAGTGCCCGATTGCAGAGTGACAGCACCGGTAGGTGTTCCTGTGCTGCCTGTAACGGAGACTGAAGCACTCACCGCTTGACCATGCGTCGTCGCGGTCGGCGACAAAAGCAATTGAGTTGTAGTCGAGCGAAGAGCGATCGCACTCCAATTGTTCACGAGGTTGGAGATGTTGATGGAACCGAGCCCCGTAGCGAGATCGTAACCGGCGCCGGCCGCATAGCCGGTCAGTCCAGGAACGCTGTTATTCCCGTGAGTGATGTCATTGAAGATGCACGAGCTCTGCGGAGGTCCACTCGCATCACAATTCGCCGCGCTCTCTCCAGCGGCCAGCGGATAGAGGATGAAGTCTGCCTGTCCCTGCCGGGAATTTGTCTTCTGATTCACGAGAGCCATAACCCCGGCGAATGCCGGAGCCGAGGCAGAAGTTCCGCCGACCACCTCGGCGTTGATTAACAGGCCTGTGGAATCGGTAAGACAGATGCCATCCTGGCACACGAGATAGCCATCGTGCTGTCCTGCAGAGGAAAACGATAGATCGGGCAGATCGCGTCTCCCATCAGAGGGCACACCGGGGCCAGCCTGCCATGCTGGCTTGGTGTAAAGAGCGCTCGCTCCTCCGCCGGTTGCATACAGATCGGTGAAATCGCATTGAGTTGGGTCACCGCAGCTCTCATTCCAGACAGCCTCAGGAATGTAGCCGAGAGCTGAAGACTGATCGGCACCGTTTGTAACTGCCCAATACGTGCTGTCAGCACCGCCTTCGTTGAACTGAGTACCACCGAGCGCGACATTGTACGGAGTGGACGCCACACCGCTCACCGCACTTCCCTGGCTGGCGAGTTCTGAATACGGGGAGTCGCACCCGGCCGCGCCACTGTCCCCGCTGGAGGCGATCACGGTGATACCTTCAGCGGCAGCCTGTTCCCAAAGATTGTTTAAGAAGGTGTTTTCCGCAGCGCCAAGTAAGGTTTCGCATTGGCCATAGCTTATGCTCAAGACCGGCGCAACATTGTTGTCGACGATGTACTGTGCGGAGAGATCCACTCCATCGGTCGAATTGGTGGAAGCCGAGACCACGAACTTTATCGTTGCCTTGGGAGCAATCGCGCCCGCCCACTCCACGTCGAGATCAGACTCCGTTTCGTCCTCGTTAAACAGGTCACCAGGATCGGGGCCATTCACAACAATCTCCGGGTTATTGCTGGGAAGGCCGAAAGCAATGCGAAAAAGCTCGACATCGGAAATATTGATGTTAGATCTCCCGACGATGGCAATCGCCTGGCCAGTCCCGTCGATGGTTTGATACAAGGGAGTTGCATTGTAGATTTTGGCAAAATCAGCTTGGCGCTAAGAAATGGAAGGTTTGGCCGGGAGTTCCCTCACTGAAATTTGGTTGCCACATGCTGGTGTTCCCGACACGATTGGCTGTGCCGAGAACGCGCAACGGCGAAGGCTTCTCGAAACTATGGAGTGTATTCACTCCAGCGACAGTCGACGCGAGAGCCGCAGGAATCTGAGGATCCGATGCATTTGCGTAGTAAGTTTTGCCGCGTACTTCGTAAATGTGCACTGGCGTACCGAATGCGTTTTCGACCTGGTTCGCCGTACCGCTGAACTCAAGTGACATGCCACCGCGGCTGACCCGGTCGACGTTGAAACCGTGTGATCCCAACCACGCCGCAATCTGCTGGCGATCAGATTCTGCCGAACCGAACCGGGCGGCGAACTGTTCTGGTGTGAGCCACGAACGATAGTTGGGAGATAGGCGGTCATGCTGCTCGGCGATGAATTGCCGCAGCGCCTTCTCGGTCGCGGCGTCTCGCTTCAGCACCAGAATCATTCGTTTCATGGGCAAATCGGGACGTGCCGCTCCTCGATCATTCGCAGCCTTCGCCAGCGGGTGGCGATTGCCGCTTAGGACTACGCGCGCCCGTTCATCAATCAATCCAATGCGATCCTGCGGACGTGAGATTGTCTGAGCGTGTGCGGCGCAGACCGCAGTTAGAACTGTGAAGACAACAATGGCAACCGCCAAGTGGCGTTTCATGGAATTGCAATCCCTTGAATCCTGAATTCCCGGAGCAGGGCTTTATACTGCAATTCTGAGAGGATCGAGAGACTATTTATCCAAAGCTCGAAATACCGGAATATTTCGGGAAGGCCTTAACAGTAGTGTGAAGAGTGCGGTGGGCTATAGGCGTCCGCGTACGTGGCTGCCTTCGGCTCGACTGAGGCCAGAACGCGATCACAGTTTCGTCACGATCAAGACTGCGCCGACAATCGCGATCGCATCTTCAATCAACGCGGCGGGAAGATCCTTGCCGAATGCCTTTCCCAGCCGAGTTCTGAATTCGGATCCGCCCAATGTACCCGCGACTGCACCGATCGCGCCGGCGACCAGTCCAGCAACAGTAGATTGCCGCGCTGCGCCCAAAGCCGCTCCCGACAGCGCACCGGTCAGCACCCTTACGATGAATTGCGGTGGGACTTTCCGGCTTGGAGTTTTCGGCAACTTATCGTTGATGAGTTCGCCGAAGGCGGCCACGCTCAGGATATAGCGAGTAATGGCGTGACCCCAGAAGTGCAGCGGGGTTCCTTCCAGATGCAGGGTGCCGAGGCCGGCAGCCCAACTGACTACTGCGGGAGCCATCATCGACCGCAGGCCGGCAATCACACCGATGAGAAATGCTGCCAGAACAACATTCATATCTTCATCTCGCTTTCTTTTTAGAGATAGAGGCAGAGAGGGAGCAGTTTATTTGGCCAGAGATCAACAATCAATGACGACATCTTCGCGCGGCCGCGAGCAGCAGATCAGCAAGTTGCCAGGAGCAGGCATCTCGAGTGGTTCGGGCTGGTAGCTGACCGATCCGCTGATGAGGCCGCTCTCGCAGGTATGGCAGACACCGGTCCGGCACGACCATCGGACCGACACGTCGCACGCTTCCGCCAGTTCAAGCAAACTCGCGAACTTGGGATCCCATGCCACGGTGATTCCACTGCGCGCGAACGAGACGGACGGGCCGGGTCCCGGTGGGCCTTCCGGAATATGTGGAGTGTGGCGAATCTCCGCTATACCCGGCGTTGTGGATTCGAGCGCACCAAAAATTTCCATATGCACGTGCGCTGGGGATACTCCCCACTTTCCCAGGCCGTCCCGCATGCCCTGTAGGAAGGAAGTCGGACCGCAAAGGTAGAAATCACCATTGCGAGGCACGCCAAGCTTCTCGAGCACGGCCACGCTAAGGCGGCCAGGAGCATCGAAGTCCACACCTTCGTGGTCCGCCGTACCTGGCCGGCTGTACTGGACTCGGCTGTGGCCAAGCGTTAGTTGTTGTAGGAGAGCACGCGATTCTTTTGCAAAAGGATGATCATCGTGGTCACGCGCCCCGTAGATCCACCAGACTTGCCGCTGCGAGCTTTCGGCCACAAGCGCATGGAGCATCGCCAGCACTGGCGTCGCCCCAACGCCCGCGCTGAGCAGGACGACGGGGTCATTACTAGCCCGCAAAGTAAAGCTCCCGCGTGGCGCGCTGACGTCCAACACGTCCCCTACGCGCACATGGTTATGCATGAACGCGCTTCCGACGCCGTTCTCTTCCCGTTTCACGCTAATTCTGAAGTGATCGGCTCCCGGCAGATCAGACAAGGAATAGCTACGAAGTACCGGCGGAGCTGACGGATTCACAGGCAATCGCAAGACAACGAATTGTCCGGGCAGCGGAGCAACCAACGGCCGTCCGTCGGTGGGCACAAGCACAAAAGAGGAAACAGTGTTGCTCTCACGGTCAATGCGAGAGACTTTCATCGGCTTGAATCCGGGCCATGCGGGTGTTGGCTCCTGTTCCGTGAGGCCGGAGTTCCCTTCAGACGCTCCTGTACTTGATCCCTGCTGAAGCATTGCCGCGAAAGATGACTTCCATCCCGTACTGAGTGCGGGGATCCGAAGCGCACGCTCGAGCTCAGCCGGAGAATGACGGCCGGACAAGTAGAGGAGCGCATCGACGTCTGCGACGGTCAGGTGTTCGGGGCCATCGGCGACCTTCACAATTTCGTCGCCGGCTCCGATCTCACCCTCCTGCAAAACACGGAAATAAAATCCGGGCCTGTGATGTGCGACAAGAAGGGCCGGCATACGAGGCTCGTTCATGCGAATGCCAACCCGGTAGCAGGTTACGCGTGGCTGCGTGACCTCAAACACCGCGCCACCGATGCGATAGCGGTCTCCGATGCAGACTTCATTGTCGAGAAGATCTTCGACAGTGAGATTTTCTCCGAACTGCCCGAAGGCGAAATCTGTGCGGCCAAGTTGTTGCTCCCAGTAGTGATAGGAATCCATCTGATAGACGAACACCGCCCGGTGCTCTCCACCATGACCAACCAGATCTGCTTGCTCATCGCCATCGATATTGAGCTTGCGGACCATTCGCCGCCCCTGAACCGGGAGTTTCCAGACCGATGTTCGGACAGCTTTTCCGTCCCACGTAACTGCACGAGGCCGTCCGACATTTACCGATAGGAGTCGAGCCACTGGTCCCCCTTTCATGGGCAGTCATGTTGGTCAAGCGGAGCGGACGCCATGGCTTCGTTCCGGTTCCGCGATGAGGTCGAGAAGACGTGCTCGACGACACATTCCATTGATGATTGGGGGTTACCCTGGGAGGCACAAATCTACCGAATTCAGCGCCTGAGTCACAGGCAGAACGCTCGAGACGAGGCGGCCATCGACGAACAGATAGTTAAGCGGCCTGCTCGCGCCAAACCTCGAGCGTCTGAATTTCAATCACGGTGACGAATCGTATGAACCCGCATCGGCATTCCGCACGAATAATATCTGCCGTATTGGGTGCAGGATCGCAGGAGCGAAGCACGGGGACACGCGCACCGCACAAAGGACACGTAAAGCCCACAGAGACAATCGCGCTCGACACGAATGCGTCCTCCTAAGTTAACTGCTGCTGGAAATTCCAGCCCCTAGATGATGTGGCCGCCAGAATGGGTTGAGATAAACACACTGCCAGCTAAAACGCGTTCGATCGCCACGAGCAAATCGGCTCGCAGCCTGCTCTTGAATACATAGCCGCAGGCGCCCGTCTCCAGCGCTGCAGCCACGTAATCCGCTTCCTGGTGCATACTGAGAAAAATGATCTTCGTGCAACACCCGGTCTGTCGTAACTCGAGCGCTGCATGCATTCCGTCCAGCTTCGGCATGGCGATGTCAAGAAGCAGAAGGTCGGGATTCAGCGTGGTCGCTGCCTCCACCGCGCTTCGTCCATCACTCACGGCTGCAACGATGTCAAACAGCGGCGACAGCATCCCTGAGACTCGCCGCAACATATCCGGATGGTCATCCGCGAGCACTATGCGACGGCGTGCCTCGTTCTTTTGTAAATACTTCGGGGATGCCGAAAGCTGTGCCATGACCGAATCTTCATTCCTCTCGCGACCCAACGCTACTGGCAATAGGCTCAGATTGTTGACTGAGCGTTTAGGAACTGTTACTTCAGGAACCGCTTATCGCAGGGACTATCCTTTAGTACCTGCGGTTACCGCTTTGTTCGAGCCATCTCGGTCCCGGTATTCTGATTGATCACAGAACCACAGGCGACCTGTCAGAGTGTGCATGACCCGATTCGGGCGGCGGTTCCAACTAATTCCAATGCTCTTCTAGGGCGAAAAGTTATACTCGAGTGCTCCTGCCCGAAACTGTCAGTTCTGACAGTTGGGTTGTGGCGGAAGAGCGACTACAAGATTCCCGGGCGGTTCTGGGCGGGCAGCGATAAGCTTCAGATTCGACAAGGTTAGTACGTTTTGCCATTGAAAAAATGGCCCGGGCAGCGTCTACACTCAGATAGGCTCAATTTTGTTTAGGGGAGGTCAGCCATGGCAAGGGCAAGGATACTAGTGGCTGACGACCATACTTTAATAGTCGACGCCTTTAAAAAGCTGCTGGAGCCTGAATTCGAGGTTGTCGCCACAGTCTCGGATGGCCGCGCACTCCTGCGAACGGCTTATGAATCGAAACCAGATGTCGCGATCATTGATCTGGGAATGCCGTTGCTCAATGGAGCGGATGCCGGCCAGGAACTAAAGAAGCTGCTGCCGCAGATCAAGCTGCTGGTCGTCACCATGAGTGAAGACTATGAATTGGCTGCGCATGCCATGAAGCATTGGGCATCCGGCTTTCTCCTGAAAAAGTCCGCCGGCACGGAATTGATCAAAGCGATCCGCGAGATCCTCAAAGGAAACTCGTACGTAACTCCGAGAGTAGCCCAGCGGCTTCTGGAAGAATTCGTGCGTGATCCGCGCCCCGACAGGTCGCGGCATCTTACGCCTCGTCAGCGGGAGATATTGCAGTTACTCGCGGAAGGACGCACCATGAAAGAAGTCGCCGCAATTCTCAACGTGGCGACGCGTACGGTCGCATTTCACAAGTACCGGATCATGGAGGAATTTGGCCTCAAGACCAATTCCGACCTCGTGAAGCTTGCCATTAAAGAACACATCATCAGCGCACTGTGAAATCAGGCTGCGCCGCGTTTGCTGAAATCCTAAGGATTCTTCACGCAACGGAAGCCCAGGTGATTCGTGCCGGTGCTGATCTCACCTTTACCCCGCGTTCCCACAATGTAGCGCGAACAATATTGGTCGGTGCAGAGGAACGAGCCCCCGCGATGAACTTTCTTGCGTTCCGTCGGCTCGGCCGGATCGTTAGACGAGTCAGGCCCCTTGGGGTTGCGCGCAACACCGCCTGCTGCTGCTAACTGCTGGTAGTAATCGGGACGATACCAATCGCTCGTCCACTGCCAGACATTCCCTGCCATGTCGTAAAGCCCATAATTGTTGGCGGGATAATGCGCGACGGGAGCGATCCCGATGAAGCCGTCGGCACCTGTGTCTTTGGTCGGAAAGTGCCCCTGATGCGTATTCGCCATCCATTTCCCGTTCGGACGAAATTCATCTCCCCAAACGAAAGGCTTGCCGGCCAAGCCACCGCGAGCCGCGAATTCCCACTCCGCTTCCGTCGGCAAGCGCTTTCCTGCCCACTTCGCGTATGCCTCGGCATCCTCGTAAGCGACCTGCACAACCGGGTAGTTGTCTTTTCCTTTGATGTCGCTGCCCGGACCAAGCGGATGACGCCAATCTGCTCCGTGGATATAACTCCACCACTGAAGATGGTCGTTCAGCGATACATCATGATCGGGCGGGGAAAATACGACTGATCCCGCAACCAGGTTCTCTGGTGGCGCTCCCGGGAAGTCCGCAGCGCTCGGTTTGCGTTCCGCGACCGTAATGTAACCTGTCTCCTTCACGAACTTAGCGAATTCAGCATTGGTGACGTCGGTCTTATCCATGAAGAACCCATCGACATAAACACGGTGGATAGGGCGCGCGTCGGTCGTAGCTTTCATTCCCACTTCGTCCATGTCGGGCGGGTCGTTAGCGCCCATGGAAAATTCGCCGCCGGGAATCCATGCCATTTCTGCTGGAGAGGGCTGAGGGCTCGGCGCGGAGTTCACAACCGTTGGTGCAAATAACCTTGTCGAGGGCGTGGGATTCGCGCGCGCTTCAGGAATTCGATTAGAGCTGAGCACGCCCCATGCGATCGCACAGGCAGCGACCCCGAATGCCAACAGGACAAACCATCCGTAGCCGAATGAGTGTTGCCGTTGCGCCCGTTGGCGAGATTTCTTCTTGTGACGCATGAGGGGGGCTCGGGGATGGGCACGAGCACAGCCGCTATAGTTGTTCGAGGTTGGACGGCCTGCCACTGTCAAGATTGACAGTGGACTGGAACGGCGAGGAAGCAGGCGTTTGGGCTATGCTACTTTCGCGGCCATCGAGGAACGCTCGATTGGCAGTTCTGCGATGACTTCGGTCCCGCCCTCCGGAACTGAGTTGATATGAAGCGTGCCGCCGACCATTCTAAGCCGCTCCTGCATCGTCATAAGACCGAGGCCGGAACTGGGCGCAGCGACATCGAAACCTGTCCCAAAATCCCTGACGTGCATGCAAAGCGTGTGCTCTCCGCTGATAATCCTGACGTCGATGCGCGGTGAACCGCTATGTTTCACTGCATTTTTTAGCGCTTCCTGCGCGATTCTATAAAAACAGAGCGACACCATCTCTGGGAGATCTCGCGGGACACCCTGGGCATTTAATTCAATCGGAATGCTGTGGCGCGAGGAGAGTTGCTGGCAGAGCTCCTGCATAGCGGCTTGTAGTCCGAGGTGCTGTAACTTGGTGGAATGCAGCCGGTGCGAGAGGTTGTGAACGTCGGTGGAAAGCTCGTCGAGCTGTGCCATTACCCGTCGGAGCGTGGAATGGTCCGAAATTCGCTGAAATGGCATTTCGCCTTGCCATGCGTCAATATCCATCATCAGGAGCGCAAGACGCTGGCTGATATCGTCGTGGAGTTCACGCGCGATCCTTTGCCGTTCCACTTCCTGACTCTGGATGAGGCGGGTAGTTAGCTGCCGGAGTTCGGTGTTCAATTCGTTCAGTTCGGCAGTCGCCTTTTTTGCCGCGCTGATGTCCTCGACGGTAGCTACTACAATGGGTTCTCGCCCATCTGAGCTTCTCAGCATGGTAACGTTGACACGCCCCCAGATACGACTTCCATCCTTTCTTATATAGCGCTTCTCCATGCGATACGTATCAGCAAGCCCCGCTCGCAACTCCTGAAATTGATCCCAATCGTTCCCTTCTGCGTCCGCATCGGAGAATTGGCAGCAATTCATTCCGACGATCTCATTCATCTCATATCCAAGAATCGAACAGAGAGCAGGGTTGGCGAAGAGGATCTTCCCATCCACGTTTTCGATCGCGATTCCAATTGGTGCTTCTTCGAATAAGTAGCGAAATCTCTGTTCGCTCTCTTCTTCGGCCTGCTGAGCTCGTTTGCGCATGAGGGCGCCGGCGAAGATATTTCCGAGCACGGAAAGACGCTCGACCAACACGTTAGGCCACGAGACTTCATCGGATAATCGGACAAGGGTTAATACGCCCTGAAGTCCCATTCCCGAACCACAGGGAATAAACGCGGCAGCCTTAATCGATTTGTTTGCGAGATAAGCTCTCTCGGTCTCGGCTTCTGCCGGAAGTTGATCGAGGCTGCTGAGCACAACCGGTTCATCTTGCAGCAGCGTCTGCGTCACCCACGGAAGTTCAGGTCCGGTATAAAACGAAGACGGAAGGCCAACATCGTGGTGAGCCGAATAGACATGCGCAGCGGACTTGGAGTCGAAGATAAACCACGACGCCATATCGATCTCTTCCGACTCAACAATCGCCCGTAGTCCTTCTTCGATTTCAAAGTCGACTCGTGCAGCTGGACAGGCAGAGAGCCTTGCGGAGCATCGGGAGATAGCAGCTTCGATCGCGAATCTCCGGTCCAGCAACGTGCGGGTTCGCGTCGCCCGTTTTCTCGCAGCAATCAGCACAGCGATGAGAGCGGTTTCGATCGCCAGGAAAAAAATTGCCCCGGTTACGTAGAGATGCGAGGGTCTGCCGGTTGCGGAGCCGCTCAAAAATGTTCGCGCTGTTCCCGACACCGAGACGGCGAACAACGGAGTCCACAGAGCTCCATGCAAGTCGTGAAGAAAATCCATACGCAGTCTTGCCCCTGGATTCGGATTGGCCCCAGCAATTTGGAAATAGTAGCCCACTCTACGCTGAAGTCAACAAACACGAGATTTTTGTTCTGAATTTCGCGGCCTGCGATGACCAGAAACTCCGGCCAGCAGCCCTTCTTGAGAGTCCCTGCCAGCTTCTTATTATGCTAATCGCACCGGGGCTGTTCGCCCGCAGATTACTTCAGAATGCCTCGATTTCTGGAATCCCAACCACCCGAATGATTCCGCAGCAAACAGCAGCCCTGAATTGAGCTGTTTCAAAAACTCCAACCGAGACTGCTACTGATGCCCAATTCATTTTTCTTCGAGTTTAAGAGCGGTCTACTGTCGAAGTTGTCCCAGAAAGAGAGGTCGTAGTGGAAGTTATTGGTGAGCTTTATGCTCAGCGTATTCTGCGTAGATGAACGAATGCGCCCGGCATCGGATAGGCCCGGGAACACCAGCAGTTGGGACTGTATGCTATAGCGATCAAATTGGAATAACTGGTATTGAGCGCCAAGCAGAGCTTCGATATTTGCTTGTGACGGCGCAGCGGTTCCTGACTCGAAGGTCTCGTGCGTATACACGAGGCCGGTGATCCAGCGAAGAGAGTTGTGGTTCGTACGCACCCAGTAGCGGCCGTAGCCGCCACCCAGTGTACTGCGAAGATTCAGGTCCTGCTGCGAGCTGTGCAATAGGTCCCCCAGAGCAAGCAGGAAAGAATTGCGATTCAGGAAGCGCTCGCCAGTCCCCTGTATCTCCCACAGATTCGCCTGCGATCCTCCCGATTGCCCGCTGAATGATGTATTGAACGAGGCGCCTGCCGCCCATTTTGTAGCGGTGTATGTTGCATTTCCATCCGAACTGAACGCCGTCTGGCTATTTCCGCTGGTAAAGTTGTAGCCGAAATCTATGGCGCCTTTGAGCTGGTGCCAGAACCTGCGTTTCTGCGATTCAATGTTCACGACATCGCCCGACGAAACCTCCATCTCGCGCTCCGGGCTAGCGACCTTGAAACCTTTATTCGAGCTCTCGTTTTCGGGTTCTTTCCGGATAGTTCCAGAAATACGCTCACCGCTATTGAGCACGACCTGATAACTTCCGGTACTTTCGATCTTGGCTACTTGAAGATAATCGAGACCAATCGACCCGGAAACATAGTTTGTATCAAGGTAAAGTACTCCATTTTCCAGCTTCTTCACTTCCCCGGTTAATCGATCTCCATTTTTCATAACAACAACGTCGGCACGCTTTGCCTGTACTGGCAAACAGACGATCCCAAGAAAGAAGAGCGCCAAGCCGAGTCGTGCTATCGGAAGGTAAGCGAGAAAGTTGTTCATGACTCGGTGGCTCCGCCTTTCAGCATGGTGTGTTTGTTCGGCAAAAAGCGGCTGACGAGTGTTCACGGTGGCGCATTCTGGGGTGACAAGTCAGCGGGAGTTGATACTCCCGTGGTTTCGGCGTGCTTCAGCCATAGCACATTCAACTTCCTGCCTCGCCGGCTTCATAACTGTCAGAAGTGACAGGGCGAGACTCTCTTAGCCCATCCGCACGAAGAATCCAACAACTCACAATGCGATACAAATTGTCCTCGCTGTTATATCTGACAGTTCCGAAAATTGGCAGGCTTTGCGAATCTCGCCACCGCTGTCGCCCGATCCAAACCCACGACCAATAGCCGTTTGGTAGTTTCAACATCTCTGACCGGGAAGGAGATTGCGATGCCAGAACAAAGAAATTCTAGACAGGGGCTGATCCTGGCGGTGTTCTGAATTTTGAGAGGCGCAGATGAGATCACCCATTCCAGACAGGATGCCGGGAAGAAATATCGTAAAGCGAATGCAGCTGCTTGCGCTGTTGCTCGCGATTGTCTTCACTCAGCTGGCGCTGGCGCAATCGACGGATCCCCTGCCTTCATGGAACGACACTGGTACGAAGAAAGCGCTTCTCGCATTCGTACTGCGCACCACCACCCCGGGAGCAGATTTCGTGGCTCCCGAGCAGCGAATTGTCACATTCGATAATGACGGCACACTCTGGGTCGAGCAGCCTTTGTATACGCAACTCGTTTTTGCGCTGGACAGGGTGAAGGCGCTGGCTCCGAAGCATCCGGAATGGAAGACACAACAGCCTTTCAAGGCGATACTCGAGGGAAATACCAAAGCCTTCTTGGCAACTGGACAAGCGGGCTTGTTGAAAGTGATAGCCGCCAGTCACGCTGGGATGACCAATGAGCAGTTCGAGAAAATTGTTAGCGATTGGATTGCCACCGCACATCATCCGCGCTTCAAGCGCCTCTACACCGAATGTGTTTATCAGCCGATGTTGGAGTTGATGTCGTATCTGCGCGACAACGGCTTCAGAATCTACATCGTTTCCGGAGGCGGAGTCGAGTTTATGCGACCCTGGGCGCCGAAGGTCTACGGTGTTCCGCCGGAACGGGTGATTGGAAGCGCTGCCAAAACGCGGTATCAGATAACTGGCGGCAACCCCGAATTGATGCGCCTGCCAGAAATTCTCTTCGTCGACGATGGGCCGGGTAAACCGGAAGCTATCAACCTGTTCATCGGGCGACGCCCTATCGCTGCCATCGGAAACTCCGACGGCGATCAACAGATGCTGGAGTGGACGGCCGCGAGCCCGGGTAAGCCACTCCTTATGCTCATACACCACACCGACGCGGACCGTGAGTACGCTTATGATCGCCAGTCAAAGGTGGGAAAACTCGACAAAGCCCTCGACGAAGCGAACACTAAAGGATGGATCGTGGTGGATATGAAGCGTGACTGGAAAGTCATCTTCCCTCCAGTATCGCGCTGACTCGAGACCACTCAGATTCCAGATGAAGGTGTGAAACTGTCAAATCTGACAGGTTCATAGTTCTTCAGCTCTTCAAAGATGCTGCTGTCGTGCTGATCTGATTGCTTGAGAACGACATTGTCCCGTTCCTGCAGCTCTGTTGTCTTCACAATTTGGCCGTGCGCATCCAAGTATCGGCGGAGTTATGTGCGGTGGGCAGATCAGCAGCTCACCCAGAAGTTGGCTGTTCGGAGATGCATCGCGGCCAATTCGCAGGTGCCGTATGGCTCCTTTTAGGAAACAGCGATCCGGTCGAACCGAGAACAGTAGCCGTATCGCGCGCGAACATCATGATTGGTATCGTTCCATCGTCAATAACGCTCCGGAAATCCTCGCGCTGCTTAAGCGCTGAAGGCAGCATTCTGTACGCGAATCCGTACGTAGGAAGAGTGCTGGGTTACCGTAACGATGAACTCATAGGGCATAACATCTTCGAATTCGTCCATCCCGATGATGCGTCCCGTGCTGCTCTGGAGTATGCGGATACGATTCAGCACGAAGGGGAACGCGTTCCCTCGGTCCTGCGGCTGCGAGACTCCTCCGGTCAGTGGATCCCATTCGAAATCGTCGCGAACAGTCGTTTACAGGACCCGGAAACTGGGGCCGTAGTCTTTACCGCGCGTGACCTTCGCTTTCGCAAGGAAATCGAAGCCGCGATCCTCCGCTCTAATGCTGATGTCGAAGCAGAAACCGCAAAACGGACTACCCAGCTTGCCAAGATCAACGCCGCTCTGCGCATCGAGAACCAGGCACGACTTCAGGCTGAGAATCGGTTGCAACACACAGTGTCGCTCCTGAATGCCACACTGGATTCAACCGCGGATGGAATCCTGGTTGTATCGAACGAAGGCAAGGTCACCAGTTGCAATAAGAAATTCATCGAGATGTGGCATTTAGGTTGCGACTCATCGATTGGCAAAGAGGACGAAGCCGTTCTGGAGCGAGTGATCGATCAGCTCCAAAGTCCCAGTGATTTTCTGGAAAAAGTACGATCGTTGTACACGGATCCCGCAGCCACAAGTTTCGATGTCTTGTATTTTAAGGACGGCCGCATCTTTGAGCGCTACTCGCAGCCACAGCGAATTAACGACAAAATCATGGGACGTGTCTGGAGCTTCCGCGATGTCACTCGCGCGAGAAATCTGGAACTGGAGCTTAGACAATCTCAGAAGATGGAGGCGGTTGGTAGGTTAGCCGGAGGTGTCGCTCACGATTTCAACAATCTGCTAATGCTGATCTCCGGCTATGTCACGCAGTTGATGGAAAATCCATCGCTTGCGGAAGGCTACGGTACCTGCGAACAGATACTGGCAACTACGAGGCGAGCTGCTTCCTTGACTAAACAGCTTCTCGCATTCAGCCGCAAGCAGCCGGACGCGGCGACTACCGCCGATCTAAACCTGATCCTGTTGAATCTGGAGCCTCTGCTTCGCCGCCTGCTCTCCGATCAAATTCAGCTGGAAGTGTCGGCGGCACCCAATCCGCAACCGATCTACGCCGATGTATCCCAAATCGAGATGATGATCATGAACCTCGCCGTCAACGCACAGGACGCGATGCCTGAGGGCGGCCAGCTCTCGATTGCGACGACTACGCGAGCGTTGTCCTCACGCGACGACCAAGGAAATGAGACCACCAAGGAATTTGCGATCCTTGAAGTACGTGATACGGGCCATGGTATGACACCCGACGTGAAGGCACGGATCTTCGAGCCTTTCTTCACCACCAAGCAGCTCGGCAGGGGAACCGGCCTCGGGCTGTCAACGGTGCTGGGAATTGCGGAACGAACCGGAGGGCGTATTGATGTGCAGAGTGAACCTAATCGTGGAGCAACTTTTCGCATCTTCTTGCCGAAAATTAAAGCTGCTCCGGCGGAACAAGCCCAACCGTCCGCTTCCGCTCCGGGCGGCGGTACTGAAACCATACTGCTGGCAGAAGACGAGTCCGGAATCCGCGCTATGACGCGAGCATACTTGGAAGCGCTCGGATACCGTGTGATTGAAGCCGTCGACGGGGCAGAGGCGATCCGACGTTCAATGGAATACGCAGGCCCCATCCATTTAGTGCTTACCGACCTTCTGATGCCCGGAATGCGCGGAGACTCTGCAGTCAGAGCGATCCGCTCGCACCGCCCCGAAGTGAAAGCGATCTTCATGTCAGGGTATACGGATCAGGATGTGACCGGAGATCCTGCGGCGGTCTTAAATAAGCCTTTCGAGTTTCCCGAACTTGGCCGCCGATTGCGTTCGATACTGGATACTGATTCGACAAGAACCGCAAAGAAGGCTGAGCGCAACCATCTCGATCCTGCCGCAGACTGACGTGTGAAACGGTTAGGGCAACTCCTTGCCAGTGACCCCGAATCTAAACATAGCACCTGCCAGGCAGCAGCTTGCGATAACACTTCACTGAGCAAATGAGCTATCTTGAGGCATTGACTGAGGGCGTGCTGGAGCTTTGTGGATGAGTGTCTGGCTAGCTATTTCTGCGTTTCGCAATGACGAAGACGTGTTGAGAATTCTCGATCAGGTACACGCATTCTCCAGGCAGTCGTTCGACCAGATTCTCGTTGTCGATTCCCAAGGCACCGGTTCGATTCCCACGGCCATCAAGTCGAAGAATTGGACTGACGTTCTCTATCGCTCATATCCGCATAATTTGGGCTCCGGTGCGAACTTGCACGAGCGTTTGCGCATCGCTGCCGAGGGCGGCGCCGATTTCGTATACACGCTGAACCACGACGCGAATTTTGATAACCAGGCGTTCTCTCGCTTGTTCGAGACAGCGAGAACGATAGACAATCTGGGCGCGGCGTACCCACTCGGCCATATCTCCACCATCGGACTCTATAACCTCACCGGAACTCGCGAATTGCCCCTGCCAGCCAAATTGGTAGTCTCTCGACCGCAGGGGCCGTTGCTCGATGCGTTCTGGAGCAGTTGCAACGGCGCGCTGTATTCAACCGTCCCTGTAAAACAGGGTGTGGTGCCCTGGGATGCGCTTTGGATGGGTTGGGAAGATCTCGAATACGGATGGAGGCTGCGTAGCCAGGGATATCGACAAGTCATCGTTTGCGACGCGGTTTTCCAGGACGAGTACGAATACACCTCGACCCGCCTGGGAAACCTCGTCGACAAGCCGGCGTGGCGAACGTATTACCACATTCGAAATCTCATCCTCGCGGTACGCCGCTCGCGAAACCGTCCGCTGTACTACGTGGTCACCGCGGGTAGATTCGTCCAGGAGTGCGGCGCGATCCTGCTGGCGAGACCCGAAAAATGGAAGCGCTTCAGATTGCTGTGGTCGGGAGCGCTCGATGGCATCCGTGGAGTCGAAGGCGAGCAACCGTGCTGAGAATTAGGTGCAATGCCTTACATTGCACATTTAGCTTGAAACGGGGGTTTCTTTGCCGTTCTTCCATTCTGAAAGATCCCGCCCAAACCAGCCTTTTAAACCGTCGAACAAACCAATCAAGAAAAACCTGAGTTTGCGCCGGCGATCCTTTTCGAATAGAAACAGCAGCACCATCGACTTGACTTGGTTGAATATCATTCGCACAACCCATCGCGGCTCGCGTCGCCAGTATTCCCGCATTAGCGTCGTAAGATTGCGCGCAAGATAATAACGGCGGATCATAGCGTGATTCGAGGTGCCGGCGCGAAAACTTAGAATGCTGTGCATGGTGACGTTGCCAATCTGGTGCTCCATCAGCTTCTTCGAGCTGCGCAGGATTTTTAATCCAACTGTCCGGGCCCTGAGGCAGTAGTCCAAGTCGACGCAGTCGACGAAGAACTCGTCACGAAACGGACCGCATCGATCGAACGCAGGAATGGACAATAACGTACCCGAAGTGATCACGGTTGCCACTTCTGTCCAAGGAGTTCGCTTCAAGGCAGAAGGTTCGTAGTTCGATCCGATAGCGGCGATCGATTCGCGATCAGGATAGTCCTGAACTATGGAGAGCAGTTGCTCCACGGCATCACGATGAACGGTCGTGTCCTGGTCAAGCAACCAGGCCCAGTTAAATCCAGCCGCCATCGCCCACGCGAGTCCCGAGTTCAACGCTGCGGCCAGGCCGGCATTTCCTTCATTGAAGATCAAATGCACACCACTTCCGCGGATCGCCTCCAGTTGCACACTGACAGAGGCGTTGCAAGAGTTATCGACCACCACCAGTGCAGCCACCTGATTTTTTGCTATCTGTATTCTCTGGGCGAATCCCTGGTCAGGAAAATAGGTGACAACAATCGCGCAAACGCTCTCTTGCGTTGGGCCAATGCAATCACGTTGTCCGGCATTCGTCTCGATTTGCGAGTCCCCAGTTGAAGCGACCAAGTGTTAACCCTCTGCCATTGCCGGGCCGCGAGTGCTTACGCAGCATATAAAGCAACTCAGAATGTGATGCGCAATCCACACTTTCGCGTGCATGCGAACCAATATTCTAGGTCCTGCCCGTTCTTGTCTCCTAAAGATTGCGAGCGTTGCATCAGACTTGGGCCCATCTGATTCTTTTGGTCGAATCGACTTTTAGACGCGGTACGGCTAACCTCAATCTAAATCCAAAGGAGATGTGGTGAGATTTTCAGGTAAGTTAATCATCGTGACTGGTGGAACCGGTGGCCTGGGGCGGGCAGTCAGCCTGGCATTTCTGCAGGAAGGCGCGCGTGTTGCGGTTACTTACCGCGATCCAGCGGAGTTCGACGCATTGAAGAGGTCTGCCGGCTCGAACGCCTCTTCACTCTTGGGAGAAGCTGTCGATGTGACCGATGAAGCTGCCACCCGGCGCTTTGTCGATGCCATACTTGCCAGCGGCGGCCAGATCGACGCGCTGGTGAACGCTGTTGGCGGATACGCAGGCGGAATCAAGCTTTGGGACGTCGATCCGCGAACGTTTGAGAAGATGCTCTCCTTGAACCTGCGCTCTAGCTACACACTGGCGCGGGTAATAGTGCCGGCGATGCTCAAACAGAAAGAAGGCGCCATTGTGAACGTTTCCGCGCGGGCGGCCTTCGATCATGCAGCTGGCGCGTCGGCTTACGCGGCGTCCAAAGCAGCTGCGTTAGCAATGATGGACTCACTGGCCGAAGACGTGCGCGGCACCGGTATCCGCGTGAATACGATCCTTCCGAGCATCATCGACACTGAACCAAACCGCAGGGCGATGCCCAGAGCCGACTTCGCGAAGTGGCCAAAGCCGGACGAGATTGCGCGCGTGATTTTGTTCCTGTGCAGCGATGATGCACGGGTGATTCATGGGGCGGCGATCCCGGTCTACGGTCAGAGCTAGAATCCCGCTTTTCCACGCACAAACTTGCGCACGTTAACTCCCGATAAAGGTACAATGCACGCAATTGCCAAGCGTGGGGAAACGTAAGCTTTATTGGGGCCAAGGATCTGCGCGGGATTTTGCGCAAATCTCGACCACCCAAGCGGATTCTCACGCCTGCGAATTTCTCCAACTCCACAAAATTATGGCCTTGTTCGGGATAGCAGTCTGGCTGCTCAGAGCGACGCGCGCTGCGCTGCTGATATGCGTAACCGTCGCAAGCTTATGCTCCGGACTGGATGCCGGTTC
The DNA here is from genome assembly GCA_963793965.1 of uncultured Microthrixaceae bacterium. Taxonomy (GTDB): domain Bacteria; phylum Actinomycetota; class Acidimicrobiia; order Acidimicrobiales; family Acidimicrobilacustridaceae; genus UBA4742. Next base: position 38,849 of record CAWCCB010000006.1, read on the forward strand.
CCAACCGACTTGGATCTCGTTGCCTACCGAAGATCGTTTCTCCTCGCCCGACTGGTGGCCGCGTAAGGGTACTGCGCCCCGAAGCGAGTACGTAGGAAATGCAGCCTGCGCCGAGTGCCACGCCGAGAAGGTTGCGACCCAGGCGAAGACTGGTATGGGACTTGCGGCGATGCCAGCCGTCAAAGCTCCACAGCTGCGGAACCATCCAGAAGTTGGCTTCCAACTGGGCCCTTATAACTATTCATTGCGCACGTCCGCGGAGGGATCGACTTACAGCATCGTCAATGGTTCTCAGAAGCTCGCGCATCCTTTGCAGTGGGCGTTGGGGAGAGGTGATTTCGGACAGACCTATGTCTACTCCGACTCGGGCAAACTCTACGAAAGCCATCTGAGCTATTACACGAAGATTGATAAGCTCGACATCACCCCGGGACACAAGCGTTCCCTGCCGGCAAGCATCGATGCAGCCGCGGGAAGAGTGATGTCCCCGCGAGAGGCGCAGGAGTGCCTTGGATGTCATACAACCGCAGCGACAGTGGCGAACGAGTTCGATCCGGAGCACGCCATGATGGGCATTACCTGCGAAGCCTGTCATGGGCCGGGGCGCAACCACGTTGCAGGTGAGATGGCGGGCATCGAGGGAGCTGCCTCGCTCGTCATGAACCCTGCGCACTTGAGTCCCGAGGACGCCCTCGATTTCTGTGGATCCTGTCACCGCAGCTTCGGCGACGCAATCACCAATGGGTGGAACAAGATCGGAGTGCCGAATGCGCGCTTTCAGCCGTATCGGCTGGAAAAAAGTAAATGCTGGGGTAATGGCGATGCGCGTCTCCGCTGCCAATCTTGCCACGATCCGCATCTGCCACTCGAGGAAAACTCCGCTGCTTACGACGGAAGCTGCCTCGCGTGCCATGTGAATACGCCCGGCGCGATGCCGACGCAAAGTCATCCCGGAGCCGCTTGCAAAGTTGCGCAAAAGAATTGCGCGAGCTGCCATATGCCGCAGGTGGAGTTGCCGGGTGCGCACACCGCATTCACCGATCACTGGATTCGCATCGTGAGGCCGGGCACCCCATATCCGCAATAGTAGATTCTCGCGAGGTGCTCAGTGGATTGCGAGCTTAGTTGGGCGGATCAAGTCGTGCGACACGATTCCCTTGCCTTCCAGAATCGAATAGCTGGAGTCCACCTTCAACCCTTTGCCGGGGATCTTTTCAATCGCGCCTGATGGCCAGCGAATTTCAACGGAATCGACGGCGACAGACGATCCCAATCCAAAGTGCAGACGAAAATCGTGTTGCGACAGATAACTTCCGCCGCTGCGTACTTCGTTCACCTGGGTTACCTTGCCCGAGATCACGGTAACCTTGGCTCCGATCGCCAGGCGATTGCTCTTCGTGCCCTGGAGTTCGAAGCCGATCCAGTGATTTCCAGCAAGCCCGTGGTTGCGCAGAATCTCTGGCTGACCATCGAGATCCTCGATCACCAAATCAACATTTCCGTCGTTCAACAGGTCGCCGGCAGCAAGGCCACGAAGAACCCGATTCTGCTGGATATCGGGCCCAGCCTGTTTGCTGGCATCGCAGAAAGTGCCATCTCCCTGGTTGATCGAGAGGATCGAGGGCTCCTTGTATCTCGCGCCCGAAGCAAGTTGGTCAGCCTGTGGATAGACGTGGCCGCTAACGGCGATCAGATCGAGCCAGGTGTCGTTATCGATATCAAAAAACGCTGTGCCCCACTTTACCCAGGGGAGCGATGCCACGGCGAGACCCGAGGGGAATGTCACGTCACGGAAGTTCCCGTCGCCGTCGTTCCGATATAAGGTGTCGTACTGATCGGCGAAATTCGTAATGAAGATGGAAAATCGGCCACTGTGCATGTAATCGCCGATGGCTACGCCCATCGTGCCCTGCATGGAACCGTCATCAGTGAGAGCGGTGCCGGATTCCATACCCATCTCACTGAATTTGCCGTTGCCCTCGTTTTTGTAGAGAAAATTCGGCGTGGCGTCGTTAGCAACAAATATGTCCGGCCGCCCGGTGCCATCGAAGTCGGACCACATCACTCCGAGACCGTAGTAGCCGTTGGGATCGTCCACACCCGCAGCCTTGCTCACGTCGCTAAACGTACCGTCGCCGTTGTTGTGGAATAACGCATCGCCTGCGCCCGGCATGCCGCGCGGCCCGCATTGCACGTCGAGTCCGCGATACTTGCAGGTTGGCGTCTTCCCGAAGCCAGGCAGATCGTTCAGGTGAAAGTCGAGATAGTTAGTAACCATCAGGTCGACGTAGCCGTCTCCGTCGTAATCGGCGAAGGCAGCACCCGTGGACCAGCGCCCGTCCGCCACTTTCGCTTTCGCGGTCACGTCGGTAAATGTTCCATCGCCATTATTACGATAGAGGACATTGGCTCCCAGGCATGTGAGGTACAAGTCGGGCCATCCGTCGTTGTTGTAATCGCCAACAGCACCACCCATGCCAAAGCATGCTGAATTGATTCCCGACTTCGCAGTCACGTCGGTAAACGTTCCATCGTGATTGTTGTGATAAAGCGCGCCCGGCGCGGGTTGGTGCTTAAGCTCCTGATCGACGCTGGGATTATTCGTGAAATAAATGTCGGGCCAGCCATCGCGGTCGTAGTCGATGAGCACAACCCCGCCGCCCATGGACTCGACAATGAACTTTTTCTCAGGGACGTTGGTGTGACGAAAGCGAATGCCCGACTTCTCAGCGATGTCTTCGAGCTGCGGAATCTTGCGCCCGGAACAGGCGAGGCTTTTTACGCTCGGTGGCACGACGGAAGGCGCATGGCCCTCCTGGCCTGAAGAGGCTGCGCCCAGGCAGAAAATCAACCAGACAGCCACCAGGGATCGGCGAAAACTCACGTTGCCAGTATAGCTGGTGATGGTCGCAGCCTGGGGGCGGGAGCTCAGTTGGGGATGCTGATCGAAGGGTCTTCTTCCTTGGCCTTCTGATAACAGATCTGGGCTTTAGAGCCCTCGCCGATTTCGGCATAGAGCTGGCCAGCGGCGACGAGGATGGGCGGCGGAATCGGGTTCGCGGTCAGTTTTTCCAGAACGTCGGCCGCGCGCTGCTTGTTGTTCGTTCGTGCCAGCGAGGTCGCCCAGGCATAGGCCATGAACGGATCTCCCATGGGCGCATCGCCGAGACGGTCGAATACTGTTACGGCTTCGGGATAGTTTTTGACGGAATAAAGAGCAAGCGCCAGCATTCCCTGCGCACGCTGATCTTGCGGATTCTGTGCGACGTAGATTTTCAGAGCGCGAGCGCTCTCGGCATAATTTTTCTGCAGGAACGCAGCGCGTCCAATATTACGCATCAGGTTAGGCGTGTCGGGGTCCCAACGCTCCGCCTCCTGGAAGTCGGCCAGTGCCGGCTCATATTGCTTCTGGCGCGCTTGGGAAGTACCAAGATCGTTGTAAGCATTCCCGAGGATGGCGCGCAGCTGTTTCTCGGCAGCCGCGAGTTGGGTTTTCTGCTGATCGCTCAGCTTGGCGGCTGCAACAGTATCGGCATCGACGGGGGCAGCTGCGTTCGTCACCGGCGGCAACGGGGTGCTCGGCGCGGATGTATCTGCCGGAGCACTGTTCCCGGCGGCCTCGCTGTTCGCGAGCGCCTGCTGCTGACGCCCAGCAACCAACAGCTTTGTCTCGATCTCCTTCGATCGCTCGACGTACTTGGTTCCCTCCGCCTTTGCTCCCTTGGTGATCAGAATTCGTCCAAGAGTGAAATAAGCGCGGCGAATCTGATAGTTGTTCCGTCCTTCATCTTTTCCGGTCAGCTCAATGGCCTTGCGCAAAAGCTGTTCGGCAGCGGCGTTATCGCCTCTACCATAGGCGTTCAGTCCCATATAGAGGTAGGGCTCGGGCCAGTCGGGGCGGGCGGCCGCAGCAGTTTTCAAATAACGATCTGACTCCGCGTAATTCTTTTCGTTCGAGGTGATATACCCCATGAAGTAGTTGCCGAAAAAGTCGGTGGGATTCTGCTGGACCTCAGCCAGGAACTCTGTGCGCGACTGCGGCGTCGCCTCCCAGCCATTCTTCGTGAGGTAAAAAAGTCCCAAATAGTAGTGGCCGCGTGATTCCTTGGCATCGACTGTGATGGCTTTCTTGTACTCGGCCTCAGCATCGTCCGGAAAGCCAACCCGTTCGTACGCGCGTCCAGCCATGACGTGGACCGCTGCCTTGTTGGCTGACGAGTCTTCCAGTTGAGTAAAAATACTCGCCGCCTTCTCTTTCTCGTGCAGTTGCAACAAAGCGGTTGCCATGCTGTAGGCCACTTCCATGTCAGGCTGCAAACTCAGAGATTTGCTCAAGGAGTCGACGGCCTGGCGGTAATCCTTCTTCAGGATCCAGAGCTTGCCCTGCAGATTCCAGTAGACAGCATTCTTCGGATCCGTTTTCAGCAGAATCTCGCTCTGATCCAGGCCTTCGTCGGGCCGGGACGCACGAAAATAGGCAAGCGCCAGCGAATAACGGGTCTCGTCCGTAGGCTCAAGTTCGAGGGAGCCCTTATAAAGTTCGATGGCAGCTGGGTAGGCGCCCACCGTGTTGCGCAAATCCCCCATGTCCTTAAGTCCGATTGCGATCACCCGCTTGTTCGCAGCCGCTATCGCCTCGGGATCACCGGCTTCTTGAGCTGCAGAGGCAGCCTGTAACCGGGACTGAAGCTCTGTACCGGCGCTCGCCTGTGGGGTGGGCGCCTGGGCTGCTGCAGCCAACAGAGGCGAGCTAACGAGAAATACGGCTAAATAGAGGTATGCAGGATAAAAACAGCGTCGGAAAGGGCTAAAAATCACGTCAATAAGATAACTCTTTGCCACGGACCGTGTCTGTGAAATCAGAATCAGAGTGCCGGGGGACGGGTTATCATTTTGCAGGGTGTGGGGAACGGAACCAGATCTGAAAAGAAGTTCTGAACGGGTGTCGAGAATGCGACGCCTATCCGTCGTATGGATGTAGGGCAGAGACCGGCCCGACAGGAGACTAGTACATGCGTTACATGATGCTGATCTATACGCAAGAAGCCCAGGGTGCGATGACCGATGAGGAAATCGAAGATGTGAAGCAGAGACACCGGGCGGTGATCGAGGAAACGGCCAAGGCAGGTATCTTCCGCGGGGCCGAACCTTTGCAGCCAACCAGCACAGCAACCACGCTCCGCGTCCAGGACGGGCAGGTACTCGCGACCGACGGGCCCTTTGCCGAGACCAAAGAACAGCTTGCCGGCTACTACATTCTTGACTGCAAGGATCTGGACGAAGCCATCTACTGGGGCAGCAAGATTCCCACCCTCTGTGGCGGCCGTAAAGGGAGCCTGGAAATTCGGCCGATCCAGGAGATGACTTCCCGCGCGATTGCAGAGTTAGCAGAAAAGGAGCTCACCACAGGCTAGCGTGGCGGATGCGCAGAAAACTGTCGAGGCCGTCTTCCGGGAAGAATCCGGGCGGATTATCGCCTCGCTGATCCGCATGTGCGGGTCGTTCGACCTGGCAGAAGAAGCCATGCAGGAGGCCTTCGCCTCGGCGCTTACAACGTGGCCGCAACGAGGTATGCCGTCGAACCCGCCGCATGGATTACGACCGCTGCGCAGCGGAAGATCATCGATCAGGTGCGCCGCCGGCAGACGCGCACCGAAAAAGAAGATGCACTCGTTTATGAAACCAAAACTTCCACAGAGCAAGAGTCCATCGACGATCCGATGCCAGAGCATCCCGACGACCGCCTGCGTCTGATCTTCACCTGCTGCCATCCGGCATTGAATCAGCAGGCACAGGTGGCTCTCACTCTTCGTACCCTCGGTGGACTGACGACCCCTGAGATCGCTCGCGCTTTCCTGACACCGGAGCCGACACTCGCACAGCGGCTCGTGCGCGCGAAGGCAAAAATCCGTGAAGCTCGCATCCCCTATGAAGTTCCACCGCTGCAGAAGCTGGCGGAGCGGCTCAGTTCGGTGCAAGCGGTTATCTATCTGATCTTCAACGAAGGCTACTCCGCGACTGCGGGTGAAAGCCTGATCCGCCGCGAACTCTGCGCGGAAGCAATTCGCCTGGCGCGGATCCTCGTGCAGCTGATGCCTGACAATCCCGAGAATATTGGCCTGCTGGCGCTGATGCTGCTGCACGATTCCCGCAAACTTGCGCGCACGAATGCCGCTGGTGACCTCGTCACGCTCGAGGAGCAGGATCGGTCCTTGTGGGATCGCGACGAGATTGTTGAGGGTCTGGCGTCTGGTGGACCGCGCTTTGCGAATGCGACCTACCGGACCGTATCAGTTGCAGGCAGCGATCGTCGCCGTCCATGCTGAGGCGAAGAGTACGGATGAAACCGATTGGCGCCAGATCGAAGCACTCTACGAAGAACTGTTGCGCATTCAACCATCGCCGGTGGTGGCCCTCAATCACGCCGTTGCGGTTGCAATGAGTCGTGGCTACGAAAAGGGACTAGCGCGACTGGACGAGATCGCGAAACAAGGAAGGCTCGGGGACTACTATCTCCTGGAAGCTGCCCGTGCCGACCTGCTCCGCCGCCTGGGTCGCTTCGCGCCAGCCGCGGAGGCTTATAAGCGCGCGTTACGAGCTGGTGAGCAATCCCGTGGAAGAGCGCTATCTACGGCGTCGTCTCGACGAGATTGGTTCGTCCATTCCTGCGAGTTAGAATTCAGCTGCCACTCTCGCCGTTCGTGGCAATGACTGGTTCGTCATAGCGTGGCGAAAAAACCAGCCAAAACAAATTGTCGGTTTTCATACAAACATAGGAGCCTCATGCGGATCGCATGTGCGTTGTGGCTTGTCCTTCTGTCCGGCTTAGTCATGGCCCAGAACACTAGGAAGACAGTGGCAGAACGATTGGGATATCCGGCAGATTCGCGACTGCTGGTGATTCATGCCGACGATTTCGGCATGTCGCATTCTGTGAATCAGGCAACCATGCAAGCTCTCGAAAAGCACTGGGTCACCTCCGCCAGCATCATGGTCCCCTGCCCTTGGTTCCCGGAAGTTGCCGAATGGGCGAAGTCGCATCATGACGCTGACCTCGGGATCCACCTCACATTGAATAGCGAATGGAGCAGCTATCGCTGGCCGGGACTGACAACGTCCCCAGGCTCGAGTCTGCTCGACGGCCAAGGTTATCTTCCGGCGACCATCTCTGAGGTTCTCCAGAAGGCAAAAACTTCGGATGTGCAATCTGAAGCGCGCGCACAACTGGAGCGGGCGCGACAGGCGGGCATCACGTTATCGCATCTCGATACGCACATGGGAACGATCGTTAGCTCTCCGCAATTTTTCAATGTCTACATCGGACTGGGTCGCAGCTATGGTCTTCCAGTCTTGCTGGAGCAGCGGCCAGACTTCATGGGCGTCGAGTTTCCTCGTGAGGGCATTGTTACGGATAAAGTCCTCATGATGCTGCCCGGGCCTTCCAAGGAACAGTGGGTGGCGGCTTACGAGAAGATGCTGGCTTCCCTGCCGCCGGGTTCATACCAGCTGATCGTTCATCTTGGATTCGACAACGATGAATTGCGCGCAGCGACTGCCGGTCATCCCGATTTTGGGGCTGCATGGCGCCAAAGAGACTTCGACATGGTCAGCAGCCCGGAGTTTCAGCGCTTCCTCAAAGACCAGAAATTCATACTGGTCTCGTGGAGCCAGCTGGCCAAAGCATTGCCCGGTAACTGGCCTCAATAAAAAGAACAGCGGAGGTCAGCACCGAGCCATCGGTTCTAACCTCCGCTTACCTTTAAGTGCAATTCATCCCTACGCTGTTGTCACCGCCGGTTTCGCCACTGTGTCGCTGTAGTTGTTGATCGCTTCCAGCGTCTTCATGTGGTCATACCAGGTGAATTTCAGAATGAGCGAAGTGACCGCGACGATACCGAACGCGATCGCCGCATTCCGCAGGTGCCACGTCACGATGTAAATCGGCAGAGCCACCAGGCATACCTGCCAGACGATTCCCACCACGATGTTGAACATGTCGCGGAAGAAATCTTTGTTGCGTTCAAAATTCGGCTCTTCGGCGCGAACCTTCGCGAGGATCGGTCCCCAGAAGCCCCAGGGGCGCACACGCCGGTAGAAGTCCTTCAGCACTTCTTCATCTTCCGGTTTGGTGAGGAATGTTCCAAGCAGGCAGCCAATCAGCGAGATTCCCAACACGATGGGGAAAATCAAGCGCGACGTCGACGTTACCTTTGAAGCCGCTGAGATCGAGAATCTTCGGCAACGCCTTCGGCATAATCAGCGACGCGGCAATACCGGTCACCATGCCCCAGAAATAGCCGTAGCCGTTGAATCGCCACCAGTACCACTTCAATACGTTCGACGCGGTGTAGCCGCCCCAAAGACCCGGAGACGATCCACAACACAACGGAATTGACCGACGCCACGTACCAGCCGATCAGCACGCCGACGAGGACCACCACGAATGACGCGAGGTAACTCAGCCGCACGTAGGTGCGCGGGCTGGCGTTCGGATTGATGAACCGCTTATAGATGTCGTTCACAAAATATGGTGGTGCCGCGTTCACCGTAGCAGCGAAGTTCGACATGAAGGCCGCCAGCAGGCCGGCGATCAGGAAGCCCAGCAATCCTGCAGGAACAAATTTCCCGAGCGCATAGGGAAGCACCAGTTCGAAGTCCATGTGCGCGCCCATACCACGAATGTTGTCGCTGAAGAAGACAATCGCCAGCACGGTCAGGCCGGTAATAAGGAAGTAGCGCGGGAAGGTAAGTACCACGTTCACCCAGCTGCTCATCATGGAAGCTTCGCGCGGATTCTTCGCCGACAAGAATTCGTTGCATGTCGTAGTTCGGCGCCGGGCCAGCCATGCTGATCAATATGCCCTTGAAGGCGAGCATCATCACGAAGAAGCCGAAGAGCCCATAGCCATCTTCCGCAATCTTCGTTGTGGCGGCAGGAAGCAGTTGCGACCAGATCAGCCCCAGATGCCAACTGAAGAAGATGTTGTCCCAGCCGGCAGGGCACGAAGCGCGCCAGCGTTCCGGGCGCGACTTTCGTCATCGCGATGATGCCCACCGCAAACGACGCGATCGACAGAATGCAGAACTGGATCACCTCAGTGAGCACCACGCTGATCATGCCGCCCTTGATCACATAAATCGCGGTAATCGCGATCAAGATCACTGCGTACTGGTTCGGAGTGAAGATGCCACGGAAGGAATGTCGCCGCGAACTTTCCGATTCCTTTGAATCCGTAGCTGAAGAAGCCGATGATGCTGACGAACGCGTAGACCACAACGATCAGGTGCGAGAGTTGCGCGCCGCGCCCGTGCCGAAACGCGTTTTGATCCACTCAGCGCCGGTCATCACGTTCGATCGCCTGAGCCACGTCGACAGATAAACCATCAGGAAGATCTGGTTGAAAGTCGGCCACAGCCACGGGATCCAGACGCTCTTCAGTCCGTAGATGAACATCCAGTAGACCAGCAGCATGGTTCCGCTGATATCGAACATGCCGGACGCATTCGAGATGCCGAGCACGTACCACGGCATGGCGTTGCCGCCGAGGAAGTAGGCTTGCATGTCGCGCGAGGCGCGGTGGGAAACCCAGTATCCGATAAATACGGACGAACACAGGTAGGCGATGATGATGGCAATATCGATGGTATGTAGATGCACGCGTATACCTCGGTCCTGAACGTGGGCGCCGTTAGTACAGCAAAGCTTGGCACGCTCCGAGACGGCGCGAAATCAGAACTGGCTCAGAGGATCGCTCACTATACACCAGAACTAGAGCAAAAAAGCGAGTACTCAAATCACGTCGAACAGGTTGCGGAGCGCCGAATTTTGCGGCTCCGACGCATGTTTCGCCCTGCATGAGACTAATAGCCCTTCGTAAAACGTTTTGCGAGTTCCTGGAGAACGCAACGTGCGTAGCCGACCTTCGGCTGCGCCCGTAAGCTCACGACTTGAGCGGACTACTATTTCAGCTCCCCCGCCAGCACGAACACCAGCATCGCCTGCCAATTGATGGCGATCTCGTTACTCGCATACGACGCCTGCTCATCCGCATAGACCTTTGCGGGCGGTGTATCCGCCGGAAGCTTCTTTAACACGTCATCCTGTTTACCAGCGTTCGGTCCTCCTGAAAGCAGCCCCGGCCACGGTTCGGGATTGTTGTCGGCGCCACTCGGCCGATGATGCGGATGCCTGTACGGATTGGCGCCCAGTTGCGTCACCCACGAGAGCGAAAATGTATTTCGTCCCAGAAGATAGTGAAGGTTATCGAGCGCCGTGTTCACGAACGCCGGATTCGGCGAAAACGAATTCGCCACCAGGAGCTGCATCCCGTAGTTCGCCGCGACGCCATTCGATCCCCAAACGTAGTCCTTGGTCAGCAGGCTTACGTGATAGGGATTCTTTGCTGTTTCTTCCACTACTTGCTGCGCTGCTGCCGTCGTCAGTTGCTTGATCTCCGCCACCGCTTTCGCATCGGCACCCTTTCGCGTCGACAGCGCATATGTCCACAATCCCATAGGCGCGAGTTGCTTCCACGACTCGGCGTCGGGCTTGCGCAGCAGATCGGTAAAGCTCTTATAGTTCGACAGGAAATACTGGTTGTAGCTGGCGTCTCCGGTAGTGCGCCAGAGTTCCGCCGCAGCCCACAGTCGCTCGTCACTGCAATTGTTGTCGCCGTATTCTCCGGTGCTCACTCCCGGAGGATTCTTGAACGTGACATTCGGATTTTGCTCCGCCCACTGCCACGCCTTCTTTGCTGCAGCCAGGTTTTGCGCCGCAAACTTCTTGTCGAACGGACCGTATACACGCGCGGCGATTGCCGCCACGGCCGCCAGATCCGCCGTTGCGCAGGTGCTCTTGAACGGAGCGCTGCCGGTGCCGATCACTTCGCTTGGCAATGTATCGTCCTGCGGCATCACGAAACCGCTGAAGTGCGTGCTGGTCTGCTTGTGCCACGACGCCGCCGTCGTCGTCTTGCATCTTCAACATCCACTCCAGGTTGAAGCGCGCTTCATTGAGGATGTCCGGCGTGCCGTTGCCGCTCTCCGGGATGTTGAGCTTCACCTTGCCCACTTTCGCGGGAAACATCTCGTAAGCCCACAATACTGATCCCGTCGAGATGCCCGAGTTCACGACGTAGCGGCCATAATCGCCAGCGTCGTGCCATCCGCCAATGTTGGCGCGCGGCCCTTGCTTCCCGGAAGACTCGTGAAATTCGCCATTAAGATGACATGCAGGATGTTTGTATGCCGCAAATTCAGCGCCCATATCAACGGCTACCCCGCAGCGCTGACCGTAGAAGCCGCGCATGGCGAGATAGAAGGCGCGACTGTAAACATCCGGGCCGATCGCGAATGGCCAACTGCGTCCCACGCCTGCGATTTCGAGATAATAGTTCCCTGCTGTTTTTAACGATGAGAAGTCTGCCGCCTGCACCGTGTCGCCGGTATCTTGATCCGTTAGCCGGAGCCGAAAGCTTGCCTTGCAGCACTGTTGTCCCGTCGCTCGCACGCTTGACCACGAAACTGCTGCTCGGCGCGCTTACCAGCGCGACCTTCGGACTGGATGACAAATATCCCGCTTGGTCAACTTTGATCGCCGTTGTTGGCGCCTGCGCATGGCACAGTACTGACAACACTGAACTGATAAAGAGGTAAAGAAGAGCACGCTTCATTCATCCCTCTCGCAACAACTAGATTGCTCAGATAAGTACAAACATTTGTAAAGCCTGAGAAGCTGATTGTCTTGTGATTTCCAGCTTTGGCCGCGATAAATCACTTCCCATTTCTGCAAGCGTTTTAGTAAATCGATTAGTTCAAAATGCCTGTATTTTCGGTGCTTTAGCGCACAGGTTGAGCCGAGTCACTCTTGTATAATCGCGCCGTCATTCGTTCCACAACTGTGACTAGTCGTGTCAAGGACTGCCCGTGCGGCAGAGCGACAGTCGCCAATCTCGTGCCAGGGAGTCCTTATGCAATTCGGGCATTTCGACGACACAAATCGCGAGTATGTAATCACGCAACCGGATACTCCGCTGCCGTGGATCAACTATCTGGGGTGCGAGGCTTATTTCGGACTCATCTCCAATACCGCGGGTGGATATTCATTTTATCGTGACGCGAGGCTTCGTCGAATCAGCCGCTATCGCTACAACAATGTACCGTTCGATTTCGGTGGACGATATATCTACGTCCGCGACAACCAGAGCAGCGAGTTCTGGTCTCCCTCGTGGCAGCCCACGCGCAATCAGGTCGAGAAATACAGCTGCCGACACGGCATGGGCTACAGCATTATCGGCTCGGAATACAAAGGTATCGAAGCACGCACCCGCTACTTCGTCCCGCTGGATGAAAACCTGGAAATCTGGCAGCTGACCGTGACCAATCACCGGCAGGTGCCGGCGTCGCTCTCGATCTTCTCCAGCATCGAGTTCTGCCTGTGGGACGCGCAGGACGACAGCACGAACTTCCAGCGCAATTTCAGTATCGGGCAAGTGGAAATCGAAGATGGCGTCATCTATCACAAGACCGAGTACCGCGAGCGCCGTGACCACTTTGCCTACTTCGCCTGCTCCGCAAAAACTGCCGGATTTGATACACAGCGTGAATCGTTCGTCGGCCCATATCGCGGATGGGATAAACCAGCCGTGGTCGAGCGCGGAGAATCCGCGAACTCCGTGGCTCACGGTTGGGCTCCCATCGGATCGCATCACGTGAAGATCGACCTGAAGCCGGGCGAATCGCAGCAGATCATTTTCGTGCTTGGCTATCACGAGAATCCCGTCGCGGAAAAGTTCGATCCGCCGGATTCCCAGACCGTGAACAAGAAGATCGGTGAAGCCGGTCATCGCGAAATATTTGAAGGCTGCCAACGTAGATGCCGCATTCGATCGCCTGCGCGCGTACTGGGACGAACTGCTCAGTATCTGCCAGGTGGAGACGCCCGACATCCATACCAATCGCATGGTCAACATCTGGAACGCCTACCAATGCATGGCCACGTTCAATATGTCGCGCTCGGCGTCGTTCTACGAATCAGGAATCGGCCGCGGATTGGGCTTCCGCGATTCCAACCAGGACCTGCTGGGCTTCGTGCACATGGTGCCATCGCGCGCGCGGGAACGCATCCTCGACCTCGCCTCTACGCAGTTGCCGACCGGCGGCGCCTATCACCAATATCAACCGCTCACCAAGCGCGGGAACAACGACGTCGGCGGCAATTTCAACGACGATCCGCACTGGCTGATCATTGGCGTGTCTGCCTATATCAAGGAAACTGGCGATTGGAGCATCCTCGACGAACCGGTTCCATACGACAATGAACCGGGCTCCGAGAAGCCGCTCTACGAGCACCTGCAGCGCAGCTTCCAGTACACGATCGACCGCCTTGGGCCGCATGGACTGCCGCTCATCGGTCGCGCCGACTGGAACGACTGCCTGAATCTAAACTGCTTCTCCGACACGCCCGGACAATCCTTCCAGACCACGACGAACAAAGAAGGCAAGACCGCCGAGTCGGTGTTCATCGCCGGCCTCTTCGTGCTCGCCGGAGAAGAATTGGCGGCAATCGCCGAGCACCGCTGCCATAAGGACGAGGCGAAACGCTACCGCGCAGAAGCGAAAAAAATGGACGAGACCATCCATCAGCACGGCTGGGACGGCGAGTGGTTCATACGCGCCTACGACGATTTCGGCAAGAAGGTCGGATCCAACGAATGTGCCGAAGGCAAAATCTTCATCGAGCCGCAGGGCTTCTGCGTGCTCGCCGGAGTTGGGCTGGAAGATGGACTCGCCAAGAAAGCGCTCGATTCAACGCGCAAGCACCTGGCGACCAAACACGGCATTGTTCTGCAGCAGCCGGCATACTCGCGCTATTACCTGCATCTCGGCGAAATTTCGTCGTACCCGCCTGGATACAAAGAGAACGCCGGCATCTTCTGCCACAACAATCCATGGGTGATGATCGCCGAAGCGAAAGTTGGCAATGGCGACAATGCCCACGACTACTACTCGCGCATCAACCCCTCTGCGCGCGAAGCGATCAGCGATCTGCACCGTTGCGAGCCCTACGTGTATTCGCAAATGATCGCCGGCAAAGACGCTCCCACGCACGGCGAAGCCAAAAATTCTTGGCTGACGGGAACCGCCGCGTGGAACTATTACGCTATCGTTCAGCAGATCCTGGGCATTCAAACCTCCCTCGATGGACTGCAGATTGCGCCGGTGATTCCGACCTCGTGGAAGGGCTTCAAGGCCATCCGCAAGTATCGTGGCGTGACCTATAAAATCGAGATCGAGCGCCTGGGCACGGGGAACGCAATCACCCTTATCGTTGACGGCAAAAAAGTGGACGGTAACACCGTTCCCGTCCCGGTCAACGGCACTAAAGAGATCAGTGTCAGAGGAATTCTGAGCTAGGAGATTGCCTTGTACGTCGCCAACCAACAGCGGTACGACTCGATGCAGTACCGGCGCTGCGGCCGCAGCGGCGTGCAACTGCCCGCAATCTCTTTGGGCCTGTGGCACAATTTCGGTGGAGTCGACGTTTTCGAGAATGGCCGTGCAATCGTACTGCGTGCCTTCGATCTCGGCGTAACGCAGATCGACCTCGCCAACAATTACGGCCCCCCGCCGGGCTCGGCGGAAGAGACCTTCGGCAAAATACTGAAACACGACCTGGGCGCTTATCGCGACGAACTCATCATCACCACCAAGGCCGGATACGACATGTGGCCCGGACCCTATGGCGAATGGGGATCGCGCAAATACCTGATCGCTAGCCTCAACCAGAGCCTCAAGCGCATGGGCCTGGAGTACGTCGACATCTTCTACTCCCACCGACCTGATCCGAAAACGCCGCTTGAAGAGACGATGGGCGCGCTGGATTTTGCCGTGCGTTCCGGCAAGGCTCTGTACGCTGGCATTTCGAACTACAACGCAGAACAGACGCGCGAGGCCGTTCGCATCCTGCGGGAGCTGGGCACGCCTTGCCTGATCCACCAGCCCAGCTACTCCATGTTCCGGCGCGACATCGAACGCGGCGTTCTCGATGTGCTTGGCGAAGAAGGCGTAGGTTGCATTGCGTTCAGCCCCTTGGCACAAGGCCTGCTCACCGATCGCTATCTCGACGGCATCCCAGCTGGTTCACGCGCCTCGAAGCCGCACGGCTTCCTGAAAGCCAAGGATGTGGATGAGCATCGCGTTGGTCAAGTGCGCGAACTGCAGACCATTGCGAAAAAACGCGGCCAGACATTGGCCCAACTGGCGATCGCTTGGGTGCTTCGTGACGAGCGCATGACGAGCGCCCTGATCGGTGCCAGCAGTGTAGAACAGTTGGAGCAGAACGTTGCCGCAATCAACAATCTGAAGTTTTCAGCAGAAGAGTTAACGCAGATGGATCAGATCCTGGCGCGTTAAGGCGAGTACCGGGTCCCTGCCGGGTACCAGGTAATCTGCCGGGTGTCCGGTCCTTGCAAAGCAAGGGCCGGTTTACCTTACTGCTTCGGTTTCCCCGGCAAAATCTGGTCGCGCGGCACGACGCCTTTGCCCTCGAGTACCGAGTAGAACTTGTCCACCTCGAGGTTGGTCATCTTATCCACGGTACCGGAAGGCCAATCGATCTCCACCGAATCGATCTTCGTTGCCGACCCGAGTCCAAAGTGCTGGCGTAAATCGCTTTGCGACAAGTAGCTTGCTCCGCTCAACACTTGTGAGGTCTGGGTCATGCCCCCGGCGGTAATCTTGATCCTGGCGTTGATTCCCAGCCGATTCGTTTTCGTCCCTGCTAGTTCAAAACTTACCCAATGCCGTCCCGGGAGACCCTTGTTTCGCAGGATCATCGGCGGTCCGTCAAGGTCTTCGACGACAACATCGACGTTGCCATCGTTGAAGAGGTCCCCGATCGCAACTCCACGCGAGACCCGCTTTTCCTCCAGCGCCGGCCCGGCCTGCTGACTGGCGTCACAGAATGTGCCGTTGCCCTGATTGATATTGAGAACCTTCGGCTGCTGATAACCAGCGCCCGGCAGGCCGCCCATCTGCGGATATACCTGCCCGGATACGAAGATCAAATCCAGCCAGCCATCGTTATCGACATCGAAAAACGCGTCTCCCCACTTCACCCATGGAAGCGACGGAAGTGCTGCGCCCGATTTGTAGGAGACGTCATGAAAATCGTAATTCCCATCGTTCCGATACAGAGTCGAGTATTCATCTGCAAAATTGGTCACGTAAATGGATGGACGGCCGGAGTGGTCATAATCGCCGATCGCGACACCCATCGACCCTTGCTCAGAACCGTCTTCACTAACGGCGGTTCCCGACTCCAGCCCAGCTTCGCTGAACTTCCCTTTGCCTTGATTTTGATACAGGAAATTCGGTCCGGAGTCGTTAGCGACGTAGAGATCAGGACGTCCCGTGTTGTTGAGATCGACAAAGACTGAACCCAGTCCATAGAAGCCGTCTGGATCATCCGTTCCGGTCGCCTTCGAAACATTCGTGAAGGTCCCGTCCCCATTGTTATGAAACAACGAATCGCCCGCGCCTCGCAGCCCGCGCGGGCCACATTGCACATCGCGTCCACGATATTTGCAGGTCGGAACTTGCCCGAAGCCGGGCAGGTCGTTCAACTTGAAATCGACATAGTTCGAAACGAACAGATCCACATACCCGTCGTTGTCGTAATCGCCAAAAGTCGCACCTGTGGAATAGCGCCCGTCAGCGACTCCGGCTTTCGCGGTCACATCGGTGAAAGTTCCGTCACCGTTATTGCGATAGAGCACGTTGCCGCCGAGACTGGTGATGAAAAGATCGGGCCAGCCATCGTTGTTGTAGTCGCCGACAGCACCGCCATTCGCGTATCCGGGCGTGGCAATGCCTGCCTTATCGGTTACATCTGTGAAAGTTCCATCGTGGTTGTTGTGATACAAGGCCCCACGCGCCTTTTCGCCTTTCAGAGCGCCCGCTACGCTCGGAGCGTTGGTGAAGTAAATGTCCAGCCAACCATCGCGATCGTAATCCAGAAGTAATACACCTCCCGACATGGATTCCACGATGTATCGCTTTTCCGGATCGTAGAAGTGCTGAAAGGTGATGCTCGCGCTCTTCGTGACGTCCACAAGTTGAGGGACCACACGATCCTCGCAGACCATGCTCTTAACACCTTTTGGCGGTGGTGGAGGTACAGAGTGGCCGCCCTGACCGAACGCAGGCACGAGCGATCCGGATAGAAAAAGCAGGATGAGGGTTCTAGAGAATGCTTTGCGCATCGATATCAGTTGGGACCGGAGCCTTCTGCTTTCTTCGAGTTCTCTTCCAGGCGTCTGACTGATGACTCTCGTTTATCCGCTTTGATCTGCTTGTAGATCGCTAGTTCGCGATCGGCATCTTCTCGCCTGTCCTCCTTACGATAAGCCATCTGGAGCTGATAATGCACGTAATCCAGGTTGGGCGAAAGCCGTGCCGCAGCTTCCAGATAAGAAATCGCGTCCTTGGTCTGGCCCCCGTCCAGGAGAGCCTTGCCGAGTTGATAGTTCGCGCCGGGATGGTCGGGAGCCTGGTTGAGGACGGCCTTGAGATGGCCGATCGCTTCGTCTGTCTTCGACTGCCGCAACAGAACATAGGCAAGGCTATATTCATTCTCGACATCGCCTGGCGACAATGTCATCTCCGCACGAAACTCATTCACCGCGTCATCGTATTTTTCAAGTCTCGTATATGCACTGCCCGCGAGGAAATGGGCGTGCTGTAGTTGCGGATCAATCTGTAGGGCTTTGTGACACGCAGCGGCAGCTTGCGGATAGTAACCCATTTCATTCCAGGCTTGCGCAATCAAGAGCAGCGTGTCCGTCGACGACTGTTGCGCCTGGAGCTTCTCCAGGATGGCGGAGGCCAGTTGATACTGGTTGGTCTTGACAAGAGAAATCGCCCACGCGTATGCAATACGCGGGTCGCGAAAAGCGTTATCTCCGATAGGGGAGAACGCCTGCGCAGCGTCTGTGAATGAATTTGTGTTGAATAGCGCCATGCCCAGCATGGCTCGCATCGTTAAGTCCTGCGGCTCTGACTGAACTGCAACTCGTAGCGCCTTTGCGGCCTCAGGGTAGTCTTCCTGCCGCATGGCTGCCATTCCTAAGTTGCGCATCAATCGCGGCGTGTTCGGATTCCACGACTCTGCTTCCTTAAAAAGTTCAGCAGCAACCGCATAGTTCTTCTGCTTCGCTTCTGCGGTTCCCCAATCATTGAAGCTCTCGCCAAGAACGGAACGCAGTTGTTTCTCCCGACTGGCGATGGCAATTTGTTCCTCGGGAGTGATTTTTGGCTTGTCCGCCTGCGCCGGATCGCCTGATTCAGTCGCCAGTGACCCTGTATCTTTAGGTGGCGCGACAATGCCAGGCAAATCTCCTCCGGGTGCATCTCCGCCGCCCATCCCGGACACCGCAGCTCCTTGGCCAACCTGCTTCTCCACCTGTTTCATATACAGGGCGAAGAGCTGTTTGGAGTGTTCCAGTTGTTGCGTCCCTTCTTCCCGGTGCCCCTCCGTGATCGAAAGCCTTCCCAAAATGATGTAGGCCTTACGTATCTGATAATTGTTTCGGGCTTCGTCTTTTCCGGTCAGCGCAATCGCCTTAGTCAGATATTGTTTCGCCTGATCGTACTGCTTGTTCTGATATGCATTCGATCCCAGAAACACCCAAGGATCGGGCGACGTCGGGTCTGCTGCTGTCGCAATTTTCAGATGCGCGTTCGATTCCGCAAACTTACCCTGTTTCGACTCTATGGCCCCGAGATACTGATTAGCTAAATAATCCTGAGGGGAGAGACGGATCGCCTCCTCTAACTCACCAATGGCCTCCTCGGTTGGTTCCCACGTATCGCGCTCAAGCGTCGTCAGCGCGAGGAAAAGATGCACCTGGGGGAGCTTTGGATCCAACTGAATCGCGCGCTTGAACTCTCGAATAGCATCGTCACGGTAGCCCTGATCGCGATAGCCACCCGCAAATACCATGTGCCAGATCGCACGATCTCCATACTGGCCAAGCATGGTCTGAAATACGTGTTCCGCTTTCTCTTTCTGTTTCAGTTGCAGATAGGCCTTGGCCAGCGCAAACTGGACATCTGGGTCAGTCTTCACGTCCAAAGATTTCTGGAATGCCACTATGGCCTGTTCGGAATCATCCTTTTGGACAGCGGCTTTGCCCTTCGTAAACCAGGCAACGGCATTTTTTGGATCCGCTTGCAGGACCTTGTCTGTTTCCACGATGGCCTCGTCCGGTTTCTCGGAAACCAGGTAGACCATCGCCAATCTCAATCGAACGCCAGCGGCATCTTCGAGAGTTAGCGAACGCTTGTAGTGGGCAATTGCATCTTCATAACGGCGTTGTGCGACGTCAAGCGCGGCCATTTCGCGTAAGGCCATGGCTGCCAGCTTCTGACTGGCATCCTCCACCTCAACCGGAGATCCGTTTCGCGCTGCTGCACGTTCGGCGTCGTACAGTTTCTGAAGTTGTTCAACCGGCGTAGCAGCCTGAGTCTTGGAGACCCGCGGCCGCGGCGAGACAGTGGCCTGCCCCGGGTGCTCCTCCGCCAGCATTGGTAACGCGAAAGACATCAAAAGACAGCTGAGAAGCCATACGCCTAATTGGAAGCCACGTGAACAGAAAATTCGATGTCCTGAAGAGTGGTGATACGCGCTTGAAGTAAGTCTTGACACAATCAGAGCCGGGTCTTTCGAGGCCGAAAAGCAAAACGGCAGGACCTGATTCTATCAGGTCCCGCCGTTGGTTGTAGGTTATGTGACGAAACCAGTTTGGCTAGAACGTAATGTGCAAGCCGTACTGAATTTCGCGACCAGCGTTGCCAACTACCTGCGTCGCCTGACCAAAGTTATTAGTGATCGTCTGATGACTAATAACATTATTCGTGACGCTGCACGGGTTATACAGTCCATCCGGGCGGACGGGGCCGCAGTTCACGTTGGCAAATGCAGTGCCGCCGTTGATGCTGCCCAGTTGGTCGCCACGGAAGTTTGCGTGGTTGAACGCGTTGAACAGATCGATACGGAACTGCAATCTGACTCTTTCTGTCAGCTTGAAGTTCTTATCGATCGACAGGTCCGTATCCAGCAAGCTGGGACCATGGCAATAGCCGCGAGGCTCCATGTTCGACGGAATGGTTCCGATCGCATATCCGATGAGCGTAAACGCATTCGGATTCAATTGAACGTCGCCACTACGCACGTTGCAATCCTGGCCAGGCACGATCAGCGGACGCTGACCTGATCTGGTGTTGCTGTTGTTGAATAGCGAGTTCAGACCTCCCTCGAATTGTGGGCCAGATCTGAGAGCGCCATTCTCGGACAAACCGTTTTGATAGGCGGTGACAGAATTGCCCATTGCATCGGTCGTAATAAGGCCGAGTTCCCATCCGCCGAACGCGCCTTTAACGAGATGATTCGCCTGATTAAGATCGGGCAAATAGTAGTTAAAGTTCGCCGTGAAGATGTGCGGCCGGTTGATGGCAGAATTGCCGCGATCCAGCGCCGGATTGCCAGGATACATATAGCTCTGGTATCCCAGGCCGCCGGAGGAGTCGTCCATGATTACGTTCGCGATCGAGTGTGACCATGTGTAAGCCGCGGTCATCTGCGATCTCTTGTAACGCGTCTTGAACAACGCTTGCAGGGAGTGGTACGTGGCATCGCCCTGGTGTGTCCACCATGTCAATGCGCTGCTGTAGTTATTATAGGCAAACATGCCACCCAACTGCTGAGAACATGGCGCAGTTGCTTCCCATGCGCAACCGGCATTGCCATTCGCCGCCAAGAACGATGCCTGCAACCAGTTCTGCGGTGCAATCTGGTTGATGTCGTTGCTCGTCGTCTGGTGATAAGCGTGGTTCCCAACGTAGCCGAGTTCGAGAGTCGTGTCTCGTGCCAAGCTGCGCTGAATGCTTACGTTCCACTGCCACGATTCAGGAAGGGTAGCACTCGGATCCATACCACCTGCGGGTGCTGCACCACCACCCGGAGGAAGCGGGATAGCGGAGTCCAGAGGCCGGTTGAATCCTTGTGTTACGGCGAATGGGGCATTTGCCACAAGCGTGTAACGGCTTACGCGCTCGCGCTGGAAGAAGCGGCCAGCGCCGATGCGGACTGCCGTGTTGCCGTCACCCCAAGGATCCCACGCAATACCAAGACGTGGAGAGAAGAGATGGTTGTTGTTGTTGACTAGCGAGCGTCCCGGACCAGGAGTTCCCGACGAGAAACTGGTCCCGAACTGAGCGTTTGCTGCACCGCAAGGATCCTGGCCAGGAACTGTCCACAATCCGTTGCAGGCATCGGACGCCGGCAATGCAGGATTGTAGAGACTGGGCTGGAAGTTGGTAGCCTGATCGTTCGGCTGGTAAGGCGCATCCAGCTTATCCCAACGCAGACCGAGGTCCAACGTCAAGCGAGGAGTTACCTTCCAGTTGTCGGCGAAGTACAGTGCGTCATCGTGCCAACGCAACTGTGCACGGACGTTCGTTGACGTCTCAGCGTACCCACTCCAGAGTGCTCCGGGGATCATCAGGTTCGCGAGATCGTTTCCGGTCGGAGTGTTCGTCGCCCAATCGGCCGTACCAAAGGTGGCGCGTTCAGAACTGGAAGTGCTAGTGTCTTCGTCTTTGGCATTCCAGCTGACCTGGCCACCAAACTTGATCGTGTGTCTACCGATAACTTTGGATGCGTCATCTTTGGCGACATAAAGATCGAGCTGGTTCTGCCATGGAGCAATCGACCAGTAGTTTTGGTTGTTGCCATAACCACCGATTCCACCCCAGAGTGTCGGGATGCCGGCCGAAGCCGTTTTGATGGACTGCGGATACTCTGTCGGGATTGCAGCACTGATGGCGTTCAACAAGGCTGTGCCGGTCAAACGGCCATCGTTGTCGCCGGTACCGCCCGGAGTGATGCTGATGCGGTTATTGGAATAGCTGAACTCAGCATCGTTCACCATCGTTGTTCCGATAGTCCGAGTCCACTTGCCAACGATGCTCTTCGAAGGTTGGATCCAGTTATCGTTCAGAGCCGGGAATGTATCCTCACCCCAATAGCCGGCATTGTACGCATCGTTCGACCAGCTATCCTGAGTGAAGCGTCCCATGAAAGTGTTGTTCTTGCTGAGGTTGTAGTCAACGCGAACGTTTTCCTGGCGCCACTTCAACGGAGTCGGCAATGAAGCAGACCAGTTATGACCCTGAGCATCAAGTGCCTGGTTCGGCAGGGGATACTTCATGATCATCAGCAATGCAGCCGGATCCGGATTCGCGATCTTCAGAGGGTTACCGGCTGCCTGAAAAGCTGCTGGAATATTTGGTGTTGCCTCGCCGCAGCTAACTCCCTGCGAAAAGTCGCCTAGAGCTTCCGCTGCCGTTGGAACGCACTGGCTTCTCGTGATACCACGAATTTCGTGGTTCCACTCCTGGCTCCAGAAGAAGAACAGTTTGTTCTTGATGATCGGGCCACCGACAGAGTATCCCCAGTCGTTGCGGTTTACTTTGTCCTTGCCATCATGGGGAAGTGTAACTCCAGTGGCATTGGCGTTGGCAGTGCGTTGCGCCGCGAAGTAGGTGCGGGCGTCGAGCGCAGTGTTACGGCCGCTGTACAGTACGCTGCCGTGCCAGTCGTTGCTTCCACTGCGGGTAACGATGTTGATGACCGCACCAGCAGCTCCGCCGTACTCGGCGCCGTAGCTGTTGCGCAGCATCTTGAATTCCGCAATCGACTCGATCGAAGGATAGATCAAAATCGTACGGTTCGAACCGGTGTCATTGTTATTGGCGCCATCAACCAGGTATAGGTTGTTGGTGGTTTGGTTTCCGTTGACCGAAAAGTCAACGCCGCCTTGCAAGCCTTTGTTCTTGCTGTCGAAATTGTTCGCCGCGGAAACGCCAGGCGCCAACTGCGTCAACTGAACAAAGCTGCGTCCATTCAGTGGCAGTTCGCGAACCTGCTGTCCCTCGACGGTCTCGCCGAGTGACGCATTGTCCGTTTGCACCTGAATAGCATTAGCTTCTACATCGACGTGCTCGGTCGCGCTACCAACTTGCAATTTGACATCTGCAGTCGTGGTAGAGGACGCGTGCACTTCCACGCTGTTGGTGACCGACTCTTTGAAGTTCGGAGCCTTCACCGTTACTTGATATGTTCCCGTCGGCAAGGATTCAAATCTGTAATCGCCGCCGGAACTTGTATTCATTGTGCGCGTAGCGCCAGTCGCGGTATTCGTGATAGTCACTGGGACATTTGCTGCTACTGCCCCTGTCTGATCTGTCACTGTACCCGTGACGATACCTGTGGTCACCTGAGCGTATGCAGGTAACATCAAGCAAGCTACGCAGAGAATCAGCGAAACGATATAGCGTCTCATCGGGTCTCCTGCTTCATCTTTCTTATGCCGATCTTCTGGCTTCGTCTTTACTGCTTTTTTCACTTATTGATTGAAGCTCACTGCAGACCGGGATTCGCAGTGCCCTGTTGAGGAGTTCTTCGGGGTGTTGGTCAACCCCTTCCCCAAGCCTGAACGTATAGTGCAATACGCGTGTTCTTCGACACTTAGTATTTTTGTACTATACGGCTCGGTTTGTACAACTACTCTGGCGTGCATGTCAAGAAATTCTGTGAGGGCTGATCCCGCCGAATCTCCTTGTGGGGACAGCAGTTGGCTGATTTCTGACATCCACTTTCCTCACCATCGGCCACCACGAGCCAGTAGTACTTTCTAATTAGCTGATTTTTCAACAGCTTCCCTGCTTCGCAAACTCAGCGCAGGCAAAACGAAGCGGCGATGCGCAGCCATAGCACATCCCCGCCTCTAATTAGTTATCGCCAAGTTAACGTCGTGACCGATTTGGGAAGAAGCTCTACCACCGTGCTCTTTGCGCCGTCGCTCAGGGCGATCTTCCTGGATTCCCCGGAATTCGTCACGACAACGACATTTCCTCCATCAGGATTGGAAAATGCCACGTGCGTCACGCCCGTTATATCGCCTGACGACTCAATGCGCGTCGCGCCCTGACGCACCGTTCTTGAATAGTGCGCGAATGCCCAGTATTGACCGCTGCGCGTGATTTTTTTCGTTTGCGAGTTAACAGTCACCACCCCACCACAGGGAAAAGGCCCGATATTCGGCTTGCCCACCTCATCGAGCACCAGATTCCACGCAATGATGCAGCGCCCGGAATTTCGCAGCACCCCTGTAAACGTATTGCTCCACTTCACCCAATCGGTTTCGTAATCGGGAGCCGTATAGTCTGGGCCACCTTCCGTCCAATACATCTCCGCATCCGGATGAACCGCCAGCACCTTCTGCATCCACTCCGGTTTTCCCAGGTATCCATGCCACGCGATTGATTTCGTGTACTTCTGCACATTCGGGTCGTCCAATTCGCAGATCGCGCGCCCCCACAAGTTGTAGTTGTGATCGATCAGCCAGATCTTCGTATTCAAACCAGCTTTTTCGATCGACGGACCCAAATCCTCACCTACGAACTGCACTTCGATCTCTTGCGGCCATGAGCACGCAGGCATCTTGCCATCCTGATCCGTGTCCACTTCATTTTGCGAGCTGACGGCGTTCACAACCACGCCTTCGCCTTGATATGCCTGCAGGAACTTCACCATGTACTGTGCGTACACGCCGAGATGGCTACGCGAGATGGTTCCCCCCAGCAGCGTGTTCTTGGTGGACTTCATCCATCCTGGAGGACTCCAGGGTGTGCCTAGTAAGAAGAGTTCGGGATTAAATTGTCTCGCGCTGCGCAGCGTTGGCAGGATGTACTCGCGATCATGTTCGATGGAAAAGCGCTTCAGCTCAGGATCTGGATCGCCATCGTCATAGCTATACGCGTTGCGGGAATAATCGCTCGATCCGATACAAACGCGGCCAACGCTGAGTCCCATCTGCGATGGATCAAACAGCTCATGCAACAGTTCTTCGCGTGCTTCTTGCGGCATCTGGTGAACGTTCCAACATGCTGCATCGGTGAACGCACCACCGAATCCGAGAATCGGCTGGTACTTCTTGTTCGCATCAACGGTTATGGTCTCGCCAGTCCCAGGACCTGAACTCCATCCAATCTTTGGCTGCTCGGCGTACCGTTTTGCTTCATTAGTGACGAAGACTTGCAGGTCTGAGCCGCCGGAGCTTGTCTGGGCCGCGAAGGCCTTGGTGGGAAGTGCTTCCGATATGGACGCCAGAGCCGCTGTGGCTCCGGCAATCTGTAGAAATTCACGACGAGTACGAGATGACATGGTCTCCCTTCTGAAAAGGAAAATGGCAGAGCAGTGTACCGCACCAGCGCGGAAACATCTGTATCAGCCGGGATTCGTCTCAGGAGAGGAGCCTGGGTCGTTTACCGGAAAAATAACTGGGACTGTTAACTAACGTCTTGGGACCAACGTCGTCCAAGTAACAGACAGACGAAAAAGGGCCCCAAACAGGAGTAAAGGTTATGCTGAGCAATGACAATCGCAATCGAATCTTCGGGGCCTCCCTGGTATTTGCCGGTATCGTCGGCCTGATCGCACCGCCTCTTCCCGCCGCGCGCATGTGCCCCACTGAACTGCTCAGCAAGGCCGGGATACGCGTCAGCTATATCGCGCCTCCTGCACCGCCGCGTGCACCTCGCGCGCCCCGAGTAAGAGTTATCAACGCCCACGCACTGAAGCTTGCTCTGCCGACGCTCTAGTCACGCATGGCAATTCTGGTTCTGATTGCTCCCACTCGAATTGACCGCCCTGAATAGCCGCAGCGATAATGGAGTGGCCTGGTAATCCGCTCAGCGGTGGTGAAAAGTGACCGAACCGAAATCGAAAGAATCTTGGGAAGACTTCAGCGAACGCATGGGTCGCGAGATCGGCAAAGCAGCCGGCGAGGCCGAGAAAGAAGCCGAACGGCTGATCGACTACATCAACTCCGACGTCGTTCCGGCTGTTCGCACCCACTCCACTCGTGCATTACGAGTCGCTGCCCAAAAGATGGCGGAGTTCGCCGATTACCTCGACGACCAGAGGAAAAAATCCTGACGCGCTCTCGGGCCCTTGTCGCGATTCTGGGGATTCTGATTCTGCTGGCAGGCTGTGGCGGACGCAAAACAACCACCGCCAAGCTTCCCCCGCCGCCGCCCATCGCGACCACATCCTCCACTGAGACGACAAAGGTAGAGCCACCCAGTAAGCCCTCCACGGAATTAGAAGGCGAATTCGGCCCCGATGCCAAGCCTTTGCTCACCCAAACCGGCATGGCGAGCTGGTACGGACCTCCCTATCACAACCGGCGCAGCGCGAATGGCGAAGTCTTTGACATGAATCAGCTCACCGCCGCACATCTGACGTTCCCGCTGAACTCGATCGTCCGCGTCACCAACCTGAAGACGCACCATTCGACGGTCGTCCGCATCACCGACCGAGGCCCCTTTGTTCCCGATCGCGTGATCGATCTTTCCGCCGCAGCAGCGAAAGCCGTCGACGTCTGGCGTCCCGGCACGGCCCCTGTCCGGCTTGATCTATTGAAGACTCCGAATGATCTCGGCATTCCTGGCCGCTGGTGCGTGCAGATTGGCGCCATCAAAGACGAAAAGGAAGCGCTGCACCTGAAAGAAAAACTCATCCGTCGTTATCGCACTGCGCAGGTGCTGGAGTTCCGCAGTCCCGTGGGAGATTACTGGGTTCGAGTGCGGGTTGCTGAAGACGACAAGCGCCGCGCCGAAGAGGTCGCCCACGACAATTCCGCTCCTGAAGGCAATGTCTTCCTGGTGCGTTTAGACTGACGGTGCCCGTCCTTTCCGTCTTTTGGACAGGGCCGGAACTAGACTGCAACCTGCGAGAATCATATCGAAGGAGGAGATCGAAATGGCTGACTGCCTCTTCTGTCGCATCATTCGCGGCGAAATCCCCTCGAAGAAAGTTTATGAAGACGATCGCGTTTATGCTTTCGAAGACATCAACCCTCAGGCGCCTACTCACTTCCTGATCGTTCCCAAAGAACACATCGCGGGACTGGACGAAGCGACGGCCGGCCATGCCGAGATTATCGGTTATTTAAATTTGGCGGCAGCAAAGCTAGCGGAGCATCGCAATCTGAAGAATGGATATCGGACTGTGCTCAACGTGGGTCCGGATGCCGGACAGAGTGTCTTCCACATTCACCTGCATCTCCTCGGCGGACGGCACATGACTTGGCCTCCCGGCTAGTTCTCCGGGAGCGGCCGGCCGCAGCATCCACCACTACGTCGACACCTTATTTCGAAACTAGATCCCGATTGGCGACCCACTCGCCGACATCGGAAGTAAAGCTTCGCTTTCGACCTCCACTCGCCGGTATCTACCCGTCATTCACCGAAAAGTACAGGCGACGCCCTCCGATCAAACGCTAATCTCGCGATGTTCGAAATCATAGAGCTGGAGATTCAGATGTTCGCGAGAAAACAGAAGGCCGCAATACTCGATATCGGCGCAGGAACCACGCTGATCATCGTCGGAATCATTGGTGTGCTTGCTAGACTTGGTGTCTTCGAGAACAACCACCTTCCGCATTGGTCGGCGGTCGAGAATTGGTGGCCGTTGCTGGTAATCATCGCGGGACTGATCATGTGGCTTTCGGACATGGAAGAGGTTCAGAAGACGAGGCCGTCGCGTCAGAAGCTGGAGATCCCTTATGGCGATTGAACGACGCAGCAGAGCGACGCTGATCTCGGGCCTTGTGGCCATTGCGGTCGGGGGCCTTTTTCTGCTCGATACCTCTGGGTACATTCATATCGGCAATCTCTGGCGCTTTTGGCCGCTGATCCTTGTCTTTCTCGGCCTGAAAGGACTCATCGAGCCGGGCTACAGATATGGCCGCGGTAGCAAAATCGGCGCCGGCATCATGCTGTTATGGGGGGTGATACTACTGGCTGCCAGCCTCGGATATCTCGGCTGGGGAAACATGTGGCCCTGGTTCCTGATCGGCTTAGGAGCGCTGCTCATCTGGGAATATATGCGTCCGCAACCTGCTCCGCTTCCGTTCACATCAGGAGTGCTGAACCCCGAAAGCGTATTCTCGTCGATCGAAAAAGTGATCAATGATCAACAATTCAAGCAGGGCACTGCGTCTGCCATCTTCGGAAGCGTGGAATTGGACTTCACCCAAGCCAACATCGAAGGAGATACGGCCGTTCTCGAAGCGAATGCGGTCTTCGGTTCAGTCGAAATTCGCGTGCCGATGAACTGGAATGTCGTCGTCGAGGCCAATGCAGTGTTCGGTGCTTGTGAGAACCAAACCCGGGCGCCTCTTCCTAACTCACCGCTCAAGACCCTCATCATTCGAGGCGGAGCGATATTCGGTAGCGTAGAAATACGGAACTGATCTGACCCATGCACCCGATCCTCAGCCGCCCGCGCCAGATCTTGCTGTACGTCGTGCTATGGATTCCGCTCACCGCCTTGCTTCTCTATTTGTTGCGCGCTGAAGGCTTGTCCATACAGGAAGGCGCCATACTTCTGTGCGTGCTGGCGCCGGTGTATTCGCTGATGTGCCTGCTCGCGTGGTATCCGTGTCGGGCCACTCCTCTGCAACGAGCTGGAGTTGTTCGCATCGTGGCTACACACTCGGTGGCCGCTGTTCTTATGAGCGGGACCTGGATGCTGCTCGGAATGCTGTATGTCTCTGCGCTTGTCTTGCTCCAGCCGTTCGGTAGTCTCGGAAGTCATGCAAATCTCTACCGCCTGATCTTTGTGATCGGCGTACTTCTTTACCTGTTCTGGGTCGCGTCGTTTTATGTCCTGCTCGCCATGGAAGCGTCGCGCGAATCCGAACTCCGGGCAACAGAAGCGCGTGTGCAGGCGCGAGATTCGGAGCTACGCGCTCTGAAAGCTCAGATCAATCCGCACTTCATCTTTAACAGCCTGCACTCAATCAGTGCACTCACCAGTGTGGACGCAGCCAAGGCGCGCGATATGTGCATCACCTTGGCCGATTTCCTCCGCGCAACGCTGGGCATGGGCGAGAAATCGCTTATTCCTTTGAGCGAGGAGCTCGATCTTGTACACCGCTATCTGACGGTCGAGAAGATTCGCTTTGGCGCAAGGCTTTCGACAGAAGAAGCCATCGATGAAACCTCGCTCACATGCCTGATCCCTCCCTTGACCTTGCAGCGACTGATTGAAAATGCCATCGTGCACGGAGTGGCTCATCTGCCGGAGGGCGCCTGCATCCATCTCAAGTGCAATGTGACAGACGATCGCGTACTGATCCTCATCGAGAATAACTTCGATCCCGAATTCAAATCGAAAAAACGGAGCGGCATTGGCTTGGCCAACGTGCGAGAACGAATTGAGACTCGTTACGGCAGCGCGGCTAGTTTCCTGGCAACCGCGAACGACGATCGTTTTAGGGTAACGATTAGCCTCCCTGCCGAGAGGAATTCAGCATGAGCGAACAACAGAAAGTCCGCGCCGTCATCGTTGACGATGAAGAACTCGCGCGCCAGGTATTACGCGAACTGCTCGTGCCGCATCCCGAAATCGAAGTTGTCGCCGAGTGTGCCAACGGCTTCGAGGCGGTGAAGGCAATCACGGAATTAAAGCCCGACCTCCTGTTTCTGGATATCCAGATGCCGAAGCTCGACGGATTCGAAGTGCTCGAACTCGCGGGCGGCGATATGGCGATTGTGTTTACAACCGCCTACGACGAATATGCGCTCAAGGCCTTTGAGGTACATGCCGTCGATTACTTGCTGAAACCGTTTGGAGCGGAGCGTTTCGAAAAAGCATTGCAGCACGTGCGAGAGCGAACGGACCGTTCTGAGTCGGCTGTCGCGCAGTTGGCCCAGGCGGCACGCGCGCCGGGACAGCATCTCGATCGTCTGGTAGTGCGGGATGGCACACGCGTCCACATCATCCCTACCCCCAAACTCGACTACGTGGAAGCGCAGGACGATTATGTCGCTCTAGTCAGCGACGGTCACAAATACCTGAAGCAACAAACCATCGCCAGCCTGGAAGCTGCGCTGGATCCCCACAATTTCTTGAGGGTCCATCGGTCTTACATCGTAAATTTGGAACGCGTGTCGAAAATCGAACCGTATGGCAAGGACAGCAGAATAGTGATTCTGACCGACAACACCCGCCTGCCGGTCAGTCGAGCCGGCTATGAGCGGTTGAAGATAGTGCTGGATCGGCTCTCGCCGTAACGAAATGGCGGAACTGGACAGGCGCTGACCGAAAAAATCTGTTCTCTACGGTGCTGGCGCAGGCAGCGCCACCTTCTCCTTAATTCCCGATCCTTCTACCACCGTATAGATCGCGTCCGCCGCTACGTCCTTCAGTTCCTCTTCTTTGCCGTTCGGCCAGCGGATCACCACCTTGCTCATCGTGGCATCTTTCCCGAGTCCAAAATGAAGGCGCAGGTCGCTCTGCGAGATATAGCTGGAGCCTGACTTCACCTCGCGCAATTGTTGCCCACTCGCAGTCTGGATCGTCACTCGCGCGCCAATCGCGGCGCGATTGCTGACTGTCCCCACCAGCTTGAATAGCACGCGATGGTTCGAGTTCTTCGTGTCGTTGATGAAAACCGTCGGCGGCTGATTCTGATTGAACACCACTGCATCGATGTTCCCGTCATTATTGATGTCACCAAACGCAATGCCGCGTCGCGATTGCGGCGGATCATCATTCAGGCCGGAGGCATCTGCCATCTCGTCGAACGTGCTCTTGCCCGTATTCCTAAACAGCAGCAACGGCTCTTTGTATCCGGGTTCGCCCGGCAGCTTATCGATGTCGGTATAGATATGACCGGTTGCAACCATGATGTCCTGCCAGCCGTCGTTGTCCAGATCTACGAAACCTGTGCCCCACTTCACCCAGCGGAACGATGGTTGCCCGGTTTTCGCTGGCCACGTTACATCCTCGAACTCGCCTTTGCCATTTCCTTTGTGCAACTCAATCGGCTGATAGGCAAACGTCGTCACCGCGATATCGAGATTGCCATCATTATTAAAGTCACCAAAGTCGACTCCCATCGAACCCAGCGGCTGACCTTCCGCACTTACTGCTGCGCCCGCGAGTAGCGCCGTGTCCTCGAACGTGCCGTCGTGGTTATTGTGATAGAGATAATTCGGCTCGGTGTCATTGGCGACGTACAAATCGGGCCAGCCGTCATTGTCGTAGTCGCCCCAGATCGCCCCTAGCCCGATGTGCGTAGCCGGATCACTTACACCGGCCTTCTGGCTGACATCTTCGAAGGTACCGTTTCCCCGGTTATGAAATAGAAAGTCCGATTCGCCGTGCATGCCCCATGGCGCTTCTACCATCAGGCCTTTGTAATTCGTCTTGATCTCATTGAGCTTGTCGACTTCTGTGTGGATATAGCGCGACACGAACAGATCGACCTTGCCGTCACGATCGTAATCCGCCCATGCCGATCCGGTACTGAATCCGCCTACGCCCACTCCCGCTTTGTCCGTCACGTCTTCGAACTTACAGTTGCCCAGGTTGTGATAAAGCGCATTCCCGCCGTAGCCGGTCACGTAGATATCCAGCAGCCCGTCGTTGTCATAGTCGGCGACGGAAATTCCCATGCCCCAACCTTTACGCGTCAGCCCTGCCTGCTTCGTAATGTCCTTGAATTTGAGTCCGTCTTCCTGGTGATAGAGCGTGATCAGCGGATCTCCGCCAGAGGTCTTGTAGTGGTCGATAGTCGAATCATTCACTACGGCTATGTCGAGCTTGCCATCATTGTCGCAGTCGAACAGGGCGACGCCTCCGCTCATCTGCTGCACGATATATTTCTTTTCCGCAATCTCCGGTCCCGGGACCGGCAATCCGAGTTGGCGATTCGCACTGTGGAAGTGAATTGCCGGGTTCTGTCCAATGGCCGGGGTGAGCAGTGACAAGGAAATGGCTAAGATGGCAGCAAAGCGCATAATTGAAGATCGACTGTGGCCTGTCTCCGATTCTACCTGAGAAACTCACGACAGCTGCCCGGCTTGACTTCACTTCTCGCGGCAACTTACTCTCAAGCTTAACTTCATAGGGCTGTTTCTTTTGACCACGTCTTTCAAACTGTTTTTCTCAAAGCCATCCGTCGGATTCATCGCCCTTTTCCTTCTATCGACGTTCTTGCCCACCTCCTGCTTGTTACAAGGTCAGACAAAACCGCCCGCAAACGCGTCTGTCGAAACCTTGATTCGCGAAGGCAAACTGGAACGGGCCGACCACGATCTCCAGGCCACCCTGCGCAAGAATCCGAACGACGTCCACGCGCTCACCTTGCTCGGATCGGTCCGCAGAAAACAAGGCAAGTACAAACAGGCGGAAGACCTGTGGGTGAGGGCTGCGCAAGCTGATTCGAAAACGCTAGACCCGGTCGAGGACTTGGCCAAGCTCTATGCTGAAGAAGATCGCTTCGACGATGCGGCTCCACTCTATGAAGCCCTTCTTGGCTCCTCGCCTCAGAGTGCGAAGTTCCAGTCCGCACTCGCGGACCTTTACCAGAAGCAGGGTCATTACCAGAAGTCTCTGGATCTCGCCGAGAGCGTTCCCGCCAAATCGCGGCCGGACCATTTGCTCATTGTCATCGTTGCCGACTACATCGGCCTCAAACGCAGCGCAGAATTGCAGAAGGCTGCCGACGATGTGGTCCGTCGTGCTCCCACAAATCCCGACCTCATTCCCCAACTCGCAAACGTTCTGTTGGACCATGGCATGGTTGCCGATGCAGGCGAGCTCCTTCGCATGGCCGCGAAACATCAGCACGCTACGGCAAACTCTCTTGCCGCTGTCGCAAAGATGCAGGCCATGAGTAACCAGCCTGAAGCTGCACAGGCTTCCGTGAATCAGGCGCTTCAACTCGATCCAAAATCTCGCAATGCGCTCAATATTGCCGCGCGGTTGGCGGGAGCGAAGGGAGATTGGAAGTCAGCGACCTCCTATCTCCAGCGCGCACAAAAGACCGGACCACCTACTCCGGATTTGCTGCAGAACCTGGTATTCGCCTGTATGCGCGACAACGATCTGATCGCCGCGCACAATGCCGCACTCGACTTGCTTGATATTCAGCCCGACTCACCCGACGCAGCCCTGACCATGTGCGCTGTGCTCATCCGCGCCTCACATTGGGGAGAAGCCGATCCGCTATTGGACAAGATCCTCTCGGTTCGACCGGCAGATAAAAGGGCGCTCGTCGGAAAGGGTGTTGTCGATTACAACATGGGCAGAATCGATGATGCGCAAAAGCATCTCACCGCGTCTATGGTCGACGGCGCGACCGATCCCGAAGCCAACTACTATCTCGGCCTCGTCGCGAAACAGAAGGGCGATTTCCCTGCTGCCGCGAATTATATGGAACTCTCTCTGAAGGGCGCTCCAGGGAACGTGGATGCCATGACAACGCTTGGGCAGATTTACCTGGCGTTAGGAGACGCGGAGAAGGCGAGACCACTGCTGGAACAGGCGGTCAGTAAACATCCCAAAGATTCGCAAACCCATTACCAGCTCGCCCTCGCCTACAAAAAGCTCGGGTTCACTGATAAAGCCCGCGAGCAAATGGCGCTCTTCCAGCAACTCACTGTCCGGGAGGGTGCGCAACAGCCGGTCGGACAAGTGATGAAAGAGCCTAAATAGCGGCCTTCACGCCACGCGCTGCAGTTCCTGCAAATGATCCTCGGCGCGACTAAAGCAATAGTCCGAATCTTCACTCACCGGGCTTTCAAAAATCTGCTTTTCTTCTCCGTGTACCATTTTGCGAATGACGTAGCGAAATCCAGTTCGGACTCGAGAACTGGGATCGATGAAATCAACAACTTCCGCGACGTATGGCTCTCGCGTGATCTTCATTTGCCACCTCTAAAAGACGATTGGATTTGATTGCTCGACCGGCTTTTTGGTTGTTTTTGCCACATCCTGTGTGCAGCCGTACCTACGACAGTGGTCGGTCCTTGAACGGCTCGGCACGCCGCGAATCCTCCGCCTTGTAGAATCTTCCCGCGACCATGACATCTAATCTCACACGACGAACTTTCGTGTCTTCGCTAGCAGCTCTCGCGATCGCGCGCTTTTTGCCACGCGCATTTGGCCAAACCACCCAGATGAGCGCCAAGGAACTCGCCGATGCGGCGCGGGCCGAGGCCGCGCATGAAGGAGACGCGCCCGATCATGCTCCCCGTCTGGCTCATCTCTCGACTTCGCTGAAACCGTCCGCCGTGAGGAAAGCTATGGAGAAGGTTGCTGACTGGGAACTCGTTCGCTCTCAGCCCTACTTCAACCAGGACTGGACCTACGCCGCTCTCTACACCGGCTTTATGGCAGCCTCGGTTGCCACGGGGAACAATACCTATCATGACGCCATGCTCTCGATGAGCAACAAGTTCGATTGGAAGCTCGGGCCGCGCATCGAACATGCCGACGATCAGTGCATCGGCCAGACTTACCTCGCCCTCTATTCGCAATCTCGCGATCCAAATTCAAAGATGATTGCCCCACTCCGCACGCAGTTCGACTCCATCCTCGCGTTGCCCGTTGCTTCCGACGACAAGCTTCCCTGGTGGTGGTGCGACGCGCTGTTCATGGCGCCGCCGGTCTGGACCGGACTGGCTCGCGCCACGGGTGAGGGCAAGTATCTAGACTTTGTGAATCGCGAGTGGTGGCGCACCTCGGCCCGGCTCTACGACCCTGAGCAACACCTTTTCTATCGCGATGCGAGTTTCTTCGCCCTGCGAGAAGCGAACGGGAAGAAAGTCTTCTGGTCGCGCGGCAATGGCTGGGTGATGGCAGGCCTGGTGCGTGTCCTCGAAACCCTGCCGGCGAACGATCCGGACCGCAGTCGCTATCTCGGGCAGTTCAAGGAGATGTGCGCAGCGATTCTTGCATTGCAAGGAAACGACGGTCTCTGGCGCTCTGGATTGCTCGATCCAGCTTCGTACGCCCTGCCCGAAATCTCGGGCTCATCTTTCTTTACGTACGCGATGGCATGGGGCGTGAATAGTGGCATCCTGGATCGAAAGACGTATCTGCCCGCCGTCGAGCGAGCATGGAAAGGCCTACTGCAGCACGTCTACGAAGACGGGCGCCTTGGATCGATCCAGCAGGTGGGAGCTGGACCGGCGCAGTTCAAACCAACTTCTTCCTATGTCTACGGTGTGGGCGCGTTCCTGCTCGCCGGATCGGAAGTGATCAAGCTCCGCAAAGATTGATTCAGCCCGCCATTGAGAGGCGCCGACAGGTCGGCGCCAACTTGCGCTCGAGCGCCGGATTAAGATCGCGATGCGATTAGTCCGCTTCGGCAGCCGTTCCGTGACGCCGCAGCAGCGACGGCAGATTCTGCGAGAACGCGGAGCGCGGCAGTACCATATCGCACCCCGCCTCCTGCGCCTTCATCTTCAACTCGCCCTGCACATGCGAGACGAAACCGATGATCGCCGTTCCCTTTTTCAATTCTTTTTTCAGTTTGGGGATGATCGTCAGCGGCTTGGCGTTGATGTTATTCAGGTCGATGATGATGAGCGAGGGTTTTTCATCGCCATTATTTTTTACGCGATCGAGAATGTCTTTGTCCGTCTTCACGAACTCGACTTTCACGTTAAGCTTGCGCGCCACTTCCTGGATCTTCGCCAGGAAAAACAGGTCATCGACGAAAGCAAAAATTTTCGGCGCTGCATTCTCATCCTTGTGAACCACGGGTTCGATATCCGGATGTATGTAAGGAGTTGCAACTGCCGGGCCGCGTCCGCGGGATCGGCCGCCGGAAAAATCCTGCTGGCCATTGCGATAGCTGTGATCCATGGGACGGGTGAAGACTTGGTTTTGCTGGTTATTGCGGCTGTTGTTATGACCGGGTCCGGAATGTCCCGGCCGGCCGGGCGCACCCCTGCGTCCACGGCGCCGCCTCCCTTTCCCTCCCGAGGAACCGGAGGGATTGTTCGGTCCAATATTCATATTTTTCTCTTTGCTGTAGTTACCGCTGTCGCGGTGAAATCCTTGTACCTATCAGGTCCATGAACACGCACCTTCGCGCTCGTTGCAGCGTGGGCAGACTGCGTTCTGGAACTCTGTTCTCTTCTGATGTTCTGTTCTCGACCGCCTAGCGCCTGGATGTTCGCGCTTGAATCGCCAGAACGGGAGTAGCAACGGAAGACATCCGTGATGTTACCCGTCAGCCTTGTGGAAGTGCAAGATGAAAACGACTTTCAATCCGCAGGCTTTTCTGGCAGGTCTCTCGCCCGGGAACTACGGGACTCTTTTACCGCCCCACTCCTTGATTATACCTCACCTCGACAAGCGCCCCGACTTCGACCTACGCCGGTTTAGATGCAAACACCGGCAGGCGCGAACTAATCATTTATCCACCGCGACCGGCTTATCGGGAAGAAAAACACTCAGCGTGGCGTGGCAATCCTTTTGACTGTCGAGCAGCACGATGTTGCTTCGCCCCTCATAGTCAGCGGTGAACTGCAGCACATCTCGCGGCCGCTCCGGCAGGCCCGTAAACCGAGCTTTACCATCCACATTGGTGCCGACTTCGAGATCCAGTTTCTTCACGCCGGCAAATCCAGAGCGGATTCGTGTGCTGATGTTTGCCTTATAAATCGGATGATGCCCGGAATCCATCACCGTGATGTCTGCCGTGCACGATCCCATGGCGGCATCGATCACAGGGACCTCATTGGTGCCAGCCTGAGCGGCAGCGGATACTCCCGCCGCTATCAACAGAATCAAAAATATTCTTATTCTCATCGGGACTTTCACAAAATTAGAGCGACCGCCTCAATCGCAGCTGCCATCGCTGCTGATTGGGCCGCCCGCAACGTTGCACTTCGAACCACCGCCATTGGACCCACCTCCATGCGCTGCAACCAGGGCGATGATAGCTGCTCCTCCGCCTCCAGCGGCTGCATAGTAAGCGGCTTTCGGAACTCCTCCCGTCTTCAGGTAAGCAAGTGGCTTGCGGCGAGATTCATCCAGTTCCACGGTCTGTCCCTTCACCGCAGCCACATCGTTCGGTCCGCCGGTTACATTGATGCTTCCTTCAAGGACTGTCGCGTACCCGCGCAGATCGTGCCACGTTACTTCGTACTTCGTCTCCGAAGTGGTCGGTGTAATGGTGAAATGATGAACCTTCGTTGCCATGGAACTCTTAGTGTCAATCGTCGCGCTGCCGGCAAGCAGCATGATTGCGTGCGCATCGTACTCGGCTTCCGACTCGCTGCCCATGGTCACGGCGTCGTTTCCATTGTTGAGATGGACCACAGATTTCGCGGGGATACGCAGCTTATCGCCAGGCAGGACTTCCTGTGCCAGAGCCGGATATCCGTTCACGGTGACTCCAGGACCTGCATAAAGCATGGCTGCTCCGCCGGCCGCAAACAGCTGGCAACACAGCAGACCCATTGCTCCTGCTACCTGGAATGCACGGAACACACGTCACCCTGATGGAGGCCACATACCTCCAGTTCAATGCTAGGGTGCTATTCATTGGAAGGTCAACGGTACTGGAGCCTGAGAGTAACCGAGTTGATAACTCAGATTACGAGTTCGATCTGCGGTGCCCCACCTTCCAGTGCGGAGGTTACAGATGGGAGAAGATCTTACGCTGCCTTCCTCGCCCGTCTGTCGAGTCTCTTCTTCTCTGGATCCGTCAGCCCTGCATTCGCGGTGATATTCAACCCGAGCAACCGAAACCACTTCGACTCGGGCTCGTCTTTGAAGCCCATGAAATCGGGCAAGGTTGCTGCCATCGCCGCCAGCCCCATGTCGATCCGCAAATGTGTGGGCAGATCGATCACCTTGGCCACACCTCCAGGAAAATCCGTCATCAGCGTTGTCCCAAGTTCCGCCGAACCGCACATCAGAGAACCCAGCGTAGCCCTCTTGTTCCGGCGCCAGAAAGCCGCCGACATGACAAAGAAAGCTCCTATCGTGATGTAGTCGATGATGGCGTGAGCCGAGGGCGAGATGATGCTCGGCATCCGGTTCGTCGCAGCAGCCACTCCGCGTTGCAACAGGGCCATGGTGATCCTCCGCGTGAAAAGATGCGGCCCGGTTACAGAAGGTGGCTGTCTACGAAACGGTCGCGGATTTCTTTCTTGCCAAAGCGCGTTGCAAGGTTTGATCGAGCGCCGCTTTGGCCTTTTGATAGTCGGCTTGCGAAATGCTTCCCTGCTGAAGCTCCACTTCCAGCTGGAACAGCTCTTCTTTTAGCGCATCGAGAATCATCTGCGAGCGATCCGCTGGCGCGGCGGAGGTGGGAACCGCTACCGCTGCGGTCGCCACTCGTTTCGGCGCGACATCAATTTCTTCACTAATCTCGTCTACTTCGGCCACGCCTCCAGGCGCGCTCTTCGATCGTGAAACGGCCAGGTACCCGCCGCCCGCCAAGACGACTCCCAGCACCCCCAGAAGTATCCAACGATACTTCGAGAGCGGATCGGGGGTGTCGATTGGACGTCCCAAACCTCCGCCCGGACGATTGTCAGGCGCCGCGCCGCCGCCCTGCATTCCGACTTGTCCATTCGGCGCTGGCGCTTGTTCGGTTTCATCCTTCAACAAACCTGTGCCCTTCACGCGGAAGCTGAGATCGCTTCCCGCCTTCGCCTGCGTCGAAACTTCCACCAGGGCATCTCCGCCCTGCGGATCATTCATTGGCGAAAATGCCGCCGGATTCTTCGCCTCGAAGGTCATCGACTTCGGCATCATCACCACGAAGTGCTGCATGTCGCTGAAGATTTTCGGGGTGAACGTCAGCTCGCCACTATAGGGTAGATGATACGCAATCTGAAAACGCGTCTCGCCCGGCCGCAATGGAAACGCGAAGTAATAAATCCCCTTCTGCTTGTCGTCGGGAACCGGCATCGAACTCACCGGCATTCCATTCGGCGCCTGGGCGACTGCTTCGTCGATTTGCGCACCTTCGGGCAAGCTGAACGCGTAGCCGCGATCGGTATTGAGCGTGCGCGGTGGAGTCGAATCATTCTTCACGGCGAGCAGTTGCATCACCTGCAATGCTCCATTGTCGCTCTGCACGCGCATGACGCTCACCGCCGTGCCGACCGGCAGATTCTTAGCAACGTCATATACGGTGATGTCCACGGTGCTCACATTTGGCCCCACCGGTCCGCTCTGCGGGAAATAATTCACGCCTTCATGCGTGACGCGCACCAGGTGCGGCGTTCCATTACTCTCAAAGCTAAACGAGAATTTCCCCCGCGCATCGGTCTTGCTGCGGGCCGATTCCTGCATGCCTTGCGAGAGCGACACCAATGCGACGTCATCGCCAACAGCTGGTTTGCCGGTGGTCGCATTCGTGACCGTACCACCCAAAGTTGCGGCCGATGCCGTCATGCTTGCGGCGAGCAACAAAACGGCCGCCAATGTGTACCGTGCTTTCAATGAGAACTCCAATCCAGTGTCGGGTGCCCGGTCCTTTCCTTCCGTTGGAAAGGGCCGGAGATCGATCTTTGTTCCTTCAGGAATCTATGACTTGCTCGCAGCGCCCTTTTCCAGTCGCTCAATTTCCGAAAGCACGCCGGCGGCCTCTTCTTCCAGCGAGGCGCGCATCCCCTGGTAATCGGCTTCGGGGAACTTTCCAGCCTTGAATTCGAAATTCAGGTCGCGAAGATTGTCGTAGACCGTTTCTTTTCGTTCGCGCAGGAACGCCAGTCGCGTCTTCTCGGTCGACGCCTCCAGATGTTGTGCAGGAGAAAAAACAAAGACGACCACGCCTAGTGTCAACAGCACGCAAGCCAGTCCTAGCATCATCGGCTATAGCTCCGTTTCTTGGCGCGCGCGTGTACGAAAACTGTCCAGCTGCGCCGGCGTAGCTTGCGATTGCACAGCCGGAGCCACGCGATACTTCCATTTTCGCGCCAACACGGCCGTCAGCCAAATTCCGCCCAGCAGCACTGCTCCCGGCATGATCCACGCGACCATGTCGAAACCCTTCTTAGTAGGCGCAGCCAGCACCGTGTTGCCGTACTTATCCGCGAACTGCTGCAGGATGGAATCGTCGCTCCCACCTTTGTCGATAGCGGCGGCCAGTTCCTTGCGCATCGTCTCCGAATATGCGCAGCCCACGTGATTGCATTCCAGC
Organism: uncultured Microthrixaceae bacterium; assembly: GCA_963793965.1. Classification (GTDB taxonomy): domain Bacteria; phylum Actinomycetota; class Acidimicrobiia; order Acidimicrobiales; family Acidimicrobilacustridaceae; genus UBA4742. Next base: position 78,946 of record CAWCCB010000006.1, read on the forward strand.
AGGACTTGCGAGCAGCCGCACGGACACATCAGCCGATGTCCCAAGTTGCTGAAGCGCGCATCGTTGCCCGCGCCCAGCAGTGCAACGCTCGCCACCACGATCATCGCAATCTGTAACCAGTGCTTCGCAACCAGTCGCGGCATCAACTCCCCACTCCCACCGGTTGTCCGGGCTTGCCGGAGACCAGTTCCGCCGCGCGAACGGGCGCTCGTACTGCCACTCGTGCGGCCGCCATGTTCGGGATCAACGCTACGATCGTGCCGATAATCAGGATGTGCACGCCAATCCATATCCACAGCACCAGCGGATTCAAGTGCGCCTTGATGATGGGATTGCCCGTGTCCTGATTAATCCCGCTATACACCAGGTAGAGATCTTCTTTCAGCGTCGTATGCAGAGCCACCATGCTCTGCGGCTGCTGGCTCGCCTTGAAGAATCGGCGTTCCGGATACATCGTAGTAAGCGGCTTCCCGTTCTTGCTCACATCGACGATGGCCCATTCGCTGCTGTAATTCGCGTTATCGTCCTGCGTATTCGAACGCATCGTCAGGGTGTATGGCCCAATCGCCATGCTCTGACCGGGCGTCAGTTCGCGCTCGATATCCTGATTGAAAGCCGAGCCCGCAAAACCAATCATGATTACGATCACGCCGAAGTGAACGATGTACCCGCCATAGCGTCGCGTATTGCGGCGCGTCAGTTGCACCATCGAGGCGAACAGATTCTGCCCCGTGTGGCGTCCTATGACCCGTCCGCCGCGCACGAACTCCGAAATCACGGTCGTCGCCACAATCACCGAAAGCACGATCGTCATCAGCGAATAGAATTCCGACTGTTCCGTCCACGGCTTCACATAGCCGATCGCCACTAACAGCGCGCCTACTGCAAGTCCTGTCAGCACCGGAATACGGAAGTTGCGCTTCAGGCTCTCCATCGAAGTCTTGCGCCATGCCAACAGCGGTCCAACACCGGTCAGCAACAACAACAGCAGCGCTACCGGAATATTCACGCGATTGAAGAATGGCGGACCAACCGTGACTTTGGTTCCCTGCACCCACTCCGAGAGCACCGGAAACAGCGTTCCCCACAGCACCGTGAAACACGCAACCAGCAGTAGCAGGTTATTAAACAGGAAACTCGATTCCCGCGAGACCAGCGATTCCAGACGGTTCTCGCTGCGCAGATGGTCGCGATTCTTCAGGAACCAGTACAGGCAGACCGCAAACGTTAGCGCCAGGAAGCTCACGAACCACGTGCCGATCGACGACTGTGCGAATGCGTGCACCGAACTGACCACGCCCGAGCGTGTCAGGAACGTACCGAAAATTGCCAGCATGAACGTGGAGAAGATCAGCCACACGTTCCACACCTTCAGCATGCCGCGCTTTTCCTGCATCATCACCGAATGCAGGAACGCCGTGCCGGTCAGCCATGGCATGAGCGACGCGTTCTCAACCGGATCCCATCCCCAGTACCCGCCCCAGCCCAGCACCGAGTAGGCCCAATGCGCACCGAGAAATATGCCGACGGTGAGGAATCCCCAAGTCACCATCGTCCAGCGCCGCGTAATGTGAATCCACTTCTCGCCGGGATACTTCATGATCAGCGCCGCCAGCGCGAACGCAAACGGCACCGTGAATCCCACGTACCCGAGATAGAGCATCGGTGGATGGATCACCATCTCCGGATACTGCAGCAGGGGATTCAACCCATTTCCATCTGGGGGAAGAGTACCGATCGTCATCGCAAACGGATTTGCGGCGAAGTTCACCAGTAATAAGAAGAAGACCTGTACGGCGGAGATCACCACCGAGGCGTACGCCACCAGTCGCGTATCGACTTTGTGCCGTAGCCTGAGCACCAGTCCGTAGGTGGAGAGCAGCAACGTCCAGAACAGAAGCGAGCCTTCCTGCCCGGACCAGAGCACGGCAAACTTGTACGGAATCGGCAGGTCGCGATTACTGTGGTGCAGGATATAGGAAATGGAGAAGTCGTTCTGGAATGCAGCCGTCACCAGCACCACTGCCGCCAGCGCGACAGCCCCGAAGACTGCGATCCCAGCACGCCGGGCGGTTTCGCCCAGCCTGTCGTAAGCATTACCTTTTCTTGCTAAGGCAACAATACCGGCGACGAACGCATATGCACCCAGCGCAAGCGCCAGAATGAGCGAGTAACTACCTAGTTCTGCCATGAAAGGAGCGGCCCACCACCACTGGCCGTTATTTTTTCAGAATCCCACCACACCCGCAACTCTGTGCCAATTCGGAAAGCGCGCCCATCCCGGATCAGCGCTCGTCTGCCGATGCCGATTTTCTTCTAAAGCGCCGCTCAAAGCACGTTACGGTTTGTTCACAGGCCCGCGTGCCATCCTACGCCTCTTCGTCAACTTAGGGTGGCCAATCTCGAGCTTCTTGCCCGGATTGAGAGTTAACGGGCCAATAGATTGGAGACGACTTGTGAAATCGATACTCGTAATTGAAGGGGACGCAATGGTACGCCGCTTCCTGCGCGCAGCCCTCGAGGCGTCACATTACTCCGTCGTTGAAGCGGCCAACGACCTCGAAGGCCTCGCGCTGGCTGCCCGCCGGGATATCGGTGCCATTGTTCTTGATTGCATGGGAACCCAGGCGGGAGGATTACGAACACTCAAGAAGCTGCGCAGCAATCCTCGAACGCAGCCTATTCCGGTGATTGCGATGAGCGGGCTGGGACAGTACGGTTACGATTTACCGCTTTGGGCAAATGCTTGTCTGGTAAAGCCATTTCGGCCTAGCCAGCTCATCCGGAAGATACAAGGATTGCCCCTGCAGATTCAGCAGATGCTGCTTCCAGAACCGGAACGGGCGCCAGAGTTACGAGTCGCTACGCTCTGATTTGCCGAGCAATTCACGCACCAACGCGATCAGTTGCGGTGGAGGCAACGGTTTGGCGCGAAAAACGATATCCATGTCCTGATATTCGTCTTCGGCTTCCGGCATCCCGCTGATCACCATCACCGGAATCTCGGGCTTCACATCGCGCAGAGCACGCACGAAGATCGCACCACTGCATCCCGGCATGATGTGATCGGTCACCACCACTCCGATGGTTGGCCCGACCTGGCTCTTCAACAGTGCAAGGGCACTCTCCGCCGTCGTCGCTACATACACTTCCATCCCTGCGTCGCGCAAAACGGCTTCGCGCACGCGCAACTGCAAAGGATCATCGTCGATGAGCAGAATGCGCGACAAATCGGGTGGCCAGACTCCCAGTTTTTTAGAAGCGCCAGGCGAAATTCCGGCGCCAGACTTCAATCACGCAGTGCGAGCTCCGTCGACCGAAACGAGTTCGGTTTCCGCCTGTAGCCAGTCTTCCATGGCGGACCCATACGGATGTCCGCGATGCTCCCACAGCTGGTATGCGCGGACTCGAATTGCTTCTTCGATCTCAATTACTTGAATACTCTTCCCTTGGGTCCCTTGGGGCGTCAGCACTGCGATATTTGTCTTCGGCTCAGCCGTCTTTTTTCGGCGGGTGGTTTCTGACGAAGCTGCACGTGGACGCTTTGGTGTCGCCATTACTGATTTACTCCTGAATATGATTTCCCGGACAACCCATCGGATCGCTCCATGTTGTTGCCCAGCTGATAACTATATCGCGTTTGTATGTGGATTTCTGAGCAACTCGCCATTAAAAAAATGTTTCACGGGCATTCGCATTTCAATAGGGAACTTGATGCCCAGAGATGGCATTGATGTTCCCAATCTTCTCTGCTCGCATAAAGAAAAACGGGCATCACCCCGGAGGAGGTGATACCCGTGTCAAGGAAACAACTCTTCTTTACGGCAAGTAATAGCGGAACGACGTCCAGAACATGTTGTCATTGGTGTTCGGAGAACCACCAACACCTTGCCACGTCGAACGTTTCAGGTAAGAGTACTGCGGTCCGAACTGGATTCGGCCCCTATCGCCGTTGTAAAGCTTGTAGAAGAATCCAGTCGAAAACTCAAACATGCTGCGGGTGCTTACCGTGCAACCTGCTGCCGAACCCGGAGCGAAGCCTCCGGCGCCAGGTACCACCTCGACGTTGCAGCCAGTAGCGACGAGCGTAGGAACGCCATAGCCGACCAGCTTACCCGCCGCATTTAGATTCGAGACGCGTCCGGCGTACTCCTCGCCTCCGTTGAAGTAGGTGTCCCACTTCTTGGTGTGGAACTCCAAAGTCGCCAATCCTTGATAGCTGCGGATCAGAGCCGGAGTTCCATCGGGATGAATCGTTGCATCCGGCAAGCTGGATGTTCCGTAACGTCCCACTCCGTTTCCACCCAGGAAGTGCAACCCGAAGTCCACCACTTTATGCGCTGTGAATCGTGCATTCGCGCCGATGCCGCCACCGGTCGCGTTGCTGTTGAAAGCACCTGCGGCGCTGGGAGTGGCAAGGGTAGCGCCCGGATAAACACGGTAGCGGAAGTTGCTGACGAGTCCGAAGACTTCGTAGTGACCGAATCCTGGTTCGAATGCGGCTTTTACCACAAAGTCAGGTACATAATTTTCTGAGTAGTTTGCCGTCGAATTGTAGAGACCACCACCTGTGCCAGGTCCACCAATCACGAAGTTAGCGGGGGCATTCGCGGCCGAGAAAGTTACCTGCGGATTCTCCAGTGAGGCTCCCAGCCAGAACTTGTTGTTAAAGTTCTTCGTAACCCTGAAACCATACTGACGCGCCCAGCTGAAACCGACCGTATACTGCGGGTCGATCGTCATCGGCAGCGCCTCCGTTCGGTTATCCAGCCCCTTCTTGGTTTCGGTCACCAGGCTCCACATCTGGCCGCCGGTCACCGTCCATCCGCTGTGAAGAGCGACTTGCCCCCACAACTGACGTTGCCGGTTGACGTAACTGTTGCTCTGGTTGTTGTTCGAGGTAACGCCAGCTCCCAACCAGTCCATCTCGTAGTAGCCGGTCAGGTTCATGTTCTTCAGTTTTCCCTGCACCAGGAACGATAGTCGTGACTGACGCCCTGACCCGTAAAACTCGGAAGTGTTGTAGATGTCGCTGCCGGAAAATGGAATCGAAGTCAACGGAGTATTGATGTCGCCCAACGTTCCATGCTGGCGCCATACGGTTTCTGCCGCCAGGAAGGCTCCAGGCGTAATCGTGACGCCCTTGTAGTGAATCGCCAGCGGACTCTCGACTCCGGCGATCCGCTTTTGCGTCTCCTGCATCTCCAGAGCCGCAGCCGTGCTGTTTGCCTTCAGGTCGGTTACATCCTTCTCCAAAGTGGCGGTACCTTCACCCGCCTTGGCGCTGGCGGCAGCGGCTTCATCAGCCTTCGCCTGCGCGGCCGTAGCCGAACTCTGGATCTGATTCAGCTGTTGCTGGGTCTGCTGGATCGCCTGATCGCGTTGCGATACTTGCTGTTTTAATTCTTCGATCTGGCGTTGCTGCGCAGCCAACGCGTCCTTCATCTGCTGAATCTCAGCCGAGACTGAGGAAGTGCTCGTGGCTTTGTGTTTGGTGGTGGTTTTGGAAGTCGCTTGCGGACTTGCAGGATCTGCCGCGAATGCACTCATCGACATTAACATCGAGAGCGCTAGAGCTGTTGTTCGTTTCATTGCCTCTCCTGAAACAATTGAAATCGTTGGGCTTCTGATGTCCCGGTGTTGTAATTAGACGCAAGTTGTTGTTTCGACCGAATCGTATTGAACTTTTGTTAATAAGCGATGAATGACAAATGAATATGCCGTGAACACCCGCTTCTCACCAGAGTGTATGCACAAGGCGGACTGTTCTAAACAGCACAAGCGCTTGATTCGACGATCACAAACACGGGTCCACAAACGATTCGAGCTGTGCCAATCAATTCACATTCGTGTAACAACTGCGAGCATCCCAATGTATGAGTCTATGTGTCGGTCGTATCGTACCGGGAGGAACTCATGCCGAGTTGTTATATGCGCTCGTTCGGGTTGCTGTTGCTCATCTGCTCAGTTTTCTTCGGTTGCACGTCGAAGAAGAGTGAAACTGGTTCCGCGCCGGTAACTACGGCGGGTGGAGGCGGCATTATTGCTGCCGGAAGCACGTTCGTTTATCCGGTGATGAGTCGATGGATCAGTGATTATCACCACCAGCATTCGAACGTGGAAATCAACTACCAGTCGATCGGAAGCGGCGGCGGCATCCAGCAGCTTAAAAAAGGTCTCGTCGGTTTTGCCGCCAGCGACATGGCCCTCTCCGATGACCAGCTCAAAGAAATGCCGCAGCCTGTAATTCAAATCGCCGAGAGTGCCGGACCAGTCTGCATTACCTACAATTTGCCCGAATTGAAACAGCCGCTCAAGCTTAGCGACGCTACGCTGGCGGGAATCTTCTTGGGGACTATCAAGGACTGGCAGGACCCGAAGCTCAAGAAAGACAACGCAGGCGTGACTCTCCCCAAACTCCCCATCGTGGTTGCTCACCGCGCTGATGGGAGTGGAACCACTAATATCTTCACTACTTATCTTTCAGCTGTCAGTCCGGAGTGGAAGGAGAAAGTCGGACAGGGACTTTCGGTGAACTGGCCGGTTGGCATCGGCGCAAAAGGCAGCGAGGGCGTTACCGGCGTGGTAAAGCAGACTCCCGGCGGCATTGGCTACGTCGAACTGACCTATGCCACGACCAATAACCTTCCGGTGGCATTAATCAAGAACAGGGCAGGCCAATGGGTGAAGCCGACGCCCGAAGGAACTTCAGCTGCGATTGACGCTTTCAAGGAGCAACTCGATCACGATATCCGAACGCCCATCGTCGACCCTCCGGCCTCCGCTAAAGATGCGTATCCGATCAGCGGACTGACGTTCCTCATCATTCCGGCTGACGGCCCGAACAAGCAGCAGCGTTCTGACATTAAGGGCTTCGTCGAATACATAATCAGTCCAGAAGGACAACAATCGGCGCAGTCTCTGAACTATGCTCCCATACCGGATTCACTGAAGCAGACCAACATGAAACTGCTCGGCCAGATGAAAGCGAACGGCCAGCCGCTGTGATGGCAAATCTGATTCATATCGATTTGCGATCTAATGACAGACCTTCAAATGGTAACGATTTCAGCCATAGCTCATGTTGCTACTCGAAGCTGGCCTATTGCCTTGTTAAAAAGCGAAGAATGTTTGCCCGGAGAGAAGTGCGCCCGGACCTTTCGGTCCGGGCTTAGAGATGAAGACGTGGAGTGGTGGCTAGAATTGCCCTTCTGCCAGCGCAGTCAACACACGGTTAGAGTCCGTTTCAACCAGCAGGAAATGCGTCTGATCGATCGGGTAAAGAACGAGTGTTGAGGTAGTGAACAGCGACGAGGGAGTAGTTACCGACATCGTTACCCTCCCAGTTTGATCAACGAGGTACGATCCGCTCAGTGGTGAGCTGGGAGCGAGGTTGTTGTTCAGGTTCAGATCCAGCGTGCCGGTGATCGCGCTGCCTCCGTTCAGAATCAATTGGCCTGACCCCGCCTCGAATCCGCTGCCATTCACGAAACTGATCCCGGAGACGCGGGTCGCGAAATTTCCACCGAGCGAAGCCACGTTGACCACAAACGTCTGTTGCGCGTAAGCGGTGCCCGCCGCAATCAAGCTATCCGTCTCTTCGATGTAGAGATTCTTGTTGTCTGCCGGATACACCACGAAGCTGTAGGTTTTTCCACCGCCGGTCATCGTAACCACGGTGCGCCCGGTAGTTGCGTCGCTCACGGTATAGGTGCCTGTCACCGCCACATTACTCAGCACATTCCCGTTGAGGTTGGAATCGACCGTACCGGTGACGGCGCCCGCGCCATCAAGCGCGAATTGCGCTCCAAAGGTGCCGGGACCGCTGGCTGTAGATCCTAAAATCGCTGTGGCGAATTGTCCCTTCACATTCGCAACGGTAAACGGGCCGGTCGCCTGCTTTGCCAATTGTCCGGAAGACGCTCGCGCTGCGCTCTGCTCAAGCAGCTTGATAGTCGTCCCGTTCACCATGTAATAGGTGAACGTCTGGGCGCCGAAAGAACTCGACAGCGTCAGCGTTCCACCTCCAGTGGTTGCCGAAGGCGCGACGTACGTGCCCGTAACCGCCAGCGAAGACTGCGCTCCGCCCGCTGTGTTCACATCCTGCAGTCCCGAAGAGATGTTACCTGCTCCGTCGGCCGTAACTGCGCCGATCTGCGCTACTGCGGATCCGGCAGCGCTGGTGACCGGCGACGTCAGCAGTAGAGCGTAGTTGCCCGTGATCGCAGCTGCGCTGAATTGCGTCGGATCCTGCAAGTCGAGCGTGCCCACCATCGTGCCGCTGGTCGTGTCGCTCGTCACCGCAAACAGACGGTTATGGCTCTCGACAACAAACTGCCACGTTGCGGTGCCGCTCGAGGTCTGAATCGTCGCAGTACCTCGGCCGTCGGTGCCCAGATGATAGGTCCCGCCCGTGATCGTGGTGCTGGTTACGCCTCCGTTGGCGATGTCTTCGGCTCCGCCCGTGATATTCCCGGACCCGTCAAGACTGATGCTCCCTACCGCCGCGACCGGAACCGATGCATTTTCACCGGAGAAGGCAAATGCGTACTGTCCGGCAAGTGAGCCGTTTGAATACTGTATGGAAATTGTCGCGAATCCCGGATTCGCGCTGTTATCCGTGCTGGTCGCTGTAACCGTAACTGTGTCACCCGGAGGCGGGGCCAGCGGCGCGTTGTAAACGCCGTTGGAATCGATGGTGCCGCAATCGCCGCTGAAAGTCGCTTTGCAGGAAATCTTCCAGGTCACGGTCACCGGGGCCGAATTCACCGCGGCTGCGAATGTTTGCTGCCCGCCCGAGGGCAAAGTCACATGCGTCGGCGATACGGTTACGTACTGTGCGCTGGCTGTCGCGTTCGGGGTCAACGTCACAGACGCCGTTCCAGATTTCGTCGTGTCAGCCTGCGAGGTCGCGGTAATCGTCTCCGTCACGGTTGAGGTGACGGTCGCCGGGGCGGTGTATGTACCGCTAGCGGTAATCGTTCCGTAGGTGGCGTTACCGTTCGCGATCCCATTGACGAGCCATGTCACCGCAGTGTTCGACGTATTGGTTACGCTCGCCGTAAAGGAAGTCGTCTGGGAAGCGCTCAGCGTTGCCGTCGTAGGCGTTACAGTGACGGTGATAGTATTGCTGCTGGAGTTACCGCCTCCGCATCCGGATAGAAAAAGGGTGGAGATCATTAACAGCATCGCGGCCACGGTGACCGTTGATGCTCGAAGAATTCTCCGAGGCGACACGTGAGATCGGCTCCCGCTAATTCCGGCGAACCTGCTTACAACGTGATTGGTAAGAAATAATTGCAAGTGCGATATCTGGAGCTGCACTTCTCCCCCATGACACAAGAACTGGCTGGATCCGAGGATCAACAGCTCATCACCGTATACAAACTGTTAAATTGCTCAGGAGCGGTCGACACTCGGCTCAGAACCTTGAACTTAACACGGGAACTCACGTTGGGTTGTGCCAGCTCGCGTGATTTTTTCAGGAGCGCCTTATTATAGCGCGGTCGATTATAGCGGTTCCGTCCTCAAACCGCACTTCGCGCCGCTTGCCTGGCTGTCCGGCGCTTTCTATGCCGTTGTAATCTTTGCGCACGTAATGGACGTCAATCCGGCTGAAGAGTTTACATCGTCATTTTTAAAAACTATTGTTTCAACGTTGTGTTTACAATCGTTCAAAGTACAACGCAGGAGTTTAAATGAGCGTTCGAGCTCGTTCTTCGTACATGCTTGGGTTGAAGAATCTCGTATCTGTTCCGATGCGCAAAGTTAGCTTTTCATTCTTATTGTTGACTGCAGTTCTTCTGCAAGCGTGCGGCGGAGGGTCATCCAGTACGGCTACGGTCGCGTCGATCACTGTATCGCCGACTTCTGGTTCCGTCAGCGTAAATGGCAGTCAAACATTCACGGCGACCGCCCTCGATTCCAACGGTCAAACCGTAACCGGCCAGACTTTCACCTGGGCGAGCAGTAATACCGCCATCGCGACCATCACTTCGGCGGGAGTGGCGACCGGTGTAGCTGCCGGCAGTTCTCAGATCACCGCATCCGACGCAGGTATTACCAGCACTGCCGCCACCCTTACGGTGAATCCGGCGATCGCCAGCGTTACGCTCTCGCCTCTCAGCGCCACTATTAAAGTTGGCCAGACTCAGCAATTTACGGCTTCGGCTACCGATGCCAGCGGCAATCCGGTAACCCAGGCGCAATTCACATGGCACAACACTTTCGGTGGCGTCGCCAGCATCGACGCGAACGGACTCGCAACCGGACTGGCTCCAGGCACGGTGATGATTACTGCAAGCGCGAGCGGAATGACCAGTCAGGTAGCCACACTGACCGTAACGCAGTAACCGGCGCATGTGTTTGTGCATCCAGCATCGCGGTCTGCGGTGTTTTTGTGTGGCCGTTCAAGCCTCGGTGCGAACCCAGCCGGATTCGCGCATCCATCGATGTCTCGATGCGCACCGGTTCGCGGCCATGGCTGTAATACAGGAGATATTGTGAAGCAATTGGCTGTGGCCATTGTGATTGTTCTCGCCGCACTGGCGACTGGTTGTGGTGGCGGAAGTCTTTCGGTTTCGATTTCGCCTACCACCGCTACTGTTCCGCCCGGCGCAACGCAGCAATTTACGGCAAACGTCAGCAACGCCAGCGATTCCACGGTTACGTGGCAAGTGGATAGTATTGTCGGTGGCAACGCGACCGACGGCACTATCTCCACCAGCGGCCTATACACCGCTCCCACGACAATTCCGGGGTCAGGTGCGGTCACAATTACGGCCGTTCCCGCGGCCGATACCACCAAGACCGCTTCCGCAACCGTCACCATTGCTAACCCTGTCTCTGTGACACCTGGGAACGTCCTCGTCGCCGTGACCGCAACCCAACAGTTCACTGCGACCGTCAATATCAGCAACAATACCAATACCAGCGTGACCTGGCAGGTGAACGGTGTTGCCGGTGGCAATTCAACGTATGGCACTATTGGAACTGGTGGACTCTACACGGCACCGAGCACAGTCCCCGCCAATGCGACTGTAACCATCACCGCAATTTCGGAAGCGGATAGCACCAAGACTGGCACGGCGACTTTGCAGATTACGCCGCCGACTCTCGTAATATCGCCTACCGGGGTATCCCTTACTGCCGGTTCGCAGCAGGTATTTGCCGCAACGTCGCTGCAGCAGCCAGTCGCTCCGACTTGGAGCGTCACCTGCGCCAGCCAAACGGCGAGTGATTGCGGAACCATCAATTCCGACGGCGTCTATAACGCACCCCTCGCGCCACCTCCGGGCGGAACGGTCGTCGTGACAGCAAGCATGCCGAATGGGAGTGCACTTCCCGCGAACACCACGGTCACGATCCAGATCTCTCCTGCCCTCCTCGCAGGCACTTACGTTTTCGGCGTCGCGAGTGACGCAGTGACCGGATTCTCGGCCGAAGCGGGCGTGATCACCTTTGATGGAGTCGGCAACATCTCCGGCGGCACGCTTGATCAGAGCGGAACGGGCGCTGGGCCCATCACCATCACTGGCGGCACCTATCAGGTTGGCACCGACGGACGCGGTTCAGCTCTCCTCGAGACCAGTCAAGGTGGAATTGCCTGGCAGTTCGCTATTGCCACTCACGCGAAGACTTTTCTTGCGCGGCTTACCGCAAACGGCGTCACGGCGATGGGCACGATGGAGCTTCAGCAGCCCTCCGCGACCACCGCCATCAAAGGCGGATATGCCTTGAACCTCGTCGGCATCACCACAGCCAGCCCTGCAAGTGCGTTCATGATGGCCGGCAGTGTCACGACAGACGGAACCTCTGCGGTCACCCGCGCTGTCCTCGATGCCACCACCAATTCAGGCGTGACTTCGACGCTGACTGGCACGGGCACATACACCGCGCCTTCCAGCACTGGTCGTGGCACGATCAATCTCTCCAGCACCCTGGGAAGCCAGACTTTCACTTACTACCAGGTCGACAGCACCCACTTGCAATTGGTTGAGACCGATGGCGTCCAAGTCGCGGGAGGCGAGTTGTATCAGCAGGCCGCTGGACCCTTTTCTGCATCCAGCTTCAATGAAAAGTTGGCCTTCACGCTGAGTGGCTTCAAGTCGGGAGCCGTTTACGCAATCGGCGGACTTTTCACCTTGAACGGCAGTTCGGGAATCACCAACCGTCTCATCGATGGAGTCAGTCAGACAGTCTTCGACACCAACGGCTCGTATCTGGTCACAGACACGGCCTCGGGCCGCACGACCGCAACTTGGACGATCGGCAATGGAACCACCTCGCAATTCGTCCTTTATCCAAGAAGTGATGGCGGCTTTGTGATGTTGCAAACCGATGGCAGCAACATTGCAGAAGGCCTGGCCCTGCAGCAAACACTCACTTCGCCAAGCGTGTTTTCACTGGCCGGCAACCTGGCATTGGGAATGACGGGCTACGAGTCAACCGCGACTACTCCGGAAGTTCTTACCGGTAATCTCGTGATCACGCACCAGGGAGCGCTCTCAGGAATTCTGGACACCGCCGACAGCACCGGCGTCACTGTCAGAGATATCTTGCAGATTGGCGCTTTCTCCGTGGCTCTCGATACAGGACGCGGCACTGCCACCATTCTGTCCTCTTCTCCGGTTCTCGCCAACGGCACCGTCATTATCTATATCCTCGACGCGAACAACGCCCTGTTATTCGAGTCGGATGGAAACCGTATTCTCACAGGTGCCATCGCACGGCAGTTCTGACCCTGTACATCACGTAACGAAACGTAACCCCGGTGCCAAAACACCGGGGTTTTCAGCTCGTCCCATCTTAATTTCGGCGTTATCCCACAAATAAATTTGTAGGTCGTGTCACGAGAGTTGCCGGCTTCCATATTGTGCAAATCCTGTGCTGCAGGATTCTATTTGCTGTCAGATGGTTATTGCCCTGTTTCGAGGAACAAGTATTCGGTTTGGAAGGCAATCCGACAGTTCGGCGGTTGAGCCTTTCTGGTGCCGAACTACCACTTTCTGTACGGTGCTCTCTATCCCTCGGTTCAAGTGATTGAAATCAGGCAATCGCCTTAGATTTGCGCAACGGCTCCAAATTTGCATTACGCCGCATGGCTAAAAACCAATGCAGAGTTGGTCTTTGTCCGAACTATCGGCCGAACTGTTATCCCGTGTCCGGAGCTTTTGCAATGAGCTGCGGCAGGAGCGACGTTTGGTTTGGCCCGGGAGAAAGAGTCTATGCGTTTTCGCTCATGCCTTCTGTTCACCTTGCTAACCATCGTCATTGCCTTTGCCATTGTGATTCCCTATGCGTCGGCGCAAAGCCTGACGCAAGGCGGTCTCCGCGGCACCGTCACGGATCCTAGCGGTGCTGTAATCCCCAATGCAAATGTCGAACTGAAAGACTTAAGCAATGGCGCAACCCAGACACGCAAAACTTCCGGCACTGGTGCGTATAACTTCGCGCTTCTTCCTCCGGGAACCTACAGCCTCACCTACAGTGCTCCGAATTACGTGACCACTACCCGCAACGTGCAGGTCACCATCGGTCAAGTCTCCACCCAGGATGTGAAGTTGGGAGTGGAATCGGCAAGTCAAACGGTCACCGTCACGGCTGAAGGCGGAGTTCTGCAGACCAACACGCCTGATCTGACCACGACGATGTCGAACGAGCAAATCCAATACGTACCGAACGGTGGCGGAGATTTGAGCTACATCGCCCAGACCGCACCGGGGTCGGTCATGAATAGCCAGGCAGGCTACGGAAATTTCTCCAGCAATGGCGTGCCCGCGAATGCCAATAACTTCACCTACAACAGCATGCCGGAAAATGACCCGTTCCTCAGCCTTAACAACTCTGGCGCGACGAATATTCTGCTTGGTCAGAACGACATCAATGAAACCAGCGTCGTCAGCAATGGATACTCCGGCGAGTATTCAATGCCGGGAGCCAACGTCAATTACGTGAGCAAGAGCGGCACGAATACGTTTCACGGGAACGCCAGCTGGCGCTGGAATGGCAGCTACGTAAACGCAAACAACTATTTCAACAAGCAGAATGTTCCGGTAACGCCGCGGCCCTTCGTCAACGACAACATGTGGCAGGCCTCATTCGGCGGACCGATCAGGAAAGACAAAACATTCTTCTTTGTGGACACAGAGGGTCTCTATCTTCTCGTACCGGTGTCGACGAGCGTGAATGTTCCCTCAGCGGGATTTCAATCGGCGGTGCTCTCGAACATATCGACCACACAGCCCACCGCGCTCCCTCTGTACCAGAGCATGTTCAACATCTATAACCATGCCCCGAACTCGAATACCGCCGCCAACACGCTGCAAAATGGTGGATGCGGAGACTTCACCGGTACTCTCGGGTTCGGCGCCGGTAACCCCTGCGCCCTTCACTACAACTCCAGCGTGACCGGAAATACCCATGAATGGCTGGTGACCGGACGTCTCGACCAGAACTTTGGTCCGAATGACAGGGCATTCATCCACTTCCGCACCGATCACGGAGTGCAAGCTACGTATACCGATCCGCTGACTCCGCTCTTCAACGTCACCAGTGACCAGCCTCAGTACGAAGGTCAACTGCAGTGGGTGCATAATTTCGGCGTAAGCACGACAAATTCGTTCAATGCCACCGGTCAGTGGTACAGCGCGATATTCCAGAACTCTAACCAGGCTGCTGCCCTTGCTGTTCAACCCGCGCAAATCTCATTTAGCGGCAACACCCTGTACAACCTGGGTGAGGGCTACCAATTACCCTTTGCAACGCCGCAAGGACGCAACGTCACGCAATGGGGCTTCGTGGACGATGTGAACCACGTACGGGGTAACCACTCTATTAAGGCCGGAGTGAACTTTGCGCGGTATGACATCTCAACCCACGGTCCAGGACAAGGAACTTTGCCGCTGGTAGGGAGCGAAACACTGACAGATTTCTTTAACGGCATGGGAACCACGTACACTCAGTCATTCCCTACTCGACTCGAACAACCGGTCAATCTTTATGATCTGGGCTTCTACGGGCAGGACACGTGGCGCGTTAAAAGCAATCTGAGCCTCACTTTCGCGGTTCGCGCTGATCGCTACTCGAACCCGAATTGCACTACGAACTGTTTTAGTCGCTTTGACAACAACTTTCTCGACGTCGCTCATGATGTCAACCTACCCTACAATCAAACCATCGCCTCGGGACAGAGTCTCGCTCTGCCAAACTATCATCCCTGGCAAATTCAACCGCGCTTTGGTTTCAACCTCAGTCCTTTCGGAACGGGTGCAAACTTGGTGATCAGCGGCGGGTTCGGCCTGTTCGCTGCAATCTTGCCGGCCGCATTTACCGACAGCTTTCCGGGATTGATCAACAATCTTCCCAATGATCCGTCGTTCACCATTTCTGGGCTGCCATTTGCGCCTGCGACCCCTGGTAACGCGGGATCGGCGGCAGCGGCAGGAGCCACGGCGTTTACTACAGGGTTCAACAACGGGGCAAATTTCGCTGCCTTGAACTCGGCAGTAACTGCGGCCACCGGGACACCCTTCAGCGTGCCCAATTTCTTCAACGCCGCAACCGGTATCCATCCACCCAGATTCCAGGAGTGGAATCTGCAAGTCGAGAAGGGATTCGGCAACAACACGGCGTTAACTCTTAGATATGTTGGGAATCACGGTATCTGGGAAACGATTAACAATACCGGCCAGAACGGCTACTGCGGTCCGACGGCAGCCATCACCGCTCCGGCCGGAACCGCAGACTGCTTCTCATCGCTGGGGATTACGTCCTTCACCGGTCTTCCAACTTCGCCGATCGACCCGCGGTTCCTGACGGTGACCGAAATCTCCTCGGGTTACAATTCAAACTACAACGGTCTGACTGCATCTTTCCTGCGGCGCTTCTCCTCGTTCCAGTTCCAGTTCAACTACACCTGGAGTCACGCGCTGGATTTTGCTTCCAACTCGGGGCAAGCGAGTACGCCGTTCAACGCTCTTACCAATGCCAGCATCACGAACCCGCAAAATCCGTTCAACGTGCGGCAGAACATGTACGGCAATGCGGATTACGATATCCGTCACTACTTCAGCGCCAACTATGTCTACACCACTCCCAAGAGTCTGCATTCTGAAGTCCGGAGCCTCGGCAGGGCTGGGGAACTGGTCGAGGTCCTTGAGGTCGGCGGCGATGGCGGCCACGCCACCGGATCGCTCCATCCATCCCTGGAAGGCCTCGCCGGCCTGCCGTTCGGCGGCGAAGCGGCGAACCACCCGGACGGTGGCTTCGGGCGCGTTGCGGCCGGCAGGCGCAGCGCCTTCTGTCCGAACTCCATGCGCTCCTGGCCCATGTAGCCGCCCAGCAGCATCTGGTACCCCGGGGCGGGTTGGCCGTGCGCCCGACGCTCGGCGCCGAAGAAGCCGATGTCGACCGACGTGGTGCTGGCCGCAGGAGTTCGTGCAGCCCGAGATGTTGGTGCGCACGCCACCGACCTCGGCCAGGCCCGCCTCCTCGAGGGCGGCACCGATGGCGTCGGCCAGGCCACGGGACTGGGTGACCGCCAGGTTGCAGGTGTCGGCCCCGGGGCACGCCACCACGTCGCGGGCCAGCTCGGCCCCGGGCTCGGCCATGCCAAGGGCGCGTCGAGGGCGCGAACAGGGTGGGCAGCTGCGCCTCGGTCAGGCCCCGGAAGCAGATGTTCTGGCGATTGGTGAGGCGGACGTCGAGACCCAGCTCGCGGGTGATCGAGGCCAGCGCCCGGAACTGGTCGGTGGTGATGTCGCCCAGCCGGGCCCAGGCCATGGCCGACACCGTGCCCTTGGCCACGCCCCGCACGACGTTGGCATCGACCCAGCGCTCGTAAGGCTTGGTGCCCGACAGGGCCACGGGAGTTCCCTGGCCGATGGCGGTGGGGGTGACGCCGCTGGCCACCCCGGCCGGGGCGTCACCCAGCTTCTGGACCACCTCGGGGATGCCGCCGGGCCAGCTGGAGGAGGCCAGCAGGTGTGGCGGGTGCTGAAAACACGGCGTCGCTGGACCTCCTCGAAGCCCAGCTCGTCGACCACCCACTTGAGGCGGGCCCGCAGCTTGTTGTCGCGGTTGCCGGTCTGCTCGAACACGCGCAGGCACCGACTCGATGGTGGGGAGCAGGTCTTCCTTGGCCGTGAACGGCTCGAGGGCCAGCGCCGGATGGGGGTTGGCCCCCAGGCCGCCGGCGATGAACACCTTGAAGCCCTGCTCGGTGGTGCCGTCGTCGAGGGTGCGGGTGGTGGCCACCACGCCGACGTCGTTGAACATGGCCTGGCCGCAGTCGGTGTCGCAGCCGGAGAAGTTGATCTTGAACTTGCGGGGCAGGCGCTGGGCGAAGGGGTGGTGCAGGAAGTGCTGGAAGGCGGCCTCGGCCCAGGGGCTGATGTCGAAGGCCTCGAACGGGCAGGCGCCGGCCAGGTGGCAGCCCATGACGTTGCGCACCGTGTCGCCGCAGGCCTCGCGGGTGGTGAGCCCGACCGAGGCCAGGCAGGCGCATGACCTCGGGCACCTGGTCGAGCTCGACGAAGTGGAACTGCACGTTCTGGCGGGTGGTGATGTGGCCCCAGCCCCGCGAGAAGGTCTCGGAGATGTGGGCCAGCATGTCGAGCTGCTCGGCGGTGATGGCGCCGTAGGGCGCCTTGATGCGGACCATCTGGCTGGTGCCGCCCTGACGCTGACCGTAGATGCCGTTGTTCAGGCGGAACACCCGGAAGACGTCCTCGGCCAGATCACCGGCCTGGTAGCGCTCGAGCTGATGTTCGAACTTGGCGATGTCGGCCGCGGTCTCGGCGTCGATCTCTCGTTGAAGCATCCGCGAACCACCTTTGCTGGACCGCCCGGAGACCCACCGGATCGGTGGGAAATCCGACTGATCGGGTCAGGAATAATGTACCCCAATCCCGATCAGACAACTAATGAATGGCCCGCCAAATTCCCGCCCGGGAGACGCCCCGGAAGGTCGCGAGATCTACCGGCGGAGGAGGTCGGCGACCTGGAAGGCCAGGTCGAGCGACTGGCGGGCGTTGAGCCGGGGGTCGCACATCGTCTCGTAGCGGGTGCCGAGATCGGCGTCGAGCAGGTCCTCGGCCCCGCCCAGGCACTCGGTCACGTCGTCGCCGGTCAGCTCGATGTGGACGCCGCCGGGCCAGGTGCCGACCTGGGCGTGGGCGTCGAAGAAGCCGCTGATCTCGGCCAGCACGTCGTCGAAGTGGCGGGTCTTGCGGCCGCTGGGAGCGGTGAACGTGTTGGCGTGCATGGGGTCACAGGCCCACACCACCGGATGGTCGGCCTCGCGCACGGCCCGCAGCAGCGGCGGCAGCGTCTCGGTCACCGAGTCGGCGCCCATGCGGGTGATCAGCGTGAGGCGCCCCGGGGTGCGATCGGGATCGAGCTTGGCGCAGATGGCCACCACCTCGTCGGCGGACACCGTGGGCCCGATCTTGACCCCGACGGGGTTGCCCACGCCGGACAGGAACTCGAGGTGGGCACCGCCCAGGTCGCGGGTGCGCTCGCCCACCCACAGCATGTGGGCCGAGCAGTCGTACCACTCGCCGGTGAGCGAGTCGCGCCGGGTGAGCGCCTCCTCGTAGCCGAGGATGAGGGCCTCGTGGCTGGTGTAGAAGTCGACGTTGTGCAGCCTGGGCTCGGTCTCGGTGTTGATGCCGCAGGCCTTCATGAACCGCAGCGTCCGGTCGATCTCGTCGGCCATGACCTCGTAGCGGTGGCCCTCCGAGGAGCTGGCCACGAAGTCCTGGTTCCAGGCGTGCAGGCGGCTGAGGTCGGCGAAACCGCCGTTGGTGAAGGCTCGCAGCAGGTTCAAGGTGGCCGCCGACTGCTGGTAGGCGGTCACCAGCCGCTCCGGGTCGGGCGTGCGGGCCGCTTCGCTGAAGGCGATGTCGTTGACGATGTGACCCCGGAAGGCCGGCAGGGTCAGCGTGCCGTCGGACTCGGTGGCCGACGAGCGCGGCTTGCCGTACTGCCCGGCGATGCGCCCCACCTTCACGATGGGCACCCCCGAGGAGTACATGAGCACCACGGCCATCTGCAGGATGACTCGGAGCTTGTCGCGGATGGTGTCGGCCGAGAAGGTGTCGAAGGACTCGGCGCAGTCGCCGGCCTGCAACAGGAAGGCCTGGCCGGCGGCCACCTGCGCCAGGCGCTCGGTCAGGATGCGAGCCTCGCCCGCGAAGACCAGCGGTGGCATGCCCGACAGTCGCTTGACCGCCCCCTCGAGCGCGGCCGCGTCGGGCCACTCCGGCTGTTGGCTAGCCGGGCGGGTATGCCACGAATCAGGGGTCCAGGTCGTATCCACGGTTCACCACGTTGCCGGACCGGGCCCGGCCCACGCAAAGCCTTTGGGTCGAGCCGACGGCCAGGTCAGCGGCGTCAGGCGGCGTCGATGCGGTCGGCCGCCTGGTCCCGCACGGTGCTGACCGCCCGCTTGACCAGACGACGGGCGGCCTCGGCGGTCACGCCCAGCTCCTCGCCCACCTCGCGGTAGCTGCGCTTGCGGCCGTCCTGCAGACCGAACCGCTGCTCGACCGCGTACTTGGCCCGGGGCTCGAGGACCGAGAGCAGGTCGCTCACCATCTGCTCCTCGACCCGGGCGATGACCTCGGCCTCGGGGCCGGGCTTGGAGTCGGGCAGCAGGTCGATGAGCTCGTTGCTGTCGTCGTCACCGATGGTGCGATCGAGCGACGTGGGCGTGGTCAGGCGGTGCAGGCGGGCGTGCTCGTCGTCGAGCTCGTCGCCGTCACCCGACACCTGGCGCAAGGCAGCGCGCAGGCTGGCCGAGCGGTCGCCCGGCAGGCGCACCAGCGAGGCCTTCTGGTCGAGGGCCCGACCGATGGCCTGGCGGATCCAGAAGGTGGCGTAGGTCGAGAACTTGAAGCCCTTGCGCCAGTCGAACTTGTCGACCGCGTGCTCCAGGCCCAGGTTGCCCTCCTGGATGAGGTCCAGCAGCTCCATGCCCGGCGGCAGGGGATAGCGGCGGGCCACGCTGACCACCAGGCGCAGGTTGGAGCGGATGAACCGATCCTTGGCCCGGGCCGCGTCGCGAACGGCGCGCTGCAGCTCGCGGCCGCGCTCGCCGGCCTCGAGCCGGTTGGCGGCGTCGCGACCGGCTTCGATCACCTGGGAGAGCTCACGCTCTTCCTGGGCGGTGAGCAGCGGCACCAGCCCGATCTCGTTGAGGTACTGACCTACGGAGTCGCTCATGATTGCTCCATCGGAGCCGTGGCGAGGGTTTTCGCCGGCTCCATCGGTGGTTCGAAGCCACGGTGGGGGTTGGCCTACATCCGGGAACCAGGCCAGGACGCAGGGCAAGAGAATGACAACCAGGTAACCCCGCGACAGGCCCTGACGATTCCTGCATTTCAGGTGACTTTCGTCACTCGGGGTGGGATTTCCCGCTCAAGGTCTGTACCCACCTCGCCCCGCTCGGAGAATCCATTGTAGCCGGTGGGGGTGATCTGGCCTGGTCGGGCACCACTCCTACACTTCCCGGGTGACCAATCGTGACGGCTCAGCCGTGGGCGGCTCCCGCATCGGGGTGTTCGGTGGGACCTTCGATCCCCCCCACGTGGGTCATCTGGTGGCCGCGGTCAACGTCCGCCACGCCCTGGGGCTGGATCGGGTGCTGCTGACGGTGGCCAACGTGCCCTGGCAGAAGGTGGGCTCGCGACCGGTCAGTGCGGCCGCCGATCGGCTGGCCATGGTCGGGGCGGCCGTGGCCGAGGTGGACGGCCTGGAGGCCTCCAGCCTCGAGATCGACCGGGGGGGTGATTCCTTCACGATCGACACCGTGGAGCACCTCCATTCCCGAGACCCCGAGTGCACCGTCTTCGTCATCGTGGGCGAGGACGCGGCCGCCGGCATGCCCACCTGGGAGCGAATCGACGACCTGCGCGCCCAGGCCTCGCTGGTGGTGGTCGGTCGGCCGGGCGCCACCGTCGAGCTCCCCGAGGGCTGGGCCTTCCAGCGAGTGGAGGTACCCCGACTGGAGGTGTCCAGCACCGACCTGCGGGCCCGGGTCTGCGACGGCCGGCCGCTCGACTACCTCGTCCCCCCGGCCACGGTGGCCTGCATGCGTCGGCTCCGCCTCTATCGTGAGGCATGCCCATGAGTCGCCGCCGCCTGCTGTCGAGTCGCCCCCAGGGCCGCCCGTGACCGCGCCGACCGATCAGGCCAGCGGGGCCAAGTCCCCGGATCCGACGCCGATCGTGACCTCGATCGACCCCGAGGGCCGCCCGCAGGTGTACCTGGATCTTCCCGATGCCGCGTCCTCCCCGGTCGAGCAGGCCGGCCAGTCGGCCCGCAAGCCCCGCAGCCGGTGGTGGCGCTTCGGGTTCCCGGCACTGCTGGTGGTTCTATTGGTGGCCGCGCCCACGCTGATCTACGCGGGCGTCCAGGTGGTACTGAAGACCAACGACGGCCGGCTCATCGCCGGCACCGCCAGCGCCGGCGCGCCGGGTTGGGTGGCCACCGTCCCTCCCACCTCCACCATGATGGTGGCCGGCGTCAGCGACACCGGTGAGCTGTCCACCGTCGACCTGCTGGCCCTGACCTCGCCCAAGTTGGGCAACGTGATCCTGATCCCGGTGGACACCCAGGTCAGCGTGAACGGCACCTACGAGACGCTGGTCGAGGCGTACAAGTCCGGCGGCACGGCCGCGCTGCAGACTGCTACCCAGACGCTCATCGGCGCCGGCATCGACCAGGTGGTGGTGGCCAACTCCAAGAACTGGCAGGACCTGGTCGCCCCCGCCGGTTCGCTCACCTTCACCAACCCCGACAACGTGATCGTGAACGGGTCGATGCTGTTCCGCCAGGGAGCGCTGACCCTCACCCCCGACCAGGTGGGTGCCTTCCTGTTCTCCCGCAACTGGGCCGAGGACGACACCAACCGCCTCCTGCGTCAGCAGGAGTTCTGGAAGGCCTGGATGGCCAAGGTCGCCGCCAGCCAGGACCCTGGCGTCATCCCGGGCGAGCTGGACACGGGCATCGGCCAGTTCCTGCACACGCTGGCTCACCAACCCGTCCAGTACAACGTCCTGCCGGTTTCGGTCCACGCCCTGGCCACGGCCTACGCCGGGGTCTACCTGCCCCTCCAACCCCAGGCCGACATCGTCATCAACGCCGCCATCCCGTTCCCCACCGCTGCTCCGCCGGGGTCGCGCCCGCGCACCCGCGTGCTGGACGGGACCGGCCAGCTCGACCACGGGCTGGTGGCGGCCCACAACCTGGCCGTGGCCGGCGCCCAGATCGACAGCATCGGCAACGCCGAGAGCTTCCACGACGCCCACACCGAGTTCATCGTGGCCAACGAGGGTGAGCGGGCCGCGGCTCAGAAGCTGCGCGACGCCTTCGGTGTGGGCGTGGTGGTGGTCAACGGATCAGCCGACGACTCCATCGACCTGACCGTGGTGCTGGGGGCCGACGCGCTGGGGAAGAAGTCCGCGACCGACACCGTGCTGGCCCCGCCGACCTCGTCCACCACCCTGCCCCCCAACGTTGCCGTCCCCACCACCGGTGGCTGAGCGCCGGCGGGTCGAGCCCGAGGTGGTGGCCGGCTGGGCCGTGGCCGCGGCGCGTGCGGCGGCGTCGAAGACCGAGGAGCCCACGGTCGTGCTCGACGTGGGCGAGGTCCTGTCCATCACCAGCTACTTCGTGATCACCGGAGGGCGCAACGCCCGCCAGGTCAAGACCGTGGCCGAGGAGGTGGAGGCGGCCCTGGCTGGGTCCGGGGGCCCGCGGCCGTTGCGCACCGAGGGGCTCGACTCGCTGCGCTGGGTCCTGCTCGACTACGGCGACTTCGTGGTCCACGTGCTGTTGGACGAGGCGCGCCAGTACTACGAGCTCGAGCGCCTCTGGGCCGATGTCCCCCGTGTGGTCTGGGAGGAGCCGGACGCTCCCGACGCGGCCCAGGCCTGATTCGCGGTCGCGGCCTCAGGCCGGCGACGGCGGTGCGTCGGGCCCGGTCGTGGAGCTAAGGAGAATCGAACTCCTGACCTCTTCCATGCCATGGAAGCGCTCTACCAACTGAGCTATAGCCCCGTGAGGAGCGGTCATCGTATCACCCGCCTCCGCCCAGTCAGAAACCCGAACGGACCGAGCGCGACCGGATCAGGAGCCGCCGTGCTTGAGGCTCTCGAGCACGGGCAACCAGGTGTCGGGATCGCTCTGGTACGGGGCGTAGAAGCTGAGCCGGTCGACGATGTCGCCGTAGCGGGCGTGCAGCGCCGGGCCCAGATGGGCCGGCTCGGCCACCACGGCGAAGGCGTCGAGCATGTCGTCATCGATCAAGGTGCCCATCTCGGCCCACTCCCCGCGCTTGGACATGGCGTTGAGCTCGGGCTGGAGCTCGCCCCAGCCGTGCAGGTCCAGGACGCCGCGGTAGGCCGGGGTGGATCCGTAGAAGGCGATCTGTCGTCGGGTGGCCACCGCCGAGGCGGCCATGTCCTCTTCGTTGGCGCCCGTGACCACGAACGCGGGCCCGGAGATCTCCAGATCGGCCAGGGTCCGACCTGACCGGGCCAGGCCGCGCTCGAGGGCGGGCACGGTGACCTCGCGCAGGTAGCGCTCGGTGGTGAAGCCGTGGCACAGGAACCCGTCGCAGGTCTCGCCGGCCACCTCGGTCATCAGCTCACCCACACCGGCCAGGAACACCTTGGCGTTGCCGTGGGGGTTGGGCCCCGGGTTGAAGAACGGGGTCATGAGGGTGTGGGTGTAGTAGTCGCCTTGGAAGTCGAGCTTGGTGCCGTCGTTCCAGCTGTCCCAGATGGCCCGCATGGCCAGGATGAATTCGCGCATGCGCGGGGCCGGGTGGCTCCACTCCATGGAGAAGCGCTTGGTGATGTGGGGCTTGATCTGGGAGCCCAGGCCGAGCAGGAACCTGCCTTGCGAGTAGCTCTGCAGGTCCCAGGCGATCTGGGCCAGGTTCATGGGGTTGCGGGCGAAGGCCACGGCGATGCCGGTGCCCAGCTCGATCCGGCGCGTGTGCTCGGCGGCCAGCAGCAACGGGAAGAACGGGTCGTGTGACGTCTCGGCGCTCCAGGCGCCGTCGTACCCGGCCGCCTCGGCCGCGGTGGCGGCGTCGGCTGCGCCGCTCAGTGCTCCTGGGATGCCCCCGTCGATCTTCACGGCCGCACCCTAGACGGGCCGGCGCAACAGACTTGTCAAGACCATTCCCGGCGAGTTGCAGAGTCCATGCAATAGGGTTCGGGTCACGCGTCGCGCGCGCCCTGATGGGGACGGTCGATCGGTCCGGAGGGACCGACGGTCATGCAGGGCGGGTCGCGGAGCGCCGGGTAGGGCAGTCGACAAACAAGGGGGCCCACCTGGTGGGTATGGCGACGCTGGGATCACCACGCTTGCGGACCCTGGCAGGTCGGTTCGCGCCAGCGGTGATCATCCTGGTGTTGAGCCTCGCGGTGTTCCCCATGCCGGCCGGGGTGGCCGTCGAGGGGCTGATTCTCGGCCTGGTCGGCGCCACCATCGCGGTGGGCATGGCCCTCATCTACCGCTCCAACCGCATCCTCAACTTCGCCCAGGGCGAGCTGGGCACCGCCCCCACCGTCCTGGCCGTGTGCCTGGTGGTCTATGCCGGGTGGAACTACTTCCTGGCTCTGTCCATCGGGTTGGTCGGCGCCCTCCTGCTCGGGGCCCTGGTCGAGCTGGCCATCATCCGGCGGTTCTTCCGATCGCCCCGCCTCATCCTGACCGTGGCCACCCTGGGTCTGGCCGAGCTGCTCTCGCTGGGCGCGGTGATCATCCCGCTGATCTGGGGCAAGCGCCCGGCCACCAACCAGATCCACTTCCCGCTGACCTTCCGCTTCACCATCGAACCCATCGTGTTCTCGGCTGACCACCTGATCGCGCTCGTCCTGGCTCCGCTGGCCCTGCTGGGCGTGGCCCTGCTGCTGCGCTTCACCAGCATCGGGGTGGCCATCCGGGCCAGTGCCGAGAACGCCGACCGGGCCAGCCTGCTGGGCGTGCCGGTCAAGCGGTTGCAGACCGTCATCTGGTCGCTGGCCGCCCTGCTGTCGTTCCTGGGTGTCTTCCTGCAGGCGGGCATCCAGGGGCTGCCGGTCATCACCACGCTCAACCTCACCGTGCTGCTGGCCGCCTTGGCCGCCCTGATGCTGGGGAACCTGGTCGACCTGCCGGCCGTCGCCGCCTCGGCGGTGGCCATCGGGCTGCTCCAGCGCGGCATCACCTGGCACTACAAGACCAACCCGGAGATGGTGGAGCCCATCCTGGCCGTGGTCATCGTGGTGTGCCTCCTGGTGCGCAAGGTGGGTTCGACCCGCGCCGACCAGGACACCTCGTCGAGTTGGAACGCGTCCGACGAGGTTCGACCCGTGCCCCACGAGTTGCGATCGTTGCCCGAGGTGCGGGCGGTGCGCTGGGGCGGTGGTCTGCTGGCCTTCGCCGCGGTGTTGTCGCTGCCGCTGTGGCTGGGCGTGGGCGACCAGGTGAAGGCGGCGGCCGCGGTGGTCTTCGTGATCATCACCATGTCGGTGGTCGTGCTCACCGGATGGGCCGGCCAGGTGTCGTTGGGCCAGATGTCCTTCGCCGCCTTCGGGGCCGCGGTGGGCGCCTACGCCACCCTCCACTGGAACCTCGACCTGGGCCTCAGCCTGCTCCTGGCCGGGCTGGTCGGCGCGGCGGTGGCCGTGGTGGTGGGGCTCCCGGCCCTGCGGCTGAAGGGGTTCTTCCTGGCTGTGACCACGCTCGCGTTCGCCCTGGCCACCTCGGCCTACTTCCTCAACGTGCAGCACTTCGCCTGGGTGCCCGACCCCAACACCGTCGTTCCCCGACCGCACCTGTTCGCTCGACTCGACCTGGCCTCGCAACGCACCTACTACTGGGTGTGCGTCGGTGTGCTGGCCCTCACCGTGCTGGCCGTCCGCGGCATCCGCCGCAGCCGCACCGGCCGGGTGCTGCTGGCCCTGCGGGAGAACGAACGAGGCGCCCAGGCCTACGGCATCAACATCCTGCGGGCCAAGCTCACCGCCTTCGCCATCTCCGGGTTCCTGGCCGCGGTGGGCGGCTGCCTGCTGGTGCACCTGCTGGGCGGGTTCAGCCCGGCCACCTACGGTGCCGACCAGAGCTTCATCGTGTTCACCGCCGCAGTGGTCGGTGGGCTGGGCTCCCTGCTGGGTGCCGGCCTCGGTTCGCTGTACCTGAAGGGGGCGCAGTGGTGGCTGCCCGGTGCCCAGTGGCAGACCCTGGCCTCGGCGGCCGGGGTGCTGCTGGTGCTGATGATCATCCCCGGCGGCATCGGAGACCTGATCTACCGGGGCCGCGACGCCGCCCTGCGGTGGGTGGCCGGGCGGCGGGGGATCATCGTCCCCAGCCTGGTGGCCGACACCCGCCATCCGGCGGAGGAGATCAGCGGCGCGGAGGCGGCGGCCGAGGTGGAGGCCATCATCGCCGCCGACGACATCGTGGCCGTCGACCTGGACATCGGACGGGCCAACGGTCACGTCCCGACCCCGGACGCGGCCAACCCGGTCGGGTCCAGCGGAGCCCAGTCGTGATCCCCATCGCCCCGCTGGCCGTCCCGCCGGCCTCGCCCTGGCCGGAGCGGGCCAGGTTCGCCTTGCGCCACCCCGGTCGTTGGCTGACCGACCTGTCGGGCGGGGGACCCATCTACGCCCTGGCCATCCTGTTCGGCTTCAACATGGTCGAGGAGATGGACCGGGACTCGTTCGGCCTGCTCATCCCGAACATCCAGAAGTCGTTCCACATGTCCAACGCCGGCATCCTGTCGTTGGTGGCGGCCGCCGCCCTGCTCGGGCTGTCGCTGACCGTGCCCATCGCGCAGATGGCCGACAGCCGCAGCCGGGTGCGGCTGATGCTCGTCGGCTCCTCCGTCTTCGCCCTCTTCTCCTTCGGCACCGGGCTGGCCTTCTTCATCTGGGTGCTGGTGATCATGCGGTCGGGGTCGGGCGTGGGCCAGGCCACCGCACTGCCCACCCACAACTCCCTGCTGTCGGACTGGTTCCCGATCGCCTCGCGACCCTCGGGTCTTCTCCTTCTACCGGTTCGCCAACGCCCTGGGCGCCTTCTTCGGGCCCCTCATGGCCGGTCTGCTGGCGGCCTGGGTGGGCTGGCGGCTCCCGTTCATCGTCCTGGCCGTCCCCACCGTCATCCTGGTGCTGCTCGGCCTTCGCCTGGTCGAGCCGGTGCGGGGCGTGCAGGAGCGTGAAGCGATGGGCATGGAGGGCGAGGCCCTCCTGACCGAGGAGCCGCCCCCGTCGTTCGCCGAGTCGTGGCGCATGGTCTGGAAGGTGGACAGCCTGCGACGGGTCTTCTACGCCCTGCCCTTCCTGGCCGCCTCCATCATCGGCTTCACCTCGCTGGCCGCGCTGCTCTACCAGGACGCCTTCGGCCTCGACACGGTGCACCGGGCCTACATCGCGGCCATCACCGAGCCGGTGCAGGTGGTCGGCCTGGTCATCGGCGCCCGATTCGGCACCAAGCTGATCATGCGCGATCCGGCCCTGATCATGAAGTTCCTGGCCGGCGCCGCCCTGGTGTGCGGGGCCTTCGCCGCACTGTTCGCCCTGGCCCCCTGGCTGTGGCTGACCATCGTGGCCAACATGGCCATTTCGGCCACGCTGGCCATCGTGGGGCCCGGCGTGTTCGCCGCGCTGTCGCTGGGCATCCCGCCCCGGGCCCGGTCGATGGGCTTCTCGTTGGGTGCCATCTGGGTGATACCTGGGCTGATCGTGCTGCCCATCGTCGGCGCGGTGAGCGATGGCATCGGGATCCGCCCGGGCATGTTGATCATGACGCCGGTGTTCGTGGCCGGCGGCCTGATCCTGGCCGGCTCGGGCCGAGTCCTCAACGAGGACATCAAACAGGTCTGGGCCATGGCCGCGGCCCGCTCCGAGGTGCTCTACGAGCGTCGCCACGGTCGGGTCAAGCTGCTGCTGTGCCGGGGCTTGCAGGTCTACTACGGCAACGTGCAGGTGCTCTTCGACGTCGACTTCGAGATCGACGAGGGGGAGATCGTGGCCCTGTTGGGCACCAACGGGGCGGGGAAGTCGACGTTGCTCAAGGCCATCTGCGGGGTGGTGGAGGCCGACAAGGGCGCGGTCATCTTCGACGGGCGCGACATCACCCACGCCCCACCCAACGAGATCGCGGCCCACGGCATCAGCCAGGTGCCAGGCGGTCGCGGCGTCTTCCCCAGCCTCACCGTGCGCGAGAACCTACGGGTGGCCGGGTGGCTGGAGCGCAAGCGGTCGGCCGAGCTGGCCCACCGGGTCGACCAGGTGCTCGAGCAGTTCCCGATCCTGGCCGCCCGCATGGAAGAACCGGCCAGCAACCTGTCCGGTGGCCAGCAGCAGATGCTGGCCCTGGGGATGGCCTTCCTGGGACGCCCCCGGCTGCTGCTGATCGACGAGCTCTCGCTCGGGCTGGCCCCGGTGGTGGTCGAACAGCTCCTGCCCATGGTGGCCGCCATCCGGGAACAGGGCACCACCGTGATCCTGGTCGAGCAGTCGGTGAACCTGGCCCTGACCATCGCCCAGACCGCCTACTTCATGGAGAAGGGCGAGATCCGCTTCCACGGCCCCACCGCCGAGCTGTTGGAGCGCCCCGACATCCTGCGCTCGGTGTTCCTGGAGGGGGTCGGCACCGCGTCGCCCGATCTGGTCCCCACGGCCGGCGGCGCCGGGGCGACGCCGGCCCCGGCCGTGCCGACGGGCAACGGGCACCCACCACGCCCCACCCCGGCCGGCGAGGCGGTCGAGGTCGAGGCCGAGGCCGACGGACCGGTGACCGCGGCGCTGGAGGTGCTGGAGGTGCGGGTGCGCTTCGGCGGCATCCAGGCCGTGGGCGGGGTGACCCTGATGGCCGCGCCGGGCGAGGTGGTGGGCATCATCGGGCCCAACGGCGCCGGCAAGACCACCCTGTTCGACCTCATCTCCGGGTTCACCCGAGCCGACGCCGGCCGTGTGGTGCTGGGCGGGGTCGAGCTCACCGGGCGCAGCCCCGATCAACGGGCCCGCCTGGGGTTGGGTCGCTCGTTCCAGGACGCGCAGCTCTTCCCGGCGCTGACGGTCGAAGAGACCATCGCCGTGGCCCTGGATAGGTGGGTGGAGGTGCGCGACCCGCTCAACCCGGCGCTGCACCTGCCCGCCGCCTTCGATTCGGAGCAGGCGGTGAGCCGGCGGGTGGCCGAGCTGGTCGAGCTCTTGCACCTGGGCGCGTTCCGCACCAAGTTCATCCACGAGCTCTCCACCGGTTCGCGACGCGTGGTCGATCTGGCCTGCGTGGTCGCGGACCACCCCAGCGTGGTGCTCCTGGACGAACCGTCGAGCGGCATCGCCCAGCGCGAGTCCGAGGCCCTGGCCCCGCTGCTGCTGCGCCTGCGCGATGAGCTGGGCGCCACGCTGCTGGTGATCGAACACGACATGCCGCTGGTCACCTCCGTGGCCGACCGGCTGATCGCACTCGACCAGGGCCTGCTGGTGGCCGACGGCGTGCCCGACGACGTGCTCCACGATCCCGTGGTGGTGAGCTCCTACCTGGGGGACACCGCCGCCGTCATCGCCCGCTCGGGCACCATCGAGACCTGACCATCCGTTCCAGAGGGGGAACCCGTCCATGCAACCGACCGCTGCTCCGCCATCCCGTCCGTTCCTGCGGCGCTATGGCCCGCTGATCGCCATCGTGGTCGTCCTGCTGGTGGTGGCCGGCGTGGTGGTGGCCACCCGCGGCAACAGCTCGTCGACCAGCACGGGGACCAGCACCACCACCGCGCCCGGCGGCTTCCACCCGACCGGGGTGATGTCGTGGACCCAGGCCAAGGCGGCGGGCAAGACCAAGGACATCGACTGGGGCAGCCGCTGTGACACCACCACCGGGAAGCTGAAGTACCCGTACTACTTCGCGGGCGACTGCTACGCCCCCTTCCACGGTGACAACGGTGGGGCCACCTACCAAGGCGTGACCAGCGACTCGATCAAGGTCGTGCTCTACCTGGCCCAGCCCGACGATCCCATCCTCAAGTACATCGAGGGCTCGATCGCCGATTCCGACACCAACCAGCAGACGATCGACACGGTCAAGGGCTACATCAAGTTCCTGGAGACCTACTCCGAGCTCTACGGACGCCACGTGGACCTGGTGCCCTTCGTGGGCACCGGCACGGTCGACGACGAGGTGGCGGCCCGGGCCGATGCCACCACCATCGCCGAGACCATCAAGCCCTTCGCCGTGCTCAACGGGCCCGTTCTGACCGCCGCCTTCGGCCAGACCATCATCGCCAACAAGATCTTCTGCATCGACTGCGTGCCCAGCCAGCCCAACACCTTCTACGCCAAGAACGCGCCCTACGCCATCGGCCTGCCCATGAACGCGGACGAGGGCCAGATCGAGCTGGCCGACTACATCGGCGCCCAGCTCAAGGGTCGCCCGGCCATCCACGCCGGCAGCCCCGCCCTCCAGTCTCAGACGCGCAAGTTCGGGCTGGTCTACATCTCGACCGGCCAGGACAGCGAGACCCAGACCGACCATTTCGTGGCCAGCCTGGCCAAGCAGGGGGTCAAGCTCTCGGCCCGTCTGGCCTATCAGTCACCCACCAACATCGACGCCAACGGACTGATTGCCCAGCTCAAGTCGGCCGGGGTCACCACGGTGATCTTCAGCGGCGACCCGGTGGCCCCCGGTCCGTTGACCACCGCGGCCACCAACCAGGAGTACTTCCCGGAGTGGATCGTGAGCGGTGCCTCGGCGCTGTTGACCGACACGGCCATCTTCGCCCGCACCTACGACCAGAAGCAGTGGTCCCACGCCTTCGGCCTCACCACCGGAGCAGCCCGCACCGACCCGTCGGTGAGCGGCGCGATCTACCTGTACCACTGGTTCTACGGCAAGAACCCGCCGGCGGCCACCGGGTCGGCGGTGACCGTCCCGCTGTTCAGCCTGCTCTACTCCGGTCTGCAGGCGACCGGGCCGGACCTGACCCCGCAGAACCTGTTGTCGGCCTACTTCTCCCTGGTCCGGGTTCCCGAGGCCGTGACCCAACCGCTCATCACCTACGGCAACCACGGCATCTGGCCCGAGACCGACTACCAGGGCATCGACGACGTGACCCAGATCTGGTGGAACCCGAACGCCTCGGGTCCCGATGAGCTCAACCACCAGGGCAAAGGGCTCTACGAGTACGTGGACGGGGGCAAGCGCTACCTGCCCGGGCAGTTCCCCGATGCGCCGCCGGACGTGTTCAACCCCCAGGGCGCGGTGACCATCTACACCAAGGTCCCGGCGGCCGAATCCGTACCCGCCTACCCGTCGCCCTCACCCCGTCCGACCCCGCCTTCCTGACCCTTCGGTCGGCGAGCCTCCCTGCGGGTGCCTTCGGCATCCGGGTGTCATCGGTCCAGCGGCTCCGGGCCTGGCGGGGTCAGGTCTCCTGGTCGCGCAGGAAGCGCTCGAGCTCGGCGGCCAGCTCCTCGCCCGAGGGGAGGGGCCGACCGTCGACCTCGGCCTGGGCGTCGACCCGGCCCTCGAGCTGGCGGACCAGCTCCTGGTGCTCCTCGCTGTCGGCGATGAGCGTGTCGAGCCGCGTGCGGGCCGCCTCGGCCTCGGCAGCCAGGGTGCCGGTGCCGAAATGGACCTGGCCCACCTGCACCAGCGTCTCGATGAGGGCCAGGCCGGCCGCCGGATAGGGCATGGCCGACGCGTAGTGGGGGACCTGGGCCCAGAGGCCGAGTGCCCCCAGCCCGTGTTCGGCTCCCAGCTCCTCGATGGCGGCCTGGACGCCGGCGGGCACGTCGATCCGTCCGGTGATGAGGCCGACCTGGCGAGCCAGGTCCATCGATGCGGTGGTGGGTACCACCCGGGTCGGGCGGGTGTGGGGCACCGGCGCCGGGTAGGCGCCCAGGCCGACGACCATGCGGGTGCCGAACTCGAGGGCCAGGTCGATGACGGCTCGGGAGAAGGCCCGCCACGAGTGGTCCGGCTCGGCCCCCAGCAAGAACAGCACGTCGTTGCCGTCGGGATCCGAGCCCGCCCGCAGCTCGATCGTGGGCCAGGTGAGCCCGGTCTGGATCCCGTCCACCAGATGCATGGTGGGGCGGCGGGCCCGATGGTCGAGCAGCGCATCGGTGTCGAAGCTGGCCACCAGCTCCATGGTGGTGGCCGCGGAGATGGTCTCCATGGCCGTGCCCGCACCCAAGCCGGCGTCGATCCAACCCTCCAGCACCACCACCAGCAGCGGCGACTCCAGGTCGGGGCGTTGCACGAACTCGTAGAGCGAGCTCACTCCAGCCGTCCGATCGCCTGGCGGGCTGATTCGGTCAGCGCGATGACCTGTTCACCGAAGAAGTCGAAGGCGCCGTCGTCGCCGCGGTGGCCCATGGCGCCGCCCTTGTAGCGGGCGTAGACGCCTTCGATGATGCAGGCCAGCTTCCAGTAGCCGAAGGCCACGTAGTAGTCGATGGCCGACAGGTCGCGGCCCGACTCCTCGGCGTAGCGGGCCAGCAGGTCGTCACGGCGCAGGAAGCCGTCGAGCACGGTGGCGCCTGACACCCCGGCCGGGTGCACGTCGTCGGGGTCGGTCCAATAGACCATGAGCAGCCCCAGATCGGCCAGGGGATCGCCCAGGGTGCACAGCTCCCAGTCGAGCACGGCCATGACCTGGCCGTCCGGACCGATCATGCAGTTGTCCAGCCGGTAGTCACCGTGCACGATCGTCGCCCCGGCCTGGATGGGGACCTCCGAGCTGAGGTCCTGGTAGACCCGGTCGAGCTCGGGGACCTCGCGGGTCTTGGACTTCTCGAACTGGCTGTACCAGCGCTTGAGCTGACGCTCGATGTAGCCCTCGTGACGGCCCAGGTCGTCCAGGCCGCTGGCCACCAGGTCGACGGCGTGGATGCGGGCCAGGACCTCGATGATGGACTCGCTGGCGGCCCGGCGCAACGTCGGGTCGAGCTTCTCGGCCACCGACACGTCGCGCACCACGGTGCCGTCCACGAACTCCATGACGTAGAAGGGCGCGCCGTTCACCGAGTCATCGGTGCACAGTCCCACCGTGGGTGCCACCGGCACGTCGGTGGGTGCCAGCGCGGTGATGATCCGATGCTCACGGCCCATGTCGTGGGCGGTGGCCAGCACCTGGCCCAGCGGCGGGCGGCGCAGCACCCAGTGGCGCTGGTCGGCGTCGCTCACGCTGAAGGTCAGGTTGGAGTGGCCGCCGGTGATCAGCTCGAATCGCAGGGGCGGGGACACCGCGGGGGCGTGCGCGATGAACCAGTCGGTCACGCCCGCCGAGTCGATGCCCTCGACCGTCGGCTGGTCGCCTGGCTGCGCTGGACCGTCCACGAGCTCCCCCTTCCTGGTCACGCCGTGTGCGGATCACGCCATGCGGGCACGGCCCCGCGCCCTGGGCGAGGAGGCCACGCTACCGGGCGCGCCAGGGGCTGCGAAGCGTGGGCTCGGTCGGAGCGCCCCGTATCCTGGAACCCGTGACCCTCGCTTACATCGACGCATCCGACGCCAGCTTCGAGACCGACGTGATGGCCCGCTCGGCCCAGGTCCCCGTGGTGGTGGACCTGTGGGCCCCGTGGTGCGGGCCCTGCAAGACCTTGGGACCCATCCTCGAGCGGGTGGTCGAAGAGACCCAGGGCCAGGTGGCGCTGGTCAAGATCAACGTGGACGAGAACCCGCAGGCCTCGGCGGCCTTCCGGGTGCAGGGCATCCCCGCGGTCTACGTGCTGCGCGACGGCAAGGTGATCGACGGGTTCGTGGGGGCCCAGGGCGAGCCGCAGGTGCGTGAGTTCATCGACCGGCTGCTCCCGTCCGACGCTGAGGTCGAGCTGGCCCAGCTGCTGGCCGCCGGGGACGAGGACTCCTTGCGCCGCGCCCTGGAGCTCGACCCCGGGAACGAGGCCGCCATCGTGGCCCTCGGCGACCTCTTGGTCGATGCCGGCCGCACCGAGGAGGCCTTGGCCCTGCTCGAACGGATCCCTGAGACGGCCGCCACCCGTCACGTGGCCGCCCGGGCTCGCGCCGGCGCGGTGGCCGACGACGTCGATGATGTGGGGCCGCGGCTCGACGCCCTGCTCGATCAGGTCAAGGGTGACGACGACGCCCGCCAGCAGTTCGTCGATCTGCTCGAGCTCCTCGGGCCCGACGATCCTCGCACCGCCGACTACCGCCGCAAGCTCACCGCCCGCCTGTTCTGAGCCGAGGCCCACCTCTTACCAACTGGGGGGTGACAGCCCGCCCGGCGCCGTCTAGCTTTCAGCTCGGGTCCCGCGCCCGTCGGCGCCGTCCGACCGCCGCCCGGGCGTCCACACCTTCCCCTCCACCGGCCCCCGCCAGTGCCCGGAGGGATCGTGTCGTCGTCCGACCCATCGCCGACCTCGTCGTCCCAGCCACCGAGCGCGCCTGGCCCCGCGACCCCCGACAAGTCCGGATCGCAGCCTGATCCTGCCGGTCGTCGAGCCCTCGACGCGCTGCGCGAGGTGGTGGAGCAACGCTCCACGTGGTCGGAGCGGGTTTGGGATTCGACACGGGCGCGGGTGGGGGCCAGCCCCGTGTCCTGGGCTCTGGGCGCGGTGGCGGTGATCGCCATCGGGCTGGCCGTGGTGGCGGTGGTCGGCCGTCGGCCGGGTGCGACCGGGCCGACCGCCGGTGCCCCGGCGGTCTCATGGGTGGACGGATCGGCGAGCACGACCGACCGCGTCCAGGGCTCGGGCAGCCCCGCCACTGCCGCGCTGGTGGTGCAGGTGGCCGGCGCGGTGGTGCACCCGGGTGTGTACCACCTCCCGTCCGGCTCCCGGGTCGGGGATCTCGTGCGCGCCGCGGGTGGCTTGGCCGCCGACGCCGACGGGGACCGGGTGAACCAGGCAGCCGCGCTGGCCGACGGCACGCTGATCTACATCCCGCACCTGGGTCAGACCGATCTGCCCGACCCGGTCGACGGAGGCGGGGCGGGGTCGGCGACGGGCTCGGCGGGGGAGGGGTCCGGGTCCACGTCGGACCAGCCCAGCGCCCCGGTCGACATCAATACGGCCACCGCCGACCAGCTCGACGCCCTCCCGGGTGTGGGTCCGGCCACGGCGGCCGCCATCATCGCCTATCGGCGCCAGCACGGTCCCTTCCGCCAGGTCGACGACCTGGCCCAGGTGGCTGGCATCGGTCCGGCCAAGCTGGCTCAGATCCAACCCCACGCCCGCGTGTGAGCGGACTCGGTGCGGGCCAGGTGCCGGCCGGCCGTGACCGGGTGCCGGCTGGGCGCAGCCGCGCCCTGTCCGACGGGCAGGTGCTGGTCCTGACCGCGGTGGTGGCCGTGGCCGCCTGGTGGTCACCCGGTGTCTCGCCCTGGGTGGCCGGCGCCGGCCTCGCGGTGGCGGGGGTGACCCGGCGGCCGGTCGCGGTGATCCTGGCCGCCGGCCTGCTGTCGGCCTGCCTGGGCGCCCGGGCCTGGCAGGGCGATCGCCCGGTCGCACCCGGGCCGTTCGCGTCCACCGCCACCCTGGTCGACGATCCCCAGGACGTGGCCGGCGCGGTGGTGGCCGAGGTCCGGGCCCAGGGCCATCACTTCGAGGTCTGGGCCCACGGTCGGTGGGCTTCGGTCCTGGCCGACCGGGAGGCCGGCCAACGGATCCGGGTGCAGGGCCGGGTGGCACCTCGCCCACCCGGCGACGACCTCGACGCCCGACGCCATGTGGTGGGCGTGGTGACCCCCGATCAGTTGACCGCGGTGGCCGGCGACGGTCCCGTGGTGGCTGGGGTCAACGCGCTCCGGGGTGTGCTGCTGGCCGGGGCCCGTCCCCTCTCGAGCGACCAGCGCAGCTTGTATGGCGGCTTCGTCCTGGGTGACGTGCGCGGCCAGTCCCCGGTGGTGGCCGACGACTTCCGGGGATCAGGGCTGAGCCACCTGTTGGTCGTCTCGGGCGAGAACGTCGCCTTCGTGGTGGCCGCCGCCGGCCCGCTGCTGCGCCGGATGGGGCCGCGGGCCCGGTGGGTGGCCACGGTGCTCGTGCTGGTGGTGTTCGCCGCGCTGACCCGGTTCGAGCCGTCCGTGCTGCGGGCCACGGCCATGGCCCTCATCGGGGTCACCGCCTGGTCGCTGGGTCGCCGGGCCAGCGGGCTGCGGATCCTGGGGCTGGCCGTCACCGCTCTCGTGCTCATCGACCCGATGCTGGTGGGGGTGGCCGGGTTCCAGCTCTCGGTGGCCGCCTCCGCCGGCATCCTGGTGGCCGCCCGCCCGCTGGCCGAGCAGCTTCCCCTGCCCGGGTGGTTGGCCCGCCCGGCGGCGGTCACCCTGGCTGCCCAGGTGGCGGTGTCGCCCATCCTCATCGCCTTCTACGGCGGGCTGCCGGTGGCCACCCTGCCCGCCAACCTGCTGGCCGAACCGGCGGCCGGGCTACTCATGGGGTGGGGGATGACCGTCGGCGCGCTGGCCGGGTTGGTGGGCGGTCGGCTGGCCACGGTGGTGCAGCTGCCGGCGGGGGCGCTGGTCTGGTGGGTGGAGGCGGTGGCGCGGTGGGGGGCGGCCGCGCCCATGGGCCAGATCGGGCCGGTGGGGCTGGCGTTGGGAGCGGCCACGGCCTGGGTGGCGGTGCACGCCGGGCGCGCCGGGCGGGCTCGGCTGGCCCGGGCCGGCTGGCTCGGCCTGGTGGGCGTGCTGGCCTGGCCCGCGCTCGGGTTGGCCGCGCTCGGCACGGCGTCGCCGGCGCAGGTGGCCCTGGGGCGCTCCGGTGAGCTGTGGACCGGGCGCGGCGCCGGTCGTCCGGCAGTGCTGGTGCTGGGAGCCCGGCCCCAGGCCCGCGACCTGCTGGACGGGCTGCGCCGCGCCGGTGTCGACCGCCTCGACCTGGTGGTGGTGCCCACCGGGTCGGTGACCAGCCTCGAGGTGGTGGCCCAGGTGGCACGGCGGGTGCCGGTCCGCGGTGCGTGGGTGGGTCAGCCGGCCACACCCGCCTCAGCCTCAGCGTCGGCGCAGGCCCGGCGCACGGCCGCGCTGGGGGCCCTCGGTGAGGTCCGCACACCGGCCAAGGGAGGGGTCGAGCGCATCGGTGAGCTGGTGGTCACCGTGGCTGAAGGGCCCCCGCGCCTGGCCGTGACGGTGTCGCGGGAGCCCGGTGTAGGTTCGGCGGGTGCTGCTGTCGCTCGGGCCCCACCGCTTCGACGTGACCCATCGGGCCCTGATCCTGGGGATCCTCAACCGCACCCCTGACTCGTTCTACGACCGGGGCAGCTACTACGACTTCGAGGCCTTCCTGCGCCAGGCCGAACGCATGGTGGTCGACGGCGCCGACTTCCTGGACGTGGGAGGGGTGAAGGCGGGACCGGGCGAAGAGGTCTCCGAGGACGAGGAGCTGACTCGCGTGGTGCCCGCCATCGAGGCGCTGGGCGCCCGGTTCGACCTGCCCCTGTCGGTGGACACCTGGCGGGCCTCGGTGGCCGCGGCCTGCTTCGCCGCCGGCGCGGTGGTGGGCAACGACATCAGCGGCTTCGCCGACCCGGACTACCTGGGCGCGTGCGCCGCGGCCGGTGCCTCCGTGGTGGCCACCCACATCCGGCTCCGACCGCGGGTGCCCGATCCCGAGCCCGTCTACGACGACGTGGTGGCCACGGTGGTGGGGTTCCTGGCCGATCGGGCCCGGGCCGCCGAGGCCGCGGGCATCCCCGCCGAACGGATCATGGTCGACGCCGGCCTGGACCTGGGCAAGACCGAGGCCCAGTCGCTGGTGCTGCTGCGTCGCTCGGACGCGCTGGTGGCGCTGGGCTATCCGGTGTTCCTGTCCGCGTCCAACAAGCGGTTCCTGTGGAAGCTGCTGGACGTGGACGTGGACGGCGCGGCCCTGGGCACGGTGGCCGCCCACGCCTTGGGTGTGGGCTTGGGCTGTCGCGTGCTGCGGTGCCACGACGTGGTGGCCGGTCGCCGGGTGGCCGACGTGATGGCCGCCATCCTGGAGGCGGCGTGACCGAGATCGACGGCGTCCCCATCCACCTGGTCAAGGGCGACGATCCCGTGCTGGTGTCCGATGCGGTGCGTGAACTGGTCGACGCCGCCCTGGATGGCGCCGATCGCTCACTGGTGTTGACCGAGCTCGATGCCGGCGCCTACGAGAACGACACCGGCACCTACGGGATCGGGCCGCTGGTGGACGCGGCCCAGACTCCGCCCTTCCTCACCGATCGTCGGGTGGTGGTGGGCCGCCACGCCGCCGTCTTCTCCACCGGCGATTCGGTGGCCCCGCTGGTGGCCTACCTGGCCGACCCCCTGCCCTCCACGGTGCTGGTGCTGGCGTGGGAGAAGGGGCCGCGGTCGGGGGCACGGGTCGCGGCGGTGCCCCGCAAGCTGACCGACGCCGTGACCCAGTCGGGGGGAATGGTGATCGACACCAAGCCCGGTTCGGGTCGCCAGCGGACCGCCTGGCTCGACGAGCACCTGGCCTCGTCGGACCTGGTGCTGGACGCGGCCGCCCGGGCCCGGCTGGTCGACCACCTGGGCGAGGAGGTCAGTCGTCTGGCCATCCTGCTCGACACGTTCGAGGGCGCCTTCGGTCCGGGTGCCCATCTGGGTGTGGCCGACATCGAGCCGTACCTGGGCGACGCCGGTGACGTAGCTCCGTGGGACCTGACCGACGCCATCGATCGGGGCGACGCCCAGGCCGCGCTCACCGTGCTGACCCGCATGCTGGCCGCGGGCCGCCACCCCCTGCAGATCACCGCCAGCCTCCACGGCCACTACCAGCGCATGTTGCGCCTGGAGGGTTCGGGGGCCAACCGCGAGGCGCAGGCCGCCGAGCTGCTCGGCCTCAAGGGCTCCACGTTCCCGGCCCGCAAGGCCCTCGAGCAGACCCGCGCCCTGGGACCCGAGCGCATCCACGAGTTCGTGGGCCTGCTGGCCGACGCCGACCTCGACCTGCGCGGGGCCAAGGCCTGGCCCGTCGAGCTGGTGGTGGAGGTCCTCGTCGCCCGGTTGGCCAGCCGCACGCCCAAGGCGGCGGCGCGGAGTCGTGGGGCCCGGGCCGGGGCGCGCCGAAGCTGAGGCGTTCGGCGGGCCGAGACGCCAGCCCGCCGATGCGCCGGTCAGGCGCTGGCGGCCGCCAGGCGCTTGACCAGACGGGACTTGCGTCGAGCGGCCTGGTTCTTGTGGATGATGCCCTTGGCCGCGGCCTTGTCCAGTCGCTTGATGGCCAGGCGAGCCAGCTCGTCGGCGTTCTCGGCGCCCTGCTCGGCCGCGCTGGTGGCGGCCTTGGTGCGGGTCTTGAGCTCGGAGCGGACGGCCTTGTTGCGCACGCGGCGCTGCTCGTTCTGCTTGTTTCGCTTGATCTGGCTCTTGATGTTGGCCACGGTGATCCTGGTCGTCGGGGAGTGAGAGCACGTCTCGGGCGTTGCGCGACGGACCATCGTAGCGGTCGCGAGCCCCTGCCGGGCAAGTCGGGAGGCAATGGTCAGGGTCCGCCTCTCACCTTCTAGCATGGCCCCGGCGCCGGTGGCCGTCCCCCGGGACCGCCCGATCCTGCCGACGCACCCCAGCCCTCGAGCCCCCGCGAGCCCGTGTCCGACCTGAGCCGCTTCCGCGACCTATCGATCATCGCCCACATCGATCACGGGAAGTCCACCCTGGCCGATCGGATGCTCGAGATCACGGGTGCCGTGCAGGCCCGGGACATGCGGGCCCAGTACCTCGATTCGATGGACATCGAGCGCGAGCGGGGCATCACCATCAAGCTCCAGAGCGTGCGTCTCGACTACCGGGACCACGTGCTCAACCTGATCGACACGCCCGGTCACGTGGACTTCGGCTACGAGGTGTCCCGCTCGCTGGCGGCCTGCGAAGGCGTGATCCTGCTGGTGGATGCGGCGCAGGGGATCGAGGCGCAGACCCTGGCCAACTGCTACCTCGCCCTCGAGAACGACCTCGAGATCGTGGCCGCGCTCAACAAGGTCGACCTGCCGGCCGCCGACCCCGATCGCTACGCCCAGGAGATCGAGAACGTCCTGGCCATCCCGGCCGAGGACATCCTGCGCGTCAGCGCCAAGACCGGCGAGGGCGTGGCCGAGCTGCTGGACGCGGTGATCGAACGGATCCCGCCCCCCGCCGGTGACGCCGATGCCCCGTTGCAGGCCCTGATCTTCGACTCGTACTTCGACCAGTACCGCGGGGTGGTCAGCTCGGTGCGGGTCATGAACGGTCGGCTGCGCACCGACGCCAAGCTGGCGTTCGTGCAGGCCCGGGCCACCTACAGCGCCGACGAGGTGGGGGTGCGCCGGCCCGATCCCACCCCGGTGGCCGAGCTCGGCCCGGGGGAGGTGGGGTACCTGATCGCCGGTATCAAGGACGTCGGTGAGGCGCGCTCGGGTGAGACGGTGACCGAGGCGGCTCGACCGGCGCCGGCCCTGGAGGGCTACCGCGACCCCAAGCCCATGGTGTTCTGCGGGCTCTACCCGGTGGAGGGCGACGATTTCGCCAACCTGCGGGAGGCGCTCGAGAAGCTGCGGCTCAACGACTCCAGCTACACCTACGCCCCGGAGACCTCGGGGGCGCTGGGCTTCGGGTTCCGGTGCGGCTTCTTGGGCCTGCTCCACATGGACATCGTGCGCGAGCGGCTCGAGCGCGAGTTCGACCTGGCGCTGATCGCCACCGCGCCGTCGGTCGAGTACCGGGTCCACAAGACGGCGGGCGAGGTGCTGGTGGTCGACAACCCCAGCGACATGCCCAACCTCAGCGAGGTCGACCACATCGAGGAGCCGTACCTGACGACCACGATCCTCACGCCCTCCGAGTACGCGGGCACCCTGATGGACCTGTGCCAGACCCGGCGGGGGGAGATGCAGAAGATCGAGTACCTGTCGCCCGAGCGGATGGAGCTCGTCTACCGGGTGCCGCTGGCCGAGGTGGTGATGGACTTCTTCGATCAGATGAAGAGCCGCACCCAGGGATACGCCAGCCTCGACTACGAGCCCGCCGGGTACTCCGTGTCCGACCTGGTCAAGGTGGACATCCTGCTCAACTCGGTGGCCGTGGACGCCTTCAGCACCGTCGTGCACCGCGACAAGGCGGACGAATACGGCAAGCGCATGAGCGAGAAGCTCAAGGAGCTGATCCCGCGCCAGATGTTCGACGTGCCCATCCAGGCCGCCATCGGTGGGCGGATCATCAGCCGCGAGACGGTCAAGGCCAAGCGCAAGGACGTGCTGGCCAAGTGCTACGGCGGTGACATCTCCCGCAAGCGCAAGCTGCTGGAGAAGCAGAAGGCGGGCAAGAAGCGCATGAAGAACATCGGCCGGGTCGAGGTGCCCCAGGAAGCCTTCATCGCCGCGCTGAAGTTGGACGACTGAGGGCGTGCCGACGGAGGTTCTGGAAGGCGACGTCCGTCAGGACGGCGCCACTGGACCGGCGGGACCTGGATGGCGAAGGCGCCCGCCGGGAGGCTTGCCGACCAGAGGGCCAAGGGAGTCGGCCAGCACTCGGTATCATCGAGTGCCAGCTCCCCGACCCTGGCGATGGCCCATGGCTGACCAGCCTCACGACGAACCCGATCTGCTCGACGAGCGCAAGGCCACGGTGCTGCGCGCCGTAGTGGCGACCTACATCGAGACGGCCCAGCCGGTGGGCTCGGGCCACGTGGCCCGCACCCCGGGGGTGCACGTGTCCCCGGCCACCGTCCGCAACGACATGTCCGCCCTCGAGCAGGAGGGGTACCTCCACCAGCCCCACACCAGCGCGGGCCGGGTGCCCACCGACAAGGGCTACCGCTTCTTCGTCGACCGCCTGAGCGCGGCCTCGCTGGCCACCGCCGACTCAAAGCAGGTCCGGTCCTTCTTCGCCGAGACCCACGGCGAGCTCGAGCAGATGTTGGCCGACACCAGCCGCCTGCTGGCCAACCTGACCCAGTACGCGGCGGTGGTGGTCAGCCCGCCGGTGGAAGCGGCCACCGTGCGGTCGGTCCAGCTCGTCGGGCTGGGCGCCCCGGGTGGCGCTGGTGGTGGTGGTCCTGTCCAACGGGGCGGTCGACAAGCACACCATCGAGTTGGCCCGCGACATCGACGACGCCGCCCTGGCCGTGGCCACGGCCCGGCTCTCGGCCCGCCTGACCGGTGAACCCCTGACCGCGGCGGCGGCGGTGGCCGTCGAGCTGGCCGGCGAGACCCCGAACGCCGCCCAACCCGACGCCGACCTGGCCGACGACGATCTGGCCGACGCCGAACTGGCGGCGCGCCGGGAGGCGGTGGCCGTGCTGAGCCACGAGCACTCCCCGGGTGAACACGTGTACATCGGCGGGGCGGGCCGCATGGCCTCGGCCTTCGACGCGGTGGCCACCGTGAGCGAGGTGCTCGACATCCTCGAGCAGCAGTACGTGGTGGTCACCTTGCTGCAGGATGTGCTCGACCGCGGGCTGCACGTGGCCATCGGCACCGAGACCGGGATCGCCCCGCTGGCCGACTGCTCGGTGGTGGTGGCGCCCTACGCGGTGGAGGGCGAGCCCGCCGGCACCATCGGGGTGCTCGGCCCCACCCGCATGAACTACCCCCAGGCTCTGGCCGCGGTGGCCGTGGTCGGCCAGCGGCTGAGCCGCCACCTGAGCGAAGGCTGAGCGTGCCCACCGGATCGGCCGACTACTACGAGCTGCTCGGCGTGTCTCGGGCCGCCACCGCGGATGAGATCAAGCGAGCCTTTCGCGGGCTGGCCCGCGAGCTGCACCCCGACGCCAACCCCGACGATCCCGAGGCCGAGGCGCGCTTCAAGGAGGTGGCGCTGGCCTACGAGACGCTCAGCGATCCCGAACGCCGCCAGCACTACGACCGCTTCGGCCCCGATGCCAACGCCATGGGCGCGGCAGGGTTCTCGGGCGGACTGGGCGACCTG
This sequence comes from uncultured Microthrixaceae bacterium, assembly GCA_963793965.1. Lineage (GTDB taxonomy): Bacteria > Actinomycetota > Acidimicrobiia > Acidimicrobiales > Acidimicrobilacustridaceae > UBA4742. The sequence continues at coordinate 121,808 of CAWCCB010000006.1, forward strand.
TTCGACGCCTTCTTCGGCGGCAACCCGTTCGGCGGTGGCGACGGTCGGGGCCGCGCCGGCCCGGCGCGGGGCGCGGACCTGGAGGCGGTCATCGACCTCAGCTTCGAGGAGGCCGTGTTCGGCACCCAGGCCCCGGTCAGCGTGCGCACGGCCGTGCCCTGCGACGACTGCGAGGCCACCGGCGCGGCGCCCGGCAGCTCGGCGTCGACCTGTCCCGACTGCGGCGGCATGGGCCAGGTGCAGCGGGTCCGCCAGTCGCTGCTGGGCCAGATGGTGACCACCAGCCCCTGCCCGCGCTGCGGCGGCCTGGGCACGGTGGTGGAGAACCCCTGCCCGACCTGTCGGGGCGAGGGGCGGCGCACGGAGACGGCCACCTACACCGTGGACGTGCCGCCCGGGATCGACGCCGGCTCGACCCTGCGCCTCAACGGCCGGGGTGCGGTCGGGCCCCGCGGCGGCGGGATGGGCGACCTGTACGTGCACGTGCGGGTCCGGCCCCACGAGCGGTTCGTCCGCCATGGCTACGACCTGGCCCATGAGCTGCACCTGAGCATGGCCCAGGCCGCGCTGGGCACCCACCTGTCCTTCGAGACCCTCGACGGCGACGAGGACCTGGTCATCCCCCAGGGCACCCAGACCGGTCGTGTGTTCCGGCTGCGGGGCCGGGGCGTCCCCCACCTCGAGTCTCGGGGCCGAGGCGACCTGCTGGTCCAGGTGGTGGTGGACACCCCCACCGACCTGAGCGACGAGCAGGAGCAGCACCTGCGTGCCTTCGCCGAGTCCCGAGGCGAGGAGATCGTGGCCGTCGACTCCGGCCTGCTGTCCAAGATCCGCTCGGCCTTTCGGTAGCCGGCCGTGGCGACCCGGCCGACGCGCTCGGGCCCGGCGGCGGAGACGGCACCCCAGGTGTTCGTCGCCGACCTGGACCATCCCGAGGTGGGTGACGAGGACCGTCACCACCTGCAGCGATCGTTGCGGCTCCGCCCCGGCGACGAGGTGGTGTGCGCCGACGGGCACGGGAGCTGGCGTCGCTGCCGGTTCGGGGACTCGGTCGAGCCCGTCGGTGAGATCGAACGGGCGGACGCCCCCCTCCCGGCGCTCACCGTCGGCTTCGCCCTGGTCAAGGGCAGCCGACCTGAGCTCATCGTGGCCAAGCTGACCGAGCTGGGTGTCGATCGGATCGTCCCGGTGGCGGCCGAGCGCTCGGTCGTGCGCTGGGAGCCCGACCGGGCCGCGGGCCACCTGGATCGGCTCCGGCGGGTGGCCCGGGAGGCGGCCATGCAGTCGCGCCGGGCCTGGCTGCCCGAGGTGCTGGCCGTGGCCTCGGTGACGGCGTTGGCCCGGGACACGCCGCCCGGTGCCCTCGCCCTGGCCGAACCGGGTGGCGATCCGCCCACGCTGGCCCACCCCACCGTGCTGGTCGGACCCGAAGGCGGGTGGACCGAGGGCGAGCTGGCGCAGGTCGAGGCCCGAGTCGGGCTCAATCCGCAGGTCCTGCGGGTCGAGACCGCGGCCATCGCCGTCGGCGCGCTGCTCGGGGCCCTGCGCAGCGGACTGGTGGGACCCCCACCGCACGTGGTGGCGCGAGAACGGCACGGGCGCGTCTAGGCTGGCCGGGTGAGGCCGGCGCGATGTCCGGGCGCTCGTGGGCTCCCATCCGCCGGATCGGGATCACCTGGGAGACGACCAGGAGGGACGCATCGGGTCCGGAGAGGTGAGCGATGGCAAAGGTGAGCGACGACATGGCGACGGGCGACGATGCGCCGATCGTGCCTTCGGGCTACGGCCGCAAGGTGGGCGAACGGCTCCGCGTGATCCGTCGTCAGAAGCGCCTGTCCCTCCAGGACGTGGAGGCCGCCTCCGGTCAGGAGTTCAAGGCCTCGGTGCTCGGTGCCTACGAGCGCGGTGAACGGGCCATCTCCGTGCCGCGCCTGCAGCGCCTGGCCCGTTTCTACAACGTGCCGGTCGATCAGCTGCTGCCTTCCGACGACGGCCCGGCCTTCACCGACGGCGCCACGGTGGCGACGGTGGTCGAGGCCAACGTGACCATCGACCTGCGGGGCCTCGAATCGCTGGGCGGGGCCGAGGGCGACATGCTCACCCGCTACCTGACCATGATCCAGCTGCAGCGTCAGGACTTCAACGGCCGGATGCTGACCATCCGGCGCGACGACCTGCGGGCCATCGCCTGCATCCTGGGCGTGAGCTACGAGACCGCCGGCGGGCGGCTCGACTCGCTGGGCCTGAGCCTGACCCTCTGACCCCGAGAGCGTGGGCCGGCGGCCACTGGTCCTCGCGCCGGCGCCGATAGCCTCACCGGGTGGAGTTCGGGGTCTATGTCCATGTGCCCTTCTGCGCCCGTCGTTGCGACTACTGCGCCTTCGCCACCTGGACCGATCGCCACCACCTGATCGACGACTACCTCGACGCCATGGTGGTCGAACTGGCAGCGGGCGGCCGACGACCCGGTCACCGGCGGCATCCCGCCGGTGACCTCGGTGTTCTTCGGCGGCGGCACCCCCTCGTTGGTCGATCCGGATGGACTCATGCGGGTGCTGGCCGCCATCCCCACCACCCCGGATGCCGAGATCACGGTGGAGTGCAACCCCGACACCGTCACCGCCGCCCTCCTCGACACCTACCTGGCCGGGGGCGTGAACCGGCTGTCGTTCGGGGTGCAGTCGATGGTGCCCAACGTGTTGGCGGCGCTGGGTCGGAGCCACGACCCCGAGGCGGTGATCACCTCCGTGCAGCTGGCCCGGAGCCAGGGCTTCACCACCTTCAACCTGGACCTCATCTACGGCGGGGCGGGGGAGACCATCGAGGACTGGCGGGCCACCCTCGAGCGCGCCCTGGCCCTGGAACCGCCGCACGTGAGCGCCTACGCCCTGACCGTCGAGGCCGGCACGCCGCTGGCCGACGAACCCGAGCGCCATCCCGACGACGATGACCAGGCCGACAAGTACGAGCTGGCCGACGAGCAGCTCCGCGCCGCCGGCCTGGGCTGGTACGAGATCTCCAACTGGGCCCGGCCCGGCCACCAGTGCCGGCACAACCGCCTGTACTGGGACCAGGGGGACTATCTGGGCGTGGGCTGCGCCGCCCACTCCCATCGTGACGGGCGGCGCCAGTGGAACGTGCGCACGCCCGAGCGCTACCTGGAGCGCATCCAGGCCGGGGAGCCGGCCACCTCGTCGGGGGAGACCCTCGACCCGGAGGTCCGGCGCTTCGAGGGACTGCAGTTGGCGCTGCGCACCTCGCGGGGCGTGCCGGCCGAGGCGCTCGACACCGACGACCCGGATCTGGCCGGGTTGGTCGAGGTGTCCGAGGGCCGGGCTCAGCTCACCGTCCCGGGCCGGCTGCTGGCCAACGAGGTCGCCGTCCGGTTGCGCTGACCGGCTCCGCCGGCGCGTCGGGCGTGGTCAGGTGGGCCGGGTCGGCACGGGCGGCAGGACGAACACCTGGCCCGGGAACACCAGGTCGGGGTCGGTGGGGACGACCAGGCGGTCCCGGTTGGCCGCGATCAGCTCGTGCAGGTAGTCGAGCACCTGGGCGTCGCTCGCCGCGGCCTGCCACTGCCCGGCCAGCGTGGTCGACGCCACCCGCCACAAGTGGTCGCCCGGACGGATGGTCCAGGTTCCCGACGGTGCGGTGGGGGTGGCGACGGGCGGCGCCGGGGACCCGGGGTTGGTGCCGGCGGGACCGGGGGCGGCGCTCGGCGAGGGGAGCGGGGTCGGGGCGGTGGTGGGGGCGGTGACGGGCGTGGGCACCGTCGAGGTCGACCGGGGGACGGCGACGTGGCGGGGCACTCGTCGTCGACGATCCGATCACCTGCATGGCGGGTGGCGCGTCGGCGGCGCGGGCACGCGAGGGCGACCGCGGGCCCGCCCCGATGGTCCCCCCGTCCGAGGTGCCGAGGGCGGTGGCCGGGGGCAGCTGGTGCATCACCACCACACCCGATGGTGGCGTCGTGGCGCCCGCGGTGGCGACGGTCAGGGCCGATCCGGCCACCATCGAGACCAGCAGACCGGCCGCGGCCGCCTGGCTCAGCCAGGAGGCCATCCCGGGAAGGCACAAGCGGTGGCTGAGGTGGAGCAGGATCGGCGCGGCCGCCCAGCGGCCGGCCAACTCGACCAGCACCACCACCAGGAGGTAGCCGACCGCGGCCAGGGCCAGCAGCCGCACCAGACCCATGACCACGCCCGGCGGACCCACCGCGCCGGCCCAGGACGCCCACGGCGCGGCCGATCGGGCCCAGGGCGGTCCGGGTACGGCCCGGCCCAGGGCCACCAGCACCACCAGCACCGCGGTCGAGCCCAGGCCCAGGCCCGCCAGACGGCTGGATCGCAGGGGCGGGTGCGGGTCGTCGGTCACCGGGTCACCGGGTCACCAGGTCACCGGGCCGTCGAGGTCGACGCGGGCGCCGCCAGGGGTGTCGGCCGACAGGCCATCGCAGCCGCTGGGTTGGTGGGAGGCCACCAGCCGCGACCCGCGAGCCACGTGCGTGACGACCCGGGCGTCGAGGTCGTGGCCGGCCCGGGCCCAGCCGTCGAAGGCGAACACCTCGCCGGTGCGGGGACGCAACACCACGGCCCGCACGCCCCCACAGCCCCAGCTGCCCACCTCGACCTGGTCGCCGGCCTGGCCGATCCGGTAGGTGGTGCCGGCGATCGACAGCACGGGGGCGGCCGGGGCCGCCAGGGTGGGTCGGCGGGGGTGGGCCGCCACCCTGGATGCACCCCAGCCCAGGGCCACCACCCCGACCACGGCCAGGGACGCGGCCAGCGCCGACGGCCGTCGGGGACGACGGGCCCGGGCCGGTGCGTCGGTCGGGCGCAGGTGGGCGAAGGGATCAGGTTCGGGATCGGACCGGGTGGCGGGCTCAGGACGGCCGCCGGCCGGCGCGGCGATGGGTACGTGGCGGGCGTCATCGGCTTCGGCCGTGCGGGCCAGCTCGGCGTCGAGGGCCCGGGCCAGTCGGCGCGCCGGCGGCCACCCACCGGCGCGGCCCGCGGCCAACACGGCGGCGAGCTCGGGTCCCGGACCGGTGGATCGGCTCCGGCTCCGCGGACCGTGACCGGGACGGCCACCCTGGCTGGATCGGCGGGTGTCGGCTTCGGCGGGCCAACCGAGTGCGGCCAGGGCCGCCAGCGCGCCCACGTCCGACGACGGGCGCAGCGGTGGCCCGCCGTCCACGCACTGGCCGGCCAACCCGGCTTGGTCGAACCCGTCGATCACCGGGCGGCCCCGATCATCGACCCAGATGCGATCGGCCCGCAGATCGCCGTGCACCAGGCCCAGGGCGTGGAGGTCGGCCATGGTCTGGGCCACCGCGGCCAGGACGCGCAGCCAGTCCCGCGACCCGCGCCGGGGCCCGCCCTCGAGGGTGGCGCGGGCGTCGGCACGCGTGACCAACCGCCCACCGTCCTCGTCCGCCGACACCACCTCGACCACCGCCGGATGGCGGGCCAGGCCCAACATGGTGGCTTCGCGGCGCAGCTGGAGGCGCTCGGGGTCGTTCTCGGCCTCACGGATGTGCACCGTGGTCGAATCGAGGCGTTGCCAGGTCTCGCGCACGGCAAGAGCCTAGAACAATGCAAACAACAAGAAAAGCTATGAAAAGGGCTCCAATGCCGGCTCGATGGCTGCGAGGTCCACCAGGCGGGCCAGGAGCGTGTCCAGATCGGCCTGCACCGTGGCCGGCGCCACCCCGAACCGGTCCGCCAGCCGCTCGGCCAGGTCGGTCCGGGTGATCGGTTCGCCGAGCAGATCCCACACGGCCACCGCCGAGCCCGTCACGGTCACCGGATCGGCGCGACCCGCCGGCAGCAGCACCAGGCCGACGGGGGTCGTCCGCCACCCCGTGTCGATCCGGCGCCGCCAGGGACCCTCCAGGCTGGCCTGGTGGGCGGGAGCGGGCTCGGGGCTGGTCACCGCCGCCGATCCTAGGGGCGGAGGCATCGTCGGTTCGGGACGGACAGACGAACGCTGAAACATCCTCACTTGCGGCGAGATCAAGCAGTACGCTTCCTTCGGCACTCGGCATTTGCTACGGTGCAGCCAGAAAGTCCCCGGCGTGGGCAGACCGTAGGAGACCCATGAGCATCGGCCAAGGTGAAGACGAGGCAGCGGGCAACGCTGCTGACGGTGGCCTGACCGGCCACGCCATGGATCGTCGTTCGCTGATCAAGACGGTCGGCATCGCGGGCGCGGCGGCCTGGGTGGCTCCGGTGGTCATCGAGAGCATGGTCTCCCCGGCGTCGGCCGTCTCGGTCAACACCGGCACGTACGCGCTGCGCCTCAGCTCCGAGCAGTGCTTCCCCACGCCCGTGCTCGACCCGAACGGCGCGCCGCCTCCGGCCAACTGCACGCCCATCAACACGCAGTTCCTGAGCACCGACCACCAGGTCACCGACCAGGCCACGCTCGACGCCCTCAACATCACCGTCGACAACTGCCGCCGGCGCTACCTGATGGCCGTGACGACCACGAACCCCCACGTGACCTTCAACCTGGCCGGCTCGACTGCCGGCGGCCTGCACAAGGGCGCATGCGTGACCCCCACGTTGACGCCGACCAGCGTCACCTGGCAACTCGACGGCGCCACCGACCGTCAGGGCTACTTCATCATCTTCACCGTCTCCCCCTGAGCGGAGTCGGCGGGTCAGCTCCGCAGCCCTGATCGGCGGCCGATCCGTCGGCCCAGCCCGACCAGTCGGTTTCTGATCGGCACGTCCAGGGTGCGGACGGCTCGGCGAAGGTGGCGTCCCATGGACCAGCTCCGGTCGGCCAGATAGCCGGACTGAGGCCAGAGCAGGGCACGCAGGTAGCGAAGTCGATCCGCGCCTCCCGACACCATGGACACGCCGACCAGCTGGCGCCAGTAGACGTAGCCGGGTCGCCGGTGGGCCTCCAGCACGACCCGCTCGGCCAGGCTGGGCCGGTAGCCGCGGGCCCAGGTCACCAGCTCCGATGCCAGGGGTTGGTCCGGGCCCGGCCGAGGCAGGGCGAGCTCGGCCCAGGCATCGGTGATCGCCGCGGCCAGCATGGCCCGAGCGCGCCAGCGCCGGGCCAGGGCCACCACCGCCTCGGCCTCGAGGGGTGTGGCACCCGCCGGCCCGGTCGGTCCCGGGGCCACGCACAGCTGCACGAGGTCGCGCCGAGCGCCCAGTCGGGGTGGGATGTCGGCCACCGAGGCCTGGTAGCCGGCCAGGACCACCGACGCGGCGGCACCGGGCGTGGCGAATCGCCGGCCGCCCAGCACCAGCTCGTCGGGATGGTCGAACAGGTCGTCCAGCTGGATGGCCAACCCCAGGGCCCCGGCCACCGGAGTGCGGTGCAGGTCGATCTCCAGACCCGCCGGGGTGGCGTCGGTGGCGGCCGTGCGCAGCAGGGTCTCCTTGCCGAAGCGCTCGTCGAACCCGGGCCGCAGCTCACCCACCACCGCCTCGGCATCCAGCGCCGCGGCCAGCGTCGCCGCGGCCCGACGCACCTGCCCGCTGGGCACGACCAGGTCCAGATCGGCGAACAGCCGTTGGCTGGGATCGGGGTAGGCGCGATGGGCCAGCGGCCGGTCCCTTGGTGACCAGCTGGGCGATGCCGGCCGCGTCGAGCGCCTCGGCGGCTTGGCCCAGCGCCCGCTCCAGGCGAAGGTCGTGCGCGCACCAGGCCTCGTGGGTCCGGGCCAACTCGACACCGGCGTCCGCCGCCCGCTCGAGTGAGGTGTCGCCGGCCTCCACCGCCGCCACCAGCAGCCCCAGCACCCGCTGTTGCTCGGCCAGGCGGATGATCCGATGCCAGGTCTCGCCCCCGGCTTCGACGGGCGGGATCGGGGGGGCGCCGGGCAGGCCGTGAGCCGCCACCGCCGACACCACGGCCCAGGCGTGACGGTGCAGGTCGGTGGATGGGGACGCCGCCCGCCCCGACGGGCGCCGGGTCGACCCCTTCACGAGCGACGCAGGTTGGCCAGGCGATCGACGCCTCGGGCCCGCGCCGCCGGCTCACCGGCGCCGTGGTCCTCGCGCTCGGCGGTGCCACTTGGGCAGGCTGAGGGGCACGAACAGGAAGGGCAGCACCTGCACCCGTTCGCGGGCCAGGATGCCGAAGTTGGCGATGGCCGAGAAGGCGTAGGCGAACATGGCGATGTAGGCCAGGGTGAAGGTGACGTAGGCCTCGGATCGCAGGCGGTGGAAGGCGCCCAACAGGCGCCGCCAGCCCACGATCACCAACAGCAGCAGGGCCGCCGCCTCGGCCGACGCCAACAGGCCGGCCGCGGTCCGGACCTCCCCGGGCAGCGGCCGGAACAGGACGGTGAAGGCCGCGACGGGGTACCCGATGGGCGAGTTCGGGTTGATGGCGTGGAACGCCGAGTTGCCTTCCGAGGTCTGCGCCTGGGTGTGGGCCAGGGCGTTGGTCACCGACGTGGTGGACAGGTCGTCGACCTTCAGGAAGTGCGCCGCGGCCGGAGCCAGCAGGGCGCCGCCCACCAGCAGCACGACGATGCCCAGGGCCTTGGTGATGCCGCTGAGGCTGATGGTGCCGGGCATGGCCCGGGTGTTGCGGCGTCCCACCAGGAAGGCGACCAGGATGGCCACGAACACCAGGAGCGAGACGTGGGGACGCACCAGCGCGGCCCCGGCCAGCCCGATCAGCACCAGGACCCAGCCGCCGCGCCCCCGGGTCAGGATCTTGGCCGCCCCCAGTGCGGCCAGGGCGATGGTCACCAGCATCCAGCTGTCCTTGCCGATGCTCGCGGGCCAGTAGAGCACCGAGGGCCAGAGCATGACGAAGCGGGCGTAGCGCCGGCGGTCCCCGTCGGGCAGGCCGACCACGAAGGCGCGGTACAGGAACCAGCTGCCCCAGAAGCCCAGGAAGGTGAACAGCATGGTGGTGCCGAAGAAGTTGGACCCGGTGAACAGGTGGCCCAGGCCGGCCAGGTAGCGCAGGCTGCCGGTGCCGGGCACGGGGGCGGCAGGACCCACGTCGACGTGGATGAACTCGAGCTTGCGGAAGCTGACGGCCAGCTTCGCCCCGTACTGGTTGTAGGCCAGGGCGTCGGCCGCGTTCAGGAAGCGGGGATAGCTGAACAGGAGTCGCAGGCCGATCGAGGTGAGCAGCAGGCCCCGCAGGTCGAACGACCGCTCGGCCTTCACCGATCGGTTCAGCAGCGCCAGCGAGGCGATGGTCAGGACCGGGGCGATGATGATGGCCATCCCGGTGTGCTTGCCCGAGATCCACTCGCCGTAGCCGAACACCAGCAGGGCGACCAGGATCAGCACGATCCCGAGCAGATCCCAGTTGGAGGACCGGCGGGCCCGGGTCTCGGCGCGAGGGACGCGGCCGTAGGGGCTCGATCCGTCCGGACGGGTCCGGGCCAGCGGCACGCGGTAGCCGCTGGTGGGCGCCGGCGTCGCGGGCGACTCGCTCATTCGTCCTTGGGTGGGGAGGTCCCGGCGCCGCCGGAGCCGGTGCCCGACGACGGGCTGGAGGTGCCGCTGGTTCCGGGGGCGCCGTTGAGCTCGACCTCGAGGCGCTCGTTGTCCGCGCCGCCGGCCGCGATCGGGGCCGGGATCTTGGTGGTCCGGTTGGGCCGGCGGCTGCTGGCGCTGGACAGGCTGTCGCCGCGCACCAGCAGGTCCAGGGGATGGCTCTCGGCCTCGGCCCGGTTGGGGTCTCGGCCCTCCTCGGTGGCGTAGTAGTAGTACTGCGCGCTGGGCACGTAGCGGGCGCCCAGCAGGGCCACACCGGCCACGGTGGCCTCCAGGCGCTGGAGCACCTCGGTGGCCCGGGCGGCGGCGGGCTTGGTCGTGCGCCCGGAGCGGGCCACCAGCACGACCACGTCGGCCACGCCCACCAGCTCGCTGGCGTCGTTGGTGGACAGCAGCGGCGCGGTGTCGAGCAGGATGATGTCGAAGATGCCCCGGGCCGCCTCGATCACCCGGCGCTGGGCGGCGGTGACCTCGGCCGGGTTGGAGTTGGACGACGACAGCACGTTGTTGACCATGCGCACGCCGGGGATGTCGCTCTGCACCACCTTGCGGGCCTCATCGGACCCGCCCAGGTAGCGGTGCAGGCGGGGGCGGCGGAAGTCGCAGTTGATGACCAGCACCGAGTAGTCGGCCTCGGCGAAGACGGTGGCCAGGTTCGCCACCGTGGTGGTCTTGCCCTCCGACGGCCCGGCCGACGACACCAGGATCACGAACGACGAGTGCGCCGGCGTGTGGTCGCCGTCCTCGCCGTCGGGCGCGGTGGCCTCGTGGTCCTCGCCCAGCGTGGGTGGTCTGGCGCAGGAACACCAGCGAGGACCGCAGGGCGCGGTAGGCCTCGGCCGTGCGGGACATCGGGTGGGTGTAGGAGAGCACCTCGGTGTCGCTGCGCTGGGCCCGGGTGAGCGGGGGGACCTCCGCCAGCACCGGCAGCTCGAAGGCGATCTCGGTGTCCTCCTTGCCCTGGAGGCGGGTGTCGAGTCGCTCGATCACGAAGGCGACCAGCAGGCCCAGGATGAGGCCCACGAAGGCGCCGATGAGACCCCGGGGCACCGGCCCCGACGGGATCTTCGACTTCGGGGTGAGGGAGGCGTTGAGGGCCTGCTCGGGGTTGGTCTGGGATCCGGACAGCGTGGTGTTGTTGTTGCCCAGCTGGCCGTTCTTGATGAAGGTGGCGTACGCCCCGGCTCCGATGGGGGTGGCGCTGGGCTGCTGGAACACGGTGAGGATGGGACCCGGCTCGGTCGTGCCCAGGCCCTGGAACTGCTCGTCGACCAGGCGGTACTGGTTGATGAGCGCCTGCAGCTGCTGGCCCTGGACCGAGTTGACGTCGGGCTTGGTCGCCTGCAGGGCGTTGATCTGGTTGGTCAGGTCCGACAGCTGGGAGGCGTACTGGTCGCGCTGCTGGTCGAAGCCGGCCTTGTTCTTGCCGTTGACGTAGTTGGCCACCGCCGTGCACCACTGGCTGGCCAGGGCCGTGGTGTCGGCGGCGGTGTCGCCCACCGCGGTGATGCGCAGCGTGGACTGACCGGGGTCGGTCACCGAGGAGATGCGAGCCAGCAGGGCGTCGGTGTCGGCGTGGCGGGACTGCGCGATCTGGGCCGGCACGTCGCCCCCGGTGGTCAGCAGGCCCATCTGGGTGATGGCGGTGAAGGCGGTACCCTTGCTGGCGATGTTGCTGGCGTCGTAGTAGAGGACGCAGGTGGCCCGCCAGTAGGTGGCGGAATGGTGCTTCTTCTGGGTGCCCAGACCGGTGGCGGCCCCGATGACCAGGCCGATGACCACGAACCCGACGATGACGATCCATCTGCGGCGGATCGTCCTCAGGTACTGAATGGGCTCCATGCAGGTCTCCGACGGGCGGGGGCCCGGGTCATTCGCGGTCGTGGCCGACGCGATCGCACCCGGAACCAGCAGGCGGGCGGACACCTCGACATCGTGCACCGAGCGGACTTGGCGCGGTTGCCGAGCCTACACCGACGTCTGCTTCACCTCGATTCATGCCCGGCTCGATCTCGGCGGAGGCCCCAGGCCCGCACCAGGCCCCGGCCGGCGGCCACCGTCGGGTACGCCTGCATCGACGTGAGGTAGGCCTGGCGGGCCCGGGTGGGCTTGCCCGCGGCCACGGCCATGGCTCCCATGCGGGACCATCGGAAGGCCCGGGCCCGGGGGTGGCGGGCGAACCAGGCGGCCCGCTCGTCCAGCAGCTGCTGGTTGGGCTGCATCCGGGAGGCCACGTCGGTCTGGTTGGCTCGGGCACCCCCGTGGCGGCGGATCTCGCATCCGAGCGCGGCGATGGTGTCGACGGAGGACTGCTCGGCCATGCGCAGCCACCACTCCACGTCCTCCAGGGCGCGGTAGCGCACGTCGAAGGGCACCATGGCCTCGGCCGCCACCGCGGTGGCGCCCAGATGCGGCGTGGTCGAGTCGAGGATGGTGTCGGACACGTTGCCCACCAGCCAGCGGCCTCGAGCGGGACCGGGCCGGGTCGTCGGGTCGGCCGGATCGAACCAACGGGTCCAGCACACCGCCACCGGGGCCCGGGCCAGGCCGGCCGCGGCCAGCTCCAGGCGCTCCGGGGTGTAGCGGTCGTCGTCGTCGAGGAAGGTGAGCCAGCGCCCCGCGGCCTCGGCCACCCCGGCGTTGCGAGCCGCGGCGGGACCGCCCGGAGTCGGGCGGCTCACCACCCGCACCCGGGGATCCGGCGGGTCGATCACCTGGCCACCGCCGTCGTCGACGATCAGGCACTCCCAGTCGGGCCGGGTCTGGGCCAGCACCGAGGCCACGGCCTCGGCCAGCAGGTCCGGTCGGCGGAAGGTGGGGATGATGACCGAGAAGGTCGGGACACCCGGGGTCGCGCCGTTCGGCGACTCCATGTTCACGCCGGTCATCGTGGGACTGGGAGGCCGGTCATCGGGGCGGTCGGGGGTCGGTGGTATCCATGGGTCGGTGCGCATTCTCTACCTGATCCCGAGCCTGGACGGCAGCGGCGGGGCCGAACAGGCCGTGGCCGGCCTGGCCGGTCCCCTGGGCGAGCGGGGGGTTCGCCTCGAGGTGGTCACCTTCGCGGCCGGTCCCCAACCCGCGGGCCCGGCGGCGCCCGGCGGGGACCTCAGCGATCAGGTCCGGGCCGCCGGCGCCGAGGTCACCGCGCTGTCGCCCACCCGGTCGGGTTGGGGTGGTCGGGCCCAGTTGACCAACGCGGTTCGGGCCCTGGTGAGTCGTCGCCGGCCCGATCTGGTGCACACCACGCTCTTCGATGCCGACCTGGTCGGACGGCTGGGCGGCCGTGCCGCTCGGACCCCGGTGGTGTCGAGCCTGGTCAACGTGGCCTACGGCCCCGAGCAGCGGGCCAACCCGGCGCTGGTCCCGTGGAAGCTCGAGGCGGCCCGCTGGGCCGACCGGCTCAGCGGCCTCGGGGTCCGGCGCTTCCAAGCCCTGTCGCCGTATGTGGCCGAGGTCATGGGCCCACGCCTGGGCATCCCCGCCGCTCGCATCGACGTGATCCCCCGGGGCCGCGACGCGGCCGTGCTGGGCGTGGCCACCGAGGCGCGCCGGGCCTGGGTCCGCGACGCGTTGGGCATCGGACCCGACGAGGCGCTGGTGGTGGCCGCGGCGCGCCACGAGTTCCAGAAGGGCCTGGACGTGCTGGTGGAGGCCTGGCCGGCGGTCCGGCGGGCCCACCCGCGGGCCCGGCTGGCCATCGCCGGCCGGCGGGGCAGCCAGTCGGGCCGGCTCGAGGCGCGGGCCCGGGCCCAGGGTCCCGCGGCGGCCATCACCTGGCTGGGTCGTCGCGACGACGTGGCTGACCTGATGGTGGCCGCCGACGTGTTCGTGGTGCCCTCCCGCTGGGAGGGGTTCGGCTCCATCCTGGTGGAGGCCATGGCCCTGGGCACCTCCGTGGTGGTCTCCGACGTGGGCCCCGTCCCCTGGGTGGTGGGCTCGGGCTGGGCGCGGCTGGTCCCACCCGGTGACGCCGACGCGTTGGCCCGAGGGGTGGGCGAGGCTCTGGACCAGGAGCCGGCCGAGCGGGACCGGCGCGCCGCCGCGGGCCGGGACCGCTTCGCCGGGACCTTCAGCCTGGGCGTGGTGGCCGATGCCACCGTGGCCTTCTACCGCCGGGCGCTGCAGTGACCGCGGCCGCCGACGTCGGGTCTGCCATCATGGTCCTACCCCCACCTCGACCCGAGTGACTGCCTCCGGCCCTCCCATGACCCGAAACCCGCGCCCGATCCTGCCCGGGCCGACTCTCTGATCTGATGGCCGTCGCCACCCGCCGCAAGTCGGTCCGCACCTCTTGGCGCGAGCTGCGTCCCTACATCGGTGACTCGACCGGCAAGCTCTACCTGCTCGGCGCCACCGCCATCCTGAGCGGCTTCATCGAGGCCGGCCTGATGGTGGCCATCGTGCGCATCGCCATCGGTCTGGCCGACAGCACCAAGCTGATCAAGTTCGAGGGCATGGAGCTGACGCTGGACCAGCTGTTCTGGATCTCGGGCGGCTTCCTGCTGCTCGGGTTCGCGTTCTCGATGGTCAACTCGTGGCTGACGGCCCGGCTCAGCGCCGACGCCCTGACCATCGCCCGGCGCATCACCTTCCGCGACTTCGTGGCTGCCTCCTGGAGCCTGCAGAGCAAGGAGCGCGAGGGCCACCTGCAGGAGATCATGAGCAACCACGTCAGTCGCGTCTCGGGCGCGACCATGACGTTGGCCTCCTGCCTGGTGTCGGGCTTCAACTTCATCGCCCTGATGTTCGTGGCCGTCTACCTGAACTGGGTGGCGGCGGTCTCCATCGTGCTGGGCGTGGCGATCATGTTCTTCACGCTGCGGCCCATGAGCCGGGCGGCCAAACGGCGTTCGCGGGCCAACGTGGCCGCCAACGTGGCCTACGTGGGGCTGGTGTCGGAGAGCGTCACCCTGGCCCAGGAGGTCCGCACCTTCAACGTGGGGCCGAGGCTGGTCGACCGGGTGGACGACTACGCCGACACCGCCTCCGACCTCACCTTCAAGACCAGGCTGCTGGGCCAGACCATGCCGACGCTCTACACCAGCATCTCGATCGGGCTGGTCATCCTGGGCATGGCCGCGGTGTACGCCACCGGCGGCAAGAACGTGACCACGTTGGGGCCGGTGGTCGTGCTGCTGATCCGCGGCTTGTCCTACAGCCAGCAGCTGCAGGGCAGCTACCACTCCCTGGCCGAGGCGGCGCCGTACCTGGAGGAGCTCCAGCAGCGCCAGGACGACTACCGGGCGTCGGTCGAACCGAGCGGCGATCGCCAGATCGAACACATCGGCAAGCTGGCCTTCGACGACGTGTGGTTCTCCTACGTGCCCAGCGTGCCGGTGCTGCGGGCGGTCTCCTTCGACGTGGAGCCGGGGGAGGCCATCGGCATCGTAGGGCCGTCGGGAAGCGGCAAGTCCACCCTGGTGCAGCTGCTGCTGCGCCTGCGCCACCCGAGCGAGGGCCGACTGCTGGTCGACGGGATCGACGCCGACGAGGTGAGCATCGACTCGTGGTACCGGCGGGTGGCGTTCGTCCCCCAGGAGCCGCGCCTGTTCCGGGGCACCATCGCCGACAACATCCGGTTCTTCCGCGACGAGCTGGACCAGGACGCCATCGAGCGGGCGGCCAAGCTGGCCTACCTGCACGACGACGTGATGGGCTGGACCGACGGCTACGACACCGACGTGGGCGAGCGGGGCGGAGCCGTGTCCGGCGGCCAACGCCAGCGGATCGTGCTGGCCCGGGCGCTGGCCGAGGAGCCCGACGTGTTGATCCTGGACGAGCCCACGAGCGCCCTGGACATGAAGTCCGAGTCGCTGGTGCAGGACACCCTCGAAGGCCTCAAGGGCCACTCGACGATGTTCATCATCGCCCACCGACTGTCCACCCTCAACGCCTGTGACCGGATCATGGTGCTGTCCAACGGCCAGCTCCAGGGCTTCGACACCCACGCCGAGCTGCGCCGGTCGAACCCCTTCTTCGCCGAGGCCGTGAAGCTGTCCCAGCTGCGCTGAGGGCGGTCGCGCCCGGGGCTGACCCGGCCCGGCCTGGTCCTCGGTCGGTCCCGGTCAGAACAGCTCGACGTCGCCCAGGCTCAGGTGCCAGTCGGCCAGCCGGGGCACGACCGCATCGGGGGCCACGCCGCGCCAGGTGAGGATCGGGCCCTGGCCGGGCATGGCCAGCATGCGGTCGCGGGGGCCGGCGGGTCCGGTGGCGATCAGGTAGTCGGCGCCGGTGGCGGCCGCCACCTGGCCCAGCAGACCACGACGGGTGGCGGGGTCGGGGGCGAGCAGCTCGCACACCGTGGCCTCGCGGGCGCGGCCTCGGCGGCGCACCCGGAACACGGCCAGCCCGTGAGCCGGGCCACCGGGGGCGACCACCGCCCGGTAGTGCAGCGGCTCGAACCGATAGCGCCAGCGCAGGTGTTCGAGCGTGCGATCGGTGCGCAGGCCGCCGGGCGGGCGCGTCGCCGCCAGGCGTGCCAGCAGCGCGGCCACCGCCTCGGTCTGGCCCAGGACCCGGGTGGCGGGCTGTCCGGCGCGGGTGGGCTGGGACCACTTGTCCGCCGGCACGCGGGCTCGGGCCATGGCCACCAGCGACCGAGCGCCACGAGGACGCACCGCCACCGGCACCCGGCCCACCACCTGCCAGCCCATCTTCAGGTAGCCGGGGCGGCTCTGGTCGTTGGGGGTGTTGAACACGAAGTCGACCCCCTCGTCGCGCAGGTCGTCGAGGGCGGTGGTGGTCAGGCGGGAGAAGATCCCGCGCCCCTGGGCCTGGGGGTGGGTGGCGGTGTCCACGGCCCGCACGGCCCGGGCCGACGTGCCATCGGACCGCTCGAAGCGCCACCGCAGGAACACCCGGACCCCCACCAGGCGACCCTGGTCGACCGCCACCCACATGGGCGAGGTCCCGGCGGGGTTCTCCAGGTGCTTCCATCGGAAGAACGCCTCGTTGGGATCCTCGGGGTCCCACCCGAGCGCGGCCTGCGCCAAGGCCACGATGGCTCCGATGTCGTCGGGACCGGCCCGACGGATCTCCAGGTCGTCGGCCGACGAACGCGGCGCGCCGGGGTCCGGGGATGGCATCGGGACAGTATGTCCGGGGGGTCGGTAGTGTCGCCGACACCACCCCCAGCCACCTCGCGGCGCCGTGGCGCCCGCCCACCATCCCACCCGATCACCGCGGCCTGGCGGACGCCGGGACCGAACGAGCACCAGGAGATCCATCCGGCGTGAGCCCCCAGCCGATCGCCGGACGCCGACGCCCTCGGCTGGTGCACGTGACCACCACCGACATGTCCCTGGCCTGGCTCCTGGGTCCGCAGCTGGCCGCCTTCGGGGAGGCGGGCTACGAGGTGATCGGCGTGTCGGCCCCGGGACCCTTCGTGGCCGGCCTGGCCGAGCTGGACGTGACCCACGTGGCCTGGACCCACGCCACCCGGGCCATGGCCCCGGGCCGCGACCTGCAGGCTGGTGCCGAGCTGTACCGCATCCTGCGCCGCCTGCGCCCCGACATCGTCCACACCCACAACCCCAAGCCCGGCTGGTGGGGGCGCCCGGCCGCCCGCCTGGCCCGGGTCCCGGTGGTGGTCAACACCGTGCACGGGCTCTACGCCCTGCCTGGCGATCGAGCGCCCAAGCGGGCGGTGGTCTACGCGCTCGAGCGCACCGCCGCCGCCTTCTCGGATGGCGAGCTGGTGCAGAACCCCGAGGACGTGGTGCAGCTCGAGCGGCTGCGGGTGCCCACGTCGCGGCTCCACCTGCTGGGCAACGGGATCGACCTCGGCCGCTTCGACCCGGACCGTGACCGCCAGCGCCGCCGCCACCAGGCCCGCCAGCTGTTCGAGGCGGCCCCCGACGAGGTGGTCGTGGGGGTGGTGGGGCGGCTGGTGGCGGAGAAGGGTCTGGCCGAGGTGCTGGCGGCCGCGGCCGCGTCGCGGGGGACCGATCCGCGGCTGCGGTGGGTGCTGATCGGCCCGGCCGAGCCGGCCAAGTCCGACGGCCTGGATCTGGGGACGCTGGCCGAGGCCGCCGGGCCCGACGTGGTGGTGCTGGGCGAGCGCGGCGACGTCGAGGACCTCTACGCCGGGATGGACCTGTTCGTCCTGGCCTCGCACCGAGAGGGCTTCCCCCGCGCCGCCATGGAAGCGGCGGCCATGGGCCTGCCGGTGGTGGCCACCGACATCCGGGGCTGTCGCCAGGTGGTCGACGACGGGGTGACCGGACGGCTGGTGCCCGTGGGCGACAGCGACGCGCTGGGTCGGGCCGTGGTCGGGCTGGCCGCCGACCCCGACGGCCGGGCGGCGATGGGCGCGGCCGGTCGGGCCAAGGCCGGCCGCGACTTCGACCAGCAGCGCTGCATCGACGTGACGCTGGCCCTCTACGGCCAGCTCCTGGAGCGCGGGTGATGGTGGACGGGAGCCGGTCGGACGGCCAGGGCGAGGTGCTGTCGGTGGTGACCAGCACCGATCGGCGGGGGGCGGAGGTGGCCGCCGTGCAGCTGGGCGACGCGCTGGTGCAGCGGGGTGTCCGGGTGACCACCGTGGCGCTGTGGCCGGGCGAGGCGGCCACGGGGACCCCGGGCGGCGCGTTGGACCTGCCCACGCTGGGTCGGCGCCGCCACGACCCGTCGGCGCTGGCCGCCCTCGGGCGCCGGGCGCGGTCGGCTTCGGTGGTGGTCGGTCACGGCTCGTCCACGCTGCCCTTCGGGGCCGCGGCCGCCACCGCGGCGCGCCGGCCCTTCGTCTACCGCAGCATCGGGGACCCGACCTACTGGGCCACGTCGCGGGCCCGGCGACTGCGGGTCGGTGTGGCCCTGCGGCGAGCTGCCCGGGTGGTGGCGCTGTGGCCGGCGGCGGCCGAGCACCTGGTGGACCTGTACGGCCTCGATCCCGACCGGATCGAGATCATCCCCACCGGTGTGCCCCCGGCCGGGCTCGTGCCCACCCCGGCCGCCGATCGTCCGCAGGCCCGACGAGCCCTGTCGGCGCGCGTCGAGGCGGACCGGGCGGGGTCCGCCTCGACGGGTGGGGTGGCGCCGGCCATCGACCCCGACCGGCCCGTGATCGCCTACCTGGGCGCGCTGTCGGCCGAGAAAGACCCGGGACTGGCCATCGACGCCATGGACCAGCTGCCCGACGCCCAGCTGGTGATGGCCGGCACCGGGCCCGAACACGACGTCCTGGCGGCCCGGGCTCGACGGGTCGCCCCCGGACGGGTCCACCTGATCGGCGCGGTGGACAATCCAGCCGAGCTGCTGGCCGCGGCCGACGCCCTGGTGCTGCCCAGCCGGACCGAGGGCATCCCGGCGGTCGCCATCGAGGCCGGGCTCTGCGGCCTGGCCGTGGTGGCCCGCGACGTGGGCGGGGTGGCCGAGGTGGTGGTCGATGGCGTGACCGGCATGCTGGTGGCGGAGCGCTCACCCGAGGCGCTGGCGGCCGCGTTGGCCACGGTGGTCGGGCCCGGCCGATCCAGCGACCACGGCACGGCGTTGGGAGCGGCCGGTCGCCAGCGGTGCCTGGCCCGATTCGCCCTGGAGGTGGTGGCCGGACGGTGGGACGACCTGCTGGGCCACGTCACCGGTACGGTCTGAGCCGATGACCGGCGAAGTCCCCGCAGCCGAGCCCAAAGCCGCGGTGTCACCGCGACGCCGGGCGGTGAAGTCGGCGGCCGAGCTGGTGGATCGGGTGCGCCGGCCCCCTCGCGGCATCGTGGTGCTCATCTACCACCGAGTCGGGCGCAGCTCGCACGATGGAGGTCGACCTGCCAACGGGGCTGTTCGACGAGCAGATGGCGGCACTGGCCGACTCGGGCCGGGTGACCACGCTGGACCACGCCCTGGAGCTGCTGGCCCGGCCCGAGCCCCCCGAGGGCACGGCCGCCGATGCCGACCCGGTGGTCATCACCTTCGACGACGGCACCGGCGACCTAGCCGAGGTGGCCGCCCCCATCCTCAGCCGCTACCGGCTGCCGGCGCTGTTGTACGTGGCCACCGAGTTCATCGAGACCGGGCAGCCCTTCCCCGAGGAGGGGACGCCGCTGTCATGGGGGGAGCTGGGGGATCTGGCGTCGGCCGGGTGGGAGCTGGGCTCCCACACCCACACCCACGCCCTGCTCGACCGGCTGGACCCGTCGCTGGTGGACGACGAGCTCGACCGGTCGATCGAGCTGATCTCGTCGCACACCGGGGGCGCCGTGAACCACTTCGCCTACCCCAAGGCGCTGGCCGGCCACCCCTCGGCCCAGCGGGCGGTGCGCCGCCGCTTCCGCTCGGCGGCGGTGGCCGGCACCCGACCCAACCGCTACGGCGACACCGATCCCTGGCTCCTGGCCCGGTCGCCGGTGCAGCTCAGCGACGGGATGCGATGGTTCCAGCGCAAGGTGGACGGTGGCATGGGCCTGGAGGACGGGCTGCGCGACGTAGCCAACCGGGTGCGCTACGCCGGCCAACTTTCTTAGCCCTTCGGTCGGCGAGCCTTCTGTTGCCTGGCCCTTCGGTCGGCGAGCCTCCCTGCGGGCGCTTCGCCATCTGGGTGTCATCGGTCCAGCGGCTGCCTCCCTGGCGGTCGGCCCCTTCCGGACCTTCGGTCAACCATCCGTTTTCGGCGGGCTCATGCCGGCAGGTTGTCGGCCAGCACCTCGATGACCCGGTCCTGGTCGGCAGTACTCAGCGAGCTGCCGCTGGGCAGGCAGAGCCCGTGGTCGAAGATCCGCTCGGCCACCGCACCGCCCACCCGCTCGTGGCCGGCGAACAGCGGCTGGAGGTGCAGGGGCTTCCAGGCCGGCCGGCCCTCGATGTCGTGGGCCTCGAGGGCCAGGCGCAGCGCCTCGCGATCGGTCCCGGCCACAGCCGGATCGATCTGCGCCACGGTGAGCCAGTTGATCGGTTCGCCGTAGGCCGCGTCGGGCATGAAGGTCACCCCCGGTCGGCCGCCCAAGGCGTCGAGGTAGCGGGCCCGGATGGCCCGGCGACGCGCGATGCGGCGGTCCAGGGTGCCCAGCTGGGCACGACCCAGCGCGGCCAGCAGGTTGCTCAACCGGTAGTTGAACCCGGCTTCGGTGTGCTCGTAGTGCGGGGCCGGCTGGCGGGCCTGGGTGGCCAGGTACCGCGCTCGGGCCACCAGCTCCTCGTCGTCGGACACCAGCATCCCGCCCCCGCTGGTGGTGATCACCTTGTTGCCGTTGAAGGAGAAGACGCCGATGGGGGCCAGCGAGCCCGCCGGCCGTCCCCGGTAGCGCGCCCCCAACGCCTCGGCCGCGTCCTCGATCAGGGCCACCCCGTGGCGGGCGCAGGCCTCGGCGATGGGATCGGCGTCGGCGCACTGACCGTACAGGTCGACCGTCACCACCGCGGCCGGCAGGCGGCCCTGGGCGGCCCGCTGGTCGAGCAGCTCCCCAACCAGCTGCGGATCGATCTGCCAGCTGCCCGGGTCGCTGTCCACGAACACCGGCGTGGCTCCCACGTAGCCGACGGCGTTGGCCGTGGCCACGAAGGTGAGGCTGGGCACCACCACCTCGTCGCCCGGTCCCACGCCGGCCAGCAACAGGCCCAGGTGCAGGGCGGCGGTGCCGCTGGACAGCGCGGCGGCGTGGGCCACGCCGGCCAGGCGGGCCACCTCGACCTCGAAGGCGTCGACGTCGGGACCGACCGGGGCGATCCAGCCGCCGTCGAAGGCGGCCAGCAGCGCGTCGCGCTCGGCCTGGCCCACGTCGGGAGGCGAGAGGTAGATCCGACCGGCCATCGCCGGCACCGTAGTCGTCGCCGCGCCGGGCACTGGGTGACCGGAGGCCAGGGCCCGGCCCGACGCCGACGGGGTCCTGGGCGTCGAGTTGGGCCGGATAGGGTCGAGCGTCGTCGGGTCCGGCGACGGACCCGCTCGGCGACCCGGGAGAGGCAACGTGAAGGTGGTGGTGACCGGTGGTGCCGGCTTCATCGGCGCCAACCTGTGCCGGACGCTGCTCGACGCCGAGGTCGGGCCGGTCACCGTGGTCGACGACCTGTCCACGGGCTCGCGGGCCAACCTCGACGGGTTGGACGTGGACCTGGTGGAGGGCACCGTGGTCGATCCGGCGACGCTGGACCATGCCCTGGTCGGCGCCGGCGCGGTGATCCATCTGGCGGCGCGACCGTCGGTGCCCCGATCGTTGGCCGACCCGGTGGCCAGCCACGTGGCCAACGCCACCGGCACCGTGCAGGTGCTGGAGGCGGCGCGGCGCGCCGACGGGCCGTTGGTGGTGGTGGCGTCGTCGTCCTCGGTCTACGGCGCCAACCCGACGTTACCCAAGCGCGAGGACCTGGCCGTGGCCCCGCTGAGCCCCTACGCCGCGTCCAAGCTGGCCACCGAGTCCTACGCCCTGGCCTGGCAGCACTCGTTCGACCTGCCGGTGCTGGCCTTCCGGTTCTTCAACGTGTTCGGTCCACTCCAGCTGCCCGGACACGCCTACGCCGCGGTGGTTCCGGCCTTCGTCTCGGCCGCTCTGGAGGGCCGGCCCTTGCCCATCCACGGCGACGGTCGCCAGAGCCGGGACTTCACCTACGTGGGCACGGTGGCGTCGGTGCTGGCCGCGGCCGCCACCCGCGGGGTCACCAGCCAGGGGCCGGTGAACCTGGCCTACGGGACGCGCACCGATCTGCTGGCTCTGGTGGCCATGCTCGAAGAGGTGGTCGGCCATCCGCTGGTCGTCGACCACCTGCCCCCTCGGGCGGGCGACGTGCGCCACTCCCAGGCCGACAACTCCCGTCTGATCGAGCTGTTCCCCGAGATCGAGCCGATGGCCCTGCACGAGGGGCTGGTGGCTACGGTGGCGTGGATGGCGGGGCGCTCGGCGGCGTGATCGAGCGCGGGTCGTATCTGGGCAAGCGGGCGGTGGACCTGGTGCTGCTGGCCGTGGTGGCGGTGCCGGCCGCCCTGGTGGCCCTGCCCTGCGCCCTGGCCGTGAAGCTGACCTCGTCTGGGCCGGTCCTGTTTCGCCAGACACGGGTGGGTCGCGGCGGGCGACCCTTCCAGGTGATCAAGTTCCGGACCATGCAGGTGGGGGACAACCCGATCATCCCCGACGACTCCCGCATCACCCTGGCCGGCCGATGGCTGCGGCGCAGCTCCCTCGACGAGCTGCCGAACCTGGTGAACGTGGCCCGGGGCGAGATGAGCATGGTCGGTCCTCGACCGACCCTCGAGTACCAGGTCGAGCGATACGACGCCCGCCAGCGCCGTCGGCTGGCGTGCCGGCCGGGGTTGACCGGTCTGGCGCAGATCCGGGGCCGCAACGCGCTGTCGTGGAGCGAGCGGATCGAACACGATCTCGAGTACGTCGAGACGCAGTCCCCGGTGCTGGACCTGCGGATCCTGCTGGCCACCGTGTCGGTGCTGGTCACCGGGGCGGGCGTCGAGGGCCATGCCGAGGACGACCCGTTGGCCGCGCCGCCGCGGGTCGAGGGCCGCCGAGCCCGACGATCCCACCGGCCGACCCGACGTCCGCGGCGCCCACGACTGACTTACGGTGACCGCGCGGCGCGGTCCCCAGCGGCCGTGCTAGAACGTGTTCCTGTTTTGTGCTCAGCCGACGGCGCCACCGGGGGGACCTCATGGCAAGGGTCCGATTCCGTCTGCATGGACCCGATCACGGGGTCGGCGGCGCCCCGGCGCGTCGCCGGTTCCACGGTGGTGGTGCTGACGGCGCTCGTACTCCTGGCGGCGGCCTGCTCGCGTTCGGGCTCGACCCAGGTCGAAGGCACGTCGGTCACCTCCGGGAACCACGGCCGCGCCACCAGCGCGCAACTTCGGGACCATGACCAAGCCGGTGTGCGGGCCGAAGCCGTCGGGTGAGACCAACGCCGCCACCGGGTCGGGGGGTTACGGCCGACCAGATCGAGGTGGGGATCGATCTCCGATCCCGGCTTCAGCGGCACGCCGGGCCTGAACCAGGAGCTGTTCGACGCCAGCAGCGTGTTCACCAAGTGGTGCAACTCCCTGGGCGGCATCAACGGCCGACTGATCAAGGACGACCTGCTGGACGCCGCCCTGTTCAACTACAACGCCACAGATCACCCGGCCTGCACGCAGGACTTCGCCGCTGGTGGGCGGCGGCGGCGTGTTCGACAACACCGGGCAGAAGACCCGCCTGTCGCTGCATGCTGCCCGACTACCCGGCCTACCTGGTGACCGCCGAGGCCCGCGGCGCCGACCTGACCACCCAGGTCACGCCGGGCCCGAACAACGAGCTCAACTTCGGGATGGCCCGCTACCTGTCGGCCAAGTACCCCGACTCGGTCAACAACGTGGGCTACCTCACCCCGAACGTGGCCACGACCATCACCAACAAGAACCAGTACGAGGAGGCGGGCCTCAAGCTCGGCTTCGGCAAGGCCGTCTACGACGCCCAGTACAACGCCACCGGTGAGCCGACCTGGACCCGATCGCCCAGGCCATCAAGGACGCCGGGGTGAAGGGCCTGTTCTACGTGGGCGAGCCGTCCGACTTCAGCCAGCTGCTTCGGCACTGGCCTCCATCAACTACAAGCTGGAATGGGTGGCCGCGGTGGCCAACGAGTACGACCCCAAGCTGCTGGCCGGGGCGGGCAAGGCGCTCGACTTCGAGCCGGTCTACATCGGCGTTGGGGACCACGCCCTTCGAGACCGGACTCGCCGGCCATCAAGCAGTACGAGAGCCTGTTCGAGAAGTACCTGCCCAGCAGCACGCGCAAGAGGGCTGCCCTGGGCCTGAACTCGTTCTCGGCCTGGCTGCTGTTCGCCCAGTCGGTGAAGTCGTGCGGGGGCGACGTCACGCCGAAGTGCGTGTACGACGCGGCCCACAAGGTGACCACCTGGGACGGCGGTGGCCTCCAGGCGTCCTCGAACCCGGCTGCCGGCACCGAGCCCAGCTCGTGCGTGGCCATCGTCAAGGCCGCGTCGACGCGGCTGGACGGTGCTGCAGTGGCCACCCGAGACCGGGGGCTTCAACTGCCAGAAGGCCAACGTGGTGGCCCTCCAGGGGGACTACGGCACCGGGACCAAGCTGAGCGACGTCGGCAAGAGCATGAGCGACCTGCCCTGAGCGCGCTGCAGCCTGTCGATCTACGCTGATGCCTGCTCACGCCTGGCCCGAGACGGTCCCCCCGACTGGAGCCTGAGGTTTGGACAAGTTCCTCGTCTTCACGATCGTCGGGCTGAGCACCGCGGCCATCTACGCCGTGATCGGCAGCGGCCTGGTGCTGACCTACACCACCACCGGCGTGTTCAACTTCGCCCAGGGGGCGGCCGGGATGCTGGCCGCGTTCCTGTACTGGCAGATGACCATCGGGTGGGGTTGGCCGGCCCCGGTGGCCATCGCCGTGGTGCTGCTGGTGGCCGCGCCGCTGTTCGGCATCCTGCTCGAGCGGGTGATCTTCCGCGGGCTGGAAGGCACCAGCGAGGCGACCAAGCTGGTGGTCTCCATCTCGCTGCTGGTGGCCATGATCGGGTTGTCGCAGTGGATCTGGGGACCGAGCGTGGCCCGGGTGGTGCCCCCGTTCTTCGCCGGGCGACAAGTTGAACCTCGGGTGCCACCACCATCACCTATCACCAGCTCATCACCATCGTGGTGGCCGTGGTCGTGGCCATCGGTCTGCGGTTGATGCTCTACCGCACGCGCCTGGGCGTGGCCATGCGGGCGGTGGTCGACGACCGGCCCCTGGCCCTGCTCAACGGCGCCCGCACGCACCTCATCGCCCAGGCCAGCTGGGCCATCGGGACGTCGCTGGCCGCGCTGGGCGGGATCCTCATCGCCTCGACCGCCGGTCTGTCGGCCACCGTGCTGTCGTTGCTCATCGTGAACGCCTACGGCGCGGCCGTGTTCGGTCGACTGCGTTCGCTGCCCATGACCTTCGTCGGGCGCCATCGTCCTGGGGTGCCTCGACGGCTACCTGGCCGGCTACCTGCCCTCCAGCGGGACGGTGGGACCGTTCGTAGCCGGGCTCCGACTGGCCTCCCCGGTGATCCTGCTGTTCATCGTCCTGCTGCTGATGCCGAACCAGCGCCTGCGCAGCCACGTGCGGGCCCGCGAGTTCTTCCCGGCGCCCACCACCAAGGGCCTCATGCTGTTCAGCCTGCTCACGCTGGCCTTCGGGCTGGTGCTGGCCACCACCCTGTCGAAGCAGGATCTGCTCACCTACGGGAAGGTGTTCTCGATCGGCATCGTGGCGCTGTCGCTGGTCCCGCTGGTCGGCTTCGCCGGGCAGATCTCGCTGTGCCAGCTCAGCTTCGCCGGCATCGGCGCGCTGGTCATGGCCCATCTGGGGGCGGGGGGCAATCCGCTCGGGCTGGTGGCCGCGGTGGTCATCTGCGCCCTGGTGGGCGGGCTGGTGGCGCTGCCGGCCCTGCGCCTGTCGGGCATCTACATGGCCCTGGCCACCGGTGCCTTCGCCGTGTTGCTGGACCGGTGGATCTTCGTCTTACCCGACTGGAGCTGGGGGCCGCTCCACATCAGCATCTTCTCGTCGGGCAACCTGGATGTGTCCGCGCTGCGGGTGTTCGGGTATTCGTTCTCCAGTCCGGAATCCCAGATGGTGCTGGTGGTGGTCACCTTCGTCCTGGTGGCGCTGGTGGTGGTGGCCATCCGTCGCAGCGCGTTCGGCCGGCGGCTCCTGGCCATCCGCGACAGCGAGGCGGCCTGCGCCACCTTCGGGCTCAACCTGCTGGGCACCCGCCTGGCCGTGTTCATGCTGTCGGCCGCCATCGCCGGGCTGGGTGGCGCGCTGTACGCCACCCAGCTGCCAGTCGATCGTCGCCGATCAACTTCGACTTCGTCACCGGCCTGCCCATCTTCATGCTGGTGGTGATCGGTGGTGCCGGGTTCGTGGGCGGTGCCCTGCTCACCGGCGTGGCCCTGTACGGCTTCCTGCCCCTGCTGGCCGCGATCTGGCACTGGTTCGCCAACATCGAGACCATGATCGCCGGGCGTGGCCGGCATCGGGTTGGGCAAGCAGCCCAGCGGCGCCGCCCCCCAGTTCAGCGCCGGGTTCGCGCCGCTGCGCGACGACACGCCGGTGCTGATCGCCATGCTGGTGGCCATGGCGGTGGTCTGGGCCCTGCGCCTGGCCGGGGTCATCACCAACTGGCCGATGGTGGTGCTGTTCGGGGCGGCCTGCCCGCGGCCCTGATGGTGGTGCGGTTCCGGGCCGGCGCCGGCGTGTTCGCTACCGCCGCCGCCAACGCCACCGGGATGGCCTTGCCCGTCGGGTCGGGCGCGGCCGAGCTCGGGCGGGGTGGAGCCGCCCCTGGAGTGGGTGGGCGTGACCGTGCCCTGGACCGAGGCGCGCCTGGCCGAGGCCGACGCGCACCTGCGCCTCGAGAGCGTCAGCCTGGGTCACGGGGTGGCCGGGCAGGCCCACACCGCCGTGGCCCGGCGCGACGACGGGGGGACGCCGCCGGTCGGCGCTCCAACGGCGCCGAGGCCGACGGTCGCGGTCCCCGGCCGGAGAGGACGGCGCCCATGTCGCTGTTTGAGGTGACCGGGGTGTCGGTCCGCTTCGGCGGGAACATGGCGCTGGCCGATGTCTCGCTGAGCGCCGAGGCCGGACAGGTGGTGGGGCTCATCGGCCCCAACGGGGCGGGCAAGACCACGCTGTTCAACGTCATCACCGGGCTGCAGGCCAGCACGGAGGGACGTGTCGGTCTGGCCGGCAAGGATCTGACCCGGCTCGGACCGACCCGTCGCGCCCGGCTGGGTCTGGCCCGCACCTTCCAGCGCCTCGAGCTGTTCACCATGCTGACCGTGCGCGAGAACATCGGTGTGGCCGCCGACATCCACCGACGCTGGTCGCGGACCAAGGTGGACATCGACGCCAAGGTGGACCACATCCTGGAGCGGATCGGCCTGGCCGACGTGGCCGACGTGCGGGTGACGGCACTGCCCACCGGCCAGGGCCGCCTGGTGGAGATGGGCCGGGCGCTGGCCTGTGACCCCAAGGTGCTGCTGCTCGACGAGCCGGCCGCCGGCCAGGACGACTCCGAGACCCAGCGCTTCAGCGGCCTGTTGCGCCAGCTGGCCACCGAGGGCGTGTCGATCATCCTGGTCGAGCACGACATGAAGCTGGTCATGGACGTGTGCGACGTGATCCACGTGCTCAACTACGGGCGGGTGCTGGCCGTGGGCACCCCCGAGGAGATTCGCAACCACGAGGCCGTGCGCGAGGCGTACCTGGGTCAGCCGGCTGGGACGCCGTGAGCGTCGCCGCCCTGGTCCCCGAGCCGGCCCTGCTGGAGCTGCGCGGCGTGCGGGCCGCCTACGACGGCATCAACGTGCTGCACGGCGTCGACCTGGAGGTGGAGGCCGGCCAGGTGGTGGCCGTGCTCGGCCCCAACGGTGCCGGCAAGACGACCACCCTGCGAGTGGCGGCGGGACTGCACCCGGCCGCCGCCGGCGACGTGATGGTGGCCGGCCGTCGGGTCAACGGGGCCTCACCCGACGACCTGGCCCGGTGCGGGCTCTGCCTCATCCCGGAGGGCCGGGGGATCTTCCCCAACCTCACCGTGGGGGAGAACCTCTGGATGATGACCTACGGGGGCACGTCGCTGCGCCAGGTCGAGGAGCTGGCCTACGCCCGGTTCCCTCGCCTGCGCGACCGCCGCCGCCAGACGGCCGGCACCCTGTCGGGGGGCGAGCAGCAGATGCTGGCCCTGGCCCGGGGCCTGGCCACCGACCCGGCCCTGCTCATCCTCGACGAGCTGTCCATGGGCCTGGCCCCCCTGGTGGTCGAGGAGCTGTTCGGGCTGGTGTCCCAGGTGGCGGCCCAGGGCGTGGCCATCCTGGTGGTCGAGCAGTTCGCCAGCATCGTGTTGGGGGTCGCCGATCAGGTGAACCTCATGATCAACGGCCGTGTCGTCTCGTCGGGCCCGCCCGACGAGATCGCCGACAACCTGTCGGAGGCCTACCTCGGAGGGTGAAGGGGTCGCCGGCCACGCCGACGCCCGCATCGCCGGGGAGCAACGTCGTTCTCGGACAAGCGCATTCTCGAATCAACTCGTTCTCGAAGCACAACTCGAACCAAGATCTCGTACCAGGATCTCGAACCAGGTTGGGTGCGATCCACCCGATCGGACCCACGGGGAGCCGTCATGATGGACCAGCAGGACCGAGTGGAGCAGTTCAAGAACGAGATCGCCGACATGGGCCTGCGGGACCCGGCCACCAGCCGCGAGCGCACCCTGGTTCGCCTGGGCGCGCTGCTGTTGATCCTCGGGCCGGTGATCAGCGTGGTGGCCTACATCCAGGACCGCTCCGCCAGCGGCACCGGCGTCGCCCTCACCCAGGGCGACGACCAGATCGTGGCGCTCATCGGCGTGGCTGTGGCCGTGCTGGGCCTCGGCCTGTTCCTGCGGTACTCGATCGCCAACTTCTTGCGCTTCTGGCTGGCTCGCCTGTCCTATGAGCAGCAGGCTCAGACCGACCGCCTCATCGCCGTGCTGGCCCCTGGCGCGGCTCCGGCCACGTCCGCGGCGGCCGCCTCGGCGCCGGCGACCCGACCCGCACCCGAGGCCGCCGCCCCCACCCCGTCCTGATCGAGGGGGTCGGCTGGGACCACCTTGTGGACCCGGTCGCCCACCGCCAGGTGGCCCGGGCTCACCACCCGGGCGTTGACGCCGCGCAGTCGCAGGTCCAGGCCGAGCGGGGTGTTGACCAGCTCGGAAGCCGCCGGTCCGAAGCGATGGCGGAACTTGGCGCACCCGGTGTGTGGCGCGGGCGTGATCTCGATCACCGCGGTGCCCAACGCCAGCCGGGTGCCGGCCGGGAGGTTGGCGTGGCTGAGGTCGAGGTCGACGAAGAGCTGGTCGCCGGTGAGGATCCGGCCTTCGGTGCCGCCCACCAGGGTGGCGAAGCGAGCGCTGATGAGGGTGACCTGGCGGTCGGGATGGGCCCCGCGGTCGACGGTGTCGGTGCTGGGCCGCCACGACCACATGTCGCCCACCACGCCCACAGCCAGGTCCAGCTCGACCTGGTCGTGGCGCACCCGCTGGCCTCGCTGGGGACGGGTGACGATGAGCTCGACCACCCCGTCGTCGTGGGGCGCGGCCCGCACGTGGTCGAGGCCGGCCAGGAGCTGCGCGGCGTCCAGCGGTTGGGGGAGCGACGACGGCACAACGCCATTGTCGAGGGCCGCCCGGCTCGGGGCCAGCGGATTTCTCGGGGCCTCGGCTAGGTTGCCGCCGTGTCCCCCTCGAACCCGGCCGCGCCGCCGATGCAGACCCGACGACGTCTGGCCATCGTCGGGGCCGGCGGCCACGGTCGGGAGGTGCTCGACGTGGTGGAGGCCATCAACGCGGTGGCACCCACCTAC
The DNA here is from genome assembly GCA_963793965.1 of uncultured Microthrixaceae bacterium. Lineage (GTDB taxonomy): Bacteria > Actinomycetota > Acidimicrobiia > Acidimicrobiales > Acidimicrobilacustridaceae > UBA4742. The sequence continues at coordinate 151,611 of CAWCCB010000006.1, forward strand.
GACGTGGTCGGCCTGGTGGCCGACCAGGCCGACGCCGAGCTGCTGGCCCGTCGCAGGGCTCGCCACCTGGGCACGGTCGACCAGCTGGTGGACGGCGACCTGGACGAGCTGGCCGAGCCGGCGGCCCTGGTCCTGGCCATCGGGGATCCGGCCGTGCGCGCCGGGCTGGCCCGGCGCATCGAAGGCCGTCCGGGCTGGGTCCACCGCTGGGCCCCCGCGCTCGTGCACCCGAGCGCCACCCGCGGTGCCGACGTCGAGCTCGAGGTGGGCGTGGTGGTGGCCGCCGGGGCCCGGCTCACCACCAACGTGCGGGTGGGACGCCACGTGCAGGTCAACGTGAACGCGGTGGTGTCGCACGACTGCCGGCTGGGTGACCACGTCACGCTCAGTCCGGGCGTGCTGGTGAACGGGACGGTGACCATCGGACCGGGCGCGTTGCTGGGCACCGGCGCGGTGGTGATCCCCGGGTGTTCGATCGGGGCCGGCGCGGTGATCGGGGCCGGCGCGGTGGTGGTCGACGACGTGCCGGCCGGGGCCACGGCCACCGGCGTCCCCGCTCGCTGGCGGACCTGAGCGCACCCGGCGTCGTCAGCGCCGCGGATCGATCCGGCGGGGTCGGGTGCGGCGCAGGGCGGCGCGGTCGAGGGTGCGTCGGTACACGGCCTCGACCTCGCGCTCGGACCGCTCGGCCGAGAAGACCTCCGCCGCCCCGCGCCCGCGGACGCCAGTCGGGCCCGCCGATCCGGATCGACCGCCAGCTCGGTGATGGCCCCGGCCAACAGATCGGGTCGGCGGGCGGGGACCAGCAACCCGGATCGGCCCGGGTCGATGGCCTCGGGCAGGCCGCCCACGTCGGTGGCCACCACGGCCACCCCCGCGGCCATGGCCTCCATGACGGCCACGGGCAACCCCTCGTGGTGCGAGGCCAGCACGAACAGGTCGGCGGCCGCGGTCAGGCGCGAGGCGTCGGCGCGGTAGCCCAGGATCTCCACGGTGGCGCCCAGGCCGAGCTCGGCGTGGCGTCGGCGCAGCTCGTCCTCCAGCGGCCCCTGACCGACGATCACGAAGCGAACCGGGTGGGACCCCTGGGCCACGAGCTGGGCGGCGACCAGCAGGTCGGGGTAGCCCTTGGGGGCCCGGAAGTTGGCCACGGTGACCGCCAGCACCTCGTCGGGGCCGACGCCCAGCTCCCGGCGGACCGCGTCGCGCTCGGTGCGCAGGGCCCGGATGGCGCCCAGGTCGATGCCGTGGACGATGACCGAGGTGTGGCGACGGTAGGGCGCGGCCAGCGAATCGCGCACCTCGCCGGACACGGCGATGGTGGCGTCGTTGAGGGCGAAGGTGGCGGCGTTGGCGCTACGCGTGGCCCGGCTGTGGGACGGCCAGCGGTTGTGCTCGGTGTAGACGAACACCGGGCGGCGGGCGGCGGGGATGGACCGGACGACCAGGCGGGCGGAGACGGCCGGCACCGGGGAGTGGGCGTGCACCACGTCGAAGCTCCCGTCGGTGATCAGCCGACGCAGGCGCGGCACCCACGCCAGGTCGCGATCGCGGGGCGCGTCCAGCAGGTGGGTGGCCACCCCCTGGGCCTCCAGGTCGGCCACCAGGTGGTCCTTGTGGGGGAGCAGGTAGGCCGCCTCATAGGTCACCTGGTCGCGGTCGGCGGCCGCCGCGTGGGTGACCAGCAGCCGTTCGGCGCCGCCGGGCCCGAGGCCCTTGGACAGCCACAGCACCCGCCGGGGTCGGGCGGACGGCGCCACTCAGGGACCCGCCAGTCGGCGAGGCGACACGCCGGAACCCGCGGCTCTAGGTGACGTCGTCGTGGCCGACGGGCTCGCCGGCGCCGGGCGGGCCGACGGGCACACCCGCGTTGGGCGCACCCGACGCGGAGCTGACCGAGGTCACCGGGTTGGCCGCCCCGATGCCCGAGAGGTCGCGCAGCTCGGCCATGAGGCCGGTGTCGTCGAGGGCCGGGTGGCACAGGACCTCGACCACCGGGTAGGCCAGGGGTGGCACCGGCACCTGGGAGATCTGGGGATGCGAGGGACGCAGGTCCTGCTCGCCCTGGCCCAGCAGCACCTCGTGGAGCTTCTCGCCCGGCCGCAGTCCGACGTACACGACCTCGACCGGCCGGGGGGCCTGGGCGGCCAGGCGACGGGCCACCTCGTCGATGAGCACCGGCTCGCCCATGTCCAGCACCAGGGCCTCGCCCCCGCGGCCCACCGCCCCGGCCTGGATGACCAGCTGCACGGCCTCCTCCACGGTCATGAAGTACCGGGTGACCTGGCGGTCGGTGACGGTCAGCGGTCCACCGGCCTCGATCTGGGCGTGGAAGGCGGTGAGCACGCTGCCCCGGCTGCCCAGGACGTTGCCGAAGCGGACGCTGAGGTAGGTCCCGGTTCCGTCGTTGGAGGCGGCCGCGGTCAGCCGCTCGCAGATGCGCTTGGTGTAGCCCAGGGCGCTCACCGGATCGGCCGCCTTGTCGGTGGAGATGTTCACGAACCGCTCCACGTGGCTGGCCTGGGCGGCGGTGAGCACGTTCTGGGTGCCGATCACGTTGGTCTTGACCGCCTCCCGGGGGTGCATCTCGAGCAGCGGGAGATGCTTGAGGGCGGCGGCGTGGAACACCACCTGGGGCTGGTGCTCCTCGAACACCTCCAGCATGCGCTGGGCGTCGCGGACATCGGCCACCACCAGGCTGCGGTCGTCCAGCAGGGCCCGACCTTCGAGCCGCAGCTGCAAGGCGTGGAGCGCGGACTCGTCGCGGTCCATGAGCACGAGCGACGCCGGGGCGAACCGCGACAGCTGATGGCACAGCTCGCTGCCGATCGACCCCCCGGCGCCGGTGACCAGCACCCGTCGACCGGTGAGGTAGCCGGCGATGGCGTTCACGTCGGTGTCGATGACATGGCGGCCCAGCAGATCGGCGTCGGTCAGGGGCCGGATGTCGCCCACCCCGATGGGACCGCCGAACAGCTCGGTGAGCGGGGGTAGGACGCGGATGTCGAGGTGGGCCTCGGTGGCCAGGTCGCACATCTCGCGCAGCAGCTCGGAGCTGGCCCCGGGCATGGCGATGACCACGGTGGAGGCATCGAAGTCCACCGCCGCCTGGGCCAGGGCTTGGCGGCCACCCACCACCCGCACCCCCCGCAGGCGCAGGTTTCGCTTGGACGGGTCGTCATCGAGCATGGCGACCGGCAGGTAGGGGCTGTTGGGGTTGCGCAGCATGGCGGTGACCGTCTGCATCCCGCCTTCCCCGGCCCCGAAGACCAGCACCCGGCGGGCGTCGTCACCGGTGGGGCGCATCCGCCGTTCGAGCACCAGGCGCCAGGCGTAGCGAGGGGCGCCCATGAAGATGAAGGCCAGGACCCCGGCGGCCAGGGTCACGCTGGTGGGGACCAGCAGGGGCTTGCTGAGCTGGTTGACCAGGGCCAGGCCCAGGCTGGTGATGGCCACCGTGCCGGCCAGGTGGGAGACCTCGTCGAGCGTGCCGAACCGCCAACGCCCGAGGTAGAGGCCCAGCGCCAACCCGGCTGCGGTCTGCAGGACCACGGCCACGGCCATGGCCATGAGCAGCCGTGACAGCCGGAAGTGGTTCCACCCGTGGGGGACGAACGAGTCGAAGCGGAGCACCATGGCCAGGTACAGGGCCAGGGCCCAGGCCAGCAGGTCGACGGCCAGCTGGAAGGGAAGGCGGTATCGCTCGAGCACCGGGCCGATCCGGCCCAGCCCTCCGGCGGTGGACTTCGGGTCCGACGCGTACATCCCTGGCGCACGGCTTTCGTTGGTTCGGGGGACCGGTTGGACCAGCCGGCCAGGTCACAAACCTCTGGCCGGTGGCGCCGCCCGGAGGGCAAATCGTAGCGCGACGCCCCCTTCCGGCGAAGCATCTGCGCCCAGGTGGCCTGCCTCTGGACCGGACCGGCCCGGCACTACGCTCCTCGGGTCCAGTTCCACCTCTCTCGCTAGGGATCCCCACTGCCACCACCGCGCCACACCGGGAACGGCACGAGCGGGCCACCTGCTGACGACGGGTCGGCAGGGTCCTCGCCGGGGCGCTCGGGATCCTCGACGTCCGGAGCCGCCAAGCGCCCCCGGTCCAAGCGGCGCGCCGGCTCGTCGGGATCCTCGTCCACGCGGGCGCGGGTCGCGGGACTGGTCGGACCATCCCAGCGACGACCTGGACCTGGACGACCTACACGAGGTGCTGGCCGCCCCGACCCGTCGCCGCCGAGCGGTGGCCGCGCCCGAACCCGACGAGCCCCCCGGCGCACCGGTGCGACCCCGGCGTCCACGGCGCACGACCACCCCCGAGCGTCGGGCGGTGGTGGTGCTGGCCGTCGTGTCCGGGGTGGCCTCCATGCTGGCGCCCGCCTATCCGGTCGGCTTCGGGCCGGTCGATCCGCTGCTGCGCTTCGGCTTCGCTTACGTGGTCACCGCGGCCGCGGCCCGGGCCCGTCGTTCGACCTGGATCGTGCTGGGCGTGGCCGCGGCCGTGATGGCCCCGGCCGGCGTGTGGTTCGTGGCCGGACTGGCCGCCCTGGTGCTCGCGCTGGTGGCTGCCTTCATTCCCCGGCGGCGCCTCATCGGGGCCACGGTCGGCCTACTGGCCGTGCCCACCCTCCTGCGGGCCGACCCCTTCGGCTTCACCGGGCTGTCGGCGCTGTGCGTGTGGGCGGCGGTGACCCCGGTGCTGGTGTCGGGCTACCGGGTGGCGTCGCGCCGGTCCCGCGAGCGGATGCGCACGGCGGCCACCGCCGGAGTGCTGGTGGCGTTGATCGGGCTGGTGGTGTTCGCCCTGGCGGTGTGGATCTCGTTCCACGACCTGTCCAGCGGTTCGAAGTCTGCTCGCAGCGGCCTGGAGGCCCTGCGTCAGGGGCGAGGGCAGCCGGCGGCGGTGATGCTGGCCAACGCCTCGGGCTCGTTGGGCGACGCCCACGACGTCCTCGGTGGCTGGTGGACGGCGCCGGCCCACCTGGTCCCCTTCGTGTCCCAGCAGCTCGATGCCCTGTCCAGCGCCTCGCACCAGGGCCACGACGTGGCCGCGGCCGGCGCGTTGGTGGCGGCCAAGGCCGACTACCACCAGCTGCGCTACGTGCAGGGCCAGATCGACGTGGCCCGGCTCCGCCAGCTCAACGGGCCGTTGGTGGCGGTGAACCAGGCCCTGGCGCGGGCCGGCCACAGCCTCGAGGCGGTGCGCTCCCCGTGGCTGGTCGGACCGGTGCGTGACGCGGTGGACAACTTCCGCACCGACGTGGCCCAGACCGTGCCCCAGGCCCAGGTGGCCCAGCAAGCGGTGGCGGTGGCGCCGGGGATGCTCGGCGGCGACGGCACCCGCCACTACTTCGTGGCCTTCACCACCGAAGCCGAGTCGCGGGGACTGAACGGCTTCATGGGCAACTGGGCCGAGCTCACGGCCAGCAACGGGCGCCTGACCATGAGCCGGTCGGGCCGGGTGGGGGAGCTCAACGCCAAGCCGGGAGCGGCCCAACGGGTGGTCACCGGCCCGGTCGACTACGTGGACCGCTACAGCCGGTTCAAGGTGGGCACGTACTTCCAGGACGTGACCGTGTCGCCGGACCTGCCGGACGTGGCCCAGGTGATCAGCCAGCTCTACAGCGGACCCTTCCCCGACATGGGCGGTGACAAGATCGACGGGGTGCTGGTGGTGGATCCATACGGGCTGGCCGCCCTGCTGCGCTTCACGGGTCCCATCGACGTCACCGGTGGGCCCCAGCTGACCGCGGCCAACGCCGCCCAGGAGCTGGTCTCGGATCAGTACACCGACTTCCCGGGCAAGACCGACCGGGTCGACTTCCTGGACCAGGCCTCGCGCGAGACCTTCGACAAGCTGACCAAGGGGACGATCCCGGGTCCGGACGAGATCGCCTCGGTGCTCGGTCCCCAGGTCAGCGGGCACCATCTGATGTTCACCAGCTTCCGGGGGTCCGAACAGGCCTTGTTTGTCCGGTTGGGTGCGACCGGTGCCTACTCCCACGCCCGGCCCGACCAGGACTTCTTCGGCGTCACCGGGCAGAACTCAGCCAACAACAAGACCGATGTGTGGATGCACCGGACCATCCGCTACGACGCCAGCTACGACCCCAGCACCGGTCGGGTGGAGGCCAAGGCCACCATCACCCTGCACAACGACGCGCCGTCGAGCGGCCTGCCCGACGGCGTCATCGGCAGCAACGGCCAGGGGCTGCCCCTGGGCACCAACCGGACGTACCTGTCGTTCTACACGCCGCTCCAGCTCGAGTCCTCGGCCGTGGGCGGCACCCGCCAGCTCTTCGAGTCCCAGCTCGAGTTCGGCTATCACGTGTACTCTCAGTATTTGACCGTGGGTTCCGGTCAGACGCTGACCGTCACACTCGATCTGGGAGGCGTGGTGGCCGGCGGCCTCGAGTACAAGCTGGGCATGGGCGTGCAGCCCATGGTGAACCCGGATCAGGTCCAGGTCACCCTCACGCCTCGGGGACCCTGGACGGTTTCCAGCTCGAGCGGTCTGTTCGCCCAACTGGACGGCAGTCGGGCCACCCTGGTGGACCAACCCGGCCACGACCTGAGCGCCGAGGTCGGCTTCGAGCGCCGGTGAGCGTTCGGGCCGCGCCGGAAGGTGGTTCGGGCGAATGGGTCGACGTCAGGGCGGTTCGGCCGACAATGGTCGACATGGCACGAGAAATGAGGCAGACTGTGGCCCAACTCATATCCCACTGCGCATCTGCCCCAACCGGCGGAGGAGTCCCGTGATCCGACGAATGCTCGTACTCGGTGCCATGGTGTTTGCGGCACTCGCCGCGACTGCCATGTTGGCCACGTCGGCCGGCGCGCAGTACGTGCCGGGCCAGCCGGGCATCATCGTGACACCGAGTTGCAGCGCTGTCGGCGGCAACATCACGGTCGAAGGTTCGGGCGTCCCCGCCTCGTCGGTGGTCACCATCAGCGTCAACGGCATCACGCTGGGCACGGTCACGGCCAACCCTGATGGCGACTTCCTGACCTCCGCCCTGGCCCTGCCCACCAGCCTCACCTCCGGGCAGTACACCCTGCACGCCACCACCGGCGCCATCGACCTGACCGCCACCCTCGACGTGGCCACCGGTCCCTGCGCCGTGGCCGCGGCCACCGCCGCCCAAGGCGGTGGCACCCTGCCCGTCACCGGTACCAACTCCGGTGAGTGGGTCAAGGCTGGCCTCAGCCTGGTGGCCATCGGCGGCCTGCTCGTGCTGGCCACCCGCCGGCGCCGCGCCCTGGTCTGATCCCGGGGCGCCTCGGCCACGGCCCCCACGGCGACCTACTACGAGATCCTCGGCGTCTCCGCGGACGCGAGCCACGACGAGGTCAAGCGCGCCTACACCGACGCCGCTCGGCGATGGCACCCGGATCAGCGCCACGACGCCAGCGACGCGGCCCGTGAGGCGGCGGACGACCACATCCGCCAAATCAACGCGGCCTGGGAGGTGCTGGGCGATCCCACCGAACGGTCGGCCTACGACGCCCGACTGGCGGCCGGGGCCGGGGCAGGGCCGACGCAGCCGCCCCCGCGCTCCCGGCCCGGACCGGCTCCAGCTCCCGACCGATCTCGTCCGCCCTCCTTCGACGACCGCCTGATCGACCCGCGGGTCGGCCCGGTGGTCGGTGGCCGCCGGGGTTGGCGGTGGGCGGGGGTGGTGATGATCCTGGCCGTGGCCGTCCTGGCCGTGACGGTCACGGCCTACGCCTCCCACGGCCATCCGTCACCCACGGGGACCACGACCGCGGGGAACCGGTCCAGCGACTACCCGGTGGGGTCCTGTGTGGCCGTCATCGCCGGGCCCGCGGCCGTGGTGGTGCCCTGCGATCAGCCCCACTCGGGGACGGTGGCCTCGACCACGGACTACCCCCGGCCCTGCCCGACTGGCACCTACACGGTGGCGCTGGTGGCCCAGGAGCTCTCGTTGTGCCTCACCTCGTCGTGAGCGCTCCGGCACCGGCCCTTCGCCGGCCCCGGGCCGGGCGACCACCACGCCGCTAGTCTCCGCCGATGGACCTGCGACAGACCGGATTGGCCGAACTGGTCGACGGGGTGGCCAGCGGTGCGCACCCGGCGGTGGAGCTCGTCACGCACGCGCTGGGGCGCATCGAGGCGCTCGATCCGCAGCTGAACGCGTGGGTGGTGGTGGACGGCGAACGGGCGTTGGAGGAGGCCGCCGGCATCGACGCCCGGGTGGCGTCGGGCCAGGACGTGGGTCCGCTGGCCGGCATCCCCATCGGCGTCAAGGACCTGGAGGACGCGGCCGGGTTCACCACCGGGTTCGGCTCGTTGCTGCACGCCCAGGATCCCCCGGCGGCCGCCGACTCGCCGCTGGTGGCACGCCTGCGGGCCGCCGGTTGCGTGGTGCTGGGCAAGACGGCCACGCCCGAGTTCGGCTTCCAGGGCGACACCACCAGCCTGGTGCACGGTCCCACCCGCAACCCGTGGGATCCCGAGCGCTCGCCGGGCGGGTCCTCGGGGGGCTCGGCCGCGGCGCTGGCCTCAGGGATGGTGCCGCTGGCCACGGGCAGCGACGGTGGCGGGTCGATCCGCATCCCGGCCGCGCTGTGCGGGCTGACCGGTCTCAAGACCTCGCACGGGCGCATCCCGATCGGCGGGGTGCGGGCCCCGGGAACGGTCGGGTTGAGCGTGCGAGGCCCGATGACCCGTCGCGTGCGGGACCTGGTCTACGCCCTCGACGTGTGCGTGGGTCCCGATCCCACCGACCCGTTCTCGCTGCCGCCGCCCCAGTCGCCGTGGACCGGCGCCCTCGACGGTCTGGGGCTGCCCAATCGAGTGGTGTGGGCGCCGTCGTGGGGCTGGGAGGTGGACGATGAGATCGCCGCGGTGCTGGCCACGGCCGTGGCTCGGCTGAGCCAGGCCGGCACCGAGGTGGTCGAGGTGGACCGGGTGTTCCGCTCCGATCCGCTGGCCGACTGGTTCACCGTGTGGACGGTGTTCGGCAACCGCACGCAGGGCCACCTGCGCGACACCGACCAGTGGGACCAGATCGATCCGGGCCTGCGCCAGCAGATGGAGCACGGCCAGGGGGTCAGCGCGGTGGAGTTCGTGCAGGCCAACGACGCCATCCATCAGCACAACCTGGACCTGGTGGCCCTGTTCGCAGATGCCCCCGTGCTGCTGTGCCCGGTGGTGGCCGGCCAGACGGCCCGGGTGGGACAGCAGGGGACGATCAACGGGGTGGAGACCCCGTTCTGGGCGCCGTTCACCGGCGCCTTCAACCTGACCCGCAACCCGGCCGGCTCGGTGTGCGCCGGGTTCACCGGCGATGGCCTGCCGGTGGGACTCCAGGTGGTCGGTCCGCAGCACGCGGACGTGGCCGTGCTCCGGACGTTGGCGGCGTTCGAGGATCTGCTCGAGCTCGACCAGGTGGCGCCCATCGGTTGATGGCCGGGCCGAGCCCGTCGATCAGAGGACGGCCAGGCCGGGCAGGGCGGCCACCAGCGCCGCGCCCAGGTCGGTGTCGCCGGTGACCTGGTAGCGCAACTGCTCGGCGGGGAGTCGGTCGGCCAGGCTCCGGCAGAAGTCGACCACGTCAAGCTGGAGGGCCACGTCGGGGGTGGGTCCTGGCCTGGTGTCGGGGCCCGAGGTCGCCCTCGGCTCGAGGCCCAGGTCGATGTCGTAGGTGGCACCGCCGGCGCCGTCGAGGGTGAGCCGGGCTCGGCGCCCCTCGGCGGCCACGCCGGCCACGGCCAGCAGGAGGGGCACGGTCTCGACCGCGGTGGCGCTCATCCGGGCCAGCGACGGGGCCGGCGGAGGGAGCAGGGGCAGGTCGAGGGCGCGGCGGATGTCGTCGGCGTGGGTCCAGATCTCGAAGGCCCGCTGGGTCAGGACGTCATCGAGGGTGAGCTCCAGGCCGAGCCAGGGGATCAGGTGGGTGGCGGCGGCCGGGCCCAGGTCGGCCGCGGCGGCCTGCACCTGGGCGTAGGCCGTCTCCAGCTCGACCACGGTCTGGGCCGGGGGCAGGGAGCGGTGTCGGTCGACGGCGGCGTGGGCCCGGGGCGTGGGCTGATCGGCCACCTCAGGGGTGAAGGACGCGGCCCCCAGCAGCTCGGCCAGCAGGGCTTCGGAGGCGGCCAGGTGGGCGGCCAGGTCCTGCACGGTCCAGTCCGGGAAGGCGTCGCCGACGGCCGTCGACCACTGAGCCGGGCGCCGCCCGGCCAGCAGCGCCACCAGGCGCGACGATTCGATCAGATGGATGTCGGCCGGCGTGAGCGCTACCGGGCGCGCAGGTCGCTGGGCCAGGGCGGCGGCCAGGGTGCGCGAGGCCAGGGCGGGGTCGGGGCGATCGGCGCCGGCGGCCTCGGGCAGGGTGGCGAGCAGGTCGACCGTGTGGCGAAGCTCGGCCAGCATGGCCACACACTCGGGGCAGGCGTCGAGGTGAGCCTCGATCTCGAGGACCTCGTCGACGTCGACCGCGTCGAGGGCGTAGGGGGCCAGGAGGGACTGGACGGTTTCGTGATCGGTCATGCCCACTGCTCGCTCATGTCGGTGTCCACGGTCTCGGCGATGCGGGCCAGGGCCAGACGCAGGCGGGACTTGGCCGTCCCCTCGGGGATGCCCAGGGTGTCGGCCACCTGACGGTAGGTGTGGCCTTCGAAGTAGGCCAGCTCGACGGCCCGACGCTGGGGGCCGGGCAGCGAGGCCACCGCGGCGCGCACCGCGTCGGCGGTGAGCCCGACCAGGGCCAGGTCGTCGACCGCGGCGGTGACGACCGGTTCGTGGGAGGTCTTGGTCTCGCGGCGCCGGCGGGCTTCCTCGCGCCGGATCAGGTCGACGGCGCGGCGGTGGGTGAGGGTGCCCAGGTAGGAACGCAGTGAGCCGCGGTTGGGGTCGAAGCGGTCGGGCTGGTTCCAGAGGCCGACGAACACGTCCTGGGTGATGTCCTCGGCCGCGCTGCGATCGCCGATGACGCGCAGGGCCAGGCTGAACACGAAGGAGCTGAACTGCCGGTAGACGTCGGCCAGGGCGCTCTCGTCGCCGGCGCAGAGGCGTTGGGCCAACAGCCGCTCGGCGCGGGCCGCGAGCGTCGGTTTGTCCATTGCGAGCGTCCCTCCCACGTTCCCCGTTCGCTACCGGGCGGGGTTGCGGATCAGTGCGCCACCGAGGGGATTGTGCGGCTGGTCGGGACGAAGGCTACTGCCGGGCGGCCGCCCGGCGACAAGATCGGCGGATCGGAGGTGAGGGTGGCGGCGGCCAGCGGCTAGAGTGCCCGTTCGCATCGGGGCGATTAGCTCAGTTGGTTAGAGCGCTGCCTTCACACGGCAGAGGTCAGAGGTTCGAGTCCTCTATCGCCCACTCGGGAAGTGCTGGTGAGCGGGGGTGTGGGCAGACGGGACCCAGGCGGTGGCGGAGTCCGGTTCAGAGCCCAGTCACACCGTTGATCTGCCAGACACGCCCAACGATCACCGACACTCGCGGATGCCTGCTTGCCGCAGGAATGCGATCACGGCCTCATGCGAGACGCGCCCCCAAGTTCGGACGTGGGTGTCGGGCGCTCGCTCGTCTCGTGCTCGCGCGCTCGGTGACGCTCGGCACGGTGGCTCACGCGGGGTTCGGGTCCGTCGACGTTGATGGTCGGCGGCCCCTCGCCGGTACGCACGACGATCACGTGGCTCTCCTGGTCCAGGGTGTTGCCTTCGCGGTGGATGGCGTGCTTGGGCACGTGCAGGAAGTCGCCTGGTCCGGCATCGAGGACCTCCCGGCCTCCGGGCCCGAACTCCATCCGGATGGCCCCGTCGAGGACGAACACGGCGGTGTCATGGTCCGGTTGTGATTGACGGGCGCTCCCTGGAGGACATGGAGATCTCGACGTGGCGGACCGAGGCAGACGACCTCGATGTCCTGCAGCATCTGCGCGGCGAACACGGTGATCGGCGCGGCTACGAGACGCTCGAACCCGGCGGCACCACGATCGAGATCGTGGGAGTTGAAGTGCGCCTCGCGGGGTTGGCCGACATCACGTCGTCGAAGCGGTTCGCTGACCGCGACAAGGACCACGATGCGCTACCTGAGCTCGAACGACTCCTGCGCGAGGGCGGCGAATAAGTCGTCGCAGCGTCGCTGCCGGGGTGCCAAACCTCCGCGCAGCGCGGCCGCTTCGGAGATGTACCCGATCAGTGCACGAGTCGCCTTCGCGTCGTCGGCCCGGTCCGTTCGGGCCGAGACGATGCGGTCACGGGCGAGTTGGGCGAAGTCGGGGTTGAGTTCTATGCCGATCCAATCGCGGCCGTGGGCTTGGCGGATGATCGCGGTGATCGCCGCGCACCCGCCCGTATTGGAAGCGAGTGGCTCTGGCCGCTACCGGCGCGGCATCATGCGAGTCGTGACTCCTGCTTCGATCACTGAGCAACTGGGCGAGGTTCGACGTGCCGCGGAGGCGTCCGGGGTCGAGTCCGTCGCCGAGGCGCTCAACGGACCGCGGAGGAGGCGCTCGCCGTCGCGGTACACCGAGGAAGCCGAGCAATTCGCCCGGCAGTTACTCGCCGTCGCCCGCCAGGCTCGAGTCTGCGCCTGTGCCCATCGCTGACGCGGCGACCGGGCCCGACGAGAGCCGGTCGGGGGGGCGAGCCTCACTGGGTCGCCTCCCCGCGTCGGGCATCCGCCGATGACGCAAGCCCAGCGCCCGATGAGTACCGCGTCGTAGGTCAGGCATGGTCGGCGCCGGCGAGTTCGGTGAAGCGGGCGACGGCGTCGGTGACCGCGTGGAACCGCAGGGATTGGAAGAAGTCGAAGTTGTGGTTGGCTGTGGGCAACTCGGCGTAGACGACCGGCCGACGGAGACCGCGTGTAGCCGATCGGCGAATCCTTGGGCCTCTTGGTGACGGGCCAGGGTGTCCAGCGCGCCGTGGATGATCAGGAACGGCGGGGCGTAAGGGTTGATGCACTCCTGCGGCGACGTGGGTTCTTGCCCGGACTCACCCGCGTTCCCGTAGTAGCCGTACATCCCGATGACACCGGCGACCGTGGCACCGGAAAGGGCCGCGGTCGCGGCCAGGTGCGCGCCCGTGGAGCCGCCGGCTACGAAGACCGTGTCGGGATCTCCACCGTAAGCATCCGCGTTGTCGTGCGCCCAGGCCAGCGTGGCGCGAGTGTCGGCGAGTTGGTCCCGGTAGCCGACACGAAGCAGCCGATAGTCCGCGCGATGCACACCCATCCTTCCGCGGCCAGCCGGTAGATCAGCGGGCGGGCGCCGAACATCTTGTTGCCCATCCCGAAACCGCCCCCGTGGAAGTAGACCAGCACCGGAGCACCGGGGCACCGGCGCCGGCGGGAGACGTACACGTCAAGCCGATTCCCGTGGCGCGCCGGCCCGTAGCGCAGGTTGCGGATGCGGCGCACGTCCGGTCGCCACGATACGACCGGCAGCACGAGCCGCCACCATGGCACGCGCGTGTGGTCGGGAACTCCACCAGGCCCGTAGACGCTCTGCAACGCGGCCCGACAGCGCCGGGCGGGCGGATCCGGCGGCGCCGGCGCCGCGCAGCAACAGCACGTCGACTGCGGTGAACCCGGCGACCAGCCACCACAACGGGCCCGCCTCCGGGTGGATCAGCGTACCCATCGTGCCCGCCAGCAGCCACCACAGCCCGATGAACGGCGCCTCGTTGATCCACCAGCCCAAGGCCCACTGCAGGGTGAACGGCGACGAACGCCGGGGCATCGGTGGACGCAGCGCCATCACCGCGAACAGCGCCAGGATCAGCGTGGTGTTCAGCGCGCCGCTCACCGCGCGCGATCGATCGATCGGATGACACAGGAAACCAGCAGGTTCGCACCGTCCAACAACTCCAGTGGCTTGCCGTTTGCGAACTCGACCGACGCGTGCCCCTACCCGCTGGAGGACACCAAGATGCCTTTGGAAGCGCCTTCGTTCATCACTGTGCCGTACAGGTCGCGAACTGCCCGATCCGCACCCGGGCGGTACCTCACGTCGCACCCGATCAATCTGACCGACGACGGTTGGTCGATCGCGACAAGACCCCGGCGGGGGAGCCGAGGCCTTGTCGGATCGCTTCACTCGCTGCCTTGAGCGGGGCCTCCCGTTGTGGGACCGTTCTCGACCCGCACGCCACGCCTGGAAGTACCCCGGCGTCACGGACGGGCGGCTTGTGGGGCCGGTAGCGGCGGCGGTTGATCGCACCTGGGTCGCTTGACGGCTGAGGAGTGAGCGGAAGAGCCGGTTTCCGCCTGGTGACGCGGTCGGTTGTGAAAGTTGCCAGACGGACCCTGACCGTTAACGAAACCGCTGTTCTGTTGTGGGTTGCCTAGGGTGGACTATGGATCCCGACCGCTACTCGGTCAGCGTGTTCGGTTGCGCGCGCGGCACCGGCGGCCGGCACGGCTACCTCGCCTTCTTCGCGGTCCGCACACAGGCGACTGACGCGGTGGCGCGGGCCGAGCAGCTCACCGACTTGCGTGAGCAGTATCGGGTGACCGTCCGGGAGGCGACCCGCGGTATCGCGAACCACGTCGTCGAGCTCGCCCTGGAGCAACCGGTGCTCACCGCCCGCACCGTCGAGTCCCGCCTCGGGGTCAGCCGCCCCGCCGCGCTCAAGGCGCTGCGCCAACTCGCCGGCCTCGGCATCCTCACCGAGGCCGCGGAAGGGCCCCGAGGCCAGCTTCGCTGGCGAGCCGATCGGGTGCTCGCCGCGCTCACCGACGAGTAGCCATCCAAGGAGCACGCGACATCACGTCGCGTGCCGAGGCTCTGCGCGAGCCGAGCCGCGCCATTTCGAGCGGCTCGATGGCGCGAGGATGGCGCGAAATGGCGCGGCGAACTTTCCGCCAGCTTCCGCAGAAGGGTCGTCGTGGGCCTGTCGGGCCTCGAACCGGGGAGCGGGTGACCTGCGGTTTCGTGTCCGTTGGCGGCCCTCGGTGACCCTTTCGAGGAAGCGGTGACGTGCGGTGGATCTTCTTTCACGCGGCAGAGGTCAGAGGTTCGAGTCCTCTATCGCCCACATGCACGCGAGAAGGCCCCTGCTGAGCAGGGGCCTTCTTGCTTCTGGTGAGCTTTTCACCTCGGTCGTCGGATCAGGCGACGACCTCGGTGAAGATCGCCGAGTTGACGGGGGTGAAGGTCTCCTCGCGGACGGTCGTGGGCTTGAAGCCCTTGAAGGTCATGTAGGCGCCGAAGGAGAACTCCCAGACGGCGATGGGGAGTGCGAAGAGCGACGGCCGGCCCGGAGATCTGGCCCCACACACCGAACAGGGTGGCGGTGTCGGAGATGAGCAGGAGGGGCGCTCCGATCAGTCCGATCGTCGGGATCCAGCGAGGCAGCAGACGTGAGCGGTACATGACCGATCCGATGAGCAGGGCGCTGAGGGCGGGCATGAGGCCGGGTCCGAGCAGGAACGTCCAGTTGTGCATGGCCACCAGGGCGTGGCTGATCGTCACCAGGGCCCCGGTGTCGGCGCCGCGGGTGCCGGCCACGTCCTGGCGGAGCCCGTAGACCGAGAGGATGTTGAGGACGCCCACGAAGATCATGGCGGCCTCGAGGACCCGGGTCGTCACGAAGCCCAGCGCGGCCCGGTGGCTGTAGCGCCTGGCGATCGTGTAGAGGGCGACGGCGGTGACGACGCCTCCGAGACCGGTGAGGATCTCGAAGAGGGCCCCGAGGGGCACACCGGAGGCGTTGCCGGCACCGAGCACGAAGTTGGGCTTGTTGAGGACGTCGGCCCAGAGGGCGAACTTGACCGGGATCGAGAAGACGAAGGTGGCGAGGTAGGCGACGCCGGCGATCAGCGCCGCCTTCCTCATCGGGGTCATCGGCGTCCGCTCGTGCGTCGTCGTCGGCTCGTGGGTGGCGGGTTGGGTGGTGATGGTCATGTCAGTTCTCCTTCTGGGTTGGGTGAGCCGGGGGCTCGGTGGGCACGTTGGCTGGGAGTTGGGTGAGTGAGATCAGGGGGAGGCCGACGTCGCGCAGCTTCTGGAGCAGGCCGTGCAGGGCGGCCTGGTCGACCACCGGCCCCTGGATGACGGTGGTGCCGTCCATCTCGGTGGCGACGGCCAATCCGTCGAACCAGGCCGACCAGTGCGATGCGAGATGCCCGCCCACCCGGATCTCGTACCAGGGCACCGGATCGGTGTCCGCCCTCGATGGCCCAGGGGCAGGGGCGGGTGTGGGGTTCTTCGTGGTCACGCTTGGACCGTACGAACGGACCTGGTGAGTGGTCATCACCACATGTGGTGAGCGCAGGTGGTGATTGGCGCGGCGGCGCCGAGCTGAGCCCCCGGCCCCCGGGATGGGCGCGGCCGCCCGACGATGCCCTCGGCTCAGGTGTCGGCTGGGCTTAGAGGCCGAGCTCGCCGGCGCGGGTCACCGCTTCTCGGCGGTTGTTCACGCCGAGCTTCATGTAGATGTTCTTGGTGTGGGTGCGCACGGTGTTGAGCGACACCAGCAGCTCGCGGGCGATGTCCGGCCCGCTCAGATCGCTCCGGAGCAGTCGGAGCACGTCGAGCTCGCGGCGGCTGAGCTCGTCGACCAGACCTTGGTCCGACCCGCGGCCGGGACGGTCCGCCTCCCTGGGCGCGGGCGCGGCGGCGGCGAGCACGAGTTGCGCCCGGTCGCCGGCCACGCCTCGGCCTGAGGTGGCGCGCAACAGCGGCGCCAGCGCCGGCAGCTCGTCGACGAAGATGCGGAGGTAGCCCTCGGGCCGGGCCCGCGCCAGCGCCTGTTCGAGCGCGGCGCCGGCGGCCTGGATGTCCCCACGGGCCTGCTGCGCCCGCGCCAGCACCAGGAGGATCTCGATCGCGCTCCCGGTCCGCCCTCCGTCGTCCGCCGCCGCCAACAGGCGCGTCAGCAGTTGCACCGCGTCCTCAGCCGAGCGGCTGTCGCCGTTGTCGGTGTGGGTGGCGACCAGGACGCGAGCCAGCACGATGTGGTCGAACTCGCGGAGGTAGCTGATGACGTCGTCGGCGGCCAGGTCATGCTCCTCGACCCATCGCTGCGCCGCCGCGATGTCACCCTGGGCGAGCTGGAACTGGGCCTGGACGGCTGCCACTGGTCGCACCGGGGGCGACATATCGGTGTTGTAGACCGCCTCGGCCTCGGCCAGGAGCTCGAGCGCGGCACGCCCATCACCTTCGGCCCGCCGGAGGCGAGCGGTCGCGACCCGCCAGCGGTACGCGTGCTGCGGCAGGCCGCCCGGTGGGCCCAGATGCGTGCTGGCCTCGAGGTGTCCGATGGCGGCGGGGAGATCGTTGCGTTCCAGGAGCACCGTGCTGAGCCCGATGTGCATGTCGGCGGTGCCTCTGACCACATCGTGCGCCTCGGCCAGCGTGAGCCCGGCGTCGTAGGTGCGGATCGCGTCGCTCAGGCGCCCCTGTGCGATCTGGATGTCGGCCAGCGCCAGCGAGCAGCCGAGCACGTCGCTGATGTTGCCCGACGCAGTGAGGCTGGCCAACGCCTCGGTGTAGCGGCGGCTGGCGGATTCGAGGTCCCCGATGGTCCAGAGCGCGAGCCCCACCAACGCGGCGGCGCTGCCCCGGCGAAGGTGGTCGGTGGGCTCGGCCAGGTCCAGCGCCCGGTTGGCATGCTCGATGGTTGCCCCCGTATCCCCGGCGATCAGCGACAGCGCGGCGCGGTACACCTCCACCTGGGCGGGGAGGCGGGCGAACTCGGTGTGGTCGAACACGATGGCCGTCGTCGGGTCGACGGCGGGGTCGAGCCATCGCTCGATGCCGTCCAGGAGGGGTTCGACCCCGGCGATCTCCCCGCTGACCATGAGCGCCCCGACGAGCTCGATGCTCAGGACGGGTCGGCTCGGGAAGAGGTCATCGGGCAGGGCCGTGAGCCACCGGCGCGCGGTGGCCTCCTGCCGGGTCTGGAACAGGCGCGGCGCGGCCAGCTCGATGAGCTGGGCGGCGTGGTCCACGTCGTGGCCGGCCAACGCATGGGCGATGGCCTCGGGCGGGTCGCCCGCGGCTGCGTACCAGGTGCTCGCTCGCCGATGGAGCTCGTCGACCCGCTCGGGAGCCTCGTCCAGGAGCCGTGCCCGCAAGACGTCGGCGAAGAGGTGGTGGTAGCGGTACCAGAGGCGGCGATCGTCGAGCGGGATGAGGAAGAGGTTTGCTCGATCGAGGCGTTCCAGCATCGCCTTCCCGCCGCTGCGCCCGGTCACCGCGTCGCACAGGGCCCCGGTGAACCGATCGAGGATCGCGGTCTCGAGCAGGAAGCTGCGCACCTCGTCGGGCTGGCGCTCCAGCACCTCCTCGGCCAGGTAGTCGACCACGAACCGGTCGTCACCAGCGAAGGTGGTGATGAACCCGCTGGGGTCCTCGCGGCCCTGCATCGAGAGCCCGGCCAGCTGCAGGGCGGCGATCCACCCCTCGGTTCGCGTTTCGAGGACGTCGACATCGTCGGCCGTCAGCTCCAGACCCATGGCGTCGTGGAAGTAGACGGCGGCCTCATCCGCGGTGAACCGCAGGTCGGCGGCCCGGACCTCGAGCAGGTCGCCCCGAGCGCGGAGGCGGCCCAATGGCAGGGATGGATCGGCCCGAGTGCCGAGCACCAGGTGGACCTGCGGCGGCAGGTGCTCCACCAGGAACGCCATGGTCCGGTGCAGCTCGGCCGATTCGATGACGTGGTAGTCATCGAGCACCAGCACCACGTCAGCGGCGATCCCGGCGAGGTCGTTGAGCAGCGATGCCACCACCGATTCCAGCGGTTGGGAATCCGCCAGCAGGGCCAACGCGCCGTCACCCACGTCGGGCTCGACCGACTGCAGGGCGGTGACCACCGAGGACCAGAACATGGTCGGGTCGTTGTCGCCCGCATCGAGGGACAGCCACGCCGTCGCCCGGCTCGTGGGTTCGGCGCGGGCGAGCCACTCCGCCAGCAGCGTGGTCTTGCCGAACCCGGCCGGCGCGGCCACCAGCGTGAGCGACGGGAGCGTGGGCTCGACCAGGCGATCGGTCAGCCTCGGACGATGGACCACCCCGCGCCGTGGCTGTGGCGCGTGCAGCTTGGTCTCCAGCCACAGAGGGGCGGTCTGGCTCGCGTCACCCGCGCTCATCGGCCGTCGTCCTTCCGGCGTCGGCGCGGCCCATGGTCGGCGAGGATAAGCCGCCGCCCACCGGAGAGCACGATGAGCGGCACGGCGGGAAGATGGCGTCGGTTCCGACAACGGAGGTCATCGTGAGCGATTTCAACGAGGAGATGGTCGTGGCTCACTTCATCGTCTCCGACGATGTGGAGCGTTCCCGCCGCTTCTACACCGACGTGTTGGGCGGCAGGACCGTCATCTCCGGCGAGGCGAAGGACGATGTCACCTACTGGCGCTGGCCAACAGCTGGGTCATCATCAACATGGGCGGAGGTCCGACCGACGACAAGCCGACCGTCACGCTCGAGACGCCGCCCGATCCCGATCGGGTGAGCAGCTTCCTCAACCTCCGGGTGGCTGACATCCAGGCCGTGTACGCCGAGTGGCGGGCGCGGGGCGCGCAGTTCCTCACGCCGCCCAAGCAGCACGAGACGGAGATCCGCTGCTACATCCGGGATCCGGACGGCTACGTGATCGAGGTGGGCCAGACCACGCTGCCCCGAGGGTGGCGCCCACCGTCTTGACCCGAGCCGAACCGTCGCCGCCAGTCGAAGAATATCGCGGGGGAGGGGGCTTGCCGCAAGCGACCGGTTCGTGCTGATCATGACGTCCTCTCTGATCCGAGAGCGCCCGATGGGCGGTAGGGGGAAGGTGGACGGATGGGCCGCTTCGTGCTGGGGTTCCACGAGATCGACCGGGCGCAGGTCGCGGTCGTCGGTGGCAAGGGCGCGCAGCTGGGGGAGCTGTCGCGGATCGATGGCGTCCGCGTGCCGCCCGGCTTCTGCGTGACGACCGATGCCTATCGGCGGATCGTGGCCGCCGCGCCGTCCATGGGGGCCCAGCTCGATCAGCTGGCGCGCCTGAACCCGGATGACCACGAGGCGATCCGGACGCGCAGCGCCGAGATCCGCCGAACCGTCGCCGGGGTCGCCATCCCCGCCGACCTGGCGGCCGCCATCACCAGCGCGCGGGCCCGCCTGGGCGCGCCGGCCGCCTACGCCGTGCGCTCCAGCGCCACCGCGGAGGACCTGCCCACCGCGTCGTTCGCAGGCCAGCAGGACACCTACCTGAACGTGGTGGGGTCCGCCGCGATCCTGGTCCACATCAGCCGCTGCTGGGCGTCGCTGTTCACCGAGCGGGCCGTGACCTACCGCCTGCGCAACGGTGTCGACCACCGGACGCTCGCCATGGCGGTGGTCGTGCAGCAGATGGTCATGGCCGACGCCGCCGGCGTCTTGTTCACGGCCGACCCCGTCACCTCCAACCGGATGGTCACCGCCGTGGAGGCCGTCCTCGGACTGGGGGAGGCCCTGGTCTCCGGGCTGGTCGACGCCGACTCCTACCAGGTGCGCGACGGCCAGGTGGTGGCCGAGGCGATCGCCACCAAGCGTTTTGCCGTCCAGGCCCGGCCCGGGGGCGGGACCCAGGAGCAGGCGATCGAACCGGCTCGCCAGCGCCAGGCCGCCCTGAGCCAGGCCCAGGTCGTGGAGCTGGCGCAGCTGGGCCGGCGGATCGAAGCCCACTTCGGCCGCCCGCAGGACATCGAGTGGTGCCTGGTCGGCGGTGGCTTCGCCATCGTCCAGAGTCGCCCGATCACCACGCTGTTCCCCATCCCAGTGGCCGGCGACGGGGAGAACCACGTGTACGTCTCGGTCGGTCACCAGCAGATGATGACCGACCCCATGAAGCCCCTCGGGCTCTCGTTGTGGCAGCTGACCGCCCTCCGGCCGATGTACGAGGCCGGCGGGAGGCTGTTCGTCGACGTCACCCAGGGCCTGGCGTCCCCCGCCAGCCGGGCCGGCCTGCTGGAGGTCCTGGGCAAGGGCGATCCGCTGATCGGAGACGCCTTGGCCAGCCTCCTCGAGCGTGACGACTACATCCCGATGCCCCCGGACGAGGATCCCGCGGCCGCGCCCCCCGGGCTGGCGCGGCCGGGCGAACCACCGGCGCCGATCGAGACCGATCCGGCCGTGGTCACCGAGCTCATCGAACAGAACCAGGCGTCGGTCGCCGCCCTGGAGCGCGACATCGAGACCAGGTCGGGGGAGGCGCTGATCGCCTTCATCCTGGCCGACATCCCGGAGCTGAAGCGGATCCTGTCCGATCCGCGGAGCCATGAGGTGTTCATGTCGGCCATGGAGGCCACCTGGTGGCTCAACGACCACCTGGAGGCGTGGCTGGGCGAGAAGAACGCGGCCGACACGCTCACCCAGTCCGTCCCCCACAACGTCACGTCGGAGATGGGCCTGGCGCTCCTGGACGTGGCCGACGTGATCCGCCCGCATCCGGCGGTGGTGGCCTTCCTGGAACAGGTCGAGGACGAGGGCTCGGGCGACGAGGGCTTCCTCGACGAGCTGGCCGAGCTCGAGGGCGGGCGCGAGGCGCGAGACGCCATGGAGGCCTTCCTCGACACCTACGGCATGCGCTGCGTCGGTGAGATCGACATCACCCGGCCCCGTTGGCGCGAGCGCCCCACCACGCTCGTGCCCGTGATCCTGGGCAACGTCAGGAACTTCGAGCCCGGCGCAGGGCAGCGGCGCTTCGAGCAGGGGCGCCGGGAGGCGTGGGCCAAGGAACAGGACGTGCTCGAGCGCGTGCGAGCCCTGCCCGACGGGGAGCAGAAGGCCGGCCAGGTCAAGCCGCGGATCGACCGGGTGCGGACCTTCATCGGGTACCGGGAGTACCCGAAGTACGGCATCGTCAGCCGCTACCTGGTCTACAAGCAGGCTTTGATGCAGGAGGCCGACCGCCTGGTGCAGACGGGGGTGCTCCGGGACCGGGAGGATCTCTTCTCCCTCACCCTCACCGAGCTCCTCGACGTCGTGCGCACGAACGACGTGGATGACGAGCTCATCGCGGCGCGCCAGGAGGCCTTCCGGTCCTACCAGGCGCTCACGCCGCCCCGGGTGCTCACGTCGGACGGCGAGATCGTGGCCGGGGCGTACCGACACGAGGACGTGCCCGCCGGTGCCCTGGTCGGCCTGGCCGTGTCCGCCGGCATCGTCGAGGGGCGGGCCCGGGTGCTCCACGACCTGAGCCAAGCTGACCTCGAAGCCGGCGACATCCTGGTCACCGCCTTCACGGACCCCAGCTGGACACCCCTGTTCGTCACCATCGCCGGCCTGGTCACGGAGGTGGGCGGGCTGATGACGCACGGCGCGGTGATCGCACGCGAGTACGGCCTACCGGCCATCGTGGGGGTGGAGCGAGCCACCGAGCTGATCCGGGATGGGCAGCGGATCCGCGTGCACGGGACCGACGGGTACGTCGAGATCCTGCCCGAGCCGGCGCGCACCCCGACCGACGAACCTCGCCTGTCGCGATCCCGGGCCCGGGCACGCCCCATGCCGTCGGGTCAGTCGTAGGTGGCGGTCAGGCCTCCGTCGATGGGGATGGCGATGCCGGTGATGAAGCTGGCGCGGTCCGAGCAGAGGAACGCGGCCAGCTCGCCGACCTCCTCGGGTTGCCCGCCTCGCTTGAGCGCGGTGCCCTGGACCAGCCCGGGGAATCGCTCGGCCGAGCCCGGCCCACCCGTCATCTCGGTCTCGATGAAGCCGGGACAGATGGCGTTGGCACGGATCCCTTGGGTTCCGTACTCGACCGCGGCGGCCTTGGTGAAGGCGATGACCCCGTGCTTGGCCGCGGAGTACACGCTCACCGGCATCGGCGAGGCGTTCAGCCCGCCGGTGGAGGACCAGTTGGCGATGGCGCCACCGCCGGTCGGGAGCATGGCGCGGATGCCGTGCTTGGTCCCCAGCAGGACTCCTCGGAGGTCGACGTCCATGATGCGGTCGTACTCCTCCATGGTGATGTCGGCGACCGACTGCGCGCCACCGATGCCCGCCACGTTCAGCACCGCGTCGACCCGACCGAACACCTCGAGCGCGGTGGCGAACATGGCCTCGACCTGTGACTCGTCGGTGACGTCGCAGCGGCACGGGATCACCGCGTCACCCAGCTCGTCGGCGGTGTCCGCTTCCCGACCGGTGATGTCGGCCGCCAGCACCCTGGCGCCTTCACGTACGAACACCTTCGCCGTGGCCCGAGCCATCCCTGACCCGGCGCCGGTGATCACCGCCACCTTGCCGTCCAGCTCTCCCATGAGGTTCCTCTCTCTCGATGCGCTCAGGCCCCGAGCGGGGGGAACGGGCCGAAGAACCCGACGATGCGCTGGATGCGACCGTCCGGGGCGACCTCTCCGAAGTCCATGCCTTCCAGCGTGACCTCGTCGCCGTCGCGCATGACCCAGGCGAAGCGGAAGACCTCATCGTGGGCATCCACGGCGCTGACCATGTCGATGGTCTGGCCGGGCATCATGGCGTGGAAGCCGGCGATGTGGGCCACGAGCTCGTCGCGGCTGTTGGCCGCGCCCATCGGGTCCTGGTAGGTGCCATCCGACGCGAAGGCGCTGCGCCAGCAGGTCGGCCCGCTTGGACTCGTCGACCTCGTTCCAGGCATCGCCGTAGGCGGCGACGATCTCTGACAGCTCCATGGGTTCCTCCGCCCGCCGACGCTCGTGTCGATCCGCGATCGAGACGATAGTGCGTGCTCCGGCGCCGCGACCCGGACCGCCAGGGCCGGGTCGTTCGAGGCCGGCTGGTCTCGGTGGTCGGCCCGACGTTGACGGTTTGCGCCATAGTTGGACACCCGGGGGAGGTGATCGATGGACGTCATCATCGATTCCGATCAGCATCTCTACGAATGCCGGACGATGTGGGCCGACCACATCGAGCCGGCTCAGCGCCATGAGGCGCTGCAGATCCGAGACGACGAGCTCGGCTATCCCTGGCTCACCTGGCGTGACCAGCGTCTGGACGTGGCCGACGTGCAGGTGCCGGGCGACACGGCCCGGCTGGGTCGCCAACGCGAGCGGCGTCGCCAGGGCCTGGCTCCCGAGTACGACTACGACGAGAGCCTGCCCGTCTCCCACTGGGAACCGGCGGCGCGGGCCGAGCAGCTCGTGGCGCTGGGCGTGGACGAAGCGGTGGTGTTCCCCAACTTCGGTCTCCTCTGGGAACGTCGCCTCTCGATGTCGCTGCCGGCCCTGACCGCCAACATGGCGGCCTGGAACCGGTGGTGCGCGTCGGTGGTGACCGACAGTCGGGGCCGGCTGCACCCGGTGGCCCACCTGACCCTGCGCGATCCGAGGTGGCTGGAGCAACAGCTGGCCGAGCTGTCAGGTGCCGGGGTGCGCCTGGGCATGATCGCCCCCGCCGCGGTGGACGGTCGGCCCCTGTCGCATCCCGACCACGACCGCTTGTGGGCGGCGTTCGTCGAGCACGGCGTCACCCCGGTGTTCCACGTGGCCGACCAGCCCCGCGTGCTCGACGAGGCCTTCTACACCGACCCCGATGACAGCTTCGTGCCCGTGCTGGAGTCGGTGTTCCTGTGGGTCCCCCCAGCGGTGGCGGTCACCGATCTCATCGTCAACGGCGTGCTGGCCCGCCACCCGCGCCTGCGCATCGGCATCGTGGAGCTGTCGTCGATCTGGGTGCCCCAGTACCTGCTGATGCTCGACGGCGGCTGGGACTTCACCGGCCAGCTCAACGGCGGGCCCCCGGTGCCCCTCGAGCTGCGCCCGAGCGAGTACTTCAGCCGCCACGTGCGGGTGTCGTCGTTCTCCTACGAGCAGCCGGGCCGGCTCACGGCCCGTTCGGGGGACCTCTACATGTGCTGCAGCGACTACCCCCATTCGGAGGGGACGGGCACGCCCATCCAGGACTACCAGCGGGCGGGTTGCGCGCCCGAGGCCGCTCCGGGCCTGTTCCACGACAACGTGGCCGAGCTGCTGGGCCCCTGACGCCGCTGACAGACCCTCGACGCGCTCGACCGCCGAGATCATCCATCCCGCCGGCCCTGACCGCCGCGCCCTTCCCGCCACCGCCGTAGTTGATCACAAAGTCTGTCTTGACAAGAAATCCTGTCCATCAGAGGATGGGGGCATGGACGAGATCGCGGTGATCGACGATGCCCGAACCGCCGAGGTGTCGTTGCACCCGGTGCGGGCCCGGATGCTGGCCGAGCTGGTGGACGGCGACTCCGCCACCAGCCTGGCGGCCAAGCTGGGACTGCCTCGCCAGAAGGTCAACTACCACCTGCGGGCCCTCGAGGACTGCGGCCTGGTCGAGCTGGTCGAGGAGCGTCGCAAGCGCAACATGACCGAACGGGTGATGCGGGCCACCGCCGCCTCCTACGTCATCTCTCCGGCCGCCCTGTCCTCGGTGGCTCCCGATCCCGATCGGGCCCCCGACCGGTTGTCGGCGCAGTGGCTGCTGGCCCTGGCCGGTCGGCTGGTGCAGGAGCTGGGGGTGCTGATCACCCGCTCGCACGAGGCCCGCCAGCCCTTGCCCAGCTTCGGGATGGACACCGAGATCGAGTTCGCCAGCGCGGGCGACCGTGCCGCCTTCGTGGCCCAGCTCACCGAGTCGGTCGAGTCCCTGGTGGCCAGGTACCACGCCGGGACCGAGCCGGGTGCTCGCAAGCACCGCCTCATCGTGGCGCTGCACCCCAGCATCACCAGGGACCTCGTCACCCCCGGCTCCGATCCCGGGGCCGGCGCCCCCGATCCCCGAACCGATGCCCGACCCATCCCCCAAACCGATGCCCAGGAGGCATGACCATGTCCCGTCCCTTCGAATGCAAGCGTGAGGTCACCCTGCCCGCCACCCCCGAGCAGGTCTGGCAGGCCGTGGCCACCAGCGCCGGCAACACGGCCTGGCTGTTCCCCAACGAGATCGCGCCCGACGGCGCGGACGCCACGGTGTGGGACCCACCCCACCACTTCGCGGTGCGCCAGGAGAGCGGTGACTGGTTCAACGCGCTCGAGTTCGAGATCGAAGCCATCGACGGCTCCACCACCCGGCTGCGCTACGCCCACTGCGGGATCTTCATGGACGACTGGGAGAGCCAGTACGACGCCGTCCAGCAGCACACCGACTTCTACCTGCACACGTTGGGCCAGTACCTCGAGCACTTCGAAGGACGGCCGGCCACCTACATCGGTGGCGGCCCCGGCGGCCTGGCCGGTCCCGCCGCGTCGTCGTCGCCCGACGGCTTCGACCGGATGACCCAGGCCCTGGGCGTGCCCGCCGGCGTCACGGCCGGCCAGTCGGTCACCCTCACCCCCGCCGGCCTCGAACCCGTCGACGCGGTCATCGACTACGCCACCGACCACTTCCTCGGGGCCCGCAGCGATGATGGCCTGTACCGCTTCTTCGGCCGCAACGCCTTCGGTGGTCCCGTGGGCCTGAGCATCCACCTTTTCGCCGACGACGTCGACGTCGATCAGGTCACCCAGAGCTGGCAAACCTGGCTCGACCGCACCCTGGGGACCTAGCCCCTCCGAAGCCGGACCGCGCCGCGCCTGCGGGCCAGCTCGGCCCGCAGGACGGACCAAGGCTGCGATGATGGTCGATCGGTGCCGCCTGCCGGAGGCGTGCCGGACCGAGGAGGCCAGATGTCATCCACCAGCGACCTGCGGGTGCCGATCGATCACGCCGAGCTGCTCTACATCGGCGGGGAGTGGGTGTCGCCCTCGTCGAGCTCGGTGTTCGACGTGGTGGACTCCAGCTCGGAGGAGCTGTTCTTCCGGGTGGCGGAGGCGCAGGCCCCCGACATCGATCGCGCCGTCGGCGCCGCTCGCACCGCCTTCGACGAGGGACCCTGGCCGCGCCTGAGCCACGCCGAGCGGGCGGAGCACCTGCGGGCGCTGGCCGCCGGGCTCATGGCCCGGGCCGACGACCTGGGGGAGATCTGGCCCCGCCAGTCAGGCGTGCTCCGCAAGATCGCCCAGTACTCGGCCATGGGCGCGGCGTCGACGTTCGAGTACTACGCCGGGCTGGCCGACACGTTCCCCTTCGAGGAGCAGGCCACCCCCACCGCCGGCGGCCAGTTCGGGCTGCTGGTGCGCGAACCGGTCGGCGTGGTGGGGGCCATCATCCCGTGGAACGCGCCCATCGGGCTGATCGCCAACAAGGTGGCCCCGGCGCTGATCGCCGGCTGCACGGTGGTGCTCAAGGCGTCGCCGGAAGCGCCGGGCGAGGCCTACGTGGTGGCCGAGGTGGCCGAGTCGATCGGGCTGCCGGCCGGGGTGCTCAACGTGGTCACCGCCGATCGGGAGGTCTCCGAGCTGCTGGTGCGCGACCCGCGGGTGGACAAGATCACCTTCACCGGCTCGACCCTGGCCGGTCGTCGCATCGCGTCGCTGTGCGGCGAGCGCATCGCCCGTTGCACCCTCGAGCTGGGGGGCAAGTCGGCGGCGGTGATCCTCGACGACATCGACCTGGGGGTGGCGGCCGGGACCCTGGCCAAGGCCGAGTGCTTCCTCAGCGGCCAGGTGTGCTCCTCGCTCACCCGGGTCATCGTGTCGCGTGCCCGCCACGACGAGCTGGTCGAGGCGCTGGCCGGGCGGTTCGCCACCGTCCGGGTGGGTGACCCGTTCGATCCTCAGTCGCAGATGGGCCCGCTGGTGGCCGAACGCCAGCGTGACCGGGTGCTGGGCTATGTGGCCAAGGGGGTCGCCGACGGCGCCACCCTGGTCACCGGTGGCGGCCGGCCCGCCCATCTGGATCGGGGCTGGTACGTGGAGCCAACGGTGTTCGCCAACGTGGACAACTCCTCCACCATCGCCCAGGAGGAGATCTTCGGGCCGGTGCTGACCGTGATCCCCGCGGCCGACGAGCGCGACGCCGTGCGGTTGGCCAACGACACCATCTACGGGTTGAACGCCTCGGTGTTCACCGACGACGTCGACCGGGCCCGTCAGGTGGCCGGCCAGCTGCGGTCGGGCACGGTGGGCCACAACGCCTTCCGGACCGACTTCGGGATCGCCTTCGGAGGCTTCAAGCAATCCGGGATCGGCCGCGAAGGCGGCACCGAGGGGCTGCTGCCGTTCCTCGAGTCCAAGACGATCATCCTGGAGGGCACCCCGGCCCAGTACCGCCCGTGACGGTCGACCTGTCGGGGAAGGTGGCGGTGATCACCGGCGCCGGCTCCGGTCTGGGCGCGGCCATGGGTCGGGTGTTCGCCCAGGCGGGGGCGGGCGTGGCCGTGCTCGACATCGACGAGGCCGCGGCCCAGCAGGTGGCTGCGGAGCTGGCCCGCGAGCTCGGCGTGCCCACCACCGCCCGTTGCGTCGATGTCGGCCAGGCCGACGACCTCGTCGCCGCCGCCGAGCACGTGCAGACCACGGTGGGCGGCTGCGATGTGCTGTGCGCCAACGTGGGCGTCCAGCAGACGGGCGCCATCGACCGGCTCACCGACGACGACTGGCGCTGGGTGCTCGACGTCAACGTGCTGGGCACGGTGCGGACGGTCCGGGCCTTCCTGCCCCTCATCCGGCACGCGACCGGCTGGCGGCGGATCGTGTTGACGGCGTCGTCGAGCGTGCTGGCCCCGGCCGTTCGCCTGGGCGCGTACCAGACCACGAAGTTCGCGGTGATGGGCTTCGGCGAGACCCTGCGCTACGAGCTGGCCGGCGAGGGGATCGGCGTGACCGTCCTGTTCCCCGGGGGGATGATCACCCGGCACCTGGAGAGCAGCGCCGCCGCCCGTCCGGCGAGCGCCACCCAGACCGGTGGTGACCAGGACGAAGACCTGACCGCCATGCTGGCCCACCGTCCCCTGGGCCAGGGCGATCTGGTCATGCCCGACCAGGCGGTGCGCAACCTGCTGGCCGACCTCGAGGCCGACGAGCCGTACTGCATCACCCACGGCGACCACCGTCGGGCCTACGACGAGCGCCAGCAGGCCATGGCCGCCGCCCTCGACCGGATGGAGACATCGTGACCGACCCTGACGACGCCCCCAGGGTGCAACAGCTCCTCGACCTCGAGGCCATCAGGGCGCTCAAGGCTCGCTACTTCCGCACCCTCGACCGCAAGGACTGGACCGGCTTCGGCGCCGTGTTCGCCCCCGACGCGGTGCTGGAGGTGCCCGAGGCCGACATGGTGGTGGAGGGACGTGACGCCATCGTCGACTCGGTGAGCGGCGCGCTGGAGGGCACCCGTACCGTGCACCACGGCCACATGCCCGAGCTCGCGCTCACCGGACCGGACACGGCCAGCGGCATCTGGGCCATGGCCGACTACGTCGAGTGGTCCGCCGGGCCCGACGGCCAACGGGTCGGCATCCAGGGCTACGGCCACTACGTGGAGGTCTACGTCCGCCACGACGGGCAGTGGCGCATCGCCCGCTCCCGACTCGATCGGCTCCGGGTCGACCCCCTGGGCTAGCTGGCCCGGCGTCCAGGAGGCGCCGAGCAACCAGGGCGGTGGCGTGATGGCCAGGCCGGCGAGCCGGCCGATCTCGGCTCGTGGACCGGGCACCGCCCAATTCGGGCATGATGGTTGGCGGAAAGGAAGAACCATGTTCTCGACGGCCGGTGTGACGGCGTGGCCTGGCGAAAGGTGTCCTGGGTGAGCGACTTCGATGCGATCGACTTCTTCACGGGTGATGAGCTGCTCGCGGATCCGTATCCGTACTTCGAGGCGTTGCGGGGGGAGTGTCCGGTGCGGCGCGAGCCCCATCACGACGTGGTGATGATCACGGGCTACGAGGAAGCCGTGTCGGTGTACAACGACACCGAGCGGTTC
Source organism: uncultured Microthrixaceae bacterium (assembly GCA_963793965.1). GTDB lineage: Bacteria > Actinomycetota > Acidimicrobiia > Acidimicrobiales > Acidimicrobilacustridaceae > UBA4742. The sequence continues at coordinate 181,286 of CAWCCB010000006.1, forward strand.
TCGTCGTGCCTGTCGGTCACCGGGCCGTTCCCGGGGTTCCCCGTTCCCCTGGAGGGCGACGACCTCACCGAGGTGATCCTGGCGCCACCGCGACGACCTGCCGATGAGCGACCAGCTGCCGACCCTGGATCCACCGGTGCACACCGACCATCGGGCCCTGTTGATGCGGCTGATCACTCCGAAGCGGCTGTCGGAGAACCAGGAGTTCATGTGGCGTCTGTGCGACCGCCAGCTGGACTCGTTCCTGGCCGACGGTCACGGCGAGTACATCTCGGGGTTCGCCAGTCCGTTCGCGCTGCTGGTCATCGCCGATCTGCTGGGGGTGCCCGAGGAGGACCATCCGCGCTTCGAAGAGGCGCTGCTGGGCGGCCAGCATCCACGGGGCGCGGTGGGCAGCACCGAGGACGAGGCCATGGCCCACACCCCGCTGCAGTACCTGTACGAGCGGTTCACCGACTACGTCGAGGATCGCCGCCAGAACCCGCGTGACGACGTGCTGACCGGCCTGGCCGCGGCCACCTTCCCCGACGGGTCCACCCCCGAGGTCATCGATGTGGTCCGGGTGGCGGCCAACCTGTTCGCCGCCGGCCAGGAGACCACCGTGCGCCTGCTGAGCTCGGCGGTGAAGCTGATCGCCGAGGATCCCGAGCTGCAGGCGCAGCTGCGAGCCGAGCGGGACCGGATCCCCAACTTCATCGAGGAGTGCCTCCGCATGGAGAGCCCGGTGAAGGGCGACTTCCGCCTGTCGCGGGTCCCGACCACCGTCGGGGGCGTGGACCTGCCGGCAGGGACCACGGTGATGCTGGTCAACGCGGCCGCCAACCGCGACCCGCGCAACTTCGAGGACCCGGGCACCTTCCAGATCGATCGACCCAACGCCCGCACCCACCTGTCGTTCGGGCGGGGCGTGCACACCTGTCCGGGGGCGCCGCTGGCCCGGGCCGAGGCCAAGGTGAGCCTGGAACGCCTGCTGGACCGCACCGGCGACATCCGCATCTCCGAGGAGCACCACGGCCCGCCCAGCGACCGCCGCTACCGCTACGTCCCCACCTTCATCCTCCGCGGCCTGACCAAGCTCCACCTCGAGTTCACCCCGGCCGAAGGCGGCCCGGCATGAACGTCGCCATCGACGACGACCGCTGTCGGGGTCACGGGGTGTGCATGAGCCTGTGTCCGCAGGTGTTCGAGGTGACCGACGACGGCTACGCCGTGGTGCTGTCGGCCGAGGTGCCGCCCGAGCTCGAGGACGCCGTCCGCACCGCCGTGGACCGCTGTCCCGAGCGGGCCATCTCGATCGACACGTGAGCGCCGCCGCCCGGCAACGGTGACGGATCGGGCCACGTTGGAGCTGCACCTGTTCGACGAGGTGGCCGACGCGGTGCGCAGCCTGGTGCCCGCCGAGCTGGGCCCGGTGCACTGCCGGGCACACCGCTACGGCATCAAGCTGTGGTTCGAGACGGCCACGCCGCCGCGGGAGCACTACGAGGCCCAGGTCCTCGGGCCGTCGGCCTGCGACGAGGCCACGGTGCTGGCGCTGGAGGTGGGGTTCCACGCCGAGCACCCCGACCCGGCGCGCAACCAGGCGGTCCTCGATCGGATGTCGGCCGCCGAGGGCCGGTGGCGGCGCACGCTGGGCCGCGAAGCCGTGGCCGGTCCGTTCCTGGGTCGGCGCGACGACTGGCGCCGCCTGTCGGAGCTCTGGGCCGATCCCGACCTGAGCGACCCGATGATGGGGCTGGAGATCGCGGCCCGCCTCACCGACTACGTGTGCGCGCTCGAACCGCTCCGCCGAGCGGAGTGCGATCCCTGGTCGTGACCACCGGCCGGCGGGTTGGGTCAGCTCCGTTCGACCGCGCCCTCGTGGCCGTGCATGAGCACGGTCAGCACCTCGCCGATCGTGCGCTCGCTGACGTGCGCGTCGGGCATGGGGAGGTGGGTGTTGATGTGGTAGCGGTTCCGGCGTCCGTCCCGCTCCTTGACCACGTAGCCGGCGTCGCTCAGATCGGCCACGATGCCGTAGGCGGTGCGCTCGGTCACCCCTAGATGCCGCGGCCAGGTCACGCAGGCGGGCCTCGGGGTCATGAGCGATGAGCACCAGGGCGCGGGCGTGGTTGGTAAGGAAGCTCCAAGTGGTCACCCACCAAGAGTAGTCCAGAAAAACCGGAAATAGATTGCCGGAACAGTATGCAACAGGTATATTGTTTCCGGCAACAGCCGGTGGGGGTCTGCACTCGTGGGCCGTGCCGCCGAGCTGTGAGAAGAGGGTGGCCATGTTGATCGTGGCAGCGGTTCTCGTCATCATGGCGATCGTCTGCGGCTGGTGCCTGCTCCGGGGCGGGTTCTCCCCTCGCCTCGGAGGAGCCCGCTCCCGATCGGCGGCCCTCGTGGTCGTGGCGGTGGCCGCCGCGCTCCCCCTGCTGATCGGCTCGGGTGCCGGTGCGGCCATCGTGCCGACGGTCCACCTGGTCACCGCCGCCAACTACGCGGTGCTGGGAGCCTCGACGGTCACCAACACCGGCCCGAGCGTGCTGAACGGAAGCCTCGGCCTCTGGCCGGGCACGTCCATCACCGGGTTCCCACCCGGGACCGTGGTGCCCCCGGCCACCACGGACACGACCGACGCGGCGGCGCAACACGGCCCAGACCGATCTCACCCACGCCTACATCAACGCCCGCGGGCGACCCGTCACCGCCACCACCACGGCCGACCTGGCCAACCTGGACCTCCAAGCGGGCGTCTACGCCGGCCCGGACAAGTCGGCGTTGGGCCTAACCGGCCCACTGACCCTCGACGGGGGCGGCAACCCGAAGTCGGTGTTCATCTTCCAGACCGACTCGACCCTCATCACGGCCTCGTCGAGCACGGTGTCGCTGATCAACGGCGCCCAGGCCTGCAACGTGTTCTGGCAGGTCGGGAGCTCCGCCACCCTGGGGACGGGCTCGGTCTTCGTGGGCAACGTGATGGCCTTGACCTCGATCACCGTGAACAGCGGCGTGACGGTGCAGGGCCGGGCCCTGGCCCGCAACGGCGCGGTCACGCTCGACGACGACACGTTCGTCAAGCCCTCCTGCGCCACGTCCGTGGCCACGACGACCACCACACTCCCGGTGTCCACGACCACCACCGCGGCGACGACCACCACGACCGCCGTCGGGACGACCACCACGACGGCGGTCGGGACCACGACCACGACGGCGGTGCTGGGCGGCGACCACCACGACGCAGCCAGGCACCACCAGCACGGTGCCCACCGTCACGCTGGCCGCCAGCGCGAGCAGCAGCACGACCCAAGCTGGAGGATCCGGTGTCACCTCGCAAGGGGGAGGCAGCAGCGCAGCCGGCGCCGCCCGCGACCGCCACCAGCAGCCCGTTCCCGCCCGCCCTGACGGGATGATCCGCGTCCGGGGGCGGTGGCGCCGGCCCGCGCCCGAGTGTGATGAGCATGCCGGGCCGACCCCGCTCGGGTGGCGGAGGGAGGTGGAGCTCCGTGCGAGCCCAGAAGCGTGAGGTGATCGACCTGCGGATGGCCGAGCAGCGTCATCGGCTGGTGTTGGAGCACGCCGTCGGGGGCTATCTCGATCGTCACCGACGACCGACGGGTGTTGGACAGCTCCGTCTCGGTCCAGTCGTGGCAGGACGAGCACCCGCAGGGCGGATCACCCTGGGTCTGGCCGAGGTGCATCCCGACGACCGGGGCCTCGCCCGGGAACTGATCGCCCGGGCCGAAGCCGCCCCCGGGGGTCCCCAGCATGGGGACCTGCGCGGGGTCGATGATGCCGGTCGACACGCGTTGGATCGAGCTGACCGTCACCGACCGACGCAACGATCCCGCGGTGGGCGGATTGATCCTCAACTACACCGACATCGACGGGCGCAAGCGGGCCGAGATGGCGCTGGCTCCACCGGGCCACCCACGACGACCTCACTGGCCTGGTCAACCGGAGCGGGCTCACCGAGCACCTCGAGCGCGCCCTGGCGGGCACCGCCCTGGCGGGCCGCCGTGTCGGCCTCGTCTTCCTGGACATCGACGAGTTCCAGCTGGTGAACGACGGCTGGGCCACGATGTGGGTGACCACCTACTCCAGGCGCTGGCCGACCGGTTGATGGCCGCGGCTCCCGGGGGAGACCGTGGCCCGGTTCGGCGGGGACTCGTTCGCGGTCGTCTGCCCGCAGGAGGCGGGGTCCACCCGCCTGCGGAACCGGGCCGTGCAGCTCATGGCCGCGGCCACCGGCGCCTTCCGGGTGGACGGCGCCGAGATCGTCATCACCGTCACCGTCGGGCGTCGCTTTCAGCAGCCCGGGAGACAGCGCGGATCACGCTGTTGCGCGACGCCGACACCGCCCTCCATCGGGCCAAGTCGCAGGGGCGCGGCCAGATCGCCGTCTTCCAGGACGACGAGCGGGGCGGGCGTCGGCCCTGCTCGAGCTGAGCACGGCGCTGGCTGGCGCGGTCGAGCGCGAGGAGCTCGAGGTCCTCTACCAGCCCATCGTGGACCTCGCCAGGGGGACGCCGGTGGCTTGCGAGGCGCTGGTCCGCTGGCACCACCCGGTCCGGGGCCTGATCGGCCCCGACGAGTTCATCCCGCTGGCCGAGCGAACCGGCTTGATCGGACCAATCGGGAGCTGGGTCCTGGACACGGCCATCGACCAGCTCACCCGGTGGGACCGGGCCCGGCCGGGTGGAACCCGGCTCAACATGGCGGTCAACTTGTCGGCCCGCCAGCTGAGCGAACCCGACTGCGTCGACTGGGTGGCCGCGGCGCTGCGCCGGAGCGGGCTCGACGGCGGGCGCCTGCACCTGGAGCTCACGGAGGGCGCGCTGGTCGAGAACCTCGAGAGCGGCCGCGACACGTTGCGCGCCCTGCGTGGGCTCGGCGTCCGAATCGCCATCGACGACTTCGGCACCGGCTACTCGTCGCTCAGCTACCTCAAACGCCTCCCCATCGACATGCTCAAGATCGACCGATCCTTCGTGGCCGGTCTGGGGACCGATCCCGACGACACGTCGATCGTGCAGGCGATCATCAGCCTGGCCCGGACGCTCGAGCTCGACATCGTGGCCGAGGGGGTGGAGACCGACCGACAGCGCCAGGAACTGGTCGACCTCGGGTGCCAGTTCGGGCAGGGCTTCTGGTGGCTCCGGCCGGTGTCGGGCGACGAACTGGGGATCTGGCTGGCGTGACCGAGTCGCCCCCTGACCGCGCCGTGGCGTTTGGCCCGACCGCCCGGCATCGTGGGATCGTGGCCCCATGGATGCGGCAGATCGGATCGAGCAGGCCAACCACGACTGGGCCCGAGAGCACTTCGCGGGGTCGGCGCCACGCACACCGGCTCGCCATCTGGTGGTCATCACCTGCATGGACTCGCGCATCGATGTCTTCGGTGCCTTCGGACTGGCCAACGGCGAGGCGCACATCATCCGCAACGCCGGTGGCGTGGTCACCCCTGACGTGCTGCGTTCGTTGGCGCTGTCCCAGCGCAAGCTGGGCACGCTCGACGTGGTGGTCGCCCAGCACACCGACTGCGGGCTGCATCGCTTCGATGACCCCGGCTTCCGCCGCGATCTGGCGGGCGAGACCGGCATCGAGCCGTCGTGGGACGTGCCCGGGTTCGACGACGTCGAGGCCTCGGTGCGCCAGCAGGTCGAGGCGCTGGTGACCAACCCGTGGCTGGTGGCCGACGGGTCGGTGGCCGGGTTCGTCTACGACGTGGACACCGGTCGCCTCCGGCTGGTGTGCGAGGCACCCAACCGCGTCGGCTGAGGTCGGGTGGCGCCTGTCAGTCGCCTGATCCCCACCAGGCGATGACCGGGCCGCGCACCGAGATCCGCACGCCGCTGCCCGGCGCCAAGGGCTCGAGGTCCTCGTGGCGGGCCAGGATCTCGGGGGCCTCGGGATCGGCGTCGAGGCGGATGCGCACGATCGTGTAGTGGCCGTGGAAGTCCGACAGCACGACGTGGCCGGCCGCGCCCGGCCCGCCCTCGTCGTCGGGTCCGACGGGCATCCCGTCGGGCACCACCCGAACCTGCTCGGGTCGGACCATGATCCGGGCCCGGTGATCTCCGCCGGTGCCGGGGACCAGCTCGGTGGGCTGGCCCGACAACGGGACCAGGCCCAGCGAGGTCGCGGCGGTGGGCCCGCTGATCACCGCGTCCAGCACGTTGGCCTCCCCCAGGAACCCGGCCAGCTCAGGATCGACGGGTCGGGTGTAGAGCTCGTGAGGGGGACCGTGCTGCACGATCTGGCCCTGGCGCAGCACCGCCACCTGATCGGCCAGCGACAGCGCCTCGTCCTGGTCGTGGGTGACCAGCACGGTGGTGGCTCCGGCCTGGCGCAGGATGTCGCGGACCTCGGTGCGGATGCTGGCCCGCATGGCCGCGTCCAGGCTGGAGAAGGGCTCGTCCATCAGCACCAGGGTGGGCTCGGTGGCCAGGGCCCGGGCCAGCGCCACCCGTTGCTGCTGGCCGCCGGAGAGCTGGTCGGGATAGCGACGTTCCAGCCCGCCGAGCCCCACCATGTCGAGCAGGTCACGGACCCGGGCGCGCTGATGGCGGCGGTGGGCCAGCCCGAAGGCGACGTTGCCGGCCACCGTGAGGTGGGGGAAGAGCGCGCCCTCCTGGGGCACGTATCCCAGTCGTCGCCGTTCGGGTGGCTCGGCCCGCTTGGCGTCGTCGACCACCGATCCCCCGATGCGGATCTCGCCCCGGTCGATGCGGTCGAAGCCGGCCACCAGGCGCAACAGGGTGGTCTTCCCGCTGCCCGAGGCGCCCAGGATGGCCGTGACCGACTCGCTGGCCACGGCCAGGTCGACGCCGACCAGGACGGACTGGTCCTGGTAGCTCTTGTGCACGTCGGCCAGCTCGAGGTGGGTCACGAGGCGGGCTCCACGGGCACGCCGACCAGGATGGCCGAACCCGGCGCCACCGGACCGCCCGGCAGCTCGACGGTCCGAGCCGTCGACGGGGCGGCGTCGCGGCGACGGTCGAACCAGCGGGCCAGCACATAGCTGGGAACCACGGCGATGGCCACCAACGTGGCCGCGAAGGGCGCCGCCGCGCCGTAGGAGGCGTTGGTCTGGAAGGCCCAGAACTGGCTGGCCAGCGTGTGGGTGTCGGTGGGGATGAGGATCAGCGTGGCCGTGAGCTCGGTGACCGCGGACAGGAAGACCAGACAGGCGCCGGCGGCCAGCCCGGGGGCGATCAGGGGCAGGGTGACCCGACGGAACGACTCGAACCGCCCCACGCCCAGGGACCGAGAGGTCTCGGTCAACCCGAGCGGGGCCTGGGCCACCGATGCCAGCACGCAGATCAGCGCCAGCGGGAAGAAGAGGATGGTGTAGGCGGCCACCAGCAGCTCAGGGGTCTGGTAGAAGCGGAACAGGTAGCGGATGGAGAAGAACACCAGGCTGAGGGCGATCACCAGGCCGGGCAGGCACTGGACCAGGTAGATGCTGCGCTCCACCAGCACGCCCACCCGGCTGCGGTGGCGCACGGCCAGCAGGGCGATGGGGATGGCGGCCACGGTGGTCACCACCGCGGCCGCTCCCGCGTACGACGCGGTCTGCACGGTGGCCGACAGCACCGAGCTGCCGGGCAGCGTGCTGGCCTGGCTGTGGGTCAGCCAGTAGCCGAGCGCGCCCACCGGCACCCCCAGGGCCAGACCGACCAGCCCGGCCAGTCCGGCCAGGACCGGCCACGTCCATCCGCCCAGGCGGACCCGGGTGGGCAGGCGGGAGGCCTGGGGACCGACCCGCGCCAGTCGGTCACGACGGTTGAGGGCCAGCTCGCCGATGATCACCAGCACTCCCAGCCCCACCAGGACCAGGGAGAGCGCGCACGCGGCCGGTGAGTTGAACCCCACCTGGGCCTCGGCATAGATCGTGGTGGTGAAGGTCTGGAACCGCAGGATCTCGAAGGCCCCGAACTCGGCCAGCAGGGCCAGCGCCACCACCAGGCAACCGCCCAGCAGGCCCGGGCGGATCTGTCGCAGCGTCACCCGCCGGAAGGTCTCCATCGGCCCGCAGCCCAGGCTGCGGGCCACCTCCTCCAGCGCCGGGTCGGTTCGGCGCAGGCTGGCGGCCACCGGCAGGTAGACCAGCGGGTACAGGGCCAGGGTCATGACCAGGCTGGCCCCCCACAACCCGTGCAGGTCCGGCGCCAACGACACCCAGGCGTAGCCGACCACGAAGTCGGGGATGGCCAGCGGGATCACCACCAGCACCGACCACAGGCGGCGCAACGGCACCGCCGTCCGCTCGATGGCGAAGGCCGCTCCCGTCCCCACCAACCCGCACCCGATGGTGACCACCGCGGTCAGGCGCAGCGTGTTCCACAACAGGTCGGCGGTCAGCTGGCGGAACAGCAGGCGGGAGATCTCGGCCCAGCCGGCCTGGACGGCCTGCAACACCAGGAACAGCAGGGGTGACAACACCAGGGCGGCGATGACCAGGCTGGTGACCAGCAGCGCCCACGGCCGGCGGCGGCGCCGAGGACGGGCCGGCGGCGGCCCCGAGGTGCCGGGCGCGGCCAGCCCGGCCGGGGGCATCGGTCCAGGGATCGAGCTGGCGAGGGCCACGGGGCGTCGAGGCTAGTGCCCGCCGGCTCGGCCGCCGCGGCCGGCGGGCGGCCGGGTCGTCACGGCCGTCACTCAGAGCAGCTGGGCCTGCTGGAGCAGCGCCACCGCGGCCCCGCCGTCGCCCAGCTGGGCCACGCTCAGCGGGTTGGGTTGGAGCTGGTCGAGCGGCGGCAGCTCGGGGCTGGCGGCCGCACCGGTGCGCACCGGGTACTCGTAGCTGTCAGAGGTGGCCAGGATGGCCTGGCCCGGCGCGCTGACCAGGAAGGCCACGAACTGCTGGGCTTGGGTCGGATGCTTGGAGGACCTCATGACCCCGGCGCCGGAGACGTCGAGCACGTAGCCGGGATCGCGGGGGGCGAACGGCGCCAGTGCCGAGTGCATGGCCGACGCGCCCACCTCCTTGCGCAGCCGGTACCAGTAGTAGTGGTTGATGAGGCCGAGCTGCACCTGACCCTTGTTGACCTCCGACACCAAGGTCTCGTTGTCGGGATAGGTGTGGCTCTCGGCGTTGCTCTTGACCGCCTTCAGCCAGGCCAGGGCGGCCCCCTTGCCCTGGCTGTGGATGATGGAGGTGACGATGGGCTGGAAGTCGGTCTCACCGGGGGCCAGGCCCAGCTTGCCCTTCCACTTGGGGTCGGCCAGGCCCAGCACCGACATGGGCAGGTCCGACTTCTGGAGGTCGCCGGTGTTGTAGACCAGCGATGACACCCGGGCCGACACGCCGACCCACTCGCCGCTGGGGGAGTTGAACCGGGTGGGCACCGTGGCCAGAGTGGTGGGGTCGATGGGGGCGAGGAGGCCCTTGGACTGCAGCGACATCAGCGGCGGCGAGTTCTCGGTGTAGATCACGTCGGCCGGCGAGCGGGAGCCCTCCTGGGCGATCTGCTGGGCCAGCACGTCCTCGTCGTCGTTGCGCACCTTCACGTTGACGCCGGTCTTGGTCTCGAAGGCCTTGACCAGCGCGGCGGTCGTCTCCTCGTGCTGGCCGCTGTAGAGGGTGATGGTCACCCCCGAGCCGCTCGTACCGGCACTCGACGAGCCGGAGCTGCTCGAGCAGGAGGCCAGCACCCCGGCGCAGGCCAGCGCGGCCAGGGCCAACCCCAGGAGTCGATGATCTCTACGCCTCATGGAAAGGAACCCTAACAACTACTGATCGGTCTGTCGAAGTCGGGTGTGAGACCAGCGGTGGCGAGCTGGCCGTGGATGGCGGTGACCGGGACCGCGGATGGGCGAGACTGGCCCCGATGCCGAGGATTCTGCTCAGCGGAGTCGGTGCGAGCGCCGATGAGGTCGAGGTGAGCACCGAACCCCTGCCGTTGCGCCGGGTCCGCTTCGAGTACCCCGACGACCTGGATCCGGCCTGGATCCCCGGGCGGCCCGAGTTCGCGGCCATGGCCAACGGCCTGTCGCTGCTCATGCCCTACGCCGAGCCGTTGTTCATCAAAGCCGTCCGCTCGGGCCTGGACGAGCTCGACCCGGCCCACCAGGCCCGCGTCGAGGACTACATCCGCCAGGAGGTCGGCCACCACCGCGAGCACGCCCGGTTCAACCAGATCATCCGCGCCCGCCACCCCGGGGTGGCCCGGGTCGAGCGGTGGATGAAGCGGTGTGCGGACTGGGTCAGCGGTACCCGCAGCCGGGGCTACAACCTGGCCTTCTCGGCGGGGGGCGAGATCATGTCGTTCCTGCTGGCCCGGTGGGTGGACGAGCACTCGGGCGAGCTGTTCGCGGGCGCCGACCCGGTGGCCACCACGTTGTTCCTCTGGCACCTGTCCGAGGAGGTGGAGCACAAGAGCGTGGCCTTCGACGTGTACGAGGAGATCGACGGCTCGAAGCTCCGCTACGGCCTGGCCATGGTGCAGGGCACCGCCCTGCTCGGGTTCTTCGTGTGGAGCGCGGCGTTGGTCATGTTGCGCGACGACGGTCGCCTGTGGCGTCCGATGACCCACCTGCGTCTGGCCCGCTGGGCCATCAGCGCCGCCTTCGAGCTGTTCCCGGCCATGCTGGTGTCGGCGTTGCCGGGCCACCATCCCGACGACTTCACCGACCCGCTCTACCTCTCGACGCTGTTGCGCCAGTACGACCCGGAGACCCGCACCATGCCGCTGTGGGAGTCCCCGGGCCGCACCGCGGCGTAGGGGTCAGGCGGCTCCGGTGGTCGAGGTGGTGCTCGACGATGTGGTGCTCGACGATGTGGTGCTGGTCGAGGTGCTGCTGCGTTCGCCGGGCGAGGGATCCGGCCTCAGCCCCGGAGGCTGAGGCCGCCGTCGACCACCACCACCTGGCCGGTGAGGTAGCGGTTGGCGGCCACGTCGACCACGGCGCCCGCGATGTCGTCGGGTTCACCCGAGCGGCCCAGCGGGGCCCGCTGGGCCATGGCGTCGTGCACCGGACCCCAGTCCGCCGTCCAGGGCGTGCGGACCAGGCCCGGGGCCACCGCGTTGACCCGGACCGTGGGACCGGTCACGTTGGCCAACAGCGCGGTCAGGTGGTTCAGCGCCGCCTTCGACACGGCGTAGGGGACCGAGCTGCCGGTCGGGCGGACCCCGGCCACCGAGGTGACGTTGATCACCACCCCGTCGCCCGTGGCCCGCAGGTGGGGCAGGGCCAACTTGGTGAGCTCGAAGGTGCCGATGAGGTTGACGTCGAGGATCCGCCGGAAGACCTCCTCGGTCACCGCCTCCAGATCGGCGTGGGGGATGACCCGGGTCACCCCGGCGTTGTTCACCAGCACGTCCAGCCGGCCGTGATCGGCCAACGTGGCCTCGATGAGCCGGCCGCGGTCGTCGGCCTGGCTCACGTCGGCCCGCACGTAGGTGGCCCGGCCGTCCGCGGCCCTGATCTGGTCGACGACGGCTTCGCCGGCCTCGACCGAGCTCGAGGAGTTCACCACCACCGACGCACCCTCAGAGGCGAACTGCCGGGCGGTGGCCTCACCGATCCCGCTCGACGATCCGGTGACCAGCACGACCTTGCCCGTGAAGCGTTCCATGGTCTCACTCTCGCACGGCTGGCCGGGTCACCCAGATGCCGAAGGCGCCCGACGGGAGGCTTGCCGACCAGAGGGCCAACCAGGCCGGTCATCCGCGGGGCGGCCTGGTCCCGTATGGAGGTCAAGTCCCCCCCCCCCCCGGAAGGAGACGATGCATGAAGGTGAACGAGCGCGAGCTCGAAGGTCTCATCGAAGCGTCCCAGGATCTGCACGCCGACGCCATGGCCGCCACCCAGAAGCCGCTCGACGAGCTGGTCGAGCTCGGTCACGAGCGTCGTCGCCACGGCCTCGAGCCGGAGGAGGCCCGGGACTTCTCCGAGCACCGCCGGCGCCTGCTGCGGGGCAACCTGGCCGGAGCCGCGGCCCTGGCCACCGGTGCCTTCGGGGTGGCCATCATGGCGGTGTTCGACTCGCCCGCCTCCGCCGCCCAGCCGGCCGACGTGCAGATGCTGCAGACGTCGGCGGCCATCGAGAACCTGGCGGTGGCCGTCTACACCAAGGCGCTGACCCTGGACTTCATCGGCGGGGCCAGCGCCATCCCCACCGTCAAGGCCTTCGTGACCAAGACCATGGCCCAGCATGCCGATCACGCCGGGGCCTTCAACGCCGCGCGTGGCCCAGCTCGGGGGACAGCGCCAGACCAAGCCGGATCCGGCCCTCACCGGGGTGGTCAGCTCCGCCGACCTGAGCACGCCGAACGGGGTGGTGGCCCTGGCCATCATGCTGGAGAACACCGCGGCGCAGACGTATGTGGCCAACACGGCCGCGCTGCACGACCCCAATGCCCGGGCGGTCACCGCCTCGATCATGGGGGTGGAGGCCCAGCACGCCTCCATCCTGCTGGCCGTGCAAGCCCTGCTGGGCGCCAACATGGCCAACCAGATCGCCCTGCCGCCTGCGGACCTGGCCACGCTGCCGGCCGCGGCCGGCAGCGTCGGGTTCCCCGACGCCTTCTTCAAGACCAGCCAAGCCCGACCCGCGGCCGAAGGGGCAGTTCAGTGAGCGACGACCAGATGCAGATCTCCGAAGCCGAGCTGGCGGCCATGACCGCCGATCTCGACGAGATGCACCGGGCCAGCCTTCCCGGCCTGGCGCAGGCCGTGGAGTCGGCCACCGAGCAGCACCGTCGAACCCTGGTCACCGGTCGACGCGGTTTCCTGGCGGGCACCGGACTGGTGGCCGGCGGGCTGGTGCTGGCCGCGTGCGGAAGCTCCAAGTCGTCCACGGCCACCGGCCCGACCGGTGGCGCGACGACGGCCACCACCGGCGCGGTGGCGTCTGGTGCGGCCACCGATCTCGAGGTGGCGGCGCTGGCCACCGGTCTCGAGAACCTGGCCGTGGCCGTGTACCAGGCCGGCATCGACGCGGCCACGGCCGGCAAGCTGGGGACCGTTCCACCGGCAGTGGTCACCTTCGCCCAGACCGCCCAGCAACAGCACAAGGACCACGCCGGGGCCTGGAACGCCATCCTCACCGGTGCCGGCAAGGCGCCGGTCAGCGGGGTGGACCAGACGGTCAAGCAGGCGGTCACCGATCCGGCCCTGGCCCAGGTGACCGACGTGCCCAGCCTGGCCAAGCTCGCCCTGCAACTCGAGGAGGTGGCCGCGGCCACCTACCTGAGCGCCGTCGGTGTGCTCAGCTCGACCGGTGGGATCCAGACCACGGCCTCCATCCAACCCGTCGAGATGCAGCACGCCGCCATCCTGAACTTCGTGCTCGGGCAGTACCCGGTGCCCAACTCCTTCGCTCAGACCGCCGGAGCCCGAGCGCCCAGCGACAAGCTGGGCTGAGGGGCCGCTCGGCTCACCGGACGAGCGGATCGGCCGTGCTTCGACTGGCCAGCAGGGCGGCCCCCACCCCGCCCGCCACCAACGAGGCGGCGAGGATGCCGATCTCGGCCTGGGCCGCGTGGGTGCCGGTGAAGGCCAGGCCGGTGACGAATAACGACACGGTGAAGCCCACGCCGGCCAGGACCGAGACGCCGACCATCTCCACCCACCCCACCCCATCGGGCAGCCGGGACCGGGCCAGCTTCACGGCCAACCCGGCCGTGATCAGGATGCCGATCGGCTTACCCACCACCAGTCCCACCGCCACCCCCCGGGTCACCGGGCTCGACCAGGCGGCCGACAGGCGGGTGGCCGAGAGGACGATCCCGGCGTTGGCCAGGGCGAACAGGGGGAGCACGACGTAGGACGACCACGGATGGCAGGCCCGCTCGAGGCGGGCCAGGGGGGATACGGCCTCGCGGTTCAACTCCGCCACCGCCAGGAAGGCGGCCTCCTGGTCTTCGTCGGGGCTGGCGTCGGCCGGTGCCACGTCGGCGAGGCGCTGGCGGGAGGCCCGGCTCACGGTTCGTGGGTGCTGGAAGGGGCGGGCCGGGGTCAGCAGGCCTAGCAGGACCCCGGCCAGCGTGGCGTGCACGCCGGCTTCGAACAGCGCCAGCCACAAGCCGGCGGCCAGCAGCACGTAGGGGACCGGCGAGCGGACCCCCAGCCGGGTCAGGCCCACGATGACCACCACCGCGGCGGCGGCCGCTCCCAGCCAGGCGAAGGACACGTGGTCGGTGTAGAAGATGGCGATGATCAGGATGGCCCCCAGGTCGTCGACGATGGCCATGGTGAGCAGGAACACCCGCAGCGACGCCGGGACGCGCCGGCCGACCAAGGCCAGCACCCCCAGGGTGAAGGCGATGTCGGTGGCCATGGGGATGCCCCAACCCCGGGCCGTGGGCGCCCCTGCGTTGCAGGCCCAGTAGAGGGCGGCCGGCACCACCATGCCTCCCAGCGCACAGACCACCGGCAGGGTGGCCGCTCGGACCGAACGCAGCTGACCGTGAACGAACTCGCGTTTGATCTCGAGGGCAGCCACGAAGAAGAACAAGGCCATGGCCAGGTCGTTGATCCAGGCCTGGACGTCCTCGGTGATGCCGACTGAGCCGATCCGCAAGGAGACCTGGGTGTGGAACAGCTGTCGGTAGCTGGCCGACCAGGGCGAGTTGGCCCACACCAGCGCGGCCGCGGCCGCCGCCATCAACACGAGGCCTCCGGCCGCCTCGGTCTCGAGGAAGCGCTGAAGGGGTTGGACGACCATCCGCGGCACGGCCCGATCGGATTTCGACCAGCGGGTGGTCAGTGGCTGTTCGGGTCTGGGTGGCTGGTCAGGCACCTGGGCTGCCTTTAGTGGACGCGACGCGAATGTCGCCGACCAGGCTTCCCGGCACACCCGTTCTCGCTCAGCGTAGTCCAGCTCGGTCCGGGGCCTCGCTCGATCCCTCGAGCTCAGCAGTCGTGCGGCGACCAGGGGCGGCTGGGGTGGTCGAGCGCAATCCGGGCCTGGCGGTGCAGGCCGCTCGAGCGGACCACCGCGTCGCGCAGCACCGCGTTGGCGCGGCGGGTGTCGGGTCGGGGTCGGGACAGTCGCAGGATGCGCCGCTTCAGGTAGGTGCTGCCGTAGCCAGGTAGTGGCGGCGAGTGGCGCCGGGTGAGCGCCTGGGCCAGGGCGCGCAGGGCGAGGATCTGGACTTCTAAGCGCAACATCTGGCGGGCGTGGATGGTGGCGGGGGTGAAGTCGCAAAGCGCACCGTTGCCCTCGGTGGTCCAGCCGACGTGGTTGGGCTCGATGGCGAACAGGATGGTCCGTCCCCTGTCGGTGGTGTGCTCCGACAGCAAGGCGTGTCCGGCGATCCGGTCCTGGTCGAAGGCATGGCGCGCCAGACCTCCGAGGGGCTGGCAGATCAGGTCCACCGCTTCGTCTCGGCGTGGGTCCGGGTAGGAGCGCTGGGGTTCGACCACGAAGAAGGTGGACAGCTCCATCTCACCGGCCAGCGCGTCTGCCGGTGAACCGATGCGCCCCTGCCAGTGAGCGGGCAGATCGGAGGCGGCGGCCGCCAGGTGGCGGCGGCGCCAGTCGTCCAGCTCGTCCCAGCTGTTGGTGGTCAGTTCGTGGGTCTCGTGTACGGCCAGCACGCCGAAGGGGAACAGGTCGGCGAAGTCGCCGTCTCCCTCTTTGGCCAGCCGCACTGCGTCGAGCACGCCCAGGTCGACCGGCTGGCCGTGGTCGGCCTCGAACGAGCCCAACTTCGGTGACCAGGCCGCGGCCACCAGGTGGGCCCGGGCCCGGATGGTGCCGGACCGCACGACCGATTTCGACACGGCCCGAAGCAGATCGGGGGCCTCGAGCACGGCCGCGATGGCCTCGAGGAAGGTCAAGTCGGGTCGGGCATCGCCTCGTTCGATCTGGGAGAGCACCGACCGCGAGCAGCTGCCGAGGTAGCCATATTCGACCAGCCGGCGACGGAAGTCCTCCAGGCGCCAGCCTCGGTCGAGGCGGCGCCGACGGATTTGTGATCCGATCTGATCAGCCATTGGATCCAGCCACATGTCCTGCACCCCCCAGCGACCGTCGGGGGGCCGGGGCCCGAGGCCCCGACCCCCACGGGTGTTGCGTTACGAAGGCACCGGTCAGTGCACCGGTTCGTTGCTGCTGGTCGTCCCGTCCAGCTTGGTGGCCGGCTCGACGTCATCGATGTCGGGGTAGCTGGTGGGTGCGTTGGGATCGACGCCGAACTCGGGATAGGCGTAGGCACCCATCTCGGGGGCGTCCATGCCCATGCGCTCGTCGGCTTCCTCGGCCCGGATGCCGCCCTTCATGATCATGTCCTGGATCTTGAAGAAGGCGAAGGCGATGGCGGTCATCACGATGGCGATGGTCAGACAGCCGATGGCCTGGGCGCCGAGTTGTCCCCAACCGGGGCCGCCGTAGAGGATGCCGCTCACGCCTTGGGTGGCGGCGTGGGAGACGACGGTGCCGTTCCAGCCCTGGCCGTACTGGCCGTCGGCGAAGATCCCGACCGCGAGCACGCCCCACAGACCGCAGATGCCGTGGACCGAGATGGCGCCCACCGGATCGTCGATCTTGATGCGGTCGAAGAAGCCGACCGACAGGATGACGAAGATCCCGGCCAGGCCGCCGATGACCGCGGCGGCCCAGGGTTGCACGAATGCGCAGGGGGCGGTGATGGCCACCAGTCCGGCCAGCATGCCGTTGGCCATCATGGCCGGGTCCGGCTTCTTGGTGGTGGCCATCATCCAGAACATGGCCACGGTGGCGCCGAAGGCGGCGGCCAGGGCGGTGTTGGTGGCGATCACCGCGAATCGGATGTCGGTAGCGGCCAGGGTCGATGCCGCGTTGAACCCGAACCAGCCGAACAGCAGGATGAACGTGCCCAGCATGGCCATGGGGATGTGATGGCCAGCGATGGTGCGGGCCTTGCCGTTCTTGTCGAACTTGCCGATGCGAGGGCCGAGCACCAGGGCACCGGCCAGGCCGGCGAAGCCGCCCATGGCGTGCACCACACCCGATCCGGCGAAGTCGACATAGCCGAACCCGAGGCTGGCCGACTTGCCCAGCGACGCCAGCCAACCCCCGCCCCAGGTCCACGCTCCGAAGATGGGGTAGTAGATGGCGCCGCAGAACAAGCCCCAGCCGACGAACGCCTTCCACTTCCACCGTTCGGCCATCGCCCCGGTGGGGATGGTGGCGGTGGTGTCCATGAAGGCCACCATGTAGAGGAAGAAGGCCATGACGCCGGCGGTGTAGGCGTGGGTGCCGCCCAGGCCCCAGCCGCCCTGCCACAGGAACACCCAGTTCCCGTGACCGATCAGGCTGGTGCCCACCGGAGTGGTGTAGCCGAGGAGCGCGGTGGTGTAGCCACCGAACATGAGGCCGTAGCCGATCAGGTAGTAGCCAACGAAGCCCAACCCGAAGATGGCGAAGTTGGTGCTCACCACGTGGGCGGCGTGACGAGCCCGGGTGAAGCCGGTCTCGACCAGGGCGAAGCCGGCCTGCATGAAGATCACCAGCACAGCACCGATGACCGTCCACAGCAGGTTGATGTCGACCCCGAGGCCGTCGACTTGGCTCTGGAGGCTCGGCTTGGCTTGCGCGAACGCCGGGGTGGCGGCCAGGAGGACTAATGCCCCTGCCCCTCCCGCGACCGCCAGCAAGTGTCTTGGTTTCATGCAGCTTCTTCTCCCGTGCAGGTGGGCGATGGGCCTGACGGGGGGAACGGCGCTGGCCCCCTCCGTCGCTGCGACGCTAAATGAGGGGTGTTTCATGAAAGTGCTCTCAGAATTACGCCTTGTAGACCAGATTCTGAATAGATTCTTACGAAGAGCAGGGGTTCGGCGCGCCGCCGCCAAGTGGGCCCGCGGCACGCCGGTAGGCCGCCCAGCTCGAAGGACTCAGACGCGGGGCACGGCGGCGCGGCGCCGGCGGCCCACACGCCGACTGCGGGATGACGCGGCCGGCCCGGTGCCGGTGGTGATCAACTCGGCCACCACCGCCTGGGTGGCGGCGTCCACCTTGCCGCCGGTCGGGCCCGACAGGTCGAACTGATCGACGGCGCGTTCGCCGGCCGTGGCCACGTGAGCGGAATGGATGTCCAGGCCGGCCCGGGAGATGGCGGCCGCCAGGGTGGCCAGCAATCCGGGCTGGTCCGGCGTCTCGACTCGCAGCACCGAGTGCCAGGGTGACAGCTGGTCGTCCCAGGTGATCTGGGCGTCGGGCAAGGGGCGCAGCGTCACCGGTTCCCGCATGTCCTGCGCCAGGTGATCCGCCAGTTGGTCGGTGTCGGTGCCGGTTGTTCCCACCACCTCGAAGGCCGTGATGGATCGCCCGTCGTCCCAGACCCCGAGGTCGGCGCCGATGACCTCGAACCCGACTCGGCTGAGGGCGGATGCCTGGCCGGCGAGCAGGCCGGTCTGGTCTCGGGCGGCCACGTCCACCCGCCAGGTCTGCCCACCCGGGGTGACCTCCACCAGTGGTCCGGCGCCCGACCCCAGCCTCTCGCAGAGCGCGGCCTGCCGGGACAGGTCCTTGGGGGTTTGGCTGAGCACGAAGCTGCGGGGTGCGGCGGCCAGCCGGGCACTGGTGGCCGCATCGGGGCTGGAGCGCGCCGCCTCCGAACGGCGGGCCTCGACCAGGTTGGCTGCTCGGCGGCTGACCAGCTCAGGGTGCGCGAAGGCTTCGGCCAGGCGCTCGTTGAGCGTGCGGAGGCGCTGCTCGATCATCAGGTCGTTGCCCTCGGTGGCCAGGGCCAGCACCAGCAGCCCGGCGGCCTGCTCGGTGCGCCCGAGGTGTTGGGCCAGCTGTTGCACGCGCTCCTCACCGAACGCATCGAGGCGTCGGGCGGTGCTGACGAACAGCTCGAGGTCGCGCAACAGGCCGGCCACCGCCTCCTCGGCGGTTGCCCCCATGTCCAAGCGCTGGCAAACCCGGCGCGCCACCACGATTCCGTCTCGGATCTCGCCTCCCACCGCATCGTAGATCGTGGCCGCCAGGGTGACCCACCCGGGGTGCTCGAGTGCGAAATCCTCCTCCTCCAGCAGGTGCCGGCAGGTCTCCAGCGTGGCCCAATTCAGCCCAGCCAGGGGATCGAAGCCGTAGGACTCCGATTCCCGCTCTCGCACCGCCGCCCCCAGTTCGGGCAGCGAGCGGTCGAGGACGCCGGTGATGCTGAGGAACCGCCACGATCGAGGGCCGCCGTGGCGCAACAAGGAGAAGAATGCGGCCCGGGCATCGCGGTCCCATCGAAGCGGCGCCTCGACGTCGCCGGAGGCCAGCCACTCGAGCAGGCCCGGACCGGGTGCGTGTTCGTCGATGGCCTGGGCAGCCTCCAGGGCCACCGCCAATGCCTCACCCACCGGGGGATCAGCCGCCAGCTCGACCACGCCACGGGATCGGCCCTCGACCACCACCAGCCACCCGTCGTCGGGGCGCGGCGTGGTCGGGGTCGGGACCGCCTCGACCTTGCGTTGGTGCTGGAGCCGCCAGCGGAGCATCGGGGGAGTGAGGAGGGTGGTGGCGAGCACCACCAGCAGCACCGAGGCGTAGATGTTCTCACCGAACACGTGCTGCTGGAGCCCGATGGTGGCGAAGATCAGGCCGACCTCGCCCCGGGGGATCATGGCCAGTCCCACCAGCACGCGATCACCTCGCGACCCGAACATGCCCAGCGGGGAGACCAGCTTGCCGATGACGGCTACCGCCAGCAGCGCCGCGGCCAGAGCCAACACGGCCGGCCGGGCGAACTGGCCGATGTCGGCGTCGATCCCGATCTGTAGGAAGAAGACAGGGATGAACAGATGACCCACCGGAGTCAGCTCCCGACGCACCCGCTCGGAGACCTGGGAGCGGGACAGCACCACCCCGGCCACGAAGGCGCCGACGATCGGGGCCAGCTTGGCCACGTTGGCCAGCTCGGCCAGGGCCAGGGTGAAGACCAGGGCCAGGGGGACGAGCGTGCCCGCGGAGCGGGCGTGGCGGTCCACCCAGTGGAAGGTGGGTGGTGCCACCCAGAGGCCGATCATGGTGGCCCCGACCAGGAAGGCCAGGGCGACAGCGATGACCTGGCCCACATCGAGGACCGAGACCGAACCGGCAGTGACCAGTCGCACCACCACCGTGAGGATGACCAGGCCGATGACGTCGTCGGCCACGGCGGCCCCCAACACCGTGCGGGCCTCGACGGTGGCCAGCACCTTCAGGTCGCCGAAGACGCGGGCGGTGATCCCGACCGACGTGGCCGTTAGTGCCGCGCCTACGAACAGCGCCTCCTTGCCGGTCATGCCGAACGCCAGACCGACGCCGCCTCCCAACGCGAACGGAGCGATGACCCCGACGGTGGCCACCAGGATGGCCGCCCGCCCCACCGACGCCAGCTCGGCGATGTCCATCTCGAGTCCGACCTCGAGCAGCAGGAGGATGACTCCGATCTCGCCCAGCACGCGCACCACATCGTCGCCATGCACCAGCCCGAGGGCGGAGGGACCGATGAGGATGCCGGCCAGGATCTCGCCCACCACCGCTGGCACCCCGAGGCGCTCGGCCCCCTCCGCGGCCAGCTTGGCGAACAGCAGCACCACCAGCAGGTGGAACAACACGGTGGTGACGTTCATCGTGGCGAACATAGGGCCGGGTCATTTCCTCATCGTGAGAAAATCATGAACGCTGAGTAACAGAGCCGTCAGATGGGCCCTAGCGAGAGGTCACCGGCGCCGAGCCGGAGGACCGAGTCTGGCGGGTGGGTTCGGCCGTCCCGCCCGGTTTCGGCCATGCCAAATTGGGCGCTCTGGGATGCGCCGAGGCCGGTCTTCGGGTCCGATCCGGGCAGGCGAACCGAGATCCTGGCCCCACCCAGCGCGGATTCGTTGTCGGCGGTGATCGAGCCGCCCATGGCGCTGATCAGTGCGGCCGCAACCGCCAGACCCAGGCCGGTGCCGCCCGTGGATCGTGTCCGTGACGCGTCGGCCCGGGCGAATCGCTCGAAACGAACCGGAAGGAGCGACGGCGCGAATCCGGGTCCGTCGTCCTCGACCTCGAGCCTGGCGCCGTCCTCGCCCTCGACGGCCAGCGTGATGCGCACCTGCCGGGTGGCGTGGCGATGGGCGTTGCTCAGCAGGTTGGCCAGAATCTGGTCGATCATGTCGGGGTCGGCGCTCACCCGCACCTCGGGGCCCGCCACGACGAAGCGGTGGCCAGATCCCTCGCTGAGCGCCCCTCCGAGCCGCTGGGTGCGATCGCGAAGCTCGAAGGTCTGCCTCCGGACCACGGCCTGGCCGGCATCGACTCGCGACAGGGCCAGCAGCCGTTCGGTCAGCCGCCGGAGCCGATCCAGGTCGTCCAGGGCCCGATCGACCGAGGAGACGACCCCGGCGGGATCGTCGGGCGCGGCCCGCAACAGCTCCAGCTCACCCTGCAGGATGGAGATGGGGGTGCGCAGCTCATGGCTGGCGTCGTCGACGAAGCTCCGTTCCCGCTCGACCGCCCCCTGCATGCGCGCCAACATGGCGTTGAGGGTGCGGGCCAGGTCGGCCACCTCGTCGCCACCAGGTGGTTCGGACAGCCGCCGATCGAGTTGACGCACCGAGGTGATGGCGTTCACCTCATCGGTCATCTCGTGGACGGGGCGGAGCGCGGCCCCGGCGAGCCACCAGCCGGCCGACGCGACCAGGATGACCAGGAGCGGGGCGACCACCAGCAGCACCAGGGCCAGACCCCGCTGCGCCCGCTCGGTGACGTCGAGCGGCGAGCCCACCACAAGGATGACCTGGCGGCTTCCCAGCTGTATGGGACGCGCCAGCACCCGGCTGGAGCCGCCCAGGCTGGCCAGCTGGACATCGAAGAACTGATCACGGTGAACCGAGGCCAGCTGCGCCATCGTCAGGGCCGAACGAGTGGCTTGGTCGCCCGGCGACCAGGCCAACACCGTGCCGTCGGGTCGGACCACCTGGGCGAACGGATCGTGATCGTCGGTCCCACCGTCGGTCCGGCGCGCGACGGCCTCCAGGTCGCCGAGGCGGGCCCGCAGCCCGTTGTCGATAGCGGCCGAGAGCTCACGGTTCAGGATCACGAACAGCGCGCTGCACGACAGCACCAGGCTGATCGCGGTGCCGATGGTGAACAGCAGGGCCAGACGGCGCCGAACGCTCACCGGTGAGATCTCGCGGGACCGATGCCGGGGCGGGCCGCTCGTGCCCTCACCTCAGGCTCCGGAAACCGCCCCAGAGCTCGGTCGGTCGGTCTGCGCATCCAACAGGCTGGCGTTCACCTTGGCCACGCGCTTGAAGTTGCGGTGCGCTAGCAGCGCGCTACCGGCCGAGGCCAGTACGATGCCCACCAGGATCGGGTGGATGCTGGTCGCCGCGGCCAGGGCCACGACCACGGCGGGGATGAACCAGAACCAGAACAGGCGGAACCAGGGCCGGGTGCGCTGGTAGTCGGCGAACGCCATGGCCAGCCGGGCTTCCTCGCGGGTCTCGACCGGGCGTCCCACCCGCACCAGGCGGCGGATGCGACGCCGCTCGCTGATGTCGAGCTGGTTCCACTCTTGGGCGGGGTCGGTCTCTGGCGTCTTTCTCGGTCGGGCCATAGGTGAGGATGGTGCGCCCCGGGATGCCGTCATCGCAAGCTTCTGACGGCAGTGTTACGCAGCGTTCACGAAGTTCTCATGATTGTCCGGTGGGCTCCGTTGTCTGGTGCGGCGGGTACCGGGGTGATCCCTAGACTCGTGGGGATGCGTGTGCTGGTGGTCGAGGACGAGCACAGGATGGCCGATCTGTTGCGGCGGGCCCTCGAGAACGAGGGCTACGCGGTGGACGTGGCCGGCGACGGCGAGCAGGCCCTGTCGTGCGCCCAGCGCTGGGACTACGACGCCATCGTGCTCGATGCCATGATCCCCGAGCCTGACGGGTTCGAGGTCTGTCGCCACCTGCGGGCCGAGAGCCGCTGGATGCCGGTGCTGATCCTGACCGCCCGCGAGTCGGTGGAGGATCGGGTTCGCGGTCTCGACGCAGGGGCCGACGACTATCTGACCAAGCCCTTCGCCTTCTCGGAGCTCTACGCACGGCTGCGGGCTCTGACCCGTCGCGAGCGGGTGGCGCATCCGTTAGTGCTCACCTATGGCGACCTCTCCCTGGATCCCGTGGCCCGCACCGTGACCCGAGGCGATCAGCCCGTGGAGCTGTCAGTCAAGGAGTTCGCCCTGTTGGAGCTGCTCATGCGCAACCAGGGCCAGGTGCTAGCCCGAAGCCGGATCATCCAGAACCTGTGGAGCAGCGGGAGCGAGATCTCCTCGAACATCGTCGACGTGTACATCCGCTATCTCCGCGACAAGGTCGAGCGCCCCTTCGATCGCGCCGACATCGAGACGGTGCGGGGTGTGGGGTACCGGTTGCCGGTCCTGGCCTGATCGGGATCAGTCGATGACGGCGATGACGTCGCCTTCGTCCACCCGGTCCTCGGGGGCGACGTGCACCTCGGTGACGGTGCCGGCCACTGGGGACTCCACGGGGATCTCCATCTTCATCGACTCGAGCACGGCCAGCGTGTCGCCCACTCCCACCGTCTGGCCCACCGCCACGGTCACCTTCCACACGTTGGCGGGGATCTCAGCTCGCACGTCGGTCACGCTTGCTCCTCGGTCATGTCGCCGGGCTCAGGGACGGTAGGTCCGGGCCGTCGCACCCGGCTGGCGCAGGGGGGCGGCCAGGTTGGCGAACTCGCACAGCAGCGGGCGGGTGTGGCGGGGGTCGATGATCTCCTCCACCAGGAACGCCTCGGCGGTGCGGAAGGGGGAACGGACCGATTCCATGCGGGCGGTGATCTCGGCGATGCGCGCCGCCCGGGCCTCCTCGTCACCCAGGGCGTCGAGCTCGGCCCGGAAGGCGGCTTCGACCCCACCCTCGACCGGGAGCGACCCCCAGGAGCCCGACGGCCAGGCGTAGCGGTACGACAGGCGGGCCGAGCTCTGGTGGCCGGCGCCGCCCACGCCGTAGACCTTGCGGATCAGCACCGAGCACCAGGGGACGGTGGCCTGGTGGATGGCGGTCACGGCCCGCACGCCGTGGCGGATGGTGCCGGCTCGCTCGCCCTCCACCCCGACCATGAAGCCGGGTTGGTCGACCAGGTGCACCACCGGCAGGTGGAAGGTGTCGGCCAGGTCCACGAAGCGGGTGACCTTGTCGCTGGCGTCGGCGGTCCAGCTGCCGCCGGCCTGATAGGGATCCGACGACAGCACCGCCACCGGCCAGCCATCCAGACGGGCCAAGCCGCACACCGCGGCCCGGCCCCAGCCGGCGCCGATCTCCAGCCAGGTGTCGGTGTCCACCAGGGACTCGATGATGGGTCGGATCTTGTAGACCTGTCGGGGCGATCGGGGGATGGCGGACAGCAACCAGTCGTCGGCGCGCTCGGGATCGTCGGTGGGTGCCGTCCGGGGCGCCACGTCGTGGACCGACGACGGCAGGTAGGACAGGAAGCGACGGGTGCGGGCGAAGGCCTCGTGCTCGCTGTCCACCACGTCGTCGACCACGCCGTTGCGGCCGTGGATGTGGTCGCCGCCCAGCTCCTCCTTGGTGATGGGCGCCTCGACCCGGGCCACCACCGGCGGGCCGGCCACGAACACCTGCGAGGTGGCGCGGACCATCAGGGAGTAGTGGCTGTTGACCACCCGGGCCGCCCCCAGGCCGGCCACCGAACCCAGCGCCAGGGCCACCACCGGCACGGTGGCCAGGTTCTCGACGGTGTGGTGCCAGCCGGGCAGGGGCGGGACATAGGTGCGGCGGTCCGTGTCGAGGGACTTGACCGAGCCCCCGCCACCGGTGCCGTCCACCAGGCGCACCAGGGGCAGCCGCAGCTCGTGCGCCATCTGCTCGGCGTACACCTGCTTCTGCCAGATGGCGGCATCGGCGGCGCCACCGCGCACGGTGAAGTCGTCGCCGCCCACCACCACCGCCCGGCCGTCGATGCGCCCCCGACCCATCACGAAGTTGCTGGGCGTGAACTCGATCAGGGCGCCATCGTCGTCGTAGCGGGACTTGCCGGCCAGCGCACCGATCTCGTGGAACGAGCCCGGGTCGAGCAGGTCATCCAGCCGCTCGCGCACCGTCAGCTTGCCGCCGGCGTGCTGTCGCTCGATCTTGTCCGGGCCGCCCATGGCCTGGGCCAGCTCCTCGCGACGGTGCAGCTCGTCGACCTCGTCCTGCCAACCGCCGGTACGGCTCGTCGGTCGGGACGGATGGCGGGTCGGTCATGAGGCGGACGCCTTGCGGTGCGGCGCGGCCAACTGGGAGAGCTGGTCGAGCTGATCGGCCACCACGGCCAGGCGCTGGCCGGCCTCGGCGTCGGCGAACGCCAGCTGTTCGGCGGTGGGTGCCGGCGGACCGATGCGCAGGGCCCGGGCGTTGCGGATCGAGGCCAGGTACTGGTCCGACGAACGGCCCAAGCCGTCCAGGCGCGTCGCGGCTCTGCGAGTCGGGGGCGTCGGCCGCGCACGGCCGCGGTGGTCATGCCCAGGGCCTGGGCGCGTTGCTCGAGCGCGCTCCAGTGGGCCACCTGCTGGGACGGATCGGCGGCGGCCGGACCGGCTCGGCCCAGGTCGACCAGGGCCTGGCCGTCGCGTCCCAGGGTGTCGACCCGGGACCACCAGCGGGCCTGGCTGGAACGGTGTCGCAGGGCAACCAGACCCAGCAGCACCAGCAGGGCGGCCACCAGGCCGATGGCCAGCCACGGTGCCTTCTTCTCGCTCTCGGGCACCGTGGCGGGCACCACCGTGGTGGTGGCCTCCGATGTCGAGGTGGAGGTCGAGAGCTCGGCTCCGGTGGTGGTCGTCCGCGCCTCGGTGGTGCGTGCGCGGCTCGGTGGTGGTGGTGGCTCGGCTGGTGCTGGTCGACGTCGGGGGATCGGTGGTGGACGTGGTGGTCTCGACGAGGTGGTGGTGGTCTTCGGCCGTGGTCGTGGTGGAGGTGGGGTGCGAGGTGGCCGGGTGGTGGTCGAGGCGCCCGACGGTGGTGGTGGTCGAGCGCTGGGGGAGGGTGGGTCCCGACCGCGCTCGGTTGCCCGACGAGCCGCAGGCCGTGGCACCGACGCCGAGGGCCAGGGCCAGCACGACCATCGATGCCGCCATCAGGCGGCGTGACCGCGGGTCGCGCCGGTTCGATCGGGTTGGGCAGGGCATGCGAGCTCCTCCACCTGACGGGTGGTCAGATGTCGTGGGTGCCGCGGTAGCGTGCGGCCTTCGACGGCCACCCTAGGGGAGGCCATCGCGCCGGGCGAGCACCGCCCCGGGCTCCACAGGGGGAAGCCGGTCGATGTCAGACGAGCAGGAGGGCCCGGCCTACGCCGGCTTCGAGGGGCGGGTGGGGCGCACCTTCGCCGGCTCGCGAGGGGTGGTGGCCGCCACGGGCGACGCCACCGGCCGGCGCCCCCAACGTGGTGGTCATCCTGGCCGACGACCTGGGCTACGCCGACCTGGGCTGCTACGGCTCGGAGATCGAGACCCCGAACCTGGACCGGCTGGCCGGGGCCGGTCTGGCCTACTCCAACTTCCACGTCACGCCGATGTGCTCGCCCACCCGGGCCTCGTTGCTCACCGGGGTGCAGCACCACCTGGCCGGGTTCGGCACCGTGGCCCATTCCGACGCCGGCTTCCCCGGCTACGCCATGGAGCTGCCGGCCACCACCGCCACGCTGCCCGAGATCCTCGGCGCCCACGGCTACGCCACGTTCATGGTGGGCAAGTGGCACCTGGCCAAGGACTCCGACATCTCCGCGGCCGGGCCCCAGCACTCGTGGCCCTGCCAGCGCGGCTTCGACCGCTTCTACGGGTTCCTCGACGCCTTCACCAACCTGCACCAGCCGCACCGCCTCACCGAGGACAACCACCAGGTGCTGGTGGACCGCTACCCCGACGACTTCTACCTGACCGACGACCTCACCGACCACGCCGTCGCCATGATCCGCGAGTCGAAGGCGTCGAACCCCGACAAGCCCTTCTTCCTGTACTTCGCCCACGGCGCGGTGCACGCGCCGCTGCACGCCAAGGCGGCCGACATCGCCCGCTACCGGGGCCGCTACGACGTCGGCTGGGACGAGCTGCGGCGCCGTCGCCACGCCCGCCAGCTCGAGCTGGGCGTGATCCCGCCGGGCACGCCGTTGGCCCCGCGCAACACCGAGACCGACCACGACGTGACCCCGTGGGACGAGCTGAGCGACGCCGAACGTGAGCTGTTCGCCCGCCACATGGAGGTCTACGCGGCCATGGTCGACGGCGTCGACCAGAGCGTGGGCCACCTGCTCGACGCCCTGGAGGAGCTGGGCGAGCGCGACAACACGATCGTGATCTTCCTGTCCGACAACGGCGGGTCACGCGAGGGCGAGGTGACGGGAACCTCCTCGTACTACGTGCACCTGCTCCAGGGCGACGACGTGGAGGCCGACCGGGCCCGCATCGAGCTGCTGGGAGGTCCCCAGACCACGCCGCACTACCCGCGGGGTTGGGCCATGGCCTCCAACACGCCGTGGCGGCTCTACAAGATCAACACCCACGCCGGCGGCCACACCGTGCCCTTCCTCATGTCGTGGCCCGGCGGCGGCCTCGGCGGGCCGGCCGGCGTCCGGCTGGCGGCGTCAGTACACCCACGTGACCGACCTGCTGCCCACCTTGTGCGAGCTGGTGGGCATCGAGCCGGACCGCCGCCGCACCGATCCGGCCCGACCGGAGGCGACGGCCGAGCCGCTCCCGCTGGCCGGGACGAGCTTCGTGGCCACCCTGGCCGACCCCGGCGCGGCGAGCGGGCACCGCACCACCGTGGAGGAGATGAACGGCCACCGCGGGCTGCTACGACGACGGCTGGGAGGTGGTGACCATCCACCAGCCCCTGACCCCGTTCGGCGACGACGAGTGGGAGCTCTACGACCTGACGCGCGATCCGGTGGAGCTGGAAGACCGTTCGGCGGCCGAACCCGCTCGGCGGGCCGAGATGATCGAGGCCTGGGAGCGCGAGGCCTGGGCCAACCAGATCTACCCCCTCGACGAGGGCAGCGCCATCCGCTACCTGATCCGGCCCGAGCGCAGCGAGGTGTTCCGCCAGCCGGTGCGCATCGTGGCCGGCACGCCCACGCTGGAGCGCTGGCGCTCGGTGCAGCTCGTCTGGTTCCGGTCGGTCACCATCACCGCCGAGCTGGACTACGCGCACCGGTGACCAGGGCATCCTGGTGGCCCACGGTGACCAGGGCAGCGGCTACGCGCTGTACGTGCTCGACGGCGAGCTGTGGTTCGTGCACAACGACGGACGGGGTCGACGACGCCGGTTGTCGGGCGGGACCGTCCCGGTCGGGACCCGTCGACTCGAGGCTCGCCTGCACGCGGTGGGCGGTGGGTCCTGGACGTTGACCCTGGCGGTCGGACGAGCCAGGACCGGGGCATCCTCGAGGGCGTCCCCCTGTTGTACGGCATGGCCCCCTTCGAGGGGATCGACGTGGGCATCGACCGGCGCTCGCCGGTCGACTGGGAGCTGTACGAGCGCTTCGGGCCGTTCCCCTGGACCGGGCGTCTGGAGGCGGTGACCTACACGCCCGGCGACGACGCGCCGGACTCGCCCGGCAACCTCATGGAGGTCATTCGAGCCATGGGTCAACGCTTCGAGTAGCCACCCCCCCGGATGGACCTGTCCGCGCTCAGCGACTCCTGGGGCTCGCGGACGCGACAGGTAGCGCCCGTGGGCGACAGGAAGGACCGGAGCGTCGGTAGCGTGGAGCCGGAGTCGCCCAGGAGGACGTCATGTTCGGATCCCACAAGCTCGACTTGCCCACCGCCGATGAGGCCCTGCCCGGTCGGGACACGCCGATGCCGATCCCGGCCACCCACTTCGTCAACGGTCGGGCCCTGGCCCCGCCGTACCCCGACGGCTACGAGTCGATGGTGGTGGCGATGGGGTGCTTCTGGGGTGCGGAGAAGGACTTCTGGTCGCTTCCCGGCGTCTGGATCACGGCCGTGGGCTACGCCGGTGGCATCACGCCCGAACCCGACCTACGAGGAGGTGTGCTCGGGTCGCACCGGCCACACCGAGGCCGTGCTGATCGTGTTCGACCCGGCCCAGATCAGCTACGAGGCGCTGCTCAAGGTGTTCTGGGAGGGCCACGACCCGACCCAGGGGATGCGCCAGGGCAACGACGTGGGCACCCAGTACCGATCGGCCATCTACACCACCGGTCCGAGCCAGCTGGAGCAGGCCCGGGCCTCGGCCGCCGCCTTCGGCCAGCGCCTGGCCGCCGCAGGGTACGGCGCCATCACCACCGAGATCGCCGAGGCCTCCACCTTCTACTTCGCCGAGGGCTACCACCAGCAGTACCTGGCCAAGAACCCCAACGGCTACTGCGGCCTGGGCGGGACCGGCGTCTCGTGTCCGATCGGGCTCACCACCGCCGACTGAGTCACCGCCCCACGGACCCGAGCGGCTCGCCCCGGGCGTCGCGGCCGGGGCGCTCGGCCCGGAACGACAGGCTGAGCCGAGGACCGGCGTGGCGCGCCTTGGGGACCGAGTGCTGCCAGGTGCGCTGGCAGGTCCCGCCCATCACCAGCAGGTCGCCGGCCCCGAGCTCGAAGCCGACCGACGCGCCGCCGCCGGTGGGTCGGAGGCGGAAGGGGCGGGGCTCGCCCAGCGACACGATGGCCACCAGGGATCGGTCCTGCTCGCGCAGCACCCGATCGCCGTGCCAGGCCACGCTGTCGCGCCCGTCGCGATAGAGGTTGGCCCAGGTCGAGCGCAGACGCCACGCGGTAGCGGCTCGACAGCAGCCGACGGATCTCCTCCACCACCGGACCGGCCACCGGGTCGACCCCCGGCCCCGGCCAGCCCGAGGTGAGCCTCGGCTCATCCACCAGGCGGCCGTACATCTTCACCTGGCGGGCCGACCAGTCCAGCCTCTCCACCAGGCGCTCGAACAGCTCGGCCGAGCCCTGCACCCAACCTGGGGCGTGGTCCACCCAGGCGCCGCCGGCCAGGGACAGGCGCGCCAGGGAGGCGAAGCCCGGATCGGCCTGGGGCGCACCCAGACCGAACAGCGACGGGCGCCAGGACTCGACCGGCCGGGAGAGCGAACGAACGTTCGTCACCCGATCAGCGTACCGGCGGCGTGGCCCGCCGGCTACGGGTGCTCGGCGCCGTGGTTCGCTCGGTGCGCCTCCGGCGGACGGCGCGTCCGGGTGGGCGGTTGGGGCCCGGCCAGGTCGAAGAAGGCGCGGGCGGCGGGCGAGAGGGGTCCATCGCGGTGGATGATCCCGATGTCTCGGGTCAGGGGTCGATCGAGGGCCACCACGATCGCCCCCTGCCCCCGAGCCGACGCCACCAGGCTGTCGGGCACCACCGCCACCCCCGCCCCGGCCAGCACCAGCGGGATCAGCGACTCGCGGTGGTCGGTCTCCACCGCCACCCGGGTGGTCCTCCCGATGCCGGCCAGGGCCTCGTCGACCACCCGACGGGTGGACGTCCCCGGCGGGGTGGTGACCAGGGCCAGCTCGGCCAGCTCGACCAGCCCCATGCGCCGCTGGACGCCGCCGGGTCTGCGGGCCGACCCGGGCGCGGCGCGGCCGGTCGGCGCCGAGGCTCGGGAGGCAGCACGACCTGGTAGCCCTGGATGGCCAGGTGGTGGGCCAGCAGCCCGGCCGGGTCGGGCAGCGGCAGATCGCAGATCCCGAGCTCGCAGGCGCCCGGCCCGCACCAAGTTGGCCACATCGGCGGTGTCCTCGGGCTCGAGCAGCCGGACCGTGACGCCCGGATGCGCCTGTCGGAACTGCCCCACGATGCCGGCCACCGGATCGATGGACAGGGTGGGCAGCGAGACCAGATCGAGGTGGCCGCCGGACAGGCCCCGCACCGCGTCCACCGCGGCTCGGGCCGTGTCCAGGTCACGTACGGCCCGGCGGGCGGGCTCGACCAGCGCCTGGCCGGCCTCGGTCAGGCGCACCGGACGGGCGCGACGGACGAACAGCTCGATGCCCAGCTCCGCCTCCAGCCCGCGGATGCCCTGGGAGAGCGATGGCTGGGCGATCTGCAGCTCGGCCGCGGCCCGGGTGAAGCTCCCGTGGTCGACCACCGCGAGCACGTAGGAGAGCTGCCGGATGTCCATAGGAGAAGCCTATCGAAGATGAAGGGAGTATCGGGTTGTTCACCGATCCGACATCGGGCTGAATGGAGACATGACCTCGATCCCCGTGCTGGCTGGTGCCGGAGCGGTGATCGGCGTGCTCTACGGGCTGTTCGGCGTGGGTTCGGCCTTCGCCACGCCGCTGCTGGCGCATGCTCGGGGTCCCCGCCCTGGCTGCGGTGGCCTCGCCCCTGCCGTCGCTGCTGCCTGGATCGGCGGCCGGCGCCACCACCTACGCCCGCTCCGGCCTGGTGGATCGGCCTGTGGCGGTGCGCACGCTGCGGGGCGCGGTGCCCGCCTGCATCCTGGGTGCGCTGGCCAGCCACTGGCTGGGCGGACCCTGGCTGCTGGCCCTGTCCGGAGCGGTCCTGGTGCTGGTGGGCATCCGCATCGTCGTCCCCATGAAGCCGGCCACCGAGTCGGCGACGATGACCCGGCGCCAGCGCGTTGGTCCTGGTGACCGCCCTGGGCGTGCTGGTCGGCTTCGCCGCCGGCCTGCTGTCCAACGGTGGCGGGTTCCTGCTGGTCCCCCTGTTCCTGCTGGCCCTGGGGCTCACCCTGCCCGAGGCCACGGCCACCAGCCTGGTGGTGGCCACCGTGTTGACGGTGCCGACCGTGGCCACCCACGCTCTGATGGGTGACATCGACTGGGCCGTGGCCATCCCCTTCACCCTGGGGCTGGTGCCGGCTGCGGTCCTGGGCGCCCGCTGTTCGCCCCGCCTGCCGGTGGACCGGCTGCAGGCCACCTTCGGGCTGCTGCTGGTGGCGGTGGGCGGCTGGTTCCTCTATCGCCAGGCCCGGGCGCTGGGCCTGGGCTGAGCCGCCCGACCCGGCTCAGTCTCTTGTCGGCCACGGGGCCCGGCCCCGGATCGGGGTCGGAGGATGGCTCTGGTGGCGGGATCTCGCCTCGGCCGAAGGCCGCCGCGGCATCGCCCACCCGATCGTAGAACTGGCTGCGCCCGCTGGGACCGACGGGCAGCGTCTCGTAGCGGGTGAGCTGGGCGTGGACGTGGGGATCCATGGCCGCGAACACCAGCGCCGCGCCCCGCAGGCCCAGACGGCGCTCGAGCTCGCCCAGCATGGCGCCCGCCGTGTAGTCCACGTCGCTCAGGGCCGACGCATCGATGATCACGCACCGCACCGGGTCGGGCGCGGCCCGCACCAGGTGGCGGACCTCCCGGGCGAAGCGCTGGGTGTTGGCGTAGAACAGGCCGGCCCCGAAGCGGTACACGATGAGGCCCGGGGCGGTCTGGGCCCCGTCGGTGACCGGGGTCGGGTCCCAGGTGCCGTCGGCGTCGCGCACCAGCACCGCGTCGAAGGGGGCGTAGTCGCGGCGCACGTGGACGACCAGCGAGGCGGCCACGGCCAGGATGATGCCCTGCTCGACTCCCAGCACGACCACCGTGGCCGCCGTGACCAGGGCCACCACGAACTCGTCGGTGCGGATCCGGGCCACCCGGCTGAGGGTGCGCACATCGATCAGACCGATGGCGATGCGCAGCACCACGGCCGCCAGGGCCGGCTCGGGCAGCCATCCCAGGGGCTTGGTCAGCAGCACCAGGATGACCAGCACGGCCACCGCCATGGCCAGCTGCGCCAGCTGCGAGCGGCCGCCCGCTCGGTCCACCACGCCGGTCTTGGTGGGGCTGCCGTTGACCACGAAGGTGCCGCTGAGCCCGGCGGCCAGGTTGGCCACGCCCAGCCCGACCAGATCGGCGTTCTCGTCGACGTCCTCGTTGTGGGCGGCGGCGAAGCTGCTGGAGGTGGCCGCGGACTGGGCCAGGACGATCACGAAGATGGACAGGGCGATGGTGAACAGCGACAAGAGCTGGTCGTGGGCCACGCGGGGGAAGCTCAGGCTGGGCAGCCCCTGGGGGACGTGTCCGACCACGGCCACACCGTGCGCCGGCAGGTCGAGCACCCGGGACACCACGATGGCACCCACCACCGCCACCAGGGCGACGGGCATCTTGGGCGCGAACCGCTCGCCCACGAAGAGCACCACCAGCACGGCGCCGCCCACGGCCACGCTGGCCCCGCTGACGTGACCGAGATGGGTGACCGTGCCCCGGAACTTGGCCCAGGTGGTGGTGGCGTGCACGTGGATGCCGAGCAGATCGGGCAGCTGGGACAGCGAGACCTGAACACCCACGCCGGCCAGGAAGCCCACCAGCACGGTGCGGGACAGGAAGTTGGCCAGGAACCCCAGACCGCAGCAGGCGCGCCAGCAGCAGGAGGGCGCCGGCCATGAGCGCGGTCATGCCGGCCAGAGCCACCCATCGGGGCGAGCCGGGGGTGAGCCCGGCCAGGCCCAGTCCGGTGAGACCGGCGAAGAGGATGGCGGCGGTGGCCGAGTCGGCCGCCACCACCAGGTGGCGTGAGGAGCCCAGCAGGGCGAAGGCCAACACGGGCAGCAGCAGGGTGTAGAGGCCGGTGACCACCGGCATGCCGGCGATGGTGGCGTAGCCCATGCACTCGGGGGCGGCCACCGCGGCCAGGGTCAGCCCGGCCAGGACGTCGGGCAGCACGCGCCGCCGGTCGATGGGGAGGAGGCCTTCCATGCGCCGCCAGCCTGTCCCATCGGACAGGCTGGGCGCAGCCATACCCGGCCCGGGGCCTCGTCGGCGTGACGCCGAGGGAGCGAGCAGCCAGTCGTTGAGATGGCTGGCCTAGGCTCGGTCGACCCTGTATCGAGGAGCACCATGAGCGAGGCTGACGAGCCCACCCGAGCCATCCCGCCGGTGACCGACCCCACCCAGGCCATGCCCGCCGGCACCGCCGGCGCGGGGTCCGCTCCACAGCAGTGGGTGGTCGATCCGGGGGTGGCCGACCCCAACCAGGGCGCGACCGGAGGTGGCGGCACCGGTGGCGACGGGGGCTATGGCGGAGGACCACCTGACGACGGCGAGCCGTCGATCTGGTCGACCCCCCTGGGCATCGTGGTCATCGTGCTGGCCGTGCTGGTGGTGGCCGGCGCCATCGTGTTGGGCGTCCTGGCCCTGACCCACAAGGGGTCGACCTCGAGCCCGTCCACGGTGACCGGCACCAGCGAGCTGCCGTCGTCGACGACGACCACGACGGCCTCGACCACCACGACGACCGCGCCGGAGACGACCACGACGGCACCACCCACGACCACCACGACGGCGCCCACCGACGACGACCACCACGGCACCACCCCACGACCACCACCACCACGGCGCCGACCACGTCGTTCGACCACAACCACGGTGACCGCCCCCGTTCAACCATGAGGCGGACCATGCCTGAACACCACGACGGACCCGACCGCGCCCCGATTCGGCCAGACCGCCGGGAGACACGTTTGGCGGCGATTCACACCCCTGGAGGGGTGAAGATCGACGCCAGACCTGGCCGGGGGGCGAGTTCCTGGCCCGCCATCCTGGTCATCGGGGTGGTGGTGGCCCTGGTGGCGGTGTCGTGCTCGAGCTCGAGCTCGATCGCCGGGTCGAGCCCCGCCACCACCGGTGTGGCCCAGACCGCCTCGGCGAAGGTGAGCGGGCCGACGTCGAGCGCCACCTCACCCGACGGCAAGGTCATCCTGACCACGCTCTCGGCGCCCGCGCCCTATGTCAGCGGCGGTAGGTGCTGGTGGAGGTCAGCGCCAAGACCGCCACCGCGGTCCTCACTCGGTGACGCGCTGACACCTGTCGTGCGGTCAACAGCAGCCCGTTCACGCCCGGTCCGTACCCGGGGCCGGCGGCCGGTCGGGCACAGGCTCGGGAAGCCTGGTCACCGGGCTGACGTCGGGGACGAACACGGTCTCGGCCACGGTCTCGGTTCGACCGCCACGCTGACCGTGACGGACCACTCGATCAACGGCCCGGTGTTCTCGGGTCCCCGCCAGACGCCGTTCGCCTGCACCACCCAGGCCGCCGGCCTGGGCCCGTCCACGCCGCCGGACTGTGCGGTGGCCGACCAAGGTCACCTCGTGGACTACGTGAGCACCGACGGCACGGTCAAGCCGCTGCCCGTCGACGGGTCAGCCCCCGCGACCTGGCCACCGTCAGCGATGCGGCCAGCCCCGCCCGTATCGTGTGCGACGAGCAGGGCGTCATCGACCGCTCCATCTACGAGATCGCCATCCCCGTGCCCAGCCGCCGCGGGGACCCGACGCCGCGACTCGGGGCCTGTCGCGCTGTCGGCTGGAACCAGCGGCTGGTCTACCGCTACGGCGGGGGCTGCGGCACCACCTACAGCCAGGGCTCCGACTTCGCCGGCGCACTCGATCCCAAGCTGCTCGCGCTCGGCTACGCCATCACCACCTCGACGCTCAACACCTTCCAGTCGGCCTGCAACGCCATGTTGTCGGCCGAGGTCACGATGATGGTCAAGCAGCACTTCATCGAGACCTACGGCGATCCCGTCTTCACCATCGGCGACGGCGGATCGGGCGGCTCCATCCAGCAGCTCCAGATCGCCCAGAACTACCCGGGGCTGCTCGACGGCCTGTCGCCCGAGCTGCCCTTCCCCGACGCCATCAGCATCAGCGGCGGGGTGAGCGACTGCACCCTGCTCAACCGCTACTACCAGGGCGGCCGGTTCGTCGCTGACCCCGGCGCAGCGCACCGCCATCAACGGCCACGCCACCGACCAGACCTGCGACCTGTGGCAGGCCAGCTTCGGCCAGGAGATCCGGGCCGACAGCTGCGGTTCCACCGTGCCCCACGACCAGGTGTTCAACGCCGTGACCAACCCCAAGGGTGTGCGCTGCACCCTCCAGGACGGCAACATCAACGTGCTGGGCACAGATCCCCAGACCGGGTTCGCCTACCGGCCGGTGGACAACGTGGGGGTCCAGTACGGCCTCAAAGCCCTGAACGCCGGCACCATCACCGTCGACCAGTTCCTCGACCTCAACCAGCAGGTCGGGGGCTACGACGTGAACGGCAATCCGGTGCCGGCCCGGACGGTCGGTCCCACCCAGGCCTTCGCCAACGCCTACGCCAAGGGTGGGGTGGACGAGGGTGGCGCCTTGTGGAACGTGCCCATCATCCTGACCAACCCCTATGACGACCCGATCGGCGACATCCACGACAGCTTCCGCAAGTTCTCCATCCGCGATCGCCTGACCCGCAACGGCACGTCCGATCCGAACCTGTTGATCTGGACGGTGCCCGGCCCGACCAGCCAGGGCGGCCTCGACTCCCAGCTGGCGGGTTCGCTCAACAACGTGACCAACCAGATCGTGCTGCTCGACCAGTGGCTGACCGAGGCCAGGACCGATCCGACGAGCGCGTCGGCGCCGGCCAAGCTGGCCGCGGCCCGGCCGTCCACCGCGGTGGACCGCTGCACCACGCCTGACGGCACGGTGGTCAGCGGTCCCCACACCTACCAGGGCACCAACGCCTGCACCCAGGCCTACCCGGTGCACGGCGATCCCCGGACCGCCGCCGGTGCGCCCCAGCGCAACGACGTCCTGAAGTGCCAGCTGGAGCCGGCCAGCAAGGCCACGTACTCGGTCACCTTCAGCGCCGCCCAACGCCAGCGCCTGGCTCAGATCTTCCCCACCGGGGTGTGCAACTGGTCGGTGGCCGGGGTGGGCGCGCAGCCCCCGCAGGGGGTGTGGCTCGACTTCGGCACCTGAACCGCGCCACCGCGCGCGGCAGCCAGTCCGCGCCCAGCGATGTGGTTGCCGCCCGGGGTCGCCGATCAGCTGTGGATCGAGGTGTCCGACGTGCCCTTGGCCGCCTGGCCGAGCGTGGTGGGGGTGGTCGCGGTGGTGGCCGTCGTGGCCTCGGCCTTCAGCCGGGCCGAGTAGACGGACCGCCAGATCGTGACCAGGTGGGGGATCAGCCAGGACTTGGCCACCTGTTCGGAGGCCGGGCCGCTGAGGTGGATGCCGTCGGGTCGCAGCTGGGCGTCCTTGCCGGTGTCCTTGAGATAGGTGGCGAAGTCGAGGACCACCACCTTGCCGGGGAGGAGCTTGGGGAGCTGCTCGATCAGCTGGTTGAGGCGGGTGGTGCGGGCCGGGATGTTGCTCACCGGCGGCGACGTCAGCCACACGACGGTGGCCCCGTCTGCGCCCAGCACGTGCACGACCTGCACCATCTCGGACAGGAACCACCGGTCGTAGACCGGGTCACCGAAGCTGCGCCACTTGGTGTCGCCGACCAGCCGGCGGTCCATCACGTCCCAGGGGGCGTCGAGCACCACGGCCAGATCGGGTTGGTTCTGGCTGATGACCCGGGCGTAGGTGGTGGGCCAGGCGTTGCACTCGGGCCGGGTGGGCCCGGCGTAGCTCGGGTCGACCGTCGAGCGGTAGTCGCCACCGATGCCCAGACCGCAACCGACCCAGGCCCCGCCGCTGACCTCCTCCACGCCGCCGGCGGTGGCCGAGGCGTCGTTGATGCCGCTGCCCACCACCAGGGCGGTGGAATCGCCGAAGGCGGCCACCTTGGCCACCGGCAGGGGAGCGGAGGGGTCCGCCTGGGAGGTCTTGACCGCCTTGGCCCGAGGCTTGCCCGCGCCCAGGTGGTCCAGCTTGCGCTGGGCGGCGGCGAAGTCGAACACCGGCGGCGGTGCGGCCGCGCTCGACCGCCAGGGCCCCCACGCCCACCAGCAGGAAGGCCACCGGGATGGACCAGGCCAGGTTGAGCTGTCGGGCCCAGCCCTGGCGCTTCAGACCGAAGGGGAGCTCGCCCCGGCGGATGGGCAGCTCGAGGAAGTAGTAGGAGCACACGGCCACCAGCCAGGTGATGGCCACCTCCACCCCGAAGCGGGGCCATTGCCCCAGACCCAGGTGCAGCGCGCCGACCCACAGGAAGATGGGCCAGTGGTAGACGTAGATCCCGTAGGAGAGCATGCCCACCCGACGCAGCCCGCGGGTCGACAGCAGGGCGGCCACCGGGCCGTACGGGATGATGGTGGCCAGGATGATCAGCACCGACAGCCCGGAGTAGGCCGACAGGCCACCCCGGTACAGCCAGTCGGCGCTCTGGGGCGTGCGGGCCCACAGGAACACGCAGCACGGCCAGGGCGACCGCGCCGGCCACGGCCACCGCGGTGCGCCGTGAGCCGGGTCGGGCCAGGCGCCCGGTGACGCGCCGGCTGTAGATGACCACGGCCAGCAGGCAGCCCGCCAGCAGCTCGAACGAGCGGGTCTCGGTGCCGTAGTAGATGCGGTCGTGGGAGAAGCCCAGGAACAACGTGGTGCACAGCGACACGCCCATCAGGGCCACGAAGAGCCCGCCGACCCGGCTGCGGTTCCAACGCCACTTGGCCAGCACCAGGAACGCCACCAGGGGGAACACCAGGTAGAACTGCTCCTCGATGGCCAGGCTCCAGAAGTGGAGCACCGGCGACGGCCCGGAGAACAGGTCGGCATAGGACTGGTGGGAGAGGATGAAGTGCCAGTTGGCCACGTCGGCCAGGGCGCTGACCACGTCGCCGGCCAGGGTGCGCTGCTGCGCGGCGGTGCCGGCGAAGTGGGCGAAGAGCACGGCCAGGGTCAGCGCGGCCACCGCGGCCGGCATCAGGCGCCGGATCCGGCGCACCCAGAACCGAGGGCACGTCGACCGAGCGGGTGACCGTGCGCTCAGCCAGCAGCAACGA
The DNA here is from genome assembly GCA_963793965.1 of uncultured Microthrixaceae bacterium. GTDB lineage: Bacteria > Actinomycetota > Acidimicrobiia > Acidimicrobiales > Acidimicrobilacustridaceae > UBA4742. The sequence goes on from CAWCCB010000006.1 coordinate 219,915, forward strand.
GGTGATCAGGAAGCCGGAGAGCGTGAAGAAGGTGGACACGCCCAGGTAGCCGCCGACGGCCCAGGAGAACCCGCCGTGGAACAGCAGGACCACGATGACGGCCACGCCCCGGAGCCCGTCCAGGCCGGGGAAGTGGGGGAGCCGGTTGCGCGTCGACACGACCGGCGGGGCGTCCTCGGTTCGCGTCGGCGTCAGAGTCGAGCCGCTCTCGGTGGCCTCGCCCGACTCTGCCACCCCGCCGTGGGACGGCTTGGTGTCAGCGAGCGTCACCCGACGACGGTACCAAACCGACCCGGAAATACGGGGATCAGGCCACCACCCGAGTGGTGACTCGGGGCCGGTCAGCCGGCCTTGGTCGTCTTCGGGTCTTGGTGCTGGAGCCGGGCGCCTTGGGGGCCTTGGTCGTCTTGGTGGTCGCATCGACGCCGGGGGGCGCCGGCGGGATGGTGATCGAGGTGGTGGGCGACGCCCGGTGCCGCGGTCGTGGTGGTGGTGGGGCCGGCGGTGTGGGCGGCGCCGCCACACGGCGGCGATCTCACCGGTCAGGTAGTCGGCCACGATGTGGTCGGCGGCGGCCGCCCCCCAGCCGTTCTGCGTGGGTTCGGCGCCCGCCGCGCCGTTGCTGGCCACCCACGCCCCCAGTCCGGCCACGGTGACCTTGCCCGTGCAGATCCTGGCCCAGCGTGGTGAGCAGGGTGTTGAAGGCGGCCACCCGGGCCGACTCCAACGAGGTCCCCGACCCGCTCTGGAAGTTCGGCAGGTTCAGCCAGATCACCTTGGTGCCCGAGGCGGTCAACGCCTCCACCGCCTTGTGCATGAGCAGCAGCAGCGTGTAGTCGTAGCCCTTGTCGCCTGGTCCGGTGAAGGCGGTGTCGGTGGGCTGGCGATGATCGGCCAGCTCGCTGATGCCGGTGACCACGACGGCGATGTCGGGCTTGTTGGTGGCGGTGGCCGTGGCCCACTGGGTGTCCCAGGTGCTGCACTCGGCCGGGATGGGCACCGCGGCGCCGGTGGCGTCCTGGATGAACTCGTCACGGTCGATGCCGCAGGTGGGCGAGGCGACCCCCTCCACGACCTTGATCTTGCCCGTGCGCGCCGCCCAGGACTTGGCGCTGGCCTCCAGGGTGGAGGCCAGGGCGTCGCCGTAGAAGGCGACCGTGGGCACCGGGAGCGGGACCAGCGTGGTGGTGGTGGAGGTCGAGGTCGGCGCCTTGCCCGTCGCCTCCAGCACCGTGGAACCCACGGCGGGGCCGGTCAAGCGTGGCGGCCAGCAGCGCGCCCACCATCACCACCACGCCCCCGGCGGCCAGGCGGCGCCTCGACCTGGCCGCGGCCCGGGGCCGAGCGTACCCGCTCGTGGTCACGGACCCACTCGTAGGCGAACTGGAGGATCACGGCCCCGACCGCGGCGACCACCAGGCGGGCGGCGATCAGCTTGTTGCCGGTCAGCGAGGTGTGGGCCCGGTCGACCCACACGAAGACCGGCCAGTGCACCAGGTACAGGGCGATGGCCACCCGACCCAGCCACTGGAGGGGCGGGCTGGCCAGCAGCCAGGGGACCGGGCCGTGGGGCACGATCGAGGCCAGCACCACCGTGGCCGACACCAGCGCCACCAGGAGCAGCCCGCCCATGAGCAGGTACTTGTTGGTGGGGGCCACCGTCATCCACACCACGACCAGCACCAGGCCGGCCACCACCCCGCCGGCGTTGATGGTCTCGCGCACCGGCCCGGGCATGGCCAGACGGATCGTGACCCGCGGGTCGTAGATGATCAGGGCCAGCAGGCAGCCCACCAGCACCTCGGCGGCCCGGGTGTCGGTGCCGTACAGGACGCGGGCCGTCGAGTGGTGCAAGGCGATGCACAGGCCGGTGGAGACGACCACGAATGCCGTCAGGAGGCCGCCGAGGCGTTGCCGGGTCCACTGCTTGCGCTCGAGCAGGGCCACGGTCAGCGCGGAGACCACCAGCAGCACCTGGCCCAGCACGGCCAGCGCCCAGAACTGGCGCACCGGCGACGACAGGGTGGCCGGCGGGGCGAAGGGGGCATGGGTGGCGATGAAGCGCCAGTTGGCCACCGAGGCCAGCGAGGCGATGCCGTCGATGGCCAGGTTGTGGCGCTGGATGGCGGCGGCGGCGGTGAAGGCGAACACGACGGCCACGGCCAGCACGGCCAAGGAGGTCCCCAGGATGTGACGGATGCGGCGGTTCCAGTAGCGACCCAGGCGGATGGGATGGCCGTCGCCCCGCTCGGCCAGCAGGCTGGCCATGGCCAGGAACCCGGTGAGCGTGAACAGGGTGGAGATCCCCAGGTGTCCGCCCTTGACCCAGCGGGTCCCGAGATCGAACAGCACGGCGGCCAGCACGGCCAGGCCCCGGAGCCCGTCGAGCGCCGGGAAGTGGGGGAACCGGCCCCGAACGGGGGCCGCGGTGGTGGGTTCGGCCGATGCCGGGTCGGTCACCCGCGTGCTCGCTTGCGTTCGCCCATGATCGTCCCTGCTCATCCCTTGCTGGAGCGCCGCCTCGTCATCGTTGCCCGGCGGTTAGGTTGTGGTGGCGGCGAGAGTCTAGGGGAGGCGGCTCGAACCCCATCGACAGCCGTCCGGCACGGTTTCCGACTGCCAACTGGGGCGCTGGGACCGCCCAGCCACCGCCTGCCGGGTCGCTAGGTGACTGGGCCAGCTACCGTCCCGGGGACGACCGAGGGGAGTGACCATGTACCGCTGGAGCGATGAGCAGCTCATGTTGCGCGACGCCGTGCGTCGATTCATCGAGGCCGAGATCAAGCCCAATGTGGAGGAGCTCGAGCACGGCGACACGCCGCCCTACGACGTGCTGCGCAAGCTCTTCTCGACCTTCGGCATGGACCAGATGGCCCGCGATCGGTTCAAGCGCCAGATGGACTTCGAGCGGGCCGCGGCCGAGGCCGTGGCCAAGGGCGAGACCCCGCCCGCAGCGCCCGGCGCGCCAGGGTGGCGGCGACGCCTCGCTCACGCTGATCCCCATCGTGGAGCTGTGCCACTGGTGCCCGGGCATGGTCACGGCCATGGGCGTGAGCATGGGCCTGACCTCGGCAGCCATCAGCAGCCGGGGCACGATCGCCCAGAAGGAGCGGTGGGTGCCCGACCTGCTGACCATGGACAAGATCGGGGCGTGGGCCATCACCGAGCCCAACTCGGGCTCCGACGCCTTCGGGTCGATGCTGTCGACGGCCCGGCGTGACGGCGACGAGTACCTGCTGAACGGCTCGAAGACCTTCATCACCAACGGTCCCTATGCCGACACCATCGTGTTCATCTGCAAGCTGGACGAAGGCAATCCGCCGGCGGAGCGCAAGATCCTGAGCTTCGTGCTCGATCGCGGCATGCCCGGCCTGGAGCAGTCCAAGCCGTTGCGCAAGATGGGGATGCACAGCTCACCCACCGGGGAGCTGTTCCTGACCGATGTGCGGGTGGGCCGCGACCGGCTCATCGGCGAGACCGAGGACGTCCCCGCCGGCGGCCGGGAGGGGGCCAAGGACACCTTCCAGATGGAGCGCTCGGGGGTGGCCGCCATGTCGCTGGGCATCATCGAGCAGTGCCTCGAGCTGAGCGTGGCCTACGCCAAGAACCGGGTGCAGTTCGGCCATCCCATCGGGGACTTCCAGCTGATCCAGCTGAAGCTGGCCAAGATGGAGGTGGCGCGCCTCAACGTGCAGAACCTGGTGTTCCGCACCATCGAGATGGGCGCGGCCGGGGAGAACCTCAGCCTGGCCGAGGCGTCGGCCATGAAGCTCTACAGCGCCCAGGCCGCCATGGAGGTGGCCCTCGAGGCCGTCCAGGTCCATGGGGGCAACGGGTACATGGCCGAGTTCCAGGTGGAGCAGCTGGCCCGCGACGCCAAGGTGCTCCAGATCTACGCCGGCACCGACGAGCAGCAGGTCATCGCCATCGCCAAGGACCTCCTCCGCCGCTGAGCCTCGCCGCCCCTTCGTTCCCTCGGCCATCCGCAAATTGGGAATCTTTGTCTGCCGATACCGCACACTTTGATGCCCAATATCGGGCGGGGCCTGCGATGCGCCGCCGAGGCGCGGAGGATGACACCGGCCACGTAGCTGGGCTGATGCACGATCTGGTGCCAGGTGAATCGCAGCACCGTCCAGCCGAGCAGTGACAGCTCGTTGCGCTCGTACCCGATCAGCGACGAATCCGGCTGCGGTCGCGTGCGTCTCGAATCCGTCGATCTCGATCGCCAGGCGGATCTCGGGATAGGCGAAGTCGAGGCGGCGCTCGATGCCCCTGACGGCGTCCGCACCACGAGCTGGAACTCCGGTGGTGGCAGGTCGTCGGCGGCGCAGAGCTCGGCGAACATCGACTCGAGGACGCTGTCGGCGGGACGGTCGAGCAGGGCGCGCTGCTCGAGCACTCGACGCAGGGCGCCGCAACCCCGCCGACCACGACGCGAGTGGAGGAGCAGTGCGGCGTGGGCCTGGGCGACCGTGACCTGCTTCCGGGCGAGCAGCATCTCGAGCAGATCTCGCACGACGGTACCAGGGGGCGACCTGGCCGAGATCCACCAGCGTGCGGACCGGCGTCGTGATGGGGATCGGTCCGTCCAGGATCAGGTGGTCGGAGCGAAAGGTCACGGGAGCGATGGACGGTGACGCCGGCGCAGGCCGTGGGCCGCGCTCTCGATCGACCGAGATCTCCGGGCCGTGGCGGCCCCGCTCGGAATGCAGGCCCATCCGGGTCGCCGCGGTCAGGATGCGAGACCCGGCCAGCCCACCCGCGCCCAGGCAGGCCGACGAGCAGGCCGACGATCGGCGGTGTCCGGGGCGCCAGCGATGGCATACACCCCGGGCTGGACTCACGGACCCACTGCCCGGAGGCGAGACGTCGGTGCACGGTCGGCGCTCCGAGAGTCCCCAGCGCCCGTACCTGGTCGTGGCCGAGGAGCCCGAGCTGGCGTTCGGCCAGCCGCCAAAGTGCCTCTGACATCGATGCGAAAACTATGAAAGATGACTGAGATATACAAGAGGTGCCCAGCCTCCACGGATACTGGGCATCAAAATGTGCGGATATCCGCACACAAAGGTTTCCAATTTGCTGGGGGCGGGGCGGGTGTAGGGTTTCGGCCAGAACACGGGAGCCCGGACCTGATGGGCTGAGAGGGAGGATCGCATCCTCCGACCGTTACGACCTGATCCGGGTAATGCCGGCGCAGGGAGATCATCTCCGGGCTTCGCCGTGTTCGCGTCCCATCCGACCGACCGCTGGCAGCGACGCCCATGACTGATCCCGACCCCGATCTCGTGGCCGCAGAGCTCGCTTCGCGCCATGACGACCCGAGCCACGACGACCCGACCCACGACGACCCGACCCACGACGATCGGGTGATCGACCGTGCCCGGGTGGTGGTCTTCGTCGGCGGGGATCCGCTGAGCGCTCAGGCGGCGGCCCGACTGGTTCCGGGGGCGTTCGTGGTGGCGGCCGACTCGGGCGTGGAGCAGGCCCAGGCCCACGGCTGGCCCATCGACGTGGCCGTGGGCGACTTCGACTCGGTCGATCCGGACGCCCTGGCCCGGGCCCGGGCCGACGGGTGCCCGTGTCGAGCGCCATCCCACGGACAAGGACGCCACCGACCTCGAGCTGGCGCTGGCCGTGGCCGCGGCCACCGATCCCCGGGAGATCGTGGTGGCCGGCGGTGCCGGCGGGCGGCTCGACCACCTGTTGGGTGGCCTGCTGGCCCTGACCGATGACGCCTACGCTCACATCCGGGTCTCGGCCCACGTCGGAGCGGCCCGGGTGTTCGTGGTGCGCGACCACCTGGCCGTCGCGGCTCAGGTGGGGGAGCTGCTCACGTTGCTGCCGGTGGGCGGACCGGCCCGCGGCATCACCACCCGCGGGCTGCGCTACCCGCTGCTGGACGAGACGCTCCGGCCGGCCTCGACCCGCGGCGTCAGCAACGAGGTGCTGGACGATCAGGTGTCGATCGAGGTGACCGACGGCGTGCTGCTGGCCATCTTCCCCGGCCCTGAGGCCCCGACATCCGCCAACCGGACCACGATCCGATGACAGAAGGCCAGGTAGCCGTGCCCACGACGCGTCGTCCTCGTCCCGTTCGCGATCTCGATCGCGCGCCCGCTCCCGAGCTCCCGGGTCGGGCCATGTCCGGGCCCGCATCCTCGGCCTGGTCGGCTGGGCCTGGCCGTGGTGGTGGTGGCCGCGGCCTGCGGGTCGACCGCCTCCAGCTCGTCGGCGGGCACGACCGCAGCCGGCAGCCGCATCGGGGGCACCGTCCGGCTGCTGACCGACGACTCCTTCGCGGTGTCCAAGCCGGTGCTGGCCGCGTTCGAGGCGCGCACGGGGATCAAGGTGCAGGTGATCAAGGCCGGCGACGGCGTGGAAGTGGTCAACAAGGCCGTGCTGACCAAGTCCGATCCCGAGGGCGACGTGCTCTACGGGATCGACAACAACACCCTCACCACCGCCTTCGGGGCCAACCTGTTCACCCCGTACCAGGCCACGGGGCTGGCCTCGGTGCCCGCCGGGTACCGGCTCGACCCCCAGCACCGGGTCACCCCGATCGACAAGGCGAACGTGTGCGTCGACTACGACAGGGCCTGGTTCGCCAGCCATGGCGTGGCGCCGCCCACCAGCCTGGCCGATCTGACCAAGCCGGCCTACAAGTCGATGCTGGTCACCGAGGACCCGTCCACCTCCACGCCGGGCCTGGCCTTCCTGCTGGCCACCATCGCCGCTGACGGCACCAGCTCGACGGGCGGCTGGCAGGCCTACTGGAACGCGTTGCGAGCCAACGGCGTCGACGTGGAGACGAGTTGGGACACCGCCTTCTACACCGCCTTCAGCGGCGGCGGGGGCAAGGGCACCAAGCCCATCGTGGTGTCCTACGCCACCGACCCGGCCTATGCGGTGATCAACGCCACGCCTCGCCCGGCCACCTCGCCCATCGCGGTGATCGACTCCACCTGCTACCAACAGGTCGAGTTCGCCGGGATCCTGGCCGGCGCCAAGCACCCGGCCGCGGCTCGGGCGCTGGTGGACTTCTTGTTGTCGGTGCCGTTCCAGCAGGACATGCCGCTGCAGATGTACGTGCAGCCGGTCAACCCGGCGGCCCACGTGCCTGCGTTGTTCGCCCAGTACACGGCCCAGCCGGCCACCATCTGGCACCTGTCCCCCGAGCAGGTGGGCGCCAACCGCTCCAACTGGGTCGACCAGTGGACTGCCGTGGTGATCCACTGACCAGCCGCATCCGCCGGGACGCGGGCGGAGACGCCGGCCCGCGCCTGGTCGGTGCGGGACGGCGGATCGTCGGGGCGCTGCCGGTGCTGGTGCCGCTGGGGTTCCTGGTCTTCTTCTTCGCCTGGCCGGTGGCGGCCATCATCGGCCGGGGCCTGCACCCGGGCGACGCACTGGGACCTGGGGGTGGTCGGGCGGGTCCTGTCCGACCCCGCCTACCGGCAGGTGGCCTGGTTCACGCTGTGGGAGGCCACCGCGTCCACCCTGGTGACCCTGGTGGTGGCCCTGCCCATGGCCGCGCTGTTCGGCCGGTTCGAATTCCCCGGCAAACGGGTGCTGTGGGCCCTGCTGATCGTCCCGTTCGTGCTGCCCACGGTGGTGGTGGGGGTGGCCTTCCTGGCCCTGCTGGGACCGGGCGGGGCGCTGGGGGTGGACCTGCGCGGCTCCATCTGGTTGATCCTGATCGCCCACGCCTTCTTCAACGTGGCCGTGGTGGTGCGCACGGTGGGCGGGCTGTGGGGCAACCTCGACCCTCGGCTGGAGGAGGCGGCCCGCACGTTGGGGGCGTCGCGGTGGCGGGCCTTCCGGGAGGTGACGCTGCCGCGACTGCGCCCGGCCATCGCCGCGGCCGCGTCCATCGTGTTCCTGTTCTGCTTCACCTCCTTCGGCGTGGTGCTGCTGCTCGGCGGGATCCGGGCCCGCACCCTGGAGGTGGAGATCTACGACCAGACCACCCAGCTGCTGCACCTGGACGTGGCCGCGGTGCTGGCCATCCTGCAGCTGGTGGGCGTCGGGCTGGCCCTGGTGCTCTACGGGCGCCACCAGCAGCGTGACGGGGCGGCCGGCGGCGCTGCGGGCCCGTGGCGAGGTGGCCCGCCGACCCCGAGGGCGGGCGGAGTGGGCCTTCGTGGTCGCCACCCTGGCCCTCATGGCCCTGTTGCTGGGCACCCCGCTGGTGGTGCTGGCCTGGCGCTCGGTCACCACCGTGGGGGCCAGCGGTCTGGCCGCCTGGCGGGCGCTGGGCACCAATCGCACCGACAACGCGCTGTTCGTCTCGCCGCTGGAGGCGGTGGTGAACTCCCTGGAGTTCGCCCTGGTGGCCACCGTCATCGCCGTGACCGTGGGCGGCTGCGCCAGCTGGGCCATCGCCCGTCGCGGCGGGGGCGGCGCGCTGCGCTGGTTCGACGCCGCCCTCATGCTCCCCTTGGGCACCTCGGCCGCCACCATCGGCTTCGGCTTCCTCATCGCCCTGGACCGGTGGCCCTTCGACCTGCGCGACTCGCTGTGGCTGGTGCCCATCGCCCAGGCCCTGGTGGGGATCCCGTTCGTGATCCGGACCGTGACCCCGGTGCTGCGCTCGATCGACCAGGACCTGCGTTCGGCCGCTGCCGTCCTGGGCGCCTCGCCTTGGCGAGTGTGGCGTGAGGTCGACCTGCCCATCGTCTTTCGCGCCCTGGTGGTGGCCGCCGGGTTCGCCTTCGCCGTGTCCCTGGGCGAGTTCGGGGCCACCGTGTTCGTGATCCGGGCGGACCGCCCCACGGTTCCGGTGGCCATCTACCAGCTGCTCGGCCAGCCCGGTCCCCTGGAGCTCGGCCAGGCGTTGGCGCTCAGCACGCTGCTCATGGTGGTGACCGCCACCGTCGTCCTGCTCATCGACCGAGTGCGGGTCGGCTCGCTGGGGGAGTTCTGATGCGGTCCTCGGTGCCCTTGTGCTGACGGTGCAGGACGTCGAGCTGGCCTACGACGGCGAGGCGGCGCTGGCCGGTTTGAGCCTCGAGGTGGGCGACGGCGAGATCGTGGCCCTGCTCGGTCCGAGCGGGTGCGGCAAGACCAGCCTGCTGCGGGTGGTGGCCGGGCTCACCGCGCCCGACGCCGGCCACGTCCTGCTCGACGGACGGGATCTGGCCGCCGTCCCGACCCATCAGCGGGGGATCGGGCTGATGTTCCAGGACTACGCCCTGTTCCCCCATCGCGACGTGGCCGCCAACGTGGCCTTCGGCCTGCGCATGCGCGGCGATCGGCCGGCGTCCCGCCAGGCCCGGGTGGCCGAGGTGCTGGCCCTGGTCGGGCTGTCCGGCTTCGGCGATCGGGCGGTGGGGACGCTCTCGGGCGGCGAACGCCAGCGGGTGGCCCTGGCCCGGGCCCTGGCTCCCTCGCCCGCCCTGCTCATGCTGGACGAACCCCTGGGGGCGCTCGATCGCACCCTGCGCGACCGCCTGGTGCTCGAGCTGTCCGAGCTGTTCGCCGAGCTGTCCATCGGGGTCGTGTACGTCACCCACGACCAGGCCGAGGCGCTGGCCCTGGCCGACCGGGTGGTGGTCATGGATCGGGGTCGGGTGGTGCAGGAGGGCCCGCCCGAGCAGGTGTGGGCCGCGCCCGCCGACACCTTCGTGGCCCGCTTCCTGGGGCTCAGCAACGTGTTCCCGGCCCAGTGGCACGCGGGCCGCGCCGATCTGGGCTGGACGGTCCTCGACCTGGACGGCTGGGCCGGCGCCGAGGGGTCGACCACCCAGGTGCTCATCCGCCCCGAGGCCATCCGGGTGGGGCGCCGGCTCCGGGGGCCGATGCGCTGGAGGCCACCGTGGAGGCGGTGGCCTTCCGCGGCGACCACACCCAGATCTGGCTGTCGCTGCCGACCGGTGCGGCGCCTCGAGGCCCGACGACCGGGAGCCGATCGCCCGGCGGTGGGGGCGAGGGTGGCCGTGGCCATCGATCCCGACGGCGTCCGACCCATCGACTGACCCCCGGTCGGATCGGCGGACCGGCCGCGGCCTACGCTGGCGCCATGAGTGGCCACCCCGATGCGCCCGGCACCTCGGGACCGATCAGCGTGCCCCGGCGTCGGGGACCCAGCCGGGTCGTGGTGGTCATGGCCTTCCTGGTCATCGTGCTGGTCGTTGCCGTCGCCGTCGTGGTCGACCAGGTCTGGGTGTCCGCGCCCGATCTGGCCGTGGGGAGCCGGCACCAGGTGACGGTGCAGGGCGACTACCCGTGCGGCGCGAACTCGGTCGTGCTGCGCCAGGTGCAGTATGGCGGACACGTGTGGTGGGTCGACGGCGCACCGGCCGTGCCGCTGCCGTCGGGCACCCGCGCCACGCTGGTCATCACGCGCCCGGTCACCAGCGGGGTGCCGACCGGCTCCACCGACACGGCCGACCTCCTGGTCGGCGGCCACGTCATCGCCATGGCGGGCGGCGGCCAGTCCGGTCCGGTGTTCAGCTGTCCCCTCCGGTGATCTGAGCCGACCCGGCCAGGGTCAGCACCCGGGCCACGGCCGGGTCGAGGTCCCCGGTGACCAGCCGGAAGGCGGGTGTGCGCCGGGCCAGCTCGGCCAGGGTGTCGAAGCCGGCGGCGGCCAGGGGCTCCGGCGCCGGGTCGTGGCGGATGAGCTCCACCAGGGCCTGCGCCGGGGACAGCGACTCGGCCTCGGTCACCGCGCCGGCCTCGAACCGGGGGAACACCACCAGCGACACCGACCCGGTGTCGTCGCCGTCGAGCGCGTCGGGATGCAGACGGGTGGGGTCGACCAACCATTCCTGGTGGGGCTCGCTCGACCCCGGCGCCACCTCGGCGAACAGGGGCCAGGAACCCGGATCCAGGCTGATGGCCTTGCGGTAGCCAGTGACCAGGGTGGTGCCGGGCGTCAGCCCGATCAGCTCGTCGGTGAGGTAGCCACCGCCCGCCTGCACCAGTCCGGCCACCAAGGTGGACTTGCCGGCGTTGGACTGCCCGGGCAGCACCACCAGGCCGCCGCCGGCCAGGCGCACCGCCCCGGCGTGGAGCAGCACCCGGTCGACCGCCCCGGCCACGGCTTCCCGGTTGAGGTGCCACTGGGTGAACGACACGGCCGCCTCGGGTGAGTTGGCCCGGCCCACCGGTCGAGCGCCCAGGCGGATCTCGACGGTGTCGGGGTCGAGCTGGCGCAGGTGATAGCGCCGCTGGTGGTCCGGGTCTGGCGCCGGGCGCGGGATCGAGGGGCAGGGACCCGAACACGCGATCCAGCTCGACGGCCAACCGAGGGTCGTCGGCGCGGAAGCGGACCACGTAGGTCGAGGGCCCGGCGCCAGGAGACGGGCGGATCCCGTCCATCGTCGACCTGATCGTCGAGCTGGTCGTCCGCGGCGCCGTCGTCCTCGGAGGCCGGAGCCGATCCGGCCGGCGGCGGTGGGGGTCCCCAGACGCGGTCCAGCTCGACGGCCAGGGCCCGGGCGCCCCCGCTGGGATCCTCCACCAGGCCGTCGGCCACGAAGGTGCCCAGGGCACGTTCGAGCTGGGTCGCCACCTGTTCCGGATCCACGGCGAAGGCCGTGGCCAGCTCGGCCACCACGTCGGCGACCGGTGACCGTCCGTCACACCGGTCCAGCAGCAGGCCGGCCGTGCGGTTGAGTCGGAAGCTGTGGCGGCGCTCGGGGTCGTACACCACCCGCTCGTCGCCCAGGTCGGCCTGCAGCAGCGCCGGACGCCGGCGGGGCATGGACCCGGGCGCCACAGGGTCTCGTTCGGGGTCGGGTGACGGGGCGCTCATCGGGCCTGGAGCGTACGGTACGGGATCGTGATCCGGAGCCCTGGCGCAGCCTGCCGCGTCGACAGACGCATCGCGATCACGCTGCTGCTGGTGATGGCGGTGGTGGTGGCGCCGGGTGGGGGCGGCCGGGTCGGTCGCAGTGGCGGGCCGGCGGGCCGGGGCGGACGAGACCACGACCTCCGTCGACTCCACCACGCTGGACACCACCACCTCCAGCACCGACAGGTCCACCACGTCCACGGGCGCCGACAGCTCGTCGACCACCGACACCACCGACTCGGGCTCGTCCACCTCGTCGACCGTCCACGGAGCTCGGCGCCGCCGGATCCTCCACCACGCTGCCGGCCGGGGACGGCAACGAGCAGGACGTGGGCAGTGCCTTCGGTCCCCAGGGCCCCTTCGATCCGGCCTCGAAGACGGCGTTGCCCAAGGCCATCGCCCAGGCCAAGGCGCAGAAGGCCCAGGCCGACGCCGCGCTGGCTCGGGCCCAGGCCGACCAGGCCCACGCCCAGGCGGCCATGAGCGGCTTCGCGGCCAAGGCCCGCGGGTTGTCCGCAGCCGACCGGGTCCGCTTCGAACGGGCCCTGCGGGCCCGCCAGCTACTCACCGAACAGGCGGTGGCGGCGTACGTGCAGGGCGGGGCCGGGGCGTCGGTGGACCTGTTGGGCTCGGCCAGCCCGTCGGAGCTGTCCACCGGCATGGAGATGCTCGACTCGGTGCTCGAGCAGCTCGAGGTGCAGAGCCGGGTCTACACATCGGACCGGTCCGGGCTCAGCGGACCCCTGCGGGCCCGACTGGACCAGGGCATCCGCACCACCGAGGACCTGAGCACGGCCCAGACCACGGTGGCCACGGCCACCCAGGTCGACCAGGCCGCCGAGTGGCAGCTGGCGTCCTTCGAGAACAACAGCCACGTCTGGGTGCCCGGCTTCATCTTCCCGGCCGAGGGGCCGACCCGATTCGTGGACTCCTTCGGTGACGCCCGCCTGTCGGGGACCAGCGAGCAGCACTGGCACGAGGGATGCGACGTGATGGCGGCCATGGGCACACCCCTGGTGGCCGTGGAGGACGGGGTGCTCACCTCCTACGGGGGATCGGATCCCCTCGGTGGCCTGTCGATCTTCCTGAAGGGGACCAGCGGCTACTCCTACTACTACGCCCACCTGAGCGCCTTCGCGCCCGGCCTGGCGCAGGGCGACACCGTGACCGCCGGCCAGCTCATCGGCTTCGTGGGCCAGACCGGTGACGCCCTCGCCCCCCACGTCCACTTCGAGATCCACGATCCGGACGGTCAGGTGCTCGACGCCTACGGCCTGCTCAAGACGGCCTGGTCGGCGCGACAGGCGGCGCTGGGCCTGCCTCCGGGCGATCCGGCCGACCCGCCCACCGACACCGATCCGGGCACGCCCGGAGGTTTCCCCGGGCGCCCGACGGCAGTCCGGTGGGCGTGGGTGCTCCCATCTCGCGGTACCCACCTGGCTGACCGGGTCGGGCGGCCCCGGTCTCGGCGCCGGGGGGCGCCTGATTTCGGGGCCGGCGGCCGGGTCGGCCACACTTGGGCGCGTGGATCTGTCGGTCGACCTGGATGCGCCCTGCCCGCCCGAGCGGCTGTTCGACCACATCGATGACCTGGCCGACTACCCCGGCTGGTTGGAGATCGTGGAGCGGGCCGAGGTGGTGGCCGCCGACCCGGCCGACGACGGCGACGCCGCCTGGCTGGTCGATCTGCGGGGCCGCCTGGGCCCCCTGGCCCGTTCGAAGCGGTTGCGCATGGTGCGGACCAGCTGTGACGCACCCCGAGTGGTGCGCTTCGAGCGGCGCGAGCACGACGGACGGGATCACAGCCCCTGGGTGCTCGACGCCACCGTCGAGCCCACCGAGGCGGGCAGCCGGCTGGTCATGCGCCTGCATTACGGCGGCGGGTTCGGCGATGGGGTGCTGGAGCGGCTGCTGGGCCAGGCCATCGAGCGCTCCAAGCCGGTGCTGCTGGAGCAGGTCAGTCGGTCGCGGCCCGGGCCGACCAGCGCCCCCGACTGAACCCGAGGGTCAGGGCCAGCCCGAAGCAGTCCGACAGGGCGGCCGCGTTCAGCACCTCCTCGATCGGCCCGGCGTCCACCACCTGACCCGAGGCCAGCAGCAGCGCGTGGGTGAACTGCTCGGGGATCTCCTCGACATGGTGGGTGACCAGCACCATGGCCGGCGTGAGGCTGTCCGCGGCCAGGTCGTCGAGGGAGATGAGCAGCTCCTCGCGGCCGCCCAGGTCCAGCCCGGCCGCCGGCTCGTCGAGCAGCAGCAGGTCCGGCGACGTCATCAGGGTGCGGGCCAACAGCACCCGCTGGCGTTCGCCCGACGACAGGTGACCGAAGGGCTGGTCGGCCAGCGCCGCGCAGTCGACGCTCGCCAGCAGGGTCCGAGCCCGGGTGCGCTCGGCTTCGGTGTAGGTGTGCCACCAGGGCTCGAGGGCGGCGTGCACCGCCGTCATGACGATCTCGACCGGCGTCAGCTGCGGCCGGAGCTGGCCCACCAGGGCGGCACTGGACAGGCCGATCCGGGTGCGCAGCTGGCGCACGTCGGTGCGGCCCAAGGTCTGGCCCAGCACCCGCAGGGTGCCCGACGACGGGTGCAGGTAGAGCGAGGCCAGCCGGATCACCGTGGTCTTGCCCGATCCGTTGCGGCCCATGACCACCCAGCGCTCGTCGTCGTGGACGGTCCAGTCGATCCGGTCCAGGATGACCCGCTCGTCGCGTCGCACCGACACCTGGTCGAAGGCCAGCGACTCCGCTTCGGGCACCGGCGCACCCTAGCGGCGAGGCCGGCGGGGCTCGGTCGGGGCTCGCAGCTGAGCTCGTCGGGCGGGTGGACCGGATCAGGTCAGCCCGCGCACGAGCACCACCGCGGCCGAGACGGCCGAAACGACCAGCACGGCGTGGCGGACGTAGCCCCGGTCGAGGATCCGGGTGAGGTGAGGAGCGGCCAGGTACCCGGCCAGGGCCCCCGGCACCAGCACGGCGAACAGACCCAGATCCCGGCGGTGAACCTGGCCGAAGGCGCCCAGCAGCAGGAGCGAGACGAACGAGGTGAACAGGAAGAAGCGCAGCAGCGAGGCGCGCAGCTGGGTGCCCTGGGTCTGTTGGAATAGCAGGGCCATGGGCGGTCCGCCCACTCCGGTGGTGGTGCCCATGAAGCCCGAGGCGGCGCCGCCCACGACCAGGTTGACGTCGGTGTGAGGCGGGTGTCGTCCCGACACGCTGAGCGCCACCGCCACCAGCACCAGCACGCCGAACCCGATCCCCAGGAGCCGTTCGTCGACCACGGCCACCGCGGCCGCGCCCGCCAGCATGGCCGGCACCGCCCCGACCATGGGCCAGCGCATGCCCCGCCAGGGGTGTTCCCCCCGATTGCGGATGCACAGCAGCGGGTTGAGGCCCAGGCTGAGCATGATCACCGGCACGGGCACGAAGTGGGGGTCGATGAGCACCAGGATGGGCGCGGCCAGCAGGTTGAGCCCGAAGCCGATCGACCCCTGGGCCACGGCACCGGTGAAGATGGCCAGCGTGGCCGTGCCGAACGCCAGGGGGGTCACCGGCCCGGTCTATCGCACCCGCCGACGGCGCCGCCCGGGCGGTTTCTTGGTCGCGGATGGTGGCGGTGGCCCCGGCCGTGGTGGCGGTCCCTAAACTCGGACCATGCGCGACCTGGTCCCCGTGGTGGACATCAGCGGCTGGGACGACGGCGACGAGGGTCTCCGGACGGCGGTGGCCGCCCAGGTGGATGCCGGCTGCGCCTCCGTCGGCTTCCTGCAGATCGCCGGCCACGGGGTGGCCTCCGAGCAGGTGGAGGCCATGCTCGAAGCGGCCGATCACATCTTCGCCCTGCCGGTGGAGGCCAAGGCCGCGCTGATCCCGCCGCCTCACATCAACCGGGGCTACGCGCCGGTGGGCTCCGAGTCGCTCACCTACAGCCTGGGGGTGGACTCGCCGCCCGACCTGTTCGAGGCCTTCAACATCGGTCCGGACGCCGTCCCGGCCGACGACCCCGTCTATGCCGCGGAGCGGGAGGGGGTGTTCGCGCCGAACATCTGGCCCCCGGATCTGGTGGCCGAGCGCCAGGCCCTGGTGAGCTACTTCGAGGCGGTGGCCGATCTGGCCCGGCGGCTGACCGGGATCTTCGCGGTGGCGCTGGGGATGCCCGAGGACTTCTTCGTCGACAAGACGGATCACTCGACCGACACGTTGCGGCTCAACAACTACGTGCGCGCCCCGGGCGACACCGGGCCGCGACCCGGTCAGGTGCGCATGGGAGCCCATACCGACTACGGGATCGTGACCGTGCTCTACGGCGACCGGGTGCCGGGCCTGGAGATCGTCGCCCCCGACGGCGAGTGGGCCCCCGTGCTGCCCGAGGAGGGCCTGTTCCTGATCAACCTGGGAGATCTGCTGGCCCAGTGGACCAACGACCGGTGGCGCTCCACCGTGCACCGGGTGGTGCCGCCGACCGGGGACGGTCCGGCCCGACGCCGCTCCGCCGCCTTCTTCCACGACGGCAACTACGACGCCTGGGTGTCGTGCCTGCCCACCTGCGTGGCGGAGGGCGAGGCGACCCGCTATCCGCCGGTGCGGGCCGGTGAGCACCTGACGGCCAAGTTGCTGAGTGCCCGCACCCGCTCGAGCGCACCTCGAGACGGGATCCACGACACCGTGGGCGAGCGCCTGGACACGGTCACCCGTTCCCTGGCCCCCTGAGGGGATCTCGCTCCCCGAGGTCGGTCATCCCGACCCGTCGCCCGGACAACTAGGGGGCGGCCTGGCCCTGCAGGCGGCAGGCCACCTGGCGATGGCGATCCAGGATGTCGTCCAGGGCGGGATCCACCAGCCGGCCGTCGGCCACCACGGCGCGCCCGGCCACCACCGTGTGCCGCGGGGCGGTGGGCCCGCAGCGCAGCCAGGCCTCGATGGGATCCGACACCGCCCCGGCGAAGGCGATGCCCTCCAGGGCCCACACCACCAGGTCCCCGGCCGCCCCCACCGCCAGCGTGCCGATCTCGCCCTCGCGGCCCAGGCAGCGGGCCCCGCCTCGGGTGGCCATCTCCAGGGCGTCGCGGGCCTGCATGGCTTCGGGACCGTGGCGCAGCCGGGCCAGGAGCAGCGCGTTGCGGCTCTCCATCCACAGCGACGCCGAGTCGGTCGAGGCCGAACCGTCGCAGCCGATGCCCACCGCCACCCCGGCGGCCCGGAGCTCGCGGATCGGGGCCAGCCCGGCGCCGATCATCTGGTTCGAGCTGGGGCAGTGGGCCACCCCGGTGCCCCAGGCCGCCAGTCGGGCGATCTCGTCCTGGTTGGGGTAGACGCAGTGCGCCACCCAGGAGCGGTCGGTGCCCCAGCCCACGTCCTCGAACAGCTCGACCGGTCGACAGCCGTACACCTCGAGGCAGTACTCGTCCTCGTCCACGTCCTCGGCCAGGTGGGTGTGGAGGCGCACGTCGAGGCGCTCGGCCAGCTCGGCGGTGGCCCGCATCAGCCCGGGCGTGACCGAGAAGGGCGAGCAGGGGGCGAGCGCCACCTGCACCATGGCCTGGGGCCCCGGATCGTGGTGCATCCCGACCAGCCGCTCGGACTCGGCCAGGATGGTGTCGTCGTCCTGCACCACCGAGTCGGGGGGCAGGCCGCCGTCCTTGACCGACCGACTCATCGAGCCCCGGGTGGCGTGGAAGCGCATGCCCAGCTCGCGCGCCGCGGTGATCTCGGCGGTGATCAGGTCGCCCCCGCCGGCCGGGTGGACGTAGAGGTGGTCCATGGTGGTGGTGCAGCCGCCCATGGCCAGCTCGGCCAGGCCCACCCAGGCCGACAGGTAGGCCGCCTCCTCGTCCAGGCCGGCCCAGATCGGGTACAGCGTGGTCAGCCAGCCGAACAGGTTGGAGCCGGTGGCCGGCAGGTAGGCCCGGGTCAGGTTCTGGTAGATGTGGTGGTGGGTGTTGACCAGACCGGGCGTGACCAGGCAGCCCTCGGCCCGGATCGTGCGCCGGGCGTCGGTGGGCTCGGTGCCGGCGGGGCCGACACCGGTGATCACGCCGTCGGTGATGGCCACCCAGCCGCCGACCAGCTCACGGCGGTCGTCGTCGCAGGTGGCCACCAGATCGGCCCCGGCCACCAGCAGATCGACGGAACCGGCGCGGGGCTCGCTGGACTCGGGGGCAGACATCGGCCCAGTGTCGCGCGCCCTCGACCTGCCCCCGTTCTGGCGATGGAACCGGACTCGCGACGGTGGAGATCCATCGCCAGAACCCTCCGGCGAGCAGGGTCAGCGAGTGGCGCGCATGCGCTCGACCAGGGCGACCAGGCGGTCGTGGAGCTGGTCGGGCTGGCCGTGGGTGCGGGCGCCGTGGCCGGGCAGCACCCAGGCGAAGCGGTGTCGCTGGGCCAGGCGGTCCAGCGACTCGGTCTGGACGGGCCACGAGTACCAGCAGGCGCCACGGAAGGCGATCAGGTCCTCGCGCTCGAAGCTCCAGGCCAGCGAGTCCCCGCTGAACAGGTACTGCCCGTCGAGCAGGAACACCACGCTGCCCCGGGTGTGGCCCGGTGTGGGGATGCACGCCACCTCGGGCGTGATCTGCACCTCGTCGGCCCCCTCGACCAGGTCGGTGGCGAACGGTGCAGCCGAGCGGTCCTGGGCGTGGATCCACACCCGGGCGCCGAACTGGTCGGCCCAGCGGTCGGCGTCGGCCACGTCGTCGCGATGGGTGAGCAGGATGTGGTCGATCCCGCCCATCTCGGCGAACGGCCCGGCCAGCGCCGGCGTGTAGCGGGGCGAATCCACCAGCAGGTTGCCACCGGGACGCCGGACGAACCACGAGGTGGCGCCGAAGGAGTCGGGCGAGCAGTACCCGCAGTCGAAGACCCCCGTCTCCGGCGCGATCTCGCGGGGGAACAGGCGACCCGGGCGGCGTTGGTGGCTGGCCGTGCCGATCGACTGGGTGGGGCAGGCCTGAGCGGCCAGCCAGGCATCGGTCTGGTCGAGCGGCGCCGAGGTGGGTTGGCGGACCACGATGGACTGGTCGCCGGTGACCCCGAACAGCCGGGGCGCCAGCTCCCGGCAGGTCCCGCAGTCGATGCAGCGCTCGTCGACGTACCAGTCCCCGGTCGCGTTGTCGTGGTGTCGCAGATCGAGCCGAGCCATCCGCGCCCACGTTACCGACCCCCGCATCGGGAGCCCCCATGCGCGGCGGCGCCCGGCTGCCGGCGCTCCGCTTCGCATATTGGGCGTCGAAATGTGCGGTATCCGGGGGGCAAGCTTTCCAATTTGCTGGCGGAGGTTGCGGCCGGGTGCGTGGAGGCGGCCCGCGGGTACTAGGGGGTGGCGAGCCAGGCAGCCACGCCGGCCAGGGCGCGTGGCCTTGAGGTCGTCGGGGGCACCGCTGGCCTCGATGCTGGCCGCGGCGATGCCGGCCAGGGCGTCGTCGTCCAGGCCGAGCGTGGTCCGGCACACCTCGTACTCCTCCAACAACCCCGGCCCGAAGAGCAGCGGGTCATCGGCGTTGACCGAACAGCGCACGCCCGCGGCCAGCAACGCGCCCAGGGGATGGTCCTCGAGGCGGTCGACCACGCTGAGCGACAGGTTGGAGGTGGGGCAGACGTCCAGGCAGATGCCGTCGTCGGCCAGGCGGGCCACCAGGGCGGGGTCCTCGATGGCCCGGACGCCGTGTTGGATCCGGTCCGCGCCCAGCGCGTCGAGGGCGTCTCGAACGCTGTCGGGCCCGCACAGCTCCCCGGCGTGGGGGGTGCTCAACAGGCCGGCTTCCCGGGCCACCGCGAACGCGTCGGCATAGGGCTCGGGCGGCCCGAGGACCTCGTCGTTGGCCAGCCCGAACGACACGACGCCCCGCCCGACGTAGGTGGCGGCCAGCTCGGCCAGCTCCACGCCCTCGGCCGGTGGCTTGGTCCGGTCGGCGGACAACATGAGCCCGGCTCCCACCCCGGTGTCGGCCGACGCCCGGGTGGCGGCGGCCAACACGATGTCGACGATCTCGCGGTCGGTCCCGAACCGGGGCCGGTGGTGGGCCGGATGGAAGGCCAGCTCGATCCACACCGCTCCCGACGCGGCCGCGTCCTCGATGCACTCGCGCACCAGGCGCCCCAGGTCGTCGGGGGTGCGCAGCACGTCGCAGGCGGCCATGTAGGTGTCGACGAAGGCACCGAAGCTGCCGAACCCGCGGATCTGGGGCACGTCGACGCCGTAGTAGTCGCAGCGCTCCTGGAGGGTGGACGGGCGCATCCCGCCCTCGAGGTGGAGGTGGAGATGGGCCTTGGGCAGGCTCAGCAGGTCGCGCATCGGCCGGTCGGTCAGCCTCAGATGACCCGGCGGTTCTGGCCGGGGGCGTAGCGGGCCAGCACCAGGGTCTCGACGCCGCTGATCAGGCTGTAGAGGATCACCGCGGCCACCACCACCAACACCACCGAGGCCCACATCATGTTGTAGTTGCCCTGGTTGGAGCTGGTCAGCATCAGGTAGCCGGCACCCTGGCCGGTGGCCAGCCACTCGGCCAGCAGGGCGCCGGTGAGCGCCAGCGGCGCGGCGATGCGGGCGGAGGCGAACAGGGCCGGCATGGCCCCGGGGAACTGCACCTTGCGCAGGGTCACGATGCGGCTGGCGCCGTAGCCGTGCATCAGGTCGAAGGACTCCTGGGGGATGGCTCGCAGGGCCAGGGTCACGTTGACCAGGGTGGGGAAGAAGGTGACGATCCCGGCGATCACGGCCACGCCCCAGAACCCGCGCCCGAAGATCAGGGCGATGAGGGGCACCATGGCCACCAGGGGCACGGTGCGCAGGACCATGGCCACGGGCATGACGGCCTGCTCCACCTCGCGGCGCAGGGCGAAGATGTTGGCGAAGATCAGGGCGGCCAGGGTGCCGGCCACGAACCCGATGGCCATGTCCCGGGCCGTGGTCCAGAAGGCGTGGTTGAGGACGGCCCGGTTGGCGGCGGCGTCGGGGGCGGTGAACAGGAAGTGGTAGACGTCGCCCGGGCTCTTGGCGATGTAGGGGGTGACCCCGGAGATCTTGACCAGGATCTCCCACAGGATCAGCCCGATCACGGCGAAGATCAGGCCGTTGAGCAGCGCCCGCGCCATCCGCTTGGCCACCTCGACGGCCAGCGACTTGTCCTCGTCGAGGGCGGGCGTCGGGGGCGGAGCCGACGGCACCAGGGTGGCGCGGGGGGATACGACCGGCCCGGAGGTCGGCCCGGCGCCCGTGGTGGCGGTCATCGGACCTTCCGGGGCGCCCACGGCACCAGGATGCGCTCGGCCAGCGCGGTGAGGCCGTAGCCGATGCCGGCGATGGCGGCGATGGCCAGGGCGATGCCCCAGGTCTCGGGCGGCTTGAACCCGGTCTCGGCCGCGATCATGAACACGCCCAGTCCGGAGGTGCCACCGATGTACTCGCCGATGACGGCGCCGAGCACCGCGGCCGGCCAGGCGATGCGCAGCCCGGCGAAGAGGTCGGGCAGGCAGGCGTGCAGTCGCACCTTGCGCAACGCGGTCAGGCTGCCCCCGCCGTAGGCGCGGACCAGTTCGAGCGAGGTGGCGTCGGCCGACTTGAGGCCGACCAGCATGGAGATCAGGGTGGCGAAGAAGACGGCGAAGGCGGCCAGGACCACCTTGGGGGTGTCACCGCCGTAGAGCACGGCCAGCAGCGGCCCGAGCGCCACCACCGGGATGCAGTAGGCGGCCACCGCGAACTTCATGAAGCCGCGCTCGAGGGAGGGGACCTGCACGAAGGTGACAGCCAACGCGATGGCGATGGCGTTGCCCCACAGCCACCCCTTGAACGCCTCGGTGACGGTGGTCTGGATGTTGAGCCAGTACACGCTCCACCCGTCGGTGCGGTACTGGGACGCGATGGCGGTCGGCGTGGGCACCGTGCTGGGCAGCACCTTGGTGGCGGCCAGGATCTGCCAGACCACCACCATGGTGAGGATGCCAAGGGTCCCGATCAGCCAGCGGGGCAGCTCTCGCCGGGCCCGGGGGATATCCACCGTCTCGTCGGGCGGGGGCACAGCCGAGCTGCCCCGCGGCGCGGCCGAGACCGAGGTCACGCCTGGGAGCCGCCCGTGGTCGGCTCCGCGGGGGCATCGGGCGGGGGCGCACCCGGGTCCGGCGCGGCTGGTTCGAGGTCGTCGCCGCTGACCGGGATCCCCCCGCTGAACAGCAGGTCGCTGAGCTGGTCGCTGTAGGCGTGGAACTCGTGGGTGCGCATCACCGCCGGCGTGCGGGGCCGGGGCAGGTCGATGGTCACCTCGGCGATGATGCGGCCCGGGCGTGGGCTCATCACGGCCACCACGTCGGCCAGGAACACGGCCTCGGACACCGAGTGGGTGACCAGCAGGGTGGTGGCCTGGCGTTCGGTCCAGATGCGCTGGAGCTCGAGGTTGAGGCGCTGGCGGGTCATCTCGTCGAGGGCGCCGAAGGGCTCGTCCAGCAACAGCACCTCGGGGTCGACGACCAGGGCCCGGGCGATGGCCACCCGCTGGCGCATACCGCCCGAGAGCTGGGAGGGCCGGGCCTTGGTGAAGCTCTCCAGCCCGACCAGCTTGATCAGGTCGTCGATCTCCTGGTCGGTCTTGTGCCAGTCCGCTGACCTCCAGGGGCAGGCGGATGTTCTTGGTCACCGTGCGCCAGGGCAGCAGGGCGGCGTCCTGGAAGGCGATGCCCAGCTTGTGCTCCCGGCGGGCCACCTCGGGGCGCTCCCCGTGCACCAGGGCCGAGCCCGAGGTGGGCGTCTCCAGGTCGGCCAGGATGCGCAGGATGGTGGACTTGCCACAACCCGAGGGACCGAGCAGGGCCACGAAGGCCCCGGCCGGGGCCTGGAAGTCGACGTGGTCGAGGGCGGTCACCACCTCGCGGCCGATGCGGAACTGCTTGGTCAGGTCGTGCAGCGAGATGCCTTGGCCCGCTCGCGAGGCGGGGACGGCCGGAGCCGTCCCCGCGTCGGAAGTCATGGCGTCGCTGCGAGCGGGCGCGTCGGTCAAGTCGTTCCCGTCAGGCCGTGGGATCGGTCTTGAGGTCGGGGTTCTCCTGGTAGACCTCGGTCAGCACCGACATGTCGAACAGCTTGTCGGCGGTGATGGTGGTCCCGCTCTCGTTGATGGTCTTGGTGGTGGCCGCGATCATGGCGTCGGGCACGGTGAAGATGCCCTCGGTCTTGGTGCGGCTGTCCAGGATCAGCTTGTTCTGGGCAGTCGACTGCTCGACCTCGGTCGACTGGGTCAGCTTCTGGCTCTTGCCGTACGTGTTGACGGCCAGGGTGGCGCCCTCGGTCGGATCCTTGAGCGAGTCGCGCCAGCCCATGAGCTCGGCCTTGAGCAGGGCCTTGACCTGGTCCCGCTTGCTGCCGCTGAGCGACGACGTCTGCACCACGATGGTCTGGGAGACCAGGGGGTAGTTGTAGTCGTTGAGCAGGAAGGTGACCGTGTCGTGGCCCTGGTCATGCAGCTCGATGGGCTCGTTGGTGATGAACGAGAACCAGCCGTCGACCTCGCCGGTGACCAGGCCCGAGGGGTCGAACTGGACCGGGACGGTGGTGAGCTGGCTCTGCTGGATGTTGTTGGCCTTGAGGAACGAGTCCCACACCGCGGTGTTGGTGGACTGCACGCCGATCTTCTTGCCGATCATGGCCTGCGGGTTGGCCAGCGGCTTGGAGGCCAGCGACATGATGCAGAACGGGTTCTTCTGGTACTGGGCCGCCACCGTGATGAGGTCGGCGCCCTTGGTGATCTTGGCCGCGGTGATGTCGGGCGAGGAGATGCAGGCCAGGGCCTGGCCCGACGCGACCACGTCGTCCTGGTTGACCGACGGACCGCCGGCCAGCAGGGTCATCTTCGAGAAGCCGGCCTGGGTGTAGTAGCCCTTGGTGTCGGCGATGTACTCACCGGCGAACTCCACGTCCTCCACCCAGGAGAGCTGGAACTTGGCCGCGCCCAGGCTGCCCGAACCGGAGCCGCCCGTCCCGCCGGTGGTGCCGGCGGTGGTCGATTTCGAGGAGCTGCTGCACGCGGCCAGCAGGCCCGACGCGCCACCCACGGCGGCGAACCCCGCCCCTGCCATCAAGCTCCGGCTCAAGAACTGGCGACGATCCAATGGTGCGGCCACGCATGCCTCCTGTGGGCAATGTCAACGTTTTGTTGATCGTAGGAACGATGGATTTCCGGTCTGTGCCTCGAAGATGAACAGGATGTTTCCGACCCTAGTGGCCGACGTCACCACGTGCTTGCGGCGTACGGGCGACGGGGCTAGAGCACGTCGTGATCGTGTTCCCGGCGAGGAGCGCATGAGTCTGTCAGGCACCGGACGGATGATGTAGTCGCGCCGGGTACTTCCGGCTCCTAGGCCTCAGTGGTTGGCGGCGAGGTGGGCGACCTGGTGGGCGGGCCGCCCGACGGTGGTCTCGTAGAAATCGGGATCGGTGGCGCCCTCGGTGGACAGCACCAGCACGACGTCGTCGCCGGTGATGGTCAGGCCGGCCTCGGCCCCGGCGCCGGCGGCCAGCGCCTCGAGCGCGCCCACGGTGGCCGCGCCCGACTCGCCCGAGACCACGCCGTGGTTGGCCAGGCGGCGCATGCCGGTGGTGGCCAGGTCGTCCCCGCCGGCCACGAACCAGTCGAAGCCGGCTGAGACCCAGGGCCAGGCGACGGGCGAGGCCATCCCGCAGTTGAGCCCGGCCATGACCGAGCGATGGGGGCCGGGCACCTCGACCAGGTGCCCGGCGCGGGCCGAGGCCATCACGCAGTTCGCCGTGTCCGGCTCCACCCCGATTAGCGTGGGCCCCCCCTCCAGCAAATTGGAAACCTTTGACTGCGGATACCGCACATCTTGATGCCCAATTGCCGAGGAAGCCGGAGCCGGGGTGTCCGGCGTGCGGTAGTGCTGGGCCACGGCCGCGGCCAGGGCGCCGACCCCGATGGGCACCAGCACCACGGTGGGCTGGGGCCGGTCGCTGGCGGCCAGGGCGTCGTCGATCTCACCGAAGATGGTCTGGTAGCCGGCGATGACCCACCCCGGGACGGTCTCGTAGCCGGGCCAGGAGGTGTCGGAGATGACCAGGCAGTCGTCGCCGGCCTCCTGGGCGGCGCGCGCCACCGCGTCCTCGTAGGTGCCATCCACCACCGTGCAGCTGGCGCCCTCGGACTCGATGGCCTCGATCCGCGCCCGCGTGGTGCCGGCCGGGACGAAGATGCGGGCTCCCAGGCCGACCCAGGCGGCGAAGCGAGCCACGGCCCGGCCGTGGTTCCCGTCGGTGGCGGTGGCCAGGGCGAGCGGGTGCAGGGGCTCCAGCAGCTGACCGAACTGGCTCACGGACTCGAAGTCGGCCTGGCCGCCGGTGCGCGCCGCCAAGAGGCCCTGCAGGGCCAGATAGGAGGCCCACGACGCCCCCAGCATCTTGAAGGCGGGCAACCCGAACCGGCTCGACTCGTCCTTGACCATGAGGCGGGACACGCCCAGCTTGGCGGCCAGGCCGGGCAGGTCGACCAGCGGCGTCTCGGCGTAGCCGGGCAGCCGGCGGTGGAACGGCGACGGCCGGCCGCCGGCCACCGCCGGCCGATCGGGGGTCTCACCACGCAGCGGGTTGCGCAGCACCTCCAGGTGCGGGACGGCGGCCTCGCTCACGGCGCGTCGGCGAAGGCGTCGATCATGGCGTGCACGTCGTCGCCCAGGGGGTAGAGGATCGGGCAGGTGGCGCCGGCGTCGACGTACTCGGCCACCTTGGCCCGGCACTCGTCGGCCGTCCCCGAGGCAGTGATCATCTGCACGATGTCGTCGGGCACCAGCTTGGACGCGGCCACCACCTGATCGTGGGTGGCCGGCCAGCGTGAGCACGCCGCCGATCTCGTCCAGCAACGACTCGGGCACCCCCGATGCCTTCATGATGTGGGGTTGCTGGCCCAGGTACTGGGTGACCAGCAGGCGGGCGTTGTCGAGCGCCCGGGCCCGGTCCTCGTCCAGCGAGCACACCACCAGCTGGGGCCGGTCGATGTCGTCCATCGAGCGTCCGGCCCGGGTGGCCCCCACCTCGAGGTGGTGCATGGCCGTCCGGTTGTAGGCGGGCGACACCAGATAGTTGAGCACGGCGCCGTCGGCCAGCTCACCGGTCAGCTCCATCATCTTCATGCCGGTGGCGCCCAGGTAGATGGGCACGTCCTTGGGCCGGCGCTCCTGGTGGACATAGTCGAGCTCGACCCCGTCCAGATGCACGAACTCGCCGTCGTAGGTCACGGTCTCGTCGGCCAGCAGGGCCCGCACCGCCTCGATGGTCTCGCGCATGGCGGTCAGCGGTCGGGCGCGGGTGATGCCCACCTTCTGGGCCAGCGGATCCCACCAGGCCCCGATGCCCAGGATGACCCGACCGGGGGCCAGGTCGTCGAGGGTGGAGAAGGTGGAGGCCAGCAGGGCGGGGTTGCGGGTCCAGTTGTTGACCACCCCCGAACCCACTTTGATGCGCTCGGTGCAGGACAGGAAGGCGGCCATGGGCACGGTCGCCTCGCGCACCAGCCGGCTCTCGGCCTGCCACACCGCTTCGAAGCCCCGCGACTCGGCGTACTGGGAGATCTCCATCCCCTGGCGGATGGGGTGGGCGTCCTGGAGGTAGATGGCCAGTCGGGTCATGAGCTCCTCGTTCGGTTGGTCACCATCGGGCCGTCCCCACGTCGCCGCCGGTCACCAGGTCGCCGCGATGCGCTGGGTGGCCTCGGCCGCCTTGGCCCGGATCTCGTCGGCGTCGACCCGGGTGGGCCGTCCGTCGGCCAGCACGATGTCCCCGTCGACGGCGATCTCGAGCGGGCGCACGTCGGTGGTGTAGGCCAACGACCAGGGCTCGGCGGTCGGATAGGACCACTGCACCCGGTCGGCCCGCGCCTCGGGGAACAGGTTCCAGCCCTGGGCCAGCCAGCCCCACGCCTGATCAGCCGAGGCGGTCACGTCGTGCTCGCGGTGGCGGGCGAAGGCCACCCGGAACTCGTCGAGCATGGCCGCACCGATGCCGTCGGTGCCCAGGGCCACCGGGTTGGCGAAGCGGGCCGGGCGGGCGTAGGGGAGCGAGTTGTTCATGTTCGACCGTGGGTTGTGCACGATGGTGCCGGCCAGGCCGTGGTCGTCGACCAGCCCCACGCCGTGCACCAGCAGCCAGCGATCGTCGGTCAGTCCCCGCAGTCGGGCGGCGGCGTCGGCGTCGTCGGGGCCCTCGGCCACGTGGATGTGGACGCCCACCCCCAGGTCATCGGCCAGGCCGCCGGCCGCGGCCAGGGTGTCGTCGGAGCACGTGAAGGCGGCGTGGACCCCTACCAGGCCGCGTCGGTGGCCGTCGCTCGGATCCAGCGTCCGCAGGTAGCGCTCGTTCTCGGCCAGCCCGGCCTTGGCTCCGTCCACGCCGTGGCGGTCGGTCACGCCGTAGGCGCACGACACCCGCACGCCCACCTCGGCGCAGGCCTCGGCGATGACGTCCAGGCTGCCCTCGATGGCCCGGGGCGATTCGTGGTGGTCGATGAGGGCGGTGCAGCCCGATTCCAAGGCTTCGAGGGCGCCGAGGCGAGCCGAGGCGGCGATGGCGTCGAGGTCGAGGGCCACGTCCAGGCGCCACCAGATGGCTTCGAGGATGCCCAGGAAGGTGGTGGGGGACACGTCGGGGCCGGGCAGCCCGCGGGCGACGGCCGAGTACAGGTGGGTGTGGGCGCACACCAGCCCCGGGGTGGTGTCGCTCACCGGCTCGCCCCCCACGCCGCGGGTCCGCCAGCCCCCGAAATCTGTGCACCTGTCCACCCGGGGGGTGCAGGAGTGCACCGATATCGGGAGCGGGATGACGAGGAGGACCTTGGCCCGGGGTGGGTGATCGAGAGGTCGCTCACGGGTCGCGGCGCATGGGCAGGCGGGTGCGCCACTCGCCGTCGAGGTCGTGGAGGGCCGCGGCCACCGCGCCGGCGGTCGGCACCAGCCCGATCTCGCCCACGCCCTTGATGCCGTAGGGGGAGCGAGGCTGGGGATGTTCGACCAGCACCACCTCGACCTCGGGCATGTCCTTGGGTCGCAGGATGCCCAGGCTCTTGAGGGTCATGTTCAACGGCCGAGCCAGCTCGTCGGTGGGGAAGTCCTCGGTCAGGGCATAGCCCAGGCCCATGTGCACCGCCCCGTCGATCTGGCCCTCGCACAGCAGCGGGTTCACCGCCTTGCCCACGTCGTGGACGGCCACCACCTTGGTGATGGCTCCCGTGTCCCGGTCGACGATGACCAGCTGCGCGGCATAGCCGAAGGCCGAATGGATGACGGGGTGCTCGAGGCCGTCGGAGATCTTGTTGGTCCAGTCGACACGGTACTCGCCCTCGTAGTCGACCTCGGGTCGACAGCCGTCGGCCCGCGCCGCCTTGCAGGCCTCGGCCACCGATCCGGCGCCCATGACCGTGCCCCGGCTGCCGGTGGTCTGGCCGGCGCCGAGCTCGCGGGTGGTGTCGACCAGCACGTCGATGCGCTCCGGGTCGACGCCCAGCTCGGTGACGGCCACCTGCCGAACCACGGAGTGGACGCCCTGGCCCATCTCCGTCCAGCAGTGGCGAACCTCGATGCGCCCGTCGGCGCGGAACCGCACCACCGCCTTGGCGATCTCCAGGAACCCGTTGCCCAGCCCGGAGTTCTTCAGCCCGAGGCCGAGCCCCACGGCGTGGCCGGCCGACCGGGCCGCCTCGTAGGTGGGGGCGATGACCTCCAGGCAGCGGGCGGCGCCGGCGGACCCGTCGTCCATGATCTGGCCCGGGCCCCACTCGTCACCCGGTCGCACGACGTTGCGTCGCCGCATCTCCAGGCCGGTGATCCCCACCTGGTCGGCCAGGCGGTCCATCACCCCCTCCATGGCGAACTGGGCCTGGTTGGCCCCGAAGCCCCGGAACGCGCCACAGGCCGGGTTGTTGGTGCGCACGGCGATGGCCTCGACGTCGATCACCGGCACCCGGTAGGGCCCGCTGGCGTGTCCGGCGGCGCGCTCGAGCACCTTCATGCCCACCGACGCGTACGAGCCCGAGTCGCCGATCATGCGAGCCTCGACCACGGTCAGGTGGCCCTCGTCGTCGCATCCGGCCCGGTACTCGAGGCGGATCGGATGGCGTTTGGGGTGCATCAGCAGCGACTGCTCGCGGGTCAGGGTGCACTTCACCGGGCGACCCAGCAGGTGGGCGGCCAGCGCGGTCTGCGCCTGGTTGCTCATGTCCTCCTTGCCCCCGAAGGCGCCACCGTTGGACACCAGCTCGACGGTGACCGCGTCGGTGGCCAGCCCGAGCACCGAGGCGATCTGGTTGCGGTCGTCCCACACGCCCTGGCCACCCGAGTAGACGTGCAGGGAGCCGTCGGGGCCGGGCACGGCCAGGGTCGACTCCGGCTCCAGGAAGGCGTGCTCGATGCGTTGGGTCTGGAAGACCTCGTGCACCTGGTGGGCGCTGGCCTCGAAGGCGGCGGCGGCCTGGCCCCCGCGGGCATAGGTGGACACGCTCAAGACGTTGGAGTCGGTGCCCCAGACGGCGATGTCCGGGTCGTCCTTGGTGGCCACCGGATCGGTGAAGGGAACCAGGACGTGGTAGTCGGCGGTCACCCGCTCGGCGGCCCGACGGGCCCCCTGGCGGGTCTCGGCCACCACCACGGCCAGCACGTCACCCAGATACGAGGTGCGCCCACCCACCGGGATCATCACCGGCCAGTCGGTGTGGATGATGCCCACCCGCAGCTCACCGGGGATGTCGGCGGCAGTGAACACCCCGACCACGCCGGGCTCGGCCAGGGCGTCGCCAGTGTGGATGGCCAGCACGTCGGCCCGGGCGTGTTCGGCCAGCACCAGGGCGGCGTGGACCATGCCCGGGACATCCATGTCGTCGATGAAGTCACGATCGCCCAGCGAGAGCGGCTCGGCCTCGTAGCGGGCGCCGGCGGTGCCGATGCCGCCCGAAGGCGTGACCGTGACCGGCGTGCCCTGAGCCAGGGCCTCGACCGCGTCGAGGATCTTCACGTAACCGGTGCAGCGGCACAGGTTCGCTCCCAGGTGGCGGCTGGCGTCGTCTCGGGTCAGCGCCGTGCCCTTCTTGTCGATCAGGGCCTTGGTGCGCACGATGATGCCGGGGGTGCAGAACCCGCACTGCAGGGCGCCACAGGACCCGAAGGCCTCGGCGTAGCGGGCCCGCTCGGCCGCGTCCACGCCTTCGAGGGTGACCACCTCCTTGCCCTGGGCGCGCTCGAGGGAGACCTGGCAGGCCACCACCGCCTTGCCGTCCAGCAGGATGGTGCAGCAGCCGCACTGGCCCGAGGGCGCGCAGCCGTCCTTGGGCGACGTGAGGCCCAGCTCGTCGCGCAGGGCGGCCAGCAGATGGGGGTGGTCGCCGTGGATGGCGGCCGGGCGGCCGTTCACGGACAGCGTGATGAGGGCATCGTCGACGGCGGTCATGTCCGTCTCCCAGGTTCGTCGGGTGAAGCGGGCGGTTCGGTGATCAGGCCGTACATCTCCGGGCGGCGGTAGCGGGCGAAGTCGAACAGCGTGCGTTGGTAGTGGGCGCACCAGTCCAGATCGCAGGTGGCCACGATCACCTCGTCGTCGACGGTTCGGGCCTGGGCCAGGGTCTCTCCTGACGGGGCGATGATCTGGCTCTCGGCCAGCGACTCGACGCCCTCTTCGAGGCCCCCCTTGGCCACGCCCACCACGAAGCAGCCGTTCTGGTAGGCGCCCGCGGCCATGACCAGGTGGTTGTGGAAGCCGGCCAGGCGATCCTGGGTGGGATCCGGGGCGTAGTGGATGGGGGTGTTGTAGCCGATGAGGATGATCTCGACCCCCTGCAGGCCGAGGACCCGGTAGGTCTCCGACCAGCGCCGGTCGTTGCAGGTGGCCAGCCCGACGCGGGCCCCACACACCTGGTGGACATCGAAGGGATCGGGACCGGGATCGAAGTAGGCCCGCTCCAGGTGCTGGAACGGCCGCCACGGCTCGTGCTGCTCGTGGCCGGGCAGGTGGATCTTGCGATAGCGGGCCACCTCGTGGCCCGTGCCGTCCACCAGGATCTGCGTGTTGTAGTGACGGGGCGTGTCGTCGGCCGCGGCGGCGAGCTCGGCGAAGCCCAGCGAGAAGCCGATGCCCAGGTGGCGGGCCTCGTCGAACAGCGGCTTGGTGTCGGGCCCGGGCATCTCGGTCTCGAAGAAGGCATCGATGTCGGCCTGGTGGTCGAACCACCAGCGGGGGAAGAACGTGGTCAGGGCCAGCTCGGGGAACGCCACCAGCTCGGCGCCCTGGCCGGCGGCCTGGCGCAGCAGGGCGATCAGGCGGTCGACCACCTGGGCCCGGGTGTCGGAGCGGGCCACCGGTCCCAGCTGGGCGGCGGCCACCCGCAGCTCGCGGCTCACGTCCCGGCCTCCGGCAGCGTCCGCGGGTTCGACGGGCTGGGCCAGCGTGACCAGCACGTCGAGCAGGACGTTGGCGCCGGCCTCCAGGTCGTGGGCATGGGTGCGCTCGGCGGGGTTGTGGCTGATGCCGCCGATGCTGGGGGTGAAGATCATGCCCGCCGGACACACCGAGGCCAGGATCTGGGCGTCGTGGCCCGCGCCCGACGCCATCCGGCGCGTGCTGAGCTCATGATCGACGGCCACCTGCTCGATGAGGTCGACCAGCGCCGGGTCGAAGTCGGTGGCCGGGAACCGGGCCAGACGCCGCCATTCGATCTCGACGCCCTCGGCCTCGGCCACCTCGGCCACCCGCCGGCGCAGCGCCGTCTCGGCGTCCTCGAGCACCTGGTCGTCGGGGTGGCGCAGATCGACGGTCACCGTGGCCGACGCGGCCACCACGTTGATGAGGCTGGGTCGCGCTTCGATCCGACCCACGGTGCCCACCAGCCCGGGGGTGGCCTCGGCCAGCTCGCGCACGGCCACCGCGGTGGCCGCGGCCACGTAGCCGGCGTCGCGACGCAGGGCGATGGGGGTGGTGCCGGCGTGGTTGGACTGGCCCCGGAGGGTGAGCTCCTGCCAGGAGATGCCCTGCACGCCGGTGACCACGCCGACGTCCAGGTCCTCGGCCTCGAGCACCGGGCCCTGCTCGATGTGCAGCTCCACGAAGGCCTTCGGCGGGCGGGCCGGGCAGGGCATGGTGCCGACGTAGCCGACGCGGGCCAGCTCGTCCCCCAGCACCGCGCCGTCGATGGCCACGGTGTCGAGAGCCACCTCCAGGGGCAGGCCACCGGCGTAGACCAGGCTGCCCAGCATGTCGGGGGCGAAGCGCGACCCCTCCTCGTTGGTGAAGAAGCCGACGGCCAGGGGATGGGTCAGCTCGAGCTCGGCGGTGATCACCGTCTCGAGCACCTCGAGGCCGGCCAGCACACCCAGGTTGCCGTCGTAGCGGCCGCCGGTGACCACCGTGTCGATGTGGGACCCGGTCATCACCGGGGGATCGAACCGGTCGGGCGGCCAGGTGCCGACCACGTTGCCGATGCCGTCCACATCCACCCGCAGGCCCAGGTCGCGCATCCATGAGACGACCAGGTCGCGCCCGGTGCCGTCGGCCGGGGTCAGTGCCAGGCGGCAGACGCCGCCGCCGTCGATGGCGCCCACCTGGCCCAGGGCGTCCAGGCGGCCCAGCAAGCGGGATCCGTCGATGCGCAGCGGCTCGGTGACGAGGCTCATCGGACGACTCGGCTCATGGGGTGGCCCCCGGGTCCGAGGCCAGCGCGATGTCATAGGGCCGCACCGGGACCCGGGTCAGGTCCAGCCCCGTGGCCGCCCGGATGGCACCGATCACCGCCGCGCCCGAGGAGATGGTGGGCGGTTCGCCGGCGCCCTTGGCTCCGAAGGGTGCGCCCGGCTCGGGCTCCTCGATGATGGCGGCCACCGACAGCTCGGGCAGGTCCAGCGCGGTGGGGATGAGGTAGTCGGTGAACGAGGGGTTCCGCATCAGGCCGGCCTCGACCACGATCTCCTCCATCACGGCCAGGCCCACGCCCTGCGCGGCACCGCCTTCGAGCTGACCGAGCAGCTGGAGCGGGTTCAGCACCCGTCCCACCTCCTGGGAAGTGGTCAGCTCGACCAGGCGGACCAGGCCCAGCTCGGCGTCCACGTCCACCACGGCCCGGTGGGCGGCGAACGCGAAGGCCAGGTGAGCCGCGCCCTGCCCGTCCTCGTCGAGGGGGACGGTCGGGGCGTGGTGGTACTCGAGGGTCTCCTCCAAAACGATGCCGGCGCTGGCCTCGGCCACCGACAGGTCGAGCACCGGGGCCGTCCCGGCCCGGGTTCGCACGCGGCCGTCGACCAGCACCAGTTGCTCGGGTCCCAGGTGACGCGAGCGGGCCACGTGCTCGAGCAGGCGGTGGCGAACGGCCTCGGCCGCGGCCTGCACGGCGCCGCCCGAGATCCAGGTCTGGCGGCTGGCCGAGGTGGAGCCGGCCGACCCGATGGAGGTGTCGGCCGGGTTCAGGACCACCTCGTCCACACCCAGCACCTCGCGGGTGATCTGCTGGGCCAGGGTCACGAAGCCCTGCCCGATCTCGGCGCACGCACACGTCACCGTGGCCGCACCGTCGGCCAGGCGCACGCGAGCGGTGGAGTAGTCGTCGAACCCCTCGCTGAACCCGATGTTCTTGAACCCCACGGCGAAGCCGGTGCCCCGCGACACGTCCGCCCAGTCGGTGGTGCGTCCGGTGCCGCCCGGTCGCTCGAGCACGGCCAGGGCGGGATCATCGGTGCGGGTGGGCTCGGCCAGGGGCGCCTGGGCGCAGCTTCGGATGACCTCGGCCACCGGCGCCGCCCCGGTGATCACCTGGCCGGTGATGAGCTCGTCGCCCGGGGCCAGGGCGTTGCGCAGCCGCAGCTCGACGGGATCCAGGCCCAGGGCCGCGGCCAGCTTGTCCATCTGGGCCTCGTGGCCGAAGCAGGTCTGCACCGCCCCGAACCCCCGCATGGCCCCGCACGGCGGGTTGTTGGTCCGCACCGCCCAGCCCTCCACGTGGGCGTTGGGCACCCGGTAGGGCCCGGCCGCGAAGCACGAGCCGTTGGTGACCACGGCCGAGGAGGTGGAGGCGTAGGCACCACCGTCGAACCACAGGCGGGCCTCCACCTTCAGCAGCGTCCCGTCGGCGTCGGCGGTGTGGCGATACCACATGTGGGCCGGATGGCGATGCACGTGGCCGAAGAAGGATTCCTCTCGGTTGTAGACCATCTTCACCGGCCGCCCGGTGTGCAGGGCCAGCAGGGCCAGGTGGATCTGGAGGCTGACGTCCTCCCGGGCCCCGAAGGCGCCACCCACGCCGGCCAGCTGGATGCGCACCTTGTCGGGCGGCAGGCCCAGGCAGGCCGACACCTGGTCGAGGTCGTTGTGCAGGGCCTGGGTGCACACGAACAGGTCGACACCGCCGTCGCGGGCCGGGATGGCCAGGCCCGCCTCGGTGCCCAGCGGCGCCTGGTCCTGCATGCCCACGTCGTAGGTGCCCTCCACCGTGACGGCGCCCGGAACCTGGAGGTGGATGTCGCCGTGGCGGATCACCAAGTGTCGGAACACGTTGCCATCGGGGTGGATGGGTGCGGCCTCGGCCGCCGCCAGGGCGTCGACCAGCGGAGGTTGGACCTGGTAGGTGACGCGGATGGCGGCCGCGGCGCGCCGGGCCGTCTCGGGGTGGTCGGCGGCCACCACGGCCACCGGTTCGCCCATGTAGCGCACCACCTCGCGGGCCAGCACGGGCTGGTCGGGCGATTCCAGGCCGTAGGTGGGGGAGCCGGGGACGTCGTCGGCGGTGAGCACGGCGTAGACCCCGCCGATGCGCAGGGCCGGCCCGATGTCGACCGCGGTGATGCGGGCGTGGGGATGGGGGGAGCGCAGGGTGTGGCCCCACAACATGCCCTCGGCGAACAGGTCCGAGCCGAAGCCGAAGCGACCCTGCACCTTGGGGATGCCGTCGGGGCGGGCGGCGGAGTCCCCCAGGCGGCCCGAGGGACCCACCGGTGCGCGGGTCGGCCGGTCGATGACGGTGGCGGTGGGGTCGCTCACGGCTCGAGCCCGCCATGATCGGCCCGGCGGCGCACGGCCACCCGGACGGCCTCGATGATCCGGCCATAGCCCGTGCACCGGCACAGGTTGCCGCTGATGGCCTCGCGCACGGCCAGGTCGTCGGGCGCGGGCGTGCGGTCGAGCAGGTCGTGCACGGCCATGACCAGCCCCGGGGTGCAGAAGCCGCACTGCACGGCACCGGCGTCGACGAACGCCTGCTGCACGTCGGAGAGCACCCCGTCCTCGCTCAGCGACTCCACGGTCAGGATGGGTTGGTCCACCGCGGCCGCGGCCAGCACCAGACAAGCGCACACCAGCCGGTCGCCCAGCATCACCGAGCACGAGCCGCACTCGCCCTGTTCGCAGGCGTTCTTGGCTCCGGGCAGTCCCAGGCGCTCGCGCAGGACGTAGAGCAGGCTCTCGCCCAGCCAGGCGTCGGACACGGCGTGGGCCGTGCCGTTGACGTGCAGCGAGTAGGTGGCGGCGGCCTCGGGGGCGGCCGGCGACGACGAGGCCGGAGGTGGCGTCATGGCCGGGTCATCCGGTGCAGCGCCCGGCGGGCCAGGACCCCCACGCAGTGGCGCCGGTACAGGGCGGTCGAGCGGTGGTCGTCGATGGGGCTCGCCGCGGCCGACACCATGGCCCCGAAGGCGACCAGGTCGCCCTGGTCGACGACCAGATCGGGCCAACCGATCCGAGCGGCCACCCACGACTCGGCTTCGGGGGCTCGCAGCGGTGTCGGACCCACCGAGCCCAACCCCACCCGGATCGATCGCCCGGCGCGGTCGCACACCACGGCCACGGTGGCCACGGCGATGACCATGGCGTTACGGGTCCCGACCTTGAGGAACTCCTGGGGACCGTCGAGCACGGGGACCCGCACCCCGGCGATGACCTCGCCCGGGGCCAGCGCGTTGCGCTTGGGCCCCACGAAGAAGTCGGTGATCGGGATCTCGCGGCCAGCGCCGAGGGATCGGACCAGGATCACCGCGTCCAGGGCGGCCAGCCCCGGCAGGGTGTCGCCGGCGGGCGACGCCGTGGCCAGGTTGCCGCCGATGGTGCCGGCGTTGCGGATCTGGGGGGAGCCCACGGTGCGCGCCGCCTGGGCCAGCACCGGGACCAGGGCGGCCAGATCGGGCTGGGCCAGCTCGGCATAGGTCAGCCCGGCACCCAGCTCGAGCTCGTCGCCCACCCGGCGCCATCCGCGCAGGTCGTCCACCTGGTCGAGGGCGATCACGGTGCTCGGGCGGTGGCTCCCGGCGTTCACGCCCACCATGAGGTCAGTGCCACCGGCCAGCAGCTCGGCGTCGGGACGGGCAGCCAACTCCGCACACACCTCGTCCAACGAGCGCGGCAGCAGCACGGTCACCGACCAATTGTACGGAGCGCCTTCAACAGTTTGTCAACGACCCGGGGTCGGACGGCTCCAGGGTTCACGCCCCCGAAACACGCCCGTGCCGCCCGGGCCGGGCGGACCCGAAGGCGACGGACGGGCGTGGCTAGCCTGCCGGGGACGTGTCCGCGCCACGGGGGAACGGGATGAGCGAGGGGTTGCGCTACACGTCGGCCTCGGGTCGATGGGTGATCGTGGCCACGGTCATGGGATCGGGAATCGCCGCCATCGATTCCACCGTGGTGGGCATCGCCCTGCCCGCCATCGGCCACAGCTTCGACGCCCCCCTGGCCACCCTGCAGTGGGTGGTCACCGGCTACATGCTCACCCTGGCCGCCTTCCTGTTGCTGGGCGGCGCCCTGGGCGACCGCTTCGGTCGGGCGCGGGTGTTCTCCATCGGCGTGGCCTGGTTCGCGGTGGCCTCGGCCATCTGCGCGCTGGCGCCTTCGGCGGGCTGGCTCATCGCCGCCCGCGTGCTCCAGGGCGTGGGGGCCGCCCTGTTGGCGCCGGCCAGCCTGGCCATCCTCCAGGCCTCCTTCCGCACCGAGGACCGACCCCGGGCCATCGGCGCCTGGTCCGGTCTGGGTGGCCTGGCCACCGCCGCCGGACCGTTGGTGGGTGGCTACCTGATCTCGATCGGCTCGTGGCGCTGGGTCTTCTTCATCAACCTGCCCGTGGCCGCCGCGGTGCTGGTCATCACGGCCCGCCACGTGCCCGAGAGCCGCGACCCGAGGGCCACCGGGCGGATCGACGTGGGCGGCGCGGTGCTGGCCGTGCTGTGGTTGACCGGTGCCACCTACGCCCTGATCGAAGGTCCGACCCGGGGCTGGACGTCTCCGGTCGTGGTGGTCGGGCTGGTCGTGGCCGTGGCGGGCCTGGTGATCTTCCTGCGGGCCGAGGCGGTGGTCCGCCATCCGATGCTCCCGCTCGGGCTGTTCCGCGCTCGCCAGTTCAGCGCGGCCAACGGCGTCACCTTCATCATTTACGGGGCCCTGGGCGGGGCGCTGTTCCTGTTGCCGGTGGAACGGCAGGTGGTGGCGGGCTACACGCCGCTCGAAGCCGGGCTCACGCTGCTGCCGGTCACCCTCGTCATGCTGTTGTTCTCGGCCCGTTCGGGCCGGCTGGCCGCCCGCATCGGGCCTCGACTACAGATGAGCGCGGGACCCGTGGTGGTGGCGCTGGGTCTGGCCCTGCTGTCGCGCATGACGCCGTCGGGGTCCTACGTGACCGACGTGCTGCCCGCGGTGCTGGTGTTCGGGGCCGGCCTGGCCATCACGGTGGCTCCCTTGACGTCCACCGCTATGGGGGCGGCCCCGGCCGAGAATGCGGGCGTGGCCTCGGCCGTCAACAACGTGGTGGCCCGGACCGCCGGGTTGCTGGCGGTGTCGGTCCTGCCCTTCCTGGCCGGCATCACCGGGGACTCGTACCTCAACGCCGGCGAGCTGGCCACCGGCTTCCGCCTCGCCATGCTGATGGCGGCGGCCATGTGCGCGGCGGGTGGCGTGCTGGCCGCCTGCACCATCCGCAATCCGCTGCGGATCCGGGCTGAGGCGGCCCCCGGCGAGGCGGCCGTGGCCGGGGCCGTCGATGTCGATGCCTGCAGCCACTGCGCCCTGGATGCCACCCCCTTGCGGGTGGTGGTCGGGTCCAGCGCCGGTACCGACTCGTAGGGGACCGGCCGTTCAGGCGCGGTTCACCGACGCTCTAGCATCTCGGCCATGGCGACCGATCCTGCCCTGGCCGACGAGCTCATCGACACCCTGCGCAAGTGGGTGGTGGCCGATGTCCTACCCGTCGCCTCCGACTTCGAGCACGCGGATGAGTTCCCCGACGCCATGGTGGCCCAGATGCGGGAGTTCGGGCTGTTCGGCGCCACCATCCCCGAGGCCTACGGGGGGCTCGAGCTCGACACGTTGACCTACGCCCGGGTGGTCGAAGAGCTGGCCGCCGGGTGGATGTCGCTGTCGGGCGTGCTCAACACCCACATGATCTGCTCCAACCTGATCAAGCGGTTCGGCACCGACGAGCAGAAGCAGCGCTGGCTGCCCCGCATGGCGAGCGGTGAGATCCGCGGTGCCTTCTCCCTTTCGGAACCCGACGCCGGCAGCGACACCAAGGCGCTGCGCTGCAAGGCCACCCCCGACGGCGACGAGTACATCATCGATGGCACCAAGATGTGGGTGACCAACGGGCAGCGGGCGGGCATCGTGGCCCTGGCCGCCCGGACCCCCGAGGGCATCACCTGCTTCATCGTGGAGAAGGACCCGGGCCAGCGATTCGAGGGCATCTCGGTGTCCAAGACGATCGGCAAGCTGGGCTACAAGGGCGTGGAGACGGTGGAGATGGTCTACGACGGCCATCGGGTGCCGGCCGCCAACATGTTGGGCGGCGAGGAATGGCTCGGGCGTGGACTGCAGCTGATCCTCTCCTCGCTGGAGCTGGGCCGGGTGAACGTGGCCTCGCGGGCAGTGGGGGTGGCCCGGGCCGCGTTCGAGGCCGCCATCTCCTACGCCCAGCAGCGCGAGACCTTCGGCGTGCCCATCGCCCACCACCAGGCCATCCAGTTCAAGCTGGCGGACATGGCCACCAAGCTGGAGGCGTCGCGGTTGCTGGTGCACAGCGCGGCGCGCAAGATCGACAACGGGGAGCGGGCCGACGTGGAGGCGGGCATGGCCAAGCTGTTCGCCTCGGAGAGCCGCGTTCGAGGTGGCCACCGAGGCCATGCGCATCCACGGGGGCTACGGCTACACCACCGAGTTGCCGGTGGAGCGCTACTACCGGGACGCCCCGCTGATGATCATCGGGGAGGGGACCAACGAGATCCAGCGCATGGTCATCGCCCGGGGCCTGCTCTCCCGCTACGCCGAGACCTGAGTCGCCTTGGCGCGGCGACGTAGGGCGGCGTCGACGGCGACGCCCACCCCGATGCAGCAGACCAGGTCGAACGGTGCCCGTAGCCGCGGTGGGGCCACCAGCAGCAGGCTGGTCGACCAGGAAGTAGCCGGCGATGAACGCCAGCAGCTTCATGATCGGGTCCTTCCAGCCCAGGCCCACCCCGATCACGCCGACGAGGGTGACCAAGTAGAACGCCGGCATCGTCGCGTCCACGAAGGTGAGGTTGCGCCCGTC
Organism: uncultured Microthrixaceae bacterium; assembly: GCA_963793965.1. Taxonomy (GTDB): domain Bacteria; phylum Actinomycetota; class Acidimicrobiia; order Acidimicrobiales; family Acidimicrobilacustridaceae; genus UBA4742. The sequence continues at coordinate 259,226 of CAWCCB010000006.1, forward strand.
CCAGATCTCGGCCAGGCGGTTGTCGGACGGCTTCAGCTCGAGGATGTCGGCCGCGTTGCGCGCCACCACGCGTGGGACCTGGCTGGGGTGCTGGCGGAGCGACTGCAGGGCCAGGTGCTGCAGGTCGCGCTGCCACCCGATCTCGTCGAACTGGGCCAGGCGGTAGCGGGCGAAGGCGGGGTTGAACACCGGGTCGACGAAGGCACCGTTCTGGCGGGCGGCGGGGGAGTAGATGGCCGCCTCGTTGAAGCCGTTGGAGGTGACCAGAACGGGCGAGCCCAACTGGACCCAGTTGCGCACCACCCAAGGCGCGATGACGAGTCCGGTCACCACCAGGAACTGGGCGCCGCGCTTCCAGCCGAGCTGCCACAGGAGCCAGAGACCGACCACCAGGGCGATGCCCTGGGCCGAGGGTCGGGACAGGACGAGCAGACCGCACAGCACCCCGGCCAGGACCACCCGCCGCCGACCCAGGGCCAGGACCAGGCCCAGGATCAACAGCAGCGAGACGGGCTCGGACAGCAGCACCACGTCGTTGGCGATCAGGGGCGGGTAGAGGGCGACGGCCAGCCCCGCCACCAGACCGGCTCGCCGGGTGGCCACCCGACGACCGGTCTGCAGGCTGAGCGCCACCACGCCCAGCCCGATGACCAGGTTGAGCATGCGACCGGCCCACAGAGCCGAGCCCGTCAGCCAGAACACCACCGCCAGCAGCATCGGGTACACCGGCGGCCGGAAGGCGGTCGGATGCAGCGCCAGCTGCGGGTAGGTCATGTCGAAGCCGCGGCCGGTGGCCAGGCTGTGGGCGATCTCCTGGTACTGCGATGCGTCGCTGGCCGGCACGTAGTGAGGGGTGATCAGGCCCAGTACAGGAGCCGGGCGACCAGGGCCACGACCAGCACGACCAGCTCGGCCCGATGGTCCCGGAGCCAGCCGGGGGTCGCCTGGGCATCGAGCGTGTCGGGTACGGAGCCGGCTGACACGCGCTTCAGCCTGGCACCTCCCGACCCGCGCTTGGCGGAGGCGAGGTGGTTCAGGCCTGCGGGCTGGTGGCCGGCAGAGGGTCGTCGACCAGATGGCGGGCGAAGCGGTGCGCCACCGAGACCAGGGTGAGCGTGGGGTTGTAGCCCGCGGAGGTGGGGAACACCGAGGAGTCGGCCACCAGGACGTTGTCCACGTCCCACAGGCGCCCGTCGGGGTTCACCACGCTGGTGGCCGGATCGGTCCCCATCCGACAGGTGCCCATGATGTGGTAGCTGGCCGGGGTCGAGTGGTCGGCCATGCGTCCGGACTGCCGGTCGGGTCCGTCCACCGGCGGCGACGTGGTGGTGATGACCCATTCGGCGCCGGCGTCGCGCAGGATGGCCTCGTGGGTGGGGGCGATGTGATCCGACAGCACCAGTTCGTGGCGGTGGGGGCGGTAGGTGATGCGCCCGGCGGGCAGGCCCCAGGCGTCGGTGACGGTCGGATCGAGATCGACGCGATTGCTGAGCTGGGCCAGGTCCTCGCCCTGGACGGTGAACACCCACAGGCGGTCCCGCAGCGAGGAGTCCCGCATGGCCGCGCCGTGGAGGCGCCCCGAGCCGTAGAGCTTGGCTTCGGACACCGGCTGGTTGCCGCCGCCGTGCTCGGTCAGCCCGCCCCGGATCCAGGGGAGGCCGGCGGCGCGGGCCGCGGCCTGCTGGGCGTCGTCGCCCACGATGGAGTCGTCGTGAGCCGCGGTGACGCAACGCCCCCGCATGGTGTGGAGCCGGAAGGGGAAGGCCCCGACGGTCAGCGTCTGGAAGTGGAACATGAGGTTGCGACCCACCAGCCCCGACGAGTTGCCCAGGCCGCCGTCGGGGGCCCCGGTCTGTCCCAGCATCAGCCTCGGGGTCTCGAAGGCGCCGGCGGCCAGCACCACGTGCCCGGCCCGCACCCGGTGCTCGACCCGGGCCGCGTCCAGGTAGCGAACCCCCGTGGCCCGCCGGCCGGTGCCGTCCAGGGTCACCCCGGTCACCCGGGACTCGGGCCGCACCTCGAGGCGGCCGGTGCGCAGCGCCCGGCGCAGTAGCGCCACCGGATCGCCCTTGGCATCGATGGGGCACCCGAACCAGCCGCAGAAGCCGCAGTTGTTGCAGGCCGGGCGTCCGTCGTAGGGCACCGAGTTGATCCCCGTGGGCGCCCGGTAGGGATGCAGACCGGCGCGTTCGGCTGCCTGCATGGACAAGACGGCGCCGTACATGTCGGGCCCGGGTGGCATGGGGTAGGGACCGGACCGCCACGCCGCAAAGGGGTTCGTCTCCTCGCCCGCCACCCCGACGATGCGCTCCACCTCGGCGTAGTAGGGCTCGAGGTCGGCGTAGCTGAAGGGCCAGTCGGCCACCGAGGCGTCGTCCTGGGGGCCGAAGGTGGACAGGACGCGGAAGTCGTCCTCCCGAAGGCGGGGGAGCTTGGCATCGGCGTGGTACCCCCCGCCGCCCACGGTCGAGGGCAGCGAGTTCACGTGGCCGACCACCAGGTGGTCGCCGTCGTCGGGCGTGCGCCGGTAGGTGCGGGGCTCGACCAGCGGATCGGGCCCGAGCAGGTGTCGGTGGATGAGCTTGAGCTCGTCGTTGGACAGGTGGCCGAGCGGTTCGTAGGGGGAGTCCAGCTCGAGCAGGTGGTTGCGGCCCTTCTCCAGCATGATCACCGACCAGCCCGCGTCGGTCAGCACCTGGGCCACCGCCGACCCAGCCGGCCCGGACCCCACGATCACCGCATCGGCATCGGTGTCGCTCACCGACGACCAGCCCGACCACGGAAACTGGGCGTCGAAATGTGCGGTATCCGCAGGCAAAGATTCCCGATTTGCGGCGCGAGGGAGGGGGGACGGGCGTCAGCCATTGGGGTTCGTGACCTCGTCATCGGTCCAGCCCCGGGGCTGGACGTCACCGTCGAAGGCGATGGCGGTCCATCCCTGGCCGTCGCGGTTGCCGCCGTAGACCGGGTCGCCGTACAGGGCTTCGCAGGCGTGCTCGAACAACAGCTGGCGGAAGTCGGGGTCGATGGTCTCGCGCATCCGGCGCTTCTGCTCATCGGCGGCCACGTCGGCGAAGTCGGCACCCAGCGCGGCCAGGCCGTGGCGGTAGCGCTCCTGCCAGCCCGTGACAGGTCCGTTGAACTCGCGCTCGGGCCGACCCCGGGAGCCCTCGATGCGGATCCGCCAGGCCAGCTCCTCCAGGGCGCCGATCTCCAGCCAGCGGTCGAATCCGGCCTCGCCCCCCTGGCGCCCGGAGAAGGGGCCCCCGGCGAACAGCCGGGGCGGATCGAAGGCGAAGGCCCCGAGGAGCAGGTCGACGTAGTCGGCCCCTCCCGTCTCGCCCGCGCCAGGGCACACGCCGTCACCGGGCACCACGCGATCGAGCACGGCGCGCAACGTGCGGTGCTCCTCGGCGGTGAGCCACACGGGTCCGGAGTCGCTCATGAGGTCGAGTCGGTCACGAGGCCGGGTGGTGGGGGGTCGATTCGTCGAGCACCAGCTGGTAGCTGGCGTGGTCGCCCAGGGTCAGGCTGGCCCCGGGCGGCACCACCACCACGGTGAACGGCTCCTCCACCAGGGCGGGACCGTGCAGCGTGGCGCCGGGCCCCAGCTTGGTGCCGTCGTAGGTGGGCGTGTCCAGGAAGCCTTCGCCGAAGTAGACGGGCCGGCTGGCCGTCCGGGCGCCCTCGGCGTCACCGGTGCCCAGCTCGGCCAGCCGGGGCGGCTTCGGGGTGCGGCCCAGCGCGGTGATGCGCACGCCGCGCACGGTCGGCTCCTGCTGGCGGAAGGAGAAGCCCCGGTCGGCCTGGTGCAGGTCGTGGAACCGCTCGGCCAGGTTCATCAGCTCGGCCTGGTCCAGCTCGTCGCCGCCGGTGCCCGGCGAGCCCGAGCCGATGGTGGTGGGAACGCTCATGTCGAAGTTCTGCCCGGCGTAGGCCATCTGCACGAAGCGATGTCGGGTCACGTCCTCGTCGCCCAGCCCGGTCGGGTCCAGCTCGTCGGTCACCTCGGTGTCGAGCTCGTCGAGCAGCCCGGCCAGATCGGTCACGTCCACCTGGGACAGGGGGCTCACGTGGCTGCGGGTCAGGTCGACCTTGTAGTCCGACACCAGCAGTCCGAGGGCACTGAAGGCGGGCGCGGCCTTGGGCACCAGCACGCGGTGCATGCCCAGCTCGGCGGCGATGGCCCAGGCGTGCACCGGCCCGTTGCCGCCGTAGGCGATGAGATCGAGCTGGCGGGCGTCGACGCCGGACCCGGCCAGCACCCGACGGGTGGCGTCGGCCATGTTGGCGTTCACGATGCGCTCGATGCCCCAGGCCGCCTCGACCACGTCGAGGCCGAGCGGCTGGCCCACGTCGCGCCTCACCGCGGCGCGGGCCGCGTCCAGGTCCAGGGTCATGCGCCCGCCGGCGAAGCGGTCGAGCGGCAGGAACCCGAGCACGGCGTCGGCGTCGGTCACCGTGGCCCGCTCGCCGCCCCGGCCGTAGCAGACGGGCCCCGGGATCGACCCGGCCGACTCGGGCCCCACCAGCAGCGACCCCTGGCGGACCCGGGCCACGGACCCACCGCCGGCGCCCACGCACTGCACGTCCACCATGGGCATGCCGATGTAGTAGCGGTAGCGCCAGTTCCAATCGGTGCGGATCTCGGGCACCCCGTCGCGGACCAGGCAGATGTCGAAGCTGGTGCCACCCATGTCCACGGCCACGAAGTCGGGGGTGCCGGCGCGGTCGGCGGCCGCGGCCGCCCCCATGACCCCGCCGGTGGGTCCCGAACCCAGCAGGGAGACGGCTCGGCGGCCCACGCTGGCCGGGGGCATGACCCCGCCGGTGGAGGCCATGATCAGCAGCTCGCCCTCGTAGCCGGCCTCCCGCAGGCGCTGGCCCAGGCGGCTCACGTAGCGCGACACACCCGGGGCCACATAGGCGTTGACCAGCGTGGTCGAGGTGCGCTCGAACTCGGGTCCCCGGGGCATCACCTCGTGGCTGAGCGAGATGTGGCCCACCTCGGGGAACTCCTCCAGGATCAGCTCGCGGGCCCGGCGCTCGTGGTCGGGGTTGACGAAGCTGAACAGGAACATGACGGCCAGCGACTCGGCTCCGAGCTGGCGCAGGCGCCGGATCCCGGCGCGCACCGCCTCTTCGTCCAGGGCGAGCAACTCCTCGCCGGCGTAGTCGACCCGCTCGGGGATGGGGATGCGGCTGCGGCGCCGAGCGATGGCGAACGGCGCCGGGTAGGAGGGATCCCAGATCTGCTCCTTGTGGACCCGGCGCATCTCGATCTCGTCGCGGTGGCCCTCGGTCACCAGCAGCCCGACCTTGGCGCCCGTCTCGGTGATCATGGTGTTGTCGGCGGTGGTGGTCCCGTGGACCACGATGTCGATCTGCCCGCAGAGCTCGGCCAGCCGGACTCCGAACGTCTCGGCCAGCTGGGCCAGGCCGGTCATCACCCCGATCGACTGGTCGTCGAGGGTGCTGGGCGTCTTGTCCAGCACCACCGAGCCGTCGGGGGTGACGCAGATGAGATCGGTGAAGGTGCCACCGACGTCGACGCCGATGCGGTAGCCCCCGCCTGTCGGTTGCGTGTCCGGCACCTGCCCCCCCAAACCTGACGTGTGTGTCAGGTTGAGGTTATCCCCTCGTCTCCGGTGAGGGCGCCGGGTCAGGCCGCGGCGCGGCGCTCGGCACGCCGAGCGGCGGTGGCCACCTCGTCCACGGCCAGCGTCAGGTCGTCGAGCGACCCGGTGAGGATCACGCCGTAGTCGCGCTCCGCCCCGCCCACCGACACGTACTCGTCGAGGACGTCGTCGAGCACGGCCTGGGGATCCCGGTCGAGCGGATCGCCCCACCCGCCCCCGCCGCCGTAGTCGTAGCAGACCTTCTGTCCGGCGGCGATGGGCACCCAGTCGGCGGTGTGGGCCACCACGTAGGGGTCGTCGGAGCCGTAGCGGATGGTCAGCTGGTTGGGTGCGCCGGCCTTGCCTCCGGCGATGCCCGGCATGGGGTACTTCATCCCCACCACGTAGGTGTAGACCTTGGCGTCGGTCCGCACCTCCTTGACGTAGTGGCTGCCGCACAGGCCTCGCCACTGGCCCGGGCCGCCCGAGTCGGTGCGGTAGTCGCGGCTCCACTGGAGGTGGGGGTACAGGCTCTCGTTGATCTCGGCGGTGGCCTTCCACAGGTTGCCGAAGGCCGCGGCCTGGCAACCCCAGGCGTCCATGCCCTCGGCTGCGTTGCACCAGCCGGCGTAGACCTCGGCCGAGTGGTCGGTGAAGGCCTTGCCCGTGCGGGGGTCGGTGCCGGTGATCACGGTGGGGATGCCGGTCTTGTAGACCTGGGGTACGGCCTTGTGGGGCAGCACGTACTGGAGGGCCAGGGCGATGACCTCCCCCACATCCGCGCCCGGATGGTGGGTGCCGGCCGACACGGGACGATTGGGTGCCGGGTTGAGCACGCAGCCCTGGGGCACCACCAGGTCGATGGCCTCGAAGAACCCCTCGTTCTTGGGGATCTCGGGATCCATCATGGCCGCGATCTGAGCCACGGTGTAGCCCCGGGTGTTCCCGTAGGTCGACCAGGCCTGCAGCTCGGGACGGGTGTCGCTGCCGGTGAAATCGATCTGGAGGCGATCGCCGTCGACCGACACGGCCACGTGCAGGTGCACGTCGGGGTTGCCCAGGGGATCGTGATCCACCCAGCAGTCGGCCTCGTAGCGGCCGTCGGGCCAGGCCGCCACCTCCTCGGAGAAGCGTCGGGCGGCGTAGTCGATCATGAAGTCGACCGACTCCTCGACCACGTCGATGCGGTGGCGCTCGATGATCTCGCCCAACCGGGCCGAGCCCAGCTGGGCCGCGCCGATCTGGGCCCGCAGGTCGCCGATGTAGTCGGGCAGGCGGTTGTTGACCTGCAGGGCGTAGAGGATGTCGCGCCGCTCCACGCCCTGGTCGATCACCTTGACCACCGGCCAGCGCACGCCTTCGCCCCACACGTCGGCGGCGGTGACGTTGTAGCCGCCGGGCACCCCACCACCGGTGTCGCCGTGGTGGCACTGGATGGAGGCGATCAGCACCATGCGCCGGGTGCCGGTGGCCGGGTCGTCGGCGAAGACCGGCGCGAACACGTTGTAGTCGGGCAGGTGGCCGCCGCCGTGGTATGGGTCGTTGGCCACGAACACGTCACCCTCGCGGAACTCGTCGGTGCCGAGGAACTCCAGGGCGAAGCGCACCGGCAGAGTGGAGGTGAGCATGAACTGGGGGATGCCCACGCTCAGGGCGGCCAGGCGACCGCGGGCGTCGAGCACGGTGGCGTTGCGCTCGTTGGACTGGTTGAGGATGGGGGTGGTGGCGGTGCGGCTCACGTAGGTGGCCATCTCGAAGCACACGGTCTCCATGGCCCCGCGCACCACCTCGGCGGTCACCGGATCGACCTGGGGGTCGGCGACGGTGCGGCCGCGAGGTTTGGCCAGCTCGATCAGATCGATTGCCATCAGCGTCCCCCTAGAACCTGACATCTGTGTCAGGAATGGTACTCCCACCGGATGCGGTTCTCACTCAGCCTGCGGACCGGTCGGCTACAGCCCAGGTCGCCCGGCCTCGGTGGCGGGGCCGTTGCCGCTCAGGGCAGCCAGGACGCTGGCGATCCCGTCGGGCACCTGGACGAGTCCGACCTGAAGGGCCTGGCCGGCGGGGCCCGCGACCGTGGTGGTGGCCTGGCCGGGCAGCGGTGTGCCGATGCCGACGTCGCGGGGATCCCCTGATCGCGAGAAGCTGAGCTGGCCCGACCCGGTCATCACCACGGCCAACCACCAGTGCCCGGCCGCGTCGAGCACGCTGGCCGGCGCGGTTTGGCGGCCGCTCGAGAGCGCGTCGTCCAGGGTGGCTCCCGGACACGTGAGCGAGAGCGCGACCGAGCGGAAGCACACCGCGGTGACGCCGCCACCGCCGTGCACCTCGACCCGACCGTTGGGGAGCACGGCCACCGTCAGCGTGGGCAGCGCGGCCAGCCGGGCCGATAGCGCGGCCCGCTGGACCCGCAGTCCGGCCGAGTTGGTCAGCTCGACGCCGTCGACCAGGCGCTGGGCCACAGCCAGGTCGACGTGCTGGCCGGGGAAGGCGACGTCCACGGTGCCGCCCGCGGGCCACGCCTGGACGAACCGCGCCTCGCTCGAGCCCGGGCTGTTCACGTCCATGCCCGTGAGCACGGCCGACGCCGAGCCATCCGGGTGGTGGGTGCCTTGGAACCACACGTCTGCGTAGTCGTAGAACGAGGCGGGGCACAGGCCGATGCCGTCCGGGCAGGTGTTGACCACCAGCGCGTCAGACGGGTCGTGGATGCCGGCATAGGTGAAGGTGGCGGCCAGGCCCACGCCCGTGGCCCGCCGCGGGGTGGCGGCCAGCAGGGTGGTCAGGTCGGACCCGGACCCGGCCACGAACCCGTCGGCCGGCTTGGTGCTGGCCCAGGTCATGGCACCGACGAAGTCGAGCGCCTGTCGAGCGGTGAGGTCCCGGAACCGGGCGGTGATGTACTGCCCGTGCTCGAACCAGGTCAGCTGGTCGCTGGCGCCTTGCGTCGGGACCTCGACGGTCGACGGGGCCGAGCTCACCTCGGTGGTCTGCTGGTCGGCCATGTACAGGTATCCGCGCTGGCCGCGGATGGTTTGAGGCGTACCCGCGGATATGGCCGTGGACTTGCCCTCGACCGTCGGATCCAGCGTGATCTCGATGCGGGCCTGGCCGTCGCGGCCGAACAGCTGGTCCACCAGTGCGCCTGGCGCGGTCGCCGCCGGCTCCCGCGGGGCGACGGCGATGGACCACAGCTGCATGCCGTCGGGCGGCGCGGCGGGCACCAGCAGGCTGTCGCCACTGGTCGCGGCCACCGCGGGCAGCGAGTGCGAGCCGCCGCCGCCCGAACGTGAGGCGACCACGGCCACGACGCCGATCAGGACCGCCACCAGGGCTACGGCGGCCACGGTCAGCCAACTGCGGTCGCCCCGGGCGTCCATGCCGGGCGTGGCCGGCCATCGGGAGGACGGTCGACACGACGTCGCCCGGGTCGTCGAGCGACGGCATCTGGGCTTGGACCCAGGTGGCGTGCTGGCGGATCTGCTCTTCGATCTCAAGCATCGGTTCCCGTCCCCACTTTCAGCTCGGCCCGCAGGCGGTCGAGGCCGCGGGCCAGGTGGTTGCGCACCGTCGACACCGAGATCTCGAGCAGTCGCGCCACATCGGTCAGGCGCCAGCCGAAGCCCTCCACCAGGTAGACCACCTGGCGCTGCATCTCGCTCAGCTGGTCGAGGGCCACGGCCGAGTCCGGGTTCGACCTCGGGCAGCTCGGCCGGGGGTGGACTGGGCAAGCGCGGGCCGAGCGGGCGGGGGCGCGGCCGCGCCTGGCGGCGGGCCATCACGTAGAGGTAGCCCTCGGGGTTGTCGAGACCCCTCACCCGGTCCCAGTGCCGCCAGGCATAGACCAGCGCGTCATTGGTCGGCGTCGTGGGCCGCGTCGATGCCGGCCACCGGCACCAGCGCCTGGTACAGCCGAGGGCCGTAGGTGCCGGCGAAGCGGTCGAAGTCGGGGTTGTCGGGTGCAGCCATCTACCCCTCAAAGGGTGGGGGACGCCCGAATGTGTCACAGTGCCGCGCCCGACCGGTCGCCCGGGCGCGTTTCCTGACATCAGCGTCAGGTTCGGCGGTATTCTCGGGACATGGCCACGCCCAAGATCATCAGCGTCGACGACCACGTCGTCGAGCCGCCTCATGTGTGGCAGACCTGGCTCCCGGAGAAGTACCGGGCCCGGGGTCCGCGGGTGGAGCGCAAGCGCTGGGGCGGCTTCACCCACCTCTCGGGGGCCAAGTACGACATGGTCGAGGACCCCGACGGCGAGTGGGGTGACGCCTGGTACTACGACGACCAGCTGATCTACGTGCAGAAGAAGTTCGTGGCCATCCCGGCGGCCGCCTCCGAGCCCGACGAGCACGGGCGGCTCACCCTGGACCGCTCGCAGATGACCATGACGGCCATCACCTACGACGACATGCGCAAGGGCTGCTGGGACCGCGACGAGCGGATCAAGGACCTGGCCGTGAACCACACCGACGGCTCCCTGCCCTTCCCCACCTTCCCGCGCTTTTGCGGCCAGACCTTCCACGAGGGCGAGGACAAGGAGCTGGGCCTGGCCTGCGTGCAGGCGAACAACGACTGGATGATCGAGGAGTGGTGCGCGCCGTCGGGCGGCTACAACATCCCCCTCTGCCTCATCCCCCTGTGGGACGCGGACCTGGCCGCCCTCGAGACCCGGCGCAACGCCGAGCGGGGCTGTCGGGCCATCGCCTTCAGCGAGATGCCCACCCGGCTGGGTCTGCCCAGCATCAACTCGGGCTACTGGGACCCGCTCTGGCAGGTGTGCAACGAGTACGGCGTGACCGTGTGCATGCACGTCGGGTCCTCCAGCACCAACCCGGTGGCCTCGCCCGATTCCAACAAGGCGGTGGGGGTCACCCTCGGGTTCAACAACGCCATCGCCTCGATGGCCGACTGGCTGTTCTCGGGCAACCTGCTGCGCTTCCCCGAGCTCAAGCTGGCCTACTCGGAGGGCCAGATCGGATGGATCCCCTACATCCTCGAGCGGGCCGACACGGTGTGGGAGAACCACGACACCTGGACCGGGGCCAAGGAGGCCATCCCGGTGCCGCCGTCCACCCAGTACTACGGCCGGATCTTCGGGTGCTTCACCGCCGATCGCCACGGTCTCAACTCCCTGAGCGAGGTGGGTGAGGACAACATCTGCTTCGAGACCGACTACCCCCACACCGACACCACCTGGCCGGACTCCGAGGCCTATGTCGAGAAGCTGTGCGAGGGCCTCGACGACGAGGTGACCTACAAGATCCTGCGGGGCAACGCCATCAAGATGCTCGACCTCGACCGGGTCTGATCTCAGGCGGCCAGCGCGAGGCTGGCGGACCGGCGCTGTGCCGACCAGCGTCAGGCCGGTGGGCGTGGTCCAGAGGGCGGACGCCGTCAGGGCGCACGGACAGGTCCCAGCCGATGCGGTGGGTCACGCCGTGGTGGTGGTGGCAGAGCAGGATCAGGTTGACCAGGTCGGTCCGGCCGTCTGCTCGAATGGCTGGATGTGGTGCGCGTCGCACCAGCCCGGTGGTCGGTCGCATCCAGGGAAGACGCACCCGCCGTCGCGGGCGGCCAGGGCCCGTCGCTGGGCTCGGCTGGCCAGCCGGACGTCTCGGCCGAGGGCGAGCGGTACGTGCCGGCCGTCGACCAGCAGCGGGTGGAACACCGGATCGCACAGGAGGTGCGCGTAGCGGGTCGGGTCGAGTCGCTCGTCCGTCGGGGGTGAACAGGGCGGCGATCAGTCGTGAGGCGAGCGGTGACGGCTCGAGCGAGATGCCGTCGACGGTAAGGGACGGGTCGCTGGTCGATCCGGCCGGCGGATCGAAGGGCTTGGGCGCGGGTCGACGTCGGGCTGCACCGCGTCTGCGGGCTGGACGTCTGCCTCGGGCTGCACCGCGTCGTCGGGCGGGACCTCTGCCTCGACCTCGCCGTCAGCCAGGTGGGCGATGAGGGTGAGGTCGACGCCGGGGGCCTGCCCGGCTCGCTGCCATGGGACCGGCGGCAGATCTCCGGCCAGGGCCAGGGCGTGCAGCGGTGGCCCGAGACGGGATCTCGAGCTCGGGCGCCTGCTCGTGGTCGTGGTCGTGCTGGTACCGCCGCCGGAGCTTGTCGGTCTCGCGCTCGATGACCTCGGAGACGGTCAGGGCGGCCTCGCCGACCAGCTCGCCGGAGACGGCGGTGGTGTCGCCGACGGCGTTGAGGTTCAGGCGGTTGCGGGTGAGGTCGGCCGCCGGGTCGTAGCCGCCGTCCTGGTCCCACAGGGCGGCCAGCTCGGCGACCATGCGGCGCCAGATGGTGAACGGTGCGTGCTGGGCGGCCGTCGATCAGCTCGTCCTGGTGGTCGAGCACGGTCTCGGCGATGCGGGGGTTGGCGGCCTCGGCGATGGCTCGGGCGTGGTCGATGGTGATGCGCCCGTCGGAGAGGGCGTCGTCGACCCGGTCGAGGCCGGCGCGCAGCTTGGTGGCCAGCCTCACCCGTGAAGCGACATGGCCGGTCGTGCCGGCATTGGCCGGCTCGGCCAGCCAGGAGGCGGTGCCCAGCCCGAACTCGCGGTCGCACACGCCCCGGACCTCGAGCTCGGCCAGCACGTGGAGCTGCGCCGCGTCGAGCGCGGCGCAGGCCGCCTCCAGGACGACGGCGGCCTGGCAGAGCTCGTCATCGGACGGCGACGGTCACGTCAGCGGCCCGCCGGCCGCCGGCATGACTCCGCCACCTGCCGCCGCCTCGAACATGTGTATGATCCTAGGTGCTCCCTGGCCAGTGACGGAGGTGCAGCCATGGGGTCGAGCGGGAGACGCTCGGCCGATCCTCGATCAACCGGGGTGGTCGGCCAGCCAGGCGTCGCCGAAGGCGAACTCGGCGTCGAGGGTGCGCCGCACGTCGTTCTTGCCGGCCCAGTCGGCGATCTTGCCGCCGATCAGGGGCACCTTCACGTTCATGGTGATGCTCACGGAGTGGTCGGTGGTGCCGTCCCCGGCGACCAGGCCCATGGAACCGGACAGCTCGACCGGCGCGCCGTCCACCTCCACCGCGAAGGTGCCGGACCACGTGCCGTCGGCGGCGCGCGTCCAGTCATCGGTCTGGCGCATGGTGTTGGTCGGCTTGAGCACCCGGCGGGCGAAGCCGGGCAGGTCGACGTCGACCACCCGGGACGAGGCCACGTGGATGTGGTCGTCGTCGGATTCCGAGGCCAGCATCGCCACCTCCCGGTGGCCCATGCCTTCGTACTTGGCCACCGTCGCGTCGTCGTCGCGCAGCATGGTGAGCACACGCTCGATGGGGGCCTGGTAGGTGTGGGTCTCACGCAGTTCCATGGCGGCCATCCCTCCACTGGTGTGGATCGTCGGGTGTGGGTCGGTCGATGGGTCAGTCGAACAGGAGGGCGACCGCGGTCTGGCTGGCCACGCCCAGGAGCGTGCCGTCCTCGCCCCACAGGCGAGCGGCGCCGTGCACGTAGCCGGCGTGGGCCAGCTGGGGATCGAGGTCCACCAGGACCCACTCGGTGGTGGGCGTCGGACCGAAGCGCAGGGTGTTGTCCAGGCTGCGGCCGCCGCCGGCCCGGCCCGCGGCCCGCACCACCGACGAGGGCACCAGGTCGGCCACGAAGCCGAGGGTGGGCCGGCTGCTGGAGGTCGAGCGCATGCGGGCCCACAGCATCCGTCCGGGCATGCCCGACCCGCCCGGCTCGCCTTCGGGGTCGCGCAGCTCGACCGAGTCGAGCCAGCCCCGCTTGCCCACCGACAGGGAGAAGGGCACCCGGGGCACCCACTCGGGTGATTCGTCGGGCGGTCGCACCACCGGCATGTGCCCGATCTGGAGCTCGAGGCCGTCGCTGCGGGCCGTGCCGGCCGCGGCCATGGCGTTGAGCACCAGTCGGTCCTGGACCGAGGCGGTGATCCGCAGCTGGGACGTGCGCCGGCCCTGGGCCAGGACCTCGACCCGGCAGTCGAGGCGATCACCCACCGGGGTGCTGTCCACGAACTGCACGGTGGCCCACAGGGCGTCCTGGCCGGTCTCGGCTTCGGCCAGGGCCGTGACCACGGCCAGCCCGGTGCCACCGTAGAGGGCGCCGTCGAAGCGGCCCAGGTTGGGGGTCAGCTCGAAGGACCAGTGGCCCGGGGCCGCCTGTTCCAGCCCGAGCCAGGCCTCGGTGTTCGGCATCCGACGAGCGTAGAGGCCGGGCTCGGTCAGGCCGGCATCCAGGTGTTCTGGCGGATGTAGCCGTACACGTTGGTGAAGTCGCGCATGGCCCGATCGGGCAGGGCCACCGGGCCACCCAGCAGCCGCGCCCCCCAGAAGATGTGGGCGTTGTGCTCGACCACCAACGCCGAGTGCAGGGCGTCGTCCACCGACTTGCCGATGGTCACCAGACCGTGGTTGGCCATCAGGGTGGCCGAACGATCGACCAGCTTGGACGCCACCTCGGGCCCGAGGCCGTCGCTGCCGGATCCGAAGTACTCGCACACCGGCACGTCACCTCCGATGTACACCACGAACTCGTCGATGGCCGCCGGGATCGGCAGTCGGGCCACCGCGAACATGGACGCGTACCGGGCGTGGCAGTGCACCACCGCACCGACTTCGGGATGGGCGGCCAGGGCGCACAGGTGCACGGCCTTCTCGGAGGTGGGGGAGCGGTGGCCGGACACCACGGTGCCCTCCAGATCCACCACCACCAGGTCGTCGAGGGTCATGGCCTCGTAGCTGAGCGACGACGGCGTCAGCACCACGGTGCCGTCGTCCACCCGGCCCGACACGTTGCCGGCCGTGCCCTCGACCAGCCCGCGGGCGTGCATGGTCTTGGCCGCGGCCAGGACGGCTTCTCGGACCTCGGCCAGGGGGGCGCCGTTGATGGGCAGGCCGGCCTCGGGGTCGGTCACCGTGGAGTTGGTGGTCATGGGAGGACCTCCGGGTTGACGCAGTGGAGCGGGGTCTCGCCGGCCAGGATGCGCCCGACGTCCTCCGCGATCATGGCCGTGTGGTTCACCTCGGTGTCGTAGGTGGCGCCGCCGATGTGGGGTGTGAGCACCACGTTGGTCATCTCGATCAGGGGATGGCCCTCAGGGAGGTGCTCCCCGTCGAAGTGGTCGAGCCCGGCGCCCGACAGGTGGCCGCTGTGCAGGGCCGCCACCAGCGCGTCCAGGTCGTGCAGGCCGCCGCGGGCCGAGTTCAGGTACACCGCGCCGTCGCGCATGGCCTCGAACTGGCGGGCGCCGATCATGCCCAGCGTGTCGGGCGTGGGCGCGGCGTGCATGGACACCACGTCGGCTTCGCTCAGCATGGCCTCCAGCGACTGGTGGGTGGCCTGGTCGGAGTAGGGGTCGAAGGAGATGACCCGCATCCCCAGGCCCTCCAGTCGCCAGCGCACGGCTCGGCCCACCGCGCCCAGCCCCACCAGGCCGGCGGTGCGGCCCGAGACCTGCCACGCCCGGTAGCGCTGATAGGGGATGGAGCCGTTGGCGAAGATCTGGTTGGTGCGCACGTCGTGGTCGCCGGGGAGCAGGTGTCTGGTCACCGCGAACAGCAGCGCCACGGTCAGCTCGGCCACGCCATCGGCGTTGCGTCCGGGGGTGCGCAGCACCGGGATGCCCTTGGCCGTGGCCGCGGCCACATCCACGTTGGTGGGATCGCCCCGGGTCGAGCCGATGATCCGCAGGGGGCGTTCGAGCACCTCGCCCGACACGAAGTCGGCCTCGCACACCAGCACGGTGGCCCCCACCTCGTCGACGCGGGTGGCCAGCTTGGCCCCGTCCCAGATGCGCAGCGGGTGCTGGTCGATCCACGGGTCGTAGGTGACGCGGCAGAGCTCTTCGAGCCGGGCCAGCCCCGGCCCTCGGCACGACGCGGTCACCAGGGCCGCCGGGCGGGCGTCGTCGACTTCGGATCCCGAACCTGACATGCGTGTCACCTTAGAGGACGACGGCTGGACCGGGCGTGGCCCGCGGCGGCGCCCGCCCTGGGAGCCCATCACCGGCGTCGGCCGCGTCGGGCTTCAGCCGGGGCGGCCCCCGGCCGATAACCTGACACGGATGTCAGGAATCGGAGAAGGCGCCTTGGACCACGTGGACAGCATCGAGACGGACGTGGTCGATGACCCGTTCGAGGACTTCAACCGGGCCATGGGGGCCGATGGGGCCGCCACGCCGTACCCCTCGTTCGGCGACATGCGGCGCGTCCACATCCACACCGAGACCCTGGACTACGAAGCCCTGGGAGAGTCCCCGGCGCTGTTCACCGCGTACAGCTACGAGGCGGTGCACACCATCCTGGGTGACGGCGAGCGCTTCAGCTCGGCCGGCTACGGCGAGGTGATGGGCGAGGTCATGGGTCGCTCCATCCTGGAGATGGACGAGCCCGAGCACCGCACCTACCGATCGATCCTGCAGCAGGCGTTCACCCGCAAGGAGATGCAGCGCTGGGAGACCGAGCTGGTGACCCCGCTGGTGAACCGGATGGTGGACGAGTTCATCGACGACGGCCATGCCGACCTGGTGCGCCAGCTGCTGTTCCCGTTCCCCGTGTCGGTCATCGCCGCCCTGCTCGGCCTGCCCGCCGAGGACCTGCCCGAGTTCCACCGGCTGGCCGTGCAACTCATCGGCGTGACCGTGGACTGGGATCGGGCGGTGGCCGCGTCGGCCCAGCTGCGCGAGTACTTCTCCCACATCGTGGCCGATCGGCGCCAGCACCCGGCCGACGACATGATCTCGGTGCTGGCCCAGGCCGAGCAGGACGGTCAGCAGCTGACCGACGAGGAGATCTACGCCTTCCTGCGCCTGCTGCTGCCCGCCGGGGCCGAGACCACCTACCGATCGTCATCGAACCTGTTGTACGGCCTGCTGACCCATCCCGATCAGATGGCGGCGGTGGTGGCGGATCGCGAGCTGCTGCCCCAGGCCATCGAGGAGGGCATCCGGTGGGAGCCGCCGCTGCTCATCATCGTGCGCAGCGCCACCTGCGACACCGAGGTGTGCGGGGTGCAGATCCCGGCCGGGTCCAGCCTGATCATGAACCTGGGCAGCGCCAACCACGACGACGGCCGCTGGCCCGACGCCGAGGCGTTCGACATCTTCCGGGAACGACGACCCCACATCGGCTTCGCCCACGGTCCGCACCTGTGCCTGGGGATGCACCTGGCCCGGATGGAGACCACCGTGGCCCTCAACGCCCTCATGGATCGCCTGCCCGGCGTCCGCCTGGACCCCGATGCCGGCGACCAGTACATCGCCGGCAGCGTGTTCCGGGCCCCGCCCCGCCTCGACGTCATCTGGGACTGAGCCGCGGCGCGAGGGGGACCTCAGCGGCGGATGGCGGCGGCCAGGCGCTCGCGCTCGCTCCAGATGATCCAGCCCAGGGCGCTGCCCACCACGACCAGCGCCACCGCGCACTGCACCACCGAGGACCAGCCGTGGGGCCAGTGCGACCCCGAGTCGCCGGTCAGCTCGACCTGGAGCGAGACGATCAGTCCGAAGGCGGCCACCGCGGTGGCCGGCGTCAACGCGCAGAACAGGATCAGCTTGCCGGTCGAGATCTTGGCCGGCTCGGCGGCGGCCGATCGGTCGTCGCCCCCGGGTCGGCTCACCCCAGGTCCGCCGCGGCCCGTCCGGGCATGAGGGGCAGGTCGAGATAGGTGCGGATGCCCGGCTCGGCCTCGACCACATAGGGGACCGCGTTCACGCAGTGCATGGCCGTGGCCAGGATGCCCTCGTTGTGGGCCAGATCGGCCGTCTCCACCGAGGGCGGGTGCATGCCGTGGAAGGCCGCCCGCAGGGGCGGATCGGCGTCGAACTCCACCTCGAAGCGCTCACCCTCGGGTCCGAAGATCCAGGCTGGCTCCAGGTGGTCCTCGCCCATCAGCCAGTTCACCCGAACGGTCATGAACACCTGGCCGCCCACCAGCCCCTGCCAGGTGAAGCGCTGGGCGGCCACGGTGCCGGCCTCGATGATCCCGACCGGCGTGTCCAGTGCCTCGGTGGTCACCGCCATCTCGTGGATGGTGCGCTTCTCGGCGGTCGAGGGTCACGCCCAGCCCGTCGGCCACCATGTCGATGGACTGGCAGAAGCCGTCGCCGAGCAGCCCGAGCATGGGGCTCGAGGCGGCCAGCTCCGGGCTCTGGCCGAACAGCATGACGTCGCGCACCACGAAGGCGGTGTCGTAGGTGCGGATGTCGGAGAACTCCTCGGCCCGCACGTGGCGGATGTCGCGGCAGAACGCCGAGAGCAGCAGGGGGATCTGCTCGGTGATGCCGCCGGGGTTGATGCCCGATCCGTGCAGGCTGACCCCGGCGGCCCGACAGGCCGCCTCCACCGCCACCACGTCGTGGCTCTTGAAGGGGTACACCCAGCCCACCGGGGTGACCAGGTTCTTGCCCGAGCCGAGGATGGCCACCACGTCGTCCTGATCGGCCAGCATCGGGCTGTAGACCACGCAGTCGGCGTCCAGGGCCAGGATGGCGTCGCGGTCGTCGGTGGCGGTCACGCCCACCGGTTCGCGACCACAGATGTCGCCGACGTCGAGTCCGGCCTTGGCCGGCGAGTAGACGTAGGCCCCCACCAGCTCCAGGTCGGGATGGCCCACCACGCCCTCGATGGCGGCTCGGCCCACGTTGCCCGTGGCCCATTGGATCACCCGGTACGTCATCGCTGTCCCTCTCGCTTGTACGGTTCCCCGGCGGACCGACGGTCCCAGCTCGATCCAGGGGGAACGATGATCCTCGACCTGTTCAAGGTGCCCGACAAGGTAGCCATCGTGACCGGCGCCGGCCGTGGCGTCGGACAGGGCATCGCCGTGGCCCTGGCCGAGGTGGGTGCCCACGTGGTGTGCGCCGCCCGCACGGCCGACCAGATCGACGACACGGCCGAGCAGGTGCGCGCCCTGGGCCGGCGGGCCCTGGCCGTGCCCACCGACGTCACCGACCGGGCCCAGCTCGAGGCGCTGGTGGCCGCCACCCTGGCGGAGTTCGGACGCATCGACATCCTCATCAACAACGCCGGGGGCTGGCCGCCCCAACCCCTGCTGCGCACCAGCGAGCGTGCCTTCGAGGCGGCCTTCCGGTTCAACGTGACCTCGGCCTTCCTGCTGACTCGGCTGGTGGTGCCCCCCATGATCGACACGGCCGGCGGCGGCGCCATCGTGAACATCTCGTCGCGGGCCGCCAGCATGGTCCAGCAAGGGTTCACGGCCTATGGCACCTCCAAGGCGGCCCTGTCGTTCATGACCCGGGAGATGGCTCCCGAGCTGGCGCCCAAGGTCCGGGTGAACGCCATCGAGCTGGGCGGGATCGAGACCGACGCGCTGGCCACCGTGCTGACCGACGAGTCGGTTCGCCGCCAGCTGGAGGACAACACCCCGATGCGCCGGGTGGGACAGGTCACCGACGTCGCCGCCTGTGCGGTCTACCTGGCGTCGCCGGCCTCGGCCTGGGTGACCGGCAAGGTGTTCGAGGTGGACGGCGGCACCGAACATCCCCTCCTTCTCGGTGCCGATCCAGGAGCTGTGAGCCGATGACGAGGGCGTTCGTCCTCAGCGGGGGCGGCAGCCTGGGCTCGGTCCAGGTGGGGATGCTGCTAGCCCTGGCCCAGGAAGCGATCGAGCCCGAGCTGGTGGTGGGCACCTCGGTGGGGGCGATCAACGCGGCCTGGGTGGCCGGCCGGGCCGGACTGGCCGGCGCCCAGGAGCTGGCCGACATCTGGCGGGGTGTGGGGCGCGACGACGTCTTCCCGGCCGATCCGGTGGTCGGCCTGCGGGGCCTGCTGGGCCGCAGCGACCACCTGGTGTCGTCGGATGCGCTGGCCGACCTGCTCCGGCGCCACCTCACCTTCACCCGCCTCGAGGATGCGCCCGTGCCACTGCTGGTGGTGGCCACCGACATCGTCACCGGCATCGACCTGGTGCTCGATCACGGCGACGCAGTGTCGGCGGTGTTGGCCAGCGCGGCCATCCCCGGCGTGTTCCCACCGGTGACCATCGACGGGCACACGCTGATCGACGGCGGGGTCACCAACAACACCCCGTTGTCGCACGCGGTGGCGGCCGGGGCCACCGAGTTGTGGGTCCTGCCCACGGGCTACCCGTGTGACCAGCATCGGGCGCCCCGCACCGCGTTGGGCATGGCCATGCAGGCGGTGAGCCTGCTGGTGCAGGAGCGCCTGATCCTGGACGTGGCCGCCTACCAGGACCACGTCGAGCTGCACGTGCTGCCGCCACTGTGCCCGCTGGACGTGTCGCCCATCGACTTCTCCCACACCGACGAGCTGATCGACCGGTCCCAGCGAGCCACCCTGGCCTGGCTGGGCCAGGAGCACGGGCCGGACCAGACGGCCTGGCTGGGCTTCCACCAGCACGAGGCCGCGGCGGACGCTGGGTAGGCTCGCCCCATGGCCGACACGGCGGACGCGAGCCGGGGCCGGGCAGGCGACCAGCCCTCGGTCGGGGCGGGGGGACCGGATCAGGCGGCCGTGCCGGCCAACCGCACCTTCGACGAGCTGGCCGTGGGCGACGCCATGAGCATCACCCGTCAGCTCGGTCCCGAGGACGTGGCCCTGGTCTCGGCCATGGGCCGCGGCCTGCTCATCGAGGAGGGCCAGGGCGACGGGTACGTGAGCTCCAGCGTCGGCTACGCCGGTTGGGCGGCCGCGCTGGTACCTGCCGTGCTGGCCACGGTGCTGCCCGGCCCCGGCACCGTGTACCGCAGCCAGTCCCTGCAGTTCGTGGGCGAGATCCACCACGGCGACGTGTTGACCATGACCGTGACCGTGCTGGCCAAGCACCCCGAGAACAAGGGGGTCGAGCTCGACTGCGTGGCCGTGAACCAGCGCAACCAGACGGTGGTCCGGGGGGTGGCCGAGGTCATCGCCCCGTCCACCCACCGCGAGGGCCGGCGCGGGGTGGCGCCCGACGTGGTCTTCCACGACCACAAGCACTACGAGTCGCTCATCCAGTCCAGTCGGGGCCACCACGCCACGCCCACGGCGGTGGCCTACCCGTGTGAGGAGCGAGCGCTGACCGCCGCCATCGAGGCCGGTGACGCCGGGCTGATCGTGCCCATCCTGGTCGGGCCCGAGGCGGTGATCCGCCAGCTGGCCGAACAGCTGGGGCTCGACTTGGACGGGGTCGAGGTGGTGGACGCGCCCGGGCCCGCGGCGTCCGCGGCCAAGGCCACCGCGCTGGTGCACGCCCGCCACGCCCGCATGCTCATGAAGGGCAGCCTGCACACCGACGAGCTGATGCGGGCCGTCCTCGACCGCGAGCACGGGTTGCGCACCACGCGGCGCCTGAGCCACGTGTTCATGTTCGACGTGCCCACCTATCCCAAGCCGTTGTTCATCAGCGATGCCGCCATCAACATCTCTCCTACGCTGGCCGAGAAGGCCGACATCTGCCAGAACGCCATCGAGCTGGGCCACGCCATCGGCATCGAGCTGCCCAAGGTGGCCATCCTGAGCGCAGTCGAGGTGGTGAACCCGGCCATGCCCTCGACCCTGGATGCCGCTGCCCTGTGCAAGATGGCCGACCGCAACCAGATCAGCGGAGGCCTGTTGGAGGGGCCGCTGGCCATGGACAACGCCATCAGCCCGGCGGCGGCGCGCACCAAGCACATCGACTCCGAGGTGGCCGGCGACGCCGACATCCTGCTCGTGCCCGACCTCGAGGCCGGCAACATCCTGTACAAGAACCTGACCTACCTGGCGCACGCCGACGCAGCCGGCATCGTGCTCGGCGCCCGGGCGCCGGTGGTGCTGACCAGCCGCACCGACACCGTGCGCACCCGCCTGGCCAGCTGCGCGCTGGCGGCCGAGTACGCCCGTTGGCAGCGCTCGCCCGAGGCCCGGGGCGAGGAGCGACGGATCCTGGCGTGACGCCCGACCCGGCGGTGGCCCCCGACGGCAGCCCGGTGGAGCTGTACCTCCGCTTGTCGGGCGAACGGGAGGCGGCCTGGATCCTGCCGGCCCTGCCGCCCGCGTCGAGCGTGCTCGACTTGGGATGCGGCGTCGGGCGGATCGGAGTCGAGCTGGCGGCCGCCGGGCATCGGGTCACCGGGGTGGACGACTCGCCGGAGATGCTGGGCCACGCCGAGTCGCGGGGGATCGAGGCGATCCTGGCCGACCTGATCGGCCTGGAGCTGGGCCGCCGCTTCGATGCCGTGCTGCTGCTCAGCCACCTGGTGAACGAGGCCGATCCGGGGGTGCGGGCCGCGCGGTGGTCGGCGGCCGCCGACCACGTCCGTCCCGGCGGCGTGGTGGTGATCGAGCGGTTCCACCCCGACTGGATCCGCGAGGCCACCCCCACCACCAACCACCGCGGCGACATCCAGATCGACCTGCACGACCTGGAGCACCGACCGGGTGGGCTGCAGGCGCGGGTCACCTACCGCATCGACGGCCGGTCCTTCACCCAGGCCTTCGACGCCGTCGCCCTGGACGAGACCGACGTGGCTGTGGAAGGAGCGGCCCATGGCCTGCGCTTCGTGCGTTGGCTGGACGACGCCGAGGAGCTGGGCCTGCTCACCACCCCCAGCTGACAAAATGGAAACCTTTGTGTGCCGTATGCGCACATTTTGATGCCCAGTTTGCTGGGGGGGGGGACGCACCTGATGGTCGAAGATCTGGAAGACCCACGTCGACACGAGCCCGCCAGCGTGCTGGCCGAGCGCCCGATGCTGGAGGGGTGGCTGGAGTACCACCGCGTCACCCTCCTGCTCAAGTGCGAGGGCCTCGACGACGACGCCCGCAAGCGGCGTCCGGTGCCCACGTCGTTGTTGTCGCTGCACGGCCTGGTGCGCCACATGGCCGAGGTCGAGCGCAACTGGTTCCGCCGGACCCTGCTCGACGAGCCCGACACCCCGCCCATCTGGTTCGATCCGGCCATCGACGACAGCGAGCTCGTCCCGCTCGACGACGCGGTGTGGGCCGACGACCTGGCCGCCTGGCTGGCCGAGTGCGACGCGGGCCGGGCCGCGGCCGTGGCCCACGACCTGGATGACGTGGGCACCCGGCGGGGCCAGCCCTGCTCGTTGCGATGGATCTACACCCACATGATCGAGGAGTACGCTCGCCACAACGGCCACGCCGACCTCATCCGCGAGCTGGTCGACGGCGAGGTGGGCTGCTAGGTCACGACCAGGGCGGTACGTGAACCGCGGCCAACACGGGCGACTACAGCGACGCGGCCAGGGCGCGCTTGTCGACCTTCTCCATGGGCGTGAGCGGGAGGTGGTCCACCAGCTGGAGCCGTTCGGGCAGCTTGTGGTGGGCCAGACGTTCGGCGGCGAAGGCGCGCAGGTCATCCAGGGTGGGCGGCGCCGCCGGATCGGCCGGGGTCACCACGGCCACCCCGATCTCGCCCATCACGTCGTCGGCCACGCCCACCACCGCCACCTCGGCCACGCCCGGATGGGCGGCCAGCACCGCCTCCACCTCCATCGGGTAGACGTTGTACCCGCCCCGCACGTACATCTCCTTGGCTCGCCCGACCAGACGCAGCCGTCCCTGGTCGTCGAGGTGGCCCAGATCGCCGGTGCGCACGAACCCGTCGGGCCAGAAAGCGGCCTGGGTGGCCTCGGGATCGTGCCAGTAGCCCGACATGACGGCGGGGGAGCGCAGGCACACCTCGCCCACCTCGCCTTCGCCCACGTCGCGGCCGCCGTCGAGGTCTCGCAGGGCCAGCTCGATGCCCGGGTGGGCCCGGCCCACCGACACCGCCGCGTCCTCGGGCGGATCGGTGAAGGACGTGCCCAGGCCGGTGCCGGCCTCGGTGCAGGCGTAGCGCACCGCCACCGGAGCCCTCAGCCGCTCGCGGATCTCGGCGATCAGCGCCGGGGTGGCGGGACCGCCCCCGATGATCACGGCCTTGACGCACGACAGGTCGGTGCCGGCGAAGTCGGGGTGGTGGAGCATGAGGGCCAGCTGGGTGGGGATGCCGGCCAGGGCCGGCATCCGGTGCTCGGCGGTCATGCGTAGCGCGTCGGCGGCCCGCCAGTGCTCGACCAGGTAGGTGGTGCCGCCCCGCATCAGGGTGCCGGGCAGCTTGGTGGTGGGACCGAGGTGGGCCAGGCTGGTGGCGCCCAGGCCGGGACCGCCGCCGCCCCACCGGCCTCCGGTGTCCACCTCGGTGATGAACGCCAGCTGGCGCCCGGCGAACACGGCCGCCTTGGGCAGCCCGGTGGTGCCCGACGTGAACACCAGCGCCACCGGCCGATCCGGGTCCGGGTCGAGCGCGGGTGGCACCGCCCCCGGCACCCGCAGCGGGATCAGGATGGTGTCGACCCCGTCGCCCACCAGCTCCGGGCCGAGGACGAGCGTGGGCTGTGCCCGCTCCAGCACGGCGTCGCGCTCGGCGGCGGTCAGGCGGGGATTCACCCCGGCGGTGATCGCACCCAGCTTGGCGCAGGCGGCATAGGCCACCACGTGGTCCGGGCAGGTGGGCAGGCACAGGGCCACCACGTCCCCCTCGCCCACGCCTCGTTCGGCCAGCCCCACCGCCACCTCGTCGGAGATCTGATCCAGCTGGCGGAAGCTGACCGACCACCCGGCCGGCGCGACCAGGCAGCTAGCATCGCCCCACCGCTCGGCGGCCTCGCGGACGATGGCGTCGAGCATCATGGCTCCTGGAGGGTGTCGTGGCAGCCCGCCGACCGACGAAGACGAGGCAGACCCCGGCTCCGGACGGCGACGCCGCGTCGGTGGACGGACGCAACCTGCGTCGCCAGGGCCGGGCCACCCGCAGTCGGCTGCTGGAGGCGGCGGTGCCGGCGCTGGCCGAGCACGGCTTCCATGCCGCCCGGGTGGATGACGTGGTGCGCCTGGCCGGCGTGTCCCATGGCACCTTCTACCTCTATTTCGCCAACAAGGAGGACCTGTTCCGGGCGCTGGCCGAGCAGTGCGCGGACGAGGCCGCGGTGCTGGCCGCCTCCCTGGGCGAGGTGCCGGCGGGGGCCGCGGGCCACGACGCCCTGCGGGCCTGGCTGGGTGAGTTCTTCGACTTCTACCGGCGCTACGGCGTGGTGATCCGGGCCTGGGCCGAGAACCAGGTGGTCGACCGGGAGCTGGCCCGACTGGGTGTCGCCTCGTTCGGACGGATCGCCGACACCCTTCGCCACAGCATCGCCAGCGCGGTGGTTCCGGCGCGGACGGGGAAGGCCGGGGCCCGATCGGCCAAGGGCACCGCCGGGCGCGGCTCGGTCGACGCCCGGGCCGTCCAGCTGCGCGCCGACGCCCTGCTGGCCATGATCGAGCGGTTCGCCTACGTGATCACCAGTCGGGACCTGGGCTTCGACCAGGACCGCATGCTGGACGATCTGGCTCGCCTGGTGCAACGGGGCTTCTTCCAACCGCTGGCGCCCTAGCGACGTCGGGCCTCGGGATGACCCGATGGCTCAGACCTTCATCTGCAGGCCGCCGGGCTGGAGGCCGAACACGTTCTTGGCCAGGGCCGCGCCGATGCGGGCAGGGTCCCACTTGACCGGTTCGCCCTTGGCCGCGTTGGCCACGCTCGGGCCCAGGTGCCAGCCCAGGTAGTGGGCGATCTCGTTGCCCACGGCGCGGAACACCTGCCCCGAGACCAGCAGCGACTCGTCGGAGGCCAGCCAGGCCACCATGGGGGCGGAGTTGCCTGGGTTCAGCGATTCGAACTCGTCGTCGGCCACCTCGTTGGCCTCGCGCACCGGGATCGACGGCATGGCCTCGTTGACCATGCGGGTGGCGCCCCCCGGAGCGATGGCGTTGGCCCGCACGCCGTAGCGGGCCCCTTCCAGGGCGGTGATCACGGTCAGGGCGGCGATGCCGGCCTTGGCCGCGCCGTAGTTGGCCTGGCCCGGGTTGCCCTGGAGGCCGGCGGAGCTGACCGTGTTCACGATGGCGGCCCGGCGCTGGCGATCGGCCTTGGACTCCGCGTACCAGTACACGCAGGCGTGATGGGTCATGTTGAAGGTGCCCTTGAGGTGGACGGCGATCACGCTGTCCCACTCGACCTCGGTCATGCGGGTGATCAGGGCGTCGCGGAGGATGCCGGCGTTGTTCACCACCACGTCGAGCCCCCCGTAGGTGTCGACCGCCACCCCGATGGCGCGCTCGGCGCCGTCCCACGAGGAGATGTCCTCGTAGGCGGCCACGGCCTCCCCGCCTCGGTCACGGATGATCTCGACGGTCTCGTCCGCGGGCCGGTTGTCGGTGCCCTCGCCCTTGGAGCTGGGTCCCGGGTCGCACACCACGACCTTGGCCCCCTGGGCGGCCAGCTCCATGGCTTCGCCCCGCCCCACGCCCCGGCCCGATCCGGTGACGATGGCGACCTTGCCGTCGACGATGCCCATGCTGTGCTCCCCCTACGTTCCTGGCTCTGGTCCGTGCTTGAATAGGAAACCTGACATACGTGTCAGGTTGCGAATGGTCAGGATAACCAACGACGGAGGGGGACGGCGCCGTGGCCGACTTCAGCGAGTACATCGGACAGGCCACCGGCCGGGGCACCCTGGTGGTGGAGCGCGGCCCGCTGGCCAACTTCGCCAAGGCGGTGCTGGACGAGTCCCCGGTGTACGCCAACGCGGAAGTGGCCCGCTCCGAGGGCTTCGACAGCGTGCCGGCCCCGCCCACCTTCGGCTTCTCGATCCAGAACTGGGGTCGGTTCGAGGAGCTCCAGACCGCCGAGCAGCCGGCCACCAATCCCATGTTCGAGGTCATGGGCAAGCTCTACGCGGGGGGCGGGATGGTCCTGCACGGCGAGCAGGAGTTCACCTACCACCAGCCCATCGTGGCCGGCGACGTGCTCACCTACGAGGGCATCGTGCGGGACATCTACGCCAAGCAGTCGGGCGAGCGCACCATGACCTTCATCGTGGTGGAGGACACCTACCGCAACCAGGCCGGCGAGCCCGTGCTCACCTCGACCATGAACCTCATCCACCGGAGCTGAACCTGACACGAGTGTCAGGTTCCGCGGTAGCATCGAGGGCCAGCCGGGGGGAACGGGTCGGAGAGGGGGACAGGCATGACGATCACGTCGGCGCCACGCTCGACCGCCACCGATCCGTCCGGCCCGGCCGACCCATCCAGCCGCTACCGGGTGGTGTCGGCCGACGCCCACATCCTGGAGCCGCCCCACATCTGGACGACCTGGCTCCCGGCCGAGCTGCAGGATCGGGCCCCGAGGCTGGCCAAGGACGCCGCCGGCGGTGACGGGTGGCTGTTCGCCGGCGCCGCCGAGGCGGACCCGATCGGCCTGACCGCCACACCGGGCATGGCCTGGGACCAGTTCCGCTGGACCGGGGTGACCTACGACGAGGCTCGTCCCGGCTGCTACGACGGGGCGGCCCGCCTGGCCGACATGGACACCGACGGCGTCGACGCCGAGGTGCTGTTCCCACCCCAGCGGACCGTCGGGCACTTCCTGGGTGACGAGGACGACGCCTTCGTCCGCGCCGGGCTCGACGCCTACAACCGGTTCCTGTGGGAGGAGTTCTCGGCCCCTGACCGCACCCGCCTGGTTGGGGCCGCGGAGCTGCCATCCACGGGCACGGCGGACTGCATCGCCGCGCTGCACCAGGCCGTCGACCGCGGCTTCAAGACCGTGGTGCTGTCCAACTGGCCCAGCGCCGAGGAGCAGCTGGGCGACGCCGACGAGGCCTTCTGGGCCGCGGCGGCCGAGGCCGGCATCCCGATCTGCATCCACATCAACGTCATCTCGCGAGCGGCCCGCATCCGCAACCGGCGAGCGGCGGCCACCGCGGGCAGCGGCCTGTACCGGACCCAGGCCGGTGCCGGCGCCCGGGCCGCGGCCAACCTGGCGGGCGTGTTCGCCATGGTGCCCCAGGTGGTGGGCCAGCTCATCTTCACCGGGGTCTTCGAGCGGCATCGGGGCCTGCACGTGGCCATGATCGAGACGGGCGTGGGCTGGGTGCCCCACTTCCTCGAGCAGATGGACGATCGCTTCTGGCGCAACCGGTCCTGGACCGACCTGCCCATCGCCGATCCGCCCTCGACCTACTGGCACGCCAACATGTCGGCCTCGTTCATCCGCGACGACAACGGCATCCGCAACCGTCACGAGGTCGGCGTCCACAACATGATGTGGTCGACCGACTACCCCCATCACGGCAACGACTGGCCTTACTCCCGCAAGGTGATCGCCGAGACCATGGCATCGCTCGCGCACGAGGAGCGTGACCTCATCGTGGCCGGCAACGCCGTGCGCATCTTCGGTCTGGAGGACTGAGCCCATGAACGTCGACGATCTCATCCTGGTGTCGGTGGACGATCACGTGGTCGAACCACCGGACATGTTCGACCAGCACCTGCCGGCCAAGTACCGCGACGTCGCGCCTCGGGTGGTGCACACCGACTCGGGCGACGACGTGTGGCTCTACGAAGGCCAGGAGCTGCCCAACATCGGGCTCAACGCCGTGGCCGGCAAGCCCCCGGAGGAGTACGGCATCGAACCCACCTCCTTCGCCGAGATGCGCCCGGGCTGCTGGGATCTCGACCAGCGCATCGCCGACATGGACGCCAACGGGATCCTGGGCTCGATGTGCTTCCCGAGCTTCCCCCAGTTCTGCGGCCAGCTGTTCAGCCGCACCCAGGACAAGGACGTGGCCCTGGCCATGGTGCAGGCCTACAACGACTGGCACATCGACCAGTGGTGCGGCTCCTATCCCGGCCGGTTCATCCCGCTGTCCATCCCGCCCATCTGGGATCCCCAGCTCATGGCCGACGAGGTCCACCGGGTGGCGGCCAAGGGCTGTCGGGCCGTGACCTTCTCGGAGAACCCCGAGAAGCTGGGCTGGCCCAGCTACCACAGCGAGCACTGGGACCCGTTCTGGAAGGCGGTCAGCGACGAGGGCACCATCGTCTGCCTGCACATCGGGTCGTCCTCGCAGCTCACCATCACCTCGATCGAGGCCCCGATCAACGTGATGATCTCGCTGCAGCCGATGAACATCGTCCAGGCCGCGGCCGACATCCTGTGGTCGCGGGTCATGACCGAGTTCCCGGATGTGACCTTCGCGCTGAGCGAGGGCGGCATCGGGTGGATCCCGTACTTCCTGGAGCGCTGCGACTACGTCTACGAGCACCACCAGTCCTGGACGGGGCAGGACCTGCCCATGAAGCCCAGCGACCTGTTTCGGGAGCGGTTCATCACCTGCTTCATCGACGATGCTGCCGGCGTGAAGAACCGCCACGACGTGGGCCTCGACAAGATCACCTGGGAGTGCGACTACCCCCACTCCGACTCGACCTGGCCCGAGTCGCCCGAGCGCCTGCTGCGCTCTCTCGAGGGGGTGCCCGACGACGAGATCGATGCCATCACCCATCTCAACGCCATGCGCCTGTTCCACTACGACCCGTTCTCGCGCATCCCCCGCGAGCAGGCCACCGTGGGCGCCCTGCGGGCGCTGGCCACCGGCGTGGACACGTCACCCAAGCCGTCGGGCAAGCCTGTCGAGCGACCCGACCGGCCCATCACCATCATGGCGCTGGCCGAGAAGACGTCGCCGACCAAGAAGACCGCGTAGCGACCAAACGGCGAACTGGGCATCTTTGCGGCCGGATACCGCACATTTTCGCGCCCAGTTTCCGGGGCTGGGTCAACCCCTCGCTGACCCCCCCGGCGAGGGCGGGTCGGCTGGCGGGGGAAGGGGTCAGGGCGGGTAGACCCAGAGCTCGCGCAGCACCAGCGGCTCAGATCCAGCCGGGGTGATGGTCAAGGTCACGCGCGCCAGGCGGCGGTCGCCCAGGTGCAGGGTGATCATTCCCGGGGTGATGGTGATGTCGCCACCGCCGAGCCGGGTGGCGCGGCCGGAGGCATCGGCGGCCGACGCCTGGACCTGCCCGACCATCTGCGCCGGGCCGAGCACGAGGACGAGCGATCGGGCCACCGTGTCGGGGACCAGCGTGGCCGACACCACCAGGGGGCGGCCGCGGCCGGTCGGCTCCGCCGTCACGTGGGTGCGCAGGTCGGCGTCCAGCAGGTCAGGGGCCGGCGCGCCGTCGACGGTCACGCCCCGGACATGGCTCAGCTCGGGTCGGCTCATCAGGAGCGGGAAGGACCGCCGGCGGCTCCACACCCCGCCGCTGGGCCAGATCGACCTCGACCAGGCCGGGGGCTTCGTCCGCGAGCTGACGTCGCGGCGCCTCCAGGCCGACATTGGGATCGAACATGGCCACCACCTGGGTACCGGCGCGCAGCCGGTGGGGGTCGATGGCCTCGGTGGCCTGGCCGGCGCCCAGGTAGGCCGAGAGGTACTGACCCCGGGTGACGGCCGCCACCGACATCTGATCCGGAAAGGTGCGCTGGATGTATGACGCGGCCCCGCTCCAATTCTCGATCGGGGTAAACGAGAAGTCGTTGATCGCGAACACGCCGTGTAGGCAGGCCAGCCCGGCGGCCAGGATGGTGAATCCCCGGAACACCGTGCCCTTCCGGGGATCGGAGCCGAGCATGCCCAAGGAGGCGGCCGTGGCCACGGCCAGCGGCACCACCAGGTAGGACACCGTCCGTTGGGGCGGGGTGGTCAGGGCCAGCGCGATGAGCATCACGCTGACCGCCGCGCCCAGCAGCACCCGGACGGTGGCCCGCAGCGACTGTGGGCGCGCACCACCAGATCGATCTCGAGCGCCTCGAGGTCCTCCGGCAGCCGCAGCCGCTCCGGCAGCATCACCAGAAACGGTGCGGCGAGGGCGAGCAGCCACATCACGTAGATGATCGGGTCCCCACCTCGGTCGAAGAGGTAGTCCCACAGGGTGCGCAGGGGTGCGGTCGGGCTGCCGTACTGGTGGCCGTAGGAATCCGAGTACGTGGTGAACTGGTGCCAGAGCTGACCGAGCACGGGCGTGTAGAGCAGGGCGGTGACGGCCGCCGCGCCCAGCGCGAAACCGACCACCTGGCGTTCACGGCGGGTGGCCCACACCAGCACCCATGCCGGACCCAGGAAGAAGACGAAGGTCGGCACGGTCCACGTGCCCGCCAGCGAGATCGCCGCCAGCCCAACGAGCCACCGACGGCGACCGTCTTCCAGGAAGCGCCAGATGCACAGGCTGGCCACCAGGGCGCACAGACCCAGGATCCCGTAGCCGCGGTCTTGGAGCATCTCGTCGAGCCAGTTGAAGTTGACGGCGAAGACGAAGAAGAACAACGCGCCGGGCAGGTACCACCGGCGCCGGACGAAGGCAGCCAGGCCGACCACCTCCATGGCCACCACCGCCACCATGGAGAGGAGCCGTTGGCGCAGGGGGTCGAGCGAGCCCGAACCCGGGAACACCGAGTTGATGAAGTTGGGCAGGATCATCGAGTCGTTGACCGAGGTCAACGACCGGTGGGGTCCGCGGCTCGAGTAGTTGAGCACCGACACCAGCTCGTCGTTCCACATCGAGGCGTGGGCCATGGTGTGCAGGAACTGGATCAGATAGACGCTCGACACCACCACCACGACGGTGGCCAGACCGATCTCGATGCGAGTCGAGTGCAGCCCCCGCCGGAGGCGCGGTCAGACCGCCTTTGCCGGTCTGGTCCTCCGTCGCGGTCCACGGCTCGGCCATCGGTGTCGACGACACGCCCGCAGTCTGACAGCTAGGAGATGGTGCCGCGCCGCCAACGGGGGAACACGATGCCCTCCACCTCCGGGGCGAAGCACACCTCGACCGCGGTGCCGATCTCGATGGTGTGGGGATCGATCTGGTTCAAGGGGCCGTCGGGGGTGTCGACCAGGTTGCCGACGAATCGGATGGTCGGCTCCTCGTCCAGCTCCACCACGATCACGTTGTAGGGGGCGACCTCGGCGTAGGCCGCCAGCAGCGGGGGATGAGGCACCACGAACGACCAGATCCGACCCCGCCCCGAGGTGGCTTCCCAGATCGCATCCAGGCTGTGGCAGTACGGGCACATGGGGCGCGGCGGCATGCGGCGCCGACCGCAGGACCCGCAGCGCTGCACCCGCAGCTCGCCGTGGGCCGTGCCCTCCCAGAAGGGCTGGGAGTCCTCGTCGGGTGCCGGGAGCAGCCCGGCGAACGGGGGCACGTCGGTCATGGCGGGCCGGTACGCATCAGGAGTCGCCTCGCAGCAGCAGGGCGCCGGTGGGCACGCCCTCGCCCGAGGTGACCAGGGACCACTGGGCTCCCGCCACCTGGTTGGTGGAGGTGCCACGCACCTGGCGCACCGCCTCGGTGATGAGGTTGAAGCCGTGCAGGTAGGCCTCGCTCATCCCGCCCCCGGAGGTGTTGGTGGGGAGACGTCCGCCCACTTCGAGGCCCCCGTCGTCGGTGAAGGCGCCGGCCTCGCCGCGCCCGCAGAACCCGTAGCCCTCCAGCGACAGCAGGATCAGGGGACTGAAGGCGTCGTAGAGCTGGGCCACGTCCACCTCCTCGGGTCCGATCTCGGCGATGGACCAGAGCTTGGCCGCACACGCCCAGGCCGGGCCGTCGAGAGGATCGTCACAGAAGAAGTTGGTCATGGTCTGGTGCTGGCGGGGGATGGACTGGGCCCAGGCATGCACGTAGGCGGGAGGCTGGGCCAGGTCGCGGGCCCGGTCGGCTCGGGTGATGACCACCGCGGCGGCGCCGTCGCTCTCCAGGCAGTTGTCGAACAGGCACAGCGGTTCGGACACCCAGCGGGCCTGGTGGTACTGCTCGCGGGTCAGGGGCTTGTCGTGCATCATGGCCGCCGGGTTGCGGTTGGCGTGGGCCCGGAAGGCCAGGGCCACGTTGGCCAGGTGATCGCGGGTGGCGCCGTGGTCGTGGAGGTAGCGACGGGTCAACATGGCGATCTCGTCCACGGGTCGCAGCAGGCCGTAGGGACGGGTCCACTGGTTGTTGCCCCCGACCCGGGCGGCCACGCCGGCCCAGGGCCGGCTGGACGCCGAGCCGCGCTTGCGGCTGCGCCAGGCCACGGCCACGTTGCACTGGCCGGCGGCCACCGCCATCGCGGCCTGGCCCACCACCCCGCATCCGGCGCCGCCCCCGTAGCCCACCTGGCCGAAGTAGGTGATGTCGCCCAGGCCCAGGTTGCGGGCGATGTCGACCTCGTCGGTGGTCTCGAGCGTGTAGCTGGAGAGCCCGTCGACCTCGGCGGGATCGATGCCGGCGTCGTCGAGGGCGGCGGCGATGGCTCGTAGCGCCAGCACCTTCTCCGAAGGCTCCAGGTGCTTGGCGAACTCGGTCTGGCCGATGCCCACGATGGCGGCCCGGTCCCGCCACGCCGCGGCCGGATCGGTCACCGCGCCCACCCGAACGCCAAACCTGTGGCGTGAGGGACTCCTGGCGGGTCGCTGGCGCGACAGGTTTGGGTCGCGGTCATCGCGACCGGATGACCAGGGCGTCGAGGGCGACCGCGCCCGATGGGGTGACCACCAACGGGTTGACGTCGATCTCGGCGATGTCGTCGGCGAAGTCCAGGGCCAGGCGTTGGAGCTTGACCAGGACATCGACCACGGCCGACACCTTGGCCGGCTTGGCGCCGCGCTGGCCGGCCAGGATCTGGCTGACCCGGGTGTCGGCGATCATGCGGGCCGCCTCGGCCTGGTCGAAGGGCGGCACCCGGATGGCCACGTCGTCGAATACCTCCACCAGCGTGCCGCCCAGCCCGAAGGCGATGGCCGGACCGAACAGATCGTCGTGGCTCATGCCCACCATGGTCTCCACCCCGCCGTCGGCGGGCCCGGGTGCGGTCTCACACACCAGCACGCCGTCGATGGTGGCGCCCCGCGCCTTGCGCTTGGCCATGGCCAGCAGCTCCTCGTAGGTGCGGCGCACGCCGGCCGCGCCCTCGATCCCCAGGCGCACCAGACCCAGATCGGACTTGTGGGCGATGTCGGGCGAGGCGATCTTCATGACCACCGGCTGGCCCGACGCCGCCGTGATCGTCTTGGCCGCCCGCACCGCGGCGGCGGCCGAGTCGCACAGCACGTCACGCGTCACCGGGATGCCGTAGGCGGCCAGCACCGCCTTGGAGTCGAACTCGGACAGGGCCCCGCCCGGCTTCACGCCCTCGAGCAGGGCCGCCACCTGGGCCGCACCCGCGGCCTTGCGGGTCACCGGCTTGGCGAAGGGCGAGGTCCAACGCTCCTGGGT
Source organism: uncultured Microthrixaceae bacterium (assembly GCA_963793965.1). GTDB lineage: Bacteria > Actinomycetota > Acidimicrobiia > Acidimicrobiales > Acidimicrobilacustridaceae > UBA4742. The sequence goes on from CAWCCB010000006.1 coordinate 292,899, forward strand.
CTCCCAGTACTCGAACCAGGCTCCGGCGGCGCGCACGCAGTTGCGGAAGGTCCGGAACACCGGGACCCCGCCGGGGGCCAGCACCTTGGAGTAGGAGTCCTCGAACAGCGGCGAGCCCCACACCACGAACACGGGCTTGGTGGTGGTCCGGGCCACGTCGACCAGGTCCTGGGTGAAGCGGTCCGACATGGAGGCCAGCGCCCCGGTGATGGGCACGATCACCGCGTCGATGTTGGGGTCGGCCACGATGGCGTCGAGGATCTTGCGGCCCCGCTCGTCTCCCGAGGGCGGGCCGCCGCTGTCCACCGGGTTCGACACCCGCAGGTAGTCGGGGATGTAGGACCGCAGCTCCTTGCGGGTCTTGGCCGTGAGCTCGGGCAGGGTCAGCCCGGCGTCGGCGCACAGATCGGCCATGTGCGCGCCGGTGCCCCCCGAGATCGAGTACACGCACACGCGACGCTGGGCAGCCCGACCCCGGCGCGGAGCCACCGTTCGGCAGAAGGCCGCGGACAGCTCGGTGAGCTCGTCCAGGCCGTCGACCCGCACGACGCCGTACTGGCGGAACACCCCGTCGATGACCCGGTCGCTGCCGGTGAGGTGCCCGGTGTGGCTGGCCGCCATGGAGCGGCCGGCGTCGGTCTTGCCCACCTTGACGGCCACGATCGGCACTCCGCGCGACATGGCCGCGTCGGCGGCCAGCTGCACGGTGCGCCCCTCCTTGAACCCCTCCACGTAGGCGGCGATGGCGCCGGTGGCGGGCTGGGCCGAGAACCAGTTGGCGAAGTCGGCGAACTCGAGGTCGACCTCGTTGCCGCACGGCGCCCAGTGCGACATGGCGAACCCGACGTCCTGGGACTGGAACACCGGCCGGCCCTGGTGGCCCGACTGGGTGATCAAGGCCAGCCTGCGGCCCGGGTTGGACTCGTCGAAGGTCTCGAAGGCGTTGAGGTTGGTGTTGGGGCCCAGCAGGTGGGTGTCCGAGGCGGCCACCAACTCGGCCAGCTGACGCTGGCGCTCGACCCCGGCGCCGCCCACCTCGGCGAACCCGGCGCCGAAGATCACGGCGAACTTGGCTTTGGCCGCGGCCGCCTCGGCGAAGGCGGGCAGCGAGTCGTTCACCAGGATGACGGCCAGGTCGGCCGGCCCGCCGGGGACGTCGCCGATGCTGGGGTAGCAGGTGAGCCCGTCCAGCTCGGTGCGGCCCGGGTTCACCGGGGCGACGGTGGCGCCGAACACCTCGGCCCAGGCCCGCAGCTTGCGCCACATGTTGGTGGCCGGGCGACGGGCGGTGTCGCTGGCCCCGATGACCACGACGCGCTTGGGGCGGAAGAAGGTGTCGAGATCGACGCCGCGCAGGCGGGTGGGGCGGCCGGACACGTCGACGGGGATCCTCGACGATGCGCGGGCGCGGCGCCGGTGTGGCCCGACGGCGAGGGGCGGAGGTGGGCATGGTCCGACAATACCTGACGTGCGTGTCAGGTATCGTGGCGGTCATGGAGCTACGCGACGCGGTCATCGTGGACACGGTCCGCACCCCCATCGGCAAGCGCAACGGCGCGCTGGCGGGCTGGCATCCCACCGACCTGCTGGGTCACACCCTCCAGGGCCTGCTGGCCCGGACCGGGGTGGATCCGGAGCGCATCGACGACGTGGTGGGCGGGAACGTCACCCAGTCCGGCGAGCAGGGCTGCAACGTGACCCGCAACGCCTGGGTGGCCGCCGGGCTGCCCCAGTCGGTGCCGGCCACCAGCATCGACCGCCAGTGCGGCAGCTCGCAGCAGGCCATGCACTTCGCGGCCCAGGCCGTCATGTGCGGCAGCTACGACCTGGCCATCGCCTGCGGGGTCGAGTCCATGACGCGGGCGCCCATGGCCTCCAACGCCACCGGGGGCGTCGGCCCGTTCTCCCAGGACTTCCTGGCCGCCTGCGACGGCCAGCTCATGACCCAGTTCGAGGTGGCCCAGATCCTGGCCGACAAGGACGGGATCACCCGCCCGCGCATGGACGCCTTCGCGGCCGAATCGCATCGACGGGCACAGGAGAACTGGGACAACGGGCACTTCGCGGCGGAGACGGTGCCGGTGCCGATCAAGGCCGCCGACGGCACCATGACCGACGCCATCCTCGAGCGCGACGAGGGCATCCGCCCCGGAGTCGACCCCGGAGTCGCTCGCCCAGCTGGGTCCGGCGGCCAAGTGGGATCCCGATCTGGCACCGGCCATCACCGCCGGCAACTCCTCCCAGATGTCCGACGGCGCCTCGGCCATGCTCATCGCCGATCGGGCCCTGGCCGAGTCGCTGGGTCTGCCCGTGCGGGCCCGCTTCGTGTCCTTCGCGGTCGGCGCCGAGGACGCGGTGCTGGTCCTGTCGGCCCCCAACCCGGTGACCCGACGCCTGCTGGCGCGGTCGGGCATGACGGTGGACCAGTTCGACAGCATCGAGTGCAACGAGGCGTTCGCCGCCATCGCCCTGCGCTGGGCCGAGGAGTTCCTGCCCGACGGCGACTACTCGCGGTTCAACCCCCGGGGCGGGGCCATCGCCATCGGCCATCCGCTGGGCGCCTCGGGCGTGCGCATCGCCACCACGCTGCTGGGGGACCTGGAAGCCACCGGGGGTCGGTACGGCTTCATGACCATGTGCGAGGGCGGTGGACAGGCCAACGCCACTGTCATCGAGCGGTTGGGCTGACGTAGAGCGAGGTCATGCTCACGCAGGCGTGACGGTCGGGCCAGGATGGGTCGCACGACCTGTCTGACGAGCGACCCGGCCGGGTAAGAAGGTGAGTACCCCCGTCCGGGCCCCGGCCCAGGAGTCTCGTCACCATGCCCTCCGCCATCGACATCCGAGTTCTCGAGCTCGACGATCTCACCGTGGTGGGGTTGGACGGCGCCCTGGGCGCGGAGTCGTCGAGCGCGGTCACCGGCGTGGTCGACGCCTCGCTGGCCCGCGACGTGGCCACCATCGTGTTGGACTGCTCGCTGCTCACCACCATCGACGTCGAGGCGTCCGAGGAGCTGGGGACGGCGGCCGCGAACACGTGCAGGCCCACCACGGTCGGCTGGTGATGCGTCAGCCGTCGGCCTCGACCCGGGCCGTGCTCGACCTCACCGGCACCTCGGCGGTCATCGAGTTCGGCGACTGAGGTCAGGCCAGCTCGGCGGTGCCAGCGGCGCGACTGCCATCCGCTCGCGTACGTGCCTCGGGGATCTCGACGGCGCGGCGTCGGTTCGGTGTCGAAGGCCACGCTGACCACCTCCAACACCGCCACCAGGTCACCGCGGTCGACATCCATCAGCCAGTGGCGCGGTGACCAGGGTCTTGGCCCGCAGGTCGATCTCGGCGCCGAAGCTCTGCACCTGGTCGCCGGCCCGGGCGGGTCGGGCCCAGGTGGCCCGGCTCTCGAGGGTGGCGAACCCCATCTGGACGCCGTCGGCCAGATCCGCCAGCGGCTGGAACTCGCGGCCGGGGGCCGCCTGGCCGCCCCAGATCAGCATGGCCAGTTGGTGGACGGCACCACGCCGTCGGCGTCGCCGTCGGCCTCGCCGATGAGCCGCGGGATCCGCATGGCCAGGTCCAGCTCCCGGAGGGTGCGCGAGGCTCGGCGCCGGCACGGTGGGGTCCTGGTCGATGTCGATCGTGCGAGGCAGTCGCTCGGCCGGTGGCGTCACCAGCTTCCGGCGGGCGGCGTCGAGCGCGGCGGGATCGAGTGGCATCGGCTCGCGGCGGCGCCGATCGGCGGCCTCGAACCGGGACACGAAGGTGGCGGCCACCTCGTCGGTGGCCGTGTTGACCAGCTCCTGGTAGAGGCGGACGGCCTGGTCGGGGGCGGCGTGGAGCACGCCGCCGCGCACGGCCAGCGGGGAGCCGACCAGCTGTTCGTGCAGGTGGCGCACGATGCTGTCGCGCTGGATCACGACCTGGTCGTCATCTTCGGTCACGCCCATCGAGGCCAGCAGGCGGTCGGCGCCCACTCGGGCATGCAGCCCGTAGAACATCACGTTCATGTGACCGAGGTGGTCGATCTGGTCCGGCGTCACCTCGGTCTCGTACAGCACGTCCACGTCCGGTCTCCCGGCGTCGAGTCCGTCAGCTTGTAGCCGACGCGCCGGGCTCGGGCCAAGTCCGCGCCGAGCTCACCGCGGTGACCGGCCGCGTCACTGCCGGGGCATCTTGATCGCCTTGTCGGCGATGATGTTCTTCTGCACCTCGGTGGTGCCGGCGCCGATCGACGTGTAGCGCTGGAACACGTAGAGGCGGTTCCAGGCGCCGCCGTCCACTGCGCCTGGGGCGCCACGCGAGGCCAGGGCGTCGGGGCCGAGCAGGTCGATGGCCAACTCGGCCAGGGTCTGGGCCAGGTAGGACCACTGCAGCTTGGCCAGCGGGCACCTCGGGCCAGTTCTTCTCGTTGCGCAGGATCTTGGACAGGGCCCGGTAGTTGAGCAGCTTGGTGTACTCGATGCGGGTGTGGGCATCGGCGATGCGGGTGCGCAGCGCCGGGTCCTCCAGTGCCGCCGGGTTCACCGAACGGGCCAGGTTGACCATCGAGTCGAGATCGGCCCGCATGCCGATGGCCAGCCCGGCGGTGCCCACCCGCTCGGAGCCGAGCGTGCCCATGGCCACCTGCCAGCCCTCGCCCTCGCCGCCCAGCCGGTAGGCCTTGGGGATGCGGGCGTCGTCGAAGAAGATCTCGCAGAACATCTCCTCGCCGGTGATGTCGCGGATGGGGCGCACGGTGATGCCCGGCACCTCCATGTCCACGATCAGCGCGGTGATGCCGTCGTGCTTGCGGCCCTCGGCGATGGCATCGGCATCGGTGCGAACCAGGAACAGGCCCCAGCGGGCCAGGTGCGCGGAGGAGATCCAGATCTTCTGGCCGTTGAGCACGTAGTCGTCGCCGTCGGCGATGGCGGTGGTGCGCAGGTTGGCCAGGTCGCTGCCGGCCTGGGGTTCGCTGAAGCCCTGGCACCAGTGGTCATCCGCGTTGAGGATGTTGGGGATCCAGCGCTGCTTCTGCTCGTCGGTCCCCCAGCGGATGATCATGGGGCCGATCTGCCACAGGCCGTTTGCGTTGTAGATGCCCGGGGTGCGGTAGCGGGCCATGGTCTCGGAGTAGATGACGTTCTGGGTCACCGTGGCGTCGCGGCCACCCCATTCGGCCGGCCAGCTGATGGCGGCCCAACGGCCGGTGTTGAGGGTGCGCTGCCAGGCCCGGCGTCGCTCCATCTGCGACAGCACGCCGCCGCCGCCGGCCGGGGCGGCCGAGTCGGCGTCGTCGTCGGCACGCTCGCCGGGACGAGCGTCGGGGGCGTCGGGGTTGTCCTCCTCGGACCACTCGGTCAGGAACTTGGGCAGGTGCTCGTCCAGCCAGGCGATCAGCTCGGCCCGGTAGGCCTCGTCCTCGTCGGTGTAGGAGAAATCCATGCATGCCCCCCGGGCCGTGGGCACCCCGACGTCGGGGTGCAGCCGTGAGCCGATGCTAGCCGCCGGCCGAGAAACCTGACAGCCGTGTCAGGTAAGGTGCGCGGCGTGGAATTCACTCTGGACGATGCCCAGCAGGCCCTGCAGCAGACGGTGCGGGCCATGCTGGCCGAGCAGGCACCGTCGGCGTACGTGCGCCAGATGGTCGACGACGATCAGGCCGTGTCCGACGCCCTGTGGGACCGGATGGTGGAGCTGGGCTGGGTGGGGCTGCTGGTGCCCGAGGCCCAGGGCGGCGCGGGCATGGGCCTGTTGGAGATGATGGTGGTGCTCGAGGAGATGGGCCGGCTCCCGCTGCCGGGGCCCTTCTACTCGTCGGCCGTGCTGGCCACGCTCGCGGCCCGGGCCCTGGGCCTCGACGATCGCCTGGCCTCGCTGGCCAGCGGGGCCACCCGGGGCACGGTGGCGGTGGACGAGGAGGGCCACGGCGACGTGGTCGACCGGATGCGGACGCGGGCCTGGCGCAAGTCCGGGCAGTGGCGTCTGCGGGGCACCAAGTCGGTGGTGCTGGACGGGCACACCGCAGACTGGGTGCTGGTGCCGGCCCGGACCCAGCAGGGGATCGCCACGTTCCTGATCGAGGCGCCCCACGCCGAGCAGTACCCCTCGCTGGACGTGACCCGCCGGTTGGCCCGACTCGAGCTCACCGACACGCCGGCCACCCCGGTGGGACCCGACGGCGATCACACCGAGATCTGGAAGCGGGTGGTCGACGACGCGGCCGTGGCCCTGTGCGCCGAGACGCTGGGCTCGATGCAGCAGGCCTTCGACCTGGCCGTCGAGTACGCCAAGGTGCGGGTCCAGTTCGACCGACCGATCGCCACCTTCCAGGCCATCAAGCACAAGGCCGCCGAGATGCTGGAACGCATCGAGCTGTCCCGGGTCGGCACCCACTACGCGGCCTGGGCCTCCGACGCCGAGGAGCCGGTCCGGGCCGAGGCGGCGGCCATGGCCAAGGCCTTCGTGGGGCGGGCGGCCAACGAGGTGTGCGGCGAGGCCATCCAGATCCACGGTGGCGTGGGCTTCACCTGGGAGTGCGACGCCCACCTCCACTACCGCAAGGCCAAGGCCAACGACCTGCTGCTGGGCTACGCCGACACGTGGCGCCACAAGGTGGCCGACTCCTACCTGAGCACGGCCACGGCCTGAGTCGCCTCTCAGACGTTGGGAACCCAGCGGCCGGCCAACGCCATCAGGTGGGCGGCGAGGGCGCCGGTGACCTGGAAGTTGCCGGACCGGGCGGTGGAGGCGGTAGCGCAACCAGTCGGGCAGACCAGAGCCTGGAGCTGGCTCTGATCGGAGTAGCGGAGGATCACCAGGTCGTGGGCGCCGAAGTCGGCCGGGCAGCTGTAGGTGCCGGGCTTCCACGGCCCTCCGGCATCGAGCTGGTCGACCAGGGCGGCCACCTGTGCGGGCGTGCTGACCGCCCCCTGCTGGGCCAACCGGTTCGGCGTGGTCTCCACCGACCCCGCAGGCCCGTCGTCCATGCTCGAGTACCGGCAGACCAGGGCCTGCACCGCCCCTGACGGGACGGGACCGCGCTCCGGCTTGGCCGCGGCTTGGCTTCCCGCGGGGGGATCGGGGAGCACCACCGACGCGTCTGTTCGCAGCTCCAACCGGGCGGGACAGGCGAGGGGCGCTGGTGCCGTCGCCTCGGTCGGACCCACGGTGGGGAGGGCTGGGTCGCGGATCGCGGTGATGTTCGTGCTTCCGCACGCGGTTCCGGCCAGGGCGAGCGCCAGTGCGACCATCACGGCACCGGGATCTCGACGGATGTGCATGGCCCTGAGACGTCGGCGACGGCCGGCCAGTTCCCCCAGATCTGTGCATGTGCCCCCCGTGGCGGCGGCGTAGGTGCACAGATTTCGGGGAGGGGGCTAGATGACCCCAGCCTCGGTGAGGCGGTCGAGCTCGGCGTCGTCGAGGCCGAGCAGCTCGTGCAGCACCGGACGGGTGTCCTGGCCCAGTCGAGGGGCACCCGAGGGCACCACCGGCTCTTCGCCCACCCAGCGGGGGAACGGGGCCTGCTGGCGCAGCCGGCCGACCACCGGGTCGTCCACCTCGACCAGGTCGCCTCGGGCCACCATGTGCGGATCGGCGGCGATGTCGGCCGCGGTGTAGGCCGTGGCCACGGGCACGTCGTGAGCCACCGCCGCGGCCTCGACCTCGGCGGCGGTGTGGGCGCGGGTCCAGTCAGCCACGATGCCGTTGATCTCGTCGGACCGGGCGGCCCGGTCGGCCAGGATGCGGAACCGCGGATCATCGACCAGCTGGGGTTGGTCCATGGCCGCGCACAGGCGGGCGAAGTTGGCGTCGCTGCCGGCCACCAGGCACACGTAGCGGCCGTCGGCGGTGGGGTAGTTGTCCAGGGGTGCCGAGTTGGCCAACCGGTTGCCCTCCCGCTGGCGCACGGTGCCCAGCCGGTCATAGGCCGCCAGCGTCCACTCCAGGATGCGCAGCACCGAGCCGTAGAGGGCGGCGTCGATGACCGCCCCCTGCCCGGTCGGGGCCACGCCGAGGCGCGGCGAGCCGGCGTCGCGCCGGTAGAGGGCGGCCAGGGCGGCCTGGGCCGCGAACACCCCCGTGAGGTAGTCGCTGGTGGTCACGCCGGGGCGCACCGGTGGGCGGTCGGGGTAGCCGGTCAGGTTGAGCAGGCCGCCGTAGCCGATGCCCAGGCGGTCCAGGCCCGGCCGTTGGGCGTAGGGGCCGTCCTGGCCGAAGGCCGAGATGCGCACGATGACCAGGCGAGGATCCAGCTGGGCCGGGGCCAGGCCCCATCGCTCGAGGGTGCCAGGGCGGAAGTTCTCGCAGATCACGTCGCACTCGGCACCCAGGCGGCGCAGCAGGTCCTTGCCCTCGGGCTTGCGCAGGTCGAGGGTGACGCTGCGCCGGCCACGGCCCTCCACGGCCCAGAACAGCGAATAGCGCGCTGGGCCCTCGCCCACGAAGGGACCGATCTCGCGCATGAAGTCGCCACGACCCGGTTGCTCGATCTTGATGACGTCGGCACCCTGCTCGCCCAGCAGACCGGCGCAGAAGGGCGCGGCGATGCGGGTCCCCAGGTCCAGCACCCGCATCCCCTGGAGGGGTCCGCTCACGCGGGCTCGTTCGGGCCGGTCTGCTCAGGCTCACCGGCCTGCTCGGCGCGGACCCGGGCCATGCCGCCCTCGGCCCGCTCGGCGGCCAACCCCAGCGCGGTGTCGGTGTTGGACACGAACTGGTGCACCATGAAGTGGTAGCGCCACGAGTCGCGCTGGCCCATGCGGTCGGTGGTGGCATTGATCGAGGCCTTGACCGCCTGGGCGGTGACCGGCGGCACCAGCGCCACCTTGGCCGCCATGGTGGCCGTCGGCGTCGTCCAGCTCGGCCCGGGGCACCACCTGGTTGACCAGGCCCAGGCGCTCGGCCTCGGTGGCGTCGAAGGTCTCGGCGCAGAGCAGGAACTCCTTGGCCTTGCGGGCGCCGAGCTCCCACGGTTCCACCAGCAGCTCGACGCCGGCCCCCGACATGCGCAGGACCGGGTTGGAGAAGCGGGCGTCGTCGGCGGCCACGATCAGATCGCACATGCAGGCCAGCATCAGCCCAGCGGCGGAGCAGGCCCCCTGCACCGCGGCGATGGTGGGCTTGGGGAAGTCGTGGAGGCGCAGGCAACGGTCCCAGTACATGACCTGCTCGTGATGGAGCTTGCCCTCGGGGGTGGCCCGCATGGCGGCCCACGGCTCGGTGGCCTCGAACAGCTCCTTGAGGTCGTGGCCGGCGCAGAAGTGCTTGCCCTCGCCGGCCAGGATGACCACCCGCACGTCGTCGTCGGCCTCGGCCAGGTCCAGTGCGCCGTCGAGCTCGTCGATCAGCTGGGCGTTGAGGGCGTTGGCCGCCTTCGGGCGCCGCAGCGTGATGATGGCCACCTGGCCGTCGGCATCGAGCTCATAGGACAGGACCGAGAAGGCGGCGGACGAGCTCATGAGCCGACCGTGGCTGGCGGCTTCGCCGGTGTGGGGGAGGGCTCACGAGGCAGGCCCAGGACGCGTTCGCCGATGATGGTGCGTTGGATCTCGTTGGTGCCGGCGAAGATCGAAGCCGCCTGGTAGTAGAGCCAGGAGCGCTGCCACTCGCCGTCGCCCGGGTTGCCTTCGGCGCCGGCCGCCAGCACCGCGGCCGGACCCAGCACGTCGAGGGCCAGGCGATGCAGCCGCTGGCTCATCTCCGACCAGTAGAGCTTGAGGGCGGAGCCCTCGGGGCCGACCGGTTCGCCCGCCTCCAGGCGCGACAGGGACCGCCAGTTGTGGAGCTGGAACAGCTTCACCTCCACGAAGGCCTCGGCCAGGCGTTGCGCGGTCCGCTCGTCGTCGAAGCCACCTTGCTCGCCGGCCAGGCGCAGCAGCTCCTCGAGGTGTTGGCTGTGGATGACCAGCTGGCGCGGGTTGGTGCCGCGCTCGTGGGTCAGCGTGGACGACGACACCCGCCAGCCGTCGTCCACCGCCCCGATCACCGCGTCGTCGGGCACGAACACGTCGCTCAGGAAGACCTCGTTGAAGTCGGACTCGCCGGTGAGCTGGCGCAGCGGCCGCACGTCCACGCCGGGGCTGCGCATGTCGATGGCCAGGGCGGTGATCCCGGCCTGCTTGCGCACCGCGGGATTGGTGCGGGCCAGACACAGGCCCCAGTCGGCGAATTGGGCGTAGGAGGTCCACACCTTCTGGCCGTCGACCGCCCAGCCGCTCACGCCGTCGCGCTCGGTGCGCACCGCCCGGGTGGACACCGAGGCCAGGTCGCTGCCGGCTTCGGGCTCGCTGAAGAGCTGGCAGAAGAGGATGTCCGCCGACAGGATCGAGGGCAGCCACCGGGCCCGCTGGTCGTCGGTGCCGTGGGCCAGCAGGGTGGGGCCCACCAGGTTGACGCCGATGCGGCCTACCAGCTCGGGGGCCCGGGCCCGGGCCAGCTCCTCCTGCACCACGTAGTGGGTCAAGCGCGCCGGCGGCGCGGCCGCCGTAGGCCTCGGGCCAGGTCACCCCCACCCAGCGCCCCTCGGCCAGTCGGTGCTGCCACTCGCGCCCGAAGGCCACCTCGTCGTCGAGGGAGGCGAAGCGCGGGGGCAGACCGGTGCCGTACTCCCAGGGCAGGTTGGCCTGCAACCACGACCGGCACTCGGCGCGCAGCGCCTCCTGCTCGGCGGTCGGGGTCAGGTCCATGGAGGGTCAGCGTAGATGACGGCGACCGGAGGTGACACAAGTGTCAGCTACGCTCGCCGCTCGTGGACTTCGAGCTCTCGGACGATCAACAGGCGCTGGGCGAGGCCGCGGCGGACCTGCTCGACGGACGTTCGCCCATGACCGTGGTGCGGGCGGCCACCGAGCGCGGCGGGACCGCCGACCCGGAGCTGTGGTCGGCCATGGTCGAGCAGGGCTGGACGGCGCTGACCGTTCCGGAGGTACTCGGCGGGGTGGGGCTGGGCTGGGTGGAAGCGGCAGTCGTGCTCGAACAGGTGGGGGCTCGGGTGGCCCCGGCGCCGATCCTCGGCCAGCTGGTGGCACTCGAGTTCCTGGCCGGGACCGAGTGGGCCCCTGGGTTGTTGGCCGGCGAGTCGGTGGCGGCCATCGCTCCCGGGCTGGGCGAGCCGACGGTCTACGCCCCCGAGGCCGACGTGGTGGTGGTGGCCGAGGGAGACCGGCTGACGGCCATCGACCTGCGGGACCATCGCCCCCGACCCGAACCGGCGATGGATCTGACCCGCACGGTGGGATGGCTCCGACCGGACGATCTGGTCGGCGCGCCCCGCCTCCAGCTGGGCGGCCCCGACCAGGTGGAGCGGCTGACCGACGTCGCCGCCGTGGCCTACGCGGCCGAGCTGCTGGGGCTGGCGCAGCGAGCCCTCGACCTGTCGGCGGCCTATGCGGCCGAGCGGGTGCAGTTCGGGCGACCGATCGGCAGCTTCCAGGCCGTCAAGCATCGTTGCGCCGACATGCTGGTGGACGTCGAGGGCATGCGCTCGGCCGCCTACTGGGCCGCGTGGTGCGTGGCCGCCGGCGACCCGGACGCCTCGGTGGCGGCTTCGGTGGCCAAGTGCTGGTGCAGCGACGCCGCCACCCGGGTGCTGGCCTCGGCCCTCCAGGTGCACGGGGGCATCGGCTTCACCTGGGAGCACGACATCCACCTGTACCTGAAGCGCACGCACCTCGATGGCCTGGCCTTCGGCAACGCCACCTGGCACCGGTCCCGCTTGGCGGGAATGCTCCGCTCGCGGGTCGAGTCGGGCCAGTCGGTCATCTGATCCGCTCAGACGATCAACCGCTCGGCAGTTGCTTCGAGGTGCAGGTGACCTGCGGGTTGGTGGCTGGGCTGGGCGTGTCGGGGTTCGTGGCGCGGGTGCCCCCGGGGCGGTAGGGGGAGGCGTCTAGCCTTATCCGCATGGGGGAACGACGAGGTCGAGCGGTGTTGGCTGTGCTGAGCGTGGGGGCGATCGCCTTGCTGGCCGGGGCGTGTGGGAGCTCGTCCAAGGCGACGTCCTCGCCCACGACCACCGCCCCCGCCACCACCGCCGCGCCGGCCACCACCTCGGCCAACGCCGTCGCCTCGAACACGGTGTGGCTGTGCTTCCCGGGCAAGACGCCCGATCCGTGCGACACCAACCTGAACTCGACGGTGGTCAAGGCCGACGGAACCACCACGGTGCAGCACGCCAGCGCGGACACCAACCCGCCGATCGACTGCTTCTACGTCTACCCGACGGTCAGCCCCGAGCCTGGTCTCAACGCCGATCTCACCATCCAGACGGCCGAGACCAGCGTGGCCACCGCCCAGGCGTCGCGGTTCTCCCAGGAGTGCCGGGTGTACGCCCCGATGTACCGCCAGCTCACGCTGCGGGCCATCGGCGGCGCCTCGGGGGTCACCGCCGCCAACCAGGCCCTGGCCTACGGCGACGTGCAGAGCGCCTGGCTGGACTACCTGGCCCACGACAACCACGGCCGCGGGGTGGTGCTGATCGGCCACTCGCAGGGCTCGTTCGTGCTCACCCAGCTGATCAAGCAGCAGATCGACACCAACCCAGCGGTGCGCAAGCACCTGGTGTCGGCCATCCTGCTGGGCGGGAACATCACCGTCCCGGTGGGCAAGGAGGTGGGCGGTTCCTTCCAACACGTGCCGGCCTGCACCAACAACAGCCAGACCGGCTGCGTGGTGGCCTACTCGAGCTTCCTCGACCCGCCGCCGACCAACAGCCTGTTCGGCCGGACCCGCGTGGCCGGCGACCAGGTGGTGTGCACCAACCCCGCCGCGCTGTCGGGTGGGTCGGCGCCGCTGCACTCGGAGTTCCCCACCACCGACACCGGCCTGGTGGGCAGCATCGCCGGCACCGCTGCGCAGCAGGGGACGGCCTGGGTGGCCTATCCCGGGCTCTACACCGGCCAGTGCCAGACCGCCGACGGGGCCACCTGGCTGCAGGTCACGCCCACCCCCGGTGACACCCGGCCGCTGGTCACCCAGCAGCTGGGCCCGACCTGGGGCCTGCACCTGGTGGACGTGAACATCGCCTACGACGACCTGACCAACCTGGTCAACGACCAGATCAAGGGCTATCGCGGCTGACCTTGCCGGCCGAGGCCCTCAGGGCACGGTGAAGATGTTGACCCGGACGTAGAGGGGGCGGTTCACCGGGTCCAGGTCGTAGGTCTCACCGGAGATCACGAACAGCCGGGTGCCAAAGGCGGAGAACACGATCCCGCGCGGCAACAGGCTGTTGGTCTGCGTGTTGAAGGTCTGGTTGATGAGCGGGGTGGTGGGGTCGCTCGTGGTGAAGGCCTGCACCGGTCCGATGGTGCCGGCCGTCATGGCCACCCGACCGCCGTTGCCGCCAGTCACCGCCACCCCGTTGGGGTACGGCCCGATCGGGTACACCGTGCCGTCGAAGGTCAGGTCCGAGGTGTTGACCCGACGCACCACATAGCTGGTCTTGTTGGCCGTCCAGACGGCGGCCACGTACAGGTACTTGCCATCCGGTGACACCGCGAAGTCACCGAAACCCGAGACGGTCGGCGTGTTGGAGTCGGTGGTCTGGTAGGTGACGGTCGGGGTAGCGCCCGACACGTCGATCCGCCCCAGCGGAAGCGGGCCCACCCCTTGGGCGGCGATGAAGATCTGGGGCGCGGTCGGGCTGGCCACCAGCGCGAAGCAGAAGTCGAAGAGCCCGATGGCCCGGTTGGTGAACGACACCACCGCACCCGACGTGGGGTCGATGGAGTCCAGCACCAGGCCGCCGATGTTGCACTGGCCGACCTGGGCCCAGAGCTTGCCGTTGGCGCTGACCAGATCGTCCACCTGTCCACCCAGGCCGGTGGCCAGAGGGGCCTCCACCGTGAGCGAGGTCAGATCGATGCGAGCGATGGTGCCGCCCGAGGTGCCCACGTACAGGGTGTTGCCCGACACGACCATCCGACCGGCACCCGGGACCGAGAGGGTGGAGACCACCGTGCCCCCCAGATCCAGGACGGTCACCGCGCCGGACTTGGCGCTGGACACGAACAGGTGGCCCCCGACGTCGTCGATGGCCACCGCGGTGAACCCGAGGGTGGGCAGCGTGGTGACCGCCGACGCGATCGGGGGAGCGGCTTGGCGCAGCCCGACACCAACGTGGCCAGCACCGTGACCACAGCCACTGAAACCACCACCGGTGCCCGAGTGAACCGTCGCGCCCAGCTCGCCATCCCTGCAAGGTAGATGACCGTCAGGCGCGGCGCGCGGGCTCGGGTCAGCCGACGCCGGGGTAGCCACCTCCGCCGTACTGGGCGTCGAGGGCGTCGTAGTCGATGGGCCAGCCGTTGCGGGGGAGCGGCTCGTGGCGGAACACCACCGACTTGGGCTTCTTGTAGGACGCGATGCGGCCGCGCACGTGCTCGACGAGCTCGGCCTCGGTGGCCGCCTGGTCGTCGGCCAGCACCACCACGGCCAGCACCGACTGGCCCCAGGTGGGATCGGGCACGCCGATGATGGCCGCCTCGCGCACCGCGGGGTGGGCGTTGAGCGCACCCTCCACCTCGGCCGGATAGATGTTCTCGGCGGCCGACTTCACGATGCGGCCCTTCGGCCCCACGAAGGTGAGAGTTCCGTCGGCCTCCCGGCGGCCCAGATCGTTGGTGTGGTGCCAACCGCCCGCCTGGCGCCGCGCCGTCTCCTGGTCGTGGTTGCGGTAGCCGGTCATCACCTGGGGACCACGGGCCGCGATCTCACCGGTCTCCCCGGTGGGCACCTCCACGCCGTCCGGATCGAGCAGCCGCACCGCCACCATGGGTGAGGGCCGTCCGGAGTTGCCGGCGCCCGCGTCACCCAGCGCGTTGAAGGTCAACATGCCGGTCACCTCGGTCTGCCCGAAGCCAGCCGGACGGGTGGCCCAGGGCGAGTCGTCCACCGAGATCATGGCGTTCCACTCAGGCTTGCCCCCGAAGGTGCGGAGGCTGGACAGGTCGTAGCGACCCTCGGCGTTGACGGCCAGGATCTGGTCGATGGTGGGAGGCATGACGAACGCGCCGGTGCAGCGCTCGGCCTGGATGACGCGGCACAGCTCCTCGGCGTCGACCCGGGGGGTGAACACGTTGACCCCACCGAACACGTACGTGGCCAGCGTGGTCATGAGGGTGGCGATGTGGAACATGGGGCCGCAGTTCAGGTAGGTGTAGCCCGCATCCACCCGTTGCAGGTTGGCCATGATCAACGACTGGATCAGGACCGCGGCCTGGCTCAGCAGGGCGCCGTTGGGGGTCCCGGTGAAGGCGGCGGTGTAGAGCATGAGCACCGCCGCGCCCGGGTCCACCTCGAGACCGGGATCCTGGCTGGACCCGCCGGCCAGGAAGCCCTCGTAGCTGTCGGTGTCCTGGTCGTCGGTGTCGTGGCGGAGCCAACGCCCGGGGGAGCCGGCCCGCTGGCGCGCCGCTCGCACCGTCTCGCCCACCTCGGCCTCCTGCCAGATGGTGACCGCGGCCCCGGCGTCGCCGATGACGAAGGCCACCTCGTCCACGCTCTGGCGCCAGTTGACGATGCCGCAGACCGCCCCGATCTTGGCCGCCGCGGCCAGGCACTCGAGGATGCGGAAGCTGTTCTGTCCCATCCACAGCACCACGTCGCCGGCCCCGACACCTTCCGCGGTCAGGGCGTTGGCCAGCCGGTTCACCCGGTCGTCGAACTGGGGCCAGGGCAGCCGGGTGTCGCCGTCCACCACCGCCGGCCGATCGGGGTAGCTGCGACGGTGCTCGCGGGAGACGTCGGCCAGCGAGAACGTGTGCAGGAGGTCCATGGCGCCATCCTGGCACGACGACCTGACGTGCGTGTCAGGGAACGACGCCCCACTGGCTAGCGTGGCGTCAGCCAATCCCGCGACCGTCCGATCCGTCCGTAGACCGTCCAGGAGCCCTCATGAGCGACGTCCCCCGTCACGACATCCCCAAGGGCGGTCGCAGCGGATTCCTGATGAACGGCGCCGAGCAGGTGCACTACCTGGAGTGGGGCCACACCGGCGCCCCGGCGGTGCTGTGCCTCCACGGGGGCGGTCAGACCGCGTACATGTACGAGGCGTTGGGGGCGGCGCTGGCCGACCGGGCTCATGTGCTGGCCCCCGACCTGCCCGGCCACGGTGATTCGGACCCGTTGCCTCGCGGGTCGCTGGGGGAAGGCCTGGTCGGGATCTACCCGATGCACGAGCTGTTCGCGGCCACGATGCCGGCGCTGTTGGACGCCTTCGGGCTGGATCGGGTGGTGGCGGTCGGCGCGTCACTGGGTGGCATGACCGCGGTGCACCTCGGCGCCGAGGTGGCGCCCGACCGGGTGGCGGGCATCGCCCTGATCGACGTGGGCCACAAGCTCGAGCCCGAGGGCGTGCGCAAGATCGTGGACTTCATGACCGCGCACGAGTCGTTCGCCTCCCTGGAGGAGGCGGCCGAGTTCATCGGCGAGTACCTGCCCCAGCGGCGCAACCCGAACCCGGCCTCGCTCACCCGCAACCTGCGCCAGCGCCCCGATGGGCGTTGGGAGTGGAAGCACGGCGTCGGGCGCCAGGTCCGGGAACGCCGTGAGGCCGGCGAGGACGCCCCCCATCCGGCCGACCACATCGACCAGATCACCGCCGGCGTGGGCGAGTCGGCGGCCAAGCTCCGCTGTCCGGTCCTGTTGCTGCGCGGCGAGGTGAGCGACGTGCTGTCCGAGGACGGGGCCGACGACCTCATCCACATCATCCCCGACGCCCGCATGGAGGTGGTGGCCAAGGCCGGTCACCTGGCTGCCGGCGACAACCCCCACTCCACCGTCTCGCTCGTCACCAGCTTCCTCGAGGACCTCGGCCTCGACCAGGGCGCCTGGCGTTAGCTCACCCCCGTCACGAAACTGGGCATCAAAATGTGCGGTAACCGCACGCAAAGATTTCCATTTTCCTGAGGTGGGGCGCGTGGCGCGGAGCCGGGTCAGCCGGGCGGGGTCAGGTCGCGCTTGAGGACCTTGCCGGTGGCGTTGCGGGGGAGCTCGTCGAGGAACCACACCTGGCGGGGCACCTTGTAGTCGGCCAGTCGTTCCCGGCAGAACGCCATCAGCTTGTCGGCGTCGAGGTTCGCCCCGGGGCGGGCTACTACGAAGGCGCCCACGTCCTCGCCCAGCACCTCGTGGGGGATGCCCACCACCGCGGCCTCCAGCACCCCGTCGTGCTCGTAGAGGGCCGCCTCCACCTCGGTGGCCGCGATGTTGTTGCCGCCCCGGATGATCATGTCCTTGGCCCGGCCCACGATGTAGAGGTAGCCATCCTCGTCCACCCGGCCCAGGTCGCCCGATCGCAGCCACGGCCCCGACCAGGTGCGGGCGGTGGCGTCGGGATCGCGGTAGTACTCCCGGTGGTGCTCGCCCACCCCGATGAGCACCTCGCCCACCTCGCCGGTGGGCCGGGCCTCTCCGTCGGGATCGGCGATGCGCACCTCGGTGGGGGGCATGGGCATGCCCACCGATCCCGGCCGCCGGGTGATCTCGCCCGGTGGCATGTAGGTGAAGGCGGTCCCCGCCTCGGTCATCGAGTAGTTGTTGGTCACCATGGCGCCGACCAGCCGTTCGGCCACCTGGCGGTGCAGCGTGGGGGCCAGCGGCGCGGAGCCGATCGACAGGACGCCCAGGCTGGATAGGTCGGCGTTGGCCCAGCGCGGATGGGTCAACAGGAGCTGCACCATGGCGGGCACCACGAAGGCCATGGTCGGTCGCCACTGCTCGACCGCGTCGAACCAGGGATCCGGGTCGAAGCGGGGCAGGTAGAGCCCGCGCATCCCCATCTTCATCGGGTTGTAGACGAAGCTGATGCCGGCGAAGGTGGACAGCGGCGAGCAGTGGATCCACGAATCGCCCGACCAGCGGGGCTCGCGGTTGGGGATGATGTGGGTGTTGCGATGGCGGACGGCCACCCCCTTGGGCAGGCCGGTGGTGCCCGAGGTGTACATGATGTCGGCCAGGTCTCCCTCGTCGACGGGCACCTGGTAGTCGCTGTCGTCGTCGGCCAACGTGGTGCACCACTGATCGGTGTCGGCCAGCAGGCGCACCAGCAGTGGCGAGGCCAGATCGGCGGCCACCAGGGCCTCGTCGAGCGGCGCAGCCAGGCCCGAGGAACCGATGGCGGCCACGGGCTGGGCGTGGCTGAGGATGACGCCCAGCTCACGGGCCGTGAGGCGGGTGTTGGTGGGGACGGCCACCGCGCCGGCCTTGTGGATAGCGCTGTAGCTGATGACCCACCGGTCCAGCTGCTCGTTGGCCACGTGCAGCACCACCCGGTCCCCGCGCCCCACGCCCGCGTCGGTCAGGGACCGGGCCAGTCGGTTGGACGTCTGGTCCCACCGCTGGAAGGTGAGCAGGTCGGAGCTGGCCAGCTGCACATAGGCCGTCTCCCGTCCGTGGGTCCGGGCCATGGCCCGCAGCTGATCGACCTGGAGGGACATGGTGGCGGCCCTACTCGCCGAAGCCGGTGACGGGCAGCTTGGTGCTGTGCTCGCCGAACAGCTCGCCCCGTCGGGCCTGCAGCTCGGCCACCGTCCAGCGCTGCCCGCCGTTGTCGATCCGTCCCACCCGGCTCCAGCCGCCCATGAGATGGACCTTGTCGCCGTTGACCACCACCACCTGGCCGGTGATCTCGGCCGCCGCGTCCGAGGCCAGCCAGGCCACCACCGGGGCGATGTTGGCCGGGTCCCACTCGTCGAACTGCCCCTCCCCGGGGAGCATGTCGCCCAGCACGGTCTCGGTCATCCGGGTGCGGGCTCGGGGCGCCACCGCGTTGACCGTCACGCCGTACTTCTTGAGCTCGCGGCCCAGCGTGATGGTCATGGCCGCGATGCCGGCTTTGGCCGTGGCGTAGTTGGCCTGGCCGGCCAGGCCGTACAGCCCCGACTCGCTGGCCGTGTTGATGATCCGTCCCGACAGACCCTCCTCGCCGCCCTTGGACCGCTCCCGCCAGTGGATGCCGGCGAAGTGGGCGGGGGCGAAGTGCCCCTTGAGGTGGACGCGGATGACGTCGTCCCACTGGGCCTCGGTCATCGAGAAGCTCATGGCGTCGCCCAGGATCCCGGCGTTGTTGACCAGGATGTCCAGGTGCCCCGACCCGGGTCCGCCGGTCGAGTCCACCACCGAAGCGACGATGGCTTCGGCCCCGGCCCAGGTGGAGACGTCGTCGTTGCTGGTCACCGCCATGCCCCCGGCCGCTTCGATCTCGGCCACCACCGCGGCGGCGGCGTCGCCGTCCACATCGTTGACGGTGACCGCGGCCCCTTCGGCGGCCAGCAGCTTCGCCTCCTCGCGGCCGATGCCGCGACCGGCGCCGGTCACGATGGCGGTCTTGGCGTCCAGGGTCCCCATCAGGCCTCCACCACCCGCTTGAGCTTGTAGGCCGAGCGGGCCAGGGTCTCGCGGTCGACCACGTCGACCGCCGCCCGGATGCCCAGGGCCTGGTCCACGGCCGCGGCCACCTGTGCGCCCAGGTCGGCCTTGCGCCCGTCTTCCACCGCGCCCAGGTCGGCCCCCACCTCGACCCGGATCACCAGGGGCTCGGTCGAGCCCTGCGGGTTGACCACCACGAACTCGAGCGTCGGCGTGGTCAGCTCGGCCACGCTGGCCACCGCCTTCTCGAGGTCCGAGACCTGGAAGTGCACGCCCTGGCTCGAGAGCAGGTCCTTGAACCGTCCACCCCAGTAGCCCATGCGGCTGGTCTCGCCCTGGGGGCAGTCGGCCGGCCTCTCGATCATGGCCGCCTCCTCCAGGTCGTAGCGCAGCAGCCCGTTGTCGCGGTCGAGGGTGGTGACCACCAGGTTGCCCCACTGGCCCGGGGCCACGTCGCGCCCGGTGGCGGGATCGATGGCCTGGATGATGGCCCAGTCCTCGTGGAGGTGGGCGCCGTCGCAGGTGCGGTCGGGGCCGCCGAGATAGGCGTAGCACTCGAACCCGGCGGTCATCAGCGGCAACAGGCCGCGGCCGAACCCGCCCATCGAGAAGGCGGGGAAGCCGCAGTCGGTGACCAGGTCGAGCCCCAGCTTGGCCGCCACCTCCATGAACCGGTGCTGGCTGAGCGCCACCATCTGCACGTCGGGGTGGATGCGCTGCCACGTGTGGATGGCCTGTTCGGCCAGCTCGTCGGTGTCGGGCGGCGACACCCACATGTTCAAGGCCCCGAAGTACTCGATCGAGCCGCCCAGCAGGGCGCCGCCGCCGTACATGTAGGCCGGATGGCAGTGCGTGACCACCTGGCCCGGTCGCCACCCGTTGCGCCACCAGTTGCGGGCGGCCGACTCGTACTCCAGCCACAGGTCGTGGCGGGTCAGGACGGTCAGGGTGGGTGTGCCGGTGGTGCCGGTCGACTGCCCGATCCGGACGCATTCGGACAGAGGCGTGAAGCGGTAGTCGCCCAGCGGTGGATGCTCGGCCTCGCTGTCGCGCAGGTCCTGCTTGAGGGTCACCGGGATCCGATTGATGTCGTCGAGGCTGGCGATGTCCTCCGAGGACGTGATGCCGGCCTCGGCCAGCTTGCGCTGGAAGAGGGCCGCGGACCCGTCGAGCACCTGGTCGACCAGGGTGCGCAGGCGGGTGAGCTGCAGCTCGGCCCGCCGGCCGGGGTCCATGGTCTGGGCCTCGGGATCCCACAGCGCCTGGTCCGGCGGGCGGGCGGGCGGGCCGATGACCTCGGCCCCGTAGCTCGGCATCTGGGTGTCCCCCTGGCGATCAGTCGGCAATGGGTCGCGGTAGCGGCGGCAGATCCGCGACCGGATCAGCCCGCACGATACATTCGGAACCTGACGTCCGTGTCAGGAACGGGCCGCGGGCGGGTGACCGTGGAGGATGGCATGGCAACCGAGGTGACGATCGGCATCGACATCGGCACCACGTCGGTCAAGGCCGTGGCGGCTGACGCCGCCGGCCGGGTGGTGGCCTCGCGCCGCGTACCCCATCGCCTGCGCTCGTCTCATGCCGGAGAGCTGGCCCACGACGCGGCCGAGGCCTGGCGCCACGGCGTGCGCGCCGCCCTGGCCGGCGTGCTGGGCGAGGCCGACCTCGACGTCCTGGCCGTCGAGGTGGCGGCCATGGTGCCCTCGCTGTGCGCGGTGGACGCCGAGGGCGTGCCCATGTCCGACGGCATCCTCTACGGCGACGCCCGCGGCCGCGGCGGTGACGCCGACGCGCAGGCAGATCCCTCGCAGTCCGGAGAGCTGGTCCGGTTCCTGAGCTGGTTGGTCGAACACCATCCTGGGGCCGCGGGCTACTGGCCGGCCCAGGCGGTGGCCAACGCCGCCCTCGGTGGAGAGGGGGCCATCGACACGACGGTGGCCATGACCACGCTGCCGCTGTTCGACTTCCGGGCCTGGGACCCGGAGGTGGCCGAGAGCGCCGGCCTGACGGACGTGGGGCGCCTGCCGCGGATCGTGGTCGGGGCCGAGCCGGTCGGGACGGTGGCCGCCGCCGGTCACGCCCCGCTCGGCGGGGGGACCATCGACGCCCTGGGCGAGCAGATGGTGGCCGGGGCCGACGCCGTGGGCGACGTGCTGGTCATCCTGGGCTCCACGCTGATCGTGTGGGCGGTCATCCCCGACTGGCGTGAGGCCCCGGGGTTGTGGACGGTGCCCCACACCGCGCCCGGACGGGTGTTGCTGGGTGGGCCGTCCAACGCCGGGGGCCTGTTCCTCAACTGGGCCGATCGCCTGCTGGCCGCCAGCGACGGCGGTCGAGACCCTCGCGGCGGCAGCCACGTAGGCCCCAGCCCAGAGGCTGCCGCCGCATCTGGGGGTGGCGCGGCCCCCGTCGATGTGGCTCGGGTCCCGGTGTGGCAGCCGTACCTGCGCGGCGAGCGCGTGCCCTTCCACGATCCCGACCGGCGGGCGTCGCTGCACGATCTGGACATCGGCATGGACGCGGCCAGCGCCCGGCGGGCCGCGCACGAGGCCTCGGGGTTCGCCGTTCGTCACCTGCTCGACCTGGGATCGGTGGACGCCCGACGCATCGTGGCCACCGGGGGAGGGGTGCGCGACCCGGCCTGGGTGCAGGCGGTGGCCGACGCCACCGAGCTGCCCGTCGACGTGGTGGCCGTGCCCGAAGGAGGGGCGCTGGGCGCGGCCTGGTTGGCCCGGGGCGTCGCCGGCCTGGAGCCCCCCGGTGCCACCGGCGCGGCGTGGGCCCGCACCGAGCGCCGGGTCGAGCCCGATCCCGGGGCGGTGACGCACGTGGGCGCCCGCTACGCCCGCTACCGCGAGCTGGCCGGATGAGTCCCGCGGATCCCCACGCCGCCCTGCGGCCGGGCAACGGGCCCTCGCCGCTGGATCCCGATCCGCCGCCGGCCGAGGTCTGCTTCACGGTCGTGTCGGTCGACGACCACCTGGTCGAGCCCCGGCACCTGTTCGAAGGGCGCATGCCCGCGGCACTGGCCGACCGGGCGCCCTATGTGAGGACCACGTCCAAGGACCACGAGATCTGGGTCTTCGACGGCCAGGCCTACCCCCAGGTGGGGCTCAACGCCGTGGTCGGGCGGAGCAAGGACGACTCGCCCATGGAGCCGGTGCGCTTCGACCAGATGCGCCGTGGCTGTTGGGACCCGACCGCCCGGGTGGCCGACATGGATCTGGCCGGCATCTGGGCGTCGGTCAACTTCCCCAGCCAGATCACCGGGTTCTGCGGCACCGTCTACTCCCGGTGTTCGGATCCCGCGCTGGGGCAGGCCTGCGTGCGCGCCTTCAACGACTGGTACTTCGAGGAGTGGGTCACCGCCTTCCCCGGACGGTTCGTGCCCATGGGCATCACCTTCCTGTCCGATCCGGAGCTGGCCGCCGCCGAGATCCGCCGCAACGCGGCCCGCGGCTACACGGCGGTGAGCCTGCCCGAGCAGCCCCACCGGTTGGGGTACCCGTCGCTGCACTCGGGCTGGTGGGATCCGGTGCTGGCCGCCTGCGTGGACACCGACACGGTGGTGTGCCTGCACGTGGGCAGCTCGGGGATGACCACCGACATGGCCCTCGACGCCCCGCTGGTGGAGCTGGCCGGCACCCTGTTCTCGTCGCTGTCGCTCATCGCTTGCGCCGACTGGTTGTGGTCGTTCGTGCCCCTGCGCTTCCCGGAGCTGAAGGTGGTCATGAGCGAGGGCGGCATCGGCTGGGTGCCGATGCTGGCCGACCGGCTGGATTACGTGCACGACTGGTCCGGACACGGCCGCCGGGCCTGGCCGTCGGCCGAAGTCACCCCCACCGAGGTCCTGCTGCGCAACTTCTGGTTCTGCTCGCTGGACGACCCGTCGATCTGGCCCATCCGTGAGCGCATCGGCGTCGACCACATCATGGTGGAGGTCGACTACCCCCACGCCGACTCCACCTGGCCCGACACGCAACGCTTCCTGGCCGATCGCCTCGACGGCCTGCCCACCCGGGACCAACGCCGCATCTGCTCGCAGAACGCGGCCGAGCTCTTCCGCCACCCCCTACCCGATGTCGTCCTGCCCGCCTGAACCTGGAGAAGACCTGACGTGCGCATCACCGTGGACCGCGACCGCTGCATCGGATCGGGCAACTGCGCCTTCTACGCGCCGGCCACCTTCGACCTGGACGACGAGCTCAAGGTGACGATCCTGGCCGGAGCGGACGACGCCGGCCAGGACGCGGTGAGCGACATCCGGGCCGCGGTCGAGGGCTGCCCGGTCGATGCCCTGGCGCTGCACGAAGGCGACGAGACCGACGAGACCGGCGGGGAGGCCTGAGATGGGGCTGGCCATCGGCGACGAGCACGAGGAGCTGGCGGCCACCGTCCGGCGTTGGACCGAGGCCCGCCAACCCGTGGCCGCGGCCCGCCAGCTGCTGGACGCCCCGACCGACGCGCTGCCCGAGCTGTGGAAGGAGCTGGGTCCGCTGGGTTGGGTGGGCCTGGCTGTGTCGGAGGCGCACGGCGGTCAGGGCTACGGGTTGAGCGAGCTGGCCGTGGTGCTCGAGGAGCTGGGACGGGCCGATCTGCCCGGACCGCTGCTGGCCACCGCGGTGGCGGCCGTGGCCGCCGACCGCTGGGGGGCCGACCCGGCGTTGGCCACGGCGTTGGCCCAGGGGTCGGTCCCCGCCGGGCTGGCCCTCACGTCGCAGCTGACCATCGACGGTGACCGGGTCACCGGCACCGCCGGGCCGGTGTGGAACGGCGCCACCGCCGAGGTGGTGCTGGCGCCCTTCGTGGACCCGTCCCGCGGAGGTGAAGCCGGTTGGGGTCTGTTCGATCGGGCCGACCTCGAGGTGGTGGAGCTGCCCAGCTTCGATCCCACCCGGCGCTTGGCCGAGGTGACCGTCTCGGGGGTAGCCCTGGGCCCGGCGCGCCGCCTGGCCGCCGGGGCGCCGGTGGAGCTGGTGGCCACCCTGCTGGCCGGCGCCGAGCTGGTGGGGGTGGCCGACTGGTGCGTGTCCACGGCGTCGACCTATGCCAGCGAACGAGTGCAGTTCGGTCGTCCCATCGGCCAGTTCCAGGCTGTCAAGCACCGGTGCGCCGACATGTTGGTGACCCTGGAGATGGCCCGCGCCGCGGTGTGGGACGCGGCCCGCGCCCTGGACGAGTTGGCGTCGACCGTCACCACCGGCGGGGTGGCGGAGGTGTTGCCTGACGACGCCCGACTGGCCGCCGAGCTGGCCGCGGCCCTGGCCCCCGAGGCCGCCTTCCGATGCGCCAAGGACTGCGTGCAGGTGCTGGGCGGCATCGGCTACACCTGGGAGCACGACGCCCACCTGTACCTGAAGCGGGCCACGGCCATGCGCCACCTGCTGGCGCCACCGTCGGCCTGGCGGGCGCGGGTGGCCCACGCCACCGCCGCGGGCCAGCGCCGGACCCTGGCCTTCGAGCTGCCGGCCGACGCGGCCGGCGCCGAGCAGGCCGAAGCAGGCCCGCCAGGCGGCCCGGGCCTTCGTGGCCGAGCTGGCCGACCACGACAAGTCGCAGTGGCGTGGGCTGCTGGCCGACCGGGGCTACCTGACCCCGCACTGGCCGCGGCCGTGGGGCCTGGACGCCTCGCCCATCGAGCAGCTGGTGATCGACGAGGAGCTGGCCCGGGGTCACGTGCGGCGACCGCACCTGGCCGTGGCCGGCTGGGCGTTGCCCACGATCATCGCCCACGGTTCGGCCGAGCAGCAGGACCGGTTCGTGAACCCGACGCTGCGGGGCGAGCTGGCCTGGTGCCAGATGTTCTCCGAGCCCGGCGCCGGCAGCGACCTGGCCTCGCTCAGCACCCGCGCCACCCAGGTGCCGGGAGGCTGGTCGCTCACCGGGCAGAAGGTGTGGACCACGTTGGCTCGCGAGGCCGACTTCGCCATCTGCCTGGCTCGCACCGACCCCGAGGCTCCCCGCCACGAGGGCATCGGTTGCTTCCTGCTGGACATGACCACTCCCGGGATCGACATCCGACCCCTGCGCGAGCTGACCGGCATGGCCATGTTCAACGAGGTGTTCCTGACCGACGTGTTCGTTCCCGACGAGTGCCTGGTGGGGTCGCCCACTGGGGGTTGGGCCTATGCCCGCACCACCCTGGCCAACGAGCGGGTGTCGATGGCATCGGGCTCCTCGTTCGGACCGGGCCTGGCCGGGCTGTTCCAGCTGGCCGCCGACGGCGGCGCCGGCGGGGGGGACGACGCCGATGGCCTGGCCGATCCACTGGTGGCCGATCGGCTGGGCGGGTTGGTGGCCGACGCGCATGCCATCGCCGTGCTGGGCATGCGCTCGACGCTGCGGGCGCTGGGCGGGGGCCAGCCCGGACCCGAGGCCAGCGTGCGCAAGCTGGCCGGGGTGACCCACGAGCAGGCCGTCCAGGAGGCCGGGCTGGCCCTGCTCGGGCCACGGGCCGCGGTCACCCAGGGCGCCGGTGCCGCCTGGTCCGGCGGCTTCCTGGGGGACCGGGCGCTGTCCATCGCCGGGGGGACCAGCGAGATCCAGCGAAACGTCATCGCCGAGCGCCTGCTGGGCCTGCCCAAGGACCCCTGACCACCCCCCTTCCCACTTCGGCGTCGATCTGCATCCCTCCGGGGGTGAAGATCAGCGCCAAAGCCCGCGGCGATGGGTCCGTCGGAGAGGCGGGGCTCAGCGAGTGACGATGGTGACGCTGGCGTTGGCGCCGCGCCCGATGGTGTGGGCCAGGCCCACCCGGGCGTCGGGGACCTGACGGTCGCCGGCCTGCCCCCGGAGCTGGTGCACCAGCTCGACCACCTGCCCCAGGCCCGGACGCGCCCAACGGCTCGCCCTTGGACAGCAGGCCGCCGGAGCGGTTGAGCGCGGGGCCGGTGGCCGGGCGACCGGAGCCGCCCGGTCCCGGATCGGCGTCGAGCAGGCGACGCTGATCGCCGGGATCGCACAGGCCCAGCTCCACCCACGAGCCGAGCTCGCGAGCGGCGTCGGTGTCCTGGCACTCGACCAGATCGAGGTCGTCGGGCCCCAGGCCGGCCTCGGCGTAGGCGTCGAGGGCGGCCAGCTCGCTGGGCGGGGTGATGTCGGTGTCGTCGATGCCGGCCATGGGGGTCGACTCGTCCAGCACGCTGCCCGGGAGGTGGCTGCGCAACGCGACCCCCGCCAGCTGCACGCCCCCGCGGCCTCGTCGCAGCACCACCGCGGCCGCCCCTTCGTTGGGGGAGCACAGCATCCACAGGTGCAGGGGCGCGCACACCAACCGCGACCCGAGCACCGCCTCGGCGGTGACCGCCTGGCGGAACATGGCGTTGGGGTTGTGCGCCCCCCACCCTCGGTTCTTCACCACCAGATCGGCGAAGTCCGTCGGCCCCAGACCCTGCTCCCGGGCCAGGCGCTGGGCCCGCAGGGCGAAGTAGGCAGGCGTGGCGGCCAGGCCGGCCTGCTCCTGCCAGGGGGCGAAGAAGGAGGAGCGGATGATGCCCTTGGGCATCTTCTCCAGTCCGACCACCAGGACCGACTCGAACTGGCCGGCGCGGATGGCCGAGGCGGCCAGGGCCAGTGCCGCGCCCCCCGAGGCGCAGCCGGCTTCGACGTCCACGATGGGGATGCCGGTCAACGCCAAGGCGCCCAACACCCGATGCCCGGCGGCCACGCCGCCGTAGGCCGTGGCGCAGAAGGCGGCGCCCAACTGTCCGCGGGCCTCGGCGGGCTGGGTCCAGCCGGCATCGGCCAGGGCGGCCCGGGTGGCGGCCACCCCCAGGTCGGTGGCGGTGACGTCGGCGAAGCGGCCGAAGGGGTGGATGCCCACCCCGGCGATCTGCACCCCGGTCATGGCTGGTCCCAAGCCAGGCCGCCGTCGGGGTCCGGCCCCGGCTCGAGGGGGGCGAAGGCCCACATGGGACGGTCACCGGGCAGTAGCTCGACCACCACCTGCATGGGTTGGCCGAAGGTCAGCGCCTCGGGATCGGCCTCGGTGAGGCGCCCGATGACCCGCAGTCGGGCGTCACCCATGTTGCCGCCGGTGAGCTCCACGATGCCGAAGCCGAAGGGCACCTGGCCCTCATAACCCGGGGGCGGCGCCGTCACCGCCGTCCAGGCGAACAGCGTGCCTCGGGGGGACAGGGCCGCCGGCTCCACGTCGTCGGCGCCGGTGTAGGGGCACAGCGGACCGATGGGGAAGTGGTACTGACCGCTGCTGGGCGAGTAGCCGCCGAGCAGGGCCACGGCGCCGCCGTCGTCGATCCGCAGCCAGTCGGAGGGTGGCCAGGGGCCCTCGTCGGTCGAGGCCGGTGATCCCGACGGGGGAGAGGCGGCCATGTCAGATCCGTCGGCCGGTCTCGGCCCAGGCCGCGTCGCGCAGCAGGCGCTTGAGCACCTTGCCGTTTGGATCGCGAGGCAGGGTCTCCACCGCCTCGAAGGTGTCCGGGCACTTGTAGGGGTCGAGGCGCTGGCGACACCACTGGTCGAGCTCGGCCGGGCCGACCGGCTGGCCGGGCCGCAGTTCCACGACGGCCACCGGGTGCTCGCCGTCGCGATCATCCGGCACCCCGTAGACGGCGCAGTCCACCACCGCGGGGTGCAGGTAGAGCACGTCCTCGATCTCGCGGGGGTACACGTTCACCCCGGCCCGGATGATCAGGTCGCTGGCCCGGTCGGTGAGGTACAGCCACCCCTCTTCATCGAGGTGGCCGATGTCGCCCACCGAGAAGGCGTCGTCGCGCCAGGTGTCCGCCGTCTTGGCCGGGTCGTTGTGGTACTTGAAGCGACCCTGGGCCGGCTTCACGTAGATGAGCCCGTCCTGGCTGGTGGGCACGGGTTCGTGGGTGGCCGGATCGAGGATGCGGATCTCGACGCCGGGCCAGGGCTGGCCGACGGTGCCGGGATGCGCGGTCCAGTCGGCGGCCGACACCCGGGTGGCGCCGCCCTCGCTCATGCCGTACAGCTCCCAGATCTCGGCGTCGGGGAAGGCGTCGATGATGGCTGCCTTGATGGACGGTGGACAGGGCGCGCCAGCGTGGATCACGTGGCGCATCGAGCTGAGGTCGTAGCCGGCTCGCTCGGCGGCGGGCACCTCCAGCAGGCGGATGAAGTGCGCGGGCGTGAGGAAGGTGGTGGTCACGTGGTGCCGCTGGATGTGGCGCAGGAACGATCGGGCATCCCAGCCGTCCATGACCACCACCGAGCCGCCCACGTACCCGGTCAGGTTGGCGTAGCCCCAGGGCCCGGCGTGGTACAGCGGACCGGCGGCCAGGTGGATGTCATCGGGGCCGTACCCCCACAGGCCGGCCAGTGCGTCCTGGGTCATCTCCATGATGGCCGGGTCGCCCACTGCACCGTGCACCACGCCCTTGGGACGTCCGGAGGTGCCCGAGGTGTAGATCACCGGCCAGGCCGTGGGCCAGCGATAAGGCCGAGGGGTGCTCGAGGCGGCGGTCAGGCGTTCGTCATAGTCGTCGCCCACCCACAGGACCGGGAGGTGTCGATCGCGCACCACCTCAGCCACCTGGTCGCGCAGATCGACATGGGTGACCAGCGCCCCAGCGCCCGAGTCGTCGAGGATCCAGGCCACCTCATCGGCCTTCAGGTGCCAGTTGACGTTCAACGTCGATGCGGCCAGCTTGGCCGTGGCCGCCATGCAGTCGAAGAACTCGACGGAGTTGGGCAGCATCACCGCCAGCCGGTCCCCCTCACCCAGACCGCTCGACGCGGCCGGCGTCTGGTCGCCCAGCCCGGAGGCGAGCACCGCGGCCAGGCGGTCGGCCCGCTGGTCCAGCTCGCCGTAGCTGACGACCCGGTCGTCGTGGATGACCGCGGCGTGGTCCCGACGCCCCACGGTGGTGGCGGCATAGCCCTTCACCGGCGTACCTCGACCGCGGTCCCGATCCTGCTCGTCGTGATGCCCCCGTCGTTCATCGCGCCGGAGCCTACCGGAGCCGTCCCGAGGCCCTGACGCTCATGTCAGGTCGTTTCGGCCAGGGCGGCGGCGCGGCGGGTGAGCTCCGCCCGGTCGATCTTGCCGGCGGCCAGCAGGGGCAGCTCGTCGACCACCACCACCGCCTCCGGCGTCTTGAAGCGGGCCACGCCTCGCTCGGCGAACCAGGCCCCGCAGGTGGCCAGGTCGAGCGGGGATCCCGGGGCGCACACCACGAAGGCGCACACCCGTTCACCCAGGCGTCGATCGGGCTGGCCCACCGCCGCGGCCTGGCGCACCCAGGGATGGGCCTCGAGCACGCGCTCCACCTCGGCTGCGGCGATGTTCTCCCCGCCCCGGATGATGAGGTCCTTGAGGCGCCCGGTCACGGTCAGCCACCCCTGGTCGTCGACGGTGCCGAGGTCGCCGGTGCGGAACCAGCCGTCGGCCACTGCCTCGCGGGTGCGGGCCTCGTCGGTGTAGCCCACGAACAGCTCGGGTCCCCGCACCTCGATCTCACCGTTGTCGGCGATGCGCAGGCGCACGTGGCCGGTCGGGCGCCCGTCGGTGCTGCGGGCCCGGTCGGGGTCGTCACCGGCGAAGCTGGTGGTGACGGTGGGGGCTTCGGTGGAGCCGTAGGTGCGCTTGACCACGCAACCGAACCGCGCCGACGTCTCGGTGACGAACGCGGGCGTGACCCCGGCGCCGCCCGAGGAGATGAGCCGCAGGGAGGCCACCCGCTCCGGCGAGAACCCGGGCGCGTCGGCCAGGGCCACGAAGAAGGTGGGCGGGCCGATCATGAAGGTGATGTGGTGGGCCTCGATGAGGGCGAGGGCCCGCTCGGGATCCCAGCGCCGCATGAGCACGGCCTTCATCCCGCTGGCGCCGGGGAGCGTGACCGCGTTCATCAGGCCGGAGATGTGGGCCAGGGGCGCCGGCATCAAGATGGCGTCGTCGGGGCCCAGCCCGTGGACCTGGGTCATGAGCTGGGCCTTGTGGGCCAGCCCGGCCTGGGTGTGCAGCACCCCCTTGGGGCTCCCCGTGGAACCCGAGGTGTGCAGGACCAGGGCCAGGTCACCCGGGTGCCCGTAACCCGACCCGGCGATCGGTCGGCCCCGCTCGGCCAGGGGGCCCACCTGGTCGGGGTCGACCACCAGCGCCGGGTCCAGCCGACCCAGGATGTGGTCGAGCTCGGTCGGCCCCGCCTGGTGGTGCACCGGGGCGGCCACCGCCCCGAGGCGCCAGCAGGCCCGGTACAGGGCCACCGCCTCCCACCGGTTGGCCGACTGCCAGGCCACGGTGTCGCCGCGGGTCACACCCTGGCCCTGCAAGGACCCGGCCAGGCGGGCGGCGATGCCGTCGAGCCCGACGGCGTCGAAGGCGACACCCCCGTCGGGCGCGTCGGGGTCGACCAGCGCGGCGCGCCACGCCGAGTTGCGCTCGAACATCGCGTCCAGGTCCGGCCCGGCCAGGTCCTGGTCGGCGTGGGACCAGGTGGGGGTCAGGCGCCGGCTCACGACGGCCGGGGCGCGGCGGGGTGAGCCCAGCGACGCACGAGCGGCGTCAACCCTTCTTGGCTCTGACGATCATGGTGAACCGCTCGGTGACCACCGGCTCGCCGTCGGTGTCGCGCCAGTCCATCTCCCGGACGTAGAACTCCATGGTGGCCGACGAGGTGTCCTTCTCGTACACGTCGCTGATGCGGCCGGTGCCCACCAGCTTCTCGCCCACCCGCGGGCTGCGGTGGTACTCGAAGGCCTGCTCGCCGTGCAGGATCATGCCCCGGGGTCGGAGCTTGGCCAGCGGCAGGCCCTCCACGCCGCTCTCGCCCATCGCGCCCCAGTAGCCCATGGCGAAGGGCCAGGTGGGCGGCGTCTCCGCGCCCGGTCCGGTGTAGCGGTCCGGGTCGTCGGTGACGGCGGCCGCGAAGGCGCGCACCGGACCCTGCTCGACGATGATGGTCTGGGTGCCCAGTTCGGTTCCGATGAGCTCGGTGAGTGCCACGACGTCCCCCTCCGCGATCTGACGTTCGTGTCACCTTAGTCAGGCCATCCGGCTGCCCGGGCGTCCCGGTAGCGTGCGGCGATGACCCGACCCCGCACGCCCGCCGGCCGGGCCCGTGAGACCAATGCCCGGCTCTCGGTCGAGTACCCCGACGCCCGCTGCGAGCTCGACCACCGCAACGCCTTCGAGCTGCTAGCCGCCACCATCCTGTCGGCGCAGTGCACCGATGCCCGGGTCAACATGGTGACCCCGGCGCTGTTCGCCCGGTACCCCACGCCCGACGACCTGGCCCACGCCGATCCGACCGAGGTCGAGGAGCTGATCCGTTCCACCGGCTTCTACAAGAACAAGACCCGCAGCCTGCTGGGCATGGCCGACGCCCTGGTCACCCGCTTCGGCGGGGAGGTGCCCCACCGGATGGCCGACCTGGTCACCATCCCAGGGGTCGGCCGCAAGACGGCCAACGTGGTGCGCAGCGTGGCGCTGGGCGAGCCCGGCCTGCCCGTGGACACCCACGTGACCCGCC
The DNA here is from genome assembly GCA_963793965.1 of uncultured Microthrixaceae bacterium. Lineage (GTDB taxonomy): Bacteria > Actinomycetota > Acidimicrobiia > Acidimicrobiales > Acidimicrobilacustridaceae > UBA4742. Next base: position 324,704 of record CAWCCB010000006.1, read on the forward strand.
TGTCGCGTCTGCTCGGGCTGACCACCCAGACCGACGCGGTGAAGATCGAGCTCGAGCTGAACAAGATGGTGCCGGCCGCCGAGCGGGGTCTGTTCTCCCTGCGGCTCATCCTGCACGGCCGACGCGTCTGCGTGGCTCGACGACCGCGTTGCGACGAGTGCGTGCTCCACGACTTCTGCCCGTCCTCGACGGTGTAACCATGCCGATGCGGGGTGGCGGAGCCGCCTGACCGGGCGCAACCTGAACAATTGTTTTCAGGATGAGGATCACGTTTCCGCTGGTCAGGACGGCGTTGGCGAGCGAATTGTGCTCCAGGGGAGAAAAATGTGCCCGATTGGGTGGAGGATCGCCGCCCGGGTGGGCTACGATGTATGTCACCAGGTTCCCGCCACCTGGTACCTGGCGACACATCTGGGATCCGCCGCCCAGTGTCGCCCCGCCGACGCCCCTTCGGGGGCGTCGGCCCTTTTCGGCGCAGGTTTCGAGCGGCTCGGGGCGGGTCAGCGACGCGGGGTCATGGCCCGCGCCAGCTTCCGGCTGGCGTTGCGCAGCGCCCGCTCGACCTCGAACAGGTCGCCGGCCGCGCCTTCGTCACCGGCCGCCAGCCGTTCCTCGGCGGTGGCGGTGATGCGGGCGGTCAACTCCCGCAAGGTGGTGGCGGCAGAGGACAGGGGCGAGAGCTCGTCGGTCACCCGTCCTGTCTACACGGGAGCCGGGAACTCGTGACAAGGCCCCTGGTGTCGGCCACTACCGTGGCGGCCATGACTCCGCCCTCCGGCGCGCCCGCCAGACGGTCCCGAGCCCGGCCGAGCCCAGCCCGCCGGCGCCCGTGAGCGGCCCGTGCTGAACCGCCTGGATCTTCGCGGCCTGCCCGAGGCCGAGCTGGCCGCCAACCTGCCGCGCCCCGATCTGGCCACCGACGAGCCCGTGGCTGCGGTGCGCGCCGTGCTGGCCGAGGTCCGAGCCGGCGGGGACGACGCCGTGCGCCGCCTGACCGAGCGCTTCGACGGGGTCACCATCGAGCGCTCCCGCGTCGACCCCGAGGAGGTGGCAGCTGCCCGGGCCGCCGCCGACCCGGTCCTGGTCGAGGCCCTGGTCGAGGCCCACGACGCCATCGACGCCTTCCACCGGACCCAGCTGCACGAGCCCCACCGCCACGAGCGCGGTGGGATCACCGTCGACGCCTACGACCTGGCCGTGGCCCGCGCCGGTTGCTACGTGCCGGGCGGGCGGGCCGCCTACCCGTCATCGGTGCTGATGACCGCGGCGCCGGCCCGGGTGGCCGGCGTGGACCAGATCGTGCTGTGCGTGCCCCCGGATCGCGAGACCGGTCGGGTGGCGGGTCCGACGCTGGCCGCGGCCGCGGTGGCCGGGGTGGACGAGGTGTACGCCATCGGGGGGGCCCAGGCCATCGCGGCCATGGCCTACGGCACCGAGACCCTGGCTCCGGTCGATGTCATCGTCGGGCCGGGGAACCTGTACGTGGCCCTGGCCAAGCGCGAGGTGGCCGGTCTGGTGGGTGTGCCCTCCGCCTTCGCCGGACCTTCGGAGATCGTGGTGGTGGCCGACGAGACCACTCCGCCCACCTTCGCCGCCATCGACGTGATCGTGCAGGCCGAGCACGGCCCCGACGGCCTGGCCTGGCTTATCACCTGGTCGCCCGAGGCGGCCGACGCCATCGACGCCGAGATCGAGCGGCTGGTGGCCACCGCCCCGCGCCGAGCCGACATCGAGGCCAACTTCGCCCGGGGCGGCCACCTGGCCCTGGTCGACGGCCCGGCTCAGGCCATGGCCGTGGCCAACCGGATCGCCCCCGAGCACTTGCAGTTGATGACCGCTGACCCCGAGGCGCTGGTCCCGCTGGTGCGCAATGCCGGCGCCGTGTTCTGCGGCTCGCTCGCTCCGGCGTCCATCGGCGACTACGTGGCCGGGCCCAGCCATGTGCTGCCCACCTTCGGCTCGGCCCGCTTCGCCAGCGCGTTGACGGTGGACGACTTCCGCAAGCACCTGCACGTGATCACCGTCGACCCCGCCGGCTTCGAACGGGTGGCGTCGGTGGTGCAGACCCTGGCCGGCGTCGAGGGCTTCGACGCCCACGCCCAATCCATCCGGCTTCGCCGGGCCGAGCATTCACGCGTCGGACCGATGCCGGAGGCGCCCGCGGACAGGCCCCGCCGACCAGAGGGCCGATCGAGTTGATCAGACCGCGCGACGACGTCGCCCTGATGCCGGGATACCACTCGCCCCAGCTCGAGGTGAAGGTGCGGCTCAACACCAACGAGTCGCCCGAGCCGCCGCCCGCGGCCTGGCGGCGCGAGTGGCTCGAGGCGCTGGGTCAGGTGGACTGGAACCGCTACCCGGACCGGGCCGCCACCAAGCTGCGGGCCGCCATCGCCGCACTGCACCAGGTCGATCCCGACCAGGTGTTCGTGGCCAACGGGTCCAACGAGGTGCTCCAGACCGTGCTGCTCACCTACGGCGGCCACGGGCGGACCGCGGCGGTGTGGACCCCGACCTACGCCCTGCACGCCCACATCGCCCGCCTGACCGGCACCGCGGTGGTGGAGGGGTCCCGCCGAGCCGACCTGGCCACCGACCTCGATGAGGTAACCCGGATCTACACCGAGCACCGCCCCTCGGTGGCCTTCCTGTGCTCGCCCAACAACCCCACCGGGATGGTGGACGACGAGGCCACCGTGCGCCGGACCCTGGAGCTGGCCGAATCCGTGGACGGTCTGCTGGTGGTGGACGAGGCCTACGGGCAGTTCGCGCCGTGGTCGGCGGTGGGGCTGGTGGGACCCGGCGTGCCGTTGGTGGTGACGCGCACCTTCTCGAAGACGTGGTCGATGGCTGCCTCACGACTGGGCTACCTGATCGGGCCGGCCGAGGTGGTGGCCGAGCTCGAGCGCGTGGTGCTCCCGTACCACCTCGACTCGGCCAAGCAGCTGGCCGGCATCCTGGCCCTCGACCACGTCGAGGAGATGAACGCCCGGGTGGCCCACCTGGTCGAAGAGCGCGGTCGCCTGGTGGCCCGCCTGACCGAGTTGCCGGTGGACGTGTGGCCGTCGGGTGCCAATTTCGTGCTCTTCCGACCGCGCCGAGCCGACGGTGGCGCGGTGTGGCAGGCCTTGGTGGACCGATCCGTCCTGGTGCGAGACTTCTCCACCGTGGCCGACCTCGAGGGCTGCCTGCGGGTCACCGTGGGCACCTCCGACGAGGACGACGCCTTCCTCGACGCCCTCACGGAGATCCTCACATGAGCCCCTCGACCTCGCGCACGGCCACCGTGGCGCGCACCACCAACGAGACCGAGATCGCCATCGAGCTCGACCTCGACGGTCCGGGCCCGGTGACCGCCAGCACGGGCATCCCGTTCTTCGATCACATGCTGGCCCAGCTCGGCCGCCACGGCGGTTGGGTCCTCGAGCTCACCGCCACCGGCGACCTGGAGATCGACGCGCACCACACGGTGGAGGACGTCGGCATCGCCCTGGGCGAGGCCTTCGCCACCGCCGTGGGCGACAAGGCCGGGATCCGCCGGTTCGGGTCGAACCGGGTTCCCCTGGACGAGGCGCTGATCGACGTGGCCCTGGATCTCTCGGGGCGGCCGTACCTGCACTACGAGGTCGAGTTCCCGGGCCAGCAGATCCTGGGCGACCCGCCCTTCGACCCGCAGCTGGTGGAGGAGTTCTGGCGGGCCTTCACCGTGGCCGCGGCCATCACCCTGCACATCACCTCGGTGCGCGGCCGCAACACCCACCACCTGATCGAGGCCACCTTCAAGGGCGTGGCCCGCTCCCTGCGCGACGCCGTCAGCCATCAGGGCGGCGGCATCCCGTCCACCAAGGGAACCCTGTGACCGGTCCTCGGTGGCGCCCGTGACCCTCATCGCCGTGCTCGACTACGGCATCGGCAACCTGCGGTCGGCTCAGAAGGCCCTCCAGCACGTGGGTGCCGACGCCCGGCTGACCGCCGATCCCGATCTGATCGCGCAGGCCGACGGGATCGTGTTGCCCGGTGTGGGCGCCTTCGGCCGGTGCATGGAGGCGCTGCGGGCCAGCGGCCTGGACCGGGTGGCCACCGACGCCGTCGAGGCGGATCGGCCGTTCCTGGGGATCTGCATCGGGATGCAGATGCTCTACGAGACCTCGGAGGAGTCGCCCGACGCCCGTGGGCTGGGGGTGCTGCACGGCCGGGTCCGGCGTCTGCCCGAGGGGGTCAAGCACCCGCAGATGCAGTGGAACGTGCTCGAGCGCAGTCGCTCGTCGGCCCTGCTCGAGGGGTTGGCTGATCCGGTGTGGGTCTACTTCGACCACTCGTACGCGCCCGAGCTGTCCATCGACGTGGTGGCCACCTGCGACTACGGCGGGTCCATCACCGCCGCGGTCGAGCGGGGCCGGTTGTGGGCCACGCAGTTCCACCCGGAGAAGTCCGAGCGCGGTGGGCCTGGCCCTGCTCGGCAACTTCGTGCGGGCCGTCGAGCAGGTGGCGGCTGGCACCCGGTGATCGACCTGTACCCGGCCATCGACCTGCGTGCCGGTCGATGCGTCCGCCTCTATCAGGGGGACTTCGATCGCGAGACCGTCTACGGCGACGATCCCGTGGCTCAGGCCCGGCGCTTCGTGCAGGAGGGCGCCACCTGGATCCACGTGGTGGACCTGGACGCGGCCCGCACCGGTGAGCCGGTGAACCGGGCGGTGGTGGCGGCCATCGCCCAGGCGGTGGACGTGCCCGTGCAGTCGGGCGGTGGGGTGCGCAGCCTGGAGGCGGCCCAGGCCCTGGCCGACGTGGGCGTGACCCGCGTGGTGATCGGCACCGCGGCCATCCGCCAGCCCGAGCTGGTCGCGGAGGTGAGCCAGGTGGTGGCGGTCGCGGTCGGCCTCGACATCCGCGGCCGCGAGGTGGCGGTGGCCGGCTGGGAGCAGGGCTCGGGCATCGATGTGGCCGAGGCCCTCCCGGGCTTCTCGGGGGCGGGTGCGGCCGCCGCGGTGGTCACCCAGATCGACGTGGACGGCACCGGTGAGGGTCCGGACCTGGCCTCCTACCGCGAGCTGCTGGGCGTCAGCGACCTGCCCCTGGTGGCCTCCGGCGGGGTCGGCACCCTCGAGCACCTCCGCCAGCTCGACCAACTCGAGGTGGGCGGCCGGCGGGTGTCGGGCGTCATCGTGGGCCGAGCCCTCTACGACGGCGCCTTCACCCTGACCGAGGCCCTTGAGGCCGTGCGCTGAAGGTCGTGCCACTCGGGCAGGGCGCCGCCGGGCGCACCGGTCCAGGGGCCGGGTCCGGCGGTCGGGCGAAGCGGTAGAGCAGGATCGAACCCCCCAGCGTGCCCAGCGGGCAGTAAGCCCGCAGCCAGGACAGCTGGGCATGGTCGCTGGTGGTCAGGCGGGTGGCCGACACCGCCACCCAGCCGGTGAGCCGGGCCACGGGCACGCCGGAGAGCTCCCGGGCGCCGGGGACCTGGGCGGCGGAGAGCCCTCGGGGCCCGAAGTAGGCCACGGCCGGATGGCGCCCGGCGCTCCACACCTGGAGCCGGTAGAAGTCCTGGCCCCAGTCCACGTTGGAGTCCGACGCGCTGCGGTAGCCGGGCTGGAAGGGGGCCGACACCCAGGCGATGGAATGGGGGTTGGAGCCGACCGTGGCCAGCCCGGCGGCCACCAGCACCACGGCCAGTGCGACCCTCCCCGCGCTCGTCGTGGCACCTGGGTCATGGCCGCGGCCACCACCAGCCACAAGGCCAGCACGGGCAACAGGTAGCGCACGCCGATGTCGCGGGGTCCGGGCACGGTGAAGGCGGTGATGGCGATGGCCGGCGCCAACACCGCGGCCAGGGTGCGCCATCGCACCGAGCGTTTGACCCAGGCCAGCCCCACCGGGCCGACCACCAGCACGGCCACGGTGACCAGCGGCACCTTGATGAGCAGGCTGAGGGGCCAGTACCACCACCGGCCGCCAACCCAGAACGAGCCCAGCAGGTAGGCGGGGCCGGACTGCGTGTCGTTGGTGGACAGGTAGCGCAGGCCGGTCAGATCGAGGTGGGGGAGCAACCCCGGCGGCCAGACCGACCCCGGGGCGATGACCAGGTAGGTCACCCAGATGCAGGCCCAGGCCACCAGCCCGACGGCGATGGCGTCGACCAGCGTGGCCCAGCGTCGGTCCCGCCACCCGGACACGGCCACCATCACCGGGGCCATGGCGGCCAGGATCAGCCCGGTGTCCTTGACCACCGCGGCCAGGCCGCAGGCCAGGCCGAGCACGAGCAGACGGCGCCGGGCCCGAGGATCCAGACGGGCCAGCTCCAGCACCCGCACCAGCGCCAGGCTGACCAGTAGGGCGGCCAGGGTGAAGGGCAGGTCGATGCCGTCCAGGTGGCCCAGCCCCAGGACCAGCGGACCGGCCAGCCACAGGCCACCGGCCACCAGGCCGGCGGCCGGGGACAGGAGGCGCCGGGCCAGGGCGTAGAGCACGAAGGCGGCGGCGATGGCCTCGGCCAGCGGGACCAGGCGCGCCGCGAACATGACCCGCTGGAGGGTCCCGGCCCGGAGCTGGGCCTGGAGGAACTGGGCGCTGTAGGTGCGCTCGTCGGCGCGGGTCCAGGCCGCGGTGTGGGGGATGACCGGATGGACGGCCAGGGCCGGGAGGGCGGCCAGCGCCTTGGCCAGTGGTGGATGCTCAGGGTTGAGGCGCAGGTCGTGGCGGGTGAGCGACGCCAGTCCGGCGGCCACGTACACCGGCTCGTCGAAGGTGGGGGAGTCGTGCCAGGCCTGGTACAGCCCCAGGCCGGCGAACCCGACGGCCAGCGCGGCCAGGATCAGCACCGGTCGTGCCCACCACCGTGTGCTGGCTGCCCAGGGTTGCGGCACGCCGGACAGTATGGTGCGTGGAGCTTTGCTCCAGGTCATACCCCCGCGCGACCTTGCCGTCGCCCTCAGGCGGGGATACGGATTCTCACAGGGTCTTCCCAGGTTGGTCGGCGACCATGTCCGGATGCTGGGGAAGGAAGGCATGCACACGGTTCCTACGGATGGATCAGTCCCCACCGCTCATCACCGCCCGAGTGGGCGCGGGTGACGGTTCTGGCTGACCCCTCGCCGGATTCGGGTTCTCTCCCGACACCGCCATCCGAGCAGACCGCCGGCTCCGGGCCGGCGGCCTGGCTGCGCGCCCACCAACCGCGCCGGCGCACGATCATCGGCTGGGTCGTCTACCTCATCCTGCTCGGGGCCTACATCGCCCGCTGGGGCATCCCGTTCCTCGAGGACGACCTGCTCCTGTGGGTCACCGGGGCCGTGTTCGTCTCGTGCCTGGGCGACCTGGGTCGGTTCCGTCGGGGCTTCCTGCGCGACTGGCTGCCCCTCTACGTCGTGCTGGGCCTGTACGCCCTGATGCGCGGCTACGCCGACCACCTGCTGTTCAGCACCCACATCACGCCCCAGCTGCGCTTCGACGAGTGGATCTCACGCGGCGTGGCCCCCACGGTGCGCCTGCAACGGGCCTTCTTCCGGGCCGACAACCTGCACATCTGGGACTACCTGGCCACCTTCACGTACCTTTCGCACTTCTTCATGTCGTTCGTGCTGGCCGGCATCCTGTGGGTGCGCGACCACAAGGCCTTCCGCCGGTTCATGGGCCTGTACGTGACCCTGATGCTGTCGGGCTTCGCCACCTATGTGCTCTACCCGGCCATGCCGCCCTGGATGGCCAGCAGCACCAAGTGGATGCCGGCGTCGGTCCGAGTGGTGCCGATCGTGCTGTCCAACATGGGCATCCACTGGGCCGCGGCCATGTTCGAGCACGGCGCCAAGTTCAACAACGACGTGGCCGCCGTCCCGTCGTTGCATGCCGCCTGCCCGCTGCTGATCTGCCTGTTCTTCTTCCCGCGGGTGCGCAAGACCTGGGTGAAGGTGCTGCTGGTCGCCTACGTGCCGGCCATGTCCCTGGCCCTGGTGTACACCGGCGAGCACTTCGTCTTCGACATCATCCTGGGCTGGATCTACGCCATCGTCGTCTACTTCGGTGGCTCGTGGGTGGCCGACCGCTGGGCGGAGCGCAAGGAGGTTCGCCGTCGGGCCCGTGAAGGGCTGGTCGAACCGGCCGGACCGGCCGAGGACGGGGTCGACATCGACCTGGTCGGGCTGGAAAGCACCCCATCCTCGGGGCGGTAGCGTCACCCCGGTGGACGTGGTCCGGATCATCCCCTGCCTCGATGTCGACGCCGGCCGGGTGGTCAAGGGCGTCAACTTCGTCGACCTGACCGACGCCGGCGACCCGGTGGAGCTGGCCCGGCGCTACGACCGGGAGGGCGCCGACGAGCTCGTGTTCCTGGACATCACCGCGTCGAGCGACCAACGCGAGACCATGATCGACGTGGTGTCGCGCACCGCCGACGAGGTGTTCATCCCCTTCACCATCGGGGGCGGCATCCGGAGCGTGGCTGACGCCCGGGCCCTGCTGCGGGCCGGGGCGGACAAGGTCTCGGTCAACACGTCGGCGCTCGAGCGGCCGGCGCTGATCAGCGAGCTGGCCGAGGAGTTCGGGGCCCAGTGCGTGGTGGTGGCCATCGATGCGAGGCGTGGGCCGCCCGACGCCGAGGTGGCCACCAAGAGCGGCTACGAGGTCTTCACCCACGGCGGGCGCTCGCCCACCGGCACCGACGCGGTGTGGTGGGCCCGCCGGGCCCAGAAGCTCGGGGCGGGGGAGATCCTGCTCACCTCCATGGATCGTGACGGCACCCGTGATGGCTTCGATCTCGAGCTGCTGGCGGCGGTGACCGAGGCGGTGACCATCCCGGTGATCGCCAGCGGTGGGGTGGGGTCGCTCCAGCACCTGGTCGAGGGTGTGACCGAGGGCGGCGCCGATGCCGTGCTGGCCGCGTCCATCTTCCACTTCGGCGAGTGCACCGTGAGCGAAGCCAAGGCCTACCTGGCCAGCCACGGGATCCTCACGCGACCAACTTGATTGGCCCTCTGGTCGGCAAGCCTCCCGGCGGGCGCCTTCGGCATCCGGGGTCATCGGTCCAGCGGCTCCGGCCTGGCGGCCTGCGCCTTCTTGGCCCTCTGGTCGGCAAGCCTCCCGGCGGGCGCCTTCGGCATCCGGGGTCATCGGTCCAGCGGCTCCGGCCTGGCGGCCAGCGCCTTGGCCCTCTGGTCGGCAAGCCTCCCGGCGGGCGCTTCGCCATCTGGGTGTCGTGGGTCTAGCGGCTCCCGGCCTGGCGGGCTGCGCCTTCCTGGCCTGGAAGGTCCGGCCAGCCGCCCGCTACTCGACGAGGGAGTCGACGAAGTCGATGACCAGGTCGGCGGCCTGGCGGGTGCGGCCGGCGAAGAAGTGGTCAGCGCCCGCCACCACCACGACCTGGGTGGCCACCCAGTCGGCCGTGGCGGCCCGGGCCGGCTCGGGCGGGTTGAACTGGTCGCGCTCGGGCACGATCACCAGCTTGGGCCGGGGGTCGGTGGCGGCGACCATGTCGGCGGGCTCCACCACTCGCAGCGGCGGGGCCAGCAGGGCCCAGCCGGCCACCCGGGCGTCGGACACGGTGAGGGCCACGTCGGCGCCGAACGACCAGCCGGCCACCACCAGGGCCAGATCGGGGGCGCGTGCGGCCATGGTCCCGATGGCGGCCTCGATGTCGAAGTGCTCGCGGCGACCGTGGTCGTGGGCGCCCTCGGACCCCTCCACCCCCCGGAAGTTGAAGCGCAGGGCGGCCAGGCCCGCCTCGGGCAGCATCCGGAACAGCTCGCTGGTCACCAGCGAGCGCATGGTGCCGCCCTGGGCGGGATGGGGATGGGCGAGGACGACCGCGGCGCGGGCGTCGGGTACGAGCGCCACCTCGCCCTCCAAGCTGAGCCCGTCGGCGGTCTCGAACCGCACCGGCTCGGGACCGGCGGGACCGGGCGGGTCGTGGCTCATCGGCCCAGACGGTACCGTCGGTACGTGCTCCTCGACGACCAACCTGACCCCGCGGACGACGCCGGCGAGCCGGCGTCGAGCTCGCCTGACTCGGGCTCGACGTCGACCAACAAGGCCACGGGGACGCCGTCGGGCCGGCCCGGCGACACCCTGGCCGAGCGCCTGACCGGTGGTGCGGTGGACAAGCTCGCAATCAAGATGATGTCGGATCGCATCCTGGTGCGTCTGGGGGGCAGCGAGGGCGAGCGTCGCAGCACGGGAGGCATCCTGATCCCCGCCACCGCCCAGATGGGCAAGCGCCTGACCTGGGCCGAGGTGGTGGCCACCGGCCCGAACGTGCGGGCCATGGAGCCCGGCGACCACGTCCTGTTCAATCCGGAGGACCGCTACGAGGTCGAGGTCCGGGGCGAGGACTACGTGATCCTGCGTGAGCGCGACGTGCACGCGGTGGCGGCCAGTCGTCTGGAGGAGGGCTCGACCGGCCTGTATCTGTGAGCGAAATCGGTTCGTGACCGCCCGGCGGGCCTCTACGATGACCGGACCATGCCGGTCACCACTCCCGTTCCCTTCACCGACGCCCAGCTGGCCACCGTGCACTTCGATGATGACGGCCTGGTGCCGGCCATCGTGCAGGAAGAGGCCACCGGGGCGGTGCTGATGATGGCCTGGATGAACGAGGAGTCGTTGCGTCGCTCGCTCGACACGGGCCGCACCTGGTTCTGGAGCCGGTCCCGCCAGGAGTACTGGTGCAAGGGGGAGACCTCGGGTGATCGCCAGCACATCCGCCAGGCCTTCTACGACTGCGACGGTGACACCCTGCTGTTCGTGGTCGAGCAGGAGGGTGCGGGCGCCTGCCACACCGGCAACCGCTCCTGCTTCTTCCGGGCGTTCGGGCCCGAGTCCTGACCGACTCGACACCACCGATGGCGAAACCGGACCGCGACGGGTTCCACGCCCTGGCCGCCTCCCACACCGTCGTGCCCGTGTGGCGCGAGTTGCTGGCCGACCTGATCACTCCCGTGGCCGCCTTCGCCCGGCTCTGTCGCGACGACCGACCCGGCTTCTTGTTGGAGTCGGTGGAGCACGGCGAGCGCTGGAGCCGGTGGTCGTTCGTGGGACGCGACCCGCGGGCCACCCTGGTGTCGCGGGGCGGGCGCCTGGAGGTGTCGGGTGACCTGCCCGACGACCTGTCCACCGACGACGGCATCCTCACCGCGGTCGAGCAGCTGCTGAGCGCCTACCGGTCACCGGCCCTCGACGAGCTCCCCCCGCTGCACGGCGGTCTCATCGGGTATCTGGGCTACGACGTGGTGCGCGAGGTGGAGCGCCTGCCCGACGTGGCCACCGACGACCGGGGCAGCCCCGATGCCGTGCTCTCGGTCATCGGCGAGCTGGCCGCCTTCGATCACTGGCGCCAGCGCGTGACGCTGATCGAGAACGTCATCGTGCCGGCCGGAGCCGACACCGATCACCTCGACGCCCTCTACGACGACGCGCTGGCCCGCCTGGAGCAGCTCGCGCTCGACGGTGCCAGCCCGCTCTCCGAGCCTCTGGTCGATCCCCCCGACGCCGACGACGAGTTGCCCGAGGTCACCTCGCCCACGCCGCCCGGCGTCTACTGCCAGGCGGTGGAGGTGGCCAAGGAGCACATCCTGGCCGGTGACATCTTCCAGGTGGTCCTATCGCAGCGCTTCGACTTCGAGCTGGCGGCCGATCCCTTCGACGCCTACCGGGTGCTGCGCCAAATCAACCCCAGCCCCTACATGTACTTCGTCCGGCTGCCCGAGCTGACGCTGGTCGGGTGCTCGCCCGAGCCGATGGTGCAGCTGCTCGACGGGCGTGTGGTGTCGCGTCCCATCGCCGGCACGCGGCGTCGGGGTCGCACCGAGGAGGAGGACCGCCGCCTCGGGGCCGAGCTGGCCGAGCACCCCAAGGAGCTGGCCGAGCACGTCATGCTGGTCGACCTGGCCCGCAACGACGTGGGCCGGGTGGTGACCTTCGGGACCGAACAGGTCGACGAGATGATGACCCTGGAGCGCTACAGCCACGTGATGCACCTCACCTCGCAGGTGTCGGGCCAGCTGGCCGACGGGATGACCCCCATCGACGTGCTGCGGGCCACGCTCCCCGCCGGGACGGTGTCGGGCTCGCCCAAAGTGCGGGCCATGGAGATCATCGACGACCTGGAACCGGTCAAGCGCGGGCCCTATGCCGGGGTGGTCGGCTACATCGACTTCTCGGGCAACATCGACACCGCCATCGCCATCCGCACCATGGTCGTGTGGCCCGACGGTCGGGCTGCGGTGCAGGCCGGTGCCGGGGTGGTGGCCGACAGCGTGGCGGCCGAGGAGGACCTCGAGTGCCACAACAAAGCCCGGGCCCTGCTCAGCGCCGTCCCCGGCGCCCGGCGGATGACGGCCCAGCGGAGGGCCACCCGGCCCTGAGCGGGGTGGGGAACGGCCGCCGACGGGCGAAGATGGTCAGATGGACCCCATCGCCATCATCGACCGTGGGCGGCGCGACGTCATCGACGTGCGCGGCGACGACGCCGTCAGCTACCTGCAGGGCCAGCTCAGCCAGGACGTGGAGTCGATGGTGTCGGGCCGGCCGACCTGGTCGTTGCTGCTAGAGCCCACCGGCAAGATGGGTTGGTGGATCCGGGTCACCCGCGCCGAGGAGCCCGATCGGCTGCGCATCGACGTCGACGCCGGGGCGGGGGAGGCCGTGGTAGCCCGACTCGACCGCTTCAAGCTGCGGTCCGCGGTGGTGTTCGAGCTGCAGCCCGCGCCGACGGTTGACTCGGCCGGGATCGACACCGACGCCGAGGACCACGAGGAGTACGAGGCGGCGCGCATCGAAGCCGGGCTGCCCAAGATGGGCGCGGAGATCACCGAGGACGTGATCCCCGCCGAGCTGGGCCAGTGGCTCATCGACCAGTCGGTGAGCTTCACCAAGGGCTGCTACACCGGACAGGAGCTGGTGGCCCGCATCGATTCACGGGGTGGGAACGTGCCCCGCCGCCTGCGAGGGCTGGTGCTGGAAGGCGACCAGGTGCCCGAGCCGGGTGCCGTGATCTCGGTGGGCGATGACGCGGTGGGCACCGTGACCAGCGCGGCGCGCTCGCCCGGCCTCGGAGCACCCGTCGCCCTCGCCTTCATCGCGCGGCGGGTCGAAGTGCCCGCCGTCGCCACCGTCGAGGTGGCGGGCACCGCCCAGGCCGCGCAGATCCGGGCGCTGCCCCTGGTCGGCGCGGACCCGACCTGATCCCGATTGCATCCTGGCGCGGATCAGACCCGTGGGTCGTAGCGCGGCGGCGGGGCTGGGATCGGCTCGCGGCCGGCGTCCGACCCGGCCGGCGGTGGCGGGGCGGCTGGCGGAGACGATACGGGTCCCGGCGATGAAGACGGTGGCGCCGAAGGGACCGCGGGGGTGGGCGCGGCCGACGGCCGCAAGGTGATGACCATGCGGGTGCCCCCGGTCGGGTTGGCCTCGGCCCGGACGGTGCCACCCATGGCTTCGGTCAGCTCGCGGGCGATGGCCAGGCCCAGACCGGACCCCACCTCCTTGCGCTGGGGCTCGTGGCCGGCCACGTAGAGCCGCTCGAATACGTGGGGCAGGTCCTGGGGGGCGATCCCGGGCCCGTCGTCAGCCACCTCGATGCGGGGCGCGGTCGGATCGGGCACCACCGTCACCGAGATGGTGGCCGCCGCGTACTTGACCGCGTTCTCGATGAGGTTGGCCACCACCTGGGCCAGCCGGTCGCCGTCGGCCAGGGCCCACACGGGCGTGCTCGGGCGCGCCAGACCGAGCTGCAGCCCGGCGCCCTCCACCTCGCGCCGGAAGCCGTCCACCGAGTCGACCATCAACTCGGCCACATCGGCCGGGGCCAGGTGCAGCGAGAACTGGCGACCCTCCAGCTTGGCCAGGTCGAGCAGATCGCGCACCAGCCGTTCCAGCCGCCGCGACTCGGCCAGGATCACCCCCGCGGCCTGCTGGGCATCGGGAGCTGCGCCGTCGGCGATGGCCTCGGCGTAGCCGCGGATCGACGTCAGGGGTGTGCGCAGGTCGTGGGACACCGACAGCAGGAACTGGCGCTCCAGGCCACGCGAGCGTTCCAGGGAGTCGGCCATCTCGTTGATGGATCGGGCCAACGCATCGAGCTCGTCGGTCGAGCCGGCATGGTGCTCGGGGACCCGAACGGACAGGTCGCCATCCGCAATGCGGGCCGTGGCCGAGGTGGCGTCGGTCAAGGGCTTGGTCAGGCGACGGCTGAGGCGGGCGGCGATGAGGGCACCCAGCGCCAGGGTGGCCGCCGAGGCCAGGATGAACCAGCCCACGCCGCTGCCCAGGGGCTGCGCGGTGTTGCGGGTCAGGACCAGGACACCGACGAACTGGGGGTTCGCCTGCGTGGTGTTGCTGAGCGGCACCGCCGCCCACACCTCGGTGGGTCGCGAACCGGTGACGATCTGGCCGGACCGCAGCGCCTCGTAGTCCGCCGAGGTGAGGACGATGCCGTTCGGGATGGGGTCGCCCAGGTCGGTGCGGGGCTGGTTCTGGGCGTCGAGGATGACCAGGTTGACGTCCTTCACGTTGAGGGCGTCACGCAGCTGCAGGACCTTCTGGCGGTTGGTGCCCTTGGGTCGCAGGTTCAGGATGGCCGAGGTGGCCTCGGCCTGCTGGCGCAGGTCCTTGGCCGCCGTGTTGCGGGCCCCGACGCGGTTGAGGGCCAGCGTGCCCAGCCCGGCGAAGATCAAGGCTGCGGCCACGGTGCCCAGGATGGCGAGGGTGATGCGACGCCTCATGGCTCCAGTCTGACCGCCAGATGTGAGGATTTCGTGATTCGACGGCGCTTCCTGTCAGCCCAGCGACTCGTGGGCGGTCCCTCCGCTGACAGGTTTCGCCCTGGCCCGGGTCAATCGAGGCGGTAGCCCACGCCCCACACCGTCGACAGCGGGAAGCCGTCGCCCAGCTTCTTGCGCAGCTGGCGGACGTGCACGTCCACGGTTCGCTCGTCGCCCACCCAGTCCACGCCCCACACCCCGTCGAGCAGCTGGCGACGGCTGAGGGCCAGGCCCTGGTTCTCGGCCAGATAGGCCAGCAGGTCGAACTCCCTGGCCGCCAGGGCCACCACGGTGCCGTCCAGGCGCGCCTCTCGCCGGCCCAGGTCGACCTCCACCGGACCAGCGGTGAGCACCAGGGGAGCGTCGCGAGCGGGCCCGTCGGCCCGACGCAGGATGGCCTTGACCCGCGCCACCAGCTCCCGGGGCGAGAAGGGCTTGGTCACGTAGTCGTCCGCCCCCATCTCCAGGCCGAGGACCCGGTCGATCTCGCCATCGCGGGCGGTCAGCATGATGATGGGCACGTCGCCCTTGGCCCGCAGCTGACGGCACACGGCCAGTCCGTCGAGCTCGCCAGCCAGGCCGACGTCCAGGATCACCAGCTTGGGATGGCGGTCGCGCACCAGGTCGAGCCCCGCCTCACCCGAGGACGCCTGGTACACGCGGTAGCCGTCGTTGCGGAGGTAGAGATCGACCAGGTCGGCGATGTTGGGGTCGTCCTCGATGAGGACCACCGGCGGGGGATCAGCACTCATGGTGGGCCCATGCTCGCGCCCGCGGCCCACCGGGTGGCGGAAGGTCGCCGAAAGCTGCAACCGCCGCGGCGTCGGATCGTTCGAGCGGACTGCGTCCTAGCATCGGGGGGGTGACGCACTACGACGTGCTGGGGGTCGGCGTCGACGCCCCGGTGCGCGACATCCGCCAGGCCTACCTGCGGTTGGCCCGCGAGAGCCACCCGGACTTCCACGCCGACGCCGACCGCGACACGCGGGCGGCCAACGAAACCGAGATCCGCCGCCTGAACCAGGCCTGGGCGGTCCTGGGCGACCCGGAGGCCAGGCGTCGCTATGACGAGAGCCTCGGGTTGGGCCCGGCGGTGCCCCGACCGGTGGCCTCGCCCGAGCCCGATGCCGTCTTCGTGCCCTACGACGACGACGACACCGACTACGCCGCCCTGCTCGACGACGCGCCCATCGGGCGGGGGGCCCGCATCCCCCGGGCCGTGCAGTTGGCGCCTGCCCTGTTGCTGATCGGCGCGGTGTTCGGGCTGTCGGCCGGACTGGTCACCGGCTTCGGCCCGCTGCTGGTGCTGGGCGTGGCCTGCCTGGTGCTGTCGGGCCTGACCTTCGTGCTGGCGCCGGCGCTGGCGGTGCTGCGCAGCCTGGACAGCGAGCGCGACTGATACCTCGCCCCGACCCCGGTTGGCGCCCAGGTAGGGTGCGCCCATGTCCAAGCCCAGCATGTTCGTGAAGCTCATGGCGCAACCCGGCAAGCGCGACGAGGTGCTGGCCGCCTTCGATCGGATGTTGGTCGCGGTGGCCGCAGAGCCCGGCACCGAGGTGTACTCGGTCCACCTCGACGACGCCGACGAGAACGCGGTGTGGATCTTCGAGATGTACACCGACGGCGACGCCCTGGCCGCCCACTCCTCGAGCGAGGCCATGGGCAACCTGTTCACCGAACTCGGGCCGTTGCTGGGCAGTGAGCGCCCCGTGCTGGTGGCCACCACCGCCCACGCCGGCAAGGGTCTGGCTCACTGACCTACCTCGATCACATCCTCGAGGCCCACCGGGCCGCGGCCGCGGCCGATCGGCGTCCGCTCGATCCCCTGGTCGACCAGGCGGGCGCGCTGGAGCCCACCCGCGGGTTCCGGGCCGCGCTCGAGATGGGCGCGGCCGACGGCTTGGCCGTGGTGGCCGAGGTCAAGCGCCGCTCGCCCTCCAAAGGGGACCTGGCTGGCGACCTGGACCCGGCCGTCCTGGCCCGCGCCTACCGGGCCGGGGGCGCCTCGTGCCTGTCGGTGCTCACCGACGTCGAGTTCTTCGGTGCCCGGCCGGGAGACCTGGCCGCGGCCCGCGAGGCCTCGGGTCTACCGGTGCTGCGCAAGGACTTCACCGTGTCGACCCTCGACGTGGTCGACGCCCGCCTGCTGGGAGCCGATGCCGTGTTGCTGATCGCGGCCGCCCTCGACGATCGGGAGCTGGCCGATTTCACCGACCTGGCCCGCCAGCTGGGGCTGGACGTGCTGGTGGAGATCCACGACCAGGCCGAGCTGGACCGGGCGGTGGCGGTGGGCGCGGATCTGATCGGCGTGAACCAGCGCGACCTGTTCACCTTCGAGGTGGACACGCAGCGGGCCGTGCGCCTGGCCTCGGCCATGCCCCCGGGGGTGGTGACGGTGGCCGAGTCCGGGGTCCGCGACGCCCACGATGCCGCCGCCCTGCGCCGGGCCGGTTACCACGCCGTCCTGGTGGGTGAGTCCCTGGTCACCGCCGGCGATCCGACCGCCGCGGTGGCCGCCTTGCGCACGGCCGACTGAGGCCGCGCAGGTTGGCGACTGAGGCCGCGTCAGGTTGGCGACTGAGGCCGCGTCAGGTTGGCGACTGAGGCCGCGTCAGGTTGGCAGCCTCGGGGGAATCAAAGGCATCGTCGGAGCCGGTCGCGCCGGTACGGTGTCGGGGTGTTCGTCAAGATCTGCGGCATCACCAATGAGGAGGACGCCTTGTTGGCGGTGGCCATGGGCGCCGACGCCGTCGGCTTCGTGTTCGCCCCCTCCCCGCGGCAGATCGCGGTCAGCCAGGTCCGTGACATCACCCGCCGACTGCCACCCGAGGTCATGACGCTGGGCCTGTTCCGCGACGAGGCCTCGCGCCGGGTGGTCGAGATGGTGAACGCCGCCGGCCTGCACGGCGTGCAGCTGCACGGCCACGAGACCCCGGCCGAGGGGAAGTGGATCCGCCAGCGCGTGCAGTTCCTCATCCAGGCCTTCGCCGCCGGTGACCGCATGCTCGAGCGCATCGACGAGTACCAGGCGGCCGATGCCGTGCTGATCGACTCGCCCAGCCCGGGTTCGGGGCAGGTGTTCGACTGGGTGCTGGCCGAAGGCCTGCCGCTCGACCGGCGGGTGATCCTGGCCGGTGGCCTCACGCCGGACAACGTGGGCGAGGCAATCGCCCGGGTCCGACCCTGGGGGGTGGACGTGTCGAGCGGCGTGGAACGCGAGCCGGGCCGCAAGGACGTGTCCAAGCTCATGCGCTTCGTGAACGCGGCCAAGCAGGCGGGGATCGACCTCGGTGAGGACACCATCGACCTGGATGCGCCGCTGGCCGACGCCGACGCCGACGGGTCGGGGGACGATGGCTCCGATACCGATGAGGGATCGGGCTTCTACGACTGGGAAGATGATCGCTCGGCCGGCTGACCCGTCGTTCGAGCCCTACCGCCCAGCCTGACTCCTCGGAGGAGCCTCCTTGTCCGCAACCGACCCGCCCCCGATCGTGGCGTCGATGGGCGAACCGACGGCCAGTGGCCGGTTCGGCGAGTTCGGCGGCCGGTTCGTCCCCGAGACATTGATGCCCGCCTGCCTGGAGCTGGAGGCGGCCTTCCGCGACGCCTGGGTCGACCCCGCCTTCACCGGCGAGCTGGACGACCTCCTGCGGGACTACGCCGGGCGCCCCTCGCCGATGACCGAGTGCCACCGGTTGTCCGAGGAGCTGGGCGTGCGGGTCCTGCTCAAGCGCGAGGACCTGAACCACACCGGCTCCCACAAGATCAACAACGTCCTGGGCCAGGCCCTGCTGGCCCGCCGGATGGGCAAGTCGCGCCTGGTGGCCGAGACCGGCGCCGGCCAGCACGGTGTAGCCAGCGCCACCGCGGCCGCCCTGCTGGGCATGTCCTGCACCGTCTACATGGGCGAGGTGGACATGGAGCGCCAAGCCTTGAACGTGTTCCGCATGCGACTGCTGGGCGCCGAGGTGGTGCCGGCTCGCTCCGGCAGCCGCACGCTCAAGGACGCGGTGAACGAGGCCATGCGTGACTGGGTGGCCACCGTCGAGACCACCCACTACTGCCTGGGCTCGGTGATGGGTCCCCATCCCTATCCGTGGATGGTGCGCGAGTTCCAGCGGGTGATCGGGCGCGAAGCCCGGGTGCAGTGCGCGGCCCTGCTCGACGGCGGGGTCCCGGATGTGGTCACCGCCTGCGTGGGCGGGGGCTCCAACGCCATCGGCCTGTTCTCGGGGTTCGTGGACTCCCCGGCCCGGCTGATCGGGGTGGAGCCGGCCGGCGGGGCGGCGGTCACCCGCGGGGTGCCCGGCGTGGTGCACGGCATGCGCTCGTACCTCATGCAGGACGAGTTCGGCCAGGTCCTGGAAGCCCAGTCGATCTCGGCCGGGTTGGACTACCCCGGGGTGGGACCGGAGCACTCCTACCTGGCCGCGGTGGGCCGGGCCCACTACGAGACCGTCACCGACGCCGAGGTCATCGATGCCTTCTCGCTCCTGTCGCGCACCGAAGGGATCATCCCCGCGCTCGAGCCCGCCCACGCCCTGGCCTGGCTGTCGCGGGCTCGTGGCGATCTGGCCGGCCAGGTCGTGCTGGTCAACCTCTCGGGCCGCGGCGACAAGGACGTGGCCCAGATGATGGACATACTGGGATGAGCCCGGCCGCCGCCGAACCCGTCGATCCCGATCTGGTGGAGCGCGAGCCGGTCGACTTCGATCCCACCGTGCCCGCGCCGCCCCCCGAACCCGGGCCCCTGGAGACCGTGCTGCGCCTCGCCCGGTCCGCCGGGCGCAAGTTGGTGGTGCCCTACGTCACCGGCGGGCTGGGAGCCGACTGGCTGGCCGCGGTGGAGGCGGTGGCCGATGCCGGGGCCGACGCCATCGAGATCGGCATCCCCTTCAGCGACCCGGTGATGGACGGACCGGTGATCCAGGCCGCCAGCGAGCAGGCGCTGGCCGGCGGGGCCACCCCCGTGAGCATCCTCGACGCCCTGCGCCACGCCGATGCCGGCGTCCCGTTGGCCGTCATGACCTACTACAACATCGCTGCCCGCATGGGCCTGCGCCGCTTCGCCGCCTCGCTGGCCGAATCGGGGGTGGCCGGGGCCATCCTGCCTGATCTGCCCCTCGAGGAGGTCGGTCCGTGGGCTCGCTCCGCCGACTGGGGCGGCGTGGAGACCGTGCTGCTGGCCGCCCCCACGGCGTCCGATGAGCGCCTGACGGCCGTGTGCCAGCGGGCCCGGGGGTTCGTCTACGCCGTCGGTCTGCTGGGGGTCACGGGCGAGCGCGCCGAGTTGGCTGCCACCTCGTTGGTCATCGCCCGGCGCCTCAAGGCGCTGACCGACACACCCGTGCTGGTGGGGGTGGGCGTGTCCAACCCCGAGCAGGCCCGAGAGGTGTGCGAGGTGGCCGACGGGGTGGTGATCGGTACCGCCCTGGTGCGTCGCCTGCTCGAGGGCGAGGGGCCAGCCGGCGCCGCGCGCTTCATCGCCTCGGTGCGCGCCGCAGTCGACGCCTGACCCGCGGAGCCCCTCGGCCGTTGTGGCAGGATCGTCGGACACGCCGAGCCACGCTGGGGAGCCAACACACGCCATGCCGAAGCAGTGGACCAGCGTCTCGGGCGTGGTCGCCACCGGCCGGCGGGCGGGGCGACGGCTGACCGCGTCGTCGCGGGCGCTGCCGGACTTCCTGGTCATCGGCGCCCAGAAGGCCGGGACCACCTCCTTGGGCCGCTTCCTGCAACACCATCCCGACATCTTCTGGGTGCCGCGGGTGGAGATGCACTACTTCGATCGTGACTACGACCGGGGCCTGAGCTGGTACCGCTCGTGGTTCGACCGTCGGTCGGTGATCGAGGCCCACGAACGCCGGACCGGCCGCCCGGCCCGGGTGGGGGAGAAGACTCCTGCCTACCTGGCGCTGCCCGACGGGCCGGCCCGGGTTGCCGCCGTGCTGCCCGAGGTCCGCCTGGTGGTGTCGCTGCGGGACCCGGTGCGTCGGGCCTACTCGCAGTGGTCCATGAACACCCGCACCGGCCGTGAGTCCCTCTCCTTCGTCGACGCCCTGGCTGCCGAGCCGGAGCGGTTGGCGGCGGTGGACCTGGCGGGCGGGGTCAGCGGGACGGCCTACCTCGAGCACGGCTACGCCATGCGCGGCCGCTACGCCGAGCACCTGGAGCGCTGGCTGGCCCAGTTCGACCGCTCGCAGCTCTTCGTCTTCCGTTCCGAGGACCTGTACGCGGACCCGACCACTTGGACCACCCGACTGCTCGGCCACGTGGGGGTGGACCCGTCGGTGGTCGACGGATCCGCCGTCCCCCACACCAGCGCGGACACCGGTGACCCCCTGGACCCGGCCACCTACGATCGGCTGGTCGAGCGGTTCGCGGCGTCCGACGCGCGGCTGGCCGAGCTCGTCGGCCTGTCCTACTACCAGCCGTCCTCCTAGGCCTTTCGACCTACGGACCTCCGCTGTCCCCTAGGCTGGGCGGATGCGCGAGGGCATGACCAAGCTGCGGGCCTTCCCGCGGAGCCGGCTGATCGAGCTCCCGCTGGCCCGTGTGCGCACCAGCGAGCTCAGCCTGTTCCAGGCACTGGGCGACCCCACCGCGGCCACCGATCCCATCGAGAGCGATCCCCGGCTGTACTGGGACATCGACTGGGCGTGCGGGTTGGTCATGGGCCTGCAGTTCCATCAGCTCACCGAAGAACTCGAGATCCAGCTCGACGCGGCCGACGTGGCCCACGCCCTGCGGCACCTCGGGGTGCCGGCCTATGACATGCGGCTGCTGCGCCTGGACGACCCGGTGCGGTTCATCGAGCTGTGCGATCCACCCGAACTGATCTGGGAGGTGTGGAAGGACGTGGGCTCGGGCCACGGCGAGCGCCTCCACCTGCGCCTGGGGGCCCGCGACGCCGAGTGCTGGGCCAACGAGCTCACGCGCTCAGACGGGTGTGCGGCACTGGGCGTCGAGGCCCGAGACGCCGACCTGACCGGCCTCGGTCCCGCCGGTCGGCTCAGCCGATCCCGTCGAGCTGGGCCAGCACCCGCAGCATGACCTCGTCGGCTCCACCGCCGATGGACAGCAGGCGCGAGTCGCGGAAGTAGCGCGCCGTCCAGGTCTCCTCCATGTAGCCGATGCCGCCGTGGAACTGGAGGCAGACATCGGCCACCCGCCGGTTCAGCCGACCGGACTTGAGCTTGGCGATGGTGGCGAACCGGGTGGTGTCGTCGCCCCGCAGGTAGGCCTCGGCGCAGGCGTGGTTGTAGTGGCGCAACAGGTCGATCTCGGCGGCCAGGTCGGCCAGCTCGAACTGGATGTGCTGGTTGGCGGCCAGGGGTGCGCCGAAGGCCGACCGATCCTTGACGTAGGCGATCGTTCGCTCCAGGGCCACCTGCATGGCCCCCACGGCCATGTAGGCCGCGATCATCCGCTCGTTCTGGAACTGGGCCATCTGCTGCTGGAAGCCCCGGCCGATCTCGCCGACCGTGTTGGCCACCGGGACCCGCACGTCCACCAGCGACAGCTCGGCGGTGTCGCTCGAGCGGTTGCCCAGCTTGTCCAGCTTCCGGCTCACCGAGAAGCCCGGGGTGGCGGTGGGCACGATGATCTGGCTCATGCCCCGGTAGCGCCCGCCGGGGGTGTCGTCGAGATCGGACGTCCGGGCCAGCAGGCACAGCCAGTCGGCCTGGGTGCCGTTGGTGATGTAGAGCTTGGTGCCGTTGATCACCCACTCGTCGCCGTCGCGCACCGCCCGGGTGCGGATGCCGGCCACGTCGCTGCCGGCGTCGGGCTCGGTCACGGCGATGGCCGCCACCATCTCGCCCCGGATGGCCGGTCGCAGGAACTGCTCCTTGAGCTCGTGGCTCCCGAAGCGGTGCAGCGACGGCGTGGCCATGTCGGTCTGCACGCTCACGGCCATGGGGATCCCGCCACAGCCGGCCCGGCCCATCTCCTCGCCGTAGACCAGCGTGTAGCTGTGGTCGGCGCCCTGCCCGCCGTAGGCCGGGTCGTACTCCAGTCCGAGGATCCCGAGCTCACCCAGGCGACCGAACAGCTCGTGGGCCGGGAAGATGCCAGCCGATTCCCACTCGTCGATGTGCGGGTCGATGTGGTGCTCCACGACGTCGCGCACGGTGGCCCGGAACAGGTCGTGTTCGGGGGTGAACTCCATGTGGGCGCCTCCCTCAGGCGGACGGCGGCGGGGGTGCATCGGGCGGCGGGGGTGCGCTCGACGGCGGCGGGGCGGTGGGCTCGGCGGCGGGGGTGGTGGGCTCTTGGCGGTGGTGTCGACGACCCCGCGGGGGCGGTGGCGGTGGCGGGGCCCCGGCCCGGCGGAGGTCCTCGGGTGACAGCAGGCGGGTGGGGACGTCGACCAGCTTGGCCCGCAGGTACTCGCCCAGTCCCTTGGCTTGGGGGTCGATGCGGGTGGAGGCGGCCACGCCACGCCCGAGCAGGCCCTCGACGACCACGTTGATGGCCCGCAGGTTGGGGAGCTCGTAGCGGCGCAGGGCCAGGCCGTCAGCCTCGGCCGCCAGGAGTCGCCCCAGCCGCTCCTCGGTCAGGTAGGCGGCCAGCCACTCGTACGCCTCGTCGTTTCGAGCCCACAGCCCGATGTTGGCGTTGCCCCCCTTGTCCCCGGAGCGGGCCCCGGCGATCCGTCCGAGCGCGATCCGGGTGGTGGGTTCGTCGGGCGGCGCCGCCCGGTCTGGCGTGCTGGGCGGGGTCAAGCCGTAGCGGTCCCCGTCGTCGCCGGCCTCGGCGTCAGGCACCTGCACCGGCTCGATGGCGAGGCGCTCCTGGCCCAGGACCACCTCGTGGGGGACCACCTCGGCGGGGACCAGGCTCGGCCAGTAGACCCCGTAGCTGGCGCCGCGGGTGGGAGGTCCGGAGGTGAACAGGCCGGGGTAGTTGGCCAGCACCATCTCGATGGCGGTGTTGGAGAAGGCGCGGCCCACCTTGGTCTCGTCGGGGTCCATCACGGTGACGGTCAGCTCGGCGATGGCGTCGGCGTTGGTGGCCGGATCGGGGTTGTCGGTGCGGCGCAGGACCACGTCGGTGGCCTCGAAGCCGGCCTGGCCGCCGGGCAGCAGCGACCACAGCGTGCGCTCGGCCAGCTCGGCCTTGGCCTCGATGTCGAGCCCGGTGAGCAGGAAGGTCACCGAGTTGCGATAGCCGCCCAGGTAGTTGATCGCCACCTTGGTGCTGGTGGGCGCGGGCCGGCCGGTCACGCCCGAGACGCGGACCCGATCGGGACCGTCGTCGGTCAGGCGGATCGAGTCGAAGGCCACCACCACGTCGGGGTTGTAGTAGCCGGGACCCTGGATCTCGTAGAGCAGCTGGGCGGTGACGGTGTCGACCGAGACCAGGCCCCCGGTCCCGGGGTGCTTGGTGACCACGAACGAGCCGTCCTGGTGGATCTCAGCCAGGGGGAAGCCGGGGCGTTCCAGTCCGGGGACCTCGGCGAAGAAGGCGTAGTTGCCGCCGGTGCACTGGGCACCGCACTCGAGGATGTGGCCGGCCACCACCGCGCCGGCCAGGCGGTCCCAGTCGGTCCGATCCCACCCGAAGCGGGCGGCCGCCGGTCCCACCGCCAGGGCGGCGTCGGTGACGCGCCCGGTGATGACCACGTCCGGCGTCGCGGTCGAGCGCCTCGCGGATGCCCCAGGCGCCCAGGTAGGCGTTGGCGGTCAGGGGTGACACGCCCCGATCGGCCAGCGACTCGCCGGTGTCGAGGTTGCGCAGGTCGATGCCCGCTTCGGCCAGCTCGTCGAGGCGACCCAGCAGGTCGTCGCCCTGCACGTAGGCCACGGTGGGCGACAGCCCGAGGCGGGCGGCCAGGGTGGCCAGGGCCTCGGCGCAGCCGGCCGGGTTCAACCCTCCGGCGTTGGACACCACCACGATGCCTTCGGCCAGGCAGGTGCCCAGCACCTGCTCCATCTGGGTCAGGAAGGTGGTGGCGAAGCCCAGGTCGGGGTCCTTGAGCTTGCCCTTGGCCAGGATGAGCATGGTCAGCTCGGCCAGCCAGTCGCCGGTCAACACGTCGATGGGACCGCCGTTCACCATCTCCTGGGCGGCCGACAGGCGGTCGCCGTAGAAGCCGCTGCAGTTCGCCACCCG
The DNA here is from genome assembly GCA_963793965.1 of uncultured Microthrixaceae bacterium. Taxonomy (GTDB): domain Bacteria; phylum Actinomycetota; class Acidimicrobiia; order Acidimicrobiales; family Acidimicrobilacustridaceae; genus UBA4742. Next base: position 349,570 of record CAWCCB010000006.1, read on the forward strand.
CAGGGGCGTCGGCCTCCGGCTCGGGAGGCGGCGCCTCCAAGGGTGCGGCGGGAGCCTCGGGGACGGTCGTCTCCGCGGGCGGCGGGGCTCGTCGCCTGCTCGGCGGCCTCGTCCTCCACGCCGCCCCGCAGCTTGCGGCGGGCGGCCATCAGCTCCTGGGGCGTCGGGCCCGACGGTGGTCCGGCAGGGCGTTCCGCCCGGCGGGTTGGGGTCGTCACTCATCGGGGATCCTCCAAGCGGATCAGGAGCTGCTGCGCATCGACCGTGTCGCCCACGGCCACCAACACTTGCAGGACGGTTCCGCCGACGGGTGCTCGGACATGGTGCTCGACCTTCATCGACTCCAGCACCACCAGCGTCTGGCTGGGTGCGACGGCGTCACCCGGCGCGACCTCGATCGCCACCACCCGGCCGGGCACCGGGGCCACCGGGCCACCGTCGAGGGCCAGGACGTCGGGCGGGGCGAAGCGGTCCTGGGCCACCAGCTCGGTCTGGCCCAGGCTGGAGTTCACGTACGTGACGTCGCCATGGGTGCGCACCCAGTAGCACCGGGCGGCTCCGTCGGCCTCGACGAGCAGCTCGTGGCGGTCCCGGGCCACCACCCGACCGGCCATGGCCACCCCGCCCACCTCGGCTTCGAAGCGGTCGCCGTCGATCCGGTAGGTGACCTCGTGGGTCTGGCCCCGGTGTTCGAAGGCGCGGGCTCTGGTGGGCCCGGCCCACGTTGCGCCAGCCCGACGGCGGCGAACGGCCAGGGCTGGGCCTGGCCGCCGGGCCTCGGCGTCGGCCAGGCAGGTGGCGAGCAGGTGCAGGGCGACGGTGTCGGGGTCGGGGCCGGCGTCGAGCAGGCCCGGGTGGTCGGCCACGAACAGGGTGGTGGTGTTGCCCTCCAGGAAGTCCGGGTGCTGGAGGACGGCCAGCAGGTAGTCGCGGTTGGTGGTGACCCCGTGCAGCTCCAGTTCGGTCAGGCAGCGCACCAGGCGTCCCACCGCCGCGTCGCGGCTGGGACCCCGGGCCGTGAGCTTGGCCAGCAGCGGGTCGAAGTGGGGCGTGACCTCCACCTGCACCGGACCGTGGTGTCCCGAGCTGATCCCGCTGTCGACCATCACGTAGTCGTCGTGGAAGTCGTCCCACCAGAACCGATGGACGGTCCCGGTGGCGGGCAACCAGTCCTGGGCCGGGTCCTCGGCGTAGAGCCGGACCTCGATCGCGTGGGTGTCGGAGAGGTCGACGTCATCCTGGATCCAGTCCAGGGGCTCGCCCCGGGCGCACTGGATCTGCCACCACACCAGGTCGCAGCCCACCACCTCCTCGGTGACCCGGTGCTCGACCTGGATGCGGGTGTTCATCTCCAGGAACCAGAACTGGTCGGCTGGCGGGCTCGAACAGGAACTCGACCGTGCCCACGTTGTCGTAGTCGATGGCCCGGGCCAGGGTGAGCGCCGCCGCGCCCAGGGCCTCGCGCAGCCCGTCGTCGACCGCCAACGAGGGGCACTCCTCGATGAGCTTCTGGTGGCGGCGTTGGATGGAGCACTCCCGCTCGCCCAGGTGCAGGGCGTTGCCGTGCTGGTCGGCCACCACCTGGACCTCGATGTGTCGGGGCGCGGCCAGCCACCGCTCGGCGAAGACGGTGGGGTGGCCGAAGGAGGACTCGGCCTCCCGCCGGGCCGAGCGCACCGCCTCGGCCAGCTCGTCGGGGCTCGACACCAGGCGCATGCCCCGGCCGCCGCCGCCCGCGGCGGCCTTGACCAGCAGCGGGATAGCCGACCTCGTCGGCCTGGGCCGACCAGGCCCGGCGGGTCGTCACCGCTCAGCTCCTGGCTGGGCAGGGTGGGGATCCCGGCCTGCTCGGCCAGGCGCTTGGCCGCCAGCTTGTCGCCCATGACCGCGATGGCGTCGGGGTGGGGGCCCACCCAGGTCAGCCCGGCAGCCAGCACCGCCCGGGCGAAGTCCGGCGTCCTCGGACAGGAAGCCGTAGCCCGGGATGGACGGCGTCGGCGCCCTGGGCCAGGGCGGCGTCGAGCAGCTTGGCCTGGTCCAGATAGGTCTCGGTGGCGGTCGAGCCCTGCAGGGGCACGGCCACATCGGCCAGGTGCACGTGGGCCGCGTGGCGGTCCGGCTCGGCGTACACGGCCACGGTGCGCAGGCCGAGCTCGCGGGCCGCGTCGATCACCCGGACGGCGATCTCGCCCCGGTTGGCCACCAGCAGGGTGCGGATGGGTCGGGCCGGCCGGGCGGCGCTGCTCACAGGCGGAACACGCCGTAGGAGCCGGCCCCGACGATCGGGGCCTGGTGGACGACCGACAGGGCGATGCCCAGCACGGTGCGGGTGTCGCGAGGATCGATGATCCCGTCGTCCCACAGGTGGCCGGTGGCGAACAGGGCGCTGGACTCGGCCTCGATCTGGGCCTCGATGGCCTGGCTGCGCGCCTCGTCGGCCGCCTCGTCGAAGTCGCGACCGGACCGCTCGGCCGCCGACCGGGCCACGATGGACATGACCCCGGCCAGCTGGCGGGGACCCATGACCGCGATGCGGTGGCTGGGCCAGCTGAACACGAACCGGGGGTCGTAGGCGCGGCCCGACATGGCGTAGTTGCCGGCCCCGTAGGACGCCCCCACCATGAGGGCCAGGTGCGGCACCGTCGAGTTCGACACCGCGTTGATCAGCTGGCTGCCGTGCTTGATGATGCCGCCCTGCTCGGCGCGGGTGCCCACCATGAAGCCGGTGATGTTGTGCACGAACAGCAGGGGGATGCCGGCCCGGTTGGCCAGCTGGATGAACTGCGCCCCCTTCTGGGACTCGGCGCTGAACAGGATGCCGTTGTTGGCCAGGATGGCGACCGGGCGACCGCACAGCTCGGCCCACCCGCACACCAGCTGCGAGCCGTAGAGGGGCTTGAACTCGTCCAGCTCGGAGCGGTCCACCACCCGCCGCAGGATCTCCCGGACGTCGAAGGGCACCCGCACGTCGGGGCCCACGATGCCGAGCAGCTCCTCGGGGTCGAGACGGGGTGGCTCGCCCGGTCCCGGGGCCGGAGCGGGGGCGGAGCGGCCCAGCCGGGACACCACCATGCGGCCCAGGCGCAGGGCATCTCGTTCGTCGGCGGCCAGGAAGTCGGCCAGGCCCGAGGTGCGGGCGTGCATGGCCGCGCCCGCCGAGCTCCTCCTCGTCGGCGTCCTCCTCGATGGCCATCTTGACCAGTGGGGGGCCTCCCAGGAAGACCTGGGCCTGATCGGCCACCAGCACCGTGTAGTCGCTGAGCCCGGGCACGTAGGCGCCGCCGGCGGTGGAGGAGCCGAACACCAGCGTGACGGTGGGGATCCCGGCGGCCGAGAGCCGGGTCAGGCCCTTGAAGGTGGCGCCGCCGGGCACGAAGATCTCGGCCTGGCGGGGGAGATCGGCGCCGCCGGACTCCGTCAGGTTGATCAGGGGCAGCCGGTTGGTCGCGGCCACCTCCTGCGCCCGCAGGCCCTTGGCCACGGTGGTCGGACTCGACGTGCCGCCTCGCACCGTGGGGTCGTTGGCGCTGATCACGCACGCGGTGCCCTCGACCAGCCCGATCCCGGTCACCAGGCCGCCGCCCAGTGGGTCGGCGGTACCCCAGCCGGCCAGGGGACTCAGCTCCAGGAAGGGGGAGTCGCGATCCACCAACAGGTCGATGCGCTCACGGACCAGCAGCCGACCGCGTTGGCGGTGGCGGGCCACGTAGCGCTCGCCGCCGCCGTCGAGCACCTGGTCCTGGGCGGCCCGGACCTCGGCCAGGCGTTCGAGCATGGCGGCGCGGTTGGCCTGGTGCTCCGCGGCGCGCGGATCGATGCTGGTCGTCGCCCCCCGACTCATGCTGGCACCCTACTGCCCGCCTGCGAGGGCTCTGTCCGGGGCTCGGGGCCGCCGATAGCGTGGGCGCGATGACGTCGCCGTCGACCCCCCAGGAGCCAGCGGACCCCGAGGAGCCGACTCGGCACCTGGCCGTGCGGGCCGTGATCAAGGGGGAGCAGCCGGGTTCGCTGGATCCGGCTCAGGTGGCCTCCATGTACCCGCGCGTCGGCGGTCGCGACTGGTTCGTGGCCCTGGTCGATCGCTTCTACGAACAGGTCGAGCAGGATCCGGTCCTGCAGCCGCTGTATGCCGGGCGCGATCTCACCGAGGCCCGCGCCCACCTGGCCGGGTTCCTGGTCCAGTACTGGGGCGGGCCGATGACCTACTCCGAGGAGCGGGGCCATCCTCGGCTCCGCATGCGCCACGCGCCCTTCGCCATCGGCACGGCCGAGCGCGACGCCTGGTACGCCCACATGGCCGCGGCGGTGGCCGCTGGCGGGCTCTCGGCCGACGACCAGACAGCCTTCCTGACCTACTTCGCCATGGCCGCCGACTCCATGGTGAATGTGGCTGATTGACCGAGCATCCACCTTTTCCGCGCCAGACTTGGGCAAAGCTGACGTCCGGGTGCCTTATCCAGAAGCGTGGAACTCATTGGTCCGGGCCTCACCCGGTCACGGCTCGCCCGTACCCCCGGACCACCGAGAAGGAGTAGACAATGACGAAGACCGAACTGGTGGCGGCGATCTCCGACAGCACCGGAGTCGCCAAGACCGATGTCGAGAAGGTGCTCAAGGGGTTCGAGGACGAGGCTCAGAAGGTCGTGTCCAAGGGCGACGACAAGCTGACCCTGCCGGGTTTCCTGTCGTTCGAGCGCACTCGCCGAGCCGCCCGCACGGGCCGCAACCCGCAGACGGGCGAGACCATCCAGGTCCCGGCCGCCTACGCGGCCAAGGTCTCGGCCGGCTCCAAGCTGAAGGCCGTGGCCAAGGCCTCGAAGTAGGCAGGCGGCCCGCCGGATCGCGCTCGGGGCATCGGGGCGTGACCCGCAACCTGTTGGGGATGGGGAGGGCCGAGATGCCCTCCCCATCCCTGTTGTGGGGTCGCGGCGGCGCGCTCGTCGGTGGCTCGGCTTTCGCGAGGTGGCCACACCGATCGGACTAGGTTGCGGCCATGACCGAACCGACCCACCTGGAGCCTGGTCAGAAGGCCCCTGCCATCTCGCTGTCCGACCAGGATGGCAACACCGTCAAGCTCTCCGCCTTCAAGGGCCGCAAGGTGCTCGTGTACTTCTATCCGAAGGCCGACACCCCCGGATGCACCACCCAGTCGTGTGCCCTGCGGGACGTGGCCGGCGACATCGGCGACACCGCCATCGTGGGGATCAGCCCCGACGCCCCGGCCAAGCAGAAGAAGTTCGACGACAAGTACTCGCTCGGCTTCCCGTTGCTGGCCGACGTCGACCACACCGTGGCCGAGGCCTACGGCGTGTGGGCCGAGAAGAGCATGTACGGGCGCAAGTACCTGGGCATCGTGCGGTCCGCCTTCCTGATCGACGAGAAGGGCAAGATCGCCCAGGCCTGGTACAAGGTCAGCCCCAAGGACACCCCGGTCAAGCTCCAGCAGGCACTGGCGGAGGCGTGAGCCGGAGCCAGCGAGAGGTTGGCGGAGGCGTGAGCCGGAGCCAGCGAGAGGTTGGCGGAGGCGTGAGCCGGAGCCAGCGAGAGGTTGGGGAGGCGTGAGCCTGCCCGCGCCGGCCGATCTGATCCCGCACCGAGCCCCGTTCCTGCTGCTCGACGAGCTGGTCTCGCTCGAGCCGGGGGTGCGGGCGGCGGGACGGTGGCACCTGACCGGCGACGAGGCGTTCTTCGCCGGCCACTTCCCGGGTCGTCCCACGGTGCCGGGGGTGCTCATGGTCGAGTCGATCGCCCAGCTGGGTGCGGCCGCGGTGCTCTCCGATGCCCGCTTCCAGGGCAAGCTGCCGCTGTTCGGGGGCGTGGACGGGGCCCGCTTCCGTCGCCAGGTGGGTCCGGGGGACACCCTCGAGCTGGAGGTGGAGCTGGGTCGGATGTCTGCCCGGGCCGGGAAGGGCCACGGTCGGGCCACGGTGGGCGGGGAGGTGGCCTGTGAGGCCGACCTGTTGTTCGTGCTGGTCGATGCTAGCTGACCGGCCGTCGGCCTGAGACCGTTTCGGCCCGTCGGCCTGAGGTGCAGGCCGTGACTGACACCCCACCGGGTTGGTACCCGGATCCGGGCGGGCCGCCCGGCTCCCGGGTGCGCTGGTGGGACGGCAACGCCTGGACCACCCACGTGAACGCCAACGTGGCACCGCCCGCCCCCCAGGCGGTGCTCGACCTGCAGGCCGAGCGAGGGGATGCCGATCGGGCCCGCAAGGCCCTGCTGCTCGGGGCCGCGCTGTACGCCCTCCAGTTCCTGCTGGTGGCCATCGTGTACCACGCCCTGGTCCACAACTTCTTCCATCAGGTGAGCCAGGCGCAGAACTCGACGACGACCACCACCACCCCGATCTCGCCGGCTTACACGCTGGGATCGCTGGTGCTGAACTTGATCTCGCTGGGCCTGCTGGCGGTCGGGATCCTGTTCCTGGTGTGGATCCATCGAGCCGCCACGCTGGCCCGCCGGGCGGGACTGGTGAGCCGCCACTCGCCGGGCATGGCGGTGGGCAGCTTCTTCATCCCGATCGTCAACCTCTGGTTCCCCTACCAGGCCACGGTCGACCTGTTCCCCCCGACCCATCCGGACCGCTCGGTCGTGTTGCGCTGGTGGCTGTTGTGGCTGGGCACCCAGTTCGCGGTCAGGATCATCGGCATCGCATCGTTCTTCTCCCTGGCCATCGGGCTGGTCCTGGCCTTGGGGGGCATCGTCCTGGTGGTGAACGCGGCCCTGGCCGCCCGGCGGGTCATCACCCTGGTCGAGCAGTCCCACGGCGAGCTGGTGGGCCTGGCGACCGCGCCGCCGAGCTGATCAAGGGTCGCGCAGCGTTTGATTGAAGGTGGCCCCAGGCCGGAGCCCCGGGAGCGGTTGCCGACCGGAGGGCCTAGGAGCTTGGTCCCAGGATGAGGCAGCCGTTGTGGCCGCCGAAGCCGAACGAGTTCGACAGGGTGGGTGCCGGGGTCCACGACCGGGGCTCGGTCACGATGTCGATGGCGAGCCAGATCGGGATCGGCCTGGCCGTAGCCGATCGTGGGCGGGATCACCCCGGTGAGCAGCGACTTCACCACAGCCACCGCTTCCAGCGAGCCGGCGGCCCCGAGGGAGTGGCCGGTGACGCCCTTGATGGAGGTGACCGGCGGCATGTCGGCCCCGAACACCTTGGCGATGGCCTCGGCCTCGGCCTCGTCGTTCTTGGGTGTGGACGTGCCGTGGGCGTTGATCTGGCCCACGTCGGACGGCGTGAGCCCGGCGTCCTCGAGGGCCTGCTCCATGCAGGCGATGGCGCCCGCCCCACCCGGGGACGGCGCGGTGATGTGATGGGCATCGGCGGTGTCGCCCGCACCCAGGACCTCGGCCAGGATGGGCGCACCCCGCGCCACCGCGTGGTCCCAGTCCTCGAGCACCAGGGCGCCGGCGCCCTCGGCGATCACGAAGCCGTCGCGGCGCAGGTCGAAGGGCCGCGAGTAGCCGGAGGTGGACAGGGCGGTCATGTTGGCGAATCCCTGGATCCCCACCGGGGTCATGGCCGCCTCGGAGCTGCCGGTGAGCACCGCGTCGCAACGACCGGTGGACACCAGTCGGGCGGCCGCGCCGATGGAGTGGGCCCCGGTGGCGCAGGCGGTCACCACCGTCTCGCACGGGCCCTGCCACCCGTGGCGCATGGAGATGGCGGCCGCCCCGGCGTTGGGCATCATCATGGGCACCAGGAAGGGCGACACCCGGCGCGGTCCCTTGGTGTGGAACGTCAGGATCTGCTCTTCGAGCGTGGTCAGCCCGCCCACCCCGGTGCCGAAGATCACGCCGCGACGGAGGGGAGCGATGTCGAGGTCACCGGCCTGGGCGATGGCCTCGGCCGCCACCGCCAGGGCGAACTGGGCGAACCGGTCGATCCGGCGCATCTCCTTGACGTTGTCGAACAAGGGCTCGGGGTCGAAGTCGTCGATGGCCCGGCTGGCATCGCCAGGGTCGACGAACAACCCCTCCCAGAAGGCGTCCACCCCGATCCCGCAGCGGGCCAGCACGCCCATCCCGGTGACGGCGACGCGTCGCCCGTCCATCAGAGCTTGGAGGTGACCAGGTCGAGCGCCTGGCCGACCGTCTCGACGCCCTCGAGCTCCTCCTCGTCGACGGCCACGTCGAACTCCTCCTCCAGCGCCATCACCAGCTCGACCAGGTCGAGGCTGTCGGCGTCGAGGTCGTCGGCGAAGCGGGCCTCACGGGTGACCTTGGCCGGGTCGACGGCCAGCACCTCCACCGCGCACTTCTTGAACCGCTCGAAATTGGCGTCGTCGCTCACGGGTTTGCTCTCCATTGTGGGATCGGAACAGGGAACTCGATGATCCCCCGGCGCGCCAGGGGGATGGGGCGATGGGGCGATGGGGGCCGGCGTGGCCGCCGGGGTGGCTCTCGACGGTAGCGGTCACGATGCCCCCATGCCGAGGCCGCCGTCCACCGGAATGACGGCTCCGGTGATGTAGCCGGCGCCCTCGCCGGCCAGGAAGCACACGGTCTGGGCGATCTCGTCGGGGGTGGCGAAGCGGCCCAACGGAACCGCGTCGGTGATGGCGGCCTGGCGCTCGGCGCTCAGGGCGTCGGTCATCTCGGTGGTCACCGGTCCGGGTGCCACCACGTTGACCGTGATCTGGCGGGAGGCGAACTCGCGGGCCAGCGAGCGGGCCAGGCCGACCAGGCCGGCCTTGGAGGCCGCGTAGTTGGCCTGACCGGCCTGGCCGGTGGATCCCACCACCGAAGAGATGAAGATGATCCGGCCCCACCGGGCCCGCATCATCTTCTGGACCGCCCGCTTGGCGCATCGGAAGCCGCCGGTCAGGTTGGTGTCGACCACGCCGGCGAAGGCCGCGTCGTCCATGCGCAGCACGAGCATGTCGTTGGTGATCCCGGCGTTGGCCACCAGCACCTCGACCGGCCCGAGCGCCTCTTCCACCTGGGCGAACGCCGCGTCCACCTGGGCCGCGTCGGTGATGTCACAGGGCACGCACAGCAGGCCCTCGGCCAACTCGGGCGCGGGTGGGGCGTTGCGGTAGGTCACGGCCACCTGGTCGCCCTGGGCGGCGAAGGTCCGGGCGCAGGCCAGCCCGATGCCCCGAGCCCCGCCGGTCACCAGCACGACCCGGCTCACGAGCTCACCCCGCCGGCCTCGCTCACCGGGCGGGCGCTGGAGCCCGGGCCGTCCCAGCGCACCAGCGCGCTGGCGGTGGTCATGCCGGCCCCGAAGCCGCACAACAGGACGAGGTCCCCCGCGGAGAGGCGGCCGGCCTCCACCGCGTCGACCAGGGCCAGGGGGATGGAGCCTGCACTGGTGTTGCCGGTGCGATCCAACACGCTGGCCGTGCGATCCGACGGGATGCCGAGCCGGCTGGCGGCCGCCTCGATGATGCGGATGTTGGCCTGGTGGGGGACCAGCAACGCCACCCGATCGGTGGACACGCCCGCGTGGGCCAGGCAGATCTCGGCCGACTCGACCATGGCCCGCACGGCCCGCCGGAACAGCTCGCGGCCTTCCATCAACATGAAGCCGCCCAGGTCGGCGTACAGCAGCCCGCGGGTGGTGCCGTCGGCCCCCAGCTCGTAGGACAGCAGCGCGCCCGGGCCGTCGGTGGCTTCCAGGACCACGGCGCCGGCGCCGTCGGCGAACAGGATGGCCGTCGAGCGGTCGTCCCAGTCGGTGATGCGGCTCATGGTGTCCGAACCGATGACCAGGACCCGCGAGCTGCCCGTGGCCACCAGCCCGGCCCCGGTGGCCAGGGCGTACACGAAGCCCGAGCAGGCGGCGTTGAGGTCGAAGGCCCCGCCCCGGATGCCCAGCAGCTCGTGCACGTGGGCCGACGAGCCGGGCAGCGCCTGGTCCGGGGTGGAGGTGGCCAGCACCAACACGTCGATGTCGGCGCCGGTGAGCCCGGCCCCGGCCAGGGCAGCAGCCCCGGCTTCGGCGGCCAGGCCGGCCGTGGTGCCACCGATGCGACGCTCACGGATGCCGGTGCGCTCCACGATCCAGCTGTCGGAGGTGTCGAGCGTGGCCGCCAGGTCGTCGTTGGTCACCACCTTGTCGGGCAGCGCGCCGCCCCATCCGGTGATGCGCATCCCCGGTCCGGTGACCCGTGGCATCAGCTGACCCGCAACCAGGCGATGGGCTCCTGGGGCGACACCCGCTCGCCGTCCTCGGTGAGCATGCCCATGATGACGCCGGCGAAGGGGGAGCGGACCGCCTCGTGGCCCACCGTGCCCAGCACGTCACCAGGCTCGAGGTGGCGCCCCGATCGGGTGTCCTCGGAGGGATGGAACACACCCGACGCCGGGCTGACCACGACTCGTTCGGTGGCGAAGAGGTGCTCGCCCTCGTGGATGCCCACGGCGCCGGCCCGGGGCAGGGCCAGGGTCTCCAACAGCTTGTCCAGCTCGTCGGGGGTGCCCACCGACATGGTCCGACAGCCCGTGACCGTGCGCTTGGCCATGCCGGTCAGCACCGTCCCCGCCCCCAGCTCGACGAAGGTGGTGGCTCCCGCCTCCTCGATGTGGTGCAGGGTCTGGCGCCAGCGCACCGGCCGGCACAGCTGGGCGCCGAGGAGCGTGGGCCACTCGTCCCCACCGGTGTGGGCCATGGCGTCCACGTTGGCGTAGACGGGCTGTTCGGGGGCCCGCAGGTCGGCGGCGGCCAGCGCCGCTCGCAGGCGATCGCGGGCCGGGGCCATGTAGGGGGTGTGGAAGGCGCCGCTGACCGCCATGGGCAGCACCTTCTTGGCCCCGAGGTCCTTGGCCGCTGCGGTCCCGGCGGCCACGCCGTCGGCCGACCCGGCGATGACCACCTGGCCCGGGGCGTTGTAGTTGGCCACCCACACGTCTTCGTCGACGCGGGCGCAGGCCAGCTCGACCTTGTCGTCGTCCAACCCGATCACCGCGGCCATGGTGCCGGGGTTCTGGCCGGCGGCCTCGGCCATGGCCTCACCTCGCGCCACCACCAGGCGGACGCCCTCCTCGAACGCCAGCGCACCCGAAGCCACCAGGGCGGTGTATTCGCCCAGGCTGTGGCCGGCCACCACGCCGGGCTCGACCCCCAGGCGCTCCACCGCGTCGAGGATCACCAGGCTGGTCACGAACGTGACCAGCTGGCTGTTGTGGGTGGCCTTGAGCTCGTCGGCCTCGGCGTGGAGCAGCAGGTGGGTGATGTCACGGTCCGAGGCGGCTTCGGCCTCCTCGACCAGCTCCCAGGACGGGTGGTCCAGCCAGGCGCTCCCCATGCCCGGCTTCTGCGAGCCCTGGCCGGGGAAGGTGAAGGCGATCATCGGTGGGGGGGCTCTCGGGGGGTCGGGGCGGGGTGGTTCTGCTTCTGACCCGCATCAGGTCGGAGAGGTTTCAGTTTCATTCCGAGCCGCGGCTGGGGCCGTAGCGGGCCTCGAAGGCCCGCTGATCGCGCTGGAGGACCACGGTGCGCAGACCAGCCAGGACCGCCACCAGCGCGCCGACCACGGCCAGGCGACGACCGCGGCGCAGCCACCGGGCGGATGGAGGCTGGGACCGGCGGGACACGTTGGCAGGCTAGACCACCCCACCTGCGCCTTCGATCAGTGGGCGACGGTGCAGCCTGGCGATCCTGGGGCCACCAGTGGGGTCCCCTACACTCCGCCGCCAAGGGGGTCCGTCATGTTCCGTCAGGTCGTCTCCAGCCGCTGGGCCGAGGGTGTCACCGACCCACAGAAGCAGGCGTTTCGCGACGCGCTCGATCGTCTGGCGGAGATCCCCGAGCTGCTGGTGCTGAGCTGGGGGGACGACGCCGGGCACTTCGACGACAACTTCGATTTCGTGGCCGTGATGGACTTCGAGGACTTCGCCTCGGCGCGGCGCTACGTGGATCACCCCCTGCACCAGGCCTACATCCGAGACCATGCCAGCCAGGTCATCGGCGATCGGGTCGTCGTCCAGTACGACTGGGAGACGGAGCCATGAACCGATGAACCGTCCGTGGCACGAGCAGCACCGTCTGGCCAAGGACGCGAGCCGGTCTGAACGCGTGGCTTGGCACGCCGAGCACGAGGTGGTTTGTCACTGCCGTGCTTCGCCGGCCGAGCTCGCGATGGAGATCGCCGCGCTCCGGGCCACCGAGCGGGAGGCCAGCGCGGCGCCGGAGAACACCCCCGACGCCCCGGGCTGATCGGACGGACCGGGAACCAGCGTCGATGGCCGTTCGTCTCACGGTGGCGCCTGGAGGTCCGGACGCAGGCCGCCGGGGTGCGTCGTGCGTCGCGTCAGGACCGACGATGCGCGTGGCCCTGCCCGCACCGCTCGTCGAGGGGGGCGCCTAGCGTCGTCCGGGCTACCGTTCGGCCACTCATCGAGGCGAGGGGTTGCAGGATGTGGGCACAGCTGATCACGGTACGACTGAAGCCAGGCAAGGAAGGAGACCTGCCGCGGTTGGTCGAGCAGCTCCAGGCAACCGAGCAACCCGGTTCGGGCCTGTTGCGCTCGTCTCTCATGCAGGACCAGGCCGACCCGAGCCGCCTTCACATGCTGGTCGTCCTCGAGAGCGAGGAGAAGGCCCGCGAGCGCGAGAACGATCCGCGCCGTACCGAGGGTCTCCAGGTCGCGAGGGCCATCATGGCGGAGATCTTCGACGGCGCTCCGGAGTTCACCGACCTGACCGTCGTTGCCGACTGGACGTCCTAGGCGAGGCCTGCATCACGGGGTGGACCATCGTCGATCCAGAGCGTCCAGGCTGAGGGCCGACATGGCGCGGCGGCCGTGGTCGAGACACCAGGGCCCGACGGCACCTGCAGGTCGCACGTGCTCCGTGGTCAGACCCAGCAGGTGGTGACTGGGAGGTCGGGCGGCCTGGCGTCGCGTTGTCGCGATGCAGAGGCGAACGACTGTCAGGTCCCAGCGTCGTGGACGGTGAAGTCGCCGGAGGTCAGGGTGCCGAACGAGGACATGTCGACCGTCGAGGGATCGGGGCACGAGGTGGCCGGCGCGTCGAGTTGGGACCAGCTCAGGTTGTCGCCGGTGGGCCCGTTGTCCTGGATGTAGATCATGAAGGGAACCGGTTGATGGTCCGGCGGTGCGTCGAAGTTGGGTGTGCCCAGGTACCCCACGGCCGCTCGGTTGCCCACCACCCGTAGGCAGGTCACCGGACCCTGGTCCTGGACGTGGACGTAGATCACCGACGGCGAGGTGGACGCGGTGCCATCCACGGGGGCCGCCCCGTCCGGACCGCTGGTGGCGAACACCTGCGCCCCGACGATCCCCGCAAAGGATCGGAAGAGGTAGCCGGTGCCGGACACCGAGTCGCGCCCGTTGGTGGTGCTCACCGGTGACCGATCCGGCCACCCTGGTCGACACCCTCGCCGACCGGGGCAAGACGTCACCGGCGCCCACCACTACGCGCCCCCGAGTGTGCTGGCCCGAACGGCCGGGCGACCGCTGGGTCGAACCGCTGGTCGACCGAGGGACGCGGGTGAGGAATGAGTGCGGCGGGTGGGATTCGAACCCACAAGTCCCGGAGGACAGCGGGGTTTGAGCCCGCCCTGTATGCCAGTTCCAGCACCGCCGCGCGGCCGAGTCAGGCTAGCAAGCCGGGACCGGTGCACGCCTGACGGGTACCGGTCGGTGGCCGGCCGGCGGATGCCTACACTCCTGGCATGTCCCGGGCCCTGGTCGAGCGACGGTCTGTTCGAGACCTCCGAGCGCATGCGCGAGGCCCGACGCGAGCTCGAGGTGGCCGACGAGCAGCTGGCCCATCTGGCCAACGAGGCCGAGGAGGCCCGCCTGCGCTCGCTGGTGTCGGAGACACCGCTGGCCGAGCACGAGCACCGCGAGGCGGCCCGCCACGCCGACGCCATGCGACGCCACCGCGACACCGTGCAGGCCGAGATCGAACGGCTGGAGCGCACCCAGGACGAGCTGCTCGACCGCCTCATCGCCAGCGCCGACTGATCGGCCGCCCCGTCGACCCCGGGCGTCCCACGGCGGCGCGAACGGCCTGCGGCAGTGGCACCGGCCCGAACTACGATGCACCCCTCACCGCCAAGGAGGCGACCTCACCCGTGCCCACCCGCGTCGTCATCGCCGAGGACGAGGCCATCATCCGCCTCGACCTCAAGGAGACCCTCGAAGAGGAGGGCTACGAGGTGGTGGGCGAGACCGGGCGCGGCGACGAGGCCGTCGAGCTGGTCCGCCACCACCTGCCCGACGTCGCCATCCTGGACGTGAAGATGCCCGGCCAGGACGGCCTGTCCGCCGCCCGCGAGATCACCGGCGAGCGGCTGGCCGCGGTGCTGATCCTGACCGCCTTCAGCCAACGCGACCTGATCGAGCAGGCCCGCGACGCCGGCGCGTTGGCCTACCTGGTCAAGCCCTTCCAGCGCAGCGAGCTGATCCCGGCCGTCGAGGTGGCCATCGGCCGCTTCCGCGAGATCAAGGCCCTCTACGAGCAGACGGCCAGCCTCGAAGAGCAGCTGGAGACCCGCAAGATCGTCGACCGGGCCAAGGGCCGCCTCATGGACGTCCACGGCCTGACCGAGCAGGAGGCCTTCACCTTCATCCAGCGCACGGCCATGGCCCAGCGCCTGACCATGCGGGTCGTCGGCCAGCAGATCATCGCCGGCGAGCTCGACCACCTCCGTCATCGTGAAGGCCACGCCATGAAGGTCATGCTCATCGACGGCAACTCCCTGACCTACCGCGCCTTCTTCGCCCTGCCCACCGACCTCACCACCGCCTCGGGCAGGTCACCAACGCGGTGTACGGCTTCACCTCGATGCTGATCAACCTGGTCCGCGACCAGCAGCCCGATCAGGTCATCGTGGCCTTCGACCGACCCGAGCCCACCTTCCGCCACGAAGCCCTCGACACCTACAAGGCCAACCGCACCGCCGCGCCCGACATCCTGCGCCAGCAGATGGGCCTGGTCCGCCAGGTGGTCGACGCCCTGGCCCTGCCCGTGGTCGAACGGGCCGGGTTCGAGGCCGACGACCTCATCGCCACCCTGGCCGCCGAGGGCCGTGACCAGGGCTATGAGGTGGTGATCGTCACGGGCGACCGCGACAGCTACCAGCTGGTCGAGGACCCGCTGGTCAAGGTGCTCTACAACAAGCGCGGCGTGTCCGACTACGCCCTCTACGACGAGGCCGGCATCGCCGAGCGCACCGGCGTCCCGCCCGAGCGCTACGTCGAGTACGCCGCGCTGCGCGGCGATCCGTCCGACAACCTGCCCGGCGTGCCCGGGGTGGGGGAGAAGACGGCGGCCAAGCTGATCATGACCTACGGCGGCCTCGACGGGATCTTCGAGCACGTCGAGGACCAGACCCCCAAGCTCCGGGCCAACCTGGCCGAACACGAGGCGCAGGTGCGGGCGCAACGCCGAGCTGATGCGGCTGATCCGCGACGTGAAGCTCGACTACAGCCTGGGCGACCTGCACCGGGGCACGGTCGATCCCGAGGAGCTGCGCAAGCTCTTCGACTTCCTCGAGTTCCACTCGCTGGCCGATCGGCTTGACCGAAGCCTTCGGAGAGCGCCTGGCCGGTGACGCGCCCGAGGTGGGCGTCCTCGAGGCCGAGGTCACCGAGCTGACCGACGCGGCGCAGGCGATCGACGTGCTGCACCAGCTGGCCGACGCCGACGCACGCCTGGCCCTGGCCGGCGCCTGGGAGGGTGGCGACGACGACCGCACGCCGTTGATCGGGATCACCTTCGTGCGCGACGCCAGCCAGGCCGACGTGGTCTTCCTGGGCGTCGGCCTGCTCGACGACGCCGGCCGTGCGCGAGGCGCGTCGACCTGCTGGTGGCGCCCGGCGGTCGGCCGGTGGCCATCCACAACGCCAAGGCGCTCATGCGGGCCCTGCTCGACCGGGGCATCGATCTGCGCACCCTCCAGCTCGACGTCTCGCTGGCCGCCTACCTGCTCGACCCGGCCGAGTCCCGCTACGTGCTCGACGACCTGCTGCGCCGCTACGCCCGGATGAGCCTGCCCGACGCCGAGGCCGTCCCCAGCGGCCAGCTCGACTTCGGAGGGGCGGCCGACGTGGCCCCGCTCGAGGCCGGTCGCCGGGCCCTGGGCGTGGCCGCGCTCAGCGGCCCGCTGCTCGACGCGCTCGACGCGCAGGGCCTGCGCCAGCTCAACGACGAGATCGAGGTGCCCCTGGTGCGGGTCCTGGCCCGCATGGAGCACGCCGGGGTGGGGGTCGACGTGGAGGTGCTGCGCGGGCTGAACGAGCAGATGGCCGCCGAGTGCGCCCAGCTCACCTCCGAGATCTGGGAGGACGCCGGGCGAGCAGTTCAACGTGAACTCGACCCCCCAGCTGCGCACGATCCTGTTCGACAAGCTGGGCCTGACCCCGCAGAAGAAGACCAAGACGGGCTTCTCCACCGACGCCGCCTCGCTCGAGAAGCTGGCCGGCCAGCACCCGATCATCGACCACCTGCTGCGCTACCGCGAGGTGGAGAAGCTGCGCTCGACCTACGGCGAGGGGCTGCTGGTCGAGGTCCAGCCCGACGGTCGCATCCACGCCACCTTCAACCAGACCGTGGCCCGGACCGGCCGCCTCAGCTCCGACGCCCCCAACCTGCACAACATCCCGGTGCGCAGCGAGGTGGGCCGCGGCTTCCGGGCCGCCTTCGTGCCGGCGGCGGGCACCGAGTTCCTGGTGGCCGACTACAACCAGATCGAGCTGCGCTGCATCGCCCACCTGGCCGAGGACCCGGGTCTCATCGCCGCCTTCGACAGCGGCACCGACATCCACACCCAGACCGCGTCGCGGATCTTCGACGTGGCGCCCGAGGCGGTGTCCATCGAGCAGCGGTCCAAGGCCAAGATGGTCTCCTACGGCCTGGCCTACGGCATGGAGGCCTACGGCCTGGGCCAGCGGCTGTCGATCCCCACCTCCGAGGCGCAGGTCATCCTCGACGCCTACTTCGCCGCCTTCCCGGCGGTGCGGGCCTACATGGACGACACCGTGGCCCAGGCCCGCGAGCGGGGCTACACCGAGACGCTGTTCGGTCGGCGCCGCCAGATCCCCGAGCTGAGCTCGTCGAACTTCCGCATCCGCCAGGCCGGGGAGCGCCAGGCCATGAACGCCGGCATCCAGGGACTGGCCGCCGACATCTTCAAGGTGGCGCTGGTTCGCCTCGACCAGGCGCTCGACCGCGAGCGCCTGGCCAGCCGGCTGGTCCTGCAGGTGCACGACGAGGTCATCCTGGAGGTGCCTCCCGACGAGCGGGAGGCGGCCACCGCGGTGACCCTCGAAGCCATGATGGGCGCCTTCGACCTGCGTGTGCCCCTCGAGGTCAACCTCTCCTTCGGCTCGACCTGGGCCGACGCCAAGGGCTGACCAACCGACCCGGGTTCGAACCCTGAGCCCGACGCCGATCGCCTGGCCCCCATGGCCGATCGGCGAGCGGGCGGGCTCTACCATCGCGTCGGGAACCCGCGGGTCCGGCGTCGGCCTCAGAGCAGGAGGCACGTCGTGTCCCGGACCAAGGCGCAGCAACCAGATCTTCGTGGTGCTGCTGGTCCTCGTGGCGATCGCGCTCTGGTACGGCGGCGTGTTCGTCGGCACCGAGGCCAACTGCCGGGCGGTCCAGATCTGGGTGTGGACGCCGCCGCCCCATTGGCGATGCCACGAACCCGTTCGGGTAGCGCCAGGCTCGTCCGGCCGGCCCGGCGTGAGCGGGTCCGGCTCGGAGCCGGACCACTGGTTCGAGGCCGCTGGCCGACCACCTGGGCGGCGCCTACCTGCGCTACTCGTTCACCCGGGGCACGGCCAACGAGGTGGACTTCCTGATCGAGGCGCTGGGGCTCACGCCCGGGCCAGCGGCTGCTCGACGTGGGTGCGGACCCGGCCGCCACGCCCAAGGCGCTGGCCGAGCGGGGCCTCGAGGTGGTGGGCGTGGACATCTCCCAGCGGTTCGTCGACCTGGCTCGGGCCAGGACGCCCCGCCCGGGCGCACGGTTCGAGCGGATCGACGCCCGCCACCTGCCGTTCGAGGCCGAGTTCGACGCCGTCATCTCGCTGTGCCAGGGCGCGTTCGGCCTGGCCGGCCACGATCTCGAACCGACCCGGCCGACGCCGGCGGCCGGACCGGCGTTCGATCCCGACGGCGTCATCCTGGGCGGCATGGCCCAGGCGCTGCGCCCCGGCGCCGGCTGGCCGTCTCCGCCTTCTCCGCCTACTTCCAGGTGCGCTACCTCGAGTCGACCGACACCTTCGATGCGACCGGGGCGTGAACCACGAGCGGACCACCATCAAGGACGAGGCCGGCCAGGAGGCCACCCACGACCTGTGGACCTCCTGCTTCACGCCCCGCGAGCTGCGACTGCTGGCTCGCGAGGCCGGCCTGGTCCCCGAGGCGCTGTGGTCGGTGACCCCCGGCGGCCTACGCCGCCGAACCCGCCCGACCTGGACCATCCCGAGTACCTGCTGGTGGCCCGCCGCGGATCTCGGATCCGGGCGCCTGAGCCGCCGTTTCGGCGTCGGTGGTACCATTCCCGGTCTGGCGTGCGAGGACCGTCCACGCGCGCCCTCGATGCCGCCGCGTGCGGCTGTCCGGAAAACCCAGAGAAGGCGATCACGTTGTCCGATCAGGCACCAACCCAAGCGGAACCTGCCGCTGCGACCTCCGAATCCACCTCGACGGCGACCCTGGTCGCTGATCCGCTGACCAGCGGACCGCCCGCGCGCCGCCCGCCGACCCACCGGCCGGCATGGGCACCTTCGCGGACGACGGGAGCTACATCCCCCGCCAGGTCACCGAGGACGATCTCGGGTGGCACCTCGATCGACGACGCCTACAGCGCCACCATGGTCGAGGTCGAGGACGGCCAGATCGTCGAGGGGACCGTGGTCAAGGTCGACCGCGACGAGGTCCTGCTCGACATCGGCTACAAGTCCGAGGGCGTGATCCCGGCCCGCGAGCTGTCGATCCGCAACGACGTGGACCCGAGCGAGATCGTGTCGCTGGGTGAGCAGGTCGAGGCCCTGGTCCTCCAGAAGGAGGACAAGGAGGGCCGGCTGGTCCTGTCCAAGAAGCGGGCCCAGTACGAGCGCGCCTGGGGCACCATCGAGCAGATCAAGGAATCCGACGGCGTCGTCACCGGCCCGGTCATCGAGGTGGTCAAGGGCGGCCTGATCCTCGACATCGGCCTTCGCGGCTTCCTGCCCGCCTCCCTGGTCGAGCTGCGCCGGGTGCGCGACCTGCAGCCCTACGTGGGCACCACGCTCGAGGCCAAGATCATCGAGCTCGACAAGAACCGCAACAACGTCGTCCTGTCGCGTCGGGCCTGGCTGGAGGAGACCCAGAAGGAGCAGCGCGAGGACTTCCTGGCCAACCTCAAGCCGGGCGAGGTCCGCGAAGGCACCGTCTCGTCGGTGGTCAACTTCGGCGCCTTCGTCGACCTGGGCGGCATGGACGGCCTGGTGCACGTGTCCGAGCTGTCCTGGAAGCACGTCGACCATCCCGGCTCGGTCGTCCAGGTGGGCGACAAGATCCAGGTCCAGGTGCTCGAGGTCGACCTCGACCGGGAGCGCATCAGCCTCTCGCTCAAGGCCACCCAGCAGGATCCCTGGCAGGAGTTCGCCACCAACCACCGGGTGGGGGAGCTGGTCTACGGCCGGGTCACCAAGCTGGTGCCCTTCGGTGCGTTCGTGCAGGTCGGCGACGGCATCGAGGGTCTGGTGCACATCTCGGAGATGTCGGCCCACCACGTCGATCTGCCCGAGCAGGTGGTGACCCCCGGCGAGGAGCTGTGGGTCAAGATCATCGATCTCGACCTGCAACGCCGCCGCATCAGCCTGTCGATCAAGCAGGCCGCCGAGGGTGGCGTCGTCGCCGCCGAGTACCAGGAGCACTTCGGCGAGCACGCCTACGACGACGAGGGCAACTACATCGGGGGCACCGACAGCGAGGCCCAGGAGGCCTGGGCCGAGTACTTCGCCGAGGGTGAGGGCGAGCCCGGCGCGGCCGTCGTGGCGGAGGCCGAGCCGGCCGGAAGCGAGCCCGAGACCGAGGCCGTGGGCAGCGAAGCCGAAGCCGTGGCGACCGAACCTGAGGCCGTCGCCAGCGAGCCCGAGGCCGGCGAGAACGCGGTGCCCGAGACGGCCGACGAGGCCACCGAGTAGTCGAGGACGGATAACTGAGCACTGCTCAGTTTCTTGCCCACCGCCGGCCGGTCTGGGGGCCGGCAGCAGGGCGCATAGGCCATTCGGCCCCTTTTCCGGCCCGCGGTCGTAGGCCTAATTTGCTGTTTTTCGTTAATCCGTAGGGCCTTGGGACCGAAGGAGTAGGACACCGGTCGTCTCCGGTGGCCAGGGGTATACCGCTTTAGCCGCGGTCAGCTTTGCCAAGATGGTGCCGCCCCACCCACAGCGGGTCGGGCCCAACAGCGAGGAATGAGGTCGGGGAGTGAGTTCTCGGAGAACGTTGATCCTGGTGGGTGCGATCCTGATCGGCGTCGTTGCCGCGCTGCTCATCTACAACTACGTGCAGGGCATCAACAATCGGGCCAACAACAACGCCAAGCTGGTTTCGGTGTTCGTGGCCAAGGCCGACATCCCCAAGGGCACCAGCGGCGACACGGCGGCGTCCAGCAAGCAGATCGACACCGCCTCGATCCCGGCGCAGTTCCGCCCCAGCACGGCCATCACCACCACCGACCAGATCTCCAAGAAGGTGGCGCTGTTCGACATTCCCAAGAACAGCGTGATCGTGAGCGACATGTTCGTGGACCCGGCGACCGCCCAGATCAGCTTCCGTGACCGCCTGACCAACGCCAACTGGGTGGCGGTCAGCATCTCGGTCGACCAGATCCACGGCGTGGCTGGGTTCCTGGTGGCCGGCGACGAGGTCAACATGACCGTCGACGAGGTGCCGCCGAGCCCGACCCGCAGGCCAACTCGCCGGGCGTGCACCTCAAGACGGTCCCGCACTACCTGTACCAGAAGGTGTTCATCCTGGCCGTGGGCAACCAGCCCGCCCTCCAGCCCGGTGAGACGGCGACCACCGCCGCCGGCCGGTTCCAGCAGCGGCATCCTCACCTTCGAGGTGCCGCCGGACGCGGTGCCCTACATCGAGGCCGCGCAGGAGACCGGCTCGATCTACCTCTCCCTGGTGACCGCCGACTACGCACCTCGGGTCATCCCGGCCGTGCCCTTCGACATCCCGACGCTGCCCGGCGAGGATGGCAACCAGCTGACCCCGTACGGTCCCAGCGGTACGGCTGGTCCCAAGTCGTGACCAGCCCGTTCGCCGGCCAGCCTGGCGAGTACATGCCCCATCCGGGCGCCGGCGCCCCCACCGGGGGTGGCGGCGGCCAGGTGGCGGTGGCCGTGGTCGATGCCGACCAGGCGGCTCGCAGCCGCCTGGCCATGCAGCTGGGCCAGGGGGCCACGCCCTTCGCCTCCATCAACGACCTGGCCTCCCGGCTGGGATCGATCCCCGTGGTGATCGTGCTGGGGCCGTCGTTCGCCGGGAGCCCGGAGCTGGCCGCCGTGGAGCAGCTGCTGGCCGCTCGACGAGACGTCGGCGCCATCATGGTCACCAACGAGCTGTCGACCGAGATGCTCCAGCGGGCGCTGCGCTCGGGGGTCAAGGACGTGCTCCAGGCCCCGATCGAGCCGGCGCAGCTGGCCGAGGCCGTGGCCCGGGTGGCCTCGGGCCTGGTCATGGCCGCCCCGGTGCCAGCGGTGACCAACGTCATGGACGCCAACGGCGAGCTGGGCCGGGTCATCACCGTGTTCTCCACCAAGGGCGGCGCCGGCAAGTCGGTGGTGGCCACCAACCTGGCCGTCACCCTGGCCCGGCGGTGCACGCGGCCGGTCGTGCTGGTCGACGCCGACCTCCAGTTCGGCGACATCGCCGTCATGCTCAAGCTCTCGCCCCAGCACACCGTGGTCGACGCCGTGAGCTCGCTGGACCGCCTCGACCTGCCGCTGCTGCAGAGCCTGCTCATCGAGCACACCGCTCGGGCCTGCTGATCCTGCCCGCCCCGCTCGAGCCGGCCTTCGCCGACCAGATCGGGGCGCCGGAGATGGTGCGCATCGTCGAGATGCTGCGCAGCTTCTGCGAGTTCGTGGTCATCGACACGCCGGCCTACTTCAACGACGTGGTGCTCGGCCTCATCGAGGTGAGCGACGACGTGCTGCTGGTGGCCGGGATGGACATCCCCAACATCAAGAACGTGAAGATCGGCCTGCAGACCCTGCGGCTGCTGAACACGCCGATGGAGAAGCTGCGCCTGGTGCTCAACCGGGCCAACTCCAAGGTCAAGCTCGACGTGGGCGAGGTGGAGCGCACCCTCGGCATCCAGGCCCAATCGCTGATCCCCAGCGACGTGGTGGTGCCCCAGGCCGTCAACAAGGGCGAACCCGTGGTGCTCAGCGCCCCACGGTCGGGGGTCACGCAATCGATCAACCAGCTGGCCGACATCTTCCTGCCGGTCGCGGCCGACAAGAAGAAACGTCGCTAGGACCAGCCTTCCCGCCCATACCGGGCCCATGAGTGAGGAGACGCAGTGTCGCTCTACAAGCGCCTTCATGATGTGCAAGCGGCGCCCGCCACCGGGAGCAAACGACGCGATCCCGTGCTCGACGAGCTCCGTCAGAAGATCCACCACCACCTGATCGACGAGCTGGGCCCGATCCTCTACGACAAGCGGCTGTCGGAGGACGACCTGCGTCGCCGGGTCAACGACCAGCTGCACGCCGCGCTGGCCCAGGAGCGGGCGCCGCTGTCGGCGGCCGACAAGGCCCAGCTCATCCAGGACGTCTCCGACGACATCCTGGGCTACGGCCCGATCGACCGCCTCCTGCACGACGAGGAGGTGACCGAGGTGATGTGCAACGGTCCCGACTCGGTCTACGTGGAGCGGGCCGGCCGGCTCGAGAAGTCGACGGCCACCTTCGTGGACGAGACCCACCTGCGGCGCATCATCGACAAGATCGTGAGCGAGATCGGTCGACGCATCGACGAGGCCAACCCGCTGTGCGACGCCCGCCTGCCCGACGGCTCCCGGGTCAACGCGGTGATCCACCCCCTGGCCATCGGCGGCCCCTTCCTCACCATCCGGAAGTTCTCCACCGAGCGCCTCCAGGTCGACGACCTGATCCGGTTCGGCACGCTGAACGCCCACGCCGCCCGCTTCCTGCAGGCCTGCGTGGTCGGCCGCCTCAACATCATCGTCTCCGGCGGTACGGGCACCGGCAAGACCACCACCCTCAACGTGCTGTCGTCGTTCATCCCGTCCGACGAGCGCATCGTGACCGTGGAGGACGCCAAGGAGCTCCAGCTCCACCAGGACCACGTGCTGGCGCTCGAGGCCCGGCCACCCAACATCGAGGGTCGGGGCGAGATCACCATCCGCGACCTGGTCAAGAACTGCCTGCGCATGCGACCCGACCGCATCGTGGTGGGGGAGTGCCGCTCGGGTGAGGCGCTGGACATGCTCCAGGCCATGAACACCGGCCACGACGGCTCGCTGACCACGGTGCACTCCAACAGCCCCCGCGACACGCTGGCCCGCCTGGAGACCCTGGTGCTGATGGCCGGCTTCGACCTGCCCATCCGGGCCATCCGCGAGCAGATGGCCTCGGCGCTGGACTGCATCGTGCACCTGTCCCGCCTGCGGGACGGCACCCGCCGCATCACCCACATCACCGAGGTCCAGGGCATGGAGGGTGACGTCATCACCCTCCAGGACATCTTCCTGTTCGACTTCGGCATGGGCGTCGACGAGCACGGCCGGTTCAAGGGCCACCTCAAGGCCACCGGCGTGCGCCCCAAGTTCGCCGAGAAGCTGGCCGACCTGGGCATCCGCCTGGGCCAGGAGGTGTTCCAGCCCGAGGGCTTCAGCCGGAAGGCGGTCGGCGGACAGTGAAGCGGTCCCACCTCCGCCTCGGGCGTGGGCGCGGTCGTCCTGGCCGCGCTGGCGTTGGCCGTGGCGCCCGCGGCATTGGCCGCCGACTCCAACCCCACCAACTTCGTCCAGATCCGGTCGATCGACGCGCTCACCGCGGCGTCGCCCAAGATCCTGTACTTCGACCAGGGGACGGGTCAGGGCGCGCCGCCCAAGCTCGTGGCCAACGGCACCGAGGTCAAGGCCGGCACCCCGACCCTGCAGCCGCCGAGCACGCCGCGAGGCATCGCCGTGGTCCTCGACACGTCGAACGCGGCCGAGACGTCCGGCGCGCTGGTGGCCGCCAAGGCCGCGCTGACCTCCTGGATCACGAGCCGCACCGGTGACGCGCTCATCGACGAGGAGTTCGCCATCTACGCGGCCAACGACACCGGCGTGCTGGTCCAGGACTTCACCAACGACAGCGACCAAGCTGGTGGCGGCCATCAACCAGGTGGCGCCGCCCAGCTCCGCCGACGGCCCGCACCAAGACCGCGCTGTGGTCGGCGGTGCGCCAGGCTGGCGCCGCGCTGTGCGGACAACAGCAACCTGCAGCCCGAGCTGCTCATCATGAGCGCCCAGGCCGACAACGCCAGCGGAGAACCAGCAGAAGGCGGCCGTCGGCGAGGTGGCCAGCGCCAACACCCCGGTGTTCAGCTGGGCCTACACCGGTCGGGGCTACAACCCGTCGGCGTTGAAGTCCCTGAGCGCCTCCTACGGCGGTCAGCTGCTGACCACCGACCAGGGCCCGTCGATGGGCGACCTGGTGGCCCGGACGCAGGCCACGATCGACAGCAGCCAGTACACGGTCACCTACGCCTCGACGGCCAAGGCCAACCAGGTGGTGAACCTGAGCCTGAGCACCAGCGGCCAGACCTCGAACGTCTACTACACGGCCGGCACCGCCACCGCCGGGCTTCTACAACCTCTCCCAGACGGCCAACGGGGCGGCCAAGGGCGGCGTGTCGCTGCTGCAGGGTTCGCTGGGGCTGCTCCTGGCCGTGCTGGCGGTGCTGGTGGCCGTGGCCATGGGCGCCTACGTCGATCATCTTGCTGGTCACCCGCGACAACAGCCTGAACAACGTCCTGCAGCCCTACTCCGAGGGCTACGGGCCCCAGGAGGAGCTCGAGGAGGGCGACGCCTCCTACGCCAAGACGGCCATCATCCAGCGGGCGGTGGAGGTCACCGAGCAGTTCGCCGAGAGCCAGGGGTACCTGTCCCGGGCCGAGAACGCACTGGAGCGGGCCAACCTCCCGCTACGCGCCGGTGAGGCCCTGTTCTTCTACGCGGCGCTGGTCGTCATCGCCACCATCCTGGGCTTCGTGCTGGGCGGCCTGTTCGTCGGCCTCATCTTCGGCATGATCGCCGCGCTGCTCCCGCCGGCGGTGGTCAGCTTCATCGCCGGGCGCCGACGCAAGAAGTTCCTGTCCCTGCTGCCCGACACCCTCCAGCTGCTGTCGGGCACCCTGCGAGCCGGCTACTCGCTCATGCAGGGTGTGGAGGCCATCTCCCAGGAGGTGGACGAGCCCATGGGCCTGGAGCTGCGGCGGGTGGTCACCGAGGCCCGGCTGGGCCGTCCGCTCGAGGAGGCGCTCGAGGGCGTGGCCGAGCGCATGGACAGCCCGGACTTCGCCTGGACCGTCATGGCCATCCGCATCCAGCGCGAGGTCGGCGGCAACCTGTCCGAGCTGCTGTTGACGGTGGCCGACACGATGACCCAGCGAGAACGGTTGCGTCGCGACGTCGCCGCACTCACCGCCGAGGGTCGGGTCAGCGCCATGGTGCTGGCCTTCCTGCCCTTCGCCCTGGGCATCCTCATGTACGTCATCAACCCGGACTACATGAGCAAGCTGTTCACCGACACGCTGGGCAACATCATGCTCGGTCTGGCCCTGGTGGCCATGGTCGTCGGGTTCCTCTGGATGCGCTCCATCATCAACATCGAGATCTGACATGGACAACATCGAACTACTCATCGGACTGCTGCTGATCGGCGGAGCCATCGCCCTGGTGCTCTACGCCGTCCTCTCCCAGATCAACGAGAAGTCGGTGGTGCGCAACTCGCTGCGCCAACTCGACGGCTACGAGGTCGAGAACGTCCGCGACCAGGAGCTGCTGGCCCCGATCAGCCAGCGGGCCGTCGCCCCGGTCATGGGGGGTCTGACCAGCGTCGGTCGCCGGCTGACCCCGGTCGGCTACGCCGACACCATCCGCACCAAGTTCATCCAGGCGGGCAACGGGTCGGCCGACGCCGTCGACCGGTTCATGGCCGTCCAGGTCATCATGCTGGCCCTGTGCATCC
Organism: uncultured Microthrixaceae bacterium; assembly: GCA_963793965.1. GTDB lineage: Bacteria > Actinomycetota > Acidimicrobiia > Acidimicrobiales > Acidimicrobilacustridaceae > UBA4742. Next base: position 375,759 of record CAWCCB010000006.1, read on the forward strand.
CGACGATCTGGTTCTTCTACTTCTACAACCCGATCGGGATGACGGGGCATCACCCAGCTGCTCAGCGCCGCCATCATCTGTGCGCGGTCCTCATCTTCGCCCCGTACGCCCTGCTGACCCGCCGGGTGGACGAGCGCCAGCAGGAGCTGCGCCTCAAGCTGCCCGACATCCTCGACCTGCTCACCATCAGCGTCGAGGCCGGTCTCGGCTTCGAGCAGGCGCTGGACCGCACCGTGGCCGCGGTGCCCGGCGCGCTGTCCGACGAGTTCGCCCGGATGCTGGGCGAGGTCCGGGCCGGTGCCACCCGGGCCGACGCCATGCGGGCCCTGGACCAGCGCACCAACGTGCCCGAGGTGCGGTCGTTCGTGCTGGCCGTGCTCCAGGCCGACACCTTCGGCGTCTCCATCGGGCGGGTGCTGCGCTCCCAGGCCGAGGAGATGCGCATCAAGCGCCGCCAGCTGGCCCAGGAGCGGGCCCAGAAGGCGCCGGTGAAGATGCTCATCCCGATGGTCTTCTGCGTGTTCCCCTCGCTGTTCGTGGTGGTGATCGGCCCGGCCATCATCAACATCCGCCACGCCTTCTCCTGAGCCGATGACCCCGGCTGTCCCGGCGGCAGCTGACGCAGACCGCGGCGCCGCCCGCCCCTCGCCGGGGGCCACCGGCGCGACGGCGCTGGCCGCCCACGCTGGCCTTCGTCGCTGGGGGCCGGCCTGACCGTCTGGGCCGGCTCGATCGGCCTGAAGTCGATCAGCGACAACAGCTTCATGACCCACCTGGCCACGGGCCGGCTGATCGTGTCGGGCCACGGCATCCCGAGCCACGACCCGTACTCGTTCACGGCCCACGGCGCTCCCTGGGTGGTGCAGAGCTGGCTGGCGTCGGTGCTCTACGGCTGGGTCGACCGGTTCTGGGGCGGCCAGGGCCTGCGGGTCCTGATGGGGCTCACCACCGCCGCCCTGGGGGCCATGACGTGGCGCCTGACCCGTCCGGCCACGGACCCTGCTCGGGCGCATCCTGATCACCGGCCTGGTCATCGGGGTCGGGACCGTCGTGTGGTCCCCGCGGCCGCTTGCTGATCGGTCTGCTCATGCTGACGGTGACCCTGCTGGTGGCCGAGGGCGGGCTGTCTCCCTGGGTGCTGGTCCCGGTGTTCTGGATCTGGGTCAACACCCACGGCTCGTTCCCGCTCGGGCTGGTGCGTGCTCGGGTACGCTGTGGGTGGGGCGGCTGGCCGACCACCAGGACGGCGACCGTCGAGCGTCGCTGCCTGCTGTGGGCCGTGGGGGCACCGTGCTCGGCGCGGTGAGCCCGCTGGGGCCCACCCTGCTGGTCTTCCCCGTGCACCTGCTGGGCAAGATGAAGGTGCTGGGCAACATCATCGAGTGGCAGTCGCCGTCGTTCGCCTCGGGCTGGGCACGGCTGTTCCTCCTCCAGGTGGTCGTGGCCGTGCTGCTGCTGGTGCGCACGGCCGTCCTACCGGGCCGCCATCCCACTGGTGGTGTTCGTGGCCGCCGCCCTGGTGAGCCAGCGCAACATCGCCGTGGCCGGCCTGGTGCTGGTGCCCGGCATGGCCCGGGGCTTCTGCGGGATCTGGGCTCGGTGCGGGGCGATGCAGCGCTCGCCGGTGTCGGTCGGTGCTGGCCGTGGCCGTGGCTGGTGGTCGGCGCGCTGATGGTGTCGGTGTCGCTGGTCGCCCCGCCTGGGACCTCTCGACCTACCCGGTGGCGCCCCTGGCCTGGATGCGCCAGCAGGGGATCCAGCCCGAGCCAGGTGCGCACGTTGAGCTCGGATACGACCGGCAACTACCTCGAGCTGCTCGACGGCACCCAGGCCCACGCCTTCATCGACGACCGGGTGGACATGTATCCCGCCGGCGGTGGTGGACGACTACCTGCAGGTCGAGCACGGCCTGCCCGGCTGGCAGCCGCGTGCTCGACCGGCGCGGCGTCGACGTGGTCGTGTGGGACCGGACCTCACCGCTCACCGAGCTGATCGCGGCTCGGCGCCTGGCGGGTGCTGTACCAGGACACGAGCTGGGCGTGATGTGCCGGCGGGGGGCCAGGCTGAGCCCCGGCCAGACTGCTGAGCCTGCCTGCCGCCAGTGCCGGCCGGTGGCGCGACGACGAGGCGTCCGGCCGCGGGCCACGCCCGGACCGGGTCACGGACGCGAACCGGGGGAGCGGATCTGGGATCCGCTCCCCCTCATCGGGTATGGCCTTTGACCTCCTGGTCGGCTGATCAGCTCTCAGGACTCCGCGGAAACGATCGATGACCCTGACTCGGGACAAGCTCCCGTCCACGCTGTGGCCGAAGTAGTTGACCGCCCCGAGGCAGACCACAGCGATCAATGCGAGGAGGAGCGAGTACTCGACAAGAGAGGCGCCCTCATCACCGCTGAACCGCTTCGGGTTCCGACCTTTCGAGCGGGGTGAATGCATCGACCGTCCCCTTTCAGCTCGAGGCCGGAACGGAATCGGGGCGGGCCCAGAGGCCCACCCCAGCGACCGTCCTACGGGCGTCTACGAAATCGCGGAGGCGACGCGTCGAGAACTTGCTCGAGGCGTCCTTGCCCAGCAGGGTCACGGCGGCGATGCACACCACGGCGATGAGGGCCACGAGAAGGGCGTACTCAACGAGCGAGGCACCACGGTCGGTCTTGCAGCGGGACTGCAGCCAGGCGTTCACGAACTCATACGAGGTAAGCATTTGGGTTGGTCTCCCTTGTCTGGTGCTGATGGATGGCCACCACGGATGGTGACCGGTTTCCTGTCTCCTGGCAGTATCGTCGCCAGCGAGCGCCGGAACCTTAATAGGGCATAGGGCCTATTTCGGGGCGTTCCGATCGGGACGAGAGCGGTCGGAGCAGGCCGCATGGCCGCCGTGGCCCGTCGGCCCCGTCGGGCCGCGAATGGGCCGATCAGTCGAGGCTGACGATGCCCATCCGAACGGCCTGCAGCACGGCCTGGGTGCGGTCGCGGGCGTCGAGCTTCTGGTAGATCGACGCCAGGTGGTTCTTCACGGTCTTCTGGCTGATGTAGAGCTTTTCGGCCACTTCCGGTGTAGAACACCCGTCGGCGATGAGCTGGAGGACCTCTTCCTCACGGCGGGTGACGATGCGGTCCTCCTCGCTGGAGGGGCGATCGAGACGCCGGACCTCATCGAGCATGCTGGCCGCCAGCTGGGGCGACAGCGCCGTCTCGCCGCTCACGGCCATCCGCACGGCGGAGGCGATCTCGTCGGTCGAGCAGTCCTTGACCAGGTAGCCGTTGGCTCCGGCCCGGATGGCCGAGGTGAGCACCTCCTGGTCGGCGTGCATGGTCAACATGACCACCTTGATGTCGGGCAGCTCGGAACGGATCTGGCGGGTGGCCTCCACGCCGTCCACCTCGGGCATGGTCACGTCCATGAGGATGACCTCAGGATGCAGCTCGTGAGCGAGCCGGATGGCCTCCTCGCCGTCGCGAGCCTCACCCACCACGTCGAAGCCCTGATCGATCATGGAGCGGCGCAGGCCTTCGCGCAGCATCCGATGATCGTCGGCCAGCATCAGGCGGATGCTCACGCGTGCCCCCTCGAGACTCGTGACACCGGGCGCTTCGGACCCCGGTCGGGTGCGCAGCCTACTGGTCCGGGAGGCCTAGGTGGGAAACGGCGCGCCGGCGGCGCAGTGGGATCGGACGACGTGGCCGGTCCCGGGAGCACGCGCCTCACCCGCGACGGTTCCGACGCGCTGCGCCGGTCCCCGTCGGACTCGTCGGCGTGGATGAGGCTGGCCCGGACCCGGGTCCCGCGGCCCACCTGGCTGGACAGCTCGAGGGTGGCGCCGATGCTCGAGGCCCGTTCCCGCATGCCCAGGATCCCGTAGGAGTCGAGGCGCCCGGCGGTGCCGATGGGGAAGCCCTGTCCGTTGTCGGTGACCTCGAGGGCGGCCGACACGCCGTTGCAGCGCCACAGGACGCGGGCGCGGGTGGCGTTGGCGTGGCGTTCCACGTTGGTCAGCGCCTCCTGGGCGATGCGCCACATCTCCCGCTCCTGCAGGATGGGCAGGCGGGCGCCGCGGTCGCAGAACAGCTCGATCTCCAGATGGCTGCGCTCGCGGACCCGGGCGATGTGGGACTCCAGCGTGGCCGCCATGTCCTGGCGGTCCGACACGTCGGTGCGCAGGTCATAGAGGGTGTCGCGCACCTCGCGGATGACCGATCGCACGTCGTCGCGGAGGTGCTCGAGGGAGGGGCCGACGTCGTCGCCCTTGCCCTGGTTGGCCACGATCCGGTCGAGCTCGAAGGCCAGGTAGGCCAAGGACTGACCGATGCGATCGTGCAGGTCACGGGCGATCCGGGTCCGCTCCTCGTCGGCACCCACCGTGCGCAGGCGCCCGAACCAGCGGGCGTTGTCGATGGCCAGCGCCACCGGCTCCACGAACCCTCGGAGCAGCTCCAGATCGCGGCTGGAGAAGGCACGGGGGGACTGGTGCTCCACGGCCACCAGGCCGATGACCGCACCACGGGCGGCCAGCACGGCGTAGAGGCCAGAGCTGGCCTTGGGGCTCAGGCCCGGGACCGCCTTCGGTGGCCAGATCGGGGACGCTGAGCACGCTGTTGGTGGCCAGGGCGGCGCGCAGCGGAGGGGGCAGGTCACCCTGGTTCAGCTGCGCTGGCAGGCGCACGTTCTCCCGGCGCACCACCTGCCAGCCGGCATCGGTGTCGTCGAGGACCATGATGGCGGCCGAATCGAACTCGAACAGGCCCCGGAGCCGGGTGATGGTGGTGTCGAGCACGTCGTCGAGGTCGAGCGAGGCAGGCAGGGTCTGGGTCACCCGGTGCAGCGAGAACAGCAGGGCGTTGGCGTCGGTGAGCCGACCCAGTCGATCCAGGGCCAGGGAGTGCTGTCGGTCGGCCTCACCCGAGATCCGGCGGGCGTAGCCGGCCACCACGGCCACCAGGATGACCACCAGGCTCCACTCGATCGACAGCTGGATCCGCTCGTCGTTCACCTGGTGGCCCAGGTAGGTGATGGTGACGGCCGCGCTCGAGACCAGGGCCAGGCGCAGGGCGAAGGCGAAGCCGCGGGCGAACCCGGCCACGATGACCGCCGTCATCAGCGAGAAGATGAAGGGGGACTCCCAGCCCCCGGTGCAGCACACCGCGGCCACGCCCAGGGCCACCTCGGCGATCACCTCCACCATGCTGCGCAGCGTGCCCAGGTAGCGGATCGGCTGGAACGTGCGCAGCACCGTGTAGGCCACGATGGCCACGGCGAAGATGATCACGCTGGCGCGGCCGTCGTAGTGGTCGATGGCCAGCGCCACCGAGGCGATGGTGGTGCCCCAGCGGATGGCGATGATGCCGGGGGAGAACGCCTCGACCCGATCGACCGGCTCGACCAGGCCCAGCCCGTCGCTGCCCGCCGAACCGTCGGTGGACTCGCCCAGCAGGATGAGCCGCTCCCGCAGCGAGCGGCCGTCGGTGCTCCGGGCGCGCCGCACCGTCCTGGACGGTGTCCGGCGACCGAGCGTCGGTGACCGGGGCGTCGTGATCCGGCGTCACGTCGTCGCCGGGCGCGCCATCGGGCGGGAAGTCATCCACTATCTGCCCTTGTCGGCCGTCGTCAGGGGGGAGTTGAGGCCCGGGGCCCTCGGCGGTTGATGCTACCTTCGGCCGCCGTGCTGCTCGTGGGACTGACCGGAGGCATCGGCGCGGGCAAGTCGACCGTGTCCGCGGCCCTGGCGGCAGCGAGGGGCGGTCGTCATCGACGCCGATCTGATCACCCGTGAGCTGCAGCAGCCGGGTACGCCGGTGTTCGCGGCCATGGTCGAGCGGTTCGGTGCGGGCATCGTGGCGCCCGACGGCACGGCTGGACCGCCAGGCCGTGGCCGACATCGTCTTCCACGACGCCGTAGGCGCTGGCCGACCTGAACGCCCTGGTCCATCCGGCGGTGGGCGCCGAGATCGCCCGCCGGCTGGGTGACGAGGCCGACCAGGACCACGTGGTGGTGCTCGACGTCCCCCTGTTGGTGGAGTCCGGGACGCGACGACCTGGCCGCCCTGGTGGTGGTCGACGCCGACCCCGAGGTGGCCGTCGGCGCGCCTGGTGGGCCAACGGGGCTTCTCCGAGGCCGACGCCCGGGCCCGCATCGCCCGCCAGGCGTCGCGCCAGCAGCGGCTCGACCGGGCCGACTTCGTCATCCACAACGACGGCGACCGTGACGCACTGGCCCCCCAGGTGGATGCCTGCTGGGCGTGGATCAGCGGCTGCCCTGCCTAGCCCTGCGGTCGGCAAGCCTCCCTGCGGGCCGCTTCGCCGATCCGGGTGCTCATCGGTCCAGCGGCTCCGGCCTGGCGGCCTCCGCCTTCCTAGAGGCCCAGTCGTCGGGCCAGGTCGCTGCGCAGGCGCTGGTCGGGGTCGACCCGCCGGCGGATCTCGCGCCAGCGTTCCAGCTCGGGGTACATGGCGCCCAGCAGCTCGGGCCGCACCCGGCTGTCCTTGGCCAGGTAGACGCGGCCGCCGGCGGCCACCACGGCCTCGTCCAGCTCGTCGAGCAGCCGACCCAGGCCCGGCCGCCCACCGGGATGTCGACGGCCAGCGTCCAACCGGGCATGGGGAACGAGAGGGGCCGGGGTTGCCCGGCCCGAAGCGCTTGAGCACGGCCACGAAGGTGGTGGTGCCGCTGGCGTTGAGCCGGCGCCACGGTGTGGCGCACCAGCTCCTCGGCGCCGAAGGGCACGGCGTACTGCCATTGCAGGAAGCCCCGCGGTCCGTACATGCGGAACCAGCGATCGACCATGTCGAGGGGGTGGAAGAAGGTGGGGATGGTCTGCAGCTCGTCGCGGCGCCGGGCCGGGGCCTTGCGGTACCAGACCTCGTTGAGGGCCTGGACGCTGAGCCGGTTCATCAGCCCCGACGGGACGCCCGGCGGGGCGCGTGGCCAGCACCGCCGGGTCGTAGTCGGCGGCGCTGCGTCCTCGGGACCGGCCACCTCGTCGGCCCGGGCGAACCGGGCCCGGGTGAGCACCCCCCGGCCGGTGGCGCGGCCCCGGGCCATGAGATCGACGAAGGCCACCGAGTAGTCGTAGTCGGCGTCGCCCTCGTCCATCAGGGCCATGACCCCGTCCAGATCGGCGGTGCGGTCGGTGTCCACCACCAGGCGGCTGGTCTCGATGGGCAGGCACTGGAAGCTGGCCTCGAGGATCAGGCCGGTGAGGCCCATCCCGCCGGCGGTGGCCCAGAACAGGTCGGCGTCATCGTCGGGGCCGACGGTCGTGACCGATCCGTCGGGCAGGGCCAAGGTCAGCGAGCGGACGTGGTTGCACCACGAGCCCACCCGGTGGTGGTTCTTGCCGTGGATGTCGGCGGCGATGGCCCCGCCCGACGGTCACGTAGCGGGTGCCGGGGGTGACGGGCACGAACCAGCCGCTCGGCACCAGGACCCGCAGCAGGTCGTCGAGGCTGGTGCCGGCCGCGGCCCGTACCAGCCCCGTGGCCGGGTCCAGGTCGAAGTCGAGCACGCCGGTGGTGTCGATGACCCGGCCGCCTGCGTTCTGGGCGGCGTCGCCGTAGCTGCGACCCAGGCCCCGGGCGATGGTGCCCCGGGCGTCGGCGGGTGCGAGCGCACGCGGCCAGGGCGGCGGGCGAGGTGGGGCGGACCACGCGGGCGGCGCTGGGGATGGTGTGGGCCCAGCCGTGCAGCACCCGTCGGCGATCGGGCGTCGACGGAGGCGGCTGACGCCCCCCGGCTCAGGTGCGGTAGACGGCATAGCCGTACACGATGGCCCACACCGCGGCCGAGGCCAGGATGGCCCGATCGGTGGTCAGCACCAGCTCGGGATGCTCGCCGCCGCCCTTCTCCAGGATGAGGGCGTACTGGAACACGGCGGCGGTGAAGGGCACGATGGAGAGCTGGAACCAGACCTCGCCGGCATGGCCCCGGGTGGCCGACTCGAAGGCCCACAGGCAGTACGCCACCAGCACCACGCCGGTGGCCACGCTGCGCAGGTAGCGCAGGAACTCGGGGGTGTAGACGGCCAGCGTGGGCCGGACCAGCCGGCCTCGGTGCCGAGGTTGTGCAGTTCGCTCTCGCGCTTGCCCACCACCACCAGCAGGGCGCCGAAGCTGGTCACGATGAAGAACCACTCGGAGATGGGCAGATGGGTGGCGGTGGCCCCGGCGACGGCCCGCAGCACGAAGCCGGCGGCCACGGCCAGGATGTCGAGGATGGCCTGGTGCTTGAGCCACAGCGAGTAGCAGGCCTGGAGGGCCAGATAGGCGGCCAGGGTGATGCCCAGGTCGCGGGCGGTGGCGAAGCCGACCACCAGCGCGGCCACCAGCAGCCCGGCGGCCATGGCGTAGGCGGTGGGCACGACTCACCTGCCCGGCGGCGATGGGGCGCTCGCCGCTTGGTCGGGTGGCGCCGGTCCCGCTCGATGTCGCGGGTGTCGTTGAGCAGGTAGGTGGCGCTGGCCGCCATGCAGAAGGCCACGAAGGCCAACGAGGCCCGGCCCAGGGTGGCGAGGTGGCGGGCGTCGCCCGCGGCCACCGGCGCGGCGAACACGAGGACGTTCTTGGCCCACTGCCGTCGGGCGCAGGGCGCTTGAGGTGGGCGGCCAGGCGCCCCGGCGCGGCCGGCGCCGGACGAGGCGTGGGGGCGTCCGCGCTCAACGGGCGGAGACGATCCGCCACAACCGGCGCGGCAGGTGCCGCAGGACGACGAACACGACCTGGATCAGCGGCGGGGCCCACACGGTGTCGCGGCCCCGCTCCAGACCCCGCACGACCTGCTCGGCCACCACCTCGGGGGTGGTGGAGAAGGGTTGGGGGTCCATGCCCTCGGTCATACGGGTGTGGACGAAGCCGGGGCGGACGACCAGCACCCGGGCGCCGGCGTCCACCAGGGCGTCCCCCAGTCCCTGGGCGAAGGCGTCGAGGCCGGCCTTGGTCGAGCCGTACACGTAGTTCGTGCGCCGGGCCCGCTCGCCGGCCACCGACGACAGCACCACCAGCGTGCCGTGGCCCTGGCGCCGGAACCGGTCGGCGACGATGAGACCGGCGGAGACGGCGCCCACGTAGTTGGTGCGGGCCGCCGTGGCGGCCAGCTCCGGGTCGGCGTCGAACTCGGCCTGGTCGCCCGAGGGTGCCGAAGGCCAACACGACCAGGTCCACGTCGCCGGCGTCGAACAGCGGGTCGAGCACGTCTGCGGTGCGAGGCCGTGTCCAGGGCGTCGAAGGCCACCACCTCGACCCGGGCCCCGAGCTGCTCGAGCTCGTCGGCCGCCGCCTTGGCCTCGTCGGGTCGGCGGACGGCCAGCACCACCCGCTCGGTGCGGGCGGCCACGAACCGACGGACGATGGCCAGACCGATCTCGGACGTGCCGCCCAGGAGCAGCACCGACTGGGGTGAACCGAGCGCGTCCTGCATGGATGCTCCGAGCGGTCTGGGTGAGCTCGACGACCCATGGACTCTAGCTCCGGGCATGGTGGTCACCGACCATGGCCGGACCCTACGATCTGGCCATGGAGGGACTTACCATCGGCGGCGACCCGGGAGATCCCGGCATCGGCCACGGCCGCGACCACAGGTCCCGGCCCGATCGCGGCGCAGCGAATCGTCCTGGCCGTGGCCGTCGTGGCCGGCACGGTCCTGCGGATCTGGAACCTGGGTGGCCCGACCGCCACCTACGACGAGTCGGTCAGCGGCACCTACTCGCACCTCCCGTTCAGCTCGCATCCCACGCGGCGCTGGCCTCCGACGACGCCCACCCGCCGCTCGACTACTTCATCCGCCACTTCTTCGGGGCCATGGGCGACACGTTCGCCCTCCGGCTGCCGTCGGCCGTGTTCGGGATCCTGACCGTGGGCGTGGTGGTGTGGTGGATGTGGCGTCGCGGCTGGTTCGGCGTGGCCATGGTGGCGCTCACGGCCTGTCGCCCTTCCAGATCCTCTACGCCCACACGGCCCGCATGTACGCCCTGGCCATCCTGTGCGGCACGATCGCCGCCGCGCTCAGCCGAACGCTGGGTCCGTCGGGGCGAGTCCCGGTCCCGGTGGCTGATGGGGCTGGCCGCTGCTGGTCGGGCCTGTTCGATCTGGCGTCGTTCCTGCTCCTGGCCGGCGGGTTGTTGCTCGTAGCCGGCCGCCGGCGCGACCGGGAGGCCTGGCGATGGCGGGCGACGGTGGTCGGGGCCCTGGCCATCTGGGCCGCCGTCTGGGGGGTGGCCTTCGTGGGCCAGGCCAGCGGCAACCGCGTGAGCTGGATCGCCCGCACCAACGTCTCGGGGGTCCTCAACGCCCTGAACGGTCTCATGAGCTTCTACCCCGTGACCGGCGTGCTGGTGCTGGCCGGGGTCGTGGTCGGCGCCGTGGGGCTCCGTCGCCACCATCCCGCCCTGGCCCAGGTGTTCGCCGCCGCGTTCGTGGCGCCGTTCGTGGTCGCCTGCCTGATCGGCATCTGGTCGCCCTTCCTCATCGCCCGGACCCTGGCTCCGATCGGCTGGGGGGTGCCCCTGGCGCTGGCCGCCCTGATCGATCTGGCCCGGCGCCGCTCGGCCTTGATGGGCACCCTGGCCGCCGCCGCCGTGCTCCTGGTGCTGGTCCGGTCGCTGCCGGTGGCGCTCACCTTCGAGGAGGACACGGCCGCCGGCGTGGCCGCGGTGGCCGCCGACGTCGCCCCCGGCGACGCGGTGGTGGTCAGCCCGAAGTGGTTGTCGCCGCTGGTCATCTGGAACGACGCCGCGCCCCGCCAACCGGTGGTGCCCGGTGCCGTGGCCCGGCTGGCCGACGGGGGGTTCGCCTACGTGAAGCCGGGTGCGCGCTTCGACGGCCGGATCTGGATCCTGGCCTCCGACGTCTACCCCGTGCACCCCAGCGGGGTCACCCGGTGCCCGGGTCACACGCCGGTCGGCCAGGACTACACGTTCACCTGCTACCAGCTGCCCGGGGTCTCCAGCCCGCGGCCACCGCAGGTGGGTGTCACACCCCCTGGGTAGCCTGGAGGGATGTCCGACCAGGCCATCCGACCGGCGAAGACCATGTTCACCCCGTTCCGCATGGTGTCCGACTTCGCCCCGGCGGGCGACCAGCCAGCCGCCATCGACGCCCTGGCCGCCGGCATCGATCGGGGCGATCGGTTCCAGACCCTGCTCGGCATCACCGGCAGCGGCAAGAGCGCCACCATCGCCTGGACCATCGAGCGGGTGCAACGTCCCACCCTGGTCATCGCCCCCAACAAGTCGTTGGCCGCCCAGCTGGCCAACGAGTTCCGCGAGTTCTTCCCCGACAACCGGGTCGAGTACTTCGTCTCCTACTACGACTACTACCAGCCGGAGGCCTACATGGTGGCCTCCGACACCTACATCGAGAAGGACAGCTCGGTCAACGACGAGATCGATCGCCTGCGCCACTCGGCCACCTCGGCCCTGCTCACGCGGCGCGACACCATCGTGGTGGCGTCGGTCTCGTGCATCTACGGCCTGGGTTCGCCCGAGGAGTACCGCGATCAGCTGCTGGTGGTGCGAGTGGGCGAGACCCACGACCAGCGCTCGATCCTGCGCCGCCTGGTGGACATGCAGTACGAGCGCAACGACCTCAACCTGGTGCGGGGCAAGTTCCGGGTGCGGGGCGACACCATCGAGGTGCACCCGGCCTACGACGAGACGGCGGTGCGCATCGAGCTGTTCGGCGACGACGTCGAAGCCATCACCGTGGTCGATCCGCTGACCGGCGAGAAGGTGGCCGGCCTCGACGAGCTGGTGGTGTTCCCGGCCACCCACTACGTGGCCGGCGACGAGCGCATGCGGGTGGCCATCGGCCGCATCGAGGCCGAGCTGCAGGAGCGCCTGGCCACCTTCGAGCGCGAAGGCAAGCTGCTCGAGGCCCAGCGCCTGCGCATGCGCACCCAGTACGACCTCGAGATGATGCAGGAGGTCGGGTTCTGCAACGGCATCGAGAACTACAGCGCCCCGATCGACGGCCGGTCGCCAGGTGAGCCGCCCAACACGTTGCTCGACTTCTTCCCCGACGACTTCCTGGTGGTGCTCGACGAGTCCCACCAGTCGGTGCCCCAGCTCCACGGCCAGTACGAGGGCGACCGCAGCCGCAAGGAGACGCTGATCGACCACGGCTTCCGGTTGCCGTCGGCGGCCGACAACCGGCCGCTGCGCTTCGAGGAGTTCATGGGCCGGGTAGGCCAGATGCTGTTCCTGTCGGCCACGCCCGGGCCCTTCGAACTGGCCCAGTCCAGCCAGATCGTCGAGCAGGTGGTCCGGCCCACCGGTCTGGTCGACCCCGAGGTGGTGGTGAAGCCCACCAAGGGCCAGATCGACGACCTGATCGAGCAGATCAACGCCCGCGTGGCGGTGGGGGCCCGCGTGCTGGTGACCACCCTGACCAAGAAGATGGCGGAGGACCTGAGCGACTACCTGCTCGAGCTGGGCGTGAAGGTGCGGTACCTGCACAGCGAGGTCGACACCATCGAGCGCATCGAGATCCTGCGAGACCTCCGCCTGGGTGAGTTCGACGTGCTGGTGGGCATCAACCTGCTGCGGGAGGGCCTCGACCTGCCCGAGGTGTCGCTGGTGGCGATCCTCGACGCCGACAAGGAGGGGTTCCTGCGCAGCGAGACCTCGCTCATCCAGACCATCGGCCGGGCCGCCCGCAACGTCGACGGCCAGGTCATCATGTACGCCGACAAGATCACCGACTCCATGCAGCGGGCCATCTCCGAGACCAACCGCCGCCGGGGTCTGCAGCAGGCCTACAACGTCGAGCACGGCATCGATCCCCAGACCATCCGCAAGGCCGTGACCGACATCCTGGCCTACCTGCGGCCCTCTCAGAAGGCGCCCGACCCCGGGCGCCGACCAGCGGTCGCGACGCCGCGACACCCCCGTGGCCGGGCTGGCCGAGCTGCCCCACGACGAGCTGGCTCGCCTCATCCAGACCCTCGAGGACGAGATGCATGACGCGTCCGCTGACCTGCGCTTCGAGTACGCTGCTCGCCTGCGCGACGAGATCAAAGAGCTCAAGCGCGAGCTTCGTGAGGTCGTATAGACGGCACTGGGTCGAGCCGGAGGGTTCCGACGAACCACGAACCGACCGCGGTCTCCCGCCGTGAGCGCCTAGCGACCTCATCAGGTCTGTCCCCGTGGTGGTACGTCGCCTGCGTGGCGGTGGGGTCCGTGCTGCGCTTCTGGGCGCTCGGCTCCGGCACGCTGACCGCGGACGAGACGTTCTCGGCCGTGGCCGCCCACCTCCCGTTCGGGGCCATCTGGGGCCACATCGCCACCTTCGACCGCCACCCGCCGCTCAGCTACTACCTGCTCAGCCCGGTGGCGCACCTGACCACCTCGACCTATGCGCTGCGGGCGCCGGCTGCCACCTGCGCCACCCTGGCGCTGGTGGTGTTCGCCTGGTGGCAATACCGCTACGGGTTCGCCGGCCTGGTGGCCACCGCCGTGTTCGCGGTGTCGCCCTTCCTGCTCCAGTACGACCGACAGGCCCGCATGTTTGCCCTCATCACCTTGGGCGGGGTGGTGGCGGCCGCGGCCAGCGACCGGTGGTTGGAGACCGGCGAGTCGGGGTGGATGTGGATGGCGGCGGCCGGTGGGCTCATCGCCGCCCTGTCCTACAGCGTCGGCATCCTCCTGCCGGGCTTCCTCCTGCTGGTGCCGGGCTTGCGTCGCGATCGCGCCGCCTGGCAGTTCCGTCTGGCCAGCCTGGGGGCTGCAGCCATCTGGGCCGTGCTGTGGCTGGGCAACACCCTGCGATGGTCGGGCGACCCGTCGGGCTACCCGCACCTCACCGTCTCCTGGGCGGGGACGATGGTGAACTTCATGGTGGCCCCGGTCCCCGACGACCAGTGGATCGTCTTCGCCCTGTTGGCCGCCGGCCTGTTCCTGGTGCTGCGCCGACCCGGTCGATCCCGCCAGTTGATGCTGGCCCTGTTCGTGGTGCCGATGGCCCTCATGGTGATGGCCAGCGTCCACAACGAGCTGCTCATCCCCAAGACGTTGCTGATGGTGGGATGGGCCCCACCGGTCCTGCTGGGCACGGTCGTGGCCGAAGCCGGTCGGCTGCGTCCGGTGGCCGCCGTCGCCGTGCTGGCCCTGATCGCGCTGGTGGTCCTGCCCTATGTCCGCCCGAGCCTGGTGGTGGACGAGGGCGCCGGACCCATGGTGGCGGCGGTGGCCCGGGCCCAACGCCCCGGTGACGCGGTGGCCATGAACCCGGCGCCGCTGGGAGACCTGCTCGAGTGGTACGACGGCGTGGTGCCCTCGCGCCGGCTCGACCTCGACCTGACCACGCTGCCCGGCGCAGTGGTCCTGCGCCAGGACGGGGTCCCCCAGACCGGACGGGTGTGGCTCGTCCAGTCCGAGCTGCGCGGCGTCCCCCTGCGACTCGGCTCGGCGCCGGACTGGTGTGGGCCCCGGGTCGTGGTCGGTGGCGGGTACACCATGCGGTGTCTGGATCTCGGTCGCTCACGCTGATGGTGGCTGGTCCCGCCGCACCGGCGCGCGCCGAACCCACTGGCCTGCGCGGCGCGCTGGCCCGACCGGTGGTGGCCGGCCTGGTGCTGCTGGTCGCCTATGTGGCCCTGTCGTTCGTGATGAGCCCGCACGGCTACCTGGGCACCGACACCGGGGGCAAGGTGGCCACCCTCGAGACCATGGTCCATCACGGAGGTGGGCTCGACCCGCAGGTCGGCTACTGGGCGGCCAAGTGGGATCCGAGCGCCGCCTTCCATCCGCTCTACTACACGACCCGCGCCGGGAACCGGTACCTGAACGTCACCTCGCTGCCGATGATCTACGCGGCCCTGCCCCTCTACGCCCTGGGTGGCTACCGCCTGGCGCTGCTGGTGCCCATGGCGGGTGCCGTGGCCTGCGCCTTCGCGGCGCGGGCGCTGGCCCAGCGCCTCGGGTCCCGGGACGGCTGGGTGTCCTTCTGGGTGGTGGGGCTGGCCTCGCCGGTCACCATCTACGCGCTCGACCTGTGGGAGCACAGCCTGGGCCTGGCCCTGATGGCCTGGGGGATCGTCGCCCTGCTCGACTGCGTGGGCCGGCGTCCGACGTGGTGGCGGGGGCTGTTGGCCGGCCTGGCCTTCGGGGCCGCCGCCTCCATGCGCACCGAGTCGTTCGTGTACGCCTTCGTGGCCACCGCGGCGATCTGCACCTGGCTGCTGTGGCGTGACCGTTCCCTGCCCGGGCCCCTGGCCGTGGGTGCGAGCGCGGCGGCCGGGTTCGTGGCTGCCTTCGGAGCCAACGAGCTGCTCGAGATCGGCGTCCTGGGCACGACCCTGCGGGCCGCCCGGGCGTCGGGCACGCTGGCCAGCGGCGGCAGCGACCTGGGCGTGCGGTTGCGGGAGGCGGTGACCATGTCCGGCAGCCTGCTGGACTGGGACGGCACGGCCAACGTGCTGGCCGTGGGCGTGCTGGTGGGGTTGTTGTGCTTCATCGCCTACCGGTCCTCGAAGCGGGGCGAGCAACGCTCGGCCAAGCTGGCCGCGGCCATCGTGGTGATGCTCTTCCTGTTGCGACTGGTCGAGGGCCCGGGCTTCGTGCCCGGCCTGGTGGCCACCACCCCGTTCGCCGCGGCCGGCATCGTGCTGGCCTGGAAGGACGTCCAGGCCCGGCTGCTGGCCATCATCGCCCTGGGCGCCCTGCCCCTGGTCTGGTACACCGACTTCACCGGCGGGGTCCTGCCCCAGTGGGGTGGCCGCTACATCCTGACCAGCGGGCTGCTGCTGGGCGTCATCGGCATCGTGCGCTCCGAGCACAGCGCCCGGTGGGCCCGCCAGCTGTTCCTCACCCTGGCGGTGGCGGTCACGGCCCTGGGCCTGACCTGGATGTCGCACCGCACCCACGAGGTGGCGCGGGCCGGCGCCTGGATCAGTGCCCGACCCGAACCGGTGGTGGTCTCGGACCTGCCGTTCTGGCTGCGCGAGTCGGGCAGCTACGAGCCGGCGCACCGCTGGCTGACCACCGACCGCAGCGGCGACGTGGCCGGTGCCGCCCGGATCGTGACCGATGCCGGCTATGACCGCTTCGGTCTGATCACCGCCGACGGGTCCGACCGTCCGCCGGCGTCGGTGGACGGGTACCACGCCGTGTCGCACCAGATCGAGCGCTGGCTGGGCGTGGACTTCCGCTACACGGTCTACCAGCGGGGCTCGACGTGACCGCGGCCGCGAACGCGCCCGACACCACCGGCGATGCCGTGGCCGGGCGGAGGCCCGGGCGCGTAGCCGGCGCGCCCTTCTGGTGGCACGTGGTCGCCCTGGCCGCGGTGCTGCTCGTCGGTCTGTGGCTGACCGCCCCCCTGGTGGCCTTCAGCAGCGACGAAGGGGCCGCGGTGGTGCAGGCCCAGATGCTGCGCGACGGCCACGGCTGGCACTACCACTCACCCATCCGCTCGATCGATCCCGAGGACCAGGCCCGCCCCTTCGTGCGCGGCGACCACGGGAACCTGGGCGTGGCCCCGCTGGCCAAGCACCCCCTCTATCCCGTGATCCTGGCCGGCGCCGACCTGGTCGGGGGGACGGTCGGCATGATCCTGCTGGGCATGGCCGGGACGCTGGTGGCCGCGGTGTTGGCCGCCCGACTGGTCGGCCGGCTGGACGAGAGCCTGGCGCGCCCCGTGCTGTGGCTGGTGGGGCTGGCCAGCCCCCTCTTCTTCGACGCCTACCTGGTCCAGGCCCACACCCTGGCCGCGGCCGCGGTGGCCGGTGCCGCGCTGGCGGCGGTGGCGACGCTGCGGCGCCACCGCCGTCGATCCCACCGCCTGGTCAGCCTGGCTGCCATGACCGCCTTGTTGTGGGTGGGGGCGATGTTGCGGACCGAGGCCCTGCTGGTGGGCCCGGCGCTGGCCCTGGCCGCAGCCGTGATCGCGCTGGCTCGGCGAACGCCCAAGGTGCGGGCCGGGTTCGTGGCCGTGGCGGCCGTGGCCGGGAGCGCGCTGGCCTGGCTCACCGATCGGGTGTGGTCGCGGACCATCATCGGCTCACCGCGGCCCACCCCGGCCAACGCCAGTCCCTCGACCTGGTTGGGCGCTCGGTGGGAGGCGCTGCACACCACCTGGTTCCAGGCCACCTACAGCGGCAACCAGGCCGTCGACACGCTGCTCGGCCTGGGGGCGTTGGCCCTGCTGGTCGCCGCCCTGCTGGCGCACTGGCGCCGGGCCCGGCCGGCCTGGGTGGCGGTCCCGCTGGTCCTGGCCGTCAGCTGCTACGTCCTGCGGTTGGTGGCGGCTTCGCCCGAGGCCGCGCCGGGTCTGGCCATCGCCTTCCCCGCCGGCTGGTTCCTGCTGTGGGCCTCGGGTCGGCGAGCCCTGCGCGAGGCGTCGGCCCCGCTGCTGGCCCTGACCTCGGCCGCGGCGGTGGGCGGGGTGCTCCTCACCGAGTACGCCATCGGCGGCGGGGTCGAGTGGGGCGGCCGCTACTTCGCGGTGATCATCCCGGTGGCCGTGCCGGTCATCACCTTCGCCGCCGTCCCCGTCATCCGGCGCCACGGCGCCGACCTGGCCCGGCTGGTGGTGGTGTCGCTGGCCGTGGTGTCCCTGGCCAGCTCCTGGGTGGCGCTCGGCGCGTTGCGGTCCAGCCATCAGCACACCGCCGCGGTCCTCGACGCCATCGCCCGGGAGGCCCAGCGATCGGGGACCAGCGGTGGCTTCGACGCCCCGGTC
The DNA here is from genome assembly GCA_963793965.1 of uncultured Microthrixaceae bacterium. Classification (GTDB taxonomy): domain Bacteria; phylum Actinomycetota; class Acidimicrobiia; order Acidimicrobiales; family Acidimicrobilacustridaceae; genus UBA4742. Next base: position 393,429 of record CAWCCB010000006.1, read on the forward strand.
GTGATCTCCTCCAACCGCCTGTTGCCCCAGCTCGACTCGCGCGACTTCTCCCGCTACGTGTGGGTGGTGCCCTCCCAGGACGAGCTGCGGCGCTACGCCGACCGCCTGGCCGAGCGCGGCGTGCGCCGGGCCGTGCTGGTGTCGGACGACCAGAAGGCTGACCTGAGCCAGCTCCCCGGCTGGCGGGTGCAGCAGTCGGTGCCCGGGCTGGCGCTCGACGTCTCCGTGCTGGAGTACACCGGGTCGAGCTGACGTCCCGAGAACAGGTCCGACAAACACGTGTTCGAGTTGTGGCGGGCCGGTAGGATGGGTCGGTGGCCGACACGATCACCATCCGGGGGGCGCGAGAGCACAACCTCCGCAACATCTCCCTCGAGCTGCCTCGCGACCGTCTCATCGTCTTCACGGGCCTGTCCGGCTCGGGCAAGTCCTCGCTGGCCTTCGACACCATCTACGCCGAGGGCCAGCGCCGCTACGTCGAGTCGCTGTCGGCCTACGCCCGCCAGTTCCTGGGCCAGATGGACAAGCCCGACGTGGACTTCATCGAGGGCCTCTCGCCGGCCATCTCCATCGACCAGAAGAGCGCCTCGCGCAACCCGCGCTCCACGGTCGGCACGATCACCGAGGTCTACGACTACCTCCGGCTGCTCTACGCCCGCATCGGCGTGCCCGCACTGCCCCTTCGACGGCACCGCCATCACCCGACAGACCCCCCAGCAGATCGTCGACCGCATCCTCGAGCTGCCCGAGGGCAGCCGCTTCGAGGTGCTGGCCCCGGTGGTGCGAGGTCGCAAGGGCACCTACGACACCCTCATGGCCGACCTGGCCACCCAGGGCTTCGCCCGGGCGCGGGTCGACGGCGAGGTCCACGACCTGACCGACAAGTTCGAGCTGGCCCGCTACGAGCAGCACACCATCGAGGTGATCGTCGACCGGCTGGTGTCAGCGCGACGGCATCGAGCGGCGCCTGACCGACTCGCTGGAGACGGCCCTGCGCCTGGCCGACGGCGTGGCCGAGGTGCATCTGGTGCCCCGCTCGGCGACGCGCGAGCCGATGAGGACGAAGACCGAGACGCTCACCTTCTCCCAGCACCTGGCCTGTCCGGTGTGCGGCCGGTCCTACGAGGAGCTGGCCCCCCGCAACTTCTCGTTCAACTCGCCCTACGGCGCCTGCGAGCACTGCGACGGCCTGGGCACCCGCTTCGAGGTCGACCCCGAGCTGGTGGTGCCCAACCCCGCCCTCACCGTGGCCCAGGGCGCGCTCACCCCGTGGGCCGGGGGACGCAGCCAGTACTTCGCCCGCCTGCTCGAATCGGTGTGCGAAGCCAACAAGATCCCGATGGACGTGCCCTGGTCGAAGCTGCCCAAGGCCAAGCAGAAGATCCTGCTCTACGGCATCCCCGGTCGGGTCAAGGTGCAGTACCGCAACCGCTACGGCCGCAGCCGCAGCTACGAGGCCCGGTTCGAGGGGGTCATCCCGTACCTGCAGCGCCGCCACAGCGAGGCCGAGAGCGACTCGGCCCGCGAGCAGGTCGAGGGCTACATGCGCGAGGTGCCCTGCCCCGAGTGCGGCGGCGCCCGGCTCAAGCCGCTCACCCTGGCGGTCACCATCGACGGGCACAACATCGCCGACATCTCCATGATGTCCATCCGCGAGCCGCCGGAGGTGCTGGCCGCCCTGACGCTCACCGAGCGCGACCACCTCATCGCCGACCGGGTGGTGAAGGAGATCAACGCCCGGATGGGCTTCCTGCTCGACGTCGGCCTCGACTACCTGAACCTGGCCCGGTCCGCGGCCACCCTGGCCGGCGGCGAGGCCCAGCGCATCCGCCTGGCCTCCCAGATCGGCAGCGGGCTGGTCGGGGTGCTCTACGTGCTCGACGAGCCGTCGATCGGGCTGCACCAGCGCGACAACCGGCGGCTCATCGAGACGCTCGAACGCCTGCGCGACCTGGGCAACACGGTGCTGGTGGTCGAGCACGACGAGGAGACCATCAAGGTGGCCGACCACGTGGTCGACATCGGCCCGGGCGCCGGCGAGCACGGCGGCGACGTGGTCTACGCCGGCCCGGTGAAGGGGCTGCTCAAGTCCAAGGCCTCCATCACCGGTCAGTACCTGTCGGGGCGCCGGACCATCCCGGTGCCCGAGCTGCGGCGCAAGCCGGCGGCCGAGTCGCTCACCGTCCGCGGAGCCCGGGAGAACAACCTCAAGGACATCGACGTCGAGTTCCCGCTGGGCTGCCTGGTGGCGGTCACCGGCGTGTCGGGGTCGGGCAAGTCCACGCTGGTCAACGACATCCTGCTGCGGGCCCTGATGCAGCGGGTGTACGGGTCGAAGATCCCGCCGGGACGCCACACCAGCGTCGAGGGGCTCGACGCCATCGACAAGGTCATCGACATCGACCAGTCACCCATCGGGCGCACGCCCCGCTCCAACCCGGCCACCTACACCGGGGTGTTCGACCACATCCGCAAGCTCTTCGCCCAGACCACCGAGGCCAAGGTCCGGGGCTACCTGCCCGGCCGCTTCTCGTTCAACGTGAACGGCGGTCGCTGCGAGGCCTGCGCCGGCGACGGCACCATCAAGATCGAGATGCACTTCCTGCCCGACGTGTACGTGCCCTGCGAGGTGTGCAAGGGCGCCCGCTACAACCGCGACACCCTCGACATCACCTTCAAGGGCCGCAACATCGCCGAGGTGCTCGACCTGTCGTGCGAGGAGGCGCTCGAGTTCTTCGCCAACCAGCCGGCCATCGCCCGCCACATGCAGACCATCGTGGACGTGGGCCTGGGCTACGTCCGGCTGGGCCAGCCGGCGCCCACGCTGTCGGGCGGCGAGGCCCAGCGGGTCAAGCTGGCCAGCGAGCTGGCCAAGCGCTCCACGGGCCACACCATGTACATCCTGGACGAGCCCACCACGGGCCTGCACTTCGAGGACATCCGCAAACTCCTCACAGTGCTCAGCCGACTGGTCGATCAAGGGAATACGGTTCTGGTCATCGAGCACAACCTCGACGTGATCAAGACGGCGGACTGGATCATCGACCTGGGCCCCGAGGGGGGCGACGGAGGCGGCACGGTGGTGGTCGAGGGCACCCCGGAGCTGGTGGCCAAGACGCCCGGCAGCTACACGGGGCAGTTCCTGGCGCCCCTGCTCGAAGCGGGTTGACCGGTGCGGCGCGCCGCCCGCCCGATCCTCTACCTCGGCATCGCCGGGGCGGTGCTGGGGCTGAGCAAGCTCCATGCGGCCTACATCGCCAACCCTCCCTACAGCTTCCACGGCTCCAGTCGCTTCGCCTGGGCCCTGGCCTACATCCTGCTGCTGGCCGTCGCCGCCTACGGGCTCGGGTCTGCCCGAGCTGCCTCGCAACGCCCGCCAGGCTCTGACCACCTCGGTGGCCGCGGCCCTGGTGGGTGCGCTCGGCATCTCGCTGGTGCAGCTGGCCGTGGGCGATGCGCTCCTGCCCCGGTTCGTGGTCTTCGGGTCGGCCATCCTGCTGGTGCCCTGGTACCTGCTGTGTGCCGGTCTGGCCACCAACGCCGGGCTGGCGGCCGCCGGCCGCGATCGGGTGCTGGTGGTGAGCGACTCGGCCAGCGCCACGGTGATGCGCCAGGAGATGGCTCGATCGGCCGAGCGCCCGGCCCGTCTGGTGGGGGTGATCGGTGTGGCCGAGGCCGAGCCGGCCGCGACCGACGACCAGCCGCTGCTCGACCGCCTCGGTCGCGAGCACATCTCGGTGGTGGTGCTCGACCGTGAGGCCCAGGCCTCGGCGCCGGTGGTGGCCCAGGTGGCCCAGGCCCACCAGCGGGGCGCCCGGGTGCGCACCCTGCCGCTGTTCTACGAGGAGTGGCTGGGCATGCTGCCGGTGGCCGAGCTCGAGCGGGTGTCGCTCCTGTTCGACATCGGTGAGCTGCACCGGGCCCGCTACGGGCGGTTCAAGCGCCTCATCGACCTGGTGCTGGCCCTGCTGGCCCTGCCCATCGTGGTGGTGGTCGTCGCTGTTCGTGGCGCTCGGCAACCTGGTGGCCAACCGGGGGCGGCTCCTCTACACCCAGGTCCGGGTGGGCAAGAACGGCGAGCTGTTCACGATCTACAAGTTCCGGCACCATGCGTGGCGGCCGCCGAGCGAGACCAACGAAGTGGACGGCCAAGGACGATCCCCGCATCACGCCGTTCGGCCGACTGCTGCGCATCAGCCACGTCGATGAGCTGCCCCAGATGCTCAACGTCCTCAAGGGCGACCTGGCCCTGGTGGGGCCGCGGCCCGAACAGCCCCGCTACGTCGACGAGCTGCGCGACAAGCTGCCCTTCTACGACGTCCGCCACCTCGTCCGGCCGGGGATCACCGGCTGGGCCCAGGTCAAGTACGGCTATGCCGGTGACGAGCGCGACGCCCTGGAGAAGCTGCAGTACGAGTTCTACTACCTGCGTCACCAGTCCTTGGGCCTCGACCTGCGCATCATGGGGCGTACCATCCGCAGCGTCTTCGGAGGTGGAGGCCGGTGAGGATGTCGTGAGTCCCCGTCCCATGGTGACGGTGGTCGTGCCCATGCTCGACGAGCGCGACCACATCGACCAGTGCCTGGACAGCTTCGCGGCCCAGACCTATCCCCACGACCTGCTCGACGTGGTCGTGGTGGACGGGGGATCGAGCGACGGCTCGCGCCAGCTGGTCGAGCAGCGGGCGGCGAGCGAACCCTGGATCCGGGTGGTGGACAACCCGCGCCGGAAGGCGTCGGCCGCCTTCAACGTCGGCGTCGACGAAGCCAAGGGCGACGTCATCTTCTTGTTCTCGGCCCATGGCGTGGCCGGTCCGGCCTTCGTGGAGCGTTCGGTGGCGGTCCTGGACGAGACCGGGGCCGACGGCGTGGGCGGCCGGTACCTCCACGTCGGGACCGATCCGGTGTCCAACGCCATCGGTCTGGCCATGGTGTCGCCCTTCGGCATGGCCTCCCCGCATCGCCACGCCACCCGGCGCCGGTCAGTCGACACCATCAGCCACCCGGGCTACCGGGCCGACGCCCTGGCTCGGGTGGGCCGCTTCGACGAGACGCTCGAGCGCAACTCCGACTACGAGCTCAACCACCGCATGGGCGAGCTGGGCATGGTCCTGCTGTTCGATCCCTCCATCGAGTCCATCTATCGTCCCCGCCCGTCGCTGCGGGCGCTCGGGCGGCAGTTCTGGTGGTACGGGCGCTGGAAGGCCCGGGTGGTGCAACGCCATCCCGGCTCGCTCAAGGCTCGCCACCTGGTCGCCCCGGCAGCCACGGCCGGCCTGGCCCTGGCCCCGCTGGCCATGATCGACCGACGCGGCCGGCGGCTGGTGGCCGGAGCCGGCACCGCCTACCTGGTGGCCGCGCTGGCCGCCACCCACCACGCCGAACCGAAGGCGCATCAGGCCTCGCCGGCCACGCTGCTGGCGTGCTTCCCGGTCATGCACCTGGCCTGGGGCGGGGGATTCCTGATGTCCATGCTCGAGGACCTGACCCGGAGTGTTCGATGACCGAGACGATCGACCAGGGCGTGGCGCTAGTCGGCTACGGCTACTGGGGCGCGAACCTGGCCCGCAACATCGCCGCCGCCCGCGGGTTGCGCCTGGCGGGGGTGGTCGACTCCGACCCCGCCCAGCGATCGGCGGCGCTGGCCGCCTACCCGGGCACGGCTGGCTGGGCCAGCCTGGGTGAGGCCCTGGCCGATCCGGACGTGAGCGCCGCGGTCATCGCCGCTCCCGCCGCCCTGCACGCCGGCATGGCTCGACAGGTGCTGGACGCGGGGCGACACGTCATGGTCGAGAAGCCCCTGGCCATGGACCCGGTCGACGCCCGATCGCTGGCCGACCTGGCTGACCAGGTGGGTCGCATCGCCATGGTCGGCCACACCTTCCTCTACTCGCCGCCGGTGAACCGGCTGCGCCAGCTCATCGCCGAGGGCGAGCTCGGCGCCGTCCAGTACCTCTACTCCCAACGGCTGAGCCTGGGCCGCATCCGCCGCGACTGCAACGCCCTGTGGAACTTCGCGCCCCACGACGTCGCCATCATGCTCTACCTGCTGGGCGAGCGGCCCGACCGGGTGTCGGGCACCAGCATGACCATGATCGAAGCCGGCGTGCCCGACGTGTTCTTCGCCCAGCTGGAGTTCCCCTCCGGGGTCGGGGCGCACCTCCACGTCAGCTGGATCGATCCCCGCAAGACGCGCCTGATGACGGTGGTGGGCGACCGCAAGATGGCCATCTACAACGATGTGTCCGTCGACCAGAAGCTCTGGATCGTCGACGCCGGCGTGGCCCGCGGCGGCGACTTCGGCGAGTACCAGTCGCTGGGCGACTTCCAGTGGCGCACCCGGGCCGGCGACATCCTCATCCCCAAGATCGACATGACCGAACCGCTGCGCAACGAGATGGAGGCGTTCGCCCAGGCCTGCAGCTCGGGCCGGCCGCCGCTGACCGACGCCCGTCACGGGGCCGAGGTGGTCACCGTGCTGTCGGCCATCGACGCCTCGGCGCTGGCCAAGGGCACGCCGGTGGAGATCGAGTGGTGACCGACAGCGTGGTGGCCGACGATCTGGACCTCGGGGAGGGCTCCCAGATCCAGCCGTTCTGCGTGCTCGGCTGCGAACCGGTCGACGCCCTCGCGCTCCGGCTGGGACCAGGCGCCATCGTCCGCAGCCATTCGGTGATCTACCGGGGCACGACCATCGGGGCCAGGTTCCGGGCCGGCCACGGGGTGCTGGTGCGCGAGCACACCACCATCGGCGACGACGTCTCGGTGGGCAGCCACACCGTGATCGAGCACCACGTGGAGCTGGGCGACGGCGTGCGCCTGCACTCGGGTTGCTTCGTCCCCGAGTTCTCGGTGCTGGAGGCGGGCAGCTGGCTGGGACCGGGTGTCATCGTCACCAACGCCCGCTATCCCAATCGACCCGACACCAAGGAGCACCTGGCCGGGGTGCACCTGGGTGAGGGCGCCACCGTGGGCGCCGGCGCCGTGCTGTTGCCCGGTGTCTCGATCGGTGCGGGGGCGCTCATCGGAGCCGGGGCGGTGGTGGTGGGCGACGTGGGAGCTGGTGCCACCGTGGTGGGCAATCCTGCGAGAATCCGTTCGTGAGCATTCCCTTCCTCGACCTCAGCCGGCTCCACGAGTCGATCCGCCCCGACCTCGACGCGGCCATCGACCGCGTCATCAAGGGATCCTCGTTCATCGGGGGCGCCGAGGTGGCCAACCTGGAGGAGGCCTTCGCCGCCGCGCACGGCCAGACCCGAGGCGTGGGCTGCGCCTCGGGGACAGACGCCCTGGCCCTGGCCCTGCGAGCCCTCGGCATCGGCCCGGGTGACGAGGTGATCGTCCCGTCCATGACCTTCGTGGCCACGGCCGAGGCCGTGGCGCACGTGGGCGCCAGGCCGGTGCTGGCCGACGTCGATCCCGTCACCCTCCTGCTGGACGAGCCCTCGGTCGACGCGGTCCGCTCACCTCGCACCCGAGCGGTGATCCCGGTTCACCTCTACGGGCACGTCGTCCCCCTGGACCGCCTCGACCGGTGGCGGGACAGCGGGCTGGTGGTGATCGAAGATGCGGCCCAGGCCCACGTGGCCACCTGGCGTGACCGCCCGGTCGGCTCGGGTGGACACGCGGTGTGCTTCAGCTTCTATCCGGGCAAGAACCTGGGGGCGATGGGCGACGGCGGCATGGTGCTGTCGGGCGATGGCGACGTCGTCGACCGGGCTCGCCTGCTGGCCAACCACGGTCGGACCTCGAAGTACCTCCACGACGAGCTGGGTTGGTGCTCGCGACTGGACGGGCTGCAGGCCGCCATCCTGCACACCAAGCTCGCCCACCTCGACGCCTGGACGACCGGGCGACGACAGGTGGCCGACCGGTACGCGGCCCAGCTGCCCGCCGGGCTCCTGGTGCCCTGGGAGCCGGGTGCGGTCCATCACCTGCTGGTGGTGCGGGTCGCCGCCCGATCGGCGGTTCAGGCCGAGCTGACCGCCGCCGGCATCGGCACCGGCGTGCACTACCCGGTGGCCCTGTCCCAGCAGCCCTGGCTGACGGCGGAGGGTGGCGGACCCACTCCCCACGCCGAACAGGCCGCGGCCGAGGTGCTGTCGCTGCCCATGGATCCGCTCATGACCGCCGACGAGGTCGACCAGGTGGTGGCCGCCCTCGGGGCCGCGCTGGACGGCTGAACGCTCAGCCGGCCGGACGGTCCGCGGCCACCACGATCCCCACGATCTCGTCGACCTGGGACGGCTCCAGCCAGGGGTGCAGGGGCAGGCTGATGAAGCGCTGCTCGGCCTCATCGGTGCGCGCCAGCCCGAAGCGTAGGTCGTCCCCGTAGGCGCTGAAGGTGTGGATGGGCGGGTAGTGGAACGACGACTGGATGCCGGCGTCGGCCAGCGCGGCCCGCACCGCCGGGCGCTGCCCGGCGGCCAGCAGGGCGACGGCCAGGTGGCCCGTGGTGGGCAGGTCCGGCTCGAAGATCAGGTGGGGACCATCGGGGGCGGCGGACGCCAAGGCCCGGTGGTAGTGCCCGAGCAGGCGGCGACGATCGGCGTTCCAACCGGGCAGGTCTACGAGCCCGGCGGTGCCCAGGGCCGCAGCCAGCTCGGTCGGGCGGCAGTTCCACCCGATCAGCGAGACGTCGTAGTCCGACGCATGGCCCCGATGGCGGTCCCAGGTGCCGGTGGTCATGCCGTGGGAACGCAGCAGGCGGAGGCGGCGGGCCACCTCGTCGTCGGCGGTGGTGATCATGCCGCCCTCGCCCAGGGGCAGGTTCTTGTTGGCGAAGAAGCTGAACACGGCCATGTCACCGGTCCAGGCCATCCACCCGCCGTCGTCCGCCACCGGGCCGGTGGCGTGCGCCGCGTCCTCGATGATGGTGATCCCCTGGTCTGACAGATCGGCGATGCTCTCGACCGGGAAGCGGTACCCGGCGTAGTGCACCACCATCACGGCCCGGGTGCGCTCGGTCACCGCGGCGCGGATGGCCTCAGGGTCGATCAGGGGCCGGTCGACGGCGGCGATGTCCACCAGGACGGGCGTGGCGCCCAGCTTGCGGACCACGTTGGCGTCGGCCACGAAGGTGAGCGACGGCAGGATCACCTCGTCCCCGGGACCGATCCCCGACGCGTCGAGGGCCAGCAGGAGACCGGTGGTGGCGCTGCTGACCGCCACCGCGTGAGCCACCCCGGCCGCGGCCGCGAACGCCTCCTCGAAGGCGGCGGTGCTCGGCCCCATGGACAACCAGCCCGCATCCAGCACCTGGTCGACCGCCTGGCGTTGGGCCGGCGTGATGCGCAGGTCGGACAGGGCGATCCGCCAGCTCACCGGGGTCGTCGCCTCACAGGTCGGCCCAGCGGGCGGCGTCGACGTGGATGCGCTCGTAGTCGACCAGGTCGGCCACGTCGGTCCAGAACTCCTCGGTCAGGTGGGCCCGGACCTGGCCCTCGGCGGCCAGGAGCCCGATGAGCCCGAGGCATGTCGGACCGCCCGGCGGGCAGCCGATCGATGGCCCGCCGGTCGAGCGCGTACATCCCGGTGGCCACCGGCAGGTGCAACGTGGGCTTCTCGTCGATGCCGAGCACGCGGTCGCCCTCGAGCTGCAGCACGCCGTAGGGGAGGGTGACCGAGTGGTTGTGGGCCACCACGGTGATGGCGGCCGCATCCTGGGCCAGGTGCCCGCGCAGCACCGCGCCGAAGTCGAGCTCGGTCAGGATGTCTCCGTTGATCATGAACAGGGCCCCGACGTCGTCGGGGAGCAGCGACAGGGGCCCGGCGGTGCCCAGCGGCGTCTCCTCGAGCAGGAACTCGACCTGCAACCCGGGAACCGGTGCCTCGCGCAGGTAGGCCTGCACCAGGTTGCCTTTGTAGCCCACCGACACGAAGACCCGGGTGAAGCCGGCCCGCCGGAGCTGGTTGAGGATGATCTCGAGGATCGGACGGTTCCCGACCGGCATGAGCGGCTTGGGCAGCGAGAAGGTCAGCGGCTGCAGGCGCGTGCCCTGGCCGCCCGCCATCACGAGAGCATCCATCGGGCAATCCTGTCAGACGGCGTAGCTGCCGAGCGCGAACCAGTCGGCGCTGGTGGCCAACCAGTCGGCGGTGCGGCGGATGCCCTCCTCCAGGCTGACCTGGGGCTCCCAGCCGAGCCGGTCCCGGGCATGGGACGGATCGCTCAGCAGCCGCATCACCTCGGATCGTTCCGGGCGGATGCGGGCATCCTCCTGGACCACCTCCAGCGACTTGCCCAGGGTCTGCTCCACGATGGCCACCACGTCACCGATGGAGACCTCCCGTCCGGTGCCCAGGTGGATCACCTCGCCGTCGATCCCCTCGGCTCGGGCCGCCAGCTCGAAGGCGGCGGCGGTGTCGGTCACGTAGGTGAAGTCCCGGGTGGGGGCCAGCGACCCCAGCTGCACCCGCGTGCCCCGCAGGGCCTGCATCAAGATGGTGGGGATCACGGCGCGGGGCGACTGGCGGGGGCCGAACGTGTTGAACGGTCGCAGCGTGACCACCGGCAGCTCGAAGGAGCGCCAGTAGGCCTCGGCCAGCTTGTCGGCCCCGATCTTGGAGGCCGAGTAGGGCGACTGGCCCTGCAGGGGATGGCTCTCGGTGATGGCGTCGGTGACCGCGGTGCCGTAGACCTCGGAGGTGGAGGTGTGCACCACCCGGGCCACCCCCAGGTCCCGGGCCGCCTCCAGCACGGCCAGCGTGCCCGCCACGTTGGTCTCCACCACCTCGGCCGGGTTCTGGTACGAGTAGGGGATGGCGATGATGGCGCCCAGGTGGAGCACCACCTCGACGCCGTCCATGGCCCGGCGGACTCCGGTCGGGTCACGCAGGTCGCCGGTGACGACGTGTATCTGGGCGCGAACCTCGGGGTCGACGTGGACCAGGGCGCCGGCCTGGTCGTGGGACGTGTAGCGGACCAGGCCACGCACGTCCCACCCCTGGCGGACCAGCAGCTCACACAGGTGGCTGCCGATGAATCCGCCCGCGCCGGTGACCAGTACTGTCCGCATGGTCAATTCTGGCCCAACCGCGACGGGTGGGGGGTGACGTGCGCGTTCTCGTACTGGGCGACCTGGCCAGCCCGCACTCGTTGCGCTGGGCTGAGGCGATGGCCGGTCGCGGTCACGAGGTGCAGCGGGTCGGCTTCGGCCTGCCCGCCCCGTCGGCGCTGCCCACCGTCGAGCTGGGCCCCCGGGAGCTGTCGAACCGACGGTACGTGACCGGTCTGCCCGCCTGGCGGCGGGCGGCGCGGCGCTTCGCGCCGGACGTCGTGCACGCCCACTTCGTATCCAGCTACGGCCTGATGGCCATGCTGACCAGCGCGGGCGCGCCGGTGATCCAGTTCGCGTGGGGCAGCGACATCCTGTGGATGGACCGCCAGCCGCCTCCACAGCGCCGGCTGCTCGCCCGAGCGCTACGCCGGGCCGCCACCGTGGTGGTCGACGCCGACCAGGTCGGCTCCCGGGTGGCCGCGCTGAGCCCGTCCACGCCTTGCCTCCAGGTCGTCTTCGGGCCCGATCGGTCGTGGACGGAGGCGCCTCGCCATCCGGGTCGGCGAATCCTCAGCCCCCGAGGCCTCAAGCCCTTCTACAACGTGGCCGCCATCGTGGCCGCCTTCGTGGCCCTGGCTCCCGCGTTCCCCGACTGGCAGCTCGACGTCCTGACCGGCGGCGAGGATCCCGCCCAGCTGGCCGCGGTGGTGACCCAGGCCGCGTTGGCCGACCGCGTGCGGTTCCGCCCGAGGTTGTCCCGATCGGATCTCCAGGCCTGCTTCCTGGCGGCCGAGGTGGTGTGCTCGGTGCCCGACAGCGACGCCACCTCGGTGGCCCTGCTCGAAGGCATGGCTTCGGGCGCCTTTCCCATCGTGTCCGATCTTCCCGCCAACCTGGCCTGGGTCACCGACGAGGTCAACGGGCTGGTGGTGCGACCGGGCGACGTCGGTGAGCTGGTGGATGCCCTCCATCGCGCCATCGACGACCCGGAGCTGCGGGCGGCGGCGTCGGTGGCCAACCGTGCCCTGATCGCGGCACGCGGCACCTGGGAGCAGGCGGTCGACGCGGTCGACGCCTGCACGCGTCAGGTGTCCGACGCGGCCCGGCGACGCTGACGACGAGCCGACCACCAGCGCAGGGCCTCCTGAGGGGTGCCCTCCAACCAGAAGACGAGTCCGGCGGCCACGGCCAGACCGGCACGCACGGCCACGCTGGCCCCGCCGGTGGGCAGGCAGCAGCCGAGCACCACCACGGCGGTCACGGTCACGTTGCCGGCGATCCACAGCCAGGGGATGGCCAGCGTGAAGCGTCGCCGCCCGATCACGGCCAGCAGGCCGGCGCCCACCAGCACCCCGCCGGTGACGGCGGCGGCCGTGCCGGCGGCCCCGAAGCGGTGGGCCAGCAGCAGGTTGGCGGCCACCCCGGCCAGGGTCCCGACCGCGGTGGCCAGACCCACGTCGCCGAACGTGCGGCTCAACGAGCTGGACATCCCCGCCACCAGCAGCAGGGCCAGGGCCACACCCAACAGCTCGGACCATCCCACCGCGCCCAGAGCCGGGAGGTAGGAGCGGCCGCTCAGCACGATGAGCACCTCACGCGAGATCAGGGCCAGACCCGCGGTCAGCATGCACACGGCGGCCACGATGCGCCGGGCTTCGGCCGCGGTGCGGACGTGGGCCTCCGCCGCCTCACCCCGCTCGAAGGCCTCGGGCAACCAGGCCAGCTGGAAGCTGGTGGCCACCAGCACCCCGACCGACCCGAGCCGCACCGACACCGAGAAGAAGGCCACCTGGTCGATGCCGGCCAGGTGGGCCAGGATGGCCCGGTTGGCGAACTCGGCCCCCCAGGTGGCGACCACTCCGGGCACCAGGGGCAGGCCCAGGCGCAGCAGGCGCCGACCCATCGGTCGCGACGGTCGGCCGGTGACCATGCGCACCAGGCCCGGGCACACCAGGACCGCGGCCAGGTAGCCGACGGAGGTGCCGACCATGCAGGCGGCGGCGGTGCGGTGGCCGGCCAGCAGCAGGACCACGGTGGCCAGAGCCGTGACCCCGAGGTTGACCCCCTCGATGAGCGCATAGGGCGCGGGGCGCTTCTGCATGCGCATCGAGGTCAGGCACATCCATTCCCACGTGCCGAGCACGACCGCCACACCGACCAGGGCCACGGCCACGCCGTAGTCGGGCGTACCGAACAGGGCCTGGCTGATCCAGGTCCGCGCCACCACCACCCCGGCCGCCGCGACCAGGTTGACGGCGGTGCCGATGAGGACCCAGGACGTGACCAGGCGGCGGCGATCGATCGGGTCGGGCAGGTCGAAGAAGAGCCGCAGCGCGGAGGTGTCGAGTCCGAGGAGCAGGGCGGAGATGAGCGCCGAGAGCAGCGTGCTGAGCAGGTCGAGACGACCGAACTCCGACACCGTGAGGGCGCGGGTCAGGATCGGCAGCATGATCGACGCCGATGGCCTTCCCCGCCACCGAGCCCAGCGAGTAGACGAGGGAGTTGCGGGTCAGCCTCGCGAAGCCCGAGGGCCGGGGTCGCTCAGCCATCCGCCTATCATGACCTGCCCTGAGCTCGCGCAGGTCGAGAGAGGGATCGCACCCCGATGACGAGTGAGTTCCGGTCGTGGTACCAGGCGCACTACCCGACCGACCGTGAGGACGTCTCCTACTGGTGGCATCCGGCCAACCCCATCGAGGTCGTCTACCGCCACCAACGCGAACGGGCCGTCATCTGGGCGCTCGGGCTGCTGGCGGCCCCCATCCAGGAGCTCGACGTGCTCGACGTGGGTTGCGGCGAGGGCAAGCCCGTTGCGGTTCCTGGTCGAGCAGGGCGCGTCGTTGGAGCGCGTCGACGGCATCGATCTGATCGAGGACCGGGTGCTCGACGGCCTGGCCGTCAACCCGGCCATGCGCCTGCGCGTGGGCGACGCCGGCGCCGGCCTTCCCTACGAAGACGAGCGCTTCGATCTGGTGTGCCAGTTCGTGGCCTTCTCCTCCATGGGTGACCAGGCCATACGGCGGGCTGCGGCCGCGGAGATGACCCGGGTCTGCCGGGTGGGTGGCCACCTCCTCTGGTACGACACCGTGGTGCCCAAGCCGGGCGGCATCCCCGACGGCATCTCGGCCGAGGACGTCGGTGGGCTGTTCGACCAGTTCGAGCCGGTCGGCCAGCGGACGTTGCACGTGCGCGGCCTGCACCGGCTGGCCCCGTGGCCGACCGTCGCGGCTCTGGCCGAGCGCCTTCCGGGGTGGCCCCGCACGAACCTGATGATGGTGGCCCGTCGGGTCAGGTGAGGGTGGCCCGTCGGATCAGGTGATGGCCAGCATGCGATCGAGCGCCACCTTGGCCCACTCGGTCACATCGGCATCCACGGTGATGCGGTTGACCACCCGGCCCGCCACCAGGTTCTCGAGCACCCAGGCCAGGTGCGGGGCGTCGATGCGGAACATGGTGGAGCAGGGGCAGATGAGCGGGTCGAGGGACACGACGTGCTTGTCGGGCGTCTCGGCGTCGAGGCGCTGCACCAGGTGGATCTCGGTGGCCACCGCGATGGTGGACGCCGGGCGGGGCCGCCTCCACCGCCTTGATGATGAAGTCGGTGGAACCGACCTGGTCGGCCAGCTCGCACACGTCGTGGGCGCACTCGGGATGGGCGATGACGATGCCGTCGGGGTGCTCGGCCCGGAAGGCCTCGACGTGGGCCGGCCGGAAGCGCTGGTGGACCGAGCAGTGGCCCTTCCACAGCAGGAACGTGGCCTGCTTGGCCTCGACGTCGTCGAGCCCGCCCAGCTCGTGGCGCGGGTCCCAGACCCGCATGTCGTCCTCGGTGTAGCCCATCTGGTGACCGGTGTTGCGGCCCAGGTGCTGGTCGGGGAAGAACAGCACCTGGCGGCCGCCGGCGCCTCCGGCGGCGACGTCGGCGAAGGCCCACTCGAGCACGGCTCGGGCGTTGGTCGAGGTGCACACCGCGCCGCCGTGCTCGCCCACGAAGGCCTTCAGGGCCGCGGAGGAGTTCATGTAGGTGATCGGCACGAGCCGCTCGACGTCGGTCACCTGGCCCAGCTCGTCCCAGGCCTCGGTGACCTGGTCGATGTCGGCCATGTCGGCCATGGAGCAGCCCGCGTTCAGGTCGGGCAGGATCACCTGCTGGTGGTCGCCGGTGAGCACGTCGGCCGACTCGGCCATGAAGTGCACCCCGCAGAACACGATGTAGTCGGCCTGGGGCCGCTGCTGGGCCAGCACCGACAGCCGGAAGGAATCGCCGCGGGCATCGGCCCAGCGCATGACCTCGTCGCGCTGGTAGTGGTGGCCGAGGATGAACAGCCGCTCGCCCAGCTGGGCTTTGGCGTCGGCGATGATCGCCTCGAGCTCGGGCAGGGGTGAATCGGTGTACCGCTCGGGGAGCGGAGCTTGGAGCCGCAACATGATGTGGGTCGACCTCCGTCGAGGAGGGCTCCGATGTGACCGGTGGGGACAGCCTGGTCGCCACGCCACGGGGATGTCGGTCTCGGAGCCGATATGTCGCCGGATACCAGGCCGGCACCGATCAGTGTAGGCCGAGATCGCCACCGGCACGTCGGATCGATCTCAACGACTGGCGCGGGCCACGTCCGCGGCCAGGGCGCGGGCCGTCTCCAGGCGGGCCGGCACGGGCAGCGCCGCGCGGCGGCCACCGTGTTCGACGGGGCCGCCGGGGACGGTGGCGTCCAGGCAGAAGTGGTACGACGGCTCGTCGGAGGGGCACGCACCCAGGACCAGCACCAGGTCGTCGGGGCGGGACCGGGCCAACTGATCGAGCTGGGCCGCGGAGGTCAGGGGCTGCGGGAAGAACCGCGTGGCGTAGACCACCCAGGCGTCGGGCCGGTAGGGCTCGCCCACATAGGCCAGATCGTGCTGGCTGGCCGGGAAGCGGGTGGTGGCCACCAGGTCGGCGGCCCGCTCGCCCCGGCTGATCTCGTCTCGGGCCTGGTCGGGTCGGAGCCAGGTTGAACGCCCCGGCCAGGACCACCAGGATCACGACCGCCCCGATCGGCACCCACGGCGAGCGGCTGGAGCGGCGCAGCCCGGCCAGCAGGTGCTGAGAGGGCGTAGGCCCAGCCCACGGCGGCGGGCAGCAGGGCCCAGTAGTTCCAGTACTGGTGGCCGGCGGCGGCCTGGCGGAACACCATGGCGTAGACGACCACCGAGGCCAGGGCCATGGCCGCCAGGGGCCGCAGGCGACGATCGCGCAGGGCCACCACGCAGGCGATGAGGCCGATCACCGACAGCGGCCAGCAGGGCGGACAGCCACGGCACCTGGAAGGTCACCATCTCCCCAGGCCCACCCCGTTGGAGGTGCCGGTGCGGCCCAGGTACTTGTCGGCCAGGACGTGGAAGCTGCCGTACACCCAGTAGGCCCAGCCCAGGGCCAGGGCGATGCCCGACCACCGCGCCGATCAGGTAGGGGAGCGAGTGGCGCAACGCCCCCGGGCGCTTGCGGACCGCCCGGGCCAGGAAGGTCAGGCCACACAGGCCGCACAGCACGGCGGCCTGCCAGCCGGCCAGGCTGGCCACCAGGGCCAGGGCGCCGACCAGGTAGGGCGAGATCGTCCGTTCCCCTCGCCAGTCGCGGTACCAGCAGATGAGCACGGCGATGGCGAAGGGGAACTCGGTGACCGGGGTGTCCAGCATGCTGCCGTAGGTGATCAGCATGGGGGTCAGCCCGGTGAGGGCCACGGCGCCGCCGGCCACCAGCGGGTCGAACCCGGCGTCGAGGCAGAGGTAGTAGAGCAGGCCGAGGGCCGCCAGCGATCCCAGCCAGGCCGGCGCCCGGCTCGACCAGGGCCGGCCGCCGCCCAGGGCCTGGGTGACGGCGGTCTCCACCACGATCAGCGGCGGGTGCGAGGCGTAGAGGGTGCCGTCGAGCCGCTTGCCGCCCAGGCGGGAGGCCATGACGCCGTCGGTGCGCAGGGAGGCGGCGTTGTAGGCCCACACCGCCCGTTGATGCCCTCGTCGGAGTCGCCGAACCGGGCGGTGATCTGCCCGCTGGCCACGATCAGGAACACGACGGCGGTGGCCGCCACCAGCACCAGCCCGATCAGGCGGAGCCGACGTCGCTGATCTCGGCCTGCCCGAGCCGTCGTTGGCCACGGCGGTACGGTACCGGCCCGCCTGGCTCGGGCCGGGCCATCCCGGCCGGGTGCGCAGCCGGAAGCGTCGGTCGACGGGGCGAGGCGCGACGCTCGGGATCGGGCAGGATGGGCCGGTGATGCAACGACCCGCCGGCGGCACCATCCCCGACACCCCGGGCAGCTACCAGTTCAAGGACGGCCAGGGTCGGGTCATCTACGTGGGCAAGGCCAAGAACCTGCGGTCCCGGCTGTCGAACTACTTCCAGAACCCGGCCAACCTGCCGGCCCGCACCGCCCAGATGGTGGCCACCGCCGAGTCGGTGGAGTGGATCCAGGTGCGCAACGACGTCGAAGCGCTGATGCTCGAGTACAGCCTCATCAAGCAGCACCAGCCCCGCTTCAACATCCGCCTGAAGGACGACAAGAGCTACCCCTTCCTGGCCGTCACCCTCGACGACGAGTGGCCCCGGGCCATGGTCATGCGGGGCACGAAGCGCAAGGGCGTGCGCTACTTCGGGCCCTACGGCCACGCCTACGCCATCCGCGAGACCCTCGACCTGCTGCTGCGCACGTTCCCCATCCGCACCTGCTCGGACAACAAGCTGGGGCGCCACCAGAAGCTCGGCCGCCCCTGCCTGCTGTTCCACATCGAGAAGTGCTCGGGGCCCTGTGTGGGCGAGATCGACCGTGCGGCCTACGACGTGCTGGTGGGCGAGCTGATCGACTTCCTGGACGGCGACACCGACGCCATCGTGAGCCGGCTCGAGACCGAGATGCGCGAGGCGGCCGACGAGCTCGAGTTCGAGCGGGCGGCTCGCCTGCGCGACCGGCTGGAGGCGGTGCGCAAGGCCATCGCCAAGCAGCAGATGGTGGTGGACAAGGCCGAGGACGTCGACGTGGTCGGCATCGCCGACGACGAGCTCGAGGCCGCCGTGCAGGTGTTCTTCGTCCGCCGGGGCCGGGTGGTGGGCCGCAAGGGCTTCGTCATCGACAAGGTCGAGGACGTGTCGCCGGGCGAGCTGGTGGATTCGGTGCTCGAGGGGCTCTACTACGACCCGCCGCCCATGGGGGTGCCCAAGCAGGTGCTGGTGCCGGTGGAGTCGGCCGACCCCGACCTCTACCAGCGGTGGCTGACCGAGCAGCGCGGGTCGCGGGTCACCATCCGCGTGCCCCAGCGGGGCGACAAGCGGGCCCTGCTGGAGACGGTGACCCGCAACGCCACCGAGGAGTTCACCCGCCACCGCTTGCGCCGCGCCTCGGACCACAACACCCGGGCCAAGGCCCTCAACGAGCTGCAGGAGGCACTGGGCCTGCCCGCCGCCCCGCTGCGCATCGAGTGCTACGACATGAGCCACATCCAGGGCAGCGACTACGTGGGCTCGATGGTGGTGCTCGAGGACGGCCTGCCGGCCAAGAGCCAGTACCGGCGGTTCAAGATCAAGGGCGACCAGGGCAACGACGACTTCGCGGCCATGGAGCAGGTGCTCACCCGTCGGCTGACCAACTACCTGGTCGAGCGTGAGCGCCCGGCCAGCGAGCGGGGGCGGTTCGCCTACCCGCCCCAGCTGCTGCTGGTCGACGGGGGCAAGGGCCAGCTCAGCGTGGCCGAGCGGGTGGTGGCCGAGCTGGGCCTGACCGACGAGATCCCCCTGGCGTCGCTGGCCAAGCGGTTCGAGGAGGTGTACGTGCCGGGCCGGTCCGAGCCGGTGCGCATCCCCCGCCAGAGCGAGGCGCTGTACCTGCTGCAGCGGGTCCGCGACGAGGCCCACCGATTCGCCATCACCTATCACCGCGAGCTGCGGGGCAAGCGCATGACCCGCTCGGTCCTCGATGACATCCCCGGCCTCGGCCCGGTGCGCCAGAAGCGGCTGGTCAAGGAGCTCGGCGGCGTCGGTGCGGTCAAGCGGGCCTCGCTCGAGGACCTGCTCGAGCTGGCCTGGCTGCCCGATGCGGTGGCCCAGGCCGTGTACGACAAGATCCACACCCCGACCCGATGAGGTCCGCCCGACGAGGTCCCGGCCCATGAGCGAGGAGTCCTGGGAGGATCACGCCGAGTGGTGGCAGCGGGAGTTCACCGACGGAGTGGATCCCGAGTACACCGAGCAGATCCTGCCGCTGGCCGAGTCCTGGCTGGCCGGCTTCGAGCGGGTGCTCGACATCGGCACCGGCGAGGGTCAGGTGGCCCGCCGGCTGCACCAGGCCAACGGATCCCGGGTGGTCGGGCTCGACCCCACCGTCGGGCAGGTGGCCGAGGCCCGCCGCCGCGGCCCGCAGGTCACCTACGTGCGGGCCGGGGCCTCGGCGCTGCCCTTCGCCGACGCCTCCTTCGACGCGGCGGTGGCCTGCCTGGTGTTCGAGCACATCGACGACCTGGACGAGGCCTTGGCCGAGGCCGCCCGGGTGCTGCGCCCCGACGGCCGGTTCCTGCTGTTCCTCAACCATCCGCTGCTGCAGACGCCGGGCAGCGGGTGGATCGACGACCAGATCCTCGACCCGCCCGAGCAGTACTGGCGCATCGGGCCGTACCTGAGCGAGGGCTCGACCATGGAGCAGGTGGAGGCGGGCGTGTTCATCCGCTTCGTGCACCGCCCGCTCAGCCGCTACCTCAACACCATGGTGGCCTGCGGCCTGGCCTTCGAGCGCATGCTCGAGCCGCCGCCCCCACCCGGCTTCCTGGCCCGGGCCCCCGAGTACGGCGACGCGGCCACCATCCCTCGCCTGGCGGTGCTGGTCGCTCGACGCCAGTGACCCCGCGAGCAGGGCCGACGGGGATGACCAGAACGGCCGGCGGGTGATGGTGGTCAGTAGGCTGAGCGGGTGAACGAGTTCATCGTGATCACCGGGCTGTCGGGAGCCGGGCGGTCGCAGGCGGCCGACATCCTCGAGGACCTGGGCTGGTTCGTCATCGACAACCTGCCCCCGCTGCTGATCCCCAAGGTGTCCGAGCTGGCCAGCTCGCCCGGATCCAGCATCGCCAAGGTCGTGCTGGTGGTCGGGACCGGGCCGTACCACGACGAGGTGCTTCCGGCCCTCAAGATGCTGGAGGACCAGGGCGTCCGCCTGCGCATCGTGTTCCTGGAGGCCTCCACCGACGTGCTGGTGCGGCGCTACGAGAGCACCCGGCGCCGCCATCCCCTGGCCGGCGAGCGGAGCCTGGCCGAGGCCATCGAGGCCGAGCGACGGGTGCTCGAGCCGGTCAAGGCCGAGGCCGACGTGGTGGTGGACACGTCGGATCTCAACGTGCACCAGCTCCGGGTGCGGATGCTCGACCTGTTCCCCGACGCGGCGTCGGACACCGGCATGCAGACCACGCTCACCTCGTTCGGCTACAAGCACGGCCTGCCCCTCGACACCGACCTGGTCATCGACTGCCGGTTCCTGCCCAACCCGCACTGGGTGGAGGAGCTGCGCGACCTGACCGGCCTGGACGAGCCGGTGCGGCGCTACGTGCTGGAACAGCCGGTCTCGGGTCAGTTCCTGGACGAGCTGCTGTCGCTGCTCGAGCTGCTGCTCCCGGCCTATGTGCGAGAGGGCAAGAGCTACCTGACCCTGGCCCTGGGCTGCACCGGCGGCCACCATCGCTCGGTGGCCATCGCCGAAGAGGTGGCCAGCC
Source organism: uncultured Microthrixaceae bacterium (assembly GCA_963793965.1). GTDB lineage: Bacteria > Actinomycetota > Acidimicrobiia > Acidimicrobiales > Acidimicrobilacustridaceae > UBA4742. The sequence goes on from CAWCCB010000006.1 coordinate 414,155, forward strand.
GCCTGCGCCAGCGGGGCTATGAGCCCAAGGTCACCCACCGCGACATCGATCGCTGAGGCGCGCCGAGCCGTGCCGGCGGTGGCGAACTGGCACCCGCCGGGCCAACATGATCGGATAGGGCTGTTCGATACGGCTGCGTGCCGCAACCAGGGAGGCCCCACCCCATGACCATTCGCGTCGGCGTCAACGGCTTCGGTCGCATCGGCCGGAACTTCTTCCGGGCCGTGCGGGACTCGGGGGCCGACATCGAGATCGTGTCGGCCAACGACCTCGGTTCGGTGGCCGACATGGCCCACCTGCTCAAGTTCGACTCGGTGATGGGCCGCCTGGACGCCTCGGTGGTGCCCACCGACAAGGGCATCGAGGTCGACGGCACGCTGCTCCAGATCACCGCCGAGCGCGATCCCAAGGCGCTGCCCTGGGGCGACCTGGGCGTCGACGTGGTGGTCGAGTCGACCGGCTTCTTCACCGCCCGTGAGAAGGCGGCCGCTCACCTGGAGGCGGGTGCCCCGCGGGTGATCATCTCGGCCCCGGCCACCGGCGCCGACGCCACCTTCGTGGTGGGGGTCAACGACGACACCTTCGACCCGGACGCCCACAAGGTGGTGTCCAACGCCTCGTGCACCACCAACTGCTTCGTGCCCATGGTGCAGGTGCTCGACCAGGCCTTCGGCGTGGAGAAGGGCCTGATGACCACGGTCCACTCCTACACCGGCGACCAGAACCTGGTCGACGGGCCCCACAGCGACGCCCGCCGGGCCCGGGCCGCGGCCATCAACATCATCCCGGCGTCCACCGGAGCCGCCCGGGCCACCGGGTTGGTGCTCCAGTCGCTCAACGGGAAGCTGGACGGCACCTCCCTGCGGGTGCCCACTCCGGATGGCTCGATCACCGATTTCGTGGGCGTGCTCGGCCGGGACGTGACCGTCGACGAGATCAACGACGCCTTCCGGGCCGCCGCCACCAGCGGGCCGCTGGCCGACGTGCTGGTGTACAGCGACGATCCGCTCGTCTCCAGCGACATCGTCGGCTCGCCCGCCTCGTGCACGCTTCGACTCCAAGCTGACCATGGCCATGGGCAACCTGGTCAAGATCCTGGGCTGGTACGACAACGAGTGGGGCTACTCCAACCGCCTGGTCGACCTCGTCGGGATCGTGGGCGCCGCCAACCAGTGAGCGTCCCCCAACTGACCGACCTGGGCGACCTCGACGGCGCGCGCGTCCTGTTGCGGGCCGACTTCAACGTCCCCATCGACGACGGGCGCATCACCGACGACCTGCGCATCCGGGCCGCGCTGCCCACCATCGAGTGGCTGCGGGGCCAGGGCGCCACGGTCACGGCCTGCACCCACCTGGGCCGGCCCAAGGGCGCACCCGACCCCCGCTACTCGGTGGAACCGGTGCGTGAACGGCTGGCCGAGCTGGCCCCCGGCGTCGAGCTGCTCGAGAACCTGCGCTTCGATCCGGGCGAGACGGCCGAACGATCCCGGCCTTCGTGCAGCGCCTGATCGAGGGGCAGGACGCCTACGTCAACGACGCCTTCGGGGCCTCGCACCGGGCCCACGCCTCGATCGTGGGGCCACCCCGGTTCCTGCCCAGCGCCGCCGGCATGCTGCTGGCCCGCGAGGTGGAGGTGCTGCTGCCGTTGCGGGAGGACCCACGCCGACCCTTCGTGGTCGTGCTGGGTGGCTCGAAGGTGAGCGACAAGCTGGGCGTGATCAGCGCCCTGGCCCAGGTGGCCGATCGCCTGATCATCGGCGGGGGCATGTGCTTCACCTTCCTGGCCGCCCAGGGCCACCACATCGGCGCCAGCCTGGTGGAGACCGACCAGATCGACACCTGCCGGGCCCTGCTCGACTCGGGTGCGCCGCTGACCCTGCCCCACGACATCACCGCCCTGGGCCCGGGGGGCAAGATCGGCGACCCGGCCGCCGGAGGCGACGTGCGCCAGCTCGGGGTGGAGATCCCCGACGGTTGGATGGGCCTCGACATCGGGCCGGGCTCCGCCGCCGAGTTCACCGACCTGATCGGCGAGGCCCGCACCGTGTTCTGGAACGGCCCCATGGGCGTGTTCGAGGACCCCCGGTTCGCGGCCGGGCACCCGCACGGTGGCCGACGCCATGGCCGACTCCCGGGCCTTCACCGTGGTGGGCGGGGGTGACAGCGCCGCGGCCGCTGGCCGCCTTCGGCCTCCAGGGCGAGGTCGACCACGTGTCCACCGGTGGGGGAGCGTCGCTCGAACTGCTCGAGCAGGGCGACCTCCCCGGCCTCGCCGCTCTGCGAGCCGCGCCGAATGCCTGATCTGCGAGGAGCTCCCAATGCCTGATCCGACGCCCGCCGCCGAGCGGACGGGCGCGCGCCGCCCGCTCATCAGCGGCAACTGGAAGATGAACCTGAACCACTGGGAGACCGTGGCCACCCTGGACAAGCTGCGGTACCTGCTGACGTCGTCGGACCTGGCCCAGGTGGACGTGTCCGTTCACCCGCCGTTCACCGACATCCGCAGCGCCCAGACCTTCCTGGAGTCGGAGAAGACCGACATCGCCCTCGGGCGCCCAGAACTGCCACTGGGAGGAGAAGGGCGCCTTCACCGGCGAGGTCTCGCCGGTGTTCCTGGCCAAGTTGAACGTGCGCTACGTGATCGTGGGCCACTCCGAGCGCCGTGAGCTGTTCGGCGAGACCGACGAGGTGGTCAACCGCAAGCTGGCCGCGGTGCTGGCTCAACAGATGACGCCCATCCTGTGTGTGGGCGAGACCCTGGCCGAGCGTGAGGCCGAGGAGACCCAGGCCAAGGTGACCGGTCAGGTCCGCGCCGGCCTGGCCGGCATCGCCGCAGGTCAGGTGGCAGATCTGGTGATCGCGTACGAGCCCATCTGGGCCATCGGAACGGGTCGCACCGCCACCGCGGACGACGCCCAGACGGTGTGCGCCTGGATCCGGGCCACGGTGGCCGAGGTGTCCGGGGCCGACGCCGCGGCCTCCGTGCGGATCCAGTACGGCGGGTCGGTCAAGGGCGACAACGCCCCCGAGCTCATGAGCCAGCCCGACATCGACGGCGCCCTGGTGGGCGGGGCGAGCCTCGACGCCGAGGAGTTCGCCCGCATCATCCGCTTCGATCGCGACTAGGTCGTCGCGGCCCCCGGGCGGCCTGGGTCCGACGGCCCTGTTTCGGAACGATTAATCCATTGACGGTGTAATCGTGCAGTCGCTGTTTCAGTGCTAGTTTACCTGCGCTTGACCTGACGTCGGGGGCCCGCAGAGTGGGACTGCATGGATCACGACGTCTCCTCATCCGCCGGACAATGGGAGACATGTGTGAAACGGAGAATCGGGCCTACACGCCTCTTCGCAGCATTGCTCGTGCCCGTGGCCATCTTGGCCGCGGCCTGCTCGAGCTCGAGTTCGAACACGGCGACCTCGCCGACGACGGTGGCGTCCACCTCGATACCAACAGGTGGGACGCTGACCATCGGGGCTGAGCAAGAGCCCGACTGCATGGACTGGACCGATCAGTGCGCCGGCGCGAGCTGGGGCTACTGGGACGCCAACGTGCCCACCATGCCCCGAGCCTTCGACGCCATCAAGCAGTCCGACGGCAGCTACAAGTACGAGCCCAACGTGCTGCTCGACGGTGCTCCCAAGGTGGTGACCTCGCCCAACCTGGTGATCACCTACAAGATCAACCCCAAGGCGGTGTGGAGCGACGGTCAGCCCATCACCTCCACCGACTTCAAGTACACCTGGGATCACATCGTCAACGGTCAGAACATCTACGACCCGACCGGGTACAGCGACATCGCCAGCGTGGACGACAGCGATCCTCACACCGCGGTGGTGACCTTCTCCAAGCCGTACGCCGTCTGGCAGGGCCTGTTCGGCGGGGGCTACGGCATCCTGCCGTCGCACATCCTGCAGGGCAAGGATCAGGACGCCCTCATGAAGGACGGCTACACCTGGTCCGGCGGCCCCTACATGATGACCTCGTGGGACAAGGGCTCGTCGATCACCCTGGTGCCGAACCCGAAGTGGTACGGCTCGGACAAGTCGCACGTGGACAAGATCGTCTTCCAGCTGGTGAGCGACACCGCCACCGAGTTCCAGGCCTTCAAGTCGGGCCAGGTCAAGATGATCTACCCGCAGCCCCAGCTCGACGTGGTCAGCCAGATCGGTGCCGGGATCCCCGGGGCCAACTCGTACTACACGGCTGACACCGGCTCGTTCGAGGTCATCTGGATGCAGATGGGCTCCGCGCCGCTGAACGATCAGAAGGTGCGTCAGGCCATCGGCTACTCCATCGACCGCAACGCCATCGTCAAGGCGCTGTTCGGCAAGCTCGGCGTGACCACGGCCCTGAACGTGATCAACGCCCCGATCGTCAACAGCTTCTCGGACCCGAACGCGTTCGCCGGCTACAAGCTCGACCTGTCCAAGGTCAGCTCGCTGCTCACCGGCGACGGGTACACCAAGGACTCGAGCGGCATCTACGCCAAGGGTGGCCAGGAGCTGGCCGCTGACCATCTCCAGCACCACCGGCAACAAGCGCCGTGAAGAGACCGAGCAGATCCTCCAGAAGCAGCTGGCCACCGCGGGCATCAAGCTCACGGTCACCAACCAGGCTGCGAGCGACCTGTTCGGCACCACGCTGCCGGCCGGCACCTTCCAGCTGGCGCTGTACGCCCAGCAGTTGACCTCGATCGATCCTGGTCGATGCAACATCCTGTGCAGCACCAACATCCCGACTGCCGCCAACCAGCAGACGGGTGAGAACTTCACCCGCACCAACGTCGACGGACTGGACACGCAGCTGCGAGACGGTCGACAACAACCTGAACGACTCGACTCGGGCCACGGCCAACAAGAAGGCGGACGGCCTGACGGCCAGCGCGGCCATCAGCATGCCGCTCGATCCGCTGCCCGACATCGTGTTGTGGCAGAAGACCGTGGTGGGTCCGGTTGGCGACAACGCCATCCTCGGCCCGTGGTGGAACGTGCAGGACTGGGGCATCAAGAGCTGACCCAGGTCGTACCTGTTGTGCGTTGGGGGCCCGGTCATCTCGGTGGCCGGGCCTCCCACCGTTCTCCTCCTTCCCCTGGCCGCGGCGCCGTCCGCCTGAATCCACCACACTGGTGATCGCATGGTTGCGTTCCTGATCCGACGTCTGGGCTACTCGGTCATCGTCTTGTTGGTGGCCTCGTTCCTCACGTTCGTCGGCATCCGCGAGACCGTGAACCCGCTGGCCAAGTTCGCCTTCTCCAGGGACAAGACGGCGGTGGCCCGCCTCAAGCACGCCCAGGGCCTGGACCAGCCGATCGTGGTCCAGTACGAGCACTTCATCGGCAAGTTCGTGAGCGGCAACTGGGGGACCAGCTCGCGCACCGGCGACTCGGTCACCTCGATGCTGCGCCCGGCCATGGAGAACACGCTCCAGCTGATCATCCCCGGGATCATCATCTCGCTTATCCTGTCGGTGACCCTGGGCATCTACTCGGCCATACGCCAGTACTCGATCGGGGACTACCTGTTCACCGGGTTGTCCTTCATGGGCATCTCCATGCCTCCGTTCTGGTTCGGCCTGTTGGCCATCGAGTTCCTGGCCTTCAAACCCAAACAGTGGTTCGGCATGGCCAACACCCCGCTCGACTTCGTGGGCCTGCACTCGCCGGGCCAGAACGGGTGGAACGTCGACTACCTCCAGCACCTGGTCCTGCCGGTGCTGACCCTGACCATCCAGTTCATCGCCGAGTGGAGCCGCTACCAGCGCGCCTCCATGCTCGACGTCATGTCGCTCGACTACGTGCGCACGGCCAAGGCCAAGGGCGTGCCTCGGCGGACGGTGGTGTTCAAGCACGCCTTCCGCAACGCCCTCATCCCGGTGGTGTCGGTGGTGGCCATCGACATCGGTGTGCCTCTTCGGCGGCCTGATCATCACCGAGCAGATCTTCTCCATCCAGGGCATGGGCAAGGTATTCATCGACGCCCTCACCGCCGGCGACGCCCAGGTGCTGGTGGTGTGGGTGCTGGTCACCGCCGCCTTCGTGGTGCTGTTCAACCTGATCGCCGACATCGCCTACGGCTTCCTCGACCCGAGGGTGAGGCTCACATGAGCATCGACGAGGACTCCTTCGGCACCGAGCGGCCGTCGCGGGTGCCCGTGACCGAGGGCGAGCGGGCCCACGAGCTCATGGGGGTCAGCTACGGCGACACCGGTGCCCAGGTGGGCCTGGAGCACGAGCACCTCGACCTGGGTCTGGCCCAGGGCGTCGAGGCCAAGCCCCGGACCCAGTGGCAGCTGTTCCGCCGGCGGTTCCTGCACCATCGCATGGCCATCTTCTCGTTGGTGCTGCTCCTGCTGTTGTTCGTGATGTGCTTCGGTGCGCCGTGGATCGCGCCGTACCCCAAGAACGACCAGAACCTGCTGCTGGCCGACCAGCCGCCATCGGCCCAGCACATCATGGGCACCGACGACCTGGGCCGCGACGAGTTCACCGAGATCCTCTACGCCGGTCAGATCTCGTTGCGCATCGGGCTCGTGGTCGGCCTGCTGTCCACCCTCATCGGCACGGCAGCCGGAGCCATCGCCGGGTTCTTCGGCAAGTGGCAGGACCAGTTCCTGATGCGCTTGACCGACCTCTTCCTGATCATGCCCGCGTTGGTGATCCTGGCCATCGCCATCAAGAAGTTCGGGGGCACGCCCTGGGTGATCACCATCGTGTTGGCTGCCGTGTTCTGGATGTACACGGCCCGGGTGGTGCGCGGCCTGGTGCTGTCGTTGCGGGAGAAGGAGTTCGTGGAGGCGGCTCGGGCCTCGGGGGCGTCGAGCTGGCGCATCATCGGGCGCCACATCCTGCCCAACATCATCGGTCCCATCATGGTGTCGGCCACCCTGGCCGTGGCCGGGGCCATCATCACCGAGTCGACCCTGTCGTTCCTGGGCTTCGGGGTGCAGCCACCGGTCACGTCCTGGGGCAACATGCTGACCACGGCCGAGGGCCAGGTGGGGACGCCCCAGGCGTACCTCATCTACTTCCCGGGGCTGATGATCTTCCTGACCGTGCTGGCCGTGAACTTCCTGGGCGACGGCCTGCGCGACGCCTTCGATCCCCAGAGCAGCGACTGATCGCCCTATGAGCGACCCCACCCCCCAGCCCTACGTCGAGGTCGACCCGCCGGCCCCCGAGCGGCTGAGTCGTCGTGACGCGGGCAAGGTGCCCGAGGTCGAGGACCCGAACGCCCCGCTGCTGGAGGTGCGCGACCTGTCGGTCGAGTTCGCGCACCGACGACGGCGTGGTGAAGGCCGTGCAGAACGTGAGCTACACGCTGCGCGAGGGCGAGACGCTCGGCATCGTGGGGGAGTCCGGTTCGGGCAAGACGGTGACGTCGATGGCCATCCTGGGCCTGCTGCCCAAGAAGCGGGCCACCATCACCGGTGAGGTGCGGTTCCGGGGTCGCAACATCCTGGGCCTGCCCGAGAAGGAGCTGGACAAGATCCGGGGCAAGCGCATCGCCATGGTCTTCCAGGACGCGCTGGCCGCGCTCAACCCGGTGCTGCGGGTGGGCGACCAGATCGCCGAGGCCATCGCCGTGCACAGCGACGAGAGGGTGGCCACCACCGACGACCGGGTGATCCACCTGCTCGAACTGGTGGGCATCCCCAACCCCCGGGAACGGGCCTCGCAGTACCCCCACGAGTACTCGGGGGGCATGCGCCAGCGGGCCATGATCGCCATGTCGATCGCCAACGATCCCGACGTGATCATCGCCGACGAGCCGACCACCGCCCTGGACGTGACCATCCAGGCCCAGGTGCTGGAGGTGTTCGAGCGCATCCAGGACCGCACCCGCTCGGCCATCCTGCTGATCACCCACGACCTGGGGGTGGTGGCCGGGGTGACCGACCGCATCCTGGTCATGTACGCCGGGCGCCAGGTCGAGGGCGGCACGGTCGACGACGTCTTCTACCGCCCGAGCCACCCCTACGCCCAGGGCCTGCTGGCCTCGCTGCCCCGGCTGGATCGTCGCCGTGACGGCGAGAAGCTCCACCGCATCAAGGGCCAGCCGCCGTCGCTGATCTTCCTGCCGCCGGGGTGCGCCTTCAACCCGCGGTGTCCCAACGCGGTGCCCGGCACCTGCGACACCGAACGCCCCGGCACTGCAGGAGGTGGCGCCCGGCCACATCTCGGCTTGCCACTTCGCCGCCGAGCTCTACCAGGCCTCGGCCGCGGAGCCGGTGGCATGAGCACCATCGAGACGCCGGCCCACGTCGAACCCTTCGTCCTGCCCGGGGCCGATCCCATCCTGACCGTCACCGACCTGGTCAAGGTGTTCCCCATCCGCGCCGGGCTGCTGCAGCGCGTGGTGGGCGGGGTGCAGGCGGTGAGCGGCGTGAGCTTCGTGGTCGGCCGCGGCCAGACCGTGGGGCTGGTGGGGGAGTCGGGCTGCGGCAAGTCGACCACCGGGCGCCTGGTGCTGCGGCTGCTGGAGGCGACGTCGGGGACGGTGAACTTCGACGGCAGCGACGTGTTGTCGCTCGACGGTCGGGCCATGAGCAAGTTCCGTCGCCGAGCCCAGATCGTGTTCCAGGATCCCTACGCCTCGCTCAACCCGCGCATGACGGTCCGGGCCATCATCGGCGAGCCTCTCGACATCGCCGGGCGGTCCAAGCGCGACACCAGCGACGGGTCAAGGAGCTCATGGAGCTGGTCGGGTTGAACCCCGAGCACGGGAACCGGTTCCCCCACGAGTTCTCCGGCGGGCAGCGCCAACGCATCGGCATCGCCCGGGCGGTGGCCACCGAGCCCGAGCTGCTGGTGCTGGACGAGCCGGTGTCGGCCCTGGACGTGTCCATCCAGGCGGGCGTGGTGAACCTGCTGGAGGACCTGCAGGATCGCCTGGGGCTGTCGTATGTCTTCATCGCCCACGACCTGTCGGTGGTCCGCCACATCTCCGACGTGGTGGCGGTGATGTACCTGGGCAAGATCGTCGAGGTGGGGGCGGCCGAGGACGTCTACGAGCACGCCGCCCACCCCTACACCCAGGCCCTGATGTCGGCGGTGCCCATCCCCGATCCCCGCCACGAGCGGGCTCGCCGGCGGATCGTGTTGGAGGGTGACGTGCCCAGCCCGGCCAACCCCCCGTCGGGGTGTCGGTTCCGGACCCGTTGCTGGAAGGCGCAGGACATCTGCGCCGAGGTGGAGCCGCCGCTGGTCGATCCCGGTGTGGGCCACCCGGTGGCCTGCCACTTCGCCGAGGAGGCGAAGGTCATCTGAGCTGGCCGCGTGGCCATCTCGCCGGCCCCGACGGCCGGCGGCGGGGTGGCCCCTGCTAACCTGGGCGCGTTCCTGTCCGCCGTCTCGACCCCCGGGGGCGTGTCGTGCTGTTGATCATCGTGCTCACGGTCCATGTCGCGATCTGCGGCGGGCTGATCTTCCTGATCCTGCTCCACAGCGGCAAGGGCGGCGGCCTGTCCGACATGTTCGGCGGCGGGATGGGGGCCACGGCCGCCGGTTCGACGGTGGTGGAGAAGAACCTCGACCGCCTCACCCTGGTGGCGGCCCTGCTGTTCACCATCACGTCGGTGTCGCTCGCCTTCTTGATGGACAAGTAGCTGGCCTGATGGTTCACGGGTGAGAGCACCCCTGCGCTGGACCCTCGGGGTCATCGGGGTCCTCGCCGCTCATCGCCTCCGCCTGCTCGAGCAGCTCGTCCGGGCACGGGTCCTCGATCACCCACACCGGCGGCACGCTGCGACTGGCCGTGGTCGGGCTCGACACCCTCGATCCGCCCGGGTGGTGCCCACCAACCTGGCCGACATGGTGGCCGTCAACCTGCTGGACCGAGGGCTGACCTCGATCGATCCGACGCACAACCAGGCCGTGCCGGCGCTGGCCACCAAGTGGGTGTCCAACGCGCCGAAGCCGACGAGCACCAGCGCCCCGCCACGACCGGGTCCGCGACCACGGGGACCACCACGCCCGGCCCCGGCCACGGTGGGCGACACCTGGACCTTCACCATCGATCCCCAGGCCCGGTTCGCCGACGGGTCGACGGTCACGCCGGCGGACATCATCGCCTCGTTGACCGCGGTGGCGCGCACGGGCAACAGCACCCTGGCCGGAGCCCGGCTGGACGTGATCGAGGGCTACGCCGACCTGGTGACGGGCAAGACGTCGAAGCTGTCGGGCCTGGTGGCCGGGGACGGCACGCGTGCGCATCACCACCATCGCACCCGACGCCGAGCTGCCGTTGCTGCTGGCCTCGCCGGTGTACGCGGTGGTGAAGCCGGGCCACGAGCTGGCACCCAAGGCCTCGACGGGCACGACCGCGGCCGGGTCGACCACCACGGTGGCGCTGGACGCGCCGCAGGGGTCGGGGCCGTTCAAGCTGGCGGCCGATGACGGCAAGACGTTGCGGCTGGTGCGCAGCGCCGGGTCGGTGGCCGAGCTGGACGAGGTGGACCTGATCCGTGAGCCGACGCCGGCGGCCGCGCTGGCCGCGGTGCACGACGGGCAGGCCGACTGGGCCGAGGTGCCGCCCAGCCAGCAAGGCCACCGCCACCGGCGGATCGGTCGGCTACACGCTGCAGTCGCCGTTGGGCGCCGAGGAGTTCTTCGGGATCAACCTGGGCAGCCCCACCTTCGCCAACCCGCTGTTCCGGCGGGCGATCATCGTGGCCGTGAACCGCAACGCGGTGGTGTCGGGCATCCTGCCCGGGCTGGAGCCCAGCGCCGGGGTGGTGCCGGCCGGCGTGCCCGGGGCGGTGGCGGATCCGTGCGGGGCGAACTGCGCCTACTCGATGGCCGTGGCCCGGGCCCTGGTGGCCCAGGCCTTCCCCAACGGGCGGGGTGCCGATCGTCGAGATCGACACCGACGACGACCCCGGCGACGTGGCCCTGGCCAACACGGTCGGGTACCAGCTGGCGTTGGCCGGCATCCCGATGAAGGTGGTGACCCAGCCGTTCGCCACCTACCAGTCGTTCATCACCACCGGCAAGCAGCAGCTGTTCCGCACCGGTTGGGTGGGCCTGTGGCCCTCGGCGGGGGCGTATCTGTCGCCGCTGTTCCGCTCGACCTCGCTGGACAACTCGACCGCGTTCAACTCGGCGGCGGTGGACGCCCAGCTGCGGGACGCCGCGGCCACGAGCAACGAGTCACAGCGCCAGTTGATGTACGAGAACCTGCAGCGCACGATCATGGCCGACTACGCCGTGCTGCCGCTGGCGTCCTACACGCAGGTGCTGGCGCTGAACCAGCGGGTGCACGACTACTCGCCCCGGCTGGACGGCACCTTCGACGTGAACCGGGTCGAGGTCAAGCCGACGACGGGCACCACGGGGACGACGGGCAAGTAGCGGGGATCGGCGGCCCCGCTTGCCATCGCCGACACGACCCGGCCCGAGATCGGCACTCCATCGTGCAGGAACCCACCGTCACGGTGGTTTCTGCACAACCTCACGCGCGAAGGGTGGCCCACCTGTGCACCCGGAAGGCCGAGTCAGCGCGGCTGAGCGCCGATCACGGGTTCGGAGGGGAGTGGAGGCTGCGCTAGGATGGCTCTTCGCTCGTCGGGGGTGGAAAGGCCCCCTGAGCAGCCACGTCGGAGTGGCGGAATAGGCAGACGCGCCAGCTTGAGGGGCTGGTGCCCGCAAGGGCGTGGGGGTTCAAGTCCCCCCTCCGACACACTCTGACCAGCGCATATGCGCTGGTCAGCGCAGTTTTGGGGGGATCGAAAAGCGCCTATCTGTGTCGCTTGTCAGCGATTTGTCAGGGAAATATCGGGGCGCTGGTGTGCAGTCCCGTGTGCGGTCCCGGTCGATGCTTGACAGTGCGGCTCCGGTAGCTGGGTGACATTTCTCGGACGCGGCCCCGGTTCCTAGGTGACACTGGCCCCGGTACCTGGCTGACACCCCTGGGTGCTCTGGCTAGCGGTTGCCGCCTTCGTGCTCTGGTGTTTGTGGATCACGTCGAGAGCTCCCCGATAGTGCTTGTACCATTCAGCCATTCGACCAACATCCGCTCATTGGCGCTGCTCGCCAGCCCGTGACCATCCGTCTACCGTGAGCGCTGCAGGCGTGGCACACCCGGTGGAGAGGAGCAACTCGTTGGTCACGAGGCCTGACGGGTGACGCCAGTTGACAAGCGACGACGAGCTGAACGAGCACGACGATGGCCTACAAGAAGGTTGAGCGCGAGGACCTGACCACCAGGGTGGCCCGCCAGCTCCGCGCATCAGTCCTCGACAGCACGTACCAGCCTGGCGACCGCCTGCCGCCGGAGCGCGACTTGGCAGTCGAGTTCGGTGTGGATCGCAACACGCTGCGATCGGCGATCCAGGAGCTCGAGCAGCTGGGCCTCGTCGAGCGGCGTCAGGGCTCGGGTTGCTGGGTGCTGAACTATCGCGAGACAGGCACGCTCGAGCTGCTGCAGTACCTCGTGTTCAAGCCGGGGACCGATGAGCTCGATCCCGACATCGTGCGGTCGATGTACGAGATCATGCTCGTGACGTTGGAGGGAGTCGTCGATCTTGCCGTGCAACGAGCGACGGCTGACGACCTGGCGTCGGTGAGCGCTGCCCTCGACGCGCTGGTCGCTGCGGTGGAGGCGAGCGACGTCGTCGAGGTAGACCAAGCCGAGCTGCTGTTGACCCGTCGGATAATCCGCGCCGCCCATTCGCCGGCAGCTGAGCTCGTGGCGAACACCTACCTCCAGGTGCAGAACGCCGTGTTCGACCCGAACGGCAATCTCCGCCTCCTGTGGGCGCAGCATCTCCTCGATGCGAGCCGCCTCAAGATGTACCGGCGTGCCGTCATTGCGTTCGAGCGTCGGGATGCCGACGCGGCCAAGCAGATGATCGATGTCATCACCGGTCCGGCGGCAGACCTCGTCGCAGCTCAGATGCCGCCGACTCGTACCTCGCGACCTGCGAAGCGCGGGCCTCGGGCGAAGAAAAAGTCCGCCTGACTCTACGCGCCAGTGTGAGATGGTGAGCGCCTCGTCCGGGGTGGGCATCGACCGGATGTCGCTGCGCCAGACCTTCCGCAATTAGGCGCACGAGGGCTCGAGGGTGCCCGCGGCCTGACGTCCTTGCCGTCGGGCTTCGGCGCTCCTTCCCCGGGTGCGCTTGACTCATTGAGAATTGGTACTACCATTCGGCCAATCAGCCGCTGGGGACGTCACGATCGTCAGCACCAGCCCTCGAGCCAGGGCAGTTACTCAGAAGGGGAGTCGGCATGGCCGAATGGAGTCGGGGCCTGGGTGCCCATTCGACGAGGCGACTGCGGTGGCTGGAGAGGGATGGAGTCCCGCCGATCCGCGTTCGCAGCAGACCGTTCGTCGGCCCCGCCGCGAGCTTGGTGGGCTGACCGATGCGTCTCGACCGACCGCGCATCACCCCACTGGCGCCAGACCAATGGCCCGAGGAAATCGCCGGGCTACTGCACTCCATCCGCGAGCTCATCGGCTACGACATGAACTTCTTCTCGACGATGGCCCGATACCCGAAGCTGTACAAGCGCTTCACCGTTTTCGGCAACCACGTCCGCATGAAGTCGTCGCTTCGTTCCAGGGACCGCGAGCTGCTCATCCTGCGCACCTGCTGGCTGTGCGACGGCACCTACGACTTCACCCACCACCTCACCGTCGGGCGAGCCCTGGGCATCGAGGGCGACGAGGTCGAGCGCATCAAGCAAGGCCCCGACGCCGAAGGGTGGAGCGACTTCGACGCGGCGCTGCTGCGCGCCGCAGACGAGTTGCACGCCGACAGCTTCGTGTCCGATGCGACCTGGTCCACCTTGGCCGCCCGATACTCGACCGAACAGCTCATGGACCTCGTGTTCTGCGTCGGCCAGTACGTGCTGGTCTCGATGGCGGTGAACACCTTCGGCGTGCAGCTCGAGGACTGGGCCTACGACCACGAAGTGGCCCGCTCGCTTCCGCCTCGATCACCCAACCCACCCCAATGACCCCGCTTCACCACCTGTTCGTTCCGACCGAGAGGCACAGAGCATGACCGACACCCCCCGCACGACCCGCGAGATTGTGGGCCGCGACGAGATCAACGACCTCGAAGAGATCCTGATGCTCGGCCCGCCCCCGGTCGACGAGATCATCCGGGAGATCCAAGCCGACGGCGCCATCCGTTTCACCTGGGACTACGACCAGGCTCGGCCGGCGCTGGAGAAGCTCTACGCCAAGGCCAAGCGATCGCAGTGGGACGCGGCGACCGACATCGACTGGTCCCAAGATGTCGACCCTGAACGGATCGCCCGTGGGCTCCTCGAATCGCACCCCGAGCTCGTGCTGTACCAGCAGAAGGCCAAGGACGACCCGACTCTCCCGATCTACGGGTGGACCGACGATCAGTTCGTGGAGCTGGCCATCGAGTACCAGACGCAGTTCCTCAGCCAGATCGTGCACGGCGAACAGGGTGCGCTTCTGTGCACGGCCAAGATCTGCGAGCAGGTTCCGTGGCTCGAGGCGAAGTACTACACGTCGACCCAGGTGATGGACGAGGCCCGCCATGTCGAGGTGTTCAGCCGCTACCTCGACACCAAGCTCCGAGGCCATCACCCGATCTCCGGGCACCTGCTCGCCCTGCTCGAGGACGTTCTGGGTGACCCACGGTGGGACATCACCTACCTCGGGATGCAGATCATGATCGAGGGCCTGGCGCTCGCGTCGTTCGGGTTCCTGCACGTCATCACCCCGGACCCGTTGCTCAAGACGATTCTGCGCTACGTGATGAGCGACGAGGCCCGCCACGTCGCCTTCGGGGTGCTGTCTTTGGCCGAGGCCTATGAGGGCATGAGCGCGGCGGAGGTCAAGGACCGCCAGGAGTTCGCGTTCGAGGCCGGTCTGCGCATGCGGGATCGCACGTTCAACCAGGACTTCTGGGAGCGGCTCGGTGTCGATCCTCGCGCCCAGTTGCACTGGCAGCTCGAGAACCTCGACACCGCGATGTACGGCGGGATGTTGTTCTCCAAGGTCGTCCCCAACGTCAAGAAGCTCGGGCTTCTCGACGCGGGCGACGGGTGGCTGCGCCAGAAGTACACCGAGATGGGCATCATCCAGTACGAGGACTGGGTCGACACCTCCGAGGAGTACGCCTCGCTCGACGCCATCGACACGGCCGGCTGAACGGTGCGCCCCGACATGATCGTCGAAGACAACCTCCCGGCCCGTGTCCCCGACGCCACAATCGACGCCGGCATGCACCCGGCGACCCTGTGGGAGGCCCTAGCGGATCGCCTCGGCGACGAACCCGCCGTCATCCAGGGGGTGACCACAACGACGTGGCAGGAGTTCGACCGCCACGCGGCTGGGCTCGCCGCCACCCTTCAGCGGTCCGGGCTCGGCGCCGAGGCCAAGGTGGCGACGTACCTGTTCAACGGACCCGAGTTCCTCGAGTCCTACTTCGCCGCGTTCAAGATCCGGGCCCAGCCGGTCAACGTGAACTACCGATATTCGCGCATTCCGATCGGGACCGGCCCGTTCGTGTTCAAGAGCCGGACACCCGACCACAGCTTCGATGCCACCAGAAACCTCAACTACTGGCGCTCGGGACTCCCGTACCTCGACGAGGTCGTGTTCAAGCCGATCCCGGACTCGAGCACGCGCATCGCCGCCCTGCAGACCGGTGACATCAACGTCACGGTCACGAGTCGCAACGACGACATCGCCAAGCTCACGACCGCGGCGAAGGCCGGGCAGGTGCAGTTGGCGGCGTCGGCCGGACCGCCCGACACGAACTCGCTGCTCCTCAACACCGCCAAGGCACCGACGGCGACATCCGGGTGCGCCAGGCCATGGCTTACGCCATCGACAAGTCGGCCCTCGAAGCCGTCACGTCCACCGACCCGTCCCTGAGCGCCGACAGCGTGTTCGCTCCCGACTCGAAGTTCTACGCCAAGACCGACTACCCGACCCACGACGTCGACGAGGCGAAGCAGCCCGTGCAGAGCTACGAGGCTGACAAAGGGCCCATCAAGTTCGAGCTCGGCGCAATGACAGATCCACTGCTCGCCACATCAGCCCAGCTGCTCCAGCAAGAGTTCACCGATGTCGGCATGGAGGTCTCGGTGAAGAGCCTCGAGCAGAGCGCCTACATCGTGAACACGGTCACGGGAAACTACCAAGCGCAGCTGTGGCGGCAGTTCGGGGCACCCGATCCGACGGCAACTACGTCTGGTTCATCGGTGCCAACGCCGTGCAGCCGCTGGCCCTCAACGCGGCCCGCAACCAGGACCCCGAGGTGGACGCGGCCCTCAACACCCAGCGCGCCAGCGCGGACTTCGCGACGCGACGGGACGCGTGGGCCACCATCCAACAACGACAGACCGCTGACCGGCCCTACCTGTGGCTGTCCGCGTCAGCCCTGGGTGATCGCCGCGGGCAACAACGTGCGCGGTCTCGACGGCGGGACCCTGCCCGACGGCTCACCAGCGGCCGAGCTCGTCGACGGTGTCATGAGGCTCACCGAGTTCTCGTTCGAGAAGTTAGTGGGGCCAGGTGCGGGGAGAACCCGAACGCGACGGGACCCGCTCGTTCGACCGGCCGGTGCGCTATTGGCGGGCCATCATGATGCGGAGGCGTTCGTCGGGGTCGATGAAGTGGTCGTGATCGTCGTCGCCGAGGTCGATCTGGACCCAGTGGATGTTTCCGGTGAATCGACTCGTCCCAACCGTGTAGTCGTCGGTAACGGGTGTGCCGCTCTCGTAGCCGATGTCGGTGGTCTCGTCGGCGGAGAAGATCATGGGCTGGGTCGCTGCGACGCGACCGGTGCCGACCGGTTCGCCGTCGTGGTAGAGGGTGACGGCGCCACCTTTGGCGAGGCCGCCGCCGTCGTAGGCGAACTCCATGCGCACCTGATGGGTGCCGGATGGGATGGGTTCGGTGGCTTCGGTGGTGAAGGCCTGGATGCCGAGGACGTTGTAGACGAACTTGGCCTTTCCGGCCTTGGTGTAGACGGCCCATCCGCCGAAGCGTCCGCCTTGGGCGATGATGACCCCGTCGGCACCGCCGTCGGGGATCTCGATTTCGGCGGTGACGGAGAACGACTTGTTCTTGATGCTGACGACGCTGTTCTCTGACAGTCGCCCCATGCCGGCGTAGAAGAGCTGCGAGGTCCCGTGGATGAGGGTGGGTCGCCCGGCCAGGCTCGGTTCGAAGCGCTCGGCGCCGCGGTCGTCCATGGGTAGGACGTTGTACTTGGTGGCTTCGATGAGCCAGAGCCGCTGGAGCTTGGACAGCATGTCCGGGTGCTCGGTTTTGAGGTCACGCGCTTGGCTGTAGTCGGTGGTGCCGTCGTAGAGCTCCCAGACGTCGTCGTCGAACGGGGGGAGCTCGCCCGTCAGCACCCATGGAGTGCGGTGCTTGGTGACTGCGCTCCAGCCCTTGAAGTAGATGCCGCGGTTGCCGAACATCTCGAAGTACTGGAGGTCGTGGCGTTCGGGTCTGTCCGGCTCGGTGAACGTGTACAGCATGCTCGTGCCCTCCATGGGCGACTGCTGCACACCGTTGACCATGGTCGGTTCGGGGAGCCCGGCGGCTTCGAGGATGGTGGGCGCGATGTCGATGACGTGGGTGAACTGCTCGCGCAGGCCGCCTCGCTCGTCGATGCCGTTGGGCCAGTGCACGATGGCGCCGTTACGGGTGCCGCCCCAGTGCGATGCGACCTGCTTGGTCCACTGGAACGGGGTGTCCATGGCCCACGCCCAGCCGACCGCGTAGTGGTTGTAGGACGACGGTGACCCGAGCTCGTCAACCTTGGACAGCATGAATTCGGGCGTCTCGATGGCAGCCATGCCGTTGAAGTTGGCCATCTCGTTGAACGCGCCGTTGAGGGTGCCTTCGGCCGAGGCGCCGTTGTCGCCGATGATGTAGTAGATGAGCGTGTTGTCGAGCACGCCGAGGTCGGCGATCGCGTCGATCACTCGGCCGACGTGGTGGTCGGTGTGCTCGAGGAACCCGGCATAGACCTCCATCTCGCGCTCGAGGACGGGCTTCAGCTCGTCGGGCATGTCGTCCCATGCCGGGAGCTCCGTGTGGCGGGCGGTGAGCTCAGCGTTGGGGGGGATCACGCCCAGCTCCTTCTGCTTCGCGAACGTCTTGTCGCGCTGGGCGTCCCACCCGTCGGCGAACTGACCGGCGTACTTGTCGGCCCACTCCTTGGGGACGTGGTGCGGGGCGTGGGTGGCGCCCGGCGCGAAGTAGGTGAAGAAGGGGCGGTCGGGCATGAGCGCCTTCTGCTGGCGGATCCAGTTGCACGCCCGGTCGGCCAGGTCCTCGGTGAGGTGATAGCCCGCCTCGGGTGTGGCAGGCGGCTCGACCGGAGTCGTCCCGTCGTACAGCGCGGGGTCCCACTGGTTGTTCTCGCCGCCGATGAAGCCGTAGAACGTCTCGAAGCCACCGCCCCCCGATGGCCATGCGTCGAACGGCCCGAGCGGCGAGGACTGCCAGACCGGGACCTCGTGGCACTTGCCGAACTGCGCGGTCGAGTACCCGTTGAGCTTGAGGGTCATCGCCAGCGGCGCTTTGGTGTTGGGACGCACCGAGCTGTTGCCCGGTGCGGAGGTCGCCGTCTCGGTTATCGAGCCCATGCCGACCGAATGGTGGTTGCGGCCAGTGAGCATTGCTTGGCGAGTCGGCGCACACAGTGCCGTGGTGTGGAAGCGGTTGTACTTCAGTCCGCCGGCCGCCAATCGCTCTGCGTTCGGAGTGTGGCACGGCCCACCGAACGCGCTCGACGCGCCGAACCCGACGTCGTCGAGCAGCACGATCAAGACATTCGGCGCCCCGGCCGGCGGGAGCAGCGGCTCGATCGGCGGATAGAGCAGTGTCGGGATCCTTCGCATCGTAAGTCGTGAGACCGGGAGCAGGCCGGTCGGGGATCGGCAACATCGCTCGGGCGTGGCGGTCGGGGAGGGGGCCATGAAATCTCCGAGCGTTGTCATCTGCGGTGGGACACTTGGCTCAACCAGGTCCCATGGGTTCGGACGTCGCGAAGCTAGCGCCCGGCTCGCATTCCGCGGGATGTCGGCCGGACTGCGGCCGGTCGCGGAGGGCACAGCCTGCGGCCGTAGGGCGTGGTGTGCGGCGCTCATATCCGAGGGCTGTGGCACGCCTCATCGCGCACCTTCTCACCGCGACCAGCGCACCGCTCTACGCGTGCCATTCGCTCCAGGAGCTCGTCTGGCGCCTGCGAGGCGCTGCGGCCCGATGAGGTCGGCCCGATCGTCGAGGCGAGGTCCTCCTGGGATGTGGGCGCGCCGCCTCATTGGTGATGGTCTGTGGTCCCGACCGGGGGCGTCGCCCTTGGGAGGATCGCCGACCCCTCAAGCGGTCCCGCTCGACGGGTGGCCGAAGATCCCCTCCGCGACGAGCGCGGCGGCGTCGGACTTCATGGGTGGGGTGACGTGGGTGTAGATCTCCCGGGTGATGTTCGTACTTGAGTGGTTGAGGCGATCGCTCACGATCTTGATGTCGACGCCGGCCTTAGGGGCGAGGGTGGCCCAGGTGTGGCGGAGGCCATGGAGTCCGAGCCTCGGGATCGGAGAATCGGGGTGGGCCGGCTGTATCGATCCTGCATGCGGTCGAACTCGCGGGAGAAGCGCTCGGGGTGGCACAGGCTGCCGTCGGCTTTGGCGAACACGAAGCCGTCGTTCTGGTAGCCGGCGCCGACGAAGAGTCGCTCCTCATTCTGCGCTGCCCGCCACGACCGCAGGATGGTCACCGTCGTGGGGTCGAGGCTGATCATGTGGCCGCGTTTGGTCTTGGGTAGTTCCTTGACTCGCATCTTGCCGCTGACGGTCACGACCTGGCGGGAGATGACGGCGGCCGCGTCGTCGAGGTCGATGTCGTCCCACTTGAGGCCGAGGCCTTCACCACGGCGGCAGCCGCTGGTGGCGATGAACAGCCACGGGGCCAGGTAGCGGGAGTCGGTGGCGAAGTCGAGGAAGTCGCGCAGCTGCTCGGAAGTCCAGGTGGGATGCTGCGCGAACTTGGTCGAGGCGTCCGAGGGTGGGGTCGCTGCGTCGGCCGGGTTGCGCACGATGAGATTCCATCGGACTGCGTCTTTGAGCGCGGCGTGCAGGATCGAGTGGATGTAGCGCACGGTCCGCGGGCTCAGCCCCTTGCCTGGCCTCGCTGCCTTCGAGGTCGCCTTCTCAATCCCTCGCCGGCAGATCGAGGACACGACGTGGCGGGCGATCGTGGCGGCGTGGTCGGGGTACTCCCCGCGCAGCACTGCGGCGGCGTCCTCGTAGCTCCACAGATTCGGCTCACCCGGTGCGTTGGTCAGCAAGGTCGTGTCCAGGAGCGGGATCACCGGCCCGGCGACGGCGTCGGGCTCCCCATCCGGCCGGCGGCGCAGGATCGCGTGCAACACGGTCGCCGGATCAACCGGAGCAGCGGCCGAATCGACCACCACCAACTCACCCAACCGATCCAGCAGGGCGCGAGCCACCCTGATGCCGACCTCGGCCCGCTGATCGTTGCTCACATCGGCCAAGGCCCGTTCGATCTCGTGGCTCAGATGCCAGGCGATCCGGTCCGGCGCCTCGGCCGCCTGCAGTGCCCGCTCCTCGACCGGCAACGCCTCCGCGATGGTGATCAACCGTGCCCGCAGGCCCTCGGTGACGAGCACCTCGTAGAGCCCCGGCACCAGCTCGTCCACCCCCGCAAACTACGAGCTCGTGGCTCCCACACTGGGACCGTGCGGCCCCCCCCGGGGCTCGCGGGTCGTCGTTTGTCGAGCAATATCGTGCGGAGCGCAGGCCGTCCGCCGCCACCTGGCCGCGGACCTTCCGTAGCTATAGACGATCCGCTATGCTGCGTACATGCCGTCCGCAGGATCAGTGATCCAGGAAGCTCGACGACGCTCCGGTCTGTCCCAGGCTGAACTGGCGCGGCGAGCTGACGTATCGCAGCCGGTCATCAGCGCCTACGAGCGCGGCCGGCGTGAGCCGGGACTGCCCATGCTCACCAAGCTGATCGAGGCCACCGGACACACACTGCGGCTGGACCTCGTCGCCGTACCGGGCCAACCACGTGGCCTGCCCGACACCCCGATGGGCCGTCGATTGCGGCGGCGGCGCACCGCAATCATCGAGACCGCAAGCCGGCGGAAAGCATCCAACGTCCGAGTTTTCGGAAGCGTCGCCCGCGGGACCGACACAACCAACAGCGACCTCGACCTGCTCGTCGACCTCGACCCACACGTCGGCCTGATCGGACTCATCGGTCTCGAGCGGGAGCTCGCAGAGCTCCTCGGGCGGCCGGTCGACGTCGTCCCGGTCCGAAGCCTCAAGTCAGCCCTCGCTCCGACGATTCTTTCTGAGGCCATTCCCTTGTGAGGGAGAACCGACAGCGACTCGATGACATCCTGGCTGCTGCAGCCGCGATCGCCTCGCACCTCGAACGCGGCACCCTGGCCGACGGGCTGGTGTTCGACGCCGTACGCGTCCGTCTCATCGAGATCGGCGAGGCGGTCAAAGACATCGATCCCGAGCTGCTCGCGGCCGAGCCGGATCTGCCCTGGGCCGACATCGCCGGCATGCGAGACCATCTGGCGCACCGCTACTTCGACACCGATCACGCCCTCGTCACGGCAACCGTCGAGCACGACCTCCCGCCCCTCGTCGCGGCCGTTCATCGCCTCAGCCAGTTGCTGGACGACGACCCGGACTCCTAATCGGCGCTTGCTTTGTCCAGCCTCATGCCGCCCGGTAGTGGCCAGTGCCGAGCTGTCGTGGGGATAGTGTCGAATGCCCCCCTCCGACACCGAGTTGAACCCCCACGAGATTCGAGAAGTCGCAGGTCCCGGGCTCGGAAGAGGTGTGGGGGTTCGAGTCGGCGTCTGAATCCACGGTGTCGCTGGCGGCGAGGGGGAGCCGGGGGCTCGCGGCCGCTCAGACCGTCGCCAGGGTTTCCAATGACTGGTCGGCTCATCGTTCGCCGTCCGACTGATGCACGCGAGGACCTGAGCGGGATCGGCAACGCTTCATAGCGGATCTTCCCAGTACCCACGGCTTGGGTTGCGATGGAACCGCCAGCTGACGGCCTGCTCCCGGCCCGTGAGCATCGATGATTCGGCGGTGGTCGCCACCGACGAGCCGGATGGCGACGCGGTGGTGCCCGACGGGTCGGCCGCAGTGCCCGCGCTCGTCCTCGGCGCGGCACGGTCGCGGCGTCGGCCTATCGCTGCTCATAGAAGTTTGAGCAGGGTGCGGTCGAGGGCGTCGCGCTCGCGGTCGCTCAGGGGTGCGAGGAGTTGCTCGACGGTGGTGGTGTGCACGGTGAGGGCGACGCCGAGGGTGGTCCAGCCGGTGTCAGTCAGGCGGGCGAGGGTGGCTCTGCGGTCGGTGGGGGATTCGGTGCGGGTGATGTATCCGGCGTCGACGATGCGGTCGAGGAAGCGGGTGACACCGCCGCTGGTGAGGGCGAGGCGGTGGCCGAGTTCGGTCATGGTGAGTTGTTGGTCCGGGGCGCTGGCGATGCGTTCGAGGACCTCGAACCAGGCGTGGGGGATGCCGACGTTCTCTTGGAGGGCGGCGTCGATGGCGCGTTCGAGTTTGGTGAACACCTCGAGGAGGTGCCCGAAGCGCTGCACTCGTTCGTCGAACACGGCCGCCCCGGCTTCGGTGGGAAGGCCCGTACGGTCGAGTTCGGTCATGGGCGTCATCGTAGGAGCCTCGGTCACGGGGTGGCCGATGCCGGCGGGGTCATCGCGGCGGAGACGAGTTGGGTGTCGGTGAACTGTTCGAAGGAGACGACGGCGCCGTCGGCGATGTGCCAGACGTGGGCGAATCGGCAGCGCATGGCTTTGCCGGTTGGGGGATAGGTGCCGGCGTACCAGCCGGTGGCGACGATGGTGTTGCCGGCGTCGTAGAGCGAGTCGAGCGTGGCCGTGTAGTCGAGCCATTCGCGTCCGAGGCGCTCGAAGACACCGCTGCGGATCGCGTCGGGGCCGACGTAGGTGCCGGCGAGCGGGAAGCCTTCCATCTCGATCCAGGCGACGTCGGGCGCGAGGGGAGCGAGCATGCCCGCAAGGTCACCCCGCGCGTTGGCGTCGTAGTGGGACCTGACGAGCTCGAACGGGGTCAGGGTCATGTGGGGGCTCCTGCGGTGAGGGCAGTGGTGAGGGCCGGGGCGAGCCGGTCGAGGTCGGGTAGACCTTCGGAGAGGACCCAGGCGTGGTCGTCTTGGAGGAGCAGGACGGTGGGGTAGGCGTCGACGCCGAGGGCCCTTGCGTAGCTGAATTCGGCGGTCGCCAGCGCCTCGCGGTCGGCGCTGGCCATGGCGGTCTGCAGCGCGTCGGTGGAGAGACCGGCGTGGGCGGCGACA
The DNA here is from genome assembly GCA_963793965.1 of uncultured Microthrixaceae bacterium. Lineage (GTDB taxonomy): Bacteria > Actinomycetota > Acidimicrobiia > Acidimicrobiales > Acidimicrobilacustridaceae > UBA4742. Next base: position 437,493 of record CAWCCB010000006.1, read on the forward strand.
GCTTCGTAGACGTCGGGTTGGTCGAGATCGGCGCCGTCGAGGTAGTGGCGGCGTTGCAGGTCATGGGCGAGCGGGACGGCCCGGTCGGGGGCGAGTGACCGCAGCACGGCGAAACGCCAGGCTGGCCCGGTGGAATCGAGTCGGTACGAGCCCTCCGACCGGAGTGCTTCGTAGCCGTCGCCGAACACGGCCCCGCTGAGTTCGGAGATCCGCTGGTTCGCTTTCGGGATGTAGGGGAGGGTTCCGATGGGTTGGATGCGATCGCCGACGAAGAGACCGCCGCTCACGACGTCGAAGGCGACACGATCTCGGTTGGACTGCCAGATCGTTTCGAGGGTCGGCCACGCGGCGTGGCTCCACCCGCAGAGCGCGTCGAAGACGATGACCACCCGGGCCTCACCGGCTGGGCTCACCACGTCATCTCCCCCTTTGCCACCTTGGCGCCGAGCTGCAAGGCGATCGGTAGGCCGAAGTCGGGGAACCGGGCGGTCATCGCGTCGATGAGCTCGGCGCTGTCGGTCGTGTCGGTGACGGCCTGCTCGAAGACCTGCAGGTACTCCTGAGACCCGACGACACCGCTGAGATCCTGCGGGAAGCCGGGAGCAGCATGGCCAGCCACGACGATCGAGGGGTGAAGCGCGGCGAGCGCGTCGAGGGTTCGCCCCCAAGCGGCGCGGGCCTCGGGCGTGGCGGTGTCAGCGGTGAAGAGATGCAAACCGCCGTACACCACGACGCCGCCGACCACGGCCTCGAGGTCCGGGATCCACACAAACGAGCGATCCGGGGTCTCACCGTCGAGACCGATGATCTCGAGGCGGTGGCCTTCAAGGTCGAGGTGGTCACCCTCGAGCACATTCGGCAGCAACACATTGGTCGGGCCGTTGGTCCCGAGCTGGGGCCCCCACGTCGCCAGCTTGGCGGCGGCGCTGTGAGCGATGTGCTCAACCGTCGGGCCACTGGCGACGATGCGGGCGTCGGGGAACGCATCGCGGATCACGCCGAGACCGAAGTAGTAGTCCGGGTCACCATGGCTCACGTACACCGACGCCAATCGCTTGCCGGTGGCCAGGACGAGCGCGACGACCCGATGGGCGTCAGCCAGCGTGAACTGAGCGTCGATCAGCACCGCCTCGGTCTCGCCGGCGACGATCACCGACGAGACCGGGAACGGTCCGACCTCGCCGTGATAGGTGGTCAGTTGCAGGGTTGATGACATGTGAGCGCCTCCCAGGCGACAGCAGGACTACGACTTCCTCTGACACGAACAATATCTGCGAGTCTCAGGTAAATGTCTGATGCTGTCAAGCATCTTCCGGGAGAGCCGGCGGCTTGTCGGGCGCGTCGATGATGGACTGTCGGTCGGGATCTCGACGATTGGGACCGGCACGTCGTCCCCGCACGCAGCCAGCACTGCCGCGTGATGTCTGAATTAGTTCAGATATAGTGGCTCCATGCGTGTGATCGAGCACCCCTTCTCCGAGCTGTTGCGTGAGCCCAAGACCGTCGTGCGGGATCTCGACGAGGGTGATGTCCTGCTGCGGCGGCGGGGTGCGCCGGCCCTTCGCCTCACTCTGGTCGATCGTGACGATCAGCGGGCGGACGCCTACGCCATGGTCGGCCGTGCGTTGCGCAACATGGCGGTGCACTCTCCGGTGGCGCTGGGGGAGGCGTTGCTCGACGAGTTCCCCTGGACCTCGTTCCTGCCGAAGGCCGACCGGATCGACTTCATCGACGAGTTCACTCGGACGGTCGTGGCCGCGGCCGAGCTCGACAACTTCGCCCCGCTCGCCCAGCTCGTCGACGAGTGGCGCGCGACCGCCGAGATCCACGCGGACCCGAAGTTGGCTCGCCGGCTCCGTCGCCCGATCGCTGCCAACGGGTGATCTCGTGGCACGGCCCGCCGGCTGATCCGCCGTGGCCAAGCGCAAGGAGCGCGTCGCCCCGCCGCCCGCCCCGGGTGCGTGGGAGTTCCGCTTCGCGAGCAACGATGCCGTGAAGGGCTGGGACCAGGTCTGTGCCGGGGCGGCGGCCAACGCGCGGCGAGCCTGGGATCGGATCACGACCGATCCTCGCGAGCGCGACGATCGCCAGCACCCGCTCAAGGGCTCGCTCGGAACCCGAAGCGTGGACGGCCTCGACCTCGAGCAGTGGCAGTTCGAGGTCACGAGCGCAGGCCGAATCTGGTACTGCATCGACGACGCCCGCCGAACCGTCTGGATGACCGACTGCTCGATCGGACACCCAAAGGCCACGGAGTAGGAGACGAAGATTTCTTGGCAATCACTCCGGACTTTGGGGTGAGTATGTAGATAGGGGAGGCGTTCCCGACCACCGCAGCGGCTTTCCTGCCTTCACGCGGCCACCAGGTACTCCGACGGGCGAAAAGCGCGTGGGTTAAAGGTACAAGTCCCCCCTCCGACACAAACTGACCACCACGAAAGTGCTGGTCAGCGCATTCTGAGGCCGGGCCCGAGGCCCTGATTTGTGTCGCTTGTCAGCGATTTGTCAGCGAAATTCTCCTGAATTGCGCGGCGAAGACGACGCGTGGATGCCGTTCGGCGCTAGAGCGGCTCTGCGTCAAGCTCCTGGCTGTTGGTAGAAGCGTGCGACCGCCTCCAGCTCGGTGCAGAGGACCGTGTGGACTCCATCCCCGCCGCGGGCCGCCGTTAGACATCCGGAGATCTGAGCCGATGCGGGTGCGTTCGACGAAGCCGAACGCCTCGCTCAAGAAGGTCACAGCCGCTCGCACGTCGCGATAGACCAGCACCGGGACGACCGTCGGCGGCGGTACGGATCGGTTCACCCTCATCAGACCTCGTCTTGCTCCTGGGTCCTTGCTCAATGTTGTCCCGGTCCCACCACCAGTTGCCACCGCGCCGACGGTGAGCAGCGCTCGTCGCCGCCGCGACCGCAGTGCCTGGCGAGGCGATGACGTGACGAGCGCTGGGTTGGATGGACCTGACCCGAGGCGGCGCTGGCGGCGTGGTCCGGGAGGTGCGGGGACGCGTGGCGCCCGCCCGACCAGGCCGGACGCCGGGGTGCCGGTGTCTCGATGACCCACGACATCATTGTCCGATGCTGGGCCTCGGCGGAGGATCGGCGCTGGCGCGAGTTCGGGACGTTTGCTGTCCGAGGATGTCGTCTACGAGCTCCGCAGGCGTGAGCGGATCCGCGGCCAGGACGCCGTACCGCGACTCAACGTCGAGGGCTCGACCGGGCCGACTAGCCCGAGCCTCCGGACCCCAAGCACCGGGCACCGCCTACATCGCGGCCTCGGGCTCGGTCACCTTCGCGCTCGGCCAAACGACGGCTGCCGTGCACGTTCCGGTGCTGGCCGACTCGTCATCCAGGCTCAACGAGTACGTAGACGCCAGCTGCCATACCCCACCAACACCCACGCGGTCGGGAATAGGGGGTCTCGGTTCGGCATCATCGCCCCCCGGACCGTTGTCCTCCCGACGGGCCCGGCTCGGCATCCAGCGAACGACAATTCGGTGGTCCTTGGGTGGGTCAGTCCGCGCCTCTGAGCTGGCGCTCGAGCATTGCCTGTCGTGAAGCGCCGAGCCCCTCAATCAGGTCCTGCTGGGTACCGGCCTGGATGTGGAGACTTCGGGCGATGTCGGTCCAGCTCGTGCCCGCGGTGCGAGCCTCCTGGAGGGCCTCGGCCAGCATCTTGTCCAGAGCGATGGATACCCGACATGCCTCCTTCGCCAGGGCCAGCGAATCGGCCCGGTCACTCTTCTTACGGACCCGGAGACGCGTCCCGCGTCCCGAGATGCGCACCCTCGGACGTGCAGTGAGCATGTTGGCCTCCTCAGCGAGGACCGGTGACCCGAAGCGGATCAGCGTTCCATCCGGGTCGGTGTGAGACCCCTCGCGCTTGCCATAGTCGAGGTCTTCCGGTCACGATACGCCGCCGTACCGCACGGACTCGTCGTCGCGCCCTCTCGAACCCTTTGCTCGTCACGGGTGGGACCTGTCGGGCGCCGGGCGGGGCCTCCCGGCGCTCGGGTCGGGCGGTGGCGGCGCTGCATCCCGCCGCTTCCCGCGAACGAGCAGCAACACCGCCGAGTCTCGCAGCGAGAGCAGCAGACCGCGTTGGATGGGAGCGGCTGCAAACCGGCGCGGTACGCGGGTTGCTCGAATCCGTGTTTTCACGGATGCGCGAGCGGGGCGCGGCCCCCACGATGGTCGCGCCGTCCCGAGGAGGGAGGTGCGGATGGATCGGTGACCTCGCAAACACGCCGTTCCGCCCGCGACCCATCGCACCGGAGAGCCGAGGATCGCCCATGTTCAACCCATTCATCACCCGGACGCCCCGCATCGTCCTTACCGGCATGGGCCTGGGGGCGGCCGCCTGTCTGGCCGTCGCAGCGTCCATGCCCGCCGCGGCCACAGGTTCACCTTCGATCAGCACGACGGCCGCCACCGTCGAGATCGGTGGCGCCATCACGATCCACGGCACGGGTTGCGAGCCGAACGGCGACGCGATCCTCCACGAGGCCCTCGACTACGGGACACCGAGCCAGAACTACTTCGGCACCGACTACCCGATCGCAACGGACGCGTCAGGATCCTTCACCGTGACGCGGACGATCTACGCGACGACCCCGGGCCTTGCCGAGGGCTCGGTGATCACCATCGTCGGGAGCTGCCCGTTCGACCCGGAGGCGCCGACCCTCGGCCCCATCACCGTGACCGTCGGCCCGCCGGCGACCACGACGGTTCCGCCCAGCACCGCACCTGAGACCTCGGCGCCGACGACGACCGTGGCGGGCTCGACCCTGCCCATCACCGAGGCGGTCCCGACGACCGTGCCAGCCCCGGCGACGGCGCCGCCGGTCGCGGCCCCTGCCGCCCCCCAGGCCGCCCAGCCCAGCTACACCGGCTGACCGGCGGGCGGTCCGGTCCCAACGCTGGGCCCGGTCTGTCGCAGGTTCCGTAGTTTCCCGGATGCGCGCAAGGGCGCCCGGGTCCAATGTCACCATCCTGCGGCCATCAGGCCGCCCGTCAAGCTGGACCGAGGGAGAACGGCGTGAACACACGATCAGGATCAGAGGCCCTCGGGCCCGTCGGAGGGCATGCCGGCACCACGGCACCCCGGGGTCGGCGCCGTCGCAGCGCGGCGACGCTGGCCCTGGTGTGCGGCTTGGTGGTCGGCGCGATCGCGCTCGCGGGCTGCCAGCCGGCCGGCGCGGTGGTGCACGGGCGGGTGACCGACTCGACGAGTGGCACGCACCCGGCCGGCGTGGCGGTGACGCTGTACTCCTCGACGTCCGACACCCAGGTCGCGGCGACCGTGACCGACGCCCAGGGTGACTACTCGTTCGCGGCCACGAGCGTGCCGGACGGCACCTACCGGTTGCGGTTCTCGTCGGCTGACTGGTGGCAGGGCGCGTCGGACTGGTCGGGAGCGACCGACGTCGTCGCCTCGGCAGCCAGCCCCGCGACGATCGACGAGACGCTCGCCCTCTCACCGGGGACCGTCTCCGGGACCGTCACCGACGGGTCCAGCGCGCTGACCGGCGTGTCCGTGAGCGCCATCGCCCCCTCGACCGGCGACACGGTAGCCACCACGACCTCGACGGCTGGCGGCAGCGTACCAGCTCCCACCAGTGCCCGAGGGCAGCTACCAGGTGCGGTTCAGCCTCAGCGGCTACAGCACGCGCTTCTCAGGGGGCGCGACGTCCGCCGCGACCGCACCGCTCGTCGCCGTGAGCCCCGGCGCAGCGACCACCGGCGTCGACACGACGCTCGCTCCCCAGTCGACCATCTCCGGCACCGTCCACAACGGATCGGTCGCCCTCGGCAACATCGTCGTGGTCGCGTACGACCAGGCGAGCGGCGACCCGATCGCCCTCACGCGGTCCGATGGCAGCGGCAACTTCCAGCTCACCTCGCTGAGCGCCTCCACCTACGTCGTCGGCTTCATCGACCCCTCCGGGTCGGTCCGCGACCAGATGTGGGGGTCGAGCACCTTCTCGATCGCCTCCGGTACGCCGATCACGACGTCCACCGCCGCCGACACGCCGCTCGGCGCGGTGTACCTGACCGGCCGCGACTGCGACCCGACCGTGTACTTCTCGGGCGCGGACCTCTCCGGGCACGATCTGTCGGGCAAGAAGCTCACTGACTGCAACCTCACCGGCGTGGACCTGACCGGCGCAAACCTCACCGGAACGGACCTGTCGGGCGCGACCGTCACCAACGCCGTGCTCTCTGGCGCCGACCTCTCGCACACCGACCTCTACGATGCCGTCGGCATCAACACCACGATCATCGGCACCGACCGCACGGCGGGCCTGCTCAGCGCGACGCTCACCGGCACGAACCTGGCCGGCACGGGGCTCGACCTGACCAGCACGAACCTGGCGGGTGCGGATCTGGCCGGCACGAACCTGTCGGGGGCGACGTTCAACAGCACGAACCTGACCGGCGCGGACCTCACGGGAGCGAACCTGTCGGGCTCGACCTACCTGTCCTACGCGACGGGGCTGGCCACCGCGACGTTGACCGGCGCCGACCTGTCCAACAACGGCCAGGCCCTCCAGTCCTCGGACCTGTCCGGCAAGGACCTCACCGGCACGAACTTCACCGGCGACGACCTCACCTCCGCCAACCTCGACAGCGCCACGCTCACGAACGCGGTGTTCACCGGGGCGGGCCTGTCGAGCGCTGCGCTGACGAACGTGACCGGGATCAACACCACGATCATCGGCGCCGACCAGTCGGCCGGGCTGTTCAGCGCCGACGCTCACCGGCACGAACTTCACCGGCTCGGGCCTCGACCTGCACGGCCTGAACCTCGACCTGTCCGGCAAGGACCTCTCGAGCACGAACCTGGCGGGTGCGGATCTGGCCGGCACGAACCTGTCGGGGGCGACGTTCAACAGCACGAACCTGACCGGCGCGGACCTCACGGGAGCGAACCTGTCGGGCTCGACCTACCTGTCCTACGCGACGGGGCTGGCCACCGCGACGTTGACCGGCGCCGACCTGTCCAACAACGGCCAGGCCCTCCAGTCCTCGGACCTGTCCGGCAAGGACCTCACCGGCACGAACTTCACCGGCGACGACCTCACCTCCGCCAACCTCGACAGCGCCACGCTCACGAACGCGGTGTTCACCGGGGCGGGCCTGTCGAGCGCTGCGCTGACGAACGTGACCGGGATCGACACCACGATCATCGGCGCCGACCAGTCGGCCGGGCTGTTCAGCGCCACGCTCACCGGCACGAACTTCACCGGCTCGGGCCTCGACCTGCACGGCCTGAACCTCGACCTGTCCGGCAAGGACCTCTCGAGCACGAACCTGGCGGGTGCGGATCTGGCCGGCACGAACCTGTCGGGGGCGACGTTCAACAGCACGAACCTGACCGGCGCGGACCTCACGGGAGCGAACCTGTCGGGCTCGACCCACCTGTCCTACGCGACGGGGCTGGCCACCGCGACGTTGACCGGCGCCGACCTGTCCAACAACGGCCAGGCCCTCCAGTCCTCGGACCTGCCGGCAAGGACCTCACCGGCACGAACTTCACCGGCGACGACCTGACCTCCGCCAACCTCGACAGCGCCACGCTCACGGCACGGTGTTCACCGGGGCGGACCTGTCGAGCGCTGCGCTGACGAACATCGATATGGTGACCGGAGGATCAACACCACGATCATCGGCGCCGACCAGTCGGCCGGGCTGTTCAGCGCCAAGCTCACCGGCGCGAACTTCACCGGCTCGGGCCTCGACCTGCACGGCCTGAACCTCGACCTGTCCGGCAAGGACTTCACGAACACGAACCTGGCGGGTGCGGATCTGGCCGGCACGAACCTGTCGGGGGCGACGTTCAACAGCACGAACCTGACCGGCGCGGACCTCACGGGGGCGAACCTGTCGGGCTCGACCTACCTGTCCTACGCGACGGGGCTGGCCACCGCGACGTTGACCGGCGCCGACCTGTCCAACAACGGCCAGGCCCTCCAGTCCCGGACCTGTCCGGCAAGGACCTCACCGGCACGAACTTCACCGGTGACGACCTCACCTCCGCCAACCTCGACCACACGCTCACGCTCATCCGAGCGCCAACCTGTCCGGCACGAACCTGACCGGCGCCAACCTCACCGGCGTGGTCTCCGGTGGCATCACCGGCACGCCTTCGGCACTGCCCGCCGGCTGGACCCTGGTCGACGGCGCCCTGGTCGGCCCGTGACCAACCGTGGTCGGGTACGGCCCTGCACGCCACCCGGGTGGGAAGGGCTCCGCTCCTTCCCACCGGCCGCGGCGGGCTACGCCCGAGCCTGCGTCCGCTCGATGTCGCGGGCGAGGCCGAGCCAGCCGTGCACAGCTGCTTGGCGGCCGAGCTCTGCCAGCAACGGGTGGGCGCAGGCCCGGTCGGCTTCGCCCCGCAGTTCCAGCCCGGCGATGGCCAGTCGGGAGTGGGCGGCGAGGAGCGTCGCACCCAGGCCCTCCTCCCGCTCGACCGCGGACGAGAGCAGCGCCACGGCGCCCCCGTGGTCGCCGAGCCTGGCGTGCAGCAGGCCGAGGAAGTGATCGGCCGCGCCCAGCACGAGCGTGCCCGATCCCACCACGACAAGCTGACCGGAGTAGGGGCGGAGGCGATCGGCCAGCGGGACGCAATCCTCGTCGGTGCCGTGCTCGGTCACCACCGCGCTGAGCATCGCCAGGGACGCGGCCAGCACCCAGTCGTCGGGCAGCAGGTGGGGCCCTCGGGCGACGACGGGCTCCACGACCGACCACGCGGCCTCCGACTCGCCGACGGCGTGGATGACCCAACCGACGAGCGCCCGAACGACGGCGAGGTCGCCGTGGTCGGCGAGGGTCTGCTCGGCCAACGTCACCACCTCGTGGCCTCGTCCCTGCGCCAGGCGGACACCGCAGAGCTGGGCGAACCATCCCAGCAGGACGTTCGGGTCGCCGAGCGCCTCACCGAGCAAGGCGTCGTTGGCGGCGGCGGCGACCCCGAGGTCCCCTTCGCACAGCGCCATGGTGGCGCGGAACATGGTCGTCATCGAACCCATGAAGGCGCTCAGCGTCCGCTGGGCTCCCGCCTGCAGGGCAGCCCGGTCACGCTCGAACGCGGGCCGGTCACCGATCTGGAGGCTGACCGTCGCCGACAAGCGGATCCCGTCGGTCGGGTCGATCTCGGCGGGCACCTGGTCGCGGAGCGTGGCCAGCTCGGAGCCGACGGCGAGCTGGCGGTCGGTGTCGGGGCTGCCGAGCAGCACGCCGGCCAGGGTGTAGAGCGCCATGGCGAGCGCGGCCGGGCTCCCCGAGGCGCGGGCATCGGTGACCGCCCCCTCGGCGAGCGGGGCGACGGAGAATCCGGCGCCGCCGACCGAGCGGTGGTAGGCGGCATACCCGCCGAGGCGGGCTCGCAGCACGGCGGTGCCATCATCACGCAGGCCGGCGACGGCCTCGTCGACCAGGGCGAGGATCTCCTCGTCGACGGTACCGGTCCGCGGCAGCAGGCGATAGGGGACCAGTGCCCTGGCCAGGTCGACGGGATCACCGGTGCGGCGGGCGACCTCGACCGCCTCGAGCACGGCGCGCCGGTGGCTGTCGTGGTCGAGTCGTAGGTAGTGGATCTCGGACAACGCGATCAGCAGGTCGAGGCGGACGGCGTCGGCGTCGGCGCCCATCGGGAGGGTGCGCAGGGATGTCGTGGCGAGCTCGGCCGCATCGTCGGGGGCGAGGCGGGCCACGTCGGAGGTCACGGCCTGCAGGGCGCGACGGCCTGACTGGATCCGATCGCCGGCATCGGGCGACTTCGCCAGGTGGGCAGCGACCAGTGCGGCGTCGGCCGGACCGTCGCCCCGGAGGGCCACAAAGGCCCGGCCGACCGCCTGGTGGAGGCGGGCGAGACGGGAGGTGGACAATCGCCCGAGCAGTGCCGTCCGCACCACGTCGTGCACGAAGCGATGCTCATCGAGCCCGGGGATCGGTGCGAGGAGCCCGGCCCGCTCGGCCCGCTCGACGAGGTCGATCGGCCGCGGGTGCTCCGGCAGACCGGCGAGGACGACGGCCTCCTCGGCGATCGCCAGGTCGAACTCCAGGCCGATGACCGCGGCCACCTCCAACATGCCGACCGGTGGCCCGCCGAGCCGGTCGACGCGCTCGAGGATGGACGCAGTGAGCAGGTCGCCGCCCACCTCCTGCCCGGTGGCACCTCCGTTGTCGTTGGCGAGAAGCTGAGCGAGGTAGAAGGCGTTGCCCGCGCACTGGGTGTGGAGGCGAACGACCTGCTCCTCGTCCAAGAGGCCGCCGCCCAGCGATCGGCCCAGCAGCAAGGTGTCGTCCAGGGACAGCCCGCGCAACGCGAGGCCCTGATGCTCGTCGAGCTTCCGCAGGTCCGCGAGCAGACCGGTCAGCGGGTGCCCCGGCTCGATCTCGGTGTCGCGGAAGGTCATGACGACCAGTACGGGCAGTTCCTCGGGCGACGCGAGCAGGAAGCGCAGCAAGGCGACGGTCGCCCGGTCCACCCAGTGCATGTCCTCGATGACGAGGATGGTCGTTCCGAACGAGGAGGCGTACCGAAGAACCTGCAGCACCGCACCTGCCACCAGCCTGGGCAGCACCCCCGGGTCGACGGCGTGGGAGAGGGTCGGAAGCCGCGAAGCGAGGCTCGGCAGGATCGTGGCGAGCGCCCCGCCCTGAGGCCCAACGACCGGCTCCAGCAGTCCCGGCCGGTCGGTGAGGAAGGGGCGGAGCGCGTCGGCCAGGGGGCCGAACGGCGTGGCGAGATCCTCGACGCAGCGGCCCGCGAGCAAGGTCGTGCCCGGTGCGAGTGCGGACTCGAGGGCCTTCGCGACGAGGGTCGTTTTTCCAGCACCCATCTCCCCGCCGACGGTGACGAAGCGCCAGGACCCGGCGCGCGACGCCCCAAGCGCCTTGTCGAAGACGAGCAGCTCCTCGTGTCGCCCGACGAAGCTCGGTGGCGCGGCGAACCCGAGCAGGCTCGGGACGGCGGCTGGCGCACCGAGCGAGCCGGCTGACACTGGACCGGCCAGCTTCGCCACCAGGGCCGATCGAGAGGTGACGCCGACCTTGCGATAGATCGAGCTGAGGTGGCTCTCCACGGTCCGTGCGCTGAGATACAGCTCGTCCGCGATGTCCTGGGTCGAGCAGCCCGTGACTGCGATCGCGGCCACCTCCCGCTCACGCGGTGACAATCGCTCGATGCCCACGGGCCCTCCCGATGGCGGTATGCGACGAGGTTGCCCGGTCGACGTACAGAGAAGCTGAATCTATCCGGCCGGGATCAGGCTGACGATGGTGCCGGGCGATCTCCATGATGGCCGCGACGCGCCGGATCCGGGGTCGCCCCACCCTGGAGAATCGTCTGGCACCCGGATCGGCTGGTCGGTGAGCAGGTGGATGACGCGCCTACCTCGAGCAGTCGATCGAGAACACTCTGGGTGCGCCACCCGCCCCGAGGCTGAGCCGAGAAGAGTTCCTCGCCCAAACCGAGTTGCCGCCGGGGTAGTGACGCTCCGCCGACTCGGCGAGTACTACGCGTGGATCGCCAGAGAATCTGCCAGCCGTGCAGCCATGAGTGCCCGAGGCATCCAGCGCCCGCGTGTGGATCCACCAAACACCGAAGCCTGAGACCTCAGCCGCGCTTGCGCTCGGATTCCTTCGGATGTCCGGGATGAACCGCCTCGATGATCACCCGTCGGCAGCTTCGGCCCGCGGCCCTGACGATTGGCCCTCTTGCGGACCGCCCTCGGTCGGGTCGTCGACGAAGTAGAAGATCCGACCGCCGGCGGTCGCCTCGTACTGCCAACGGACGAACGTCCTTCCGCCGTAGGTGCCGGTTCCGTAGGTGCGGCCCTCGAGCCGCTTCTGGCGTGGCGAGAACTGCGTGGGGTTCGTGGCCAGATGGTCGTATGCGGCCGCGAGGGCGTTCGGCTCCTGCCTTGCCCACCGCTCCCACTCGTCCGACACCCCCTTGTCCGCCGCGACGATTTCCCACTCGTCGGTGCGCGCCGGACGAGCGATCCGCTCCGCCCGTGCCATTCTCAGCTCGCCTTCGGACGCTTGATCTTCACCGGCGGGCCCGAGCGCGGGGCACGCAGAAGTTCGGCGAGCTCCGGATTCGCATGGATCTCCGCGGTGGCCCTCCAACCCTCGATGAGGTGTGCCAGAGGATCGAAGGTGTCGAGATCGACGCACGCGGCGGCTGTCGAGGCAAGTGCGTCGAAGAACTCGTCTCGCTCGTCGTCGGGAAGGAACCTGGCCCAGGGCAGAGACGCCGACAGCGCTCCGACCACGCGGCTCCGAGTCTCGGGATCGATGCTCGCCGCGAGCAGCAGACGAGCGAGGACACCGAGGGCGTCGCGCACCGACTCCTCCCTGGCTCGCAGCCCGAGGAACAGGTCCTCGCCATCGCGACGTCGCAGCACAACGTCGCGGTGCTCTACCTCGGCGAGCACGTCACCGGAGTTCCGCAGCATGTGGGTGAAGGTGTGCTCGGCGAGACTCATGACGACCAATATACAACACTTCCTCTGATATGGAACGCTTGGCGCCTGTGTCGTTTGTCAGGGATTTGTCAGCGAAAACCTCCGGATCGGGCCGGATCCGGCGTCACGGTGCGGTACGGCCGTCGGCCGAAAAGTGCCTCTGACCAGGACATATGTGGACCAGCCCGGACCAGCCCGAACCGATCGAACATTTGTTCAAGTCCCCCCTCCGACACCGAGTTGTACCCCTACGAGATTCGAAACTGCAGGTCAGCGGATCGGGGACCTGGTGGGGTTCGAGTCGCTACCGAGACATCTCCGCGGGACGCAGTCAATGCCTGCTTCTGCGGTGGCCAGGATGGCGTCGGCGGCAGCGTTTCCGCCACGCATGGCTGGGGCGATGCCTTCGCCTTGCAGCGGGTTGCGACAGTTCGGGAGCCGCAGAGGTCGCAGCCGTTGAGGCTCTGGGGCGACGCGAGGATGGGCTCGAAGTGGATCGGTCGCGAGCCGCCCACGCACTCTCGCCGAAGGCGGGGTAGGGCCGGTCGTAGCGGACGGTAGCGAGGCTCTGGTCCAGGATCTCCTCGGCGACGAACAGCAGCAGGGAACGGCGGAGCGGGTCGCGCAGGCCGGAGTAGCGGTGGCTACCTTGGGTCGGTGACCTTCCCGAGCGTCCCGTCCGCCGTCCTGCTCGACGCTGGCGGCGTGTTCGTACTGCCGGACCCGACTCGGGTGCTGGGGGCCTTCGCGCGCGCCGAGTGCGACGTCGACCCCTCGGTGCTGAGCGCAGCCCACTACCGCGCCGCCGCCCGCTTCACCACCGACATCGACGTCGAGACTGGCTGGGTCGAGGCGTGGCTGGGCTACCTGCAGACCTACATCGAGGCATGCGACGTGGACCACGCCCGACGCAATGAGGCGCACCGGCACATCGATAGCGAGTTCGCCGACGCCGCCCTGTGGGTGGAGCCGATCGATGGCGCCAAGGACGGGTTGCAGGCCCTGGCCGATGCCGGCGTGCGACTGGGGATCGTGTCCAACGCCGACGGCATGATGGCCGAGCGGCTGGCGGCGTTCGAGATCTGCCAGGTGGGCTCGGGCATGGGCGTACCCATCGAGCTCGTCGTCGATTCGGGCAACGTCGGCGTGATGAAGCCCGATCCGCGCATCTTCCACGCCGCGCTGGACCTGCTGGGGCTCGATGCGGAGGCGACTTGGTACGTTGGCGACATGCCGGCCATCGACGTCGTCGGCGCCCGGCGAGCAGGACTCCGGCCGTTCCTCATGGACCCCCTCGGCCTGCACCACGATGCCGACTACGACCGCACCAGCTCCCTGGCCTCGTTGGCCGAGACGATTTCCTCGGCCGCGGATCGGTGACCGCCGACGACCCCTACTCGGTCGAGACGGCGAAACGGGCCGCCGACGCCGGCTGCCTGGCCGAGTGGGTCACGACCTTCCTGGCCGGCCCGGGGAGCGATAACGAAGCGCTCGCCGCCGAGCTCGCCTTCGGGGGTGCCTCATTCCTCGGGCCCGTCCCCTTCGCGCTGGACGACCTCCACCCCTTGGCCGGCCCGGACGACCACGACGTCAGCATCCCCGTGCCTGGGCAGGAGTGGGACAGCGAGGTCGACGCTATGGACGAGAGCCTGGCCCGGGGATGGGAACCACCGCCGCTCCTCGTCTCGTACCGCGGCGGGGTGTACGTGCTGGAGGATGGCAACCACCGCCACGATGCTCTTCGCCGGGCCGGGGCCACCCATGCCTGGGCCATCCTCGCCTTCTGGGACGAGTCCGAGCGGTCAGCGTTCTCGTCGCGTCTTGCTCGGGACACGCCGTCGCCCTGAACACCGGGCCGGCACGCCTGGCCTTACGCGGCCACCGAGAAGTCCGAAGGGCGAAGGCCCGTGGGTTCAAGACACAAGTCCCCCCTTCGACACCACTGATCTCAACCGGCTGCAGCCCAACTTCCCTGGGGCAGCACGTTGAGCCGCCTACGGATGATCGACCAAGTCGACATTCGGGTCCGCTGCCGTTGAGCAGCTGGGAAGCCAAGCAGGGAACGGGTCGAAGCCACGGAGGCGTGCCGGGCCGGCGGGAGACCTCGCGGCCAGCGCCTCGCGGATAGCGTGCTGCTGTTCGTGGAGCGGCCGGCAACGGCACGGTCCCGGAGGTGGACATGCCGTGGTTTCCGGACTTCGTCGCTGCCGTCGAGCTGGTGCGTCGCGAAACCCGTGTGGCCGGCCGGGACGACCCCGTCACCCAGTACCTGAACGCCTTGACCGAGGGCGACGCCGACGGATTGGAGATCGTCTGGCCCGGTGAGGTCCTGGTCTACGACCCCCTGGCCGGCAAGATCCAGGGGCACCGGCACCTGCGGAAGTTCGTCAGGCAGAGCCAGGCGTGGCTGGCGGACCACCTCACCGGCACCGAGATCGTGGCCTCGACGCTCTCCGAGGAACGGGCGGTCGTCGAGGTGCACGCGCACCTCACCCTGGACGGGATCGATGTGCTGTGGCCGGTGGCCGTCGTGGCCGAATCGCCCGACGAAGCCTCGGTCGTGTTCCGCACCTACTGCAGCCAATGGCCCGTGGTCGGCCACCGCCCCATCCGGGCCCCGATCCTGAAGGCCGACCACGTCGAACCGGGTGACGTCGTCGCCACATACTGAGTCGGCGCTGGCTCGCGGAGACACCGACGCCATCGTGAGCACCTTCGCGCCGGACGGGTACGTGCGCGAGCCCATCGGCCCACACTCGCTCCACCGGGGTCCCGGCGAGCTGCGCGGCTTCTTCTCCAGCTGCTTCCGCACCGGCGGGCTCGACCTCGAGCTCTGTCGCGTCACCGACGACACCGAGCGCTGCGCCGTCGAATACAACTGCGTGCGCTGGGGCCGCCACCAGGTCCCACCGCAGGCCGGCATCGCCGTGTTCGAGCGCGGCGGAGACGGGCTGCTGGTCGCCGCTCGGCTCTACGACGACGTGGAACCGGCAGTCGACCGTTGATCGTCGCGCAAGAGCCCCCCGCATGAACGCCACCGCCATCGGCGACTACGCCCTGCTGTCGGATCGGCACAGCGCGGCCTTGGTGAGCGTGCACGGCTCCATCGACTGGCTGTGCCTGCCTCGCTTCGACAGCCCATCGGTCTTCGCTCGGCTCCTCGACGACGGAGCGGGGCACTGGTCCCAGCGGCCGCCGGGCGCGACCACGATCGCCCGGCGCTACCTGGATCGCACCATGGTGTTGGAGACGACGTACCAGACCTATTCCGGCACCGCCACGGTGGTCGACACCCTGGCCACGGGGTCAGGGCAACCGGGGGCACGGTCTGGGCCGGGATGCGCCTCATGTCCTGCTGCGCCAGCTCAGCTGCACCCAGGGTCAGGTGGACATCGAGCTGGAGTACCGGCCTCGACCCGAGTACGGCCTGGTGTTCCCGTTGCTCGAAGCGGCGGACTGGGGCGTGGCCGCCACCGGAGGGGCCGATGTCCTGATCTTGTCCAGTCCGACCCCTCTGGCGGTCGACCGATCGTCCGCCCTCGGCTCGGTTCTCGATGGCGGAGGGAGACCGGGTCGGCTTCGCCCTGCACCACAACCGGCGCGCCGACGCGATCGAGGCTCGAGTGTGGACCCAGGAAGAGATCGCCGCGGCCCTGGACGACACGGTGTCGGCCTGGGAATCGTGGTCGGAGCTGCACCAGGCCTACGTCGGTCCGTGGCGAGACCTGGTCCATCACAGCGGGCGGGTGCTCCAGGCGCTGTCGTTCCAGCCGACCGGTGCGATCTGTGCCGCGGCCACCACGTCGCTGCCCGAGGTGGTGGGTGGCCCCCGGAACTGGGACTACCGCTACGCCTGGGTCCGGGACGCGTCGTTCACCATCGAGGCGCTGTGGGTGGCTGCCTGCCCCGACGAAGCCAACGAGTTCGTCGAGTACATGACCACCTCCGCGGCCGGCTCGCTGGTCGAGGACGGCGATCTGCAGATCATGTTCGGCATCGGCGGCGAGCGCGACCTGTCCGAGCGCGAGCTGCCCCACCTGGAAGGCTGGCGAGGGTCCGTCCCGGTGCGGGTCGGCAACGGCGCCTGGGGCCAACGCCAGCTCGACGTCTACGGCGAGCTGCTCAGCGCCGTGCATCGGCTCTCTGACCACCTTTTCGACCCGGCTCACCGAGTGGGGCCCCAGGCCGACCCCGACCGCTGGGGTACCCCACCCGAGCTCACCCTGCCCACCCGCGAGTTCCTGGTCGCGCTGGCCGACACCGCGGCGCGGCGCTGGCAGGAACAGGATCACGGCATCTGGGAGTTCCGCGACGAGCCGCGCCACTACGTGTACTCCAAGCTCATGTGCTGGGTCGCGCTCGACCGGGCGACGTCGTTGGCCGCAGACCTCGGAGCGTCCGAGCGTGTCCCCGCGTGGGAGCGCACCCGCGACCAGGTGCGCGACGCCATCCTCAGCCAAGGCTGGAGCGACCAGGTCGGCGCCTTCACACAATCCTTCGGCGCCGACGAGCTGGACGCCTCGAACCTGATGGTGCCCCTGGTCGGGTTCCTGCCCGGCGACGACCCCCGGGTGCTGTCCACCATCGAGGCCACCGAGGCCCATCTCGTTGGCCAGCGCGGCCTGGTCTACCGCTACCGCACCAGCGACGGTCTGGAGGGTGACGAGGGCGCGTTCCTGCTGTGCACGTTCTGGCTAGCCCAGGCGCTGGCGACGGCCGGGCGAGTCGAGCGGGCGCGTGCCGTGTTCGAGCGCGCCGCCGCGTTCGTCAACGACGTGGGCCTGCTGGCCGAGGAGGTCGATCCCGTCAGCGGTGAGCTGCTGGGCAACTTCCCGCAGGCGTTCAGTCACATCGGGCTGGTCAACGCCGCCTGGGCCATCTCCCAAGCCGAGGCCGCTCAGGCGACCTGACGCGCCGGGTGTCGCCGGTCCGTTCTCAGTCCGCGCCCTGGCCTGCGGCTGCTCGTTTGTCCCAACCATGGAACGACGAGAGATCGCCCGCGTCCCAGGCCTCGCGCAGCCCCGGTGTGCTGAGGTCCCAGTCGGGCCGGACCTCGCGGGTGGCGACCCGCAGATCCTCGCGGAGGTCCTCGACCGAGGGCCGTCCCCAGAACCAGTAGCCGTTGTAGATCCGGTGGATGACGAGCCCGGGCTTGAGCACCAGGGTGTGGGGGATCATCGGATCGTGCTCGGGGTCGGTGTACTCCTGGATGTCGAGGTCCCGTTGGATCGTGCGGCCCGGGTCGGCCGGGAAGGTCCACTGGGCCCCGACGAGGCGCGGAACTCCTGGAGCTCGTGGTGCTCGTCGGTCGAGATGGTGACGACCTGGGTGTAGGCCACCGCGATCTGGGGATAGAAGGCGGCGA
This sequence comes from uncultured Microthrixaceae bacterium, assembly GCA_963793965.1. Classification (GTDB taxonomy): domain Bacteria; phylum Actinomycetota; class Acidimicrobiia; order Acidimicrobiales; family Acidimicrobilacustridaceae; genus UBA4742. The sequence continues at coordinate 455,331 of CAWCCB010000006.1, forward strand.
GCTGGAGGTGCTGCTGATGCTCCTTCGGGCAGTAGTGACCCCGGGCCAGCGTGAGGATCATCGGGTCGTCGCCCTGCAGCTCGCTGAGCGAGCGGGGGACGTTCTCATGATCGGGCAGCGTGTAGTCGGGGAACGAACCACCCGGGGTGATGTCGGATCGCATGTGGCTCCTGTTCAACCGGCGCGCTGGGCGACGTCGGTCCCGAGTGCCTTGAGGGCATCGGCGTAGATCTCGGAGAAGGTCGGGAACGGCTGGATCGTGTCGCGCAGCACCTCGAGGGGGACGTGCGCCCGGATGGCCAACGTGGCCTGCTGGAGCCACTCACCGGCCTCGGGACCGAGCGCGTAGGCGCCGGTCAGGCGCTCCCCATCGCTGAGCAGCGTGAGGAAGCCGTTCGACTCGGCGTAGGCGCGGCTGTAAGTGGCCGTCCGGGCCACACCCGAGACCGGCGCGGTGCCGCGGAATCGCCCTTCGGTGGCCCCGACCGCGGCCGCCTGCGGATCGGTGAACACCACGCGGGGCAGGGCCTCGTAGTTGGCCTGGCGGGGTTCACCCAGGATGTTGGCGGCCACGATGTCGCCCTGGTACTTCCCGGTGGTGGTCAACGGCCAGATGCCGGTGACGTCGCCGAGGGCCCAGATGCCCTCGGCCACGCGCAAGCGCTCGTCGACGGGAATGCCATGGTGGTCGGGGTCGATGCCGACCGTCTCGAGACCGATTCCGTCGACCGCGCGGCCGGCGACCGGTGGCCACCAGCAGGCGATCACCGCGCAGCGAGGGGTTGTCGTCCAGGTCGAGGATGTACTCGTCGCCCTCGCGCCGCACCGCCGTCGCCTGCGCGCCGAGCACGAGCTCGATGCCGTCGCTGCGAAGGACGTCGCCGAGCGCCTCGCCCAACGGCGCGGGCTCGGCTGACAGCACCCGCTCGGCCAGGTCGACCACTGCCACCTCACCACCCAGGCGGCGCACGGCCTGGGCCATCTCCACGCCCACCGCGCCGCCACCCAGGATGAGCAGGCGGCGAGGGACGGCCGTCATGGCGGTCACCTCGCGGTTGGTCCACACCCCCTCGGTCTCACGCAGACCGGGAACCGGCGGAACGATCGGTTCGGCGCCGGTGGCCACCACGACGTGTCGGGCGGTGCGGCGAACACCGTCCACCTCCACCGCGCCGCTCCCGGCCAGCCGCCGTTGCCGCGCAGCAGGTCGATGTTGCGGTCAGTGAGCCACGTCGCCGCCGTGGTGTCGGTGTGCTTCGAGACCATGAAGTCGCGCCAGGCCAGCGCGGCCTCGACGTCGACCTTCGCGACGGCAGCCGCGTCGTTGGCGTCGTGGGCGGCTTCGCCGGGTCGGAGCAGCGTCTTGGAGGGGATGCAGGCCCAGTAGGAGCACTCGCCGCCCACCAACTCGCGCTCCACCACCGCGACGCGCAGCCCACCCTCGGCGAGCGCGCCGGCGCAATGCTCGCCCGGGGCACCAGCCCCGAGGACGATGACGTCGTAGTCGCTCAGGACGGGAGCTCGGTGCCGGTCTGCTCAGCCAGCATGTAGGCCGCGTACCAGGCGGGCCAGCCATCATCTGGTCCGCCCGTGCGCTTCTCGTGCTCGCCATGCGCGGCCGCGGCTCGCTCGAGCGCCTTGGTCAGATCTGCGACGGAGCGGAACGTGGCCGAGGTCGAGTCGACCCGTCCGGGCAGTCGGCTGGTCACCTCCTGGAGCTGCCAGCTGTTGCCGTCGGGATCGCTGAAGGCCATGAACGTGGCGTAGGTGCGCCCTTGCGGATCGGGGCCACTGGCCCGCAGGTCGATGTCGAAGCGGTTGTAGCCACCGCTGGCATCGTGGAACACCTCGCTCGGGTCGAGGGCGCCCCTGCTCACCAGGTCGTCATGGGCGGCGGCGATGTCGGACACGACCAGGAGGTTCATGGCCGTGCCCGCGGGAGCCGACGTGAGACCGGTGCCGAACTGGATCGAGCACCCCGAACCCGGCGGGTTGAACTGGACGATGCGGAAGTCGCCGTCGGCGATGTCGGCATCCAGCCGCCACCCCAGGCCCTCGTAGAAGGTCTTGGCCCGGTCGACATCGGAGACGGGGATGATGACCGCCTCCAGATTCAAGTCGACGCTCTCGGCCTTCTCGCCCGCATTCGCGCCGCGACGAGCCTCGGTCGTGCTCATGACTGCCTCCCAGGATCCGGGTCCAGCACCGACGCTCGCGCTACCCCGACGGCCGGTCAAGGGAACGCCCCGTGAACTGGCGCAGGTGGCGCAACGCTCACCACTCCTAGCCAGGGACCGACGTGAGCCCGCGGTCAAGGCTGCGGACCCGGTGCATCCGCCACCCGGGGGCTGAGCTCAGAGCGCCGCCGGCACCGAGCAGGATCGGAGAAGCGGTCGACGGCTGGGTCTTTGTACCGTTGCCCATGTTGGTGGCCAGTCCACGAAGGCCAGTCCACGAAGGCCAGTCCACGAAGAGAGGAGAGTCCGGTGAAGACGATGACGTGTCGGCAGTTGGGGGGTCCATGTGACCAGGCCCTCAAGGGGGAGTCGGCTGACGAGGTGATCAAGCTGCAGGATGCCCATCTGAACGCGACGGTGGCGGCGGGGGACGAGACCCACCGCGAGGCGCTGAGCGCCATGAAGGGTCGCTGGAAGCACCCCGTGTCGGGCATGAAGTGGTACCGGGGCGCCAAGCGCGACTTCGCCGCCCTTCCCGAAGGTTGATCCCGCCGAGCCGTTCGCAGCGCCCGCTAGCATCGTCGCCGGGAAGCGGGGTTTGCTGATGGTCGGGTTGATCCTCCTGGGCGGACCGCCTGCATGCTGACCTCGATGATCTTCGCCAAGGATCACCACGCCATGGTCGCCTTCTACCGGGACGGCTTCGAGCTGGCCATCCTCGAGGACGCATCCGGCCCGGGCTACACGGTCCTGGCCGACGACACGATCCGGTTGGCCATCCACGCCGTGCCCACGGCGGTGGCCGAGGAGATCAGCATCGCCGACCCGCCCGAAGCCCGCTCGGCCAGCGCGATGAAGCTGGTCTTCGACGTAGCCGACTTCGGCCCGACCTGCGATCGGCTGGCTCAGCTCGGTGCGCGGTTCCTGGCATCGGTCGACGCGGAAGCCAGGGATGCGCTGGACGTCGAGGGCAACGTGTTCCGGGTGTCGGCGGCGAGCTAGCTCCTGCCGCGGATGGAACCCGGCGAACGGATGCTCATCCGGTGCGTGGGCGGGCCGTCGACCAGTCGGCTGGTGCGGTTCCCTCCGCCTCTGGAGGTCGAGGAGCGCGACGGGACCTACGTGCTCGACGACGATGGCCCGGTCGAGTTGTGGCGCTACGTGTTCGTGCCCCGTACCGTCTCAGCTCACCCGGGCGTCACGACGGTGACTCGAATCGGCCGGAATGGTGCTCGGTACCATGGCGAGGTGACCGACGGTGGGGACGCGACGCCGCATCCCTGGCAGGACTGGGTGTGGGACGACTCGGTCTTCCAGGGCACCAGCGACTACTACCGCCGAGGTCGCAAGCCCTACGCGCCGGGCCTGGCCGACGAGCTGGCCAGGGCTCTCGAGCTCGACGGCCAAGGTCGCCTGCTCGATGTCGGCTGCGGACCCGGAACCGTCACCGTGCTGTTCGCCCATCTCTTCAGCGAGGTGGTGGGGCTCGACCCGGACGTGGGCATGATCGCCCAAGCGCGGCGCGCCGCGGCCGAGGCGCGGATCGCGAACGCGTCGTGGGTGCAGATGCGGGCCGAAGCCCTGCCCGGGGCGCTCGGAACGTTCCGGGTGGTGACCTTCGCCCAGTCGTTCCACTGGATGGACCGGCCCGAGGTGGCCGCCGCGGTCCGCGCCATGCTCGAGCCGGGTGGCGTGGTGGTCCAGGTCGACCTGTGGCATCGGCCACCGCCGGAGCTGCACCGTCCCGGGCCGTACCCGGCGGTGCCGGATCCGGCCATCGACGAGCTGCGGGTGCGATGGCTCGGCCCAGACCTGCGTGCCGGCCAGGGTCGCCGCAACAGCTCCCCGGACGACGAGGATGCCATATTCCAGGCCGCCGGCTTCGCGCCCGAGCAGACCGTGATCGTGCCCGACGACCGCATGCTCGAGCGCGACGCGGACGACGTTGTGGCCTGGGTGCTGTCGACGTCGTCCACCGCGCCGCACCTCTTCGGTGATCGGCTCGTCGACTTCGAGCGCGAGCTGCGGGCGGTGCTGGCCGAGGCCTCGCCGGAGGGTCGGTTCAGCGACGCGCTGTCCGAGAACCGACTGCGGCTCCGTCGCCCGACCTGAGGGCCGCGTCTGGCGCCCCGTCAGCCGGGGGAGGTCGTGGCGATGTCAGCGCTCAGCGTCAGCCGATCGCTCGGCGTGGAGCCGTTCCCGAACCGCTCGGTCACGCTCCACCAGCAGTCCGTGGTGCACACGTAGGTGGTCGGGATCGGGATCTCGACCCGCAGCCACCTTACGATTCGCGGCGCGGCGGTGGCTAGGGCAGGTCGAGGGCCTGCACCCGTTCGAGGGCCAGCTCGAACTCGCCGCGGTAGTAGGGCTCGGCGAAGGAGGCGATGCGGGCCAGGTTCTCGGCCGGGCCGGCCAGCTTGATCATGGCCTCGAGCACGGCGGCCCGGACCTGGTCGAACCCCGGAGGCAGTGGCGGGCGCATGGCGTCGCGACCGGGGAGCTGGGGGAACGGGGCGTGGGGCTCGCGCTGGTACCAGTAGGCCACCGACGAGTAGTCGTTGGCGAAGTTGTTGGCGTGGCCGTGCTCGATGGTCCAGCGCAGCGAGCGGTCGAAGCGGATGGGGTCGGGGACGTACCAGCGGTACATGCCCACCAGTCCCCGGTAGTCGTCGTGCTCCACCAGGTGGAACGCGGCATAGGGCCGGGCGAACTCCGCCAGGGGGCAGGCGCCGGACCCGAACACCTCCTCGTGGCCGGTGCCGTGGATCCGTGGCGGCCAGGTGTCGCCGTCCACGAACACCATGTCGTCGCCCTCGCCGTACCAACCGCCGGCCACGTTGTCGATCTCCAGCACCAGACCCACCATCTGGCCCTGGCCGTGGGCCTCCAGGGCCACGTAGTTGTCGGCACCGTCGAGGTTCACCCCGCCGTGGAGCTGCACGTTGGCCGGTTCCATGGCCGCCACCGTGGGTCGCTCCTGGCGGTACTGGGCGTGGAAGCGCAACACGTCGTCACCGGGCGCCTCCTCGAACTCCTCGTATTCGATGTGGTACCAGACCACGCCCATCAGGCCGCCCAGGTTGGCATCGGCCCGGTTCTCCAACTCGATGCGGGCGCCTTCGGCGAAGGGCATGGGGAAGTAGGCGTTCAGCCCGGGCGAGCCGCCCATGCCCGGGTTCACGGTGGTGAAGGCGCTGGCGTACTCGCGGATGCGTCCGTGGCACACCCCGAAGAAGTCGCCCAACGGCACCTCCACCGAGGGCGTCGCCTCCCCGTCCCACCAGCAGCGCAGGATGGCGTCGCGGTGGTCGCTCAGCTCGTAGGCGGCCAGGGCCACGTAGATGCGGGTGATGCAGCCCGCACCCTCGACCTCGAGCAGCGGGAACCGTTCGCCGGGGCCGACCTGGATGCAGTCGAAGTTGCCTCCGCCGCGATCCCACGACGATGCCCGCCGACTCGACGACCGAGGCGCCTTGAACAGGTGTCGCATCGGATGATCGTCGAGCGGATGCGCCACGATCTCATCCTGCCACCGTCGTCAGACGCGTTCACCGCCGGCGCCGGATGCGCACCACGGTGTCGGTCAGGGTGGCGGGCTGCCCGTCGGGACCGGTGACCGGGCGTGGCGGCCGCTCCAGCAGCTCGTCCTCCCAGGCCTGCGGATCGAGGTCGAGGCCGGCCATCACCTCCTCGGGCGTCGGCATGCGGGTCGAGGGTGTGGCCGTGATCGGTGTGCGCCCCCGGGGGGACGTCGGCGTGGCCCACGATCAGCAACGTCCCCCCGGGCTCGACCGCACCCGCGGCCGACCGGAGGATCTGGTCGCGGGGGATGTCGATGGGCGAGTGCAGGAACTGGGCCGACACCAGGTCGAAGGTGCCGTCGGGGAAGGACGAGGACAGGTCGCGCTCCTGCCAGTCGATCTGGCTGGCCACACCGGCCTGGTCGGCCGCCGCCGCGGCGCGCCCGAGGGCCAGGGTGGACACGTCCACGCCGATGACCCGCCAGCCCCGCAGAGCCAGCCAGATGGCGTCGCCACCTTCGCCACAACCGAGGTCCAGCGCCGTACCCGGGATGAGGCCCTCGGCCTCGCGAACCAGGATGGCGTTGGGGTCTCCGCTCCAGATCTGGTCCTGCTTGCCGTAGTGACCTTCCCAGAAGGCGTGCGGATCGGGGGGCGGCGCGTCCATCTCCGTAGGATCGCACGGCCACGCGGCCGCGGTGGGCGGGCTGACCTAGGGTGCCGAGCGGCGGACCGGTACCAGCCAGCCGACGAGAGGCGGAGCGCCTTGTCCGAACACCCTTCGCGACCGAACCCGTCGACCCCGCTCACCTCGCCCCTGGAGGGGATCCGGGTGGTGGAGGTGGCGCTCGGCCTGAGCGCGGTGGGCGCGGGGCGAGGTCGGCCAGCACCATGGCCCCGAAGGGACCCGGCCCCCGCCCGGCCAGCTCGACCACCGCCAGTCCGGCCAACGGACCCGACACCGGCGCGCTCACTCCCCGGGCGTCTGGTCGATCAGCGAGCGCGGATCGTCCCCGAGCGCGGACAGGGCGAAGCCGGCGGTGCGGCGGTAGGCCAGGGTGACCTCGTCGATCTCGTCGCGGGTGATCACCGTCATCGATGTCGGTCGAATCCCTCGGGCGCCCGCTCGTGCACCAGCTGCATGGGCACCTCCGGGCCCAGCCCCCGGTTGGCCATCACGATGGCCGCGGTCGCCGGTCGCCGAAGCTGGTCGTAGCGCTCGAGCGCAGCCACCACGTCCGGGTCGTCGGCGCAGGCAGCCGGCCAACACCCGGGCGTCGAGGATGGCCTGGGAGGCGCCGTTGGAACCGATCGGGTACATGGGGTGGGCGGCGTCGCCGAGCAGGGTGGAACGGCCGAAGGTCCAACGCCCCACCGGGTCGCGATCGACCATCGGGAACAGGAAGGTGGCCGGGGCCGAGCCGATGATGGCCGGCACGTCGAGCCAATCGAAGCGCCAGTCTTCGAAGTCGGGCAGGAAGTCGGCCAGGTCCCCGGCCCGGTTCCAGTCCTCCTGCTCGTTGAGGTCGGATCCCGGCCGTCGCAGCTCGGCCACGAAGTTGAAGGCCTGGCGCCCGTCGGCCAGATCGGCGATGGGATAGCCGACGAACTTCTGGTCCCGGTGGCCGGCCCAGATCATCGTGCGCCCGTCGAGCACCGGGGCGAGCTCGGCCACGCCCCGCCAGAGCAGCGAGCCGTTCCACTGCGGAGCCCCCTCGTCGGGGTAGCGCTGGGCCCGGCGCCACGCTGTGGATGCCGTCGGCCGCCACCACGGCCGTGGCCGTGGCGGTCCACGGCCGTGGTGTCCCCGGCCCGGTCGAAGGTGGCCGTCGCCTGGTCGTCATCGGCGTCCACCTCCAACGAGCCGGTGGTCCAGGTGGAGGTGGTCGGCGCCGACCCGATCCACGAAGGCACGCACCAGGACCTCCTGGAGCGCGCCCCGGTGGATGGACAGCTGCGGCCACGGGTAGCCGGCGGCCGTGCCCCCGGCTCACGCCAGATCTCCTGGCCGTGGCGCGAGCAGTACATGAGGCTGCAGGGCTCGACCGCCTGGGACACGCAACGCGTCGAGCAGGCCCAGGGCGTCGAGCTCGCGCACGGCATGGGGCAACAGGTTGATGCCCACCCCCAGCGGGAGCACCTCGCGGACGCTGTCGAACACCTCGGCCGCCACCCCGATCTCGTGCAGGCTCAGCGCCGTGGCCAGGCCACCGATCCCGGCCCCCACCACGATGACCGACGGGTCGGCGTGGCCCACGCTCAGAGGACTTCGTGCACATGGATCCGCACGACGGCCGCCAGCGCGCTCGCCGGAGGACACGGCCAGCAGGTCGTTCATCCACGCCAGCTCGGGCGCCGAGGTCGACAAGCGGATGTGGGTGCGGAAGTAGTACTCGGACGGATCGACGGCCTCACCGCGGGCCATCCGGTCGGCCACCGCCGCCGTGGCCTTGCGCAACCCGGTCGAGCGGACCTCGATGGACGCGCCGTCATGGGTGACCAGCAGGTAGTGGGCGTCGATCTCGAGGGTCCCGTCCGGACGGGCCAGCTGCCAGTCGACGCCGCCCTCGGCGATGGTGCCGCCCAGCCCGTCGCGACCCTCGAAGGTGCCCCCGTCGAAGGTCACGACCCGCCGGCCCCCGAGCGGGAAGGCGCCCAGCTCGACCAGCGGCCGCACCGCCACGTCGATGGTCATGAGCGGTCGGAGCTCCATGGGCGGGCAGCGTAGCCAGTGGGTCCGATCAGCCGGTGAGATGCGGGGCCGACCCGAGAAGAATACGCTTCTCCTCAAGACAGCATCTCCCTCCCATCGAGCACCGCCGTCCGAACCCAGGAGCGACCGTTGCCCCGAGTACCCATCGCCGAAGGACTGTTCACCTGGCCGTCCGACGATCCCCGCCTGATCGCATCCGCCTGCACGGCCTGTGACCTGGTGGTGTTCCCGGCGCTGCCGCACTGCCCCGGGTGCTCGGGCGGCGAGGTCACCGAGCAGCTGCTCGAGCCCCGCGGCTCGCTCTACACCTGGACCACCCAGTCGTTCCCCCCGGTGGCACCGCCCTACGTGGGCAACACCGACCCGAAGACCTTCGAGCCGTTCGGGATGGGCTGGGTGCAGGTGTCGGACACCTTGATGATCGAGTCCCGGCTGACCGAGAGCGATCCCGACAAGCTCGAGTTCGGGATGCCCGTCGAGCTCGTCCTGATCCCGCTGCGGGTGGACGACGAGGGCAACGAGGTCGTCTCCTTCGCCTTCGCCCCTGCCGGCTGACGCCCCCACTGATCGAGCCAGGAGCAGACCATGAACGACGTCGCCATCATCGGGGTGGGCCTCCACCCCTTCGGCCGGTTCCCCGGCAAGTCCGCGGTCGAGATGGGCGCCGATGCCATCCGGTCCGCGCTCGGCGATGCCGGGGTCGACTGGCGGGACATCCAGTTCGCCTTCGGGGGCAGCTACGAGGTCGACAACCCCGACAGCGTGGTCACCTACCTGGGACCCACCGGCATCCCCTTCACCAACATCTACAACGGCTGCGCCACCGCCGCCTCGTCGCTGGACATGGCGGCCAAGATGATCTCGCTGGGTGCCTACGACCTGGGGCTGGCCGTGGGGATGGACAAGCACCCGGCCCGGGCCTTCTCGGCCGACTCGGTGGAGTACGCCCTGCCCGCCTGGTACGGCGAGACCGGGCACTTCCTGACCACGAAGTACTTCGGCATGAAGATCAACCGGTACATGCACGACCACGGCATCACCGACCAGACCCTGGCCCGGGTGGGGGCGAAGAACTTCCGCAACGGCTCGCTCAACCCCAACGCCTTCCGGCGCCAGCCCCTGACCGAGGAGCAGATCCTCGAGTCCCGCGTCCTCAACCACCCGCTGCGCCAGTTCATGTTCTGCGCGCCCGACGAGGGGGCGGCGGCCGTGATCTTGTGCCGCGCCGACCAGGCGCACCGCTACACGTCGTCGCCGGTCTACCTGCGGGCCACCGCGGTGCGCACCCGCCAGCTGGGCACCTTCGAGGTGCACGGCACCTGGGCCTCGCTGCCGGTGGTCGACGGTCCGACCGTGCAGGCGTCGCGGGCCGCGTTCGAGCTGGCCGGCATCGGTCCCGACGAGGTCGACGTGATCCAGCTCCAGGACACCGAGGCCGGGGCCGAGGTGATCCACATGGCCGAGACCGGGTTCTGCGCCGACGGCGACCAGGAGAAGCTGATCGCCGAAGGCCAGACCGAGATCGCCGGTCGGCTGCCCATCAACACCGACGGCGGCCTCATGGCCAACGGGGAGCCGGTGGGGGCGTCGGGGCTCCGCCAGATCTACGAGCTGACCCAGCAGCTGCGGGGCACCGCCGGGGACCGCCAGGTCCCGGGCGGACCCAAGGTGGGCTTCGCCCAGCTCTACGGCGCACCGGGCACGTCGGGTGCCACCATCGTGTCGACCTGAGCTGCGCCACGGGCGGGACCACCTGGCAGGATGGCGCCATGAACGAGCGCATCGAGGTCCAGCGGACGATCCCGGCCGACGCGGCCGACATCTTCCGCATCGTGAGCAGCCCGACCGGCCAGGTGGCCATCGACGCCTCCGGCATGCTCCAGGACTCCACCGGGGAGCCGGCCCAGGCCGTGGGCGACACCTTCGTGATCCACATGGACCGCGAGGCACTGGGCGACCTCCCGATGGGCAAGTACGACGTGACCGTCACCATCACCGCCTTCGAGCCGGATCGGTTCCTGACCTGGGAGGTGTCCGGCCTGAACTTCCCCAGCATCGGCCACTACTACGGCTATCGCCTGGAACCGGTCGAAGGGGGCACCCTGGTCACGTCCATCTACGACTGGTCGGCGGTGGACGACAAGTACAAGTCCCGGGGCAACTGGCCGATCGTGCCCGAGTCCGCCCTCAAGGCCACCCTGGGGATCCTGGAGCGAACCGTCCGCACATCCTGATCGCGGAAAGACGCATCATGATGCTCGACTGCTCCCGTGCGCACCACGATCGACCTCGATCCCGATGTCCTGGCCGCCGTCGAGGCGGCTGCAGCAGTCGAGGCGTCTCGGGCGTAGCGAGGCCGTCAACGAGTTGCTTCGAGCCGGCGCCGCGGCCTCTCGCCCCAGAACCCCGTTCGTCCAGCGCACCGCGCCGATCGGTATCCGCATCGACGTGTCCAACGTCGCCGAGGCGCTCGACGCCCTCGAGGGCCCCGCGCATCGCTGATGCTCCTCGACGCGAACCTGCTCCTGCACGCAGTGGACGAGGACGGTCCCTTCCATCGAGCCGTCGTTCGACTGGCTGACCGACGCGCTGGAACGGGCCACGCCGCGTCGGTCTGCCGTGGATGAGCCTCACGGCCTTCTTGGGGATCAGCACGAACCTGCGGGCCACGCGCCGACCGCTCTCGCCATCGCAGGCGTCGGGCTAGGTGCGCGACTGCTTGGCGGCGAAGGTGGCATGGTCGCCAGAGCCGGGCCCACGCCACGGCGAGATCTTCCTCGATCCGGTGGAGCGGCGGTCAGCTGAGCCGCGAACCTGGTCAGCGACGCGGCATCTGGCGGCGATCGCCATCGAGCATGGGCTGGTGCTCGTGTCCAACGACTCCGACTTCTCCCGCTTCGACGGTCTCCGTTGGGAGAACCCGCTCAGCTGAGACCGTCGCCCACCGTGGCCTCGCCCGCCGGTGGGACCGGGTCGGCGCCCACCATGGCCGCGGCCCGCGCCGACAAGAGCTGCTGCTCGGACTGGTTGCGGGTCAGCGAGGCCGCCTGGGTGAACGCCTCGGCGGCCTCGTGGTGGCGGCCCAGCTTGTCGAGCAGATCGCCCCGCACCCCGTGGAGCAGGTGGTAGCGGTCGATGCGTGCCCGTGGCCCGCAGCTGGTCGACCAGCTCGAGGCCGGCGCCTGGGCCGTAGGCCATGGACACGGCCACGGCGCGGTTCAGCTCCACGATGGGTGACGGGCTCACCTCGGCCAGCTGCGCGTACAGCGCCACCACCTGCATCCAGTCGGTGTCCTCGGCCCGGAAGGCCTGGGCGTGGCAGGCCGCCACCGCCGCCTGCAGGGCGTAGGGACCGCGCTGGCCGCCGAGGGCGCGTGCCCGCTCCAGCGCGGCCAGGCCACGGTTGATCAGGAGCCGATCCCAGCTGCGCCGGTCCTGGTCGAACAGGAGCACCGGCTGACCCTCGGGACCGATGCGGGCCCCCAGGCGCGAGGACTGGATCTCCATCAGCGCGGTCAGGCCGTGGACCTCGGCCTCCTCGGGTGCCAGCTGGCTGAGCACCCGGCCGAGGCGCAGCGCCTCCGCGCACAACGTCGGGCGGGTCCAGTCGGCGCCGGCGGTGGCGGAGTAGCCCTCGTTGAAGATGACGTAGACCACCTCGAGCACCGACGACAGCCGGGCGTCGCGGTCGTCGCCCTCCGGTACCTCGAAGGGGATGCCGGCGGCGGCGATGGCGCGCTTGGCCCGCACGATGCGCTGGGCCACGGTGGCCTCGGGCTCGAGATAGGCCCGGGCGATCTCGGCGGTGGTCAGCCCGCCCACCAGGCGCAGCGTGAGCGCGGTTCGGGCCCGCACGGCCAGGACGGGATGGCAGGCCACGAACATGAGCCGCAGCACGTCGTCGTCGATGTGGTCCTCGAACACGCCCCAGGGTGCCGGGAGGCGCCGCGCTGCGAGCCTCGGGGATCGACCCGCCCCGTCCGATCTCGGCCACCTTGGTGTCCAGGTTGCGGTCCCGCCGGAACCGGTCGATCGCCTTGCGCTTGCCCACGGCCATCAGCCAGGCCCCCGGCCGCCGCGGCGTCCCTTCGGGCGGCCACTGGACCAGTGCGTCCACCAGGGTGTCCTGGGCCAGCTCCTCGGCCAGGCCCACGTCGCCCACGAACCGGGTGAGCCCGGCCACCAGCCGGGGGAACTCGATGCGGAAGGCGGCCTCGATGGCGGCGGTCGAATCGGCGCCGGACACGGCACCGATTCAACCACCGCCGGGCCGGCGCCTCCCTACTCCGGGCTGAACACCGGCCGCACCCGGACCTCGCCCTCGCCCAGCACCCCCACGAAGCGCTTGGCCCACTCGACCGCCTCGTCCAGGTCGCGGCACTCGAGCATGGCCCAGCCGCCGATGAGCTCCTTGGCCTCGGTGAACGGTCCGTCCATCACCGTGAACTCGCCGTCCTTCAGGCTGATCTTGGCCCCCATGGCCGAGGGCGCGATCCCACCGGTGGCCACCAGCACGCCCGCCTTGGTCGCCTCCTCCATGAAGGCACCCATCTCGACCATGACATCCTCCGAGGGCGGTGCAAGGGGCACCGACTCGTCACCCAGCGTGTAACCGAAGAATCGCATCGTGGTCAGAACTCCTGTTTCCCGGTGAGGCGCTGTTCGCCCCGACTCGACCATCACGTCGAACGGGGGGCACCCCGAATCGACATCGTCCGAGAAATTCTTGCCGCCGGCGACGCGGCGTGACGATCGTGGCGCGATGGGTACACTTCGCCGCCGTCGGAGGGGGAGGTGCGCATGAAGGCAGTTCGAGGTGCCGAAGGTGGCGTGGTGGTCGACCAGGTCGAGGAACCGCCGGGAGCCGGCGAGCTGCTCGACATGCGTGCCACCAGCGTGTGCGCCTCGGACCTGATGTACATCGGTTTCGGGAGCCGCCGGATCCTGGGCCACGAGCTGGCCGGCGTCCGCGAGGACGGCACCGCGGTGGTGGTCGAGGCGCTCTACGGCTGCATGGACTGCGAGCAGTGCCGGCGGGGCGCCTACAACCTGTGCCCCACCCACGGCCAACGCGCCCTCGGGGTCACCGCCGACGGCGGCATGGCCGAGCAGTTCCGCGCCCCGCCCGCCCGCCTGGTCCCCCTGCCGGCGGGTCTGGACGTGGCCGACGCGCCCATCGTGGAGCCGGCCTCGGTGTCCTGGCACGCGCTGCGCCTGGCCGGCACCGGGCCAGCCAGCCGCGTGGCGGTGGTGGGCGCCGGCGCGCTGGGCCTGCTGGCCGTGGCCGGCGCCCGACGCATGGGGGCCGACGAGGTCGACCTGGAGGCTCGTCACCGCCACCAGCAGGAGGTGGGGGAGCGACTGGGGGCGCACATCGGCGCCGACGATGCGGGCTATGACGTGGTGGTGGAGGCGGCCGGCAGCACCGAGAGCCTGGCCCGGGCCATCGACCTGGTGGCGCCCCATGGCACCGTGGTCGTGCTCGGCGTGCACCTGGGCAACGTCGAGCTGAACTGGATGCCGCTGTTCCACCGGGAGGCGAGCCTCGTGCCGTCCCTGGGCTACTGCCGCCACGAGGCCGGCCGGGAGATGGAGGACGCCGCCGCCATGTTGGCCGAGGACCCTGACATCGCCCAGGCGCATCATCACCCACCGCTTCGGGATCGACGAGGCGCCGGAAGCCTTCCGGGTGGCGGGGGACCGGGCCTCGGGCGCCATCCGGGTGGTGATCGAACCGTCCTGAGCGACGCGCGCACGCCGGCTCAGGACCCGGCGATCTCCATCAGCGCGTCGGTGACGGCCTGGGGTTCGGTGATCATCAGGTCGTGGCCCGTGTCGATGTCCCACAGCCGGCCGGCCTGTCGGTACTCGTCCATGAGGGCCGGGTCGCGGGTGGCCAGGGTGGACGTGCACACGATCTGGTAGCGGGGGATGGCCCACAGCGCATCCTCGTTGGTCAGCACCAGCGGCTGCTCGAAGCAACGCCACGGATGCGCGGTCAGCCGGTCCGCCATCCAGGCCACGTCGTCCGGGTCGGTCACCCCGTAGAACAGCGGCGCCTCGGGTGCGGGGTGCAGCACCAGCTCGACCCCGTCCACCACCTGGCTGTGGTCGCGGGCCATCAGGATGTAGGGCCCGGCCACGTCCACCAACGACTGGCCGTTCACCGGGTTGGCGGCATCCAGGTAGACGATGCGACCCACCCGCTCGGCGGCCCGGTCGGCCACTCCGGTGATCACCATGCCGCCGTAGCTGTGACCCACCAGGATCACGTCGCGGAGGTCCTCGAACTCGAGGACGGCGACGATGTCGCGGATGTGCAGATCCAGGTCCACGGCGGGCGACACCAGGTGGACGCGCTCGCCCACGCCGGTCATGGTCGGCGCGTAGACGGTGTGGCCGGCGGCCTGCAGCCAGCCGGGCCACACGTTGGTAGCACCAGCCGCCGTGACCGCCGCCGTGGACCAGCACATAGGTCGCCATCTCGTCTCCTCCAGGTGCACCGGGCCCTGCCCGGCATGGGAGTAACGATGTTACTCCCATGCCCACCGGGCCGGGGGCGCCGCCGTTCCCGACCTATATTGGGCCCATGGCAGGCAACGGGTCCGACACCCGCGGCGGCGATCATCGCCGTCGTCCTCGACCTCCTGCGCACCGAGGGCTACGACGCGGTGCAACTGCGGGAGGTGGCCGGGCGAGCCCATGTCTCGCTGGCCACGATCTACCGGTTGTTCGGCTCTCGAGACGACCTGCTCCTGGCCGCCCTGGAGGTCTGGCGGGAGGACAACGTCTACCTCGGCCTCGAGATCGGCGAGCCGGACGAATCGCTCTACGACGGGCTCATGCGGGTGTTCCGCCACATCTTCGAGCCCTGGGAGCGGGAACCTCACCTGCTCGAGGCCTTCCACCGCGTGCTCGCCGGCCCCAAGGGCGACGCGCTGGCCGCGGACGGCACCGTGGTCGTCCGGCCCGTCGTGCGGGCCCTGTTCGACTCCGAGGATGCGGCCTACGTCGATGACGTGACCCTGATCCTCGAGCACGTGGTGTACGGCGCGGTCGGCCGCTTCGTCGACGGCAAGCTCGACGTCACCGGCATCCTGCCGGTGATCGAGCGGACCGTGGACCGACTCACCCGGGACCACCTGAGGACCGCGCCGAGCATGATCCTCGCCCGGCGAGCGGACTGGTCCTAGCCTCGGGTCCGGGCGCCAGGCAGGTATCCCGGCCGCGGAACCGACGCCGAAGGGGAGACCATGAGCGACACATCGCAAGGTGAAGGCTGGTGGCAGGCATCGGACGGCAAGTGGTACCCGCCGACGGCCACCCCGGCGCCACCGGCCGCCACCCCGACCCCGGCGGCCAGCCCGGGCGATCAGCCCACCGCCCAGATGCCGCCGGTGACCGCGCCGACGACGAGCGCCGACGCCGGGGACGGCGGCGGCGCCCGCCGGGGGCTACGGCGCGGCGGTGGCCGACACCGACGCCCAGACAGTCCGGGCGGCCCTCGTGGCTGGTGCCGGTGATCATCGTGGGTGTGGCCCTGGTGGCGGTGATCGTGGTGCTGGCCATCGCCTTGGCCTCGAAGGACTCGTCCACGCCGGCCTCCACCACCACCACGGCGTCGACGTCGACCACGCTGCACCCGACCACCACCGAGCGTTCCACGACCACCACCGCCGAGCGCACGACGACCACCACGGCCGCCACCACCACCTCTTCGACCACCACGACGACCGAGGCCACCACCACGACCACCACGGCCGCTCCCTGAGCCGGCGGTTGCCGAATGGTAACGGTGCTGTTACCGTAACCGCACCGTTACCAAGGGGGTCCGCATGACCACGACCATCGTCCGCTACCAGACCAAGCCCGATCGGGCCGACGAGAACCAGGCACTCATCGAGCGGGTCTTCGCCGAGCTGGCGGCCACCCGACCCGACGGCCTGCGCTACGTCAGCTTCCGGCTGGCCGACGGCGTGAGCTTCGTGCACGTCGCCTCGGTCGACACCGCCGACGGGGCCAACCCGCTGAACCAGACTACCGCGTTCGGTGAGTTCGTGTCCGACATCGCCGATCGCTGCGAGGTGGCGCCGGTGGCGCTGGGCGCGGAGGTGGTCGGCTCCTTCGGCTTCGCCGAGTCGGCCGACGGGGCGCGGCCATGAGCGAGGGTGACGGCACCCCTGATCGTCCCTGGGTGCTGCAGACCCCCAGCGGAGGCTCCAGCTACGAGGCCTACCGGGACGAGACGCTCGACCCTCCGGCCCTGGTCGTGGTGGTGGGCAAGACCCAGCTCCGCTACCACCTGCGCTGCCTCGACGACCTCGAGGCCATGCTGGTGGACCGCGGCGACTGGGTGCCGCTGGGCAGCGCGGATGAGCAGAAGGCCGGCGGCCGAGGGCACGGTCGAGGCCTGGGCCCGGGCCGAGGACAACCCGGTGGGGGGCTGGTACGGGCTCAAGAAGGGCCTGCGCGGTCGATTCGCCAACTACGTCCCCCCGGTGCTCGAGCAGTTGGGCCGGGCCGAGGTGGAGCACCAGGCCCGCAACAACCGCATGCGGGCCAGCTCGGCCTCCGCGGGCTGAGCGACGATGGCCGTGGCCGAGCCGGCACGCGATCCCTTCGAGGCCCTGGGCGACCACCACCGCCGCGCCATCGTCGAGCTGCTGGCCCAGGGTGGACGATCCGTGGGCGAGGTGGCCGAGGCGCTGCCCATCAGCCGTCCGGCGGTGTCGCGACACCTGCGGCTCCTGAAGGAGGCCGGGCTGGTGGTCGAGGAGCCACAGGGCACCCGACGGATCTACCGCGTGCACGACGAGGGCCTGGCCGCGGTGGAGCAGTTCCTGACCCAGGTGTGGGGTGACGCGGCCACCCGCTTTCGGCTGATGGCCGAGAACACCACCCCTCGACGGCGGCCCGATCGCTCGTGACCACGGCGCCACTGCGCCTGAGCTTCGACATCGGCTGTCCGGCCGACCACGCCTTCGACGTGTGGACCACTCGGCTGTCGAGCTGGTGGCCCGCCGGCCACTCGGCCTCGGGGGACCCCGACACCCGTGTGGCCCTCGAGCCCCGACTGGGCGGGCGCATCTTCGAGCGGACCTCCGACGGCACCGAGATCGTGTGGGGGCGGATCACCTCGTGGCAGCCACCCCACCGGCTGGGCTACGCCTGGCACATCGGACGCGACCCGGCCGACGCCACCGACGTCGAGGTGACCTTCGTGGATCTCGGTGATGGCACCTCGCGCCTCGACATCGTGCACTCCGGTTGGGAGCGGCTGGGAGCGCAGGCCTCGCCCTACCGGGAGGCCAACACCGATGGCTGGCACGCGCTGGCCGGCGCCTTCGTGGCCGCGGCCCAGGAGACCTCCTAGCCGAACGTGGCCGCCTGCTCGGCGGACGAGGCGCTAGGCGGAAGGGCGCCGAGAACGCTGCCGGGCCACGCCCTGGTCGACCGCCGCCTGCACCAGCCGATCGTTGTCCTTGGAGATGAACCGGTGCACCGAGCGTTCGAACAGCACCCGCAGCAGCGGGTTGAAGGCATGGTAGGTCTCGCCGAAGTGCACCCGGGTGTGCTCGTCGTCGAGCGCCTCGATGCGGTGCCAGCCCGTCGCCTTGGACCACAACGGCTTGCCCACCGCCTCGTAGCGCGACGAGGTGGGGGGCGCGACTCGATCACGCACTCGAACGATCGCCCGACCCCACCCGACAGCAGCCAGCGAGGAACGGCATAGGTGCAGCTGCGCACCAACCCCTGCCCGTTCTCGTCGCCCTGGCTGAGGATCTCGATACGAACGCCACCGTGTTCGATGACACGGGGACCACCGCTCGGGTCCGGTCGCAGGCGGGGATGCAGCGCCGCCCACACCTCCTCGGGGGTGGCGGCCACCTCGAAGGAGTAGGTGTGCTCCCTCACGCTCGAGCCGCTCGGGCCAGTCGGACGTGGGTCACCGACGGCGAGCTCACGTGGTCGACCACCTCGTAGCCGGCCACGTCGTCACCCAGGTGGTCGAAGAGCCGCTCGCCCGACCCCAGCAGCACCGGGACCAGCGCCACATGCATCTCGTCCACCAGGCCGGCCTGGAGGTAGGCCTGCACGGTGGCCACCCCGCCGCCCAGTCGGACGTCGGCACCGTCGGCCGCGGCCATGGCCTGCTCGTAGGCCGGCTCGATCCCGTCGGTCACGAAGTGGAAGACGGTGCCGCCCTCCATCGCCAGCGGGGGACGAGGGTGGTGGGTGAGCACGAACACCGGGTGGTGGTACGGCGGGACGTCGCCCCACCACCCGGTCCAGTCCGTGTCCGCCCACGGGCCCCGGATCGGGCCGAACATGTTGCGGCCCATGATGGTGGCGCCGATCCCCGCCTCGCCGGCCCGCAGGAACTCGTCGTCGATGCCCTCCTGGCCTCCGGACCCCCCGATCATCCGCTGGCCGGTCACGGTGGCGAACACCCACTCGTGCAGGGCGCGCCCACCCACCCCGAGGGGCTGGTCGAGACTTTGGTCCGGCCCGGCCCCGTAGCCGTCGAGCGAGACGGCCAGGTTGTGGACTCGCAGCTTGGGCATGGGGGTGCTTCCTTTCACCGAACGGCGGTCCCGGCGGGGCCGCCTTGACGGTCACGTGATCTGGATGGTGAACAGGTGGGTCAGCCCGCAGGTGTCGAGCAGGCGCACGACCGGGCTGGCCGGGTCGAGCAGCACGACCTGCCCGCCCGCGGGTTGGAGCAGACGACAGGCGTGGATGAGCGCCGACAGGCCCGACGATCCCATGAATCCGACCTGGCTCATCTCGATGACGATCTCAGCCGGCGTCTCGCCCTGGTCGAGGGCGTCGATCACCGTGTCCCGCTGGGACTGATCGAAGTCGCCGGCCAACCACAGGCGCACCACGTCGCCGTCGCGCTCCCGGCGCAGCTGGAAGACCGGTGAGGCGTCCATCGCCAGACAGGATACGCAGCTGGGCTCGAGCCTGACCGGCGCGTTCTTATCCAGGTCTTGAGGTTCGGGTGGGCGCTCCTTAGAGCGGACCGGCACCGGGGGGACCGACACTGCGGGGGTGCAACGACGACCTGCCCTCCTGTTGTCCAGCTCGGCTGCCGCCGGACTGCTCGTCCTGGGAGGCGCCGCCGTCTCCCAGCGCAGTGCGACCACGGCCCGTCCCCAACTGCGCCTGGCCGACGCGGGACCGGCCTCGACCGCCACCCCCCTGACCACGGCGGCCAGCACGGGGCCAGGAGTCGGCTCCCTGGGCCCGGCCACCGAGGCCGCGGGTGCGCCGGCGGTCACCGCCGCCACCCCGGCACCGGGTTCGGGAGCCGGCACCGGCGCGGCCGGTCCCACCATCACGGGTGCGCCGCCCACCCCGGCACCGGGATCCCCGGTGACCACTCGGGGGCCGAGTGCCTCGCCGCCCCCGACCACCGTTCCCCCCACGACCGCCGCCCCCACCA
This sequence comes from uncultured Microthrixaceae bacterium, assembly GCA_963793965.1. Classification (GTDB taxonomy): domain Bacteria; phylum Actinomycetota; class Acidimicrobiia; order Acidimicrobiales; family Acidimicrobilacustridaceae; genus UBA4742. The sequence continues at coordinate 475,191 of CAWCCB010000006.1, forward strand.
CCACGGCCCCTCCCTCGACCACGACGTCGACCACACGCCCACCACGGACCACGACCACCGAATCTGACGATGACTGAACCACGGTCAACCTCGACCGGCCGCCCCGCCCACCCGGCCGGGCGGGCCCGCCTGGCGGTCGGGCTGGTGTCGGGCGCGGCCTCGGCGGTGATGGTGGGGGCCATGGCCCACGTGGCCACGGGCTCGACGGGCGCCGGTGCCACCGGCACGGCGGTTGCCGCCGTGGGCCCGAGCGGCTCCGCGCCCGCCGGCACGACGCCCTTGCTCGGTGCGGCCGGCGGCGCGACGGGTGGCGCCACCGTCGCGCTGGCCCCGGGCGCGGTCAGCGCCGGCCAGCCGGGCTCCGCCACCACCCAGGTGGCGCCAGCCGTGCCCGCCGGAGGCCGGGGTGGGGCGGCCGCCGGGTCTGCGCCCGGCTCGGCATCCCCTTCCGGTCCGACCTCGCCCGCCCCCACGGCGCCCTCCGCCCCGGTCACCACGGCGCCGCCGGCGGCTCCGGTGACGACCCGACCCATCCCGGTGACCACCACGCCGCCGACCACGTCGCCCCCGACCACGGTCACCCATGCCAGCCCCCCTCCTGGTTGAACGCCGGTTCTCGGCCATGGGCACCCAGGCCCTCATCGTGTGCCAGGGTCGGGACGCCGAAGCCTGGTGCGAGCTCGGGCGCACCCTGATCGCCGAGCTCGAACGTCGCTGGACCCGCTTCGACCCCGCCAGCGAGCTGAGCGGCCTGAACGGCGCGGCCGGAGCCGGGCCCGTCCCGCTGTCGGCGCCGACCTACGAGTTGGTGGCGGCGGCCATCGAGGCCTGGCGCTTCACGGCCGGGTACTTCGATCCCACCGTCGGCGCCGCCGCTGGTGGCCGCCGGCTATGACGAGAGCTACGAGCAGGTGCGCCGGATGCGCCCGCCGCCCACCGGTGAGCCCACCCCCGGGCCGGTCGGCATCGGTCTGGATCCGGCGCGGCAGTCGGTCTCGCTCCCCGCCGGGGTGGCCCTGGACCTCGGTGGCATCGGCAAGGGCCGCGCCGCCGATCTCACCGCCCAGCGCCTGCTGGAGCTGGGGGCCGACGGTGTGTGCGTCGACCTGGGGGGCGATGTCGCCCTGGCCGGGCGTCCACCTGACGGCGAGGCGTGGACGATCGGCGTGGACGACTGGGGGTGCTCGACGGCCGAGCCGGCTGCTCAGCCCGCCCGGGCGGTGCGGGTGGCCCAAGGGGCGGTGGCCACCTCGTCCACCCGCGGTCGTCGCTGGGCCACCACGGCGGGCCTGGCTCACCACCTCATCGATCCGGCCACGGGCCGCCCGGCGACGTCGGGGGTGCGAACGGTGACGGTGCTGGCGGCCGAGGCCATGTGGGCCGAGGTGATCGCCAAGGCGGCGCTGATCGCGGGACCGGATCGCGGGCTGGGGCTGGTGGCCGGCTCCGGTGCCTGCGGGTTCCTGGTGGAGGACGACGGCCGCTGTCGATCGACGGGCGACCTGGCCAGGTTCGTGGCATGAACGGGCCGCTGCCCTGGTACGTGGCCCGCGCCTGCGGGTTGACCGCCTGGGCGCTGGCCTGGTCGGCCGTGCTGGTGGGACTGGCCTTGTCCACCCGCGCCCTCGGTCGGCGCCCCCGGGCCCCCTGGCTGAACGACCTGCACCGCTTCCTGGGCGGGCTCACCCTGGTGTTCGTGGCCGTGCACGTCGGCGCCCTGCTCATGGACCGCTACGTGCCCTTCACCCCCGAGCAGGTGCTGGTCCCCTTCGCCACCCACTGGAAGCCCGGGGCGGTGGCCTGGGGCATCGCCGCCTTCTACCTGCTGGTGGCGGTCGAGGTCACCTCGTTGGCGATGCGGCGGATCCCCCGCTCGGTGTGGAAGGGGATCCACTTCTCGAGCTACGCCATGGCCGTGGGTGCCAGCCTCCACCTGCTCACGGCCGGCACGGACGCCCATCGGGCCGTGGTGCGGTGGGCGGTGCTCGGCCTGGTGGCCGCGACGTCGTTCTTCATCTTCTACCGCCTGAGCGGTCCCGGTCGGCGGGCGTCGGTGGCCACCGGACGCCAGGCGGCAACACGCCCGGAACGGGTGGCGGCCGGCCGCACCGAGAGCTGAGCGTGTCGCCTCAGCCCGGGGCCGGACCGAAGCGCATGGTCACCGTCGCGCCGGATCCCGGTGCGCTTCCCACCTCGAGGGTGCCGCCGCAGGACTCGGCCGTGCGCCGGGCGATGTCGAGCCCCAGGCCGGTGGATCCGGCCCCGCTGGTGCCGCGGGTCAACGCAGCTGCGGGATCGAAGCCCGGGCCCTCGTCGCGCACCGCCAGCCACCAACCGCCCGTGGTCCCGGCGCCCACCGCCACGGTCAGCCCCGTGCCCTCCGGCGTGTGGGCGATGACGTTGCCCACCAGGGCATCGAGGGCGGCCTCCAGATCGTGGGCCCGGACCGCCACCGCGGCCGGACCGGCCGGGACCGCCAGCTCGACGGTCCGATCCTGCTCCTGAGCCAGCACCTGCCAGAACGCCACCCGCGCCGCGGTGACCGCCACCAGGTCACAGGCCACGGGCTCGTCCTCGGGGGTCTGCCGGCGGGCCTCGGCGATGATCTGGTCGACGGCCCGGACCACCTCGTCCACGTCGGCGGTCACCGCCTGGCGCTCGTCGGGATCGCCCAGGGCCTCCGCATCCAGGCGCAAGGCGGTGATCGGGGTGCGCAGGCGGTGGGACAGGTCGGCCACCAGCTCCCGCTCGGCGGCCAGCAGCTCGACGATGCGCTCGGCGAGTCGGTTGAGGGTGTCGCCCACCTCCACGATCTCGGGGGGACCGGCAGGCTCCACCCGGGCGTCCAGGTCGCCGGCGCCCAGCTGCTCCGCCGTGCGGGCCAGCTCCGCCACCGGACGCACCACGCCACGCGCCACACGATCAGCGACCAGCACCACCACGATCAGCAGCGCCAGGCTGAGCCCGGCCAGCAGCGCCCAGGCCGACGCCACGCCGTGGCCCAGGGCGGCGTCGGATACGAAGACCGAGATCACGTCGATGGATCCGTCGGGCACAACCACCGGCACCAGCACGCGCTGGCCGCCCCGCACCTGGATGGTCATGGCCCGCTGCCGGGCGCGGGCCACGGCCTGGTCGGCCGGGGCCGGCGGGCCGAGCACCCGGCCCTGGGCGTCGATCACCGACACCTGGGCCGCACTGTTCACGTTCAGCCCCTGGATGACCCGCCCGGCGTCGGAGGGGGCCACCGACAGGACCGGCAGCAGCGCCTGGGCCGACCGCTGGGCGGCCACGATGGCCCGGTCGTGGGCCACTCGCTGGATCAGCAGACCGAGCGGGATGACGAAGGCCAGGATGATGGTCAAGGTGATGGCGGCGGCGCCCATCACCAGCCGGGCCCGCATCTCAGGCCTCGGGATCGACCAGCTTGACCCCGACACCACGGATGGTGTGGAGGTAGCGGGGTCGGGCCGCGGACTCGCCCAGCTTGCGCCGCAACCAGGACAGGTGGACGTCCACCGTCTTGTCCGCCCCGCCGTAGGGCTGGTGCCAGATGGTGCCGAGCAGTTGGCGCTTGGTCACCACCTGGCCGGCGTGGGTGGCCAGGTAGGCGAGCAACTCGAACTCCTTGGGGCTCAGGTCGAGCGGGGCGCCGGCCAGGTGCACCTCGTGGGCGGGTTCGTCCACCACCAGCTGACCGACGGTGATCGCACCCGGCGCCGGTCCCGCACCGGCCCGGCGCAGCACGGCCCGGATGCGGGCGTCGAGCTGATCGGCGGAGTAGGGCTTGACCACGTAGTCGTCGGCCCCGGCGTCGAGGGTGGCCACGATCTGCTCATCGTCGTCACGCGCCGTGGCCACGATGATCGGCACCGTGCTCACCGCCCGCAGCATCCGGAGCAGATCCAGCCCGTCGATGTCGGGGAGGCCCAGGTCGAGCACGACCACCTCCGGCTGTTCGTCCACCACCAGCTTGAGCCCGGCCATCCCGGTGGAGGCGGAGCTGACCGCATGGCCCCGGTCGTCGAGGGCCAAGGCGATGCCGGCGCGGATCCGGGGGTCGTCCTCGATGATCGCCACCACCGGCACGGGTTGACCCTAGGGCTCGGACGTCGGGCTGTCAGCGATGTCACCGATGGCTTAGGCCAGCCTTTACCTGCCCTTAGGACCGGGATCAGGGCCGTCCCCGCACACTGGGTCCATGGCCGAGCCCCGACCCCGCCGACGCCTGGCCCTGGGTGCCGTCTGGGTGGGCGGGACCCTGTTGGCGATGGCGGCGTCGATCCTGGCCATCAACGTGGCCGGAACCAAGGTGACCAGCCCGGCCAGCTTCTCCACGGCCCACGTCGGGCAGGCCGCCGACATCTCCGAGCCGGTCAGCACCCTCGGCCCGACCTCGGGGCCCGGATCGGTCGCCGGCGACATCGCCACCCCGACCTCCGACGCCGCGGGCACGGGTGCTGCGTCGGGCCCGGGCCCGACGGTGGCCACCATCGGGCCGGGCGGATCCGCCGGGCCAGGTTCGGCCACCCCCACCGGCGCCCCGCCGTCGGGCGGTGCCGGCCCCGGGTCCACCACCACCACGACCCGGTCGTCGCCGCCCACGACGGCCTCCCCGGTGACCACCCAGGCACCGCCGCCCTCGTCGGTGGAGTCGGTCACCGTGACCGGCGGGACGGTGCGGGTGCAGTGCATCGGTGACACGGCCACGCTGCTGGCCGACCCACCCGCGGCCGGCTTCGAGGTCGAGGCCTCCTACCCGTCGGCCAGCACCGTGCACGTGGAGTTCGCCAAGGGCAACGTGTCCTCCGAGGTGACGGCGGCGTGCAGCAACGGCGTCATCAGCTTCCACACCGAGACCTCCACCGACGGCTGAACCCGAGCTCCGGCACCGTTGACCACCGAAACGATTTGGTGGGACGTGCCGACGAGGGGCGCGTGAGCCAGCAGGAAGGTGAGCGGGGTTCTGGTGGCCGGGAGGTCTTGGTAGCTTTCCGGGCATGTCCGACTACGTGATCCCGGAGCCCGAGCCCAAGGAGATCGACGAGAAGCTGTCGATCGAGCTGCGTCACCTGTCGCAGAACGCGGTGCTGAAGGGCCATCCCTCCGGCGACGAGAAGTGCGAGAACTGCCTCTACTACCTCGAGCCCACCGCCGAGATCTCCTACTGCTGGCACCAGAAGCTGCGCATCCTGGTGGGCGCCGAGTGGTGGTGCCAGTGGTGGGAAGCAAGCCCCGACGCTTGAGCGGGGCCGAGCGGCAACGGGTCGAGTCCTTCGGACATCTCGAGGACGGGTTGCGCCAGGCCGGCCCCTGGTACGCCTGGGGCCCGTACGTCAGCGAGCGCCAGTGGGGGACGGTGCGCGAGGACTACAGCGCCGACGGCGAAGCGTGGGACTACTTCCCCCACGACCACGCCCGGTCGCGGGCCTACCGCTGGGGCGAGGACGGTCTGGCCGGGTTCTGCGACGTGGAGCAGCGCCTGTGTCTGGGCCTGGCCCTGTGGAACGGCGTCGATCCCACCCTGAAGGAGCGCCTGTTCGGGCTCACGGGCACGCAGGGCAACCACGGCGAGGACGTCAAGGAGTACTGGTGGTACCTCGATGCCGTGCCCAGCCACGCCTGGAACCGGTGGCGCTACCACTACCCCCAGGGCGCCTTCCCCTATGACGACCTGATCGCCGAGAACGCCCGCCGCAGCCGGCTCGAACCCGAATACGAGCTGATCGACACCGGCGCCTTCGACGACGACCGCTACTGGATCGTCGAGGTCGACTACGCCAAGGACGAGCCGTCGGACCTGCTCATGACGGTGCGCGTGACCAACGCCGGTCCCGAGCCGGCCACCCTGCACGTGCTGCCCACCGCCTGGTTCCGCAACACCTGGTCCTGGGATCACGACGCGCCCAAACCGTCCATGGCCGCCACCCACGATGACCGGATCCTGATCGAGCACCCGGTCCTGGGTCCGCTGGAGCTGGTGGCCGCGCCGGCGCCGGACGGGTCCGCGCCGCGCTTGGCGTTCTGCGAGAACGAGACCAACACGGCCCGCCTCTACGGCACCACGCCGCTCACGCCCTATCCCAAGGACGGCATCAACGACCACGTGGTGGGCGGGCTCGACACCGTCAACCCGGATCGGCAGGGGACCAAGGCCTCGCTCTGGTACCGCCTGGAGATCGCATCTGGCCAGACCGCCGAGCTGCGGCTGCGCCTACGTCCTGCCGGCGGCCAGGACCGAGCCGAGGCCCTGGGCGGCGACTTCGAGGACGTGGTCCGGCGCCGCCGAGCCGAGGCCGACGAGTTCTACGCGGAGATGACCCCGGCCGACGCCAGCGCCGATCGGGCCGCGGTGATGCGCCAGGCCTTCGCCGGGATGCTCTGGAGCAAGCAGCTCTACGACTACGACGTGTCCCGGTGGCTGGCTGGGGATCCCACCCAGGTCCCGCCGCCCGCTTCGCGCCGGACGGGCCGCAACGCCCGCTGGCTCACCTTTCAGTCCTTCGACATCATGTCCATGCCCGACAAGTGGGAGTACCCGTGGTTCGCGGCCTGGGATCTCGGGTTCCACTGCGTGAGCCTGGCCCACGTCGATCCGGCCTTCGCCAAGTACCAGCTCCTGTTGTTGTGCCGCGAGTGGTTCCAACACCCCAACGGGGCCCTGCCCGCCTACGAGTGGGACTTCAGCGACGTGAACCCTCCGGTGCAGGCCTGGGCCGCCCTGGAGGTGTTCGCCATCGACGGCGGCAAGGACCTCGACTTCCTCAGCCGGGTGTTCGACAAGCTGCTGGTCAACTTCACCTGGTGGGTGAACCTGGAGGACGCCGACGGATCCAACCTGTTCGAGGGTGGGTTCCTGGGACTCGACAACATCGGGCCCATCGACCGTTCTCACCTGCCGGTGGGCGGAATGCTCCAGCAGTCCGACGCCACCGGGTGGATGGCCTTCTACGCGCTGGCCATGGCCAGCATGGCTTCCATCCTGAACCGCACCGGGAGCCGGCCGGCCACCGATCTGGTGGTCAAGTTCCTCGAGCACTTCGCCGCCATCCGCACAGCCATGGAAGGCCAGGGCGTGTGGGACGACGCCCACGGCTTCTACTGCGACACCCTGACCACACCCGACGGCACCACGGTGCCGGTGGCCGTGCGCTCCATGGTCGGGATCATCCCGCTGCTGGCCGCGGCAGTGATCGACGAAGGCGTGGTGGCCCGGGCCCAGACGGTGGGCAAGGCGTTCGCCCGCCTCATCGATCCCGACGGCAACGCCCGGCTGGGCGACCTGGTCGGCCTCCAGCGCACGAGCGGCGCGGCGGACACCGCCGGCGGGGAGCGCTTCCTGCTGTCGGTGGTGAGCGAGGACCACCTCCGGCGACTGCTGGCCAAGCTGTTCGACGAGGACGAGTTCCTGTCGCCCTACGGCCTGCGAGCCCTCTCCGCCTACCACCGCGACCATCCCTACCGCATCGACGTCGAGGGGTACTCGGCCACCGTCGACTACGAGCCGGCCGAGTCCACCACGGCCATGTTCGGGGGCAACTCCAACTGGCGGGGCCCGATCTGGTTCCCGCTCAACTACCTGATGGTCAGCGCCCTCGAGCGCTATCACCAGTACTTCGGCCCGGACTTCCGGGTGGAGTACCCGACCGGTTCGGGCACCGAGCTCACCCTGGACCAGATCGCCGAGGACCTCCAGCAACGGCTGATCTCGCTCTTCCTGGTCGGACCCGATGGCCGCCGCCCCCTGTTCGGCCAGGTGGCGCGCTTCCAGACCGATCCGGCCTGGAAGGACCAGCTGTGGTTCCACGAGTACTTCCACGGCGACGACGGCGCCGGGCTGGGAGCCTCGCACCAGACGGGGTGGACCGGGCTGGTGGCCGACCTCATCCGTGGTCGCCCGGGTGGCGGCGTGTACGCCCTGAGCGACCTGGCTCACCTCTTCGAGGCCGGCGGGGGATGACCGGCGGCGAGCCGCCCGTCGGCGCGTGCCGCCCGTACCTTGAGTTGACATCGGTCACACTGAGAGTGACACTGTCACTGTCAGTAACCGCTCGTCGGTTGACGGATCGGCAGCAGACCGGCTGTGCCAGGGGGGAACCAGCACCTGGAAGGCACGGGTGCCCGAACCGCTCTTCAGCGCGCTCGGGTTTCCCCGGGGACGGCACCGCCGGGCGTCCGGTGACCGGCCGCGCCTGCGGTCGGTCCGACCCGACAACGGAGAAGACCCTCATGCTCACCCGTATCAGCCGCAGCGGCCTGGCCGTGCTCATGGCTCTGGTGCTCGCCGGTTTCGGTCTGGCCGCCGCCGCACCGTCGGCCTCGGCCGACACCATCGTGCCCATCAACTGGACCGTGAACGCCTCGACCACGCTCAAGAGCCTCAACCTCAGCGTGACGGTGCCTCCCGGCTCCTTCGTGGGCCAGGTCGACCTGACCACCGGTGCGTTGACCGGCAACCTGAGCCTGCCCCCGGCGTCCAAGACCATCGCGCTGGCCGGCATCCCGTTGGCCACGGCCACCTTCGCCATGCGAGAGAACGGGCCCATCACCGGCCACGTCGACCTGGCCACCCAGACGGTGACGGTCAACGCCTCGTTCACCTTCGCCATCACCAGCGCCACGCTGAGCCTGCTGCCCCATCTGAACCTGGTGGGCAACAACTGCCGTGGCGCCTCGCCCATCAGCGTGAACATGTCCGGTCCGGTCAACCTGACCGGCGCCTCCACCTTCACCTCGACCTACACCGTGCCCAAGTTCACCGGCTGCGGGTTGCTCACGCCCATCCTCAACCTGATCATCCCCGGTCCGGGCAACACCTTCTCGGCCACCTTCGCCCCTCCGGCCGACCTGATCCCCCCGGCGGATCCTTGATGGACGGGCCCGGGTCTGCGACCCGGGCCCGCTCGCGTCCGGGTTCAGGCTGGTGGCTTCGGGGCGGTGGCCAGGATGATCACGGCCGCCACCAGGATGGCCGAACCCACCGCCACCAACCCCGTAGCGGGCCACGCGCACCTTGAAGTGACCCGAGATCCCGACCAGGAAGAGCACGCTGGCCAGGAACACGGTCGTGCGCACGTAGTCATCGGCGGTGGATCCGTCCTTGGCTCCTTCGGCGTACAGCTCGGTGGCCTTGGCGTCGAGGGCGTCGGCCTTCGCTTGCTCGGGCTGCTTGTACTCCTTCATGTACGTGGACCCGGCGGCGCATTGGGGTTGGTCAAGGGTTGGGTGGCGATCCAGGCGTCGAACGCCACCTTGAACTCGGGACGGAACCGGCGGACGGCCACGTCCTGCGCCGCCTGGTTGCCGCCGATGTAGGCGGTGAACCAGCTGTTGAAGGTGGCCGCGTCGAAGTTGCGCAGCTCCGACGACTTGAGATCGGCGCGGCTGGCCTCGCTGCGGGCGGCCGAGGCCCGAGCCAAGGTGAGCGACGACTCGGTGCTCCACTTGGAGGAGGCGTAGCCCGACCAGGCGGCCAGGACGGCCACCACGGCCAGCAGGGTGGCCTCGATGATGGTGACCAACCGGTCGCGTCCGGTGGCCTCCTCATCCCCGTGGTGGTGCTTGTGCTCGGCGATCTCCTTGCCGACCTCGCTCGGCGACAGTCCGCCCTCACCCATCTCGTGGTTCCCCTCCTGTGGGGACCGGCGCGGCGTCGCTCCCGCTGGCGAACCGGGTGCCCAGCTTCACGGCCTTGGCCCCAGAGGTGGCCGCCGCCTGCAGGGCGATCCCGATGGAGAAGAGGATGATCCCGGGGATCTGCAGCACCTTGGTGCCGGCCAGCAACAGGCCGAGCCGGTTGAACACGAACCCCGGGCTGGTCAGCACCGCGCTCATGGCCCCGCTGGCCGCGCCCGCGCTGATCTTGTCCTTCATGGGCAGCTTGACCTGCTCGGCGCCGATGATCTGCGCCGGCACCGACACGAACGACGTCATCATGACCAGCAGCACCAGGCCCAGGGCGACGGTGAACCAGAACACCCCGGCCCGGGCCACGAAGATGGTGGCCACCGCATGGCCCAGTCCCACGGCGCAGCCCCAAGCCCAGGATCAGGCGCCAGTGACCTCGGGTCTTCGACACCGCCGGGCGGATGCGCGGCGGGCGAGGACCCGACACCGCGTAGGCGAAGACGGCGTTGCAGAAGTAGGCGCCGACGGTGACGGCCACCACCAGCGCCGCCACCATCAGGGCGACGGGACCGCGCACGATGGTGAAGCTGCGGCCCTTGAGGGCGTGGGCCTTCAGGTCCCAGAAGGTCAGCCAGATCCACACCGCCGGCAGGATCTCGATCAGCGTCAGCCGCCAGTTCAGGAAGATCAGCTTGACTCCGTCGACGAGCAGGCCGAAGCCGCCGGCGATGTAGCTCAGCGGTGCCAGCCAGCGGCGCGACTGGCCCAGTTGGGACACCGCCCGCTCGATCTCCGTCTCATCGGCCTCGCGCACCGCCGCGGCCACCCGTCCCATGGCCTGCCACCAGGTGGCGCGACGCGTGGCGGGACGGTCACCGGGGGAGTCGGCGGGGTCCGCGGGCCTAGGCATCGGGCAGATGGTAGGGGCTGGGGGATCACCGGCCGGGAGTCCGCCGTTCCGGCCGGGGGATGGCGCGCGGGATCAACCCGTCTGGATGATGACCGCCACCACGACGGCTGGCTAGCGTGCGGGCATCCGCAGGGCGTGGTTCACCAGGGAAGGGACCCATGACCGACCAGGTCGCGTCGATCGAGCAACGACCTCGGCGCCGCCTGCCGCGGCTGTCGGGCGGGGTCCCCCACGCCGCCGAGACCTTCAACCAGGCCACCGCTCATGGGTGAGCTCCTGATCCTGGGCCTGGCCATCACCGTGGAGCCCATCCCGGTGGTGGGCTTCATCCTGGTGCTGGGCAGCGATCACGCCCGGCGCAACGGCTTTGCCTTCATCGCCGCCTGGATCGCCTCGTTGGTCGCCATCGTGGCCGGCACCCTGCTGGTGACCGGCGGCGAGCCGCCGTCGCGCAACAGCGCCCCGGCGCTGTGGAGCGCCATCGCCAACGTGGTGGTGGGCCTGGCCCTGCTGGCGGTGGCCTGGCGGGTGTCCAAGCGCCCGGCCGACCGCCCGCACAAGCAGCCGGCCTGGATGGCCAAGGTCGACCGGATGTCGGCGCTGGGCGCGGCGTCACTGGGCTTCCTGCTCCAGCCGTGGGGGCTGGTGGCCGCCGGGGTCGACCGTGGTCATCGAGGCCAACCTGCACACGGCCGCCAGCATCGTGGTGCTGGTGCTCTTCTGCCTGCTGGCCACGTCCAGCATGGCCACCATGCAGACCTACTACCTGATCGACCCCGAGGCGGCCCGGGCCCGCTTGGCCCGCCTGCAGGACGTGGGTCGACCGCAACCGTGACCGGGGCATCATCATCCTGTCGGGCAGCATCGGGCTGGCCCTGGCCGCGAAGGGCATCTACCTGATCGCCAGCCACAAGGCCTGACCAGCCAGCCCGGCACGTCCGGTGCCGTCCCGGAGGTCGGATGGATCGCGGGTCAGCTCTGGGGGACCGGAGCCGGCGCGGCCTGAGCCTCCACCGCGCCGGTGATCCGGTCGATGGAGGGCTGCAGTCGAGCCGAGGTGACGTAGGCGACGGCCACGCCCACGATGACCAGGGGCATGGCGGTGAGGCCGTCGGCCCCCAGCAGGAGCGTGGCCAGCAGCACCGAGGTGAAGGGCAGGCCCAGCATGACGGTGGCCATGACCCCGATGCCCACGGCCACGCCGGGCACCAGCGACATGCCGGGCAGGTGGCCGGCGGCCACGCCCGCCGCCCCGCCGATGAACATGGCCGGGAAGATGGGGCCGCCCCGGAAGCTGCTGAGCGACAGGGCGTAGGCCAGCGACTTGGCGATGACCAGGAAGATCAGGGCGCCGACCGACCAGGTGGCGGCCTGGCCGATGAGCGGGCCGAGGTTGTTCTGGCCCGAGAACAGGACCTGGGTGTCGGCCTTGCCGGTGATCTGGGCGAAGGCGATGGCCACCAGGCCGACGGCCAGACCCCACCACCGGGGTGAGCACCAGCCGGTTGCGAGCCACCACCGGTTGCAGCAGGCGCGCCCCCACCCGGATGGGCCAGGCCAGCAGACCCGCGGCCACCCCGAAGGCCAGGGCGTAGAGGAACATGACCCCGTTGGGATGGGCGAACTTCGGCAGCGCGGGCAGCGCCAGCGACATGGTGCCCCAGCCCGACCACGAGTCCAGCCCGATCATGACCAGGCTGCCCACCCCGGCGGCCAGCAGTCCCGGGGATGAGCACCAGACCGACCATCGGGCCGGCCAATCCGGATGCCTCCAACAGCAGGAACGCCCCGAGCAGGGGCGAGCCCAACAGGGTGCTGATGGCGGCGAAGCTGCCGGCCGCGGCCATGACGGTGGCCACCATGGGGGGCGCATCCTTGGCCGCCAGGTGGACGGCCAACACGCCCAGGCCGCCACCGATCAGGATGAGCGGTGCCTCGGGACCCAACACGATGCCCAGGGAAAGGGTGGCGAAGGCGGCCAGGAACACCCCGGGCAGCCAGGCCGGATCCGGCGTACCGCCGGCCTGGAAGCCCTCGGCGGGCTCGTGGCCACCGCCGCCCGGCAGGTACTTGATGGTCAGGCTCACCACCACACCGGCCAGCACGGTCGGGGGGATCGGCCACCAGACGGGGACGGTGTGGAAGCCCAGGTCACCGGGCAGCGTGGAGAAGACCCAGGTCTGGCACACGTCGACCAGCTTCAGGAAGCCGTAGGCCACGGCCGATGCCGGGATGCCGAGGAGCGCGGCCAGCACCAACAGGACGAGGTACTGGCGGGACCGCAGCAGCGACGGGACGTCGAGGGTGGCCGGATCGACGGGGGCGGTCACGGCGGCCTAGAGGTGGCTGAAGCCGGAGGCTTCCTCAGGTGTCATGGACACCGTCACCGGGTGCTTGTCGAAGTGGGCCACCGCCTCCTTGAAGTCGTCCAGCAGGTTGGTGGCCAGGTCCCGGCTCACGTCCTGGCGCACCAGGATGCGCTGCACGGCGATGTCGGCCACCTCGCCGGTCAGGGGATAGGCGGGCACCTGCCAGCCCTGCGTGCGCAGCCGGTCGGCCAGGTCGTAGAGCGTGTAGCCCGGATCCTCGCCCTCGCGGATTCGCCACGCCACCGACGGGATGCCCAGTGAGCGGATCGCTGTCGCAGATCAGCTCGAAGGGGCCCAGCTTGACGATCTCGGCGGCCAGCATCTGGCCGGTGTCGTAGGAGGCCTGGTGGATGCGTCGGTAGCCCTCCTTCCCCAGGCGCAGGAAGTCGTAGTACTGGGCCACGATCTGGCCGGCCGGCCGGGAGAAGTTGATCTGGAAGACGGGCATGTCGCCGCCCAGGTAGCTCACGTGGAAGACCAGGTCGTCGGGGAGCTCGGCGGAGTCCCGCCAGATGACCCAGCCCACCCCGAGCGGGGCCAGACCGAACTTGTGGCCCGACGTGCTGATGGACTTGACCCGGGGGAGGCGGAAGTCCCATTCGATGTCGGGGGCGCAGAACGGGGCCAGGAAGGCACCGCTGGCGCCGTCGACGTGGATGTCGATCGAAAGGCCGGTGTTGGCCTCCAGCTCGTCGAGGGCGTCGGCCAACGGCTTCACGAACTCGTAGGAACCGGTGTAGGTCACGCCGAAGGTGGGGACCACCATGATGGTGTTCTCGTCCACCCGCTCGAGCATGTCGGCGGCATCCATGGCGTAGTGGCCCGGCCGCATGGGCACCTCTCGCATCTCGATGTCCCAGTACTTGGCGAACTTGTGCCACACCACCTGCACCGGGCCGCACACCATGTTGGGCGCGTCGGTGGGCTTGCCCTCGGCCCGGCGCTTCTCCCGCCACCGCCACTTGGCGGCCATGCCCCCCAGCATGCAGGCCTCCGACGAGCCGATGGTCGAGCAGCCCACCGTGTCGACCGAGTCCGGCGCGTTCCAGAGGTCGGCCAGCATGTGCACGCAGCGCTTCTCGACCTCGGCGGTCTGGGGGTACTCGTCCTTGTCGATCATGTTCTTGTCCAGGGACAGGTCCATGAGGCGATGCACCTCCGGCTCCTCCCAGGTCTGGCAGAAGGTGGCCAGGTTCTGGCGGGAGTTGCCGTCCAGCATGATCTGGTCGGACACCACCTGGAAGGCTTCGACCGGGAGCCACTCCTCGTTGGGGAAGCGGTACTTGGGCGCGGCCTTGGCCAGATCATGGGCGGCGAAGACGCTGTCGGTGAGCTGGTCTCGGATGGAGTTTCGGCGATGCAGGGTCATGCCAACCTCTTCCTCAGGGGCGCGCCCACCGGGCGCAGGTACCGGTCCAGGCGAAGACCAGCCGGCGACATCTTGGCCCATCCGAGGTGTCCGCACCGGACCAAGCCGGCGTGCCGGTCGCGGACGACACCTGACTCGAGGGCCTACGCTGCAGACCACCATGTACTTCGGACTGATCATCTTCATCGCCTTGGCCGTGCTGGTGGTAGTGGCCTTCGTCAAGGTCAAGCGCCGCGATCGCGCCTACGGCGCCGGCGAGGATGAGTGACCCGACCGACCTGACCGCGCCGGCCCACTGGAGAGATCGCCGGTCCTTCGAGGCCCGCTGGCTGCGCAAGCATCCCCTGGGCGATCATCACCCCGATGCCACCTGGTGGGCGCCGCGCAGCCGCGGCTGGTGGATCGCGGTCCTGTTCGCCATCGGCTCGGTGCTCTTCGCCCTGGGCGCGTTCCCGACGTACGCCCACGCCGTCGGGACCACGCCAACGGCCATCACGTTCTTCGTGGGGTCGATCTTCTTCACCTCGGCGGCCACGCTGCAGTACCGCGAGTCGGTCGACGACCTCGGGGAGGCCTGGGCGGTCGCCGACGACCCGACCGGCGGGGACCGACATCGGCGCCGGTGGTTCGTGTGGGCGCCCCACCACCTGGGTTGGTCGGCCAGTGCCGTCCAGCTGGCCGGCACGGTGTGGTTCAACCTGAGCACCGGCTACGCCATCCACACCGACCTGTCGGCGGCGATGGCCGACGCCCGGGTGTGGCGCCCCGACGCCCTGGGTTCCATCGCCTTCCTGGTGGCCAGCACCATCGCCTGGGTCGAGGTGTGCCACGGCTGGTGGGCGTGGCGCCCGCACTCGTTGGGTTGGTGGATCACCGTGGCCAACCTCGTCGGGTCCATCGCCTTCGGTGCCTCCGCCATCGCCTCGTACGTGGTGCCGACCACCGAGACCCTGCGCAACGTCGAGCTCTCCAACCTGGGCACCTTCGTGGGTGCCCTGTGCTTCCTGGTCGGCGCCGTGCTGCTGTTGCCCGAGCGGGTGGCGGCACCCGAGACGACGATCTAGCCCGACGCCGGTCCGCAGCCCGACGGTGCGCAAGCCCTCGGCCAACGCCGCCCCCGACAACCGGCCCACATGGACGTCTCGCACCACCCCGTGGGCGTCCACGAACACGGTGGTGGGCAGCGAGGACACCCCGAGCTGGGCCACCAGCGCGCCCCGGGGGTCGGCGGCCAGGGGATAGGTCACCCCGAGCTTGCGGGCGAACGGACGACCGACCGACTCGGGCTCCGAGGCATCGACGCCCAGGAACCTGACCTGGCCGGCCGGCGCCGTCCGGTAGCTGGCCTGGAGGGTCGGCATCTCCTCGGCACAGGGGGCACAGCTGCGGGCCCAGAAGTTGAGCACCAGGGCGCGGCCCCGCAGCGAGTGGAGCGGGAGCTGGGCGCCGGTGTAGCTCGTCACCGTGGCGTGCGGGCAACGACTGGCCGACCCGGACGAGCCCGTGGTCACCCGACGCCGACGAGCCCGACGACGAGCAGGCGCCGCCCACCACCAGGGCCATCACGGCCACCGCGGCCAGCATCGCCTGCATGCGAGCCCGCCTGGGCTGAGTCATGTCCGTCCCGGGTGGTCGTGAAGGCCGTGGAACTCGTGAGGTTGAGATCCGGGGAGCGAGGGTACCGGGCTGTCGAGGTCGATCGGTCGCGGCCCCGTTGGTGCCGGCGTCAGCTGGCGCGCTGGAGGCTGGCCACCCCGGAGCGCTTCACCTGCTGGGGGAAGCCCATCTCCTGGCGGTGGTCGCCCTTGAGGTGGTAGTTCAGGAAGGCGATCACCGCGTCCCGCAGGACGCGGTTCCAGGGCGGGACGAAGATGCTGACGTGTCCGGCGCCGTGCATGGTCACGAACCATCGGAACCCGTGCAGCTCGGCGAAGGCCTGCTGGCTGGCCGCATAGGGGACGGTTCCGTCCGCATCGCCGTGCACCAGCAGCAGAGGTACGGGTGGCGCGTTCGTGTAGTTCCCACCGTCGATGGGCAACGCCCACCCGGACAGCGAGATGGCGGCGCGGGCCCGGGGCTCCACGCAGCACGAGTCGTAGACGGTGGCCAGCGTGGTGATGGCCCCCAGCGAGTGCCCGGCGATGGCGGTGCAGTTCGGCGCGATGTGGCCGAACAGGGGATCGGTCGGGTCGGCCCCCAGCGCGGTCATGGAGGTGATCACGAAGCTCACGTCCGCCGGCTGGTTGACCACATCGGCGATGCTCGCCCCCGAGCCGCTGGTCAGGGGGAAGGTCGGCGCGGCCACGATGTAGCCGGCCCGGACCCAGTTCTGGATCAGCGGGACGTACTCGGGTCCGGTGGCGGTCACCCCGTGGGAGAACTCGACCAGTGGGAAGCTGCCGGGCGCCGGGGTGGCCCCCACCACCGGTGCCCCGGCCCGCGATGCCAGCTTCGAGGCCGGGCCGCCGGCCGGGTAGAGGATGGTGGTGACCAGGGTCCGGTCCGGATGGGCCACCAGTCCGCGGGCCGGATCGGCGTTGGTGCCACGGGAGGTGTCCACGAAGGTGGCGGTGCGCTCGCCCACCACGTAGGGCCCCTCGGTCGTGCCCGCCGGCTCGCCGCTGGGCAGACAGCCGCTCGGCACCGGTGGACGGGGCACCGCCACGGCCCGGGGCACCTGACCCAGGCCCACGCTGGCCACGGTGCCAGCCGGCACCACGGCGAGCCACCGCCATCGCCACCGGCTCACGGTTGCACCTCCTCAGGGCGGGTGCGTCGGCCGATCGTCGGGCTCGGCCTTGGTGTGCACCGTCCACCGCCAGAGCTCCCTGCCGGTGTCGGCGATGGCGCGCAGCTCGGACACGGCCTGCGGCGAAGCCGTCGGTCAACGACCAGATGTCGGGCACCAGCTCTGTGCAGCCCACCGCCGAGATGTCCACGTTGCCGTCGTTGGACAACACGGTCAGGTTGAGGCCGGCGCCGAACAGGACCGGTCCCAGCGGGTAGGTCGAGATCATGCGGGCCCCGGCGACGTACATGGGCATGGGCGGACCGGGGATGTTGGAGATGACCACGTTGTGGATGGTGACCCGCTCCGACAGGTTCATGCCCGACGCCCGGTCGGCGGTGCGCATGCGCGAGAGCAGCCGGCTGGCCTGGGTGAACACGGCCGGACCGAACATCTCGCTCCAGTCCTGGAGCATGTCCGCCCCCACCGCGTCGTGCAGCTCCTTGGCCGAGTTCATCCCTCGGTGGATCTCCTCGAGCTGGTCGACCGGGTCCTCGAGCTGCACCGGCAGGGCGGCGAACATGGCTGACACCCGGTTGCCGCCCCCAGCCTCCTCGGGGCGCGCACGGAGACGGGCACGCTGGCGATGAGCGGCTTGTCGGGCAGGTCGTCGTGTGCGATCAGGTACCGCCGCAGCGACTGGGTGCAGGCGGCCAGGACCACGTCGTTGACGGTCGTGCCGAACGTGTTCTTGATGACCTTGAAGTCCTCCAGGTCGGCGCGGCCGAAGGCCACCGAGCGATGCGGGGTGAGGTCACCCGAGAACATGGTGCGCGGCGCGGTGAGCGGCAAGGCGGCATCGATCGCGTCCGAGCTCAGGGTGCGAACGATGTTGATCACCGAACGACCGGTCCGCATGGCCGTCTTGAAGACCCGGGCCGGGCTGGTGGCCGTGCGCACCAGCGCGTCACGGACCAGGGTCAGATCGGAGGGCACCGGCTCGCCGTGCCAGGGGGTCTCCGGGTCGGGGGTGGGCCCGGCATCGGGGGCGAAGTCCAACAGGTGCACCAGCAGGTCGGCGCCCGACACGCCGTCGATGGAGGCGTGGTGCATCTTGGTCACCAACGCCACGTGACCGTGCTCGAGCCCCTCGACCACGGTGAGCTCCCACAGCGGGCGGCTGCGATCGAGCGGCACACTGGAGATATGGCCCACGATGTCGGCCAGCTCATGGAGCGTGCCCGGTTCGGGGGCGGCGATGCGCTTCACGTGCTCGTCGAAGTCGAACGTCTCGTCCTCGATCCACACCGGGTGGTCGAGCCCGAAGGGCACGAACACCGGACGGCGGCGGAAGGGTGGCAGGACGGGCAGGCGGTCGATGAAGAGCTGACGGATGCGCTCGAAGGAGTACCCGCCAGGCATGGAGTCCCCGTCGATGACGATTACTCCGATGATGTGCATGTGCGAGGTGGGGGTCTCCAGGTAGAAGAAGGACGCGTCCATGCCGCTCAGTCGTTGCACGGGCCACATCTTCTCGCGACTGGCGCTCCGGTGCCGGACGGGCTCAGATCGTTGGGGCCAACCGGGTCGACTCCGGGTGGGTGTGGGCCGAGAACACGAGCTCGGCGCCGGGTCGGTCCGGAGCTCCGCTCACCTCGTCGACGACGTATCCGTACTCGGCCAGATCCGCCTCCACCTGATGGCGGGTGCGGAAGCGCAACGTGGAGTCCGACGTGAGCACCGTGGCGTCGGCGCCGAACTCCAAGGTCCAGCGGAAGGTGACCAGGTCGACCTGCATGGCCGGCAGGCTCGAAGCGTCGCCGTGGCACCACGCACCTGCTCCGCGCCCGGCTTGGAGCGGGCCACCGCCAACGATGCCTCGGCCGGATCGACCCCGGTGACCGTGATGCCCCTGGCGGCCAGCAGGAGGGCGAAGCTGCCGGTTCCGCAGCCGACGTCGAGCACCTGGCGGGCACCGAGACGGCCGGCCAGGGCCACGTACGGTTCGAGGTCGCGGCGGTCGGGATCCAGGGCGTCGTAGATCGCGGCCAGCCGCGGGTGCTCGAAGATGGCATCGGCCACCGCACGACCCTAGGTGTCGACCGCCGGCGCGGCGCGCTACGTTTCCGACGACGACCGGGGGGTCCGATGCTCGAACGCCAACATGCCAGGCGCGGTCCGTTCCATGAAGGCGCTGGTGTTCGGCACCCACGCCGAGCCCTGGACCCCGCCGCCCGACGCCAACCCGCTGGTGGCCAACCTGGCCGTCACCCCGGTGGCCCTGCGCGAGATCCCCGACGCCCGCCCGCTGCGACCCGACTGGCTGGTCACCCGACCGCGCCTTCACCGGCATCTGCGGGTCGGACTCCAAGCAGATCCTGCTCGACTTCGGCGACGGCGACAGCGACAACGCCATGAGCGGCTTCTGCTCGTTCCCTCAGGTCATGGGCCACGAGGTGGTGGCCGAGGTGGTCGAGCTGGGTCCGGAGGCGTCCGGCTTCGAGGTGGGCCAGCGGGTGGTGCTCAACCCGTGGCTCTCGTGTCGGCCCCGAGGGCATCGACCCGATCTGTCCGGCGTGCGAGGCCGGCGACTTCAGCCTGTGCTGGAACTTCACGGTCGGACGGGGACATCTCCAAGGGCATCCACACCGGGGTGTCCAGCGATGCCACCGGCGGCTACGCCGAGCTCATGCCCGCGCACTCCACCATGCTCTTCGCCGTCCCCGATTCGATCAGCGACCAGGCGGCCATCTTCGCCGACCCGTTCTCGGTGTCGCTGCACGGCATCACCCGCCATCCGCCACCCCCGGGGGGCAAGGCGCTGGTGTGGGGTGCCGGCTCGTTGGGGTGCTGCGCGGTGGCCATCCTGCGGGCGCTCTACCCCGACGTGGAGGTGGCGGTGGTGGCCCGCTTCGATGCCCAGGCCGAGATGGTGACCCGCTTCGGCGCCCACCACGTGGTGCGCCTGGGGGACCGGATGGCCCTGCTCGAAGACCTGGCCGCCTGGTCAGGCGGGGTGCTGCGGCCGACCATGGACGGGCTCGACGGGTTCCCCATGTGCCACCCCGGCGGCATCGACGTGGCCTACGACACCATCGGCAAGCCCGAGACCTTCGAGATCGAGGTGCGCCTGCTCAAGGCCCGGGGCACCCTGGTCAAGAGCGGCGTGCACGCGCCGGGTCGATGGGAGTGGAGCCCGCTCTACTTCAAGGAGATCAGCTGGGTCGGGTCCAACGCCTTCGGCATCGAGGAGGTCGAAGGGGTGCGCAAGCACGGCATCGAGCACTACCTCGACCTGGTCGAGGCCGGTCGCATCGACCTCACGCCCATGCTCACCCACACCTTCGCCCTGGACGACTGGCGCGACGCCTTCCTGGCCATCGCCGACCAGGAGCACACCGGCGCCATCAAGGTCGCGATCGAGAATCGCTGACCGCGCTCAACGCCGAGGTGGCGCGCCCGCCCAGAGCGGTGAGGCGCGCCGCGGTCAGGGCGCCGGTCAGCCGGCCCGCCGGGGTGGTGGCGTCCTGCACGTTGGAGGCGGTGGCCATGAGCACCGTCTTGAGCTGGAACGGGCGCAGGTCGCCATGCTTGGACTTGATCAGGGTGGCGATGCCGGCCAGGTGGGGCGCGGCGTAGGAGTTGCCGGTGCCGCTCTGGCGGGTGCCGCCCCGCCAGCTCACCTCCACGTCGATGCCCGGGGCCAGGAACTCGGTGGGCGGGTCCGGGTTGTAGTGGAAGTGGAACGGGTCCTTGGACAGGTTGCAGGCCACGCTGGTCACCGACGCGTAGAGCGAGGGATAGCTGGGCCGGGCCATGTTGTTGGCCGCGGTGACCAGCAGCGACCCCTCGAAGTAGGCCTTGTCGCAGATCTCGTAGAAGGGCAGGGCCCAGTCGCGCTTGCCCGTGCCCAGGGACAGGTTGATCACGTCGAAGCCCTGCTCGACCGCCCAGGCCAGCCCGGTCAGGAACACGGTGGCCTTCCCGCTGAGGCCGGCGCCCAGCACCCGGACGCTGGTGATGCGGGCGTCGGGGGCCAGCCGGTGGATGATGCCGGCACAGGCGGTGCCGTGACCGAACAGGTCCTCGTGGGGTTCGAACGGTGACCTCGGGCTCGCCCTCGCCGTTGAGCGCCACCACCACGCTGCCGTCGCGGTCGACGCAGTCGTCCAGGTCGGGATGGTCGGCCTCCACGCCGCTGTCGATGATGGCCACCCGCACGCCGCGACCGGTGGACCCGCCCCAGGCCCACTCGGGGGTGATGTCGTCGAGGGTGGTGAGGGCGCCGTCGATGCGCAGGGCCGCGGATTCCCGGGTCCACTCCGGCCGGGGCGCCTCACGTTCGGCCGGCGCGGCCGGCGGGGGCGCAGGCGGTGGGGCCCCGCCGGGACGCATGGGCTTCATCGGCTTCATGGGTTCTCCGCCCGGGGGGACAGGCGGCGGCGGAAGATCAGCCACGGGCCAGCAGCGCCTCGAGGACGGTGGCCACCCGCACGTAGGTGGCGGGGTCGACGGCCGAGAGCTGGCGCAGGTCGGCGGCCAGCTCCTCGGCGTCCGCACCGACATGGCCGAGCTCTGGTCCCGCAAGGCGGAGCCGGCGATGTTGGCCAGCACGGTCGACAGCTCGACGTCGTCGAAGCTGAACGCGCCCCCGGCCTTGTCCACCAGCTCCAGCACGCCGAGCACCTCGTCGTCGTAGGCGCAGGGCACGCACAGCACCGAGGCCGGACGGATCCCCAGCACGCCCATGACGCCCTCGGTGGCGGCGGGGTCATCGGCTCGGGGCATCATGGCCACCGGCTGGCCCGAGGCCAGGACGTACCCGGCCGTGCCCCCCTCGGCCGGCACCCGGGTGCCGACCAGGTCGCCGGCGCCGATGGCGGCCACCACCTCGAACTGGTCGCCACGGGGTTCCAGGATCCAGCCCTGGCCGGCTGCGGTGACCGCGCCGGCCGAGCTCAGGATCGTGTGCAGCACCAGGTTCACTGCTGCTGCACCGCTGGCATGCTGCCCGTCATCCGTCGGACCTCCTCTGCCGTCGGTCCGGACGGCGCAGACACGATGGACATCCGGTTGCCGGGTGCCATCGTCAATCGTGACAGACGTTGACCCCCGGCGGGACCGGCGGCCGGTCGGCGGGTGCCTTC
Organism: uncultured Microthrixaceae bacterium; assembly: GCA_963793965.1. Lineage (GTDB taxonomy): Bacteria > Actinomycetota > Acidimicrobiia > Acidimicrobiales > Acidimicrobilacustridaceae > UBA4742. The sequence continues at coordinate 497,341 of CAWCCB010000006.1, forward strand.
GAGGGCCTGGGCGATCTCGGGGTGGACCCCGGCCAGGCCGCGGACGGCCTCGTCGTCGATGACCACCAGCGAGAGCGGGTCGACGGCGGCCAGCACGTAGCCCTTCTCCTCGCCCAGCAGGGCCGACAGCCCGAAGGCGTCGCCCGGCCCGACCTCGGCCAGAGGGCGCCAGCTCCCCGGTGAAGTCCGGCGCCAGCACGGTGGCCCGGCCGTGGCGGATGATGGCCAGGCGGCCACCGCCTTCGGGCATGCGCTCGCCGGCGGCCAGCTCGAAGGCCCGCAGGCGGGCGGCGACGTCGGCCAGACCCGCCGCGTCGAGCCCGCTGAACAGCGGGATCCGAGCCAGGGCGCCGGCCGCGTCGAACGGGGCCTCGGCGGGGGCCACGGCTCCGGTCTGCTCGGCCCACAGCGAGGCGTACACGCCCGCCGGCCGCCACCAGGTCGTCGTGGGTGCCGTGCTCGACCACCTTGCCGGTCACCACCACGAAGATCTGGTCGTAGCCGGTGATGGAGGTCAGGCGGTGGGTCACGGCGATGGTGGTGCGGCCCTGGCCCACCCGCTCGAGCGTGTCGGCGATCATCCGCTCGGTGCGGGGATCGAGGGCGGAGGTGGCCTCGTCGAGCACCAGCACCCGGGGATCGCGCAGCAGGGCCCGGGCGATGGACAGCCGTTGGCGTTGCCCACCCGACAGCCGCCCGCCCCGTTCGCCCACCAGCGTCTCGTAGCCCCGAGGCAGGCTGATCACGAAGTCGTGGAGCTCGGCCGCCTTGGCCGCCTCCTGGATCTGCGTCGTCGGTGGCGTTGGGGTTGCCCAGCCCGATGTTCTCGGCGATGGTCGAGTTGAACAGGAAGGTCTCCTGGAAGACCACGCCCAGCTGGCGCCGCAGCGACTCCACGGTGGCGTCGCGGATGTCCACGCCGTCGAAGAACACGCCGCCCTCGTCGGGGTCGTAGAAGCGCATGAGCAGCTGGAGCACCGAGGACTTGCCGGCGCCGGTGGGGCCCACGAAGGCCACCCGCTGCCCGGCGGTGATGGACACGTTGACGTCGTCGAGGGTCCGCCGCTCGGGCGTGTAGGAGAACCCGACGTGGCGCAGCTCGATGGACGACTGGAGGGGGGCCAGCTGGCCGGCATCGGGCTTCTCCACCACCTCGGGCTCGGCTTCGAGCACCTCGTTGATGCGCACCAGCGCGCCGGTGGAGGACTGGATCTGCTGGCCGATGCCGGTGAGCACCGTCACCGGCGCCAGGGCCTGGCCCATGAGGCTCATGAAGGCCACCAGGCCACCGATGGTCAGGTGCCCGTGGAAGATCAGCCAGGCGCCCAGGCCCAGGATGAACACCTGCAGGGCGGTGACCACCATCTGGACCGACACGCCGAACAGCCCGCCGAAGAGCTGCAGCTTGACCTGGCGGTCGAACAGGCGGTCGCTGGACTGGCGGAACCGCCCGATCTCGCGGAGCTGGAGGCCGAAGGCCTTGACCACGGCCTGCGCGCCGTAGTTCTCCGAGGCGACGGTCAGCACGCTGCCGGTCTCCTCCTGCACGGCGATGCTTCGCTTCTGGGCCCCCTTGGACATGGCCTTGTAGATCAGGGCGATGATCGGGGCGCCGGCCAGCACGATGAGGGCCAGCCAGAAGTTGAGGATGACCAGCACGGTGGCCGACACGGCCAGGGTGAGGATCTGGACCAGCCCGCCCCGCAGGGTCTGGGACAGGCCCTGCTCGAGCATGCCCACGTCGGAGAACACCCGCGACAGCACGTCGCCCTGCTGGTGCTGGTTGTACCAACCCTGGGACAGGTGCTGCATCTTGGTGAACATCTCCTGGCGCAGCTGGCGCACCACCGAACCGCTGACCACGGCCGACAGGTAGGCGCCGCGCACGCTGGAGAAGGCGGTGACCAGGAAGGCGGCGCTGAGCACGGCCAGGATCTTCAGGACCTGGCTGTACTCGCCGCTGGGGATGGCCTTGTCGAGCAGGTTCTTGAAGGCGAACGGGTAGACCACGGTGAAGGCCAGGCCGAGCAGCATGTAGACGAACATCTCGATCTCACGCCGCTTGTGGGGCCGCAGGTAGCGCACCGTGAGTCGCAGGAACTGGCCGGTCTTCATGTCGGGCTCGCCCGCCGCCAGCTTCTGGCGCCACCCTTCCTCGAGCGCGGCCATGCTGGCGCCGTACTCCTGCTGGGCGGCGGCATCGAGGTGGCCGGGCTGGGCCGAGGCCAGCATGCGCAGGAAGGCGTCCTTGCCGCCGCGGGCCACCAGGTAGCGGACGAAGGACAGCGACATGGCCGCGCCCAGCTCGCCCTCGGCCTGGCCCAGCGACGGCAGGTCCAGCTCGCGCAGCTGCTCGTCCACGTCGGGGCCGTCGGCGACGTAGAGGCCATAGCCCTCCAGCAGGTGCCCGATCGACGTCGGCGGCGGGCAGGCTGGCCCCGAACAGCAGCGCCAGCGGCCGCTCCAACGGCTCGGGCGGCGACTCGGGGGTCACCACCATCCAGATCTCGTTGCGGACGCCGTCCACGATGGTGCCGCTGGTGACCGTGCGGGTGGGGTCGTCCAGGTCGGGGAACGGATCGACCAGGCAGATGGTGGGCACGACCCCCCACGGCTCGGACCCGAGCCCGGCCAGGTGACGACGGGCGCGGCGAGCGTCGCGGGCCACGCCGGTACACGGCCGCGGCCCCGGCGGTATCGGGCCGCGAGCGGATGACGGCGGCGTCGGTGGTCCGGGCCTCCATCTCCTCGAGCACCGGCCGCGGCTTGGCCGCCACCGGCGCGGCTGCCGGCTCTGGAGCAGGTCGGGCGGCGCGGCGGTGCCGGCTCGGGTGGCTCGGCAACGGCTGGGGCAGGCGGCTGGGGGCGGCCGCCTCCGGCGCAGGGGCGGGTGGAACGGGTGCGGGCGGCGCTGCCGCGGGGCGGGGGCGGCTCGGGTGGCAGCCGGTGCCGGCTCGGCGCTGGGCCAGGCGGTGCCGGTTCGGGCCGGGACACCAGGCGCAACGACACCGAGCCGAGCTCGATGGTGTCGCTGGCCGTGATCCGCGTGGGACCGTCGATGCGGACGCCGTTGACCATCGTCCCGTTGGTGCTGCCCAGGTCGGTGACCACCAGCCCGTCGTCGGTGGCCGACAGGGTGAGGTGACGGCGGGACACCCGGCCGTCGTCCAGGTTGAGGCCGTCGCACTCACGTCCGACATCGAGGCTGGCGTCGACCGTGAGTCGACGGGGTTCGTGGTCCGGCTCGACCACGTCGATCTCGTAGCTGGTCATGTTCGCTTGCTCCCGTCGCACGGCCCGCCCGTACCGGCGCTGCCGACCCACCCGCTTGGAACCCACGGCGCCGACCGCGCCTGCGGCCGCGCCGAGCACGGCGCAGGCCACCAGGGTGGCCACCGTGGGCAGGCGGATGGCCAGCACCCAGGCCAGGCCGACCACGGCCACCCCGATCAGGGCGCCCATGGCGGCCAGCCCGACCATGGCCACCGTCGACCGCTTGCCCTTGCGCAGCGACCGGGCGAAGGACTCGGCGTAGGCCAGGGCGAACAACAGCACCAGGATCACCACCGCCCCGCCGGCGCTGAGCAGACCGAACTGCTTGGTCTGGACCCCGAAGTCGATGTGGGCCTGGCTGAGGGTGGCCGGCCCCACCGAGGGCGTGCCGGCCGACGGGGTGTCGCCAGCCGACGCCACCGCGCAGGCCAGGAGTCGAGCCGGGCGGTGAACCGCCCGGCCGCCAGGTAGCGGGCCGAGGAGGCGTCGATGGTGGCCACCCGCCCGGAGCCGAACGGCTTCAGCGGCGCGCTCGACTGGGACACCGACCGGCCCAGGACCTTCAGTGTCAGCCGAGCCCGCACGGCGTTGGTGGCCACGCCGTTGGCCACACCGATGGGGATGGGCTTGGACAGGTCGAGGTGCAGCACCTGGCCCCCGGCGGGATCCTTGCCGGCCACGGTCACCTTGTTCGGGCCCAGGCCACCCGACGAACCCGAGCCGATGCCGACCAGGGCCACCACGATGGTGATCACCGCCAGGGCGGCGGCGATCAGCAAGGGCACGGTGGCCTTGGCCGGCGGGGTGAGCACCTCCTTGACCGGCACCAGCTCGTCCTCGTCCACGTCGGCCAGATCGACGCCGGCGCGGTGCACGTCGTTGGTGGGCCGCACCGGGGCCAGATCCGCGATGGTGGGCGGGGCCGGGGCCGGGGCTGGAGGCGGTGGTGGCGGCGGCCGCGTCGCCGGATCGGCGGCCGCCACCGGGGCGACGTCGCCGACGGTGGGTGGCGCCGGGGCGGCCTCCCATGGTGGGTGGGGCCGGGGCCGCCTCGGCGGGAGCGACCGTCTCGTCGGCCAGGGTCGGCGCCCGGGGCGGCGGACGTGACCCGGTCGGTGGCGGCCACGATGGACGAGGCCCCCATGACCGGCGTGCCCTCGGCCGCCAGCCATCCCGGGCCCCAGGCCGCGGTGGCGGCCTCGGCGATGGCCACCCCGAACGCCTCGGCGCTCGGGTAGCGGTCGGCCGGATCGGTGGCCAGACCCCGCATGACCACCTCGGCCAGGGGGGCGGGCACGAACGGCGCCACGTCGGTGAGCGGCACCGGGGTCTCGAAGGCGTGCTTGAACAGCAGCGCCATGGCGTCGCCGTCATCGGCGAAGGGCAGCTGACCCGACAGCAGCTCGTAGAACATGGTGGCCACGGCGTAGACGTCGGTGGCGGGGGAGAGGGCGGCGCCGCGGGCCTGCTCGGGGGCGATGTAGGCGGGCGTGCCCACCACCTCACCGGCCCGGGTGGCCAGGGTGCCCTCGCCGCCCACCACCTTGGCGATGCCGAAGTCGGTGACCTTGAGCGCGCCCGAGGCCGAGAACATGAGGTTCTCCGGCTTCACGTCCCGATGCAGGATGTGGTGCTCGTGGGCGGCCTGGAGCCCGGCGATGCTGGCCAGCACCGCGGCGGTGGCGGCCGGGGGCGTGAACCCGTCGGTGGAGAACCGGCTCCAGAGCGTGCCGCCCGGCAGCTGCTCCATCACCAGCAGGCAGAGCCCGTCCTGTTCGACGTAGTCGTAGACGGGCACGATGTGGGGGTGGTCGAGCGAGGCCAGGACCCGGGCCTCGGCCGTGAACCGGGCCCGCACGTCGGGGTCGGCGGCGAAGGCTCGGGGGAGCTGCTTGATGGCCACTTCACGGCCCAGCTGGCGGTGCCGGCCGGCCAGCACCACGCCCCAGCCCCCTCGACCGAGCTCGGCGCCGATCTCGTAGCTGGGCAGGGCGGCCTCGACCTGATCCTGGTCCAGGGTCATGCCGGGGACTCGTCACCGGGGGCGGACTCGCCGACGGCCGGGGTGGTGATCGTGGCTGGGGCCGGAGGCGGTGGTGGTGGCGCCTCATCCGGGCTGGCGCACCTGGTGGGGACTGACCGGGTGGGGTCGGCTCCTGGACTCCGGGGTGACGCGTCAGGTACAGATCGTCGTCGTCCTCGTCGTCCTCGCCTTCCACCGTCGGGTTCGGGGTCAGGTACCCGAGCACGAAGAAGACCACGGCGAACACGAGCACCACGATCAACCAGGTGCCCGGGGTCGGTACCCAGACCGACAGCGCGGACATGGAGAAGACCAGCACCAGGCCCATGCCGATGCCGGGCGTGAGCATCCGCAGGCCGCGCCGCCAGCGGTTGGGCGGCATCCGATGGGTGGCGATGGACACCACCACGCCGATGATGGCCAGGGCGGTGAGCACCAGCAGGGCCAGGCCGAACAGGCCGTAGACCGAGTCCAGCGAGCCCTGGACGTCGGTGACCATCGACTGGGAGGCCAGCTGTCTGGTGGCGGGGGTTGGCGATGCTGATGGTGGCCGGGATCAGGCCGGTGGCCTGGCCGTCCAGGCCGGTCAGGTCGAGGGCGTAGCGCAGGTGCGTAGCCCGATGGGAGCCGAGGAGCAGATGGACGCTGGTGTCGTAGGCGTAGAAGGTCAGGCCGGCCACGGTGCCGTTCAGCGACACGCAGTCCACCGTGATGGTCCGGGTGCGGTAGTTGGTCACCAGGATGTCGATGACCGCCGGGCGGTTCGGGTACAGCTTCACCGGATGCGACGCCGACGAGCCGGACACGGCCTGGCCGTTGATGGTGGTCGAGAGGGTGACTCCGCTGCTCGACGCCGAGGCCGCCGGCGCGGCCAGCACGCCGCGCCCAAGGTGAGGGTCACGACCGCCAGGGTGGCCAGCGCCGCGCCCAGCCAAGGTCCCGGACGGCAACGGGGCAGGGACTGAGGGGGTCACGTCGGCGACTCCGTTTCCGAGGGAGGGGCGGGCAGGCTGGAACGGGGGCGGCGGGGGAAGATCTGGCGGCGGAAGGCCAGCGCGCCGATGAGCAGGACGAAGATGATCACGGCCAGGGTCGAGGTGGCGGCGCTACCTGGCTGGCCAACACGATGTCGAGCGGCGCGGCCAGGATCACGCCACAGCGCGCCACCACGGTGTAGCGCCCGACGCCGAGCTGACTGACGGCCAACGGCGCGTGGAACCGCCCCGACGAGCTGGCCCGGGTGCGACCCACGGTGGACGATCCGATGGTCAAGCTGACCGGCGCGTTGGCATCGCATCCCCGACCGTTGGCCGCCACCGCGGAGCCTGGGGCGATGGCCAACGCGGTCAGGTGCAGATAGGTCTCGGCCGTCACCGGCGCCTCACCCGGCACCGTGGTCGGCGTCGAGTCGATGCTCACACTGGTCGTGGACCCGACGAACCCGACGAGCCCTTGGTCGTGCTCGACGATCCCTTCCCCGTCGTGGTCGTCGATCCCTTGGCCGTGGTGGTCGTCGCTCCCTTGGCCGTGGTGGTCGGGTGGACCCCCGCGCCGTGGTGGTCGTGGCCCGCGTCGTGGTCGTGGTCGGCTTCGCCGTCAACGTGAACCCCGCCGTGGCCGAGCCCGCCAAACCCCCGGTCGTACACGAGATCTTGAACGTGTGCGCCCCCGCCGCCGTCGACGTCGGCACCGTGTAGTGCAACGGCAACTTCTGGCTGGTGATCGCCGTGCCGTCGAAGGAGTAGATCAGCGGACACTGCGGATTGCCCCGGGCGTTGTTCGACCCGGTCAACAAGACGCTCACCCCCGTGCCCGCCATGGCCGAGCTCGGATTGTCCGTCAACGTCCACGTCGTGGCCGTGACCGTGAAGGTCGTCCTCGGCGCGGCCAGCAGCTGACCGGTGTTGCCGTCGACGCACTGGGACGTGATCGTGCTCACGCCCACGGTGCGGTGAGCGGGACGACACCGGTGGCGGGCTGGCCGGCATTGCCGGGGACGGGCGTGGTGATCCACGGCGCACCGTTCCACAGGAAGGTCACCTGACAGGGGATGCGGGTCGTGGTTCCGACGTCGGCGGGCCATGGGCCGGCCAGGGTGATGGTGACGATGGCGTTGACCCGGCCCGAGCCGGGGGACACCGAGATGCTGGGGGGCGTCGTGGCCGCCTCGCTGGGCGGAGCCGCGAGGGGGATCAGCGCGAGCGCGAGGGCAGCCACCGCGGCTGCTGCCACCAGCACCGCCCGCAGCCGGCGGGCACGCCGAGGCCCGCGCCCGACGGTCTCACCATCCCTCATCGCTACCGTTCCTGGGTCCTGGCACCGGTCCGCCGACGATTATGCCTCAGCTGAAGCCTCGGGACCGGTGTGAACGGCCGGTGGAGCCGGACGGCGGGGGAAGATCTGCCGGCGGAAGGCCAGCGCGCCGATGAGCAACACGAAGATGATCACGGCCAGGGTGGAGGTAGCCGCGCTCACCTGGCTGGCCAACACGATGTCGAGCGGCGCGGCCAGGATCACGCCACAACGCGCCACCACCGTGTAGCGCCCTACCGACAACGGACCCAACGACAGCGGCGCATGGAACGCCCCCGACGACGACGCCCGAGTGTGACCCACCGCCGCCGAACCGATGGTCAAGGTCACCGGCGGCCCCGCATCACACCCCCGACCGTTGGCACTCACCGCCGCCCCCGGCGCGATGGCCAACGCCGTCAACCGCAGATAGGTCGACGCCGTCACCGGCGCCTGACCCGGCACCGTGGTCGGCGTCGTGTCGATGCTCACACTGGTCGTGGACGCCGACGACGCGGTGGTCGTGCCCGTGGTGCCTTTCCCGGTCGTGGATGTCGCACCACCTTTGGCCGTGGTGGTGGTCGCCCCTTTGGCCGTGGTGGTGGTCGCCCCGCCCGTCGTGGTCGTGGGCCGGGTCGTGGTCGTGGTCGGCCGGGTGGTCGTGGTCGTGGGTCGAGTCGTGGTGGTGGTCGTGCTGGTCGTGGTGGTCGTGGCCGGGCCGGTGACGGTGAAGCGCGTGGCCGCGGAGAGGGTGAGACCCGTGACCTCGGTGCACGAGGCGGTGATCGGATAGGTCCCGTTGGTGGCCGACGTCGGAGCCCGAGTGTGGAAGGCCGCCGTCGGGGACTGATTCGCTCCCAGCGTGATGGGTGCCCGGGGATTCCAGGTGTACTTGAGAAGGCACCCCACCCCTGCGGGGAAACCCGACGGGGTCAGTGTGAAGCTGCTGCCGGCCAGACCCGCAGTCGGACTGATCGCCAGGCTCTGGGTGGTCTGGCCGCTGGCCGGCGAGGGTGCCACGGCCATCGCCGACAGGCCCAGGACCAGGCAGAGGACCGGAGCCACGACGACGAAGGCCAGCCACCGAGGCCGAGATCTGAGCCGCAGATTCATGTCGGCCCTCCCCGATGGTGCGGTCGCGTCGACCAGTATGGTCCGAACGGCCTACCATCGGCGGAGTGCGGACCCGTGGGCTGACGCCCCGAACCGATGCCGAACTGGTGGCCGACGTACGCGCCGGTCGGGCGGAGGCCTTCGACGAGCTCTACCGCGCCCATGTGGGGGCGGTGCGAGCCGTGGCCGTCTCGCACGTGCGCGACGCCGACACGGTGGCCGACATCATCCAGGACACCTTCGCCCGGGCCCTCCAGCACCTCGACGGACTCCGCGAACCGGATCGGTTCCGGCCCTGGTTGCTGTCCATCGCCCGCCACGCCGCGGTCGACCAGCTGCGGGCTGGCAAGCGGGTCATCACCCTGGACGACGAGCGGGCGGAGGCCATCGTCTCCAACGACCCCCGGCCCGACGTCGTCACCGAGCTCAACGAGCTGGCCCAGCAGGTCAAGGGCTGCGTGTCGGGGCTGTCGCGCCGCGACGCCACCGCGGTGGCGCTGGTGACCCAGCTGGGCTTCACCCCCGACGAGGTGGGCGCCGCCCTGGGCGTCAAGTCCGGGGCGGCCAAGGTCATCGTGCACCGGGCTCGCCGCCGGATGCGCCACGCCCTCATGCTCGAGCTCATGGTCGAACAACCCGACCTGGGCTGTGCGGAGTTCGTGCACCTGAGCGAGACCGATCCGGCCCTGGCCAGCCGCCACCTGGAGACCTGCGAGGACTGCATCGACTCGGCCCGGGCCGAGATGGTGTCCAGTCGACGGGGACGCCGGGCCGGCCAGCACATCCAACCCTGAGCCGGCTCGCCGACGGTCAGAGACCCTCGACCCGCAGGCCCCCCTCGCGAAGGGTCATGGCCAGCGCATCGGGCAGGGCGTTGGCGTGCCAGTCGACGGCGAACCCGACCACCTCATCGTCGGGGTAGGCCATGGCCACGCCGGGGGCCAGCAGCACCGCCAGCAGAGCACTCTCCTGCTCATCGAGGCTCTCTGCCACGAAGGCTCGCAGCTTGGTCAGCAGTCGGGCGGCGGCCTCAGGGTCCTCGAGGGTCTCGTCATCGGCGCTCACAGTGGCCATGACGATAGCCAGGGCCTGCGGTTACATCGAACCACGGAGGGCTCGCGGATCAGCCGGTCGGCCCCACGACCAGGGTGACCGTGGCCGTGTGGCTGGAACCGGATGCATCGGTCCAGGTGACCGAGACCCGATCGCCCGGGTGGTGGGCCTGGGTGAGCGAGCTGAGCGTCTTCTGGCTGTCGACGGCCTTGCCACCGAAGGCGGTGATGGTGTCACCGGTGGTCATGCCGGCCTTGTCGGCGGGCGAGCCGCTGACCACGCCCTGGATGGTGACGCCGTTGGTGCTGGAACCGGTGGACGAGCCGCTGGCGGAGCCGTAGCCGGACCCGTACCCCGAGCCGGTGCCCTGGCCGGTGCCGTCCGAGCTGGAGTTGGCCGGCGCCAGCTCGACGCCCAGGAAGGCGGTCTCACCGATGTGGATCTTGGAGCTGGCCTGGCCCGATTCGATCGCCTTGGCGATGGTCAGGGCGTGGTTGATCGGGATGGCGAAGCCCACGCTCGACTGCGACGGCGAACTGGTTCTGGGACGAGGCGGCGGTGTCCATGCCGATCACCTTGGCGTCCGTGTTGACCAGCGGACCGCCCGAGTCGCCGGCCACGATGGGGGCGTCGGTCTGGATGAGCCCGCTCAGCTGCTCGGCGTCCGATCCGCTCTCGTCGCTGGCGGTGATGGACTGGTTGGTGTCGGTCACCGAGCCGGTCACCACGCTGGGCGTGCCGCCGGTGCCGCCGGCGTTGCCGATGGCCACCACCTGGTCACCGGTGGCCACCTTGGAGGAGTCGGCCGTCTGGACGGTGGTCAGGCCCGAGGCGCCCTCGAGCTGGATGACCGCCACGTCGTCGGTGGCGTCGGTGCCCACCACGTGGGCCGTGTACGTCTTGCCGGTGGCGACCACGGTGGCCGTGATCGAGGTGGCGCCGTCGACCACGTGGTTGTTGGTCAGGATCTCACCGTTGCTGGTGAGCACCATGCCAGTCCCGGCCGCGGCCGCCTGCTGGTAGCTGAGCTTGGTGTCGATGTCGACCACGGCGCCGTCGACCTTGTTGGCGATGGCCTGGGCCGAGGCGCTCGACTGGGGGGTGGTGGACGGCGTGGCCCCGGATCCGGTGCCGTTGCCGAAGCCGTTGCCGAAGGGGTTGTTCGACGATCCCGATCCCGAGTTGCCCGACCCGGAGGACGGCAGGGTGGTGGCCGGGGCCGCGGTGTTGGTGTGGGTGGCGTTCTGGAAGCCCTCGCGCACCAGGGCGCCGGCGCCGATCAGCAGGCTGGCCACGGTGAGGCCACCCACGAAGGCCAGGACGTTGCGCTTGCGCGAGTGGGGGTGGGCGGGCGCCACCGGCGCGGCCGGCGGCGGGGTGGGAGCCTGCCCGGCGGGCGCACCGGCCCACCAGAACTGACCGCCGGGGCTGCGGTGGGCGGGCTGGCCCACCTGGGCCCAGGGGTTCGCCTGGGCCGGGTCCTGGTAGCCCCACGAACCGGCCTGGGCCGTGGGACCGAACAGGCTGGGCTGGGTCGGCTGACCCGGCTGGCCGGGCGACACGGGCTGGGTCGGCTGGGTCGGCTGCGCACCGGGGGCGGCGTAGCCGCCGTACCCGGCGGGTGGGGCCGGCGGAGCCGATGGGGCCGGAGGCGGGGGGACGGCACCGGGCGTCGGGCTGGTGGCGGCGTTGCCCCAGGACCAGGAGCCGGCCGCCGGCTCGTTCCACGGCGGCGGCGTGGCCGGCCAGGTGGAGGGATCGCCCGGCTCGCGGGGCGGCACTGGCCCTCGGGACTCGGAGTCGAAGGGTGGGCGATCGTCGGTCATGGTGGGGGCTCCATCGTACTGGCAGCGGAGTTTTCGGGGGGATCGATCAGGTTTGGGCGACCGGCGGGGCCTGCGGTCCCAGCGAATTCTCATGCGCCGTTCACACAGCGTTGAGGACGGTCGTCGTACCGTTGGCGTTGATGCGGGGTACCAGCGGTGCTCACGAACGGTGGTGGTGCGTCTGCGCCCTGTTGGTGGTCGTGGCCGTGTTCGGCGTGCTTCTGACCACCACTTCGGGTGCCGACAATGCGCAGGGTACGCAGATGGCACCGAAGACCGATGTAAAGCCCATCGGGGCGATCCGACCGACCTCGGCCGCCAGCTCGACCACCGTCCCGACCACCGCGGCCCCCACCACGGTGACGCCCACCAGCGTCCCACCGCTCGCCCCGGTGCCGACCACGCCGCCCACCACCGTGGACCCGGGCCCTGGGCACCGGGATCCTGGCCCAGCCGGCGATCACCGCCTATCTGGCCACCCGGTCGGGCAACATCACCGCCGCCGTCTACGACTACGCCACCGGACAGCTCTCGAGCTACCGACCGGGCCTGGCCCTGCAGACGGCCAGCGTGATCAAGCTCCACATCCTGGAGACCTTGCTGAACCGATCCCAGACCCAGGATCGGGGCCTGACCGCCACCGAGCAGCGCCAGGCGGCGGCGATGATGGACGCCAGCGACAACGACTCGGCCACCGACCTGTGGGACGAGGTCGGCGGTGCAGCCGGTCTGAACGCCTTCGGCGCCCAGGTGGGGCTCACCGACACCGCGCCGAACGCGGCTGGCTACTGGGGGCTGAGCACCACCACCGCCGTCGACCAGATCACCCTGTTGCGGAACCTGACCGATCCGTCCGCCACCCTCACGCCGGTCGACCAGGCCTACGCGCTCGGGCTCATGGCCCAGGTCGAGGCCTCGCAGACCTGGGGGGTGTCGGCCGGGGTGGCGCCGGGGACGGCGGTGGTGCTCAAGGACGGGTGGCTGCCGGAGCCGGCCGGCTGGTACGTGAACAGCGTCGGGGTGGTGACCGGCGCCGGCCACCACTACGCCCTGGCTGTGCTCACCACCGCGGACGCCACCCAGGACTACGGCGAGGACACCATCGAGACCCTCTCAGGGCTGGTGTGGGCGGCGACCGGTCACTGACCCGGTTCGGATGTCGAGGCCCCGGCGCGGGTCAGCGTCCTGGTGGCGGACGAAGTCGGCCGCGCCGGAGAGGAAGCCCTCGAGGTTGTTGGCCTTGCCCACCGCGAACTCCTTGAAGAAGTCGGGCACGTACACCTCCAGGGCGTCGCGGGCCAGGGCATCGAGGACCGCGGCCACCAGATCCGACACCGGGATGGGCGCGATGTCGGCCGTGAACGGGTCGTTGTCGGGGAGGGTGAACAGCTCGGTGTCGACCACCCCGGGGTAGACCACCAGGGCCCGCACACCCCGGTCCCACAGGTCGACGGTCATCGACTCGGAGAACACGGCCAGCGCCGCCTTCGAGGCGCTGTACACCGACTCGCCCGGCGAGGACAGCGTGGCCGCCACCGACGACACGTTGATGATCCGTCCCGAACCCCGGGCCAGCATCTGGGGAAGCAGGGCCAAGGTGAGCTGCACCGGGGCCAGGTAGTTGACCCGGGTCACGTAGTCGACGGTGGCCATGTCCAGGGCGTCGACCTGGCGCCGCTTGGGGATGCCGGCGTTGTTCACCAGCAGATCCACACCCCCCATCGCATCCAGCGCATCGGCGGCCAGGGCATCCACCTGCGCGGGGTCGGCCACGTCGGTGATCCAGGTGTGGACCTGGCCGCCGTGGGCGCGGCAGCCCTCGGCCACCTGGCCCAGGCGATCGGCTCGCCGGGCGCAGATGGCGACCGTCGCCCCGGCTGCGGCGAAGGCCTCGGCCAGGCCGGCACCGATGCCCGACGAGCCCCCGGTCACCAGCACGCGACTCCCGGCCAGATCGAAGCCCATGATCGTTCCCCCATCCGGATCGCGGCGTCTGACCCGAGACTAGCTTTGCCGCGGCGCGGAGTCGACGAGCAGAAAGCCGAGCCAGGGGGGCATGGCCGTGAGCCAGACCAGCACCAGACCACACCCGTTCGACGCCCTGTCGGGGGCCGAGATCGAAGCGGCGGTGGCCGTCGCCCGAACCCGACCCGAGCTCACCGAGGCCGCTCGCTTCGCCTACATCGGCCTGGACGAGCCCACCAAGGAGGAGTGGCAGCGCTTCCTGGACGGCGGCGTGGCCTCGCCTCGGCGCGTCCGACTGGTGGTCGTGCCCGGACCGGCCACCGACGTGATCGAGGCGATCGTCGATCTCGACCAGGCCACGGTCGTGCGCTTCGACGCCTTGGCCGACCTGCGGCCCGCCCTGTTGTTCGAGGAGTCCCTCATCACCATCGTGGCCCTCATCGAGCACCCGGACTGGCAGGCCGCCCTGGCCCGGCGCGGCATCACCGATCCGGCCCAGGTCCAGATCGACCCCTGGCCGGCCGGCAGCTTCGGCGTGGCCCACGAGACCGGCCGCCGGATCACCCGCTGCCTGGCCTACTACCGCGAGCACCCCACCGACAACGGCTACGCCCGGCCCATCGAGGGGCTCATCGCCTTCGTGGACATGGCCCGAGGCGAGGTCCTCGAGGTGGTCGACCACGGACGTGGTGCCGCTGCCACCTGATCCCGGCGCCTACCGGGGTCCCGACGCGCCTGCGCCTCGGACCGACCTGCGTCCCATCAGCATCACCCAGCCCGAGGGGGTCAGCTTCACCCTGGAGGGCAACCACCTGGCCTGGCAGCGCTGGTCGCTGCGCGTGACCATGGATCCCTACGAAGGCCTGGTGCTGCACACGGTCGGCTACGAGGACGGGGGCCGGATCCGACCCATCCTGCATCGGGCGTCGGTCAGCGAGATGGTGGTGCCCTACGGCCATCCCGGCCCCATGCACGGGTGGAAGAACGCCTTCGACGTGGGGGAGTGGGGGCTCGGCCGCATGGCCAACTCCCTCACCCTGGGATGCGACTGCCTGGGCGAGATCCGCTACCTCGACGTCGACTTCGCCACCGAGACGGGGCAGCCCCAGACGCTGGCCAACGCCGTGTGCATCCACGAGGAGGACTACGGGATCGGCTGGAAGCACGCCGACCTGCACGCCGGGACCACCGAGGTGCGCCGGTCGCGTCGGCTGGTCATCAGCTCCATCTCCACGGTGGGCAACTACGAGTACGGCTTCTTCTGGTACCTGTACCTGGACGGCACCATCTCCCTGGAGGTGAAGCTGACCGGGATCATGTCCACCATGGCGCTGGAGCCGGGCACGGTGCCCGACCACGCCAGCCTGATCGCGCCGCAGCTGGCCGCGCCGTACCACCAGCACCTGTTCAACGTGCGCCTCGACCTCGACGTCGACGGTCCCGTCAACACCGTCTACGAACTGGACGCGCTGGCCGACCCTCCGGGACCCGACAACCCCATGGCCAACGCCTTCGTCAGCCAGGCCACCTGCCTGGCCACCGAGCAGCAGGCGCAGCGCCTGGTCGATCCGGCCCGCAGCCGCAGCTGGAAGATCGAGAACCCCCACGTGCGCAACGGCCTGGGCCTGCCCGTGGCCTACAAGCTGGTGCCCCAGGCCACACCCACCCTGCTGGCCGACCCGACGTCGAGCGTGGCCCGGCGAGCGGCGTTCGCCACCCGCAACCTGTGGGTCACCCCCTACCGTCCCGACGAGCGGCGGGCCGCCGGCGATCATCCCAACCAGCACACCGGGGGCGACGGGTTGCCCGCCTGGACGGCCGCCGATCGGCCCGTGGCCGAGACCGACGTGGTGCTCTGGCACACCTTCGGCGTGACCCACATCCCCCGCCCGGAGGACTGGCCGGTCATGCCGGTGGAGTACACCGGCTTCTCGTTGGTGCCATGGGGCTTCTTCGACCGGAACCCCGCCCTGGACGTCCCGGCGTCACCCGGACACGACTCCGACCACTGCCACACCGACTGACCCCGGCGCCGGGATCACCGCGCCTCCGCGCCTCCTCGCATGCCTCGAAGAACCTGTCGCGTCAGCGACCTGTCGCGGTCGCTGACGCGACAGATCGCGGAGTGTCGAGAGGCGACGGATGGCGGATCAGACGCGCAGGAGGGCCTCGTTGGGATGGTCCGGCAGCCGATCCAGCGGGGTGGCGATCTCGGACACCGTGGGACCGACCTGCGCGGCCACCGGCGCCAGGGCGGCCAGATCGAAGCCGTACAGCTCGGCCGCGTTGGCGCCCAGGATCTGTCGCATCTCGCCGGATGGTGCGTCGTGGAACCGCTGGCGCAGGTGCTCACGGGTGAAGGGGCCGGTCCCTTCGTCATGGGGGTAGTCGCTGCCCCACATGAACCGGTCGACCCCGATGACGTGGCGGGCGGCGGCGTCCTCGGATCCCGGCATGCTCACCCCCATCCAGCAGTTCTGGCGGAAGTAGTCGGTGGCCGAGCGGGGCAGGATGTCCTTCGTGTCGTAGCGCATCTCTCCGGTGCGACCCGTCTTGCGGATCTGGGCCAGCGTGGCGTCGATGCGCTTGAGCATGGGCGGCAGCCAGGAGCAACCCATCTCGGTCATCACGAACTTGAGCCGGGGGAAGCGCTCGAACACGCCGGCGAACAGCAGCTGCACGAAGGGGCGCTGCGAGTAGAAGGGCACCTCGGTGATGAACAGCAGGGCCGCGGCCGGGTAGCGCCCGTAGTCGGGCATCCCCGTGCCGCCGTGGCTGTTCACCGGCATCCCCAGCTCCTCGCACACCGCCCACAGGGGGTCGTAGCACGGGTCGTAGAGCGGCTTCACGTACTTGCAGTCCGGCGGGATGGCCGACAGCAGCACCCCGCCGCGCAGGCCGTGCTCGTGGCACCAGCGCACGTCGGCGATGGCGTCGTCGACGTCGTTGAGGAAGATCTGGCCGATGCCGGCCCGCCGGGTCGGGTAGCGCCCGCAGAAGTCGGCCAGCCACCGGTTGTGGGCCCGGATGCCGGCCAGGCGGGCCGGGTACTCCTCGGCGGTGGGGGGCCGGGCGAACAGGATGAAGCTGGGGAAGAAGGGCGGGACGGTGTTGGGGAAGACCACCTCGGCGACGATGCCGTCGGCCTCGAGGTCGCCGATGCGCCGGTCGTCGTCCCAATTGCGGATGCGGCCGCCGTCCTGGAGGTCGCGGAAGGGGTTCTTGTACTTCTCGCGCCAGGCGTCGAACTCGTCGACCCAGGCCGGATCGAGGTACTCGCGGTACATCTCGTGGGACCCACCGGCGTGGCAGTCCGCCGAGATGATGGTGTAGTGCTCATCGGTCGACGACTGCTGATCAACCTGGCTCATGACGGATGCCCCCTGCGGCAGCGAACGAGAACAGGTTTCAATCTAGTGGTGTGGGGCGGGCGACCGGCACGACTGGGGTCCCGGCACCGGACAGCACGATGGACACGATCTCGTCGGTGACGCGCCGATCGACCGGCTCCCCGGTGATCAGCACCCGGTGGTAGATGGGCGCGATGAGCGTGTCCACCAGCAGGTCGGCGTCGACCCCGTCGGCCACCTCCCCGCGGTCCGCGCCTCGCTGGACCATCTCGGTCAGGTCCCGGCGTCGAGGCGCGATCAGCCGTTCCCGGAGCACGGCGGCCAGAACGGGATCGCGGGCCGCGTCGTCGATCAGGCCGGCCACCACCATCCGGGTGTCGGGGGCGGCCAGCGCGGTCCCCACATCGCCCAGGTAGGCCCGGCAGTCGCCCGGTAGCGTCCCGGTGTCGGGCACCGGATGCTCGGACAGGGCCTGGCGCAGCGCTTCCACCACCAGGTCGATCTTGGAGGTCCAGTAGCGCTCGATGGTGGAGGTGCTCAGCCCGGCCCGGGTGGCCACGCCGTGGAAGTTCAGGCTGCAGAAGCCCGCTTCGGCCAGCAGGCGCATGACGATGCCCGAGATGGCCGGTCGGGCCGGGTCCTGGCGCAGATCGATCTCGTCGGGCAGGTCCTGGGCGGTGTCGTGCACCACGTCGCTCAGGCCATCCAGGTCGGCGCTCTGGGTCCGGACGGGTCGGGCCGGCAGGAACACCATGGCCACCAGGGCGCCGAACAGGGCCACCACCGCCCCGACCACCACGGCGTGATCCATGGCGTAGATGAAGGCCTGGTTGGTAACCGCGGTCAATGCCTTGGTCGTGCCGGCCGGGACCGAGCCAGCGGACTCCAACTTGGCCAGCTGCGCGGTCACCACCGACGCGCCTCCGATCGAGGCCTTCACCGCGTTGGCCGCGACCGCGCCCTGCGGGCCCGAACGGGCGACGGCGTTGACCAGCTTGGAGTCCGACAGGTGCGAGGAGTAGGCCGACGCGGTCAGGCTGCCGAGCACGGCAACCCCCAGCGCGCCGCCGATCTCACGGGTGGTGTCGTTCACGGCCGAACCCACCCCGGCCTTGCCCAACGGCAGCGACCCCATGATCGAGTCGGTGGCCGGCGCCATGGCGATGCCCATGCCCAGGCCCAGCACCACCAGCACGATGGCCACCAGGCCGTACCCGCTCGTGATCGTGGCCCGCGACATCAGCAGCAGGGCTCCACCCACGATCAACAGACCCAGGCTCACGATGACCTTGGTCCCGAACCGGGCCACCAGCACCGAGCTCAAGGGCGCGGCCACCATCAGCACCACGGCCACCGGGATGAGGCGCACCCCGGCTTGGAAGGGCGTGTAGGCCAGCACGAACTGCATGTACTGGGTCAGGAAGAACAGCGACCCGAACATGGCGAAGAAGACCAGGGTCACCGCCACCGAGGCCGCGGAGAAGCGCGGGTTGGCGAAGAAGGACACGTCCAACATGGGGTGGGGGGTGTGCAGCTCCCACAGCACGAAGGCGCCCAGCAGCACGGCCCCGACCACGAAGGCGGTGACGATCAGAGGTGAGGTCCACCCATGGCTGGGTCCCTCGATGATGGCGAACAGCAGGCTGACCAGCATGGCGATGGAGACCACGGTGCCCACCAGGTCGATGTGGGCGCCCGAGGGGTCCTTGGACGTGGGCACCAGGACCACCGTGGCCACGATGGCCACCACCACGATGGGCAGGTTGACCATGAAGATCGCGCCCCACCAGTAGTGGGTGAGCAGCCAGCCCCCGGTGACCGGGCCGATGGCCACCCCCAGGCCCGATACGCCGGCCCACAGTCCGATGGCCCGTCCCCGCTCGCTCTCGTCGAACACGCTGGTGAGGATGGACAGCGTGGCCGGCATGATGAAGGCGCTACCCACGCCCTGCACCGCCCGGG
The DNA here is from genome assembly GCA_963793965.1 of uncultured Microthrixaceae bacterium. Classification (GTDB taxonomy): domain Bacteria; phylum Actinomycetota; class Acidimicrobiia; order Acidimicrobiales; family Acidimicrobilacustridaceae; genus UBA4742. The sequence continues at coordinate 516,198 of CAWCCB010000006.1, forward strand.
TGACGATGAGCTCGTTGGCCGAGCCGGCCATGGCCGAGGCCAGCGACCCCAGGCCGAACACGGCCAGGCCGACCAGCAGCGAGCCTCGGCGCCCGAACCGATCACCCAGGCTGCCGGCGGTCAGCAACAGGCTGGCGAACGCCAGGGTGTAGGCGTCGCTGATCCATTGCAGCTGGCTGGTCGAGGCCCCCAGCTCGCGAACGAAGCTGGGCAGGGCCACGTTGACGATGGTCCCGTCGATGCCCACGATGAGCAGGGACAGGCACAGCACGGCCAGGATCCGCCAACGACGGGCGTGGATGGCCGGATCGGCTGACTGCAATGCCGCCGCGGGCTTGACCACGGTGTCGGTCATGCCGGTATCCCGGACGGCACACGCATGGTCCTCCGATCCTCACCGGGCGGGGCGCTGGTCAGTGTGGCACGAAGCCCCCAGGCTCGGTCACCTCGACGGCGCGACCGACCCAGTCTCCGGTGCACATGGCCGCCACCGTCTCCGGATCGCTCGAGCGGGCCACCGTGCGCCGACCGTCGTCGACCTCGACGATGGTCACCGCCCGGGACGGCTCGCCTCGATCGTGCACCACGGTGGTGCCCACGATGACAGCGGCACCGATGGCATCCGGGTCGAGCGGACAGCGTGGCGGTGGCCGCTCGCGCCGCCAGGCTCACGTCGTGGGCCACGAAGGGGCGGGCCGGCGGTTCGGTCGACCACACCGAGGCGCCGCTCTTGGTGATCATCCCGCTGATGGAGGTGACCAGCCCGGTGGCGCCGGGTCGGGCCCGGAGCTGTTCGGCCATGACGGCGGTGGAGGCCAGGACGTAGTTGTTCAGCGGTCCGCCGTAGAAGGTCATCCCGCCGGTGACAGTGAGCTGGTCACGGTCCTGCAGGTGCAGCTCGCGGGCCTGCACGCCCACCGCCGAGGGGAAGCAGCTGTACAGGTCGACCACGTCGATCGACGCCAGGGAATCCAGTCCCTCGACCGCCTCGACCAGCGCGGCGCCGACCAGGGCCACGGCCGGCGAGCGGTGGAGCGCGGCCCGAGCCGGCAGCGGGATCATGGCGTTGGACTCGGCCGCGGCCCAGGGGAAGACCCAGCGCGCCGGCGACAGGCCCCGCCGGTCGGCCTCGGCCACGGTGGTGAGGACCAGGGCGGCGGCCTGGTCGACGTTCCACTGGGAGCACAGCCGACGCGTGTAGGGGGTGGCCATCATCCGGTTGGTGGGGGAGACGGCCAGGATCTGCTCCGCCGTCGGCGCCGAGCGGTCCCAGGCATCGGACCGGGTGGCGGCCACCGCCGCGAAGCTCGACCATCGGGCCCCCAGGCGGGCGTCGCGGGTCGCGTCGTCGCAGCCGTCGGCGTGGGCCAGGGCCTGTTCGACCATGGCGTACTGGTGGGCGGGGACGGCCAGATCCCGCTCGATCTCCATGGCCGTGAGGATGTCGCCGTCGGGCAGCCACAGCTCGTCGGGTGCCCCGTCGGCCCGCGGCGGGGGCGGCGCCAGCCCGGCCCGGGCGGCCTGGCGCTGGCGCTCCTTGTCCTCGCCGCCCACCACCAGCACCACCTCGGCCTCCCCCGCGGCCAGGGCCTCACACGCCCGGGTGATGAGGGTCTGTTGGAGCACGCCCACCTCGGCCAACACCGTGCGGGGCCGCCCTCCGAACCGTTCGACCACCACTCGCCCGGGATCGGGGGTGTCCCAGATGCCTTTGGGCACCAGCGCCAGGCCGACGTCGGCCAACAGCTCGACCGACGCGCCGGCGTCGCGCGCCGCGGCCTCGGCCGCCTCGCTCATGAGGGTCACCGCATCGGCCGCCGTCGCCGGGTCGTCGGCGCGCTGGGTGCGGGTGGCCGCGCCCACCAGCACCGGCGTCCGCGGGTCGAGCGACCTGGGCAGGGTCACGCGTCGGCTCCCGGCCCGGTCACCCGGTAGGGGTTCTCCTGGTCGACGTAGGCCCCGTCCAGGGCGTCGGGCCGCTCCACCTGGATGAAGGCCACCTCGTGCGCGCCAGCTCCGGGCATGGCGGCCACGATCACCGAGCCCTCCGGCGTGCCGTCCGGTCCGGCCACCGCCACGCCGCCGTCGGTGAGTCGCCGCGCCAGGGCGTCGAGGTCGTCGACGGCCCAGATGGGCAGCACCGACCCGGTGGGCCGGTGGTCGGCCAGCAGCACCAGCGTGTCGTCGCCCACCTCGACGCCGGCCACGTCGGCACCGAACCGCTGGAAGCGCCAGCGCAGCACCCCGCCGAGCGCGTCGAGGTAGCCGCCCAGCGCGGCGTCGGTGTCCTCCACCCCCACGTACAGGAACCGCAGGTGGCCCAGCCCGGGTGCGCCCACCTCAACCCGCGGGGTTGGGGATGGGACCAGGGGCGGTGCAGAGGGGGGTGGCGATGGGATCGGACGGGTTGGGGTTCTTGGGGGCCGGCAGCGTGGGCGGGTGCAGGAAGGCGGGCGTGCCGGTCAGGTCGAGCGAGTCGAGCAGGTTGTCGGCGGCCCCGTCCCGGTTGGTCAGCGCCGGCAGGTTCCACTTGTGCTCCACCAGGCTGAGCACGGAGGTGTGGTCGTGGACCACGTGGGACACGTAGTGCTTCTTGGCGAAGGGGGAGATGATGGCGGCCGGCACCCGGAAGCCGTAGCGGTCGAAGCCGAACGGCTGGTCGCCCGGGTTGAGCCGAGGGGCCACGGTGTCAGGGGCCACCGCCGCGGGTGGGGCCACGTGGTCGTAGTAGCCCCCGTGCTCGTCGTAGATCCAGATGAGCACCGTTTTGTCCCAGGTGGGGCTCTGCATCACGGCGTTCACCACCTTGGCGGAGAAGGACTCACCCACCGAGATGTCCTGCGGGTCCTCCTCGGACTGCTTGTCGAAGTCGGGTTCGAGCAGCGTGAAGGAGGGCAGCTTGCCCGCCGCCGCGTCCAGGAAGAACTGCTCGGTCTTGGCCGTCTTGGCCAGGTTGTGGGCCAGGACCGGCAGGTAGAGACCCAGTGCTCGGCGGCGTTGGTGTAGTAGTCCATCCAGGAGATGCCGTTGCGGTTGAGCGAGTCCATGATCGTGCCGTTGGTGGGCACCAGCGTCACCGCGTCAGGCTCGGGCGCGGTGTGGATGGTGCCCATCGAGGTGCCGGCGATCAGGTACCGGCGATTGGGGTAGGTCTGGCCGAAGCACGACGCGAACCAGCGGTCGCAGATGGGGAAGGTCTTGGCCAGGCCGTAGTAGAAGGGGATGTCGGCGCCGTCCCAGTAGCCCATGGCCGTGGGTCCGCTGGCGCTGCGCACGAAGCCGTCCATGGCCCCGTCGTCCCACTGGGTGATCATGTCGTTCCACTGCTGGCTGGGCTTGCCGTCGGGCTGGCAGGTGTTGGCCATGTGGAACATCGGGACGGGCTGGCCGGCCGCGTCCTGGTTCGACTCGGTGGGCTTGCCGTCCTTCAGCGTCAACCCGTCGCCCCGCCCGAGCACCCCGAAGTAGTTGTCGAACGAGTGGTTCTCCATCATCAACACGATGATGTGCTCGATCTGGGGCAGCAGGTCGGTGCCCTCCGGCTGGCTCGGGTCCGGCCGCTGCCCGGCCCGGCGCAGCTTGGTGGTGGTCGTGGTGGTCGCCCCCACCGTGGTCCCGGTGGCGCCGCCCGCGTTGGTCGAGGGCTTCGAGCTGGAACAGGCGCCCAGCGCGGCGGAGGCCCCGGCGGCCGCCACCGATGAGCCGATCAGGAACGACCGTCGGGTCAGGTGCATGGCGCTCATCGTGCCACTCCTCAGCCGAACAGGTCGCGACGCGGCTCGTCGGTGTAGACGGGGTCGCGCTGCTGGTCGAAGGCCCGGATGGCCTCGGGCAGGTTCTCGGTGAACCCGAGCATCAGCTGGTTGCGGTCCTCGATCTCGATGGCCGAGGTCAGGCTGGGATTCTCCAGGTTGACCCAGATGACGTCCTTGGTCATGGCCAGGCCGTAGGGGCTGTAGCGGGTCATCGACTCGGCCACCTCCAGCGCGGCCGGCACCAGGTCCTCGTCGGGCACCACCCGCGACACCAGCCCCATCCGCAGCGCCTCGGGCGCGTCGATCGTGCGCCCGGTCAGCAGGATGTCGTTGGCATGCGCCGCGCCGATGAGGCGGGGGAGCAGCCAGCTGGCCCCCATCTCGGTGCTGGTCAGCCCGTTGACGATGCCCGTGCTGTTGAAGGTGGCCGACTGGCTGGCGAAGCGCAGCTCGGCGCCCAGCGTCAGGCACATCCCACCGCCGTAGGACGGGCCGTTCACGGCCACGATCACCGGTTGGGGCATGTCCCGCATGGTGGGGATCAGCCGGGAGTAGTACCGCATCGAGCGCTGGGCGATCCGGCCCACCGACAGGCCGTCGATGTTGGGGATGATCCCGTAGTCCTTGAGGTCCAGACCTGAGCAGAATGCCCGCCCGGCCCCGGTGAGCACCACCACCCAGCAGTCGTTGTCGGCCGCGGTGGCCGCCAGCGCCTGGTGCAGCTCGATGACCAGGTCGATGGACATGGCGTTCAGCCGCTCGGGCCGGTTGAGCGTGATCTGGGTGACGTGGGGCCGCGGGTGATCGACCAGGACGAGGCTCATCCGGCGACAGTACCGGCGGCGGTCGAATGGGGCGTTCCAGCGCGACCTAAGCTCCCGCCGTGTCCTCTCTCGGCGGGTCCACCCGCGCCCTGGCCGCCGCCGCCCTGGGGTCGCGCCGGGCCCCCGACGCAGTGGTGATGCGCCTGCAGGGCGAGCTGGGCAACCAGCTCTTCCAGTTCGCGGCGGGCACGGCCATATCCCGCCGGCTGAGCTGTCCGCTGCGCTTCGACGTGGAGCATCACGCCCCCGTCCTGGCCGATTGCATCGGCGACGCCTTCGAGTTGGCCTCCGACGCAGAGCTGCTGCGGGTGGCCGAGCTGCGCGCCAACGCGCCCGAGCAGTGGGCCCGGTCGTTGCAGCTGCGAGCCTGGCTGCCGATGCGCCGCCGCCTGGGCCGCCCCGAACGCCACATCAACAGCCAAGACCCGTTCCGCGTGGATCGCCGGCTCGACGAGCTGCAGGCACCCTGCTTCGTGCGCGGCTACTTCCAACGGGTCGGGCTCTTCGCCCACGTGCTCGACGACGTGATCGGGACCGTCGTGGCTGAGCTGGGCGAGGAGGCGAGGCCGGCTGCGGCCCGCCCCGACACCGAGGTGGTCGGGCTGCACTTCCGCCGCGGCGACTACCTACCTCGTGGGTGGGAGCTGTCCATGGACTACTACGACGCCGCCCTGGCCTGCATCGACGGGCAGTTGGGGCCGGTGCGGCTGCGCGTGTTCGCCGACGACGAGGTGTTCGGGCAGCTGATGGTCGAGCACCTCGAGGGCCAGGGACGACGGGCGGAGCTGGCCACCGAACCTGGCGTGCACGTCCACCCGGCCGTCGACGCCCTGGTCCACATGGCGCGCTGTGACCACCTGGTCATCGCCAACTCCACCTTCTCGTGGTGGGCGGCCGCCCTGGGCGACCGGTTGTGTCCCGACCGACCCCGCCTGGTGCTGACCCCGGCCCGATGGCGCCAGGATCGCCAGCCACCCGACCTGGTGCTGCCCGGCTGGCGGGCCATCCAGAACTGGACCGGCGTCAGTCTGTCGTGACGGGCGAACCCGGCTCGGCCAGCTCGGCCAGCGGGGGCTGGCTCATGATGTGGGCGATCCACCACTCCGGCGCCCCCGACAACAGGGTGTCCATGTTCGAGTAGTCCCGCCACAGCCGCAGCCGCCCGTCGGGCCCCACCACCTGCACGGACACGAACGGCAGGGTCACCGAGGTCTCGTCGTCGAAGTGCCAGGTCTCGGCGTGCTCGGTGATCACCGTGTCGCCCTCCACCACGATCCGCTCGATGGCGTGGTCGAAGGACTGCACCGGGGCGAACCCGATGCGCAGCCGGGCCGCGATCTGGGCCGGTCCGATGGCCCCGCCGTCGTCGATGGGGACATCGGTGTAGAACCCGTCGAGGGCGAACATGGACCCCACCGCATCGAGGTCGCGCTCGACGTAGAGCGTGTGCCAGAAGCGCTCGGCCAACGCCCGCATCTGCTCGGGATCGAGCGGGGCAGCCATCAGGGCACGTCCATGAAGCTGGTGAAGCCGTAGCGGGCGTAGGGGCCCAGGAACATGTACTCGTGCAGGCCGTAGCCCACGTCGCCGTCGCTGGTCTCGAACCGGGCCACCGCGTCCACGATCCCGAAGAACCGGTCCTTGTCCACCTCGGTGTCGAGGGTCAGGCCCTGCACCACCAACGGACCCTGCCAGGCCCCGTGCTTCCAGTCGGCGTCGAGGCCGTAGCCGGTGCCGATGCCGATGTGGCTGTCGATCATGGGCGTGACCTCGACCTCGAGGGGCCCACCCGCCGCCTCGGGGAAGGCGAGCACCGACGACGAGATCATGCGGGTGCCGGGCACGAAGGTGTGGCGGTGCTGCGGTGCCCCCAGCCACTCGGGTGGCCGGTCGGGGTCGTGCCAGATCTTCACCCCCTCGTTCATGACCCGCTCGACCGCGCCTCCCGCGGGCGAGTCCGGCTCCTGCACCATGTAGAGGATGGAGTAGTCGTCGAACTGCATGGGGGCGTAGTTCCACATGCCCGACACCGACGGGTCACCGGCGTGGATGCCCGGGGCCTCGGCCTCGCCCACCGGTCGGACGCCCCACGAGCGGTCCCGGGTTCCCTTCCATCGGTCGGGGGTGACGTCGATGACGTCGTCGTCGAGGCGGATCTGGCCGGTCCAGGTGCCGGTCTGGGCGAAGCGCATGGTGTCGAACAGCACCCGGCCGTGCTTGCGGATGTAGTGGCGGGGCTCCTCGTAGGCCGGGCTGGCCCCGTCCCAGCGCAAGTTGTAGGAGATCCCCCACTCGTTGGGCTCGAGCACCACCCGCACCGACTGCAGCGGCTCGATCACCTCGACGCGCAGCGGACCCACCGAGGTGTCGGCCCGGTCGACCAGCTCGCGCGACGAGCGCACCACCCGATGCTCGGTGCCTCGGCGCACCAGGGTGAAGGCGTCCGAGACGGCCAGGTTCGGGTACTGGCCCAGGCCCATGATCAAGAAGAGCTCGTCGCTGGAGCCGTGGAGGTTGAAGTAGTAGCGGTCGTAGAAGTTGCGATCGCTGGTGCCCGCGTGGCGGATGGGCTCCGCCACCTGGTGCACCGGATAGTCGTCCCAGGACGAGAGCACGGTTCCCCCTAGCTGGTGACGAGACACTCCTGACGCCTCGTCAGATCTCTCGAACGTAGCTCACACGCACCGCCCAGGCGGTCCGGTCAGGTGGTGTAGTCGGCGTTGATCCGCACGTAGCCGTCGGTCAGGTCGCACCCGTAGACGGTGAACGCGCCCTGGGCGATGCCCAGATCCACGGTGATCACCACCTCGTCGGCGGCCAGGTACTGGCTCAGCCCGGCCAGGGCCTGGTCGTCGAGCAGGTGGGGGTAGACCTCCTGGTCACCGAAGCCGATGGTGACCCGCTCGGCCACGATGTCGGTGTCGGCCGCGCACTTGCCGATGGCCATGGCCACCCGTCCCCAGTTGGGATCGGCGCCGTGCACCGCCGTCTTCACCAGCGGGGAGTTGACCACCGACTTGCCCACCCGCTTGGCCTGGGCGTCGTCGCGCGCCCCCGTGACCCGCACCTCGATGAGCGTGGTGGCGCCTTCGCCGTCGGCCGCGATCTGACGCGTCAGGTCCAGCGCCACCTGGCCCAGGGCCGCCTCGAAGGCGGCAGCTTCGACCGGCCCGGCCCGGCCGCTGGCCATGATGGCGGCGGTGTCGCTGGTGGAGGTGTCGGTGTCGATGCTCAAGGCGTTCAGGGTGCGGTCCATGACCCGGCGGAAGGCGGCGCCGAGGTCCTCCGGGGCCAGCGCGGCGTCGGTGCAGAACAGGGCGATGAGCGTGGCCATGTCGGGCTCGATCATGCCCACACCCTTGGCCACCCCCACGATGCGGGCACGGCCCACCGAGGCGGCGGCCACCTTGGCCACGGTGTCGGTGGTCATCATGGCCCGAGCCACGGGCTCGGCCGCCTCCACCGGCAGCCGGGGCTCGGCGACGGCCATCTCGGCCAGATGAGCCCGCACCCGATCCATGGGGTAGGGCCGGCCGATGACACCGGTGGAGGCGATGAGCAGGTCGTCGGGGCGAGCGCCGATCGCCGCGGCCACCGCCGCCACCACCTCGGCCGCGTCGTCACGGCCCTGATCACCGGTGGCCACGTTGGCGTTGCGGGCGATGACCACGAAGGCCTGCAGGCGACCGTCGGCCACGTGCTCCCGGCTGAGGGTGACGCTGGGACCTTCGAACCGGCTGCGGGTGAACACGGCCGCGGCCGGGACCGGTTGGTCGGCGGCCACCACCACCATGTCGTCGGCCGTGTCCTTGATCCCGATCGACCCCACGTGGGCACGGAAGCCGGCGGGCCACGGGGTCATGGGCATCCGCCGATTCTGGCATGCCGCTCCGGGCGCCCCGGTATGCCAGGCTCGTCGGGATGACCCAACCGAACATCGATGCTGGGATGGATGCTCGGGGCGACACCGCGGCCCGCGGTGCCAACCCCTTGGCCGGCAACCCGCTGGTCACCCACGCCGACGTTCAGCAGGCCGCCCGCGACTGCTACCGACCCCTCCTGGCCCACCTCAGCCCAGCTGGCGCGCGGGCTCGCCTCGGGTCGGCTGGGTCCACCTTCGATCCCACCGCCGGCGAGCTCGAGGGCTTCGCCCGACCCCTGTGGGGGCTCGCCGCGCTCAGCGCCGGTGGAGGCGACTTCGAGCACTGGGACCGGGTCCGCCAGGGACTGGACGCCGGCACCGATCCGAGCCATCCGGAGTACTGGGGGCCAATCGTCGACCACGACCAGCGCACCGTGGAGGCCGCCGCCCTGGGCGCGGCCCTCCTTCTGGCCCCCGACCAGGTCTGGGAACCGCTGGAAGAGGCCACGCGCCAGCGGTTGGCGTCGTGGCTCTCGGCCATCGACCGGTGCGAGATCCGAGCCAACAACTGGCTCTTCTTCCGGGTCCTGGTCGACCTGGGCCTGGCTCGGGTCGGCGTCGGCTACGACCGACGGGCCCACGACGAGGCCCTGGACGGCATCGACGCCCTCTACCAGGGCGAGGGGTGGTACCGCGACGGGATCGAGGGCAACTACGACTGGTATGGGGCGTTCGCGTTCCACACCTATGGCCTGGTCTACGCCGCCTCGGGTCTGGGTCAGCCCGACCGGGCCGATCGCTTCACCCGGCGCGCCGAGCGCTTCGCCGTCGACCTCCAGTACTGGTTCGGCCCCGACGGTGCTGCGCTGGCCTTCGGGCGCTCGATGACCTACCGCTTCGCCCAGGCTGCCTTCTGGGGCGCGCTGGCCCTGGCCGACGTCGAGGCGCTGCCCTGGGGTCAGGTCAAGGGGCTCTACCTGCGCAACCTGCGGCACTGGTCGGGCCGTCCCATCGCCGACCGGGACGGCGTGCTCAGCCTCGGCTACGGCTACGGGAACCCACGCCTGGCCGAGAACTACAGTTCACCGGGCTCGCCCTACTGGGCCATGAAGGCCTTCCTGGCCCTGGCCGTGGCCGTGGACCATCCCTTCTGGCAGACCGACGAGCAGCCCCAGGCGCCGATGCCAGGCCCGGTGGTGCAGGCGGTGCCCGGGTTGGTCCTCAGCCGCGACGACGAGCAGGTGCTGGCGGTGGCCGGTGGTCAGTCGGTGGCCGCCTGGCTCACCGGCGGGGCGGCCAAGTACCAGCGCTTCGCCTACTCGTCGCGGTTCGGCTTCAGCCTGGACGTGGTGCGCTCGGGGTCGGGCGGCGCCGGTGACTCCACCCTGTGGCTGGTCGACGGCGAGGGAGATCAGCGCGAGCGGGGCGCGCCCGACCAGGTGGAGGTGGTGGGCGAGCTCATCGCCTCGCGCTGGCGGCCCTGGCCCGACGTGGTGGTGGACTCGGTGGTGTGGGGGCAGGCCCCCTGGCATGGTCGGGCTCACCGCATCCGCACCGGCCGGCGCCTCACCGCCCGCGAGTTCGGCTTCGCCCTCGGGCTCGACCCCGATCTGGCCGGTGGGGACACCCACCGTGACCAGGTGACGGCTGACGCCGCGGTGGTGACCTCGCCGCGAGGCCGTTCGGGCCTGCTGGTCCGACAGGGCCGGCGCCAGCCCCACGTGCGCGCGGCCAGCCCCAACAGCAACCTGGAGTGGCCGGCCACCCGCGTGCCGACGCTCACCGACACCCTGGGCGTGGGCACCCACGACCTGGTGTGCCTGGTGCTGGGCACCGGGCCGCGGGGGATCGACAGCTGGGATCGACCGCCGCTGGTGCCCGACCGCGTGCGCTCCCTGCTCGACCGACGGGCCCCGCGGCGCTCGACCCCGACCATGGCCGCGGTCGGGGCGGCCTTGCGGATGACCAGCCGACTGCCGACGACACGGGACGTGGCCCGACAGCTCCGGGACCGGCTGCGATCGATCAGCTCCCGTCGGGGCAGTTGATGGTGGCGCCCTGCGCCTGGAGATCGGCCAGCGGGGCGACCAGCTCCTCGGTCATGGCCCGACGGGTGTCGGGGGACAGCGGGTCGATGGCGTAGCGGCGCACCCCGCTCACGTGGGTGGGCGCGGCCTGCGACAGCAACTCCTCGCCCTTGGGGCTGAGCACGGCGAACAGGCCGCGGCGGTCGGTGGGGCAGGGGCGTCGCTCGACCAGCCCGGCGGCCACCAGACGGTCGACCCGATGGGTGAGCCGGCTGCGCGACACCAGGGCCAGGGCGGCCAGATCGCTCATGCGCAAGGAGTGGTCCGGAGCCTCGGAGAGCTGGACCAGGATCTCGTAGTCGGCCAGCCCCACCCCGTGGCTGTGTCGCAACTCGGCATCCAGGCGGTCGAACAGCAGCAGCGAGTGACGCAGCCAGGTGCGCCACGTCTGCTGCTCCTCGTCGTCGAGCCACTCCACATCGGTCACCTGTCCATGCTAGAGGCGTGCAACGATGCCGCGATGCCCGACGGCCGGTTCGCGCCCAGCCCCACCGGGCCGCTGCACCTGGGCAACCTGCGCACCGCACTGGCGGCCTGGCTGTTCGCCCGCGCCGAGGGGTCGTCGTTCCGGATGCGCATGGAGGACCTGGATCCGGCCGCGTCCTACGAGCGCCACGGCCGGGGCCAGCTCGAGGACCTGGCCGCGCTGGGCCTGGACTGGGACGGCCCCGTGTCGCGCCAGCGCGAGCACGCCGAACGCTTCGCCCGGGCCATCGACCGACTGGTGGCCGCCGGCCTGACCTATCCGTGCTGGTGCACGCGGGCCGAGATCCGCCAAGCCACCCTCGCTCCGCATCCCCCCGCCGGCCAGTCCGCTACTGCGATACAGCCCGCCGGCGCGTACCCCGGGACGTGTCGGGACCTGACCCGCGCCCAGCGCCTCGAGCGCCAGGCCGCGGGCCGGCCGGCCGCGCTGCGGCTGCGCGCCGGTGGGGCCGAGGTGACCGTGGTGGACCGGCTCGGCGGACCGGTCACGGCGGTGGTCGACGACCTCGTCCTGCGGCGCAACGACGGCATCGCCGCCTACAACCTGGCCGTGGTGGTGGACGACGACGCCCAGGGCATCGGTCAGGTGGTGCGAGGCGACGACCTGCTCGCCTCCACCCCCCGCCAGGTGCACCTGGCCCGGCTGCTGGGGATCGAGCCGCCCGGCTACGCTCACGTGCCGCTCGTGTTCGGCCCCGACGGCGAGCGGCTGGCCAAGCGCGACGGTGCGGTCACCCTGGCCGACCGCCGGGCCCGGGGCGAGACACCCGACCAGGTGCGGGCCGTCCTGGCCGCCAGCCTGGGGCTGGTGGGACCCGGCGAGCAGGTGGCGCTCGACGAACTGGTCGAGCGGTTCGATCCGGACGCGCTGGACCGTCGGCCGTGGCGCCTCACCGACGTGTGAGGCGAGTCGGGGTGACGCTCAGCGCTTGGCGATGATGCTCAGCCCGTCGCCCACCGCCAGCATCACGCAGTCCACCCGCACATCGGCCACCACGTGGTCGTTGAAGGCCCGCAGGGCCACGGTGTCGTCGGAGGTGTCGGCCGGGTCGATGACGTTGCCCGACCAGAGCACGTTGTCCACCAGGATCAGCCCGCCGGCGCGCATGCGGGGCACCAGCTCGTCGAAGTACCGCTGGTAGCCGGTCTTGTCGGCGTCGATGAAGGCCAGGTCGAACTGCGGCTCGGGGTCGAGGGCGGCCAGCGTCTCGGCGGCCGGCCCGATCTCGAGGGTGATGCGATCCGACACCCCGGCGCGGGCCCAGTACCGCTGGGCGATGCTGGTCCACTCCTGGCTCACGTCGCAGCACAGCAGGTGGCCGTCGTCGGGCAGGCCTCGGGCCACCGCCAGCGACGAGTAGCCCGTGAACGTCCCCACCTCCACGGCCTGGCGAGCCCCCACCGCCCGGGTGAGCAGCGTCATGAAGATGCCCTGCTCGGGCGAGATCTGCATGCGGGCGAAGCCGCCGGTGGCCTCCGCCGTCTCTGCGATCAGGTCGGCCTGGATCTCGTCGATGGCGGTGCTGTGGGCCATCAGGTAGGCGTGGATGTCGGCGGTCAGGTGGAAGGACTTGGGATCGGCCATGGCGCCATCGTCGCCGCCGGCGGACCGATGCTCAAGTCCGCCCGCGGGTCCGACGATCTAGGTCCTATGACCCATGCGAGCGGAGTCGCCCGGGCCGGCGCACGGCGTGGCCGCCTCGGACGTGGAGCGGCCATCGGCGCCCTGGTGGTCGGGCTCATGGCCTGCAGCGGATGCCTGTTCACCCCCGGCAACCCGGGGAGTGCCCAGATCACGCTGACGATCGACACCAGCCAGGCCAACCGCGCCATCTCGCCGCTCGTCTACGGGCTCAACTCACCCAGCGCCGCCCAGTTGGCCGCCACCCGGGCCACCCTGGTGCGCCTGGGCGGCAACCGCTGGACCGCCTACAACTGGGAGACCAACGCCTCCAACGCCGGCAGCGACTACTGCTACGAGAACGACAACTACCTGAGCTCTTCGACCACGCCGGGGGCGGCCATCAAGCCCACGGTGGTGGCGGCCGCCGCGGCCGGGGCCACGTCGCTGGTGACCATCCCCATCGTCGACTACGTGGCCGGCGACGAGGCGGGCGTGTGCAACATCCAGAACACGCCCAACTACCTGGCCCTGCACTTCGACAAGAACCTGCCCACCAAGGGCTCGGCCTTCTCGCTCAACCCCAGCACCACCGACGGCAAGGTCTACCAGGACGAGTTCGTGAACTGGCTCAAGCAGGCCGTGCCCGGCGCGCCCGTGATGATCCAGCTGGACAACGAGCCCGACCTGTGGAGCTCCACCCATGCCGAGGTGCACCCCAGCGCCGTGACCTACGCCGAGCTGGCCTACCGCGACTTCGTCTACGCCAAGGCGGTCAAGGCGGTGTGGCCCACGGTCAAGGTGGTGGGACCGGTCAACTACGGCTGGGAGGGCTTCACCAACCTGCAGAACGCCAGTGACGCGGCGGCCGACGGCAACTTCGTGGACTGGTACCTCAAGCAGATGAGCGCGGCCGCCACCAGCGTGGGGGAGCGGCTCATCGACGACCTCGACGTCCACTGGTACCCCGAGGCCACCGGTGGCGGCAACCGGATCACCAGCGACGCCTCCGGCGACGGCGCGGCGGAGATCGCGGCGCGCGAACAGGCCCCGCGCTCGCTGTGGGACTCGTCCTATGTGGAGAACAGCTGGATCACCAACGACGTCCTGCACGGTCCCATCGACCTGCTGCCCGGCCTCCAGTCCAAGATCGCGGCGGACTACCCGGGCACGGGACTGTCGGTCAGCGAGTGGGACTACGGCGGGGGCAACGAGATCAGCGGCGCCATCGCCGACGCCGACGTGCTGGGCATCTTCGGCCAGCAAGGCGTGACCGACGCCGCCTACTGGCCGCTGTTCAACAACGAGACCTTCTCCACCGCCGCCTTCGAGGCCTTCCGCAACTACGACGGCAACGGCGGCTCGTTCGGCGACACCTCGGTGCTGGCCTCGAGCAGCGATCCCACCACGGCCACGGTCTACGCGTCGATGAGCGCGGCCAACCACAACCAGGTGGTGCTGGTGGCGATCAACAAAGCCACCACGGCCACCACCACGGCCATCGACCTCACGGCCGAGACCATCTTCCACACGGCCAAGGTGTACACGATCACCTCGAGCAGAGCGGCGCCGGTGGCCGCCCCGGGCCTGACCACCTCGGCCCAGAACGCCTTCCTCTACACCATGCCGGCGCAGTCGATCTCCATCATCGTCCCCAGCGCCTAGGTGGGGATTCCTAGGGCATCGACGAGAGCCGGTCACGGCAGTCGGGGCAGACCGGGAACTTCTCGGGATCGCGCGGTCGGGATCCACTTCTTGCCGCACAGCGCCGTGATCTCCTTGCCGTAGATCATGGCGTCGGTGAGCTCGGCCTTCTTGACGATGTGGGCGAACCGCTCGTGGTCGCCCTCGCTCAGGGTGGGGTCGACGGTGACATCGGTGCGCACGTCGCTCATGGTGCGAGACTAGGTCAGGACGACCACCGAACGCAGCACCTCGCCGCGCTCCATCTTGTGGAAGGCCTCCTCGACATCGCCCAGTCCGATCCGCTCGCTGACGAAGCGGTCCAGGGGGAAGCGACCGGCCCGGTAGTGGTCGATCAACAGCGGGAAGTCCCGACTGGGCAGGCAGTCGCCGTACCACGACGGCTTGAGGGCACCGCCGCGGCCGAAGAACTCGATCATCGGGATGTCGGGCAGCGCCATGTCCGGCGTGGGCACCCCCACCTGCACCACCGTGCCGGCCAGGTCGCGGGCGAAGAAGGCCTGCTCGAGCACCTTCGGGTTGCCCACCGCCTCGATGCACACGTCGGCCCCGAAGCCTCCGGTCAGCTCCCGCACCGCCTCCACCGGGTCGACCGCCGACGCGTCCACCGTGTGGGTGGCTCCGAAGCTGCGAGCCCACTCCAGCTTGGTGGCGTCGAGGTCGACGGCGATGATCGGGCTGGCCCCCACCATGGCGGCACCGGCCACCGCGGCGTTGCCCACCCCACCGCAGCCGAACACGGCCACCGAGTCGCCCAGGCTCACGCCGCCGGTGTTCACCGCGGCGCCGAAGCCGGCCATGACCCCGCAGCCCAACAGGCCGGCCGCAGCCGGGTCGGCCTCCGGATCGACCTTGGTGGCCTGCCCGGCGGCCACCAGGGTCCGCTGCACGAAGGCCCCGATGCCGAGCGCGGGTGACAGCGGCGTCCCGTCGGTCAGGGTCATGGCCTGGCGGGCGTTGTGGGTGGCGAAGCAGTACTGGGGACGACCCCGTCGACACGCCCGGCACTGCCCGCACACCGCCCGCCAGTTCAGAACCACGAAGTCGCCGGGCGCCACCTCGGTGACCCCGGGACCGACCTCGGCCACCGTGCCGGCCGCCTCGTGGCCGAGCAGGAACGGGAACTCGTCGTTGATCCCGCCCTGGCGGTAGTGCAGGTCGGTGTGGCAGACGCCGCAGGCGGCCACGTCGACGGTCACCTCACCCGGACCGGGATCGGGCACCACCACGTCCACCACCTCGACCGGCTGGCCCACGGCCGGCGCGATCACCCCCGACACCGTCGTGACCACCCGAACCCCTATCGATCGGCCAGCTTGTACAGCTGGATGGCCGACAACGGCCCGTAGTACCGGTCGCGGTTGGGCGTCAGGAACGTGTACGCCACCGTGTCGAGGGGGTCGTGCACGGGTTGGCCGGTCTCGTCCACGAACGCCATCTCGACGATCTCGAAGGTGCCCAGCTCGACACTGAACCACTCCTTGTCGATGATCACCTTGGAGATCAGGTCAACCTCGAGGGCCACGGCCCCTCCCATCGTGGTAGGCCCCATGAGGGGTCCCGACGCCGCGTCACCGTACCATCGGCAGATGCCCAGGCCGCCGGCCGACGAGGCCATCTCGCCCATGTGGATGGCGCACCACTACCCCGAGGACTACGACCGTTGCGTCCGCCTCGGGCGCAACCACGTCTGCCGCCGCTGCCTGGCCCTCTACCCGGCCGCCCTCGTGGCCCTGGGGCTGGCCCTGGCCGGGCTGCGCTGGGCTCACCCGCTGGACCCGTGGCTGCTGGTGGCCCTGCCCCTGCCCGGCGTGGTCGAGTTCGTGGCCGAGCACCGCGGCTGGATCACCTACCACCCGCACCTGCAACAGGTCCTGGCCGTGCCCCTGGGGGTGGCCCTGGGGGTGGGGTTCGATCGCTACCTCCACCATCCCGGCGATCTCCTGTTCTGGGGGGTGGTGGTGGGCTACGGAGGCATCTGCGCGGCCGCGGCCCTCATCCCCAGTGGGTGAAGGCACCGATCTCCCCGAAGCCCAGGCGCCGGTAGAGCCGGGCGGCGGCCGGTGACGGCTGCAGGACCGCCGGCCGGTCCGAAGCCAGGGCCAGCGCCGCCCGGGTGAGCGCGGTGGCGTAGCCCCGCCCGCGGTGTCCGGGCACCGTGCCCACGCCGTAGAGGCCGATCACCTCGGCGGACACGTAGGCCATGGCCCCGGCCACCACCCGCGAGTCGCGCCGACCCACCAATACATGCATGCCCGGCTCGGCCAGGATCCCCGGCGCGTGGACGTCGCCGGGGGTGACCGGAGCGGGACCGCCGAAGGCGGCACTGGTGGCCGACTCGTACTCGGCCAGGGGGCCGGGTCCCGCCACCGCCTCGATCACCAGGTCCGTCTGATCGGCGTCGGGCGACGAGCTCGCCGGTCCCGGCCCGGTCGGTCGGGCGTACCACAGGCCGCGGGTGCGCAAGGTGAGACCGACGGAGCCCCCGCCCAGGTCGAGATCGGCGAAGCTGGCGCACACCGCCTGGAACCCGCCTCGCGGATCGTCGAGGTGCACGCCCAGCTCGGCCTCGGCCTCGTGGTGCGCCCGGCGACCGGCCAGGGCCCGACGCTGGATGGCGGTGAAGTAGATCCAGGGAGCGGGCGTCGGACTGGTCCACCAGTGGGGGCCGAGCGCGGTGGAGAAGCCGAGCGCGCCGATCGACACGTCGTGCCAGCCGATCAGGTTGTCGACGGCGGCGTCCAGCATCCCATCCGAATCCACGGCCCCATCATCATCGCCACCTGCCAGGATCAGGTCATGGATTCCCTCGATCGAACCCCGGTCTTCGCCCTGGCCGACGCCTACGTGGACGCGGCCGCCGCCCTGGATCCGGTGTGGGCCACCGAGGCCGGGGTGACCGGCTACGACGACCAGCTGACCGACTACTCCCCGGACGGCATCGAGGCCCGGGCCGCCCTGTGTCGCCAGACGCTGGTGGACCTGGCCGGTCTGCCCACGCCGGACGGGCTCGAACAGCTGGCCGCCTCGCTGCTGGTCGAGCGCCTCGACACCCAGCTGGCGCTCATCGACGGCGGCGAGTCGTGGCGCGACCTCAACAACATCGCCAGTCCCGTCCAGGGCATCCGCGACGTGTTCGACCTGATGGCCTACGACACGGTGGAGGACTGGGAGACAGCCGGACGGCGCCTGGCCGCGGTGCCCGACGCGGTGGCCGGACTGGTGGCCGCCTACGAGCAGGGCCGCGACCAGGGCCTCACCGCGGCCCGGCGCCAGGCGCGGGAGGCCGCCGACCAGGCCGCGGCCTGGTCGGGCGACGGCCCCGACGAGCCCTTCTTCGACCGCCTGGTCAGCCAGGCGACGGCGGTCGACGGCGTCACCCCCGCCCTGCAGGCCGACCTGGCCGCCGCGGCCGCGGCGGCCACCGAGGCCTACGCCGGCCTGGCCGAGTACCTCCGGAGCTCCTACGCCCCGGACGCGGCCGAGTCCGACGCGGTCGGCGCCACCCGCTACCAGGTGTTGGCCCGGGCCTTCCTGGGCGCGGAGATCGACCTGGTCGAGGCCTACGAGTGGGCCTGGGAGGAGCTGGCCCGCATCGAGACCGACATGGTGGGGGAGTGCGAGCGCCTCCGACCGGGGGCCGGCATCGCCGAGACCGTCGACTGGTTGGAGCACGACAGCGACCTGGCCGTGGAGGGGATCGACGCCCTGCGCCAGTGGCTGCAGGACCTCATGGACCAGGCCGTCGCCGATCTCGACGGCACCTACTTCGACATCGCCCCGCCGGTTCGCACGGTCGAGGCCATGATCGCCCCACCGGGTGGGGCGGCGGCCATGTACTACACGGCCCCGTCGGAGGACTTCAGCCGTCCGGGTCGCACCTGGTACCCGCCCCCGGCCGGTCAGACCCGCTTCCCGCTGTGGACCGAGATGAGCACCGCCTTCCACGAAGGCGTGCCCGGCCACCACCTCCAAGGGGCGCAGATCCTGCTCCAGCGGGAGCAGCTGTCGCGCTTCGCTCGGGTCACCTTCATCCCCGGCCACGGCGAAGGCTGGGCCCTGTACGCCGAACGGTTGATGGACGAGTTCGGCTTCCT
Source organism: uncultured Microthrixaceae bacterium (assembly GCA_963793965.1). GTDB lineage: Bacteria > Actinomycetota > Acidimicrobiia > Acidimicrobiales > Acidimicrobilacustridaceae > UBA4742. The sequence continues at coordinate 534,634 of CAWCCB010000006.1, forward strand.
GGATCGACCCGAGTACCGGATGGGGATGCTGGCCGCCCAGGCCATGCGGGCCATCCGGGTGATCATCGACATCGGCATGCACCTGGAGCTGGCCATCCCGACCAGCCAACCCGGGCCCGAGCCGGTCTTCTCGCCGGGGGAGCGATGGACGCCCGACCTCGGCCGCGAGTTCCTGCGCCTGCGGTCGCGCCACCCCGAGTCCTTCGTGGCCAGCGAGCTGGTCCGCTACCTGGGATGGCCGGGCCAGGCCATCAGCTACAAGATCGGCGAGCGGGTCTGGCTCGACGCCCGGGCCGACGCCCGGGACCGCCACGGCGCCGACTTCGACCTCAAGGCCTTCCACGCCTACGCCCTCGACCTGGGCCCGCTGGGTCTGGATCAGCTTCGTGAGCAGCTCCTGCGATACTGACGCCATGGCTGACGTGACCATCTTCCACAACCCCCGCTGCTCGTCGTCGCGCACCGCGCTGGGCGAGCTGGAGGCCCGCGGCGTCGAACCCGAGGTGGTGGAGTACCTCAAGACCCCGCTCGACCGCTCCGGCCTCGAGACCCTCCTGGACCAGCTGGAGAGCGAGCCGGCCACGCTGGTCCGACACGACAAGCGCTTCGGCGAGCTCGGGCTGACCGAGGACGGCTACACCACCCGCCAGGCGGTCGTCGACCTGCTGGTGGAGCACCCCGAGCTGATGCAGCGGCCGATCCTGGTCTCGGGCGGACGAGCGGTGATCGCCCGTCCGGCCGCCGAGGTGGTGGCCGACTTCGTCGGCTGAGGGGCCGATGGACGAGCGCCTGCACCGCTACCGGGCCAACTGCTCGTGGTCCGGGTCCACCGCGGTGGGCTATGACCGCTACGACCGGGACCATCTGGCCAGCGCCCCGCCGGCGGTGACCGAGCTGGCCCTGAGCGGCGATGCCGCCTTCGGAGGCGACCCGGCCCGCCTGAACCCCGAGGCGCTGGTGGTGTCGGCGGCCTCCTCCTGCCAGCTGCTGTCCCTGCTGGCGGTGGCCGCCCGGGCCCGGGTCGACGTGGTCGACTACCGCGACGAGGCGGTGGGGACGATGGACCTGGACGAGCCGCCGGCCCGGATCGGCCACATCCAGCTGTCGCCCCACATCACCGTCCGGGCCCCGGCCACCGTGGCCCGCCTCGAGCACCTGTGCCAGGTCGCGCACCGCGAGTGCTACATCGCCAACAGCCTGCGCACGACGATCACGGTGACGCCCACCATCACCGTGATCTGACGGTCACGGTCCTCCTGAGCTGAGGCTCAACCCGCCTGGGTGCCCACCTTGAGGTCCTTGAAGGGCACGCCCTTGTCCGACCGCGGCTCGCTGGGCAGCCCGAGCACCCGCTCGCCGATGATGTTCTTCTGGATCTCGTCGCTGCCGCCGTAGATGGACACGGCCGGCGCGAACAGGGCCATCTCGGCCAGCATCCCGTTCAGGGGTGCGTCATCGCCGATGAGCATGCCTCCGGCGCCCAGGATGGCCAGGCCCAGATCCCGACTGAGCCGGGTGATGCGGCTCATGGACAGCTTGGCCGTGTTGCCCTCGGGCCCGGGCGCCCGGCCGGCGGCCTTGGCCGCCTTGGCCCGCAGGTTGGTGTACCGGGCGATCTCGTTGAGGGTGTAGAGGCGCATGAGGTCCTGACGGAGGTTGGCGTCGTCGGCCCGGCCCAGGTCCCTGGCCAGGTCGACCAGCATCGACGCGCTGCGACCCGACAACGTGCTGCCGGTGCCCGAACGGGCGCCGACCACGAAGTCGCCCACCCGCCGCGACAGCATCCCGGCCTTGGTGCCGGGGATGGCGCTGCCGGCCGCGCCGCCGCCGCCGGCCCCCAGGCCGGCGCGCTCGTTGGCCAGCGTGGTGTTGGCCACCTGCCACCCGTTGTTGACCCCGCCGATGAGATCGGCGTCGGCCACCCGCACATCGGTCATGAACACCTCGTTGAACAGCGCTCGCCCGGTCATCTCCCGCAGCGGGCGCACGTCCATGCCGGGCTGGTCCATGGCCACGCCGAAGTAGCTGATGCCGGCGTGCTTGGCCACATCCGGATCCGTGCGGGCCAGCAACATGCCCAGATCGGCCACCTGGGCCCCTGAGGTCCACACCTTCTGCCCGTTGACGATCCACTCGTCACCGTCACGCATGGCCTTGGCCTGCAGCCCGGCCAGGTCCGAGCCGGCGCCGGGCTCGCTGAAGAGCTGGCACCAGGCCTGGCGGCCGGTGACGATGTCGGGCAGGAAGCGGGACTTCTGCTCGTCGGTGCCGTGAGCCACGATGGTGGGACCGGCCAGCAGCAACCCCAGGCCGCTGGGCGGCCCGGCGGCACCGAAGGCGGCGATCTCGCGGCTGATCTGGTTCGCCTCGTCACGGCTGACGCCCTTGCCGTACCACTCGACCGGCCAGGTGGGGGCGCACCAGCCGGCCATGCCCAACCGCTCCCACCACTCGGCCACGGTCAGATCCGGATCCCAGTTCTGCTCGAGCCAGGCCCGCAGCTCGTCGATGATGGCGTCTTCCCCCGTGTCACTCATGGGGGCAGCGTAGGCGACGGCCACGTCGGCCCGGAAGCCGACGGGGCCACGTCAGTCGGCCAACACGAGCAGCACCCGGTCGGGTCGGTCGAGGGCCACGGCCAACGCGGCGTACAGCTCCTCCACCAGCGGGACCAAGGGTTGGGCGTCGCGGAAACGAGCGGGGTCGATGGCCCGCAGCCGATCGATGGCGTGCTCGACGTCCTCGGGGCCCAGCCAGCCTCGGCTGTCCACCATGAGCTGCGGGCCGATGTCGCCGGCCACCTCGGACGAGGCGTAGGCATCCACCAGGCCCGTGAGCTCGCGGCCGTAGACGGCGCGTCGGGCCTCGGCGGGCGTCCAACCCAGCTCGGGCAGGCCCCGGCGCAGGGTTCGGGGATCGCTCACGCCTGGCGCCGGGACCAGGTGATCGGCCATCAGCACGCGGTACCAGTCGACCAGGTGGGAGTCGTGGTAGGCGACCTCCCAGTCGTCGGCCGACCCGGTGCGCAGTCGGTCCACGTAGCGGTGGGTGGCCGGATCGGTGCTGCGCCACACCTGGGTGGCCAGCCATCGCATCCGAGCCAGTCCCTCGGCCCGCTCCACCCCGGCGTAGAGCTCGTCGAAGCTGGCATGGAAGCCCACGGGATCGAGCAGCCAAGCCCGGCTCGAGCTGGCCCGCGGGCGGGTGGCAGCCCCCACGTCGGGGATCACATGCACTCGCTCCATGGCTTGCATGAACCGCTATGGTGCTCGACCCGTCACCAGGGGTGGCGGATGCTCGCGGTGATTACATTCGACGGCATGACCACGACCGGACCTCCGCTGCGGCGACGGATGGCCGCGGTGGGGGCCATCGCACTCGGTGTCCTGGGTGCGCTGCTCCTGTTGGCCATCGCCCTCAGCCGCTTCCTGGTGTTCGGGCTGGCGCTGGTGGCCCTGGCCCTGCTGGCCTCGGGTGTGGCTCGCGGCGCGGTGTCGCGGGGCCGCCATCGAGGCCGCTGGCTGATCGTGGGCGCGTTCGGCCTGGTGCTGGTGGTGGTGTGCATGGTGGTGGTGGCCGTCCACCACCCGTGGGCGTCGCTGACGGCGGTGGTGGCGCTGGGGGCGGCCGGCGTGTCCGGCGTGTATGCCCAGCGGGGCTACGTGCGCACCGCCGCCGCGCCGGAGGTGGAAGGACGGCGACGGCGCCTGGCCGCTTCCCGCCGGGTGCTGTTCCTCAACCCCAAGTCGGGCGGGGGCAAGGTGGTGGAGTTCGACCTGGTGGCCGAGGCTCGCCGACGGGGGGTCGACACCGTGGTGCTCGAGCGCGAGGACGACCTGACCACGCTGGCCGAGCGGGCGGTGGCCGACGGGGCCGAGGTGCTGGGCATGGCCGGTGGCGACGGGTCCCAGGCGGACGTGGCCGCGGTCTGCGTGGCCCACGACCTGCCGTTCGTGTGCATCCCGGCCGGGACCCGCAACCACTTCGCCCTCGACCTCAACCTCGACCGGTCCGACCCGCGGCTGGCGCTGGATGCGTTCGGCGACGGCATCGAGATCCGGGTCGACCACGGGCTGGCCGGCGACCGGTTCTTCGTCAACAACGTGTCGCTGGGCATGTACCCCTACATCGTCGAGGACCCCAGCTACCGCGACGGGCGGCTGAAGGCGGCCGCCGACCTGCTCCCCGCGCTCATGGAGGGCGACCGGGCCATCGATCTGCAGTTCCGCTCGCCGTCGGGCACGGCCTACACCACCGCCCAGGTGCTGTTGGTGTCCAACAACCCCTACCGGGGGCTGGTCGGCCTCGATGGCGCCGGGCGCCGGGTCTCGCTGCAGGGGGGCGAGCTGGGCGTGCTGGTGCTGGCCGCGGCCGACACCGAGGAGCTGGCCGCGGCCGCCCGGCGCCTGACGCTGGGCGTCGACCTGGAGCACGTGCCCGGCTGCGACCAGTGGACCAGCACCGAGCTGCGCATCGACTCGGACGGGGCATCGATCCTGGCCGGGGTGGACGGCGAGGCCATGGACCTGCCGGCCCCGCTGCTGATCCGCGTGGTGCCCGCGGCCCTGCGGGTGGTGGTGCCGGTGGGGACCCCGGCGCCGCCCGCGGCCACCGAGCGGCTGCTGTCGTCTCAGGCCCTGGGCAGCCTGCTGGAGATCGCCGGCGGCGTGGACCAGGGGCCCTACGGCGACGACCTCTGAGCGGTCAGCTCCTCCACCAGCGCGTCGATGACCGGGGCGATGGGCGGGGTGGGCGCGGCTTCGATCGACTCCATGGTGCAGAAGGCCTCGGTGCCGTAGACCCGTCCCTGCAAGGTGATGAGGACCGAGCAGGTGGGTCCCCCCTCGAAGCGCACCACCGTCTCGAGCAGGCCCAGGTTCCGGTCGAAGTAGGCCACGTGGCCGACCCGCCCGGCCGCCTCGAACAGGGCGGCGAAGGCCTCGTCGGGCGGGGCGTCGAGCACCAGGGAGTCCTGGTCGATCTCGGCGGCCGGCGCGGTCGCCACCACCTCGACGGCCGGCTCCGCCACCGCCGCCGGAGCCTGGCCCAGCTGGCCCTCGGCCAGGGCCCGGCGCACCATGGCGTAGGCCTGGGTCAGGCGCGCCGTGCGCCGGGTGGCGTCGGGATCGCCGCCGGCCCGATCAGGGTGGGCCGCACCGATCAGGCGCCGGTAGGCGCGGCGCACGTCGTGCTCGGAGGCGCCTCGGGTGACGGCCAGCGCGGCCAGGGCGTCGTCGAGGGTCACATCGGGCACGCTAGCCAGACCGGGCATCGCTAGGCTCCGGCCGTGCTGCTCGAGGGGTTGTCCGCCGGTGGCGAAGGGTTCGATCCGAACGGCCTGGCGCTCGACGACCTGACCCGCACCCGGAGCTGGGCCGAGCTGGCCGATCGGGCCAATCGGGTGGGGCACCTGCTGGGGGACACGTTCGGCATCGAGCCCGGCGGGCACGCGTCCATGATCGTGGGCAACCGAGTGGAGTTCCTGGAGCTGTCGCTGGGCGCCCTGCTGGCCGGCGTGTGGATCACCCCGGTCAACTGGCACCTGACCGCCGAAGAGGCCGGCTACATCGTGGCCGACAGCCAGAGCCGGGTCGTCTTCGCCGATCCGGCCTACGAGGACACGGCTCGGGCCGCGGCCGGCGAGCGACCGGTGGTGGTGCTGGGCCAGGAGTTCGACGACGCCCTGGCCACGGCCGCCGACGACGACTTCGACCCGGAGGGCACGGCCGGCGGCTCCATGCTCTACACCAGCGGCACCACCGGCCGGCCCAAGGGGGTGAAGCGGGCCACCCAGTCGACCATCGGGGCCCAGCTGCGGATCTCCAGGATGACCGGTCCGATCATCGGCCTGGACGGCAAGGGCCCGCACCTGGTCACCGGTCCGCTCTACCACGCGTCGCCGCTGGGCTTCTCCACCATCGACCTGCTCAACGGGGCCCCGCTGGTGATCATGCCCCGCTGGGACGACGCCCAGGCGCTGGAGCTGATCCAGGAGCGCGGCATCCGCAACTCCCATCTGGTGCCCACCATGTTCGTCCGCCTGCTGCGCCAGCCCGACGAGGTGCGCCAGGCCTTCGACGCCTCCTCGCTGGCCACCGTGCTCCACGGCGCCGCGCCGGTGTCGGTGCCGGTGAAGACCCGCATGATCGAGTGGTGGGGACCGGTGCTGGTCGAGTACTGGGGCGCCAGCGAGGGCGGGGTGGTGACCATGGTGGGCTCACAGGACTGGCTGGCCCACCCCGGCACCGTGGGCCGGGCCGTGCCGAGCTACGAGGTGTTCGCGGCCGACGCCGAGGGGCAGCGACTGGAGCCCGGGCAGGATGGGACGCTGTGGTGCCACCACCAGCTGGCCACCCGCATCTTCGAGTACCACAACGCCCCGGACAAGACGGCCTCGGCCTTCCTGGAGCCGGGCACCTACACCATCGGCGACATCGGCCACGTGGACGCCGAGGGCTGGGTGTACCTGGCCGACCGGGCGGCCAACATGATCATCTCCGGGGGAGTGAACATCTATCCGGCCGAGGTCGAGCAGGTGCTCATCGAGCACCCGGCGGTGGCCGACGCGGCCGTGTTCGGCATCCCCGACGAGGAGTGGGGGGAGTCGGTCAAGGCCGCGGTGGAGCTGATCGACGGGTACCAGGCGTCACCCGAGCTGGAGGCCGAGATCCTGGCCTTCACCCGCCAGCACGTGGCCGGCTACAAGGTGCCCCGATCGGTCGACTTCCTCGACGAGCTGCCCCGCCATCCCACCGGCAAGCTCTACACCCGCCTGCTGCGCGACGAGTACTGGAAGGGCGTCGACCGCTCGATCTGATTGGCCGAGTTGCTTGGCCCTGCGGTCGGCGAGCCTCCTGTCGATTGGCCCTTCGGTCGGCGAGCCTCCTGTCGATTGGCCCTTCGGTCGGCGAGCCTCCCTGCGGGCGCCTTCGGCATCCGGGTGTCATCCCCCTCGCTGCTCCGCCTGGCGGGCTGCGCCTTCCTGACCCCACCTTCGGGGGGAGTTTGGACGTCTGGGTACGTGGCGGGTACTCGATCATCCGAACTGACGCTCCGGGCGGGGCGGGTCAGTCGGGGCTGGTCAGGGCGGCGGTGAGGGCGGTGGTCAGCAGGGCCGGGTCGGCGGAGCCGCACAGCTCGCGAACCGAGTGCATGGCCAGCTGCGCGGCCCCCACGTCCACGGTGCGGATCCCCAGTCGGGCGGCGGTGATGGGGCCGATGGTCGAGCCGCAGGGCAGGTCGTCGCGGGACACGAAGTGCTGCACCGGCACCTCGACCCGCTGGCACACCGAGGCGAACCAGGCGGCCGTGTCCGCGTCGGTGGCGTAACGCACGTTGGCGTTGTGCTTGATGACCGGTCCGCGGTTGACCACCACCGGATGGTCGGCGTCGTGGCGCTCGGGATAGTTGGGGTGGGTGGCGTGGGCACCGTCGCACGACACGGCCCGGGAGCCGGCCACGGCCCGGAGCCAGGCCTGCCTGTCCCCGCCGTCGCCCAGCACCAGTCGTTCGAGCACGTTGGCCAGCAGGTCGCTGTCGGCACCCGAGGCCGAGACGCTGCCGATCTCCTCGTGGTCGAACAGCACCACCACCGGGGTGGGCCCGGCTCCGCCCGCCCCCACGGCCGCGATGAGCGCATCCACCGCCGCCCAGCACGACAGCTGGTTGTCGATCCGAGCTGAGCTGATCAGCTCGTCGTGACGGCCGGCCAGGGTGGGTGGGGTCCGGTCATGAGCCATCACGTCCCACGAGACGACGTCGTCGCCCGGCACGCCCAGCTGATCGGCCAGATAGGCGGCGAAGCCATCGGGGGTCGGCTCGCCCACCCCCCAGATCGGGGTGAGGTGCTGTTGGGGGTTGAGCCGCAGGCCCTGATTCACGTCGCGATCGAGGTGGATGGCCAGCTGGGGCACCCGCAGGAGGGCGCGGTCGTCGCGCACCAGGTGCACCTCGTGGCCCCCGGCGGTGCGGACCCCCACCCGCCCCGACAGCCCCAGGTCGCGGTCGAGCCAGGAGTTGAGCAGCACCCCGCCGTAGATCTCCACCCCGAGCTGCTGCCACCCGGCCGACGTCGACTCGGGGCGTGGCTTGATGCGCAGGTTGGGGCTGTCGGTGTGGGCGCCCACCAACCGGAACCCGCCGGTCCCGTCGCCGATGCCGTCGGTGGCTCCCCAGGCCACCAGGCTGCCGCCCCGGCACACGAAGCCCGGGCCCAGCGGTGCGGACCAGGCCGCGGCCTCGGCCACCCCGACGAACCCGGCCGAGGTCAGGCGCCGGCTGGCCTCGGCCACCGCGTGGTACGGCGACGGGGAGGCGTCGATGAACGCCATCAGATCGGCAACGACTGGCTCAACCACGCCGGGAGGCTACCGCCCCCGATGAACCTGTCATCCAGGCGACCGGTATCCGGTCGCTCCGCTGACAGGTTCCGCCGAAAGGGGCTGGGCTGGGCGGGGCGGGGGGAATCGGTTGGCCGGTCGAATGGTGCGCCCGCTACGATGCAACGCTCAGCAGCAGGGCCAGCGTCGACCCGGCAGCCTGAATGACCCACACGTTCGGGAACCGTTCCAGGGAAGACGTATGCGCCACGATCTGCCGCCCCGCCAGGGCCTCTACGACCCCGCCCACGAGCACGACGCCTGCGGGGTCAACTTCATCGTCCACATGAAGGGCCTGCGCAGCCACGACATCGTGCAGCAGGGCATCGGCGCCCTGTGCAACCTGCAGCACCGCGGCGCGTCGGGCAGCGAGGTCAACACCGGCGACGGGGCCGGCATCCTGTTGCAGATCCCCGACCGGTTCCTGCGGGAGGTGGTGGGCTTCGCCCTGCCCGCCGAGGGCTCCTACGCCACCGGCATCGCCTTCCTGCCGACCGACCGGGCCAAGGCCGACGAAGCCGTCGACGCAGTGGAGAAGATCGCGGCCAGCGAGGGCCTGCGGGTGCTGGGCTGGCGCGACCTGCCCTTCGACGACTCCATGATCGGGTCCACCGCCGCGGCCGTGGAGCCGTCGTTCCGCCAAGTCTTCCTGGCCGGCGACGGGCTCATGCACGAGAGCCTCGAGCGCCGGGCCTACATCGTGCGCAAACGCATCGAGCACGAGGTGGGCAGCCCCGGCGGCGAGGGGAGCGTCTACTTCCCCAGCCTGTCGTGTCGCACCCTGGTCTACAAGGGGATGCTGACCACACCCCAACTGGCCGAGTTCTTCCCCGACCTGCGCGACGAGCGGGTCGAATCGGCGCTGGCGCTGGTCCACTCGCGCTTCTCCACCAACACCTTCCCGTCGTGGCCGCTGGCCCACCCCTTCCGCTACATCGCCCACAACGGCGAGATCAACACCGTCCAGGGCAACCGCAACTGGATGCGGGCCCGCGAAGCCCTGCTGGCCAGCGAGTGGCTGACCGGCGACCTGGACCGCATCTTCCCCATCTGCACCCCTGGCGCCAGCGACTCGGCCACCTTCGACGAGGTGCTGGAGCTGCTGCACCTGGGAGGCTACGAGCTGCCTCACGCGGTGTTGATGATGATCCCGGAGGCGTGGGAGAACCACGAGTCGATGCCGCTCGACCAGCGGGCGTTCTACCGCTACCACTCCTCGCTCATGGAGCCGTGGGACGGGCCGGCCTCCATCGCCTTCACCGATGGCACCGTCATCGGGGCCGTGCTCGACCGCAACGGACTGCGTCCGTCGCGCTACTGGGTCACCTCCGACGACCTGGTCATCATGGCGTCGGAGGTGGGCGTGCTCGACGTCGACCCGGCCCGGGTGGTGCACAAGGGCCGCCTCCAGCCGGGCCGCATGTTCCTGGTGGACACGGCCAAGGGCCGCATCGTGGGCGACGACGAGCTCAAGACCCGCCTGGCCGCCGCCCATCCCTACAAGCAGTGGCTGGACGCCCAGCTGGTCGAGCTGGACGGCCTGCCCTTCCGGGCCCACGAGCTGCGCCCCCACAGCTCGGTCATCCACCGCCAGCGGGTATTCGGCTACACCACCGAGGAGCTCAAGGTGCTGATCGAGCCCATGGCTCGCACCGGGGCCGAGCCCCTGGGCTCCATGGGCACCGACACGCCCATCGCCGTGCTGTCGTCGCGTCCCCGGCTGCTGTTCGACTACTTCACCCAGCTGTTCGCCCAGGTCACCAACCCGCCGCTGGACGCCATCCGCGAGGAGCTGGTCACCTCCCTGGGCGGAACCATCGGTCCCGAGGGCAACCTGCTCGCCCCCGATGCCGCCTCGTGCCGCCAGATCCACCTGTCGCGACCCATCATCGACAACGACGACCTGGCCAAGCTGACCCAGATCCACACCTACGACGGGATGGAGGACTTCCGCTCGACCATCCTGCCCTGCCTCTACGAGGTGGCCGCCGGCGGCCCGGCGCTGCGCCAGGCCCTCGACGAGCTGCGCCGCCAGGCCAGCCAGGCCATCGAGGACGGGGCCAACGTCCTGATCCTGTCGGACCGCAACACCACCTCCAGCCTCGGTCCCATCCCGTCGCTGCTGGCCATCTCGGCCGTGCACCACCACCTGATACGCGAGAAGTCGCGCACCCGGGTGGGCCTGGTGGTGGAGACCGGCGACGCCCGTGAGGTGCACCACATGGCCCTACTGGTGGGCTACGGCGCGGCCGCCATCAACCCCTACCTGGCCTTCGAGACCATCGAGGACCTGATCGCCGAGGGCCTGACCGAGATCACCGACCCGGTCAAGGCTGTGCGCAACTACATCAAGGCCTGCGGCAAGGGCGTGCTCAAGGTCATGTCCAAGATGGGCATCTCCACCGTGGCCTCCTACACCGGGGCTCAGATCTTCGAGGCCATCGGCCTGTCCCAGGACCTGGTCGACGAGTTCTTCACCGGCACCGTGTCCCGCCTGGGCGGGGTCGGGCTCGACGAGGTGGCCCGCGAGGTGGCCGAGCGCCACGCCGTGGCCTTCCCGGACCGTCCCGCCGAGCAGGCGCACCGCCAGCTGGCGGTGGGCGGGGAGTACCAGTGGCGCCGCGAGGGCGAGTACCACCTGTTCAACCCCGACACGGTGTTCAAGCTCCAGCACGCCACCCGCTCGGGGCGCTACGAGATCTTCAAGGAGTACACCCGGGCCGTCGACGACCAGAGCCGCCAGCTGGCCACCCTGCGAGGGATGTTCCGATTCGCGCCGGGCCAGGGCGAGCCCATCCCCATCGACGAGGTGGAACCGGTCAGCGAGATCGTCAAGCGCTTCGCCACCGGGGCCATGTCCTACGGATCCATCTCGGCCGAGGCCCACGAGACCATGGCCATCGCCATGAACCGGCTGGGCGGCAAGTCCAACACCGGCGAAGGCGGCGAGGACACCGACCGCTTCACCCCCGACGACAACGGCGATCTGCGCCGCAGCGCAGTCAAGCAGGTGGCGTCGGGGCGCTTCGGCGTCACCAGCGAGTACCTGGTGAACGCCGACGACCTGCAGATCAAGATGGCCCAGGGGGCCAAGCCCGGCGAGGGCGGCCAGCTGCCCGGCGCCAAGGTCTACCCCTGGATCGCCAAGACCCGGCACTCCACCCCCGGCGTGGGCCTCATCAGCCCACCGCCCCATCACGACATCTACTCCATCGAGGACCTGGCCCAGCTCATCCACGACCTCAAGAACGCCAACCCGCGCGCCCGGGTGCACGTGAAGCTGGTGGCCGAGGTGGGCGTGGGCACGGTGGCCGCCGGCGTGTCCAAGGCCCATGCCGACGTGGTCCTGATCTCGGGCCACGACGGGGGGACCGGGGCCTCGCCCCTCACCTCGCTCAAGCACGCGGGTGCCCCCTGGGAGCTGGGCCTGGCCGAGACCCAGCAGACGTTGCTGCTCAACGGCCTGCGGGACCGCATCGTGGTGCAGGCCGACGGTCAGCTCAAGACCGGCCGCGACGTGATGATCGCGGCCCTGCTGGGTGCCGAGGAGTTCGGCTTCGCCACCGCCCCGCTGGTGGTGTCGGGCTGCGTGATGATGCGCGTCTGCCACCTCGACACCTGCCCGGTGGGGGTGGCCACCCAGAACCCGGAGCTGCGCCGGCGCTTCAGCGGCAAGCCCGAGTTCGTGGTCACCTTCTTCGAGTACATCGCCCAGGAGGTGCGCGAGCTGCTGGCCGAGCTGGGCTTCGCCACGCTGGCCGAGGCCGTGGGTCGGGTCGACCGCCTCGACGTGGCCGAGGCCATCGACCACTGGAAGGCGTCGGGCCTGGACCTCACGCCGATCCTGCACCAGCCCACGCTGGCGCCGGGCACCAACCTGCACCAGGTGGTGGGGCAGGACCACGGGCTGGATCGGGCCCTCGACCGCCGGCTCATCGAGGAGGCGGCGCCCGCCCTGGAACGGGGCGAGCGGGTGGAGATCCGTTCGCCCATCGCCAACGTGAACCGCACCGTGGGCACCATGCTGGGCTCCGAGCTCACCCGGCGCCACGGGGGCCAGGGCCTGCCCGACGACACCATCACCATCTCGCTGACCGGCTCCGCCGGCCAGAGCCTGGGCGCCTTCCTGCCCCGGGGGATCACCCTGCACCTCGAGGGCGACGCCAACGACTACGTGGGCAAGGGCCTATCCGGGGGACGGATCGTGCTGCGGCCGCCCACGGACTCGCCCTTCGTGGCCGAGGAGAACATCATCGCCGGCAACGTCATCCTCTACGGCGCCACCAGCGGCGAGCTGTTCGTCCGGGGCGTGGTGGGGGAGCGCTTCGCGGTGCGCAACTCGGGTGCGGTGGCCGTGGTCGAGGGCGTGGGCGACCACGGCTGCGAGTACATGACCGGTGGCCGGGTGGTGGTGCTGGGCGAGACCGGGCGCAACTTCGGGGCCGGCATGTCCGGTGGCATCGCCTACGTGCTCGACACCGACGGCTGGTTCCTCAGCCGCACCAACCTGGAGATGGTGGACGTGGAGACGTTGCCCGACGAGGACGTGGTCTGGCTGCACGACCGCATCGAGCGCCACCTGGCCGAGACCGACTCGGCCGTGGCCCGCCGCCTGCTGGAGGACTGGGACGACGCCCAGGCCCGCTTCGTGCGGGTCATGCCCCGCGACTACAAGCGGGTGCTGGAGGCGCAGCGCCAGGCCGAGATCGACGGCACCGATCCGATGGAAGCGATCATGGAAGCCGCGAGGGCCTGATGATGAGCCTCGTGGGCGAAGGACAACGAAGATGAGCCTCGTGGGCGAAGGACAACGAAGATGAGCCTCGTGGGCGAAGGACGATAGACATGGGAGACACGACCGGGTTCCTCAAGCACGATCGGACGCTGCCGCGCCGGCGCGCCGTGCCGGTGCGCCTCAAGGACTGGCGCGAGGTCTACGAGCCGTTCCCCATCGAGCAGACCCGCACCCAGGCCAGCCGGTGCATGGATTGCGGCATCCCCTTCTGCAACAACGGCTGCCCGCTGGGCAACCTCATCCCCGAGTGGAACGACCTGGTCTACCGCGACCACTGGCGCGAGGCCATCGACCGGCTCCACGCCACCAACAACTTCCCCGAGTTCACCGGCCGCCTGTGCCCGGCGCCGTGCGAGGCGGCCTGCGTGCTGGGCATCAACGCCGATCCGGTCACCATCAAGCAGGTCGAGGTGGAGATCATCGACCGGGCCTTCTCCGAGGGCTGGGTGCGCCCGGTGCTGCCCACGGTGCGCACCGGCAAGTCGGTGGCGGTGATCGGGTCGGGCCCAGCCGGACTGGCCGCCGCCCAGCAGCTGACCCGTGCGGGCCACACCGTGGTGGTGTTCGAGCGAGCCGACCGTGCCGGCGGACTGCTGCGCTACGGCATCCCCGAGTTCAAGATGGAGAAGCGACACCTCGACCGGCGGCTGGACCAGATGCGGGCCGAGGGCACCGAGTTCCGCACCTCCACCGAGGTGGGCGTCGACCTCAGCGCCCAGGAGCTGCGCGATCAGTTCGACGCCATCGTGCTGGCCGGTGGGTCCACGGTGGCCCGCGACCTGCCCATCCCGGGCCGGGAGCTCTCGGGCATCCATCAGGCCATGGAGTTCCTGCCCCTGGCCAACCGCGTCCAGGAGGGCGACCTCGACGCCAGCCCCATCAGCGCGGCGGGCAAGCGGGTGGTCATCATCGGCGGCGGCGACACCGGGGCCGACTGCCTGGGCACCTCGCACCGCCAGGGCGCGGTGTCGGTCCACCAGTTCGAGATCATGCCCCGTCCGCCCGACCAGCGGGCCGAGTCCACGCCGTGGCCGCTGTGGCCTTTGATGCTGCGCACGTCGTCGGCCCACGAGGAGGGTGGCGAGCGGGTCTACTCGGTCACCACCACCGAGTTCGTGGGCACCGACGGGCAGCTGAGCGGGCTGCGGGGCCACGAGGTGGAGAGCCGGGTGGTGGACGGGCGGCCCACGTTCGAGCCGGTGGAGGGCACCGACTTCGAGCTGCCGTGCGAGCTGGTGCTGCTGGCCATGGGCTTCAGCGGCCCCCAGCCCGAGGGCCTGCTGGCCCAGCTGGGCGTGGAGCTGACCGACCGCGGCAACGTGGGGCGCGACCGGCGCTGGGCCACCAACGTGGACGACGTCTTCGTGTGCGGCGACATGGGCCGGGGCCAGAGCCTGATCGTGTGGGCCATCGCCGAGGGTCGCTCGGCCGCCGCCGCGGTGGACCGCCACCTCATGGGCCACACGCTCCTGCCTGCTCCGCTCGAGCCCTGATCCGACCTGGGCCCTGACGCAAACGAGCCCCGGCCGAAGCCGGGGCTCGTGCGACTCGATCCGAGAGCGCCGTCAGGCGGCGACCGCTTCGCCGTTCATCGTCTTGTACGTGTAGGCCAAGGCGATGAAGGTGACGCCCGAGCCCAGCCCGCAGGTGAAGAAGTTGATCAGCACGATGACCAGCATCAGCACGAACATCATGCCCAGGTTGTCCTTGACCAGGCTGAAGCTCGATCCGATCGACTCCATCGGGGCCTGGTCCTTGTCGAGGACGTAGAAGCCGTAGAAGTAGGTGAAGAACAGCACGACCAGCCCGCCGATGCAGCAGAAGAGCAGGCCGACGAAGAACAGCAGCGAGACCACGATGGAGGCGATGGCGTACGGCCCCAACTTGTCGGTCTGGAACAGCATGCCGACCTCGGGTGATTCACCCCGGGTGATGGCCAGACCGGCCCGGATCAGGCCCGCGTTCAACATGAACGTGATGAACCAGCTCACGGCCCAGAAGATGAAGGTGAAGAAGAAGCCGACGACGAAGCTGCTGATGCCGCCCCGGATCACCGAGGTGATCACGTTGAAGACGATCTCGACGGCGAAGATGATCAGCACGATCACGATGATCTGGCCGATGTACTGGACGAACTTGTTCCAGCCGTAGCTGAGGGCCGCGCCCACATCCACCGTCGGCGTACCACCGCCACCCGCGGCCGCATCTCCGCCCCCAGCGGGTGGCTGGTAACCGGGGGCCTGCTCGGGCGGATACCACTTGCCGTCCGATGCCTGCCACCAACCTGGTCCCTGCGAAGTGTCGCTCACGCCGCTGTCCTCTCTAGCTCGGTCGAATCGCCGACAGACTAGCGAGCAACGGCGGCCCAAGGCGGGATTGTTGGCCTGAGCCGATCGCCGGGTCGCGTCCAGCGGCTCGGTTACGCTGGCCCCCGCGGCGAACGGGATCGGGGCGGTGGGCGCCACGGTGGGTATGTGCGACGGGAGATGACGCCGATGAAATTCGTCACAGGAGCGCTCAAGATCGGGTTGACCCGGTCGATGGATGCAGGACTCCAACGGGGATCGATCGAACAGACCCGAGGCAAGTGATGCTCAAGAACATGAAGGTCGGAACCAAGCTGATCGCCGTGCTGGTGGCGCCAGTCCTGGTGCTGCTCATCCTGGGCTACGTGGGCGTGAGTCAACGACTCAGCACCGCCAGCACCACTCAGCGGGTCGAGCAGCTGGCCAAGATGGCGGCCGTCAACGCGGACGTGGCCCACCAGCTCCAGCGTGAGGCCATCTACTCGGCGGCCTACATGGCCAGCGCCGGCAACCAGGGGAAGGCCGAGCTGGCCACCCAGCGCAAGGCCACCGACGCCGCGGTGTCCCAGTACAACTCCACCTTGAAGAGCGTGAACCCCGGCAAGGAGTCAGCGGACCTGGCCAAGGACGTCAGCGCCGTCAACAGCGCCCTGGGCAACCTCGACACGCAGCGTCGTTCGGTGGACGGCCTGGAGACCCCGGCGCCCACCGCCATCAGCCAGTACGACAGCGCCTCGACGGACCTGGCCCAGCTCAACACCGCCATCGCGGCGTCGGCCAACGATCCCCAGTTGGCCCGAGGCCTGACCACCTTCGCCAACCTCAACGCGGTCAAGGCCGCCGAGGCCAACGAGGCCGCCCTGTCGGTGGCCCTGGTGCAGGCCGGCCAGTTCCCCCAGACCTGGCCCAGCAACGGCCAGTCGGCCGTGCCCTGCCAGGTGGTCAACTCGAGCTGCGACATCTACAACGCCCTGACCGTCGCCTCCGGTGACGAGGGCAACGCCGAGAACGTCTACTACGCCTCGGCCACCGCCGATCAGAAGGGCCTGCTGCGCAACGCCACGGGCTCGACCGCCGGTGCGGCCATGGCTGCGGCCGAGAAGCAGATCTTCGACACCGTGACCTTCGCCTACCCGCCGGCGCCCGCCACCACCCCGCTCAACGCCTCGAACAGCGTGGCCACCCAGGTCAGCGCCTCGGGCGTCAACCTGGCGCCGTGGTCACCCAAGGTGGCCATCGACCAGGACGCCAACTACACCGCCGTCGACCCGACCACCACGGTCAAGGCGGCCAACGACCAGCTGACCCAGCTCAAGTCGGCCGAGAGCACCGTGATCGGCGAGGTGTCCAGCACCGCCCAGTCGCTTCGCTCCAAGGCCCAGCAGGAAGCCACGCTGTTCGTGGTCGGCGCCTTCGGCTCGATCGCCATCGCCCTGCTCATCGCCTTCTATGTGGCCCGGGCCGTGACCGTGCCGCTGAAGAAGCTCACCAGTGCGGCCTACACGCTGTCCACCGACAAGCTGCCCGGCCTGGTCGAGCGACTGCGGAACCCCGATGAGAGCGGTGCCTCGCTCACCGAGGCCCTGGCGCCCATCGACATCAACTCCAAGGACGAGATCGGCCAGCTGGCCGACGCCTTCAACTCGATCCAGCACGTGACCATCGAAGTGGCCGAGGAGCAGGGCGCCCTGCTGCGCAAGGGCATCGGCGACATCTTCATCAACCTGGCCCGTCGCAACCAGACGCTCCTCGACCGCCAGATCGAGTTCATCGATCAGCTCGAGGCCAACGAGGAGGACGCCGACCAGCTCGACAACCTCTTCAAGCTGGACCATCTGGCCACCCGCATGCGACGCAACGCGGAGTCGCTGCTGGTGCTGGCCGGCGCCGAGCCGCCCCGCCGTCGTGGTCGCCCGGTGGCCCTGGCCGACGTGGTCCGCGTGGCCATCGGCGAGGTCGAGGACTTCGCCCGCATCTCGCTGCTGGCCCTCGACGACGTCACGGTGGGCGGCAACGTGGCCGTCGACCTGGCTCACCTGCTCTCCGAGCTGATGGAGAACGCCACCCACTTCTCGCCGCCCGACACCACCGTCGAGATCGTCGGCCACCGGGCCGAGGACGGCTACACCCTGTCGGTCAGCGACCAGGGCATCGGCATGAGCGCCGATCAACTGGCCGAAGCCAACACCCAGCTGGCCCGCCCGCCGCTCGTCGGCCTGGCCCTGAGCCGCTCCCTGGGCTTCATCGTCATCGGCCGTCTGGCGTCCCGCTTCGGCGTGGCCGTGCGGCTCACCTCGTCGCCGTCGGGTGGTGTCACCGCTCTGGTGACCCTGCCGCCCGAGCTGGTCACGGTGGACGGCCAGCCCATGGCCGCCCCCGTGGTCGAAGACGTCGTCGACGCCCCGCCCGCCCCGCCGGTCGCGGTCACCGAGGTGGCCCAGCCCGACATCATCGTGGTGGACGAGGAGACGGACGCAGCTGTGGCCGCCGACGCCGTCGCCGGCGTCGAGCTCGAGCTCGACGAGTTCGCCGAGACCCTCGAGCGGGCCGAGTTCGAGGACGAGGTCCACGGGGCCGAGGCGGCCGCCCTGGCCGAAGCCGAGGCCGAAGCCGAGGCCGAGGCCGAGACCACCATCGACGACCTGGCCGAGGAGCCCGCCAGCTACCTCGACGCCGTTCCCGAGGGTGACGAGTTCGAGCGGGGCCTGCAGTCGCTGGTCAGCGACGAGCTCGCCCCTGGACCGGTCGAGAACGCCCCGGGCCAGCTCCCCACCGAGCCCGGCGACGGCCTGTCCGATCTCGACAGCGTCCCCGGCGCCTTCGGGGTGGCCGGCCCGGTCGACGCCCCGCCGGCGCCCGCCGAAGCCGAGCCCGTCTCGGCCGAGGAAGCCCCAGTGGTCACCGCCACCGAGGCGACGGTCGAGGCCCCAGAGGTCAAGGCCGAGGCTGCGGCCGAGCTCACCGCGGCGGGTCTGGTGCGACGCACCCCCAAGAAGCGCTCCGAGGACGCCGCTGGCGGCGGGATGCCGATGATGGCCGCCCGCACCACCGGCAGCAGCCAACGTTCGCCCGAGGAAGTGCGCAAGATGCTGTCTCGCTACCGCTCAGGGCTCAATAAGGGCCGGGGTAGCGCCGATGGTGCAAGTACCGACACGCCCGAATCGTGATCCACTAGACCCGACGACCCGCACGACTCCCGGAGGACAGGAACTCAACCATGGAACTCAGCTCCGAAGCCAGGAACCTCAACTGGCTGGTGCAGAACTTCGCCGAGCGGGTGCCCGGCGTGAACGAGGCGGTCGTCGTGTCGTCAGATGGGCTCCCCATCGCCACCTCGTCCGGCCTCGACCGTGACGCCGCCGACCGCTTCGCGGCGGTGGCCTCCGGCCTGATCGGCCTGGCCTATGGTGCCGCCGGCCGCTTCGGCGGCGGGGCGGTGAACGAGGTGATCATCGAGATGGAGAACGCATTCCTCTTCGTCACCGGGATCAGCGACGGATCGGGCCTGGCCTGCGTGGCCAACGCCGAGTGCGACGTCGGACTGGTCGGCTACGAGATGGCCGTGCTGGTCGAGAAGGCTGGCGCCGTCCTCACGCCCGAGCTTCGGGCAGAGCTGCAGAGCGCGCTTCCGCGATGAGCACGTTCGACGCCGAGTCCGACGAAGAAGGCGGCCCCGCCTTTCGCGTACGTTCGTACGTGATCACCCAGGGTCGCACGCGCTCGGCCGTCGACCTGCCGCTCGAAACGCTCGTCCGGGTCACCCCCCAGGGCGTGTCCGCTGCGCCCCGGTTGGCCCTCGAACGCAAGAAGATCGTCTCCCTGTGCAATGCCCCGATCTCGATCGCCGAGATCTCCGCCCACCTCAGCGTCCCCCTCGGGGTGGCTCGGGTCCTGGTGGGCGACATGGCCGAGCAGGGTCTCCTGAAGAGTTACCAGCCACAACACGCCAAGACGGGCGAACGCCCTGACCTCAAACTGCTCGAAAGGGTGCTCGATGGCCTTCAAGCGCTCTGAGGCCCCAGCCTCAGCCGAAACTGTCCCAGAAGACGAGGGCGTCCCGCTCCCGGTCAAGATCATCGTGGCCGGAGGGTTCGCGGTGGGCAAGACCACGTTCGTGGGCTCCATCTCGGAGATCGCCCCGCTGACCACCGAGGCCGCCATGACCAAGGTGGCCGAGGGGATCGACGAGACCGGTGGCACCAACACCGGCAAGACGTCGACCACGGTGGCCATGGACTTCGGGCGCATCACGCTCGGCTCCGACCTGATCCTCTACCTGTTCGGCACCCCCGGGCAGGACCGGTTCAAGTTCATGTGGGACGACCTGGTCCGGGGCGCCATCGGCGCGGTGGTGCTGGTGGACACGAGCCGCCTGGCCGACTGCTTCCCGGCCGTCGACTACATGGAGACCCAGGGCGTCCCGTTCATCGTGGCCGTCAACCTCTTCCACGGCAAGCAGCAGCACTCCCTCGACGACGTCCGCGAGGCGCTCACCGTGCCCGAGGACGTGCCCATGGTGACCACCGACGCCCGCGACCGGGCCGCCACCAAGATGGCCCTGCTCGAGCTGGTGCAGCACGCACTGGTGCGGGCTTCGGCCGCCGCCGGCTGAGCCTGGGCGTCCCCCCCGGCAATCCGCTCCCCGCGACGTAGGCTCGGGCCACCACGGCCGGGGGCCCCTGGGCGTGGGCCGGCACCGGGGGGACGATTTGACCACGCTGGACACGACGCTGGCCCGAAAGATGCATCGGACGCTCGAGCCCTTCCACGGGTTCGTCTACTTCGCGCCCGAGCCGGCGGAGGCCTATGCCGCGCTGGGCATCATCGATCGCCAGATGGGCTACTTCGCCTCCCGGGCCGCCGCCTTCGGGCCGGTGCCGGCCGAGGTGGTGATCGCCACCTTCTACAACTTCTCGCCCGCATTGGTCCGCGCCGCCATCCCCGCGGCCTGGGCGCTGGCCAGCCCGGCCGATGTCCTCGAGGCCCGTCGGTCCGGGGTGGACGCCACCCTGCGGCGGGTCCTGGGCCTCCAGGTGGCCGGCGATGACGTGGCCGAGGCCGCCCACCTGGCTCGGATGGCCACCGAGGCCTGCACCCTCGACGGCCGGCCCCTGTACGCGGCCCACGCCGCGCTGGACTGGCCCGATCCACCCCACCTGGTGCTGTGGCACGCGGTGACCCTGCTGCGGGAGTTCCGGGGCGACGGCCACATCGCCTGCCTGGTGGAGCAGGGCATCTCCGGGCTGGAGGCCCTGGTGATCCACGCCGCCACCGGCGAGGTGCCCCGGTCCGTCCTGGCACGGTCGCGAGCCCGCACCGACGAGGAGTGGACGCAGGCCCGCCACGCCCTGGTCGAGCGAGGGTGGCTGACAGAGGACGAGACCGCCACCGAGGAGGGTCGGGCGCACCGACTGGACCTCGAGGCCCGCACCGACGAGCTGGCCATGGCCCCCTGGGAGCACCTGGGAGCCGACGGCTGCCAGCGCCTGCGCGACCTGGTCCGGCCCCTGAGCCGCGCCATCGTCGACTCGGGCACGTTCGGCGTCCGCCCACCCAAACGCCCGGAGCAACCCGCATGACCTACCAGATCCCTGGCGCCACCCAGCGCCTGGTCGAGCTCGGCGACGTCACCCTGTCGGTCTACGAAGCCAACCCCCCGGGCGGCGCCGAGGCCGCCGGCCACCAGGGACGGCCGGCGGTGGTGTTCGCCCACGGCTTCCCCGACCTGGCCTACGGCTGGCGCGACCAGCTGCCGGCGGTGGCCGAGGCAGGCTTCCGGGCCATCGCCCCCGACCAGCGGGGCTACGGCGGCAGCTCGCGACCCGAGGCCGTCGACGACTACGACATCTTCCACCTGACCGGTGACCTGGTGGGGCTGCTGGATCACCTGGACATCGAGCGCGCCGTGTTCGTGGGCCACGACTGGGGCGGCTTCCTGGTCTGGCAGATGCCCCTGCTGCACCCCGATCGGGTGGCCGGCGTGATCGGCCTCAACACACCGTTCATCCCTCGCATGCCGGTGCGTCCCACCGAGGTGTTCCGCATGCTGGGCGGCGACGCCAACTACATCGTCGAGTTCCAGGAGCCCGGGCGGGCCGACGAGATCCTGCTGCGGGACGTGCCGGGGCTCTACGACGCCCTGTGGCGCAGCGCGGTGTCACCCGAGGAGGTGGCGGCCGCGGCGGAGGCGGTGGCCGCCTCGGTCAGCGAATCGGCCACCACCTTCGAGCGCATCATCGCCGGACCGCGTCTGGGCCAGCCCATCCTCACCCCGACCGAGATGGCCGTCTACGTCGACACGTTCCGGGCCACCGGGTTCACCGGTGGGCTGAACTGGTACCGCAACTTCGACCGCAACTGGGAGCTGACCCCCGAACAGGACGGGGCCCGCATCGACGGCGTGCCGTGCTTGATGGTCACCGCCGAGTGGGACCCGGTCCTGACCCCGGCCCTGGCCCAGGGGATGCCCGAGCTGGTGGGGGACCTGGAGATGCGCGAGCTGGCCCGGTGCGGCCACTTCACCCAGGCCGAGCAACCGGCGGCCACCAACGAGCTGCTGGTCGACTTCCTGACCCGACGCTTCGCGTAGGTCAGGCGGCCACCCGCTCGACCACCGCGGCGGGCTCGAGCGCCAGGTCCAGGACCTGGCGCACGTCGGCCACCGGATGGATGACCAGCCCCTCACGGATGGTGTCGGGCAGGTCATCGAGGTCCGGTTCGTTGCGGGCGGGGATGATGACGTCGGTGATGCCGGCCCGATGGGCGGCCAGCAGCTTCTGCTTGACGCCCCCGATGGGCAGCACCTTGCCCTGGAGGGTGACCTCGCCGGTCATGGCCACCGACGGCTTCACCGGGCGACCGCTGAGCAGGCTGGCCAGCGCCGTGGTCATGGTGACCCCGGCGGAGGGCCCGTCCTTGGGCACCGCGCCCGCCGGGAAGTGGACGTGGATGCGCCGCTCCAGCGCGGACGGGTCGATGCCCAGCTCCTGGCGGTTGGCCCGGATGAACGAGAGCGCGATCTGACCCGACTCGGTCATGACGTCGCCCAGCTGGCCGGTGAGGGTCAGCCCCTGTTCGCCGTCCATGGCGGTGGCCTCCACCACCAGGACGTCGCCCCCGGCGCCGGTGACGGCCAGGCCGTTCACCACCCCGGCGGTAGGCGTGCGGTTGGCCTCGTCGCGGTGGACCCGAGCCCGGCCCAACGCCTCTCGCACGGCGGGCACGTCCACGGTGAACACCTCGGTCTGGTCTCCGCTGGCCACCTTGGTGGCGGTCTTGCGCAGCACCTTGCCCAGCTGGCGCTCCAGGCTGCGCACCCCCGCCTCGCGGGTGTAGTCCGACACCAGCGTGGCCAGGGCCTCGTCGGTCACCGTGACCTCCACGGGCCGCAGGCCGTTGCGCTCCAACTGGCGGGCCAGCAGGTGATCGCGGGCGATGACCACCTTCTCCTCGTCGGTGTAGCCGTCGAGGGTGATGATCTCCATGCGGTCCAGCAGGGGAGCGGGGATGGTGTCGAGCACGTTGGCGGTGGCGATGAACAGGACGCTCGACAGGTCCAGGTCGACCTCCAGGTAGTGGTCCCGGAACGAGTGGTTCTGGGCCGGGTCCAGCACCTCGAGCAGCGCGGAGGAGGGATCCCCGCGCCAGTCGCTGCCCACCTTGTCGATCTCGTCGAGCAGGAAGACCGGGTTCATGGTGCCGGCCTCGACCATGGCCCGCACGATGCGGCCCGGCTGGGCCCCCACGTAGGTGCGGCGGTGACCGCGGATCTCGGCCTCGTCGCGCACGCCGCCGAGGGCCACCCGGACGAACGAACGACCCAGGGCGCGGGCCACCGACTCGCCCAGCGAGGTCTTGCCCACCCCGGGCGGACCCACCAGCACCAGGATGGACGGCCGGTCGCGACCGGCGGCCGCTTCGTCGACCTCCTCGGCGGACGTCTGCTCCTGGGCCTCGACGGCGCGCGCCGCCGCACGTTCGCCCTGGCGGGCGAGGCGCAGCTTGCGCACGGCCAGCTCCTCCACGATGCGGTCCTTCACCTCGTCCAGGCCGGAGTGGTCGGCGTCGAGCACGGCCCGGGCGTCGCCCAGGTCCAGGTGGTCGGTGGAGCGCACCCCCCAGGGCAGCTCCACGATGGTGTCGAGCCAGGTGCGGATCCAGCCCGATTCGGCGGCCTGGGGGCTGGTGCGCTCCAGGCGTCCCAGCTCGCGCTCGATGGCCACCGCGACCTCGGCCGGGATGTCGCGGTCGGCCAGTCGGGCCCGGTAGGCCTCGATGCCGTCCTCGTCGTCACCTTCTTCGCCCAGCTCGCGCCGGATGGCCGCCAGCTGCTGGCGCAGCAGGAACTCGCGCTGGGTCTTCTCCATGCCCTCCGAGACGTCGGAGCGGATGCGGTCGGCCAGCTCGCCCTCGGCCAGCGCCTCCTTGACCCACTCGGTGACCAGTTCCAGCCGGTGGTCCACGTCGGTGGCCTCCAGCAGCTCGACCTTGCGCTCGATGGCCAGGTCCGGCCACCACCCGGCGGTGTCGGCCAGGGCGCCGGGCTCCTCGACGTCACGCAGCATGGAGCTCATGCGCCGCCCACCCAGCCGCTCCAACAAGAGGCCGGCGGCGGCCCGGTACTCGCGGGCCAGCTCATGGGTGCGCTCGGTGGGCTCGGCGTCCTCCACCAGCTCGGCCTGGACCCACAGGGCGTCACCCTCGCCGACCACCCCGGCACCCACGCGGGCCCGGCGTTCGGCCCGCACCACCAGCGCGGGGGAGCCGTTGGGCAGCGGGCCACGGTCCTCGACGCTGGCCACCGTGCCCACCTGGGCGTAGCGGCCGTCGAGACGGGGGACGAGCAGCAGGCGACCACCGGTGCCGGCCACCGCCGCCACCGCCCGCGCCTCCTCGGTCTCGAGCGCGATGGTGACCACCATCTGCGGCAGGACCACGCCCTGGCTCAAGGGCAGCACCGGTAGCGTCTGAGTGGTCGTCTCGGCCATGTTGGCTCCTGAGGTCACGCCGTCTCCCGACGGCTCTGCAACGGCTATTACAAGATTACAGCCGATAACAGACCGATCCGCTCAGGTATTCCGGGTTCCGTCGGGCGTTCGGCACATGCCGCCCGGCGGGTCAGGCATTCGGCACGCCGCCAGGCGGGTCAGGCATTCGGCACCTCGCTGCGGCGGGCGGGCGAGACGATCCCGTCCAGCAGCAGCTGGACCAGCACCCGGGCCACTCGGGCGTAGCTGGTCTGGAAGGCGTCCGCCGCGCTGCGCCGCCCCATGCCGTCCCACACCACGTCGATGAGCTCCACCAGGGCCTCGGCATCCAGGTCGGCCCGCAGGAAGCCGTCCTCCACCGATTCGGCCACCAGCGGGGCGAAGGTGGCGATCACGAACTGGTTCAGCCGGGCGATCGCCTCGGCTGCCTGGGGCCGGTCCGACATCCGGGACCGGAAGCTGGCCACCGCCGCCGCGCTGGTGGTGTTGGCCAGCAGGAAGTCCTGCAGGAAGCGCAGGAGGCCCTGGCCCACCGCCGCGCCCTGGCTGTCGGCCATGACCTGGGACACATCGGCGGTCAGCGCCTCGGTGGCCAGGGTGGCGTACAGGTCCTCCTTGGACCGGAAGTAGTTGTAGAAGGTCCCGGTGGACAGGCCGGCCTCGGCCAGCAGCTCCCGGGTGGTGATGTCCTGGAAGCCGTTGCGCTCCAAACAGGTCAGGGCCGCGTCCAGGATGCGTCGCCGTACCGCCTGCTTGTGATCCTCGCTCACCCGGGGCATGCCCTAGTCTGCCCAGCACATGGGAGCTCGGCACACGGGGGCTCGACCGGTCGGCGCTCGGCGCATCGGGGTTGTCCTCGGCGCGGTGGCGCTGGTGGCTGTCACCGTGGTCCTGGTGCGATGGACCACGCTGGCGCCGGTGCACCCGGTGGGCGACGTGGCCACCGCCTCGCCCCCCATGCCGGCCGGCCGCGACCAGGACCTGCTGAGCACGGTGGGGGTGCGGGCCGACGACCTCGGCCCCGGCTACACGGCCAGGCTGATCGACCAGGGCGACACGCTGAGCGAGCCCACGCTCGACCTGTGCTCGCTGCACTTCGCCAGCGAGGCCCGGCGCCAGGCGCGGTACCAGGTGGCGGTGAGCGACTCGACCGGCGATCCACTGATGAGCACCGAGGCCGTGCTCTATCGCGACCAGGCCGGGGCGGCCGAGGCCATGGCCGAGATCCGGGGAGCCGCCTCGCGCTGCCCGAAGCAGTGGCACGTCCACACCCAGTCGGACCTGGGCCCGGTGTCCGCCGGGATGGACCGGGTCGGGTTGTCGGTGGTGGCCACGGTGGCGGGCCAAGCCACGGACCCCGCCGTCCTGGTCTTCCTGCGCCGAGGGCGGCTGCTGCTGGGCCTGTACTTCCTCGAGGCCAACGGCCCACAGGCCCAGATCGACGGCACCGACACGATCCCCGGCACGGTGGCCGTGTTCCAGCAGCGGGTGGCCTCGGTTCCGGCCCGGGATCTGGGCTGACACCCGACGCGTAGCATGCCGGCATGACCGTGCGAGTCGGGTTCCTGGGGGGTGGGTTCATCGCCCACTACCACGGCAAGATGCTGCACACCTCGGGGGTGGACGCCGACATCGCGCTGGTCCACGATCCCGACCCGGCCAAGGCCGACGCCTTCGCCGCGGCCAGCGGGGCCCAGGTGGCGGCCAGCGAGGAGCAGGTGTTGGACGGGGTGGACGCCGTCTACGTGTGCACCTGGACCGCGGAGCACCCGCGCCTGGTGGAGGCCGTGGCGGGGCGGGGCCTGCCCGTGTTCTGCGAGAAGCCGCTGGCCGTGGACCTGGCTTCGGCGCAGGCCATGGTGGCCGCGGTGGCTCGGGCCGGGGTGGTCAACCAGGTGGGGCTGGTCCTGCGTGACTCGCCCGCCTTCACCTACCTGCGCCACCTGGTGTCACGACCCGAGCACGGGCGGGTGATGAGCGTGGTGCTGCGCGACGACCAGTATCTGCCCATCCAGGGCCAGTACGGCTCGACGTGGCGCGCCGATCCCACCAAGGCCGGCTCGGGCACCCTGCTCGAGCACTCCATCCACGACCTCGACATCCTGGAGTGGCTGTTCGGTCCGATCGATGCGGTGTCGGCCAGCTCGCGCGAGTTCCACCAGATCGCCGGGATCGAGGACGTGTTCGCGGCCACGCTGCAGTTCTCCTCCGGCGCACTGGGGTCGCTGGTCTCGGTCTGGCACGACCTGCTGGAGCGACCCAGTCTGCGCCGGGTCGAGGTGATCTGCGAGCGGGCCCACTTCTGGTTGGAGGACGACGTCTGGGGTCCGGTGCACTGGACCCGGCCCGGCGACGACGTGGGCGCCGTGGGCGGCTCCGACCTCACCCTGGCGCTGGGTGGCCTGGGCATCGACGTGCGCAACCCCGACCAGGCCTTCATCGAGTCGGTGGCCCGGGGCGTGCCCGCCACCCCCGACTTCGCCACCGCGGCGCGCGCCCACCAGGTGGCCGACGCCCTCTACCGCTCCGCCGCGGCCAGCGGCACCCCGGTGGACGTCTGACCACAGAAGGCGAAGGCCGCCAGGCCGCAGCCACTGGACCGATGACACCCAAATGGCGAAGCGCCCGCAGGGAGGCTCGCCGACCGAAGGGCCAAGAAGGTCGGCCGCCAGGCCGCAGCCACTGGACCGATGACACCCAAATGGCGAAGCGCCCGCAGGGAGGCTCGCCGACCAGAGGGCCAATCAAGCAGGCTCGAAGCGGTCGACCACCACGACCGGAGCGGCGTAGTCGTCGGCGGTCTTCTCGGGCGGCTGCCACTCCTGGCCGCCACCCTCGGCCAGCAGCTCGGTGATCACCGACGGCGCCTGGGGATGGCTGAAGTACCAGCCCTGAGCCAGGTCGCAGTTCAGCTGGCGCAGCCGCTCCACCTGGTCGGACTGCTCCACGCCCTCGGCCACCGTCACCATGCCCAGCGCCTTGGCCATCCCGATGACGTGTTCGACGATGATGGTGTCCTCGTGCGAGCCCACCAGGCCGTTCACGAACGAGCCGTCGATGGTGAGCATGGCCAGATGCAGCCGGCGCAAGTGGATGAGCGACGAGTAGCCCGTGCCGAAGTGGTCGATGGCCAGGTTCACCCCCAGGCCCCGGACCTCGGCCAGCATGTCGGAGATGGCCGCCGGGTCGTGCATGAGCACACCTTCGGCGATCTCCAGGTAGATCCAGGCCGGGTCAGCATGGGACCGATCCAGCGCGCCTTGGACCTGGCTCACGAAGTTGGCCTGGCCCAGCTGGCGCTCCGACACGTTGATCTTGACCGTCAGCGTGGGCCGGTCGGGGAAGGCGTCGTGCCAGGCCCGGCACTGGCGGGCCACCTCCTCGATGATCCAACCCCCGATGGGCACGATCAGGCCGGTGTCCTCCAACGCGTCCATGAACTCGTCGGGGTTGATCAGCCCGCGGTCCGGCTCGTTCCAGCGCAGCAACGCCTCCACACCGACCAGGCGCTTGGTCCACAGCGACACGATGGGCTGGTAGTAGAGGTGCAGCTCGCCGTTGTCGAGGGCCCGGCGCAGGCGGCGCTCGGCGGTGGACGGCGTGATCTGGTCCCGCATGGCCCGATCGAACATGGCGTAGCGGCCCCGACCGGCCTGCTTGGCCTGGTGCAGAGCGGCATCGGCGTCGCGCAGGACCTCGTCGGGGCGCGAGCAGCGCTCCTCGGTGATGGCCATGCCGATGTTGGCC
Source organism: uncultured Microthrixaceae bacterium (assembly GCA_963793965.1). Taxonomy (GTDB): domain Bacteria; phylum Actinomycetota; class Acidimicrobiia; order Acidimicrobiales; family Acidimicrobilacustridaceae; genus UBA4742. Next base: position 562,847 of record CAWCCB010000006.1, read on the forward strand.
GACACGGCCACGGTGGCGTCGTCCACCTGGAAGGGGGTCTCGACCACGGTGACCACCGCCCGGGCGATGCGCTCGGCCGACTGGGTGGTCGAGACGTCGGGGCAGAACAGGACGAACTGGTCGCCGCCGTAGCGCACCGCCCGGTCGTCGGGTCCGAGGACCTCGGTGAGCCGGGCCGCCATGGCCACCACCAGCTGGTCGCCGATGGCCTGGCCGAAGCTGTGGTTGACCTCCTCGAGGCCCTCCAGGTCGACGAACAGGACGGCGATGCGTCCGTTGCGCCGGCGGGTCAACTTGAGCATCTGATCGAACCCGTCACCCAGGAAGCGGCGGTTGGGCAGGCCGGTCAGCGCGTCGTGGTAGGAGAGTCGATAGAGGGTGGCCCGGGTGGCCTTGGCGTCGCGGTAGCGACGCACGGCGAAGACGGTCGCCCCGATGGGCAGGATCACGAGCACGGCCAGCAGACCGCTGCGGCCCCGACCGCTCAGGTCGTCAGCCCAGTTGGACACATCGCCCAGGACGCCCGTGTACCAGGCCACCGCCGCCGCCACCGTTCCCACGGCCACGATCAGGGCCAGGTCCCGCCCCGCACGCGCCCGGACATCGTCGGCGCGGAGCTTCCCCTGCTCCTGCTCACGATCGATGGTTCCGTTCACGCGCGTTCCCGACAGCTAGTCCGGAGCCCCAGTGCGGCTCGTCCTACTCATCGGCCGGGATACGACCGGATTGAGCCCGGCGGCCCGACCCGATCTGGCTCTGCAATCGCTCCCCGGCCGGGTGGGGCAGGGCCAGCGCCTCCTGCACGGCCTGGCCCCGGGCCAGCCGGTGCTCGACCACCGCCGCCTCCACCTCGGCCCAGGACCGGGCCCGATGGCCGGGGACGTCGCGGTTGTAGGGCTGATCGAAGATGATCACCTGGTTCCCGGCCGCCACCAGCTCGGCCAGGTTGTGCGGGGCGTCCTCGACGTAGAGGTCGGCCTCCACCTCGGGCTTGGCCCCCAGGAAGCAGAGGTCCCGATAGGGGATGCCCACCCGATCCAGCCACGCCACGGTGTCGCCCACGGCGATGGCGTGGCCCCAGTTGGCGTAGAGGCGGTGGGTCACGATGCGGATCCACACCCCGGCGTCGCTGAGCCGCCACAGCGCCTCGGCCGCCCCCGCGACCATCGGCATGTCCCGGAACATGCGGTGCTCGAGCACGGCCCGCCGGTGCAGCCGGTCGAAGTCCTCGTCGGTGAGCCCCCACTCGTGGAAGTTCCAGCTCCGCTGGGGCTCGAGCGTGTCCGGATCGACGCCCCGCTCGTCGGCCACCACCCGGGCGAAGGCGGTGGCGTGGTCGGCGCACACGCCGTCCAGGTCGACGGCCAGCACGAAGTCGGCCACGACCGGGCCCGTCAGCCGAGCGCGGCCCCGACGAAGTCGAGGCCGGCGTCGAGGAACCCGAAGTCCTTGGGTGTGGCGAAGTGATCGACCCCCCGCAGGGTGACCACCCGGGCGTCGGCCAGGAGCTCCGCCAACGGCTCACCGGGGCCGGCGAAGTCGCGGTCGCCGATCACCACCAACACCGGACAGGTGATCCGGGCCAGGGACTCGGCCGTGATCGGCGGGGGCGTCCGGCGCATGCAGGCGGCCAGGGCGATCGGGTCGCTGCCCGGTTCGCGGGCCTGGGCCCGGAAGTACTGCGCCACCGGCGAGGCGTCAGGGGCCAGCTCCTCGGCTCGCTCGATGTGGTCAGCCAGCTCCAGCGAGCTCTGATCGGACCGCAGCAGATTGGCGCCCACGCCGGCCAGGACCAGCCGGTGGAAGCGCTCCGGATGGGCGGCGGCCAGGACCAGCAGGGTTCGGGCCCCCAGGGAGAACCCGATGGCGTCCACCGGCCCCTCGGGGAAGTCGGCCAGCGCCAGCTCCTCGAGCCGGGCGTAGGCCTGGGGATCGTGGGGCTTGTCGGCGGCGCCGTGCCCGAGCAGATCGATGGCCACCACCTGGCGGCCGGCGTCGGCCAGCAGGTCCAACCACCCGCTCTCGCCCCAGGTGCGGACACCGGAGCTGGCGAAGCCGTGGACCAGGACGACGGGTGGGCCGTCAGCATCGTGGGGCACGCCGTGACACTAACCCGAGCGGTTGACGCTCCCGGCGGAGCTGGACTGGTTTGGCGCTCCCCGTGGCGCGCTGGTCGTTACCATCCCGGCGTGGCGTCGTCGGAGGCCTTCCTGCAGGTGACGCCGGGGTGTGCCATCCCGCTCGACGAGCTGACCGAGCGCTTCGGGCCCAGCGGGGGACCGGGCGGCCAGCACGCCAACCGGTCCAACACCCGGGTCGAGCTGCGCTTCGACGTGGCCGGCTCCGCCGCGCTAACCGAATCCCAGCGGACCCGCCTGGTGGACAAGCTCGGACCAGAGGTGCGGGTGGTGGTGGACGACGAGCGATCCCAGACCCGCAACCGGGCCTTGGCCCAGCAGCGGATGGCCGAGGTGTTGGCCGCGGCACTGCACGTCCCCCGACCCCGACGGGCCACCAAGCCGTCGCGAGCGGCCCGCCAGCGCCGCCTGGACGCCAAACGGGTGCAGTCCGAGCGCAAGCGCAACCGACGGCCCCCGTCAGCTGACTGAGGGCGCGACCCGCGGCTCGTCCGGCGGCGGCTCGACCGGTCCATCGACCGGCTGATCGCGGCGCGCCGCACGATGGCGGACCACCAGCTCCCGGACGGCTTCGACCAGCAGCAGGTACAGGGCGAGCAGGCCGAGCACGTTGACCTTGTCGAACTGGACGGCCCACTGGAAGTCGGCCGGGTTCGGATGCCGCAGCTGGGCCTGCACGATGTAGAGGGCGGCCAGTCCGAGCGACCCGGCGGCCATGAGCGTGGCCACGGCCCGGCCTCGACGGTGGCGGAAGGTGCCGAACACGGTGGCGGCCACGATGACCACCAGGGCCGGGACCGACCAGCCGTGCCACGGGGTGGTCACGGCCACGAACCCGGCGAACCCGGCCGTGGCCGCCAGGGTGGTGCCCAGGCCGATGGGACCGGCGTGCTCGGTGAACACCCGGGCCAGCAGGGGTTCGGAGGGGAAGTCGGCCCCCAGGGCCACCCGGCGACGGCGGCGACGGCCCTTGCCGATGGCCACCAGCACCAGCGAGATCAGCACGCCCAGCGCGCTGATGCCCAGCGCCACCCACACCGTGGACTGGGGCTGCCAGGCCACGTGGATGTTCAGCGGACCGGTGCCATAAACGGCGGGATCGATCAGCCAACCGTTGCCGTAGCCGTCGATGACCTGGGGCGGCGGGAGCTTCCTGCCGTTCACCGTGGCCTGCCAACCCACACTCCAGGACTGGTCCACGGCCAACCAGAAGGGCTTGGTGGCCTTGGGGACGGTGAGGTCGTAGCTGACCCGACCGGTGTGGTCGGTGACCACCTTCGGCCCCGGGGCCGCGGCCGCCTTGGCCGTGGTCAGCGCCTTCAGGGGCTGGGCCGAACCGCCCGCGGCCGAGGTCAGGGCCAGCTGGTCGATGTCGATGCCGAGCTGGCGGCCGGTGGCCGTGCGCAGGATGTGCTCACCCTTGCCCAGGGAGATGGGCGTGGTGCCACACGGGGTGACGTCGAGCTCCTTGCGGGCCACCGCGTCCGCGGTGGTGCCGGTCACCCGCACCCCCACGGGCTTGGCGTCCACGGTGATCAGGTCGTCACGGCAGCCGCTGTCGAAGCGGGCCGGGGCCGGGGCCATGCGCTCGCCGGGGATGCCCAGCTCGGCGATGGCCACCGGGGCCTGGCTCTTCGAGTTCGAATACCAGTCCTTCTCCTCGACCACCCGCGCCCCGGTCACGGTGAACCGCAGCGTCTGGCCGGTCACCGGATGGGGCAGGTCGACGGGCACGGTCACCGTGGCGTTGGCCTTGGTCTGGTCGGTCACCGCGGGGACGTCCACCACCACGGCCTTGGACGCGTCGCCGTCGGGGGTGATGGTGAGCTGGGTGGGCACCGAGTGCCGGCCGTCGGCCACCAGTTGCAGGTTCAGGTGCGACACCGTGGTGGGCGCGGCGAAGGCGTACTGCAGCCAGGCACCGGTGGCCTGGTTGAAGACCCCGCTCCAGAAGGTGGCGGGGTTCCCGTCCAACGCCGCCGATGCCCGCATCTCGATGGAGCCCTGCAGGTGGCCTGATGAGGTGGCCGTGATGCCGCCATGGTCGGCATCGGGGATGCCCACCAGCTGGTCGATGGTGGAGTCCGGCACGTAGTCGGACAGCGCCGCGGACCCGGTGATCGAGAAGGAGCGAGGCGTGGGGAGCTCGATCAGGCGGTTCATGCGCACCTCCTCGTCGAGGCGCACGGGCTCGGCCGGGTTGGAGCGCAGCCGGGTGAACAGCTCGACCAGGGGATGGTCGATGGAGGAGGCGCCGGCCTGGGACAACAGGTCGGTGGGCGGGCGGACCACCTCGTCCACCTGCTGCACGCCGGGGATGGTGATCTCGGCGAAGCCCACGCCGCTCACGCCGTCATACTCGGGGCGCTTGGCGATGTTGGTGCCCACCACGGTGATGGTCAGGTGCTTGAAGGTCTGGGTGGGGAAGTGGACCGTCTCGCCCGGCAGCGCCCGCGACGAGGCGTCCAGGTCGACCACGATCGGCTTGCGGTCGTCGAAGCGCAACGACACCTGGGTCAACCAGCGGTTGCGCACCAGGTTGATGGGCTGGAGCAGCTGGACGTGGTCGGTGGTCACCTGGTGGTCGATGGCGATGTCGAGGTGGGCGCCGGTGGGGTCCTCCAGGGCCCCCACCCGCCACGCGCTCTGGGGATCGCCGTCCATGGCGTTGGCCGGCCGGTCATCGGGCGTGTAGGTCACCGGGTTGCCGTAGTCGCTGGCGGTCACGGTGGCGCCGCCGCGCTGCTCGGTCACCGTCTGGTCGGCCGAGGTCTCACCGGGGAAGACCTCCAGGCGCTGGTCGGTGGGGTCGTAGGGCGCCACCTCGTCGGCCTGCTCGGTGTAGCCCGTCTGCTCGCGGATGGTGCCCCAGCGCTCAGCCCGCTTGCGGTTGGTGTCGGTGACCACCAACGTGGCGTGGTCGTCGTAGATCTTGGCGAACCCGGTGGGATCGGTGGCGTAGGAGGCGGAGAAGAAGGCGGCCTGGGGACCGTCGAGCAGCCCGAGCGGTGCCGCGTCCACCAGACCGTCGGCATCGCCGGCCATCAGCAGCGACCCGGTGGCGGGGTGGGTGCGCACGATGTCGGCCGGCTGGTCGACCGAGAAGCTGGCCACCGCCGGTGGGTTGGGCAGCGACGGGTCGGTGCCGAGCTGCACCTCGTCGACCATGGGTTGCTTGGGCCCGGCCACGTTGGGGGTGGTGGGCCCGAACGGCTTGGGCGCGGCCAGATCCCGGGCGTGGGTCAGCAGGTCCCACATGGGCACGGGGCGGGCCGTGCGGTATCGCTCGTACTGCAGGTCGCTGCGGTCGACCACGTCGCCGGCCCCCATGAGCCGGGCGATGGGGGCGATGGCGCGGGGATCCATGTCCCCTTCGGCGAAGCGGGTGTCGAAGGCGTCGAGCAGCGAGGCGGACTGGGCCGAGCCGTACTGGAACAGCTCGTGGGCCACGTACGGGCGGGTCATGAGCCCGGGGGTGACCGGGTCGACCGTGTTGCCCCAGCGGTAGCTGGCGAAGTCCGAACCGGGCACCTCCAGGACTCGGGTGGCCGAGCCCTGGCCCTGGAGGTAATCGGCGGCCTGGGTCCAGTAGCTGGGGATGTTCTCGGGCCGCTCCAGGTTCTTGGCCACCATCTGGCCGGTCCACAGCGTCGACAGGTTGGCGAAGAGCACCAACGAGGCGGCGCCGGTGAGGCCGATGGAGAAGTTCGGCCGCAGTCGGCCCAACGCGGTCACGCCGGCGCCCAGGAACAGGGCCAGGCCCAGGATGACCAGGGGTACGGCGCGGGGCGTGGAGCGCAGGGCCAGGCCGGCGTCGGTGCGGGTGAACGCCTTGAACAGGGCCCCGGTCAACGACGGGTTGCTCCACGGATGCGAGGCGATGGCGGTGAAGGCACCCACCACGGTGATGGCCAGGAACAACGCCCGGTAGCGCCAACGCACCAGGGCGGCGGCCACGATGGCCAGCATGGGGACCACATAGGACAGGCTGAGGGCGGCCAGGTTGGTGGTGTAGGTGGCGCTGGGGGCGGTCCAGGGGCCGAGCTTGTCGTCGCCGTAGAAGAACCAGTAGCCCAGGCCGCGCAGGACCTCCGGCGCGCTCGACACCTCGGCCACGGTCTTGTAGGTCTCGGTGTACTTGGTCACCGGCAGGCCGTACTTGCCTTCGGCCCACAGCCCGGCGATCCACCACAGCGAGGTCACCACCGTGAGCACGCCGAGTCGCCACAGGGCGGCCAGCGCCTCGCGCCCGGTGACCTCGTGGTCGACGAACACGGCCCACACCACGTAGAGCAGGGGACCGGTGCCGATCATGATCAGGGCGGTGGCGTTGATGCCGCCGACGGTGAGCACCACCAGGGCGAACAGCGCCGGGTACCGCCACCCGCCCTGGCGCAGCGCCTTGGCCGTCAGGGCGATCATCCAGGGCAGGGCGGCCCAGGGGAGCAGGATCACCGAGATGCGGGCCGCGTACTCCAACAGGTACGGGCTGAACATGTAGGCCAGGCTGGCCACCAGGATCCCGCCCCAGGCGGCCCGGTCGACGTGCGCGTCGGCCTCCGCGTCCTCGCCCCAGCCCAAGGTGCGACAGAGGTAGCGGACCCCCAGACCGGCGGCCAGCATGAGCGTGCCCAGCCAGAGGCGCTGGGCGATCCAGTCGGGCACGCCCGATCTGCTGGAACACCCAGTAGAAGGGTCCCATCGGCCACAGGTAGCCGATGTACTGGTGGGTGACGGTGCCCATGCCGATCTGGCTGCTCCAGACGTAGGGCGCCTCGGACAGGACCTTGCCCGGGTTGAGGTAGAGATAGGTCTTGGTGTCGGCACCGACCTCACCGGGCTGGGTCAACAGCAGCGGCACGTAGGTCAGCAGCGCCGGGATGGCGATGGTCAGCCAGTACCCGGCACCGCGGCCGCGGCGCGCCGAAGAGGCGTCGACAGTGGTGGTGCTGCTCACCGAGTCGTGTGTCCGCCCGAACGCAGGCGGCGCCGCAGGGCCTCGTCGGCCAGCGGGGTCAGCACACCAGCGGCGGTGGCGTCCCAGGTGAGTTGGGCCGCGTACTTGCTGGCGCCCTCGCTCAGGCGCCGGCGCAGATCGTCGTCGCCCAGCACCTGGGCGATCTTGGCCGCCAGATCCCTCGAGCCGTCGGCCAGCAGGCCGCTGCGCCCGTCGAGCACGGCGTCGGTGTGGCCGTTGATGCGGGTGGCCACTGCCGGGGTGGCGCAGGCGGCCGCCTCGGTCAGGGTCATGCCCCAGCCCTCGGCGATCGACGCGCTGGCCACCAGCCAGGCCTGGCGGTAGAGGGCGATGAGCTCCTCGTCGGACACGTGGCCGGCCAGGCGGATCCAGTCGGAGGCGTCCAGATCAGAGATCTGGGCCTCGAGGGCCAGGCGCTCGTAGCCGTCGCCCACGATCACCAACTGGACCGACGGGTGGTGGTGCTCGCGGACCTCGGCCATGATCCGGATCAGCTCGTCGAAGCGCTTGGGGGCCATGAGCCGACCCACGGCCACCACCAGGGGCACCGGGCTGCGCTCGTCACCGGGCGTGTAGCGGGCGTCGATGCCGGGCGGCACCACGGTGATCTGCGAGGCCGAGAAGTGGAGGTAGTCCATCAGCTCGCGACGCGACGACTCCGACAGGGTCACCAACGGCGTGTGGCGGTAGAAGGGCGGGGCCACCCGACGTTCGATGAACTCGCCCCACGGGGCCAGGCGTTCGTCGAGCACCAGGCGCCACATGTCGCGGTGCACGTGGTGGACCACGGTGATGTGGGGGCCGCGGGCCCACAGCGGGCTCAGGTAGGGCGTGCCGTTCCAGTACTCGACCAGGCCGTCGTAGGGACCCATGCGGCCGGTGACCTCGGCCAGCACCGTGGTCGGGAAGACCATGAAGCGCCCGTGCTTGCGCACCACCCGGTAGCCGTCGCGCGTGGCCTCGGGAGGGTGGCCCTGGGCGTAGGAGGTGCGCATGGTGACCTCCAGGCCGGCGTCGGCCCAGCGTCGCACCACCTCGGCCGCGTGCACCTCGGAGCCACCGGCCTCCACGTCGGCCAGGTCGCGCCAGGCCAGCACGTGGATGCGCCGCAGGCCCGCGGCGTGGGCGATCTCGGAAAGGCTCATGCCGCGCCGGTGGGATCCACGTGGAGCGGGATGACCCGGGGGATAGGCCCCCCGCGGGATCACCGGGGCGTCGCGACCGGTGCCCTGCTCGCCGCCGGTCGGCCGGACCCACCTGCTCGTGGTACTCCTGCTCCACGTTGACGTTCCAGATGTCGTGGTGGGCGCCGAGGATGTTCTCCACCGTCAGCATGGCCGTGAGCATCGAGTGGTCCTGGTTGTTGTACTTGTGCATCCCGTTGCGCCCGACGGGGTGCACGTTCGGGGCGTGCTCGGCCAGCCACCGCTTCAGGACCTCGACGTTGGCCCGGTAGTCCTCGTCGTAGACGGGATAGGCCTTGGGCATGCGCACCACGTAGCCCGATTCGACCGCGGAGGCATCGACCAGGCCGAGGCGGTGCAGGTCGGCGGTGCCCCGCGCCACCAGCTCGTCGTCGGAGCTGGTCCACACCTCGTCGCCCTCGAACACGAAGTACTCCAGGCCCAGGCAGGTCCGCCCGTCCTTGACCAGGAAGGGCGACCAGGCCCCGAAGTTCTGGATGCGGCCCAGGGGGCGCACCTCGGGCGAGTGGATGTAGATCCAGTTGTCCGGGAAGGCCGCCGACTCGGGTACGACCAGGGCCACGGTCACGAAGTCGCGGAACTTGAGCTGGCTGGCGGCGGCGAGCACCTCGGGCGGGCGGGGCCGGTCGCATGGCCTGCACCAGGCGCGGCAAGGGCATGGACGAGATCACGTGGTCTGCCGGGTAGTCGGTGTCGGCGCCGCCCGATCGACCGGTCACCGACACGGCCCGGCCGTCGTGGTGGTCGACGGCGGTGACCTCGGTGTCCATCTGGATCTTGACGCCCGCGGCCTCGACCAGCTCGGTGCAGCGCTCCCACATCATGCCGGGGCCGTACTTGGGGTACTGGAACTCCTCGATCAGGCTGGTGACCTGGTGCGACTTGTCGCGCCGACCGACCAGCGCGAGCCCGGATCGGCTCCCACACCGCCTTGAACAACGACATGTCCTTGATGCGCTGGGCGCCCCAGTCGGCCGAGATCTCGCGTGGCCGGCACCCCCCAGACCGTCTCGTTGTAGCTCTCGAAGAAGTGCGAGTAGAGCCGCCGGCCGTACTGGGCCACGATGTAGCCCTCGAGCATGTGCTGGTCCGCCGGCGGTCGACACGCGCGCCCACAGGTACGAGCAGCCGCACCGGGCGGCCTCGACCAGCCCCAGGGTCCGCAGGGCCTTGATGGGCTCGATCGGGTAGTCGTAGAACTTGCCCTCGTGGTACATGCGGCTCAGCCGCGGGCGGAGCAGGAACTCGTCGTCGTCGAGGATCTCGTGCCACAGCGCCTCGACCGGGGCCACCTTGGTGAAGAAGCGGTGGCCGCCGATGTCGAACCGCCAGCCGTCGGCCTGCGCCGTCCGGCTGATCCCCCCGACCACCGAATCGGCCTCGAGCACCACCGGGACGATCCCCGCCTTGACCAGCTGGTAGGCGGCGGTGAGGCCGGCCGGCCCGGCCCCGATGATCACGACCTGCGGATCGCGGACCTCGGATGGGGACTCAGGGGGGGGATTCACGCGGCGGCAGTCTAGTGAGCAACCTGGGCCGGCTTCGGCCACCCACCCGACCGAAACTAGGGTCAGGAGGTGACCGACAACGACGCCGATCCACCCGATCCCGCCGCCCCCCGCGCCGTGGTGGTGCTGTCGCTGGGGGCCATCGCCGTGGGGCTGGTGCTGCGGTTCGTGACCCGGTCCGCCCTGTGGCTGGACGAGGCCCTCTCGGTGAACATCGCCAAGCTCCCGCTCTCGCAGATCCCCGCCGCGCTGCGCCACGACGGCCACCCGCCCCTGTACTACTTCCTGCTCCACGGCTGGATCTCGCTGTTCGGCACCGGCGACGTGGCCGTGCGCTCGCTGTCGGGCCTGTTCGCGATCGCCCTCCTGCCCCTGGCCTGGCTGGTGGGGCGCCGCCGCGGTGGCCGCCGTCTGGGGTGGCTCTTCACCGCGGTGATGGCGATGTCGCCGTTCGTGCTCGCGCTACGCCACCGAGACCCGCATGTACGCCATGTTGATGGTGGGGGTGCTGGTCCTCTACCTGCTGCTGGACGACGTCATGCGCCGCGACCGATCGGGCTGGGGGCGGTTGGCGGGTCTGGCGCTGGCGTCGGGCGTCATGTTGTTGACCCACTACTGGTCGATCTGGCTGCTGGGAAGCGTCGAGCTCGTGTTGGCCTGGACCTGGTGGCGTCACGCCGAGCGACGCCCCGGGGCACTGCGGGCCTTCGTGGCCATCGCCGTGGGCGGCCTGGCCTTCGTGCCCTGGATCCCGTCGTTCCTCTACCAGGCAGCCCACACCGGCACGCCCTGGGCCGGCGTGCAGCGACCCACGAACATGCTCGGGGCCACCATCCAGGACTTCGGCGGGGGCGCGTTCAAAGACGCCATCGCGGTGGGCGCGGTCATGGTGGTGCTGGTGGTGCTGGGCCTGCTCGGGCGGTCCGTGGGCCGGTTCGCCATCGAGCTCGACCTGCGCACCCGACGCCCCTTCCGCGCCGAGGCGGCGGTGGCCGGCCTGACCCTGGCCCTGGGCGCCGGGGTGAGCCTGGTCACGGCCACCACCTACGCCACGCGCTACGCCGCGGTGATGTACCCGCTGGTGGGCCTGCTGATCGCGGCCGGGCTGGCCTGCTTCGACGATCCCCGGGTGCTCACCGGCGTCCTGGCCTGCTTCCTGGCCCTCTGCCTGCTGGGGGCCTACTGGAACGTGACCTTTCCCCGCACCCAGGGCCGGGAGGCGGCCCAGGCCATCAACAACGCGGCCAAGACCGGTGACGTGGTGGCCTTCTGCCCCGATCAGCTCGGCCCCGCCTTCAGCCGGTCGCTCGACCCGCGACTCCACCTCGACGAGGTGGTGTACCCCACCTTCGGCTCGCCCCTGCGGGTGGACTGGGTCGACTACGCCGAGCGCAACGCGGCGGCCGACCCCCAGAAGTACGCCACCGAGCTCGAAGCCCGGGCCGGCGACCACCGGATCTTCCTGGTCTGGCAGGGTGCGTACCGCACCTTCGGCAACCAGTGCGAGGAGCTGCTGGGAGCCCTGGGCCAGGCCCGGCCGGGTTCGCAGACCATCGTGGTGGGCGGCGGGGACAAATACTTCGAGCCCGGATCGGTCACGGTGTTCCCCCCGGCCTCGTAGTGGACTACGGTTGTCGCAGGACGCCGCAGGAGCTGGGGGCTTCGTTGGCTCGAGGGAGACGAGACCATGATGCGACTGAAGATCATCGGCGTGATCGCCGCGGCGTTGGGCCTGATCAGCTTTGTCGGGGTGACGCCGGCTGGCGCCAACCCGGTCACCAACTTCACCACGGTCTTCAACACCGACGTGGCCTACGCGGGCCTGGGTGGGATGCGGGGCACTGATGGCTCCGGCACCGTCACGCTCAGCGGCGTCACCGGCACGGTGACGAGGGCCTACCTCTACTGGCACGGCCCGACCAACGTCACCGACCCGAGCTCCAACGCGGCGGTGACCTTCGCCGGCTCGGCCATCACCGGCACCAACATCGGCACGTCGTCGTCCAACTGCTGGGGCTTCACCAACAGCCAGGCCTACCGGGCCGACGTCACCTCCCTGGTGCACGGCAACGGCGGCTACACCCTGGCCAACTTCACCAAGCCGAGCGTCGACATGAACGGCGTCTCGCTGGTGGTGTTCTACGACGACGGCAACTCGGCCAACAACCACGACGTCGTCCTGTTCAACGGCAACGACTCGAACCAGGCCTTCGCCGGGCCGCCCGCTGACCCCGCGGGCTGGGACGTGACCCTGGACGGCATCAACTACACCAGCGGCGACGCCTCCCTCGACCTGATCGTGGCCGACGGCCAGGCCGGCCCCGGCTTCGATGACGGCGCCGTCGTCCTGAACGGTCAGACGCTGGCCGCCGCCGGTCAGATCTTCAGCGGCGACTCGGTGCCAAACGCCTCGGCCAGCAGCGCCGAGGGCACCAACGGCGGCCTCTGGGACATCAAGTCGTTCCCGGTCACCAGCGAGCTGACCCCTGGGCCCAACACGTTGCACCTCACCTCGGACTACGACCAGGACTGCCTGTCGCTGATCGTGGCTGCGGTCAACCTGCCGGCCGGCTCGGCTCCCGATCAGCCCCCCACGACCACGACGGCGCCCCCCACCACGGCGCCCCCGACCACGGCCGCCGCGGCCAAGCCGGTCAGCGCCACCCCCGCCTTCACCGGATGAGCTGGGGCGAGCCCGAGCGTGACCATCCCCGCCGACCTGGAGCTGACCTGCCCTCGATGCGGCGCGTCCAGCCAGGTCCGCTTCTACGGACCGTGCCCGGCCTGCCGCGAGCAGCTGCGGGCCTCGGTGGGCGGCACGGCCCACGACGTGGCCGTGGCCGACTACGAGCCCAAGATGAACGTCACCCCCAACTCGGTGGCGCTCAAGGACTGAGCCGCCTGGCCCCGCCCTCTCAAGTGGCGGCAGCCACTTGCCTGTCAGCTGTGTGGTTGCCGCCACTCGGCAGGTGAGCGGCGAGGCGGGCCGGCGCTCAGAGGTTGATGGCCGCAGGTCGTAGGCGGGGCCCGTGGCGCGGCGGGCGCGAGCCGGCCGCGCCGATCACCTGCAGCACCCGGGCCCGATGGGGTCGATCGCCCTCGAGCAGCTCGAGCATCCGCCGATCGTCGGCCGTGCGTTCCCCGGCCAGGTTCCAGGCCACCAGCGCGGGCAGGTTGTAGTCGCCCACCACGACCGTGTCCGCGCCCCCGTGGACCAGCCGGGCCACGCTCAGCGCCGTCCACTGCCCGATGCCGGGGATCTGCACCAGACCGGCCATGAGCTGCTCGGTCGATCGTCGGGCCAGCTGTTCGAGGCGCGCCGCGGCGCGACAGGCGGCCAGCAGGGGCATGGCCCGCCGACGCTCCAGGCCGAAGCGGTGGAGATCGGGGTAGGCCAGCCGGGCCAGCCGGGCCGGATCCGGCGGCAGGACCAGATCGGCGGGACCGGGCGCGGGCTGGCCGAAGCGCCCGACGAGGCGGCGCCAGGTGCGGCCGGCGTCGGCCGCCGGCACCTTCTGAAACACGATGGCGGGCACCAGGGCCTCCATCACCGCTCCGGTGCGACCCAGCCGCAACCCGGGGTGACGACGCCAGCCCTCTGCCACCATCGGATGCGAGGGCCGGAAGGCCGAGGGGTCGTCGTGGGTCCCGATCATCCCCGGCGCGGCGGCCAGCGCCGCCTCGGCGCCGGGGCCCCAGGCGCGCACCTCGACCACCGACGCCGGGGACCGCCGCCGCGCAGAACCGCACGGTGGCCGGCCCCTCGGCGGTCCGGGTGGTCCACCACACGCCGTCGGCTCCGCGCCGCAGCCGCGCGCCCTCCCGCAGCCCGCCCAGGGTGCGGACCAGGTCGACCGGCTCCGGGAGGGCCAGCGTCAGGATGCGGGGATCTCCTCGATGGTCACCGAACGGAACACGTCGCCGCGCTGGACGGCCTGCACCGCGTCCATCCCGCTGGTGACCTGGCCGAACAGGTTGTACTGCTTGCCCAGGCCGTTGCGCAGGTCGCTGAGGCAGATGAAGAACTGCGAGCCGTTGGTGTTGGGGCCGGCATTGGCCATGGCCACCGTGCCCGGCAGGTACTCGCCCTGGACCGGCTCGTCTTCGAACTTGTAGCCCGGACCACCTCGTCCGGAGCCCTCGGGGCAACCGCCCTGGACGACGAACCCGGGCTCGACGCGGTGGAAGGTGAGGTTGTCGTAGTAGCCCTGGCGGGCCAGGGACACGAAGTTGTTCACCGTCTTGGGCGCCAGGCGCGGGTCCAGGTCCATCACGATGTCCCCGCGATCGGTCCCGATCGTGACCCGGTAAATGGTGTTGGTGTCGATGTTCATCTCAGGCGGCGTTGGCATGGAGCCATCCTTGCACCGTCGGACCTAGGGTCGCGCCATGACTCAGGTCACCCACCGCCAGGCCAGCCACGTCCTGGCCGAGCTCGATCCCGTCATGGGCGCGCCTGGTGGCCCGTCACGGCCCCATGCCCACGCCGCCCCGACCCAAGGTGGACGATCGCTTCGAGAACCTGGCCGAGTCGATCGCCTACCAGCAGCTGGCCGGACGGGCGGCCGCCACCATCTGGGGCCGCTTCCGAGCCCTGTTCCCGCCGGGTGCCCTCGAGCCCGAGGCGGTGCTGGCCGCCGCCCCCGAGGACCTGCGCGCCGCCGGGCTGTCGGGCGCCAAGGCGGCCGCCATCGTGGACCTGGCCCGCCACGTGGCCGACGGCCGCCTCGAGCTGGACCGGGTGGGGCGCATGCCCGACGACCAGGCGACTGACGAGCTGGTCCAGGTGCGCGGCATCGGCCCGTGGACGGCGGACATGTTCCTGATCTTCGCCCTCGGCCGCCTCGACGTGTGGCCGACCGGTGACTACGGGGTCCGAGCCGGCTACGGCATCGCCTACGGGCTGGTCGAGCCACCCACCCCGGCCCAGCTCGAGGCTCGGGGCGAACCGTTCCGGCCCTACCGCAGCGTGGCCGCCTGGTACTGCTGGCGGGCGCTGGAATCGGCGGCCGACAGGCCGAGCCAGAGCGAGGTGTAGAGCAGGTCGGCCACGGCGTCGACGTCCTGGGCGCCCGCCTCGATCCAGGCCACGGTGGCGCCCTCCAGGAAGTCGATCATGCCCCGGGCCAGGATCCGGGCGCCGGTGCCACCACCCCAGTTGGCGGCCAGGTGCTCGAAGCGCTGGCGCCGGACCCGGCGCACGTCGGGATGATCGAAGCCGGCCGTCGCCCCCATCAGTCGGAACCCGGCCGAGTTCTCCGCCGCGAACGACAGGTAGCAGCGCACCGCGGCCCGGAGCCGCTCGGACGCCGAGGCATCAGGGTCGACGGCCACCTCGAGCGCCTGGTCCAGGCGGTGCAGGCTGCGGACGTAGACCGAGGCGACCAGGCCGCCCTTGTCCCCGAAGTAGTTGTAGACCAGGGCGCGGGACACCCCGGCCGCGCCGGCCAGCTCCTCGAAGGTGACCTCCACCGGGTCCCGGGTCTCGAAGACCTGTTCCGCCGCGGCCAGGATCTGCTCGCGACGCACCTCCGGGTCGAGGCGGGTGCGCGTCCGGGGCGCAGCCCTGGCAGCCATGTCAGCCGGCCGCGGCAGCCTGGGTGGCTCGCGTGGGACTCTCGGCGATGTCGAGAGGGAAGTGGCAGGCCACGTAGTGGCCGAGCCCGATCGAGTGCATCTTCGGCTCGATCTGGGCGCACATCTCCTGGGCCCGCGGGCACCGGGTGCGGAACCGGCAGCCACTGGGCGGGGCGATGGGGGAGGGCAGCTCGCCTCCCAGGGCGTCGCCGTCGGTGGGCTTCACGGCCGGGTCCGGCACCGGGATCGAGGTGAGCAGGGCGGCGGTGTAGGGATGGGCCGGCTTGTTGTAGAGATCGTCGGGCTTGGCCACCTCGCACAGCTTGCCCAGGTACATCACCGCCACTCGGTCGCTGATGTTCTTCACCACGGCCAGGTCGTGAGCGATGAACATCAGGGTCAGGCCGTAGCGCTCCTTCATGTCCTCGAGCAGGTTGAGGATCTGGGCCTGCACCGATACGTCGAGGGCCGACACCGGCTCGTCGCAGATGATGACCTTGGGATCGAGCACCAGCGAGCGGGCGATGCAGATGCGCTGGCACTGGCCGCCGGAGAACTGGTGGGGGCGCCGCTCCATGGACGTCTCGGGATCGAGACCGACGGCCTCGAGGGTCTCGGCCACGACCCTGCGCTGCTCGTCGGCCGTGCCCCGGTTCCAGATGCGCAAGGGCTCGGCCACGATGTCGCCCACCTTGCGCCGCGGGTTGAGCGACGAGATGGGGTCCTGGAAGATCATCTGCATCTCGGGACGGATCTGCCGCAGCTCCGGCGCTTTGAGCTTGGTCAGGTCGTTGCCCCGGTACACCACCGAGCCCGAGGTCGGCTTGGGCAGCTGCATGAGCGCCCGCCCGGTGGTCGACTTGCCACAACCCGACTCGCCCACCAGCCCCAGGGTCTCGCCCTCCTTGACGTCGATGCTGACGTCGGTGACGGCATGGACCTTGAGCCCGGTGGAGCCCACCGGGAACTCGACCACCAGGTTCTCGGCCCGCAGCAGCGTCTCGGACGCTTCACGCATGTGGGCGGTGCCGCTGCCGGCCATGTCAGCTTCCCACCGGGGCGGCGGCGTCGGCCACCGCACCGTCGGCCACCGCACCGTCGGCCACCGCACCGTCGGCCTTGGCCTGGTTGCGGGCCAGGGCGTCGCGCCCTTCGGCGGTGTCCACCGGGAACCAGCAACGATAGAGATGTCCGGGGGTCTCGGCCTGCACCAACGGGGGCTCCTCGGTCAGGCACTTGTCCTGGACGTACTTGCAGCGGGGGGCGAAGTTGCAGCCCTTGGGCGGGTTCACCAGATCGGGCGGGCGCCCCGGGATGATCTCGAGCTTGGTGTGGCTGGGGTTGTCGAGCCTGGGGATGGAGCTGACCAGCGCCTCGGTGTAGGGCATCTTCATGTTGGCGAACAGCACGCTGGTGGGCGCCTGCTCGACCACCTTGCCGGCGTACATCACCGCGATGTCGTCGGTGCGCCCGGCCACCACGCCCAGGTCGTGGGTGACCAGGATCATGGCCATGTGGCGCTCGGACTGCTGGCGGCCCAGCAGGTTGAGGATCTGGGCCTGCACGGTCACGTCCAGGGCGGTGGTGGGCTCGTCGGCGAAGAGGATCTTCGGGCCACAGGCCAGGGCGATGGCGATGGTCACCCGTTGGCGCATGCCTCCGGAGAGCTGGTGGGGGTACTCACCCAGGCGCTGCTCGGGCTCGGGGATGCCCACCGACTGGAGCAGGGCCAGCGCCGTGTCGCGGGCCTCGCCCTTGTCCATCTTCAGGTGGTGGACGAGCGACTCGGTGATCTGGCGGCCGATCTTGATCACCGGGTTGAGCGAGGTCATCGGGTCCTGGAACACCATGGCCATCTCGGAACCCCAGATGCTGCGCATCTGGTTCTGGCTGTAGCCGATGATGTCGGCGCCCTCGAAGTAGACGTGGCCCTCACGGATCACGTTCTTCTTGGGCAGGAGGCCCATGATCGAGCGGGAGAGGATGGTCTTGCCCGATCCCGACTCGCCCACCACGCCCAGGGTGCGGCCCCGAGCCAGCTCCAGGGTCACCCCGTCGACGGCCCGCACCGCCCCGCGCTCGGTGCGGAAGTGGGTCTTGAGATCGACCACCTTCAGCAGGTCGCTGGTGGCCTCGGTGCTGCCGGCCGCCGAGCCGGTGATGACCTTCCGGCTCACAGGCCGCCTTCCTTCACGTCGAAGAACTCCCGGACCCGGTCGCCGGCCAGGTTGAGGGAGAGCACGGTGAGGAACATCACCGCGCAGGGGATCAGGGAGATGGCCGGGTTGGTGGCCAGGAAGTAGCGACCCTCGTTGATCATCGACCCCCAGGTGGCCTGCGGGGGTGGGACCGACAGGCCCAGGAAGGCCAGGCCGCCCTTCGGCCACGATGGCGATGGCCACGCTGATGATGGCGAACGACAGCACCGGCAGCATGACGTTGGGCAGGATCTCCTTGGCGATGATGCGCCAGTTGCCCGCGCCCAGGGTGCGCGAGGCCAAGACGAACTCGCGCTCGGTGAACACCAGCGTGGAGGCGCGCACCAGCCGGGCGATGGGGGCGATGGACACGATCCCGATGGCCAGGGAGATGTTCCACACGCTGTGGTTGTCGGTGAAGGTGATGATGGCCAGGGCCAGCAACAGGGCCGGGAAGGCCAGCAGGACGTCCATGAGGCCCATGAGCCCGCTCTCGACGCGGCCCTTGAAGAAGCCGGCGATCACCCCGATGGTCACGCCGATGAGCAGACCGAACAGGATGGCGGTGACCCCGACCGTGAGCGAGACCCGGGCGCCCCAGATGAGGCGCGACAACATGTCGCGGCCCAGGTCGTCGGTGCCCAGCCAGTAGGCGGCGCTGGGGCCCTGCTTGAGGGCGGTGTAGTCCTGGAAGTTCGGGTTCTTCAGCGGGAGCCAGGGCGCCAGGATGGCCAGGATGGTGACCAGCGCGACCCAGCTGCTGGCCACCCAGAAGGCCAGGCCCAGGCGCCGCTTGACCGCCTGGCCCGAGACCTGATCCGGATCCAGGGAGTGGAGGATCTCGAGCTCGGCCACCTGGCCGTCGGCGATGGTGCCGATCTCCTCGGCGTAGTTGGTGCCCAGATGCATGTCGCCGCCGTCGTAGGCGCCCGAGCCCACCTCCCGGGTGAGCCGCTCACCGGGGTCGGGGCTAGGCGAGGGCGCGGGCATGGCGGATCCTGGGGTCGATCACGGCGTAGAGCATGTCCACCCCGAAGTTGATGAGGACGTATCCGATGGCCACCAGGACCACGCCCCCCTGCACGGGGATGTAGTCCCGGGAGAAGATGCTGGTCACGATGTAGCTGCCCATGCCGTTGAGGGCGAACAGGATCTCGACGATGAAGGCACCACCGATCAGGCGACCCATGTCCAGGCCGATCACCGTCACCAGCGAGAAGCTCGACGGCCGGAAGGCGTGGCGCAACAGCACCCGGCGCGACGAGATCCCCTTGGCCTTGGCCATGGTGACGTAGTCCTCCTGCAGGGTGGAGATCAGGTCGGTGCGCAGCAGGCGCATGTAGACCGCCATCTCACCGAAGGCCAGGGTCAGCGAGGGCAGGAACATGTCGTGCAGGTTGCCGACGGGGTCCGTGAAGAACCCCACCTGTCTGGTGACGGGGAACCACCCTAAGTTCACGGCGAAGATCAGGATCAACAAGATGCCCACCACGAAGTCCGGCACCGACAACATGCCGAAGGCCACGGTGGTGGACGCCCGGTCGAACACCGACCCCGCCCGTTGAGCCGCCAGTAAGGCCAAGGGGATGGCCAGCACCAGGGCGATGATCTCGGAGTAGATCAACAGCTCGATGGTGACGGGCAGCCGCTGGGACAGCGCCTGGGCCACCGGTTGCCCGTTGGTGGCCGACTTGCCCATGTCGCCGGTGGCCAGGTCCTTCAACCAGACGACGTAGCGATAGACGATGTTGTGGTTGAGGCCCAGGTCGACCCGGGTCTGCTCGTAGGCCTTCTGATCGCAGCTGATCCCGCACACGGCTCGAGCCGGGTCGCCCGGGAGCAGGTTGATCATGATGAAGGAGAGGAACGTCACGGCCAGCAGCACCAGGATGAGCTGCAGGACGCGTTTGCGCACGAACCTCATGCCACGAACCTCTCCTCACGAGCGTTCATGCGTTGGTCGACCACATCTGGGTCCAGCGCACCACACCGCCGAAGTCACCGCCGCCGCCGATCGGCAATGATGGCTCGCCGTCGGGCAGGGGACCGTTGGTCAGGCCCCGCATGTCGTTCTTGGCCACCAGGAACCAGATGACGTGCTGGAGCCACACGTAGGGGATGTCGGCTGCGAAGCGCTGCTGGAGCTGATCGTAGGCGGCCTTGCGGTCCGCGAACGAGGTCGACTGGCGCCCCTTGTTCAGAGCGGCGTCGACCTGAGGGTCCTTGTTGCGGGCGATGTTGAGGGCCAGACCCCCGCTCGTCCCGGTGCCGGCGTTGGCCGAGTACCACCACAGGGCGTCGGTGTCGGGATCGATGGCCCCGAACTGACGCCACAGGTTGGCCTGGTAGCCGCCGGTGACGGCCTGGGAGATGAAGCTGGTCTGGTCGACGCTCTTGGTGGTGATCTTCATACCGGCCTGATCCCACATCTGCTGGAGGGCCGTCACCCCCTTCTGCGAATCCGGATCGTTGGTGGCGCCCAGGGTGAAGGTCGGCGGATGGCCGGTCTTCTGGGTGTACTGCTGGACCAGCTGCTTGGCCTTGGCCAGGTCGTAGTTCGGGTAGTCGGTCTTCGTGTACCACTTGGAGATGGGCTTGAACGGCCCGTTGGCATCCTCCAGGATCCCCTGGTTGATCAGCGTGTTGTAGGCCTGCCGGTTGGTGGCGTAGGCCATGGCCTCGCGTACGAGGGGGTCGCTCATGGCCGGGTCCTGGGTGTTGACGATGATGAAGTCGGTCTCTTCACCCGGGCCGTTGTCCTCCACCAACTGGACCTTGCCGGCCGATGCCTCCTGGCGGAAGTGGATCAGGCTGTTGGCGTTGTCGTTCTGCTCCACGTCGATGTTGCCGGCATCCATGGCCGAATCCCGGGTGCCGTGGTCGGTGATGGGCTTGAAGGTGATGCCGTTGAGGTAGGGAAGCTGCACGCCGTTGCTGTCCTTGCGCCAGTAGCTCTTGTTCCTGGTCGTCACCAACTGGCTGTTGGGCGTCCAGCTCACGAACGAGAACGGGCCGGTCCCGATCGGGTGCGAGTTGCTGGCATCGGTGGCCTTGGGCGCCCCCGTCGCCGGATCCTTGTCGGTCATCGTCGACGGCGCCGGGATCATGCCCACCTGCGAGGTCAGCGAGGCCGGGAACGTCACCCAGGGAGACTTCATGGTGAAGGTCAGGGTGAGCGGGCCGGTGGTCTGCACCGACTGCACGTCGGAGAACACCGGCCCGGTGAGAGCGCCGGCGATGAAGGCCTTGTAAGCGGTGGTCACCGCGTCGGCGGTCAGGGCCTCGCCGTCCTGGAAGGTGATCCCGGACCGCATGGTCACGGTCCAAAGGGTGTAGTCGGCGTTGGGCACGAAGGACTTGGCCAGGTACGGCTTCCAGTTGCCGTCCTTGTCGAAAGCGGCCATCGGGTCGTAGATGGCCAGCCCTTCCTCGGTGCCGGAGATGTCCCAGCGGGTGTTGGTGTTGGCGGGGTTGAAGCCGCTCTGCTCGGCCTCGAGGCCGACGGTGATGGTGCCGCCCGACTTGGGCGCGGTGGTGGCGGCCAGCGTCTGGCTGGTGCGCGCCCCCGTCGTAGGTGATGTGCCCCCGCCCGAGCTGTTGGAACTGCCGCACGCCGTAGCGGCAATGGCCAGCACGCAGACCACCGAGACGAGTCCCATGGTCCATCGATGACGCGGGTGCACAGGTTCCAAAGTCGTATCCCCCTAGGCGCTCGGCTGTGACTCAGGCCACAGGAGTTCGA
Source organism: uncultured Microthrixaceae bacterium (assembly GCA_963793965.1). GTDB lineage: Bacteria > Actinomycetota > Acidimicrobiia > Acidimicrobiales > Acidimicrobilacustridaceae > UBA4742. The sequence goes on from CAWCCB010000006.1 coordinate 584,193, forward strand.
ACCTAGGCTCGGACTAGCACTCTGTCAATAACCCCAACGGCCCCTATTTCCAGGGGTTCGAGCCCCTCGAAAACGCACAGCGGCCCCGAGAAGCCGTCCGGCCGAAGCCGGTTCTGCCTCTCGGGGCCGACCCGTGCGAACCAGGAGCCCCCACACGTCTCCGGCGCCGAGTGCTCGGCTCCTTCGACCTGCCGTTCTCCCCGGAGGGAGGGGCGGGACTCCTGTTCCTCACCCTGCTGCACTCGTTCACCGACCTTCGGTTCCGCCTCCGGGTTGCCCCTTCGGTTTCCCCTCCGGCCGGCTCCCGCAGCTCCCGGTTCGGTCCTCGCCTCGGGTTGCCCCTCGGTCCGTTCCTTGCCGCTCGCTGTGTCAGCCGGGCTGTAGAGCACCTTCCGCCACCGCCGCCCGATGGTCAAGCCACAATCACCGATCCCCAGGGTTGTCCCCACACATTCCCGGATCGTCCCCAGGAGGCGACGAGTTGTCCGCAAGGCTGTCCACACATTTGCCTGGCCCTCTGGTCGGCAAGCCTCCCGGCGGGCGCCTCCGGCATCCGGGTGTCATCGGTCCAGCGGCACCTCCCTGGCGGTCGGCAGCCTTCGGGCGGTCGGCAAGCCTCCCGGCGGGGCCTCCGCCGTCAGGTCACGGGGGGTATGACGAAGGACTGGTAGTCATGGGTGTAGCCGAGCACCTCGGCCACGTAGGCGGCCGAGGGGTTGTAGTGGAAGAAGGTCCGCTGCAGGCCGGCGTCGGTGTCGAGCGGGCCGTAGCGGCACAACATCACCGCGGCGGTGACGCGCCGCGTCGTAGAGGTTCTGGGGATCGCGCTGGCCGTCGGCGTTGCCGTCGAGGCCGTATCGACGCCAGGCCGACGGCAGGATCTGCATCGGCCCCACGGCCCGGTCGTACACCGGGTCGTGGTCGAGGGCACCGCCGTCGGTGTCGGTGATGCGCTGGGTCCCGTCGGTGCCGTCCAGGGGGATGCCGATGATGGGGCTGGCCTCCTCGCCGCCGGCGCCCACCTGGTCGCCACCGAAGGTGCCGTTGCCGCTCTCCACCCGGCCGATCCCGGCCAGGGTGGGCCAGCTCAACCGGCAGGCCGGTTGGAGGGTGGCCAACCGGACCGCGGCCCGCCAGTAGGCGTCGAGCACCACCAGGGACAGATCGGTGCCGGTGACCGCGGCCGTCAGCCGGGCGTCGGATACCTGGGTGCGGTCCCGGGCCAGGGCGGCGTTGGCCGAGGCCTGGTCGCGCCCGGCGGCGGTCAGCTGGCCCTGGGCCTGGCCCTGACGGCGGGTCACGTCGGCCAGACCGGTCAGGTCACGGGCGGCCTGGGCGTGGGTGGCGGCCACCACCGCCTGGTTTGCGCTCCAGCGCCACGCATCGAGTCGTGGCCCACCGTCTCCACCAGCACCCGGGCGGTGGACGCCGTGCTCGACTGGGCCGGGTCCAACACCGACACCCCGGTGGGGTCGGGGCCGCCCTGGACGTACAGGGCGATGGCCAGGACCCGCAACGACGCCCGGATGCGCACCACCTCGGCCGCGGCCTGGCTGTGGCGGCGGGTGGCCACGTCCAGGTCGGCGGTCAGGCCGGCCTGGGTGGCCGCCAGCTGGCTCAACAGGGTGGTGGCCGCGGCCTGGCGGGCCTGGGCGTCGAGCAGGCGATGCCAGTCGCCGGTGTAGGTGCGCTGGGCCCGCTCGTAGGCCGGGCTGGACACCGCCACCGCGTCGAGCGCGGCCGAGAGCCGGGCGTCCTGCACCGGTGGCGGGGCGTCGGGCGACGGCGCAGTCGTGGTCGGAGCCGCCGTGGTCGGCGTCTGGGCGGCCGCGGGCCGGACCAGCTGGACCGACATCGCCAGCAGCGACGACACCACGATGGCCGCACAGCAAGCGCATTCGATCCATCATCGTCGCCCGGCGGCCCGAGATGGCGGCATCAAGGTGCATCGGGAGCCACTAGAGTCCCAGCCCCGTGTCCTCTGAAGCCGATGAAGCCGAATCCTTCGACGCGGTCCTCGACCGGGTGGCGGGCATCGCCGGGTGGATGACCGACGACCAGGCCCGGCTGCTGTGGGAATCGGCCCGGGCGCTGCGCGCCGGCGACCAGGTGGTCGAGGTGGGCAGCTTCCAGGGTCGATCGACCATCGTGTTGGCCTCGGCCGCGCCGGCGGGCGCGTCGGTGACCGCCATCGATCCTCACGCCGGCAACGATCGCGGGCCCCAGGAGATCTCGGGCATGGACGTCGAGGCCGAGTCCGACAGCCAGATCTTCCAGCGGAACCTGGCCGAGGCCGGCGTGGCCGATCGGGTGACCTACCTGCGGCGCTGGTCCCAGGAGGCGCTGGCGGACCACACCGGCCCGGTCGACCTGCTCTACATCGACGGCGCGCACCGCTACGGCCCGGCCCGTGACGACATCCGGCGATGGGGCGAGCGGGTGCCGCCCGGGGGCACCCTGCTGATCCACGACTCGTTCAGCTCGGTGGGGGTGACCGGCGCCATCCTCACCTCGCTGACCTGGTCGCGGCGGTGGCGCTACCTGGGCCGCACCGGCTCGATGACCGAGTTCCGCCGCTCGCGGCTCGGCCCGGCCGAGACGGTCACCAACGTGGCCCGCCAGCTGCGCGAGCTGCCCTGGTTCGTCCGCAACGTGCTGTTCAAGGGGCTGATCCTCGGCCACCAGCGGCACCTGGCCGTGCGCCTGGGTCACGACCCGGCGCAGGAATGGCCGTTTTGATCGGCCCTCTGGTCGGCAAGCCTCCCGACGGGCGCCTTCGCCATCTGGGTGTCACGGCTCCGCTCCGCCACCTGAGCGGCGTCGCCACGCCCCGGCTGAGCCGCCAGACCGGGCCTGTAGGGCGATTCCACGCCGGTCCGCCCGCGCCGCTAGTAGCCGAAGGCGGCGCCGGCGCCGGCCCGCCAGTCGCTGGCCCCGGCCAGGGTGTCGCCCTCGACCGCGATCAGGTGGGCGTGGCCCATCCCGTGGTTGGCCGGGTCCACCACCCGCACGTCGTGGCCACGCCGCCTCCAGGCCCTCCTGCCAGGCCGCGGCCGCGTCGGCCTCGATGTCGAGGCCCAGCACCGCCGGGTCGTCCCAGGTGTCGAAGCCGGGTCCCGGGGCGTGGCGGGCCAGCACGAAGCGGGGGGAGTGCACCACCCGGGCCGGCGGCTGGCCCAGCTGGAGGTGGCGGGCCAGCAGCTGGAGCACGATCTGGGGCTGGGCGTCGCCGCCCATGGATCCGAGCACGGCCTCGAGCGCGCCGTCGGGCCGGGTGATCAGGGCCGGGGCCAGCGTGTGGGGCGGCCGCCGACCCGGGCCGTACCGGGCCGGATGTCCCGGCGCCACCGCGAAGCCGATGCCCCGGTTGTGCAGGTTGATGCCGGTGCGGGGCTCGAACAGGCCCGAACCGAAACCGGAGGCGTTGCTCTGGATGAGCGACACGCCCATGCGCTCGCCGTCCACCACGGCCAGGTGGATGGTCCCACCGGCCGCCCCGGGCGACGCCACCGCGGCCACCGCGTCGGGGCGGATGCGGGCGCGACGCCGGTCGAGCTCGACCGGGTCCAGCAGCGCGTCGGGGTCGGCCCCGGCATGGAGCCGGTCCGGTCGGTCGAAGCCGGCCAGGCGGGCGCTCTCGGCCAGCAGGTGGGCCCAGGCCGGATCGCCGGGCGGTGTCGGGCAGGTCGAGGCCCTCGGCGATGAGCGCGCCGGCCAGGCTCAGGTAGCCCTGCGACGCCGGGGGCATGGTCCACACGTCGGCGCCCCAGACCCGACGGCCCAGCGGCGCCACCCAGTCGGCCAGCGGTCGCGCCAGGTCCGGACGGGTGGTACTCGCCGGCCCCCAGCTCCAGCAGGCCCTGGCCGAACTCGCCCAGGTAGAAGCCGTCGCGTCCCTCCGCCACCACCGCTCGCAGGGCCCGGGCCACGCCGGGCCGGCGCACCCGATCGCCCGCGACGCAGGCGCGCCCCGACCCGGAAGTCGCCCGCCCCCGGACGGTCGGCCACCAGCGGGACCATGGCCGCCAGCATGGTGGAGGCCGGGAAGCCGTCGGCGGCGTAGCTGATGGCCGGGGCCAACACCTCGGCCAGCTCCAGGCGGCCGTACCGGTCGTGCAGGGCCAGCCAACCGTCCACGCAGCCGGGCACGGTCACCGCCCGCACATCCAGCTCGAAGGGCATCCGCCGCGCTCCCTCGGCCCACAGCCGATCGGGATCGGCCCCGGAGCCGGCCCGGCCCGACGCATCCAGGGCGGCCACCGAGCCGTCGTGGACCAGCGCGAACAGGTCACCCCCCATGCCGCACATGTAGGGGGTGGTGACGGCCAGCACGGCGCTGGTGGCCACCGCCGCGTCGGCCGCGGTCCCGCCGGCTCGCAACACCGCCACACCCGCCGACGAGGCCAGCTGATCGACGCTGCACACCATGGCGGTGGGGGCGTAGTGGGTGGCGAGCGGCGCCGCGTAGGAGCCCGAGGACACCGCGCGAGGATGGCACATGACCGCCGACGTGCCCCGGCTGACGGACCGGTCGCTCGATGCCCTGGCCGCCGCCGTCGGCCCCACGCACGTGATCACCGACCCGCAGCGCACGGCGGCCCACACCACGGACTGGACCGGCCGGTTCCACGGGCGCACCCCGGCGGTGGTGCGGCCCGGCTCGACCGACGAGGTGGCGGCGGTGCTGGCCCACTGCCACGGCCAGCACCTGGGCGTGGTGCCTCAGGGCGGCAACACCGGACTGGTGGGCGGCAGCGTCCCCCGCCACGACGAGATCGTGCTCGACCTGCGGCGCCTCGACCACATCGGTCCGGTCGACCAGCTGGCTCGACAGGTGACCGTGGGGGCGGGGGTCACCGTGGCCGGGCTGGTCGCCGCCGTCGAACCCCTCGGGCTCACCTACGCGGTGGACTTCGCCGCCCGGGACACGGCCACCATCGGCGGCACCATCGCCACCAACGCCGGCGGCGTGCACGTGCTTCGCTGGGGGACCACCCGGGCCCAGGTGGCGGGCATCGAGGCGGTGCTGGCCGACGGTCGGGTGCTGAGCCACCTGGGCGGCCTGGCCAAGGACAACACCGGCTATGACCTGGCCGGCCTGCTGTGCGGCAGCGAGGGCACCCTGGCGGTGGTCACCGCGGCTCGGCTGCGCCTGGTGCCCGACGAACCCGACCGGTGCGTGGCTCTGGTCGGGTTCGAGTCGGTGGCCGACGCGGTGGCCGCCGTGTCGCGCCTGGTGGTGACCGTGCCCGGGCTCAGCGCGGCCGAGCTCATGCTGGCCGACGGACTCGCGCTGGTGTGTCGGGCCTTCGAACGTCGCCCGCCGACGGGGGAGGCCGCGGGCTGGCCCGCGCTGGTCCTGGTCGAGGCCCGGTCCGACCAGCCGGGCGCGTCGTCGGCGGCGCTGGGCCACGCCCTGGCCACCGATCCGGCCGTGGTCGGATCGGTGGTGGCGCCGGACCGGGCCGGCGCCGAGGCCCTGTGGGCCTACCGCCACGACCACACGTTGGCCATCAACACGTTGGGTCCGCCCCACAAGCTGGACGTGACCCTCCCCCTGGCCGGGCTGGCCGGGTTCGTGGCCGAGGTGCCCGACCAGGTCCGGGCGGTGGCCCCCGATGCCCAGGTGTGGCAGTTCGGTCACCTGGGCGACGGCAACATCCACGTGAACGTGACCGGGCTGGACCCCGACGACGAGCGCGTCGACGACACGGTGCTGCGCCTGGTGGCCCGGCGCGGGGGCGCCATCTCCGCCGAGCACGGCATCGGCACCGCCAAGCGCGACTGGCTGGAGCTGAACCGGTCGGCCGCCGAGATCGAGCTGTTCACGGCCATCAAGCGCGCCTTCGATCCCACCGGCGTGCTCAACCCCGGGGTGCTGATCCCACCCATTGGCCACGGCCGACCAGCACGTCCTTGAGCACCGCCGGGCGGTCGGTCATGATCCCGTCCACCCCCAGGTCGAGCAGGCGGACCATCTCCTCGGGGTCGTCGATGGTCCACACGTGCACCTTCAGGTGTCGCTGGTGGGCGGCGGCCACGAACCGGCGGTCGACGATGGTGACCCGGCCGTGGGCCGGCGGCACCTGGACGCACGCCGCCTCCAGTCGTCCGCTGGGCGGGCCGTAGCTGGCCGCCCGCAGCCGGGTCACCCCGGCCGGCCCCAGCGAGGTGCACAGGCGAGGACCCAGCAGCTTGCGCAGCCGGGCCAGCCGGCGATCGGAGAAGGAGCCGATGCACACCCGGTCGACGGCATCGTGGCGGCGCAGGGTGGCGGCCAGGGCGTCGACCGCCGAGTCGTGCTTGGGATCGATGTTCACCCGCAGGTCACCCCAGGTGTCGAGCAGGTCGTCGAGGCGGGGGATGGGCTCGGTGCCGTCGACCCGGGCCTGGGACACCTCCGACCAGGCCAGCTCCCGGATCAGGCCGGTGCGGTCGGTGACCCGGTCCAGGCGCTCGTCGTGGAAGGCGCACAGCACGCCGTCGGCGGTCACGTGGACGTCGGTCTCGACGTAGCGGTAGCCCAGCTCGACCGCTCCCTCGAAGGCCGGCATGGTGTTCTCGGGCCAGTCGCCGGCGCCGCCGCGATGGGCGAAGGCGATGGGCTCGTTCTGGTCCAGGAAGGCGAACTCGGCCATGTTCGACGGTCTCAGATGATGCTGGAGTCGTGCCCGGCCCAGTACTGGTCACGCAGGAGGCGCTTGTAGAGCTTGCCCGTCGGGTGGCGGGGGAGCTCATCGACGAAGTCGACGCTGCGCGGGCACTTGACGTCGGCCAGGTGCTGGCGGCAGTAGCCGATGAGCTCACGCTCCAGCTCGGGCGACGGCGTCACCCCGGGCGCCAGCTGCACCACCGCCTTCACCTCTTCGCCGAAATCCTCGTTGGGCACCCCGATGACGGCCACGTCGGCCACCTGGGGGTGCATGGACAGCAGGTTCTCGGTCTCCTGCGGGTAGATGTTCACGCCCCCCGAGATGATCATGTACGCCTTGCGATCGGTCAGGTAGAGGAACCCCTCGTCGTCCAGGCGGCCCACGTCACCCAGCGTGCTCCAGCCGTTGGGGTGGCGCGACTCGGCGGTCTTGACCGGATCGTTGTGGTACTCGAACTCCGCGGTCCCACCGAACCAGATCGTGCCCGGCTGACCGGTCTGCACCTCGTGGCCGTCGTCGTCGAGGATGTGGATCTCACCGGTCAGGTTGCGCCCGACGGTGCCCGGGTGGGCCAGCCAGTCCTGGGCGTTGGTGTAGACGAAGCCGTTGCCCTCAGTGCCGGCGTAGTACTCGTGCAGGATCGGCCCCCACCAGTCGATCATGGCCGCCTTCACCTGCACCGGGCAGGGCGCGGCGGCGTGCACCGCCACCTGGTGGCTGGACAGGTCCAGACCCTGCCGATCCGCCTCGGGCAGCTTGAGCATGCGGATGAACATGGTCGGCACCCACTGGCTGAAGGTGACCCGGTACCGCTCGATCAGCGCCAGCGCCTCGTGGGGGTCGAAGTGCTCCATGACCACCACCGTGGCGCCCGACTGCTGCACCGCCATGCTGAAGCGCAGGGGCGCCGAGTGGTACAACGGCGCGGGCGACAGGTACACGGTGTCCTCGGTCAGGCCGAACAGCAAGGTGCACAGCGTGTTGACCGAGGTCGGGGTGTCCAGGGGGTCAGACGGCGGCGGCGACTTCACGCCCTTGGGCCGACCGGTGGTGCCCGAGCTGTAGAGCATGTCCTTGCCGGCCACCGGGTCGACCAGCGCCTCGGTGCCGGCCCCGGCCAGCGTGACCAGGTAGTCGTCGTAGCCGGGCACCGTCACGCCGGGGGCGTCGGGGCTGGGCACCAGCAGGCGGAGCTCCACCGACGGCGTGAGCGCCACCAGCTCCGCAGCCCGTTCGGCCAGCCGCGCCGAGGTGATGAACACCCGGGCCCCGCAGTCGTTGATGATGTAGGCCGTCTCCTCGGGGGTGAGGCGGGTGCTGATGGCCGTGTAGAAGAGCCCGGCGTAGTGCGCACCCCAGGCCACGGCGTGGAAGTGCGCCTGGTTCTCGATGCAGAAGGCGACGTGGTCACCCGGGACCAGGCCCACCGACGCCAGCACGTGAGCCAGCCGAAGGGCTTCGTCGTCGAGCTGGCCATAGGTCACGGTCTGGCCCGAAGAAGCCATGATCACGGCCGGATGATCGGGGCGTGATCGGGCGAAGGATCCGGGATACATGGCAACCGACGCTACCGTGGCGGCCGTGGACACCGGGCGTCTGGCTGAACGCTTCGGCGAGGTGGTGGCCCGCCCGGAGGCGGAGCTGCCCCTCGACGAGGCCGCGCTGCTGGTAGCCGCCCGCTTCCAGCCCGATCTGGACGTCTCCGCCGAGCTGGCCCGCCTGGACGACCTGGCCGCCGGTTGCGATCGGCCCACCCTGGACGGCCTGATCCGCTACCTGTTCGCCGACCTCGGCTTCGCCGGCAACCGCATCGACTACTACGACCCGCGCAACTCCTACCTCGATCAGGTGGTCACCCGCCGCCTGGGCATCCCCATCAGCTTGGCCGTGCTCACCCTGTCGGTCGGTCGGCGGGTGGGCGTCCCGCTGGTGGGCGTGGGCATGCCCGGGCACTTCCTGGTACGCGACCAGGTCGACCACGAGGTGTTCGTGGATCCCTTCGGGGGCGGCCGGCTGCTCGACTCGTCGGCCTGCGCCACGGTGTTCCAGGCCGTGCACGGTCCCGACGCCGCCTTCCACCCGGCCTATCTGGCCCCCATCGGGCCCCGGCTGATCGTGGCCCGCACGCTGGCCAACCTGCGCACCATCTTCGCCGGCCTGGGCGACCGGGCCGCCCTGGTCGGTGTGCTCGAGCTGGTCAACCGCCTGCCCGGGTCCTCCGGTGAGGATCGCGGCGAGCTGGCCGCGGCCCTGGCCGCCCACGGTCGCTTCGGCGACGCCGCCCGTCAGTACGACGCCGCCGCCGACCAGCTGGGCGGGTCGTTGGGGGCGGAGTTCCACCGCAACGCCGATCGCCTTCGGGCCCGGTTGAACTGAGCCGCCTTGAGCTTCTGGTTCTGGACCCTGGCTGCGCTGACGCCGATCCTGGTGCTGGTCAGGGTGTCGCGGAACCGCAAGCGGCTGGCGCTCCTGCGCGCCGCCACCGTTGAGCTGGAAGCCGACGAGTTCGGTGTCCGGCGCCGGCTGGCCGACGGTCGCGAGGAACGGGTCGACTGGGTGGAGGTGACCGAGGTCGAGGTGCTCACCGCTCGCAGCGGTCCTCACGCCGCCTCCGGCGGGGTCGTGATCGTGTCGGGTGACGAGGAGCACGGCTGCCTGGTGCCCATCGACCGCCTCGAGGACAGCGGCGTGGCCGAGGCCCTGACCCGCCTACCCGGGTTCGACAGCCGCCGTCTGGTGGAAGCGCTCACCCAGAAGCCCAACCTGCGGACGGTGTGCTGGTCCCGAGCCGGTTGAGCGACCCCGTCCCAACCTCCCTAACCTCGTCGCATGACCACCGACGACGACGTCCTCGCACGCTGCGACCGGCTGCTGGCTGATCACGATCCCCGGACCAGCACGGCGGTCGACTTCCTGGGCGCCCAGTTCGACGCCGGGTTGGCCTGGGTGCAGTTCCCCGAGGGTTCCGGTGGGCTGGGCCTGAGCCCCCGCATGCAGCGGGTGGTCAACGAGCGGCTGGGCCGGGCCCGGGCGCCGCTGCCCTACGCTCGCAATCCCATCGGCTACGGCATGGGCGCGCCCACCGTCGTGGCCCACGGCAGCGACGAGCAGCGGGCCCGCTACCTGCGCCCGCTGTTCACCGGCGAGGAGATCTGGTGCCAGCTGTTCAGCGAGCCGGGCGCGGGGTCCGACGTGGCCTCGCTGGCCACCATGGCCGTGCGCGACGGCGACGAGTGGCGGGTGAACGGCCAGAAGGTGTGGACCACCCTGGCCCACCTGGCCCGGTTCGGCATGCTGATCGCCCGCACCGATCCCGATGCCCCCAAGCACAAGGGCATGACCTACTTCGTCATCGACATGCAGGCGCCGGGGGTCGAGGTCCGACCGCTGCGCCAGATGACCGGCGAGGCCGAGTTCAACGAGGTCTTCATGACCGACGTGCGCATCCCCGACGCGGAGCGCCTGGGGGACGTGGGGGAGGGTTGGCGGGTCTCGCTGACCACGCTGATGAACGAGCGGGTGTCGATCGGCGGGGCCATCCCGCCCCGGGAGGGCGGCATCATCCGCACGGCCCTGGACATCTGGCGCAAGGGCGCGAGGGAGCGGGCCGGCGCGGCCGAGCGCGACGCGCTCGATGAGGCTGTGGATCGACGCCGAGGTGCTGCGCCTGACCAACATCCGCGCCTCGCAGCTGCGGTCGAAGGGCACGCCGGGGCCGGAGGGCTCGGTGGGCAAGATCCTCTCGGCCGAGCACAACAAGGCGGTGACCTCCTTCGTGGTCGACCTCATGGGCGCGGACGGGATGCTCTACACCAGCTACGAGATGGTGCGGCCCACCGCCACCATGTCGTGGGACTGCCAGCAGAAGGCGTTCCTGCGCATGCGGGCCAACTCCATCGAGGGTGGCACCACCGAGGTCATGAAGAACATCCTGGGGGAGCGGGTGCTGGGCCTGCCCGGTGACGTGCGCACGGACAAGGAGCTGGCCTGGAAGGACGTGCCCCGCTCCTAGCAGCCGGACCCGTCCGGCTCCGTGTGGCAGCGCGAATAGAGGGTCAGCCGGGCGACGTTGACCAGCACCGCCTCCGGCGTCACCGCCGGTGATCGACTCGATGTCCCGTCCCGGACTCAGGCCGACCACCCAACCCGGTTCGTCGGGCCAGATCCTGGTGACCCAGTCGGTGGAGTCCACGCAACCAGGTCACCATCGACGGCGCCTTCACCCAGGCCGAAGCCGCTCGCATCGCCGCGCTGCTCAACTCGGGCCCATTGCCGGCCACGCTGCGCCACTAGTCCAGCGTGCGGGTCATCCAGGTGCTGTTGGGACTGGGTTGGTAGTCGCCGAAGGGTTCGCACGGCTCGAAGCCGGCCCGGCGGTACAGCGCCCGGGCCGGGGCGAAGGCGTCCAGGGTCCCGGTCTCCAGGCTGACCCGCCGCAGGCCTTGCCGACGCGCCTCGAACAGCAGGTGCGTGACCATGGCCGCAGCCGATGCCGCGACCTCGGGCGGTCTCGGCCGTGTGCATCGACTTCAGCTCGCCGTGGTCGGCGTCGAGGGTGCGCAGCGCACCGATCCCCAGCAGCCGACCGTCCTGACGGCAGCTGAAGAAGGCGATGTCGGGCCCGGTCAGCCCGTCGAGGTCCAGGGCGTGCACGTCCTCGGGGGGACTGTGCTCGTGGGCGAAGGCCAGGTGGCGTTCGAGCAGGGCCACGATGTCGGGGGTGCGCGGGTCATCGAGGGAGATGTCGGGCACCGTCAGCTCCCGGCCAGGCCCCGCAGGTGGGGCGTCTCGTTGAGCGTGCGCAACAGGCGCTTCCCCGAGCGCCCGACCTCCACCCGGTTGATGCACGTGTAGTCGGGCGGGAAGAACAGCACCCGGTCCAGGCCCAGGACGGCCGACAGGTAGGCGTTGAGCACCCCACCGTGGCAGACCACGGCCACCGTCTGGTCCGGATGGTCGGTGGCGATCCCGTCCACGGCGGCCACCACCCGGGCCTGGAACGTCGGACCGTCCACGCCCAGCTCGTGCAGGGCTCCGGCGGCCAGCGACTTCCACATGGGATCGTTGGCCGCCCGCAACTCCTCGATGGGCACATACGAGCTCGAGTCGCGATCCCACTCCGACAGGCCGTCCACGATCTGCACCGGGTGGCCGGTGGCCTCGGCCAGCGGCTCGGCCGTCTGGCGGGCCCGGCGCAGCGGGCTCGAGCACACCGCGTCCACCGGTTCGGCCAGCAACCAGGCGGCCAGACGACCGGCCTGGTCCCAGCCCAGTGGCGCCAACTCGGGATCCGCCGGACCCGACGCCACCTCGAGGCGCACCGGGCAGGGCGTGGCGGATCAGGAGCAGGTGCACCGAGAGATGCGGGTACGGGGTGATCAGGACCTTCCCGGCCACCTTGGCCTCGTGGTCGAGCAGCCAGCGCTTGCGGGGGAGGCCCCAGCCGTAGCCGCCCATGGTGCCGTCGGCGGCGATCACCCGGTGACACGGGACGATGATGGAGATGGGGTTGCGCCCGTTGGCCTGGCCCACGGCCCGGCTCGATCGGGGCCGCCCCACCTCATGGGCGATCTCCCGGTACGAGGTGGTGTCGCCGTAGGGGATGGCCACCAGCGCCGTCCAGACCTGGCGTTGGAAGGCGGTGCCCTCGGGCGCCAGCTCGAGCTCGAACTCGGTGAGCTGGCCGTCGAAGTAGGCGTCGAGCTGGTCGAGGGCGGGGCGCACGGCGCCAGGATCGTGGCGCCAGGTCGGCTCCAGCGCTGGGCGCGCCGGATTCCCCCTCCACGTACAGGCCGGTGATGCGGCCCTGGTCGTCGCCCAGCACCAGCAGCTCCCCGATGGGGCTGGGGGCCAAGGCGTAGGTGGTGGTCGTGGTCGTGGCGGTGTTCATGGCGTTCGGATCAGATGGGCGACCGGATGGTCGAGGGAGCCCCACAGGTACTGGGTGGCATACGCCCGCCAGGGACTCCAGGATGTGCTGCGATCGAGCAGATCCCGTCGCTTGGTGGGCAGGTCGAGACCGGTGGCCGCGGCCCGCACACCCAGATCGTCGACCACGAAGGCATCGGGGTCACCCAGCGCTCGCATGGCCACCGTGGCGCTGGTCCACGGACCGATGCCCGGGATCGCCTCCAGGCGGCGCCGAGCGTCGGCTCGGTCGGCGTCGGGTTCGAGCACCAGCTCGCCGTCGGCCAAGGCGCAGGCCAGGGTCTCCACCGTCCGGACCCGCCGAGCCGGGCCTCGCAGGATGGCGCCGGCCTCCTCGGCCAGCGCCGCCGGGGTGGGGAACAGGTGGGTCAGCGGGCCGTCGGGGGAGGCCAGCGGCTCGCCCAACCCCTCCACCAGGTGGCGGTGTGGCGGCGGGCGGCCGCGGTCGAGACCTGCTGGCCCAGCACGGCCCGCACCGCCAGCTCGGCGCCGTCGGGGGTGCGGGGCACGCGGCGCCCGGGGGTCTTGGTCACCAGCGGGGCCAAGACGGGATCGAGCCTCAGGGCGGCGTCGACCGCCACCGGATCCGCGTCCAGGTCGAACAGCCAGCGGAGCCGGGCCACCGCGGCGGGCAGGTCCCGCAGGTCGTCGAGGCGCAGCCCGCAATCGACGTGGTCGCCTCGCGGCGTCAACGCGGCCAGGCCCGCCCCGTGGGGCAGTCGCAACGTGCGCCGGTAGGTCATGGTGTCGAAGTCGAAGTGCTCCACGCCGGGCACGGCGGTGAGGGCCAGATGGGCCAGCACGCCCTCGGCGGCGTAGGGGAGTCGGTGGCTGAGTCGAACCGGATGGATTGCGACGGCGGCCCTGATGGCTGGACAGGCCGCCGTAGCGGGCGTCGACCGGGCGGCGCCGCCCCCGCATGGCGGTCGGCGTGAGGGCGAAGACCTGGCGGATGGTGTCGTTGAACTGGCGGATGCTGGAGAAGCCGGCGGCGAAGGCCACCTCGGAGAACGTCAGGTCGGTCGTCTCGATGAGCACCCGGGCGGTCTGCGCCCGCTGCGCCCGGGCGATGGCCAGCGGTCCGACACCGAGCTCGGCCTGGATCAGTCGCTGGAGGTGCCGCACCCCGTACCCCAGCCGACCGGCCAGGCCGGCCACCCCCTCGCGGTCGACCACCCCATCGGCGATGCCGCGCATGGCCCGGGCCACCACGTCGGCGCGCACGTCCCACTCCGGTGAGCCGGGGGAGGCGTCGGGACGGCATCGCCGACAGGCCCGGAAGCCGGCCTGCTGAGCGGCGGCCGCCGTCGGGTAGAAGCGCAGGTTGGCCGGCTTGGGGGTCATGGCCGGGCAGCTCGGCCGGCAGTAGATGTGGGTCGAGGTGACGGCCACGAAGAACCACCCGTCGAAGCGAGCGTCACGTGAGCAGCAGGCCCGGTAGCAGGCGTCGAAATCCTCGATCACCGGGCCAGCAAACACCATCGGCGTGATTTGTGCTGGCGGAAATGCGACAAGGTGATGGCGGACGCCGCTCGAAACGTGCCCCGGGGCCGACCACGTCGCACGGTACCGTTGGGCGCATGGCTCGCCGCACCAAGATCATCGCCACCATCGGACCGGCGTCCGAGGACGAGGCCACCCTCAAGGAGCTGATCTCGGCGGGCATGGACGTGGCTCGCATCGGGCTGGCCCACGACGGCGTCGACGTGGCCCTCGAGCGGTTCCGGCGGGTCCGCGCCGTGGCCGCCGACCTGGACCGCGAGGTGGGGATCCTGGCCGACCTGCCCGGCCCCAAGGTGCGCGCCGGCCACTTCCCCGAACACGGGGTGATGCTCAACGAGGGCGACGTCCTGCGCCTGGTGCCGGGTCACGGGCCGAGCACGCACGAGGTGGTGCAGGTCGACTACGAGAACCTGCTCCAGGATGTCCGCCACGGCGACCAGCTGGGCTTCGGTGACGGCGCGGTGGTGGTGGAGGCCATCGGCGACGACGGCGACAGCTTCGAGGTGCGGGTCATCCACGGCGGCCCGGTGGAGGGCCGACCCGGGGTCCACATCCCGTCGGATCGGCTCCGCCTGCACACGCCCACGGCCGAGGACCTGGTCATGCTCGACGCCTTCGTGGAGGCGGGGGTGGACATGGTGGCCATCTCGTTCGTGCGCTCGGCCCACGACGTGCGCCGGGTCGGGGTCGAACCCCATCCCCGCGGACCCCTGGTGGTGGCCAAGATCGAGACCCGGGCGGCGGTGGAGAACCTGGACGGGATCATCGAGGCATCGGGCGCCGTCATGGTGGCCCGTGGCGATCTCGGGGCCGAGATGCCCATCGAGGAGCTGCCCCACCTCCAGAAGCAGATCCTGCGCAAGTGCATCGCCCTGGGTCGTCCGGCCATCACCGCCACCCAGATGCTCGAGTCCATGGTCCACGCCCCGACGCCGACCCGGGCCGAGGCCTCCGACATCGCCAACGCCGTGTTCGACGGCTCGTCGGCGGTGATGCTCTCGGGTGAGACCGCCATCGGCGACGACCCGGTGAACGCGGTGGGCACCATGGCCCGCATCGCCAGCCGGGCTGACGCCCTGTTCGACTACAAGGGCTGGGCCCGAGGGCTGGCCGAGCTGCGGCTGACCTCGTCCGACGACGTCGACCTGGCCGTCACCGACGCCATGACCATGGCGTCGTGGCGGGCCGCCCTCGACACCCAGGCCGCCGCCATCCTGTGCATCACCACCACCGGGTTCACGGCTCGATCCATCGCCCGGCTGCGGCCCGAGTCGCGCATCCTGGCCTTCAGCCCCGACGAGCGCACGGTGCGCCAGCTCTCCATGAGCTGGGGGGTGCGGGCCTATCCGCTCGACCAGGCACCCATCGACGAGATGGTGAGCCGGGCCGTCGACGTGGCCCGAACGCGAGGTGAGGTTCGCACCGGCGAGCTGGTGGCCGTGCTGTCGGGCTCACCGGACCGTCACGGCCGGGCCACCGACACGTTGCGCCTGATGCGCGTGCAGTGATCAGCACCGTCGACCGTCACGTCGACGGACTCGCCGTCTACGATCATCCCGCGGCCACCGGATCGACCGCAGCCGACGTCACCCGGGTGGTTCTGGTGCACGGTTCGATGGACCGGGCCGCGTCGTTCATCAAGACGGCGCGCCGGCTGCCCGAGCTCGAGGTGGTCCGCTACGACCGGCGGGGCTACGGGCGTTCGGTGACCGCCGGGGTGGCGCCCACCATCGAGGACCACGTCGACGACCTGTTGGCGGTGGCCGGCCCCGGGCCCGTGGCCGTGGTGGGCCACAGCCTGGGTGGGGTGATCGCGGTGGCCGCCGCCCAGCACCGGCCCGATGTGGTGGTATCGGTGGGCGCGTTCGAGTCGCCCATGTCGTGGAGCTCGTCGTGGCCGAGCCGATCGGCGGGCGGGACCGGCCCTGGCTGAGGCCGACGACGCCGACGCGGCCGAGCGGTTCATGCGGGCCATCGTCGGCGACGACATCTGGGAGCGGCTGCCCCCACGCATCCGCCAGGCCCGCCGAGCCGAAGGCCCGGCCCTGGTGGCCGAGCTGGCCGCCCTGCGCCGAGCCGCGCCGTACGACCCGGCCCAGGTGCGGGTGCCGGTGGCGACCGGGTACGGCAGCCTGTCCAAGCCGTACCACCAGGAGGCGGCGCGTCAGCTGGCCGAACAGGTGCCCGACGGGCAGTGCCTGGTCATCGAGGGCTCGGGCCACGGTGCCCACACCAGCCACCCCGATCGGTTCGCGGCCTTCGTGCGCCTAGCATCGGACCATGTCCGACCTGTCCGCCGTGAACTTGACCCAGGGGCCCCCTGAGACCGTCCTCGACCAGGAGCCGGCTGACGCGCTGGCCGGGCTGGCCGACGCGCTGAGCCGGCCCGACGCCGAGACCCGCCGGGCGGCGGTGTCGGCCGTGGTGGCCGACCACCCCCGCTTCCTGGACGGCTGGGCGCGTCTCGGGGAGCTGGGCCGCGACCCGATCGAGTCCTACGCCGACTTCCGGGTGGGCTACCACCGCGGCCTCGACCGGCTCCGCCAGAACGGGTGGCGGGGGTCGGGCTACGTGCGCTGGCAGCACGAGCCCAACCGGGGATTCCTGCGGGCGCTGGACGGGCTGCGGGCTTCGGCCGAGGCCATCGGCGAGACCGACGAGGCCGAGCGCTGCGCCCTGTTCCTGCGCCAGCTCGACCCGCAGTGGCCGCCCGCAGATCGGTGAGCTCGAACCCCGATGGCCACGAGGCGGTGGTGGTGTCCGACCAGCCCGGCCGGCAGCGCTACGAGATCGAGGTGGACGGCCAGCTGGCCGGGTTCGTGCAGTACCGACGCCAGGCCAACGTGGTCGACCTCGTCCACACCGAGATCGACCCGGCCTTCGAGGGCCGGGGCGTGGGCGGCCAGCTGGCCCGGGCCACCCTCGACGACCTGGCCCGACGCGGCCTGCAGATCATCCCGACCTGCCCGTTCATCACCGAGTACATCCGGCGCCATCCGGCCTACGTCGACCTGGTGGTCGCCGATCAACGGGACCAGTTCGAACCCTGACTAGCAGCGGGGAGCCTCCTCGCTCCCCAGGCAATGCAGGGTGGCCACCGTGTGGCCCTCGACCTGGATGACCCAGGTGCCGTGGTAGTGGCGGTTGTCGTCGGCCTGGCCGGTGCCGGTGAGGGTGGTCGGCAGCCCGTCGCCGGTGGTGGTCTGGCAGTCGACGGTGAAGCGGGTCTGGTCGCGGGGATCGCCATCGACCTCGCACTCGTAGCCGTAGTACAGGTTCAGGCCGGCGTCGTTGGCCGCCTCGGACCCGGCCTGCTGGATGTCGATGGTGGTCACGTAGGGGTCATAGCGCACCGGGTGGGCGCACCCACCCAGCACCAGCGCCGCCACCGCGGCCACGGCCGCGCCCGGCCACACCCGACGGGCGGCACGATCGCGGGGTCGCAGAGCCATGGCGGGATCACCGTACCGGTCGGGCGGAGAGAGGCTGCTGTCGGCCCAACGAGGCGTTCACGCTCCGTCGTGGTCGTTGTCGCAGCGCTCGGGCTGGTGGCCCCCTCGCCGCCGGTTTCAGCCCGGAACCATCCGGCACCACCGCGAGCTACGCGCAGTACGGGAGTTCACGTCCCCCTCTACTCCATCTTCCACACGCCATCAGAGCAGCTGGCCCTTGCTTGCAAGGAAATCGCTCGGGTACCAGCTCCGCAAGGTCAGGTGCTGCTTGCGCTCCAGGCCGCGGATGACGGAGATGGCCCGCGGCGCCGATGTGCCTGATCGTTCGGCGCTCAGGTAGGAACTTTTCGCCCAGAGCTAGCGTCCGACAACCATGATCCGCGTCCTGGCAATCGTCGGCCTCCTGCTGGTCACCGGCTGCACGACGCACGCAGGGTGCCGGAGCGCTGCGATGAGCGTCGGCGCCTATGCCATCGGCCAACCATCCGCGGACGCGGCTGTCCACACCTTTGTACAGAGCCGACAGGCACCTGATGGGCTGCCACGAACAGGCTGGACCCCCACCGGGTCGGGTCATTTCAAGAGTGGGCGTTCGACCCTCACGGTCAGCCGCCTGCCCGACAGCACATACCTCGTGACCGAGGCCAACGCCTGCTGAGAGAACGCCACCCGGTCAACCCGTCCGAGCGCCGATGTGCCGTTCTGTGCACCGAGTCCGACCTCCCCTCGCTGCTTGCCGATCACTCCTTCGTCGTCGAGGACATCCGACTTCGCGACCCGCTCCCTCACGAGCACCAGTCGAGACGGATCTACCTCTCCGCAACCCTCCTAGAAGCCTGACCGTCAACCTCGGATGCGCCCACGACCGGGCTTCGGGGCCATCCAGGGCGTCTCGGTAAGCCCATCCACCTCGCGCAGCAAGGTGGCGTCGATCAGAGGTAGAGCACGCGGTAGCGCACAGAGCCGGCCAGGTGGCCCGTATACCACGCCGCCTGGCGAACGGCCAGGTCCCGCTGCTTCGCGTCGCGGGTTCCTCGCACCGTGTGCAGCCCGACCGCGGCCCATGAGCGGGCGACGGTTCGGGCGGGGCGCCTCGGCATGCCTTGGTCGCGATAGCGGCTGTACAGCAGAGCACCGTTCCGTCCCCAGCGGTAGTACTGGCGGAAACGGATCCAGCCCTTCGGCGCGCCCTGTTTGAACACCACCGCGTCGGGCGCGTCGATTAGGTCCAGGCCTGACTGCTGGGCTCGCCATGACAGCTCCACGTCCTCGGAGAAGTGGAACGAGTCCTCCCACCCGCCCACCCGTTCGAGATCGTGACGACTGATGGCCAGGTTCCCGCCGTCGGCGAACGCCAGGAATCCTCGCGTCACTGGGCGTGGCGTGGCCGGTAGGAGGTCATCGCAGCGCGGGGCGTTGGGCGCGAGGCGCAGTGGGTAGATCCGCCCGGCCACGACGGATCCGGGCTGCCACGCCGAGGCCATCGTCTCGAGCCAGGCATCGTGCACGATGTCATCGCTGTCGCAGAAGACCAGCAGTTCGCCCCTCGCCCGCCGAGCGCCCTGGTTGCGCGCGTACGAGGCGCCCCGGAGCGCACCCGCATCCACCACCTCGAACCGGGCGAAGCGGTCTGCATAGGACTCGGCCACCGCCACCGTGTCGTCGGTGGAGCCGTTGTCGGCCACGATCACCTCGAAGGCCCGCGACGTCCTCTGACCGGCCAGGGCATCGAGCTGCAGGCCGATCACCGAAGCGCGGTTGAGCGCCGGGATGATGACGCTGATCAGTTCCGGTACACGGGTCATGGCTGCAACCTTCCCCAGCGTCGGTCACCGGCGGGTGCTGGCGAGCAGGAGCAGCGTAGGCGACTACCAAGGCAGTGCGTCGAGCGGAGCGGGTGGCCCGGAAGGGGCGACCTGGGACGGTGCGCCACCGGAGTTAGGCACGCCCAGCCGCCCCTCGCTCGACCACCGGGCGGAAGTCGGAATGAGGGCGCCCGCCGTTGGATCAGACCATAGGCTCGACCCGTGGCTGACGAACCCCGCACGGTGATCGGTCCGTTCCCCGCAGGGGTCGAGACTGACGAGGAGAAGGACGCCTACGACCGGATGCGCCGACGCGCCCTCTGGACGATGCCGAGCGGGCTCTACATCGTGGGCAGCGGGGGAGTGCCGGGCAAGATCACCGATGGGCCGTGGCAGGACTGGGCGGTGGACGGGATGCTCAAACCTCACTTTATGACCCTGAACTGGGCCACCCAGGTCAGCTTCGAACCCAAGCTGTTGGCCGTGGGCGTGGAGCGCCCGGCGCTGACCCATCGCCTGATCTCCGAAGGGCGACGGTTCAGCCTCAACACCATCGACCGCGAGGACCGGGCCATCGTCCGCAAGTTCACCAAGCCGGTCGAGATCGACCTGGCCGCGGGCACGGCCAACGGGTTCGCCTTCCACGACGGACCCACCGGCGCCCCGGTGCTCGACCAGGCGCCGGCCTGGTTCGACTGCGAGCTGCGCGAATCCGTCGAGGTGGGGGACACCACGCTGTTCATCGGCGAGATCGTGGCCTGCGGCTTCCAGCGGGCGGAGGACACCCCGGTGCTGCGCATGGAGGACACCCGCATGAACTACGGCGGCTGATGTCGGCGACGACCGGGGCCGGGACCGGGTTCAGCGGCGTCGTGCTCACGGGTGGGACGTCGTCGCGCATGGGCACCGACAAGGCGCTGCTGCACGTGGGTGATCGTGCGCTGGTCGCCATCGCCGCCGACGCCCTGGCCGGCGCCGGTGCGGCTGAGGTGTTCTGCGTCGGGGGCGACCTCGGGGCGCTGGTGGCCGCCGGGCTCGACGCCCGGCCCGACGACCACCCGGGCGAGGGCCCCCTGGGCGGCATCATCACCGCGCTGGGGCTGGCCGCCCGGGACGTGGTGGTGGTGCTCTCGTGCGACCTGCCCGTCATCGATGCGGCCACGGTGGCGATCCTGGTGGACACCCTGGTCGAGCGTGCCGAGTCGCAGGTGGCCGCGCCGGTGGTGGCCGGGCGGGTGTACCCGATCACCGCCGCCTATCGGCGTTCGGCGCGAGCCGAGCTGGTCCGGTCCTACCAGTCGGGCGAGCGGGCCGTGCGCCGAGCCCTGGCCGGCCTCGTCCTGGAGCCCGTGGTCGCCCTCGACCCCACCCGGCTCGACGATGTGGACCGCCCCGGTGACCTGCACCGCTACGCTCGGCCCTCGTGACCGTTCCCGAGATCGATGTCGACGAGCTCCGCACCCACCACCAGGCGGGCGCCCCGATCGTCGACGTGCGCCAGCCTGACGAGTACGACGAGGCCCACGTGCCTGGCGCCCAGCTCATCCCGCTGGGCGAGGTCCCCGAGCGCACGGATGAGCTGCCCGACGCCCGCCCGCTCTACCTGATCTGTCGCAGCGGGGCGCGCAGCGGCAAGGCCGGTGAGTTCCTGGCCGCCCAGGGCTACGACGTGGTCAACGTGGCCGGCGGCACCCTGGCCTGGATCGACGCGGGGTTCCCGGTCGACACGGGCGGTGCGAGTTGACCACTCGGTGAGCGGCCATCAGCTGGTCGACACCGATGCCGGCTTCGCCGCCGTGCTCGACGCCCTCCGCGGCGCCCCGGCGTACGCGGTCGACACCGAGTTCCACCGGGAACGCACTTACTTCCCGAAGTTGGCGCTGGTCCAGGTGGCCTGGAGCGACGGTCTGGCCCTCATCGACCCGCTGGCCGTCGATATCGCCCCGTTCGCCGAGATCCTCGACGGCGACGGGCTGGCCGTGCTCCACGCGTCGGACCAGGACCTCGAGGTGCTCGAGCTGGCGTGTGGCACCGGTCCGGCGCACCTGCTCGACACCCAGATCGCGGCCGGGTTCATCGGCATGTCCACGCCGTCGCTGGCCGCGCTGTACGAGCGCATCCTGGGGATCCGGCTGGCCAAGGGCCATCGCCTGACCGACTGGTTGGCCCGGCCCCTGGACGACAACCAGCTCAGCTACGCGGCCGGCGACGTGGAGTACCTGCTGGAGGTCCACCAGAAGCTGGCCGCCGACCTCGAAGCCCGGGGACGTTGGCAGTGGGTGCTCGACGAGTGCGAGTCCGTGCGCCTGCGCGAGCGGGGTGGCCGCGATCCCGAGCAGGCCTGGCGTCGGGTCAAGGAGATCCGCCAGCTGCACGGCAACGCCCGCCGGGTGGCCCAGTCGGTGGCGGCGTGGCGCGAGCGGCGTGCGGCCGAGACCGACCAGCCGGTGCGCCACGTGCTGTCGGACCTGGCCATCGTGGGGATCGCCCAACGCCATCCGACCACCCCCGAGCAGCTGCGCGGCGTGCGCGGCGTCGACGACCGCTACCTGCGCGGCCCGCAGTCGGCCGGCATCCTGGCCGCGGTGGCCGAGGGCCTGGCCCGCCAGCCCCAGCCGGCCGACGAACCCGAACCCGCGAGCTCGACCGCGAGCTGCGTCCGGCGGTGGCACTGGTGTCAGCTTGGGTCAGCCAGCTGGGTCGCAACCTGGAGATCGACACCGGCCTGCTGGCCACCCGGTCCGACATCGAGGCCCTGTTGCGCCACGATCCGGGCGCCCGCCTGACCCAGGGGTGGCGCGCCGAACTCGTGGGCGAACCCATCCGGCGACTGGTGCAGGGCGAGGCCGCTCTGGCCTTCACGGGCGGGGGAGAGCTGGCCCTGGAGGTCCGCTCGCACCAAAGCTTGGAGTGATACAAGAGACCTCGAAAGCCTTGGAGAACGCTGGAGGGCATCGTCGCAGGTCAGCGAGTTGGAACAGGCACCGAGGGGCTACACTGCTCGGGCGATCAATCGTCACCACTTGGAGTTGGCCCGTGAAGAAGGGGCGACATCGGCGCTTCGAAGAGGCCCGAGCACTCAAGCACACCAACGACCTCGACCTCGACGCGATACTCGACCGTCGTGACTCCGAGCCCTGCCCCGAGTGCGGAGCGGAGCCCGGGCGGGATCACGCCTCCTGGTGCCTCCACGAAGAGACCGACGAGGGCCTGTTTCCGTCCTGACCTGCCGGTCGGCTGACGCCTGACCGCGGTTCCACATCGTCCTCAGCTGGAAGAGCATCCCGTGTCCCCCCCTGCACTTCGTAACCTCGCGCTCGTCGCCCACGTCGACCATGGCAAGACCACCCTGGTGGATGCCATGTTGCGCGCCACCCATGTCTTCGGGTCCCACGAGGCCCTGGTCGACCGGGTGATGGACTCCAACGACCAGGAACGGGAGCGGGGCATCACCATCCTGGCCAAGGCGGCGTCGGTCCAGTGGGGCGACGTGCGCATCAACCTGGTGGACACCCCGGGCCACGCCGACTTCGGCGGCGAGGTCGAACGGGCGCTGGCCCTGGTGGACGGGGTGCTGCTGCTGGTGGACGCGGCCGAGGGGCCGCTGCCCCAGACGCGCTACGTGCTGTCCAAGGCCCTGGCCGCCGGACTGCCGTCGGTGGTCGTGCTCAACAAGGTCGACCGCCAGGACGCCCGGGCCGACGAGGTCCTCGACGAGATCTACCAGTTGTTCCTCGACCTGGATGCCTCCGACGAGCGCATCGAGTTCCCCATCATCTCGGCGGTGGCCCGCGAGGGCCGGGCGGTGGCCGGGGTGGGTATGCCTGGCCCCGACGACGACCTGACCCCGCTGTTCGAGGCCATCGTCAACACCCTACCCGCACCCGAGGGTGATCCCGAGGCTCCCTTGCAGGCCATCGTCACCAGCCTGGACGCCTCCGAGTACCTCGGCCGCCTGGCCCTGGGTCGCGTCATCCAGGGGACCCTGCGCAAGGGTGACCAGGTGGCCCTGTGCGAGGAGGACGAGGGCCAGACGCCCCTGCGGCGCAAGCTGGCCACCCTGATGGGTTTCGAGGGCATCTCCCGGGTCGACGTGGACGAGCGTGCCGCCGGTGACCTGTTCGTGGTGGCCGGGTTCCCCGAGGTCGAGATCGGCGACACCATCGCCGCCTCCGTCGGTCCCAAGCCACTGCCCCGCCTGGTGGTGGACGAACCGGTGCTGCGCATGACCTTCGCGGTCAACACCTCGCCCCTGGCCGGCAAGGAGGGGACCTACCTGACCTCGCGCCACCTGCGTGACCGCCTCGAGCGCGAGGTGCTGGGCAACGTCTCCATCCGCCTGGCCGACACCGCGTCCCCCGACATCATCGAGGTGGCCGGCCGCGGCGAGCTGCAGCTGTCTGTGCTGATCGAATCCATGCGTCGCGAGGGCTACGAGCTGCAGGTCAGCCGCCCCGAGGTCATCGTGCGCGAGATCAACGGCAAGCGCCACGAGCCGCTGGAACGGGCGGTCATCGACGTCCCCGAGGAGTACGTGGGCACGGTCACCCAGGCCCTGGCCCCGCGCAAGGGCAAGGTCACCGACCTGCGCCAGGGCGACACCGGGCGCTCCATCGTGAGCATCGAGGCCCCCAGCCGAGGCCTCATCGGCTTCCGGTCCCTGCTGCTGACCGCCACCCGGGGCACGGCGTTGATGCACCAGCACCACGCCGGCTGGATCCCCTGGGTGGGCGACCTGCCGGGTCGCAAGGGCGGGGCCATGATCGCGGATCGGGCCGGCACCACCACCGGCTACGCCCTGGACAACCTCCAGGCCCGCGGCGAGTTCTTCATCGGACCGGGCACCCCGGTGTACGAGGGCATGGTGGTGGGGGAGAACGCCAAGCCCGACGACATGATGGTCAACGTGGTGCGTGAGAAGCAGAAGACCAACATCCGCACCCACGCCGCGGATGAGGCCATCAAGCTCACGCCGCCCCGGGTGCTCACCCTCGAGACCGGCATCGAGTTCATCGCCGACGACGAGTTGGTCGAGGTCACCCCGACCAGTTTGCGGGTGCGCAAACGCCTCCTGCACGAGGCCGACCGCCGCCGTCAGAAGCGCTACGGGACCCGCGCGGGTCAGCCGGTGGCCAGGTCGATGGCTCGTTCCACCGCCCGGTCCAGGTCGTCGGGCCCCATCAGCACCATGGTGGCGCGCGAGCCGGCACCGAGCAGCCAGGCGGGCCTCGGCCCGGCGCCGGCTCGGGTCGTGCAGGCGGTCGGGGACGTCCACCAGCAGCTGACCGATCACGATGCCCGACAGGCGGGTGCGATCGCCCAACCGCCGCCCGTGGTAGTACTGCACCGGACCGGTGAACAGCGCCCGCGCTCGACCCGGAAAGCAGGCAGGCGGGTCGAGCCCTGCCGTTCCAGCCGCTCCATGATCCCCACCAGCGCCTGGTGCTGAGCCCGGGTGCGCTCGTCGCACAGGGCCCACACGTCCTGGGCGTCGAGTGGGTTGGCGAAGCGCTCCAGCATGTCCAGGGCCGGCTGATAGGAGCGCCGGTGCTTGCCCGAGCGGGTCCGCTTGATGGCCCGGGCATTGGGACGCTCACGCGTGACCCGGGCCAGCGATGGGTGCTGGGCGAAGCGGTTGGCCTCGTTGCCGTTGCGGCGTGCGGCCCGCAGCAAGGGGTCGTCGAGGGCACGCTCGTTGTTGTGCTCGGCACCGCGCGCCGCGTCGCTGATCATCAGCAGCGAAGCCACCAGCACCCGGTTCTCGTCGATGTCGTACGCCCTCGAAGGCGTCTTGCACACGAAGAGGCCCTCGTCGCCGAAGCTCGACGCCCGGGCCGACATGGTCTCGCTCCACAGCACCGGGCCGCGCAGGTTGCCCAGGCAGCGCTCGGTCTGGGTCTGCAAGGACGTGGCCAGGGACCGGACCACGGTGGGCATGGCGTCGAGCAGGCCCTCGGCCTGCGGGGAGGTGGCCAGGCGGGCGCCCACCATCTGCGCCACCTCGTTGACCGGCAGGCCCACCAGGGCCGACACCGTGCGAGGCACGTCGAACGGGCGCGACAGCCGGTTCCAGATCTCCAGGAAGGCGTCGGCCGGGCCATCGCCGGCCGGGACCAGGTCCCGGTCGATGAGGGTCACACCGCCAGCTCGACTCCGAGGACCTCGGAGATGGTGCGCTGAGCCTCGGCCTGCTCGGGGGGATCCAGCAGCTGGGCCACCGTGCGGTACAGGGTGGTGGCCCGGCGGTCCTCCATGCCCTCGAACTGGGGCAGGAAGTAGGCATAGAACACCTCGTAGATGAGGCGTGACTCGGTCGGCGCATCCTTGGCCCGGCGAGCGGCGTACTTGGCCGCGTCCAGGTAGACGGCGGGACCGAGGTTGGTGAAGCGGCGCAACGGCAGGAGCTTGGCCACCAGGTCACCGGGACCCTGCAGCAGCTTCTCGTAGGCCCAGTCGTCGGGGGTCCCCACCTCGATGAAGGCGAAGCCGGCGCATCAGGGCGTAGGACATGTCGAACAGGAGGTTCTTGTCGAACACGTTCATGGTGGCGATGATCCGCCAGTTGGCCGGCACCCGGATGACGTCGGTCTTGTCGGGAGGCTCGACGCCGCTGGGCACGATGGACAGCGGGTTGGGCTGGCCCTTGCGCTTGAAGGGGAGCACCACCGCCGAGCCCGACAGCACGGTGAAGAGCTGACCGAAGGCGCGGTCGAAGTTGGATCGGTTGAGCTCGTCGATGACCAGCCACCGGCCGCTCTCGATGGCCTCCACGAACAGCCCGGGACGGTAGATGAGCCCGTCGGGGGTCGGCTGCAGGCCACCGATGGTCTCGAAGGTGGTCCACTCGGAGGTGGCCGTGGTGGGCAGGTAGCCGGTGCAGAACATGGCCTGTCGGGCCACGTCGGCGGCCAGGTAGGCGAGGGTGGTCTTGCCCGTGCCCGGGGGGCCGGTGAGGATCACGTGCTTGCCGGCGTCGACGGCCGCGACCAGCTGGTCGATCACGAAGTCGGGGAAGATCATCCCCTCATCGGTGGCCGCCTGTTCCAGCTCTTCGGCGGTGAAAGCACGCATGGCGCTCCTGTCGGCGTGTCAGCGCCGCTTCTTGAGGGCAGGATGGGCGAGGAGCTGGCCGGCAGGACGCCGATCCAGCTCACGAACGAGTGCGTGGAAGGCTACCGCGCCCACGAGCTCGGTGATCTCGTCGGACAGCTCCTCATAGACGGGGCGGTGCCCGACGAAGGCGTCATCGGCGTCGGTGCACCACCAGTGGAACTCGAATCCGCCCGCTCCCCAGTCGCGCCGCTTCCACTCGCGCAGCACGTTGGTGGTGTGACCGTTCTCGTCCACCTTGTGCTCCAGGCGCAACGGGAGCTGCCAGCACACGTCCGGCTTCCAGTCCAGGAACCGCTCGCCCCGGGCCAGGGCGGCCTGGTGCAGGGCGCAACCGGCGCCGTTCGGGTGGCCCGGACGGTTCAGGAAGATGCAGGCGTCGTCGGTGATGCGGGTGACCCACTCCCCATCGTCGTTGCGGTGGATGGGACCGCCCGCCTCGTCGGCCTCGGCCTTGAACTGCCACTCGTCGGCACCCATGGTGGCGGCCACCTTGGCCACCCGCTTGCGATCGGCCTTGTCGGTGAAGTGCGCGCCGTAGCTGCAGCACCCCTGTTCCATCTCGGGGGCGGGGCCGGTGAGCACCCCCGGACAGCCGTGGCCGAAGATGCAGGTCCACGGGCTGGTCAGGAAGGTCACGTCGAACTGGTAGGTCTCACCGTCCAGGTCGAAGGAGAGCCACTCGTGCAGGTCGTCGGGGCGCGTGGTGTCGGAGGCAGCCATGGTGGGCGCAGCGTATCTGCGGTAGGAAGACCGGATGTCCGGAGAGTTCGACGACATCCGCCAACGCCTCGAGGTCATCGCCGAGGAGCTGGCCGATCTGGCCATCGCCCGGTTGCGCGAGTCGATCGACGCCGGTGGCCACGAGCTCCCGGTGGACGAGAAGCGCCTGACGCGCGCTCGGCGGGCCGTGGAGAAGGCCATCAACGTGCTGCGCGAACCCGACGACGCCCTCGACTGAGCGCGCTGACCGGCCAGGCCGTCCGCGGCTCTTCGGCTGACTTGCCGAAGTGCTCGATGCGATACTGGGTCGGGAGCAGCCACCGGAGGAGTCACCGGATGACGCTGGAGTGGGAGCAGGTCATCGTCGACGCCACCGATCCCGTCGCGCTGGGCCGGTGGTGGGCCGCCGCTCTGGAGTGGGTCGTGGTCAACGACGATCCCGAGGAGTTCGAGATCCGGCCGGCGCCGGATCGGGTGCCGGGGCTGCTGTTCGCTGGCGTCCCGGAACCGAAGACGATCAAGAACCGTCTCCACCTCGACTTCCGGCCCGACGACCGCGACGCCGCGGTGGACCGCCTCGTGGCCCTCGGCGCGACTCGTGTCGCCATCGGCCAGGGCGAGCAGTCATGGGTCGTGCTGAGCGATCCGGAAGGCAACGAGTTCTGCGTGCTCCGCAGTGAGACGGAGCACGAGGGCCCGTAGCGCGTCTTCCACCCCCTGGATGGGACGATCGTGAAGTGCCACGTCAGCTCTATCGCCGCACGGCGGAGATGTTGAGCCTCACGTCGGGCGTTCTTCTGTCCAGCCGCGGATCTCGGTGAACCCGGCCCGGCGCAGGCGCTGTTCGGTCTCTGGCGGCGCGGCGAACACCCAAGGCGACACCCGACGAGTTGGGGCGCCAGATCGCGAGCCACGGCGTCGATGACCTCGCGAACGCTGTCGATGTTGCCGGCTCAGCCGCACTGGACTTCGAGCACACCGCCGGGGCGCAGCACGTGAGCCAACCGCTCCCACAGGCGGTCAGGGTCGGCGACCCAGTGCAGCGCCGCAGTCGAGACGACCACATCGACCAGCTCGCCCAGCTCGAGGTCGAGGACGTCTTCACACCACACCGTGGCCCGAGCGCCCAGCCGCGGTCGGGCGACCTCCACCATCTCCGCGGACGCGTCAAACGCCAGCACCCGGCCGTGTGGAACCAGCGCCAAGAGCGCCTCGGTGATGCGCCCGGTGCCGCATCCGACGTCCAGGACGGTCGCGTCAGTTCTGATGTCTCCCAGGCGCCCCAACACCTCCGAACCCCACGCCTGCTGAGGCTGGCTCGAGCGGTCATAGGTGGCTGCGTCCTAAGGAGTGCCCACTGCGTCGGAATGCTAACGCCGCTTGGTCGAAGCGGAGTCGGGGTGATGACGCCGAAGCCGAGGCCCCAGAAGCCGCCCAGGTGCGCGTTGATCGGGCTGTGGCGTCTAGGCGGCCCGAAGTGCCTGATTGAGTCGGGGGTGGCGGGCAGGCCGGACCCTGTCTGGTCGGCGGAGCCTAGGATGCACCGTGGCTGGGGAGGCGGGATGCTGCGGGTCGGGCCCGAGAGATGCTCGCCGACGGCACCGCCTTCGCCGCGGCCATCGTCGCTGACGAGAACGGCAACGTGAGCACCGTCGCCCAGGTGGGACACAAGCCGGTCACCAACCCGGCCACCCTGTTCGAGCCAGCGCCGCGGTCGGGTGAGCTCGACGGGCGGGGCGGGTCGGAGCGCAACCGGTGACGTCGGCGGGACCAGCTGCGGAGAGCGAGCTCGCGAGCGGCCCCGCAGCGCCCGCCGGCGGCAGGACCCGTGAAGCGCAGACCTCGTGACCGGGACATCCGTAACCCGGACGGGCGCGGGTCGTCAGAGGATGCGACGCTGGGGAGCCGAGAGACCACCACGATGGAGGAGCAATGCCGGGAACGAGCTTCGAGCTGAGCGACGTGGAGCGCCTCGCGGTGATCCTCGATGACGTCATCGCCGACTGGGACGACGACGACAAGGCCGTCATGCACTCGCTGTTCGCCCGGGCTGGCGAGGCCAGCGGCCCTCCCGACGACGAGGTGAGCGGGTACTCCTTCTCCTGGGGTCTCCCCGCAGTGCAGGATCAGGGGGGACTCCCACCTGATCCGTGCGACCACCTGTTCGAGTCGTTCGAGCTGGGCGTCGGCCGACGGGTGAACCCGGGCGCCTACGGGATGCTCAACCCCCAGCCTCTCCCGCCCTGAACCCGAACGCGGATCGAGCGGGCGATCAGTCCCGCCCGTTGATGCGATCGATGAGCCGGCGCAGGCGGGCGTAGCTCATCCGATCGAAGCGGAAAGCCACCCGCGGCAGATCGGGCACGTCGGCGTCCTCGATCTCCGAGGGCGCCGCGTCCACCCGCTCGTAGCCACCGGACACCACGATGTCGGCGAAGTCACGGTCCAGGCCGGCCAGCTCGGTGTCGGTCAGCTCGCGGGTGAGTCGCAGCACCAGTCGCCGGCCCACGAACCGCATGGA
Organism: uncultured Microthrixaceae bacterium; assembly: GCA_963793965.1. Taxonomy (GTDB): domain Bacteria; phylum Actinomycetota; class Acidimicrobiia; order Acidimicrobiales; family Acidimicrobilacustridaceae; genus UBA4742. The sequence continues at coordinate 613,888 of CAWCCB010000006.1, forward strand.
GTGGAACGTCGAGTAGAAGCCGGTGATCTCCTCGACCGCCTCGTCGATGTCGTGGGTGATCTTGACCAGGTTCAGGTCGTCGTCGGAGATCAGCCGGCGGGTGCCCAGCTCCTCGGTGGCGAAGGCCAGCCACGCCTCCCAGTAGGTGCTGCCCGGCTCGGCCAGCAACACCACCGGGGCGATCGGAGAGCGTCCTGTCTGCATGAGGGTCAGCAGCTCGAACCCTTCGTCCATGGTGCCGAACCCGCCGGGCAGCAGGGCGAAGGCCCGTGACTCCTTCATGAAGGTGAGCTTGCGGGTGAAGAAGTAGCGGTAGTTGATGAGCTTCGGGTCGCCGGCCAGCAGCGGGGTGGCGTCCTGCTCGAAGGGCAGCACGATGTTGACCCCGAAGGCGTGCTCCGGTCCGGCTCCCTCGATGCCGGCCTCCATGATCCCGGGCCCGGCGCCGGTGATCACCATCCAGTCGCGCTGCACCATGGCGTGACCGAAGTCGCGGGCCATGGCGTAGGAGGGCTGGTCATGGGTCAGTCGGGCCGAGCCGAAGATGGACACCTTGGGCACGTCCACGTACGGCGCGAACACCAGGAAGGAGTAGCGCAGCTCCTTGAGGGCGGCGTTGACCAACTTCAGGTCGCCCCGATCGGCGGCCTCGCGACCCATGCGGATGGCCGACACCACCGTCTCGAACACCAGGTCCTGGTTGTCGCTGACCCCCGCCGCGTCGATCAGTTCGGCGATCCTCGTGTCCAGCTCGTCGTGACCGGTTCGGTAGCGGGCCCGGCGCGCCACGGTCAGGCGACCGCCACGCGGCCGTACAAGGTGGTGCGCTGCTCGAGGGTGCGGCCCAGGGGTTCGACCAGCTCCCGGAAGTCGGCCTCTTCCAACCCCTGGCCGTGCGAGGCACCGGCAGCCCGGGAGATGTTCTCGTCCATCAGGGTGCCGCCCAGGTCGTTGACTCCGGCCTGGAGCATCTGGCGCACGCCGCCGTGGCCCATCTTCACCCACGACACCTGGATGTTGTCGATCCAGCCGTGGTAGGCGATGCGCCCGATGGCGTGCATGAGCACGGTCTCGCGGAAGGTGGGGCCGCGCCGGGACTTGTGCTGCAGGTAGATGGGCGCGGCCATGTGCACGAACGGGAGCGGCACGAACTCGGTGAACCCGCCCGTCTCCTTCTGCAGGGCCCGGGTGCGCACCAGGTGCCGAGCCCAGTGGATCGGTTGCTCGACCGCGCCGAACATGATGGTGATGTTGGAGTTGAGCCCGACCGAGTGGGCCGCACGGTGGGCCTCGAGCCACTCCTCGGTGTTGATCTTGTCCGGGCAGAGCAGGGCGCGGATCCCGTCGTCGAGGATCTCGGCAGCCGTGCCGGGCAGGGTGCGCAACCCGGCCTCGCGCAGTCGGGCCAGGTAGGCGGTGAGGGGCTCGTCCAGGCGCTTGGCGCCCTCGGTGACCTCGAGCGCGGTGAACCCGTGCACGTGCATGTCGGGCACCGCGTCCTTCACCGCCCGGGTCACGTCGATGTAGTAGTCGCCGTCGAAGCTGGGATGGATCCCGCCCTGGAGGCACACCTCGGTGGCGCCCAGCTGGGCCGCCTCCAGGGTGCGACCGGCGATGTCGTCGAGGGTGAGCAGGTAGGGCGTGCCCCGCAGGTTCAGCGACAGCGGGCCCTTGGAGAAGCCGCAGAACCGGCACTTGAAGGTGCACACGTTGGTGTAGTTGATGTTGCGGTTGTGCACGAAGGTGACGGTGTCGCCCACCACCTGGCGACGCAGCTCATCGGCCACCTCGGCCACAGCCGCCACCTCGGGACCGCGGGCGGAGAACAGGGTGACGATCTCGTCGATGCCCACCTCCTGGCCCATCAGCACCCCGGCCAGGACCTCACCCACCGCTCCGGTGGCCCGGTGCCGGCCCGGCACCAGCCGGGTGGGCTCGACCGACGCCCCGGAGTACCAGGCCGTGCTGCGAGCCCCGATGTGGAGGACCTCGATGCCGTCGTCGACCTGTTCGGGCGTGGCCGGCTGGAGGCGCTGGACGAACACCGACCCGGGGTCGTCGCGACCCAGGCCTTCCGCGTCGCTGCGGTCCATCACCGGGAACCACATGGCCGGGTCGAGCCAGCGCGGCGGATCGCCCACGTACTCGGGGTAGACGGTCAGTCGGGGAGCCAGCACGCGCCCGCGCGCCTCGGTGACCTCGCGCAACCGGTCGAGGTCGGGCCAGGGACGCTCCGGGTTGACGTGATCGGCGGTCACCGGCGAGACGCCGCCCCAGTCGTCGATGCCGGCGTCGAGCAGCACGCCGAAGTCGTCGGACAGGTTGGGTGGGGCCTGCAGGTGCACCTCGGCCGGCAGGATGAGCCGGGCCAGGGCGATGGCCTCGAGGTAGTCGTCGCTGGGACACGGGCGGGCCCGGAACATGGTGGTGCCCGGCTTGGGCAGGAAGTTCTGGACGATCACCTCCTGCACATGTCCCCAACGCCGATGCGAGTCGGCGATGGCCTCCAGCGCGGCGATGCGGTCGCCCCGCGACTCGCCGATGCCCACCAGGATGCCGGTGGTGAACGGGATGGCCATCTCCCCGGCCGCCTCCAGGGTGGCCAGGCGTCGCTCGGGGGTCTTGTCCGGTGAGCCCAGGTGGGCGTCGAGGCCGGGGTTGAGCGACTCGATCATCATCCCCTGCGACGGGGCCACGACGCGCAGCTGGGCCAGCTCGTCGGCGAACAGGGCGCCGGCGTTGGCGTGGGGCAGCAGCCCGATCTCGTCGACCACCCGCCGGGCCATGGCCACCAGGTAGTCGACCGTGGAGGCGTAGCCGTGCTCGTCGAGCCAGGCCCGCGCCACCGGGTAGCGCTCCTCAGGGCGCTCACCCAGGGTGAACAGGGCCTCGTGGCACCCGGCCCGGGCGCCGGCGCGGGCGATGGCCAGCACCTCGTCGGGCTCGAGGTAGGGCACGTCGAGGCGGGCCGGGGGCTGGGCGAAGGTGCAGTAGCCGCACTTGTCGCGACACAGCATGGTCAGGGGGATGAACACCTTGGGCGAGTACGTGACCCGCGTGCCGAAGGTGTCGTCGCGCACCGCCCGGGCCTGCGCCAGCAACTCGTCGGTGGACAGCCTCGCGAGATCCCCGGTCATCGGGCGAACCCTATCGGCCAGGTGCCCGACTCAAGCACCGACGAGATCGCCGGCCGCGGCCGCGTCGGCCAGCCAGATGACCTGGTCGGCCGAGATCCGAGCGGCGGGCACGTCGTCGCCGGCCACCACGCGGGCCAGGGCCTGGCGCTTGGACTCGCCGGCCACGGTGACCAGCACCAGGCGGGCGCGGGCGATGCCGGCGAAGGTGAGCGTCATGCGTCGGTGGGGGTTGGTGGCCAGCGGGTCGTCGTTCATGACCACCAGCCGACCCGGATCGGCGTCGAGGGCCGCGGAGTGGGGGAACAGCGAGGCGGTGTGGCCGTCGGGTCCCAGGCCCAGGTGCACCAGATCGAAGTGGCCCAGCTCACCGACGCGCAGCTGGTAGGGATCCGGGCCCTCGTCGCAGCGCATGGGGTAGGCGGCGTTGGCCGCGCCCACTCGTTCCAGGAGCGTCTCGCGGGCCAGGCGGTAGTTCGAGTCGGGATCGTCGAGGGGCACACACCGCTCGTCGCCCCAGTAGAGGTCGACCTTCCACCAGTCGAGGTGGTCGTCGTCCTCCTCGGCGTGGTCGGCCAGCCGTTGGTAGCACTCCCGGGCGGTCTCGCCCCCGGACAGGACCAGCGAGAAGCCCTCGTTCGGTCGCGTGTGGAAGGCCTGGACGACGCGGGCCGCGAACTCGGTGGCCACGTCGTCGACGACGATCAGCGATCCCTGCATCCCGTCCCTCCGCTGGTCGGACCCGCTCAGCCGCGGAAGCTCTCGGCCTTGGTGGCCAGGCTGCCGAGCAACTCGTCGAACGACTTGGAGAACGAGGCCACGCCTTCGTCCTCGAGCACCCGGGTCACGTCGGCCAGGTCGACTCCGACCGCGGCCAGCCCGTCGAGGTCGGCCCGGGCCTCGTCCACGCCCTGGTCGACGGTGCGGGCCAGGGTCCCGTGATCCTCGAAGGCCTCGAGGGTGGCGTCGGGGATGGTGTTGACCGTGTCGGGCCCGATGAGCTCGTCGATGTAGAGCGTGTCGCGGTAGGCCGGGTTCTTGGTCGAGGTGGACGCCCACAGGGGCCGCTGGACCCGGGCGCCGCGAGCCGCCAGCGCCTCCCAGCGGGGACCGGAGAACCGCTCACCGAAGAGCTGGTAGGCCACCTTGGCGTTGGCCACCGCGGCTTTGCCCCGCAGGGCCAGCGCCTCGTCCGAACCGACCTGCTCGAGGCGGTGGTCGACCTCGGTGTCGACCCGGCTGACGAAGAAGCTGGCCACCGAGGACACGTGCGACAGATCGCCCGGGCAGGCCTCGAGGCCCGACAGGTAGGCCTCGATCACCTCGCCGTAGCGCTCGACCGAGAACAGCAGCGTCACGTTGATGCTGCGTCCCTCGCTGATCATCTGCTGGATGGCCGGCACGCCTTCGGCGGTGCCGGGGATCTTCACGTAGAGGTTGGGCGCGTCGATGGTGCTGTGGAGGTGGCGGGCCGACTCGATGGTGCCGGCGGTGTCGCGGGCCAGCGAGGGGGCCACCTCCACCGAGACGTACCCGTCGATGCCGTCGGACTCGTCATGGACCGGGCGCAGGATCGACAGGGCGTGGCCGATGTCGGAGATGACCAGGTCCCAGTAGGTGTCGTCGAGCGAGGTGCCGTCGGCCACCAGGCCGCGCAGCTGCTCGTCGTAGTCGGCGTTGCCCTCGATGGCCTTCTGGAAGATCGACGGGTTGGAGGTGATGCCCCGCACCCCGCGCTCCACCCAGCGCTGGAGCTCGCCGCTGGTGATCCAGCCCCGCTTGAGGTTGTCGAGCCACGGGCTCTGATCCTGCTGGGAGTGGAGATCCTGGAGTCGCGTCATGGACTCATTCAATCAGGGCCCGGGCCCGAGCCGCGACGTTGTCGGGGGTGAAGCCGAACTTCTCGAGCACGACGTCGCCGGGCGCGCTGGCGCCGAAGTGGTCGATGCCCAGCGAGTCATCGGCGTAGCGATCCCACCCGAAGGTGGTGGCGGCCTCGACGGACAGGGTGGGCAGCCCCGGCGGAAGCACCGAGGCCTGGTACTCGTCGCTCTGGAGGGCGAACAGCTCCCAGCACGGCAGCGACACCACCCGGGCGGCCACGCCGGCCTCGGCCAGGGCGGCGGCCGCGTCCACGCACACCCAGACCTCGCTGCCGGTGGCCACCAGGACGACCTGGGGCGGGCCCTGCGCATCGTGGAGGACGTAGCCGCCCTTGGCCACCCGATCGCCGCCGGCGGTGCCCTCGAGCACCGGCAGGCTCTGGCGGCTGAGGATGAGGGCGGTGGGACCATCGGCGTCGACGGCCACCCGCCAGGCCTCGGCCGTCTCGTTGGCGTCGGCCGGGCGGATCACCCGCAGCTGGGGGATGGCCCGCAGCGCGGCCACGTGCTCGATGGGCTGATGGGTCGGCCCATCCTCACCCACGCCCACCGAGTCGTGCGTGAAGGAGTAGATGACCTTGGCCTGGGACAGCGCGGCCAGGCGCACCGAGCCCCGCATGTAGTCGCTGAACACCAGGAAGGTGCCGCCCACGGGCAGGACACCTCCGTGCTTGGCCAGCCCGTTCATGATGCCGCCCATGCCGTGCTCGCGGATGCCGTAGTGGATCTGACGTCCACCGGGATCGCCGGCCGACTGGGTGACGCCGTCGCTCAGCTTGACCCCGGTGTTGCCGGTCAGATCGGCCGAGCCCGGCAGCAGGGCCGGGACCACCCCGGCGATGGCGTTGAGGCAGGTGGCGCTGGCCACCCGGGTTGCGATCTTGTCACCCGGGGTGAAGGAGGGCAGCTTGGTCTCCCACCCGACCAGCCCGGCGCCGGACTGGCCGGCGTCGAACGCGGCCCGGTCGCCGGTCCACGCATCGAAGCGGGCCTGCCAGGCCAGCCGGCGGTCACGGCCGCGGCTGCCCGCCTGACGGTAGAGCTCGAGCACGTCGTCGGGCACCCAGAACGGCTCGTCGGGGATGCCCATGACCGCCTTGGTGGCGGCGACCTCGGCATCCTTCAGGGCGTAGCCGTGGGTCTCGTAGTCGTCGGTGTGGTCGGGCGAGGGGTAGGCGATGTGGCTGCGCAGCACCACCAGCGAGGGGGCGTCGTCCACCTCCATGGCCCGACGCACGGCGCCTTCGAGCGCGTCGAGGTCGTTGGCGATCTCGCCCACGTACTCGACGTGCCAGCCGTAGGCCTCGAAGCGCTTGACCGGGTCGTCGTCGAGGGCCAGCTCAGTGGGCCCGTCGATGGACACGTGGTTGTCGTCGTACACGTAGACCAGCCGACCCAGCCCCAGATGGCCGGCCAGCGAGGCCGCTTCGTGGCTGATGCCCTCCTCCAGGCAGCCGTCGCCGGCGATCACGAAGGTGTGGTGGTCGACCACGTCCGCCCCGTACTGGGCCCGCAGCCACCGCTCGGCCAGGCCGAAGCCCACGCCGTTGGCCACGCCCTGCCCCAAGGGGCCGGTGGTGACCTCGACCCCGACGGTGTGGCCGGCTTCGGGATGGCCCGGGGTGAGGCTGCCCCACTGGCGGAAGGCCTTGAGGTCGTCGAGGGTCAGGCCGTACCCGGTGAGGTAGAGCATGGCGTAGAGCAGGATGGAGGCGTGGCCGTTGGACAGCACGAAGCGGTCGCGGTCGGGCCAGTCGGGGGCCTGGGCGTCGTAGTTCATGACGCGGGTCCACAGCACGTGGGCCAGCGGGGCCAGGGCCATGGCCGTGCCCTGGTGGCCGGACCGGGCCGCGTTGGGACCGTCGAGGGCCAGCCCGCGGATCACGTCGATGGCCCGCTGCTCGAGATCGGGGGTGGTCACGGGGCCTCCTCAGGCGTGACGGGGCTGAGCACGGTGTAGGGCACCACCGTGACCGGGCCGAGATCGATTCGGCAGTGGGCCTCCACCGTGCCCGACTCCTCGAAGGTGAGCTCGGCTCGGACCAGCCGGTAGTTGAACTTGCCCGGCTCGACCGACAGCGGCTGGACGTTGCGCGCCACCTGCTCGCCGTCGCGCTGGTAGCTGACCTCGAGGGCTCCCTCGCCCCGATCGTCGGGGGCGCAGCGCACGATCACCACCAGGTGCGGCTCGATGGTCACCGGCCACGGGCCGGGGGCCGGGGCCGAGAACTGGACGCCGGTCAGGTCGATGCGAGTGGAGGGACCGGGGACCTGTCGCAGGTCGATGCCCTCGACGAACAAAGCAGCCACGATGTCCATTGGTCGCACCCTAGCGGGCCGCCTTCGGTACCCTGACCCCGTGGCGAATGAGCAGACAGCGCCGTCGACACGTGACGCCATCCTGCTCGAAGCCCGCCGTGGCTTCGCCGAGCACGGCTATGACGGCACGTCGCTCAACGACATCGCCGAGGGCGTGGGCATTCGCCGATCCAGCGTCCTGCACCACTTCCCGTCCAAGGACGCGATCTACCAGGAGGTCTTCCAGACCGCCCTGCTGGAGTGGATCGGACGGGTGGAGATCGCCACCGCCGGGGACCACACGGGCGAGGGCTGGGCCCAGGTGGAGCGGGTCATCATCGCCGGCTTCGGCTTCTTCCGGGAGAACCCCGAGTTCGTCCGAATCGTCCGGCGGGAGGCCCTCGACTCGGACCGACATCTGGGCATCGACCTGGGCGTCGCCCTGCGACCTCTCTTCGAGCGGGCCGTCGACTACTTCGACCGCGAGATGGGGGCCGGCCGGTTTCGCAAGTTCGATCCCGAGCAGCTCCTGTTGACCATGTACGGCGCCCTGCTCAGCTACTTCAGCGACCTCCCGTTCATCGAGGGCCTGGTCGACCGCGACCCCCTGGCCGAGGACATGCTGGCCGCCCGCCTCGACCACATCCTGGTCTTCTTCGGGACCGCCCTAGAGCCCTGATACCTGGCCCTCTGGTCGGCAAGCCTCCCGACGGGCGCTTCGCCATCCGGGTGTCATCGGTCCAGCGGCTCCGGCCTGGCGGCCGTGGCCTTCAGAGCCCCAACGCGAGGCGGACCAACCGGTCGACGGGGTTGTCGTCGACCTGGACCGAGGCCGGGTCCCACTGCCAGCGGCCGACGGCGTCGTTGAACAGGATGGGGCGGATCGAACAGCGGGGCCCCATGACGGTGACCGTCGAGCGGCGTAGCGCCTGCCAGCTCAGGGCCAGGCCCATGGCCTCCTCGCCGACCGCGGCCTCGGGGTCGTCGTCCAGCCGGCGCAGCAGGCGCACCGCGGCCCGGCCCACTCGGGCCTCGGCCCGGGTCTGGTCCACCCACGGCCCGGCCTCGTCCTCGAGTCCCGGGGCCTCCACGTGGCGGGCGTCGCGCAACCAGGACTCCAGCGCGTCCAGGTCGCCGGCGGCCACCAGCTCGGAGGGATGGGCACCGTCGCAGGCCTGGGCCAGCACCAGCCAGCCCAGCTCGGTGGCGGTGTCCCGCCAGGCCGCCACGGGATCCTCGCCCCGGGCCCAGGCGGCCATCGAGGCCAGGGGCAGCATCGAGGCCCGGGGCTGCACCATGGGGTTGGCCACATATCCGGAGCACACCTCGACCAGGCCGGGCTCGCGTCCCCGTAGCGGACCCAGGAACAGGCGGTCGGCCATCAGCCCGTCGTTGACCGGATAGTTGTCCCACACGAACGGCGCCCGCCCACCCAGGGCGTCGGCCCGGGCGCGGGCCTCGGCCACGGTGATCCGGTCGCACACCACCCGACGGCCGGTCCAGCCGATGGGCACCTCATCGGGCACGCCGGCGACCAGGGCGTCGAGGTAGGCGGAGGGCTCGGTGCCGGCGTACTCGGTGGGTACCAGGATGAGCGAGGCGCGCCCGGCCAGGTGGTCGTGCAGCCAGGCGGTCAGCCGGGCGTGTTCGGGCCCCAGTCCCGGACGCACCGGGATGTCGTCCAGCAGCAGGGCCACCACCGCGATGCCGACGTCGACCAGCTGGTCCACCTTGGCCCCCAGCGCGGCCCGGTCCTCGGCCGAGTCGACGTCGACCGACAGTCCCGGTGAGATGGCGAAGCCGACCTCCATGGTCCGGTCGGCCACCAGTGCGGCGAACCCGTCCAGCTCCGGGGTGGGGTAAGGCTCTCGCCAGCGCTCGCGGTGGCGGGGATCGTCCTTGGGGCCGTACAGGTAGAGGTCGAGACCCCGATCGTGGCCGAAGCGCAGCACCTCCGAGCGCGCCGCCCACGTCCAGGGTGGGCCGTAGAAGCCCTCGATCAGCCCGAACATGCCAGCCTCCAGAACATGCCTGAGTAGGGTACGCAGCCATGCCCATCCTGTCCGAGGCGGACTCCAAGGCCCTCCTGGCGGGCTTCGGCCTGCCCGTCCTGCCCGAGAAGGTGGTGGGCGACGTCGAGGCCGCGGTGGCCGCGGCCGACGAGCTGGACTATCCCGTGGTGGTGAAGCTCTGCGGCGACCAGATCGCCCACAAGACCGAGCGGGGTCTGGTGCGCCTCGGTCTGGGCGATGCCGAGGCCGTGCGTCGGGCGGCGGGGGAGCTGCTGGGCGCGGCCACCCCCGACGACGGCGCAGTGGGCCTGCTGGTGGCGCCGATGGTGCGGGGCAACCGCGAGCTCATCGCCGGGCTGGCCGACGACCCCCAGTTCGGCATGACCGTCATGGTCGGCGTGGGGGGCATCCTGGCCGAGGCGGTGGCCGACGTGAGCATCCGACTGGTGCCCATCGACCGGGCCGACGCCCGGGAGATGATCGACGACCTGGCCACCCAGTCCCTGCTGGGCCCCTTCCGGGGCGAGCCGGCCGTGGATCGCCAGCGCCTGGCCGACGTCCTGCTGGGCCTGTCGCGCGCCGCCGAAGAGACCCCGGAGCTCATCTCAGCCGACCTGAACCCGCTGATCATCGTGGACGGCGCCCCCATCGCCGTGGACGCCCTGGTCGAGATCGCGGAGCGAGCCGAGACAGCGGAGTCCCCGGAGCGAGCCGAGACAGCGGAGTCCCCGGAGCGAGCCGAGGTCGGGGGAGCGGGCCTGATGGGCACCGGTCGCACCGAGCAGTTCGAGGCCCTGTTCGACCCCAAGGGCGTGGTGGTGGCCGGCGCCTCCAGCCATCCGGGCAAGTTCGGGTTCGTGGCCCTCCACAACATCTTGTCCAACGGCTACGGCGGGCGGATCTTCGCCACCAACCGCGACGCCACCCCGGTGCTGGGCATCGACACCGTGGCCACCATCGAGGAGATCCCCGACGGGGCCGCCGACCTGGTGTTCGTCTGCACCCCCGCCTCCACCAATCCCGACGTGCTGCGAGCGGCGGCGGCCAAGGGCATCACCGCCGCCTTCCTGGCCTCGGCCGGCTACGGCGAGGCCGGCGAGGAGGGCCGCCGGGCTCAGGACGAACTGGTGACGCTGGCCGACGAGCTGGGCGTGCTGGTGGTCGGGCCCAACGGGCAGGGCGTGGTGTCGACGCCGTCGTCGCTGTGCGCCCAGATCGTGGCGCCCTACCCGCCGGCCGGGCGCATCGGGGTGGCCAGCCAGTCGGGCAACTTCGTGTCCTCGTTCATGAACTACGCCTGCGCCAGCGGGGTGGGGATCAGCCGGGCGGTGTCGGCCGGCAACTCGGCCATGGTGGGCGTCACCGACTTCCTGGCCTTCTACGCCGACGATCCGGCCACCGATGTGGCCCTGGCCTACGTGGAGGGCATCCCCGACGGGCGGCGATTCTTCGACGAGATCCGCGCCGTGGCCGAGCGCCTGCCCGTGGTGCTGGTCAAGGGCGGGGCCACCTCCGGCGGGCAGCGGGCCGCGGCCAGCCACACCGGCTCGCTGGCCACCGACGATCGGGTCTTCGACGGCATGTGCCGCCAGGCCGGCGTGATCCGGGCCGCCACCATCGAGGAGGCCTACGAGGTGGCGGCCACCTTCGCCACCCAGCCCGAACCCCAGGGCCCGCGGGTGGCCGTGGTCACCACCGCCGGCGGCTGGGGCGTGATCACCGCCGACGCCATCGCCGGCACGTCCCTGGAGCTCACCGCCCTGCCCGATGACCTGATCGCGGCCCTCGATGCCGAGCTGCCTCCCCGCTGGAGCCGCAACAACCCGATCGACCTGGCCGGCGGCGAGACCCGCGACACCATCACCACGGTGCTCGAGATCACCGCCCGTCACCCCGACGTCGACGGGGTCATCCTGCTGGGCATGGGCATCCAGTCCAACCAGGCCCGCCTGGAACGCGACGGCCCCTTCTACCCGGATCACGGCCTCGATCGCATCGTGGCCTACCACGACCGCCAGGACCACCGGTACACGGCCACCGCCGCGGCCCTGGCCGACGAGCTGGGCAAGCCGGTGCTGGTCGCCACCGAGCTGGCGGTGACCTTCCCCGACAACGCCGCGGTCCGGGGCGTGGTCGAGGCCGGCAAGCTCTGCTACCCGTCGTCCAACCGGGCCGTCGGGGCCCTGGCCCACCTCTGGGAGCGGGCTCGATGGCGGCGCCACCACCGCCTGTGAGGCCGGGCGCGCCCCTCGCGGAGCGCTCATCTCTTACGCTCGACCGGATGGCTCGACGGACCTTGGCGGCGGTGATCGCGCTCGCACTGGTCGCGCTCATGGCGCCCGGAGCGGCGGCTACTGGGTCCGCGCCCAGGTCCGCGCCGGGCGACCACGCCCCTCGACTGGCCACACCGGTGCTCTCGGCCCGCCGACTGCCCACCCTGTTGGCCGCGCACGCCGCTGACACCCAGGTGCTGGCCGCGCTGGCGCCCATCGTGGCCCAGGCCACCCCCACCAGCTGCCTGGTGGTCCACGCCGACGGGCGCACCATCGACGACGTGAAGGGCACCCTGCCGGTGAACCCCGCGTCCACCGAGAAGCTGCTCACCACCACCGCCATGTTGGCCCACGTCAGCCCCAACCTGACCTTCAAGACGCGGGCGGTCACCGCCGCGCCGGTGTCGGGCGGCGTGGTCGAGGGCGACCTGTTCGTGGTGGGCGGAGGTGACCCGCTGCTCCAGACCACCGGTGACCAGCCCTCCCAGGAAGACCCCAACGAGCCGTACAACGACTTCGCCAAGCTGGCCACCGCCATCAAGGCGGCCGGGATCACCGCCATCCACGGCAACGTGGTGGGGGACGAGTCGCTCTTCGATGCGCAGCGCTATGTGGCCAGCTGGCCCGGGCGCTACATCACCGCCGGCGAGGTCGGGCCCCTCAGCGCCCTCATGGTCAACGGCGGCTTCACCGGACTGACCGACAACCCCGAAGCTCCCTCGGCCAACCGGAAGGCCGGCGATCCGCCCTCGTTGGCCGCGGCCACCCTGATCACCCTGCTGCGCCAGCAGGGTGTCACCGTCACCGGATCGGCCGCCTCGGCTCCGGCGCCCGCCGGGGCGCACCCCGTGGCCACCCTCGACTCGCTGCCCCTGTCCCAGGACCTGCTCGAGATGCTGCGCCGCAGCGACAACACGCACCGCGGAGGTGCTGACCAAGTACCTGGGCGCCACCGTGGCCCACCAGGGGTCGACCGCGGCCGGCGCCCGCACCGTGCACGACACGCTCACCCAGTTGGGGCTGCCCACCGCGGGGACGGTGACCATCGACGGCTCCGGGCTGGACCTGGGCAATCGGGTGACCTGCAACCTGCTCACCGCCGCCCTCGATCGAGCCGGCCCCGACTCCGTGCTGGCCAAGAGCCTGCCCGTGGCCGGCCAGACCGGCACGCTGCGCTTCCGCCTCAACAACACCCCAGCGGCGGGGAAGGTGGCGGCCAAGACGGGCACCCTGGACACGGTCAACGCCCTGGCCGGCTACGTCCATTCGCTGTCGGGCCAGGTGCTCACCTTCGCGTTCATCATCAACGGCAGCTCGCCCAACGGGCCAGCCCTGCTGGACCAGGTGGCCCTCGCGCTCACCCAGTACGGCGCCTCCACCCCCATCGCCGCGCTGTCGCCCCAGGCCGCCGGCTCCTAGGCACCTGTGCCCGAGCTGGCCATGTTCCCGCTGGGCACGGTGCTGTTCCCCAGCGTCTACCTGCCCCTGCACGTCTTCGAGCCCCGTTACCAGGCCCTGGTGCGCGACTGCCTCGAGGGTGACCGCCAGTTCGGCGTGGTGCTGATCGAACGGGGGAGCGAGGTGGGCGGCGGCGACCAGCGCAGCGCGGTGGGCACGGCCGCCCAGATCATCGAAGCCGTGGAGATGGACGGGGGACGCTGGGCCCTGGGCACCGTCGGTGTCCGCCGGATACGGGTCGACCAGTGGCTCGACGACGCCCCCTATCCCCGGGCGCAGGTGCAGGACTGGCCCGACGAGGTCGAATCCACCGACGAGCAGCTGGCCCCGGTGGTCAGCCACCTGCGACGGGTGCTGGCCATGGCCGCCGAGCTGGGGGACCGGGTGGCCGACGCCACCCTCGAGCTGGCCGACGACGTCGAGCTGGCCAGCTACCAGCTGGCGGCGGTGGCACCGCTGGGGCCGGCCGACCAGCAGCGGCTGCTGGCCATCGGGTCCACCTCGGAACGGCTGGAGGTCACCGCCGCGCTGCTGAGCGAGTTGGAGGACGACCTGCGCCGGCGGGTGGAGCTGGACGGCTCCGGCTCGGGCTGATGCTTGCACGCTGCCGGCAGCCGGGATACACCTTCCGAACCCGTCCATCGGCCCACTCCGAGGAGCCCAGTGGCCAAGCCCGCCCCCAAGAGCATCACCGAGATCTTCCAGGAGCTCCTCGATCTGCTCAAGGCGTACGCGCAGCAGGAGACCGTCGATCCCCTCAAGTCGTTGGGGGCCTACCTGGCCTGGGGCGCGCTCGGGGCGGTGCTGCTGGCCATGGGCGTGTTCTTCGTGGCCCTCAGCGCGCTGCGCGCCCTGCAGACCGAGACCGGCTCGACCTTCGAGGGCAACTGGTCGTGGGCCCCGTACCTCATCGTGGCCCTGGGCCTCATGCTGGTCATCGGGTTGGCCACCTGGCGGATCACCCACGGTGGTCGAGAGCACCAGGGAGCGCAGTGATGGCGGCGGACGACAACCCCGACCGGACCGAACCCATCAGCCGGGACGACATCGAGGCCAAGTTCCGCGAGCTGCAGGGCGAGGTGGAGGTCATCGGCGAGGAGGCCCGCAGCTACGGGCTCACCGCGGCCATCGTGGTGGGCGTGGCCATCGTGGGCATCGCCTTCGTGCTCGGTCGCCGCCGCGGCCGGCGCAACCGAACGATCGTCGAGGTGCGTCGCATCTGATGCTGGCCTATCTGCGGGCCAAGGCGCTCAGCCAGGGCTTCCTGGGTGGCAGCCAGTTGTGGTTGGCCATCGGGGCGGTGGTGTGGACCATCCGCTTCTTCCAGTGGCTCACCCGGCCCGAGACCGCGGTCATCTACCGCGATCGCCTGGGCCCGGGGCAGTCGGTCGTCATCACCCACCACGAGCCGCCCCCGAGCCGGCGCGAACGCAAGCAGGCGGCGCGAGCGGCCAAGCGGGCCACGAGCAAGGCCAGCCGGACGACATGAAGGTGCTCCTGCGCAATCCGCGGCGCGAGCTGGAGGTGTCGGGGGCCATGCAGGTGACCACGCTGCTGGCCCGGCTCGACATCAACCGCGAGTCCGTGCTGGTCATCCGCGACGGGACCATCGTGGCCGGCGACGGCTGGCTGTCCGACGCCGACGACGTGGAGATCCGGCCGGTGATCTCGGGCGGCGCCGAGCCGGCCTGGGTACCCGCGCCGTGAGGTGCCGGGTCTGTCGCCAGCCGGCCATCATCGACATCCGCCGGCACAACGCCAACTTCTGCGCCGAGCACTTCCTGAAGCTGTGCCGGGATCAGGTGGCCAAGGCCATCGCCGAGTTCGACATGATCGGCGAAGGCGAGCGGGTGCTGGTGGCGGTGTCGGGCGGGAAGGACTCGCTGGCCCTGTGGGACCTGCTGCTGGAGATGGGTCATCAGGCCGACGGCCTCTACCTGGGTCTGGGCATCGGCGACTACAGCGACGCCTCCCACCACCACGCTCGGGCCTTCGCCGACTCCCGCGGCGCCGAGCTGATCGAGATCGACCTGCCCACCGACTACGGCTACGACATCCCCGGGGGAGCCAAGGCGGCCCGTCGCGTGCCCTGCTCGGCGTGCGGTCTGTCCAAGCGCCACCTGTTCGACCGGGCCGCCCTGGAAGGCGGCTACGACGTGGTCGCCACCGGCCACAACCTCGACGACGAGGCGGCGGTGCTGTTCGGCAACGTGCTCCGGTGGCACACCGAGTACCTGGGGCGCCAGCTCCCGGTCCTGCCGGCGGCCAACGGCTTCCCCCGCAAGGTCAAGCCACTGGTGCGGTTGGGCGAGCGGGAGATGGCCGCCTACTGCGTGGTGCGGGGCATCGACTACATCGTCGAGGAGTGCCCGATGGCCGTCGGCAACAAGCATCTGGGCTACAAAGACGCCCTGAACACCATCGAGTTGACCTCACCGGGCTCCAAGCACGACTTCTACTTCGGCTTCCTCAGCCGGGCGTCGGCGCGGTTCCGGGCCGAGGCCGAGCTCGACCAGGACGAGCTGCACGCCTGCCCGTCCTGCGGGGCGCCCACCACCGCCGAGCGTTGCGCCTTCTGCCGGCTGGTGGAGCGCGCCGGGGGCCACGCGGCCGCCGGGCCGGTGCCGGTGGCCGCCCCGGCCCGGCGCCCGTGAGCGCGCCGCTGCAGGTGGGCGAGCGCGTCCTGCTCACCGACACCAAGAACCGCCGCTACCTGGTGGTGCTCACCGAGGGTGGCGAGTTCCACTCCCACGCCGGGTTCGTGGCTCACGCCGACATCGTCGGCCAACCCGAAGGGCTCACCGTCCGCTCGACGCGGGGGCAGGGCTACCGGGTGCTGCGGCCCACGCTGTCGGACTTCATCCTCAAGATGCCCCGCGGCGCGCAGGTCATCTATCCCAAGGACCTGGGCCCCATCCTGCTGCTGGCCGACATCACCCCGGGCGTGCGGGTGCTGGAGTCCGGCGTCGGCTCCGGGGCGTTGTCCATGACCATGCTGCGGGCCGGGGCCACCATCACCGGCTACGAGCTGCGCGAGGACTTCGCCAACCGGGCCCGGACGAACGTGGCCGCCTTCCTGGGCGAAGAGGTGCTGTCCCGCTACCAGGTCGAGATCCGGGACTGCTACGACGGCATCGAGGCCGGGCCCGAGCCCTTCGACCGCATCGTCTTGGATCTGCCCGAGCCCTGGCGGGTCGTGCCCCACGCCCTCGACACCCTGGCCCCCGGGGGCCTGCTGCTGGCGTACACACCCAGCATCACCCAGGCCACCCAGCTGCGGGAGGCCCTCGACGACGCCCCCTTCGCCATGGCCGAGACCCTCGAGGTGCTGCAGCGCAGCTGGCACATCGAGGGCCAGTCGGTCCGCCCCGACCACCGGATGGTGGCCCACACCGGCTTCCTGACCCACGCGCGCCTGGTCGGTCGTTGATGCTGGAGGGATGAACGCCCTCGACCTGGTGCTGGTGGCGGTGACCATCGCGGCCGTGGTGGCGGGCTACCGCCTGGGCTTCACCACCCGGGTGCTGTCGTGGATCGGGTTGGGCGCGGGACTGGTGCTCGGTGTGCGGGTGCTGCCCTGGGTGCTCGACCGGGTGGGGGGATCGCCGCGGGGCCAGCTGATCCTGGTGGCGCTGGCCGTGGTGCTGGCCGGCGCCGTGCTGGGCCAGACCGTCGGGCTGGCGTTGGGCCTGCGGTTCGCGCCGCGTCCCCGATCGGGCGCGGTGCAGCGGGCCGATCGCGTCCTGGGCGCCCTGGCCGGCCTGGTCGGGGTGTGCGCCCTGATCTGGTTGCTGCTCCCCCTGGTGGCGGCCACCCAGGGCTGGCCGGCCGACCTCACCGCCCACTCCCGCGTCGCCCGGGCCTTCGCCGAAGACCTGCCCACCGCCCCCGACGCCTCGCAGATGGTGGAGACGCTGGTCGGCCCCAGCCAGTTCCCGGGGGTGATCGCGGACCTCGACCCCAACGCGCCGCCGGTCTCGCCGCCGGCGGTGACCGGCCTGGCCCCGGCCACCGAATCCAGCGTGGCCCGGTCGGTGGTCAAGGTGGAGGGGATCTCCTGCCAGCGGATCCTCGACGGTTCCGGCTTCGCGGTGGCCAACGGCCTGGTGGTCACCAACGCCCACGTGGTGGCCGGCGAGCCCACCACCACCGTGATTCGCGACGACGGCAGCCGCCTGCGGGCCACGGTGGTGGCCTACGACCCCGAGCGCGACCTGGCCCTGCTGTCGGTTCCCCGGCTGGATCGACCGGCGCTGGCCCTGTCCAGTCCGGCGGTGGGCCAGCGCGGCGGGGTGTTCGGCCACCCCGGCGGCGCGCCGCTGCGGGTGGCGCCGTACCAGATCGCCCGCCAGATCACCGCGGTCAGCAACGACATCTACGGCCAAGACCAGGTCGACCGACAGGTGCTGGAGCTGGCCGCCTCGCTGGCCCCGGGTGACTCGGGCTCGGCGGTGGTGGGCGGTGACGGCCAGGTGGTGGGGGTGGCCTTCGCGGTGTCCACCGACCAGTCGAACCAGGCCTACGCGCTGGCGCCCTCGGAGCTGCAGGCGGTGCTGGCCCAGCCCCACACCCACGCCGTGTCCACCCAGGACTGCGCCTGATGGCTCGACCGGCGGGAAAGACGAAGGCGCAGCCCGCCAGGGCGGAGCCGCTGGACCGATGACACCCGGATGGCGAGGCCGGCCCCCAGGGAGGCTTGCCGACCGGAGGGCCAAGCAGGTTGGCTCAGTTCCAGGAGGGGTTTGCATCGGCCATGGCGGAACGGGCCTGCTGGCGACGCAGGACGGCGCCCCAGAGGTTCTCCGGCTGGTCGCTGAACAGGTCGCTGGGTTCGGCATCCACCACGAACCAGGCTCCGGCGCTCAGCTCGAGATCGAGCTGGCCGCCTCCCCACCCCGAGTAGCCCACGAAGATCCGGGCCACGTCGATGCCCTCGGCCACCGATTCCGGACCCAGGCTCAGGTCGACCGATGCGATCCCGTCGGGGGAGTCGCGGAACCGGGCCAACCCCATGGCCACCCCGGCCTCGACCGGACCGCCGCTGAACACGACCGGAGGAGGCCCGACCGCGTCGGCCCAACCCGGCAGGGCGCGCGCCACCTCGAACTGGCTGGGTCGGTTGATCACGACCCCCAGGGACCCGTCCGGTCCGTGGTCGAGCAGGTAGACGATGGTTCGATCGAAGTTGGCGTCACCCAGGCTGGGCCCGGCGATCAGCAGCCGACCGCTCGACGGCTCGTTCACCGCCTGATCATCGCACGGCGCCGGCGGTTACTCGATCTCGATGAAGATGCACTCGCCGGGGCACTCCTCGGCGGACTCGATAACGGCCTCGTCCTGCCCGGACGGCACGTTGGCCAGGCCCTCGGCGCCACCGGGGTTCGAGAAGACCTTGTCGCCCTCCTTGACGTACGCCAGCCCGTCGTCGAGCAGCGTGAACACGTCGGGGGCGATCTCTTCACAGAGCCCGTCGCCGGTGCAGAGATCCTGATCGATCCAGACCTTCATGGTGCGCCGTACCTCTCTCGAGTGATGGTGGGGGGCGAGATCGGGTGCCGGGGGCACCTGCTCGAACCAGTGTAGTCACCTGTCGGCAATAAACCCGGGTGATACAGGGGAAATCAGCTGGCCGCGAGCGTGCTACGGCGCAAGGATCGCGGGCAAATCGAGCCGTGCTCCGCCGATCGCCGCGAGGCCCGGTGTAGGGTCCGAACCACGATCGCGGAGGAGGTGATCCCCGTCAACGAAGGCCACGAAGATGGACCGCTCGGCGCCGGTGAACACGGTGAGCTGGCCGAGCTGCGTGACCAGGCCCGGTTGCTCGAGGAGGAGGTGGCCTCGCTGCGACGGCGGCTGGCCGATGCCCCCAAACGGGTGCGAACCCTCGAGGAGCGGCTGCTCGAGAGCAAGGGCCAGCTGGCCCAGGCCGTCTCGCAGAACGAGAAGCTGACCTATACCCTGCGCGAGGCCCGCGAGCACATCGCCGCCCTGCGCGACGAGGTCGAGAAGCTGACCCAACCCCCGTCGGCCTACGGCACCCTGCTGGGCGCCAACGACGACGGCACGGTCGACGTCTTCTCGGGCGGTCGCAAGATGCGGGTCTCGGTCCATCCCGACCTGACCGGCAACGACCTGACCCGCGGCGCCGAGGTGGTGCTCAACGAGTCGCTCAACGTGGTGCTGGCCCGCACCCCCGAGCTGACCGGCGAGGTGGTCACCTTCAAGGAGCTGCTCGAGGACGGGACCCGGGCCATGATCGTGGGCCGGGCCGACGAGGAGCGGGTGGCCGAGCTGGCCGACGTCCTCAAGGGCACCAAGATCCGCGCCGGTGACTCGGTGCTCCAGGACATGCGCTCGGGCCTGTTGCTCGAGGTGCTGCCCCGTCCCGAGGTGGAGGAGCTGGTCCTCGAAGAGGTGCCCGACATCTCCTATGACGACGTGGGTGGGCTCGACAGCCAGATCGAACAGATCACCGACGCGGTGGAGCTGCCCTTCGTCCACCACGACCTGTTCGCCGACTACCGGCTGCCCGCCCCCAAGGGCATCCTGCTCTACGGCCCCCCGGGTTGCGGCAAGACGCTCATCGCCAAGGCCGTGGCCAACTCGCTGGCCAAGAAGGTGGCCGAGGTCAGCGGCGACCACCAGGCCCGCAGTTACTTCCTCAACATCAAGGGCCCGGAGCTGCTGAACAAGTACGTGGGCGAGACCGAGCGCCAGATCCGGCTCGTCTTCCAGCGAGCCCGGGAGAAGAGCGAGGAGGGCTGGCCCGTCATCGTTTTCTTCGACGAGATGGATTCCCTCTTCCGCACCCGCGGCACCGGCATCAGCTCCGACATGGAGTCGACCATCGTGCCCCAGCTGCTGGCCGAGATCGACGGGGTGGAGACGCTCAAGAACGTGATCGTGATCGGGGCCTCCAACCGCGAGGACCTGATCGACCCGGCCATCCTGCGCCCAGGCCGTCTGGACGTGAAGATCAAGATCGAGCGTCCGAACGAGGAGGCGGCCGCGCAGATCTTCGCCCGCTACCTCGAGTCGGATCTCCCGCTCGACGAAGGCGAGGTGGCCTCGCTGGGCGGGGGCGATCGGGACAAGGCGGTGGCGGCCATGATCGAGCAGACCGTGGCCGAGATGTACCGCGACGACGAGGCCAACCAGTTCCTGGAGGTGACCTACCAGAACGGCGACAAGGAGGTCATGTACTTCAAGGACTTCTCGTCGGGGGCGATGATCGAGAACATCGTGCGCCGAGCCAAGAAGCTGGCCATCAAGCGGCTGATCGACCACGGCAACCCGGGCATCTGCGTGAACGACCTGGTGGAGTCGATCCACCAGGAGTACAAGGAGCACGAGGACCTGCCCAACACCACCAACCCTGACGACTGGGCCAAGATCTCGGGCAAGAAGGGCGAGCGCATCATCTACGTCCGCACGCTGATCAAGCGCGCCGATGCCGACACCACCGGCGGCCGGGCCATCGAGCGGGTGGCCACCGGCCAGTACCTGTAGCCGTCGGCTTCGCCGACCGGAGCTGGAAGGCGAAGGCCGCCAGGCCGGAGCCGCTGGCCCGATGACACCCAGATGCCGAAGGCGCCCGCAGGGAGGCTTGCCGACCGGAGCTGGAAGGCGAAGGCCGCCAGGCCGGAGCCGCTGGCCCGATGACACCCAGATGCCGAAGGCGCCCGCAGGGAGGCTTGCCGACCGGAGGGCCAGGCCAGATAGGGTCGTCGTGATGGCGATCCCCAAGATCTGCGGCATCGAAACCGAGTACGGGATCCTGATCCGCGGCGTGGCCGAGTCGAACCCCATCGCGGCCTCGTCGATGCTGATCAACGCCTACCTGAACGAGACCCGACGCTCCGAGGCGCCCGCGGCGGTGCCCAACGTGGGCTGGGACTTCGAGGACGAGTCACCGGGCAACGACGCCCGCGGCACCACGCCGGCCGGATCCATGCCGCCCGAGGTCGAGACCCACCTGGTGAACGCGGTGCTGACCAACGGGGCTCGCTACTACGTCGACCACGCCCATCCCGAGCTGTCCACGCCCGAGTGCGCCGATGCCCGGTCGGTGGTGGTGTTCGACCGGGCCGCCGAGCTCATCGCCCGACGCTCCATGGAGGCGGCTCGCCGGGTGCTGCCCGAGGGCCAGGAGATCGTGGTCTACAAGAACAACTCCGACGGCAAGGGCAACAGCTACGGCTGCCACGAGAACTACCTGATGGATCGCCAGCTGCCGTTCGGTCGCATCGTGACCCACGTGATGGCCCACTTCATCACCCGACAGATCTTCACCGGATCGGGCAAGGTGGGCTGCGAGGCACCGGGGACGACCAGCCAGCAGGTGCCGTTCCAGCTGACCCAGCGGGCCGACTTCTTCGAAGAGGAGGTCGGGCTGGAGACGACGCTCAAGCGCCCGATCGTCAACACCCGCGACGAGCCCCACTGCGACGCCACCAAGTACCGGCGCCTGCACGTGATCGTGGGCGACGCCAACCTGTCGGAGATCTCCACCTTCCTGAAGGTGGGCACCACCGCCATCGTGCTGGCCATGATCGAAGACGACGCCCTGCCTCGCCAGTTCAGCTTCAACACGCCGGTGTGGGCCATGCGCCAGGTCTCCTACGACCTCGACCTGCGCGTGCCCCTGGAGCTGGTGGACGGCACCACCGTCACCGCCCTCGACGTCCAGTGGGAGCTGTTGGACCGAGCTCGCAAGTACGCCGAGTCGGCCGGGCTCGAGTGCGTGGGCGAGGCCGTGGGCGCCGAGGTGCTGCGCCGCTGGGAGCACGTGCTGACCACCCTGGAGGTGGATCCCATGGCCCTGGCCGGCCAGCTCGACTGGGTGGCCAAATACCGTCTGATCGACGGCTACCGCCAGCGCCACGACCTGGCCTGGGACGATGCCCGCTTGGCCGCCCTCGACCTGCAGTACGCCGACCTCCGACCCGGCAAGTCCCTGTTCGACCGCCTGGGGGTCGAACGGCTGACCACCGACGAGGAGGTGGCCACCGCCGTGTCCGAGCCGCCGGTCGACACCCGGGCCTACTTCCGGGGCAAGTGCCTGCAGCGCTGGTCCGACGACATCGTGGCCGCCAACTGGGACTCGCTGGTGTTCGACATCGGCCGCGAACCCCTGCGACGGGTGCCGATGATGGAACCGACGCGCGGAACAGAGGCTCACGTGGGTACGTTGTTGGCCGATTGCAAGACATCGTCTGAATTGCTCGACAGGCTGGGCACCTGACGATGCCGAGCACCAAAGGATTTCGGAGAGGGTCAGATGGCTGAACGAGAGCAGATCCGCAAGCCGGCGCCGGCCAAGAAGGACGCCGAGATCGAGGAGACCCCGGCCACCTCCGAAAAAGGCGAGAAGATCAAGGCCGAGCTCGATGACCTGCTGGACGAGATCGATGACGTCCTCGAGACCAACGCCGAGGAGTTCGTCCGCTCGTATGTCCAGAAGGGCGGGCAGTAGCCCACACCCGGCGCCGACGGGGGCACGGTCGCGAGTTGTGCACCCCAGAGGTGCTCAGAGCGCGTTCGTGTCCCGACCGAGCCGGTAGCGTACGCACCCGTGACCCTGCCCATGTTCTCGCCCCACGATGATCCGGGGCCCAGCTTCGCCGAGCTCCTGCGCCGCGTGGGCCTCGAGCCTCCGGCTCCGCCCTCCAGCCTGGACGGGGTGCTGACCATCACCCACGCCACCACCGTGGTGGCCATCCGCTACGCCGACGGGGTGGTCATGGCCGGCGACCGTCGGGCCACCAGCGGCAACCTCATCTCGCACCGGGCCATGGAGAAGGTGTTCGCCGCCGACCGCCATTCGGGGGTGGCGATCGCCGGGGCGGCCGGGCCGGCCATGGACATGGTCAAGCTCTTCCAGCTCCAGCTCGAGCACTACGAGAAGGTGGAGGCCTCGGCGCTGAGCCTGGACGGCAAGGCCAACCAGCTGTCCACCATGGTGCGATCGAACCTGCCGGCGGCCATGCAGGGCCTGGCCGTGGTGCCGTTGTTCGCCGGCTACGACCTGGCCCGCCAGACCGGGCGCCTGTTCCAGTACGACGTGACCGGCGGGCGCTACGAGGAGAGCAACTTCGCCTCCACCGGGTCCGGCAGCCTGC
Organism: uncultured Microthrixaceae bacterium; assembly: GCA_963793965.1. Taxonomy (GTDB): domain Bacteria; phylum Actinomycetota; class Acidimicrobiia; order Acidimicrobiales; family Acidimicrobilacustridaceae; genus UBA4742. Next base: position 637,067 of record CAWCCB010000006.1, read on the forward strand.
ACGCCGGGACCGTGATCAAGATCGGGTTCCGTGACGGCCTGACCCGCCAGGACGCGCTCGACCTGGCCATCAACGCCCTGTTCACCGCGGCCGACGACGACTCGGCCACCGGCGGGCCCGACCTGGTGCGGGGGATCTACCCGACCATGGCCACCATCACCAGCGCCGGGTTCGAGCGGGTCACCGAGCCGGAGATCGCCGAGCGCTTCGGCACGCTCATCGAGGTGCTGGCCGGGCGCGAGGGCTTGGCCCCGCCCCGCATACCCGAGACCTCCGACGACTCGGGAGACCCGTCATGAGCATGCCCTTCTACGTCGCCCCCGAGCAGGTCATGAAGGACCGGGCCGACTACGCCCGCAAGGGCATCGCCCGGGGCCGCAGCCTGGTGGCCGCCGTCTACGACCAGGGCATCCTGATCTGCGCCGAGAACCCGTCGTCCACGCTGCGCAAGGTGTCGGAGATCTACGACCGCATCGCCTTCGCCGGGGTGGGCAAGTACAACGAGTTCGACCAGCTGCGCATCGCCGGGGTCCGCGCCGCCGACCTCAAGGGCTACGCCTACAGCCGCGAGGACGTGGACGCCCGCAGCCTGGCCAACCAGTACGCCTCCATCCTGGGCCAGATCTTCACCCACGAGATGAAGCCCATGGAGGTCGAGATCCTGGTGGCCGAGGTGGGGGCCACCCGGGCCGACGACCGCCTCTTCCACATCCTCTACGACGGAACCGTCATGGACGAGGAGTCCTTCACCGTGCTCGGGGGCGAGGCCGAGGCCATCAACACGCGCCTGACCGAGGCGTGGCACGACACCTTCGATCTGGCCGGGGCCTTGGGCGCGGCGGTGGCGGCCCTGGCCGGGCCCGATCGCACCCTGGGGGCCGAGGAGCTGGAGGCCGCCGTGCTCGAGCGCACCGACGCCCGCCGGGCCTTCCGACGCCTCGAGCGCGACGAGCGCACCGCCCTGCTGGGCTGACCGCCACCTGGGTACCGGGCGCGGCGGTCGCGTCCCGATAGCGTGGCCCCGTGGAGCGCCGCATCTTCGGTCTCGAGAACGAGTACGGAGTCACCTGCACGCTCCGCGGCCAGCGCCGGCTCAGCCCCGACGAGGTGGCCCGCTACCTGTTCCGCCGGGTGGTGTCCTGGGGCCGGTCCAGCAACGTGTTCCTGGCCAATGGCGCCCGGCTCTACCTCGACGTGGGCTCGCACCCCGAGTACGCCACGCCCGAGTGCGACTCCATCTACGACCTGGTGGTGCACGACAAGGCGGGGGAGCGCATCCTCGAACAGCTCCTGGCCAGCGCCGAGCAGCGGCTGCGGGAAGAAGGCATCCGGGGTGTCATCTACCTCTTCAAGAACAACACCGACTCGGCCGGCAACAGCTACGGCTGCCACGAGAACTACCTGACCAGCCGGCGCGACGACTTCGGCACCTACGCCGAGGTGCTGATCCCGTTCCTGGTCAGCCGCCAGATCTACGCCGGCGCCGGCAAGGTGCTCCAGACCGCCCGGGGCGCCACCTTCTGCGTGAGCCAGCGGGCCGAGCACATCTGGGAGGGCATCTCCAGCGCCACCACCCGGTCCCGGCCCATCATCAACACCCGCGACGAGCCCCACGCCGACGCCGAGCGCTACCGCCGACTGCATGTGATCGTGGGCGACTCCAACATGAGCGAGTACTCCACGTTCCTGAAGGTGGGGGCGGCCAGCATCCTGCTGCGGATGCTCGAAGAGCCGAACGTGGTGCTGCGGGACATGACGCTGGAGAACCCCATCCGGGCCATCCGCGAGATCAGCCACGACATCACCTGCCGGCGCCGGGTGCGGTTGGCCAACGGCCGTGAGGCCAGCGCGCTGGAGATCCAGGGCGAGTACCTCAACCGGGCCCTCAAGTACGCGGAGAAGCGCGAGCTGAGCCCGCTCGAGACCAAGGCCCTGGAGATGTGGGAGCACTGCCTGACCACCATCGAGAACGATCCGCTCAAGCTCGACCGGGAGGTCGACTGGGTGATCAAGCACAACCTGATCGAGCGCTACCGCGAACGCGAGGACCTGCCCCTCAGCCACCCGCGGGTGGCGCTGCTCGACCTGCAGTACCACGACGTGAACCGCGACCGGGGGGTCTTCTACAAGATGCAGGCCCGGGGCCTGGTCGAGCGCATCTGCGACGACGCCGACATCGACCAGGCCATGGACATCCCGCCCCAGACCACCCGGGCACGGCTGCGGGGCGAGTTCATCCGGCGGGCCAAGGAGCGCAAGCGCGACTACACGGTCGACTGGGTCCACCTCAAGCTCAACGATCAGGCCCAGCGCACGGTCCTGTGCAAGGACCCGTTCAAGTCGCGCGACGAGCGGGTCGAGAAGCTCATCGCCTCGCTCTGAGCCCGTGGCCACCGTCGACAAAGCCGAGCGCCTGCTCAACCTGATCAGCACGTTGCTGTCCACCACCCGGCCCCTCACCGCCGAGGAGCTGCGGGCCCGGGTCCCGGGCTACCCCGATGCCAAGCTGAGCTTCCGACGAGCCTTCGAGCGCGACAAGGACGACCTGCGCGAGATGGGCGTCCCCCTGGTGCTCGAAGCGATCGAAGGGGTTGACCCGCCGGCCGAGGGCTACCGGATCGACCGCAGCCGGTACTACCTCACCGATCCCGGCTTCGAGCCCGACGAGCTGGCCGCCCTGCACCTGGCCCGCCAGGCCGTCCGCCTGGACGGCCTCGACGGCTCGGACGCGCTGTGGAAGCTGGGCGGGGTGGTGGACGCCGCACCGGACGGCCAGACCCGGCCGGTGGACGCCGGGGCGGTGGCCTCCCTGCCCGCCGACCCGAACCTGGCCGCGCTGTTCCAGGCCTGCGCCGAGCGGCGCCAGGCCACCTTCACCTACAACGACGAGGTCCGCCTCATCGATCCCCACCGGGTCGGCTTCCAGCGCGGCCACTGGTACCTGACCGGCTTCGACCACCAGCGCCAGGACGAGCGCAACTTCCGACTGGACCGCATCGCCGACCAGGTGACGCTGGGCAGCCCCGGCGGCTATCCGCGGGTGGAAGCCGGCTCGGGCCTGCCCGACGACCCGTGGCGGCTCGGCGCAGGCCCCGAGGTGACCGCCCGCCTGCGCGTGGACGGCGACCAGGTGGCCTGGGCCACCAGCCAACTGGGCGAGGCCACGGTGGCCGAGCGCGGCTCCGACGGCTCAGCCACCTTCGAGGTGGCGGTGACGAACTGGCCCGCCTTCCGATCCTTCGTGCTCGGTTTCCTCGACCGGGCCGAGCTGCTCGGACCGCCCGCACAGCGCCAGGAGATGGTGGCCTGGCTGACGGACCTGGCCCAGGAGACCCGCCCATGAGCCGGGCCGGGGCCTCCGAGCGGGTGGCCCGCCTGCTCAGCCTGGTGCCCTGGGTGGCGGCCCAGGGCAGCGCGTCGGTGGACGAGATCTGCCGCCGCTTCGCCATCGATCCCGACCAGCTGCTGCGCGATCTGGACACCGTCTCCATGGTGGGCCTGTACCCGTACACCCCCGACGTGCTGATCGAGCTGTACGTGGAGGACGGGCAGGTCCACATCGCCCTGCCCCAGGCCTTCGACCGCCCGTTGCAGCTGACCCCCGAACAAGCCGTGGCCCTGGTGGCCGCCGGCTCCACCCTGCTCACCGTCCCCGGTGCCGATCCGCAAGGGCCGTTGGCCCGGGGCCTGGCCAAGCTGTCCGCCGCGGTGGGCGCCGCAGGCGGCGAGGCCAGCCTGGAGGTGCGCCTGGGCGAGGTTCGCGACGACGTGCTCGACACCCTCCAAACCGCGGTGCGCCAGCATCGCCAGGTGGCCATCGACTACTACGCCTACGGCCGCGACACCCATACCCACCGCGTCATCGATCCCTACCGGGTGACCAGTGACCAGGGTCAGTGGTACACCGCCGCCTGGTGCCACCTGGCCAACGACGAGCGCCTGTTCCGCCTGGACCGCATCAGCACGGCCGACCTGCTCGACACCACCTTCGAGCCGCCGGCCGACCTCCCGCCCGAGTCGGTGTTCAGCCCCTCGGCCGGGGATCCTCGGGTGGTGATCGAGCTCGGTCCCGAGGCCCGCTGGGTGGCCGAGCAGTACCCGATCGAGGCCCTCGAGGAGGTGGGGGAGGGGCGCGTCCGCGCCACCCTGGCCGTGACCGCGACGGGCTGGCTGGAGCGTCTCGTGCTGCGCCTGGGCCCGGACGCCTCGGTGGTCGAAGGACCGCCCGAGCTGCGCCACGCCGGGCGCGACGCCGCCGCCCGGATCCTGGCCCGCTATCACGCGGGCGAGTCCGGATGACAGGAGGCGTCGGCTAGCCTCGGTCGATGCTCGCCGATCAGGCTCCCGAGCGCCCGCCGATACCCGAGGACCCTCGCATGTCCGCATCTGTGCCGCTTCCTGGCGACGGCGACGAGCCGGACCCGGTCGCGCCGAGCGCGCCGCGAGCCCCGGTGGAGTCGACCGCCGCGCCCGCCCCGGCCCGCAAGCCCGAGGCGTGGAAGCGCAGCGCGGTCGAATGGCTGGTGGTCGTGGTGGTGGCGGTGGCGGTGGCCCTGCTCATCTCGGCCACGTCGGTGCAGGCCTTCTTCATCCCGTCCAAGTCGATGGAGAGCACGCTGCACGTGGGGGACCGGGTGCTGGTCAACAAGTGGAGCTACCGGATCCACGACGTGCACCGGGGCGACGTGGTGGTGTTCTCCCGCCCCAAGGACGAGCCCGCCACCAACGTCAGCGACCTGATCAAGCGGGTGATCGGCCTGCCCGGTGAGACGGTCACCATCGCCAACAACCACGTCTACATCAACGGCCGCCAGCTCAACGAGCCCTACCTGGACGCCGGGGCGGTGAGCGTGGCCGTGCAGGGCAAGTGGGCCTGCACGCCCGACGCGCCCTGCAAGATCCCCAAGGGGCAGCTGTGGGTCATGGGTGACAACCGCACCGACTCCGAGGACAGTCGCTACTTCGGGCCCATCCCCGAATCCTCGGTGGTGGGCCGCGCCTTCTTCCGGATCTGGCCGCTCAACCGCCTGGGCAGCTTGTGATCCTGGCCCGGCGGTAATCCGCCGGGCTCGGCTTCGCCGATCCTGGCCCGGGCCATGCGAGCTGCTCCGCCTGGCGGCTCCGCAGCCTCAATCCAGCTTGTTCCAGGCGTCCATCAGGCGGTCCACGTGGTCGCTGTAGAGGGCGTCGATGCCGCTGTCGAACAGCTCGGCCATCAACCGTTCGAACTGCACGTCCCAGGCGAAGGCCAGGCGCTCGAACCGGTGGTAGAGGGCGATGCCGCCACCCCCGGTCCACTCGCTCTGGTGGAGGTTGACCGCATCGATGCCCTGGTCGGCCAGCGTGGCCGCGTGGCGCTCGGAGCCTCCGGACAGGTTGCGGGTGGACGTCGAGTGCACCAGGCGAACCGCCGGCCAGCGCGCCCGCCAGCCCATCAGGGTGTCCAGGTCGCCGTGGCAGAGCCACAGGCGCCCGGACACGTCGGATCCGGCCGCCTCGGCAGTGGCCACCACCGCCTCGACGGCGGCCGCGTCCTTGACGTCGAGGGACAGCTCGAAGTCGGTGCCGCAGGTGGCGTAGAGCTCGGCCAGCTCCGGGATGTGCACCGGCAGGTCGGCCCGGGCCACCTGGTCGATCGGGTGACGGCGCAGGCGCCCCCCGACCACGCCGTCGTGGTCGAGCACGGCTCGGCCGTCGGCGGTGAGCCAGGCGTCGCTCTCCAGGCCGGTGGCGCCCAGCTTCAGGGCCAGCACGAAGGCCTCCAGCGTGTTCTCCGGCGCATGGGCCCGGGCCCCGCGATGGGCGAAGGCGATGGGGGGGCGACGCAGCGACGGGAGCCGGGTGGGCACCGGCCCATCGTAGCCAGGGGCCGAAATGGGCCATTCGGCCCACCCCGCGTCCCTCAAGACGCCCTCGAGGTGTGCCGATTCCGTACGCATAGCCGGAGGAGAGGGCGTCGATGGCGACAATTCGGGCCAGTTGCGCAGAGTGCGGAGACGTGGAGCTGACCACCGCGGACGTTCGTGTCCGAGTGTGCACCGCCGACAACCAGGGGACCTACGCGTTCCGATGCCCCGTCTGCCTCATGACCGTGGTCAAGCCGGCTGAGCCCCGCACCGTGGACCTCCTGGTGGCCTCGGGCGTCACCTACGAGACCTGGGCACCCCCGCTCGAGCTGAGCGAGCCCCGGGGGACCGGCGAGCCCATCAGCCACGACGAGCTGCTCGACTTCCACGACCTGTTGAGCGACGACCGCCGCCTGATGGACGCCATGTCGGAGCTGCTCGAACGCTGAGTCTCGATGACCACCGAGACCCGCCGCTAAGCTCTGGCCCGTGTCGTTGGTCTGGTTGATCCCGTCCGGGCTGACCGCGCTGGCCGCGGTCACCATGGTCTGGGCCGCCCGGGCGCTGGCCGCCGAGGTGGCCTCGCTGGATCGGGCGCTGGTGCGCCTGCGACCCATCCATGACGGCGTCCGCTCCGTACGACAGGAAGTGGGACGTACCGCCCGGGCCACCGAGTCGACCCGCGACTCCCTCGGACGGGCACCGCATCGGTAGGATCGCCACATGTTCAACGTGGGCCCCGAGAAGCTGATGGTGGTGCTGCTCATCGCCCTCGTGGTGCTCGGCCCCGACAAGCTGCCCAACGCCGCCCGCCAGATCGGCAAGTACCTCAACGAGTTCCGCCGCATCTCCCAGGGGTTCCAACAGGAGCTGCGCACGGCCATGGACGTGACCGACACCAACGCGGCCGCCGTGGCCCAGGCCGACCCTGCTGCCGACCAGCCCGTAACTCCGCTAGAACAGGACGGGCCCGTCACCCCGACGGTCGCCGATCCGGAGTCGTCGGCGGTGTCGAACACTCCGGCCGCCCCGCTCCCGACCCCCAGCCCCGAGGCCTCCGTTGCCGATGCCCCGCCGTCGACGTCCACCTTGCCGACCGCATCGGCCGAGGGCGACCTGGATCCGACGCACGCGCCTCAGGCCTGATCCGGCCCCGATCGGCCGCCCATGAGCGACACCATCGACGCGGCCGAAGGCCGGATGACGCTGTGGGAGCACATCGCCGAGCTGCGCTCCCGGCTCATCAAGTGCATCGTGGCCGTGCTGGTGTGCGCGGTGGCCGGGTGGTTCCTCTACCCCTACATCTTCACGTTCCTGACCGACCCGCTGCACAACGCCAACAGGACGGCCATCATCATCGCCGGCAGCCCGATCGCCCCGCTGCTGACCCGCATCCAGATCGCCGGCTACGTGGGCATCATCCTGGCCATGCCCGTGCTGGTGTGGCAGCTGTGGCGCTTCATCACGCCTGGCCTCTACCCGCACGAGAAGAAGTACGCGGTGCCCTTCACCGCCGGTGCCGTCACCTTCTTCCTGATGGGGGCGGCGGTGGCCTACGTGTCGCTGCTGCCCACCCTCATCTTCCTGAACGCGGTGGGTGGCTCGAACATCAAGCAGGTCTACAACATCAGTGACTACCTGAAGCTGGTGGTGCTGATGATCATCATCTTCGGCATCGGCTTCGAGTTCCCCGTGCTGCTGGTGGCGCCTCGAGATCGCCGGCGTGATCACCCCGGCGCAGCTCAGCCACGCCCGCCGCTGGGCCATCGTGGGGATCGTGGTGGTCTCCGCCGTCATCACCCCGATCGAGCGATCCCTTCTCGATGCTGGCCCTGGCCATCCCGCTGTACCTGTTCTACGAGCTGGCCATCGTGTTCGGCTGGCTGTTCAACCGGCGCAAGGCCAAGCGAGCCCGCAAGGCGGCAGCGGCCGACGCCGAGGGATGACCACGGAGGCCTTCGAGCTCGACCGCTTCCAGCGCGAGGGCATCGCGGCCATCGACCGGGGCGAGTCCGTCCTGGTCTCGGCCCCGACCGGGTCGGGCAAGACCGTGGTGGCCGAGCACGCCGTGGCCCGGGCCCTGGCCGAAGGCCGCAAGGCCTTCTACACCACCCCGATCAAGGCCCTGTCGAACCAGAAGTACCACGACCTGGTGACCCGGCACGGCGCCGAGGCGGTGGGCCTGCTGACCGGCGACAACGCGGTCAACGGCGACGCCCCGATCGTGGTCATGACCACCGAGGTGCTGCGCAACATGATCTACAGCCGGTCGCCGTCGCTCGACGCGCTCGGCTGGGTGATCCTCGACGAGGTCCACTACCTCCAGGACGCCTACCGCGGACCGGTGTGGGAGGAGGTCATCATCCACCTCCCCACCGAGGTCCGGCTGGTGTGCCTGTCGGCCACCGTGTCCAACGCGCCCGAGCTGGCCGCCTGGATCGGCACGGTGCGGGGCCCCACGGCCACGGTGGTGGAGACCGAACGACCCATCGAGCTGAACAACCTGTTCATGGTGGGCGACCGCACCAGCCCGGATCCGCTGCTCATCCCCACCCTGGTCGACGGCCGGGCCAACCCCGATGGCCAGCGCTTCGACCTGTCGGCGCCGGTCGCCGGCCGGGGCCGGCCCCGACGGCGTTGGTTCACGCCCCGACGCCTCGAGGTGGTGGACCAGCTCCAGGACCTGGACCTGCTGCCGGCCATCTACTTCATCTTCAGCCGCGCCGCCTGCGACGACGCGGTCATGGCCTGCCTGGACGCCGGTATCCGCCTGGTGGATCTCGACGCCCGAGCCCGCATCGACCAGATCGTCGAAGAGCACGTGGCCGCCCTGTCCGACCGCGACCTGGAGGTGCTGGGCTACGGCCGGTTCCGCGCCGGGCTCCACGCCGGGCTGGCCGCCCACCATGCCGGGATGGTGCCCCCGTTCAAGGAAGCGGTGGAGCGCTGCTTCGGCGAGGGCCTGGTCCGGGCCGTGTTCGCCACCGAGACCCTGGCGCTGGGGATCAACATGCCGGCCCGGAGCGTGGTGATCGAGAAGCTGACCAAGTTCACCGGCGAACGCCACGAGTTCCTGAGTCCGGGCCAGTACACCCAGCTCACCGGACGCGCCGGGCGCCGGGGCATCGACACCACCGGCCACGCGGTGGTGCTGTGGTCGCCCTTCGTCTCCTTCGGGGAGGTGGCCGGGCTGGCGGCCAGCCGCAGCTTCGGCCTCACCTCGTCGTTCCGCCCGACCTACAACATGGCCGCCAACCTGGTGCGCCGCTACCCGGCCCAGACGGCGCACCACCTGCTCAACCTCTCCTTCGCCCAGTTCCAGGCCGACCAGGCGGTGGTGCACCTGGAGACCCGGTTGGCCCGGCGCCAGGCCGCGCTGGGCGAGCTGCTGGAGGCCGCCACCTGCGAACGCGGTGACATCGAGGAGTACCGGTCCCTGGTGGGCGAGGAACCGCCGGTGGCCCCCTCGCCGCGACGAGCGCTGGACGAGGGGCTGAGCCGCCTGCGACCGGGCGACGTCATCCGGCTCGAGGGCGGCAAGTCCGCCGGTCCGGTGGCCGTGCTGACGGTAGCTCGTCGCGGCGGGGGCACGGTCCGGCTGCGGGTCATCACGGCCCAGCGCCGGGTCATGAACCTGGGCAGCGCCGACTTCGCCCGCCGACCCGAGGTGCTGAGCCGCCTAACCCTGCCGACGCCCTTCGCCCCCAGCAACCGGACCTTCCAGCGGGAGGTGGCCCGGGCCCTGTCGCGCGTCGACGTCCACGGCCACGAAGAGCCGATCGCCGAGCGGCGACGCGCACGAGCCGGCGGCCACCACCGGGTCCGACCATCCGGTGGCCGGGTGCCCCGACCTGGACCAGCACCTGCGGGCGGCCCGCCAGGCCGAACGGGCGGCCCGGGAGGTGGCCGACCTGAAGCGCCAGATCCAGGGCCGCACCGAGTCGCTGGCCCGGCGGTTCGATCAGGTGCTGCGCCTGCTCGAGGCCTGGGGCCATCTCGACGGTTGGGCCCTGACCGAGCGGGGGGAGCGGCTGGTCCGCATCTTCCACGAGTCGGACCTGCTGGTGGCCGAGGCGCTGGAGACAGGCCTGCTGGACGACCTGGATCCGGCCAGCCTGGCCGGGATGGTGTCGTGCCTGACCTACGAGCACCGCAGCCCGAACCCGCCCGACGCCCCCTGGTTCCCCTCCGCCGAGGTCCGGCGGCGGGTCATGGCGCCTCGACCAGCTGGCCGCCGACCTCAACCTGGACGAGGCGGCCGCGGGCCTGCCATCCAGCCGCCCACCCGATCCGGGGTTCTTCGCTCTGGCCTACGCCTGGGCAGCCGGCGAGGCGCTCGACGACGTGCTGGCCGACGAGGACCTGTCGGGGGGCGACTTCGTGCGCAACGTCAAGTTGCTGATCGACCTGTTGGGTCAGGTGGCCGAGGCCGCCCCCAACCCGGCGACTGCCCGCACCGCCCGCCAGGCCACCGACCAGATCCTGCGGGGCGTGGTGGCCGCGTCCTCGGTGGCCGGCGAGCCGTGACCATCCGCAAGGGCGAAGCCTGGGGCGGCCCGGGTTCGTTGCCCGACGACGGGGTGGTGGTGGGCACCGACGCCGAGGCCCGGGCCGTGGTGGAGGCCGCCCGCGCCGCCGGACAGCCCATCCCCGCCCTGGGCCTGCTGGGCGGAGATCTGTGCAAGACGCTCGGGGGACTGGGCGACCCGGCCCGGCTGCGCTCGCCCGACGCCATGCGCTTCCCGGTGGACCTGGGCCGGGTGGAGCTGCCCGACGGGCGCCGGCACTGGTTCACCGCTCACGCCATCGTGCGCCACCGGGGTTGGCTGGGCCAGGCCGTGGCGGTCATGAACGCCCAGTGGCTGGGGGACTGGGATCTGGGACCCCGAGCCCATCCGGGCGACGCCCTGCTGGACGTGACCCGAGGGTCGCCTGCCGCTGGGAGATCTGCTCAAGGCCCGAGCCCGGGTCCGCACCGGCACCCACCTGCCCCATCCGGGCCTGCACACCTCACGCCTGGCGCGCCTCGACCTGGACCTGGCCCGGACCGAGACGCTGTGGCTCGACGGCCAGCGGGTGGCCCGCGTGCGCCACCTGAGCATCGAGGTCGAGCCCGACGCGGTGTGGGTGGTCATCTAGCTCGACCCTCTGGTCGGCGGCGCCTCCCCGACGGGCGGCGCCGTCATCCGGGTGCCGTTGGTCCAGCGGCTGCACCTCGTTCCGCCGCGCCCAGTCGACTAGCTACGCTGCGGCCATGGACCTCGAACAGGCCAAGCGGCAGGTCATCGCCGACGTCGATGCCCGCGCCGAGCTGCTGGTGGACGTGTCCCACCGCATCCACGAGCATCCCGAGCTGGGCTACGAGGAGGTGTTCGCCCACGATCTGCTGACCCAGGTCATCGCCGACCAGGGGATCGAGGTCGAGCCCCACGCCTACGGGGTCGACACCGCGTTCGTGGGACGGGCCGGCACCCAGGGACCCACGGTGGCCGTGTGCTGCGAGTACGACGCCCTCCCCGGCATCGGCCACGCCTGCGGGCACAACATCATCGCCGCCGCCGGGCTGGGTGCCGGGCTGGCCGCCGCGGCCCTGGCCGACGAGGCCCCGCGGCGCATCGTCATCCTGGGCACGCCGGCCGAGGAGGGCGGTGGCGGCAAGGTCCGCCTGATCGACGCCGGTGCCTTCGACGGGGTGGACGCCGCCCTCATGGTGCATCCGGCGGGCGGCGACCTCGCGGTCCATGAACGTGATCGCCATCCACCGGCTGAAGGTGACCTACCACGGCCAGGCCGCCCACGCCGCCGCCTTCCCGTGGAAGGGCCGCAACGCCCTCGACGCCGCCGTGCTGGGCTACGTCAACGTGGCCGCGCTGCGCCAGCACATCCGCTCCGACGAGCGCCTCCACGGCATCTTCCTCGACGGTGGGGACAAGCCCAACATCGTGCCGGCCCGCGCCGAAGCCGAGTGGTACGTGCGGGCCGGCGACGTGCGTCGCCTGGAGGAGCTCAAGACCCGGGTGGTGGCGTGCCTGGAGGCCGGCGCCCTGGCCGCCGGGTGCACCCTCGAGCTCGACTGGCAGGAGCCCATCTACGCCGACATGCGCGACAACCTGCCCATGGTCGACCTCTACGCGGCCAACGCAGCCGTGCTCGGTCGGCCGTTGGCCAGCCCCGACGACACCTTCTCGGTGGTGGGCAGCACCGACATGGGCAACGTGAGCTACGCCGTACCCAGCATCCATCCGATGATCGCCGTGTCACCTCCGCACATCTCCATCCACACCCCGGAGTTCGCCGAGTTCGCCGGCGGTCCGCCCGGGGACGCGGCGGTGCTCGACGGGGCCAAGGCCCTGGCCATGACCATCGCCGATCTGTGGCTCCAGGCCGGCGCGATGGAGCGCGCCGCGGCGTCCTTCCGCGAGGCCGAACAGGCCTGAAGGTGGCCGTCGTCCAGGCCTGACATGGCATCGCGAGCCATCCGCGGCCGGGCCGGATCGACCTTCTACTCTCGCCAGCCGTGACCGTCTACGTCGCCGAGGGATTCACCCCGGAGGAGTCCGACATCCTCCGCCGGTACTTCACGAACCTCGACGGCCCCGTGTTCGCCCTGGTCAACCTGCCCGAAGTGGTCAAGGGCGCGCTGTTCGCCCGCTACTCCCGGTCGGCCAAGAGCCTGCGGCGGCTCTTCCTGGACGAGTTCGTCAACGAGCTGGACATCTCCGGGGACGCCACCATCGACGCCACCGTGGGGTCTGCGGCGAGCCGAGGAGCTCTACGACCGCGTGTTCCTCGAGTACGGCGACGATTCGGTGGCCCAGCTGGGCGGGGTCCACCTGGCCTGTGAGCAGGCCTCGAACGTGCTCACCAAGATGCTCGAGTGGGGTCGCCTGATGGCCTACCTCGAGCAGTCCACCCGCTACATCGCCTACGACGCCCGCATCGGTGGGCGCTACCGCTTCCACCGCGATCCCGACGTGCTCATGTCGTCGCTGGGCACCCGCTACGTGGGCGACATGGATCGCCTGTTCGACACGTACGCCGAGATGCTGCCCCGCATGCAGGACTTCTATCGGGAGCAGTTCCCCAAGAGCAGCGACGACTCCGACTTCGTGTACCGCCAGGCCATCCGGGCCAAGGCCTTCGACGCCCTGCGAGGCATCCTGCCGGCGGCGTCGCTGTCCAACGTCGGCATCTACGGCACCGGCCAGGGCTACGAGCAGCTGCTGCTGCGCCTACGGGCCTCCCCGCTGCCCGAGGCCCGCAGCTACGCCGATCTGATGCTGGTGGAGCTGCGCAAGGTGGTGCCGTCGTTCCTCAAGCGGGTCGACCTGGAGGACCGGGGGGTGGCCTGGAGCCACTACCTGGAGACGAACCGGTCGAACATGGACGACGTGGCCGCCCGCCTGTTCCCGGCCTCCACCCCGGTCGACCCGGCGCCGGTCGTGCGCTTGTTGGACTTCGATCCCGACGCCGAGGTGAAGCTGGTCACGGCCATGCTCTACGCCCACCTCACCCTGCCCGAGGAGCAGATCGAGCGCCGGGTGCGGGCCATGTCGGTCGAGGACCGCCTGGCGGTGGTGCGGGCCTACGCCGGAGACCGCACCAACCGGCGCCACAAGCCCGGCCGGGCGCTGGAGCGGTCGGGCTACCGCTTCGACGTGTTGGTCGACTACGGGGCCTTCCGCGACCTCCAGCGCCACCGCATGCTGACCATCGAATGGCAGGCGCTCACGCCCCACCACGGCTTCACCCGACCCGACGCCATCGACGCGGCGGGGGAGCAGCCCGGCTTCGACGGGGCCATGGAGCGCTCGGCCGGCCTGTACGAGGCCCTGGTGGAGCGATTTCCGGCCCAGGCCGCCTACGCGGTGGCGCTGGCCTACAAGGTCCGCTTCGTGATGCAGTTCAACGCCCGGGAGGCCATGCACCTGCTCGAGCTGCGCACCACGCCCCAGGGTCACCCGGCCTACCGCCAGGTCGGCCAGGAGATGCACCGGTTGATCGCGGCCGAGGCCGGCCACCACGCCGTGGCTGAGCTGATGAGCTTCGTCGACCACAGCACCGAGCCTGACCTGGAGCGTCTGGACGCCGAACGGCGGGCCGAGGTGCGTCGCCAGCAGCTTTGAAGGCACCCCAGACAGAGGGCCGAGAAGGCGCAGGCCGCCAGGCCGGAGCCGCTGGACCGATGACACCCAGATGGCGAAGCGCCCGTCGGGAGGCTTGCCGACCAGAGGGCCGAGAAGGCGCAGGCCGCCAGGCCGGAGCCGCTGGACCGATGACACCCGGATGGCGAAGCGCCCGTCGGGAGGCTTGCCGACCAGAGGGCCGAGAAGGCGCAGGCCGCCAGGCCGGAGCCGCTGGACCGATGACACCCGGATGGCGAAGCGCCCGTCGGGAGGTTCGACCAGAGGGCCGAGAAGGCGCAGGCCGCCAGGCCGGAGCCGCTGGACCGATGACACCCAGATGGCGAAGCGCCCGTCGGGAGGCTTGCCGACCGAGGGCGAGAGGCGCCAATCGAATTGGCGTCGACTCGCACGAAACCGGTCCTGGGGTGTGCTCTATCATCCCGGCCGCGGGAATCACCGCTGACGGCGCCCCCGCCGGTCTCCACCACCGTGACCGGCTCGCGGGCAACGCTACCCAAGGATGTCATGGCTGACGACGATGTGATCGACGACGTCGACGAGTTCGACGAGGACCTCGAGGTCGATCTGGACGAAGACGCGCTCGACGAGGACGCACTGGACGAAGAGGCGCTGGACGACGAGCTGGTCGCGGGCGACGACGTGGCGCTCGACGAGGACGCGTTGGTCGACGGCGTCGATGTGGACGTGGTCGACGAGGTGGTGGCCGAGCCCGCCCCCCGGGCCCGCAAGAAGGTGGGCGACGACGAGGTCGAGGAGGACGAGGAGGTCGTCGATCCCGACGACGTCGAGGCCGATCTGGACACCATCCTGAAGGATCGGATCGCGGCCGCCGACGACGAGGAGGACGAGGAGGAGGTCGAGGTCGCCGACACCCGCGGGCCCGAGACCCCCGACGGGGTGACCCCCAAGAAGGCCAACGAGTTCGTGTGCACCGGCTGCTTCCTGCTGGTCAACCGAGGCCAGTTCGGCCCGGCCGACCAGATGGCCTGCCCGGTGGGCGAGAGCGATTGCCCGGCCATCACGGTGCTGCAGAAGGCCAAGAAGTAGCGCAGGTCCCCATGTCCGGCGATCCGGCCCATCCGAACCGGTCCAAGAGTCCGGTCGACCAGTGGTTCGAGCTGTTCGTCTACGCCCCGTTGGGCTTCGCCCTCGACGCCCGTCAGCTGCTGCCCCGCTTCATCGACCGCGGCCGCAGCCAGGTGGTGCTGGCCCGGGTGGTGGGGCGCTACGCGGTGGAGAAGGGCTCGACCCGCGCCGGGGGCTACCTGGGCCAGAGCCAGGAGCAGGTCTCGGCCCTGCTCCAGACCCTGGGCCTGCTGCCCGAGGATCGTGAGCCGCCGGCCGACCCGGGCGACGTCGAGGAGTTCGAGGGTGACGTGCTGGTCTTCCACAGCCCGGCCGCCGAACCGGCGCCGACGCCCGAGGCCGACATCGGGTTCGAGCCCGAGCCCGACCGCGAGCCGGTGCCCGACGTGGCCTCGCTGGCCATCCCGGACTACGACAACCTGTCGGCCTCCCAGGTCGTTCCCCGACTGGGCGGACTGAGCGACGGCGAGCTCGACGCGGTGCGGCGCTACGAGGCCGCCGAGCGCGGCCGCAAGACCATCCTGAACAAGATCGCCCAGCTGAGATCGGCGTGAACGAAGCTGCCCGGCGCGCCCACGTCGATGATCTGGCGGAGCTGGAGCGATTGGCCCGGCTGGCCATCGAGCACCAACGGCCCCAGCGCGGCGGGCTGCTCTGGTCGCTCACCCTCGGGCGCCAGGAGCCGCTGGGGGAGAGCCTGACCCGAGCCCTCACCGACCCCGATCAACGGGTGGTGGTGGGCACCATCGACGACGCCATCATCGGCTACGGGGCGGGGCGGATCGTGGGCCTGGCCGACGGGCGCCCGCTGGGGGTGGTGGACGAGCTGTTCGTCGAGCCGGAGGGCCGCGGGGTCGGCATCGGGGAGGCCATGATGGATCTGCTGGTGGCCTGGTGCGTGGAGCGGGAGTGTGTGGGCGTCGACGCCGTGGCCCTGCCCGGCGATCGCGACACCAAGAACTTCTTCGAGACCTTCGGCCTCAAGGCCAGGGCCATCGTGGTCCACCGCCAGCTGTGACCGACGGGTCGCCGGTCCGCCGTCCCGAGCTGTGCGTGGGGGCCATCGCCATCCACGACGGCCGCCTGCTGCTGATCCGACGGGGCCACGGCCCGGCGGCCGGCGAGTGGTCGGTGCCCGGCGGGCGCCTGGAGACCGGCGAGCTGGTGGCCGAGGCCGTGGTGCGCGAACTGCGCGAAGAGACCGGCCTCGAGGGCGTGTGCGGGGAGCTGGTGGGCTGGGTCGAGCGCATCGATCCCGAGGGCGACTTCCACTTCGTCATCCTCGACTTCGAGGTGACGGTGCTGGACGACACCGAGCCGGTGGCGGGCGACGACGCGGCCGAAGCGGCCTGGATACCGCTCGATCAGGTGGTGGACCGGCGGTTGACCGAGGGGTTGGCCGAGTTCCTGCACGACCGCGGGATCATCGACGTCATCACCTGAGCCGGCGACGCAGCTGGCGACTCAGCTCCTCGGCTCGCAGGCGCGGGCTCAACGGCGGGCCAGACCCATCAGGTAGGGGGCGGGCAGCCGGCAGGCACCGTTGGTGGCCACGTTGGCGTCGGCCAGGGCCTCGGCCAGGAGGGCCCGGGCCCGGTCGACCATCCCCAGCTCGGTGGCCGTCCGCAGGAACTGGACGTAGGGACCGGCCGAGGTGACGAACGTGTCGAGGGCCTCGGGCTCGGAGGCGAACTCCCAGGTGAAGGAGCGGATCTCGACGGTGGAGGCCAGGCCGGCCGCCGTCAGCCGTCGCTCCATCTCGTCGGGGTCGCCCCAGGCGTCGGGCTGAGGACTGCCCGGCGGGGGCGGGGGGAGCAACTCCCCGGCCCGGGTCCGCCAGTACGAGGACCACCCCTCCTGCGCCCAGGCGGTCAGGGCCACGGTGCCGCCGGGTCGGGTGGCCCGGGCCATCTCGGCCAAGGCCCGCTGGTGATCGGGAGCGAAGATGACCCCCATCACACTCAGGACCTGATCGAAGC
The DNA here is from genome assembly GCA_963793965.1 of uncultured Microthrixaceae bacterium. GTDB lineage: Bacteria > Actinomycetota > Acidimicrobiia > Acidimicrobiales > Acidimicrobilacustridaceae > UBA4742. Next base: position 654,125 of record CAWCCB010000006.1, read on the forward strand.
TGGCGTCGGGCACGTCGAGCTGCTCGGCGTTGCCCACCCGCAGGTCGACCTCGACCGCTTCGTCGGCGCAGCGGGCCCGAGCCCGCTCGATCTGGATGGGCGTCAGGTCGATCCCGGTGACCTGCGCGCCCCGGTGGGCGGCCTCGATGGCCGCGTTCCCGTTGCCCACCCCCACGTCGAGGACCTGGTCGCCGCGCTGGATCCCGATGGCCTCCACCACCTCGACGCTGATGGGGGCGAGCCGGCGGGCGATGACGGGGTAGTCACCCGAGGACCAGGTGCGGACCTGGGCGTCGAGCGCGCGCTCGTCCAACCGTCAGCGACCCTTCCACTGGGGCTGACGCTTCTCCAGGAAGGCTTTCGGTCCCTCCCAGAAGTCCTCGGTGTCGGCCAGGGCCATCAGCGAGCGGCCCGACTCGCTGAAGCCCGTCTTGTCGTCGGCGTCTCGCAGCTCGATCATCAGCCGCCGGGTCTCGCGCACAGCCATGGGGGCGTTGGCCGCGATGCGCCCGGCCAGGCCCAACGCTGCCTCGAACGCCTGGCCCGGCTCGCACAGCTCGTTGACCAGACCGAACTGGTAGGCCCGCTCGGCGGTGATGGGATCGCCGGTGAGGCCGAGCTCGAGGGCGATGTTGGGGGGCAGCACCCGCGGCAGCCGGAACAGGCCGCCGGCCGCGGCCACCAGCGACCGCTTGACCTCGGGGATGCCGAAGGAGGCGGCGGTGCTGGCCACCACCAGGTCGCAGGACAAGACGATCTCGGTGCCGCCGGCCAGGGCCGGACCGTCCACCGCGGCGATGATGGGCTTGGTGCGCTCCCGGGCGGCGATGCCGCCGAAGCCGCCCTTGGCCGTGTTGAGCTCGGCCGCCCGACCCTCGTTGATGGCCTTGAGATCCGCGCCCGGCGCTGAACACGTCGCCCTTGTGGGTGAGCACCCCGAGCCAGACGTCGGGATCGTCTTCGAGCTGATCGATCCCCGCTTCCATGCCGCGGGCCACGTCGCCGTTCACCGCGTTCTTCTTGTCGGGGCGGTTGATGGTGAGCACCCCGATATGACCTTGCACCTCGTAGTCGACCATCCCTGCACCCTAGTCAGGCCACACTGAGGCGTGGCCCTGGTCCCGGTCTTCGATCTCGACGGCACGCTGGTGGACTCCGACGAGGCCCTGGCCGCGGCCTTCGTGGCCCTGGGCGTGCCCCGGCGATCGGTCACCTTCGGCCACGTGCTCGAGGCCGAGTGCGAACGGTTGGGGATCGGGTTGGCCGACTACCTGGACGCCTACGACGAGGACCAGGCGCAACCGTTCACCGGCGTGGCCGCCCTGGTGGCGGAGCTGTCGTTCTGGGCGGTGTGCTCGAACAAGCATCCCCGCTCGGGCCGGGCCGAACTGGCTCGCCTGGGGTGGCACCCGCAGGTGGCGTTGTTCAGCGACGCCTTCGATGGCCCCAAGCAGTTGGAGCCGGTGTTGGCCGCTATCGGGATGGGCGCCACCGACGTGGTGTTCGTGGGCGACACCGCCCACGATCGGGCCTGCGCGGCGGCGGTGGGGGCGCGCTTCGCCCTGGCGGGCTGGAACCCCCGGGCCCAGCCCGAGACGGGAGACCTGGTGCTGACCCGGCCTCAGGACCTGCTGGCCGTGCTGGCGGACTGAGGCTCAGACCGACTCGCTGGGCGCGTCGACCGATTCGGCAGGCTCGACGGTCGGCGCCGTGTCCTCGACCACCGGCTCACTGGTCTCAACCACCGGCTCAGTGGCCTCAACTGCCGGCTCCGCCGCCTCGACCACCGGCTCAGCCGCCTCGGGCCGAGGTGGGGGAGCGGGGACGCGCTTGGGTCCACCGGGACGGCGGGGCGCGCCGGCCGTGGCTTCCATCCCGAACGCGTTGGCGATCTGGGGGAGGCGTGACGCGAACTTGCGGACCACGCCGAGCAGGGCATCGCCCGGCTCCGCGGGAACGCCCCGGGCCGTGACCACGCCACGAACCGGCGAGTAGGCCAGGGCATCGAGCACGGTGCCGTACCGATCGGGCGCGGTGTCGGCGGTGAGCGAGGCGCTGGCCGCCTCGGCCAACCGGGACGACAGGTCCGCGGGCAGGGGAGCGCCGGCCTTGGGCGGGCGCGAGCTGAGGCGCAGGGCCCGCACGGCCCGACCGTCGGCCAGCGTCTGGGCGATCTCGGCCAGCCAGGCCGCGTGCTCCTGTTCGACGCGGCGGGTCAGCGCGTCACGCAGGCGCTGGGCCAGCTCGCGGGTCTCGTCGTCGCGGGCCGCCTGATCGGCGGCCACCACCACCGAGCGCAGGTCCTGCAGCGCCACCTCGTCGACATCGGCCAGCGCCGCGTCGGCGCGGTCGTGCCACTCTGCGGTGCGCAGGCGGGGGAGCAGCTGCTCGGCGATCGACACCACCCCGTCGGCCTTGATCTCCGGTGCGCCCGACTCCTTGGCCGCCTCGTTCTGCTTGTCCACGGCCTGGCGCACGGCGGGGATGCCGCCGCGCAACACCTGCTCGGCGATCGGCTTCTGCTCCTCGGGCAACGACGCCATGACCTCGCTGCGGTGCACTCGACCGGCGCGCAGTCGCTTCGCCTTGGGTCGGGACTCGGGTTCGGGACGCGGGGGTCGCGCCGGGCGCTCGCGTCGGGCCGGCCGCTCACCGGTGGTGGGGCGACCGCGACCGCTCGGCGGGCGCGTCCCCCGACCGGCACCCTCGCCCCGGGGCGCGCCTTCCCCTCGGGGTGGCCGGTCGCCTCGAGCGGCCCGGTCGCCGCGATCTGACCGCTCCCGTCGGGGACCACGCCGGCCCGAACCACTCGACTCACGCTTGGGGACCAGCGTGGTGGTCACCAGCTGCTCGTCGCGACTCGGCCCGATGAGCTCCAGGCGCTCGGGCTCGCGCCGGGCCTGCTTGGGGGCGTCCACCGCCACCACGGTGATGCCCTCGATGTCGAAGTCGGCCTCGGCCCGCAGGACGTCGCCCACCTTGGCCCCGGCGGGCAGCAGACGCCCGTCCAGCTCGCCCTTGGGCTGGCGGGCCCCGGCGGCGCGCCAGGTCCAGGTTCCGTCCTCCCGGGTGCTGGTGAGCTCGACCTCGATCCTGCGGGGCATGGGTTACGACGCTACCGGAGGGGTTCTCCCCCTGGCGAATGACCTTGCCCGCCCGCCGTGGTTTGATGGAGCCATGACCATCGTCGAAGGAATCCCCCAGGCCATCCACCGCGGCGTCGACGAGTGCCCCTACGTCGACGTCGGAGACGGTGTCGAGCTCAAGGTGGTGCAGGTCGACATCGACCACGGGCTCTGGGTCGTTCAGAACCGGTTCCAGCCCGGGGTCCGGGTGCCGCGCCACAAGCACACCGGTGAGGTGTACGCCTTCACGCTGAGCGGTGCCTGGAAGTACGCCGAGTACCCGGAGGTCAACCGGGCCGGCTCCTATCTCTACGAGCCGGCCGGCTCCATCCACACGCTGATCGTGCCCGAGGACAACACCGAGACCACCGAGGTGTGGTTCGCCATCACCGGCGCCAACCTCAACCTCGACGCCGACGACAACGTCGAGTCGGTCTACGACGCCGGCTTCATGCTCGAGGTCTACCTGGGCGTGGCCGAGGCCAACGGCCTGGGTCGCCCCAACGTCATCGGCGCCTGACCGCCACCCAACCCCAGCCCCCAGCCCCCAGCCCCCCCAAGCAAATTGGGAATCTTTGCGTTCGGATACCGCACATTTCGATGCCCACATTCCGGGCGGTGCCGCCCATAATGCTCGTTATGTCAACTCAGCGGAGCCTTCCTCAGGCTGAGCCGGTTCGGGGCTCGATCCACAGGGCTGCCGCCGGGACGGCGTTCTCCACCAGCCAGGCCAGGATCTGACGCAGCTCACCGGCGTCGTCGCCGCTGCCGGCCCGATCCATGGAGGCCAGGTCGCGCTCGACGTCCTCCAGCGCGGCCTGCAGGCAGTAGAGCCGGCCCTGGAGGTCGTCCAGCGTCGAGCGCGACACGATCACGTCGTCGTCACCGAGCCCATGCGCGGCGGCCAGCTTGCGGGCCAGGTGGGCCTGCTGGCGACAACCCTGGCGGCAGTACTGCCTCGGACGGCCCGGGCCGGGCCGGGGAGCCAACGACCGCCCGCACCACCGGCACCGCTCCTCCATGGTCAATATCGTCACGTGACGATATTAGGGGAGATCGGGCTATTCGAGGATGGACACCGCCGGCGGCTCGAGGGGGCCGGCGGCGAACAGGGCGAGGTACGGCTCGGGATCGCCGTCCCAGCCCAGCGCGCGCACCTGGTCGAGCGATCGACGTCCCCCGAAGCCGCGGAACGTGTCGAAGGCGGAGGCCCGCAGCACCACTTCGGGCGGCCCCTCCCCGGCCATCGTCGACCAGCCCTCGTCGATCTCGATGGCCAGGGTCCCCAGTCCGCGCTCGCGCACGAACCCGTCCAGCATCGACGCGATGAAGTCGAGCGGCACCGCCAGCGCCTCGAGATCGCGGGCCCCCGATCGGCCCAGGGCGCCGCGCACGTCATGCTCGTGGGTGGTCACGTCGAACACCATCTGGGTGGCTGGCCGGGCCGGGAAGGCGGAGCCGATGGCCTCGAGCTGAGGGCCGAGCTCATCCCAGCGGTCGAGCACGCCGGCCAGTCCCAGGGGCGCCAGCCGCTCGGCCTGGGCGTCGGCCCAGGGGGCGGTGCCCACGCCGTCGAGGCGCCCGGCCAGCACGTCGTCGGCCACGCCGCACATGTGCCCCACCACCTCGACCACCGTCCACTCCGGACAGCAGGGCACCACCGTGGCCGCGGCCACGCGGTCGTCCACGTCGGCCAGCATCGCCCGGGTGCGTTCCCGCACCCCCCGGTAGGCGGCCAGCGACTGCTCGGGTTCGACGCTCACCGGGCGAGCGTACCGCCGGCTCAGCCGGCCAGGGCGGGCGTGGCCTCCACCGGGGTGGCGGCGGCGGCCTCCACCGCCTCGGTCGAGGTGGTGGAGGTGGAGGCGGTGGTCGCGGTCGGGCTCGACGTCGTGGTGGTGGTCGGCTGGCAGGGCACCGGCGACGGGGTGAAGTCGACCGATCCCAGTGGGAAGGCGGCCTGGGCCAGACCCCAGGCGCCCTGCTCGGTGCCCAGCAGGTTGGGGGCGCCGCCGGTGCCGGGGAAGGTGAGGGCGCCCTGGTCGGGGGCGGCCGCGTCACAGCCCAGCTGGTAGGAGACCAGGGCCGTCAGGGGTGAGTCCGAGCCCTTGGTCCACCGCCCGGACCCGGGCGCCTCTCCCCCGGCCACGATGGCCTGGACCACCAGCGCGGTGGAGTTCGGGTCGCCGTCGTTGCCCACGTAGAAGCCGAAGGAGCCGTCGCTGTTCTGCGTCCGGGACAGCCAGGCCAGCGCGTCGTAGGTGGGCGCCTGGCCCACGGCCTCGAGGGCCTCGAAGGCCAGCGAGGTGGAGTTGGTGTCGATGCCCGTGAAGAAGGTCGAGTCGAAGGCGGTGCACGGGCTCAGACCGGTGGCCGGCGGGGTGGCCGGGGCCCGGTAGGACATCCAGGCCCCGTTGAACTCGTCGCTGCCCCCGCACTGCTGGGCCACCAGCCAGTCGATGGCCGCACCCGACTCGGGGGCGCCCACCGCCTTGAGGCCGAGCAGGGCCAGGGACTGCTCGAACACGCCGCTGTAGGTGGGGTCACCGACGCTGGCGTAGCTGCCGTACAGGCCGGGCTCGAACAGCCCGAGCGTCGAACCCAGGCGGGTGACCAGGTTGACGCCGCCGAAGTTGGTGGCGTCGTCGTGGGCCGCGGCCACAGCCAGCATCAGGTAGCCCGTGGACCCCGGATCGACGTCGGTGCCGGTACCGGTCACGACATCCACGTGGCCGGCCAGCCAGCCCATGATCGACTGGAAGGTGGCCTGATCGTGACCGGACGCGGCCAACGAGAGCGCGGTCAGCACGGTGTCGCTCGGGTCGGGGTCTCCCCCGTGGTCGGGCACGTAGCCGCCTGAGGTCACCTGCGCCGACAGCCAGCGGGTGGCGTAGCCGGCGGCGGCGGTGGGATCGCTGGTGGCCGCGGCGGCACCGGCCGGTGCGCCCGACCAGATGGCCGGACCGACCGATGCCACCAGGGCGGCCAGAACCACCAGAACGGCCGAGAGCTTGCGGGATCTGATCTTCATGACTGGGTTCCTCTCTGCGGGTCGATCCCCGGGGAACCTCACACCATGGTGAAGACCTCAGGCTCTGCCCCGTTTTCCACGACGGTGCCTCGAGAGCCACCCGGCCAGGGGCATTCCGACTCGTCGGACCGCGTCCCGAGGGATGCGGCTCGACCTACGGCTGCGGGACAGTGCCGGACTTCGACCGGCTTCCCCCGCTGGCACGGGACTCGTTGCCCGCACATCGTAGACTGGGTGTCGAGAGGCGCGCGCCGCCGACGGTGCGCCCGGGAGGTTCCGTCGTGTCCAAGCCGTTGCCCTACGCGATGCCGACGTTCGACAACGTCGACGATCACCGCCAGCACCTCAAGCAGCGCCTGGCCGCCGCCTTCCGGCTGTTCGGCAAGTTCGGGTTCAGCGAGGGGGTGGCCGGACACATCACCGCCCGCGACCCCGGGAGGCCCGACCACTTCTGGGTCAATCCCTTCGCCATCGACTTCAGCCTCATCAAGGCGTCGGACCTCGTCCTGGTCAACCACGAGGGCGAGGTGGTGGAAGGCCGCTGGGACGTGAACCGGGCCGCCTTCGCCATCCACTCCCAGGTGCATGCCGCCCGTCCCGATGTGCAGGCGGCGGCGCACTCGCACTCGGTGCACGGCAAGGCGTTCTCGTCGTTGGGGCGTCTGCTCGATCCCCTCACCCAGGACTCGTGCGCCTTCTACGGCGACCACGCCCTGTTCGACGACTACACCGGCGTGGTGCTCGACACCGAGGAGGGCAAGCGGATCGGCCACGCCCTGGGTGAGAACAAGGCGGTCATCCTGCGCAACCACGGCCTGTTGACCGTGGGCCACTCGGTGGACGAAGCGGCCTGGTGGTTCATCACCATGGAGCGCACCTGCCAGGCTCAGCTGCTGGCCATGGCCGCCGGCGACCCGATCTCGATCGACCCCGAGATGGCGGAGATGACCCGGGGCCAGGTCGGCGGCCACTTCGCCGGCTGGCTCGGCTTCCAACCGCTGTACGAGCAGATCGTGCGCGAGCAACCCGACCTGCTCGACTGACCATCCCGATTCCGCCCACCGCCCCGATCGACGGTTGGTGCGCACCGGGGTTCGCCCCGGTCCGCGACGCGTTCGCGGCCAACTTCGCTCAGCGGGGCGAGCTGGGCGCGGCCGTGTGCGTGCTGGTCCACGGCGAGCCGGTGGTCGATCTGGTGGGCGGCTGGGCCGACGAGGCGCGCACCCAACCCTGGCGCGCCGACACCATCGTCGACGTGTACTCCGTGGGCAAGGCCCTGCTGGGGCTGCTGGCCCTGCAGCTGGTCGACCAGGGCACCCTGGAGCTGGATCAACCCGTGGCCGAGGTGTGGCCGGCGTTCGCGGCAGGCGGCAAGGCCGGCGCCACCGTGGCCCACGCCCTCAGCCACCGCGCCGGGGTGCCGGCCATCCGGGAGCTGCTGAGCGACGAGGACCTGTTCGACTGGAAGCGGATGACCGCCGCCCTGGCCGCCACTGACGCCTGGTGGGTGCCGGGCGAACGGCTGGCGTACCACACCAACACCTACGGTCACCTGGTGGGCGAGTTGGTCCACCGGGCCAGCGGCCAGATGCCCGGTGAGCGCCTGGCCGCGGTGACCAGGCCGCTCGGCGCTGACGTGTGGCTGGGCGTCCCCCCGGCCGAGCAGGCTCGATGCGCGCAGGTGGCCTGGGCTCCGGCCCAGCCGATCCCCACGCTCAGCTCCTTCGACGGGCTGGAGGGCGATCTGCTCATGAACGCGCTGGCCCACTTCAACCCGCCCGGCTACTCCTCGATCGGGGTGGTGAACACCCCGGCCTGGCGCTCGGCCCAGATCGGCTCGACCAGCACCCATGCCTCGGCCTCGGGCATCGCCCGGGTCTACGCCGCCCTGCTCGAGCCCGGCCGGCTGCTCTCGCCGGGCCTGCTGGCCCACGCCACCGGTCCCCGGGCGCGGGGCCACGATCCCATCCTGGGCCTGGACGTGACCGTCGGCCTCGGCTTCCAACCCACCACCCCACGGCGCCCGCTGGGACCCAACGGCCGCAGCTTCGGCCACTTCGGCACCGGTGGGGCCCTGGGCTTCGCCGACCCCGACGCGGGTGTGGCGTTCGGCTACGTGATGAACCACGTGATCCCCCGCTGGCAGAGCGACCGCAACCGGGCCCTCATCGACGCCACGTACCTCTCGCTCACCAGCTGACACCCCAGATGGCCAAGCGCCTGCAGGGAGGCTTGCCGACCAGGGTCCAGGAAGGCGGCGGCCGCCAGGCCAGAGCCGCTGGACCATTGACACCCAGATGCCGAAGGCGCCCGCAGGGAGGCTTGCCGACCGAAGGGCCAAGAAACTTGACTGCTCGGTCAAGTTTGGGACTAGCGTCGCGCCATGGACTGGCCGCTGCGCTTCGGAGCCTTCATCGCCCCATTCCACCCGACGGGGCAGAACCCCACGCTCGCCCTCGAGCGCGACCTGGCGCTGATCGAGCACCTCGATCGGCTGGGGTTCGACGAGGCGTGGATCGGCGAGCACCACTCGGGGGGCTACGAGCTCATCGCCTCGCCCGAGATCTTCATCGCCACCGCCGCCCAGCGCACCCAACGCATCAAGCTGGGCACCGGCGTGGTGTCGCTGCCCTACCACCACCCGTTCATGGTGGCCCAGCGCCTGGTGCTGCTCGACCACCTGACCCACGGCCGGGTCATGCTGGGCGTGGGGCCGGGCGCTCTGCCCAGCGACGCCTTCATGCTGGGCATCGATCCCGCCACCCAGCGCGATCGCATGGAGGAGTCCCTCGAGATCGTGCTTCAGCTGCTGCGCTCCGACGAGCCGGTCACCTACGAGGGCGAGTGGTTCTCCCTGTCGAACGCCCGCCTGCACCTGACCCCGTACTCCCACCCGCATCCGGAGGTGGCGGTGGCGGCCATGATCTCGCCGTCGGGGCCCCGGGCTGCCGGCCGCTTCGGCTGCTCGCTGCTGTCCATCGGCGCCACCCAGGCCGCCGGCTTCGACATGCTGGCCCACCACTGGGACGTGATGGAGCAACGCTGCGCCGAGTTCGACAACGTGGCCGACCGCCAGGCCTGGCGGCTGGTGTCGCAAATCCACGTGGCCGAGACCCGCGAGCAGGCCTACCAGGACGTGGCCTACGGCCTCGACGACTACTTCGAGTACTTCCGCAAGGTGGCCGCCCTGCCCATCGTGCCCGACGGCCCACCCGACGACCTGGCCGACCAGGTCAACCAGATGGGCGCCGGCGTGGTGGGCACGCCCGACGACTGCATCGAGATGATCGAGACGCTGATCGAGCAGAGCAACGGCGGATTCGGGACCTTGCTGGTGCAGGCGCACGAGTGGGCCAACCCCGAGGCCACCCACCGCTCCTACGAGCTGCTGGCCCAGAAGGTGCTCCCCCACTTCCAGGGATCGTCGCGGCGGCCGGCCGAGTCGAAGGAGTGGGTGGCCGAGAACCGGCCCACCTTCATCGGTGCGGCGGGGTCGGCCATCATGGGCGCCATCGCCAAGCACAGCGAGGAGCAGGCGGCCAAGGTGGTGGACCAGGAAGCGGAGACCGAGGTCGACCAGGAAGCGGAGACCGAGGTCGACCAGGAAGAGGACACGCCGGTCGGCGGGTAAGCTCCGGGCACAACCGAGGCCGATCATCGCCAGTGGGAGAGCCGTCGCCGATCTCGATCGCCGAGGGCGCCGAAGGAGCAACCCGCCCGGAATCTCTCAGGCCCCAGAACCGCAGGCGTAGGCAACGCTGGAGAGCAGCTCTTCGAGCTCACCGACGGGGAAACCCGGCTCCGATCCCTGATCGGTGGCCGGGGAAACTCTCAGGTCCACCGGACAGCGCGGGCATGCCCCAACGACCCGCCCGCGCTCCCGGCCCCGAGAGGACCGTCATGCCCAGTCCCACCGCCACCTCCCCCCTGCTCGGGCGACGCCTCGCCGAGCTCGAGGGCCACGACGAGTTCACCGCCCGCCACGTGGGGCCCAGCCACGCCGACCAGGCGGCCATGCTGGCCACCCTGGGCCTGTCGCTCGCTGGCCGAGCTGATCGACCAGGTGGTGCCGGCCACCATCCGGGACGGCCACGAGCTGGCCCTGCCCCGAGGCCTGGGCGAGGCCGAGACCCTGGCCCGGCTGCGGGTGCTGGCCGATCGCAACCAGGTGCTGACGTCGCTGATCGGGCTGGGCTACTCCGACACCGTGACCCCGACGGTGATCCTGCGCAACGTGATGGAGAACCCCGCCTGGTACACGGCGTATACGCCCTACCAGCCCGAGATCTCCCAGGGCCGGCTGGAGGCGCTGCTCAACTTCCAGACCATGGTGTGCGACCTGACCGGCATGGAGCTGGCCAACGCCTCCCTGCTCGACGAGGCCACCGCCGCGGCCGAGGCCATGGCCATGTGCCATCGGCTCAACGCCAAGGCCGGCTCGGTGTTCGTGGTCGACGAGGACTGCCACCCCCAGACGCTGGCCGTGGTGGCCACCCGGGCCCGGCCACTGGGGCTGGAGGTGGTCACCCGGTCGGTCGATCAGCTGCGGGCCGCCGCCGACCTGCCGGCCGGGACCTTCGGCGTGCTGGCTCAGTACCCCGGCTCCAGTGGAGTGGTCCGGGACCACGTCGAGCTGATCGAGGCCGCCCACGCCGCGGGGGCCCTGGTCACGGTGGCGGCCGACCTGTTGGCGCTGGTGCTGCTGCGCCCGCCGGGCGAGATCGGCGCCGACATCGTGGTCGGCTCCTCCCAGCGCTTCGGCGTGCCCCTGGGCTTCGGCGGTCCTCACGCCGGCTACATCGCCACCCGCGACGCCCACAAGCGCACCCTGCCCGGGCGCCTGGTGGGCGTGTCGGTGGACGACGCCGGGCGCCAGGCCTACCGCCTCACGCTCCAGACCCGCGAGCAGCACATCCGCCGGGAGAAGGCCACCAGCAACATCTGCACCGCCCAGGTGCTGCTGGCGGTCATGGCCGGCCTGTACGCCACCTACCACGGACCCGACGGGCTGGCCCGCATCGCCTCGCGGGTCCACCGCCTCACCGCCATCCTGGCCGCCGGCCTCAACGACAACGACGTGGAGGTGCTCGACGACCGCTTCTTCGACACCATCACCGTGCGGGTGCCGGGCCGGGCCGAAGCCGTGCTGGCCGCGGCCCGCCAGCGTGGGGTCAACCTGCGACCGGTGGATCCCGACACCGTCGGGATCAGCCTGGACGAGACCACCGGTCGCGACGTGGTCGAGTCGGTGTGGGCCGCGTTCGGGGTCGAGGCCTCCGTCGACGAGCTGGACGCCACGCTGAGCGCCGAGCCCGAGAACATCCCGTTGCCCCTGGTGCGCCAGTCGCCCATCCTGACCCACCCCGTCTTCCACCTGCACCGCTCGGAGACGGCCATGCTGCGCTACCTGCGCCGCCTGGCCGACCGCGATCTGGCCTTGGACCGCACCATGATCCCGCTGGGCTCGTGCACCATGAAGCTGAACGCCACCACCGAGATGATCCCGGTGACCTGGCCCGAGTTCGGGTCCATCCACCCGTTCGCGCCCAGCGACCAGACCACCGGCTACCGCCAGCTCATCGCCGAGCTCGAGGGGTGGCTGGCCGAGATCACCGGCTACGACGCGGTGTCGGTGCAGCCCAACGCCGGTTCGCAGGGCGAGCTGGCCGGCCTGCTGGCCATCCAGGCCTTCCACGCCAGCCGATCCGACCACCACCGCCGGATCTGCCTCATCCCCGCCTCGGCCCACGGCACCAACGCGGCCAGCGCGGCCATGGCCGGCCTGGACGTGGTGGTGGTGGCCTGCGACGACCGGGGCAACGTGGATCTGGGCGACCTGGAGGCCAAGGTCGAGGCCCACGGCGCCGAGCTGTCGTGCCTCATGGTGACCTACCCCTCGACCCATGGCGTGTTCGAGGCGGCCATCACCGACATCTGCGACGCCGTCCACGCCCACGGGGGCCAGGTCTACCTCGACGGCGCCAACCTCAACGCCCTGGTGGGCGTGGCCCGACCCGGCCGATTCGGCGCCGACGTGTCGCACCTGAACCTGCACAAGACCTTCTGCATCCCCCACGGCGGCGGTGGCCCGGGCGTGGGCCCGGTGGCGGTGCGCTCGCACCTGGCCCCGTTCCTGCCCAACCACCCGCTGGTCAGCGAGGCCGGCCCGGCCTCCGGCACCGGGCCCATCTCGGCCGCGCCCTGGGGCTCGGCCGGGATCCTGCCCATCTCCTGGGCCTACATCGCCCTCATGGGCCGCGACGGGCTGACCGAGGCCACCCAGACCGCCATCCTCAACGCCAACTACCTGGCCCGCCGCCTGGCCCCGCACTTCCCGGTGCTCTACACCGGCCAGAACGACCTGGTGGCCCACGAGTGCATCCTGGACCTGCGGCCCCTCACCGCGGCCACCGGCGTGACCGTGGACGACGTGGCCAAGCGGCTCATCGACTACGGCTTCCACGCCCCCACCATGTCGTTCCCGGTGGCGGGCACGCTCATGATCGAGCCCACCGAGTCCGAGTCGCAGGCCGAGCTGGACCGCTTCGCCGAGGCCATGATCGCCATCCGCGGTGAGATCGACCAGGTGGCGGCCGGCCGCTGGCCGGTCGAGGACAGCCCGCTGCGCCACGCCCCCCACACCGCCGACGACGTGGCCACCGACGACTGGTCCCGGCCCTACTCCCGCCAACTCGGCGCCTTCCCCGCGCCCGGGCAGGGGGCCGACCGCTACTTCCCGCCGGTGGGACGCATCGACGGCGCCTACGGCGACCGCAACGTGTTCTGCTCCTGTCCGCCGTTTCTAGGCCCTCTGGTCGGCTAGCCTCCCGACGGCCGCACCCTCCGAATTGGGCATCAAGATGTGCGGTATCCGAACACAAAGATGCCCAATTTGCTGAGTTGGGCGGGGCGTGGGTCAGGGCCGGGTCACGAAGGGGAGCTTGACCACCTCGGCGGGCACGGTCGAGCCGCGCTGGTCGATGGCCAGGGCGTCGCCGATGCGGGTGTCGGGGGGGACGAAGGCCGAGCGCGATCCCGTGGCCCAGCTCGGGTGAGAAGTTGCCACTGGTGACCACCCCGGCCGGCTCCCCGTCGATCACCACCGCCTGATCGGCCCGAGGCGGACGCCGGCCCGCCACGGTCAGGCCACGCAGGCGCCGAGCGATGCCCCGCTCCCGCTCGGCGGCCAGGGGGCCCCGGCCCCGGAAGTCGCCCTTGTCCCAGCTCACCACCCAGCCCAGCCCGGCCTGCAGCGGGGTGATCCCCGGCCCCAGCTCGTGGCCATGCAGCGGCAGGCCGGCCTCCAGCCGCAACGTGTCGCGGGCCCCCAGGCCGGCGGGCGTGACCCCGGCCGCCAGGACCGCCTGCCAGAACGCGCCGGCGACCTCGGCCGGCACCGAGCACTCCACGCCGTCCTCACCGGTGTAGCCGGTCCCGGCCACCGTCACCGTCGTCCCGTCCCAGGCCACCCGGGCCACGCCGAACCGCTCCACCGCCGCGGCCTCGGGGCTGACCTGGGCCAGACGCGCCCGGGCCTCGGGCCCCTGCACGGCGATGACGGCCCGTCCCGCGGTGACGTCGATCGCCTCCACGTCGCCGGCGGCCAGCGCGCCGGTGACCCGATCGGTGTTGGAGGCGTTGGGCATCACGTCGAAGGTCTGGTCGTCCACCCACCACACGATGATGTCGTCGAGCACCGAGGCGTCCTGCTCGTCGAGCAGGTGCGTGTACTGGGCCCGACCGGGCCCGATGCGGCCCAGGTCGTTGGTCAGGGCGCCCTGGAGCCGATCCAGGGCCCCGGGCCCGGCCACCCGCACCGTGCCCAGGTGGCTGACGTCGAAGGCCACCGCCCCGTGGCGGCAGGCTCGGTGCTCGGCCAGGGTGCCCTCGGGATAGCTGAGGGGCATGTCCCAGCCCCCGAACTCGACCAGCTTGGCCCCGAGGGCCCGGTGTTCGGCATCGAGGGGCGAGGTGCGCAGGGTCATCGGGCGAGGCTAGCCAGTCAATCGGGGGGCGGAGCCATGGGCCCCAGTGCGGCCAGCCGTTCGACCTGGGCGGCGGCCACCTCGACCTGGGCACGATCGGCGCCCCAACCCACCAGCAGGTCGGCGGTCAGGGCCCGAGCGTGGTGGGCGGCCCGGAACAGGTGCCGATCGAGAGGCGCCAGATGCTCGACCAGCAGCACCGCGTTGAGGCTGGCCAGCCAGCGCAGGGCTCGCTCGAGGGCATCGCCGGGCTCGAGGGCGCCGGCCTCGGTCGCCGCCTCGATCAGTGCTCGAGGGGTGTCCAACAGCGCCAGCACGACCTCCAGGGAAGCCTGGGGCCGGTCGGTCCCACGGGTCGAGCCGTCCTCCAGCGCGCCGCCGCTCAGCAGCGCCCGCTGGAGGGCGAACTCGTCGGCGAACACCACCGACGCCGCACCGAAGAAGGCGGCGAAACCCAGCAGCTCCACCAGCGCCACCAGGTCCGCCTCCAGGTCCTGGCCTGCCATCTCCGCATCCCACAGGTGATGGGCGGTCACATACGAGCCGCGCAGCGTCTCGATCCCCTGCCGGGTCAAGGCGGCCAGCAGCTCGGCCTTGGACGGGAAGTACGTGTAGATGGTGCCGATGGCGCAGTCGAGCTCGTCGGCGATGGCCTGCATGGTCACGCCGCGTAGGCCGTCCCGATCGATGATCCGGCTGGCCGCGGCCAGGTAGCGCTGGCGCCGGGCATCCCGGCGCCGCTCCCGCCGATCGTCCGAGACCACCGAAAGTCGAACCATGTTCAAAGTATGAACCATGTTCAGTTCCGGGGCGCGGATGTCCACTCCCCCGCCCACCGGCGGCAGATACGTGCCCCAGCGACATGCGGCTGCCGCCTCGTCGCGTGCCCGCCGCGGGGCGGCGTGGCGCGGCCGGGCGTGGGCGTCTGGCCAGCACGCGAAACGACCCGCAGCCGGGGCCGCGGGTCGTCAGGGTCGAGCGGGAGCCCGCTAGGCCGAGATCAGCTGCCGGCCGCCAGGCGGGTCACGCTGGCCGCGGGCGAGGCCGGGCGCAGCTCGACGATGCGGGTGTCGAGCTCGTCGACCACATGCGCCATGGGCAGCACGTTGAGCACGCCCTGGCCCCGCTTGACCAGGTCGATCAGCTCTCCCCCGTCGCGCACCAGCACCGCCTGGTTGCCCTGGATGACCAGGTTGGCGGTGGTCACGTCTTCGCCCAGGTTCTCGCGCAGGTAGCTGAACACCTCGCGCACCGATTCGAGCTTGATGCCGGAGTCGAGCAGCGACTTGATCACCCGCAGCTCGAGCAGGTCCCGATAGGAGTACTGGCGCCGACTGCCGCTGCCGGTGGCGTCGACCAGCGAGGGCCGGACCAGGTCGGTGCGGGCCCAGTAGTCGAGCTGGCGGTAGGTGATGCCGACGATCTCGGCCGCCTTCGCGCCGCTGTAGCCCTCGTGTGTGCGGTCGACCATTTTTCCTGCCCTCCGGGCCCTGGCTGCTCGCCACGGGCCTCGACTGGAGCCTCACCCTGCGGATCAGGGTTGGCCCGCTGCACTGAACGTCGATCTCGAGCTTTGGATCACCGTCACGTAACTACAGCCGTGTCGGGAAGGTCGAGGGTAGCCACCGGCGCGGCCCACGTCAACGATCAGGGCCGGCGCCTCCCGGCCGGGCCAGACTGGACAGCGTGAGCTCCCCCGCGGCCCGGCGACCCCGCCTTCCCGACGAGCGCACCCGGGTGGTGGTCACCGCCGCCATCGGCCTGGTGGCCGGGGTGGCGGTGGCCCTGTTCGAACCCTGGCAGCTCAGCGTGCTGGTCGCCTGGGATCTGACGGTGGCGTTGTTCGTGGCCTGGGTGTGGCTCAGCGTCGCCCGCCTGGACAGCGAGGAGACGGCCCGCCTGGCCCTGACCGAGGACAACACCCGCCAGGGCAGCCGCGCCCTGCTGCTGGGCGCGGCGCTGGCCAGCCTGGTCGGGGTGGCGTTCGGGCTGGTCAAGACGCGATCCGAGTCGGGCGCCATCGTGGCCGTGATCACGGTGGCCTGCGTGCTCACCGTGCTGTTGTCGTGGGGCCTGGTCCACACCCTGTTCGCCCTGCGCTACGCCCGCCTCTACTACGCGGACGGCGCCGGGGGGATCGACTTCAAGACCGACGAGGCGCCCGACTACGCCGACTTCGCCTACGTGGCCTTCACCGTGGGCATGACCTTCCAGGTCTCCGACACCGACATCCAGCTGCGCGGCATCCGCCGGACCGTGCTGGGCCATGCCCTGCTCGCCTACGTGTTCGGCACGGTGATCATCGCCGTGACCATCAACGTGATCGCCGGGTTGGTCCGCTAGGAGTTGAAGTCGTCGGGGTTCACCGTGTCGATGAACTCCCGGAACTGCTCGACCACCTCTTCGCGCTCCTCCTCGTCGTCGGCCAGATAACCGGCCTCCTCGACCACGGCATCGGCCGCGAACACCGGCGAGGACATGCGGATGGCCAGGGCGATGCCGTCGGAGGGGCGGCTCGACACCACCGTCACCCGGCCGGCGGCCCGCAGGTGCAGCTCGGCGTAGAAGGTGCCGTTGGAGAGGTCGGTGATCTCGAGGCGCTCGAGGCCCACGCCCAGGTCGTCGAGCACGTTCTTGATCAGGTCGTGGGTCATCGGGCGGGGCGTCTCCACCTCGTCGAGGGCCAGGGCGATGGCCGTGGCCTCGGGCCCGCCGATGAAGATGGGGAGCAGCCGTCGGGAGCCCGCCACCTCGCGCAGCAGCACGATGGGGGTGTTGCTCGGCAACTCGACGCGGACCCCAACCACCTCCATCTGGATCACCCGGCCACGATACCCCTGCCGGGGCGGCCTGGGATCGACAGCAGGGCCCGTTCCACCCCGCTCAGGGCGTGGTGCCGAGGTGGTCCTGGAGCGCTTGGCGCAGCATGGCCGACCGCAGCCGGGAACCGAGGCCGGCCAGCTCGTCGAGCCGTTCGGTGGCCTGGCGCCGAGCCCCGGGGTTGCGCTGCTTCAACAGGGGCATGACCAGCTGCTCGAACACCCCGGCCTCGCGCTCGGCCGCCACCTTGTACATCCGCAGGTGACGGGCTTCCACGCCGTGGCTCATGAACCCGGCCGCCAGCTGGGCCACCAGCAGGGCGTCGTCGCCGTAGTAGACGGTGTTGCCCAGGGAGCGGCCCACCACCAGCCCGAAACGCTCGAGCTCACCGAGCTCCTTGGCCGACAGGCCCGACGCGGTGAGCACCTCGTCGCGGGTCAGGCTCACGCCGGTGGGATCGGTGTCGTGGAGCCCGGCAATGGCCTCGAGCCCGGGGTCGGGCCGGTTGGGCGACGGCCGGGGCCGTCGCGGCGTGCGAGACGTGGCCCGGGCCGAGGTGCGCCCGGACCGCGCCACCGGTTCCGCGGTCACGGGTTCGGGTTCGGCCGGTTCGGCGGGTGCCGCCCGCTTGGCCGACGCCGGCGACTCGACCACCTCGTCGATGGGCAGCGCGGCCTGGCCGTTGGCCGGTGCCGCCGGGTCGGTGGCCGCGATGTCGTCGAGTTGACCCGAGGCCAGCCGGTCCTTGATCACCTTGAGCGGCAGGAAGTTCTCCTTCTGCTGGCGCAGGATCCAGCGCAGCCGCTCGATGTCCTCCTCGTAGAACTTGCGGTAGCCCGACGGGGTGCGTTCGGGATCCAACAGGCCCTGGCTCTCGAGGAACCGGATCTTGGAGATGGTGATGTCCGGGAACTCGTCCTGGAGCAGGTTGAGCACCTCGCCGATGGACAGGTGCGATCGCTCGGTCATCGGCATGGCCCCGATGCGCCCGTCATGTGGGCTCACCCAGCACCACGACGAGCTTGAACTTGCCGATCTGCAGCTCGTCGCCGTTGCCCAGCGGCGCCTCTTCGATCCGCTCGCGGTTCAGGTAGGTGCCGTTGAGGGAGCCGACATCGCGCACCACGTAGCCGTCGGGACCGGCCACGATCTCCGCATGGCGGCGGGACACGGTCACGTCGTCGAGGAAGATGTCGCTGTCGGGATGGCGCCCGGCGGTGGTGGTGGTCTCGGTCAGGGCGAACTGCGAGCCGGCGATGGGCCCCTCGCGCACGATCAGCACGGCGATGTCCGACGCCAGGTCACCCCGCTCGACGACCGGCTGGTCGAGGCCCTCCACCGGGTCGCCCGGCACCGCCGGATGGAACGTGATGGTGGTGTTGTCGGGACCCGAGGTCTCCAGGATGGCGCCGCAGGACGAGCAGAAGTTGGAGCCGATCTGGTTGCGGTGGCCGCAGCTGCTGCAATGGATGTCCGCCACCGAACCCGACCCCGTCAGCCGTCGATCAGCGCGGTGTACGCGGCGGCGTCCAGCAGGGCGTCGGCCGCGGCCGGGTCGTCCGGCGTGATGGCGCAGATCCACCCGGCGCCGTACGGGTCCTCGTTGAGGCGCTCGGGTGCGTCGGACAGCTCGGCGTTCACCTCGGCCACGGTGCCGTCCACCGGGGCGAAGATGTCGCTCACCGACTTGGTGGACTCCACCTCGCTCACCTTGGACCCGGCGGTCACGTGGGTGCCCACCTCGGGCACCTCGACGTACACCACGTCGCCCAGTGCATCCTGGGCGTAGTCGGTGATCCCCACGCGCCAGGTGGTCCCCTCGGCCCGGACCCACTCGTGGTCGGACGAATAGCGCAGGTCGTCGGGCACGTTCATCCTGCGCACGCTATCCGATCCTCGAACCCTCAACCGGCGGACGAGGGTTGGCCGTCGGCCGAGAGACGAGGGTGGCCGTCGGCCGAGAGACGGGGGTTGCCCTCAGCGCACCATCTGGCGGATGCGTCGGGCGTACTCCTGGGCCAGCCGGCGGGCCTCGGCCTCGCTGGCCCCCTCGGCCCAGACGTGGGTCACCGGCTCCTCCGGATCGGGCAGCGCCAGGGCCCAGCCCGAGCCGTGGCGAACCTTCACCCCGTCGACCAGCTCGACCTCGCGGTCCTTGCTCTGCTCGACCAGGGTGCGCATCACGGTGCCCTTCTGCTCCCAGGGGGTCACCACCACCTCATGAGCCATGTGGGGGCGGGGCAGCTCGGCCACCACCTCCGACAGCCGACGGTCGTGGTAGGCCAGCAGGTCGAGGGTCTTGATGAAGGTGGCGGCCGCGTCGAAGGCGGGCAGGAAGCCGGGCAGGATGAAGCCACCGTCGGTGTTGCCGGCGAAGCCGACGCCGGGCTCGGTGGCCGCGTCCATCAGCGCCGGGTTGGACAGCTTGGTCACCACCACCTCGGTGCCGTGGGCGGCCACGATGCTCCCGGCCAGCTGCGTGGCCGAGACCGGCAGGGCCACCTTGTCCCCCGCGATCTTGCCCGGCAGCAGCGACAGCAGCGCCAGCAGGGCCTCGCTGTCGCTGAGCACGTGGCCCTCGTCGTCGATCAGGCGCAGGCGCTCGCCATCGGGATCGAGCACCGCCCCCAGGTGCGACCCCGACGCCCGCACCAGTTCGCCCACCCGCTGGGCGTGCTCGTCGAGATCGGCACGCAGCAGCCCGGCGGTGGACACGAACGGGTTCACGGCCAGCACCTCCAGGCCCAGCTTGGCCAGCACGTTGGGCATGGCGAAGGAGGTGGAGCCGAAGGCGTAGTCGATGACCACCTTGAACTGGGCGTCACGGATGCGGGCGATGTCCACCGTCGATTCCAGGGCGGTGGCGTAGTGCTCCAGGGCCCGGGGGGCGAACCCGATGTCGCCGATCTCGCCGGGGAAGACCCGGCGGAAGTCCTCCCGGTTGAACAGCCGCTCGATCTTGCGCTGGGCGTCCTCGGTGATGTCGAGGCCGCGATCGTCGAAGAAGCGGATGAGCACGGACTGGGGATCGTCATGCACCAGCCGGATGGTCACGCCCCCGGCGCTGGAGGGCCGGCGCACGATGAAGCGGGTGACCGGCACCGACGCCACCTCGAGGTCCTCCACGTCGACCCCGGCCGCGTTGAGCCCCGCCATCATGGCTCGCTTGAGCATGCGGGCCGATCGGCTCGAATCGCGTGAGGTGATGACCCGGGTGCCCTTCTTGAGCATCGAGCCATAGGCCATGGCCAGCTTGGTGGCCAGCTCGGGCGTGATGTCCACGTTGGCCAGGCCGATGACGCCGTCACGACCGAACAGGCTGCGAGCGCCCCGGGACTCCCACACGATGGAGTCGTTCACGGTGGCACCGGCCTCCACCGTCTTGAACGGGTACACCTTCACCTCGGCCCCGAGGTGGGCCTCCTCGCCGATGAAGCACTCGTCGCCGATGACCACGCCCTCGTCGGCCCGCGCCCCCTTGCGCAGGTCGCAGGCCCGGCCCACCACCGCGCCGCGCAGCCGCACGGCCTCACCCAGATAGGCGTTGTCGTTGACCACCGCCCGGTCGAGCTGGGCGTCGTGGCGCACGCGCACGTTGGCCCCCAGCACCGTGTACTGGCCGATGCGGGCCCCGGCCTCCACCCGGCAGTTGTCGCCGATCACCGCCGGGCCGGTCAGGACGGCCTCGGGGTTGATCTCGGCCCCCTCCCCCAGCCAGACGCCCTGGGACAGCTCGAAGCCCGGGATGTTGACCTGCACCTTGCCGTCGAGGATGTCCTTGTGCGCCCGCACGTAGGCGTCGAGGGTGCCCACATCCTCCCAGTAGCCCTCGGCGATGGCCCCGTAGAGCGGGATGTCGCCCTCCAGCAGATCGGGGAACACCTCGCTGGAGAAGTCCACCGGTCGATCCGGGGCGATGTGGTCGAAGATCTCGGGTTCGAGCACGAAGATGCCGGTGTTGATGGTGTCGCTGAACACCTGGCCCCACGTGGGCTTCTCCAGGAAGCGCTCGATGCGGCCGTCCTCCCGGGTGATGACGATGCCGAACTCCAACGGGTTCTCGACGTGCACCAGACCGATGGTGGCCATGGCCTGGTGCTTCTCGTGGAACTCGACGATGGCGCCCAGGTCGATGTCGGTGAGCACGTCGCCGGAGATGACCAGGAACCGCTCGTCCAGCTCGTCCATGGCGTTGCGCACCGAGCCGGCCGTGCCCAGCGGTGACTCCTCGGTGGCATAGGTCATCCGCACGCCGTACTCCGAGCCGTCCCCGAAGTAGGTCCGGATGGCGCTGGCCATGAACGCCACCGTGACCACGATGTCGTCGATGCCGTGGCGCTTCAGCAGCTCGACGACGTGCTCCATCATCGGGCGGTTGACCAACGGCAGCATCGGCTTGGGCGCGTTGGACGTCAGCGGCCGCAATCGGGTGCCCTCGCCGCCGGCCATGATCACTGCCTTCATGGGGAGAACCTACCCGCGCGTCCTACCCACCCGCCCCACCCGCCCTACCGGTTCGACCTGGCCGCCCGCCCGTCGCGCAGCGCCCGCAGCCCGATGGGCACATAGGTGGCGGCCGCCCAGTAGGACAGCACCAGGCCCGGGATGCCCGTCACCCAGCCCAGCGCGTGGAACACCGGAGCGATGGTCCAGGTGGAGGAGCCGGCCAGGAAGAACGGGAAGGCGAACATGAGCGAGAAGGTCCCGGCCTTGCCCACCCAGGTCACGTCGATGCGCTTGGCCCCGAGCAGGGCCAGGACCACCACGGCCACCGACACGAAGATCTCCCGGGCGATGACCGCCCAGCTGAACCAGACCGGTGCGGCCCCGCCCACCACCAGGATCCCGCCCACGCCCACGAAGAAGAGCAGGCGATCGGCGATGGGGTCGAGCACCTTGCCCAGGTCGGACACCTGGTGGAAGTGGCGGGCCACGTAGCCGTCCACCCAGTCGGTGGCGCCCAACACCCCGAGCAGCACGGCGGCCGCCCCGCGGTTGTCGCGCCCGAACAGCAGGTACAGGTAGAGCGGCAGGCAGGCCAGGCGCACCAGGGTGATCAGGTTGGGGACGGTGAGGATGGCGGACTCGTCGACCGCCGGTTCCTCGGTGTGGGCCATGCGCTCAGCCTACGATCCGGCGATGACCACCATCTTCAGTCGCATCATCGCCGGCGAGCTCCCGGGGCGATTCGTGTGGCGCGACCCCCAGTGCGTCGCCTTCCTGTCCATCAATCCCCTCCAGCCCGGCCACACCCTGGTGGTGCCGGTGGCCGAGGTCGACCGCTGGACCGATCTCGACGCTGAGGTGGCCACCCACCTGATGGCCGTGGCCCAGGCCATCGGCCGGGTGCAGCAGCGGGTGTTCGAGCCCGAGCGGGTGGGGTTGATCATCGCCGGCTACGAGATCGACCACTGCCACCTGCACGTGATCCCCACCTTCGCCATGGGCGACTTCGACTTCGCCAAGGCGGCCCAGGACCCGGACCCGGCCCAGCTCGACGAGGCCGCCGAGCGGCTGCGGGCCGGGTTGCGCGCCGACGGCCACGCCCAGGCCAGCGCCTGACGCCCGACGCCGGTCTCAGCGCTTGCGGACCAGCACCACGATGCCCAGGTCATCGGAGCGCTTGGCGAAGCCGGCCTTGGTGACCGCCACCTCGAAGGCGGCCTCCTGGGCCACCGTCGCCGTCCCCAGGTCGTGGCGGTCCACGATGATGACGTCCACGCCCTTGGTGGCCGCGGCCCCGGCGTGCGACCGGGTCGCGGTGGATGGCCGAGGTGTCGAGCGAGTAGAGGGTCTGGCGTTGGGCCAGCAGCGTCAGCAACGACGAGCTGGCCCGCATCGGGCCGGTGCGAGTGACCGACTCGCGGGCCGCGAGGCGGGCGCCGTCGACTGCATCGCGGCCACCCCAGTCCCACGGCTTGCGATACGGGGTGCTCGGCGCGATCAACACGTAGAACGAGAGGCAGGCCAACAGCACCGTGATCAGCACGCGTCGGTCGACGGTGACCTTGTCGACGCTGCGTCGTCCCAGCCGGGCCAGGCCCATCGGCGTGGCCAGGAAGATGAAGGCGGTGATGGCCACGGCCTGGGGTCCGTAGCGGGTGGCCTGGGAGACGTTGCCGGCCAGGTAGACCAGCTGGAGGGGCACCACCGGCAGCAGGTAGCGCGGCGACAGGAACGGCAGGAACAGCACGGGCGCGAACAGGTAGACCATGAGCTGGAAGTTCGACTCGTTGAACATGTTGCCCAGCACCCGAGCCGGGTCGGCCAGCATGCCCCAGGCCACCGACAGCGGGGAGTGGCCGTAGGCCGAGTAGGCGGCCAGCTGGGTGACCCCGACATGGCCGATGTGCGGTTGGATCACGAACAGGAACCCGAGCGCCCACACGGTGCCGGCCACCGCGGTGATGGCGCCCCGACGACGGTGGCCCTGCGACCACCAGCAGGATGCCCAGCCCGGCGATGGCCAGGCCCAGGTCGGCCCGGCACAGCACGGCGATGAGCGCGCACAAGGCGAAGCGACGCCAGTGCTCGGACAGGCCGAAGTAGGCGGCGCCGACCAGGAAGGGCAGGGCCACCGTCTCGGGGTGGAACCCGTCCAGGTTGAGCGTCTGCACGATCGGGTAGACGGCGAAGACCAGCAACACGATGAGCGCGGAGCCGGCCCGCAGGTTGGCCAGCCGTCGGGCCACCCGCCACAGCGGCACCACCGTCATGGCCAGGGCCAGGGATTGGATGGTCAACAGCAGCGGGACGGCCGGGATGGTGCGGCTCAGCTGGGCGATGGGCCAGAAGGCGAAGGCACCCTGCTGGGAGAACACGTTGGTGCCGGTGGTGACGGTGGTGACCGGATCGTGGCCGTGGCGGATCAGCCAGGAGGCCTGGGTGTAGGCGGCCAGGTCGGGGGTCCCGATCAGCGAACGGGCCTGGGCCAGCGACAGCAGGGCCAGCACCACGAACAGCGCGGCGGCCACCGACCAGGGCAGGACCCGGTCAGAGGCCGGACTGTCCAGCCTGCCCTGCCAACGCAGGATGAGGTTGTCCGCCCGGCGGCGGAAGGTGAGGGTCAACCCGGCTCGATCTCGTCGAGCAGCTGGGGGCCCTGGTTGCGGACGTTGTTGACCTCGGTGCTCACCGGTCGCAGCTCGATGAGCTCGGGCGGGGCGGGCACCAGGAACGAGCCGAGCAGGTCGAGGTCGTCGACCTCGGGGTCGAGCCAGGTCTCCCACCGGCTGGGCGGCAACATGATGGGCATGCGGTCGTGGACGGGCTGCATCTTCTGGTTGGCGGCACCGGTGATGATGGTGCACGAGTGCAACTCGCCGGAGGGGTCACCCGGGCGCTTCCACACCTCCCACAGGCCGGCGAAGGCCATGGGTTCGTCGTCGGGGCGGTGGATGAACATGGGTTGCTTGGCCTTCTGGCCGGGCACGACCTTCCACTCGTAGAAGCCGTCGGCCGGGATGATGCAGCGGCGCTTGGCGAAGGCGGGCTTGAAGGCGCCTTTGGTGGCCAGGGTCTCGGCACGGGCGTTGATCATCCGGTTGCCCACCTTCGGATCCTTGGCCCACCGTGGCACCAGGCCCCAGTGCAGCATCTCGAGCCGTCGTACTCCCCCATCGACCAGCACCGCGAACACGTCCTGCGTCGGCGCCACATTGTAGTTGGGCTCGATCGCGTGCTCGCCGTCATCGACCGCGTCGAAGTAGCGGGCGATCTGGTCGGGCGGCGACGCAGAGACGAAGCGACCGCACATCTGCGCAACGCTAGCGGTGACCCTCCCCTGATCAGGGCGTGGGTTCGGGCGGCTTCACGTGGGGCACCGTGCGGGGCAGGAAGTACCGCCCGATCACCGGGATGCCCATGAACCCCTCCACCCCGCCGTAGAGCAGTCCGACCCGGGGCAGGGCCCGCACGTCGTCATAGACGATGACCCGGGGCACCCAGCTCGGGTAGAAGCGCTGGTTGAAGGCCTTGAGGGACTTGATCTGGTAGAAGGGGTTGATCACCTCGAGCAGCTGCTTGGCGATGCGCTGGGGCACCGTGTAGTGGATGTCCTCGTAGAAGAGGCGCCCCCACGCCGCGAAGTTCATGCTCAGGCGCTCGAAGCCGTCCTGGTCCATGCGCATGATGGTGCGGGTGAGCAGGAACTCGGTCATGCCGTTGGGGGCGTCGGGGTCGCGGCGCATGAGGTCGAGGGTGTAGCCCTTGGCTTCGCCGTAGACCGGCACGATGCGCAGGAAGCCACCGGGCTGGTCGTGCTCGTCGAGGGCCACGCACAGGCGGAACTCGGGGTTGAGGCCCTCGACGTCGCGGCTGAGGGTCATGGTGAAGCCGCGCTCGGGTGCCTTGCCCCGCCACTTGGCGCTCAGGTCGTTCAGCGAGCCGATCAGCTCGGGCGAGGCGTCGGTCTCGGCCATCATCTCGAACCGGTAGGTCCGCTCGACCCGCTGGGCCGACTGGCGCACGCTCTTCCACTTCTTGCCCGCCAGGGCGAAGCCCTCGCAGTTCACGATGGCCTCGTCGCCCAGGTAGAAGGTGTGCAGGCCGCGCTCCACGTACAGCTCGCGGGTGGACTCCAGCACGGCCAGGAACGCCACGCCCCAGGCGCGGTTGCGACACATCGACAGGAACTCGTCGATGACCAACTCGATGGACTCGGGTCGACCGATGGGATCCCCCGAGGCCAGGGCGTAGCGGCCGATGTAGGTGTAGGCGATCATGGCCTCGCCGTCGGAGGCGAAGAAGAAGCTCTTGTCGTCGCGCAGGGCGAAGTAGGCCAGGGTGTCGACGCCGTAGCGGTGGACCAGGCGGCTGGCGTGCTCCCAGGCCCCCTCCTCCTGTTGGGGACGGGCCACGATGGGCCGGAACAGCAGGGCCAGGGCGATGATGAGGCCGACCACCCCGGCGGCCAGCAGCGTGCCCCGGAAGGCCCGCTCGATGAACTCGCTGTGGAAGTCGTACGGCCCCGGCAGGCCGACCAGGCCGCTGAGGATGGCGTCGATGCTGCGACCCAGCGTGGGCGGCGGGGTGACGTGGTTGCGCTGGGCGAAGATGAATCCCAGCCCGTAGAGGAACACCGCCCCGAAGTAGAGGGGCAGGAACCGGATGAACTGGAACAACGTGGGCGGGTCCGGCGGGGCCTGGAAGTCGTGGCGGCTGATCAGCAGCAGCAAGCAGCATGGCCGCCGACAGACCCGGCGGACAGGGGCCGGTCGAGCCGGGCCACGTTGGCCACGATGGTCACGGTGAACAGCACCACCGCCACCTGCCAGGCCCGGTGCTTGCGCCGGCCCAGCTGGCCGGCCAGGAACAGCAGCAGCAGGCCGACCAGCATGGTCACCACCCGGCCGCTGACCCGCAGGGGCAGGGGGACGTAGCGGTAGGCGCTGGCCAGCCGCTCGGGCACCCGGGGCAGGGTGGACAGCACCAGCAGCGTGCCCGACAGCGCGGTCAACCAGCCGATGACCCGAGCCCGCAGTGGCCGATTGCTCATGGGATCAGGCGGATCCGCCGTCGTCGAGGGCTGGGAAGTCGTCCTCGGTCAGAGCCGTCTCGGGCCGCAGCGTCGGAAACAGGATCACCTCTCGGATCGAGTCCACCTCGGCCAGCACCATGACCAGGCGATCGATCCCCATGCCCATGCCCCCCGCCGGCGGCATGCCGTACTCCAGGGCCCGGACGTAGTCGAGGTCGACGTCGCCGGCCTCGGCGTCGCCCGCGGCCTTGGCCCGGGCCTCTTCGCGGAAGCGTTCGAGCTGCTCGACCGGGTCGTTGAGCTCGCTGTAGGCGTTGGCCAGCTCGCGGCCGGCCACGATCACCTCGAATCGTTCCACCAGGTGCGGGTCGTCGCGGTGGGGCTTGGCCAGCGGCGAGGTCTCGCGGGGGTAGTCATAGACGATGACCGGGCCGTCCACCCGGCTCTCGACCAGCTCGTCATAGGCCTCCAGGGTGAGACGACCCGAACCCCACGAGTCCTTCCAGGTCAGGCCGAGCTGGTCGAGCACGGCGCGAGCCTCCTCGACGGGCAGAGCCGGGGTGGAGGGTCACGCCCAGCTCCTCGGCGATCAGCTCGGTCATGGTGGCCCGGCGCCAGGGCGGGGCCAGATCGATCTCGACCCCACGCAGGGTCACGGTGGTGCGCCCGATGGCGGCCTGGGCCGCGGTGGCCACCAGGTTCTCGGTGAGCACCATCATGTCGGTGTAGTCGTCGAAGGCGGCGTAGGCCTCGAGCATGGTGAACTCGGGGTTGTGGCGGGTGTCGATGCCCTCGTTGCGGAAGATGCGCCCGATCTCGAACACGCGCTCCATGCCGCCCACGATGAGGCGCTTGAGCGGGAGCTCGAGGGCGATGCGCAGGTAGGTGTCGAGGTCGAGGGCGTTGTAGTGGGTGATGAAGGGCCGGGCCGTGGCCCCGCCCTGGACCAGGTTCATCATCGGGGTCTCGACCTCGATGTAGCCCTGGTCGTCGAGCGCCCGGCGCAGGGCGGCCACCGCCTTGCCCCGCACGGCCAGCACCCGGCGGGCCTCGTCGTTGACCACCAGGTCGACGTAGCGCTGGCGGTAGCGCTGGTCGATGTCGCTGAGGCCCTTCCACTTGTCGGGCAGAGGCCGCAGGGCCTTGGACAGCAGCTCGAAGCTGGTCACCTTGACCGACAGCTCGCCCTTGCGGGTGGCCATGACGGTGCCGGTGGCGCCCACCCAGTCGCCCCGGTCGAGGTCGGCGAAGCCGAGCGAAGGCGTCGTCGCCGACGACCGCCTTGGACACGAACAGCTGCACGTCGCCGTCGCGGTCACGCAGCGTGGCGAACACCAGCTTGCCCTGGTCGCGCTTGAGCATGAGGCGTCCGGCCACCCGCACCTGGGTGTCGGTCTCGGCACCGGGCTCGAGGTGGCCGAACTCCTGGCGCAGCTCGCCCAGCGTGCGATCGCGATCGAAGCGGGGCGGATAGGGCTCCACTCCCCCGGCTCGCAGGCGATCCACCTTGGCCAGGCGCTGGAGCCGGATGGCGCGGGCCGCGGAGGCTTCGGCCGCCGGGTCCTCCGCCTCGTCCTGGGGCCCGCCGTCGCCGTCGGGCGAGAGCGGACGGATCGTCGCTCATCAGGACCGGACGCTACAGGGTGGCTTCGGACCGCCACGTACCACGGCGCTCCGCCTAGGCTCGACCTGATGTCGCTGACCGAGACCCCGGCGTTCGACTCGATCAGCGCCAAGGCCTACGAGCATCCGGCGGACCGGGCCGCCACCTCGGCGCTGCGGACCATCCCCCTGCTCGACAAGGTGGTCAAGCGCCTGGCCGACCTGAGCCACGAACGGCGGCTGCGCCAGATCCTGGTGGGTGACTCGGTGCGCATCGGCGAGCACCAGGTGCCCGACCTGTGGTCGCGGTACCTGGAGTCGGCCCGCATCCTCGACATCGAGCCGGCGCCGGCGCTGTATGTGACCCAGGCGGCCATGGCCAACGCCATGACCGTGGGGAGCCACACGCCGATGGTGGTGCTGGCCTCGAGCCTGGTCACCGGCTACGAGCGCGACGAGGTCGACGCGGTGATGGCCCACGAGCTGGGCCACGTGCTGTCGGACCACGTGTACTACACGACCGCCATGGTGCTGCTGGCGCGGTTCCTGGCCGGATCGATGCCCAAGCCGCTGATCGGTCTGCCCGTCCGGGGCATCTACCTGGTGCTGCTGGAGTGGGCCCGGGCGGCCGAGCTGTCGTCGGACCGGGCCAGCGCGCTGGTGCTCGGGGATCCGCTGGTGCCGTGTCGGATGCTCATGCGCCTGGCCGGCGGTGCCATCGAGGGCATGAGCGTGGACGCCTTCATCACCCAGGCCACCGACTACCACGACGAAGAGGACCTGTTCGCCCGCTGGGGCCGGGCGTGGCTGGAGATCGGCCTGACCCATCCGTTCGCGGTGCGGCGGGTGCGCGAGCTCATCTTGTGGGTGCAGAGCGGTGACTACGACCGGATCCGCTCGGGCGTCTACGCCCGGCGAGGACAGGAACCGCCGCCGACCGCCGAGTTCGAGGCGGCCGTGGCCCACTACCGGGAGCGGTTCACGGGCATGGTCGACCAGGTGACCGGGGGCGCCCAGCGGCTGGTGTCCCAGCTCGACGACTGGCTCCAGTCACGGACCTCGGGGGCCGGCACGGAGGACGACGACGACGGCTTCGACCTGCCCTGAGGGGTCGGCGCAGGCGGTCCCGACAACTGCGTCGGAGGCCCTGGCCGGGAGGGAGTAAGGTGGCTCCTTCACGGGCTGTGGCGCAGCTTGGTTAGCGCGTCGGTCTGGGGGACCGAAGGTCGTGGGTTCAAATCCCGCCAGCCCGACCAATCAGGACAAGGGATCGCAGCCTCGGCGGACGCTGGCAGCGGGACCGGATGGCATCCATTTGGCATCCTAAATGCCGCAAGCCATCCCCCATCGGCCGACTACCTAAGCCAGCGGCCGCCGCTGGGGTGGGCCTGCACCCATTCCTCCACATCTGGTCGGAGCTTACTGGCGCGGCACTCCTTCCCGAACTCGCAACTGACAGCGCCCTGGGATTCCGTCGGCACAAGGATCTGGCCGAGGCATGGGCCAGGATCGCGTTCGCTCACGTCGGCGGTGTTGTGCACGTCTTCGAACTTCCAATGGGTCGACGCGGGGTCCAAGCTCCGAGTATCCCCCGAGGAGGGTGATCACTCGGTCGTGCTCTCGCCCGGCATCCATGCGCTTCTTGAGTTCAAACCGCTCCGCGATCTCGGAGCGCAAGGCCTCTCCCTCCAAACGCGACGCAGCGTCCTCTCGCTGCCTGTCCTTCTGGGATGACCTGTAGAAAACGAGGCAGAGCAGACGAGCTGCCACCAGGATCACGCCATAGGCCAGCGGCGGAATAGCGGTTGCGATCACCAGGGTGAGAAGTCGGCGAGATGGGGCACCATCGAGCATCATGCCGGTTTAGGGCAGCCTCCGCGGACCGCTAGCCCAAGGCACTCGCGAGCGCCTCTGCTGCCTCTTCCTTCATCCCGGGCTCGAGGTGGCGAGTAGATGTTTAAGGTGACGGACACGTCCGAGTGTCCGAGCATCTCCGCGACCACCTTCGGGTGGATGCCCTTGCGAAGCAGGATCGACGCGGCCGTGTGCCGCAGGTCGTGGAACCGGAGACGGGGAACCTTGGCCAGCTTCGACGCCTTCACGAACGCAGCGGCGACCGCCTGCGGGTGCAGCGGCTCACCGTCCTCCTGGGTGAACACATAGCCGCTATCGACCCACGCCGGGCCCCAGGCCAGCCGGTCCGCGACCTGCGTCTTCCGCCACCGCTTCAGCGCCTCGAGCGTTTGGCCTCGAACGGGCACGGTGCGCAGACTCGCCTTGGTTTCGGCGTGCCGGTCGTGACCTGATAGCCCACTGCGACCCGGGTATGTCGGACGTGGAGGGTGCCAGCGTCGAGGTCCACGTCGATCCAGCGGAGCCCCATCAGCTCGCCCCGGCGCATGCCGGTCCCAAGGGCGAGTTGCCAGAGCGGGCCCAGCCGGTCCGCCTCGGTTGCATCGCGGAACGCCCTGGCCTCCTCGATGGACCAGAAGGCCATCTCGGCCCGGGTAGGTTGCGGGCCGAACGTCGCGCTCGAGGTCGTCCATCGGGTTGCGGTCGATCATCCGGCGCTTCGCTGCAGAGGTGAGGGCCATCCGGAGCACCGCGTGGGTGTTCTTGATCGACTGCTCGTACAGTCCCCCGCCCTTCTTGCCTCGCCGGTTCCCGGTGGCCCGGAGATCGGCATAGAAGCCGGCGATGCGGCCGGCTGAGAGGTCGCGCAGGGGCACGTCACCAAGAGCCGGGATGATGCGTCCATCGATGATGGCCTTGTAGCCGGCGATCGTGCGTCGGCTTGCGACGCGCCTGGGGCAGCCACTCCTCGAGCAGGTACTGCTTCAGCGCAATCTTCGAGGGCTCGATGGTCTCCTTGCCCTGCCCGAAGTCGGCCATGCGCTGCGTGAGCGCGTCCTGAGCCTGCTTCTTGGTGCGGAAGCCTGACTTGGTGACGTACTTCCGGCCCCTGCCTTCGGGACCATCCGGAATCCAGAATTGGAACTGCCAGCCCTCAGCAGATGCCACCGACGAACTGCTCGGCCTCGACCATCCCTTGCTCGTAGGGAGTGAGTTTGCCGGGCCCTGGGCCCATCTGGAGACCCGTCAGCTCCACTCGGGAACGCACCCAGTCGGACGCGGGCGTATGGCCCGTGGGTGCAGTAGCCAAGCTCGGAAGCATCCAGTGAGTTGATCTTCTTGGCGACTCGTTCGAGATCGGCCGCCGGGTATCGGCGCAGCGGGCCCGGGCCTGGAAAGCCGGTGAAGGTAGAGAACCGGGCCTCCGCTCACCGGACTGAGGAGCACCTGGGAGCGCCGAGCCGTTCGGCGTGTCAGCGGGACCGAGTTCGTACCGAACTGGCACCGTTGATAACGAGCCGCTCCGGACGAGTACCGCCGTGGCCTGGCCGCGGTGATCGGCGACCAGGGGCCCTACTACTTCGCCTTCAAGCGGATCCTGGCCTGGCCCCGGCGCCCCTGACGGCGGTCAGGGCCGCCCGGCCTCGAGGCGGGACACGAATTTGGAAATCAGCGGTGACTGGGACATGGCGTAGGCGTCGGTGAGGTGGTTGCCGTCGACGTAGACGAGCGTCGTACCGACCTGGAGCGGACACACCTTTGGTCCGCACACCTGGTCAGTCATGTCCAGTGTGGTGATGTGGCCCACCTGTCCGACCGCCGCATGCTCCACGTCGATGGGAAAACCGGCCCGCGACAGTGCCTGGGCCCGGGAGGGTTGACAGTGCAGGACGCTGTTGGCCGACGCAATGCAGGCGTCGGCGGCGAAGGTCAGGTACGGCTCGTCGTAGACGAAGCCGATCTTGGTGCCGGTGGGCGCGGATCGCCTGGAGCAGCGTCACCACCCCCCGCCGCCAGACCTCGGCCTGCGCGGATGGCCCGATGGGCTTGGACAGCGGCACCGAGGATGTCGCCCCGCGTAGCTCACCGCACTGGCGACGATGACCGCCCGCGGATGCAGGTCGCGCACCAGACGGAGGTCTCCCGGCACAAACGCCAGGCAGAGCGCGGACTTCGATACGCCGTTGGTGCTGGTCACCGGCACCGGAAACGGAGGGCACCCCTCATGTTGGACCACTGCCAGCCTGAGGTGATCCGCTCTGGCGATCTGGTCGAGCACCCGGCGCCACTGGCCGGCATGGGAGTCGCCAACAGCAGCAACGTGTCCGAGCTCGACTGGTGCCCCCGAGGTAGTAGCTGTCCCCGGCGGGGGTGCGTAGCGCTCCCACCTTCGGGCAGGCGGTGGCCAGGTCCTGCTTGAAGAGGCTCACGGCCACGTTGACCTGATCCTGGAGAGAGGAACCGGGTGGTGCCTGGAGCCCGGCCACACCGGCCACGCCCCTCGCCCCGAGGGCGGTGGGCAGGCCCGAGGTGGTGGGTGTGACCGCGAAGGTCACGGCCAGCACCACGGCGGTCACCACTGCGCCAAACGCAAAGGTGCTCGAAGTGGAGCGGGCCAGCGGCGGCGTGAACGGAATGGGCGTCTCGTAGTAGTGGTAGGCCAACCAGGCAGTGGCCAACGCCGCACGCCGCGGCCACCGCCGCCAGCCCGACGCTGGAGGAGTCGAAGGCGGCCGCGGTCAGCAGGATGGCCGGCCAGTGCCAGAGGTACCGAGGAATAGGAGACCGCCCAGCTACTGCGTGGGTTCGACGGTGAGCGCCACGCTGACCGGGTTGGGCGCCACCTCGCCCTCCCAGGTGTGGCCGGCGGTGATCAGCGCCACTGTGGCCACGACGGGGATCAGGGCCCAGAGCCCCGGGTAGGGGGTGGTGGATCGGATGAGCACCAGACCCGCCGCCAGCGTGACCAGACCTCCGACCGCCAGGGCGGTGCGCGCGCCGACAGGCTCCGCAGGATCCGCGGCACCGGTAGGGCAGCCAGCAGACCGGCCACGGCGAACTCCCAGGCGCGCGACTGCAGACCGTAGAAGGCCCACGTGCTGCCGTGGTTGGTCAGCACCAGGTTGGTGGTGAACGACACCACGAAGGTCACCGCGAAGACCGCCACCAACGCCTTGCGCCGGTAGTCCACGATGCGCCGACCCAGCGCGCCTCGGGCGGCCCAGCAGACGGCGGCGAACAGCAACGGCCAGAGCAGATAGAACTGCTCCTCCACCCCGAGCGACCAGGTGTGCAGGAACGGGCTCGACGAGACGTCGCCTCCGAAGTAGCTCTGGGACTGGCCGGCGAACTTGATGTTCGAGACGTAGAGAGCGGCCGCCGCGCCCTGGCGGGCGAAGTCGGCCATCTCGAAGAGCGGGAAGACGAAGCGCCCCACCACCAGGGTGGTCACGATGACCAGCGCCAGCGCCGGCACCAGCCGTCGGATGCGCCGGGCCCAGAAGCGGGGCAGGGACACGCCGCCGTGGCTCTGTGCCTCGCGTAGGAGGTTGCGCGAGATCAGGAATCCGGAGATGACGAAGAACACGTCGACACCGATGAACCCCCCGCCGAAACCCGGCAGGCCCACGTGGTATGCCACCACCAAGACGATGGCGATGGCGCGCAGACCGTCGACGTCGCCGCGGAACCACCCCCGTGGTCGGCCGACCGCTGCCTCCGTTTTCCCGATGTTGTCCAACAGCGTGGACAGCCCGACCATGATCCCCTGACCTCTCGGCCTTCAGTCCCTCGGGACGGTCGGATAGTAGTCGAGCCGATCAGCCCTCCGGGCGCTCCCGCCCACGCCCCTGGGCGGCGCTGGGAGCCCGGCCACCGCGGCCCGGCTCAGGCGGTCACGGACGCTCTCGCCCAGCCGACCTCGCTCGGTACGGCGCACGCGTGCGGGCCCTCGCGTCCGACGACCTCGTCGAATGGTTGCACCGCGAGCCAATCGACTGAGATCCCCATTCGGCGGTTCACCCGCACTGCCGACCCTGACCGTCAGCGCCGACCGCCGCCCGACTGGACGCGACCATCGTGTGCTCGATCTGCTTCCTCGATCGCCCGCACCTAACCGGCAGGGAGGGAGGATCTGGGTGAGGTCCACCACGTGATGGTGGGCTGCTCGTAGGGTCGGGTTCCTGGGGCCCGGTCTGTTTGCGCAGACCGGTCCAGGTTCCCGGCACTCACCGTTGGGCGGTGTGGCGCTTCGTCCTGTTGAGCAGGTCGAACGTTCACGCCTCGCCGTGCAGTAGGTGCGTGCCACCCCTTGACCTTGAGAGAAGAAGGGATGGCGAAGACCATCGTAGAGACCGCGCGGTGACGGGCGGGGTGGACACCCACCGCGACGTGAACGTGGCCGCAGTGTTGGACCCGATCGGCGGGCTCCTGGGCGTCGAGTCGTTCCCGACCACCCCGGCCGGTCACGTCGAGCTGCTGGGCTGGCTGGCCAGCTTCGGAACGGTGACCCGCGTCGGGGTAGAGGGCACTGGCTCTCATGGGGCCGGGCCGGCCCGCCACCTGCGCCAGTCCGGGGTCGAGGTGGTCGAGGTCGATCGACCGAACCGCCAGGCCCGTCGACGGACCGGCAAGTCCGACCACCTCGATGCCATCGAGGCGGCCCGCGCTGCTGAGGGGGGCCGGGCCTTGGGCCAGGCCAAGTCTCGTGACGGCAACGTGGAAGCGATCCGGGCGTCTGGTGGTAGCGAAGCGCTCGGCCCGGTCGACGCGGATCAAGACCATCAAGCAGACCCGTCACCTCGGCTTCACCGCCCCCGACGACTTGAGAGACCAGCTGGCGGGCCTGTCCCGAACTCGGATCGCGCCGGTCGCCGCCTCGCTGCGGCCACGTCCCGGCAGCGACCCGGTGATCTACGCCACCAAGGTCGCGTTGCGAACCCTCGGTCAGCGGGTGCTGGTCCTCGACGCCGAGAAGACCGCCCTCGACGAGCTCATGGCCGACCTGGTCGCCCAGGTCGCCCCCGGTCTGTTGGGCGTGTTCGGCGTCGGCGTCGACACCGCCGCGCTGCTGTTGGTCACCGCGGGTGACAACCCCGAACGGCTCGGCTCCGAAGCCGCCAGGGCCCACCTCTGCGGTGTCGCCCCCATCGAAGCGTCCTCGGGCCAAGTCACCCGACGCCGCCTCAACCGCGGCTGGGACCGCCAAGCCAACCATGTCCTGGTGGCGCATCGTCGTGACCCGCATGGGCATCGACGAACGCACCAACCTCTACGTGGCCCGCCGCCTGGCCGAGGCTCGATCCAAGCCCGAGATCATCCGCTGCCTCAAGCGCTACGTGGCCCGCGAGGTCTACCGCCAGCTGCCGCGCCCCTAGATCGCCCGAGCGGCGGGCCTGACCCGATAACCGGCTGACACCCCGATGGGTTGTCCTTCTAACGATCTGTCGGCCCGCCCCTCGAGCACCACCTGAATCACGGTCGAGACCCTGGCCGTCGTGGCCTCATAAGAGCCTGCCGTCGCCACCGCGGACTGGCCCATCCCTGTCGTGCAAATGCGGCCGCTGGGTGCAGACCCGTACGGAAGTCCACGGTCTCACCCGGCAGGAGGTTCTCATCGACGTAGCTGCCCAATAGTCCGCCCCCGCGTTGTCTGGAACCGGCCACAGAGCGTACACGGCCCGGCACGCCCGACTTTGGAAGGACGCCTGAGATGGGAAGGCTTCGAGCCCCCCGGCGGGCGGCGGCGCATGCTCGCTGAGGCCGGGCTGGCATCCGATTGGCATCGCAACTCGAACCGACTGGCATCGTGAGCGACCAACGGTGACCAACGGCCGACCCTCGGATGCCGTGCCACGGCAGGCATCGACCGCCTGCGACCGTCCCTGACCAAGGGCCGATGATGGTCTGGGGGACCGAAGGTCGTGGGGTCAAATCCGGCCAGCCCGACTCAGGAACGTGCAGGTCTCCGGCGGTGCCAGCTTCGGCCGCACCCCTTCGCAGTTTTCGCCTGTCGCCCGTCCATCCGGACTGACCTTCTGGTCGGTACGCGGACGGCGCCGACTGCCCTAGCAGCCTGGGCGAACCCGCGGCCACGGGGTCAGGCGACTAGCTCTGACCCGCGACATGCAGGGTCTCGTAGATGGAGGTGGCGAGCTCGCCGGTGTGGTCGTTGAGCGTGGCGCTGTTCACGCCGATGGCGATCTCGGTACCGGACCGAGGCACGTACAGGCTGACCACCCGGTAGCCGTCCGTCTCTCCCTCGTAGTACCAAACGGTGCCCAAGGCGGTGCTCGTCACCTGGTTGACACCCAAGCCGTACCCGGCGTCATCGGCCAGGGTCGTCGTTCGGATC
Source organism: uncultured Microthrixaceae bacterium (assembly GCA_963793965.1). Classification (GTDB taxonomy): domain Bacteria; phylum Actinomycetota; class Acidimicrobiia; order Acidimicrobiales; family Acidimicrobilacustridaceae; genus UBA4742. Next base: position 690,372 of record CAWCCB010000006.1, read on the forward strand.
GGATCTCCGTGTGGCCGCGGAGACCAGGCTCGTCAGCTCTCGTTGTTGCGCCCGCGGAAGCACGCGCCCAGTGAGCAGGGCGCGGTTCCACGTGGCCAGATCCGGTAGCGAGCTGACGATGGCGCCGGCCCCCTGGGCCCAGGAGATGCTCGCCTGGCTCTGGTCCTCGCCGAGCTGAAGACCCGGGCCGGGGAGCGGCGCGACGTACCAGTAGCCAGCCGGCATGCGAGCCGTGACCTCCGGCCGGTAGGAGGTGGCGGAGTAGAAGGTGTCGTGGAGGCCGAGGGGGATGAAGATCCGCCGGAGCAGCTGGCGACCGAAGCTGTCGTGGGTGACGCGCTCGATGATCATCTGCGCCAGCAGGTAGTTGGTGTTCGAGTAGCTGTAGCCGTGAGTCGCGGGGAGGCCGGCTGTGAAGGAGACCAATTGGGGTGCCGAGAACTGGGTGTTGGGCGCCGCCGCCACATCCAGCCAGAAGGCCCCCGAGTCGGTGTAGTTCGGGATCCCGCTGGTCATGTCGAGGAGCTGTCTGATCGTCACCCGGCTCCAGGCTGGATATTGCGGCAGCCAGCGGCCGAGGGTGTCGTCGATCGACAGTCGGTGCTGGGCTTCGAGCTGCAGGAGCAGCACCGAGGTGAACGCCTTGGTGTTGCTGCCTATCTCCCACAGCGCGTCGGGCGATACCGCGGTTCCGCCGCCGTAGCGGGTGCTGCCGACCGCGATGTCGACGAGCGGTCGGCCGCGGACGGTGACCGCCAACGAGACCGCCGGAGATGTGCTCGGTGCTCTGGTAGGCCCCCAGGTAGCCGTTGAGATCGCCGCGCAGCGAGGCGCGCAACGTCGCGGGGAGCGAACTGTGGGCTGGGGCGGCTGCGCTGGTCAGGGGTTGGGCCAGGCTGGGCGTGGCCGCGAGCATCAGGAGCGCCGCGGCGACGGCAACAGTGGAGATGATCGAGCGCATCCCGTTTTCCCTTTGTCCAGTCCCCCGTCGAGACGCTACTTCAGCGACAACCGGTTTCGGCCGACCGGGTGCTGGGCCGACGGTCGAGTTGAGGGGTTCTTGGGGACGACTTGCTACGCGGGCACCCCGGCCAGGAAGATCGGCTCGGTGGATAGGCCATGTCTTCGGATGTAGGCGTCATCGACCAGGTCGGTCACGTCGACCCGCGTCACCTCGAAGCCGGCGGCGGTGATCCGATCGGCGAAGTCGGCGCCGTGGCGGCGCACGTGACCGACGTCGCGGGGATCGGGCGCTCCGTATTCGCGAGTGCGCTCGACCTCCCAGTCCACCGGCACCTGGAGCACGGCCTGGCCACCCGGGCGCAGCACCCGATGGATCTCGGCCAGCGCCGCCGGCTCGTCAGGGATGTGTTCGAGGACGTGGAAGCAGATGAACCAGTCGGCCGAATCGTCCGGATAGCGCATGGCGGTGATGTCGCCGACCTCCATGGCATGGCGTTCGATGTCGAAGCTGGTGTAGTCGACCTCCGGGTGCGAGAGGAAGATCTGCTCGAGGCTGATCAGCGGGGCCACCTCGATGACTCGCTGGCCGGCCACGAAGACCGAGGTGCGTCGGCGCAGAACCTCGAACAGCGTTCGGTACCGATCCGAGGTCAGGCAGCCCGCGCACAGGCTGTCGGACTCGTCGTAGCCGGGACCGGTGTTGCGGTAGAACCGTCGACCCGTCCATCCGCACAGGTTGCAGACGACCACGTCGTCAGGGCGGACGCCGTCCAGGACCGATTGGCGGGTCACGTCGCCGATCGATTTGACCGCGCGGCCGGCGAAGTCCCAGTCGCCCGATCGCGCCGAGCGGACGCCGAACTTGGCTGTCCGGGCCGCCAGCCGGGCACGTCCGTACCACGGGCGTGGGTCGAGCTCAGCGCCCCCGGATGAGGGAGCTGGCGGTGTCGCATCCATCATCCACCTCGATCATCAGCGATGGTCGGGGCAGTGTATCGGGGAGGTTCAACCCGGCTGGACGGGGCCGTGCGGTGCACACCGCCATCCGACGGGTGAGCGGGTCACCTGGGATGGGTCGACTCCACCTCAGGAGGATCCGTCAGGTGTTCGCTCAGTTCGACCACTGCCTCGTCCAGCAGATCCCGGGTCTGTTCGAGGAGGTCGACCAGGAGCGCGAGCAGAACCTGGGTCGCATCGAGCCGCGACGACTCCGTGGCTGTCAAAGATGTTCTCCCTCTCCCTCGTGATCGGCTCGCCCCCGGGCCCGATCACGTTCCCTCGGCGAGGTCTACCACCTACGGCGTAAGGGTGCATGTCCGATGCCGCGGCGACCGACCGACCGGTCCGCTAGCATCCGTCGCCCATGTGCTCCGACCGGCTCAGGGCGCGATGATCGCCACGCTGTCGAACCGGAACCTGGACCCGGGCACCAACTGGCCCACGCTCGGACCCCCCCTGCTCGAGCCGTTGGCCGAGCTGTCGGGACGGCCGATCGTGGCCCCACCTCCCTTCCGACCCCTCGACCTGGCCGCGTGGCGGCGCTCGCTGCGGGCGGTGCAGGACGCCGACCGCGTGTTCTGGATGCAGATCAGCGCGCGACCCGAATGGCCGGTGTGGCTCACCGCGCATGCTCGGCTGCTGCGGCGGACGCGCCGATCCGCCCTGGTCATCGACGGCTGGCGGCCGGCGCTGGACAAGATCGGCAAGCTGGCCGTGGCCCAGCGCCTCGACCCGTGCTTCGTGGCCATGCGCGAAGCCCGCGACGAGCTGGCCCACCGCTTCCCACGAGGCCAGTTCGAGTGGCTGCCCTTCGGGGTCGACACCGACGCCTTCGTCGACCACGGCGGCGAGCGGGACATCTTCGCCTACTGGATGGGTCGTCGCTACGAGCCCCTCCACCGGGCACTCACCGACTACTGCGCCAGCCGTGGCCTGCGCTACCACCAGACCGTGGGTGGCGAGGTGTCCTCCCCCGCCGAGCTGGGTCGGCTGGTCGCCCGCAGCCGGTACTTCGTGGTCACCCCGCCCGACCTGGACAACCCGCAGCGCACCGGCGGGTTCAGCCCGCTGGTGATGCGCTACTTGGAGGGGCTGGCCGCCGGCGCCCGCCTGCTCGGCGTGCTGCCCGGCAGCGGCGAGTTCGAGACCCTCCTGCCCACCGAATCCATCCTGCAGGTGGCCGCGGACGGCTCGGACCTGGCCACCAAGCTGGACCGCGACCGCGACGATCGCGCCGGAGCCGAGGCGGTGGTGGCCGCCCAGGCCATCGTGCGCCGGGAGCACTCCTGGAAGCGGCGGGCCGAGCGCGTCTTCGAGGTGCTGGAGGGCTGAGCCCGGCAGGTCCGCCCACCGTCGGGTCAGCAACCCCCGGGTGCGGGAGCGGGGATGGAGGTCACGGTGCCGTCGGCCGAATGGTTGTGGGGGCCCCACACGTTGCCGGTGGTCTTGGGATTCCAGGCGTCCACCGTGCCCGGGTACCCGTACGGCGTCGTAGCCCTTGGCCGGAGCGAACGAGTTGCCGTCGAAGATCTCGTTGGAGTTGGTGCCGGTCGGGCAGTTGCCCTCGATGTTGAAACCGGAGCCGCCATCGAGGTAGGTGCCGGTGACCGAGGTCAGGTTGGTGTTCGCGTTCTGGAAGAACGCGGCGGACGTCTGCTCGGTCGATCCTTCCGGATCGGTGGCGGTGCCGGCATCGGCGGACAGGTAGTCGTGGTCCAGGGTCACGCCCGAGGTGTTCCAGAGGAAGATGTCCTCGTTGTGGATGTAGGGATCGCTCGGGTCGCCGGTGAGCACCGTGTGGCACAACGAGCACCAAGCCATCGAGTCCACGATTTGCACGTTGGTCGAGGTATCCGAGGCGGAGGTGGTGGGGCCGTCGCCGAACGCCTCGAAGTCGTGGGCGTAGCCGAACACGTTGACGTTGCGGGCCGAGAGGTCAGCGCCCCCGATGCCGTAGACCTCACCGCAATCCTGGTGGGCGCTCACCACGTTGCACCCGTAGCCGTCCACGGTCACGTACAGCAGGTTCACGGTGGCCAGATGGCGGCGCGAACCGGTGCCGGTCTGGATGGTGGCACCGGCTTCGGTCACCGATCCGTTGCCCCCGTCGCCCCCGGTGTGACAAGTCGGCGACTGGTCGATGAAGTAGTCATCCACCAGCGCCGCCCTCCCCACGTGCACGTTCACACACCCGTAGACCAACGCATGGGCCACCTGGCCGTAGGTGGGGGCGCTGGCGTTCCCGGTGAGCGCCGCGCCGGTGCAGCTCCCCCCGCTGACGGTGGTCGACGCGACGTACAGATCGATCTGAACCAGCCGGGTCCGCGTCCCGCAGACCGTCACCAGGTTCGGATCCGTGGTGGGATCCTGGGCATCAGGATCGGCTCGCCCCTGCGGCCAGGGCCGCCCGTGGTCGAGCGCGTAGCCCAGCGCGCCGGTGTGGCGCTGCCAGCATTGGCGGGCCGCGGCCGAACCATTCTGGGCGCAGGCGGGGGCCGCCGCCGTGTTGGACGTGGCCAGATGGGCGACCGCCGGATCTTCCGGCAGCGCCTTGACCCCTCCCCCAGAGCTGGCACAGGCGGCGGCCACCACCACGACGAAGCCGAGCGCCCCCAGCCGACGACGGATCCGGCTCCACCCCTGGCCGTTCAGCAAGGTCTCAGTCCCGCTTCAGCCGGGCTTCAGGCGCGGGGACGAGCCTGGGACCCTGACCGCTCGAACGGGAGCTCAACCATGTCTGTCGCGGACATCCAGACCGCCGGCGTCCTCCGGATCGGCGCCGATTCACGCTCGTTCTCCTTCGATCCTGTCGGCCTGGAGGCGATGGCCGGCGAGCTGGGCGCCGGGTACCGACAGGCCGAGCCGTTCCCGCACTTGGTCATCGACGACTTCCTGCCCCGCTCGGTGATCGACGAGGTCAAGGCGGAGTTCCCCCAGCCGGGCGATATGGAGTGGCAGCGGTTCAGCACCCGCCAGGAACGCAAGCTGGCCTCCGACGACACGAGCCGCATGGCGCCGATCATCAAGCACCTGCTCTACGAGTTCAACTCGGCCACCATGGTGGGCTTCCTCGAGCGGCTGACGGGCATCCGGGGTCTCATCCCGGACCCCTACTACTGGGGCGGCGGCCTCCACGAGATCGAGCCCGGCGGTCACCTGGCCATCCACGCCGACTTCAACTTCCACGAGCAGCTGCGGCTGGATCGGCGCATCAACCTGCTGCTGTACCTCAACGACGACTGGGACCCCCGCTGGGGAGGGGCGCTCGAGCTCTGGAAGTCGGACATGTCGGCCATGAGCCGCAGCATCCTGCCCCTGGCCAACCGCTGCGTCATCTTCAACACCACCGATCACAGCTACCACGGGCACCCCGAGCCGCTGGCCTGCCCGCCCGGACGCACCCGACAGTCGTTGGCGCTGTACTACTACTCCAACGGCCGGCCCCGCGGCGAGGCCAGCGAGTCGCGTTCGACCTACTTCCAGCCGCGGCCCGACGAGGCGTGGAAGCGGACGCCGTTCGACGCCCGCCGGACGGCTCGCCGCCTGCTGCCACCTGTGGTGCTCGATGGCGTGCGTTCGGTGAAGGAGCGGGTCGCCGACCGGCGCGCCTGACTGGCCGGGCCGTCTGATCAGTGGCAGACCACCCCGACGCAGGGCGTCGGAGCTCGGCGGGCGACGTTGGCGCCGCCGTCGACGATGCCGGTGCCAGAGAGGTTGTCCACCCACGGGGCGTTGATGGCCACGTCGACGGCGCCGTCGACCCGGTTGCCGGTGAGGGTAACCGGGCCCGCCCAGGTAGGGCGTCGGCGGGCTGGCGTGTCCGGCGATGCGGATGCCCTCAGCCCCGCTGTTCAACAGGCGGTTGCGGATCAGCCCGAACACGCCCAGGTTGGTCAGGGCTCCGGTCAGGTTGATGCCGGCACCCGTGGCCCGGCTGAGCGTGTTTCCGTGGATCTGGCCGGTGACGTCGTTGGCGAACTCGCCCCCCTGGCCCAGCACGCCGGCGATGCCCATCACCGGGGCTGGCCACGATCAGGTTGTGATCGATGTCGATATTCATCTGCCGGTCGACGTCGCTGAACGAAATGCCACCGGTACCGATGAAGTTGTCGGCCACCGTGGTCTGGCCGCTGAAGACGCGAATCGATCCGTTCCAAATGGCGTTGGCCACCAATCGGCCACCCACGCCCGAGCTCCACAGATCCCCGTGGATGGTCACCCCCCGGACGTTGTTGGCGGCGTGGACCGAGGCCAGTCCGACCGAGCCCCAGACGACGCCGTTGCGCAGCTGGAGCGGGCCCACGGCCAGGATGGCGCACATCGGGCCCACCTGGCCGAACCGGCACGCGGCATCGGGCGTGGTGACGGTCAGCGTGTGGCCCTCGAGGTCGATGGAGATGGGCGTGGTGTCGGCGCTGGAGCCGATCACGAAGCTGCTGTCGCAGGTCAGATCGGCGTCCAGGTGCACGTCGGTTGTGGGGTTCACCCCACACTGCAGCGTGGCTCCGGTGGTAGCCGAGGCCTGCACGATCGTCAGCGTCATCGCCACCAAGGCGATGACCGTGGCTGCCGCGAGACGGCGGATGAGCATGGGCTGTCCCCTCTGACCTCTGGGCCTGTCCAGACCCGCTCGTTGCCGACCGCTCCGTGGTTCACCGCGGGATCGCTGCACCCAGGTGCGCGACGGACTGGCCGACGTTCCGGTACTCGCCCGCCGATCATAGTAGCGGGGAACCCGGTGTCATTGCATGACCAGCTGCCGCCGGTCATACGCCCATTGAACACGGACTGTATTCAGACAAACACCGAGCGTGACGACAGCCCGGAGGCCGCCGGATTCAGGCGGTCGGTTCGGCCACCAACACGTAGCCAACGCTGCGGATGGTCTTGATCACGCGGGGGCCGTGCTCCTCGAGCTTGGCCCGGAGGTGGCTCACGTGGACCTCGACCAGGTTGGGATCGGACAGCGCGAACCCCCACACCGCGTCGAGCAGCTGCGCCTTCGACAGCACCTGGCCGGCGTGGCGGCAGAAGGTGTACAGCAATCGGTACTCGAGGTTGCGCAGCTGGAGCACGTGCTCGCCCCGCCAGGCCACGTGGGCCCGGTCGTCGATCCGGATGTCGCCCACCTCGAGCACGGTGGTCGGCAACGACTTGGACCGGCGCAACAGCGAATGGACCCGAGCCAGCAGCTCGGCCATCGAGAACGGCTTGACCAGGAAGTCGTCGGCGCCGACCTTGAAGCCGGTCACCCGGTCCTCGACTCGGGTCGAGCCGCTCACGAACATCACCGGCAGATCGCTCATGGCCCGCAGGCGTCGCGTGATGCTGACGCCGTCAGGGCCCACCGGGAGGTCCAGGTCGACCAGTGCCAGCGACGGCCTGAAGCCGGCGAAGCTCTCATCGAGCGATGACCCGTCTGTCTCCGTCCTCACCTGGTAGCCCTCCGACCCCAGTGCCATGGCCAAGGCCTCGCACATGAACGGGTCGTCGTCGATCACCAGTACGCGTGGTGCTCCTGCGCTCATTCGCCCTTTACTCCCTCTGAGCCTGAAAACTCATCTCCACGGACATGATCGCGTGGACTGACCCCATTTGGAAAGGAACTTCAGGAACTCTTCAGGAAGTTTGCTTCGCTCATTTCAGCCTTCGGGCCCAGCCTCCGGGTTTTGTGGGCAACGTGGGCTTCGAGAGGGATGTCGTCGCTCACCCCCGCCGTTCTCTGCCCTCGTGTCCCTGTGGGCGACCTGCCACTCATCTCCGACTCGTCGTGGCGTCGCCCGGCGAGGGGTTGACCGGCGCCCGACTCGTCCCGGAGGCCCACTGCGACCACGGACCCTCCCATCGGGGTGAGCACCACGGCGCCGATCAGCCCGAGATCATCCGGGCCCTGGCGACCTGGCCCGCCACCTGGTCCGACGCCCCGGTCCGGTGGCCCGATCTGGAGACGCCGTCGCTGCTGCTGGCCTTGGTGGGCCGATGGCTGCCCGTCCCCGTCCTGGTGGTCGACGTGAACGCCTCCGCGGTCTTCTGCAACCGGTCATGGTCCGCGTTCTGCGGCCTCAGTCGGGCGGCCTCGCTGGGACGCGGCTGGCTGTCGGCCATCGAGGCGTCGGCCCACCAGCTCACCACCGAGCGGGTGGCAGCCGCCGGCGGACGCGCGTGTGAGATCACCATGGCTCAGGTGTCCGATCAACGACCCCGCCGGATCCGAGTGCTCATGGAACCGCTGCTCGGGTTCGACGGCGCTGCCCTAGGCAAGGTCTTGTGGCTGCCCGAGCTGGGCTCGCCGAGCGGGCGGGCGATCGAGGACCGGCGAGGGACCGGACCGGACGGATGGGATGATGGCCCCCCCGACGCCTTCGTGGCCCAGCTGCAGCACGCGCTCGACGAGCATCAGCACGCGGCAACCACCATCGCCGTCCTGGTGATCGAAGTCGATCCGGCACCGATGGGAGGCAGCGTCGAGGCCGCCTGGGAGGCCGGGATCGACCCGGCACTGGTCCGGCGGATCGAACCGCTGCTCGGCGACCTCCAGATGGTCGTCACGATTGGTCACCACAAGCTGGCCGTGTTGTGCGAGCAGGTCACGTCGTACCGCGAGGTCATCCGGCTGGCCGAGCGGGTGGTCGAGCTCTCCGACGATCCGCCCCTCCTCGGGGGGGTGGACCAGGCGCTGAGCCTGAGCGTGGGCGTCGCCTTCCCCCATCTACCCGGCGACCTCGGGGAGGCGGTGCTGGCCAATGCCGTCGGCGCCGCCGGCCTGGCGCGTTCGCAGGGTGTGAGCGGCTACCAGGTGGTCATCGGCACCGGCCCCGGCAGCAGCGACGTGACCCGGACGGACGCCGTTCAGGAACACCTCAGTACGCCTTCAGCGAGACTTCAGCCGCAGACGCCATCGTGACCGGAGACGCGACACCCGAGGGCTGGGATGGTTGATGATGACCGCATGGACGTGGTCAACGAGGGCGGGCGACCAGCGTGAAAGGCGGCTGGGCCGGTCCAGGAGGGTCGGCACCGAACCGCGCCGGAACCATCCGGTCCGCCCGCCCGGTCCGCCCATCCGCCGTCGACTGATCACCTTCGAGGCCCTGGCTCTGGCCGGCTCGTGGGCCCTGGCCTTGTCCATCGGCGCGCTCACCGGGCGGCGCGAAGCGGGCGTGGTCACGATCGCCGTGCAGACGGGAGTCTTGACCGCGGTCGGGGTGGCCCTGGCGTGGGCCCTGGGCCTGTACCGATCCCGCGTCAGCGCGGTGCGATCCGTCACCCTGGAACGCCAGGCGATGGTTGCGGGCCTCCTCACTGCCGTCGCCTGGATCCTCGGCAAGATGACCACTGCGGAGCCAGCCATCTCACCGGTGGTGATCGGTGGCCTGCTGAGCTTCGCGGTGCTGGTGGTGGTGCGCAGCTGCTTCGACGCCTGGGTCACGCTCCTGCGCCGCAGCGGCCGGCTGAGCCGACCGGTGGTCCTCGTCGGTGCCGGGCGAGGCGTCTCGGACCTGGCCCAGCTCCTGGTCAGCCACCCCGAGATCGGCTACCGCGCCGTCGGCCACCTCGACGACGCCCCCGCCGACGATCCCGACGCCGGTTCGTGGCTCGGGACGCGCGGTTCCTCCGCGGTCGCCACTCACCGCAGCGGCGCCACCGGTGCGCTGGTGGCCGCCAACGGCATCGCCTCCGACGAGCTGAACGTCATCATCCGCGACCTGCACGCCGCCGGCCTCCACGTGCACCTGTCGAGCGGCCTGAGCCGGATCGCGCACCGTCGGGTGCGCCAGCTGCCCATGGCCCACGAGCCCTTCTTCTACCTGGAGCCGGCCGCCACCGCCCGCGGCGCCCTGGCCGTCAAGCGGGCCATGGACGTGCTGGGTGCCTCGGCCCTGCTGCTGGCCACCGCGCCCATCAGCCTGGTGGCGGCCATCCTGGTCAAGCTCGATGATCCGGGCCCGGTCTTCTTCCACCAGGTCCGCGTGGGAAGGGGCGGCTCACCGATCGTCATCCACAAGTTCCGGACCATGACGGCCGACGCGGAGTCCCAGCTCGACGCCCTGGAAGCCCAGAACGTCCGCGCCGGTCCCTTCTTCAAGGTGCCCGACGACCCCCGCGTCACCCGGGTCGGGCGGTGGCTGCGGGCCAGCAGCATCGACGAGCTGCCCCAGCTCGTCAACGTGTTGCGAGGCGAGCTGAGCCTGGTCGGGCCGCGACCCTCGCTGCTGGAGGAGACGGCCCGGTTCGACCAGGCGTTCCTGGCCCGTCTGGACATGCGACCGGGGATCACCGGCCTGTGGCAGGTGGAGGCCCGGCACAACCCCTCGTTCGAGGCCAACCGCCACCTCGACCTCTTCTACATCGAGAACTGGCGGCTCGGGTTGGACGTCGCCATCCTCGTCGCCACCGTCCACACCGTCGTGATCGACAGCCTGGGTTCGCTGGGCCGGGCTCGCCGGCGTCGTCAGGAGGACGCCGCGTCGGTCGCTCCGGCATCGGCGGAGCTCCCCGACGACCTGGCCATCGAATCCCGGTCTCCGCTGGACCACGAACCGGTCGAGATGGGCGCCTGATCGGACGAGCGCCGGCCGACGTCCGGGAAGGCCCCGCCCGGCCAGCGCGCCAGCAGACCGGCCACGACCACGATGAGCAACGGGTCGAGGGGTGCCCGGAACCGCACCCGGGTGAAGAAGACCGCCTGGGCCGGCGCGGACACCAGGTAGAGGATGATGAGCAGCTTCTCGAGGTCGTTGGGCCGATCGCGGCGCCAGCGGACCAGGCGCAGGATAAAGAGGGCGAGCAGGGGCAGGTAGCTGAGCGCGGCCAGCGCCTGCTGTGCCCCCGAGTTCTGCGAGTCGGTGCCCAGCCGGTCATACGGGGCGAAGTAGTTGAGTGTCTTCTCCGCGAACAACCCACCGGCGCGGACGGGGTGACCCTTGATCCAGTCCAGCGCGGCCGTGCGCAGGTAGCTGTCGGACTGGACCTCGTCGAGGTGGCGCTGCTGGATGACCCGCGCGTACTGGCTGATGTTGGCATCCACCCCGGTGCGGGGGCCGGCGTGCTGGCTGTTGCCCAGCACCAGGTTGATGCCATTGTTGGTGGACACGGGGATGAAGTGGTGCATCTCGGCTGCGTTGCGGATCGTCCAGGCCAACGGCAGCACCGCGGCCACGCTCACGATGAGCACGGCGGGGCCGACCTTGCGGGTGCGCCACACCAACCACACCACGCCGAACAGCAGGGCCAGCAGAAAGGTGGGGATGGTGACGATCAGCAGGCCGAAGGCGACGCCGGCCCCGATGGCCCGCCACCAGATCGAGGAGGTCCCGGGGATGCCGGCGAGCGCCACCAGCCCCACCAGCAACAGGGCCATGCCCATGGTCTGGGGGTACAGGGCTCCCATCGTGTAGAAGCCGATCGGGTACAGCGCCACCGCCGGGGCGGCCAAGGTGGCCGCGGCCCGGCCGCCGATGGCCCGGGCGAGCCACCACGCGGCCCACACCCCCACGGCCAGGAAGACCACGTTGACGCAACGCAGCAGGAACACAGAACCGCTCAGCTCACGCAGCGCGGCCAGCAGGTAGGGGTAGCCCGGGGGCCGGTAGGCCGAAGGGTTCCGTCCGTCCAGGCTGTACACGCCCGTCCTGGTCAGGTTGGACGACAGGCGCAGATAGTCGGCCTCGTCGGCGAACCGGACGCGGGTGCCCAGGCTGGCGCAGTAGGCGACCCCGGCCACCACCACCACACCGAGCGACGCCAGCAGCGACCCCGTCGACCATCCCGCCAACCGTTCTTGCCAGGCCTTCCACCGTTGCAATGCTCGCTCCTCGTCGTCGTGCGGCGCTGCTGGCGGCCAGTCTCGCACGACCGCCGGACACGGCACGGTAAGGTCGACGGATGACGTCCGTGCTGCGGCGGGCAGCCGGCCGAGTCCGGCGGCAGCCGGAGGATCCGGCGGCCCCCAGCTACGTGTGCATGGCCGGCATCGACTGGTGGTACGACAGTCACGCCCACTCCGAGGCCCAGCTCATGCGTCGCGTGGCTCGCAGCCGCCGCGTCCTGTTCGTGAACAGCGTGGGCATGCGGTTGCCCGTGCCCGGCCGCAACAGCGAGGCCGGCCGTCGTATCCTGCGCAAGTTGGGCAGCATGGCCCGTCTCGTGCGCCGCCCGGTGCCCGAGGCACCCAACTTCTACGTGCTCAGCCCGATCGTGATCCCCCTCTACGCCAGCCCGACCGGCCGGGCCGTCAACGCCGCGGTGGTGCGGACCCAGGTGGCGGTGGCCGAGTGGGCGCTCGGCATCCGCCGACCGGTGCGGGTCATCACCCTGCCCACCGCCTGGCCGGCCGTGCGCGGCCTCCCCCGGCAGCGGCTGGTGGTGAACAAGGCGGACAAGTACTCCAGCCACCCCGAGATCGACCACGACTCGGTGGCGCGGGCCGAGCAGGAGCTGCTGGAGGCGGCCGACGTCGTGCTCTACGTGAACCGCGAGCTCATGGACGAGGACCTGCCGGTGGCCGGGGACCGCGCCGTGTTCCTCGACCACGCCGTGGACCTGGACCACTTCGTGCGCCGGCCCCGCTCGGAGCTGCCCCCGGACCTGGCCGCCATCCCCGAGCCCCGAGTCGGGTTCTTCGGCAGCCTGGACGACTACAAGATCGACATGGACCTGATCGAGCGCCTGGCCCGCGAGATCCCCGACGCCCACGTCGTCCTGGTGGGTGCCGCCACCTCCTCGATGAAGCGCTTCGAGGCGCTCGACAACGTGCACTGGCTCGGCCCGAAGCCCTACGAGGAGGTCCCCGCCTACGGCTCGGGCTTCGACGTGGCCCTCATGCCGTACCTGCACAACGAGTGGACCCGCCACATCAACCCGATCAAGTCCCGGGAGTACCTGGCGCTGGGCCTGCCCGTGGTCACCACCGACGCGGTCCCCCAACTCCAGCCCTTCGCCGACGTGCTCCTCATCGCCGCCGACCCGGACGACTTCGTGGCCAAGGTGCGCGCCGCCCTCCAGGGCGACTCGCCGGCCTGCCGCGAACGACGGCGGGCATCGGTGGCCGGCTCCTCCTGGGACGACCGCGCCGAGCTGTTGATGCAGCTGGCCGAATCCACTGCCTCCTGATCATGTGCGGCATCGTGGGCATCCGTCGCTTCGACGGACAGACGGTCGACGCCCAGCTGCTTCGACGCATGGCCGACCAGCTCGTCCACCGGGGCCCGGACGACTCGGGCGTGTGGGTGGACGGGTCCACCGGCTTCGGACACCGGCGCCTGTCCATCATCGACGTGGGCGGCTCCCCCCAGCCCATGGCCTCGGCCGACGGGCGACACCACATCACGTTCAACGGCGAGATCTTCAACTACCGCGACGTGCGCAACCGCCTGTCGTACCCCTTCCGCACCGACGGCGACACCGAGGTGATCCTGGCCCAGCACCAGTTCGCGCGGCGAGCACGGCGTCCAGGAACTTCGGGGTCAGTTCGCCTACGGGCTCTTCGACGGGGAGGACCTGTGGCTCTACCGCGACCGCCTGGGCGTGCTCCCGCTCTTCTACTACCGCGACGCACGACCTGTTCGCCTTCGCCTCCGAGATCAAGGCCCTGTTGCCGGCGCTGCCGGGGCCCCCCGAGGTCGACCTGGCCAGCCTCGACTCCTACCTGTCTCGCCGGGCCGTGCTGGCGCCTCACACCCTGTTCCGTCACATCCGGAAGCTGGAGGCCGGCCACCGACTCCGAGTGCGGCGCGACGGCACCACTGACCTGGCGCCCTACTGGATGCTCCCGACCGGCACCCGCCGCCCGATGGGAGAGGCCGAGGCCGTGGAGATCGTGTCGGCCGGACTGCGCGACGCGGTCGACCGGGCGCTGGTGGCCGACGTCCCGGTCGGTTCGCTGCTGAGCGGCGGAGTGGACAGCAGCCTGATCGTGGCCCTGGCCACCGAGGCCCGGGGCGGACCCATCGAGACCTTCTCGGCCGGCTTCGACGACGAGCGCTTCGATGAACTGCCCCACGCCCGCCAGGTCAGCCGCCTGTTCGGCTCGACCCACCACGAGGTGGTGGTGCGGCCCGACGAGTTCACGGCCCGATGGCGCCAGCTCACCTGGCATCGCGATGCGCCCCTGTCGGAGCCGGCGGACATCGCCGTCTACGAGCTGGCCGAGCTGGCCAGTCGATCGGTGAAGGTGTTGCTGTCGGGCGAGGGCAGCGACGAGCTCTTCGCCGGCTACCCCAAGTACCGGGTGGCCCGACACGACCGTCTGGTCGGACTGGTCCCGGCCGGCCTGCGGGCCGGTGCCCTGGGGTGGGCCGAGCGCGCCGCCCCGAACCGGGCGAACCGAGCCCGCGTCGCCCTGCGGTCGGTCTCGGGAGCGACCGAGCTCGACCGCCTCGAGTCCTGGTTCGCCCCCTTCACCGCCGCCGAGCGCCAGCGTCTGCTGCGGGGCGTCGACTCCCGCCGGCTGCCGAAGCCCCCGCTGGCCGGCGACGACGCCATCGAGCGGATGCTGGCCTTCGACTGCGCCGGGTGGCTGGCCGACAACCTGCTCGAACGGGGCGATCGCATGGCCATGGCGGCCTCGGTCGAGCTGCGCCCCCCGTTCCTCGACCACCACCTGGTGGCGCTGGCCTACTCGTTGCCGTCCAGCCTGAAGGTCCGCCACGGCCAGACCAAGTGGATCCTCAAGGAGGTGGCCCGCCGGCATCTGCCCACCACCATCACCGATCGTCGCAAGGTCGGTTTCCGGGTGCCGCTCGACGCCTGGTTCCGGGGACACCTGCGCGACCTGGCCCGCGACCAGCTGCTGGCGTCGGACTCCTTCGTGGGCAACACCCTGGACCGGGGGGCGGTCCAGGAGCTGCTGGACAGCCACGAGGCCGGCCGGCGGGACGAGTCGATCCGGATCTGGACGCTCCTGTCGTTGGAGGTGTGGCATCAGACCTTCTTCCGCCAGCCTGCCTGATCCGGCCACCCCGGCCCCCGCGACGGTCACGGTCGTCATCGTCACCTACCAGAACCGGGACCACATCGTCGGCTGCCTCGAGAGCCTGATCGACCAGGTGCCCGACGACGGCTCCAGCGTGGTGGTGTTCGACAACGCCTCGACCGACGGCACCGCCGACCTGGTGGAATCGACCTTCCCCACGGTGGAGCTGGTCCGCTCGGGCGACAACGTCGGCTTCGCTCGCGCCTGCAACCTGGCGGCGGCCGAGGCCACCACGAAGTACATCCTGCTGCTGAACCCCGACGCCGTCGTGCAGCCCGGGTGCCTCGATGCCCTGATCGAGCTGGCCGGCCGGCACCCCGAAGGGGCCCTCGTCGGAGGCCGGGCCATCCGGCCCGACGGCGAGGTCGACCCCATCTCCTGCATGGGGCGACCCACCCTCTGGAGCCTGGTGTGCTTCGCCACCGGCCTGTCGGCCGCCTTCCCCAGCAGCCTCGTCTTCAACCCCGAAGGCCTGGGCCGCTGGCCCCGCGACACCGAACGGCAGGTGGACGTCGCTGGCCGGCTTCCTGCTGCTGGCCCGGCGCGACGTGTGGGACCGGCTGGGCGGCTTCGACGAGCGCTTCTTCATGTACGGCGAGGATGCCGACCTCGGCCTGCGGGCCCGCGCCCTCGGCTACGGATCCATCCTGGCGCCCGACGCCATGATCGTGCACCTGGACGGCGGTTCGTCCCCCGCGCTGGGCAAGCAGGTGCTGTTGTTCCGGGGCAAGGTCACCCTGGTGCGCAAGGTGTGGCCCGGACGCGAAGGTTCGGTGGCCGTGGCGCTCCTGCAGGTCGGGCGTCTGGCTGCGGGCGCGTGCGGCCGGGACGCTGCGATCGATGCGGCGCGGGCCCTCGACGCGGGGTGTCCGCACCGCGCCGTCCACCTGGGCCGACCTGTGGACCCAACGGCGCCAGTGGCGCGACGGCTGGCCACCCCTCACCGACTGACTCGCCCGGCTCTGCCCCACTACCATGCCCGGCTCATGGCGAGCGACGACGTCCGGTGCCCCCGTTGCGGGATACCCGTCGAACCGAGCTGGGACTGGTGCCAGAACTGCAGCTACGACCCGGTCCATCTGAAGCCACCTGAGTGGCAGCCCGCGGCGGAGGCCAAGCCCGGGGCGGCCGCGACCCCGGCGCCTGCACCCGCCGCGCCCCCGCCCCCGCCGTCGGCACCCAGCGCTTGGGCCGGCTCGCAAACGGCCACGGCGGTGGCCCCGGCCCCACCCGTCGCCCCTGCTCCCTCGGTGGCCTCGGCTCCCGCGGTACCAGGACCCGCGGCGCCGCCTCCACGGCCGGCGCGGGCTGCGAGTCCGCCCCCGGGTTCCGTGGCGCCGTCGTCGCCGCGCAACGGCGCCCAGCCGACGCCGACGCCCGAGACGGCCGCCCAGCCCATGCCGACGCCGACGCCCGAGACCACCGCCCAGCCCACGCCGACGGCCGAGACCGGCTCCCGGACGAGCGAACCCGCTCCCAACCCGATCCTGACCTCGAGCCCAGCCCCGACGACGGACATCAGGTCGAACCGGCGGCGCACGCTGCTGATCGCCGGGGCCCTGGTGGGGGTGGCCGCGCTGGTCATCGCCATCGCACCCTCGCTCAGGCACGGCCCCTCGACCGCGGCCCGGGAAGCGCAGCTCAACCGGAAGTTGCTGAGCGTCACCGATCTGCCCGAGGGCTGGCGGGTGGTGCCCCCGTCCAGCGACGTGACCGCCACCGGGCTGGCCTGCCTGACCGGGGTGACCCAGAGCAACGACAAGGTCCCCGTGGTGGCCGCCGGGTTCGGCTCCCCCACGGGCGTGCCCAACCTGATCGAGGTGCTGGAGGGCTTTTCGAGCTGCTGGCGCCGCGCAGCGGTTCGACCAGCTCACCGGCCTGGCGTTCCACGGCTGCCCGACCACAGCCAAGCCGTCGACCTCGACCGGCATCGGCCAGACCCAGATCGTGGTGCTGCCCCAGGTGGGAGACGAGTCGGCGGCGGTGGCCGTGCCCACTACCGGGGGCACCACCTCCACGGTGGTGATGGCTCGGACGGGGGGCACGGTGGTCTACCTGGTCTACGAGAGCCACGGTCCACCCGACACCGATCTGCTGCAGCTCCTGGCCATCCGGGCCACGGCCAAGGCGGCCCGGACGCGCTGAGCCAGACGACGAAAACATTACATTTCGGTTACATGCGGGTGGCCGCCGACCACTGTCGGTCCACCTCGGCGGGAGTCGATCGGAAGGATCGAAGGGGGTCGAGGGGCACGAGGAGCCCGAGCCGCTCGGCCGGGCTGCCCACCCCGGTCCTCCATGGGGGACTTGGCCGAAACGACGGCCGCCGGCCGCCGGATCACCCCGTTTCGAGGCCTCGGCCGAAGAAATTTCTGGCATTTCTGCTGGTCACGTAGCGTGGTGGGCAATATGTCGGTCGGGCCAACGCCGAGTCACCAGGCCACCCTCGAATGGGCAGCGTGGACAGGGTCCACGGCGCACGGGCGCCGCCTTGCCGGCTACGCAGCGTGGACGCCGACCGGCCCGGCTCGCCCGCCCCCGCCCGCAACGGCCACCTCAGGTCCACCTGGAGTTCGTCACAGAACTGTAGTGTTCGCGACATCGAACCGAACCAGCGGCCCCCCGGCCAGACCCACCGACCTAGGTCCAACGACCCAACTCTTCCTAAAGTCCGCCGCCTCCGGTGGCCGATCCCCAGGGTTGTAACGCACGACCTCGATCGAGCCGCCTCCGCCAGTGACGGCTGTCGAGCCCCCCAGGGGAGGGAAATGAGCATGACTCGCCAATGGGCCGCCACCCGGCTCGCATCATCGCCGGGCCTCCGGCGCTGCGTCGCGGCAGCCGTCTGCTTGACGATGATCGCGGCCGTCGGGCGGCTTCCTCGAGAACGCCCAGGCCTCGCCCCCGACGCAGACGATCTTCGGATCGGCCATGCCCACCGTGAAGTCCGACCCCGACGCCCAGTCCGTCGAGCTCGGCCTCAAGTTCAAGGTGCTCACCAGTGGCACCATCACCGGCGTCCGCTACTTCAAGGGCAACAAGAACGGCGGCACCCACGTCGGCAACCTGTGGACCTCCTCGGGGACCAAGCTGGCCACCGTGGTGTTCCGGCACGAGTCGTTCTCGGGTTGGCAGTCGGCCTCGTTCGCCACGCCGGTGCCGGTGACCGCGGGCCAGGTCTACGTGGTGGGCTACCACACCAACACGGGTCACTACTCCGACGACTCGTACTACTTCGCAGGCAAGGGTGCAGGCAGCCAGCAGGTGCAGGCGCTGGCTGACGGCGTCCAAGGCGGAAACGGCCTGTACAGCTACAGCGCGAGGTCCACCTTCCCCACCAGCTCGTGGAAGCAGACCAACTACTACGTCGACGTGACCTTCCAGCCATCGACCACGGCCACCAGCCAGTCGACCACCACCACGGCCAAGGCCACCACCACCACGGCCAAGGCCACCACCACCACGGCCGCGCCGACCACCACCACGCACCCAGCCCGCCGACCACCACGACCACAACCGGCACCACATCCGCTTCCACCGTGCCCTGCGCCCTGACCGTGGCCGCGAACGCCTGCTGGGCGAGCCACACCGGCGTGCACAACGGCACCGGCTTCACCGAGGCCCAGATCCTGGCCGGACAATCGACGCTCACCCACGTGGTGGGTGATCAGACCATCACCACCAACGGTGCGGTCATCTCCCACGAGTGGATCGATGGGTGCATCTCGATCAGGGCGAACAACGTCACCATCCAGGACTCGCTCATCCACACGCAGGACAGCTGCTCGGGCGGTAACAACCAGGCCGCCGGCAGTGCCATCAACGACGGCGGCGGAGACGGCACCGGGGCCGGCGTGGTCACCGGGCTGAAGATCATCGACACCGACGTCGACGGCATGAACGTCAACTTCGACTACACCGGCATCAGCGCCATGAACTACACCTGCATCCGGTGCAGCTCCTACGGGTTCATCCACAACTTCTGGGCCGGCCAGAACGTCCTGATCCAGGACAGCTACTCGCCCTACACGTCGACCAACAACAGCGGCCTCCACGCCGAAGCGGTGGACGCCGACAGCGCCAACCAACGTCACCCTCGAGCATTCCTACCTCCACGCCACCTCGGCCCAGTGGGTCAACTCGGCGTTCATGAACGGCGGCTCCTGGAGCCCGCCGGACCACATCACCGTCGACAGCTCGTTCCTGGAGGGCGGGGTGGGCGCTGACATGCAGGAGGGCTGCGGGTCCACCTACATCACCGTCACCAACAACGCCTTCTCGTCGGACAACGGGTACGGCGGCAACGACTACATCTACGGCTACAACCCGTCGGACACGGCCATGACCTGGACGGGGAACTACGTGGCCGAGACGAACGGTGCCTTCCCGCAACCCCCGAGCAGTTGCTGACCGCGGCTAGCCCGCCTCAAGGCCTGCTCAGGCCGCCAGCACCAGTGGGGCGGGTGCCTGGGTGGGCACGATCTGGCGACCCGCGGCCTCCCACAGATCCTCTTCTCTGAGATCCGATACCCGTCTCGACACCGCCAGACCCAGCCCGGCCAGGTAGTCCGCCGTCTGGGCCTGGTGGTCGTCGATGTGCTCGCCGAAGGCGGGCTCCCGCCGGATCAGCAGCGGGCACTCGACCCGCCTCGTGCGCGGTCAGGGCGCTGCCCGTCCCGGCATGGGCGATCACCAGGTCGGATTCGGCGATGGCGGCGGCCAGCTCGTCGGCCGGCACCGTCCGGCGGGCCTCGATGCCGATGCTCGCGCACGTCGGAGGACCCGACCTGCCACAACACGTCGGCGTCACGCGGGAGCAGATCCGCCACCCGTTGGAGCATGCGCTCGAACGGGAACTTCAGCGACCCGACCGTGACCACCACCTTGCTGATCCGCTCGGGCAGGGGCGAACGGGGTACGGCGGCGAAGCCCTCGAAGACGGACCCGGTGTAGGTCCAGCGAGCGCTGGCCCACTGCTCGTGCTGGGTGTACATGTTCACGGGCGGGAACTTGCCCAGGATCCGCCCGGTGAGCGAGGGCCCCACGGCCCGGGTGGCGCTCTCGACGTAGTGCGCCGGGACACCGCCCGCGGCCAGCACGGGCAGGAAGCCGACCGCGATCCCCGATCCGGTACTGATCACCATGGCCGGGCGGTGGCGCAACATCTTGCGGGCCAGGCCGAAGCAGTGGGCCACGTTGACCACGTCGCGGGGGGCGACGGCCGGCGCCCAGATCACCATCTCGCCGGCCAGCAGGGTGCGGGACTGCGGGGTTCTCGCTGGTCACCCAGACCGGGCCGCCGACCCAGGTCGGGCAGGCGTGGGTAGAGGTGCACCAGTTGGCTGAGGTGACCGCCACCGTTGGCCACCAGCAGCATCCGGCCCTCGACCATCGACAGGTCGTCGGGCTCCAGGACGACGAGTGGTGGCAGGTCGCCTGCGAACCGGACTGGAGGCCCAGGCGCGGCTCATCGACGACCGTCACGACCCACCCATCCGTTCTGACCCAGTTGCCCGCATTCATCCTGATCTCGTCCACCCTCGTTAGGAGATCAGTGTGAGTGACGGCGCTGAATTCGCACTGAAGCAACCCTGATGTCTCACTGAAGGAAATGAATACGGCGGCGCGTCCATTCAGCTTCAGGAAGCGCACAGGCCCGCTTCAGGCCGACTTCAGGCGGGCTGACCACACTGGGGCACAGAACGAACGCAGACCCGAGCCAGTCCGGTGATCGAGACAGGACCACACCGGCAAAGCGATGACCCGCACCGGATGAGATACCACCCTTCGACACCCCACAGCTCGTGGTCGAGCCCGCGCCGATGACGCGCCACCTCCGCCCCCGTCCGCTGGCGCGGCGACCGACGGTGTCGGTGGTCATCCCCTGCTACAACTACGGCCACTACCTGCCCGGAGCGGTGCGCAGCGCACTCGATCAGGACGGCGTCGAGGTAGAGGCCATCGTCATCGACGACGCCTCCCCCGACGGCAGCGCGCGCGGTGGCGGCCGAGTTGGCCCGCTCCGAGCCCAGGATCCGCCTGATCTGCCACGAACAGAACAAAGGGCACATCGCCACCTACAACGAGGGTCTGGCGATGGTCGAATCCGACTACGTGGTCCTGCTGTCAGCCGATGACCTGCTGGTGCCGGGATCGCTGGCCCGGGCCACGGCGCTGATGGAGGCATATCCGTCGGTCGGATACGTCTATGGGCACCCGGTGGATTTCACCGATGAGCCGCCCGAGGTGCCCACCGAAGTCAAGAGTTGGACGATCTGGTCCGGTTCGGAATGGATCCGCAAGCGCAGCCGACAGCGGGAAGAACTGCATCTACTGCCCCGAGGTGGTGATGCGGAACTCGGTCCAGCAGGCCATCGGGGGCTACAACGCCGCCCTCCCCCACTCGGGTGACTTCGAGATGTGGCTGCGGGCCGCAGCAGTGGCCGACGTCGGTCGGGTCAACGGACCGTGCCAGGCCTTCTACCGGGTCCACGCCTCGAGCATGCAGCGGACCACCTACGCCGGCCACGTCACCGACCTCGAGGGCCGGCGAGCGGCCTTCGCCTCGGTGCTCCTCTCGTCCACCGACCCGATCGCATCCGGGCCGGCGCTGTACGCCGAGGCCTGCCGGGCGCTGGCCGTCGATGCCCTGGATCGGGCCTGCGCCGACCACGACTACGGCATGGCAACCCCGGACGGTGACCGAGCAGCTCATGGACGTTCGCGGTGCGCGTCTATCCCGACGCCCCGTCGTTGCGGGGCTGGAAAGCGCTCCACCGACGGATGGAGCCCCCGTCGGTGCCGCCTGCGGCCCTGACCGCCGCCTGTCACCGACTGGCCCGTGACCTGAACTGGCGCATCCAGTGGCGTCGCTGGCGCTGGAGCGGCGTGTGAGCCGAGGGGCGACGCCGGATCAGCTCCCCGACCTGATGCGGCGGGGCGCGGTCTGGACCACCCTGGACGTGGCCATCGGGCGGGCGGCGCAGTTCGCCATCGGCGTGGTCATCGCCCGCATCCTGGTGCCGCGCGACTTCGGGGTCTTCGCCGTCGCCCTGGTGGTGCACACCATCGTGGTCAACGTGAGCGAGATGGGCGTGTCCGCCGCCCTGATCCGCGACGACGACGACCTGGCCGCTCGGGGCGCGCCGACGGTCGTGACCCTGGCCGTGGCTTCGGCCTGCGTGCTCGGCCTGCTCATGGCCGTGGGCGCGCCTCTGGCCGCCCGGCTCCTGGGGTCGCCCAAGGCCGCCCCGGCCATCGCGGTGATGGCCCTGACCCTGCCCCTGGCCGGGGTGAGCGCGGTGCCCACCGCCTTCCTGCGCCGGCACTTCCGCATGGACCGCATCTTCGTGGCCGACATGGCCAACACGGCCAGCAGCGGCGTCCTGCTGATCGTCCTGGCGCTGGCCGGCTGGGGTGCCGATGGCCCTGGCCTGGTCCTGGGTGGTCGGCCAGCTGCTGGGCACCGTGCTCCTGCTCACCTACCGGCCGGGTCGGTTCCGCGCCGGGTTGGCGAGCGCGACCAGGTGCGGCGCGCTGCTGGCCTTCGGCCTGCCCCTGGCCGGCGCCAACATCATCGCCTTCTCGGTCCTCAACGTGGACTACGTGGTGGTGGGCCGGGTGCTGGGCGCCACCGCCCTGGGCCTGTACGTGCTGGCCTTCAACATCTCGGGCTGGCCCATGAACCTGTTCGGCGCGGTCGTGCGCAGCGTCTCGTTGCCCGGCTTCGCCCACCTGCAGCGCGACGGCGAGGACATGCCGGGCCGGTTCGCGGCCGCGCTTGCGCCTGGTGGCCGTCATCACCCTGCCCATCTGCTTCCTGTTGGGCGCGGTCGGCCGGCCGCTGGTGGTCACCGTCTACGGGCAGCGCTGGGGGCTGGCCGCCACCGCCCTGGTGGGCCTGTGCGTGCTCGGCGCCGGGCCGCATCCTGCTCGAGCTCAGCGGCGACTTCCTGGTGACGCTGGGCCGGACCCGGGCCGTCTTCCTGGCCCAGATCCCCTGGCTGATCGGCCTCACCGTCGCCCTGGTGATCGGGGTGCACGGCCACGGGATCGCCGGGGCGGGCGCGGCCCAGGCCATCGTGGTGGTCGGGCTGATGCTGCCGCTCTACGCCCTCATCCTGAGCCAGTCCGGGGTGAGCCCCTGGCTCGATGGCCCGGGCCCTCGGGCCGCCCACCGCCTGGGCCGGGGTGGCGGCCGGCGTGGCCTGGCTGGTCAGCCGACAGATCGCCGACCCGCTCGCTGGCCTGCGTGACCGGCGCGGTCGCCGGCGCCCTGCTGTACGTGCTGCCCCACCTCGGCACGCTGCGCGCCGCCGGGCGGGACGCCTGGGACCGGCCGGATGGGCGTCGACCGGCTCGGCAGGCCGAGGATGCCGAGCGTCGAGGCGTCCGAGGTGCGTGGCCCGGCGACCGCCCCCGTCGGGCTGCCCGGCATGGAGTTCGCCGCCGGCAAGGAGCCCTTGTGATCCCGCCGGCCGGCCGACGGTCAGGCCCCGAGCCGGCCCCGCAAGCGCCGGCCCGCGGCCCTCCGGCCGGGCTGCTGCCCGCGGGTGAGCGTGGTCGTGCCCTGCTTCGACTACGAGCGCTACCTGCGCGGCTGCGTGGAATCGGCCCTGGACCAGCCCGGGCGTCGAGGTCGACGTGATCATCGTCGACGACCGCTCCACCGATGCCAGCCTGGCGCTGGCCCGGCGGCTGGCCGCCGCCGACCCGCGGGTCGCGGTGATCGCCCATCCCACCAACCGGGGTCCGGTGGAGACCTTCAACGACGGGCTCGAGCGGGCCCAGGGCCAGTACCTGGTGAGCCTGGACGCCGACGACCTGCTGACCCCGGGTTCGCTGGCCCGCGCCGTGGCCCTGCTGGAGGCCGAGCCCGACGTCGGGATGGTCTACGGCCGACCCGGTGCACTTCCTGGGTGACCACGTCCCGACCGACGGCCCGGACGAAGGTCACCGGCTGGAGCATCTGGCCGGGCCCGACCTGGCTGGAACGACGCTGCCGCTCGGGCTGGAACTGCATCACCGCCCCCGAGGTGGTCATGCGTCGATCGGTGGTCGAGGTGGTGGGAGGCCAGCGCCCGGAGCTGACCTACGCGCACGACATGGAGATGTGGCTCCGCATCGCGGCGGTGTCGGACGTGGGCCACATCGAGGGCCCGGATCAGGCCTACCACCGGGACCACGCAGCCAGCATGACCGCGTCGAGCACGAAGTTGATGGACCTCCGTGATCGGCGCAGCTGGTGTTCGAGACGCTGTTCGACGGGCACGACCTGGCCATCGCCGACGGTGACCGGCTGCAGCGAGCTGGCCCGCCGTTCGCTGGCCGCCGAGGCGCTGGACGAGGCCTGCCGCAGCTTGGACCGGGCCTCGGTGCACGAGCCGATCGAGCCCTTCGTGGCCTTCGCCCTCGAGGTCTGCCCCGACGCCACGTCCCTGCGGGAGTGGCAGGCGCTGGCGGCGCGACGGCGGGTCGGCCCGACGCTGGCGCCCTACGTGCCCCACTTCTTCGCCCGGGCCGCCGGCCGGCGGGTCCGGGCCCAGGTCGCCCACCGGCGATGGCTGCGACACGGGGTGTGACCGTGTCCAACTCCGCGCGACCGGGCCATGCAGCGCGTGCAGCAGGGACGCCGGGTGCTCCAGACCGAGGGGGCGCGAGGCCTGGCCCAGCGCGCTGGCCCGGGCCGGGTACCAGCGCCTCGACGCCGGCGCGGGCCGACTTCGCCCTCCTGCCCGGCGGACGTGGCCGACTCGCAGAGCCTGGTCGCGGCCCGTGCCCGAGTCGCGCCCGACGCCGCGGCACCCCACTCACCGTCGGCTGGGTCATGGCCCCGCCCGCGCCCGGGTCCGGGCGGCCACACCACCACCTTCCGCCTGGTCGAGGGCCTCGAGCGCGCCGGCCACACCTGCGTGCTGTACCTCTACGACCGCTACCAAGGCGACATCCGCGCGGCAGGAAGCCGTCATCCGCCAGCACTGGCCGGCCGTCCGGGGCCGAGGTGCGATCGGTGCGCGACGGATTCGGGCCCACCGACGCCCTCGTCGCCACCGCCTGGCCGACGGCCCACGTGGTGGCCGCCCATGCGCACGGACCGACGCGACGCATGTACTTCGTCCAGGACTTCGAGCCCTACTTCTACCCCCGCGGCTCGGAGTACGCCCTGGTCGAGGACACCTACCGGTTCGGCTTCCGAACCTTCACCATCGGCCGGATGCTGGCCGAGCTGCTGCAGACCGAGATGGGCGTCGAGGCCGCGTCCGTCGAGTTCGGTTGCGACACCGACCTCTACCGGCTGGTGAACCGGGGCCGGCGCGACGGGGTGGTCTTCTACGCCAAGCCGGAAGTGGCCCGGCGCGGCTTCGAGCTCGGCGCCCTCGCCCTGGAGGAGTTCCACCATCGCCATCCCGAGGTCGAGATCCACCTGCTTCGGCGACACCTCGGCCAGCTTCCGGTTCCCGACCACCGACCACGGCGTGCTGGCCCCGGCCGCGCTGGCCGACCTCTACAACCGCTGCGTGGCCGGCCTGACCCTGTCGTTCACCAACATCTCGCTGATCCCCGACGAGATGCTGGCCTGCGGGACGATCCCGGTCATCAACGACCTGACCTTCTCCCGCGGCGAGCTGGCCAACCCCCACATCATCTGGGCCTTCCCCACCCCGGGCGCGCCTGGCCGATGCTCTGAGCCGGGCGGTCGAGGCCCCCGACCAGGTCGAGCGGGCCGAGGCGGCGGCCACGGCGGCCCTGAGCGGGCCGCCGTGGAAGGCCGCCCAGGACGTGGCCGTGGCCATCATCGAGGACGAGGTTTACGGGCGCCAGCCCGGATCGCTAGTCGGTCGACGGGCGGCGCGTGGCGAGTGGCCGCGGCCAGCCGGGATGCCGCCCCGCTGGCCGCCGGTGAGCCGCCACAGGGCGCCGGTCACCCCGAAGAGCAGGAAGAACATGCCCATCTCCATGGTGTAGCTCATCATGTCCGCGGTCATGAAGATCACCATCATGGCCACGGCCACCCCGACCAGCGCCTGGGCCAGCGCCCGGGTCTCGGGGTCGACCGCCCGCAGCCGGGCCCCTCGGGCGGTGAAGGCCATGATCAGGAAGAGCAGGATCCAGGCGGCCAGACCAACCGCCCCCATCTCGGTGGCCGTGCCCAGGTACTGGTTGTCGAAGTACGCGGCCGGTGGCCGGGTAGAAGGTGTTCACGCCCATGCCGAACCAGGGGTGCAGCTCGAAGTAGTGGCCGGCGATCTGCCAACGCCCGGCCCGGTCCTGGGTGCTCGTGTCCTCGGTGAAGTTGGAGAACAGGGACACGATGCTCCCGATGAGCCCGGGGATCGGCCAGACGCATGGCCACCACGCCGGCCGCGGCCGCCGCCAGCACGCGGCCCGCGACGGCGCCAGCTCCAGTCGAGCGCGACGACCACCATGCCGATGGTGGCCGCGATGACCCCGGTCCGGCTCAGCGCCATGGGGAGCACGGCCGCGATCAAGCGCCACCTGGGCCCAACGGATCCACTTCGACCGCCGGTCCTTGGCCAGGAAGGCGTAGCTCACGGCGATGGGCAGGGTGATCCCGAGCAACGAGCCCAGCTCGATGGGGTGCACGGTGGTCGACTGGACCCGGACGAAGTTGGAGCGGCTCTGGTCGATGAGGTCGACGTTGCGGGTCAGTCCCGGGACGTGCAGCGTGGCCGCCGGGTTGTAGCCCGTGACCCACTGGACCAGGCCCACCGCGGCCACCAGCGAGACGCCGGCCACGAACCGGCGCACGAGCGTGTGCAGCCGTTCCAGCGACGAGATCCCGTCCGCGGCCAGCAGGGCCACGCCCACCAGGGCGCCGATCAGGATCAGTCCCGCGATAGGCGCCGCTGCGCCTCCTCGCCGCTGAACGGGCCGCAGGAACAGCGCGGCCACGCTGCACAACGCGGCCAGCACCAGCAGGAGCAGGGCGATGCGAACGGGCTGGCGGCCCCGGTCCACCCCCTGGGCCGAACCCAGCTTGGCCAGCGCCCACCACAGCAGGAAGCCCAGAGCCACCAGGTCGGCCGGCGTGCCGGCCCCGCCCAGGGGCTTGACGATCAGCGGCGACGGGATGGCGAAGGCGACGACCAGGAAGACGGTGAGCAACGACACCGCGTCGCGGACGCGGCCGGTGCCGAGGCTCGTCGGCCGCGGCCGGGAGCACCCGACCGCGCCGGCGGGTCGGCGCGGGGGCGCTCACGGCCACGGTCAGCTCCCCGAGGCGCGGGTGCGCTCCTCGGGCGGCACCCAGGGCGGCAGGGTCTCCCGCCGCCGGTCCTCCGAGGACGTCGACTCGGCGGCGCGCTCGGTCAGCCGAGGGGCTACGAGGTCATACCGCGACACCGACCGCACCGGTCGGTCGGTGCGCGCGCGCGGCCTGGTAGGCCAGATCGTCGGCGTCCACCTCGTCGAGATCGACGTCGTCGAGGTCGGCCAGGTCGATGTGGACGGGCACGGCCACCGGGCCGGTGGGCGGCTCCGGCGCGTCCTGGTCGCTCCTCGTCATCGTCCTGGTCCTCGTCCTCGGCTCGAGCCTCGACCAGGGAGCGCCGTTGGTCAGCAGCGGCGTCGACCAGGAAGGCCAGGCCGAGGGTGAGCAGCAGCCCGACGACCACCACCAGGATCAAGCGCCTTCACCTTGGCCGCGTTCACCGGCACGGCACTGGACGGGCTGGTCCAGTACTGCACCCCCACCAGCGTGTTGGCCGGGGCACCGACGGCCCGCTGCTTGAGCGTCGATCTGGCTGTCGAGCAGGTTGACCAGCTTGCGGTACGAGCTCATGGCCTGCTCGGGCGTGGCCGCCGACATGCGTCACGGTCATGGCCGGCTCACCGGGGATGGCCGTCACCGAGTAGGTGCCGATGGCACCGGCCTGGGTCATCTGCTCCTGGAAGGCGGTGCTGCCCGCGCTCTGGCTGACCAGGAAGGCCAGCTGGCTCTGGTCCATGTTGGCGTAGGGGTTCACCCCCGCCACCGTCGACGTGGTCTCCGGGCGGGCGGGGTGCCCGCTGCCGGCCAGCAACACCGAGCCGCTGGCCTGGTAGGTGGGCTTGACATGCTTCGCCAGGTAGAGACCCACCACGCCGGTGAGGAACAGGCAGGGGATGACCAGGTACCAGCGACGCACGATGACCCTGACCGATGTCCAGAACTCCATCACGTCCTCCTGAGCGGGTTGGTCGCCGTCGGCCGGCCGGACGGGGTCATGCCAGCTCCTCGTGGATGATCTCGGCGATGCGCTCCTGCTGGCCGGCCCCCAGGTGCGGGTGCATGGGCAGCGACAGCAGGCGGGCGGCCGCCTCTTCGGCGTTGGGGAAGTCACCGCGCCGGTAGCCGAGGTCGGCGAACGCCCCCACCAGGTGCAGGGGCACCGGGTAGTGGATGCCGGCCCCCACTCCACGCCGGGTCAGGCCCGCCAGCAATCGGTCGCGCTCCTCGAGCCGCACGGTGTAGAGGTGCCAGACGTGCTCGTTGCCGGCCAACGTCTGGGGCAGCCACAGCGGTGCGAGGTCGGCCAGCAGCTCCTGGTAGCGGGCGGCCACCTCGGCCCGGGCCCGGTTCCAACCCTCGAGTCGGCGCAGCTTGGCCTGGAGCACCACGGCCTGGAGCGCGTCCAGCCGGGAGTTGAACCCCAGCACCTCGTGGTCGTACTTGTTCGAGGCGCCGTGGTTGGCGATCAGGCGCACCCGCCGGGCCAGCTCGTCGCGATCGCTGAGCACGGCCCCGCCGTCGCCGTAGGCCCCCAGGTTCTTCCCCGGGTAGAAGCTGGTGGCCGCGGCCAGCCCGAGCGAGCCCGAGGGCAGGCCGTGGCGTCGGGCGCCATGGGCCTGGGCCGCGTCCTCGAACAGCAGGATGGGCGAGTCCTCGAGCACCTGGCTCAACTGCTCCATGGGCGCCATCTGACCGTACAGGTGCACGGCGATGACCCCCCGGGTGCGGGGCGTGATCCGCGGCGCCAGCTGCTCGGGATCGATGAGGAGGTGAGCCCGGTCCACATCGGCGAACACCGGCCGGGCACCGGTGCGGGCCACGGCCGAGGCGGTGGCGATGAACGTGTTGGCGGGCAGGATCACCTCGTCCCCGGCGCCGATCCCCGCGGCCCGCAGCATGAGCTCGATGGCGTCGGTGCCGTTGGCCACGCCGACGGCGTGGGCGCGGCCCCACCAGGCGGCCAGCTGCTCCTCGAAGGCCGAGACCGTGGCACCGCCGATGAAGCCGGTGCTACGCATCACGGCGGCGAAGCCGACCTCGACCTCCTCGGCGATCTCGGCGTGTTGGCTGGCCAGATCGACGAACGGGATGTCGATCGGGGTCTGGGTGGGCGCGTCGGCCACCGTCATGGTCAGTCTCCTCCATCCTGACGTGCACCCACCACGGAAGCCTCGCGGCCGAGACGACGCGAGGGGACACCGGCCCACACCTCACCCGGGGGCACGTCCTCCAGCACGACGGCGCCCATCCCCACCAGCGCAGCCGGGCCCACGGTCACGCCCTCGCGCACCAGCGCGCCGGCCCCCAGATAGGCCTCGCGGGCCACGCGCACGCCACCGCCCAGGCGGACGCCCGACGCCAGGGTGGCGTAGTCCTCCACCACGTCGTCATGGGTCAGGACCACCTGGGGCATGACCACGACATGGGTGCCCAGCCACACCTGGGCGGTGGCCACCACCCCGGCCAACACGATGCAGCCGGGTCCGACCTGGGTCGAGCCGGACAGCCAGGCTCCGGGGTGGACCAGGGCGGGTCGCCGGTCGGGCTCGAGACCGAGGCGTTCCACCAGCGCCGGGCGGGAGCACCCCACCGCCGGGCGGGCGGTGCACACGGCCACCGCCGCTCCGAGCGACGCAGCCAGGGAGATGGGTCCCAGGACGGGCAGGCCGGCGACCGAGACTCCCTCCAGGCGGGGATCGTCGTCGAGGAAGCCGAGCAGGTCCCAGGTCGGGTTCCGGGCGTTGATGGCGTGGACCACCTCGGCGGTCTCGCGGCCCAGTCCCCCGGCGCCGAGCAACACCAGCTGCTCCCGACGAGACGTCACCCTCCGACTCCGCCGGCGTCGAGCACCACGGAGGCGACCAGATCCTGGTCGGCCTCGGTGATGCCGTGGAACAGCGGGAGGATCAGCGACTGGCGGGTGAGGCGCTCGGTCACCGGCAGCGACGGCTGACCGTGACCGGCGTACGCCGGCTCGAGGTGGGCGGCCATGATGCCGCGCCGCGCCGAGACGCCGGCCGCATCCAGACGGGCCAGCAGCTCGTCGCGCGACACCGGGAAGTCGTCAGGCAGCACGATCCAGTACGACTGGAAGTTGGTGGTCCCGTACGACGGATCGGTCACCAGCTGGACGCCCGGGAGCGCGCACCAGCCGCTCGTGGTATCGGCGGGCCCCGGCCCGGCGCTCGGCCAGCATCTGGTCGAGGCGGCCCAGCTGCACCAGTCCCACCGCCGCCTGCAGGTCCGTCATCCGGTAGTTGAAGCCGGGCTCGAGGTAGGTCTCGAGGACGGGGCCGGTGCTGGCGTGGCGGTCGAAGGCGCTGTGGTTCATGCCGTGCTCACGCAGCTGGCGCAGGCGCGTGGCCCACTCGGGCCGAGCCGTGACCACCATCCCGCCTTCACCGGTGGTGATGACCTTGCGGGGGTGGAACGAGAAGACGGCCAGGTCGACGTCGGACCCGACCGGGAGGCCATCTCGGGTGGCGCCCAACCCGCAGGCGGCATCCTCGACGATGGGGATGCCGAGCGGATCGCACAGCTCCCGGATGGCCCCCAGATCGGCCGGGACGCCGGCCTGGTCGACCACCATGACCGCCGCGGTGCGGCTGGAGAGCCGCTCCTCGATGGTCTTGGCCGTCAGGTTCTGCGTGGCCTCGTCCACATCGGCGAACACGGGGCGGGCCCCGGCCTGCAACACCGAGTTGGCCGTGGCGATGAACGACAGCGAGGGCACGATCACCTCGTCGCCCGGCGACAGCCCCAGCAGGTGCATGGACAGGTGCAGTCCGGCGGTGGCGTTGGACACGGCCACCCCGTCGGCGGTCTGCACCCGGGCGGCCAGCGCGGCCTCGAACTCGCGGACCTTCGGTCCCTGGGCGATCCAGCCGCTCTCCAGGACGGCGGTGACGGCCTCGACCTCCTCGGGTCCCAACCACGGTCGCATGACCGGAACGCTCACCCCGCCACCGCCTCGACCGCCGGCTGAGCCACCGACACCAGGTCCTCGGCCCGCGAGGCTCGCCACCAGTCGACCAGGTCGGCCAGGCCCGCCTCCAGGTCGACCTCGGCCACGAAGCCCAGCAGGTCACGGGCCTTGGCGATGTCGGCCTTGCGGCTGTGCACGGCGTTGGTGGCCCGCTCCGGGCCGTGGACCGGCGTGAGGTGCTCGGCCCCCATCACGCGGGTCAGCATCGAGGCCAGCTCGGCCAGGGAGGTGGACACGCCGCGTCCGACGTTGAAGACCTGGCCCTCGATCGGCGTCGACCCGGCGGCGACATTGGCCCGGGCCACGTCGGCCACGTGGACGAAGTCCATGGTCTGGCTGCCGTCACCCAGGATGAGCGGCGGCTCCCCTGCCTCGATCCGCTCCATCCACCGAACCAACACCTCGGTGTACACGCCGTGGATGTCCATCCGGGGCCCGTACACGTTGAAGTACCGCAGGGCGACGTAGTTCAGGCCGTGGGTCTGGCGGAAGGCCCGCAGCACGCCCTCGTTGAACTGCTTCGCCGCGCCGTAGAGGGTCTCGTTGTCCCAGGGATGGTGGTCCTCGGCGGTGGGGAGCACCTCGGCCTGGCCGTAGACCGAGGCGGAAGACGCGGCCACCACCCGGCGGACGCCTTCGGTGGCCGCCGCCTCCACCACGTTGAAGGTGCCGTCAGCCAGGACCTCCAGCGCCAGTCGGGGCTCCTCGGCGCATCGGGTGATGCGGATGGCGGCCTGGTGGTAGACGAGATCGATGCCGGACATGGCCTTGGCCACCGCGCCGGGGTCGCGCACGTCGCCCTCGACCACCGTCACCCGGTCCGAGCCGAGCGCGGAGGCCAGGTTGGCCAGGCGGCCCCGGCTGAAGTCGTCGAACACGACGATCTCGCGGGGCTGGTGCGGGAGCAGCTGGTCGATGATCGTCGAACCGATGAGCCCGGCGCCGCCGGTCACCAGGATCCGTTCGCCGGCGAAGGGCCCGGCGTCGCTCGCCAGCCTGGGTGCTCATCGACCCACCTCCACGAACCCACCCTGGAGATCCAGGCTGCGGGTGGCCGCCTCCAGCAGCGCCAGCACCCGCAGGCCCGAACGGCCGTCGGTCAGCGGAGCCCGGTGCTCGCGGATGGAGTCGGCCAGCTCGCTCACCACGCCCTGCAGCGCCTCACCCTCGGGCAGGCTGGGAGCGATCATGTCTCCCAGGCGGTAGGCCACCTGAGCCCGGTGCCGGGCCTCGCCCCCCGAGCCCGCCGCCAGTTCGACACCCCGGTCGTAGACGCTGATGCGCTGCGAGGGGTTGAGGTCATCCCACAGGACCATCTTCTTCGAGCCTCCGATGAGGGTGGTGCGGACCTTGGTCGGGCTCAGCCAGTTGAGGTGCACGTGGGCGATGGCGTTGCCGCCCAGGGGCAGGGTCAGGTACCCGACGCACAGGTGTCCGGCACCCACCGGGTCGGCCCCCACCGCCGCCACGCGGGTGGGCCGCGAATCGGCCGGCAGGATGAAGTCGAGGATCGACAGGTCATGGGGACCGAGATCCCACAGCACGTCGATGTCGGGCTGGACCAGGCCCAGGTTGACCCGGACCGAGTCCACGTACTGGATCTCGCCCAGCTGGCCGGTGGACACCAGCTCGTGGATCTTCAGCACGGCCGGCGTGTAGCAGTAGGTGTGGTCGCACATCAGGACCAGGTCACGGTCCTCGGCGGCGGCCACCAGCTTCTGGCCTTCGGCCAACGAGGGCGCCAGCGGCTTCTCCACCAGGACGTGCTTGCCCGCCTCCAGGCAGGCCAGCACCACCTCGGTGTGGGTGGCTGCCGGCGTGGCCACGGCCACCGCGGTGACGTTCGGATCGTCGAGCACGTCGTTCAGGTCCGAGGTGACCTGGCTCCCCGACGACCCGGCGATGCGCTCGGCTCGCTCCTTGTCCAGGTCGCACACCCAGCGCAGGTCCCATTCGGGCGATGACCCGAAGTTGCGGACCAGGTTCGGCCCCCAGTAGCCGGCACCGATGACGGCGACTCCCAGGCGGCTCATGAGCCGGCCGGGACGAACACAGGCTCGACCCAGTAGTTGCTGGAGGTGCCCGATGACGGGAAGCCACCTGAGCCGTACAGGTACAAGCCGTTGGTGCCATCCACCCCGGTCTGCAAGGCGTGGAGCGGACCGTTGTCCACGCCGGCGGCCACGAAGGCGTTCGGCGTGACCGCGTAGTTGCCCGACGCGGTGTGGTAGGAGGCCACGTAGGTCGTGTTGGCCACGATCGAGACGGGGGTCGACAGCACCAGGGTCTCCCAGCCTGCGGCCGACTCCCCGGTGAAGGTCCCGGTGGCCAGCAGCGAGCCGGTGGAGGTCCACAGCGAACCCGTGTGGGGCCCGACGTCGGCCGCTCCCTTGTAGAACTTGATGGCGGTCACGGTGCCGGGCACATCGACCCGGAACTTGACCCCCAGCTCGACCGCGTTCGGATCGTTCACCGAGTCCGGCGATGGACCGACGCTGTCAGGCCAGAGCGTGTAGGGCGGCGATCCGGCCGCCGGAGTCGGCGCCGCGGTGGTCACCGACCAGGAGTACGGGGCGGTCATCGAGTTCCCTCCGGCGTCCTTGGCGGCCGTGACCGTGACCGTGTAGGCGGTCGAGTTGGTCAGCGCCGCCGACGGCGTGAACGTGGCCGTGAAGGTGGCGGCGTTGTAGCTCACCGAGCCGGCGACCGATCCCCCAGGGCCCACCACGGTCATGGCGATGGATCCGGCGGTCATGGCCTCGTCGAAGTTCACGGTCAGCCCGGCCGAGGTGGGCACGCTGGTGGCGCCGTTCACCGGCGAGACCGAGCTCACCACGGGCGGCACCAGGTCAGGCGGCTGGGTCACGCTGAAGACCACGTCGACCCAGTAGTTGGTGGCCGCGTAGGTGTTCGCCGGGAAGCCACCGGAGCCGTACTGGTAGACGCCGTTCGTGTCGGCCGGGGCGGACAGCGGTCCGTTGGTGAGCGCGGTGGCGAAGTAGTTGCTGTCCGCCGCGTAATGGCCGTTGGGGGCGTGGTAGGACGCCACGTAGGTGGTCCCGGCGGTCACGGCCACCGGCGCCGGGAACAGCATCTGCTGCCAACCGGAGGTGGTCTCACTGGTGAAGGTGCCCGTGCTCAGCAGCGCGCCCGACGAGGTCCACAGGCTGCCGGTGTGGACACCGGTGTTGCCGGCGCCCTTGTAGAAGCGCACCCCGCTGATCCAGCCGCTGGAGGACGGCGTGAACTGCACGCCCAGCTCCACCGAACCCGCGTCGTTGGCCGACGTCACCGTCGGGCTCTGGTCCGAGCTGAACAGGCCACAGGGACAGGCGGATCCGCCCGCGGTGGTGAAGGTCCACGAGTAGGGCGACATGGTGTTGCCGGCCACGTCCTTGGCCCCGCTCAGGGTGGCCGTGTAGAGCGTGCCCGGGCGCCAGCGCGGCGGCGGCGTGAAGGTCACGGTCAGGGTCGAGGGGTTGTAGGCGGTGGTGCCGGCCACGGCACCGCCCCGGACCGACCAGCGTCATGGCGGCGGTGCCCGACTGGAGCGGCTCGCTCAGCTTGGCGCTCGCCGTGCTCGACACGGAGACGTTGGTGGCGCCGTTGGCCGGAGTGGTCGAGACCACCGTAGGGCGGCGTCACGTCCGCCGTCGGCGAGAACACCACGTCGACCCAGTAGTTGCTCCCGTTGTAGGAGCCCGTGGGGAAGGTCGCGCTCGACCCGTAGGCGTAGACGCCGTTGCCCGCGGAGGCCGTGGTGGCCGGGGCGTGGAGCGGCGCGTTGTTCACCGCCGACGAGGTGAACTGCCCGCTGGTCAGGCGAGTAGAACCCGACGTTGGTGTGGTAGGACGCGATGTAGGTGGTGTTGGCGGTGATGGACACCGGCGTGGCGAAGTTGACCTGCTGCCAGCCCGAGGTCGACTCCGAGGTGAAGGTGGCCGTGGCCAGCTTCGTGCCGCTGGCCGACCACAGCTCACCGGTGTGGGTCCCGGTGTTCTGCGGTCCCTTGTAGAACCGGACGCCGGTGATGGTGCCGGACACGTCGGAGCTGAACCTGACCCCCAGCTCCACCGCGCTGGGGTCGGCTGCGCTGATGGTGGCTGGCACCGAGGTGTCGTTCCAGATGCTGCAGGGGCAGACGCCTGGCGGTGGCGGCGCGTTGGCGGTCTTGAACGTCCAGGTGGTCGACCCGGTCATGGAGTTGCCGGCCAGGTCCTTGGCCCCGCTCAGCACCACGGTGAACGTGGTTCCGGCGGCCAGGGTGGCGGTCGGCGTGAATGTGTCGGTGTTGTTCGCCGAGTTGTAGGCCGTCGAACCGGCGACCGTGTTGCCGCCCGAGTCCGTCACCTTGAACGTCACCGTGGCGGGCTGCACCGGCTCGGAGAACGTCACGGTGGGCGCGACCGACGTAGCGACGCTCGACGTGCCGTTCACCGGCGTCGTGGCCGTGACCGTCGGCGGGGTGGTGTCGACGGGCGAACCCGCGGTGAAGAGGGCGTCGACGTAGTAGTTGGTGGCGTCGAAGGTGGCGGTCGGGAAGGCGTCTCCCCCGTAGGTGTAGACCCCGTTGGGGCCGTCGGCGCCGTCGGCCAGGGCCCGGATCGGTCCCTGGTTGCTCCCGGACACCTTGAAGTAGGCCTCGCTGGAGGCGTAGTGGCCCGCGGGGGCGTAGTAGGACACGACGTAGGTCGTGCCGGCGGTCACCGCCACTGGGGTGGCGAAGTCGACCTCCTGCCAGCCGGTGGCGGACTCGTTGGTGAACGTCGCCTTGGCCAGCAGCTGACCGGTGGAGCTCCACAGGCTGGCGGTGTGGGTGCCTGTGTTGCCGGTGCCCTTGTAGAACCGGACGCCGGAGATGAACCCGTTGGTGTCGGTGCGGAACTTGGTGCCCAGCTCGCTGGCCGTCGGATCCGGCGTAGAGGCCGTGTCCGGGGTGCCCGGACGAGCCGGGTTGGTGGTCAGCCCGAACATGGAGCAGGGGCAGGACACCGTGACGTTGACCGAGGCCACCGCCGTCTGCAGGTTGCCGCTGTCGTCGACGGCCCGGGCCTTGATCGGCTCGGACCCGGTCCCGCTGATCGAGCCGGTGTAGGTCCACGAGGTGGTCCCGGTGGCCGGGTGCCAGGTCGTGCCTCCGTCGAGGGACACCTCCACGCCCGCCACCTGGCCGCCGCCGGCGTCGGTGGCCGTGCCCTGGACGGTGGTCGTGGCGCCGTTGCCGATGGAGGCGCCGGCCACGGGCGAGGTGATCCTGGCGGTGGGCGGTGTGGTGTCGGTCGACTGGGTGGCCGCCACCAGGTTGGAGGCCAGCGTGGTGGGCTGAGCGCCCATGTCGGCCAGGATGTTGACCGTCGCCTGCTGCATGTCCTTGTTGGCCGGCGGGTTGGTTCCGTTCCAGCCCGCGGTCACCGCCAGCTGGCCCGCGTCATGGGTGCTGTCGAGCCCCCAGGACCACTGGACGGTGCCCGCGGAGAACACCAGCGCCCCGCTGGGGGCCCGGTAGGTGGTCATGCTGTGGGTCGCCGTGCCGGTTCCGACGGTGCTGCCGTAGTCGAGCAGCTTCTGGCCCTCGGTGAGGGTGGTCGTCGACAGGTCGAACAGTCCGGCCGGGCGGGCGCCGTTGTCCAGATCGGAGTCCCACTCGTAGCCCAACGAGCTGGAAGCCAACTTGCCCACCGTCCCCGAGGCCAGGGTGGCCATGGAGGTGTTGCGCCAGAATCGGTCCTTGCCCTGCGCGGCCGGCACGGCGATGGTGTCGTTGGCCGACTCCACCTGCCAGATGGTGCCGGTGAGGCCGTTCTCCGGTTGTCCCCCGTCTGATGGTGGGCTGAAGCGGGGATCGCGCCAGGTGCCCGTCCAGGTGGTGGACGGGTCGATCTTGGCGTTGGCCGTCGGTCTCCTTGTAGGTGACCAGGGTGCGGTAGCTCGTGTTGGACCCGTCGATCGACGGCTCGTAGCGCGTCTTCCAGAACACCTCGTTGCCCGAGAAGAAGGCCAGGTTCACCCCGGCGTTGCGCGCCGCGGTGACGTTGGCCCGCTGGTTGCCCGACCAGTACTCGTCGTGGCCCACCGACAGGAACACCTTGTGGTTGGTGAGCAGGGAACCGGAGCGGTCGGTGTCGACCCCCGACTGGTAGGTCATGTCGTAGCCGTTGGACTCCAGCCAACGGATCATCGGGTACTCCTCGGCCATGAAGTAGTCCTGCCCGCCAGGGGTGTCGGCCCGGGTGGCGTAGGGCCGGTTGAAGCTCACCTTGTAGGCGCGGCCGGCCGGAGAGCCCTTGTACAGGCTGTTGCCGCCCCAGTCGTTGTAGGCCTCCCAGGTGGTGTCGGAAGCCTGGTAGACGATGGCGGCGTGGCTGACGTCGTTGCGCACCACGAAGGGGATCTGGTTGTCGTCCGCCTTGCCGTCGTCCCGGACCAGGTGGGCGATGTAGATGCCCGACACGGCCGTGGTGGGGACCGTCCAGGAGGCGGACACGGCCCAGTTCCCGCAGTCGGTCAGCCCGGTGGTGGCGTCGTTGAGGCAGCTGGGCTGGGTCTGGGGCAGGTGGGCCGACGGCTGGACGGTGGCGATGAGCCGGGCGCCGTCACCCTGGTAGTAGCCGATCCGATAGATGTCGAGGTGGTACCTGGTGGCCGGCGTCTGGACCTTGAACGAGATGGTGCCGCCGATGTTCACGCTCGTGTCGGTGGCGAAGCCCTGGATGGACGCGTCGCCGCCGCCTGAGTCCCAGACCGACTGCGGGGTCCCCGGCTTCGAGTTCTCGCACGCGATGGCGTTGCCACCGGCGCCGCACGGGTCGGCCTGGGCCGCCGGGGCCAGGGGGACGATCACCACGATGGCGCTGAAGAGGACCATGATCGATGCGATGCTCAGACGCTTCCAGATTGATCTCACGACAGCAGATGTCCTTGCTCGGGTACGCGCAGAGCGGGCCGCCACCCAGCCCGACTCCTGCTCCCGAGCGTGGTCTGGCGGCCTGAAGCCCACCTGAAGCCGGACTGAGGTCTTACTGAATCCCCCGGCCCGAGAGGCCGGATGGCCCGCTCAGCGCCGTTCGAGGGTGACCACGAAGCGCGCGCCCGAGCCGGTCGCGGGCTCGTAGGTGGCGTCGCCCCCGAGGGCGCGGGCCATCTGGCGCACCAGGGCCAGCCCGAGGCCGGCGTGGTCGGGCGTAGCCAGCTCGGTGCGCATGGGCTCGAACAGGTGCTCGACCAGGGCCGGCGCCACCCCCGGGCCGTCGTCGCACACCGCCAAGGCCACGTGGGCGTCGTCGACGGCGACCTCGACGGAGATGTTCGGTCCCCCGTACCGGCGGGCATTGGCCAACAGGTTGGCCAGGATCTCCTCCAGCAGCAGCGGGTCAGCCAGCACCCGCAGCTCGGGGTCGATGACGTCGACCACCACCGCGGGTCCGGGCTCGGGCAGCATCGCGCCGACCGCAGCCTCGACGGCCTTGGCCACCGACATCGCCTCGAGGTTGACTTCGAGGCCACCGCGCTCGAGCTGGGACAGCTCCAGCAACCGGGTGGCCATCGACTGGATGCGCTCGGCCCGCTCGGCCAGCCGTTCGAGCGACGAGGCCAGATCCACGGCCGACGTCTGTCGAGCCTGGCGAGCCAGCGCCGAGGCCATGAGCGCCACCGAACCGACCGGTCCCCGCAGCTCGTGGCTGGCCCGAGCCACGAACTCGCTTCGGGCCTCGTCGAGGCGGCGCAGCGTCAACACGTTGCTGGTGCGCTTCAGGGCCCGACCCACCTCGGCGGCGGCATCCTCCAGAGCCCGGATCAGCCCCGGCCCGGGGGGCGTGGGCGCGTCGGACAGGAACTCGAGGACGGCACCCACCCCGTCGTCCATGGGTACCGGGACGACCACCGCCATGCGCAATCCGCAGCGCCGGGCCTGGCGGCCGCGTTCATTGGTCTGGGACTCGACCAGCTCGGCGGCCGTGGAGATGGCCAACATGAAGGCGTCGCCGGCCAGGTCGGCGTCGGCCGCCCACTGCTGGGTGCCCGTGAGCTGGCGCAGGGGCTCGAAGCGCTCGGGGTCGGTCAGATGCCAGACGTCGGCCGAGGCCAGGAAC
Source organism: uncultured Microthrixaceae bacterium (assembly GCA_963793965.1). GTDB lineage: Bacteria > Actinomycetota > Acidimicrobiia > Acidimicrobiales > Acidimicrobilacustridaceae > UBA4742. The sequence continues at coordinate 729,615 of CAWCCB010000006.1, forward strand.
CCGGGTTCGACTGCCGGCCACCAGGGCATGGCCCACCTCCCAGCCCGTGTGATCGCACACCGCGGCCAGCGCGGCCCGCAGCACGTCGGACGGCTCGGCCTGGTCCAAGTCGTCACCGGCCACCTCGTGCATGTTCTGGCGGAAGGCCACGATGGCCTTGAGCTCCGGTCGGCCTCGTCGCGATGGGTCACCTCGCGGCCGACGGCCTCGACGGCCAGGATCTGGCGCTCTGGGTTGCGGATGCTGGTGGTCCGCAGCTCGAAGCTCCGGATCCGCCCGTCCCGGTGACGCAGGCGGATCACGGGGTTGGCGGCGGACACCGAGCGTTGCCCTCCCACCGCTGGATCATGGCCGACATCTCGACCTGATCGACGGCCAGGTCCAACAGCAGGTCGGGATTGGCGTAGAAGGCGGTTGCCGGGTAGCCGAGCAGCTCGTGGCAGGACGGCCCGACGTAGTCGAAGCCTCGCTCGGGCCACAGCCGGTAACGCAGGATCAGGTCCGGCACCCGTTCCACCATCTGGGCGCTGGAGGCCGGGTCGACCTGGTCGCGCTCCACCGCCGAGATCACGATGACGAACGAGCCACGGGGCGTCGATGGCCCCAGATCGTCGTTGTGATGGGGCAGCCAACTGACCGTGAGCTCGGACCTGGGCAGCGCCACGTTGCGGGCCCGGGGACGGACCTCGACCACGCCGACCCGGATGTCACCGGCCACCAGCTGGTGACAGAGGGCCTCCAGGTTGGCCGCACCGTCCTCCACCAGGTCGATCAGGCAGGTCCCCACCAGCTCATCGAGGCGCCGACCGACGATCCGCCGGGCGGTGACGCAGGCATCCAGCACCCGAAGCTGCGCATCGAGGCGGATCACCCCTCGCTCGGGCTCGGGTAGGCCGCCGGTCCACCGGTTGGCTGGCGCGGCGGCAGCAGCAGTGGCCCCTGCGCTCCAGTTCGCGGCTGCCAGCTCGACGCTCATCGCCCATCGCCCTCCTCGAGAGGTAACGAGCACGCCCTCGAACCAGGTCGGGTACGACTCGAAATCCCCATGTCCTGCTTCGCCCTCATCCCACCTTCGGTGGGGACTTACACTGATTTGATCACAGAGTGTGGCCGGTTGTGGGGCGGATCACCAACCCGAAGGCCGAATTCCTTCGAATCTTGTCCCGGGCTGAACTCTCGGCACCCCCGACGATGACGTTCAGCCGGGGCTCGGGTTACGCCCACCTCGGCGTCTGGATCCTCGAGGTGGGTGTTGTGCCACTTCCACCCCGGACCTGCGTGGCCTGCTCGTGCGATGGGCCGATACCCTTCGGCGATGCCGCTGGATCCCACCGTCCAGATCCACCCTGCGGCCCTGTGCGAGACCGACGACATCGGTCCCGGAACCCGGATCTGGGCCTTCGCCCACCTGCTGCCGGGCGCCAGGGTCGGGGCCGACTGCAACATCTGTGACCACGTCTTCATCGAAGGCCGGGCCCGCCTGGGCGATCGGGTCACGGTGAAGAACGCCAGCCTGATCTGGGACGCGGTCGAGATCGGCGACGACGTGTTCATCGGCCCCCGGGTGACGTTCACCAACGACCTGCGACCCCGGATCGGCCACTCCCTGACCCCGGACCAGTTCGTGCCCACCGTCGTGCGGCGAGGAGCAAGCCTCGGCGCCAACGTCACCCTCGTCTGCGGCATCACCATCGGCGAGTACGCCCTCATCGGGGCCGGAGCCGTGGTCACCACCGACGTCCCGGCCCACGTCCTCATGCTCGGGGTGCCGGCCCGACCGGCCGGGTGGGTGTGCGCCTGCGGCTCCGACATCCAGCCCGAGCAGACCTGCAGCTGTGGACGTCGCTACCGGGCCACACCCGATGGGGGTCTCGCCGCCGAGGTCGACCCGCGAAGCGATGGGCGCTCCGTCAGCTGAACAGATCCTGCCCGATCCATTCGCCGGGCCGAGCGCCGCGCGGGACAGGCGAACACAGCGCTGCCCGTGTGGCGGATGTACTCGTTGAGGGCGTCCTGGTCGGCCAGCCGCTGCTGGATGGCCGAGAACTGGCCGGCGGGGCTGCGCTGGTAGCAGATGAAGAACAGGCCGACGTCCTGCTCGCCGGCGTCGTCGAACCCGTCGTCGAAGGAGTAGCCGCGGCGCAACAGGCGTACCCCGCCGTTGGCGCTGGGGGCGGCGCGGCGGATGTGGGCGCTCTCCCCGATCAGCGGCCGGCCGGCCAGATCCAGCGCGTTCAGGTCCACCGCGTCGGTCTCCTGGATGCCCCCCAGCGGCGCGCCGCTCATCTTGTGGCGCCCGATGGTGGCCTCCTGCTCGCCCAGCGAGGACCGGTCCCACAGCTCGAGCAGTATGCGGATCCGGCGTGCCACCAGGTAGCTGCCCCCCACCATCCACTCGGGTCCTGCGCCCACCCAGACGTGGGCGTCCATCAGGTCGGTCGTCATCGGAGCGGATGTTGTTCGTCCCATCCTTCATGCCCATCAGGTTCCGCGGCGTCTGCTGGGCGGTGGTGGTCGACGAGGTTCGCCCGAAGCCCGGCCTGTGCCCATCGGGGCACCACGGTGCCGCGACCGAGACGAGCCAGGTTGTGGACGGCGTGGAACGCCACCAGGGGGTCGTCGGCGCACGCCTGGACGGCCAGGTCCCCCCCGGAGGCGGCCGGATCCAGCTGATCGCCGGCGAAGGCCGGGAGATCCGCCAGCTCGGGGGGCCGATGCCCGGCCAGGCCGAAGCGGTCGACCCCGTCCGCCTCGAACAGGCCCGGTCCCAGGCCGAAGGTGATGGTGAGGTGGCTGGGCCCCAGGCCCACCGCCTCGCCGGTGTCCCCGGGGGCAGCGATCAGGTCGTCGTCGAGGGCGGCCACCGGCAAGCCCTGCGTGAGCTGGGCGGCCGCCGCCGTCCACCGCTGGAGCAGCTCGGCCACGTCGGATCGACGCTCCGCCACCACGTCGAAGGCGGCCAGGCGCAGATGGTCCTGCGCGGGAGTGCCGATTCCGGCCTGGTGGGACCCCCAGAACGGGATGGTCCCCTTCGAGCCGACCGGTGATGCGCGGCGGCCGCGATGTCGTCCGCCCGCCCCCAGCCCACCGCCGCGCCTGCCCCCACGGCCACGCCCAGGCCACCCGCCCCGGCCAGGAAGGCGCGTCGGTCGAGCCGGTCACCGGGTCGGGGGGCTTCGCCGGTCACCGGACGGGCTCGTCGAGGACGGGGGCCATCTGAGCCATGGCATCGGCCAGGGCATCGCCCGCCGCGACCACCGGGGCGACGACCGCGGAGGCCAGCCCGCCCTCCGCGGTGGCTGGCGAGGTTCGCGCCGCGGCGATGGCCGCATCGAGGTGCACCCAGCGCGAGGCCAGCGTGGCATCCAGGGACGCGTCGCGCCGGGACAAGGCCGGATGGAGGGCGTCGAGCAGGCCATGGGCCCCGTCGGCGGCGGCCTGGAGGTCCCCGACGTCCAAGACCATCGGGCGGGCAGCCGGCGCACCGGCAACCTCGGCGATGGACTGGCTGAGCTCGTCGCCGGACCCACCGGCGGCCTCGACCGCGTCGAGGTGCATGGCGCCGATCCGGGTGCGCAGATCCTGCGCGGCGGCAAGGACCGCGGCCGCGTCGGGCACCGACGACGTGACCGGCGCCCCGCCCCAGAGGTTTCGCTCCAGCAGGCGCAGCCCGTCCGGCGGATCTGCCGGGCCGGCGGTGAAGGGGCCATCGAGCGCCTGGGCCAGATTGTCCTGTCCCACGGGCTCGGCGTCGCCGAAGTTGTCGGCGGCCGCTTCGATCTGACCGAAGTGCGACCGGGCCGAGGTGTAGGCGGCCCGGGCCGCAGTCAGATCCCCCCGAGCCACCGCTCCGCTCAGGGTGTTGAGATCGGCCACCAAGGCATCGGCCTGCGCCAGCAGGAACCTACGATAGGCGTCGGCCGAGGTGGCCAGGTCGGTGGACTGACCGAGGCCGACCGACCCGGTGGCTCCGCCCACGGCCAAGGCCCCGGGGGTGGCCGAGGCGCCGATCTGGCAGTTGGTGCGGTAGAGCCCGTTGGGCAGGTCGAGCGACAAGCTCGTCGACCGCCCGGCGGCGAGCCGCTCGACCTGGCCCACCACGTGGTCCCCGCTCAGCACCTGGAAGCTGGCCGGCAGCCGGCTGTGGTTGGTGAGCGCCACCTGGGTCGCGCCCGATCGGGTGGTCAGCTGGCGGGGCGTGCATTGCTGACCGGTCATGCGCACTTCGAGCCGTGACCCGCCGCCGGCCCGCGTGGTCGACGAGGCCGTCGAGCGCGAGCTGTTGCACGCGCCCAGCAGCAACGCGGCGGCGGTGACGACGACGACGACCTCGGAGCGACTCGCCATGGGGGGCGGATACTACCGAAGGACCTCTTGCTCATCCGGGCGTCAACCCCTGCTCGCCGCTGGCTTCAGCGAAGGGCCAGACCGGCTTCAGGCTGACATCAGGAACGGGGCCGAACATGGCGACGTGTACCTCGGGACCCGGCCGCCCCTGACGGAGCGACCCCCCTCGATGCCGGCCCGCGTGCGGGGCGTGTCACGCAACGTGGTCATGCTCGGCTTCACCAGCATGTTCACCGACGTCTCCACGGAGATGGTGGCTGCCGTGCTGCCCCTGCTCTTCGTGGTTCGGTTCGGGTTCTCGCCCCTGCAGTTCGGCGCAGTCGACGGGCTCTACCAGGGCCTGGCCGCGGTGTTCTGCGTGCTCGCGGCGGTGGCTGCCGACCGGCGACAGCGGCACAAGCGGGTGGCGGGCACCGGCTACGGGTTGTCCGCCGGCGCCGGTCTCATCCTGGTGCTGGCCAGCGGGAGCTGGGTTCCCGTCCTGGGCTCGATCTACCTCGACCGCCTGGGCAAGGGCATCCGCACCGCTCCCCGCGACGCGCTCGATCTCGCTGAGCAGCGCCCGCGGCAAGCTCGGCGCCAACTTCGGCGTGCATCGGGCCTTCGATACGTTGGGGGCCGTGGTGGGGCCGCTCCTGGCCGCCTTCCTGCTGGCCCGCAACCCCCGCGGGTTCGAGGCCGTGTTCGTGGTGAGCTTCTTCATCTCGGTCATCGGCCTCGGCTTCCTGTATTTCTTCGTGGAGGACCGCCGGGCCCCGGCCGTCACCGGTCCGGCTCGGACTCGCCGATCGATCATGGCCGCGGCGGCCGTGCTGCTCAGGGACCCAGCCTTCCGCCGGGTATGGCTCCTGGCCGTCGGCTTCGCGCTGCTCACCCCGGGCGACGCCCTGCTGTACCTGGCCCTCGAGCGCCGGGTCGACCTCAGCGCCGGCTACTTCCCACTCCTCTTCTTCGGAACCTCGGTGGTCTTCCTGCTGGCGGCGGTCCCCTGCGGCCGTCTGGCCGACCGGGTCGGGCCGCTCCGCGTCTTCGTGGGGGGCGAGATCCTGCTGGTCGGCGCCTTCGTGACCGTCGGTTCACGGGGGCGTCGGACTGGCTACCATCCTGGGGATGCTCGCCCTGTTGGGCGGCTACTACGCCGCCACCGACGGAGTGCTCATGGCCCTGATCAGCCCCCTCATCCCGAACGAGCTGCGCACCACGCGGAATGGGGGTGGTGATCGGCGCGGTGGCCATCGCCCACCTGGTCGCGTCAGTGGCCTTCGGCGCGGCGTGGAGCGCCTTCGGCCCCTCCGTCGCACTGCACCTGTTCACCGTGGGACTGATCGTCATGGTCATGATCGGGGTGGCCACCCTGCGTCGCCCGGCCTTCGTTCCAGCCGGGTGAGGCGCCGCCCCGTCCTGGGCTTCGCCCTCCTCTGCCTGGTCTGCGTGGCCGGCGCGGTGGGCTACGTGATCTTCTCCGAGCACCAGAACGACGCCCTCACCACCCGGGGCGGGAGTCCGGCCACCACGGTCGACCAGGCGACGCTGGCCCAGCTGGAGCAGAGCGCCGTGGCTGCTTTACCGCTCGACGAACGTCAACGCCAACTTCGGCCGGGTGGCCGTGGCCCGGGTGGACGAGCCGACCCACCCGCAGTACACGCCGCTCAGCTGCGATCGCGTGGCCTACGACGCCAACCGGGGCCTGTGCCTGATCACCCACCAGGGCGCCATCACCACCTATGAGGCAGTGATCTTCGACCAGCACTTCGACCGGTTGTTCAGCATCGGGCTGGTCGGACTACCCAGCCGGGCCCGGGTCTCCCACGACGGGCGCTACGGCGCCACCACCACCTTCGTCTACGGCGACTCCTACGCGGGCACCAGCTACTCGACCCGGACCCAGCTCTACGACCTGCACTCCGGGAAGGTGCTCGGCGATCTCGAGCAGTTCACCACCACCAAGGACGGCAAGCCGATCGACAGCGTGGATCGCAACCTGTGGGGCGTCACCTTCGATCCGTCCGACAGCAACCGCTTCTACGCCACGGAGAGCACCGGCGGCAACTACTACCTGGTGCGAGGCGACATCGCCCGGCGGCAGATGGTGGTGCTGCGCTCGGGCGTCGAGTGCCCCTCGCTCTCCCCCGACGGCACCCGCATCGCGTTCAAGTCGCGCCACATCGGCCCGCTGGGACGGGTCGAGTGGCAGCTGTCGGTCCTGGATCTCTCGACGCTGGCCGACCACCCGCTGGCCGAGACGCGCAGCGTCGACGACCAGGCCGAGTGGCTGGACAACTCCACGGTGCTCTACGCCTTGCCCCGCTCGACCTCGGGCACGCCGGCCGACGACACCTGGGAGGTGCCCGCCGACGGGAGCGGCGCCCCTCGGCTGTTCGTGCCGGGCGCCTACTCGACGATCGTGGTGCGACCGACCAACACGTGATCGTGACGGGCTGACCGGCTCCCTCCCCCTTGCGAGCGCCGGTCAGCCACGTCAGGGCGTGTAGCTCGAGGTGCTGGCGGCCAGCACCTCGACCATGGCGAAGTTCCAGCGGTCGGTGGTGGGGGCCGTGTCGTTGAGCGTCACCGTCGAGCCGGCCGGGCCGGTCTGGGCCGTGTACTGCTGGGTCCAGTAGGTATCGCCGGTGGACGTGTCCAGCCACTGGTTCAACAGGAGCTGGTTGGCGCCCGGGGTCCGGGCGGTGGCGTTGTCCCAGTCGTTGCCGACCCCGAAGACCAGCGATTGAGGCTGGGTGGTGACCAGCGATGCGGAGGACGCACCCGTGGCCGCGCTGGCCTTCGCCGACGCGCCGATGCCCCCGGTGCCCTGGATGGCCACCACGTTCAGGAACATCCGGTAGCCCTTCACCGACGGCGTGGCCGTCACCTTGACCCCGCTCAGCGTGCTGGCGGCCGTGGCCTGCCAGATCTCGGCGTCACCCGCCGAGGTGTTGGCTCGGGACACCAGCGTCCAGGTCAGCCCGGCGCCGGTCACGGTGGCCTTCTGGGCGCCGCTGGCCGGACCGTCCGAACCGACGAAGGCGAGCAGGAGCTCGGAGCCCATGCCGGTGCTGAAGGCGGCCGTGGTCTGGGGTCCGGCGCCCTTGGCCACCACGTCGACGTCCATGTTGAAGCAGACGGCGATGTTGCTCACGTTCACGATGACCGGTGCTGCGGATGCCTGGGCGTTGGTGTTGTCGGTGGCCACCGCGGTCAGGGTGTTGAGGCCGTTGTTGGCCGTCTTCGTGTCCCACGACAGGGAGTAGGGCGAGACCGTCTGGGCCGCTCCCAACGGGAGGCCGTTGAGGTAGTACTGCACGCTGGTGACGGGGTGGCTCGAGGTCACCGACGAGGCGATCGACACGGTGCCCGCCACCGTGTCGCCGGTCTGGGGTGTGGTGATCTGCATCGTGAAGGTCGGTGCTGCGTTGGCCACCGTGAATCCGACCGGGGTGGCGCTGGCCACCGCGTTGTTGCTGTCGGTGACCACCGCACCCACGCTGTGGGCCCCGTTGGCCAAGGTCGTGGTATCGAGCGACCGGGTGTAGGGGGCGGTGGTCAGCGCGCTCCGAACGGCTGGTTGTCTACCAGCAGCTGGACCGACTTCACGGTGGCGCCGCCCTGGGTGGTGGTCGTGGCCGTCAGCGGGATGGTGCCGGAGACGCTTTGACCTGAGGTGGGCGTGGTGATCATGACCGCCGGCGGACCGGTGGTGGTCGAGGCCGCCTTCACCTCCACCGCGGCCAGGTTCCACCGGTCGCCGGTGGGTGCCGTGTCGTTGATGGTGATCTTCTGGCCCACGGCGGGGCCGGGGGTGGTGGTGTACTGCGACCAGTAGGTGTCGCCGCTCGCGTCCAGCCACTGCGAGAGCAGCGCCTGGTTCGAGCCCAACGTCCGGGTCATGGCGTTGTCGTAGTCCTCGCCCACGCCGAAGGAGACGGACCCGGTACCGAGCGCGGTGAGCGAGACGGAAGGGGCGCCCGACTTGGCGCCGCCGCTCACCGACGCACCGATGCCGGCGGTGTTCCCCATGGCCACCACGTCGAGCGAGATGTCCTTGTTCTTCTGCGTTCCGACGGCCGTGACGGTCACGTTGGTCAGCGCGGTGGTGGCGAAGGCCTGCCAGATCTCGGCGTCACCCAGCTGCGCATTTGCCCGCTTCACCAGCGACCAGGTCAGGCCGGCACCTGAGACGGTCGCGGTCTGACCCGTAGCCGACGCGTCAGCGCCGACCAGGGCGAGCAGCTGCTCGTTGGGGGCCGACGTCGAGAAGGACGGCGTGATGACGCTGTTGTTGCCTGCCTGATGGATCTGCCGGTCGATCTGGATGGCTCCCACGGCCACGGGGGTGGCGATGGTCACCGCCGGGGCTGTCCCGATCAGGTGGTTCGAGTCGACGGCTTGGGCGCTGATGATGTGCTGGCCCGGCGGGAGGCTGGCCACCGGGACGCGAGTAGGTGGGGCCACCCGTGGTGAAGGGTGCGCCGAACGGCGCACCGTCGAGGAGGAACTGGAAGCTGGTCACGGTGGCCGCATCGGTGACCGACGCCTGCAGCGTGGTCGACCCGGTGACCGTCGAGCCAGCGGTCGGGTTGGTGATGGCCACCACCGGGCGGGTGATGGTCGGCAGGACCTGTTGCAGCACCTTCACGGTCGTTCCCGTGATCTGCACCTCGGTGTCGGTCACGCTCTGATCCGTGCCGCCCGCCGTGAAGTACCCGTCGGGATCGGCCTGGGCCCGCAGCCAGTAGGTCCCGTCCGCCAGGTTCGAGATGTCGATGTTGTTGCCGGAGTCGGTGAAGTCGTACTCGTCGCCCCAGCCCACCGACAGCCCCAGGATGCCGTTCGGGTTCGCGCAGTTGGAGGTCGGCCGGCGACGCGTTGGCGGTGGTGTTGGGGACGCCGCCCACCAAGGCGTCGGGAGTCATGCAGAAGTTGACCTTCGGGCTGGTTGCAACCGGTGTGCCCACGCCCCCACCGGAGGCGACCGTGTACAGGGCGAAGCCGGAGAAGCGGGAAGGCGTAGTCGGTCGGGGGATGCCAGGTCATGGGCTTCACGATCGGGACCGACTTCACGAAGCTCCAGGTGGCGGTCCCGGTCAGGGTGTAGAGGTTCTGCACCGCGGTCGAGGTCCCGGTGGCCGAGTTGTAGGACGGCTGGATCTCGAGCGGTCCCGGCCCCGGCGTTCCAGGTGATGTGGGTGAAGTCCAGCACTCGGGTCGACGGCGCCGGGGTCGAGATGGAGATGCTGTTGGTCGGGACCTTGACCTGCAGGTTCGGATAGGCGATCACCGGATCGGCGTCGGCGTGGGAGGGTGCCACCGCTGCCCGGGTGGCCACCGCGGCGGCCAGGATCGCGACCACGACCAGGGCGCGACGCGTACGGGCAGCGGACGACTTCGACAACATCACAGATCCCTCCGGATCGCGGCACGACGCCCGTTCAGACGTCGCCAGCGGCGGTGCGGCGCTCCGAGCGCCACGCGGCCAAGTGTCGCCAATCCGCTGTCGGAGGTCCACACCAGATTCCTGAAGAAACCTTCAGCCGCCGGCGCCAACTTCAGACGATCGCCAGCCGGACTTCAGCTCGACGCCAGGCCGGCCCTCGATGATGCCGGAGGCGCCAGGAACGAGCCGGGGAGGACCCGAGGATGAGCACGCGTGTAGACCGAGGTACCAGTGGCAACCGCTCGACGACCTGCGTCGGCTGCGGGCCGCTGACCGTCGCCCTCACGGTGGCCCTGATGGCCGGCCTGACCATGTCGGTGGGTGCCGCCGCGGTGGCACCCACCGTGGCCGGAGCCGACACCCCGTGCCCGTGCTCGTTGTGGTCGTCGACCACCACGCCGGTCGCCATCGACTCCGGTGACCCGAACGCGGTCGAGCTGGGCGTGCAGTTCAGCTCGGCCAGCAGCGGCTTCATCTCCGGCGTGCGCTTCTACAAGTCCTCGGCCAACACCGGCATCCACATCGGCAGCCTGTGGAGCGCGGACGGCACCCTCCTGGCCCAGGCCACCTTCACCGACGAGACGGCCAGCGGCTGGCAGCAGGTCACCTTCTCCCAGCCCGTGGCCGTCACCGCCGGCACCACCTACGTGGCCGGCTACCACACCAACACCGGCCACTACTCGGTCGACGACGGCTACTTCAGCGGCGGGGCCTACACCAACGGCCCCCTGACCGCCCCGGGCAATGCCACCAGCCCGAACGGCGTGTTCGCCTACAGCCCGACCCCCACCTTCCCCACCGGCACGTTCAACGGCGACAACTACTGGGTCGACGTCGTCTACTCCCCCACCGCCCCGGCACCACCCCCGGCCGCCACCTCGCTGTGGGGGCCAGACGTGTCGCCGACCGTGGTCGACTCCGGTGATCCGGCCTCGGTCGAGCTCGGCGTGCAGTTCAGCTCGACCGCCAGCGGCTACGTCAGCGGCGTGCGCTTCTACAAGTCCTCGGCCAACACCGGCGAGCACGTCGGCAGCCTGTGGAGCGCGGACGGCACCCTGCTGGCCCAGGCCACCTTCACCGACGAGACGGCCAGCGGCTGGCAGCAGGTCACCTTCTCCCAGCCCGTGGCCATCGCCGCCGGCACCACCTACGTGGCCGGCTACCACACCGACACCGGGCACTACTCGGTCGACGACGGCTACTTCACCAACGGCGGGTACCTAGCTCCGCCGCTGAGCGCGCCGGGTGGAAACCCGGCTACGCCCAACGGGCTGTTCGTCTACAGCCCCACGCCCGGCGTTCCCCACGGGCACGTTCAACGGCGACAACTACTGGGTCGATGTCGTCTTCACGCCCGGCCCCGGTGCCGGTCAGCCTGACGGTGGCCGCCCCCCAGGCCCAGCTGCCCAAAGGGCTGTCCGAGCAGCTGCGGGCGACCGAAGGCTTCAGCGACGGGTCGTCCAAGGACGTGACGAGCAAGGTGACCTGGGCCAGCTCGAACCCGGCCCAGGTCTCGGTCTCGCCTGCCGGCTCGGTGAGCGCCGACGGCCTGGGCTCGGCCATCGGTCACGGCCAGCCTGGCCGGGCTGAACGGCTCGACCACTGGTCACCGTGGTTGCCCCGATCGCGTTCGCCATCGTGGATCCGCCCCTGGTGCTCGCTTCAAGCCGGGACAGACGCGTCAGCTGGCGGTCACCGCCTGGTTGACCAACGGCTCCCGCCTGTCGGTCACGACTCTGGCCACCTGGAGCGTGCCCGCCGGTCGCGGCGAATCGATCGAGCCCCACCGGGCTGCTGAGCGCCTCCCGTCCGGGCGTCGGTCCTGGTGGTGGCATCCGTCGGTCGCCTGTCCGACCTTCGGCCTGGCGCTGGCCGTTCGATGATGCGTCGCCGGTCGCGGGGCTCACCCCGGTGGCCGACTTCGGCTGTGAGTACTGCGCGCACGACCGGAACCGCTGGTTCGGCCATCTCCGCCAGATCGGTCAGGACCCGAACCACGGCCGAGTGCTCCTCCGCTGCCCGCGCTGCGGGTCGCTCTACGAGAACAAGTCGGTGGGCTCGGACCAGACCCGGTCGCTCAGCCCCGAGGAGGCCGCTCACGGTTCGCTGCCGACGGGCCGCTGGCCCGACTCGACCCGGCGGCGCGCGATCTCAGCGCCGGCGCAGCTGCTCGGCAGGCCTCCAAGCGCGGAACGGATTGCCGGCTCGGCCGCCGCCCGAGCCTCCGAGGCCCGGGCCATCTCCATGCCGTAGACCAACCCGAAGGTGAAGCAGTTCTCGCCGGCGAGGTGGGCCTGGAACACCAGGTGGCGGATCAGCAGCCGAGCGGCCACGCTGTCCTGGTTCTCGCCCAGGACCTGCTGGACCTTCTGCATGCGCTTGGCCATGCGCACCGCCGGCTTGCCCAGGACCGGCTCCGCCGACTCGGCCGCGTAGCGAGCCCGCTTGGCCGACTTGCGCACCTCGTGGAGGAGGGCCTCGCTCCGAGCCGGAATCCTTGGCCCGGCTCGTAGGCCCCATGGGCCCGGCGGACCCGGCGGCCGTCCTCGACGACCCGACCGGCCAGCACGGCGCGGCCACGACGTCTGGCCTGCGGTGACAGCGGCGGGTGCTTGGCCAGACGATCCAGGTGCTCCACCATCAGCTGGTAGCGGCTCGCCGTCCAGATCGGCCCAGATGGCCTCGAAGGCGGCCCGCTGACGAGCCCGCAGCTGGCGGTCGACACGGGCCAGCGACCGGCCCGACCACCAGCTCCTCGGGCAGCGCCGCGATCTCCTGGCCGAGGCGCTGGTAGAGCACGTCGGTGTCGCGGGCTCGGCCCAGGCCCTCGGCCAGCTCCGCGCAGCTCGGTGCGCATGCGCTCGCCGCGGCTCCCTGGCAGCCAGGGCCGATAGGTGGCCAGCAGGCTCCGCAGCCGCCGGCTGGCCACCCGCATGCGGTGGACCGAGTCGCCCACGCCGGCACGGACCCCTCCCTCGTTGGCCAGCAGCTCCGTGCACTGGTCCTGCAAGTTGGATGCTCAGCAGCTCCCCCACCGACGCCCGCGCGTGAGATGGGGGTCGGCCGGGAGATCTCCACCAGGTCGACGGCCCGGGCCAGGGCCGTCGGCCATCCCGACGGCTCGAGGGTGTGGACGGCCAGGTGGTGGGTGACCGACGGAGGTCCCGGTCGTCGATCGCCGTCGGGCGGTCGAGTGGGCCGGCGGGCGCCCGGAGATCGGCGCGCCACAGCACGTTCGTCTCGCCGTGCTCGGCGATCCGCGCCACCGCCAGCCCGGCTTCGTGCTCGGATCCGAACAACGCCGGCAGGTGCACGTCGACCTCCGGGCCGGGCGACGTGGCCAGGCGGAGGCGCAAGCCCGAGCGGTCCCGACGCCACTGCGCCGGATGGCGATTCGGACGGTGACGCAGCCGGCTCTGGCGCCGAGCGAAGGTCGATGACCGCCGGATCGACTTCCGGCCGACCTCCGGTCTCGCCGGAAGTCGTCATCGGCTCCGTCTGGTCGGCGCCGAGTCGCGGCTCGCCGTCGGACCCTTCACTTGTCTGCTCGCCCATGGTGCTCGTCCCCTCCAGGTGACACCACCATTACCCTAGAGCGAATCGGATACCGTGACCTTCGGCCCGGTCTGGGTATTCGCCCTCCCCAACGGGCCATCCGGTCTCCCTCCGACCTCGGTGCGCTACACCGTGCCCGAGGTGGGAGACCGGAGCTCAGGCGGTGGCCGACGGCCGCGACAGCGGCTCGTTCTGGTCGCGCATCCTGGAGGCGTCGAACCCGGTCGGCCACGTTGCCCACGGTGTCGATCCAGACCTGATTGGCGCGACACCACTCGACGATGCCGACCAGCGTGGCCTGCATCGTGGTCTCGGCCTGTGGCTGCTGACCAACCTCGTGGCCGCCCAGCACCAACCAGGACCCGGCCTCGACGGTCGCCTCGAGGACGGGTAGGAACTGCTCGACGTCGAGGCCGTCACTGCACATGGCGTTCACCTGCGCCAGGTCGCAGTGCCGCGGCGAGTTCAGGGCCACGTCGTTGAAGGTGCGGGCGGCCAGGAAGCGGTCGGCCACCAGCGGCACGAAGCTCTGAGCCCCGTGCCCTCGGCCTACGGACGGTGTGGCCACAGGGGTACGCGAAGCGTACGGGCCTCCACACCGAAGGTCTGGGTGATCCACAGGTCGGCGTCGCCGATCTCGGTGGCGATGTCGTCGAGGGTCAGGTCCTCGATGGCGTGGTGGCGCGACCAGGCGAAGTTCGCGCTGCACGGGTGGCGGGCCGTGTGGTTGCCGATCTCGTGGCCGCCACCCACCGCCTCGGACCAACCCTGCCGGTCCTGGTTCACCCCACTCGGCAGCACGAAGAAGGTCGCGGCGACCTGGAGCTCGTCGAGGATGGCCAGCCCGAGATCGACCTGCGATCGGCGGGCGTCGTCGAACGAGAGGCTGAGCGCCGCCAGGTATCCGTCCGGCCAGGCGCGTCGGGATTCGTCCAGCTCCACCTGGTCCTCATCATGTCGCGGCCAACGGCGCAATCTCATCGGGTTGACGTCCCCAGTCACCTCATCTCACCAGCGCTCAGGGCAGGCTAGCCCCGTCCCACCGAGGTTTTCCCCTCGGGCTTCTGGCCGGCACCGCACCGCTGCACACCCTGGCTCAGCGGCCCGCCGGGGGATCTCGGCGCAGGCTCGGTCGTCTGCTACACCGATCCGTCGGCCTGCTGCTGCTGGTAGCGCACGACCAGTCCCCCGTATTCGAAGGTGATGCTCTCGAACGGGTTAGCCGTCGGTGAGGGCAGGCCGGTCAGCTGGGGCCGGTACGACACGATGGCGAAGCCGGCGACCTCGTCGTCGGCGGCCTCGACCGAGGTGGCCCCGGCGGCCAGCAGGCCCCGAAGCACGGCTTGCTCGTCGTCGTCGAGATCGAGGCTGGCCAGCTTCACCGCCAGCCGATCGGCCGCACCCTGCATCTGGTCTGCGCTCATGACCGACCTGACGCCCCCCGGCGACCCGGGTTACAGACCCGCCCGTCACGGGCCTTCGGCCCCCCGCTCCAGGTCGGCCTCGGCCTGTTGCAGCCGGGCCACCAGGCGTTCGAGCTCGCCGTTGGTGACCGGGGCCTGGCCTTGGCTCGGGGCCATGGCCAGGGCGCGTCGGCAGTTCTCCAGTTGCCAGGGCTCGGTGCCGAATTCCATGTCCGCACCCTAGCGAACATCTGTTCGAGTGCCCGATCACCAGATCACGACCGCCAGGTCAGAGCTCGGGCGCCGCCTCGTCGCGGGTGGCCCCGGCCAACGGCTGGCGCAGGGGCACCACCATGGAGGAGAAGTCGGCGGCGGCGATGACGTTGCCCAACGGATCGACCACCCGGCACTCCACCACCACCAGCTGGCGCCCGGCCCGGATGACGGTGGCCAGCGCGTCCACCCAGCCGCCTTTGGGTCGACCCAGGTACCGCACGTGCAGATCAGCGGTGACCAACGAGTTCTCCCCGGCACATAGGAGCTGTTGCGCGCCGCGGCGGTGGCCGAGGCCACGTCGACCAGGGTGGCGATGGCGCCGCCGTGGAGGTTGCCCGACGACCCGAAGGCGTCGGCGCGCACCGGCATGCGCACCACGCAGGCCCCGTCGGGAACCGGCCCGCCGCCGGGCCCGACCGGGGAGACCACGTCGGCGGGCAGGTTCTCCATGTCGATGTACTCGATGGCCAGCAGGGCGTGCAGCGGCGTCTCGCGGAACTGGGCCTTCATCCGCTCGACCAGGTCCTCGTCGTAGGGCTGCGACATCGCCCCATCTCCTGGGCCGATCGGGCTTGCGCGGTCGATCTGGCCCCACCTCCCGGCCCGGCCGGTAAACCCAACCGATACCGTTTCGCCCGGTGGCGAGGCACGAGGGGGTGGGCCGACCGTGAAGCTGCGACATCACCACGAACCGTCGCACGACGGCCAGGTCGACCAGATGGCCGAGTTCCTGTCCATCGCCCGCGACTACGACGGCGTCACCGCGGCCGACGGCCACCCCATCCCCATCATCCTCAAGGCCGGCGAACGGATGCTGGCCACGCTCAGCGGCGCCACCCTGATCGAGCCCCGCAAGGGTGCCGGGCACTGGGAGGGCCGCTGCCAGGGGGTCTCGGTGCACGTGCCCGGCACCCGCTCGATGCGCTACCGGGTCGGGGCGTCCCACGGCACCTTCGTGCAGGGCGTGGAGCACCCCGCGGTGATCGACGTGGGCGCCTTCACCCTGACCACCACCCGAGCTGTGTTCGCCGGTTCGAAGCAGACGCGTGAATGGGCGTGGTCCAAGCTCATCAGCGTGACCCACGCGTCCGACGCCAACTGGACGATGCTCTCGGTCTCGAACCGCCAGAAGGTGTCGGGCATCGGCTACGACGCCGCCCACGCCAGCCTGTGCCGCTTCTGGATCGACTTCGCCGTGGCCCGCGCCACCGACTCGCTCCCCCAGCTGGTCGAATCGCTCGAGGCGGAATTGACCGCCCTGGGCCTGCCTCCCCCACCGCCCGCCTGAAGACTGAGGACACATTCGGTCAGATCGTGTTCACGCTTGTCCTCGGTGCGTTCACCGGTCCGACATCATCTCGCGGCCAGGATGCCGCCATGTCGACCCGATCCGACGAGCTGGCGCCGCGCACCCTCGAGGTCGACGGTCGCCGTGCCCGCGCCGTGATCGGTGGCCGGGGCGTGCCCGTCGTCTTCCTGCACGGCTGGAGCCTCGGCCCCCGCTCCTACCAGGATGCCCTCGACGAACTGGTGGCCCGCGGCTGTCGGGTCTACGCCCCGGGCCTGCCCGGGTTCGGCGGCACGGCCAACCTGCCCGCCGCCGACCGGACCATCGAGGGCTACGCCGCCTGGGTGGCGGCCTTCCTCGACCAGGTCGGCCTCGGCCGAGCCGGCGGTCGTCGCCGGCCACTCCTTCGGGGGCGGCGTGGCCATCCGCCTGGCCCACGACCAGCCCGAGCGGGTCGAGCACCTGGTGCTGATCAACTCGGTGGGCACCCCCACCGGGTCGGCCGGTCCGGCCCTGGCCTCGGCCCCCTACGACCGGCCCATCTGGGACTACGGACTGCACATCGCCCGGGAGCTGTTCTGGTCCCGCAGCGGCTGTCGCATCCTCGGCGCCATCCGCGAGGACGTGGTCCGCAACGTCGTCGCCAACCCGCTGGTCATGGTCGAGATCGGGCTGCTGGCCCGCCAGGTCGACCTCACCGCCGAGCTGGCGCAGCTGCGGGAGCGGGAGCTCCCCATCCTGGTGCTGTGGAGCGACGGCGACGACGTGTTGCCGCTGGCCTCGTTCGACGCCCTGTGCGCGGCCATCGGGACCGAGGGCCGGGTGCTGCCGGGTGGCCACTCGTGGCTGCTGGCCAATCCCCGCGCCCTGACCGAGGTGCTCGACAACCTGGTTCAGGTGCAGGTGGCCGAGCACGAGTCCTCCGGCGCCCGCACCACTGCGGCCGAACTGCGGGGCCTGCTCACCGTGACCAACATCCCGGCTCGCACCGTGAGCCGGCTGCTCCGGGCCGCCTCGCCGCTGTGGATGATGAGCGAACGCCCCTCGGTGCTGGCCGCGGATCTGGCCCTGTGCCATCCCCGGCCTGGCCCCGGGCGAGGTGCGGGCCGTGGCCCGTCCCATGGAGGACCTGGCCTCGTATCGGGTGACGGTGGCGGCCGCCGACCGGCCGGGGCTGCTGGCCGACACCGCCGCCGCGCTGGCCGAGGCCGGACTGACGGTGCTGTCGGCGTCGGTGGCCACCTGGACCGACTCCGACATCGCCCTGCACGCGCTCACCTGCCGGTCGATGTCGACCCTCGACCCCGACTGGGACGACCTGGGCGCCCGGCTCCGGTCCATGGCCGATGACCCGCCGGCCGGCATCCGCTACCGAGCCCCGCGGGCCGGCCACGGTGCAGGATGACCAACCGCGGGCCCGGGCCAGATCCTGGCCACCGTGGAGGCGCCGGATGCCCCCGGCCTGCTCCACGAGGTGTGCCGCTGGTTCGCCGGCCACGACCTCAACATCGAGGCGGCCGAGATCGCCACCCGTGACACCGTGGCCACCGACCGGTTCCTGGTATCGGGCGAGTTCGACGCCTCGGCGCTGGCGGCCCACCTGAGCCCACGGGCGTCGACGCCCTGGCCCCGACGCCTGGTCGGCCAGCTACTGGTAGTAGCCGATCACGTCGACGATCACATCGGTGCTGGCGTTCGCCTCCAGGTTGATCTTGCCGCCCGCACCCAACGCCACCACCGCCGCGTTGGCGATCGGATTACCCGCCGCCGACCAGTTCAACGTCGAGGTCCCCGGATAGGAGATCCCCGCCTTGAACGCAGCCAAGAACCCCGACGACGTCCTGGGCACCGCCGTCAGGTTGATCAACACCGCATTCGCCGAAGCCGGCACCCCACTCGCGTTCGGCGGTCATGTCCAACGGCCGAGCCAAACCCCCCACCAACGGCGACTTGGGACCCACCGACGTCGGCGCCTGACCCGAACGCGAGTCATACACCCGCACACTGGCCGACAACACCGAGAACGCACCCGCCGAACCCGGCGCCCCCAACCGCACCCACGACCCCGGCGTCCCATCCACCACGCACAACCACACCCCGTCGTTCCCGTCGGGATCGATCTCGCCGGACACGTGGTCATCGGTCCGCAACGGGGGCGGCCCGGCGCTGCCACCGGCCAGGCGAAGCGCGGCGGCCCCTCCGGAGCCCACCAGGCCGTAGGACGCGGCCCCCTGTCCGATCCCCAGGACCGCGCTCGCACCTGACGCCTGGGTGGTCCCGGTCACCCCGGTGCCACCCGTGCTCACCCCGTACACGCCGATACCGCCGACCGAGTGCCCCGCCACGCCCACCGACTCGGCCTCGGCGTAGCCGGAGACGCCGACCGACCAGGCTTGATCCTTGGCGTGACCGAAGATGGCACCGCTGGTCCCGTCGGGCAGTGCGCCCAGGCCGTTGTCGGTCACCCCCAGCCCGTAGGGGACGAGCGTCCCGTTGACCTCCATCCCCGTCGCAGCCGTGGCCACGTTGCTACCCGAACCGAGCACCAGGTTCGATCCGTTGGCCGCCTCGGCCGGCGCCGCCTGGCCCACCACCGCCACCGCAGCACCCGCCGCCGCACCGGCCGCCAACACAGCCCCGTGCCTGAGCAACCCCCGGCGATCCGTGCGTCGATCCGTCGGCGACGTCGCCACCGGCGCCGGCTCCCGCAGGCCAGCCGCCTGCTCGAGTCGGGCCATGCGAGCCTGCATGGCTTCCCAGTCCGCCCGCGTCACCTCCACCGTCTCCTCGCCACCATCTGCGGACATGCGGAGCCCTCCCCAGGTCGAACTCGACTACGTCGGTCCGACAGACCGTAGGCGCCCACACCCCCCAGAGGGCGCGGGACCGTGGCCCGCTACTGGTAGTAGCTCGTCCCTAACGGTCCTCGGCATCGGGATCACCGGGCGCGGCGAGCAGCGAGCGCACTCCGGCGATCTCGAGCACCCGATCGGCGATCGGGCTGCAACGGTCCACCCGCAGGTCGATGTCGCGCTCGCCGAGCTCGCGCCAGGCGGCGATGAGCGCGCCGATCCCCGACGACCCGAGGAAGGTCACATGCGTCAGGTCGATGACCACGGTGGTCACCGGGGCCGAGGCGCCATCGACGATGACCGATCGCAGCTCCTCGTGGTCGGTCAGGTCGATCTCGCCGGCCACCGTCACCGTCACCGAGCCGGGCTCGGGTTGGTCAGGCATCACGCTGGCGAACACGGCGCACACCTCCATCCGTCGGGGGGAATCCGCAAGGCCGCTCCGACCACGTTCGCGGCCTTCCAGTGCAGGTAGGAGTCAAGATGCGCGATGGATGCGGGAGATGTCAAGCAGGGCCCGCCGTGGCCACCCTCAGCGGTGGATGAGCCACTCGACGCCCTGAAAGGCGCGGTAGGACAGGTAGATGGCCAGGGCCACCACGATCAGCCAGAAGTGCCAGGGCACCTTCTGGGCCTTGGGGGGATCGCCGATCAGGCGCCCGCACGACGGGCAGGTGCCGTCGGGCGGCATCGAGTTGGGGTTCCAGAACTTGGCGCAGTCCTCACACCAGGGCACGGCGACGGCTCAGACCGGGGGGACGCCGTGGTGGCGTTGGGTGAACTCGCGTCGAGCCCCGCCGGCGTAGGCCAGGCGTCCGATCAGCTCGCCCCGCAGGTCCTCGAAGTCGACCACCGCGTCGACCACCAGCTCCGAGGCCAGGCGGGCCAGGTCGACGTCCTCCTCGTAGAGGCGCCGCTGCTCGGCCACGAAGGCGTCACGTTCAGCCGGGTCCTCGATGGCGGCGATGCGGTTGGCGAACACGGCGTTGACGGCGGCCTCGGGTCCCATGACCGCGATCTTGGCCGTGGGCAGGGCCAAGGTGGCCTCGGGGTCGAACGCGGGGCCGGCCATGGCGTACAGACCGGCGCCGTAGGCCTTGCGCACGATGACCGACACCTTGGGCACGGTGGCCTCGCTCACCGCGGTGATCATCTTGGCGCCGTGGCGGATGATCCCCTGGCGCTCCACCTCGGTGCCCACCATGAAGCCGGGCACATCGGCCAGGAAGATCAGCGGCAGGTTGAAGGCGTCGCAGAACCAGATGAACCGGGCCGCCTTGTCGGCCGAGTCGACGAACAGCACGCCCCCCTTCTGCATGGGGTTGTTGGCCACCACCCCCACCGGGCGACCGGCCAACCGGGCCAGGCCCACGATCAGCTCCGGGGCGAAGAGGGGTTTGACCTCGAAGAAGCTCTCGCCGTCGACCACCCCGTCGATCAGGGTGTGCATGTCGTAGCCCTGCGCCTCCTCGGCCGGCACCACCGCCGGGGTGAGCGGGTGCAACGGGGGCTGGTCGCGGTAGGTGGGTGGGGAGTCGCGCCACCGATCGGGCAGGTACGAGAACCAGGCCTTGGCCGCGTCGATGGCCTCGGCGTCGTCCGCAGCCAGGTTGTCGCCACAGCCCGACACGGTGGCGTGCATGCGCGCCCCGCCCATCTCCTCCAGGGTGGTCACCTCGCCGATCACCATCTCGGCCATGCGGGGCGATCCCAGATACATGGAGGCGTTGCCCTCCACCATGATCACCAGGTCGCAGAAGGCCGGGATGTAGGCCCCGCCGGCGGCGGACGGCCCGAACAGGCAGCAGACCTGGGGTACCCGCCCCGACAGGCGCACCTGGTTGTAGAAGATCCGGCCCGCACCCCGACGCCCAGGGAACAGCTCGACCTGGTCGGTGATGCGGGCGCCGGCCGAGTCCACCAGCCAGAACACGGGCAGCTCGTCGCGCAGGGCCCGCTCGGTCAGGCGCACGATCTTCTCCACGGTCCGCGCCCCCCACGAGCCCGCCTTGACCGTGGGGTCGTTGGCCATGACGCACACCGGTCGCCCCTCGACGGTGCCGATGCCGGTGACCACCCCGTCGGCCGGCAGGTCCTGGGCTGCGGCGTTGGCCAGCAGGCCGTCCTCCACCAGCGAGCCCGGGTCCAACAGCAGGTCCAGCCGGTCTCGTACGAACAACTTGTGCTGGGCCGCCAGCTTGGCCCCGCCGGCGTCGAGGTTCCCCCGGCGAGCCCGGGCGGCCAGGCGCGCCAGGTCCGATCCGGGTTCGGGGTCGGGCATCACGAGCGGGTCAGACCCGCCGGACAGCCAGGATGGCGACGTCATCGGTGATCGGGCCCCGGGAGAAGTCCCGGGCCGCCTCCAGCAGCGACTTGCACAGCACGTCGGGCGCCACCCCCGGGTCGCGTCGCAGCTGGGTGGCCACCCGCTCCTCGCCGAAGAGCTGGTCGCCGTTGCGGGCCTCGGCCAGCCCGTCGGTGTAGAGCAGGCACAGGTCGTTGTTGTCGAGACGGACCTCACGGCTGTAGTAGGTGGCCTTGGCGTCGAGCATGAGCAGCGGGCCGGTGGCGCCCAGCGGGTTCACGTCACGCTCGTGCCACAGCCAGGCCGTGGGGTGGCCGGCCGAGGCGAAGCGCAGGGCGCCGGCCTCGGTGTCGAACACCACCACGCACAGGGAGATGAACTCTTCGTGGCGGCCCAGCGCCGACATCTGGGCGTTGAGCTCCTCCAGGGCCTGGGCCGGGTCGCGGAACTGGCGCAGGAAGACACGCAGCAGGTACTTGGCCTGGAAGGCGGTGATGGCCGGATCGATGCCGTGGCCGGTCACGTCGCCGATGACCGCGGCGATGCGGGTCGGGCTGAGCCGGCACACGTCGTAGAAGTCGCCGGCCATGAGCCCCGATCCGGCCTGGTAGACCCGCCCCAGCTCGAAGCCGGCGATGTCGGGCAGGTCGTCGGGAGCCAGGCGGTCCGCCCAGCGCCGGGGGGCCAACTCGTCCTGCACCAGGACCTCCTGGGCGCGGCGTTCGAGCTCGGAGCGCATCATCTCCAGGCGGGCTTCCTTCACGAAGTTGCGGCCCAGCACGATCGACACCACCGCCGGGATGGCCACCACCACCAGCACCAGCACCGCGTTGGTGGTGTGGGCCACCGAGTCGACGGCGCAGACCACGGCCAGGATGCCGTAGAGGATGGTGGTGTGCAGGTCCTTGCGGTAGTCCGAGCGGGCGATGGCGGCCAGGTCCGGGTCGTGGGACTCGGCCTCGATCCGCTGCAGGACGCGCAGGCGATACCGGGCCGACCGGCCCCACACCGCGGCCGCGACCACACAAGCCAAGGCGGCGACCGCCAGCAGTGGCTGTTCCATGGTGCAACGATGCTACCGGAGCGGCGGGAACCAGCCGCGGTCCGTCAGTTCCCGTTCAGTCGCCCTCGGATCCCTCACCACTAGCAGTGGCGGGATCACCACCGGACGCCCGATCAGCCTCGGCGGCGGCGCCGACCTCGTCGAAGAGGTGCTCCTCGGTGTCATCGGTCTGGTCGATGTCGTCCTGCAGGTCGCGGCCGATGTCCTGGCCGGTGGCCACCTCCGCCCCCTCCCCGATCAGGGGCAGGCCCCCGGTGAGGGCCAGGTCGGCCTTGGCCACCAGGGGCAGGTCCTCGACTGCGTCGAGGGCGGACGGGTTGCCGTCCATCGTGCCCAGGTCCTGGTTGCGGGGTCGCTTGGAGAAGAAGCCCATCGGTCCGCCTCCGATCAACGGTCGCGCGTGTCGCGCAACAGTACTTCCTGGGCCACGGTGGCCACATGGGTACCGCCCAGATCGAAGATGTGACCGATGGACAGGCCGCGGCCGCCGACGTAGGTCTGGCAGCTGAAGTCGTGGAGGTGCCACTGGTCGGGCCGGACCGGGCGGTGGAACCAGATGGTGTGGTCCAGGCTGGCCGAGAACACCACCTGGTGGAGGACCTCGATGGTCTCGGCGCCCAGGGGGTGCACCCGGACCACCGCGTCGGTGGGCAGGTCGTCGGACAGGTAGGCCAGTCCCCCGGCCCGCAGCTCGGGGCGGTCCTCGAGCGACTCGGAGATCCGCATCCAGGCCGCCACCCGCCCCCGACCCGAACGACCTTCACGGTCGAGCTCGCCGGTGGGCACCAGCCGGCGCGACATCATCGGGGTCCACGACGACTCGGGCAGACTCTCGGGGTCGGGCACGCCCACCGGGAACTTGACCGTCTCGATGTCGGGGCCCTCCTCGGGCACCTGGAACGAGGCCTCCAGGTTCAAGATGGCGCCGGTGGCCTGGCGGGCCACCACCCGGCGGGTGCAGAACGACCGGCCGTTGCGCAGGCGATCGACCTCGTAGCGCACGGGCTCGTGATGGTCACCCCGGCGGATGAAGTAGGCCCGCAGCGAATGGGCGGCGAAGCCGTCCTCGACCGTGCCGGTGGCCGCCTGGAGGGCCTGAGCCACGATCTGGCCGCCGTAGAGGCCGCCCCACGGGTACTGCGGACCGGTGCCCACGAACACGTCGGGGCCGTGGCTGGTCAGGTCGAGGATAGCCGAGATCTGCACGGCGAGATCGTGTCAGCCCGACCGCAGCCGGACGCGCATCTTGATGGGCGTCGACCCCAGATCGAAGTCCTCGCGCAGGCGTCGCTTGAGGTAGCGCAGGTAGGTGGCCGGCACCTCTTTGTTGGCGAACAGCGTGAAGGTGGGTGGGTCGGTGGCGCCCTGCATGGCGTACAGCACGCGCACGCCGTGGGGGCCGGGCTGCGCGTTCTGGGCCGCCCGGATGACCTCGTTGACCTTCCGGGTCGGCACCCGCTTGTGGTAGTCGTCGATGGTGTCGGCGATGGCCGGCAGCAGCTGGTGCACCCCTTTGCCGGTCAGGGCGCTGATCTTGAGCACCGGGGCGTCACCGATGAAGGCCAGGCGCTGGCCGACCTGGTAGGTGACCTCCAGGCGGGCCTCGGCATCGAGGGTCTCCCACTTGTTGAGCAGCACCACCACCGGGCAGCCCGCGGCGTCGATGCGCTCGGCCAGCCGCTGATCCTGGTGGGTGACGCTCACGGTGGCGTCGATGACCAGCAGGGCCACATCGGCGCGGTCGATGGACTGGAGGGCCCGCACGAACGAGTAGTACTCGGTGCCCTCGTCGATGCGGGCCTTGCGGCGCATCCCGGCGGTGTCGATGAAGCGCACCGGGCCGGATGGGGTCTCCACCACCGTGTCGATGGAGTCGCGGGTGGTGCCCGGCAGGTCGTGGACCACCGAGCGGTCCTCGCCGATCAGGCGGTTGAACAGGGTGGACTTGCCCACGTTGGGGCGTCCCACCAGGGCCACCGAGAAGACCTTGTCGCCGTCGAACCGACCGTCGCCCGCCCCATCGAGATCGGCGGCATCGTCCGCCGTGGCGCCGTCCTCGTCGTCGGGGCGGTCCGTGACCGGGCGGTGGTTCGGGAGCACGGCGCACAGGTCGTCGAGCAGGTCGCCCGTCCCGCGGCCGTGCAGCGCGCTCACCGGATGGGGATCGCCCAGGCCGAGACCCACGAACTCCCAGACCAGCGGCTCGCGGTTGGTGTCGTCGACCTTGTTGACGGCCAGCAGGACGGGCACGTCGATGCGACGCAGCAGGTCGGCCACCCGGGCGTCCTCCTCGGTGACCCCGACCACGGTGTCGACCACCATGATCACGGCCTGGGCCTCGCGGATGGCGCGCTCGCTCTGCTGGCTGACCTTGGCGTCGAGCTCGCTGCCACCGGGCAACCAGCCTCCGGTGTCCACCAGCACGAAGGGCTGGCCCTGCCACTCGGCCTCGACCTCCTTGCGGTCGCGGGTCACCCCGGGACGCTCCTCGACGATGGCCTCGCGTCGGCCCACGATGCGGTTCAACAGCGTGGACTTGCCCACGTTGGGGCGACCCACGATGGCCACCACCGGCAACCCGTCGGTCGTCGGCGCATCGCCGGTCATGGGGCGCCGATCCCCAGGGCCTGGCGCAGGGCCACGCCGTCGGTGGCCACCACCTCGACCGGTCGGGGCAGGTCGTCGGGCGATCGGCCGTCGAGGAAGCGGCCCTGGGACAGGCACACGTCGGGCAGCAGGTAGCGGTGGCCGACGGGTTGGGCGCGCAGCACGCGGTCCAGGTCGTCGCCCACCATCAGGCCGGTCACACCGATGTTGCCGCCGAAGAACTGGTTGTCGACGGTGATCACTCGGACGTCATCACGATCGATGGCCGCCACCAGCGGAGTCAGGACCGGCGCGCCCAGGGGTCCGGTGAGCACCCCGACCGGCGCGGTGGTGCTCGGGCGCAACTGCACCGGGCTGGTCCCGTCGCCCGACATCCGAGGCGCCCGGTAGCCCTCGGCCGGGGCCCCGTCCACCCAGGCGAAGAAGCCGGAGCGAACGCCGATGGGCTGGTCGACCGACCCCCGGAACTCGCGCTCGAAGGTGCGGGCCATGCCGATGCCGTCCTCGTGCATGGCGAAGCCCTCATACGTGTCGGCCGGCGGGAAGTCCTGCCCGGCCAGCAGGTAGTACTCGTCGGCGGCGAACACCAGGCGGTGGCCCAGGGTGAGGTGGTACAGGTCCTGCCAGTCGTGCACGGTCTCGATCACGGCGGCAGCCTCGGCCTGGGTATGGGGCCGCATGCGGGGGGCGTGGGAATGCCGGCTCACGCCGAGGGGCACCACGCACAGGCTGGCCAGCTCTGGGTAGCGGTCGAGCACGCCGGCCAGCGTGTCGTCGAGCACGGCGCCGTCGTTGACGCCCGGGCAGACCACGATCTGGCCGTGCACCTCGATGTCGTGGTCGAGCAGGGCCCGCAGCCAGCGCAGGCTGGTGGCACCTCGGCGGTTGCGCAGCAGATCGGCCCGCACGTCGGGGTCGGTGGCGTGGATGCTGACGTTCAGCGGCGAGAGGCGCTCGGTGACGACCCGCTCGAGATCGGCCTCGGTGAAGCGGGTGAGGGTGGTGAAGTTGCCGTAGAGGAACGAGAGGCGGTAGTCGTCGTCCTTGAGGTAGAGGCTGGACCGCAGGCCGGGCGGGAGCTGGTAGATGAAGCAGAACTCGCAGTGGTTGTCGCAGGTGCGGACCTGGTCGAACAGCGCCGAGTGGACCTCGACGCCCAGCGGCTCCCCCGCGGCCTTGGCCACCTCGACCTGGAGCTCGAGACCGCCCCGATGCAGGTCGAGGGCCAGGTCGGGTTCATCGACCAGCAGCCGGTACTGGATCACGTCGCGCGGCACCTGGCCGGCGATGGCCGCGATCTCGTCGCCCACCTCGATGCCGGCGAGGGCGGCCGGCGATCCGGGCGCGACGGCGACGACTCGGGGTGCAGACATGGCCCACCAGGCTACCGGGTGACCCGCAGGCCTCCCCCGGGCCGCCGGTAGCCTGGCCCCATGGAGGATGTCGAGCGGGTGCTGCTGGCCGCGCCTCGCGGGTTCTGCGCCGGGGTGGAGATGGCCATCAAGGCGCTGGCCTGGATGGTGCGGGCGTTCGAGCCGCCGGTGTACTGCTACCACGAGATCGTCCACAACCAGCGGGTGGTCCAGCGGTTCCAGACGCTGGGCGTGGTCTTCGTGGACGACGTGGCCGAGGTGCCCCCGGGCCGACCGCTGATGCTCAGCGCCCACGGCTCGGCTCCCGAGGTGGTGGCCCAGGCGCGCGCCGGGGGCGGCTACGTGGTGGATGCCGTGTGCCCGCTGGTCACCAAGGTGCACCACGAGGTCAAAGTGCGAGCCGGCAAGGGCTACCAGATCGTGTACGTGGGCCACGAGGGCCACGAGGAGGCGGTGGGGACCATGGCGGTGGCCCCCGACTCGATCCACCGGGTGCAGAGCGTGGAGGAGGTGGCCGAGCTGCCGGCCTTCGATCAGCCGGTGGCGCTGCTGGCCCAGACCACCCTCAGCCACCGGGACTGGCGTGACGTGCTCGAAGCCACCCACGAGCGGTTCCCGGACATGTGGATGCCCGGGCGCAGCGACCTGTGCTTCGCCACCACCAACCGTCAGTCGGCGCTCATGGAGATCGCCCCGCGTTGCGATGCGGTGGTGGTGATCGGTTCGGCCAACTCGTCGAACACCCGAGCGCTGGAGAGCCTGGCCCGCGACGCTGGGTGTCCCCGGGTGCTGCGGATCAACGGCGTCGAGGAGGTTCCCGACGACCTGGCCGGCACGGTGGGGGTCACTGCTGGGGCGTCGGCCCCCGAGGAGCTGGTCGAGTCGGTGATCGCCCGGCTCGCTCCGCGCCTGGGGGTGGAGGAGGTCACCATCACCGATGAGGACGAGTACTTTCCGCCGCCCCGGAACCTGCGCGACCTGCTGACCGCGCTGGACACCTGCGCCACCTTCACGATGGGCGGCCGGGTCAGCAACCGGCCCCCCATCAACGACCGCCTGGTCAAGGCCAGCGACGTGCTCACCACCCTCGGTTGACGAACCGTCCGAGCCGGTCAGGGTGGGTCGATGCCGGTGGGGGCGAACATCGGGCGGGTGCCGGGTGCGAGTTGGCAGTCGGCGCGGGTCTTGAGGGCGTGGTGGTGTCGGCAGCGCCCGTCGAGCTCGTCGAGTTGGGTTCGGTGTTGGCGGGCCCAATCGACGCGGTGGTCGATCTCTTGGCGGGGTAGGTCACAGCCCTCGACCGTGCAGGTCGAGTTGGTCCAGTCCAGGGCGCTGCGCTGGTGGGCGCCGGTGACGTCGTGGCCACGGTCGGCCAGGGTGTCGAACAGGGTGGCCGGGTCGGTGACGGGTCGGCGGCCGACGTGAGCAACGGTGGTGACCTGTCCGGTCTGGTCGGTGACCACCACCGCGGTGAAGGCGTCGCCGTCGGCGAGGATGTCTTGGACTCGGGGGACGGGTATCGGTCCGGTGCCGGCGATGTCGCACACTTCGCCGGCTTCGACATGGCCGCGCTGCAGGGCGGTGTGGTCGACGCGGACGATGACGTTGGTCGGCACCCGCCTGGGCTTCTCGCCATCGGTCTGGCCCATGGCGGCGCGGGCCCTCGACCAGGGCGTCGGCGATTCGCGGCCGGCCAACCCGATCAACGCAGACTCCGCGTCAGGCGCCACGACCGCGGCGTCGGCCACCGCCGCCGCCTGAGCTTTGGACAGCTTGCCGTCACGCACCGCGTCGGCGGTGGCCGGCAGATCTTTCAGCCGGGGACAGCGGTACCTAGCGATCATCGCAAGGGCTGATTTCGGAACGATCACGACTCCCGACCCCGCCCAGAACGCCAAATACACGGGTGATCGAGGAAGCAGATCGAGTACACGAGGGTCGCGTCCAGTCGGACGGCGGTTGGCGCTGACGGTCAGGGTCGCAGTGGGGTCAACCGCCGAACGGGCATCTCAGTCGATCGGCTCGCGGTGCAACCATTCGACGAGGTCGTCGGACGCGAGGGCCCGCACGCGTGCGCCGTACCGAGCGAGGTCGGCGTCGTCGAGCAGCTCGCGCCACTGGCCGCTCGTCCCGCGGCTGAAGAACGCGGTGGGGTCGATCCAGTGCTCTCGACCACCGGCGGGAACGGTCGTGTCGGCCCTGTCGCGCATCGACTCGAACGTCGCCGCCTCGACCAGGCGGGGCCACCGGTCCTCGTCCACCTCGATGCCGAGGTGTGTGGCCAGCTCCCGCATCTGCCCCTCCAGGTCGGCCCTCAGGCCGTCGTAGTGCAGGCACACGACGTCGAGGCCGTCGGCGGCGTCCCGGAACGTATGCAGGTGTTCGACGGTGCGCCGCAGCGATGACCCGACCTGCGTCGACGGCCTCTCGTCGTCGACCCACTGCCAGAAGCGGTCCCGCTCGCCGTTGGGGCGCGGCCGCGGTGGCGGCAACGGGTCGAGCTCGATGCCGTCGATCGCGGCCGCCCGCTCGCGGGCGTTGAGGAACGCGCCGACGTCCGTGTTGTCAATGTGGCGATCCATCGACAGCACGACGTCGCGGGGGTCACGCCCGACGCAGATGTACGTGACTGTCGGATCGTGGGGTAACCCGTCGAGGGGGGTGTGGGTCTTGATGAACCGGCGGTGTGTCTGGGCTGCCAGGTCGGCGAACACCTCCGTGCGGGCGCGGGTCACCATGTCGATCCACGGCGAGAGTGTGTCCAACGGGAGCGGCAGCTCCGGTTCCTGCAGCACGAGCAATGCGCAGATCATCTGTGTCCACGTCGTCCCACACTTTGGCGGCGTGCTGATGATGATGTCGCCACGACGGAGCTTGAAGCCGTCCCAGCGGCTGCTGTCATAGACGGTCCCCTCGTAACGGCGCACGGCCGTCATCCTCGCAGCAGATCCGGTCCCGTGAGGCCCGGAAGCGGCACAGCTGCACGACATCCCGCCGAGGGTCGTGCCGGGTCGTGACCGAGCGGCCGCTCTGGCCTGGCTGAGGCATAGCCCGAGCGCCGAACGAAGGCACATCGGCGCCCGTCCGTCGTCCCGCCTGTGGAACCATCGGGCGGTGGGCCCGTGGGCTGAGTTCGCTCCCGACGACATCGGGATCGAACTGGCGCGGATAGTGGGAGGCGGACCGTGCCAGATTTCCATCACCCACGAGCCGACAGACCTGAGGGTCGTTGGCGGAGATGACACGCCAGCGGAGAAGGCCCTCTGCTCGGGGTGCTGGCGGAGGCTGTCCGACATTCGCAGGATGGCAGCCCGCCTGACCCGAATCGCCTCGCGAGATCGTCAGCTGGGTACTCGGTCGCGCGGCGCAGGGCCCGTCAACCCGATCAAGGCGCGGCTGGACTGATCATCGAGGCCGCGCCCGTACGGCAGGTGGGCGCTTCTCGCGAGTGCGGCCGTCGCCGGTCAGGGCTCTCCTTGGCCATCCCGCGTCCTCACCGACTCACCTATGAGTCGCGGGAGCGCCCCTCGTTAGAGTCGGGAAGGGCCACGACGCGAGGGCACAAGGGCATGACCGAGACCGCAGACCGCTACCGCCGGATCGCCGGGGCGTTCACGGCCCGTTTGGAGCAGGTACCGGACGACCGCTGGGACGAGCCCGGCGCCATGCGAGGGTTGGGTGACCCGCGACGTGGTCGGGCACCTCGTCGAGTGGCTGCCGGCGTTCTTCTTCGAGCAGTGGGACCTGGAGCCCAGCGACCGACCGACGGTCGAGGACGACCCGCTCGAAGGCGTGGGTGGCGGTGAGCGCCGTGATCCAGGCCGCGCTCGAGATCCCACCCAGGCGACCGCCGTGCAGGACACCCGGATGGGGTCCCAGAGCTTCGAGCAGTGCTTCGAAATGTCGGTACCAACGACGTGTTCCTGCACACGTGGGACATCAGCCGGGCCGCCGGGCTCGACGAGACGCTCGACCCGGTCGAGGTCCACAACCTGTTCACGGCGATGCAGCCGATGGGCGAGATGCTCCGCCGTCCGGCCAGTACGGACCGTCGGTGCCCGTCCCCGACGATGCCGACGAGCAGACCAAGCTGCTCGCCTTCATCGGCCGCGACGTCTGATTCGCTGAGATCGCTGCCCGCCGCGCCTCGCCGGTGAGCTACGCCTGCCAGATCGAGAGCGCGTGCGGCTCTCGCTGGGAACGGGCTGGGCTCCCAGACTCGCCCAGACGGCCCCAGATGTGCTCCCGGCCAGTTGGGCCATGAGATCCGACTCGGACGGCCTCACGCTACCAGCGGAGAGGAGAACATCGGAGCTGACCAGCGTCTCCCAGCAGGGACGTGATCCCGGCGAGTCTGCCTGGCGATGTCAGTACTCCGACGCTCGGACGTGGGCCAGACGTGGCGATGAAGGTGTACCGCGTCTCGCCGGGTGGGAGACGCTGCAGGGCAGGGACGTAGTTCTCGACGACGAAGGAACCACCGGGCACGAGATGGGCTGCCGCGTTGCGGAAGCACGCGACCTGTTCGTCCTGCGTCGTCAGGTTCGTGATGGTGTCGCGCACGAGGTAGACGAGCGTATAACGCTCGTCTATCGCGGTCGACGGCGAAGTCGCCGACGGTGACGGCGATGCTCCCGGGCATCGGGGTCGCACGCGCAGCTGGTCGACCATCGCCGGTGACAGCTCGACCCCATCGACGTTCGGATGCCCGTCCGGCTCAGCGGAACCGCGATGCGCCTTGTTCCCATGCCGAGCTCCAGCACCGGGCCGACACCGCCGAGACCGGCCAGGAACTGCACGGTCGTCTCCATGACCGCGGGCTCGTACAGCTCGGGCCAGAGGACCTCGTACCGCTGGGCGATCCACTCGTCGAAGTGGGTTTCCGCCATGCGCCACCAGCTTGACCGGCATCCCCATCGGGAGCGAGCGAGTTCGCCCGGGCAGCTCGCCTCGAGCGCCCTCACCGCACGGTTGATGCCAGACGCCACACTGGGCCGGTGCTCGACT
The DNA here is from genome assembly GCA_963793965.1 of uncultured Microthrixaceae bacterium. Lineage (GTDB taxonomy): Bacteria > Actinomycetota > Acidimicrobiia > Acidimicrobiales > Acidimicrobilacustridaceae > UBA4742. The sequence continues at coordinate 761,125 of CAWCCB010000006.1, forward strand.
GGCTGTTTCGCAACCGGGAGACCGGACAGATCACGGTGGCCCAGTTCCCGAACGTGGCGCTTGTGGGCCTTCCTGGCCACGGTGGTCGTGCGGGCGTTCGTGGGCCACGGCTCGCCACCGGGCGGCGCTCGACGTGGCGGCCTTGGCCACCCTGGCCTGGTGGGCGATCGATGAGGTGGTGCGCGGCGTGAACCCGTGGCGTCGCATCCTGGGTGTCGGCGGCTGCGCCGTCGTCATCACGGGGACGCTCGCCCTCGTGCGCTGACCCGCGACGCCACGGACCGCGACTGGGGCATGATCTGAGGCGGCGGCGCCGCACCGGCGCAGGGCGAGCGGAGGTGCGCACCATGCGACGAGTGATCCCAGTGGTGCTGGTGGTCGGGATGCTGACCGTGGCTGGCGTTGGCCAGCCGGCGGCCACCGGAGCCGGCGCGGATCCGACCACCACGAGCGCGTCGCCCCCCACCACCACCGGGGGATCGGACATCACGGTGTCGATGAGCCTGTCGTCGTCGTCGCTGGTGGCCGCCGCGTCGGGCCCGGTGGCGGTGTCCGGGACGGTCACGTGCGATCAGACCGCCGAGGTGTCCATCTCCATCCAGCTGGACCAGACCGTGCCCCAGCCGGTGACCGGCTCGGGTTACGTCGAGCCCATCGCCTGCGGACCGACGGCCGCCACCTGGTCGACCGAGGTGGCCACCTCGCCGACGGGGGTGGCCAACGGACCGGCCACCCTAACCCTCAACGCCTTCGCCTTCTCGAACACCTCCGCCGGGTTCGCCCAGCAGACCGACCCGGTGACGATCTCGGGCGTGGTGACCCCGAGCCACCCCATCTACTACCTGGCCCTGGGCGACTCGCTGGCCACCGGCTTCGCGGCAGGCCCCGGGCAGGGCTACGTCGACCTGCTCGAGGCCCACTACCAGGCGGAGAACCCCAACCTGGTGGAAGTCGACTTCGGGTGCAGCAGCGAGACCACCCAGACCATGCTGGACGGCGGGATCTGCAGCTTCGGTGGGCTCTCGCAGGAGGACGCGGCCGTGGCCTTCCTCAACGCCCATCCCGGCCAGGTGGCGCTGGTGACCATCGACATCGGGGGCAACGACATCGTCTTCTGCAGCGATCCCACCTGCTTCGCCAACGCCCTCACCACCATGGATGCCAACGTGGCCACCATCCTGAGCCGGCTGCGTGCCGCCGCCGGACCGGATGTGCCCTTCTACGGCATGACCTACTTCGACCCGTTGCTCGGGAACTGGCTGGACGGCACGAGCGGCCAGGCCCTGGCCGATGCCACGGTGCCGCTGCTCGACGAGTTGAACGCCCACCTGGTGACTGACTACTCGGCGGTGGGGGCGCCCTCGGCCGACGTGGCCGGCGCCTTCGCGTCCGACGACTTCACCCTGGTCGACACGCCGTGGGGAACGATCCCGCGCAACGTGTACAACGCCTGCCGCTGGCTGGACATCACCTGCACCCCGGGGCAACCCGAGGGCTTCGGCGACGACGCCAACGCGGCCGGCTACCAGGTCATCGCCGCCGCCTTCGAGGCCGTCATCGCTCCCCTGCCGCCGCCGGCGACCACCCCCACGAGCACGACGCCGACGTCGACCTCGTCGCCGGCGACCAGCGCCGACCCGCGCCGCCACCGCAGCCCCGGCCGCGCCCGTGGTCGTGGCGCCGGTGCTGACCGGCTGATCCGGCCGCCCATCCCCACCACGGTCACCAGGTCGATCGGTAGACGAAGTCCGCCGCGGGTCGATCCAGCCACTGCACGATGGCCATGGCCACGTCCATGCCGGTCGCAAACTTGGCGGTGCGCAGTCCCGTCAGCTGATTGGGGGTGCAGGCGAGCACCGCGGCGAGCGCCGCCCAGGTCAGGCGCTCCTCACGGCGCTGGTCATCGAGCGTGGCGTAGAGGAGCTTCAGGTTCCAGCGCAGCCGACGATCAGGCCCGGCTGCGGGCAGGGCGAACCGCGTCCGGTCGGCGCGGGCGCCGGGCAGGAAGCTCTCGGGTGTCCGCCCCAGCCACCGGAGCATGAACCGCGCGTGTTGGCAGCTCGTCCTGGGCCGGTCGGCCATGCCCGTGTGGGTCGACGGGCTGATCGGATGGTCGCGCCGCCGATCGTTCAGCTCGGAGGACATCGCCCAGATCTGGCCGGCGACGCCCGTCCAGCTCAGACCGTCCTCGATCCGCTGGGCGTCCAGGGCGCGGTAGAGCGCAGCCGTGTCGAAGGGGCGGATGGTGGGCGCCGGCACCTCCACATCTTGCTCGCACCCGATCGGGTCCGGCCGGTGCGCTACGGGCTCCCGGTTGCCATCGGCGGCGCCGCGAACATGTCGGCGACCAGCACGCTGTGGGCGGGGATGTCGAACAGGGCGAGCTTTCCGCTCAGCTGGCGGGGGTCGGTGATGGCCGAGGTGGGTTTGAACTGCGCCGGGATCTTCGCCAGTTCGAGCTGTCCCGTGGCGCTGGCCGTGTCCCCCGAGGTCCCCTTGGCGATGTCGGTCCTGGCCACGTAGACGCTGACCAGTGGCCGGCGCGTCATCGGACTGGTGACCGTTCCGGCCCTGCCGGTCGTCGAGGATGAGCCCTGATTGCCGCAGGCGGTGACGGCCAGACCGAGGCCAAAGCCCAGGCACAGGGTCGTCTTGACCACGATGGCTGCACCGGCCCGCGGTTTGGCCATGGATCGGTCAGTCGCTGATCTGGAACGTGGCGCTGAGCTGGACCGTGGTGGTGTGGGCGCCGGCCTCGACCGGCACCTCCAGCCCGCCGGACGCCTTGGACACCTGCCGGATGGCCAGCTGCGGGCCGCGAGGACCGCGGTTGAACCGTCCGATCTCCTCCAGCGACAGCAGCGGACCCAGACCCACGCCAGCCGCAGCCGCCAGCTCGGTGGCCCGCCGCTGGGCATCGGCCACGGCCCGCTGCCGGGCCAGGGTGGTGGCCGGCTCGAGATCGGAGACGACCAGGTGGAACTGGTGGAGTTGAAGAGAATCCCCCGCCAGGGCCGCGAGGCGCTCGAGCGCGGGGCCAAGTGCGTCGACGTCGGCCAGGGTGAAGGTCAGGTCATAGGTCGCCACTCGGGCCGTCACCCGTTGCTCGGCCGGATCGAAGAAGTCGTGCACCCGAAGCCCGACGGTCTCCAGGTCGTCCTGGCCGGCGCCCTCGTCTCGAAGCACGTCGATGACCGCCGCGGCCATGTCCCCCACCTGCGCCAGGGCATCGCCGGCCGTGGCCGCCATCACGTTCAGGGCGACCTGGGCGCGGATGCGATCGGGGACCGCCGACGCGCTCCCCTCCCCCGGCACGACGAACACCCTCGGGGCCTTGGCCACGCCGGCACCCTACTGGCCGCGATCGAAGCCGACGTCGGCGGGGGGCGTTGTAGGTTGCCCGATGGGGGCCACAGCCCGCGCCGCCAGCAACCAGGGGACACCATGGACGAGTTGCGGGTCGAAAACGGGGACATCACCCTCCGGGTGGAGGTGACGGGCGACGGTCCCACCGTGCTGTGCGTGCCGGGCTGGCCCGAGCTCACCCATTCGTGGCGCCACCAGGTGACACACCTGTCCCAGCGCGGCTTTCGAGTGGCAGCCCTCGACGTGCGCGGCTACGGCGGCAGCTCGGCGCCCACCGAACCCGAGCGCTACACGCTGCGGGAGCTGGCTGGTGACGTGGCCGCGGTGGCGGCCGCCCTCGACGACGAACCGATCGTGGTGGTGGGCCACGACCGGGGCGCGCCCATCGTGTGGCACGCGGCCATACGCCATCCCGATCGGGTGCGAGCCGTGGCCGGGCTGAGCGTGCCCCACACCCCGATCCTGCCCATCTCGATCCTCGACCTGTTCGACCAGCTGTACGCCGACCGCTTCTTCTACATGCTCTACTTCCAGCCGCCCGGCGTGGCCGAGGCCGCCTTCGCGCCGGACCTGCGGGCCGCGTTCGAAGCGGGTCTACTTCGCGCTGTCCGGCCAGGCCCCGGCCGACAGCTGGCTGCCCGACGCGCCCCGCGACGCGGCCCTGCTGGCGCTGCTGCCCGATCCGCCCGACGGCCAACTGAGCTTCCTGACCGACGCCGATCTCGACCTGAGCGCGGCCATCTTCGCCCGCACCGGCCTGACCGGCGCCTTCAACCGATACCGCGCCGCGCCCTTCGACGTGGACACCTCAGCCGACATCGTGGGCGCCACCGTCGACCAACCCTCGTGCTTCATCGCCGGGGCGCTCGACCCGGTGCGGGCCATGGTGCCCGGCGGCGACACCTATGCCGATCCGGGCGCGGCGTGCACCGACTTCCGCGGCGCCACCATCATCGACGGCATCGGTCACTGGGTCCAACAGGAAGCGCCCGAGCAGGTGAACGCGGCCCTAGACGCCTTCCTCGACTCGCCCTGATCGACACCCCGCGGCCGGGGCCTGCGCAATTCGCTACGGGGTCAGGATGAACGAGTTGAAGAAGCGGTCCGACTGGGCCACCTCGTCCTTGCCGCCCGCGAGCAGGACGTAGAGCGTGTGGTCGTTGATGAAGACCAGGCCCTTGAAGGGGGCACCGTTGAGGGTGCCCGAGAACGCCCGGGCCTGGTTGCTCTGGAACGGCACGTCGAGCGTGCTGGTGATGTGGGCGCCGGTGTTGCTCATGCCGGCGATGGCGCCGCTCAGCGCTCCCTGCACATCGATCGTCGCACCGGACGCAAAGCTCTCGTATTCGACCGCGTAGTTGGAGGCGGCGTGGTTGGGCCAGGCCAGATAGTTCGCGGTGCCGTTGGCCGTGTTGACCGCTCCGCTCACCGGCTGGGCGGGGAAGTCGGCATGGAACGTGCCGTTGGGCGCGGCTGCGGTCACCCACTTGCCGTGGGTGACGGCCCGGTCCCCATCGGACTTGCCGACGATCGCTCCGAAGATGACACCGACGATCAGGAACCCGGCCACCGCGCCCACGACGATGCCGACCACCCGGAGGGTCCCGTGCTCCCGCTTGGGCTGGGGTGCCGGCATGGCGGGGGGCGGCGACCAGTTGGTGGAGCTGTCCAGCCGCCAGGCCGCGTCATTCGGTGCCGACGGGGCCGGCGGGGCACCGAGGGGCGGGGACGAGTAGGCGCCCGGAGGCGGCGGCGTGAGGCCGCCCGCACCCGCGTAGCCGGGAGGCGGCGGCGGCATGAGACCTCCCGGATGACCCGGCGGCGGAGGTTGGGGCACCCAGCCCGGCGGGCGGAGCCCGTTGGGATCCCAGCCGCAGCGCTCGCACCAGTCCCAGGTGGGCTGCACGACCGTGGCGCACTGCTGGCAACGCGGCCCGTCGACAACCTGCTGATCGGTCACACTCACGCCCTCCCTATCGGCCCGAACCGACGACTCTGGAGAACCCCGCGGGCGCCTCTCGGCATCCTCCGACTGCTGAGCGTTCCCTAGCACGCTCCACCTCAGACCGAGCTCCGATGCCGCCCGCCGCACCTCGTCCGAGACCCTCGTGGCCATGCCTTCATCACTGTCGCCCTTCGCGGTCTCACCGGAGACGTCCGCGGGCCGGTGTTACCTTGTCGGCCGTGCCCGCCAACAGCATGGTCGACACCGAGATAACGGCTGCCGCTGCCCAGCACCAGGTGCCCGAGGAGGTCGACACCTTCCGGCTCGACCTGGGCGCTCCCGCTGTTCCCCGGCCGGTGCGCTGGGTCGTGCTGGCCGCGCTCGGTGTCATCGCCGTCACCCGGTCGCCGTACATCCTCCGCTACGGCCGATTCTGGGCCGAGGAGGGTCATCTCCACTTTCACGCGATGATGACCCAGTCGTTCCCGCACAACGTCCTCTACGTCCAGGTGCGCACCGGCTACTACAACGCGTTCGCCGACTGGGGCACGTGGTTGGCCGCCCAGGTCCCGCTTCGGCACGCGCCGCTCGTGACCGTGTGGCTGAGCTTCGCCCTGCTCATGGTCACGGTGTGGGTGGCGTTGGCCTGGCCCTCCGACCTTCTCCCCACGGCCGGCGCCAGGCTGGCCGCGGCAGCTGTGCTCCTCATCGGCACCATGGCCATCGCTGAGGTATGGCTCAACACCATCAACGCCCAGACCTACCTGGGCCTCGTCACCTTGATGCTCGTCTTCGTCCGGGTGGACGACATGCGCCGGTGGCGCTATGGCGTGGGCATCGGTCTTCTGGTGCTCGGGGGCATGTCGGGGCTCTACTCAGTCGCCCTCGCCCCCCTGTTCCTGGTCTGCGGCCTGCTCGACCACAGCCGCCGGCGCTGGGGCTACGCCTTCACCATTACTGCTGCCGGGGTGATCCAGGCTCTCGTACTGCACCACAGTCGGAGCTCGGGCCAGCTGGTGGGATCCAAGCTGGCCATCCCCGGGGCCTCTTCGATCTTCCGCGGGGTCGCCGGCTGGCACATCAGCGGTCTCCTGCTGCCGTTGAACACCGTCGCCGGGTGGACGGACAGCGCGACCAAAGGTACGGGGCATGGCACCCTGGCCCTGGCGACCGTGGCGACCGTCTTCGTAGCCTTCCTCTGCGTGCTGCTGTGGAGCACCCGGGAGGTTCGGATCCCGCTCCTGCTCGTGGGCGCCCTGCTCCTGGTGGAGATCCTGGTGGAGGTCGGGGACCTGAGGGGCGATGCGGGGGGACGCTACGCCGTCGTCCCAATCGGCATCCTCAGTTTGATGGTGATCTTCGGCGCGGCGCGATCCGATCTGGTCGTGCTCCGATGGCTCGGTGCGGCCACCATCGTATTGGTGATGGCAGTCGGGCTGTCCCAGTTCTGGACTCAGACTCCGCAAAGGCTGCAGTGCCGCAACTGCCCGGACTGGACCGCCGAGGTACACCAGTACGAGAGCGGCAAGACAACCGAGCTGGAGGTCTGGCCCTACACCGGCAACTGGTTCGTGAAGCTCCCACCCCGACACCCGACCGCGCAGGCCGCGGCCGAATCGCCCAAGCTCACCCGACGTCACCAAAGCTGAGCCATCTCCCTCCGACCTCGGCCTCGCGCGATCTCCGCGTCGAGGGACTGGCTCCTGCGCTCGCGGCATCAGCCCTCAGCCGAGCGAGTACCCGTTCCCTGACATGCTCCTCACATCTGCGCGGTTCACTTGGACCATGAGCGCGACGTTCGAAGCCCGATCACCCCGACGGGCGGTACCGGCGTCCTGGTCCTGCGGCTGCTGATCGCCGGGCTGGTGGGCGCCCTCGGCGTCGCGCTGCTGCTGAGCGGACACGTCCTGATCGGCGGCCTCATCCTCGCCCTGGCCGGGGTCCGCCTGATCCTGTTCCTGACCATCCGGCACCGACGCGCCCAGTGGCGCCAGGTGCACCAGGGCGGCTACCGACGCCCCGATGGTCAGCCGGGCGCAGTTCCCTTTGAGCCGCCGGCCCCCTACGACCCGCCGGTCTGAGCCGGGGCCTCTGCCGAACCGGGCAGTTGCCCGGGCGCGGTCGTACACTGGCGGGCATGACCGACACCACCACGTTCACCCGCATGGACGAGTCCACCCTCGAGCAGTGGATGGTCATCGGCAAGGAGACGGCGGCCAACCAGTCGCGCACCGCGGACCGGATCCTGGCCATGCTCGAGTCGCTGGGCGACATCACCGACGGGTTCGCCACCGACCAGCTGACCCACTGCCTGCAGACCGCCACCCTGGCCGAGCGGGCCGGCGCCGAGCCCGAGATCGTGTTCGCCTCGCTGTGCCACGACATCGGCAAGGCGGTCAGCGTCCCCAACCACCCGGCCATCGCGGCCGAGATCATCCGGCCCTACGTGAGCAGCGACACCTACCACATGATCCTGGCCCACCAGGACTTCCAGGGTCGCCACTACTACGCCCACTTCGGCGGCAACCCCGACGCCCGCGAGCAGTACCGGGACGAGCCCTGGTTCGACCTGGCCGCCCGCTTCGCGGACGACTGGGACCAGATCGCCTTCGATCCGGACTACGACACCCTGCCCCTCTCGCACTTCGAGCCGCTGGTGCGCGAGATGACGGCGTCGGCCCGGATCGTCCCCGCCGCCTGACCGGCAGATGGCCACGTCGTGGTGGCCTCCGGCACTGCGCTTCGCCCCCTACGAGGACACGGCGCAGGTCCCCAACGTGGTGGTGGACGGCCGGGCCAACGCGGCCACGGTCCTGACCCTGTCGCACTGGCCGCAGGCGCCCTGCCCGGCCGATCTGCGCCGCGACCTCTCCGCCCAGTCGGCCCTGGCCTACCTGGCCATCCCGTCGCGCCACGGCGACGCCGAGTTGGTGACCAACAACCACTTCGACCAGGACGGGTTGATGAGCTTGTACGCCCTGATCGATCCGGTCGGGGCCGGCGACCGGACCGAGATGGTGGTCGAGGTGGCCCGGGCCGGGGATTTCGCGGTCACGTCGTCACCGGAGGCCGCCCGCGTGTCCATGGCCATCGCCACCTGCGCCGACCCCGACCGCTCCCCCCTGGATGCATCGATCTTCGCCGGCAGCTACGACGCCAGCTGCGCCCGGCTCTACGCCGAGTTGCTGCCCCGCGTGTCGCAGTGGCTGGACGATCCCGGCGCCTGTCGGGCGCTGTGGGCGGACGAAGACGCCCAGCTCCGAACCGACCGAGCCTTGCTGGAGTCAGGCCGGGTCCGCGTCGAGGAGGTCCCCGAGCTCGACCTGAGCGTGGTCACCCTGCCCAGCGGAACCAGCTCGACCGGCGGTCACCGCTTCGGTGGCATGTGGTCCGACCTCATCCATCCGCTGGCCCTCCACGACCTGGTCGACGGCCTGGCCGTGCTGCTGATCGAGGATCAGACGGTCGAGCTGCGCTACCGCTACGAGTCCTGGGTGCAGTACCAGAGCCGGGCCGTGCGCCCCCGGGTGGACCTGACGCCGCTGGCCGAGGAGCTGACCCGACGCGAACCCGGCGACGGACGGTGGGTGTTCGACGGCGTCGCCGCCCTCACGCCGGCCCTGCACCTGGTGGACGCGCCCGGAACGGCGCTGGATCCGGGCCAGATCCGCCGCTCGATCGAGGACGCCATGCGCACCCAGCCGCCGGCCTTCGATCCCTACGTCGACTCGGAGGTCGACTCGGAGGTCGACTCGGCCTGAGCCCCGGCGGACGACGGTTCGGGACGCGCCGGATTGGGTCGGCCGGCCCGGACCTGGGCTTGGTCGAAGAGCTCCTGGACGGTCTCGGTGAGCCGAGCGGTGAGCTCACGGACCGCCTTGCGTGACACCCGCCCGCCCTCGGTGTGGGCTGCGGGGTACATGGGCTCGCCCACCACGATGGTCATCTTCACCGGGTAGACCATGTTCGAGCCCTTGCGCATGGCCGCCTCGGTTCCACCCAGCCCCACCGGGACGATGGGCGCACCGGTCTTGAGCGACAGGTAGGCCGCGCCGTCGTGGAACCCCGACGCCACCGGGCCCGAGCCACGGGTCCCCTCGGGGAACAGCACCAGCGGCTCGCCTCGCTCCAACACCAGCTGACAGGCTCGCAGCGCCTCGCGGTCAGCCGTGCCCCGCTTGACCGGGAAGCCTCCCCCGCCGGTGAAGAACCAGGCGCCGAACTTGTTCTTCCACATGGACTCCTTGCCCATGTAGCGGAGTCGGCGCCGGGTGACCAGGGCCACGACCGGGGTGTCGAGGTAGGAGCGGTGGATGGGCGCCAGGATGAACGCGCCGGTCTTCGGCACATGCTCGGCCCCGGTCACCGACGCCCGGAAGTAGGTGCGGCCGACCCCGATGACCACGCCCCGCAGGGTCCGGTACCAGATCCGCATGCCCAGGGTCATCTCCTCGCCGAGCTGGTGGCCCTCGAGGTGGACGATCTCGGGGGTCACGACGACGCCTGGCCTGGCCCGTCCGACGGTGACTGGTCGAGGTGCGACAGCACGGCGGACACGATCTGGTCGACGGTCAGGTCGCTGGTGTCGATGACCACCGCGTCGGTGGCCTCGCGCAGGGGCGAGTCGTCGCGGCCCTGGTCGAGGGCGTCGCGGCGGGCCAGGTCGGCGGCCACCGTCTCGTACTCCAGGTCGGCCACCTCCTTGGAGCGGCGGGAGGCCCGAATCTCGGGGCTGGCGTCCAGGTAGACCTTCAGCTCGGCGTCGGGGAACACCACCGTGCCGATGTCACGGCCCTCCATGACCCCGCCGCCCCGCTCGGCGGCCCACTCACGTTGGCGCCGACGCATCTCGTCGCGCACCCCCGGGTTGGCGGCCACGATGCTCACGGCCCGGGTCACCTCCGGACCGCGGATCTCGATGGTGGCGTCCACCCCGTCGACGGTGACCGCGCCCTGGTCGTCCATGCGCAGGTCGAGGTCGCGGGCCACCCGGGCCACCGGTTCGAGGTCGTCGGGGTCGATGCCGCGTCGCATGGCCCCGAAGGTGACCGCTCGGTACATGGCACCCGTGTCGAGGTACTCCAGGCCGAGCCGTTCGGCCACGGCACGAGCCACCGTCGACTTGCCCGAGCCGGCGGGACCGTCGATGGCGACGACCCTCATCGGTCGCCACCAGCCACGCCCGGTGCCCTGGTGATGATCTGCCTCATCGCAGGGCGCACCCTAATCGGCCGGCGGCAGGGTGCCGTCCCGCAGCCGATCGAGCAGGTCCCAGTAGCCGGGGAAGGTCTTGGCCACACACGCCGGATCGACGATCTCGATGCCGGGCGCCATGAGGCCGAGCAGGGCGAAGCTCATGGCCATGCGGTGGTCGTGGTAGGTCTCGATGCGGGCCGGCCGGGGTCGACCGGGTTGGACGACGAAGCCGTCGTCGGTGGCCTGCGCGTCGATGCGGGCGCGTTGCATCTCGGTGACCACCCCGGCGATGCGATCGGTCTCGTGCTCTCGGATGACGGCCACGCCGCGCACCCGGGTCGGGCCCTCGGCGAACACGGCCAGCGCGGCCAGCGTCTGGGCCATGTCCGGCATGTCGGCCAGGTCCACGTCGACCCCCTGGAGGGCCCCGCCTCCGGTGACCTCGGTGAAGGCCTCGGTCTGGCGGACGGATGCCCCCATCTGCTCGAGCACCCGGACGAACCCCAGATCGCCCTGCAGCGACCCCGATCCCAGGCCCTCGACCCGCACCCGCCCGCCGGTCAGGGCGGCGGCGGCGAAGAAGTACGACGCCGACGAGGCGTCGGGTTCCACCGCGAACGTGGTGGCCCGGTAGCCCCCGGACGCCACCCGGAAGCACGCACGCCCTCGTCGCCCTCCAGCGGGGTCACCTGGGCCCCGAACGTCGTCATGGCCCGCTCGGTCATCGCGACGTACGGACTGGTCGCCATCGCCTCGGCCAGCTCGATGACCAGACCGTCGCGGTAGCAGGGCGCGGCCAGCAGCAGGCCGGACACGAACTGGCTGGACAGCGAGCCCCCGGCCGCCACCGACGCCGCGTTCACCCGGCCGTCGACCACCACGGGCAGGTGGCCGGGATGGCCCCGCTCGCCCACCTCGACGCCCAGGTGACGCAGGGCGGTGATGGCCGGCGCCATGGGCCGCGCCCGCAGCGGCGGCGCCCCGTCGAGCCGGTAGGGCCCCGGCCCGATCCCCAGGGCGGGCAGCAGGAACCGGGCGCAGGTCCCGGACAGGTTGACGTCGAGGTCGAGGGGTCCTTCGCGCAGGAGGCCGGCCAGGCCCACCACCTCGGCCAGACCGTCCTGGCCCACCAGGTCGACGTCCGCCCCCAGCTTGCGCAGGGCGCCGATCATGGCCCGGGTGTCGTCGGCCACGAGCACGCCGGACAGGTGGCTGGTGCCCTGGGCCAGGGCCGAGCACAGCAGCGCCCGGTTGGTGAGGCTCTTGGACCCGGGTACGGGCACCACCGCGTCGACCGGACCACGCAGGGGCGTCACGGCCAGGGTGGCCGGCGGTGTCTCCGGCTGGCGGGCGCCTTCGCTCATTCGATGGCCCGCCGCGACGGCCGGTAGCCCTGGGCGGCCAGGCCAGCCTGGAGCCGCTCGCCCTGGTCGGCGTCCACCACCAGCATGAGCACGCCCTTCGGGACCCTCCATGGAGTGGGCCACCTCGAAGTCCACGATGCTCGACGTCGAGGTCGGTGGCCAGCGTGAAGATGGGACCGAGCACGCCCTCGCGGTCGGGGATGGTCAGGCGCAGCTCGACCAGGTCCTCGGGGCGCGCCATCCGGGCCGGGCAGGTTGACCCGGGCCCGTCGGGCCTGGCCCAGCACCTCGAGCAGGGCGTCGGCGTCGCCGTCGGCCACGATGGTGCGGACCTCGGCCAGGCCCTCCATCAGGTCGTCGAGGCCGGCCACGATGGCCTCGCGGTTCTCGGCGCAGATGTCGGGCCAGATGCCGGGATGGCCGGCGGCGATGCGGGTCATGTCGCGGAACCCGCCCGCGGCCAGGCGCAGCACGGCCCGGTGCTCCTCGGACGCGCTCGCGGCCAGGCGCATCATGGTGGCGGCGGTCAGGTGGGGCACGTGGGACACCGTGGCCACCAGCGAGTCGTGCCGGTCCGGCGGGATGGCCACCACCGACGCCCCCATCGAGGCCACGATGCGATCGGATGCGTGGTGAAGGCGGCGTCGTCGGTGCCCGAGACCGGCGTCAGCACCCAGGTGGCGCCCTCGAACAGATCGGCCCGGGACCCGTCGACGCCTTCGAGCTCGGAGCCGGCCATGGGGTGGCCCCCGACATAGCGCGGGTCGCCCATCAACTCGAGCATCGGCGTCTTGACGCTGCCCACGTCGGTGACCAGTCCGGTGCCGGCCTCGAGGGCGGCGCGGACCTCATCGGCCACCGCGCCCACCGGGGTGGCCACGAAGGTGACCTCGGCCTCGGGGTCGTGGCCGACCTCGTCGAGCGCGCCCAGCTCGAGGGCGCGCGGCCGGCCAGGTGCTCGTCACGGTCGCGTCCGGTCACGTGCCAACCCTGGGCCCGCAGGGCCAGCCCGATCGAACCGCCGATCAGCCCGGTGCCGACGATCTGGGCGTGGCGGGGGGTCACCTCAGCTGGGCAGCTTGTCGCGGAGGTCGACGGCGCCCTCGAGGTAGATGTGGTGCAGCTCGTCGCGGGCCCGGTCGGTGGTCATGTGCAGCAGGATACGGATGCAACGGGGGGTGGCTCCCTCGATATTCAGCTCCCGGGCGCAGATGAGCGGCACGTCGTCCAGCCCGTGCTCCCGGGCGGCCAGGGCCGGGAACATCGAGTGGATGTCGTCGGTGGCGGTGAACAGCACGCTGATCAGGTCGTCGTGGTGGATGTCGTTGGCCTCGAGCATGCGGGCCAGCAGGGTGGCCGTTCGCTCCGCGGACCTGCTCGGTGGTGTCGACGTCGACGGTGGTGGCGCCACGCAGGGCACGGACAGCGGTGGGCATGGCCCGGATGCTACCGGCGAGGCCTGGGCCGGCCAGGCGTGGGACGGCCGGCGGAGAGCCGCGCCGGCGAGGATCGGGTGCCACCGCGGCCCGCTCCAGGGCCCGCACCTCGTCGACGCTCAGCGCCCGCCACTTCCCCGGCTGCAGGCGACGGTCGGCCAGGGGGCCGATCCGCACCCGCACCAGACGCCGGACCGGATGGCCGATGGCCTCGCACATCCGCCGGACCTGACGGTTGCGACCTTCGTGGATCACGATGCGGAGCAGGCCGTCGGACACCTGCGCCACCTGCGCCGGCGCGGTCAGGCCGTCCTCCAACTCGATCCCCTCGCGCAGCCGGCGCAGCTCGGCCCGCGTCGGGTGGCCCTCCACGTGGGCCAGGTACTCCTTGTCCACCCCGAACGACGGATGGGTCAGACGATGGGTCAGCTCCCCGTCGTTGGTGAGCAGCAGGAGGCCTTCGGTGTCCAGATCGAGCCGCCCGACCGGGAAGACCCGGGGCTCGTCGGGCACCAGGCCGATCACCGTGGGTCGGCCCTGGGGATCGTCGGCCGTGGTGACCACGCCCGGCCGGCTTGTTCAGCAGGTAGTGGACCAGCCCGGGCCGGACACCGATGGCGGCTCCGTCCACCTCGATCAGGTCGGCCTCGGGGTCGACCCGGCGGCCGAGCACGGCCACCTGGCCGTTGACCCGGACCCGGCCGTCGTCGATCAGGTCCTCGCACACCCGTCGGCTGCCCAGCCCGGCCCGGGCCAGCACCTTCTGCAGCCGATCGCCCTGGTGCTCGGTGAGCGGGTCGGCGGGTTGATCAGTGGCCACCGTCGGCACCGGCTCCGCCGGACTCGGCGATCACCTCGGGATCGTCGGCCCGCCCGCCCCGCACCGGCGACGCCGATCCGGCGTGCTCGTCCGACTCGTCGACCGGTCTCGGCGGTCTCCACCTCGTCCAGGTCGATGCGCAGGCCGTGCTCGAGCGCCTCGACCACATCCGCCCCGGGCACGAACCCGGCCACCGGCGGCAGGTCGTCGAGCGAGGCCAGCCCCAGGCGCTCCAGGAACAGGTCGGTGGTCCCGAACAGGACGGCCTGGCCCGGGCCCGGATCGCGGGCCACCTCGGCGATGTAGCCCCGCTGCTCGAGGGTGCGCACCACCCCGTCCACGTTGACCCCGCGGATGGAGGCGATCTGGGCCCGGGAGATGGGCTGCTTGTAGGCCACGATGGCGATCGTCTCGAGCGCGGCCGACGAGAGCCGGGCGTTCTGGCCCTCGAGCACGAAGCGCTCGACGTAGCCGGTCAGCTCCGGGTGGCTCTGGAAGCGGTAGCCGCCGGCCACCTCGACCAGCACGAAGCCCCGGTCCTCGGCCTCGTAGCTGGCGGCCAGCTCGGCCAGCAGGGCGACCATGGCCGCCGGCGACATCTCGGTGACCTGGGCCAGCAGATGGGGATCGACCGGGCGGTCGGCCACCATCAAGATGGCCTCCACCGCCCGACGGGCTTCGTCCGACATCAGCCCTCGTAGGCGTCGACGACGGCCAGGTCGGCACCGATCTCGTCCATCACCGAGGCGGCGTCGCGGCCGAGCCAGCGGATCTCGATGTCGCCGAAGGTGGTGGCCTGGTCGAGATCGATGAGGCCCTGCTTGTACAGCTCGAGCACGGCCAGGAAGCGCACCACCACCTCGAGGCGCTCGACCAGCTGCTCGGTCAGGGCGCGGAAGCTGATGCGTCCCACCCGGGGCAGCTCGTCGACCAGCTCCTCCACCGCGTCGATGACGCTGGCCCGCACCGCGTGGATGTGGGCGATCTCGACCATGGGCACCGGTCGAGGGGTCAGGGCCCGGCCCATGGCCGCGGCCAGGTCGGCCGGGGTGACGCCTTCGAGCAGATCGGGGGTGAGGTTCAGGAACCGGTCCTCGAGCCCGGCGGTGCGGGGGAAGGAGCGGGCCGCCTCGAGCGACAGGTGGGCCAGGGCGGCGGCCGCGTCCTTGTAGGTCTTGCACTCCAGGAGCCGGGCGATCAGCAGATCGCGCTCCTCCCACAGGGCCAGCTCCTCGTCCAGGTCGAGGTCGGTCTCGTCGGGCAGCAGCCGGCGAGACTTGAGCTCGACCAGC
Organism: uncultured Microthrixaceae bacterium; assembly: GCA_963793965.1. Classification (GTDB taxonomy): domain Bacteria; phylum Actinomycetota; class Acidimicrobiia; order Acidimicrobiales; family Acidimicrobilacustridaceae; genus UBA4742. The sequence goes on from CAWCCB010000006.1 coordinate 776,544, forward strand.
GTGGCCGCGATGAGCAGGAACTCGGTGGCCGACTCCAGGTCGAGGTGGGCGTCCATGGCCGCCACCTCGGCCAGGAAGGCATCGACGATGGCGCTGAGCGACACCTCGTACAGGTCGACCTGCTCGCGCAGGATGAGGTGCAGCAGCAGGTCGAAGGGACCGTCGTAGACGGGGGTCTGGACCGCATAGGGCATGGCGACACGATAGAGGCCTCCCCCGACCCCCTCCGCGCATGCCCCGGACGGGCTGGCGGGCCCGGCTACGGTCGGCTCCGATGCCCCGTCTCGCCGCCGTCGCGGTGCTCGCCGCGGTCCTGTTCGGGGCGCTGGGATGCAGCCACTCCTCGACGCCGACGGTCGATCCGGCCACGGCGGCCCAGACCCTGGCGTCGGTCTACAAGGTCACGCCCACCCAGCAGCAGTGCCTGCAACGGCGGTTTCGCAAGCCGACCACGCCGCCACCCGGCCGCTGGCCGCCAACAGGGCGGCCACCGACGCCGACCTGGCCGCGCTGGGCCGGGTGGCCCGGGCGTGCATCCCGACCTCGACCCTGGCCGGCGCCATCGTCGGCGGCGCCAGCCAGGGCGACACCCTGTCGGGGCCCGAGCAGGCGTGCCTGCGGAGCGCGGTGGCCCGGCTGAGCCACGCGGACCAGGCCACCCTGCTGGCCGGCCTGGCCGTGCCCACCGCCCTGAGCGACCTGCAGACCGCCCTGCTGGGCCGCGTCACCGACGGGCTGCTCAACACCTGCAAGATCTCGATCCCCGGCGTCACCGACCAGACAGCCACCGCCTGACCTCGATGATCGGGTGCCCCTCCCGGCCCCGGCGTCCATACTGGTGAGGTGGATCCAGACGGGAGGGCGGCAACGGCCGAGCCGAGGTCCCACCGAGCGGGCCGTCGGTGGCGTTGGCCGGTGGCCATGGTGGTGGGCGCGGTGCTGGTGGCGGGCACGGGCGCGGTCGTCTGGGCGCGGAACCAGCCCGGCCAGGAGCGCCTCTGCTCGGTGACCGGGGCGGCCGACTCGCCCATCGGCTCGACCCCCGCTGCCGCCTTCGCCGCCTGGTTCGCCCGGTCGGGACCGGCCGACGCGGTGACCATGGCGATGGGCGCGCCGGCCAAGGTGTCGCCGCCCACGATCCACGACTTCCACCGGCGCAGCTCGACCGAGTGGGAATGGCGCTACGCCAGGACCGGCAGCGTGGGGGTGGATGTCGCCCACACCGATGTGACCGCCGGCGTAGCCGACGGCTGGACCGTGAGCGGTGTGAACGAGTGCGTCCTCGGGCACGAGGACCTGCAGGGCCCGAGCACCGGCGGCTGAGCGAGGTCCTCAGGTAGACCGGCCCGGGGCCGACTCCTCGGCAACCCAAGCAGCGGGCGCCGGATCGACAGGCGGACCGGGCACCGGATCGGCGCGCCCCGCCACCACGATCCGGTTGCGCCCCTGGTCCTTGGCGTGCAGCAGGCACCCGTCGGCCATGAACAGGATCTCCTCGAAGGTCCCGCCCAGATGGTCGGAGGCCACGCCGACGCTCACGGTGAACGGCGGGGCGGCGTCGGCCCGGATGGCGTCGGCCAGGGCCCGCTGGACCCGATGGAGCACGGGGACGGCGGCCTCGGGCTGGCACCGAGGCAACACGATCGACGAACTCCTCGCCGCCGTAGCGGGCCACGATGTCCTCGGGGCGCACGTTGGTGCGCAGCACCGTGCAGAAGAGCCGCAGCGCCCGATCGCCGGCCTCGTGGCCGTGGGTGTCGTTGAGGGCTTGAAGTGGTCGAGGTCCGCGTAGGCCACCGTCATAGGGCACGTTCTGGCGCTGTTGAGCTGCTCGACGGCGGCCTCCAGGCTGCGTCGGTTCAGCAGGCCGGTGAGCGGATCGGTGCTGAGCCTCGGTCCTCGCTCCGCGCGAAGGCCCGGAGCATGCCCAGTCGCTCGCCCGCCTTGCGGGCCACGATCTCCAACTGGCGCACCCGGTGGGCGGGCACGGTATCGGAGTGCCCAGGTAGCACCTCGTGGATGCACGCCGGTGGCGCGCCCGGCCAGGCTCACCGGTGTGCAGACGGCCCGCCGGGCACTGGATCGCGGTCGAGCAGGAACGGGCAGGCGTCCAGGGCCCGGCTGTCGGCGAAGACCAGGCCCTGACCATGGCGGGCCACCGGGCACTCCCGGGGCGACGGGACCGGGCAGCGGGACTCGGGTCGACCGGTCGGCGCCAGCACGTGGTCGAAGGGTCCGCGGCTGGAGCCAGCCAGCAGGAAGTCGGCGCTGGGTTCACCGTCATCGGGCGCGAGCGCCCGCTCGATCACCCGGTAGACGTGGCTCTGGGTCGTCGGTCATGTCCAGGGCGTGCTGGAGCTGGGCGTCCAGGGCGTTCTCGGCCGCCATCTCCTTCTCGCGGGCGCGGCTGACCGCCCGGGCACGCTGGATCCGCAGACGCCCGCCAGTCGGCCATCAGGGTCAACAGCGCCCCGGCGATGATGACCAGGAACATGGCGACCCGGGTCTCCTCGGCGATCGACTGCGACCTGGTTGTGCAGCGCCCCGAGTGCGGCGGTGGCTGCGGGCTTGTAGAAGTCGCTCTGGAGGCGCTCGAAGGCGTCGAACACCTGGCTGGACGAGGTCGCCTGCTCGGCCTCCAGCAGGGCGATCAGGGCCGGATCGGGGGTGGAGCTGAGCGCCGCCACGCCCACCCGCTCACCGGTGACCTTGTTGGCGGCGATGGCCGCATCCACCGCGGCCCGCGCCTGGTGCTCGCCCGAGAAGCGGATGGGCTCGGCCTTGAACAGGTCCCATTGCCGCTGGGCCTGTTCGGACTGAGACAGCGCCTCCTGGAACACGGCTGCGGTCTGCTGGGTGGCGGCGGAAGACGCCGTGGCCGACGAGAACGTCTGCCTGGGAATTGCGATAGCCCGTCTGGGCGGCGTCGAGCAGGCTCAGCGGATGGTTGTACATGCGGTCGATGCGGGCCATCCGCCCCGCGGTGGACGACGCCTGGACGCTGCTGAAGCCGAGCGCGCCGGCGATGAGGGCGGTGCACACCAGCCCGCCCACCAGGGCGGTGGCCTGCAGGCGTCGCCCCGACCAGCGTTCGGCCCGACTGCTGTGCTCCTGTGCTGCATGCGCCGTCATCGGCCAGCCTCATGATCCGGTGCCCATCATCTGGTGCTGGGCCTAGTCGCCTGTCTCCTCCACGATGCGCCGTGTGCCGGTGGCCGCCTAGAGACCTAGTGCCCTGTCCGAATGGTCCGATCGACCCCGATCTCTTCATTCAGCCAGGCGGGCCGCTCCGTGGGAAGGGGGCCGCGCCGGATCAGCACGGGAATCGGGGAGCGCTGCGCCACCTCGGCAGTCAGGCTGCCCCTCATCAGCCGGTCGAATCCAGCCCGACCGTGGGTGGCCATGACCAGCATGGAGGCGGTGGAAGTCTGCGCCATGTCGATGATGACCTCCACCGGCCGGGTGTCGGGCACGGTCACCCGCTCGAGCTCGGCGCAGCACTGCTCCAGCGGGAAGGCCAACCGGGCCAGGTCTACCGCCGGCTGTTCGGCGTCGCCGGTGTCCACGTGCAGCACGACCGCGGTCAGGGGCATGGCCTGGGCCCAGCTCGCGGCCAGCGGTATGGCGGCCTCGGCCGTGGGGGTGCCGTCCAGGCACACGATGAGGTTGCGCAGGTTGACCAGGCTGCCGTGCTCCCAATTCGGCCCGAACACCAGGACCGGGCTGTCGGTGTGACGCAGGAGGTACTCGGCCAGGCTGCCGTACACGGCGCGGCGCACGCCCGTGCGAGCGTGGCTGTACATGCAGATGAGCGAGTTGGGGCGATGGGCGGCCACCGTGGCGATGGCCTCCGCTTCGACGTGAGCCGGCTCCACCCAGACGGTGACGCGGTGGTCGCTGCGGTCCATGGCCGCCGCCTTGAACTGCTCGATCCGCACCTCGTCGAGGTCGGCGGCGGTGGCCAGCACCAGCTCGGCGCCGAAGCGCTCGGAGAGGTCGGTGGCCGCCAGCCCGGCCGCCAGGGCCGCGGCGGTGCCGTCGAAGGGGACGATGATGTGCTCGTACATGGAGATCCTCCGGGTCATGCCCACCCTGACGGCCGCGCCGGGGTTGCGAGCCAGAGTCCGAAGTCCTTTCGTCGGGGGCCGGGCGGCCCAGGGCCGAACCGGTGCGGGCCCCGGTGGGGACCTCGCCTAGCATCGCCGCCCATGGCCCGCGTCCTGTCCGGCATCCAGCCCTCCGGTTCCCTGCACCTCGGAAACCTGCTGGGCGCGCTGCAGCACTGGGTGGAGGCCCAGCACGAGGACGACACGCTGTACTGCATCGTCGACCTGCACGCCCTGACCTTCCCTCAGGATCCCGGCCGAACTGCGGGCCAACACGATGGAGCTGGCCCAGCTCCTGCTGGCCGTGGGCATCGACCCGGCCGTGTCCACCCTGTTCCTGCAGAGCCACGTCACCCAGCACGCCGAGCTGGCCTGGATCCTGCAGTGCACCGCGTCGTTCGGCGAGCTCAACCGCATGACCCAGTTCAAGGACAAGTCGGCAGAGGCCGACTTCGTGTCGGCCGGGCTGTTCACCTATCCAACCCTGATGGCCGCCGACATCCTGCTCTACGACGCGGACAAGGTGCCCGTGGGCGACGACCAGCGCCAGCACCTGGAGCTGACCCGCAACCTGGCCGAGCGGTTCAACAACCGCTACGGACCTACGTTCGTGGTGCCCGAAGCCGCCATCCCACCGGTCGGGGCGCGGGTGATGGACCTGCAGCGCCCGGAGAACAAGATGTCCAAGTCGGTCGACTCGCTGTCCGGCTCGATCCTGGTGCTCGAGGATCCCGCCAGCGTGAGCAGGAAGATCAAGCGGGCCGTGACCGACGCCGACAACGAGGTGCGCTACGACCCGGCGGCCAAGCCGGGCGTGTCCAACCTGCTGTCCATCCTGGCCGCGACCACCGGGCGGACCCCCGAGGCCTGCGCCGACCAGTACGACCAGTACGGCCCGCTCAAGGCGGCCACCGCCGACGCGGTGGTGGCGGTGCTCGAGCCCATCCAGGCCCGCTACCGGGAGCTGGAGGCCGATCCGGGCGCCACCGCGGCCATCCTGGAGGCCGGCGCGGATCACGCCCGATCCATCGCCGGTCCCACCCTGGAGCGGGCTCAGCGCAACCTCGGTCTGCGCTGAGCGCTCACGACCTCCCGGGCCCAACCCCAGCCGTCGGCTTGGTGCTCAGCGGACCACATGCCCCGGTCCCGGCCCCCTGGTAGGTGATGGCATTGACGGCGCCGGGTTCGGTGAAAATCAAGGCGGAGAGACCCGACGCGCCTGGTGGCGCCGCAGGCCAGGTGGTGTCCGGACGCCCAGGCGCGCACGACGCAGCCGGGGGCTGGTAGATCACGACCCAGGCGGCGAGCCCGCAACACCGGTGGCGTGCCCAGCCCGGGAGCCAGGGTGACCCGACCGGCCAGCAGCTCGTGGGGAACCAGAGCCTCGGGATCGCCGTCGACACCCGCGAGGATGGTGGAGAACTCCTGCTCGGCCGCCGATGCGCTGAACCCGACGGGCGCCGCACCGACCGCGACCACCAGGGCACCCCGGTCGGCGCTGAACGGCACCGCGACCCGCAACCGAGCGGCATCGGCCGGCCCGACCCGGGCGATGGCCGTGGTCGGCGGGACCGTCTCGATGGTGATCGGACCAGCCGCGGGCTTCCTCGACGAGCAGCCGGCTACCACGGCGAGGAACACCACCATCAGGCCGACCAGCCTGGCGGCGCTGGTCGCCGTGCTCCGATGGCACGTGCAGGTCCACGGCGCTCAGACGCCGCCGACCGTGCGCTGGTTCCCGCACCGCCGAGCCTCACTCGTACTCCTCATGGAGGGAACCGGCTTCGACATCGACCTCGAAGAGCTGCGCCCCGCCTGGGAACCGCCCCAGTGCTCGACTTCCTGACCGCCGCCTCCCGCCCCCGACCAGTCCGTTCTGGCGATGGATCTACACCGTCGCCGCGTGGCCGATCATCGCCAAAGCGGGGCGAGAGCGGGAGGGCGCGAAGACTCGGATCAGTCGTCGTCGGCGTCGTGGAGGGCCTGGGCAGCCACCGGATCGATGGTCCACTGCTCGGGCGGCAGGTGGTGCTCGCGGGCCCAGGCTTCGGTGAGGGGATCGCTGCCGGCCATGCCCAGCAGGTCACCGCCGAGCTTGGGATGCTGCAGGTAGAGGCCGACGCGGCGGGTGAAGCCTCGGGTGCGGGTCCAGTTGCGGATGGTGTCGGGATCGTGGCCGACGGCCGCACCCGACACGGTGGCGATGACCCGACCGTAGGTGCCGAGCCCCGACTCCTTCTTGCCCACGTCGTGGAGCAGCGCGGCGGCCAGCACCTCCCGGCTGGCCTCGTGGCCCAGGGTGCGCTCCACCCGCCGGGCCACCAGCACCGAATGGCGCCGATCCGGCCCGCTCATGCGCCGCCACAGGTCGGCCTCCTGGTCGAGGAGCTGGCGATCCACCCACTCGAGCTCGCGGCGCGGTGGACCCCCGGGGCGCAGGGATCCGAAGAAGCGCTTGGTCAGGTGCGACAGGCGGGCCAAGGCAACCTCAGCCGGCGTGCAGGATGCAGTACCGGGCCGCGGGCATGGCCTCGAGGCGGTCGGCGCTGATGGCCTCCCCGCAGACCTCGCACTGCCCGTAGGTGCCGGCATCGAGCTTGTCCAGGGCGCGGGCCACATCGTCGAGCTGCTCTCGGAGCCGCCCGGCCAGGGCCATGTTCTCGCCCTGCTCGGCCGCGACCTGGCCGCTGTCGGCGAAGTTCTCGTCATGGGCGTCGGCCGGATCCCCCACGTGCAGCTCGTCGATCTCGGCCACGAGGTGCTCCTGCTCCTCGATCGAGCGCGCCTCGCTGGGCGTCGGTGTCGGGACGATCAGCCGCGTCCTCGGCCCGGGGTCCGGTGGTGTCGGTCACCGCGCAAGGGTACTCACTCCGCGCCGGGCGGACCCGCGGCGCGGGGGTGCGCCGAGCGGTACACGGACCAGATCCGTTCGGTGGAGACCAGCGTGTAGACCTGCGTGGTGCTGAGCGAGGCGTGGCCCAGCAGCTCCTGGACCACCCGGATGTCGGCGCCGTGGTCGAGCATGTGGGTGGCGCACGAATGGCGCAGCACGTGGGGGCTCAGGTGGTCGCCCAACCCGCTGCGCTCGCCGTAGCGGCGCACGATCTGCCAGGCCCCCTGGCGCGACAGGCGACTCCCCCGCTGGTTGAGCAGCAACGCCTCGGCGTCACCTCGCCTGGCCCAGCGATCCGGCACCAGCGCCTCGCGGCCCCCCGGGGCCAGGTAGGCGGCCAGGGCCGCATGGGCCAGGCCCCCGATGGGGACGTCACGCTCCTTGGAGCCCTTGCCCAGCACCCGCAGCAGGTCACCGCCCAGGTCGAGATCGGCCAGGGAGATCCCGACCAGCTCCGAGATGCGCAGCCCGGTCCCGTAGAGCACCTCGAGGATGGCCCGGTCCCGTCGGGCCAGCGGGTCGTCGCCCACCACCGCATCGAGCAGCGCCGTAACCTGGGCCTCCGACAGCGGCTTGGGCAGCCCCTTGGGCACCCGCGGTTGCTCCAGCCCGGCCGCCGGGTCCCGCCCCAGGTAGCCCTCGTCCAGCAGGAACCGGTGCAGCGAGCGCACCGCCACCAGGGCTCGGGCCACCGACGCCGGGGCCTTGCCCGTGGCCCGCAGGTGCGCCACGTAGCCACCCAGCACCTCCTCGGTCACCTGGCGCAGCTCGAGGTGCCCGGTGCCCAGCCAGGCCAGGTAGGCCACCAGGTCCCGACGGTAGGCCGACACGGTGTTGACGGCCCGGCCCCGTTCGGCCGACAACCAGGTCAGGAAGTCCTCGACCTCCAGGGGCAGCGGACCGGCACCGGGACCGCGGCGGGGGGCACCGTCGGCGTTGCGCACGGCGGGCGTCAAGGGCCCAGGCGACGGCGGGCCAGCGACAGGCCGATGATGGACTTGGCGTCGGTGAGCTCGCCCCGGGCCACCAGGTCGTCGAGGTCGCCGAGGGCCACGTGCTCGATGGTCATGTGCTGCTCCTCGACGCCCTGGCGGTCGAGGTCGACCGAGCGCAGCCCGGTGGCCAGGTAGATGACGATCGTCTCGTCGCTGCATCCGGCCGAGTTGTGGAACTCGCACAGCCACTCGAGGTGATCGGCGGCCATCCCCGTCTCCTCGGCCAGCTCCCGGGCGGCGGTGAGCTCGGTGTCCTCGCCGGCCACGTCGCGCAGCCCGGCGGGGATCTCCAGCAGCAGCTGGTCGATCGGGGCGCGGTACTGGCGCACCATGACCACCCGACCGTCGTCGAGCAGGGGCACCACGGCCACCGCTCCCGGATGGTGGACGATGTCGCGCTCGAAGGTGGTGCCGTCGGGCGCCCGGAAGGTGCCGATCCCCAGCCCGATCACGTGGCCCTGATACACCTCGCGCTCGCCCAATCGGGCGAAGCCGGGATCGGTCACGAAGCGGCGGCGGTCTCGCGGTCGAGCTGGATGATGTGGGGATTGCGCCCCTCGGCGCGGGCCAGCGCGGCGGCGATGAGCTCCCGGAACAGCGGCGCGGGCCGGTTGGGGCGGCTCTTGAACTCCGGATGGGCCTGGGTGCCGACCCAGAAGGGATGGCCGCGCAGCTCGATGAACTCGACCAGCCGACCGTCGGGCGACGATCCCGAGCACACGAAGTCGGACTCGTCGAAGCGGCTGCGGAAGCGGGGGTTGAACTCGTAGCGGTGGCGGTGGCGCTCCGAGACCACCTCCTCGCCGTAGATGGCCGGCCACCTGCGAGCCCGGGGTGAGCTTGGCCACGTACGCCCCCAGGCGCATGGTGCCGCCCTTGTCGGTGACGTCGCGCTGGGAGTCCATCAGGTCGATCACCGGGTAGGGCGAGGCTGGATCGAACTCGCTGGAGTTGGCCCCGGCCATGCCCAGCACGTTGCGGGCGAAGTCGACGGTCATCACGTGCATGCCCAGGCACAGGCCCAGGCAGGGCACGTCGTTCTCCCGGGCGTAGCCGGCCGCCGCGATCTTGCCCTCGATCCCCCGCTCGCCGAAGCCGCCGGGGATGACGATGCCGTCGAGGTCGCGCAGGCGGCCTTCGGCCAGCAGGCCCTCGACCTGCTCGGCCTGGATGAGCTCGATCTCGACCGCCGCACCGTGGTGGAAGCCGGCGTGCTTGAGCGACTCGATGACCGACAGGTAGGCGTCGGGCAGGCTCACGTACTTGCCGATGATCCCCACCCGCACGGGGTCGGTGGCCGTCTCGATGTGGTCGATCATGATCTCCCACTCGGACAGGTCGACGTCCTGGCCGCCCAGGCCGAGGATCTTGCACACCTCCTCGTCGAGGCCCTCCTCGTGCAGCACCAGGGGGATCTCGTACAGGCTGCGGGCGTCGGCGGCGTTGACCACCGCGGCCACCGGCACGTCGCACAGGTTCGAGATCTTGCGCTTGAGGTCCTGGGAGATGGGCGACTCGCTGCGGCACACGATGGCGTCGGGCTGGATGCCCCGGCTGCGCAGCTCGGTGACCGAGTGCTGGGTCGGCTTGGTCTTCTGCTCGCCCGAGGGTCCGATGAACGGCACCAGGGTCACGTGCACGTAGCAGACGTTGTCGCGACCCACGTCCAGGCGGAACTGCCGGATGGCCTCCAGGAAGGGCAGGATCTCGATGTCGCCCACCGTGCCGCCCACCTCGGTGATGACCACGTCGACGTCATCGCCGGCCAGGCGGGTGATGCGACGCTTGATCTCGTCGGTGATGTGGGGGATGACCTGCACCGTCTTGCCCAGGTAGTCGCCCCGGCGCTCGGCGGCCAGCACCGCCGAGTAGATCGACCCGGTGGTGGCGTTGGAGTCCTTGGACAGCGCCTCGTCGATGAACCGTTCGTAGTGCCCGAGGTCGAGGTCGGTCTCGCCCCCGTCGTCGGTGACGAACACCTCGCCGTGCTCGAACGGGTTCATGGTGCCCGGATCGAGGTTGATGTACGGGTCGAGCTTCTGCATCGTGACCCGCAGGCCTCGGGACTTGAGCAGTCGACCGAGGGAGGACGCGGTGAGTCCCTTGCCCAGGGAGCTCGCCACACCTCCGGTCACGAAGATGTGCTTCGTCACTACGCGATCCTCCTGGGCCGCCGGCTTCATCGACGGAAGCTCACCGTAGCGCGGGTCTCCGCCCCTCCCTTGCATGCCCACGGTCAGGCCTCCGCCCGATGGTCGACGGACCCGCCTACGCGGCAGCGCTGGCGCACGTCAGAGCTGTGAAGCGGCCAGCAGCTCGGCCGCGTGGCGCCGCGCCGTGGTGCTGTCGGGCGAACCCGAGAGCATCCGCGCCAGCTCGATCTCGCGATCGTCGCCCTGCCAGGACGCGGGCCTCGGTCACCGTGGCGGCGTCCACCTCCCGCTTGGAGATGCCCACCTGGACCCCGGCCCAGGCCGCCACCTGCGGCAGGTGGGTCACCACCAGCACCTGGTGGTCGGTGGCCAGCGAGGCCAGGGCGCGGCCCACGGCGGTGGCCGCGGCCCCGCCCACCCCGGCGTCCACCTCGTCGAAGATCAGGGTCGGAGGGGCGGCGGTGAGCACCAGCCGCAGCGCCAGCATGGTGCGGGCCAGCTCCCCACCCGACGCCACCTTCACCAGGGGTCGGGGCGGGCTGCCCGGGTTGGCGGCCAGCAGGTAGTTCACGTCCTGGCCGGCCTCGCCGTCGACCTCGACCTGGAGGCGGGCCTGGGGCATGGCCAGCTCGACCAGGTGGGCCAGGGTGGCCTCGGCCAGGCGGGGCGCGGCCCGACGGCGGGCCGCGCCACCTGCCGCTCGGCCTCGGCGCGCGCCGCCAGGGCCTGAGCCGCGACGCTCGTCCAGCTCGGCGGCCAGGCGGTCGCGATCCTCCAGCGCGGCCAGCCGGGCGGCCGGCCTCCTGCTGGAACTCGATCACCTCGCGCCAGGCTGTCGCCGTACTTGCGGGCCAGCTCGTGGAGGAGCCGGCGCCGCTGCTGCACCGCCTCCAGCCGGACCGGGTCGTCCTCGATCGACTCGCCCCGGGCCCGGACCCACCCGGCCACGTCGACCAGGTCGGCCTCCAGGCCACGCAAGCCGGTCCACGGCCTCGGCGAACGGTCCCCGACCGTCGAGCGCGGCCACGGCCCGGGCCAGCCCGGCCACGGCGCCCTTCGTCGGCATCGAGCGCGTCCAGCGCAGCCAGCGCCGCCTCCTGGTGGGCCAGGGCGTCGGCCAGCGCGTCCTCCTCGGCGGCCAGGTGCTCGTCCTCGTCGGGATCGCTCGAGCGCGGCCGCCGACAACTCGTCCACCTGGAAGCGCAGCAGATCGATCTCCCGGGCCCGGGCCCGCTCGTCACCGCCCAGCTCCGCCAGTCGGCGGTCCACGTCGGCCAGCTGCTGGCGGGCCCGGTTCAACGGCTCCAGGTCGATGCCACCGAACCGGTCCAGGGCGTCGCGCTGGACGGCCGGGGCCAACAGGGACTGGTGATCGTGTTGGCCGTGCAGGTCGACCAGGGTGGCGCCCAGCTCGGACAGGGCGCCGGCGGTGGCCAGGGCGCCGTCGACGTAGGCCCGCGACCGACCCGAGGCCGGCACCACCCGGCGCAGCACCACCTCGTCGCCGGCCACCACGAACCGCCCTTCGACCACCGCCTCGTCGGCTCCGTGGCGGACCATCGAGGGATCGGCCCGCCCGCCCATCAACAGGTCGATGGCCTCCACCACCAGGGTCTTGCCGGCGCCGGTCTCGCCGGTCACCGCCACCATGCCGTCGGGCAGCACCAGCGACAGCTGGCGGATGACGCCCAGGTCGGTGACGGCCAGCTCGCTCAGCACGGTGCGCTCACCGGTCGCTCAGGCGGAACTTGGCCTTGAGGATCTGGTGGAAGTTCCTGGGGCCGAACATCACCAGCCGGGCTCGGTGCGGCGACGCCGTGCAGGTGATGGCGTCGCCCACGTCCAGGTCCTCCACGTCCCGACCGTCGATGGCCAGCGTGGCCGGACGGGATCCGGCCACCGACAGGCGCAGCCGGGTGCCGGGCTCGAGCACGAGCGAGCGGTCGAAGAGCATGTGGGGCGAGACGGGCGTCAGGACCATGGCCAGGTGGGTGGGGGCCACGATGGGTCCCCGGGCCGAGAGGTTGTAGGCGGTCGATCCGGTGGGGGTGGCCACGATGAGCCCGTCGGCCGCGTAGGGCGTGAACGGCTCGTCGTCGATGCTCACCTCGACCCGCACGGTGTGGCCGGTCGGGCGTCTTGCCGATGACCGCGTCGTTGAGGGCCAGCGCCGGCGGGGCCGGCGGGCGCCCGCCCCGCTCGATGGACACGGCCAGCAGCATCCGCTCCTCGATGAGGTGCTCGCCGGCCAGGACGCGCTCGAGCGCCTCACGCAGCCCGGTGGGTTCGATCTCGGTCAGGTAGCCGAGCTGGCCGAGGTTCACCCCGAGCACGGCCACGCCGTGGGCGGCCACCAGCGACACGGCCCGCAGGATGCTGCCGTCCCCGCCCAGGCTCACGGCCAGGTCGAGCCCGCGGCCGAACTCCTCGTCCGCCACCCCGTGGGACTCGAGCCCGGCCAGCACCGCGTCACCTTCGGTCAGGCGCACGCCGTGGCCCTCGGCGGTGAGCCAGGACGCCACCTCGCGGGCCTCCCGCACGGCCTCGGCCCGATCGTGGTGCAGCACCAGCCCGATGACGGCCACGTCAGCCCTCCGCCGCCGGCCCATCGAGGCCTGTTCCGGCCGCTCGGGCCTCGGCCACCGCGGCGGCGACCAGTCCGGCCCGGCGACTGGCGGCGTCCGAGCCACCGTCGTCGGGCCCAGCGGCGCCGGTCCCGGGGCGGGCATGGAGGACGAACTCGACGTTGCCGTCCGAGCCGGTGATGGGCGACGCCATGAGCCCCATGATGGTGGCTCCCCGGGCGTCGAGCGCGGACAGCACCTCGGTGAGCACGTCGGACCACACCGCTGGGTCGGTGACGATGCCCTTGCCTTTGGACACCACCTGACGACCGGCCTCGAACTGCGGCTTGACCAGGGTGACCAGGTCTCCGTCGGGAGCCAGCACGGCCAGGAGGGCATCGAGGACCAGTCGCAGCGAGATGAACGAGAGGTCGGCCACCACCACGTCGGCGGGCGGATCGACGGAGGCAGCCTCCAGGCTGCGCACGTTCGTGCGGTCTCTCACCTCGACCCGGGGATCGTCGGCCACCCGCTCGTGGAGCTGGCCGTAGCCCACGTCCACGGCCACCACCTGCACGGCCCCGCGCTGCAGGACGCAGTCGCTGAACCCGCCGGTGGAGGCGCCGGCGTCCAGCACGCGTCGTCCGGCCACGCTCACCCCGAACCGATCGAGTGCCGCCTCCAGCTTCACCCCGGCGCGGCTGACGTAGCGCGGACCCGGGCCGGTGACCACGATGGCCTCGCCGGGATGCACCAGGCGGCGCCGGCTTGGTGGCCGGGGCGCCGCCCACCAGCACCCGGCCGGCGGCGATGTCAGCCTGCGCCCGGGTGCGCGACGGTGCCAGCTTGCGGCGAACCAGTTCGTCGTCCAGGCGACGTCGGGATGCCACCAGGCGGGCCGGAACCTCGTCGCTCGGCGCGGCTCGGTGGAGTCAGGCCACCGACTTCTTGGCCGCCGCCTTCTTGGCCGTGGAGCGCTTGGCCGCCGACTTCTTGGCGGGCGCCTTCTTGGCCGCCGACTTCTTGGCCGGCGCCTTCTTGGCCGCCGACTTCTTGGCCGCCGCTCTTCTTGGCCGCGCGTCTTCTTGGCCGCCGCTCTTCTTGGCCGGGGCCTTCTTGGCCGTGGAGCGCTCGGTCACGCGCTTCACCGCCGCCTGGCGGGCTCGACCGGTTGCTCGGGCCTGGGCCGCCACCCGGCGGTTGAGCTCGGCCAGCTGGCCGTCGAGGCGGGAGAGGTCGCCACGCAACGCCGTCAGCTGCGAGCGCAGCTCCGATTCGACCGACTCGAGCAGCTTGTCGCTGGCGGCGCGGCCGCGTTCGAGGAGATCGGAGACCAGGTCCTGAGCCTGTTTGCGCTGCGATTCGGCGTCGCGGTTCAGCTGCTCGGAGGCCCGACTCAGCTGGTTGGCCAGCTGCTCGAGCGCATCCTGGGCTCGCTGCAACGCCTCGCCGCCTGCATCGCGGGAACGGGAGAGAAAGTCGTTGTCAGCCATGCCTGCAACCCTACGGGACCTCCGGGCGCCCACCAAGGGCCCTTGGTCCCGACCGGTGAGGTCCCCCGACTCTGGTCAGGCGTCCAGCACCTGGTCCACCAGGGCAGCCAGGTCGGCGGCCGTGTGATCCGGCGCCGGATCGACGGGAAGGTCGGAGGCGGTGGTGACCCCGGTGAGCACCAGCCCGAACCGGTAGCCCAGCGCCCGGGCGAACCGGCCGTCGGTGTCGGCCCGGTCCCCCACGGCCACACCGTCCTGGCCGGCCACCGCCTGCACCAGCGACACCATGGGGGCATAGGGCTTGCCGGCGATGACCGGGGTCACCCCGCTGGCCGTGACCACCGCGGCCAGCAGCGACCCGGCACCCGGGGACAGGCCGTGTTCGCCGGGGTAGGTGGTGTCGTCGTTGGTGGCGATCAGACGGGCTCCGGCCCGAGCGGCGCGGGCGGCGACGTCGAGACGGCGGTAGTCGAAATCGAGGTGCAGACCGACGACCACCGCGTCGACCGGTCCCGGATCGGCCACGCCGGCGTCGACCGTGTCCACGCCCCGCGACCGCCAGCGCCTGGGCCACGCCCGGACCGGCGCAGACCAGCGCCCGCTGGCCGGGCTCGAGCAGCGAGGCGGCCGCCATGGGCGAGGTGATCAGGTCGTCGCCGGCCTCGATGCCGTGGCGGGACAGCTTGTCGGCCACCTGGTCGCGGGTGGGCAGGGCGTTGTTGGTGACGAACAGGACGCGCTGGCCCGATGCCCGCAGCCGGGCCACGGCCGCGGCCGCGCCCTCGATCGGCTGATCGCCGCGCCACACCACGCCATCCAGATCCAGCACCCAGGCCATGGGGCCATCGTGGCACGCGGCCCGGGCGGCCGATTCCTGGTCGGCCGGGCCAGGCCGTCCGGCCGGTCTGCTAGGACTGGTGGGTGCCTCGCTTCGAACCGTTCCGCGGTGTCCGCTACGACCCCGATCGGGTGGAGGTGGCCCAGGTCACCGCTCCGCCCTACGACGTGATCGACGCCGCCGGGCGACAGGAGCTGGCCCAACGCCACCCGGCCAACGTGGTGACCATCGACCTGCCGGTGGCCGAGGGCCCGCCGACCGACGAGGACGAGCGCTATGGCACCGCCCGGCGCCACCTGGACCGATGGCTGGCCGACGGCATCCTGCGCCGCGACCCGTCGTCGTTCTACGTCTACCGCATGGCCACCGACGGGCCTCAGGGCCCGCATCGCACCACCGGGGTCCTGGGTGCCCTGCAGCTGTCGCGCCCGGGCGAGGGCGGGATCCTGCCCCACGAGCACACCACGCCCAAGGCCAAGTCCGACCGGCTGCGCCTCATGCAGGCCACCGAAGCCAACCTGTCGGCCGTGTGGGGCCTCTCGCCCGCACCCGGGCTCTCCGATCTACTCGAACTGGATCAACCGCCCGCGGCCTCCTGGGTGAACGACGGGGTCACCCACACGCTGTGGCTGGTGCAGGACCCGGAGCGCATCGCCGCCATCGCCGACGCGGTGGGCTCCTACCCGGTGGTCATCGCCGACGGCCACCACCGCTACGAGACCAGCCTGACCTACCGCGACGAACAGCGGGCCCTGGGTGCCGGCGGAGCCCCCGGCGCCGAGGCGGTGCTGACCTACATCGTCGAGCTGGTGGACGACGAGCTCGACGTCGCCCCCATCCACCGGTTGGTGCGCGGCCTCCCAGACGACTTCGACCTGCCCAGCGCCCTGGCCGGCTTCTTCGAGGTGGCCGAGCTGGATCCCGACGTGCTCGATGCCCCCCACACCGATCCCGATCCGACGGCTCGCCTGGTCGACCTGGGCGCCCTCGGCCTGGTGACGCCAAAGGGCGTGTGGTCGCTGGTCCCCCGCCCCGAGCGCTTCGCCGGCGTGCGCGACCTCGACACCAGCCGGCTCGACACGGCGCTGGCCCAGCTCCCGGCCCACGAGCTGACCTTCCAACACGGGGTGGACAACGTCATGCACCAGGTCCACACGGGCGAGTTCCAAGCCGGGTTCCTGCTGCGTCCGGCCACGGTGGCTCAGATCGTGGACATCGCCCACGGCGGCGAGCGCATGCCCCCCAAGACCACGTTCTTCGCGCCCAAGCCGCGCACCGGCGTGGTGCTGCGCCTACTCGACGAGTAGAGGAGTAGCCAGCGCGATGCCTCGACCGGCGCCGACCCGGTCGGATGGAGACCCTGGTGGGCGGACCGATGCGGGTGTACGTTCGGCCGTGCCCGAACCGAGCCGATCCGGGCTGTAGATGGGGGGCTCGCCATGGGGACTCCTCGGAGCTGGAAGCTGGCGTTGGGTTCGGTGGCGGGTTCGTTGGCGCTGGCCAGTGGGTGGTTGGTGACGCCAGGTGTGGCGGAGGCGGCCACGGTGTCTCAGACCTTCGCAGCGACCGGCGGGCTCCAGACCTACCTGGTCCCGGGCGGCATCTGCGGCGTGAGCCTCGAGGTCACCGGGGCATCTGGCGGCGCGAGCCTCGATCTGTCTGGGACCTCCGAACAAGGTGCCACTGCGCCTGGTGGGCTGGGAGCGGTCGTTTCGGCCCATGTCCCGGTTGACCCGGGCACCACGCTCGACATCGTGGTTGGTCAGTCCGGTGTTACGGGGACTGGCGGGACTCCGTTCGGTGGCACGGGTGGGGCGGGCGGCTACGGGGGTGGTGGCGGCGGTGGTCTCTTCGCAGCGGGCGGTGGTGGCGGTGCGTCCGCGGTCTATGACGCCAACGGCCCCTTGGTGACCGCCGGTGCCGGCGGCGGCGGCTTCGGATACGCGGCCGCTGGCGGTGGGAACGCGGGAGTGCTCCACCATCGGGCGGCTCCGGGTGTGACCGGCGCCATCGGCACGCAGTCGTTCCTGGGGGGAACGGGCGGTACCACCGGCGGCGTCGGTGGTACCGGGGCGGACGGCACGGCGGCGAATTTCGGCGGCTTCTCAGCCGGCGGCGGCGGAGGCGCGGTCTCGGGCGGCGCCAGCGTGGACGGGGGGCCGGGCGGTGCCGGCTCAGGGCCGGTCACTCTCACCGGCGGGGGCGGGGGCTCGGCAAGCAGGTCAGGTGACGTCCATCCTGGCAACGACGGCGGAGCTGGCCAGAGCGGCACCGGCGGCCTCGGGTATTCGTCCTTCGGCGGGAGTGGCGGAACCGGTGGCGCAGGCACAGCCCTCGGCGGCGATGGTGCCAACTCCCCCAGCGACACATCGTTTCCCGGCTTCACTGGGGGCGGTGGAGGCGGTGGCGGTGTGGGCTTCGGCGGCGGCGGAGGCGCCTTCCTCGGTGGCGGTGGCGGAGGCGGGCTGGGTGGCGGCGGCGCAGGGTTCGGTGGAGGTGGTGGCGGCAGTTCCTGGCTGACCCCTCACGCCACCGCGGTGGCCGCGTCGCTGGCGCCGAGCCACGGCGACGGCTCGGTCACCGTCTCCTACGACGCCGTCGCCGACGCCTGCCCACCGACCGTGTTGCCCGGCTACGCCGTGGTGGCGGCACCGACCTCGGGCATCGCCGATCTCGCCGTGCCGGTGACGCTCGACACCGTTTCGACCTCGACGGTCACCGTGCACTGGACGACGCTGTTCGTGCCCGGCGCCGCTACCAACCCGTGGCTCGGACCTGAGGCCCCCGTCACCGACTACACCCCATCCAGCGGAACGGTCACCTTCGCGCCCGGCGACGCCAGCGCCACAGTGCACATCCCGGTCCTGGCGGACAGCTCGTCGTCGTCACCCGACGAATACCTCGTCATATCCTTCAGCGCCCCAACCAACGCCCGCATCGGCGGCTTCTGGGGACTCGGCTTCGGCGTCATCACCCCCGCGCCCTAAACGGCACATCGGCGCCGCGGACCATCTTCGTCAGCCGCTGGAACGGGCAAGGATGAACGCCTGCGGAGTTGACTCGTGGGCGAACTCGGGCTCACGCGTTGCCTGCGCCCGGGACTGCAACCCGACCGCGGTCAGGCAACGGGTGACCTCCTCAGGCGCATGCCGATAGCTCGTGAGTGACACGCCCCTCCCGTGCAAGTCCGAGCGATGAACCGCTTCGCCAGTGCCCGCCTGGAACGCAAGCAGCACCTGACCTTCCGGAGCCGTTACCCGAGCGAGTTCCTTGCCAGCAAGGGCCAGCTGCTCTGGTGGCGTGTGGATGATGGAGTACCAGCAAACGGCCCCGGCCAGGCTCCTGCTCGGCACGGGGAGGTCCGTGAGTGTTCCCTCCTCGAACCGGATGCCTGGATGTGCCGTCCGGGCGACCTGAAGCATCGCCGGCGACACGTCTATGCCCAGGGCCTGGAGCCCGTGATCAGCCAGAAAGGCTGCGACACGGCCGGGTCCGCACCCGACATCTGCCACGGTTCCGCTCGTCGCCGCGAGAGATTCCGCGAACGCATGAAGCAACGCCCTATCGAGGGGGGCTTCGATGGCGGGGCTGATCTCGGTACCCACCCACGACGCGTAAGTCTCAGCGGTTGCGTCGTAGGCCGCCCGAACCGTCGAGATGTAGTCCAGATCGGTCACGTGCCAGACCGTACCGGGAGCGTCTGTCCACCTGGGCAGCGCTGCCGTTGAAACCACCGAATGGCACCTAAGGGCGGCTCAGACCTTGCGCCCGGTAAGCCGCTCGTATTCGGCGCGGGCGTCCTGGTCGACGTGAACCGCGCCACGCCCAGCCCAGTGGCGGTCGCTGCCGTCCCGTTTGACTCCCGAGACCCAATACCGGTCGCCCGTGTCCACGTCGACGTGGTTGGCGAATCCGAGCCCTGGTGTCCGTCGAAGGGTCAGACCCCGGTAGTAGATCGAACGGCCTGTATTCGAGAACTGGACCCAGCCGATCCACGCAGGGCCATCGTCGTTGTGGCCCGACTTGAGCTCGACGTACCGCACTGCTGGCTTCACGCCGCAATGGTCGCGCGCTCCGAACTGCTCACCCTGGCCAATTGGAGATCGCAGCGGCGCACACAGAACGGCACGTCGGCGCTCCTCACGAGGTCACCCGAGCGCCGGTCAGGTCGCCGAGTCGGGACGTGCCGAGTCCAAGGCAGGAGACGGTGCCTCGAAAGCCGCTCTGCGTCGGCGACGAGATAGCTCCACGACTACGGCTGCGGAGACGAGCGCCATCGCGCCAATGGCCAGAAGGAGGTCGTTGCGCATCGGGGCCTTGCCGATCACGCACGGATTCGTCGGGACGAGCGGCAGGCTCGAACCCAGGTGTCCATCGCGGTAGCGCACGACCGGACGCGCTCCAAACTGCGAGTCGTGGCGGAGTAGGCCGGAGCAGTCGCCCGTTGCGACCGCATTGACGATGGGCATGTGATCAGGTGTGGTCGGGCCGGGGTAGCTCGGATCGACTATCGCCTCTGACGCCCACGTGTAGGACTTGCTGGAGGTGTAGGGGACGAAGCCCGCCGCGACCAATGCGATCAGAATCAACAGACAGAGCACGGGGCTCCAGCTGCGTCGTAGGGCGCCACCGAATCGATCGACCACTCCCATTCCGTCGGCAACCTGGCCATCGAAGGTGAGGAGAGCCGAGCCCGGCCCGAAGCGCCCTGTCGGCACCTCGGCGCTCTGTCACCTCGCTTTGCGTGTCGGCCACCCCAGCAGAGACAGGCCCCGCAGAACCCTCGTGGCGTCGATGGCTATGAAGCGCGTAGGCAACCGACGGCCATCCTTCAAGACGACCCACACGCTGCTCCCGAGGACCCCACGCTTGTACTCAAGGGCTTCGACCTCCGACCGGGTTGCGGTGACGCTGGGCCACGCCTCTCCTCCGGTGAACCAGATTTGGATCTCATCGACCGTTGCTCGAAGGCGACCCATAGGCCAGGTTGCACGCGTCCACCGACCGCCGACCCCGCCCTTCGCCTCGATCAACGATGGAGTGGCGGGGGGTGCTGGCAAGTCCGCTGGTTCGCCGATCACCTGGGGATCGTAGGTCCGCCGCAATCCCACGGAGCCGATCAGAACGGCACGTCGGCGTTCGCCGCGATCGCGGGTTCGGGGTGGCCCGGAACGGGCCGGTGGCCTACGCGACCGTCCAGGTGGCGCCGGAGTGGAGCAGGTCGCGCAGGTCGCCGGGGCCGTTGGACTCCTGGGCGGCCGCCAGCTGGCGGCTGACCTCGGATCCGTAGTCGGGACGCTCGATGGCCCGGAACACCCCGATGGGGGTGGGCTCGTGAGGTCCGCTGGAGAGCCGGGAGAGCTGGAAGGCCAGACCCTGGTTGGTCTGGTCGTGGATCAGCAGGGCATCCGCCCCCACGTCGACCACGTCGACCACGCGGAGCTTGCCGTCGGACCCCATGACCACGCCGTGCTGCAAGTCGGCCCCGAACCGGATGGGCTCGCCGTGCTCGAGCGGGATGAGCATCTCGTCGCGGTTGTCGCGGGCAGTGATGTCCTCGAAGGCACCGTCGTTGAAGACGTTGCAGTTCTGGTAGATCTCCACGAAGGCGGCACCCGGGTGGTCGTGGGCGCGCTTGAACGTGGCCATCATGTGCTGGCGATCCATGTCGTGGGTGCGGGCCACGAAGCTGGCCTCGGCCCCGATGGCCACGCTGATGGGGTTGAAGGGCTGGTCGATGGAGCCGAACGGGGTCGACTTGGTGACCTTGCCCACCTCGCTGGTGGGCGAGTACTGGCCCTTGGTCAGACCGTAGATCTGGTTGTTGAACATCAGGATGGTGAGGTTCACGTTGCGACGCAGAGCGTGGATCAGGTGGTTGCCGCCGATCGACAGCATGTCGCCGTCACCGCCCACCACCCAGACGTCGAGATCGGGCCGGGCGATGGCCAGCCCGGTGGCCACGGCCGGGGCCCGACCGTGGATGCTGTGCATGCCGTAGGTGTTCATGTAGTACGGGAACCGGGCCGCGCACCCGATGCCGGAGACGAAGACCGTGTTCTCGCGGCTGACCTCGAGCTCGGGCATCAGCATCTGCACGGCGGTGAGGATCGAGTAGTCCCCACAGCCCGGGCACCAGCGGACCTCCTGGTCGCTGGACCAGTCCTTCTTGGTGGTGACGGGGATGAGATCAGTCATCGAGGGCCTCCAGGATCTCGGTCTCGAGCTCGCCGGCGGTGAAGGGCACGCCCTTGACCTTGCTGACCGAGCGGGCGTCCACCAGGAACTCGGCCCGAAGCAGCCGGCTGAGCTGACCCAGGTTCATCTCGGGTACCAGCACCTTGGGATATCGGGCCAGCACCTCGCCCAGGTTCGGGGGGAACGGGTTGAGGTGCATCAGGTGGATCTGGGCCACCTTGCGACCGCGGTTGCGCACCCGGTCG
>CAWCCB010000007.1:0-451818 GCA_963793965.1 uncultured Microthrixaceae bacterium
TTACGTGTTAACCAGCGAGCGGGGGACCACCATCCGCTCCCGAGGGGAGCGGGGAGTCTGTGCCGGATTGGTTAGACGGTCAGGATGTCGTTACCCATCGTTGACCTGACCAGGTGAGCACTGTCCCGTCATTGTCGAAGCTGCACCCGCCGGAGTGCTCCTCGCAAGGACGCCAGATCCGGTTCAGGGTCCTGTCCCGAACGCCGGGAGCGACCTGTTCGTCCACCCATAGGGTCACGACCCACCCCGTGGCCTCGCAGCAGGGGCACTGCGGCTCGGTGTAC
This sequence comes from uncultured Microthrixaceae bacterium, assembly GCA_963793965.1. GTDB lineage: Bacteria > Actinomycetota > Acidimicrobiia > Acidimicrobiales > Acidimicrobilacustridaceae > UBA4742. The sequence continues at coordinate 285 of CAWCCB010000007.1, forward strand.
TGGAACATCTCGTTGAGAATGTCCGCCGCGACCCTCGCCGGGTCGGGCATGTAGCAACACTTGAACGCGGGAGACCCTCGACGTCGTCTCGGAACCAGGCGAGGGCAACCTCGTGGGTGAAGGAGGCTCCCGCTTCAACCACCATCCCCGCCATGCTCTCCGACATCCATCGACGACGAGCTACGAGAGGCATCCACTTCGCACGAAGGTCGAGGGGGACCAGCCACCATCTCGGGCCCGAGGACCCAGCCCCAGGGGATCCCGTCGACGGTGTTGTCGGTATCGATTGGGCCCGAATCCTCCTCGTAGTCCCAATCAAACGGACTGACCCCCTCGTCGTCGAGCTCGTCGAGCAGCGCAGTGGTAGGCACGAGAGAAGTGAGGATGGCCTCGTATCGCCAACGTCACGCCCAACGATCGGCTTGTCCGCGTTCGACGACACGATCGCTCACCGCGAGGCACTCGGGGCCTGGGTCCAACGATTCCTGCGTCGCGACTCGTCCCTTGCGGCGACGGCTCGCGGCCATCACGACACCTCCGGCGGCAATGCCTGGTCGGGGGTCGATCCTGGCTGCCGCGCCGAGGTCGGCGATCGCTTCTTCGAGGCGACGAACGAGTGCCGAGTCAGGCAGCTGTGCTCGGAGCGCATCGGCCATCTGCTGGTAGTACCAGACGGTCCCCTCGCGCCCCCCGGTGAACCGAGCCCAGATCTCGTCACCGATCGTGGCGTGATCAGTGAGTACCGAGGTGATGTTGTCGAACTTGTCAGCGAGCGTCACACGAAGTGCGTCGTGGTTCATCCGCCCGCGATCGACGCGAGGTGTTCCCGTTTGCGGGCAGTCCAAGGTCGCTTCGGGATGACGTCGGCGTCGGTACATGCGTCAACTGTCGTCGCCACACGGTCGCCGAACTGCTTGCGGATCTCCTCGAGCACGAACGCGCCGCCTTGGTCCTCGACCGCGTCGTGCAGCAGGGCAGCGATCGCCTGGTCCTCGTCGCCGCCGTACAGCCACACCAGCGACGACGTGTTCAACAGATGAACTACGTAAGGGATATCGGTGCCCTTGCGTCGCTGCGAGGCATGAACTCGGCCGCCCAGCTCAACGCGTCGCAATAGCGCTCGGAATAGCGGGGATCACCAACAGTCTCGGGCACGCCGGGATTCTCGCCCAGGTGCACTCGCGCCTGCACGTTCCGTGGACGGGTGATTCGACGGCTGACGCTCAGGGAGCCGTGGGTTCCACCCCAGCAGAAAGTTCAGCTACATCGAACGTGGCGACGGATTTCACGAGAAGGACTGTGTTCAAGACCGAGCCCTTCGCGCTCAGATGCATCTCCCACTTGATGCGAGCGGGCGGTCATCAGCGGACCCACCAACCATCAGTCATCGCCCTGATCGGCCACGAACCCAACCTAGCCACCCCGATGTGGTCGATGATGACCCGAGACGCCCACGGGGCCGCACAACACGAGCGAGCGGCTCTATGGTTCGACCGTTACGAGATGGGGTGTCGTTACACGTTTCTCCGGAATGCGCGCTTCTCCTGAGGTCGATGACCTCCGTCCAGCACGACCTCGCCCCGCTAACCGACGATCCGAAAGCTGGGGCGCGCCTGGAGAACCTGCCGGAGTTGATGACGGTGGCCGAGGCGGCGCCGTTCTTCCGGTGCACGACGTCGACGCTCTACCGGTGGATCGCCGCCGAGGAGACGCCGGTCGCTCCGGTGAAGGTCGGGCCCCGGCTGATGTTCTCCCGCTACCAGGTGACCCAGTGGCTCGAAGGCTCAGCCGGCTGAGGTCTTGGCCATGCGCTCGGCCATGATGTCGGCGGCCTGGCGGTCCGCGCCGGTGAGCGCGTGGGCGTAGATGTCCGACGTCGTCGAGACCCGCTGGTGACCGAGCCGCTTGCTCACCGCCGGGAGCGGGACGCCGGCGTCGAGCATGATCGAGCCCATGGCGTGACGCAGATCGTGCCAGCGACAGGGGATGCCCTGTTTGCGTTGCCAGCCGAGCCCAGCGCTGGGTCACGTAGCTGGGCATCCAGCAGACCGAGCCGTCGGGCTCGTGGGTGAAGATGAAGGCGTCCTCCGGCAGGTCACGCCCCAGCAGCGCCCGGCACCGCTTCTCCTGGGTCGCCCGCAGGTCGGTCAGCACTCGCAAGGTCAGGTCGTCGAGCGACACCAGCCGCTTGGCATGGGTCTTGGTCGTCTCCTCGATGAGCTCCTGGCCGATCTGGGCCACCGACCGCGCGACCACCAGCTCCTGGCGCTCGAGGGCCACATCGGTCCAACGCAAGGCCACCAGCTCGCCCCGACGGATCCCCGTGAACGTGGCCACCCAGGCCGCGGCCCCGAAGGTCTCGTCCGCCTTGCGGGCGGCGGCCAGCAGCTTCTGGATCTGCTCGATGGTCGGCGGGGCGATCTCGCGGCGGTACTCCCGAGGCGGCCGAGCCCGATCGGCGGGGTTCTTGGCGATGAGCTCCCAACGCACCCCCGCGTTGAAGACGGCCCGGATCACGGCATGGATCCGTTGCACAGACGCCGGGCTGAGACCATCGTCGATGAAGGCGACGTAGAGGCTGTCGAGGTCGACCGCCCGGATCTTCTCGAGCCGGCGTCGTCCCATGGCCGGCAGCACACGCTGGTCGAGGAGGCGGCGGTACCCGTCGGCGGTGCGGACCTTCCAGCTCGCCGAGCCGTGTCGATACCAGCGCTCGGCGAGCTCGGTGAAGGTGATCGGACCGTCGACGTCGGGCACCTCGTGCTGCAGCTCGACGATCAACCTGGCCCGTTCCTTCTGGGCCGCTCGGTAGGTGCCGCGGAACGTCCTCGACCGCTGCTTGCGACGGCCCTTCAGGTCGAGCCCGACGTAGATCCGGATCTCCCACACTCCGGGTCGAAGTTCCCGGATGCCGTCGCCCTTTCTGCCCCCCGCGCCGCTCATCCCGGGAGGCTACACCCGGATTGATGGGATGCGTGATGGGATTTTGGTCAACCACAGGGCTGTGGATGACCGCGATCCCTTGTGTGACTAGGGTGCCCCCGGGAGGACTCGAACCTCCGCGCACGGTTTAGGAAACCGATGCTCTATCCCCTGAGCTACGAGGGCGAGGGCCACGACGAGCGCGCTGACCAGCCCAGGAGGGCTCGAAGGCGGAGTCATCGGCGGCCTCGTACGGCGACGAGGCTAGCGGCCGGATCCGAGTCGCCCCGACAGCGAATCGCCGCGGACGGTCGTCCCCGGCGCCGCGACCGCCAACCGGTCAGCCCGGCCCCGGCCATGGCGTGCGAACCCTAGAATGCCGGGATCCGCAGGGGGCGGGACCTCCGCATCCGGGCAAGGAGACCGCCGTGACCTCCACCGAGCACCAGGCCGATCCGACCGCCGCGTCCTACGACGAGCTGGTCGAGGGCGTGCGCGAGACCTACCGGCGTGGCCAGACCGGACCGCTGGAGTGGCGCCGCGCCCAGCTCGAGGGGCTGCTGGCCATGTTGGATCGCCACGAAGACGACTTCGTGCGGGCCCTCCACGACGACCTCGGGCGTCCGGCCATGGAGGCCTACGGCGCCGACCTGGGTGCCACCCGGCTCGACATCAAGCACACCCTCAAGCACTTGGGCGCGTGGAGCAAGCCCCGCCGGGCCCCGCTCCCGCTGACCGCGCTGCCGGGCAAGGCCCGGATCATCCCCGAGCCGCTGGGCGTGGCGCTGATCATCGCGCCCTGGAACTACCCGATCCAGCTGCTGCTGGCACCGATGGCCGCCGCCCTGGGGGCCGGCAACGCCGTCGTGGCCAAGCCGAGCGAGCTGGCCCCAGCCTGCTCGGCGGTGCTGGCCCGCCTGATCCCGAACTACGTGGACGACCAGGCCGTGGTGGTGGTCGAAGGTGGCGTGGCCGAGACCACGGCCCTGCTCGAGCAGCGCTTCGACCACATCCTGTTCACCGGCAGCACCAACGTGGGCCGAGTGGTGATGGCTGCTGCGGCACGCCACCTCACCCCGGTCACCTTGGAGCTGGGCGGGAAGAGCCCGACCATCGTGGCCGCCGACGCCGACCTGGACGTGGCCGCCCGGCGCATCGTGTGGGGCAAGTGCCTCAACGCCGGCCAGACCTGCATCGCCCCCGACTACGTCCTGGCCGAGGCACCGGTGCGCGACGCCCTGGTGGAGAAGATGGTGACGGCGCTGCACGAGTTCTACGGCGACGACCCCCGCCACAACCCCGACTTCGGGCGGATCATCAACCACCGGCACTGGGAGCGCCTGACCGGGTTGCTCGACACCAGCTGGCGGCACGGTGGCGGTGGGCGGCCAGTCCGACCTCGAGTCGCGCTACGTGGCCCCGACCATCGTGGTCGATCCCGATCCCGAGTCCCCGATCATGCAGGAGGAGATCTTCGGGCCGATCCTGCCCGTGCTGCGCGTCGACGACCTGGACGAGGCGGTGCGGTTCGTCGACGCCCGGCCCAAGCCCCTGGCCCTCTACCTGTTCTCGGCGTCGAGCGAGACCGCCGAGCAGGTGTTGGCCGCCACCAGCTCGGGCGGGGCCTGCGTGAACCACTGCATGCTCCACATCCTGCCCAGCGAGCTGGCCTTCGGCGGCGTGGGGCCCAGCGGGATGGGCGCCTACCACGGCCAACGGGGCTTCGACACGTTCAGCCACCTCAGGTCCGTGCTGTACAAGCCCCAGCGTCCCGACGTGAAGCTCCTCTACCCGCCCTACACCGGCCTGAAGGACAAGTTGATCCACAAGGCCATGTAGCCGAGCGGGTGTGCGGGGACCCGGGAACCCCCCCTGGGCAGAGGTGATGACCGGTGATCACCGCTAGGTTCACCGGTGGGTCCGGGGGGACCCGGGCTGGAGGGGGAACCGCCGGTGGCCGACGACGTCATGACCAACATCGCCGCGGTGGTGGATCGCCCGGCCGCGCTGATGGGTGAGCGGCCGGCGCTGATCCTCGACGACGGCTCGGTCTGCACCTACGGCCACCTGCGCGACCAGACCTGTCGTTGGGCGGCCACGCTGGCGGCTCGCGGCGTCGGCCCGGGCCACACGGTGGCGCTGGCCGACTGGGGCGGGGTGCGGTCCACGGCCGTGACCCTGGCCGCGGCCGGCCTGGGCGCGGCCACGCGCGCAGATGAACCCCCTGCTGACCAGCGCCGAGCTGACCCAGCTGGTGGAGGTGTCCGGGGGCGCCACGGTGGGCGTGGCCGACGAGGACGCCGCCGCCGCCCTGGTCGTCGCCCTGGGGCCCGACGGAGCGGTGCTGGCCGAACCCGACCCGGCGTCGGCCGGCGCGGGCGACACCATCGGCCCATGGGCCCCCGGCGGCGAAGCCGACGCCCTGATCCTGTTCACCAGCGGCACCACCGGGCTGCCCAAGCCGGTAGGGGTCAGCCACGACGCGCTGCCTGGCCCGCATGAGCGCCTACCGCCGGCCCTTCGATCCCGATCGGCCCGCCGGGCGTCAGCCTCATGTGCGTGCCGTCGTTCCACGTGGGCGGCATGCTCGGGCTGCTGGTCAGCCTGTACTCGGGTGAGACAACGGTCATCCAGCCCCGGTTCGACGCCGGGGTGTGGCTGTCGCTGGTGGCCACCCAACGGGTCAACTCCGCCTTCCTGGTGCCCACCATGTTGGCTCGCATCCTGGACCACCCCGAGCTGGACGTCACCGACGTCAGCTCCCTGCGGGCGGTGGCCTACGGGGCCGCGGCCGCACCGGTCGAGCTGGTGCGCCGGGCCATGGCCCAATGGCCCGACGTGGCCTTCGCCAACGTGTTCGGCCAGACCGAGACCCTGGGCGCCTACACCACCCTGGCCGCCGCCGACCACCACGACCCGGCCCGGGCCGGCTCGGTGGGCCGGCCGCTGCCCGGCGTCGAGGTGCGCGTGGTCGACCCCGTGACCGGCCAGGACGTGGGCGTCGACCAGGTGGGGGAGCTGTTGGTGCGCAGTCCCCAGAACGTCGTCGGCGGGACCGACGCCGAGGGCTGGCTGCACACCGGCGACCTGGCCCGCCAGGACGCCGACGGCTACCTCTTCCCCAACGGTCGGCGCTCCGACGGCATCAACCGCGGCGGGGAGAAGTTCACGCCCCACGAGGTGGCCGAGGTCCTGCGCCAGCACCCGGCCATCGGCGAGCTGGTGGTGGTCGGGCTGCCCGATCCCGAGATGGGGGAGCGGGTGGGCGTGGCCGTGGTGGTGGCCGCGGGCCACGACGCGCCCACCCTCGATCAGCTGCGGGAGTGGTGCACGGGGCGCCTGGCTCCCTTCAAGCGGCCGGAGGTGCTGGCGGTGGTCGACGCCCTGCCCAGCAACGAGCTGGGCAAGCTGCCCCGGGCCATGGCGGTCGATCTCATCCGACAGGCGAGCCCCGGGAGCCACCCATGACGCTGTACCTGCACGAATGCCACCACGTGATCGGCCAGCACGAGGAGGAGTTCGAGGCCGCCTACCGCGACCCCGGCGGCTGGATGGACCGACTCGGCCAAGGCGACGAGGCCCGCCTGCTCTGGTACGCCAACCAGGTCCACGGCACCGGACCGGCCTACCGGGTGATCACCATCACCGCCGTGCACGACGGGGCGGCCTGGGAGCGGCTCTCCCACCGGGTGCTGCACGGCGATCTGGCCGAGTGGACCCACTCGGTCGACCGGCTGCGCCGCACGGTGACGGCCAAGGTGCTCACCCCGGTGCCGTGGTCGCCCATCACCGATCTCGACCTGGCCGCCGAGCCGGCCGAACCCGCCGACCACGAGCCCACCCTGTTCATGGAGGACACGGGCTGGCCCCATGTCCCCCTCGACGACTACCTCGACTACTGGGGCGACACCTACCTGCCCATGCTCCAGAGCCTGCCCGATCGCATGCGGATGCTGGAGATCCAGATCTGCTGGACCTCCATGCTCGGCGCCGGCCTGCGACCCGAAGGCATCCTGTGGCAGCGGATCCACAACCTCGACGCCCTGCTGGCCCTGTTCACCACCGAGGTCCCGGCCGCCTACAAGGCGCCCGGCACCTACATGGCCGACGCCCTCACCTACCGCGATCAGTGGGAGTCGCGCCTGTTGCGCACCTCCCCCTGGTCGCCGCGTTCCTAGAGAAGCCGGTCCTTGGTCGAGGCCTCGATCTCGGCCACGGAGGCGGCCAGCAGGGCGAGGGACTCGGCCGGGGGCTCGGGATCGCCCAGCTCCAGGTGCAGCCGCACCAGCTCGCGGGTGGCGGCGTCGATGGTCCCCAGCAGCGAGGTGATCCGGCGTCACCAGCGACACGGCCTCGTCGTCGGGTGCGCCCGGCTCCCAGCCCGGCGCCACGGTGGCGCCCACCGCGCACAACCGCACGGCATCGGCCACGCACGCATCGCCCGAGCGCACCGCGCCCTGGGCCCGCTCGGCCAGCGGGCCGTCGGGCAACAGCGCGGCCACCCGACCGAAGCGCAGGGCGGCCCGATCCACCTCGTCCTCCAGGCGGGCCCACACGGTGGCCCCGAGGTCTGCCGCCCCGTCGGCGATCCCCGCCGGATCGGCCGCCCGGGACCGCGGTCTCGTGGCGCCGTCCCGGCTGCAGGGTCCAGCGGCCCCGTGGGTCACGCGCCGCCACCAGGGCGAACGTGGCCGTGTGGCGGTACAGCTGCGGTCGCAGCCGGCGGGGACGACCCCAGATCTCGTAGCGGGCCAGGATCCACGAGGCCGCCAGCTGCTCGGTCGACGCCCGGTCGGTGCACTGCTGGCTCAGCTCCACCAGCGGGCACCAGCGGCGGCCCCGCACCGCCAGCAGGATGAGGCCCTCGACCGCGATGGTGGTCGGCGCGACGGTGCCGTCCACCGCCGCCGGGCCGCCCACCAGCCGCACGGACACGCCGGGTGCGCTCATGAGCGGCTCCTCTCGTCAGGTCGGGTCGCCGAGGTCGCGTCAGGTCGAGGTCGACAGGACGGTGACCGGCGCGGATCGTCCAGCCGGATGTTCGAGGATGGCCAACCGCCACCCGGGATGCAACTCGGCCGCGGTGGTGAGCTCGACCTGGGTGGCCGCGCCGGCGGTGACCCGGAAGGTCCCAGCCGAGCGGACACCGTCGTTCGACCACCACAGGCACTCGTACCAGGTGCCAGCCGTGGCCGGCAGCCCGCTCACGTCCAGTCGAACCTCCGTGCCGTGGCCGACCGGGCGTACGGCCACCGTGCCCTGGGCCGATGGCGACGGGCTCGAGGCGGCCGGGTGCAGGGCCACGGCCTGGCTGTAGCCCGAATCGTTCGGGCGGGCCACCAGGACCCCCATCAGGAAGGCGACCACCACCAGCACCGAGACGGCTGCCCCCTACCACCGCGGCGCGACGCCCTCGACCGTGGCGCCGGGACGGTTCCGCCGGATCGGACTCGGTCGGTTCGGCGGTGACCGCCTCGGCCGCGATCAGCTCGGGGGCCGGGGTCGAGGCCACCGACAGGTCGAGCAGCACGGGGATGGGATCGAGCTCCTCGAGCTCGTGGCGGCACGCCGCTGCAGGTGCCCAGATGGGCCTCGAAGGCCCGGGACTCGTCCTGGGTCAGCCCGCCCAGCACGTAGCCGGCCACGTCGGCAGCGAAGCGCTCGTGGTCGTCGCCGGGTTCGATCAGTTCGTCGCTCATGGCAGGACTCCCCGCTCGGCCAGCGCGGCCCGGAGGACCTTGAGGGCGGCGAACGTGCGGGTCTTGACGGTACCGAGCGGGATCTCCAGTCGTTCGGCGATCTCCGACTGGCTGAGCTGGGCGAAGTAGGCCAGGTCGATGACCTGGCGCTGGGTGGGGGTGAGGCTGTCGAGCACCTCGGTCACCACCCAGCCGGTGAGGACGGCGTCGAGGCCCTCGTCCGCGCCGCGCCGCGCCGCGGTGGCGCGCGCTCGGCCCGGCTGGGGCCGTCGGTCAGGTCCAGCGACTCGTCGGACAGCGGCTCGCCGGCCCCGCCGCCACAGGTCCACCGCGGCCCGGCGGGCCACGGTGAACACGAAGGTCGGCTCGCTGCCCCGGTGCCGGGTCGTAGCGGGCCGGCCGAACGCCACAGGCGGGCGAAGGTCTCCTGCACCAGGTCGTCGGCGAAGGTCGGGTCGTAGCCCGACAGGTTGAGCCCGAGCGCCCGGATGCGCTGGGCGTACAGCGCCCACAGCCGGTCGATGGCGTCGGGATCGCCCTGAGCCACGCCGGCCAGCGCGGGAACATCGGGTGGGACCGGCACCACCGCCAGGCTACCGGCGGGGTCGGCGGCGGGCGGCGTGGACATCGGGGGTCACGGTGTTCAGTACCCGTAGCCCGAGCTCTTGGCCGTGGTGGACGTGCTGGCGGCGGCAAGAGCGGGCGCACCGGCCACCTCCGGCGTGGCCACACCGGGACGGATGCGGGAGCTGATGGTCATGGCAAGGGGTACGGCCCGCGTCGGTCCGCGGTTCACGGCGCGCCGACGTCACGTTTGGGTGCGCCCGATCGTCGGGAAGCCAGAGGCGGGCACACGACAACGCAACGAGCCGGAAGACAGGTGGTCGACATGGGTGCACCGATCGGACCGAACGACACCGCCGACGTGGTGGTGGTGGGCGCCGGGTTGGCCGGCCTGGCCGCCGCCGCGGTGGCCGCCGGGCCCGCCGGGAAGGGCTCGTCGAGCAACGGGTCGAGCCCGCGCCGGGTGGTGCTGGTCGACGCTCGCTCCGACGAGCACACCCTCGGGGGGTCGGGCCCGCACCGACCAGCGCGACGGGTTCGCCCTCAACCAGGGCCCCCGAGCCCTCTACCGCGGCGGCCAGGCCCGGGCCGTGCTGGGCCGGCTGGGCCTGGACCCCCGCGGCGGTGCGCCCCAGACCTCGTGCTCGTTCGGCTGGCGCGACGGGCGACGTCGAACGACTGCCCGACGACGCTCGTCATCTGGTCACCAGCCGCCTGCTGGGCCCCCGCTCGAAGGGCAGGTGGCCTGGCTGCTGGGCCGGCTCGGGCGCATCGACGCGGCCGGAGCTGGGGGACCGGAGCATGGCCGACTGGATCGCCTCGCTCGGCCTGCGTCCCGACGCCGAGGGGCTGGTCACCATGCTCACCCGGGTGGCCACCTACACCGCGCGATCTGACCCAGCTGTCGGCCGATGCCGGGGTCCGCCAGGTGCAGCTGGCCATGATCGACGGCGTCGACTACCTCGACGGAGGCTGGCAGCAGCTGGTGGACGGACTCCTCGGGCGTGGTCCGGTCCCGAGGGGTGCAGCTGCGTGCCGGGGCCCGACTGGTGTCGGTGACCGCCTCGGGTCCCGAGCCCGGCTGGACGCTCGAACTGGGTCCGGCCGGCCGGCTGCAGGCCGCCACGGTCGTGCTGGCCCTGGGGTCGCCCGGTGCCACCCGGGCCGTGCTGGCCGACCCGCCGGCCTGGACGCTGGGCCCCGACGCCACCGCCGCCTGCCTCGACCTGGGCCTGCGCCGGCCGCCCGGACGCGCCATCGTGTTCGGCATCGACCAGCCCGTCTACCTGTCCACCCACACCCCGTCGGCCCGACTGGCCCCCGACGGCCAGGCCGTGGTGCACGTGCTGCGCTACGGCGCCCGCGACGCGAGCTCGGGACCGGGCCCAGCTGTGGGAGCTGGCCGCAGCTGGCCGGGGTCGAGCACGGGGACGTGGTCGTCGACCGCTTCCTGCACCGCATGGTGGTGGCCCACGCCGTGCCCCGGCCGGGCTCGGGCCTGGCCGGACGCCCACCGGTGGAGGTGGCCGGCCATCCCGGCGATGTTCGTGGCCGGCGACTGGGTGGGCCCCGAGGGGATGCTGGCCGACGCCAGCCTGGCCAGCGCCGAGCGGGCCGCGACCCGAGGCCGCTCGCCCACCTGGGCCGCCGACCGCAGCTGGCCGGGTCGCGCCCTGATGTCGGACGACGAGCGGGGACCCGACACGCCGGCGATGGCGCACCTTCTCGGCCGAGCGGTCACGGCTGCTGGGCCTGGCCTACCGCATGACCGGATCGCTGGCCGAGGCCGAGGACGTCGTCCAGGACGCCTGGCTGCGCTGGAACGGCACCGACCAGCGGGCCATCGACAACCCGGCGGCCTGGCTCACCACCGTCACCACCCGCCTCAGCCTGGACCGGCTCAAGGCCATGGATCGGCGCCGGGCCGACTACGTCGGGGAGTGGCTGCCCGAGCCGGTGGCCATCGGCCGCGGACCCGAGGAGACGGCCGAGGTGGCCGACTCGTTGACCCTGGGCTTCCTGGTCCTGCTCGATCGGCTCACCCCGCTGGAACGGGCCGTCTTCCTGCTGGCCGAGGTGTTCAGCGAGCCCTACCGCGACATCGGCGCCACCGTGGGCCGCAGTCCCGAGGCCTGCCGCCAGATCGCCAGCCGGGCGCGCCACAAGCTGGACGCGGCCCGCAGGCCGGCGCTGGGGGTCGACCAGTGGCCCCGGCGGGGCGGCCACCGACGACGTGGAGCTGCTCGGCCGGCTGGTCACCGCGGTGCTGGCCGGCGACGCCGGCCGCGGTGGTCGAGCTGTTGGATCCCGAGGTGGTGCTGGTGTCCGACGCCGGGCCGACCCGGCGGGCGGCGCGCCGGCCGGTGGTGGGGCCCGACCGGGTCAGCCGGCTGCTGGTCAACCTGGGCGCCCGCCTGCAACCCACCGCGGCCTCTTCGATGATCGAGCTCAACGCCCGCCCGGCGCTGCGGGTGGAGCTGCCCGACGGTCCCTTGGTGATGCAGCTCGAGCAGGTCGACGGGCGCATCCTGGCCGTGTGGTTCCTGCTCAACCCCGAGAAGCTCCACGGCCTCGACGGCCTCTCGTCGCTTCGCTGACCGCCGCGCCCATCCGGGCCCCGGTGCCGGCCACACGGTGGCGGACGGCCCGCCAGGCGGCCGGCCTCGGCGGCGGCGTCGGCCTGGTCGGTGGCTCGCCGCTCCCGGGCCGACGGCCGACACCCGCTCGTCGTGGAGTCGCTCGACCACGTCGATCGGCAGCGGTTCGAGCTCGCCCACCGCCCAGGTCAGCAGCTGGTCGGCCAGGGCCGGGTTGCGGGCCAGCACCGGACCGTGCAGGTAGGTGCCCACCACGCGGCCGGTCACCGCACCGTCGGTGCCGTCCCCGTTGCCCACGCCGACCTCGACGCGGCCCAGCGGACGGCAGTCCGGGCCCCGCCGGGTGCGGCCGCCGTGGTTCTCGAAGCCGGTCAGCACGGAGGCGCCCAGGTCGATGCCGGTGCCGGGCTCGGGTCGCACCAGCGTCTCGCCCACCGCCCGGTGGGCCAGCCGGTCGGTCTCGACGTCGAGCAGCCCGATGCCCGCCTCGCGGCGGCCGTCGATCTCGAAGCCGACGCCCAGCACCTGCAGGGCGGCGCACACGGCCAGCACGGGCACGCCGCGCTCGGCGGCCCGGGCCACCCCGCCCAGCAGGCGGGTGTCGGCCAGCAGGGCCCGCTGGGCCGCGTCCTCGCCCCCGCCCATCACCAGCACGGCCACCGAATCGGGGATGTCGCGGCCGGCGGTGAGGGCGACCACCTCGGCCGGGATGCCGCGGCGCACCAGGCGGTCGGCCAGCACGGCCGCGTTGCCGCCGTCGCCGTAGGTGCCCAGCAGGTCGGGCCGGACCAGCCCGATGCCGATCATCGGCGCCTCGGATCGGCGCCGGCCAGCTGGCGGCGGACCTGCTGGAAGGCGCTGTAGTTGGCGATCAGGTCGACCGGCCCGGACGTCGGCCGCCGTCGGCCACCAGCTGGTCGACGGCCTGCGTCGAGGTCGGCCACCCGGGTCACGTCGAGGCCGGCGTAGTCGAGGCGCACGGCCAGGTCGAGACCCCGCTCACCCAGGCAGTAGGCGCGGCGGCCGGCCAGGCGCTCGAAGGGCACGTCCCAGATCCACGACGGATCCCGGCCGTCCTGGCCCTGGGCGTTGAGCACCAGCAGCAGCGGACCCGCCGAGTCGCGCCACCAGGTCGAGCAGGTCGGCCCAACCCGCCGGGTTCTTGGCCAGGTGCAGCACCAGCTCGGCGCCGCGGTGGCGCACGTGCTGGTAGCGGCCCTCGATGCTGCGGACCTCGGCCCAGCGTGGCCGTGGCCCGCTCGGTGGGCAGGCCGAGCTGGTCGATCACCGCGAAGGCCATGGCCGCGTTGGCCCGGGCCGAGCGGCCGGGCAACGGTCAAGACCCAGGGGATGGGCGGCGCCGCCACCGTCGACCACGCGTCGCCGTCGCGCAGCGGGTGGAGCCGTCGGCCAGGGAGACAGGGCCGGGTCGGCCCGGCCACAGCCGGGGCAGCGCCAGGCCGGTGTCGGTGAAGACCAGGTCGGCCTCGCACCACGGACAGGCCGACGAGTCGAGCTGCCAGGCCAGCCCGGCGCCCACCCACACGACACGTCCGCCCTCGCGTCGTCGGCGGCCTGGCGCCGGCGAGCTCGTCGACGGCCCAGACCACCAGCGGGTCATCGGCGTTGGCCACCACCAGCGGGGGCGCGTCGGTCGGCCAGGGCCCGACGCCAGCGTTCGGCGGTGGCCCGCACCTCGTGCAGGCGGTCCAGCTGGTCCCGCGACAGGTTGAGCAGGGCCACCGCCCGCGGGTGCAGCTCGCCCAGCGCCCAGGGCAGCACCGCCTCGTCCACCTCCAGCGCGGCGTAGGTGGCATCGGGCGACGCCAGCAGGGCCCCGGCCAGGCCGCTGGCCAGGTTGGCCCCCTGCGGTTGGTGGCCGTCGGACCGCAGGCGGCCAGGCCCAGGGCCAGTAACGTGGTGGTGGTGGTCTTGCCGTTGGTCCCCGACACCAGGGCCACGGTCATGGGCGCGGCCAGGCGCCCGGGGAGGCGCCCGGTCGAGGGACAGGGCGACCTTGCCCCCGATGACCGAGCCCTCCCCGAGGCGGGCCACTCGCGACAGCTCGGACACGGAACGGCCCACGTGGGGGGCCAACCACTGGGCCGGGCGCGGCGTCGAGGAGGGAAGCGAGGCGGGTGACATGGGTTCGGCGGATGCTACCGGTCACCTAAAGAGCACCCATACCGCGGCCGACAGAAGGTCATGAGCATCGGACAGGCGGACGGGCGCCCTGGCGCGGAAGGCACGCCGGTGGAGCCGTCGCGCCCGAACAGACGGTGGCCGCCAGCGCGACGAGGCCTTCGCCGCCCTGCTGCGCAGCGGGGACACGGCCGCCTTCGGCCTCCTGTTCGACGCCTGGGCCGACCCGGTCTACGACCGCATCGCCAACCGCGGCTTCACCACCGCCGACGCCACGCGCATCGAGAGCGAGGCCTTCGTGGCCACCCATCGCCGGATCGTCCAGCAGGGCGCCACCGATCCGTTCCGGGTGCTGGCCTGCGCTCGGCCGGCCAGGCCATGGCCGCCAACGAGGCCCAGCGGGTGGACATGCGCCTGCCGGTGGGCCCCTACGCCGAGGATCGCCTGACCCGCAGCGCCGAGGTCCGCACCCTGGCCACCGACACCGCCGTGGTGTCGTTCCTGTGGGAAGCGGCCGAGGTGCTGGGTCACCAGGTGCGCGAGGTGCTCGACCTGCACTACCGCCACCGGCTGACCCGGCCGAGGTGGCCGCGGTGATGCAGGAGACGCCGGCGTCCATCGACGCCATCCTGAGCAAGGTCGAGGCGGGCTACAACGCGGTCGTGCGCTCCAAGATCATGTGGCGCCAGGGTCGCGCCCACCCACGATCAGTTGGCCACGGCGGTGTCGGGGCATCACACGTTCGACACGTCGGTGGTCAAGTTGGTGGCCGAGCACCTGCGCACCTGCCAGGCGTGCCGCGACGCCTCGCAGGTCCCGGTTCGGCCGATCGAGGTGTTCGCCGCCATCCCCCTGCGCCATCGCCCCGCCCGGGTTCAAGGAAGGGCGTGGTCGAGGACCTGGCCGGCGCCGGCGTGGACATGTCCGGCTCCGCCTCCGCTCGCCGGTCCGGCCTGGTCGCCCCGGCCGCCGCCGGGTGGCCGGAGCCGCGGCCACCGGCGCGGCCGGCTTGGCCGCGGCCGAGAGTGGCCGAGGCCAGCGCCAACGAGCGCAAGCCGGCCAAGGGACGCGGGTCGCGCGACGACGATGCCGCGGCCGCGGGCCGAGCCGTCGGGCTGGCCGCCTTCGCCGGACCGGTCGACGGGCTGGTCGACGCCGAGATCCCCCGAGGCGTCGGACGGCCCGCCGGCTGGCGCCGAGCCCGGCCTATGCCGCCGGCCGCGGCCGCGGGTGGCGGCCCAGGCCGGATCGGGTGGGGACGCGCCGGCGGGCGGTTCCAAGCGCGGCTGGTTGGTCGCGGCCGCGGCCGCGGCCGTGGTCGTGGTGCTGTTGGCCGTGGTCCTGCTGGGCGGCTCGGGCTCGAAGCACCCGACGGCCAAGCTGGCCACCGACTCGCCTCGCTCCACCACCACGGTGGCTCCCACCACCGTGCCTGCGCGGGACCCCGACCACCATCACGCCCACCACCGCCGTGCCCACCACCGCCACCAGTCCGGGATCGTCGGCCTCCAGCTCGACGACCACCACGGCCAAGGCCACCGCCACCACGACCGTGACCGTCAAGTCGTCACCGCCCACCACCCGGTGTCACCACCACCACCGCCGTGCCCTTCCCCAACGTCACCCTGAGCTTCAACATCCCGACCCGGACCATCGCCGGCACGTGGGACATCAACGCGAGCCGGTGCGCCCGAGGCCGACCTGGTAGCGTGTCGGCCAGCCAGCCCGTGACCGTGACGATGAACGGTCCCAACCTGCAGCTCGACCGCCACCAGCGGCAGCAGCTGCTGTGCCCGGGCAACCTGGGCGGCGCCGGCGGCACGATCTGCACCACCGCCGCGGGTGTCTACAGCTACACGCATGAGCGTGGTCGGACCAGCCTGGGCCGCACCGTGCGCACCCAGACCCTGGCGCTCACCGTCACCTGACCAGGCTCACCTGAGCCAGCGTCGCGGCGGCGTGGGCCTCGAGCTCGTCGCGGAAGTCGGGATGGGCCACCGCGGCCAGGGCGGCGGCGCGCTCGCGGACCGTGCCGCCCCGCAGCGAGGCCACCCCGTACTCGGTGATGACCAGATCGAGCTGGTGGCGGGGCGTGGTGATCACCGCTCCGGCGGGCAGCTGGCTCACGATGCGACTGATCATCTGGCCCCCCACCGTGGCGGTGGAGCGCAGGCACAGGATCGACCGGTCCTCCAGGTCGAAGCCCGCCACCGACACGAAGTCCTCGTGGCCGCCGATGCCGGAGAACTGGCGGCCGCCGAGGGTGTCGGCCACCGCCTGGCCCCACAGGTCGATGGTGAGGGCGCCGTTGATGGTGACCATCTGGCGGTTGCGGGCGATGATCTCCGGCGCGTTCACCACCTGGGCGGGCAGGAACCGCACCTCGTCGTTGCCGTCCAGGAACTCGTTGAGCTCGGGGGTGCCCAGGGCGAAGGTGGTGATCGACAACCCGTCGAACTGGCCCTTGCGGGCGTTGGTCACCTTGCCGGCCTGGTGCAGCCGCATGAGGCCGGTGGTGAACATCTCGGAGTGGATGCCGTAGTCGCCGCCGTCGTCGGCGGCCAGCATGGAGGCGATGGTCGAGGGGATCCCGCCGATGCCGGTCTGGAGGGTGGACCCGTCGGCGATGTAGGGCCGCACGAAGGCGGCGATGCGCCGGTCGATGTCGTCGGGCACGTCCTCGGGCAGCGTGAACATGGGCCGGTCGCTCTCGACCAGCACGTCGATCTGGTCCACGTGGATGGCGTGGGGGTGCTCGGGCAGCAGGCCTTGGGTGCGGGGCGCGTTCGGGTTGATCTCGACGATGGCCACCCGGTCCGGATCGGCCGCCGCCCGCATGAACTCGTGGTAGGTGGCGCCGGCGTGCAGCGACAGGCTGCACCAGCCCTGCTCGTCGGGCGGGGTGGCCAGGCAGGCCAGGACCCGGGGGGCCAACTTCTCGAGGAGCGGGGCGAAGCGGCGGAAGTCGGACGGCACGAAGTCGATGTTGGCGCCGGTGTCGACCAGCAGCCGTTCGGCGGGGCCGTAGAAGCCGCACAGGTAGTGGACCCCGGGATGGCTGAAGACCGCGTAGAGGTCGAGCAGCAACGCGCCCGAGATGGTCAGGTCCACCCAGTCGTCGCGATCGCCCAGGGCGTGGAGCAGGGCGGGCGGGTGCCCGGGCCCGAGCGGGATGCCGAAGGTGTCGGTCTGGCCCAGCAGCGCAGCGGCTTCGGCGGGCGAGCAGCGGCGGGGTTCGGGGGAGGGCATGACCAGATCGTAGGGTGCGGCCGATGACGCCGTTCATTCTGCTGCCTCCGTCGGAGGGCAAGGCCGCAGGGCGGACGGGCCGGCCTGGGCACCCGGCACGCTCGTGGCCCCGAGCTCGACGATCGCCGGGCCCGGGTCATCGCCGCGCTGGTGCGGGCCATGGCGGCGTCGCGCCGGCCCGGCGCGGCGCCCTGCTCGGGGTCAAGGGCGAGGCGCTGGCGGCGGCCACCGACCACGACCTGGCCGTGGCCTCGTCGCCCACCTGGCCGGCCATCGAGCGCTACACCGGGGTGCTGTACCAGGCGTTGGACGCGGCCGTCGCTGCCCGCCGCCGACCGCCGCCGGCTGGACGCCCAGGTGCGGATCTTCTCGGGCCTGTGGGGCGTGGTCGGGCCGGCCGATCCGATCCCCGACTACAAGCTCAAGATGGGCGCCACCCTGCCCCGCCTGTCCCGGCCGGCCCGTCGGCTGGCCGGCCTGGTGGCGCCCGGCCATCACCGCCGCCCTGGCCCCGGAGGTGCGCCGATCGGGTGGTGTGGGACCTGCTGCCCGGCGAGCACCGCGCCGCCTGGGCGCCGTGTGTGACCGCGGGCGATCCCGACGCCGTGCGCGCGCCTCGTCTCGGTGCGCTTCTGCGACCAGGTCGTTCGCGACGGGCGGAGCGCAGCTGGTCACCGTCAGCCACTGGAACAAGCTGCTCAAGGGCGCGCTGGTGCGTCACGTGCTGACCCACCAGCTCACCGAGGTCGAGGGTCTGGTCGAGTTCGACCATCCGCTGGGCTACCGCTACGTGCCGGAGCTCACCGAGGTGACCGATGACGGCCTCCGGCTGCTGGTCTCGTTCGTGAAGCCGGCCTGATCCACGCCTGCCCGATCGGGCGTCCCCCTCGCGATGATTCTCCACCGACGTCGGTGCGAAATCATCGCCAGACTCGAAGTGACCGGTGGGAGGGAACGCCCTCAGACGGCGCCGGCGCCGACGGGCGGGCTGGGGGTGAAGGTCACCGGCATGGACTGGTAGCCGCTGACGAAGTTGGCCGGCCGCAGCGGGGTGGGCCCGGCCAGGGCCAGGTCGGGGAGGCGGGCCAGGATGCGCTCGACCATCACGGTGATCTCCAGGCGGGCCAGGCTGGCCCCCAGGCAGAAGTGGGTGCCGAACCCGAAGGCCACGTGGTCGTTGGGGCGTGCGCTCGATGTCGAAGCGGAACGGGTCGTCGAACACGTCCTCGTCCCGGTTGGCCGACGGGTACAGCAGCAGCAGCTTCTGGCCCTCCGACAGCGGCTGGCCCCGGAAGCTCACGTCGTGGGTCACCACCCGGGCCATGTTGCGGATGGGGCTGACCCAGCGCAGCATCTCCTCCACCGCGCCCCGGCATGAGCGACAGGTCGCCGGCCAGGCGGTCGCGCTGGTCGGGGTGCTCGAGCAGCTGGCCCATCCCACCGGAGATGACGTGGCGGGTGGTCTCGTCGCCGCCGATGAGGATCAGCAGCGACTCCATGTTCAGCTCGGCGTCGTCGAGGCGGTCGCCGTCCACCTCGGCGTCCACCAGGATGCCCATCAGGTCGTCGGTGCCCGGGCAGGCCCGCCGCTGGGCGATGACCCGGGCGCTGTAGGCCTCGTACTCGCTGAAGGCGTTGGCGGCCGCGCAGCATGGCCTCGTCGGTCGAGGTCGACCCCGACAGGGCCGAGACCATGTCGTCGCTCCAGCGCAGCAGGTCGACGCGGTCCTCCGGGGCCACGCCCAGGGCGTCGCCGATCATGATCATGGGCAGGGGCGCGGCCACGTCGCGCACCAGGTCGCAGGAGCCGGTCTCGCACACCGCGTCGAGGATCGAGTCGCACACCAGGCGGATGCGATCCTCGCTCTCGCGCACCCGCCGGGGCGTGAACCCCTTGTTCACCAGCTTGCGCCGGCGCAGGTGATCGGGGTCGTCCATGTCGATCATCATGGGCAGGGGGCCGTTGTCGGGCCGGATGCCCTGGGCGTTGGAGAAGGTGGCCGGGTCGGCCGCCACCGCCTTGAGGTCGGCGTAGCGGGTGATGCCCCAGACGCCGTTGGGCTCGTCGAAGTACACGGGGGCGTTGGCCCGCATCCAGGTGAACTGGGGGTGGGGGTCGTTGCCGTAGAAGTGCCCGTCGAGCAGGTCGATGTCGGGGCGGGTCGGGTGGTCGGGGGCGTCGTCACGATCGTGTCCTCCAGTCGGCAGGTCGTCTACATCAACAGCTCGGCCAGGGTGCGCAGCGCCTCGGGGCCGCCCGGCGAGTACACCAGCAGGGTCGACACGGGGCTCTCCTCCCAGGCCGCCACCCGGTCGCGGATGCGCTCGGGCGGCCCGCACAGCGAGATGGCGTCGGCGAAGTCGTCGGGCACCTTGGCCACGGCCTCGTCGCGTCGGCCCTCGAAGAACAGCTCCTGGATCTCCAGCGCCTCGGCCTCGTAGCCGAACCGGCCCATGAGCTTGGTGTGGTAGTTCTGCCCCTTGGCCCCCATCCCGCCGATGTAGAAGCCCAACATCATCTTGACCGGGGCCAGGGCGGCCTCCAGGTCGTCGTTGATGTTGACCTGCAGCCCGGCCACGATGTCGAACCCCGGCTTGGCGCCGGCCAGCGAGTCGGCGTACACGTCGGGGTGGTGCGGCGAGTAGTAGAGCGGGAGCCAGCCGTCGGCGATCTCGGCGGCCATGGCCACGTTCCGCGGTCCCTCGGCGCCCAGGTAGATGGGCAGGTCGGGCCGCAGGGGATGGGTGATGGCCCGCAGCGGCTTGCCCAGCCCCACCGAGCCGGGCCCGTGGTAGGGGTGCTGGTAGAACTCGCCCTGGAAGTCGAGCGGCTCGTCGCGCCGCAGGACCCGCCGCACGATCTCGACGTACTCGCGGGTGCGGGCCAGCGGCTTGTCCGACGGGCGCCCGTACCAGCCCTCCACCACCTGGGGACCCGACACGCCCAGGCCCAGCATGAAGCGACCCTGGGAGAGGTGGTCGAGGGTGAGGGCGGCCATGGCCGTGGCCGTCGGCGTGCGGGCCGCCAGCTGCACCACGCTGGTGCCCAGCTTGATGGTGGAGGTGTGCCCGGCCAGCCAGCCCAGCGGCGTGAAGGCATCGGATCCCCAGGCCTCGGCCGTCCACACCGAGTCGTAGCCCAGCCGCTCGGCCTCCTGGGTCACGCCGATCATGTCCGGTGGCGGACCGGCCCCCCAGTACCCCCACATCAGCCCGAGCTTCATGGAGCGAACGTAGCGCGTTCCTGACGCCTCGTCAGAAACCTGCGGGCCGCGGGTCGGACCGGTCAGCCCGGCTCTTTGTCGCTCACCCCGGCGCTGTCGAAGGTGGCCATCTCGGCCAGCAGGTGGGCCGACGCCTGCAGCAGCGGCAGGGCCAGCACCGCGCCCGTGCCCTCGCCCAGCCGCAGGTCCAGGTCGAGCAGCGGTTCGAGCTCCAGGTGCTCGAGGGCCACCGAGGCGCCGGGCTCGACCGAGCGGTGGCCGGCCACCAGGCGACAGCGGGTGTCGGGGGACAGGGCCACGGCCACCACGGCCGCGGCCGTGGCGATCACCCCGTCGACGATGACCGGGACCCCGGCGGCCGCACCCCCGATGAGGAAGCCGGCCAGCGCCGCGATCTCCAGGCCTCCCACCTCGGCCAGCCGGGCCAGCGGCCCGGCGGTGGCCGGCAGGCGCTCGACGCGCGGCTTCGACCACCTCGATCTTGCGGGCCAGCACGGCGTCGTCGGCGCCCGCGCCCCGGCCGGTGACCTCGGCGCCGGGCCGGCCGGTGAAGGCGGCGATGAGCGCGGCCGAGGCGGTGGTGTTGCCGATGCCCATGTCGCCGGTGATGAGGCAGCGGGCGCCCTCGGCCACGGCCCGTTCGGCGGTCTCCACGCCCACGTCGAGGGCCAGCAGCGCCTCGGTGCGGGTCATGGCCGGGCCCTGCGAGAGATCGGCGGTGCCGCGGGCCACCTTGCGCCGGCGCACGCCCGGGCGGTCGGCCGGGCGTGGACCCGGACCTCGTGAGGGGTGGCCACGCCCACGTCCACCACCACCACGTCGGCCCCGACCTGGCGGGCCAGCACGTTGATGGCGGCCCCGCCGGCCTCGAAGTTGGCCACCATCTGGGCGGTGACCTCCTGGGGCCAGGCCGAGACGCCGGCGGCCAGCACGCCGTGGTCGGCGGCGAAGACGGCCACCACGGCCGGTTCGGGCACCGGGGGCGGCGAGGTGCCGGCGATCCCGGCCAGCTTGATGCTGGCCGCCTCCAGACCGACCCAGGGACCCGGGCGGCTTGGTCAGCCGGTCCTGGTGGGCGGTGGCCTCGGCCATGGCCTCGCTGTCCACCGGACGGATGGCGGCCCGGGCCGACTCGAAGCGCCCGCCGGCCATCTGCTCGATCCAGGTCTCGATGGCCTCGCCCACGGTGCCGCCGGCCACGTCCGCATAGGCCATGCCCGCGGCCTCGGCCGCCTCGGCATCGGTGGGCTGGTCGCCCACGAACAGCACCCGGCGGGGATCGGACAGCCCCAGGCGCTCCATGGCCACCTGCAGGGGCAGCGGGTCGGGCTTGCGCTGGCCCACGTCCACCGAGGTGACCACCACCTCGAGCCACCCGCTCACCCCGCTGGGTTCGAGCAGCGCCCGCACCTGGGGAGCGGTCATGGTGGCGGTGTTGGTCACGGCGCCCACCGGCACCTGGGCGGCGATGGCGGCCAGGTCCTCGAGCACCCCGGGCCGCAGCTGGGCCTCCAGGTCGGACACGGGGGTGGCCGGCGCGGCCTCGTCCACCAGCGTGCCGCCGACGTCGACCAGCACGGCGTCGAGCAGAGGTTGGAGGATCACGGGGCGTCCTTCTCCGGTGGGGTGGCCGAGCGTGCGGCGGTGGTGGGTGCGGGTGACCCCGCGTGCGACCGTGCCATTGCTTCGGCCGCGGCCAGCGCGGACTTGAGACGATCGTGGTGGTCGGGATGGGGCACGGCGATGCGCACCATGCCGTGCAGACCGAAGCTGGCGCAATCCCGCACCAGCACGCGCTGGTCGATCAGCGCCCGACGCAGGCCCGGCGCGTGGACCAGGACCCAGTTGGCATCCGCCCGGGGTGCCGTCCAGCCGTGCTCGGCCAGGGTGGCCACCAGCCGATCCCGCTCGTGGGCGATGCGAGCGGCCCAGTCGGGCAGGTCCACCGTGTCCAGCAGCTCGGGCAGCACGGCCGCGGCCAGGCTGTTCACGGACCACTCGGGCTGGGTCCGGGCCAGCCGGGCCACCGCCTCGGGATCGGGGCCGATGACGTAGCCCAGGCGGAGCCCGGGACAGGCCAGCACCTTGGTCAGCGAACCCACCACCCAGGCGCCGCGGTCGGCGTCGCCCCGGGTCCACGAGCCGGTGGCCAGCGGGTAGAAGGCCTCGTCCCACACCGCGGCCACCTCGTCGGGGGCGGCCAGCAGCCCGCTGGGGTTGTGGGGGTTGGACCGCCATCGTCCGCGGTCGGGCGCCACCTCGGCCAGGTGCCGCCGGTACAGGCCGAACTCGGGATCGTCGATGCGACCCGACCGCAGGTGGGCGCCCAGCAGGGCGATGGCCTCCGACCCCCCGTTGGTCACCAGCACGCGGCCCTCCTCGACCCCCAGGCGGACGGCCAGCGCGGCGGAGGCCGGGCCCGGGTCGGGGTAGGCCCGTACCGCGGCGAGGTGGGCGGCGAGCAGGGCGCGGACGTCGGGCGCGAACGGGTTGAGGCTGACCGACAGGTCCAGCAGGTCGGCGCGGTCGATGCCCAGGGCGCCGGCCACCCGGCCGGCGTCGTCGCCGTGGGCGCCCGGTTCGGGCAGCGGACCGCTCACCGCCGGCCCCGGGCTCGGCGCAGCACCACCCGGGCCCGCCACGACCCCAGGGTGGCCAGCGCGCCGGCCAGGGCCAGGGTGACATCCCCGCTGAGCAGCACGGCGCGGCGGATGTCGTCGGCCGTCGGCGCCGGGCCCCGACCGAGGTCCGGTCGGACCTCCAGTCGATCGCCGTACTGGCTGGGCCCGCCCAGGCGCACGCCCAGCGCGGCGGCGAAGGCGGCCTCGGCCACCCCGCTGTTGGGCGACGGATGGTCGGGTGCGTCCTGGCGCACGGCTCGGATCACCTCGCCCGCCGACTCGGGGCGCACGACCGCCACCAGCCCGGCGGTCAGCCGGGCCGGCACCCAGTTGGCCACGTCGTCGAGCCGGGCGCTGGCCCACCCGAAGTCCTGGTAGCGAGGCGACCGGTGCCCGACCATGGCGTCGAGGGTGTTGGCCGCCCGGTAGCCGAGGACCCCGGGCGCGCCCAGGCACGCCCCCCAGCAGGCCGGGGCCACCACCGCGTCCACCGTGTTCTCGGCCACCGACTCCACCGCGGCCCGGGCCAGGTCGGCCGCGTCGAGCTGCGAGGCGTCCCGACCGACCAGGGCCCGGATGGCCAGACGGGCCCGGTCGAGGTCGCCCACCTCGACCAGGTCGGCCACCCGCTCGGCCGCGTCGGCCAGGCCTCGGCCGGCGACGGCCAGCGCGGTGGCGCCCACGGTGGCCAGCTCGGGGCCGACGGCTGCGTCGGCGGCCAGCCCCGCCCCGGCTCCCAGGCCCACCCCGATGGCGGCGTGCACGATCCCGGCCGCACGGGTGCCGTCGTAGGTGTGGCTCTCCATGGCGGCCATGGCCGACCCGAAGACGGCCACCGGATGGGGGTCGACGGGAGGCTCGCCCCACCGGGCGTCGATCAGCACGCCCAGCGCCGCCCCCAGCGGGCGCGGGGTCCGCCGTCGGGCCGTCATCGGCGCACCGCCAGCACGACCAGGGCCGCGGTCTCGCCGGCCACGCCGGCCGCGCCCAGCACGTCACCGGTGAACCCACCCAGGCGACGTCGAGCCAGTCCGGCCACGCCGGCCGCCACCGCGGCACCGACGATCACGGCCGCCGCCCCCAGCCAACGGTGGGACAGCTCGCCTCCGCCCACCACGGCCAGGCCCACGGCCAGCACGGCACCCCCCAGGCCCACGGCCACCACCAGGCCCCGCCCCGGGGTCCGACCATCGTCGAGGAAGGCGTGGGCCAGGCCGCCGGGACGGGCGTAGGGCTGGGTCCAGGCGATGAGGGCCATGGTCGTGCGGGAGGCGCACCACACCCCGGCCAGCAACAGGGGTGCCGCCGCGATCGAGCTGAGGGCGGTCACCCGCAGGATCAGCACCACGGCCAGGGTGGCCACGCCGAAGGCGCCCATGTGGGGGTCGGCCATCACCGTGAGGCGCCGGGACCGCTCCATGGGGGCCAGCAGCCCGTCGGCGGCGTCGGCCAGCCCGTCCAGGTGCAGCATCCCGGTCACCGCCGCGTCGGCGGCCACCACCACGGCGGCGGCCACCACCGGGGTCCAGAGCTGCGCCGCGCCCCACCACAACGCGCCCAGGACGGCGCCGATGAGCGCGCCGGCCAGCGGGAACCATCCCAGGGTGGTCCCCGACGGGGTCGAGGCCCCGCCGAACACGGTCAGGAAGCCCAGGGCCCGCCTCACGGTCGATCCCGGGCGTCGGGCGCGTCGGGCGCGACGGGGAGGTCGAGGGCGTCGAGGGCATCGAGGGGGTCGAGGCGAAGGATCCGACCGGCCACCACCAGGAGCATCTCGTCGGCCACGGCCGCCACCTGCTGGTTGATCAGCCCCAAGGCGTCGCGGAAGCGCCGGCCCATCTCCGAGGCCGGGTGCACGCCCAGGCCGACCTCGTCGGAGACCACCACGGTCGGCGCCGGCCGCCCGACCAGCTCGGCCACCAGCTCGGGCCCCCGGGTGGTGGCGGTGGCCGTGAAGCCGTCGTCCTCCGGCGCGCCACTCGAGGCGGCCAGCCAGGTGCCCAGGGCATCGACCAGCACCGGTCGGTCACCGGCCCGTCGCAGGGCCCCGGCCAGGTCCGCACCGGCCTCCACGGTGATGAAGCGGTCCCCCCGCCGCGCCCGGTGGGCCTCGACCCGCGCCGCCATGTCCAGGTCGTCGGGATCGAGGGTGGCGGTGGCCAGGTACAGCACGGGTGCGGGATGGCGCAGGGCCAGCCGTTCGGCCACCGCCGACTTGCCCGACCGCGCCCCGCCCAGGACCAGGGTGATCACGTCGGGGTCCGGTCCGGCTCTCGCGCCAGCCGGGCCAGGCTGGCCCGGGTCCCCGCCACCACCGCGGCGTGCACGGCCCGGGCCAGGCGGGCACCCCACTCCGAGCGCGGACCGCCGAAGGCCGCGGCCTGGCGGCCGGCGGGGCCGTTGACCAGGCACACGGCGTCGGTGGCGGTGCCGGTCCCCGACACCCCGGATTCGAGCAGGGCCTGGGTCTTGGCTTCGGTGGCGGTGGCCACCGCGTTGACCAGCGCGGCGTCGCCCAGGCGCACCGGCAGGAAGGCCACCACGTTGATCGTGCCCGGGCCCGCCGGAATCGATCGGGTCGGCTCGTCGGGGGCCGCGGCCCACACCGGCAACCGCACCCCGACCGTGACGTCGGCTCGGACCCCACCGTCGTCGACGCTGGACAGATCCTCGACGTCGGCGGCGGTGAACAGCGCCACCCCCGCCTCGGGGACCAGCCCGGCGTGGTCGCAGAGCTCCCGGGCATGGGCGGCCAGATCGGTGCGGGCGTAGCCCGGGGCCACCTGGGCGTTGAGGATCCACGACCTCGGGCCCAGTCCGCCGCCCACCGGGGCCGACGACAGCACCACCCGGGGCGCATCCAGGCGCCAGACCAGCACGGGCGGCGCGCCGGGCGGCCGGACCAGCTCGGGCCGAGCGACGGAGGGCGGAGTGGCGGTGGCCATCGGTTGGCGGAGGGTAGCCGAGCCCCTCCGACGTCGGTTGACGACGCGGCGGGGGCTGTGGTCTGCTCTGGCCAGAACAGACGCGTCGAGGTGGGGGAAGCCGGTCAGATGCCGGCGCTGACCCGCAACCGTAGGCGGGACCGAGATTCGGTCCCGCGAGCCGGACTGCCCGCCTCGAAGCGAACTGCTCCATGTCTCCGTCGTCGGACTACGGACCTGGAGCTCGGGATCGGTCCGCCGTCGGTGCGATCGATCCCCGGCTGAAGCCCTCGAGGGGGCCCGGGCCCCGGCCGTCGCCGGCTCCGCTGTCGTCCCGAGGCCCGCCCGTGTCTGTTCCCTCCCTGCGAACTGCCGCCGGTGGCCTGGTCGCGTGCGTCGCGGTGCTGGCCGCCTCGGTGCTGTCGGGATCGGCCTCGATGCGCGGCCCTGGCCGGCGGGGGATGCGCGTCGGCCGACACCCCCCACGTCGGTCTGGTCATCGACTTCGGCTCGGTCACCGGCGCCGGGAGCGCGCCGACGCCCACCGTCCAGACGATCTGCCTGCCCTTCACGCCGGGGGAGACCGGCGCGGACCTGCTGAGCGCCGCCGTCGGCAATCGGTTGAGCTGGGGGAGCAATGGTCTGTCTGTGCAGCATCGATCGCTATCCGGCCACCGGCTGCGGCGTCGATACCCCGAACGGCTACGAGTACTGGAGCTACTGGCACGGTGGCCCGGGCGGGTGGACGTACTCGAGGGTCGGGCCGACGAGCTATCGACTCTCGGCCGGCGGCGTGGAGGGGTGGAGGTTCGTGCAGGGCACGGACAGCTCGAACGAAGGCCAGCCGCGGTACGCGGCGACGGGACCGTGCCTCGCGCCGACGCCGACGACGACCGCGCCCACCCCGTCGGTGACGCCGCCGACCAGCTCCGTGGCCACCGCTCCCGTGTCGCACGCGCCGACTGCATCGATCGCCTCGCCGTCCAGCGTCGGGACGACTGCCCCGACGGCCGGGTCGTCACCCGGGTCGGTCACGGCCCCCACGACGGTCGGTGCCAGCACCGACGCCGCGCCATCGATCAGCCACGCATCGATCCCAGGCGCTGCCCAGCCACGGCGAGATCGTGGCTCGGTCGGGCCGGGGCTCGCCCGTGGGTCCGATCCTGGTGGCGATGGTGATCGTGGGGTTGGTGGTGGCCTCGGTGCTGATCCGTCGCCGGCGGAGCGCCACGTGAGCCACGTGAGCCAGGTGAGCCAGGCACGGGTCGAGCCGGCGCAGCACCCGGCGGCCGCCACCCCGCGGTCTGCTGGGCCGACACCGTCACCCGGCCGCCTGGCGCAGCCTGCATCCGGGAGCCTGGTGGCTGTGGGCGGGAGGGCTGGCCCTGGCCGCCATGCGCACCACCAACGTGGCGGTGCTGGGCCTGATCATCGCGGTGGTGGCCGTGGTCGTGTCGGCCCGGCGTTCCGACGCCCCCTGGGCCCGGTCGTTCCGGTTCTTCGTGTGGATGGCGGTGGCCGTGGTGGCCTTCCGGCTGGTCCAGCAGATCCTCATCGGTGACCGCCTGCCCGGAACGGTGGTGTTCCGGCTGCCGTCCATCGGGTTGCCGTCGTGGGCCGCGGGCGTGAGCATCGGGGGCCAGGTCACGGTGGAGGCCCTGGTGGACGCCTTCCAGCGGGGCCTGCAGCTGGCCGTGGTCCTGATCTGCTTCGGCGCCGTGAACAGCCTGTGCAGTCCCTATCGGATGCTCCAGGCCCTGCCCGCCGCCCTCTACGAAGCCGGCGTGGCCGTGACGGTGGCGCTGACCTTCGCCCCCGAGGCGGTGATCGAGCTGGGACGGCTGCGCGAGGCCCGGCGCCTGCGGGGGCGACCGGTGCGGGGCGTGGCCGCATTGCGCGGGCTGGCCCTGCCCGTGCTCGAGGGCGGCCTGGAGCGGGCCGTGGCCCTGGCCGCGTCCATGGACTCGCGTGGCTACGGGCGCCGCCAGCCGGCGTCGGGGCGCGCCCAGCGGCTGGGGACGGCGGCCACCGTCGTCGGCCTGCTGGTGGTGGCGGTGGGCCTCTACGGACTGGCCGACGCCGGCGCACCCGGCGGCTTGGGCCTGCCCCTGGTCGGGCTGGGCGCCGGGGCGCTGGCCGTGGGGTTGTTCGCCGCCGGCCGCCGGTCGGTGCGCACCCGGTACCGCCCCGATCCGTGGCGCCTGCCCGAATGGATCGTGAGCGCCTCGGGGGTGGTGGCGGCCGGGGCCACCATGGTGGCGGCGCGCTTGCCGGGCGGGGCCGCGGCGCTGAACCCGGCCACCTCGCCGCTGACCTGGCCGGGCATCCCGGTGTTGGCCGTGGCCGGGATCCTGGTGGGCCTGGTGCCGGCGGTGGCCGCACCCCGCCCCGCCCCGGTGGGTCCGGCCACGTGATCCGCTTCGACCAGGTGGGCTTCACCTATCCCGACGCCGTCCGCCCCGGCCTTGTCCGGGGTCGACGTGGAGGTGGGCGAGGGCGAGCTGTGCCTGGTGGTGGGTCGCACCGGCTCGGGCAAGACCACCCTGTTGCAGGCGGTCAACGGGCTGGTGCCCCGCTTCACCGGCGGGCTGCTCACCGGCACGGTGACCGTGGCCGGTCGATCCACCGCCGACCATCCGCCCCGGGAGCTGGCCGACGTGGTGGGCATGGTGGGCCAGGATCCGGCCGCCGGCTTCGTCACCGACACGGTGGAGGAGGAGCTGGCCTACGCCATGGGCAACCTGGGCGTGGCGCCCGACGTGATGCGCCGCCGGGTGGAGGACGCCCTCGACCTGCTGGGGCTCCACCCGTTGCGCCAGCGACCCCTGCGGGCCCTGTCGGGCGGCCAGCAGCAGCGGGTGGCCATCGGCGCGGCCATGACCGCCGCCCCCCGGGTGCTGGTGCTGGACGAACCCACCTCGGCGCTGGATCCGGCCGCGGCCGAGGACGTGCTGGCCGCGCTGACCCGGCTGGTGCACGACCTGGGCGTCACCGTGCTGATCGCCGAGCACCGGCTGGAGCGGGTGGTGCAGTACGCCGATCGGATCCTGCTGCTGCCCGGCGACGGCGCTCCCGTCGAGCTGGGTGAGCCGGCCGAGATCATGGTCGACTCGCCGGTGGCGCCGCCGGTGGTCGAGCTGGGCCGGCTGGCCGGATGGTCGCCGCTGCCGTTGTCGATCCGCGACGCCCGCCGGATGGCCGAGCCCCTGCGCCGCCAGCTGGCCGGCGTCGAACCGCCCCGAGACTCCGGACGCGGCCGCGCTTCGCCGGGCGCACCCGTCGGTGGTGATCCGAGGGGCTGCACGCCGCCTACGGATCGGTGGTGGCCCTGCGGGGCGTCGACCTGCGAGCTGGCGGCCGGCCAGGTGGTGGCGGTCATGGGCCGCAACGGCTCGGGCAAGTCGACCCTGCTGGCCCATGTGGCCGGCCTGCGCCCCCCGCAGGTGGGCACGGTGACCGGTGGACGGGCGCCAGCCCCTCCGACCTGGCCCCGCGCCAGGCCATCCGGCGGGTGGGGCTGGTGCCCCAGGACCCGATGCTGCTGCTCAACGGCACCTCGGTGGGAGCCGAGTGCCACGACAACGATCACGACGCCGGCCTGGCGCCGGGCACCACCCGGGCCACCCTGGACCGGCTGACCCCCGGCGTCGACGACGCCACCCATCCCCGCGACCTGTCCGAGGGCCAGCGCCTGGCCCTGGCCCTGGCCCTGGTGCTGGCCCCGGCCCCGCCGGTGGTGGTGCTCGACGAACCCACCCGGGGCCTCGACTACCAGGCCAAGGACCACCTGGTCGGGCTGATCGGCGAGCTGGCCGCGGCCGGCCACCTGGTGGTGCTGGCCAGCCACGACGTCGAGGTGGTGGTGCGGGTGGCCCGGCGGGTGGTGGTGCTGGCCGAGGGCGAGGTGGTGGCCGACGGGCCGGCCCGCCAGGTGGTGGCCCACTCGCCCGGTGTTCGCGCCCCAGGTGGCCAAGGTGCTGGCGCCGGCGGCGTGGATGACGGTGGCCGAGGTGGGCCAGGCGCTGCGTCGGGTGGACGGCGAGCTGGCGGCCCGGCCCGTGAGCACCACGGTGGTGGCCTTCGGGCTGCGTCGCCGCGCCGCCCTGCTGCTGGCGGCGGCCTCGCTGCTGTGCCTGGTGGCCTTCACCTGGCCGCTGGTGGCCGACAGCCGCGGCGCCGGGCTGGTGCACGGCAACTCGAACCTGGCCCACGCGGCCGACGCGCCCGTGGGTGTTCGTGGCGCTGCTGCCTCTGCTGCTGGCCATCGTGCTGGCCGAGCTGGCCGACGGGACCCTCGACGCCAAGAGCGTGGCCGTGCTCGGGGTGCTGGCCGCCTGCGGCTGCGCCCTGCGCCTGCCCGGCGGGGTGTCGGGCTTCGAGCCCGTGTTCTTCCTGTTGATCCCGGCCGGGCGGGTGCTGGGCCGCGGGTTCGGCTTCGTGCTGGGCGCGCTCACCCTGTTCGCCTCGGCCCTGATCACCGGCGGGGTGGGGCCGTGGCTGCCGTTCCAGATGTTCGGCGCGGCCTGGGTGGGCTTCTTCGCCGGCTGCCTGCCGCCGGCCCGGGGACGGCGCGAGCTGGTCCTGCTGGCCGGCTACGGCTTCGTGGCCGGACTGGCCTACGGCCTGCTGCTCGACCTGTGGTTCTGGCCCTACCTGTCCGCCGGCACCCAGCTCGGCCCCGTCCCCGGCGCCTCGTTGGGGGAGAACCTGCACCGGTTCGTGGCCTACCACCTGGCCACGGCCATGGGCTGGGACCTGGTCCGGGCCCTGACCAACGCGGTGCTGGTGCTGGTGGCCGGTGCGCCGGTGCTGGCCGCCCTGCGCCGCGCCGCCCGCCGCGCCGCCTTCGGGGCCCCGGTCACGTTCGGGCGCCGGTCCCGACGAGGACCGACGGCGCCGCTAGCCTGGCGGACGACCCACGGCCCACTCCCCGGGAGCGATCTCATGGCTGACCTGATCACCCTCAAGTTCGACGAGGTCCACGGAGCCCAGGCCGCCATGTCGGCCGTGCGGGCCCTCGAGGAGCTGCACTACGCCTGGATCGACGACGTGGCCATCGTCGAGAAGCACAAGGGCGGCCGCATCGCCACCCACAGCCCGCACGGGTCGGTGGCCGCCGGCGCCTGGCTGGGCGCACTGGTCGGCCTGCTCCTGTTCTTCTGGTTCCCCCCGGCGTGGTTCCTGGCCGGCTGGGTCGGCGGCGGCGCCATCGGCGGCCTCATCGGCAAGGCCCTCAAGGACGCGGGGATGGACGACAAGATGATCGAGTCGGTCAAGGCCGAGCTCACGCCCGACTCGTCGATGCTGGTGCTCATCGGGGCCAGCGGCGACGCCGACCAGATGGCCCGGGCCTTCGAGCCCTACAAGCCGGTGAGCGTCAACCGCCACCACATCGACGACCAGACCGTCGAGAACCTCAAGGCCAAGTTCGCCGACGTGACGCCCCCGCCGCCGCCCCCGGGCGCCGACCAGGCGTCCTCCGCCGACGCGCCGACCGGTGGCGACGCGGGGTCCACGCCGCCGGGCTGGGGCAGCTGAGCCGGCGCCGCGGCCGGCCCCGAGTCAGACTTGGGGTGGGCCTGGAAGAAGGCCCAGATGGTGGGCGTGGCGGCCAGCGCGGTGGACGGCGGGTCCAGGCCCATGACCCGACCGATCGAGCCCGGGGCGACTTGCCGCCCGGCCACTGGTGCCCGGCGCCGGTGATGGTGATCAGCTCCACCGCGCGCCCCGAGGGGCAGGTGGCCACCGACGTGGTCACCACTCCGGCGGTGGTGACCGTCGGCGCGGCGCAGCCGTCGACCGAGCGCCACATGGCCACCACCGTCGGCACCGGCGGGCCGTCCACCACGGTGGCGAACCCCGTGCCCTTGCCCCCGGTGAAGGGGATCCGGTCGTCGGACAGGCCGTGGATGTGGATGACCGACACCGGCGCCGGCGACGGGCACGTGCCCATGAGCGTGGCCGAGTCGGGGCCGATGGCGGCGAAGACGTCGGTGTCGCAGGCCAGGCGGTAGGCCATCAGCCCGCCGTTGGAGATCCCGGTGGCGTAGATCCGGGCCGGGTCGATCGGGACCTCGTGACCGATGGTGGTGACCATCTGGGTGAGGAAGGCCACGTCGTCGATCTGATCGCGCCCGGGCGTGCCGCAGCAGCCACCGCCCACGTTCCAGGCGTGGCCCACCCCGTCGGGGTAGGCCACCACGAACCGGTCGGCGTCGGCCTGGCCGTCCCAGCCGTAGTCGGTCTCGGCGTTCTGGGCGCTGCCGTAGCCGCCGTGGATCATGACCACCAGCGGCGCCGGACCCTGGGCCGGACAGCGACGCCGGCCGGTACACCCGGAACGACCGGGAGCGCCCGCCCACCGTGAGGTGCTGGGTGGACGAGCCCACCGGGAGCGTGATGGTGCCGTCGGCGCCGGCGGTGGCCGCGGGGCTGGCCGTGCCGTGGCGAGAGCCGAGCCCGCACCCGCTGGCCACGGGCGGCCAGGGCGACGGCATCAGGCCAGGCTCAGCGACGGTGATCGAGCAGTGCGGTGGGAGCGAGGGGATCATGGGCCGATGCTGGCAGGAGCGCGGTTA
This sequence comes from uncultured Microthrixaceae bacterium, assembly GCA_963793965.1. Lineage (GTDB taxonomy): Bacteria > Actinomycetota > Acidimicrobiia > Acidimicrobiales > Acidimicrobilacustridaceae > UBA4742. The sequence continues at coordinate 32,805 of CAWCCB010000007.1, forward strand.
GGAAGCCATGATCCCCGGGTGAGCCGCGGGTGAGGGGGCGCTAGCGTCGCTCCATGCCAGGTCATCGGGGGATCCTGTCCGTGCTCGTCGGCCGCGTTGGCGCTGACCCTGGCGGCCGCGCTGGGGGCGCCGCCGGCCGGCGCGGCTCCGGAGCCGAGCTGGTCGGCCGCGGTCAGCCGCGGCCAGCCGTCGGTCGACCCGCGGTCGTGCCCGACCTTGAGCGTCACCCCGTCGACCGGCCTGGTCGACGGCCAGACCCTGTCGGTGGTGAGCACCGGGACCACGCCCGGGTCGACCTTCGTGTTCGTCGAGTGCGATCCGGTGGCGCTGAAGATCTTCACCGGCCAGCTGCCGCCGGAGGTCAACCCCAACGACGGCTGCGAGGAGCAGCGCGACACCGTGCTGTTCTCCGACGCCGCCGGGGTGGTGGCCGGCACGCTGCGGGCCGAAGCGGTGGTGTCCACCGCCGCCGGCACCGACGACTGCCGGGTGGACGCCTGCTTCGTGGCCCTGTTCGCCCTGGCCGGCGGACCGTCGGTCCAGCTCCAGAACCTGACCTTCTCGTCCGTCGGCCTGCGCCGCCCCGGATCGTGCTCGGTGCCGGCGGACTGGTCGGCCGCCTCGGCGGCCCGTGCCGCCGGCGCCCGCCCGGCGGTGGCCCGGTGCGCCGGTGGCCACCCGGGCCAAGCCCGTCACCCTGCACCTCGACGCCGGGCCGGCCGGCGACCTGACCGCGCCCGGGCGCGGTGACCGGGCCGTGGGACGGCAACTCGCTGGCCTACGTCCCGATGGGCACGCCCGACCGGTGTTCGGGTCGCCTCCCGCCACGCCGCCTCCGCCGGTCACCGGTGAGGGTCTGGTCCAACTGGCCCTGGACGCGCCGGGCAGCTCGTGGGCGCTGTCGCACCCCGCGGGCCGCGGTGGTGGACGTGAGCATCGACGGGGGACCGAGCCAGCAGCTCGTGCTGTTCCGGGGGGCCACCCCGTTCGTCTACGCCGGCTTCACCGGGCCGCTCACCGAGGGCGAGCACACGGTCACCATCACCCCCGACGCCAGCCTGTCGGCCATGGACGGCCACGCCCTGCACGTCGAGGTGCGCTCGGCCGGCCTGCGGGTGGTCGCGCCCGACAACCCGTCGTACCTGGCCTACGCCTACGCCCCGGTGATGTACGGCCGGTCGACCTCGGCGCTGCACGACACCCCGCTGATCGACTACGCCGGGTCGACGCCGCTGGCCGGCGGCTCGGTGCGGCTCGAGCTACACCGTGGTGTGGTCCCACGAGGATGCCGGCACCGGGTTCGTGCCCTTCCTGGAGCTCGGCTCGTGGGGACGGCTCACCGACATCGAGAACGCCATCTCCTTCACGGTGGCGCCCGACGGCTCGGTCAGCGACGCCAGCTACCTGTGGGGCGGGGTCCCGCCCGGCTACCCCGACACCCAGGGAGCGGCCAGCGAGACCGACGTGGCCTTCGCCGGCTCCTACTGGGGCCACCACGCCATCCTGCGCGACGCCACCGGCAACAACGACTTCTCCGACCAGGGCACCACCGGCTTCCGCTTCCAGCAGGCACCGGTGGCCCCGCCCGGTCCGGGCCAGCCCCGGGAGACGGTCGATGGACGCCAACCCCTGGACCTATGAGGTGATGGGCCAGGAGATGGACCGCTGGTACACCGACCTGAGCACCAACCCGACCTCGCCCCAGCCCGGCGACGCCCGCCAGTACGCCTACGTCCAGCTGGCCACCACCGGCGCCGGGGTGAGCTCGGTGGCGGTCGACCTCCAGCTGGCCGGCTCGGCCACCTGGTACCAGAGCGACCTGGGCAGCGGGTATCCGCTGGTGGGCACGGGCGTGCTGCGCACGGTGGTCAAGATGCCCACCGACTGGTCGTCGCGGGCCATCACCGGCGTGCGGTTGCGGGTGTTCCCGGCCTCGGCCGCGCCGTCGGTGAGCGTGAGCCAGGTGATCGTCCACGGCCTGGACGCGAACTGGACGTTGTCCACCCGCTCGATCCCGGCGCCCACGGTGGTGGGGGCCACGCCCAGAGTGCCGGTGGCCCTGCGGATCATCGCCGACGCCCCGGCGTCGCGGACCACCACGGCGTCGGCTGCGGTGGCGCCGCTGCGGGCCACGGTGACCGACAGCCTGGGCGAGCGCCTGGCCGGCGTCCCGGTGGTGTTCGCCGTCGACCTCCGGCCCGGCGGCCACCTTCACCAGCTGTGGCTGTGCGTCGGTGACGGCGGTGACCGGATCCGACGGCACGGCCAGCTCGGGACCGGTCACGGCGGCGCCGGCCCGGGCACGACCCGGCTGCGAGCCTCGGTGGCCGATCCGCTGGCTGCGCCCGCCACCTTCAGCGTCCGCGTTCGCGCCGGCGCCGCGCACCTCGTCTGACGGCGGGATCGATGCCCGGCAACGTGCTGTTCATCACCGTCGACCAGTGGCGCGGCGACTGCCTGTCGAGCCCTGGGACACCCGTTGGTGGAGACCCCCAACCTGGATCGCCTGGCCGCGGGCGGCACCTTGTTCGCCAACCACTGGGCCCAGTCGGCGCCGTGCGCGCCCAGCCGGGCCTGCCTGTACACGGGGACCTACTCGATGACCAACCGGGTGGTGGCCAACGGCACGCCCCTCGACGAGCGGTTCACCAACCTGGCCCGGGAGGTGCGGGCCGCGGGCTACGACCCGGTGCTGGTGGGCTACACCGACGTGAGCGTCGATCCCCGTGGGGTGGCACCCGACGATCCCCGGCTGTTCAGCTACGAGGGGGTGCTGCCGTGGGTTCGAGGCGGTGGTCGACTTCCGGTCCCAGACCATCGAGCCGTGGATCGAGTGGCTGGTGGAGCTGGGCTACGAGCGGCCCGACCGACGTGGCGGACATCTTCGCCGCCGACGCCACCTTCCCGGGCGCGGCCGACCACGGGTCGAGCTGGGCGCCGCCGGTGTACCGGGCCGAGCACAGCGACACGGCCTACCTGACCGACGGGTTGCTCGGGCTGGCTCGCGGACGCGTCCGCAGGCGACGCCCTGGTTCGCCCACCTGAGCTACCTGCGACCGCACCCGCCCTACCGGGTGCCGGCGCCCGTACCACGATCGCTACCGGGCCGAGGACGTGGCGCCCCCGGTGCGGGCCCCGTCACCCGACCAGGAGCCGTCGCACCCGCTGTCGGACATGGCCCGGGCCGTGCCCGGCATCCGGGCACCCGACGATGACGGAGCTGCGCCAGATCACGGCCACCTACTACGGGATGATGGCCGAGGTCGACGACCAGTTGGGTCGGGTGCTCGACTGGCTGGACTGGGTCGGGGGCGGCGGGCGACACCCTGGTGGTGCTGACGTCGGATCACGGCGACCAGATGGGCGCGCACTGGCTGATGGAGAAGCTGGGCTGGTGGGACGAGAGCTACCACGTGCCGCTCATCGTGCGCGACCCCGGGTCGATGCGGCGGCCCGGGGCCGGCGGATCGAGGCGGTCACCGAGCACGTGGACGTGATGCCCACCGTGCTGGAGTGGCTGGGTCTGCCGGTGCCGCGCCAGTGCGACGGCCGGTCGCTGGGCGGGTTCGTGGCCACCGGTGCCGCCGGGGTGGAGGACTGGCGGACCGAGGCGCACTGGCAATGGGACTTCTCCGATCCGCTGAACCAGCGACCCGAGCAGCTCTTCGGCCTGCCCAGCGAGGCGTGCACGCTGGACGTGCTGCGGGGTGAGCGTTGGAAGTACGTGCAGTTCGCCGGGCTGCCCGCCCTGCTGTTCGACCTGGTCGAGGACCCGGACCAGCTGGTCGACCGGGCCGCCGACCCCACGTGCGCGCCGGTGGTGGCCGAGTGCGCGCAGCGGTTGCTGTCGTGGCGCATGCGCCACGCCGACCGCACGCTCACCGGCCTGAAGGTCACCCGTCGGGGACTGCGGGGCGCGCCGGATCCACGCGCCGGCTGAGGGCCGAGCAGCGTGAGGACCAGGCCCTGGGCGTGGTCCAGCGGAAGCCGCCGTCGGGGTCGGGTACTCCATGGTCCAGCCGCGGCGGTGGGTGACGCCGTGGTGGTCGTCGGCACAGCAGGGCCAGGTTGAGCAGGTCGGTGGGGCCGAGCTGTTCGTAGGGTTGGACGTGGTGGGCGTCGCACCAGCCGGGTGGTCGATCGCAGCCGGGGAACACGCAGCCACCGTCTCGGATGGCCAGGGCCCGGCGTTGCCCGGGGGTGGCCAGGCGCACGGCGAGGCCCAGGGCCAGGGGCACCTGGCGGTGGTCGACCAGCAGGGGGTGCAGCACCGGGTCGCACAGCAGGTGGGCGTAGCGGGCGGGGTCGAGGCGGGCGCCGTCGGGGGTGCGCAGGCCGAGGGTTCGAGGGTTGTTGGTGCGGAGGTCGTCGGGCGGGTCGGTCGATGTCGGCTCGTCGCGCTCGGTCGGTTCGATCGGGGTCGATCGGGTCGGGCTCGTCGAGCCGGGCCACCAGGGTGATGTCGGTGGCGGGGGACTGACCGGGTTCGGTGCCCTGGGCGCGGCGGCAGAGGTCGGCCAGGGCTTCGGCTCGCAGCGTGGCCCGTGACGGCATCTCGCAGTCGGGGGTCAGTTCGTGGTCGCGGTGGTAGCGGTGGAACAGTTGGTCAGCGGCGCGCTCGATGGCCTGGCCGACGACCAGGGCGGTTTCGCCCACCAGCTCGCCCGAGACGGCCATGGTGTCGCCGACCGGGGTCGAGGTGGAGTCGGTTGCGGGCCCGGTCGCGGGCCGGGTCGTAGCCGCCGTCCTGGTCCCACAGCTCGCAGTGCTCGGCCAGCGGTGCGCCGCCAGATGGCGAAGGGGGCGTGCTGGGCGTGGTCGACGAACTGGTCCTGGTGGTCGGCGACCTGGTCGGCGATGCGCGGGTTGGCCGAGTCGGCCAGCGCCTTGGCGTGGTCGAAGGTGATGCGTCCGTCGGACAGGGCCTCGTCGACCCGGTCGAGCTGCGCGGCGCAGCTTGGTGGCCACCCGCACCCGGCCGCCGGCCACGCCGCGGGGGAGGCGGGTGCGGTCGGCCAGCCACGAGGCGGTGCTCAGGCCGAACTGGCGGTCGCACACCTCGCGGGTCTCGAGCTCGGCCAGCACGTGGAGCTGGGCGGCCTGGAGGGCGGCCAGGCCGGCTTCGAGCTCGACCGCGGCGGCGCACAGCTCGGCATCGGAGGCGAACGACACGTCGACTCCCGCCGCCTTGCGGCACCGTTCCGCCAGCTCGATCATCGATCGCCGTCCTCGAACATATGATTGATTCTAGCGGTAGCTATCGGCTGTTACAAGATGTTTCGCCAGGTTCTCCTATCTTTCAGCCCGTCCAGGTGCTCATCACGATGCCATCCCGGATGACGACGTCGATCCGGTTGGCCACGTCGTCCTTGGTCGACCACGAGCGGGGTGCCGTCCCGCTCGACCACGCGGATCGTCCAGCCCCCGTGCTGGGCCACCGTGGCCGCTTCCGACTCGGTCAAGCCCACCAGCGCCCACCTGATGGCCGCCAGATCGCTGGCCGTGGCCGGGCCGCGGAAGGCGGGCAGCGTGACCGAGATGCGGTTGACGATCACTCCGAAGATCGGTCGTGGTCAGATGGCACTGGGCGGTCAGCGCCTCGGCCACCTGCCGGCCGGCATGGAGCTCGATCGGAGTGGGGGAGTGCAGCGGCGCCGACAACAGGAACGGTCGTGCCGCCCCGAGCGCATCTCGCACCTCGGTGTCGGGTGCCGATGCGGTGAGCGCGGCGTAGTCGGAGACATCGTTCGGGTAGACCACGGTTCCCTGGCCGGCCTGTTGGTGCTGCTGGTCCACGCGCAGCCGGTCGGCCGCCGCGCAGAACGAGGTCCACGACCGGTCGGTGAGCCCGGTGATCACCTGGCCCTGATCGTGGCGACGGGGCAGGGCCCAGGCGCCGGCGGCGACCACCAGGAAAAGCGCCACCACCGCCAGGCCGGCCACCCACCGTCGCCGGGCCCGGTGGCCGGCGCGGATGGCGTCGGTCACCTGGTGGCGCCGGGTCGGACCCGGTTCGGGCGGGGCGATGTCATCCAGGTCCTCGAACATCAGTCGACCTCCGATTCGGTCGGCTCGGCCATGGCCAGGGTGGTGCGCAACGCGGCCAGGCCGCGGGCCGCGTGGGTCTTGACCGTGCCCTCCGAACAGCCCAGCGCGTCGGCGGTGGCGTGCTCGTCGAAGTCGGCCAGGTAGCGCAGGATCACCGTCTGGCGTTGGCGGGTCGGCAGCCGACGCAGGGCCTGCACCAGCGCGTCTCGCACCTCGAGCTCGCTCGTGGCCGGGCCGGCGTGGGGCGGTGCCGGGTCGGGGGGACGGCGTTGGCGGCGGCGCCACACGTCGATGGCCCGCTGGCCGGCCACCCGGGCGGTGAAGGGGGCGGCGTAGCTCGACACCGTCCGCCAACGCAGGCCGACGCGCACCAGGGCGTCCTGGGCCACGTCTTCGGCATCCTCGCGGACGCCCAGCACCCGGAAGGCGACGCGGTAGGCGATCCGCCACAGGTCGTCGAACTGGTCATCGAAGCTGGTCACGGAACCTCGCCGTCACGCCGGGGCCACCTCGGCCGGCGCGCCTCACCCTGCTACCGCACGACGGCTCGGATCGGTGGACACGGCCTTTGCCGCGGCGTGGATCTGGCCACCGCCGTCCAGATGGGGACACCCCGGCGGTGGTCCGCTTCGGGATCAGGTGGTGGCCTGCGGGCTGACGCGGGCTCGGCCCGCATCGGTCAGCGACCAGCGCTCCCAGTTGATCTTGGTGTCGGGCTCGGGGACAGCTTCGTCGCCCGGCACGTGGGCCAGCAGGCCCTCGTCGACGGCGGCGGCGATGAGCCCCCACAACCAGGCCAGGTTGCTCTTGCCCGGATAGCGGCCCACCAGCTGCCGCCAGGTCATGTACTCGCCCCCGGTTGCCGTGGTGGCGTGCCACTGGGTCAGGAGCCAGGTCAGGTCATCGGCGCGGGAAGCCACCGCGCCACCCTAGGTGGCGCCGACGCTCGGGCCCGGATCTCGGTGCCCACGCTCGTGAGGGACTCCAAGCCGTAGGTTGGCCGGATGCGCGAGCTCATCACCGGGTCGGCCCGGGCCATCGGGGCGGCCACGGCCGCCGAGCTCATCCGTCGCGGCCACGAGGTGGTGGCCACCGCCCGCGACGTCGCCCTGTTGGCCGACGTCCCCGCCACCCAGCGGCTCACCCTGGACGTGACCGACCCCGCCTCGATCGCTGCTGCCATGGCCCAGGCCCGGCGGGCTCGACGCCATCGTGATCTCATCGCTCGATCAGCGTTGGCAGACCACCCCGACGCACTGGGGCGGCTGGTTCTGGCGGGCCACGTTGTTCCCGTCGTCGGTCACCGTCAGGCCGGTCCCCTCGGCGTCGATGCCCAGTCCTCCGTTGCGCAGAGCGGTGTTCGAGCCCACGTGCCAGGTGCCCGATGTGAGCAGGAGGCCGGTGCCCGTGTTGTCCACGAACCGGTTGTCGCTCACCGTGCCGCTCCCAAAGAGGTGGCGGCGGCGACGCCGGTGCCGTTCTGGCGGAAGGTGTTGCCGGTGATGGTGGCCGGCACACCCACTACGAGCGCGGTGCCCCACCCGGTGAACACGCTGTTGGTGAGCGAGATCGAGAAGTTGGAAGCGCCGGATCGGATGCCAGTACCGGAGCCGGGCCCGGCGAACCGGTCATCGTCGAACGAGAACCCGCACGCCTCGCCGTCGACGCTGCTGTCGATCAGGTGGCTGGACGAGATGCTCACGCCGGTGTCCCCGCAGTGCATGGCCACCCCGGTCACGTTCGAGCTCGATATGTACAGGGGGGCGTTCTCGCCGTTGAGGATGCTCCCACCCTCGAGGCGGCTCGAGTCGATGGTGCCTTGCACGCCGCCCGAGATGAACGCGCTGTAGCCGCCCGGGCTGGTGACGGTGATGTGGGAGTGGTCGAGGCGCGAACGAGCCGTTGGATCCACCCGGGCCTGTGCTCGGACCGATCCCGTTGGGGCCCTCGACGGTGGCGTGGCTGAGGCCGAGGTCGAGTCCGCCCCACAGGTAGGCCCCCCAGGTGTTGTCGACCAACGTCGATCCCGAGACCAGGCCGTTCTGCGGGTCGGTGGACCGGCGCCCGCAGCCGTTGTTGCCCACCCCGCCGAGGAACCCGGAGATGGTGCCGCCCTTGACGGTCACGCCAGTGGCGCAAGGACCCGACGGGTCCACTGCCGCCAACCGGACCCCGAACCCGGTGCCGTCGGTCGAGGTGAGGTGGCGGTGGCCCAGGTCCACCGTCACGTTGCTGGCTCCGACGATCAGGGCGTCACCGGCGCAGGTCAGGTCGGCGCGGAGCACGACGCTGGTCGTGATCACCTGCCCACAGACCAGCGCCGGGGGAGGCGTCTTGGCCCCCACCGCGGTGGCGCTGACCCCCGATCCGAGGCACACCAGCGCGATCACGACCACCAACTTGAGACGCATCCCGAACCTCCCCGATCCCGGCGCCTGCCTGACCGTCCACCGTGACCCATGAACCTGAAGCCAGCCGAAGCGCGGATCGACCGCCCCGTGACCGATCGGGGCGGAGCTCCGGCACACTGGCCGCCCGAATCGTGGAGGAGCGCCTGTGGCCACCGAGGTCCGTGATCATCCCGAGCTGGCCCGCTACGAGCTGTTCGTCGACGGCGAGCTGGTCGGGCTTCGCCGACTACCGTCGCCGTCGGGGCACGTGGTGGAGATCCCCCACACCGAGATCGAGCCCGCCCGTCGGGGTCGCGGCCTGGGCGCCGAGCTGGTCCGCGGCTCGCTGGCCCGGATCCGCGGCGGACGGTGCCACCGGTGGTGCCGAGCTGCCCGTTCGTGGCCGACTACCTCAGCCGCCCATCCGGAGGACCAGGACCTGTTGGCCGCCTCGTCCTGAGCGCGGCTCAGCCGCGCGGCCTCGGCCGACGCCAGCTCCTCGAACGCCTGGATGCGCTCGCGGATCACGTCCAGGCTGGCGGCCCAGAAGGCCGGGTCGCGCACGTCGATGCCGAACCGGGCGCCGAGCCCGGCGGCATCCTCCATGCCGGTGGCCGACAGCAGGTCGTCGTAGCCGGCCCGGAACCGGTCGGGGTCGTCGCGGTAGCGGGCGTACAGGCCGATGCCGAACAGCAGGCCGTAGGTGTAGGGCCAGTTGTAGAAGGGCGTGAAGTAGTGGCCCTTGACCGCCCACATCCACGGGTGCAGCGCATCGGGATCGAGCCCGTCGCCGTAGGCCTGGCGTTGGGCGTCGACCATCAGCTCGCACAGCTCGGTCACCGACAGGGCCTGGCGCGACGCGCCGCTCGCACAGCTCGCGCTCGAACAGGAAGCGGCTGCGGATGTCCACCACCACCTGGCAGGCGGCCTGCAGGTCGGTGTCGAGCAGGCCCAGGCGCTGCTCGGCCGGGGTGGCGGCCAGGCCGGCCTCCACCATGATCGTCTCGCAGAAGATGCTGGCCGTCTCGGCCAGCGCCATCGGCGTCCGGCGCTGCATGGGCGTGCGCTCGGCCAGGTTGGTGTTGTGGTAGGCGTGGCCCAGCTCGTGGGCCAGGGTGCGCACGCTGTCGGGTGATCCGTCGAAGTTCAACATGACCCGCGACTCGTCCTCCCGCACCGGCATGCAGAAGGCACCGCCCTCCTTGCCGGCCGCGGGGCTCGGCGTCGATCCAGCCGTCGCGGCTGGCCCGCTCGGCCAAGCCGGCCAAGGACGGCGAGTAGCTCCCGAAGGCGGTGCGCACCCGATCCAGGGCGTCGGCCCAGTCGACGCGATCGGTGGCCGCGGTGCCCACCGGCGCGAACAGGTCCCACCAGGGCAGCCCGCCGGCGTGGCCCAGCACCCGGGCCTTGGCCCGGAGGTAGCGCCGGAAGTCGGCCAGCGAGTCGTCCACCGCGGCCTGCATGGCCTCGAGGGTGGCCCGGTCGACGCCGTTGGTGAACAGGGCCGGCTCCAGGGCGTCGGCCCACCCCCGGCGCCGGTTCAACACGTTGGTCTCGCCCTTGGCGCCGTTGAGAGCGGCGGCCAGCGGCACCGACACCGACTCCCAGGCGACCAGCTCGGCCTGGTACGCGGCCCGTCGCCGGGCCGGGTCGGGATCATGGGCCAGCCCCCGCACCACGGTGATGGGCAGTACCTCGGGCTCGGGATGGCCCAGGGTGGCCGCCACGGTGGCCACCAGGCGGGCGGTGATCTCCCCGTGGAGGCGGGCCCAGGCCCCGCTCCCGCTCAGGCGCAGGTCGGCGGCCAGGCCCTCCTCGGCTTCGCTCATCTGGTGGGTGGCCGCGGTCTCGGCCCGCTGCAGGGCATGGGCGTGGTCGGCCGCAGCCGGACTGGCCGCCACCAGGGCCTCGGCGCCCAGCCGGGCCACCCAGGCGTCGAACCGGGTGGTGAGGCGGCTCAGGTCGGTCAGCTCGGTCTGCAGGCGGCTGCGCAGCCCGGCCGCCCGGTCGTTGGCGGCGTCGGTGGTCACGAAGCTGGCCAGGTAGGCGCTGAGGGTGCGCACCTGGTCGAGCAGGGCGTTGGTGGCCCCGATGACCTCGTCCACCGCGGCCTGATCCTCCTCGGTCAGCGGGCGAGGCTCCCCACCGCGCACGTCGTGGCGGTCGTAGAGGGCCACCAACCGGGCCAGGTCGGCCACCGTGGCCTCGTGGGCCACGGCCACCTCCCGGCTGTCCAGGGACGGGAAGAAGCTGGTCACGTCCCAGTGCGGCAGCGGGGTCTGGGTGCTGGTCATGGTGTTGGTTGTACCAGCGCCGGCCCGTCCGGAGGTCCCGACGCAACCCGCCGGGGAAGCCCATGGCGTGCGGCGGGGTGCCACGTCGGGCAACATTGCCGCGTGGGTGTCAGCTATCGGGCGCAGGTCGCCACCGCTTTCGAGATCCTGGCCGAGGGCTTGGCGCCGTTCGTGGACGAGCGGATGTCGACGGCCTACCCCAACGACGACTGGATCCTGATGGCGGCCACCAAGCTGGGCAAGCGCCCCGACGTGCTGGTGTCGCTGTCGGATCCGCACTTCCAGCTCGAGGTGATGAACCGCTGGTGGGGCCCGGCCTTCTGCCCGCCGTTGGCCGAGACCATCCGCTCCACCGTGGGCGAGCTGCGCACCGCCCGCAACCACTGGGCCCATCCGGACGAGGACCATCCCTTCGACGTGGACTACGCCACCCATGTGGTCCACGAGGCCGAGGACCTGCTGCGAGCCATCGGGTCACGCCAGGTCGACCGCATGGGCGAGCTGCGCGACCAGATCCGGTGGGAGTCGGTCCGGGAGGTGGCCAGGGAAGAAGGGATGACCGAGACCGAGGCGGTCATGCACCAGATGGCCCAGCTCGAGGCGGAGCACCGCGAGCTGCAGGAGCAGCTGGCCGCGGCCCGCGAGGCGGCCCAGAGCGCCACCGGCCGCAGTCGGGCCGTGTCGCGCCAGCTGGCCGAGCTGCAGACCCAGTACGCGGCGGTGGCCGGCCTGCGCGACCAGTACCGCCAGATGCAGCGTCAGCTGAACGAGGAGCGGGCCACCCGGGAGGCGGCGCTGGAGGACACCTCGGCGGTGCGCGAGCAGCTGGCGTCCACCGAAGCCGCGCTGGCCGCCCTGCAACAGCAGTCGGTGAAGCTCGGCGACCAGCTCACCACCACTCGTCGCACGCTGGCCACCATCGACCTGGTGGACACCCCCACCGGTCGTCGCTGGCTGTGGTTGTTCACCGCCCTCATCCTCATGCTGGGCGTGGTGCTGCTGATCGTGACCATCATCAACCACTGAGCCAGGTCCCTGACGAGCGTCAGGACGGGCGCCAAACGAGAACGTGTTCTAGTCTCTGCGCCCATGGAGTTCGGACTGTTCTGCGGAGGATTCGTGCCCGAGGGCCTGTGGGGTCTCGATCCCGGTCGGGCGGAGCACGAGCGCATCATGAGCGAAGTGGCCCTGGCCGTGGCCGCCGACCGCACCAACTGGAAGTACTGGTGGACCACCGAGCACCACTTCCTGGAGGAGTACTCCCACATCTCGGCCAACGAGGTGCTGCTGCCGTATGTGGCCGCGCTGACCGAGCAGATCCACCTGGGCTCGGGCATCTTCAACGTGACCCCGCCGGTCAACCACCCGGCCCGGGTGGCCGAGCGGGTGGCCATGCTCGACCACCTCAGCGCCGGGCGGTTCGAGTTCGGCACCGGCCGAGGCTCGTCCACCACCGAGCAGGGCGGGTTCGGCATCACCGATCCCGACCTGACCAAGGAGATGTTCGACGAGGTCATCGGCGAGTTCGTGAAGATGTGGGGTCCGGATCCCTACTCGCACGAGGGCCGCTTCTTCTCCATGCCCAGCCGACCGGTGCTGCCCAAGCCGTTCGTCCCGCCCCATCCGCCCATGTGGGTGGCGGCCGGCAACCCCGGGACCTTCGAGAAGGCGGGCCAGATGGGGTTGGGCGTGCTCTGCTTCACCGCCGGCAACCCCGCCCAGATGGCGCCACTCATCGACGTGTACAAGCAGGCGGTGGCCGACGCCGATCCGGTGGGCGGGTTCGTCAACGACAACGTGGCCATCGTGAGCCAGTTCCTGTGCCTGCCCGACGGCGACGAGGCCCGCGACTGGGTCACCCGGGGGGGCACCGCCTACCACAACAGCCTGCTGTTCCGGTACCTCGACACCTTCCCGCGGCCCAAGGGCATCCCGCCCTGGCCCGAGATCCTGCCCGAGCCCTCCCGGGCCGAGATCGACAAGCGGATCGAAGCCAACGTGAGCGTGGTGGGCAACCCCGAAGAGTGCATCGAGGCCCTCAAGAAGTTCGAGACGGTGGGCTGCGACCAGATTCTCATGGGACCCAGCTCGACCACGTGGCCCCATGAGGTGATGGAGGAGGCGGTGGAGCTGTTCGGCACCCAGGTCATCCCCGAGTTCGACCACGACCCCGAGCACAGCACCAGCCGCTACCGCCGGGCCGCGGCCGAGAAGCTCGGCCTGGTGGGGTAGCCCGTAGGGAGGCTTGCCGACCGGAGGGCCAAGAAAACTCGGCTGGACGCGGCGGCGCAGAGCGAAGCCGCTCGCTTCGTGACACCCGGATGGCGAAGCCGCCCGCCGGGAGGCTTGCCGACCAGAGGGCCAAGCCCCTCGATCAGCCGATGAGTAGGGGCTCGCCGGCCACCAGGCGGCCGACCAGGGCGATCTTCTCTTCGAACTCGAGATCGGAGAGCACGCCGGCGCGGTGCAGGTCGGCCAGCTTGCGCAGCAGGTCGGCTTCGTTCAGCCGGTCCCGGTTGAGGATGGCCAGGCGGCTGGCGGCGTTGGCCACGGCGTCGGCGGACGGGACCAGCGTCTGGGGGACTGGGGCGGCCACCGGGTCGAGTCGAGCGGTGGTGGCCGTGGCCTCGCGGCCAGGAGCGGGTCGTCGGTGTCGGAGCCGGGTCTGGATCAGGCGCCGGACCTCGTCGGCCTGCTCCGGCTTGATGCCCTTGACCACGATGGGCTCACCGGCGCCGCTCTCCACGGTGAGAACGGCCCCGGTGAACTTGCGCTGCACCGACACCTCGGTGATGTCGCGATCGCGCAGGAGGCGGCGGATGCGGTCGGTGCGATCCCGCAGCTCCAGGCGATCGCCGAACACCACCAGATGGTCGCCCAGGTGCTCGATGTCGGCGCCCAACGGCGAGGACCGGATCTCGAACAGCGGACCGTCCGGGGCTGGCGGCGGGGGATCGGCCAGCTGGATGGTCGGCGCCTCGGGGGTCGTCGGCTCGGCCTCCGGCGCGACGGTGGCGTCGATCGGCCTGCGGGTCAGCTCGACGACCGGCTCGGGCGGATCGGTCCGGCGCGTGGCCTTGGCCGGCGTCGACCGGCGGGGCGGCGGGGGTGCCGGCCAGGTCGGACTCGAGGAGCCGCACGGCCCGGCTGGCGGCCAGGAACCGGGCCTGGGCCTGGGTCACCGCGTCAGCTCGGGAGGCCTCGTCGCGGCGCTGGATCTGGCTGGAGGCGTCGGGGGCGCCGGCCGGCGCCTTGACGGCGGTGGCCGAGTCGGCGTGCTGGCTGACCTCGGCCACGGTGCGCGGGGGCCGCGCCGCCCGGGTCTCGAGGACGGGTTCGACCACGGCCTGGGGCTCGGGGTCGGGGGGCGTCGGATCCGCGGGCGTGTCGGGCTCTGGTGGGTACCACCTGCCGTCGGCGGCCAGCCACCAGCCGGGGTGGGGTGGCTGCTCGCTCTCGCGGGGCGGGTACCACTCGCCGTCAGAGGCGAGCCACCAACCGGGCGCGGGCGCCTGGGCGGCATCCTGAGGCGGATACCACTTGCCGTCGGAGGCCTGCCACCAGCCAGGGCCTTGGGACACATCGCTCAATCGACGAGAACTCCTCGTTCGCGGTCAGCACCAGGCACTTCGGGCCCGGGAGCGAGACGCGGAGGTCCGTCGTTCGTCTCCGCCTGACTCACGTACTCCGGGGACACCTGGGTCTCCTCCGATCTCGTCATGTCCTATCCCTCCCACCGTCGGCTGACGGCGGGAGTCACCTGCAAGTCTTTCGGCCACCGCGGGGGTGCAGTTGAGGGTCAAAGTGCTGATGGTGGGCACCGCTCCGGCCGGGCGATCGGGGTTCGGTGGCCCGCATGGGTCCACAGGTGCCACCATGATCCCGAACCCGTCCGAACCCGATCCCTGGAGGATCCATGAGCGCTGGCGAGCCTGACCCGATCACCCCCGACATGCCCGACGAGGACGGCGTGATCGAGCCGGAGCTGGGCACGCTCGAGGTGGAGGGCGCCCGGCTGCTGGGCAACGAGGCCCGGGCCCGCCTGCGCGGCGACGGCTTCGACGACGACGAGATCGACGCCTGGGCCGACGCCTACTACGCCTCGTCCGATGACGGCCGGGACGAAGGTGACGTCGACGGACTGGTGGCCTGGATCGCCAAAGAGCAGGCCGAAGGGAGAACTCCCAGGTCCTAGCCCTCTGGTCGGCAAGCCTCCCGGTGGGCGCTTCGCCATCTGGGTGTCATCGGTCCAACGGCTCTGGCCTGGCGGCCGGCGCCTTGCGAACACCGGTCAGGGTCCCGCCCTCCGGCGGGCTAGTGCACGAGCCGCGGCACCAGCTCGGCGATCGTGGTGACGGCGTCGATGCCGTCGTGGTCGGCCAGCCAGGCCCGGTTGCGCCGGTGCAGGTCGTCGTCGGGGTGGTAGCGGTTCAGGACCACCACCAGCTCGGTGTCGTGGCGGGTGTCGAGGATCGGAGCCAGGGCGCTCACGCTGAGCCGCACGGCGTTGAGCGTGCCCAGCCCGGCGTCGGCCACCAGCACCACCACGTCGGGCATGAGCGACCCGGTCAGGGCCACGGCGTCGCCGTCGTCGCTGGCCTGGGGGGAACGCAGGCCGCCGGCGGTCTCCACCACACCGACCTCGACGCCGTCGGGCCACTCGATCTCGTCGTGCAGGTCGGCCAGGGTGAACGGCGGGTCGACCCAGGACGTCGGCCGCCATGGGCGGGGCCAACGCCACGGGGTACCAGCGGTGCTCGGGGCACACCGTGGTGGCGACCTCCCCGGTGGCCTGGGCCAGGACCTGGGCGTCAGTGGTGGCGTCGCCGGTCTCGAAGGACTGGGCCGGCTTGCGGGCCGCCACCCGATGGCCGTCGGCTCGCAGCTGCCCGAGGGCGGCGGCCGCCACCCACGTCTTGCCCACCTCGGTGCCCGTCCCCACCACCACCACCAGCCGGGCCGGCCGCTCCCGGGTCATCTTCGGGTCATGGCCGGGTCACGGCCACAGCCCCTTCGGGGACGGCGCCCGGGTAGCCGTGGCGGGCCAGGGCGTGGCGCAGCTGATCGATCTCGTCGTCGGTGTGGGCCGCCGACAGCGCCACCCGTAGGCGCGACGTGCCGGGGGCCACGGTGGGCGGGCGGATGGCCGGCACCAGGATGCCCTCGTCCAGCAGGTCCGAGGCCAGGGCCACGGCGTCGGCCTCGTCGCCCACCACCACCGCCACGATGGGCGAGGGGTGGCCGGGGGCCAGGCGCTCCACGTGGGCGGCCAGGCGGGCCTTGAGCGCGTCGCCCTCGGGGCCGCGCACGATGGCCACCGCGGCTCGGGCCGCGGCCATGTCCGCCGGGGCGGACGCGGTGGTGAAGATGAAGGGCCGGGCCAGGTTCACCAGCAGGTCGATGTGTCGGCGGCTGCCGGTCACGAACCCACCCAGGGACCCGAGGGTCTTGGACAGGGTGCCGACGCGCAGCACCTCGACGTCGTCGAGCTCGCCCTGGTCGAGCTGGGGGCCGAGCACGGCGTGGGCCTCGTCGAGCACCAGCAGGGCGCCGTGGGTCCGGCACAGCTCGGCGATGGCGGCCACCGGGGCGACGTCGCCATCCATGGAGAAGACGGTGTCGGTCACCACCAGGCAGCGGGCCACCCCGTCGGCCCGGGCCGCCTCGAGCTGGGCGGCCAGGTGCTCGGGGTCGGCGTGGCGGTACACGGCCACCTGGGCTCGGGCCAGGCGGCTGCCGTCGATGATCGAGGCGTGGTTGAGCTCGTCGGACAGGATGCGCACGCCGGGGTCGCCGAAGGTGGACAGCACGGCCAGGTTGGCGGCGAAGCCCGTGGGCAGCACCAGCGCGGCCGGCGCGGCGCGCCACGCGGCCAGCTCGTCCTCCAGGTCGTGGTGGACCGGCCGCGACCCCACCACCAGGCGGGCCGCGCCCGACCCGGTGCCCCACCGCTCGATGGCCTCGACGGCCGCCGCGGCCAGCGCCGGATGGGCGCTCAGACCGAGGTAGTCGTTGGAGGCGAAGGAGGTGACCTGGCGCGGCGGGTCACCGGGATCGGCGCCGGCCAGCAGGCCGCGGGGACCCACGGCGTCGAAGGCGCGGACCTGGCGCCACTGACCGGCGTCGGCCACGGCCCGGGTGCGGTCGCGGGCCCAGCGATCCCAGCCCGGGGCCTGGTCGGTGCGCTCAGCCATCAGATCTCGCCTTCTTCGTCGCGAAGGGCCAGGGCCAGCAGGACGATCAGCAGGGCCAACCCCAGGATGACCGAGATCACCACCAGCGGGCTCAACAGGAGGTTGCGCCCGGCGAAGCTGATCGGCGGCGGGACCGGCACCCCCATCTTGGCCGCCAGCCAGGCCATCATGTCGTTCCAGATCTTGGACGCGTTCTGATCGGCGTGGCCGCCGCCTTTGATCACGTCGAGCTGGTGGTCGGTGCCGGCGGTGGTGAGGGCCCGATCGAGGCGCTCGGCCTGGATGAGCGGCACCAGCTCGTTGGTGGCGTTGGCCCACCAGATGGGCACCGTCGCGGCCGTGACCCGCGTGGTGGGCGAGGCCTGGGCGCTGCGCGCCGGGCAGTTGACCGGGTTGCAGCCCAGGAAGTGGGTCACGTACGGCAGGGACCAGAAGGTGGTGCACTGGCTGTTGGTACCGCAGTCGGGCGGCTTGGTGCCCCGGGGTGGGGTGGCCAGTCCCGACAGCTGGGTGGGGGGTGACCAGGCGGCCACCGCCTTCACCGCCACGGGCGGATCCACGTAGTTGAGGGGGTTGCCGGTGCCGTCGGTCGCCGTGCCCAGCTCGCCCACCAGGATGGACAGGTGACCGCCGGCGGACACGCCGAGCATGGCGATCTTGGACGGGTCGATGCCGTAGCGCGACGCGTGGGCCCCCACCCAGCGCACGGCCCGCTGCACGTCGGACAGCTCGTCGGGCCAGGGGTTGGGGGTCTGGTTGGCCAGCCGGTAGCTGATGCTGAAGCCCACCCAACCTTCCCGGGCCACCAGCGCGCCCTCGGCGTCGAGGTCGTTGGCCTTGCCGTACCCCCAGGCCCCGCCGTGCACCATGACCAGGGCGGGGCGGTTCGTGCCTCCCCGGTTGGACTGGTACACGTTCAGCGTCAGGGTGACGCCGCCCACCTGGGCGAACTCGACGTCGCGGGTCTCGGCCACCGCCGAGGGAGGCAGCGGGGTGGCCGGCGTGGACTGGGTGTCGGCCCCGGCCACCGGCGCCGCCACCACGCACGCGATCAACACGGCCGCCAGCCCGGCGGCCAGCACGCGAGCTCGGGTCATACCGGGGCGACTCCGGTGCAGACGGCCTCGATGGCCTCGGCCAGCACGGCGACGATCCGGTCGACCTCACCGTCGGTCGAGGTGAGCATGGGCATCAAGACCACCACATCACCGAGGGGTCGCAACAGCACCCCCCGGGCCACCGCCGCCGCGCACACCCGCCGGCCCCATCGCAGGCCATCGGTGGGCGGGGCCAGGGCCACCCCGGTCATCAGGCCGCGCCGGCGCACCTCGGCCACCCCCGCCAGGGGCTCGACCAGCTCGGCCAACCTGGCTCCCAGCTGCTCGGCCCGGGCCACGACGTTGGGCAGCACCGCCCACTGGTCGAGCAGCTCGAGGTGGCGGCGGGCCACCGCGCAGGCCAGGGCGTTCCCGCTGAAGGAGTGCCCGTGGTAGAAGGTCGACTCGCTCAGGTCGGGACCCAGGAACGCCTGGTAGACCGTGCGGCTGGCGGCGGTGGCCGACAGGGGCAGGTAGCCACCGGTCAGTCCTTTGCCCATGACCAGCAGGTCGGGCGTCACGCCGCACTGCTCGCAGGCGAACAGGGTGCCGGTGCGCCCCATGCCGGTGGCCACCTCGTCGGCGATGACCAGCACGCCGTGGGCCTGGGCGGCGTCGACCACCCGGCGAACCGATCCGGGATCGGTGACCAGCATCCCCGCCGCGCCCTGGACCAGCGGCTCGATCACCAGGGCGGCCAGCTCGGCGTGGTGGCCCTCGAGCAGTTCGATGGCGGCGTCGGCCCAGTCCGGGTCGTCGTAGCCAGGTGCCCGCAGGACCGGGAAGCGCAGGGGATCGAAGATGTCGGTGCCGAACCCGCCGGACCCCAGCGAGATCGCGCCGACGGTGTCGCCGTGGTAGGCGTTGTCCAGGGCCAGGAAGCGGGTGCGTCCGGTGGCGCGGGGTCCTGGCCGGCGTCGCGGGCCCGGTTGGCCCAGTACTGGAAGGCCATCTTGAGGGCCTGTTCGACCGCTGCCGCGCCGTCGGACGCGAACATGAGGTGAGGTCGGTCCACCGGCAGCCGCGGGATCAGAGCCTCGGCCAGCTCGATGGTGGCCCGGTTGCCGTTGCCCAACAGGGTGGTGTGGGCCACCCGGTCGAGCTGGTCGCGCAGGGCGTCGTCCAGCTCGGGCACGTGGTGGCCCAAGGTGGTGACCCACAGCGAGGAGATGGCGTCGAGGTAGCGCCGGCCGTCCGTCCCGATCACCTCGCGTCCTTCGGCGCGCTCGACGATGACCGGTGAGCTCTCCTCGTAGTTCGACATCTGGGTGAAGCCGTGCCACACCGATTCGGCGTCCCGCCGGGCCCAGACCTCGGCCGAGACCTCGTCGCCCTGGGCCCGCTCACGACGCCCACTCGTCCTGCTCGTCCGGCGAGTCGTGCTGGTGGCGCGCACGTCGACGGCGCCAGGCCGCCACCTCCTCGCCCATGGGGGTGGCGGGGGGACCGGCCACGAACGGCCACAGCTCCTCGCCCAGGCGGCGCCAGTTCATGGTCGCCTCCAGCTCACCGAACAGGGCGTAGAGGCCCAGGTTGATGCGCTGGATGATCACCATGAAGGGGGGCACGTTGGCCGCCTTCTGGAGCTCGGCGTAGGGACCGCTGGTGTCGAAGAAGCGCCGGACCGTCTCCGAGGCGTACTCGGGGGTGATGGCGTAGGGCTCGTCGCGGAGCAGGAAGTCGTAGAAGTGGCCCAGGTAGTCGGCCACCTGGTCGTCGGTGAACCCGGCTTGGGGCGGGATCAGGCCGATCTGCTCGACCACCTGCCGGAAGCGGTGGTGATCCTCCTCGATCACCATGGCCTTGATCATCTCGCCGAAGATGTCCATCTCGTCGGTGGTGAACCGCTTGACCAGGCCGAAGTCCAGGAAGGTCACGTGGCCGTCCCGACCGAACAGGTAGTTGCCCGGGTGCGGGTCTCCGTTGAACAGCCGGAGCTGGTAGAGGCTCCCGAAGGCGAAGCGGTAGAGCGTCTCGGCGGCCAGGTTGCGCTGGGTCTGGTCCCAGGTGACCACCTCCTCGAAGCGGGCGCCCACGGCCAGCTCGGTGGTCAGCACCCGCCGGGTCGACCAGCGGTCGATCACCGCCGGGATGTGGATGGTGGGGTGGCCCTCGTAGTAGCGGGCGAACTCCCGCTGGTTGGTGGCCTCGTTGACGTAGTCGAGCTCCTCGATCAGCCGGGCCTTGAGCTCGGCCACCATGGGCCCGTGGTCGAGCCCCCGGAAGACCTGGCCCATGCCCGCGAACAGCAGGCCCACGTTGGCCAGGTCCGCGCCCATGGCCTCCTCCACCCCCGGGTACTGCACCTTGACCGCCACCGCCTGGCCGTCATGGGTCAGGGCCCGGTGGACCTGGCCGATGGAGGCGGCGGCGATGGGGACCGGGTCCCACTCGGCGAAGATCCGCTCGGGGTCGTCGCCCAGCTCGGCGCGGATCACCTCGGCGGCCAGGGCCGGACTCATGGGGGGCGCGTCGGCCTGCAGGTCGGCCAGGGCGGCGCGCACCGGCTCGGGCAGGCCCTGGTCCAGGTAGCTGGCCATCTGGCCCAGCTTCATCAGGGCGCCCTTCATCTGGCCCAGCGTGTCGGCCACCTGCTCGGCGGTGCGCAGCTCGAAGGCGGTGTCGAGGGCCTGACGGCGCTCGGCGTCGGCGAACAGGCGCCGGGCCCGGTGCGACGCGTAGGACGACCCGGCCCGGGCGCCCAGCCCGGCCAGGGCCAGGTTGCGGGCCACGCGGTCGGTCTGGTCGAGCGCGGCGCCACCCGGGCGTGCGGGCACGGGTGCGGACCCACCACCAGCCCAGCCCGGTCACGGCCGCGGCGGCCAGCACCGATCGGGTGAGCGGCGAGCCGAGGCGCCTCGAGCCGGGACGACGGCTCGACCGAGATGGGCTCCGGCGTGGCACGGCCAAACCCTACCGGTGGGCCAGAGCCGGACCGAACCGCCTGGCCCGCGGCGGTAGGCTCCGCCCACGTGACCGAGTTGAGGGACACGTGACCGAGTTGAGGGACTGGTGACCTGGGTGGTTGACGAGACGACGTTCACCTACCGCTCGGCGGACGGCCTGGACATCGCGGTCCGTCGCTGGTCGGCGTCGGGTGAGGCCGGGTCCTCGCCGGTGGGGTCGGTGCAGATCGCCCACGGCATGGGCGAGCACTCGACTCGCTATGCCCGCCTGGCCCAGGCGCTCACGGCTCACGGCTGGGTGGTCTACGCCGACGACCACCGTGGCCACGGCCGCTCGGCCGTCGGGCTGGACGGCTCCGGCCCGGCGGAGGCGCTGGGTGACTTCGGGCCCGGCGGTTGGAACGGGCTGGTCGACGATCTGGTGGTGCTGGGCCAGCGCATCGCCGCCGAGGTGCCGGGACGCCCGCACCTGCTGCTCGGGCACAGCATGGGGTCCTTCGCGGCCCAGCAGCTGGTGTTGGACCACAGCCGGGCCATCGACGGGCTGATCCTGTCGGGGACGACCGCGGTCGATCTGGCGGCCACCACCATGGATCCCGAGGCGGAGACCGATCTGACCGCGCTCAACGCCGCCTTCGAGCCGGCCCGCACGCCCTTCGACTGGCTGAGCCGCGACGCCGACGAGGTCGACGCCTACCTGGCCGACCCCTGGTGCGGGTTCGGCATCGATCGGGCGGCCACCGCCAGCCTGGTGGCCGCCGCCCCCCGCCTGGCCGACGCCGAGGCGCTGGCCGGCATCCGCCCCGACCTGCCCATCTACGTGGTGGCCGGTTCGGAGGATCCCCTGAACCTGGGCCTGGCCCTGCTCGATCTGCTCGTGCAGCGCTACCGCGACGCCGGTCTGGATGACATCACCACGGCCTACTACCCCGAGGCCCGCCACGAGGTGTTCAACGAGACCAACCGTGACGAGATCACGGCCGACCTGCTGAGATGGCTTGGACGATTCGAGACATGAACCGAGGTGGCGGATGATGATGCCCGGCGGCAACCCATGAGCCCCGAACCGACCTTGAGCTGGGCCGACCAGGAGATCCTCGGCGCCCTGCGCCGCCTGGCGCGGGCCCAGGCCCAGGTGGCGGCGGCCGGGTCCTCCCATGAGCCGGTGGATCCGGCCCTGGTCGACTTCGGCCGTCGTGAGCTGGCCGCGGCCTGGGCCGAGTGGCGCGACGTGCGGGCGTCGGTGCGGGCCCTGCCCGACGAGCCGACCGACGACCGGCCCGCCCCGCCGAGCGGTGGTCCCTCGACCACGCCGGCCGGGGGCCGAACGGTGCCCGACATCGACCTGACCACCCCGGCGCCCGATCCGGCTCAGGCGTAAGGGTCAGGCGTAGGTGGTGGGGTCGGCCACGCCGGCCTGATCGAACCCGGCGGCCCGCAGGCGACACGAGTCGCAGTGCCCGCACGCCCGACCCTCGGCGTCGGGGTCGTAGCAGCTGGTGGTGGCGCCGTAGTCCACGCCCAGGCCGGTGCCCAGGCGGATGATGTCGGCCTTGCCCAGGTCCTGCAGGGGCGTCCGGATGCGGATCCGGGCCGTGCCTTCGACCCCGACCCGGGTGGCCAGGTTGGCCAGGTCCTCGAAGGCGGCCACGAACTCGGGCCGGCAGTCCGGGTAGCCGCTGTAGTCCACCGCGTTGACCCCGATGAAGATGTCGTGGGCGTCACGCACCTCGGCCAGGGCCAGGGCGTAGGCCAGGAAGATGGTGTTGCGGGCGGGCACATAGGTGACCGGGATGTCCTCGGCCTGGTCCAGGTCCCGGTCCTTGGGAACGGGGAGGTCCGAGGTGAGGGCCGACCCGCCGAACAGGCGCAGGTCGATGTGGCACACCACGTGCTCGACGCCGGCTCGCTCGGCCAGGGCCCGCGCCGCGTCGACCTCGTGGTCGTGGCGTTGGCCGTAGCGGAAGCTGAGCGCCACGGGCGCGAACCCGTCGGCCAGGGCGACGGCCAGGCAGGTGGCGCTGTCGAGTCCACCGCTCAACAGCACCACGGCCGGCGGCGAGTGCTCGGAGGTCACTTCGGCGGCGCTCAGATCGTGCCCTCCCAGAGCTGGCGTTCGGCGGCGGCCGGGTCGTCGACGGTGCCGATCCGGTCCCCGAACTCCATGGTGGCGCGCCGATCGCGGTCGTAGGTCGGCCACCCGCCCAACGCCGCGTCAGGGTCGGGGTGGCCGTGGTGGGCGAAGGCGATCCAGGCGTCCTGCATGGCCCGCGACAGCGCCACCGGGGCGTCGGGCCCCAGCAGCAGGTCGGCGCCACCGCGGTGCATGGTGTCGAACACGAAGGGGATCTCCAAGGCGTGACAGGAACCCAGCCGTCCGTCGAAGGTCGGGGTGCGCCACGTGAACCAGTAGGCATAGGTGGTGTCGGGCTGCACCGCGGACTGGGCCTCGAGGAGGCGGATGGCGGGGATGCGGAAGACCTGGTCGGTCATCACGGCCGACCAAAGCGCCGAGCTGGTGTCGTCGGGACGGTCGCGTCGGTAGGTGGCGGTGACCGCGGCGCCGTCCATCCCCAACCGGTCGAGGCGCCGGGCCATGGCCGCGTCATCGGCTGGTCCCGAGCGGGCCAGGGCGAACAGGTTCCACTCATCGGCGTTGGTGCCCACCATGAGGGGGACGGGCGCGGCGCCGGCGGCCACCGCGTCCATCGGGGCCCGCGGCAGGCGGACGCCGTCGACCACGGGTTGGAAGGGGAGACCGAGCCGGGCGTCGGGGCCGTCGGAGAAGCGCTCCGGATGGTCGGCCATGGCCGCGCTCACCGCCGTCTGAGCATCCAGGATCTGCTGGGGGGTGGCGGTCAGCAGGCCGTCGAGATCGTCGACGCCGAGCGACTCCAGGAAGGCGGCGGTGACCCGCGCCGCGTCGGCCGGCTCGCGCAGGTTGTGGGCCGCGCCGCTCTGGGCGATGGCCCGGTGGAACAGTCCGGCGGCCTCGGGCAGGCCCAACAGGGTGCCCACGCTCATGGCCCCGGCCGACTCCCCGAAGATGGTGACGTTGCCGGGGTCGCCACCGAAGGCGGCCACGTTGTCGCGGACCCAGGCCAGGGCGGCGGCCTGGTCGAGGATGCCCGACAGGCCCGACGAGGCGTAGGCCTCGCCGCCCACCTCGCCCAGGTGCAGGAAGCCCAGGGCTCCGAGCCGGTAGTTGATGGTGATCACCACCACGTCGCCCCGGGTGACGAACGAGCGACCGTCGTACCACGGTGTGGAGCCGCTCCCGCCCACGAAGCCGCCCCCGTGGATCCAGACCATGACCGGTCGGCGGCCGTCGTCGAGGGCCGGCGTGGTGACGTTGAGGGTCAGGCAGTCCTCGTCGCAGTCGGGCTCGGGGCCGCTCAGCAGGCCGCCCAGGGCGCCGGCCGACTGCCAGGACACGGGTCCGAACCGGGTGGTGTCGCGGACGTCGGACCAGGGCTCGACCGCCGCGGGGGGCTGGAAGCGCCGGTCACCGGTGGGTGGGGCGGCGTAGGGGATCCCGGCGAAGAGCAGGACGCCGTCGCGCTCGCGGCCCCGTACGGCCCCGGCAACGGTGGTGGCGATGGTGTCGACCATGGTTCCCCCATCTCTGGTGTGGCAGTGATCCCCGGCTGGCGTTCGCGGCCGGGCGGGTGGGGTGACACCCATTCCGGGCCACGGGATGGCATCGTTCTACACTCCCCAGCAGAGCCGGGCGGTCGGCCGACCGAGGACTCGATGAATCTCCCACATCTCCGCTCTCGCCGGTTGGGCGTCCTTGGCATGGCCGGTCTCGTTCGCGATCGTGGTGCTGGCCGCCTGCTCCGGCTCCAAGCCCCGATCGGCGGGCGCGCCTCGGGCCTTCAACCCCCTGAGCTCCACCACCACCTCCTCGCTCGACCCCAATGCGCTGCACGTCCCGGCCGGCTTCCAGCTGCCCGACACCCGGTTCGTGTCCCTGGCCCAGGTCCCCGGCAAACCGCAGCCCACCCCACCCATCCCGGTCACCGGGGGCAAGGCGTCGGTGGAGGGCACCGTCACCGGGCCCGGTGGTGCGGTGGCCGGGGCCACCGTGCGCATCGAGCGGTGGGTGGGGTCGGCCAGCGGCGCCATCTCGGTGGCCACCGACGGCAACGGCCACTACGGCGCGGCGGGGCTGCTGGGCGGCCACTACAAGGTGCGGGCCTGGCTGCAACCGTCGCTGACGACCTTCACGGCCGGGACGGGGTTCGTGGCCGACGGGGGGCGCCTGAACGTCAACATCCCCCTCACCCAGTACAACGCGTTCACGGTGCAGGTGGCGGCCAGCGCCGGCGCCGCCGAGGTGGGCCAGGCCTTCTCGGTCGAGGCGTTGGTCACCCAGCAGACCGTGGATGGCAACGGCGTGGTGCAGCAGGCGGGGGTGCCCAGCGTGTCGGTGCAGCTCAGCACCGATCCCAGCGTCACCATCGTCGGGGCCAACCCGGGCACCACCGGCAGCGACGGATCGGCCACCTGGACCCTGACCTGCCAGTCGCCGGGCTCCTTCGCGGCCAACGTGACCTCCGCCAACGGATCGGCGTCGGGCCCGCTGCCGTTGTGCCAGGTGGTGTCGACCACCGATCCGCCTCCCACCGTGCTGGCCCTGGCGGTGGGGAGCTCCTTCAGCCTGCCGGCCACGGGGCCCTATCCAGCCGGCACCTACACGGCCAACAGCGGCGGCTGTTCGGTTTCCTACCAGGTCTACGTGAACGGCACCTGGCAGCCCGGCCAGAGCGCGGGTCCGACCATGGTGCTGCCCGGACCGGGTCGCGGCTTCACGGCCAACCCGGGCTCACCCCAGTGCACCTACACGAGGGTGTCGTGAGCCCGACCGCCCCGAACCAGGGTGCGCAGCGTCGGCCCCGGCCCCGCCGGGCGTTGCGCACCACCCTGCGCGCCGCCGTGGTGGCGGTGGTGGGCCTGCCCCTGCTGCTGGGGGTGGCGGCCAGCGCCGCCTTCGGGATGCTGCTCTACGTCAACCTGCCCGGCACCTTCCCCAAGGCCCGACCACCGAAGTCGGCCCAGCCCAGCACGGTCTACGACGCGGCGGGCAACGTGATCGCCACGTTCCGCAAGTTCGACATCAGCGTGCCCATGACCGAGGCCCAGGTGCCCACCGACCTGCAGAACGCGGTCATCGCCAACGAGGACCACAAGTTCTGGACCCACAAGGGCGTCGATCCCGAAGGCATGGTGCGAGCCGCGCTGGCCGACTACACCTCGGGCAAGGTCGAGCAGGGCGCGTCCACCATCACCCAGCAGTACATCCGGGCCACCTACCTCAACGACCAGCAGACCGTGTCGCGCAAGCTCAACGAGGCCGTGCTGGCCACCCGCTTCGAGCGCAACCTGACCAAGCAGCTGGGCAGCCAGCACGCGGCCAAAGAGCGCATCATGTACCTCTACCTCAACACCACCTACTTCGGCGACGGCGCCTACGGAGCGGCGGCCGCGGCCGAGAGCTACTTCCACACCGACATCAGCCACCTCAGCATCGCCCAGGCCGCGGCGCTGGCCTCCATCATCCCCTCGCCGTCGCGCTACAGCCCCCGCCAGGACCTGTTCGGGGCCGAGAGCCGCCGGGAGCAGATCCTGGGCGAGATGCGCGACCAGGGCCTGATCACCGAGGCCCAGTACGAGACGGCCAAGGCGCAGTACCTGTGGCCGGCGGGCTTCGGCAACCCGGGCGTGCCCACCACCGCCTTCTACCCGCTGCCCACCAACGGGCCGGCCCAGGATCCGTACTTCGTGGACTACGTCCAGCAGTACCTGACGCAGCGCTACGGCGACGCCATCTACACCCAGGGCCTGAAGATCCAGACCACCATCGACCCCACCCTGCAGGCCGAGGCCGACGCCACCGAGGCCAAGTACATGGCCAAGGCCCCGATCGACCAGTACTGCGCGGCCAACTGCAACACCCGCACCCCGACCATGGTGGCCAACCCCCAGGACATGGCCATCGTGACCGTCGATCCGGCCACCGGCTACATCAAGGCCATGGCCGGGGGGCGCAACTACGCGGCGCTCCAGGTGAACCTGGCCACCGGCGGCACCCAGGGCATGCAGGCCGGCTCGTCGTTCAAGCCCTTCACCATCGCCGCCGCCCTGGAGCAGGGCTTCACCCCGGCCCAGACCTATCCCACGCCTGGTTCCTATCTGCCGACCGGCTGCACCAAGGACTCCTGCGCCATCCACAACGACGAGGGGGGCTCGGAGGGGGTGGTCGACATGCAGACCGCGCTCACGGCATCGATCAACACCTGGTTCGCCCAGCTGGCCCACGACGCGGGCCCCAACAACGTCAAGGCCATGGCCGAGCGCCTGGGCGTGAACGTCGTCGAGGACCAGCCGGTGGACGAGCGGGTCACCCTGGGCATCCTGGACATCACGCCCCTGTCCATGGCCTCGGCCTACGGGGTGTTCGACAACCACGGGGTGCGGGTGCCGGCCAGCCCCATCGTGAAGGTGACCAAGGGGGACGGGACGGTGCTGATCGACAACACCCATCCCGTAGGCAAGCAGGTGCTCAACCCCGACATCGCCGAGACGGTGGCCCAGCTGCTGAAGGGCCCGCCCGGCCCGGGCGGTACCGCCGCGGCCCACCTGGCCAGCTTCGGCCGGCCCATCGCCGGCAAGACGGGCACCACCAACCAGGAGCGCGACGCCTGGTTCGTGGGCTTCACCCCCCAGCTGGCCACGGCCGTGTGGATGGGCCACGACGGTCCCGTCCAGCACCTGAACTACCCGGGGGTGGGAGCGGTGTTCGGCGGGACGGTGCCGGCCGCGGCCTGGGGGGACTTCATGAAGCAGGCGGTGGCCAACCTGCCCCCGACCGACTTCCCCATCCCTGGGCCCCTGCCGCCACCCAACTCGGCGGCCGACGCCGACGCCTTGCTGGATCCCAGCACGCGGCGGCCCAACCGCCTGACCATCCCCCAGTTGTCCACCGACTGTGATGGACCCTGTTCCCATACGACCACGCTGACCACGCCACCCCCGCCGGCGACCACCACCACGACCACGCCGGTGCCCACCACCGTGCCCGGCTCCACCTCCACCACCACCCCCCGGACCACCACGACCGATCCAAAGGGCCACGGCCAATGACCGACCTCGATGCCGACGCCGATCCGACCGGGACGCGACCGGTGACCCCGGCGGCGTCCTCGCCGGCCCCGGCCACCGTGCCGACGTCGGCCGGGGGCGACGCCGGCCTGACCTGGAACGCGGCGGGTTCGGCCGCGGTGGCCCCCAAGACGGCGCCCCCACCGGTCTCGCCCACCCGAGCGGCGGCGGGCCGGCCGCCGCCGCGACGGCGGCGACGGGATCGGCCGAGCGCCTCCGGCCTGGCGGGCGAGACCGCCTCGACCGAAGGCCTGAGCCGTCGCCAGCGGCGCAGCGAGTGGCGGCGAGCCGAGCGGGCCCGGCGCTACGCGGCCCGCAACTCGGTGCGCTTCCCGATCTTCACCCGCTCGGTGCTGCTGTGGCTGCTGATCTTCGCCCTGACCGGCCTGGCCTTCGGGGCCAGCGGGGCGTTCTGGTGGGCCAACTTCAACAGCCAGGTCAGCCAGCTGCGCTCCGACACCCAGGACTTCGAGGCCCGCTCGTCCGTCGGCCGCGTCGAGCATCGACGCCCAGCGCAAGAAGGCCGCTGGCCCAGATCGCGGCCGCGGCCGCGCCCTTGAGCGGGATCCAGGCCGCAGACCCAGGTACCCCAGCTGGCGGCCAGCTTCTCGCCGTCGGTGTACGCGGTGGCCACGCTGGACAACACGGGCAAGCCGTCGGTGGGCACCGCCTTCGCGGTGCAGAGCGGAAACGGGACCAGCCTCATGCTCACGTCGTACACCACGGTGGCCGCCGCGGCGGTGGCCCCCGGATCCGCCATCACGCTGGTCAAGGGGTCGACCCAGCTCACGGCCACGCTGGTGAGCTGGGATCCGGCCCACGACCTGGCCCTGCTCCAGGTGCCCAAGGACGGCATCCCGGTGCTGGCGTGGGCCAGCGACGCGGCCCAGTCCAAGCTGCTGGGGTCGGTGGTGTTCGCCATCAGCGGCACCGGCGGTTCCGGGGCGGCGCTGTCGCCGGGGACGGTGATCGACCAGTCCACCGCCGGGTTCCGCTCCACGGTGGCCCTGGGCACCGACTTCCAGGGTGCGCCCGATCATCAACGTCGACGGCAAGGTGGTGGGCATCGCCTCGCTCACCTACAACCCCTTGGGCTACGACCAGGGGGCGGTGCGCTGGTCGCCGGCGGTGGGCACGGCCTGCGACCACGTCCTGACCTGTGGCGGGCCCACCCCCACCGCCGGCAAGCCCGGCGGCTAGGAAGCCGCCCCCTCCCGCAAATTGGAAACCTTTGTGTGCGGATACCGCACATGTTGCTGCCCAATTTCGGGACGAGAGCCGCAGAAGCTTGCCGACCGGAGGGCGGGCCTAGGAAGTAGCCCAGGCGACTTTGCCCAGGTAGGCGTAGCTGCGCAGGTCCGGGTGGGACGGGACGATGCGGACCGTGAAGCCGAAGTTTCCGGCCCGGTCGAAGTCGAGCTCGGTGGTGTAGCGGCGCCAGCCCGGGTGCTCGCCGGCGCCGTCCTCCTCCATGGCCGTGATCTGGGGGTCGCGCAGCTCGTCGTCGAGGTCGATGGGTCCGTGGACGAGCTGCACCTCCACGTCGGAGGGATCGAGGTCGCCGAGGGAGATCTGCGCCGCCACCCGGTAGGTGGTGTGGCCGGGCCGGTCGAGCTGCTCGTGGGAGGTCCCGGTGACCGCCACCGAGGGCCAGCCCCGGTCGATGTGGCGCCGCCACCGGACCAGGGCCTTCACCCGTTCGTCGTGGTCGGCCCGCAGCGTGCGCTCCCGCTG
Source organism: uncultured Microthrixaceae bacterium (assembly GCA_963793965.1). Classification (GTDB taxonomy): domain Bacteria; phylum Actinomycetota; class Acidimicrobiia; order Acidimicrobiales; family Acidimicrobilacustridaceae; genus UBA4742. The sequence continues at coordinate 62,632 of CAWCCB010000007.1, forward strand.
GGCGGCCGGCTCGTAGAGGTCGGTGGTGTACTCGCGCAACATGCGGGTGGCGCCCACCCGCGGGCCCCAGGCGTCCCATGGATGCCTTGACCTTGCGCAGCCAGTCGACGGGCAGGCCGTCGGTGCGGGCGTAGAACAGCGGCACCACCTGGCGCTCCAGCAGGTTGAAGACGCTGGCCGCCTCCAGGTCGTTGCGAGCCTCGATGTCGTCCTCCCAGTCGGCGGACGGGATGGCCCAACCCACGTCGCCGTCGTACATCTCGTCCCACCAGCCGTCGAGCACCGAGCAGTTGAGCACGCCGTTGAACACGGCCTTCATGCCCGAGGTGCCGCAGGCCTCGAGCGGGCGCAGCGGCGTGTTCAACCAGACGTCCACGCCGGCCACCAGCATGCGAGCCACGGTGATGTCGTAGTCCTCGAGCAGCACCAGCCGGCCCCGCAGGTCCAGGTCAGCCGACATCTTGGCCACCTGCTGCAACAGCTCCTTGCCCTGGTTGTCGGCCGGGTGGGCCTTGCCCGCGAAGATGAGCTGCACCGGGCGGTCGCCGTCGAGCAGGAGCGTGCGCAACCGCTCCATGTCCCGGAACAGCAGCGTGGCCCGCTTGTAGGTGGCGAAGCGGCGGGCGAACCCGATGGTGAGCGCCTCGGGGTCGAGCACCTGGTCGGTCCAGGCCACCTGGGACTCGCTCGAGCCTCGGCCCAGCTCGGCGCGGTGCAGGCTGCGCCGGGCGTAGGCCACCAGCCGTTCGCGCCCGGCCCGGCGGGCGGACCACAGGTCACGGTCGGGGAGCGCCTCGATCTGCCGCCACTCATCGGCCGGGACCTCGGGCCAGTCGGCGCCGAGCTGGCGCTCGTAGAGGGCGCTCATCTCGGGGCTGGTCCAGGTGCGGGCGTGCACGCCGTTGGTGACCGAGGAGATGGGCACCTCGGCCACGGGCACGTCGGGCCAGATGCCCGCGAACATGCGCCGGCTCACGTCGCCGTGCAGGGCGGACACCCCGTTGCTGGTGCCGGCCAGGCGCAGGCTGAGGGTGGCCATGTTGAAGACCTCGCCCTCGGGGGTGCCCGGCTCGTGGCCCAGGGCCATGAGGTCGTCCAGGCCCAGGCCGCAGTCGCGGCACCAGTTGGCGAAGTACTTCTCCATCAGCTCGCGGCTGAACCGGTCGATGCCGGCAGGCACAGGGGTGTGGGTGGTGAACACCGCCGCGGGCCGGATGGCGGTGCGGGCCTCGGCGTAGCTGAGCCCGTCGTCGAGCATGGCTCGACGGATGCGCTCCAGGGCCAGGAAGCCGGCGTGGCCCTCGTTGAGGTGGAACACCTCGGGCACCTTGCCCAGGTCGCGCAGCACGCGCAGCCCACCGATGCCCAGCACGATCTCCTGGCGGATCCGCTCCTCGGGGCCGCCGCCGTAGAGGCGGTCGCACACACGGCGGTGCTCGTCGTCGTTGTCGTCGATGTCGGTGTCGAGCAGGTAGAGCGAGATGCGACCGACCTTCGCCTCCCACACCCGGGCGTAGACCCGCACGCCGGCCAGCTCCACGCCCACCAGCACGCCGCTGACCGGTGAGAGCGCCATGGCTCGGGGGTCGAGGTGGGGGAATCGCTCCTGCTGCCAGCCCTTGGCGTCGAGCTCCTGGCGGAAGTACCCGTGGCGGTAGAACAGGCCCACGCCGGTCAGGGGCAGCCCCAGGTCGTTGGCTGCCTTCAGGTGGTCGCCGGCCAGCACCCCCAGGCCGCCCGAGTACTGGGGCAGGGCGGCGGCGATGCCGAACTCGGGGGAGAAGTAGCCGATGGAGCGGACCGGCTCCGCGCACTGGACCTGATGGTCGGTCTGGAACCAGCGGGGCGCGTCGAGGGTGGCCCGCAACTGGTCGCGCACGCCCTGGGCCAACGAGGTGAAGGCGGTGTCGGCGGCCAGGGTGTCGAGCCGCTCCTGGGACTCGGTGGAGAGCATCAACGCCGGGTCACGCCCCTCGACGTCGTGGCCCGAGCGGTCCATCCGGCGGAACAGATCGGTGGCCCGCTCGTCGTAGCTCCACCCCAGGTTCATGGCCACCTCGCGCAGCGGCTCGAGCGAAGGGGGCAGCACGGAGATGACGGTGAACGTCTGGACGGCCTTCATCGTCCGACGCTAACGCACGGCAGGACCCGTTCGGCACGGCCGATCGGACCTGAATTCTTCCTGACCGGTCGCTCAGCCCGCCGAACCCAGACCGGCGGGCAGGTCCAGGCCGAGCACGGCGGGCAGGTCCGCGATGGAGTCCAGGAGGTGGGTGTGGGGGGCGGCTTCGAGTTGGGCGCGGTCGTGGGCGCCGGTGAGCACGCCGGCCACCACACCCGCCCCGGCCCGCCATCCCGACCACAGGTCGTTGGCCGTGTCGCCCACCACGGCCACGGCCCGCACGTCGTCCACCCCCAGGGCCAACACCGCGGCCAGGACGAGGTCGGGGTGGGGCCGGCCCCGCCGGCCGGCGCGCGGCGCCAGCGTGAGATCCACCTGGTCGGTCCAGCCCAGCGCGTCCACCAGCAGGTCCTGGATGGCGGGGGAGAACCCGGTGGTGAGCACGACCCGCACCCCGGCGGCTCGCAGCCGGGCCATGGCGGCCGTCGGCCCCCGGCAGGGGCCGGGCCCGGCCCGCTCCGACGGCGTCGGCCAGGGCCACCTCGAAGCCGGCCAGCGCGGCCTGGGCCCGGTCCTCGTCGCCCAGCAGGTCGCGGAACACCTCGATCTTGGACGCCCCCATGCTGGCCTGCACGTAGGCCAACCGGTCCGCCGTCACCGCCGCGCTCGGTTCGTCACCAGGGCGCGCCACCGACGCCAGGGCTCGTTCGAAGGCCCAGACCACCAGGCCGTCGTCGACCACGGTGGTGCCGGCCATGTCGAGCACGGCCAGTTCGACCCGCACCGGTGGGTTCAGACCCCGGCGCGGATGGTGGCCAGAGCCTCGGTGTGATGCTGCTTGGCCCGCAGCTGGGAGGAGAACCGCTTGCGCACCACCCCGGCGGGATCGATCACGTAGGTGACCCGGCCGGGCAGCATGCCCAGGGACTTGCTCACGCCCCACGACTGGCGCAGGGTGCCGTCGGCGTCGCTGAGCAGGGTGAAGGGCAGGTTGTGCTTTTCGCGGAACTTCACGTGCGACTCGACCGAGTCGCCGCTGATGCCGATGACGACGGCGCCGGCGTCGGTGAAGTCCTCGTAGCTGTCCCGGAACGAGCAGGCCTCGCGGGTGCAACCGGGCGTGTCGTCGGCCGGGTAGAAGTAGACCACCGCCCACTGGCCCCGGAAGTCGCTCAGCTTCACGGGGGTGCCGTCCTGGGACGGCAGCTCGAAGTCGGAGGCCACGTCGCCCTCGTGCAGGGCGTGGCCGGTCGGTGCGGGATTGGGGTCGGTCATCGGTGGTACCAAGCTCTCGGGTCGTAGAGGTATTCCCCACCTCGGCGAGGCGGGCGGGCAGAGCCGTGTGCCAGGGCACTAGTTTGCCCCCATGGTGTCCGTCGCCGTGGTGAACCAGAAGGGTGGGGTCGGCAAGACGACCGTGGCGTTGGGTCTGGCGTCGGCCGCGGCCGCCGCCGGCCAGCGGGTGCTGGTGGTCGATCTGGATCCCCAGGCCAACGCCAGCACCGGTCTGGGGGTGTGGGAGCCCGAGCGCACCGTCGACGACGCCCTGGCGATCGACCGGGCTGGGGGCCTGGCCCAGGTGATCGCCGAGTCGGGGTGGCCGTCGCCGGCCGGCCGGCGTGGGTGGGCCCTGCCCGACGTCGCCCCCAGCTCGCCCCTGCTGGCCCAGCGAGAGCCGCAGCTGGCCAACGACCCCGTGGGGGCCCAGGACCGCCTGGCCGTGGCCATGGAGGGCCTCGACTACGACCTGGTGCTGATCGACTGCCCGCCCTCGTTGGGCCTGCTGACGGTGAACGGGCTCTTCGCCGCCGACCGCGCCCTGGTGGTCACCGAACCCGGGGCCTGGGCCTCCGACGGCGTGGCCCAGATCCTGCGCACGGTGGACCGCATCCGGTCCCGCCGGGCCGAAGGGCTCTCGGTGGCCGGCATCGTGGTCAACCGCCTGGGCCGGACCCGTGACGCTCGGTACTGGTACGAGCAACTGGTCGAGAGCTACGGCGAACTGGTCCTGCCGCCGGTGCACCAGCGCGCCGCCGTCCCCGAGTCGGCGGCCCAGTCCCTGCCCATCCACGGACTGGGGACCCGGGCCGGCGCGCCCGAGGCGGCCGTCGAGTTCGACGAGCTGCTGGCCGCCCTGAGCGGATCGACCGCACCCGACGCCGCACCCTCCACCCCGCCATCGGCTTCGGCCGGGCCCGCCCCGCTGGCCACGCCGGTGGTCGACCTGCGGCCCGAGCCCGACCCGGCCCGGGCCGAACCCGACGAGGCCGCTCCGGCGCCCTTCTCCGCCCCCCAGCCGACCGTGCGGGCGGTCGGCGACCTGGACCACCTGAACGGAGCATCTGATGGCGCAGTACGACCCCCAACGGTCGCGCACCCGTCACCGGAAGGCTGACGACGAGGGTCCGGCCCCGGTCGACGCCCTGTTGGGACCCGACCCGTCGGCGCCAACGGCGCCGAGCCGGAGCCCCTGGACCCGGTGGTCGAGCTGGCGTCCACCGCCCCGACGGCGGCGATCGTCGAGCCGGCTGAGCCGGCTGAGCCGGAGCCTCGAGCTGGACGGGCTGAAGGGGCTTGAGCCCGAGACGGCGCTGGACGTGGCTCGCTCGTTGACCTCGAGGGGTCCCGCCATCTGGATGGCGACCACCGCCGCGATGGCCGCCACCGTCGGCGATGGCGTGGCTGATGCTGGCGCGGCCGCCGGCGAGCGCGGCCGTCGGGCTCGGGCCGGGGCCGACGCTACGCGCTGATGGCCTGGTCGCCGCTGGCCGCGGCCACCTCGCCCTGACGGCGCTCGAGCTGGCGACGGTCCTGGCCGGACCGTCGCTCACGGGTGACCTTGGTCCAGTCGGTCTGGACGCGCCGGTCGATGCCCCGACGCCGGTCGATGCCCGAGCGGCGGTCCTCGCTGGAGGACGCCTCACCGATGGCGGCCAGGGCCCGGTCCAACATGTCGAGGTCGCCCCGGGCCACCGCGAAGAAGGCACCCGCGCCGCGAGCCCGGTCCAGGGCGTCGTCGTCGTTGGAGACCAGGATGACCCGCACACCGGCGTCTTCGAGCTCGGGCACCACGTCGAGGCCGCTGAGGCCCTGCAACTCGTTGCCCAGCACCACCGCCGAGGCGTGGAACACCTGGCACAGCTGCACCGCCTCCACCGCCATGGTCGCCTCGGCCACCAGGTCGAAGCCGTGCTCGATCACGAGCTGCCCCACGGCCCGCCGGGCCAACTCATCTCCGTCGCATACCACGATCGATACCGTCATGGGACCAGTCTGACGCATCCGGCCCCACCAGTCGACGCATTCCTGGGCCGTACGGCCCAGACGACTGGGTCGTACGGCCCACCGGGCCCGGCCGGGTCGACCGGGTCGTGGTGGACCCTTCACCTGGCCGCCGGACCCGCACAAATGGCCACCTTCTGGGCCGGATGACTGGTCTGGCCGAGGTTGCTGCCGATGGGAGAGACGGCCGCGGCTGGCCCGCCGCCGAAGAGTGAATGCGTCAGCGCCTAGAGTGGTCATCCGCCCGGCCTCAGGGAGCGTTCCCCGTGCCATGTGACAGCCAGGAGATCTCGGGGTGACCTCGTGGAGCCGGCGCGTCTCGGTGGCCACCGCCCGGCCGTCGGTGAGCAGCGCTCGCTCGCGCTCGGGCGAGCGCGATGCCCTGCTGGCCGAGGCCGTGGCCCACGGGGTGGTGGATGCCGACCTGGCCGCCCTGACCGCGCTGGTGGACGCGGCGGTGGCCCACCCCGGTCTGGCCACCACCGTGGTGGTCCACGGCGAGCTCGAGGGGGTGGTGGCCGAGCTGGCCTTCGAGGTGAGCCACAGCGCCAACGGGGCCGAGGTCCGGCTGCTGGACGGCCCCGTCCTGGCCCCCGGGCGTCGGGCGGTGCCCCTCGGCGGGGCCGACTCCGACGACCCGGAAGGGGCGGCGGACGGCCTGGTCGAGCTGGATGGCGACGCCGTGCGCACCATCCTCAGCGACACGCTGGTGGAGACCCCCGACATGGTGGCGGTGTTCGCCTCGGTCGGGCGGGAGGCGCTGTGGGCCAACGACGCCTTCGTCACCCTGATCCCCATCCGCGAGTCCGACAAGATCTGGCTGGTGGAGCTGCTCGACGAGTGGTCCCGCGGCCACTACGAGGTCAAGGTGCTGCCCGCCCTGGTCAAGTTCGGGCGCTGGCGGGGACGCCTGACCTTCGTCTCCGATGCCGGGCCGCTGCCGGTGTCGGCGGTGATGGTCGCCCACCGTGACCACTCCGGCGACATCGTGCAGGTGGCCCTGGTGGCCCGGGACCTGTCCGAGCTGCGGGCCGCCGAGGAACGGGTCAACGCCACCGAGACCCGGTTCGCGGCGTTGGTCGAGCAGGTGTCGGACCTCATCGTGGTGGTGGACCCCGACGGCACGATCCGCTATCTGAGCCCGGCGGTGAGTCGCACGCTGGGCCACGACGAGGGCCAGCTCGAGACCACCAACGTGTTGGATCTGGTGCATCCCGAGGACCGTCCCGCCGATCTGCCCGCGCTGGCCCAGCCCACCGACCAGGGCATCGGCTCACCGATCGTGTTGCGGATGGCGGCCAGCGACGGCTCCTGGCGTCACCTGGAGGTGATCGTCACCGACCTGACGCTCAACCCGGCCATCGGCGGGGTGGTGCTCAACGCCCGAGACGTGACCGAGCGGGTGATGGCCGCCCGCGAGCTGGCCAACCGCGCCTTCACCGATCCCCTGACCGGCCTGCCCAACCGGGTGCGGCTGCTGGACCGGCTCGAGTCGCTCATGGAGACCGATCCCGCCGCCGCGTCGCCAGACGATGCCGGCGTGCCCGCCCCGGTGGTCGCCCTGGTCTGCGACATCGACGAGTTCAAGCCGCTCAACACGGTGGTGGGACCGGCCGGGGGTGACACCCTGCTGCGCGAGGTGGCCGATCGGCTGGCGGCCATCGTGGAGGCCCCGATCACCCTGGCCCGCCTGGGCGGAGCCAGCTTCGTGGTGGTCATCGCCGGTCCGGCCGACGTCATGGCGGCCATGCGCTTGGCCACCCGGATCCGCTCGGCGGTGGGCGCCCCCATCTCCCTGGACGGGCGCCAGGTGGAGCTGAGCCTCAGCGTGGGCATCGCCGAAGGGGTGGTGGGCGACGATCCCGAGCGGCTGATCCGACGGGCCGAGCAGGCCATGGCCCGGGCCCGCCACGACGGTGGCGACCGCACCGAGCTGTTCGACGGGGCGCTGGCCGAGGAGAGCACGCGGCGCCACACCATCGACCAGCAGCTGCGCAACGCGTTGGACCACGATGGCCTGCGGGTGCACTTCCAGCCCATCATCGACATCGAGTCGGACCAGGTGGTGGCGGCCGAGGCCCTGCTGCGCGTGCACGACAACGACGGGACGGTGATGTCGCCGGCCGAGTTCATCGAGGCCGCCGAGTCCGGTGGCCTGATCTCCCAGCTCGGGCTCCAGGTGCTCCAGGCCACCTGCGAGCAGCTGGCCGTCTGGACGAGTCGGGGCGACGGCCTGGTGCCCCACGAGGTCGCCGTCAACGTGTCGCCCCGTCAGCTGGCCGACCCCGACCTGCCCACCCAGGTGCAGCAGGTGCTGGCGGCCACCGGCGTGGACCCGGCCCAGCTGAGCCTGGAGATCACCGAGAGCATCCTCATCGGGGCCGAGCCCACGGTGGACGCCGGGATCTCCTACCTGCGGTCGCTGGGGGTGCGCATCGGGCTCGACGACTTCGGGACCGGCCAGTCCTCGTTGGGCTACCTCAAGCGCTTCCCGCTGGACTTCGTGAAGATCGACCGCACGCTGGTGGCCGGGTTGGGCATCGACGAGCAGGACACCGCCATCGTGCGGGCCACCATCGAGCTGGCGCACAACCTCGGCCTGCTGGTCACCGCGGTGGGGGTAGAGAACGAGGAGCAGCTCGAGGCCCTGGGCATCCTGGGCTGCGACCGGGCCCAGGGCTACCTGTTCGCGCCCGCGGTGCCCGCCGACCAGCTGGGCACGGTGATGACCGGCGGCTCAGCCTGAGCTGCCCGTCCAGTCGATGGCAGGGGAGCCGTCGTCGGGTACGACGGTGCCGGTGCCCAGCATGTGGTCGATGGCGGTCACCGGCTGGGGGGCGCTGAAGTAGAAGCCCTGGGCGAAGTCGCAGCCCATGCCATGCAGGGTCTGGGCCTGCTCGGCCGAATCCACCCCCTCGGCCACCGGGGCCAGGTCGAGGGCGTGGGCCAGGGCCACGAGCTGCTGGACGATGGCCGCATCCTCCCGGCTGGTGGCCACGTCGGCCACGAAGGCCCGATCGATCTTGAGCACGTCCAGGTCGAAGCGGCGCAGGTAGCCCAACGACGAGAACCCGGTGCCGAAGTCGTCCAGGGCCAGCTTGATGCCGGCGTCCTTGGCGGCGCGCAGCATGCTCCAGGACGACTCGATGTCGCGCATGACCACGCCTTCGGTGATCTCCAGGCACAGGCGGCCCGGATCGACGCCGGTCTCCTCGACCGTGCGCAGGACCCGGTCCATGAAGTCGGCCGAGGCCAGCTGGCGCGGGGACACGTTGACGGTGGTCATCAGCTCGCGGGCCGGGAAGGCCTGTTGCCACAGCACGCTCTGTCGACAGGCGGCCTCGATGGCCCAGTCGCCCACCGGGATGATGAGGCCGGACTCGTCGAGCAGCGGCAGGAACTCGGCCGGGCTGACCAGCCCCCGTTCGGGGTCGGCCCACCGCAACAACGCCTCCACCCCGACCAGCTCGTGGTTGTCCAGGGCCACCACCGGCAGGTAGAGCAGCCAGAACTCCTCACGCTCGAGCGCCTGGTGCAGGCGCCGCTCGGCGGCCGCGGCCATCACCGTCGCCTGCATCGACAGGTCGAACACCACCGACACGCCGGGACCGTCGGCGTCCGCGTGCTGCAGGGCCACGGTGGCGTCGCGGAGCAGCTCCTCGGCTCCGGTGGCCCGACCGTCGAACAGGGCGATGCCCGCGCTGGTGGCCACCCGCAGGTGATCGGTGCCGATGCGGAAGGCGACTCCGAGCGCGGCCTGGAGCTCATCGGCGCGCCGGGTGGCCGACGCCGCGTCGGTCACCTCGGGGTTGAGCACCGCGAACTGGGGACCGCTGGGACGGAACAGCCGCTCGTGGGGCTGCAGGGCCCGACCCAGCTGCTCGGCCGCGGCCACCAGCAGCCCGTCGCCCACCTCATGGCCGTAGGTGTCGTTGATGGCCGCGTACCGGTGGAACTCCACCAGGATCAGGGCGCCGTGCCGCTCGTCGGGGGGACCGCTCAGCCCGCGGTCGAGCTCGGCGGTGAGCTGGGATCGGTTGGGCAGGCCGGTGAGCAGGTCGAAGCGGGTGGTGCGGGCCAGGTCGGCGTGGGCGCGGCTGGCCGAACGCTGGGCGGCGGCGGCCACCGCGATCATCACGATCGACAGGGCCAGCAGGCCCACCACCACGAACATCAACGCCTCGCGCACTCCTGCTCGTTCGGGTCGACGGGCGAGTCCAGGAGGCTCGTCCGATCGACTTCGGGACCGGCCCGCCGGGCCAGAGCCGGTGGTGCCGCTCTCCACATCGGCAGAATGCGACCCAGCGAGAGGATTCGACCCCTGCGCGTGTCGGCATCGGCCATGATGTGGGCGTGTACGAGAACGTGATCGTCCCGTTCGATGGTTCGCTCGACGGCCGGGTGGTGCTGGCGCCGGCCAACGACCTGGCCTGGCGTTGCAACGCCCGGATGGTGGTGGTCAGCAACACCGATGCGGGAGACCGGTCCTCCAAGGCGGCGGTGAAGTTGCAGGCCATCGCCAAGAGCGGGGCCGACGTCGAGTTCTGGATCGACCTCGAGCACCCCTTGGCCGAGGCGGCGCTCAAGGCGGTGGCCTACCGACCCGACTCCATGCTGTGCGTGGCCACGCCCCGACCGTCGGGCACGCTGCGCAAGCGGCGCCGGTCCATCGGGCACCTGGTGGGTGACGTGGTGGCCCGGGCCAGCGTGCCCGTGCTGGTCATCGGGCCCCTGGCCGACATCGGGCGGGGGCTGGCCATGACCGAGCTGGTGGTGGTGCTCGACTGCACCCCCAGCGCGGACGAGGTGCTGGCCTTCGGGGTGGCGTGGAGCAAGGCCCTCAAGCTGCGCATGATCGTGACCGCCTCGCCGGCGCCGGGCACCAACTTCGCACCGTCGGACCTCCAGCAGTACCTGGACCAGCGCGTCGAAGGGCTCGCCGCTCCGGGTGGGGTCTCGACCGAGCTGCTACGGGTTCAGCCCGACGGGGACGGCGACGTCGAGGGGGTGAGCGAGATGCTGAAGGAGCGGGACAGCTCCGTGGCCCTGATCTCGGCCAACCACGGCAAGGCCGGCGGCCTGGGGATCTTCGCGTCCAAGCTGGTGCTGCAGGCGCCCCGGCCCATCCTGGTGCGCCCCGGCTGAGCCAGCTCGCTCAGGCCGGCTTGGGTCGCCGGGTGCGGCGGCGGCGGGCGGCGTCGACGTTGCGGGCCCGGCGGACCAGCAGGGTCAGGTCGGGGGTCAGGATGCGCTGGTCGGCGGGGCGGGTGAGATCGATGCCCATGGCCTCGATCAGGCCCGAGACGCTGACCCCGAAGTCGGTCGACACCTCCTGCCAGGTGGCGTGGGCGTCGTCCGACAGATAGGCGTGCACGGCGCGGTAGCGCGGCTCGGACGTGGTGGACACCGACGTCATCCTAGGGCGCTGGCGGCGGGCTGTCCGGGTCAGACCATGAACGAGAGGTGCTCGACCACGGCGCGGCCCAACTCGAGGTCGCCCGAGACGTGCACCCGACCCTCGTCGAGCGCCCGGGCCGGGTCGCCGCGACCGTTGGTCAGGGCCACGAAGGTGGCCAGATCGAGATCCACCTCCACGGTGGGATCGGCCGGGGCGGGCTCGACCAGCGAGGCCCGGCCGTCGACCACCACCGCCACCACCAGCGAATCGGCCTCGATCCCGTGGTCGGGGCTGGCCGGGCGGGCGATGTCGATCACCACCGAGGAGCCGTCGGGGGCCCGCGGCCTGCTTGCCCACCACGAATCCCATGGCATCGACCAGGCGGGCCACCGAGTGGTCGGCTGCCGGGCCGCGGAGGTGCCCCGGCCGGTTCAGGGCGCGGCGCATGTCCTGTTCGTGGATCCACGAGTCCATGACCCGCACGGCCAGGAAGGTGCGGAACGGGGCTTGGCCCACCGGGGTGGGGCCGATCTCGTCGAGCGCCTCGGGCGAGAGCGCGGCCAGCTCGGCCAGGCGCTGGGTGCGGAGCTGGCGGAAGACCTCGAGCACCTCGGCGCCGGCCAGGTGGCGGTAGTGCTCGACCCAGTGCTCGTTCATCTCGCCGACGGGGTTGGCGATGTGGTCGGTCCGGTCCAGCTGGTTGTCCGGAGTCGGGTCGCCCTGCATCATGCGCTCGGTGCCGATGATGTGGCTCAGGTTGTCCTGCACCGTCCAGCCCGGCAGCTCGGTCGGGGTCTTCCACTGCGCCTCGTCCAGGTCGGCGCCCAGCTCGATCAGCGAGTCCCACACCGTGGCCAGCAGGTCGATCATCGGTTCGGTCACGTGTCCCCACACCCCTCGCGTGTTGCGCCTCGGCGGCGTCCGACCCGCGTCCCGGTACGTTACTGGCATGAGCGCTGGCGCCGAACCGGTCCGGGCCGTCGACTTCCACTTCGACCCCATGTGCCCGTGGGCGTACCAGACCTCGGTGTGGATCCGTGAGGTCCGGGCCCGAACCGGTCTCGACATCACCTGGCGCTTCTTCTCGCTCGAGGAGGTGAACCGTCCCGAGGATCGTCCTCATCCCTGGGAGCGGACCTGGGCCTACGGGTTCAGCCAGATGCGGGTCGGCGCCTGGCTGCGTCGCCAGGGGCAGGACCAGGTGGACCGTTGGTACGCGGCGGTGGGGCAGGCCTTCCACCTCGAGGGGCGCAAGACCCACGAGCCCGACGTGCACCGCCAGCTGCTGGACGAGATCGGGGTCGGCGGCGACGTGGTCGACCAGGCGCTCGAGGATCCGACCACCGCGGACGAGGTGCGGGCCGATCACGAGGTGGTGGTGGCCAAAGGGGGCTTCGGCGTGCCCACGCTGGTGTTCGCCGACGGCCAGGCCCTGTTCGGCCCGGTGGTGGCGCCGGCGGTGTCGGGCGCCGAAGCCGAGCGGCTGTGGGACCTGACCGTGGGCTGGCTCGAGTTCCCCCACCTGTACGAGATGCAGCGCCCCAAGACACCCGAGGACCTGCGCCACATCGGAGGCGTCTTCCGGCCCTACCTGGCGGCCCGCGCCTGGCCCACGATCTCGAAGCCGACCTCCTGATATCTGGCCCTCTGGTCGGCAAGCCTCCCGGCGGGCGCCTTCGGCCTCTGGGTGTCAACTTGCGAGCGGCTTCGCTCGGCTCCGCCGCGTTGGGCCTCGGGCCAAGCCCGCGTTGACCTACGTGTGCACCTCGAAGTTGGCGATGTCGGCGTCCAGGCCGGCTTGGATGATGCGGGCGGTGGGCACGCGGGCGTTGATGCGGGTCATGCGGAAGGGCCGGGACTTGAGCCGGTCGGCCAGGTCGTGGGCGGCGGCCAGGGTGGCCGGCTCGACCTGGTCGGGGGCCACCACGCGATCCAGGAAGTCCACGTCCACCGCCCCGGCCGGATCGGTGATCACCGCGTGCTGCACGGCCGACACGAAGTGGCGCTTGGACAGCCGGTCGCGGGCCAGCTCCACCGCGAACTCGGGGACGGGCATGCCGATCTCCACCTCCGGCAGGCCCACCTTGAACGGCCCGTCGGCCCCGATGCGCACGTCGGCGGCCATCAACAGGATGGCGCCCATGGCCAGGGCATGACCGGTGGCGCCGAGCACCACGGGGATCGGGAAGGTGTAGATGCGCAGGGCCAGGTCGGCTCCGGCCCGAAGCAGGTCACGGGCCTGGTCGGGGCCGGCGGTCATCACGCTGAGGTCGAACCCGGCGGAGAACTTGCCCGGCCGGCCGATGACGGCCACGGCCGCGGCCTCGTCGTCCTCGGCCCGGGTCAGCAGCAGGTGCAGTCCCTCGATGGCGGCGTGGCCCAACACGTTGGCCTTGCCGTCGTCGAAGTGGATGACCGCCACGTTGCCATCGAGGTGGTAGGTCAAGCCGGACTGGGGATCGGGCGCGTCGCTCATGGGACGCACCCTAGCCAGGGCGGCTGGCCCGTCTGACCGGTGGGGCCGGCGGGGCGGGTCCCGCCGGTCAGGCCAGCTGTCCGGTACGGACCTTGCGGTCCCGGAACACCGTGCCCACCATGGCCGGGTCGAACTCGGCGGGCAGGTCGCCGCCGGAGGCGAACTGGTAGAGCACGGTGCGGAAGATCCCGGACATGGTCGAGATGACCACCGACACGGCCGCCACCCACAGGAACCCGACCACGATGCCGGCCACCGGAAGGGTGACCATGAGCAGCACGGCGATGAGCAGGCCGGGCGCCACCGCCAGCAGGCCGATCACGCCGAAGCCGATCTGGCCCACCAGGTTCTCCCCCCAGGTCTGGCGGAACAGCCCGGCCGAGCGCTTGAGGGAGGTGATGGGTCCGGTGCCCTCGGCCACGATGACCGGCACCGTCAGCCAGGTCACGATGCGCCACGACATGCCGATGGCCCGCACCACCAAGCGGACCAGCAGGCCGCCCCGGTTCTCGATGGCGTTCAACATCAGGCCCACCGTGCCGGTGAGCAACGACCACAGGAAGATCTCGGGCAGCCGGCGCGAGGCGGCCGAGAAGGCCGAGCCCAGATCGGCGGTGCCGCCCATGAGCCGTTCCCGGGCGCCGGCCACCAGCGCGGCGGCGAAGAAGGTGACCACGAAGGTGATGAGCAGGTAGGCCACCGCGCCGACCACCCAGGTCAGCGGCGTGGGACCCAGCGAGGTGGCGCCGTCGGCGGCGACCACCTGGTGCAGGGACACGTACACGGCGCCGCCGCTGAGCAGGGCCACCGCCATGGTGCACAGGAAGCTCAGGACCGGGATGACCATGAGCTGGCGGTCCGACTGCAGCACCTGCCACGACGCCCGCGCCATGGCGAAGCTGTTCGAGATTCGCCGCATACCGAAACGCTACGCCGCTCGCACCCACCGGGGAATGGACCGAATGACCCATGCCCAGGCCATCGTCGGAGGTCGGTCGGCTGGTCAGACGCCAGTCAGAACTGCTCTGACCTGCTCTTTTGCCGCTGTCCAGGTCGACCACCGGGCGTGCCTGCGCCCCCTCGGCGCGCAGGAACAGGAACACGCAGGCAGTCACGGGCCGACCCAGGGCCTGCTCCAGGGCGACGGCGTAGGCGGCGCCCTGCAACCGGTAGTCATCGCCCACGGCGTCGAGGTCCTCGTCGTGGCGGACCGCGTCGGTCTTGTAGTCGACCACGGTGAGGCCATCGGGGCCATCGATGAGCAGGTCGACGAAGCCCTCCAGCGTCCGCCCGGCCACCGGTGCGCCCACGTACACCTCGCGCCAGAAGCGATCGGCCGACACGGCCGCTCGCACGATCGGCGAGCGCAGCGCGGCCGACACCAGGCGCTCGACCTCGTCGGCCCGATCGGCCACGCCTTCGGCTCCGGCCTGGCTGGTGGCCAGGGCGGTCAGATCCGCCCCGGTGGCCAGGTCGATGCGCTGGAGCACGCCGTGCACGGCGCGTCCGATGGCCGTGCCGGCCCGGCCCCGTCGCCAGGGGGTGGTCTGGGCCACGACCTCGTCGGGTCCGGCCTCGTCGGCCGCGGTCCGGTCCTCCGGGTCGGCCTCGGTGTCGGGGCGTTCGCGGGCCAGGCGGGCCACGCGGGTGGCCGACAGGGTCGCGGGCCGTGCCGCCTGGTCGAGGCTGGTCGCTCGTTGCGCCATCCACGCCCGTCGCGCCTCGAGCCCGTCCTCGGCGTCGTCGCCGGGCTCGGCGGGCGGGGTGGCCGGCGCGGGCGAGCTCGGCGGGAGGGTGGTGGCGGGCGGCCCCAGTCGTCGCCACCGCGACGGGATCTCGGGGGCCAGGCGATCGAGCTCGGCCGCCTGGCAGCGGATGGTGCCCTGGGCCTTGTGGTGGAGGCTGACGATCAGGTGGTCGCGGGCTCGGGTGGCGGCCACGTAGAGCAGGCGGAGCTGTTCGTGCTGGTCGATCCGCTGCTCGCGCTCGGCCACCGCCGCGTACCCGGCGGTGTCGAGGCCCTTGACCAACTTGACCTCCATGCCCGAGGCGCCCCACAGGACGTCCACGCCGATGCCGCGCACCCGGTATTCGGTGTTCAGCCCGGCCAGCACCACCACCGGGAACTCCAGGCCCTTGGAGGCGTGCACAGTCATGATGCGCACGGCGTCGTCGTCGGTCTCGGGCAGGATGGCCTCCACCACCCGGGCGTCGTCCGCGCTCTGCAGGGCGGCCCAGGCCAGGTAGCGGCGCAGGTCGGCACCGTAGGCGTCGGTGAACTGGCGGGCCTGGTCCAACACGAAGTGGAGTCGCCGCCACACGTCGCGGGGACGACGTTCGTCCAGGCCCAGCTCGAAGGCCCGCCGCAGGACGAGGACCTGTTCGATGAGCCCGCTGGCGTCGTGCCACCATCGGCTGCGGTGCAGGTCGCGCAGCGCGGCCAACCCGGCCACGACCGGATGGTCGGGGGCGAGGGACTCGGGGGGCACCTGGCGGTGATCCCATCGACCGCCGGCGGTGTGGAACTCATAGAGGTCGTCGTCGCCGCAGCCGAACCAGGCCGACCGCAGCGCCGCCACCACCGCCACCTCGTCGGTGGGGTCGTCCACGGCGCGCAGCACGTTGAGCAGGTCGCGCACCTCGGCCGAGGCGTACACCAGCGAGCTGGACTCCACCCGGTAGGGCAGGGCGTGCTCGTCGAGGGCCCGCTCGACGGCCGGCAGCGATGTGCGGGTGGGGATGAGGATGCACACGTCGGCCAGCCGGGCCGACACGTGGTCGGGGCCCACCGGCCAGCCCTCGTCGCGGACCCGGGCGATGGCGGCGGCGATCTCATCGGCTTCGGCGGCGCGCACCTGGCTGATGTCGGCGTCGCCCACCGGGCCGCCCAGCAGGACCACCGGGGCCACCGAGGCGTCGGACCCGGCATGGGCCTGGCGGTGGGGAGCCAGGGCTTCGTAGGCCGGCTGGGTCCCGGGCTCACCGTCGGCCATGAGCGCGGCGAAGGTGTCGTTGACCCACTCGAGCACGCCGGGGACCGACCGGTGGTTTCGGGTCAGGCTGAGCGGGGCCTCGACCTGGCGGTCGCGCACGGCCAGGAACAAGCCGATGTCGGCTCGACGGAACCGGTAGATGGCCTGCTTGGGGTCACCCACGAAGAAGAGCCGCCCGTCGGGGACGACCAGGTCGGTCCAGTCCTGGTCGGGATCGGGGTCGTCGGTGGCGATGCGCACCGCCAGCTCGATCTGGATGGGATCGGTGTCCTGGAACTCGTCGATGAGCAGGTGGGTGTAGGTGGCGTGGAGCTGGGCGGTGACCTCGGGTTGGGTGCGCACCAGGTGCCGGGCCTGGACCAGCAGGTCGTGGAACTCGAGGGTGCCGTCGGTACGTCGCTGCTCGGCCGCGGCCAGCGTGAGCTGGCGGATGGCCACCAGCAGCTCGCCCAGGGCCTGGCGCGAGGCCTGCTGCAGTGCCTGGTCGCGCCCGGCCTGGGCCTCGGCCAGGCGCTCGCGCACCTCGTCGATGCAGCCGTCCCAGTTGTCCTTGCGCCCGCCCGAGCGCTTGGCCAGGGCCGGGGCCTGGGCCAGCAGCTGCAGGCGGGCCAGATCGGACTCGGCCTGGCCGAGGCGGTCGGCCCACCCGGCCAGCGACTGGACGTGGCGGGCCAACCGGTCGTCGGGATCCGAGCAGCGCGGCGCCAGTCGGGCCGCCTGGCTCAACGCCTCGACCACCGCGCCCACCTCGACCGGGGCGGCCGGTTCGGTGGCCACGGGATGGTCGACCACCAGGTCCCAGTTGCGGTTCAGCTCGAGGGCGACCTCGCGCAGCTGGGTGAGGGTGACCCCGCTGACCAGGGCCCGCTGCAGCGCCGGGCGGGCCTCGGCGTCGTCGAGCAGCTGGTCGAGGAAGGCGCTCCAGCGGTCGTCGAAGGCCACTCGCGAGCGGATCTGGTCGTAGACCTCGAAGGTGGGCGGGAGCCCGGCCTCGAAGGGGTGCTCGGTCAGGATCCGCTGGGCGAACCCGTGCAGGGTGCTGATGGCGGCCGCGTCCAACTCGGCCAGGGCCGCCTGCGCCCGCTCGACCCGGCGCTCGGCACTGGGCGTCGGTCCAGCCGGGGTCGTCGAGATCGTCGGGCGGGTCGAGCCGGCCGCCCGGGCTGGCGGCCAGCTGTTCGAGCGACTGGCGGATGCGATCGCGCAGCTCGCCGGCGGCCGCCTCGGTGAAGGTGATGGCGGCGATGGCGTGCATCGGGGCGGTGCCGGTGGCGATGAGCTCGACGATGCGGCCCACCAGAGCGGTGGTCTTGCCCGTGCCCGCCCCGGCCTCGACGAACAGCGTCCGGTCGAGCTGGTGGCGGATCCGGCGGCGGGCACCGGCGTCGTCGGGGCCCGTCGCCAGCGGTGCCGTGGGCGGGCTCACCGGTCTGTCCCCGGGGTCGCGGTGGTGGCCACGTCGTCACCCTCGGCCAGGGCCACATAGGGGGCCAGCTGCGGCGCGCCCCGAACCCGGGACCAGGCCCGGTCGCGGTCGGTGGGGCAGATGGCGTCGAAGTCGCAGTACTTGCAGTTGTCGAACGAGTGGCCGAAGCGGGTGGTCTCCTCTCCGGGTCGGCCCGGGAAGGCCCCCGCCTCGATGCCGTCGGTGATGACCTCCACCACGTGCTCGAAGCGGTCGAGCCCGGGCGAGTCGAGGGGATAGGAGATCCGCTCGAAGTTGCCGCGCTGGGACACGAACCAGTAGGCGGCCTCCACCGACTCCCCGCCCACCCGGTTGCGGGCGGCCAGGCCGTAGATGGGCAGCTGCAGCTTGGTGCCGCCCACGGTGGGGTCGTCGCCGCGCTCGATGTCGCGGAAGGCGTCCTTGCTGCCGGTCTTGTAGTCGAGCACCACCAGGGACCCGCCGTCGGAGGCGTCGACCCGGTCGGCGCTGCCCTTGAACTGCAGCTGGCGCCCGCCGGGCAGGCGCACCTCCACGGGCGTGGCGTCGTCGGGACCGAAGTGCAGCTCGGCCCGCTCGGGGACCATGTCGGTCTCGGCCCGGTAGCGGTCGTCCGCGTCGAGGAAGGCATGGAGATCGCGCCGGATCGACACCCGGTCGAGCTCCCACAGCAGGTCGCGGCCGGTCAGGCCCCGCTGCTCGAACTCCTCGAAGACGGCCTCGGTGATCTGGTCGAGGCGCTGGCGGTCGGCCGCCGACCAGCGCTGGCCCGGTTGGATGCGCTGGTCGCGGGGCCGGGCCACCTGCTCGTCGATGAACCGCTCGAGCACGGCGTGCACGACGTTGCCCCGGTCCATGGCGCTGATGCGTTGCACGTCCTCGGGGCGCTGGGGGACGTGCGACCCACAGCACGTTGGCGAAGAAGTAGCTGCGGGGGCAGGCGGCGTAGTGCTCCAGGCTGGTGGGCGACAGCGCCCGGCCGGCGACCGGCGACGGGGCCATGGACGCGTTCGACCAGCCCGTCGAACCGGGTGAAGCCCGGTGCCCGCCGCTGGTGGCGGGCCAGCATCCCCAGCCGGAGCACGGGGTCGGCGTCGACCAGCGGGTGGTCGTCGAGCGAGCCGTGGCGGTCGAACCAGCCCAGCAGGCTGCGCAGGTCGCGGTCGGCCACCGACGCCGGTTCGAGGGGCGAGCGGACCGCCGCGGTCAGCGACGGCACCCAATCGAAGCCGGGCTGCGAGCCCAGCTGGTCGACGTCGCGGCTGAACAGCCGGCGCCCGACCTGGTGGCTCAACGTCTCGAGCAGCCACGGCGACGGTCGTTGCTCGCGGCCTCGGCGCTGGTCGCCTCGGGCGTAGGACAGCACCCGCACGGGCGCCGACGGCCAGCGCGGCCAGGTAGGTGCGCCGAGCCAGCAGACCGGCGTCGGCCCGCCGGGGCACGTCGTCGCCGGCCGCGGGCCGCTCCTCGTCGGGCAGCAGGGCGTCGTCGCGAACCCGCGTCGGGAAGGCGCCCTCGATCATGCCCACCACGAAGACGGCGTCGAGGTCGAGGCCCACCACCGACTCGATCGGGCCCACCAGCACGCCGTGGCCGAACCGGCTGGTGCGGGGCGCGGGGCCGGACAGGTCCGACTCCAGGGCCCGGCGGAAGGTGGCCAGGTCGGGCTCGGGGTCGACCCGGTCGAGGATGCTGAGGCGGGCCAGCAGGTCGACCACCTCGGTCAGGGCCTGGGCCTCGTCGTCGGGCCACCAGTCGGCCGGTCGCAGGTAGCGGCGCAGGAACTGGTCGGCCCACCGCGACCAGCCGGCCCAGGTGGTGGGGGCGTCGGTCGGCGCCAGCCGGTCGGCCAGCTCGACCAGGAAGGCCCGGAGCTCGCCGAGCTGGTCGAGCTCGCGCCGGTAGCGGTCGCGGCGGTGGTCGGCGTCGTCGTCGTGGGGATCGTCGGCTTGGCCCGGATGGAGGCCGAGCTGGGCCACGCGGGCGTCGAGCTCGACCGCTCGCCGGTCGAGGTGCTCGAGCCAGGCCTCGGCCCCGGCGGTCACCCCGGCCCGGCGCGACAGCTCGTCCCAGCGGGTGGCGGGCACGGTGGCCGCGGCGCCCGCCGCGAGCCCGGACGGGGCCCCCGGCCAGCCAGGCCACCACCTCGTCGCGCCGCCAGTCGTGGTCGGGCAGGGCCAGCGCGCCCAGCAAGGTGCGGCCGGCCACGGTGGCACCCAGGGCCCGCACGCCGGGGCCGTTGGTCGGGATCGCGGCCTGGGCGAAGGACTCGTGCAGGATCCGGGGGTAGGGGTCGAGGCCGCCGTGCACCACGGCCATCCGCTCCAGCGGGACGCCGGCGCGGTGGTGGTCCATCACGCCCCGCACGGCCAGCAGCACCTCGCTGTCGGCGCTGGGCGCGCTGACGACCGCGGGTGCCGACCGGGACGCCGCCCTCGGGCAGGACCGGGTCGGGCCGGCCCGGCGCCAGCGGTCGGGCCAGCGGCCACGGTGGGCTGGTCGGCCGACGGGATCGCCGGTGGCCCCCAACAGGACCACCACGGGCACCGACCTCGGCCAGGGCCCGCAGCAGGCGCCGGTGGGCCGGGCCCACGGTGGCCGGCAGGTGGACCACCACCCGAGCGGCCACCGGCGCCGCGCCCGGGTCGGGCCAGGACCTCGATGGCGGCCTGCGCCGCGTCGGCCGGGTCGTACCAGTCGGCCAGGCGCCGGCGCACCTCGGCCACCACGTCGGCCACGGCCGCCGGTCGGGGGCCGAGGCCGCGGAGCCGGGCCAGCACCTCGGGTCCGCAGCCTTCGAGGTCTCGAACCACTCCGGCCACGGCGCGCTCGGTGGCCGGGTGGAACCGCGACGGGCGCAGCGGACCGGTGGCCTGGGCCAGCGCGGCGCGCACCGCGGCATGGACCACCGCCGGGGCCGCGGGCTGGCGCCCGGCCGCGGCCAGCACCCCGCCGCCGAGCTGGTCGGCCAGCTGGGCCAGGGTCACGAAGCCGACGTTGACCACGCCGGGCGGCAGTGGCGGCCAGCCCGCGGCGCAGACCGAGCCCGACGCTGGGTCGGGTGACCACCACCAGGACCGGCGCCAACGGATCGTCGGCCTGGGCCGACGCGATCTGGGCGCGCAGGGCCTCGATCGCGTCGGGTCCGTAGCGGACCACCTCCATCGACAGGGTCACGGCGGCATCGTACGCACGGGGTGTGACGGCTCCCGGGCGCTCGATCGCGTCGGCGTCGGTCCGAGGCGCTCCAGCACCTGGTCCACCTGGGGCCACACCTGCGCCGCCCAACGCCGCCGCTCCCGGGGCGCGGCGGTGGCCAGCTCGTCGGCTTGCGCCCACAGCGCCTGCTCCAGGTGGGCCCACTGACCGGCCAGGTCGCCCAGCAGCTCGTCGGCGGTGGCCGCGTCGACGGTCCCGGGCCGCCTCCACCCGCTGGCGCAGGGCGGCGAAGCGCCCCCAGGTGGCCGGGTCGGACCACGGCGCCCAGCCGGGCCCGGGCCCGCGGGATCGGCCGGGTCGGTCGGGTCGGCGGGTCGAACGGGAAGACCGGGACGTAGATGCTCACGCACGGCGAGCCGAGCGCCACCCAGGCCCGGACGGGCGGGTCGGTCGGGTCGGTCGGGCTGGGCCGGCGCGGCAGCGACGCGATCATCGAGGCGGTGGTGGCCTGCACCCCGCTCAGGTGCAGGCACACCGACACCCCGGTGCCGGCCCGGTCGATCACCGCCGGTGGCAGGGGGTCGACCGGCTGCGGGTCCGTCGTCGCCGTCAGCGGCGACGGCCGGTGCGTGGCCGTGGTCGCGCAGCACCCGCGCCAGGTCGCGTTCGGTCGGCGGTCGGTGCCGGTCGCGCCCCGGGCTCGAGCGCGACCGCGGCCCGGGTCACGGCCAGGCGCCGGTCGGCGTGCGCGGTCGGGCTCGACGCCCGGCGCCACCGGTCGAAGTCGGACCCGGGCGCGACGTCGGGCGACGCCCGGGTCCAGTCGGTGGTGAGGCTGATCCGGTTGGACAGGGCGGCGCCGCCCTCGCCGGGCGACACCGGGCGAGCGGCCCACGTGGATCCGCTGGTCTCGAGGATCCAGGCCCCGGACCGATCGGCGATCAGGAAGGAGGAGAAGTAGGCCTTGCCGGCCTCCCGATCGGCGATGCCGCCCTGGCCGTAGCCGGCGATCAGCTCGGTCATGGCGTCGAGGGCCTCGGTGGCGGAGGCGCCGCGCTCGAGGCCCAGCCGCACCAGGTCCAGGCCGGTCAGCGCCTCGGGTGCGTGCCGGGGATCGTCCACCGTCCACACCTGCTCGTTGCCGATGGCCACCCCCCGCTCGTTGACCCCGTGCTCGAGTCCCCACTGCCAGGTGGGACGGGACCCGAACACGGCCAAGGCGCCGGGATCGGGCAGGCGCAGGTAGGTGGTGGCCACGGTGGCGCCGCCCGGGCGGGGCGGGTGGTGCTCGACCACCTGGGCCTCGCCCGGCGAGCGGTCGGAGTTCTTGGCGAACAGGGTGCGATCGCCTGCAACGAGCAGAGCGAGTCGCACATGGCGCCCGCCGTTCAGGACGGCTCGGTGACGAAGTCGATGAGGCGCTCGACCGCGCCCACCAGGGCCGGGTCCAGATCGGCGTAGCTCGACACCGCGCCGAGCAGGCGCGGCCAGAAGGCCCGGGGATCGTCCACCCCGATGCGCCGGCACACGCCGGCCTTCCACTCCTCGTCGCGGGGGACCTCGGGCCAGGCCCGCAGGCCTGCCACCTCGGGCTTGACCGCGGCCCACACGTCCACGAACGGATGCCCGCACACCAGCACGTCGGGGTGGTCGACCCCGGCGGCCAACCGGGCCTCCTTCGAGCCGTCCACCAGGTGGTCCAGCAGCACGCCCAGGCGCCGTCCGGGTCGCGGGCCGAAGCCCCGGACCACCTCGCCCAGGTGGTCGGCCCCGTCCAGCAGCTCGACCACCACCCCTTCCAGGCGCAGGTCGTCCCCCCACACCTTCTCCACCAGCTCGGCGTCGTGGCGGCCCTCCACCAGGATGCGACTGGCCCGGGCCACGCGAGCCGGCGCCTGGGGGACCGCCACCGAACCCGAAGCGGTGCGCCCCGGCGACGAGGCGCGGGCAGTCGGGGGCACGAGGGTGACCTGGCGCCGGTCGACCTCGAACCCGCCCGGGCGCAGGCGCAGCTGACGGTCGCGGCCGTTGCGGTCGCGCACCGTGACCAGCGCGCTGGAGCTGGACACGATGACGCCGCGCAGGCCGGTGCCGCGCTGGGTGACCTCCAGGCCCGTCACCGCTTCGACCGACGGGTAGGTGGGCCGCGGCCGCCCGCCGTCGAGGTCGATGGGGCCGCTGAGGATGCCGTTGTCGTAGAAGGGCTGGTCGGGGCCGGACATGGCCGGGCGATGGTAGCCAGCGGGCCGGCGGGTCCGCGGATCAGCCGCCCACCAGGGACCGGATCTTCTCGGCGCTGGCCTTGCCGTCGTAGGACAGCTCGCCGTCGCGCAGGCCGACGCACCGGGTGGCCCTGGGGGTCAGGTCCATCTGGTGGGTGGAGCACAGCACGGCCGCGCCCTGTTCGGCCACGTCGCCCAGGATCTCGACCAGCGCCTCCTGGCCGGGCGTGTCCAGGCCCACGAAGGGCTCGTCGATGAGCAGGAGGCTGAAGGGTCGGATCAGCCCGAGGATGAGCGCCGTCTTCTGCTTCAGGCCTCGGCTGAAGCGAGCCGGCAGGTCGTCGGCCCGGTCGGTCAGGTTGAAGATGTCGAGCAGGTCGTCGGCGTAGGACTCCCAGTCCTGGGTGTTGTGCATGCGGGCGATGTACTCGATGTGCTCGTTCAGGCTGAGGTCGTCGTAGAGCACCGGGGCGTCGGGCAGGTACGAGGTGGCGGCTCGGGCGGTGATGGTGCCCAGTGCCGCGCCCTGCACCCAGCACTCGCCGTTGCTGGGCTCGATGAGCCCGGCGGCCAGGCCCAGGAAGGTCGACTTGCCGGCCCCGTTGGGGCCCACCAGCATGACCAGCTCGCCGGGGTGCAGCTCCAGGTCGAGCGCCACCAGGCCCATGCCGTCGCCGTAGTCCTTGCCCAGCTTGGAGGCGACCAGCACCGCGCCCTTGGGGATGTCGGCCTTGGCGATGGGCTGGGGGGCCTCGACCACCTCCTCGTCGACCGCCGTCGTCTCGGCTGCCTCGGGCTCCTCCGCCGTCGGCGTCGAGCTCCACGGGCTCGTCGTCCAGCTCATCTGCTGGCTCGTCGTGGGCCGCCAGGGGCGGCGGAGGGGTGGAACGCTTGCGGCGGCTCACAGGTGACTCGGCTTCCGGTAGCGGAGCCACATGCCGGCTCCGAAGATGGCGAACACGGGGTAGACCCCGACGTTGTTGACCTTGGCCGTCTGGACCAGATCCGGGTTGTGGCCGGCCGCCAGCAGCGGGAGCAGGGCGGCCACGGCGATGGCCGGGGGGATCACCAGGCGGGCCGCCAGCACGATGCCCATGAGGTCGGGACCCAGGCCCAGCAGGCTGGAGGGGTTGGGCATGCCCAGCGTGGTGCTCACCGCCGCCCCGGCCACCGCGCCGCAGGCGGCCACCACCACCATGAACGGCGCCAGGGCGAAGACCACCTTGGCCGGCACCAGCAGCAGGGCCACGCCGCCGGCGACCAGGGTGACGAACAGCATCACGATGGCGGCGGCGGGCATGTGGCCCAGCAGGACGCGGCCGCTGTCCTCGGGGAAGCTCTCCCAGCGGGTGGGGTGGTCGATCTCCTGGGCCACCGGCTCGACCGCGTCGTAGGCGGCCAGGTACAGGGCCAGCCCGGCCACCACCACCATGGGCGTGGCCCCGCGCCACATCAGGCCCAGCGACACGCCGGCCACCGCGCCCAGCAGGGCCAGGCGCAGCACCCGCGACACCGGGAAGCGGAAGATGCCCTGCCAGTCGCGATGCCAGCACGGCGGGCAGGCGCCGGGCCCGGCCCAGGCGGATCCAGGGCCGGTTGCGGGGCTTCTCCTGGGACAGCTGGCGGCGCAGCAGCACCACCGTGCGCAGGTCCTGGAGGGTCACGGCGAAGCGCAGCTGGGACACCAGGCCGGCTCGCCGGCGGGCCGCCTCGATGGAGAGGTTGCCCATGCCCAGCACGCCGAGCAGGGCCACCACGCCCACCAGCACCACCGACACCAGGGCGATGGGGGTGAAGCGGATGCTCCAGAAGGCCAGGCTGGCCAGCCAGGTGAGCGGCGAGGTGCGCACCCCGAAGTAGATGTCGGCGGCCGACCAGACCAGGATCACCGCGGCGATGCCGTTGGCCGTCCACCAGCCCAGCCGGCGGCCGGAGGTGACCATGGCCGCGCCGATGGCCAGCGCCGCGGCCAGCGAGAAGGTGGCGGCGCAGCAGACCACGGGCAGGACGGGGTTGCCGTGCAGCTCGCGGGTGGCCATGACGCCCGACGATGGCGCCCACCACCAGGCCGGCGAAGCACAGGAAGCGCAGCTGCTTGATGGCGGGACCCCGGACCACCGCCTCGTGGGGGACGGGGCCATGAGCTCGTGCTGCACCACCGCGGCCTCGAGGGTCAGGGGGCCGCCCCGACCTCCCGAGCGCAGCCCGAAGGCCACGGCCAGGGCGATGAGCAGGCCGAGGACGGCCGGTCCGTCGTCGGCCAGGCGGGTCAGGTGGGCGCCGGTCAGCTTCACCTGGTCGAGGCGGCCGGCGGCCAGCAGCACGAGGATGATCCCGGCCCCGGCGGTCAGGTACACGTTGTAGAGCGCGTCGATCCAGTGGATGTCCTGGATGCGGTTGCGCCGGCGAGCCTTGCGCAGGTCCTTGAGGGCGCGCTCGGTAGCGACGGTGTCGACGTGCACAGCTGCTGAATCTACTGGTGGCGGTGCCGGTTCTGGAATCGACCGCGGGTTGCGTACGGTGGCGCCATGATCCTCGTGGACCTCGACGGCGCGTCGGCCAGCCGGCCGGGCCGACCGCTGTTCGAGGACCTGTCGCTCACCGTGGCCACCGGTGACCGGCTGGGCGTGGTGGGCCAGAACGGCGCCGGCAAGTCCACCCTGCTGCGGGTGATCACCGGTCAGGCCGCGCCCGAATCGGGGGCGGTGCGGCGGGGCCGGGGGGTTCGGGTGTCCTGGCTCGACCAGCGTCCCGAGCTGGGATCGGGCCGGGTCCGCGACGTGGTGGCCCGGGGGCTCGACGGGCCGGTCGGGCCGGGCGGCGCCCACCCCGAGCCGGCCGCCGACCCCTGGGAGGTCGATGCCGTGCTCGATCGCATCGGCCTGGGGGCCCAGCTCGACGCGGACGTGGCCAACCTGTCGGGCGGCCAGGCCAAGCGGGTGGCCCTGGCCCGGGCCCTGGTGGCGCCCAGCGATCTGCTGGTGCTCGACGAGCCCACCAACCATCTCGACATCGACGGCATCGACTGGTTGGAGGACCGGCTGGCCGCCTACCGGGGCGGGCTGGTGCTGGTCACCCACGATCGCCACCTGTTGGATCGGGTGACCACCCGGATCCTGGAGCTGGACCGCGGCCGCGGCTACGTCCACGACGGCGGCTACGCCTCCTTCCTCGAAGCCAAGATCCACCCGCGAGGCCCAGGCCGACGCGGCCGAGTCGACGCCGCCGCAACCTGGCCCGCAAGGAGCTGGCCTGGCTGCGGCGAGGTGCGCCGGCGCGCAGCCGCAAGCCCAAGGCCCGCATCGAGGCGGCCACCGCCGTGGTGGAGGGCCGGCGCGAGGCCCCGGCCCGGGTGGGCATCCCCGACCTGCACCTGGGCACGCCCCGGCTGGGCGACAAGGTCATCGAGCTGCACGACGTCGGCTTCGGCTTCGATCCGGCCGGGCCCCGGTTGCTGACCGGCGTCGAGCTCGAACCTGGACAACCGCGAGCGACTGGGCGTCGTGGGCGCCAACGGGATGGGCAAGTCGACGCTGCTCGACCTGATGGCCGGTCGTCGCCAGCCCACCGAGGGACGCATCGAGGTCGGTCCCACCGTCGCCCTCGGGCTACTACGACCAGCTGGGCATGACCCTGGACCCGGCCCAGCGGGTGCGCGACGCCGTCACCGGTGGGGCCCGGGTGCCGGACTGGCGCGACGCCGCGCTGCTCGAGCAGTTCTGGTTCAACGCCGACACCCAGTTCGCGCCCATCGGCCTGCTCTCGGGCGGCGAGCGTCGCCGGTTGCAGCTGCTGTTGACCCTGGCCGCCCGACCCAACGTGCTGCTGCTCGACGAGCCCACCAACGACCTGGACGTCGACACCCTGCGGGTGCTGGAGGAGTTCCTGGAGGACTGGCCCGGGGCGCTGGTGGTGGTCAGCCACGACCGGGCCTTCCTGGAGCGGACCGTGGCCGACGTGGTGGTGCTGGACGGATCGGGCGCGGTCGGGCGCCGACCCGGCGGCTACGCGGCCTGGGAGGCCGAGCGTCGGGCGAACCGGCGCTCCGGCCGCGTGGCGAGTCGCGCCCGACCCGTGCGCGCCCGCCGCCCCGTCGACCGCGCGGCCTCGCCGACGGCCGACCGCTCCGACGGCGCCGCGGCGCACGGTCAGCACGCTGCGCCAGGCCATCCGCCAGACCGAGAAGGACCTGGCCCGCCTCGAGCGCCAGCGGGACCGGCTCACCGAACAGGTCGAGTCGGCCCGCGACGACCACCAGGAGCTGGCCCGGCTGGGGGCCGAGCTGGCCACCGTCGGGGCCGAGATCGAGGCGGTCGAACACCGGTGGCTGGAGCTGTCCACCGAGGCCGAGACGGCGCCGCGCTGATCGGTATCATCGCCGGGTGCTGTTCGAGGCGAAGTTCGCGGCCGGGCATCGCCGAGGGGTCGGTCACGCTCACCTTCCGCCGATGGAAGCGGTCCCAGGCGGTGGCCGGCCACACCTACCGCACCGCTGCCGGGCGGCTCACGGTGGAGGCCGTGGACGTGGTGGAGGCGGACGCCATCACCGGAGCCGATGCCCGCCGGGCCGGGTACGGATCCGCCGACGAGCTGCGGGCCGATCTGCGCGGCTCGCCGGATCAGCCCGTCTACCGGGTCCGCTTCCGCCCGGCCGACGGCCCCGATCCCCGCGACCAGCTGGCGGCCACGGCCGAGCTGGACGGCGAGCAGGCGGCCGAGATCGATCGGCGCCTGGCTCGACTGGATCGAGCCAGCTCGTGGGGTCCCTGGACCGAGGCCACCCTCCGGGCTGATCGCCGAGCGTCCGGGGGTGCGGGCCGGCGATCTGGCCGCGTCGTTCGGGCGGGAGACGGCTCTGTTCAAGCTGGACGTCCGCAAGCTCAAGGCCCTCGGACTGACCCTCAGCCTGACCGTCGGCTACGAGCTGTCGCCCCGCGGCCAGGCCTACCTCGACCACCTCGGCTGACCCCGCCGGGCACATCCAGCCACCGTCTCGGTGGTCGGGCGTGCCCGGGCCCGGCGTGGTCGCGGGCCGCGCCCCTCGGGTATCGCCGCCGGGCGGGGTTAGCCTGGAGGCATGTCTGCCGGCACCGATGCCTCTGCTCCGTCCACCGACACGGCCGCACCCGAGCCGGACGAGTCCGCCGCCGACCAGCCCGAGGCCGTGTTCGCCATCACCCCGGCGGCGCTGGCCAAGGTGCTGGAGATCCGCTCGGCCGAGGACGACCCCGAGACCCTGTGCCTGTGGGTCGAGGTCACCGGCACCAAGGGGCGTCGACTACACCTACGACCTGTCCTTCGAGACCATCGACGACCTGCAGGACGACGACCACCGCGAGCACATCGGCGAGCTGATGGTCGCCATCCCCGGCGGCAGCGTCGACCAGCTGCGGGGCGCCACCCTCGACCTGCCGGCCAACGCCGACCAGGGCGGCCTGGTGCTGCGCAACCCCAACCGGCCCAACCCGCTGGCCGGCATGAACCTCGAGCTCACCGGCGACCTGGCCGACAAGGTCAACCAGCTGCTGGAGCAGTCGATCAACCCCTCCCTCGACGCCCACGGCGGCTGGGCCACCCTGGCCGGCATCGAGGACACCAAGGTCTTCCTGACCATGGGCGGCGGCTGCCAGGGCTGCTCGCTGAGCGCGGCCACCCTGGTGCAGGGCATCCAGGTGGCCATCAAGGAGGCGCTGCCCGAGGTCACCGAGGTCATCGACGTCACCGACCACCACGCCGGCGACAACCCCTTCTACACCTGACACCGCCACCTGACCCGGCGGTCAGGTCGGGCCGTCAGTCGGTCAGGGGGAGGTGGTCGCCGGCCAGCAGGCTGAGGGCCGAGGCCGTGATGCCGGCCGGGTCCAGGCCCAGCTCGGAGAGGATGGCATCGGGCTTGGCCTGGGGGATGAAGGCGATCGGGCGTGCCCAGCACGCGCACCCGGGGCTCGTGTTCGCCCAGGGTGTGCTCGGCCAGCTGGTCCTGCACGGCGTTGCCGATCCCGCCCTCGCGGACCCCGTCCTCGACGGTGAGCACGCACGGATGGCGAGCGGCGTCGGCCAGCATCTCGGGGTCGAGCGGCTTGACCACCCGGGCGTCCCACAGCGTGACCGAGACCCCCGACGGCATGAGCTGGTTGGCGGCCGCCTCGGCCGCGTCCAGCATCTTGCCCACCGAGATGATGCACAGCTCGTCGCCCTGGAGCAGCCGTCGACCCTTGAGCCCCTGGCCGATCTGGCCGGGTGCCTCGTGGCGGGCCGCCGTCTTGGGGTAGCGGATCGACACCGGTCCGTCGGTGAGCTCCATGGCGTCGTGGAGCATCTGCTGGAGCTCCTGGTACGACGACGGGGCGAAGACCACCATCCCCGGGACCTTGGTCAGCAGCATCATGTCCAGCACGCCGTGGTGGCTGGGCCCGTCGTCGCCGGTGATGCCGGCCCGGTCGAGGCAGAAGATGACCGGCTGGCGGTGCAGGCCGACGTCGAGGTTGACCTGGTCGAAGGCCCGGGTCAGGAAGGTGGAGTACAGCGCCACCACCGGACGCAGCCCGCCCATGGCCATGCCGGCGGCGGCGGTGACCGCGTGCTGCTCGGCGATCCCCACGTCGAAGCAGCGGTCGGGGTAGCGCTCGGCGAAGGGCAGCAGCCCGGTCGAGTCGGGCATGGCCGCGGTGATGGCCACCACCTCGGGATGGACCTCGGCCTCGGCGATCAGCGCCTCGGTGAAGGCGGCGGTGTAGCTGCCGGGCTTGGGCATGCCGATGTCGTGCAGCCGCTTGATGGGGTCGTTCTCGGCGGGCGCGTAGCCCCGGCCCTTCTGGGTCAGCACGTGCACGACCTGCGGGCCCCCGATCTTGGACGCGTTGCGCAGCGCCTCCTCGAGGGTGGGGATGTCGTGGCCGTCGAAGGGGCCGGTGTAGCGCACGCCCAGCGTCTCGAAGAAGACGGTCGGCTCCCACATCTCGCGCACCGCGGCCTTGCTGGCCTCCAGGGCCCGCTCCAGGCGGTCGCCCAGCATGGGCACCTCCTGGAGGATCCTCTCGATGCGGGCCTGGCGGCGCATGTACACGGGGTTGTTGCGGATGCGGGCCAGGCTCTCGCCCAGGCGGCTGACCGTGGGGGCGTAGGACCGCCCGTTGTCGTTGAGCACGATGATGCAGTCGCGCCCGCTGTGGCCCAGGTTGTTCAGGCCCTCGAAGGCCATGCCCCCGGTCATCGAGCCGTCGCCGATCACCGCCACCACCCGACGCCGGTGGCCGATGCGGCTCTGCTCGGCGGTGGCCAGGCCGTAGGCGTAGCTGAGCACCGTCGAGGCGTGGCTGTTCTCGATCCAGTCGTGCTCGCTCTCGGCCCGGCTGGGGTAGCCCGACAGGCCATCGGCCTTGCGCAGCTGCTCGAAGCCGGCCCGGCGCCCGGTGACGATCTTGTGCACGTAGGCCTGGTGGCCGGTGTCCCACAGGATGATGTCGTTGGGGGAGTCGAAGACCCGGTGCAGGGCCAGGGTGAGCTCGACCACGCCCAGGTTGGAGCCCAGGTGGCCGCTGCCGGCCTGGGTCACCGAGTCCACGATGAACTGGCGGATCTCCACGGCCAGCGTCTCGAGCTCGGCCTGGTCGAGGCCCCGCAGATCGGCGGGGCTCATGATCTTCTCCAGAATCACTCCGGTCACCGTAGTGGCCGTCACGCGGCGCGACCAGACACCCGATCCGGCGACCCGGCCGGGCTTGCGGCCGGGCAGGGCCCGGGCGATGAGCGCGCCCGAGGGCCAGGGTCACGGCGCCGCCCACGGCGTCGAGGAAGTAGTGGTTGGCGGTGACCACCACGGCCAAGCAGGGTGACCAGCGGGTAGAGGGCGGCCAGCGCCTTGGCCCAGCGTGTGGCGCAGGCGGGGGACCAGGACCGCGGCGCACCACAGCGACCAGGCGACGTGCAGGCTGGGCATGGCCGCGTACTGGTTGGACACGTCCTTCATGGCGCCCGAGTCGAAGGACCAGGAGCCACCGAAGCGAGCCAGGGTGTCCACGAACCCGTAGTGCACGCCGGGCCCGGCCCCGTACACGCAGTCGCACAGCAGTCGGGGCGGCATGAGCGGGAAGAGGCTGAACCCGATCAGGGCCAGGGCCGTGGTGGCGGCCAGGGTGTTGCGCCAGAACCGGTAGTCCTCGGGCCAGCGCCGGAACAGCACCAGCAGCACCCCGATGGGCACCAGGAAGTGGAGGCTGCCGTAGTAGAGGTTGAAGAACCGGATGACCGAGGGCCACTGCAGGAACCAGTGCTGGACGGCCTGCTCGTGGAAGATGCCCAGCCACTGCTCGAGGTGGATCACCCGGGTGGCGTTGTGCAGGGCGTGCACCGAGCCCACCGAGGCCGAGCCGAACTCGTCGCGGATGAAGGTGTAGACGCCGTAGAAGCCGGCGACGAACAGCAGCTCCTTCCACCACCGCAGACCGAGATCGGCACGCGCGAGCCGCTTGCCTGGTCCGCCTGGCTCGCCGCCGTGGACGACCGGCGAGATCGGTGTCGTCGAGGTCGGGATCGACGGCGGCCACGACCCCGATTCTAGGAGCCGAGTCTGTGAGGGGACTGGTGATCCTGGATCATCCTTGTCTGTCCAGCTTCGGTCGAGCCGCGCCGGCTTCCGGCGCAGTCGGTAGGGTGCGCCCCGATCGAGAGGGACGTGGAGCATGAGCCAGCAGCGCTGGACGTGGTGGACCGGGTGATCGAGGTGGGTCCGGTCGAGCTGACCGTGACCGAGGCCGGGGTCGGGGGTCGCCCCCTGCTGTTGGTGCACGGCTACACCGGGGCTCGCGGCGACTTCGCCGATTTCGTCGGAGCTCCTGGCCGAGCGGGGCTGGCACGTGGTGGCCCCCGACCTGCGGGGCCACGGCCAGAGCACCAAGCCCGACCAGGAGGCGGCGTACTCCTTGGCCACCTTCGGCGGCGACGTCGTGGGACTGGCCGACGCGTTGGGTTGGGACGGCTTCGCGCTGCTCGGTCACTCGATGGGCGGGATGATCGCCCAGGTGGTGGCCACCGGCGCGCCCGAGCGGGTGGAGGCCCTGGTGCTGATGGACACCGGCCACGGTCGGGTGCCCATCGATCCGGCGCTGGTCGAGCTGGGCGTGGCCACCGCCCGCGACCAGGGGATGGAGGTCATCGCCGACTTCATGGCCACGCATGGAGGACGACCCCCTGACCACCGAGGCCTACCGGCGAAAGGTGGCCGAGGACCCCGCCTATGGGGCCCGCGGCGATCGGAACCTGCGGGCCAGCGCCTCGGCCATGTACGCGGCCATGATGCTGGAGCTGACCTCGGCCACCGATCGACTCGAGTCGTTGCGCGTCGGTGGCGGTCCCCACCCTGGTGCTGGTCGGGCTCGCAGGACGCCCCCTTCCTCGAGCCCAGTCGGGCCATGGCCGAGGCCATCGCCGGGGCCGAGCTGGTGGTGGTGGAGGGCGGCGGCCACAGCCCGCAGTTCGAGGCGCCGGACGGCTGGTGGCTGGCCGTGTCGAGCTTCCTGGATCGGGTGGCGCCTGACGCCGCGCCCGCGGCGGGTTAGCGGTCCGAGCTGGACCGCCAGGGCGGGCGGTGGGCGGGCGGGTGCTGGCGGAGCTGGTGCAGGGCCCGACGGCGACGTCGGTGGACACGGCGAAGTGGTCGGCCACGTCGAGCGCGTCCACGCCCTCGCCGTCGGCCAACCGCTGGTCGACCAGGCGGGCCAGCGCGTCGGGCGGGACCAGGCGGCGGGCCACCTCGGCGTCCACGCAGTGCTCGTCGCGCTCGACCAGCGTCTCGAGCAGCGGCGGGGCGTCACGACGCGGCGCCCCGCCTCCTCGCTCGTGGTGGACGAGCTCGTGGGTGAGGACCTCGCGACGGCGCGGTTCGTCGAGATCGGGGTCGACCACGATGAAGGCGCGACCCCCGCGATCCACGTGGAAGCCCCCGCCCATCAGCCGGGCGATGGGATCGAACACGACCTGCAGATCGGGATGGGCGTCGATGGCCTGCCAGGGGTCGAAGTCGGGATCCGCCACCCGGGCCACGGTAGCGAGCGGGTGCGACAGGATCGCGCCCGGCCCGGCACGTCGGGCTCGATGCCCGCGCCGCTACTCGGCGTGGCGGACGAAGAGCGCTTCGAGGTAGCCCTGGACCATGCCCTGCTCCTCGGGCGTCAGGTCGAGGTATTTCCGGGCGAAGCCGGCGGGCAGGCTCTGCTCGGGGGCGAGGTAGTCGAAGGCGCGCCGGCGCCGGACCTCCTCGGGCTCGGTGTTGGGGTTGGGCGGCGGCTCGGTGACCTCGTCGGGCCCGGGGGCATCGCCACCGGCCCGGAGGCGATCCACGGCCTCGCGTGGCCAGCCCAGCCCTCGGATCAGCCCGCGCAGGGTCAGCTCCTGGTAGCGCTCGCGCCCGGCCAGCTCGATGAGGCGCCAGGTGGCCAGCGAGACCCCGGACCGATCGGCGGCCTCCTGCTGGGTCCACCCGAGGGCCAGGCGCCGCTCCTTCACCGCGTCGCCCAGTCGGGTCCACGCTTCCAGGGAGTTGGGATCGAGTGGCTCGTTGTCGGACACGGCTCGCATTCTCGCTGAAATGATTTGCTATGGCTAGCGCTGGATCGGCGGTGACTGCCCCTCCCGGGCGATGCATACATGGTAAGTCTACACGAACCACGATGATCCTTGACCATCTACCACTAGAGCGGGTTAGCTGGCGGTATGCAGCTCAACGGCCACGCCCTGCGGATCATCCGCGAGCGGTCGGGGCTGTCGGTGTCGGCGCTGGCCAGCGAGGTGGGGATCAGCCAACCGCATCTGTCCAACATCGAACGGGGTCGCCGCCGGGCCTCGCCGGAGGTGTCGCACCGACTGGCCGTGGCCCTGCGCGTGCCGCTGCTGGCGCTGCTGGCCGATCCCGACGACCCGGTCCGGGCCCGCCGTGAGCCGGACGCAGAGGCCGGGCGCCGGTGCAAGGCGGTGGACGGGGTCAGCGGTTGCGGTCGAGGAAGCGCTCCAGATCGACCACCACCCGGGTGACCCGGCCCACCGCCACCAGGCCCCGGCGGTCGTTCACCGAGACGGTGAAGATGACCCGACGGCCGTTGACCTTCTCGACGCTGGCCTCGGCCCGCACCGTCTGGCCCACCGCGGTGGCGGCCAGGTGGTCGATCTGCACCTTCGTGCCCACCGAGGTCTGCCCGGGGCCAGCGCGCCTTCCAGCGCGGCCACCGAGGCCTCCTCGCACAGCGCGATGAGCCGGGGCGTGGCCAGCACCGGCACCGAGCCCGAACGCATGGCGATGGCCGTGTCGGCGTCGGACACCACCAGCTCGACGGCGGCGGTCAGGCCAGGTTTCAGGGGCACCGGGTTACGATAAGCACTCCCCGTCGGCAGGGCCAACGCGTGCCGGGTGGCGCGCGACCCGGCGTTGCCGGCTCGACCGAAGGTGAGCCGCGCGTGATCGAAGAGTCCGTCATCAGCCGAGTGCTCGGCGACGCCCTGCGAACCGGCGGTGACTTCGCCGAGATCTTCGTGGAGGACAAGCGGTCGTCGTCGGCCATGCTCGATGACGGCAAGGTCGAGGAGCTCACCTCGGGCCGCGACCGTGGCGCCGGCATCCGGGTGGTGTCGGGCGACACCACCGGCTTCGCCCACACCGCCGATCTCACCCCCGAGGGCCTGTCGGCCGCGGCCGAAGCCGCCGCGGCCGCGGCACGCGGCGGGGGTGGCGGCGTCCGCACGGTCGAGCTGGTGCGCCAGTCGGCCACCGCGCCCAACGTGATCGAGATCTTCCCCGGCGACGTGCCCAAGGCCCGCAAGGTGGAGCTGCTGAACCGGGCCAACGAGACGGCCCGGGCCCAGGGCGGTGCCATCAGCCAGGTGTCGGCCAACTACGGCGACAGCCGCCGCCAGATCCTGGTGGCCAACAGCGACGGCCTGCTGGCCGCCGACGATCAGGTCAAGACGTTCTTCGCCGTGTCGTGCGTGGCCACCGGCGACACCGGCATGCAGACCGGCCGCGAGAGCGTGGGCCACACCGTCGGCTTCGAGCTGTTCGACACCCACGACGTCGACGAGCTGGCGCGTCGGGCCGCCCATCGGGCCCTGACCAAGCTGGCCGCCCGACCCGCCCCCAGCGGCCAGATGCCGGTGGTGATCGGCTCGGGCGGCGGCGGGGTGCTGTTCCACGAGGCCTG
Source organism: uncultured Microthrixaceae bacterium (assembly GCA_963793965.1). Classification (GTDB taxonomy): domain Bacteria; phylum Actinomycetota; class Acidimicrobiia; order Acidimicrobiales; family Acidimicrobilacustridaceae; genus UBA4742. The sequence continues at coordinate 97,916 of CAWCCB010000007.1, forward strand.
CGGCCACGGTCTCGAGGCCGACCTGGTGGGCAAGAGCGCGTCGGTGTTCAAGGGTCGGGTGGGCGAGCGGGTGGCCAGCCCCGGGGTCACGATCGTCGACGACGGCACCATGGGCGGCGAGTGGGGCTGCTTCGCCATCGACGACGAGGGCCACGCCGCCCAGCGCAACGTGCTCATCGAGGACGGCGTGCTCACCGACTACATGTGGGATCTGCTGCGGGCCCGCAAGGAAGGTCGGGCCAGCTCGGGCAACGGCCGGCGCCAGAGCTACCAGCACCTGCCCATGGTGCGGATGACCAACACCTACCTGCTGGCCGGCACCGACGATCCCGGCGGAGATCATCGCCTCGACCGAGCGGGGCGTGTACGTGGCCCACCTCGGCGGGGGCCAGGTCAACACGGCCACCGGCGACTTCGTCTTCGGCATGACCGAGGCCTACCTGATCGAGAACGGCGAGATCACCGAACCGCTGCGCGAGGGCAACCTCATCGGCAACGGGCCCGAGGTGCTGACCCGCATCGACGCGCTGGGCAACGACTTCGCCATGGGGCCGCCGGGCACCTGCGGCAAGGACGGCCAGGGCGTGCCGGTGGGCGACGGCGTGCCCACCCTGCGGGTGACCAGCTTGACCATCGGCGGCACCGCCGCGTGAACGACGAGCTGCTCCAGATAGGCGATCGGGTCGTCGCCCTGGCCCAGCCGGGCGAGCAGGTCGAGGCGGTCGTGTCCCGGGGCCGCGAGACCGAGATCAAGGCCTACGGCGGCGAGGTCGAGTCGCTCTCCTCGGCGCAGTCCCAGGGCGTGGGCATCCGGGTGGTGGCCGACGGCCGACAGGGCTTCGCCTACGCCGCCACCTTCGATGCCGACGTGCTGGCCGAGACCCTGGCCGAGGCCCGCGACAACGCCGCCTTCGCCACGCCCGACGAGTTCGTCGGCCTGGCCGAGCCCGACGGCGTGGCGGTGGCCGAGCTGGATCTGTACGACCAGGCGCTCGGATGCGTTCCCCTCCGATGGCAAGGTCGATCTGGCCATCGAGCTCGAGCGGGCCACGCTGGCCGCCGACCCGCGCATCGCCGGCATCGAGTCGGCCGAGTACGTCGACGTCTCGGCCGAGGGCGCCATCGTGACCAGCACCGGCATCCGCACCTCCGGGCGCGAGACCGCGTGCTACGTGATGGCTTCGGTGATGGCGTCTGAGGGCGACGAGACCCAGACCGGCTTCGGGTTCTCGGTGGGACGCCAACCGGGCGAGCTCGACGTGGCCCGGGCCGCCACCGAGGCCGCCGAGCGGGCCACCCGCATGCTGGGCGCGGTGAAGCCCGGGAGCGAGCGGCTCACCGTGGTGCTCGACCCGTGGGTCACCGCCCAGTTCCTGGGCATCCTGGCCTTCACCCTCAACGGCGAGGCGGTGCTCAAGGGTCGGTCGCTGTTCGCCGACCGGCTGGGCGACGAGGTGGCCTCCCCGATGGTCACGCTGGTGGACGATCCCACCAACCCCGATGCCTTCACCGCCACCGAGACCGACGGCGAGGGGCTGGCCACCCGGCGCAACTCGCTGATCGAGGGCGGCGTCCTGCGGCTGTTCGTGCACAACGCCTACACGGCCCGTCGGGCCGGGACCACCTCGACCGGCTCGGCCGTGCGCAGCGGCTTCAAGTCCACGCCCGGCGTGGGCTGCATGGCCACCTCGCTGCTGCCCGGAACGGCCACCCAGGCCGAGCTGGTGGCCCAGGTGGGCGACGGTCTGCTGGTGCAGGACGTGTCGGGGCTGCACTCGGGGGTCAACCCGGTCAGCGGCGACTTCTCCACCGGGGCCGAGGGCCTGCGCATCCGCGGAGGTGAGGTGGCCGAGCCCGTGCGCGAGTTCACCATCGCCTCCACCCTCCAGCGCATGCTCCTCGACGTCCGCGCCGTGGGCAACGACCTGCAGTGGCTGCCCATGAGCGCGTCGGGCGTCAGCCTGGTCATCGACGAGGTCACCATCTCCGGTGTGTGACTTGCGGGCCCGGCGATAATCCGCCGGGCTGCCTTCGGCTTCCGGGTGTCATCGGTCGTGCTGCACAGGGAGCGCGTGTGGACTTGTTGGAGATCGCAGATCGGGTCGTGGCCCTGGCCCAGCCGGGCGAGCAGATCGAGGCGTACCTGAGCCAGGGCAGCACCACCCAGGTGAAGGCCTACGGGGGCGAGGTCGAGTCGTTGACGTCGGCCTCCGCCTCGGGCATCGGCATCCGGGTGGTGGCGGATCACCGCCAGGGCTTCGCCCACGCCGGGAGCCTCGAGCCCGACGTGGTGGCCGAGACGTTGGCCGAGGCCCGCGACAACACCGGCTTCGGGGAGGTCGACGAGTGGTTCGGCCTGGCCGAGCCCGACGGCGTGGAGCCGGTCGACCAGGACCTGTGGCGCGACGAGCTGGCCACCTTGGCCACGACCGACAAGGTCGAGCTGGCCTTGGCGCTGGAGCGAGCGGTGCAGGGTCGCGATCCCCGGGTCCGAGGGGTTCGCTCCGCGGTGTACGCCGACGCCTCCAGCCAGGGGGCGGTGGCCACCAGCACGGGCGTGCGGGCCTGGGGCCGGGGCACGTCGTGCTGGTTGTCGGTGGCCGCGCTGGCCACCGAGGGGGACGAGACCAAGATCGGCGGTGGCATCGACGTCGGTCGCCAGCCCGGCGATCTCGACGTCGAGGTGGCGGCCGCCGACGCGGTCGAACGAGCCGTGCGCATGTTCGGGGCCCGCCCGGTGCCCTCCCAACGGCTGACCATCGTGCTCGAGCCCCGGGTGGCGGCCGCCATCGTGGCGCTGGCCGGGGGCACGCTGACCGGCGAGCGCGTGCTGAAGGGCCGGTCGCCCTACGCCGACCGGCTGGGCGAGCAGGTGGCGTCGACGCGGTTCAGCCTGGTGGACGATCCCACCAACCCGGCGTCGCTGGCCGCTGACAGCCACGACGGCGAGGGGCTGGCCTGTCGAGCCAACCCGCTGATCGTCGACGGGGTCCTCCAGCAGTTCCTGCACAACGCCTACACCGGTCGGCGGGCGGGCCTGGCCTCGACCGGCTCGGCCGTGCGGGGGTACCGCTCCACCCCCGGGGTGGGCTGTCAGGCCCTGGCCGTGGCGCCGGGCTCGGGCACCCATGAGGAGCTGGTGGCCGGGGTGGAGCTGGGCCTGCTGGTCGACTCGATGAGCGGGTTCCACTCGGGGGTCAACGCCGTGTCGGGCGACTTCTCGGTCGGGGCCGAAGGCCGGATGATCCGTGGCGGCCAGGTGTGCGAGCCGGTGCGGGAGATCACCATCGCCTCCACCCTCCAACGGCTGCTGCTGGGCATCGAGGCCGTGGGGGCCGATCTGGAGTGGCTGCCCTCGGGCATGGGGGCGGTCACCCTGGTGATCGGCGACGTGGCCCTCGGCGGGTCAACCTGATTGGCCCTTCGGTCGGCGAGCCTTCCTGCGGGGTTTCGCCATCTGGGTGTCATCGATCCAGCGGCTCCGCCCTGGCGGGCTGCGCCTTCCGCAATCCTGTTCAGCGCCCGACCAGGTCGAGCACCGGCGTGCCCTGGGCCAGGGCGTCGGCCACGGCTCGGGCGTCGTGGTCGCTCACCGCCACCACCACGTCGGTGTCGCTCACGGCCAGCACCGCGGCGGCGCGCGCCACCACCGGGCGCGCGGATCGCCGTGGCCGTCGACCAGGTCACGGTCGCTGCCGCCGTCGCGGCGCGATGACGTCCACCCGGTCGCCGACCGCCAGGTGCAGGCCGCCGGCCGGTCGGGGGACGGCCAGGGCCCGCTGTCCGGGACCGACGGTGGCGGCCAGCGGGCTGAGACCCGCGGGGGCGATGCGCAGCTCACCGATCACCTCGCCCCGAGCCAGGCGATCCACCACGGTGTGGCCCACGGGTGAGCCCGCCACCACGTCGCTGGGCACCGCCGCCGGGGGCAGGTCGCGCCATTCGATGTCGTCGCCGGCCAGGACGTGGCCCCGCTCCAGGTCGTGGCGGGCCACGGGCACCCGGCGCAAGGGGCCGTAGCCGGCCAGGGTGCGCTCGGCGCGGCCCGACGCGGCCGACACCAGCGCCACCGACGCCGGGGCCAGGGCCATGGCGCCGGCCCAGCGGACCAGGACGTGGCGGTGGCCCCGCCACCACGGCGGGGCCGACCCCAGGGTCGTTCAGCCGGCGCCGGGCCGGCCCGAATGGCCCCATGCCTGCTCCTCACCTCCGGTCGCGGACCGGTGATCACGCCGGTGTGGGGAAGGTCGTGGCCCAGCCATGCGCGAGGAAGTCGAGCCGCCCGGCGCCGCGTCGTGAGCCTAGGCGCGGCCGCCCGGAGGTGACCAGGGCCCCAGGTCCGCGGCGCTCAGCTGGGCGGCGGCGGTTCGGCGCCGTCCACCGCGTCGGCGCACGCGCAGGTGCGCGCCTCGGGCATGTCGCGGATGGCCCGGCCCAGCACGTCGCGCACCACCTCGGCGTTGCGCTCGAAGAAGGCGAAGACCTCGGCCTGGGTGACCGGCTCGACCCCGACCAGCCCTCCACTCCGACGTCGTAGTCGGTGATGAGGGCGATCGAGACGTAGCAGATGCCCAGCTCCCGGGCCAACGCCGCCTCCGGGTACTGGGTCATGTTGACCACGTTCCAGCCCAGCTCGCGGTACCAGACGGACTCGGCCCGGGTGGAGAAGCGTGGTCCCTGGATCACCACCACCGTGCCGCCGTCGTGCACGGTGATGCCCTCGGCGTCGACCGACTCGACCGCCAGCCGGCGCAGCTGGGGGCAGTAGGGCTCGGCCAGCGAGACGTGCACCGCGCCGGGCCCGTCGAAGTAGGTCTGCTCGCGACCGTAGGTGCGGTCGACCAGCTGGTCGCACACCACGAAGTGGCCCGGCTTGACCTCGGGCTGGAGCGATCCCGAGGCGCACGGGGCCAGGATCCGGGTGACGCCGACCTGGCGCAGCGCCCAGACGTTGGCCCGGTAGTTGATGCGGTGGGGTGGGAACTCGTGGCCCGGACCGTGACGGGGCAGGAAGGCGACCCGCCGGTCGCCGATGTGGCCCAGGTGCAGCGGGCCGCTGGGCGCGCCGTAGGGCGTGGGCACCTCGATCTCGACGGGATCGTCGAGCAGGGCGTAGAGCCCCGATCCGCCGAAGACGCCGATCTCGGCCGGCTCGTCGAGTGCGGCAGCCGGGACTCGGCCCCGGGTGCGCTCACGGGCCACGACCCTAGGCCGGCGTCTTGGCCGGGGAGCTGGTCGACTCCTTGCTGGTCGAGCCGTTGCTGGTCGAGCTCGCCGGAGCTGGTGCGCCCCGCATCGGTCGGAGCCCGACGAGCTGGCGAGCCGGAGTCGCTCGAGCTGCCGCTGGCGGTGTCGGACGAGGTGGTCGAGGACCCCGAGCTCGATCCGGCCTTGGCGCCCGACGACGAGCGGCTGTCGGTCTTGTAGAAGCCCGACCCCTTGAACGAGATCCCCACCGCGCCGAACACCTTGCGCAGGGATCCACCGCAGCTCGGGCACACCTCGAGGGGGTCGTCGTTGAACGACTGAACCACTTCGAGGGGCTCGCCGCAGTCCTTGCAGCGGTACTCGTAGGTGGGCATCGATCCTCCGGCGGTCGGGGGGCATTAGCAGTCGAACGGGCAGACTGCCAGCATACCGAACGCACCGGCCCTGCCACCCGGGCGGTGACCAGCCTGGAAACCGGCGATCACCACGGGATCACCAGGACGTGAAGCCGGTGTGAACATCGCCGGCCGATTGTGGGCGTGACCGGCGCCGTGGTCCTACAGTGAGCGCCCATGAAGCGCACGGTGACCAAGGCAGTCATCCCCGCCGCCGGCCTGGGCACCCGGTTCCTGCCGGCCACCAAGGCCCAGCCCAAGGAGATGCTGCCGATCGTCGACAAGCCGGCGATCCAGTACGTGGTCGAGGAGGCGGTGGCGTCGGGCATCGACGACATCCTGATCATCACCGGTCGGGCCAAGCGCAGCCTCGAGGACCACTTCGACCGCAACTTCGAGCTCGAGTACTACCTCGAGCAGCGGGGCAAGACCGGCCAGCTGGAGGAGGTGCAGGCGCTGGCCGGGCTGGCCGACATCCACTACGTGCGCCAGGGCGAGCCGCTCGGGCTGGGCCACGCCATCTCGGTGGCCCGCAAGCACGTGGGCGACAACCCCTTCGTGGTCCTGCTGGGCGACGACATCATGGACAGCCGGTCCCGCGTGCTCGAGGGGATGATCCAGACCTACGAGCAGTACGGCCGGTCGGTGGTGGCCCTGACCGAGTTCCCGCCGTCGGAGATCTCCTCCTACGGCTGCGTGAAGCCCGAGCAGGTCAACGACCAGCTGGTGCGGGTGCTCGACATCGTGGAGAAGCCGTCGCCGGCCGAGGCGCCCTCGAACCTGGCGGTCATGGGCCGCTACGTGCTGACCCCCGAGATCTTCGACGCCATCGATCGGGTGGTGCCCGACGGCGGGGGCGAGATCCAGCTCACCGACGCCATCGCCCTGCTCATCGAGGAGCAGGCGGTGTACGGCTACCGCTTCGCCACCGGCCGCTACGACATCGGCAAGAAGCTCGACTTCCTGCGGGCCACCGTCGAGCTGGCCTGCGAGCGCGACGACCTGGGCCCCGAGTTCCGGACCTTCCTGGCCGAGTTCGTGAAGGACCGGGGCCTGGTGTGATCCCGCTGCCGGAGGCCCGGGCCCATGTGCTCGGTGCCTGCGGGGCGCTGGACCCGCAGTTGGTGGCACGCGAGCCGCGCCGTGGGTTGCGTGGCCCTCGACCCGCTGGTGGCGCCCGAGCCGGTGCCGCCCTTCGCCAACAGCGCGGTGGACGGCTTCGGCGTCCGCGCCGCTCGACACCCGCGGCGCCTCGGCGTCGTCGCCGGTGCGCCTGGCCGTCATCGGGACCATCCGGGCCGGGGCCGCCGCCCGACCTCGAGCCCGGGCCCCGGCCAGGCCGTGCGCATCATGACCGGCGCACCCGTCCCCGGCGGCGTCGATGCGGTGGTCATGGTCGAGGACAGCCGGCCGGCTGGCCGACGACGGTACAGGTCGAGCTGGTGACCGAGGTGGCCGCCGGCCAGTCGGTGCGTCCGGCCGGGGACGACCTGGTGCCGGGTGACCTGGTGTATCCGGCCGGTGACGTCCTGACCGCGGGCCACATCGGGGTCCTGGCCACCTTCGGCGTCGACCAGGTGCGGGTCGTGCCCCGGGCCCGGGTGGGGGTGCTGTCCACCGGCGACGAGCTCGTCGACGGGCCGGTGACGCTGCAGCCCGGCCAGATCCGCGACTCGAACCGGGCCACGCTGCTGGCCCTGGTGGACCAGGCCGGCGCCGTCGGGGTGGACCTGGGACGCATCCCCGACGACGAGCAGGCCATCCACGACGCCTTCCTGGGCGGCGTGGCCGGCTGCGATGCCCTCATCACCAGCGGCGGGGTGAGCATGGGCGACTTCGACTTCGTGAAGGTGGTGCTCGATCGCCTGGGCGACATGCGCTGGATGCAGGTGGCCATCCGACCGGCCAAGCCCCTGGCCTTCGGCACCATCACCACCGACCGCACCGTTCCGGTGTTCGGCCTGCCCGGCAACCCCGTCTCCTCGGTGGTGTCCTTCGAGCTGTTCGCCCGGCCCGGGCTGCGCGCCCTCATGGGCCACCCGCCCACCGCGCTGGACCGCCCGCACGTCTCGGCCGTGGCCGACGAGGCCCTCCGGCGGCGCCCGGACGGCAAGATCCACTTCGACCGGGTGGTGGCCCGGCTCGACCCCGACGGGCTGCACCACGTCCGTTCCGCCGGCGGGCAGGGCTCGCACCAGCTCAGTGCGCTGGTCGGGGCCAACGCCCTGGCCGTGCTCCCCGATGGCGAGGGCGTGGCCGCGGGCGGCCGGGTCGAGATCCTGGTCACCGACGCCGTCGGTCCCTGAACGCGTGCCCGATCCCACCGCCGACCCGACCGACCCGACGCCGGCTCGGTCGAGCTGCACTTGACCGCCGCCCAGCAGCGTCGCTACCGGCGGGGCCTGGTGGCGGTGGCGGCCATGGTGTGGTCGGCGGGCCTGGTGCGCTTCACCCTGGTCGATCGGCTGGCGCACGCCTCGGGGTGGCTCGCCCTGGTGGCGCTGGCCGTCCTGCTGGTGGCGGTGGCCTGGGCGCTCAGCTCGGTGCAGCCGGTCACCGGACTCGACCCCGACGGCGTGGCCTGGCGCTGGGGACCGCGCCAGCAGCGGGTCCGCTGGTCGGAGATCGCCGGCGTGGAGGTGCGCGAGCGCGGGGCGGCCCGGCGGGTCCTGCTGGTGCGCGCCGACGGTCGGCTCCGGCTGCCGGTGCCGCTCACGGGCGGGTCGCTGATCGGGCCCGGGCCGGACCCGGATCTGGACTCCAAGGTGGAGCTGATCCACCGGTGGTGGGTCGCGCACCAGCCCGCCTAGCCTGGATCCATGGGGACAACCGCTGGTCGACGGGTTTGGGCGCGTGCATCGCGATCTGAGGATCTCCATCACCGACCGCTGCAACTTCCGCTGCACCTACTGCATGCCGGCCGAGGGCATGGACTGGCTCCCGCGTCACGAGCTGCTCACCTACGAGGAGATCACCCGGCTGGCCGGCATCTTCGTGTCGCGCTTCGACTTCGACGGCATCCGCCTGACCGGCGGTGAACCCACGGTGCGGGCCCACCTGCCGGTGCTGGTGTCGCGGCTGGCTGAGCTGCGCACCGGCGACGGTCGTCCCGTCGACCTGGCCATGACCACCAACGGGGCCACGCTGGCGCTGATCGCGCACGACCTGGCCCGCGCCGGGCTGGGGCGCATCAACATCTCGTGTGACTCGTTGCGCCCCGAGCGGTTCGAGGCGCTGACCCAGCGCCACCGCCTCAGCGCCGTGCTCGAGGGCATCGACGCCGCCGCCCACGCCGGGCTGGGACCCGGTCAAGGTGAACGTGGTGGTGATGCGGGGCGTCAACGACGACGAGATCGTCGACTTCGCCACCTTCGGGCGCGAGCGGGGCGTGGAGGTTCGCTTCATCGAGTTCATGCCCCTCGACGCCCAGGGCGGCTGGACCCGCGACCAGGTCATGGACCAGGCCGAGATCGTGGCCGCCATCGATGCCGTCCATCCGCTCGAGGCGGTGCCGACGCGAGGCTCGGAGCCGGCCGAGCGCTTCGCCTACCGCGACGGTGGGGGCCACGTCGGGGTCATCGCCAGCGTCACCCATCCCTTCTGCGAGTCCTGCGACCGGGTCCGCCTCACCGCCGAGGGTCAGCTGGCCACCTGCCTGTTCGCCATCGACGAGCACGACCTGCGCACCCCGCTGCGGGCGGGAGCCAGCGACGACGAGCTGGCCGATCGCATCGCCGCGGCGGTGGCCACCAAGTGGTCGGGCCACGCCATCGACCAGGTGCAGTTCATCCGCCCGCGCCGCAGCATGAGCCAGATCGGCGGCTAGCGGCTCGCGACTAGACTCCCTTCCCATGTCCGATCTGACGCCGGGGCTCACCCACCTCGATCCGCTGGGTCGGGCCCGCATGGTGGACGTCTCACCCAAGGAGCCGAGCCATCGCCGGGCCATCGCCCGGGGACGGGTCTCGATGCAGCCCGAGACCACCTCGCTGATCGCTCGCGGCGCCATCTCCAAGGGGGACGTGCTGGCCGTGGCCCGGGTGGCGGGCATCCAGGCGGCCAAGCGCACGCCCGACCTGATCCCGTTGTGCCACCCCCTGCTGGTGGGATCGGTGCTGGTCAACTTCCGCATCGAGGACACCTACATCGAGGTGGAGGCCCAGGTCGAGACCGTGGATCGCACCGGGGTCGAGATGGAGGCCCTGACGGCCTGCTCGATCGCCGCGCTGACCATCTACGACATGTGCAAGTCGGCGGACCGCTCGATGGTGATCGGCGAGATCACCTTGTGGGAGAAGACCGGCGGGCGCTCGGGTACCTACCGGCGATCGGCCATGCTCGACGATCTGGTCGACTGACCGTGAGGTCGGCCATGAACTCGACTGAGGCACACGGGCTAGCGGGAACCCGCGTTCCGTAGTAAAACCGTAACATCGTAAATCTGACCGTAACCTTGGTCCCGAGCTCGTCCGAACGCCGTGCGAGCGAGTCCGGTACCGGTCGCGGTATCCACCCGTGTCCGTGGCCCGAGGGCTACGGTCGCCTGGCAACGAAGGCAGGGCAGGGAGCGTGACATTCGTGCTGTTGTTCATCGTCGCGGCAGGCTGGGCCATCTACTTCGTGTTCTGGTTCCGTGGCCGCAGCGAGCACCGCAGCGTGAACTCCATCTCGAGCTTCTCCAAGCACCTGTCGATCCTCGAGCGCACCTCTCCCCGTCGTTCGGCGCCCCCCACCCGCATCGCCGGGCCCGCGCCCCAGGCCAACGGCGTCTCGCTGGCCCGGCCCGCCTTCGTCCCGGTCTCGTACCGCTCGCCGGCCACCATGACCCGCCGCCAGGCGCGCGAGCGCCGCAAGAACGTGCTGCTCGGGCTGATCAGCGCCACGTTGGTCACCTTGGCCCTGAGCGTGCTGGTCGGTGGCGTCTTCTGGTACTTCCAGCTGCTGAGCGACGTGCTGCTGGTCAGCTACGTCTTCCTGCTCGTGCAGATCCAGCGGGTGGCCACCGAGCGCCAGCACAAGGTCCGGTACCTGCCGCCGGCGATCGACCTCGGCGACCGTCACGCCGCGCCGCTCCTGCTGCGCCAGTCCGCCAACTGACGCTCGAGCGCCTCAGTGGGCGATGACCCGCCGACGTCGAGGGCCAAACGCCCGTGGACCCCGGCCGCCCATCCCCAGGCCGAGGCGACCTTGCCGTCGCCGGTTCCGCACCCCCGGCCCATGCCGTGACGTCGGCCGGCCGGGGCCCTGCGGTGGCTCGGCTATCGTGGCCGGACCCTCTGGGGGTGTAGCTCAGTTGGCTAGAGCGCCTCGGTCGCATCGAGGAGGCCGTGGGTTCGAATCCCATCACCTCCACGAACCAGTGGGACAGGCCACGGATCCCGCTCGGCGACGGCCGAACGGGCTTCCGAGCCGCCTGCCGCGTGCTCGCCGGCGCCGGCCGACCGCCTCAGCGGGGAGTGGCCGACAGGTGCTCGCCGGTGGCGATGAACACCGCGCTCAGCGTGTCGATCAGCTCGTCGATGGGTTGGTGGTCCGGCTCCAGCAGCCAATCGACGATGGCCTCGTTGACCCCGCCGACCAGGGTGATGGCGATGCTGCGCAGCGCCGGCATCGTGCCCAGGTCGGCCGGTTCGGGGTCCCGGTCGAGCTCGGGCCGGGCCAGGTCGAAGGAGTCGGCCACCAGTGCGGCCCATCGCAGCAGCCCGGCGTGACGCCGGGCCTCCATGGCCTCGGACACGCCCACGATCTCGATGCACTGCACCCGCGCCCGGCGCGGGTCGTCGAGCATGGCGTGGCAGAACGCGTCGAGGCCGGCCCGGGACTGGGCGCGGAACTCGGCGTCCGCCTCGGCCACCGCCGCGTCCACCGCGGCGCGGGTGGTGGTCATGATCTCGTCGTACACCGCCTCCAGCAGCGACTCGCGCCCGGTGTGCTCCTCGTAGAAGTGGATGGGCGCCACCGCCGCGGCCCGGCACAGGTCGGTGACGGTGGTGGCCCGGAAGCCTCGGGTGCCGAACAGGTCGAGGCCGGCGTCGAGCAGGCGACGCTGACGGTCGGCCCGCCGTTGCTCCGCCGACTGGCCCGCCGTAGCGACGTTCCGGACGAGACGCCGGCTCGGTCAACGCCGGGTCCGGATCGGGTTGGACCCGGAACGGCGACCAGGATGGCATCCCAGGATCATGAACGCAGTCTTTCCAGGTTCTCGGGAGCCGTCAACGGCGCCGGGGGCGACCGGGCCGAGGCTAGCGGCACCGGGTGATCCACGATCCCGGGGGACTGAGCGGGGGCGCCCGTCCTCAGTCCGAGGCCGTGGATGCCGATGGCCTGATGTGGCCTCTCTTCCCGCAGCACCAGCTGCGGAGACCGACGAGTCGTCTGGCCGAGCGGCTGATCGGGCTGGCGCCGATGATCGTGATGATCGTCGACGACCAGGGTGAGATCACCTGGCTGGGCGGCGCCCTCGAGCGCCTCACCGGCTATCAGCCCGAGGAGCTGGTCGGCACCAACATCCTGGACCACATCGACGTGGACTGGAACCCGCCCGCGCTCGAGTCGGTGGGCTTCGCCATGACCCGCCAGGGCCTGCAGCGACCCATGCTCTTCCGCATCAAGCGCCGCGACGGCTCCAGCTTCGTGTGCGAAGCCACCGCCAACGCCCAGATGCACGATCCCGAGGTGGGGGGCCTGGTGGCCTACCTGCGGCGGTGGGACGAGCGCCACCTGCTCGACGTCGTCATCGAGCAGCTGGCCGGCGGGGCCACGCTGGACGAGACGCTGCGGCTCCTGGTCGAGGTGATGGGGGCCGAGACGCTGGAGGCCGACGGCGCCATCCTGGTCGAGCCCTTCGCCGGTCGCTTCTTCCGGGTGGTCGGCTCGCCCCGGCTGCCGGCCGGGCTGCGCCACGACGCCGGGCAGGTGGGGACGCCCTGGCACCAGGCCAGCCTGGTGGGCCAACCCCGGGCCGTGCCCGTGGACCAGTTGACCGAACCGGTCCGCAGTTGGGCCGCCGAGGCCGGAGTACCGGTGGTGCTGGGCCTTTCCGGTGATGGGTTCGGGCGGACCCGAGGCGTGCCTGGTGCTGTGGCGGCGGGCCGACGAGGAGCCCGACTACACCTGCCGGGTGCTGCTGGAGAACCTGGTGCGGGTGACCGGACTGGTGCTGGCCCGCGAACGCGACGCCGCCGCCCTGCGCCACGCGGCCAGCCACGACGCCCTCACCGGCCTGGCCAACCGCAGCCGGTTCTTCGAGCACCTGGAGCGGTCGCTGAGCGACGAGTCCACCGGCCCCCTGGTGGGCGTGCTCTACATCGACCTGGACGAGTTCAAGCCCGTCAACGACCGGCTGGGCCACGGCGCCGGCGACCGGGTGCTGGTCGAGGTGGCCCGACGCCTGCGCGACGTCACCCGCGACGGCGACCTGGTGGCGCGCCTGGGTGGCGACGAGTTCGCCGTGCTGTGCCCGGGGGTGCCCGATCTGGCCGTGGTGCGCGCCGTGGCCGAACGGCTCAGCGCGGCCATGCGCGAGCCCATCACCATCGGCGCCGAGACGGTCCAGGTGGGCGCCACGGTGGGCATCGCCGTGGCCCCGCCCGGCACCTGTTCGATCGACGAGCTGGTGGACGCGGCCGACGGCGCCCTCTACGTGGCCAAGCGTGACGCCCGCGGCAGCGTGAATCGGCTAGCCCTTCGGTCGGCTAGCCCCCAGCGGCGCCTCCGGTCGGATCGGCCCGGGTGGCGAGTGCGTCAGGCGTGGCCGGCGCGGAGGAGTCGGCCGGGGAGGGGACCCGACGGGTCGACGCGCGTCGACGCCCTGGCGGCGCAGCACGGTCCCGTTGACCACCACCGCCTCGATGCCGGTGGCCTCGGCGATCAGGCGGTCGGCGCCCGCGGGCTGGTCCTGCACCCGACGCAGGGGCTGGCAGGCGACGGTGTCGGGGTCGAACACCACCACGTCGGCGGGCCGGCCCTCGGCCAGCAGCCCCCGATCGGTCGAGACCGAAGATCTCCGCCGGTTCCCGGGTCAGCTTGCGCACGGCCTCGGGGAGCGACATGGCGCCGCGTTCGCGGACCCAGCGAGACAGCAGGTGGGTGGAGAAGCCCGAGTCGCACAGCTGGCTGGCGTGGGCGCCGGCGTCGGACAGGCCGATCATGGTGTGGGGGTCGGTGAGCAGGCCCTCGACCTCGTCCTCGTCGTAGTTGAGCACGGCCATCCGGAACCGGGCCTCGAGCCCCGACTCGAGCGCCAGGTCGAGCACGAGGTCGGTGGGGTCCGCCCCGCGCTCGTCGGCCAACTCGGCCACGTTGCGCTCGTCGAGCCCGTGATCGGGCGGGAACCACGAGACCACCGTGCGCTCCCAACTGCCGCCCAGCGCGCCACCCTTGCCGGCCGCCAGCTTCTGTCGCAGCTCGTCGCGGAAGGCCGGGTCGCGGTAGACGGCCACCTTGGTGGCCAGGTCCGGCGCGGCCGAGATGGCCCCGAACAGCCGCATGCTCTCGAACGGGAAGGGCTCGGCCATGGTGAACTCGAAGTTCAGGGGCCGACAGCTCACCTGGGGATGCACGGGCAGGCCCTGGTCGAGCAGCTTGATCGATTCCTCGAGCATCCAGGCCGACACGCCCGGTCCGCCCACCCCGGCCAGCAGGGCCGTCCAGGAGATGGGGCGTCCGCAGCGCCGGGTGATCTCGGCGAACTCGCCGAAGGCCAGACCGGATCCCATGGTGGCCTGGATCACGCCCCGCCCGGCATCGCCCAGCGCGCCGGTGAGGGCCAGGATCTCGGCCAGCTCGGCCGAGCGGCTGGGTACCGGGCGCCCTTCGAAGCCCACGTGGGTCGGGGACTTGGAGGTGGCGAAGCCCACCGCGCCGGCCTCCATGGCTTCGGCCACGATGGCGCGCATCTGGGCGATCTCGTCGTCGGTGGCCGCCCGCTCGGTCGACTCGGCGCCCATGACCTCCAGGCGCACCGGGGTGTGGCCGATCATGGCGGCCACGTTGATGGCCGGGCCCCGGGCCTCCACCGCGTCGAGGTACTGGGGGAAGGTCTCGAAGGGCCAGTCCTCGCCCAGCCCGGCCCGCAGGGCGGTGGCGCTCATGCCCTCGACCTTCTCCAGCGTGCGGATGATCAGCTCGCGGTGGTCCGGGTCGGGTGGGCGCCACCCCGAAGCCGCAGTTGCCCATGACCACGGTGGTGACCCCGTGCCAGGGCGACACCGTCATCATCCGGTCCCACAGGACCTGGGCGTCGTAGTGGGTGTGGATGTCCACGAAGCCCGGGCTGACCACCCGGCCGGTGGCGTCGATGGTGGCGGCCGACTCGGCGCCGGCGGCCGCGCTGGGACCCATGGCCACCACCCGCCCGTCGGCGATGGCCACGTCGCCCGCCACGCCGGGCGAACCGGTGCCGTCCACGATGGTGCCGCCGGTGATGGTCAGGTCAAACATGGGCGGTCCCACCTGCCGTGATGGGTCCGAGTCCGTAGAGCTCGGCCACGTTGTCGTGCAGGATGCGGCGCTTCTCGTGCTCGGTGAGGTGCGCGGTGTGTTCGGCCAGCATCTCCTGGGACCAGGGCCAGGTGGCGTCGGAGTGGGGGAAGTCGTTGGCCCACATGAGCCGCTCCACGTTCATCAGGTCGGTCATCTTGAAGGCCACCCAGTCGTCCTGGAAGGTGACGTAGATGTTCTCGCTGAAGTACTCGCTGGGCATGCGGCTGAGCTCGCCGTGGGGCATCCAGTTGCGGTGGCGCTTGTAGGCGTGGTCGAGCCGGTAGAGGTAGTGGGGGACCCAGCCGGCGTCTGCCTCGACGCAGACCAGCCGCAGCTGCGGGTGACGCTCGAACACGGCGCCGAACACGAACATGCCCATCACGTCCTGGCAGGCCCGGACGATGGTCATGAAGCCGTTGATCTTGGCGCCCCGCGGCCGCTCCGACGGCCCGGTCAGGATGTGGAACGACAGCGGCAGGCCCAGCTCGACCGCGGCCTGGTAGAACTCGTCGTAGATGGGGGAGTCGTAGTCCTCGACCCCGGGCACGCCGGGCATCATCACGCCCCGGAACCCCTGGTCGGCCATGCGGCGCAGGTCCTCGATGCCCTCGTCGGGCGTGCGCATCGCCGTCTGGCCGACCCCGAACAGCCGGTCCGGATGGGCGCCGCAGTAGCCGGCCATCCACCGGTTGTAGGCCTGCATGCAGGCGTGCTTGTAGTCCAGGTCGGGATGGTTGCACAGCACCATGCCCACGGTCGGGTAGATGACCTCGCCGCTGACGCCGTCGCGGTCCTGGTCGCCCAGGCGGGCCTCGGGATCCCAGCCCCCGCGGTGCAGCTCGTCGAACATGACGCCCAGCACGGTGATCTCCTCGGCCGGCTTGCCCGGCCGCCGCCACCAGGCCCATCGGCACCGGCTTGGACATGCCGGGGATGACGAACAGGTCGCCGGCCCGGTCGTCGTGGCTGAGGTACGGCGCCTGGTCCCGCCACGCCGGGTCGATGTGGTCGATGTAGCAGTTGGGCGGCTCGGTGATGTGCGAGTCGGCCGAGATGATGGGTACGTCGGTCACCGGTCGGCCTGAGTGATCGGCGTGTTCGGCGGTGATGGCCACGTGGTTGTCCCCCTGACGTGCGGACCCGGTCCGGGTCCGCCGACGCGCGCCAGCGTAGGACGGTGCGGGCCCGGGGTGCGAAGATGACCCGATGCGCGTGGTGCCCCGGCGATGGTCGAACGAGCGGTGGATCTGCTCCATCCGTGGCCACGTCACTCCGGCGGCCCAGGCTGCCCACCTGGGGCCCGGCGACGCCGACCTGGGCATCGATCGCGGCGACGGTCGTCGTCTGGTGCGGTGCCTGCGCTGCGACGACTGGGCGGAGGTGGCCGTCCCGACGCCGGGCCACCGAGGCGTTCGCGGAGGTGCCGCCGCTCGACCAGCTCGACCTGCCCCGACGGGGCAAGTCCCTCGAGGACGCCATCTTGTTGCGGCTCATCGCCATCGAGCGGGGGATCCACGGCGTGCTGTTCACGCTGCTGGCCATCGCCCTGGTCGTGGTCCGCCTCGACCTGGGCCACATCCAGCGCTGGGCCACGTCGTTGCGCACCGACCTGTCGGGGGCGGTGGACAACACCGGCACCTCGGGCCACACCCGCCTGGCCCGGGAGCTGACCGCGCTGTCGCATCTGCACCAGGGGACGGTCACCGTCCTGCTCATCACCGCGCTGGCCTACGCCGTGGTGGAGAGCACCGAGGCGGTCGGTCTGTGGCACGAGCAGCGTTGGGCCGAGTACCTGACCGTGGTGGCCACCGCCGGCTTCCTGCCCTTCGAGATCCTGGAGCTGATCGACAGGGTCACCGTCCTGCGGGTGGGGGCGCTGGTCGTGAACCTGGCCGTGCTCGTGTACCTGGTCTGGGCCAAGCACCTGTTCGGCCTGCGGGGCGGCCAGGCCACGTTGAGCGAGGGCGAGGACTGGGCCACGATCGTGGACCGCTCGGTTCCCGATCCGGCTCCCGTGGCTGCAGCGGCTCCGGCCACGGCCGTCTGAACGACCGCGCGCCGATCCTCATCGGGCGATCAGGTGGTGCACAGCAAACTCCCAGGATCCTGGGCCACCATGGGCGAGTGAGCCTGTCCGAGCGCGCCCCGCGTGTCCTGGTGGTGGACGACGAGGAGAACATCCGATACCTGCTCACCTCGGCGTTGGTGCATTCGGGCTTCGAAGTGGCCCAGGCCAGCACCGGGCGCGAGGCCCTCGACGGGGTCAAGACCTTCCGCCCCGATGCCGTGCTGCTCGACGTCATGCTGCCCGACCTCGACGGCTTCGAGGTGTGCCGGCGCATGCGCACCGACGGCGAGCGGGTGGCGGTGATCTTCCTGACCGCCCACGACGCCACCGAGGACAAGGTGCGGGGCCTGACGCTGGGCGGCGACGACTACGTGACCAAGCCGTTCAGCCTGGAGGAGGTGGTGGCCCGGGTCCGGGTCATCCTGCGCCGGGCCGGCAACGATCCGAGCGGCCAACTCCCGGCTCGAGTTCGCCGATCTGGAGATGGACGAGGACGCCTACCGGGTCTGGCGGGGCGGTGTGGCCGTCGAGTTGTCGCCCACCGAGTTCAAGCTGCTGCGCTTCTTCCTGCTCAACCCCGATCGGGTTCTGTCGCGCGCCCAGATCCTCGATCACGTCTGGGAGTACGACTTCGGCGGCGGCGCCAACGTGGTGGAGACCTACGTGTCCTACCTGCGCAAGAAGCTCGACCGGCTCGGGCCCCCGCTCATCCACACCGTCCGCGGCGTCGGGTACGCGCTGCGAAAGCCCTGACATGTCGCTGCGCAACCGGGTGCTGCTCGGGTTCGTGGCCATCACCTTCCTGCTGGTCGCCACCGACGTGGTCATCGCCGTGTCGGTCCACCGGTCGCTGATCGACCAGCTGGACAAGCGCATCAGCGCCGCGGTCGTGCCGTTGTCCAACACCGGTGGGTTCGGCGCGCGCTTCTACCGGGGTGGTCTCGGCTTGGCCCCGACCACGCCTAGCACCGTCGACTCGGCTCGGCCGGCTCGGCCGGTCGACCACCTCGACCACCTCGACCACCTCGGCGTCGCCCACGACGTCACGGGCGAAGGCGGGTTCGGTCCGGGCGGCGCCATCCCCGGCTCGTCGGCGATCGAACAGCACCTCCACCCTGACCGACCTGACCATCATCTTCCTGTCCAGCGACGGTCAGGTGCGCCGCAACTCGCCCGGGCTGCGCGACGAGCGCACCACCCCCCATCTGGACCTGGCCCAGGTGGCACGAGGAGCCACCCCGCCGCGCACGCCGCCGCGGTTCTTCACCGTGGGCGCCGATGGCGTTCCAGGCCTGACCTACCGCATGGCCGCCGTGCGCACCGCAGCTGCGTGGGCGAGTCCGGGTACCTGCTGGTCGGGGTCTCGACCACCGAGACGAACGCCACCTTCAGCCGGCTGGCGGCGGTGGCGGTGGCCTCCACCGCCGCGGTGCTGGTGGCGCTGGCCCTCATCGCCTTCTGGGTCATCCGTCTCGGGCGTGCACCCCATCGACGAGATGGCGGCCACCGCCAACGCCATCGCCGAGGGCGACCTGTCTCGCCGGGTCGAGGTCGGTCCCGACAACACCGAGGTGGGACGCCTGGGGTTGGCCCTCAACGGCATGCTGCACCAGATCGAGGGCGCGTTCGCCCAGCGCCAGGACTCCGAGAACCGCCTCCGCCAGTTCGTGGCCGACGCCTCCCACGAGCTGCGCACGCCGCTCACGTCCATCCGGGGCTACGCCGAGCTCTACCGGGCCGGGGTCATCCCGGCTGGTCCCGAGCTGGACGACGCCATGCGCCGCATCGAAGGCGAGGCCGGCCGCATGGGCGAGCTGGTGGAGGACCTGCTGCTGCTGGCCCGACTGGACCAGGGGCGCCCGCTGGCCACCGAACCGGTGGACCTGGCCGCGCTGGCCCGCGACGCGGTGGCCGACGCCCGGGCCGTCGAGCCCGATCGTCCCATCGCCATCGAGACGCCGGCCGGTCCGGTGGTGGTGTCGGGCGACGAGCGCCACCTGCGCCAGGTGGTGGGCAACCTGCTGGCCAACGTCCGCAGCCACACCCCGCCGGCGTCGCCGGTGGACGTGCGGGTGCGCAGCGGCGCCGGTCGGGCCCTGCTCGAGGTGGCCGACCAGGGGCCAGGGGATCCCGCCCGAGGTGGGTGAGCGGGTGTTCGAGCGCTTCTTCCGCGGTGATCCGGCCCGCGTCCGAGACGGGGCCGGCGCCGGCCTCGGGCCTGTCCATCGTGGCCGCGGTGGTGGCGTCGCACCACGGCCAGGCCTGGGTGGAGTCCGAACCCGGTCACGGCGCCCGCTTCCGGGTCGAGTTGCCGCTGATGGGATTCACAGAGAACTCACAAGGAGTCCGCATCGGTTCCTGATGTGGGGCTGGTGGAGTGCGTGCGTGCCTCCCCCTGTCCGGCGCTCGCGAACCGTCGTGCGCCCCGTTGGTCCCACCTGCTCCGACGCCATCGTGACCCGGGGGCTCACCAAGCGCTACGGCGACCGCTGCGTGGTCGACAACCTCGACTTCACCGTCCCGACCGGCCAGGTGTGCGGCTTCGTGGGGCCCAACGGCTCGGGCAAGACCACCACCATCCGCATGCTGCTGGGCCTGGTGGCCCCGACCGAGGGCACGCGCCGAGATCCTGGGGCACCCGCTCGATCGGCCTCAGGACTACCTCCCCCGGGTGGGGGCCATGATCGAGGGTCCGGCCTTCTACCCGTCGCTGTCGGGTCGGCGGAACCTCGAGGTGCTGGCCCAGCTGGGTCGCATCGACCGCCACCGCATCGACCAGGTGCTGGACGCGGTGGGGCTGGCGCATCGGGCCCATGATCGCTACCGCTCCTACTCGCTGGGCATGAAGCAGCGGCTGGGCATCGCCGCCGCCCTCCTGGGCGATCCGGACCTGCTGGTGCTCGACGAACCCACCAACGGCCTGGATCCGCCCGGCATCCGTGAGCTGCGGGCCCTGCTGTGCGCGCTGGCCGCGGGCGGGACCACCGTGTTCGTGTCGAGCCACCTGCTCGACGAGCTCCAGCACGTGTGCGACCACCTGGTGGTCATCGATCAGGGCCGCCTGGTCTTCAACGGCGACGTGGACGACCTGCTGGGCGGGGCCGTGCCCCAGCTCAGCGCGGTGCCCGAGGACCCGGCCATGCTGGCCGAGCTGGTCCGGCTGTGCGAGCAGGAGGGCCGATCGGCCACGGCCATCGACGGGCGGGTCATCGTGGACGCCCCGCTCTCGTGGGCCGCGGAGCTGAACCGGATGTCCATGCGCAACGGCATCACCCTGTGCACCCTGGGCGTGGTCCCGGCCCGGTTGGAGGATGCGTTCTTCCACCTCACCGACTCCAACCTCGGCGCCCTCGGGGCCATGGCCTTGCACGGCCTGGCCGACGACGGCGACCGAGCCCGGTCTGGTCGGATTGGGTGCAGCCGTGATCCCCGTCATCCGCAGCGAGTGGACCAAGCTCCGCCGGCCCGGGATGTTGATCGGCGGCCTGTCGTCGATGGTGCTGGTGGCCGTGCTCGGCGCGGTGCTGGGCGTGGCCGCGGCCGGTTCGGGCGACACCACCGGCCCTCGCGCCGGCGACGCGCTGAGCCTGGCGCAGCTCCACTCCAGCAGCGGCCTGGCCCGGGCCCTGGGCCAGTCGACCATGCTGCTGGGCGTCGTTGCCCTGTGCATCGGGGGCGCGGCGCTGGCCAGCGAGTACAGCACCGGGACCCTGCGCAACCTGCTGGTGCGCGAGCCCCGGCGGCTGCGGCTGCTGGGCGGCATGACCCTGGGCGTGCTCGCCTTCGTGGTGGCCGCCACGCTGGTGGCGCTGGTGGTGGCCTCGGGCGCGGCCCTGGCCGTCGCCTCCACCAAGGGCATCGACCCCTCGGCCTGGCTGGGCTCGGCCGGGCTGGTGGAGGTGGGTCGGCGCGCCCTCGACCTCATCGCCTCGACCGTCGGGTTCGCCCTCATCGGGATCTTCCTGGGCGTGCTGCTGCGCTCGCCCGTGGCCGCCATCGGCGTGGGCGTGGCCTACGCCCTGCCCGTCGAGGCCATCTTGAGCTCCACCGTGAACGGGATCGACCGCTACCTGCCGGGCCAGCTGCTGGGGGTGCTGGCCGACGGGGGAACCCATTCCATCTCCTTCGGCGCCGCCGCCCTCACCCTCGTGCTCTACGGCGCGGTGGTCGTGGTGGCGGCCGGCGCCCTGTTCTGGCGACGTGACGTCGCCGCGTAGCCGACGTGGCGCGGCCGACCCGGCCGGCGCCGCCCTCGAAAGGACCCTCCGGATGTACCCAGACGCCCCCCACACCTCGATCGGCCGCCGCACGCCTGGCGCCCCAGATGTCGTCCACCGTGCCCGTCCTCACCATCGCCACCGTCGTCGGGCACGGTGGACGGCTGCTCTCCTCGGAGGGGCAGCCATCCTGATGCTGGCCGCGGCCTGCGGCAGCTCGAAGTCGTCGCACCACCGCCGGCCGGGGGCACCAGCCACCACGGCCAAGGGCGGATCGGGCGGCAGCGGCCTTCACCGCCTACGCGCGCCTGCCTCAAGAAGAACGGGGTCACCCTGCCCACCGGCGGCTTCGGCGGCGGGCGCCCGGAGGCGCCGCCGGTCGGGTGCGCCGACCGGCACCTTCCCGGCCCGGCGGCATCCGGGCACGGCGGCGGGCGGCGCGGCCGCCGCTTGCGCAACAACCCGGCCTTCCAGAAGGCCCAGAAGGCCTGCGCCAGCCTGCGCCCCCAAGGGCGGCTTCGGCGGCCGGGGCGGTGCCGGCAGCACCGCCTTCCAGGCCTTCGCCAGCTGCATGAGCTCGCACGGCATCACCATCCGCGGCCGCGGCCCGGGTGGGGCCGGCTCCAGCTCGACGTCGACCTCGGTGCCCGCCACCACGGTCGACACCAGCTCGCCGCAGTACCAGGCGGCCTACAGCACCTGCAAGGCCCTCCTGCCCACGCCCGGCGCGTCGACCTCCACGACCACCGCGGCCTGAACCGCTCCGGTCCCGCCGCGGCCCGGTCGGACCGGGCGGGTGACCGTCTCTCACGAGAGGACCCTCTGATGAAGCGCAGCCGAATCGTCAACGCCGTGCTGGCGGTGGCTCTGATCGGCACCGGCATCGCCATCTGGTCGGCGGTGAAGTCCCCGGCGTCGGCCAAGTCCACGCCGGTGACCGTCACCGCCGCCTCCGGCACCGTCCTGTCCACCGTCTCGGCGTCCGGGACGGTCCAGACCTCCAACCAGCTCAACGTCAACTTCCAGAACTCGGGCACGCTGATCGAGGTGGACGTGACCGCCGGCCAGGCCGTCACCCAGGGCCAGGTGCTGGCCAAGATCGATCCCACCTCGGCCCAGCAGGCGCTCACCATCGCCCAGGCCCAGCTGGCCTCGGCCCAGGCGCAGCTGGCTTCGGCCCAGGCCGGCGGCTCGACCGGCGGCTCGGGCTCGCTGTCGCGCGGCTCCGCGTGCGTCCGAGCGAGCCGGCTCGGCGGCGTCGTCGTAGTGCGGCCACCGCCCAGGCCAACCTGGCCGCGGCCCAGAGCCTGGCCCAGGCCGATCAGGCCCAGCTCCAGCGCGACACCGCCACCCTCAACACCTACGAGGCCCAGCTGACCACGGCCCGGGCCAACCTGGCCACGGCCCAGAGCGCCTACGCCTCGGCCGGCTGCACGACCAACCCGTCAGGCCTGTCGTGTCCCACGCTGGCCGCCAACGTGGCCACCGCCCAACAGGCGGTCGACACCGCCCAGGCGGCGGTGACCTCCCAGCAAGCGGTGGTGAGCCAGGACCAGCTCAAGGTCAACGCCGACAACGCCGCGGTGGTGCAGGCCCAGAGCGCGCTCAACGCGGCCCACGCCTCGACCGGATCCACCGCGGCCACCACCAGCACCACCAGCGCGGCCCAGGCCGCGTCGAACGCGGCCAGCGTGGCCCAGGCCCAGGCCACGGTGGTCAACGACCAGACCACGGTGACCAACGACGAGAAGAACCTGGCCGACACCACCCTGGTGGCGCCGGCCAGCGGCACGGTCGGCGCGGTCAACGCCCAGGTGGGCCAGACCGTCAGCGGCGGCGGCACCACGGTGGCCGCGGCCTCCTCGTCGAGCTCGTCGAGCTCGGGTACAGGGGGCACCGGGTCGTCGGGCTCGGGCGGCTTCGGGCTCCGGCGGCGCCGGCGGCACGGGCGGGCTCGGCGTCCGGCGCGCGGCCTCGAGCGTCCAGCTCGAGCTCGAGCTCGTCGAGCAGCTCGAGCTCGGCCTTCATCACGCTCACGAACCTGTCCACCCTCCAGGTGCAGGCCTCGTTCACCGAGACCGATGCCACCAAGATCCAGCTCGGCCAGAACGCCATCGTGACCTTCACCGCCCTGCCCAACGTGACCGTGCAGGGCCTGGTCACCCAGGTGGCCACCACGGCCACCACCAGCGGTGGGGTGGTCAGCTTCCCGGTCACGGTCCAGCTCAACCAGCCCGTGGCCGGCCTCAAGCCCGGCATGTCGGCGTCGGCCGAGGTGGTGGTCGACGAGGTCGACAACACCTTGTACGTGCCGGCCTCGGCCATCTCGGGGACCGGGTCGACGGCCCGGGTCACGGTCTTGCAGCCCGACGGCACCCAGGTCACCCGCACGGTGACCGTGGGCCTGCGGGGCGACACCGACGTGCAGATCCTGTCGGGCCTGGAGAAGGGCGACAAGGTCGTGCGCACCGCCACCGCCACCAGCGGCACCGGGACCGGCACTTTCCGCTTCGGCGGCGGGGGCGGCGCGGGCGGCCTCGGCGGCCTGGGCGGCGGTCTGGGACGGGCGGCGGGCGGATGAGCACCGTCGATCCGCCCCGAGCATCGACGCCGCCGCTCCCGCCGCATGTGGGGGCGGCCGCGGCACCGGTCCGGACCGTGACCGGATCGCCCAAGCGCCCGGTCATCCAGGTCGACCAAGTGGTCAAGACCTACGAGCTGGGCGAGATCGAGGTGCACGCCCTCCAAGGGGTGTCGCTGCGGATCGAGCGGGGCGACTTCGTGGCCATCATGGGCGCCTCGGGCAGCGGCAAGAGCACGCTGATGAACATCCTGGGCTGCCTCGACCTGCCCACCTCGCGGCCGGTACCTGCTCGACGGCGTGGACGTCCGCCTCCACGACGACGAGGACCTGGCCATCATCCGCAACCGCAAGATCGGCTTCATCTTCCAGAGCTTCAACCTGATCCCGCGCACCTCGGCGCTGGCCAACGTCGAGCTGCCCATGATCTACGCCGGGGTCCGCAAGGCCGAGCGGCGCGAGCGGGCCGAGGCCGCGCTGGCTCGGGTGGGGCTGGCCGACCGGGCCGACCACATGCCCTCGGAGCTCTCGGGTGGCCAGCAGCAGCGGGTGGCCGTGGCCCGGGCCATCGCCACCAACCCGCCGCTGATCCTGGCCGACGAGCCCACCGGCAACCTCGACACCCACTCCACCCACGAGGTCCTCGAGGTGTTCGACGCGCTCAACCGCGAAGGTCGCACGGTGGTGCTCATCACCCACGAGGCCGACGTGGCCAGCCGGGCCAGGCGGGTCATCACGCTCGCGCGACGGTCAGGTGATCGAGGACCATCAGGTCGGCGCCGGCCGCCCGAGTCCCCCGAGCCGACGGCGGTGGTGTCCTCGTGAACTTCGAGAACGTCAGGATCGCCCTGCGGGGCGTCAACGCCAACCGGCTGCGCTCGGCGCTGACCATGCTCGGGATCATGATCGGGGTGGGCGCGGTGATCGTGCTGGTGGCGGTGGGCAACGGCTCGTCCCAGAGCGTCCAGAACCAGCTCGAGAGCCTGGGCACCAACGTGCTGACCGTGCTGCCCGCCGGCTTCGGTGCCGGTGGGGCCCGGTCGTTCACCTCCCGGCCGGTGCTCACCGAACAGGACGTCAACGCCCTGGAGGACAAGACCAGCGCCCCCGACGTGTCCCAGGTGGCACCGATCAAGACCGCCTCGGTGGCCGGGGCCTACGACGGCAACAGCTACACGCCGTCGAGCTTCATCGGGACCACCCCCAACATCGCCGGCATCCGCAACTACGAGACCACCAGCGGCGCCTTCTTCACCGCCGACGACGTCACCAACGATCGTCGGGTGGTGGTGCTGGGCACCACCGTGGTGGACAACCTGTTCGGCACCGGGGTGGACGCGGTGGGCAAGCAGGTGAAGTTCGGCAGCACCAGCTGGACGGTGGTCGGCGTGCTCAAGTCGAAGGGCTCCAACGGCCTCCAGGACCAGGACGACGTGGTCATCGCGCCCATCACCTCGGTGATGGACAACATCACCGGCGACAACGGTGACGTGAACCAGGTGGTGGCCCAGGCCGCCTCCCGCAGCCAGACCAACGCGGCCTCCACCGAGATCACCTCCATCCTCAACTCCCGGCACAAGACGGCCACGGGGACGGCCGCCTTCCAGGTGCTCAGCCAGGACAGCCTGCTGTCGACCAGCCAGTCCACCAACTCGGTGTTCACCGTGCTGCTGGGAGCGGTGGCCGCCATCTCCCTGCTGGTGGGCGGCATCGGCGTGATGAACATCATGCTGGTGACGGTGACCGAGCGCACCCGCGAGATCGGCATCCGCAAGGCCATCGGCGCCCAGAAGATGGACATCCTGGGTCAGTTCCTGGTCGAGGCGGTGCTGCTCAGCGTGCTCGGCGGTCTGCTGGGGGTGGCCGTGGGCCTGATCGGCAGCCGCTTCAAGATCGTGGGCGTCCAGCCCGTGGTCGAGGCCTACTCGGTCTTCCTGGCCTTCGGCGTGGCCCTCGCCGTCGGCCTGTTCTTCGGGATCTACCCCGCCAACCGCGCCGCCTCGCTGCGGCCCATCGACGCCCTTCGCTACGAGTGAACGCATGACCGAACGCATGAGTGAACAGGAGACGGCCATGACCGCCACCGCCGACTCGCCGACCGAGCCGCCGCCCCCGCCGCCGCCGTTCGAGGCCGACCACGCGCCGACGTCGACGACGTCGACGACGCGGAGTCGCCCTACGACCCCGAGGACGATCTGGCTCTGCCCGCCCACCGTCGGCGCATGGGCACGCTGACCGCGGTGATGGTCCTGTTGCTGGTGGCCGGCCTCGGCGTCTACGGCGGAGTCCGACTGCAGAAGTCGCGGGGCAGCTCGTCGAACCCCTCGGCCTCGTCGTTGGCCAGCGCCCTGGCTTCCCGCTTCGGCGCCGCCCGTGGGACCGGCGCGGCCGCGACCCGCGGTTCGGGGGCGTCGGGCACCGGTGGCTTCGGCGGGTTCGGTGGGAGGGCGGTGGCCGGGCGGCGCCACCACCGGCACCGTGAAGCTGGTCGACGGCAACACCATCTACCTGTCCCAGGCCGACGGCAGCATCGTGAAGGTGACCACCTCGCCGTCGGGGACGACGGTGACCAAGACGGTGGCGTCGAGCGTGAGCGCCATCCAACCGGGGGAGACCCTGGTGGTGCAGGGCTCGACCGGCTCCGACGGCACGGTGACGGCCACCCGGGTGACCGACGCCGGGTCGGGCTCGACCGCGGGCGGGGCCGCGGCGCCGGTGCGGGTGGCTGACGGCGTTACGGAAGTCGCGTCAAGATCCCGCTAAGCCCCCGTCGGAAGCGCTTCCGGGGACGCTAAACCGGAACGCCATGGAACGCGTCACGGTCGATCGACTGGCCCTGGCCGGCGCCGTGCTCGGCCCCCCGGCGGTGGCCCTGGCGCTGCTGCCGCTGCGCGACCACCTCGCGCACACCAACGTCGCCCTGATCCTGGTGGTCGTGGTGGTGGCGGTGGCCGTCACCGGTCGGCGGGTGGCCGCCGGCGCTGGCCGCGGTGTCCGCCGCCTTCTGGTTCGAGTTCTTCTTCACCGTGCCGTACAACTCGCCCCGCATCGCCAACGGCGAGGACGCCCTCACCGCCGGGCTGCTGCTGGTGGTGGGCCTGGCCGTGGGTCAGCTGGCCTCCTGGGCCCTGCGCCAGCGCGACGAGGCCCGACGTGGGCGCGAGGACATCGGTCGCATCCACTACGCGGCCGAGCTGGCCGCCCAGGGCGAGTCGGTGGACCACCTGATCCTGGCCGTGTCGCTCGAGCTGCGCGACCTGCTCATGCTGCGCGACTGCCGCTTCGCCCGCGGCGTGGCCGACGAGCAGCTGCCGGCACTGGGCCACGACGGCCAGGTGCGCTGGGGCGATCTGGGTTGGGGCACCGACACCCTCGGTCTGCCCAGCAAGGGCGTGACCCTGGCCGCCCACGGGCAGGGTCGGGTGGTGGGCACCTTCACGCTCATCCCCACGCCCGGCGTGGTGCTGGGCGAGGACCGGCTGCTGGTGGCGGTGGCCCTGGCCGACCAGGTCGGCGCCGCCCTGGCCGGCCTCCAACCTGCGTAGCTCGACTCTGCTCTGCCCTCCGGTCGGCGAGCCTCCCTGCGGGCCGGCTTCGCCGATCCGGGTGTCGTCGTGCCGCTGGCTCCGCCTGGCGGCTGCGCAGGCGCTGAACGCCGACCGCCGGTCGGACCGTAGGCCGTGCCACTGGCGAGGCTCGGCTGACGCCGATCCGGGTGGAAGGCGAGGCCGCTGGCCGGAGCCGCTGGACCGATGCGCGCGGATGCCGAAGGCGCCCGTCGGGAGGCTTGCCGACCAGAGGGCCAATGAGATAAGGGCCCGTCAAGAGGGCTGGGCGTTACGATAATCACGCGGCTAAGACGGTTCCGGCGGGCCGCAGCGGTGTTACAACGGCCGCATGGCAGATGTGATCTATCTCGTGGTGATCGCCCTGTTCTTCGGGCTGACGGTGCTGCTGGTCAAGGCCTGCGACCACATCATCGGACCCGACGACGCCGGCGCCAACACCCCCCGCGACACCGAGAGCACCCCATGACCGCCGACAACATCGTCGGGCTGGTCATCGCCGTGCTGCTGACCGTGTACCTGGTGGCCTCGCTCGTCTTCCCGGAGCGGTTCTGATGACCGCCGCCGGCTGGATCCAGCTGCTGGTCCTCATCCTGATCATCGTGGGCGGCACCCGCCTGCTCGGGCCCTACATCGCGGCCGTGTTCACCACCGCCCTCGATGCCGACGCCGAAGATGCCGAGGCCGCGCTGGCCCAGGTGTCCGACGACCGCGACGGTGCCAACGCCGCCGTCCTGCTGGCTGCGGTCGAGGCCACCGCCACCGAGGTCGGCGCCACCGCCGGTACCACCACCACGGCCGTGGCCGCCCCGCCGCCGCCGGCCCCGCCTCGTCGCCCGGGCCTGGATCGACCCCATGCCCCCGGAGACCGGGTGTTCCTGCCCATCGAGCGCTTCGTCTACCGCGTCTGCGGGATCGACGAGACCCGCGAGCAGCGCTGGAGCACCTACGCCCTGTCGCTGCTGGCCTTCAGCCTGCTGTCGGTGCTGCTGGTCTACGGGCTGCAGCGGCTCCAGGGCTCGCTGCCGCTCAACCCGAACGGGCTGAAGGGCGTCTCGCCCGGGCATCTCGTTCAACACCGCCACCAGCTTCGTGACCAACACGAACTGGCAGAACTACCCCGGCGAGTCGACCATGAGCTACCTCACCCAGATGGCGGGGCTGGCCGTGCAGAACTTCGCCTCGGCCGCGGTGGGGCTGGCCGTGGCCGTGGCCCTCATCCGGGGCTTCATCCGTCGCCGGGCCAACACCATCGGCAACTTCTGGGTGGACCTGACCCGGGGGATCGTCCGCATCCTGCTGCCGCTGGCCTTCATCCTGGCCCTGGTCTACGCCAGCCAGGGCGTGATCCAGAGCCTGCACGGCAACACGGTGGCCCACACCGTCGAGCACGCCGTCCAGGTGATCCCCGGTGGACCGATCGCCAGCCAGGAGGCCATCAAGGAGCTGGGCACCAACGGCGGCGGCTTCCTCAACGCCAACTCGGCGCATCCGTTCGAGAACCCGAACGGCTTCACCAACCTGCTGCAGATCGCCAGCCTGCTGCTCATCCCCTTCGCCCTCACCTACGCCTTCGGTCGCATGGTCAAGGACCAGAAGCAGGGCTGGGTGCTGTTCTGCGCCATGTTCGTGCTGTGGATCGCGGTGGCCGCCCTGGCCATGGGCGCCGAGATCAACGGCAACCCCCAGCTCACCGTCGCGGGGCGCCAACCAGGCGGCCACCTCCACCCAGTCGGGCGGCAACATGGAGGGCAAGGACACCCGGTTCGGGCCCGCCACCTGCGGGCTTGTACGCCGGCTCGACCACGGGCACCTCCAACGGCGCCATCGACTGCCAGCACGACAGCCTCACCTCGCTGGGCGGCATGGCCCCGATGGTGAACATGATGCTGGGCGAGGTCAGCCCGGGCGGCGTGGGCGCCGGCCTCTACGGCATGTTGATCTTCGTGCTGCTGGCCGTGTTCATCGCCGGGCTGATGGTGGGGCGCACGCCCGAGTACCTGGGCAAGAAGATCCAGGCCGCGGAGATGAAGCTGGTGGTGATCTACATCCTGGCCGTGCCGCTGGTGGTGCTCGGCTTCGCCGCCGCCTCGGTGCTGTTACCCGGAGCCAAGGCCTCCATCTTCAACAGCGGCCCCCACGGACTGAGCGAGGTGATCTACGCCTTCACCTCGGCCGGCAACAACAACGGCTCGGCTTTCGGCGGCCTCAACGGCGCCACCAACTGGTACAACACCACGCTCGGTCTGTCCATGCTGGTCGGGCGCTTCGTGCTCATGGTGCCGGCCCTGGCCATCGCCGGATCGCTGGCCCGCAAGCAGCCGGTGCCCGCCTCGGCTGGCACCTTCCCCACCGGCACCGCGCTCTTCACCGGCCTGCTGGTCGGCGTCATCGTGATCGTGGTCGGCCTGACCTACTTCCCCGTCCTCGCGCTCGGCCCCATCGTCGAGCACCTGAACCACTAGGAGCGCGGAGATGGCCGCCACCGTCCACGTCGACGAACCCGAACCGCCCGACCCCGAAGCCACCGATGACGGGGTTCGGCCGCCGGCAAGAAGGAGCAGAAGGGCCTGTTCGACCGGGCCATCATGCGCCGCGCCGCGGTCGACAGCTTCATCAAGCTCGATCCCCGCAAGATGGCCAAGAACCCGGTGATGATGGTGGTCGAGGTGGGCTCGGTGCTCACCACCATCCTGTTCTTCCGGGATCTGGGCAGCTCGACGGGCAGCGAGAACCTGTTCGCCGGTCTGGTGGCCGCCTGGCTGTGGTTCACCGTGCTGTTCGCCAACTTCGCCGAGGCCATGGCCGAGGGCCGGGGCAAGGCCCAGGCCGACTCGCTGCGCAAGGCCAAGGCCGACACCATCGCCAACGTCCGCCGCACCGACGGCACCATGGTCGAGGTGCCCAGCCCGGAGCTCCAGGTGGGCGACGAGTGCGTGGTGGTGGCCGGCGAGATGATCCCCGGCGACGGCGAGATCATCGACGGCATCGCCTCGGTGGACGAGTCGGCCATCACCGGCGAGTCGGCTCCGGTCATCCGCGAGTCGGGCGGCGATCGCTCCGCGGTCACCGGCGGCACCCGGGTGCTGTCGGACCGCATCGTGGTGCGCATCACGGCCAAGCCGGGCGAGACGTTCCTCGACCGCATGATCTCGCTGGTGGAGGGGGCCAGCCGGCAGAAGACCCCCAACGAGATCGCCCTCAACATCCTGCTGTCGGGCCTGACCATCATCTTCCTGCTGGCCACCGTCACCCTCCAGCCCTTCGCCATCTACTCGGGTGGCGAGCAGAAGATCGTGGTGCTGGTGGCCCTGCTGGTCTGCCTGATCCCCACCACCATCGGCGCCCTGCTGTCGGCCATCGGCATCGCCGGCATGGACCGCCTGGTGCAGCGCAACGTGCTGGCCATGTCGGGTCGGGCCGTGGAGGCGGCCGGCGACTGCTCGACGCTGCTGCTGGACAAGACCGGCACCATCACCCTGGGCAACCGCCAGGCCGCCTCCTTCGTGCCCATGCCCGGCGTCGCCGAGGCCGACCTGGCTGAGGCCGCCCAGCTCTCGTCGCTGGCCGACGAGACCCCCGAAGGCCGCTCCATCGTGGTGCTGGCCAAGGAGCAGTACGGCCTGGAGGCCCACGACCTGCCCGGCGCCGAGCTGGTGCCGTTCACGGCCCAGACCCGCATGAGCGGGGTGGACTTCGAGGGGCGCCAGGTGCGCAAGGGCGCAGCCGACTCGGTCAAGAAGTACGTGCTGGCCGAAGGCGGCATCGTGCCCCCCGAGCTGGACGCCGCCGTCGAGGAGATCGCCACCCAGGGCGGCACCCCGCTGGTGGTGGTGGACAACGCCAGGGTCATGGGCGTCATCCAGCTCAAGGACGTCGTGAAGTCCGGCATCCGCGAGCGCTTCGACGAGCTGCGGGCCATGGGCATCCGCACGGTGATGATCACCGGCGACAACCCCATGACCGCGGCGGCCATCGCCGAGGAGGCCGGGGTCGACGACTTCCTGGCCGAGGCCACGCCCGAGGACAAGATGGCCCTCATCCGCAAGGAGCAGGCGGGCGGCTTCCTGGTGGCCATGACCGGCGACGGCACCAACGACGCCCCCGCCCTGGCCCAGGCCGACGTGGGCGTGGCCATGAACACCGGCACCCAGGCGGCCAAAGAGGCCGGGAACATGGTCGACCTCGACTCCAACCCGACGAAGCTCATCGAGATCGTCGAGATCGGCAAGCAGCTGCTCATCACCCGCGGCTCGCTGACCACCTTCTCCATCGCCAACGACGTGGCCAAGTACTTCGCCATCATCCCGGCCATGTTCGAGGGCGTCTTCCCGGCCCTCAAGACGCTGAACATCATGCACCTGTCCAGCCCCAACTCGGCCATCCTCTCGGCCGTCATCTTCAACGCCCTGATCATCGTGGCCCTGATCCCGCTGGCCCTGCGCGGCGTGAAGTTCCGGGCCGCCGGGGCGGCCGCCTGCTGCGGCGCAATATCCTGATCTACGGCCTGGGTGGCCTGATCGCCCCGTTCGTCGGGATCAAGCTCATCGACCTGGTCATCACCGCCCTGGGAGTCAAGTGATGCGACGACAACTGCTGCCTGCCCTGCGCATGGTCCTGGTGCTCACCGTCGTGCTGGGCCTGGCCTACCCGCTGGTGGTCACCCTGGTGGCTCAGGGCGTGTTCAACGGCTCGGCCAACGGCTCGTTGGTCAAGGTCGACGGCCAGGTGGTCGGCTCCAAGCTGCTGGGCCAGACCTTCACCGGCAACCAGTACTTCCAGAGCCGGCCCTCGGCCGCGGGCACGACGGCCAGCGGCTCGCTGGGCAGCGACGGCCAACCGGGTGACCCCAAGGACCTGAGCCTGTCCAACAGCGGCGGGTCGAACTACGGACCCAACAACTCGACCTTCCTGAAGCTGGTGTCGCAGCGGGTGGCCGCCTACCGCAAGCTCAACGGCCTGTCGTCGAGCACCAAGGTGCCGGTGGACGCGGTGACGTCGTCGGCCTCGGGCGTGGATCCCGAGATCTCGGTGGCCAACGCCCGGCCTCCAGGTCCCGCGGGTGGCGCGGGCCCGCCGGCTCAGCCAGTCGACGGTGAACCACCTGGTCGACACCTACACCGACTCGCGGCCGGCCGGTGTGCTCGGCGATCCGGGCGTGAACGTGCTCGAGCTCAACCTGGCCCTGGACCGGGCCACCCGATCGTGACCACCGGCGCGGTCCCCACCGGTTCGTAGACTGGCGTCATGTCCCGCGGCCACCTTCGGATCTACCTCGGGGCGGCGCCCGGGCGTGGGCAAGACCTTCGCCATGCTCGACGAGGGCTGGCGGCGCCACGGCCGCGGCACCGACGTGGTGGTGGGCTTCGTCGAGACCCACGGGCGACCCAAGACCGCGGCGCAGCTGCGCGACCTCGAGATCGTGCCCCGACGGGTCATGACCCATCGCGGCGCCACCTTCGAGGAGCTCGACATCGAGGCCGTGCTGGCCCGGCGACCCGAGGTGGTGCTCATCGACGAGATGGCGCACACCAACGTGCCCGGCTCGCGCCACGCCAAGCGCTACCAGGACATCGAGCTGGCGCTCGACGCCGGCATCGACGTGATCACGACCGTCAACATCCAGCACCTCGAGTCGGTCAACGACGTGGTCGAGCGGATCACCGGCGTGAAGCAGCGCGAGACGGTGCCCGACGCGGTGGTCCGGGCCGCCGACCAGGTCGAGTTGGTGGACATGACGCCGGAGGCGCTGCGCCGCCGCATGGCCCACGGCAACATCTACGCGGTCGAAAAGGTCGACGCCGCCCTGGGCAACTACTTCCGGGTGGGCAACCTGTCGGCGCTGCGGGAGCTGGCCCTGCTGTGGGTGGCCGACAAGGTCGACGCCGGCCTGCACGACTACATGGAGGCCCAGGGGATCGAGGGGCCCGTGGGAGACCCGCGAACGAGTGGTGGTGGCGGTGACCGGATCGCCCAGCGGCGAGGATCTCATCCGTCGCGCCGCCCGCATGGCCCAGCGGGCCAAGGCGGACCTGCTGGGCGTGCACGTGCAGGCCAGCGACGGTCTGGCCGCCGGACCCTCCGAGCTGCTCGAGGTCCATCGACGTCTGCTGGCGGACCTGGGGGGCGAGTACCACGAGGTCATCGGGGGCGAGGTGGCCCCCGCGCTGACCCAGTTCGCCCGGGCCGAGAACGCCACCCAGCTCGTGCTCGGGGCCACCCGGCGATCGCGCTGGGCCGAGCTCACCCGGGGTTCGGTCATCAACGCCGTGCTGCGCGAGGCCAGCGGCATCGACGTGCACGTCATCAGCCAGGACCGCGCCGTCGACCGACGAGCCCGGCCTGCCCACGGTGTCGCTCGTGCGGCGCCGTCGCCGAACCCGGCTCTCCACCCGGCGCCAGCTGATCGCCGCGCTGGTGGCGCTGGTGGGCATCCCGCTCATGACCGTGGTGCTGACCGCGTTGCAGGACCAGGTGAACCTGACCACCGACATGTTGCTGTTCCTGGTCCTGGTCATCGTGGTGGCCCTGATCGGCGGGTTGTGGCCGGCGATCGTGGCCGCGGTGGCCGCGTCGCTGGTGGTCAACTGGTACTTCACCGAGCCGGTCCACACCTTCACCATCGCCGAGGGCCAGAACCTGGTCGCCCTGGTGACCTTCCTGTTGGTGGCGGGCATCGTGGCCACCCTGGTCACCAAGCTGTCCACCAGATCGGCCGACTCGGCCCACGCCCGGGCCGAGGCCGAGGCGCTGGCCCGGGTGGCCGGCGGCCTGACGGGCGACGACGACGCGGTCGACGAGATGGTCACCCACCTGCGCACCACCTTCGAGCTCGACGCGGTGAGCCTGCTCACCCCGGCGCCCGAGGGGGCTGGCAGGTCGAGGCCTTCGCCGGGGCCCCGGCCCCGGCCACGCCCGCCGGGCATCGCAACGTGGCCCTGGTGGGCGGCGCCGTGCTGGTCTACGAGGGGCCGGCGCTGACGGTCGACGACGAGCGGGTGCTGCGGGTGTTCGCGGCCCAGCTGAGCTCGGCGCTGGAGCGGCGCCGGCTGCGGGGCGAGGCAGCCGAGGCGGCGGCGCTGGCCGAGGCCGACCAGTTGCGCACGGCCATCCTGCGCGCCGTGTCCCACGACCTGCGCACGCCGCTGGCCTCGATCAAGGCGTCGGCCACCAGCCTGTTGCAGGACGACGTGGAGTGGACGCCCGAGGCTCGGCAGGTGTTCCTGGCCACCATCGACGAGGAGGCCGACCGGCTCAACATCCTGGTCGGCAACCTGCTCGACATGAGCCGGCTGGAGAGCGGCGTGCTGGAGGTCGACCTGCGCCCGGTCGCCCTGGAGGAGGTGGTGGCCCAGGCCCTGGCCAGCCTCAGCCAGCTGAGCGCGCCCATCGAGATCCACGTGTCCGAGCAGCTGCCCCGCGTGCTGGCCGACGCCGGCCTGCTGGAGCGGGTGGTGGCCAACGTGGTGTCCAACGCCCTGCGGTACTCGCCCGATGACCGGCCGCTGCGCATCGAGGCCGGCCAGGTGGGCGAGCGGGTCCACCTGCGCATCATCGACCAGGGGCCCGGGCGTGCGCCCCGACGACCGCGAGCGCATCTTCGAGCCGTTCCAGCGCCTGGGGGATCGGGCCACCTCGACCGGTGTCGGTCTGGGGCTGGCCGTGGCCCGCGGGTTCACCGACGCCATGGACGGCGAGCTGACGCTGGAGGACACCCCGGGCGGCGGCCTGACCACGGTGATCTCGCTGCGCGGCCAACCCGTCGACGACACCGGCTCGACCGGAGAGGCGGGCATCACCCGAACCGACCAGACGGCCGAGGCCCAAGGGGCCGTGGCCACGAGAGCAGGCACGACATGACCCGGGTCCTGGTGGTGGACGACGAACCGCAGATCCGGCGAGCCCTGGCCACCAACCTGCGGGCTCGCCAGTACGAGGTCGATCTGGCCGCCACCGGCGAGGAGGCGCTGCGGCTGGCCGCCGAGCGCCATCCCGACGTGGTCGTGCTCGACATCGGCCTGCCCGGCATCGACGGCATCGAGGTGGTGCGCGGCCTGCGGGGCTGGAGCTCGGTGCCGATCATCATCCTGTCGGTGCGCGAGGACGAGCACGACAAGGTGGAGGCGCTCGACGCCGGCGCCGACGACTACCTGGCCAAGCCGTTCGGGATGAACGAGCTGCTGGCCCGACTGCGGGCCGCGGTCCGCCGGGCCACCCCGATCGAGGAGCTGCCCGTCATCGAGACCGCGGACTTCCGGGTCGACCTGGCGGCCAAGAAGGTGATCCGCGACGGCGCCGAGGTGCACCTGACCCCCACCGAGTGGGGGCTGGTCGAGCAGCTGGTGCGCAACCGCGGCAAGTTGGTGACCCAACGCCAGCTCCTGCAGGAGGTGTGGGGTCCCGAGTACGAGACCGAGGCCAACTACCTGCGGGTCTACCTGGCCGGGCTGCGCCGCAAGCTGGAGCCCGAGCCCAGCCGGCCCCGCTACTTCATCACCGAGCCGGGCATGGGCTATCGCTTCGAGCTCGACGGCACCCCTGAGCCGCGGGTCGCGCCGCGTGGGCGAACGGGCGTGGCGGGAGTCGGTAACGTCCCGATATGAACGCCGGGGCTCGGGTCAACCCGATGCGCGACCACCAGGAACACCAGGCCCGCCTCAACTTCGCTCGGGCGTTCCACACCCGCCTGCCCCGAGCCGCCCCCACGCCGCTGCTCGACCTGCGACCGCTGGCTGACGAGCTCGCCCTCGGGGGCCTGCTGGTGAAGGACGAGTCGGCTCGCCTGGGACTCAAGGGCTACGAGGTGCTGGGGGCCTCCTGGGCGCTGTACCGCGAGGTGCTGGGCCGCCTCGGTCGCCGGCCGCCGCGCTGGCAGGGGATGGACGACCTGCGGGCGGCCATCGAGCCGGTGGGCCGCCTGCGGGTGGTGACGGTCACCGACGGCGGGTTCGGCGCCGGGGCGGCGCGCGCCGCCCGCCTGTTCGGCTTCGACTCGGTGGTGTACGTGCCGGCCACCGCCTCGCCCGAGCGGCTGGCCAGCCTGGCCCGCGAGGGCGCCGAGGTGAAGGCCGTGGGGACCACCTGGGACGACGCCATGGCCGCGGCGGCCACCGAGACCGGCGACGAGGTGGTGCTGCTGAGCGAGTCCTCCTGGGAGGGGTTCGACGAGATTCCCCTGTGGGTGACCGAGGGCTACGCCACCGTGTTCGAGGAGGTGACCGACGAGCTCGAGACCCGCGGACGCCCGGCGCCCGACGCGGTGCTGGTGCCGCTGGGCATCGGGGCGCTGGCCTCGGCCGGCGTGACCTGGTTCCGCACCGAGCGCTTCGCGCCGGAGCTGTGGATGGCCGGCGTCGAGCCGGCGTCGGCGGCGTGTTGGACCGCGTCGGTGACCGCGGGGGAGCGGGTGACCCTGCCGGCCCCAGGGGTGACGGTGGCCCAGGGACTGGCGCGGGGCCTGCCGTCGCCGTTGGCCTGGCCGGTGGTGGCCGGCGCGCTCGACGCGGTGGTGGCGGTCGAGGATCCGCGGGTGCTGGAAGCGGCCGAGCGACTGGCCGCCCATGGCGTGCTGGCCAGCCCGACCGGCGCGGTCGCCTTCGCCGGTTTGCTGGAGGCCCTGGACCGTCGCGACGGCGACGGCTCGGCGTTCCCCCTGGGTCCCTCCGCCCGCGTGCTGGTGGTGGTGACCGAGGGCATCGTGACGTGACCGATCTCGAGCGCGCTGATCGAGGTGCTCGAACAGGGTGGGCTGGTGGCCTTCCCCACCGAGACGGTCTATGGGTTGGGCGCCGATGCCGAGAACCGTGCGGCCGTCGAGCGGATCTTCGCGGTCAAGGGACGCCCGGCCACCCATCCGCTCATCGTGCACATCGCCACCGCCGACCAGCTCGATGGGTGGGCCGATCCCGTGACCCCCGCGGCCCGACGCCTGGCTGGGGCCTGCTGGCCCGGACCGCTCACCCTGGTGCTGGCCCGACGGTCGCGGGTGCCCGACGTGGTGACCGGCGGTGGCCCCACGGTGGGGCTCCGGGTGCCGGCCCACCCGGTGGCCCGGGCGCTGCTGGAGGCGTTCGCGGCGCGCCGAGCCGAGGGGGCGGCCATCGCCGCACCGTCGGCCAACCGCTTCGGTCAAGTGAGTCCCACCACCGCTGCTCACGTGCGGGCCGATCTGGGTGACGCGGTCGACCTGGTGCTCGACGGTGGGCCCTCGCAGGTGGGGGTGGAGTCGACCATCGTGGATTGCCAGGGTCCGGTTCCCGAGGTGCTCCGCCTGGGCGGGGTGAGCCTCGAGCGGCTGGCCGAGGTGCTCGGCGCCGCGCCGCGGCTGGCCGCCGAGGTGGACGCCCGCACCGAAGCGGACCCGGCCTCGGGCGCGCCGGTGCGGGCCTCGGGGATGACCGGCGCGCACTACGCACCCCATGCCCGCGTCCAGGTGGCTGAGGAGGACGGCGAGGCCGTGGTCCGGGCCAACCGGCTGGCGGCGGCGGGCCGGGTGGTGGTGGTGCTGGCGCCGACGGTGCTCGACGGGCTCGAACCCGGGGTCATCGAACTGGAGCCGGCCGGGCCGGCGCCCGACTACGCCCGGGTGCTCTACGACCGGCTCCGCCAAGCCGATCGGCTCGGAGCCACCGACATCGTGGCCGTGGTCCCGCCGCCGGGCGGGCTGGGCGACGCGGTGCGCGATCGGCTGGCGCGGGCCGCCGTGTAACCGGGCCGGGCCGACATGGTCTTCCAGGTGATGCTCTTGGCGGTGATGGTCCTGCCGGTGGTCCTCGTCTTCCACGCCGGAGGCGAAGAGCGACCGGACCCGTGTCCCCGGCAGGTGGTCCGACCGTGACCGACTGCAACCGGTGTGGCGACTGCTGCGAGAACCTGACGCTCAACTTCACCAAGGCCGAGCTGGCGGCCTTCGTGCGCGAGACCGGCGACACCGCCTTGACTCCGGTGCGCCGGGACCACCTGGCCAACGCCCGATTCATCCTGGCCCACTGGCACCGTTCCAGCGGCGGCGGTTCGGCCACCCGGTACGCCTGCGACGCCTTCGACCCCTCCACCCGGCTGTGCACGGCCCACCAGGATCGTCCCCCCATCTGTGCCGGCTATCCCTGGTACGGCGCGCTCCCGGGTGTGCGCACGGCGACGCTGCCGCCCCCGTGCTCGTTCAACGCCGATGTGGGCGTGGCCGTGCAGGTCCGGGGCGTCACCGATGGGACCAGGCCAGGATCCGCTTGAAGGCGTAGTAGTACGGGGTCCACCGACCCGACCTCGGCCAGCAGGCGTCGTCGGTACTCGGCCACGAAGTCGTCGTAGTCCGCTGGCTCGAGCTGGGCCCGGTAGCCGGTGAGCAGCGTGCCCTTGGTCCACTCCACCAGGTCGGCTGACTGGTCGAGCTCGAAGCCGTAGACCTGCAGCCGGACGTCCACGTCGGCCAGGCCGAGGTCGTGGAGCACCGTGGCGTAGGCCTCCGGCGCCGCCACGTTGGCGGCGCCGCCACCCACGGTCAGTCCTCGCTCGCGCCCCAGGTCGTCGGCCACCAGGTGCGAGGGGTGGTCGTGGTTGGCCGGCACCTGGAAGGCGAGCTGGCCTCCCTGGGCCAGGAACCCGGCCAGGCGGGCCAGCAGGCGGGGGTGGTCGGGTGCCCACTGCAGCGAGGCGTTGGCGAAGACCACGTCGAGGGGCTGGGCCGGTTCCCACTCCTGGAGCCGGGCCCGTTCGAAACGCACGCCCCGGGCGAGCGTCGGGTCGAGCCCGGGGTCGGCCAGGACGGACCGGGCCCGGTCCAACATGGCCTCGTCGTCGTCCACGCCCACCGTCTGGGCGGCCCCCACCGCGGCGTGGAGCTCGAGGGTCAGCGGTCCCGGCCCGCAGCCCAGGTCGACGGCGGAACCGCCCGGGATCGCCCGCAGCCCGCCGACCAGGTCATCG
Organism: uncultured Microthrixaceae bacterium; assembly: GCA_963793965.1. Taxonomy (GTDB): domain Bacteria; phylum Actinomycetota; class Acidimicrobiia; order Acidimicrobiales; family Acidimicrobilacustridaceae; genus UBA4742. The sequence continues at coordinate 137,359 of CAWCCB010000007.1, forward strand.
AAGGGGCGCCGCCGCTCCGCGGCGAAGCGCAGGTACTGATCGGGATCCCAGACCGTTGGCGTCATGCCCCAAGCATACAACTTCAATACAAGTGGTGGTCAGTCGACGGTCACCTTGCGGGTGTGCCAGCCGGTGGCCCCGTTCGGCTCGGGATCGCTCTGGGTGCTGGTCTGGGTGTAGCCGCTCTTGTCGGTGGCCCGCACCCGCAGCGTGTGGGAGCCCCTGGTGGCCGACCACGGGACCATCCACTCGCACCACGTGTCCTTGGACAGCACCTGGCCCAGCTGGGCGGTCATCCACGGGCCGTCGTCCACCTGCACCTCGACCTTGGCGATGCCCTTGTCGGGCGCCCACGCCACCCCGGCGATGGGTGTGGTCCCGGCGTGGACGGTGGCCCCCGACCGGGGCACGTCGATGCGCGACTGGGTCTTGATGGGCGCTTGCTTGGACCAGCCCAACGGCACCCAGTAGGCGTCGAAGTCGGCCAGGCGGTCGAGGTGGATCTCGGTCAGCCACTTGCAGGCCGACACGTAGCCGTAGAGACCGGCCACCACCAGCCGGGCCGGGTAGCCGTGCTCGGTGGGCAGGGGCTCCCCGTTCATGCCCACCGCCACCAGCGCGGTCCGCCCGTCGTCGAGGGCCGAGGTGGGGAAGCCGACCGTGAACCCGTCCACCGATCGGCCCACCAGCTGGCTGGCGCTGGACTGGACCCCGGCGCGAGCCAACAGCGTGCGCAGGGGGACGCCCTGCCACAGGGCGTTGCCCACCAGGTCCCCGCCCACGTCGTTGGACACGCAGGACAAGGTGACCGCCTCCTCGACCTGGGCCAGGTGCTGCAGGTCGTCGAAGGAGACGGTGAAGGGGTGGTCCACCATGCCCGTGATCGACAGCTTCCAGGTGGCCACGTCCACCTGCGGGACGACCAGGGCGGTGTCGATGCGGTAGAAGTCCTGGTTGGGCACCAGGTAGGGGCTGAGGCCATCGACCGGGAACGAGGCGATGCCGGGCGCCTCGAAGGCGGCGGGCGACCCGGGGGGCACGGCCTGGTTGGTGGGGCGGACCAGACGGATCTTCTCCCGGGCGGCCTCCACCGAGGACCGGCCCCGCAGGGCCCGCCCGGCCAGCGCACCGGTCACCGCGAAGGTGCCGGCGGCCGCGGCCCAGCCCAGGAAGGCGCGGCGGGTGGCGGCCCCGTCGGTGGGTCGGGCCACCACCGCCCGGGTGGATCGACTGGCCGCGGGCGGGGGCGCCTCGGGCAGCAGGTGTCCGGTGGCGCCCACCCGCAACAGGCCGAACAGGGTGCCCAGCCCGGCGGCCACTGCCAGCACGGCGGCGACCACGGCCACACCGGTCGAGGCCAGCGGGTCGCGGGCGCTGGCCACGATCCCCAGCACCCCGAAGGCGCCGAAGCCGACCATGGCCACCCACCGCCGTCGCAGGCTGGCGGTCCCCAGGGCCGCCCCGGCCAGCAGCGACACGGCCACGATGCCGATGATCAGCGACGGCTTGTCGGCGGTGCCCAGCACGCTGATGGCGGTGCGGGCCACGCCGCCACCCGATTCGTGGATGAACAGGCCGCCCACGCTGCCCACCAGGGACTGGTTGTGGCCGAGCAGGCCGGTGACCAGCTCGGTGACGGCCAGCGCCACTCCGGCGCCGAGCACCCCTGCCACCCGCGCCTGGGTCACGCTCACCGTGGCGGGTCGGGTCGTTCCGGTGGTGGCGGCCGAGCCTCGACCCGGACGGTTCGGGCCGGAGCGGGTCCGCGTACCGCGATCGGAGGGGATGTTGGTCACGAGACCTCTACGGTGCCAGATCTGACGCCAGATGGTTCGTCACGCGCCGCCCCGGCGGTTCGACGTCGTCGGTGGGATGCGGCGGGAGGCCCCGCACCATCGGGGCGGCGTCCGGGCCATGACACGTCGGGTCGACCCGGCCCGCCGCTGCGCTGGGCGCGCGACCAACAACGGCTCGACCGGGTGCGCTCGCTCACCGGTCTGCCAGAACCGATCGGGGCCTCGGGCCGTATCCGTCGGCGACGCCCTCGTCGGGCTCGACGGTACCCCTGATCACCGGGCCGCGGGCCCGCATCGACCAGCACCGGGAGAGACCCGATGATCAGTCGTCGTACGGCGGTGCTGTGTCGGCTCGCCCACCACCACGGCGCCCGCGGCCACGGCGGCCACGGTGCCCGCCACGGCCCCGACCTCGACCTCGCCGCCCACCACCAGGCCGGCGACGACCACCACCGGGGGTGGATACGGCTACTGAGCCACAGCCAGAATTGGCGTCGATTTGTCGAGGCTGAACGCCCTACCTACTGGTCGGTAGGCTACGGTTCACGGGACGGTCCCCCGCTCCCTCCCTGCGCGTCGTTCCCGCAGGCCGATCTCCCAGGATGTTCATCCATGCCGTCCACGCCTGCCCCCCAGGCCCTTGCCGCGCCGTCCGGACCGCGCCGATGAACCCGAGCTGGCCGCCGAGCTGGCCCAGGACCTCACCCAGCTGGCCGGGTCCGATCGGCGAGGCGCTGACGAGCACGTCAACCGCGTCACCTCGATCCCGTTCATCCTCGTGCACTTCCTGCCGCTGCTGGCCTTCTTCACCGGCGTGTCGCCCACGGCCATCGTGTTGTGCGTCGTCCTCTACTTCGGGCGGATGTTCTTCATCACCGCCGGCTACCACCGCTACTTCTCCCACCGCAGCTACCGGCTCAACCGCTTCTGGCAGTTCGTCATGGCCTTCGGCGGCGGGACCGCGGCCCAGAAGGGCGCGCTGTGGTGGGCCTCGCACCACCGGGACCACCATCGCTACAGCGACACCCCGACCGACGTGCACTCACCCACCCAGAAGGGCTTCTTCTGGAGCCACGTGGGCTGGATCCTGTGCGACAAGTACACGGCCACCGACTACGACCGCATCAAGGACTTCTCCAAGTTCCCCGAGCTGGTCTTTCTCAACAAGAAGGACTGGATCGCTCCGTGGGCGCTGGGCTTCGCCTGCTTCTTCATCGGCGGCTGGAGCGGCCTGCTCATCGGGTTCTTCCTGTCCACCGTGCTGTTGTGGCACGCCACCTTCACGGTGAACTCGCTGGCCCACGTCATGGGCCGGCGCCGCTACGCCACCGAGGACACCAGCCGCAACTCGGTCCTGATCGCCGCGCTGACCATGGGCGAGGGCTGGCACAACAACCACCACTACTACCAGGCCTCGGCCCGCCAGGGCTTCTTCTGGTGGGAGTGGGATCCGACCTACTACGTGCTCAAGGCGCTGAGCTGGCTGCACGTGGTCAAGGGCCTGCGCACCCCTCCGGCGCGCGTGCGGGCCAGCAACCGGGTGGCGCAGGGCGCGTTCGACATCGGGATGTTCCGGGCCCACTGGGGCCAGGCCACCCGCGCCGTGGCCCGATCGCACGTGGTCCAGGCCGTCCAAGGCGGCAAGGCCAGCGCCACCGAGGCCCTGGCCTCCACCCGCGACGCGGCCCAGGCCGCGGTCACCCAGGGCCTGGTCTCGCGCAAGGAGGCCCTCGAGGGGTTCGTCCACTCGTCGCTCGAGTCGGCCGAGGAGCTGGCCCGGGCCAGCCGGCTGGGCCAGCGCGAGATGGGTGTCGAAGGCTGAGCGTCGACGGCTCCGCCCGAGATCGGGGGGCCCGGTGGTTGGCAACGGCGCAGCGGGCGTCGATGATGGTCCCATGAGCGACACCGACGCCCGCACCGGTCCTGGCCCCGCCGAGCCGAACCACGGGGCCGAGTCGAATCATGGGGCGGAGCCGAATCATGGGGCGGAGCCCGCCAGCGCGGCGTCGGCCGTGTTCGAGGTGATCGGATCGGATCGCTTCGGAGCCTTCGACTGGGAGGATCCCTGGCCCACCTACGACCGCATGCGGCGCGAGGAGCCGGTGTGGCGCAACGGGCTGGGGGAGTGGGTCATGACCCGCCACCAGGACTGCGAGGCCGTCCTGCGCGACCCGCGCTTCAGCTCCAACCCCTCCCATCGGGACGAGGCGAGCGGCCCCGGTGACCTGGGGCCGCTGCTGAGCGAGGCCGACGCGCACGTCCTGCTGTTCATGGACCCACCCGATCACACCCGGGTCCGCGGGCTGGTGTCCAAGGCCTTCACGCCGCGCACGGTCGAACGACTGCGGCCCCGCATCCAGTCGCTGGTCGACGCCATCCTCGACGACACGGCCGAGCGCGGTGGCCTCGACGTGGTGGCTGACCTGGGCTTCGAGCTGCCGGTGACGGTGATCTGCGAGCTGTTGGGCGTGCCCGTCGAGGATCGGGTGCACTTCGCCGGCTGGTCGGGCGACGCGTCACGCCTGCTCGACGGGATCATGACCGACGAGGAGCTCCAGCGGGGCATGGTGGCCGCCATGAGCTTCTTCAACTACTTCGGCACCCTCTTCGAGGAGCGCCGGGCCCACCCCGGCGACGACCTCATCAGCGCCTTGCTGGCGGCCGAGGAGGCGGGGGACCGCCTGAGCCCCGAGGAGCTCAGCTCCATCGTGGTGCTGCTGTTCATCGCCGGCCACGAGACGACCATGAACCTGATCGGCAACGGCACGCTGGCCCTGTTGCGCCAGCCCGACGAACTGGCCCGGTGGCGGGGCGACCCCAGCCTGGACGCGTCGGCCGTGGAGGAGCTGTTGCGGTTCGATCCGCCCGCCCACATCACCGGGCGCACGGCCACCACCGACGTCGAGGTGGGCGGTCGCGCCTACCCCAAGGGCACCCCGGTGGTGACCCTGGTGGCCGCGGCCAACCGCGATCCCGAGCGATTCGACCGCCCTGACCGGCTCGACCTGGGCCGGGCCGACAACCACCACCTCGCGTTCTCCCAAGGCATGCACTACTGCCTGGGGGCGGCGCTGGCCCGGCTCGAGGCCCAGATCGCTCTGGGCAGCCTGATCCGGCGCTTCCCCGATCTGGAGCTGGTGGCCGAGCCGGTCCATCGCGACCACTTCGTGCTGCGCGGCCTGCGCGAGCTGCAGGTGTCGGTGTGAGCCCGTCGGCCGCCACCGGCGCCGGGGTCGACAGCGGGCGGGGGGCCGGCCGAGGGGGTCGGGCCGGCTACCAACGGGCGGCGGACCGGGTGCGATCGGTCTCGGGCCTGCTCGGGGTGCTGGCCGGGCTCGTACCGTTGGCCCGACGACTGGTCCGGTGGGTGCGGGCGCTGGCCGTGGCTTCGGCGGTGGCGGTGGCCATGGTGGCGCTCTCGCCGCTGATCACGGGCTGGCCCTCCCTCACCGGTTGGGTGGTCATGGCCGTGGCCGTGCTGGTCATGGGGTGGGCACCCCTGGTGCTGTGGCTGTTGGGCGACGCCCTGACCGAGGTGCTGGCCCTGCCCGCCTGGCTGCGGGCCTCGCCGACCATCGTGCGCGATCACGGCGGCCGAGCTGACCGACCTGATGGCCCAGGCCCGCGGCGAGCGCCTGGCCGGTCGGCGCACCCGGGTGCACACCGTGCGCGACGGCTGGCGGGCCGGCCGTCTGCTGCTCGAGGCCCACGCCGAGGTACCCGGCTATGGCGCCGCCCTGCGACTGGTCAGCGTCCCGTTCCTGTTGACCGCCGGACTGGCCACCATGGCCGCGGCCTTCGAGCTGGTGCTGGCGCCGAGCGTCGTGGTGGTGGTCCTGATCCTGCGCGTCGCCTGACCTCGACTCGATGGGGGTTCAGCCGTCGGGGTGCGTGGGCCAGGGGTTGACGTTGCCGGTCCTTTCGGGGATAGTGAACGGGATGCGCCACGCGACCGGACTCCTCCTTCTGACCTAGGCGAGCACCACATATCGGTGCTCGCCGAAGCTCCTGTGCCTCCGGGCCGGGAGCTTCTTGCGTTTTCCGGATCTGATGCTCCGCCCCGCTCCACCGTCATCTCCGCCCGACCCACCAGCACGAGGTGCCACCGATGCCACCCGAGAACGTCCAGCCCAAGAAGATGCCGTTCGAGAAGTACGAGCCGTTCCTTCCGCTCACGCTGCCCGACCGGACCTGGCCCGATCAGCGCACCACGGTGGCGCCGCGGTGGTGCTCGGTGGACCTGCGCGACGGCAACCAGGCGCTCATCGATCCCATGGATCCCGATCGCAAGCGGCGCATGTTCGACGTGCTGGTCAAGATGGGCTTCAAGGAGATCGAGGTCGGCTTCCCGTCGGCCAGCCAGCCCGACTTCGACTTCGTGCGCCAGCTCATCGAGGAGGACCTGATCCCCGATGACGTGATCATCCAGGTGCTGACCCAGTGCCGTCAGGACCTGATCGAGCGCACCTATGAGTGCCTGGCCGGGGCGCGGCGCGCCATCGTGCACTTCTACAACTCCACCTCGGTGCTCCAGCGCCGAGTGGTGTTCGGGCTCGATCAGGCCGGCATCACCGAGATCGCGGTGAACGCCGCCCGACTGTGTCGCAAGCTGGAGGAGACCATCCCCGGCACCGACGTGCGCTACGAGTACTCGCCCGAGAGCTACACCGGCACCGAGACCGCCTACGCGGTGGAGATCTGCGACGCGGTGGCCGAGGTGATCGAACCGACCGCCGACCGTCCGCTGATCATGAACCTGCCGGCCACCGTCGAGATGTACACCCCCAACGTGTACGCCGACACCATCGAGTGGTTCCTGCGCACCGTGCGCAACCGCGACGCCATCACCCTGTCGCTGCACCCCCACAACGATCGGGGCACGGCGGTGGCCGCGGCCGAGCTGGGCGTGATGGCCGGTGCCGACCGGGTGGAGGGCACCCTGTTCGGCAACGGGGAGCGCACCGGCAACGTGGACGTGATCACCCTGGCCATGAACCTGTTCAGCCAGGGGGTCGACCCCCAGCTCGACATCTCCGACATCGACTCCCTGCGGCGCACGGCCGAGTACTGCAACCGCCTGCCGGTGCACGAGCGCCATCCCTATGTGGGCGACCTCGTCTACACCTCGTTCTCGGGCTCGCACCAGGACGCCATCAAGAAGGGCTTCGGCGCCCTCTACGCCGAGGCCGAGGCGGCCGGCCGGGGCCGCGACTACGAGGTGTGGGGCGTGCCCTACCTGCCCATCGACCCGGCACACGTGGGTCGTGACTACGAGGCCGTGATCCGGGTCAACAGCCAGTCGGGCAAGGGCGGCGTGGCCTACATCATGGAGTACGAGCACGGGTTCGAGCTGCCCCGCCGCCTGCAGATCGAGTTCTCGCGCAGCATCCAGACCATCACCGAGGACACCGGCACCGAGATCAGCCCCACCGCCATGTGGGACACCTTCACCCAGACCTACCTGCCCGCCGAGCCGTCGGTCGAGCTGCGCAGCCACGAGATCGTGACCGAGGGCGAGGACCACGCGTCGCTCACCGCCCAGCTCCTGGTCGACGGCGAACCGGTGACCATCTCGGGCCGGGGCAACGGCCCCATCGACGCGCTGGTGGTGGCGTTGCGCGACGGCCTCGGGGTGACGCTGGACGTGGTCGACTACCACGAGCACGCCATCGGCGCGGGCGCGGATGCCGCCGCGGTGGCCTATGTGGAGACGGTCGACGACACCGGGGTGACCCGGTGGGGGATCGGCACCCACCCCAACATCGTCACCGCGTCGCTGCGGGCCGTGCTGTCCGCGGCCGAACGGGTGCGCCGAGGCGACTCGGGCCGCTAGGCCGTCACGCCCGGCCAGGATCGCGACTTGTGCACCCTGGAGGTGCACGACTGGCGTTGGCCGCCAGGCCGGAGCCGCTGGACCGGTGGAACCCGGATGCCGAAGGCGCCCGCCGGGAGGCTTGCCGACCAGAGGGCTAATGGAACTTGATGGCGCTGAAGCCGCCCAGCTTGGTCAGGTTGTGGCGGGCGTTGATCATTCGCACGGTGCCCGACTTGGACCGCATCACCAGGGACTGGGTGGTGGCGCCGTTGCGGTCGTAGTGGACGCCCTTGAGCAGCTCGCCGTCGGTGATGCCGGTGGCCGCGAAGAAGCAGTTGTCCCCGGCCACCAGGTCGTCGGTGGTCAGGACCCGGTCCAGGTCGTAGCCGGCGTCGAGGGCAGCCTGGCGCTCGCCGTCGTCGCGGGGCCACAGCCGTCCCAGCATCTCGCCGCCCATGCACTTGAGCGCGGCTGCGGTGATGACGCCCTCGGGCGTCCCGCCGATGCCGAAGAGGATGTCGGCGCCGGAATCGGACCAGGCCGTCGAGATGGCGCCGGCCACGTCGCCGTCGGGGATGAGCCGGACCCGGGCGCCCGCGGCCCGGACCTCCTCGATCAGGGCGTCGTGGCGGTCGCGCTCGAGGATGACGGCGGTGACGTCGCGCACCGGCTCGCCCTTGGCGTCGGCCACGGCCTGGAGGTTCTCGGTGGGGGACTTGTTGAGGTCGATGACCCCGGCGCACTCGGGCCCCACCGCGATCTTCTCCATGTACACGCACGGACCCGGGTCGAACATGGTGCCCCGCTCGCTCACCGCGATCACGGCGATGGCGTTGCCCCGGCCCTTGGCCGTCAGGGTGGTGCCGTCGATGGGGTCGACCGCGATGTCGGTGGCCGGCCCCTGGCCGTCGCCCACCGACTCCCCGTTGAACAGCATCGGGGCCTCGTCCTTCTCCCCTTCGCCGATGACCACGATCCCGTCCATGGGCACGCTGCCCAGGGTGATGCGCATGGCGTCGACCGCGGCGCCGTCGGCGCCCTCCTTGTCGCCCCGGCCCATCCACCGCGACGCGGCCATGGCCGCCGCCTCGGTGACGCGCACGATGTCGAGGGCCAGGTTTCGGTCAGGTTGGGTCGAGCGGGGATCGGCCATGGGTCGACAAGCTAGTGCAGTGCCAGGCCCTCGATCCATCGCTCGGCGGTCGCTGGGCGGGTCCACCCGTCGGCGTGCAAGGATGCGCCCGTGGCGATCAAGCGGTGCCCCCGGTGCGGAAGCCAGTACCTGCTCAGCGCGACGACCTGTCCCGACTGCGACGTGGTCCTCGAAGAGGTGATGGCCAGCGACATCGAGCTGGACGAGTCCGGCGCCGTCGCTCGAGTCCTCTGGTGGTTCGTCGACCATCGGCGAGGCCATCGACCGCCGCTCCGGGATGGCGGCCCCCGCCGCGCTCGAGCCCCGACCCGACCCGGGATCCGCCGCCGACCCGGGATCCGGCGCCGACCTCGACGATGACGCCGCCGAGGCCGATGACGACGAGGCCGACGACAGCGATGACGCCGGCACCGACGAGCACGTGACCTACGAGATGGGCGAGTGGTCGAACGAGGCCCGGGTCATGCTCGAGCAGCTCCTGACCGGGGCCGGCATCACCCGGGTGTGGGAGGGCACCGACCTGGTGGTGCGATCCGACGACGAGCAGGCCGTCGACGACCTGGTGGACGAGGTGCGCTCGGCCGACGAGCCCATGCTCGACCCCGATGCCGAGAAGGTGGTCTACGAGGTCAACGACTGGTCCACCGAGCAGCTCGTGACCCTGACCGGCGGGCTGATGGAGCGCGGCATCGGCTACGAGTTCGACATGGAGGGCGACCTGGTGGTCCTGGCCACCGACGAGGAAGGGGTGGAGGCCCTGCTCGACGTCATCGAGTTCGGGCCCGAGCCCGCCGAGGCCTCGGGCTCGGGGGGCAAGGCCGCCGACCCGACGCAGGATGAGGACGAGGCGTTCGACGCGCCCGGGCTGGTGGATGAAGGCGATCCCGACGATGGCATGGAGACCGCCGAGATCCTGTCGGAGCTGTTCGTGGCCTGTGACCGGCTGCAGAAGAACGCGCGGGACGCAGACGGCGTGCTGGGCGTGGTCAATTCGGCCGAGAAGCTGTCGAACCGGGCGCTTCCCTTCGGCTACGAGCCGGCGGTGTGGGACGCCATGGTGGACGCCGCCGCCGGGCTCAGCGATGACCTGGCCGGCGACGACGCCAGCGACGACGAGCTGGAGGACAAGGCCCGCGCCCTGCGCGATCGCCTGCGCAACTACGTGTGACCCGATCATCCGGCGCCGCGGGTTGGCCGGTTAGCGTGAGCCCATGGTCGTCGCCGAGCTGGAGGTCTACCACTCGCGCCCCATCGCGCCCACCCGTCGCGTGTCGCTGGGCAAGGCCATGCTGCCCACCGACCCCCCACCCGGGTTCGGCGGGATCCTGCTCGGGGGCATCGTGGCCCAGAACATCGGGGGCATCGACCCCGACATGCTGCCCGACCTGATGCGCCTGACCACCGAGCTGGAGGAGGATCGCCGCGTCCCCCAGCCCCGCCTGCGCTACCGATTGCAGGAGGACAAGGTCGGCCTGCAGCGCAGCCGCCACCGCCTGATCGGCCACGGCGAGGCGCTCCACTTCGAGTTCGACGACGACCACGGCCTGCCCACCCAGCAGGTCCTCGGCGCCGTCTACGCCGCGGGCCGCGTCGATCCGGCGGTGCGCCACGCGGTGATGGGGGCGGTGCGCCGGGCGGTGCGCTGGGAGGGTCCCGTGGGTGACGACCTGATCTCGGTGCTGGCCGGGGTGGGCCGCGGTCGGCCCCTGTCGGCCTCGGCCCTGGAGAACCCCCGGTCGTGGGCGCTCGAGGTCCTCGGGTTCCGGCCCGGACCGAAGCTCGCCGACGGGTCACCGAGATCCGAGCGGGCCGAGGTGCAGAGCCGGTTCCGCGAACAGCTCCGCGAGGCCCATCCCGACCACGGCGGCGACGCGGAGGCCGCGGCCCAGCGGATCTCCGAGCTGACCGAGGCACGGCGGATCCTGCTCGGCTGATGGGCACGCCCAGGCCGCAACGGCCGGATCGAGCGCGCCGACCCACTCCCGGGGCCGTGCTGTTGGCCCCCGGTGCGGGGGCCGACCGCGATCACCACACCCTGGTGGCCGTGGCCGAGGCCATCGCCCCCGTCCCCTCGGCCCGCATGGACTTCCCCTACCGCCGAGCCGGCCGGCGTGCCCCGGACAAGGCCCCGGTGGCGGTGGCCGCGGTACGCGAGGAGGCTGCCGCGCTGGTGGCCGAGGTGGCCATGCGAGCCAACCGGCTGGTGCTCGGAGGCCGGTCGTTCGGGGGGCGGATGGCGTCGATGGCCGTGGCCGAGGGACTGCCGGCGGCCGGGCTCATCCTGCTCAGCTACCCGCTGCACCCGCCGGGCAAGCCCGATCGGCTGCGCACCGAGCACTTCGGCGCCCTGGAGGTGCCCTGCCTGTTCGTGTCGGGCATCACCGACCCGTTCGGCTCGCCCGAGGAGTTCGACCGGGCCGTGGCCGCCATCGCGGGGCCGGTGACCCAGGTCCGGCTTCGCGGAGGCCATGACCCCCGCGGGCCAGGACGAGGCCATCGCCGCCGCGGTGGTGGCGTGGCTGGCCGAGCTGGGGGCCAAGGTGCGTCGTCGCCGGTCCTGACGGCGACGGCGACGTCGGCGGAGGTCCGGGGCTCAGGTGTTGATCTGGATGGGCGTGCCCAGCGGCAGCTCGCCGGCCAGCCGGGTGATGTCCGCGTTGTTCATGCGGATGCAGCCGTGGCTGACCTGGGTGCCGATGAGCTGGGGTTCGTTGGTGCCGTGCAGGCCCAGCTGACCGGGTCCGCCGTTGAAGCTGGTGAGGGTGTTCGAGTAGCCCGACAGGCCGTAGGCGTAGGGCCCGTAGTCGCCGTTCGGGTTCGGCGTCTTGATCAGCTCGGTCAGGTAGTAGATGCCGCCCGGGGTGGGCGTGTTGGACTTGGCCACCCCGATCTTGATGGTGTCGACCTGTTGGCCGTCCTTGAACACCTTGAGGGTGAACTCGGCCAGGTCGGCCTCCAGCTTCCAGGGGTTGGGGGCGGTGGTCACGTCGCTGGCCTTGACCCAGCCCGTGCTGCCATCGGGACGGATGGGCAGGTAGACGTTCAGCCACTGGCAGGCCTGGGCCGGCGGGAAGTCCTTGACCAGGAACGTGAGCGGGACCGGCGCCTTGGGGTTGTTGTTGATCAGGTACGGGTTGTTCATGGTCTGGCTGGGCGCGGCATCGCCCGGGTTGGTGTAGATGGCCAGCGCGCCGGGGTTCTTGGCCGTGGCCACCAGGCTGTTCCCGTAGTTGAGGGTGTCGCAGACCGTCGGCGGCGGGGTGGTCTGGGTCTCGAGGTGCTTGGCCACCGTGGTCGACGACTTGGCCTGCAACGAGGGCCGGCTCGAGGTGCCACAGGCGCCGAGGGCCAGCGCGGCCACCAGGGCCAGGGCGGTCAGGCGGGCCACGGCGGCCGGGACGGAGCGGGGACAGGATCGGGGGAGCCGGGCGCGAACACGGCGGCGATGGTACCGGCCCCCAGTGGCCGGGACGCTTCAGGCGCCCCGGAGGCTCGGTCCGGCCGGATCGTCGCGAGGCCCGGGCGGTGGGGCCGGACCCGCCTCCAGGGCTTCGCGCCGGTCGAGGGGGTTGAGGTCTTCGAGCTCTCGGGCCGCGGTTTCGGGGAACAGCATCAAGATGAGCACCACCACCACCACCGGGCCGGCGGCCAGCACGACCATGGCCGTGCCCAGGCCGCCGGCCTGGTCGGCCAGCCAGCCGGCCAGGGCCAGCCCGGTGGCGCTGCCCACCACCGCGAACAGGTTGATCAGGCCGTTGGCCAGCCCTCGCGACTCGGTGGGGAACAGCTCCGGTCCGTAGACGGCCAGGGCGGGCACGGCGATGGCGCCGATCACCGTTCCCAGCAGCGACCACACCCAGATCTGGGGACCGCTGGTCACGAACATCAGCACGGTGAACAACGTGCCCCCGGCGATGCCGATCGAGCCGATGATGCGCCGACCCCGCTGGTCGGCCAGGCGGCCGCCGACCACGATCCCGATGCCGCCGGGCGTGTTGGTCAGGATCTGGAAGGCGATCACGGCCTGGGTGGAGAACCCGCGGTCGGTGCGGAGGTAGTCGTTCAGGAACGAGCTGGCCGGCAGGACGAACAGGGCGAGCAGGAAGCCGGCGGCCGACAGCAGCGCCAGGCGACCCCGGTTCATGCTGGCCAAGCTCGTCCGCCACGGGGTCCGGACCTGGTGGACGACGCGCTGGTGGCGCTCGAAGCGCTCGGTCTCGGGGAGCTGTCGGCCCAGCCGCAGGCACAGCGGGATGGCGGGGAGCGGCACCAGGTAGAGCAGCCGCCAGGCCCACGGCCCGAGGTCGGCCAACTTGAGCAGCATCACGCAGATGCCGGCTCCGAGCGCGGCGGTGGCCGTGAGCACCGAGACGGCGAAGGCTCGCGAGCCGGCCGGCATCTCCTCCACGGCCATGATCGAGATGACCAGGGTGAGGGCCGCGGAGAAGGCCCGGGCCACGGTCTGGCTGACGCCGAGCCACACCAGGTCGGGGACCAGCGCACCGGTGGCGGTCAGGGCGCAGCCGGCCACCGCCGACAGGATGAGCACCCACCGCCGTCCCCTCCGGTCAGCCAGGGCCACGATGACCAGGGCCAGCAGCGCGCCCCACCCGGGTGGCGGCCAGCATGACGCCCACCGCGCCCTCGCTGACCCCGAAGTCCTGGCGGAAGTAGGTGTTGGTCTGGCTCAGGAGGGCGCCCAGATAGCCGCTCAGCACCGCGAACACGCACAGCAGCGACAGCCCCACCGAGACTCGGGCGTCGAAGTGGTCCGGCGGCGCCCACCAGGGTCGATGACCGGTGCCGGTGGGCTCGTCGTCGCCGTCCGCGGGGTGGTGGGGCTGGCGCAGGAGCCCCCGCACCGGCAGGGCGAACAGGGGTCGCCACACCGGGATGGCCAGGTGGTAGCTGATGGTCTCGGTGACCGCCACCTGATCGGCATCCGGCTCGGCCGAGCCCGACCCGGCGTCCGATCCGTCCGGCGACAGGGTGACCGACCGGTGGTAGTGGTCGAACGGTCCGGACACCAGGGCGAACTCGTGCTCGCCGTCGTCTCGCTCGATCACCAGGTCGTCCCGGGGGCGCAGGTAGTGCGCGACCTGGTCGGAGCGAACGACGTGGGTGGTGACGATCTTCGGCACGCCTCGGCCTCATCCGGGTATGGCGCCGGAGCATACTGACCCGATGGACCGCGTCGTCGTTCACCCCGGCGGACCCCTGTCGGGGCGGGTGGCCATCGGCGGCGCCAAGAACTCGGTGCTCAAGCTCATGGCCGCCACCTGCCTGGCCGAGGGCACCTATCTGCTCGACAACGTCCCCGACATCTCCGACGTGACCACCATGAGCGACCTGCTGTCGTCCATGGGGATGACCGTCAGCCGCCTGCGACGCCACCAGCTGCAGATCCACCATCCGCCCGGCATCGTCCCCGAGGCTCCCTACGAGCTGGTCGAGCGGATGCGGGCGTCGATCAACGTGCTGGGACCGTTGGTGGCCCGCTACGGCCGGGCCCGGGTGGCCCTGCCCGGCGGCGACGACTTCGGGCCCCGGCCGATCGACATGCACGTGCGCGGCCTGGAACAGCTCGGCGCCCGGTTCGAGACGGCCCACGGCTATATCGAGGCCACCGCCGATCGGCTGGTGGGAGCGCCCTTGCTGCTCGAGTTCCCCAGCGTGGGGGCCACCGAGAACGCCCTCACCGCGGCGGTGCTGGCCAAGGGCACCACCGTCATCGACAACGCCGCCCGGGAGCCAGAGATCGGCGACCTGGCCGACTTCCTGGTGGGCATGGGGGCCCAGGTGTCGGGAGCGGGCAGCTCCACCATCACCGTCGAGGGGGTGGACGAGCTGCAGCCCACCCACCACACCGTGATCGCCGATCGCATCGAGGCCGCCACCTTCCTGGCCGCGGTGGGGGTGGCCGGGGGCCAGGTCCAGGTGGACGGAGCCCGGGGCGACCACCTGGACATGCTGTTGGCCAAGCTCACCCAGATGGGGATGACGTTCACGGTGGGCGACGGGTCGGTGTCGGTCACCGCTCCCGAACGGCTGATGGCGGTCGACGTGTCCACCCTGCCCTACCCGGGTCTGGCCACCGACTACAAGCCCCTGCTGGTGGCCATGCTGGCCACCGCCGAGGGGGTGGGGATCGTCACCGAGAACATCTTCTCGGGGCGCTTCCGCTACATCGACGAGCTCATCCGGATGGGGGCCGACATCCGCACCGAGGGCCACCACGCGGTGGTGCGGGGCCAGCCCCGCCTGTCGGGCGCGCCGGTGCGGGCCCATGACATCCGCGCCGGTGCCGCCCTGGTGGTGGCGGCGCTGGGTGCCGAGGGCGAGACGGTGGTGGCCGACGCCCATCACCTCGAACGCGGCTACGAGGGGCTGGTCGACAAGTTGGTGGGCCTGGGCGCGGCCGTGGCCTGGGCCTGAGGCGGCAACCCCCCTCCCAAATTGGGAACCTTTGCCTGCGGATTCCGCACAATTTGATGCCCAATTCGCGGTGGGGGAACACCGGACCGGGCCCAACGGTTGGAAGGAGGTGCGCATCGGCGCGATCATCTGCGGCCGAGGCCGAGCCCGAGCCCCTCACCCCCCAGGAGCGTTCCCGCACCATGCAGGCGCAGGTCGAGCAGACCATCGAAGCCATCCGGCCCGCCATCCAGGCCGACAACGGTGACATCTTCCTGCGCGGCGTGGACGAGGCCACCGGAGTGGTCAGCGTCGAGCTGATCGGGGCCTGCGTGTCGTGCCCGGCCTCCACGGTGACCCTCAAGGCCGGCATCGAGCGCATCCTCAAGGACCGGGTGCCAGGCGTGACCGAGGTCATCAACGTGGGCGAAGAGGCCGAAGCCATCGGCGAAGGCCCGGTGAGCCCGTTCGCCCCCTCCCCGGTCAGCGAGACCCCGGTGAGCCTGTCAGGGGCCGAACTTGTAGCTTGCGGGGATGGCCCGGGCCCGTTCGACTGATGCCGAGGCGTTGCTGGACCAGGCGCGCGGCGGCGACCGGGCCGCGCTGGCCCGCCTGCTGACCCTGGTCGAGCAGGGCGGTGATGGGGCCGCGGTGGTGGATCGCCTGGTGTTCGGCCTCCGGGTGTCGGCTCCCACGGTGGGCCTGACCGGCTCGCCCGGGGCCGGCAAGTCGACCCTGGTGAACTCGCTCGTGCATCGGGCCCGGGCCGACGGGCGCCGGGTGGCCGTGCTGGCCATCGATCCCTCGTCGCCGTTCACCGGCGGCGCCATCCTGGGCGACCGGGTGCGCATGGGCGACCACGACCTCGACGACGGCGTCTTCATCCGCTCCGCGGCCACCCGGGGCCATCTGGGAGGCCTGGCCGTGGCCACCCCCCAGTCCGCTCGCCTGCTGGCCGCGGTGGGCTACGACCTGGTCCTGATCGAGACCGTGGGCGTGGGTCAGGTGGAGGTGGAGGTGGCCGGGCGAGGCCGACCTCACCGTGGTGGTGGTCAACCCGGGATGGGGCGACGCCGTGCAGGCCAACAAGGCGGGGCTGATGGAGATCGCCGACGTCTTCGTGATCAACAAGGCGGATCGACCCGGCATCGACGCCACCCGTCGGGACCTCCAGCAGATGCTGGCCTTGTCCGCCGGGCCGACCCGACGGCGGTGCCCACCGCGCCGAGGGGGACCCACGGCCCCCGATCGTGGTCACCGTGGCCACCCACGACGAAGGGATTGACGAGCTGTGGTCGGTGCTGCGGGCCATCCTGGCCCGGCTGGAGGTGTCGGGGGAGGCCGAGCGTCGACGCCGGGACCGCACCGTGGCCGAACTGGCGCGGGTGGTGGCTGCCCGCCTGGCCGAGCGGGTGGCCGCCCTGTCGTCGGGACCGACATATGACCGGGTGCGCGACGAGGTCCTGGCCCGGCGGCTGGCCCCCTGGGACGCGGCCGATCAGCTGCTCGATCCTCCGTCCTGATCCACGGGCGGGTCCACCCGGCGGCGCGGGTCAGTCCCCGGTGGTCTGGAGGGCGTCGCGGATCTGGGTGAGCAGCTCGATCTCGGTCAGCTCGTGCTCCTCCTCGATCTCATCTCGTCGGCGGAGGTTCTGCATGGAGTTGATGCCCTTGATGACCAGGAACATGGCCACGGCCACGACCAGGAAGTTCACCAGGTTGGTCAGGAAGTTCCCGTAGTTGATCTGGGAGTCGTTGATCGTGACGTGCAGGTCGTTGAAGTTGGGGGTGGCGCCGAAGATCCCGATCACGCGCATGAGCACGTCGCTCGAGAAGGACTTCACCAGGCTGGCGAAGGCGGTGCCCACCACCACGGCCACGGCCAGGTCGACCACGTTGCCGCGCATGATGAACTCTTTGAACTCCGACAGCATGCTCTTCACGATCGTGCTCCTCGGGTGGGGATGGGTCAGGACGTGGGCGACGACGGTAGGCCTCCTGCACGTCCGACGCGCAGTCGAGCGGGTCGGCCGGTAGCGTGCGCCGCCATGAGCGAGCTGGTGCACCTGGAACGGCGCGACGACGGCGTGGCCGTGATCACCTTGGATCACCCCAAGGCCAACACCTTGTCGGTGGCCCTGCTCGAACGACTGCACGCGGTGGCCCTGGAGCTGGGCGCCGACCTGCCCGGCGCGGTGGTGGTCACCGGCGGCGACCGCATCTTCGCGGCCGGAGCCGAGATCAGCGAGTTCGGCGGACCGACCGAGGCCGCGGCCATCGGCGCCCGCTTCACCGAGGCCCTGGGCGCACTGGCCGCGCTGCCGCGGATGGTCATCGCCGCGGTGAGCGGCTACGCCCTGGGCGGCGGGTGCGAGCTGGCCCTGGCCTGTGACATCCGCTTCGCGTCGAGCAAGGCCAAGTTCGGCCAGCCCGAGATCCTGCTGGGCATCATCCCCGGCGGCGGCGGCACCCAGCGCCTGGCCCGGCTGGTGGGACCGGCCCGGGCCAAGGACCTGATCCTCACCGGTCGCCAGGTCCGCGCCGATGAGGCGCTGGCCATCGGCTTGGTCGACTACGTGGTCGAGCCCGACGAGCTGATGCCGGCCGCCCTGGCCTACGCCGCCGAGCTGGCCCAGGGAGCGCGGCTCGCCCAGGGCCTGGCCAAGCAGGCCATCGACGAGGGCCTGGACGCCACGCTGGTCGACGGCCTGGTCCTCGAGCAGCGCCGCTTCGCCGAGGTGTTCGCCTCCGAGGATGCGGCCATCGGGGTGGCCTCGTTCCTCGAGAACGGTCCGGGCCAGGCGCGCTTCACCGGGCGCTGACCCGGCGCCGCGGCCGGCTGGCACATCGGGGCCGGTAGCGTCGAAGGGCCATGTCGCTCGATCCCCACGCGTCGCCTCCGGCCGAGCCTGCGGTCACCTGCTACCGCCATCCCGACCGGCGCGCCGGGGTGAGCTGCCAGCGGTGCGGGCGACCGGTGTGCCCCAGCTGCATGGTGCAGGCGTCGGTGGGCTTCCAGTGCCCCGAGTGCGTGAAGCAGGGCGCCAAGGCCAGCCCCCACGTCACCGCCCGCAGCGTCCTGGATCGCCCGCCCTACGTGACCTACGTGCTCATCGCCCTCAACGCGGCCGGCTTGCTGGCCGTGCTGGCCAGCGGCGGCTCGCTGACCGGGGGTGGCGGCACCTTCACCCAGGACTACGGGCTGATCGCCGCCGGACGCATGGCCAACAACGACATCGTGGGCGTGGCCGTGAACCAGTGGTACCGGCTGCTGACCGGGGGCTTCGTCCACGCCGGCATCATCCACCTGGGCATGAACATGTTCGTGCTGTGGATCATCGGCACCCAGATGGAGCGGGTCCTGGGCGCGGTCCGCTATCTGGCCCTGTACGTGACCTGCCTGGCGGCCGGGGCCTTCGCCGTCATGCTGGCCAATCCCGAGGTGCTCACGGTGGGCGCATCCGGAGCCATCTTCGGGATCATGGGGGCGGCCGCCTCCTTCCAGCGGTCGCGGGGCATCAGCCTGGCGCAGTCCGGGCTGGGCGTGCTGATCGTGATCAACCTGGTGTTCAGCTTCGCCGTGCCCGGCATCTCCATCGCCGGTCACATCGGCGGGCTCATCGGCGGCCTGGCCGTCGGGTGGCTCGTGTTCCAACTCGAGGGCAAGGTGCGCTCGGAATGGGTGGCCGCCGGTGTCTGCCTGGCCATCACCGTGGCCCTGCTGTTCGCGCGGCGTGTGGGCCGCCAACCACTACTACCTGACCGGCCACGCCGTTCTCTAGATCACACCCCCCTCGACCAGGCGGCGCAGGGTGCGCAGGTTGCGCCGCCACACCCACCGCAGGACCGGCGACGCGGCCAACGAACCGAAGGGTCCGCCCAGGTACCACGGGAAGTGCAGGCGTTCGGACCAGGCGAACCGGGTGACCGGCCCACGAGCGCGCCCGCGGCCGCGCCGGCGGGGCCGGAGGGTGAAGGCGCCCTTGCCCGAGACCATCCCGCGGTGGCGCACCCCCATCTCCCGACGCGGGCGCCAGCGGGTGATCTCCATGTCGTCGACGGTGTGCAGGGGACCGATGCGGGTGTCGCACTCGAAGGTGGTGCCCACGCCGTGGTGTCGGGTCGAGGTGAACCGGATGGCGCGGGCGTCGTGCATCCACAGAACGTGGCTGCCGATGTCGGACGACCGCGTCCCACACCTGAGCCGGTGTGGCCTCGATGTCGACGTGCACCCGGATCCTGGCCATGGCCCAGGTTAGGAGCCGTAGACCGAGATGAGGGTCGGGCTGTCGTCGTCGAAGGGCGTGCCCTGCCAGTCCTGCCAGCGGGCGAAGGGAACCAGACCGGCCCGCCGGGCCATGGCGTCGAGCTGATCGGGGTGCAGGTAGTGGATGCGCCACGGGCGCAGGCGGGTGCCCGACTCGGTGAGCTGGATGTGCTGGCCGACCACGGTCTGGGCGGCGGCGTCGTGCACGGTGGCGTTGAGCACCACCTCCGACGCGGTGACCCGACTGACCGACAACGCGCCCGGACCCCCGGCGCCGCGGTCGTCGACCGCCGCGGGGTCGGCGGGGACGAAGGTCTCGATCACCAGGCGCCCGCCCGGCGCCAGGCGAGCCGCGGCACCAGCCAGGCAGCGGGCCTGAGCCTGGTCGTCGGCCAGGTTGAACAAGGTGTTGTAGGCGATCAGGACCACCTGGAAGGGTGGTCCGAACCCGTCGCGGTCGCCGTCGTCGAGGTCGGTGGCGTCCAGGTCCGACATGTCGCCCGCCACCAGCCGCAGGCTCGCCGCCCCCGCCTTGGCCGCCACCCGCGCCAGCATGGCCGGCGACGCGTCGACGCCGGTCACCGCCAGACCCAGCCCGGCCAGGGGCAGTGCCAATCGTCCCGTGCCCACCCCCAGTTCGAGGACGGGGCCGCGGGCGACGCTCGCCCGCCGGGCCAGTTCGGCCACCCGGGCCACGCAGGCGTCGACGTCGGTCACGTCCGGGTACCACTGGTCGTAGACGTCGGCGAAGGCGTCGCCGTAGGAGCCCGGTCCCAAGTCGTCCATGGGCTTAGTCTGTCCGCCGTGGAACCACTCGACCGGCCGCCGAGTGCCGGGTCGTCGGCGGGCGATGGGGTTTCGGGCGATTCGTCGGCGGCGAGGCCGAGCAGCGCCTGGGCCGTCCCCGACAGTTCGGCCGCCGGCCCGTCGGTGGCGGCCGGGTCGAGTGGCCGAGCGCCGCTGGGGGGCGGACCGGGATCCGACGGGTCGGGCGTCGCCCTCCCCGGCCCGCCGGCCCTGCCGGTGCCGCTGGCGCCCATGACCTTGTCCGACCTGTTGGACGGCGCCTTCCGGGTGCTCAAGACGCGGCCTCGCACCGTGCTGGGCATCGGCGCGGCCATCCTGGTCCCCGTCTTCATGGTGGCCGCCTTCCTGCAGCGCGACGCGGCCAACGGCTTCAGCTTCGGCAGCGGGGTGGGTCTGGCCCAGCTGCAGGCCGTCTCGGGCGGGGCGGTGCTCAGCGAGTACGCGGGCCTGCTCCTGGAGGCGGCCAGCCTGTTCTTCCTGGGCGGTGCCCTGGGACGGCTGGTGTCGTCGTGGTACGCGGGCGGTGACATCGGCGCCGGCGAAGCCCTGCGGGCCGCCTTCCGGCGCACCCCGGCGTTGCTGGGCGCGTTCGCCATGCTGCTGCCGGTCAAGTTCCTCTCCGCCGCGCTGTGCTACCTGCCCCTGATCCCCTGCGTCACCCTGTTCTCGCTCACCGCCCCGGCCATCGTGATCGAGGGCATCGGGCCGGTGGCCGGGGCGCGTCGCTCGTGGCAGCTCATCGCCCGACGCTTCTGGCCGTCGGTGGGCGTCATCGTGGTGGCCACGCTGGGGGCGTCCATCCTCACGTCGGTCCTGAACCTGCTGCCCACCGTGGTGGCCCTGCTCCTGCCCAACCCCGGCCAGTGGATCGTGATGGGCCTGGCCCACGCCGTGGTGGCCCTGGTGATCACCACCACCCTGGTGTCGGTGTCGGTGCTGCTGTACCTCGATCTGCGGATCCGCACCGAGGGCCTCGACCTCGAGCTCGCCGCGGCCGATGCCTTCGCCGATGCCCGCTGACCGGCTGGCAGCGAATCCGCTGCCCCAACCGCACCAACCACCCGCGGTCAGCCGGTCCAAGGCCAGCGCCATCCTGGGCCAGCGCCAGTTCCGGGGCGCCCGACCCAGCCTGATCGAGCAGTTCCTGCGCTGGCTCAGCCAGCACCTGGCCGCCATCCGGATACCGGGGGGAGGCCCGGCCGCGGTGATCGGCTGGTTGGTGCTGCTGGGCGCGGTGGGCGTCGTGGTGGCGCTGGTCGTGTACGGGACGCGCACCCTGCGTCGCGACACCGAGCGGTCCGACGCCGCCATGCAGGTGGCGGTCCGCCGTTCGGCCACCGACTGGCTCGACCGAGCCGATCGCTTCGAGCGGGAGGGGGCGTGGAAGGAAGGCCTGCGCTGCCGGTACCGGGCCCTGATCACCGAGCTGATCTCGGCCAAGGTGGTGGGCGAGCTTCCGGGCCGCACCACCGGTGAGTACCGCGGCGATGTGACCGCCACCGTGCCCGAGGCGGGCCCGGACTTCTCCGGCGCCTCCGAGCTGTTCGATCGCGCCTGGTACGGCGACCGCCCCACCGGCCCCGACGAGCGGGACCGGTTCAACCAGCTGGCCGACGCGGTCCTCACCCGAGCGCGGCGACGGAGCTCCCCGTCGGGCGCAACCACCGATTCGGACCAGGACCGAGCGCGACCTGGTGTCGCCGTGACCGCCATCGTGGCCGCCCCCGATGAAGACTCGGTCCCGGCGAGCGCGCCGGAGCCGGAGCTCACCGATCCGGACTCCGCCGGCCGCGACGCCCCTGCTGGTCGGGCCCGGCGCTGGCGCCGGCGGCTGCCCTGGTTGGTCGGACTGGCGGGGCTGCTGGTGGCGGTGGTGGTGCTGGGCGCGCCCGGGCGCCCACCGGCCTGCACCCCCTGAATCCCCACGCCACCGACGCATTCGGCACCAAGGCGCTGGTGCTGCTGCTGGGCCAGTCCGGGGCCCATGTGTCGGTGACCGCTCACATGCCCGGTCCCGACACCGACGTGGCCCTGCTACCCGCCGACACCACCAGCCAGGCCCAGACCGACCAGCTCCAACGCTGGGTCCGGGCGGGTGGGACCCTGGTGGTGACCGACCCCGAGTCGTCGTTCGTCCCGGTGGGATCCGCGGCCACGAACTCGCCGTTCGGCTTCGGCAACCCGCCCATCGAACCTGGCCGACTGCGACATCGCCGCCCTGTCGAACCTCGGCCGGGTGTGGCCCTCCGGGGATGCCTCCATCTACGCCGTGCCCGCCGGTTCGCGGCGCTGCTTCGACCAACGGGGTGCGCGCCTTTGTGGTGGACACGCCGGTTGGTCGCGGCCACCTCGTGTCGCTGGGCAGCCCCCTCGTCTTCACCAACGACGCGCTGGACCAGTACGACAACGCCGGGCTGGCCACCGATCTGCTGGCGCCCCGGGTGGGCACCCGCGTCTCGGTCCTGTGGGGGATGACACCCACCGGCGCGGCCGCGGCCCGCCAGGCCGACCTGGGCTCGCTCATCGCCGTGGGCCTCAAGCTGGCCGTGGTCGAGCTGGCCATCGCCTTCGTGATCTACGCCTGGTTCCGGGCCCGGCGCCTGGGCCGGCCCGTGGAGGAGTCCCAGCTGGTGTTGGTGGGTGGCTCCGAGCTCATCGCCGCCCACGGCAACCTGCTGGCCCAGAGCCGCGACCCCGACCGCGCCGCCCGGTTGCTGCGCGACGACCTGCGGCGCCGGCTGGCCGAGCGGCTGGGCCTGTCACCCACCGCCACGCCCGAGGTGGTGGCCGAGGTCACCGCGGCGCGGACCGGGGTGGACCGCGACCGGGTGGCCCGGGCGGTCACCGACATCCCCGTCCGCTCCGAGGCCGAGCTGCTCGACCTGGCCCGAGACATCGACACCATCCGTGCGGAGGTTCTCCATGGCACTGCCCCCTGATCCGACCCCCCCGACGGCGCCCGGGCCGTCGCCCGGCGGCCAATCGCGGCCAGCCGACGCGCCAGCGCCGTCCGACGACGCCCGAGCGCCGATCCTGGCCCTGCGCGACGAGGTGGGCAAGGTGGTGGTGGGCCAGGACGGCACCCTGTCGGGCTTGGTGGCCGCCTTGCTGGTACGGGGCCACGTGCTGCTCGAAGGGCGTCCCGGGGACGGCCAAGACGCTGCTGGTCAAGGCGGTGGCCGCCGCGCTCGACCTGGAGTTCAAGCGCGTCCAGTTCACGCCCGACCTGATGCCGTCGGACGTGATCGGCCAGGTCATCTTCGAGCCCAGCCAGGCCACGTTCCGGTTCCGGGAGGGCCCGGTCTTCACCAACCTGCTCCTGGCCGACGAGATCAACCGCACGCCCCCCAAGACGCAGGCCGCGCTGCTGGAGTCGATGGAGGAGCGCCAGGTCACCATCGAGGGCCAGGCCCACCCGTTGCCGGATCCCTTCATCGTGGTGGCCACCCAGAACCCGGTGGAGTACGAGGGGACCTACCCGTTGCCCGAGGCTCAGCTGGACCGATTCCTGTTCAAGCTCCAGGTGGCCTACCCGAGCTTCGACCAGGAGCAGGAGGTCCTGGCCCGCCACGATCGGGGCCTCGATCCCCACGACATCGCCGCGGCCGGCATCCGTCCGGTGGCGGGTGCCGCCGACCTGGCCCGGGCCCGCACGCAGGTGGAGGCGCTACGGATCGAGGCACCGGTCCTGGCCTACCTGGTGGCGCTGGTCAGGGCCACCCGGGAGTCGCCCTCGGTCACCCTCGGGGTCTCGCCCCGCGGGGCCACCGCCCTGTTGCACGCGGCCAAGGCCTGGGCCTGGTTGGCCGGGCGCGACTACGTCACCCCCGACGAGGTCAAGGCCGTGGTCAAGCCCACGCTGCGCCACCGCCTGCTGGTGCGCCCCGAGCTGGAGCTGGAGGGTGCCACCGCCGACGGCGTGCTCGACGGCATCCTGGCCTCGGTTCCGGTCCCGCGCTGAGCCGCGAGTCGAGCCGAGCCCGTGCCCATCCCCACCCGCCGCCTGGCCGCCGTGGTCGCGCTGGCCTCGATCGTGGTGCTGGTGGTGGACGGAGGCATCGGCTTCCTCATCGTCAACGCCCTGCTGGTCGCGCTCATGCTGGTGGACTGGGCCACGGCCACCTCACCCGAGCGCATCGAGATCGTGCGGGTGCTGCCCGAGGTGGTGCAGCTGGGCGCCGCCGATCACGTGGGGTGGCAGGTCACCAACCCGACCGGGCGCACCCAGCGGATCGCCTTCGCCGACGACCTGGCCCCGTCGCTGCGGGCCGGGTCCCGGCGGGCCCGGGTGCGCGTCGCGGCTCACGGCGGGGTGGACGTGTCCACCACCATCCGCCCGTCGCGTCGGGGCCGGTTCCGGCCTCGGGACCTCACCGTGCGGGTGGAGGGCCGACTGGGACTGGCTGCCCGCCAACGCACCCGTTCGCTGCCCGGTGAGCTGCGCGTCTACCCGCCGTTCAAGTCCCGCGACGAGGCCGAGCTGCGGATCAACAAGGCCCGCATCCTCGAGGTCGGCCTGCGCTCGGCCCCCGGGCTGGGCGGGGGCACCGAGTTCGACCAGTTCCGCGACTACACCGTCGACGACGAGTTCCGCCGCATCGACTGGTCGGCCACCGCCCGCGCCGGCAAGGCCATCGTGCGGACCTACCGGGCCGAGCGCAACCAGACGGTGATCAGCCTGCTCGACAACGGCCGGATCATGGCCGGGCAGGCCGCGGACGTGCCCCGCGTCGAGCACGCCATGGATGCGGTGATGATGCTCACCGCCGTGGCCACCCGGTTGGGCGACCGGGCCGGGCTGGTGGCCTTCGACCGCGAGGTGCGTGCCATCGTGGCGCCGGGCCACGGACGCGACCAGCTGGGTCGGGTGACCGAGGCCATGTACCAGCTGGAGCCGGCCCTGGCCGAGAGCGACTACCAGGGCGCCTTCGCCGCCACCCTGGCCCGGTTCCGTCGCCGAGCCATGCTGGTGCTGTTCACCGACCTGGTGGAACAGGCGGTGGGCGAGACGCTGATCCCCGCCCTGCCCCTCATCAGCCGCAACCACCTGGTGGTGGTGGCCGCGGTGTCCGATCCCCAGGTCGTCCAGTGGGCGCTGGCCACGCCCCGCGATGGGCTCGGCGCGTACCGCAAGGCGGCGGCGGTGGCCGCCCTGGATGAGCGCCGTCGCACCACCGCCCGGCTGCGGGGGCTGGGGGCCACCGTGGTCGACGCCGCCCCCGGTCAGCTCGCGCCCCGGTTGGCCGACGCCTACCTCCGGGTCAAAGCCACCGGCAGGTTGTAGTCAGGCCACGATGAGCTCGGCGGCGCGGGCGTCGACGGCGCGCTGCACCTCGCCCAGGTCGCCGACGAAGCCCTGGGCCGCGGCCAGGCGACCGCACACCACCAGGTAGGTCACGTACGCCACCCAGGCGGTGGCGCCGATGCCGACCTTGACGCCGGCCGGCAGGTTCGAGCCGGTGATGAACCCCTCGATCGTGCCGGCGCAGATGAACATGGTGGCCAGGCCGATCACGATCACGATCGAGCGCCGGCCCTGCTCGGCCAGCGCCGCGGAGCGGGGCCGGTCGCCGGGGGCGATGATCGTCCAACCCAGGCGCAGCCCGGTGCCCCCGGCGATGCAGATGGCGCTGAGCTCGAGCAGGCCGTGGGGCAGGATCAGGCCCAGGAACCGCCAGCCGCTGCCGTCGGTGATCATCCAGGCGCCGGCCTGGCCCAGGTTCAGCCCGTTGATCAACATGGCCACGATGCCGAAGATGCCCAGGGCAGCCCCGCCAGCGAAGGCTTCGAACGACACCAGGATGTTGTTGGTCGTCACCTCGGTGAAGAACTGCACGTGGGGCTGGTTCGAGTAGTACTGCTCGAACTCGTCGTGCACGTACTCGTGGCGCTGCTGGGCGCTGCCGGTGGCGTCGAGCGCTTTGGCGTCGCCCACCAGCCAGGCGCCGAACACGATGGCGGGCACGAAGGTGATGGCCACGCCCAACATGACGAAGCGCCGCGAGTCCCACACCGCGCCCGGGTAGGTCACCACGAAGAAGGTGCGCACCGTTTGCCACACCCGGGGGCGAGTGCCGTAGATCACGCCCGAGGCGTCGGCCACCAGGCGGGTGAGCCGGGCGGTGAGGGCGTTGTCGCGAAACGCCGGCCGGGCGTAGGAGAGCTGGGCCGACGTGCGTTGGTACAGGCTGATCAACTCGTCGAGCTCGGCGGGGGACAGATCCCCCACGCGCTTGCGGGCTCGGCGGGTGAGCTCGGCCAGCCGGATCCAGTGCGGCTGGTTGTGGGCGATGTACCCGTCGATGTCCACCGCGCAACGTTACGCTCCAGCCTCGTGAGCGGCGCGACCCTGAACACGGTGCAGCCGGGGGCCATCGTCACGCCCGAGGCGGTGCTGCTCGAGTTCGACACGGCCGGTGCCGGCTCACGTGCGGCCGGCGAGCTGCTCGACGTGGCGTTGCAGTTCTTCGTGCTCTCGCTGGTGGCTGGAGCGGCCGCGGCCGCCGACTCGTACGTGGGCCACACCGCGGCGGCGGTGATCGCCCTCATCATGGTGCTGCTGGTGCTCGTCGGCTACCCGGTCGCGGCCGAGACGCTGTGGAACGGGCGCACCCTGGGCAAGGCGGCTCTGGGGTTGCGGGTGGTGACCGTGGAGGGCGGCCCGGTGCGGTTCCGCCACTCGGCCATCCGAGGGATCGTCGGCCTGTTCGAGATCTACGTCACGCTCGGATCGGTCGCCCTGTTCACCATCATCTTCAGCCGTCGGGACCAACGGGTGGGCGACCACATGGCCGGCACCATCATCCTGCGCGAGCGTGCCGCCCCGAGCCACCAGGCCATGGCCGTGACCTTCCCGACCCCCTACGGCATGGAGGGCTACGTGGCCTCCCTCGACGTGGTGGCCCTGACCCGGGAGCAGTACGGCGTGATCCGCTCGTTCCTGCTGCGGGTGCTCGACCTCAGCCCCCAGGCGCGCTGGTCGGTGGCGGTCAAGCTGGCCAACGCCACCGCGCTCGGGTTGCGCCTGCGGCCGCCACCCGGGGTCAGCCCGGAGATCTTCCTGGCCTGTGTGGCCGCGGCCTACCAACGCCGGGCGCACCCGACGCCGGCCTACGGGGCCTACCCGCCTCCGGTGCCGGGCACGGCCGTGGCCCGACCTCCAGGGGGCGGGGATGCGCCCGGCGCCTTCGCCGCGCCGCCACCGCCGGGAGGCTTCGCCCCCCCGGTGCCCGGGACGATAGGGGCGCGCCTGGACGCCTGGGGTCCGCCCACCTCGGCCCCGGTGGCCGCGCCCCCGCCCCCGCCACCCCCGTCGCCTTCGTCGCCGGCGCCGCCGGCCACGGCTCCGGTGACCCCCCCGGCAGCGTTCCCCTGGGGACCCCCGGCCCCGGCGCCGCCCATGTCGACGCCGCCGGCCCCGCCGGGCCCGTCGCCGGCCCCGGACCAGGACCCAGGGGCCACTCGATAGCCTTTTGGCATGTCCGCCTACCTCGACCATGCCGCGTCCACGCCGACGCGGCCCGAGGTGGTCGAGGCCATGCTCCCGTACCTGACCGAGCTGCACGCCAATCCATCGGGCGCCCACCGCCTGGCCCGTGACGTCCGCCGCGCCGTCGACGACGCCCGTGACCTGGTGGCCGAGGCCTTGGGGGCCGAGCCGGGCGAGGTGGTGTTCACCAGCGGCGGCACCGAGTCGGACAACCTGGCTGTGCTGGGCACCCTCGACCACGGTGGGGGACTGGCCGTGTGCTCGGCGGTCGAGCACCACGCCGTGGGCGACGCGGTGGCGTCGCGAAGCGGGGTGACGGTGCCGGTCGACGGCCACGGCGTGATCGATCTCGACGCGCTGGAGGCCACGCTGGTCGACGCCGCCCGCCGGGGCCAGGCGGTGTCGCTCGTCTCGGTCATGTTGGTCAACAACGAGGTGGGCACCATCCAGCCGCTCGACCAGGTGGCCGAGCGGGTGCGAATCCATGCGCCCCAGGCCGCGGTGCACACCGACGCCGTGCAGGCGCTGGCCTGGATGGACGTGGCCGCGGCCGCCGCCGGTGCCGATCTGGTGGCCGTCAGCGGTCACAAGATCGGGGGCCCCAAGGGCGTGGGCGCGTTGGTGGTGCGGGGCCAGGCCGCGCCCGATCCCCGCCAGGTGGGTGGGGGCCAGGAGCGCGGTCGCCGCGGCGGCACCCCCAACGTGGCCGGCATCGTCGGGCTGGGCCTGGCCGTCCGGCTGGCCGTCGACTCCCGCCCGGCGCAGGTGGCGCGGGTTCGCGACCAGCGCGACCGGTTGGCCGCCGGTCTGCTGGCGTCGGTGCCCGGCGCGGTGCTCACCGGGGCCGACCCGACCGGCACCGCCCGGGCGACGCCCCGGGTGGCCGGGATCTGCCACCTGTGCCTTCCCGGGATCGAGAGCGAGGCCCTGCTCTACCTGCTCGAGCAGCGCGACGTGTTCGCCTCGGCCGGGTCGTCGTGTTCGAGCGGCGCGCTCGACCCCTCCCACGTGCTGGCGGCCATGGGCGTTCCCCGCCACCTGGCCAAGGGCTCGCTGCGACTGTCGCTGGGCTGGTCGAGCACCGACGCCGAGGTCGACGTGGCGCTCGAGGTCATCCCGGCCGCGGCGGCCCGGTTGGCCCGCTTCGCCCGTCCGGTCGCGAGCTGATCGGCCGTGAAGCTCCTGGTGGCCATGTCGGGCGGGGTGGATTCGTCGGTGGCGGCGGCGCGCCTGGTGGCCGACGGCCACGACGTGACCGGCGTGACCCTCAAGCTGTGGGGCGGCGACAGCGACACCGGCTGCTGCTCGGTCAGCGACGTGGACGACGCCCGCCGAGCCGCCCAGCACCTGGGAATCGATCACCTGGTGTTCAACTTCGCCGACGACTTCACGGCCCAGGTGGTCGATCCGTACGTGGCCGACCACGTGGTCGGGCGCACGCCGAACCCGTGCATCGAGTGCAACCGGCACCTGAAGTTCGATCGACTGGTGCGCCGGGCCGAGGCGCTCGGCTTCGACGGCGTGGCCACCGGCCATCACGCCCGCCTGGTCACCGACGCCGCGGGTCGGCGCCGGCTGGCCCGGGGTGCCGACGTGGCCAAGGATCAGAGCTACGTGCTCTACGTGATCGAGCCGTCGTGGCTGGACCGGGTGTGGTTCCCGGTGGGGGAGATGACCAAGGCCGAGGTCCGGGCCGAAGCGGCCCGCCTGGGTCTGCGCACCGCCACCAAGCCCGACAGCCAGGACGTGTGCTTCATCACCGCCTCGGCCGGGCGACGCGCCTTCCTGGGGCCGCGCATCGCCCTGCACCCGGCACGGGTGGTGGACGGATCGGGTCACCAGGTCGGACAGGTGGACGCCGTCGAGCTGATCACGGTGGGCCAGCGGCGCGGCCTGGGGCTGGCCGGGCAGGAGGCCGGACGCTACGCGGTCGAGGTCGACGTGGCCGGGCGGGAGGTGCGCGTCGGCCCACCCGAGGCGCTGGCCAGCTCGTCGGTGACCATCGGGGACCTGGTGTGGGCCCCGGGGGCCCGATCCGTCCTCGACCAGGAGCCGGGCTCCGCCGACGCCGCCCGCCTGGTGGCCCAGTGCAGTGCCCACGGCCAGCCCCGGGCGGTGCTCGTCGGCGGCTCCGCCGACGACGCCGCCACCCTCGAGTTGGTGTGGCGGCACGGTCCCCAGCCCCGCGTGGCGCCGGGCCAGAGCGTGGTCATCTACCAGGACGACCTGGTCCTGTTGGGTGGAATTGCCGGTTAGATCAACTTGCGCTCGGCGGCGTCACGCAGCACGCGCCCGGGGCGGGTGGGGGTGAACAGGAAGGCCGTGATCTCCTCGGTGGTCACCTCGTCGTGGGACCGCAGGCGGCGGCGGGGCGACGGGCTCATCGGCAGCGATTCGGTCAGGCGCACCTCCAGGGCCAGGCCGAAGGCGCCCAGGGTCAGGTCCCGGGCCTGGGTGTCGACCAACGCCGGCCCCAAGGAGTCGAGGTGGCGACGGATGACCAGCAGCGACTCGACCACGGCCAGCTGGTCGTGCAGCACCAGACCGGCCGGGGTGAACACCAACCAGCGACGGCTGAGGATGTGCAGGGACCGCGAGGTCCAAACGGCCACCGGCCAACCCACCACCACCAGCACGGCGCCCAGGATCCACTGGCGGTCGACCAGCAGCAGGGGCCCGGCCGCGAACCCGCCGACCACCACGGCCCAGGCCAGCTCGACGGGACCGAGCACCAGCGCGCCGGGTGGTCGCAACGGCAGGCGGCGCTCCAGGCCGTAGGCCGATCCGTTGACGAAGGCCAGGCCCGTGGAAGGGGTGAAGGCGACCACGGCCACCAGGGCGGCATAGGCCACCGACACCACGTCTCGGGTCCCGAGATGGGCCGTGGCCGCCGCCGCCCATGCGGCACCCACCACCACCGCCGGGGCGGCGATGCGCAGGGCGGTGAGGGTGACCGTCCGGGGGATCAGGGCGGCGGCCAGCCCGGCGGCCCACCCGGCCCAGAGGGCGACCGACACGGCCGAGCGGAACAGGTGGCTGCGGGGATCGAGGGCGGCGGCCAGCGACGGCCCCGAGACCAGCGGGAGCAGCACCCAGGCCACGGCCAGCCCCCAGCGTCCCAGCTGGGGCCGCCACCTGGCGGGTCGGGGGGCCTCGGTCACCCTCGAAGATTTGCGTATCCACGACCCGCGTGGCTATTCCATAGCTCAGCAAGTCGGGATCGATGCCGATCCTCAAGGACGGGCCGACGTCGGTCCCGCGAACGTTCGGGGGAAGCTCGAGTGGCAGATGATCGTCTGGTGCCGTTGCCCGTGGGGCTGGCCACGTCGATCGGCAGCCTGCCCCACTACGACCCGGGGGAGGCCGTCGACTTCATCCTGCGCCATCAGCGTGGGCTGCCGGCCGCGCCCTCGCTGCCCGCCCGGTCGCGGGCCGAGGGCATGATCGCCCAGGCCGCCTGCGGGGTGCCCGGGGTGACCCTGCGCCCGGACGGTTCCATGGACGTGGCCGTGTCCGCCCTGGATCCCGAGGCCCCCATCGGCGATCCCGGCTTCGCCTCCGACAGCTTCGTGGGCCTGCGGGCCTTCCTGACCGCGGTGGCGGATCGTCGTGGGCCGATCAAGGTGTCGCTGACCGGACCGGTGACCTTCGGCGTGGCCTTGCATGCCGCGGGCGTGCCGGCCGAGCTGGCCTTCCGCGTGTCGGGAGCCGCCACCGAGCGCCGAGCCCGGGCCTTGGTCCAGTACGTGGGTGGACGTGTCCCCCAGGCGCAGGTGGTGGCCTTCGTCGACGAGCCCAGCCTGATCGGGGCCATGGACCCGGCCTTCCCGATCGCCGCGCTGGACGCCATCGACCTGGTGTCGGGCACGTTGGCCCAGCTCGAGCGGCTGGCCACCACGGGCCTGCACTGCTGCGGCACCGCCGACTGGCGGCTGCTGCTCCAGGCCGGCGCCCACATCCTGTCGCTGCCCATCGACGCCGGCATCGAGACCTCGGCGGGTGCGGTGGCCGGCTTCTTGGACCGGGGCGGTTGGCTGGCCTGGGGCGCGGTGCCCACCGACCGACCGTTGGGTACGACGGTCGAGCGCCTGTGGCGCCAGCTCTCGGCGCTCTGGTGCGAGCTGGTGACCAGCGGAGGCTGCGATCCGGCCCGGCTGCGCACCCAGGCCATGATCACCCCGGCCTGCGGTCTGTACCGCCACGGGGTCACCCAGGCCGAGCAGGTGCTGGAGTTCACCAACCGGTTGGCCGACCGCCTCCACGACCAGGCCATCGGCGTCCGCCTCAGCGTGGGTGCTTGACACCCGGGGGTTGCCGGCTGTCTCGGCCAGATAGGCGGTGTCAAGAGTGTTGACGCACTTGTCCAAGATGTAGACTCCGGGTGTGGCGGAGGATCTGCACATCAACCTCGACAGGACAGAGGCGCTGGAGCTGCTCGCCGTCGTTCAGGCGACGTTGAACGCAATCGCGCATAGCCGTGAGCTGACCGTCGGCGCAGCCATTCTGTCTGGCATCCGGTCGAAGCTGATCGACGCGTTGGAGACTGGCTCCGGCTCATGAGGAGGACTAGCTGAGATGACCAAGACCATCGACGACCTCGACCAGCTCGGCGAATCGGTACTCGCCGAGCTCAGCGCCGCCCGCCCGACGGCCGACTCCGTCGGAGCGGCCACCGCCGCGGCCGCACTCGCGTCGCGGCGAGCAGCCGAAGAGCTCGCGGCCCGCGACCGGATCGTTCGCATCGCCCGCCGCGAAGGCGCAACGCTGCGGTCTCTGGCAGAGGCGACCGGTCTCAGCCGCCAGACGATCGCCAACATCTGTCGGGACTGACCCGCTCGATCGGGTCGGGTGGCCCGCTCCCGGCCCGGGCTTGCGGAGCAGTCACAGAGCGTGGGCCAGCGCAGGCATTTCTCGGGTGTTCCAGGACGCCCGCGTTTCCAAGCCGAAGTCGCGCCAGCGTCTCAGGATCGACGGCGCAAAGCCACGCCCGCCACTTGACGGGCTTCGCCGTCGTAGGCCTTCGGTAGGGTGCGGGGCGTGGCCCGCCGCGTGCAAGCCAACGACCAGCCGATCGATCCGGGCCACCGGGTCGACGAGCTGCGTGCCACCATCCGCCACCACAACCAGCGCTACTACGAGCTCGACGAGCCGGAGATCCCCGACGCCGAGTGGGACGCGCTCCTCGCGCGAGCTGCTGGCCCTCGAGGCCCAGTTCCCCGAGCTGATCACCCCCGACTCGCCCACCCAGGTGGTCGGGGGGCCGGCCTCGGCCACCTTCGCCACCGTGGTGCACGCCGTGCCCATGATGTCGCTCGACAACGCCATGTCGGCCGACGAGCTGCACGCCTGGGGCGACCGGCTCAAGCGCCGACTGGCCGGGCTGGGCGACTCCGCGAACCAGGTGGGTCTGGTGGCCGAGCTGAAGATCGATGGGCTGGCCGTGTCCATCCGCTACGAGCGGGGACGGCTGGTGCAGGCGGCCACCCGGGGCGACGGTCGGGCCGGCGAAGACGTGACCGCCAACGTGGCCACCATCGGGGTGCTGCCCACTGACCTGGGGCCGGGCGCGCCCGAGGTGGTCGAGGTGCGGGGCGAGATCTACATGCCCATCGCCGAGTTCGAGCGGCTCAACGCCGCCCAGCTCGAGGCCGGCCTGCGCGCCTACGTCAACCCCCGCAACACCGCAGCCGGGTCCCTGCGCCAGAAGGATGCCGGCATCACCGCCTCGCGCAAGCTGTCATTCTGGAGCTACCAGCTGGGCCAGGTCGAGGGCGGGCCCGACTTCCGCACCCACAACGAGACGCTGGCCTGGTTGCGCGACCTCGGCTTCCCGGTGAACCCCGAGGTGCGGGAGCTGTCGTCGCTCGACGAGGTGTACGCCCACTGCCTCCACTGGCAGGAGCACCGTCACGACCTCGACTACGAGATCGACGGGGTGGTGATCAAGGTCGACGATCTGGCGTTGCGCAACGAGCTCGGCTCCACGACCCACGCGCCCCGGTGGGCCATCGCCTTCAAGTTCCCGCCCGAGGAGCGCACCACCCGGCTGGTCGACATCCAGGTCTCCATCGGGCGCACCGGTCGGGCCACGCCCTTCGCCATGCTCGAGCCGGTGTTTGTGGGCGGCTCCACCGTCGGGGTGGCCACCCTGCACAACCAGGACCAGGTGGCGGCCAAGGACGTGCGTCCCGGTGACGTGGTCATCGTGCGCAAGGCCGGCGACGTGATCCCCGAGGTGGTCGGTCCGGTGCTGGCCGAGCGGCCGAAGGGCCTGCGGGCCTGGAAGTTCCCGACGAAGTGCCCCGTGTGCGGCACCCGCCTGGTGCGCCCCGAGGGTGAGGCCGACCACCGCTGTCCCAACGAGGCCTGCCCGGCCCGGGTGGCGGGCAGCATCGAGCACTTCGCCAGTCGCGGAGCCATGGACATCGAGGGCTTCGGCGAGCAGAGCGTGGCCCGCTTCCGCGAGCTCGGCCTGCTCGAGGACCCCTCCAGCATCTACACGCTCGACTTCGACCGCGTGGCCGAGCTCGACGGGTTCGGCGACATCTCCATCGCCAACCTGCAAGCCGCCATCGACGCCTCCCGCCACCGGCCGCTGCCCAACCTGCTGGTCGGGCTCAACATCCGCTACCTGGGCTACGCCGGGGCCGAGCTGCTGGCCCGGGCCTTCGGCGACCTCGACCGCCTCATGGCCGCCAGCGTCGACGAGTTGGTGGCCGTCGACGGCGTGGGCGCGGTGATCGCCACCAGCGTGCACGACTGGTTCGCGCTGGATGCCAACCGCGCCCTGATCGAGCGCCTGCGCGTGGCCGGGGTCAACTTCGAGGGCCCGCCGCCCCCCGACGCGGCCCAGACCCTGGCGGGCCGCTCGGTGGTGGTCACCGGCACGCTGGAGGCCTACACCCGTGACGCGGCCGAGGCCGTCATCAAGGCGCACGGCGGCAAGGCCCCCAGCAGCGTGTCCAAGAAGACCACCGCGGTGGTGGTGGGCGAGAGCCCGGGCGCGGCCAAGGTGACCAAGGCCCAGGACCTCGGGGTGCCCGTGTTGGACGAGGCCGGGTTCGAGCACCTGCTGCGCACCGGCGAGCTGCCGGCGGGCGCCGTCGCCTCGGGCGCCGACGACGAGGCCGGCCCGTGAGCCCGGCGGCGCCGTCGCCATCGGCGGGGCCGGGCGCCCTGGAGGCCGTCGTCTTCGACTTCGGTGGCGTCTACACCGACAGCCCGTTCGATGCCGTGCGCGCCCGCGGCACCGATCTGGGGATGGATCCCGAACAGGCCATGCTGTTCGTGTTCGGCTCCTATGACCGCGACACCGACCATCCCTGGCACCGGGCCGAGCGGGGCGAGCTGGCCCTCGAGGACGCCCGCCTCCAGATCCACGAGCAGGCCAGGGCCCAGGGCCTGGAGATCGAGCTGTTCGACATGCTCGCCTCCATGGCCGGGTCGGGGATCCGCGACGAGATGGTGGTGCGCACCCGGCGTCTGCGAGCCGACGGGTACCGCACGGCCCTGATCACCAACAACGTGGTCGAGTTCGGCGAGTTCTGGCGGGGCATGCTCCCCCTCGACGAGCTGTTCGACGTGGTCGTCGACTCGTGCGAGGTGGGCATGCGCAAGCCCGACCCGCGCATCTTCGCCCTGACCATGGATCGTCTCGGGGTGGCGCCCGAGCGGGCTGCCTTCCTGGACGACTACCCGGGCAACACCGACGCGGCCCGACGAGCCGGGCTCCACCCCATCCTGGTGACCGCCGACTACCTGGCCGCCATCGCCGAGCTGGACCGGTTGCTCGAGGGATGAGCGGCCGGCCCGCAGGCGCGTGGGCCGGTCACACGACGGTGAAGCACCAGTCCTGGCTGGCGGCGTGGGCCGGCCCGTCCTGCACGCGCCAGTAGCTGGCGGCCACGCAGCTCTTGCCGGCCGGCCACACGGTGAAGACCTTGCCCGCCCCCGGCTGGAACGTGTACTGGGTCTGGGAGGCGTAGTTCACGGTCTGCATCTGGCTCACCGGGATGGCCGTCCCGTTCACGGTCAGGTGGGTGCTGTACCCGCTCTTGAGCACGATGCCGATCTGGTCCTGCTGGAGGATGTTCGACCCGTCGGTGGGGATGAGCTGGACCACGGTGCCCCCGGCCAGGTTGGAGGAGCTGGCCAGGCTCTGGCGGCTCAGCGCCCAGATGGCGCCGCCCGCCACCAGCAGCAGGGCCACCATGAGGACGCGCACGGCCATCGGCATCTGCTTCCACACGCCCGGCACTCGGGTGGGGGGCCGGGGCGAGCCGAGGTCGTCGTCCAGCCCCACCTGCTCGGCGGTGGTGCGGTCCTCGAAGGAGGCGTCGTCGAACGAGCCCGGGTCGCTGGTGGTCACGTCCATCATTGTGCCGGACAATCGTGGTCGACCACCCTGCATGGACCGAATGACAGCGGGGTAACTACTAGCCTGTCGCCATGGCGTTGTCGCGCTTGACCGATCGCGTCGGCCAGGTCCTCTCGAACCGGTACCGACTGCTGGCGCCCATCGGCTCCGGCGCGTCCGCCACCGTGTACTTGGCCGACGACGTCACGCTGCGCCGCCGGGTGGCGGTCAAGATCCTGCATGAGGGACTGGCGGAGGACGAGGCCTTCCTGCGCCGGTTCCGGGCCGAAGCCCAGGCGGCGGCGGCCCTCAACCATCCCAACGTCATGGCGGTGTTCGACTGGGGTCACGACGCCGTGCCCTTCGTGGTCACCGAGTACCTGGGTGGGGGCAGCCTGCGCACCATGCTCGACCAGGGCCACTTCCTGTCGCCGGCGCAGGCCCTGCTGGTGGGGCTGTCGGCCGGGCGGGGCCTGGACTACGCCCACCGTCGTGGCTTCGTGCACCGCGACATCAAGCCGGCCAACCTGCTCTTCGACGAGGAGGCTCGCCTGCGGATCGCCGACTTCGGCCTGGCCCGGGCGCTGGCCGAGGCCGCCTGGACCGAGCCGCAGGGCGCGGTGCTCGGCACCGCCCGCTACGCCTCGCCCGAGCAGGCCCGGGGGGAGACGCTCGACGGCCGCAGCGACGTGTACTCGCTGGCCCTGGTGCTGATCGAGACGGTGACCGGTCGGGTGCCCTTCTCCGGTGACACCACCATCGGCACGCTCATGGCCCGCGTCGAGCGACCGGTCGAGGTGCCCGAGTCGCTGGGGCCGCTGGTGCCGGCCCTGGCCGCGGCCGGCGTGCCCCGACCCACCGACCGGCCCGACGCCGGCGAGTTCACCCGGTCGCTCATGGATGCGGCCGGCGAGCTGGACCGTCCCGAACCCCTGGTCCTGGCCGGCGCGGTGGTCCACGTGCACGACGTGGTGGCCGACCGCGATCCCACCGTGGTGCTGCGGGCCGACGCCGAGCCCGAGATCATGACCGCGCCGCCGGGGACGGTCATCGACGGCATCCGGGTCATCCCCGACTCCGACGAGCGCAGCGCAACCACCGCGGTCGCCGCCGGGTCGGCGGCCACCGTCGGGGTGGGCGACGCCCCGCTGGCCAACCTGGTGCCCGAGGGCGACGGCGACCCCGACTCGGGGCTGTCGCGCCGAGCCCGACGCCGAGCCCGACGCGCCGAGCAGGCTGTCGCTCAGATCCCGCCGGACGTCCCAGCCATCTCGGCCGCGCCCGACGTTCGGCGTCGGCGACGGTGGCCGCTGGTCACGCTGGCCATCGTGGTGGTGCTGGCCCTGGTGGCCGGGGGCGCGGGCTGGTGGTACGAGAGCCAGCCGGTGACCCACGCGGTCCCGGCCTTGGTCAACACCAACCTGGCCACCCTGAACCAGAAGATCGGCGGCGACCGTTGGGTGGTCCACCACACCGGCATCTCCCAGGACGGCACCGTGGTGGGCCAGATCCTGCACCAGAGCCCGGCCGCCGGCACCCAGCTGGCCGAGGGCAAGACCCTGGCGCTGGTGGTGTCCACCGGTCCGCCCCCGGTGACGGTGCCCCACGACCTGGTGGGCAAGGCCCTGGTGGCGGCCACCGCCGAGCTCCAGGCCGAGGGCCTCGCCGTCGGCCCCCTGACCTACCAGTACGACGAGAGCCGCCTCAAGGACGTGGTGCTGAACCTTGCCCCCAACGTGCCCGCCCAGCTGCCCAAAGGCTCCAAGGTGCCCCTGGTGGTGTCCAACGGGCCCAAGCCGCGGGTCGTCCCGCCGGTGTCGGGTCAGTCAGCGGCCGCGGCCACCGTCCAGCTCCAGGACATCGGCCTGAAGGTGGCCCAGACGTCGCAGTCCTCCACCACCGTCCTGGCCGGAACGGTCATCGGCTCGAACCCGGTGGCCGGCGCGCAGGTGCCCCGAGGCTCGACGGTGACCCTGGTGGTGTCCAGCGGGCCGCCGACGGTGGTCATCCCGGCCAACCTCGTAGGCATGAGCGTGTCGGCCGCGGTGGCCGCGCTCCAGAGCCTGGGTCTGACCGTCAGCGGAACCCAGGGCAACCCGGTGGGCACCGTGACCGGCACCACCCCGGGCGTGAGCACCACCGTGCTCAAGGGCAGCTCGGTGGTGCTGATCACCCACTGAGCGGCGGCTGGCGAACCGCTACTCGGCGGTCATGTCCTTGATCTTCTGGCCCAGCTCGACTGCGGCCGGATCGGGCTGGGTGGTCTGCATGGCCATCAGCTTGGTCATGTCCCCCTGGACCTTGATCTTGCCGGCCATGAAGGCCTGCATGCCGGCCTGGGGGTTCTGGTCCACGAAGATGGCCTTGGCCGTGGCGTAGTCGACCGTCACGGTCAGGTCGGGGTTGTCCAGCTCGCCCAGATCGAGGTTCAGCTCGCCGCTGGAGGTGTCCATGAAGGCCCGGACCTCGCCGTCGCCGAAGGGGACGTCGGTGATGATCTGGTTCATGCGCACGGTGTGGGCCGGCGGGCTGGCAGGCGGCCCGGCCTCGGCTTGGAGGCGCTTGGCCTCGTCGATCCACTCCTGGGTGAGGAACTGGTACGCCATGTCGAGAGGCTCCTTGACGGGATGGTCGGCGGTGATCCGTGCGATCGGCGGGTGGTCGCGAGCAACCGGATGACCCGCGTCGCGCACCCTACAACGCCCGAGCGCCGCTCTGCGCCTCCGGCCGGGACCGGCGCCGCCACGCCCACAGCCCGCAGCCGACGAGCCGGGCGACCACGGTGGCCAGTGTGATCATCCAGCCGATGGTGGGGGCGGTGGAGTGGTAGTGGAGGACAACCCCAGCAAGGTTGCGGGCCAGGTTGGCACGATGGCGGTGTCGAGGCCAGGGCTAGCCTGAGGTGGTGGCCGACCCGACCCCGACGCCGTCGAACCGTGCCCAGCGCCTGGCCGACCACGAGCGCAATCCCAAGTGGCGATCGGCACCGCTGTACATCGACATGTCGATCTGCATCAACTGCGACACCTGCATCCGGCACTGCCCGCCGCAGTTCGGGGCCATCTTCAACCACGGGATCGACGTCATCATCATCCCCGAGCTGTGCTCGGGGTGCGGCAAGTGCCTCGATCCCTGCCCGGTGGACTGCATCTTCGACGATCCGGACTGGAAGCCGGCGCCCATGGACTGGTGGGAAGAGCCTCAGCTCGACGATCCATACCGCTGATCTCGCGCAACCCGGACGGCCGGAACGGCA
This sequence comes from uncultured Microthrixaceae bacterium, assembly GCA_963793965.1. Taxonomy (GTDB): domain Bacteria; phylum Actinomycetota; class Acidimicrobiia; order Acidimicrobiales; family Acidimicrobilacustridaceae; genus UBA4742. The sequence continues at coordinate 176,712 of CAWCCB010000007.1, forward strand.
CCTCCCTCTACGATGGCGCCCATGCCCGAACGCCTGAGCGTCGACGACGTGGCCCACGTGGCCCGGCTGGCCCACCTGGAGCTGACCCCCGACGAGCTCGACCGGTTCACCGGTCAGCTGGCGGCCGTGCTCGAGCACGCGGCCGACGTCGAGGCGTTGGACGTGGCCGGGGTCGAGCCCACCGCCCACCCCTACCCGCTGGCCAACGTGTGGCGCGAGGACGTGGTCGGACCCACCCTGGATCGCGCCGAGGTGCTGGCCCAGGCCCCCGATGCGGTGGGTGACCGGTTCGGGGTCCCGGCCATCCTGGGGGAGGAGCCGTGAGCGGCGCCGGCGACCACTCGGCCAGTCGGGCCGGTCGGCCCCCGCTGGGTTCGGCCGTGGCCCTGGCCTCGGCGGTGGCGTCGGGCGAGCGCTCGGCCCGCGAGGTGGTCGAGGCCCATCTGGACCGGGTGGCCGCGACCGAAGACACCATCCACGCCTTCAACCTGGTGATGGCCGATCAGGCCCGGGCCGCGGCCGACGCGCTCGACCGCAGGGTGGCGGCGGGCGAGGTGGTGGGCCCACTGGCCGGGGTGCCCATCGCCCTCAAGGACAACCTGTGCACCCGAGGCGTGGCCACCACCTGCTCGTCGAAGATCCTGGCCGGCTGGCTGCCTCCCTACGACGCCACCGTGGTGTCGAGGCTGGCCGCGGCCGACGCCATCGTCATCGGCAAGACCAACCTGGACGAGTTCGCCATGGGCAGCTCGACGGAGAACTCGGCGTTCGGTCCCACCCGCAACCCGCACGACCCGACCCGGGTGCCGGGCGGCTCGTCCGGGGGCAGCGCGGCGGCCGTGGCCGCCGGCTTCGCCCCGGTGGCGCTCGGTTCGGACACGGGCGGGTCGATCCGCCAGCCCGCCGCCCTGTGCGGGGTGGTCGGCCTCAAGCCCACCTACGGCCTGGTGTCGCGCTCGGGCCTCATCGCCTTCGCCTCCTCGCTCGACCAGATCGGTCCCTTCGCCACCACCGTGGCCGATGCCGCCGCCGTGCTCGACGCCATCGCCGGGCCCGACCCGCTCGACTCCACCTCCATCCCGGTGGCGCCGCCGTCCTTCGGCGCCGCCCTCGATCTCGGCGTGGCCGGCCTGCGGGTGGGCGTGGTCACCGAGCTCATGGGTGACGGCATCGCGCCCGATGTGGCCGCCCGGGTGACCCAGGCGGCCGAGGCCCTGGCCGCGGCCGGCGCCTCGGTGGGCGAGGCCCACGTGCCCGCCGCCACCTACGGCCTCTCCGCCTACTACCTCATCGCCCCGGCCGAGGCCTCCAGCAACCTGGCCCGCTACGACGGGGTGCGCTACGGCCTGCGGGTGGATGCCCCCACCACCGGCGAGATGATGACCGCCACGCGCACCGCCGGGTTCGGCGCCGAGGTGAAGCGCCGGATCATGTTGGGCACCTACGCCCTGTCGGCCGGCTACTACGACGCCTACTACGGCAAGGCGCTGAAGGTGCGAACCCTGATCATCCGCGACTTCGCCGCCGCCTACGAGCAGTTCGACCTGTTGGTGACGCCCACGTCGCCCACCACCGCCTTCGCCTTCGGGGCCAAGGCCGATCCCCTGGCCATGTACCTCAACGACGTGTGCACCATCCCCAGCAATCTGTCGGGCGACCCGGCCATCTCGGTCCCCTTCGGCACGGGCGACGACGGCTTGCCGGTGGGGGTGCAGGTGCTGGCCCCCCAGCTCGAGGAGGTCCGGCTGTTGGCGGCCGCCGCGGTGCTCGAAGCGGCCGCCCCGGCCCCGGCGGGTGCGCCGGCGGTCGGCGTCGCCTCCGCCGCGGTGGCCGACGAGTCGGGGGGAAACCGATGAGCGAGCCACTGGTCGTCACCAGCCCGACCACCGGCGACACCTGGGAGGTGGTCATCGGCCTGGAGGTCCACGCCGAGCTGGCCACCGCCACCAAGATGTTCAGCGCCGCCCCCAACGCCTTCGGGGGCGAGCCGAACACCCACATCGACCCGGTGACGCTGGGGCTGCCCGGATCGCTGCCGGTGGTGAACCGCAAGGCCGTGGAGCTGGGCATCCGCGTGGGGCTGGCCCTCAACTGCACGGTGCAGCGGTCCACCTTCGCCCGCAAGAACTACTTCTATCCGGACATGCCCAAGGACTACCAGATCAGCCAGTTCGACGAGCCGCTCAACGTCGACGGTTGGCTCGACCTGCCCGACGGCACCCGCATCGGCATCGAGCGCGCCCATCTCGAAGAGGACACGGGCAAGTCGTCGCACCAGGGTGGCGATGGGCGCATCCACGGCGCCGAGTCCTCGTTGGTGGACTACAACCGGGCCGGCGTCCCCCTCATCGAGATCGTCGGGCGGCCCGACCTGCGCTCGGGCGAGGACGCCCGGGCCTACGTGTCGGAGCTGCGCGCCATCCTGGTAGCCGTGGGCGCCTCGGACGGCAAGATGGAGGAGGGGTCGATGCGGGTCGACGCCAACGTGTCGGTCAGGCCGTCGGGCACCCGCGAGCTGGGCCTGCGCTGCGAGATCAAGAACGTCAACTCGCTGCGTTCGCTGGGACGGGCCATCGACTTCGAAGCCCGCCGGCAGGTGGATGTGATCGAGGCGGGGGAGCGGGTGCGCCAGGAGACCCGCCACTGGGATGAGGAGGCCGGACGGACCCGGGCCGGTCGATCCAAGGAGGGCGCCGAGGACTACCGGTACTTCCTGGAGCCCGACCTGGTGGTGCTCGACCCGTCGAGGGAGTGGATCGACTCGATCCGATCCGAGCTGGGCGTGCTGCCCGCGTTCGCGGCGCCAGCGCCTGGCCGACGCCGCCGGGGTGGAACCGGCCGCGGTGGCCATCCACGTCGAGCGGGGGCTGGACGACCTGGCCCTGGGGGCCATCGAGTCCGGCGCTGACCCGGCCCGCGTCCTCACCCATGTGGAGCACGACCTGGCGGTGGACGGCGCAGCCGATCTCGATCCGGCCCGGCTGGCCGGCCTGGTGGCCCTGGAGCTGGACGGTCGGTTGACCGCCACCCAGGCCAAGACGGTGCTGGCCGAGATGGTGACCACGGGCGACGACGCCGAGGCCATCGCCCAGGCGCACGGGTTCGAGGCCATGGACACCGCCGATCTGGCCGCGGTGGTGGACGAGATCATCGCCGCCAACCCCGAGGACTGGGACAGCTACGTCAACGGTGACGACAAGCGGCGCAAGAAGGTGTCGGGCGCGTTCATCGGCAAGATCATGAAGGCCACCCAGGGCCAGGCCGACGGCCGGGTGGCCACCGAGCTGCTCGAGCAGCGCCGGGCCGCGAGCTGATCCGCCTCGGTCCTGACCTGCCGACGGGCCTTCCCCGCGGCGGGGACCGACGGTAGGGTGCCTCTGCTCACGACCGGCGGAAGGGCTGACCCCCTCGGGAGTGATCATGACCAGCACCGATTCCGTCGCCCGCGCCGGCCGCGCCCGGACAGCCATCGCGGCCGCGGTCCTAGCCGGTTTGGCCGCGCTCGCCGCCGGCTGCGCCGGGCGGGCCGGGTCGGCGGCACCGGGCCCGACGCGGTCGACCCCGAGGTCGCCGGTCACCTCGGTGCGACCCGCGACCGACCGGGGTCCGGGTGTTCCCGCCGAACCTGGCGCGCCGAGGTCGGACTCGGCCACGGTGTCGCCGGTGTGTGCCGGGGTGGCCCAACTGTACGCCGGGCTGGTGGCCGGCCCGCTCGGGCTCGGCGACGACGCCGACCCGGCCGATCGCCAGGCGCTGGCCACGGCCACCGCCGCCGTCCGGGCGCAGGTCCCCGCCGCGGTGGGCCGTGACCTCGACGTGCTGGCGCAGGCCTACGGCGCCGCCACCCGAGCCCTCGACGATGCCGGCGACGGGACGGATCAGCTCGACCAGGCCGTCACCGCGGTCACCGCGCCGGCCGTGTCCGACGCGGTCCACGACCTCGATCGCTACCTGCAGGCGCGCTGTCCCTAAAGGTCGGCCGCAGATCGGGTCGATGATCGAGGGTTGGGTCGGTCGTAACCGAGAATCCGACGTCACGTCATCACCAAGCTCAGTCCACCATGCTCAGTCCGCCCGGGCCCCTGTTCTAGGGTCTCAGCCGGTGAAGAGGCCGGGACCTCCGGCTACGAGGGAGAGAGAACCATGGAACTCAAGCGCGTGAGCGGCCTGCTGGTGGCCTGCCTGCTGGTGGCCTCGATGGCCGCGGCCTGTTCGAGCTCGAAGAAGGCGTCGGTGTCGGCCGGTGACCAGAAGACGACCACCACCACGGCCAAGGCCTCGAGCAGCGGCTCGGGGAGCGGCTCGGGGAGCGGCTCGGACAAGTCGAGCTCGGGGCTGGCGGGCGCGCTCACCAGCAGCGAGTGCGCCCAGGCCGGCGTGGCCTACGTGAAGATGCTCACCTCCTCGGAGGCGGCCATCACCGGCAACAAGACCGACGCGTCCGCGCTGAACGCCGAGTACGACGCGCTGGGCGGCAAGATCCCCAGCAACCTCAAGAGCCAGTACAAGACGGTGGGCGATGCCTACGCCAAGTTCGCCAACGACATCAAGGGCGCCAGCCTCACCGATCCGTCGTCGTACCAGAAGGCCGCGGCCGACGTGGACACCGCGGACGTCAAGGCCGCCAGCCAGAAGATCCAGGCCTACTTCGATAACCACTGCCAGAGCTGACCGCCTTTGGTCTAGACCGGCGGGGTGGATCTCACCCTTCGCCAACTCCGGTCCGATGACGCCGACGCCTTCTGGGTGGTCGACGACGCCGCCTTCTCGGTGCGCCCGACGCCCGAGCAGCGGGCCCAGTCCCTGTCCGCCACCGAATGGCCCCGCATGCTGGGGGCCTTCGGTGGCGACGGGGTGCTCTGCGGGGTCACCGGCTCCTTCGACCAACGCCTGACGCTGCCCGGTGGCGGGCGCCAGGCCGTGGCCGGGGTGACCGCGGTAGGGGTGCTGCCCACCCACCGGCGCCAAGGGGTGCTCTCGGCCCTGATGGCACGCCAGCTCGACGACGTGGCCGCGGCCGGGTGCTCGGTGGCGGTGCTCACCGCCTCGGAGGCCACCATCTATCGCCGCTTCGGCTACGGCGTGGCCAGCCGTCACCAGTCGGTTCGCATCGATCGGGCCCGCTCCGCCTTCACCGACCCGGTCCCCGCCGGGTGGGGGTTGCGCCTGGTCGACGACGACGAGGCGTTGTCGGCTGCGCCCTCGCGCTTCGAGGCCGCGGCGGCCGTGCGGGTGGGCGGCATGACCCGGCCCGAGGGCTTCTGGCCGGCCATCTTCGGGCCCACCGAGACGTGGGTGGGGGGCGGCGAGCACTTCACCGTGCTGTGCGACCCGCCGGCGGGCGATCCCCGCCCTGGCGGCTACGCCACCTACAAGGTGCGCCACGAGGCGTCGGCGGGCCACTGGGTGACCCAGGTGGGCGAGGTGGTGGCCGCCGACTCCGACGCCGAAGCCGTCCTGTGGCGCTACCTGCTCGACATCGACCTGACCGAGGCCCTCGAGATCGGCGCCGCGCCGCTCGACGATGCCCTGGCCTTCCGCCTGGCCGACTGGCGGGCCTACCAGGTCCGGTCCCAGGTCGACCACCTCTGGGTGCGCATCCTGGATCCGATCGCCGCCCTGTCGGCGCGGTCCTACGGCTCGGCCGACGAGCTGGTGGTGGAGGTCACCGACCGGTTCCGCCCGGCCCAGTCGGGGCGCTACCGGCTGGTGAGCGCGGCGCCGGGGTCACCGGGTTCGGCTCAGGTCACCCGAACCGAGCGGCCGGCGGATCTGGAGCTGGACGTGGCCGACCTGGGCTCGCTCTACCTGGGCGGGGTGTCGGCCACCACCCTGGTCCGAGCCGGGCGCATCCGGGTGCGAGCCGACCAGGTGGCCACCCGGGCCGACCGGCTGTTCGCGGCCGAGCACCAGCCCTTCTGCCTCACGCGGTTCTAGGTCGGGTTCGGCGCGGGCGGCCCGGCGTCGCGGGCCGCGCCGGTCACGGCCCACCCGCCCCCCACCCAGCGCCAGGCCAACCCGACCAGGCGGGCCACCATGAACACGATGAGCGCCGTCCACAGCCAGCCGATCCCCAGGCCGGCCCGCAGCACGCCCAGGGCCAGCACCCCGAACAGGGCGCTGGGGATCAGCATGGCCACGGCCAGGTAGCGCAGGTCGCCGGCGCCGATCAGCAGGCCGTCGAGCACGAACACGACACCGTTCACCGGTTGCATGGCCGCCACGAACACCAGCACGAACGCGGTCACCGCCACCACCGCCGGGTCACTGGTGAAGATGGTGGGCAGCTCCTGGCGCAGGGCGAAGGTGACCAGGCCGAACACCACCCCGGCCACCAGCCCCCATTCGATCATCCGCCGCCCGGCCCGGCGGGCCGCGGCCACGTCCTGGGCGCCCAGGAAACGCCCGATGAGGGCCTGGCCGGCGATGGCGATGGCGTCGAGGGCCAGGGCCAGCAGGTTCCAGATCTGGAAGGCGATCTGATGGGCGGCCAGGGCCACCGTGCCCAGGCGGGTGGCCACCGCCACCGACACCACCAGGGCGCCGCGCAGGGCCACGGTGCGCACGAACAGGTCGCCGCCCACCACGGCCAGTCGGCGCAGGGTGGGTCCGTGGGGAGCCAGTCGGACCCGGTGGTGGTGCACCGCCCGGCGGACCCACCACACGTAGACGGCGGCCGAGCCGAGCTGGGCCAGGACGGTGGACACGGCCGAGGCGCCGATCCCGAAGCCCAGTCCGTAGATGAGCACGAGCTCGAGCACCAGGTTGCCCAGGGCCGAGGCCACCGCCACCAGCAGCGGGGTGCGGGTGTCCTGCAGGCCCCGCAGGTAGCCGGTTCCGGCCAGCACCACCAGCTGGCCGGGGATGCCGATCAGGCTGATGCGCAGGTACACCAGGGCATTGGCGGCCACCGCCCCGTGGGCTCCCAGCGGCGGCCACCAGCCAGGGGGCGGTGATCGCGCCCAGCACCACCAGGGCCAGCCCGACCAGCAGGGCCAGCCACATGCCCTGCACGGCCTGGTGGGCGGCGTCGGCTTCCTGGTCGGCGCCCAGCAGCCGGGCCACCGCGGCGGTGGTCCCGTAGGCCAGGAAGATGAAGATGGAGTAGAGCAGCAACAAGATGTTGGTGGCCACGGCCAGGCCGGCCAGCTGGTCGGTGCCCAGGTGTCCCACCACCGCCGTGTCGCACAGGATGTAGAGCGGCTCGGCCACCAGCGCCCCCAGGGCGGGGACGGCCAGGCGCAGGATCTCGCGGTCGTGGGGGTTGGTCCGGAACAGGCCGCCACCCGGTGCGGAGTCGGTCACGGCGCCTCAGGCGATGTCCTGGCGGGTCAGGCGCCGGGTGGCGTAGGCCAGGGCCACCAACGCCACCCCCAGGGGCACCACCCACCGCCAGGGGGCGGCGATCTGGGTCAGACCCAGATCGGCGCCGCTGATGGACGACAGGGTCGAACGGCCGTAGGAGCGCACGGCCAGTCGGGCCGCGGTGGTGTTGGCCGTGGCCACGAACCCCTCCCAGATGAAGATGTAGAGCAGGCCCCAGATGAGGGCCCGCTTGACCCGCAGGCCCAGGGCCACGAACAGCCCGATGTAGCCGACCATGGCCACCGTGACCCCGGCCAGGGTGCCCGGCCACCACCTCCGCGCCCCCACCGGCGGCCAGCGCGGCCAGCACCAGCGGGATGGTCACGATGGGCCAGGTCACCGCGAACGACGAGAGCGCGGCGGCGGCCACGATCTTCCAGCGGGCCACCGGCCGCAGCCACAGGTAGACCAGGGTGCCGTCCTCGTTGGGGTCGCCCAGCGTGGACGAGGCGAACACCAGGCTGGCCACCGGCACCAGCAGGGCGATGCCGAAGTCGTTCACGAAGCGCGTGGCGTGGATCACCTGGTCCAAGGAGCGGGCCTGGCCCAGGGCCACCCCGACCAGCACCCCCACCAGTCCGAGGGCGCCGAGCGCGATCACCCGGGCCCGGGTGACCTGGGCCCGCAGCATGAGCCCGAAGAGCAGGCGCAGGGCGCCGGGCGTCGGCGGCGGGGCGTCGCGACGGGGTCGGGCGGCGGCGGTCATCGGCCCACCAGGTAGCGAAAGACGCTCTCGAGGTCGTCGTCGAGGGGGGTCACCTCGAACAGCTGGGCACCCCCGGCCTGGGCCACGGCGGCCACCGCATGGCGGAACCGGGCCACCTGGGAGGTCTCCACGATCATCGATCCGTCGGTCTCGAGCTCCACGCCGATCACCGCTTCGGCCTCGATGAGCCCGGTGGCCACGACCCGGGGCCGGTCGCTGCGGATGCGCACCCGGTGCGGACGATCGTCCATCAGGTCCCGCAACGCCCGGAAGTCGCCCTCGGCGGCCAGGCGGCCCTGGACCATGACCAGCACCCGGGATCCGAACCGCTCCACCTCGTCGAGCACGTGGCTAGACACCACCACGCACCGGCCGCCCGCTCCCAGTTGCTGGAACAGGGTGATCATGGCCAGGCGTTGGCGAGGATCGAGGCCGGTCAGCGGCTCGTCCAGGATGATCACGTCGGGCTCGTGCACGATGGCCTGGGCCACCTTGACCCGCTGGCGCATCCCCTTGGAGTAGGTGGAGGTGGGCCGTCGGTCGTCGGGGTCGAGCTCGACCACGGCCAGCGCCCGTCGGGCGGCGTCGGCGGGATGGTCCAGACCCTGCAGGACCGCGGCCACCCGGACGAACTCGAAGGCCGCCATCCGCTCGAACACGCTCTCCTGTTGGGGCACCAGCCCAATGCGCCGGGCCAGGGCGCGGCTCGCGGTTGGGGTCACCCCCATGGACCCGCACGGTGCCCCGCGAGGGTCGGGTCAGGCCGCACAGCATGCGCAACATGGTGGACTTGCCCGCCCCGTTGGGGCCGAGCAGCGCGGTGACGCCGGGGCCGATCCGGAAGCTGGCGTCGGACACGGCCACCAGCTGGCCGAACCACTTCGAGGCGCCCGTCACCTCGATGGGCCAGTCGATCGGGGCCGGGCTCGCCTCGACGCTCACCGGGTCGACGGTCATCGGGTCACCTGGATGCGGCGGTACCGGAACCACACGAACCAGACCAGGGCGGCGGTGATGACCACGTAGCCCACGGCCAGGGTGGCCGTGGGCACCGAGGAGGCGGTGGGGACGGTCTCGCCGGCCGGCTCGCCGTAGATGCGCACGACCAGCTCGAGGGGCAGGTAGGCCAGGTCGGCCACGAACAGGGAGGCGGTGTTGCCGGCCAGGATCAGGCTCTGGGTCACGGCCACCGAGCCGATCTCGATGAGCACGAAGGCGGCCGACGCGGCCGCTCGCCGGGTGGTGGTGCTGGCCAGGGCCAGCGACAGGGCGGCGGGCAGGGCGGCCACCACCACGCCCGACAGGATGACGCGCCACAAGATGCCCAGGAAGGCCCACACGTCGGCGGGGCCGCTGCCGGCGATGGTGCGAGCCACCAACATGAACAACGGCGGCCCCAGCGACACCAGCAGCAGCACGCTGCCCACCGCCGCGGCCTTGGCCACCAGGTACGAGTCGCGGCGCAGCGGCGAGGCCAGGTAGAGCCCCAGCATGCCGGTGCGGCGGTCGGTGCAGAGCATCTCGGGGGCGACGAAGGCGGCGAACACGGTGATGGCGGCCCAGATGAAGGAGTAGTACTGGCCGTAGGTGGGCAGGATGCGGTCCAGGTCCACCCCGGAGCGGTTCAGCCGGCTCTTGAGGAACGCCGCGATCCCGACGAACACGATGGCCGGGATGTAGGCCAGGAAGATGGCCAGGAAGGGCAGGATCTTGTTCCAGAACGTGCGCTTGAGCCCGAGGGCCCGCTGGATGCTGTGGCGGGTCAGGCTACGCACCGCGCCGTGCAGGCCCAGGCGGGGCCCGTCGTAGGGGCGGTAGCCCCGATCGAAGATCTGGGCGTTGCTCATGGGGCCTGGACCACCGGGTCGGGCTCGGGGGCCGGGCTCCGGTCCACTTCGAGGAACACATCCTCCAGGCTGACCGTGCGGTTGGTGAGCCGGCGCAGGCCCGAGCCGGTGGCCACCAGGGCGTCGCGCACCACCGGGTAGAGCGAGTCGCGGTCGGGCACCGCCGCGGTCACCACCAGGCGGTGGCCGTCACGCTCGACGATCAGTCCTCGCCGGGTCAGGGCGTCGGCCAGCTCGGCCGGGCGGTCGTCCACCTCCACCAGCAGGCCTCGGTCGGCGCCGGTGAGCTCGGCGATGGCACCGGCGGCCACCACCCGGCCCGCACCCAGGATGATGGCGTCGTCGCACAGTCGCTCGACCTCCTCGAGCAGGTGCGAGGACAGGATGATGTCGATTCCGAACTCCGTGCCCACCCGGCGGATGAGGGCGAGCATGTCGTCGCGCTGCACCGGGTCGAGGCCGTCGGTGGGCTCGTCGAGCAGCACCAGGTGGGGGTCGTGGGCGATGGCCTGGGCCAGCTTGACCCGCTGGCGCTGGCCCGTCGACATGGTGCCGATGGGTCGGAAGCGCTCCTCGCCCAGCCCCACCTGCCACAGGGCGTCACTGGCCCGACCGGTGGCTTCGCGGGGCGGGAGGCCGTGCACCTCGGCGATGTGGCGGACCAGGTCCTGGGCGGTGGTGTCGGGGGGCAGGGTGTGGTGCTCGGGCGAGTAGCCCACCCGCTCGCGGACCTCGGCCCCGGCTCGCACCGGGTCCAGGCCCAGCACGCGCAGCTGGCCCCGGCTGGGTCGGTGCAGGCCCAGCATCATGCCCAGCAGGGTGGTCTTGCCCGCGCCGTTCGACCCCAGCAGGCCGGTGATGCCCCGCCCGACCTCGAAGGTGGCGCCGTCGAGGGCGGTGGTGGCGCCCCACTGCTTGACGATGTCGTGGCCCACCACGATCGGTCCACCGTCGTCGCCAGGCCGAGCAACGCGGTGGTGGACCATTGCTGGCCGAGCGTAACCTCTGGCCCATGACCGACGAGCAGCGCGACCACGGCACGAAGCTCAACTCCTGGGAGGTCACCGACGGCTACGAGCGGGCTCCGGCCCGAGCCATGCTGCGGGCCATCGGGATGACCGACGACGATTGGGACAAGCCCCAGGTGGGGGTGGCCTCCTCGTGGAACGAGGTCACGCCGTGCAACCTGCCGCTCGACCGCCTGGCCCGCCGGGCCAAGGAGGGTGTGCGCTCGGCCGGCGGCTTCCCCATCCAGTTCACCACCATCGCCGTGAGCGACGGCATCTCCATGGGCCACGAGGGCATGCGGGCCTCGCTGGTCAGCCGCGAGGTCATCGCCGACTCGGTGGAGACGGTGATGCACGCCGAGCGCCTCGATGCCCTGGTGTCGTTCGCCGGGTGCGACAAGTCCCTGCCCGGCATGTTGATGGCCTCGGCCCGGTGCAACGTGCCGTCGGTGTTCGTGTACGGCGGGTCGATCCTGCCGGGCCAACGCAACGGGGTGGCCCTGGACGTGGTCAGCGTGTTCGAGGCGGTGGGGGCGCGCTCGGCCGGCACGATCACCGACGAGGAGCTGGGCGAGATCGAGCGCCAGGCCTGCCCGACCGAGGGCAGCTGCGCCGGCATGTTCACGGCCAACACGATGGCCTCGATCGGTGAGGCGTTGGGGATGTCGTTGCCGGGGTCGGCCTCGGCACCGGCGGTGGACCGGCGTCGCGACGACATCGCCTATGCATCCGGGCGGGCGGTGGTGAACCTGCTGGACCTGCGACTGCGGCCCCGCCAGATCATGACCAAGCAGGCGTTCGAGAACGCCATCGCCGTGACCATGGCCCTGGGTGGTTCGACCAACGCCGTGCTGCACCTGCTGGCCATCGCCTTCGAGGCCCGGGTCGACCTCGAGCTGGACGACTTCAACCGCATCGCCAAGCGGGTGCCCCACCTGGCCGACACCAAGCCCCACGGCAAGTACCACATGTCCGATCTGGACCACATCGGGGGCGTGCCCGTGGTGCTCAAGGAGCTGCTCGACGCCGGGCTGCTCCACGGCGACTGCCTGACGGTGACGGGCAAGACCATGGCCGAGAACCTCGAAGCCCTCGACCCGCCGGCTCCCGATGGCGACGTCGTGCACCCGCTGGGCACGCCCATCCACCAGGTGGGCGGCATCGCCATCCTCACCGGATCGCTGGCCCCCAAGGGCTCGGTGGTCAAGGTGGCCGGCCTCGACGTCGACCGCTTCGAGGGACCGGCCCGGGTGTTCGACGGCGAGGACGGCGCCATGGAGGCGATCCTGGCCGGCCAGATCCAGGCCGGTGACATCGTGGTCATCCGCTACGAGGGCCCCAAGGGCGGCCCGGGCATGCGGGAGATGTTGGCGGTGACCGGGGCCATGAAGGGCGCCGGGCGGGGCGGGGACGCCGCCTTGATCACCGATGGACGGTTCTCGGGGGGCACCCACGGGTTCTGCGTGGGCCACGTGGCCCCCGAGGCGGTGGACGGCGGTCCCATCGCCTTCGTGCGCGACGGCGACCGGATCAGCATCGACACGGTCAGCCACACCATCGACCTGCAGGTGGATCCCGAGGAGCTGACCCGGCGCCGAGCCGAGTGGAAGCTGCCCGAGCCCCGCTACACCTCGGGTGTGCTGGCCAAGTACGCCCGACTGGCGCAGGGCGCCGAGAAGGGCGCCATCACCGAAGCCTGAGCCCCGCACGTCGGCGTCGAATCGACGTCGATTCGACGCCGACGGTCGGCGGCCGGCCCGCTTCCGCTTGCCGGGATCGCTCGACGTGTGCCAAGCTGATGGTCCCATGAGCCCCGCGACCCGGATTCTCGTACTCTTGTAGCGCACGCCGCCTGCTTCGCTGCGTGCGCCCTCGGCCTCCCCAGCGGGAGGTCGTTTGCTTTTTCCGCACCGGAACGACCTGACGCCCGACCCGACCGACGCCCAGCACCCGGCACGAACCCCAGAACGACCCAAGGAACCCACGATGAACCTCGATGGTGGTCAAGCCCTGATCAAGAGCCTGGAGATGGAGGGGGTCGAGACGATCTTCGGCCTGCCCGGCGGCGCCATCCTCCCGGTGTACGACCCGATCATCGACTCGCCCATCCGCCACGTGCTGGTCCGCCACGAGCAGGGCGCCGGACACATGGCCGAGGGCTTCGCCCACGCCACCGGCCGACCGGGCGTGGCCATGGTGACCAGCGGTCCGGGCGCCACCAACATCGTCACCCCCATCTGCGACGCTTACATGGACTCGGTCCCCATGGTGGTCATCACCGGTCAGGTGGCGACCTCGTCGCTGGGCACCGACGCCTTCCAGGAAGCGGACATCACCGGCATCACCCAGGGCATCACCAAGCACAACTTCCTGGTCACCGAGGCCCAGGACATCCCCCGGGTCATCCGCGAGGCCTTCCACATCGCCACCACCGGTCGTCCCGGCCCGGTCCTGGTGGACGTGCCCAAAGACATCGTCGATCCCAAGAACCCCCGCTCGGCCATGCAGTGGTACTGGCCCGAATCGGTCGACCTGCCCGGCTACCACCCGGTGACCCACGGCGATCCGGCCCTGGTGCGCCAGGCGGCGGAGCTGATCCTGGCCTCGCACCGACCGGTCATCTATGCCGGCGGGGGCATCCTCAAGGCCCGAGCGGCCGAGGCGCTGCGCGAGCTGGCCGAGCTGTGCGACATCCACGTGGTCACCACCCTGATGGCCCGGGGTGCCTTCCCCGACGACCACCCGCTGGCCCTGGGCATGCCCGGCATGCACGGCAACTACACCGCGGTCACCTCCATGCAGCAGTCGGATCTGCTGATCGCGCTGGGCAGCCGCTTCGACGACCGGGTCACGGGCAAGCTCGACGGCTTCGCCCCTGAGGCCAAGGTCATCCACGTGGATGTCGATCCGGCCGAGATCGGCAAGGTGCGCCGACCCGACGTGGGGATCGTGGGGGACTGCCGGCTGGTCATCGAGGAGATCATCACCGCCGTGCGCGACCTGGGCGGCGCCAGCTCCTTCGAGGGGCTGCACCAGCCCGACCGTTCGGCCTGGAAGGCGCGGATCAGCGGCTGGCAGGAGCGGTACCCGCTCACCTACCAGCAGTCCGAGCCGGGCGACGCCCTCAAGCCCCAGTTCGTGCTCGAGACGTTGCGGGACAACACCCCCGACGACTGCATCGTGGCCTCCGGGGTGGGCCAGCACCAGATGTGGACCAGCCAGCACTGGAAGTTCAACCACCCCTATACCTGGGTGAACTCAGGCGGTCTGGGCACCATGGGGTTCTGTGTGCCCGCCGCCATCGGGGCCAAGGTGGGCCGACCCGATCGCATGGTTTGGGCGGTCGACGGCGATGGCTGCTTCCAGATGACGGCCCAGGAGCTGGTCACCGCGGCCAGCGAACGGATCCCGGTCAAGGTGGCCATCCTGAACAACGCGTATCTGGGCATGGTGCGCCAGTGGCAGGAGATGTTCTACGAGGAGCGCTACTCCGAGGTCTACCTGTCGCCCGATCTGCCCGACTACAAGATGTGGGCCGAGTCCATGGGCTGCATCGGCATGCGGGTGGAGTCGCCCGAAGAGGTCCAGCCCGCCATCGAGAAGGCCAACCAGATCGACGACCGGCCGGTGGTCATCGACTTCCGCACCGACTCGCGAGAGAAGGTCTACCCGATGGTGGCCGCCGGGACGACCAACGACCAGATCGTGGTCGATCCGAGCCAGGGCCAGGGCGGCCGATGAGCTCGAACGGCGGCCTCTCGCCCACCCATCACACCCTCACGGTGCTGGTCGAGAACCGGCCGGGCGTGCTGGCGCGGGTGGCCGGCCTGTTCGCCCGCCGCGGTTTCAACATCTTCTCGCTGGCCGTGGCGCCCACCGACGACGATCGTTTCAGCCGCATCACCGTGGTGGTCGACGTCGAGCCCGAGGTGCTCGACCAGGTGGTCAAGCAGCTCGACAAGCTGGTCAACGTGGTGGAGATCACCGAGCTGGCGGCCGGCGAGTCGGTGCAGCGCGAGCTGCTCTTGGCCACCGTGGCCGCGTCGGCCGAGCTGCGGGGCCAGGTCATCGAATTGGTGGGGGTGTTCGAGGGCCGTATTCTCGGCGTCGGCTCCGATCAGTTGACCGTCTGCCTCGACGGCGCACCCGAGAAGGTGAACGATTTCGAGCAGTTGCTGAGGCCCTACGGCATCGTGGCGCTGCAGCGCACCGGCCGGGTGGCCCTGGCCAAGCTGGCCCGCTGAGCGTTCCGCATCCCCATCCGATCCAGGAGATCCCCGTGGCAAACGTCTATTACGAACGCGATGCAGATCGCTCACTGATCGCCGACCGCAAGGTGGCCATCATCGGCTACGGCTCGCAGGGCCACGCCCACACGCTGAACCTGAAGGACTCGGGCGTCGACGTGCGGGTCGGCCTGCGGGAGGGTTCGGGTTCGGCGGCCAAGGCCGAGGCGGCCGGCCTGGTGGTGCGCTCGATCGCCGATGCCACGGCCGAGGCCGACATCATCATGGTGCTGGCGCCCGACACCGAGCAGAAGGCGATCTACGAGTCGGCCATCGCCGACAACCTGTCCGACGGTGATGCCCTGTTCTTCGCGCACGGCTTCAACGTGCGCTTCGGGCGCATCGTGGCGCCGGCGGGGGTGGACGTGGCCATGGTCGCCCCCAAGGGTCCGGGCCACCTGGTGCGGCGCACCTATGACGAGGGGGGCGGCACGCCGTGTCTCATCGCGGTGGCCCAGGACGCCACGGGCAAGGCTCGCGACCTGGCCCTGGCCTACGCCGACGCCATCGGCGGCACTCGGGCCGGCGTGCTCGAGACCACGTTCGAAGAGGAGACCGAGACCGACCTGTTCGGTGAGCAGGTGGTGCTCTGCGGTGGGCTCACGGCCCTGGTCCAGGCCGGGTTCGAGACCCTGGTGAACGCCGGCTACCAGCCCGAGTCGGCCTACTTCGAGTGCCTGCACGAGCTGAAGCTGATCGTCGACCTCATGTACGAGCAGGGCATCTCGGGGATGCGCTACTCGATCTCCGACACCGCGGAGTACGGAGATCTGACTCGGGGACCTCGGGTCATCAACGACGCGGTGCGAGCCGAGATGCGCACCATCCTGGACGAGATCCAGTCGGGCAAGTTCGCCGAGGAGTGGATCGCCGAGTCCGAGGCCGGGCGGCCCAACTTCACCGCGCTGGAACAGGCCGGCCACGACCACCAGATCGAACAGGTGGGAGCCGAGCTGCGGGCCATGATGCCGTGGATCTCGGCGGGCAAGACCCGGGTGCAGGACGCCTCCGGCGGCCAGGGCTGAGCCCCGCTTAATTCCGACTAGACAGGTCAACATTTGGCGTCCTAGGCTGGCCCGCGTTGGCGTCGGCACCCTCCGGCGCGAGGACAGGGAGAGATGTCGATGGCCGAGTGGGGATTCGAGACGCGCCAGATCCATGCCGGGCAGGAGCCCGACTCGGCCACCGGGGCGCGGGCGGTGCCGATCTACCAGACGACGTCGTACGTGTTCCGCGACACCGAGCACGCGGCCAACCTGTTCGCCCTGGCCGAGATCGGCAACATCTACACCCGGATCATGAACCCGACCCAAGCGGTGTTCGAGGGGCGCGTGGCCGCGCTGGAGGGCGCCACCGAGACGGCCATCGGCATCCCGGGGGCGCTGGCGGTGAGCAGTGGCCAGGCGGCCGAGACCCTGGCCATCCTGAACCTGGCCGAGGCGGGCAGCCACATCGTTTCCTCGGCCGCCTTGTACGGCGGCACGTACAACCTGTTGCACTACACGCTGCCCAAGCTCGGCATCGAGACCACCTTCATCGACGACCCCGACGACCTCGACGCCTGGCGGGCCGCGGTGCGGCCCAACACCAAGGCGTTCTACGGCGAGACCATCGGCAACCCCCGCAACGACGTGCTCGACCTCGAGGGGGTGTCGGGCGTGGCCCACGAGGCGGGGGTGCCGCTCATCGTCGACAACACGGTGGCCACCCCCTATCTGATCCGCCCACTGGAGTGGGGGGCCGACATCGTCGTGCACTCGGCCACCAAGTTCATCGGTGGTCACGGTTCTTCCATCGGCGGGGTCATCGTCGATGGCGGCTCGTTCGACTTCAGCGTCGGTGACCGGTTCCCCCAGTTCGTGGATCCGGATCCGAGCTACCACGGTCTGGCGTACTGGCCCGCGCTGGGGGCGGGTTCGTACATCATCAAGGCGCGGGTGCAGCTGCTGCGGGACATCGGCGCGGCGGTGACGCCGTTCAACTCGTTCCTGTTCCTGCAGGGCCTCGAGACGCTGAGCTTGCGCATGGAGCGCCATGTGGCCAACGCCCAGACGGTGGCTGAGTACCTCGAGGCCCACGAGCAGGTCGAGTCGGTGCAGTTCGCCGGGTTGCCCAGCTCGCCGTGGTACGAGCGGGCTCAGCGCTACAGCGCCGGTCGGGGCGCGGGGTCGGTGCCGGCCTTCATCATCAAGGGTGGCCTGGACGCCGGGAAGCGCTTCGTCGAGGGTCTCTCGCTGCACAGCCACGTGGCCAACATCGGCGATGTCCGCAGCCTGGTGATCCACCCCGCCTCCACCACCCATTCCCAGCTCAACGAGGTCGAGCAGACCGCCACCGGTGTCGAGCCGGGTCTGGTGCGCTTGTCGGTGGGGCTGGAGTCGATCGAGGACATCATCGCCGATCTCGACGCCGGCTTCCGCGCCGCCAAGGTCTGACGGCGAGGCCCGGTCGGGCTCTGAGTCGTCGGGGTCATCGGGGTCGTCGGGGTCGTCGGCGGGCCACCAGGTCTGGGGATCGTCTCGGATCGGCGTCGTCGAGCGGAGCGAAGCCGCCCCCGCTCCCGCCGGCCACGGGTTCGGGGTCGGCCCCTGCGGTCCAGTCGTGGATCGGCTGGGGGCCCAGGCATGCTGGGTCACCCAGACGGCCGGGCCGGGATCGGAAGTCGGCGCGCAGCTCGTAGACGCCGCGTTCGACGCGCCGGGCGTGGCCCTTGTCGACCTCGTGGCCCATGGCGTCGGCCAGCGCTTTGACGGGGGTGTTGCTGGCCACTCCGTAGCCGTAGAGGTGCAGGAGGGAGTGGAGCTCGGGAAGCGGGAGCCGTCCGTGTCGTCGGAGGATGGCGAGACAGCAGGAGCGGAGCTGTCTGCCCCAGATGTAGCGGTGTCGGGCCGGGAGGGGTCGGACCTGTGGGCGGCCGTCGAGGGTGGGTCGGCGGGCGTGGTGGTGGTCGAGTCGGGGCCAGAGCTCGTCGCGCAGGTCGTCGAGGTCGGTGAGCAGGCTGACGCGACGCTGGTGGGTGGCCAAGAGCTGCTGGTCGAGGTGGGAGAGTTCGAGCAGGAGCGCGTCGCGCTGGCGGTGTCGGGCTCGGCGGCCCGCGGCGGACAGCCCGGAGGCGGCTCGCATGACGATGGTGGCGAGATGGTCGTCGTGACCGGAGGGTGCGGCTGAGGGTGAGGCCGTGCGTGCGTGGGCGTGGGGGGCTTCGGGGGACATCTGGGGGACCTCGCGCTCGAGTGAGGGTGAGGGGTGAGGGCGCTCGACACGCCGAGGGCACCAGCATGCTGGTGGGGTGTGACAAGTCGGGCGCCCGGCCCGATCACCGCCCCTCGATCACCACGTGCCGTCGCCGCTTGGCAGCGAATCGATGTCGAATCGCCGCCAAGCGCTCACGCCCTGGGGAACGACGAGGACTCGTTGAGCGGGCGGCGCTCCATGGCGGCGGGTGAGCGGCTCACCCACATCCGCTCCGCCCGCGGACCCTCTCACCGAGCTGGTCGGTGCTCGCGGCTCACTGGTTGGGCTGGCTGGGCACGGCATGCAACAGGTACAGGAAGACCGCCAGCCGCCGCGCCCCCGATGCCGAGCCCGCCGATCCAGTCGTCGAACCCGAATACGTGAACGGCCACGCCCGGGCCAACGTCAGATGCGACGCCGCGCTCGCACCGAGCGTGGACGCGTACGAAGGCGGCCACGCTCGGGTCCTGTCCCCGCTGCGGCGTGCCCAGGTTCACGAATCCGGCGATGTCCCGGTCGGCGAGGAACCTCCCCACCTGACCATCCCGTGCCGCCTGGTAATAGGCATAGGAGTTGGCCACGCCATCCAGATTGATGACGTGACGCTGCGAGTAGTACCCGATCACCCCCGCGTCCCACGAACCCAGCACCGTGCCCTTCGGCGTGTTCGCGGCGATCCACTGGCCGGCGTCCCGATCGGCGATGGCGATCGAATAGCCATGCGGATCAGCCATCTGGCGGCCCTCGTAGACCCCGGCCGCGAGCAACGGCAGCAACAGGATGGCGCTGACCGTGAGCACGGCTCGGGTCGGGCTGGCCTCAGCAGGAGCCTCGAGCACCGCCCCCTCCACGAAGTCCGCCACCACCAGCACCAGCACGAAGATCAGGTAGATGACGACCGGGCAGTAGTACCAGAGCCACTGCTGGGCCTGGAGAACCTGGTAGTAGGCCACCACCAACATGGCGAACGCCGCGAACCAGGCGGTCGAGGCGGTGAAGTCGGCCACCCGGCCGAACCGTGAGCGACGCACCTTCTCCCGGCTGCGCCGGAACCCCCACGACGCCACCAGGGCAGCCACCACGGCCACCAACCACGAGCACCGCGACCCGGCCGGCCGTGAGCGGCGCCCGCTTGGTCAGCCCGCTGATCTGCTCCCACAGCCCGAACCAGACCCGGTTCGAGATCAGGTAGGCCACCAGGGTCACCGCGGGCAGGGCGAACAGCTCGACCAGCGGCGCAACGGCCTGGCGGGGAGACCGCCGGGCCTCGGCCAGGGTCCAGAGACCCAGTACGGCCAACAACAGCACCCCGTCGGTGCGGGCCAGCACGGTCACGGCCAACAGGAGGCCGATGAGCCAACGATCCCGCCCCGACCCGACGAACAGGAACCGACCTCGTCGGGCCGCCCCGATGGCCAGCAGGGCCGCGTCGAACACGACCAGCACTCCCGACTCCATGCCGTTCACGATGGCCTTGACCACGAACGGGTTGGCCGACACCGCCACCAGGGCCAGCGCCACGATGGCCGTGCACCAGCCGGCAGCCCGCTCGCCGTCCTCGGACCGCTTGGCCCGAACCCGGCCCCAGTCCCCGATGGCCCGCCCCGCGGTACGAGCCACCAGCGCCAGCGCACCGCCGTAGCAGAGCACCTGGAACCCCAGCAGCACCCGCACGGCCGTGGTCCCGTCCAGACCCAGTCGGTAGACCACCGAGGCCAGCAGCATCCACAGGGGGTGGTAGCCGTTGGTCAGGTCGAGCCCGTCGAAGGTGGACCCGTGGCCATGGGCCACGTTGCGGGCGATCCCGAAGTAGTAGAACGCGTCATCGAAGGTGAGGCTGAACGGTGCGGCGTCGCCACACCACCACGACGACCAGCCAGGCGGCGGTGACCAGCCCTGCCGCCGCCAGCAGGACGGTAGAGGGTGCCAGCCGGTGGGTTGGACGAGCCGGCGCCGTCGATGGGTTCACATGGTCTCCGAGAAGCTCACCTCGCCCTGGCCGCGCAGCACGTTCTTGAGCAGCTTGCCGGAGGCGTTGCGGGGAAGCTTCTCATCTGTGAGCTCCACATAGGTGGGCACCTTGAAGTTGGCCAGGGTCTCGCCCACCCAGGCCCGGACCTCGTCCTCGGTCAGGCTGGAGCCGGACGTCACCTGCACCACCGCCTTGACCTCCTCGCCCAGCTCCGGGTGGGGAACGCCGATGACGGCGGCGTCCGCCACCGCCGGGTGCTCGACCAGCCGCTCCTCGATCTCCACGCAGTACACGTTCTCGCCGCCCCGGATGATCATGTCCTTGGCCCGATCGGTGACATACAGGTAGCCGTCCTCGTCCAGGTGGCCGATGTCGCCGGTGTGCAGCCAGCCGTCGACGATGGTCTCGGCGGTGGCCTCGGGCTTGCCCCAGTAGCCGGGCATCACGATCGGTCCCCGGATGAGGATCTCGCCGGTGCCACCCGCTGCCAGCGGCTCGCCGGCGCCGTCGGCGATCCGGATGTCGACCACCGGCACCGGTGGACCCACCGAGGTGGGCTTGGCCAGCGCGTCCGCGCCGCTGATCACGGTGGCCACCGAGCTGGTCTCGGTCAGCCCGTACGCGTTGCTGGTGCTGTGGACGTTGGGGAACGTCTCGTGGATCATCCGCTGCAACTCGTCGGCCGAGGGCGACCCCCCGAACGCCACCGTGGTGACCGACGACGTGTCGTAGTCATGGCGGCCGGGGTGCTCGCACACCCGCCACACCATGGTGGGAACCGTGGCCCAGATGGTCACCTGGTGATCCTCGATGAGCTGGAGGGCCTTGTCGGGCTCGAACCGACCCTCCGGGATCACCAGCTTGATGCCGGCCAGCGTCCCCACCACCAGGCTCGAGTGGCATCCCGACACGTGGAACAGGGGCGAGGTCAGCAGCGAGGTGTTGCGGGTGGCGGCGTCGGTGGGGTTGCCGCTGTCGGGGAAGGCGAGGCTGACAGCCACGCTGTTGAACAGCGTGTTCTGCAGGTTGGCCACCATGTTGGCGTGGGTGGAGATGGCGCCCTTGGGGCGCCCGGTGGTTCCGCTGGTGTAGAAGATGACCGCCGGGTCGGCCTCGCCGATGGGCGTGGTGGGGAAGTCTCCGGTCCCCGACGCGGTCAGCTCGTCGAAGCGGTGGAGCAACGGGCCGCCCCCGAAATGAGCGGGATCCGCATCGATCAGGTACACCGCCTCGAGGTCCGGGAGGTCATCGAGCTGGTCGGCGATGCGGCTGAACCGGCCTCGGTCGGCCACCAGCACCTTGGACCCGCTGTCCCGCAGGCCGTAGAGGATCTCGTCGGTCTTCCACCACCCGTTCAGCCCGACCAGGATGGCGCCCAGGTCGACGGCGGCCCAGAACGACACGCACCACGCCGGGTTGTTGGCCGACAGCACCGCCACCCGGTCGCCGTGGCCCACCCCGACGTCCTCGGCCAGGGCGGCGGAGGCGGCGTTGGCCAGCCCGAAGAACTCGGCGAAGGTGATGCGGGTGTCCCCGTGGACGATGAAGGGCTCCTCGTCGGTGCGGGCCGCGGCGATCTGGGCGATCACCCGCAGGTTCTCGAACCGCTGGGCGTACACCTTCATCTCGAGGCCACCCACGTCCTCGGTGGTGACCTCGAAGGGTCCTCCGGGTCCGGTCAACGATGCGCGGACCTCACTGAATGACGGCATGGTGCGGCGGCTCCGATGTGGGCGTGACGATGGTGGCGTTCAGTCTGCCCCCTGGGTCCGACCCAGGTCGGCCCGAGCGCTCGATCAGGCCAGTTCGCCGACCACGTGGTCGATGCAGCGGGTCAGTGCCTCCACGTCGCCCGGGTCGATGGCCGGGAACAGCGCGATGCGCAGCTGGTTGCGCCCGAGCTTGCGGTAGGACTCGGTGTCCACGATGCCGTTGGCCCGCAGCACCTTCGACACCACCAGGGCATCCACCCGATCGTCGAGGTCGATGGTGGCCACCACGTGGCTGCGGTCGGCCGGGTCGGCCACGAAGGGCGTGGCGTAGTCCGACGCCTCGGCCCACGAGTACATGATCGACGCCGACCGGTCCGACCGCGACGCGGCCCACTCCAGGCCGCCGTTCTGGTTGATCCACTCGACCTGCTGCACGGCCAGGAACAGGGTGGCCAGGGCCGGGGTGTTGTAGGTCTGGTCCTTGCGCGAGTTCTCCAGGGCGACGGCCAGGTCGAGCGAGGCCGGGACCCAGCGGCCCGACGCGGCCAGCCGACCCACCCGCTCGCAGGCCGCCGGTGACAGCGCGGCCAGCCACAGCCCCCCGTCGGAGGCCAGGCACTTCTGCGGCGCGAAGTAGTAGGCGTCCACCTGGGTCGGGTCGAAGCGCAGGCCGCCGGCCGCCGAGGTGGCATCCACCAGGACCAGGGCGCCCGGGTCGATCCCGTCCGGTCGGCGCGGCTCGGCGGCCACCCCGGTCGAGGTCTCGTTGTGGGTCAGGGCGTAGGCGTCGATGCCCTGGGGCCGCGGTGGGCTCGGGATGGGTGCCGGGCGCCGATTCGATGACCACGGGCTGGTCCAGGTGGGGGGCGGCGGTGGCCGCGGCCGCGAACTTCGAGGAGAACTCCCCGAAGCTCAGGTGCTGGCTGCGCTGGTCGATCAGGCCGAAGGTGGCCACGTCCCAGAAGCTGGTGGTGCCCCCGTTGCCCAGCACCACCTCGTAGCCGTCGGGCAACGCCAGCAGCTCGGACAGGCCGTTGCGCAGCTGCGCCACCGTGAAGCGGACACCCGCCTGGCGATGGCTGGTGCCCAGGTAGCTGGTGGACACGCTGGCCAGCGCGTTCACCGCCTCGGGACGGATCTTGGAGGGGCCGCAGCCGAACCGGCCGTCGGCGGGTCGCAAGCTGGACGGGATCGAGATGGCGGGCAGGTCGTCGGTCATCGGGGCCACTATCGCGGTGAATCCGTTCTGTGGCGAAATCCATTCCGGATAGCGTCGAGGCCATGTCAGCCGATCGAATCTCCCGCCGTGTGGGTGCCATCACCGAATCGGCCACCCTGGCCGTCGACGCCCGGGCCAAGGCCCTGCAGGCCGCCGGTGAGGCGGTCATCGGGTTCGGGGCGGGTGAGCCCGACTTCCCGACGCCGGACCACATCGTCGAGGCGGCCGTGGTCGCCTGCCGGGATCCCCGCAACCACCACTACTCGCCAGCCGGGGGCCTGCCCGAGCTGAAGCAGGCCATCGCGGCCAAGACCCTGCGCGACTCGGGCCTGTCGGTGCTGGCCGGCCAGGTGCTGGTCACCAACGGGGGCAAGCACGCCGTCTACAACACCTTCGAGTCGCTGCTGAACCCGGGCGACGAGGTGCTGCTGCCCGCCCCCTACTGGACCACCTACCCCGAGCCCATCACCCTGTCCGGCGGCGTGCCCGTGATCGTGCCCACCGGCGCGGCCAGCGGGTTCCGGGTCAGCATCGACCAGCTCGAGGCGGCCCGCACGCCGGCCACCAAGGCCCTGCTGTTCGTGTCGCCCTCCAACCCGACCGGCGCCGTCTACCCGCCCGAAGAGGTGGAGGCGATCGGGCGCTGGGCGCTCGAGCACGGCATCTGGGTCATCACCGACGAGATCTACGAGCACCTCGTCTACGGCGACCACGAGTTCTCCTCCATGCCGGCGCTGGTCCCCGAGCTGGCCGATCAGTGCGTGGTGCTCAACGGGGTGGCCAAGACCTACGCCATGACCGGGTGGCGGGTGGGCTGGATGATCGGCCCGCGCGGACGTGATCCAGGCCGCCACCAACCTCCAGTCCCACTGCACGTCGAACGTGGCCAACGTGTCCCAGCGGGCCGCGCTGGCCGCGGTGGCCGGCGATCTCACCGCCGTGGCCGAGATGCGCGCCGCCTTCGACCGCCGCCGCCGGACCATCCACCGGATGCTCAACGAGATACCGGGCGTGAGCTGCCTCGAGCCCGAGGGCGCCTTCTACGCCTTCCCGTCGTTCGAGGGGGTGCTGGGCCGTGACATCAAGGGCCATCGGCCCACCACCACCACCGAGCTGGCCGAGGTGATCCTCGACCTGGCCCTCGTGGCCATCGTGCCCGGCGAGGCCTTCGGAGCCCCCGGCTACGCCCGCATGTCCTTCGCGCTGGGCGACGACGACCTGGCCGAGGGCGTCACCCGCATCGGCGACCTGCTGGCCCAGGCCGTCTGATCGTGGCCACCCGCGAGTACGGCAGCTGGTCGTCGGCCATCACCGCCGAGCTGGTGGTGGAGGCCGCCGTCAGCCTGGGTGAGGTCGTGGCCGGCCAGGACGACATCTGGTGGTCCGAGCTGCGCCCGCAGGAGGGCGGCCGGGTGATGGTGGTGCGCCACGAGCCCGGCGGTCGCGACGTCGACGTGCTGCCCGAGGGCTGGTCGGCTCGGACCCGGGTCCACGAGTACGGCGGTGGGGCCTGGTGGCTGCACGACGACAGCCTGTTCTTCGCCAACTGGGCCGACCAGCGCCTCTACCGCATCGATCCCGACACCGAGCCCGGCACCTTCCTGGCCCCGGTGGCCCTGACGCCCGAACCGGCTCAGCCCCAGGGCGACCGCTACGCCGACGGCGTGCTCAGCGCCGACGGGCACTGGGTCATCTGCGTGCGGGAGCGCCACGAACCGGGGGCGGGCGAGGCCCGCAACGAGATCGTGGCGCTGGAGGCCGAGCCGTCCGGACCCCCGAGCGAGCCGGTGGTGCTGGTGTCGGGCCCCGACTTCGTGGCCGCCCCCCGGGTCAGCCCCGACGGCAGCCGTCTGTGCTGGATCCAGTGGCACCACCCCGACATGCCCTGGGACGGCACCGAGCTGGTGGTGGCCGACCTGGTGGCCGAGACCGGGGACTGCCGGGTGTCCGCGCCCACGGTGGTGGCCGGCAGCCGGGACGAGTCGGTGGGCCAGCCCGAGTGGCACGCCGACGGGTCGCTGTGGTTCCTGTCCGACCGCTCGAACTGGTGGAACCTGTACCGCATCGACGCCGAGGGCGTGGTGGTGCCGGTGGCTCCGATCGAGGCCGAGATCGGCGTGCCCCACTGGGTGTTCGGCCAGTCCCGATACGCGTTCCTGCCCGACGGGCGGGTGGCCGTCGCCTACGCCTCGGGCGGACTCGACCACCTGGCCGTCATCACCCCCGGCCGGCCGCCGGCGGCGCCGACGCCGGGGCGTCGGCCGACGTGCTGGTGGACCTGGAGGCGGACTTCGTGGCCCTGGCGTCGGTGCGCGCCTACGGCCACGGCCTGGTGTTCCTGGGCGGCTCGCCCCAGCGCGAGACGGTGGTGGCGGTGGCCGACCTCCCAGCCCACGGCGACGCCACCATCGGCATCATCCGGCCCGGACGGTCGCTGGGGCTGGGTCCCGAGTGGTTCGCCGAACCCCGATCGCTGCGCGTCGAGCTGGAGGACGGCTCCCACACCCACGCCGTGTTCTACGCCCCGACCCACCCCCAGGCCCGCGGTCCCGGAAGGCTCGGCCCCGCCCCTGCTGGTCCTCAGCCACGGCGGGCCCACCTCGGCGGCGCGGCCCCAGCTGAGCCTGAGCATCCAGTACTGGACATCCCGGGGCTTCGCCGTGGTCGACGTCAACTACCGCGGCAGCACGGGCTACGGGCGCGAGTACCGCCAGGCCCTGGCCGGCCAGTGGGGTGTGGCCGACGTCGACGACTGCGTGGCCGTGGCCCGCCACCTGGCCGACGCCGGGTTGGTGGATCGCCAGCGCCTGGCCATCCGGGGGGCAGCGCCGGTGGCTACACCACCCTGGCCGCGCTGGCCTTCCGCGACGAGTTCCGGGCCGGCACCAGCCTCTACGGCGTGGCCGATCTCGAGGCCCTGGCCCGCGACACCCACAAGTTCGAGTCCCGCTACCTCGACTCCCTGGTGGGTCCGTTCCCGGCCGAGGCCGACCGCTACCGGGAACGGTCGCCCATCCACCACGTGGATGGCTTCGACTGCCCGCTGCTGGTGCTGCAGGGCCTGGAGGACGAGGTCGTGCCCCCGGCTCAGTCCGAGATGATCGTGGCCGCGGTTCGGGACAAGGGACTGCCCGTGGCCTACCTGGCCTTCGAGGGCGAGCAGCACGGGTTCCGCCAGGCCGCCACCATCAAGCGGGCGCTGGAGGCCGAGCTGTACTTTTACTCCAAAGTATTCGACTTCGAGCTGGCCGAGCCGATTGAACCGGTGACCATCGACAACCTCTGACGCGATCGGGCACCCATGGATCCTCAACCCACCGCCGACGGCATGAACGTGGTGCAGTGGTACGGCACCGAGTCCGAGGCGCGCCTGGCCGCCGCCACCCTGGTCGGACGAGGCGTGGGCGCCGACGTGGAGACCGAGCCGGCCGCGCTGGACCTGGCCGTCGAGGGCATCGACAGCGTGGTCGACCACGACGGGATGCGCTTCGGCGTGGCCGTGCTGGCCGACGACGACCGGCCGGGCCCGGGAGATCCTGGGCCTCCCGTCGGCCGCCCAGGAGCTGGGTGACCGCGACGACGAGATCACCCGGTCCATGCGCTCCATCCTGATCCCGGTGCTGGTGGCGGCGGTCGTGTTGATCGTCGTGCCCCTGCTGGCCTTCTACGTCACCTTCAAGCTCTCCGGGGGCTGACGGGCCGATCCCACCCGCCGCGGGCGGCCTCAACGGGTTGGCGGGCGGTCGCGCCCAGCGGCCAGGATGAACCCATGGCCCGCATCCTGGTAACCGAACCGATCGCCGAGGGTGGGCTGGACCGCCTGCGAGAGGCCGGCCACCAGGTCGACGTGATGCTCGAGCCTGACTCCCGAGCAGCTGCTCGAGGCGGTGGTGGGCGCCCAGGCCTTGATCATCCGCTCGGCCACCACCGTGACCCCGGCCGTGCTCGAGGCGGGCCGCGACCTGGTGGTGGTGGGCCGGGCCGGCATCGGGCTGGACAACGTGGACGTGAGCGCGGCCACCGCGCAGGGCGTCATGGTGGTCAACGCCCCCCAGTCCAACGTGCTGTCGGCGGCCGAGCACACCATGGCCATGCTGCTGGCCCAGGCCCGCAACATCCCCCAGGCCCATGCCGCCCTGGTCGGGGGCCGGTGGGAGCGATCGCGCTGGACGGGCGTGGAGCTGAGCGACAAGACGCTCGGCATCGTCGGACTGGGCCGCATCGGCAAGCTGGTGGCCCAGCGGGCCCTGGCCTTCGGGATGCGGCTGGTGGCCTACGACCCCTTCGTCTCCCAGGACCGGGCCCGCCAGCTGAGCGTCGAGCTGGTCGATCTGGACGAGCTGGTGGCGGTGGCCGACTTCATGACCATCCACGTGACCAAGACGCCCGACACCATCGGGCTGGTGGGCGCCGAGCTGCTGGCCAAGGCCAAGCCGGGCCTGCGGGTGATCAACGTGGGACGGGGCGCCATCGTGGACGAGGCCGCGCTGGCCGAGGCCATCGCCTCCGGTCGTCTGGGCGGCGCCGCCCTGGACGTGTTCGAACGCGAGCCCACCACCGAATCCCCCCTGTTCGCCCTGGACTCGGTGGTGGTCACCCCCCACCTGGGGGCCAGCACGCACGAGGCCCAGGACAAGGCCGGCGACACCATCGCCGAGCAGGTGGAGCTGGCCCTGGCCGGCGAGTTCGTGCCCTTCGCGGTGAACGTCAGCGCGGCGGAGGCATCCGAGACGGTGCGACCGTACCTGTCGCTGGCCGAGCGCCTGGGCGAGCTGTTGGCCTCGCTGGTGGGTCCCGGCAACGACTCGCTGGAGGTGGAGTACCAGGGCCAGATCGCCGGCTACGACACCCGCATCCTCACCCTGTCGTTGCTCAAGGGCTACTTCGGGCGCATCAGCTCCGAGCCGGTGTCGTTCGTGAACGCCCCGCAGCTGGCGGCCGAGAGCGGCATCGCCGTGCGCGAGTCGGCCACCACCACCGCTCACCACTTCGTGAACCTGATCACCGTGCGCACCGCCGAACACGCCCTGGCCGGCAGCCTGGTCGGGCTGGACGGCGAAGCCCGCATCGTGATGGTGGACGACCACACGGTGGACGTCCCGCCGTCGCCCCACATGCTGGTCGTGCGCAACGACGACCGGCCCGGGATGATCGGTGCGGTGGGCACCCAGCTGGGCGACGCCGGCATCAACATCGCCGGCATCCACGTGGGCCAGTCGGCCGCCGGCCTGGGCGCCCTGATGGTGCTGGCCACGAGCTCCAGCGTGTCGGCGGACGTGGTGGCCGCCCTGGAGGCCACCGAGGGCATCGTCTCGGTGCACGCCGTCGACCTGGGCTGAGCGGGTCGGGGCCCGGGCCGGGTCGATCGACCTAGGCCATCCGGACCGAATCCGGCCAGGTCCTCAGCCACCGGGCGTGGGACGCCGAAACCACACGAGGAGGGCGGGCGTGCGCTCGTCCGCGGAAAGGGATCGAGTGTCGGTGGCGCCTGAGGCCGTGCCCTTGGACGAGGTGCCCAGCCCCGTGCTCGTCATCGCCTCCGGTGTGGTGCAGGACGCCTCGCCGGCGGCCGCCGCGCTGCTCGCACACCCCATGGCCGAGCTGCGGGGCACGGCGCTGGCCGACCTCATCGCCCCCGAGGACCGCGATCGCCTCGACGTCGTGTTGGGCACCGCCGTGCTCGCCAGCGTCGGCTCCTCGCGGGTGGAGGTGCCGGTGCGGCTGGTCTCGGGCGCGCCGGTCGGACTCACCGCCGCCGGCGGCTCCGACGGCCGCCTGCTGGTGGCCCTGCGGGACCGGACCCTGGAGCGGCGGCTGGGCGCGGTGATCGACGCGGTGGCCGACTCCACCCTGCTGCTCGACCCCGACGGCCGCCTGCTGTGGCAGTCCGACGCCCTGGCCGCCCGGGTGCCCGGGGGCACGGCCAACCTGGGCACCCACCCGGTCGAGCGCCTGCACCCCGAGGACCTGCCCATGGTGCTCGAGGCCTTCGCCGACCTGGCCCGGCGACCGGACGGCCGCCTGAACCGGATCGTCCGCTCCCGAGCCGTCTCCCACGACGACATCTGGCAGCTCATCGAGCTGGTCGGGGCCAGTCGGGTGGATCACCCCGACCTGGGCGGGGTGGTGGTCCAGGTCCGCAACATCGACGCCGGTTCGGAGCTGGATTCGGTGGCCCAGACCGACGGTCCCATGCTGTCGCTGGCCGAGGCCGCGCCCATCGGCATCCTGTTGATGAACCGCATCGAGCAGGTGATGTACCTCAGCCGGGTCGGTCGCGAGCTGCTCGGCTTCAGCGAGACCGACGACGCCACCGCCTGGCGCGACCGGTTCACCGGGAGCCCACCGCCAGGAGCTGGATGACTCTGGTGGCCGCCGGCCTGGTGGGCGCGGCCGCGACCACGGTGACCATGCCCTGCACCGTGCCCGACGGCCACCGGACCACGCTGGCCGATGGGCACCGGGGCGCCATGCGGGTGCGGGTGGCTCCCCACCTCGACGCCCGTGACCAGCCGGTGGGGGTGATCGTGGCGCTGGAGGACGTGACCGCCGAGGTGGAGGCCCGGGCCGAGTCCGAGCGGCTGTTGCAGATGCTCGACGCCACGTCGGACTTCGTGGCCATCTTCCGCCCCAGCGGCGAGATCCTGCACACCAACAGCGCCCTGGCCCAGATCCTGGAGGATCACCGTTCGGCGGGCGGCAGCGGTCGGCTGGGCGACCTGCTCGAGGACCGGGAGGGCTTCATCAACCGGGGCCTGGCCATGGTGGCCACCTCGGACACCTTCCACGGTGAGATCAAGCTGCGGGTGGCGCCGGACCGGACCATGCCGGTGTCGGCCCTGGGGGTGGTGGGGCGCGACGAGAACGGCGAGCTGGACTGGGTGGCCATGGTGGCCCGCGACATCAGCTCGCTGAAGGAGGCCGAGGCCCGCCTCCGCCGCCTGGCCACCTCGGACCACCTGACCGGCCTGGCCAACCGGGCCCTGTTCACCGAGCACCTCGACGAGGTGGTGGAGCGGGCCGGGCACACCGGTCGCAGCGTGGCCGTGCTGTTCTGCGACCTGGACCGGTTCAAGGAGGTCAACGACCGCTTCGGCCACGCGGTGGGGGACCGGGTGCTGGTGGAGATCGCCGAGCGGCTGTGCGCCATCATCCGCGGTGACGACATGGTGGCGCGGGTGGGCGGCGACGAGTTCGTGATCATCTGCGACGGCGCCGACGATCCCGACGCCCTGGCCGCCCTGGCCGACCGGGTGATCGACGCGGTCGGGCGTCCCTTCGACGTGGGCGAGGACCAGGCCATGGTGGGGATCTCGGTGGGCGTGGCCGTGGCCCGGGGCGGCCACGCCAGCGGCGACCGGATCCTCACGGTGGCCGATCAGGCCATGTACCGGGCCAAGGCCACCGGGGGCAACCGCTACCGCATCCAGCAGGTCGAGGCCGAGGCCCAGAGCTAGGCGCGCTCCACCCGGGGTCGGTGAGCCGGTCGGGTGGCCTCGTGGGCGGTGATGTGGTCCTGGTGGCCCGAGGGTGATGCCGATGTCGTCGAGACCTTCGAGGAACCGGTGCTGGGTGGCCTCGTCCAGCGGGAAGGCGACCTCCAGCCCGATGGCCGGGGCCGACAGCGTGCGGGAGGCCACGTCGATGGTCAGCTCCAGGGTGGGGTCGGCCACCACCGCGTCGAGCAGCGCCTGGCCCACCTCGGGGTCGACCTGGACCGGGATCAGTCCGTTCTTGGTGCTGTTGTTGCGGAAGATGTCGGCGAAGCGGGGGGAGATCACGGCCTGGAAGCCGTAGTCCATGATCGCCCACACCGCGTGCTCGCGCGACGAGCCGGTGCCGAAGTTCGGGCCGGCCACCAGGATGGTGGCCCCCTGGTACTGCTCCTGGTTGAGCACGAAGTCGCGGTCGTCGCGCCACTCCGAGAACAGCCCGGCGCCGAAGCCGGTGCGCTCCACCCGCTTGAGCCAGTCGCTGGGGATGATCTGGTCGGTGTCGACGTCGGAGCGTTCGAGCGGCACGGCCGTGCCCGTGACCACGATGACGGGTTCCATTGGAAGATCCTCTCAGTCGCCCGGAGGCGATCAGGCGGTCAGGCAGGTCGGCGGGGCTGGCGAAGGTGCCGGCGACGGCGGTGGCCGCGGCCACCGCCGGCGACACCAGGTGGGTGCGCCCGCCGCGGCCCTGTCGGCCCTCGAAGTTGCGGTTGCTGGTGGAGGCCGCCCGCTCGCCGGGGGCCAGCTTGTCGGGGTTCATGGCCAGGCACATCGAGCAGCCGGGCTCACGCCACTCGAAGCCGGCGGCCACCAGGATCTGGTCGAGACCCTCGGCTTCGGCCTGGGCCTTCACCCGGAACGAACCGGGCACGACCATGGCCCGCATCCCGGCGTGCACGGTGCGGCCGCGGACCACCTCGGCCGCGGCCCGGAGGTCCTCGATGCGGCCGTTGGTGCACGAGCCGATGAACACGGTGTCGACCGGGACCTCGCGCATGGGCGTGCCCGCGGTCAGGCCCATGTACTCGAGCGCCCGGGCCGCGGCCTCGCGGGCGGCGGGTTCGGCGAACTGGTCGGGGTCGGGCACCGACTGGCTCAGCGGCACGACCTGGCCCGGGTTGGTGCCCCAGCTCACATGGGGTTCGAGGTCGGGGGCGGACAGGACCACCTCCTTGTCGAAGCTGGCGCCCGGGTCGGTGGGCAGGGACCGCCAGTGGTCGAGGGCCTGTTCCCAGGCCGGGCCCACCGGGGCGTGACGTCGGCCCTCGAGGTAGGCGAAGGTGGTGTCGTCGGGCGCGATGAACCCGGCTCGGGCGCCGGCCTCGATGGACATGTTGCACACCGTCATGCGCCCCTCCATGGACAGTCCGGCCACGGCCGAGCCCCGGTACTCGATGACCGATCCGATCCCGCCGCCGGTGCCGATCCGACCGATGACCGCCAGGATGAGGTCCTTGGCCGTCACGCCGGCGGGCAGGTCGCCCTCGACGGTCACCGCCATGGTGCCCGGACGCTGTTGGGGCAGGGTCTGGGTGGCCAGCACGTGCTCGACCTCGCTGGTGCCGATGCCGAAGGCCAGTGCCCCGAAGGCGCCGTGGGTCGAGGTGTGGCTGTCGCCGCACACGATGGTCATGCCCGGCTGGGTCAGGCCCTGTTCGGGACCGATGATGTGGACGATGCCCTGATCGGGATCGCCCATGGGGTACTCGGCGATGCCGAACTCGGCGCAGTTGGCCCGCAGCACCTCGACCTGCTTGCGCGAGATCGGATCGGCGATGGGACGGTCGATGTCGATGGTGGGGACGTTGTGGTCCTCGGTGGCCACGGTCAGGTCGGGGCGGCGCACCTTCCGGCCGGCCAGGCGCAGGCCGTCGAAGGCCTGGGGTGACGTCACCTCGTGGACCAGGTGCAGATCGATGTAGAGCAGGTCGGGCTCGTCGGCACCACGGTGGACCACGTGGTCGTCCCAGATCTTCTCGCTCAGGGTCCTGGCTTCGGCCATGGCTGGGCCTCGCAGTCTCTCGGGTGGGCGGTTGGTCCCACGGTGTGGCTCGGGTTCCGGGACTTGAATCTCATGATCTGAGAATCTAGTCTCATGCAATGGAACAGAGTGTAAGCGGTGTGGGCGTGATCGACAAGGCGGTCACCGTGCTGGTGGCGTTGGAGCGGTCGCCCGCCTCGTTGGCCGAGCTGGTGGAGACCACCGGGTTGTCCCGGGCCACCGCCCACCGGCTGGCCGTGGCGCTCGAGGACCACGGCCTGGTGCGCCGTGACCCCGATGGGCGCTTCGCCCTGGGTGTGCGCCTGGTGGCTCTGGGGCGGCGTGCCGCCGAGGGTCTGCCCCTGGCCGGTGCCGCGTTGCCGGCCCTGCGGGCGCTGCGGGACATGACCGGCGAATCGGTGCAGCTCTATGTCCGCGAAGGCGATCGGCGGGTGTGCATCGCCGCGTTGGAGTCACCCCATGGTCTGCGCACCATCGTGCCCATGGGCGCCTCGCTGCCCCTCGACGTCGGGTCGGCCGGTCGGGTGCTGCTGGGGGAGCCGGGTGGCGGCTGGGTGCAGAGCGTCGGCGAGCGGGAGGCGGGGGTGGCCTCGGTCAGCGCCGGGGTGCTGGGGGAGGGTGGCGTGGCGGTGGCGGCGGTGAGCGTGTCGGGGCCGATCGACCGGATCTCCCGGGAGCCGGGGCGCCGGTACGGCGCGGCGGTGGTGGCGGCGGCCCGCCGGATCGAGCAGGCCGCCGGCCTGGGTTCGCCCGGCACCTGACCGTGGGCACCGAATCGACGTCGATTCGACGCAATGTCGAATCAGAGCCGCTAATTGTCCAAGGTTGGGGTTGGCGTCGAATCGATGTCGATTCGGTGCCCAGGGCCACCGGTAGGGTGCAGCGGACATGGGCGAGAACCTGGCGGCCATCGACATCGGCACCAACTCGATCCACCTGGTGGTGGCCCGCTTCGACGAGGCCGGTCACTTCGAGGTGATCGGCGACGAGAAGGAGACCGTCCGCCTCGGTTCCGGCGGCGGGGACATGAAGCAGCTCTCCCCCGACGCCATCGACCGGGGCATCGCCGCGCTGACCCGCCTGCGCCAGGTGGCCGACATCTCCGCCGCCGAGGTCACCGCCGTGGCCACCAGCGCGGTCCGCGAGGCCGAGAACGCGGATGACTTCCTGCGGCGGGCCCGCCACGAGGCCGGCGTCGAGGTCGAGGTCATCTCCGGCACCGAGGAGGCCCGCCTCATCCACCTCGGCGTCCTCCAGGCCGTGCCCGTGTACGACCGCCGCCTGATCCTGATCGACATCGGCGGCGGCAGCACCGAGGTGCTGGTGGGCGAGCGCAGCGAGATCCTGGCCGTGCGCAGCTTCAAGCTGGGCGCCATCCGCCTGACCCGGCGCTTCTTCCGCACCGATCGGGTGCATCCCGGCGCGGTGGACGCCTGCCGCCGTTTCGTCGACGCCATGCTCGCCCCCCTGGCCCGGGAGGTCGCCCGGCTGGGATTCGAGGTGGCGGTGGGCAGCTCGGGCACCATCGAGGCGGTGGCGCGCCATGGTCCACGCCGATCAGGGCGACGCCCCGCCCCGCACCGTCGACAACGCCACCATCACCGCGGCCGAGGCCCGGTCGACGGTCAAGCGGCTGGCCGCCCTGTCGCTGGCCAAGCGCCACGAGGTGGCCGGGCCTGGAGGCGTCCCGGGCCGACATCGTCCTGGCCGGCGCCATCATCCTGGAGCAGGCCATGGCCACCTTCGGCATCGACGAGCTGGTGGTGTCGGGCTACGCCCTGCGCGAGGGTGCGCTGCTCGACGCCTTCCAGCGGACCCACGGGGCGGCCCTGCACCACCTCCACGACCTGCGCCGGCGCAGCGTGGTCCGCCTGGCCGAGATGATGGACGAGGAGCCGGCCCACTCCGCGCACGTGGCCCGCCTGGCCCTGGCGTTGTTCGATGCCACCGCCGAGCTGCACGGGCTGGGCGACGATGCCCGGGAGCTGCTGGAGGCGGCCGCCCTGCTGGCCAACGTGGGCCTGTTCGTCTCCCACAGCAAGCACCACAAGCACACCTACTACGTGATCCGCAACAGCGATCACCTGTCGGGGTTCAACGACCACGAGATCGAGATGATCGCCCTGGTCGCCCGCTACCACCGCAAGAGCGCGCCCTCGGCCAAGCACCCGGAGTTCGCCGCCCTGCGCTCGCCGCGACCAGGAGACGGTGCGCACGCTGGCCGGCATCCTGCGGGTGGCCATCGGGCTGGACCGCACCCACGGCGCCCGGGTGCAGGGCCTCAGCGCCCACGTCCATCGTCGCACCCTGGTGGTGGAGGTCGAGTCCGCCCCCGACGCCGACATCTCCCTCGAGCTGTACACGGCCAACGAGCGTCGCGAGCTGCTGGAGGCGGTGCTGGACCGGCGGGTCTCGGTGGTGCCCGCCCTCCAGGTCAGCCCGCTCGACGCGGCCGAGCCTGCGCCTGTTCGATGACCTGGGCGCAGGCCTGATCGAGCACGGGCACGAAGGCGTCGGGGTCGAGGGCGCAGACGCCGTGGTCGCCGCGCACCGGGTGGACCATCGGCACCCTCGATGGCCGCGGCCAGGGCGTGCTGGCGACGAGGCGGGACCACCGAGTCGAACTCGCTGACCAGCACCGCAGTGGGCACATCCACGCCACCGATCCACTCCCTTGACGAGAAGGTGGCCAGTGCCTGGCCGGCCTCCACGATCATGCGGGGATCGTTGCGCTGCACCTCGCGCAGCGCCCATCGGCCCAGGTCGGACTGGTCATAGCGGGCCGTGGCCAGGCGCAGGCCGAGCGACCGCTGCCACCGGATGGGTGTGGCCCGGGCCACCAGCGAGGCCAGGCCCAGCATCGGGGCGGCGGCCCGCTCACCGGGCCGCTGGCCCACGAAGTTGCGGGCGGTGGAGCACAGCACCAGCCCCTCCACCCGCGCGCGATGTCGCCGCCAGATGAGCTGGGCCACCGGGCCGCCCATGGAGTAGCCCACCGGGAACGAACCGGTCGATGCCGAGCGCGTCGGCCAGGGCCACCGCGTCGTCGGCGCAGTCCTCCAGACGGAACCGCCGTCGCGACCGGATGCCGCGCCCGTGGCCCCGGTGGTCGATGGCCACCACGTCGAACCGGCGGGACGAGCGCCTCGTAGCTGGGGTACCAGTTCAAGCGCCGAGTTGGCCGTCCAGCCGTGCAGCAACAACAGGGTGGGTGCACCCGGCGGACCCGGCTGGCGCCGGTAGAAGGTCCGGCCCCGACCGACCAGCTCGAGCGGCTGGCCGGCGCGGCAGCCCTGGAGGCTCCACCACGCCACATCGGTGGCCGCGGCCACGGCCGGGTTCGACCTGGGGCGGCGGGAGGGGCTCACGGATTCATCCCGATGTCAGCTCACGGCTCGAGGTCGCTCACGACTCGATGGCGACGATCTCGACCTTGAGGGTGCCCCCGGGCGCCTCGTACTCGACCGTGTCGCCGGCGGCGTGGTCGAGCAGGGCCGCGCCCAGCGGCGAGCCGGGCGACATGACCACCAGGTCGTCGCGGCGTTCCTCGATCGACCCGATCAGGTATCGCTCGACCTCGTCGTCGCCCTCGTAGCGGATGGTCGACGATGGATCCGGCCACGACCTGGTCGCTGTCGGAGGCATCGACGATCTCGGCGTTCTCGAGCACCGCGGCCAGGTGGCGGATGCGGCCCTCCATCTTGCCCTGCTCCTCCTTGGCGGCGTGGTAGTCCCCGTTCTCGGAGAGGTCCCCCAGCTCGCGCGCCGACTGGATCTTGCGGGCGATGTCGATCCGTCCGTGGGTGGTGAGCTCCTCGTGCTCGGCCTTCAGGCGGTCATAGGCATCCTGGGACAGGTGCTGGGTCATGTCGTCCACCCGACCATGCTAGCGACGGCCGGGCCGGGCTCGGCCGTCCGATCGGCCCGGCCCATCGGCCGCCCGACGGCCGCTCTCGGCCGCCGGGTCGCACCCGGCTCCTATCGGGTTGACGAACGGGCTGGTCACCACCACACTGGTAGGGAGTGCTTCCCACCGCCTTCACCCCGGTAGCCATCATTCCGTAGCGCACGCCGTACATCGGCGTGCGCTCTCGACCGTCCACCTCGGTGGGCGGTTTTCTCGTTCTCGGGGCGGGTCGGATGGCCGGACCGCCCCCGCTGCGAAAGGTCCGACATCCCGTGAGCAACCCCGATACGAACACCCCGGCCCCGGCCGGAGGACCATCGACCCCCGCCCGGCGCTCCGGCGCGCCCCGAGTCGGGGTGGTCGGCGGCGACGGCATCGGCCCCGAGGTGGTGGCCGAGGCCCTCAAGGTGGTGGCCGCGGCCGGGGTCGAGCTCGACACCGTCGACTACGACCTGGGCGGGGCCCGGTACCTGCGCGACGGCCTGGTGCTGAGCGACGAGATCGTGGACGAGTGGCGCCAGCTCGACGCCCTGCTGGTCGGCGCGGTGGGCACGCCCGAGGTGCCACCCGGGGTGATCGAGCGCGGCCTGCTGCTGAAGATGCGCTTCGACCTCGACCTCTACATCAACCAGCGGCCCTTCGTCCTGCCCGAGCGGCCGGGAGCGGGGCTCGGCTCCCGACCCGGCCATGACTTCGTCGTCATCCGCGAGAACACCGAGGGCTCCTACGCTGGCGAGGGCGGCGTCCTGCGCAAGGGAACGCCCCACGAGGTCGCCACCCAGGGGTCGGTCAACACCCGCTTCGGCGTCGAGCGCTGCGTGCGCTACGCCTTCGAGCTGGCCCGCTCCCGACCCCGCCGCCACCTCACCCTGGTGCACAAGACCAACGTGTTGACCTTCTCCGGCGACCTGTGGGAGCGCACCTTCAACCAGGTGGCCGGCGAATACCCCGACGTGACCACCGGCCTACAACCACGTGGACGCGGCCTGCATCTACTTCGTGCAGTCGCCCCAGCAGTACGACGTGATCGTGACCGAGAACCTCTTCGGCGACATCCTCACCGACCTCGGCGGCGCGGTATCCGGCGGCATCGGCCTGGCCTCGTCGGGCAACCTCAACCCCGACCGCACCGGCCCCTCCATGTTCGAGCCGGTGCACGGCTCAGCTCCCGACATCGCCGGCACAGGCCAAGGCCAACCCCATCGCCGCCATCCTGTCGGCGGCCATGATGCTCGAGTTCCTGGGCGAGGCCGACGCCGCCGCCCGCATCCGCAAGGCCTGCGAGGACCCCTCGTCGCTCACGGGCAGCACCTCCGAGATCGGCGACGCCGTCGCCAACCGACTCTGATCGGCGAATCGACGTCGTCGCCGACCGACAGCTAGGGGAACCCCGATGCCCATCACGCCCACCGCCAAGATCTGGATGAACGGCCAACTGGTCGACTGGGACGACGCCAAGATCCACGTGCTGACCCACACGCTGCACTACGGCATGGGCGTGTTCGAGGGCATCCGGGCCTACGAGACGGCCGACGGGCCGGCCGTGTTCCGCCTCACCGATCACATGGAGCGGCTGCACAACTCGGCCCGCATCATGATGATGGACCTGCCCTACTCGGTGGAGGAGCTGGTGGAGGCCACCAAGGCGGTGGTGGCCGCCTCCGGGCTGCCCTCGTGCTACATCCGACCGATCGCCTACTTCGGCTACGGCGAGATGGGCCTCAACACCCTGCCCTGCACCGTGGACGTCTCCATCGCCTGCTGGCCGTGGGGTGCCTACCTGGGCGACGACGCCGCCACCCAGGGGGTGCGCATGAAGATCTCGTCGTGGTGCCGCCACGACCACAACACCATGCCCCCGGCGGCCAAGACCACCGGCAACTACGTGAACTCCTCGCTGGCCAAGGTCGAGGCCC
The DNA here is from genome assembly GCA_963793965.1 of uncultured Microthrixaceae bacterium. Classification (GTDB taxonomy): domain Bacteria; phylum Actinomycetota; class Acidimicrobiia; order Acidimicrobiales; family Acidimicrobilacustridaceae; genus UBA4742. The sequence goes on from CAWCCB010000007.1 coordinate 215,381, forward strand.
TCAAGGCCGGCTACGACGAGGCCATCATGTTGAACTCGGCCGGGTTCGTGAGCGAGTGCACCGGCGAGAACATCTTCGCCGCCCGTGACGGCGTGCTCATCACCCCGCCGCTGGCCGCGGGCGCCCTGGAGGGCATCACCCAGGACTCGGTCATGACCATCGCCCGCGACCTGGGCTTCGAGACGCGCTTCGACCAGCTGACCCGCAGCGACCTCTACGTGTGCGAGGAGATGTTCGTGTGCGGCACCGCGGCCGAGGTGAGCGCGGTGAGCTCGGTCGACGACCGGCCCATCCCCGTGCCCGGGACCATGACCACGGCCATCGCCGCCGAGTACGCCAAGACGGTGCGCGGCCAGGTGGACCGCTACAAGGACTGGCTCGAACATGTCGGCTGACGCGGCGGACCCCGCCGTACCCACCTCGGTCGAGATCTTCGACACCACCCTGCGCGACGGGGCCCAGTTCGAAGGCATCTCGCTCACCGTGGAGGACAAGCTCCGGGTGGCCGAGCAGCTGGACTGGCTGGGCGTGCGCTGGATCGAGGGTGGCTACCCGCAGGCCAACCCCCGCGACGAGGAGTTCTTCCGTCGCGCCCCCCACGACCTGCACCTGTCCACCGCCGAGCTGGTGGCGTTCGGGTCCACCCGGCGCCCGGCCGGCAAGGTCGACGTCGATCCCACCCTGGCTGCCCTGGTGGCGGCGGAGACCTCGACGGTGTGCATCGTGGGCAAGAGCTGGGACTTCCACGTCACCGAGGCGCTGCAGACCAGCCTGGAAGAGGGCGTGGCCATGGTGGGCGAGTCGGTCGAGTTCCTCAAGACCGCCGGCCGTCGCGTGTTCTTCGACGCCGAGCACTTCTTCGACGGGTACAAGGCCAACCCGGGCTACGCCCTGTCGGTGGTGGAGTCGGCCGCCATGGCCGGTGCCGACTGCGTGGTGCTGTGCGACACCAACGGGGGCTCGTTGCCCCACGAGGTCCAGCGCATCACCGCCGAGGTCCGGGCCTATCTGTCCGGGGTGGCCATCGGCATCCACACCCAGAACGACTCGGGCTGCGCGGTGGCCAACTCGGTGGCCGCGGTGCTGGGCGGGGCCACCCAGGTGCAGGGCACGGTCAACGGCTACGGCGAGCGCACGGGCAACGCCAACCTCATGACCGTCATCCCCGACCTCACCCTCAAGCTGGGCATCGCCACCCTGCCCGAGGGGCGCCTGGAGCGGCTCACCGCGGTCAGCCGCCATGTGGCCGAGCTGGTGAACGTGCCCCCGTCGCCCGCCGACCCGTTCGTGGGGGTGTCCGCCTTCGCTCACAAGGGCGGCCTGCACACCTCGGCGCTGGGCCGGGCCGGCGGCGCCACCTACGAGCACGTCGACCCGACCGTGGTGGGCAACCACACCCGGGTGCTGGTGTCGGATCTCGGCGGCCGGGCGGGCATGTCCATGAAGGCCCGCGAGCTGGGCGTCGAGCTCGACGACCGGGCCGCCGGGCTGCTCAGCGACCAGCTCAAGGCCCTGGAGGCCAAGGGGTGGCTGTTCGAGGCGGCCGACGCCTCCCTGGAGCTGTTGATGCGTCGGGCCGCGGGCTGGAACCACGAGTTCTTCGAGGTGGAGGCCTACCGGGTCTCGAGCTACCACCGTGAAGGTCCGGTGACCCGGGAGGATGCGGTCGAGGTCAGCGTCGAGGCCACGGTCAAGCTGTGGGTCGACGGGGTCCGGGTGGCCGCGGTGGGCGAGGGCAACGGCCCGGTCAACGCCCTGGACGCGGCGGTGCGGGCCGCGCTCGACGGCGGGTTCCCCGCCCTGGAACGCATCCACCTCACCGACTTCAAGGTCCGGGTCCTCGACGGCGGTTCGGCCACCGGCGCCGTGGTGCGCGTCCTCATCGATTCGACCGACGGCGAGAACGTGTGGACCACCGTGGGCGTGGACACCAACGTCATCGAGGCCTCCTGGCACGCGCTGGTCGATTCGCTCGTCTACGGGCTGCTGCACACCGCGGCCTAGGATCGACCCGATGGCTGCTCCCGAGTACGTCCCCCGCTCCCCGGTCGACAAGCCCCGCGTCTACCGATCACCCCCGTGGAACGGTGAGGAGTGGTTGGCCGACCGGCCCGGCGAGCTGACCGGGCGCCAGCCCCTCGGTCCCCGACTGGGCTACCCGGGTCCCGACCAGGGCTACGTGTTGAAGCTGGCCCGGCTTTTCGAGGACCGCCTGGTGGTGGACGAGACCGAGTCGGCCGCCGACGTGGTGGCCGGCGCCAGCGCGGTGGCCCTGAAGCGGGCGTCGCTGTTCGGACGGGCCCCGGCCGTGCACGACCTGACCGTGGCCTTCACCGTGTGGGGGTTCCTGGCTCCGGCCGACGCCGAGCTGCTGCGGTTGCGGCGTCCCCTGTTCGAGGGGGCGGCCAACCCCCACCACTACATGGAGCGGCGACGCATCGCCGACCTGGTGCCCCAGGCCGTGCTGCGCCTGACGCCCGACGAGATCACCCGCCAGGCGGCCACCGACTGGCGCGCCTTCTTCAAGCGCCGCGCCGCGCCGAGCGCCTAGGCCTGGATGGTGATGGGGGTGCCGGGCGGCAGCAGGCCGGCCAGCTGCAGATCGACCGCGTCAGGCATCCGCACGCAGCCGTTGGACGCCTGCGTGCCGATCAGGGCGGGCCGGTTGGTGCCGTGGAAGGCCACCTGCGGGAGCCCGCCGTCGAAGCTGTCGAGCTGTTCGGAGTAGGCGCTGGTGGCCATGATCCAGGGCCCGTAGGCGCCGGTCGGGGGTCGAGCGATCTTCTCGGTCAGGTAGAAGTGGCCGAGCGGCGTGGGCGTCGACGGCGTGCCCACCACCACCTTGGTCTCCACCACCAGGTTGGGACCGTCGAACACCTTCAGATCGAAGTCCGACACGGTGAGGTCCATGTGGTACTGGGTGGTGCTGACGGTGACGTCGTCGCGTCGGATCCAGCCCACCTGCTGGTTGGGTCGGGCCAGCAGCGAGACGGCCAGCCAGTCCCCGTCGTCGTGCACCACGTCGAACACCAGGGGGTTGTTGAAGTAGGTGGGGTTCGAGTACGTGTAGCCGTCGGGTTCGAGGGCCACGCCGGCCGCGTTGAGCCCGGTCCGCGGGATGGGCGAGGCCTGGTGGGCGCCGGCCGGGACGGGCGTCGTGGTCGTGGTGGTCGCCGGCTGGCCCGGCTGGTCGTGGAAGACCTGGACCTGGGGCACCTTGGCCGTGGCGATCTCGGTGATCCAGCGGTCGTTGGGGTTGACGGTGGTGTTGGTGGTGTGGGTGACCGGACGGGGGTCGGCCTTGGCCGCGGCGTGGTGGCTGGAGCAGGCCATGGGGGCCAGCAGGGCCGCGACGAACAACACGGAGATGAGCGAGCGGGGGCGCACGGGTGCCGATGCTACCGGGCGACCCGCCCGAGACCGGGTCAGCCGCGCCGTTAGCATCGAGGGGTGACCGATCCCCCCGTCCGCGTTCGCTTCGCGCCCGCACCCACCGGCTACCTGCACATCGGCGGGGCCCGCACCGCCCTGTTCAACTGGCTGTTCGCCCGCCACCACGGCGGCGAGATGGTGCTGCGCATCGAGGACACCGACGCCGAGCGGTCCCGGCCCGAACTGGTCGACGCCATCTACGACTCGCTGCGCTGGCTGGGGATCGACTGGGACGGCGAGCCCGTGCACCAGTCCGATCGTCTCGGTCTCTACGTCGACGCCGCCCATCGGCTGCTCGACGGCGGCCTGGCCTACCGCTGCGACTGCGCCCGCGCCGACGTGGACGCCCGCAACGCCGCGGCCGGGCGAAAGACCCCGGGCTACGACGGGTTCTGTCGGGATCGCCAGGTGGCCGACGGTCCGGGGGTGGTGATCCGGTTCCGGGTGCCCGACGAGGGCGCCACCTCCTTCACCGACCTGATCCGCGGCGAGGTGAGCTTCGAGAACGCCAACCTGGAGGACTTCGTCATCGTCCGCAGCGGCGGCGTGCCCATGTTCCTGCTGGCCAACGCGGTGGACGACGCCGATCTGGGCATCACCCACATCATCCGGGGCGAGGACCTGATCAACACCACCCCCAAGGTCCTCCTCCTGCGCCAGGCCCTGGGCATCGACTACCAGCCCCAGTTCGCCCACGTGCCGTTGATCGTGAACGAGAAGCGCCAGAAGCTGTCCAAGCGCCGCGACGACGTGTCGGTGGGCGACTACGTGGCGCGGGGCTATCTGGCCGAGGCCATGACCAACTACCTGGCCACCCTGGGCTGGGGCGCTCCCGACGGCATCGAGATCCGACCCCTGTCCGAGATCGTGGCCCAGTTCGACATCGCCGATGTCACGTCCTCCTCGGCCTTCTTCGACCTCAAGAAGCTCGACCACTTCGACGGCGAGTACATCCGGGCGCTGTCCGACCAGGAGTTCATCGCCCGCTCGGCGCCCTGGCTGACTGGCGAGCGGGGCCAGCTGCCCTGGGCGCCCGACGACTACGACCCAGCCGCCTTCGCCACCATGGCGCCGCTGGTGCGCGAGCGGGTGACCCGCCTCGACCAGGTGCCCGGCTACGTGGACTTCCTGTTCCGTCCCGAGCCGCTCGTCGACCAGGCGTCATGGGACAAGGTGATGGTCAAAGGCGGTGACTCGGCCGCGGCGATGCTCGACGAGGTGGCCACCGCCTATGAGACCTGTGCCTGGGAGGCCGAGGCGCTGATGGCGGTCATCCAGGCCACCGGCGAGCGCCTGGAGCTGCCCAAGAAGCAGTGGCAGGCGCCGATCCGGGTGGCCGTGACCGGGCGATCGGTGGGTCCGCCGTTGGGGGAGTCGATGGTGGTGCTGGGCCGGGAGCGCACACTGGGTCGGCTGCGGGCGGCCCGAGAACGGTTGTAGTGCTCCGCCTGCTCAAGCTGCCGTTCAAGATCGCCCTGGGTCTGGCCGCCGTGGTGGTGGTGTACCTGGCGGTGACCTTCGGTCAGGTGTGGTGGGCGTCGCGCCAGCAGACCCGGGCCTCGGCGCGCGCCATCGTGGTCATGGGCGCGGCCCAGTGGAACGGCCGCCCGTCGCCGGTGCTCAAGGAGCGCCTCGACCACGCCGCCGCGCTGTACCGGGCCGGGCGGGCGCCGCTGATCATCGTGACCGGCGGCAAGCAGCCCGGTGATCGGGTCACCCAGGGCGTCACCGGCTACGACTACCTCACGGCCACGGGCATCCCGGCCTCGGCGGTGAAGCTCGAGAACCAGGGGACCGACAGCTACCAGGAGCTGTCGGCCGCGGCCAACATCCTGCACCAGGCCGGGGTGGCGCCCGACGTGTTGTTGGTGTCGGATCCCTACCACGCCTACCGCATCGGCCAGATCGCCGGCGAGCTCGGCCTGTCGGCCCACGTGTCACCCGACGACGAGCCCTCTTCGCCCTACCAGTACGCCCGGGAGACCGCGGCGGTGTCGCTCGGGCGCCTCATCGGCTACCGCCGCCTGTCGCGCTTCGTGTGAGCTGGTCGGGCCGGGTCCCGATGCGTTTCCGCGACCGGGCACCCAGTCGCTAGAGTGCGGTGCCCCGTTGCGGGGTTCGACCACCTTCGGGGGTGGTGTAATTGGCAACACAAGTGGTTCTGGTCCACTAATTGGGGGTTCGAGTCCTCCCCCCGAGCAAGATCGGCGCAGGTCAAGCGGCTGTCGATAGTCGCTCAGATGGCCGATTTGGTCACACCTTGGTCACAACCGAGCGGGAGGGCCTTGACGGATGGCGATGGACCCAGTCGGGCGATCGAGCTCCTCGAACAGCAGATCACGTATGGCGAGGCTGGTCCCGTGGACCTCACCGAGTGGCGGGAATCGAACCGGGCCATCGTTCGGAGAGCGCTTGGTCCGGCGCACCCCCTGGTCAGCAGACTCAGAAGCGTCCAGTACGGCCTGCTGGCGTTCTCGCTGGATACGCCGGACACCGAATGGAAGCGCGGCCGAGCGCAGCGGCATCAAGGAGGCATGTTCTCTGCTGCGGACCGCGCTCCTGGAACTCAGGCTCGACCTTGAGGGCGATGTCCAACCGAGAGCGCAGGGTGACCTCGATCGGCATCGCTCTACCTCCGGCGATCCGGGTCGAGTGAAAGTGCGGAGCCGCGCAGCGGACGGATGAGCAGATCTCACCGGCCGAGAAGGCTGACCTCGAGCCACTGATCAGCGAGATTCGCAACCGCACTTGATGAGATGGCGGCGATCTTCTCCACCGCGAGGATCAAGCAGACCTGGAGGCCCAACTCGAGACCGTCGAGAGTCAACTCAAGTCGCCTCGATCCCGGCAAGGCGATGGTGATCGGTGCGCCTCGCGGTGATGTGGTTCATCTTCCAGGCCGTCGCGGTGGGCGATCGAGATCCTGGGCAACCCAAGGCCAAGCCATCGAGTCGTTGCTCAAAGGCCTCGGGGCGGTTCCGCTAGGCGCCGAAGATCAGACCTGCCACCCGTTCGGCCGCGTCGGTCTGCATCCCCTGGCGGACGTGCTGGTAGGTCTGCCATGTCACGACCGGGGAGCTGTGGCCGAGCCGCTTGCTGACCACGGCCACGTCGACGCCGGCTTCGAGGGCGAGCGTGGCCCACGTGTGACGCAGATCGTGCAGCCGGATCGTCTGGTAGATCCTCGAAGGCTTCCTGTCGGACGCGGCGGTCGAAGGACTTGGAGAACGCCTCGGGGTGGTAAGGCCGACCATCCGGTCTCGGGAAGATCAGGCCGTTGTCCTCGTAGCCTGCGCCCATCAGCAGCCGCTCGCGCCGCTTGACGCTTCCGCCATGCTCGGAGCGTGGCCACGGTGCGCTGGTCGAGCTCGATCACCCGGGCCTCGCCGCCCTTGGTCCCGCTGATGATCCTGGCCTCTCGGCCGGTGCCGCTGGCCTTGGGCAGCGGGATGACCTGCTGGCGGATGGCAGCCACTCCGGCATCGAGGTCCACGTCCTGCCAGCGCAAGCCGAGGCACTCACCACGGCGGCAACCGGTGAGAGCGAGGAAGGCCCACGGCGCGCCGTACCGATCATCGGCGGTGCGCTCGAGGAAGGCTGCCAGTTCTCGCGCCATCCACGTCTTCATCTCCGGGGCCCGGGCCGACTTGGCCGACGGGGGAGTGGCCTGATCGGCGGCGTTGAATGAGACCTTCCGCTGCTTCACCGCGTCATCGAGAGCGGCGTGGATGATGGTCGCTATGTAGCGCACCGTCCGCGGCTTGAGCCCTGGGGACTGGTTGCCGCGCTTGCGGCCGGACTGAGTAGGCGGGTGTAGAGCTTGTCGAGTGCGGGCCCGTCGAGAGCCTGGAGCGTGAGACCGCCGAGGTTGGGCACGACGTGGTGCCGGATGTTGCGCTCGTAGGACTCCCACGTGCTCTCTGCGAGGTTGCGGCGCACAGCGGGGAGCCAGTCCCCCTCGAGGTAGTCGCGGACGGTCAGGCGTGACGGAGCGACATGTGTGCCCTGGCGGGACTCCACCCGGAGCTGGTCGAGCGCCTCTTGCGCCTCTCGCCGGGTAGCAGAAGCCGCGGCGTCGAGCCTGACGGCGCTGGCGCCACTCGCCCTTGGTGTCGATACCGGGGCCGAGATCGACGATGAACCACCATGTGCCGGTGCGCCTCGTCCTTGCGCGGTCCTGCGTCCTTGCGGAGCTGGTCGGCTCATAGCGGCACCAGTCCTCCCTTGCGATCGATGACCATGCGCTTGTCGCCCTTCACGAAGCAGCCAGCAGGATGCACGAGGCCGCCATCCAATCGCTGGCCCACGGCGCCAGCGAGGATGGGACCGCCGCAGACGACGCGCAGCTCAGAAACAGCGGTCGGCTTCATGCGCTCGTCTTGCGCAACGATCTTCTGCGCCCTCTGCCACCAGGTCTTGACCGTGGCTGGGGCACAGTCCCGGCGATCAGCAACCTCATCGAAGATTTGCTCAGGCTCGAAGCCGAGTGACCGCCACCGACGAACATCGCGTAGAACTGGCGGTACCAGGCGTCATTCGCTGCCTGAGAGCGACCCTGCATCGGCTTGTCCGGTGGCAGCTGGGGAAGGTCAAGGTAGTCATCGACCTCCCAAGCGATGGTCATGCGCTCGGCCAATGCGTACTGACGCGGGTGCCGAAGGGTGGAGGAGGTCCCGGCTCGGGCGGTAATCCCTCGATAGCTCGTACCTCGTGATCGAGGGCGGTCGCTCGTGTCGCCACTCCGGAGCCGTCGAATACCTCAGCGTCGCCCTCGTCCGCGGGGTCCGGGTACCAGTTCACCCTGATCACAGACGCGCCACGGGCGACCGTGGAGAACAAAGGGAACTCCGACCATGGCGACACCGGGAAGCTCGAATGGATCGCCGGCTGTCCACGTGGCCATGGTCGGAGGCTAGACCACGACGGCAGACTTATGCAACGGTTTTGCCATGAGACTTGAGCCGTGATCTGAGATGAGATCAGGGATGGATCTCAACTTTGGCACGGTTTCGGCATCCGAGACCTCGCCCCATGACCGACCTACGGCTCGTGACCTGGGTGCGAACCATCGCATCGACAGGACTCCCTCGCTCGCTCCGGGAGGGTGCACATCTCGACCCTCAGCGAGCATGCGCGCTCCCTCGGTGTGAGTCCATCGACCCTGTCTCGCTGGGAGCGTGGGCGCTGCATGCCGCGCCCTGACGTTGCGGAACGGTGGGCTCGCTCCCTCCAGGAGCTGATCGGGATCGTGAGGGCGAGCCTCCTACCTGACCCACGGCTCGAGCCGACCATGAGCGTCGAGGCGGGTGGCTCGGCCTTGGGGATCGGTCGCGCGGCCGCCTACGCCAAGCTGCGCTCTACGAGCAGACCGACGGCGTTCAGGGGTTGCCGGTTCTTCGGCTGGGCCACAGCCTGCGGGTGCCGACTGCTGCGCTCTGGCGGCTTGTCGGCCTAGACCCCGACGCCCCCCGCGAGCCCGGATCGGAACAGGCCTGATGGCTCGCCGGCCACACGTCCCGGGTGGGATCACCGAGCGCTTCTGGGACCTGCGCGAGGTGACGCTGGGTCATCGCGTCTGGGTGAGCGACCGTGACCCGGTGGTGGCGGTCGAATCGAAGCGGCAGCGACCTGGTGCTGGCTTCGGCGATGTGGTGGTCGGAGACATCATCTACCTCGGCTTCGACAGCGCCCACGATCTGGGTCTGCTCAGGGAGGCCGCGTGATGGCCTCGGCTCGACGGACGTGCCGCCACGGAATCCCACCAGCAAGCGGCATCTGTTGGTACTGCCGGGACAGGATCAGCCCTCACCACTTCTGGGAGATGCGCCGGTTCCTGACCGAGATCCGACGTGCCCAGAAGTCGAAGCGGCACGCGCCCGAGCAGGACTGGCGGACGGCATGAGCAGCCCTCGAACGCCAGCCCAGGACGCCCTCGCCAAGATGCTGGGCCCGCTCGACGGTGGCCAGATCCCCGGCGGTTGCGAGACCTGCGACGCCTACCAGACCGTCGAGCTGGCCGGTTCCGGCGTGTGGCGCATCACCGTCCACCAGGACGAGGACTGCGCGACCTACCAGCAGGTTCGGGGCGGGGACTCATGACCGGCTCCGAGTGGGCGCCCGATGACGAGGAGTTCCGCGACCTCGAGCTCGACGAGATCGACTGGCATCGGGGAAACCTCGAACACGTAGGCATCCTCGAACCCTCGGTCATGCAGCCCGCTGCCGAGATTGAAGGCGCCTCGTGGCGCTTCCGCGATCTGACCGACGCCCTCGCCGGCCATCTCGAGCCGACCGTGCCCACCGTATTGCACCGCCTCGACCTCCGGGCCCTTCTCTACGCCGGGTGCATCAACTCCGTCATGGCGGATCCGGTGTCGGGAAGTCGCTTCTGGCCCAGGAAGCGGCCCGCCAGCACCTTGCCGATGGGCTCCATGTGGTCTGGTGCGACTTCGAGGACGCCAACGAGACGCTCATCATTGAACGGCTCCGCAGTCTCGGCGTCGAGGACGACGTGATCGCCGCCCGCTTCCACTACGTCAACCCGGACGAGATGCCCGGCCGCTCCATGATCGACCAGCTCCTCGACGACACGAGCCCGCTCGGCATGGTCCTGCTGTCATCGACAGCGTGGGCGAATCGCTCGGCCTGATGGGCCTGTCCGAAGACAAAGACCTCGACGTGGACCAGTGGAAGCGGTTCCTGCCGCACCGCTTCGAACGTGCCGGCCACACCGTGCTGCTGCTCGACCACTCCACCAAGGCCGCCGACAACCCGCTGTTCCCGTCCGGCTCCAAGCGCAAGCGCGCCCTGATCTCCGGAGCGAGCTGGCTCGTCGAGGTCGTGACCCCGTTCTCCCGCACCTGCCCGGGCAAGCTGAAGCTGACCTGCGCCAAGGACCGCCACGGCAACTACGCCAGCAAGGAAACCGGCGCCTGGGTCCACATCGACCCCACCGGCGAGCACCTCCAGATCGTGCTCGAACCACCAGCCGACAGCGAAGGGGGCCGACGACGCTCCCCGTCGTGCTCATCATGCGCCAGGTCGTCGCCACACTGCGCGAGGCCGGCCCGGAAGGACTCACCGTCCGCAAGCTCCGAGCCCAGGTCCGGACCAAGGCCGGCAGCCGCCAGCAACTCATCGACGACGCCGCCGAACTCGCCGAATCCATCGGCTGCATCACCATCACCGACGGCGCCCGAGGCGCACGCATCCACCGCTACATCCGAGACCTCACCGACGCCGACATCGAGCGAGCCACCACATGACCAGACCACCGTGCCCCACCGTGCCCCGACCGTGCGCGGCACAGTGGGCAAACAGGCGATGTGTGACCGTGCCCCGTGCCCCTGCCTTATTACAGGCACGGTCACGGCACGCTGAGCCGACTCATTCGGCAAGGTCCCACGCTGACCGACCCGGGGCACAGTCAGAACAGACCAGAAGGACACCGCCCAACGACAACGGCGGCCATCCAGGCTCATCACGGCCTCTGACCGCGCAAACGATGCGCGAGATCGGCAGAGCAGCCCCCGTGTGACCAGCGCGTGACCGCTCCATCGCGATCCCTTGCAGCGCATGGCGTCTGCGAACGGGGGAGGACTACCGATCATCGTCTTGGTGGTGGCCGCCATGGGTGAGGCGGCGGGCATGGAGGCTCGCGGCTACACCTGGGCCGCCTTCGAGCAGGACAACCTGGCTGCGAGGACGCATGGTGCTCGGTCCCGACGCCTGGTCGAGCCGATCGCCCGCGAGATCGCCGCCGAGCTAGTGGCCATTGCTCCGTGGGTCGGTCAGCCAGCCTTCGCCGCCGAGGTCACCGCGTGGGCGCACGCTGAGGCTCGGTGCCGGCTGATGCGGGCATGGCTGGACGCCAATGGCCTGTGGGACGACAACGGCGAACCTCGGTCCACGCTGAGCATGCTCGATCGAGCAGAGGCCAGAGCGGCCGCGCTACGTGCCAACCTCGGGCTGAATCCGGCGGCGTGGGCCAAGCTGCTGGCCAGCCTGACCACGGCGTCAGCGACCGAGCCGGCGAAGGGACTGGACGAGCTGCGCGCCGTGGGTCGGGCCATCCTCGAAGCTGGCGAGGTCAAGCCATGAGCGGACTGGACCTGCTCGGAGCGCTGGTCCTCGAGGACGGACGACGTTGGGGCGAGGCCGCGGTCGACTTCCAGCGCGAGGACGCTGCAGCGATCCTCGATTCAGACCCGTCGACCCCGCGCAACCACTACATCACCAGACCTCGTGGCGCATCAAAGACGACGGACGTGGCCGGGGTATCTCTGGCCGTGGTGCTCGAGCAGCTACCACCGGGGGCGCAAGCGTTCACCGCTGCATCCGACCGGGACCAGGCACGGCTCCTCGTCGCTGAGGCTGCAGGCTTCGTCGGGCGCACTCCCGAGCTGGCACCCCTGCTCGAGGTGGGCACGTGGCGGATCAGCAACCGCTCGAATGGCGCATCGATCACGGCGCTGGCTGCTGACGGTCCGGGCTCGTACGGGCTGCGGCCGCGGCTGGTCGTGGCTGACGAGCTGGCCCAGTGGGGCTCGACGCCGGGTGTGGTGACGTTCTGGGAGGCGCTCACGTCGGCCATGCCCAAGGTGGTGGGCTCTCGGCTGGTCGTCATCACGACGGCGGGCGATCCTGCGCACTGGTCGCACAAGGTGCTGGAGTCGGCTCGGGCATCGGAGGCGTGGTGGGTGGCCGAGACGCCTGGGCCGTGTCCGTGGATCGCGCATGAGGCGCTTGAGGAACAGCGCCGGCTGCTGCTGCCCTCTCAGTACGCCCGACTTCATCTGAACCAGTGGCAGGCCCCCGAGGACCGTCTGACCACGCTGGACGACGTGCGGGCCTGCGTGCGCCACGAAGGAACGTTGCCACCTCGGCCTGGGATGCGCTACCGGATCGGAATCGACCTCGGGCTGAAGCGCGATCGCACGGTTCTGACGATCGCTCACCGACACCTCGAGGACGATGGGGTGACGATCAGCGTCGACCACCAGCAGATCTGGCAGGGGACGCCGCAGAAGCCGGTGAAGGTCGATGACGTGCAGGCGACGGCCCTGTGGGCATCGAGGACCTACAACCGAGCGCCTGTGGTCTGTGACCCTTGGCAGGCTGCGTCGCTAATGCAGGGGCTCGCCCGTGAGGGCGTCCGGGTCACTGAGTACGCCTTCAGTCCGGCATCGATCAGCCGTTTGGCCATGACCTTGTACGGGCTGCTGCGAGATCACCGGCTCGACCTGCCCGACGACGAGGGCCTGGTCGATGAGCTGGCCGCAGTGCAACGCCGGGAGACTTCGCCGGGCGTCTATCGGATGGATCACTCCTCGTCCGGGCACGACGACCGACGCGATCTCGCTGGCTCTGGCTGCTCAGGCGTTGCTCGAGGAGAAGCCTCGCGGTCATCTGATCGATGGGGACCTTTTCGAGGACGCCGATCCGGGACGAGATGGCGTCCAGGAGCAGATCCAACGGTGGCAGGAGCAGAAAGCGGCGTCTGTGCCCGGGCTGGCCAAGTACCTGGAGGGCCGATGATCGCGGTCGACTTCGGGGAGATCGAGGTCACCCACGCCCACGGCGTGGCCGTCTACGTCGTGCCTGAGCGGCTGACCGGGGCGTTCAGGACCGTCCTGGAGATGGGCCAGCGGGCCCTGCGCTCCGATGGCTACGACCTCGAGGCGCGCTCCCTGGATGCGCTGGTGGCCGTGGCCGAGTTGATGCAGGAACGTCGTTCCGCTCAGGTTCCGATCGTTGCTGACGGCGGTACCGATGCGGTCGAGTACGTCTCGGTGAAGGACCTCGCAGCCGAGATCGGCATCACGGACCGGGCCATCCGGGCGGCAATCGCAGACGCCCGGCTCTGCAGCGTCATGATCCGAGGTCAACACCGGGTAGCTCGCGACGAGGCCGATCGATTCAAGCAGGAGAGAAAGACGCCATGAGAATGTGGGAGCTGGATGCCCGAATGGCAGAGTGGGACACGGCCGGCGGGCTGACAGCCTTCTGGAACCTGGACGCGATGCACGAGCGTGCGACGCAACTGGCTGACCGGTGGGTGCGAATGACGGATCTGCTGCTCATCGAAGCGAGAACCGGCCAGACCGAGACGCTCGAGCCTGATCCGGTGACGCGCTGAGGGGACCTCCAGCATGCGGCGGATATGCTTGGACTACCTGAACCGCCCAGCACCAGCTCGCCGTGGGATCTGAGGAGCGCTTGGGTCGATCTGCGCACTCAGATCGGAGACGAAGGGCTCCGGGCCATCGCTCTCATGACCGTAGCGACTGGAGCACACAAACGGGTGTACAACGCCTACGCGGCGTCCTGCTGCGCGCCTGGGCAGTGGCGACGCTGCGATGACCAATTCAAGGAAATCCGCAGTCGCTTCGAGCGCCAGACGGGCCTGCGTTGGGACAGGGTGAGCAAGCGGATGGACAAGATCGAGTCGCTGCGTGCCACGGATATCGCCGAGCGCGCAGCCGAACTCGAGCGTGCAGCCGAGCGCTTGACCATCGCCAACAGTCAGCCGGCCCCAGCGCCGCGACATCGGACGCGACCGGGCTCGGTGCTCGGCGATGACGGCGGATCCGGCCGAGGACCTCGATGAGATCCTTGATCAGGTCGCGCAGCACCTCCTCGGTGAGGACGAAGCGCAGAAGACAGAAGCCGCACGGATGGTCTGGCGGCGAGGTCTCTTGGTCGACTTCGAGGCCCTGGCCATTCCCACCGAGCAGCGACGACTCGACGGTGAGGACTGCGAATTCGATCTCCCGTCTGTCTGCCAAACCCTCCAGCTCTGGGATCTCATCGCAGGCCGCTACGGATACCCGCACGTGCGCTACTGGCACTCCTGGCATGAGCCGGAGGGCAGCAGAGCCAGTTTCGGCGCGGTGACGGGATGGCGACTGGCGCCGGAAGGGCTCTACCTGTCCGGGGTCACAGCTCTGAGATTCATCCGACCCGGCTGGTCGGTCTCGGTCGGCACCATCGTCAACGTCAACGACGGCGTTGGTCACGCACAGAGCTTTCTCGAACTCTCGATGGTTGACGCAACCATCCGCGGGCGACTGCTGGACACGCAGATCACCTCGGTTCGCCCGAGCGAACTGAAGCCCGATGAGGTGGTCTGGATCGGCGAGGCAGCACTGAGCGAGGTGGCGTGACCATGGAAATCCGCAGACAGACCGGCTCGGAGTTCCAGGCCGAGGACACGAACGACGGGCACACGATCACGCTGCAGTTGATCAGCCGACACGTCCGGACAGTTTTGGAACGCTGTGGTCGGGTCGCGCCCTCGATGCGAGCGTCGCCGAGCGCATGCCGGTGCTCACCTGGGACCATGACCCGCGAGACGATGGGCCGCGGCATCGACTATCAGACCTCCGACAACGGCCCGTCGGTCAGGTTCCTGCTCGATGACTTCGATGCCGTCCGCGAGCGAAGCAGGCGTGGACGCAGGTTCGGCCCACCGAGTTCGAGGGCCGCACACTTCCACCCGCGATCACCGACTGCTCGATCGGGTTCCTACACGTCGACGGTGGCACGCATACGCCATCCGCCCAACAGCGGGCGATTCACCCGGGCGTGAGCGAGTACGTCGACAAGGCCCAAGCCATCCACGTCGGGCTAGTACAGGTCGGCTCGGTCCATGGAGCGAAGGTGCTGGCGGTGCGGGCGGTCGCGACCGACGATCAGGTGGTGGACATCGACGCCGTGCTGGCCTTGGCCCATCAGAAGGCAGCGGGGAGATCTCCCAGGACGAGGCAATGGCGGCGCTTGAGCTGCTGGCGTCGCCGATCCAGGGAGGCGCCAGTGATCGCGATAGTGATTCGCAGACCATCGAGGGCCTGACCGCCGAGCTGAAGGCCGAGGCCGATGCGCTCCTCTACGACACGGAGCGCTGGTAGTGGTTGAGCCGATCGGCACCGCACATCTCGCCGTCCGCTGCTGATCCTCGCCAACTGCTCGACTGTCCGATGCCAGCGGCCATGCTTACCGAGGCGGACTTCCAAGCCCAGGTGGTCGAGCTGGCCGGCATCCTCGGCTGGCGGGTGACACACACCGCAGGAGCGATAGGCAAGGGCCACCGATGGACGACCGCCACCAGCGTGGTGGGCTGGCCAGACGGACCCTCTGGCACCCCGCCCAACGCCGCGTGATCTTTGTCGAGCTGAAATCCGACAAGGGCCAGCCAGCCCGGAGCAGGTCGACGTGCTGCGGTCCCTGCACCAAGCGGGTGCCGAGGTGTTCCTCTGGCGCCCGGAGGATTGGGACGACCTGCAGGCCGTGCTAGCCGTCGATGATCACCGGTCTAGGCCCTTCAAGTCGCCCAGGACCTTCTTACCCTCCATTGAGGCTCGGCCCGCGCCTGGAGCGCATCGTCGAGATTCGCCGCCCGCTGTAATGAGGCACGCTTCGCGCCAGCCGCTGACGGTACACGGTAGCCCCGGCCTCCTGGGCCCCAGAGAACTTCAGGATCCCCGGCGCAGGCCGACGAGTAGTAGGCAGGTTGGGGAGCGGACGCCCCGGCGTGGCGGAAGGACTAAGCGTGAGAGACACATCGCAGGGCCCGGGCTGGTGGCAGACCGGTGATGGAAAGTGGTACCCACCCGAGAAGCACCCCGACTACCAGCCGCCACCCCCACCAGCAACACATACACCGCCCCTTACACCGTGGACTCCGCCACCACCACCGCCACCCGCCCCGCCGCCCCCGATCACAGGCGGCTGGCCTGCACCGCCTCCGCCTAGGGTCCCCACCTGTCGGTCCGCCGACCAGCCCGCCGCCCCTCCTCGCTCCGGGGCCTCCCACTCAGTGCCAGCCCCTCGCGCATGGGCCCGGGGACGCAGATGAAGGCGAAAGCGCGACCGAAGTGGCTGATCCCCCTTCTGGCGTGCGGCGGCCTCTGCCTGCTCCTCATCGCCGTCGGCGCGATCGGCGCCGCGACGCAGAAGAAGAAGGTGGCGCTGTCGACCGCCACGAGCACCACCCACGACCCAGCAACGACCCAGCCTCCGAGAACGACCACCACAAAGCCGAAGCCAACTACCACGACCGCACCGAAGCCGACGACTACGACCGTGCCGCCAACGACCTCGCTCGACCTACAGAATCACACCCTGGCCCAGTGCGCCCAGTACTACGCGGGTGACCAATCCGACCTCGGCCTTTGCAACTTGACCGCTTCGGATGCTCCGACAACGACCCAACCCCCGCCAATACAGAACGTCGTGTTTCGATGTTCCGGCAGCGCTCCAGCCGGGATTGACATCACCTACGGCGCTGAAGGGAGCAACATCGGAGCGGCACGCCTGCCCTTGGCGGTGACCGTGCCCTACAACTCGGGCGCCCAGTACTATGCCGTTACTGCGCAGCTCCAGGGTGCGGGCTCGGTCACCTGCACAACGACGGTGAACTGGAACGACGGGCAGAACGAGACTGTGACTCAGACGGGGACGGCCGCTGGCGGCTACAACATTGCGTCGGCTGAGGTCTGCAGCGAATACGACGGCAGCTGGCAGGATTGCTAAGCCGAGCCTGGCTGAGGCCCCCCGCTGGCGGGACTCCGCCGTTAGGTCGTCACGTGTGGAGGGCCGATGGCTGAGGATGCGGCCGAACGGCATGAGGTCGTCGGTTGGGTTCACGCGCGAGGATGGGGCCTGGATCTACCTCGAGCCAGGGATGGAGATGCCGGCGCCGCCGGAAGCTGCTGGCTGGGTTCAACGCGAGGGGGGAACCTGGGCCTACGTCGAGCCGACGCCGACGAGGACCTCGTCCCGCAACTCGACCGGCCCGGTGGAGAGAGCGCGCACCTTGAGCAGCCTGCTGCTGTGCCCGCCGATGCCGGCAACATCAGGAGGAGGCGATCTGAGGGCCGAGGCATATCTCGCTCTCGGTCGCCCACTACGCCGGTCCGAACTACGCATGATCCGACGAGGGTGGCGTCTCGAGGACGGCATGATGGTGCCGCCTAGAGCAGGACCGAGATCGGCTCCGACCTCTGCCCCCGAGGGCGAAGTTCAAAGGAGCCCGGCGAGACATCTCAGGATTTCGGCGGGGCACTTGGCTCTGATCTGGCTGGCACTAGGTCTCGTCTCTCTCTTCGTCGCCTCCGACGGCTGGGCTGCACACGGGAGCGCGAAACCCACCACGATCGGCTATCACTACCGATCGGGCGCAGTATGTCGCGATGGGTGGCAGTCGAGCGCTACCAGGTCAGGCGCGTGCTCGGATCACGGAGGGGTTGCGCGTTGGCTGAGCAATGGCAGCTATGTCGAGCCGGCCGTGCCGATGACCGGGCTCGAGCGTTGGGAGTACCGATACGAGTGGTGGATACGCGGCTTGTTGGAGTGGGGTGCCTGGCTATGTGTGTCGGGACGCTGGTGGTCGGGACACGAAGGAACACGCACGACCCTTGACCCCGCGGGTGTGTCGGCATCTCACCCTTGCCGGTGACCGTCACCACCCATGAGGTCGAAGCGCTCACCACCGGCATCGCGTGCGGCCCGCGATGCTCGGCGGCGGGGGACCTACACCGCGTGGGCACTAGCGCAGGGCCGCTACCTCGAGGGCGTGTTCAGCGGCACGTCGATCCGGGAGCGACGGCGGATGCTCGCCGGAAGCGCCTGATCCGGCCTAGCCAACGTAGACGTACCAGGTGTCGTCCTTCAGGACCATCTTGGGATCCGGCATGCCGCTCGCAGCCAAGGAGCCGTCCGGGCAGAGGTAGCGATGGGCCTCTGCGACCTTCCCTTCGGGCCCGTAGTAGCCGATCAGCTGGCTCATCGTGCCAGCTGGAAAGGGCTCCCCTGTCGGCCCGGGGTGGCCGGGGAGGTACACCTTCGTGGGAGGCGCGGGCTTGCTCGTCTCAACGCGCTCTCTAAGCTGGCTGGCGAGCACCCGTTCCAGGATCCGCTCCTCCTCGAACAGGATGCGGACTTGTGCCTCGGAAACCCGGACTGCTTTGTTCATCGGCTAGATACCACGTCCAACCTTGGTTGGGCTTATGCTCACCAGTGAGGTTGCCGAAGGTGGTAACGACCGAGACACCAGCAGTGCAACGAAGGAGAACACCATGGCCGAGCTGAAGGCGGTGGCTATCGCATACGAACAGGAGCGGGCCACCGTCGCCGAGCTGATCGACGCCGTAGCAGCTGCGTTGGTCGAGCACGGACCAGCGGCGGAGAACGAACTAGCCTCGAGCTGCGGCTGCGGCTGGCAGAGTTCGGCCGAGGTGACATCGACGAGGCCACGCTTCGTGGCGAGATCGCTGATGTGCTCGGCATGACTTTTCGGTACGGCAAGGTGTCAGCTGTGTTCACCACCTCGTCGACCTTCACCCGAACCCGGTCTCCGTTTGTATCGGTTGGTAGTCGACGCGCAGCGGAACTCGTGTGAGGCGCTGAGACTCGAGCTTGGCGTCGCGCACGAGCCGAATGTCGAACCAGTGCAGCCCCTCCTCGGAGAGCTGCATGCCGCCAAACTGAACGACGATCAGATGGCCCCGCTCCTCGCCCTCGAAGGTCACGGGGAACCTGTAGTTGGTGTCCATCGTCTGGCCGGAAGGTTCCTCGATCCGTACCTCGACGGCGTGGCGACCCCTGGCTTGGTCGGATTTGAGACTGATGACCAACGACAGGTTCAGCTCGACCGGGGGCATGGGGTCGGATGCGCCAACTCCGGATCGGCCGCGCTGCAGAATCTTGTCGACCGTGCGGATGTAGCTCGGCACGCCGTCCCCCTCGATGAGCACACGCTACGCACAGGAAGGCGGCCGAGACCCACGGCCCCGTACTCTCGACCGCCTGGGGACCTTCTGACTCGTCTGGTTCACTCACGCCGAAAGACTAGGAGAGAAGTGCGCAACTCGGCGTAGGTCCCTGAGGGCCAACGAGTCCTCCAACCTCGCAACGGTGGCGTCCATTTCGTGGACAGGTTGGACGGAGCGTCGCAGGATGCCGACGACGGGCTACTTCGTGGTCACGGTCTGGTCACAGACGATGCATAACAGACCGTCAGGAGGAGCCAGGACTCCCACGGGTGGCCCGGCCTAGGTGCAGGTCAGCGCACTGTCGAGCATGGGCGGTCATCGGCCGTCACGGCCTGCGCGTGAGTTCGAGTCCTCCCCCCCGAGCAACACGAACTCGTCGTCGCCTTCCTGTCGGTGAGCTAGCCCGACAGACCGTAGAGGTGGAACATCGGGTCGCGGTGCAGCGGTCGGGCCCGGGCCACCGCCCGATCGAGCCGGTCCTGCTCGTCGGCCGACAGCAGATCGGGCCGCAGCACCAGCAGGTGGTCGATGCCGTCGCGGTCCAGGTCGCCCAACGAGTCGGTCAGCGACTGGTCCGGTCCCGGGAGGCGCTGGGTTCGGCGACCCTCGAGGTGCTCGAGCACCACCACCCCGTGGTCGATGACGCCGACAGTGGCCCGGCGATCGATCAGCTCGCAGGCCAGCCGGCGGATCGATTCGGCCACCGACGGCGAGACCGGGGGCTCGGGCTCAGGCCGCACCGACGGCGGGCCACCCTGGTCGACCTCGGCCCGCACCTGGTCGAGCTGGCAGCACAGCGCCCGATAGGCGGGGATCACCCGCCGGGCCCGCTGCCGGCGCGTCTCGGTGACGAACACGCCGTCGCGGTAGCTGATGGTGTCGAGGTCGGCGTCGGGATAGAGCTCGGCCAGGGCGCGCCACAGGACATCCTCGTCGTCGATCAGGTCGTCGAAGCGCAGGCGCACCCCCGCGATGCCGGCCAGCGCCTGCTCGGCCCGGACCAGGCCTTCGAGCACCGCAGCTTTGCGGTCCCGGGCCAGCCACGAGGCGGTGGCCGGGTAGTACCACCGGCTGGCCAGCATGGCGAAGGCCACGTCGGCCAAAGGGCGCTCCAACACGAGGGTGTTCGTCGGATGGGTCGCCAGCCACCGGGCCACGGCGAAGGGCTGCACCACGTCCTTGTAGATCCTGTCGCTCGGCCGCACGGCGTCGTCGAGCAGGGCCTCGGCGGCGTCGACCACCTCCGGGTCCAGTTCGGGGTGGGCGAACTTGCGGGACTCGTCGTAGCCCGGGCCGCCGTGGAGGCGGTTGCGGTCCAGGTTCAACAGCTCGGCAGCACCGGCCCAGCTCGGCTCGGCCAGGCCCAGGGCGGCGCCGGCTCGCAGGACCACCAGCGTGGACAGCGACCGGGGGAGGCCCACCACGAACAGCGAGGCGGCCGGCGGACCGTCGGGACCGGGGTCGGGCACCGCCAGATTGTGCCAGACCGCCTCACTAGGGTGAGCGGGTGCGTCGCTCCGACCCGATCGTGGTGGCCTTCCACAACCGGCCCCACGCCGGCATGGGCCGGGTGACCGACGAGCTGGGCCGGCTCGACGGACCCGGCCTGCGCGCCAGGGAGGTGCGGTTCAGCTTCGATCCGCAGGACGGGCCGGGGGCCGACGCGCTGGTGGTGCACGTGCCCACCTGCGACCCGGTCGCGCTGGCGGCCACGCCCAAGCCTCCCGGTCAGCTGTGGGTGGCCTGGTCGCTCGAGAGCCGACCGAACTGCCCGCTGCTCGATCGCCCCGAGTTCATGGCTCGCTTCGACCTGACCATGACCTACGAGCGGTCCAGCGACGTCTGGCATCCGTACCTCGATCCCCAGCTGGTCACCCAGATCCAGAGCGTGGCTCCCGAGGTGGATCGGGCGGCCTCGCCGGTGGTCTGGCTGGGATCGAACGGGCGGGACCTATCCGATCGGGCCGCCTATGTGGCCCAGCTCATGCGCCGCGTCCGGGTCGACAGCTTCGGGACGGTGCTGCGCAATCAGCCCGAGAGGGTCCCCCCGGGCGCGGCCGCGCGCGTCGCGCTCTACCGCCGCTACAAGTTCGTGCTGGCGTTCGAGAACTCGAGGGCCACCGACTACGTCACCGAGAAGGTGTTCGACGCCCTGCGGGCCGGGTCGGTGCCCGTGTACCGGGGCTGTGAACAGGTGGCCGAGCTGCTGCCGTCGCCGGACTGCTACATCGACGCCGACCGCTTCTCCTCTCCCCGCGAGCTGGGCGACTTCCTGGACCACCTCGATCGCGAGGACGCGGCCTACGCCCGCTGGCAGCGGTGGCGGGGCCAGCCCTACCAGGCCAGCTTCGTGACCAGCCTCGACCAGCTGCGCGAGCCGCCCCTGCGCCGCCTGGGCCGGGCCGTGGTCGAACGGCTCGACCGAGTTGCTCCCTAGGGGGCTGGCCTCCTCGTACGGGCGGTGGATGCACGATGGCGGGGACTGGGGATCGAGCATTCGGCCGGGATCGGGATCACCCGCCGGGGGTCAATGGCCAGCCGTGGGAACGGTGCGACGGATGAAGCCCACCACCGCGAAGCGGGCGGCGCGGAAGTCGTCGGGTTCGCAGTGCACGGCGCCGAGCTCATGGCGGGTGGCCGACGGGAACACCACCATCGTGTCGTTGTCGGGCTCGAGGTGCACCTTGGGTCCGGTCGGGCTGATCACCCCACCGAGCCGGCGCCAGCCCGAGAGGCTGAGCGACCCGCCTTCGAAGCGGCGAGGCGGGTCGTGGAACCAGTAGGCGAAGCTCAGGAGCCGGCCGTTGCGCAGGCCCGGCCAACCGTCATCGTGATGGGGTCCGAGGAAGTCGCCATCACGATGGGCGGTGACGATGACGTCGCTCAGCTCCAGCCCGCCCTCCGCCTCGGCCGCTGGCCCGAGCCCGAATCGGGCGGCCAGCTCCCCCAGGCGACGGTGCACGAAGTCGACCACGGCGTCAGCCGAGGCCGGGGCCTCGGCCAGGACCCAGCCGTGGCGTCGCGGGTGCCCCTGGGGTTCGTTGGGTACGAACGCCCCCTCTCGCTCGACGACGTCCTCGGTCAGCTGGTGCGTGTGGCCGTCCAGCACGTGACCGAAGATCTGGTGGCCCGGCGGGCCCACCACCGGTTCGGGCGTGGCCAGCGCCATCAGCGCCTGGCGGGCCGCCGGGTCGACGTCGTCGGCCCGGAGCTGCTGGTTCAACCGGTGAAGGTGGGCTGCGCGGTGGCGGCCTTGGCCGCCGGCGCGGTGGAGGTGGTGGGAGCGGTCGAGGTGGTCGAGCTGGTGGTGGTGGTGGGTGCCGGTTCGACGGTCACGGTCACCGTGGCCGGCGCGGTGCCCGTCTCGGGAACGGGACCGGTGGACTCGGGACACCCGGGCAGGGCGTCGGCGAAGGGGACGCACTGGGCCGCGATGTAGGTGAAGGTGTCGGTTCCGCTGAACCCCGCCGTGGGTGTGTAGGTGGCCACCGCGTCGACCAGGACGACCTCACCGTGCGCCGGTTGGGTGTCGATGGCGAAGATGGTGGACGTCGGGGTGGTGAACCCTCCGGTGGTGGTCAGCGTGACCTCGACGGGGGTGCCGGCGGTGGTGGTCGCCGTCTTGGGGTCAGCCACCAGGCTGTCCAGCGCGGTGCGCGGCTGCGACGGCGTGGCCGCCGCCAGCTGCGACGACCCGACCACGGTCTGGACCACCGGGAGCAGCGTGACCGCGCCGGCGCCCAGGGCCAGGCGCGTGATCAGGGCCCGGCGCGACATCCCGGCGGGTTCGCGGGCTGACGGTTCCGCCATCTCGGCCACCAGCAGTCCGGCCTCGTCCAGCTCGGCCAGGGCGAGCTGGACGATCCCCGGATCGGTCGGCAACCCGGTGCGGGCCGCCACCTCCTGGGCCATCTGGTCGACCGGTGTCCGCCCGTCGCAGGCCTCGAACACCGCGGCGGTGGCCGGATTCAACAGGTGACCGGCGTCGGTGACCGGGTCGTAGATCACCAGTCCGCCCTCACCCGCCCCGGACCACTCGTGGGCTCGCACGTCATCTCGCCGCTGCCGTTCGACCATGGTCGCTCTCCCAGTCACTCGCGTCGCCCGCCGACGGTAGTTCCTGGCGATGCCCGGCCGCGGGAATCCCGAAAGGGGGTCACCTCGGAGTGGTCGCCCGGGGTGCGGGTCCGCCGCCGTCAGGGGCGTCACCCGCTGGGGGTTGGTGATTGGCGAATGGTGCTAGTAACATCTAGCACCAATGCTCTGGTCGATCGATGTGCGCCGCGCCGAACCGTTGCACGAGCAGATCGCCAGCTGCGTGCTGCGGGCACTCGACGACGGCGGGCTGGAGCCCGGTGAGCGGCTGCCTCCGGCCTCGGAGCTGGCCACCGTGCTCCAGGTGAACCCCAACACCGTGCTGCACGCCTACCGGCGACTGCGCGATCTGGGCGTGCTCGAGTTCCGTCGGGGTCGGGGCGCCCGCGTCAGCCCCGATGCCAAGGCTCGCGGCCAGATCGCCGAGGCGGTCGCCCAACTCGTCGAGCTGGGCCGGTCCTACGGCTACACGCCCGGCGCGCTGGCTCAGTTGGTGGAGGCGCTCGGGTGAGCGCGTCCCGTGAGGGGTACTCGAGCACGGTCACGTCGCGCCCCCACCTGTCCGTCGGGTTGGCCATCACGGCAGTCACGGCGGCCGCCATGGTGGCGCTGGGCGCAGGCGCGGTGGCCGTGGTGGTGGTCGGCGCGGGCCTGGTGGCCACGTCGCTGTTCGTGTCGACCGTGCGGCTGGTGGTCGGCGGCGGCCATCTCGTGGTCGGCCAGGGACCCTGGTCCTGGCCCAGTCGATCGCTGCCGGCCGACTCGGTGCTCGACGCCCGGGCCGTCGAGCTCACCCGCGCCCAGGCCTACGGCGTGGGCATGCCCTGGCGATGGCGCACCAGTCGGATGACGGTGCGCGCCGGCGCCACCCTGGTGCTGGATCTCGATACCGGTGAGCAGCTGCGGGTCAGCACCGCCGATCCGCAGCTGGCCGCGCGCCTGGTCCGGGCTGGACAGGCCTCGGGTCGGGCACCTTCGACGGCACCCCCGACCCAGGAAGCAGACGATGGACGAGGAGTGGTCATGGCCGATGAACGCCACACACAACCCTGGTTCGGTGCCAAGCGCGTCGGCTACGGCATCCGACCCCAGACGTGGCAGGGCTGGCTGATCGTGCTCGGCGGCGCAGCCCTGCTCGTCGTGGTGGTGACGACGCTGAGCCGCTAGGAGATGGCGCTGGCCACCGAGCTGAACTTGCTCGATGCGGCCTGGCCCAACACCGTGACCGCGGCGATGCACACCACGGCGATGAGGGCGACGAGCAGGGCGTATTCGACCAGGGACGCCCCGCGGTCACTGTCGGCGAACCGGGACTGCAGCCAGGCCTGGGCGAACTGGTAGCTGGTGGACATTGATCGCTCCCTCCGATGGGATCTCGCACCGTCAGGATCTGGTCGTCGCGGTTTCGACCCGTCTGGAGCAATCTCACGCCGGGCTCATGAGAGTTCGATGAGACTTCGCCAACCCCATCCGACGCGTCGGATCAGCCCAGGGCGTCGGACTCGGTCAGGCGGTCCCGCAGGTCCACCAGGGTTCGTCGGATGATCCTGGACAGGTAGGACTGGCTGACACCCATGCGCAGCGCGATCTCGGGCTGGGTCAGGTTCTCGAAGAACCGCAGTCGGATGACCTCCTGCTCGCGCTCGGGCAGGTCGGCCAACAGGTCGGCGACCACCTGGGCGCGCTCGACGTCCTCGAACCCCGGGTCCCGACCCACCAGCACCCGGTCTCCCACCGACCGGGCGTCGTCGTCGGTCGATCCGGCCTGGGGTTGGTCGAGGCTGGTGGCCTGGTGGGCCACGCCGGCCTCCAGGGCCTCCAGCACGTGGTCCTCGCTGGCGTCCACGGCGGCGGCCAGCTCGGCGATGGTGGGCGAGCGGCCCAGCTGCTGGCTCAGGTCCTCGTCGGCCCGGCGCAGCTCGAGGTGCAGCTCCTGGGCCCGGCGGGGTGGGCGGACCATCCAGGTCCGGTCGCGCAGGTAGCGCTTGAGCTCACCCTCGATGGTGCGGCTGGCGAAGGTGGAGAAGGCCACCCCCAGGCTGGGGTCGAAGCGGTCGACGGCGGAGATGACGGCCAGCAGGGAGATCTGGCGCAGGTCCTCGACCGGCACCCCACGATGCGTGTAGCGCTTGATGAAGTACTCGGCCACCCCCCGGTTGTCCTCCACCAGCTGGTTGCGCAGCCGGCGGTCGCCCGTGCGGTGGTACTCGGCGAAGGCGGCGTCACGCTCCGCCGCCAGGCGCTCGCCGGCCGGGGGCTCCAACTCGGTCATCAGATCGACGGATCGCGATGGCGCTTCACCAGGCGGAACGAACGGGTCGACCCGTCGCCGTTCACCTGGAACTCGTCCGCGGTCATCGACAGCAGCTCCAGCGCTACGGGATGGATCTCGGGCGGCGTTCCGTCCTGGGCGCAGCGCCCTTCGATCTCGAGGTGGTCACCGTCGACCCGGTAGCGCAGCTCGAGCTCGGCGCCGACTTCGGCGCCGTCGATCATGACCGCGCACATCTCGTCCACCGCCACCCGAAGGTCCTCGATGTCGCGCA
The DNA here is from genome assembly GCA_963793965.1 of uncultured Microthrixaceae bacterium. Classification (GTDB taxonomy): domain Bacteria; phylum Actinomycetota; class Acidimicrobiia; order Acidimicrobiales; family Acidimicrobilacustridaceae; genus UBA4742. The sequence goes on from CAWCCB010000007.1 coordinate 241,227, forward strand.
GGTCGAACCCGAGGTCGGTGGCCACACCGGCCGCGGTGAGTCGGGCGATGCGCAGGAAGCGAGGCTGCGCCGGAACCATCACTCGGATGTCGTTGCCCATGAGATCAGTCGATCTCGATATGGTCGTCCAAGCCCGTGATCTCGAGCAGGCGACGGGTGGTGTCGGTCGGCGATCGCAGGATCAGCCGCCCGCCCCGACCGGCCATCTCCTTGTGGGCGCCGATGATGACCCGCAGGCCCGACGAGTCGATGAAGCGCAGTCCGCTCACCTCCAGGACCAGGGTGGCGGTGTCGGGGGTCAGCGTCTGGTCGATGCGATCGCGCAGGACGGGGGCGGTGTGCGGGTCCAGCTCGCCCGCCAGGACCAGCACCAGCTGACCCTCCTGGTTCGAGGCATCGACGCGCAGGGGACCTTCGAGGTTGGTCATGGTCGGCAGATTATCGGGGGTGTCAGGCCGACCTAGAGGTCGACCTGCCCCTCGCCCTTGATGTCGGCGCCGCGCTCGATGGCCTCGGTGTAGGCCTGCGAGGTCTCGGGGGGGACAGCTGGGTTGGCGTCGGCGGCCTGCTCCTCCTCGGGAGTGGGTGCCCGATCGGCGCGATGCTCGGCCTGGGCGTCGCGCTCGTCCTCGGCCAGGGTCTGCTCGTCGGGGGTGGTGTCGGGCTCGGTCATGGCGGGTCCTTTCCTGAGGTCCGGTCGCTCCCTACCCCGACCGCCGCCGGGCGAGAACTGCCGGCCGGGCCCGGACGCGCACAGGACCCGGACGGGAGGGAAGGTGTCCGGGTCCTGTGCTTCGCCGGCCGGTGGCGGGATTCCGACCGACACCTGCGGGGTGTCGCCCGGGGGCGGCACCCGCGTGTCTGGGATCAGGCGATCGGGATCAGCGGTGGAGCTTGTCCTTCACCTTGTCGACTGCGTCGTCCACCTTGTCCTTGGCCTGGCCGAACTTCTCCTTGGTCTCGCCGGCCACCCGGTCGACCTTGCCCTCGTGCTCGAGGCTCTTGTCGTCGGTGAGCTTGCCGGCGGCCTCTTTGGCTCGGCCCTTGATCTGATCGGTCTTGTCGCTCATGGCGAGCTCCTCTGGGATTGGGGGGTCGCTCGACTCCGGTACCCGGAGATCGGCGTGGCAAGCCCCTACCCGAGGGGGCCGCACCTAGAACCGCCGAATCCGCGGTCTGGCCCCCGGACCGGCTGGGTAAGCACTTGGGACGCCCCACACCTGGTGGGTCGAGCCCTGCGAGGAGACGACATGCCTCAAGACATCCGCTTCGCCCGTCGCGCCGCCGGCTACTCGCCGACCCGAGCCCCCGGGCGGGTCTCGTCCGACGGACGAGGGACCGCCGATCGCACCTACGACGAGCTCTACGAGAAGGCCAAGCGCCACAACATCAAGGGTCGCTCGAAGATGAGCAAGACCGAGTTGGAGCGGGCGCTGGGCGGCCGCTGAGCAGCCGGGGTCCCCGTCGTCGGGGCGGGCCGGCGCCTCCAGGTTGGAGCCGTTTCAGTCGGCCCAGACCCCGCCGACGGGGACCTGTTGGGTGATGCAGTGGATGTTGCCGCCGCCGAGCAGCACCTCGCGTGTGTCCACCCCCACCACGGCCCGGTCGGGAAAGAGACCTCCGACGATGGCCGCGGCCTCGTGGTCGACGGCCGGATCCAGGCGAGGCACGATGACCTGGTCGTTGGCCAGGTAGAAGTTGATGTAGCTGGCGGCCAGGCGGGCGCCGCCGGGGCGGACCTTGGTGCCGGGAGCCAGCTCGATCCCGGCCGCTTCCGCTTCGGTCATGGGCCGGGGCCGGGGTTGGGGGACCAGGTGCACCTCGAGCGAGCGGCCGCGGGCATCGGTGGCCTGGTCCAGGCGCCGTCGGGCGTCGGTGGAGATGGCGTGCTGGGGGTCCTCGGCGTCGTCGGTCCAGGTCAGGGCAACCACCCCGGGGCGCACGAAGCAGGCCAGGTTGTCGACGTGGCCGTCGGTCTCGTCCAGCCACACGCCCTGGCCCAGCCAGATGATGGTCTCGGCGCCGGTGTGGTCGCGGAGGTGGCCCTCGATGTCGGCGCGGGTCAGCGCGGGGTTCCGGTTGGGGTTGAGCAGGCACTGCTCGGTGGTCAGCAGCGTGCCCTGGCCGTCCACGTGGATGGAGCCGCCTTCGAGCACGAGCGGGGCCCGGTAGCGGTCGACCTGCTCGAGCTCGCAGATGCGGGCCGCGGCCTGATCGTCTCGGTCCCACGGGGCGTAGAGGCCGCCGGCGAGGCCGCCCCAGGCATTGAAGATCCAGTCGACGCCGCGGCGCCCTCCGGCGTCATCGGCCACGAAGGTCGGGCCGATGTCTCGCATCCAGGCATCGTCGGTGTCCAGCTCGACCACGCCGACGGCGCCATCCAGCAGGGCCCGGGCCCGGTCCGACTGCCCCGAGCCGACGGCCATGGTCACCGTCTCGGTGGCGGCGATGGCGTTGGCCACCGCCGCGAACGCCTCCTGGGCCGGGCCGGCCCCGTCGCGCCAGGTGTCGGTGCGGGTGGGCCAGGCCATCCAGCAGCCGGCATGGGGCTCCCACTCGGCCGGGAGGTGGTAGCCGTCGGCCGCCGGCGTCGACGCCAGAGGTGGGTTCACCCAGGCATGGTGCCATGCTCGGCGTCTGCCGGTGCCGGTCCCAGCTCGAACCACACGATCTTGCCCGGCAGGAACTGCTGGACACCCCAGTCGTCGGCCAGCTGGTCGACGATCAGCAGGCCCCGCCCGCCGCCGGCGTCGACCGGCGCCGGGTGCTGGATCTCGGGCATGCCGTAGCCGTGGTCCTGGACCTCGACCCGCAGGCACCCGTCCTGGCAGCGTATGGTCACGGTGATCTCTCCGGCGGCCACGTCGACCGCGTTGGCCACCAGTTCGCTGGTGATCACCGCGGCCACCTCAGGATCGGCGTGCGCCCCGAGGACGCGCTGCGCGAAGGCCACGAAGTGGCGGACGACGGCCACGTTGTCGCTCTCGGGCCGGACCGTGATGGCCAGTTGCTCCACCGTCACTCGCGCTCACCTCGCACGGTCGCCAGCGATCAATCGGCCGGCTGAGCGTGGCGCAGGTCGATGACGTCGAGCACGTCCTGGGGCCCGAGGTGTCGTGCCGCGGTGGGGACGATGGTGATGGCCTCGTCGTCGGGACGGGTGCCGTGTCGGGCCAGGGTGATGGTGAGCTGGCCGTGGGCCACCGTGGCCGTGATGGGCCAGCCCACCCCTTCGGGCAGGTCGATGGTCCGCTCGAAGGCCGTCGGGTTCCACTCGTGGAGCAGGTAGTCGTGGTCGGCATCCACATCCCGCTCGGCGGTGATGGTGAGCTCACGATCAGACACGACCACCCGGACGTGCTCGGGCATGACCCCGGGCAACGGGGCCAGCACCACCGCCGAGCTGGATGTGGCGAACACGTTCACCGGCAGGCGGCGGGCTGCTCCGTCGGGCCGGGTCGGGCCCGGGTGGATGGGCAGGCTCACAAGGGCGGATCTACCCGCCACCGCCAGGGCCCAGAACGCGGTCAGATGACGATCAGGTTCCATTCGGTTGACGCCGGTCCCCATTTGCGAGCCCCCGGGCAGACCGTGGATCGCATTGGGGCCGACTCCAGGGGCCTGGCTATGATGATCCGGCTCGTCCCGGCCCCCATCGTCTAGCGGCCTAGGACACCACCCTCTCAAGGTGGCGGCACGGGTTCGAATCCCGTTGGGGGTGCTGCCGATGGCCCGGTGGGGCCTGGCCTGATGCCGAGTGGGCGAGCTGGGCGGGACGACGCCCCGCGGCTCAGGCGTCGACGCGGATGGTGGCCCAACCGCGACGGGGGACGTCGACATCGGTGGTCCAGACGCCCGTCGACGGGTCATACGCCACGGGCCCGTCGGGGGACGTGGGTGGGGCCGAGGCCCAACCCGTGATGGTGACGAGCTCACCCGCTCCCTTCACCACCAGGCGGACGCCGGTGGGCGTCGGGGCGATCTCGACGCGAGCGTCGCCCGCGGTCACGAACTTGGTCACGTCGCCGATCACCGCCAGGCCGGAGGCGAGCACCGGGGCGAGGACGTGGAAGGTCCATCCTTCCCGGTCCAGCGAGACCCCGATGGAGGCATCGGAGCCGAGCCGCGCCGCGCTGGCCGCACGCCAGTCCCAGGCCACCACGTCGCCCGAACCCCGACTCAGGACGGAGCCGAGGCGGATCAGCGGCCGTCGATCGTGTCGTCGCCCGGGTGGGCGTGCATGGCGACCACGTAGGTCCAGCGGCCGGCCGGGTGGAGCGACGTGCATTCCGCCACCAGCGGGGTGGGGTTGAAGGCCGGGCCCGACAGCAGCGACTCGTCGTTGGCGGCGATGGCGGTGTGGGGCTTCACCAGGAGCCCGTCGGCGCGACAGGTCCGTCGGGCCAGTGCCGGATCCATGCGTCCGACCCGATCCCCGAGCCCCACCGGCCCGGTGGACAGCGCGGCCAGCAGCGCCTCGGGCTCGCCGTTGTCGCCCGCCACCTCGGGATCGGCGCGGAACACGTCCTTGTAAGGCATCAGGTCGAGGCCGCGGGCCAGGGCGTTGGTCGTGCAGAACCAGGCCCACAGCTGTCCGGCGGTGGCGATGTAGCCGTGGTCGCCCGAGGTGCGGACCGACGTGACCTGGGTGAGCGTGGTGGTCTGGGCGAAGTCGGCGGGCGTGCCCATGCACCACTGCAGGGTGATGCCCCGGTCGCGGGCGGCCGCGTCGATGCCCTCCTGCCAGCGGGTGGCCCGGCCGGGCTCGGCCCGCATCCCGCGCACGCCGAAGAAGACCTCGACCAGCCAGTCGTGCTCGAGGGTCTCCACCCCCCAGACCCGGCACTGGTCGAGCCAGCGCTCGTAGGCCTCGGCGGTGGCGGGCGCGGCATAGTCGCCGTCGAGCCAGACGGGCGTCTCCGATGCCATCGGCGCGTCGGCCGAGAGGTGTCGGATGTGGGCCACCAGGGGCGGGTTGCCCAGCCGATGGCGCAGGGCGGCGATGCCGTCGGGGAGCACGTCGGGTCGCTCCTCCCAGGCCGTCATCGCCGTCGGCGGCACCACCCACTCCTCGGTGTCGAAGGGCCGGAGCTCGGCGTGGGGGTAGAACCACGAGTCGAGTTGCACCGCGCCGATGGGGACGTCCTGGGACCGCAGGTCGTCGACGGCGGCCACGATGGACCCGGTCACGTCGTGGCCGGGCTCGGTCTTGTACCAGTAGGCCGAGCCGTTGTCGGTCCAGTACGACGGGCGCGAGCCGAGCGCGTCGGGCCAGCGACCCGGTCGGACGGTGCCGGCGGCGTCGAGCAGCATCCGTCCCCAGGCGTCGAGGGCGGCCCGGGGTCCGTCGGCCGCCATCACGGCCAGGTCGGTGGCGAAGCCGGCGGGGACGGCTTCCAGGTCGCCGTGCCAGCCGCAGCGCAACGTCCCGCCGTTGAGCCCGATCGTCTGCTCGTGGAAGGCGTCGAGCGGGGCGACGAGCAGCGTGCGCGCCGTCAGCCCGGGTGAGCAGCAGCGGCCAGCCGGTAGGGGGACGGTGGGGGAGCAGGAACCAGCCGTCGAGGGAGGGACCGGCGTTGCTGGGGAGCCCGAACTCGCAGTGCTGGAACACGAGCCCCCGCAGGCCGTCGGGTGCCGCGCCGTCGGCCCGCTCGGCCGGGGTGAAGGTGGGCCAGGCGACCGAGGGCTGGTCGAACGCGCCGGTGGCGATGCCGTCGAGGGCGGTCGTGGCCTCGCTGCGCGAACACCAGCAGCGGGCGGTCGGCGTAGGCGCGGACCGAGCGGCGCACCTCGCCGTCGACAACGGTGACCGAGGTGGCGGTGCCCAGGTCGTCGGTGGCCGTGCCGGCTCGCTCACGCTCGTGGTCCGGGGCGGGCGGCCCGGGCCGAACCAGTCCTCGCCGTCGAGCCCGACCCTGACCGTGCCGTCGGTGGCCACGTCGACGGTGAGCCCCCCGGCGGCGCTCAGTTGCATCCGCGCAGTCTGCCCCGGGAGGCCCGACCCTCGCCTCACCAAAGTTCACTAGGCTGAACCAACGTTCAAGCCCGGCACCGAAGGGGCCCGGTGGGCGAGGCACCGACGGACAGAGGACAGGTCATGACCCAGAACCGGTATCCGTTCCCGTTGCCCATCGGGTGGTTCGCGGTGGCGCGCCTCGACGAGCTCGACCCGTCGGCCCGCCTATTCGTTCCGGGGCGTCGAACGCGACCTGGTGGCGTGGAACGACGGCGCGGACTGGCACGTGTTCGACGCCTACTGCCCGCATCTGGGCGCGCACCTGGCGGTGGGTGGGCGGGTGGACGATGGTTGCCTGGTGTGCCCGTTCCACGAGTGGTCCTTCGACGGCGCCGGCGCCAACGTGGCCATCCCCTATGCGGATCGCCCGAATCGCAAGGCCCGGGTGGCGTCCTATCCGACCCAGGTGCGCAACCGCCACCTCATGTTCTGGTACCACCCCGACCCGAAGGTCGGCTCCGCTCTGGGAGATCCCCGATGCCGTGGCCGACGACGCGGTCGAGTGCATGCGCTTCACCCGCCGGATCTGCACGGTGTGGCAGGAGCTGGCCGAGAACGCCGTCGATCTGGCCCACTTCGTGTCGGTCCACGGGATGTCCAAGATGGGGGAGATGGGCAGCATCGACATCGACGGACCGTTGCGGGTGGTGCGCTCCAAGCAGTCGTTCCAGACGGCCCGGGGTGAGTTCGAGGGCGCCATCGAATCGTCCAGCTACGGTCCGGGCATCGGGGTGGTGCGCTTCGAGCTCATGAGCACGGTGACGCTCATCTCGGCCAACCGGCCGATCGAGAACGGCGAGATCGAGGTGCGACAGACCCTCTTCCACGACGCCGGTGACGAGCTGGGGGCCAAGATCGGCACCGCCTTCGGGGCCGAGGTCGACCGCCAGTTCGGCCAGGACATCCCCATCTGGGAGAACAAGCGGTACCAGCCATCGCCCGCGCTGGCGCCCAACGAGCGACCGGTGACCGAGTTCCGCCGCTGGGCCAGCCAGTTCTACGTCGAGCCCGTCGGGTGCGGCGCCGAGGGCTGAGTCGCCGGCTGAGCGTCGGGCCGTCCCCGGCCGGATATCGAGCAGCAGGCGGCGCCACGGAATCGGCCAACCAGCGCTCGTATCGATCCGGGCTCCAGCCCCGCTCCGACAGTGAGGAGCACATAGACCTCGGGGCTGTTGGTGACCCACACGGTGTCGGCGGCATCCGCGATCGACAAGCCGGCGCGCAGGCCACCGGCGGCGCGCAGCTCGCGGACGAACGTCGTCATGTTCGCCGCTCGCCGGTGGCTGATGGCCTGCCAGACGGCTCGGGCGTCGGGGTCGGTGGCCGACACGTCGGCCAGGGCCACGAAGATCGGGGCCAGGCGAGCATGGGTCTGGCGGATGGCGTGCGCGTAGAGGGCCAGCTTGGCCGCGGGATCGGGCTCGGCGCGGATGGCGGTGACGAAGTCGCGTTCCTCGGCGGGCACCGCGTGGTCGGTGCCTGACAGGGCCTGCTCGATGATCTCGGTGAGCAGCGTGGGCTTGCGCCCGACCAGCGAGTAGACGGTGTCGACGTGCACGCCCGCCTCGGTGGCGATCGCCGCGATCGTGGTGGCCCGATAGCCGTGGTCGATGATGAGCCGCCGGGCGGTGTCGATGATCCGCTGGCGCGTCTGGGCTGACCGCGCCTGGCGGGTGGTGGTGTCGTACGGGCGCTTGACAGGCCTGGACATGGACCCCATTATTGAGCCGAAGTCATATTCGGATCAAATAGCTCGGAGCGTGGACCCCATGACGTACGCATTCACCCAGGACGTGCCCATCGATGCCGACTTCTACCAGCGCATCGTCACGGCCTCGGTGATGAGGTGCCGGCGGGGTTGATCGTGCACCTGGCGGTGGAACGGCCCGAGGGGGGACTGCACTACATCGACGTGTGGGAGTCCGCCGATGCCGCCGCCCGCTTCACCGAGGAACGCCTGCATCCCGTCATGGAGCCGATGCTCCGGGAGGTCTTCGGCGACACGCTGCCCTCCCGAACCCCCGCGCACCGCCCTGCCCGTCATCCACACCTGGCGGCCCTGAGCGCCTGGGGGTCGCGGCTGGCAGGGCGGATCGACACGTCCGGGGGAGCCCGCCGGGCTCGGCGGCTGGCGGCCATCTGTGACAGTGTTCCGCTCCATGCGATTCGGACTCGACATCGCCCAGCAGCGGATGCCGTGGGACGAGCTGGTGCGCCGCGTGCAGTTCGCCGAGCAGCTGGGCTTCGACGGGGCCTGGGGGTTCGACCACTTCCAGCCCATGTACGGCGAGGGGCCAGGTGAGACCTTCGAGGGGCTGACCACGTTGGCTGCGCTGGCCGGCGTGACCACCCGCATCCGCCTCGGCCTGTTGGTCACCGGGGTGACCTACCGCCACCCGTCGGTGCTGGCCGCCCAGGCGATCACCATCGACCACGCGTCCCACGGGCGCCTGGAGCTCTCCCTGGGCGGTGCCTGGTTCGACAAGGAGCACCAGGAGCTGGGCATCCCGTTCCCATCGACCGGCGAGCGCTTCGACCTGTTGGAGGACGCGCTCGAGATCGTGACCCGGCTGTGCACCGGCGAGGTGGTCAGCTACGAGGGCCACACCGTCTCGCTGCACGACGCCCAGCTGCGGCCGACTCCGGTGCAACAGCCCCATCCCCCCATCTGGATCGGGGGCACGGGTCCGCGGCGCACCCTGCCGCTGGTGGCCCGCTACGCCGATGTGTGGCACGCCTACGGCTCGCCGGGTTCGCTGCGTGAGGCCGCGGAGCGGGTCGACCAGCTGGCGGTCGAGGCCGGGCGCGATCCCGGCGACATCCTCCGCGCCGGGTCGCTGTCGCTCGACGACCTGGACACGGCGCGCCGCCACGCCGGCAAGTGGGTCGACGCCGGCTACGGCTACCTGGTGTGCGGCTGGCCCGAGGCCGGCGACGCCCAGGTCGAGCGCTTCGTGAACGAGGTGATGGGCGACTTCATCGCCTGATCGTGCCGGAAGGCGAAGGCCGCCAGGCCGGAGCCGCTGGACCGATGACACCCAGATGGCGAAGCGCCCGTAGGGAGGCTTGCCGACCGAAGGGCTAAGTCAGTCGAACTCGGCGGACCGACGGTGGAAGCGCCACGCGCCGTCCTGGCGGTGGAGGGTGTCGTGGTAGCGACCGACCAGCTGGATGGCCCACCCCTCCTTGCCCTGGAGGATGAAGATGACGTCGCTGACCGCGGTGGCCTGATCGTCGCTCCAGTCGGTGACCAGGGTGTTGAGCACCAGGTGGCGCTGGGGCCGTCTGGGGGCCCAGGCCGAGTAGGCGGCGCGCAGGGCGTCGTGGCCCTCGTGGGTGCCCAGGCCCGGGATGTCGCACGAGCCGTCAGGACAGAAGGTGGCCACCACGTCGTCGGTGCGGCCGTCGTCCAGCGCCTGGGTGTAGGCGGCCAGCGCGGCGCGGACGCCCTCGGCGACCTCGGCGAACGTCAACTCGGTCATGGCTCTCCGGGCGAGCGCGTCACAGTCCCAGGTCCACGATCGGTCGGTCGAAGGGATACACGTTGACCTCTCGCAGGGCCGCCAGCAGCTGTTCGTGGGACGCACCGGCCAGGAAGCCCTCGATCGTCCGCTCGAAGTTCGAGATGTGCCCCTCGAGCCCGGCCGACAGGCGCATGTACTCGAAGCCGCGAGCGTGGAGCCCCTGCTGCTGGCGGGGGATGTTGGAGAAGTCCTGCGCCGGTATCGGCGGCCAGCGGGGGTCGTCGTGGTCCCAGATCTCGGGCGGGGTGGGAGCGGCGCGCGTCTCGCCCGCGGCCGGCCGGGTGAGCGACCAGATCTCCATCAGGGTCTCCTCGGGACCGAGTGGTCGGAACCGGTAGGCCGAGGCGCTGCTGTACATGGGCAGGACGAAGGCGTTGGCGAAGCCCTGGAAGAACTCGACGTTGAGGCCCTGGTCGGCCAGCTCGTTCAGGTCAGGCATGTCGGCTCCGCGGCTGCGGTGCCACTGGGTGACCGCGTCGTTGAGCGTCCGGTTCCACGCCGCGGTGGCCGCCTGGGGGTCGGCGGGCAGCTCCACGTCGCGCAGGCCTTCGGCGATGCGCACGTCGTTGGCGTGGACCATGCCGGCCATGCCGTCGCTCATCTCGCGCAGGTAGCGGATGTCGGAGTCGATGAAGGCGGCCTGGTCGAACACCTCGCCCGGGCGCAGGCCGTATCGGGTGGGGATGATGAGCTGGGGATGGGTCTGGGGGACGTGGTACGCCTCGACGAACGCCTCGATGGCCAGCTTCCAGTTCACCGGCAGCCGGCAGGCGTACCACCACTCGGTGCGCAGCGACTCGACCTTCCAGGCGTCGAGGCTGGTGGCGAACGGCTCCAGGCACTGGCGCAGCGGCGGGGCCTCGGGGTCGAGGTTGATCCAGGCGCTCCCGCCCCAGGTCTCGCACCGCACCGGCGTGAGGTCGAGGTCGTCGGCCTGGAGGTTGTGCTCGGAGAAGGTGCGCCGCCGTGGCACCCCGGTGTTGTGGCCGTCCGCGCCGTAGCACCACCCGTGGAACGGGCAGGTGAACCCGGTGTCACAGCGGCCGTGGCCCTGGGCCACCCGGACGCCGCGATGGCGACAGGCGTTCTGGAAGGCGGTGACGCCCAGCTCGCCGGTGTCGGGGTCCTGGGTGCGAACCACCACGATGGACTGGTCGAGGATCTGGTACTCGGCGAAGTCGAAGGGCTCGGGGATCTCCTCGAGGCGACACGCCATCTGCCACACCCGGGGCCACAGCTGCTCGGCCTCCAAGTCGTAGAACTCCGGGTCGAAGTAGCGCGCCTTGGGGACCCGGTCCGCCAGCTCCATGGCAAAGGGCACCGGCCCTGCGCCACGCTGTCGCTCCGCGATCGCCACGCCGACCCCTCTCGATGCCATGCCGTTCGGACGTTATACTAACCGGTCGGTACAATATGGTCCCGGGCGCCGGGTGGCGCACCAGACACACTCGCGCCATCGCCTGGAGCCCCATGGCATCCTCCGAAGTGGACAGGGAACCTGATGTCGACGTCTTGGTGGTGGGAGCCGGTATCACCGGCATCTACCAGCTCTACCGGGCCCGCGAGGCGGGGTACTCGGTAGCGCTGGTCGAGGCCGGCAGCGGCGTCGGGGGGACGTGGTTCTGGAACCGCTACCCCGGCGCCCGCTTCGACTCGGAGAGCTACACCTACGGCTACCTCTTCTCCCGTGAGCTGTTCGACGAGTGGGAGTGGCAGGAGCACTTCGCCCCCCAACCCGAGACCGAGCGCTACCTGAACCACGTGGTCGACCGGTTCGACCTGCGCCGCCACATCCGCTTCAACTCCAGGGTCACCGCCGCCGTGTTCGACGAGCCATCGGGCACCTGGGTGGTGACCCTCGAGGGGGGAGCGGAGATCCGGGCCCGCTTCCTGATCGCGGCGACCGGCGTGTTGTCGATTCCCTATCTGCCCGATGTGGCCGGGCGCGACGACTTCCGGGGTGAGGCGCACCACACCGGGCTGTGGCCGGCCGAGCCCGTCGACTTCGTGGGCAAGCGGGTGGCGGTGGTGGGGACCTCGTCGAGCGGTGTCCAGGTGGTGGCCACCATCGTCGACGACGTCGAGTCGCTCACCGTCTACCAGCGCACGGCCAACTGGTGCACCCCGCTCAACAACGCGCCCATCACCCCCGAGGAGCAGCGACAGCTCCGGGCCGACTTCGAGGACCTCCGCGAGACGCTGAACACGTCCATCAGCGGCTTCGCCCACCCGGTGTGCGATCGCGCCGCCTTCGACGACCCGGCGGAGGAGCGGCGCGCCTTCTACGAGCGGATGTGGAACAGCCCCGGCTTCATGAAGCTGACCAGCAACTACACCGACCTGCTGTTCAACCGCGAGGCGAACGCCGAGTGGTGCGACTTCATCGCGGAGAAGATCCGCGGCATCGTCCGCGACCCCGAGACGGCCGAGCGGCTCATCCCCACCGATCACCTCTTCGGCGAGAAGCGCCCCCCGTTCGTGGCCGGCTACTTCGAGGCCTTCAACGACCCGAAGGTCTCGCTGGTCGATCTCAAGACGACGCCCATCGTGGCGGTGACCGAGACGGGGATCGAGACCACCGACGGTCGGCGCGAGTTCGACATCATCGTGTGGGCCACCGGCTTCGACTTCGGAACCGGAGCCCTGGCTCGCATGGGCATCCGGGGCCGGGACGGGCTCGAGCTCACCGAGCACTGGGCCGAGGGCCCGACCACCTTCCTGGGGCTGGCCACCCACGGGTTCCCGAACTTCTTCTTCCCGGGCGGGCCCCACGCCGCGGCCGGCAACAACCCCCGCTACAACGGCGACCAGGTCGACATCCTCACCGACCTGCTCACGTTCGCCAGCCGCCACGGCCACGAGGTGATCGAGGTGTCCGAAACCTCCGAGGAGCGATGGACCCGCATGGTCGACAAGGGGGCGTCGCTCACCACGTTCGGCACCATCGGCCAGTACGTCGGCTCCAACATCCCGGGCAAGCCCCGCCGCTACCTGCTCAACACGGGTGGACGGCCCAAGCTGTTCGAGATCGCCGCCGACGTGGTGGCCCACGACTACGCCGCCTTCGAGTTCTCCAAGCCCGGCTGACGCGCCGACACGCCCAGGTCCCCAGCCGGCTTTGGGGGTTTCCCCTGGTGTCCCACCGGGTCCTTCCATGACACGGTCTCGGCATGACAGCGTTCTCGTCTGGCCCGGTCGAGCCCAAACAGCACCATCTGTGGCGGTGGCTCCTGGCCATCGTGGTGGCCCTCGCCCTGGTTGCCGGTGGTCTCTACGGGCTGCACCAGTGGCACGCGGCGCGCAACTGGCGTCGCATGGAGAACGCCCTCGACGTGTTCCCCGTGCCGAAGGACGCTCGGGTCGTCGACCGTGAGCGACAGGGCAGCATGAACTGCGGCTGGTACCCCTGCCAGTGGCCACGAGCCTGGGTGACCCTGCACTCTGCCGACTCGAGCGACCATCAGTGCGCTGAGCTGGAGGCGGCCGTCCACAGCTGGCGAGGCGGTGAGCCGGCGCGGGACCCGGAGAGCCAGCAAGCGGTCTGTGCCTGGGCAGGGATGATCGGTCCGCTTCGCTACTGGGCATCGGTGACCGCCGATGAGGGCCAGCCCACCATGACGGTCATGGTCGCACCGACCGTCGGCGATGAGCAGTGGTGACGGCGACGGTCAGATCCCCGAGACGTGTCCGAAGGCGCCGTCAGGCCATCGGGCGGATGATCACCAGAGGCCGGGAACGAGCCTCCAGCGCACCGCGGCCCGGTAGCTGGCGTACTCGGTCCCCGTGGCCAGGAAGCGCTCCTCGGCGCGGATCCGCCCGACGTTGCAACCGGAGACGAAGATCATCACCAGGGCGTTTCGGATCGAGAGGCTCTGCGACACGTAGCCGAGCTGGAGCAGGACGTAGCCGGCGTAGACCGGGTGTCGGACGATCGCGTAGGGACCCCGCCGCCTCACGCCACGATCGGCGGGCGCGAACCCGAACGAGCGGCCCAGGGCGATGAACGCAGCCACGCACACGGCCAATCCCGCCACCTGGAGACCGAGGCCCACCACCACGCCCACGTGCGGGTGCAGGCCGTCGGACCGGAACAGCACGCCGCCGAACGTGCCTCCGAAGGCGAGCAGCCAGTCGCTCGAGCGCTGGCTGACCCGGCGAGCCGGACGCCGCACGAGGAAGGCGATCACGATCCACAGCTGCACGGCGAAGAACACCGCGCCGATCAGCGAATGGCTCTGCTGGTAGTAGCGGTACCCGGCCACGGCGAACCACGAGGCGCCCGCCGCGCCCACGACGTTGGCCCCCGCGCGGGCCAGGCGCGCCCGGCGTGACGGCTCGGGCGCGTCGAGGTCGACCCCGTCGGGCCGCGGCGCGCCGTCGGTCATCGTGACGGGGGATCGGTGGCTGACCCGGCCTGGAGGCGGCGCCCGATGACGGCGTCGAGGCTGGGTCGACCCGCGCCGAGTCCAATGATCACCAGGGCCATCGCCGCCAGCGCCAGGTTGAGCTCGTAGCCGGCCGCCGTCGACGAGAGACCGGACGAGAGACCATGGGCCCAGGTCACGGTGACCATGGCGATGACCTGGTCCGCGAGCAGGGCGACGGCGGCCAGCCGCGACGCCAGGCCGAGCGCGATGGCCAGGGCGCCACCGAACTCGATCACGCCGGCGACGACGGCGAACAGCCCGCCTGGGTGCAGGTGGGCCGTCGACGCCATGAACAGGGACGTCTGGTGGATGCCGGGACCGTTGAATGCACCGAAGAGCTTGCCCGCCCCGTAGTAGATGAAGATCCAGACGAGCACGATGCGGACGGGAACGACGGCGATGTCGGTGCCCAGAGTCGAAGGCTCGGTTCGGAAGATGGTGGCGAACGGTGACCGGCTACTGGCCACCCGGGTCGCTTTCGAGGTCGGCGCGATCATGAGCCGGCCCCGTTGTCGCCGCCACGACCGAGCGGACGGAACGGCCCCCAGAGCTGGCCGAGCATCGTGGCCAGGTGGTGTGGTCGCTCACCCGCCTGCTCCACCACCAGTGGTCGTCCGGGCAGCCCGGTGTCGGCGCGGATCGTGGCCTCGGTCGGGAACACCGCCCGACCGAAGGCCTGGTCCCAGATCGTGAGCGCGAAGCCAAGGTTGACGTCCTGGCGGCCGTCGAGCCGGTGGTGGATGCGGTGGTAGTTGGGGCTGACGAAGATCCGCTCCAGCGGGCCGAACCCGAGGTTGGTGTTCGAGTGCTCGAACGCCAGGAATCCGGCGTAGGCGACGAGCAACGCCGTCGGCACCACGCCGTTCGCCACCAGCACGATCCCCGGTATCAGCGCCACGAGGTACGACACGTGGATCAGGGGATGGGTCCGGAAGACGGTGAGCACGCTCATGTCCTCCTGGGAGTGGTGCAGCTCGTGGAAGCGCCAGAGCACCCGGATCCGGTGGTTGGCGAGATGCGCGAGCCAGTTGCAGCCGTCCATGGCCACGAAGATCAGCGCGATGACGGCCCATCGAGGCACAAAGCCGAGCTGCGGCACGATGATCCACCCGAAGTCCTGTCGGGCCACCGCGGTCAATGACAGCGCGAGGGCCACCACCAGGGGCACGACCAGGGTCATGTTGAGCACCGTGTAGAGGGCGTCTTGTCGATGGCCGCGGGCGACGAGCGGCCGGATCTGGGCTGGCCGTACCCGCTCGACGACCAGGATGACCGCCAGGATGGCGAGCGTCAGGGGGCCCGTGACCACCACTCGCTGGTCGGTGAGGGCGGCGTCGAAGCTGGACCCGCCCCAATGGCTCGACCACCCGACGGCGATCAGCGTGCCGGCGGCCGCCACGATGGCGACTGCTGGCCGGTAGATCCGAGGTGCATCGACGACCGGCGGCCCGACCCCGGACCGCCCGGCGAGTCGGCTAGAAACCGGCCCCACCACCAGCTCCTCCCGACTTCGCCTGGGTGGTCTTCGTCGTGGCGGCCGTCGAGGTCTTGGTCGTCGAGGAGGGGCTCGTCTTCGTGCTCACCGTCTTGGGCGAGGAGGAGCATGCTCCGGCCAGCACGGCGAGCGAGACGACGCCGGCGGCCAGCCCGGCCCGAAGGGGCCGGATCCGCCGAGGCATTGCGAGGGACCGGTTCACGGAGGTGGAGCTGAGGTTCGTCATGGCACTATCTACCGAGGGGGAGCACCGTTCGGTTCACTGCCGTCGAAGGCCGCGAACAGGTGGCGTCAGACGGTGGCGATGGGGGTGACCGGCGAGCCCACGATGCCCGGCAGGCGCAGCGGGGGAGCGGTGAGCAGGAAGCGGCTGCGATCGTGTTCGCGCAACCAGGCGGCCAGCTCGTGGAGGTACCACATCTCGCCGAGCGGGACGCCCAGCTTGAACAGGCACAGGTGGTGGATGGGCAGGAACGAGTGGCGCTCCGGGTGGCGGTCCTTGCCCAGCAGCCCTTCCACCGCGTAGTTGTCGGCCACCAAGGCCGAGATCTGCGAGTCGGCGATCCACTCGAGCAGGTCCGGGTCGCGGGCGTCGAGCCATGAACAGGTCTGGAAGATCTCCACCGGGTCGGGCTGGCGGTTCCACTCCAGGATCCGGGTGGCGAAGCCGGTGTGCAGCACGAGCATGTCGCCGGGCTCCACCACCACGCCGTCGGCGGCCATGATCTCGCGCAACGTGTCCAGCCGCACCCCGCGGAAGTCGCGACCCAGGTGGTGCTCGAGGTCGACCAGCACGCCGCGGCCCTGCACGCCGTGGAAGGCCATGTGCTCGAGACCCAGGTGCTTGGCAAAGGCGGTGTGGCCGGCCCCGTCACCGGCGGCGTCAGGCGTGGGGCCGACCAGGTCGATGCCAGCCCGGTAGCCGTTGTAGTACACCGCCTCTTCCACGCCGTCACCGTCGGCGTCGAACTCGGCGCCCACGTGGGCCAGCGAATCCCACTGGGTCGAGTACTGCAGGGAGAGGGTCACCACGTCGTCGGCCCACACGTCCACGTACTTGGGGTCGCCGAAGTCGGCCATCTCGCTCATGTGGATGTTGTAGAAGGTGCCGGCGTTGCCCTCCATGTCCTCGGTGGGCGCCAGTCGGGGTGGCGGACGCCGCTGGTTGAGGGCGGTCCCGCCCGGGTAGTCCAGGGGCAGGCTCAGGCAGAAGCTGATCCCGGCCTCCACCTCGCGGATGCCTTGCAGGACCTTCTCGGGGGTCACCAGGTTGATGCGACCGAGCTCGTCGTCGTCGCCGAAGTCGCCCCAGGTCGAGCCCGGCGGGCGCTGTTGCCACCGCTTGGTCATGTGCTCCCCCTCGTCCTGTCCGCCCCTCGGCGACCTGGTCCGTGCCCTGCTCACCCGGCGGGACCCTAGCCCCGCCGTTGTAATGTACCGACCGGTTGGTCTACCGTCGTCACACCGGTTCGCGCCAGGGGAGAAGCACGTTTCCCGGGCGGGCCCGCGATGATGGCCACCGAGGCATCGGTTCCGCGCACGGAGGTAGCAACGATGACGCAGAAGGACTTCGTGGTCTCGGCGGACGGGCATCTCCTCGAGCCCATCGAGCTGTTCAAGACCCGCCTGCCCGAGAACCTGCGTGACATGGCGGTGTGGGAAGAGGAGATCGAGATCGAGCCGTTCGTGGAGGGTGGCGCCCGGGTCTTCCGCAAGCTGCACACGCCCGGGTTCGAGGGCTGGACCGTGTCGCGCTACCGCCAGACCAGCGGCCGCACCCCCGAGGGCGATCCCGAGATCATCCTGGAGGACATGGACGCCGACGGGGTCGACGCCCAGGTGCTGCACCCGAACCTGTCCCAGTTCGGGCTGTTCACCGACCACCACGAGATGTCGATCGCCCACGCCCGGGTCTACAACGACTACGTCATCGAGCGGTTCACGCCCTACTTCGATCGGTTGGCGCCCACCGCCCCCATCCCGCTCACCGACATCGACGATGCCGTGGCCGAGATCGAGCGGGTGGCGGCCGGCGGGTTCCGCGCCGTCCTGCTGCCGGCCACCGCGCCCCGGCCCTACTACTTGGCCGACTACGACCCGGTGTGGGCCGCCATCCAGGCCAGCGGCATGAGCGTCTTCATCCACACCCAGACCGGCGGCATCAAGGTCAACGACCCCGAAGCGCTCACCCTCAAGGTCATGATGGAGAACGCCCAGCAGGTCAACCAGCCGATGACCGAGAAGATGGCGTCCAAGCGCATGGTCACCCAGGCCGTCATGCAGCCGGTCGTGCCCCAGACCCTGATCTGCCAGCTCATCGGCGGCGGCGTGCCCGAGCGCTTCCCCGACCTGCACTTCTCGCTCATCGAGTTCAACGCCTACTGGCTCTCCTCACTGGTCGGCTCGATGGACAAGTGCTGGATCACCGGCATCGGCCAGGATCCCGACTGGTGGATCGGCGTGTGGGACGACACCCGCCCCGACGACGACCAGCCGGGCATGGCCCAGCTGTTCCGCCTCAACGAGAAGTGGCCGTACCCGCTCATGCCCAGCGAGTACGTGGCCCGCCAGTTCCACGTCTCGTTCCAGGACGACCCGGTGGCGGTGGCCTGCCGGCACATCACGGGGCTGTCCACGGTGATGTGGGGCAACGACTACCCCCACGCCGAGGGCACCTTCCGGGGCAGCCAGGAGCTGCTGGCGTCATTGATGGCCGGTGTCCCCGACGACGAGCGCAAGGCCATGGTGGGCGGCACGCTCGGCCACCTCCTCGGCTTCGAGCCCGCGCTGGCCGCCGGCACCGCCGGCGCCTAGTGGCGCCGCGCACCTTCGACGGCCGCGTGGCCGTCGTGACCGGCGCGGGACGCGGCATCGGGCGGGGCTACGCCCGGCTCCTCGGCCGTCTCGGTGCCCGGGTGGTGGTCAACGACCTGGGTTCGACGATGGCCGGGGTCGGCACCGACGCTCAACCGGCATCGCGGGTGGCGGCCGAGATCGTCGGGGCCGGGGGCCAGGCCATCGCCGACGCCAACGACGTGGCCACCGTCGACGGGGCCGAGGCGCTCATCGGCGCGGCGATCGAGCAGTTCGGACGCCTCGATGTCCTCATCAACAACGCGGGGATCATGCGGTGGGCCAAGTTCCCCGACCTCGATGCCGACCAGCTGGCCCAGCACCTGGCGGTGCACGTGGCGGGCTCGTTCAACACCACCCGCGCCGCCTGGCCCCACATGGTGGACCAGGGCTACGGCCGGATCGTCATGACCACCTCGGCCGGCCTGTTCGGGCTGCCCAACAACACCGCCTACGCCACGGCCAAGGGTGGGGTCATCGGTCTCTCCCGCAGCCTGAGCCTGGCCGGGGCCCGCCACGGCATCAAGGTGAACCTGATCGCACCGGCGGCCATGACCCGGATGGCGGGCCCGCCGTCCGAGTCGGACCCGCCCGAGAGTTCGGACGACGCGGCCGGGCCGATGTCGCCCGAGTTGGTCGCGCCGATGGTCGCCTACCTGGCCCATGAGGACTGCCCGGTCACCGGAGAGATCTATGCCGCGGGCGCGGGCCGCCTGGCTCGCATCTTCATCGCCTCGACCCCGGGCTACGTGCACCCCGAGGCGGGGCTCACGGTGGATGACGTGGCCGAGCACTGGGACGCCATCAACCACGAGGCCGGCTACGCCGTCCCGGCCAACCTCATGGACTGGTCGGCCGGCTTCCTGGCCCACCTGCCCGTCAGAGAAGCCTGACCCCACCGCCCGCTCCGGAAATTGGAAACCTTTGCCTACCGGAAACAGGGGGCAAAGATTCCCAATTTGCTGGCGGAGGGCCGTTGTACCGGACGGTCCAATATGATCGCCGGATGGACTTCTCGCTGAGCGAACCCGAACGTGAGCTGGTGGCGCTGTGTCGCGACTTCGCCCAGCAGGAGATCGCCACCCGCGCCCCGCTGGCCTGGGAGGAGGCGCGGTGCCCGACCGACCTGCTGCGCGAGATGGGCCAGCTGGGCCTGCTCGGCATGCTCGTCCCCGAGCAGTGGGGCGGCATCGGCATGTCCACCGTGGGCTTCGTCGCGGCCATGGAACAGATCGGGTTGGCCGACCAGTCGGTGGCCGCGGCCTGGCAGGCCCACGTCACCATCGGCTCGCTCCCGCTCCTGCTGTTCGGCAACGACGCCCAGCGCGACCGCTGGTTGCGACCGTTGGCCGAAGGTCGGGCCCTGGGGGCGTTCGGGCTGACCGAGCCCAACGCCGGCTCCGACGCCCGCGGCATCCGCACCCGGGCCGAGCGGCGCGACGACGGCTGGCTGATCAACGGCACCAAGACGTTCATCTCCAACGCCGGCACCGACCTGTCCTTCGGCGTCACCCTGCTGGCCCGCACCGAGGCGGCCGACGCCGGTGCCGCGCCCGGGCCGCGCGGAGCGGGTGGCCCGGCAAGCTACGCCAGCCTGGTGGTGGAGAAGGACACCCCGGGCTTCACCATGGGCCCCAAGATGCGCGGCATCGGCTGGCGAGGGCTCGACACGCGTGAGCTGTACTTCGACGACGTGTGGGTGCCCGACGACCACCTGGTGGGCGATCCCGAGATGGGACTGGGCCAGTTCCTGGGCACGCTCGAGGTCGGGCGGATCTCCATCGCCGCCCTGTCGCTCAGCCTGACCCAGGCCGTGCTCGACCTGGCTCTGGACTACGCCGGCCAGCGCCAGCAGTTCGGCCAGCCCATCTCCAAGTTCCAGGCCGTGCAGTTCAAGCTGGCCGACATCGCCACCGAGTTGGAAGCGGCCCGTTGGCTCACCTACCGGGCCGCGTCGTTGCGCGACGCCGGTCAGCCGTTCATGAAGGAGGCGGCCATGGCCAAGCTCAAGGCCAGCCGCCTGGCTGTGTGGGCCGCCTCGGAGGCCGTGCAGATCCATGGGGGCATCGGCTACATGCTCGACACGCCGGTGGCCCGCTTCTACTGCGACGCCAAGGTGCTCGAGATCGGCGAGGGCACCAACGAGATCCAGCACCTGGTCATCGCCCGGGCCCTGGGCTGCTGACCCCCCGTCCCGTCTCAAGCGGCGGCAGCCACGCGCTTGTCAGCTACGTGGTTGCCGCCACTCGGGGGTGACGGCGGGCTAGACGGCGGCCAGCCGGCGCAGGGCGGCGGCGATGTCGTCGCGGTCGGGGAGCCAGGCCCGTTCGAGCTCGGGGGCATAGGGCGGCGGGGTGGCGGCGGCGCCGACCCGCTCGATGGGCGCATCCAGGTCCCAGAACGCCTCGCGGGCCACGACCGCGGCGATCTCGGCCCCGATCCCGAAGGGCACCGCCGCCTCGTGGGCGATCAGCAGGCGGCTGGTCTTGTGCACCGAGTCGAGGATGGGGGCGACGTCGAGCGGCGCCACGGTGCGCAGGTCGATCACCTCCACCGAGATGCCCGCCTCGGCCACCTGCTCCGCCGCGGCCACGGCCTCGTGCACCATCCGCGACACCGACACCACGGTGATGTCGGTGCCGGGCCGCACCACCGTGGACACGCCGATGGGCAGGATGTGGTCGGCGGCGGGACGGGGCCCCTTCATGCCGTAGAGCAGCCGGTTCTCGATGAAGATCACCGGGTTCGGGTCCTGGATGGCGGCGCGCAGCAGCCCGTAGGTGTCGGCCGGGGTGGAAGGCATGACCACGCTCAGGCCGGGGATGTGGGCCAGCAGGGCTTCGAGGCTCTGGGAGTGCTGGCTGCCCGAGGAGCGGCCGGCGCCGAACTGGGTGCGCACCGTGAGCGCCATCTGCGCCGCCCCGCCGGTCATGAACGGCAGCTTGGCCGCCTGGTTGAGCAGCTGGTCGAGGCACACGCCCACGAAGTCGAGGTACATGAGCTCCACCACCGGGTGCATGCCGGCCATGGCCGCGCCCACCCCGACCCCCATGATGGCCGTCTCCGAGATCGGGGTGTCGCGCACCCGGTCGCCGAAGCGGTCGTGCAGGCCGCGCATCAGCCCGAACACGTTCTCGCCCGCACCCACGTCGATGCCGGCCACGAAGACGCGTTCGTCGGTGGCCAGCTCCGCCTCCAGCGCATCGTGGATGGCGTCCATGGTTCGGAAGACGGGGGCGTCGGGGTCCGGGGCCGGCGGTTCGGGTCGCACCGGGCGGGGCCGCACCACGAACTGGTGCAGCGTCTCGGGCGCCGGGCTCTCCAGGGCTCGGGCGGCCAGCACCGCCTCGTCGAGCTCGCGGGCCACCGTGGCCTCCAGGGCGGCGATCACGTCGTCGGCGATCCCGGCCTGGCCCAGGCGCGCCGCGTGCAGGACCAGCGGGTCCCGTTCCTTCCAGGCGGCCAGCTCGTCGGCCGATCGGTAGCGCTCGGGGTCGCCCTCGTAGTGGCCGTGCCAGCGATAGGTGGTGGCCTCCACCACCATCGGACCGTGCCCGTCGCGCACGGCGGTGACCACGTCGTCCATCAGCGAGGCGGTGGCCACCACGTCGTTGCCCTCCACCTCGGCGAAGGCGACGCCGTAGCCCGCGGCCCGCTGCTCGAGGGTGGCCGCATGCTGGGTGGCCACCGGAGAGAACTCGGCGTACCCGTTGTTCTCGCAGAAGAAGATGACCGGCAGCTGCCACACCGCGGCCAGGTTGAGCGCCTCGTGGAACGCGCCCTGGGCCGGGGCGCCGTCGCCGAAGAAGGCCACCGCCACCCGGCCGTCGCCGCGCAGCTGGGCGGCGGTGGCCGCGCCGGCGGCGATGGGCAGGCCGGCGGCCACGATGCCGTTGGCCCCGAAGATGCCCAGGTCCGGATCGGCGATGTGCATGGAGCCGCCTCGGCCCCGGTTGGTGCCCTGGTCCTTGCCCATGAGCTCGGCGAACATCCCCCGCGGATCCAGGCCCTTGGCCAGGCAGTGCCCGTGGCCGCGGTGGGTGGAGGTGATGACGTCGTCGGCGTGCAGGGGCCAGCACGCGCCCACGGCCGTGGCCTCCTGGCCGATCGAGAGGTGCACGAAACCGGGGATCTCGCTGCTGCGGTAGAGGTTGGCCACCCGCTGCTCGAACCCACGGATCAGCAGCATCCGGCGATGCATCTCGACCAGGTCCGGATCGGCGTAGGCGGGGGAGGGGGTTCGGCTGAGGGTCACGGAGCATGTATTGTACTGGTCGGTACAAGCAGAGGCGTACGATGACCGACCAGATCCGGATTCCCGAGGCGTTCCCCGGACCCGGCGCGGTCGCGGGGAAGCGGGTGGTCATCACCGGCGCCGGTCGGGGACTGGGCAGCCTGCTGGCCCACGCCTTCTCCGATGCCGGCGCCCGCGTGGCGCTGGTGGCCCGTACCGAGAAGGACCTCAAGGCGGTGGCCGGGGCGCTGCCCGGACCGTCGCTGGTGCTCAGCGGTGACGTCACCGACGAGGACTTCAACGAGGCGGTGGCCGACGCCACGGTCACCGAGTGGGGCGGTGTCGACGTGTGGATCTGCAACGCGGGGATCTCGCCCATCGTGGCCGGTCCCCGCCAGATCGACGCGTCGGTGTGGCGACAGGTGCTCGAGGTGAACCTCACCGGCGCGTTCCTCGGGGCCCGAGCGGCGGCGCGGGTCATGGGCGAGGGCGGTCGGTTGATCTTCACCGGCTCGGTCCTGGGGGAGCGACCCCGCCGCGGGTTGAGCGCCTACAGCGCGTCGAAGGCCGGGACTGGTCGGCCTGGCCAAGGGGCTGGCCCTGGACCTGGCCCCCGCGGGCATCACCGTGAACGTGGTGGCCCCGGGATGGTTCGACTCGCCGCTGGCCGACGGGTGGAAGCGCAAGCCCGAGTTGGCCGCCACCATCACCGACCACACCGCCCAGCAGCGCTGGGGCGCTTCCACCGACCTGGCCGGCGCCTACCAGTTCCTGGCCTCCGACGCCGCCGCCTTCGTCACTGGCGTCGTGCTCAATGTCGACGGGGGGTACCTGCTGGTATGAGTGCCGAGACCGAGCCACGTCGGGTGGTCGCCATCCTGGGCGCAGGTGGCGCGCTGGGCGCAGCCGTGTCGCGTCGGCTGGCCGCCGACGCCGGCACCGAGTTGGTCCTCAGCGACGTCAGCGCCCCCTCCCTGCAGGCCACCGTCGACGGCCTGGGGGAGCCGACCGACTCGGTCGAGACGGTGCTGGCCGACGTCAGCCAGCTCGAGCAGGTGGAGACGGTGATCCAGCGGGCGACCGAGCGGTTCGGCCGGCTGGACGTGGTGGTCAGCAACGCCGGGGTGCTGTCGCCCAACGGCCGCATCCACAACCTGGCCACCGAGGACTGGGAGCGCGCCTTTCGCATCAACCTGCTGGGCGCGGTCAACGCCATCAAGGCGGCGGTGGCGGTCATGCGACCGCAGGGGTCGGGCTCGATCATCCTCACCGCGTCGGTTTCGGGGCTCACCGCCTGGTCGCACGCCGCCCCCTACTGCGCCACCAAGGCGGCCGTGATCCAGCTGGCCAAGGTGGCGGCGGTGGAATACGCCCGCGACCACATCCGGGTGAACTGCGTGTGCCCGGGAACG
Source organism: uncultured Microthrixaceae bacterium (assembly GCA_963793965.1). Classification (GTDB taxonomy): domain Bacteria; phylum Actinomycetota; class Acidimicrobiia; order Acidimicrobiales; family Acidimicrobilacustridaceae; genus UBA4742. The sequence continues at coordinate 265,188 of CAWCCB010000007.1, forward strand.
TTCCGCTCCGCCATCCACGACGGGCTGCCACCCGAGGCGCTCGACCCCATCGCCGCCCGACATCCCCTGGGGCTGGGCACGGCGGACGACCTGGTCGGCGCCTACGCCTACCTGGCCGGTGACGAGTCCCGCTGGACGACCGGCTCGGCGCTGGTGGTCGACGGCGGCTACTCGGCGCCCTGAGCCGGATGGCTAGGCGTCGGGCGCAGGGGTCGATCCCCCGATGCCCCGGCGGAAGATCTCGGCGAAGGGCTCGGCCACGTCGCGAGCCGAGAGCCGGCCCCCGGCCTTCAACCACAGGTACGTGTAGTTGTGCATGCCCAACCAGGCCCGCGTGGTGAGCCATGGGTCGATGTCACGGAACTCGCCCGACTCCACCCCGGCCGACAGCACGGCCTCGACCCGCTGCTCGTAGACGGCCCGCCGCTCGCGGAACTGCTCGGCCCGCTCGCCGGTGAGGGCCAGGAACTCGTGCAGGAAGACCCATACGTGATCCGGGTACCGGTGGATCACGTCGAGCAGCTCCTCACCCAGCCTGGCCAGCTGGGCCGAGGGCGAGCCGCCCGCCTCGGCCACCCGGTCGGCGCCCAACATGACCTCGTCCATGACCCGGTCGTGGATGGCGGCCAGCAGCTCCTCCTTGGAGCCGATGTAGTGGTAGAGCGCACCCTTGCCCAGGTCGTTGGCCTCGCACAGCTCGGTGATGCCGGTGGCGTGGTAGCCCCGCCGGGCGAACAGGGGGGCGGACGTGTCGACGATGGCCTCGCGGCGGGCCTGCCACTTGGGGCTCCGTCGAGAGTCGGTGTTCGCGTCCGTCGGACCCATGGCCGCGAACCTAGCGGGGCTGGCTGCACCGATGTCCCGATGTCGTAGAATGACTGGTCGGTACAGAAACCGAGCCGCGGCCGATCCGGTGTGGAGAAGGGGGACCTCGATGCAGGCGGACATGAACTGGTTCGCCGTGCTGGCGCACCACGCCACGCGCACGCCCGAGGCGCCCATGACGGTGTTCGGCGGCGACACCATCACCTACGGGGAGATGGCCGACCGGGTGGCCGGGCTGGCCGGCGGCCTGCGGGCCGGGGGCGTGGGACCCGGCGACGTGGTGGGCCTGCTCTCGTACAACTGCCCCGAGTTCCTGGAGACCCTGTTCGCGGCCAACTACCTCGGGGCCATCGCCATGCCCATCAACTGGCGGCTGGCCGCCCCTGAGGTGCGCTACATCCTCGAGCACTCCGAGGCCCGCGCCCTGGTGTGCGACGAGTCGCTGGTCGTCGTTGGCCGACGACGCCACCACGGGCCTGGAGGCCACGCTGCTGCGGGCCTGCATCCGCCCCGGCCAGCGCAGCCCGGGCGGCGCCGGCGGAACGGCCCCGACCGGCTGGGCCGGACTGGCCGAGCTGCGCGCCGCGGAAGGGCTGGAGGCCCACGTGGCCGTGGCCGCCGACGACATCCACCGGTTGATGTACACGTCGGGCACCACCGGCCGACCCAAGGGGGTCATGCTCACCCACGCCAACCTGGCCTGGAAGAACCTGGCCCACATCGTCGAGTTCGGCTTCACCCGAGACGACCTCGGGCTGGCCTGCGGGCCGCTCTACCACGTGGGTGCGCTCGACCTCACCACCACCTCGCTCATCGCCGCCGGCGCCCCGACCATCATCCACCCGACCTTCGACGCGGCCGCGGTGGTCGACGAGCTGGAGCGATCGACGGGTCACCGCCGTGTGGCTGGCACCGGCGATGGTCAACGCCATCATGGCCCTGCCCGACATCGACCAGCGCGACCTGTCGTCGGTGCGGGTCATCATCAACGGCGGCGAGAAGATGCCCATCCCGTTGATCGAGCGGATCCAGCGCACGTTCCCGTCGGCCTGGTTCGCCGACGCCTACGGGCTCACCGAGACCGTCTCGGGCGACACCTTCCTGGATCGCCACAGCATCGTGACCAAGCTGGGCAGCGTCGGGCGCCCGTGCCTCTACCTGGAGCTCGACATCTGGGACGACCAGGGGGCGTCGGTGTCGCCGGGCGAGCGGGGCGAGATCGTCATGCGCGGCCCCAAGGTGTTCAAGGGGTACTGGCGCGATCCCGATGCCACCGCCGCCGCCTTCGCCGGAGGCTGGTTCCACACCGGTGACATCGGCGTGCGCGACGACGACGGCTACCTGTTCATCGTCGACCGGCTCAAGGACATGATCGTGTCGGGGGGCGAGAACATCGCCGGCTCCGAGGTCGAGCGCGTGCTCTACGAGCACCCCTCGGTGCTCGAGGCCGCGGTGGTCGGGTCGCCCCGACGAGCGCTGGGGCGAGGTGCCGGTGGCCTTCGTGGTCCTGCGTCCGGGTGCCACCGTCACCGCCGACGCCCTGGTCGAGCACTGTCGGGCCCACCTGGCCAAGTACAAGGTCCCCAAGCAGGTCGACTTCCTGGAGGCCCTGCCCCGCAACCCGTCGGGCAAGGTGCTCAAGCGCGAGCTGCGCGACCCGTGAGCCACCCACGACCCGAGCTGACCGGACCACGGAGAGGACGCAGATGACGCCGACGATCGCCACCGAGAAGCTGACCCCCACGGTGGGCGCCCAGGTGCTGGGGGTCGACGTCGACCGGATGCTCCACGACGAGGAGCTGCCGGCCTGGACGCTCGACGCCCTGGAGGCCAACGGCGTGCTGGTGTTCCGCGACCTGCACATCGACGACGCCGCCCAGGTGGCGTTCAGCAAGCGGCTGGGTCGGGTCGAGGTGCTGGGCGGCGGTGAGCACCCCGAGATCTTCGTGGTGACGCTCGATCTCGGCCAAGAGCCCGGCCGCCGCCTACCTGCGGGGGACGTTCGACTGGCACATCGACGGACTCACCGACGACATCCCGATCATGGCCACGGTGCTGAGCGCCCATGGCGTGGCCGACGTCGGGCGGTGAGACCGAGTTCGCCAGCACCTACTCCGCCTACGAGGACCTGACCGACGAGGAGAAGGCGCGCTTCGCCTCGATCCGCGTGGTGCACAGCCTCGAGGCCGCCCAGCGGCGCCTGAACCCCGATCCGACGCCCGAGGAGCTGGCCCGATGGCGGGCCCGACCGGCCAAGTCCCAGCCGCTCATCTGGCAGCACCGCAGCGGTCGGCGCTCGGTGGTGCTCGGTCCCACCGCCGACCACGTGGTGGGGATGGACGCCGCCGCCGGCCAGGCCCTGCTCGACGAGATCCTGGTTCGGGCCACCGCCCCCGATCGGGTCTACCGCCATGAGTGGCGGGTGGGTGACCTGGTCATCTGGGACAACCGGGGCGTGCTGCACCGGGCGCTGCCCTACGACCCGACCTCGCGGCGCGACATGCACCGCACCACCCTCACCGGCGACGAGGAGATCCGCTAGCGCCAGCCGATCGGCCCATTGTGCGCGGGCGTGGTCGGAGCTACGGTTATGTAGCTGTCACTCGTGACGGCCGTCGATGAGCAGTCGGACCAGGGGGCGAAGATGACCGGAGCCGGTGTTACCCACCAGAGCGCCCTGGTGCTCGCCGTGTGCGAGTTGACCAGCGAAGCCGCCGACCTCGAGCAGGTGGTGGCCGAGCTCCTCCGATTGCAGGTGGTGGAGGCGGACCTGGCGGCGGCGCAGCAGGAATGTCGGGCCCGGTCGGGCCGCGGTGAGGCGCAGCGCTGGGCGCTGGCGTCCTCACGCCTCGACTGGGCCCGCCAGACCGGCCTGTTCACCGGTCGGTCGTTCGCACCCACCTACCTGTAGCCCGCCTTGACCCGCTCACCCGCGCCCGCCCCCAAGAAGGGGTTGCCGGCGGCCGAGCGGCGCCAGACCCTGCTGGACGCGGCCTGGGACCTGCTGGCCGAAGGTGGCCCCAAGCTGGTCACCATCGACTCGGTGGTGCAGCGGCTGGGCATCAGCCGACCCATCTTCTACCGCCACTTCCGCGATCGCGCCGCGCTGCTCGTCGCCCTCTACGACCGCTACGCCGAGGAGCTCGTCGGCCACCAGGAGGCCTTCCTGCTGGTCGACGAGGGGCCCATCGACGAGCTGCTGGCCCTGAGCGTCACCGACTACCTCGACCTGGTGGGAGCCAAAGGGGTGCTGGTCCGGCCACTGATCGAGGCCGCCGGCGACGATCCCCGGATGGAGGCGGCTCGGGGCCGGTTGCGCGAGCGGCTGTTCGTGCTGTGGCAGCACGCCATCATGCGCCGCCTCAGCCCCGAGCTGCAGGCCGTGGCCCTGGCCGACGAGGAGGTCCGGGTGGCGCTGGGCCTGTCCCTCGAGCTGGTCCAGGCCCTGTCCAACGATGCGGCCACCATCTGGCTCAGCGGCCGGGCCACGCGCCCGCAGGTGCAGCACGCGCTGCTGGTGATGCTGGGCGGGCTGACCCAGCGCTTCCTCGATGACCTGGTGTCGCGCGGACACCTCGATCCCGATCTGATCGAGCCGGGCCTGCTGTGAGGAAGCCGGCTCGGCGGCGACGGGGCTAGGACGCCGCCGTCGGTCCCGACCACCGGAAGGGTTCGTCGGGGATGGTGCCCGCCGCGATCTGGGTACTGACCTGGTGGACCAGCTCCTGGAGGTCGTCGGCGTCGTCGGGCCCGAGGCCGGCCGCGTGGAGCAGCGCCGGGCCGAACAGGCGCGAGGCCAGCTCCAGGGTGAAGATCTGGGCCCCGCGTCGGCGAGCCTCGATCTCGCTCAGCCCGTCGCGGCTGATCAGCACGGCGATGATCCGTCGGATGATGGGGAACTCGGCCCGGTGGCCGCGCAGGTCGCCCTCCTCCACCACCAGGTGCGTGGCGATCCGGATGTAGAGATCCATGGCTCCCGGGGGCACAGGCGGGAAGTCCGATCCCGATTCGGCCAGGTACTGGTCGAGCTGGCCGGTGATCTGGGCCAGCAGCCGGTCGAGCACGGCGTCGATCACCGCGTCCTTGTCCCCCACGTAGCGCGCCACCAACGCAGGGTTGACCCCGGCCTGGCGGGCGATCTGGCGCACGCTGACCGCGCCGATGCCCTGGGACGCGAACAGCTCGGTAGCCGCGTCGATCACCGCATCGATCACCTGGTCGCGGCCATGGGGGGCGCCGGGCAGCTTGGGGGGACGACCCCGGATCGCCCGATCGGCGGCGGTGGTCACGACGGGGCCCCGATCCACTGGCGGGTCCGGGTCACCGCGTCATCCACGGCCTGCTGGTCGTCGGCATCGAGCTGGGTGGCCAGGCTCACGACGGGGCGCAACAGCGGCCAGGCCGACAGGGTCAGGCTGCACACCGCCCGGAGGCGGGCCTCGCGGTCGTCCACGCCCGCCGCCACCATGGCGTCGACCAGCTGGCGGGTGAGCGGGAAGTCCAGGTCCAGCCCGGCCAGGTCGTAGCCCTCCAGACTGAGGTGGGCCAGGATGCGCTCGTAGGCCCCGAGTGCGGACGCCTCGCCGGTCGCGCCCGAGGCGTTGGCGGCGGCCCAGCGCACGGTGGCGCCGACCAGCTCGTCCTTGGTGCCCACGTAGCGGTGCACCAGCCCCACGTTGACCCCGGCCGTGGCGGCCACCTCGCGCACCGAGACGCGGCCCACGCCTCGCTCGGCGAACAGGTCGGTGGCGGCCCGCAGGAGAGCTTCACGGACGTCGTCGGGGCCGTGGGGCGCGTCCTGGTTGGCAGTCGGTCGTCCCCGGCTACGACTCACCCCGCTCCTTTCGGCGCCCGACCAGCCTCCAGCGGAACCGGCCGCCTGGGCGTGCGCGGCTCGTGCTACTTGTCGCAGCATAGGCCGCGAGAGCGCGATCTTTGAGCTGCATGCCCTTGAACCACATGGGGTGCGAGTCGATAGATCAGGGATGCTCGAACGTCTGGGTTCTGCGGCGGCGCGCCACCACTGGTGGGTGATCGGGGCCTGGGTGGCGGCGGCGGTCATCCTGGGGGTGGTGGCCGGTGGTTCCGGTGGGCACACCAAGGACGTCTTCACCATCCCCGGGACCCAGTCCCAGCGCGCCGTGGACGTGCTCAGCCACGACTTCCCCACGGCCAACGACGCCACCGCCCAGGTGGTGTTCCGGGCGCCGTCGGGTTCGTTGACCACCCCTGCGGCCGCCGACGCCATCGCCCAGAGCGTGGCCAAGCTGGAGCGGGTGGACGGCGTGGCCACGGTGACCAACCCCACCAACCCGCTGTTCGCCAGCTCGTTGTCGCCGGACCACTCGATCGGGTTCGCCACCGTCGTGTTCCGGACCGAGACCAACCGGCTGGCGCCGGGCACGCTCGACCAACTCAAGGCCGCGGTGGTCCCGGCCACCGCCGCCGGTCTGCAGGTGCGGATGGGCGGAGCCGTCATCGATGCCCTGAGCCCGCCCACCAGCACGATCTCCCAGAACGCCGACAAGATCGGTCTGGCCATCGCCGTGGTCATCCTGCTGGTGGCGCTGGGATCGGCGGTGTCCATGCTGGTGCCCATCTCGCTGGCCCTGTTCGCCTTGACCTGTTCGAGCCTCATCCTGCAGATCCTCGAGGCGCACGTGACCATCGGGACGGTGGCCCCGATCCTGGGCACGATGATCGGGCTGGGCGTGGGCATCGACTACTCGCTGTTCATCGTCAGCCGGCATCGTCAGAACCTGACCAACGGCATGACCCCCGAGCGGGCCGCGGGCGTGGCGTTGGCCACCTCCGGCTCGGCCGTGCTGTTCGCCGCCATCACGGTGTGCCTGGCCCTGTGCGGACTGGCCCTGGTCCGCATCCCCTACGTCACCACCTTGGGCTTCAGCGCCGCGCTGTTCGTGATGGTCACGGTGGTGGCCGCCCTGACCCTGCTGCCGGCCATCCTCGGCGCGCTGGGCTCGAGGATCTTCGCCTGGTCTCTGCCCCACGCTCGCCGCCAGGAGCAGACGGGACCGACCCTCTCGGCGCGCTGGGCGGCCCAGATGGCTCGTCGTCCGATCGTGTACTGCCTGGTCAGCCTGGGCCTGCTGCTGGCCCTGGCGTCGCCGCTGTTCGGGATCCGCCTCGGGTTCCCCTCCGACGCCAGCGCGCCGTCGTCGACCACCCAGCACCAGGCCTACGAGCTCATCGACCGCGGGTTCGGGCCGGGGGCCAACGGTCCGTTGCTGCTGGTGGTCACCCTGCCCCGATCCCCCAAGTCCGATCCCGCGGTGCAGGCCGACCTCAACCGCCTGGCCGCGGTCGTGGGCCGGACGCCGGGCGTGAAGGCGATCAGCCCGCCGCTGGTGGCGCCGGCCGGCAACGTGGCCATCGCCCAGATCACGCCCACCACCTCGCCCACCGATCCGGCCACCACCACGCTGGTGCGCAACCTGCGTGACGACGTCATCCCCCGAGCCACGGCCACCGGCACCATCACCGCCGACCACGTGCTGCTGGGTGGGTCGACCGCCACCTCGATCGATCTCACCGACCTGATCCGGGCCCGGCTGTTCCCGTTCATCGGTGGGGTGATCCTGGCCGCCTTCATCCTGTTGACCATGGTCTTCCGCTCGCTGTTCGTGTCCTTCAAGGCGGCGGTCATGAACGTGTTGTCGATCGGCGCCGCCTACGGCGTCATCGTGGCCATCTTCCAGTGGGGCTGGGGCAAGGGCCTGATCGGCCTGCAGGAGACCGTGCCCATCGTGGCCTTCGTGCCGGTGATGATGTTCGCCATCCTGTTCGGCCTGTCGATGGACTACGAGGTGTTCCTGCTCAGCCGGATCCGGGAGGACTACGACCGCACCGGTGACAGCCATGCCTCGGTGGTGAACGGCCTGGCCGCGACGGCACGGGTCATCACCGCTGCCGCCCTGATCATGATCTCGGTGTTCCTGGCCTTCGTCACCAACCCGTCGCCCACCGTGAAGATGATCGGGTTGGGGATGGCCGCGGCCGTGTTCATCGACGCCACCCTGGTGCGCATGGTGCTGGTGCCCGCCACCATGGAGCTGGCCGGCAAGCTCAACTGGTGGTGCCCGCCCTGGCTCGACCGGATCCTGCCCCACATCAACATCGACCCGCCCCAGGAGCCCGACCCGGCCGTCGCCCCGTCGCCGGGGGCCGAGGCGCCGACCGACGCCGTTCCCGTGGCCTGACAGTGGTGTCGGCATGGTCGACCCACGTTTCCGTGGGTCGGACGTGCCGAGACGGGTCCTAAGGTGAGGCGATGCGCATGATCCGCCGCGGTCCACGACCCTGATGGAGGCCGACCAGGTCTCCATGACGGCGCGCCGGGTGGCTCATCACCGACTGACCTTGACGCGGGTGGCGGCTCCGTACGGGCGGCCCGAGGCCGACGATCGGCTCCAGGCGGCGGTGGCTGGGGACCTCGAGCTCGGGGCCAGCCCGATGGCCGCCTACTTCCAGGCCCGCACCACCTGGTTCGACCGGGCGGTGGTGTCGGCCATCGACGCCGGCATCACCCAGGTGGTGGCGGTGGGGGCGGGCTACGACGGACGCAGCCTGCGCTACGCCAAGCCCGGGGTGCGGTGGTTCGAGCTCGACCATCCGGCCACCCAGGCCGACAAGCGGGCGCGTCTGGCCGGGCTGGACCTGGCCGTCGACGACATCGGGTTCGCCCCCGCCGACTTCGCCATCGACGACGTGGGCGCGGCGTTGGCCGCGGTGGGCCACGACCGGGGCGCGGCCAGCCTGTTCACCTGCGAGGGCGTGGCCGTCTACCTCGGGGTGGCGGTGCTGGCCCGCTGTGGTCACGGCCCTGCGAGGTGCCGCCGCCCCGGCCAGCCGGCTGGCCATCGAGATCGCACTGGAGCCCCGCACCGACGACGAGCGCGCCCGGCGGTCCCGTCTGGGGGCGGCGGTGGGGAGCATGGGCGAGCCGCTGCAGGCCGGTCTGGCCCGCGAGGACCTGTCCGGGTTCCTGGCCGACACCGGCTGGGTGATGGCCAGCGCCCGGGATCCGGCCGGGGTGCCCATCGACGTGAGTCCCCGCAGCACCGCGTTCGTCATCGCCCAGCCCGTCCTCGAGCTGAGCGCGACGGCCAGGCCGACGAACCGGTGCGCTCAGGACCCCCGACCCGAGTCGGCCCGGAAGGCGGGCTCGGCCTCGTCGCACCACCGGCGCATCGACTCCCAGGGGTAGATCCCGGTGGCATGCCCGTCGCTCCAGGTGAGACCCAGGCCCCAGGCGCCCACCAGCCGGGCGTCGGACACGCTCAGCGTGTCGGGTTGACCGGGGCGGGGCCAGGGGACCTCCCCCTGGTCACGGGCGCCCCGACAGGTGGCACACGGGCAGTTGACCCGCATCTCCACGAACCCGAAGTGGCACGGGTGGCCGTCGGCGAACACGATGACCACCTCAGCCCGGTCACGGTCCACGGTGACGTCGGTGACCGACGTGCGCGGGTCCACGCGGTCAGGCCAACGCCGGGACGGCCGACGGGCGCTGCGCCACCACGTAGTGCTGGGCCCCCAGGGGCACGCGGCCGATGGCCTGGTCCAGCCGCCGGGCCAGCCGGTGGTCGAAGGGCGTGAAGATCACGTCGCGGGCCTCGATCGGGGCCAGGCCGGCACCGGTCAGCACCCGGGTCGAGGCCCCCCGGGTGAGCAGCACCACGCCCTCGTCGAACTCGCAGCGACTCACGGCCAGACGGGTGAGCGGATTCAGGGCGTTGTGCTCGAACACCACCACCAGGCCCCCGGGACGCACCACCCGGGCGAGCTCCAAGGCGAAGTCCACGCGGCGGCCGGGCGTCACGTGGTGCAGGACGCACACGGCGAAGACCACGTCGAACGCGGCCGTCGCCGAAGGGGAGCGCGCCGCCGTCGGCCGCCGCGTAGGTCGGCCTCGGGGTTCTCGTGGTGGCCTCGGGCCAGGGCATCGGGAGCGGTGTCGACTCCGCACAGCTGGGCGAAGCGCCCGGCCAGGAAGCGATCGATCGAGCCCACCCCGCAGCCCACGTCCAGCACCCGCTGGCGGGCCGGATCACCCAGCAGCCGCCCGGTCAGCTCGACCAGGGCATCGGCCTTGCGCTGATGGAAGAAGGCCACCTCCTGGCCCGAGAAGGAGATGGAGGACTGGACCTCGTCGCGGTAGTCCTCGACGTACCCGTCGAACTGGGCCATGGAGGGCGGCGCCGTCAGGCCACCGGCACGCCGGGCGCCGGGAAGGCGTGGGCCACCTCGCGCACCTCGGCCGCGATGGCCTCGATGGTGGACTCGTCCTCGCGGGCCAGCGCGGCCAGCGTCCAGGTCCATCCAGTCGGCGATCTGGACCATCTCGGCCGGACCCATCCCGCGGCTGGTCACCGCCGGCGTGCCCATGCGCAGTCCGGACGGGTTGAACGGCTTGCGGGTGTCGTAGGGCACCGTGTTGTAGTTGGCCGTGAGCCCGGCCCGGTCGAGCGCCTTGGCCGCGGCCTTGCCCAGCACGTCCTTGCTGGTCAGGTCGATGAGGATGAGGTGGTTGTCGGTGCCGCCGCTGACCAGGTCGAAGCCCCGCTCGTTGAGGGCCTCGGCCAGCGCCTGGGCGTTGGTCACCACCTGCTCGGCGTACTTGGCGAACACGGGCTGGGACGCCTCGTGCAGGCACACGGCGATGGCCGCGGTGGTGTGGTTGTGCGGGCCGCCCTGCAGGCCGGGGAACACCGCCTTGTCGATGGCCGCGGTGTGGGCCTCGTCGCACAGGATCATGGCGCCGCGGGGACCCCGCAGCGTCTTGTGGGTGGTGGTGGTGATCACCTCGGCGTAGCCCACCGGTGACGGGTGCGCCCCGCCGGCCACCAGGCCCGGAGATGTGGGCGATGTCGGCCACCAGGACCGCGCCCACCTCGCGGGCGATCTCGGCGAAGGCGGGGAAGTCGATGGTGCGGGGGATGGCGGTGCCGCCGCAGAACATGAGCTTGGGGCGCTCGGACCGGGCCAGCTCGCGCACCTGGTCGAGATCGACCCGACCGGTGTCGCGCCGGACCCCGTACTGCACGCTGCGGAACCACTTGCCGGTCACCGACACGTTCCAGCCGTGGGTGAGGTGGCCGCCCATGGACAGGTTCATGCCCATCACCGTGTCGCCCGGATCCAGGAAGGCGGCGTACACGGCCAGGTTGGCCGGCGAGCCCGAGTAGGGCTGGACGTTGGCGTGGTCGACGCCGAACAGGCGCTGGGCCCGGTCGACGGCCAGCCGCTCGATCTGGTCGATGACCTGCTGGCCCTCGTAGTAGCGCCGCCCGGGGTAGCCCTCGGAGTACTTGTTGGTCAGGACCGTGCCGGTGGCCTCGAGCACGGCGCGCGACACGTAGTTCTCCGACGGGATGAGCCCCAGGGTGTCGTGCTGGCGGCGGGCTTCGTCGTCGATCAGCTCGGCCAGCTGCGGATCGACCACCCGCAGCGGCGACTCGTCGGTTCGTTGATCGGGCACGACGCCGGCCACGGCTCGCCTCCTGGTCGGGACTCGGTTCGGCCAGCCTACTGGGTCGCTCCCCGGTGCCGGATCGGCCCGGGCCGCCGAAGGCTCGGCTCGCTCCAGCGCGCCGCGCCGACCACCAGCACCGTGGCCGGCGGTCGCACCATGCCGTTGTTGGTGTGTTGTCGTTGCGGCTGCCGGTGACGGCCAGGGCGAAGAACCCGATCTGCAGGACCAGGAACACGGCGCCCACGATGATGCCGGCCAGGGCCAGGCCGTCGCCCTTCTCGGCCCCGCTCGACTCGCGGATCTTGCGGCGGGCGCCGACCCCGAGGATGATGGCCACGCCGCCGAAGATGGCGCCGAGGAAGCAGACGAACCCCAGGATGGCGAGCACCAACGAGGCGACGGCCATGCCGTTGGTCTTGGCCGTGCCCGGATAGGCGCCGTTGGCCGTAGCCATAGGGCGCCTGGCCGTAGCCGGCCTGGCCGTAGGCCGGCTGGCCGTACGCCGGCTTGCCCGTAGGCCGGCTGGCCGTACGGGGCCTGGCCGTAGGGCGCCTGGCCGGAGGCCGGCTGGCCGTAGGGCGGGGCCTGGCCCGGCGCCGCCGCCTGGCCGTAGGGCGGCTGTTCGTAGGGGGCCGACGGACCCGTGGGCGGCGGTCTGCCCGTAGGGCGCCTGGTCGGGTGGGCGTGCGGTACTGGCCGGTACGGCGGGGCCTGGCCGCTGGATGGGGTCGGGTCGAGGGGCGGGCTCGACGCCGAGGGCGGGGTGGTGGGCGCGGCCCACGGCGCCGACTCGGGCGGGTACCACTTGCCATCGGAGGCCTGCCACCAGCCCGGGCCCTGTGATGCGTCGCTCACCGGTCACGCTCCCAGTCGCCGTTGCCCCGGAATGGATGCGACCCTAGCCGTGGGACGGCCGGGCCCACGGTGATCATCGGGGGGCGTCGGTAGGCTCGGGTCGATGAGGACCCGGAGCAAGCAGCTGCTGGCCGTGGGGGCGATGGCGGGCGGCGCCATGTTGGCCAGCCAGCTGGCCAATCGGGCCCTGGCCTCGCGCATCCGATCGGTGAGCGACGACGACCTCGACCCGCTCTACGAGCTGCCCGACGATGTGGTTCATCACGACGTGGCCACCCACGACGGGGGCACCATCCACGTGATCGAGCGCGGCCAGGGACGGCCGCTGGTGCTGCTGCACGGCGTGACCCTCCAGGCCGAGGTGTGGGCGCCGCTGCTGCACCTGCTGGGGGATCGCTTCCGGGTGATGGCGGTGGACGTGCGGGGCCACGGCCGCTCGGTGGTGGGCGACGACGGCGTCGGTCGGGTGGCCGCGGCCCACGACGTGGTCACCCTGGTCGAGCACTTCGACCTGCGCGACGCCATCCTGGCCGGCCATTCGATGGGCGGGATGATCATCGGCGAGACCTGCACCCGCCACCCGGAGGTGGTGGCCGATCGGGTGGCGGGCCTGGTGCTCATGAACACGGCCGCGTCTCATCTGGTGCCCCGGGCGACGCTGCCGGTGGTGCGCACCGTGCGCCGCCGGGCCGGGGCCCGGGTCGCCGCCGGGCGACGCCTGCCCCGCCTGGTGGGGGACAACAACCGGTCGTTGATCGCCACCCGGGCCGCCTTCGGGTCACGGCCCTCGGCCGCCGCGGTCGAACAGGCCCGTCGCATGGGCAGCGAGGTGCGCCTCGACTACTACATCCCGCTGTGGGCCGACCTGCTCGACTACGACGGCGAGGCCGGCTTGGAGGCCTTCGACGGCCCGGCCCTGGTGCTGGTGGGCTCGCTCGATCGACTCACGCCCCCGGCCATGGCCCGGCGCATCGCCGCCCACCTGCGTGACGCCGAGCTGCACGTGATCCCCGGCGCGGGCCACCAGCTGCTCCAGGAGCGGCCCCGGGAGGTGTCCGAGCTCATCCGCCAGCTGGCCGACCGCCTCGACGGCCTGGCCGCCATGGAGGTGTCGGCATGATCGACCGGGCTCCGTTCGGGCGCACCGGCCACCAGAGCAGCCGGGTGATCTTCGGCGCCGCCGCGCTGGCGCGCATGTCCCAGGAGCGGGCCGACCCGCTCCTGGAGCTGCTCGACCGGTTCGGCATCAACCACCTCGACACCGCGGCCAGCTACGGCGACTCCGAGCTGCGCCTGGCCCCGTGGCTGGCCGACTCGCCGGGCCGACTTCTTCCTGGCCACCAAGACCGACCAGCGCGCCGGGGTCGAGGCCCGGGCCAGCCTGGAGCGCTCGCTCGAACGGCTGGGCGTCGACCACGTCGACCTGATCCAGCTGCACAACCTGGTCGAGCCCGACGAGTGGGAGATCGCCCACGGGCCCGGGCGGGGCGGTGGAGGCCCTGGTGGCCGCCCGGGACGAGGGGCTCACCCGGTTCATCGGGGTGACCGGGCACGGGCTGCGCATCGCCGGCATGCACCGGCGCAGCCTGGAGCGCTTCGACTTCGACTCGGTGCTGTTGCCCTACAACTGGGTGCTGCTCACCGACCCCGACTACCGGGCCGAGGTCGAGGCCCTGCGCGAGCTGGCCGGCCGAACGCGGGGTGGCTGTGCAGACCATCAAGTCGATGGCCCGGCGTCGTTGGCCCCGACGGCGAGACCGCCACGCCACAGCTGGTACGAGCCGTTGCGCCGACCCGGCCGCCGCCGCCCGGTCGATCCGTTGGGTGCTGGCCCAGCCCGACCTGTTCCTCAACACCTCCAGCGACGCCGACCTGCTGGCCCAGACCCTGGCCACCGCCGACGGCGCGGCCCGACCAGCCCACGCCCACCGACGCCGAGATGGCGGCCGACGTGGCCGACCAGCAGATCCGGCCGCTGTTCGACGGGGACCAGCTCGAACGCATCTGATCCCGGATCGGGCCGGCTGGGGCTGGCTAGGGGTTCGCGCCCCCGATCGGTAGAATGGCGAAAGACCTCATCACGAGTGGCCCGAGGACGAGAGACCCCGGGCCGAGCGGCGCCGCTACCCCGTAGCCGGTGCGCCGCCAGCCGATCGGGAGAAGAACATCATCGCCACGAATCGAACCAGCTTCGACAAGATGCAACGCGACCGGGCCAAGAAGGCTCGGGCCGCGCTCAAGCGCGAGAAGCGCCAGGGCAACGTCGACGAGAACGCCACGCCGACCGACGAGATGACCGGACCTCCGGAGCCCTCCGACGAGGAGCTCTCGCCGGCCGAGCTGCTCCACCGGGTGGAGGACCTGCATCGTCGCTTCGACGCCAAGCAGATCGACTTCGAGGCGTTCGAAGAGGAGAAGGCGGAGCTCATGCGTCGCCTGCCCATCGACTGAGGCCCTGGCGGAAGAAGGAGCGACGGCGGCGGCGTTGATGCCGGCTGGGGCCGGCCGGACCGCGCCGAAGGGCGCGTTCCAGAACTCGCCATCGGGTGGCGGCGGCGACCACGGCCCGACGTAGAGGTAGGGCTCGGGGCGCTCGGCGTCGCCGGGCGAGCCGCCGTAGTTGACCTGGCCGACGGGCAGGGCCAGGTCGAAGTGCTCGGGCCAGAGCTGGGCCGGCCCGGGATCCTCGGGTTGGTCCCGCCCGAAGGCGACCAGCGCCCGGTCCACCGCGGCATAGAAGTCGGCCAACCGGCGGGCCGCGCCCGGATCGAGCTCCAGCGAGCGCGTCGGGCACCAGCGGCGTGGCCGGCGGGGTACAGCCCGGCCGGGACGCCCGGGGCCACCCCGACCAGGTCCGCGGCCGCGGCCACGGTGCTCAGCGGCGCCCGGCGGTGGTCGTCGCCCTGTTCCACCACCAGGTCCACGCCCTCGATCCGCAGGCGCCGGGCGTCCGGCGTCGGTGTCGAACCAGGGCGTGGCCAGCCCACCGGGCGCGGCTCGCAGCCCGATGTGGCCGGTGGCCGCGTACAGCGCCGGGGCCAGGACCTGCTCAGCCACCGACTGCAGGCCTCGGCGGGTGGCCACCAGCCGATCCAGGGTGACGTCGTGGGGCGGTTGCGCCGCGTGGGCCATGGTCTGACCCTAGGACGGCACCCGGGGACCTGCCACGGGATGGGTCGGGACGACCCGCGTGGTGCCCTTAACGTGAAGCCGACGAGAGGTCGCGGCGACGAGGAGCGATTCGATGATCGAAGGAGTGGGTGAGGCCGTCCTGGCCGAGGTCAAGGCCGGTTCGGTCGAGTACGCGGAACGGGGATCAGGTCCTGCCGTGCTGTTCGTGCACGGCTCGCCGGGCGGGTTCGACCAGGGCGAGCTGATGACCCGCTTCCTGGTGGCCGCCGGGTTCCGGGTGATCATCCCGTCCCGCCCGGGCTACCTGGCCACCCCGTTGCACGACGACAACGCCACCCCCGATCAGCAGGCCGGGCTGGAGCTGTCCCTCATGGACGCGCTGGGCCTCTCCCGTTTCGGCGTCGTGTGCTGGTCGGGCGGGGGACCGTCGGCCTACCGGCTGGCCGCCCAGCACCCGGATCGGGTGTCGGCCCTGGTGGCCCTGGCCGGGGTGAGCGGCCCCTACACCTTCGCCGGCGGGGTCGAGGCCCGGCTCATGGCCGGCGAGGTGGGGCGATGGCTGATCGCGGAGCTGGGCCGCCACGCCCCCAAGTCGCTGATCCGCTCGACCGTGGGCGAGGAAGGGGACCTGACCAAGCCCGAGCTGAAGGCGTTGACCGACCAGATCTGGCAGGACGAGACCAAGCGCCAGTTCGTCCTGGACCTGGCCGAGACCGTGGCCGGGCGCAAGGTGGGGTTGGACAACGACCACCAGCAGTTCCCCGAGATCCACGACCTGCAACTCGAGCGCATCCAGGCCCCTACCCTGTTGGTGCACGGGACCGTCGACACCGACGTGCCCCCCGACCACAGCGAGTCGGCCTGCACCCGCATCGCGGGCGCCGAGATCGTGCGGGTGGAGGGCGGAACCCACATCTGCACCTGGACCGACCCCACCAGCGACGCCATCCAGGCTCGCATCGTCGAGGTCCTGCGCCCGAGCTGACCCGCCCGCCCCTCCCACAAAATCGGGAACCTTTGTGTGCGGTATCCGCACATTTCGATGCCCAATTTCGCTCGAGGGATCGCGTGGTGGCGGGATGTGCGGAACCTGGGTCGCCAGCGGGTAGAGTGTCGGCACCTGGATTGTCCCGACGTGGTCGATGATCCGGCGGAGGAAGTGTGAGTCAGCAGCTGGTAGGCCCGGCAACGCCGCTGGGCCCGGACCGTTCCGAATACTTCGAGGCATTGGTCACCGCCGACGCCTCGGGCGAGGCCACGCCCGACGAGCGCGCCCAGCTGGAGGCAGCCCCCGAACGTTGGCAGGCCGCCCTCGAGCACCTGCTGGACGACACCGAGGACGAGCTGGCCAAGGTCCGGCGCATGTCGGGTCCCGAGCGCCTGCAGGTGGTGGCCGACTTCGAAGCCGAACGCGACCGCCTCAGCGTGGCCCTGGCCCGCCTGACCGGCGCTCCGCTCAGCCCCGAGCTCGAGCTGGGCACCGAGCCACCTCGGCTGCAGGCCACCTGGGCCGGCGGCCAGCTGGTGGTCTGGGTCGGGGGCCCCACCGGCCAGCCGGTGGGCATCGACGAGCTGCGGGCCTGGTTGGCCGAGGCCGAAGCGCCCTCAGGTGGCTGGGAAGCCCACGGCGGGGTTCCCGTCCCCGGCGCCGAGAAGGCTCCCGCCCTGGCCGCCCCCCTGCGCAACGTGCTGGGCTGGCTGGCCCACGTCTCGGCCGAGGAGGACGCCGCCGACCTGGGGGCCAGCGTGCGCTGGATGGCCGAGCTGGCCAGCTGGGCCGTCGAGCTGGTGGCCCAGGGCCGCATGGTTCCCCAGCTCAGCTACCGCACCGCCTCCGGGGGCAAGGGCGCGGCCAACGAGCCGGTCGAGGCCGCGGTGTGGTGGGCACCGGCGCTCATCGACGCCAAGCGGCTGGGCGTGCTGGTCGACCAGCTGCCCGGGGTGGTCACCGCCCTCGACGGCCATCCCGAGCCCCGCGCCTTCACCCGAGCGGTGTTGGGTGCCTTCGTCGACGCCATCTGCCGCGAGGGAGCCGAGCGCCTGTCGCTGCCCGCACCCCCGCCGGCGCCCACCAGCGCGGCCGAGATGTCCGAGGCCTTCCTGTCCCGCTTCGACGGCAGCCGGTTCCGGGCCTCCAAACGGGTGGCGGCCGAGCTCACCCACCGCCTCGAGCGCTGGGCCAAGCCGGTCACCCAGGCCGCGGTCATCGAGCTGGTCGTCCAGCTCGACCCGCCCGACGAGGGCAACGCCTGGCAGCTGGCCGTGTCGGTGGAGGGCATCGAGCGCCAGCCCGTGCCCCTCGACCGAGCGCTGGTCACCGCCCCCACCGAGAAGCGTCGCCACGTCGAGACCGAGACCGCCCGGCTGGAGCGGCTGCTGCCCGCGCTGCTGCGCCCGGGCGGACACCGTCGCGGCGAGGTCATCCTCAGCCAGGACGAGGCCTGGGAGCTGATGTCGGGCCTGGGCCGGCGCCTGGCCGCGGCCGGCTTCGACGTCCGGGTGCCCGTGCTGGCCACGCGTCGGGCCAAGCCCACGCTGCGGCTGGAGGCCGACTCGTCCACGCCGTCGGTGGTGGGCGCCCACCAGCTGGCCGACGTGCGCTGGTCGGTCCTGTTCGACGACGTCGAGCTCGACGCGGCCGAGATCGCCCGCCTGGCTGCCGAGGCCCGACCGCTGGTGCGGTCCCACGGCCACTGGGTGGAGGTCGACCACGCCGATCTGGCCGCCGCCGCCGCGGCGCTGGCCGAGCGCCAGTCCACCACCCGCATGTCGGGGGCCGAGCTGCTGCGCCACGCCCTGGGCCTGGAGGGCAACCCGCTCTCGGGCGGCCTCACCATCGCCGGCTCGAGCTGGGCCGCCGACCTGTTGTCCCAGGCCGAGCGGGTGGCCCGCGAGCCCATGGACGCCCCCGAGGGCTTCGTGGGCGAGCTGCGCTCGTATCAGGCCGATGCGCTGGCCTGGCTGGACTTCCTGGACAAGGCCGGCCTGGGCGGCTGTCTGGCCCTGGACATGGGCCTGGGCAAGACGCCGACCCTGCTGGCCCACCTGTTGGCCCAGCGGGACTCGGGTCCGACCCTGGTGGTGGCGCCGCCTGCGGTGGTGGGCAACTGGGCCGCCGAGGCCCGACGCTTCACCCCCGGGCTGTCGGTGGTCGTGCACCACGGCGCCGTCGCGGGCGTCGGTGGACGAGCTGGCCCGCAGCGTGGACGGCGCCGATCTGGTGCTCACCACCTACGGCACCGCCGTCCGCGACATCGAGGCCCTGGCCGAGCTGCGTTGGGCCCGCATGGTCCTCGACGAGGCCCAGGTGATCAAGAACCCCACCAGTGAGACGGCGCAGCAGCTGCGCCGCGTCGAGGCCCGCAGCCGCATCGCCCTGACCGGCACCCCCATCGAGAACGGTCTGGGCGATCTGTGGGCCATCCTCGACTTCACCAACCCCGGCCTGGTCGGGGCCCGGGCGCCGTTCATCGCCAACCTGTCGGCCGAGCGCGAGGCCGGCGCCGACGCCGACCGGGGCGAGTCCGCCCTGCGAGCCCTCAACGGGCTGCTGGTGTTCCGCCGCACCAAGTCCGAGCCGGCCATCGCCGCCGAGCTGCCCGAGCGCATCGACCAGCTCGACCACTGCTCCATGACCGCCGAGCAGATCGGCCTGTACCAGGCGGTGCTCGACGAGCTGGTGCTGGGGGCCGGGCAGGCCGAGGGCGCGGCCAAGAAGGGTCAGGTCCTGGCGGCCATCACCCACCTCAAGCAGATCTGCAACCACCCCGCCGCCTACCGCAGCGACGACCAGCCCCTGTCGGAGCGCTCGGGCAAGCTGAGCCGACTCGAGGAGATCACCGAGGCCGTGTTCGCCGCCGGCGAGCGGATCCTGATCTTCACCCACTTCGCCACCTGGGGCCAGCGCCTGGCCGAGCACCTGACCGATCGCACCGGGTTGACCATCGAGTGCTACCACGGCGGGCTGTCGCGAGGCGCCCGTGACCACATGATCGAGGAGTTCCAGGCCGGGACCGGTCCCGGGGCGCTGGTGCTGTCGCTCAAGGCCGGCGGCACCGGGCTGAACCTCACCTCGGCCAGCCACGTGGTGCTCTACGACCGGTGGTGGAACCCGGCTGTCGAGGACCAGGCCCGTGACCGGGCGTGGCGCATCGGCCAGACCAAGACCGTGGTCTGCCATCGGCTGGTCTGCCCGGGCACCGTGGACGAGCGGGTCGAGGAGGTGGTGGCCGGGAAGCGCCAGATCGCGGACCTGGTCCTGCCCAAGAGCAGCTCCATCGCCGATCTGGACGCGGCCCAGCTGCGCCAGGCGCTGGGCCTCACCGACGAGATGGTGGTCATGGATGATCCGACCACCTCGGCGACCACCGACGATGCGGCCCAGGCCGCGGCGTCGTTGGCCGACGGGAGCGCGGCATGAGCCGCCGTCGTCGTCCGGCCAACAACCCCCGCTCGGCCCAGCGGTTCTGGGGCAACGCCACCGCCATCGGCTCCGATCACGTGGTGGTCCCGGCCGAGGATCCCGCGGCGGTGGTGGCGTCGCTCGGTCCGCCGCCTCTGGGCATCCACAGCAACTCGGCCACCCACTACCTCGAAGCCATGTACCAGAAGGCGGCCGGGGTGGCGGTGGCGCTGGCCGCGTCGGCTGACCTGCTCGAGCTCGACGACGGGGCCCAGGACACGCCGGTCGACTGACACCGGCCGGGGGTTATGCTCCCGACCTCATCGCGCAACCGTTCGGGGGATGGAACGCTGGTGCCCCAGGAACTGACCGCCGCCCGGTTGGCCCGCCTGGCCGCGCTCAGCGTGGCCGCGGCCACCCGGACCACCGCGGCCGAGGTGGCCGATCTGGTGCTGGAGGCGGCCAGTGCCGAGTTGGGGGCGAGCGGTGGCGGCGTCGGGCTGCGCGATCCGGCCACCGGGCTGATCCACCTCATCGTCGACCACGGCTATCCGGACACGGCCCGGGCCGCCTACCCGTCGCCGGCCCGGGCCGCCTTCCCGCTGGCGGACGCCTTCGCCCACGGCCAGGCCATCTGGATCGAGGACCGGGCCGGCCTGGCCGCGGCCTACCCGGTGCTGGCCGAGATCGAGACCACCATCGCCGCCGGGTGCTGGCTGCCCATGGGGCCCGCCCCGGCTGACGCCGTGGTCGGGCTGGTCTTCGACACCGACCACGTCTTCGATCCCGGCCAGCGCTCGTTCCTGGAGGCCTTGGCCGCCGTCGGGGCGCTGGCCATCGGCGCGTCGGCGTCCGCTGGCATCGACGGCGAGTCCGGCGCCGGGGACGGTGCGTCCTCGGCGCCGGCCAGCTCCGAGGAGACGTGGCACCGCCTGGCCACCGACGCACCGGCGGCCATCGTGACGCGCCTCGAGCCCGACGCCTCGATGGCATCGGAGGTGATCGGCTGGGCCGCCTTCACCGGCCAGGACGCGGCCACCGCGTCCGGCCAGGGCTGGCTCGAGGCCGTGCACCCCCAGGAGCGGGTGCCGACGGCGGAGCTGATCCGGTCCCGCCAGTCGTCGCCCGGGCCGGTCAGCGCCACCCTGCGCCTGTGGCACCACCCCACCCAGCAGTGGCGTCACGTCCGGGCCGACTTCGTCCCGGTCCTCGACGAGGGCGAGTCGGTGGTCGAGCTGGTGGCGTCGTTCGCCGACGTGGACGCCCGGCTCACCGCCGAGAGCCAGCTGGCCGGCCTGGCCCGCCTCTTGGACAGCTTCCTCACCGGCTCGCCCGTCGGCTTCGCCCTGGTCGATGCCCGGCTCCGGTTCCAACTGGTGAACGAGACCATGGCCGCGGGCCAACGGCCTGCCGGCCGACCAGCACCTGGGCCGACGGCCCAGGGAGGTGTCCCCCGACCTGGGCGAGCTCATCGAGCCGCTGCTGCAGCGGGTGCTCGACACCCAGACGCCCATCCTGGGGCTGGAGCTGAGCGGCGGCCCGGATCAGGCCCGCCCTCGCGACTGGCTGGTCAACTACTTCCCGGTGCGCCGTCCCGACGGCTCCCTTCGCGGCGTGGGCGCCACCCTGGTGGACATCACCGACCGCAACCAGGCCCAGGCGCAGATCCGGGAGCTGGAGGCTCGCCAGGCGCAGGATCGCTTCCGCAGCGCGCTCGACATCATGCGCGACTCGGTGGCCATCGACTCGGCCGTCCGCGACGACACCGGCCGGATCGTCGACTTCCGCATCGACTACCTCAACCCGGTGGTGCACGACCTGGTGGGGCGTTCGCGCCACGAGCTGATCGGCGCCACCATGCTCGAGCTGTGGCCCGAGATGGCCGGCGGCGAGCTGTTCGAGTCCTACATCCGGGCGGTGGAGACGGGGGAGGCGTTCATCGGGCGCGAGGTGGCCCAGTCGGTGACCGTGGACGGCGACGAGCGCGTCGGCTACTACGACCTGCAGGCCCTTCGCTTCGGCGACGGGCTGCTCATCTGCTCACGCGACGTGACCCACGAGCGCGAGGCCAGCCGCCGCCTGCGCGAGGCCACCATCGAGCTGGCCGTCGAGCACCGCATCGTCGAGCGCCTCCAGCAGGCCCTGCTGCCCCGGGCGCTGCCCGACGCGGCCAGCTTCCAGATCGCCGCCTGCTACAACCCGGTGGACGAGCGGGCCGACCTGGGCGGCGACTGGTACGACGCCTTCCGCCTCCCCGACGGGCGGATCGGGCTGTCCATCGGCGACGTCACCGGCCACGGGCTCGATGCCGCCGCCCTGATGGCCCAGTGCCGCCTGGCCCTGCGGGCCTATGCCTACGACCGCATCGGGTCGACGCCGGCCGTGGAGCCGGCCCAGGTGCTGGCCCGGCTCGACCAGCTGCTGGCCGAGTCGCCCACCACCGAGCTGGCCACCGCCATCTACGCCATCTACGACCCGGCGATCGGCCAGCTGCGCTGGGCCCGGGCCGGCCACCCCCTGCCCCTGGTGTGCAAACCGGTCACGCGTGGGTCGCCTCGGCAGGTGCGCGAGCTCGACGCCACCGGAGGACCGCCGTTGGGGACCCGACTCATCGACGTCTACCCGAACTGCGAGATCGACCTCGAGCCTGACGCCTTCGTGCTGTTCTACACCGACGGTCTGGTCGAGCGCCGCGGCCATCTCATCGACGACGGGGTCGGAGGAGGTCAAGGCCCGTCTCGAGGCAGACGACTGGGACGCCCTGCCCACCCTGTGCGACGCGCTGACCGGATCGGTCCGGGCGGGACTGACCCGCGAGGACGACGTGTGCATCCTGGCCCTGCGTCGGAACCCGCTCGGCCCGTGATCGACGTCGGGACGGGCTGAGTCGATGCACGCCTTCGTCGTGGTCGAGCCGCTACAAATGCGGAAGTGGGGGACGCGACGCGCCTAGTGTGCGCCGGGTCGACGCGATCGGGTGGAGCCGGTCGGCTGTGGCCCGGATCGGAGGACACGGGGCGGAGTGCGGAGGTGACGGTGAGCGACCCGAGGGCGACGGGAGGTGACCCGGGTTCGGCGCGCCGGTCGTCACCGGTGAGCGTCGCTCGCCCCGACCTGGACCTGACGGTGACGGCCGAGGTCGGGTCGCTCCCCGGGCTGCGCCGCTCGGTCACCGCCTGGTTGGCGCCCCTCGACCTCATCGAACCCGATCTCGGTTCGGTGCACGTCGTGTTGAGCGAGCTGGTGGCCAATGCCATCGAGGCCTCCCATCCGGGTGAGCAGGTGGATGTCCACCTGGCCCTCGATGGGGGCCTGCTCACCGTCGAGGTGCGCAACCCGTCGCGGCGCACCGAACCGGTGGCCATCCCGGCCATGGCCGACCCGCTGTCCCCGCGGGGGCGGGGCCTGGCCATCGTAGGATCGCTCACCGAGCGCCTGGCGCTGGCGGAGGTCGACGGCCACACCGTGGCCAGGGCCACGCTCCGGGTGCGACGAACCACAAGGGAGCCGCTGACATGGCTGTGCACATCGAGGCCGACGGCCCGGTGCTGGTCGTCACCATCGACCGGCCCGAGGTGCGCAACGCGGTCGACCGACCCACCGCCGACGAGCTGGTGGCCGCCTTCCGCGACTTCGACGCCGACCCGGACCGATCGGTGGCCGTGCTCACCGGGGCGGGCGGGACCTTCTGCGCCGGCGCCGACCTCAAGGGCATCTCCGACGGTCGGGGCAACCGCGTGGCCGCCGATGGCGACGGACCCATGGGACCCACCCGGCTCCTGCTGGACAAGCCCGTCATCGCCGCGGTCGAGGGCCACGCCGTGGCCGGCGGCCTGGAGCTGGCCGTCTGGTGCGACCTGCGGGTGGCCGCCCGCGACGCGGTGTTCGGCGTGTACTGCCGGCGCTGGGGGGTGCCGTTGGTGGACGGTGGCACGGTCCGGCTGCCGCGACTGATCGGCCACAGCCACGCGCTCGACCTGATCCTCACCGGACGGGGGGTGTCCGGTCAGGAGGCCGCGTCCATGGGCCTGGCCAACCGGCTGACCGAGCCGGGCCAGGCCCGGCCGGTGGCCGTCGAGTTGGCCCATCAGACTGGCCGCGCTGCCTCAGGTGTGCCTGCGCAACGACCGGCGCTCCTCCTACGACCAGTGGGGGAGCGACCTGGATCAGGCCATGGCCCGCGAGACCGAGCTGGGCCTCGACTCGTTGGCGTCGGGGGAGGCGTTGGCCGGCGCCACCCGCTTCGCCGCGGGTGCAGGACGCCACGGAAGCCCTACCTGACTGGCCCTCTGGTCGGCAAGCCTCTGCCTAGCGTGGCCCTGCGGACGCCTTCGGCATCCGGATTGCCCTGCGGTGAGCGGCTTCGCGGCCGACTTGCGTGGCGGCGCCCGCGCCTATCGAGGTGTCGTCGTCGCTCGAGTCGGATGACCACCGACTTGGAGGTGGGGGTGTTGCTGACCGCGGCGGTGCTGTCGAGGGGGACCAGGACGTTGGTCTCGGGGAAGTAGGTGGCGCAGCACCCCCGCGCCGTGGGGTAGGCCACCACCCGGAAGTCCGGGGCCGCCCGCTCGACGTCTCGATGCTCCGAGATCAAGTCGACCTGATCGCCGTCTTCCAGGCCGAGCTCGGCCAGGTCGTCGGGGTTGACGAACACCACCCGCCGCCCCCGATGGATGCCGCGGTAGCGGTCGTCGAGACCGTAGATGGTGGTGTTGTACTGATCGTGGGAGCGGATGGTCTGCATCAGCAACCGCCCGGGCGGGACGCGCAGGACCTCGAGCGGGTTCACGCTCAGCTGCGCCCGACCGGACGGGGTGGGGAAGCGACGCTCGTCGCGCGCCGGGTGGGGCAGCTCGAAGCCGCCCGGCCGGGCCAGACGTCGGTTGAAGTCGGTGAAGCCGGGGATGACCCGGGCGATGCGGTCGCGGATGGCGCCGTAGTCGTCCTCCATCTCCTCCCAGGGCAGGGCGGCGCGATCGCCCAGGGTGCGCCGGGCCAGGCGGCACACGATCGACACCTCGCTCAACAGGTCGGCCGATGCCGGCTCCAGGTGGCCCCGGGAGGCGTGCACCACCCCCATCGAGTCCTCCACCGACACCACCTGCAGGCCGGTGCGCTGGCGGTCGATCTCGGTGCGCCCCAGGCACGGCAGGATCAGGGCCTGGCGGCCGGGGTGCAGGTGGGAGCGGTTGAGCTTGGTCGACACCTGCACGGTCAGGTCGCAGCGGGCCAGCGCCGTGGTGGTGACCGCGGTGTCGGGGCGTGGCCGACACGAAGTTGCCGCCCAGGGCCATGAACACCCGGATCCGGCCGTCGACCATGGCCCGGATGGTGTCCACCACATCGAGGCCGGCCAGGCGCGGGGGGTCGAAGCCGAACTCGTCGTGGAGGGCGTCGAGCAGGGAGTCGGGCGGCCGCTCCCAGATGCCCATGGTGCGGTCGCCCTGCACGTTGGAGTGCCCGCGAACCGGGCACACACCGGCACCCGGACGTCCGATGCTGCCCCGGAGCAGGAGCAGGTTGACGATCTCGCGGATGGTGGCCACCGCGTTGGCGTGCTGGGTGAGCCCCATGGCCCAGCACACGATGGTGCGCGACGATCCGAGCACCAGCTCGGCCGCCTGGTCGATCTGGGCCCGCTCCAGGCCGGTGGCCTCCAGCAGCTCGGGCCACTGGGTGGACCCGAGGTGCTCGACCAGGGCGGCCAGGCCGTCGCAGTGGGCGTCCACGAAGGCGTGGTCGATGGCCCCGGGGTGCTCGGCGTCGCGAGCCACCACCAGCCGGTTGATGGCCTGGAACAGCGCCAGGTCCCCGTTCAGGCGCACCTGCAGGAACAGATCGGCCAGCGGGGTGGCCGCACCGACCAGGCCGCGGGGCCGCTGGGGGTTGGCGAAGGCCATCAGGCCGGCCTCGGGGAGCGGGTTCACGGCGATGATGCGGGCTCCGTTGCGCTTGGCCCGCTCCAGGGCGGTGAGCATGCGCGGATGGTTGGTCCCCGGGTTCTGGCCCACCACCAGGATGAGATCGGCCTGGTGGATGTCGTCGAGCGACACGCTGCCCTTGCCCACGCCGATGGTCTCGCTCAACGCCGCGCCGCTCGACTCGTGGCACATGTTCGAGCAGTCCGGCAGGTTGTTGGTGCCCAGGGCCCGCACGAACAGCTGGTAGAGGAACGCGGCCTCGTTGCTGGTTCGCCCGGACGTGTAGAAGGCGGCCTGGTCGGGATGGTCGAGGTCGGTCAGGGTGCGGGCCACCAGCGCGAAGGCCGCGTCCCACGAGATGGGCTCGTAGTGGTCGGCGCCGGGCGCCAGCCACATGGGCTCGGTCAGGCGTCCCTGCCGGCCGAGCCAGTGGTCGCTGTGGGCGCGGAGCTGGTCGAGGGTGTGGCTGGCGAACAGGCTGCGGGTGACCCGCCGCGTGGTGGCCTCCTCGGCCACGGCCTTGGCCCCGTTCTCACAGAACTCGAACGGGGAGCGGTGGTCGGGTTCGGGCCAGGCGCAGCCGGGGCAGTCGAAGCCCTGACGCTGGTTGACCCGCAGCAGCGTCCGGGCGGTGCGAACCGGACCCATCTGGCCCAGGGCGACGCGACCCGAGGCCACCACCCCGGCCAGCCCGGCCGCCTGCTGCTGGGGTGGGGTGACCCGCAGGGCGGCGTCGCCGGGATCGTCCTCGCGGGTGGCTCGGCCCACGGGCGGCGGTCAGGCCCGGGCGCGGCGACGGCGTTGGGCGTCGATGCGCCGGGCGCTGCGGGCCAGCTCGTCCACCTCGGGCAGATCGAAGCCGTCGCCGTTGCGCCGATCCTGCCAGTCCATGGCCATCGCTTCGATGAGCGCGGAAACCGACACGCCGTTCTCGGCCGCGAACTCGTGCCAGGCCTCGTGGGCCTCGGGAGTCAGGAACGCGTGTATCGCCTTGCGCGTCTCAGCCATCGGATTCCTCCTCGCCAATCCTAGGTCTTGTTTGTAGCACCGCTCTGGTCCAGCTCGAACTCCGGGTCCTCGCGTCGACGGCGCTCGCCGGTCGGCGTGGGTGCCGGCGCGTTGGCGCGAAGCGGGTCGATACGCTCGCCGGGTGGCGATCCGTGACGTGCTCGTGGCCCTGGATGCGATGGGGGATCCGGATCGACGCGACCAGATGGCCGAGGGCAACCTGGACGGCCTCGAGCTCGACGGTGAGCTCGACGATCACGAGCGCCGCCTGGTGCAGGCCGCCGCCGCCGGCTACCCGGGAGGCGAGCTGTCGTCGTTCGCCGCGCTCACCGACGCCCGGGGGACAGATCCGGGCCGGGTCGACGCCGGGTGGTTCGGGGCCTACGGCGACGCGGTGCGCTACACCGACAGCGCCTACACCGAGGCCTGGGACGGCTCACCCGACCTGCCGCCCCAACCCCGTCCGGTGCGGGCCATCGACCCCTCGCAGGTGGTGGGCGCGCCCAGCTTCGCCGCCTTCGCCGAGCGGTGCCTGTACGACGATCAGACCGGCTACTACAGCACCGGCGAGGTCCGCTTCGGCACCGACGGACACTTCTGGACCTACCCCCAGCGGATGTCGCCGCTGTTCGGGGTGATGGTGGCCGAGTCGATTCGCACCATCGTGGACGAGTGGACCTGGGCCGGGCGTCTCGACGACGTCGACCCGCTCACCATCCTGGAGCTGGGCGGGGGCGAGGGGCGCCTGGCCCTCGACGTGCTGGACCACGTGTGGTCCCCCCAGACCGAGACCTGGGGTCCCTATCGAGCCGGCCTGCGCTACGTGCTGGGCGACCGGAGCCCGGCCATGCGCCATCGCCAGTCGGTGGCGCTGGCCGAACCCATCGCCGCCGGCCGAGCCGAGATCCGCGCCATCGACGCGGTCGAGGTGTCCTGGGCCGGACCGTTCCGCGGGGCCATCGTGGCCAACGAGCTGCTCGACGCGCTGGTGCACGAGTGCCTGCGGGTGGATCCCTCAGGGGAGATCGTGCGGGTGCACGTCACCGAGGGGCCCGAGGGCCGCGGCGAGCTGGAGGTCCCCCTGAGCTGGGGCTGGTTCGACGAGCACGGCCAGCCCGGGCCGTGGCCCGACGAGCTGGCTGCGTACCTGGCCCGGGTGGTGCCCATGGTGGAGCAGGTGCGCGACACCGGGGAGCCGCCCGCCGACCTCTACTGGGCCCCGGCACTGCCCCGGCTCATGGCCAACCTGGCCGAGATCCTGCGCCGTCCGGGCTCGTTGGGCGTGGCCATGTTCATCGACTACGGCGACGCCACCATCGACGGGATCGACACCGACGAGTCGCGGCTGCGGGTCTACGCCGTCGACCAGGTCCATGGGCGCGACCCCTATCGAGCCCCGGGCACCAGCGACCTGACCTGGGACGTGGACTTCGGCGAGGTGGGGCGCCTGGCTCGCCACCACGGCCTGCGGGTGCGCTTCGCCGGACCCCAAGGCGCCCTCGAGGTGCTGCCGGTCGACCTGGCCTCGCCCTCGGCCCTCGATCGCCTGGTGCCGGGGCGGCTGGCCGAGGGGGCCGGTGCCGGCGCCCACGCCCTGGCCGCCGCCCTGCTGCTGGTCAACGAGTTCCGGTCGCCTTCCAGCGGCTACCGGGTGATGATGCTCTCCCCGGCCGACGTACCCTTCCCCGACAACGCCTTCGGGCCGCCCCAACGGCTCGGTTGACCCCTCGGAGGACCCATGGCCGACGACCACGCCGACGCCGAGCTGCCCACCCAGGCGCGCACCGAGACGCCCCAGCTGGTGGCCCTGCGCCGAGCCGGGTTCGAGGCCGACTTCGAGATCCGCGACGGCCAGCTGGTGCTGTCGGGGCAGGGTCCGGTCGATCCCCGGCAGGTCCACATCGACCGCCAGTACCGCTTCGAGGGCGCCAGCGACCCCGACTACGAGTCGCTGGTGCTGGCCCTGCACGACGTGAGCTCGCAGGTGCGGGGCGTGCTCGTGTCCGCCTACGGGCCGGCCGCCTCGGCGTCCGAAGCCGAGATCCTGGCCGTGCTGGGCACCAACCCGAGCTGCGCCCAGCCCGCCGGGTGATCCTCAGATCACCGACTTGACGGGCAACCCGGGCCGTACGTCGCGGTGCACTGTGTCACCCTCCTTGACCAGCTGACCCATCACCAGGACGTACTCGATCCCGGTGGCCATCTGGGCCGGGTCATCGATGGTGGACGCGTCGGCCACCGTGGCCGGATCGAAGACGGTGATGTCGGCGTCAGCCCCCATCTGCAGGCGGCCCTTCTTGGTCAGCGCCGGGGCCCGCTTCTCCAGGCGCTTCGCCGGCAGGATCGTCATCTTCTTGAGCGCGTCCATCAGGCTCAGGGTCTTGCGCTCGCGGACGTAGTGGCCGAGCACCCGGGTCATGCACCCGGCTCCCCGGGGGTGGTTGTCGGGCAGCTGTCCGGTCTTGGGAGGATCGAGGATGCAGTCGCTGCCCAACATGATCCAGTCGGTCTGCAGGCCGGTGACCACGTCGGCTTCGGGGATGGCGTAGGCGGCCACCAGCTCGTTGTGGCGCTGGGCCTGGGCGAAGGTGGCCGCGGTCATGCGCTGGTCGGTGCCCGGGACCTGCAGGTCGCCGTAGTTGATCTCGTAGCGCTGCTGCCAGCCCTCCCCGAACCGGGGCGACGCCGCGTAGGTGGCCCAGAAGGTGTAGGGGTACATGCAGGCGGTGACGTCGACGCCTCGCGCCCGAGCGTTCTCGAGCGTCTCGATGCTCTGGGGCATGGTGTGGGTGCCGCCGGTGCTGGTGATGTGGTCGACGTGCACCGAGGCCCCGGTGGCCTCCGCGATCTGGAGCACCTCGGCCAGGGCGGTGGCGTTGTTCTTGCCCGGCTCGTTGGGCGAGGAGTACCGCACGTGGAAGAAGACGGGCATCTGGTGCTTGGCCGCCACCGTGGCCAGGGCGGTGATCTCGGTGTCGGTGACCCACGGGGTGTACTCGGGCTCGAAGTCGACGCCCAGCCAGCCGCTGGCGAAGCCGGACTCGACCTGGGCGGAGAGCTCGGCCACCTGCGAGGACAACGCGGCCCGAGCGGGGATGTGGTCGTACATGCGCATCCACGGGTCGTCGAACGCGCCCCCGTAGTGCACGGGCGGCCGGTTGGCCGGGGTGCCGTAGTACTCGAAGAACGTGTCGGGCACCGCGTTGAGCCCATGCATCCCCAGGTTGGTGGTGATGCCGTCGCCGATCTTGTACCAGGTGCCGAAGTCGTTGGGTTCATAGGAGAGCAGGTCGATGAACCCGGGTGCCACCACCATGTCGGTGGCGTCGATCTTGGCGTTGCCGGTCAACGCCTTGGTGGAGATGGCGGTGATGCGACCCCCGTCGATGCCGACATCGGCCACCTGGTCGTAGCCGGTCTCGGGATCCATCACCCGGCCGCCGGTGATGACCCGGTCGAAGACGTGGCCTTCGGGTGGCGGCTGCGCCCCGTCGATGGCCGGCGGTGTGTGCTGCACCCGTTCGCCCTTGACCGCCACCCGGGATCGGGTGGTGGCGGTGGAGGAGCCGGTGGCGCCGCTGCGGTCGGTCACCAGGGCGCCCACCAGGGCCACGTTGGCCAGGCCGAACCCCGCCCCCAACAGCAGGGTTCGCCGGCTGATGCCAGCCGGCTGGTCGTCGGACGGGGAAGGGGGCACGGGCCACAAGCCTACCGGGGCTCCTGGGGCCCGGTCAGGCACGGCGGCCACGGGTGGGATCGGGCGCGGATCGGTCCAGGTCCTTGCTGGTGAGCACCAGGGCGGTGCCCACCAGCACCAGGCCCAGGCCGACCAATGCCCAGCCGGCGCTGGTCGCGCCCGTCACCGGGAGCTGACCGGCCACGACCGTGGTGGTGGTGGGGGGCGGGCTCGTGGTCGGAGTCGGGCCGGTGGTGGGCGGTGTCGTGGTCGTCGGGGCTGCGGTGGTGGGAGTGGTGGGTTTGGGCCGGGTGGTGGTCGTCGTGGTGGGTCTTGGGCGGGTGGTGGTCGTGGTGGTAGGTCTGGGGCGGGTGGTGGTGGTCGTCGGCGGTGCAGTGGTGGAGGTCGTCGCGGAGGTCGTCGTGGTGGTCGCCGGGGGACGGGTCAGCTGGGTGGTGGCGGTGACGGTGGCCCAGGCCGGGATGACGACGCGTTGGGCGGCGACGGTGGTGGGCGCCCAGGCGGACAGCGTCGGGTCGGGGGCCACCACCCGGGCGGTGAAGGTGACGACCGACGGACCGGCGCCAGTGGTCCACCCGGCGGGCAGGTCGAACGGCGCGGTGACCTTGCCGTCGGGGCCGGTGGCCGACGCCGAGGCCGTGCCCAGGGCGGCGCCGTCCGCGCCCAGCGTCAACGACGTGCCGGGGATGGCCACGCCGTCGCCGTCGGTCAGGGTGGCCACCACCTGGCCCGAGCTGGGCCCGGTGCCCTGGGTCACGACCGCCAGGTGCATCGGCGGCCGGCGACCGGCATGGGCCAGAGCATCGGCCTTGATGGCCTGGGCCTGGGCGATGACGGCGGCTTCGTGGCCCCCGAACCCGGCCAGCTGGGCGGTGGTCAGGGTGTCGACGTCGAGCCGGCCGTGGGGGTAGACGGCGCCGCGCAGGTCGTGCAGGACGAGCATGAGGGCGGCGGACCGCACGGGATCGGCGCCGGCGTCGGCCGCGGTCACGGCCCAGGCCATGGCGGCCCGGGTGTCGTCGCGCAGATCGGTGGGCTGGCTCGGGTGGTAGTCGAAGGCGGCATCGGGTGCGACCAGGCCGTGGTCGATGCACCAGCCGACGCCGATGGGGCCCAGGTCGTAGCTGCCGTACCAGCTGGACCAGCCCAACACGGTGGCCTCGAACCCGACGTGGTGCACGACCGAGGCCTGGGCCGGGCGGGCCCGAGCGCCGGCGCCGGCCAGCACCGTGCCCCACACCACCACGGCCAGGCCGAGGGCGCCGAGCGCGCCGAGGACACCCGATCGGCGGCGCCGCCGCCGGGTCGTCGGCGTCCGGTCGGGGGAGAGGTCATCGGCGGGCAGGGGGCGCGGGCTGGGCATGGGACGGACCTCTCGACGCGTACGAAGGGGGTCGGCGTCCGCCGGCGATCACCAGATCATCTCAGATCATTTGGTGTTGTTTCAAGCTCGGTCCCGGGTGAGCTCAGGAATGGGAGAGGGTGTACTCGATCAGGTCCTGCTCGATCGTCTGGTCGGTCTCGGTGACCACGATCTGGGGATCCATCCCACCGGCGGTCACGTCGGTCAGCGACTGCACGATGGCCGCCCGCACCGCCGAGTACGGACCGATGAGCGGGCCCGGCGACTGGGTGTCGAAGTTCGTCAGCTCCGTGTAGGCGGTGTCGAGCCAGTGTCCCTTGCGGGTGTTCTGCCACACCTGTTGGAGGCCCGAGCGGTTCACCGCCTGGGTGTTGTAGGGCAGGTAGGCGCCCTGGAGGTTCCACGCCGCCTGCTGGGCCGGCTGGTTCCACCACGTCAGGAAGGTCCAGGCCGCGGCCTGGGTGGCCGGTGCCGACTTGGCGGTCAGGTACCAGGCGCTGCCGCTGACCTGGCCCTTGCCGGGGAACTCGAGGCCGGGCATGGGGGCCACGTCGAGGTCGAGGCTCGGGCCCGGCGAGGGGAGCACCGTGACCGACGGCAGGTTCCAGGTGGTGGGGTCGAGGGTGCCCGACACCAGCGCGTCCATGTCCGGGATGCTGGTCGAGGAGTCGAACAGCATGGCCGACTTCCGGTCGGCCAGGTCCAGCTCGGCGTCGTGCTGGCCAGCGTTGTCGGGCACCAGGTCGACCAGGTCGGCGGCGTACATCTTCTGCATCCACTGGTGGATGGCCACCGACTTGGCGCTGTTGAACGTCGATCCGTCGGCTGGCGCCGAGCGCCCGTTGTTGTTGTTCACGATGGCGGACCCGGCCCCGGTCAGCCACGTCTCCACCCACCACGACGACTCGGTCATGGCCAACGGAACGGTGGTGGGTGCCGCCTGCTTCAACTTGACCGCGTCCTGGTAGACCTCGTCGAGGGTCTGGGGCGGATGGGCCGGGTCGAGCCCGGCGGCCCGGAAGGTGGTGCGGTCGAAGTACAGGATCGGCACGCTCAGGTTGGCCGAGGCCGCCAGCTGCTGGCCCTCGACGGTGTAGTACGACTTGGCCGCCGGCAGGAAGACGCTGGTGTTGGTGCCCGCCGCCTTGATGCAGGTGGCCGCCGGAAGCACCTTGCCGCTGTCGGCCACCGACTGGGCGCGGATGTCGTCGAGCACCACCAGCGACGGCGAGGAGCTGGCGGTGGTGGCGTGGGCCAGTTGTTGTTGCACGGCGCTGTCGCTGGTGGCGGGCTGGAGCACCGCCTTGACCCGATGCTGGGAAGCGTTGAACTCGGCCACCAGGCTGGCCGCGGCCGCGGCCGACCGGGGATCGAACGACTCGACCACCGTCACCACCGTGGGGGTCGGGGGCGTTGGCTGGGAGCTTCACCGTGCAGGTGGGAGGGGTCGCGCCGGGAGCGACGCCGTCGATGGTGCGGTTGCGGTTGGGATTGGAGCTGCTGCAGGCCCCGAGCAGCAGGGCAACCGCCGCCACGGCCGCGACGGAGAGCCAGGTGCGTCGAGACATGATCTGGCAAATCTAGGTCAGCCCCCAGGCCTGGAGAGCTCGCTCGATGTCGCTCGTCACCCGGGGCGCCAACAGGTCACCCAGCTCGATCACCAGATCGCTCAGGCGGGGGAGGCCGCCCAGGGCCTCACGGCTGAACATGCCGTCGTCCATCCAGGCGGCGTCGGCCGGGTCGATGCCGAAGCTGGCCACCGTCCCGGCCGCATGCATGCGACGCAGGTCACCCCAGCTCCAGACCTGGGCGGCGTGGCCCGCCGAGACCACGGCATCGAGCGACGCCGACGACGATCTCGAGCCGGACAGCACGCCGAAGGCGGGGAAGGACCAGGCCAGCTCGGGCCAGGTGCGCGGGCCGGGCTCGACCAGCACGTCCGACAGGACCCGTTCGAGCCACAGGGTGGCCCACAGCTCGACCACCTGGGCCTGGGGGGCTTCGGTGGCCAGCCCCAGGCTGCGCCGGCAGGCGTCGGGGATGCGGCCCACGGCCGATTCGCCCGAGGTGTCGAGGGGGTGGGGTGCCCAGGTGAGGCTGGCCACCTCGCCGCGGCGTGAGATGAGGAGACCGACCAGCACCGCCTGGTCGCCGCCCGGATGAGGGGTCGAGCCACCCAGCGCCCGGGTGCGACCCGAGGCCACCAGGCCGAAGGCCGACCACGTCAGTGGGGCCACGAAGCCGAACAGGTCACGCACCGGATCGGGCCCCGACAGCGGATGCAGGGCCAGTTCGACGGCCCGGGCGTCGCCGCCGACGACCCCGACGGCCATGGGCAGCTCGGCGGGCTGGGGCAGGTCGATGGCCAGGGCGGCGAGCTCGGTCAGCTCGAGAGGGACCGGCCCGAGCAATGGCAGCCAGTTGGCCAGGATGCCCTGGAGCAGACCGGTCAGCTGGACCTGGTCGAGGTCGGGCGCGGGGTTGGTGCGATGGGGGCGACAACGGGTGGTCACGGAGGATCTCCTGGAGGGAGGCCGCGATGCGGCTCCTGTTCAGGCGATCACCGGGGGGATCGCGAACCCGGCTCCATCATGGCCGGGGGGTGTGACGGGCGAAAGGGGCGTCAGCCCGAATCGGTCAGGTCGGGGCGTCGCCCATGGCCCGGTAGCCGGGGACGGCCTCGAGGGGCGTGGTCACCTGCACCTTGCACTCGGGGAAGCCCTGGAGCTTGCCGTGGGACCAGCGCAGTTCGCAGAACCCCTCTACGTGGTGTCGGACCTGGCCGGCGCGCTCGGTGATCTCGGCCCGCCAGTCGACCTGGGGCTGGCCGGCGTGGGCATCGAGGACCCGGAAGCTGCGCAGCTCGTAGGCCCGTCGCCACGAGTGGGTGTCGGTCACGGCCAGGCGCACCGGCGAGGAGCCCTTCGTGCCCAGCAGCCAGTAGGGCCCGCCGGCGATGCGCAGCATCCGGAACAGCATCTGGGTGACCTGCGAGGGCGTGGATGCCTCCAGGCGGTGTCGCCAGCGCAGGGTGGTCTCGATGGACACGGCCCGGCACAACTCGGCGTAGGCCTCGTCCTCGGGGGGCGAGCTGGGGGCGGCGCGCATGGCCGACTTGAGGTGGTCCTTGGCAGCC
The DNA here is from genome assembly GCA_963793965.1 of uncultured Microthrixaceae bacterium. Classification (GTDB taxonomy): domain Bacteria; phylum Actinomycetota; class Acidimicrobiia; order Acidimicrobiales; family Acidimicrobilacustridaceae; genus UBA4742. The sequence continues at coordinate 300,022 of CAWCCB010000007.1, forward strand.
CGGTCGAGGTCGCGCACGTCGTTGGGCAGTGCTCGGCGCGTCGTGGATCTGGCGCACCCGCTGGTAGTAGCGCTGGAGGGAGGCCAGAGCCACCTCCTCGTACCAGGAGTGGTGGGCGTCGGGGGCGTGGTCGGCCAGCAGCTCGTCCACCAGCGACGAGGGCGCGGTGTTGAGCACGCAGGTCGAGTCGTACTTGGCCTGGATGAACCACACGCCGTCGACGGTGATGTCGCGGGGGATGTCGGAGGTCCAGGTGGCGCGGCTGCCGCCCAGCCAGTCGATCTGGCCAGGTCGGCGCCCACCCAGCACCTGGGTGCGAAAGGCGCGGCCGTTGTCGAGGGCGCGCAGCAGCAGCTCGCGCTGGGGGGAGCCGACCTCGGTGGCCGGCTGCAGCGCCGGCTGCCAGACCGAGCGATCCAGGCCCGGCACGTCGATGGGGTCGAGCTCGAGGGGACCGGCCCGAGCGGGTTCGTAGACCAGGCCCACGGCGGTGGCCAGTTCGGTCAGGCGGGTCTTGGGGGTGGCCACAGCCGGTCGGTCAGGTCTCGTCTTGGAACAGGGGGGTGAACTCGAGCTCCGCGGGCCCCATGGCCACGTGGCGCGCTTCGTGCACCTCGATGCTCGGAAAGACGTCGATCGGCTGGCCCGTGGCGTCGATCCACTCGACCACCGCGTCGGCCCACCGCTCGTCACGGAGCGCGGCGCGGATGACTTCGGCGTCGGGCGCGGGTATCGCACTCGGTCGCGAGCGCGCCACCACCTTCAGGGCCAAGACCCACTGGAGCGTCTCGATGTCGTCGGCCAGGTACACCCGTGGTGGATCGGTGCGCACCACGGCGTAGCTCACGAGCATCAATCCATCCGATCGATGTCGGCCTCGGTCCAGAAGCCCGGAAGGGGGTGGGGGTGGTCTCCTCGCGCGTATTCGACCAACCTCGCCTGACCGTCGTCGGACAGCATCTCGATGGCGTCGAAGAAGCCCGTGCGCCCGACCTTGCGCATGGCTCGGTCGCCGTCGGAGCCCGGCTTCGGGAGATGCGACGTCAACAGGACGAGTCGCCCGTTGGCCTCGCCCCGGTCCGTACCCGTTGTGGGCCAGCACCGAGGCCCGCCCCAGCGCCTTCCAGACCGAGTCGCTGCGCAGCAGCCCGCCTCGGGTGGTCGTGAAGGCGCCCGTGACATCGAAGTTCCAGAGCTCGCCCTCGAGATCGCGTGCCTGCAGGTTGATGGTGACCCCGAGGCCCCGAGCCTTCACGTTGGTGCCGGCGATCTGGAAGCCGGCCCGCTCGAGCACCAGCTTGGCGATCTGCTGCGCCGCCTGACCTTCTCGGGTAGCTCTGGCCTGGAAGTCGTCACCCGTGTTGGCGATGGGCGGCGTGTCCACCTCGGGGGGCTCGATGAGCGTGCTGGACGGCATCGGTGATTGGGTTGCCGGGCTGGTCGGTGGCGGGCGGCGACGGGCGATGGCTTGGCGAACCCGGATCCGCGCGATGTCGACGTAGGCCGGGTCGAGGTCGTAGCCCACGTAGCGCCGATCGAGTTTGGCCGCGGCCAACAGCGATGTGCCTGAACCCATGAAGGGATCGAGGACCAGGTCGTTCTCGTAGGTGTAGAGGTGGATCAGGCGTTCGGGCAGCTCGGTCGGGAACGGGGCCGGGTGGCCGACCCGCTTGGCGCTCTCGGGCGGGATGTCCCACACGTCGATGGTGGCGGCCATGAACTCGTCGTTGTTGACCGAGTTCTCCCACGGCAGGCTCGAGGCGGCGCGCTTCTTCACGGGGACGGCCCGGTCGAAGCGACCCTTGCCGGCGATCACGATGCGTTCGGTGACGTCGCGGAGCACCGGGTTGGAGGCGCTGCGGAACGAACCCCAGGCACAGTTGCCGCTGGCCCCCTCGGACTTGCGCCAGATGACCTCGCCTCGCAGCAGCAGGCCGAGCTCGTCCTGCAGGATGCGGATGACGTCGGAGGAGAGGCTGCGATAGGGCTTGCGCCCGAGGTTGGCCACGTTGACGGCGATGCGACCGCCCGGCTCGAGCACCCGCACGCACTCGGCGAACACCTCGGTCAGCAGCCGCAGGTACTCGCCGTAGGAGGCGGGGACCTCGGGGTCGTCGGCATCGATCTCGTAGTCCTTGCCCACGTAGTACGGCGGGGAGGTGACCACCAGGGCCACGGAGTTGTCAGGCAGATCCATGTGGCGGGAGTCGCCCAGGCGGAACGGCTCATCGATCTCGAACGGTTCGACGACCTGCTCGTCGTCGGTGATGACCGGTGCCGGGAACCGCTCGTAGAAGGCGGTGGCGTCGTGGCCCTCGCGCCGGCCCACCCCGAAGCTGGAGGTGGAGGTGCCTCGACGGCGGGGCTGGTTCACGGCGCTCATGCTAGGACCCGGTCGACGGCGGCCGAGGCGTTGGCCCATCGGCGCCGGGCCAGCTCTCGGGTGCAGGCGGCGTCGCTGGCCACATACGCCCGCAAGGTCTCGCGGGCCAGGACGTGCACCCGGGCGGCGTCGACCCGGATCGGAGCCAGCCCGGCCAGCGCGGCCACCGACTTGAGCGAACACGTCATGCCCAGCGCCGGGCCCACGTCGGCGCGGTAGCAGCGGTACACGTCGAGGTGGCGGTGCCGGCCCCAGCACGCTCGATATCCCGGCTCGATCCGATCTTCCCGATCTGGCCGATCCGTTCGATCCGGCCGGTGGAACCGGGTGGGATCGGCCTCGAGCCGCAGACCGAGGGGCACCTCGCCTCGAGCGGCGCGGGTCGACAGGTAGGGGAGGTCGAAGCGCGCCCCGTTCCACGTGACCAGCACGCCCGGGTCGAGGCCGGCCAGGTGGCGCTCGAGGCCGACCAGCAGCTCGGTCTCGCTGGCATCGTCGAGCACGGTCACCCCGTCGGCCCCGGCTACGGCCACAGCCAGGACCCGACCCACCTGCGGGTCGAGGCCGTCGACGGTGGTGTCGGTCTCGATGTCGAGCCCGTAGAGCGGCGGGGTGGTCATCACGGCCGCCGTGGTGCGCGAGATCGACATGGGGCCATCGTACGGAGGGGGTGTGACGCCGTGGCCACGGCTTCGGCTCGGTCTAGAGCCGGGTGGCGGCCAGGGAGGCCACCTCGCTGCGCTCGCAGTGGGTCAGCCGCACGTGCCCGAAGCACGACTCGCCCTCGAAGGCGTCGATCAGGACCGACACGGCGTTGTTCTGCTCCGACAGGTAGGGGGCGTCGATCTGGGACGTGTCGCCGGTGAACACCACCTTGGTCCCCTCGCCGATGCGGGTGAGGATCGTCTTGAGGGTGGTGGGCTCGAGGTTCTGGGCCTCGTCGACCACGATGTAGGTGCCGTGCAGGGAACGGCCCCGCAGGTAGGTGACCGCCTCCAGCGAGAGCTTCTCCCGACTGGTCATCTCGTCGAGCAGCGCCCGGGCGTCGGCGTGGCTGCGGGTGTCGGTGAGCGCCACCAGCGCGTCGTTCACCGCCGTCATCCAGGGGTCCAGCTTCTCGTCCAGGCTGCCGGGCAGGAAGCCCAGCTCGGCCTTGCCCACCGGCACCACCGGCCGGTAGACGCTGAGCTTGTCGTAGGCGTTGGACTCCATGACCTGCTCCAGGCCCGCGGCCAGGGCCAGCAGCGTCTTGCCCGTGCCGGCCGTGCCGTCGAGCGCCACCACCGTCACCGCCGGGTCGCACAGCAGGTCGAGCGCGAACTGCTGCTCCTTGGAGCGGGGCCGCAGACCCCAGGCCTCGATGGGGCGCACGATCGGCACCAGCGAACCACCGTGGCGGCGCACCAGCACCGACTGGCTGCCGGCCCGCAGCACGGCGAACTGGTTCACCTCCAGGTCCGTGCAGCCGTTGGCGTCGAAGCCCGCCACCTCGTCGAGGGCCACGCCCGCCGGGTGGGCGAAGAGCCGGTCGATGAGCTCGGCCGAGACGTCCAGGTGGACCCAGCCGTTGGGTCGGCGATCGTCGAGGCGGCCCCGCCGGCGCTGGTGCTCGATGGCGTCGAGGCCGACCTGGGCGGCCTTGATGCGCAGGGCGGCGTCGTTGGACACCACCACCGTGGGGCCGTGCGTGCGCTGCCCCAACGCCGCGGCCAGGATGCGGTTGTCGGCCTTGGTCGGGTCCAGGCCCTTGGCCGCCACCTCGTCCACCATCAGGCCGTTGGTCTCGATGCGCAGCGTGCCGCCTCCCGGGAGCTCGACCGGGTGGCGGATGTCGCCGCCGTTGGCGATGCGCAGCTCCTCGATGGTGCGGATCACCTCCCGGGCGGCTCGGCCCACGTCGTCCATCCGCGTCTTGTGCTGATCCAGCTCCTCCACCACGATCAGCGGGATCACCGCGTCGGCCTCCGGGAAGGCGAAGAGCGACTCGGGATCCGAGATCAGCACTGACGTGTCGAGCACCACCCGGGTGGCCACCAGCGAATCATCGGTAGCAAGGGCGGACGGGCGCGACGAAGGGACGAGCAGATCGGTCACAGGACTCCCACGGGTTCGGGCACCCTGGCGCCGGGCATCAACAGGACACGAGGTTCTGGATCGCCGACACGGGTGCGGGTTCGGTCACCGGGACCCATGAAAGCCCAGCGCGGCCTGCGGCAGGTGGATGGCCCCCCATCGCCGGCCGGGCGGTCAGGATGGGATGGTGGCCCCCGACCCTGAGACGGCATCGTGTCTGTTCTGTCGGATCGTGGCCGGCGAGGCGCCGGCCTTCGTGGTGCTCGACCACCCCGACGCCATGGCCTTCCTCGACATCCGCCCCCTGTTCCCGGGCCACACCCTGGTGGTGCCCCGCGGCCACGTCGAGGTCCTGGCCGACCTGTCGCCCGAGCAGCTGGGCCCGTACTTCGCCCAGGTCCAGCGCCTGTCGCGGGCCATGGAAGAGGTGCTCGGGGCGGCCGGATCGTTCGTGGCCCTCAACAACCGGATCAGCCAGAGCCAGCCCCACCTCCACACCCACGTGGTGCCCCGCAACCCCAAGGACGGCCTGCGCGGGTTCTTCTGGCCGCGCACCCGCTACGCCGAAGGGGAGGCGGAGGAGGTCGCCGCCCGCCTCCGGTCCGGCTTGTAACCCACCCCGGCGGGGATCGTCGTAGCCCGACGGAGACTGGGCTACGGTCGACTGCCTGGTTGACGTCTGACGATGAACCGGAGAGAACCATGTCGAGATTGGGCATCCGTACCCTGGCCATCGGCGGATCGTTGGCGCTGAGTGCCGGGTTGACCGGGTTCGCGGTGACGGCCTCGTCGGCCTCGGCCGCGCCCAGCACGGTCGACTTCGCCTACACCGGCGCGGTGCAGACCTGGGTGGTGCCGGCCGGGGTGACCCAGGCCACCTTCGACGTGGTGGGCGCCTCCGGTGGCGACGACACCGCCGATGGCTGCGGCGACACCGGAGGCGAGGGCGGGCGCTCCCAGGCCACCATCGCCGTGACTCCCGGCCAGACCATCTCGATCTACGTGGGTGGCCAGGGCGGGCCGTCCAACCGCGTGGCCACCCCCGGCGAAGCCGGGTTCAACGGGGGCGGCATCGGCGGGACCGGCACCGAGGGGACCGGCGGCGGCGGCGGGGCCTCGGACGTGCGTGCCGGTGGCACCAGCCTGGCTGACCGGGTCATCGTGGCCGGCGGCGGCGGCGGGGTGGGCGCGGCTTGCAACGGCGCGGGCAACGGCGGCGCCGGTGGCGGGGCAGTGGGCACCGATGGGACGGCCGGCAACGACGCCGGCAAGGGCGGCACGGCCACGGCGGGTGGCGCGGGCGCCAACGACGCCGGTGACGGCATGCTGGGCCAGGGCGGCATGGGTGGTGCCGGGGGGAACCCGGACAACAACCGGGCCGGTGGTGGCGGCGGCGGTGGACTCTACGGCGGAGGCGGCGGGAGCGACAACGGGGCCAACTTCCAGCCCGGCGGCGGGGGCGGCGGTTCGGGGCTGTGCCCGTCCACCTGCCTGACCTCGTCCACCGGTGTCCACGTCGGCAACGGCACCGTGTCGGTGACCTTCACCCCGGGCTCGTCCCCGTCGTCCACCACCTCCACGACCACCTCGTCGTCCACGTCGACCTCGACCACCGGCACCACCACCGCCCCGGTGGCCCAGGCCGTGTCCACCGAGCCCACCTTCACCGGGTAGGCCGTAGGACCACGCCGCCTACGGCGTGGTCCGCTCGGCGGCCTCGTCGGCCCGGGTCTCGGGCTCGGGCTCGGTCATCTCGATGATCTCGATCGTCTCGATGATCTCGATCGTCTCGGTCACGTGGGTGGCGGACTCGGCCGGCTCGGGCGCGGCTTCCCGCTCGTCGGCCGCGGCCTCGAGCTCGGCCAGGGCCAACTGGAGCCCCTCGGCGATCGACCACACGTCGTCGACCAGATCGGGGCAGGCCACCAGCCCGAAGTCGATGCGATCCAGGTAGCTCATGAGCGTGATGTTGAGGCCGCCGCCGTCGAAGATCGGACCCATCGGGAAGGTGTCGAGCACCCGGGCCCCGGCCACGTACAGCGGGAACGGCGGGCCGGGCACGTTGGAGATGGTCACGTTGAAGATGGGCCGGTGGCGATCGGCGCTGCGCGTGTTGGAGTACAGGCGCGCCGCCCGCCCGAAGATGGCAGGTGCGGCGAACTCGGCCCACTCCTGGAGGGTGTCGGCCCCGATGGCGTTCTGCTGCTCCTTGGCCACCACCGTGCTGGCGTGCACCACGTCGAGGCGGGCCACGGGATCGTCGAGGTCGGTGGCCAGCGACGTGAGCATCATCGACACCTGGTTGCCGTGGGTGCCCTGCTGGTCCTCGGTGCGCACCGACACCGGCACCATGGCCACCAGGGGACCGTCGGGGTGCTCGTCGTGCTGGTCGAAGTAGCGGCGCAGGGCCCCGGCGCACATGGTCAGGACCACGTCGTTGACCGTGCAGCCGAAGGCGTTCTTGACCCGCTTGACCGCGGCCAGCGACACCGATGAGGCCGCGAAGCTCCGCTCGGGGGTGAGGGGCCCGTTGAGCGAGGTCTCGGGCGCGCTGAACGGCGACGGGGGCGGGGTGATGTGGGGCTGGCGGTTCTGCTCGCGGATCTTGAGGGCCACCCCCAGCGTGCGCCGGGCCGCCCGGGCGGCGCGCAGCGGCTGCTGGGCCAGCGACCAGGTGGCGTAGGTGATGAGCTCGGTGTCGGTGGGGATGGCGTCGGGGGTCCAGGGCACCTCGGGCTCGGGCCGGGGTGGGGGATCGGGCTCGAGGTCGAGGATGGCCACCATCAGCTCCTCGCCCGAGGCGCCGTCGATGGCGGCGTGGTGGACCTTGGTCAACAAGGCGACGCGGTCGTCGTCGATCCCGTCGATGGTCCACATCTCCCACAGGGGCCGGGTGCGGTCGAGGGGGATGGCCACCAGCTTGGCCGCCAGGTCGGTCAGGTCGCGCATGGTGCCGTGACCGTGGGGCAGGGTGATGGTGCGCAGGTGCCAGTCCAGGTCGAAGTCCGGGTCCTCGATCCACAGCGGGTGGTGGATCCCGAAGGGCACCTCCACCAGGCGACGTCGGAACGGCGGGGCCTGATCCAGCCGCGACTCGTACAGCGCGTGCACCCGCTCGAAGGGGAGGCCGGTCGGAGCGCTGGCCCCATCGACCACGATGAGGCTGGCCACGTGCATGTACGAGGACGGCGTCTCCATCCACAGGAAGGTGTCGTCGAGACCGCTCAGTCGTTGCATGGAACCTCCCGGGACCCTCGGGGTGATCTTGTCACGATCTCCATCCGCAGGCCCCGTCGGTCCCGGGCGCCATCGCCCAGGCGCTCGACCTCGGCGGAACCGGCGGCCACGGCCTCGGCCACCAGGGCGATGACCACGGCGTCGACCACGTCATCGCGACCCACGCCCCGTCCCGCGGCACGAACGGCCACGGCCAGGTCCGGGTGGCGGCGGGGACCCAGGCGCTCCGCCAGCAGCTCGACGCGTTCGTCGATGCCCAGGCGGGTGTGCTTGGAGTGGCGCAGGGGCGAGCCGGCCAGCTGGGTGAAGGCCAGCTCGGGGTGGCACTCGAAGATGCGGTCCTGGCGTGCCGGCGTCATGATCCGGTCCACCTCGGCGATGCGGCCAAGCAGGTTGAAGGCCTGCTTGGACAGGCCCTTGCCGCTTACCCGTCGCGAGATGGCCAGCGCGTCGGGGTAGTCGATCGCACCCAGCGTGGCCCGCACCGGGGTGGGGAACACCGAGGCGTGACGCGCCCCCAGCCGGCGTCGCGCCTGGTGGTCGGCCCCGCGGGAGCCGTCGTCGGGCAGTCCGATGGGCATGTCCACCGCCAGCGCGGCCAGGGCGCCGCCGTCCACCCGCGCCACGACCTCGGCGAAGGTCGAAGCCACGCGCACATCGAGCCCGCGGGGCCCCAACTCGGCCAGGACCCATCCCGCCCGGCAGCCGTCCAGGCCTCCGACGCTGTGCCCAACGTCACGCAGCCTCGGTGTCACGGCGCTAACGTCCTGACGCGACGGCCCCGTGGTGCAGCCACCCTCGGGCGTCTGCCTTCGTGGCCGAAGAGGAGAGGTCGAACACGCATGGGGCGATTCTGGTCGTGGTTGGCGGTGTGGTGCGGCAAGCACGCCGGCCTGGTGGGTGTGATCGGTCTGCTGCTGACCCTGACCCTGGCGGCCGGCACCACCCAGCTGAAGTTCCAGACCAGCCAGGCCAGCTATTTGAACCGCAGCGACCAGATCTACAAGGACGACGTCCACTACGAGCAGCTGTTCGGCGGCCAGGCCATGGTCGTCATGTTCACCATGGACGGCAACGCCACCATCGACCAGTTCTTCACCCCGGCCAACGTCACCAAGCTCGACGCCCTGGTGGCCCAGCTGAACGCCGGATCCACCCAGCACCAACTGGTCGGGGTCATCGCCCCGAGCACGGTGCTGCGGTTCAGCTCCAACCTGACCACCGAGCAGGTGGTGGACGGAAAGATCCTGCCGGCCGCCGACATCACCAAGAGCATCGCCGGGGGCGCGCTGCTGCGGGCCACCACCGTGGATCCCACCGCGGCGGGCAAGGCCGCTCGCGGCCGGACGCCATCACCACCCTGAACCGGGTGGCGGCGGTCACCGGACCCAAGACCCTGACCAACCCGGCGTGGGTCAAGTTCCTGCTCTACAACAACAACACCACGCCCACCATCCGCCTGGCCCTGCGCACCTTCTTCCCGGACACCCACCACGCCGAGATCATCGTGCGCCTGGCCGGCAACCAGCCCCTCGACGCCCAGTCCGCCTCGGCCGACTACGTCCAGCTGACGGCGGCCTCCTACCACTTCGACGGAGCCACCACCGTGACCACGGGGGCCCCGTCGTTGCTGGAGAACATCAACAACTACCTCAAGGGCGGCATGTTCCTGCTGGGCGGCATCGCCGCGCTGGTCATGATCGTCATCCTGCTGGTGCTCTTCGACGTGCGTTGGCGGCTGCTGCCCCTTGGCGTCATCGTCATCGGGCTGATCTGGGCCTTCGGCATGGCCGGCTACCTGCACATCCCGCTCACCCTGGCCACCATCGCCGGTCTGCCCGTGATGCTGGGCGTGGGCATCGACTACGCCATCCAGATGCACGCCCGCGTCGAGGAGGAGGTGACGCTCAACCACGCCGAACACCCGATCCAGGAGACCGCCCGCAACCTGTGTCCCGCCCTGCTGGTGGTGACCTTCGACGCCGTGTTCGCCTTCTCGGCCCTCTACTTCGCCAAGGTGCCCATGATCCGCCAGTTCGGTGCCCTGTTGGCGGTGGGCATCGTGATGATCTGCCTGTGCTCCATCCTGGCGCCGCTGGCCGCACTGGGCATCCGGGAGTTCAAGTCGCCCACCGTGCGCCAGCCGTCCCGGCGCAGCGAAGCCCTGGGCCGCCTGGTCGAGCGCATGGGTGGCCTGCCCACCTCGGCCGCCCTGCCCCTCATCGCCATCAGCGTGCTGGTGTTCGCCGGCGGCATCCTGGTGGAGCCCAAGCTGACGTTGCAGACCGATCCGGTGCAGTGGGTGAACCCCCACTCCCAGGTCATCCACGACATCAACAAGCTGGAGGCGGGCACGGGCTCGGCCAACGAGCTGGGCGTGTTCGTGCAGGCCCCGAACGTGTTCGCCGACGACGTGGTGCGTTCGGTCGACCTGTTCACCACCGCCCAGCTCAAGCTGAACGCCGATGACCTGGTCACCGCCACCAGCATCGTGGCCTCGGTCAGCGATCTGATCAACGACGTGCCCGGGGCCAACCACGTGGTCCCCACCGGCACCGAGGTGCACGACGCCTACCTGGTGTCGGGGCCGGCCATCCAGGGCTCGTCGACCACGCCGAACGCCCGGGCCATGAACATCGTGTTCCGCACGGGCACGCCGGCGCGGACCAGCCTGGCCCTCGACAAGCAGGCCGCCCTGGTGAACACCATGCGGGGCCAGCTCAAGCCCACGGGATCCACCACCGTCTACAGCGGCGTGACCTACCGAGGGCACGCTGCCGCCCGGGGTCACGGCCACGCCTTCGGGTCTGGCCGTGGTCGGGGTGGGCCTGCTGGACAACCTGGAGTCCAACCGGGTCCTGCTGACCTATCTGGCCATCCTGTTCGTGGGGCTCTTCCTGGCCGTCCGACTGCGCAGCCTGGTGCGCTCGTTGCTGTCGCTGGTGCCCGTGCTGATCGCGGTGGGCGCGGCGTCGCTGGTGGCCTACGTGCTGCACCTCAAGCTGAGCCCCCTCACTGCGGTGGGCGGTCCGCTGGTGGTGGCCGTGTGCACCGAGTTCACCTCGCTGATCCTGCTGCGCTTCGTGGAGGAGCGGGGCAAGGGGTACCCGCCCAGGGAGGCGGTCGAACCACACCGCCTCGCGCACCGGCCGGGCCTTCATCGTGTCGGGCCTCACCGCCATCTCCGGCGTGGCCGTGATCGCCACCTCGTCCATGCCCCTGCTGCGCGACTTCGGCATCGTGGTGGGCATGAACGTGGCCGTGGCCCTGCTGAGCGCGCTGATCTTCCTGCCGCCCATGCTGGTGTGGGCGGACTCGGGCGGGCGCAACTGGGTGTCGCGCCACCTGGTGCCGGAGTCGTCGCTGACCACCAAGGGCGGCGCGGCCGAGCCCCCCGCCGTCCCCACCGGCGAGCCCGTCGGCTGAGGTTCGGCCCGGCCAGGATCTTGTGGTCCCGACCCGGCATTTCGGCGGCCTCGTGACTTGAACGGGTGATGAGCGACGCGGCGGCGGATCCCGAGAGGTGGCGACGGGCACGGTCGTGGCGCCCCCGACCGGTGCCCACCCGGCGGTCTCCCACGACGGCTTCGAGGAGTTCTACGAGGCCACCCATGCCCGACTGGTGACGTCGATGCTGTTGGTCACCGGTGACCCCGACGTGGCCCGGGATGCCACCGACGAGGCCTTCGTGCGGGCCCTGGGGGCCTGGCGGCGGGTGTCGGGCATGGAGTCCCCGGACGGGTGGACCTACCGGGTGGCGATCAACGTGGTGCGTCGGCGAGCCCGACGCGCCGCCCTGGAGCGCCGGCTCTTGGCCCGCAGCGACCGACCCCCGGCCTCGGTGCCGGCACCCGCCGGCGAGGCCTGGGCCGCCGTGGCGGACCTGCCGACCCGTCAACGCACCGCGGTGGTGCTGCGCTTCGTGGCGGACCTGACCGAGGCCCAGATCGCCCAGGCCATGGGGATCACCCGTAGCACGGTCTCGTCGACGCTGGCCGACGCCGCCCGAGCCCTGGGTCACGCGCTGGCCGACCCGCCGGACGGCCCGCCCGGGCCGACTCCGGCCGGCCTTGCGGGCCCGCTCCCTCGACCTCCGGAGACCACCATGGATGACGACCCGATCCGATCGAACGACGTGGGTGGCCTGGCGCGCCTGGCCCAGCCCCTGGTGGCCGATCCGCCCGTGGCCACCGCGCCGCTGGGTGAGATCCGGCGGCGAGCCGCCCGTCGGGCCCGCCAGCGCACGGCCGCGCTGGCCGTGGTGGCGGTGGCCGTGCTGGCCCTGGGCGGCACGGCCCTGGCTCGGGCCGGTCGCGAGGGACCAGCCCGTGCGGGTCGGCACCAGCCCCGACACCGGTGGCGATCCCGGACCTCCGCATCTACATGGATCCACGAGCGACGCCAGCCCAGGTCGGGCCGTTGGCGATGCCCTGCTGGCGGACCCGGCGGTGGCGAGCCTGGTCTACGGCGAACCAGGACGGGCCTACCAGCAGTTCCGCTGCTACTTCGCCGGCCAGCCCGGCCTGCTGCAGCGGCACCAGCCGGCCGGCTGCCCTCGGTGTTCTCCGCCGATATCGTGGGTGGCCAGGCCGAGGCAAGGACGCTGTACGCCCGTCTCCTGACGTCCCGGGTGTGCGTCGCCGACGGCCTGCCGTACCCGAGCCTGGAGGCACCAGCATTGGGCTCGATCCCCACCGGGGCTCGGTCGGCACGAGCTGCCGCTGGGACGCGGTGAGCGACCCATGACCGTGCGAACCTCGCCCCGCCAGTGTCCGCTCACCGGCACCACCCTCCGGTAGCAGAAGGCGAAGGCCGCCAGGCCGGAGCCGCTGGACCGGTGATGCCCAGATGGCGAAGCGCCCGCCGGGAGGCTTGCCGACCAAAGGGCCAAGAGATTAGAGGTCGGCGATCAGCTTGAACGCCTCGCCGTAGGTCACCCCGACGTTCGCACCGGCTTTGCGCATCCGCTCGAAGACCCGGTCGCGGAAGGCCTGGAGCTGTTCGCCGCTGTCGGCGTCGTCGATGGCCATGGTGGTCACGAACTGGCTGCGGTGCTCGAGCAGCGCGGCGATCTTGGTGGCCTCGTAGCCGCTGACGTCCTCGACGTGGTCGGGCTCGTCGGCTTCGAACAGCAGCAGCCGCTCGGGGCGGTGGTGGGCCAACCCCTGATCGGGGAAGAAGAACGGGTCACGAGCGGCCACGATGCCGTCCACCGCCAGCCACCCGGCGTGGCGGTGATCCGGGTGGAGCCGGTAGCGCCGCCAGGGATCGTGGCCCAGCACCACCTGGGGCGTCAGCCTCCGGATCCAGTAGGCCACCTGCTCGCGCTGGGCCAGACCCGACTCGAGCTCGCCGTCCACGTTGTCGAGCATGACCACCTGACCGGTCGCCCCGAGCCGCGCCGGCGGCGGCGCGCTGCTCGGCCTGGCGGGCCTGGATCAGCGCCGGGATGTCCTCGGCGGGATCCCAGGTGCCCTTGGACCCGTCGGTCAGGATCAGATGGTGGACCGTGCAGCCGGCCGCGGCCCACTTGGCCAGGGTGGCGGCCGCGTTGAACTCGACGTCGTCGGGGTGCGCGGCGATGGCCAGGGCCGACCCCGGCGTGGGCAGGTCGCGGCTGAACCCGGTCGTGATCGCCCCCGCGCTCACCGGACCGGACAGCTCGTCTGAGGGACCGACGCTCATCGCACCAGCCACTCCGGGGTGGCCAGATCGGCGGGCAGGTCGACGTCCCAGCCCAGACGCGGCTCGCGCTCGACCCGCAGGGCCAGGCCCAACCGGTCGTGCTTCGGCCTGGTGGCGGGCGAAGGACTGGGCCCCGTAGGCGAAGCCGAACCCGCGGCCGGTGGGCACGCAGGCCACGTTGGTGCCGTCGTCGTGGCGGTCGGGGACCAGGGTGACCCCGTCGAAGTCGGCCACCCAGGCCAGGTCGAGGGCGTGGGGCAGGTCGGCGTGGGCCACGATCACCTGCTCGAAGCCGAGCTCGGCCAGGTGATCGACCCCGTCGGCCACCGCGCCGTTCAGGCCCCGCCCCGGCCGCCACAGCACCTGGGCCCCCTCGATGGCGGCCCAGGCCGCCACCTCGTCGTCGTCGCACACCACCCACACCGGCAGCGGCGCGGCCACGCTGACCACGTTGGTGGCCATGGACCGGGCCAGCTCGGCACGCGCCGGGGCGTCGAGTGCAGGAGCCAGACGGTGTTTGGCCTGGTCGAAGGCCTTGACCGGCACCAGCACGGCGGCGGAGCGGTGGGCCACCCCCCGAGTCTAGGGTGGCGCGATGAGGATCTGTGCGGCCGTGATCGGGGCGGGATCGTGGGGCACGACCGTCGCCCATCTGCTGGCCCAGAACACCTCGACGGTGCTGTGGGCCCGCGACTCCGGAGGTGGCCGACGGGATCGAGCAGGTCCCAGTCGCAACGAGCGCTACCTGGCCGGATTCGACCTGCACGAGAACCTGCGGGCCACCGATTCGCTGGCCGACGCGGTGGAGCAGGCCGATCTGGTGGTCATGGGGGTGCCCAGCCACGGGTTCCGCTCCACCCTCGAGCAGGTGGGCGAGCACCTGCGGGCCTGGGTGCCGGTGGTCAGCCTGACCAAGGGCCTCGAGCAGGGCAGCCGCCTGCGCATGACCGAGGTCATCAACGAGGTGCTGCCCGGTCACCCCTTCGGCGTGCTGACCGGGCCGAACCTGGCCAAGGAGATCATGGCCGGTGACGCGGCCGCGGCGGTGCTGGCCATGAACGACGACACCATCGCCGCCGAGCTGCACACCCTGTTCGCCACCCGGCTCTTCCGGGTCTACACCAACTCCGACGTGATCGGCTGCGAGGTGGCCGGGGCCCTCAAGAACGTGATCGCCATCGCCTCGGGCATGGCCGACGGGCTGGGCACCGGGGACAACACCCGGGCCGCGGTGATCACCCGGGGCCTGGGTGAGCTGACCCGCCTGGGGGTGGCCATGGGTGGCGAGGCCATCACCTTCAGCGGACTGGCCGGGATGGGCGACCTGGTGGCCACCTGCATCTCCACCCACAGCCGCAACCGCTATGTGGGCGAGCAGCTCGGCCGGGGTCGCAACCTCGAGGAGATCATCGCCGAGATGCACATGGTGGCCGAGGGCGTCAAGACCACCTCGGTGGTCATGGAGCTGGCCCAGCAGTACGGCGTGGACATGCCCATCGCCGAGGAGGTCTTCGGCGTGCTCACCCAGGGCCGCACGGCCATCCAGGCGTACCGGGGTCTGCTGGGGCGCCGCTACGGCGACGAGCTGGCCGGCACGGCCGAAGCCAACCGGGCCTGAGTCGCGCCCGTGCGCGCGCCCCATCCCCGCTGGACGTTGCTGGGCACGCTGGCCACCCCGGCGCGCGGCCTGGTCGACGGGCGCGGGTGCGTGTCCAGCACCCCGGGGTGGGCCATGGACTGGTGGGTGGGCGCCGAGGACCGCTGGCACCTGTCCCGACAGGAGGCCTCGGTGCGCCAGCACCTGGTGGACGACACCCCGGTGGTGGAGACGGCCATGCACGTCCCCGGCGGCGACACCGTGCACCGGGCCTACGCGGTGCGCGACCGGGGGCCGACCGGGGACGGCGCCGACCTGCTGGTGGTGGAGATCGAGAACCGATCGGCGGTGCCGGTGGCCCTGGCCCTGGTGGTCGGCCCCTTCGACCCCTATGCGCCCGGGTCCGGCCCCGGGTCCGAGGGCGGTCGGGTGGATGGATCGGTGTCGTCGCTGACCCTCGAGTCGGGCCCGGACGGGTCGGTGCTGCTGGTCGACGGCCGACCGGGCCTGCTGCTGGCCAAGCCACCCGCTCGGGCCACCTCGGTGCTGGCCGGCGGGGACCTGCAGGCCGCGGTGGCCGGCGGCCAGGCGCCGCTGACGTTGGGTCCGGTGTCGTGTCCCGACGGCGGGGCGCGGGCCGCGCTGATCTACCCGCTGCCCCACACCGCGGTCCTGCGGGTGTTCCTGCCCCTGGACGCGCCCGAGCCGGAGCCGGGCGCCAGCCGACGCCGGCGACGTCCGGTCTCGTTCCCGTCGACGGTGACCAGCGCCGAGCAGGTGGCCAAGGGCTGGGAGGTCCAGACCCGCCGACCCATGACCGTCGCCCTGCCCGATCCCCGTTGGACGCGACGTCACCGAGGCCAACCGGGCCTTCCTGCTGCTCGGGGCCGGCGATGCCGACAGCTGGGTGGGCGCGGTCGACACCATCGGTGCCCTCGATCGCTGGGGGTTCCACGACGAGGCGACCCGCCTGCTGCGCGGGGCCGGGGACCCGCGCCATGACCCCCGTTCGGTGGACGCGGCCACGCTGGTGGCGCTGGCCGACCACCTGGCCCTGACCGGCGACCGGGCCCTGGTGGAGGAGCTGGCCGCGGTGGTCGCCCTCGGCGTGCGGCGAGCGGATCGGCCCAGCCGTCGCCGACCGGGGTCGGCCGCAAGCCTGGAGTGGCGGGCCCGCGGGCTGACCGCCGCCGTCACCCTGCTCGAAGCCATCGACCAGCCTGACGCGGCCGGCGCGATCGGGTCGCGGGCCCAGCGCCTGGAATCGTCGGGCCCGGACCCGCTGAGCATGGCGCCCGGACCGGTTGCCCATCCCCGCTGGCCCGGGGCCTTCAGCCCGGCCGACACGCTGCGCCAGGCCGCCACCGAGCTGGTCGGGCGGGCGGATCGGGCTCGGGATGCGGGCCGGGTCGGGTGGACATCGGCACCCTGGTCCGACCGCCAGGTCCGAGACCGGGTGACCTGGGCCCTGTCGGTCATCGGCCCCACCCAGGGCTGGCCCGAGGCCGTCGATCCCGACCGGCCGCTCGAGGCGCTCGGGTTGGGGCACGACCCGGTCGCCGGCGCGGCCTGGTTGCGCCTGGTGCGGACGGTGCTGGTGAGCGAGGCCGGCACGGGCCGAGGCGCCCGAGCTGGCCCTGTGCACCTGGTGGCCGAGCGAGTGGCGGGGCCAGGGCATCGAGGTGCATCACGCCCCCACCGCCCACGGCGAGCTGTCCTACGCCGTGCGCTGGCACGGCGATCGACCGGCCCTGCTGTGGGAGCTGGTGGCCGGGGACGGCCAGACTGGTTCCGGACGATCCGGCGCCGTGGTCACCCTGCGGGCGCCCGGGCTGGACGAGACCTGGTCGACCCGCGAACCTCGGGGCGAGGCCCTGCTGGCGCCGGTGGTCGAGGAACGGCCCCCGGCCGCCGAGACCGCGGTGACCGGCGGCACGCCCGGACCAGAAATGCCGGGCGTCGACCCTCCGGATCAGGGAGCATCCTTCTCGTGAGCAAGTCCACCGCCCCCGAAGTGACCGCCGCCCTGCGCGACGCCGTGCTGGCCCTGGGCGTGCCCGCCGACGAGGTGGCTCGTGCCGAGGCCGACGGCACCCTCGAGCTGCTGGCCCTGGAGCGGGCGGTGGACACCGAGCCCCCCTCGCTCGACCTCGACCAGGTGGCGGCGCGCTCAGGCGTGGAGTCGGGCGTGATCCGTGCCTTCTGGCGGGCGTTGGGCTTCCCCGATCCCCGGCCGGGGGAGCGGGTGTTCACCGAGCCCGACGTCGAGATGCTGGCCAACGTGGTCGAGTTCATCCAGGACGGCGCCCTGGAGGCCGGCCTGGCGTTGCAGATGGCCCGGGTGATCGGCTCGTCGATGGCTCGCATCGCCACCGCCGAGGTGGACGCCATCGACACCCAGCTGACCGGTCGCCACCAGCCCGAGCACGATCCGGCGTCGGCCGACCGGGCGCTGCTGGGCGCGGCCCAGGTCCTGCCCCTCATGCCCAAGATCATGGACATGGTGTGGCGCCGCCACCTCGGGGTGGCGGCCCGGCGCCGCATCGTGCGCGCCACCGCCGAGGAGGGCGAGACCGTCTGCGTGGGCTTCGCCGACCTGGTCGGGTTCACGGCCCAGACCCAGG
Organism: uncultured Microthrixaceae bacterium; assembly: GCA_963793965.1. Taxonomy (GTDB): domain Bacteria; phylum Actinomycetota; class Acidimicrobiia; order Acidimicrobiales; family Acidimicrobilacustridaceae; genus UBA4742. Next base: position 317,621 of record CAWCCB010000007.1, read on the forward strand.
AGCTGCCCGAGCACCAGCTGGCCGAGGTGGTCGGCCGTTTCGAGACCATCGCCTATGACCTGACCGGGGTGCACAACGGGCGGGTGATCAAGATGATCGGCGACGAGGTCATGTTCATGACCGACGACGTGGTCTCGGGGGCGGCCCTGGCTGTGGAGATGGCGGCCACCTACAACCGCGAGCCGGGCCTGTCCGACGTGCGCGTGGGTCTGGCCAGCGGTCGGGTGCTCGAACGTGACGGTGACGTCTATGGCGCGGTGGTCAACCTGGCCAGCCGCATCGTCAACGTGGCCTACCCCGGGGCGGTGGTGGTCAGCCAGGACATCCGCGACACGCTGGCCGAGGACGACCGCTTCGAGCTGCGCAACCTGCGCTCGCACTACCTCAAGGACATCGGCCGGGTGCCCCTGTGGTCGTTGCGCAGCGCCGGTGATCCCGAGCAGCCCTACGCCCGGGCGCGTCAGCGCCGGTCGGACCGTCAGTCCACGTCGCTGGAGCGGTCCAACCGGGAGACGGCCCAGCACCTCCACGAGGCCCTGGCGCCGGTGGTGGCGGCCGAGCTGGCGGCCTCGCCGCCGGACTTCACCGAGGAGGCCACCACCGAGCAGATCGAGGCCATCTCCGAAGCGGTGCTGGGCGCGGACATCGACCACGACCTGCAGGTCGAGCTGCTGGCCGACATCGAGACGTCCCGCCGGCTCCACGAGCTGGAGGTCGAAGCCCGCCATCGTGCCGACCTGGCCGACCGTGAGGCCGAGCAACGGGTGGCCGAGGCCGAGGCCGAGGCGCAGCGCAAGGTGGCCCAGGTCGAGTCGGAGGCTCGGCGCAAGGTGGACCAGGCCATGCAGGAGGCCGAGGACAAGTCCCGCAAGGCCAACGAGGACGCCAACCGGAAGGTGGCCCAGGCCCTCGAGGAGGCCCAGCGCAAGGCGGATCAGGCCAAGCGCGACGCCCGCCGCAAGGCCAAGCGCAAGACCGAGCGCACCAAGCGCGACCGGGACAAGCGCGACCGGGACAAGCGCGACCGCGACAAGTCCGACTCGGCCGAGGACCGCGGCAAGTCCCGAGGCAAGTCCGGCGGGGGCAAGCGCCACGACCACGACTGAGCGGATCTAGCCGGACACCTCGGCCCCCGACGGTGGCGCGGGTGCCGTCATGCGTTGGTCACTCGTCGACCACCAGGGTGGCGATGCGCCACGGGCCGAGGTCGACCGTCTCGGTGAACGGGGCCACCGGTGCGCCCCGCAGATCCACCTGCCAGCCCGAGCGGCCGGCCAGCTCGACGATGGCGTCGTGGTCGCTCGGGTTCCACACCCGGACCTCGAGGCGACCGCCCACCCGGCGCACCGAGGACACCTCGGCGCCGCGCACCGACAGGGCCTGACCGGTGGCACCATCACCGTCGCCCGGCGCGGCGTGCGTTCCCGGTGTCGGTCGGTCGGCGGCCATGCCCCGGATCTTGGCCGGGTCGGCCACGGCCAGCTCCAGGAAGGCGTCGTCCACCAGGGTGTAGGGATCGGCCGGCCCCACCTGGAGGGCGTAGCGCAGCGTGTGGGGCCCGATCATCTGGGGACCCGCCACCGGGGTGGGTGGCCCGGCGGGCATCGGGCGTGACGCCATGGGGCCCTGGGAGATGATCCCGGTGGCACGCAGCAGGGTCAGGGCCAGGGCGTGGGCCCGGGCGTCGTCGGCGAGCGCGGGGGCCTCGGCCGAGTGGTCCGGCTCGATCCGGGCGCCGTCGCCGGTGCGGATGTCGACCAGCTCGTACTCGAGCAGGCCGTCGTGCACCACGGTGAGGTCGCCGGCCTGCACGAAGCGCCGGGACGGGAAGGTGGGCAGCCCCCACTCGTTGGGGCCGCCTTCGGCACTCAGGCCGCGTTCCACCACCGCGAAGGCGCACTCCGCCCGCGACGTCGGCCGCCGGCTCGGGCAGCGGGAACCAGGCCCGCAGCCGATGGTCGCGACACGGGTTGTCGAGCGCGGTGGTGACCCGCACCAGCGCTTCGCCGGCGCGGATCTCGACGGTGGTGGTGATCGACACGGGCTGGCGCCCGACCCGCTGGCCATCACGGAGGTGCGTGGGCCAGTCGTAGGTGCGGTCGACCGACACCCGGGCCCGGAGGGGCCCGCGCTCGGTGACCCGGACTGCGACGGCCTCGGGTCGGTCGATCACCCGATCGGTCTCGGGCGGGCACCAGTTGTACGTGTCGCCGGCGTCGCCGTCGTCCACCAGGCGCCCGAAGCCGGGCTGGCCGTTCACCGAGAAGGTGCCGGTGGCCCGGTCGACCTCCACGGTGACCAGGCCGTTGCGCAGGACCAGGTCGTCCACCGTGATGGGCGCCACCTGGTCGGGACCGGTCCCGACCCGGGTGGCCTCGGTGCGGGGGTCGACGCGGCGCCAGCCGAAGCCGGGGACGTCGTGGACGCGCACCAGCGCCTTGGCGCCCGCGGCCCGGGTGAACACCACCCGTCCGGGGCCGTCCGGATCGGCCGCGGCCAACTCCGCCACCTCCACCCGGGCCGGTCCGCTCCAAGTCCCGGAGGCGTGCACCGGATCGCGAGCCACGCGGCAGTTCGAGGACCCCGTCGTCGTTCACCGCCACCTGGGCGTCGACCACGTCGTTGGCGTTGTAGAGCAGGCCGGTCAGGGCACCCGCCACCTGCGCTCGGGTCAACCCGTCGAGGGAGCGCTCGGCCGGGTAGCGGGCCAGCACCTGGAGGCCGTCCAGCTCGTCGGTGCCGGGCACGGCCATCTCCACCAGCCCGCTGCGGGGCCGCGAGGACGGGTTCACGGCCAGGGTCCGGTCGCCGCCCACCGACCGGCCCAGGGCGCCCAGCGCCCGGGTGGTCAGTCCCGCCGCGATCTGGCGGGCCTCGGCGTAGCGATGGGTCACGGCATCGGACACCTCGTCGGTCGAGCAGGCGCACACCGAGTCATGGGCCGAGTTGCGGATCATGGCCAGCCACGCCTCGTCCAACAGCGCGCCGGGCCACTCGTCGGGGCCACGCCACAAGGCGTTGAGCGGTTCGGCCAGCCGCTCCACCGCCCGCTCCGCGGCGGCGCCGGCCTGGTGGATGTCGACCCGGTTGGAGGCGACGCCCATCAATAGGTTGGCCCGAGCGCCGGATCGCAGCTCGCCCACCACCCGGTCGAGACCGTCGGTGGTGGCGGTGGCCAGGTAGTCGGCCAGCGACCCCACCTCGATCGTGTAGTCGTCGCTGATGTCGTTGGCTTCGGCCACCACCCGCCCCAGCCAGGGGCGGGGCATCTGGTGGTCCGTCCCGTTCATCCACAGCAGGGCCCCGTCGTGGCGCCCGCCGGCCAACGAACCGTAGGTGGCCTCGAAGCGGGCCATGAGGCCGACGAGCTCCTTGGCGTCATCAGGCAGGGTGGCGCCGTTGCTGTAGCCGTCGGGCAGGTACTGGGCTCGCACCACCGAGCCGTCGGGCGACTCCCACCAGAAGGCGGAGGTTCGCATGTGGGCGGGGACGCCGCGCCACACCACGGAGTGGGTGAAGCCGAACTGCCGAAGCAGCTGGGGCATCTGGGCCACGTGGCCGAACATGTCGGGCAGGTAGCCGACCTCCATGGCGCCCCCGAAGGCGGCGGCGCGGTCCAGGCCCAGCTGGAGGTTGCGGATCATGGTCTCGCCCGAGACCAGGAACTCGTCCATCAGGATGTACCAGGGACCCATGGCCAGCCGGCCCGACACGGCCAGGCGGCGCAGCACCGGCTCGGCCTGAGGGCGGACGGCCAGGTAGTCGTCCACCACCGCCATCTGCCCGTCGAGCAGGAAGTGGGTGTAGGACGGATCGCGGTCGAGGCGGGGCAACAGGTCGTCGAGCAGGTCGACCAGGCGGAGGCGGAAGGTCTGGAAGGGCTCGTACCACTCGCGGTCCCAGTGGGTGTGGGGCACGACGTGCACCCTTCGACGGTTCGATGGTTCCGAGGTCATCGAGCCGAGCGTAGGCTCCGCTCTGGTCCCGCTGCCCGTGCGCCACCGATCGCCCCAGGGAGCCCCCCATGCCCACGTTCGTGATGCTGTCGACCCTCGGACCCGATGGCTTCGCCACCATCCGGGACAACCCCTCGCGGATCCGCGGCGTCAACCGCGAGGTCGAGGCCATGGGGGCCACCGTGTTGCACCAGTACGCCCTGATGGGGCAGTGGGACTTCCTCACCGTCATCGAGGCGCCGGATGCCCAGACCATGCTGCGGATCACCACCACCCTGGCCGCCCGGGGCACGCTCAAGACCCACACGCTGGGCGCCATCCCCATCGACGACTACATCGAGTCGTTGGGCTCGGGGGTGGGTGGCGAGCCGGTCTGAGCTCGGCGTCGTCGCGAGGGCCGGTCGGGAGAGCGGGCCCTCACCCGGCACCGGCGCCGTGACCCCAGGGGGGCGAGGTCAGGCGCCGGTGCGGGCGGTCAGTACCACCAGGTGCCGCGCTTGCGCTCCCGGAGGAGGCGCACGTCCTGGTGGGCGATCTGGGTGGGCAGCTCGATGCCGTCGGAGAGCCGGCGCACCCGGTAGCCGTGGTCGGTGAGGGCGACCACCTCGAAGCCGCGGGCCCAGTGGCCGTCGAAGCGGGTGCGGACTTCGACGGCGGCGCCGGGCTCGAGGCCGCCGAGTGCGGCGCTCAACTCGCTCCCGCGGACCTCACCGCGGGCACCGCCTCGAACCAGGGTCTTGGCTGTCACGATCATGGCCGGCTCCTCGAGCGCACCTGTCGGGCTTCAACGATCCGTCCCCGAGAGCAGTGTGGACCCATTCGGGCGCGCATCCAAGGCGCCCCGGCCCGGTTTCGCATGCCCGTCGCGCGGTGTTCACACGCGTTCTCCGTGCCGACACGTGCCGGAAACCTGACCGGTTCGGTCCCCCACCATCGCCTCCACGTCGGCGCAGGTCAGGCCGCTCGGATCCCCACGCCGGTCAGCTGGTTCAGCTGATCAGGCGGGGTCGGGCCGGCTCGGACTGCTGGTCGAGGTCGTCGCCCGGGTCGAGGTCGGTGGGGTCGCCGGCCCAACGAGCAGAAGCCACCTGACGCGCCGACCGACAGGATCGAGCCACTCGAGCCGATGGACAGGATGGATCCGGCCGAGCCGACCGACGCGATCGAGCCCACGCTGCCGATCGACAGCCAGGACCCGGCCGACATCATCGACCAGGACGAGGCCACCGAGCCCACGCTGCGATGCGACAGCACCGAGGCCCGGCTGCGCGAGGACAGCAGCGACGGGGTGGCCAGGAAGGCCCGCTTGGACGCGATGGCGGCGCGGGTGCCGGCCACCGCGGCCCGCCCGAGGGCGACGGCCACCCCGGACAGGTCCACCGAGGACAGGGTCGGTCGTGCCAGCCGAGGCCGAGGCAGGGTGGGTCGGCGGATGGCGGGCGGGTGCAGCGCGAGCGGACGCACACCCAGACGGTAGCAAGGTGGTCGCGGCGATAGGGTCGCGCTCGTGGGAACCACGGCCACCGCGCCCCGGCTGCGCAAGGCGATCAAGGCCAAGTCGCCTGGCCTGGCGATGGAGCGGGAGCTGTGGGCGGGGGGCGCCTCGGTGGTGGTCGGCGTGGATGAGGTGGGCCGGGGATCGTGGGCCGGTCCGCTGAGCGTGGGGGCGGCGGTGGTGCCCCACGACCGTCGGGTCTACAAGATCCGCGATTCCAAGATGCTCACCGAGCGCGAGCGCGAGGCGCTGTTCGACCGGGTGGCGGGGTGGTGCGTGGCCTGGTCGGTGGGCCACGCCAGCCACCTGGAGTGCGACACGCTGGGCATGTCCGCGGCCCAGAAGCTGGCGGCCGGCCGAGCCATCGAGGGGTTGGGGGTCACGCCCGACCACGTGCTCATCGACGGATCGTGGGATTTCGTGGGCGGCGGCAACACCACCCGCATCGTCAAGGGCGACGCCACCTGTCTGTCCATCGCCGCCGCTTCGATCCTGGCCAAGGTGACCCGCGACCGGATCATGCGGGCCGAGGCCGAGCACTTCCCGGGCTACGACTTCGAGTTCAACAAGGGCTACCCCTGTCCTCGGCACAAGATCGCGCTGCGGGGCATGGGTCCGACCACCATCCACCGGCGCACCTGGGTGTTCATGGAGCACATCCCCTGGACGGGGATCCCGCGGCAGCGACCGGCCAACTGGGAGCCCGAGCCCGAGCCGCCACCCTCGCTGTTCTGACGCGACGCGGTCCCACCAGATCCATCGCTTTCGGGGCGAGCGACTGCCGTCGGCCGGGACCGGGGTGAAGTCGTTGGCGACCAGGACGCGACGATTGGAGACTGCGTCATGGCCGACACCAAGAACTGGACCTGGGTGCTGGAACGGCGGTGCCCCGACTGCGGCTTCGACGCGCCGGCGCTGGATCGGGCCGACATCGCCGGCGCCACCCGGGCGGTGGCGCACCGCCTCGACGAGCTGCTCATCGGCGGCGTCGAGGTGCAGCGCCGCCCGTCGCCCGACGTGTGGTCGGCGCTGGAGTACGGCGCCCACGTGCGCGACGTGTTCTCGGTGATGCTCGGTCGCCTCCAGCTCCTGCTTGCGCAGGACGATCCCACCTTCGCCGACTGGGACCAGGACGCCACCGCCGAGGCCGGGCACTACGCCGACGAGGATCCGGCGGCGGTTCGGGCCGCCCTGGTGGCCAACGGCGAGCTGCTGGCGGACGCCTACGCGGCGGTGACCGACGATCAGTGGACGCGGCGCGGGATGCGGTCGGACGGGTCGGGCTTCTCCGTCGAGTCGCTCGGGCGCTACATGGTGCATGACCCGGTCCACCACGTCTGGGACGTCGAGCAGGGCTACCGCGCCCTGGCCTGACCGCCCCGCTCCGGTTCGGGTTGGCGGCTGCCGCCGCGCCGGATGGTCAACCCACCACCGATGCATCAGCTGACACCGCCGCCACCTGCCGCGCGTCCTAGGATTCGGCGGACATCGAGCTGGGGGGACCGGCGTTGCACGAGGGCGTTCTGCGCGATGACGGGGTGTGGCAGCACGCCGTGGTGGTGGTGGAGTGGCACGAACCCGCACCCGCGCCGGAGGCGGCCCACCACCCTCCCGCCTGCCTGGCCCGCCCCGGCGGGCCGCTCTGGTGGTGGCGGACCCGCGAGGTGGCATGTGGGAGCGGTCGCTGGCGCCGGGTGCACCACTACCGGCGACTCGTCCCGTTCATCGAGACCTGCCCGGCTGAGGTGGAGGTGATGGCCGACCTGGCCACCACCCCCGCATGCGCGTGGGGCGAACGATGCCCGGCACGTTGGCTCCTGGCCGAGGACATGGACGCCTGGTTGTGCGCGCACCCCCGCCGGGTCTGACCACGACCTCGCCGGGCGTCGAGCCCAGGCGGCGCGGGCGGGCGGGATAGGGTCCGCGGGTGCAGATCGCGCCCCGTTACGGCGACCAGCCGGTGATGCGTACCGAGTCGATCATCGAAGATCCGGCCACGCCCCTGCTGCGCCAGCGCCACCGGCTGACCACCTGCTTGGCCGGCCTGGACGACGCCCAGTGGGGCGCCCCGAGCCGGTGCCAGGGCTGGTCGGTGCAAGACGTGGTCGCCCATCTGACCACCACCAACCAGTTCTGGGCCCTGTCGGTGACCTCGGCGCGTGGAGGTGCGCCGACCCGCTTCCTGGAGGGCTTCGATCCGGTTGCCGTCCCGGCGCAGCTGGTCGACGACGCCCGCTCCTGGACCTCGGCCCAGACGCTCGAGCGGTTCGACCGATCCAACCAGGTCCTGGCCGACGCCCTCGCCGACCTGGATGAGGGCGGCTGGGCCCGGCTGGCCGAGGCGCCACCTGGTCACGTGGCCCTGCGGCTGGTGGCGTTGCACGCGCTGTGGGACGCCTGGATCCACGAGCGCGACATCCTGTTGCCCCTGGGGTTGGCGCCGGTCGAGGAGCCTGACGAGATCGAGGGCTCGCTGGCCTACGTCGCCGCGCTGGGTCCGGCCTTCCTGGCCCTGGCCGGCTCGACCCGGTCGGCCACCCTCGACGTGCAGGCCACGGACCCCGATCTGCGGGTGGTGGTGGAGGTGGGTCCCACCGTGATGCTCCACGATGGGTCGTCCCGACCGGCCGCGGCCCACGACGCCACCACGGTGATCCTGGTCGGGCCCGCGGTCGAACTGGTGGAGGCGCTCAGCTTCCGGGTTCCCCTGACCGCGCCGCTGGACCCCGACGATCGCTGGGTGCTCGGCGACCTGGGCCGGGTGTTCGACCAGCCGACCTGACCGACCGGCCGCCACCGGCGGCGCTGAACTGGGGTTCAGTCCACCGGAAGGTCTTTCGTCTGGTCGAGCATCTGCTGGAACAGGTTGTTGGCCTGGCCCACGTCGGCGTTGGCCGCGTCGACCGCCCGGTTGTAGCCGGTGACCCCGGAGATCCCGGCCTCACCCGTCTGCAGCTCCGTGGACATCTGGGTCTCCGCGTCCTTGTCCAGCGAGTTGAGCTGGCCGATGGTGGCCATGGGCTTGGCCAGGGCCGAGTCGAGGGCGCGGCCGGGCAGCAACGCCTGGGACAGGTCGTCGTGGGCGATGGTCTCCTGGGCCTGCTCGTCGTCGAGGTTGGATCGGGCCCGGGCGGCCTGGGCCTGGGCGCGGTTGCGGTCCTGGCTGGTCTGGTGCAGCCAGAACCCGGCGCCGGCAGCCAGCAGCGCCGAGACCACCACCAGAACGATCAGCGGGCGGGAGACCCGCCGCCGCGCTGGGCACGTCGGCGGCTCGGGCTCGTCCGATCCGACCGGGACGGGAGCCGGCGCGGTCCGCGGTGCGCTCCACGAGTCGGTCGGTGGATCGGTCGGCGGCGTGGCCCACGGGTTGGTGGCTGGGTCGGTGGGGCGGTCGGGCAGCCACGGGTTGGCGGTCTCATCCATGGAGCACTCCTTCCAGGTGAGCGATGGCGGCCTGCGCGGCCGTGAGGTCGGCGTCGACGGTGGCCTGATTGGTGGTCACGTCGTCGAGCGCCGGCTGGCCTTGGGCCTTGAACTGGCCGACCGAGGAGGACACCCCGCCGTGGTTGAAGAGGGTGACCGACTGGTTGGCCACGTCCACGAAGTGGTTCAGCGCGTCGACCTCGGTGCCGAAGTCGGTGCTCAGCTTGTGGAGCGACGTGTTCAGATCCGACATGGCGCTGGTGATCAGGCGGACTCGGTGCTCGTCCTGGAGATCCTTGGCCGCCAGCGTGGCTCGCTGGCCATCGACCCGCGCGGCCTGGGTGCGATCGGCCCCGGCCTGTGAGGACGAGGTCCGAGCCCCCGCCGCGGCCAGCCCGGCCCCCACCAGCAACGCCACGCACACCACCACCAGCACCAGGTCCCACCGGCTGCGGCGAGGTCTGGCCGGGGTGGGGGCCGGTGCCGGCTCCGGCGCCGGTGGTTCGGGGGGACCGAATCGATCGTCGAATTCCATGCTGCATTGTGACCGGGCGGTCGGATCCCGTCAGTGGGATTGCCGACGTCTCGGCCGAGGAGCTCGGCGTCAGTCGAGCTGCGTGCCCACCTTCAGGTCGCGGAACGGCGTGGTGGCGTCGATGCCGGGATCCTTGGGCAGCCCCAGCACCCGTTCGCCCACGATGTTCTTCATCACCTCGTCGGTGCCCCCAGCCACCCGCATGCCGGGGACGCCGCACAGGAACTGCGACCAGGCGAAGGTGCCCCACTCGCCGGTGTCGGCCTGCACCCGCGGACCCAGCACGGTGGCCACGAAGTTGGCGCTGCGCCACATGTTGTTGGTCAGCGAGAGCTTGGCGATGGACATCTCCGGGCCGGGCAGCTGGCCGCGCTTGATCTTGTCCAGGGCCCGCTGGTTCGTGTACTTGGAGACCTGGAACCCGATGTAGACCTTCATCAGCTCCTGGCGGGTGATGGGATCGTCGGCCAGGCCGAAGTGGCGGACCATCTCCGACAGGCGCACCACGTTGCCCAGTCCGGTGCCGCCCCCGCCGCCGGCGCCGATGGAGGCCCGCTCGTTCATGAGGGTGGTGAGCGCCACCGTCCAGCCCTGGTTCACGTCCCCCAGCCGATGGCTGTCGGGGACCCGCACGTCGGAGAAGAAGACCTCGTTGAACGACGCCCCGCCGGTCATCTGGCGCAGCGGTCGCACCTCCACGCCCGGCGCGTGCATGTCGACCACGAACCCGGTCAGACCTTTGTGCTTGGGCATGTCCGGGTCGGTACGGCAGATGATCTCGCCGATGTCGCTGTACTGGGCGCCCGAGGTCCACACCTTCTGACCGTTGAGGATCCACTCGTCGCCGTCGCGGTCGGCCCGGGTCTGCAGGCCGGCCAGGTCGGATCCGGCGCCGGGCTCGCTGAAGAGCTGGCAGGCGACCAGGTCGCCCCGGTAGAGCTTGGCCAGGTAGGCGTCGCGCACCTCGTCGGTGGCGTGGGCCAGGATCGTGGGCGCCACCATGCCCAGGCCGATCCCGAAGAAGCCCTGGTCGGGCACCTTGTAGCGCCCTTCGAGCTGACCGTAGAGCCGGTCGTAGGCCCCCGGCAGCTCACGGCCGCCGTAGGTCGACGGCCCGCTGATCCAGCCCAGGCCGGCGTCGTAGCGCTTGGCCCGCCAGGCCTGGGCCTTGGCCAGCGACGCCATCTCCTGCTCCCGGCTGATCTCCTCGAACAGGGACACGTCGTCGGTGCCCTCGCCCCACTGGAAGCTGCGCTCGGCCTCCTTGAGCGTGGCGTTGGCCTCGAGGAAGGTGGTGACCTCGTCCTCGAACGCCTCGATGGTGGTGTCGCTCATGGAGTCCTCCAGGTTGGTCGACCCCGACCGTTCGACCGACGCAGGTCGTGGGGCCTGACGAAACTTGACCGTGCGGTCAAGCTAGTAGGCGGGCGGGGAGTCGTCTATCCGGCGATTTCGGTCAGGCCCGGCCGGCCGGTACCCTCGGGGCCATGGTCCGCGCCTACCGGTACTCGCGCCCGCTGCTGGTGGCCATGGTGGCGTGGGCGCTGTTCGTCTGGACCACCCGCATCCGCAACGCGGCCACCGACCACCACGCCAGCGCCTGGTCCAAGACGGGGGCGATCGCCCTGTCGGTGAGCTTCGTGGTGTTCGCCGTGGCCGGCGTGGTCATCCTGGTTCGCACCCGCCACGACCGCATCGCCTCGCCGTTCGAGGCCCGGGTGATGCAGGCGTTCGCGGCCTGGACCACCGCCGTCTGGTTGGTGTTCGGGACCATCATCGTGGTGCACCACCACCCGCTGGCCTTCAAGGCGGTGCACGTCACGTTGGGCCTGATCTCGATCGGCCTGTCGGTTGCCCTGTGGCGCTCGACCACGCCGGTCGACGCCCGCGAACCCGTGGACGCGCTGGGCGCAACGCGCGCCGGTTAGGCTCGGCGCCGCCATGGGACAGCCCGTCACCGTCATCGAGAAAACCTCGTCCGTGCCCGGCGTGGTGCGCTTCGAGATCAACCGCAGCATCACCGGGATGGGGATCGAGTACTTCCCGTCGCCCGAGGCGGTGGTGGCCGACCGCCCCGTCGACGAGCTGGCCCGTCGGCTCTTCGAGCACAACGGCGTCACGTCGGTCACGGTGAACAGCAACATGATCACCGTGCAGATGGCCAGCGGCTCGTCGACCATGGGCCTCAAAGGCGTCATCGAGGATCTGTTCCTCTACTACCGCGAAGGGGTCGAGGTGGTCGTGCCCGAGGGCGTCGCCTCCGACTGAGTGGCGCGACGGCGACCGCGGATGATGGGCTGGCTCGGCCTGGTCGCTCAGGTGGCGAGCCGCAGGTCGGACACGTCGCGCTCGACCGCCTCGCCGCCCGGTCGCCCGTACCACCAGACGTGGCGGATGTGGCCGGGCTCGGGCACCGAGAGCAGGACCTTCATGGGGAACGGCGATCCCTCGGGGCCGACCTCGAACGTGCCGGGCTCGGTCTCGTGCAGGACGGCGACCGAGTCCGCGTGGGGATGGCCGATGACCATGATCGCGGATCCCTGATGGACGCGGGCGACGATCGTGTGCTCCACGTGGCCGCGGATCTGGTCGGGCTGGGCGGGGTTGAAGATCTCGTAGTCGAGGGTGACCCCCGAGCCGCCCGGCAGCGGAGTCACCTGCATGCGGGCCGCGCCCCGCAGCTCGGAGTCGGCCACCTCGTCGATGCCCAGGTAGAGCCCGGAGTTGGCCAGCAGATCTTCGACAGTGCCCATGATCGGACCCTAGGCGCAGGGCGGGCCCGGGTCACGCGACCTGTCGGAACCGGCGATCGAAATGGGCCGAGGCTCGACGCTCAGCCGTTGGTCAGCCAGAGCTGGGTGACGCGCTGCACGCCGCTGGTCACCGGGTCGGTCTTGGAGCCGTCGGGCAGGGTGGTGTCGTCGAGGCCGCGCACCGCGTTGTTGACCCCGATGCTCCACACCGTGTGGTCGAGCCAGATGTAGGGCAGGTCCTTGTCGAGCTGGCGGGCCACAGTGATGTAGTCGAGCTGGCGCTGCTTCTCGATGTGGCTGGTCCGACCGTTGTAGAGGGCGGCGTCGAGGGTCGGATCGACGTTGCGAGCCATGTTCAGGGCCAGCGGCGGCTTGGTGTTGGCGCTGTCCCACCACACGAAGTCGGCGTCGGGATCCTGCTCGCCGAACTGGCGCCAGATGGTGGCCTGGTAGTTGCCGCTCACCGCGTCGGTGATCAGGGTGTTCTCGTCGGTGCCCACGATCTTCACCTGCATCCCCGCCTTCTCCCACTGCGACTGGAGGATCTGGCAGGTCTGGGCCACGGTGGTGTCGGTGCTGCACAGGAGCGTGAACGACACCGGGCCGTGCTCGGCCACGTAGGACTTCACCAGGTCGGTGGCCTTGGCCAGGTCGTAGGTCGGGTAGTCCAGCGGGATGTACCACTTCGAGCCCGGGCGCGAAGGGTCCGTCGGCGATGTTGGCCGGATCGACCCCGATCGCGGTGGCCCAGGACTTGCGGTCGGTGGCGTAGGCCAACGCCTGGCGCACCCGCAGGTCGTTCATGGGGGCGGCCTGCTGTTGAGCATGGTCAGGTTCTCCTCGGTCTCACCCCGGGAGTAGACCAGCTGGATCTGGCCTTTGGCCGCGTCGGCGACGAGCTTGGTGCGGAACTGGTCGAGGCTGGTGGCCCACATGTCGATGTCACCGCTCTGCAGCGAGGCCAGGGCGGTCTCGCCGTCGGTGATGGGCTTGAAGGTCACCTGGTCGAGGTAGGGGAGGCCGGCTCGCCAGTAGTGCGGGTTCTTCTTGGCCACGAACTGGCTGTTGGGCACCCACGACGAGAAGATGAAGGGCCCGGTGCCGATGGGGGTGGTCGGTGTCCTTCGCCTCGATCATCTTGGGGGCGGCGACGTAGCCCACCTGGGAGGTGAGCGCGGCCGGGAAGGCCACCCACGGGATGGTCATGGTGGCGGTCAGGGTGAGCGGTCCGGTGGCGGTGAAGGCGCTGACCGGGGCGAAGGAGTTCTTGGTCAGCGCCGAGCCCAGCACGGCGTCGAAGTCGGTCACCACCGCGGCCGCGTCGAGCGGCTCGCCGTCGCTGAAGGTGATGTTCGGGCGCAGCGTGATGGTCCAGAGCTTGTAGTCGGCGTCATGGGTCACTGACTTGGCCAGGTAGGGCTTCACGTCGTAGTTGGGGCCCCAGGCCATGAGCGGGTCGTACACCGCAGCTGGCCACGGTGAGCCCGGGTTGGGCCCACTGCGACAGGGCCGGGTTCCAGCCGTTGGTCTCACCCTCGAGGCCGTACACCAGGCTGCCGCCGGACTTGGGCGTCCCCGAGCTCGGCTTCAACACGCTCGTGGTACACGACGCCGTGTGTCGGCGGTGGTGGTGGGGCTGTTCGGCGGCCTTCGTCGTCTTGGCGCTGCTGCCGCAGGCCGCGGCCACCATGGACATGGCGATCAGCACGCCAGCACCGCCCGAAGCGGCCCCCGTCTTCGTCTCGGATGCGGTTCATCTCGATCCCCCCTGGAGTAAGACGTCGGTGTGTCACGATCACCGGCCCTTTTCCATCGGACGGCACGCCGCGCAGTTGAGCTTGCGGCCACGACGCTCGAAGTGGGCCGCGGGATCGACCCGGGCGCCGATCAGCTCAGGGCCGTGTACGGCCCTCCGTCTGCGACGAACAGCACCGTCACACCCAGGAGCAGGCCGGCTCACAGCTCGTGGATTGCGACCGACCTCGCAGGTCATCGGACCTCAGCCCAACGACGTACTCGATCCTGCGCCACCTGGAACCAAGCGAGCCATCTCGGAAGCTGAGGCCTACCGTCGCGCCGCGCCCACGCTGGGCGAGATCTCGGGCCGTCCGACCGTGCTCTTCGGCTTGTACAGCGACGTGGTTCGCCAACCCGACGGCTCCCTTCCGTCCATGGGCAGCATCCGCAGACCGGCGTACGTCATCGTGGGGAAACACGTCACCGTTACGAACATGGGTGGCGTTGGCCCGCCCACCTTCCGTGCCGCCGAGGTCTGGGTGGTCGTCGACGCCAACACCGGGCAACTCCTCGGCATGAGCTACTGACGCGGTCGAGCCGATGGCCGCCGAGCTGGGCGCTCGACCTCGATCGAGGCCCTAGCCTTCGGGACCATGGCTCGATTCAAGGTAGGCGTGCAGTTCTGGCCCCAGCACACCGACATCGGCGCGTTGCGCGAGGCGTGGCAGGCCGCCGACGAGATGGGCGTGGACAGCATCTGGGTGTGGGATCACTTCCACCCGCTGTTCGGGCCGCTCGATGGCGCCCACTTCGAGGGCTGGTCGCTGCTGGCGGCCATGGCGGCCGACACCACCCACGCCCAGCTCGGCACCCTGGTGACCTGCAACTCCTACCGCAACCCCGAACTGCTGGCCGACATGGCCCGCACCGTCGACCAGATCAGCGGCGGTCGGCTCTACCTGGGGGTCGGCTCGGGTTGGTTCGAGCCCGACTACCAGAGCTACGGCTACGAGTTCGGCACCGCCGGCGGCCGCCTGCGCGACTTCGAGGCGGCACTGGAGCGGATGAAGACCCGCCTGGCCACGCTCAACCCCGGGTCCGGCCGGCCCCCTGCCCATCCTCATCGGTGGATCGGGCGAGAAGGTCACCCTGCGCATCGTGGCCGAGCAGGCCGACGCCTGGAACGCCTTCGGGCCGCCCGACAGCTACGCCCACAAGAACGCGGTGCTCGACGAGTGGTGCGCCAAGGTGGGCCGCGACCCGGCCCAGATCGAGCGCACCATCGGCCTGATGTCGCCCGACGAGGTCGACCAGGTCGACGACTACCTGGCCGCCGGGGCCACCCACCTCATCCACGGGCTGGGCGACCCCTTCGACCTGTCCAGCGTGCAGCGCCTGCTCGACCTGGCGCGCGACTGATCAGGAACGCGAGTTGTGCACCCCTGGGATGCACGACTCGCGTTCGTGGCCGGGCCCGCTGCGGCCCCGGTCGGCCGGACGGCTCCGCCGAGCCAGTCAGCGCATGGTGTCGAGGATGGCGGCCAGGTCGTCGATGGTGGTGCGCGGGTTGACGATGCAGAAGCGCAGCACCGTCTGGCCCCGCCAGGCCGACGGCACCGTGAGGGTGAGCCCGTCGGCCAGGGCGGCATCGCTCCAGGCCTGGTAGTCGGCGGGCTCCCAGCCCAGGCGGCGGAACATCACCACCGACAGGACGGGCTCCATGACCAGCTCCACGTGGTCGAGCTCGTTGATCCGCGCCGCCGCCGCCCGGGCCGTGGCCAGCGTGGCCTCGATGGCGTCGCGGTAGGCGTCGGTGCCGTGGGTGGCCAGGGAGAACCACAGCGGCAGGCCCCGCGCTCGGCGGGTGAGGTGGTAGGCGAAGTCGCTGGGATCCCACTCCTGGGCGTCGACCGCCCGGCGCTGCTGCATGACCTCCAGGTAGGCGGCGTGCTGGGTGTGAGCCCGGCGGGCCAGCTCGGGGTGGCGGTACAGCAGGGCGGCGCAGTCGAAGGGGGTGAACAGCCACTTGTGGGGATCCACCACCAACGAGTCGGCCCGCTCGATGCCGGCGAACCGGTCGCGGACGCTGGGCGCGGCCAGGGCGGCGCCGCCGTAGGCCCCGTCCACGTGGAACCACAGGTTCCGGGCCTCGGCCACCGCCGCCACCCCGGCCAGGTCGTCGATCATGCCGGCGTTGGTGGTCCCGCTGGTGGCCACCACCGCGAACAGCCCGTCGAGACCGTCGGCGTCGGGCGCCGTCGGCCTCGAGTCGGCCAGGGTGGCCTCCAGGGCCGCGCCGGTCAGCCGGCCACGCTCGTCGGTGGGCACGTCGACCACCTCGATGTCCATGACCTTGGCCGTCGAGGCGATCGACGAGTGGGCCTCGGCCGACGCGGCGATGCGCCAACGGCGGGGTCGCTCGAGACCGGCTTCGGCCCGGGCGTGGCTGGCCGCGTCGCGGGCGGCCACCAGCGGCGCTCAGGTTGCCGGCGGACCCGCCCGACACGAAGCACCCGCCGGCCTCGGCCGGTAGCCCGGCCAGATCGGCGATCCAGCGCAGGGCCTGGTTCTCGGCGTAGACGGCGCCCGCCCCTTCCAGCCACGAGCCGGCGTAGATGGAGGAGGCGCCCACCACCAGATCGAAGATGGTGGCCGCCTCGGTGGGGGCGGTGGGCACGAACGACAGGGCGCGTGGGTGGTCCTCGGAGATGCACGCCGGGGCCAGCTGATCGATCCACAGGCGCAGGGCGGCCGGGCCGCCCATGCCCTCGGGGCTGATGGTGGCGCCCACCCGGGCCTGGAGCTCGGCCGGCGAACAAGGTGCGTCGAGCGGCGGCGGATCCATGCGCATGCGCTCGAGGGCGTAGTCGATCACCTCCTGGGCCAGCGCGTCGGTGGTGGCGGTGTAGGTGTGCATCCGGGCCGGGTCCGACGGCGAGGCGGGGTTGGGCATGGCCTCGGTCTATCGCACTCGACCCACTTGCCAGCCTCGAACAACCGTTCGATACTGGGCCCATGCCGTCCGCTCCGGTTCTCCGGCCCGCCCCTGATCTGGCCGAGGTGAGCCGGGCCATCCGCCCGGTGGTCCTGGCCCACGAACAGGTGGTGCCGGTCCTGCCCGCCCTCTCCCTGCTGGTGTCGGATCAGCGCGTCGGTGGGGGCCTGGCCCGGGGCAGCGTGGTGCGGATCGAAGGGATGGCCGCGACTTCGGTGGCCCTGGCCCTGGTGGCCGGGCCGTCCCGCGCCGGTTCGTGGACGGCGGTGGTGGGGTGTGGCGATCTGGGCCTGGCGGCTGCGGCCGAGGCCGGGGTGGCGCTGGAACGGCTGGCCCTGGTGGCCGAGCCGGGGCCCGACCAGTGGGCCGGGGTGGTGGCCGCCTTCGTGGGCGCGGTCGACGTGGTGGTGATGGGTCCGACGCACCGGGTGCGGGCCGGTGACGCTCGACGACTGGCGGCCCGGGCCCGCGAGCGGGGCACCATCCTGATCCAGGTGGTGGCGCCGGGCTCGTGCCGCGGCCATCGAGGCCGATCTGCGCCTGACCGGGGTCGAGGCCCGGTGGCAGGGGTTGGGGCACGGCCATGGGCACCTGCAGGCCCGGCGGGTGGTGGTCGAGGCCGGGGGCCGGCGCCGGGCGGCCCGATCTCGCCGGGTCGAGCTGTGGCTGCCCGATGCCGGGGGTGCCATCACCACCGGGCCTCGTGACGTGGGGCTCGATGAGCCGAACGAGGGCGACGTCGGTTGGCGAGCAGTGGGATGAGCGAGGGATGAGCCGGTCCGACCCCGTCCGCACGTTGGTGGTTCGTGCCCGGGACTGGTCGGTGGTGGCGGCCGGTCCCGATCGGGGCGAACCGGTGGTGGTGGTGCGGGCCAACCGGGTGGTGGCCGCCTCGGCCCGGGCCCGGGCCGAGGGGGTGTCACCGGGACAGCGTCGACGCGAAGCCCAGGGCCGTTGCCCGGGTCTGGTGGTGGTGGACCATGACGGCGACCGCGACGTGCGGGCCTTCGCCGAGGTGGCCGCCGCGGTCGAGGTGTTCACCCCGCGCCTGGAGCTGTCCCAGCCGGGGGTGTGCGCCCTGGCCACCCGGGGCCCGTCGCGCTACTTCGGGGGGACGCGGCGCTGGCGTCCCAGATCCACCGGCAGGTGGACGCGGTGCTGGCCGAACGGGGCTGGGCGGGGGTCACGCGGGTGGGGGTGGCCGACGGTCCCTTCGCCGCCGAGCTGGCCGCGGAGCTGACCGACGACCTGACCGCGGAAGCGGTGTGGGTGGTGGCGCCGGGGGAGACGCCGGCCTTCCTGGCCCCCCGGCCCATCACCGCCTTGGCCGGGGGTCTGGCCCGGGCCGGCCTGAGCGGTCCGGGGGGTCGGGCCGACGCCGACGGGCTGATCGACGTCCTGGCCCGCCTGGGGCTGCGCACCCTGGGTGACCTGGCCGGATTGACCGCGCCGGACGTGGTGGCCCGGTTCGGGCTCGAGGGCCAACTGGCCCACCGCCTGGCCCAGGGCCTGGATCCGGCACCGCCCGACACCCGGCTGCCCCCACCGCACCTGGTGGTCGAGGCCCTGTTGGATCCGCCGGTCGAGCGGGTGGACGCGGCCGCCTTCACGGCCAAGGCGCTGGCCGACGACCTGCACGCCCAGCTCGACCGGCGAGGGCTGGCCTGCACCCGGGTGGCGGTGTTGGCCGAGACCGACCATGGCGAGTCCAACGAGCGGCTGTGGCGCCACGAAGGGGCCCTGTCGCCGGCGGCCATCGCCGACCGGGTGCGCTGGCAGCTCGACGGGTGGCTCAACGCGTCGGTGGCCCACCGGCCGACCAGCGGCATCATCCGGCTGGCCCTGATCCCCGACGAGGTGGTGGCCGCCACCGGACGCCAACTGGGGTTCTGGGGAGGTGAGACCGAGCTGGACGAGCGGGCGGTCCGGGCCTTCGCCCGCGTCCAGGGGCTGTTGGGACCCGACTCGGTGACCGTGCCGGAGCGCCAGGGCGGGCGCGGTCCGGCCGAGCAGTACCGGCGGGTGCCCGTGCACGCCGTCGATCTGGCGCACCGCCAGCTGGGGTCTCCGAGCGGCGCGCCGGCCAGTCGGGTCGGTGGGCGCATCCCCCGTGGCCCGGCCAGGTCCCTGCGCCGGCGCCGGCCACGGTGCCCGCCCAGCCGGTGGCCTGCCAGGTGGTGGACGCGGACTGGGGCGACCGTGGGGGTCGGGGGGCGAGGATCGGTCAGCGCCGCGCCGGCTCGGGTGTCGGTGGGGGGCGGGCCCTGGGTCGAGGTGATGGGCTGGGCCGGGCCCTGGTTGGCCGACGAGCGCTGGTGGGATCCACCCGCGCATCGCCGCCGGGCCCGCTTCCAGGTGGTGGGCGCCGACGGGAACGCCCATCTGCTGGCCGTCGAGAACGGACGTTGGTGGGTCGAAGCCACCTACGATTAGCGCCCGGTCCTACCATCGCGGCATGGGGACTCGCGGGGCGGTGCTGGGGCTGGTGCTGGCGACGATGGCGCTGGCCGCGGGGTGCGGCTCCGTCGTCGACGGTCGGCACCGCCGGGGGACCGGCGACGACCCAGGCCGGGCCGGTGACCGCCGAGCTGACCTGCCATCAGCGGTTCGGTACGACCATCATCGACTACGCCACGTTCCCACTGGCCAGCCCGCAACAAGCAATCCAGAACTTCCTGTCCAGCTCCATGCCGGCGGCCAGGCCTCTGCGTGGCCTGAGCTTCGAGTTCGCCCTCTCGCCACCGTCCACCTTGACGAGCGTGGGGGGCGGCTCGACCGCAACGCCACCCTCCTCGGTGACCGACACCACGCGCAACCCGTCGGACCTCACCGACATGTACTTCGTGCACCGCGACACCGACGGGCAGGTGGTGGCCGTGCTGCGCCTCGAAGGAGACGGCGACCACTGGGCCGTCGGTGAGGCCAGCGGCTGCCTGGCCGGATCGGACGGCGGCGGGGACGACGGGTCATCCACCGCCACCACCGGCGCCGTGCCCAGCCCGGTGACGACCTACCCCGTGCCCGACACGCTGGCCTTGCCAGCGCGCTCGACCTCCTCGACCACGTCGTCCACGTCGACCACCTCCACCTCGGTGATGGGCGGATGACCACCCGCCGGCTGGTGATCGGCGTATTGCTGAGTGCGCTGGTCGTCCTGGGGTCGGCCTGCGGATCGTCGTCGGTGGTGGGCACCCGCGGGGAACCGGCCACGACGGCGACGGGACCGCTGGTGGCCGATCTCGAGTGCGCCAGCCAGGGTGAGGCCGTGGCTGGCATGAGCACGACCGCCACCTCGGCCACGTCGGCCGAGGCGCTGCACCAGTACCTGGCCTCGGCGCCGGCAGCTTCGACCCTGCGCCAGGCCACCTTCGCGCCGGCCCAACCGCCGCCCGGCTTCGGGCCGGTCCAGGGCGTCACCCAGGCGACCGCGGTGGAGGTCTCGACCACGAGCGTGGCCCCCACCTCGACCGCACCCGTGCACCTCCAGTGGTACGCCCACCGCGGGGCCGACGGTCGGGTGACCGCCGCCATCAGCACGTCCGATGCTGGACGGGGATGGACGGTCGATGCGTTCGAGTACTGCCAGCCCGACACCCGTCCGCCTGACGGCGCCACAGCCACCACCGCCTCGGTGCCGGTGTACCACGACAACCTGACCTCGGTCCCGCCCCAGGCGTCGACCACGATCTACCCCGGGCGTACCACCACGTCGGAGGGCTCCGCCGTGTCGACCATCCCAGCCTCCACCACGTCGACCACCTCCATGAGTGGGCCGTGATCGGGCACCTGCCGGCCACGGCCACCTCCGACCAGGTGGTGGCGGCCATGGACGACCAGGGCTTCGCCGTGGTCGAGCGCCTGCTGTCGCCGGAGCAGACCGCGGCGGTGCGAGCCGATCTGACCAAGGTGCTCGAGACCGTGCCCCTGGGACGCAACGACTTCGAGGGCCACCGCACCAAGCGCATCTACAACCTGTTCGCCAAGACCAGGGCGTTCGACGACATCGCCCTGCACCCGCTGCTGCTCGGCGTGCTCGATCGGGTGCTGGGCCAGTACCAGTTCAGCGCCCCGGTGGGCATCGAGATCGGTCCGGGGGAGGCGGCCCAGGTCATCCACCAGGACGACGTCGTCTACCCGCTGCCCTGGCCCCACGACGACGTGGTGGTCAACAGCATGTGGGCCTTCGACGACTTCACCGAGGCCAACGGCGCCACCCGGGTGATCCCCGGCAGCCATCGCCGGCCCACCGCTGCCTACCCCGACGACCTGGCCACCGTGGCCGTGGAGATGCCAGCCGGGTCGGTGATCTTCTACCCGGGCACCGTCCTGCACGGCGGCGGGGCCAACACCACCGACCGGGCCCGGCTGGGCGTGATCCTCGAGTTCGTGGCCGCCTGGCTGCGACCGCAGGAGAACCACGTCATCGGCGTCCCTCGTCCGGTCGTGCGCGACCTGCCCCCCAGGCTCCAGGAGCTGCTCGGCTGGAACGTGTACCCCCCGTTCCTGGGCAACGTGGACGGCCGCCACCCCCGCAAGTACCTCGAGGACGCCGACCCTCGTTGAACCTGTCGCGTCAGCGACCTGACAGGAGTCGCTCCCGCGACAGGTTCCGCGGCGGCGACAGGTTCGGCGGCGGCGGCGCCTAGCTGCCGGCGGGGGCGGGGGCGATCTCGCCGCGTCCGGCCTGCTGGATATCGGGGGGGAGACCCACACCGTTCTCCCGGGCCAGGATCTCGAGCTGGGTGCGCCACTCGATGATGGCCAGGCGCTGTGCGTTCTGGGTGTTCGGCAGGTTGTCGAAGTCACCCTCGTTCAGGTCCGAGGCCAGGGCGCTCAGGTAGTTGTCCTCGTAGTGGTAGGTGTGGGCATAGGGGGTGTTGAGCCTGGCCAGCACCTGGTTGGACGGCGTGATGGCGTTGGCCGTGAGCAGGTAGCCGGCGAAGCGCTGCTCCAGCGCGCTCATCCGGGTCGAGGCCTGGGCCGGCGTGATGGTCTTGGCGTGGTAGGCGTCGAGGATGGGATCGGCCCCCTCCAACAGGTCGTTCACGGGGAGGCGCACGGTCTCGATCTGGCTCACGTAGGCCCGCAGCTCGGTGGCCGAGACCCCGGCGCGGGCCGCGCTCGACGAGGAGGAGCTCTGGCAGCCGGCGGCGGCCAGCCCGGCCACCGCCACCAGCGCGACGGCGGTCAGGCGCCACCGTGGTCGGTGGCGGTGGCGGTGCCGGCTGTCGAGTCGAGCTCGGTGGCCCACGGCGGAGGACTCAGGCACCCGAGGGCGTGGGCGTCACCATCGCATCCGCCGTCGGCCGCTGCACCAGGCCGAGGCCGACCGCCGCGACCAGCACGTCGATCCGACCGACGTCGGCATGGTGGAGCCGATGGGAGGCGGGGGTGACCAGGACCCGACCCACCACTCGGCCGAACCGACCCGATCCCCAGTCCAGGTTGGCGTGGGGGAGCGCGGCCAGGCAGATGTAGATCACGATCACCTGGGCCGGGACCACGCCGTTGCCCACCAGCACCAGCGCCGGCACCGACGCCACCAGGAAGCTCACGTGCACCAGCGGGTGGGCCCGGAACGAGGTGAGCACGCTCATCTCCATCTGCGTGTGGTGCACGGCATGGAGCCGCCACAACCCGTCCACCCGGTGGTTGGCCCAGTGGGCCCCCCAGTTGGCCGCGTCCATGGCCACCAGGGCCAGGACCACGAAGACCCACCGGGGCACCGCCGTGATCCGACCCAGCACCATCCAGGGGGCGACGTCGCGCACCAACGTCGAGAAACCTGCGCCCATCAGGGTGATGATCGGGACCACGACCAGGGCGTACAGACCGAGGTAGGCGGCGTCGTGCACGTGGCCCCGGGCTCGGATCGGGCGGGCCTGGGCCGGCCATCGGCGCTCGAGCCCGAAGATGAGCGCCACGAAGCCGAGCACCGCGGGCCCCACCAGATGGGCCCGCGACGCCCGTATGGCACCGGCGGCGCCAGCCAGGCCGCCGTCGGCCCGTACGCCCGCTCCGCACAGCGCGACGGCCAGGATGGCGAGCCCGACAACCGGGAGACAGGGACGCCGGTGCACCCCAGGACATACGTCCGCGTACCCCCCGCGCCGGTTCGGCCTCCTGATCCGCACCCCTCCCCAAATCTGTGCATCTGCGCCCCGGTGAGGTGTACAGATGCACAGATTTCGGTTGGGTGGCGGGACCCGGATGACAGACGAACGGGTGTTCGATAGGGTCGGAACGTGTCGTTCCGCAACCCTCCGGTGCCGTGGTCCCAGATCGAGCGGCGCCTGTCCGACGATCCCCTGGGCCGGGGGCCGTGGGTCGAACCGGTGCCCGGCGACGGCGGGGACAGCCCGGCCTGGTCCCGCAAGCGGGGTGCCCTACGAGGCCCCGTCGTTGGTGCCTCGGCCCGACGCCGGGCTGGTGCCGTACGCCGAGCTGCACTGCCACACCAACTTCAGCTTCCTCGACGGCGCCTCCCACCCCGAGGAGCTGGCGGCCGAGGCGGCCCGGTCTGGGGCTCGAGGCCCTGGCCGTCACCGATCACGACGGGTGCTACGGGGTGGTCCGCTTCGCCGAGGCGGCCCGCGCGCATGGCCTGCGCACCGTGTTCGGCGCCGAGCTGACCCTCGGGCGCACCGAGCTCGGCGCTGGGTGACCCCGACCCGGGGGCCGGAGACCAGGAGCGCCACCTGCTGGTGCTGGCCCGCGATCCCCAGGGCTACGCCCGGCTGGCCCGGGCCATCAGCCAGGCCCAGCTGCGGGGCGAGAAGGGTGCCCCCCGCACCTCGCTCGACGAGCTGGCCGAGCTGGTCGCGCCGGCCGGAGCCGATGACCACCACTGGCAGGTCCTGACCGGCTGTCGCAAGGGGGCGGTGCCGGCCGCGCTGGTGGCCGACGGTCCGGCCGCCGCGGCCCGCGAGCTCGATCGGCTCATCGAGGCGTTCGGTCGGGACCGGGTGGCCGTCGAGCTGTGGGACCACGGCGATCCGCTGGACTCGGCCCGCAACGACGCCCTGGCCGGTGTGGCCATGCGGGCCGGGGTCGAGGTGGTGGCCACCAACAACGTCCACTACGCCACCCCGGCCGACCGTCGTCTGGCCACCGCCCTGGCCGCGGTGCGGGCCCGCGCCAGCCTCGACGAGCTGGACGGTTGGCTGCCGGCCTCGGCCGGGGCCCACCTGCGCTCGGGGGCCGAGCAGGCCCGCCGCTTCGCCCGCTACCCCGGCGTGGTCGAACGCGCCGCCGCGCTCGGGCGCGAGTGCGCCTTCGACCTGGCGCTGGTGGCCCCCGACCTGCCGCCCTATCCCTGTCCGGCCGGACCACGACGAGATGTCCTGGCTGCGGGTGCTGGCCGAGCGGGGGGCCACCCGCCGCTACGGGCCCCGGCCGGCCACGCCGGGCGGCCCTGAGGACCATCCCGGGGCCTGGGCCCAGATCGACCACGAGCTCGACGTCATCGAGCAGCTGGGCTTCCCCGGCTACTTCCTGATCGTGTGGGACATCGTCGAGTTCTGCCGACGGGCCGACATCTTCTGCCAGGGCCGGGGGTCGGCGGCCAACTCGGCGGTGTGCTTCGCCCTGGGCATCACCAAGGCCGACGCGGTGTCGCTGGGCCTGCTGTTCGAGCGCTTCTTGTCCCCCGAGCGCGACGGCCCACCCGACATCGACATCGACATCGAGAGCGATCGACGCGAAGAGGTCATCCAGTACGTCTACGGCCGCTACGGGCGCGAGTACGCGGCCCAGGTGGCCAACGTCATCACCTACCGGGCCCGCTCGTCGGTGCGCGACATGGCCCGGGCCCTGGGCTACGCCACCGGCCAGCAGGACGCCTGGTCCAAGCAGGTCGACGCCTGGTCGCCGGTGGCCGGCGTGGGCCACCGCCGGGATGACAAGTCGGACCACGAGATCCCCGAGGCCGTGCTCGAGCTGGCCCGCCAGGTCGAGCACTTCCCCCGCCACCTGGGCATCCACTCGGGCGGCATGGTGCTGTGCGACCGGCCGGTGATCGAGGTGTGCCCGGTGGAGTGGGCCCGCATGGAGGACCGCACCGTCCTGCAGTGGGACAAGGACGACTGCGCGGCGGTCGGCCTGGTCAAGTTCGACCTGTTGGGCCTGGGGATGCTCAGCGCCCTGCACTACGCCGTCGACCTGATCCGCGACGCCCACGGCGTGGACGTCGACCTGGCCGAGATCCCCCAGGAGGACGAGGTCTACGACATGTTGTGCCGGGCCGACTCGATCGGGGTGTTCCAGGTCGAGAGCCGGGCCCAGATGGCCACGCTGCCCCGCCTCAAACCCCGCACCTTCTACGACCTGGTGGTGGAGGTGGCGCTCATCCGGCCCGGGCCGATCCAGGGCGGGTCGGTGCATCCCTACATCCGCCGGCGCAACGGCCAGGAGCCGGTCACCTACCTGCACCCGCTGCTCGAGCCCAGCCTGGCCAAGACCCTCGGGGTCCCCCTGTTCCAGGAGCAGCTCATGCAGATGGCCATCGACGTGGCCGGCTTCACGCCGGGCGAGGCCGACCAGCTGCGCCAGGCCATGGGCTCCAAGCGCAGCCGCGAGCGCATGGAGCGGCTGCGTGCCCGGCTGTATGCGGGGATGGCCGAGCGCGGCATCACCGGCGAGGTGGCCGATGAGATCTTCGACAAGCTGGCCGCCTTCGCCAACTTCGGCTTCCCCGAGAGCCACTCGGTGTCGTTCGCCTACCTCGTCTACTCCAGCTCGTGGATCAAGCTGCACTACCCGGCCGCCTTCTGCGCCGCGCTGCTCAACGCCCAGCCCATGGGCTTCTACTCGCCCCACACCCTGGTGCAGGACGCCCGCCGCCACGGCGTCGAGGTCCTCACCCCCGACATCAACGCCTCCGGGGTCAAGGCGACGTTGGCGGTCGACGGCTCCTTGGCCTCCGGTCGGCAAGCCTCCTCCGAGGGTGCCATCCGGGTTCCGCCGCGAGCCGCTCCGCCTGGCGGCTGCGCAGCCTCACCGGCCCTACTGGGTCTCGCGTCGGTGCGCAACGTGGGCGACGACCTGGCCGAACGCATCGTGGCCGAGCGCGACGCCGGCGGGCCCTACCGCGACATGGAGGACCTGCAGCGGCGGGTGCCGCTGCGCCTGGACGTGCTCGAAGCCCTGGCCACGGCGGGCGCCTTCGGATGCTTCGCCGATCCCGACGGGGTGGTCCTGGATCGGCGCCGGGCCCTGTGGGGGGCGGGGGCGGTGGCCCAGACCGGCCGCGACCGCCTGGCCGGGATGGTCACCGGGGTGCACGCCCCCCAGCTGCCGGGGATGAGCGAGCGCGAGGAGGCGGTGGCCGATCTGTGGGCCACCGGGGTGGCCCCCGACGGCCACCCCACCCGGTTCGTCCGCGACGTCCTCGACCAGCTGGGGGTGGTGCCGGCGGCCGGGCTGGTCCAGGTGGAGGATCGGGCCAAGGTCCTGGTGGGCGGGGTGGTCACCCACCGCCAGCGCCCGGCCACCGCCGGGGGCACCATGTTCATCAACCTGGAGGACGAGACCGGGCTGATCAACGTCGTGTGCTCGCTGGGCTGTTGGACCCGGTACCGACGGGTGGCGCGCAGCGCCGCGGCCCTGTTGGTGCGGGGTCGGCTGGAGAAGGTGGAAGGCGTCATCAACGTGGTGGCCGAGCGTCTCGACGCCATGCCCCTGTCGGCGACCGTGCCTTCGCGGGACTTCCGCTGATCCGGCACGCCGGCCAGGTCGGCTCACCAACACCCGCCGGACCGGGTCGGTTCGCCTACGGTACGGAGGTGCTCTCACTCTTGGCCGTCATCGGCACGCACAGCATCTACAACCCCCGGGGCGTCAACATCGCCGCTCTCCTGCTCCGCCTCATGGTCGGTGTGACCATGATCGCCCACGGCTACAACCACATCTGGGGCGGCGGCAAGATCGAAGGCACCGGTCGGTGGTTCGAGAGCCTGGGCCTGCGCCCGGGCAAGCTCCACGCCTGGCTGGCCAGCCTCACCGAGCTGGGAGCGGGGGCCCTGCTCATCGCCGGGCTGTTCAACTGCCTGGCCGCGGCCGGCGTGGTCGGGGTGATGATGGTGGCGCTGATCACCAACCACTTCAAGAACGGCTTCTTCATCTTCCGACCGGGTGAGGGCTACGAGTACGTGGCCAACCTCACCGTGGCCGGCCTGGCGCTGGGTGCACTCGGTCCGGGCGCCTGGTCGCTCGATCGCCTGGCCAAGGTGCACATCGCCGGGGCTGGAGGGCCTGGCGGTGGCGGCGGTGGGTGGCATCGGCGGTGCATTGTTGCTGCTGGCCATCTTCTGGCGACCCGACAAGCCCGAGCGACCGCCCCCGAGTAGCTCCAGCGGAGCGCCGACCTGCTTGACGCTCCTAGCGGAGCGCTTGAGCCATCTCGCCGATCGATCGGGCCATGGCTTCGTAGTCGCTGGTGTCGGACAGGCCCGAGGCCCGGTCGTTGACCTGTTCGGCGAGCAGTCGCAGCGTGGTGGCCACCGACTCGGCCTCCGAGCGGGTCACCGAGTCGCGGTCGCCCCGCAGCAGAGGGGTCAGCTGCTCGGCCTGCAACTGCACGGCCGCCGCCCCCTGGTCGACGGCCAGGCTGCCGTCGAGCACCGCCTTGGCCGTCTGGACCACGAACTTCACACGGTCGGCGGGGTTCACCGCCAGAGCCTCGCGCACCCGGACCGGGTGTGTCAGTCCGTGTAGCGTCCGTCGATGCCCCGCTTCGACCTGGTCATCTTCGACAACGACGGGGTGTTGGTGGACAGCGAGCCGGTGGCCAACGCCATCCTGGCCGAGCTGCTCACCGGCTACGGCCTGGAGGTCACCAGCCAGGACTGCATCGAGCGCTACCTGGGCAACACGTTGGGCCGGGTGCGCGACCTGGTGGAGGCGGACCTGGGCCACCCCATCCCCGATGACTTCGAGGTCACCTACCGGGCCAGCGTCTACCCCCGGTTGGCCGAGTCGGTCACCGCCATCCCCGGCGTGGCCGGGGTGCTGGACCGGCTCGACGCGGCCGGCGTGGCCAGCTGCGTGGCCTCCAGCGCCATCCACCAACGGATCCAGATCACCTTGACCACGGCCGGGCTCATCGGCCGCTTCGCCGACCGGCTGTTCAGCGCCGAGGACGTCGGCCGGGGCAAGCCGGCGCCCGACCTCTTCCTGCACGCGGCGGCCACCCTGGGGGTCGAGGCCCGGCGATGCGCGGTGGTCGAGGACGCGCCGGCGGGGGTGGAGGCGGCCAACGCGGCCGGCATGACCGCCTTCGGCTACGCGGCCCTGACGCCCAGCCGGCTGCTGGTCGGGGACGTCGGGCGGCATCGTGGACGACATGGCCGGGTTGGCGGACCTGTTGCTGGCGCCGGACTCCTAGGCTTGTCCGCTTGATGGTCTTCCTGCGCATCGTGGCCTTCGTGGCCGGCATGGTGGTCACCAGCTGGCTGCTGTGGTCGGTCATCCGGACGGTGGTGGTGCCGCGGGGCGAGTCCGTGCGCCTGAGCCGGGTGATCTTCCTGGCGTGGCGGGAGGTGTTCGAGTTCTTCGGTCGGCGCACCCGCAGCTACGAGAGCTACGACCGCATCCTGGCCCGCTACGGCCCGGTGGCGCTGCTCTCGCTGCCGGTGGCCTGGGCGGTGATCGTGATCCTGGCCTTCATCCCCATCTACTGGGGGCTGGGCACCACCGGCCACGACGCCGTCATCACCAGCGGCTCGTCTTTCACCACCCTGGGCTTCGATCGGCCCGGGATGCTGGGGGCGGAGGTGGCCTGCTTCGTCGAGGCGCTCATCGGCCTGGGACTGATCGCCCTGCTCATCAGCTACCTGCCGGCCATCTCCACTGCCTTCTCGCGCCGCGAGGCCGAGGTGATCAAGCTGGAGGTGCGGGCCGGCAGCCCGCCCAGCGCGGCGGAGTTCCTGATCCGCATCCACACCATCCGCGGCCTGGAGTACTTCGCCACCGCCTGGGACGGATGGGAGCAGTGGTTCTCCGAGCTGGAGGAGAGCCACACCTCACAGCCGGCGCTGGCCTTCTTCCGGTCCACCCGACCCAACAGCTCATGGATCACCGCGGCCGGCGCCGTGCTCGACACCGCCTCGCTGGTGGTGTCGTGCCTGGAGATCGAACAGACCCCGCAGGCCCAGGTCACCATCCGCTCCGGCTACCTGGCCCTGCGCGCCATCGCCACCTTCTTCCACCTGCCCTTCGACCCATCCCCGGCCCCCGACGCGCCCATCTCGATCCAGCGATCCGAGTTCGACGCCCTGATGGAGCAGCTCCGCGAGGCCGGTCTCCCGCTGCGGGCCGACCTGGACCTGGCCTGGCGCGACTACGCCGGCTGGCGGGTCAACTACGACCAGCCCCTGCTCGGGCTGTGCGCGCTGGCGTCGGCGCCCTACGCGCCCTGGTCGTCGGACCGCATCGAGCACCTCGGACCGCCCCGACAGGTCCGGCTGGGCAAAGCGGAGATATAGCGGTCAGGTCGGGTCGAACCCGACGCCGGGGGCGGCGCCCACCACCGCCTCGTCCACCTCGAAGTACTCCCGGGGGTGGAAGCCGAACATCCCGGCGATGAGGTTGGTAGGGACCGACTGCACCCGCTGGTTGTAGTCCCGCACGTTGTTGTTGTAGAAGCGACGGGCGGCCTGGATGCGGTCCTCGGTGCTCACCAGCTGGCGTTGGAGGTCGAGGAAGCCGGTGCTGGCCTTGAGGTCGGGGTAGGCCTCGCTCACGGCCAGCAGCGTCTTGAGGCTGCCCACCAGGTTGTTCTCGCTGTGGGCCTGCTCGTTGGGCGAACCGTTGTCGGCCATGGCCTGGGTGCGCGCCTGGGTGACGGCTTCGAGCGTGGAGGCCTCGTGGGCGGCGTAGCCCTTGACCGTCTCGACCAGGTTGGGGATCAGGTCGTAGCGACGCTTCAGCTCGGTGTCGATGTTGGACCACGAGTTGTCGATGAGGGTGCGCTGGCGCACGAAGCGGTTGTAGCTGGCCCCGAGCAGGACCGCCACGATCAGCACCACCGCCACCACGATCAGGACCACGACCACGCCCAGACGCTATTCCATGCGCTGCACCCGGGTCAGCGTCGGGCCGGCCGGGCCTCCAGGATCAGGGGCGCTGGTAGTCGCCGGTGAGCACGGCCTGGGTGCCGGTGGCGTCGGTCGACACCTTGGCCAGGGCGGCGGTGGCGTCAGAGCTGGCGGTGAGCCCCGACGGGCTGGAGAGGGCGTAGAGGGTGAACTCGTAGGTGTCGTCCTGGCCCGCGGCGGGGCACAAGGGGGCATAGGCGTGGGCGCCGTTGCGGTTGGCCAGGACCACGCCACCGGTCGGGGTGGCACCGGCGGCCACGCCGGCGACGGTGGGCTTGATGCCGGCCACCATCCACTGCAGGGCGCTGTTGGCCTGGGGATCGGAGACAGCCAGGACCAGCTCGACCGTGTTGGGGGGCACGTTCGACCACGACAGGGCGGGGGAGGTGCCGGGGCCGTCGCAGGTGTAGGTGGCGGGGATCCCGCCTCCGGCGCTGAAGCTGGGTGAGGTCAGGACGAACAGGGTGGGTGAGGCGGTGGCGATCACCGGCTGGGTGCTGGTCGGGATGACGGCGGTGGTGGCCGTGACCGGAGCGGTGGCGCCGGGGGCCGGCTTGCGCATGGTGCGGAAGTTCGTGGCGCAGGCACTGGCCAGGACCAGCACGGCCAGCACGGCGGCGGCCTTCGCCAGCGTGGGTGGCGCCGGGATCGGGCGCCGGCGGGTGTCACGAGCCATGGCGGGAGCCTAAGCGGTGGCCGGGTCGGGTCGGTGGCGCCCCGATGCCGGTCGTGGCACGGTCCGCCGAGCCCCGGTAGCTTGCGGGGATGGCATCGCCCCTGTCACTGCTCACGGTCCATGCCCACCCCGACGACGAATCGTCCAAGGGGGCGGGGTCGGTGGCCCTCTACGCCTCCCAGGGGGTGCACACCACGCTGGTGTGCTGCACCGGTGGCGAGGAGGGCGACATCCTCAACCCGGCCATGGACCGCCCCGAAGTCCGCCAGAACCTCCATCAGGTGCGCATGGACGAGTTGGCCACCGCGGCCAAGATCATCGGCTACGACGAGGTCGTGCTGCTGGGCTACCGCGACTCGGGGATGCCCGAGACCGAGGCCAACGCCAACCCGGCGGCGTTCGCCAACGCCCCGCTGGACGAGGCCGTGGGCCGGTTGGTGGAGATCATCCGGCGGGAGCGCCCCCAGGTGGTGGTGACCTACGGCGACGACCAGCAGGGCTATCCCCACCCCGATCACCTGCGGGTGCACGACATCACCATCCCCGCCTTCGACCAGGCCGGCGATGCGAACGCCTTCCCGGAGCTGGGCGAGCCCTGGCAGCCGTCCAAGCTCTATTACACGATGTGGTCCCGAGCCCGGATCCTGGCGACCCACGAGAAGTTCCTCGAACTGGGTCTGGAGTCGCCGTTCGGCGAGGACTGGTTCAAGCGGCCCTCGACCGGAGGAGCGCATCACCACCTCGGTGGCCCTCGAGGGCACCTACGCCGATGTGCGCTCCGACGCCCTGCTGGCCCACGCCACCCAGGTCGACCCCACGTCGCCGTTCTGGTTCGGCCTGCCCCGCGAGGTGATGCGCGAGATCCACCCCTTCGACGACTACCAGCTGGCCCGCAGCCTGGTCGACTACCGAGCATCCCCGAGTCGGACCTGTTCGCCGGCCTGCGCTGACCGGGGGCGGCCGTCAGGTCTTGGTCGTCGGCGCCGGGACGCACCGTCGAGCGTGACGTGCTGGCCGGAGGTGGTGTCGGTGATGGTGACGCTGTCCCGGCGGGTGGACAGGACCACGGTGGTGGTGTTGCCGCGGACCATCTGACCGGTGTCGAAGACCTGATCGTCTTTGACCGTCCCGGTGACCCGCCGCGTGCCGGCTGGCCAGGTTCTTGACCACCACGGTCGAGCCGGTCGGCCACCGACTCGACCTCGGTGCGTCGAGTTCGGCTGCAGCACCGATGCAGGCCGGCCTTGGACTGGGTCGTGTCGAGCCGGGCAACGCTGGACCCGGCGGACAGCCGATGACGATCTCGGCCTTGGGCGTGAAGTGCTTGTGGGGCAGCGTGGGTGACTTGGCTGCGCTCGAGCAGGCGGTGAGCGCCCAGGCCGCCGAGAGCCCAGGCCGAGCGTCGCGAGGACGGGGGCGGCGGAGCGGCGCATGGTCGTCGAGTCTGGCAGGTGTGCGATCCTTCGGCGGTGGACTCCTGGGGGCCGGAGCGGTCGAGCCGAGCTGGCGGCGTTGTGCTCGACGGCGATGCCCGGCGAACACCTGAGCGCCGACGAGCTGCTGGCCGCCTGTTGGGACGATCCCGGGGTGGTGCTGGGCGACCCGTCGGGCTCGGGGGCGGTGGCGGCGGTGGTCCGCCGCTTCGGTGATCTGGCCGTGGCCTTCCTGAAGCTGGTGGTGGTGGACCCCGCCGCGGCCCGCCGGGGCCACGGTCGCCGCTTGCTGGCCGCGGCCGAGGAGTGGGCCTGGGACCAGGGGGCGGGCGAGGCGCACCTGGCCGGCTCGGCGCCGTTCTTCCTGTGGCCCGGGCGTGGACGTGGCCTTCACCGCCGCCCACAGCCTGGTGGAGTCGGTCGGCTACACCGAGACCGGGGCGGTGTTCGACATGACGGTGCCGGCCGGGTACCGCCACCCGCTCCCCGATGGGGTCGAGCTGCGCCGGGTCCTCGACGACGCCGACGTGGCCGCGGTGGACCGTTTGGTGGCGGGCCGCTGGCCCGAGTGGTCGGCCGAGCAGCGGCGGGGCACCGAGCAGGGCACGTGTGTGGGTGCGTTCGACCTGGCCACCGGCCAGGCCGTGGCCTTCGCCTGCCACTCGGTCAATCGGGCCGGCTGGTTCGGGCCGACGGGCACGGCCGACGACTGGCGGCATCGGGGGATCGGCCTGGCCCTGCTCGGACAGGTGTGCGCCGACCTGTCGGTGGCGGGCTACACCCAGGTCGAGATCTGCTGGATCGGCCCGGTGGGCTTCTACGCCGCGGCCGGGGGCACCTTCTCGCGGGTGTTCCGCACCTACCGCAAGGCCAAGGGCTGAGCGACGTCCGGAGAGCCGCTCAGGCGCCCTTGCGTTGCAGGTCGCGCAGCGGGCGGTAGCCGATCAGCTTGACGCCGGCCCGCTCGAGGCGGGCCCGCAGGGCCGAGTCGAGCACCAGCAGGTGGTGGTCGTCGACCCGATCGGCCCAGTCGGGCGCCAGGGCCCGCAGCTCGGGGGTGTCGGCCGCCGGGTGGAGGTACACCTCGGTGACCCCGGGACGCAGGTCGAAGAGGACCTTCTCGATGGCTCGGCGGCTGCCCACCCCGGTGGGCACGGTCACGAAGGCGTCGGGGAAGACCACGCCCTCCTGGGTGGCCAGCTCACGGAAGGGGAAGCCGATCAGGCGCTCGGTCGACGCGCCCGACAGGCGCAGCGGGAGCCCGAAGTCGACGGCCAGCTCGAGGTAGATGTCGAAGAACTCCGGCCGCAGCTGCAAGGCGCCCATGTGGCTGTCGAGGTGGCTGACGTCGAACCCCCACAGGATGGCCCGCTCGATCTGGGCCCGGCACTCGCGTCGCACCTCGTCCAGGTCGGCGTGGTCCCACACGTCGGTGGTGGTGCGGGGGAACCCGCCGTCGCCGTCGAGCAGGGAGGGCGCCTGGGTGATGGGGCCCCAGCGGTAGAGATCCCACTCGGAGTTGAGCGTGAGGTGCACGCCGACGTCCTCGCCCAGGTACCGAGCCGAGGCCTCGCGGGCCCAGGGGCACGGAACCATCAGCGTGGCGCTGGTGGCCACGCCGGTGCGCAGGCTCTCGTACACCCCGGCGTTGGCCGCGTGGCACATGCCCAGGTCGTCGCAGTTGATCACCAGGACCCGGTCGTCGGCCGCGAATCCCAGGCGTTGCGCCAGCGTGGTCACCCCCGAACGCTACCCGCCGGCGGCGGGTTCACGGGCCGTGGTGGCCGGGGTGTCGGCCAACGGCACCCCCGGCCCACCGCACGTGCCCCACAGGCCGAGGCGCCGCTGGTGCGCGGCATCGACGGCTCGCGCGAACTGGGGCTCGTGGGCCACGTTGGGCGGATAGGTGAGCAGCGAGGCATAGCCGTCCTGGGCCAACTCGAGGTTGACGAACAGACCGTCGGCGTGGCGGTACACATAGGCCAGGAGCCGGCCGTAGACGTCGTGGGTCTCGGCGTCGGTGACCAGGCGGATCGGCGTGCCTGACGGCAGCAGCGCCTTGAGGTGGTCCGACGCCTGCTTGCCGTAGCACTGCACCGGCTTGGACGGGCTGACCGTCTCGGGCGTGTCGACGCCGATCAGCCGGACGCGCTCGACCTTGCCCTCGGCCTGGACGACCAGCGTGTCACCGTCGACCACCCGCACCACCGTGGTGTCGAGCGTGTAGCCGGCCCCCAGGGTGGGGGTGGGGCCGCCACCGTCGACGTCGGAGTTGCTGATGGTGATGAGCACGTACCGGCTGGCCAGCACCAGGGCGATGACGAGGGCCGCCCCGACCAGGAGCGCCGCGATCGTGCGGGCCCGAGCGGCCGAGGTGGACGTGGTTCGTGGACTCGACGCCATGTCGAGCACCTCCGATTCGGTTCAGGGGTGGTGGCGGCGCGAGCCGCGAAGACCACCCCGAACCGGAGCGGTGGCGCTGGAGCGGTGGCCCGCTCGAACCCGAAGCCGGGCTGGGAGCTAGAGACGCTCGATGAGGGTGCCGGTGCCCAGACCGCCGCCGCAGCACATGGTGACCAGCGCCATCTGCTGATCGGCGCGATGCAGCTCGTGCACGGCCTTGGCCGTGAGGATGGCTCCGGTGCCGCCCAGCGGGTGGCCCAGGGCGATGGCGCCGCCGTTGGGGTTGACGATGTCCATGTCGATGTCGAGCTCGCGCTGCCAGGCCAGCACCACCGAGGCGAACGCCTCGTTGATCTCGACCAGGTCGATGTCGGACATGGTCATGTTGTTGCGGTCGAGCAGGCGCTGGGTGGCATCGATCGGCCCGGTCAGCATGAGGATGGGGTCGACCCCGACCAGGCAGGTGTCGACGATGCGGGCCATGGGGGTGAGACCGAGTGCATCGGCCTTCTCGCGGGTCATCATGAGCACGGCGCCGGCGCCGTCGGAGATCTGCGACGAGCTGCCGGCGGTGTGCACGCCGTCTTCGCGGGCCACCGGCTTGAGGCTGGCCAGCGCCTCGAGGGTGGTCTCGCGCAGCCCTTCGTCACGCTCGACGCGATGCGTGGTGCCCGTGGGCTTGCGATCTTCGTCGAGGTCGGGCGCATCCACGGCCACCAGCTGGGTGCCGAAGCGATCCTCGGCCCAGGCCTGGGCCGCCAGCTGCTGGGAGCGGAGGCCGAACTCGTCGGCATCGGCGCGGGTGATGCCCCACTTGTCGGCGATGCGCTCGGCACCCTCGAACTGGGTGGTGAACTCGTACTGGGGGAAGTAGCTCTTGGGGATGGCCCGGCCCACGTTGATCGCCTTGGCCGTGCCCGACCCCATCGGGACCTGGCTCAGGTTCTCGACGCCGCAGGCCACGGCCACGTCGATGACGCCCGAACCGACGAGGCTGGCGGCCAGGTTGGTGGCTTGCTGGGACGAGCCGCACTGGGTGTCGACCGTGGTGGCCGGCGCACCCATGGGCAGGCCGGCGGTGAGCCAGGCCGTGCGGGTGACGTTGAAGGACTGCATGCCCACCTGGCCGACGCAGCCGCCGACGACCTGACCCACCTCGGCCGGGTCGACGCCGCTGCGCTCGATCAGGCCCTTGAGTGCGGTGGCCAGCAGGTCGGCCGAGTGGATGGTGGAGAGGCCACCGTTGCGACGCCCGATGGGGGTGCGCACGGCCTCGACGATGACGACTTCACGTTCGCTCATGACGGGAGCCTAGGCCGTGGGCAAACGGTCGGGTCAAGCGGCGGAGGCGTGTCGGGAGACCGCCGGGTGGCCTCCTCGGTCGTCGGCCTGATCGCCGTCGGTGGCCCCGTCGCCGGCCCGGTGGCGCAGCGCGGCCCGCAGCGCACCGCGAGCGTCGGCCACACCCCGACGGCCGATGGCCCGGGTGGAATCGTCGAGCCGCCACGAGGCCTCGGCGTCGTCTTCGGTGGGCAGGAGGTGCAGCTGTGCTTCCATACCTAGATTCTGCCCAGGGGGTATGACAAGGAGACCGAAAGCGCCGCCGGTGAAAATGAGTCGGCTGACTCTGATGGACCCTCACCGTCGGGATAGACTTTGCACTTGAGGTGCAACAAGCACCTCTGTTCGTGGTGTCCGGGGGGATGACGGCGCCAACCCAGCTGATGCACGGCCAGGCCCAGGGGGCACGATGTCGACATCCGAGAACGCGAGCCAGCCCGAAGAGGGCTACACCGACTCGTCGCCTTCCCGACCCTCACGCCTGCGGCGGATGGCCCACGCCTCGCGCCAGCACTGGGTCCTGTCGCTGTTCGCGTTGGCTGTCGTGGTGGCCGCCGGTGCCGGTGCCTACGTGTACTCGCGGGTCGAGCCCATCCTCTCGGTCAGCAACGTGGCCGTGAGCTACGTGGTGCCCAGCGCCCCGCACCTGGTGGCCGGCAACGGCGAGACCGTCTATCGCATCGATCCCACCCAGTCGTCGGTGACCTACGGCGTCGACGAGAACGTGGTCGGTCAGACCGCCAACCACGCCACCGGCACCACCAACGGCATCGCCGGGGACCTGGCCATCGACGCGAACGATCCCTCGTCCAGCCGGGTGGGCAAGATCGTCATCAACCTCGAGCAGCTGCACTCCGACAACAACCTGCGCGACGCCACCATCCGCAAGAACTACCTGGCCTCCGAGGCCAACCCGCTGGCCAGCTTCACCACCACCAGCATCACCGGCCTGCCGGCGTCGCTGACCGAAGGCAAGACCTATCACTTCACCCTCAACGGCGATCTGACCGTGAAGGGGATCACCGCGCCGGTCAGCTGGCAGGCCACGGGATCGATCCAGGGCGGCAAGCTCACGGCCACCGCCACCACCACGGTCAAGATGTCCACCTTCGGCGTCGGCCCCATCAACCTGGCCGGCCTGGTGAGCACCAGCGACGCGGTCTCGCTCACCTTCAAACTGGTGGCGCTCGACCCCTCCAAGTTCACCGTGCCCGATCAGATCGCGGCTCCCGTCTCGGCCCGACACAGCGGCTCGGGACCGTCGTTCAAGACGGTGGTGGCGCCGATCCTGGCCGCCAACTGCGCGTCGTGCCACGCACCGGGTCAGGTGGGCGCAGCCCACTGGCAGCTGGCCACCGCGGCCGATGCCTCGAAGGTGGCCGACGGTCTGCGGGTCGTGACCCAGGCCAAGTACATGCCGCCCTGGCCCGCCTCCAGCCTGGGTGTCCCGCTGCTGCATTCCAAGGCCATGAGCGCGGCCGACATCTCGGCCGTGGCGGCCTGGGCCAACGCCGGTGGCAAGCTCGACGAGCCGGCCGACACCCC
Organism: uncultured Microthrixaceae bacterium; assembly: GCA_963793965.1. GTDB lineage: Bacteria > Actinomycetota > Acidimicrobiia > Acidimicrobiales > Acidimicrobilacustridaceae > UBA4742. The sequence continues at coordinate 355,007 of CAWCCB010000007.1, forward strand.
GATCAAGGCGGTCACGCCCGAGGCCGGGTCGGTGCCCCGGGCCGACGTGGTGATGAAGATGCCCCAGGCGTACACGGGGACGTTGAGCAACACCAACGATTACCGCTGCTTCGTGCTGGATCCCCACATCACCAAGCCGACCTACATGACCGGCTACCAGGTGACGCCGGACAAGATCACCGAGATCCACCACGCCCAGATCTTCCACATCGACGCGGCCCAGGCCGTCGAGGGTGAAGCCCAGAGCGGAAGTGACGGCCGGCCGGGATGGTCGTGCTACGCCGGTCCGGGGCTGCCCGACCGCCAGGCCTACAAGAACCTGGCCGGCTCGGCCGCCCAGGCCAAGCTCCGGCGCGGCGACTCGTCCGGCTTCGGCCAGCCCGGCCTGGTGGCCGGCTGGGTGCCGGGTCAGGACCCGGTCATCTACCCCAACGACTCCGGCTACCTGCTCCAGCCCGGCGACGCCCTGGTGCTGCAGGTCCACTACCACTACGACAAGGCACCCCAGCCCGACCGCTCCACGGTGTCCATCCAGCTGACCCCGGGCACCGATCCGGTGAAGCCCATCACCATCGTCAACCCGATCGCCCCGGTCGAGATCCCGTGCATGCCCGGGGTGGTGGCGCCGCTGTGCGACCGGAGCGCGTCGCTGGCCAACGATGGCAAGCTCTACGGCCCGCTCGGCTCGCTGGCCGAACCGGCCCTGCTGGGCGAGTGCGGCAAGACCGCCGACCAGCTGGCTGCCCTGTTCGTGAACGGGGTGGCCCACACCACCTGCGACTTCAAGGTGCCGGTGTCGGGCGACATCGTGGGGGCCATGGGTCACATGCACACCCTGGGCAAGAGCTTCCGCTTCACGCTGAACCCGGGGACCGCCCAGCAAAAGGTCTTGTTGGACATCCCGGTGTGGAACTTCGACTGGCAGATGAACTACCAGCTGGCCACGCCGCTGCACGTCACCGCCGGGGAGACCATGGAGATGTCGTGCTCGTGGGACCGGTCGCTCGATCCGAATCGAGCGCCCAAGTACATCGTGTTCGCCGAGGGGACCGAGGACGAGATGTGCTTCGGGACCTACGCCATCATCCCCGACGCCAACTGACCTGGCCCTCCGGTCGCAAACCTGCCTGCGGGCGCCTGCCGCATCTGGCTCTCATCGGGCGAGCGGCTCCGCCCTGGGCGGCTGCGCCTACGTGAGCGCCACGAGCGGCCAAGGCCGCTCCCGCTCGACCACGCGGGCCAGGTCGAGCAGCAGGGCGTCGCGATGGTGGGTGGTGACCAGCTGCATGCTCACCGGCAGGCCGTCGAGCTGGCCGATGGGCACGGCGATGGCCGGGTTGCCACTGATGTTGAAGGGGCCGGTGAGGGCCAGGTTGTTCTCGACGCCCACCTGCACCTCGCCCACCCGCGTGTTCATGGTCACCTCGGCCGGGTAGGCCGCGTCGGGGTTGGTGGCGCAGATGAGCACGTCGACCTGATCGAAGATGTCCGCCACGGCCTCGTTGGTGGCGATCTTGTCGGCCTCCACCTTGGCCGCCATGTCGAGGTTGTAGTACTCCGACGCCAGCTGCATCCCGAAGGCCATCTCCATGGTCAGGTCGTCCTTGCACGCCGGCCATCGGTCGCCCAGGTCCATGGCCAGCGTGGCCAGGTTGGACATGGCCCAGGCCACGCTGGTGTCGGGCAGCGTCGGCGGCGCGATGTCGACCAGGGTCAACTCGGCGTCGCCGGCCAGTGCCCGGCCGGCCTGGTCGACCATGGCGGCCAGCTCGGGGCGGATCACCGCCCGACCGAGGTCGGCCATGATGGCCACCTTGAGCCCGTGCAGGTCGTGCAGGTCGAGGTCGGCCTCCCAGCCGTCGATCCGAGGCAGGCTGTAGGGATCGCGCGAGTCGTAGCCGGTGGTGACGTCGTACCACCGGGCCACGTCGCGCACCGAGCGGGCCAGGCACCCCAGCACCACGGTCAGCGGACCGATGACGGTGCGGGGCCCGCGGGGGATGCGCCCGGCGGTGCCCTTCATGCCCACCAGGCCGCAGAAGCCAGCCGGGATGCGGATCGAGCCGCCGCCATCGCCGCCGGTGGCCAGGGTGACCAGGCCACCGGCCACCGCCGCGGCGCTGCCCGCCGAGGATCCGCCAGTGGTGCGCGACGGGTTCCAGGGGTTGCCTGTCACGCCGTGCAGCTTGGAGACCGAGACGTTGAGCCCGCCGAACTCGCTGGCCGTGGTCTGGCCGATCAGGTTGGCGCCCGCTCCCCGCAGCCGCTGCACCATGGTGGAGTCGTGATCGAACGTCCGCTCGGCGAAGGCCAGGGAGGCCTCGGTGTCGGGCCACCCCTGGGCCGGCTCCAGCTCCTTGACCCCCATGGGCACGCCGCCGAAGGGCAGCGACACGTCGGCCGTGTCGGCGCGCTGGCGGGCGGCCTCCACCTCCAGGTGGCAGAAGGCGTTGAGCTCGCTCGCCTCGATGGCCGCCAGCGTGGCGTCCAACTCCTCGAGGGGGGAACGTTCGCCGGATCGGAAGGCGTCCACCAGCGAGCAGGCGTCGCCGGACCAGGGTGCATCAGCCATGGGCGCAGTGTAGGCACCCTATGGTGAGCAACGCTCACTTTTGTGGATCGGTGGGATCCCGTCTCGGGTCGGTGGTCGTGGGAAGCTGACGGGATGAGCGACGAGCTGGGCCCGAGCCGCCCCGAGCCGACCGGGGGGATCGACCGCAGCTCCGCCGGTGAGCCGAGCGATCCCAGCGAGCTCGGTGGGCTGGCCCTGGTGCTGCACCGGCTGGCCGGCGACCAGCGCGACCTGCTCGACGAGCTGGATGCTCGGCTGTCGAGCGCGCTGCCCGAGGCCGTGCGCGTCCAGCGAGACCACCTGTTCAACCGGGGCCGGGCCAACCACGTGGAGATCCTGCTCGGGAACCAGGTGTTCGACCTGCGCCTCGAACACGGCCAGGTCACGTCGTCGGTCGGCGACGTGGTCGGTGGCGTGGCCCTGTCGCGCACGCCCTGTGCGGTGGAGGCCTGGATCGACCAGCTGCTGGCCGCGCTCGAGGCGGCGGCGCGCTCGTCCGACGCGGTGCGTGCCGCCCTGTCCAAGCTCACCTGATCGAGAGGATGACCGCACCCATGTCCAACCCGCCCCCGCCGCCCCCGACCTCTCCGTCGCCGCCACCGGGCGGACCCCCGCCGTCGGAGGCTGCCGGTGCCCCGCCGCTGGACACCGCCGGCGTGCCTCAGGCCGGCGATGCCCGCCTGGCCGAGATCGCGGCCGGCAAGGTCTTCACCTCGGACCTGTCGGTCAACGAGTTCGTGCTGGTGCAGGAGGCCGGCTTCGAACCGCTCTCCATGGTGGTGGGCAGCTCGATGTTCCACGTGGGCATCCAGATCGGCCGTTGGAAGCAGTCCATGGAGCTCGACGTGCTGACCCAGGCCATGTACCACGGCCGGACCAACGCCATGACCCGCATGCTGGCCGAGGCGGCCCGGGTGGGCGCCGACGGCGTGGTCGGCATGCGACTGGACCTGGTCATGTACGAGGGTGGCCAGGACGTCCTCGAGTTCATGGCCGTGGGCACCGCGGTGCGCTCGAAGGCCAACCCGGGGGCCTACCGGGCTCCCAACGGGCAGCCCTTCACCTCGGACCTGTCCGGCCAGGACTTCTTCACGCTGGTGCGGGCCGGGCACCTGCCCGTGTCGTTCGTGTTCGGCACCTGCGTGTACCACGTGGCCCACCAGGGGATGATGCAGAGCGTGCGCCAGATGGGCCAGAACGTGGAGATGCCCCAGTACACCCAGGCGGTCTACGACGCCCGCGAGCTGGCCATGGGCCGGATGCAGTACGAGGTGGAGCGCGATGGCGCGTCCGGCGCGGTGGGTGTCCGGCTGGAGGTCAACAACCACGTGTGGGGTGAGCACGCCATCGAGTTCATCTCCATGGGGACCGCCGTGCGCCCGCTGGCCGGTGGCGCCACCCCGGTGCCCCCCACGCTGGTGCTGCCGTTGATCGACCGCTAGGGGCGAAGCCCCGATCGATCAGTAGGGGCGAAGCCCCGATCGATCGCCAGCAGGGGCGCCTAGAGTGCCCGATCGTGGACGCGCGCCAGTGGTTGGGACTGCAATCGACGCACAACCCGATGCGCTGGTACCTCCCGGTGACCCCCGGCATCTGCACGGGCCACCGCTTCCTGTTCGGCGGGTGCGCGCTGGGCGCGGCCATCTCGGCCATGGAGGGCAGCACCGGGCGACCGGTCATCTGGGCCACCGCCCAGTACCTCAACTACGCCCGGCCGCCCTCGGTGATGGACATCGACATCACCATCGCCTCGCAGGGCCGCAACATCACCCAGGCCCGGGCCGTGGCCCACGTGGGCGACACCGAGATCGTGACCGTCAACGCCGCCCTGGGCGACCGCTCGCTCGACCTGTCCGGCCAGTGGCCCGAGATGCCCGAGGTCGATCCCCCCGCCGGCCTCCCCCCACGAGAGGGTCGGGGCAACGTCGAGGACTCGATCATGGCCCGGCTCGACCAGCGCTGGGCCCGCCAGGACCCCAAGGCCGGCCGCACCGCCCTGTGGAGCCGGATGCCCGACCTGCTGGAGGTGTCGGCCGCCTCGCTGGCCGTGCTGGGCGACTACGTGCCCATGGGCATCAGCCAGGCACTCGAGCTCGACACCATGAGCAACAGCCTGGACAACACGTTGCGGGTGGGCACGATCGTGGCCACCGAGTGGGTGCTCATCGACATCCGCGTCGACCTGGTCAGCCGAGGCTTCGGCCACGGCGTGGTCTACCTGTGGGCCACCGACGGCACGCTCATGGCCACCGCCAGCCAGTCCGCCATCATCCGCGACCCTCGTCGCGCCCGACCACCGTTCGAGGAGCCATGACCGACGTCGCCCGCTACGGCATCACCATCCCGTTCGACAACGTGGGCCTGGGTGCCCAGCGCGAATGGATCGAGGAGCTCCCCGATCTGGGCTACACCGACGTCTGGTCCTCGGAGGCGAACGGGGCCGACGCCTTCACACCGCTCACCCTGGCCTCGGTGTGGGCGCCCAGCCTGCGGTTGGGCACGGCCATCGTGCCCACCTTCACCCGGGGGCCGGCCTGTCTGGCCCAGAGCGTGGGCTCGATCGCCCAGGCCGCCGAGGGCCGGTTCGTGCTCGGCCTGGGGACGTCGAGCGATGTGATCGTCGAGCGGTGGAACGGGATCGAGTTCACCGAGCCGTACCGCAGGACCCGTGACATGGTCCGCTTCCTGCGCGCCGCGCTGCGGGGCGAGAAGGTGACCGAGACCTACGAGACGTTCGCGGTGCGGGGCTTCAAGCTCGGCGTGGTGCCCGAGCAGCCCGTGCCCATCCTGGTGGCGGCGCTGCGGGAGGGCATGTTGCGCCTGGCCGGCCGCGAAGGCGACGGCGCCATCATCAACTGGCTCTCGGCCGACGACGTCTCGACGGTCGCCCCGGTGGTGCGCCAGTTCGGCCCCGGTCCCGACGGGCGGGACAAGGAGATCGTGGCCCGCATCTTCGTGGCCCCCAGCGAGGACACCGACATGGTGCGCAAGCTGGGTCGCTACGCCATCGCCGCCTACCTCAACGTGCCGGTGTACGCCGCCTTCCACGAGTGGCTGGGTCGGGGCCCGCAGCTGGCCGACATGTGGCGGCTGTGGAAGGAAGGCGACCGCAAGGCGGCGCTCGACGCCATCCCCGACGAGGTGGTCGACCAGCTCATCGTCCACGGGTCGCCCGAGGCCTGCCGCGAGCACGTGCAGCGCTACGTCGACAACGGCGTCACCACCCCGGCCCTGGCCATCCTGGCCTTCCCCGGGATCGACCAGCGCCAGGCCGTGCGCGACCTGAGCCCGACCTCCTAGGCCCTCTGGTCGGCAAGCCTCCCGGCGGGCGCTTCGCCATCCGGGTGTCACCGGTCCAGCGGCTCCGGGCTGGCGCCCTGCGCCTTCTGGCCCTCTGGTCGGCAAGCCTCCCGGCGGGCGCTTCGCCATCTGGGTGTCATCGGTCCAGCGGCTCCGGGCTGGCGCCCTGCGCCTTCTTTGGGTCCGCTGGGTCGTCGACGGGGACTACTCGTCCAGTCCCACAGGCTCGCCTTCGACGATCTGATCCAGGTACTCGGACAGCCCGTAGCCCACGCGACCGTCGTCGAGGGTCCATTCGGTCAGCCCTTCGGAGATGCGGGTGACCAACCCGTCGCGTCGGTTGCGCAGCGGGATCAGGTTGAGCACCCGCCCGCGCACCGTCCACTCGAGCGGGTCGCCGTCCTCGGTGCGGGACCGCAGCCGGGCCTCGATCTCCTGGTGGTAGTTGTCGTCGCCGGTCCAGCGGGTGGACACCTCGGCGTCGTGGCACAGGTGCATGGCCTGGCCGTCCCACACGAACCCGCCGCGGGTGCCTTCGCTGTCGCGCCGGGCGATGCGCGACAGCATGAACCCGAAGTCCGAGCCGAAGTTGGCCGTCAGCCACCGGTAGTACCAGGGTGCCTGCCAGTAGCGGGGACCCCACGAGTGGTCGCGCAGGCCGTAGCCCGACACGGGCCAGGCCTTGCCGTCCACGGTGATGGTGCCGGTGGCCGACACGAGCTGCTCGTAGTGCCCCTTGGCGAACTCCTCGCCGGGTCGTTCCTGGGCCTGCTCGGGCTCGCCGCCGAACATGGCGCTGACCCGGCGGTAGTCCAGCTCGACCTGGCAGGGCACGTAGGGGTTCTCGGTGAAGGCGGCCCTGGGGTCGGCCATGGCCAGGGGATCGTCCAGCATGACCAGCTTGCCGGTGTAGCTCACCCGCAGGTGTTCGAAGGGCTCCACCACCTCGAAGCGCAGCCCGGCCGAGTCGAAGGAGTCGTTGTCATGCACCTCGGGGCGCTTGAACATGAACCCCACCCGCCCGTCAGGCAGGTACACGCATACCGTCATCTCACCGGTTCCCTCGTTGGCCCGGTTCCCGACGCGGAAGAAGGCCCCCAGGCGGGCGCTCGGGTCGTACACGTTGAAGTACATGGACTCGTTGAAGTTCGGCTCGGGTCCCAACTCGTGGCAGTACTCGTCGACCGGTTCCAGGCGCAGGCGCATGGGTACAACCTAGACCGCTGCTAGCGTCGAGCGCGGCCCGCCGCACCGCTGTTGGTGGGCCTGGAGAACCTCGGGGGAGCGCTACACGTGACGTCGCCAGGCGCGTTCAGGACTCGGCTCGTGGGCGCCTTCGCCCCTCGACTCATGGGCGTCTTCGCCGCGCTGTGCGTGGTGACGGCGGTGAGTGTGGTGGTGACGCCGACGCCGGTGGGCGCCCTGCCCACCTTCGTGGCCCACGGCAGCGTGAACCAGGTGTACGTCACCCAGCTGGTGTCGGGCGACGCGGTGACCCTGCGCAACGCCAGCTCGGCCGTGGTGGCCACGGGCACCGCCGACAGCCAGGGGGCCTTCCTGTTCCGCACGGTGCCCGCCGGCACCGGCTACACCGTGAGCCAGGACGGCACCACGTCGGGGTCGCTGACGGTCACCGATCCGTCGGACAACCCGCCAGACTCGTTCTACGACCACACGCCCCTGCACCAGGGCTACAACTACATCCCGACCCGCGACGGCACCCTGCTGAGCGCCAACATCACCTTCCCGACCGACGGCTCGCCCGGGCCCTGGCCGGTGCTGTTGGACTACTCGGGCTACGACCCCTCCCAGCCCGGCCAGACGCCGTCGGAGGCGGCCATGTTCCCGTACCAGGGCTACGTGGTGGTGGGCCTCAACATGCGCGGCACCGGGTGCTCGGGTGGGGCGTTCGACTACTTCGAGGAGCTGCAGAACCTCGACGGCTACGACGCCATCGAGACCCTGGCCCATCAGACGTGGTCGAACGGCAACGTGGGCATGGTGGGCATCTCCTACATGGGCATCAGCCAGCTGTTCGTGGCCCAGACCCGACCGCCCCACCTGCGGGCCATCACGCCGCTGTCGGTCATCGCCGACACGGTGCGCTCGACCCTGGCGCCGGGCGGCATCCTCAACGACGGGTTCGCCCTGAGCTGGGCCACCGAGCGTGACGAGTCGGCCCAGCCCGAAGCCCACCAGTGGGTGAAGGACCAGATCGCGGCCGAGGCCACCGACGGCATCACCACCTGCAAGGACAACCAGCAGCTGCGATTGCAGTCGGTGAGCGCGGTGGCCCAGATCAACTCCGACCAGTACTACACGCCCGCGCTCGACGCGCTGGCCCCGCGCACCTTCGTCCACCAGATCGACGTGCCCACCTACATCGGCGGCGCCTTCCAGGACGAGCAGACCGGCGGGGAGTGGTCGTCGATGCTCCAGGACTTCGCTCCGGGCACCCCGCTCAAGGTGTTCATGACCAACGGCACCCACGTGGAGAGCCTGGCCGGGCAGGACTTCACCCACCTGCTCGAGTTCATCGACCTGTACGTGGGCAAACGCATCCCCAGCGTGAGCCCGGTGCTGCTGGCCGCCGCGCCCACCGTCCTGCAGGGGATCTTCGGCGGGTCGCCCATCCCCATCCAGCAGAGCCAGTACGCCGGCTACCCCACCTATGCGGCGGCCCTGGCCGCCTACCAGGCCTCACCCGAGGTTCGCCTGGTGTGGGAGAACGGTGCCGGCGCGGAGCCGGGCGAGCCGGTGGGGACGGCCGAGAGCCAGTTCAGCGCCTGGCCGGTGCCGGGCATCGGTGCCCACGCCGCTGTACCTGCAACCGGACGGCCAACTGGGCGTGGCACCCAACTCGATCCCCGATGACCAGGCTCGGGCGTTCTCGAGCTACGTGTACGACCCCACGTCCAAGCGGGCCTCGGACTTCGACGGCTCCACCAGCGACATCTGGACGGCCGAGACCCAGACCAGCGCCAACATCCACTGGAACCCCCTCGACCGAGGGCGACTCGTTGAGCTTCGTGACGCCGCCGTACACGACCGAGACGGCCTACGCCGGCCAGGGCAGCGTGGATCTGTGGCTGCGTTCCAGCGCGCTCGACACCGACCTCGAGACCACCCTGACCATCGTGCGCCCCGACGGGCAGGAGACCTACGTGCAGAGCGGCTGGCTGCGGGCCTCGGACCGCAAGCTGGACGCGGCCAAGTCGACCGAGCTGTTCCCCTGGCACAGCTTCCTGCAGTCCGACGTCGAGGACCTGCCGCCGGGCCAGTTCGTGTCGGCCCGCATCGAGCTGTTCCCGTTCGCGGCCGTGCTGCGCCCCGGTGACCGGTTGCGGCTCAACATCGAGGCGCCGGGCGGCAACCAGCCGTTCTGGGAGTTCGCCGATCTTCCCGCGGTCGGCCATCAGGTCAACGACATCGGCCACTCCGTCGGCATGCCGTCGCGGGTGGTGCTGCCCCAGCTGCCGGCCGATCTGGTGCCCACGGTGCCGACCGCCGACCCCGTGTGCCCCTCGTTGCGCAACCAGCCCTGCCGGCCCTACCTGCCCGCCCGGGTGCCGACCGGCGTCACCGCCGCAGTGGTGGGGTCAGGGTGTGCACGTGAGCTGGACCCCGCCCGACACGCCCGACACGGTCGACGGGTACCAGGTGACGGTCGAGCCCACCGGCCAGACCATCGAGGTGTCGGGGACCACCACCGCGGTGGACCTGCCCTCGATCACCCACAACACGCCGTACACCTTCACCGTCTCGGCGGTGTTCGCCTCGACGGTGGCGCCCGCCAGCGATGCCTCGTTGGCGGTGGCCATCGACGACCCGGCGACGACCACGACCACGGCCACGAGCCCGGCGAGCATCCCGCCGACCACCATCGGGCCGCGGCCGGTGACCACGGTGGCCGCGGCCACCCTGCCCCGGACCGGCACCGACGAGGCGGCCCTGGGTGCTGGCCGGCGCCGCTGGCCGTGATCGGGGCGGTGCCGGGTTGGTGGCGCTCAGCCGTCGCCGTCGGCCGGCGTGACCCCCACGTCGGGCGACCTCGATTCGGGGCGGCAGGGGTTCGGCTGGACGCCGTATGGGCGCCGCCCGTGAGGACGGGAGCGGCGAGTCGGCCAGCCCCGCCGCCTCCCCCAGGTGGTCGGTGAGCTGGGCCAGCGAGGCGTTGGCGTTGACCCCACTGGTCGACGGCATCACGTAGACCCGGGCCCCGCCCAGCTCGGTGGCCTGGACGCCGGCCACCGCCTTGCGGTCCACCGCCGCTCGCCAGCCGGCCAGGCCGACGAAGCAGATGACCGGCGGGTGCCAGCCAGTCGGCGGTGCGGGCCAGCCGGGCCAGACCGGCCCGGTACTCGCCCGCGGCCAGCTCATCGGCCCGGGGCGTGGCCCGCTTCACCAGGTCGGTCATGCCCAGGCCGTGGTGGCGCAGGGCGTGATCGGGGTCACGGTCGCGGGTGGCCACCCCGGCGGCCAGGGCCGCCGGCCAGAACCGGTTCCCGGGTCGGGCGAAGGCGATGCCGGCGTCGGCCGAGTACAGGCTGGGGTTCAGCCCGACCACCAGCAGCCGCAGCCCGGGCGCCACCGTGTCGGCCAGGGTGCGAGCCCGGGTGGCCCGCACCACCAATCGTCGTGGGGACCGCCGGGGGCCAGGCGGTCGACCACGAACCCGGCCCCGGTGACCACATCGGCCAGGCGGTCATGGGGCCAGCCGGGTCCCACCCGGATGTCGGCCCGGTCGCCGACCAGGAGGCCCCGTTGGTGACCGGCCAGGACCATGGGCAGGCTGGCCGGCGAGGCGCCGCCCAACGAGAGCGCGACCCGGGCCCGGCGGGCGGTCACAGCAGTCGCAGCTGTTCGGACCGTTGGGCCCACTCGGCCAGGGGCACCCAGGTCAGCCCACCCCGGGGACCGGCCACCCGGACCTCGATGTGGTCGATGCCGATGGCCCGGGCCGCCCCTTTGCGGTCGGCCAGGCCCACGCTGCCGTCCCGCTCCATCCCGGTCACCACCGCGTCCTTCCACCGCTCGGCCGGGCGGCGACGGAAGCGGACGCGATCGCCGGCGGTCAGTCCGAGCGTGGCCAGGGTGGGCGCGGCCGGGGTCCCGGTCACATCTCGATCCCGAAGCGGGCCTGCAACCGGCGCATGCCGGCGATCCAGCGGTCGTAGTCGGAGGCCTTGCGACGGAAGTAGTCCACCACCTCCGGGTGAGGCAGGATCAGGAAGCGCTCGTCGGCCAGCCCGGCGACCACCGATTCGGCCACCTGGGCGGGCGAGAGCATGCCGTCCACGCCGGCCACCCCGCCGCCGGCCACGCCCGCGGTCATCTTCGACTCGACCGCCTGGGGGCACAGGGCCGAGACCTTCAGGCCCCGGTCGCCGTAGGTGACGGCCAGCCATTCGGCGAAGCCGAGGGCGGCGTGCTTGGTCACCGAGTAGGGCGCGGAGCCGATCTGGGTCAGGAGCCCGGCGGCCGAGCAGGTGTTCAGCAGGTAGCCGCCGCCCCGCTCCAGCATGCGAGGCACCAGATGGCGGGCGGCGTACACGTGGGCCATCAGGTTCACGTCGATGATGCGGCGCCACTCGTCGTCGGGCAGCTCGGCACCGCCGATGGCCAGGATGCCGGCGTTGGAGCAGAACAGGTCGATGGGCCCGAGTTCGGCTTCGGTGGCGTCGATGACCGCCACCAGGTCGGCCTCGACGGTCACGTCGGCGCGTTGGGAACGGGCGGCCACCCTGGCCGTGGTGGCCTCGGCCTGCAGCTCGTCCACCAGCGACTGGGCCCCCTGCTCGTCGAAGTCGACCGCCACCACCGCCCGCGCCCCTTCCTGGGCGAAGCGGCGAGCCAGGCCGCGACCGATCCCGCTGGCCGCCCCGGTCACCACCACCACCTTGTCTTCGATCTGCATGTCGGGCTCTGCTTTCTGCCGCGGTCGCCGGATCGCGCGGCTGGTCGGTTTAGCCGCGCCGGGCCGCGGCCCGCAGGGTGGCGTCGAGCACCGCTCGGCGGTCCGGTCCCCACGGCAGGGGCATCAGCACGGGCACGTCGACCCCGGCGGCCACGTAGGCATCCACGGTGTCGGCCACCAGGTCGGCGTCACCCACCACGTCGATGGCGTCGATCATGCGGTCGCTCACCGCGGCCAGGGCGCCGGCCCGGTCCCGCGCCGCGTGGTGCTCCCGCACCTCGGCCACCTCATCGGCGAACCCGGCGCGTTCGAAGTTGCGGGCGTAGGCGTCGACCACGATGTAGGAGAACAGGTCACGCTGGGCCAGCTCGACCCCATCGGCCCGGTCACCCACTCCGGCGTGCACGTAGGCGTAGATGGTGGGCCCACCGTCGGTCCGCCCGGCCGCGCCCCGGCGCACCTGGTCGACCGACCAGGCCACGTGCGAGGCCGGCAGGTAGTTCAACAAGACGCCGTCGGCCAGCTCCCCGGCCAGGGCCAGCATGCGGGGGTTGAGGGCGCCGAGCACGATCTTGGGGCGGCGCTCGCCCAGGCGGACCCCGAGGCGGAAGCGATCGACCTGGTAGTGGTCGCCCTCGAAGGTCACCGACTCGCCCGACAGGCACTGGCGCAGCAGGGTGAGGTACTCACGGACCTGGGCCAGCGGCTGGTCGCCGTAGGGCGCACCGTGCCAGCGCTGGGCCACCACCGGCGAGGAGATCCCCACGCCCAGGATGATGTCCCGATCCGGGTGCAGGGCCTGGAGGGTGGCGCCGGACATGGCCACCAGCGGTGGGGTGCGCAGCTGGAGGGCGAGCACGCCGGTGCCCAGGCCCAGCGAGGGAGCCACGGCTCCGGCGGCGGCCAGCACCGAGAAGGCCTCGGGCCCGACGGTCTCGGCCGTCCAGAAGGAGGAGTAGCCCAGCTCCTCGGCCCGCCGGGCGGTGTGCAGGGCGGTGTCGAGACCGAGCGTCATGAGGCTGGCGTAGGTGACGCCCAGGTTGGCCCGGGCCGCATCTGCGGTCATCTTCGAGACCCTACCGGGAGCGGTCAGCCGGATCTGCAGCCGGAGCGATCAGCCGGATCAGCCCGGCCGGACCTCAGTAGGAGCCGGTGTGGGTCAGCGTGTAGTCGGCGCCGCTGCGGGCCGTGCCCGACCAGGCCACCTGGGCCACCAGGTCGGCTCCCTGGCCGCCGTAGCAGTCGTTGGGTCGCAGCTCGACCGACGCGGGTGTGGCGTCGCGGCTCACGGCCTGGCCCAGCACCCGTCCCTTGGTGCTGTCGATCACCTCCAGGCGCATGGCTACCCCGGCCGGGGCAGTGAGGGTCACCTTGGCCGAGCCGTCGCACAGCAGGTGGAAGTGGCGGCTCAGGTGGAACGGGTAGCTGTCCACGTCGGTGGCCGGCACCAGGTTGGCCCGGATGGCCTGGTCGAAGGACGCGCCGTCGACGGTGTCGGGCGCGGCCTCGCAGCCGTCGAGCGGGTTGGCGTCGTAGTCGGCGTGATCCTGGATGCAGGCCACCCCGTTGGTGAACGGCGCCACGGGGCCGCCACACGGCTGGTACTGGGCGGGCACGCAGGTGGTGGTGGTGGTGGGTGCCGCGGTGGCCGCGGGCGCGGCCGTGGTGGTGGGAGCGGCCGCGCCCAGCAGGCCGTGGTCGTGGCCCAGACCGGCCGCCATGGCCCCGATGGCCAGCGCGGCCACGGCCAGCACCCCCAACAGGGCCGGCCACAGCCGCGAACCCATCGCCCGTCCCTGGCGGCGTGGGCGGGCTCGCAGCACCCGGGTGTCCTCCGCCGCCCCCGGGCCGCGGCCGCGGTGGGCCGGCGCTCGGGGCGGCGCTCCACCAGGGCGTCGAGGCGCCGGCGCAGGTCACGGGGCAGCTCCCGGGGGAGGGGATCGAGCTTGCCGGAGGCGGCCCGGTTCAGCACCACCCGGGGGTCGCCGTGGCCGTAGGGCGGCTGGCCCGTGGCCGCGAAGCGCAGGGTGGCTCCCAACGAGAACACGTCGCTGGCGGCGGTGGCCCGTTCACCTCGGGCCTGCTCGGGAGCCATGTACTCGGGCGTGCCGATCACCATGGCGGTCTCGGTCAGCCCGGAGGTGGCCCCTCGCATGGTGGCCACGCCGAAGTCGGTCAGGTAGGGGCGACCGTTCCCGTCGAACAGGACGTTGGCCGGCTTGATGTCGCGGTGCACGATGCCGGCCCGATGGGCGCTGGCCAGCGCCCCGAGCAGCGCATCGGCCAGGTGCTCCAACGTCTGGGGTGCCACCGGACCCCGGGCTCGCACGTGCTCGCCCAGCGTGCCCCCGGACAGGTACGGCATGACCAGGACCACGTCGTCGTCCTCGTCCACCACCTCGAGCAGCGGGACGATGTGGGGGTGGTCGAGCGCGGCCAGCGCCTCGGCCTCGCGGCGGATGCGCTGGCGGGCGCGGGTCATCTCGTCGGCGCTGCCCCGCAGGGCCAGGCGCTTGAGGGCGACCGGCCGGCCGGACCGATCGAGGGCCAGGTCGACCACCCCCATGCCGCCGCGACCCAGCCTGCGCATGAGCGAATAGGACACGCCGACAGGGTAGGGGGCCCGCGCCATCGGCGGGAATCGACCCGGTCGCCACGCTGGGAGCTGCATCGGGCGGGCGTCGAGCCTGGGAGATCACGCGGATGAAACCTTCCTGTCACAGGCGGTGGCTACAGTGCGTGCGGGGCCCGAGTTCCGACAAGCGGAATCCATCCCGAAAAGCCGGAACAACGGACCCCGCCGGTACGGTTGAATGAGTCAGCGATGGCCCTCCAGGCCAGAACCTGAGATCGGAGACGTGATGACCGACACCCATGAGCTCGACGTGATCAACGAAGCTCTGGTGATCATCGACAAGGGCCTTGGGGACATGCTCCATCGCGAGCTGGTCTCCACCGACGAGGTCGCCGACCTCCTGCTCGATGTGCGCATGGTGTTGTCCACCACCGAACTGCCGGTGTCCGAGCTCGACGGTGCCGGAGCCGCGGCCAACTGACCGCTTCGTCGCGGACGGTTACGAGCCGGCCGCGATCAGCTCGTCGAACGACTCCTCGATGTCGGCCCGCAACCGGGCGGGATCAGTGATCATGCCCGTGTCCAAGTGCAGGCCGAGGTTCGAGCACGCCCCGGTAGGACATCAGGGTCAGGTTGAAGGCCGATCCGGCCAGGGGGCCGATGGGTAGGTCCCCTCGACCCGGGCGCCGGCGATGAACAGATCGAACGGGGCGGCTCGCAGGTTCGAGGTGGCGAAGTCGACCGTCTCGGCCTGCTGGCGGGCCACGCGCACCAGCACCGACGTGGGGAGCAGGTTGGCCACGCCGGCCAACCCGGCCACCAACCCGATGGCGGGCTCGGCCTTGGTCCGGGTCAGGGCCTCGTGGACCAGCTCGAAGCGGGTCACCGGGTCCAGCTCGCCGGTGGGGACCAGCACCCGGGTGGGCACGAAGCTGTTGCCTCCGGCCGAGCGGCCCTGGCGGGTGCTCACCGGCATGGCCATGCGCAGCTCGTCGGTCTCGGCGCCGAGGGCGCGGTGGTAGCGGCCGGCGCCGGCGGCCGTGGCCGTGACGAACAGGTCGTTGATGCTCCCACCCAGCTCCTTGGCCGCCCGGCGGACATCGTCGAGGGGGATGTCGAGGATCTCGAGGCCCCGTCCGAGGCTGGGCTCGTTCCACAGCGGTGAGCGGTGGGAGTCGGTGACCGTCAGCTGGCGGGCCACCGACTGCCCGGCGTCGATGGCGCCCGCGCCGCAGGGCCAGGGCGCGCT
The DNA here is from genome assembly GCA_963793965.1 of uncultured Microthrixaceae bacterium. Taxonomy (GTDB): domain Bacteria; phylum Actinomycetota; class Acidimicrobiia; order Acidimicrobiales; family Acidimicrobilacustridaceae; genus UBA4742. The sequence goes on from CAWCCB010000007.1 coordinate 370,620, forward strand.
CGGGATGGCGGACGGTGGAGGCACCGATCCCGACGGCCCGGTTGGCGATCCCGACGCGCCCGTCGCCAGCCGTGGGCCAGGGTGTCGGTGGTCGAGCCCCACAGCGATCCGCCGCCGGAGGGGCCGGCGGCGATCTCGACCTCCTCGTCGAGCGGGGTGTCGCGGACCAGGTCGATGAACTGCTCGGAGAGGCGGATCCCGCCTTCGCCGTCGGTGATGGTGTGGTGCATCTTCTGGATGAGCGTGGCGCGGCCGCCGGGCAGCCCGTCGACCAGCACGAACTCCCACAGCGGCCGGCTGCGGTCCAGCGGGTCCTGGACGAACCGGGCCGCCAGGTCGAGCAGCTGGGCCAGCGAACCGGGCGCGGGCAGGGCCTGGTGGCGCACATGCGCCCGGATGTCGAAGTCGGGGGCGTCGCGCCACTCGGGCGGAGCCAAGCGGCCCAGGGCCGGGACGACCCGTTGGTGCAGGCGGGGGATGTTGGCCGTCGCCAACAGCATCCGCCGCCGGAACCGCTCCAGGTCGGGTGGGCGGTCGAGCAGGGTGACGCTGCCGAAGTTGGAGCTGAGGTACGGATCCTTGTCCACGTTCCACAGCAAGGCTTCGAGGTCGGACATTCGCCGATCGCCTAGCAGGTCGCGAGGTGGTTGCCTCGCTGCCGCATCAGGAGTGGCCATGGCTGACCACGGTAGCGGCCGGGAGGGGCGAGTCAGTGGGGGATGCTGGTGTGCTTGAACTCGTTGAGGTCGGGCCAGCCTTGCACCAGGTCGACGATCCGCTCGACCGAGCGCCGGGCCAGCTCGCCGTCGCCGTCGGGGGTGTGCATGAGCCGGACGAAGGTGGCTTCGGTCCCCACCACGAAGGTGGGCACGCCCCACACGTCGTGGCTGGCCACGATGGCCTCGTGCTCCTTGCGGACGACCTCGAGGGCGGCGCCTTCGGCCACGGTGGCCAGCACCGCGGCACCGTCGACCCCGCCGGCGTCGAGGGCGGCGCGCAGGGCGTCGGGGTCGTTGAGCTTGGCCCCCTGCAGGTGGCGGGCATCGAACACCGACCGGTGGACGGCCAGGAACTGGTCCGGATGCTGGTCGCGCACCACCACGCCGGCCTGGAGCGCGAGCAGGCCGGTGTCGTCCTGGGGGCGTTCCCAGATGTCGGTCTCCCCTTCGGCCACGTGGACCTGGCCGAGTGAGAACGGCACGAAGGTGACGTCCCAGTCGGCACCGGCTTCGAGGCCGGTGACCACGTGGTCGTGGGCGATGCGGGCGAAGGGGCAGCGGTAGTCCCAGGTGACGGCGAAGGTCAGAGCCATGCCTAGTTGAACACGATGCCGTGGGCGCGGCATTCCCGGAGGCTTCGCCGTCAGGTGGCCACTCGGCGCCAGAAGGCCCGGGCCGCGGTGCCGATGACCAGCCCCGTGGCCAGACCTCCGACCACGTCGCTGGCATGGTGGATGCGCACGTAGATGCGGCTGGATGCGACCAGGGCAGCCACGCCCGCGTACAGCGGCCACCAGGAGTTGCCCTCGGACAACATCATGGCGGCCACCACCGCGGTGCTGGAATGACCGCTGGGGAAGCTGGTGGTCAGCGGCATGCGCATCTTGTAGGGCCGGGGTTCCTGGGAGACGGGGCGCTCGCGTTTGAAGAACGTCTTGATGACCCCGTTGACCAGCACGGACTCGACGGCCAGGGTGGCGGCCAGGCGGCCGCTGCGGGCCAGCTGGCGATCGCCGCGCAGCCCCTGGGTGGTCCCGATGAGCACCCAGATCAGGCCGAAGTCACCCAGTTCGGTGGCGGCGTAGAAGACCCGGTCGGCGACCGGGTGGCCACGCAGGTGGTCGAAGGCCTGATCGACGGCGTCGTCGAAGCGGGCCACCAGGGTGGCGTGATGGGGCGGTTCGGCTTGGTGCGGACCTTGGTCGGCGAGCTGTTCGAGGGGATGGGGCAGCGTCTCGGCCGCCGACTCGATGGCTTCGCCGAACCGACCCAGGGCGTCGGGTTGGTCGATGGGGTCGTCGGAAGCGGGGGGACTCACCCGGGGGATGCTACGAGATCGACCGGCGTGGCCTTGGCGTCGTCGGGGTTGCCCCCGAACGCCGGGCAGTAGGCCTGGAAGGCACACCAGTCGCAGAGCTTGGACGGCTTGGGCCGGAAGTCCTCGGCCGCGCAGGCCCGCTCCACCGCGGTCCAGATGGCGGTGACCTTGCGCTCGAGCCCCCGGATGGACTGCTCGGTGGGCGTGGTCACGATGGCGACGGGCTCATCGAGGTAGAGCAGCTGCACCCGGGCCGGGCGCTGCCCGAAGAGGCGCTCGCACAGGAAGGCATAGAAGTGCACCCCGCCGAGCTTGCCCTGCTCGTTGTTCTGCCGGGGCACCCGACCGGTCTTGTAGTCGGTCACCACCAGCCGGCCCTGCTCGTCGAGCTCGAGTCGGTCGATGATCCCCCGCAGGCGCAGGCCACCGATCTCGACCTCGAGCTTGAGCTCGAGGCCGATGGGGGTGATGGCGGTCGGATCTTCCAGATCGAAGTAGCGGCGCACGAGCCGCTCGGCCTGGTCGACGAAGGTGGCTTCGGCCTGGGCATCGAGCGCGAGCCCCGTGAAGTCGGGATCGAGGCGGATGGCGTCGACGGCCTGGTCGAGCGCGGTCAGCGCGGCCGGCAGGGTGCGCTGGTCGGCGGGGAGGGCGAAGAGCCGCTCGAGGGCGCTGTGGACCAGCGTGCCCCGGGTGGCCGGCACCGAGGGGGGCTCGGGCAGGCGATCGATGCTCGAGAACCGGAAGGCCAGGGCGCAGTCGGTGAAGCTCGACACCTTCGATGGCGACAGGCTGGCGGGGAGCTCGAGAGCCATGGGACCACCCTACGCCGGGGGTGCGACAGGTCCGAGGACCGCGACCCGCCCGGCGGCCCGGATGGCCCTACCCTTGGGCCTGGGTCCGTGTGCCAGCGCACGGCCCGGCGCCGGGGCAACGGCGCCGGTCGGGGACAGGGGGGTGCCATGAGCCGCACCGTGGGGATCGACCATCGCCCGGTCAGGCACCGGGGGCTGCTGGCCGCGGGCGGCTGTCTCACCGCGCTCGTCGCGCTGGTGGGCGGGGTGGCACTGATCATCCCGACGCTGCACTGGACCTTCGGCCTGGCGCACCTGGGATTCGATGCCGGCTGCGGGTCGAGCGACGACCGGCTGATCGCCGCGGCCGGCCAGGGCGACGCCACCGGGGTCCGGGCCCAGCTGGCCCGCCACGCCGCCGTCGACGGTCGGGACTCCGGTGGCCGCACGGCGCTGACGTGCGCCATCCAGGGCGGTGACAAGGCGGTGGTCGAGCAGGTCCTGGCTGCCGGCGCCGATCCGAACCGGGCCGGTGCGTCGGATCCGTGCCCGGATCTGGTCAATGGCATCAGCGGCACCTGCGCCACGCCTCTGGCCGACGCGGTGGCGGATGGACGGCCGGATCTGGTCACCCTGCTGGTCGACCACGGCGCCGACCCCAACGCGGGCTTGTTCGAGGCGTCGGTCAAGGACGACGTGGCCATCACCACCCTCCTGCTCGACCGCGGGGCCCGGCCGGCCGGGACGGACCCGACCTCACCGCTGCTCTACGACGTGATGTACGCCAACCACGGGCTGGTCGACCTGCTGCTGGCCCACGGCGCCGATCCCAACCACGGTGGAGCGGCCGACGCCAGGATGCTGCAGCTCATGGTCGGGCTCCGGGGCGCCACGCCGGCCAGCACGGCCGGCGTGTCCCAGGCGTCCCTGCAGGCCTTGGTGTGTCGCGAACGCGGCTCGGCGACCAACCTCCCGCCGCTGGTGGCCGCGGCCGCCCTGGACGACCAGACTTCGGTGACCGACCTGCTCAGCCATGGCGCCGACCCGAACGTCGCCGCGGACCTCACACCGGCGGTCAGCCCGCTCGCGGCGGCCAACGCCACCGGCTCGACCGACGTGGCCGCGCTCCTGGTACGAGCCGGAGCCCGACCGGCGCCCGCATCGGTTGGGATCCCGCCGCCGGCGAGCACCGCGACCCCGGGGGGGTGCTGAGCGCTCCGCCGGCCAGCTCTCAGGAGGTGAGATCGGCCAGATCGGCCACGATGGCCGCCGCCACCTCGGCGGGTCGCTCCAGGGGCCCGAAGTGGCCCAGGTGGTCGAAGGTGGCTAGTCGGCCCTGAGGCAGGGCATCGACCACCGGCTGGGCGAAGGCGGCGGGCCCGAAGGAGTCCGCGGCCCCCCGGGCGATCGTCACCGGGCACGACACCTGGTCCAGATGGGCGAACGCGCCGTTGTCGGACGCCATGTTGAAGATGGCCGATTCCACCTCGGGCCGGCACTTGAGGGCGACGGTGCCGTCGGGCTGGTCCTCGAAGCCGTGGTCCACGTAGGCGTGCAAGGCCTCGGGGTCGAGGACCGACAGGGGCGGCTTGGACCGGTAGTTGTCGTAGGCGGCCTGGCGCGACGCGAAGGTGGACCGTCGTCGCCGCGCACCCTCGGCCAACGGGTTGTCCCCCGACGGACCGAAGGGGGCTGGGCTGGGGAACACCACCGGCTCGTACAGCCACAGAGCCCGGAACGTGCCCGGTCGTCGCTGCTCGGCCAACAGGAGGGCGGCGCCCCCCTTGGAGTGGCCCACCGCCACCAGGTTGTCCACCTCCCAGGCATCCACCACGGCCAGCACGTCGTCGGCGAAGCCGGCCCAGTCCATGGATCGGCCCACCGGGGCCGACGAGTCGCCCTGGCCGCGCAGGTCGGGGGCCACCGCGTGGTAGCCGGTCAGGTGGCGGGCCAGGGGCTGCCAGACCAGGCCGTGGAAGCCCGTGGCGTGGGCCAACAGGATGGGTCGGGACCCGGCGTCGGAGTCGGGTCCGGGCACCGCCCCCAGATCGTGGATCGCCAGTTGGACCTGATCGGTGGAGGCGACCGGGCTCAGAGGTGCGCGCCACGAGGCGCGTCGGGTTGAGGCTCGCACAGGTCAATCCTGACATCTGTGGGAGCCGATCCGAGCCGCCAGCCCTCCAGAGCGCCCTCGACCAGCAGCGCCCGCATGACCGCCAACGCCGGCTCGTCGATCACCGGTGGGCCGGCCATCAGCAGCTCGCCCAGCAGGTCGACCGGCACCACGATGGTGGACACGGCCGGCTGGTGTGGGCGATCGACGGCGGTGACCACCGCCGCGTCGATGAAGGGGATCCAGCTGATGTGGTGGGCCAGGACGGTGCGGGTCCGCAGGGCCAGGTCCTGAGCCCGGTCGGCGGCGCCGGCCAGGTCGACCTGGGCGGGCATGAGCACGACCGCCCCACAAGGCCCGATGACCAGCCGGCACTCGTCCATCCAACCGATCACCCACGACGACGGCAGCTCGGCCAGGATGTGGTCGATGCCGTCCAGCGGGGTGGGGTGGATCACGCTCACGAAGGTTCTATCGGACGACCGGGCATGGGTCTTTAGGCCCAGATGCGTAGTCCGATCGGCCCCCCCGGCGGTCTGCGCCGTTTCAGTCAGCTGAAGGCGCTGATACCGGTGATGGCCTGGCCCAGCACCAGGGTGTGGATCTCGTTCGTCCCCTCGTAGGTGAACACCGATTCCAGGTTGTTCATGTGGCGGATCACCGGGTACTCCAGGGTGATCCCGTTGGCGCCCAGCACCGAGCGAGCTTCGCGGGCGATCCACAGGGCCTCGCGCACGTTGTCCATCTTGCCGAAGCTGACCTGGGCCGACGAGAGGTGACCCTGGTCCTTCATGCGGCCCAGGTGCAGGGCCACCAGCTGCGACTTGTTGACCCGCACCATCATCTCCACCAGCTTGCGCTGGGTGAGCTGGAACGAGGCGATGGGACGGTCGAACTGGCGGCGCTCGACGGCGTAGGCCAGGGCCGCCTCGTAGCAGGCCCGGCCCGCGCCCGTGGCCCCCCACAAGATGCCGTAGCGGGCTTCGTTGAGACACGACAGCGGCCCCCGCATGGTGGCCACCTCGGGCAGGCGGGCCGAATCGGGCAGGCGCACCCCGGTGAGGACCAGCTCGGAGGTGACCGAGGCCCGCAGCGACAGCTTCTTGTGGATGTCGTTGGCCTGGAAGCCCGGCGAGTCGGTGGGGACCACGAACCCGTGGATGGGGCCGGGGCCCCCGTCGGCGGCGTCGGCCCGGGCCCAGATGATGGCCACATCGGCGATGCCGCCGTTGGTGATCCACATCTTGGTGCCATCCAGGATCCAGTCGTCGCCGTCACGGCGGGCCCGGGTGCGCATGGAAGCCGGGTCGCTGCCCGAGTCGGGCTCGGTCAGCCCGAAGCAGCCCACCGCCTCGCCGGCCGCCATGCGGGGCAGCCACTCCTGCTTCTGCTCCTCCGAGCCGAACTTCCAGATGGGGAACATGGCCAGCGAACCCTGGACCGACACGAAGCTACGGGCGCCGGAGTCGCCGGCCTCCAGCTCCAGGCAGGCCAGGCCGTAGGCCACCGCGCTGGTCCCGGCGCAGCCGTAGCCCGACAGGTGCATGCCCAGCAGGCCGAGCGCCCCCATCTCCTTGGCCATCTGGCGCGGGAAGGTGCCCACCTCGAACCAGTCGGCCACCTCGGGCAGGATCCGATCGCCCACGAACTGGCGCACGGTGTCGCGCAGCAGGCGCTCGTCGTCGTCGAGCAGGGCGTCGAGCTCGAGGAAGTCGTGCGCGTCACCAGAGCCGAAGGACGAGTTGGCGGGTGTGGTCATGTCGACAGGATCGTCCTTCGAAGCGGCGCGGTCCAGCCCGGTCCCCGTCCGGCGGTCGATGTCCGGCCTCGAGGCCTACTTGTCGCTGAGCAGCTCGAAGATCTTGCGCAGCTCGTCGTTGGGGCCGTCGGGCACGATGTAGCCGTCCTGGTCCCGGATCTCGTCCCAGTGGTCGCGCACGTCCTCGACGGTCAGCTCCGGGTTGAGGTAGCCCGGGGTCAGCCCGATGAAGAACCGGCTGACCAGGCCACCGGCCACCGAGTAGATCTCACCGGTCACGTCCACCTCTTCGGAGGCCAGCCAGCACACCACCGGCGTGACCAGCTTGGGGTCGAGCTTGTCGCCCACCGCGCCGAGCAGCTCCTCGGTCATGCGGGTCCTGGCCACCGGGGCGATGGCGTTGGCCTTGATGTTGTGCTTGCGGCCCTCGTTGGCCAGCACCCGGGTGAACCCGACCAGGCCCATCTTGGCCGCGGCGTAGTTGGACTGGCCGAAGTTGCCCAGGATGCCCGAGTTCGACGACGTGTTGACGATCCGGCCGTAGCCCTTCGCGCGCATGATCACATAGGCCGGCTGGGTGACGTAGAAGGCGCCCAGCAGGTGGACCGAGATGACCGGCTCCAGCAGCTCGGGCGTCATGTTGTGGAAGGTCTTGTCCCGCAGGATGCCGGCGTTGTTGACCACGATGTCGACCGTGCCGAACGCGTCGACGGCGGTCTGGACGACGGCCTTGCCGCCGTCGGGGGTGGCCACGCTGTTGGTGTCCGCCACGGCCTCGCCGCCCAGGTCGTTGATCTCCTTGGCGGTGGCGTGGGCCGGCCCCTCGCCGCCGCCCTCGCCGCTGACCGATCCCCCCAGGTCGTTGATGACGACGCGGGCGCCCCGGCGGGCGAACTCCAGCGCGTGCTCCCGGCCCAGGCCGCCGCCCGCCCCGGTGATGATCGCGACCTTGCCGTCGTAGCCGATGTCTGCCATTGCTGCCTCACTTCGTCCAGAGGGATGCCGTCGGAGAACCCGGACACGTTAGCGATCGGGCCTGCCCGGACCCGAATCGGTGGTGTGCCTCAGCTGGGCAGCTCGACGCCCAGCTCGTCGGCCGCGTAGGTCTTGAGTCGCCGGTAGTCGACCTTGCCGTTGGGGGCACGGCCAATGGTGTCGATGGCTACCACGTGCTTGGGGGCCTTGAACGAGGCCAGCCGGCTCTTGACCCAGGCGATCAGCTCGGTGTTGTTCAGCTCCTGGCCGGGTTGGGCCTGCACCACCGCGGTGATGGCCTCGCCGAACTTGTCGTCGGGGATGCCCACCGCCACCGCGTCCGCCACGCTGGGGTGCTCCTTGAGGATCTCCTCGACCTCCTCGGGGTACACCTTCTCGCCGCCGGTGTTGATGACCACCGAGCCGCGGCCCAGGAGGGTGAGGGTGCCGTCCGCTTCCACCTGGGCGTAGTCGCCGGGGATGGAGTAGGTCTCGCCGTCGAGGACGACGAAGGTGGCCGCCGACTTCTCGGGGTCCTTGTAGTAGCCGATCGGGGTGTGGCCCTTGACCGCCACCCGGCCGGTCTGGCCCGAGCCGGCCACGATGTCGGCGCCGTCGTCGCCGATCACCCGCGCCGTCTCGCCCAGGCGGAACTTGGCCGTGCTGGAGGCCCGCTCGCCCGACGAGACCGACGCCCCCAACCCGAGCGCCTCGGAGGACGAGAAGACGTCGATGAGCAGCATGTTCGGGTTGTGGCGCAGCAGGCCCTGCTTGACCGGTTCGCTCCACATCACCCCCGACGAGGTGACCATGACCAGGCTGGACAGGTCCCAGCGGTCGGGCGCGGCGTCGAGCTCGCGCAGCATGGGCTTGGCGAAGGCGTCGCCGACGATGATGAGCGACTGGATCCGTCGGGCGCTGACCTCGTCGAGCATCTCGTCGGGCTCGAAGGTGCGCGACGGCAACAGCACCACCTCCCCGGCCGTGGAGAGCGTGATGAAGGTGGTGAACTGCCCGGTGCCGTGCATCAGCGGGGGCGCCGGCAGCAGGGAGCCGCCCGGGCCCTGATCGGCCAGCAGCTGACGGGCGGCGTCGTAGTCGGCATCGCCCCGGAACAGGGGGTTGGCGCTGGACACGACCGCCTTGACCAGCGAGTCCTGGCGCCACATCACGCCCTTGGGCATGCCGGTGGTGCCGCCGGTGTACATCAGCAACAGGTCGTCGTCGCCCCGTCCCCCGGGTGGCTCGACGCGGCCCGTCTCGGTGGCCGCGGCCGTCTCGTACGGCAGGGCCCACGCCGGGCAGTCGCCGGATCCGTCGTCCACCCACAGCCAGGTGGTCACCTTGGGCAGGCGGGCCCGGATGCGCTCGATGCGCTCGGCGAACGACCCGTGGAACACCACCGCCACCGCGTCGGCGTTGTCCCACAGGTAGACGAGCTCGTCGTCCGCGTAGCGGTAGTTCGTGTTGACCGGCACCAGCCCGGCCTTGAAGGCGGCGAAGACCGACTCGAGGTACTCGGGGCAGTTGTAGAGGTACTGGGCCACCTTGTCCTGGCCGACGGCGCCGCGGTCCAACAGCGTGGCGGCCACCGAGTCGGCCCGCCGGTCGAACTGGCTCCAGGTGGTGGTGCGATCGCCCTGGGACACCGCCGGGGAGTCGGGCTGGGCGTCGGCCGCCAGCTCCCACAGGGTGGCGAAGTTCCAGGCCGTCATGTGGTCCCCCTCGATGCGATGGATCCGGCGGCTCGTCAACCTATAGCGTCGCGCCCGGCGGCGGGACAGGCGCCCGGCTCCCCGACGCCTCGGGCCGGCACAGTGGGGACGTGGCATCGCCACGGGTTGTATAGGTTGCGGCCGGGCTGCACGGGGGTGTGACCGTGGCCGAGACCGAGCTGAAACCGGCGGCGGAGCCGGCGAGCGGGCAGTGGTACGACGGATTCGGGGTGGGGCTGGCGCTGCTGGCCATCGGGTTCGTGTTCCGCAGCTGATGCGCCAGCAGGGCACCCACGGCTGGCAGAGCGTCTGGGCCGAGGACGCCAAGTACTACGGCAGCCAGGCGATACACCAGGGTGGGTTCCACGTGCTGTTCCGGGGATACGCCGGCTACCTGCAGCTGCCTCCCCGGCTCATCGCCGCCTTCACACCCCTGCTGCCCCTGCGTGACCTGTCGCTCTACTACGCCTTGGTCGGCACGGCGGTCGGCACGCTGCTGGCCTGGTTCCTCTACGACACGACCGAGGGATGGATCTCGTCGTGCCTGGCGCGGCTCACCCTGGCCGCTTTGCTCGTGCTCATGCCGGCGGCCGGCCGGGAGAACACCGCCAACGCCGTCAACCTGATCTGGACGTTCCTGGCCGTGCTCCCGTGGGCGATCGTGTCCCTGAAGGAGCGGCCCCAGGGTACCGCGGTGCGATCGGTGGTGGTGTTCTTTGCGGCCACGTCCACCCCGTTGTCGGCGCGGTTCCTGCCATTGGCCGTGGTGTGGGTCCTCTGGCGTCGGACCAGGTCGGCCATGATCGTCGCCGCCAGCCTGGTGGTGGGTCTGTGCGTGCAGGGCCTGGTGATCCTGCACACCAGCAACAACGTGCCGGCCACGGGCAACACCGTCGGCCACCTGATCACCAGCGTGGCCGTGCGGGTGTTCGCCTTCTACACGGTGGGCACCAGAGGCGTGACCAACCTGTGGGTGCGCGAACCTACGGCGCTGATGGTGGGCTCCACCCTGGCCGTGGTCGTCCTGTTCGCGCTGCTCTTCCCGGGTGCCGGCCGGCGGGCCCAGTCCCTGGCCGCCGTCTTCCTGGTCTACGCCCTGCTGGCCTTCACGGTGCCCAGCGGGGGTCGGGGCGTGGACACGGTGTTCCCGAGGCCTCACAAGTTGTTCTCGCTGGGCGCCACCCGGTTCAGCGTGGTCCCGGTCCTGCTGATCGCCAGCGCCGCGTTCGTGTTGGTATGTCCCCGGTCGGCGGCCCGGCGAAATCGTCCGATGGCCCGCATCGCCCTGCCCCTGCTGGTGCTGCAGCTGGTCGTGGTGAGCCTGTACTCCTATCCCGCCACGAACTCCGTGTCGGTCTATCCGACCTGGTCGCAGCTGGTCGATCTCACCTATTCGTCCGATTGCGTGGGCCGGCCGCCGGACCAACCCGTCACCATCGACAACGGTGGTTCGAGGGTGCACCTGCTGTGCAAGGACCTGAAGCCCTGAGCCGGCGCTAGCGTCGGGCGCGTGGACTTCGATCTGCCGGCCGCCGACGATGCCCGGCGCCTCCAGGTGCGCAGCTGGCTCGAGGGGAACCCTCAGCCCAACGGCGCGCCAGTTGGCCGAGGCGGGCCTGGTCGCACCCCACTGGCCTCGACCGTGGGGTCTCGACGCCGACCCGGTGCATCAGCTGATCATCGACGAGGAGCTGCGTCGCGCCCGGGTGGCGCGGCCCTCGAACCAGATCGGCATCGGCTGGGCGGGGCCGACCCTGGTCCACGCCGGCACTCAGGCCCAGAAGGACCGCTACCTGTTTCCCCTGCTGGCCGCGGAGGAGATCTGGTGCCAGCTGTTCAGCGAACCCGACGCCGGCAGCGACCTGGCCAACCTGTCCACCCGGGCGGTGCGCGACGGTGACGAATGGGTGGTCAACGGCCAGAAGATCTGGACCTCGATGGCCCAGATCGCTCAGTTCGGGATCCTGATCGCCCGGACCGACCCGAACGTGGTCAAGCACCAGGGCATCTCCTACTTCATCTGCCCCATGGACGCGCCGGGCATCGAGATCCGTCCCATCACCGAGATGACGGGCTCGGCGTTGTTCAACGAGGTGTTCCTGACCGACGTGCGCCTGCCCGCCGAGAACCTGGTGGGCCAGGTGAACCAGGGCTGGGGTCTGGCCAAGGTGACGCTGGGCAACGAACGGGTGTCGTTGTCGGGCGGCGGCGCGCTGTGGGGTCTGGGGCCGACCGGAGCCGATCTGGTGGAGCTGGTGCGGCGACAGGGTGGCCTGGCCGACCCGAACCTGCGCCAGCGGGTGGCCGCGTTGCACATCCACGAGGAGATCCTGCGCCTGATCCGCCTGCGCACCGTCAGCGCCGCCATCCGCGGTGAGGCCCCCGGTCCCGAGGCATCCATCCGCAAGGTGCTGGCCGACGAGCACGGGCAGGCGGTGATGGCCCTGGCCCACGACCTGTGCGGCACCGACGGCCTGGTCACCGACGCCGGACCGATGGGGGACGACCCCGGCATGTGGCACTACGGTTGGCTGTTCTCGCAGGCCCTCACCATCGGTGGGGGGACCGGCGACGTGCAGCGCAACATCGTGGCCGAGCGCGTGCTCGGCCTGCCCCATGACCTCGACGTCGAGGTCGGCCAGACCTGGGCCGAATCTCGTCAAGCAGGTCGTCAGGCCGACCGACATCCCGATCGCCGCCCCAGCCCGGCCTGATCCCGACCCAGGAGCGACCCCCCGATGGCCCGCAAGAACGAGACCCCGGTGTACCGCAAGCGCCAGAAGGTGGCCAGCGCCCGTGACCTGGCGGGGGTGCCTTCGGGCACGCCCGGCCGGGTGGTGCTGATCGGCGGCTACTCGTGGGTGCGGTACCGGGTGGCCTTCACCAACGGGGTCGAGCTGGGGATGCTCTCGGCCGACGACCTGACCACGGTGGCCGAGGCCGAGGCCAAGGCCACCCAGGAGGCGACCGCGGTCCGACTGGCCGCCCGTGAGCAGGAGCGGGCCGCGGCCCGCGAGGCGGCGCTGGCCGCCGAGGCCGCCCGGCTGGAGGCCGACCAGCAGGGGAGTGCGGCATGAAGCTGTCCATGCAGGTGCCCTATTCGGGTGGGTTCAAGCAGTCGGCCGCCCTGGTGCGCGACTACGAGCGGGCCGGTCTCGACATCGTGTGGGTGGCCGAGGCCTACGGCTTCGACGCGCCCAGCTTCATGGGGTACCTGGCCGCCACCACCGAGACCATCCAGATCGGCTCGGCCATCCTGCCCATCTACTCGCGCACGCCCACCCTGATCGCCCAGACGGCGGCGGGCATCGACGCCATGAGCGACGGCCGCTGCATCCTGGGTCTGGGCGCCTCGGGACCCCAGGTCATCGAGGGCTGGCACGGCGTGCCGTACCAGGCCCCGCTGGGGCGGACCCGCGAGATCATCGACATCTGCCACCTGGTGTGGAAGCGCGAGCGGGTGACCTACGACGGCCGCTACTACACGCTGCCCCTGCCGCCCGAGCAGGGCACCGGGCTGGGCAAGCCCCTCAAGATCATCCCGCACCTGGTGCGCGACTCGATCCCGATCTACGTGGCGTCGCTGGGTCCCAAGAACGTGGCCATGACCGCGGAGGTGGCCGATGGCTGGCTCCCGCTGTTCTACGTGCCCGAGCGGGCCAAGGACGTGTGGGGCGAGGATCTGGCCGCCGGCGCGGCCAAGCGGTCCGCCGACCTGGGTCCGCTCGAGGTGGTGGCCGGTGGCATCGTGGCCATCGGCGAGGATGCCGCGGCGGTGGCCGAGATGGCCCGACCCATGGTGGCCCTCTACGTGGGCGGGATGGGGGCCCGGGGCAAGAACTTCTACAACGACCTGGCCTGCCGGTACGGCTTCGAGGCCGAGGCCAAGGAGATCCAGGATCTGTACCTGGACGGGCGCAAGGACGAAGCCGCGGCCAAGGTGCCCGACGACCTGTTGGCCCTGACCAACCTGTGCGGACCGGAGGGCTGGGTCAAGGAGCGCATCGCCGCCTTCAAGGAGTCGGGCGTGACCACCCTCACCGTCACGCCGGTGGGCGACGATCCCCTGGCCATCATCGAGAAGCTCAAGGCCTGGTCCGAGTAGCGCCCGACGGGAGGCTTGGCAACCTGAGTGTCGAGGAAGGCGCAGCCCGCAAGGGCGGAGCCGCTGGGGCCGTGCACCCGATGGCGAAGCGCCCGACGGGAGGCTTGCCGACCAGAGGGCCAGGTCAGTAGGTGGCGACCCGGCCCAGGACCTCCTCGGCCTCGGCCACGATCTGGCGGACCAGGTCGCCGGCCGGGATCAGCTCGTGCATGGCCCCGGCGCCCTGGCCGGCCGGCCAGAACTCGCGGTCGGGGTCGATGTCGCGGGTGTGCTCGTCGGCGCCCAGGTGGTTGGCGCCGTCGTTCATGGACCGGATGAACTGGGCCGGGAAGGGCTGGAGCTCGTCGGTGTGGGACTCCCAGTACTGGGTGTAGTCGTTGCGCACCACCCGGCAGGTCTTGCCCGTGTAGCCCCGGGTGATGACCGTGCCGTCCTCGCCCAGGGCCAACAGGGCGTCCTTGTAGCCGGGCACGGCCCGGGCCTCGGGGGTGGCGATGAAGCGGGTGCCCATCCACACGCCGTCCGCGCCCAGGGCCAGCGAGGCGGCCAGTCCCCGGCCGTCGAACAGGCCCCCGGCCGCCACCACCGGCACCTGGTCACCCACCGCGTCGACCACCTGGGGCACCAGGGCCATGGTGGCCACCTGGCCGGTGTGGCCTCCGGCTTCGGTGCCCTGGGCCACCACGATGTCGCACCCGGCCGCCACCGCCGCGGTGGCGTGGCGCACCTTGCCGCACATGTTCACCACCAGCACGTTGTGGGCGTGGCACAGCTCGATGACGTCGCGGGGCACGCCCAGGCCGGCCACGAACACCCGGGCACCCCCGTCGATGACCGACTGGACCTGGGCCACCAGGTCGCCGGGCGAGGCGGTGAGCAGGTCGACGCCGAAGGGCTTGTCGGTGAGCTCGCGCACCGCGGCGATCTCCTCGACCATCTTGGCCTGACCCATGGCCGAGGCCCCCAGGCAGCCGAAGCCGCCCGCCTGGCTGACCGCGGCCACCACCGCGTGGTAGGACACGCCGCCCATGCCGGCCAGCATGACCGGGTGCTCGATCTCGAGGATGTCGGTGAGTCGCGTGCGCATGGCCGGCATCGTAGGCCCGGCGACCCGCTGTGCCCGTCGGGTCAGCCCACCGGCCGCATCGACTGTGCGATCCGCACCAGCTCGGCCGGGCTCACACCGCCCACCCCGTGGGGGGTGGCCACCGAGTACCAGCTGTGCCCGTCGGTCCACACGACCACGTCGTGCAGCCCGGTGGACAGCAGTGAGGCCGGATGCCCGTCGACACCGCCGGCCACCAGGGTGTCGGGCAGTGCTCCGACCGGGCTGCGGGCTGGACGGGCCGCTCCCGTAGACCATGCACCCGCAGAACCCGTAGGAGTAGCTGGCGCTGATCGAGTCCTGGGCCAGGACGCCGGTATCGAGCACGTCGGACGCGTCGACGGACTGGGCGGTCGTCACCATGGGTCGTGTGCCGGTGAACACACAGCGCTGGGTGGTGGTGGCGGCCTTCTCGCCTGGGGCGAGGGATGGTGGATCGGCCTGGTAGCAGGCCCCCCAGCGCAGGGGCTCCGAACCGGGCGGTCCGGCTGAGCGTGGGTCCAGGAGCGTGGCCAGAGATTCGGTCTGGAACCGCATGCCGGCGGGCAATTGGTGAGGCACGAGCAGCGTCGATCCGTCGATGACCGGGCCGGGCGTGCCGGCCGGCCCCATCGACCAGCGGGCGACCGTCGAGGGCCCGAGCCAGGCGGACGCGCACCTGCTCGGTCATCAGGCAGCTCAGGTGGGGTCCGTCGGCCACGGCCAGCTCGATCGAGACCCGGTTGCCCAAGTCCTGCACCACCGCTCCGAATCGGTCACCGCAGCCGGAGGTGGTCAGCACGAGCTCGAGATCGTCACCCGCGGTGCGCGCCGCCGTCCAGGATCCCCCCGCGGCCCACGACACCATCGAGAACCCTCTCCGCATCGTCGTGGCCTGCCAGAGGGGCTCGGCCACCGAGGGCGCCGGGGGTGGCGCCACCTGGCGCCGACGGTGGTCGGCCCCACGCCAACGCCGGTCGTCGGGCTGGTGGCCACCTTCTCCGACGACGGCGTGCCCTGAACGATCCCCACGGCCACGATGGCGCCGACCACCAGCACCGCCGCGGCCAGCGCCCCGCCTGGCCCGTCGCTGGCGACGACGCGCCGCCAGCCGCCCGGCCGCGCCGATCAGGGCCCACGCCTGGGCGGAGCGCTCGGGATCGATCGCCGGGATCTGGGCATCGAGGGCGTCGCGGACCTGCTGGTCGATCATCGCCAGTCCTCCAGTTGGGTCTCGAGCGCGGCCATGCCGCGGCTCAGATGGGTCTTGACCGCGCCCTCGGCGATCCCGAGCAGGCCGCCGCTCGGCGGTCGAGTGGCCCGAGCAGGTGACGCAGCGACCACGCACTCGCGTTGGCGGCGGGACAGGACCCGAACCGCCTCCACCAGCCGGCTGCTGCTCGGCCGCTGCCCATCGCCACCACCTCGGCCGCTCGGGCGTCGGCCGGACCGGGGCCACCGGGAGACCACCCGGCGGATCACCGCACGACGACGAAGACCGTCGCGGCACAGGTTCACCACGGCCCGCTCCACGTAGGCGGCGACCTGCGCCGCGGGGTCGGCGGGCACTGGTACGCGCGAAGGCCTCCTGCACCACCTCCTCGGCGTCGGCCTGGCGGTCGAGCAGCAACCGGGCCAGCGCCACCAGACGGGCGTAGTCGGAGCGGAACACGACCTCGACGGGAGCGGCCCGGCGAGTCGCGTGGGGGCTCGACCGTCGCCCGGCGGGCCACCGCCGCTGGTCGCGGCTCGATCTCACGCCCGGCTCGTCCATCACCGGTACCAGACGAACGAGCGGCGGATCGGTTGACACGAACGCGAGTCTGTGCACCTCAGGGGTGCACAGATCGCGTTCGTGGACGCGTCGGGCGGCCGCGAGACGGTGGCGGTCAGTCCGACCCGCGTCGTGCCGCCTCGGCGGTGGCGGCCAGGTCGCCGAACCCAGCGGAGGCCAGGTCGGGGCGCACCGCCTCGATGGGGTCGCGCAGGTCGTCGATGTAGCCCAGGGCGTAGGCGCCGCGGGCGTAGCCCATGAGCCGCAGCAGGTCCTCGGGCAGCGTCTCGGCCACCTCGCGGGGCACGCTCAGGTACTGGTTCTCCTCCTGGCGCAGCCAGGCCCGGTTGTAGGTGATGTTCAGCCCGATCCGCACCTGGTCGGATCGGTTGGCGCCGCCGCCGTGGTACACCGCGCCCGTGTAGAACAGGGCCGAGCCCCGCGCCATCTCCGCCGCCACCTGCGTCGGACTCGGCGAAGGCCTGGCCGTCGGGTGCCCGGTGGCTGCCCGGCACCACCCGGGTGGCGCCGTTGTCCTCGGTGAACTCGGTCAGGGCCCAGATGGTGTTGCACTGCACCTCGAACCCGTTCGGGAAGGGGAAGAAGTCGAAGGCCCACTGGTCCCGGTGCAGGCCCTGCCCCGACTCGCCCGGACCGATGGCGATGGCCTGGGTCAGGTGCAGCTGGAAGTTGGTCGAATCCGCCAGCAGCGCGCCCGCCGCCCCCAGGGCCAGCGGGTGCATGACCAGCTCGCGGCTGGCGGGCACCCGGGCGATGAGCCCGCCACAGCGCCGCGTGGCGGATCCGCTGAACTCGTCGGGACCGAAGGGGGTGACCGCCAGGTGCGGCTCCAGCTCGGCCGCCACCCGATCCATGAGCGGGCCGGGCGCCAGCTGGTCGACGATCACGGCGCCGTCGCGCTCGAGGGCGGCGCCCACCGCATCGGCGTCGGTGTCGGCTGGGAGGTGGGTCAGGGCCACGGCGGATCTCCTCCGGTGATGGCGACGGGTGGCTGGGCGTCCCGGTAGGCGCCGGCGCCGCTCAGCATGCCTCGGTGCCAGCGCCGGGGGGTGGCCAGGATGGCGCGGGGGTAGTCCTCGAACAGCCACCGGGCGAAGTTCCGCCGGGTCCAGTCGTTGAGGGCGGTGGTGCCGAGCACGGCCGAGGCCAGCCGGGGCGAGGCCAGCACCGAGCTGAGGGCACCGGCGAAGCGGTGGTCGAGCTCCAGCTGGGTCCGCACCGATTCCTGGTAGCGACCGCGCACCCGGGCTGGATCCCCGCCGCCTCGGCCGCCGGCCACGATGGCCTCGGCGGCCCAGGTCCCGGTGGCCAAGGCCTGGCCGATGCCTTCGCCGCTCATGGGATCGGTGGCGCCGGCGGCGTCGCCCACGAACAGCACCCGCCCGTCCACCAGCAGGCGGGCGTCGAGCGCGGCGGGGATGGGCCAGGCCCGGTGCGGGGACTCGGGTTCGGCGTCGGGACCGAGCAGGGCGCGGACGTGGGGTCGCTCCAGCAGCTCGGGCCAGCGGGCGGCCATGTCGTGGGTGCTCACCCGGCCCCCGCGGCGGATGCCGAAGCCCACGTTGGCCGCGCCCCCGGCCACCGGGAAGGTCCACAGGTAGCCGGGGAGCAGGTCGGGCTCGAACAGCACCCACAGCTGGTCGGCGGCCGGACCCGTGACCCCCCGCCAGTACTGGCGGAAGGCGTGCCACTCCCCCCGGTAGCCGGCGACGTCGACGCCCAGCAGCTTGCGCAGCGGCGACCACATGCCGTCGGCGCCGATGACGTAGTCGGCCTCGATCTCGAGGCTGGACCCGTCGGGGCGGTTGAAGCCGAGCTCGATCCGGTCTGGTGTGGGGCTGGGCGCGCGACCAGGGTGGCACCCTCGACCACCTGGGCGCCGGTGTCGCGGGCCTGGTCCACCAGCGCCGCGTCCAGATCCATGCGGCGGGCCACCGCCGCGTAGCGCCCGGCGCCGGCGGGGAGGGGATAGGCGGTGACCCGTCCGCGGGGCGAACGGATCCGCACCTCGTCGACGTCGAACCACGAGGCCACCTCGGTGGGCACCAGGCCGAGCGCCTCCAGGCGTCGCAGGGCATCGGCGGTGAGGCCATCGCCGCAGAACTTGTCGCGGGGGAACCGCGCCTTGTCGACCACCGTCACGCCCACGCCGGCGCGGGCCAGGGTGATGGCGGCCGCGCTGCCGGCGGGTCCGGCCCCCACGATGGCCACCTCCGCGTGTTGCACGCCGGCGAAGGCTACGGGGCCGTGCTCACTCGATGCGATCCGGCGGCCGCGGGTCGTGGGGTCGCAGCGGGTGGTCGTGCCACGGATCCTCGGTCTCGTCGTGGACGGGATGGCCGTCGAGGTCGTAGTCCACACCCGGGGTCGGGTCCCAGGCGTCGTCGGGCCGGCCGGGGGTCGGCTGCGAGGCCGGGTCCAGCCGGGCTTCGCCACGACGAGGCCAGGGCATCGGGGCCGGCGGGGGCGGCCTTGGGGTACAGCTCCCAGGCGGCCGGGGGGATGCGCCGGACGAACTCGTTGGCCAACCCCAGCAGGATGGGCATCTCGTCGGGGGCGACCTGGGGGCTGGTCAGCAGCAGGAAGCGACCGAGCGTGGCGAAGCTGACCATGCCCTTGGTCTCGAGCAGGAACTGCATCATCTGAGGATCGATCAGCGCGGACGCGAACCGGCGATCGTCGCATTCCACGTGGAAGGTCCGGTTGAACTCCTCGGACTCGAAGCGGATGGGATCGCCCTTGGCCAGCTCCATCGCCTTCTCCACCAGCCCCTGGTGCGCGATCAGCAGCGGCGGCCACGACCCGTCAGGCTGGGCCAGGGCGCAGCTGAACCAGTGCCACTCCTCGACCGAGCTCCCTCGGTCGTGGCGGACCTGGTACCAACCGAAGTCGAACACCCGGGCCTGGCGTGCCACCTGGGCTGGCGTCGGACTCGCTCCACACCACGTTCTCCAGCCGCGTCCCGTCTCCGCGGTGGAACAGCGGGAAGCCCAGCGTCCGGGAGCCGAACGGGTCGTCGGCCGCGAAGTGCAGGCCCTTGGCCGCGGCCATGACGGGGATCTGGTCCTCGCGTTGGCGGGTCTTGAGGCGAGACCAGGCGGTCCAGCCCAGTCCGACCACCAGCCCGAGGACGATGAGGACCGCCACCATCGTCGGCTCAGACCGGGGGTTCGGGCGGGGGCTGCCACGCCGGGTAGGCGGGCGCCGGCGGGTAGAGGTCGGGCGGGGCGGGGGCCGCGGGTGCCGGGCCGGGGAACGGGCCACCCACCTGGGGCGGCGGGAAGTCGGTCTCGTCCTGGCCGAACACCGCGCTGGGATCGACCGGATCGAGGCGGGCGTCGATCTGATCCGCCGGCTCGGGACGACCGAACAGGAACCCCTGGGCCAGATCCACGCCCAGGGTGAACAGCAGGGCGGCCTGCTCCTCGGTCTCGATCCCCTCGACGATGGTGATCATCCCCAGGTCGTGGGCCAGGTTGGTGATGTGGCGGATGATGGCCTGGTCCTCGTAGCTCATGGACAGCTCCTGCACGAAGACCCGGTCGATGCGCACCAGGTCGAGGCGCATGTCCCGCATGGCCGCCAGCGACGCCATCCCGGTGCCGAAGTTGCCCAGGCCCAGCTTGACCCCGGCGTCCTTGAGCCGGCGCAGCGCCGTCCAGGTGGAGCTGCCGTTGTAGCGGATGGCCTCCTCGGTGATGTCCAGGCACAAGCGGTCGGGCGGCAGGCCCGACTGCGCCAGGATCTGCAGCACCCCGTCGTCGAAGCCGGGCATGGCCAGCTGGCGGGCGCCCAGGTTGCAGGTCACGAACAGCGGGGTGGCGCCGGGATGGTCGATGGTCCAGGCCACGGCCTGACGACACGTCTCGGCGATGACCCACTCGCCCACGGGCACGATCAGCCCGGACTTCTCCAGCAGCGGCAGGAAGTCGTGGGGGAACATCACGCCCGTGTTGGTGGCCCCGGGCGCCTGCCAGCGCAGGAGGGCCTCGGCCCCGATCAGCTCACGGCTGGCGGCGCGCACGATCGGCTGCCAGTGCAGCAGGAACTCGTGGTTCTCCAGGGCGGCGTACAGCCGCGCCTCGTCGATGCGGGTGTGGTAGCGGCCGCGCTTGGTCTCGTCGTGGACGACGTAGATGCCCGGTCCGCCGTCGCGAGCCGACACCAGGGCCTGGTGGGCGTCACGGACGAGCTCTCCCAGATCGTTGTAGGCGTCGCTGGCGATGGCCAGGCCCAGGTGGCAGGCCACCGTCACCTGCTGGGTCCCGAGGATGTAGGGCGCGCCGATCGTCTCCAGCAGGGCTCGGGCGATCTGATCGGGCGCGTCGACCGAGCCGACGTGGGGGACGACCACGGCGAACTCGGCGCCCCCCCAACGCAGGATCCGCGTCTCCTGCCAGCCCAGGTTGTTCAGGCGCTCGGCGGCCTGGCGCAACACGAAGTCGCCAGCGTCGGGCCCGAAGCTGTCGTTCACGTCCCGCAGCGAGTCCAGATCGACGAAGGCCAGGATCACCCGCGTGCTGGCCGGCCGGCTGGCCGCGGCCGCCTGGTTCAGCCAGTCGTGCAGGATCGCTCGGCCGGGCAGGCCGGTGAGCGGGTCCCGCAGGGCGCCAGCGTCGGGCTCAGCGGTCGGGGGCGCTCCCCGGGCTCTCAGTCGTCCACGCCGGCCGCGCTCGGTGCCGGAGGTGCCTTGATCGCTCATCCCACCCTCTCCCCTGGGTGACGGCGAGCTCTACTCGTACGCGCTGAGGCGGATCTGCACCTTGGCGAGCAGCTTCTGCAATTCGGTCTGCTCGCCGTCGGCCAAGTGGAGCTCGGTTGCCTGGCTGGCGGCCATGATGTCATCCGCACCGGCAACATCCTCGTTCACCATGTGGCCGTGGAGCTCGATCATCTCGTCGTTGGCGGCGCGGGTGGCGCTGCCGAACCCGAATCCCTGATCGGCGACGGGGCTCTCGGGAGCCAGCTCGTCGGCCGAGCGGGCCTCGATCCGCTCCACCTCGGCGATGGGGTCGAGATGGTCGAGGCCCTGGAGCTCGTCGAGCGGGTTGGTGTCCTGCCCGGTGGCGGTCCCGTTGGTGAAGGCGGTGGTCGACTGCCACGAGTCGTCGTTGTTCCACTCGTTGGACCAGGCGGTGGTCGTCTCTTCGACCGGCTCGTCCAGGGGCTGATCGACCGGGGTCGCTGGAGGCAGGGGCGGTGCGTCGGGCATGCCGGTCAGGCTGACCGGAGGCGTCCAGGCGTTCAGGCCGCCGTCAGGGCTCCACGGCGCGAGCGGCTGGTTCGGCGTCAGGTTGCCGACCTGGGTCTCGTCGGCCTCGGTGCGGGCGTCGGCGAAGGGATCGTCGGTCTTGCCGGACGCCGGCGCGCATGGCCACGAAGGCACCGATGAGGCCGAGGGCGACCACCACCAGGCCCAGTGTCTTGCTGGCGGTCAGGGCCACGATGAGGCCCAGCAGGACGACGGCACCGACGCCGATGAGGACTTTGGAATCTCTGCTCACGTTGTGAAGACCTCCGCCTGCGTCGCCTGGCGCGGACTGGGTGGGCGTGACCTCAGGGTGGCGGGTTCACCCTGTTCGTTGTTTCTTATCGGCACCAGGTGGCGCAACGGTAGGGGAAATCTCGGCTTCTCCCGTCTCCAGCGGTGACGTGGCCAGATCGATGGCCAGCCAGATCGTCTTGGAGTACGGCAGGAAGGCGACGGGTACCACCACGGCGACCGCCGCGGTGGCGATGGCCATGGCCCCGATGGGGACGTGTGGGTAGGTGAGCAGGAAGAGCCCGAGCACCGTGCCCAGGGTGGCACCGAAGCTCACCACGGTGTTCAGCCCGACGGCGCCGGTCCAGGTTCCCGCGGCTCGCTCGAAGTGCAGGCCGCAGCGGGGGCAGTCGTCGAGCATCCTCAGCCAGTGCCGGAACAGGTGGGGCTGGTCGCACACCGGGCAACGTCGGCGCAGCGCCCGCCACAGCATGGTCCCCAGGGGCGGTGTGGGAGCGGTCACGACACCATGGTGGCCCCCGGTGGCCCGGAACGCACCTCCGACCCGGAACTAGAACGCGTTATCGTCCGGGCGTGGACATCGACGACTCGCCCGCGGAGGCCGCCTTCCGGCTCGAGGCCCGGACCTGGCTGGCCGACAACGCCCCGGCGAAGGGGTCGGCCGACGACTTCTCCGAGGGGTTCTTCGATCCGAACGCCGACCTGACCTGGTTGATGGCGCGCAGCGTCGAGTGGCAGCGCACCCTGTGGGACGGCGGGGTGGGCGGGGATCAGCTACCCGACCGCCTGGTACGGCCGGGGCGGCACGCTGTCCCAGGAGATGATCTTCGCCGAGGAGATGAGCCGCTTCGGGGTGATCACCGGCGCGTTCGCCGTGTCCCACTCCATGGTGGGACCGGCCATCCTCGAGTTCGGGACCGACGAGCAGCGACACCGGTACCTCCCGGCCACCCTGCGCGGCGACGAGATGTGGTGCCAGCTGTTCAGCGAGCCGGGGGCGGGCAGCGACCTGGCCTCGCTGTCCACCCGGGCGGTGCGCGACGGCGATCAGTGGATCGTGAACGGGCAGAAGGTGTGGACCTCGAACGCCGACACCAGCCACCACGCCATCCTGTTGGCCCGCACCGATCCCGACGCGCCCCGCCACCGCGGGATCACCTACTTCCTGGTCGACATGGCCACCCCGGGCATCGAGGTTCGGCCCTTGCGCCAGATGACCGGCGAGTCCCACTTCAGCGAGGTGTTCCTGACCGACGTGGCCATCCCCGCCTCGGCCGTGCTGGGCGGGCCCGCCGGGGTGGGCCAGGGATGGCGGGCGGCGGTGCACACGCTGGCCAACGAGCGGGCCATGATCGGAGCCAACGAGTCGATGGCCGACGTGGGTCCAGCCGTGGCCCTGGCCCGCCGGACCGGGCGGCTGGGGGATCCGGTGGTCCGCCAGGCCCTGGCCGAGGCCCACACCCGCATGCAGATCCTGACCTATCTGGGCTACCGGGCCCGCACGGCCATCAGCCAGGGTCGGGCGCCCGGGCCCGAGACCTCGGTCATCAAGCTGGCCTTCGCCCAGCACTTCGCCGGGCTGGCCTCGCTGGCCAAGTCGCTCCAGGGGGCGGCGGGGATGCTCGACGACGACGGCCAGGAGGGCTCGGCCACCCTCACCTGGCGGTTGCTCTACTCGCCCTCGACGGGGATCGCCGGAGGCACCAACGAGGTGCAACGGTCGATCATCGGCGAGCGCGTGCTCGGGTTGCCCCGCGATCCCCGCCCGCAGCCCCCGGGCTCGGCGCCTTCGCGTTCCATCGCCCGACCAGGACCGCCAGCCGGTCCCGGTGGGCCGGTAAGCTCCGCGCCTCATGGGCCCCAGCTCCGACGAACTCCGGCCCACGGCTGAGGCGGGCGTCGACGACGGGAGCGACGACGAGCTGGCCACCAAAGGCGATCAGCTGACCCGGAGCCAGGCGGCCCGGCGGGAGCGGGTCATCCGGGCCGCCATCGAGTTGGCCGCCACCGGCGGCTACGACGCGGTGCAGATGCGCGACGTGGCCGCCCAGGGTCGAGTGGCGTTGGGGACCATCTACCGGTACTTCACGTCCAAGGACCACCTGCTGGCCGCCGCGCAGGTCGAGTGGGTGACCGACCTGGAGCGACGGGTGGCCCAGCGACCACCCCACGGCGACACCACCGCGGCGCGCATGGTCGAGATCCTGCGCCGGGCCACCCGGGCCATGGAGCGTGAGCCCGCCCTGACCGCCGCCCTGGTCATGGCCATGTCCTCGCCCGACCCGGGCGTGGCCGATTGCCAGCGGGAGATGGGGGAGATCATGGGCCGCATCCAGGCCCTGGCCTTCCCGGACGACTTCGACCCGGTGATCGAGAAGCGGGTCATCGACGCGCTCGAGTTCATCTGGTTCTCGTCGCTGCTGGCCTGGGCCAACGGCTGGGTGGCCATCGGCGACGCCGGCGAACGCCTCTCCTCCGCCGCCCACCTGCTCCTGGATCAATACGACTGATGACACCCGGATGGCGGAGCGCCCGCAGGGAGGCTGGCCGACCGAGGTTCTGGAAGGCGTAGGCCGCCAGGCCGGAGCCGCTGGATCGATGACACCCGGATGGCGGAGCGCTCGCAGGGAGGCTGGCCGACCGAGGTCTGGAAGGCGTAGGCCGCCAGGCCGGAGCCGCTGGATCGATGACACCCGGATGGCGGAGCGCTCGCAGGGAGGCTGGCCGACCGGAGGGCTAGGAAGGCGTAGGCCGCCAGGCCGGAGCCGCTGGATCGATGACACCCGGATGGCGGAGCGCTCGCAGGGAGGCTGGCCGACCGGAGGGCTAGGAGGATGAGTGATGTCCAGCGGTTCTGCCGGTAGGTCGCCGGCCACCAGGGCGGGCAGGAACTCGCGCAGCCGGTGGGGGAGCACCGGGGCGGGATCGGCCAGCAGCTGATCGAGGTCCCACCATCGGTGGCCCTCGAAGGCCGCGGCCTCCAGCATCTCGAGCCGGGCCGGACGGACCTCGTGGGCCTCGTCGCACCAGGCCAGGTGCACCCACTCGTCCTGGTCGAAGTGCAGACCGGCGAAGTCGAACACCGAGTGCTGGGTCCACACGCACGGGCCGATCCGGGCCTGGGTGATGCCCGTCTCCTCGTAGAGCTCGCGCCGGGCCGCCTCGGCACTGGTCTCGTTCCCGTCGATGCCACCGCCGGGGATCTCCCACCAGCTCCCCTTGGCCCGGTTGGCCGGATCGGAGGCCGACAGCAGGAGCACCTGGAGGGCGTCGTTCAACAGCACCACCCGCGCCGCCCGACGTCGCAGGGTGTACGGGCTCATGGGGACGATCCTAGGCGGACGATCCCGGGGCCACGACCGGCGCGTCGGTCTCGTCAGGGGCAGGCGAGAAGGTGGCCACCAGGCCCTCGTAGGAGCTGGGTCCGCTCAACCACCGAGGCGAGTAGGCGCACACCAGGTGGCCTGCCGACGTGTCCGGGTCTGGGGGCTCGTCCGGTTTGGCCCGGTCGGTCGTGCGGTCGGTCATGGCGGGAACCGTCTCCTCGTTGAGCGGGTTGCGGCCGATGTCGATCGTGTGGGTGTCAGGCTGGGTATCGGCCGCGACGGCCCGATGTTTGAGCCGGGTCGCGTTCCGACCGGGCCGAGGCTACGAATTCCAGGGCGGTGGCCGGTGGATGCCCGGCCCCGCTCAGGACCCCATGGGGTCTTCGAGCCACTCCAGCCACTGCCCGTGGGCGTGCATCCAGGCCAGCGACAGGCCCTGGCTGGGCCCGTGGTCCCACAGCTCGAGGCCCAGGCGGGTGGGGAGCTGACCGACGTCGAGGGCGGCCCGACGCCCGGCCGTTCCCAGCCAGGGCACGTTGGTCTCGTACTCGGCGGTGATCCAGGCCAGCCGACGACCGCGTCCGAGCTGGTCCAGGCGCTCGTGCAGGGCCGCTGCGACGCTCGCGGCTGAGGTAGGCCAACATCCAGGTGGAGATCACGCAGGGGACCTCATCGGGTCGGGCGGTGGCCACGGCCTGCTCGATGAGGTCGAGGGCGTCGCCGGTCCACAGCTCCGGTGGATCCTGGCGGGCCAGGGCCACGGCGGCATCCAGGCGGGTCCGACGGTCCGCCAGGCCGGGCCACACGCAGGCCTGGAGCCAGCGCACGGCGTCGGGATCGGCCACGTCGACCGGGTTGCGGTCCACCCCCAGGCGTGACCCGATGACCATCGGGGGCGGCGCCTTGTCGTCCTGGGGATCGGGCAGCGGCGGACGGCGGGTGCCGTGGACCTCGCAGCTCAGCTGGACCGCGGACCCGGCGGGGCCCACCAGCACCCGACCGTCGCCCGCGGTGTAGGTGACGTGGTACCGGTCGGCCAGCAGGTTGAGCCCCGCGCTGGCGCCCAGCTCGATCAGGGCCAGGGGCTGGCCGAACCGGTCGCCCACCAGGGTCAGGGCCGGGACCAGGGCAGATGAGCGACCCACCTCGTTGGTCTGCACCTCGCGGGTGCGCAGCATCTCGTCGAGCTCGTCGCCGCGCTCGGCCACCAGCGCCTGCAAGCTCGGCCACAGGTCGACGGCATCGGGGTCCAGGCCGTCGCCCACCGCCTGGTAGGCGCGAGCCAGGTCACCGGTCGGGTCACGCAGCACCAGGTCGTGGACGCAGGCGAAGAAGAGGATGGGCGCGTGGTTGCGGCGACAGGCGCCGGTGATCAGGGCGGGGATGGCGTCGTCGGCCGCGAGGTGGCGGGCCAGGTGCTCATAGAGCGGGCTGTAGCCCCGGAAGTCCCGGTCGGCGAGGTATCCGAAGATGCCGGCCACCCGTGCCGCGTCCTCGGGGGTGTGGCCGGTCACGGACGGCACGCTACCGTCCGGCCCAGTCCTGACGACGCGTCAGATCCGGGTGTCCAGGGTTGGCTACGCTGCGCGCATGAGCGAAGCCCGACGGGAAGGCGAAGGCACGCGGGGCGACCTGCTGTGGGGCACGACCCCCCGACTGGTGCGGCGCGCGGCCGAGACGTTCACCGGTCGACCGGCGGTGGTGGACGGCGACACCGTCCTGACCTATGAGGATCTGGCCGCGGCCGTCGAGCAGGCGGCTCGGGCCTTCGTGGCCGCCGGGCTCGAGGCGGGGGACCGGGCCGCCATCTGGGCGCCCAACATCGGCGAGTGGATCGTGGCCGCCTTGGGCCTGCACTCGGCCGGCGGGGTGCTCGTGCCGGTGAACACCCGGTTCAAGGGCCACGAGGCGGCCGACATCGTGGACCGGGCCGGGGTGCGGGTGCTGTTCACCGTCACCGACTTCCTCGACACCGACTACGTGGCCCTGCTCCGAGGGGCGGCGGGCGGGTCGGGCCAGGACCACCCGGTGGCCGACCTGGCCGCGCTGGAGCGCATCGTCGTGCTGCGGGGTGCGGTCCCCGACGGGTGCCAGTCCTGGGTGGACTTCCTGCGCACCGGCGACGAGATCCCGGCCGAGGTGGTCCAGGCCCGGGCCCTGGGCGTCCAACCCGACGACCTGTCCGACATCCTGTTCACATCGGGCACCACCGGACGCCCCAAGGGGGTCATGACCGCGCACGGCCAGAACCTGCGGGCCTTCCGCGACTGGGCCGACGTGGTCGGGCTGCGGGAGGGGGACCGCTACCTGATCGTCAACCCGTTCTTCCACGCCTTCGGCTACAAGGCGGGCATCCTGGCGGCCCTGATGATGGGGGCGTCCATCCATCCCCAGCTCGTCCTGGACGTGCCCGAGGTGATGGCGCGGGTCGTCGCGTGAGCGCATCACCATGCTGCCCGGCGCCCCCACCCTCTACCAGACGATCCTCAACCACCCGGACTTCGCCAGCTTCGACCTCTCCTCGCTGCGCCTGGCCGTGACCGGGGCGGCGGCCATCCCGGTCGAGCTGATCCTGCGCATGCGCCGGGAGCTGGGGTTCGAGAACATCATCACCGGCTACGGGCTGACCGAGTCCTGCGGGATCGCCACCATGTGCCGCTACGACGACGATCCCGAGATCATCGCCACCACGTCGGGGCGGGCCATCCCCGAGCTGGAGGTGCGTTGCGTGGACCCCGAGGGAGTCGAGGTGCCCCGGGGCGAGCCGGGCGAGCTGGTCATCCGGGGCTACGCGGTGATGCGGGGCTACCTGGACGACGAGTCCGAGACGGCGGCCACGATCGACGCCGACGGCTGGCTGCACACCGGCGACATCGCCGAGATGGACGAGGCGGGGTACGTGCGCATCACCGACCGGACCAAGGACATGTTCATCGTCGGCGGGTTCAACGCCTACCCGGCCGAGATCGAGAACCTGATGCTGGCCAACCAGTCCATCGCCCAGGTGGCGGTGATCGGGATCCCCGACGAGCGCATGGGCGAGGTGGGCATGGCCTTCGTCGTGCCCCGGCCCGGCTGCACCATCGACCCCGACGAGCTGATCGCCTGGAGCCGCGAGCGCATGGCCAACTACAAGGCCCCCCGGCGGGTGGAGGTGGTCGACGCCCTGCCGCTGACCGCATCGGGCAAGGTGGTCAAGTTCGAGCTGCGGGCCCGGGTCGACTCGGCTGAAGGATCGACGGGTCGGTCGGATCAGCGCCCGCCGGTGGCCGGGAGCCCGCTGGACGGGTCGTCGCCGATCCGTCGACCTCGACGGCCCCCCGCCGCGTCCGAGGTCGACTTCCGGGCACTCGACGACCTGCTGGTGTCGTTGCCCATGGGGCCACGGTGGCCGAGCTCGGCGGGCCAACCCCAGCCTGGCCGACCACCCGTGGTGGCCCGCTCGGTCGATCTGCTGGCCGTCGACATCTCCCAGGAGCAGCTGGATCGGGCCGAGGACCTGGGCCACAAGGTGCAGGGCGACGTCGCCGCGGCCTCGTTCTCGCTCGGGTGCCAGGTCGAGCTGGCCTGCAGCCAGATGCTGGCGGAGCACGGTCGACGGCGACCAATTGTTGCGCAACGTGGCCGCCATGCTGGCTCCCGGCGGGGTCTACGTGCAGGTGTCGCCGGTGCTCTACACGCTGCCATTCACTGTAACCGGCTGGCGCCCGAGGCGGTGGGGGAGAAGGTGCTCGGCTCGTGCATCCCCGCGAGGTCGGGGCCAGTCCCGGCCGGTACGACCGTGCCGGGGTCCGACGGGACGCGGCGCTGATCGAGGATCCGTCGCGGGTCAGTTCCCGCACCCGGGGTACTACGGTCACTAACCTAGGATCGACGGGCGGGTCTGCGCACGCTCGGGGCACAGCTGAGTGCTGGCCCGCCAGCGGTATCGGCCTCTGCAGCGTCGACCTGGACTGATGGGCCTCGGCGGTCCCGGTCTGGCGCGGTCGCGTCGCGTTTCCTAACGTGGCGTCAGATTTTGTGCCTGGCGATGGTCCGGGCCGGAAGGTGACGGGTGGATCTTCGGTATTCGGAGTCGGACGAGCGCTTTCGCCAGGAGCTGCGCGACTGGCTGGGCGACGTGCTGCCCACCGTGCCCGACAAGCCCGACCCGATGACTGGCCGGCCCGCCGGACTTGGGACACCGACTGGCAGCGTCGGCTGTTCGAGGCCGGCTACGCCGGCATCAGCTGGCCCACCGCCTACGGCGGGCGGGGGGCCACCCTGGTCGAGCAGCTCATCTACCTGGAGGAGACCACCCGGGCCGAGGCGCCGTATGTGGGCGTGAACTTCGTGGGCACCCTGCACGCCGGGCCGACCATCATGGCCGAGGCCACCCCCGAGCAGCGGGCCGAGCACCTGCCCGCCATCCTGCGGGGCGACGAGGTGTGGTGCCAGGGGTTCAGCGAGGCCGGGGCCGGCAGCGACCTGGCTTCGCTGTCGTGTCGGGGCGTGCGCGACGGTGACGAGTACGTGGTCACCGGCGAGAAGATCTGGACCAGCTTCGCTCAGGTGGCGGACTGGTGCGAGCTGCTCATCCGCACCGATCCGGAGGCGCCCAAGCACAAGGGCATCACCTGGGTGATGTTCCCGATGGACACGCCGGGCATCGAGATCCGTCCCATCGAGACCATCGTGGGCAGCTCGGAGTTCAGCGAGGTCTTCTTCGACGAGGCCCGGGTCCCGGTGGTCAACCGGGTGGGCCTGGAGAACGACGGCTGGCGGGTGGCCATGGTCACCTTCGGGTTCGAACGGGGCCTCGGCTTCGTCTCGGATCTGGTGGAGACCGACCGGCTGCTCTCCGAGTTGGTGGTCCTGGCCCGCAAGGTCACCCGCCGGTCGGGCACGGCCTGGGACGATCGTGGCCCTGCGCCGGGAGGTCGGCCATCTGCAGGCCGAGATGGACGCCCTGTGGGCCATGACCAAGCGCAACCTGTCCCAGGCGGCTCGCACCGGCGTGCCCGGCCCGGGCGGGTCGGTGGTGAAGGTGGCCTACTCGGAGCTGTTCCAGCGCATCACCGACCTGGCCATGCGCATCCTCGAGCGGGGCGGCCTGTCCCGCCAGGACCTGGGTGACTGGCCGTCGGGTCGGTTCGTGGAGGAGCGCCTGCGCTCCACCTCGTTCACCATCGCGGCGGGCACCAGCCAGATCCAGCGCAACATCGTGGCCGAGCGCATCCTCGGTCTTCCAAGGGAGTAGGCTATGGATTTCGAGCTCTCGGAGGATCAGGTCGCGCTCCAGGAGGGAGTGCGCAGCTTCTGCAACGGGCGCTTCCCGATCTCGGTGGTGCGGGGGCTGGCTGAGGTGGGCGGGATCGACGCCGGTCGCTGGCAGGAGCTGGGCGACCTGGGGCTGTTCTCGTTGCGCGCCTCGGAGGCCGATGGCGGCGCCGGGCTGGGCTGGGCCGACACCGTGCTGGCGTTCGAGGAGCTGGGCCGCGCCCTGGTGCCCGGGCCGCTGGTGTGGACCCACCTGCTGGCCGACCGGGTCGACGGGGCGGCCACCGGCCGGTCTGGTCGTCGGAGGGATCGAACGCCACGATCCCAGCGGCGTGGTGGAGCACCCTGCCTCGCTCGACGTGCTGGCCGTGCTCGACGACGACGGCGTCTGGGCGGTGGAGGCGGCCGATCTGGCCACCGAGCCGGTGACCAGCCTGCTCGATCCGCTCACGCCGGTGGCGCGCCTGACCGGACCCCTGCCCGCAGGGCGATCGTCTGGGCGACGCGGCCGATGCCGCGTCGTTGCGCATCGCCGGGGCCGCGCTGGTGGCCGCCCTGCAGCTCGGGATCGCCGAGGCCAGCATCGACCTGGCCGTGGCCTACGCCAAGGAGCGCCAGCAGTTCGGCCGACCGATCGGCGCCTTCCAGGCCCTCAAGCACCTGATGGCCGACATGTTCGTGCGCTCGGAGCTGGCCCGCAGCGCCGTGTACGCGGCCGGGGTGACCCTCGACGACCCCGAGGTGGGCTCGGTGCCCCGAGCGGTGGCGTCGGCCAAGGTCACCGCCGGCGAGGCGGCGCTGGGCAACGCCAAGACCTGCATCCAGGTGCATGGGGGCATGGGCTACACGTGGGAGATCGACGCCCACCTGATGCTCAAGCGGGCCTACGTGCTGGAAGCGTCGTTCGGGACCCGCGACGACTGGGCCGACGCCCTGGCGGAACTGGTGGCCGCCGCTACCTGACGCTGCCACACTGACCACGTGGTCATGTCACCCGGGGTGTTGATGCGACGGGGGCTGTGCAAGCACTGTCCGGTCTGCAACCAGGGCCATCTGTTCCGCCACTGGGTGTCCATGGCCACCGACTGCCCCGGGTGCGGGCTCCACTTCCACCGCGAGGACGGACAGTGGCTGGGGTCGTGGTTCCTCAACATCTGCCTGGGCCAGGCCGCCATCGTGCTGGTGCTGGTGCTGGGTGTGGCCGCCACCTATCCCACGCCGCCCATGCTGGCCTTGGGGGTGGCCGGTGTGGCGGCCGCGGTGATCGTCCCCCTGGCCTTCTTCCCGTTCTCCCGCACGCTGTGGACGGCCATCGACCTGATGCTCGAGCCGCTCGACCTGGACGAGGGCGTGGCCCCCGGCTTCGAGCTGGACCACGACGCGTCGCGGCGAAGCCGCGGCTGAAGGTCGGGCCGCGGAGGCGATCGACAGTCGCCTAGGGAACGGTCGTGGTCGAGGCCGGGTCGAACACGGTGATGGTGAAGGTCACCGTGTCGATGACGGCCGAGCCCGGGCCCGGGCGGGAGTAGCGCAGGGTGAGGGCGGTGATCCCCGGCCCCCGGGCCCCGTAGAGCAGCACCTGCTGGGCGGTGGCACCAGGCGGGAACGTGGTCGTGGTGGTGGTGGGCGGGGGTGGTGCCGTGGTGGTGGTGGTCTGCCCGGGCTGGTGCACGGTGGTGGTCGGCGCCGCGGTGGTCGGCGGCACCGTGGTGGCGGTGGTCGGGGGCGCGGTGGTGGAGGTGGTGGTGGTCGTGGGCGGCAGGGCCCGGAAGCTGCTGCCGATGGACAGCAGGACCACCGGGTTGGGGGGCGCCACCGCCTGCCAGCTCAGTCCGCCCCGGGGATCGGCGGGCAGCACCAGCTCGAAGGAGGATCCGAGCGGGACGCTGATGGGCTGGTACGGGTCGGTGAAGGCGGGCGGGGTCACCGGCGGGATCTGGGTGGTGGCGCTGGCGCGATCGGTGGACGCGGAACGTCCGGAGCTGGCCGTCGACCCGCAGGCTGCGACCACCAGCGACAGGCCCAGGGCCGCCGCCAGCAGCGCGCCTGCCGCCGACCGGGAGAGGCGTGAGCTCGAGGACTCGATGCCGGGCAGTATGCCTCGCCGGTCCCGTCGGTCGGGGCGCGCCCGTCCGCTCGACGGGTCGAGTCGAACGAGAACCCGTTCTAGAATGGCGGCTCGGCTCGACCCCCTGCCGTTCAGGAGCCGCTGACGTGGATTTCGACGAGAGCCCCGAAGAGGCGGCCTTCCGGGCCGAGGCCCTGGCCTTCCTCGAAGCCCATGCCCAGCGCAAGACCGGGACCGACGCCGACTGGTCGCGGGGCGCGGTGGCCACCGATCCCGAGGTGCAGGACGAGTACCTGCGTCGCACCAAGGCCTGGCAGGCCACCCTCTACGACAACGGCTGGGCCGGCATCGCCTGGCCCAAGGCCTTCGGGGGTCGGGGCGGCACGCCCAGCGACAGCATCATCTTCAACCAGGAGGCGCGGGCCTTCGACGTGACCACCGGGTTCATCGGCGCCTCCCAGCAGCTGGTGGGGCCGCCTCTGATGCGCCACGGGTCCCCCGAGCAGCAGCAGCGCTACCTGGGTCCGCTGCTGCGCGGCGACGAGGTGTGGTGCCAGCTGTTCAGCGAGCCCGGCGCGGGCAGCGACCTGGCCGCCCTGGGCACCCGGGCGGTTCGCGACGGCGACGAGTGGGTGGTCAACGGCCAGAAGGTCTGGACCTCCGAGGCCCACCACGCCGACTTCGGCATCCTCATCGCCCGCACCGATCCCGATGCGCCCAAGCACAAGGGCATCACCTTCTTCATCGTGGACATGCGCACCCCCGGCATCGAGGTGCGCCCGCTGGTGCAGGCCACCGGCCTGTCGCACTTCAACGAGGTGTTCTTCACCGACGTGCGGATCCCGCACGAGCAACGTGGTGGGCGAGGTCCACGGCGGCTGGGCCGTGACCCGCACGGTGATGGCCAGCGAGTCGGGCATGATCGGCGGATCGGGCCAGACCAGCACCTTCGAGGCGGTCATCGCGCTGGCCCGGCCTGTGGGCGCACCGACGAGCCGCTCGTCCGCCAGCGCCTGGCCGACGTCTACACCCGCGAGCGCATCCTGACCTTCCTGCAATGGCGGATGCAGACCGCCATCATGCACAAGCGGGGGACGCCACCGGATCCGTCGGTGCTCAAGAACGCCTTCACCGCCGCGCTGTCGCGCCGGGTCGAGCTGGCCGTGGAGCTGGAGGGCGCGGCCGGGATGCTGGCCGAGGGCGACGCCCCCCAGGACGGCTTCTGGCAGATGCAGGTCATGGGCCAGTTCGGCTCCCGCATCGGCGGGGGCACCAACGAGGTGCACCGCAACATGATCGGGGAGCGGGCGCTGGGGTTGCCGGCCGAGCCCCGCGCCGACAAGGACGTGCCCTGGCGGGACCTGGCTCGGTCGTGACCGGCTACGCCGGTCCGACCGACGAGGCCGACGCGGCCGCCGAGGCCGTGCGCCACGGTCACCTGTCGGCCGGGTTCGACGCCGGGTCGGCCCGGCTGCTGACCCGTCTGGGACTGGCGGCGGGCTGGCAGGTGCTGGAGGTGGGAGCCGGCGGCGGTGGTCTGGCCCGGTGGCTGGGTGAGCAGGTGGGTCCCGACGGCGGGGTGCTGGCCACCGACGTCGACCTGCAGTTCGTGGGGGACCAGCCGCCCAACGTGGAGGTGCGCGTCACGACATCGTCCGCGATCCCTTCCCGCCGGCGCGCTTCGACCTGGCCCATGCCCGGGCGGTGCTCCAGCACGTGGCTCGCCGTGAGGAGGCGCTGGCCAACATGGTGGCGGCCACCCGACCCGGCGGCTGGGTGGTGGTGGAGGACGTGGACTGGTTGGTGTTCGAGCACCAGGAGCTGCCCGAGCCCTTCGCCACCCTGTCCCGCACCGTGCTGGCCTCGTCGGTGGATGCCTACGGCTACGACGGCTACTGGGGGCGACGGCTGCTGGGCGCGCTGGGGGCGGCCGGCCTGGAGTCGGTCGAGTCCCGGGGCAAGGTGGTGACCATGCACGGGGCCACCCCATCGGCCGAGTGGTACGTCCTGGCGCTGGAGCGATCGGCGCCGGCCCTGGTGGCCGACGGCCGGTTGGACGCCGGGCTGGTGGCCGAGGCGCTGGCCCAGGCCCGGGACCCCGACTTCGCCGTCCTGGGCCCGTTGACCATCAGCGCCTGGGGACGCCGACCGACCTGAGCTGACCGGCCCGGCGGCACCGGACCGGCGGGGTCGCGAGCGGGCCGGATCGTCGCCCGGTGTGGCATCGCCGTCAGATCCTGCGACAATGGCGAGGTGGCAACCACGAGATACCGGTGGCGGATGACCCGTCGCCGTCGGGTGATCCAGGTGACCCTGCTCTCGCTGATCGGGTTGTTCTTCCTGCCCGGGGTGGTCGACTCGCAGCTGACGCTGTGGTGGCGCTTCGTCACCCTGGTCGGGCTGATCACGTCGGTGCTGGCCATCCGGACCGTGGTCGGTGCCGTGCTGATCGTGAGCGACAAGGGACTGCGGGTCCAGAAGACGTGGCCTCACCGGCGCGACATCCCCTGGTACCGCATCCTCGCCACCGACGTGATCCCGGGTTTCTGGAACCTCGAGCTCGAGCTCAACTCCGGCGAGCGCGTCGAGCTCCCACCGGTGGCCGACATCAACGCCCTCTACGAGGACATCGAGCGCCACCGCACCGCCCTCGACGCCTGACCGACCCCGCCCGCACCCGGAGGCGTCGGGCCGCTGACCCCGTGCGGTGGTCGGGGCCCGGTGACGAGGTGGTCGTGGTCTCGGAGCTCGAGGGCGTCGACACTGCGTGGTCGGAGCCGGTCCGGTGGTCGGGTCTCGGGTATCGCAGGTTGGGGGCGTGACCACTCGGCGAACGGCGGAGGTGTCGGGCATCGATCGATGTCACACCCGCACGACAGGATGGGTCGATGGACGCCCACCGACTCGACGGGCGATCGAGGCACTGGCCCGGAGGCAACACGGTGCCTTCCACCGGCGTCAGGCCATCGACATCGGGTTCACCCCGAGGATGATCGACGGTCGACGTGGCTCGGGCGCATGGCTGACGCTGGCCCGGTCGTGTACGCCCTGAACAGCCACCCGTTCGACTGGCTTCGTCAGGTCAAGGCGGCCGAGCTCAGCGTGCCGCGCTCGGCGGTTTCCCATCGCACGGCGGCGGTGTTGCACGGCGTGGAGGGCTTCCGCCCAGGTCGGCGTCGAGCTGTCCGCTGCGTTGCACGGAACGGGTCGGTCGCGCCTGGCGGTCGTGCACCGGCGCACGCACCTGGAGTACCTCCGGTGCGATGGATTCATGGTCACGCCGGTGGCCAGGACCATCGTGGATCTGGCCGGGCAGCTCGACCTGCGCCGGTTGGGCCGAGTGATCGATGACGCCGTCCTGGCCCGATCCGTCCAACTGGCTTCCATCGATGCCGCGTACCGGCGGGCGGCTCGGGCTCACGGGGCTCGGGAGCGGGTCGTTCGCGAGGCGCTCGTCGAGCGACGGGTACGTACGTGGCCAGCCGCAACGAGCTCGAGGCGGGGCTCGATCGAGTGCTGCGCGATCCTCGACTGCCGGCATCCGATCGTGAGGTAGACCTCGGTTGGTGGCCGTCGGGCCCATGCGAGTGGACGCCGTCATCTGGGACTGGCGTCGCATCATCGAGGTCGACGGCCGCCGATGGCACGCCAGGCTCGACGACTTCGAGCGCGATCGCGGCGCGGGACCACCTCGCTCAGCGCAACGGATTCGAGGTGACCAGGTTCAGCTACCACCAGGTCATGCGCCAGCGCGGCTATGCCCTCGACACCCTCCTGGCCATCGGCCGAGCTGGTCGAAGTGCAGGTCAGCTGGGCCTGGCCAGCTGAACCGCCCGACAGGTCGACAGATTGGGAGGTAACCACCGTGGGGGTGGTCGGCGGCCCAACCTGGGCGGCGTGGGCGGCGCCGGCGGCGGCCGGGGAGCGGGTCAGATGCGGGCGTCGCGGCCGGCCCAGTACGGGGTCGCGGAGCTTGCGCTTGTAGAGCTTGCCGCTCGGGTCGCGGGGGAGCTCGGGTACGAAGTCGAGGGACTTGGGCCGCTTGTAGCTGGCCAGGTTCTCGCGGCAGAACTCGAGGATCTCCTCACGCAGGGCCTCGTCGGGTTCCACCCCCTCGGCCGGCTGCACCACCGCCTTGATCTCCTCGCCCCAGTCCTCGTTGGGGATGCCGAACACGGCCACGTCGCCGATCTTGGGGAAGGTGAGCAGCGTCCCCTCGATCTCGGCCGGGTAGATGTTCACGCCGCCCGAGATGATCATGTCGGACTTGCGGTCCTTGAGGAACAGGTACCCGTCCTCGTCCAGCAGGCCCCAGTCGCCCACCGTGAAGAAGCCGTCGGTCCGGTTGTCCTCGGTCTTGCGGGCGTCGCCCTTGTACTCGAAGTTGGCCAGCGCCAGGCTCATGAACACCGTGCCCTCGGTGCCCGGCGGCACCTGCTGGTTGTCGTCGTCGAGGATCCGGATCTCCGAACCGGGCCAGGCCTTGCCCACGGTGCCCGGCTTGGTCAGCCACTCCTGGGCGCCGACGATGGTGCCCCCGCCCTCGGTGGCCGCGTAGTACTCCATGATGGCGTCGCCCCACCACTCGATCATGCGGCGCTTGATGTCGGGCGGACAGGGGGCGGCGGCGTGCACCATGCACCGCAGCGAGGACACGTCGTAGGAGGAGCGCACCTCCTCGGGCAGGGCCAGCAGCCGGTGGAACTGGGTCGGCACCATGTGGCTGGTGGTCACCTGGTGCTCGTCGATCAGCGCCAACATGGCCTCGGGCGACCACTTGTCCATGAGCACCACCGCGATGGCCCATGTGCAGGGCGTTGGCCGTCCACATGAGCACGGCCGTGTGGTAGAGCGGCGACCCGGTGATGTGCACGTGACCGTCGAGCGGCTGCACGCCGAACATCCCCTGGAACCCGCTGTAGAGCTCGCCCAGCACGTCAGGATCGATGTCCACCAGCCCGCGCTTGACCCCCTTGGGTCGCCCGGTGGTGCCCGAGGTGTAGTGCATGGGGGCACCGGCGATGCGGTTCTCGGGGGCGGTCGTCGGCTGGTCGGCCAGCAGCTCGGCGAAGGGTCGGAAGCCATCCACCGAGCCGATGGCGAAGCGGTGCTCGACCGGGCACGGCGATCTCGGCCGCCGCCTTCTCCAGTTCCGCCGCGAAGCGCTCGTGGCCCAGCAGCACCTTGGCGTCGCTGTCGTTGACGATGTACGCGATCTCGGGCCCGACCAGGTGGTGGTTGATCGGGGTGATGTACAGCCCGATCTGGGTGGCGCCCAGGTAGTACTCGAGCATCTCCAGCCCGTTGGGAACCACGCAGGCCACGGTGTCGCCCACCTCGCAGCCCAGCGCCCGCAGGCCGTGGCTGATCTGGTTGGCCGCGGCCAGGACCTCGCCGGCGGTGTGGGGCGATCCGTCCGGCGCGATCAGGGCGATGCGGTCCGGATCGGCCTGGGCCATCCTCCAGAAGCCGAGCTCGGTCATCGGTAGCACCTCTTCATCTGGTTCATCTGGCCCCTCGGATCCGGTGGCGCGGCCGCCGGTTCGGGGCCTGTCGGCTGGCGCGAAGTAGAACGTGTTGCAGTAGTGTCCAAACCTAGTCCGCCCGGTCGGCCATCGCCGACGGCCGCGGGCCCAGGCCGTTCAGCCTTCTGAAGCACCCGTTCGACCCGTCCGTCCGATGCAGGGGGAAATCATGCGCGCAGCCGTCCTACGCAACACCGGTGACGAGCTTCTGGAGATCGTCGACGACATCGAGTCGGCCCCGCTGGGCGACACCGACGTGCGCGTCGAGATCAAGGCCACGGGGGTGTGCCACTCCGACGTGCACGCCATGAACGGCAGCCTGCCTCAGGGCGTGCCCTTCGTCCCCGGTCACGAGGGCGCGGGCATCGTCACCGAGGTGGGCTCGGCGGTCAGGGACCTGGCCGTGGGCGACCACGTGATCATCGCCTGGTCGCCGCCGTGCGGGAAGTGCGTGGCCTGCGTGGATCAGAAGCAGCCCCACCTGTGCGTGATGATCCAGTTCGCGGTGGCGGGCCTGCCCAAGTTCAAGGAGGGCGACACCGACCTGTTCGGCATGGCCGGGTTCGGCACCTTCGCCGAGTCGCTGGTGGTCCCCCAGGAGGGCGCCATCAAGATCGACGACGACGTGCCCTTCGACATCGCCTCGCTCATCGGCTGCGGCGTCACCACCGGGGTGGGCGCGGCCATCAACACGGCCAAGGTCACCCCCGGCTCCACCTGCGTGGTCATCGGCTGCGGCGGCGTGGGCATCAGCGTCATCCAGGGCTGCCGGATCGCCGGCGCCTCGGTCATCGTGGCCGTCGATCTCAACGACGAGAAGCTGGAGACGGCCAAGCGCTTCGGGGCCACCCACGGCGTCAAGCCCGACGACCTGGCCGCCCTGCAGGCCGAGGTCACGGGCGCGGCCGGCGGGTTCGACTTCGCCTTCGAGGCCATCGGCTTCCCCCAGACGGTGCGGGCCGCCTACGACGCGGCCCGTCGCGGCGGCACCGTCACCGTGGTCGGGGTGGGCGGGTTCGACAAGCTGGTCGAGTTCAACATGTTCGAGCTGTTCTTCAACGAGAAGACCATCCACGGCTCGTACTACGGCTCGGCCGACGTCCGCTCGGACTTCAACCGCCTGCTGCGGCTGTGGAAGACCGGTCGCCTCGACCTGGAGGGCATGATCACCCAGCGGATCAAGATCGACGACGTCAACGACGCCATCGCCAAGATGCTGCGGGGCGAGACCATCCGCAGCGTCATCGAGTTCTGAGGAGGGCTGTTGAGCTCGACCCCCGACGCCGAGGTGCTCTCGGCGCCCAACATCATCGAGTACCCCTTCACCCGGACCACCGGTCCGGTGATCGGGGCGTTCATGACCGGCCTGCGTGAGGGCGTGATGATCGCCATCAAGGGCAGCGACGGGCGGGTGCTGATGCCCCCGCCCGAGTACGACCCGGTCACCGCCGCGCCGCTCACCGAGCTGGTCGAGGTGGGGGACGAGGGCGAGGTGCTCACCTGGGCCTGGATGCGCCAGCCCCTGGAGACCCAGCCGCTCGATCGCCCCTTCGCCTGGGCGTTGGTCAAGCTGGACGGGGCCGACACCGGGATGCTCCACGCCGTGGACGCCGGCTCGCCCGAGGCCATGGCCACCGGGATGCGGGTCAAGGTGCGCTGGCGGGCCGAGCGCGAGGGCAGCATCACCGACATCGAGTGCTTCGAGCCCCTCGGCGTCCGACTGGGCGGAGGTGCGGCATGACCGACATCGTCCTGCCCGAGCGCCTGGCCGGGGTGGAGCCGGTGCGGTCCATCCGCACTCCCGCTCGCATCGAGTACACCTTCACGGCCGGGATCGCCACGTCCAAGTTCCTGCGGGGGCTGGCCGAGAAGAAGATCCTGGGCCAGCGCTGCCCCAAGTGCGGCAAGGTCTACGTGCCGGCCCGGGGGGCGTGCCCCACCGATGGCGTGCCCACCGCCGAGATCGTGGAACTGCCCCACGTGGGCACGGTCACCACCTTCTGCGTGGTCAACGTGCAGTTCTACGGCCAGGCCATGGAGCTGCCCTACGTGAGCGCGCTGATCCTGCTCGACGACTCCGACATCCCCCTCATGCACCTCATCCAGGAGGTGGCCGCGGCCGACGTCCACATGGGCCAGCGGGTGGAGGCGGTGTGGGTGCCCGACGACGAGCTGGCCCCGACGCTCGAGAGCATCCGCTACTTCCGCCCCACCGGCGAGCCCGACGCCGACTACGAGACCTACAAGGACAACGTCTGATGACGCGCCGCCAGCAGCAGATGCCAAAGGCGCCCGCAGGGAGGCTTGCCGACCGCAGGGCCAAGCAGGGAGACAACGTCTGATGCCGCTGCGCGACGTCGCCATCATCGCCTTCGCCCAGACCCCGTTGGTGCGCCGTGAGGAGGAGCGCAACGAGGTCGAGATGCTGATGCCCATCGTGAACCAGGTGCTGGCCACGGCCGGACTGCCCCACGACCGCATCGGCTTCGTGTGCTCGGGCAGCTCCGACTACCTGGCCGGCCAGGCCTTCTCGTTCGTGATGACCCTCGACAGCGTGGGTCCGTGGCCGCCGATCTCGGAGTCCCACGTCGACATGGACG
The DNA here is from genome assembly GCA_963793965.1 of uncultured Microthrixaceae bacterium. Classification (GTDB taxonomy): domain Bacteria; phylum Actinomycetota; class Acidimicrobiia; order Acidimicrobiales; family Acidimicrobilacustridaceae; genus UBA4742. The sequence continues at coordinate 411,278 of CAWCCB010000007.1, forward strand.
GCGCCTGGGCGCTGTACGAGGCCTGGGTGAAGATGCAGTCGGGCACGGTCGACACCGCCCTGGTGTACTCCTACGGCAAGTCGTCGCCCGGTGACATCCGCCGGGTGCTCACCCGCCAGCTCGACCCGTACTACCTGGGCCCGCTGTGGCCCGACTCCGTGGCCATGGCCGCCCTGCAGGCTCGGGCCTGCCTCGACGCCGGGACCATGACCGAGGCCGACATGGCCGCGGTGGCCATGCGCAGCCGGCGAGCGGCGGCCTCCAACCCCGAGGCCCAGCTCACGTCCAGCCCGGACGTGGACGCCCTGCTGGGCGAGGCGATGTTCGTGGATCCGCTGCGGATCCACGACTGCCCACCGATCACCGACGGCGGCGCGGCCATCGTGCTGGCCGCCGGCGACGTGGCCCGAGAGCTGTGCGATCGCCCCGCCTGGATCCGCGGCATCGATCATCGCATCGAGCCCCACGGCCTGGGCCTGCGCGACCTGACCCGCTCGGTGTCGACCGAGCAGGCGGCGGCCAAGGTGGGGGTGGGCGACGCCAAGGTCGACATGGCCGAGCTGCACGCGCCCTTCACCCATCAGGAGCTCATCCTGCGCCAGGCCCTGGGTCTGGGCGACGACACCGTGATCAACCCGTCGGGGGGCGCCCTGGCCGCCAACGTGGTCATGGCCGCCGGGCTGCAGCGCATGGGCGAGGCGGCCTCACGGATCACTCGGGGCGAGGCCGATCGGGCCGTGGCCCACGCCACCTCGGGCCCGTGCCTGCAACAGAACCTGGTCTGCGTGCTGGAGGGTGACTGACATGGCTGAACGCATCGCGATCGTGGGCATCGGCCAGACCCACCACCAGTCGACCCGCGGCGACGTGTCGGTGGCCGGACTGGTGCGCGAGGCCGCCCAGCGGGCGCTCGACGACGCCCAGTACGAGTGGTCCGACATCGACGCCGTGGTCATCGGCAAGGCCCCCGACTTCTTCGAGGGCGTGATGATGCCCGAGCTGTACCTGGCCGAGGCCCTGGGGGCGGTGGGCAAGCCCATGTTCCGGGTGCACACGGCGGGCAGCGTCGGGGGCTCGACGGCCATCGTGGCCTCGGACCTCATCAAGTCGGGCATCCATCGCAAGGTCCTCACGGTGGCCTTCGAGAAGCAGAGCGAGAGCGAGGCCATGTGGGCCCTGTCGCTGCCCATCCCCTTCCAGCCGCCCATGCACGCCGGTGCCGGCGGCTACTTCGCCCCCCACGTGCGGGCCTACATCCAGCGCTCGGGCGCGCCCGACCACATCGGGATCCTGGTGGTGGTCAAGGACCGCACCAACGCCCTGAAGAACCCCTACGCCCACCTCCACGACGAGTCCGTCAGCTTCGAGTCGGTGCGCGACTCGATGATGTTGTGGGACCCGATCCGCTACTCCGAGACGTGTCCCGTCGTCGGACGGGGCCTGCGCCATGGTGCTGACCGACGAGGCCGGGGGCGACGCCGCGGCCGGAGCGCCGGCGGCGTGGGTGCACGGCACGGCCATGCGCAGCGAGCCCACCATGTTCGCCGGGCGCGACACCGTGTCGCCCCAGGCCGGCAAGGACTGCGCCGCGGACGTGTTCCGCCAGGCCGGCATCACCGACCCCCGCGGGTCAGATCGACGTGGTCGAGATGTATGTGCCCTTCAGCTGGTTCGAGCCGATGTGGCTGGAGAACCTGGGCTTCGCGCCGGAGGGTGCGGGCTGGAAGATGGTGGAGGAGGGCGCCACCCAGATGACCGGTGACCTGCCGGTCAACTGCTCGGGCGGCGTGCTGTCGTCCAACCCGATCGGGGCCTCGGGCATGCTGCGCTTCGCCGAGGCGGCCATGCAGGTTCGCGGCCAGGCCGGCGAGCACCAGATCGACGGGGCCCGCACCGCCCTGGGCCACGCCTACGGCGGCGGCTCGCAGTTCTATTCGATGTGGGTGGTGGGCGCCGACAAGCCCTAGAGCTTGAGCACCCGCAGGGCGTTCTCGCGCAGGAACTTGGGCCACACGTCGTCGTTGAAGGGCACCGACGGCATGTCGCCCCAGATGCGGTCATAGGTCAGGCCCGCCGGGAAGTAGCCGGCGTAGATGATCTTGTCGGCGCCCCGCGTGTTGGCGTAGTCGATGATGGCCTTGGGGTAGTGCTTGGGGGCGAAGGCCGAGGTCGAGTAGTAGAGGTTGGGCCACTTCAACATGAGCTTGACGGCCAGGTCCGTCCAGGGCTCGCACCCGTGGCGGGTCACGAAGGTGAGCTCGGGGAAGAACCAGCACACCTCGTCGATGTGCTCGACCTTCTGGGACTCGAAGGGCACCCGCGGCCCGGGGATGCCGGCGCAGCTGAAGATGGGCAGGCCCAGCTCGCAGCACTTGGCGTAGATCGGGTAGTAGCGCTTGTCGTTGATGGCCACCTGGGCCCCGGCCGGGAAGGTGGTGACCGCCTTGATGTCCCACCGCTCGTGCATCTCCACGATCAGGCGCACCGCGTCCATGCCGTCGTTGGGATCGACCGAGACGCTGGCGAAGAACCGGTCGGGATGCGTCTTGAGCGCCCGCTCGGCGTCCTCGTGGTCGCGGCCCACGCCGATCATGCCCCGTTCGATGTTGAACCGGTCGAGGTTGTCCAGCACCACCGCCACCGGGTCGACGTTGTCCTCCAGGTCGGCGGGGACGTCGGTGAACATGTACTGCGCCGGGAACGAGAAGCCCTTGCTCTCCTCGTCACGCAGATGCGGCGCCAGGAACTTGTACACGTCCTTGCGGTTGCGGCTGGGGAAGCCCAGGAAGGTCTCGATCACCGGTATCCCGGTCGGCATGGCCATGAGGGCTGATCCTAGAGCACCTGACTAGAACGCGTTCTCGTTCAGCCGGCTGTGCAGCCCGGGGCGGAGGAGGTTTCGGGGCGCGGCCCGGCCCCCCGGCACCGGCAGCGAGGAGCCGGAGCGGGGGACCGCGCCTTGCCTGCCATCGGACGGCCGGGGGGCCAACCTTGAACAATCATTCGGGAAAGCTTGTGAGCCGGCCCACGTAGCTGGCGATGCTGGCGCCGCGGCGGTGCTGGCGCAGCACGTTGGCGTCCAGCGTGTTGGTCAGGTAGCAGAACGACACATCGGACTCGGGATCGGCGAAGGCCAGCTGGCCCCCGGCGCCGGCGTGGCCGAAGGTGCGGGGCGACACCGTGTGGCCGAATCCCCGCATGGCCTTGTCCGGATCGTCACCGGCGATGCACAGGCCCAGGGCCCGGTTCGACGACACGCCCGTCAGGGGATCAGGCATATGGCCGTGGACCTGGCTGGTCCCTGCCGCCAGCACGGCGGGATCCCACAGGCCTCCCGGGTTGTGCAGCAGCGCCTGGTAGTAGAGGGCCAGGTCGGCGGCGGTGGACACCCCACCGCCGCCGGGCACGCCCAGTGCCCGCACCTGCGGCGCGTTGAAGCCCATCAGGGCGGCGTCGGTCACCTCGCCCTGGAGTCCCGCCAGCGTCAGCCCCGGCACCCCGAACACGGCCTCCAACTCGGCGCTGGTGGGGGGCTCGCCCCGGACCTCCAGGTCGTTGATGTCGCCCTGCTGGTCCAGGGGCACGCCCAGCTGGAACCGGCGCAGCCCGAGCGGCACCAGCACGCGCTGGTGGATGAAGTCCAGGTAGTCGACGCCGCTCAGGCGCTCGATCAGCTCGGCCATGACCCAGTGGGCGGACGTGGGGTGGTACTCGAACCGGGTGCCCGGCTCCCAGTTCAGGCGCCAGGCGCCGAAGCGGGCCAGTCGCCGCTCCCGGGTGGTGTCGGCCAGCAGGTCCAGGGGGGCGTGGGGGAACCCGCTCTCGTGCAGCAGCAGTTGGCGGACGGTGATGACGTCCTTGCCGTTGGTGGCGAACTCGGGGATCACCTCGGCCACCGTCTGGTCGAGCGTGACCGCCCCTTCGGCCAGCAGCAGCCAGAAGGCACCCACCACCAGGGCCTTGGTGCAGGAGAAGATCACGTACCGGCTGTCGGGGGCGGCGTCGCCGATGGTCTCGTAGGCCACCAGGCGATCACCGGCGGCCACCGCCATCTGACACGAACCCAGGGTCCCGTCGTCGATCTCGCGGTGGGCCCGGGCCACCAGCGCGGCCAGGGCCTCGGGGTCGATCCCCAGCTCGGTCGGATCGGCCAGGGCCGGTTGCTCGGTGTGCGCCATCGTTCCCCCTGCGGCTCGGCCGGCCGTGGGTTCGGACCGGCGAGGACACTCGGCGACGGTAGCCGCGGACGGCCGCATCGGCGGTGGTACCGTCGCTCGCCGTGACCGAGATGCGCACCGGGCGTCGGCGCTCCGCCGCCCCCCACCGCATCGAGCTGGCCCTGCTGGGCCTGGCCCTGGCCTGCTTCGTGGCCGCCGTGGTGATCGGCCTGATCCCGGTGGACAACCCCGGCGTGCAGTCATGCGGGGCGCCCATCAGCTTCGTGTGGACCAATCCCAACGACGTGGTGCTGCCCGCTCCCGGCTCGGTGGACGCGCCGCCCAACGTGGTGGTGCTGCGGGCGCAACCCCCGTGCCACGAGCGCGTCGATGATCGCCTGATGATCATCGGCGCCCTGGTGGTGGCCACCGTGGCCCTGGGGCTGTTGGGTGCGTTGGTGGGCCTGGCCGACGATCGATCCGCCTATCGGGCCGAGCCCCGGTTCGAGACGCTCCTGCGGGAGCGCCCGGCCGGCGCGCCGTCGGATCCGTGGGACCAGCCGGTGATCCCCGAGGCCGATCTGGGCCAGCGCCTCCCCGAGATCGAGTGGCGCGAGGTGCGCGTCGTGCTGGGCGCTGGCGTCGGGGTGACCCTGCTGCTCATGGCTCTGGCCGGGTTCGGCCACGTCGGCCACGTCCTGGGCCACCTCCACGTGGGCTGGTTGCTGGTGGCCGTCTTGTTGGTGGTGGCCAGCTACGGGGTGGCGGCAGCCGGCGTCCTGGCCGCCACCGGTGACGACGAGGACCGCCGCCGACCGGCGTCGGTGCTGGCCACGGCCGTGGCCTCCTCCTACACCGGTCGGCTGCTGCCCGAATACGGCGCCGCCGGGCTGGCCGTGCACCAGCTGGTGCGCGCCGGGGTGGAGCGGCGCCGCGCCGTCGGCCAGGTGGCGGTCATCGACACGGCGGCGGTGCCCCTGCACGGGATCCTCACCCTGGTGGTGGCGGTGGTGGCGCTGGGCCAGGGCGGTGGATCGTCGCTGCGCTTCGGCTGGCTGGTGTGGGTGGCCATCGTGGTCACGGTGATCGTGGGCCTGATCGACGCCCCCCGCCGCTACCACACCCTGGTGGTGGCTCCCGATCGACGCTCGGTCGAGGACCTCATGGCGTTGAGCCGTGAGCCGTGGCGGCTGGCGGGCGTGGTGGCGTCGTGTGTGGTGCTGGCCGTGGCCGGAGGCTGTGGCCTGCTGGCCGCGGCCCACGCCTTCGGCGCGTCGCCGGCCGCCGGCCCCGCCCTGCTCGTCGGGCTGGCGCTGGCCGTGGCGGTGGTGGTGTCACCTGTCCCCGACGGCGCCGGGCTGGTCGAGGCCCTGGCCGTGGTGGGGCTGGTGTGGGCCGGCGTCGACGCCCCCACCGCGGTGGTGGCCATGATCACGGCCCGGGTGCTCGGGTTCTGGTTGCCGCTGCTGCCCGGCTGGCTGGTCCTGCGTCGCCTCCAGCGCGAGGGAACGATCTGACGGGCTAGTCGCCGTAGCGGGCCGAGGCCGTGCCTTCGGGCCGGATGAACACGGGCTGGGCGTCGCCCGGCGGCGCCGGCGGGGACCACGACGGCCCGCGAGGTGTCGGTGCCGTCCGCGTAGAACTGGGCGTACCACTTGCGGAACTTCATGAACGGGGGATCGGTGTCGGCCAGTGCCGGTCGCACGATGTGGGCCTTGTTCTCCCAGATCGGCCGATCCTCCTCGAACTGCTTGCACACCTCGGCCACGAAGGCCTGTCCCACCGTCGAGGTGGCCTCGGCGTCGCCCAGGCTGCGCGTCTTGAAGCTGAACCGGACCTCTGAGGTGACCGCGTCGACCGGCACCGCGGCTCCGATGAGCAGGGTGTCGACGATGCCGCTGAAGCGGGTGACGGCGAAGCCGGGGCCCTGGTTGTCGACGTCGATGCGGCCGTCCACCACCCCACGCGGCGTCGGGAACTTCTGCACCGAGCGCATCCGCGACCGGGTTCCCTCGGTGTCGTAGCTCTGGATCTCCGGGACGATGGCGGTGTGGTGCACGTAGCGGAAGTGCGGCCCGTCCACCGAGTTCTCGGCCATCTCCTGACAGCCGGCCGAACCCGGAAGACCACGTTGGTCCAGGCCGAGTAGTCGGGATCGGCGAGCTCGGCCGGCGCCTCCAGCTGGTAGCTGGGCTCCACGTCGTGGGGGTGGTACCAGGCCATCACGAACTGGTCGATCTCGACGACGGGGTAGGAGCGGATGCGGGCCCGCTGGTTCACCCGGTTGCCGTAGGGGATCAGCGTGTTGAGCCCGTCGGCGTCGAACTGCCAGCCGTGGAACGGGCAGACCAGGTCGGACCCGTCCACGTGCCCGCCGTAGCCGAGGTGCGCGCCCAGGTGGGGGCAGAAGGCGTCGTTGAGGTGAGCCTGGCCCTGCTCGTCACGCCACAGCGCCAGGTGGCGACCGAAGTAGTAGCGGGGCAGCACCTCGCCGACGGCCACATCGTCGGACCACGCCACCTGGAACCAGCCGAACGGGATCCCGAAGGGATACCGGGGCTCGCCGGGGGCCATCTCGGGATGGATGGCGGCCGCGGCCGGGGCCGACGCGTCGACGAGCTCGCTCACGCCGAACCGCCACGGGCGCGGTGTCGCAGTCGACGGGGGTGGCCATGGAGTCAGTATAGAACAGGTTCTAGTTGTGTCGCCTGGGCGCCCGAGGGTCGCCAGCCACTCGACCGGCGCCCGGACATGCGGACACCCCGCCCAGGGGGCGGGGTGTCGCTCACGCAGGGACAGGGAGGGAGACCGAAACCCTGCGGGAACCGCGGCCAGGTCGCGGAGCAGGCGGTCGGCGGCGATCAGGCCGCTGGCTGCACCTGGTCGTAGGGAACGCCGGCCTGGAGCTCGGAGACCCACGCCTCGAACTCGAGCTCGCTGGCCCGACGACGGTAAGCCGTGGCCAGAGGTGAGGTCAGGCTGTCGGCCTGGTGGCGCAGGCTGGTGGCCCGCTGGCGAAGCACGTGGGACTGATCCACCAGGTGCTTGTCGATCTGGATGACGTTGCTCATCGTGTGCTCCCTCCGTGGGCCCGGCCTCGAGCCGGCCCGTCGTCGCGATCTGGATCGCCGCCGCCCCGGGGGAGCGGGGGCGTCATCCACTACCAACCCCGCCCGCCCGCGAGGTAGTCCCCGTCAACCTGTGGCGTTGGTCACGCCCATGTCGGGAGGGTCGGGCACACGGCCGTAGCGCCGCCGGAACAGGATGGTGGCCACCAGCCCGGCGGGCAGGGGCAGCCAGTAGGACACCACGCGATACGCCAGGGTGGCCAGCAGGGCATCCGCCGGCTTGATGCCCGCGGCCACCAGGGCCGCGGTCAGGCCCAGCTCCACGAACCCGAGCCCGCCCGGGGTGATCGGGATCATGGACAGTACGGCCGCGGCGCCGTAGGCCAACAGGATGAGGCTGAGCTTGGGCTTGGCCCCGGTCACCGCGTAGATGGCGGCCACCAGCGCCAGGTAGTCGAGCCCCCAGTTGCCCACCGCCGCCACCAGGGCGGTCCGCCAGCGGGGCCCGAGGGTGGAGACCATGATGTCGCGCTGGCGCACGAAGCCCTCGGCCGTGGGTCCGGGCAGGGGAGGTACGAGCGTCGGTGGCCGAGCGCGCGTCGGCGGCGGTGCCGACCGGCGTCGGCTCGTCGTGGTCGTCGGCGTGCTGCGCGATGCACCGGCATGCGGCTCGACCAGCTGCGGATCGGGCCGAGGACGTGGCGGATCAACCAGCCGCTGACTCGTTCGATGAGCCCTCCCACGGCCCACAGCGGCCGGTCGAAGCGGACCAGGGTGAACACGATGGCGAACAGCACCAGGAACAGCAGCGCCCCACCCCAGGCGATGACGGCCAGGTCGCCGGGCACCGGCGCGGTGAGGATCGAACCCAGGACGGCCACCATGGGCAGGGCGAACAGCACGCCGTTGGACACGATGGCGGTGGCGGCCAGCGCCGCGCCGGCGGTGGCTCGGTTCACCCCCGACACCGACAGCATGCGGTAGCCGGTGGCGCCGCCCACGGCGGCGCCGCCAGGCACCACCTTGGCGATGGCGTTGGAGGCGAGCTGCGCGGTGGCGGCCACGAACCACGACACCTGGGGCAGGGCGGTGCGGGTGAGCTTCCACTGGCAGGCGAAGCTGCCGGCCTCGAGGGGCAGGATGACCACGAACCACCACTTGATGGCGGTCAACTTGGGGATCTGCTCCCACACGTCGAGCAGCTGGGGCAGCAGGAAGTAGAAGGCGATGGCGGCCACCGCCAGCATCACCACCCGGAACAGGATCTGCAGTCGCGAGGCCCGAGGCACCGCCGTGTCGGCCGAGCGGCACGGTGGCCGGGGTGGTGGCGCCCAAGGTGGACTCGCCCCAGGATCCCGACGTGCGGGTGCGGGCCCCGCCGGGCTCGTCGACCGGCGGCGAGACCTGCGGTGGCCCTGCGTCCGGGGGGTCGCGGGGGTCGAGGGGAGGTCATGGCCTCTCGTGGCCGGGTTCGCTCGAGGGGCGTCGGGCCCGGGCCTTGGTCACGGACCGGTCGGTCACCCGGGTGATGACCCGCGGGGCCAGCCCGGCGCCCACCGCCAGCAGGCGCGTGGCCCGGTCGGGGATGAGGGCGAACCGTCGGTGGTCGATCCCGTCCACGATGCAGCTAGCCACCTGGTCGGCCGAGATGGGCTTGATGTTGCCGCTGATGGCGCGGGTCTCGTCGGGCTTGAACTGGTTCTCATACGCCAGCTGCGGCGTGTCCACATCCGGTGGGAAGCAGCAGCCCACGTGGATGCCGTGGGGAGCCATCTCGCCCCGCAGGGCTTCGAGCAGTCCCGCGCACCGCGAACTTGGCCGGGCCATACGCCGTGTAGCCGAACACGCCGATGATCCCGGCGGCGGAGGAGATGCCGACGATCGAGCCCGTGCCGCGCTCGATCATGGAGGGCACCACCGCCCGGATGGGCCACAGGGTGCCGAAGTAGTCGACCTCCATCATCTGCCGGAAGACGTCGTCGTCGAGCTGCTCGAAGTACCCGGGATGGGCCACCCCGGCGCTGCACACCAGGATGTCCACCGGGCCGCGCTGGTCGGCGGCCGCGGCCATGGCCGCCTGCACCGCGGCCCGGTCCGACACGTCCACCGGGTGGCCGGCCGGCCTGGATGCCGGCTCGAGGCCAGCTGGGCCACGGCCCGTCGAGAGGCTCGGTTCGCCGAGCCAGGAGGGAGAGCCGGGCGCCGCGACGCCCGAGGGCATGGGCGGTGGCCAGGCCGATCCCGCTCGAGCCTCCGGTGATGACCGCGTGTCGGCCCCCCATGTTCTGCACGGAGCAACGTTATTGCCCGACGGACGTCGCTCCGCGCTCCACGGGCTCCGTCGGCCCGATTCGTACTGGGCCGAGTCGACTCAGCCCAGGGCGCCGCGGGCGCGGACGGCGGCCACCCGGTCGTCGTCCCAGCCCAGCACCTCGCGCAGCACCTCGTCGGTGTGCTCGCCCACCGTCGGAGCCAGAGCGGGAAGGGGCAGGTCCTCACCCAGCACCTTGATGGGGGTGTGGAGCATGTCCGCACCGTGGGTCTGGTGGTCGAGCACGAAGCCCAGGCGATCCTGGAACTGCGGGATCGTCGCCCAGGTTCGCCGGGGTGTTCACCGGGGCGATGGTGGTGTTGAACTCCTCGCTGAAGGCGATCCACTCGGCGCTGGTGCGCGGTCTTGAAGATGCGGGCCAGCTCGTCTCGCAGCTCCAGATCGCCCACCGCGTGGTCGGCGAACTTCGAACCCGGGTGCGACTCGAACAGGTCGAGCACGGCCGACGCCCTCGCAGAAGTTCTTCCAGAACTCGCGCTCGCTGGCCATGAACAGGATGTGGCCGTCGGCCGACTCGTAGAGCTGGTAGCGCACGCCTTCCTTCATGCCGGCGGTGCCCGGGGCCCGGCGAACGTAGTCGTCGGACTTGTTGCCGGTGACCTCGGACTGAGGACGCTCGTAGGCCTTGAAGCTCTCGGACCGGTACCAGTCGAAGGCGGCCGCGGCGTCGCTCTGGGCGATCTCCATCTGGCAGCCCCGGCCGGTGTCGCGGGCCCGGATGATCCCGGCCAGCACACCCAGGGCGCCGTAGAGCGGCCCGGCGTTGATGCCGATGGAGACGTGCTCGGGCAGGTGGCAGTGGCCGTCGTCGTCGTATTCGGGGGTGACGATGCCGGCCCAGGTGTCATAGGCCACGCCGTGGCTGGGCAGCTTGCGGTAGGGGCCGGTCATGCCGTAGCCGGAGATCGTGCAGAACACGATGGCCGGGTTGATCTCGCTCAGCTGCGGGTAGCCCAGGCCGAGGCGCTCCAACGCACCTGGACGCATGGCCTCGATCACGGCGTCGGCGCCGGCGGCCAGCTCCTTGAAGATGGCCACGCCCTCGTCGGACTTCAGGTCCAACACGATGCTGCGCTTGCCCCGGTTCAGGTGCAGGTGCATGAGCGAGACGCCCTCGATGATGGGCCAGGTCATCTCCCGGATGTAGTCGCCCGAGGGCGACTCGATCTTGATGACCTCGGCCCCCAGGTCCACCAGCGACGAGGTGATGGCGGCCGGACCGAGCAGTGAGGCCTCGAGGATGCGGACCCCGGCCAGGGGGGCGCCGAGCGGCGGCGGTGTCGTTCGTCATGGCCACTATCTGACACGTCATCAGGTCTCCGAGGCCAATCCCGACGCGGCCACCCGGGGCGGCCATCACTTCGTGGCGTGGGGTCGAGCGGTCGTGCCATGATGAGCCGTTCGACGGGAACGACGCCCGCGATCCAGAGTCATCCGAGCCAGGGGGCCGATATGCGAGTGGTGGTCGACTTCGACCTGTGCGAGAGCAACGCGATCTGCATGGGGATCGCACCCGAGATCTTCGAAGTGCGAGACGACGACTTCCTCTACGTGCTGGACGAGACCCCTCCGGAGTCGATGCGGGAGAAGGTCGAGGAAGCGGTGCAGCGCTGCCCCAAGCAGGCCATCTCGATCGTCGAGGAGTGATCGACCAGCTCCCGGCGGATGGGCGAGGCGGCTGGACGACATGATGGGCTCGGTGGTGGTCGTCGGCGCATCCCTGGCCGGCATGCACGCCGCGCACACGCTGCGGCGCCAGGGTTTCGACGGGCGCATCACCATCGTCGACGCCGACCCCAACCGGCCCTATGACCGGCCGCCGCTGTCCAAGCAGCTGCTCGCCGGCATCTGGGAGCCCGATCGGATCGTCCTGCCCGCGGCCAACGAGGATCTCGACCTCGACCTGCAGCTGGGCCGGCGCGCCATGGGCCTCGACCTGGCCGACCGCTTCGTGCGCCTGGATGGGGGCGAGCGGGTGGGTTACGACGGCCTGGTCATCGCCGCCGGCGCCGCGGCCCGGCGCCTGCCGGGCCGCGAGGTGCTGGGTGGCGTGCACGTGCTGCGCACCCTCGACGACTGCCTCACGCTGCGGGGCGAGCTCGACGACGGGCCCAACCGGGTGGTGGTCGTGGGTGCCGGGTTCATCGGCGCCGAGGTGGCCGCCACCTGTCGCCAACGGGGACTGGAGGTCACGTTGCTGGAGGCGGCCGACGTGCCCCTGGAGCGGGCCCTGGGCGCACAGATCGGTTCGGTGATGGCCGACCTGCACCGCGACCACGGCGTCGACGTGCGCCTGGGGGTGGGCGTCGACGGCTTGGAGGGGACCGACCAGGTCTCGGGGGTCCGTCTGGCCGACGGCGTGGTGATCCCGGCGGAGGTGGTGGTGGTCGGCGTGGGGGTCAGCCCCAACACCGGCTGGCTCGAAGGGTCCGGCCTCAACGTGGACGACGGGGTGGTGTGTGACGACACCCTGTCGGCCGCGCCGGGGGTGGTGGCTGCCGGTGACATCGCCCGATGGCCGTCGGCGCGCTACGGCCAGTACCTGCGGGTGGAGCATTGGGAGACCGCCGTGCAGATGGGCGAGGCGGCCGCCCTGCGGCTGTTGGCCGCCGAGCGGGGCACCGAACCCGAGAGGTTCGACCCGGTGCCGTGGTTCTGGAGCGACCAGTACGACCGCAAGATCCAGCTGGCCGGGCGGTCGAGTGCGGACGACCGGGTGGAGGTCGTGATCGGATCGCTCGAGGAGCGGCGCTTCGTGGCGCTCTACGGCCGTGACGATCGACTGGCGGGGGTGCTGGGGATGAACCGACCGGCGCACGTGGCTCGACTGCGACCGCTGGTGGAGCGCGGGGCCAGTTGGCCCGAGGCCCTGGCCGGCGCGGCGGAGCTGGCATGAGCCTGTCGGTGCCGTCCACCGAACTGGTCGACCAGCTCGACGAGGCGGGTGCGGTGGTCGGCGCGGTGACGCGTCGGGACATGCGGGCCCACAACCTCCGCCACCGGTCGGTGGCGGTGGTGGTGGTGAACTCGCACCTGGAGGTGCTGGTCCACCGTCGGGCCGACTGGAAGGACGTCTGGCCGTCGCGGTGGGACCTGGCCTTCGGCGGGGTGGTGGGGGCCGGCGAGGCCTGGGAAGAGGCGGCCCGTCGTGAGCTGGCCGAGGAGGCGGGCGTGGCCGTCCAGCTCGAGTACCTGGGCGAGGACACCTACGCCGACGACGAGGTGCGCGAGGTGACCCGGGTCTACCTGGCACGCTGCGACGGTCCCTTCACCCACGCCGACGGCGAGGTGAGCGCCACCAAGTGGGTGCCCCTGGCCGGGTTGGCCGAGTGGGTCCGCACCCACCAGCTGTGCCCCGACACCGTCGCCCTGGTCCTGCCCCGCCTCGACGCCCCCTGAACCCCGACGCCGTCCTGCCTTCCACGCTCGCGAGTTGTGCACCCCAGGCATGCACAACTGCGCGATCGGTCCGCAGGTGGCGGAGGTGACCGGGCGGTGCACGGATCGGGCTCAGGCCGCCGAGCGGAGATGGTGGTGGCGACTTCCGATAGCCAGCAGCACCTCGAGCACGTAGCCCGGCTCGTGATGGAGCTGGGGCCAGGTGAAGCGAGTCACCTCGTATCCGTGCTGCTGGGCCGGGTGATCCCGCCGGCGGTCCCGCTCGAAGTCGGCTCGGCGGGTGTGCCACCGCCGGCCGTCGGCCTCGATGATGCGGTCGCCAGCTGGGGATCAAGGCATCGACGCGGTGCTGGCCTCGGGCCGCCACGGGAACGGCGCCTGGCGCTCGAAGCTTGGGATCCGCGGGTCGACGAGGATGTCGTACAGAGCGCGCCTTCGAGGACGCTGGTCGCAGGCACGTAACCCTCTCCCCGCTCGGCCAGCAACTTGAGGAGACCGGCGATGCCCCGGGGGTGTCCTGCGGCGCGACGTCCGGCTTCGACCACCAGATCGTCGTGACCGGCCAGACCGCTCACCAGCACCTCGTCGATGGTTCGTCCCAGGTGCCCTGGTGACTCGGTGGCGGCGAGCTGCACCAGCATGAGGGGGACCGCTGGCCACGGTGATGCCCTGGCGGACGACGGTGGTCGGCTCGGCCCAGCGGTGGACCCGGGCGAGCCGGGTGTTCTGACGTCGGCCGGAAGCGGTCAGGTCCAGCCCGCCCGCCGGGTAGCCGTCAAGCCTGTGGAGATGGGCGCGGGCACGATGCGTCGATTCCCGATCATCCCCCGGGTCGCGCCGGCCGCCTCGGCCTGGGCCCGCGAGAAGACGCCGGGCTGGCGCCTGGCCAGCGCCTCGATCTTCCTGTCCGCCGACCCGCCGATCATCCCGACAGTCTGGTGGGCGGGTGTGACAGCCTGCCCGATGGGCCGCGGGGTGGCGAGGGGGAGGGGGAGGGCGCGGTGGGGCGCGGCTACTCGGCGGCGACGGCGTCGAGGATGTCGATGCGCGCCGCTCGCCAGGCCGGCACCAGGGACGCGGCCACGCCGATGACCAGGCCGATCACCGCGATCACGATCAGCTCCTCCACCGGCCAGGAGAAGGTCTGGCTCCCGGTGAACAGCGGTTGGGTCACGGCCCACGCCACGAACAACCCGAACACCATCCCCAGCACCGTCCCATCGGCGGCCAGGATGACCGACTCCGCCCGGATGGTGGTGCGCAGCTGTCGCCGGGTCATCCCCACCGACCGCAGCAGGCCGATCTCCGGTGTGCGCTCGGTGACCGACAAGATGAGCGTGTTCACGATCCCGAACACGGCGATGGCGATGGCGAAGGCCAACAGGGCGTTGACCGCCGAGATGATGAAGTTGAAGAAGGACTTGATCAGCAGGGCGAACTCGTTGCCGGGCTGCACGTCGAGCGTCGAGTACGACGCCGTCACCGTGTCCAGGCGGTTCTTCACCGCGTCGAGCTGGCCGGGCGCCACGGTGATGGCGATCGAGTCCGGCAGCAACTGGGGATCGGCGGCCAGCGCCGCCTTGGTCGACACCAGGTAGCTGCTGACGTCCAGGCTGAACTTCATCACCGCGCCCACCGTGAACGTCTTGGTCACGCCGTTCTTGAAGGTGATCTGGATGCGGCTGCCCAGTGGCGGGCCCTGGTAGCCCCGGGCGTTGGCCCGCGGCCCCTCGGGGGCGGCGATCTCGTCGTCGGTGAGCCCGGCCAGGCTGCCCTGGCTGGTCTTGACCTTCAGCACCGACGACACCTGGGCGAAGTCACCGGCGGCCACGCGATCGCTGAATCCGCCTCGGCCGCCACCGCCGCCGGACCCCGAGGGGATCTCGAAGTTCCCGGCCTGGCCGATCTGGTTGTACAGCGCCACCGACGACTGCACGCCGGGCGTGGTCTGGATCTTGGTCTGGATGCCGTGGCTGATGCCGGCCCCGGAGGTGGACACCACGTTGAGGTCCGCGGTGGAGAACTGCGAGACCTCCTTGACCGCCCAGTCGCGGATGGCTCCGCCGGCGGCGGTGACGAACACCACCAGGAACATGCCGATGACCAGCGCGTTGGCGGTGTTGGCGGTACGGCTGGGATTGCGCTTGGCGTTGGCCACGGCCAGCCGCGACGACATGCCCAGCCGGTCGAGCACCAGGCCGACCGCCCAGCTGAAGCCGCGGGCCAACACGGGTCCGGCCACCAGGGTCCCGAAGAACAGCAGCACGGGGCCGAAGCCGACGAGCAGGCCCTGCTTCACGGCCATGCCCACCAGCAGGATCACCGCGCCCAGCCCGATGATGACCAGGCCGATGATGCCGCGGGCCTTGCTGGTGCCGCTGCGGTCGACGGCCGCCACCCGCAGCGCGGCGATCGGCTTGGTCCGGGCGGCGCGGAAGGCGGGGATCACGGCCGACACGACGGTGACCAGCGTGCCCACCACCAGCACCTCGATCACGGTGGTGGGATGGATCTGCAGGCCCACCCCTCCCGACCCGGTCAGGTTCTTGAGCACCGGGACGACCGCCACCAACAGCTCGAACAAGCCGATCCCCACCAGCATGCCGATGGCGCTGGCCACCAGGCCGACCACCAGGGCTTCGAGGATCACCGCCCGGCGCACCTGGCTGCCACGGGCGCCCACGGCGCGCAGCAGCGCGAACTCGCGCACCCGCTGGGCCACCACGATGGCGAAGGTGTTGTAGATGATCAGCACGCCCACCGCCAGCGCCACCCAGGCGAAGCTCTCCAGGGCCGTGCTCAGGAAGTCGACCACCTGGGCGGCGTTGCCGGCGGCTTCGGTGCGCAGGGCGTCACCGGTGCGCACCTGGTACTGGGTGCCCACGGCCCGGGCCAGGTTGGCGGCCAGGGTGGTCTCGCTCACGCCCGGTCGGGCCTGCACGTAGATGGCGTCGTAGAGGCGCTTGCCCGAGGACAGGAAGTCGAAGGCATCGGCCCGGCTGACCAGGATGTCGCCGCTGGCGCTGGAGGCCTGGCCCTGGCCGTAGCGGCTGATGCCCACCACCGTGGCCCGCCGCGAGCCGGTGGACGTGGCCAGCTCGAGCCGGGTGCCCACGCCCCAGTGCTTGGCGTCGGCCGTCTGCTGGTCGATGGCGATCTGGCCGGCCGCGGTCGGGGCCCGGCCGGTCACGATCTTGTACGGGCTGAGGTCGGGCACGTCGATCCACAGCGAGCCGTTGGCGTGCTTGAGCGGCACCGTTCCGTCGGGGCCCAGCACGCTCAGCGGAGCCGACAAGGTTCCCGCCGCGGCCTGCACCCCCGTGGCCCCCCGAACGGTGGACAACACGTCGGCGGACACGCTGGAGCTGGACAGGTTGTCGTTGTTGCGCCGACCGGTGCCCGTGTCGAGCTTGGGCTGAACCGCCGCGTCCACCCCGTGCAGGGCCAGCACCGCGTTGGACTCGAGTGCCGGGCCCAGCGAGTCGCTGAGCACGAGGGTGCCGGCCAGGAACCCGGTGCCCACGATGATGGCCAGCATGGTGGCCACGAACCGGCCGGGCTTGGCTCGGAGGTTGGCCAGCGTGAGATGGAGCACGGTGGGCGAGCCTAGGGGGTCGCTCAGCCCAGCAGGGCGCGCTCGACGGCCAGCACCAGGGCGGCGGCCACCAGTGCCGGGCCGGCCACCGGGACGATGAGGCGGGCGTGGTCACGGACGCGCACGACCACGCCGTCGTGGCGCAGCACCCGCCGCCACAGCAGGTTGGCCAGGGCGCCGATGGGCAACAGCACCGCGGCGGTGTTCACCCCCAACAGCCAGGCCCACAGGCCCCAGCTCACGTGGTGGGCACCCTGCAGGGCCACCAGCAGGGCGGGCAGGTTGTTGACCAGGTTGGCCGCGGCGCCGGCGGCCCCGACGGTGCCCAACAGGGCCACGGGCCCGTCGTGGCTCAACAGGCCCGACAGCCAGGCTGCGGGCACGACCAGCGCCACGGCGGTGGCCACGACCGCCACTCCGGCGGCGGTGGCCAGGGGGACCGCACGCCAGGGCACCCATCGGGTCACCGCCATCAGCACCAGGTCGGCCACCACGGCCACCGCCCACGCCGGTATCCCGACCGCCGCGCCCAGGGTGAACCCGACCAGCACGCCGCCCACCACCGCCGTCCCCACGTGCAGGCTGCGGCGGTCGGCCGGCGCGCCGATCGGGCAGGCCACGGTGGTGGGATGGCGCCGGCGGTACATCAGCCAGCCGACTCCCGAGGCCACCAGGCTGGGCAGGGCCAGGTGGCTCAGGACCTGGCCGACGCCCAGGTGGAGCTGCTGGGCGGCGATCAAGGTGGTGAGGTTGGACACCGGCAGCACCGACGACGCCAGGCTGGCCAGCAGCACCGGCACCAGGGCCAGGGCCACGGGGTCGACCTCGGCGCGCCGAGCCAGGCGCAGGTAGAGCGGGGTGAGCAGGACCACGGTGGTGTCCAGGTTCAACACGATGGTGGTCAGCGCGGCCAGCAGCCACAGGGCGCCCACCGGCACCGAGCGGCGGTGGTCGGCCAGCCGAGCCACCACCGCTTCGAAGAAGCCGAGCCGGTCCAACAAGGCGGCCAGGGGGACGCCGGCCAGCAGGAACCCGAGCGCCGGGGCCAACGTGCGCAGCTGGTCCCCGGCGGTGTCCACGGCGGCTCATTCGACCGGGCTGGCGTCGCCCGCACAAGCTGGCCGTCGCCCGGGCACCGCTAACGTCGGGCCCATGCCCAGCGACGTGATGCTCAAGACCATGAACGGCGTCCACAAGGCGGTGCTCAAGTTGAGCTTCGGCAAGCTCGGCTGGAAGGGCTACAACATGCCCGTGCTCGAGCTCACCACCACCGGGCGCAAGAGCGGCCAACCCCGTTCGGTCATGCTCACCTCGCCGCTGCAGGAAGGCCAGACCATCGTGGTGGTGGCCTCCCGCGGGGGAGACGACCACCACCCGGCCTGGTTCCTGAACCTCCGCGAGCACCCCGAGGTCGAGGTGGTGTTCCAGGGCCAACCACCGCGCAAGATGCAGGCCCGGGTGGCCGACGACGACGAGCGGGCTCGACTGTGGCCCCGGGTGATCGCCGACCACAAGAACTACGCCGGCTACCAGACCAAGACCGACCGCCAGATCCCGCTCGTGCTGCTCGAGCCCGAGGTCTGACCGCCACCTCCTGGCTCCTGCTGGGTCTGACCGCGGCGATGGCCGTGGTCGACTGGGTCGCGGTGGCCTCGGCGCGTCGCCGCCTCGAGTACCTGGCCAAGCCGGCCACCCTGGTGCTGCTCATCGGGGTCGCCCTCAGCCTGGACGCCGCCCAGGCGGACGTGCGTACGGCGGTGCTGGTCGCCCTGGTCTTCTCCCTGGTGGGTGACGTGCTGCTGATGCTGCCCGGGGAGCACTGGTTCGTGTTCGGCCTGGGGGCGTTCCTGGTGGCGCACGTGGCCTACGTGGTGGCCTTCTGGCTGGACGGGGTGACGGCGGGTGCGTTGGCGGTGGGCCTGATCGTGGTGGCGGCGGCCGTGGCCACGCTCGGGCGGCGCATCGTGGGTGCGGTGCGCCACAGCGCCGATCCGGAGCTGGTCGGTCCCGTGGCCGGCTACATCGCGGTGATCTCGGTGATGGTGGCCAGCGCCATCGGCACGCGCCAGCCACTGGTGGTGGCCGGCGCCGCGCTCTTCTACGTGTCCGACGCGCTCATCGCCTGGACCCGCTTCATCCGGGACCATCGTCACGGCCGGTTGGCCGTGATGGTGACCTACCACCTGGCCCAGGTTCTGCTCGTCGTTTCACTGGTCTAGAACTAGAGGGTGAGTGGCCCGTCCTCCGCCCCCAGCCGGATCGTCATCCAGGCCCTGGCGCCGCGGGTGGACGAGGGTCGCCATCGGGTCAAGCGGGTGGTCGGCGAACCGGTCACCGCCGGCGCCACCGTGTTTGCCGACGGCCACGATCTGCTGCGGGTGGTGCTGTTGCACCGGCCCCCCGGCGCCGGCTCCTGGGTGGAGGTGCCGATGTCGGCCACCAACCCGGGCCTCGATCGGTGGGAGGCCACGTTCGTGCCCGAGGACGTCGGGATCCATCCCTTCCGAGTGCGGGCGTGGATCGACCATCGGGCCACCTGGCGCGACGCCCTGGCCCGCAAGGTGGCGGCCGGCGTCGACCGTCCCGAGGACCACCAGGGGGAACCCGAGGGAGCCTTCCGGGCCCGCGACGGGGCCACCTCGGAGACCGTCGAGGTCGACGTGGAGCCCGAGGGGGCCCTGTTCTCCACCTGGTACGAGCTGTTCCCGCGGTCGCTGCCGCCGCGGGCGCCCGACGGCACCCCCCGCTCGCCGCTGCGGGCGGTGGTGGCCGAGCTCGACGAGCTGGCCGACCTGGGCTTCGATGTGGTCTACCTGCCGCCCATCCATCCCATCGGCACGTCGTACCGGAAAGGCCCCGACAACACCGAGGTGGCCGGCCCCGACGATCCGGGCAGCCCCTGGGCCATCGGCGGACCCGACGGCGGACACGACGCCATCCATCCCGACCTGGGCGACCTGGACGACTTCAAGGCGCTGGTGTCGGCGGCCGCGGCGCGTGACATGGCCGTGGCCCTGGACCTGGCCTTCCAGTGCTCACCCGATCACCCCTGGGTCACCGAGCACCCCGACTGGTTCCGCCACCGGCCCGACGGGTCGATCCAGTACGCCGAGAACCCACCCAAGCGGTACCAGGACATCTACCCCTTGGACTTCGAGACCGCCGCCTGGCGAGAGTTGTGGGAGGCGCTGGCCGACGTCACCCGGTACTGGTGCGAGCAGGGAGTCGGGGTCTTCCGGGTGGACAACCCCCACACCAAGCCCTATGCGTTCTGGGAGTGGCTGATCGCCGAGATCCGCCGGCACCATCCGGCCACCATCTTCCTGGCCGAGGCGTTCTCGCGCCCGGCCGTGATGCACCGCCTGGCCCAGATCGGGTTCACGCAGAGCTACACCTACTTCGCCTGGCGGGAGTCGGCCTACGAGCTGCGCGAGTACTTCACCGAGCTGAGCACGCCGCCCAGCGTGGACGAGCTGCGCCCCAACGTGTGGCCGACGACGCCCGACATCCTGCCCGGGCACCTCCAGCTCGCGCCGTTGGAGGCGTTCGCCCTGCGCCTGGTGCTGGCGGCCACCCTGTCGCCCAGCTACGGCGTGTACGGACCGAGCTTCGATCTGGGTGAGAACCGGCCGGCCGAGGGTCGTGAGGAGCTGGCCGATTCGGAGAAGTACCAGATCCGTGTCTGGGACCTGTCCGGAGCGCGTACCCTGCGGCCACTGATGGGCCACCTCAACCAGATCCGACGGGATCACCTGGCCCTGCACACCCTGCGCACCCTGCGCTTCCACGGCAGCGACAACGACGCCGTGCTCTGCTACTCCAAGACCGCCCACGCCGGGCCGTCGGTGGATCCGCTCCAGCCCGGCGCGGCCACCGTGGTGGTGGTGGTCAACCTGGACCCCAGCCAGCCCCAGGCCGCCACCTTGTCCCTCGACCTGGGTGCGCTGGGGCTGGACCCCTGGCAGCCCTACGAGGCGTTCGACCTGCTCAGCGGGCGCACCTACACCTGGTCGGGCGACCGGACCTGGATCCGGCTCGATCCGGCGACGGCCCCCGCCCACGTGTTCCGCCTGGCGCAGGGGTCGTGAGCGTGGCCCGCCAGGATCAGGACGAGAGCCGGGATCCGCTCTGGTACGAGGACGCGGTCATCTACGAGCTGCACGTCCGCTCCTTCGGTGACAGCAACGGCGACGGGGTGGGCGACTTCCCCGGCCTCACCGCCCGACTCGACTACCTGCAGCAGCTGGGTGTCACCGCCGTGTGGCTCCTGCCCTTCTACCCGTCGCCGCTGCGTGACGACGGCTACGACATCGCCTCCTACGACGACATCAACCCGGCCTACGGCACGCTTGCGCGACTTCAGGACCTTCCTGCGCGAGGCCCATCGCCGGGGCCTGCGAGTCATCACCGAGCTGGTGCTCAACCACACCAGCGACCAGCACCCCTGGTTCCAGCGGGCCCGGCGGGCCAAGGCGGGCAGCCGCTGGCGGGACTTCTACGTGTGGAGCGACACCTACGACCGCTACCGCGAGGCCCGGGTCATCTTCGAGGACTACGAGGCCTCCAACTGGACCTGGGACCCGGTGGCCGGCGCCTACTACTGGCACCGCTTCTTCTCGCACCAGCCGGATCTCAACTTCGACAACCACGAGGTGCGCTCGGCCATGCTGCGCACCGTCGACAAGTGGCTCGACCTGGGCGTGGACGGCGTGCGCCTGGATGCCATCCCGTACCTGTTCGAGCGCGAGGGCACCAACTGCGAGAACCTGCCCGAGACCCACGCCTTCCTCAAGGAGCTGCGGGCGCACGTGGACGAGCGCTACCCGGGGCGCATGCTGTTGGCCGAGGCCAACCAGTGGCCCGAGGACAGCGTGGCCTACTTCGGTGACGGGGACGAGTGCCACACCGCCTTCCACTTCCCCCTCATGCCCCGCCTGTTCATGTCGCTGCGCATGGAGGACCGGTTCCCGGTCATCGACATCCTGGCCCAGACGCCGGACCTGCCCGACGGGTGCCAGTGGGCCATCTTCCTGCGCAACCACGACGAGCTGACCCTCGAGATGGTGACCGACGAGGAGCGCGACTACATGTACCGCGCCTACGCGGCCGATCCCCAGATGCGGGTCAACGTGGGCATCCGGCGCCGTCTGGCGCCGCTGATGCAGAACGACCGGCGCAAGATCGAGCTCATGAACGGCCTGCTCTTCGCCCTGCCGGGCACGCCCGTCATCTACTACGGCGATGAGCTGGGTATGGGCGACAACGTGTATCTGGGCGACCGAGACGCGGTGCGCACCCCCATGCAGTGGAGCCCGGATCGCAACGCCGGCTTCTCCACCGTGAACCCCCAGCGGCTGTTCCTGCCGGTCATCATCGATCCCGAGTACCACTTCGAGACGGTCAACGTCGAAGCCCAGCAGCAGAACCCCAGCTCGTTGCTGTGGTGGATGCGCCGCATCATCGCCCTGCGCAGCCAGCACCAGGTGTTCGGACGGGGGACCATCGAGTTCCTGTTGCCGGAGAACGCCAAGGTGCTGGCGTTCATCCGCCACCTCGGGGGCGACGGTTCGACCGACGACGGCCGCGACGCCGAGACCGTCCTGGTGGTGGCCAACCTGTCGCGGTTCGCCCAGACCGTCACCCTCGACCTGCACGAGCACCGAGGCTCGGTGCCGGTGGAGCTGTTCGGGGGCAACGAGTTCGCGCCCATCATGGAGGGCGGCTACAACCTGACCCTGGGCGCCTACGGCTTCTACTGGTTCTCGTTGCAGCCCCAGCACCACGACGCCCGGGGGACCGCCCCCGAGCTCGACGACCTGCCGGTGGTCACCGCCACCGACGACTGGCGTCAGCTGTTCCCGGCGCGGGGCCGCGGCCGCAGCGCCCTGGCCCGGGCCTGGGCGCCGTTCTTCGCCCGCAACCGCTGGTACGCCGGGCGCACCCAGACGATCCGCTCCACCGAGATCCTCGATGCCGTGCCCGTGGCCGTGGGTCGGGGCAAGCCGGCGGCCTTCATCACGCTGGTCCAGGTCGAGTACTCCGACGGCGAACCCGAGACCTACGTGCTGCCCATCACCGCGGCCATCGGGATCGACGCCGACCGGGTGCTGGCCGACCACCCCAACGCGGCCGTGGCCTGGGTGGAGGTGCGGGCCTGGGAGGAGCGGGCGCTGCTGTTCGACGCCACCGCCGACGACGCCTTCATGGAGGCGGCCCTGCGGGCGTTCGGGCGCAACCGCAGCTTCGACTCGCTGGCCGGGGCCGAGCTGCGCACCACCACCTCGCCCGAGCTGCGCCGGATGCTCACCGAGTCCGATGACCTCACCGTGTCGCACCCGTCGGTGGAGCAGAGCAACACCTCCGCCGTGTTCGGCCATCAGGCGGTGATGAAGATCTTCCGTCGGGCCCAGGAGGGGGTGAACCCCGACCTCGAGCTGGGCCGGCGCCTGTCCGAGGTCGGCTTCGAGCACTCGGCCCGGCTGACCTGGGTGCGCTCGAGTACCAGCGTGGGCGGGCCGAGCCTCGCACGCTGGGCGTGCTCACCGAGCTACGTGCACAACGAGGGCGACGCCTGGCACTACACCCTCGACGCGCTGGGCCTGTTCTACGAGCGGGCGCTGGGCCACCTTCCCGACGACCAGATCGACATCCCCACCTGGGCCGAGATCCCCGAGCTGGTCGGGTTCGAGCCCCCCGACGCCACCGCGGATGCCATCGGCCCGTACCTGGACCTGGCCGAGGTCCTGGGCCGGCGCACGGCCGAGCTGCACCGGGCCCTGTCCGACCCCAGTCGCGACGAGTTCCGCCCCGAGCCCTTCACCACCCTCTACCAGCGGTCGGTGTACCAGTCCATGCGGGCCCAGGTGCGCCCCACGCTGGCCATGGTCCGGCGTCTGGTGCAGCCCGCCGACGCGGCCGAGCAGGCCGTGGCCGACCTGGTCACCAGCTCGGAGGCGGTGCTGCTGGAGCGCTTCGGCGCCATCCGTCAGCACCGCATCGACGTGTCCCGCATCCGGATCCACGGCGACTACCACCTGGGCCAGGTGCTCCACGCGGGCCGCGACTTCGTGATCATCGACTTCGAGGGCGAGCCGTCCCGCTCGCCGACCGAGCGACGCATCAAGCGCGGCGCGCTGGTGGACGTGGCTGGCATCGTGCGCTCGTTCCAGTACGCGGCCGAGGCCGCGCTCCGGGGCCACTCCGATCGCAACCGGCTGCCCGACCACGTGCTGGACGCGCTGGTGGTGCGCAGCCGGGCCTGGCAGGCCTGGGTCACCATCCGCTTCCTGACCGGCTACCTGACCGAGGCCGAGGGCGAGCCCTTCGTGCCGGCCGACCCCGAGGACCGCCATGCGCTGCTCACCGCCTACGTGCTCGACAAGGCCCTCTACGAGGTGCGCTACGACCTGAGCCACCGGCCCGACTGGGCCGCCATCCCGTTGCGGGGGATCGCCGACCTGTTGGCGGACCCCACCTTGGCGAGCTCCTCGTGACCTCGGTGGATCTGCCCGGTCTGGAGCTGCTGTACCACCACGCCTCGGCCCTGGGCGTCGAACGGGGCTACTGGGACGTGGCGGGATCGTGGAACGAACCGGGTCCCGAGACGGTGCTGGCCGTCCTCGGCGCCCTGGGGGCGCCCATCGACGTGGCCGGTGCGTCGGCCTCCGAAGCCGGGATGGCCGCGGCCGTCGACCAGCTGGGCCACCACGTGGACCAACAGGCCCTGGCGGTGCTGGCCCCGGTGGTCACCGTGATCGAGGGTGATCCGGTCCGGGTCGAGGTGGTGCACGTCGGGTCCGGTGACGGCGGGCGGGTCCGGCTGGATCTGCGGCTGGAGGACGGGACCGATCGTGGGGGCGAGGTCGAGCTGTCGGCCTGCGACCTGGTGGCCGGGGGTCAGCTCGACGGTCGCGACTGGCAGCGGCGGGTGGTGGAGCTCGGTGGGGAGCCGCTGCCGGTGGGCTACCACGAGCTCGAGGTGGAGCTGTCCGGCGCCCGGCACCGGGCCACGGTGCTGGTGGCGCCGGCCCACGTCCATCAGGCGGGGGCGGCGGACCGGTTGTGGGGGGCGTTCGCGCCGCTCTACTCGCTGCGCACCGAGCGGAGCTGGGGTCCGAACGTGTTCGACCTGGATCGGCTGGGCGCGTGGATCGACCGCTCCGGCGGCAAGGTGGTGGGCACCCTGCCGCTGCTGGCGTCGCCCCGTTCGGATCCGAGCCCCTACACGCCGTTGTCGCGCCGGTTCTGGAACGAGGCCTACCTCGACGTCGAGGCGCTGACCGAGCTGGCCGGGTCGCCCCGAGCCCAGGCCTGGCTGGCCGACCCGGACACGCAGCGTCGCGCCGAGCACCTGCGTCGATCGTCCACCGCCGATGTGCTGGCCCAGGTCGAGCTGGTGGACCGGGTGCTCGACGAGCTGGCTCCGTCCTTCTTCGCCCCCGGCCAGTCCGGCGATCCGGCCTTCGCCCGGTGGGTGGACGACAACCCGCTGGTGGTCGACTACGCCCGGTTCCGGGCCGTGGGCGAGCGCCACGGGTCCCGCTGGCAGGCCTGGCCCGATGCCCTGGCCCGGGGCACGGTGGGGGCCGACGACTACGACGTGGCCGTGGCCGCCCGCCACGTCTACGCCCAGTGGTCCATGGACGGCCAGCTGGCCGAGGTGTCGGGCCGGCTGGCCCGACGGGGCCAGCACCTCTACCTGGACCTGCCCGTGGGTTGCTCACCCGAGGGGTTCGACACCTGGATCGACCGTCACGCCTACGGCTGGGGCGCGGCGGTGGGCGCGCCCCCCGATGCCTTCTTCCACGCCGGCCAGAACTGGGGCTTCCCGCCGGTGCGTCCAGCCGTGGCCCGGGCCGAGGGCCATCGCCTGCTGGCCGAGTGCCTGCGCCATCACATGGCGCATGCCGGCATGGTCCGGCTCGATCACGTCATGGGCCTGCACCGGCTGTTCTGGGTGCCCGAAGGCATGGAGGCCACCGCCGGCGCCTACGTCCGCTATCCCACCCACGAGCAGTTCGCGGTGGTGGCCATCGAGTCGTGCCGCGCCGGCTGCCTGGTGGTGGGCGAGGACCTGGGCACGGTGCCCGACGAGGTCCGAGAGGCCATGGACCGCCACCGGGTCCTGCGCAGCTACGTGGCCGAGTTCTCGCTGCCCTCGGGACCCGACGAGCCCCTGGTGGGTCCCGACCACCGCATGGTGGCCACCGTCGACACCCACGACACGCTGCCCTTCGCCGCCTTCCTGGACGATCCCGAACGGCGCCAGCGGGTGCAGTCGGCGCTGCGCCGCGCCGGCTGGTCCGAGCAGTCGGAGTCGGACCAGTCCGAGCTGAGCCTGCTGCGAGCCCTGCTGGAGGTGCTGGCCGACAGCCAGGCCCCGGCCGTGCTGGTGGCCCTGGACGACCTGGTGGCCCGGACCGAGCCCCAGAACGTGCCGGGCACCGGCGCCGAGCGCCAGAACTGGGTCCTGCGCCTGCCCGCCACCCTGGACGAGCTGGCCGCCGACCCCGCCATCGCCGAGTTGTTGGCGTCGGTGCAGGCCCACCGCCTGGCCAGCCACCTGCGGGTCCGACCCGACCCCGCCGATCCCGAACTGGGTCAGCCGTGACCCCCAAGGCCTCCGGCTCCTCCCGCCACCGGCGCGGCCTGCTCACCGACGACGATGTCTGGCTGTTCAACGAGGGGGCCCACACCCGCCTCTACAACCGCCTGGGCGCCCAGCTCGAAACCGCCGGGACCCACGTCGGGTTGTGGGCGCCCAACGCCGCCGCGGTGTCGGTGGTGGGCGACTTCAACGGCTGGCGACCGGGCCACGACCCGCTCGAACCTCGGGGCGATTCGGGCCTGTGGCAGGCGCGGGTGGGCGGCCTCGAGCACGGCAGCCGGTACAAGTTCCACATCGATTCGCACCGGCGGGGCTACGCGGTGGACAAGGCGGACCCGTTCGCCTTCTACGCCGAGCCGCCGCCCCGGACCGCCTCGGTGGTGTGGGACCTGGCGCACGAGTGGGGGGACGCCGCCTGGATGGCCGACCGGGGCGCCCACAACGCCCTCGACGCGCCCATGACCATCTACGAGATGCACGTGGGCTCGTGGCGCGCCGCCGACCACGAGCACCGGTCGCTCGATCTACCGCGAGCTGGCCGAACCCCTGGCCCGCTACGTGACCGAGACCGGCTACACCCACGTCGAGCTGATGCCGGTGATGGAGCACCCGTTCTACGGCTCGTGGGGCTACCAGACCACCGGCTACTTCGCGCCCACCTCGCGCTTCGGCACCCCCCAGGACTTCATGTACCTGATCGACGTGCTCCACCAACACGGGGTGGGGGTGATCCTCGACTGGGTGCCGTCGCACTTCCCGACCGACGAGCACGGTCTGGGGTTCTTCGACGGGACCCACCTCTACGAGCACGCCGACCCCCGCAAGGGCTTCCATCCCGACTGGAAGAGCCTGATCTTCAACTACGACCGCTTCGAGGTCCGCAGCTTCCTGCTCTCCAGCGCCCACTTCTGGCTGGATCGCTACCACGCCGACGGGCTGCGGGTGGACGCGGTGGCGTCGATGCTCTACCTCGACTACTCGCGAGGCGAGGGGGAGTGGGTCCCCAACGAGCACGGCGGCAACGAGAACCTGGGCGCCCTGCGCTTCTTGAAGAAGCTCAACGAGACCGTCTACGCCGACTTCCCCGACGTGCAGACCTTCGCCGAGGAGTCCACCGCCTGGCCGATGGTGTCGCGCCCCACCGACATGGGGGGCCTGGGCTTCGGGCTGAAGTGGGACATGGGGTGGATGCACGACACCCTCGAGTACTTCGAGCGCGACCCCGTCTACCGGCGCTACGCCCAGGACGAGCTCACCTTCCGCACCGTGTACGCCTTCACCGAGAACTTCACCCTGCCCTTGTCCCACGACGAGGTGGTCCACGGCAAGGGCTCGCTGATGGCCAAGATGCCGGGGGATCGCTGGCAGCAGCTGGCCAACCTGCGCTCGCTGCTGGGGTACCAGTACGGCCAGCCCGGCAAGAAGCTGCTGTTCATGGGCGACGACATGGCCGCCGAGATGGAGTGGGACCACGACAGCTTCCTGCCCTGGGAGCTGCTGGGGCGCCCCGAGCACGAGGGCATCCGGCGGTGGGTGGAGACGCTCAACCGGCTGGTCCGCCAGGAACCGGCGCTGCACCAGCTGGACTTCGAGCCGGCCGGGTTCGAGTGGGTGGACGCAGCCGACGCGGCCGCCAGCGTGCTCTCGTTCCTACGCCGGCCGCGCCGGCCCGGCCCCGGGCGCGACGTCCTGGTGGTGGCCAACCTCACCCCGGTCCCGCGCCAGGGCTACTCGGTGGGCGTGCCCCGAGGCGGTCACTGGGCGGAGCTGGCCAACAGCGACGCCGAGGCCTACGGGGGCAGCGGCTGGGGCAACTTCGGGGGGCTCGAGGCTGAGCCGCGGGCCATGCACGGCCGGCCGTACTCACTCCCTCTGGTCCTTCCACCACTCTCCGTGGTTTTTCTGGGTCCGTCCGCCCCGACGGACGCGCTCGAGCCCAGTTGAGCGATTGCCCGCTGACTGGCTACTGCTCGGGCGCCGGACACGGTACAATCGCCCGAATCGCCGTCGTGGCGGACGAGCACGAGGAGTGAGCAGTGGGCACGCAACCGACGGGGGTGACTGGGCCTGATCTCACGGCCCCCGTGCCCTCGGGGGTTGGCTCGCTGCCGCCACCCCCGGTGAGCAGACCGGTTGGCGCCGCCCTGCCGTCGAGACGACAGCAGCTGTGGGCCTTCGTGGTCGGACCTGCGCCCGATCCATCGGCCTCCGAATCGACGCCTGACGCCGCCCGCCACGCCGAGGCGGCCGTCGAGCTGGATGTCGAGCCCACGGTGGCCAGCGCCGGCGTGGCCGGCTGGCCCGTCCGCTATGGCCGCTTCGTGTTGGCGGCCATCGTCGGCTTCGTCGGCTCGCTGTTCATCGTGGCCTCGGCCCCGGTCTGGTACCTGGCGGCACCGGCCTGGCGCCTGACGGTGCCCTTCGTCCCGCACCCGGGCTCGTCGGTGTCGTCCATCAGCACCTTCATCGTCGGCCTGGTCCTGATGGTGCTCGGTTGGCTGGTGCTGATCGGCCGGTCGCACCGCTCGCCCGCCTCCCCGCGGGGGCGGCTGATCGCGGTGGTCCTGGTCGGCATCGTCTGGTGCCTGCCCATCATGGCGGGGCCACCCCTGCTCAGCCGCGACGCCTACAGCTACGCGGCCCAGGGTGAGATGGCCTCCCGGGGGATCGACCCGACCGCCAACGGGCCCGAGGTCCTGCGCTACGGCTACTACGTCCGCCAGGCCGATCCGCTGTGGCGCGGCGCCCCGGCGCCGTACGGCCCGGTGGCGGTCGAAGCCGAGAAGCTGGTGGTCGAGGCCTCGGGCCACAACGCCGCGGGCTCGGTGTGGGGCATGCGGGTGGTGGCGCTGCTGGGCATGATCATGGCCGGGGTGGGCGTGGCGTTGATCGCCCGCCACTACCGACGCTCTCCCGCCCTGGCGGTGGCGTTGGGCATCGTCAACCCGCTGGTGCTGCTGCACCTGCTGGGCGGGAGCCACAACGACTCGTTGATGTTGGGCTTCCTGGCCCTGGGCTTCGCCTTGTTCCTGCGCGACCGCAAGCTGCTGGGCGTCCTGCTGGTGGCGCTGGCCACCAGCGTCAAGCTGACCGCCGCGCCCGCGCTGGTGTTCATGGCCTGGAACTGGCGCGATGATCCGTCGCTGACCTTCCTGCGTCGCAGTCGCCTGGCCGCTGGCCTGCTGGTGGTGGTGGCCGCGGTGGTGGCCGCGCTGTGCCTGGCGGTCGGCGTGGGTGCCGGCTGGATCTCCGCCCTCAAGAGCACGGGCCAGTCGATGAGCACCTACTCGCTGCCCACCAAGTTCGGCTACGTGGCCAGCGACCTGCTCGGCCGTCTGGGGCTGCACCCCGGCACCGGGCTGGTCATCGGGGCCAGCCGCTCGTTGGGCCTGCTGGCCGCGGTCGCCATCTCCTTCGTGTTGCTGGTGCGCAGCCCGCGGATCGGTCTGGTGCGGGCCTTCGCCTTCAGCTCGCTGGCCATCGTCATGCTCGGCCCGGTGGTGTGGCCCTGGTACCTGGCCACCGGCTTCGCCCTGCTGGCGGCGTCGGGGGTGGGGCGCTGGCGTCCCACCTACATCGTGTTGCTGGTCGCCGCCACCGCGCTGGTGTGGCCGGCCGGCATCAGCCCGCTGGCCTCGATCCAGCACTACCAGAACGGCATCAGCCCGCTGGTCATCGCCTTCGTGCTGGGCACCTGCTGGGCGGGCCAGCGCCTGGCCGAGCGCCGTCGCCAGGCGGCGGCGGGCACCGACCCCGACGACGGCACCGATGACCGATCGGGTGGCCCGACTCGGGCGCTCCCGGTCGTCGCCGAGTCCGAGGATGGGGCGCTCGAGGCCGCCGCGGTGGCCAGCCCCGTCTAGCCGGTCAGGCTGGTTGGTCCCTCAACCAGGTTGGTCCGCCGGGTTGGCGCGCAGGACGACCACGCTGCGTCCCTCCACCGTGAGGTGGTCGCCCGCCTTGAGCACGGGGGTCTCGTCACGGTCGGCGCTGCCGGCTTGCGGATCGATCGCCACGGCCAGGTCGGCGTCGTCGGGGCCGGTGTCGATGACCGGTGTCCAGGTCTCGGCATAGGCGGCCCGCTGGCAGCACGAACTCGAGGTCACCCTCATAGGCGTTGAAGATGGCGTAGAAGCTGTCGTCCTCCACCCGTTGGCCCCTGGCGCCCAGGGCGGTGATGGCCTGGCCGTTGAGGAACACCGCGATCGACCGGGCGTAGGTGACCTGCCAGTCGTCCTCGGTCATGGTCGCCCCGTCCGGGGTGAACCACTCGATGTCGTCGGCCTGCACGCCCATGATGGGGCGGCCCTGGAACCACTTGCGCCGCCGGAACACCGGGTGGCGGTCGGCGCAGCTCGGTCAGGCGCTGGGTGAAGCTGAGCAGCTCGGTGTCGACCTGGTCCCAGTCGTACCAGGAGGTCTCGTTGTCCTGGGCGTAGCCGTTGTTGTTGCCTCGCTGGGTGCGGCCCAGCTCGTCGCCCCCCAGCAGCATGGGCACGCCCTGGGACAGCATCAGGGTGGTCAGCAGGTTGCGCTGCTGGCGCCGCCGCAGGGCCAGGACGTCCCGGTCGTCGGTCTCGCCCTCCGCCCCGCCGTTCCAAGAGCGGTTGTCGTCGGTGCCGTCCTGGTTGTCCTCGCCGTTGTCCTGGTTGTGCTTGGTCTCATAGGAGACCAGGTCGGCGAGGGTGAATCCGTCGTGGGCGGTGACGAAGTTGATGCTGGCCGACGGCGTGCCGGCCGTTGGACTGGTACAGATCCGAGCTGCCGGTGAAGCGGTAGCCGAACTCGGCCACCGTGTGGTCGGTGCCCCGCCAGAAGTCTCGGACCTCGTCGCGGTACTTGCCGTTCCACTCCGACCACAGCGGTGGGAAGTTGCCGACCTGGTAGCCGCCCTCGCCCACGTCCCAGGGCTCGGCGATGAGCTTGACCTGGCTGACCACCGGATCCTGCTGGATGAGGTCGAAGAACGACGACAGCTTGTCCACGTCGTGCAGCTCGCGGGCCAGGGTGGCGGCCAGGTCGAAGCGGAAGCCGTCCACGTGCATCTCGTTGACCCAGTACCGCAGGCTGTCCATGATCAGCTGCAGGACGTGGGGGTGGCGCATGTTCAGGCTGTTGCCCGTGCCCGTGTAGTCCACGTAGTGGCGCAGGTCGTCGGGGTCGAGGCGGTAGTAGGCCCGGTTGTCCACGCCCTTGAACGACAGGGCCGGGCCGCCCTCGTCGCCCTCGGCCGTGTGGTTGTAGACGACGTCGAGGATGACCTCGATGCCGGCGTCGTGCAGGGTCTTGACCATCTGCTTGAACTCCTGCACCTGCTGGCCCCGCTGCCCGTAGCTGGCATAGGCATTGTGGGGGGCCAGGTAGGCGATGGAGTTGTAGCCCCAGTAGTTGCGCAGCCCCAGCTCGACCAGCCGGCGGTCGTGCACGAACTGGTGCACCGGCATGAGCTCGACCGCGGTGACCCCGAGCTGGCGCAGGTGTTCGAGCACCGGCCTCGCTGCACAGGCCCATGTAGGTGCCCCGCTGCTCCTCAGGCACCTCGGGGTGGCGCATGGTCATGCCCCGCACGTGGGTCTCATAGACGATGGTCTCGTGCCAGGGGATGTGGGGCGGGCGGTCGTCGCCCCAGTCGAAGTAGGGGTTGGCCACGACCGATCGGGGCACGTGCGGGGCGCTGTCGGACTCGTCGGGATCGCCGGAGGGATCGCCGCCGACCGGGTAGTCGAAGACGTCGTCGTCCCAGCGGACCTCGCCCTCCACCGCCTTGGCGTAGGGATCCAACAGCAGCTTGGCCGGGTTGCAACGTTGGCCCTGGCCGGGGTCCCAGGGGCCGTGGACCCGGAAGCCGTAGCGCTGTCCGGGCTGGACGCCGGGGACGTAGCCGTGGTGGATGAACGCGGTGATCTCGGGGAGGGTCACCCGCTCCTCGGCGCCCTCGTCGTCGAACAGGCACAGCTCGACCGACTCGGCCATCTCGGAGAACAGCGAGAAGTTGGCCCCGTTGCCGTCATAGGTCGCGCCCAGCGGGAACGGTTGACCCGGCCACAGCATCACGGGGGCCGAGTCTAGGGGCATGGTCGTGGCCACCTACCCGGGCCTCCGGAGCCCGAGAACCCTCAGCTGGTGGGCCAGCGGTGGCTGAAGCAGCGGTCGGCCAGCCGGCCGGGCGACCACCGGCCCCAGGCGCCGAAGGCCGCCGCCGCGGTGCGGTCGGTCCAGGCCAGCACGTCGGGGGCGGCCACCCGGCGCACCACCTGGCGGATGCCGCCCTCATGGACGACGTAGCCGGCCCAGGTGCCCGGGTAGTCCTTGGTCGAGCCCACCTCGGTGACCACCACCGGGCCGTGGTGGCGGCGTCGGTGGCGGTGGGTGTGGCCCGAGGTGACCAGGGTGGCCGGGATGGCCCGCCCCAGGGCGTCGAGGAAGGGGTCGGCCTCGCGCCCGGGCGATGCCGATGGGCAGGTGCGGTGGGCACCGGGCTGGTCATCAGCTGGTGGTGCAGGATCACCACGACACGGGGCCGGGCTGGCGGCCACGGTGTCCACCACCTCGTCGGCCAGGTGGGCGATGCGCCCGGAGCGGCTGTCGGGACGGGTCGTGTCCACGGCCACGATGCGCACCCCGGATTCGTCGCGCACGGAGATGGGGTCGTGGCCCTGCCCCAGCCGGGCCAGGCCCTGCCCGGGGACAACCGCGGGGCCTCGGGGCTCTCGGTGGGTGGTCGCCGCCGCGGGTGGACCATCGAGCGGCCGGGTTCCCAGGTGTCGTGGTTGCCGGGGATGGCCAGCGACCGGGAACGGCGGCCGCGCCAGCGGTGATGTCGGCGAACTGGTCCCAGTCGGCCAGGCGGCCCGAGTCGGTGAGGTCGCCCTTGGCCACCAGCAGCTCGCGCGCCCCACGCCTCGATCTCGTCCACCGCGGCGCGGCGCCGCCCGCACCGTGTAGGGCTCGCCATGGTCGGCGTCCTCCGACATCCGATGCCAGGAACCCGAAGCGCTCCTCGCCCAGGTGCAGGTCGGAGATGGTGGCGAAGCGGAAGCAGCTCGGGCCCGGGCGGGTGGCGCCAGGGTGCGGCACCGTCCGTCGCCACCGACCTCGGTCGCGGGGCGTCGAGGGGCCACCGATCAGCCGGCGGCCGGCGGCAGCCCGGTCGCGACCGCGCCGAGCCGCGGGCCGTCCCGCGGTCCTCGAGGCGCGCCGGCCATCGGCGGCTCCGGGCGAGTCGCGTCGCCGCGTGATCCGCACCTCGACGGGGGCCAGCCCCGCCTCCCGCCAGGTGCGCTGGATGCGCATCGACGTCCGAGGCCCCGAACACCCAGGGTCCCGCGACGAGGTGCGTCGGTGCTCACTCCCGCGGATGGAGGTGAGTGCGAGAGCGCCTCGCCGGCTCGGGCCCCGAGGGCGACGTTGACCTCGAGGCGTTCCAGGTGCTGGGCCAGCTGCTTGTCGCCCTGGGGCACCTCGTGGACCTCGAAGAAGGCGTACACGTCATCGGCCACCTCGGGCGACCACAGGCTGCGCAGCCCACCCAGCATGCGCACGATGCTGTTGGACGGGAAGCGCTGGTTGACCTCGTCCCAGTGGTCGCGCACGAACGCCCAGGCCCGGGGGCCGTGCTGGCGGTTGGCCATGGCCCGGCCCAGCACGTAGGGCGCGTTCTGGCTGCGGATCTCGTCGGTGAGGCACATGGCCACCAGCGCGGTCGACCAGCTCGGGCTGGTCGAAGCAGGCCAGCGCGTACAGGTAGCGCAGCTCCTCCTGGGGCGTGGAGGCGGGCTTGAAGCGGGAGAGGAACCGATCGAAGTCCTCGGCCGACCCTGGTCGGCCACGATGTCGATGGCCGCGGCCAGCAGGCTCGGGATCCACGCTGTGCGTCGTCGGCCGCGGCCAGCACGCCCCGGGCGAAGACCTCGATGTCGGGATCGGCGCCCAGGACGCCGGCCGCGGCCACCAGCACGCCCCGCCGCTCGCGGTCGCGGTCGGTGTCGTCGGGCCGCGGCTCGCGTCCCAGCCGGGCCAGCTCGGGGCCGACCAGCTCGAGCACCTGGGCGGCCAGCACGTCGCGGACTTCGCCGTCGACCAGGCGGTCGATCACGCCCAGGCCGCCGATCAGGCGCCGCCACACCGACACGTCGTCCTCAGCCTCGAACTGGCGGGCCATCTCCAGGAACTCGACCGCGCTGCAGCTGATCGGCCAGCACCGCGGCCCAGGCGTCGTCGACCAGCCCGTAGCGCTCGATGGGTGACAGGTCGGCCTGGGCGCCGGGCCACCAGGGCCTCGCGCAGGTCGCGCTCGTAGGCCACCCGGTAGAACCCGGTGCCCTCGGTGTTGACCAGCACCCAGTCCAGCGGGTCGATCAGCTCCACCTGCATGTCGTCGGCATCCAGCAGGACCTTCTCGAAGGTGACCACGTCGTGGGAGGACTGGCTCAGGATCACCGGCGCGGCCCAGTGGGCGGCCAGCTCCGACGGGTCCTGCTCCCGGCTCGCGTCGTCGCCCTCGCCGATGTCGCCGGCGTAGCCGAAGCGCTGCTGGCGCAGCCGCAGCTGGGCTGGCGCCTCGCCGAACTCGTCGTGCACCAGCTCGGCCCGGATCAGGGGATGGCCGCCCTGGAAGATCCAGCTGTCCATGATGCGGCGCACCGGCTCGTCGGTGACGCGCCTCGATGGCGTCCCACAGGTCGGTGGTCTCGGTGTTGGCGTACTGGTGGGCGCCGCAGGTAGCCCCGGATGCCCTCGCGGAACACCTCCGCGCCCAGGTACTGCTCGAGCATGCGCACCACCGCCGCGCCCTTCTCGTAGGTGAGCACGTCGAACATGCCCTCGGCGTCGGCGGGGGAGACCACGGGGAACTCGATGGGTCGGGTGGTGCGCAGCGCAGTCGGTGTCGAAGGCCACCGTGCGGCTCAGGCCGAACGCCACCCACCGGTCCCACTCGGGCTTGAAGGCGTCGGTGGCCAGCATCTCCATGAAGGTGGCGAAGGCCTCGTTCAGCCAGATGCCGTTCCACCACTTCATGGTCACCAGATCGCCGAACCACATGTGGGCCAGCTCGTGGGCGATCACGTCGGTGACGTTCTGCAGCTCGCTCTGGGTGGCCTCGGCCGGCGTCGACCAGCACCAGGGCCTCCCGGAAGGTGACGCAGCCCAGGTTCTCCATGGCGCCGAAGGCGAAGTCGGGCACCGCCACCAGGTCGAGCTTGTCGCCCGGGTAGGGCAGGCCGAAGTACTCGGCGAAGAAGCGCGAGGCAGAAGGCTGCCCACCTCGAGGGCGTAGCCGGTGAGGTGGCCCTTGCCCCGGGGGTACACGACCCGCAGGGGGGTGCCGTCCACGTCCACCGGGTCGGTCACCTCCAACGGGCCCACGATGAAGGCCACCAGGTAGGTGGACATGGCGATGGTGTCGGCGAAGGACACGACCACCTTGCCGTCGGCCCGGGTGGTGCGTCGCCGTCTCCGCCGCGTTGGAGATGGCGGCCAGGTCGGGGTCGACCACCAGCGTGATGGCGAACACGGCCTTGTGCTCGGGCTCGTCCCAGCACGGGAAGGCCCGGCGGGCGTCGGTGGCTTCGAACTGGGTGGTGGCGATGACGCGCTCGGCCGCCCGGTCGTCGGTGAAGGTGCTGCGGTAGAAGCCGTGCAGCTTGTCGTTGAGCAGGCCGGTGAACTCGGTGTGCAGCACGCAGGTTCCCGGATCCAGCGGCGCTGGCCAGTCGGAGCGTGAGCCGCTCGGTCTCGATGTCGGTCTCGATGGCGGTGGTCTCCACCCGGCTGCCGTCGGCGCACGCCACCCAGGCGGACCCGATCTCGAGCTCGATGGCGTTGCACACCAGCACGTCGGTCGGGGCCGGCACCGACAGCGTGGTGGCGCTGCGGCCGCGGAAGGTGAAGGCGGCCAGGTCCGGCTCGAGCTCGAGCTCGTAGCGCGACGGCACCGCGGTCGGCGGCAGGCGGTGAGGATCGGCGACGTCGACGGCGGGTGCAGCGGCGGCTTCGGGCACGGGGAACTCCGGGTTCGCAGGTGGGACGGACCGAGCGTACCGACGCCCGGGCCGGGCCAGGGCCTGGTCCGGCACCCGGCGCCAGGTCTGTGGCCCGATGGGTGTCACACGGGGCCACCACACTGGGTCCATGTTTGACGACGCGACTGAGATCGCACCCACGACGGGGGAGGAGACCCGCGCCGGGGCCCCCGATCGACCGCGGGCGGCCGACCGCGCCGAGATGGCCATCCGGAGGCCTTCGCGCTGGCCCGCGTGGGGGGTGCTGCGAGCGGAGCTGCTGGTGCGTCGATACGTCGCCCGTCGCTGGCTCGAGGAGACCGACCGCGAGCTGGCCTCGACGTTGGCGCGCCGGCGGCTCCTGATCGAGCGGATCGACGCCTGCACGCTGGCGCTGGCTGGGACCCGGGGTCTCGGTCGCCGATGCCTACCGCTCACATCGAGCGATGCAAGGGTCGTTCGCGCCTTCGCCGGTTCGGAGGATGCCGGGAGGCTGCCGGCGCTCGCGGCGTCCGAAGATGCGGAGGCGGCCGGCGAAGGGCTGTCCGGTCAGGCGCTGTGTCGAGCCGTGGTGGATCTGGTGATGGCCGTGGACATGCCCGTCGAGCTCGCAGAGATGCAACGGCTGCTCGCCCTCCAAGGTGTGACGGTGGCCGGGCGACCGTCGCAGACCCTGAGCAACGCTCTTCGTCATGCCCTGGCGACCGGCGAACTCGTACGCCCCCACCGGGGCTGGTACGCACCTGGTCCCGCCCAATCGGAGTGAGCCGGTCTGGCCAGACCACTTCCTCGTCGTGCCGGCTGGGGCTGTCACAGGTTGTCACACCGAGGTCGCACGACCTCCGGCGATCATCGGGTGCCGTCGGTGGGCTCTGTGACAAGGTGTGACAGGTCGGCGAGGACAGGGGTTACGTGGCCGAACGGGCGGTTGGAGGGGAGGGTGGATGGACGCGACCGACACCCCGGCCCGACCAGTTGGGCCAGGCGCTCGCGGCGACCCTGTCGTCAGCCTGTCGTCCGTCTTGCTCGACAGTGGCCGACCTGCTCGGGGCAGCGCGCCGATGTGCGACCATCTGGGCTCCGAATCGACGATCACGGAGCGCTCCATGACCGACAAGACCCTCGACGTGGTGGCCATCGGCAACGCCATCGTCGATGTGCTGTCCCGGGCTGACGAGGCCTTCCTGGCCAGCCACGACATGGTCAAGGGCTCGATGCAGCTGATCGACAGCGAGACCGCCGAGCGCATCTACGAGGACATGGGCCCCGGCACCGAGGCCTCCGGGGGCTCGGCCGCCAACACCGCCGCCGGGCTGGCCTCCTTCGGTTCGCGGGTGGCGTTCGTGGGCAAGGTCCGCGATGACCAGCTGGGTGCGGTCTTCGCCCACGACGTGCAGTCGGTGGGCGTGCACTACGACGTCCCCCCGGCCACCGACGGGCCGGCCACGGCCCGCTGCCTGATCTTCGTCACCCGCGACGCCCAACGGACCATGAGCACCTATCTGGGGGCGTCCAGCCTGATCGGTCCCGACGATGTGGACGAGGACCTGGTGGCCCAGGCCAAGGTGGTGTTCTGCGAGGGCTACCTGTGGGATCTGCCGGCGGCCAAGGCGGCCCTGGTGAAGGGCATGGACGTGGCCGCCCGCGGCGGCGGCAAGGTCGCCTTCAGCCTGTCGGACTCGTTCTGCGTGGAACGCCACCGCGACGAGTTCCTGGAGCTGGTGGTGGACAAGATCGACATCCTGTTCGCCAACGAGGCCGAGATCTGCTCGCTCTACCAGGTGGACTCGTGGGACGAGGCGGCGGCCCTGGTGGCCGGCCACTGTGAGATCGCCTGTCTGACCCGAAGCGAACGGGGCTCGACGATCGTGACCCGCGAGGGCGAGCGGGTGACCGTGCCCACCCAGGTGCTGCGCCGGGTGGTGGACACCACCGGCGCCGGCGACCTCTACGCGGCCGGCTTCCTGCACGGCTACACCCACGGCCGGGCCCTGCCGGTGTGCGGCCGCCTGGCCGCGCTGGCCGCCGGCGAGGTCATCAGCCACGTGGGGGCCCGGCCCCAGGTCAAGCTGTCGGCCTTGGAGTCCAGTCGGTTGTAGCTGCTCAGCGATCCCAGGCGGAGAGGTCGCGGCCCAGCCACTCGGCCAGGGCCCGGTTGGCCGGGCGGTACCAGTCCTGCAGCTCGCGGCGCAGGCCGGGGTCGAGCTCGGGGTAGGCGATGGCCTGGCTGTTGAGATGACCGACCAGGTCGGCGGCGGGCGAGGGCAGCCGACGGGTCCAACGCCGCAGCCGCTCGGAGCGGTACTGGCGATAGGCGTTGGCCGGTCGCCCGACGTCGCTGGGCACGACCGAGCCGTCCACCCCCACGAACTCGCACACCCCGGCAAAGGTCTGCTGGGGGCTGGCCTCCACGTCATCGAAGAGCACGACGTGGAGGTCCGGGCGGGGCAGGTGGCGCAGCGCCTCGGTGATCTGTTCGAGATAGAGCCCCCGGGCCAACAGGTAGGCGCTGGTCCCCTCGCCCATGGTGGATCCCACCGGCGTGGTCGGCTTGGCCTGCTCGTCGGCCACCACCTCGGCGAAGGGTCGGGTCTCGATCGAGCGGCTGGCCCGGGCCCAGTAGTGCGAGTAGGCGCGCTCGACCGGATCGCGGCAGCGACACCACCACCCGCACCCCGGTCACCGTGGCCGTGAGCCGGGCCATGGCTCCGCCGGCGAACAGGTAGTTGGGGGTGGCTTCCCCGATGGCTGGTTGGCCGGCCCAGCCGGCGAACTCGCGGCGATACCCGGCCAACGTCTTGGGTCTGGTGGCGTCGAAGAAGTGCAGCTCCTTGCCCGGCGCCATGAACACCTGGGGGTGCGCGCCCAGCCAGCGGGCCAGCGCGGTCGTACCCGAACGCATGGTCCCGGCGATCACGAACGTGGGCAGCGGGCCCTCGACCGGGCCCTCGACCTGGTCGTCGGCGGTGGCATCGACGGGCACGCCTGCAGCTTCTCATGGGTGCGGGTCGGGCCACGGTGACGGCGCGGTCGACATGGGGAGCTGGGCTACGCCGTAGGATGGGCGGCCGTGGCTCCTGACGACGTCCGACCGGTCACCGACCCCTCCGACGACCTCTGCGACGACCTGTCGGCCGACCTGCCCGAGGCTGGGGGGGCCGCCTCCCGCCCGGTGTGGGAGATCACCGGCGGGGAGCCGCTGCACGGCGAGGTCACGCCGGGCGGTGCCAAGAACGCGGTGACCAAGCAGCTGGTGGCCACCCTGTTGACCTCCGAGCCGTGCGTGTTGTCGAACGTCCCCCGCATCACCGAGGTGGAGGTGATCCTGGGGATGCTGCGCGAGGTCGGCACCCAGGTCGAGTGGCTGGACGACCAGACGTTGTCGGTGCAGACCCCTACCATCACCTCCTCGGAGGTGTCCGAGCAGTACTCGGGGGTGAACCGCATCCCCATCCTGATGATCGGTCCGCTGCTCAATCGGGTGGGCGAGGCCACCGTCCCCCTGGTGGGCGGGTGCCGAATCGGGGATCGCCCGGTCGAGTACCACGTCGAGGGCCTGCGGGCCATGGGCGCACAGATCGAGTACTCGCCCACCTCGTTCGTGGCCCGCAGCCGGCGGCTGGTGGGCTGTCACCACCGGCTGCCCTTCCCGTCGGTGGGCGCCACCGAGAACCTGGTGCTGGCCGCGGTCACCGCGGCGGGGACCACCGTCATCGAGAACGCCGCCATCGAGCCCGAGGTGGTCGACCTCATCCTGTTCCTGCAGCAGATGGGGGCCATGATCTGGGTCGACGTGGATCGCCGGATCATCGTGGAGGGCGTGGACGTCCTGCACGGAGCCAGCCACCAGGTGGTGCCGGATCGCATCGAGATCGCCTCGTTCGCGGCGGCGGCGGTGGCCACCAACGGCGACGTGGTCATCCACGGCGCCCGCCAGGACCACCTGATCACCTTCCTCAACACCATCCGTCGGGTGGGGGGCTCGTTCGAGGTGGGCGCCGACCACATGCGCTTCTACGCCGGGGGCAAGCTCACCGGCCACCACGTCGAGACCGACGTCCACCCCGGGTTCATGACCGACTGGCAGCAGCCGCTGGTGGTGCTGCTCACCCAGGCCGACGGCCCGTCGGTGATCCACGAGACGGTGTACGAGAACCGCTTCGGCTACACCGAGGCCCTGGCCGCCATGGGCGCCGACATCACGCTGTCGAGCCAGTGCCTGGGCAGCCGGTCCTGTCGGTTCGCGTCGCGTGACTACCGGCATTCGGCCGTGGTCATCGGCCCACCCCGCTGCACGCCGCACCGCTCACCATCCCCGATCTGCGGGCCGGGTTCGCCTACGTGATGGCCGCCCTGCTGGCCAACGGGACCAGCACCATCGA
>CAWCCB010000008.1:0-48515 GCA_963793965.1 uncultured Microthrixaceae bacterium
CCTAATACACGGGTGATCTTTGGGACATCCGCGACAGGCTCGGCTGGGGTGGGAACGTGCGCGGATGAGTTGGTCTCCGTGTCTGGTCCGGTCATCGATGGTGGCGGGCGAGGTCCGCTACGCGTTGGGCGATCCGTTGGTCGACTGCTATTTGGAGTTCGTGGCGGGTCGGGCTCGACCGAACACGTTGCGGGCGGTGGCGTTCGATCTCAAGACGTTCTTCGCGATCGTCGGCAAGGACCCGGTCGAGGTGACGGCCGCGGACGTGTTCGAGTTCTTGGCGGCGCAGCGCGGTGACCGGACGGTGGTGCGGCTCGCTGACGGCGAGTCGGGCCTGTCGGCGCGCACGATCGCTCGGCGTCTGTCGTCGGTGTCGGGCTTGTACGCGTATCTGGTCGCCCGGGGCGACACGCCGGTGCGCACCAATCCGGTGCCACGCGGCCTGTCCACTCGCCGCGACAGCGGATCGACGGTCCCGCACGGTGCCGTTGGTGCGCGTGCCGTGCACGTTGCCGAAGCTGTTGTCGCCGGCGCAGGTCGATGTGCTCATCGGCGGCGTTGCGGACCGGCGCGACCGGGCGATGGTCCTCGCGATGGTCCTCGGCGGGCTGCGTCGCTGCGAGGTCCTTGGTTTGCGGCTGAGCGACCTGTGGGTCGGTGAGCGTCGGGTGTTCATCGCTGAGGGCAAGGGCGGTCATCAGCGGGTCGTGCCGATCGCGGATCGGTTCTTCAAGGTGGTCGGTGACTACCTGCATGATGAGCGGCCCGAGACGGTCACGGATCAGCTGTTCGTCGTGCTGAAGGGACCACGCCGCGGTCAGCCGCTCTCCGCGGAGGGCGTCGATGAGATCCTCGCCGGCGCCGCCACCGGGCCGGGCTGGAGCATGGCACGTGCCACGAGCTGCGCCACACGTGTCTGACCCGCCTGCGCGAAGCGGGCATGGCGCTCGAGGCCGTGCAGGCCCAGGCCGGCCATCGTTCGATCGAGTCGACGCGTATCTACTTGCATCTGAGAACGACTGGCTCGCCGGCGAGTATCGACGAGCCGCCGATCTGATCGACATCACCAACGCCGACATCGCCGAGCTGCTCGCCGCGGAGGAGGTCGCTCGATGACCGCGCAGCCAGTCGAAGCCGTCGAGACCATCGAGTGCCGAGCTGGAATGCGCCGCATCTGCGACCGGGCCACGAAACTGGCAGCCACGATGGGCCGATACCTCGCCCAGATCGCGACGTCTCTGGCGCCGCGCAGCGTCGATGTCGCCGACATCACGCTGCGTCAACTCGCCGGCTGGCTGCTCGACACCACCGAGGTCCGCTCGGTCGCCGCCATTAGCCGCAACGACATCGAGGACTTCAAAGTCTGGCTCGCCGCGCCGGCCCGGCCCAAAGCCGCTCGCCGCGAACACTCGACGGCAGCGCCTGCACACGCTGCGGATGTTCTTCGAACGGATCATCGAATGGGATTGGCCCGACGCCCCCCGCAACCCGGTCATCGGTGGCGACATCCCCGCCAGCCCCGAACCGCTGCCCAAAGTCCTCGACGACACTGCCGCCGCGAAGTTCATGGTCGCCGCTCGCGCCGCGAGCGACCCGCGCGACCGTGTCGTGTGCGAACTGCTGGCTCGCACCGGCATGCGCGCCGGCGAGCTCTGTGACCTCGACGCCGATGCCTCGTGTTGATCGGCGCCAACCACTGGCTACGCGTCCCGTCGGCAAGCTCCGCAACGACCGTTACGTCCCGCTGCACCCCGAACTCGTCGAGCAGCTCACCGTTTGGATCGCCGACAACATCGAACACATCCGTCGCCACAAGCGGCTCATCGCCGATCAGCGCGGCGGCCTCGAGCGCCATACCGTCGGGCGCATCGTCAAGCGCATCGGCCGCCACGCCGGCATCGACGTGCACCCCCACCAGCTGCGTCACACGCTCGCCACCCAGGCCATCAATCGCGGGATGCGTCTCGAAGCCATCGCCGCGCTCCTCGGGCATCGCAGCATGCACATGACCCTCACCTACGCCCGCATCGCCGACCGAGTCGTCGCCGACCAATACGCCGCCATCAGCCACAGCATCGACGCGCTCTACGGCCGGCCGCTCGAACTCCCCGCCGACTACGAGACCACCGGCATGGCCAAACTCCGCCGCGAAGCCCACGCCCGCATGCTCGGCAACGGACTATGCACCCGGCCCGCCCAACTCGACTGCCGCATGGAAACCGTCTGCGAGACCTGCAGCTACTTCCAGACCAGCATCGAGTTCCGGCCAACCCTCATCCGCCAACGCGACCACGCCCAACACACGGCCAGACCGACCGAGCCGCGCTCTTCGACAACCTCATCGAACACGTCGACAAGGACCCCTCTTGACAACGATCACCCGTATAACGCCGGTTAGGGCTCTCCATTGCCGGTCCGCGGAGTCGTCGGAAGTGCTGCGTTAGCGAGCCGCCTCCGGCGTCCTTCCTGGATGCTGGGCTGAATCAACCAGACACCAAACCCGACTACAAGATAAGCAAGCGCCACGACGATGCCGTCCCACCAGGGCGACGAGATCACCGCCATCAAAAGGCCGCCGACGACCGCTGTGATCACGACATCCTTTGGCCGAGGGCGCCAGGACAAGAGCGGAGGGAATCGATCCCGGTCGGTTACGAATGCCCACGGCCACGACGACATCTCGTACACGCTAGCAATGACTTCCAGACGAGGCTGGGGCACGGGTATACACTATCGGCACGTCAGGCGCTCATCTGGCCGACGCGGTGGCGCTTTGGCGGTGGTACCTCTGCCACATGAGCACCGGGGCCGCTCCCACGCCGAGCAGCACAATCACGAGCAAGAGGGCGGGCACGGCAAGGAGCATGGCACCCTGGCCACGGCCCAGGCCGTCGCCCCCAGGGTCGCCGGCCGCCACCGCGCTCGAGGCCCCGAGGAAGCGAGCCAGCAGCGCCAGCGTGCCGAGACCGGCAGCAAGGACGGAACGGTGGCCAGCGCCGCTGTGAGGCCAGCCAACCCCCGAACCCCACCGTGGCGAACATTCCCAGCAGCAGCAGCCCGATCACGACGATCCCGAGCGGGAGAACGATCTGGCCCTCGGGCCTACGGTGAGGGCCGACCCGGTCAACACAACCATCCACAGAACTAGCGTGACGAGCCACGCGCCCATCAGGAGCGGGCTCACCACGAGGCGCTGAGGTCGCATGCCTGCAAACCCCAGTGGCGGAGGCGGAAGGCCCCGAATCATCGCCGCCAACCGCCCTGCCGACCATGTCCCCATTCTCCCCCAGATCGCGCGACCTTGCCGCGGACCGAACGGCAGGGGTCGGCCCTCCTCGCCATCGCACCGAGCGCCGGTTTGGGAGCGAGCCCAAGCGCTCCGTTGGTGGCTGTCTAAGCCCGATCTGGTCAGGCAGGCGACCCCTCCAGAGAGTCTGCCAGCCGTCACGTGTGACGCCCCTGCTTGCCCCGGAAGACGCAACCGAGTCCTAGGGCGACGGGGGCCCCTACGACCAATAGAGCCACGTGCGTGTCGAACCCAATCGATGCCCACAGCAGACCGAGGAGAACCCACCCGACGAACACGACCACAATGCCGATTGCCCAAGGACGCCGGATCTCGTACGCGGGCCATTTTCCCGTTGGTGCTTCTCGGTAGTGGCCACCATGTCCAACGCTCTCGCTCCTGCGGGCGACCATTCGCCAACGACTCCGGCACCCCCCAAACCTACCAGCGAGTCCCACCATGCTTCCGGAGACGAAGTCACCATCTGGCTGCACGATGGCCGAGATCGGCGCCCACCCAAACGGTACGAGGGTTGCCGTCGCCAGCCGTATTCGGTGGCTGGTCCGCGAGGATCTGAACGGTCCCACCTCTGGAAGTCCGCCAACCCTTGCTTCGAGCACGCGGTCGCTCGCTCGGCCGGGCGGTGCCCAAGGTTCAGTCCGGTTCTTCGCAGGCCCCAGTCCCCGAGTGGGGCGCTCAGTCGTCTCTAGCGTTCTGGCCGACCGGGAGGTGGAGGCGGTCAGTTGTTACCGAACGAAGTTCCGACACCTGGCA
Source organism: uncultured Microthrixaceae bacterium (assembly GCA_963793965.1). Taxonomy (GTDB): domain Bacteria; phylum Actinomycetota; class Acidimicrobiia; order Acidimicrobiales; family Acidimicrobilacustridaceae; genus UBA4742. The sequence continues at coordinate 4,061 of CAWCCB010000008.1, forward strand.
CGCCGTGGGCGTTGACGACAGTCGCCCCAGGGTGTTGGGCGCTCAGATCGAACAAGGAGAGATTGGCAGGGGTCTCGGGAAGGTAGTCGTAAGTCTGGAAGTGCACGGTCTCTGGGCACTGTCCCTGTTGACAGGCGACGGTCGTCTGAAGGAGCAGGGGGTGGAAGTCGCCCTTGGCGAGGTCGTAGGTGCCGTTGCTGAGCCCGCCACCGTCGGGCAGGCCGGACAATGACATTACGTAGGCTGGGACTCCGTCTACGACGGTCGAGCCAGCGACGTGCGCCTGGCCCGACGAGATGAGCGAGCGGATGGTGGCGGCCGTGTCGACTGGCGGGTGATTCTGAGGGCTGTAGATCCCGACATACAGCGTGTTGGACGCGGCGTCGTAGCTGGACATCGTCGTACCGTTCCAGGCGGCCTCGTAGCCGAACTTGATGAACCGGTACGAGGAGCCGGCGGTCCACAGCTCGTAGGTCTGTGCCGGGCTCGACCCCACGGTGATCGAGGCGGCGACATGGAATACCGAACTTGGCGGCGGGGTGAGAGCCGTTCGCGGAGAAGCGAGGATGGCCGCGTCGGCAGGCTTCGACCCACTTCCAGCTCCCAACACGAGGGCGAGGCTGAGGACCAACGCGCCGAGTCCCGCCGGAATGCCCAAGGCGATCGCTCTCCTGAGATGGCGCCGGTGATCCCGCCGGCGATCCAGATCGGCCTGGACGGCCACGCGCAGCTCATGGCGGAATGACTCGAGCTCAGGCTGAAGCGTGGTCATGTCAGGGACCCTCCTAGGGCGAGGTGGAGACGACGAAGTGATCTTGAGACCCGCAAGCGAGCCGCGACGGGAGTGCAATGGAGGCGCTCGGCGATCTCGCTGTAGGGCCGTTCCTCGACTAAGCGCAGAACGAGCAACTCGCGCTCGGAGTCAGGAAGATCCGCGACCGCTCGAAGTACAGCCGAGGGAAACGACAAGCGGTCGTCGACGGCCTCGAAGTCGGTGTGCATGACTGTGACCGGGAGTCCGAGGCGCTCCCGAGCGCCGTGCTCGACTCGTCGCTTGCGCAGGGATGACCGAAACACATTCTGAGCGATGCCATACAGCCACGGCAGTGCGGACCCATCGTGCTCATCTCGGAACCGCTTTCGGCTACGCCACGCCACCGCAAAGACCTCGGCGGTTAGGTCGGCGCCATAGTCACCCACCCGGGCACTTGACCAGGCCAGAATCTGGTTTGCGTGCCGGCCGTAGAGCTCGGCGAACGCGTCAGGATCGTTCAGCTCCAGCAACTGAGCGTCCGACTGCTCCGTCCACATGCTCACAACCTGTATATGACGGCTCAGCCGAAAATGTGTCAGGTCCCCTCGGACCTGGTAGTTGGCCCGGCGGCATCCACCCCGAGACCCGCCATGCGTGAGTTGCTGGCGCTGGCGGGTGACGGCCAGCTCACCGTGGACCGGAAGTACATCGCCCACCGCCGTGGTCCCCAAGGCCATCGGCAAGGCGTCGTCCTGGGCCGCCCGCGGTACGTGGGGATCGCACCCCTGGGACCTGAGGGCTCGGCGCGCGCCCGGTGACGACTGTCCATAGTGGTCGGTTTGGGAGGCACGCCGAACGGCACGTCGGCGCTCCTCGCGATCCGAGGCGGGCGCCGGTTCTGGACGTACACCCAGTCGGTGACGGTGCGGCGAGGGGGCCTCCCAGGGGTCGCAGGCCGCCGCTCTGCTTGACTCACCCAGGTGGAAGATCTCCGTTGTCGCCCAGCCAGGCCCGAGGACCTTCCCTTTCTCGCGAGGATGCTCGGCGAGGCGGCGGTGTGGCGACCTGACAAGCCCACGCCGACCGCTGTCGAGGTGATGGCCAATCCGCGCTACTCGATGTACCTCGCTGGATGGCCGAGACCCGGCGACTTCGGACTGGTCGCCGAGGGGGACGGCCCTCTGGGCGCGGCCTGGTATCGGACCTATACCGAGATGGAACACGGACATGGCTTCGTCGCCGAGGACGTCCCCGAGCTGTCGATCGCCGTCATTGCATCCCGTCGTCACGAAGGGATCGGACGACGGCTGCTCATCGGCCTCATCGAGGCGAGCGAGGTCCAGGGCCACCCGATGCTGAGTCTCAGCGTCAACCACGGCAACCCGGCGCGGCGACTCTACGAGTCGGTTGGCTTCCGGCCCGTCGGGCCGCCCCGTGAGTCAGGCCTCACCATGGTCCGACACGCGGTACGACCGAACTGATCCATCACCCGACCGACCACGCCCGAACGGCACGTCGGCGCCCCACAGCCGGTGAGGCAGGGTCACCAGGGCACCTGCAGGACCAGATCACTGCGGCTTCACCCAGTGGACCTGCCCACCCTGCTCGAACGAGACCCCGACCGCAAGCACCTCACTTGTCCCAGGTCGATACTCGATCTCCTCGGTCTGACAGAAGCGGCCCTGAAACTCGGCTGCCTTCTTGGACGGCACGTCGACAATGTGCGCACCGCGGGCAGGGCCCATAGCTGTCGGGCGACTGGACCATGAACCCGCCGTGGTGCCACATCCACTCGTTCGCGTAGCGGTCAAGCCAAGGGTCTGGTAGAGACTCCGGACCCAACGCGGGCAACGATCCGGAGCCGGAAAGGCACCGCAAGGTGAAACCCAATTCCAGCCTGCCCGGACACCATCTGGATGCGCCCAGCCACCAGGCGATGGCACGAGGCCCTCTGGCAGCGGCATGACCTCGGGCTTCGTCGACACGAGCGCAGTATGGTAGCTTCACCCCTGCCCGGGAAGCACATAACGGCACGCTTCGCGCTCTTGGTGATCCCGCCGAGCGCCGGTTCGGGCGGGGTCTTCAGGGGGTCGTCCGTGCGGCGCCGCCTGAGAAACCGAAAGGGGCCCTCGACCTGGTCCGCGACCTGGTATCGATGTCTCGCCGAGCCCACCGGGCGCAGCCCGGGCGAACAGATTGCGACACGTCTGCGCCATCACCATCGAGGCTCGCAGCGCAAAGAAGACAATCCCAGCGAGTGGCACCAGTGAGAAGACCGCCAGACCGACGTCTAGTTCCTCGAACCGAAGAGAACGCCACCCCACGCCAAACGCGGAAAACCCCCCGAAGAAGCAGAGCGCCCCGCTAAGCGCGAACCCATAGCCAACGACCATTGGACTTGCGCTGACCACACCCCTCAGTCGGGGCTGTCCGACTGCTCGTGAGGGTGCCGTCGAACTCTTCGGCCGAGCCGCCGCCTCTCAACAGGTTGGCTCCCTGTTGGACGCGTACGTGTTGGCCCTCGGGCGAGTCCCAGCTCGCAAGCCAGGACTCACCACTGTCATCTGCGGAAGCTCCCGGCCGAGGTCGGCGCGGCGCGGGGCGCCAACGGGTAATGGTCCTGCAATCGGTCCAGGACCTCGTCGGCTGAGACCGGATGTCGCAGACACATGGACCCGGCCGAGAACGGCCAGAACACCAGTGGACCCTCCTCTAGATGCGCAGCCTGAACACCGGGAGATCTTTGCAGGAGATGCCACCGCTCCAGCGCGCACGCCGAACGGCACTTCGGCGTCACGTCTCGTCGCTGGTCAGCACCTCGAATGCGTTGGCGCAGGCTTGGACCACCCGAGGCCAGCGAGTGTTGCTGAAGTAGCTCTCGTCGGGCTCGTTGGGTCCGACCTCATCTAGAAGAGCCGCTAGCTCGCCCACGGCGAAGCGAACCGCGGTCGCCTCGACCGGGTCCTTCAGGACAAGTCCGACCGAACCCTCAGGGTCGCGCTGGCCCCACCGGTGTCATCCACGATCCAGTGCGCCGCGTTCGTGAAGTCCGGCCAATCGCCCGGTGGGTGGGGCCACGATGCGAACCAGCGGAACCCCTCAACCACGTCCGCTCGCCAACTCTCCATACTGGACCTCGGGCACACCGCAAGGTGTAGCCGACCACTGGCTCACCCGAACGGCCAAGCCGCACCAACGGCACGTCGGCGCTTCCTCGCGAGGACGACCGAGTGCCGGTTGGGGCTCGTGTCGAGCGGTACGGTCAGAGCGTGAACGCGAACCTGCGGCGACTCGGAGCGCGTCCGGCTGTCTTGGCGGCCCTCGCTGTGGCTGCCATCTGTGTTGGTGGGTGCATCGCCATCGTGTGGGTGAACGGGGGCGGGAGCCCACAAGCTGAGGAGCGGCACTACGACGCGGATCCATTTCTCATCGACAAAGCCGCTTTGGCTCTACATGGCGGACTGACGGGCCGGGCGAATTTCCGCCGCCCTTGAGCACGCTGCGAATCACTGGGCCAGCGGGAGGGTCCCGGTCACGGCGCCGAGTTCGCCGATGGGTCTGTTGTCTATGACAGTTCGCTCTCCCATGTGCGAGGCGTGGACGGCGCTCCCTTCGCCTCCTTCCAACCGCAAGTGCCCGGCGAGTACCAGTTCGAGAATTCCGACGCGGACGAGATGACCATCTCCGGTGCGCCCACGGCGAATCTCTACCTCTTCCTCGCTCTGCTCGCCCTTGCTGCCTTCTCGACAGGGTGCGCGGTTTGGCTCGTGTACCGAGGGTCAAAGCATGAGGGCTGGATTCCTCGCTGGAAGGCACCGGCGACTTCGTGGGCGCTGTCTGAACGGCACTTCGGAACGCCCGAGCGCCGGTTAGGGCCTCCGACTACTTCAGCAAGCGCCAGGTCGAGGCCCTAACCTCAACGCCACGACGGTCGATGGGATTCACATGGGTGGTTCACCTCGGTGACGGAATCTGATGTGACCACGTGGCCGGATCAGAGAGGACCTCGGCAGCGGCCGTCGTGGCGGAAGAAGACATCGCTCGTACCGCTCGTGCTGTGCGTGGTGGTGACCGTCTTCGCCGTCACGGTGACCTTCACCGGTCTACCCGGGCCCGGGCCATTGCACCGCTACCCGCTTGGCGACCTGCAGAACTTGGCCACCCCGTGCGAACAGGTCGGAACCTGGCGCCGCGTCGGTCGATCTGGTCCGCTCCCGGGTGAGGATCACGACCATCGCGCTCGCCTGCCTGGACGTGTTTCTCGTCGGCCCAGACGGTCACACGCCGATGCCCCTTTCGCCACAGGAGAAACGGATGGTCGAGAGTTCCGGCCCGGCTATAACCGCCATCAACTGCCCGATTCGCTAGAACCCGCTCACTCGGTCGAAGCGCCGAACGGCACGTAGGCGCTCGTTCGCGAGGTTGCTGCGCAGACTGACTAGAACATGTTGAAGGTGATCGTCGCCCGGACCGTCCTACCCGCGACGACTGTCACGCTTGTGCTGTCGTAGCCGTTGATCTCAACGACGTACCTGCCGGGCCGAACGCGAAGGTCGAACCTGCACCTCGCGTCCGCGGGCACCGGGCTACGCCTGGGCGATCCGTAGCGCCGGATGCTGATCTGGTCACACGGGGGGACCACCGAGGTAGGCGCAGGTCCCGTAGGGGCCATGAGTCCCCCTACTACCCGGACCACTCCGACTAGTTCCCCCGTCGGCAGCATTGTGCTTGGGGCTTTCGTCGTGCTTGAGGGCGGAGCCGAGCAGGCCACCAGGCCGATGACGAAGCACACTGCGATCGGCACCAGACGTGTCTTCATGCCCACCTTCAACTCATGCGGCGCAAAGGATCGCTGTCAACCTACAGCGCACCGATCGGCACGTAGGGCGCCGAGCGCCGGCTATGCGGGGCGACCGCGGCAGCGGTCTAGATCCCGTCCACGAGCACTTGGGGCCACTGCACGGCGACGGGCAGGGTTTGCCACGGGGGTGTCGTTGAGTCATTCCCAAGCTGGGGGTTGTTCCCAAGCTGGCCGTAGACGTTGTAGCCCCAGCAACGGGGCGCTTCGCCGAGAACTCGGGCGCAGGTGAAGTCGTCGCCAGCGCTGATGCTGGTGGCGTGGGTGAGTCCGGTCACCGGCGCCGGGGTGGTGCGGCCGATGCGGGTGCCGTCACCGAGTTGGCCCCAGAAGTTCTGGCCCCAGCAGTCGACGGTCCCGTCGCGGAGCAGCGCGCACGTGTGGTCCCAGCCAGGACTAATGCTCATCACGTGGCGCAGCCCGGATACTGGCGCCGGTGTCGATCTGGTCGTTAAGGTCCCGTCACCGAGCTCACCTGAGGAGTTCAGTCCCCAGCAGTCGACGGTCCCGTCGCGAAGCAAGGCACACGTGTGGTCCAAGCCGGCAGCGATGCTCGCTACGTGGGTGAGCCCGGCTACCGGCATCGGAGTCGACCTAGTGGTCAAGGTGCCATCGCCAAGCCGGCCATCCGCGTTGTAGCCCCAACAATCGACGGTGCCGTCGCGAAGCAGCGCGCAAGCCGCCCCTCCGACGCTGACGCTGATGACGTGGGTGAGGCCGACCACAGGCACCGGGGTCGGACTGTTGGCAAGGGCGCCATTACCCAGCTCAACGCCGCCCTCGCCATACCCCCAGCAATCGACGGTGCCGCCGCGAAGCAGGGCGCAAGTGTGGTCGACGCCCGTGCTGACCGTGGCGGCGTTGGTGAGCCCGACCACTGGCGTCGGGGTCGGGTTGGGAATCCCGTTGCCAGTAGGGGTGCCATTGCCGAGCTCGCCCCAAACGTTGTAACCCCAACAGTCGACCGTCCCGTCATTGAGTCGGGCACACGTGTCGTGGAAGCCGGCGCTCACGTCGGTGGCATTGGCGATTCCCGACACAGTGACCGGCGTCCCGCTGTCCGCGGTAGTCCCATCTCCCAGTTGCCCGTTCCCGCCTTCGCCCCAACAGGCCACGGTCCCGTTCGCCCGCAGCGCACAGGCGTGGGTGGCGCCGGCCGTTACCCGTTCAGGCCTGAGTGCCGGGCTCAGTAGATTGCACGCAGACAGCACCGTGACAAAGGCGATCGCCACCGACCCGACGGCGACTACCCGGCGGCCCCCGGATCGCGTCGCCCGCCTGAATCCCCCCACGCCCGATCGCCGCATTGGCTCAACCTCCCAAAGGCCCGGGTTATCACCTCGACCTGAACTCCGCCTGAACACGAGAACCAGACCACCGTGGCCCACCACGACGTGGGGCCGGCCACCATCGGTCTATGAGGCATGCATGTCACCCCCGAACGCCAGCCGGAGCCAAGTTCGTTCGAGTTCCTAGCATCCGAGCGCCGAACGGCACCTCGGCGCCCCGGAGCCGGTGAGGTCCGACGCTCTGAGGCACCGACGACAGTGTGTTCTGTAGCTTGGCTCCGATCGAGGGGTTCGGAGGGGTCTCAACATGGCCGCCACGCTGAAGGTGACGCACAAAGCAGTTGGGGCAGAGGTGCGTAGAGGGAGCTACGAGGTCCTGGTCGATGGCCAGGGCGTCGGGTCGCTCGCAATGAACGACACGACCGAGATGCCCCTCGCGCCGGGTCGTCACACGGTGCAGGTCCGAGACGGTCGGAAGTCGAGTCGACCCGAGAGTTTTGAGGTTGGAGCGGGCGAAACCGCCGCGTTCCGATGCACCGGGAAGCGGTTCCTGCCGATCTTTCTTGCGTCGTTCGTCGTGCCGAGCCTCGCGCTGAAGCTCAAGCGCGTGTAGGCGCTCTGATCCCGCGTGGCGCCCGAACGGTACTTCGGTAGGCGTTGCGCGGGGGTCCGAGACGGGACCCTTCGCCGTGGCAGGATCGTGACCGTGTCGGATTCCCTGTTCCCTGCTAGCGATCTGGATGAGGACGAACTCGTCGCTGCCTATCTCGAACATCTGAGCAGTGGGTCTTCCGACGACCCGCACGGCGTCCGTTTTCATGTCGGCAGCCTGATCCACCTTGGCCCGCGGGAACAGGGCTGGGCTGTTCTTTCGGCCGCCATCGACCGAGCCAGCGATGAGCAGGTTCTGTGCAATATCGGCGCGGGAGACCTGGAAGACCTCCTGGTCTTCCACGGGGCAGAGTGGATCGACACCATCGAAGCCCGCGCCGCGACCAGCGAGAATCTCCGCACCGCTCTCAAGTGCGTCTGGGGAGGCGATCCTGAAGTCAGGGCAAGGGTCGACGCCATCATCGCTCGCGAGTGAGCTGTGACCTAACGGCACGTCGGCGCACCTCGCGATCTCACCGACGCAGCTTGTGTGCGCTCGGTTGCCCCGAGCAGCCCGTAGTCTTCCGGCGTGATTCGTGGTCGGGCTGGTGGGTCCAGGCGCAGCGCCGTGGATCATCGAGTCGGGTGGTGTCTTCTGGCGCTCGCACTCCTGGGGAGTTGCGCCACTCACTCGAATCGGGCGGGGGCGACGCTGGACAGCGAGCTGAAGACGGCTCCGAGGGCCCACCTGTGGGCATCACTCGCTCCGGGGGTGACCCAGAGCCAGGCGATTGCCTTCATGGAAAGCCCATCCGTTGCCCGGTTTCCGATGATCTGGAGCTTCGGGACTCGCACCGAGTTTTCCCTGACCGATCGAGACGCTGCCAAGGAGGCTGGGCAGCTTGAGACCATCCTGCGAGAATCGCGTCTGTTCACCGACGTTTCGAACCGGCCCTGACGGCGCGCCCTATCGGCACATCGGTCGTTTCGACAAGCGTGTCAGGCTGTAGGCGTGGCCGACCCCGACATGACCGATCTGGCTGAAGTCTGGTGCCGTTGGTACGACGCCGGGGCTGGCGACGACGAGTGGGCGGAGCAGGAGGTCCTCGCAGGACTGTCCGCCGGGGCGTGGTCGGTGCAGCGGAGCTGGCTGGTGGTTCTCGCGCTGTTGGCAGCCGCACCGAACGACAAGGTCCTCGGAATCATCGGAGCTGGCCCAATCGAGGATCTCCTAGCCCGTGAACCGGACAAGGTGGCCGAACTCATCGCCGCAGAGGCGCCGGGCAATCGGCCTTTGCGACTCGCCCTTTCTCACACCTGGCGACTCGACCCCGTTCCCGAGGACACGTTTGAATCGGTCAAGCGACTGGCCGAGCCGTTTCAGTCCTGAGGCGCACAGAACGGCACGTCGGCGCACCTCTCACGGCGGTTCGGGGACTTGGTGATCAGAAGCCTCCTCCCAGGTTGATTGCCCGTCGCTCCGGATCAGGTCGAGTCGGTTGGTCGGTGGTGTGTAGCGGGGAGGGCGGGATCCATCTGGCAGCAGAGGCGTTGGCTCGACGGGGAGATTGTCGAGGTAGCAGACGACCGCAAAATCATTGAGGGGTCGGCCATAGAAGAGGGGGACCTGCCAGGCTGCTGGCTCCTTAGGGTCACCGCCGGGATCGCCCGGGATGACGACGTAGCGGCCGAGACCGGCAACCGTGCTCGGAAAGGCCGCGGCGACCGCGCCGTGGGACCGGGTGGCATCGGCCGCGCACAAGAAGGCGGCTCGGGCGGTCAGTGACTCCTCACTGGATGAGGAGGTTGTCACGCTGGGCAGCGTGGACGTTGCGGTCGCCCTGCTCGTTCCAGTCGACCCCGTCGACATCGCCGTGTCGCTCGCCCCGCATGCTGCCGCGAAGATCGCCACGGCAACCGCGGCAACGAGGGAACCGATGATCCGGCCCGGATCATGCTGACGCATCCGCAACTTCCCTTACCCTGGCGGCGATCTCATTCGACCATCATCTGACGCTCTCGGCCAAGCGTTGGTTCCATCCAATCCTCGCGCCCGAACGGCACGTCGGCGCTCCTAGCGACCGCCCAGAGCGCCGGTTCGGCACGGGGTGCACCGCAATGAGGCTGTCTCAGTTCGAGGCATCGTCGGGGAAGGTGTAGGTGCACCGTCCTGAGGGTGAAGTGTTGGCCCCGACCCAGCCATTGCTTGTCTCGACCCCACACTCCGAGCTGACACGACCGAGTACGGGACCTTCGCTGGTCAGCTTGTAGTGCAGGCCCTTCTTCACCTGGATCGCGGGGCTCGTCCACGAAGTCCGTGCCACGACCTGCCTGGATGCCTCTCCGACCTGGCCGTAACTGACCTGCACTTCGTGGGCGGAGTTGTCGGCATAGGCCACCGTGAACCGGAGTGACCTCGCGCTGGTCGGGCCGCCAGATGTTGCCGAGCATCCGACTAGTGCCACAAGGCACACCGCTCCACAGGTCATTGAAGCGAGACGGCTGAGCACCAAGTGGTGCAACCTAGCTGGCCAGGCGACCCGAGCCGAACGGCACTTCGGGACGGATCGAGCACGGCACCCTGTTGTCTGGCACGATCCCGCCCTGTGACGAGTCGCATCGCGTGCGTGTGCATTAACTCCGTCGACCCGTTCCACCTGGCTGAGTTCTGGATGGCGGTGCTCGGCTGGGTGGTCGTCGACGAGGACGACAGCGGCGTGAGTCTGGCGGCTCCGGGGACGAGGATGCCGACTCTCGACATCATGAGGGTGCCAGAAGTCAAGGCGGTGAAGAACCGCCTGCACCTCGACCTGCGGGCCGACGGGTGCACCACAGCGGAAGAGCTGGGCCGGCTCCTCGGTTTGGGGGCAACCCGGGCTGACGTCGGCCAGGGTCCGGACGTCTCCTGGGTCGTTCTGGCTGACCCTGACGGCAACGAGTTCTGCCTGCTGAAGCGGACCACACAGGAGGTCGAGGCGGCCGCTGACGAAGCGCCGCCAACGACATGACTTGCGATCATCCGGCATGACGGATCGAGCGCCGAACGGCACTTCGGCTCAGCCCGATCGCCGGTTCGGAGCGGCGATCCCTGGCCCGTATCCCGACCGCGGGACGGCCGGTCCTGGCGAGCTACCCCTCAGTCGGATGGGAGTCTCGCCAGAGCGCCTGGCGCACCTCCTCGTTCGCGTTCAGCTCGCGACACTCCGCTCCGTAGTCGAGGAGTCGTCTGCCAAGTAGCTCGGCCTGCTGAGGATCGAGCCACCACGACCGGCTTCCCCGTTCTCGTCTAAGCAGACGTAGTAGTGGGGTCTAGCGTTGCCGTGGTTGGTCCAGACCGAGAAGAACACGTCTGCGTAGTCGCCGTCGAAGCGGTGAGCAAGGACCTCGTCGTCGGCTGGCTGATACGGCACTGGCTCGCTCACGGGGTCAGTATCTCGCGACTTGGCGGAAGTGACCGAACGGCACTTAGGACGCTTGGGGTGGCCCGGGGAACGGAGCCCGCAGCATGACCGCTCCCGCTTGGTCGAGGACCGTCAGAGCTGCCTGAGCGTCATCGGACGCGACGATGAACAGGCCCGTGGGCGCGTCGAGGTTCCGTGTGGTGGTCCCCGACCAGTCGTCGAGTCGCAGGGTGGCGACGGCAGCACCGGCGACCCCCTCTATCGACCAGCACGACCAGCCGTCGCCGGTGGTGAAGGTCTCACCCTCGATCGCCACGAACCTGGGCGCCACAGCGACAGGTTCCAATCCGCATCGAGCCAGCCGCCCCCACCTCCACCGCCGTCGGAGATCTTCCATCCGCCCTGGGTCCGATGGAAGTGCTCAACTTCCTCGATCACGTAGTCGTCCTGACCAGCTTCTCCCCAGACCCACTGGCGATGGACCACCGCCCCGACTGCGGGGCCAGCCCAGTAGGCGATGGGTACCGACTCCCCGATGGCCACCGTTGAGGAAGCTCGGGAAGGCCATCGTCGAGAACCCACTCACTCCAGTCCGACATCCACCTCTCGTCGAACGACTCCGGAGCCATGCCGACCCGAATGCCCGTCGGAGGTCCACACGCCCAAGAGATTCCGCTTTGGCCTGTCCGATACGCCCCCTATCGGCACATCGGCGCTCCTGGCCTCCCAGCTATCGCTGGCGGCGGGCGCCGGGAACGGTCAGGCAAATTGCGATCACGGCACAGGCCAACCCAACCTGGAACAGCCCGAGCCCGATCAGGACACCGCGAACCTCACCGGGGATCGCGTCAGGGGTCTTGACAGGTTGGCACCGAGATAAGCCAGAGCGTTGATGGCAGCCCATCGCAGTCCACCAGCGGCAACCACCAAACCGATCAGCAGCGCACATGCTCTGAGCGGCCACCATCGGGTGGGAGGTCTCAGCCGCAGCGGGTGGGGGCGGGAGGGGCATCATTCGTACAGGGTCTTCCAGCCGAGCGCCCGTGACCATGCGGGTAATCCCCCAATCAGCGCTGGGGACAGAAGCGCCGAACGGCACATCGGCGCTCGAGGCGTTCGGTCCAGACGGGGTTGGGAGTGGGTCTCATATGCGAGCGCTCGGTGCTGTTCAGCGGGCCCGGCCCCGCAAGCCCGGAGCCAGCCACCCTGTCCTGCTCGGCTCAGGTTCGAGCTACGCGGGTGGGTAGCGTGACGGGGTGGATCTGATGGTGGCGGACGACGCGGATCTGGTTGAACTCGCCGGTGGCCCGGGCACCTGTTATCGATTCCGGGCCCTGGGAGATGGGCCGGAGGACCTGCGACGAATCGGTGCTGCGCTCGGAATGGGGGGCGAGGTGGTGGCTGACACCGACCCCGAGACAGCGGTCACCTGGTGGCTTCACGCCGAGGGCGGGTTCAAGTTGTTCTTGCAGACGCTGGGCACCAGTCAGATTCCTGGCTATGCGGACTTCCACGGCTTCCTGGGGCCGTCAGAGCACGACAGCCCGGTGCGTTGGCCGTCCAACCTGGCCGACCGGGCGGCGTTGGTGGCCTCGGTCGAGGACCTCGTCCGCGCCGTGGGCCTTCGTCATGGGGAGTGGTCCAGCGATCTGTTCGTCCACGGCAACACGACGGTCAGACTCAGCCGACCTTCGACGGCATCGTGATCGGGCCCCGGACCACCACAGACCAGCGTGGACGTTGCGCCTTGACGGGGCCGGGGGGGTACGCGGCCTCGATGGCTTCTTGGTCGACATCGACCCGGAGGGCGGCCGTTGCCGCTGATCGGTGCCGGCGAGGTGCTGGGCCGGTTCATGAGCGGAGAGATCCGAGCACACCTTGGTGAAACCGTTCCATTGTTAACCCCGTCGGAGGACCTGCGGGGAAGAACGAACCTGGTTCGCGGGGGGCACCGAGAGCTCGCATGCGATTCCGGCGACGACCCGACAGCCGCTGCGAAGGCGTACTGATCCCGACCGACGTGTTCACGGGCGAGACCATCGACTGGGACGACGAGCTGAACCCACACGCGACCCATGGCGCCCACCAAGGCATCCACCAGTCAGGATCGTGCTCCCTGCCGTCGAGTACGCAGGTGAAGACCTCATCCACTACCTCCCGGTCCTTGGCGAGATCGACGATCCCGACGCTCAGCTTGCTCGCCTCCCCAACGACGCCCGTCGCACCGCGGGGCCTGACCGAGCGCCTAACGCCACCTAGCGCTCTGACCACAAACGTTCGCGTGCTATGCGGCGTGGCGTTTGGGGTGGCCCGCATCGGCGTTGTTGTTCGCTGCGGATGCGGCGCGGTGGCGGCGTTGGGCCTCGAGGGAGTCGGGGGTCGCGGGTGTGGGTGTTGCGCCAGCGCAGGTAGTTGCGGATGGCGTGGCCGAGGGCTCGGTGGTCGGCGTGGTCGCTGTTGGCCAACACGAATTGTCGTAGCGGCCCGAAGTGCGCCTCGATCGGGTTCGTGGGAATGTCAACCGGAACTGGCCCCAGGGTGCTCGTCTGATCTGGCCCCACTTGGCTGATCGGGGGGTGGGCGGGCGAGAACTGCCTGCTGTGTTGCTCGTAGCGGGCCTCGGCGGGTCGGGATGGGTGGAGGGTGCCGGGGTTCGCGCCGGTTCAGGTGGTCTTGCGCCGGGTCCTGGTCTTGGTGGTGCGGAGGCGGTAGCTGTTGGTGCCGGTCTCGAGGATGTGGGCGTGGAAGGTGACGCGGTCGACGATGGCGGCGACGAGGCGGGGGTCGGGGATGACGGTGCCCCATTCGCTGAACGGGAGGTTGCTGGCCAACGCGATGCTGGCTTTCTCCTCGCGCTCGGTGAGGATCTGGAACAACAGCTCCGATCCGCGGGCGTCGAGCTGGACGTAGCCGAGCTCGTCGAGGCAGAGCAGATCGAGGCGGCCGTAGCGGGCCACTATGCGTGACAGGCGTCGTTCGTCGGCGGCTTCGGCGAGCTCGTTGACCAGCTGGGCGGCGGTGGCGTAGCGGACCCGTCGTCCTTGTTCGCACGCCGCGATCCCCAGGGCGATGAGGAGGTGGGATTTGCCGGTGCCGGAGTCGCCGAGCAGCACGACCGGTTCACCGGCTTCGAGGTAAGCCCCTGACGCGAGCGTCGCGACTGTCGCCGCGTTGATGGTGGGGGCGGCATCGAGGTCGAAGTCGGCGAGGCGCTTGGTGCGCGGGAACTTCGCTTCGTTGATCCGTCGTTGGCGGCGGCGTTCGATGCGTTCGTCGACCTCAGCGGAGAGGACCTCGGCCAGGAACGCCAGGTAGCTCTGCTGGGTGCGCTGCGCGATCTCGGCGAGACGTTCGGCGTCGGTGCGGACCACGGGGAGGCGCAGCTCTCGGGTGGCGGCCCCGATGGCTGCGACCGCGGCGGTGTCGGTCATCTTGGTCATTGGGCCTCCAGGAGGTCGTCGTAGTCGGCGATGGACGGGGGAGGCCGATCGAAACGGCTGAGGCCCTCCCCGATCGGCACGACGGTGGCAACGGTCGGCTCGTGCGCGCGTCGCGCTTCGATCGCGACCACCGCCGCGTCGATCGATCCGGCGGTGAGCGCACGCTGCATGCCGGCGACGAGCGCGTCGGCGGGAATGGTCCGATGCAGGAGCAGCACCTCGATCAGGGCGCGGGTGCCGTCACGGTCACCGAGCTGGCGGCGGGCCTCAGCCCAGAACCGCTCGTGAGTCGGACCGAAGACGCCGCCCGCCCGTGCCCTGGCCAGCGCCGTAGCGCCCGGGAACGCCCCGGTCTTGAGGGCCAGCACCTCGAGGTAGTGATCCAAGGCCAGGACCTCGTCGCCCTTGAGGCCCCGGGCGTGGTGGGCCACGACCTTGGCGCCGTCGTAGACGTCGATGGCCTCTGCGCCGATGCGGACATCGAGGCGCTTGGCGACATGGCGGGCCGGGACCGAGTAGAGACAGCCACGAACCGAGACGCGGGACTTGCGGTCCACGCGGTGGCTCGCGACCACGGTGACGTCGAAGTGCTCGCCCGGCAATGGGCGCAGGGCGTCGGCCTCGAGCGCGAAGTGCTCGGCGACGGTGATGCGCCGCTTCGCGATGAACCGCTGATCGTCACGGGCCACGCCCACCGCGAGGATCTCGTTGAACTCGGCCATCGAACCCACGTGTGGGACCGGGACGAGGTGGCGGCGACGGAAACGGCCGACCTCGCCTTCCACGCCGCCCTTCTCGTGGCTGCCCTTGATGCCCGGCTGGCAGAAGAAGCTTTCGAACCCGTAGTGCGATCGCAGGGCGATGAACCGGTCCGACTCCACGCGGTCCCGGCCCTTGAGGACACGTTCGACCGCCGCCTTCAAGTTGTCGTAGCGGATCCGGCGGGGGACCCCGCCGAAGTGCTCGAACGCGCGGACGTGACCGTCGAGGAACACCTCCTGGGCCTCGTTCAAATAGGCCCGCGTGTAGCCCCGGCCCGACGCCGAGAGGCGCATGACGAACATCGACACCTCGACGGGCACACCGGCCAGGACCACGCCCGCCGTGCCGAAATCGACCTCGGCCTCATCGCCAAGCGGGTGGTGCTGGGGGACCATCACCTCCACCAGCGGCACGTCCATCCGGCGGCGCACCTCCGCCACGTAGCGGCGCACCGTCGACTCACCCACCTGCGCCCCGTGCTCCTCGACCAGACGCTGCCACACCCGCCTCGCCGTGTGCCGCTGCTTGCGCGGCGCCGAGCGATCAGCCTCGAGCCACCCGTCGATCGTCGGCTTCCACCGATCCAACGACGGAGCCGGCCGCACCACCACCTTGCGCTCAGGCGGGACCGCCGACACCAACGCCTGACGGACGTCACGCCGATGCACATGAAACCGGCGGGCCAGCTCGCGAACCGACAGGCCCTCGCGCTCGTGAGCCTTGCGGATCTGTTCGTACACCTTCACCTTCGACCTCTTGGGCATCGCCCACGGTCAACGGCGCAGCAGCCCCACCGGTGGACCCCCACAGGTGGGGCCAAATCAGATGAGCACTACCCGCCCAAGTGGGGCCAGATCAGGTGAGCACACCCAGCAGCGGGATCCGGTGACAGTCGGGTTTGGCGGCCGTTCACTTCCTTCGTTTCAGCGGATGGCCTGACCGATCTTCTCGGCGGCCGCCCGCTTCGCTTTCAGGCCGATCCCCGTGTAGATGTCAGCGGTGATCGACAGGCTGGAGTGGCCGAGCAGAGCCGAGATGACCTCGAGCGGGACACCCCGCTCGTGCAGCAGCGTCGCGGTCGTGTGACGGCTGGCGTGGAAGCGGCGTGGCCCGATGCCCGCTCGTTCGGTCAGTCGTCGCCACCAGCGGTACGCGTTCCACACGCTGACCGGTGTGCCGTTGCGGTGGTGAAGACGAAGCCGTGCTCCTGCCAATCCTCGCCCGCGCTCGAGCGTTCGCCTGCCTGGATCCGCTGGCGGTCCAGGAGCGCCTCATGTACCGAGTCGATCATCGGGAGAACCCTGGCTGACTGCCGTGTCTTGGGCGTGTCGACGTACCAGCCGCCGCCCTTGCGGTTCTTGAGGGTGCCCTCGATCGTGATCGTGCCGGCGTCGAAGTCGATGTTGTCCCAGCGGAGGGCGAGTGCCTCTCCCTTGCGCGGGCCGAGTGCGAGGACGACTTCGGCGAGCGCCGCGAATCGGTCGCCGCTTGCCGCGTCGAGTACGGCTCGCGCCTCTTGGGCGGTGAGCGCGTCGTCGAGCTTGCTGGATCCGACCTTGGGCGGGTCAGTGAGCGACGCTGCGTTGCGGGACACGTACTCGTAGCGTTCTGCCGTCGTGAGGGTTCGGCGCAGGATCGATCGGGTCAGCCGCCGCGTGCGAGGCGAGAGGCCTCTCTTCTCCATTGCCCGGAGCATCGAGTGGACGTGCGCCGGGCTGAGGTTCGCCAGGCGGTACTGGCCGACGGCCGGAATGATGTACTTCTCGATGATCCAGATGTAGCCCTCTGCGGTGCTCTCCTTCACGCTGCCAGGTAGCACCTCGCTGTACCACCAGCGCAGATAGTCGGCTGTGGTGCGACGCTTGTCGGGCAGCGGCCGACCCTTCGCCACCTCCGTGCGAAGCGCGTCGAGCTTCGCCAGTACCTCCTGCTTGCGCTTCGCTCGCACGTACTTTCGCCGCCGACGACCTGTCCCGTCGGCGGGCAGGGTGAGGACACCGACCCACAGCTCGCTGTCGTCGTCGAAGTAGACGCTGCCCTCACCGGGACCACGACGGCGGCTCATTGCCGATCCGTCCTGCAGATCGGCGCATCAGGCCGCGCCGGCGGTGGTTCTGCATTGCTCGACGAACTGGTCGAGGGCGCTGGCGGGTATCCGTCGACTCGCGCCGATACGTACCGATTCGAGCTGGTTGGTGGCGAGCAGCTCGTAGAGCTTGGATCGGCTGATGGACAGGGCCTTGGCGGCCTCTTCGGGGGTGAGCAGGAGCTTGTCCATGGGGTTCCTTTCCGAGGGATTCCAGAGCTCGCCACGCGCGCTCGTTGGGGGCCGGGTGCTCGCCAGCCGTCGCCCGATCACGGCGTGACCTCGACAACAGGCGATGTGATCAGTCGCCAGGCCGGTCTGGCTCGAGTCGCCGCCAGGTGTGCGCGAAGACCAACGAGATTGTCGGCATCTGGGCCTTCGACGGTCAAGGTGAGGTGGTGGTCGGGGAGGCCGCTGAAGCGGTACCAGTCCTGGCCAGCCACCAGGGTGGCGAGATCGGCCACGATCGTCTCGAGGATGGCAGCGCCCTCGGGATCGGTGATCGGCCCGTGGACAAGGGTCAAGTGCCGGCGTCCCCAGGCGATCTCCTGGGCTTCATCGGCCCGCAGCTGATCCAGGTAGTGCTGGCGCTGCCCTGGGGGCCAGTAGCGCAGGCCCTGGTCGTGGGCTCGTATCTCACTCAGCAGGTAGCTGAACGGATCGTAGGTGTCCTGCATCGCGACGCTCCGATCGCGCCGTCGCTCCACGAGACGGCGGGTCGGAGGCATGCAGGAGGAGCCGACCAAATAGTAGCACCCCCCTTGCCCTACGGAACAGGTGTTCGTAGGGTGGCGGGGGTGGACCAGGATCGGCGACTGACGGTCGGGGACATCGAGGTGATGCGACGGAGTCTCGGGGCTTGCGGTTCGCTGCCGAGCGATCAGGTCAGGCTGCTGCTGGAAGAGTCGGCGCGGTTGATTCGGGAGCGGGAGGCCATGCGGGAGCTGATATCCACTCTGGGTCCGCCCTGGCGGGATGTCCGGGGGGCCTTGAACTCGATCCACCGCCTGCTCCAACCCGATGGGCCTTCGGACCGAGAACGCATGCGTGACCGGACGCTGGACCTCATCGGGCGTCCAGCCCGAGCTCGGTGGCGGTCGCCCGTTCGGGCCGTGGGCGATTCGTGAGCGGAGCGCAGCGCGATCTGTTCGACCCAGCCTGGGTCCTGCAACGACCAGGCGTTGAGGTCAAGGCTGTCGCCGGGGGGTTCGACGATCTGCAGCTCGACGCCGGTCGGTTCGAGCAGCTCGGTGAGCCGGCGTCCCCAGGCGCGCCCGGCGGGGTCGGCGTCGATGACCGCGACCAGCGGCGAGTCCGACCGTCGAGCTTCGGCCGCCCAGGGCGTCGACGACCCTCGGTGTCCAGGGCCTGGGCGCCGAGGAGGGCGACCGAACGCAGGCCGTTGGCCGAGGCGGTGAGGGCGTCGGGGATCCCTTCGCACACCACGAGCGGGCTCGGGCCGACGGGCCTCGGTGAGGTGGGTCCAGGCCAGGCGGGGGTTGGCACCGAGGTGGCTGGCCGGGTTCTCGTACTTCGGGCCGCCGGTTCGAGGTTGCAGGTACCGGGTCTGGACGTAGGTGACGTGCCCTGCGGGGTCGAGGGCGGGGAAGGTGACGCCAGGCCCGCGACCTCGAGGGAGCCCGCGTACCGCGGCGCAGCAGGTCACGTCCGGGGTCGGCGCCGACGTGGTTGGCGCGCAGAGTGGTCTCGTGCGAGGCCACGATGCGCGAGCCAGTCGAGGACGGGTCGGCCGGTGCGGGTCCACAGGATCTGTTCGCAGGCGTGCTGACGTAGTCGACGACGAGCGGGTCGAGCGGGCGTGGCCCGGAGGGTTCGACGGTCCTGGACCGTGGTGATCGGTAGGTCCCCGGGTCGGCTCGGGTGTCGCGGTCGAGTCCGGCGCGGTCCGCGAGGAGGGTGATGGCGGCGGCGCGATCGAGGTCGACGGGTCACCATGACGAGGTCGATGGCGTCGCCGCGGTGGGTCTCGTCGCCGGACCAGCATCGCCAGCGTTGGTGGCCGCGGGCGTCGGTGTGCATGGTGACCGAGGCGATGGTGGTCGTCGTGGTCCGGGACGGGGCAGTGCCAGCGCCGGCTGGGCCCGGCGGTGCCGGCGGGTGGGCGTGCTCGTCGAGGAGCGCGGCGAGGTCGGTGCGGTCGAGGACGTCGTCGATGGTCCAGCGGCGATCGGGGTCGGCGGCCATGGCTGCCTCAGGTGGCCATCGCCGCGTCGGTGTCGAACAGGATCGCGCTCGCGGGCGGTGAGGACGCCTTGGACGACCGCGGCCCGCGATCTGCAGCCGCCACAGGGCCCGGCCGCGCACGAGCTGGCCGACCAGCTCGGTCTCGCGTTCGGCAAGTCCGAACAGCTCGGCGGCGATCGGGAGCTGGTCGGCGGGCTGGCGCAACAGGATGCGGGTCTGCAGGTCGGCGAGCAGCCCGGCGGCGATCTTGGCGTCGGCGGTGCCGTCGTCGGCTTGGGCGGTGAGATCGGAGGGCCGGTGGCACAGCAGCCAGGTGGAGGCGCCGTAGGTGCGGGCCAGCTTGAGGGAGCTCTGGAAGTGGCGGGCGCCGTGGCGGACCGCGGCCCAGGCTTCGTCGATGACCTGGATGACCCGGCGGTCGCCGGCCTGTTGGAGCACCGCGGCCAGCCAGCTGGTGGCGGCGAGCATCACCAGGGCGAGGGTGTCGCGGTCGCCGTACACGGCGGACAGGTCGATGGCGATGCCGGGCCCGGCGGCCCAGTCGACGTCGATGGTGGTGGGCCCGTCGAACATGCCGGCGCAGGGTGCGGCCGATGAGCTTGTCGAGGGCGAACACGACCGGGGTCGACGGCCCGGGCCAGCTCGAGGGGACTGAGCTGGGACAGCGCCACCAGGTCCTCGGACGGGTCGCTGCACCGCGGCAACGACATCGCCGAGCGCGAACGGCCGGCCGGTCCGGGCGAGGGTCTGGATGGCCCAGCCCAACACGGCGTCCTCGGCCGGTTCGAGACGGCCGGGCGAGGACCGCGGTGACGAGCGCGGCGGCAAGGCTCTGGCGGGCGATGGCGTCGCTCGGGGTCGTCGCCGGGGCGGGGGTCCATCGGGTTGAGCCGGGCGTCGCCGCCGGGGTGCAGCCGGACCGTGGGGATGGCCGAGGCTGTCGGCCAGGGGCCCGTATTCGCCTTTGGGGTCGAGGATGGCGACGAACCGCAGGGGCCCGTAGACGGCGACGGAGCGGGACAGGAACGCCTTGACGGTGGTGCTCTTGCCGGAGCCGACCTCGCCGACGACCAGCACGTTGGGGTTGGTGAGCACGTCGGGGTACAGCTCGAAGGGGTCGAAGTGGAAGGCGCTCATCCCGGCGGTCACCGACACCCCCATGTACGGGGCGTGCTGGGTCCGAGCCCGGCGTCGAGCTGGAACGGGTAGACGCTGCGCAGGTGCGCCATGGTCGAGCGGTGCCGATCCACGCGCAGACCCGGCGGCCTGAAGATCGGTGGCCTGCCACCCGAACCGGGGAGGGGCGCGATCTCGGAGCGGCGGGTCATCGGATCGTCCCGGAGGGCGCGACGTTGCGGCCCAAGGGGAGGCAGGCGACCCAGCCGAGGTCGTGGCGGGCTTCGAGGGGTCGCAGGTCGAGCAGGCGACTGGGCGGCGGCCTGCTCGATCGCGGCCGCGGCCTCGATCGAGGGCGTCGAGGTCTGCCGCGGCGACATCGACCAGGCCGACGAAGCGGAACTCGGGGTGGCCCTCGGCCAGCTCGCCTCCCGGGTCGGTCACGTCGTCGAGGCGCTTGCGGTCCCGGGCCGACACCCGGAACCCGCGGCGTTCCTTCATGTCGTGCGTCGGCCTCGCGGCCCATGACCTCGCGGTCCGCGGCCCGGGCCGCACGTGAGAGGGGGACCGGTTCCATGACCACGGTGACGGTGCGGGTGTGCGCCGGCGCGCCGAGCAGAGGGCCGAGCCAGTCCGCACCGACGGGCAGGCATCGGCCAGGACGCCACCCGGTAGGAACGGTGCTCGGCGCCGTCGACCCGCACCCGTCCCCAGCGCGCACTCGACCGCCATCGGTCCCCACTCGATCGGTCCCCGTCCGGTGGCCGCGGCCAGCGACCGGGACAGGGCGGTCAGCGTGGCGGCCCGGGTCGGGTCCGAACGCAGTCGCACCGCAGGGCGAGCTCGGTCGGGTCAGGGGTCCGTCGACGGTGAGGCCGGCTGACTCGAGGCGGTCGCCGAACAGGCGGAGCTCGTCGACCAGCACCTCGATCCGCGGCGTCGAGCGGGTCGATGGCTGCGCCGGGCCCGGACCCGGCGCTGATCGACGGTGACGCTGATCAGCACCTCGTGGGTCACCGAGGCGGCGGCCGGCCCGTCGACCAGCGGCGAGGTAGTCCGCCGCGGCGGGGTCGTCGCGTCCGGTGACGCCGAGCTCGTCGAGGAACGCGTCGGTGCTCGTGCGGCGCCGACGGTGTGAGCCCACTCCTGCCAGCTGACCCGGGTGACGGCGCCGCGTTCCCGGGCGAACGGGGCCAGCGCCGCGCCCCATCCGCCGAGCGGCGTCTTGTTCGTCCTGGGAGGCCAGGGCGAACCCGTCGCCTCGCACCCGCAGCACCCCGGTGACGGTCCCCGCCGGCCGGTCCCACACCACCCCGGCCGGCGTCGCCGAGTGGGACCAGCCACCGCCGGGCCCTCGAGCAGCTCGAGGCCGGCCAGCTCCCGGGGCAGGTCCTCGTGCCGGCATTCGGGCCAGCGGTCAGCGACGCCCGTACCCAACAGCCCGACCCGGACCGGCGTGCCCACCACAGCCGAGTCGCCGGGACGGCCACGTCCACCAGCGGGATGCCCCGCCAACGCCCGAACGCCACCACCAGCCCGACCGCCGGTCCGGACAGGACCAGTGAGGGGGGCGGAGGTCTGCATGGCGAACGCCATCCACAGGACCCCGCCGACCAGCGGGACGGCTTGGCGGCCGGACAGACCGAGCAGCAGCCCGGGGCGGCTGGCGTCGCCGAACCGGTAGGACGCGGCGCTCACCGCTGACTCCCCTCCGTCGTCTTCGGCGGCTGGGCTCGGCGTCGGCGCGGTCGCTTGACGCTGAGCCGCTCGTTGATCCGCCTGTCGGCCGCTCGGCCTGACTGCCGGTGCTGGCGGCGTCAGTGGTCGCGGCTGCCTCGCGCCCGGCGCGCTCCAGGCCCGAACGGACTGCTTGCAGCCCCACCGCGGCGGCGGTCAACGGCAGCCCGACCCCGGTGGCGGCCATTGCCCCACCCGCGGCGCCGGCAGCAGCCGCCCCGCCTCCGCGCCTGCGCGCGCCCTCCCGCGCTTCCGGTCGAGGCCGCCCATCGAGTTGCCCCACCCGCTCCTGTCGGTCCGCCCGCCATGCTCGCCCCGCCGGCCCGCCCGCCGCGCCTGAGGGGACCGGCCGGGAGGCGAGGCGGGTGACGCTGCCGCCCAGGTTCTTGGCCGTCGACATGCCGTACATGCCGGTCATGGCGCCTCGGCCCCAACCGCCGGCCACCCCGGCACCGACCACGGCCCCCTCGACGGTCGGCATGAGCTTGTAGAGCACCAGCGGCGTGATCGACGCCACCGCGAAGCACACGATCCCCGGCGAACAGCATGCCCAGCGCGGCGACCCCGTCGGACAGCGCGTTGCCCGACGGGGTCGACGCTCGAGGCGTTGGCCATGAGCTTCACGGCCAGCACCAGCGTGATCACGATCGCGAGCTTGGACACGATCAGCGACACGGCGAGGTGCACGAGCTTGCGGGAGCTGTCGCGGATCATCGGCAGCACCGACGACCCGAACACCAGCGGGGCCAGCGCGGCGGTCATGTAGATCAGCGCGTTGCGCATGGCCAACGCCACCGCCAGGCCCGATCAGCGCCAGGTACATGAACAACAGCAGCAGCACGGCCAGGAACCCCATCGTGGGCAGGGCGCTGGCCTGCATCACCGTGATCACACCCTCAAGGAGATGCTGGAGGTCACCTCGGGCGGTCATCCACACGCCGTTGGAGACGGCGTCGACCAGGCCGAGCAGGAGGTCATCAACGGTCACGCACAAGACCGACGCGGCGATCGACCAGGCGCCGTGCTTGAACGCGTCGAGGATCTGCTCGGGGCGTCCGGCCAGTGCCGCCTGGATCGCCGAGGCCAGCATCATGGCGATCGTGACGGCCAACGCCACCAGCCCGATCGGGCCGGCCAGGTCATGCGCGAACCAGCTCTCGGTCAACCGGGGGGTGGTGGCCGTGTCGAGCGTGGTCCAGATCCATTCGATCAACACGGCCAGTCCCCGTGGCCATCCACGCGACCATCCCCGAGAACACCGAGTTCGCGGTGTCGCCCGGCCAGCTGGCCGATCAGGTCCGACACCCCGGGCAGCGGGGGCAGCACCTACCGACCCCCCGTCGTCCGAGCCCAGCCCGTCACCGCTGCCACCGCCGTCACGGCGGACGGATCAGACGGAGCGACCGGCGCCGGGGACGGACCCGGCGCGCTGTCCCAGCCGGCCACCTTCCAATCCCCGGCCTCCCAGACCATCGTCAGCGTCGAGGTCCGCCACTCCTCTCGCGCCACCCCGGTCTGCCCGGGGATCGAGACGATCGCCACGGACCAAACCCGAACCGAGTCCCGGTCCGTGCCTTCCGAGTGCGCCTGCACGGTGAGCGGGTACTCGACCCAGGTGATCGCGGTCGGATCCGATCCGGCCTGGCCGAGGCTGAACGCCAGGTCGTCGAGCTGACGATCGGTTCGTGCGGTCAAGGCCGTCGCGAACGACGGCGACGCGAACACGTCGATCACATCCGCCCGAGCCAATGGCCCGGCCTCCACGACCAGCCCGGTCGCGGCGACGTCGCTGGTAGCGGCATCGGTCGCACCAGCCGCGTCGTGCGGCCACCCGATCGCGACCCCATCCTGTCGGCCAGACGGGCCAGAGCCGGCCGGCTGTGAGGATCGGGTGGCGAACACCACAGTGCGGGGTGATCGGTGGGCGGACCCACGGTCGAGGTGGCTCAGCCACAGAGCGACGACCACCGCGACCGTCACCGCGATCGCCGCGACCAGGACGCGTGGAACCCGGTGCGGCCGTCATGACGCGGCGTAGATCTGCGATGCGAACGCGTGCGCCATCCCCGCCAGCGCCGCCGCGCCGATCCCGCCCAGCACCCACTTGCGGCCCGCGGCAGCCGCGCCGTAGTTGTTCCCGAAGTGGCCGACCCCGACCGCGATCCCCCCACCCAGGATCCCGCCCACCGCGGCGGCGAGCGCGCCGTACTTCAACCAGCCCAGCATCGAGCCCACCAACGCCGCGCCCGGCATCGACGAGTCCGGCGCCGGATCCGGCACCGCGCCCGCCGCCCACGCGGGTGACGCGTAGACCGCCACGTTCGCCGCCGCCACCAGAGCAGCGACCGTGCACCGTCGGAGCCAACCTGCCATCGACCCATCTCCTTGAGGACAGCGCACCCCGATGGCGCGCTACACCCCACACACCCACCCCCGGCGGCCCGGCGCGTCGCGCGACATCGCGTTCCGCGCGACGAATCTCCGACGGTCGGGTGGGAACAGGAGGTATGACCGCCAAGACGATCCTGCTCCCCGCCGCCGCGCTCACCGCCCTCCTCGGTCTCGCCCTGCTCCCTGTCCTCGCCGCCGGCACCCCGACGCCAACCGGCTCGACGTGCGAGCCTGCGCCCCCCACCGTGATGTCGGCGGTGCTGGCCACGATCCGCCAGGTCGAATCCGGTGACAACTACACCGCCCGGGCCGCCGGCTCGACCGCGTCAGGCGCCTACCAGTTCCTCGACACCAGCTGGGCCGGCTACGGGGGCTACCCCCGAGCGTGGCTCGCCCCGCCCGCCATCCAGGACGCCAAGGCCACCCAGAACGTGCAACACATCCTCACCGCCAGCCACGGCGACGTCACCGCCGTACCCGTCGTCTGGTACCTGGGGCACCTCCCGCCGCCCGACTCACCGGAATGGGACGAGGTTCCCGGCCCCGGCGCCGGGAACCGGCTCACCCCCCGCCAGTACCAGTCACGATGGATGACTGTCTACGGCCGCGAGGTTGCCGCCGACCCGACCACCTCTGGGACCACTACTGGCCCGCCGGCCGTTTGCTGACCGGTGCCCCCTCGGAGCGATCGGATCGGTCTGTCGGCTCACGAGCCCGATGATCTGACCCGGGACGCGGCGCCCACCGGCGGGCGCAAGTCTCGGCTGGTCCGTTCGAGCTCGGCGAGGAACGCGTCGTGTTCGGGCAGGGCGCGGAGCCCGGTGACGAGTGCCGCCTGGGCGGCTCCTGGATCGTCGGCCCCGATCGAGAGGCGCACACCGGCCAGGACGGTCTCCTCGATGGCGGTTGAGGCGTCCGCGGCCAGGAGGCTGAGGTGGGCCCACTCGTATCCAGGTGCGTCGAACGGTGCCCCGTCGATCAACGCCAAGGCGCGACCGATCGTGGCCAGCGCTTCCTGCGGGTTCTGCTGGGCGGCGGCGGCGGTCAGGGCCCGAAGCAGCGCCAGGTCCGTGGTGACACCGTCAGCCAGGGCCAGGGTGTTGTGGGGTGGCACCGGTTTGGCGAGTATCGGTGTGCCGTCCCACAGGCCGAGCTTGGACCGGGCGCGGGCCACCAGGTTGTACGCGGACTTGGCCGAGATCGGCTCGCCACCCCAGATGGCGTCGCGGATGTCGTCGTTGTGGACAGGCCGGCCAGCACATGCCATGTAGACGACCACCATGAGCTCTCGGCGGCTGAGCTCCGGCCGATCTACCACGCCGGGTTTGCCGAGCACCTTGACCAGCAGCCTCGGCTCAACGATGGCTGTCGCGGAAGGAGCTTCCAGAGTCGATGGTGGCTCGATCCGACCGGGCCGAGTCAGCGGCAACGTCGACGCCGGCCGGAGGGCTGGACCCGTTGGCATCAGCCGACTGGTTCGCTCGTGTCGCACGTCGGGTGGTGGGTCGTCGGTGAGTAGCTCAGCGAGAGCGGCATCGACCTCGGCGGACAGACCGACCGCGGTGAAGGTGACGCCGAGCGGCTCGAGACGACCCGTACCGGACGCATCCAAGATGACGGTCGCTGATGTGTCGGCTTGTCCGAGGACGACCGCCGAAGCGCCAGGACCGACCTGGGCCAACAGGGCGGCCGTGTCGTCGGTGGCGGCCGACACCGCCACGGTGGCTTCGATCGGCGGCCGATCCGCCCGACCGGCCCGATAGTCGATGGTGGTGGCTGCGGCGGCTCCGCTCAGCTGGTCTTGGGTGGTCGAGCGGGCGCAGGCGAGTTGCGTCACCAGCTGCTCGCTCGACACGCCTCGAACTCGGCTCAGGCTCGACCCGAATCGCAGGTCCGGCGTCCCCGACTCCACGTAGACGTAGGCGTCAGCCAGATCATCGCCTCCGCCCAGTTCGACGACCAGCGATCGAACGAAGTCCTCGCTGCGCCGCCGGTCGCCAACGACCGACACCGAACCGAACGCTTCGAGGTTGATCATGACCTGGCGGTCGTCGCGCTGGCCGATCGTCACCAGCGCCGGGAGGGGCGCCGGGAGTTCATCGTCTGGGACCGGCTGGTCTGGGTCATAGCCACACGTCCAAGACCAGCCGCCTCCGATCGCCTGCCAAGGGCTCGGCGCGCCCGACGCCGCCTGGTCCCACAAGACCTCGATCCCGTCCTCCTCGCTCAACTCGACCGCTACGGGTATGGCATCGAAGCCCGTCGGGAGTCCGCCCACGAGTTGCGCGAGTTGCTGGCCCGCCCAGCGGATGAGGGGGACATCTGCGGACCTCAGGAGACTGGACTCGAGCGCGGACGCAGCCGCGGGGGCGACGCCCCGGGCGAGTCGGCGGCGTCGGGCGGCCAGCGCGGCCAGGAGCAGCCCGGTGGCCGCCACCACTCCCGTTCCTTCTAGCAGGGTGGCCCCGATATCCCGTCGGGGGGCCACGGGCTCGCGCCGGGCACGCTCGACCGGCTTGCGATGGCCCGGAGCGTGTTTGGTCGACGGTCCAGGAGCGGTCTTCGGCGCGCTGGTCGTCGTCGTGGGGTGCGGTGCTGGCGCGATTGCCGGACCGCTCGGCTGGATGGTCGTCGGCGAAGGATTCGGTCGCGGTGGGGTTGACTCCGTGACCGAGGTGGTCGGGGCCAGCGCGGTGTCGGTCGGGAGGGTGAGGGTCCAGCCGATGTCGATGAGGTCGGGGTCGGTGATGAGGTCGCGGTTGAGGTCGTAGATCTCGGTCCAGCGGAACCCGGAGCCGAGGTGGGTTTCGGCGATGGTCCAGAGGCAGTCGCCTCGCTGCACCACGTAGACCGGGGCGTGGGCGCAGCCGCGAGGTTGGGTGGGCCGGCGGCCAGCTGATTCGGCAGCGGGCCGGAGGAGCGGTCGCAGAACGATCGGCGTGGGCGGGCGTGGTCAGCGGGGTCAGCTCGACAGCTCGGGCGACCGCGGCGGGTCGGGGTGGGACAGCTGTCAGGGTCGGCGGGCGGGTCAGGGCGATGAGCAGGGTGGCCGACGAGACGAGCTGCCCGGCGACCGCGGCGAGCGGTACGAGGCGGTGGGTTCGCTGCCCCAGGCCGCGGGCCGAGTCGATGATGTCGATGAGCAGGTAGGCGGCGATGGTGGCCCAGGCGATCCAGGCCAGGCAGACGAAGAAGTTGAGGATGACGTGGGGGTCGATCAGCTGCACCGGGGTGGAGGCGATGTTGGCCCAGTCGGGTGGCTGGTGGGGCAGGGGCCAGCCGAAGAACCGGTCAGCGCCCAGGGTGCGCCGATCACGAGCGCGGCGGTCCAGGCGAAGGTGGCGACGGCCCGGGCGATCTGCGCACGGCGGGTCGGGTGGTGGTGCGAAGGGTGGCCACTGGTGTGTCCTACGGGTTGGCGAAGCCCTGCTGGGCTTGGGCGGTGGCGGTGCCGGTCACGGTCCGTGGTCCGAGGCCGAAGGTTTGGAGGAAGGTCATGGGTTGGGTGGTGGTCACGGTGACGGTGACCGAGGTGGCGGTGGCCGAAACGGTTCCGGTCCAGCCGTTGGCGTGGAGGAACGCGTCGGCCCGGGCGGTGGCGTCGTTCGGGTCGAGCCGGGCCGGGCCGCCGGTGTAGAGGGTGTTGAGGTCGATGGCCTGGGCGCCGGCGCGGGCTGCGGCTTCGGCGTTGTTGATGGCTTGTTGTTTGGCGGTGATGAGGTTGCCGCCGTCGTAGACGAGGCCGCACACGGCGAACACGATGACGGTGGCGAACACCATCCACACCGTGGCGGAGCCGGCCTCGCGCCTGGCCCCGTCGTGGTGTGCCGATGCTGGGCAGGTTCGGGGGTCATGGCGTGGTGGCCCGGTAGAGGTCGACGCACCGACACGGCGCGGGCGGTGAAGGCGCGGGTTCCGGACAGGCCGATGAGCCCGAGGTCCGAGAGCGACACGTTGCAGGTGACGGTCACCGCGACCTGTCCGCCGGGCCCGAACGAGGACACGTCGACCGCGACGTTGGTGGTGTCGCAGTGGTAGCCGCCGTCGGCCAGGGCGGTGGTCGCGGACTGTTGGGCGGCCGTCTGGGCGTCGGTGGGGTCGCGGGCGATGCTGGCGGCCCGGGCGGCGTCGCGGGCGGCCTCGTCGACCTGGCTGCGGGCGTTGGTGGTGCGTCCGACGAGCGCGACGAGACACAGCAGGGCGATGGCGACCGGGGTCACGATCACCAGCTCGGTGGTGATCGACCCGGTCTCGCCGATCAGGCGTCGCGATCGGTCGGGTGGCGGGTCATCGGGTGGTGAACTGTTCGAGCGGGGAGGTGACGGTGGCGTTGACGTCGAGGGTCAGTCCGGGGACGACCGCGGGTGAGTGCCCGGTGACGGTGACCGTCACCGAGGTGGCGGTGCGGGTCACGGTGACGGTCGGGTCGGTGACGACCCGGGTGCCGAGGTCGTTGAGCATCTGGTCGGCTCCGTTGCGCCCGTCGGTGTCGGTGCCGCCGGTGACCCGGGCGCTGCGGGCGCCTTGTTGGGCGGCGGCGGTCACGATCGAGCGGGCGTGGAACCACAGGCCGACCTGGACCGACACCAGGACCAGCAGCAACATGGCGGGCATGGCGATGGCCAACTCGGCGGTGGTCGCGCCGCGGTCGCCGAGCGACCCGCCGACCCGCCGGTCGGACCGGCGCCTGTCCCGTACTGGTCATGGCGGTCGGGTCAGTTGGTGGGGATCGAGTTGGCTTTGGCGGTGACCTTGGTGACGATGATGGCCACCACCGCCAGGGCGAGCGCGGCGAGCCCGGCGACGATGATCACGGTCTCGGTGGTCACCGACCCGCGCTCCCCTCGAGGCCTCGAGTCGATCGGCGATGTCAGGCGGTGCGAGCATCCGCATGTGGGTGACCAGGTAGGTGATGGCGATGTCGTCCATGGTGTTGTCCCTTCCGGGGTGGGGTGCGGGGGAGCTGCTCTGGCGTTGTGGGGTTCGTTGTTCAGGATTCGTGAACCGTCGCCTTTCAGAGTCCGCCGAGGACGGTGACGACGGCGGGGTAGCCGATGAGGATCACGAACCCGAACAGCAACATGGCGGTGGGGACGACCATGCGTTCGGTGGCGGCCTGGGCTTCGGTTTCGGCTTCGGCGAGCTCGACGGCGCGGAGCGTGTCGGCTTTCACCGCGATCGAGGCCCGGACCTTGGCGCCTTCGTTGCCGGCCAGGGCGACGCTGGCCGCGAGCTCGCCCAGGGCCGGGATGGCGAGGTCGTCGCCGAGTCGGGCCAGGGTGGCCCACAGGGTGGATCCTTCGATCTGGGCGGTGTCGACGGCCCGGCGGATGAGGCGCGAACGCCCACGAGTCGCCGATACGGGCGGCTTCGACGAGGGCGGCTTCGGTTCCCATGCCCCCGGCCAGGCTGATGGCCACCAGGTCGAGGTAGGACCCGAACGCGATCGTGAACTCTCGTCGCCGTCTGGTCGCCTCCTTGCGCAGCGCCAGGTCGGGGGCCACGAACCCGATCGCCGCGCCGGCGACGGCGACCCCGATCAGCGCCCCGGCCGGCACCGCGACCCCCGACACGGTGAACAGTCCGGCGATGGCGACCGCGAACCCGAGGGGGAGCAGGGCCGAGACCGCTTTGGAGCCGAGGTGGGCGTCGAGGTTGGTGGCGGTGACCCGGGCGTCGGCCCGCAGGTCGCCGAGGTCGAGGCCGAACCCGTCGAGGATCGGCCGGAGCCGCCGGCCCGTCGTGCGTTTCCAGGCGGGTCCGTCGGCGGTGTCGTCGACCAGTTCGGTTCGGCGTCGGAGCCGATCCAGGGCGACCGGTAGCGGGGTCGGGGGCGGGAACGCGAACCGCCAGGCGACCATGGCCGGACAGGCCCGGCGACGGCGCCCAGGGCGGCGGTCACCCAGATGCTCGTCATGATCCGGGCACCGATCGAGGATCGGCTCGGGTTCGCGGCGTGCGCCGGCGGTGAGGAACCGGCCGGTGTCGGGGGTGCGGGCGGATCGGGCCAGCCACCCGTAGGCGCCGGCGAAGAAGCCGGCGACGACCAGCAGCATGGCTTGACCGGCGGGGGTGTCATAGGCGGCGACGTAGGTGGGGTTCAGCACCACGATCCCGACGCTGAAGGCGACGGTCACTCCGGTGACGACCGCGACCGAGCTGCGGGTCCGGGCCCGGCCGGTGTCGACCCGCAGCCGCATCTTGACGGTCTCGCGGGTGGTGGCGGCGAGACGGCCGAGGAGGTCGCCGAGCTGGCGGGGTGAGCCTTCGGCGGCCAGGATCAGCGCGGCGACGACCAGGTCGCCGGCGGGATCGTCGAGGCGTTGCGCGAAGCGGCGCAGCGCGGTGCGCATGGCGGTGCCCGCCTCGAGGGTGGCGGCCAGCCAGCCCACCTCCGCGCGGATCGCCATGGGGGCGTGCGCGGCGGTGGCGATGACGGCCTGTTCGAGACCGGCGGCGGCGGCCATCACATCGCGGAGCTGCTCGGTCCAGGTGGCGATCGCGTCGAGGCGGGCCTGGTGCGCCTGTCGTTTGGCGCGTCGGCCGATGAGCGACGGGCCGGCGAAGCCTCCCGCCGCGGCCAACAGGATCCCGATCGGCCAACCGGTCAGGAACCCGATCACCGCCGCCGCGCCGAGCGCGGCGGCGACACGCAAGCCCAGATGATCGACCCGGTCCCGCATGCGGAGCCTGGTCCGCCACGGTTCGGGCCGGGCGACCTGGTCGTCGATGGGGACGCCGACGACGGCCGCGGACCGCACCGAAGAGTCCGAGTCCGAACAGGGCCCCGAGGGCGACGGCGAGGGTGGTGTTCATCGCACCATCTGCAGGGCTGGGGGCCACGAGTAGCCGACGGCTTCGAGGCGGGCCGCGGTCGCGGGTCGCAGCGGGACCCCGGACGGCTCGGCGTGACCGGACGGCCCGACCCGGAAGATCTCGTTGCTGGCCACATGGGTGTCCTCCGCGGCGGTGATCTCGCGGATCGACGACACCCGGCGGTCGCATGCCCGGTAGCGGTGGCGGCCCGGTCGATGAAGATCACCAGGTCGATGGCGTTGGCCACCAGCAGGTTGGCGGCCACCCGGTCGAGGCGTTCGGGGGCCTGCACGCAGTAGGAGGCGACCCGGTCGAACACGCCCTGGGACGACGACGCGTGGATGGTGCACATCGACCCGTCGTTGCCCTGGGACATGGCGTTGAGCATCGGGATCACCTCGTCGCCGCGGACTTCGCCGACGATCACCCGCGACGGGTTCATGCGAAGTCCCATGCGGACCAGCTCGGCCAGGGTGATCCGGCCTTCGCCTTCGGTGTTGGCGTCGCGGGCTTCCATGGCCACCACGTCGGGGTGGCGGTCGTCGAGCTGGTCGAGGTTGAGCTCGCGGTTGTCCTCGATGGTGATCAGCCGTTCGGACGGGTCGGCCTCGCCGAGCAGGGCCCGCAGACAGGGTGGTCTTGCCGGCGTTGGTCCCGCCGGCGATCAACATGTTGAGCCGGGCCCGCACCGCCGCGGCCAGGAACGCCTCGACGCGTTCGTCGAACATGGCGGTGGCCCGCAGGTCAGCGAGGGTGGCACTGGCCTTGCGGTGCCGGCGTACCGACAGGCACGGCCGGGTGGTGACGGCCATCACCGCGAACAGGCGGGCCCCGTTGGCCAGCTGCAGGTTCAACTCGACCGCGGACTGGTCGAAGCGACGCTCGGTCTGACCGGAGCGGGCGCCGAGGCGACGGAGGTGGTCGATCATCTCGGTGTCGGATCGCCACAGTTGCGGGCCGAGCTCCTTGCGGCCATCGGCGTAGGAGACCCACACCCGGTCACAGCCGAACGCGTCGATGTTCTCCACCCCGGGATCGGCCAGGAGCCGGTCCAACATGCCGGCCCCGAACATCTCGTCGAGCGCGGCGCGCAACACCGCCGCGTCCTCGTCGGGGGTCAAGGCGTCGACGCCGTTGGCGATGTCGCGCTCCGCGGAGAGCCCCAGGCGATGTTGGATGACACTGGTGGCGAAGCGGCGCTGATCCGCCCCGGTCACGGATTGGCCGGCGGCGAGGGCGTTCTGGCGCCAGGCCGCCACCTCGTCACCGATGCCTTGGGCGATCAGGTCATCGAGCACGACCCGGGCCCGGGCCGACAGCACCCCTGGCGGTTCGACGTCGACGGTCACCGAGGCGTCGGACATCAGAACGACGCCCACCCTCGGCTGAGGGCGTCATCCCCCAGGTCGGCGGCGTATCGATCGGCACGCCAGCTTCGCGGCGGTCGTCGCCCAACTCGACGGTCGGGTCCTCGGCGGCATCCACCGGAACCGGCGGTGGCGCGAGCTGCTCAGCGGCCGTGGCGGCGGCGCGCAGCAGTCGGGTCCGGGTCAGAACCCGGGCCGATCGGGCGTTGCCGGCCAGTGCCGCGGCGCCGGTCGGGTCGTCGGGCAACACGACGACGGGTTCGGTGATCCCGACGGCGTCGGCGACGTCGGCCGGTCGGTAGGGGCGGTCACCGACCACGATCAGCCCGAGGCGGTGGCACACAGGCGCCAGTGACAGGGTCAGTTCGCGGGTGTGGACCACCGACTCGAGCGCCGGTCGGCACACCAGCCACACCGACGACGCGTCGCCCAGCAAGCCCAAGGCCGGCCCGTTGGGGTCGATCCGGCCCACGTCGATCAGCACGTCCACCTGGTGAAGCTCACCCAGGGCGCGACCCAGACCGCCGGCCACCAGCGAGCCCATCGCGGTGGCCGCCGCGAACGACGACGCCGGGCCGACCAGAGCCCGCAGCTCGCCGGGACCGGGGAGGCGTTGCACATGGGCCAGGACCGCCCGGGCCGTGACCCCGGACCGGCACGCGGCGGCCAGCTGCACCGTCGATGGGGTCTCCCGCAGCCCGTCGGTCTCCCCGTCGAGCGACGCCAGTCGAGCCACCAGGTCTCCGCCCGAGGGGTCGGCCTCGACCACCAGCGGCTCACGGTGCTGGGGCCACGTCGCCGCCAGCGCCGTCACCGTGGTCGTGACCCCCGGGGACCCTTTGGCCGCGCCGACCACCAGGACGGTCATCGGATCACCACCAGGGCGGCCTGCTGGGACAACGACGCTGCCGCCACCGCCGCGGCAGCGGCCCCTCGGTACGACCACCGACACACTCGTCGACGAGCCCGAGCCGAGTCGGACGCGACGACCCGCACCACCCGACCCACCGCCAACACCCGACCGGCCGAACCACCGTTGGCGTCGCCGGTCTTGTCGACGCCGATGACCTGCACCCGGTCCCCAGCCACGATGGCGTCGACCGGCGCCGCTGCCGAGGCCACATCGATCCCGACCAGGGCTTCGCCCGCCGCCAGCGGCGACGGTTCACCCAGCGACGCCGCGGTCAACAGGGATCCCGGGAGTGAGATCGGACCTGGCGGCCCGGCCGACGACCGAGCCCTCCAGAGCCAGCGGGACCGGATGCAGCGCCGGGTCCGCGGACCACCTCGGCGACCCTCAGATCCCCCGCCGTCAAGGTGGCGCCGGCGGGGACCGGCCGAGCGATCGCCAGCACCGCTTGGCGATGCGACCCGGCCAGCTGCAGACCGACGAACACCACCACCGCGGCAACCATGCACGCCACGGCACCAACCGCCGCCGGGATGCTGCGCTGGCGGCGCCGGACCGGTTCGATCCCGGCCCGTGACGGTCCCGACCCGTTCGACGAGCTCGTGGCGGGGCGCAGCGTGGTGGCCATCAGGTCGCCTCTACTGTCCGGTTCCGGACACCAGAGCCTGGGACTCCTCGACCCGCAGACCGAACGCCGCCGCCGGACCCGTCAGGTCACCGAGATCACCGCCCTGGCCGTTGGTCGCCGACCAGGCGAGATGCCAGACGATGGTCGGCCGAGTCATGGAAGCTGCGATCCGGCTGGTCGCCCGAGCTGTGCCGGTAGGTGTACGAGCAGGACGACGAACCCGGATCCGATCCTGCGACCGCCGGGTCATAGACCGAACCGGGACCGGCGCAGGTCACCGCGCCCTCGACCATGTTCCAGTCGACCCGAACCGGGACCGCGGTGACCGTCGCCGTCAGCCCACCCACCGACGCCGACGCCGACACCGCACGCCCAGTTGTCGACGTGCAGCCAGATCGCCATGTTCACCAGCGCCTCCGACCCCGCCGGCGGCGACGTCTGGACCCCCGGCACCGGGAGACTCAACGTCTTGGTAGCCATCTGGGCCAGCACCGAGGCCGGCGGGGTCGCCACCGGCGGATCCGCCGGATTCCACGCAAACAGGTTCTCGTAGGTCATCTCCCCGGAATCCGCGTCCCGACAGATCAACCACACATAGGTGCCCGGCGCCAGCGTCGACGTATCGGTGATCGGCACGCCGACCGACGGCAGGGCCGCACCCGGGTTGTAAGCGACCGAGAAGTAGTGGCACTCGACATCCGACTTGCCCGGTGCTCGCCCGACACCCCCGGCCGCCCGGTGCCGAGCCGCCCGGGGCTGACACGGTTACCTGTCCGCCCGTGCCGTTGGTGTTGCCGTTCGCTGTGCCGTTCTGGACCTCGGCGTAGGCGGTGCCGCTGGCGAGGGAGACCGACGCCAGCCCGATGGCTGCTATGAGGAGGAGACGGCGCATCCGGCCACTCCGTTCCACTTTTGCAGCTGGGTGCGCGTAGCCAGCTTCCAGCTGCCGTCGACGAGGGTGAGCGTCGCCTGGTCCCGAGCTGTGGTCACGTCACTGTTGAGGACCTTGCCGCTCGCTGGCTCGTAGAGGATGCCGTCGTCGACGTCGCAGGCCAGAATCGTGGCCTGATCGCCCGTGATCTGGACGGAGATGGCGTGATTCGATGGACACTGTGGTCGCGGGTACTTTGCCGGCTTCGCCGAACCCGATCCACTCGGACGCCAGATTCCGCGTCTCGGCTGAGCATGGGGTCGACAATCGTCTCGGCCAAAGGTCGGGATCGTTCGGATTGGGCGGGATGCTCGAGCGACGTGATCGAAGGCGGTCATGGCGGCCAGGTAGCCGCGTTCACCGCCTGTTGCTCAGGTGCAGAGATCGCGGTGCCGGGGGGACGTCGATCTCAGAGTCGTCCAGTCGCGACCGCTCCGGTTGAATTCGGAGCGTGCAGTCCCGCTGGGTGTTGACGCCGAGCGGCTGGACCCACAGCCGAGCGGCGACGACGACGAGGACAAGGACGCCAACGAGTCGGTCGTACGCCGAGGCCGCTGCCGTCGTTGGCGCGTCCAAGGCGCTCAGCGTGGGAGCCCTGCAATGGCTTGCCCGACCCGGTCCGCCGGTGACCATGGTGCCGGAGTTCCCTTCCGTCGGAAGCTCGCGTCGCCCAGTCGATTCCCGCCGACTGGGTTGCAGGAGTTCTAGCCCGGGAAATATCCAGAAATCCATGTGACATTCGCCACCATCTTTGGATGAATGAGACGCCTCTCGTTTGTTTGTATTGCGCTACATGGTCTGGCTCGGTGGTTGCGCCCATGACTGCCGTACCCACCCCGGCGCCGCCGAACCGTCGCGGCCAGATGGCCTGACTCGGCGCGTGGTGGCTCCGCCAGCCGGAGCTCGGATCGGGGCCATTGCATGGGCGGCGGTGCCGTGGTCCGGCCTGCGGCCGGAGTGCCGTGGTGCCCGCCGCCTCCTCGCCGTCAACCCGCCTCCGCAAGCTCCGGCGGGCTTCGACCCTGCGGGCTTGACGGCGCCTCGGTCGGCGGGCGCGACCGCCCCGTAGGGGCGAGCCCCGCATCCCGGGGCCCGCCGGCTCCGGTCGGCGTGTTCGAGCCGGCCGAGCCCACCCGTTCGGGCGGTTCCCATGGAAGGAGCCACCATGGCCACCACCGAGTTTCCCCGCCGTCCCACGACCAGCACGCACGGCGCCGCACTCAACCCCACCGCGGTTCTCACCGTCGTCGACTGGCGGGACCCGATCGTCGAGAACCACCCCGACTCCACCCCCACCGCCTCGCCGGACACCCTCGTGTGGTGGACGCCGATCCTCGGACCGACCGCCACCCTCATGGCGCACCGGTTCGCGACGCTCACCGCCGGCGGCGATCGGGTCAGCATCACCATGGCGGATCTGGCCCGAACCTTCGGGCTCGGTGAGTCCAACGCCCGACTCCGAGCCGCGCTCGGCCGCCTCGAGCGGTTCGGCGTGATCTCGGTGGCCGGCACGCAGATCGCGGTGCGGCTCTGGCTCCCGCCGTTGCGGCCTCGCCAGATCGAACAGCTCCCCGGCTACCTCGCCGACGCCTACCAGCGCCTCCGCTGAACCGCCCGATGCCTGCCAGGGGCAGGGAGACCCGGGTGGTCTCCCTGCCCCTCGGGCACGGCCGGAATCGAGTGCGGCGCCCGAGCTCGGATCGGGCGTTCCTCTCGTGCCGTGGCCCGGCCTGCGGCCGGGGTGCCGTGGTGCCCGCCGCCGTCTCCGGTGTCAACCCGCCTCCGCAGGCTCCGGCGGGCTTCGGCCCTGCGGGCTTGACACCGAGCCGGGATCGGCGGGCCGGACCGCCCGTAGGGCGAAGCCACGACCGACCATCCGAGGAGTCCCGATGAGCCAGCCCACCCAGATCCACACGTTCTTCGCCGCCAAAGGCGGCCAAGGCACCACCGTCACCGCCGCCGTCGTCGCCCTGATGTACGCCCGAGCCGGACGATCCACCCTGCTGGTGGACGCCGCCGAAACCCACGACAGCCACGCCGTCCTCGGACTGGCCGAACCCGCCGAACCCGCCAGCCGGTCGCGGTCGTCGCCAACCTCGACCTGTGCCGGGCCGAACCGGCCACCATCCCGACCGAGCTCGACAGCTACGAGATCGTGGTCATCGACGCCGGCCGGCGACCCGCCCCCGAACCCGGCACCACGACCCTGGTCACCCGATCCTGCTACCTCGCCCTGCGCCACGCCGTCGCCCTCGCCGTGGCACCCGACCGCGTCGTGCTGATCCAGGAACCGGAACGGGCCCTGCGCCGACGACGACATCGCCGCCGTCCTGGGCCGGCCCGTCGTGGCCATCCCGGCCAGCCCGGCCGTCGCCCGCACCGTCGACGCCGGCCTGCTCGCCGGCCGCATCCCCAACTGCCTCAACCCGCTCACCACCCTCACCGACACCACCAGCCCCGCCGACAGCTGACCCTGGCTCCAACCCGCCGACCGGTGCCGCGACGACGGACCGGCCGTCCGCGTCGCGGCGCGACCGGCCTCAGGTGCCGTGGCCCGGCCTACGGCCGGGGTGCCGTGGTGCCCG
The DNA here is from genome assembly GCA_963793965.1 of uncultured Microthrixaceae bacterium. GTDB lineage: Bacteria > Actinomycetota > Acidimicrobiia > Acidimicrobiales > Acidimicrobilacustridaceae > UBA4742. The sequence continues at coordinate 41,928 of CAWCCB010000008.1, forward strand.
CCGCCGTCTCCGTGTCAACCCGCCTCCGCAGGCTCCGGCGGGCTTCGGCCCTGCGGGCTTGACACCGAGCCGGGACCGGCGGGCCGGACCGCCCGTAGGGCGAAGCCCCGCACCCGGCGGAGCCCACACCCAGGAGCCGACCATGAAAGCCGACACCCTCTTCGCCACCATCACCGACGAGCTCATCGCCGCCATCGAAGCCGGCGCCACCGACTGGCGCATGCCGTGGCACACCCTCGCCGACGCCGGCACCCCCACCAGCATCGACGGCCGCCCCTACCGCGGACTCAACGCCCTGTGGCTCCCCCTCGTCGCCGCCAGCCGCGGATGGGACTCCGGGCGATGGGGCACCTACCGGGCCTGGCAACGACACGGCGCCCAGGTCCGCCGCGCCGAGAAGGGCACCGCCGTCGTGTTGTGGAAGCGCCTCGAGCCCCACGACCCGACCGGCGCCGACCACGAGCCCGACACCCCGACGCGGTCACGGCTGGTGGCCCGCGCCTTCACCGTCTTCGCCGCCGAACAGGTCGACGGCGCCGACACCGCCACCACGAGCGGCCGGCCCGGCCGCGACACCCCCGAACGCATCGACGACGCCGAAGCGTTCTTCGCCGCGGTCGGGAGCCCAGGTGCAGATCGGCGGAAACGTCGCCTGCTACCGACCGACCACCGACACCATCCACGTCCCGAACCTCGACCGGTTCGACCAGGCCGCCCACTACTACTCGACCCTGGCCCACGAACACGTCCACTGGACCGGCCACCCCAGCCGCCTCGACCGGGACCTCTCCGGCCGATTCGGATCCGACGCCTACGCCGCCGAAGAACTCGTCGCCGAGCTCGGCGCCGCCATGTGGAGCGCCCAAGCCGGCCTCTCCGCCGCCACCCGCCAAGACCACGCCGCCTACCTCGCCCACTGGCTCAACATCCTGCGCGCCGACCCCCGCGCCCTGGTCACCGTGGCCAGCCGCGCCCAAGCCGCCGTCGACGACCTCAACCAGCGAGCCGGCCACAACGCCACCTCTGACCCGAACCAGGCCGCCGCCTGAACCCGAGCCGAACCCCCGGGGATCGGACTCCGACCCCGGGGGAACGGCGCGGCGAAGCGGTGCCGTGGCCCGGCCTGCGGCCGGGGTGCCGTGACCTTCAGGCCAGCCGGTTCGTGGCCCGAGCCCACGCCTCGACCGCCGACCACGACCACAACGAACCCATCCGCAACGACCGCACCGGCTCGGGAAAGTCGACGTGGCGGCGGCGCCAGTCATAGACCACGCTCGAGGTGGCCAGCCCCAGTCGCTCGGCGATCTCCGCCGCGCCCACCAGGTCATCGAGATCCAACGACCGCAGCCACGACCGGAACCTATCCGCGCGTGCTTCCCCAGCCGGGTGTTGCGACATATACAGCGCAGTCGTAGTCTGATGCGACGGGTCGTGCGCACCTGAATCCCCTGTGCACCTTCAGAGACCGCGCTCGCTGACCGAGCGCATCCACCTCCCGGAGGCGCGCCCGTGCACCACGACCCCCAACCCGACCCACGACCTGCCGCCTGCAACACATCGCCGAGATCTGGGCCCGGCTCACCCCCGACGAACAGCACCTGGCCAGCAGCGCTGGTCGACGAACTCACCGCGCCGACCCTGAGCGCCGAAGACCACGAACGGCTGCTCGCCGCGCTCGCCAGCCTCGACCACGAGCGAAGACGGAGACTCTGCGGTCGGAGGCCACGATTCGGGCACTGCTCGAGCGGACCCGGCCAAGCGACCAGCCCCGGGAGTAACCTTGGCCGTCACCAGGAGACGAGCCATGTCGATCCACGACGCACACCATCCGATCCTCCCCGGTGAATCGCTGGAGGAGACACGAGTGCAGATCCTCGCGTCCGCTCCACCGATTCCCCGCCACCGAGGACATGGTGATCGACGGTCTCACCGACGCCGAAGAAGCGTCGTTCCTGGCAGCCATCGCCGACGCGTGAACCCAGCCCACCCCGACGCACGCGGCCGGTCGTCGTCGACACCGGCGTCGTTCGCCGCCGAACTCGTCCGGCGCGGCTCCGCCCTGGCCGAGACCTAGGCCGGGGCCTGTCGAGAGACCGCCCGTACTCAGTCTCGTTCGCGACGGTGGCCGAGGTCCGCTACGGCGCCAACCTCGCCGGCTGGGCGCACCCCGACGCCGCCGGCTCGAGCAACGCCTCGCCCGCTGCCGAATCGTGTGGCCCGGACCTCAGCTCGTCGGCACCTACGCCGACCTGCGAACCGCGTGCGTCAACGCCGGGCATCCCTCGGACAACAAGCCCACGAAGCCGACCGGTGGATCGCTGCCACCGCCGTCCTGCTGGACATCCCGCTCGTGAGCCACGACAAGATCTTCCGGGACGTCCCCGACCTCAGCTCATCACCCGCCTCCCCAGCGGGCCGGAACCGCCACACTGAACCGCAGCTCCGGGCTCGGTCCGCCAAGGCGACCAGTCGGATCACGACCGCCTGCCCGAGTCCGGCCAGGTCACAGGTGGGGGCGGGCTGACCGAGATCACCTGGCCGGGCACCACGGCGACCCCGAACAGCGCTGCACCTGACCTCCGCCAGCACCCGACAACCCGTCGCCGCCGCATCAGCCAGGCCACGACGAGCCAGCCCGACGTCCCAGCCGTCCGCTGCCGCGCCCACCTTGGGACCTCCCCCTCCCGGGCAATCAGTTCGGCCACACAGAGCATCACCGGGGTGTGCACGAGCGCGACGCGGGACCCGCTCGGCGGTGGGTTGGAGGGGTGTGTTGTCGATCGCGAAGCTCCGGGTGGGCGCGGAGGCCTACCAGCTCACCGGGGTGGCCCAGAGCCTGGAGGACTACTACTCGGGGTCGGGTGAGGCGGCCGGCTTGTGGGCCGGGTCCGGCGCCGACGCGCTGGGCTTGGAGGGGGAGGTGGGGGGTCGATGATCTGCGGGCGGTCCTGGCCGGGATCGCAGCCCGGGCACCGGCGGCCTGTCTCCGAACGGCGAGGAGATCCGCCCCCACGCCCGTCGGGTGCCGGGGTTCGATCTGACCTTCAAGGCCCCCAAGTCGGTGTCGGTCCTCTACGGCGTCAGCGACGATCCCCGGGTGCAGGGGGCGATCATCGAGGCGTGCGAGATGGCGTTGCGGGACACGCTGGGATGGCTCGAGCGAGAGGTGATGGCCGTGCGCCGCGGGAGCGGCGACCAGCCGCTATCTGGCCAACCTGGCCGTGCGGGACCCCGAGGCGGCCGCAGGAGGCGGGCCGCCATCCGCACCGACCGGGGCGGCGAGATGGTCGCTGCCGTGTTCCGGCATCGCACCTCCCGGGCCGGGGACCCGCTGTTGCACTGGCACGTGCTGGTCCCGAACCTGGTGCGCGGCGCCGACGGGCGTTGGTCGGCGTTCGTGCACCCCGACCTGTACCGGATGGCCACCGCCAGCCGGTGAGATGTTCCAGGCCAGTCTTGCGCCACGAGCTGACCGAGACGCCTCGGGGTTGGAGTGGCGGCCGGGCCGGCATGTCCCGGAGGTGGCCGGGGTGCCCGAGGCGGTGTGTGACGGCGTTCTCGAAGCGATCCGCGGAGATCGAGACCTGGCTGGCCGACTCACGGCCGACGCCAACGACGCCGCGTCACGCCAGGAAGCGGTGCTGGCCACCCGCCGCCGGCAAAGGCGAGGTGGAGGGGGAGCGGTTCGACCTGGCCTGGAAGCTCGAAGGGACCCGTCTCGGGTTCGGTCCCGACCAGGTCGAGGCGCTGATCGCCGGCCTCGACGCGGACCGGGACATCACCGGAACCGGTCTGTGGCGTCTGCCCGAGGTGTCTCGTCGACGCCGACGGCACCCCCTACCTCTACGAGCGGGCCGTCCCCGCCGAAGAGTGGATCGGCGGACCTGCTCACCCGGGATCCCTGATCCGAGGACGCCACCTTCACCCGAGCCGACCTCTACGAGGCGGTCGCCCGCCGCCTCGGGACGGCGCCACCACCGCCACCATCGACCGCATCGCCGCCCGCGTCTTCGCCTCCCCGCAGGTGCTCCCCGTCGCTGAGGACACCACCCGGGACGGTCCCGCGCGGTGGACGACGTCCTCGATGGCCGCCACCGAACGCCGACTGCTCGACCTGTTCGACCAGCGCGACACCCGACCGCCCGCTCGACCCGGCCCTCGTGGACCGGGTGGTGATGTCCCATCCCGGGCTTGGGAGCCGATCAGCGCGCCGCGCGTCGACGTGCTCGGCGCGGGACTGGGTCCGGTCGGGGTGCTGATCGGGCCGGCCGGGACCGGCAAGACCTACACCCTCGCCGTGGTCCGAGAACTGTTCGAGGCGGCCGGCTTGCGGCTGGTCGGGGCGGCCCCGTCGGCGCGGGCCGCGGCCGAACTCGAAGCCGGCGCCGGCATCGCCTCGGTGACCCTCCACGCTCTCGCCCACCGCTGGGCCCGTCCCGGCGACGGTCCCGACCCGTCGACGGTGCTGGTGGTCGACGAAGCCGCCATGGCCTCCACCGGCGATCCTCGAACCGCTGGTCTCGCGGACCGTGGCTGCCGGCGGACGGGTGGTCCTGGTCGGCGATCACCGCCAACTCCCCGAGATCGGCCCCGGCGGGGCCCTCGCCGCCGCCGTCGAGCACACCGAAACGGTCGCCGAGCTGACCGTGAACCGCCGCCAACGCGCCGACTGGGAACAGACCGCCCTGACCGAGCTGCGGGCCGGATCGGTCCCCGCCGCGGTCGCCGCCTACCGGGACCACGACCGCCTGATCGTCGCCTCCGACTGGGACACCACCATCGCCCACGCCGTCGACCGCTACCTGGCCGCAGTCGGCCAGGGCCGGCAGCCGGTCCTGATGGCCGGCACCAACGACACCGTCACCCGACTCAACCAGGCGGTCCGGGCCGCCATGGCCGAGACCGGGACCCTCGACCTGACCAACCGTGGTCGGGATGTCCCAGGGCCGGGACCTGGTGGTGGGAGACCGGGTCGTGCTGCGCCGCAACCGGCCGATCCCCCAACCCGACGGGACCGTCATCCGGGTCCGCAACAGCGACACCGCCCTGGTGACGTCCGCCGGTCCCGACGGTGGGCTCGTCGTCCACCGGGACATCGACGGGACATCCCTCCACCTCGACCGGGAGTACCTCGACGGCCGGCTGGGTGGACCACGGCTACGCCGTGACCGCCCACCGCGCCCAGGGCGGCACCTGGGATCTGGCCATCGCCGTCGGCGCCGACGGCCTGTACCGCGAAGCCGCCTACGTGCAGCTGTCCCGCGGGCGTCACGCCAACTGGCTGGTGATCCCCGACACCCAGATGGCCGAGATCGACGCCGAACTCGCCCGCCACGACCACGGCCTCCCCCTGCCCGACGAACAGCCGCCAGCCGGCTCGACGACCTCGTCGACCGGGTCGAACGGTCCCGGGCCAAGCTCATGGCCCTCGCCCGGGACCCCGACGCCGACCGCATCGCCCGGCTCGCCACCGGCCACGATGTCCCCGAACTCCAAGACCGGGCGCCGTCACTGCCGATCCGTGGAACGCACGGCAGCCCAGCTGGTGGGGGCCGAACCCGACCAGGTGGCCCGGACCCTCGACACGCGCCCAGCACACCGCCCGCCACGTCGCGGCTCGGGCAGCAGGTCAAGGCCTTCGACCGCCACAACATCGGCACCGTCATCGCCATCAACGACGCCGCCGGCACGGTCACCGTCGAGTTCACCTCCCACGACGGCACCACCGCCCGCCGGGACCTGCCCTGGGCCCAGGTCGAGATCGTCGACCGGGACATCCCACCCGAGCGGATCCTCCCACCCACCGCCCAAGGCTCGTCTCGATCGACTCGTCGCCGACGGCGAGCGCCAGCTCGACCGGATCACCGCCATCCTGGCCGCCAGCGGCGTCGAACCCGGCGAAGCCCGCCGATGCGAACGAGCCATTGAGGTGGGTCATCGACCGGGCCGCCGCACGGCTCGACCGCGGAACCACCCCACTGGCTCGTCGACCAGTTCGGCGAACGGCCCACCACACCCCACGGGGCGGCCACGTGGGACCACGGCGTCCGCAGCCTGGCCAGCTACCGCCTCCACCAGGACATCGCCGACCAGACCCCGGCATGGGACCCGTGCCTTCCCCGGACCGAGCGGCGACGCCAGCCTGGCGAGTCGTGGCCCGACAGATGATCGAGACCCGGACCGTCCTGATGGGTCGCTGGCGGCCGGGACAGAACTCCTTTCGCCGCACCGATCCGCCGACGAGCTGCTCGCCCGGCGCCACCAGCTCGAAGCGATCCTGGCCGCCGCGCCCGCGGATCAGCGAGACCTCCTCAACCGGCTCCAGGACCGCGACCAGGTCACACTCATCGACACCCGCCAGGCGCTCACCGAGGCCCTGGCCACCCAAGGTGCCACGCCGGGAGTGGATCCTCGAACACTGGCCCCACATCATCGAGCTCGCCGAGATCACCGCCGTGCTCGAGGACCGGCCCACTCCCGCTCAGCCGCGAGAACATGACCTCCCTCTGCCGCTGCAGCGCTGACCAACCAGAGCTCTCGCGGGGTGAATCGCCATCTCGTCCGTCCCGGCCTGCCACCAGATCCTCA
>CAWCCB010000009.1:0-187505 GCA_963793965.1 uncultured Microthrixaceae bacterium
TTTGTGTTCGGATTCCGCACATTTTGATGCCCAGTTTCCGGGGGTCGACGTGAACGACAAGGTCTACATCCACGAGTTCATCGACATCATCGGGCCCAACCGCGCCCGCTACATGCACCACATGACGGCCAACTGGTGTCCGGTCGCACTCGAGGAGCGCAACCAGCTGTGCTTCGGGGTGTGGGGCACCGTCGGGTCGACCGGGCGGTGGCCGGAGGTGGTCAACCTGTGGGAGCTCGACAGGTGGGACGGACTGGTGGCCAACTTCAGCCACGAGCTGGGCCACGCCTCGTTGCAGGATCCGTCCCTGGCCCAGTGGTGGGGCGTGGCCGCCGACCTGCGCCGGGGTGGCGTGGATCGCATCGTGGTGCCCGAACCGTGGACCGACCCCATCGAGACCTTGACCGCCCGCGGCGTGCGGGGCGAGGTGTACGCCCATGAGCTGTTCCGGTCGCGGGCCGGTCGGTCCCCGGCCGTGCTCGAGCACCTGGCCACCATGGCCCGCCCGGCCGCGGAAGGTCTGGGCCTGACGTGTGTCGGCGCGTTCGACGTGGCCATGGTCAACGAGTCCGAGTGCCTGGCCATCTGGGCCCTGCCCGACTGGTCGACTTGGCCCACCTACGAGGCGGCCTGGCGCACGGGCGGCGCCCTGCGTCCGTGGGCCGAGTGGCTGGCCGCCGAAGGCGTCGAGACGTCGCGCACCCTGCTGGTCGACGCCCCGCTGGCGCCGCTGCGCCTCGGACGCCAGCCCCTGGCATCGGACCGCCGCCCGCTCGACGAGCTCTGATCTCCTTCCCCCGTCGGAAACTGGGCATCGAAATGTGCGGTATCCGCACACATAGGTTTCCAATTTGCGGGGGCTTGGGAGGTGCGGGCCGTCATCCAGGCTCGGGGGTGGCGTCGTAGGACCCTTCGGTTGCGGGTGATCGCACCTGCACGGAGGAGGAGGTGCCCATGCCCGATCTGTCGAGGCGGGGATTCCTGGGGACGGCGGGGCTGACGGCGGCAGGGGTGGCCCTGGTGGCCGTCCCCGGTGTGTCCGCGGTGGTCCCGGAGCTCTCCAGCGTGCTGGACGACGCCGCCGGCCCAGCCACCGCCGAGTCGAGCGCGGCCACCGCGGATCTGAGCTCGGTCGGGCCCTTGGTGGTGCACGTCCGAGACGCGGTGGCCGGCGAGCTGTCGGTCTTGAGCGGGGAGAGCGAGGTCGTGATCCACGACCCCGGCTTCGTGGCCCGAATCGTGTCCGCCGCCGGCGGACCCGCCAACTAGCAACACCCGGAAAACGGCCCGGAAACAGGCCAGGAACAGGAGTCCTCATGTCCTCACATCGCGAAGCGCCCGAGATCTCACAGGATCCCGTGGCCGACAGCACCGACACCTACGCGTTCGTGTCGCCCGACGACCCGAGCACCGTCACCCTCATCACCAACTACGTCCCGCTCCAGGATCCGGCCGGCGGCCCGAACTTCTTCGAGTTCGGCGACGACGTGTCCTACAAGATCAACGTGGACAACAACGGTGACGGCGTGGCCGACGTGGTCTACGAGTTCCGCTTCAGCACCACGCTGCACGACCCCAACACGTTCCTCTACAACACGGGCGTGGTGAAGGGGCTCAACGACGCCACCCTCAACCGGCGCCAGACCTACTCGCTGACCAAGACGACCTCGGCCGGCACCACCGTCATCGCCCCCAAGCTGAGCTGCCCGCCCTGCAACGTGGGTCCCCGCTCGATGCCCACCTACGGCAACCTGTCGAGCCAGGCCATCCACTCGGTGGACAACCACCGGGTGAAGGTGTTCGCCGGCCAGCGCCTCGACGGGTTCTACGTCGACCTGGGCTCGGTGTTCGACCTGGCTGACCTCCGCCCGTTCCAGAACCTGCACCTGCTGCACACCGCCGCGGCCGCGGGCGTGGACGGCCTCAAGTCGTTCAACGTCCACTCCATCGCCATCAAGGTGCCGATCTCGGACCTGACCGTCGACGGCACCCGACCCACCGACGTGACCCAGCCCAACGCCGTGATCGGCGTGTGGGCCTCGGCCAGTCGGCAGATGGCGCTGGTGCGCAACGCCGGCGGGGCCAACACCGCCACCGGTCCCTGGGTGCAGGTGTCGCGCCTGGGCAACCCCCTGATCAACGAGGCCCTCATCCCGATCGCCAAGAAGGACCTGTGGAACTCCGTGGGCCCGGCCGGTGACTCGGCCTTCAACCAGTACGTGATCCATCCCGAGCTGGCCGGGCTCATCCCCGTCCTCTATCCCGGGGTGTTCCCCAACCTGGCCGCCTACTCGGCCCCCCGCGCCGACCTGCAGGCCATCCTGCACACCGGCATCCCCAACGGGATCATCGGCGGGTTCCAGAACTACACCGGACCGACCCAGGCCGACATGCTGCGCCTCAACGTGGCCGTCCCGCCCGCCTCGAGCCCGAACATCATGGGCATCCTGGGCGGCGACCTGGCCGGCTTCCCCAACGGACGCCGGGTGTTCGACGACGTGTTCACCATCGAGCTGCGAGCCATCGCCGGCGCCACCATCCCGCTGGTCGACCCCAGCTTCACCCCGGACGGGGCGGCCAGCCTGGTCACCGACGGCGTCACGCCTCCGGGCAATGTGACCTACCGCTCGTCCTTCCCGTACCTGGACACCCCCAGGTCGGGCTTCTCCGTGATGCCGGCGGCGTGATCCCATGACCGACCTGGACCTGCCCCCGCACGCCCACGATCACGTCCACGACGATCACGTCCACGACGAGCACGAGCACGAGGCCGGCGCGCCGCCGGCCGGGGGACCGGTGGTGGTCGACATCGGCGACGATGTCGGTGCCCTGGTCGTCCACGTGGGCGCCGACCGGATCGGCCAGGAGCTGCACGTGCGGCGCCCGGGCCGCACCGACACCACCCACACCGGCATCTGGGAACGTCGGATCGGGCGTCGGGCGGTGGTGGTGGCCGTGTTCCCGGCCCTGGCCGAGGGGGACTACGCCATCCTCGACCGGGACGGCCATGCCATCCTCGACGTCGAGATCACCGGCGGCCAGGTCACCGAGCTCTCGATGTGATCGGCTGACCCGTAGCATCGGCGCGTGGCTCGAGACGACCTGCTGTTCGTCACCCAGGTGTCGCCGTACTCACCCACGGCGCCGTACCACACGGCCATGGGGCTGGCCGGCGCCCACGGCGTGCTGCCCCAGGCCTGGCTGGCCTTCCGCCAGATCGCCGAGGTGGTGGGTCTGACCCCCCGCCGGGTGGAGGACGTGCGTGAACTCGAGACCGACGAGGTGGCGGCCCGGGCGGTGGTGCTATTCACCATCGGCGAGACGCCGTGGACCCTTCCCCAGCGCGCCGCCCTGCTCGACGCCATCCGGGCCGGACGGACGGCGCTGGCCGTGGTCCACTCCGGCCTCGACGCCTGCCTGGAGTGGCCCGAGTACGGGCCGCTCATCGGTGCTCGCTTCGACGGTCACCCGCTGACCGGCGAGCTCCCCTTGCAGGTGATCGACCGCGACCACCCGGCCACCGCCCACCTCGACGCCGACTGGCGCTGGACCGACGAGCTCTACACGTTCCGTGACCTGCGCCCCGACGCCCGGGTGCTGATCCGGGTGCCGCCCGAGCGGCTCGACTTCGGCGACCGCCAGGTCACCGTTCCCGAGTTCGGCTTTCCGCTCAGCTGGTGCCACGCCGAAGGCGCCGGTCAGGTGTTCACCACCGCGCTGGGTCACTTCCCGACCGCCTGGGAGTCCAACGCCTACCTGGCGCACGTGGCCGGGGGCCTCCAGTGGGCCCTGGACTCCTGACCAGCCCGGTTCGGCGTTGATCCGCACCCCCGGAGGGGTGCGAATCGGCGCCAGAGCGGTGTGGCCGGCTTCGGCAGAATGAACGCCGGTTCAGTGCGTCGAACCGGACTAGAGTCGATCGAATGGCCAGCACCAAGACCACGGAGGCGAGTCGGCGCGAGCAGCGCCGATCCCAGCACCAGGACCTGAGCCGTTCCCAGCTGCTGGACGCGGCCGAGGAGGTCTTCGGGCGGAAGGGCTTCCACGAGACCACCCTCAAGGAGGTGGCCGAGCTGGCCGAGTTCTCGGTCGGCTCCGTGTACTCGTTCTTCGAGAACAAGGAAGACCTCTACATCAGCGTGTTCGTGCGCCGGGGCGACGAGTACATGCCCGCCCTGCGAGAGGTGGTCGGGTCAGACGACGACCCGGTGGCGCTGCTGCACCGACTCATCGACTTCGAGGTCGGCTTCTTCCGCCAGCACCGCCACTTCGGCCGCCTCATCCTGCGCTCGTCGCCCCGCTCGTTGCCGGCCATGGCCGAGACCGGGCTGGAGAAGGCGGTGGCCGGGAACTTCCGCGAAGCCATGGACCTGCAGGCCGACCTGTTCGTCCGGGGCCAGGCCGCCGGCCGGTTCCGCGACGGCGACCCCCAGGCCCTGGCCCGCCTGTTCAGCGGGCTCATCGCCGCCTTCCAGTCCCAGGACCCCGAGGTCATCTCCGATCGCCCGGCGACTGAGCGCGGCCTCCCCCTCGACCACCTGCACCAGATCATCGAAGCGGCCTTCTGCCCGCCGACCCGACCATGAGCGAGCACGTGCGCACCGCCGAGCCGGGCATCACGGATGCAGCCATCGAGCGGTTGCGCGCCCGGGTGGGCATCCCCGAACCCCACCCGATGGCGCCGCACTACTTCGAGCCCAACCTCGACGTCTTCCGCAACGTGGCCCACGCCTACGGCGACGACAACCCGCTGTGGTGCGACCCGACCTATGGGGCCACCACCCGGTGGGAGGGCCCCATCGCCTCGCCCGTCCTGGTGGGCGGCGACACCCTCATCGGCGAGGACGAGGTCACCGAGGTCCCGGCCGACCAGCGCGACCTCATGAAGGGGGATCCGCTGCGGGGCGTGCACGCCTTCTACTCGGCCAGCGCCCGCGAGTGGTGGGCGCCCCTGCGCCCCGGCCGGCGGGTGTGGCGGCGCAACGCCCTGGTCGGCGTGCTGGACAAGCCCAGCGAGTTCGCCGAGCGGGCCGTGCACGAGTGGACCGGACAGGTCTTCCGCGACGACCAGGGCGCCCTGTTGTCGGCCCAGTACAAGCTGATGATCCGCACCGAGCGGGCCAAGGCGGTCAAGCGGGCCGAGGACAAGCCGACGCGCCAGCCGATCGAGCTGGTGGCCTACACCGACGAGCAGATCGACGAGATCGAGGCCCAGTACGCGCGTGAGGCCCCTCGGGGGGCCGAGCCCCGCTGGTTCGAGGACGTGTCGGTGGGCGATCCGGTGGGCCCGCTGGTGAAGGGCCCCCTGACCGTCACCGACATCATCTGCTGGCACACCGGCATGGGCATGGGCCTCTACGGCGTCGAGCCGTTGCGCCTCGGGGCTCAGAACCGCCGGCGCATCCCCCGCTTCTTCCACCGCGACGACCTCAACATCCCCGACGTGATGCAGCGGGTGCACTGGGACCCCGACTTCGCCCGCCGCTCGGGCAACCCCACCACCTTCGACTACGGGCGCATGCGGGAGACCTGGCTGATCCACCTGTGCACCGACTGGATGGGCGACGACGCCTGGCTCCACAAGCTCGACTGCGAGTTCCGCAAGTTCAACTACGTGGGCGACACCCAGTGGGTGTCGGGCACCGTGGCCCGCACCTACCTGGCCGACGGCGACCGCCCGGCGGTCGACGTGGACCTCACCGCCGTCAACCAGCGCGGGGAGCAGACCACCCCGGGTCACGCCACCATCCTGCTGCCCAGCCGCGAGCACGGGCCGGTGCGCCTGCCCGATCCGCCGGGTGGGGCCACCGATCTCCAGCAGGCCCTCGACGCCATCGCCGAGGGCTTTCGCACCGGCACGCGAAGCCTGACCGCCGGATCCCCAGCCCGATGACCGACCACCTGAGCCAGTACGCATCGGTCGACGGGGTGGAGGTGGCGCTCGACGGTCCCGTCCTGCGCCTGACCCTGGACCGCACCGAACGTCGCAACGCCCTGGACGACACGATGATGCTGGGGCTGATCGACGCCCTCGACCAGGCCGGTCGCGACGAGGCCGTGCGGGTGGTGGTGCTGGCCGGCGCCGGCGACCACTTCTGCGGTGGCGCCGACATCGTGGCCCGCAACCGGCCAGGCCCCGACGGCACCACCGAGCGGCCCCGGGTGGGCAGCATCCAGCGGCGGGTGCCCTCGACCGCCCACCGGCTCATCCCGCTGCTGACCACCGTGCAGGTGCCGGTCATCTGCCGGGTGCAGGGTTGGGCGGCCGGCATCGGCTTCCAGCTGGCCCTGGCCTCGGACTTCACCGTGGCCGCCCATGACGCCCGCCTGTGGGAGCCGTTCACCGAACGGGGCTTCACCCCCGACAGCGGCGCCACCTGGCTGCTGCCCCGCCTGGTCGGCGCGGTGCGGGCCCGCCAGCTGCTCATGCTCGGCCACGCCCTCACCGGGGCCGAGGCCGCCGACTGGGGGCTGGTGCACGCCACCGTGCCCGAGGCCGAGTTGGACGCGGCGGTGGACGAGCTGACCGCGCAGCTGGCCTCGGGGCCGACCGTGGCCCTGGGCCTGACCAAGTGGCTGCTCGACGCCGGCGCCGAGGCCACCCTCGAGGCCCAGCTGCAGAACGAGGCCATGGCCCTCGAGCTGTCGTCGCGCAGCCTCGACTTCCGTGAAGGCCTGGCCGCGTTCCGCGAGAAGCGCCCGCCCGAGTTCGGCGGCCGATGAACCCGCCCACGAGCCAGGAGCTGGCCGGGGCGCGCCTGGCGCTGGACGCCGGCTCTTCACTCGACGACATCCGCGCCACCGTCACGGCCTGGGTCGACGAGCAGGTGCCGGCCGCCTGGCGGGCCGCCGCGCCCGACGGACCGGCCGCGCTGCGCCGGGTCCGCCGCCGGGCCGACTACGAGGCCTGGTACCCCGTCTTCGCCGGCTCCGGACTGGTGGCCCCTACCTGGCCGGTGGCCTATGGCGGTCTGGACCTGGCCCCGGCCCAGGCCCGGGTGGCCGAAGCCGTGCTGGGGCCCTACAACCTGGGCCGGCTCAACCCCCTGGGGCTCAACCTGGCCGCGCCCGCCCTCTTCGCCCACGGCACCGAGGCCCAGCGCCTGCGCTTCCTGCCCCGCATCGTGGACAACACCGAACGCTGGTGCCAGCTCTTCAGCGAGCCCGGGGCCGGCTCCGACCTGGCGTCGTTGGCCACCCGGGCCGAGCGCGACGGCGACGACCTGGCTGCTCAGCGGGCAGAAGGTGTGGACCACCTGGGCCCACGTCTCGGACTACGGCGTCGTGCTGGCCCGCACCGATCCCGACGCGGCCAAGCGCGACGGCATCACCTACTTCCTGGTCGACCTGCACCAGCCGGGCGTCGAGGTCCGCCCCCTGCGGCACCTGACCGGCGAGATCGACTTCAACGAGGTGTTCCTCGACCGGGCCCGCGTCCCCGACGACCAGCGGGTCGGACCGGTGGGGGCCGGTTGGCGGGTGGCCAACGCCACCCTGTCCGGCGAACGCCAGATGGTGTCGGGGTCGGGATCGGGCGGGGTGGATCGCATCGGCGGATCGGGCGCCGATCGCCTGATCGAGCTGGCCCGCCGACGCGCCGCCCGTCAGCCCGGCACCGGCTGGGACGATCCCCGAGTGCGCCAGGCCGTCATGGCGGTGGTCAGCGAGGAGCGGATCCGGGCCTGGACCAACCAGCGCATCCGCGGCGGGCTGGCCGCCGGGCGCAGCCCCGGCCCGGAGAGCTCGGTGGGCAAGGTCCACCAGGGCGGGCTCAACCAACGCATCCAGCTGCTGGCCACCGACCTGCTGGGTCCCGACGCCCTGGCCTGGGAGGGCGCCCCGTCGGCCGGACCCGTCGGCCCTGAGGAGTACGGCGCCGGGCTGCCCTACGAGGTCAAGGGCATGCTGCGCAGCCGGGCCAACACGATCGAGGGCGGCACCACCGAGGTCAACAAGAACATCGTGGCCGAGCGGGTGCTCGGGCTGCCTCGCGAACCTGACCCCTGGCACGGCGCGCCGTGGCGCGACATCCCGCGGAGCTGATGGTGTGGACGAGCTACGAGACCCTGATCGTGGAGCGCGACGGCGCGGTGGGTTGGTTGATCTTCGACCGACCCGAGGTGGGCAACGCCATGGACGCCCGCATGCTGGCCGAGCTGGAGCCGGCCTGGGGTGAGCTCGACGCCGACCCCGAGGTCCGCGTCATCGTCAACACCGGCGCCGGCGCGGCGTTCCAGACCGGACTCGACGTGGCCCAGCTGGCTCGCGACCGCGAGGCCCTCCGCGAGCAGTCCCGCCGGACCCGGGACGCCGAGCTGCGCCTCACCGCCTGGCACAACCAGGTGCGCAAACCGGTCATCGCCGCGGTGAACGGCGTGTGCGCCGGGGGAGGTCTGCACTTCGTGGCCGATGCCGACATCGTCATGGCCTCGCCCACCGCCACCTTCGTGGACCCGCACGTGTCCATCGGTCAGGTCAGCGCCTTCGAGACCATCGGCTTGGTCCGCCGCTCGCCGTCGGAGACGATCATGCGCCTGGCCCTGGTCGGCCGTCACGAGCGGGTGACCGCCGAGCGGGCCCGCCAGCTGGGCATCCTCAGCGAGGTGGTGGCCACCCCCGAGGACCTCCGGCCCCGGGCCCAGGAGCTGGCCGAGCTCATCGGCCGCAACTCGCCGGCGGCGATGGCCGCCACCAAGGCCGCCCTGTGGGGGGCGTTCGAGGCCGGCCTGACCGACGCCTGTCGGGCCGGGGCGGCGGAGATGATGGCCGTCTGGGGTCATCCCGATCAGACCGAGGGCCCGGCCGCCTTCGCGCAGCGCCGTCCCGCCGCCTGGCTCGACCTCCCGGAAGGAACCCGATGACCTATCCGAGCTTCGACTGCCTGATCGTGGAGCGCCGGGGTCCGGTGGGCTGGCTGATCAACAACCGGCCCGACCAGCTCAACGCCATGAGCGCGGCCATGCGCGAGGAGTTCGGCCTGGCCTGGCGGGTGCTCGACGACGACCCCGAGGTGCGGGTCATCGTGCACACCGGCGAGGGCCGGGCCTTCCAGACCGGCGTCGACGTCACCGAGATCGCGTCGGACGGCGTGGGCATGGAGCGCTACCGCAAGTCGGTCGAGGACTTCGACCTGCACTTCACGTCCTGGCACCAGCAGGTGTGGAAGCCGGTGATCACCGCGGTCAACGGCCTGTGCGCTGGAGGTGCGTTCCACTGGGTGGCCGACGCCGACATCGTCATCGCCGCCTCCGACGCCCAGTTCTTCGACCCCCACGTGTCGGTGGGCCAGGTGGTCTCGTTGGAAGCCATCGGGCTGATCCGCAAGATGCCCGCCGAAGCCGTGATGCGCATGGCCTTCGTGGGCCGCTACGAGCGGATGTCGGCCGACCGGGCCTACGAGCTGGGCATGATCAGCCAGATCGTGGATCCCCCCGACCAGCTGCGCGAGGTGGCCCAGCAGCTGGGCGAGACCATCGCCCGCAACTCGCCGGCGGCCATGGCCGCCACCAAGCGGGCCCTGTGGGGCGCGTTCGAGATGGGCCTGACCGACGCCTGCAAGGCGGGTGCGGCCGAGCTGACCTCGATGTGGGGCCACCCCGACCAGGCCGAAGGTCCCGCCGCCTTCGCCGACAAGCGCGAGCCGCGGTGGCTCGACCTGCCCCCCAAGTCGTGAGCTTCGAACCGTGAGCGACGCGTCGTGAGCCTGGCCGACCTGCTCTTCGAGGGCGATGGCGCCCCCGACGACCTGTTGGTGGCCGCCGGAGGTGAGCAGTGGACCCGGGCGCAGGTGCGCGACCGGGCCACCGCGCTGGCGGCGCGGCTGGCGGAGGTGGGGGTCGAGGCCGGCCACGTGGTGGGCGTGCGGTTGCCGAGCGGGGCCGAGCTGATCAGCGCGCTGTTCGCGGTGTGGCGGGTCGGGGCCGTGTACCTGCCGCTCAACCCGCGGCTGACACCCACCGAGATCGATCGGGTGCTGGACGACGTCAGGCCGGTGGCGCTGCTCGACGCCGAAGGACTGCGACGCCTGGACCCGACGCCGGACGACCCCAGCCACCCCGGCTCCGCCCGCCACGAGCCCGACATCGCCCTGATCCAGTTCACCTCGGGCACCACCGGTCGGCCCAAGGCCGTGCTGTTGCGCCACTCGGGGGTGCGCGAGCTGCTGGACGGGGTGATCGGCTCGCTCCGCAGCTCCGGCTCCTCGAGCCCGCAGCGCGCTCGGCGCCGCCCGCGTCGGCCCGTCCTCCCATGCCCAACCTGGTGCCGGTGTCGCTGTCGCTGTGGGCCGGCATCTACAACGTGCTTGTTCGCCCTGCGGGTGGGCGCCGCGGTCATCCTGCTCGACCCCTTCACCCCCGGCGCGTTCGCCGACGTCGGTGCACCGCTTCGGGCTGCGCTCCACAGTGCTGCCCCCGGCGGCCATGACCATGCTGTGCGACGATCCCGAGATCGTCGACCTGGCGCCCCTGCGCTACGTGCGCAGCATCACCGCACCGCTGTCGCCCATCCAGGCCCGGCGCTTCCGGGACAAGTTCGGGATCTCGGTGCTCAACTGCTACGGCCAGACCGAGATCGGCGGCGAGATCGTGGGGTGGAACGCGGCCGACTCCCGCCAGTGGGGCGACGCCAAGCTCGGCTCGGTGGGGCGTCCGCACGACGGCGTCACCGTCCGGGCCGTGGACGGCGAAGGCGGCGACGTCGACGCCGATGAGGTCGGCGAGCTGTGGGTGCGGACCCCGGCGTTGAGCGCGGGCTACGCCGACGGCGCCGACCTGGGCGACCGGCTCACCCCCGACGGGTGGTTCCGCACCGGCGACGTGGGTCGGGTGGACGCCGAGGGCTTCGTGTGGATCGAGGGTCGGCTGTCGGAGATGATCAACCGGGGCGGCTTGAAGGTGTCGCCCGACGAGGTGGCCGAGGTGATCCGGCTGTCGCCCGAGGTGGCGGACGTGGCCGTGGTCGGGGTGCCCGACGATCGCCTGGGCCAGGTGCCGTGGGCCTTCGTGGTGGCCGCGGGCGCGGGCGCCGGTGGATCGCGGTGGCGCTGGAGGCGCTCGTGTCGCGCCCATCTGGCGCCCTACAAGGTGCCGGTGCGCTTCGTGGCCGTGGCCGAGCTGCCCCGCAACCAGATCGGCAAGGTGCTGACCGCCGACCTGGTCCGCCGGGCCGCCCCGTCGGGATCGGAGCCGTCCTCGGGTCGGGATGCGGCATCCGGGGAACGCGGGTGACATGAGCCGGGCGGACGTGGCCGCGGGCCTGGTCCGGTTGTTCGACGCGGCCGGGCGTGGATCGGCTCTACGGCGTGGCCGCGCCCGGGCTGGACGTGACCCCGGCGCCGGCGTCGCTGGCCCCCGTCCTGGCCGCCGCCCACCGGTGGGTGCACGGGCGGGCGGCCGCGGTGAGCCTGGGCCAGGGTCGCTTCGGGCTGGGCCGGGTCGCCGACGTCGGCGGCCACGCGGCCGCTCCGGTCCCGGTGCGCATCGAGGCGGCCGACGGACCTGGCCGAGGCCGCCCACCAGGTGATGGACCTGCTGGCCCGCCAGCCCCAGCCCGCGATCGAGCTGGTGGTGGAGGTGGCGCTGGCCCAGGCGGCCCGCCCCCTGGGAGCCGAGGCCACCCGAGGTCCCGGATCGGTGGCTCGAACCACCCGACGAGCTGGTGGACCAGGTCCGGGCGGCGCAGCGGCCCATGGTCGTGGCCGGGCCGGGGGTGATCGCCGACGGCGCCGTGGCCGGCCTGCACGCCCTGGCTGCCTCCGCCGAGCTGGGTGTGCTCAACACCTGGGGGGCCAAGGGCGTCTTCGACTGGCGCAGCCGCCACCACTGGGCCACCGTCGGCCTCCAGGCACTCGACCTGGCCCGCGGCGGGGTGGCCGAGAGCGACCTGGTGGTGCTCACCGGGATCGATCCCGACGAGCTCGACCTGTCGGCGCCGTCGCCGTTGGCCGATCGCGCCGTGGTCACCGTCCATCCCTGGATGCTCGGCCCCCTGGCCGAGCGCTGGAGCCGATCGGGCTCCGATGCCGCCATGCCCCCGCTGCGCACCGATCTGGCCGGGGTCACCCAACGCGGGTGGGCTCGCACCGACGCGCCGCTCGCGCCCACCAAGGTGCACCGCCCACTACGCCCAGGCCCTGGCCGGGGGGGGGTTCGTGGCCGCCTCGCCCGGCCGCACCGGCTACTGGGTGGCCCGCACCTTCGCCACCACCTTCCTGGGCGGGGCCCGCGTGCCGGCCCGGCGGCACCCGGCCGGGATGGCGGTGGCCTGCGCCATCGTCGGGGGCGGTGCCCGCCCGGGTCCGCGCCGCCCGCTGGCGGTGGCCGACGGTCCCCTGGACGACACCTCGGCCGAGCTGCTCGAGCTGGCCGACCGGTTGGGGGTGCCGGTGGCGCTCGAGCTGTGGGAGCCCGACGGGGCCCGGCTCGACGCCGACGAGCACCAGAACCGCCTGGCCGCCCAGCTGGCCTCGCCCCGCTCCTCGGTGGCCTCGTTGGCCACCGACCGGACCCAACTCGATGAGATGATCGAGGTCGCCGGCCCCGTGACCGCCTGGGGTGGCCTGACCGCCGAGGAGTCCCAGTGAGCGAGCTGCCGAGAAGACCGACACGATCCTGGGCCGGCCCAACCGAGCCCGGGCCGGCGTCTTCTCCCTGGCCCAGGCCTCGCCCGACGGGCCCCAGGCCGACGCCGACTACCTGGCCTGGCACCTGCTCGACCACCTGCCCGAGCAGTACCGCAACGAGGCCCTGGTCCACGGCCTGCGCTGGGTCTCGACGCCGACCTGTCGAGCCCGTCGGGCGGCGCGGATGTCGGCCTCGCCCGACGCGGCGCGCTTCGATCCGGTGCACCACGTCACCCACTACCTGTTCGCCGAACCCGTCGATCAGGCCTTGGACGACTTCCTGGCCCTCGGCTCCGAGCTGGCCGGCCTCGACCGGTACCCGATCCGGTTGCCCGGGGTCATGCTGGGCGCCTACGACGTGGGCGCGGTGGCCGCCGCCCCCCGGGTGCGGGTCACGCCGCCGGCCATCCCGTTCCGCCCGACCCGCGGCGCCTACGTGGTGGCCGAGCCGGTCGTGGGCAGCTCCGGCGCGGAGCTGTCGGATCACCTGGCCGAGCTGGTGGCCGTCGACGGCGTGGCCGGCGCCTGGCGGTTCGAGCCCAGCGCTCGGCGACCCGATCGCTTCGACGCCGCCGGTCTGGCCGTCACCGTGTGCTACCTGGACGAGGAGCCCGAGGCCGTGGCCCCGGCGGTGGAGGCCGTGTTCGACGCGGCCTGGCAGCGGTGGGGAACGGCGCCGGCGCTGGCCGGACCCTTCGAGACCGTCCGCCCGCCGATCTGATTGGCCCTTCGGTCGGCAAGCCTCCCTGCGGGCGCCTTCGGCATCTGGGTGTCATCGGTCCAGCGGCTCCGGCCTGGCGGCCTGCGCCTTCATGGCCCACGGTCGGCCAGCCTCCCTGCGGGCGGCTTGGGTCGGCAGTAGCCGCGGGCGCGTCGAGACTGCGCTAGCTTGCGGCGCGTTCGTTCCAGCACCCCACCCTTTCGAAACGTGAGGTTCAGAATGGTCCTGCGGAAATCTGCCATCTCTGTCCTGGCCACGGTGGCGTTGTGCGCGGGGACCCTCGCGCTCGGCACCACCACCGCCGGCGCCGGACCAGCCACGGCCACGGTGTCCGGCTCACGACCCAGCTGGGCCACCCCCGGCGCCAAGGTGGGCGAAGCCCCGGCCGGGCAGGTCATCGGCTTCCGCGTCTACCTGCGCATGCGCAACCAGGCGGCCATGGACGCCACCGCCCAGGCCGTGTCCACGCCGGGCAGCCCGACCTACCAGCACTACCTGACCACGGCCCAGGTCAAGGCCTCGTTCGATCCCACCGACGCGGCGGTGGCCTCCGTGCAGTCGTGGCTGACCAGCCAGCACCTCTCGGTGGCGGCCGTCCCGGCCAACAACCTCTACGTCTCGGCCACCGGCACCGTGGCCCAGGTCGACCACGCCTTCGGCGTCGACCTGGGGCTCTACGCGGTGCACGGCCAGGCCCAGCCGCTGCGTTCGCCCGACCACGAGCTGGCCGTGCCGGCGTCGCTGGGCACCGTGGTGTCCGGTGTGGTCGGCACCGACCAGTCCGGCAACCTGCTCAAGCCCGATCACATCGCCGCCGACCCGACGACGGCCACGTCGGCTGGCAACTCCTCGGGCGCCAGCCCGCAGGCGGTGACCCCCTCGAGCTCGGCCGTGGCCGGCGCCTCGAAGGTGCCCCAGCCCGACGGGTTCCGAAACGCCACGCCGTGCTCGGCCTACTGGGGTGAGCAGGTCGACACCAAGGACCCGGGCTTCACCTCCTCCGGACCCCACCTGGACTACGCCCCGTGCGGCTACACCCCGCCCCAGCTGCGCCAGGCCTACGGGGTGGACACGCTGGTCTCCCAGGGCCTCGACGGTGCCAGCACGACGGTGGCCATCGTCGACGCCTACGCCTCGCCGAGCATCTACAAGGACGCCTCGACCTACGCCACCCGCAACGATCCCACCCACCCGCTGACCAAGAGCCAGTTCAGCCAGCTGATCTACAAGCCCACCAAGGCCCTGGAGGGTGACGACCAGTGCGGGGCCAACGGCTGGTGGGGCGAGGAGACCCTCGACGTCGAGGCGGTCCACGCCATGGCGCCGGGTGCCCACATCCTGTTCGTGGGCGGCTCGGACTGCCTCGACCAGTCGCTGGACGTGGCCCTCAACGGTGTGGTGGCCGGCAACCTGGCCCAGATCGTGAGCAACTCCTACGGCGATGCCGGCGAGGGCGTCTCGGCCGACGAGGTGGCGGCGTTCAACGCCATCTCCGAGTCGGCCGTGCTCCAGGGCATCGGCGTGTACTTCTCGTCGGGTGACGACGGCGACGAGGTGGCCACCCTGGGGGGCCCGCCCACGCCGGACTTCTCGGCCACCAACCCGTGGGTCACCGCCGTCGGCGGCACGACCACCGGCATCGACCAGAACGGCCACGCCGTGCTGACCACGGCCTGGGAGACGGGCAAGAGCACCCTGGGCCACAAGAAGTGGATCCCCAAGCCGCCGGGCAACTACCTGTACGGCTCCGGGGGCGGCACCAGCCGGCTCTACACGCAGCCCTTCTACCAGCGAGGGATCGTGCCCGACTCGCTGTCCACCCAGAACCAGACGGTGGCCGGCGTCAAGGGACGGGTGGTGCCCGACATCTCCATGGACGGCGACCCCAACACCGGCATGCTCGTCGGTGAGACCCAGACGTTCCCCGACGGCGTCTACTACGACCAGTACCGCATCGGTGGCACCAGCCTGTCGTCGCCGCTGTTGGCCGGGTTCGTGGCGCTGGCTGATGACCTGGTCGGCATCCACCACGGGTTCATCAACCCGACGATGTACGCCCGCATCGCCGGCACGCCGGGCATCACCGACGTCCTGCCGCTGTCGAGCCAGGGCGACGTGCGGGTGGACTACGTCAACGGCGTCGACGCCAGCGACGGGCTCATCCGGTCACTGCGCAGCTTCGACGACACCGCCGGCCTGGCCATCCACACCACACCGGGCTACGACGACACCACCGGCCTGGGCGTCCCCAACGGGTTGCAGTTCCTGCTGCGCCTCTGACCCGACGTCGTTCCGCCGGCTCGTGGTTCCACCGTCACGAACGCGAGTTGTGCACCCCTGAGGTGCACAACTCGCGTTCGCGCCAGAGAGATCAGCCGGTCTGGCGCAGCTCGGCCACGTAGCCGTCGAAGGCCTCATGGCCGAATCCGGTCCCCATCTCGACGGCCGGGGGTGGCATGTGGGCCAGCATCTCGGCCTGCTGCTCGGCGGACATCTGCTCGTAGATCAAGCCCAGGATCAGCCAGATCTTGTCGCCCGAGTAGCTGGCCAGGCCATGGGCCGGCAGCGCGCCCCACTCCTCGGGGGAGAGGTGGTCGGCGCAGAGCGGCAGGATGTGCTGCTCCTCCTCGTCCAGGTGAGGGGACAGCTCGGCATCGAGCCGGGCGATGGCCGCCAGCAGCTCGGCGGTGGCGGCCGGATCCGGATCCACGCGCCACTGCTCCAGCGAGGCCTCCACCCCGGCGATGGGACCGGGCACCGCCTGGTGCTGGGCGGCCACCCGCTCGATCAGCTCCATCTGGGAGGACCGCGCCAGCAGCAGAGGAGTGACCAGCTCGTCCTCGCCCTCGTGGTGGACGTGCAGGAAGTTCAGCACGTTGTCGTAGAAGTCGGCCACCAGGGCCGCTCGTTCGGCGTCACCGGAGGTGCTGGCCACATAGGTCGGTGCCGAGCCGAACGCGGCGCGGAACCCGCCGTGCACGGCCAGCATGTCCGATACGTCCGGACGTGGCGTCTCGTCGGTCACTTCGTCTCCCTTGGTCCTGGCCCCGGGCCGGGGCAGATGAAATGTAGCGGTCAGCTCACAACTCGGCCGGTACGACCCGACGGGTCTCGCCGTGGGCGGGCGACGTGGGCGATCCGGTCGATCCCGTCGACCCGCCGAGATCCGGTCGAGCCTCGGGCTAGGCCGGATCCTCGGGCGATTCGAGCTCGGCCAGCTCGGTTCGCAGCGCGGCTTGTTGCGCGCCCAGGAGGCGCTGCATCGGCATGTCCAGCACATGGTGGGCCTGGATCTCGGAGTAGCCCCGGTCCAGGAGCGCCTGCACCGCCTCGGGTCGGGAAGGGCAGGTCCGCAGCACCCGGATGATCTCGTCCACCTCGCCCAGGCCGCGCCGCATGCCGGCCACGATGTGGGCCCGAGCGGCGCGCCTCGCGGCCTCGTCCGGTCCGTCGGGAGGCGACAGGGGCTCGTCGGCGTCGCTCGAGTCGCCCTCGCTCGACTCTCCGGCCAGGTCGTCGAGGCGGGTGGGCGCGTTGGCCCGGATCCGCTCGTGGACGGCCTCGCGGATCCGTTCCCCGGTGAGGTCGAGATCGTTCAGGACCCGCATGGCCACCCCGCCCTCCTGGAAGCTGAGGGCCAGCAGGAGGTGCTCGGTGCCGATGAAGTCGTGACGGAGGGCCAGGGCCTCGCGCCGGGATCGCTCCAGGATCTTCTTGACGCGGGGCGTGAAGGGGATGTGACCCGACGGCGCCGGCTCCCCGGGGCCCTCGATGACCCGCACCCGGGTTCGGGCCGGTTCCAGGCCCACGCCGAGATCGGCGAGCACCGTGCCCGCCGCGCTCGGGACGGTCGCGGATCAACCCGAGCAGCAGGTGCTCGGTGCCGATGAAGCCGTGGTGCAACAGGCGCGCCTCCTCCTGGGCCAGCACCACGGCCCGACGGGCCCGATCGGTGAACCGCTCGAACATGGCGCTACCGGACGAAGATCGGCGGGTACTGGGTGGGGGGATCCTCGAAGGCGGAC
Source organism: uncultured Microthrixaceae bacterium (assembly GCA_963793965.1). GTDB lineage: Bacteria > Actinomycetota > Acidimicrobiia > Acidimicrobiales > Acidimicrobilacustridaceae > UBA4742. The sequence continues at coordinate 17,369 of CAWCCB010000009.1, forward strand.
AGGAAGGTCGTGGCCGCTTCCGGCGCGCCATCCACCACCAGTCCGTCGGTGGCCAGGCGCTCGGTGGGATCGCCTCCGGCCAGAAGGACCGGCCCCAGCACGTGGCGGGCGCCGCGCAGCACCACCGCCGCGGCCGGGTCGAGTCCGCCCCGCACCTCGGCCACGCCCCGCCGGAGCTCCACCGTGAACTCGTCGGCCTGGTCGGCTCCGGAGCCGGCTCCGTCGGCCCCGGCCGGTTCCGGATCGGTGAACGAGAGCCCCACCACCAGGCGCAGCTCGAGGACCGCCTCGGCCACCAACCGCGGCGGGAGCTGGGCCACGATGACGCCCGGCGGGAGCTGGGCCAGCACGTCGGGTGAGTTGCGCACCGTGCCGGTCAGCTGGTGCAGGGTGTCGAGCAGCTCACCCAGGCTCCCGTCCAGGTAGCCGGCGGCGGTGAGGTAGAAGCCCCGCCACGTGGGGTTGATCTGGGCGTAGCCCAGCCGGCGGAAGGCACGGGCCTTGACCAGGCGAGCCTGGCGGTCATCCACGTCCACCCGTATCAGGTAGGTGGCCAGCTCGGCCCCGAACTGGGGGTCGTCCTCGTCATCGAGGGCCGCGGTGGCCGCCCGCAGCACGGCGTCACGTCCGCCCATGAGCTCCACCAGCCGGCGGGCGTGTTCGGGTCGCGGCGTCGGCGCCAGCACCACCGGGTCGCCGTCGAACCAGCCCAGGTAGTCGTTGAAGATGGCCGGCACGTTGTGGGCCACCGACCCGTAGAACGGACGCATCCACGGCGACCAGGACTCGAGGTGGGGTGGGAGCCGCACCCGCTGGGCGATCTCCTCCTTGGCGTAGCCCTGGTTGGCCAACCGCAACGTCTGGTCGTGCTGGAACTGGATGCCGTCGCGGTAGCCCTCGAGCACCGCCGCCACCTCGTCGCCACCCGACACGGGTGGGCCGTGCTGGAGCACCATGTGCTCGGCCTCGCGCCACTGGCGCATCAGGTCGATGCTCTCGTACCACTGCTTGGCGTCGCGGTGCTTGGCCCCGCGCAGGGTGTAGATGTTGGGGCAGGTGTGGTCCTGCACCACCTCGGCCGACAGCAGGACCCGGTCGTCGGGCAGCCACACGCACAGCTCGGACTCGGCCTCGCTGGGCACGTGCAGCAGCTGCATGCGGATGCCGGCCACCGTGATCTCGAGCTCGTCGTCGAAGGTGTGGGTGGGGCGCACGAAGCCCGAGGGCCCCACACCGAATCGGGGGCCGATGCCGGCGTTCATGCCCTCGGCGTCCTCGCCGGACAGGGCCAGGTTGTACATGGGGATGGCCCGGGCGTTCATGATCGGCGCGATCAGCACGTTCTCCTGGCTGTACTCGTCCATCAGCGAGGCGTGGGCGTAGATCGGGACGCGGGGGGCGTCTGCGCCGCGGGTGTCGAGCACGGCCCGGGTGCCCTGCACGTGGTCGACGTGGTGGTGGGTGAGGATCACCGCGGCCACCGGCTTGGCCGTGAGGCGGGCCAGCTCGGCCATCACCTCGGTGGCCTGCTGCTGGCTCATGCCCGTGTCCACCACGACGATGCCGTCGTCGCCCTCGATCATGGTGATGTTGGCCAGGTTCCACCCCACCGCGCAGTGCACGCGGCCGATGTGGTGGACCTGGGGCGGCGAGTACAGGTGGGTGTGCTCGGCCAGCTCGGGATGGATGCTGGGCACGACTCGAGCCCGCGGCCCTACGGGCGAGGCGGCGGTGGCGGTGGCGGGGGTGGCGCCGGCCGCTCGGCCGGGGCCTCCTGGGCGGCAGCCGGCGGAGGTGGCGGCGGAACGGGAGCCGACGGAGGAGCGGCGGCCGGGGCAGCCGCGATCGGCTGGCCGGCGTTGGGGTTGCGCTGCTGGGCCTGGGCCGAGGCCCATTTGGGGGGCGGGGGCGCCTCCGGCTCCATGGGGATGAACTCGGGCTGGACGTCGAGCAGCCCCATGAGCCCACCGGCCAGCGGCGGCGGTTGCTCCTCGGTCACCACCTCGGGTCGCTCGGCGGCCAGGCTCTTGGTCCACCGCCGACCGTCGTAGAACCGGAAGTTGGCCTCACCCTTGGGGTCCGGGTACCAACCCGGTTCATCCGGCATGCCCGCAGCCTAGCCACTCGACCCCACCCGGGTCGGGTGGGGTGGTCGTTCGGGAGGTGCGGCTCCGCCAACCCCGAGCGCGGCGCTGGTACCGTGAACGCGCTCTTGCGCCGGGTGGTGCCGGCCGACCCGAGGAGTTCGCCGCTGATGCCCCCGCCGGTGCGCATGGCCGAATCGGGTTCCCGGCTGCTCATCGTCAGCGCCGACGACTACGGCCTCACCGAGAAGGTGTCGCGGGCCATCCTCAAAGCCCACCGCGGCGGCATCGTCACCAGCACCTCGGTGCTGGCCCTGGCGCCCGCCTTCGACCAGGCCGTGCGCTGGTTGGGCGAGGTGCCCCGCCTGGGGGTGGGGGTCCACCTGGCCGCGGTGGGCGAAGACCCGCCCCTGCTGAGCGCGGCCGAGATCCCCAGCCTGGTCGACCGCCGGGGCCGGCTGCGGGCCAGCTGGCGTCAGTTCGTCCCCCTCCTCACCGGCGGGCGCATCGACCCGGCCGACCTGCGGCGCGAGTTTGCCGCCCAGCTCGAACGGGTCACCGCGGCCGGCATCGTGGTCGACCACCTCGACACCCACCACGACCTGCACCGATGGCCGTCGGTGCGCGATGCCGTGCTCGAGTTGGCCGGGCGCCACCAGATCGGGGCGGTGCGCATCTCGAGGTCCTCGGCCCACTCGCCGTCGGCGGTGGCCCAGCGTCGCCTGGCCCATGTGGCCCAGCGTCGTTGCCGGGCCCGCGGCCTGCGCTATCCCGAGGTCTCGGCCGGCAACGACGTGCCGGGCCAGCTCGACCTGCCCGCCACCATCCGCGCCCTGCATCGGCTGGCCGTCACCCGGGCCCCCTCGGCCGAGCTCATCACCCATCCCGGCGGTCCTGACGACCCGGACCGGGCCCGCTACGCCTGGGGCTACCGCTGGGACGACGAGCTGGCCTCGTTGACCTCGGGCACCGTGCGCCACGCGGTCAAGGAGTACGGCTTCCGGCTGGGCACCTTCGCCGACCTGCCCGGATCGGCCGGCGGCGGCCGCACCGGCGCCGGCTCGGAGAGCGCGTCGCGGCCCGCCTCCGACGACCGGGCCGCCACGTTGGATCCGACCGGCACCGACACCCCGCCGGGCCAGGCCAACCGATGACCGGGCCGGCCCGCCCGGCCGGTCCCGCATCCCCCGACGGTGACCGGGGCGGCGGTGGTTGGAGCCGCCGCGCGCCGGTGGCCCCGCGTTGGGCCCGCCGGGCCCGACTGGCCGCCCTGGCCGTGCGTCGGGGGATCGATCTGTTGGTCACCCGACTGCGGCGGCTGGTCGCCGGGCGGTCCCGCCGAGCCGAGCTCGACGCCGCCCTGCTGGTCCGTTCGGCCGACGACGTGACCCGCCAGCTGGGCCAGATGAAGGGCGCGGCCATGAAGCTGGGTCAGATGCTCTCGTTCGTGGTCGACGGGCTGCCCCCCGAAGCCCAGGAATCGCTGGCGCAGCTGCAGGCGCAGGTGGCCCCCATGTCGGGGGACCTGGCCTCGTGGGTGGTGCGCAACGAGCTGGGTGCCGATCCCCGTTCGTTGTTCCGCCGGTGGGACCCGGTTCCCGTGGCCGCCGCCTCCATCGGCCAGGTGCACCGCGCCGAGTTGCTCGACGGTCGCCCGGTGGCCGTCAAGGTGCAGTACCCGGGGCTGGAGGAGGCCATCGGCAGCGATCTGGCCGACGCCCGCCGGATGGGGGCGGTCCTGTCGGCGCGGCTGCTGCCCGGGGTGGACGTGGACGGCCTGGCCGACGAGCTGGTCGACCGGCTGGCCGAGGAGCTCGACTACCGGATCGAGGCCGCCAACCAGCAGGCGTTCGCCGACCGCTATCGCGGCCATCCCTTCCTGGGGGTGCCCCACGTGGTGACCGATCGATCCGCCCGCCGCGTGCTCACCACGGCCTGGGCCGACGGCTGGACCTTCGCCCAGCTGCGGACCGAGGCCGACGAGGCCACCCGACAGCGGGCGGCCGAGGCCATCTTCCGCTTCGCCCAGTCGTCGATCCTGGTCGAGCGGCGGTTCAACGCCGATCCGCACCCGGGCAACTACCGCTTCGGTCCCGACGGCCGGGTCACGGTCCTCGACTTCGGCCTGGTCAAGGAGCTGGAACCGACGATCTTCGACGCCTTCATGGAGGTCTTCGACGCGGTGCTGGCCGTGGACGCGGCCGGGACCACCCGGGCCATGGTCGGAGCCGGGTTCCTGGCGCCCGACCACGGGCTCGACCCGGAGCGGGTGTTCGCCTGCGTGAGCGCCCCTTACCGGGCCTACCTGACCGACGAGTTCACCTTCACCCCGTCCTACTCGGGCGAAGCGCTGCGCTCGCTGCTCGACGCCAAGGGGCCCTATGCCGACGTGCTGGCCGCCCTGGACATGCCCCCGTCGTTCGTGCTGGTGGACCGGGTGGTGTGGGGGATCAGCGGCGTGCTCGGCCAGCTCGGCGCCCGCGGCCCGTGGCGCGCCATCGTGGCCGAGTACCGCACCGGCGCGCCGCCCGCCACCAGCCTCGGGGCGCAAGAGGCGGCCTGGCGCGAGGGCCGGGCGCCTGGGTAGCCCCGCCTGCCCGTCCTAGCCGAGATCGAGATCCTTGGCGATGAGGAAGCCGCGGGCCCGCTCGGCCCGGGGATAGCGGTCGACCAGCTCGCGGAAGGCGGGGGAGTGGTCGGCGTGGACCAGGTGGGCCAACTCGTGCACCAGCACGTAGTCGACCACCCATGACGGGTAGTCGGCCAGGCGCCGGGACAGGCGGATCTCGCCGGTCTGCACCTGGCAGGAACCCCACTGACGGCGCTGGTTGTCGGACCACTCGACCGACATCGGTTCGGGCAGAGCGAAGCGCCGGGCCAACCGTTGGGCCCGCGCCATCAGGTCCACGTGTTCGGAGCGCAGGCGTCGTTCCAGGCGAGGCACCAGCTCGGCCACCTGGGCGTCGATCTCGGCCGCGTTCATCCACGACGGCACCCGCACCCGCACCACCCCGTCGATGATCTCGGCTGACACCGTCTTGCGTCGCCTCGGGCTGCGCACCACCTCCACCGGCAGGGCCATGGCGCTCACACCCGCTCGTCGTCGGCGTCGGCCGGATCGCCCGTCGACCGAGAGCCGATCGGGCCCGCACCCGACGCCACCGGGGCCACGTCGTCGACCAGCTCGACCCGATCGCCCATCCGCAGGCGGGCGCCGTCGTGGTCGACCCAGCGCCCGGCCAGGTTGGGCAGGCGCACGAAGGGCAGGTCGGCCTCCTCCTCGAGCACGTAGACCACCCCACCGTGGCTGACCACCAGCACCTCGGCGTCGGGATGGGCTCGGGCGACGTCGTCGAGGGCGGCGCACACCCGGGTGCGCAGCACCTCGTCGGGCTCGAAGCCCGGCGGCCGGCGCCGCTCGGCCAGGTAGCCGGGCCACTGCTCATCGATCTCGGCCCGGGTCAGGCCCGACCACTCGCCGGCCGAGCGCTCACGCAACCGGGGCTCGACCAGGACCGGGCCCACCCCCAGGCCCTCGGCCACGATGGCCGCGGTGGTCAGCGCCCGATCGAGATCGGAGGCCACGATCAGGTCGACCACGCCCAGCCGGGCCACCGCGGCGCGGGCCTGCTCGCGGCCCAGCGGCGACAGCGGTGGGTCGGCCTGACCCTGCCACCGGCCCTGGGCGTTCCATTCGGACTGGCCGTGGCGGAGCACGAGCATGCGGGTCATCTCGAGCACCGTACCGAAGTGGTACGACGCTCCGGGCCACGCCCCGGCGCCGAGCCCGCGGCTGGCCCGGCGAGCCGGTCGACAGGCCGGTCGACGGGCCGGTCGAGGGGCATGCCCGGTATCCTCCAGCGGTGGCAACCATCCGGCTGTTCGCGGCGGCGCGAGAGGCGGCGGCGACCGGTCGGGACACCATTCCCGGCGCCACCGTGGGCGCGGTGCTCGACGAGGCCGGTCGCCGCTACGGCGAGGGGTTCACCGCCGTGCTCGACACCGCCCAGGTGTGGCGCAACGGCGAGCCGGCCGAGCGCGACGACGCGGTGGGCGATGACGACGAGGTGGCGGTGCTGCCCCCGGTGTCGGGCGGTTCCGAGGCGCTCGACCCGGCCGTGGCCCGGGCGCGACCGGCCGCGGCGCCGGCCAGGCGCTCGACCCGGTCCGCCGCCACCCAGGAGCGCGCCGGTCGGGCTGACCCGCTCGCTGGCCGATGGCCTGGTCGGTGGCTACGACATCGACGGGCCGCGCATCCGGCTGGGTCTGCTGTGGTTCGTGGTCCTGCTGGGGGCCGTCGCCCTGGGTCCGTGGCCACTGGCCGTGGTGATGGCCCTGGTGGCGGGCGCGGCCGCCTCGCAGACGGCCGCGGCCTGGCGACGAGTGGGCATGGCCGCCAACGCGCCGGTGGCCGGGTTGAGCGCCCTGGCCCTGCCCTTGGCCGCGGCGCTGGGCACGGCCTCGCTGGGACTGGCCTGCGTGGCCGTGGCCCTGGTGGCGGTGGCCACCTCCACCCTGCACCGCGCTCATCGGCGAGGCCACCGGATCTGGGCCATGGCCGGGCTCACGCTTCGTTGCGGGTTCCCGGTGGGGCTGGCGGCTGCCTCACTGGTGATCATCCGCCACCAGGAGATCGGCGCGGCCGTCTCGTTGGTGTTGCTGGTGTCGGCCTACGACCTGGGCGACTTCCTGGTCGGCACCGACGCGGCCACCCCCATCGAGGGGCCGGTGGCCGGCATCGTGGCCGCCCTGGTGGTGGCCTTCGCCCTGGGGGTGTTCGCGGTGCCGCCGTTCGTGGTGTCCTCGGCCCTCATCTTCGGGGGGTTGGCCGCCGTGCTGTTCCCGCTGGGCCAGCTCGTGGCCACCGAGCTGCTGCCCGCGGCCGCCGCCCGGGCCCAGGCCCTGCGCCGCCTCGACTCGCTGCTGCTGGTCGGGCCCATCTGGATGGCCGCGCTGTGGCGCTTCCTGCAGTGAGGGCCCGGGAGGAGGGCCCGGCGGCGCCGGGACCGCCCGCGGGCCGATGACACGTCACGCCCGGCTCGATACGCTGGGTGACGTCATGACGACACGAGACGAGCGCCTGCTGGGCGCGGAGTTCCTGGTCAATCTCGAGACCCGTCCGATCGACGAGATCCGGTCGATGCGCGCCGAGTGCGTCGAGGTGGAGACCGGGCTGTCCTACCTGCGACGCATGGTGCAGGGCCCGCTCGATATCGTGAACCGCGAGCTGGTGCGCCGCCAGGTCGGAGATCGGGCCGACCGCTCGACCCTCATCGAGGAGCTGCCCGGCATCCTGGCCGAAGGACCTCGCCCGGCCGGCGTGGGCCGCCTGTCCCAGCAGCTCGAGCCCACCGACGTCGATGCCGAGCTGTCCGCCGACCTCGACGCCATCCTGGGCGGGGGCGTCATCGCCGAGGTGACCGCGCTGGACGACGACGCCCTGGCGGACCTGCAGCGCCAGCTCGAGGCCTTCGAGCTGCGGGTGTCGGACCGTCGCCACGCCTACTTCGATCAGATCGATGCCCTCCAGGCCGAGCTCACCCGTCGCTACCGCACGGGCGAGGCCACGGTCGACGGCCTGCTGACCTGAGATCATCGCCCGTTAGGCTTGACGCGTGTCCGGGCCCTCTTCGACCCCTGGTGCCCCTGACGGGCCCGATTCGTCGCCCGCCGACGCTGCGGGTCGCGGCGCGGTGGTCGACCTGGGCGAGTTCATCCGCGAGCAGCGGCGGATGGGGCGACTGTCGCTGCGCAAGCTGTCGGAGCTGTCGGGCATCTCCAACCCGTACCTGAGCCAGATCGAGCGGGGCCTGCGCAAGCCCTCCGCCGACATCCTCAAGGAGATCGCCCGGGCCCTGTCCATCTCGGTCGAGTCGTTGTACGTGCGGGCCGGGATCCTCGAGCCTCGCCTGGAGCCGTCGTCGGTGATCGACGAGATCCGGCGCGATCCCCACCTCGACGCCGACCAGAAGCGGGCCCTCATCCACATCTACCAGTCGTTCCGCCACGAGCACGCCAGCGACCACGGGCTCGACGCGGCATCCGACGAGCGGACGGCCTGATCGTGCGCACCCTGGCCGTGCTGTCCATGCACACCTCACCGCTGACCCAGCCCGGCGCCGGTGACAGCGGAGGCATGAACGTCTACGTGCGCGAGCTGGTCTCGGCCCTGGCCCAGGCCGGGGTGCGCACCGATGTGTTCGTGCGCCGCTGGCGCGACGACCTGCCCGAGGTGGTCGACGTCGAACCCGGCTTCCGGGTGGTGCACGTGGAGGCCGGGCCCCACGACCTGGCCAAGGAGAAGCTGCCCGAGGTGGTGGACGATTTCACCGAGGGCGTGCGCCAGCACCTGGTGCGGGCCGCGGATGTGGACGCCATCCACGCCAACTACTGGCTCTCCGGGGTGGCCGGGCATCGGCTCAAGCACGAGCTGTCGCTCCCGCTGGTGTCGACCTTCCACACCCTGGCCCGGGTCAAGGCCGAGACCGGCGACGACGAGCCGGCCCGACGGGTGCAGGCCGAGACCGAGGTGATCGGGTGCTCCGATGCCATCCTGGCCTCCTGTCGGGCCGAGGCCACCCAGCTGGTAGAGCTCTACGGCGCCGCCCCCGAGCGCATCGAGATCGTGGCCCCGGGCGTCGATCACGCCTTCTTCTCCCCTGGGGACCAGGGCGGCGCCCGCCGGGCGCTGCGCCTGGGCGACCATCCGGTGCTGCTGTTCGTGGGCCGCATCCAGCCGCTCAAGGGGGCCGACGTGGCCGTTCGGGCCCTGGCCGATCTGCGCCGGCGCCACTCCGACGCGCTGCTGGTGATCGTGGGCGGGGCCAGCGGTCCCGAGGGCCCCAGCGAACAGCACCACCTCCGCCAACTGGTCGACGAGCTGGGCCTGGGCGGCGCCGTGCGCTTCGTGGCGCCCCAGCCCCATCACCTGCTCTCCACCTACTACCGGGCGGCCGACCTGTGCATCGTGCCCAGCCGTTCGGAGTCCTTCGGCCTGGTCGCCCTGGAGGCGGCCGCCTGTGGCACGCCGGTGGTGGCCGCCGAGGTCGGCGGGCTGGCCACCCTGATCGACCACGGCCACACCGGCTACCTGGTCGAAGGCCGCGACCCCGGCGACTACGCCCGGTTCGCCTCCCTGGTGCTCGACGACCCCCGCACCGCCGCCACCCTGGCCCGGGCCGCGGTGGCGCGAGCCGGCGACTTCCGTTGGTCGACCGCCGCTGCCCGCCTGCGCCGCGTCTACGCGGACCTCACCGCCCGGGCTCTGGTCGAGTGCCGGTGAGTCGACCGGAGGAACCGGCCGAGCCCAGCGGCCTGGCCGGCGCCGTCGACCAGTCGGCCGGCGCCGTCGACCAGTTGGCCGGCGCCGTCGACCAGTTGGCCGGCACCGTCGACCAGTTGGCCGGCACCGACGAACGGTTGGCCGGCCCCGCGCAGCTCGACCGGCTGGAGGCCCGGATCGATGCCTGGCTGGCCGAGCAGCTGGCCGAGAACCCGGTGGTGGCGGCCGTCGACCGAGGTGAGCCCGGGGAGCGGCGCTGGTACGTCCGCCTGGCCGGCGAGGAGAAGGCCACCTTCACGGTGTGGTTCACCCTGGGCCAGCGCACCCTGCACTACGAGACCTACGTCATGCCCGCCCCCATCGAGAACCACGCCTCGTTCTACGAGCACCTGCTGCGACGCAACCTCAGGCTCTACGGCGCCGCCTTCGCCATCGGCGCCGAGGACGCCGTCTTCCTGATCGGCCAACTCGGCGTGGGCGCCCTGGACGAGGATGAGCTGGACCGGGTGCTGGGCTCGCTCTACGCCTGGGTCGAGCAGTTCTTCCGCCCGGCCATGCGCATCGGCTACGCCAGCGTGTTCAAGGGCTGACCCTCGCCAAGTCGGTGCACTCGACGGCGCTGGGGGCGCTGAGGTGCACAGATTTCGGACCGCGCCCCATTGTTTTTCCGTCAATCTCATGCTGGAATGGGCGGACCTCGGGAGCGGGGGACGGTGGTGCTCGGGAAGGTACGCCGTTCCTCGCTCCCCGATTAGCCTCACGGCATGACACGACTGGCAGTGGTGGGCGGGGGACGCATGGGCGAGGCCCTGGTGGGCGGCCTGCTGGTCGGGGGATGGGCCGAACCGGCCGACCTGGTCGTGGTGGAGCCGGTGGAGGCCCGGTGCGAGCTGCTGTCCGAGCGGTACCCCGGCATCGGCGTGAGCCAGACGGCCGTGGCCGCCGACGGCGTGGTGGTGGCGGTCAAGCCGGGCCAGGTGGAGGCCGCCTGCGGGGCCATGGCGGGTCTGGCCGTGGGCCGGGTCCTGTCCATCGCGGCCGGGGTCACCCTGGCCCGGCTGGAAGCGGCGCTGGCGCCGGCCACCCCGGTGGTGCGGGCCATGCCCAACACGCCGGCCTTGGTGGGGGCGGGGGCGGCCGCCATCGCCGGTGGCACCCACGCCTCGGCCGACGACCTGGACTGGGCCGAGTCGGTGCTGGGCGCGGTGGGCCAGGTGGTGCGGGTGGACGAGCCCCTGTTGGACGCGGTGACCGGGCTGTCGGGCTCGGGCCCGGCCTACGTCTTCCTGGTGGCCGAGGCCCTGATCGAGGGCGGGGTGCTGGCCGGGCTGCCCCGGGACACGGCGGTCGAGCTGACCGTGGCCACCCTCCTGGGATCGGCCCGCCTGCTGGCCGAGACCGGTGACGACCCCGCCGCCCTGCGGGCCGGGGTGACCTCGCCCGCCGGCACCACCGCGGCCGGGCTCCAGGCGCTGGAGGACCGGGCCACCCGGGGTGCGTTCATCGCCGCGGTGGTCGCCGCCACCGAGCGCTCGCGCCAACTCGCCGCCGGCTGACCGGGCCAGGACCGGGGTCCGGTAGCGTCTGGCTGCCATGGCCCTGCGCTACGACACGATCTCCTTCCTCTCCGACTACGGCCATGACGACGAGTTCGTCGGGGTGGTCCACTCGGTCATCCGGGCCATCGCCCCCGAGGTGGGGGTCATCGACGTGACCCACGAGGTCCCGCCCCACGACATCCGGGCCGGTGCCCTGGCCCTGGCCCGTAGCGCCCAGTACCTGTGCCCGGGCGTGGTCCTGGCCGTGGTCGACCCGGGCGTGGGCGGTCCCCGCCGAGCGGTGGCGGTGGAGGTGGGCAACGGGGCGTCGGTGCTGGTGGGGCCCGACAACGGGCTGCTGGCCCCGGCGGTGGCGCTGGTGGGCGGCGCCGACCGGGCGGTAGAGCTCACCGACCCGGCCTTCCAGCTCGAGGCACCTGGTCCCACCTTCGCCGGGCGCGACGTGTTCGCCCCGGTCGCCGCGCACCTGTGCGCCGGTGTGGCCCTGTCCGAGCTCGGACCCGAGATCGATCCCATCGGCTTGTTCCCCGGCGTGCTGCCCATCAGCCACCTCGACGAGCAGGGCCTGCTGGTGGCCGAGGTCCTGTGGGTGGACCGCTACGGCAACGCCCAGCTCAACGTGGATCCCGACGAGGTGGCCGACTTCGGGGAGCGGATGGGGCTGCGCATCGGCGACGACCGGCGCACCGCCCGACGGGCCGGCAGCTACGGCGAGATCGCCCCGGGCGAGATCGGCCTGGTGGTCGACTCCTACGGCCTGCTGTCGGTGGCCGTCGACCGCCACTCGGCGGCCGAGCGGCTGGGCCTGCAGGTGGGCACCGGTGTGCTGATCGAAGGCTTCGACGACGAGCAGGAGGGCGCCGCCCCCGGGGTGGTCACGCCCGTGCACCTCTCGCCGGGTCCCGGCGGTCCCCGATGAGGAAGGGCACCACCATCGCGCTGGCCGTCCTGCTGCTGGCCATCCTGGGCGCCGCCTTCCTGCAGCTGGTCATCTTCGCGAAATAGGGGAAGCGCCCGGGTGGCGAAGCGCCCGCAGGGAGGCTTGCCGCACCGGAGGGCTGAAGGCGCAGGCCGCCAGGCCGGAGACGCTGGATCGATGACACCGGATGGCGAAGCGCCCGCAGGGAGGCTTGCCGACCGGAGGGCCAATGGTCAGGAATTCGTGGCCAGCCGGTCTCGGGTGAAGCGGCGACCGTTTCGGGCCAGCAGGCCGAGGGCGCCGGCCCAGATGACCAGGCCCACGCCGAACACCGACAGCGCCGGGACCAACAGCAGCACCGAGGCGTACCCGGCGGCCAGGAAGATGAGGGGCAGGATCACCGCCCCGCCGAGCTGGTTGGCCTCCTGGGTGGTGCGGGCCCGGGACGACACCGCCACCAGCAGCCCGAGGGCCAGCAGGGCCACGGCCGGCGCGATCCACCCGATGACCACGAACCACTGACGGAAGGGGATGATCACCCGGTGGGTCACCGGCCAGGCGATCAGGTTGCCGAGCACGGCGTAGACCACCGCCCCGATCCAGGTGATGACCAGGGCCGGCCCGTAGGCGCCCAGCACCTTGGCCAGGAACAGGTCCCGATCGCTGATGGGCAACAGCAGCAGCCCCTCCAGGGTCCGCCGCTCCTTCTCCCCGGCGAAGGCGTCGGCGGCCAGCACGGCCGAGACCATCAGGGGGATGACCAGCAGCAGCGGCGAGAGCAGGTAGCCCAGCACCAGCACCACCAGCTGCTGGCGCTTGGGCAACGACACGATCGGCTTGGCCATGCGGTGCAGCAGCGGCGAGCTCAGCGCGCTGGACACCTGGCTGGTGGGCGCCGAGCGGGCGAACAGCCCCAGCAGCACCGGCAACAGGATCAGCAGCACCGCGGGCACGATGATCATGGGCAGCACGATGGCCTTGCTGCGCCGCACCGCCCGCAGGTCCTTGCCCATGATGAGCCGGATGGCGTTCCAGTCCCGGGGCGGCTGGGGTCGGGTGGTCTGGGTGGCGGCCACGGCATCGACGGGATCGGCCGCGGTGCCGGGGACGGGCGGGGTGGGCGCCTCGACCGGGGCGGTGGTGCTCACGAGGGGCTCCCCGCCGCGCCGGTGGCACCGGCGGTGGCCAGGTCTCGTTGGGCCGGGGGATGCGGTCGCCCGAAGCCGTCGGTCAGGGACCGGTCGCCGGTCTCGGCCAGGATGCGCGACTCCAACTCGAAGTAGACGTCCTCGAGCGTGGGCGGATGCGAGATCACCTGGTAGACGGAGACGCCCCGAGCGGCCAGGGCGGCCACGATGCGGGGCAGCACCTCGCGGTCGGCCACCCGGCAGCTGGCGCCGGCCGGATCGGCCCCGGTCGCAGTGGCCACCACCTCGGTGGTTCCGGCCACCCCGGCGATGGTGGCCACCACGCCGGGGTCGGCGGGACGGCCCAGGTCGATGGTGGCGGCCACCCCGTCCCAGATCTGGGCGGCCAGCTCGGCCGGGCGTCCGAAGGCGCGCAGCTCGCCGCGGTGCAGCACGGCCATGCGGTCGGCCAGGCGGCCCGCCTCGCCCAGGAAGTGGGTGGCCAACACGATGGTCCGGCCCTGCCCCGACAGCGACTGGATCAGCTCGATGACGTCGCGGGTGCCGGCCGGATCCAGCCCCGAGGTGGGCTCGTCCAGGAACAGGACCTCCGGGTCGTGCAGCAGCGCACGGGCCAGGGCCACCCGCTTGCGCTGGCCGGTGGAGAAGCCCTGCGTCAGGTCGTCGGCCCGGTCGGCCATGCCGAACCGGTCGAGCAGCTCGTCGACCCGCCGGTCGGCCTCGGCGCCTCGGAACCCCCGCAATCGGGCGGTGAACACCAGGTTCTCGCGGCTGGTCAGGCGATCGTCGAGCCCGGCGTTCTCGGTGAGCACGCCGGTGCGCCGTCGCACCTCGTCGCCCTGGTGAACCGGGTCGAACCCGGCCACCCGCGACCAGCCGTAGTCAGGGTCGAGCACGCCGTTGAGGAGCCGCACCGTGGTGGTCTTGCCCGCCCCGTTGGGACCCAGCAGGGCCAGCACCTCGCCCTGTTCGACGGTCAGGGACAACCCGTCCAGGGCCGGCCCGCTGGCGAAGGCGCGACTCAACTCGTGGGTTTCGATGGCGACGCCCATGCCCCAGTGTGCCTTCGTGTCGCGCCGGATGCGCGGCCGTCAGGTGGACAGCTGGCGTAGGGCGGCCAGGACTGCGGCCACCCGTTCGGAGCTGGCCGGCGGCGGGGGACCGGGCTGGGGAGCGGGCGGTGCGGTGGTCGTGGTGGTGGCCGGCGCGGTGGGTAGGCCCGATCCGGAACCGGAACCACTCGAACCGCTGCCGGCATGGCTCACCGGAGCGACGGAGTGCACCACCGGGGCCACGCTGCGCACCGGCGCCGGGGGGCTGGTGGCGGGTGGGCCGGTGCTGCCGCCCACGAGCTCCATGAACTTGTGGCAGGTCCACTCGGTGCCGCGGCCGTCGATGGCCACGCCCACCCCGACCCGGTTGAAGGCCGGATCGACCAGGTTGGCGTAGTGCTCGGCGCTGTGCAGGAAGGCGTTCCACACGGTGGGGTTGTCCGGGCCCACACCCACGTTCTCACCCAACTTGGCCCAGTTCTCGGTGATCCCGGCGGTGAGCGAGGAGTGGGCCAGGACCCCGGTGGCAGCCATGTGCTGGGCCCAGCCCTGGGCCAGGCCGCTGAGCTGGCCGTCCACGGCCAGGGGCTGGACCCCGACCGACGCCCGCAGGGCGTTGATCCGGGCCACGTAGTCGCTCGACGTGTTGCCGTCGGCCGAGGCGGCCTGGATGGGCACCGTGAGGGCCAGGACCATGGCACAAGCGGCGGCGACGACCAATCGGAGGTGGCGGCGAGGGCTCAGACGTTCCATCACAAGGGCTATCGGCAGCTTGCTCGCGGGACTGGAGAGAGGATTTGGTCCCAAGATCCGCCCGATCCATGTGCGGGAACCCATCCACCGAGGCTCGCCCGAGTCCGTCGGTGGCCTGATCCACACCGGACAGCGGTTCCGTCCACCTCCGACGGCATCCGTCGGCACCGCTATCGTGATCGCACCGTGAACCTGGCCGAGATCATCGATACCCACTCCGACGACGATGTAGCACTGATCAGTCGAGGTCGTCTCACCACCTACGGTGAGCTCCGCCAGCAGGTGGCCAGCCTGCGGGGCGGGCTGGCGGGGGCGGGGCTGGTTCCGGGCGACCGCATCGCCTTGCTGGCCGGCAACAACTGGTACTTCGTGGTCACCTATCTGGCCGCGTTGAGCGCCGGGCTGGTGGTCGTCCCGGTGAACCCGCAGGCGCCGGCTCCGGAGCTGACCAACGAGCTGGCGGTCACCGGGGCCCGGGCCGCGTTGGTCACCCCGGCGGCGGCCGGCGCCTTTGCCGCCATCGACCGGTCCCAGGTGGGGGAGCTGGAGGTGGTGATCGCGACGTCGGGGGTCGATCTAGCCGGGGCGACCGTGCTCGACGACCTGCTGGCCTCGTCCCCGACCCCGGTGGTCGAGCGGGGGGCGGACGATCTGGCCGTGCTCATGTTCACCAGTGGCACCGTGGGCTCACCCCGGGCCGCCATGTTGAGCCACGGCAACCTCCGGTCGAACCTCGACCAGATCCAGTCCGGCCGCGACGAGCCGCAGGGTCCCGGCGACGTCGTGCTGGGCCTGCTGCCGCTCTTCCACATCTTCGGTCTGAACGTGGTGCTCAACCTGAGCCTGCTGGCCGGCTCGCGGGTGCTGCTCATCGAGCGCTTCGATCCGTCGTCGGCCATCGAGGCCATCGAGCGCCACGGAGTGACCATGATCAGCGGTCCCCCCACCATGTGGTCGGCCCTGGCCGATCAGCCCGGCGTGAGGCCGGCCTCGTTCGCCACCGTGCGGGCCGCGGTGTCGGGTGCCGCTCGGCTGGCCCCCGAGGTGGCCGAGGCGGTGGGCAAGCGCCTGGGCCTCGAGCTGACCGAGGGATACGGGCTGACCGAGACGTCGGCCGGCGTGTCGGCGGCGGCGGGCACCGACGCCCCCATCGGATCGATCGGGTCCGTGCTGCCCGGTGTCGAGCTCCGCCTGGTGGATGAGGACGGGTCCGATGCCCTGGTGGGCGACTCCGGGGAGATCTGGGTCCGAGGCCCGAACGTCTTCGCCGGCTACTGGAACGACCCGGCGGCCACCGCCACCGCCCTCACCGCCGACGGGTGGCTGCGCACCGGCGACATCGGCGTGGTGGACGACGACGGCTTCGTGTACCTGGTGGACCGGGCCAAGGACCTGATCATCGTGTCGGGGTTCAACGTGTACCCGGCCGAGGTCGAAGAGGTGCTGGTCCAGCACCCGGCGGTGATCGAGGCCGCGGTCATCGGTGTGGCCCACCCCCACACCGGCGAGGCGGTCAAGGCCTACGTGATGGTGGAGCCGGGTCGCTCGGCCGACGAGGACGACATCATCGACTTCTGCCAGGCCCGGTTGGCCCGCTACAAGTGCCCGTCGAAGGTGATGTTCGTGGACGAGCTACCGCACAACCTGACCGGAAAGCTCCTGCGCCGCTCCCTGCGCTGAGGGCACCGGTCCCGCGCCCAGCGACCCTCGCACCTCGGGCCCCGCGCTCGGCGCCGGTGCCGGGCTCGAGGCCAGCAGGAACCCGGCGAAGATCACGGCGATCCCCACCACCAGCGACACCGAGAAGGCGTTCATGGCGTCGACGGTGGAGTTGAGGATGCCCCCCGCGCTCAGGATCAGGGTGCCGCCGGCGATGACCAGGTTGGCCGCGGCCAGCCGTCCGGCCGGGATGGTGGGGGCGTCGGCCGAACGGCTGCGGCGCCGCCCGGCCAACAGGCGCACCGCGCTCCAGATGGCGCCCACGAAGATCACGGTGGCGGCCACGCCCGAGCCCACCCCGGCCGCGATGCGGGGTCCGAGGCCGAACACGGCCGAGCCCTGGGGCAGCGTCGAGCCACCGATGGGATGGGTGAGCGGGGTGGCCACCACGATCCCGGCGGCGAAGGCCCCCAGCAGCGAGACCACGGCGGTGGCCACGTCGCCCCGGCGTTGGCCGCCCAGCAGGTACACCGTGCCCAGGGCCAGGAAGGGCACGTTGAGGATGGCCCCGAACAGGAAGAAGACCTTGAAGGACCACTCGCTCCAGCCCAGGGCCGCTCCCAGCCAGAGCCCGAACGAGCCCAGGGCGAACATGACCAGGGCGATGGTCCACACCAGCTCGTGGCGGCGATGGCGCCCCAACCAGCGTTCGTAGGTGAACATGGCGAAGGCCACCGAAAGCAGGGTGGCGGTGGCGGCCAGGGCTTCGTGCATCACGGAACCCAGGCTAAACGGTGGCATCCACGGGACCAGACCGCCCCCTCGGGCATCGGGCGGAACGACCCTGGGGTGACTTTGTGAACGTGTGCACGTGGGGGTACGGTTCCGAGACGATGAGCGAACGAGCACGGCGCCGCATCCCTGAGGCCACGGTGGCCCGGCTGCCCCTCTACCTGCGGAGCCTGGTCGAGCTCAACGGGGGCACGCCCACCGTCTCGTCCGAGCGGCTGGCCGAGCTGGCCGGCGTCAACGCCGCCAAGGTGCGCAAGGACCTCTCCTACCTGGGCTCCTACGGCACCCGGGGGGTGGGCTACGACGTGGCCTACCTGGTGTTCCAGATGAGCCGCGAGCTGGGCCTCACCCAGGACTGGCCAGTGGTCATCGTGGGCGTGGGCAACTTGGGCCAGGCCCTGGCCAACTACGGCGGGTTCTCCGAGCGGGGGTTCCCGGTGGCCGCCCTGGTGGACAGCGATCCGGCCAAGGTCGGCCAGCGGCTGGGCGGTCACGTGGTGCGCCACATCGACGAGCTGCCCCAGGTGGCCGCGGATCTGGGCGTGGCCATCGGCATCATCGCCACGCCCGCGGCCGTGGCCCAGGAGATCGCCGATCGGCTGGTGGCCGCCGGCATCACCTCGGTGCTCAACTTCGCGCCCTCCGTGGTCAACGTGCCCGACGGCGCGTCGCTGCGCAAGGTCGACCTGGCCAGCGAGCTGCAGATCCTGAGCTTCTACCAGCAACGTCGCTCCACCGCCCCGGGCGGCGCGGAGGCGGCGGCTCACGGCGGTCCCGACCCGGTGGCGCACGGTGGCCCCGAGGCGTTGGCTCATGGCGGCCCCGGGGCCGCGGCCAACGGCTCGAGGTGAGCGCGGTGATCGACGAGCCGCTGTACGCGCTGCACCTGCGCCTGGCCGGCCAGCCCTGCCTGGTGGTGGGGGGCGGTCCGGTGGCGGCGCGCAAGGCCCGTGGCCTGCTCGACGCCGGCGCCCGGGTCACACTGGTCGCCCCCGAGATCGCCACTGAGGTGGCCGACCTGCCGGGGCTCGACCTCCAGCGACGCCCCTACCGCGGCGGCGAGGCGGCCGGTTACCGCCTGGTCATCACCGCCACCGGCCGCGCCGAGGTCGACGAGCAGGTGTACCGCGACGGGGAAGCGCTGGGCGTGCTGGTCAACTCGGCCGACGATCCCGACCACTGCCGCTTCATCCTGCCGGCCGTGGTCCGCCAGGGGCCGTTGCTGGCCACCTTCTCCACCAGCGGGCGCAGCCCGGCCCTGGCCTCGTGGCTCCGCCGCCGCTACGCCGACGAGCTGGGACCGGAATACCTGGTCCTGTTGGAGCTGTTGACCGAGCAGCGCCGGTTGCTGCAGGACCAGGGTGTTCCCACCGAGGGCCTGGATTGGCAACCGGCACTGGACTCGGGAATGCTGGAGCTCATCCGCGAGGGCCACCTCGCCGAAGCCAAGGAGCGCCTCGAGGCGTGTCTGTCGTCGTCATCGGGCTGAACCACCGGACCGTGCCCCTCGACCTGCTCGAGCGGATGAGCATCGACGAGTCGCGGCTGGGCAAGGCCCTCCACGAGGTGGCTTCGCGCGAGCACGTGAGCGAGGCGGTGGTCCTCTCCACGTGCAACCGCACCGAGATCTACGTGGTGGCCGAGAAGTTCCACGGGGCGTACGCAGACGTGCGTGACTTCCTCTCCGAGATGGCCTTCCTGCCTCCGGAGGACTTCAGCGACCACCTGTACGTGTCCTACGACGAAGAGGCGGCCGCCCACCTGTTCGCGGTCACCTCGGGCCTGGACTCGGCCGTGATCGGCGAAGCCGAGATCCTGGGCCAGGTGCGCAACGCCTGGACCCGGGCCCAGGAGGAGGGAACGGTCGGCACCTCCCTCAACCTGATGTTCCGCCACGCGCTCGAGGTGGGCAAGCGGGCCCGCACCGAGACGGGCATCTCCCGCCACATCGCCTCGGTGTCCACCGCCGCGGTGGCCATGGCCGCGCAACGGCTGGGCTCGCTGGAGGGCCGATCCATCCTGGTGCTGGGCGCCGGGGACATGGGCGAAGGCATGGTGCGCTCCCTGGTGAGCGCCGGGGTCGACGACGTGCGCATCGCCAACCGCACCTGGGACCGGGCCGTGGAGCTGGCCGACCGCCTGGGCGGGCGAGCCGTGGGCCTGGCCGACGTGGAGACGGCCCTGGGTGAGGTGGACCTGCTGCTGACTTCGACCGGGGCCTCCTCGCTCATGCTCGAGCACAGCGACCTGGCTCGGGTGATGGGCCAGCGGACCGGGCGTCCGCTGCTGGTGGTGGACGTGGCCGTGCCCCGAGACGTGGATCCCTCCGCCGGCGCCCTCGACGGCATCACGCTGTTGGACATGGACGACCTGCGCGATTTCGCCGAGGCCGGCATGGTCGAACGTCGTCGCGAGGTGGTGGCCGTCCGGCGCATGGTGGACGACGAGGTGGCCCGCTTCACCGCGGTGACCACCGCCCAGGAGGTCGCCCCCCTGGTCTCGGCGCTCCACGATCGGGGCGAGTCCGTGCGCGCGGCCGAGCTGGAGCGGTTCCGCGGCCGGCTGGCCGAGCTCGATCCTCGCCAGGTCGAAGCGGTCGAGGCGTTGACCCACGGCATCGTGGCCAAGTTGCTGCACGACCCCACCGTGGGTCTGAAGGACGCCGCGGGCACGGCCCGGGGCGAGCGGCTGGCCGAGGCATTGCGCGACCTGTTCAAGCTCGAGTGAGGGCGTGACCACCGAGGTGGTCCGGGTGGCCACGCGGGGCAGCGCGTTGGCCCGCTGGCAGGCAGGGTGTGTGTCCGAGCTCATGCGGGCCGAGGACCCCACCCTCGAGGTCGAGCTGGTGGTGGTGGACACCTCGGGTGACCGGCGGCTGGACGTGCCCATCTGGGAGCTGGGCGGCAAGGGTGTGTTCGTCAAGGAGGTGCAGGCCGCCGTCCTCGACGGTCGAGCGGATGTGGCCGTGCACTCGGCCAAGGACCTGCCCGCGGTGACCCACGACGATCTGGTCATCGCCTGCGTGCCCCGGCGCGCCGACCCCCGCGATGCCCTGATCGGTTCCACCCTGGCCGAGCTCGCGCCCGGCGCGCGGGTGGCCACCGGATCGGTGCGCCGCCGGGCCCAGCTGGCCGGGCTGCGCCCGGACCTGACCTTCGCCGGGCTGCGCGGCAACATCGACACCCGACTGGGCAAGGTCGGCGAGTTCGGCGCCATCGTGATGGCCGCCGCCGCGCTGGAGCGCCTGGACCGGCGCGCCGCGATCACCGAGCTGCTGGAGCCGTCGGTCATGCTGCCCCAGGTGGGCCAGGGTGCGCTGGCAGTGGAGTGCCGCCGTGCCGACGACGACCTGGTGGCGCGGCTGGCGGTCCTCGAGCACCACCCGAGCCGGGTGGCCCTGGACGCCGAGCGCGGGTTCCTGGCCGAGCTGGGCGGTGACTGCGATCTGCCGGCCGGGGCTCATGCCACCGTGTCCGGTGACCAGCTGAGCGTCGAAGGCCTGGTGGCGTCGATGGACGGCCACGTGGTGTTGCGCCATCGCCAGGTCGGTGCGGTGTCGGGTGACCCGGCGGGGCTGGGTCGACAGGTGGCCCGGTTCCTGCTGGTGGACGCCGGCGGTGCCGCCCTGCTGGCTGGTTGACCCCGGGATCAGCTCAGGGGGTGCGGACCCAGCGCTCCACCGAGATCTTGGTGGCGGTGGCCGTCGAGACGTGGCGCAGGCCGTGAGCCACCAGGACGGGCGTGACGGGGTCGCCCGAGGTCTGGTTGTGGCGCACGATCAGCCACAGGCTGGCCCCGACCGGCAACCGGGTGATGGCCTGCTCGACCGGCACCCGGGTGACCGCCGCGTGGGGCAACGCCGGGTCGGCTACGGCACCCACCTCGGCCGGCCCGGGTCGGTTGCCGGTGACCAGGTACCGGCGGTAGGGGAGCTCGGCGCCCGGGGTGTTGAAGGCCACCACGTCGCCCGGCTGGGCGTGGGCCAGGACGTAGGTGGTGGCCGAGTCCGGGGCCTCGCGGTTGGGCGACGCGTAGATGAAGGCTTGACCCACCAGACCCAGCAGGGCGAACACGGCCAGCGTGGCCAGTCGCCACCGTCGGTCCCGCACCGCCCAGTGGATCCCGACGGCGGCGGAGAGGCACAGGAGGGGCACGACGTCGAGCTGGTAGCGCGCCACGATCATCGGTCGGATCACCGACAAGACCAGCGCCAGGACGACCGGCACGACCGCGGTGAAGATGACCACCAGGCCTTCGGGCTGGTCGACAGCGGCGGTTGAACAGGAAGACGAAGCCGGCCAACGTGGCGGCCACGAACAGGACCGACAGGGGCCCGGCTCGACCGGTGATGTCGTAGGCGGTGTGGACCAGAATCGACAGGCTGACGGGCTGGGCATCCGACAGCGTGGACTGGCGGACGAAGACGAGGCTGGCGCCGATGCCCACCACGATGCCCAGGCCACAGAGTCGCAAGGTCCGCCCCAGGCGCGCCGCCAGGCCCCCGGGGGTGATGACGAACAGGGCCATGGCCTGGGCGGCCACGACGAACAGACCGAGGAAGTGGACGGCGATCAGCACCGGCAGCAGCACGACGTAGCCGATGGTGGCGGCCCGGGAGCCTTCCAGGGACAGGACGAGCAGCAGCGTGGCTCCGGTCAGCCCCAACACGAGCAATCCGTAGGATCGGGCCTCGAAGGCGTAGTCGACCACCATGGGCTGGGTCAGGAAGATGACCACGGCGGCCACACGGACGAATCGACTTCGAGTCAGGCGATCGGCCAGCAGCCAGATGACGGGCACGGTGGCGGCCATGGCCACCAGGCTGGGGATCCGCATCCACAGATCGGAGAAGTGGCTCGTGTCGAACGGGCGGAGCAACACGTAGTCGAGTGCCATGTCGAGCTCGCCGTGGCGGCTGAAGAGGAAGTGCGCGAGCTGGGAGAAGCTCAACCGGGACACGGCCCAGCTGTAGGACTCGTCCACCCAGAGCTGGCGATGCCAGAGGAAGATGGCGGCCACCCCGAGGACGATCACGGTGGCGTCGAGCAGCGCCACGATCTCGGTACGGTCGATCTCCCGCTCGGAGCGCGGAGTTGAGAGAGCCATATCGGTACGCACCTCGATCGAGTGGCGCGACCCTAACATCGGGCCTCCACGGTTCGAGGGGGCCGATCGGGCTCGGGCGTCGGCGGTGATCTGAACTCGTTGTGGCCAAGAAGTGGCAGCTATACTGCCAGTTGTCGGACAGGTCGACTGACGTCGAGAGTGCGGAGCGAGGTCGAAGTGCGCGAGTCCCCGGAATGGATCGACGACGAGCCCGATGGGCGCGTGGCGCGGCGGGAGCGCAATCGCGAGGCCGTGGTCGACGCCATCATGGTGCTGGTCAAGGCCGGCGAGATCGAGCCCAGCATGTTGATGTGGCCTCGTTGGCCGGGGTCTCCGAGCGCTCGATCTTCCGTCACTTCGAGAGCCGGGAGGCGCTGGTGGCGGCGGTGATCGAGCGCCAGCTGGAGGTGGCCGAGAGCCTGTTGCACCAGATCCCGGCGACCGGGCCGCTGGCCGGCCGCATCCACGCCCTGGTGCTCGAGCGGGCCCGCCTCTACGAGGAGATCACCCCCATGCGCCGGGCGGCCATGCGGGTGGCCGATCGATCGGACCTGGTGGCCGGTCAGCTCCACACGGCGCGGGTGTGGTTCCGCGACGAGTTGGAGACGTTGTTCGCGGCCGAGCTGAGCCGTCGGGCGCGGCCCGAACGCCGCGACCTGCTGGCCGGCCTGGCCGTGGCCACCAGCTGGGAGGCCTGGAACGTCCTGCGCGAGCACGAAGGCTGCTCGGTGGTGCGCGCTCGTCGCGTCACCGCCCGCATCCTGACCCGGCTGTTGAAGTGACCCCGAAGCGAAATGAATGGGAGTGGACATGAAGATCCTGCGCACGCCTGATGAGCGGTTCGAGTCCCTTCCGGGCTTCGACTTCGAGCCTCACTACGCCGAGGTGGCCGATGGCGACGGTGGCCGGCTGCGCGTGCACTATCTGGACGAGGGTCCGGCCGGCGGCGAGGTGGTGCTCCTGCTGCACGGCGAGCCGTCGTGGAGCTACCTGTACCGCAAGATGATCCCGGTGCTGAGCGGGGCAGGGTTGCGATCGGTGGCGCCGGATCTGGTCGGGTTCGGGCGTTCGGACAAGCCCGCCGATCGGGCCGACTACACCTACGCGCGCCATGTCGAGTGGATGCGGGCGCTGGTGTTCGACGTGCTCGACCTGTCGGGGATCACCCTGGTGTGCCAGGACTGGGGCGGTCTGATCGGCCTGCGGTTGGTGGGCGAGCATCCGGACCGGTTCGCCCGGGTGGTGGCGGCCAACACCTTCCTGCCGGTGGGCAACACGTCGCCGGGGGAGGCCTTCCTGAACTGGCGGAAGTTCTCCCAGGAGGTGGAGACGTTCCCCACCGGGTTCATCATCAACGGCGGCTGCACCACGGATCTGGCCCCCGAGGTGGTCGCCGCCTACGATGCGCCGTTCCCCGACGAGAGCTACAAGGAGGGGGCTCGGCAGTTCCCGACGCTGGTGCCGGCCACGCCGGACGACCCGGCGTCGGACGCCAACCGGGCGGCCTGGAAGGTGCTCGAGCGGTTCGACCGGCCGTTCCTGACCGCCTTTGGCGACTCGGATCCCATCACCGGCGGGTCGGATGCGCCCCTGCAGGCCCGGATCCCCGGGGCTGCCGGCCAGAACCACACCACCATCGTCGGGGGTGGCCACTTCATCCAGGAGGATCGGGGCGAAGAGCTGGCCGCCGTGGTCGTCGACTTCGTGGGTTCGAACCCGGCGTGAGCCGCGGGTCACACTGGCGGGGTGGAGCCCGAACCTGACCCGGTCCTCGGCCTCCCCGGGCTGGCGGAGGCCACGCGGCCGCTGGTCCGGCTGGCGGCCGCGGCGGTGGCCGACGGCGACCGTGGCCGCCGCCCTGGTCTGGTGGGGCTGACGGGGGCGGTGGCGTCGGGCAAGAGCACCACGGCCGCGGAGCTGGCCCAGATGTTGACCGACGAGCACGGCCTGGAGACCGAGATCCTGTCCACCGACGGGTTCCTGTGGCCCAATGCCGAGCTCGAACGGCGGGGGCTGTCGGCGCGCAAGGGCTATCCCGAGACCTATGACTACGCGTCGCTGCTGGCCGTGGTGGTGCGCCTGGAACGGGGGGACCGCCAGGTGGAGGTGCCGGTGTACGACCACGTGGCCTATGACGTGCTTCCCGGCCGGTCGACCGAGGTGGGTGGCGCGGATGTGGTCGTCCTCGAGGGCCTGAACGTGTTGCAGGCACCGCCCTCGGGCGGGGCCGGCCCGTCGGTGGCCGACCAGCTGGACCTGGGCGTGTACGTGGATGCCACCGAGCCGGACCTGCGGGCCTGGTACCGCAGCCGGGTGGCGCGGCTGCGTGCGACGGCCAACGGGGACGGGTCCTCGTTCTACGACGCCTTCGCCGAGCTGGACGATGAGGCGTTCGGGGCCATCGCCGACCAGGTGTGGGAGACGGTGAACCTGCCCAACCTGGTCGACCACATCGAGCCCAGCCGGGACCGGGCCGACCTGGTGGTACTGAAGGCCTCGGACCACTCCATCCGCGAGATCAAGGCCGGGAGCGAGCGGGCGCGCCGCCTCATGGCCACGTTGGTGGGCGACGCGACCTAGTGGTCCGTCGCTGAAATAGCGGTAATGGTTAGGGTGTGAGGATGTCGATGATGTTCGCTGGGGCCGTGGGCCACGGACGAGGAGCGGGCGGCGCTCGATGAGATGGCCCGGTCGTCGTCGTTGCCGCATCGAAAGGTGGTCCAAGCCAGAGAGTTGTTGTTGGCGGGGGATGGTGTCGGGAACAACGAGATGGCACGGCGGTGTGATGTCATGGCGACGCGGTGTGGATGTGGCGTGGCCGCTTCGCTGAGGCAGGCGTTGAGGGTGTTGGGGGGATCGTGGCCGGGCGAGGTCGCAACTCGTGGCTTGCTGACGGCACGGTGGAGGCGGTGGTGAGCGACACGTTGCACGCAAAGGCCTGATGACGGATCGACGCATTGGACGACGCGGTTGATGGCGGAGCGGTACGGGATCGGCAAGGACTCGGTCGCTCGGATCTGGCGTGACCATAAGCTCAAGCCGTGGAAGGTGGACACGTTCAAGATCTCGAATGACCCGGACTTCGAGGACAAGCTCGTCGATGTCGTCGGGTTGTACATGAACCCGCCGGAGCGGGCGGTGGTGTTCAGCTTCGACGAGAAGACTCAGTGCCAAGCGTTGCGATCGCACCCAACCGTCGTTGCCGATGACCGCCGGGCGGGCCGGGACGATGACCCATGACTACAAGCGCAACGGGACTACCGACCTGTTCGCGGCGATGAACGTCGCCACCGGGGAAGTCATCTACGACACCGAAGCCGCGCCACAGGGCCAAGGAGGTGCTGGGGTTCTTCAAGCTCATCGACGTGCATGCGCCGCGTGACCTCGACGTGCATGTCGTGTTGGACAACCTCTCGGCTCACAAGGCCCCCGAGATCGTCGAGTGGCTGGCCCATCCGAAGCGGGCCCGTTGACGCTGACTTCATGCCCGATCCTTCGGCGGCGTCCGCCGCCACCTTGAACGCAAGGGGTCAGCCACAACGCACAGTGACGTCCGGGCGTGGATCAGCCGTTCCTAACGGCGCGTGGGCGTGCGACGACTGCGCCATCGGCCGAGACGACGGTGACCCGACCAAGGCGGCGGACCGGGGTTGGGAGAGGCCGATGTCCGGTGTTCCGGGCGTCCTCGCGAGGAGCGCCTTCGCGCCGTTCGGCGTGCCTTACCGAACCGGCATCAGGGGCATCGTGTGATGGCCGCGAGGACGCCCGAGCGCCGGTTCTGGGCAGTACCGACAGGTCAAGTCGCGGATGCCACCTGCTGGTTGTCGGGTCCGGGCATCAGGGGCCGAGAGCGGAGCTCGGTGGGCGCGAGAATCGACGACATGGGCGTACTGCCTCCGCCTCCACCTCCTGACCGGGCCAGTCAGCGAGACGCCGTGGGTGGCCTGACTGGTGGGACCAGCCGACGGTTCCCGTCAGCGTCGGAGACTCGCCGGACGGGGCGCTCGCCGTCCGGCCTAGCCGTGGCACGCACCGTCTATGGCGCTGCCTCGAGGGCACCCTCTTCCATGAGCGCTTCGTGCCGCGGCCTGGAAGGCTTGGCCACTGGATGGGGTGCCACAGCAAACAGTCGCGTGTAGCAGCACCTCCTGGATCTCATCGACCGAGACCCCCGTCGAGCGCGGGCCCTTGACGTAGATGCCGAGCTCCTGCGGAGACCTGGCTGTCTGGGTTGACCCCGGACACCCAGTAGCTCCGACTCGAGCTCCACGTATCGCACCGCCGGCTGCACGCGGCGGCCATGGTCGCGCGCTCACTTGTCGGGGAGCCACCGCTCTCGGTTGAACATGCGGCCCAGACGAGCGGTCAGCGACGAGCCGACATCCTGCAGCGCGTCGACGTGGAACACCCTGGTCCCGTGGGGCGCAGGGAGCGCACTCGCCTGTTCATCGGTGAGGGTGGTGTGGACCGCCTCGGTCGTCATCTGGGTGATCTGGTCCCGGTCCACGAACCGCAGGCCATCGTCGGTGGTGAGCACGATGCCGTCGAACAGGTCCTCCTCCGGGACCTGCAGGACATGCTCGACCGTGCCGATCTGGGTTCCCGATGCGCTGCGCACCGGGGTCCCGACCGGGAGCGCAAGATAGGAAACGGGCGTGGGCTCGGCCATGGTGGCTCCTGTCCGGTTGCGGCGAACCTTGCCCGATCCGCCTACCCCTGACCATACGATCTCCCACGCGTCCAGGTGCCGCACACCACTCCGCCGGCTGCCCGATCGCCGGCCACCCTGGCCGCGGCCGACGCCGCGCCACCTCCGCGGTCAGCCGGGGCGCTCGAGGCTGGCGCGATCCCACTGGGCCCGCTCGGCCGCCGCCTCGTAGGTGCTCTGCAGGAACGCCAGCAGCACGGCATCGGGATCCGGGGCCGTGCGCACCACCGCATACGGCAACGTGAACTCGCCCAGGGTCTCGTCGAAGTGCGCGGCTGGTGGGGTGACGGGCGTGGTGCGGTAGCCGGCCGGTTCGGGATAGGCATAGGAGTAGAAGACGCCCTCGCCGTCGGGTCCGGGCCAATAGCCGGCGCTGCTCACCTCGTGGGAGTAGGCCTCCCACATCACCTGCGGACCGCAGTTGGGCGCGCCGCCCGGATGCGGGGGAGCGACCCGTCCTGAGAAGCGGGTGACGGCCAGGTCGAGCGCGCCCCAGAACAGGTGCACCGGGCTCACCTTGCCGATGTACCGGGCGCGGAAGACCTCGAACACACGGTTCATCTGCACCAGGGCCAGCCAGAAGCGCTGCACGGCGTCGGCGTCGTAGTCGCCATGCTGCTCGTCGATCTCGAACGGGACCGCACCCGCGATCTCGACCGGCATCGTCCAGATCACGGTCGACAGCCCGAGCTGATCCAGGCGAGCCATGACCTCCCGGTGGAACGTCGCCACCGACATGGGTTGGAGCCCGACGGTGGCCGAGCTGCCGTCGGTGACCGTGATGTCGAGTCGGTGGTCCACGAAGTCGAAGTCGATCTGGAAGCCCCGCCCGCCATGGGGGATGAGCCCCGTGCCGAGCCCACGTGAGGTGACGTAGAGCGGCACGTTCCACCAGTGATTGATCAGTGGGGTGTTGGCCAACCGGATCTTGCCGACCACCTGGGTCCACAGCTGCAGGGTGTCGCGGGTGGCCTCCCACTCCGACACCACCAGCTCGGGCCAGGCCTGCGCGCCCCCGTCGTCGTCCACCCCGGCAAGCTACCCGCGCCAGCCATACGCTCCTTGGTGACGATCGAGGAGGGGCACGTCCAGGTTCGTGAAGTCGATGGACCGGCCGTGTCCGAGGTGGCCTCCATGCTCGGGCGGGCGTTCGCCGACGATCCGGTGTGGGCCTGGGCCTTCTCCGACCGCGGACGCGACCCGGCCAGCTCGGCCGCTGGTTCGAGGTGCTCGTGGCCAGCGCCGTCGAGCATCGATGGGTGTGGACCACCGGTTCGGTGGAGACAGCCACCGTGTGGCTGAAGTGTCCCGCGGTCGCGGCCCCGACCAACCCTGGTGAGGGGTCGTGGCCCGCCAGCGCGATCAACGCCCCGGCAACTCAGGAGGTGCTGACGCCCACGGTGGTCGTGTCGGCCGGGGTGTCGGTCGAGTCGTCTGGCACCCCCGAGGTGTAGATGACCTTGGCCGAGAAGAGGCAGTCGGTGGTTCCGCTGGCGCACTGGTAGTCGGCGGGCAGGGTGACCGCCACCCGCAGGAGCCTGCCGTTGAATCCACCCACCGACGGGAAACCGACGCCGCGGGTGAGCCCCGTGACGGTGCATCCCGTGGCCGTTGCCAAGGTGCCGGCCGAAGCCAACGGGATGCCGTCGTAGCTCCACGCGCAGCGGGGCGCGGTGGCCAGGCCCGGCGGCGCCACGATCGCAAGGTCGGCGTTGCCCCAGTCGCCCAGATCCCAGAAATCGGCGATCAAGGTGTGGCCCGCCTCGTCGGTCGGTTCAGTGGCCAGAGGGATCAAGTTGGGGACGCCTAGACCAGGTGAGTTCAGGAAGATCGACGCGCTGACGCGGGCGAACACATGCAGGTGGGTGGGCGAGGACCCCGGGCCCGACCCCCACGTAGCGGTGAGCGAATAGCGGTTCTGGCCTCCGGTGTTGATGCTGAGGTCGGCGCGGCCCACGCTGGCCCGGGCCGGGGCGTCGATAGTCGGGTCAGCCATCGTCGTGGGGGGCAGCGCCCCCGGGTTGAACGCGTTGGCGCGCACCTGGACCAGGTAGCTGCCAGTGGTCACCTGACCGGCGGGAATGGTGCAGATGGGCACATCCTGGCGGAACACGGCGCTCAGCGGCAGGTGATCGAGGGCGCCCACGGTTGTGGTGTTGGCAGTGCCGTCGGGATTGACCAGCATCGGACCGACGGCGCCGTCACGAGGACTGAAGGAGATGGCGCAGATGATCGGGTTGTCGGTGTCGTCGAGTGTCGTGGCGTCGGGGGCCCGCACGATGAAGGTGACGGTGGGCGGTGGTCCCTCCAGGGAGACATCACCCGAGCAGTAGGGGGTAGCGCCACCGGCGTAGCGGGCCCTGGCCTGCGCGTCCTGGGGATAGGCCGCAGCCACCTGAGCCAACGACGGGACGGTCGAATCCGACGGCAGGTTCAGGTCGCAGAGGTCGTCGACGTCCACGAAGGCCGGGTCGAAGGCCCGGATGACGAGCGGGCGGTGGGCCTCGATACCCGACACCGACACGACGGAGAAGGCACCGTCGATCCGTTGCTCGAGGTTGACTCCTTCTGGACTGCATCCGACCTCGCCGACCTCGCAGCGGGCGGTGTCGAAGCGGTCGCCGATGGCCTTGCTCACCTGGGGCCCGGCGATGTTCAACCAGAACGGCGGCTTCTGCATCGACGGCGTGCGGCCCAACTGGTTGTGGACGCTGCCCAGGGTGCCTGCCAAGGGCAGGCAGGCGGACGCCAGCGCGACCAGCGCTACTCCGATGACCACCCCGTGTGTGCGTCGCCGCATGCCCGCCACCTCCGCCGGGAGTGTATCGACTTCCCGATCCGCGCCCGGGGGTCGCCCGCGATGCCCTCGGGCCACACGAGATCATCGTGTCGTCGGCCACCCCCGACCAACCCGGGTCACCGGGCGAAATGGGATCGTGGCCGACCCCTTCGCCTCCCGGTTCGCGGCGGTGCGAGCTCAGCACGGTCCGCTGGCCTGGGGCTGGGATCCTTCCGGTTCGATCCTGGACGTGTGGGGGCTGGGCGACACCCCCGACGGCCTGGATCGCTTCGCCGACGTCGTGCTCGAGGCCGCGGTCGGGGCGGTCCGGGGCCTGTTCCTGGCTCCCGGCGTCGGGGCCCAGGGGGCCACGTCGAGTGACGTGGCCCGGGTCTTCGCCGCCTGCCCCGAACGGGTCATGCCCGAGCGCGTCGCGTGCGCTGCTCGAGGGCGGCCCCGACCTGAGCCATATCCGGGACGGCGCGGCCGGGCTGGCCGCGGGTTTCCGCCACGCCCTGCGCCCCTGAGCAGGGGTTCAGTGCTCGGGCACCTGGGGATCGCGCCACATGAACCAGATGGTGGGGCCGTCGGAGCCCAGCTGCGTCTCGCCCGTGACCCGGAAGCCGAAGCGCTCGTAGTAGGGCACGTTCACGTCCTTGGACGATTCCAGGTAGGCGGGCAGCCCGGCCCGGTCGCAGCGATCGGTGATCTTGGTGATCAGCGCGCCACCCACCCCGAGGCCCTGGGCCGGCGGGTCGGTGCCGATGACCGAGAGGTACCAGTGGGGCTCGCGCGGGTGCTTGGCCTCCACCGCCCGCTCGATCTCCAGCGAGGCGAACACCCGGGTGCCGAAGGCCCGCAGCAGCTCGGGGGCGGCCTTGAGCAGCGAGAGGTTGGAGAGCTTCCACTTGCCCGGGGGCTTCCACAGGGCGGCGCCCTGGCGCGACGGGGTGGTGAGCACGGTGCCCACGCTCAGGGCATCGCGCAGGTAGGCCCGGAAGGTGAGGGCCAGGCGGCGGGACTGGGTCGCCTCGTCGGGGAACAGCCACTGCCACACCGGGTCGTCCCAGAAGGCGCGGGCCAGCACATCGCTCAGCCCCACCCGGTCGGCCGCGGTGGCCACCTCCACGGTGGGGGGTTCCGGTCGGGGTCGAGGCTCGTCGTCGCTCATGGATGGCCTGGCGTCTTTCGGTCCGGGGTCCGGCTCAGGAGAGGCGGAACCAGTTGTCCATGTGGTCGAGCATGGCGTCGGCCACCAGGCCTCGATCCGGGATGGTGTCGGCCATGCCGTAGATGGGGGCCATGCCCCCCTCGCGGGTGGGGTCGGCCCGCACGTCCTCGATGGCGGCTCGCAGGTCGCCGAGGAAGCGCTCGGCCACACCCGGCTGGGTGTGGCGCAGGGTGACGCACAGGTGCAGGGCGGCCGGGCGGTGCAGGCCGTTGAGGCTCCAGCCCCGGCGGTTCATGGCGTCGAACACCCGGAAGATGTCCAGGGACTCGTCGTTGCTGGTGAAGGCGATGACGAACAGCGGATCCCCGATGATGTCGAGCTCGGCGAAGTCGGCGCGCAGCCCCGCCTTGATGGTGTCGGCCACGGCCAGGATGCGACGGGTGGCGTCGAGGTAGCCGGCCTGGCCCACCGACACCAGGGCCGCCCAGCAGGCGGCGCTGAGCGCGCCGGGCCGGCTGCCGGCGAAGGTGGGGGAGCAGTAGAGCCCGCCGGGCCAGTCGGTGGTGGTGAAGTACTGGAAGTGGCGCAGCTCCAGGCTGCGGTAGAGCACCACCGACGTCCCCTTGGCCGCGTAGCCGTACTTGTGGGTGTCGGCCGACATGGAGGTGACCCCGGGCAGGCGGAAGTCGAACCCGGGGACCGGGTAGCCCAGCTGCTCGGCCCAGGGCAGCACGAACCCGCCCAGGCAGGCGTCGGTGTGGAAGCCGATGCCACGCTCGGCGGCCAGCTCGCTGAGGGCCTGGATGGGGTCGATCACCCCGTGGGGGAACGAGGGCGACGAGCCCACGATCACCACGGTGTCGTCGGTGATGGCCGCCTCGGTGGCGGCCACGTCGGCCCGGCCGTCGGGGCCGGTGGGCACGTGCACGATGTCGATGCCGAAGTACTGGGCCGCCTTGTCGAAGGCGGCGTGGGCGCTGATGGGCACGATCATCTGGGGGTCGGTGATGCCCCGGGTGGCCCGGGCGTGGTCGCGGTAGGTCTTCATGGCCAGCTGGATGCTCTCGCTGCCCCCCGACGACACCGTCCCCACGATGCCGGTGTCGGTGCCGGGACCGTCGCCGATGTCGGCACCGCCCAGCATCGACGCGGTCATGGCCACGATCTCGCTCTCGTACTTCACCGCGCTGGGCCACAGGTCGGTGTGCAACGGGTTGGCCTGGGAGTTGATGGCGTAGACCCGGTTGAGGAACTCGATGTGGTCGGGATCGCCGTTGTACACCGAGCCCGAGGCGAAGCCGTCGGCCCATCGGGCGGCCTCCTGGTCGGCCATGGCCGTCATCTCCCCCAGCACCTCCTCCCGGTCGCGACCGGTGGCGGGGATGGCGGCGAACGTCTCGAACTGCTCGCGGTACTGGCGAACGGTCGGCTCGGGAACGGGGCTGTGGATGGGTTCAGTCATGGCGTGGTCAATCGTTTCGGGATGCGGGACGGTTCAGCTTGGCGTACAGGCCCTTGTTCTTCTTGTACAGGCCGACGAAGGTGTCGAACAGCCGGTCGTAGGTGGCCCGGGTGGTGGGGTCGGGTCGGTAGGTCTCGACCACCTCGACCCGCGACGGTATGTCTTCCCAGCGCAGGTGACCCAACGCCACCGAGGCCGAGAAGGCCGCCCCCCGGGCGTTGGCCAGCACGGGATCGGCCAACCGGTTGATGGGTCGGTCCAGCACGTCGGCCAGGATCTGGCACCAGGCCGCCGAGCGGGCGCCGCCGCCCACGAAGTTCAGGTGCTCGAAGCGTCGCTTGGTGAACTTCTCGGTGGCCTCGTTCATCCATCGGGTGTTGAGGGCGACGCCCTCCAGCACCGATCGCACCAGCTCGGGTCGTCCGGTGCTCAACGAGGCGTTGAACCAGCCGCCACGCAGGTGGTGGTCGTCCACCGGGGTGCGCTCGCCGTTGAGCCAGGGCAGGAAGATGAGGTTGCCGCTGCCCGGCTCGGCCGCCGCCACCTCCCGCTCGATGCGGTCGAACACGTCGTCGGGACGGGGCCGCCCCGGCGGCCCCACCGACAGGTCGTCGTCGGGGTAGAGGAGGTTGTCGATGAGCCACGTGAGGCACTTGCCGGCCGTGTCCTGCTCGGTGGCCACCCAGTAGCGACCGGGGATGCCCGAGGGCAGCGAGGTGATGTTGGAGAAGATGTCGGTGCGCTTGAAGGGCACGTGGCACGACAGCCACGAGGAGGTGCCGATGTAGAGGTGGCCCTCGTAGTCGCGGGTGGCGCCGGCGCCGATGCCGGCCGAGGCGGTGTCGCCGGTGCCGGCCACGACCACCACCGTGGTGGGCAGGCCCAGGCGGCGGGCGGCCTCGGGGGTGAGCGGACCGATGATCGAGCCGGTGGGCACCAGCTCGGGGAACTTGGTCCGGTCGACGCCCACCCACTCGATCAGCTCGTCGTCGTAGGCCACTGCCGACAGGTCCCGGTTGTCGGTCACCCAGTGGCCCACGATGGTGTCGTAGGCGGCCACGGGCCGCCCGGTCAGGCGCAGGTTCAGGTAGTCCATGGGCTCGAGGAACAGGGCGGCCTGGTCGTAGACCTCGGGACGCTCGTGCTTGAGGAACAGCATCTGGCCCACCGGGTCCTTGCCGGTGCGCGACGGGATGCCGCCGGTCAGGCGCAGCCACTGGCGCAGCTTGCGGGCGTTGTAGCCGGTGGTGGGGACCTCGACCCCGCCGCCGGCCGCCTGCTGGGCCCAACGGGCGCCCCGGGTGTCCATCCAGCTGATGGCGTTGCCCAGGTGGTGGCCCTTGTGGTCGACCGCCACGGTGGTCATCCACTGGCTGGTGATGGAGATGGCCACGATCTCCTCGACGGGGACCAGGCGCTGAGCCAGGAGCCGCTTGGTCCCCGACACGATGGTGGTCCACCACTGCTCGGGGTCCTGCTCGACCCCGCCGCCGGGCAGCAGGATGAGGTCGTTCGTCTCGTAGGTGTGGCCCACCACCACGCCCTGGGTCGACACCAGCGCCACCTTCGGCCCGCCCGTGCCCAGGTCGACGGCCAGCACGTAGGGGCCGGGGGCGACATCGTCCGGCCGGGCTGACGCCTGGGTGGCGCTTGTCGTCGAAGTCGTGACCACGCTCGTCGTCCCCCCTCGGCTGCCGGCGCGGGCTCACGCTACCCGCCGGGAACTGGGCACCGAAATGGGCGGCATCGGGGGGCAGGGATCGCCGAAATCGGAGCCGCGCCTACACTCCGGCGGGGTGAGCCCCGACCCGCCCGCCCGGTCCGACGACGCCGACCTGGACGAGGTGCTGGCCGAGATCGAGGCGGCCCCAGACCAGGTGGTGAAGGTGGCGGTCACCGACATCGACGGGGTCCTGCGCGGCAAGTACCTGGACAAGGGGAAGTTCCTGTCGGCGGCCCGCAAGGGCTTCGGGTTCTGCAACGTCGTGTTCGGTTGGGACTCGGCCGACCAGTGCTACGACAACACCAGCTACACGGGCTGGCAGTCGGGCTACCCCGACGCCCAGGTGCACATCGACCTGACCACCCGGCGGCGCATCCCCTGGGAGCAGGGCCGGCTGTTCTTCCTGGGTGAGTTCGTGGACGAGGGCGGTGCCCCGTTGGCGGTTTGCCCGCGCCAGGTGCTGCGCCGGGTCCTCGACGACGCCGCCGCCGAGGGCCTCAGCCTGCAGGTCGGGCTGGAGTTCGAGTGGTTCAACTTCCTGGAGACCTCGGCCTCGTTGCGGGACAAGGGCTACCGCGACCTGACCCCACTCACCCCGGGCATGTTCGGGTACTCGATCCTGCGCCAGAGCCAGAACCAGCCCTACTTCGACGCCCTGCTGTCGGACCTGCGGGCCTTCGGGGTGCCGTTGGAAGGCCTCCACACCGAGACCGGCCCGGGGGTGTTCGAGGCCGCCATCGCCTACAGCGACGCGTTGGAGGCGGCCGACCGGGCCGTGCTGTTCAAGTCGTCGGCCAAGGAGATCGCCTCGCGCCTGGGCATCCTGGCCTCGTTCATGGCCCGGTGGAACCCGGAGCTGCCGGGCTGCAGCGGCCACATCCACCAGAGCCTGTGGCGTGACGGCGCCAACCTGTTCTTCGATCCGGACGGCGATCGGGGCCTGAGCAGCACCGCCCGGGCCTACGTGGCCGGCCAGCTGGCACTGCTCCCCGAGATCCTGGCGCTGCTGGCCCCCACGGTGAACAGCTACAAGCGACTGGTCGAGGGCTACTGGGCGCCGACCACGCCCAGCTGGGGGGTGGACAACCGCACGGTGGCCTGCCGCCTGATCCCCGGTGGCGCTGGCGGCACCCGACTCGAGTCGCGGGTGCCGGGCTCCGACATCAACCCCTACCTGGCCACGGCCGCCTGCGTGGCCGCCGGGGTGTGGGGCGTCCGCCAGCAGCTCGACCTGGAGGTGCCCGAGACCCGAGGGAGCGGCTACGCCGACGGCGGCGACGCGCCTGGCCACCGACCTGGCCCAGGCCACGGCCGGCCTGGACGGGTCCAAGGTGATGCGGGGCCTGCTGGGCGAGGAGTTCGTGGACCACTTCGTGGCCACCCGGGACTGGGAGTGGCGCCGATCGCAGGCGGCGGTCACCGACTGGGAGTTGGCGCGGTACTTCGAGATCATCTGACCCGATGGACGCCATGCTGGGGAGCTTGGACGAGATGGATCTGATCGACGGCCTGGGCCTGGGCGCGCCCCTGGACGCCCACGGGCTGGTCGGTGCCAGCCGGATGGTGGTCCTGGGCGCGGACCACGCCGACGGTGACGGAGGCTCTGGCCCCGGAGGCCGTGGACAGCCCGTGGCCGGTCGAGCGGGCCCTGGTGGCCGACGCCGTGCCTGGGCGCCGGGCCGAGTTCTTCGCCGGGCGGGCGGCCGCCCGAGACGCCCTGGCCGACCTGGGTCTGGACCCGACCGGCATCGGCCGGCGCCCCGACCGGTCGCCGGACTGGCCCCTCGGGGTGATCGGTTCGCTGACCCACACCCCGGGTCTGGTGGCCGTGGTGGTGGCCGCCGCGGACCCCGACCGGGTCCGCCAGCTCGACCGGGCCCGGACTCGGGTTCGGGATCGGTCTGGGGATCGACGCCGAAGGGGACCGACCGCTGCCCGCGGCGGTGGTCGGCGCGCGTCATGGATCCCGCCGAGCGCGCCGGTCTGGGAGCCGACGCCGAGCGCGACGGCGTCGTCGTGTTCTCGGCCAAGGAGGCGGTGTTCAAGGCCCTGAACCCGCTCACCGGCCGGTGGCTGGAGTTCGAGGACGTGTCGGTGCGCCTGGCGGCCGACGGCGCGGCCGGGGGCGGCGCCTTCGAGGCCCGGTTGACGCCGGTCGGGCGGGGACCGGCCGACCCGTCGCGGGTGCGGGGGCGGTGGCTGCGGCGCGACGGGGTGGTGCTGACCGGGTGCCTGGTGGGGTCGGTGGATCCGGCCGAGCCGGTCGGACCGGCGCCTGGCGATCGGCCATGATCGGCCTCGAGGCCATCCTGGGGCCGGGGTCGGACCACGACCCGGAGGCGATGGCGTTGCTGGCGCCGGGCGGCGACCGGGCTGCGTCGAGGCGAGCTGGCCGCCCAGGTGGCCGCGGTGGCCGCCGGGCTGGTGGCTCGGGGGATCCAGCCCGGGGACCCGATCGGCATCGTCGGCCCCAACGGACCCGAGCTGGCCGTGGGGCTGCTGGCGGTGGTCGCGGTGGCCACCGCCGCGCCGCTGAACCCGGCGCTGCCACCGCCCGAGCTGGCCTTCGAGTTGTCCGACCTGGGGGTGCGTGCCGTGGTGGTGGTGGGCGGGCGCCCACCGGTGGGCGCCCTGGCCTGGCCCGATCCGGTGCTGGCCGCGGCCGACGCCGCCGGCGTCACGGTCCTGCACCTGGATCCGCTCGCCGGGGCCCCGCCCGGATCGGTCGAGTTGCGCGGCCCGGACCTGCCCGCCCGGGCCGACGGATCGCCGTAGACCGACCGACGGCCCGGCCGGCGGGTTCGATCCCGACGTGGCCCTGGTGCTGCACACCAGCGGCACCACGGCCCGACCCAAGATCGTCCCGCTGACCCGGGCCAACCTGGGCGCCTCGGCCCGGGCGGTGGCCTCCACCCTGGGGCTGGAAGCCGATGATGTGGGGATCGAGGTGATGCCGCTGTTCCACGTGCACGGGCTGGTGGCCGGGCTGCTCGCCCCGCTCCGTGCCAGCTCGGCGGTGGTGGCCACTGCCGGCTTCCACGCTCCCGACTTCGCCGGTTGGTTCGCCGGCTCCCGACCCACGTGGTTCACGGCCGTGCCCACCATGCACCTGAGCCTGGTCGAGCGCCTGCACGCCCATCCCTCCGAGGTCCCCGGCCGGCCGCTGCGACTGGTCCGGTCCTCGTCGGCGTCGTTGGCCCCCGGCCTGTTGGCCGAGGTGGAACGGGTGCTGGGTGCGCCCGTGGTGGAGGCCTACGGCATGACCGAGGGGGCCCACCAGCTCGCCTCCAACGGTGTGGGAGCCCGACCACCGGCGTCCGGGCAGCGTCGGTCGGGCGGCCGGCGCCGACGTCTCGGTTCGCGTCGGGTGACGACCGTCGGTGCCGGCCGGTGGGCCGAGCCGGGCGAGGTGGGCGAGGTTGTGGTGCGGGGCCCGGGCGTCACTGCCGGCTACGTGGCCGCCGATCCCGAGGTGAACCGGCGGGCCTGGGTCGAGGGCTGGCTGCGCACCGGTGACCTGGGTCGACTCGACGCACGAGGGGTACCTCACCCTCACCGGCCGCCTGAAGGAGCAGATCAACCGGGGTGGCGAGAAGATCTCACCCCGCGAGATCGACGAGGTGCTCCTCGACCACCCGGCCGTGGCCCAGGCGGTGACCTTCGGGGTGGCCGACCCCCGGCTGGGCGAGGCCGTGGCCGCGGCCGTGGTGGCGGCGCCCCAGTCCACGCCGGCGGAGCGGGACCTGCGCCAGTTCGTGGCCCAGCGGCTGGCGGTCCACAAGGTGCCTCGCCGGGTGGTGGTGGTCGACCGGTTGCCGATCGGTCCGAGCGGCAAGCTGAAGCGGGTGGGTCTGGCCGCGGCGCTCGGTCTCGACCACCCGGACGGTCTCGAGGGGCTCGACGCCGGGGACTCGCCCGTCCAGGTGTCGGGCGAGGTGCCGGCGTCAGCCGAGGTGGCGGCGTCAGCCGAGGTGGTCGAGTTCGTGGCCCAGCACTGGAGCGAGGTGCTGGGCCTGAGCCAGGCGCCCCAACCCGATCAGCACTTCCTGGATCTGGGCGGCGACTCGATGGCCGCGGCCCGACTGCTGGCCGCCCTGTCGGACCAGCTGGATCTGGAGATCTCCATGCTGGACCTGTTCGATCGCCCCACGGTGGCCTCCCAGGCGCGAGCTGGTGGAGGGCCTGCTGCGCGCCGAGCCGTCGCCGTGACCGCCGGGGAGACGGGGGCCGAGCTGCTGCGGGCCCGCCTGGCGCGCCGACCCGGGCCCGGATCGATCCCGCCCCACCCGGGCTCGTCCGCCCCGCTGACCGCCACCCAGGAGGGCATGTGGTTCGAGGCGCAGGTCGATCCGACCCGACCCCGCCACCACCGCCCGACCGTCATCCGCTGGCGCGGACCGGTGGACCGGGACCGCTTGCTGGACGCGCTCTGCCGACTGGTGGCCGTCCACGCCACCCTGACCACCCGATACCCGATGATCGGGTTGCGCCCCCGCCAGCAGCCGTCGCGGACGCCGTCGCCCGGCTCCGACGGTCGACCGGTTCGGCCCGCCGACGCGGTGGACCTGGCGGTGCTGGACGCTCGGCATGACCCGCAGCGGGGGGATCGGGCGGTGCTGGACGCGGCCACCCGCGTCGTCGACCTGGCCCAGGCGGCGCCGCTGGCCGCGACGCTGGTGACCCGCGCCGACGACGACCACCTCCTGGTGCTGGCCCTGTCGCACCTGGCCCTGGACGGCCCCTCCGCCGACGTGCTGCTGGCCGATCTGGCCGCGGCCTACGGCGGCGACGATCCCGGTGACGACGCCGCCGGACAGGACCAGCCCTGGGACGCCCCGGCCCAGCCGCGCCCGCCCGTCGTTCGCCGACTGGGCCGCCTGGCAGCACGACCGGGTGACGCCCGAGGTTCGCGAGGCGCAGCTGGAGTGGTGGTCGCGGATGCTGGCCCACCGCCCGGTCTCGGACCCCCTCGAGCTGGCCCCGCCCGGCGAACACGGCCCTCGACCAGGCCCTGGATCGCCCCGGGCGGGTCGCCGGCTGGCGCGGGCCGGCGGGTCGGCACCGTCCGACTGGCCGAGGACGGCCGCGACCTGGGCTGGGTGGTCGTGCCCCGCGACGTGGGCGACGCCCTGCGCAGCCTGGCCCGGGTGGAGTCGGTGACCATGCATGCAGTCACCCTGGCTGCGTTCCAGGCCCTGTGGTGGTCCGAGCGAGGAGCGGATGACCTGGTGGTGGGGATGGCGGTCAACGACCGCGACCACCCCGAGCTGGAGGCGGTGGTGGGTTGCTTCGTGCGGGTGCTGCCCGTCCGGTTGCGGGCCGCGCCCGGCCGACACCGGCCGCGACCTGGTGCGCCGGGCCTCGGCCCTGACCCAGGTGGCGCTCGACCACCGGGCGGTGAGCCTGCCCGAGATCACCGCCGTGCTCGGGGCGCGCCAGCCCGACGGGGTGGCCACCGAGGTGGTCGACGCCCACTTCCAGTACCGGCGCCAGGCGTCGGCCCCGGTGCGGATGGGTCGAGGTGTCCCTGGAGCTGGAGACGGTGATGGCCGCCGATGCGGGGCCGAGCGTCCTGGTCCTCGACGACGGCCGGGAGCTGTCGGTGGCGGCGGCCACGCCGTCGGGCGGCGCGGCCCGGGCCCGACAGCTGGCCGAGCGCCTGGTGGCGGCCCTGGGGGATCTGGTGCGCAGCCCGGATCGCCCGATCCGTCCGCTCGACCCGCGGCGTCGATCCGGCGCCCGAGCTCGACCCGCCCGGGTCCCGCGGCCCGGTGGATCGCACCCTGGTCGAGGTGTTCGAACGCACGGTGGCCGCCCACGGCTCGCGCCCGAGCCTGCGCGACGGCGACCAGGTGGTGACCTACGCCGAGCTCGACCGGCGCGCCCGGGTGGTGGCCGCGCGCCTGGAGGCGCTGGGCGTGGGGGTGGGCGACCCGGTGGTCCTGGCCCTGGAGCGGTCGATCGAGTGGTTGGTGGCCATGCTGGGGGTCGTGCTGGCCGGCGGGGTCTACGTCCCGGTGGATCCGCACGCACCCGCCGAGCGCACCGCGGCCATGGTGGCCGATGTGGCGCCGAGCGCGATCATCCGGCCCGGGGGCATCATCGAGCCCGTCGACGCCGTCTCCGCCCCGGGGCCGGAGTCCGAGCGGGTGGCGGGCTGGTCGGGCGCGGGCCCGGACGCGCCGGTGTACGTGCTGTTCACCTCAGGCTCCACCGGGCGCCCCAAGGGCGTGGCCGTGACCCATGCCAACGTGGTGCAGCTGGTCGAGGACCCCGGCTACCTGCCCATGTCCGCCCAAGACGTGTCGCTGTTCTCGGCCAGCCCCATCTTCGACGGCACCACCATCGAGGTGTGGGGCGCGCTGGCCGCGGGCGCCTGCGTGGCCGTGTTCGATCCGGACACGCTGCTGGACCCCGTCCGCCTCCAAGCGGCCCTGGTGGAGTGGGGGGTGACCGTGATGGGGATCACCACCGCGCTGTTCAAGGCGGTGGCCCGTCACCGGCCCGGCGCCTTCGCCTCGCTGCGGGTGGTCGCCTTCGGCGGAGAGGCCTGCGACCCGCGATGGGTGCGGGCCGTGGTCCGTGCCGGTCCGCCGGCGCGGCTCATCCACGACTACGGCCCCACCGAGACCACCTGTGCGGTGGCCTACCACGATGTCCGTGGGATCCCGGCGCCCGGGGCGGTGGTGCCCATGGGCCGGCCGCTGGCCCAGGCCACCCTCGCACGTGCTCGATCCGCAGGGTCGTCCGGTCGTGCCCGGCGTGCCCGGCGAGCTCTACATCGGCGGCCCGGGCGTGGCCCTGGGCTACGTGGGCCGACCGGAGCTGACCGCCGAGCGCTTCGTGGCCGACCCCTTCTCGTCGCGGCCCGGCGCCCGCCTCTACCGCAGCGGTGACCTGGTGGTGCAACGGCCCGACGGCGAGCTCGAGTTCCTGGGTCGTCTGGACACCCAGATCAAGATCCGGGGCTTCCGGGTGGAGCTGGGCGAGATCGAGTCCGCGCTGGCCGACCACCCCGACGTCGACCTGGCCGCGGTGCACCCCTGGTCGCTGGATCGCAGCGGCGAGCCGTCGCTGGTGGCCTACCTCGTGGTGCGGCCGGGCAGCTCGTGGGACCAGGACCTGCCGGCCGAGCTGGCCGTCGACCTGCCGGGCGATCTGGCCGCTCACCTGGCCGGCCGGCTGCCGCCCTACATGCACCCCCGGGTGGTGGTCCGACTGCACGCGCTGCCCCTGACCGGCAACGGCAAGGTCGACCGCCGGGCGCTGCCCGAACCCATCCCGACGGGGCCTGGCCGCTCGCGGACCGCGCCGGCGGCGGGATCCGACCGGCGAGATCCGGATCGGGCCGGCCCCGAGGGGCTGGCGCCCATGGTCGAGCTGTGGCGGTCGGTGCTCGAGACCGACTGGATCGGACCCGACGATCACTTCTTCGACGTGGGCGGGCACTCGCTGCGGGCCATGGCCCTGCTGGCCGCCATCCGCGACGAGTTCCGGGTCGACCTGCGGGTGGCCGATCTGGCCTCGGCCGACACGCCCCGCACCCTGGCCCGGGTGGTGGCCGACCAGGACCTGGTCACCAGTCCCGACGGCGTGATCGAGCTGCATCCCGGCGCGTCGGACGCCGACCCGGTGCTGTTCATCCCCGCCGGGGTGGCCATCCACTACCTGACCGAGTACCGACGTCTGGCCCAGCACCTCGATCTGGATCGACCGGCGCTGACCTTCGAACCGCCCGGGATGGCGCCGGGTTCCGTGCCGCGCTCGACCATGGGTGGGTTGGCCAGGTGGTACTGGCGCCTGATCCAGGCACGCCAACCCCGCGGGCCGGTGCGCCTGGTCGGCCACTCGCTGGGTGCCTCGCTGGCCCTGGAGGTGGCCCGCCAGGCCGACCGGTCGGGCCGGCGGGTGGCGGCGCTGGTGCTGTTGGATCCCCGGTTGCCACCGGTGCCGGCCACGGGCGCCCACCTGGCGCGCGTGGCCGCGTCCGCCACGCTGCGTCGGGCCCGCGCCGAGCTGCGGCGGGCCCCGGCGGGTCCTCGCCAGGCGGTGCCGGCGGGCCAGCTGGACCGGGATCTGCGGGTGGCGTCGGGCCACGCCCTGGCCCGCTACCGCCCCGAGCCCTGGGACGGCCCGGTCACCCTGGCCGTGGCCATGAGCGGCGAGGGCATCGGCCACCATGGGGGCTCGGCCATGGTGGCCCGGTGGGCGCCGCTGTTGCACGACCTGACCGTGGTCGAGCTGTCGGGTGCCCACGTCGGCCCCGACGGCATCCTGGCCGAGCCCCACGTGGGGCAGACCGCGGCTGCGCTGCGGCCCACCCTGAGGTGAGCGGGCCCGTCCCGGTCAGCCCATCCAGAGGTTGGCCACCCAGGTCTTGGGGCCCAGCGTGGCGATGGTGCCGTTGCCCGCCAGGGCGTAGCCGTGGACCTTGGGGCTCGAGGCGATCACCCAGTCGGTGCGGGCCAGCCAGATGTAGGGCACCGACGCGTTGACCAGCCGTTCGAACCGCTGGTAGGAGGCGTTGCGCTTGGTCGAGTCGGTGGTGGCCCGGCCGGCGTCGAGGGCGGCGTCGGTCTGGGGGCTGGCGAAGCGGGGGATGTTGAGGGAGATGTCGTTGGCCGCGCCGATCGAGGTTGACGTCCACCAGTAGTAGTCGGCGTCGGGGTCGGGCTGGCCGAACAGGCGGAAGTCCGCGGCCTGGTACTTGCCCAGCACCGCGTTGAGCACCTGGGTCGGCTGGTCGGCCGAGGTCAGGGTCACGTGCGCGCCGGCCGCCTGCCACATGGACTGCAGCAGCTGGTCCTGGGAGGCGTAGGCGATCTCGGACACGGCCTGGAGGGTGAAGGTCAGGGGTTGGCCGGTCTGGGCGGTGTAGAGGGCCACCTGTTGGCGGGCCTTGGCCAAGTCGTAGGTCGGATAGCCGGAGTCGGGCGTGTAGCCCAGCTGGCCCGGGGCGAACATGCCGTTGGCCGGCGTGTAGATGCCCGCCCCCAGCTGCTTGAGGAACACCGTGGTGTCGGTGGCGTAGGCCAGAGCCAGGCGGGCGTGGACGTTGTTGAAGGGCGGCTGCTGGGTGTTCAGCGGCACGAACAGCTCCTCGCCCCGGTCGTACTCCAGGCGCTCCAGGTTGGGATCGGCCCGAATCTCGCGGACCTGCTGGGCGGTGACCATGTTCACCGCGTCGAGGGTGCCGTCCTGGAGGTCCTGCAGGCGCGTCTCGGAGTCGGGGACCGGTTTGAAGATGATCTCGTTGAGATGGGGCAGACCCGGCTGCCAGTAGTGGGGGTTGCGCACCACGGTGACGTGGTCGTTGACCACCCACTCCTTGAACACGAACGGGCCGGTCCCGATGGGGTGCTGGCCGCCGGTGGGATTGGCGATCATGGCCGGTGCTTCCATGTAGCCGCTCTGGCCCAGGAACACGTCGGGGAAGGTGGCCCACGGCTGGTCGACCTGGACCACCACGGTGAGCGGGCCGGTGGCGGTGACGGAGGTGACCGGGTGCCAGGCCTTGCCCGGCACCAGCGCGGTGCGGTCGGTGTTGAGGTTGAGCGCCACCGCGGCGGCGTCGAAGGGCTCGCCGTCCTGGAAGGTGATCCCGCTGCGCAGGGTGATGGTCCACGTCTGGTTGTCGGGAGTGTGGCTGAACGACTTGGCCAGGTAGGGGACGATCTTGCCGTTGGCGTCCATGGTGGCCAGGGGATCGAAGATGGCCGACCCGACCATCTGGGCCGACAGGGCCCAACGACCGGTGATCGGGCTGAGGCTGTCGCTCTCCGCCTCCAGTCCCCAGGCCAGCGTCCCGCCGTTGCGGGGGGTGCCCTCGTTGGCCGGGAGGTTGCCACTGTAGGTCTTGGTCGACGTGGTGGCCTTGGCCGACGAGGACGACGAGCCGCAGGCCGAAGCCACCAGGACCAGGGCGAGGGCCATGGCGGCCGCGGGGATCAGGATGGCGCGACGGCCAGTGGTCATGGGGACGGCTTCCTCTCACCGGACCCGGGCGCGATCCGGCCTTCTGGCAGGGGACTTGAGAGGCCCTATCGGCGCCAGACCGGCGGGGTCAAGGCTTCCTGGGCAATTGTGGTCACGCAATCAAATACTTGCGCCCGATGGCTCGGGCCGCTCGGCGGGGGTCCATGGGCCATCCGCGT
Organism: uncultured Microthrixaceae bacterium; assembly: GCA_963793965.1. Lineage (GTDB taxonomy): Bacteria > Actinomycetota > Acidimicrobiia > Acidimicrobiales > Acidimicrobilacustridaceae > UBA4742. The sequence continues at coordinate 61,720 of CAWCCB010000009.1, forward strand.
CCCGGCCCTGGTCCGATTGGATCAATTCCGCGCTTTTCTCCGGTCTGGTTGATGCCGATAAGCCAGACGTGCGGACGAACCCGAGCGCCACGCCCGATTCGCTCGCGGCGCGCACCCTCAACCCGTTGGCCCCGGCCCGGGTCGGGGCGCCAGGGGTGGACCCGGCTGACTCCGGGTTGGCCCCGCTGCCCAAGCGCGTGGCCGAGGGCGACGCGGCCCAGGGGGTGATCGACGACCCCGTCGGCTTCGTGCGCGAGCTCCTCGAACGCACCGTGGTCCTGCTCAGCACCCTGCAACACGACGTGGAGGGGCTGCGGGCCGAACAGGCCGAGGAGCAGCTCCGCATCGAGCAGAGCTACGCCAGCCAGCAGCAGGCGCTGGAGGTGGCAACCGAGCGCCTGGGCCGACTCCAGGCCCGAGCCCGGCAGATCGCGGGGCAGAAGGGCAAGCTCGACCTGTTGGAGTCGGCGCTGCGCCTGGGTCCCATGATCGATCCGTCGGCGGTCGAGGATCCCGGATCCTTCGACCGGCTGGTGATGGCGCTGGAACAGGAGCTGAAGGCGGCCCAGGGCATCACCGGCGCGCTGCGCATGCCCGCCATCGGCCGGCTGTTGAACGAGTCGGCCCTGGCCGTGGCCCGGATGGCCCAGCGTGCCGATCACACCAAGCGCAAGCTGCTGGCCCGCACCGAGGACGAGGTGGAGGTGGAGGGCAAGGAGGCCCGGGCCAGCTTCGAGATCGGCCTGGGGGTCCTCGAACGCGACCTCCAGCTGCTGAACCAGGCCCTGCCCCCGGCGGCGCGTCCCTGGTCAGATCCCTCGTGGCCGGCCTGGGAGCCGGTGGACGCGGCCGACGTGCTGGCCACGCCGCCGATGGTGCGCCTGGGCGCCTTCACCCACCCCGACCTGCCCGGCGTGACCATCCCCGCCCTGCTGCCGGCCACCGGCGGTCCCGGCGTGCTGTTCGAAGGTGGCACGTCTCGGGCCGAGGCGGTGGAGGCGGTGCGCAGCATGGTGATGCGCCTGCTGGCCGGACTCCCGCCGGGCGCCGCCCGGTTCAGCTTCATCGACCCCAAGGGCATGGGCGAGCCGATCGCCCCGTTCCTGGGCCTGGCCGAATACGACGCCGAACTGGTGGCCGGCGGAGCCCTGACCATCGACACCGAGATCGAGGAGCACCTGGCCGAGCTCACCCGCCACGTCGAGCGGGTCACCGCCCGCCACCTGCAGGGCCGGTTCGCCAGCCTCGATGACCTGCACCGGTCCACCGGCGAGATCGTCGAGCCCTACCGGTACCTGGTGGTGTTCGACCACCCCACCGGTCTCACCGATCGCTCCCTGGGCCTGCTGCGGGCCCTGGTGGAGTCCGGGGCTCGTTGCGGCCTGACCGTGATCGTGGTGCGCGAGGGGTCGTCGCGGGGCCGGCGGGTGGCCGACAAGGTCCTGCCCGGACTGCCCGTGGTCCACGCCGGCGCCGACGGGTTGGCCATGGACGTGGATCGTGCCGGGCGCTGGCGACTCCAGCCCGACCAGAGCCCGGACCTGACGGTGGCCGAGCGGGGCGAGCCCACCCTGTTCGAACGGGTGAGCACCGCCATCGGCGCCCTGGCCCGCCAGGCGCGGCGGGCCCCGGCCACCCCTGGGGCGGTGTTCGACCTGCTGGCCCAGGCCCAGCGTCGCCGGATCCGGGTGGACGTGGCCGCCACCTCCGGTCCGGTGGATCCGGGCGAGCCCGACACCTGGTGGTCCGGTGACGCCTCGGGCGGGTTGGGTGCACCGGTGGGGCGCACCGGCGACCGGGCGCTGGCCAGCCTGTGGTTCGACCGGTCCGAGGCCGGCACGGTGATCCTGGGTCCTCCCGGCAGCGGGGTGTCCACCGCCATCGGGGCCATCATCGACGGCCTCACCATCCTCTATCCGCCCGACGAGCTGCAGGTGCTGCTGGTGGGCCTGGGCTCGCGCCGCTTCCTGGAGGTCTACGGCCGTCACCGGCTGCCCCACGCCCGGCTGGTGGCCAGCCAGGCCGAGCGCGAGCTGGGGCTGACCGCCCTGGAAGCCTCGGTGCTGGAGCTGGAACGACGGGCCGGGCTGCTGGACCGGTCGGGCACGGCGCGGCCTGGGACTGGCCGGCTACCGGGCCCGCACCGGCGAGCAGCTGGGGCGCGTGGTGCTGGTGCTCGACGGGCTGCGCGAGCTGTTCGGAGCCGATGATGCGGTGGCCGCCGCCAGCAGGCGGGCGTTGCGCCGGCTGAGCGAGGACGGTCCGGCCGTGGGCGTGCACCTGGTGCTGGCCGATCGCACCGATCCGGCCGACCCCCAGGGAGCGGCCAAGGTCCTGGCCCACGTGCCTCCGGCGGTGACCACGGTGGTGCGCCTGGGGGCCGACGGCGACGAGCCGGCCCAGCTGGGCGATGCCGTGGTGAGCCAGGCGGGCGGCACGGTCCCCATGCGCACCATGTGGATCGACGCCCACGAGCGCGGGGTCAACCTGCGCGACCTGCGCCGCCTGGCTGACGAGCGGGGCGCCACCGGCGGGCCTCAGGTCATCAGCGGCGACGACGGGGCCGAGCTGACCGCCGCGCCCCTGCACTCGCTGGTGGGGGACACCGATCGCCGTGACCAGCGCCGCAACGTGCGGTTGTGGCTGGGTGAGCCGGCCGCGCTGGGACCACCGGTCGAGGTGACGCTCCGCCGTCAGGAGGGCGCCAACCTGGTGGTGATCACCAGTGGCGACGCGGTGGGTCCCGGGCTGCTGCACGCGGCCGTGGCCACCGCAGTGATGGGTCACGGCGGCGCGCTCGAGACCTGGGTGCTCGACCTGGGCGGTCTGGAGACCGGCTTCGGCGACGCGCTGTCGCGCGCTGCGAGCCGAGCCGCCGGTGCGGGTGGCCCGGCGCCGGTCGATCGCCACGGTGCTCGACCAGGTCGGCCAGGTGGTGGCCGACCGCCGGGACCATCGCCGCTTCGACGACCCGCCGTGCCTGTTCGTGATCGCCCACCTGGAACGCGCCCACGAGCTGGTGGCGCCGGCCAGGGGCGCGGCGGCGGCCGGGACCATCGCCGATGCGCCCGGCGGCGAGCTCGACACACTGCTCACGGTGCTGCGCGACGGCCCCGAGGTGGGGGTGCACAGCCTGGTGTGGTGCGAGACGATCGACCAGCTCGACGCCCGGCTGGGCGAGCGGGCCACCAGCCAGTTCGGGCTGCGGGTGGCCACCGCCCTGCCGGCCGAGGACTCCCTGGCCCTGCTCGACAGCGCCTACGGGGCCAGCCTGCGTCCCCACCACGCGCTGCTGGCCGACGAGGACAAGAGCCGCCTGGTCAAGTTCCGCCCCTACCTCATGCCGCCCGCGGGCTGGACGTTGGTGAAGTAGGCAGAGGCCACCCTTGGAAATCCGTGCACGTGTGGGCGCCGCCCGCCCGGAAGTGCACAGATTTGCGGGAGAGACGGGAGAGACGGGGGAGCGGCCTCCGCCTTCCTGGCACAATGTCCCGGCCATGTCTGAGCTCCATCGCTTCGCCTTCCCCACCGACATCACCTTCGGTCCCGGTGCTCGCCACCTGCTGGTCGATCAGCTTCGCTCGCGGGGTCTGGGCCGGCCTTTGGTGGTCACCGATCCCGGTATCAGCGCCCTGCCGATCTTCACCGACCTGCTGGCCAACCTGGCTGCCGGGGGCCACGATCCCCAGGTCTACGACGGCGTACGGGGCAACCCGGTGGCGTCCCAGGTGGTGGCCGGGGCCGACGCCTACCGCGCCCACGCGGCCGACGCCATCGTGGGCATCGGTGGCGGGGCCGCGCTGGACGTGGCCAAGGCGGTGGCCCTGCTCGGGACCCACGACGGACCGCTGTTCGCGTACGCCGACGGGCTGCCCGACGCCCGGGCCATCGGGGCGGTGCCGTACCTGGTGGCCCTGCCCACCACCGCCGGGACCGGCAGCGAGGTGGGGCGCAGCGCGGTCATCTCCGACGACGTGACCCACGTGAAGCAGATCATCTACTCGCCCAACCTGCTGGCCGCCACCGTGCTGGCCGATCCCGAGCTGACCCTGGACCTGCCGCCCGCCATCACCGCGGCCACCGGGATCGACGCCCTGACCCACAACATCGAGGCCTACCTGGCCCGCGACTACCACCCCATCTGCGACGGCATCGCCCTGGAGGGCCTGCGCATCGGGGCGGCCAACCTGGCGCGGGCCGTGGCCCAGCCACACGACCTCGAGGCCCGCGGCGCCATGATGATGAGCTCGATGATGGGGGCCATCGCCTTCCAGAAGGGCCTGGGTGTGGTGCACTCCACCGCCCATGCCCTGGGCACGGTGGCCGACATGCACCACGGCCTGGCCAACGCGGTGATGATCGACCACGCCCTGGCCTTCAACGTCGAGACGGTGCCCGTGCGCTTCGACGTCATGGCCCAGACGGTGGGACTGGACGACGTGTCGGCCGCCGGCTTCCTGCGTTGGCTGGCCGACCTCAAGGCCGAGATCGAGGTACCCCGGTCGCTGGTGGCCACGGCGGTCGATCCCGACCAGCTGCCGCGCCTGGTGGACGTGGCCATCGAGGACACCTGTCACCTCAACAACCCGCGACCGGTGACGCGCCAGGACTTCGAGCGGATCTTCGTCGAAGCCTTCCGGTGAAGATCGTCGACCCGGCCACGGGCCAGCCCTTCGACACCGTCCTGGACGACGGCGCCGAGACCATCGCGGCCAAGGTGGCCGCGGCGCGCCAGGCCCAGCCGGGCTGGGCGGCTCGGCCCCTCGACGAGCGCGTGGCCATCCTGGGCAAGTTCCGGGGGTGGCTGGTGGCCCAGGCCGAAGACCTGGCCCGCACCCTCACCGCGGAGACGGGCAAGCCCATCGCCCAGAGCCGCAACGAGCTGGCCGGGGTGCTTCCTCGGCTCGACTTCTTCCTCGACCATGCGGCCGAGGTGCTGGCCGACCAGACGGTGTGGCACGACGCCGAGCTGGCCGAGACCATCGCCCACGAGCCACTGGGGGTGATCGCCAACATCTCGGCCTGGAACTACCCCTACTTCGTGGGCGCCAACGTGTTCGTGCCCGCCCTGCTGGCCGGCAACGCCGTGCTCTACAAGCCGTCCGAGCACGCCACCCTGACCGGCCTGGCCATCGCCTCGATGCTGGGCGACGCCGGGGTGCCCGTCGACGTGTTCGCGGTGGTGGTGGGGGACGGCTCGGCCGGGGCCGAGCTGCTCGCCCACGAGCTGGACGGCGTCTTCTTCACCGGCTCCTACCGCACCGGCCAGGCCATCGCCCAGGCCGCGGCCGGGCGCATGATCCCGGTGCAGCTCGAGTTGGGGGGCAAGGACCCGGCCTATGTGTGCGACGACGTGGATGTGGCCGCGGCCGCGGCCAGCCTGGCCGACGGCGCGTTCTACAACAACGGCCAGAGCTGCTGCTCGGTCGAGCGGATCTACGTCCACCAGGCCGTCCACGACGAGTTCGTGGCCCGGTTCGTCGAGGCGGTGGACGGGTTCGTGGTGGGTGACCCGACCGACGAGGCCACCTACCTCGGCCCGCTCACCCGACCCGACCAGGTGGCGGTGCTCGAGGCCCAGGTCGTCGATGCCGTGGCGGGCGGCGCCACCCTGGTGCGCGGCGGTCACCCGGTGGCCGGTCGGCCCGCCGGCTGGTTCGAGCCCACCGTGCTCACCGGAGTGGATGCCACCATGGCGGTCATGCGCGACGAGAGCTTCGGGCCCGTCATCGGCATCCAGGCGGTGGCCGACGACGACGAGGCGGTGGCCGCCATGGCCGACACCGACTACGGCCTGACCGCGGCGGTCTACTCGCGCGACCCCGCTCGGGCCCAGGCCGTGCTCGGCCGTCTCGACGTGGGCTCGGCCTACTGGAACTGCTGTGACCGGGTCAGCCCCCGACTGCCCTGGTCGGGTCGTGGCCACTCGGGCATCGGGACCACGCTGTCGACCTCCGGCCTGCTCACCTTCACCCAGCCCAAGGCCTGGCACCTGCGTTCGGGGTAGACGCCGGATCCGCCGCTGACAATCAGGTATTGTCATCTACCGCTAGTCATACTATGGTGACTGGTAGATACGAGTGCCGGCGAGAGGCACCATGAGCGGATAGGTGGATATCCATGTTCAGCAGGCGGCGAACCGTTGGCGTTGTCGCGCTCTTCGCGCTCTTCCTGGGGATGACCGGATGCACGCTGTCTTCCGGCAGTCAGTATGAGATCGACACCAAGTCGACCACCGATCTCTTCCTCACGCTGTACCAGATCCCGTCGGCCCAGATCGCCGTCTACGTCTATGAGAAGTCGTGTGGCGGCCAGATCCACTGCACCGAGCAGTGGCTCCAGGCCAACGTCACCGTGCCGGGGTCGTGGAGCTTCCTGGGCCAGACCGTCACGGCCGAGCAGATGTGGAGCGCGGCCCTCGACTACTACCCCAACGGCATGAACGGCGAGCTGTACGGGCTGCTCGTGCAGGGTGCCGATCCGTCCACCGGCGGGCCCTGCCTGCGAGCCGACTACCAGCTCGATCTCACGCCGATCAACTTCTCCATCACGGGGGTGTACTGGACGTCCGTGGGGAAGGACTCATCCACCTGCAAGCTGGGGAGCTCGAGTTGAGCCGGCGTGGCACCTGGGTGGCGCTGGGTGGAGGCGTGCTGGTGATCGCCGGCGTCGTCGGAGTCCTGGCGCTGCGGCCGGGTCGGACCAGCCACCACGCCACGCCCGCGCCCATCCTCAGCGCGCTCGAGTCCCATGCCCCACCGGGGACGACCTTCTGCGACCTGCGCCGGGCCCAGCCGAGCGTGGCCTCGAGCATCACGCGAATCGACCAGGACGGGAAGGAGCAGTGGACGGTGGAGAACATCGCCGCGGCCAACCTGGCCCGGTTGGCGCCGGCCGCGGTGCGGGTCCCGGCCCACACGTTCGCGGCCGCGGTGGCGGCCTGGCCGAAGGACCACCAGGCCGTCGACGCCGCCTCGGTGGTGGCCGCGGCCGACGCCCTCGACACCTGGACCGCGGCCCACTGCCCCTGAGGGGCGGTCGGATCAGTGGGCGTGGGTGGGCGGCAGGACCTCGTCGCAGGCGTGGCACTCCAGCTCGAGGGTGGCGTGGTCGATGGCGAACCGCTCGGCCAGCATGACCTTGAGCGCCTCGCCGCGCTGCTGAGCCTCGTGCAGCGTGACCTCGCCCTCCAGCACCACGTGGGCGGACAGCGACGGTTCGTCGGAGGCCACGCTCCACAGGTGGACGTGGTGCACGGCCTCCACCGACGGGTCGGCCTCCAGGGCGGCGCGCACCGCGTCGGGATCGATCCCCTTGGGGGTTCCCTCCAGCAACACGTTGGTGGTGTCGCGCAGCAGACCCCACGCCGACCACAGCACCAGCAGGGCGATCAGGATGGAGGCCACCGGGTCGACCCAGGTGGCGTCCCACAGCACCACGGCCACGCCGGCCACGATGGCGGCCACCGAGCCGGCGGCATCGGCGGCCATGTGCAGGAAGGCGGCGCGCATGTTGAGGCTGTGGCCCTCCGCTCGCACCAGCACCGCCGCGCTGCCCAGGTTCACGGCCAGGCCGATCGACGCCACCAGGATCACCCCGCCGCCGCGCACCGCGCTGGGCGAGGCCAGGCGCGACACCGCCTCCACCATGATGAGCACCGAGACACCGACCAGCACGACCCCGTTGAACTGGGCGCCGAGCACCTCGGCTCGCTTCAGCCCGAAGCTGTGGCGGGCCGTGGCCGGCCGCTCCATCAGCGCCAGCGCCACCAGCGCCACCACCAGGGCCACCACGTCGGAGGCCAGGTGGACGGCGTCGGCCAGCAGGGCCAGAGAGTGGAAGGCGATGCCGCCGACCACCTCGACCACGGCGTAGCCGGCGTTGGCCACCAGGGCGATGATCAGCGCCTGGCGCTGCGCCCCCCGTCTCCCGGCGCCCTCCGGGTGGGCGTGGGCGCTCACGGATCCAGGCGGTGGAGGTCGAGGCGAGCAGCCACCACGCCCACGATACAACGGGATCGCCTGCGACACTGGGTGGGTGGGGGAACCGGAACCGACGGGCGGACTGCTCGAAGGGGTGCGGGTGCTCGACCTGGGCATCTGGCGGCCCGCCCCCTACGCCACCCAGCTGCTGGCCGAGCTGGGCGCCGAGGTGATCAAGGTGGAACCGCCCGGGGGTGATCCCATGCGGACCTACCCGGGCCTGTTCGCCGGCCTGCACGCCGACAAGCGCGGCCTGGTGCTCGACCTGAAGGTCCCGGGCGGGCGGGCCCGGGCCCTGGACCTGGCCGCCGGCGCCGACGTGGTGGTGGAGGGGTTCCGACCCGGGGTGGCCGACCGGCTGGGTGTGGGCTACGACCACGTGCGAGCGGTGAACCCGGCGGTGGTCTACTGCTCGGTCTCGGGCCTGGGCCAGGACGGACCGCTGGCCTCGGCGCCGGGCCACGACCTCAACTACGCAGCCTGGTCGGCCATGCTCGCCCCCGACGGCGGTGCCCCCGCCGTCCCGGCCATCCCCGTGGCCGACCTGGCCGGGGGCATGGCCGCGGCCTTCGCCGTGTGCGCCGCGCTGGTGCGGGCCACCCGCACCGGTGAGGGCGAGCGGATCGACGTGGCCATGGCCGGGGTGCTGGCCACCTGGGTCGGCGCCGTGGCCCCGCGGACCCGGGCCGAGATCGGACGACGCACGCCGACCCCGCCAGCCGGGGCGTGCCGGGGTACGGCACCTTCGTCACCTCCGACGGTGGGCGGGTGGTCCTGGGCGTGATCAACGAGGACCACTTCTGGGGTCCGCTGTGTCGGGCGCTGGACCTCGACGACCTGGCCGACCTGGGCTTCGCCGCCCGAGCTGGCGCGACTCGACGAGCTCCAGGCGCGAGCTGGCCGCGGCCATCGCCGGGCGGCGGCGCGACGAGCTGGTGGCGACCCTGCTGGCCGTGGGCGTGCCGGTGGCCCCGGTCCTGGACCGCGCCGAGATGGTGGCCCTGGACCACTTCCGCGCCATCGGCGCCGTCACCGCCCACCCGTGGTCCGACCCGGCCAGCGGCTTCCCCGTGCGCCTGACCCACCACCCGGCCCGTCGCCTGCGCCCGCCGCCCGAGCTCGACCAGCATCGCCACGCCGACTGGTCGCCGCGCCCCGACGCCTGATCCGGGGCGCCGACCTCAAGGTGCCGGCTCGGCCTCCGGCCAGGGCCCGGCGTGCTGGCGGATCCAGGTGTGCATGGCGATGCCCGAGGCCACCCCGGCGTTGATGGAGCGGGTCGAGCCGTACTGGCTGATCGAGCACACCCGGTCGGCGACGGCTCGCACGGCGTCAGACAGCCCCGGCCCCTCCTGGCCCAGCACGAGCACGCAGCGGACCGGGAGCGCGACCACCTCGATCGGCTCGGACCCGGGCAGGTTGTCGATCCCGATGAGGGGCAGGTCCGCCTGGTCGGCCCAGCTGACCAGGTCGTCGACGCCCGGATGGTGGCGGACGTGCTGGTAGCGATCGGTCACCATCGCCCCCCGACGGTTCCAGCGGCGCCGCCCCACGATGTGGACCTCGGCGGCCAGGAAGGCGTTGGCGTTGCGCACCACGGTCCCGATGTTCATGTCGTGCTGCCAGTTCTCGATGGCCACGTGGAAGGGGTGGCGGCGCTGGTCGAGATCCTCGACGATGGCCGCGTTGGTCCAGTAGCGGTAGCGATCGGCCACGTTGCGCCGATCGCCGGCGGCCAACAGATCCGCGTCCAGGCGGGCGTCGTCGGGCCAGGGCCGTGGATGGGGGCCGACCCCGATGCCGTCGGCCGGCGGATCGGGGGCGGTCAGCCCTGTCCCCGGGCCCGCCGCAGACCGGGGCAGCCCCGGAGGGTCTGGTAGCCGTACATGCCGGCCAGCGCAGAAGGCCACCACCGAGACGAACCCGCCCACGTCGGGGCCGAGGGTCAGGGTGACGACGGTGGTGAGGGCGATGGCGGCGATGATGGCCACGAAGGTGCGCACGATCGAGCTCAGCACGCCCGGTGCCGGGGCCAGCTCGGCGCCGAAGTCGGGGCCGTCGTCCCAGCGTCGGCTGGGGTGGTCGAGGTGATCGTGGCCCGACCCTCGGTCGGGCCGGATCTCGTCGAGGGCGTCGAGCGCATCGAGCTCGTCGAGGGGATCGACGCGGTCGATCGGCGGCTCGACCGGGTCAGGCGGATGGCCGACGTGGTCGTCGTGGGGGCGATGCGAGTGGGGACCGGGCCGGGACGGACGCGCCGCCGGGGCCCGGGCGAACAGGTCGTGGAGCTCGGGGTCCTCGACGCGCAGTCGGGCCTCGATCTCGGCCAGGCGTCGCTCCTCCTCGCGATCCAGCATGGTCCGATCGTGCCACGATTTCGCCCCGTTCGCCCGGCCCCGCCCCACATTCCCGGTGACTCTTTCCGGGCGGGCCTGCCCACCGTGGCGCGACCGCCGCCGAGGGTGGCGTGTCAGGCCAGCGCGAGCAGGACGGCGGCGGTGGCGGCCAGGCCCAGGCCCGCCACCTGCACCCGCCGGAGTCGTTCGCCCAGCACGACCTGGGCCAGCATGACGGTGGCCGCCGGGTACAGCGCCACGATGACCGCCACCAACGAGACCAGGCCTCGGCGCACGGCCAGCAGGTAGCAGATGTTGGCCAGCATGTCGCCGGCGCCGGCCACGGCGATGAGCCGCCGGCTGCCCGGGGCGGGACGCAGCGATCGTCCGGCCAGCAGCGAGGCGCCGCCGAGCAGGGCCACCGACACGATGCGGGCGCTGAGCAGCGGCCACAGTCCGGCCGAGGCGTGGGTGCGGCTGAGGGCCACGAAGAACCCGCCGAAGGCCAGGCCGGCGGCGATGGCCAGCACGGTCGGGTGTCCGGCGTGGATCCGACGGCGGGACCGGCCGTCGAGCTCGGAGTCGGGGGCGGGCTCTCGGCTGACCAGGGCGACGGCGGCCACGGCCAGACCGATCCCCACCAGTGCGGGCAGCGACAGCGCCTCGCCGGTGGACACGCCCACCATCACCGGCAGGGCGGCGCCGAAGAGGGCGGCCACCGGGGCGATCACGCTCATCGTCCCCCGGGCCAGCGCCCGGTAGAACAGGATGAGGCCGCCGCCGCCCAGCGCGCCGGCCACGCCGCCCCAGGCCAGGTCGGCGGGCGTGGCGTGCGCGGCCGGCAGCACGGGGAGCAGGGCGGCGAGCAGGACCAGGCCCACCACATGGGCCAGGACGGTCACCGTGGTGGGGGAGTTGCGGCGCGACGCCACCCCGCCGCAGAAGTCGGCGGTGCCGTAGATGGCGGCGGCGCTGAGGGCGAGGATGGCGGTCATCGGTCTGGATCGCTAGAATGATCTGGCTGGTACAACAGAGAAGTATATCTGTCCGTTGTACCAACAAGTCAATATATTGACCAGAACGCCCGTCGGCTCGGGCGTGGCGGATCGGAGCCCGTCGTGTCTGATGCCTCGTCGGCTGCCATCTCGACGATCGCCCGCAACGTGCGCGCCCTGCGCAGCCAGCACGGCTGGACCCTCGACGAGCTGGCCGGACGCTCGGGGGTCAGCAAGGGGATGCTCGTGCAGATCGAGCAGAACCGCACGAACCCCAGCATCGGCACCTTGAGCCGCATCGCCGAGGCGTTCGGGGAGTCGCTGGCCGCGCTGGTGGAGCTGGGCCAGTCACCGACCGTCCGGCTGGTGGCGCCCGACCAGGCGGTCGAGCTGTGGCACGGCCGTGCGGGCAGCGTGGGCCGGCTGTTGATCGGCAGCGACCGCCGCGACCACATCGAGCTGTGGGAGTGGCGCCTGGCCGCGGGCGACGAGTACCCCAGCCAGGACCACCTGCCCGGCACCCGGGAGATGCTGCACGTCCACGAGGGCACCCTCACGTTGTCGGTGGACGGGGTCGACCACGAGGTGGTGGCCGGCGCGGCCGTGCTGTTCGACGCCGACCGTCCTCACGGCTACGCCAACCACGGTCGCAAGGCGGTGCGCTTCACCATGGTGGCCTCGGCGCCGTCCGGTCAGTACGACCGGCGCGACGGCGCCGTCCACGGCGACGCGGAGGCCTGAGCCGTCCACGGCGACGCGGAGGCCTGAGCCGTCCACGGCGACGCGGAGGCCTGAGGCGTCCACGGCGACGCGGAAGAGTGAGGCGTCGGGTCAGATGGTGTTCCCGTCGTGCACCACGACATGCCGCGGGGAACGGGAACCTCGTGATCGCTAGAACAGCCTATGCATGAGTAGAAACCTGGGTTCTTGGCCTTGAGTGGCCAGATGTATGGCGCTAGGATCGATCACATGTTCCCGACGGAGCTGGCGGAGTTGCGAGATCGCTGCGGCGCGGTGGCGAGCGGTGAGCCCTCGTCGTGCACCGATGACGAGTTGTGCGAGGCGGCCCTCCTGGTGGTCGCAGCCCGCGCCGCGTTGGACGCGGTCGAGCTGCACGTGCCGGCCGAGCTCGAGTCCCGTCAGGTGTGCGACCGCGAGTTCGGTCTGTCCACCGCCTCGTGGTTGGCCGACCAGAGCCACGCCGCTTCGGGCGGCGTGGCCACCCGAGTGAAGGTGGCCACCAAGCTCCGGGCCCATCTCGGCGAGGTCGACGAGGCCCTGTCCGATGGACGCATCAGCTTCGATCACGCCCGCCTCTTGGCCGACGCCGCCAATCCGCGCCTCGTCGATCAGGTGGTCGAGCACCAGGCCGACCTGCTCGAGCCGGCCGAGCACCTGCCCTTCACGGTGTGGCGGCGCCTGGTCACCGAGCTGACGACGCTGTGGGACGAGGACGGCGGGTACGACCCTGCTCGTGACGTCACCTGCAACCGCGTCCACCTCGACCCGGTGGGCGACACCGTGGCTCTCTCCGGCGAGCTGGTCGGCGAGCACGCGCTCATCGTCACCCGGACCATCGAAGCCGAGACCGATCGGCTCTGGCGCCAGTACCAACATGACCACCAGCTGTGCCCCGAGCTCGAGATGCCCACGCGTGCCGCGCTGCGGGCGTTGGCCCTGGCCAACATCTGTCGGCGGTCGCAGGCGTCAGAGCCCGGGTCGCGGTCCCGCCGTCGACGTCACCCTCGTGGCCGAGATGGCGAGCGAAGCCGCGATTGACGAGACCACCGACGCGCCTGCCGACCCGGCGGTGGCCGCCACGCGTCCGCCCACGATTCGCACGCCTGACGGCACCTGGCTCGACCCGGCGCGGTACCAGCATCTGCTGTGTGACCCGGTCTTCCACGCCCTCCTGGTCGACGGTCACCAGATTCCGCTGGCCCTGGGGCGGGCGGTCCGGCTGATCACCCCCGCCCAACGGCGAGCCCTCGCCGTTCGAGATCGAGGCTGCGTCTTCCCCGGCTGCGATCGACCGCCCGGCTGGTGCGACGCCCACCACATCCGCCCCTACGAGGCGGGCGGCGCTACGGATCTGTCGAACCTGGCCCTGCTCTGCCGCCACCACCACGGGGTAACCCACCGCCGCGGCTGGACGATGCAGGCCAACCTCGGTGGCAGCTTCATCTGGACCACCCCGACCGGTCGCCAGCTGGTCCGCCGTCGCGCCGACGTGTGGATCGTCGCCGCGTGAAGTCGCGGCGACGCGCCTTCAGCCCAGAGTGGTGTCGGGCATCCGGAAGGTGACATGCATCCCGACCATCGGGTCGAGGTCCATGCTGAGGAGCAGGGTCGGCGAGGCCTTGTCGACGTACTTGACGAAGCTCGTGATCTCCAGGCGTTCGGTCGGGTCGTGGTCCAGACGGGCGACGCCAGCCGTGGTTACCGATGGCTCCAGTTCGGCTCAGGCGTCGATGGCGCTGACGCCGCCGGTGGTCCACCAGCTGGCCGTGAGCTTCAGGCCCGGGGTGTCGCCCCGGGGCTGGATCTCCTCGTAGGTGCGCTTGTACCCGGTGCGGGAGATCTTCCACTCGCCGGCGACCTTGCGGTACTCATCGGTGTAGAAGGCCGCGCCGCGCAGGGTGAGGTCCCAGTCGACCATGACCACCACGTCGTCCATGGCCCAGATGCCCGCGGCCGTGTCGGGACCGGTCAGGTCGATCTCGGGCTGGTGGATGCGGTGGCTGGAGTGGAACGTGTCGGCCCCCATCGAGCGCACCAGGAAGTCGATGATGGCCTCGGGGCCCTCGTAGGTGTACTTGCCACCGCTGTAGGCGGCCACTGCGTCGTCGGTGAAGCAGGTGGCCATCTCGACCCACTCCTTCTGGTCCAGGCAGCGCATGTAGCGGTACTTGACGCGCTTGATGGCTTCGAGCTCGAGCAGGTCGGAGGTGTCCACGCCGCGCATGGTAGGCGAGCTAGCGTCACCACTTCATGGTCCTCGCCACCACCGCCCCGCTGAGCTACGTCCAGGCGATCGTCATGGGCGCGCTGCAGGGCGTCACCGAGCTGTTCCCCATCTCCAGCCTGGGCCACTCGGTGCTGCTGCCCGGGCTCATCCCGGGGTGGAGCGACCTGGCCAAGGCCCAGACCCAGCCCAACTCCTTTTTCCTGACCTTTGTAATCGGCCTGCACGTGGCCACCGCGCTGGCCCTGCTGATCTTCCTCTGGAAGGACTGGCTGGCCATCATCGCCGGGTTCTTCCGAAGCCTGCGCGACCGACGCATCGCCGAGGACGACAACGACGCCCGCATGGCCTGGCTGCTGGTCGTGGGCACGGTGCCGATCCTGGTGGTGGCGCTCGTGGCCGAGAAGCCTCTGCGCGACAACTTCGCCAAGCCGGAGGTGGCCGCCGTCTTCCTGGTGGTCAATGGGTTGATCCTCCTGGCCGGCGAGTGGCTGCGCCGCCGCCAGGATCAACACGCCGTCCGGCGGTCGAGCCCCGCGCCGGGCCCTCACCACCTTCAAGCCCGTGGACGGCGGCCTGGTGGGTGGCAGCCAGATCCTCGCCCTGCTGGCCGGCATCAGCCGCTCGGGCATCACCATGGTCACCGGTCTGCTGCGTGGCCTGAGCCACGAAGACGCCGTGCGCTTCTCGTTCCTGCTGGCCACCCCGGTGATCCTGGCCGCCGGTGTGTACAAGCTGCCCGAACTGGCCAAGCATCAGTACGCCGACATCCGGGGCCAGATCCTGGTCGGTGCGCTGGCCGCCGGGGTGGCCGCCTACTTCTCGGCGCGCTTCCTGGTGCGCTGGTTCGAGACCCGGACCCTCACCCCCTTCGCCATCTACTGTCTCGTGTTTGGAGCCTTCTGCGTCGTCCACTACGCCTGAGCCGGACGCCTCGTCGCCGCCGGGTGACCTGCCGTCGCTGGGCGACACCCGCGCCGCTCCGGCCGCGGCGGTGGACTACTACCGCCAGCACGGCCACGCCCTGATCCGGGGGCTGGCCTCGGCCGAGGAGGTGGCGGCCTATCGGCCGGCCATCGAGGAGGCGGTCCGGGACCACAACCGCGAGTCGCGCCCGCTGGCCGAGCGCGGCACCTACGGCCAGGCCTTCCTGCAGACCACCAACCTGTGGCAGGTCGATCCGGCGGTGGCCCGATTCGTGCTGGCCCCGCGCTTCGGGCGGATGGCGGCCGAGCTCATGGGCGTCGAGGCCGTGCGCCTCTACCACGACCAGGCCCTGTTCAAGGAGGCCGGGGGCGGGCGCACGCCCTGGCACCAGGACCAGTTCTACTGGCCCTTCGACTCGGACCGGACCATCACCATGTGGATGCCGCTGGTCGACGTGGGCCCCGAGGTCGGGTCGATGTCGTTCGTGGCCGCCAGCCACCGGCTGGGCCACGTCTCGGGTGAGTCCATCAGCGACGAGTCCGACCGGGAGGTGGCCGCGCTGATCGCGCAGCGCCACCTCGAGGTCGAGACCCACGGCCCGATGGCGGTGGGCGACGCCACCTTCCATGCCGGCTGGACCCTGCACTCGGCCGGCCCCAACCCCACCGCGACCATGCGCCCGGTGATGACGGTCATCTACCTGGCCGAGCCGATGATGGTGGCCGAGCCCCGCAACCCGTTCCAGGAGTTCGACCGCCAGGTCTGGCTGGCGGGCACCGCGCCGGGTTCCCCGGTGGCCAGCGAGCTCAACCCGGTGATCTGGTCGCGCTGAACCGGTCCGGCCTGGGTCGCGTTCTCGGGTGACCTCCGCCGTCAGCCGATGAAGGGCGGCTCGTCGGCCAGGGCCTGGAAGGCGGACAGGCAGATGGTGGTGTAGGTGTCGACCAGCTCGCGTCGCGGGACGCCCCGCTCCACCCAGCAGTCGATGACGCCCTCCATCCCGGCCAGCAGGATCACGGTGGCGGTGCCGGCCACCCGCGGGCTCAACCCGAAGGCGCCGGCGGCCCGCCGGCCGTAGAAGTCGCCCACCACCGCCCGCAGCTCGCGACGCCGCTCACCCAGGTCACCGGCCAGGCGGGGGGTGTTGAGCAGCGCCAGGATGACCGGGCCCCGCTCGGCCAGCACGTCGAACCAGGCGGCCAGCGACGCCCGCACCGAGGCTTCGAAGGTGGCGGTGGCCTCCATGGCCGAGCGCACCCGGTGGGCCACCTCGACCATCTCGCGTTCGGCCACCGCCACCAGCAGCTCGTCGGCGTTGTCGAAGTAGCGGTAGCACAGCGCCTTGGAGACGCCGGCACGCCCGGCGATGCCTTCCATGGTCAGGGCGTCGGCGTGGCCTTCGGCCAGCAGCTCGGCGGCCGAGTCCAGCAGCTGGGTGCGGCGTCGGGCCGCGGGCAGGCGCCGGGGCCCCGGGTGCGTCGCAGGAGGACCGGTCGGAGCCATCGCGGCGACCCTACCGGCGCGGCGGAAATGGATCGTGGGATCCGGGGCCGGACCCGCTATATTGGTTAGCAACGCTAAGTAGTTCGAGGGCCACGCAGGTCGCGAGCCACACGTCGAGAGTTGACCGAGTTGGACGCCATGCACGAGCAGCCCCCCACATGAAGAAGGTCGGACTGGCCACCCGCCAGACGTTCGCCTCGCTGAAGGTGCGCAACTTCCGGCTCTTCTTCGGGGGACAGCTGATCTCCCAGGTCGGCAACTGGCTGACCCTCATCGCCCAGACGCTGCTGGTGTTCGATCTGACCCACAGCGGCGTGGCCCTCGGGTTCCTGGCCGCCGCCCAGTTCGGGCCGGTGCTGATCCTGGGCCCGTGGGCCGGGCTGGTGGCCGATCGCTCCGACAAGCGCAAGCTCCTGCTCATCGTCCAGGTCATCGCCATGGCCCAGTCCTTCGCCCTGGCCGCGCTGGCCTTCGGCGGTCATCCGTCGGTGGCCGCCATCTATGCCATCGCCTTCGTGGGCGGCGTCACCGTGGCCTTCGACAACCCGGCCCGGCGTGCCTTCGTGGTCGAGATGGTGCCCGAATCGGGCATCACCAACGCCGTGAGCCTCAACAGCGCGCTGATGACGTGTGCCCGCATGGTCGGCCCGGCCCTGGCCGGCCTGCTGGTGACCACCGTGGGCTTCGGCTGGTGCTTCGCCACCGACGGCCTCTCCTACATCGCCGTCATCGTCGGGCTGTGGCTGATCCGCACCCACGAGCTGCGCCCGTCGCCGGTGGCCGAGCGGGCCAAGGGCCAGGTCCGCGACGGTCTGCGCTACGCCCGCAGCGTGCCCGAGCTGTGGGTGCCGCTGGCCATGATGGCGGTGATCGGCACCCTGGCCTACAACTTCCAGGTCGTGTTCCCGCTGTTCGCCAAGTACAGCCTGGGCGGCAGCGCCACCCTGTTCACGCTGCTCTACGCGGCCACCGCCTTCGGCTCGCTGGGCGGCGCGCTGGCCTCGGCCCGACGCACCGTCATCTCGGTGCGGCTGGTGGCCCTGGCCGCCATCGCCTTCGGCACCATGATGGCCGTGCTGACCATCGTGCCCACCGTGGCCGTGGCCATCCCCGTGTGCGTGCTGGTGGGCATGGCCAGCATGACCTTCATGACCGCGTCCACCGCCATCGTGCAGATCGAGTCGACGCCGGCCATGCGCGGTCGGGTGCTGGCGCTGCAGGCCATGGTGTTCCTGGGCAGCACGCCCATCGGCGGCCCCATCGTGGGTTGGATCTGCCAGGTCTTCGGCCCCCGCTACGGCTTGGCCGTGGGAGCGCTGGCCGCGCTGGGTGCCGGCCTGTGGGGCATGACCACGGTGCGCGCCGCTCGGGCCCGGCTCGACGCCACCCGCCCGCTCGGGCCGGCCCAGGCGGCCGAGGCCGTGGTGGAGGCGGAGGCCGGCCTGGCCGACGACCTGCCGCCCGTGGTCCCCGCCTGAGCGTCAGTCAGTTGCCCCGGGCCCGCCGGGCGCGACCGCCCGAGCCGTAGGACGCCAGGTCGACCACGAAGGCCAGGATGACCAGGAACCAGCCGAACCCCTGCACCCCCTTGGGGACGGCGTAGCAGACGGCCCAGGCCAGCGTGGTCCACGGCAGCAACAGGAAGCCCAGGAACGCCACCCAGAAGCTGTGGAAGGCCACGGTCATCCGGTTGGTGAACAACCACAGCACGAAGATGGCCAGGCGAGGCGACAACCAGGCGAACAGCGCGATCAGACACATCGTGGCTTCCCCCAACGGCGAGTGACGGGCGGCGACCCCGGGATGCTGGCGAGCGTAGCCCTGGCCTGGCACAGTGTCGGGCGGCTGCCGCGTCTGGTGGAGCCGACCCAGACGCCATCGGTTGGGCTCCGAGCGCCCCCCTGTGGCCGGCGTCGGTCGTCGGGCCACCCGCCGATCCATGACCGCAAATGATCTTTGGGACACTTTGAGCCAATCACGACCATCAGGGGTGCGGCGGGCGAGCCGCGGCCGTAAAGGCCAGGGCGGTGTCGCGTCGATACTCCCTCCCATGCGAGGAAACGGGGTGCGCCTCGGCGCGGTCATCGTGCTGGCAGCCATGCTGGTCGTGGGTTGGGCGCCGGTGGCCGGTGCCGATCCGATCGTGGACGCCGAGGCCCAGGCCACCGCCATCGCCACCAAGCTCGGCCAGTTGAACAACCAGCTCACCATCCTGAGCGGCCAGGTGGCTGATGCCCAGCACGCGGTGGACCTGGCGTCAGCGGCCACCGCCCGCGGGCGCGCCCAGCTGGCCGCGGCCCGTCATCAGCTCAGCCTGCGCCGGGCCGCGCTCTCGTCCTTCGCGGTCGACGCCTACATGAGCGGGGGGTCCACCCCCATCGGCGTGCTGGCCGACTTCGACGGCGAACGCAGCCAGGCCACCGTGCGCGACGGGTTCGTGCACACCGTGGCCGGGCACCGCCAGACCCTCATCGACGCGGCCGCGGCCGCCGCCCGGGCGGTGGCCACCAAGGCCGCGCAGCTGGCCCAGGCCGAAGCCGCGGCCCGCGTCTCGGCCGCCCAGTTGGCCGCGGTGGAGGACGCCACCACCGCCGCGGCCCAGCAGGAGAGCGATCTCCAGAACAAGGCCAACGCCCATCTGGCCGCGCTGATCAACGCCGAGGAGACCACCGGCGAAGGCGAGAACGACGCGCTGGACCCGGCCACGGCCAAGCAGACCCTGTCCGCCGCCCTGCTCACCAACCTGCCGCCCGCCCCCAACCCCGCGGCCCAGCTGGCGGTCGATTCCGCTCTGAGCGTGGTGGGCGACCCCTACGTGTGGGGCGGTTCGGGGCCGGTCACGTTCGACTGCTCGGGCCTGGTCATGTGGTCCTACGCCCACGCCCGGGTGACGCTGACCCACTGGACCGGCGACATGATCACCCAGGGCCAGCCCATCGCCATGAAGGACCTCCAGCCCGGCGACGTGATCTTCATGTGGCCGCCGGGCTCGGGCACCGCCGGGCCCCCCGAGCACGTGGTCATGTACATCGGCAACAACCTGATCGTCCAGGCCCCCCACGTGGGCAGCTACGTGGAGGTCAGCTCGATCTACTGGTGGCCGGCGGCCGGTCGAGCGGCCTACCGCTTCCCGATCACCGCGGCCCAGGCCGCCTACGCGGCCACCCAGCCCCTTCCCCCGCTGCCGGTGCCCCTGCCGCCTCCTCCGACCACCACCACGATCACGCCCGGTTGACCAGACCTGTCAGGATGGACAAAACCTGAACTTCAGGTGAACGTCCGGGGGGACTGATGGGGATCACCAGGAGCCAGTTCATCGGCGGTCTCGGCGGGACGGCCGCCGGTCTGGCCGGCGCCGTCCCTGCTCGACGCCTGCGGCAGCTCCACCTCCTCGAAGGGGGCATCGACCAAGGCGACCACGACGGGCAAAGCCGGCCTGCCCGATCCGAAGCAGGCGCCGTTCGACACCGTCGTGGTGCTGATGATGGAGAACCGATCCTTCGACCACCTGCTGGGTTGGCTGCCCGGCGCCGACGGCAAGCAGGGCGGGCTGAGCTACGTGGACAAGGCCGGGACCTCGCATACCCAATGGCCGCTGGCCCCTTACTGGCAGGGCTGGCAGTACGCCGATCCTCAACACGGCTGGCAGGCCGCGGTCACTCAGTACGCCGACGGCGCCATGGACGGGTTCCTCAAGACCCAGCCCAACGGCGACCTCTACCCGATCGGGTACTACATCGAGGCCGACCTGCCCGTGCTGGCCAAGCTGGCCCGCAGCTACACCACCTTCGACCAGTACTTCTGCTCGCTGGGCGCGGCCACCTGGCCCAACCGGTTCTACATGCACAGCGCGGCCACCGACATCGACGACACCGGCATCTATCCCCGGCTTCCCGGTGAACCCCACGGCGTTGCCGCCCCCGAACCTGGCGCGCCCGTCGAACCTGCCGCTGGCCATCTGGGACCGGGTGGCAGGCCGCCGGGCTGACCGGCGGCTACTACTACCACTCCGAGCCCATGACCGGGCTCTACGCCAGCCGTCGCTACGACGGCATCAGCTACCTCTACGACCAGTTCAAGACGGACGCGGCCGCGGGCAAGCTGCCCAACGTGACCTATCTCGACCCCGAGTACGGCACCCTGCCCGAGGTCCAGGGCACGTCGAACGACATGCATCCCCACGGCAGCGTGAAGGTGGGCGACGCCTTCATCGGCGGAGGTGTACGACATCCTGCGCCAGAGCCCGCAGTGGGAGCGGATGGTGTTCGTGCTCAACTTCGACGAGCACGGTGGCTTCTCCGACCACGTGGCGCCGCCCACGGTCCGCGACGACAACGTCAACCCCAACCCCGGCCCCCATCCCGACTACTCGCGGCTCGGCTTCCGGGTGCCGGCCATCGCCATGGGGCCCTTCGCCCCGGCCCAGGTCGAGACGGCCGGTCCCTACGAGCACGCCTCCATCCTGCGCATGATCGAGTGGCGATGGGGCCTCGAACCCATGCACGCCCGCGACCGCTACGCCAAGAACCTGGCCGAGGCCCTCGACTTCTCGACCACCCGCGAACCGGTGCTGGTGGCGGCCGAGACCCCGCCCACCACGGTGGCGCGGCCCGCCGACGCCGGGGCTCCCTGATCGAGGGTCTGGGATCTAGGGTTTGGGCCATGGGTTCCCCGCGCTTCGAGTTCAACGGCATCAACCACCTGGCCCTGGTGTGTCGCGACATGGGTCGGACGGTCGACTTCTACACCAACGTGTTGGGCATGCCCCTGATCAAGACGATCGAGCTGCCCGCGGGCATGGGCCAGCACTTCTTCTTCGACTGCGGGGGCGGCGACAGCCTGGCCTTCTTCTGGTTCCCCGACGCACCCGAGCCCGCGCCGGGGGTCTCGGCGCCCGCCACCCGGCCCGACCAGGGGGAGCTGACCAGCGCCATCGGCTCGATGAACCACGTGGCCTTCGACGTGGCCGCCGACCAGATCGAGGAGTACCGGGACCGCCTGCTGGCGGCCGGGGTGCCCTGCACCGAGATCGCCAACCACGACGACAGCGAGTGGGGGATCTCCGACGAGATGCACCCCGGGGTGTTCGTGCGCTCGGTCTACTTCCAGGACCCTGACGGGATCCTGCTGGAGTTCGCAGCCTGGACGCGCTCGTTCGGTCCCGACGACGTGGCCATCGAGCCGGCCGGCGCCGTGCGGGCCCCGGTCGAGGCCTGAGGGCGATCGCCGTGCCCCGACTGCGCCAGGTGCCCAAGGGCGAGTCCGACGCCCCCATCGTCGAGGTCATGTACGAGTACCTGTTCGACGGCCGCGACCCGGTGGCCGAGCCGGGCACCTCCACCGGCTCGCCCGGTGACTGGTGGACCGTGTTCGCCCTGGTGCCCGACGCCCTCGACCACTCGGTGGCCGGCTTCGGCTTCTACCAGAGCCCGAAGCGGTTCCTCGATCCGGTGCTGCGCGAGCTGGCCCAGTGCCGGACCGGCTGGGCCGCGGGCAGCCAGTTCGTGTTCTCCCAGCACTGCAAGTCGCTGCGGGGCCTGGAGGTGGACGAGGCCAAGATCACCGCCGTGCCCCACTGGAGCGCGGCCGACTGCTACTCGCCGTTGGAGCGGCTGGTCCTGGCCTACGCCGACTGCCTGGTGTTCGACCTCGGCCGGGTGCCCGACGGGTTGTTCGACGCCCTGCGGGCCGAGCTGTCCGACGAGGAGATCCTGGAGCTCACCTACATCAGCGCGCTCTACCTGCAGCACGCGGTGATGTCACGGGCCCTGCGCACCGAGTTCGACGACCGGCCCGAGGCCATCGTGGAGGTGGCCGCTCCCGAGGGCGCCGAGAACGTGCTGCGCATCGCCCGGCCCGACGCCTGATCACCAGGCCATGGCGCCGGCTTGCTGGCGGGTCACGGCGTTGAGGCGGTTCCACACGTTGATGTTGGCGATGGCCAGCACCAGCGCCCCCAGAGCCACCTCGTCGTAGTGGCGGGCCGCCTCGGCCCAGACCTCGTCGGACACGGCATCGGGGTGGTCGGCCAGCCGGGTGCCGGCCTCGGTCAGGGCCAGTGCGGCCCGCTCGGCGTCGGTGAAGAACGGCGCCTCGCGCCAGCCGGCCAGGGTGTCCAGCCGCTCATCGGTCTCGCCCAGCTGGCGGAGGTGGCGAGCGTGGCCCTCCAGGCACACGGCACAGCCGTTGATCTGGCTGGCCCGCATGCTGACCAGCTCGAGGGTGGTGTCGGGCACGCCGGCCTGGCCCACGGCCTGGCCGACGGCCTGCAGGGCCGACATGGCGTCGGGCACGATCATGGCGGGGTGGGTCATCCGTGGCTGCATGGGGATCATCTCCGGGGGTGGGCCGGTCACATCCGACCGGATCGGGTACGTCAACTGGTTGTCGACAGCTGGTTGACGGATCCCGACGAGAGGATGTGACCGATGGATCCTCGAGAGGCACGCGATGACTGGATGGCCGGACAGTTCGAGGCCAACCGGGCCCACCTGCGGGCCGTGGCCTACCGCATGCTGGGATCGCGGTCCGAGGCCGACGACGCCGTGCAGGAGTCGTGGCTGCGCTTCAGCCGGGCGGGCACCGACGGGGTGGAGAACCTGGGCGGTTGGCTGACCACCATCGTGTCTCGTGTGTGCCTCGACCGGTTGCGGTCCCGGGCGGCGCGCCGCGAAGACCTGGTCGAGGTGGACCTCGAGCTGAGCGGGCCGGGCGGGTCCTCCACCGGATCCGGATCCGGTCGAGGAGGCGCTGCGGGCCGACACGCTGGGTCCAGCCCTGCTGCTGGTGCTGGAGACGCTGGCCCCGGCCGAGCGCCTGGCCTTCGTCCTCCACGACGTCTTCGCCCTGCCCTTCGAGGAGATCGCTCCGATCGTCGGGCGGAGCACGGCCGCGACGCGGCAGCTGGCCAGCCGGGGACGCCGACGGGTGCAGGGACGGGGCACCGAGCTGGAGGTGGACCAACGGCGGCAGCGCCAGGTGGTCGACGCCTTCCTGGCCGCCTCCCAGACCGGTGACTTCCAGGCGCTGCTGGCCGTGCTCGATCCCGACGTGGTCCTGCGAGCCGACGCCGCCGCCCTGCCGCCCGGGGTGTCGCCCGAGGCGCGGGGCGCCGAGGTGGTGGCCGGCCGGGCCCGGGCGTTTCGGGCGTCCGGCGACGCCGACATCCGGGTGGCCCTGGTGGACGGCGCGGTGGGCGTGGTCACCCTTCGGGCGGGGACGCCGGTGGTGGCCTTCCTGCCCACCATCGAGGGGGAGCGCATCCTCGACATCGAGGTGGTGGCCGATCCCGAGCGACTGGGCCGGCTCCAGATCGACCTGGTGGGCTGACCCGGCCCGCCGGGTCCTCCTTGCTTCAACCGGCGGCAACCACGTGCCTCTGGCGCACGTCAGTGCCGCCGCTCGGCCGGGGCCCGGTCAGCTGCCGGTGTAGCGCGGCGGACGGTCCTCGGCCGTGGCCGCCTTGCGCTCGGCGGCGTCGTCGCTGCGGCTCACGAAGGTCTGGTAGATCATCTCGTCGGCCATCGAGGCGCGGATCTGGGGCACGGCCAGGTGCCGGATCACCTCGCGGGCCATCTTCACGGTGACCGCCGGCGCCGCCGCGATCTGCTCGGCCATCTCCCGGGTGGTGGCGTCCAGCTCGTCGGGGGCCACGATGCGGCTCACGATGCCGTGGCTGAGGGCCTCCTCGGCGCTCATGACCCGACCGGTCAGGACCAGGTCGCTGACCACGCCGTGGCCGCACATCTCGTACAGCACGCCCATGCCGCCGGTGTCGGGGATGACGCCGTGGGTGACCTCGGGCAGCCGGAACCGGGTGCCCTCGGCCGCCACCCGGATGTCGCACAGCAGGGCCCGCTGGAACGAACCACCCATGACCCAGCCCTTGGCCGCCACGATGACCGGCGCGTCGAGCTCCCACAGCTGCTGGATGCCGCGGTGGCCGCGACGCATGAGCTCGTGGTGGGAGAGCTCGGTGCGGTTGGTGCCGATGGCGGCCACGTCGCGCCCCGACGACCACGACTTGCCCTCGCCCCGCCAGACCACGGCCCGCACCTCGGGCCGGCCCCCCAGCTCGGCCAGGATGGCGAAGAGCTGGGCGTCCATGTCGTCGTTGAAGGCGTTGTGCTTGTCCGGGTTGTCGTTGGTGATGGTGGCGATGGCGCCGTCGATCTCGAGGCGCACCTGGTCGGTCACTCGTGACCTCCTGCCTTCTGGTCGGTCACTCGTGACCTCCTGCCTTCTGGTCGGTCACTCGTGACCTGCGATCAGCTCCGGCGTGAGCTCGTCCACGGAGCGGGCGCCGCACAATGCCATGGTTCGGCGGATGTCGGCGTCGAGCAGGCCCAGCACGTGGTCGACGCCGCGCTCGCCGCCCGCGCCCAGGCCGTACAGGTAGGCCCGGCCGATGGTGCAGGCGGTGGCACCCAGGGCCACCGCCTTGACCACGTCGCTGCCCCGGCGCACCCCGCCGTCGCAGATGATCTCGATGCGTCCGCCCACGGTCTGGGCCACCGGGGCCACCAGGTCGATGGGGGCGGGCGCGGAGTCGAGCTGGCGGCCGCCGTGGTTGGACAGCGAGATGGCGTCCACGCCGGCCACCACCGCCCTGGCCGCGTCCTGCACCGTCTGGATGCCCTTGACGATGATGGGGCCGTCCCACACCGTGCGGATCCAGTCCAGGTCGGCCCACGACAGCGAGGGGTCGAACTGGGCGTTGATGTAGTCCGACAGGGTCACCGCGTCCGACCCGTCCACGTCGGCCCGTCCGGCCACGTTGGCGAACATGATGGGGTCGTTGCGCAGGAACTCGAGGGTCCAGCCCGGGTGCAGGACGCCGTCGATCAGCGTGTCCAGACCGATCTTGGGGGGCAGCTCGAAGCCGCGGCGCACGTCGCGGTCGCGCTTGCCGAACACGGCCGTGTCCACCGTGATCATGAGCGCCTCGAAGCCGGCCACCCGGGCCCGGTCGATCATCTCGGTGACCAGACCCCGGTCGCGCCACACGTACACCTGGAACCACTTGCGGGCGCAGTCCTGCGCGCCCACCTCCTCGATGGAGCGGGTGGCCAGGGTGGACAAGGTGTAGGGCAGCCCGGCGCGTCCGGCGGCGCGGGCCACGGCCAGCTCGCCCTGCGGATCGGCGATGCGGGTGAACCCGGTGGGGCCCAGGGCCAGGGGGATGGGCAGGGGCCGGCCCAGCAGGGAGGTGGACGGGTCGACGTGGGAGACGTCGCGCAGCACCCGTGGGCGCATGGTCAGGCGCCGGAAGGCCTCGTTGTTGCCCGCCTTGGCCAACTCGTCCTCGGCCGCGCCGTCGATGTAGTCGAACACGCCCCCGGGCAGGCGCCGCTTGGCCAGCCGGCGCAGGTCGTGCACCGACGCCGCCCGAGCCAGGCGCCGGGTGGTGCCATCCGGCGTCGAAGCGCCGGAAGCGCACCACCGAGCGCAGCGTGTCGACCGGTTGGCGCAGTCGGTTCCAGAGACCCATCGCCTCCAGTCTGTCCAAGCCGAGCGGCGCCGGCGCCTAGCGACGGAAGGGCGCGGGCGGCTGGTGGCCCGGGCGGGCCAGCAGGCACTGGACCACGCTGATGTCGCGCTCGTCGAACCCGGCCTCGCAGTAGCAGAGGTAGAACCGCCACAGCCGCAGCGAAGCGCTCGTCGAGACCCATGGCCGCCAACTCGTCGTGGTGGGCCTCCAGGTTGGCCCGCCAGCGGCGGATGGTCTCGGCGTAGTGCAGGCCGTAGTCGTGCAGCTCGATCAGGGTGAGATCGCTGACCCGGCTGATGGATGCGCTGAGCGACTCGATCGAGGGCAGGCAGCCGCCGGGGAAGATGTGGGTCTTGATGAAGTCGGGTCGGTCCTTGGTCCCCGCCCAGCGGTGGCCGGGGATGACGATGGCCTGCAGCCCCATGAGCCCGTCGGGTTCGAGCAGCCGGGTGCAGGTGCCCACGAAGGTGTCCAGCTCGCGCCAGTCGACCGCTTCGATCATCTCGATGGAGGCGAGCTTGTCGTAGGTGCCGACCAGGTCGCGGTAGTCCTCGTTGAGCACCTGGACCCGATGGCTGAGCCCGTCGGCGGCCACCCGCTTGCGGGCCCACTCGTACTGCTCGGCGCTGATGGTGGTGGTGGTCACCCGGGCGTCGTAGCGGCTGGCGGCATGGGTGGCGAAGGACCCCCAGCCCGAGCCGATCTCGATGACCCGATCCTCGGGCGCGAGCTGGAGCAACCGACACATCCGGTCCAGCTTGCGGGTCGACGCCTCGGCCAAGGTGGCGTCGGCTGGGTCGAAGATGGCCGAGCTGTAGGTCATCGTCTGGTCCAGGAAGGCGGCGAAGAAGTCGTTGCCCAGGTCGTAGTGGGCCGCGATGTTGTGGCGGTCCCGCTCGGGGTCGGCGCCGGCGTCGGGCCTGCTGCACGCCATCGAGCACCGGTCGGGCCAGCCGGACCCAGCGGGTGCGCCTGGCCTCGTAGCGGCGGACCGAGCGCGACAGCAGGCGCAGGAACCCGGCCAGGTCGTCACAGTCCCACTGGCCCTCGGCGTAGGTCTGACCCAGCCCGGCGCTCGAGCCGGTGAGCACCGGGCGGTAGGCGCCGGCGTCGTGCACGGTCACCTCCGCGGCCAGGGCCGGGTGGCCGAACCGGTCGGGGCCGCCGGTGCCGTAGCGACGAGTGCGCCGCCCGGGCTCGCGCAGCACCACCGTGCCGCTGTCGAGGAGGGACAACGCGCCCAGCACCGCGGCCCGCGCCGCCCGGTCGGTGGCCGGGGCGCTCACGGTCGCACCAGGCGGGGCTCGGGCCGGCGATCCGGATGGGGGTGGAACGCGGCGCGCTTGGCCCACAGGGCAACGGCCTGGCGATGGATGCCGGCGGACACCCCGACGGTGGCCAGCGGATGGCGGGCCAGCGAGGCCACCGCATGGGCCGGGGTCAACTCGATGCGGGCCAGCGCCAGGTGGGCGTCGAAGACCGGGTGGTCCTGGCGTCGGGCCTGCAGGCGGACATCGAGGCGAGGCGGCCGGCGGGGGTCGGGCCCGGACTCGACCCCGACCCCGGGCCGCGAGTCGATCTGGAGCCGGTAGGTCAGGTCCATGGGCAGGAAGGGCGACACGTGGAGCTCCTTGGCGAACTCGTCGGCGTGGCGGGCGTCGAGCACGTACCAGTGCCGTTCGTGCCAGGGGGTGTTGGTCACCTCCAGCACCACGGTCTCGGCCGTGCCATCGGGGGCATCGCACCAGTACAGGCTGAGGGGATTGAACAGCCAACCCCAGCGGCGCAGCTGGGTGAGCACGCGCATCGGTCCGTTCGGGCGCCGGCCGGTGCGGTCCTCGACCAGCTCGGCCAGGGCCTCGGCCAGGGGGCGATCGGCGCCGTCCAGGTAGTCGCGGCGGCAGAACTGCACCGGGGCCCACCGCCGCGCCGACCACAGCGGGGTGGCGTCCAGGAGGCCGCCCAGCTCGTCGAGATCCAGCAGCACCATGGTGGCGCGGGCCCGGAACTGGTGCTCGGGGGGACCGGGGCGCCGGTGGCCGACCCATCCCTGGTACAGCGCGCTCACCGGCCGCGCCCGGGCGGTGCTGCTCACCGGTCGTCCTGGATGGCGCGGCACACGTCGAGGCCGGACCGGACGCCGTCCTCGTGGAACCCGTAGCCCCAGTAGGCGCCGGCGAACCAGGTGCCGTTCACCCCCTGGATCTCGGCCCGACGACGTTGGGCGGCCAGGGCGTCCAGGTCGAACATGGGGTGGTCGTAGTCGAAGCGATCGAGCACGGCGTCGGGATCGATGTCGTCGTGGCGGTTCAGGGTGACCAGCAGCGGCTGAGCGGACTCGATGCCCGCCAGCGCGTTCATCCAGTAGGTCAGGGAGGTGGCCGGCCCGCCGTCGCGGGCGCGGGCCGGCACACCCACATGGGCGTTCCAGCAGGCCCGGGCCGCGGGTCGCCGGGGCAGGAAGCGGGCATCGGTGTGCAGGGTGGCCACGTTGGGCTGGTAGGTCAACGCCCCCAGGATGTCGCGCTCGGCGTCGCTCGGGTCGCTCAACAGGCGCAGCGCCTGATCGCTGTGGCTGGCCAGGATGACCCGGTCGAACCGCTCGGGACCGGTGGGGGAGCTGAGCACCTCCACCTCGACGCCGCCGTCGTGACGCGGTTGGCGGCGGATCTTGCTCACCGGAGTAGCCAGGCGGATGCGGTCGGCAAAGGGGGCGACCAGGGCGTCGACGTAGCGCCGGGCGCCGCCGGTGACCGTGCGCCAGTGGGGCGTGCCGCGCACGTGCAGCAGACCGTGGTTGTCCATGAACCGCGACCACGACACGGCCGGGAAGCGACCGAAACGCTGCGGATCCGCCGACCAGATGGCCGCGCCCAGGGGCACCAGGTAGTGGGAGACGAACATGGGCGAGGCGCGGGTCTCGGCCACCAGGTCGTCGAGCGTGAGGTTCTCCAGTCGCACCGCGGTGGCCTGGTCGCCGGCGTCGATGGCCGCCTGGTGGTGGGCCAACAGGGCCCGAGCCCGGCGATTGAAGCGCACGATGTCGGCCAGCATGCGCCCGAAGTGCGGGTCGATCAGGTTGGACCGTTGGGCGAACACGCCGCCGAAGCCGTCGGCCCGGTACTCCCGGCCGGTGGCCTCGTCCCGCACGCTGAAGCTCATGGTGGTGGGCTGGGTGGCCACGCCCAGCTCATCCAGCAACCGGCTGAACTCGGGGTAGTTCTGCTCGTTGTAGACGATGAAGCCGGTGTCGACCGCGTGGGTGGCGCCGTCGAGGGAGACGTCGACGGTGTGGGTGTGACCGCCCAGGTAGTCGTTGGCCTCGAAGACCGTGACGTCGTGGTCGCGGTGCAGGTGGTGGGCGCACACCAGTCCCGAGATGCCGGTTCCGACGATGGCGATCTTCATGCGGTCCTCTCGTGCATTATTTAGTGCTAAATCTTGACCCGAAGGCTACCGAGGTCGGCCCGGTTCGCCACCCATCGCCAGAGGTGGTCCGCCGCGCCGGCCGAGGTCACCGTCCAGGGCACCTTGTCGACCCACCGGCGGTGGCGGTCCAACCACAGGTGCCCGCCCGGCGCGGGCTCGGCGTCGGGGGACACGGCCAGCCAGGCGATGGTGTCTCCGCCCTGGTCGGGCGTGCGCAGCCACGGCGCCATGCGCCGATGGAACCCGGGCAGGGCGGCGGCCAGGCCCGGGGTGTCCACCCAACCCGGATGCACGGCGTGGAAGGCGACCCCGCTCCGGTCGTGGCGGTGGGCCCACTGCTGGGTGAGCACCACCTGGGCCCGCTTGGCCCGGGCATAGGTGGCCACGCCGTCGAACTGATCGGGCCGAGGATCGAAGTCGACGTCGGGATCACCCAGAGCCCGCGTGTACAGGCCGCCCGAGGTGACGGTCACCACCCGGCTGTCGGGCGTGGACGCCAGGCGGTCCAGGAGCAGGCGGGTGAGCAGGAAGGGTGCCACCACATGGGTCTGGACGGTGAGCTCCAGGCCATCGGGCGTGCGCTGGTGCGCGTGCACCAGGGCCCCGGCGTTGTGGATCAGGGCGTCGAGGCGTGGGTGGGCGTCGCCCACCCGCTCGGCCAGCGCCACCACCTGATCGAGGTGCCCCAGATCGGCGGCCACGTCGTGGATGGCCGGATTGGCGGTCTCGGCCACCAGCTCGGCGCGGACCCGACGGGTGCGCCCGGCGTCGCGGCCGGTGATCACCACGGTGGCGCCCACGGCCGCCAGCCGGCCGGCCACGGCGCGACCCAGCCCGGATGTGGCGCCGGTGACCACCACCACGCGCTCGGCCCGCGGCATGGGCGCGGCGCCGGCCACCTCGGGCCAGGCGAACAGCCGGCGTCGCACCTGGTACCCGACCTTGGAGAAGCTGAGCGCCACCGTGGCCTCCAGCGCCAGGTCGACCGACTGGGCCAGCACGGCCCGGGCCGGGGTCACGACCCGGTCCGCCGGGCTCGGCGGCGATCCCGCTGGGCGTCGTCGGCCAGGCCGTCGAACACGGCCAGCGCCTGGGCGGGCCCGCCGGCCGCGTCGATCACCCGATCCGCGCCCAGGTGGTCGCCGGCACCCAATCCGGAGAGGCCCTGCCCGCCCAGCACCACCGGCCCGATGCTGGCCTGGTGCAGCGCGGCGACGACGGCGGCCACGGCGGGCCCGTTGCCGCCCAGGGTGACGGTGACGCCGACCGCCACCAGCCGCTCGGTGCCCCGGGCCGCTTCCACGAAGGAGTTGGCCGGGGTGTCCGCGCCCAGCTGCACCACGTGGAGGCCCTGGCCGCGCAGCACGTCGGCGAACAGGGCGCCAGGCAGGCTGTGGTGGTCACCGGATGGGGCACCCAGCACCACCGTGCCCCGGTCTCGTCCCGGTCGGCTGAACAGGGGACCCAGGCGCCCGACCAGGCGGACCATCACGGCCGAGGCCTGGTGCTCCTGGGTCACCGACACCTCGCCCCGAGCCCATCGGTCGCCGATCTCGCCCATGGCCGGGGCCAGCACGTCCAGGTAGAGGTCGGTGGGGGACACGCCGCCGGCCAGGGCTCGTTGGACCAGCGTCCAGGCGCCACCCTCGTCGCTGGCCATGAGGCGCGCCACCAGCCGGCCGACGTGGTCAGCCGGGGGTCGGCGCCGGGGTGCGGTCGGCGGTCGGCGGGTGAACCGATCGAGGTCCCGCTGGGTCACGAACCACTGGGATCCCTGCTTGTGCGCGTCGAGCCGACCGGTGCGGACGTAGCGGTAGGCCGTCATGTAATGCACGCCGAGCTGGTCGGCGGCTTCCAGCAGGGTGACGGTCCCCGAGGTCGGGGTGGCGGACGAGGCGGGCAAGTGGGACTCCGAGCACGTGATTAGTGCTAAATGCTACACGCCGGGCCCGTCGGACGCGGATCGGGCATGATCAGGGGATGCTCAGCCAGCAGGAGATCTCCGACCGCCTCGAGCTGATGGACCTCATGGTCCGCTACGCCCACGCGGTCGACACCCGATCGTGGGACGAGTTCGAGGCCCTGTTCACCCCCGACGCCGTCATCGACTACTCCGCCTTCGGGGGCTCGGTGGGATCGGTGGCCCGAGACGCGGGACTGGTTGGATTCAGGTGATGGTCGGCTTCGTGGGATCCCAGCACCTGGTGGCCAACCCGTTGCTCGAGATCGACGGCGATGAGGCCACCGGGCGCACCATGTGCTTCAACCCGATGGTGGTGCCCCGGCCCGACGAGCGACCCGGGCGAGCCCCGCGTGTTCTTCTGCGGCCTGTGGTACCTCGACCGCTTCGTGCGCACGGAGCAGGGCTGGCGCATCGCCGGTCGCAGCGAGGAGAAGTCGTGGGCCCACAACATGGGTCCGGCCTTCGGGGGCCCACGGGACTAAAGCTGGCGGCCCATGGTGCCGTTCTGAGGGGGCCGACTGATACGTTCGGCGGGTCGATCGGGAGCCGCCCATGGGGTCTGGAGGCTCGCAGAATGGTGGGGAAGGGAATGACCGTGCGCAGAGCAGTCGTCGTCCTGGCCGGGGTCGTGTCGATGGTGGCCACCCTGGTCCTGGCGCCGGTGGCGAGCGCCGCCCCTCGATCGGTTGCCGCGCCCCGGGCGCACGTCGTCGTTGGGTGTCCACGCCCGCATCGGCCCCGGCGGCCGGGACCGTCTCGACCTTGGCCCGCAACTTCGCCTTTCCGATCGACATCCATCGCCGGTCCGGACGGGAACCTCTGGTTCGTCGAGCGGCGGGGCCGACGCCGCCATCGGGCGCATGACCCCGTCCGGGACGGTGAGCCTCTTCACCTCGCCGAACCTGTCCGATCCCGCCGGACTGGTGGTCGGTCCCGACGGCAACATCTGGTTCATCGACATGCGGTGACAACGCCATCGGACGGGTCAACGTCACCACGGGCGCCATCTCGACTGTTCACCGGCGCCTCGATCAACGGCCCCCAGAGCCTGATCTCGGGACCCGACGGTCGGCTGTGGTTCTCGAACAGCGGGAACAACTCGATCGCCCGGATCACCACGACCGGCACGGTCACGGCCTATGGCGCCATCCCCGCCGGGGTGGTCAGCGCCGGCCCGGACGGCGACATCTGGGTGGCCCGCACCGGCTCGATCACCAAGCTCACCACCACCGGGGTGGTCAAGGGCACCTTCACCGACGCCAGCATCGACAGCCCGGACCGCTGGTGACCGGCTCGGACGGCAACCTGTGGTTCGTCAACTCGCCCATCCACGGCGGCTTCTCCATCGGCACGGTGACCGCTGGCCGGCGCGGTGTCGAGCTTCACCGATGCCAGCATCGTCCAGCCCGGCGACCTGGTGGCCGGCCCTGACGGTGCGCTCTGGTACATCAACTTCGCCAATCCCGCCACGATCGGAACCATCACCACCGCCGGGGTGGTGTCGAGCTACGCCGATCCGAGCTTCTCGCAGCTCGCCGACCTGACGGTGGGTCCCGACGCCAACCTCTGGTTCACCGACGTCCAGAACAACTCGATCGACACGATCACCACCGCCGGGGCGGTCACTGTCTACACCGACCCCAGTGTGGCCGCACCATCGTCGTTGGTGTCGGGTCCGGGCGGCGAGCTGTGGTTCACCAACCGCAGCTCGATCGGCTCGATCACCACCGCCGGCGCGGTCAGCAGCTTCCTGGGCAACCAGGTGTTCGACCCCAACGGCATCGCCACCGGCAGCGATGGCAACATCTGGTTCACCAACGGCGCCAACGCCAACGGCAGGCCGAACAACAGCCCTCAGGTCAGCGTGGCCCGGATGACTCCGACGGGCGCGCTCACCATCTTCACCGATCCGGGGCTGTCGGATCCCGGGCCGATCGTG
This sequence comes from uncultured Microthrixaceae bacterium, assembly GCA_963793965.1. Lineage (GTDB taxonomy): Bacteria > Actinomycetota > Acidimicrobiia > Acidimicrobiales > Acidimicrobilacustridaceae > UBA4742. The sequence goes on from CAWCCB010000009.1 coordinate 95,249, forward strand.
GCCGGACCTGACGGGAACCTGTGGTTCGTCGACCGCGGTAACGAGCAACTCGATTCGATCACGACCGCGGGAGTGATCACGGAGGTGGCCGCCCTGAGCGGCACGCCTGCGGCGCTGGCCGTGGGCCCGGACGGCGACGCTGTGGGTCCCCATCGCCGAGCTCGACCATCATCGACCGGGTCACCACGACGGGCACGGTCACCGCCGTTCAGCGATCCGCGGATCGACGATCCCACCGCCATCACCGCCGGTCCTGACGGCGCCCTGTGGTTCACCAACCGACGGGGTCACCTCGTCCATCGGGCGCATCACCACCGCGCGGGGCGGTGACGTCGTTCACCGACCCGAGCATCGACGGGCCCGAGGGGATCACCACCGGTCCCGACGGCGCCCTGTGGTTCACCAACTCGCTCAACTCCTCGATCGGGCGGATCACCACCTCGGGCGCCAGTCAGCCACTTCACCGATTCGACCCCGGTCGTGCCCGCGGCCATCGCCGCCGGCTCCGACGGCAACCTGTGGTTCACCGACACCAGCGTCGCCGCAGCGCCGCCCCTGGGCGGGCCCGCGACCCCGGCGCGACGTGATCGGGCGGATCACCCCGGCCGGCGTGATCACCAACTTCACCGCCTGTCATGGGCGCCGGCGGCCATCGCCGCCGGGCCGGCGGGCACGATGTGGTTCCCCAACCCGATGGACAACTCGATCAGCTCGGTGACCACCGGCAACCCGGGTGACGCCTTCCACGCGGTGTCACCCACCCGCATCCTCGACTCCCGTCCGGGCGGCGGCAACATCGGTGGCTACACGACGCCCTGGGGTCCAGGGCGTGACCCGCGATGTGACCGTGGCCGGGGTGGGTGGCGTACCGTCCAACGCCGACGCCGTGATGCTGAACGTCACCGTCACCGGGAGCCACGTCTTCGTCGTTCCTGTCGGTGTACCCGTCGGGGGCGACGCCGCCGACGGTGTCGGACCTGAACTTCGGCGCCGGCCAGACCATCGCCAACCAGGTCACGGTCAAGGTCGGGGCCAGCGGCAAGGTCTCGATCTTCAACAACGGCGGCCAGGTCAACGTGATCGCGGATGTCACCGGCTACTACGCCAGCGCCACCGGCGATGGCTTCAGCTCGCTGGCGCCGGCGCGGATCCTCGACTCGCGCCCCGGCCTGGGCAACACCGGTGGCTACTCGTCGCCTTGGGGGGCCGGTGTGTCGCGCGACGTGGCCGTGGGCGGCCGTGGCGGGGTGCCGGCCAACGCCGACGCCGTGGTGCTCAACGTGACCGCGACCGACACCACCGCGTCGTCGTTCCTGTCGGTCTGGCCGCAGGGCTCGGCCCGGCCCACGGTGTCGAGCATCAACTGGACGCCGGGGGAGACCATCCCCAACGCGGTCACGGTGAAGCTGAACACGGCCAACGGCGAGGTGTCGGTCTACAACCTGACCGGCAGCGGCGACGTGATCATCGACGTGGCCGGGTACTTCCTGCCCGGTTCCGGTGAGCTGTTCCACCCCTTGACGCCGGCCCGCGTGCTCGACTCCCGGCCCGGCGCCATCAACTACGGCGCCTACGCCTCCCCGTGGGCCACCGACACCACCCGCACCGTGACCGTGGCCCCGCTGGCCGGTGTGCTGGCGTCGGCCGACTCGGTGGTGGCCAACGTGACGGTGACCAACGCCACCGCCGGCTCCTTCTTGTCGGTGTGGCCTCAGGGTGCATCCCGACCCCTCGTGTCGAGCCTCAACTGGACTCCCGGGGAGACCATCCCCAACGCGGTCACGGTGAAGCTCGGTGCCGGGCAGGTGTCCATGTACAACCTGAGCGGCAACGTCGACGTCATCACCGACGTGGCCGGCTGGTACGGCTGAGCCCGACGCCCGACACGATGACCTGGGACGGAGATCGCTACCAGCAGCGCTTCGACGAGCTGGCCGCCTCGGGCGTGGACGTGCACGGTGAGGCCGACTTCGTGGCTGATCTGGGGCCGACCCGCGTGCTCGACGCCGGCTGCGGCTCGGGACGGGTGGGCATCGAGCTGGCCCGACGCGGCATCGAGGTGGTGGGCGTCGACGCCGACGCCTCCATGCTGGCCACCGCCCGCCGCCTGGCGCCCGAGGTCACCTGGATCGCCGCCGATGTGGCCGACCTCGACCTGGACCGCGGCTTCGACGTGGTGGTCATGGCCGGCAACGTGCCCCTGTTCACCGCCCCCGGCACGCAGGCCGCGCTGGTGGCCGGGTGCGCCCGACACCTCGGACCGGGCGGGGTCCTGGTGGCCGGGTTCCAGCTGGACCAGGGCTACGGGGTCGACCGCTACGACGACGACTGCGCCGCGGTCGGCCTGGTCCTGGCCCGACGGTGGTCGACCTGGGCCCGGGATCCGTTCCCCGGCGACGGCACCTACGCGGTGTCGCTCCACCGCCGATCGAGCACGAGCCCGACCAGCGCCCCGTAGAGCAGGTGATCGGCGACCTGCGGGCCCACCGGTAGGGCGGCCACGGCGGGGAAGCGCCGCCGGGCGATGAACCCGAGGTCCAGGGCGGCGATGAGCGCCCCGGCCGTCATGCCCCCGACCAGGCGGTGCTCGCGGGGGGAGCGCGGCGCGCAGGATCACCGCCCAGCCGAAGGACACGACCGAATGCGCCAGCGCCCCTCGGACCAGGCCGGGGCGGCCCAGCAGGGTGCCCGCCGCCCGACTGGCGGCCAGCGGCGAGGTCCGGTTCCGGAGTGCCCAGAGGGTGGAGGGGAGGCCGCTGGCCACCCCGGCCACGGCGCCGGCAGCCAGGCCGTCGCGCAGGATGGGGCCGAGCGCGCCTCGGCGTGGCCGGCCGGCGGCGGGCAGCCCGGCGGGGGCAGGCCACGGCTTCGATCGCACCCGGTACCGCCGCCAGGCCCTGGGCGGCGGCGAAGCCCTCCAGCCCACGGCGGACCACGCTCTGGTGACCCCACTCGAGGACGGGGCGTCCGATGACCGTCAACGCCCGCAGCGTCGGTCGGGAGAAGGCCAGGCTGGATCGCAGCCGCACCTGCGTCCAGCCGCCCCCGTTCGCCGTGAGCTCGAGGGTGGCCCAGCCGTCCAGGTCGCCGCCCACGATCGTGTGGATCCGTCGGGCCGGCTCGACCTGGTCGAGCAGCAGTCGCACGTCGATGCGGTAGGGCAGGGGTGGCACCACCGAGAAGCGGGCCACGCCGCCGACCTGCAGCGCCGGGAGCTCGGCCCGGCGCAGCCACGGCCACCAGTCGGGATAGGCGGTGGTGTCGCCCAGGACGGCCCACAGCTCGTCCACCCCCAGGGGGATGAGCCACGAGCAGTCGTAGCGAAACGGGTGCCGGCCCGACCGGCCGGCGTCGCTCATGTCCTGACGGTAGCCACTGCCGCCGGCGGCGCCTAGCCCGTGAAGGTGGGTTCGACCGCGACCGGCGTGGATGGATGAGGGTGGTCGAGCCCGTCGTCCTGGCCGCGGGCTACCAGCTTGCCCAGCTCCCACAGGAAGAAGAGCACCACCGCCGGTAGGAGGGCCAGGCCCCACTGGTGGGCGGTGAGCTGCACGGTCCCGAACACCCGGCGCAGCGCGTCCATCTGGGTGATGAGCACGGCCAGCCCGAACTCGGCCACGGCGGTCCAGTTCAGGTTGCGGTTGTCGAAGGTCTCGGTGGCGAAGGTCGTCGCCTTCACGCTGCGGGCCTGGAAGGCGGCGGTGATCAGCAGCAGCGAGAAGGCGGTGAGGCCCATCGAGGTCCCGATGGTGACGCGGTGGAAGTGGTGGGTGCCGTAGCTGATGAGCGCCAGGGTGCTGACGGCCATGAACAGGCCCACCAGGCCGGCCGTGGTCAGCAGGCCGGCGGTCATGATGGACTCGTCGCGAGGCCGCGGCTGGCGGTTCATGAGCCCCGCCGCCTCCTGGTCCATGCCCAGCGTGACCCCCAGCGGTGCGTTGACCAGGAAGTTGATGTAGAGGATCTGTGCCGGTGAGAAGGGCTGGCCGGCGGCGATGTTGAGGACGCTGGCCCCCAGGAACGTGATGATGTAGGCGACCAGCTCGACGATGACGAAGCGGATGTACTTGTTGAGGTTGTCGTAGACCTTTCGGCCACCCCTGACGGCCCGCACGATCGTGGCGTAGTTGTCGTCGGAGAGGATCATGCGGCTGGCGTTCTTGGCCACCTGCGTGCCGGTCCCCATGGCGATGCCGATGTCGGCCGTCTTGATGGCCGGTGCGTCGTTCACGCCGTCACCAGCCATGGCGACGACGTCACCCTTCTTCCGCAGGGTCTGGACCAGCAGCACCTTGTGCTCGGGTGCGACCCGTCCGACCACACCGATGTCGTCGATGCGGGCCAGCCGTTCCTCGTCGCTGAGCGCGGCGAAGTCCGTCCCGAGCATCGCCTCTCCCGGGATGCCCAGCTGCTCGGCGATGGCCGCTCCCGTGATCACGTCGTCCCCGGTGACCATGCGCACCCGGATCCCCGCCTGCTGAGCATCGCGGACGGCGGCCAGCGACGCCTCGCGGGGAGGGTCGACCATGGCGACGAGCGACGCCATCTCCAGTTCGGTGACGTAGCTCAACAGGTCGCCCTCGGCGTCGAAGGTCGTGGGCTCGAGGTCGCGCCAGGCCGCCGCCATCACTCGTTGCCCCTTGCCCTCCATGCGGGTGACGGCATCCTGGGCCCGCTGCTTCAGGCTCTCGTCCCAGGCCACGGTGGTGCCCGCCGACCGGGCCGTGGCCCCCCGGCTCATCACCGCCGGGGCCGCACCCTTGACGAAGCAGCGCACCACGTCCTGGCCGGACGCGTCGGTGGTCGCGTGGAAGGTGGCCATCAGCTTGTAGGTCGGGTCGAACGGCAACGTGGCCAGCCGCGGGAAGTGGTCCCGAGTGGCCTCCACGTCGAGCCCGGCCTTGTGAGCCAGGACGAGCAGCGCACCCTCGGTCGGATCGCCCACGACCTTTCCGTTCACGAGCTTGGCGTCGCTGGCCACGATGAAGGGGATGACGGCATCGTCGATCGAGGCTGACGTCCCCGCCGCGTGCTGGACCCGGCCCTCCAGGTCGTAGCCGATCCCGGTGATCGAGTAGCGGTCCACCGGATCGACGAGCTCGACCGCGGTCATCTGGTTCATGGTCAGCGTGCCGGTCTTGTCCGAGTTGATCGCCGAGGTCGATCCGAGCGTCTCCACCGACGCCAGGTCCTTCACGATGGCGCTCTGGCCGGCGAGCTCCTTGGCGCCGGCCGAGAGGATCACCTGCAGCACGGTGGGCAGCGCGGTGGGGATGGCGGCGATGGCCAGCGCGATGGCCGTGATGAACAACGAGTCGGCGGATTCGCCTCTCGACAGGCCCAGGCTGAACATGACGATCATCGTCACCAGCGCGGCGGCGCCGATCCACAGGGTCATCGTGTTCAGCTGCTTGGTCAGCGGCGTCTGCTCCTTGGCCGACGCGGCCAGCATGCCGGCGATCCTGCCCACCTGGGCGTCGGCCCCACGGGCGGTCACGATCAGGGTGCCGCTGCCATGGGTCACCGGCGTGTTCATGAAGGCCATGTTCTTCTGGTCGCCGGGACCGACCTCCTCGTCGGCCAGCGTGCACGCCTCCTTGGACGCCGGCGTGCTCTCTCCGGTGAGCGCCGACTCGTCGATGCTGAGCGCGCTGGCGGCGATGATGCGTCCGTCGGCGGCCACGTTGTCGCCGGCGGTGATCAGCACGATGTCGCCGAGCACGACGTCCTCGACCGGGATGGCCGACTCCGCTCCGTCGCGGCGCACCCGCGCCGTCTGCTTGGTCAGCGACTTGAGCGCGTTCATGGCGCTCTCCGCCTTGCCCTCCTGGCGGAGGCCGACGACGGCGTTGCACACCGTCAGCAGCGCCAACACGGCGCCGGTGCTCCACTCGCCGATGGCGAACGACAGGATGGCGGCGATGAGCAGGATGATCTGCATGTAGGCGGCGTACTGCTGGATGAAGCGCCGCCAGCCCGGGACGCCCTTCTCGGCGGGCAGGGCGTTGGGTCCGTCGGTCTGGAGGCGTTGGGTGGCCGTCGTGCCGGCCAGGCCGCGGGTCGGATCCACCCCCAGCTGCTCGGCGAGCTGGTCCGGCGCCCGCGCATACCAACGCCGCGAGCCCGCCTCGGTGCCGGCCGCCGGGGTGTCTGTCTCTGCCATCGTCGCTCCGTCCACTCGCCTGCTCGCTGGTCGACCGCTCAGTGCGGTTCCGGGATGTAGCGCAGCGGCAGCGCGGGCTCGACGTAGTCGCCGGCCTCCTGGCGCTTGGGCAGCTTGACCTTCGTCATCTCGAGCGGCTCGTAGGGGATGCGGCTGAGCAGGTGGGCGATGATGTTGAGCCGGCCCCGCTTCTTGTCCTCGCTGTTGGCGATGAACCAGGGTGCCCAGGAGGTGTCGGTGGCGGCCAGCATGGTGTCGCGGGCCCGCGAGTAGTCGTACCAGCGGCTGTAGGACTTCAGGTCCATGTCGGACAGCTTCCAGATCTTGCGCGGGTCGTCGATCCGGCTCTCGAGGCGGCGGGTCTGCTCGTCCGGGCTCACCTCGAGCCAGTACTTGATCAAGATGATGCCGGCGTCGACGATCGCCTTCTCCGTCGCCGGGACCATCTCCAGGAACCGCGTGGACTGCTCCGGGGTGCAGAAGCCCATGACCGGCTCGACCCCGGCGCGGTTGTACCAGCTGCGGTCGAAGATGACGACCTCGCCGGCGGCCGGGAAGTGCTCGACGTAGCGCTGGATGTACATCTGCGACTTCTCCCGTTCGGAGGGAGCCGGCAGGGCCACGTGGCGGAAGACCCGTGGGCTCGTCCGCTCGGTGATCCGCCGGATGGTGCCGCCCTTGCCCACGGTGTCGCGGCCCTCGAAGACGACCATGATCTTGGCGCCCGAGGCCGTGACCCACTGCTGCAGGGCGACCAGCTCGCCCTGGAGCTCGCGCATCCTGGCCTCGTACTCCTTGCGCTTCATGCGCGGGCGGGCCGCGCTGGCGGCATCGAACTCCTCGATTCCCGAGGGTGGCACGAGCGTGACCACCCGCCCGGCTCCTTCGGTCTTGGCCGGCTTCTTGGCCTTCTTGGCCGGGTGCTTGCTCATGGCTGGTGGTTCCCTTCCGGAGATCTCCGAGGTTCCGGTCGCCCCCTGCGTGCCCGGCACCGGCCGGGTGGCCGCTCACGACGGCTCTGGTTGTGGCCGGCCCGTCGGCTGGCGCCAGCACCGATCCTGTGTTGCCCGGGTCCAACCGAGCCAGTGCCAAAGGTCCTCAACCGGCTCGGCTCCGCGACGGCTGAAGCTTCGCAGATCGCCTCCGGTCCCGCGCCCGGTCCTCGAACCGCCTGCGACCAGGACGGCGGATTGGGAAGACTGGTGCGGCCAATCGACCAGGAAGGCGACGAGCCATGGGCCCAGCCGATCGAAGGCGGAGAACCCCGCCCCCCCTCGAGCCGGCGTCGTCCGCCGGCGATGAGCTGTTCGCCAGCCCGCCGGCCGGGTTCGTGGCCGCTCGCAACGCATTGGTTCGACGGCTCCGGGCCGAAGGGGATCGCGAGTCGGCGGAACGGGTGTCTCGGCTCCGGCGGCCGACCCCGAGCGTATGGGCGCTCAATCAGGTGGCCCGCCACCAGGCGCGCTCGGGTGGCGGCGCTCGGGGAGGCCAGCGACGCACTGCGCGCCGCCACCGAGGGAGCCCTCGGGGGTGACTCCTCGGCGCTGCGACCCGCTCAGGACGCGGCGCGCGCCGCCATCGACCGCGTGGTCGAGGCCGCCGAGGCCCACCTGGCCGAGGTGGGTGAGCCGGCGAACGCCACCACGCACCAACGGATGCTCGACACGCTCCACGCCACCAGCACGGATCCGCAGGCCTCGGCGCGGCTGGCGGCCGGTCGACTGACCGAGGATCTGGCCGCGGCCGGATTCGGTCTGGACGGCTTCGCCGGGTCGATGGCGCCGGCCACCGACCCTCGCCCGGCCCCCACGACGGGGGCCAGGTCACCAGGCCGGGCCAGCGCCGGCGGATCTGGCCGAGGCCCGAGCGGATCGAGCGGGCCCGGGCCCGGTGGGCCGAGCTCGACCGAGCCGCCAGCCACGCCGAAGCGGAGGCCCGCGCCCTCGAGGACGACGCCCTCGACGCCCGCCGGCGAGCCGACGCGGGCCGCGGCTACGGCGGACCAGGCCGAGCGGGCGGCGGGGCAGGCCCGACGGGCGCGCCCAGCAGGCTCGGGCCAAGGCCGATGGCGCGGCCCCCGCCTAGTGACCCCGAGCCAGCCGAGCCAGCGCGAGGCGCCTCCACCGGCGTCCTACCGCGACAGGATGGTGACGGCCGCGGTGCCGGGGGCGCCGTAGACCTGGGCGTAGCCCACCCGGGGGTCGCCGGGGACCTGGCGGTCGCCCGCCTGGCCACGCAGCTGGACCACCAGCTCGTGGACCTGGCGCAGGCCGGAGGCGCCGATGGGTTCGCCGTTGGCGATGAGCCCGCCGTCGGTGTTGACCGGCATCGGCCCGGTGATCTCGGTGGCGCCGTCGGCCAGGAGCTTCTCCTGGTCGCCGTCGGCGCAGAAGCCGTTCTCGGCCATGTGGATCAACTCGGCCCCGGCGTCGGTGTCCTGGAGCTGGATGACGTCCACGTCCTCGGGTCCGATGCCGGCCTCCTCGTAGGCGGCGACCGACGCGTAGACGGTGGGGGCCACGTCCTCTTCGACCGCGGCCCAGGTGGTGCTGACCTCGTAGGCGCCGTAGTTGCGGCTGCGCAGGGCAGTGGCCTTCACGTACACCGGGCTGTCGGTGTAGCGATGGGCGATGTCGGCCCGGCACATGACCAGCGCGGCCGCGCCTTCGTCGGGCGCGCAGAACATCTTGGCGGTGAGGGGGTAGTTGAGCATCGGGGAGGCGAGGATCTCCTCCTCGGAGATCGCCTGGCGCCGGAAGGCCTTGGGGTTGAGCACGCCGTTGCGGTAGTTCTTGGCCGCCACCTTGGCCAACGTCTGCGTGCGAGATCCCGTGGTCGTGGCAGTACCGGTTGATCTTCATGCCGAAGAACTTGGTGGTGGTGAACTGGCCGTTGTCGCCGTACCAGGCGGGCACGTTGGTCAGGGTCGGGTCGATCTTGAACGCACCGCGCGGGTGCTTGTCCATGCCCACAGCCACCACGATGTCGCCGTTGCCGGCCACGATGGCGTTGGCCGCCTGCTGGGTGATGGCCGCGCCGGTGGCACACGCGTTGAACACGTTCATGAACGGGATGCCGGTGAGACCCAGGATGCCGGTCAGCGGATCGGCCTGGGCCACCTCCCAGCTGCCGCCGAACGCGCACGACACGTCGGACCAGGCCACGCCGGCGTCGGTGAGGGCCAACTCGACCGCGTCGGCGCCCATCTCGAAGGCGGTCTTGTCGCCGAACCGGCCGAAGGGGTGCAGGCCGACCCCGATGATGGCTACGTCATCCACGATGGGCTCCTCAGCTCGCAGGCGCGAAGGCGAACGTGACGATCTCGTCGCCGTTGTCGTCGGTGTAGAAGGGCACGATCCGCAACTCGACCGGCATGTCGAAGTCGAGCTTGGCCGGGTCGGCCTCGGTCAGGCGGGCCTCGACGCGCACGACGTCGTCGAGCTGGACCAGCCCGACGCCGAACGGCTCGAACGAGGCGCCCGTCGGGTCGCCCTGGTAGTCGATCGTGGGCTGGAACCCCTGCGTGGTCCACGACACCAGCGTGCCGTGGGTGGGCAACAGCAGCTCGGACATGGCGGATCGACTGCAACGCGGACAACGGGACTGCACCGGGAAGGTGACCGCCCCGCACGCGTCACACCGGCTGCCGATCGAGCCGGGGCTCGTCCGCCGGCCACGTGAAGATTGGCGCGATCGGTTTCTGCATCGAGGTCCTCCCGGGGTCCGCTGCCGGCCAGCCGCCACCCTATACCCGCGAAACCTCTAGATATCTCTCGACGACTCGAGGCGCCGCACCCCTTCGGGCCCTTCTCCCTAGCGGTTGGCGGACCGCTGTTGGACACTCGCGTGGTGGCGTCTACAGGCCTTGCACCGCCCGGGATCACGGTCTGCGTCATCGATGATCATGACCAGCTGCGCGACATCCTCGTCCGCATCCTGACGACTGCCGGGATGGTGGTCCTCGCCGCGGAGGCGTCCTTTGACGCAGGCGAACGAGCGGTGCTCGAACATCTTCCTGACGTGGCCGTGATCGACAACCAGCTGCCCGATGGCCAGGGGGTCGACCTGTGCCGGCAGCTCCGCTTGTCCGCACCCCAGGTCCGGCTCATCCTGCACAGCGGGATGGTCACCCCGGGCCTCGAAGCGGAGGCCAGCGCCCTGGGCGTGGCGGTCGTGGCCAAGGCCACACGGGCCGACGCGCTGCTCACGGCCATCCGGACAAGCGTGTCGCCGTGACCACGAGGGTTGCAGATCGCCTCAGAACTCAGGGGATCGAGGAGGCCTGCGCGGCGGCGATGGCGGTGGCCGCATCGGCGGGGGTGAGGAACCCGGCCGCGACCTCGGCGTTGGCCGCCGCGGTGTACTGGGCGACGTAGGCGCCGTGGGTGGGGTAGAGGTGCGCGGTGGTCGAGTTGGCCAGCGGGGTGAAGTAGCCCGACAGGAGGCACAGGCCCGAGGCGCGCAGGGTGGCGTTGTCGATGCTGCCGGTGCTCAGGGCCGTGAGCGCGCTCGTGGCCTCGCTGAGCAAGGCGACGGGGCTCAGGTCGCTGGAGCTGGTCTGGGAGAAGTTGATCGGCGAGTAGAACTCGGTCGGCACCTGGATGTCGGGCAGTCGGATGCCGCCGAGCGCGTTGCCGTACTGGTCGAGGTTGACGGTGTCGTAGAGGCCGAACAGCTGCGACGCGGTCGAGATCTGCGGGCTGTGGGGTGGCTGCACGCCGTCGGTGACCCAGCGTCTGCAGCGCGGCCATGGCCGCGTCCTCGGCCTCGAACAGCGGCATGTTGTTGACCTGGTTGATGCCGTCCAGCGACGGTTCCGGTGCCCTCGATCGGCGTGCCCAGCACGCAGTGCGGGATGGCGCACGGTCGGCTGCTCGCGGGCGATCGTCTCCACCTCGTAGGACGCCTCGTGCAGGTCGATGTGCGCGGCGCCGGGGAGCTCCCAGGTGCGCAGGTAGTTGTTGTCGGGCTGGCGGGCGGCGCCAGCGTCGAGCTCGACGATGTCGCCCTGGGTGTTCAGCTGGATGAACGGGGTGGTGTTGTCGGTGCGGATCAGCGCCGGGAACGGGCTGAGTCGAGATGAGCCCGCCGCCCAGCGGTGCGGCGGTGACGGCCCGACCGACGGCCAGGAAGCCGTTGAAGGCATGGGTGAGCGGCTGGATGGCGTTGACGTAGGTGTCGACGCGGAACGCCGACTGCGAGTCGCCGGCGCCGATCACCTTCTTGGGCGTGAGGCCGCCGAGCAGCGTGGCGCGCTGTCGGCGGTCACGGCCTGGGCCGCCTGGGTGAAGATGTCGTAGGACTGGCCGTCGTTGCTGTCGCCGAGCGCGCCGTAGCGCGTCGGGTCCCAGGTCTTGAGGTCGCTCATGCCCGCGGTCTGTGCGGTCACGCCCGACGTAGGCGTAGCCCTCGTCGAGCAGCTCGGCAGTACAGCTCGGCCCACACCGGGTCCTGATCGCCGCCGGTGGTGTCGTTGAGCCACTCGACCACGACGGTTCCGTTGAACTTCGCCGGGCTGGTCGGATAGCGCACCAGCAGCCGGGTCGTGTAGGGCACGCTGGTCTGCGCGACCGACGCGCTCCACCGGCCGTTCGAGGTCCAGATGCCGTTCTGCCGGTACACCTTGGCCCCGCCGGTCATGGTGAACTCGCGCTCGACGTAGCCCGAGCGCGCTCAGGTCGATGGCCGGCGCCCCGGCGATGGCCGGCGTGGCCGGCACCGCGTCGTACGGGTAGCCGTGTGATCCCCGGCCGGCCGGGATCTCGGTGATGGACGGCGTCGCGCGTGCTCGAGGTCGTCGCCGCCGACCGCCTCGTGGCCCGTCGGCGGCCGAGCGGCACCGTCAGGCCAGCAACGCGACAGGTGGCCACGGCGACCAGGGCCAGAGGTCGAAGCTCGGGCACACGCTTGCTCATCGGGCCTCCACCAATCTGTAGCACTGCGATACCACTCTGTGAGCGAACGGTAACACTGCCATACCAGTTTGTGAAGGGTGCCTCATCGGGCCGGCTGATGCCCGTGGGAGACTCCGGGCATGGACCCCGGTGTGCAGGAGCCTCGGCGCTATCGCGGCATCACCGCGAGCGAGCGACAGGCTCAGCGGCGGGCCCGGCTGCTGGAGGCGGGCCTGGAGGTCTTCGGGACCGAGGGCTACGCCGGCTCGTCGATCCGGTCGCTCAGCGCGGCGGCGTCCATGAACTCCCGCTACTTCTACGAGTCGTTCAGCAGCCGGGAGGACCTGCTGTACCACGTGTACCTGGGCATCGTCGTCCACCATCGCCACCCAGGCCGCCGAGGCGGTGGCCGAGGAGCCGCACCATCGAGGGCCAGGCCCGATCGGCGCTGCGGGCCGGCTGGATCGCCCTCACCGAGGACCCGCGCAAGGCGCGGATCGTCGCCCTGGAGGTGGTCGGGGTGAGCGAACGGCTCGAGCGCCTGCGGCGCGACACCCGCCATGCGCTGGCCGACATCACCGTCACCCGGGCCATGGCCATCGCCGGCGACGACATCACGCTCCGACTCGATCCGGTGCTTGACCGCGCGGTTCCTGATCGGCGGCGTGATCGAGGTCCTGGTCGAGTGGATCCACGGCGAGATCGAGGAATCCGTCGACGAGGTGATCGAGCACTTCACCCGCCTGTTCACCGCCGCGGCCTATGCCGCGGTGTCCGACCCGGCGTCGAACCCCGAGGCACCGTCTTCCCGGTCGACGGGTGCCTGACCGGACCGCGAGCCAACCTTCGGCACCTGGGCAGCGGGCGGCTGGCTACCAGGTCACGGTGGTGAGGTCGTCACCGGCCACCAGCTCACCGGTGAAGCCCCGGCGCGGACCTCGTCGATGAAGGGCTGATAGCCGCCGACCGGCGGCGGGATGAAGTGGGTGAGGGCCAGGCGGCCGACCCCGGCGCGCTCGGCGGACGCGCCGAGATCGACGGCGTCGGCGTGGTAGGCGGCGATGGCTTGGTAGTGGGTGCCCACGGTGGCCTCGGCGAAGGAGCGGAGACGCACCTCGTGGACCAGGACGTCGGCGCCCGCCACCCATCGGGACAGGACGAGGTCGGCCAGACCGACCAGGTGGTCCGAGTGGTGGTGTGTGAGCAGCACCGCGTCGATGCTGGTCAGCGTGGTCATCGACCCCGCCAGTCGCAGGACCGTTCCCCGCCCGGCGTCCACCTGGACCCGCACGTCGTCCAGATCGACCAACGTGCCAGCCCCGGCCCGGGCCGGATCGGGGACGGGGACGCCGGTCCCGGTGAGCACGACGCGTCCATGGCCGGGCTTGGGGGAGCTCGGGCGGGGACTCATGCGGTCGGTTCGATGCAGGTGTTGCGGATGTGCCGATGCCCTCGATCCAGCTCTCGAGGACCTGCCCGGGTCGCAGGCACGCGGCGGCTTGCGGGCGATGCCCGACCCCGGCCGGCGTGCCGGTGAAGATCACGTCGCCCGGCAGCAGGGGCAGCACCGCGGAGAGCTCGACCAGCAGCCGGGGCACCCCGAAGATGAGGTCGCTCGGTGCGGGCGTCCTGGACGGTCTCGCCGTCGACCGGGCAGCCGAGGGCGAGGTCGTCAGGGTCGGGGACCTCGTCGAGGGTGACGAGCCACGGGCCCATGGGCCCGAACCCTCGGTGGACTTGCCCAGCGAGAACTGCCCGCCGGCCGCGAACTGCAAGGTCCGGTCGCAGAGGTCCTGGCCGACGGTCAGGCCGGCGACGTGGGACCAGGCGTCGGCCTCGGCCACCCGGTCGGCCCGCCGCCGATCACCGCGACCAGCTCGACCTCCCAGTCGACGGTGTCGCCCATGAGCTCGACGTCGTCGAACGGCCCGGTCGAGCGACGCCGGGAACTTGGTGAACGTGGCCGGGACGTCGGGGACGGCCATGCCCGACTCCTCGGCGTGGCTCCGGTAGTTAGCCCGATGGCGAAGACCTGGCGGGGCTCGGGCACGGGACACCCGAGCCGGTCGCATCGAAGCGGACCCGTCGGGTCGTCGACCGCCGGGGCCAAGTCGGCGAACGCCGTCCCAGTCATCGAAGAGCGGACATCGGATCCGGGGCCGAATCGGCCGTCGGACGCGGTGGCGACGTCGGCGGCCCGGCCGGCGAGGACGAGGGCGGCCGTCCGTCGAGGTTGGCCAGCTTCATCAGGGTCTCCCGGGGGTGATCATCGATCGAGCAGGAACGGTACTCACCCGGCCAGGCCCTCGACCCAGTCGAGCAGCGTCGTGACGAAGAGCGCCGGGTCCTGGCTGTGCATCGCGTGACCCATCTGCGGGAACGAGCGGTAGTCGAACGGCTGGCCGGCGCCTCGACAGTTCGCGGACCCGGCCGGCCTGCACGTCGGAGATCGCGCCCATCAGCTGCCCGGTGGCCTCGTCGACGCGGCGGAAGTGGTGGGTGAAGAGCACCGGGACCTTCACCGCCTTCAGCATCCGGGCGTGATCGCAGCTGGCCGCCACCGTGCCGGTCCAGAAGGCGCGCGCCCACTCCGGATCGTACTCCTTCAGGCTCTGCGGCGGCGCGTCGGCGGCGGGCATGGCGGCCATCCAGGGGTGCAGCTCGTTCGCGCGGTTGGCGACGAAGCCCGCCCAGTCGCCGACGTCCCACTGGTCGCCCAAGTACTTGGCGTACATCGCGAAGATCGGCCCGATGGTCTGGCGGATGCCCTGGCCGCAGGAGGTGTTGACCTCGGAGGAGAACAGCGGCGGGTCCTCGTAGTGGCAGGCGCGGACCAGGCCAGGCGGCGCGTAGGCCGAGAGCCAGGCCGAGAGCACGCCGCCGGACGAGAGCCCGCTGACCACGGTCGGGCGCTTGATGACGCCCTGGATGAACCGCACGAGGTCGTTGCCCATGTTGTCGAGGGTGTAGCGGCCTGGCGTGCGGCCCGAGCGCCCCTGGCCGCGCAGGTCGACCGCGTAGAGCTGGAAGCTTTCCTTCAGCAGGTCGATCGCCGCCTCGTAGCCCCACCAGGACTCGGTCTGGCCGGGGATCAGCAGCAGCGCCGGGCTCGAGGCCTCGCCGGCGGTCACGTAGTTCAGCTTCACCTCGCCGGTGTCGAAGAGCTGCTCCGGATACTCGTGCGGGACGTAGGTCTCGTCCGGATTGTGCGGACCGTAGCGGGCACGGTGGTCAGTCATGGCAGCGGTCTCCTGTCGGCGGACGGGTGATTCACGGAGAGATCCAGATGGCCGTGTAGAAGGGGTAGGTGATCTCAGGGGCGAAGGCCCGTTCGTCGGAGCCCGGGAACGTGGCCAGGGTGAACCCGTGCACCCGGTTGGCGAAGGCGTCAGCCGTACGCACGTGGTAGAGGAAGACGTGGTCGAGGTTCTTGGCCATCTGACGCTGCAGGAGCATGCGGGTCCTGCCATCGATCGTTCGGTGCACCTGGTCCCCCCGAGATCCGCGAACTGGGACACGTCGATTGACCGTGCCTCAAGGGCCAGATTCTATAGTTTATAGATGAGACGGACAAGGCCGGATTGGCGGCCCGGGGGCGCGGTCGGCCGAGGCTCAGTCCCCGCGGCTGATGAGCTCGAGGGTCCGCAGGAGGTGGGCTTCCGCCAGCCCGACGCATCGATCGATCTGGCCGGCCACGGCGGCGTCGCGGAGGGCACGGTGCTCCGCTTTGGGATGGCGGCGAGCCGGGCGCCCGCCGGCTGAGGCCACCTGGTACAGACGCGAGCCGTCGGCCAGCTGCGTGGTGAACCGACGCAACCAGCTCGACGGGCACCGCGCCAGCAGGACGCGATGGAACCGCGCGTGCGCCTCGACGCTCGCCTCCAAAGTGGACGCGGTCCGGAACGCCTCGAACGCCTCGTCGATCTCCCGGCGGTGCTCGTCATCGGCGCGTTCCAGCGACTGGCGCAGGCACAGGGGCTCCAGCAGTAGACGGAGCTCGTAGATCTCCGCCGCATCCTCCACCGACATCTCGGCCACGCGGGCGCCTCGTTGGGGGAGCATCTCGACCAGGCCGTCTGCGGCCAACCGCTGGAACGCCTCGCGCAGGGGAGTGGGGCTGACGTTCCAACGTTGCGCGAGCTGGTTGGCGTGGAGACGCTGCCCAGGTTCGAGCTGCCCTTCCAGGATGGCGTCCCGCAGTCGCTCCTCGACCCAGTCCGATCGGGTGGCCGGTGCGGTCTGAGGCATCTCCGAAGTGTACGCCGACCCAGGGTGACAAATTATGGTTTCTGCACCGGGGCGGAGCTCACCGTCGTGACCGGGTCGGCCGGGTTGGCTCCTTCCGCCGGATAGGTTCGGGACGTGCTCGGCGTGAAGGTCGGTCCGTTCGCGTGCTGCATCGACGCAGACTTCGTGCGGCGCTTCGCGGCGGCCACGTCGGACCGCTCCCAGCTGGCCCAGGCGGGTGAGGCGGTCCCGTTGGTGGCGATGGCCACGCAGATCTGGGAGGCCCAGAACGCGGGCCGGGCCGCGCTGGTGCCCCCCGAGATCCTGGCTTCCGCCGCGGGCGGCGTGCACGGCGAGCACGACATCCGCCTGCACCGACCGATCGTCGCGGGTGAGCCGCTGCGCACCTGGGTCGAGGGCCACGGCTGTCGACCGGCGGGCCGGAACGCGAGGGTGACGTTGCGCTACGTCACCCTCGATGCCGCTGACCAGGTCGTGGCCGAGCAGTGGTGGACGACGGTGTTCCTGGCCACCACCTGTGACCCGATCGGTGAGCCAGCTCCCGATCATGGCGTCCCCGACCAGGCCCGCAGTCGGCCGGTCGGCACCTGTGAGGTGGAGGTCGATATCGACATGGCGCAGCGGTACGCCGCGCTCTCAGGCGACTGGTCGGCGCACCACTTCGATGTCGAGGCGGCCCAGCGCAGTGGGGCTGACCGGCCGTTCCTCCACGGTCTGTGCACCATGGCGCTGTGCGCCCAGGGTGTCGTCCAACTGGTGGCCGAGGGCGAACACGAGCGGCTCCGCCGCGTCGCCGTGCGGTTCGCGGCGCCGATGCCGATCGGTGGACGGCTGTCGTTGAACGTGTTCGACGCCGGCCCGATGGGCTACGCGTTCGAGGGGGAGTGCGACGGCCGCGTCGATCGTGTCCCACGGCCGCGCCGAGCTCTGGTAGCCGGCGGTCGGGGCGCTCACCCGAGGGCCGGGAGGACCTCGTCGGCGAACAGCCGGATCGACTCCGGGGTGCCGAAGTCGTGGAACTGGCAGACGAACAGCTCCGCACCGGCGTCGCGCTCGGTCCGGAGCACCGCGGCCACCTCGTCGGGCGTGCCGGCCACCACCCCGCCCCAGCCGCCGAACCGGCGGTGCGTGTGCTCGACGATCTCGTCCCGGTCGGCCGAGGACGCGGCCAGACCGATCGGGTGCTGCACCGACACGCGGGCATCACCGGTGGCCGGCCGCAGCTCGGCGGAGGCGATCGACTGCGGTCGAGGGGCAGTTCCACCAGTCCGCGTACCGGGCCACGAGTGGAAGGGTCAGCCGGGCGCCCGACCCCCCGATGTGCACCGGCACGCGGCCGTGCACCGGCCGGGGGCGGCAGATGGCGCCTCGCAACGTCCAGTGCTCGCCGTCGTGGTCGACGGGTTCGCCGCGTCCAGAGCAGCCGCATGATCTCGATCTGCTCGGCCAGCCGCCGGGACCGCTCCGCCGGGCCGGCGGTGGTGAACCCGTAGTCGGCGAGCTCCGCGGCCACCGACCCCCACCCGAGCCCGAGCTCGAAGCGGCCGCCCGACACGACGTCGAGGCTGGCCGCCTGCTTGGCCAGCAACGCCGGGTGACGGAACTCCGAGCACAGCACCAGGTGTCCGACGTGGATGGTCTCGGTGTGCACCGCCACCGCCGTCGCCACCGTCCAGGCGTCGAGCAGGTCCAGCTCGCGGCGGGCCGGCGGCGCCAGGTGGTCCATGAACCAGACGGAGTGGAACCCGGCCTCCTCGGCGGCGCGCACCCGGTGCTGGATCGTCGGCAGGTCCATCCGGATCTGGGGCAGGTACAGCCCGGCCAGCGCGGTCAACGGGCTGGCGCCCAGGTCAGGCCGAGGTGCACGCCACTCGACTCCACGGCTACTGGGGGCACGGGGCCATCATCGCCCATCGGGCACGAGATGGTGGCGGACGCGGCCGGTCCTGGCTCACGCGTCCCGGGTCATCATCCGCCACGCCCCGAGGATCGACCAGACCGCCAGCCAGCCGATGATGACCAGGACCGCCACCGTGGTGGATTCCGGTATCAGACCGGGATTGCCGGCGCCGCCGCCGGGGCCGCCACCGCCCCCTCCCAGGACGGGGAGCCCGCCAGGGGCGAGGTGAGCGGTGGCCAGCCCGACCACGGCGCGCTGCAGGTTGATCATGTGGGGGATCCGTGCTCGGGACAGGATCGGCGTCAGGATGACCTCGAGCACGATCAGGACGATGACGGTCACGGTTCGTTGCCCGGTCAGCGATCCGAGACCGAGGCCCACCGTGAACCCGATGATCGCTTCGAGCACCAGCCACAGCCCGCTTCGGATCATCAGCGAGTTCGAGGGGTAGAGGAACTGGCGGGTGTAGTCGGGGTAGTTGGTTCGGGCGATGAGGCGTGCCGCGCTCATGATCTGGGCCTGCGTCGCCTGGGGTTGGCCCTGGGACCCCGGAGGTTGCCTCAGGATCACCTGGCCGCCACCCGGGCCGCCGCCGCACGGGACGCTGTTGATCACCGCGGTGATCGGCGCGGAGAAGTTCTCCGAGTTGAAGTTGCAGATGACCTCATCGGCGTGATCTGCGGCCCAGTTCTCGAGGCCGGCGCGTGACAGGTTGCCGGGCACGCTCACGCCGTTGATGGCGAGGTGGGACGGCGAGGCGAACACGCACACCAGGCAGACGACGGTGAAGCCGGCCGCCACCAGGGGCACGATGATGGCGAGTCCCGCGGGGATCCGAGCCAGATACAGCGCCAGCCGAGATCGGCCGGTCACCACCTCGTGTCGGAACATCCCGTCGCTGAGGTCGCCGGATCCGGCGGCCGCTCCGAGGGTGGCGGCCACGATGAACCCGAACAGGTAGAGGACGCCCGAGACCATCGCGGTGTAGACGTCGTATCCGCCGGCGGGGCCATAGGTCTTGGGGGCCACCGCGTGCAGCAGGAGCCGAGCCACCAGGAAGACGGTGGGGATCCCGATGGTCACCAGGATCAGGGTGATCATGAGTCCACGGCGCTTGCGGAGCTCCATGAACCGGGTGGCGATCATGCCCAGGGTCGGGATCGGCGATCCGCGGTGGTCCGGCGGCGCGCCGGGTGGCCGGGACGCCCCGCCCGGCATGGCCTCGGTCTGTTCCCCGGCGGTCGTCATTCGGCGTCCATCCTGGTCGTCACCTCCAGGAACCAGGACTCGAGGGAGGCCTGGACCTCCTGGAGCCGGTACAGCGACACCCCGCCTGCCACCAGCACCCGGGCGATCTCCGCCACCACGTCTCGCGACGTTCCCGCCGGCAGGGTGGCCTCGAGCCCGCCCGCCGTCGGCCGGGTCTGAGCGGGCAACGAGGAGCCGTCCAGCAGCGAGCGGGCCCGGTCGGGCTCGGAGCAGTCGACCTCGATCACCAACGAGGCGCCGGCCAGCAGCTCGGCGATCGGGCCCTGCCGGATCACGTTGCCCCGATCGACGATCGCCACCGCATCGCAGGTCCGCTGCACCTCGTCGAGCAGGTGAGAGGACAACATGACCGTGCGACCCTCGGAGACGAGCGACAGGATCATCTCCCGCATGTCCTGCATGCCGGCGGGGTCGAGACCGTTCATCGGCTCGTCCAGGATCAACAGCTGAGGATCGCCGATCAGACAGGCGGCCACGCCCAGGCGCTGACGCATGCCCATCGAGTACTTCGCCACCCGGTCATCGGCTCGGTGGCTCAGGCCCACCCGGTCCAGCGAGGATCCGATGCGGTCTCGAGCGGCGCGCTCGCGGACGCTGGCCAGCAGCTGGAGGTTCTCCCGGCCGGTCAGGTGGGCGTGGAAGCGGGGCTCGTCCACGATGGCGCCGACCCGGGCCAACGCCCGGTCACGGTGGGCGGGCACCGGATGGCCGAGCAGCGACATCGTGCCCGAGTCGGCCGCGGTCAATCCGAGCAGGACCCGGATCAGGGTCGTCTTGCCCGCGCCGTTGGGTCCCAGGTACCCGAAGGCGCAGCCGCGGGGCACCAGCAGCTCCACGCCGTTCACGGCGACGTTGGGCCCGAACCGCTTGGTCAGGCCGTGGGTCTCGACCGCCCATTCGCCCCCGGGCGGCGGTGTCGACGCGCTATCCGTGATGGTCATCTGGGGCCTGGTCCCGGTGGCGACGCCGCCCAGGCCAGCCCCCAGAGCTGGCCCACGGCGAGAAGTAGACGAGCACGAGCGCAGCGGTGATCAGACCACCGAGCACCACGACCACGCCCACGCCCACGGCGACGATGGCATCGCGGTGTTCCACGGCGTGGGCCTGGAAGGGCAACAGCTGCTCCTGCGGGACGTCCGGCTGGATCAGCTCGGCGCGTCGGGCGGGAGAGACCATGGCGGCCTGGGCCGAGGAGCCGAACGGGTGCAGCGCCAGCGCCACCCCCATGACGGCGACGAGCGAGACGATCCCGACTCCGGCCAGCGCGACGAGGACGCCCGCCCTCCGGCGCGTTCGAGATGGCGCGACGGCCGAGCCCTCGGTCCGCGACGGCACCTCCACCACCCCGCGTTCGGTGGCCCAGGCGGCGGCGAACGAGCGGGCGTCGAAGGCGCCGGTGCCCAGCACCTCCTCGGGCGACGAACCTTCGGCCTCGGCCTCGGCCAGGTCGGCTTCCAGGTCGGCGGCCATCTCGTTGGCCACCGGGTCCGGGACGTGCAGCCGCTTCCACTCCCGTCGGCACTCCTCGACGAACTCGTTCATGTGTCCACCTTCGCAAGGACAGGTCCGAGCACGCCGTCGACCGCGTCGCGTGCCGCGCACCACTCGGACACGCCGGCTCGCAGCGCACCTCGACCCGCGCTCGAGGCGCGGTAGTACTTCCGGGGCGGGCCCCCGTTGCTGGCGGCCCGGTAGGTCTCGACCAGACCCTCGCGCTCCAGACGACCCAGCAGCGGGTAGATCGAACCCTCGCCGACGATGGAGAGCCCGCGTGCCCGCAATCGCTTGGTCATCTCGTACCCGTAGGCGGGCCCTTCCTCCATCACCGCCAGCAGGCACAGATCGAGCACCCCCCGCAGCAGCTGGGTGCGCCGGCGTTCGGCCTCTACCATGCCTCGCATGGTAGCCCACCAGACCCTTGCGGCGCAAGGCATAGGCCCGAACCGGGCCCCAGGGGGTGGTCCAGACGTCGTGGATGGGTGCGGCGTGGGCGGCCAGATCGGCGGGGCGGCGCCGTCCATGGCGGTGAGCGGGCGGTGACCTTGCCAGTCCGGCCCCGGGCTGGTATATACTTAGTATGCTACTCAGTGAACATGCAGCTCGGCGAGTACGGGGTGGTCGGACATGAGCGTGCGCCATGCGCTGCTGGCCTTGCTCAGCGAAGGGCCCAAGTACGGGCTGCAGTTGCGCCAGGAGTTCGAGGCGCGCACCGGTGAGGTGTGGCCTCTCAACGTGGGCCAGGTGTACACGACACTGGGCCGGCTCGAGCGCGACGGGCTGGTGGCCTCGGACGAACCTGACGGCGACGACGGCCGCCAGAAGCGGTTCCACATCACCGGGCCGGGCGAACACGAGCTGTCCAGCTGGCTGACCACTCCGTCCGAGGTGGCCTCGCCGCCCCGGGACGAGCTGGTCATCAAGGTGCTGGTGGCCACGGGCGTGCCCGGCGTGGACGTGGCCGACATCATCCAGGCTCACCGCCGGCACCTGGTCGAGCTCATGCAGCAGTGGACCCGACTCAAGAACGACGAGGCCGAGCACGATCTGAACCTGGCGCTGGTGGTCGACGCCGAGCTGTTCCGATTGGACTCGGCCGTACGCTGGCTCGACGCGGCCGGCGCCCGGCTGGCTCGGGCCGCGGTCGACGCCGCCAGGGGCTCGGGCCCGGTCGCCGAGGTCGCCCCCGCCGCCGTGGCCGTTCTCGCCCAGGCGGGCTCGCCGACGGCTCGGCCCGGTCGCCGATCAAAGGTGGGGCCATGAGCGTGCTCGAGTTGCGAGGGGTGTCCAAGACCTACGGCGAAGGCGACGCCCGGGTGGATGCCGTCCGCGACGTGGACCTGGTGGTCGAGGCCGGCGACCTCGTGGCCATCATGGGTCCCAGTGGGTCCGGGAAGAGCACCCTGCTGACCATCTCCGGTGGCCTGGAGGAGCCGACGTCGGGCCAGGTGCTGGTGGAGGGGTCCGATCTGACGGCCATGTCGGCCAACCGCCGGGCCCAGCTGCGCCGACGTGCACTGGGCTACGTGTTCCAGGACTTCAACCTGCTCCCCGGGTTGACCGCCGCCGAGAACGTGGCCCTGCCCCTCGAGCTGGACGGCTTGGCCACCCGCAGGGCCCGCGCCGCCGGGCTGGAAGCCCTCGATGAGCTGGGCCTGAGCGCCCGGGCCGACCGGTTCCCCGATGAGCTGTCCGGGGGTGAGCGCCAGCGGGTGGCCATCGCCCGGGCGCTGGTGGGTGAGCGCCGCCTGCTGCTGGCCGACGAGCCATCCGGCGCCCTCGACTCGGCGAACGGCGAGGCCGTCCTTCGCCTGGTGCGGGCCGCCTGCGAACGGGGAGTGGCCGGGGTGATCGTGACCCATGACGCCCAGCTCGCGTCCTGGGCCGACCGGGTGGTGTTCCTGCGCGACGGGCGGATCACCGACCAGACCGCACCGCCTCCGGGACCCGAGACCCTGCTGGCCACCGAAAGCCCTCGATGACCGCGGTTCTGGAGCGACCGGCCCCGGTCGAGACCCGGCCCTCCCGGGGCGGGGCGCCGGCCCGGCGAGCCGTGGCCCGCTGGTCGTGGCGGCTGTTCCGGCGCGAGTGGCGCCAGCAGCTGCTGGTCGTGGCCCTGCTCACGGTGGCCATGGCCGGCACCACCCTGGGCCTGGCCGTGGCCACCAACGCGGTCGTCCCGCCCGCCACCACCTTCACCGTCTCGGGCACCGATTCGCATCTGGGGACCGACCTGGGCGCCTTCGCGCAGGCCTTCCCCGCCGGCGACGTGCTGGCCCATCGCCAGGTCCGAATCCCCGGGCTGGCCGGCCCGGTCGACTTCCGCTCGCCGACCGGGCCCCAGGCCACGAAGCACCCGTTCGGCTCGGGCGAGCGCCTCGTGGCCGGCCGGGCCCCGGTGGGCGCCGATCAGGTGGCCCTGACCCGGAGCCTGGCCGACGAGCTGGACCTGCACCTGGGGTCTGCCTGGACCGAGGGTGGCCAGCGCCGGCGCCTGGTCGGGCTGGTCGAGAACCCGACCGATCTCGGCGACCAGTTCGCGCTGCTGGCGCCCGGCCAGATCCACGACCCGACGTCGGTCACCGTTCGGGTGCCCGCCGACGCTCGCTCCGACGCCTTCCGCCTCGCGTCGGGCACCCCGCTGTCCATCGAGTCGGTGGCGCCTGATGAGCGACAGGGGGCGGCGATCGGTGTGCTGGTCATCGCCACCCTGGGGATGATCTTCGTCGGCCTCATGGCCGTGGCCGGGTTCACGGTCATGGCTCATCGGCGCCTACGGGCCCTGGGCATGTTGTCGTCGATCGGGGCCACCACCCGCCACGTCCGCCTGGTCATGCTGGTCGACGGCTTGGCCGTCGGCGCCACCGCGGCGGTGGTCGGCGCGGCGGTCGGGGTCCTGGCCTGGCTCGGGTTCGCGCCCCGGCTCGAGTCGGTCGCCGCCCATCGAATCGACCGGTTCGCCCTGCCCTGGTGGGCCATCGGGGTGGCCATGGTCCTGGCCGTGGCCACCGCCGTGTTGTCGGCCTGGTGGCCGGCGCGCACCGTGGCCCGCATCCCCGTGGTGGCCGCCCTGTCCGGTCGGCCGCCCCGACCTCAGCCACCCCGTCGATTCGCCCTGGCTGGCGTCGGCATCGGCGTGATCGGACTGGCCCTGCTCATCGGGGCGAACGGACGCAACCAGCTGGCGATCCCTCTGGGAATCCTGGCCACCGTGGTGGGCCTGCTTGTTGCTGGCCCCCGTGGTGCTGGCCGGCGTGGCCCGGCTGGGTCGATATTTCCCCCTCGCCCCACGCCTGGCCATCCGTGACCTGGCCCGTCACCAGGCCCGCTCGGGCGCGGCGCTGGGCGCGGTGACCCTGGCCCTGGGCCTGGCCGCGGTCATCGCCATCACCGCCACCGACGCCCAGGCCTCCTCGGGCGCGGGGGCGGGCAACCTGGCTGACAACCAACTGCTCGTGGCCCTCTCGCCAGATGGAGTCGGCGGTCCCGTCCCATCGGTGAGCGCAGCCGACCTGACCGCAGCCGAGACCCAGGTCGGAGCCATGGCTGCCGCGGTCGGAGCCAGGTCCACCCTGGCCCTGGACCTGGCCGTGTCGGGCTCGGGGACCCAGGCGCCGCCCTCGGCCTCCTCCTCCGGGGAGTCAGGGGGGTTGCTGGGCGGATCGAAGACGGCGGCCACGGCCCAGCCCGGCTCGTCCCAGGCCTCCCCGGCTGCGCTGGTGCACGTCACCTCCGGGCCACACGGTGGCATTGGGGAAGAGATCGTCTCCCCCTTGTACGTCGCCACCCCGGCCGTGCTGGCGCACTTCGGCATCGACCCGGCGTCGGTGCGCGCTCGGCACCGAGGTCCTGAGCTCGCGCTCCGATCTGGCCGGCGTGAAGCTCGATGACGGCCAGCGCAAACCCTTCTCCCCGGTCGTCCAGCACGCCGAGCTGTCCCGCTACGACGACGCGCCCAACAGCCTGATCACCACCCAGGCCGAGCAGCGCCTGGGCCTCCACAGCCGTCCGATGGCCTGGCTGATCGAGACCTCGGCGCCGCTCACCGCCAAGCAGCTCGCAGCCGCTCGCCGCCTAGGGGTCGCGGCCCAGCTGCCCGTCGAATCCCGCGACACCAAGGCCTCGCTCACCCGGCTGCGCCACGACGCCACCCTGGTCGGGGTGCTGCTGGCCCTGGGCGTGCTCGCCATGACCGTGGGACTGGTGCGCAGCGAAGCGGCCAACGATCTGCGCACCTTGACCGCAGCCGGAGCCAGCCGCCGCACCCGCCGCGCCCTGACCGGGGCCACCGCCGGGTTGCTGGCCCTGCTCGGGGCACTTTCGGGCACGGTAGGCGCCTATCTGGCCCTGGCGGCCTGGTACCACGCCGATCTGCACCACCTCTCCCACATCCCGATGCAGGAGCTGGTCGTGATCCTGGTGGGACTCCCGGTCGTGGCCGGCCTGGGAGGCTGGGTGCTGGCCGGCCGGGAGCCACCTGCCATCGCCCGGCGCCCCCTCGACTGATTCTGGTTGAGGACGACCGAGCGTCGAGCGGGTGGGCCGGGCCGTCCTGGTCGGGTCGAGCTAGCCTCCGGGTGCGGTGGCGCGCTGACGTCAGGGGGATACGTCATGTTGACGACGGCGCGTGCTCGGTTCAGTCGGTGGTGGTGGCCAGCTCCGTTCCTGGCGATGGCGTTGATCGCCTCGACGTCGTGGGTGGTGGCGACGGCGACTCCGGCCGCGGCCGCGCCCACCACCGTGGTTGACGGGTGCACGATCGTGGCCCGGCCCACCCGTCTCCACCACACGGTCTGTCCCGACACGCCGTTCCCGGCCGCGGATCTCTCGAGCCTGGACCTGAGCTACGCCGACCTCGCGGGCTCGGACCTGTCTACCTCGAACCTCTCCGGTGCGCAGTTGCGCAACAGCGACCTCAGCCAGACCAAGCTCGCCAACTGCACCGTGACGACGGTGCCGCTGGCGGTCACGTGCACCACGGCGGACGTCGCCGGGACCAACTTCAGGCAGAGCGATCTCTCGTACTCCACGCTGATCGGGGTGAACTTCGGGTCGGGCAACCTGATCCGGGCCAACTTCACGGGTGCGAACTTCGGGTTCTGTCTGCCACCGGCGGTCTACCCGGCCGTCTGCGACCTGGCCACCTTCGCCAACGCAGACCTGATCGGCGCGAACTTCACCGACAGCCACACCACCACCTGCGACACCGAAACCGACCCTCAGGTGGGGACCGTCTCGTTCTGCGGTGGCATCGACCTGCGCGGCGCCTCCCTGTCCCACGCCGACTTCACCCGCACCGATCTGTCGCAGGTCGATCTCACCGGTGCCCAGCTGACCGCGGTGACCTTCGCGTCCACCACCTTCTGGTCCTGCCCGCCGGCCACCACGGACTTCGAGGCGTGCCACGCTGCGGACCTCTCTCACACCGACCTGCGACGCACCTCGCTGGCCGGCGCGCAGCTCCAGGGGACCTCGCTGCAAGGGGCTGACCTCCGGGGCGTCAACCTGACCGGTGCCGACCTCTCCCCGCTCGAGTCCAGCGACGCGCTCATCGTCATACCCACCCGGCTGGACGCCGCCAACCTCAACCGCGCCAACCTGACCACCACCGATCTGGATGGCGCAACCACGACGGGCACGTTCTTCCAACACGCGACCTGGGCGTCGACCACCTGCCCTGATGGCACGAACAGCGACGCCGACGGCGGCACCTGTCTCCACGACCTCGCCTGACCATCGCGCCGACTGGCCGCCAGGCCGACCGACGCCCTCGCCCGCTCCGGTCCGTTCACGGGCGCCCGCTCTGAGGCACGCGAGATGACTACGCAGTTGTATGTGATCCCGAGATCCCCGGGCCCCCCGGCGCATCCTCGCAGCAGAAGCTCCTCGCGTATACCGGCCGCGACCCCGATTGGAGTCCGTGATTCACGCGCGATCCCACCCGCGACGGTGGTCGTACGCGGATGCGCGGTGATTGGGCGCGGTGATGGTTCGGGCGTCGATCTCGGGGTTGGTCCGGTCGACGAGTTGTTCGTGGGCCGTCACGCATGCGATTCGACCCCTAGGCGAGCTGGGTCAGCAGCAATGCCCAGTGCTGCAGATGGCGATCGCTGAGGAACAGCTCGTTGGTCCGGGCCTTGCCGTTGCGTCCCATTCGGCCGGCCTCGGCCGGATCGGCCAGGAGGCGGGCGATGACGGCGGCGAACGCGCCGAGATCGACGGGATCGTCCAGGAGGAAGCCGGTTTCGCCGTCGATGATCTGATCGACGATCCCACCGACCGCGCTGCCGACCACGGGTCGCGCCTTCCACATCGCCTCGGCCACGGTGAGGCCGAACCCCTCGGCCAAGCTCTTCTGCACGACGATCCGGGCGTGTCGCTGCAGGGCGTTGACCACGGCGGCGGCCTCGTCGCCGTCGGTCATCGATACGCAGGCGAGGTGGACCCGTTCCCGCGCCGCCGCCGGCTAGGTCCCGCCGGTCGGCGAGGCAGCGCTCGAGGATCTGGGCGGCCTCAGGGTCGTCGGCCACACCGCCCACGCTCGGACCGCACAGTACGAGGTGGGCGGCGCCCATGTCACCCAAGTGCTCGGCGAAGCCGGCCATCACACCGGACATGTCCTTGAGCGCGTCCCATCGGGAGGCCTGCAGTATGACGGGAGCGTCGGATGGCGCCGGACCCGTGCCGAGCAGGTCGACGGGCTGCCGTACATGCCCGTGCGAGCCGTCGCGCCGAGTGAACGACGTCGCCGGTCGTCCCGTCCCCCCGTCGAGGAGACCGACGAGCTGGAGGGTGTGCAGGGCGTCGGCCGGAGCGATCGTCTCGTTCTTGGCCGAGAGCGGGTCGATGGAAGGGGCGATGATGTGGACGCGTTCGCCGGGCATCCAGTCAGGCGCGAACTGGGCGCAGGAGAAGACGAAGGCGGGGACATCGTCGATGTAGCTGCGTAGAAACTCCCAGGCCAGCCGGGAGCGATCGTTCTGGGTGTCGATCCCGACGTGGCATCGCCAGATCACCGTGATGCCCAGGGCCAGCAGCGCGGGCGCGAGTCCCGCGGTCTGGGGGTCGTGAAGCACGACGATGTCGCCGGGCGCCACGAGTCGGCGCATCTCCTCCACATTGGGGGCGATGGTGGCTTCGTAGCGTTCGTGTTCGCTCGGGCCCAGCGGTCCGCCATCACCGGCGACCCCGTAGAGGTGGTTGTGGATCCGTTTGGTGATGGCGAAGAAGTCCGGGTCACCATCGATCACCACCCAACGGGCGTCGATGTTGAGCCCGCCGATGGTGGCCAGGAGGGTCTGCAACAACTCGGCCACCCCGCCTCCGACCGCGGTCGAGTTCACGTTGATCACCCTTCGGCCCGCCAGCACGTCGCGCGTCGCCGCGGCGGTTGCCTCGAGCAGGACGGTCCGCTCGCGCCCGACGATCGATTCCAGTCGGGTCAGCTCAACCGGCCGGACCCGAACCTCCTGCAAGCCCATCGGGTGTCCCCTCGTCGGGTGATCGGCCGTGGCAAACGGTGCCCTGTTGGCGCAATCGCTGTTCGCAGTGTGTCAGACGTCCATACTCGGTCCTGTGGCTGAGCTTCGTTGGGATCCGCTCGCGGGACGATGGGCGATCCTGGCCCCCGCTCGAGCGTCGCGGCCCCACGATCCCAGAGGAGCCGTGGCGACCTTGCCCGCCCAGCCCGTCGTGTCTGACTGCCCGCTGTGCGCCGGTCACGAGGACCGGACACCGCCCGAGGTAGCGCGACGGGGGGATGGGCTCCCGGATCGCCCCGGCTGGCAGGTCCGGGTCGTCCCGAACCGGTATCCGATCGTGGACGGCCTCGACCCTCAAGATGCCGGTGCGGCCGATGGCCTGCGTGACCGACGGCCAGGCCACGGTGTCCACGAGGTCGCCGTGCTGTCACCTGACCACCGTCGTTCCTTTGGCCGCCTCGATGACGACCAGGCATACCGGGCATTGCAGGTGTTGCACGACCGCGCTCGGGCTCACGCTGCGGCCGGACACCGCTACACCCAGATCATCATCAACCACGGCGCGGAGGCCGGAGCGTCGCTGACCCATCCCCACGCCCAGATCGTGGCCATCGACGTCGAACCACCTCACGTCGATGAGGAGCTCGAACACATCGGCACCGGCGATCGTTGCGTGCTGTGCCGCGAACTGCTCCGACAGGACCACGACCCGTCGCTGGTGGTCGCCGGCGATGAAGCCGTCGTCTGGTGCCCCTGGTGGTCGTCGACCCCCTACGAACTCCTGGTCGCCCCCCGCCGGCACGAACAACGCTTCGAGGACGCGGCCAGCGACCTCCAGGCTGTCGCGGCCACGCTGCGCCAAGGGCTGGCCCGACTCGACCGCCACCTCGACGACCCGCCCTACAACCTGTTCATCCACACCCGGCCGGCTCAGCGAGGCTCGGACTACCACTGGCACATCCACATCCGCCCGAGACTCCAAATCGAAGCGGGTTTCGAGCTCGGTACCGGCATCGGGGTCAACACGACCGACCCCGCCCAGGCGGCCGAACAGCTACGCGGAGCCATCCGGTCCTCAGACCCGCCATGACTCTCTCGATGGTCAGACGACGGGTGGTCTCCCGGGCAGGTCATGCAGCTCGGTGGTGGCCGCCCGACCCATCAGAGCCTCGACCACCTGGCCCGGCGATCGCTCCCCGGCCAGAACCGCCTGCACTTGCGACACGATCGGTAGATCGACGCCGACCCGATCGGCCAGCGCCCGAACGGCAGGGGCGGAGCTGACCCCCTCCGCCACCATCGTCATGTCGGCGAGGATGTCGGCCAGCGCTCGGCCTTGACCCAGCTCGCGGCCGACCCGATGGTTCCGGCTGTCGGCGCTGCTACACGTGGCGATCAAATCACCGTTGCCCGCCAGTCCCAGGAAGGTGAGCGGGTCGCCGCCCAGGGCCACGCCGAGACGAGCCAGCTCAGCCAGGCCGCGAGTGATCAGCGCGGCCCGCGTGTTCCACCCGTAGCCCAGGCCATCGGCGATGCCGGCCGCGATGGCGATCACGTTCTTCACCGCACCACCGATCTCGCACCCCACGACGTCGGCGCTGGTGTACACCCGGAAGCGGGGACTGATCAGCTCCGATTGCACCCGGACAGCAAGACCCGCATCGGCAAAGGCCACCACCGTGGCCGACGGTTGTCGCGCCGCGATCTCCCGAGCCAGATTCGGGCCCGACATCACACCGATCCTGGCCAGGTCGTGTCCGGCCCTGACCTCCCCGATCACCTGTGACGGTCGCAGCAAAGTGCCGTGCTCGATTCCCTTGGCCAAGCTGAGCACGATGGCGTCGGATCTGACCCCGGCTCCGAGCTGCTCAGTCACGCCCCGCAGGTGCTGGGTCGGAACCACCATGACGACCAGCTCGCGGTCGGCAACGACCACGTCCAGCCGGGTCGAGGCGCGCAAGGCCGGTTCGAGCGCCACCTCGGGCAGAAACAAGCGATTCACGTGCTCGACAGACACTGATTCGGCCACCTCGGGCTCTCGGGCCCACAACATGGTGTCGTGACGTTCGGCGAGCATCGACGCGAACGTGGTACCCCACGAGCCCGCCCCGACCACTGCGATCCTCATGGCGACCCCCTGCCTGCTGGCCAGTGAGGTAGCCAGCGGACGACGGAAGCGTCGCGGCGCTCAGCTCCAAGAGGCTTGCGGTCCCCGGTGAGGGTCACTCGCGGATGGCCGCCAGGCCTTCCTTGAGCCCGTACAACAGGATCACATAGCCGGCGGCCGGGTCGGCCCACCACCACCCGACGGAGGCGTTGAGCACCAAGCCGATCAGCACGGCGGTGGCCAGCATTCCGTCGATGAAGGTGACGCGTCCCTCGGTGAGCAGAACCGGATTGTCGAGGGCAGCACCTACGCGGGCTTTGCCCGCGGCCAAGGCGAACATGACTACTGCAGTTACCGCGGTCCAGGCGATGCCCAGCCAGGAGTGGTGAGGATGGAACCGGGTGGCCAGCACCCAGGTGCTCTGGACGGCCAGGTACACGGCGAGCGCGACGAACGCCCATCCGATCAGTTGCAGGGAGCGGCGCTGGCGAGGCTCGCCGGTGCCGGACAGCTCCCAGATGACGACGGTGCTGGCTCCGATCTCGATCAGCGAATCCAGGCCGAACCCACCCAGCGCCACTGACCTGGCCCGGATAGCCGCCACCGCCAGAACGATCACCCCGGCGACGTTCCAGCCCAGGGTGATCGCTTCAAGGCCGAACCCGTAGCGGCGCAGCCGCCCAGCCTGACCAACCGACGGAACCTGGCGACCTGGCATCCATCAATCATGACCAACGGGACATCGAGCGTTGGACTGGCGCGAGGGCTGCGGGCAACCCGGTGAGGATGGCGCCATAGGGTTTGGTGGTGGCTGACCACGCGCACGACGAACACCACGAGCACGAGGGCCACGTCCATGACCACCACGACCATGGCGGGCTCCGAGGCTGGTTCGGTCACCTGATGGGCCACAGCCACGACGCGGCGGACCAGCTCGACCCGGCCCTCGAGGGCAGCGCGGAGGGCATTCATGCGCTGAAGGTCTCGTTGGTGGTGCTGGCGGTCACCGCCGTCGCTCAGCTGGTGGTGGTGCTGGCGAGCGGGTCGGTAGCCCTTTTGGGCGACACGCTCCACAACTTCGCCGACGCGCTCACCGCCATCCCGTTGTGGGTGGCGTTCACCATCAGCCGCCGACCACCGAACCGTCGCTACACCTACGGCTACGGCCGCTCGGAGGACTTGGCCGGGATTGCCATCGTGGCCGTGATCGCGGCGTCGGCCGTCGCCGCGGGCTACGCCGCCATCCACCGGTTGTTTCACCCCCAGGCCCTCCACCACCTGGGCTTGGTGGCGATCGCCGCGGTCATCGGTTTCGCCGGCAATGAGATCGCCGCCCGCTATCGGATCCACACCGGTCGCCGCATCGGTTCAGCCGCGCTCGTCGCCGACGGGATCCACGCCCGCACCGACGGGTTCACCTCCTTGGCGGTGCTCGTCGGCGCGGGCGGGGTGGCACTCGGGTGGGACTGGGCCGACCCGGTCATGGGCCTCATCATCACCGTCGCCATCGTGTTCGTGGCCAGAGGCGCGGCCCTGAGCATCTACCGGCGACTGATGGACGCGGTCGACCCGGAACTGACCCAGGCCACCGAACACGCCGCCAGCTATGTCAGCGGTGTGTCCGAGGTCAACACCGTGCGCATCCGCTGGATCGGCCACCAGCTCCACGCCGAGATCGAGATCACCGTCGACCCCAACATCAGCCTCGGCGACGGCCATGACATCGCCCACGCCGTCGAGCACCACCTGATCGACGAAGTACCCCGCCTCAACCAGGTCATCGTGCACGCCAGCCCCGGCGGCACACCCGATCATGACCCCCCCAGGCCGGGGCCCAACACCACGACCACGACCGGTGAGTCGAGATCGGACTGGCCGGGTGCGGTTGGGCGTCGGCTAGGTCCGACGAGGTGAAGAGGGGACGTGCCGCGCCCTGATCTGTATCAGTCCGATTCGGCTCGGAACACGTGGAGGAGACGGTGGGCGCGCTCGGCGGTGAGACGTGCTGCGGCGATGACGGTGAACGCGGCCGATGCGAGCAGTGCCGCGATGACGCCCCGCTTGGTGGGGTCGGCGCTGAGGTAACGGAGTCCTCGGGGCGAGCCTCCGAACAGGATGAACGCGGCCGCGCCCCGAGACGCGGCTGCTGTCTTGAGGCTGTCGCTCAGCCGGCCGGTCGGCGTTCGTCCCTGCTGGTCAGGGTGTCTCACCAGGCCGCTGTCGGCGGTGGACTCCGGGCTGGCCATTGTCGAGAAGCTATCGGTCGGTTCGATGGAGGGCTTGTCAGGCGAGCACGGACTTGACGGGCTGACCGGGCCGCACATCGCGATGGACGCCGGCCTGGTCCTTGACGACCTGGCCCAGAACGATCACGTATTCGATGCCGGCGGCCATCTGGGCTGGGTCGTCGACGGTGGAGCGATCGAGCACGGTCTGGGGGTCGAACACGGTGATGTCGGCATCGGCCCCCATCTGGAGGCGGCCTTTGGTCCTGAGCGCGGGGACGCGCTTCTCGAGGCGCTTGACGGGTTGGATGGTCATCTTGCTCAGCGCGGCCATCAGGGTGAGAACCTTCTGTTCGCGGACGTAGCGGCCGAGGACCCGGCTGAAGCAACCGGAGCCGCGGGGGTGGTTGTCGGGGAGTTGCCCGGGTGGGGGCGGGGTGAGGATGCAGTCGCTGCCGATCATGATCCACGGGGTCTGCAGACCGGTGAGGATGTCGGACTCGGGGATGGCGTAGGCGGCCACCAGGGTGTCGTCGGCTTGACATCGGGCGAAGCTCTCGGAGGTGAGACGCTGATCGGTGCCCGGCACCTGCAGATCGGCGTAGGTCAGCTGGTAGCGCTGCTGCCAACCGGGACCGAAGCGGGGCGACGCGGCATAGGTGGCCCAGAACGTGTACGGGTACATGCAGGCGGTGACGTCGACGCCTTTGGCGCGGGCGGCTTCGAGGGTTTCGACGCTCTGGGCCATGGTGTGGGTGCCGCCGGTGCTGGTGATGTGGTCGACGTGCACGGACGCGCCGGTGGTCTCGGCGATCTGCAGCACTTCGGCCAGCGCCGCGGCGTTGTCCTTGCCGGGCTCGCTGGGCGACGAGTAGCGGGCGTGGAAGAACACCGGCATGTCGTGTCTGGCCGCGATGGTGGCGAGGGCGGTGATCTCGGTGTCGGTCACCCAGGGGGTGTATTCGGGCTCGAAGTCCACCCCCAGCCATCCGGCGGCCAGGCCCGACTCGACCTGGGCGGCGAGCTCGGACACCTGCGAAGGCCACGCGGCGCGGGCCGGGATGGCGTCGAGGATGCGCATCCACGGGTCGTCGAACGCCCCGCCGTAGTGCACCGGCGGACGGATGGACGCTTCGCCATAGAGCGCGAAGAACTCGTCGGGGGTGGCGTTGAGGCCGTGCATGCCCAGGTTGGTGGTCACGCCGTCGCCGATCTTGAACCAGGTCCCGTAGTCGTTGGGCTCGTAGGACAACAGGTCGATGAACCCGGGCGCGACCACCAGGTCGGTGGCGTGGATCCGCGTCCGACCCTCCAGGGGCTCGGTGCTGATCTGGGTGATGCGGGCGCCGTCGATCCCGACATCGGCGACCGAGTCATAGCCCGTTTCGGGGTCCATGACCCGACCCCCGGCGATGACCTGGTCGAACACGTGCCCGGCTGGGGGCGGCGGCCCGGCTCCCGCTAGTGCCGGCGGGCCCGGTGCTGCCGGCCGCTCCCGGACGACGATCCGGGGCGGTCGGGTCGAGGTCGGGCGCCCGGCTCCGTCGGCCCGGTCGACCAAGGCCCCGACGAGGGCCAGGTTGGCGGCCCCGAAGCCGGCGCCCAGCAGCAGCGCTCGACGACTGATGGTCGGATCCGAGCCGCCCGACGGGGACTTCTCCACAACCGCGGACCCTAACCGGGCTCCGCCGTCAGGTCACCCGGCCCAGACACCTGCGGGAGACGCGGTTGCGCTAGGCAAGGGCCCGTGCCGATCGCCTACCTCCCGAGCCCGTCGACCAACGGGTTCGATCTGGGGCCGTTGCACTTCCACGCCTACGGTCTGATGATCGCCTTGGGCGCGCTGGCGGGCTGGGCCATCACTCGCCGGCGTTGGGCGCGTACCGGCGGCGACCCCGACGATGTCGACGCGATCGCGGTGTGGGCGGTGCCCGCCGGACTGATCGGCGCCCGGGTGTATCACGTGGTGAGCGACAACGAGTTGTACCGCGGTCATTGGATGAACGCGTTGAAGATCTGGGACGGCGGGCTCGGCATCTGGGGCGGGGTCGCCTTCGGGGTCGCCGCCGGATACGTGGTGGCGCGGCGGCGTGGGCTCGATGTGGCGGCCCTGTTGGACGCGGTGGCCCCGGCCCTGCCGGTGGCCCAGGCCATCGGCCGGTTCGGGAACTACTTCAACCAGGAGCTGTTCGGACGACCCACCACCCTGCCGTGGGGTCTGCGCATCGACGTCGCCAACCGCCCGGCGGGTTATGTCCAATACGCCACCTTCCACCCGACCTTCCTCTACGAAGCGCTGTGGGATCTCGGACTGGCCGCCGTGCTGATCTGGATCGTGCCTCGCATCGCCCCCCGGCTTCGTCCGGGGAACCTCTTCGTGCTGTACATCGCCGGCTACACGCTGGGCCGGGTCTGGATCGAGATGCTCCGCATCGACCACGCCAACAAGATCCTGGGTCTGCGCCTCAACGTGTGGACCTGCATCCTCGTGTTCGTTGCCGCGGTGTTCTTCTTGATCCTTCGACACCTGCTGACCGAGCCGCCCCAAGCGGGACCGGCCGAGCGGACGGGCTCCGCCTCGGCGATCCCGGTTGACTGAGCTCGGCCCGGACGTGTCCATAGGCGTGGCCTATGGGAACTGATGGCGATTCGGTCTCGACCGATGGGCGCGACGGCATGACCGTGGAGTTGTGGACAACCGCCGATGGATGCACACATGGCGCTGGTAGCGGCCGGTATCGGACTGGTCGTCGGCTTCCTGGGGGGCCTGTTCGGCAAGGGCGGTTCTGCCATCGCCACCCCGATGCTGGCCGCCGCCGGCTACCCGGCCATCGTGGCGGTGGCCTCACCGCTGCCGGCCACCATCCCATCGACCTTGGTGGCCAGTGGCGCCTACTGGCGTGAACACCTCATCGACTGGCGCATCGTCCGGTGGAGCATCGGTGTAGGGGTGCCCACCACGGTCGCCGGGGCGCTGGCCACCCGCTGGATCGGCGGTGGGCTCCTGGTCCAAGTCACCGATGTCATCCTGGTCGGGCTCGGTCTGCGGTTCGCGCTCGGCCATCACAAGCGTCCGACCCGACGTGGCGACCAGCCCCGCCATTCAGCCTGGTGGCTGGTCGGCGTCGCCGCAGTGGTCGGACTGGCATCGGGCCTGTTGGCCAACAGCGGCGGCTTCCTGCTCGCGCCGCTGTACATGGCTGTCCTGCGAGTTCCGATCAAGACCGCCTTCGCCTGTTCCCTGGCCGTCGCCGCCGTGCTCGCCGTCCCCGGCACGATCGTGCACGCCGCGCTCGGCCACATCGACTGGTCCCTGGTGGTCGTGTTCGGGGCCACATCGATCCCGTTCTCCTACCTCGGCGCCCGCCTCGCCATCCGCAGCAACCCGGCCCGTCTCGAACGCATCTACGGGACCGCCATCGCCACCCTCGGCATCGTGTTCCTCATCAGGAGTTGATCGATCCATGACCGAAGACCTGCGCAGCCGATCCGACCTCGAGCGACAGCTCCACAAGCTCAACCAGCACCTGCACATCGACTACGACGCCCGCCTGGGGCCAGACGTCGTCGACCAATGCGTCGCCGCCGCCGAGCAGCGCGTGGCGCGCAGCCGGGTGCCCGACTTCAAACCCCTCCTCATCGAACGGTACGCCCGAGAAGCCCTGGACCGTCGATCCGGCGACGGTCACCGCGCCTGAACGCACCACAGGCCTGACCTCCCCTGCTGTCTCGGTCGGCCGACCGATGCGCGTTCGAACCTGCCTGTATGACCCGCCTTGCAGTGAAGCTCGGCTTCGGGTCCCTTCAGCCGAGTCGGCGGACGAGGAACCAGACCGAGAACCCGACCAGCATCGCCCCGAACGCCAGGCGGGCCTGCTTGGCCGGGACACGCTGAGCGACGCGGGCGCCCAGCATCGACGCGGGGATGAGCCCGAGGGCGAACCCGGCGGCCACGGTCCAGTCGATGTGGCCGAGCGCCCAGTGGGTGGCCAGGGTCGGGATGGTGAGGATGCCGACCACCACCATCGAGGTGCCGGCGGCCTCCACCGCGTCGAGGCCCAGCACCAGGACGAACAACGGCACCAGCAGGAACCCGCCGCCGTTGGCCAACAGGCCGGTGAGCAGGCCCACCCCGAACGCCGAGCCGACCACGATCGAGGTGCTGCTGCGTCGATCGGCGGCGCGTCCCGACGCCCCGGCCCGATCCGGCAGCAGGAGCCGGACGCCGATGACGAACAGGAGCAGGCCCGACAGGACCAGGAGGCGGTCGCCTCCCACCAGCCGGGAGGCGAGCGCGCCCAGCAGCGTGCCGGGGATCCCGCCGATGACGGCGAGGCGGGCCACCCGACGGTCGAAGTTCCCGGCGCGCACGTAGCGGCGGGCCCCGGCGAACGCGGCCGGGATCATGGCCGGCAGCGGCGAGGCGACCGCCATGAGGCCGGGGACGCCGAGCACGGCCAGCACCGGGGTGGCGAACGCCGAGCCCCCGGCGCCGAACATCCCGAACACGAACCCCACGCCGAGCCCAGCCAGGACGTACTCGACGAATGCCACCAATTCAATGTATACCCCCAGGGGTATCCTCCGATACCCTATGGGGTACCAATACCGGACGACCGAAAGCAGACCGATGGCCACGACGCGACCCGATGCCCGACCCGAAGACCGCCGTCACCGCCGGTGGTGCCGCGCCCAAGGAGCCGTGGTTCGCCCGGCTGGCCCGCTTCTCGGCCCGGCGCCGTCGCCTGGTGATGATCGTCTGGCTGGTCGCCACCCTGGCCGCCGCCCCGCTCGCCCTCACGCTCACCAGCGCCCTGTCGGGCGCCGGCTGGGACGCCCAGGGCTCGGTGTCGGCCCAGGTCCGCAACGAGCTACGGCGCGACTTCCCCCAGGTCGGCGCCGAAGCCGCCATCGTCGTGTACCGCCAGCGCCACCCCATCGCCGCCGATCCCGCCGGCCTCAAGCAGCTGGTCGCCGACCTGCACGGCGCGCCCGGCACCGCGGCCGTCGTCGACCCGACCACCCAGCCGGCGTCGGCCGGGCTCATCGCCGCCGATGGGCGAACGGCACTGATCCCCGTGCAGCTGGCCGCGTCCACCGACGCCGGTCTGCCCACGTCGGCTGGCCGGCTCATCGACCACGTCGCCAGCCTGCGCCTCCCGGCCGGAGCCGTGGCCAAGGTCACCGGCGAATGGGCGGTGTGGAGCGACTTCAACCAGAGCAACGCCGAGGCGCTGCACCGCGCCGAGCTCCTGTCGGGGATCCCGACGATCATCCTGTTGCTGATCGCCTTCGGCTCAGCCATCGCCGCCGGGCTCCCGCTGCTGCTGGCCCTGGCCGGCATCGCCGTCGGGTTCGCCGCCCTGCACCTCATGGGTGACGCCACGCCGCTGTCGGTGTGGGCCATGAACTTCTCGATGATGATCGGCCTGGCCGTCGGCATCGACTACAGCCTGTTCATCGTGTCGCGCTACCGCGAGGAGCGCGAGGACGGCCTCGACGCCGCCGACGCCATCGCCAACACGCTCACCACCGCGGGCAAGGCCGTCTTCCTCTCCGCCCTCACCGTGGTGCTGTCGTTGGCCGCGGTGTTCGTCGTGCCGGTCATGGTCTTCCGGTCGATGGCCCTGGGCATGATCCTGTCGGTCGTCGCCGTGGCCCTGGCCGCACTCACCCTGCTCCCGGCCGTGCTGGTCTCGCTGGGCGACCGGGTGCTCGTGGTCCGCAACCACCAGGATCCCGACCGGGCCGCCGAGGGTCGCTGGGCCCGCTGGACCGGACACGCCCTGCGTCACCCCGGACGCACGCTCGTCGCCGGCCTGGCCCTGCTCCTGCTGTTGGCCGCGCCGGCCATCGGGATGCACCTGGGGATGCCCGGAGCCCGCGTCGTCGACCAGGGCCGGTCGAGCCGCGACGGCTACGACATGATCGTCGCCTCGTTCGGTCCCGGCGCCGCCGCGCCCCTGTTCGTCACCGTCGACGCCGACCACGCCCAGACCGTGGTCCGACTGGCCCGGGCCGACACCAACGTGGTCGACGCCCGGATCGTGGCCCAACCCGCGGCCACCGGCCGCACCGTCGTCCGCGTCACCCCGGCCACCCCGGTGGACTCCAGCCGCCACCTCCGACCTGGTCGCCCGCCTGCGGGCCACCATCGGCGCCCAGGTCCCCGATGCCCTGGTGGGCGGGCCGGCGGCCCAGAACCACGACCTCACCGCCGTGCTCACCGGCCGAGCCCCGCTGGCCATCGGCCTCATCATGGTCGTGGCCTTCCTGCTGCTGCTGGTCGTGTTCCGCAGCCTCACCATCGCCCTGTCCTCGATCGCGTTGAACCTGATCAGCGTGGGGGCGAGCTTCGGCTTCGCCACCCTGGTCTTCCAGCACGGGTTCGGCGCCGGTCTGCTGGGCATCCACCCCCAGGGCTTCGTCGACGCCTGGGCCCCCCTGTTCTTCTTCGCCCTGCTCTTCGGGCTCTCGATGGACTACCAGCTCTTCCTGCTGGCGGCCATCCGCGAGCGCTACGAGGCCACCGGCGACACCCAGCTCGCCATCCGCGAAGGCATCGCCCGAACCGGGCGACCCATCACCAACGCCGCGCTCATCATGATCGTCGTGTTCATCGCCTTCGGCGTCACCGGCCCCATCCCACCCACCGAGCTCGGCGTCACCCTGGCGCTGGCCGTGCTGGTCGACGCCACCGTGGTGCGCATGATGCTCGTCCCGTCGCTCATGGGGCTCCTCGGCGACCGCAACTGGTGGCTCCCCAAGTGGCTCGGCCGGCTGCTGCCCGACATCCACTTCTCGCACTGAGCGATCCGTACCCTTCCCCCATGGGCCTGCTCCGCGCCGACAACCCACGCGACACCGCCATCGCCTGGCTGTTCGTCACCGTCCAGTTCGCGCTGCTGGCCATCATCCTGCTGGTCCCGGCCGGCCAGGCCTGGACCACGCCGTCCTGGCTGGCGGCGGCCGCGCAGGGGCTCGAGTGGATCGGGATCGCCGTGCTGGTGGTCGGGGTCGTGAACCTGGGACGGTCCCTCACCCCGTTGCCCAGCCCGGTCGCCCACGGTGAGCTGCGCACCGGTGGCCTCTACCGCTACGTCCGCCACCCCATCTACAGCGGCCTGATCGCCCTCACCGTGGGCGCCGCCGTGCGCTCCGGGAGCATCGTCGTGGCGGTCGCCACCGTCGCGCTCACCGGCTGGTTCTCGCTCAAGGCCCGCTGGGAGGAGGACAAGCTCCTCGCCACCTATCCCGGCTACGCCGACTACGCCCGGCGCACCCCCCGCTTCGTTCCCTTCTGGCCCGGCCGCTGATCTCGTCTCGCCCTCGGTCACCTGGACCCGACCACGTCGCCACGGGCCGGCGCCGCCTGGAAGACTCTCGCCATGACCGACCCAGCCGAGCCGACCGCGGACGAGATCGGGCTCTTCGCCTATCAGGTGTGGACCTACAAGCAAGGGGAGATGGTGTCGCTGCTGATCCATCTCGGCGACCGTCTCGGCCTCTACCGGGCCATGCGGACGCGGGACCGATCAGCTCACAGGAGCTGGCGGACCGCACCGGCCTGCACGAGCGGTGGCTGCGCGAATGGTTGCGAGGGCAGGGCGCGGCCGGCCTGCTGGTCTGGCACGACGACGACCGGTTCGAGCTGACCCCCACCGCCGCGGCCGTGTTGGCCGACGAGGGCGACAGCCTGTTCTTCGCGGCCGGGGCCTTCGGGTCGCCGCCCACCGCGGATTTCGTCGACGACTTGGCCACCGCCTTCGAGACGGGCCTCGGCATGCCCTATGACCGTCAGGGCCCGGCCGGGGCGCACCGCACCGAGCGCATGCTGGGGCCGTGGACCCGACTGGCACTGGTCCCGACGATCCTGCCCGCCCTCGACGGCGTGGTCGACAAGCTCGAGGCGGGCGCCACCGTGGCCGACGTCGGTTGCGGCGCCGGCGTGGCCCTGATGGCCATGGCCCAGCAGTTCCCGGGCTCGCGCTTCCGCGGCTACGACATCTCGCGCCACGCCATCGAGCGCGCCACCCAGCTGGTGGCCGAGGCCGGACTCGACAACGTCGAGCTGCACCTGGCTGGCACCGACGCGCTCCCCGCCGAGCCCACCTTCGATCTCGTCCTGACCTTCGACTGCCTGCACGACATGACCGACCCCCGGGCCACCATGGCGGCCATCCGCCGGTCCCTCGACCCCGACGGCACCTGGCTGGTCAAAGACATCCGGTGCGCCCCCGAACCCCGGGACAACCTCAAGAACCCGATGGCCGCCATGATGTACGGGTTCTCCATCTCGAGCTGCATGTCGTCAGCCCTGTCCGAACCCGACGGCGCCGGGCTGGGCACCCTCGGGCTGCACCCCCAGCTGCTGGCCGAGCTCACCACCGCCGCCGGCTTCACCCGCTTCCGCGAGCTCGACTTCGACGAACCGGCCAACCTCTACTACGAGGTGCGTCCCTGACCTCGTCTGCCGGAAGGGGCGATCCCGAGACTGGATCGATCTGGAGACCCGGGTGGGCGAAGGACGATCGACCGGGTGCGATGCTCAGGCGAGCCGCATGAACATCTTCTCGACCTCGCCGAGGGGGTAGCCGTCGGCCTCGGCCTCTTCGGGATGGGCGATGCAGTACGTGAGGCCCGCGCTCACCAGCCGGAAGCCCGGCCTGCTCGAGCGCTCGGTTGGCCGCGGAGATCTGGGTGACGATGTCGCGGCACTCACGACCCTCGTCGAGCATCCGCTCGATGCCCTGCACCTGACCGGCCACCCGGCGCAGGCGCTTGCGCAGATCGTCGGTGATCTCCTCGGGCAGTTCCATGTCGTCCTCCTGGACCGATCGGTCTGTGTGCTCGCTCATCCAGCATACCCCACCAGGTATCCGGAACCGATGTGCCGACGACTCGGAATATACCCCCAGGGGTATAGGTTGAGAGAGGTGCCGGATCGATCGATCCGCGCAGATCTCGGAGGTCGTCATGAACAAGAACATGGGCACAACCGATCGGCTGGTCCGGGCAGTCCTCGTCGCCCCGGTCCTGCTCGTCCTGGCGTTCCTGGTCGGGTGGACGACGGTGGCCGGGGTCATCGCCACCGTTCTGGCGCTCGTGATGCTCGCCACCGCGGCCGTGGGCTTCTGCCCGCTGTATGTGCCGCTGCACCTCCACACCGACCACGCCCACAAGCCCGCCGCCTGAGATGGCAAGGAGATCATCGGTGAACAACGAGATCAGTGCGCAGGAGGTGGCCGCCCGGCTGGGCACCGACGACGAGCCGTTCCTGCTCGACGTCCGCGAGCCCGACGAGGTGGCCGAATGGGCCATCCCGGGCGCCATCAACATCCCCGCCCGGC
Source organism: uncultured Microthrixaceae bacterium (assembly GCA_963793965.1). Lineage (GTDB taxonomy): Bacteria > Actinomycetota > Acidimicrobiia > Acidimicrobiales > Acidimicrobilacustridaceae > UBA4742. Next base: position 137,383 of record CAWCCB010000009.1, read on the forward strand.
GAGTTGGCCCAGCGCGCCGAGGAGATCCCCCGCGACGAACAGGTCGTGGTGGTGTGCGCCTCGGGTGGACGTTCGGCCCAGGCCACCGACGCGCTGGCCCGCGCCGGCTGGGACGCCCATGACCTGGTGGGCGGCATGGCCGCCTGGGGGAGCGTGTACGACACCGCCGAACGGCCGGCGGGCGCCGCCACCATCGTGCAGGTCCGCCGCCGGGGCAAGGGCTGTCTGTCCTACGTGGTCGGTGCCGACGACGAGGCCTACGTCATCGACCCCGCCATCGACATCAGCCACTACCTCGAGATCGCGGCCGACAAGGGGTGGCACATCACCAAGGTGTTCGACACCCACCTCCACGCCGATCACCTCTCCGGCGCCCGCGACCTGGCCGAGGCCACCGGCGCGACCCTGCACCTCAACCCGGCCGACACCTTCTCCTTCGACTACACGCCCGCTGCACGACGGCGACCACTTCGAGCTGCCGGGCGGGGTCGCCGTGTCGGTCGCCGCCATCCAGACGCCGGGTCACACCATGGGATCCACCATCTACCTCGTCGGCGACGACGCCGTGCTCACCGGCGACACACTCTTCGTCGAAGGCGTCGGCCGCCCGGACCTGGCCGACCGGGCCGAGGAGTTCGCCCACAACCTGTACCACTCCCTGCAGGAACGGGTCCTCACCCTGCCCGATGCCAGCTTCGTGCTGCCCGGGCACTACCGCGAAGGCGTCCCCGTGCACCCCGGCGAGCCCGTGGGCGCATCGCTGGCCGAGCTGCGCCGCACCCTCGAACCGTTGGCGCTCGACGAGGACGGCTTCGTGGCCTGGGCCACCGCCCGGGCCATACCCCGACCCCCGAACTACGTCGAGATCATCAAGGCCAACATGGGCCGCCCCGACACGCCGCCCGCGTCGCTCCGGGCCCTCGAGCTCGGTCCCAACCGCTGCTCCGCCTCCTGACCCATCCCCGCGACCACACTCCCCGAAAGGACCTCCCCATGGCCACCATCACCCACGCCGATGACCCCACCACCTTCGACACCGAAGTCCTCCAGTCCACCGTCCCGGTCGTGGTCGACTTCTGGGCCGCCTGGTGCGGACCCTGCCGGATGGTCAGCCCCGAGCTCGAGAAGCTCGCCGACGCCCACCATGGCACGCTGAAGGTCGTGAAGGTCGACGTGGACGCCAACCGCGCCGATCGCCGGCCGCTACCGCATCCAGGGCATCCCCACCATCGCCTTGTTCCGCGACGGCCAGGCCGTCGCCCGCAGCGTCGGTGCCAAGCCCCGGGCCGCCATCGAAGCCGACCTCGGCCTCACCCACGCCTGACACACCCACCGACCCCAGCAGAGGACCGTCCCATGGGCCACTACCACGACGTCGCCGCCGACCTGCGCGAACCCACCCGGGACCTGCGTCGAGCCATCCCCGACACTTGGGGCGGGTTCGCGAGCTTCCACCAGTCCGCCATGGCCGAAGGAGCCCTGCCCACCCACATCAAGGAGCTCATGGCGCTGGTGGTCGGGGTGATCGAGCACTGCGACGGCTGCGTCGCCTACCACGCCCGAGGCGCGGCCGTCGCGGGAGCCAGCGAGGGCGAGGTCGCCGAAGCGCTCGGCGTCGCCCTGCTGATGGGTGGCGGCCCGGCCAGCGTCTGGGCCCCTCGAGCCTTCGCCGCGTACCGTGAGTTCGCCCCACCACCGCCCGACGCCTGAGCGATCCGTTCGCAAGGAGAGCACATGGACGCCAAGCAGTGGAACGATCGCTACGGCACCGCCGAGTACATCTGGAAAGCCGACCCCAACCTCTTCCTCGTCGAGGAGACCGCCGATCTGGCACCCGGCCGCGCCGTGGACCTGGCCTGTGGGGAGGGCCGCAACGCCGTCTGGCTGGCCGAACAGGGCTGGACCGTCACCGGCGTCGACTTCTCCGACGTCGGCCTCGACAAAGGACGCCGCCTGGCCGCCGAGCGCGGCGTCGACGTCGACTGGGTGTGCGCCGATGCCACCAGCTGGGAACAACCCGAGGTCGGCTACGACCTCGTCGCCGTCTTCTACCTGCAACTCCCCGCCGACCAGCGGCGCCAGGCCATGGCCGTCGCCGGACGGGCCCTCGCACCCGGGGGCACCCTGCTCGTCGTCGCCCACGACCGCGCCAACCTCACCGACGGGACCGGCGGACCCCCAGATCCCGCGGTCCTCTACACCCCGGCTGACGTGTTGGCCGACCTCGAGGCGGCCGGGATCCACGTCACCGTCGAACGCGCCAACACCGTCACCCGGGCCGTGGCCGGCGCGGAGCGACCCGCGCTCGACTGCCTCGTCCGCGCCCGCCGATAGCCCCGACGCCGAAGGAGCCCGATCAGCCGCAGACGGTCCAGCCCGCAACGGTCAAGGGCCGATCAGCCTTTCGAGGCGGTCCGGGAGCTGAACCAGGAACGCTTGGTCCGCGCCGGCTTTGCCTTCGGGCTCTGCTCGCACTGGCACCGCTCGGACGCCGGCACATCGCCGAGCACCTGCTCGACGTGGCGGCCGCAACCGGCGTAGGTCGGGCGCTGACAGGTAGGGCACTGCACTCGTCTACACATACCCCCCAGGGTATATGCAAGGTTCCGCGATAGCTACCTGAGACGAGCCAGTGCCGATGGCCGTGGCGCTCGGTCTGGAGCGCTACCCGCATCGGGCTGTCGATACGGCTGTCGCTGAGCCAGTCCGCGCCCGGTCAGCTCCGATCGACGCCCTTCTCGCGCAGGTAGCCGCGCAGGCGCTCCTCCGGGCCGGCATCGAGCGCCTCGAGCAACGCTTCGAGCGCCTGAAATCCGTCGGCTCCCAGCCGTCGTCGGAGCCGAGCCTCGATCTGGCGGGCGGCGTGGCGCTGGGCCTCGAGGTAGGCCTCGGCGTGGGACGTGAGCGTGACCGTCTTCTCGCGGCCATTGGTAGCCGAAGGTGCGACGGCCAGATAGCCGCGGTCGCGGAGCGTGCCCACGATGGCGGCCGCCCCCTGGCGGGTGATCCCGAGCTCTCGTCCGATGTGGGCGATGGTGGTGCTGCCGGAGTCCCGGCACAGCCGCAGCACCCGTCCATCGGGGAAGGACCGCTCGCCAAACCCGGCGTCGGCCATGGCTTGGTCGAGCTGGCGCTGATAGCCGATCCAGGCCCGCCGCAGCCGTGGGCCGAGCGGGGCGTCACGTCGGCCGTGGGTCGCGGACCGCGGTGGAGCGCCCACCTGGGGTCGCTCGGGTCGGGGGAGTGATGAGGATTCCATGAGCAGACGGTGAGGGATTGACAACCCCGATTGACAGTGTAGGTGGGCCCTCGCATACTGCCGGTCATGGACGCTCGCTCGCCGGCCACCCGCTGGACATCTCCACCAGGACGGCCGCGCTCCGCGGTGGCGGTGGCCGTGCTGGCCGTGGTTCTGCTGGCCGCAGCCTGCAGCCGCTCGAGCCCGTCCTCCTCGTCGGCCACCACCGCCGCGGCCGGTCCCGCTCGTCCCAACATCGTGTTCATCCTGACCGACGACCTGTCGTGGAACCTGATCACGCCCCAGATCGCCCCCCACATCGTGGCCCTCGAGCACCAGGGCGAGACCTTCAACCACTACTTCGTGGCCGACTCGCTGTGCTGCCCGTCGCGCTCGACCATCTTCACCGGGCTGTTCCCCCACGACACCAAGGTGGTCACCAACCTGGCGCCCTACGGCGGCTTCCAGCAGTTCCAGAAGCAGCACCTCGACCAGAAGACCTACGCGCTGGCCCTGCACGACGATGGGTACGCCACCTCCATGCTGGGCAAGTACCTCAACGGCTACGGCGATCCCAAGATGAACGCCACCACCGCACCGGTCCCGCCGGGCTGGACCGACTGGCACGTCAGCAACGACACCGGGTACCTCGAGTACAACTACGACCTCAACGACAACGGCACGGTCCACCACTACGGACCCGACGACTACGGTGTCGACCAGCTCAACACCGACGCCCAGTCGTTCATCAAGGCCCAGAACCAGGCCGGCAAGCCCTTCGCGGTCGAGGTGGCCACCTTCGCCCCGCACGCGCCCTACACACCGGCCAAGCGCAACGCCGACGACTTCCCCGGCCTGACCGAGCCCCGCGACCCGTCCTTCAACGCCCAGAACGTGAACCCGCCGGCCTGGCTGGGGCAGCGGCGTGTACTCGGCCCCAAGCAGATCACCAACATCGACGCCATCTACCGCAAGCGGGCGCAGGCGGTCGAGGCGGTGGACAAGCTGCTGGCCGACACCGAGGCCACCCTGGCCGCCGAGCACCTGACCAACTCCACCTACATCGTGTTCAGCTCCGACAACGGCTACCACCTGGGCCAGCACCGCCTCGACCGGGGCAAGCAGACCGCCTTCGACACCGACATCCGGGTGCCGCTCATCGTGGCCGGCCCCGGCGTGCCCCACGGCAAGCAGATGCCCCAGGTCGTGCAGAACACCGACCTGGCCCCCACCTTCGAGCAGCTCACCGGGGCCCGTGACCCCACCCCGACCGACGGGACCAGCCTGGTGCCACTGCTGCACCCGTCCGCCGCCTCGGCGCCGAATTGGCCGACCGTGGCCCTGGAGGAGCACCACGGCAACGACAGCCCGAGCGACCCCGACTTCGAGGGCGGAGGGAGCAACCCCACCACGTATGAGGCCATCCGCATCTCGGCAAAGCACCTCCCCGGATTCGACGGGCCGGTGGAGGCGGTCTATGTCGAGTACCAGGACCCCCAGCACGAGCTCGAGTACTACGACATCGCCAAGGACCCCTACGAGCTGACCAACATCGCCGACAAGCTCACCGCGGCCCAGAAGGCCGAGCTGCACAAGGTGCTCACCCAGATCGAGAACTGCCACGCCGCCAGCGCCTGTCGGAGCGCGGCCCAACCCGGTTCACCCCCGACCTGAGCGTCGACGGCGGTGTCGGCTTCCGAGCCCGTCGGCACCGAACGCCAGAGATGCCTGCCACCGGAGTTCGCGACCCGGCGGTGCTCTGGCTCAGGAGGTGCCGAGCGGTGTCAGCTGCTGGCCAGCCAGGTCATCGACGAGCGGGTTGAGGTCGGCCACGAGCCTCCGGGCGGTTCGGTCGCTGGCGAGGCTGTGGAGTTCACCGGGGTCGGTGTCGCGGTCGTAGAGCTCGTAGGTGAAGTCCCCGGCGTGGCCGTCGACCTGGTCGGGGGTGCTGTAGCGGCCGAAGCTGTAGCGGTCGGTGATGACACCGCGGATGCAGTAGCGCAGCCCGGGTAGGCCGAGGCCGCTCGACTGGGCGTCGGAGGTGATCAGCAGTCCGTCGCGCCGGGCCGTCGCCGTTCCGGTGAGCGCGCCGCTCAGGTCGATGCCGGGGAGGTGGGGGGCGGTGGCGCCGGCCAGGGCGGCGAGGGTGGGGATGAGGTCGATGCCACATGCACACCCTGGGCAAGAGCATCCGCCTCCCCGTCGCACCCGGCACCCCGGAACAACAGATCCTCCTCGACATCCCCAACTGGAACTTCGACTGGCAACTCAAACACCAGCTCGCCGCCCCCCTCCACGTCACCGCCGGCGAACCCTCCAGATGTCATGCACCTGGGACCGATCCGTCGACCCCACCCGCGCACCCAAGTACATCGCTTTCGCGGAAGGCACCGAAGACGAGATGTGCTTCAGCACCTACGCCATCCTCCCCGACCACCAGCCCGGCCGGTCTCGGACTGTTGTGGACCCGTGCCGGCGGTGTTCGGCTATGGGGTAGCGGCCCACATCTGTCCGTTCGGCGCGGGTTCCCGTCCGTTCGGCGGCGGCGCGTTCGGTCGGCTCGTCGCACCATGGCTGCATGTCAACTCCATCCTTCATCGCCGTTCTCGACTTCTCCACCGCGGCGACCGACCGGCCGACGGCCATCGCGCAACTCGAACGCGAGCAGCCGACCGTCAGCGCCATGCCCGGCTGCGTCGCGTTCCGAGTCTTCTGCGACCGCCAGAGCGACACGGGCATCACCGTCCTCCACGAGTGGATCGACCAAGCGTCGTTCGACCGATATCTTGCGTCGGAGGCGTTCGCCCGGTCCGGTGAGTTCCTGCGCCCGATGATGACCGCGACACCGTCGAGCCGCCGATTCCGCGTCGAGTTGGTCGAGACGGTCGCGTGAACGGCGATAGTGGACGGCGTGCAGCGCCCTGCGTTCAGCTTCGTCCGCGACTTCGATCCAGCTGGGGCCCAGCCGTTGTGCGTCGATCGCCATTATCTGCTCGCGGCCTCTCGCGGCGTGCTGCGCCTGGAGGTCGACGGGACGGGCTGGTCGCTGCCGCCGGCCCGCGCCGCGCTCATCCGGGCCGGGGTGTCGATCCAGGTCACCATCCCGCAACGGGTCACGACCGCGTCGGTGCTCTTCAGTACGACGTTCGTGTCGCCGCCCCCATCGGATCTGGCGGTCGTCGACCTCACCCCGCTGGCCCGCGCCCTCATCACCGAATGCGCTCAGTGGGGTGACCAGGATGGGCCGCTCGACGACTACGCCCTCGCGATGTTCCGGGCCCTGGCCGAAGCGACATGGGCCCTCGCCGGCAATCCGAGTCCGGCGCACATGCCCACCGGACGGTCCGTAGAGGTCCGTCGAGCGCTCGCTATCACCGCCGAGCGCCTGGCCGACGATGTTCGCCTCGTCGACATCGCCGACGAGGTCGGCCTGGCGTCGCGGTCGCTCGCCCGACGCTTCGAACACGAGCTCGGTATGACCTGGAGCGCGGCGCGGCGGCGTCTCCGCATCCTGCGAGCCATCGAGCAGCTGGCCGGCACCGACCACTCGGTGACCCAGATCGCCGTAGACGTCGGCTACTCGTCGCTCTCGGCCTTCCAGTCCGCCTTCCGCGACCTGATCGGTCAGACGCCGTCGGACTACCGCGCCGGCTTCGCGCCCTGAACGCGCTCGGGCGGCCGAACCCCTCACGGTGCCGGTGCCCACGGCCAGGCATTCAGCGCGGTCACCCTGGCCGCGGGTAGCGTCCCGGAGAACTGTTCACCGGGGGGGAACCATGACATTGCGGGTGGTAGGCGTCGGCATCGGGCGCACGGGGACGAACTCGTTGAAGCTGGCGTTGGAGCAGTTGCTGGACGCCCCGTGCCATCACATGCTCGAGGTGTTCGCCCAGCCGGCGCAGATCCCGTTGTGGACAGCCGCGGCCGCGGGCCAGCCCGACTGGCCGGCCATCTTCGACGGGTACGCGGCCACGGTCGACTGGCCGGGCGCGGCGTTCTGGCGACAGCTGGTGGCCGAGTACCCCGACGCCATGGTTCTCCTCTCCAGGCGGGAGAGCGCGGACGCTTGGTGGAAGAGCGCGAACCGCACGATCTTCGAGGCCTTCAACGCGGAGACGCCGCCGCCACCCCCGATGGCCGCGTGGTTCGAGACGCTACGTGGCCTGCTGGCGCGCCAGGGCATCGACCCGACGGACGAGACCTCGGCCAAGGCCGGCTATGAACGGCACCTGCAAGCGGTGCGCGCCGAAGTGCCGGCGGAGCGGCTGGTCGAATGGACTCCCGGCGACGGCTGGGCGCCGTTGTGCGCCGCCCTGGGCGTGGATGTACCGGATGAGCCGTTCCCGCACGTCAACACAACCGAAGAGTTCCGCGCCCGCTTCGAAGAGAGAGTCGGGTCGGACCAAGCCCGAGCCGGAGCATCCGAGTAACTCTGCACTTTTCCCCCAGCCGGCCATCGAATCAGGGAGGCCGCTCCTTCCTGGCATGACGGAGGCGCCGTCCGGGTGGCCCCGATGCCCGGGAAGGTGGTGACGTCGTATTCGCCCGTCGAGGCGTCAGCGTTCGAGTGCCTTTCGAATCCAGGTCACCGAGCGCGGAGAGAGTCGCATCCTCGATTCAGTCCCATTCTTGGAGGACGGTCGGTTCAGCCGTACCAGCCGGAGAGATCGGCGATGACGTCGACGTTGCCGGTGAGGTTGTAGATGCTGATGTTGCCCGAGGCGCCCACCTTGACGGTGACGGCGTTGGGGGTGGTCTGTCCCGGGGTCCAGTTCAAGCTCGACACCAGCGGCCGGGATTCTCCGGCCGGCCAGAGCGACAGGTACGACGATGCGGTCGTGTCGGTCACCGTCACGTTCAAGAGCACGGCTTGCGCCGTGGGCAAGGGTCCACCCTCCCCGGCCACTTGTACGCTCCGGGTCGTGCCTGGTCCCCAGGGTGTGGAGTAGCTGGCGACCTGAGACCCTGGGCGGGAGTCTTGGATCCGTGAGGGTGGGAGCGGGTGGAAGAGGCTTCCGGAGCCAGCGGTGAAGTAGCCGACGATGTCGGCGATGACGTCGACGCTGCCGGTGAGGTTGTAGATGCTGACCTTGCCCGAGGTGCCCGCCTTGACGGTGACGGCGTTGGGGGTGGTCTGTCCCGGGGTCCAGTTCAAGCTCGACACCAGCGGCCGGGATTCTCCGGCCGGCCAGAGCGACAGGTACGACGATGCGGTCGTGTCGGTCACCGTCACGTTCAACACCACCGCTTCCGCGTCCGCCGGCACGCCGGCCACCCCGGCTACGGTCACGTCACGGGTCTGGCCAGCTCCCCACGGGGTGCCGTAAGGGCCGACCTGGGGACCCGCAGGCCGCGAGTCGAGGATCCGCGAAGGAGACAGCGAGTTGTAGCCGTCGCCGGGGCCCTGGTCGTAGTAGCCGACGATGTCGGCGATGACGTCGACGCTGCCGGTGAGGTTGTAGATGCTGATGTTCCCTGAGGTGCCCGCCTTGACGGTGACGGCGTTGGGGGTGGTCTGTCCCGGGGTCCAGTTCAGGCTCGACACCAGCGGTCGGGATTCTCCGGACGGCCAGAGCGACAGGTACGACGATGCGGTCGTGTCGGTCACCGTCACGTTCAACACCACCGCATCCGCGTCCGCCGGCACGCCGGCCACCCCGGCTACGGTCACGTCACGGGTCTGGCCAGCTCCCCACGGGGTGCCGTAGGGGCCGACCTGGGGACCTGCAGGCCGCGAGTCGAGGACTCGCACGGGTGAGAGCGGGTGGAACGTGTCGCTGGCGGCGACCGTGATGGTGATCGGCGGGGTGCTCGCCGCCGGCGCGATCCCGTTGGAGGCGTCGATCGTGAAGGTGGACGATCCCGTGGCGGTGGGTGAGCCGGTGAGCGCCCCGGTCATCGGATCCAGGGCGAGACCCGCAGGCAGAGCGCCGCTGGCGACGGCAAAGGTGGGCGAGGGGAAGCCCGTGGCTCGGAAGGTGTAGGCGTAGGGCGTGGCGGGCAAGGCGCCGACAGGAGGCGAGGCGTCGGAGAAGCGGGGGGCCGCGCCGGCGAACGCCGGCAACGTCGACCCGTTGAAGCGGTCGAGGTCGACGGGGCCGCTGATGCCGGCCACCGTGCCGGTCGAGCTGCGCTGCCAGAACGACCATGACGACCACGTCGGGTTCGGGATCGCCGGACACGGCGGACCCCAGTTGGCCACCCACAGCCCCGAGCTGGCGAAGTCGGTCGGACCTCCGAGCGTGGTGTTCCAGAACGAGGCGGTGGTGTAGATCAACGGCGCAGCCCCGATCGCGTCGTGAACGATCGAGACGAGCTGGCGGAGACGGCTGACCGTGGTTGGGGCTGACTGACCATCGGTCGTCTCGACATCGATGGCAGGTGGGAGGTCGCCCGGTCCGTACCCGTTCTGCTGCAGAGTCGACAGGAACAGATCGGCTTGGGCCGTCGGATCTGCACTGGCGCGGAAGAAGAGGTAAGCGCCCCGGGTCACCCCCGACGCCTTCATGGCCGCGAAGTTGGCCGCGAACCTGCTGTCGGTCAGCGAGCTGCCGTCCGTCGCCTTGGCGAACGCGAAGGTGATGCCCGCCGCCTTGACCTGCGCCCAGTCGATGGCGCCCTGGTAGGTGCTCACGTCGATGCCATCGAGGGTTGCGCCGCTCGCGCACACCGTCGATGCGGAAGCCGGTGACGCCGTACCGATCACGACCCCCGCCACGGCGGAGGCAAGCACGATCGCGGCCGCGACCAGAGACAAGGTACGACCACCGAGCGAACTCCCGGGCACTCGCACGGAACCCTCCCCGCCCCTCACGCCATCCGCCGACACGGTCCTTCCCTGTGCCCACGATACCCCGACCGCGTGAGCCACCGCGCCACAGGAGAACCCCTCAACCCGAGCGGCTAGGTGCCGTACGTGCGCCCAACAGCCGGGGGGAAGGGGACACCCTTCGACGAGGTCCTGCGGCCTGTTCGATGCTCGCTGGACTGTTCCCGGTCAATCCCGTTGCGGTGCTGCGGTGGGTAGTCGCACGGTGACGCAGAGGCCCCCGGCCGCCCGGGCGGTGAGGGTCAGGGTTCCATCGTGCGCTTGGGTGATGCTCTGAGCGATGGCCAGTCCGAGGCCTACGCCGGCATGATCGGCGCGTACGCGTTCGGTGCCGCGGAGGAACGGTTCGGTGAGCGTGGAGACGAGCTGGGGGGTGAGCTCCTCGCCCGTGTTCTCGACGGTGAGCACCGCGTCGGGGGCGTGAAGGATGGTCCGGACCCAGACGGTGCCGCCGTTGGGCAGGTTGTGCACGATCGCGTTGTGCACGAGGTTCGTGGCCAGTTGCAGCAGCAGCGCCTGCGAGCCGATGGTGGGGGCCGTGTCCCCAGATGTCTCGATGGCCACGCCGTGCCGCTCGGCGAAGGGAAAGAGCATCTCGGTGGCGTCTTCGGCGATCAGCGACAGGTCGACGGGTTCTCGAGTGAACGAGCGCTGATCGGCGCGGCTGAGCAGGAGCAACGCTTCGGTCAGGTCGATGGCCCGGGCGTTGACGACGTGCAGGCGCTCGAGGAGCTGGCTGGTTTCGGGGTTCAATTCCTGGCCTCGGGCCGCGTCGAGCAGGGTCTGGGTGATTGCCAGCGGGGTGCGCAGCTCATGGGAGGCGTTGGCTGCGAACCGTTGCTGGGCGGCGGCGTCAGCTTCGAGCCGGGTCAGCATGGCGTCGAAGGCGTCGGCGAGCTCGCGGAACTCATCGTCGCGGCCGGGGAGTCGGATCCGGTGGGAGAGCGATCCGTGGGCGGCCAGGCGCGTGGCCTGGGTGATGCGGGCCAGGGGGGCGAGCATTCGGCCGGCGAGGATCCACCCTCCCACCAGACCGAACACCACCAGGAACGTCCCCAAGATGGCCGCGGCCGGGGCGAAATCGCGGAGGAGCGCACCGCGGCCGGGCGAAACGAAGATGTGCGTGCCGTGCACGAGGACGGTCTCGCCTCTGGGCACGTAGCGCAGGAGGAACAGCCACACGGCTGCCAGCAGCAAGGCGCCGGCAACCATGAGGAAGCCGGCGTAGCTGAGGGTGAGTTTGAGGCGGACGCTCAGACCGGGGGGTCTATCCACGGTCCCCCCCTTCCCGGCCGGTGTCAGGGTGCGTGTCGACGCGGTACCCGACGCCGGCCACGGTGGCGATGATCGGCGGGGCGCCCAGGCGTTTGCGCAGGGTCGAGACGGTGATGCGCACGGCGTTGGTGAACGGGTCTGCGTGCTCATCCCACGCTCGTTCCAAGAGCTCCTCGGCACTGACGACACCGCCCTCGGCCCCGACAAGTATCTCGAGCACGGCGAACTGCTTGCGGGTGAGCTCGACATACCGGCCGTCGCGGTAGACCTCCCGGCGGAACGCATCCAGACGCAGACCCGCGATCTCCCGTACGGGTGGCCGATTGTGGCCGCGCCGTCGATCGAGCGCCCGGAGGCGGAGCACGAGCTCTCGGAGCTCGAAGGGCTTCGTGAGGTAGTCGTCGGCGCCGATCTCGAACCCCGAGGCCTTGTCGTCGAGTCGGTCGGCCGCGGTGAGCATGATTATCGGCATGCCGCTGCCGGAGGCGAGGATGCGCTCGGTGATCTCGTCGCCCGAGGGCCCGGGGATGTCGCGGTCGAGGACGGCGATGTCGTAGGCGTTGACGCTGAGCAGCTCGAGAGCGGTGTCACCGTCTCCGGCGATGTCGGCCGCGATCGCCTCCAGGCGCAGGCCATCGCGGATGGCTTCGGCCATGTAGGGCTCGTCTTCGACGATCAACACACGCACACTCAGGCGATGGTACGCGCCGTGGGCATATCGCCGGCGTATCGAGAACCGCATACGTCCTGGCAACACCGCACGGCCTTGAATCGGATGCGTGACCCACTGCGCACCAGCTCGTACCGCGCCCTCTCCCAGCCGATCCCGGCCGCCGTCGTTCTCCTCGGCCCCAGGTGACGGTTGTGGTGGCCCCGACCAGGTCGACGACGCGTCCCTGGATCTTGCGCTGACCATCTACGGGTGCGGACCGGACGAGGCCGTGGTCTTCCGGCGGCTGGCACCGCGATTCGGCGTCACGCTGACCATCGTCGAGGCCGCGCTCTCTCGATGCGAACCTCGAGCTGGCATCGGGACATCGATTCATCAGCGTCAGCCACAGATCCCGTATCGGCCCGGCCACGCTTCTCGCCCTGAGCGAAGCGGGTGTGGAGCACATCTCCACGAGGAGCGTCGGCTACGACCACATCGATGTGGACTGTGCGGCGAGCGTCGGCATCTCGGTCGAGAACGTCGACTACTCGCCCGACAGCGTCGCTGACTTCACCCTCATGCTGATGTTGATGCTGGTTCGCGGGGCCAAGTCCGCCGTGAGTCGTGCCCAGGTCCATGACTACCGCCTGAACGAGGTCCGAGGTCGAGAGCTGCGAGACCTGACGGTCGGGGTCGTCGGAACCGGACGCATCGGCCTGGCCGTGATGGACCGGCTGCGGGGCTTCGGCGGCCACGTCTTGGCCCATGATCGACATCCCACGACCTCAGCCGAGTACGTGGACCTCGAGACGCTCTTGGCGCGCAGCGATGTGGTCACCCTCCACACGCCGCTCGACACCGGCACCCGCCACCTCCTGGATCGTCGGTGCATCGAACTGATGAAGCCCGGTGCCTTCATCATCAACACCGGGCGCGGGCCCCTGCTCGACACCGAGGCCCTCCTGGCCGCCTTGGAGGGCGGCCGGCTCGGCGGCGCGGCGCTGGATGTCCTCGAAGGCGAGGGTGGGGTCTTCTACTCCGATCTCCGCCAGCGGCCGGTTGGCAACGCGCTGCTCTTGCGGCTGCAGCAGCTACCGAACGTGGTGATCACCCCGCACACCGCCTACTACACCGATCACGCGTTGAACGACACCGTGGAGAACACCCTCACCGACTATGTGCGGTTCGAGCGGGGAACGGCATGAACAGGTTGAGGGTGGCCGTTGTCTTCGGCGGTTGTTCTGAAGAACATCCCATCTCGGTGAAATCGGCCGAGGAGGTAGCCAGGAACCTCGATCTCGAGAGATATGAGCCGTATTACATCGGGATCACCACGAGCGGCGCCTGGATGTTGTGCGATGAGCCCGGCGCGAGCTGGGAGACCGACACCTGCCGCCCGGCGGTGCTGTCACCGGACCGGGGTGTGCACGGACTGCTCGTGTTGGAGCAGGGACGCTACGAGGCAATCGGCCTGGATGTCGTGATGCCCGTCCTGCACGGCAAGTACGGCGAGGATGGTTCGATACAGGGCTTGTTGGAGCTCTCCGGCATCCCCTACGTGGGCTGCGACGTGCAGAGCTCCGCCCTGTGCATGGACAAATCCCTGGCCTACCTCGTGGCGAGGAGCGCAGGCGTCGCCACGCCCGAGTTCCGTACGGTCACCCCCGGCGAGGACATCGACCCCGACCGACTCACCTATCCCGTCTTCGTGAAGCCGGCCCGCTCCGGGTCATCGTTCGGCGTCAGCAAGGTCGCTCGAGCAGAGGACCTGCCGAACGCGGTGGCTGTGGCCAGACGGTACGACTCGAAGGTGTTGATCGAAGAGGCCGTCGTCGGCCGCGAGGTCGGATGCGCGATGGTCGGCAACGACTCGGAGGTGATCGCCGGCGAACCGGACCGCATCTCCCTCTCCCACGGGTTCTTTCGGATCCACCAGGAAGAGCAACCCGAGCTCGGCTCGGAGAACGCCACCTTCATCGTTCCCGCCGACATCTCCGACGAGGCGCGTGCCCGGGTGCACGAGACCGCCGGGGTCCTCTATCGCGCCTTGGGATGCCGGGGGCTGGCGCGGGTGGATCTGTTCCTCACCGAAGAGGGGGCCGTCGTGCTGAACGAGGTCAACACGCTGCCGGGCATGACCTCCTACAGCCGCTACCCGAGGATGATGGCGGCCGCCGGGTTGCCCCTGTCCGACGTGATCGACCGGCTCGTGTCGCTGGCTCTGAGCGGGACGTGACGATGCACCACGACTTCGCCTACGTCGACGAGCTCGTCGGCGGCATCCGTTGGGATGCGAAGTACGCCACCTGGGACAACTTCACGGGCAGGCCGGTGGACGGGTACCTGGCCAACCGGATCGTCGGCACGCGGGCGCTGTGCTCGGCCCTGGGAGATGTCCGGCAGGAGGCCGCCTCCCTCGGCTTCGGCCTGCTCCTGTGGGACGGCTATCGCCCTCGACGCGCCGTGGAGTGCTTCGTGCGCTGGGCGCAACAGCCCGAAGATGGCCGGACGAAGGCGCGGCACTACCCGAACATCGACCGGTCCGAGATGTTCGAGCAGGGGATATGTCGCCGCCAAGTCGGGCCACAGCCGGGGCAGCACCGTCGACCTGACGCTGTATGAGCTGGCCACCGGAGAGCTCGTGCCCATGGGCGGTGACCACGACCTGATGGACCCGATCTCGCAGCACGGAGCGACGGGCATCACGCCCACCCAGGCGACGAACCGTCAGCACCTCCTTGCGATGATGGAGCAGTGCGACTTCAGCCCGTACGTGTGCGAGTGGTGGCACTACACCCTGAACGACGAGCCGTTTCCAGACACCTACTTCGACTTCCCCGTCGGGTAGGGCGTCGATCCGCCCACCATCGGAGGAGAAGGCATGTCACGGAGCCACCGACACCGGTCCCTTGTCGAGGGGGCGACGCATGCGTAGCTCGACTGGCGAACTGGCAGCCCATCTCGGCGGTGAGCTGGTTGGGCCCGACGTCAACATCGACGGTGCGAGCATCGACTCGAGGACCACTCGGCCCGGGCAGCTCTACGTCCCCATCGTCGCCGAGCGTGACGGCCACACCTTCATCCCCGCCGCGCTCGAGGCCGGCGCACGCGCCTACATCACCGAACAGGAGCCCATGGGCGGGACAGCCATCCGGGTCCCCGACACCGCGACGGCACTGCTGAGCCTCGGGGCGTTCGCCCGAGGTCGGGTCGGCGGCGCCATCGGCATCACCGGGTCGGTTGGCAAGACCACCACCAAGGACCTCCTGGCCGGCTGCTTGGCCTCGACCTTCTGCTCCGCGGCCAACGAGCGTTCCTTCAACAACGAGCTGGGCCTGCCCCTGACCCTGCTCAACGCACCCGACGCGGCGCGATGGGTCGTCCTCGAGATGGGAGCCCGACGCGCGGGCGACATCGAACGGCTGGCCCAGGTGGCCCGCCCCGACATCGGCATCGTGACCAGGGTGGCCAAGGCCCACGTCGAGTACTTCGGTGACCTCGACGGCGTGGCCCGAGCCAAAGGCGAGCTCGTGGCCACCTTGCCGGCATCGGGTCTGGCCGTCTTGAACTACGACGATCCCCGAGTCCGAGACATGTCGTCGCGCCACGCCTGCCCGGTGCTCGGCTACGCGATCAACCGTGACGCCGACGTACGGGCCGACCATGTCACCCTCGACCAGGACCTGCGGGCACGGTTCCGCCTGTCGTCGCCCTGGGGGCAGACCGACGTCCGCCTCGCCGTACGGGGCCTGCACCAGGTCGTCAACGCCCTCGCCGCGGCGACAGCCGCGCTCTGGTGTGGAGTTCCCATCGAGGCCGTGGCCGCGGCCCTCGCGGTCAACCCAGGCTCGCCCCTACGCATGGAGGTCCACCACGTGCCCAACGGCCCAGTCCTGGTCGTCGACTGCTACAACGCGAACCCCGAGTCAACCAAGGCGGCCCTGTGCTCGCTGGCCGGGTTGGCGAGCGAACGCAAGCTGGCCATCCTCGGGCTGATGGCCGAGCTCGGGCCCCACCGCGAGTCCGAGCACCGCCGAATCGCCCACCTAGCGGCGGAGCTCGGGATCGAAGTCGTCGGATACCAGACCGCCCTCTACGGCGACCCGCACGTGACGAGTGTCGAGCAGGCGGTTGGCGTGGTTGCAGTCGATGAGCCCGAGGGACGCCGTGCTCGTCAAGGGCAGCCGGGTGGCGCAGCTCGAAGACGTCGTGCGCGCCTACGGGCAGGCCAAAGACGCCCTCACCACATCCGTGCCTCGTGGCGTGGACCGGCCATGACACCATCGGCGGCACAGAATGCACAGTCAGGGCGCCCATCGCCGACCCTTCACGACATCCGACTCTTCCCAGCCGAGAAGACGCGACCTCAGCTCTACCGACCGATACCGCTGGCCGACCGTTCCACACGCTCCGGGGGGTGCACCCGAACTGGTCCCGTCCCGCCGGGGTCTGTTCATCCGGCGGCGGAGTGCATCGACGAGTTCAAGCTGGTCGCGTTCGGCGGGAGGCTCGCGCTTATCGGTAGGGATGAGGACCAGATCGACATCTCGACGGCTGCGCCCTGCAGTGGCCGACGCCGGATCGCCCTGTCCAGTTCTCAGAGTCTGCCGGTCGCCGACCTCGACACCCACCGTCCCCGCCCGCCGCCTGCAGGGGCGATTCGTGGGATGAATCGTGGGCTGACCAGTCCTCCCGACACTCCTCCAAAGGCCACGATCCCTTGTGGCCGTTTGGTGCCCCCGGGAGGACTCGAACCTCCGCGCACGGTTCAGGGAAACGTCTCACCGGACTCCCAGCTGGACCCGCCCAGTCGCGACCCGTTGCACCGTTCGCATCGCCGGCTTGACGATTCTCACTGGGTCACAGCGAGACGCACCCCATCGCACGATTTTGTGGGATGAAATGTGGGATGGCAAGGGTGGAGCCCAGCCTGGGGAGATGTGGCGAATGATCCTCATGCCCAGGAAAGCGCATCGGATCCGCCAGACGCGACAACGGTGCGCGTTGGCTACGTTGCCGGCATGCGGATGCATGGCACTGGAGTCTGGTCTCACGAGCTGCGTTACGGCGATCCCGTGATGGTCGCCGAGCTGGCCGCCGAGCTCGAAGAGCTCGGGTTCTCGGCGCTGTGGATCCCCGATGTCGGAGGTGACCTGTTCCCGGCCCTCGACCTCCTCCTCGCTTCGACCAGGTCCGCCGTCGTTGCCACCGGCATCCTCAACCTCTGGATGCACACACCGGCCGAAACCGGCGCGTGGTGGGGAAGCCGGAGCGAAGCCGACCACGAGCGGCTCCTGCTCGGCATCGGCATCAGCCACGCGCCCCTCATCGACGCCCGTCCCGGGATGTCCTGGGAAAAGCCGCTGGCCACCACCCGCGTCTACCTCGAGGGGCTCGAGAGGGCTGGCATCCCCAAGGCCCATCGCTGCGTTGCCGCCCTCGGCCCGAAGATGCTCGAGCTGGACCGGGAGCGCTCGGCTGGCGCCCACCCTTACCTCGTCACCCCCGACCACACCCGGATCGCGCGTGAGGCACTTGGTCACGACGCGCTGCTGGCCGTCGAACAGGGCATCGTCTTCGACACCGACGCTGAGCGAGCACGCCGCGCCGCACGGGCGGCGCTGGCCGTGTACGCCACGCTTCCCAACTACACCAACAACTGGAAACGCCTCGGATACACCGACGACGACGTCGCCGACCTGAGTGACCGCCTCGTCGACGCCCTCATCGTATGGGGCGACGTCGACACCCTCGCCGCTCGCGTGCAAGCCCACGTCGACGCCGGCGCTGACCATGTCTGCGTCCAACTGATCGGGACGCCGGGCGACCCGATCGACCGCGCCGTGTGGACCCAGCTCGCCCCCGCCCTAACCGAAGGGCATTGCCGAGGGTCAGTGCACTGCGAATTCATCGGGCTCGTTGACCATCGGGCAACCAGCCCGACCGGTCTCGGCGATATGTAAACGAAAGCCGCCTAACCCGACCAGGCTCCGGATCCTGCGGCAGACCCCACGGCCGAGACGGCCGGGTTTCCGCCTGCCTATCCGCCGACGTTGCTGCTGGCGGCGGCCCGGGCGAGCTCGAGGGCGTCCGGTAGTAGCAGGTAGCCGTGGAGTGTGTCGCGCAGAGTGGCCAGGTCCCACTTCAGGACGAACTGGCCGTGGGTCGGGTAGAGGGCGACGAGCTGGTTCGAGGTGAGCGGAACGGTGGTTCCGAACAGGCCGCAGAACGCGCCGATGGGCCCGGAGCCACTGTTCCCGACCCCGCCCAGGGTGGCCACGGGAGCGTCCACCATTGGTGTTCGCACGCCTCCGAGGACGTTTCCGTTGGTGTCACGGGCGTAGACGACCGGCGTCGAGCTCGTCACCTGCAGGCGCGGCGCGATCGGCGGTGGGGTCCCGTGGGCGACCCAACCGTTCAGCCAGAACACGGCGGCATCGAGCGCCCAGTGGGCGCCGCCGGTGTTGATGGCCAGGTTGCAGCTGAATCCGGGCGGGATGACGGTCGGCGGGTCCAGGTTGGCGGCCAGGTTGGCGACGGCGCCCTGCCCGTTGCCGGTGTCGTCGGGTCCGATCGCCAGGCCGTACCAGTCGTAGTGGGAGGTGCCGGCCACCTCCCAGAGCCGAAAGGCCCTGGTATCGGGCTGGCGGTCGGCGAGGTTGCTGGCGGCCACGTCGGTCTCGGTTTCGAACACGAAGACCGGGGTGCGGAGATCAGATCGGATGGCCAGCGGGTCGGGCACGGTCACGGCCGTCTGGGGCGACTGCGACAACGCCGCACCCGTCGAGAAGCGACTGTGCACGAGGTATCCATCAAACACATGCGCCACGGGACCGAGCGCATCGATGTAGGTGACCAGCCGGCCAGCCGACTGAGACTCACCCGCGGCCAGCACCCGGCGGGGCCGCAGACCAGACAGCACCAGCGCGGCGTCCTGGCGAACGGCACGGCCGGCCTGAGAGAACATGTCATAGGAGAAGCTGTCACCAGGATGCGACAGGGACGCGTAGCGGACCGCGTCCTCGGTCCTCAACGCGTTGACTCCGACGGACTGGGCGGACACCCCGACCCAGGCGAAGCCGTCGCGGATGAGCTCGTTGTGCGCCTGGGTCCAGTCCGGATCGGCATCGACGCCGCCGCTGACGTTCAGCCACTCGACCACGACGGTGCCGTTGAAGCGTCGTGGATCGACCGGTCGTCGCACCACGATCCGGGTCGTATACGGCGCGGTCACCCCGGCGCTGACCTTCCACTGGCCGTCGCTTCCGAGTGTCCCGTTCGCCACGAAGCTGGAGGCGTTGCCCGACACGAAGAACTCCGACTCCTGGTAGCCCACCTGGGCCAGATCGAAGCTGGTCGGGAACACCACGGCCGCCCCCAGCCCGCCGGTCACCGGTCCGCTCACCCCCGCCACCGCGCCGGTCGCCCGTTGACTGGCTGACGCCGCCACGGGCGCGGCGGCGGCGCGGTCATCGGGACCGCCGCCTGAACGCCAGCTGGGGCCAGCAGCAACAGCGCCACCCCGGCCAACGCGACAGCCGCACCAAGTCGTCCGCATCGTCCGCGCATGCCCAGACCTCCCCCTCGGCTCCCCGCTGCGGCGGGAAGAGATGATCGCCCTTCTGGTGTCAGATCCTGCCATAACCTTCAGTTCATGTCATCCGGAACTTCCACCATGGCTCCCGGATCGCTGACCGCACAGCTCCGGATCAAGCGCACCGAACTGATGCTGGGCGCGCTCGAGGCTGTCGCGCTTGGGCTGTTCGATGAACGCGGCTTCGCCAACGTGACCATTGATGACATCGCGAACGACGCCGGCATCTCGGCGCGGACCTTCTACCGCTACTTTCCGACGAAGGAAGACGTCTTCCAGCTGCAGATCGATCGGCGGACCGCAGCACTTCGTGCCGCTCTGGCGTCGCGACCTGACAACGAGGCGCCCCTGCAGTCGCTGCGGTTCGCGCTCGTCGGTGTCGTCTCCGCCGAAGACGAACAACTCCGCCGGCGATGGACCGGGATCGTCGCCGTCACTCCCAGCGTGCTACCCGGCGTGATCGGAGGCATCCAGCTGAAGAGCCACCGAGTGATCGCCGAGTTCCTGGCGGGCCGTCTGGGACTCGACCAGGAGTCGGTGGCCGCCGTCACGCTCGCCGCGGCCGCGGGCGGTGTCATCCAGGCTGCCCACACCCAATGGTTCGTGCGCGGTGGAAGCCTCGCCGGACGCATCTCCGACGGGTTCGAAGTACTCGAGGCAACCCTCACCTCGCCACCGCGTAACGCGGCGCCGACATCGGGACGCGGCTGAGTCGGTGGGCCGGGTAGAGCCGGGTGGTGGTGGCGCCGGGCATTGCCGCGATCGCCAGGCGCGACGGGCGTACAACCGCTGGCTCGCCGACTTCGGCGCGCAGGCCCCGGGCCGGCGTGCCGGTCAGGCGGTCATCTCGTTCGACGCGATGGTCACGAGCGTGGCGCTGGCGTTGGTCGTCGTCCTGTGCGCGGCCGCATGTGGGTCGGGTGGCCACGCGGCAGCAACGACCCAGGCCACGAGCACGGCACCGTCCAAGCCGACCGCTGGCGGCTCGCTCGAGGTGGGCATCCCGACCGAGACGGCGGGTTGGAACCCGGCGCTGGACCAAGTGGGACGACAACAGCAACCTGGTCGCATCGAGCTGGATCGCCGATACGGACTTCACCCGCTGGGTCATCCACCTGCGCACCGGCGTGCACTTCCAGGACGGCACCCCGTTCACGCCAGGCGGCCTATGACGACCTGGTCCGCCAACTGAACGCGGGGGTCACCCACGTCTGGCTGTACTACACGCCGTTCACCTACATCGCCCAGAAGAAGGTGCAGGGGCTGGATACGCCGCGAGGTCCCGGCCACATCCCCTTCGGCAACTTCATCCCCAAGACCTGGTGGGACCCAGGTGTGGCTCTCGCGCTGAGGGGTCAGGCCGGGACGGCGATGAATCGCAGCGCCAGATCCAGCAGCTGGGTGCGAAGGGTTTCGTCGTCGAGGTCGGCGATTCGCGGGTGTCCCACTCCTCCGACGATGGCGGCCCACACCATGGCCGCCCGCAGTCGGGCCGCCGGGCGCATGTCATCGCCGATGAGGACCTGATCCTGGCGATCCATCAGCCGCCGAAAGGGTTCGTGCTGGGCGAGCAGCTTGGTGACCACGGGATCGTGGGCCAGGCCGCTGACCACGCGGCGGTTCTTCACGGCCAGGTCGATCATTTCGGTGAGCAGAACCTCCAGGGCCGCCTCCCGAGTCGGCTGCGCCTCGGCGGCGTCCAGGGCCATCTCCAGGGGCACCAGGCCGAACTCGGCGACGGCGAAGACGATCTCTTCCTTGGTGTTGTACTGGTGGTAGACGGCCGCTTTGGTCACCCCGATGGCGTCCGCGATCATCTGCAGCGAGGTGCCGCTCACGCCGTGCTCGGTGAACATTCCGAGCGCGGCAGTGATGATCCGGGTCTGCGCCGCGGTGGTGCTGGATCGACGCCAAGCTGGTGATCGTCGGGGTTCTGGAGGAGGCCACGCCACAGAGGATAGCGGGGCGACCCAGTTCCCTAGCCGATCGGCTAGCCCATCCGACATGGCCAGAGGGTAGCCGTTCGACTATCCTCGGGATCTGGGCCAGCGAAGGGGGAACACGGTGACCGAACCGCAGACCGAAGCACAGGTCGACGAGCTGTTGAAGATCCGCAAGCCGGGCGCGCACCTCGACGAGGACGTGGTGGCCGACGACTTCGTGCTGATGCTCGGGGTCGATCTCAACAACTTCCCGAAGTTCCCTCGCGTCGACGACAACGTCACCTACCAGAAGGGGACCCTCGACATCCGCCAAGAGCTCGACGTCGATTCGGGGGCCGAGTTGGGCGACTACAGCGGGACCTATCGAGCCGATCTGCGGTTCACCGACTTCTCCAAGGAGGCCCTGGCTGATCGCCTGATCCCCTGGGCCGAGGCCTACCTGATGCTGTGCGTCGACGGATGGGCGGCCGAGGTGGCTCGCCGCTACGGCGCCGAGACCATGGCCGAGATCGAATGGATGGCGTGGAACGACCAGGTCGTGCCCGAACTCGCACGCATGGCGGGTGAGTTCCTGCCTGGCGGCCACCCCTATGAGGACCCGAACCAGTCGGTGACCGTGGCGGACAGGGTCGGAACGCGCGTCGTCTACACCGGCCTGTTCTCGCCCCGAGCGGACATGGGCGAGCTGACCAAGCCGCAACTGGTCACCTGGTTGCTGGGCAGCCACGAGTACCTCTTGCAGTGCATCGAGGCCTGGGCCACCCAGATCACGGTCCGCTACGGGCTCGACGAGATGTTCGACATCCAATGGACCCTGTGGGGCGACACCGTGCTCCCACGGCGCAAGGAGCTCAAGGCCCAGTACCTCGGCATCACCGGAGACACCGTCGCGGACTGGATGAAGGACCTGCAGATGGACGCCACGGCCATGCCGGGCAAGGCCTTCGACCTCACCTTCGAGATGCCCGAACCTGACGTCGGCATCATGACCTTCAACCGCTGCGTGGCCGCCGACCAGTGGGAGGCGATGGGCCGACCCGACATCCTCGAGAAGAACTGCCACTCGACATGTCCCAAGTCCATGATCGTCACGACCAAGATGTACAACCCCAACATGAAGGTCGACATCCTCGCCATCCCCCCGCGGAAGGATCCCGGCGACGTGTGCTGCAAGTGGCGTTTCAGCATGCGTGACGAGAACGACCCGGAGTACGTCCCCGTCGAGCTCGGCACCAAGCCGGCTAACTAGCTGCTCCGACCTGCGGGGGCTGGCGACTTCGGAGCGCCCCTACGAGAACCCATGGCCCGCGTCCTTTCGCCTCGCCCGTTCGGTGTTCGGGCGGCCAGCTGATCGGCAGCGGGCGGATCCCCATTCCGACGATCATCCCGCCACCGCAATCGTCGTAGGAGGAGGACAGCAAGGTGGGCGCTGAGCCCCCTGCAGTGGTCCACCGGTTGTGCGAGTCCGTTTGCGCCAGGATGGAGCGAGGGAGGACCACGACATGACCAACCGGCGGCGGGATACGCCGGATCAGATCATCCGCAAGCTCGCTGAGGACAACAAGTTGCTTGCGGCGGCGCCCAGCTCGTCGAGGTGTGCCGGCACCTCCAGATCGCCGAGTCGACCGAAACCAGTGGGTCGCCTAAACGGCGGGATGAAGGCGTCCGACGCGAACGTCGCCGCCCGCCTCCGATCAGCCCTCCGAGGGCATCGCCATTGAGATGAGTCGGGGCATCCAACTCGATGGCGGTGTGGCCGGCGCTCGCCCCGAACCAGACCCGGCGGATCCTGTGAGCCGCGATCGACCGATCTGTGGGTGTGGCTACGCCCGGTTGACGGCGTCGGTGCAGGACGTGCACAGTCCGACGAGGTCGACCCGGTGTTGCACGCGGCCGAAGTGGTGCTGGCCGGCGGCGGCTTCGAAAGCGGCCTCGAGTTGGTGTTCGAGTTTTGGCGGGAGTTCGAAATCGGCGACCACGCCGCATCCGGAGCAGAGGAGGTGGTGGTGGTGGGTGGAGAGGTCTTCAGCGAGTTCGAAGCGGGCGAACTCGTCGACGGCGACGACGCGGCGGACGATGCCGGCCTGGGTCAGCACGGCCATGGTGCGGTAGGCGGAGCTCTGGGGCAGCCAGGGGCTGGCGTCTTTGATCTCGGGGATGGTCAGGGGTCGGCCGGCGGTCTGGAGGGTGTCGACCAGCATGCGGCGTCCTGGTGTGTAGCGCTGGCCGACGGCAGCCAGGCGGCTGGCGGCGACGCTGTGCACGTCGAGGCTCATCGGTTCGGGACTGTAGCCGATTTCGGGAATGAATGAGAACAGGAACCGGACTTGTTATGAGAATCACTCTTGTCTAGGGTGCCGACCACACCACCCACGTTCACGGAGTGAGGACTCGCCATGCGACCCGCTGTCTCGTCTGCTTCGTCACGGTTCGTGCTTGCGTGGCCGGCTCGGCTGCTGGCCGGGTTGATGTGCATGGCGGCCGTCTTGTCGGCGTGCTCGTCGAGCGGATCGAAGACGGCGACCGGGGGAACCGCGGTTGGGGGCACGAGGATCGAGGTGGTGGCGGCAGAGAATTTCTGGGGGTCGATCGCGTCCCAGTTGGGGGGCGTGCACGCCCAGGTGACGAGCATCATCACCAACCCGAACACCGACCCCCACGACTATGAGCCCACTGCGGCGGACGGGCGCACGATCGCCGAGGCGCAGTACGCGATCGAGAACGGGGTGGGCTATGACCCGTGGGTGCCCAAGCTGATCGCCGCCAACCAGACGCCGGGCCAGAAGGTGCTCAACGTCGGTGACCTGATGGGGCTCAAGGACGGCGACAACCCGCACCGCTGGTACTTCCCCGACAACGTGGAACGGGTCATCGAACAGATCACCGCGGACTACAAGAGACTCGACCCGGCCGACGCCGCCTACTTCGACCGCCAACAACAGCAGTTCGAAACGACCGGGCTCGCCACCTATCACCAGCTGATCGCCGACATCAAAGCCAAGTACGCGGGCACCCCGGTAGGGGCGTCGGAGAGCATCTTCCAGGGCATCGCCCAGGCCACCGGCCTGAACCTCGTCACCCCCTACAGTTACCTGAAGGCCATCAGCGAGGGCACCGACCCGACCGCGGCGGACAAGTCGGCCGTCGACGCCCAGATCAACGACAACCAGATCAAGGTGTGGGTGTTCAACTCCCAGAACTCGACCCCCGATATCCAGGCGCTCACCGCTGAAGCCAACGGCCACCACATCCCGGTCACGACCATCACCGAGACGCTCAGCCCGGCCGCCGCCACCTTCCAGGCCTGGCAGTCGGCGCAGCTCCAGAACCTCGAGAAGGCCCTGGCCCGAGCCACCGGAAAGTGAGCCTGACCCGATTGGACCCATCGGCCCCCGAGGATGCAGACCCCGACCACCCGGCCGAGCCGGCCGTCCGCCTGATCGGCGGCGCCATGGTGCTGGGGGGCCGGACGGTGTGGAGCGATGTCGATGTCACCGTCGGGGCCGGCGAGTTCGTGGCTGTGCTGGGACCCAACGGCGTCGGCAAGTCCACCTTGATCATGGCCATCCTCGGCCTGTTGCCGCTCACCGCCGGACACCTGAGCGTCCTCGGGAAGCCGGCCGGGCACGCCAACCAGCACATCGGCTATCTCCCCCAGCGCCGCAGCTTCGACTCGAACCTGCGGATCCGGGGCATCGACGTGGTCCGCCTCGGCCTCGACGGCCACCGCTGGGGGATCCCACTGCCCAAGCGGCGCCCGAAGACGGGTGAGACCTCGGGTGACCGGGTGAGCGAGATGATCAGCCTGGTGGGCGCCAGCGAGTACGCGCACCGTCCCATCGGCCAGGTCTCCGGCGGTGAGCAACAGCGACTCCTCATCGCCCAGGCCCTCGTGCAGCAGCCTCGCCTCCTGCTGCTCGACGAGCCCCTCGACAGCCTGGACCTGCCCAACCAGGCGTCGGTCGCCGGGCTGGTGGCCGACATCAGCCAGACCGGGGTGGCGGTGATGCTGGTCGCCCACGACGTCAACCCGATCCTGTCCTATCTGGACCGGGTCATCTACCTGGCCCACGGCGGCGCCGTCGAGGGTCGCCCCGACGACGTCATCACCAGCGAAACCCTCAGCCGGCTCTACGACACCCCCATCGAAGTACTGCGCACCCGCGACGGGCGCCTGGTCGTGGTCGGACAGCCCGAAGCCCCCGCCCACCACCACGACCGACACCCATGATCATCGGGTTCGGCCAACCCGAGCTGAGCTGGAACCTGAGCTCGGATCTCCACCAGCTGTTCCAGTTCCGGTTCATGACCAACGCCTTCGCGGCGGGCACCATCGTCGCCGTGGTGGCCGCACCGATCGGCTGGTTCATGGTGCTGCGCCGCCAGACCTTCGCCGGGCACACGCTGGCCGTGGTCGGGTTCCCCGGCGCAGCCGGCGCCGCGCTCATCGGGATCAGCATCAACTACGGGTACTTCGTGTTCTGCATCACCGCCGCGCTCGTCATCGCCGCGGTCCCCCGCGCCCGCCAGGGCGGCTACAGCGAGGAATCCGCGGTGATCGGCACCACCCAGGCCTTCGCCTTGGCCTGCGGGTTCCTGTTCGTCACCCTCTATGCCGGCAACCTCAACGGGGTCGACAGCCTCCTGTTCGGCAACTTCCTGGGCATCACGACCAGCCAGATCCTCGCGCTCGGCGCCTTCGCGGCCGTGGGCCTCGTCGTGCTCGCCGTCATCGGCCGGCCGCTCCTGTTCGCCTCGATCGATCCCGACGTGGCCGCCAGCCGCAACGTCCCCACCCAGGCGCTGTCGGTCGCGTTCCTGGTGCTGCTGGGCGTGGCCGCCGCCGAGACCAGCCAGATCACCGGGTCGCTGCTCGTGTTCGCCCTGCTCGTGCTGCCCGCGGCCACCACCCAGACCCTCACCCCCCGCCCCTCGCGCAGCCTGGCGCTGGCCGTGGTCGTCGCCCTGGCCGTCACCTGGACCGGGCTGGCCGTGTCCTACTTCACGCCCTACCCGATCGGGTTCTGGGTCACCACCATCGCCTTCGCCGCCTACCTGCTCGCCCACCTGCCCCAACTGGCCGCCCGAGCGCGCGTCCGAGCCAGGCCGACGCCATGATCAGCGCCGGCCTCGACTCGATCGCCGGGCTCTCCCACATGCTGGCCCACCCCTTCATCCGCGACGCCTTCATCGCCGGCACCGCCATCGCCGCCTGCTCCGGACTGGTCGGCTACTTCGTCGTGCTCCGCGGCCAGGTCTTTACCGGCGACGCGCTCTCTCACGTCGCCTTCACCGGCGCGCTCGCCGCCCTCGCCTTCGGCTATGACCTGCGTCTCGGGCTGTTCGTCGCCACCATCGGCGTCGCCCTCCTACTCGGACTTCTCGGCCCCAACGGCCGCGCCGACGACGTCGTCATCGGCAGCGTCTTCGCCTGGATCCTCGGCCTCGGCGTGCTGTTCCTCTCCATCTTCACCACCGAACGCGCCACCGGCAACAGCACCGCCGGCACCAGCGTCTTGTTCGGCTCCATCTTCGGACTCAGCGCCACCCAAACCCTCGTCGCCGTCCTGGTCGCCGCCGCGGTCAGCCTCGCACTGCTCGCCATCGCCCGCCCCCTGCTCTTCGCCACCATCGACGCGGCCGTCGCCGCCGCACGCGGCGTCCCGGTGGCCGCCCTCAGTTACGGGTTCCTCGTCCTCGTCGGCGCCACCGCCGCCGAAGCCACCCAAGCCGTCGGCGCCCTGCTCCTGCTCGGCCTACTCGCGGCCCCCGCCGGCGCCGCCCGACACCTCACCACCCGCCCCTACCGGGCCATGTGGCTCTCCGCCGCCATCGCCGTCACCTCCATCTGGATCGGCCTCACCATCAGCTACGCCGCCCCCAAGATCCCACCCAGCTTTGCCATCCTCGCCATCACCACCGGGATCTACGCCCTCGCCCTCATCACGCCGCGCCTTCGCCGGCCGGGCCGAGCCGCCAACGAGTCCCTCGCGCCCTCGTAGGAGCCTCTCCCGTCGGCCCGACCCAACCGCCGTTGACAGCCCGCGGCACCGAGACCCATGCCAAATCCGTTCATCCGGAGAGGCAACCAGGACCTCCACCGGTCGGGCCGTCGAGCGCTGTCCACCGACCACGCCCGCCGCCCGGAGGCCGCTTCGTGGGATGAATGGTGGGATTCTCAGTTCTCCGGACCCGGCACCAAAGGCCCCGATCTCTTAGGTCGCTTGGGTGCCCCCGGGAAGACTCGAACCTCCGCGCACGGTTTAGTAGACGTCTCTCGCAGATCCCACCCGGACCCGCCCAGTCCCAACCGGTTGCACCCGTTCGCATCGCCGCTTGACGATTCTCACTGAGTCGCACCAGGACGCACCCGAATCGCACGACTTCGTGGGATGAGATGTGGGATGGTCGGGGCGGGCAGAAGTCTGATAATCTGATCACATGCCGGACGTCACCGCGACGGATGCCGCACGTAACTTCGCCGACCTCCTTGATGCCATCGAGCACCGGGGTGAGCACTTCACGATCGTCCGGCGAGGCAAAGCGATCGCGCAGCTCGAGCCCGTGAACGGGGGTGGCGGGTCCGAGGCCAAGGCATTGCTCCGTCGCCACCGCCCCGACCGGGGGTGGCGGTCCGATCTTGACGAGGTGCGGGGACTGCTTGAAATCGATGAGCGTGGATGAGCCGACTGCTCCTCGACACCACATTTCTCATCGACGCCGACCGATCAGGAGGCGACCTCGACGCGGTCATCGATGATGACGACGACGTGGCCATTGCCGCGGTGACCGTGGCCGAGTTGCGAGTCGGTGCCCTTCTGGCCCACGGCCGGCACAAGACGACGAGGATCGACTACGTCACCGACGTCATCGCCACCATCCCAATCCTTCCCTACGACCTCGCCGTCGCCGAAGCGCACGCCGATCTGTTGGTCGCGGTGCGAGTCCAGGGCAGGCCTCGAGGCGCACACGACCTCATCATCGCCGCTACAGCCAGGGCCTTCGAGCTCTCGGTGGTCAGCGCCGACACGGCCGCCTTTGAAGACTTACCCGGCGTGAGCACCCGAACCCATCGATAGATCGCCGCGTAAATCGCGGTTCATTCCGCCCACCGGATCGAGGGCCTCCACTGGTGCCACAGCCCAACCCGCCAGGAGTTGCAATCCAATGGCCCGAGCCTCCACCAGACCCAGGGCGATTCACCTTTGGGGTCGACCCGGTGTTGTGGGGCCTGGAAGGCACGGCTGTTGAGCCCGGAGGGCCTACTCGTCGCGGTGTGCCACACGCCGTCGTTCCACGACGCACCGGACAGATGAGCGCTCATCCCTAATCGGCGGGATCGCAGAGGCCTCGCCCACCATCTATGACGCCGCTGGCGCGATGGCTCATCCCTGCTCGACGAGCTCCACCGAGGCCGTGGCGTCACCGGCACGCGAGCCTGCCGGGGACCGGAAGGGGTAGAGCGTTTGGCGCACCCACGAGGCGACCAGCTGGAGCGGGTTGGCGCTGGTCTCCAGCGGGTAGGCCGGGTCCTGCAGACCCGTGGACGGATAGGCGTCGCGGTCCGGGTGACGGGTTCCGAACAGCGAGTCCCAGCACGAGAACACGGTCCCGAAGTTGGCGTCGTGGTGGTCGGGATCGGGAGAGTGGTGCAGGCGGTGGGCCTGAGGCGAGATCAGCACGTACCCGAGTGGGCCGAGGTTGGAGCGCACGTTGGTGTGGATGAAGGCCGACACGTAGATCGTCAGGAAGGCGAGCGACCTCGCGGCCGAGGCGTCCAGCCCGAGGACCCGGGCCGGTAGGTAGCTGAGGGAGGCGGCCACGACCGTCTCGACCACGTGCTCGCGGTTGTCGGCGAGCGGGTTCATGACCGGCTGGGAATGGTGCACGGCGTGGAACCGCCACAACGTCGGCACCTTGTGGTGGAGCCAGTGGGTCCACCAGGCCAGCAGGTCGGTGATCACGAAGGCAGCCACTGCCACCAGCCAGACCGGCCGGACGTGGCCGAGCAGGCTCCACCCCCCGGCGATGCGCCCGTACGCCCGGCCGATCCCGTCCACCACCACGGCGATCACCGTCACGGCCAGCGAGGCCTCGCACAGGAACCACACCAGGTCGGCCGCCCAGCCGATACCCGGTCCCCGTTGATCCCGACTCGCTGGAAATCGCCACTGCAAGATGGCCAGCGCGGCGATGAAGCCGAAGTAGAAGGGGTTCAGGATCACGTCTCGATAGGTGCTCCAGGCACCGACCGCTCCGTGGCTGACCGTGGACCATCTGGTGGCCCCCGACAGGTCACCGGAGGTGGCCGCCGACCAGGCCACCAGCACCGCCAAACCGCCCAGCAGCACGAGCACTCCGACACCGAGCAGGGACGGACGCGGGCCGCGGCGCGGCGGCGCTCGCCGTCGGGGTGTCCACCGTGCCCCGCCGTGATCGCAGGCGGGTCTGGTCACGCATGGCGGATGCTCAGCCGGTGAACTTGGGGGCGGTGCTGACCGCTTGCGCAGCCGGTGTGGGGGTCTCGGAGGTCGGTGTCGAACCGGCCGGACACCACGGGTTCGTCGGCACCCCGGTGCACGGGTTGGGCATCGTGGGCTCGGCCGGCAGTGGAGTCAGCGTCACTTGCGTGGCGCGCGGGTAGGTGCCGATCCCCTCGCCGCAGGGACCGAAGATCTCCGTCGCGCAGATCACCTGGCCGGTGAGCGTGTTGGGGTTCGAGGCGTTGGCCAGGTCGACGGGCTCACCCCCCTGGTTGACCTGACCGCAGGTGGCGTTGGCGGTGGGCAGGTCGGTCGGCCATGCGGTGAGCCCGCCGGCGTCGTGGTTGGTGTTCCAGCAGTTGCCCGGATCGGTCGGCTGAGGATCGCTGATGTCGCCGAGATCCCCGTTGGTTGGGTTCCCGAACGAGCCGTTGTTGGAGAAGGTGTTGCCGATGATCTCGTTGCCCCAGTCGGGGTAGTAGCAGAATCCGGTCCCCAGCCAGTTGGCCACTCCGCCTTCGCAGTGGGCGATCGGCGGCGGGGTGCCGGCGTCGATGTAGGGGACGGTGAGGACGGCCCAGCTGCCGTTGTTGGTGAACGTGTTGTTGGTGACGATGTCGCGGCGCCCGCCCGCGATCACGACCCCGGTGCCTGGCGGCCCCAGCTCCGCCGTGCCGGTGCCGGGCACGTTCGCGTTGTTGTTGTCGTGGATCGAGCTGTCCTTGAGGACCCAGCAGGCGTTGTCGCCGGTCGGCCCGGTGACGTCGGACGGGCAGATCCCGTCCTGGGGCGACGGCGCGTCGTCGTTGTTCTGGCTGTTGGTCGACAAGCCGGTCTTGTTATTATCGAACTCGGAGTTCTCGATCACCAGGCGCCCACCCGAGTTCGTGCCCGAGTAGCCGAGGGCGTTGGTCTCGGCGTGGGCATCGTCGAGCACCGCGTTGCAGTCATTGCAGGCGCCGATGTAGTAGCCGGAGTCGGCCATGTTCGATGCGTAGGTGTGCGCGATCGTGCCCGGTCCGTTCGAGTTGCTCACGAAGATGCCGTACTCACCCTTGGGTTGGTTGGCCTCGTAGTAGGTCGTCGTGGCACTCAGGTAGCTGCCGCTGTAGGAGCCGCCACCGACGACTCCCGATCCGTCGCCGTCGTTCCACCAGATCCCGTTCCCAGCGCCCAGATCGCCTGACAGGAAGTTGCAGACCGTGAGGTTGTCGACGGAGACGCCGTCGGTCTTGTACGCCTCGACCCCGTTGCGGCCCGCAGGGTGGCCGTGGTCGTCCAGCGGCCCGAGGTCCTGGTCGGCTCCCTGGTTCGAACAGGTCGACGCCCCGGGCTTGGTGCCATCGACGATGACCTGGTTGCGGTCCATGCCCCGCAGGTGGAGGTCGGCCTTGTTGAGCTCGACGGCGGCCCCGCCGCTGTCCATCAGCCCGCCGGGGGCGTGATCCATCTGTTCGTGGTAGTCGCCGGGACCGACGAGGATCCAGTCACCCGGTTGGGCCGCGGCGACCGCCTGGGCGATGGTGGTGTACTGGCCCGGGATGCCGTTCCAGGTTCCCACGCGCAACACGTTGGGCGATGCGCCTGCCACCGGGGACGGCGCCACCATCAGCAGCGAGGCGACCAACGCGCAGGTCGCGGCCAGTGCGGTCGCAGCCTTGCGGACGCGGACCGCGTGACGAATGCGGGTGTGGCTCGTGGCGACCATGGTTCCCCCCCGGGTGGTAGCAGACACGCTAGGCAGGCGACCCTAACCGGATCAGTGCGTGGCCGCGGAGAGCCTCTGGTCATCGATGCAGATCGAGCTACTCAACCGCCGCCGCTGGAAGACCCGGGTCGAGCCCGCCAACGCCACTTCGACTACATCGAGATGTGCGACAACCGCCAGCGGCGGCACTCCTCCCTCGGGCTACCGCGGCCCGAACGAGGTCAACCTTCTCGACGACACCATCCCCCCTGACGACTCACCACCCGACCTGGCAACCACGCCACACGAACCGAGCGCCGGCGGGGGGTCGGGCGGGCTGCTTCGTGCACCCGATCGCTTCTCGCCGGCGGGTGCGTCAATTCGATTCGGATCAGTTGTCGCGTCTGTTGGCCCGCTGCGCTTATCCAGGGCATGAGGATCACGGGCAGGTCCACCAGCCGCGATGGTCGCCGGGCGCTCATCGACCCCGGCCGCCGCCCGGGGGCCGTTTGATCGGATGAATCGTGGGATGACCGGTCCTCCGGCCACAGCACCAAAGGCCGCGATCCCTTGTGGCCGTTGGTGCCCCCGGGAGGACTCGAACCTCCGCGCACGGTTTAGGAAACGTCTCACCGCGCTCCCAGCCGGGCCCGCCCAGTCCCAACCCGTTGCGCCCGTTCGCATCGGCGCCGCCGGGATTCTCATTGAGTGGCACCGGGACGCACCCGATCGCACGAAATTCGTGGGATGAAGTGTGGGATGGGCCGCTGGGATCACCAAGCCGAGCCGAAATCGCTCATCCCGGACGGAGCTCAGCCGCACAGACACAAGCCCAGCTCAGGCCGCGCCGCATCGAGCCGTCTCGCCAGCGGGATCGCGACCTCCACGGATTCAACCGGCTCTCAGCATCAGCGCCGGCTCCGCGTGAGACCGGCGCTCACGCTTTGACGAGCTGGAACGTCACACCAACCAACTCGTAGGTGCGCGCCGCTCGACGGTCACGCGTCAGCAGCACCTCGTCGTATTGTGCGGCGGTCAGCCCCACCAGCGCGTCGTAGACCGCGCCCCCTTCGACCCCGATCCGGGCGAGGCGATCGACGATCGATCGTTGGAGCGGGGCCGACTCGGTCAGGACCTCACTCGAGGCGAACCGGCCAGCGAGCAGTCGACGCGCGACATTGCCGGTGAGGCGATGCGGCGCGGGCAGCCGGGTGAGCACGGAGAACGACTCAACGAGCACGTGCGCAGGAACGCGGGCGCCAGCTGCGGCCCGCCGGCACGCTTCGTGGTGCTCGTGCCACGACACGAGCGCCGGAACGCACACGCTTGTGTCGAGCGCGGTCACCGGCGGGACGCGTCGATCGCCGCCAGCACCTCCGCGTCGGTCAACACGGGAAGCGGCTCGGTCGGCACCGCAACCGGACCCTCGGGCGACTCCACCACCTCGACGTCGGCGGGTACCGGCACCATCTCGATCGCCCCGCCGCGCTCGGTGATCTCGAGCTCGCCGCCGCCGAGCAGGCGCAGGTGCTCTCGAATGGCTTTCGGCACCACGACCCGACCTGCACCATCGATGGTAGTTCGCATGCCATTGATTCTACCATTGGCCCTGGTGCTCGTGGCCAGCGCATCACTCCGAGGCCATTCTCTCGGGGTCGCACCGGGATGCACCCCATCGCGCGATTCGATGGGATGAATTGTGGGACGCTGAGCGGAGGTGAGACGTTCCTGGCTTCGCGGCCCTCGCGCTGCCACTTGCCGAGAGCGTGGCCGAGCCGGCCACGAGCGGTAGTCCGAGGCTCGACCCCATCTTCCTCGATCAGGGCTTCGGCACACTCGCCCTCGCCGCGCTCTGCGGCACGTCGCCGGTCCCAGTCTCGAGCGGACGGACGAGTCGCTACCGAGTCAACCCCGGCGGTGACCGCCACGCCAACTCGGCGCTATGGACCATCACCCTTGCCGGATCAGTGACGCCCACACAGATCTGCGTGCTGCCGACCGGAGATGCTCTTCCTGCATGGGTCACGTCGCCGCATAGCGCCTCGGATTGCTGCTTTAGCGATCCATTTCAACGAACGACTACCCGCCGACGACCTCAGTCCACCGCGGTTGACCCGTGCCGAACCGGCATCGATAGGGCGCTACTGGTAGTTGCTGCAACAAGTACAAAGAGGGCGGCCGGATGCCCAGAAATGCGCGATTTGGGGCCGGCCGGAGGCACACCCGGAATGTAGTCCTCGCCGACTCGGCGCAACCACTCATCATCGGCGTCGAACCACCCGAGGGGTCGGCCAAGGATGAAGCGGTGATCTTGTTGACAATTGCCCTCGAGTTGCACCCGATGTTGGGGTTGCTCGAGACCAGTGGCTGCCAGGTCATGCCTTCGACGCGCTCCGCGAGGTCGTGTTGGAACGCCGAAGGATCGTCAACTTCGATTCGCACGGGGGCCCAACCGCACCGTTCGATTTCGACGCCGTTGCGGGTCGGTGACCATCCGGTGATGGTGCGGTACGGGAGCAGGACGTGCTGGTCGGGGAGCTCGGCGCTCACCCAGGAATCCGTGAGGACAACTAGTGCCGTGACCGGCAACGTTGGTGGGGTCGCGTCCACCATGTCGGGATCGGGGTCGCGCAGACTTGGTGGATGGCTGAACGGGTGCAGGTTCGGGACCTGACCAACGACGAGGGTCGCAAGTTGTTGTCGATCATCCGGCGTGGTTCGGGGTCGGTGGTGCGGTGGCGTCGAGCCCAGATCGTGTTGTGGTCCGCGCAACGGATGGATGTGCCGGCGATCGCGAAGATCGCGTTCACGTCCGAGGACCGGGTCCGGGCGGTGATCCACAACTTCAACGATGACGGGTTCGACTCGCTGGCCCCGCGCTACGCCGGAGGCCGCCCGCCGACCTTCACGTTGCCCCAGCGTCGGGAGATCAAGAAGGTCGCCCTGTCCCGGCCGACCGATCACGATCTGCCGTTCTCGACCTGGTCGTTGTCGAAGCTGGCCGAGTTCTTGGTGGCTGAGGGGGTGGTCGACGACATCAGCCACGAGGGCCTGCGGGCGCTACTCCGAGAGGAAGGCGTCTCGTTTCAAGTGATCAAGACGTTCAAGCAGTCCAACGACCCCGATTTCGAGGCCAAGAAGAACCGGGTCATCGAGCTCTATGACATCGCGCTCCGATCAACCTTGTCGCACCACCCACGCTCGGAACCCCTCCACGCTTCTAAGGATGTCAAGGGGCTGTCTTGCGGGGTAAACGGGCATGAACAGAGATGGGCCACTGGTTGCGTCACCATCCTTCCGCCCGGCCCGGCCAGGCTCAAAGAACGTCATCCAACCGTGCAGCAGACCCGCCGTTCGGTGGGTCAGACCGGGTGGACGAGGCACTGCCCACTCACTACCAAGCGAGCAACACCCACGACCGCATACTCACTGCCGTTCGGTGCGCCCCCATGCGCCCGTTGCCGTGGCCTGCTGGAGCGCGTGGACGGCTGAGAGTGGCCGCACCATGTCGGTCACGCACCAGATCCGACTTTCGTCATCGATTTCGATTCGGTGGATCCATTCGCAGCCGCTCCCGGCGAGCTCGCCCTCGAAGCGGCTTCCGCGATCTGGTCGATCTCACTGTGTTCGTCTCAGACATCAGCGACTACACCGAAGCCGCCCCGGCTTATCGAGCCGACTTCTTTGGCCGCGACGGGCTTCCCGCGAGCACGCTGGTGCAGGTCTCGGGGTTCCTACGACGAGCGCGCAAACCACATCCGGCGATAAGGAACCGCTTCCTGCCCCGAACCGGCTCGACAACAGGATCACATTCGGGCTACGCGGAACCGCGGCGGACCAGGTGGCGCTGGGCTCGGGGACTCGGCCCATTCTTCATCGCCCGGTCCTGGGCTGTGCTCCATCCGGGGTGAGCACGGCGATGCCCGCCGGCTGGGCCACGTACGACGAGCCGATGCCGATCACCAGGGCGTCGTCCACCGTGGCCACCCCCGACCAGATTGGCCCGGGGGTGGTGGCGGTCATGACCAGC
Source organism: uncultured Microthrixaceae bacterium (assembly GCA_963793965.1). Classification (GTDB taxonomy): domain Bacteria; phylum Actinomycetota; class Acidimicrobiia; order Acidimicrobiales; family Acidimicrobilacustridaceae; genus UBA4742. The sequence goes on from CAWCCB010000009.1 coordinate 173,114, forward strand.
GCGCCGGTGGTCGCGGTCGCGGACCTGCAGCACGTTGCCGTCGAGGGCGGGGCCGCTGAAGGTCATCCCGCCGGCCACGGTGGTGGCGGCGAACGACGGGGCGTGGTCGGCCTGCCAGGCCACGTCACCGGTGGTGGCGTCGAAGGCGTGCATCGAGGGCTCCTGCATGGGCGTGTCGCGCCGGTCGCTCGGATCGCACAGCACCTGGGTGCCGTGCTCGAACTTGCCGTAGTCACCCAGGGCGGTAGCCCCATAAACGTGGCGTCCGTCATAGGCGGTGGTGGCGATGAACCCTCCGGCGAACCCGCCGAACACCACGTTGGTGGACCAGCGGATGTGCCCGGTGGCCGGGTCGAGCGAGTAGTAAGTCCCGTTCTTGCCTCCGACGCCCAGGAAGGTGGCGGTCCCCGACGGGCTGATCCCGGCGTTGGGCGTGGCTCCGAAGTCCCAATCGCAGTCGACCGCGGCCAGGGCCGGCCGGTAGGTCCAGGCCAGATGCCCGTCGCTGATGCGCAGGGCGATGACGGCCTCGGCGAGCGGACCGGTGTCGACGAAGTTGCAGTCGGACGTGTCGAACACGACCAGGCCGAGTCGCGTGAGCACGGTGCCTGAGGACCACACGCTCCCGCAGCCGTCGTCGAGGACGTGGCCGGCGGCGTCGACGTCGGTCTGGAACTCCCACACCGGTCGGCCCGTGGCCAGGTCGGCGGCGGCGACGTAACCGTGCTTGTTCTTTTGGCCGTCCACGTCGACGCCGAACAGCACCTTGTCGCTGACCACCACTGGTGAGGAGAAGATGCGGGTGCCGTCGTGGTTCGGGATCGGGGGGCCGGCCGGGCCGGCCGGGGTAGTCGTGGCGCCAGTAGAGGGCGCCGGTGGCGGCGTCGAGGGCATAGAGGGTGTAGCCGCCGCCGAAGATGACCAGGTCGGGCCGGCTACCCTGCCCGGGCTGGAACCAGGCCGACGAGGTCACCAGGCCGCCGTCGGAGGTGGCGTCGCGGGGCTGCTGGCCGGGGTAGGGCGTGACCGCGTCCTGCGCCTGGAGGTGGTACTTCCAGCGCAGGGCACCGGTGGATAGGTCGAGGGCGTAGAAGGTGTCGTCCCACGAGCCGGCGTAGACGGTTCCGTTCACCACCGTGGGGGTGGCGGTGACCGCGTCGCCGGTGGGGAAGAACCAGGCCACCCTCAGGGTCTTGGCCGACGACTCGGTCAGCGTGGTGCGACCGGCGAAGGTGTGCTGGGCGTCGTGGCCGTAGCCGGGCCAGTCCGCCGGACCCGGCCGGGTGTGGCTCACCGTGGCCGCGGCCGTCGTCGTAGCTGGCCCACGGCCCGCTGTCGCCGAGCTGCCGCACCCGGCCAGTACCACCAGGGCCACCGCGGTGGCCAGGGCGCCCCAGGCAGGACGGGTCGAAGGTGGGTCCGACCTCACAGCCGGCCGCTGACCGCTCAGCCGAAGCCGGCCGTGGCCGGGGCGTTGGAGGGCGGCCCCTTGTCGGGTGCCGGGTTCTCCGACGGCCCGTGCAGGGGAGCCACGATGCGACCGGTGGGGTAGGGGCACACCGACTTGGCCGGGACGCACACGGTGACGCTGGTCGGGAAGTCGAACCCGGTGGCGATGGCGACTGGCGTCGAGGGTTGGCCGTGGTCGAAGGTGACCTTCATGACCCGGCCGCCGTAGTCGGCCGGTCCGCAGTTGGTGAGCGTGCCCGTGCAGGCGACGTGGATGTCGACGAAGAACAGGGTCCCGTCCGGGGCGAAGGCCAGGCCGAACGGGTTGTACTCCTGCGGGTCCTGGCCCAGGTCGGCCACCGCCGCCCCCGACACCGGCGACCGACCGGCCACGGGCTGGCCGTCGTTGCTCACCCATCGGATGGCGGGGTTGCCGACGTAGCTGCTGACCGCGAAGCAGTCGCACGTCGGGTCCTTGGCCACTCCCGAGGCGAAGGGCTGGTTGGCCAGGAAGGTCGACACCTGCACCTGGCTGCGGGGGTACGCCCCGCCGGGGCAGTCCGAGGGACTGGCGGGCAGGGAGGTGTGGGCGAAGCGCAGCACGCTCGAGCTGCCCACCTCGGGGACCAGCAGGTCGTCGTTGTCGGCCACGGCCATGGTCCCAGGCTGGGCCAGGCCGCCGGTGCCGTCGGTGTGGTTGGGGCCGTAGCCGCCAGCCGTCGGTCCGTACACGATGCACGCCGAGCGGTAGGAGGGCGCGAACCACTCCACCAGCCGTCCGCTGCTCGGCGGCGGGTAGTCGCCCTGGGCCGTAGCGATGTCGCTACCGAAGACGTTGCCAGCCCGGTCGATGGCGCAACCGGTGTAGGTCTGGTTGTCGTTGAACACTCCCTTGGCCGTCGGCGGGGAGTCGCTGCCGATGCTCTGGCCGGGCATCTTGTAGGGGCCGGGCACGTAGAGGGTCTGGCCGCTGAACGAGCCGTCGGGCTGGTCGAGCTCCTCACCGTCGCCCGGCTGCTTGTAGGGCTTGGCGCTACCCAGGTTGCGCTGGGCCGGCAGGGTGGGGTCGTAGCCGACCACGAACCGGCCGTCGGGCAGCACGCACATCTGGCCGTTGGGGTCCCAGGCCGGTAGCAGCTGCCCCTGCTGCCCCGAGGGCATGGACACGAAGTCCTGCTCCTCGTTCTGGTCCCAGTACACGAGGTAGGCGGCTTTGCCCGGGTTACCGCCCTTCACCACCCCAGCACCGCCGGCCGGGGTAGGCGCCGTCGAGCTGGTCGACGACGCGCTCGACGAGCAGGCAGCCAGCACGGCGGCGCAGACCAGCGCCACGAGCAGTCGCGTCGAACCTCTCCAGAAGCTCACCGCCCCCCCTTCCGTCGGCCCCCCGATCGGACGTCGGCGTCACCCTAATGCTCCGCATCGGTCGGGGGCCGGGAACCACGCGCAACAGGCGGACTCGGGCTGCCGAGCAAGGCCCGGCCACAGCCCGTCACGTGAGCGGTGGTGCCCGGCCAGCACCTAGCTTTGATGACCGGGAACTTCGGAGCGGGGTGAGGTCGCGGGTGCGAGGGGCCGTTCTGGCTGTTGGGAAGGCGACTCAGGTTGTGCGTTGGTCAGGGTCCTTGCCTGGCTTTGGATCATGTCCGACGACGGTGATTGTGCCGTCCGTTTCGAGCTCGCGCGAGGTGATGCTCGTCGACATGGCCGTCGTGTACCAACAGAAGGGGTCCGTCTCCGAGTCGGTGCTCGACACACAGCGCGAGGAGAAGCGGCTCGTGCCGTCGCTCCACAACCCGGCGGCTAACCAAACCAGCCCGGCCTCGAGCCGTACCGAACGACCAGCGCTCTACCATCCGCACCCGCTCCGGACCGATGCCGAAAGTGATGCGCCTCTGTGTGTCAAGCAGCGATTTCGGTGGGTCGATGGCGGTGATGTGGGTAGAGCTCGCGGGCGATGTAGCGCTTGAGGCAGCGCATGATCTCGGGTTCGGACATGCCTTCGGTGGTGCGTCGGGCGACGTAGTCGCGGGTGGGTCGGTGGCATGACATGCGGGCGAGGGTGATGGTCCAGAGCGCGGAGTTGGCGTGGCGGTCGCCGCCTCGGTTGACTCGGACGTGGTGGTTGGTCTTGCCGGTGCCGGCGCGCAACCGGTCAGGTGCCGCACAGCGCGGCGAAGGCTCGTTCGTTGGCCAGGCGGTGGGGGTTGTCGTCGGCAGTGATGAGGAGTTGGCCGGCGGTCTCGTAGCCGACGCCGTGGATGGCCAGCAGTTCGGGGGCGAGCTGGTCGAGGATGGCTTTGATGTCGCGGTTGAGGGTCCGGATCTCGTCGTCGACTACTTCAGGACCATTGCCTGGAAGCAGGACCCCGCCCATCTCGAGCAATGGCGGCCCGTCAGCCCCGAGATCCCGTCGGTGGGCTGACCCTCCGATCCGCCGAGCGGTACCAGGATCACCTCCGGCGGCCGGGCGGCCAGGTCGAGGATGATTTGGTCCGGCGTGTCTTCCGGCACAGGGGTCGATCTCAGGTCGATCACCTCCGGGTCGGCGGGCTCGTCCGACGCGTACGGCAGATCGAGGAGGCGCACGTCCTCGGGCTCGAGACGGGGCAGCCCCGAGTACCCGTCACGGCGGGTCGACGGCGCCCGGGCCGAGGACGGGTTCTGGTCCTCGGGCTCGGCGGGCGCGTACGGCAGATCGAGGAGGCTGATGTCGTCGGGCTCGAGGCGGGGCAGCTGCGCATATCGCCGACGGCGGGTCGGCGGAGCCGGGGTCGCGTACGGGTTCCGCCAGGCCTTGAGGGGCGTCGCTTCCAGCTCGCTCCTGGAGTGGGGCCCGGGCTCGGACGACACGGCGAGGCCGGGCTCGGCCAGGCCACCCTCGATCCAGTCGAGGTCCAGCTCGCCGCTCTCAATGGCACGGAGTCGCGCTTCGGCGAGCTCGAGCTCGAGCTCGGCAAACTCGACGTAAGCCTCGTCGCGGAGGTCGAGCAGGCGCGCCGCCGGTCTCCAGTGCAGAACCTCCTCGTAGGAGTCGAACCCGAGCTGGTCGAGCACCAGCCGCTCGAAGAAGAGGAGGTCCGGGAGGCTGTCGGTGCTTCGGCGTCGGAAGACCGATCGGGACGACTCGCGCATCGTGACCAGCTCACGCTCGATCTGGTCGAGCGCATCGTGGAGACGCGGATCCCCTCGGTTCGCGTCCCTGGCCCGGTCGAGGTCGGCCCGTGCCCGGAAGAGCTCCTGGAGCGCCCCCAGCCGCAGGTGATCTCGGATGCCCTCGTCGAAGTGCTCCATGTCCCTCCGTGGCGGCGGCCTCCCGCCCCCTCTCAGGTGCCCGGTGGTCCGCCGGGCTCAGCTACCGCCGGACCCGGGCGAGCGCTGGTTCTCCCTCCAGGTGCTCTCTGAGCGTGATGGTATGTTCGCATTGAGTGATGAGTCGAGAGGTTCGGCTGCAATTTCAGGAGAAGTTCAGGTTTCGGCGCCGGCTCGGAGCCCAAACGACGGCAGGGCGCCGCCGCGACCGGCCTGCCTTGATCGCTCACGCAGCCCGCCTCCCGCACACGGTGAACCCTCCCGCACCCGGTGAATCGACGGCGAGGACAGTCGATCGGGTCACGGTCGCACTCAGCACGTCAACCGAGCCTGCAGCAAACCGATGCCACCAACCACGCTTGGTCGCGTAGAGCCGCCAGACCCGCTCGAGACACCAGCCCCTCACCCTTGCCCGTCACCGTCCGTGACCGAAACAGCCTGCTAGATTCCACGACGAAAGCCCTCCCGATTCTGCGGGTCAGATGCGCGTTCAGCGACTCACATCATCCCAGGTCAGGAGGGCTTTTCGCGAGCCCAGAACGACTCGCTACGAAAGATCGTGACTAGGGCCCGCAAACCACGCCGACGCACTGCGGGTTTATAGCGTTCCCGAAGGCCATGTTATGACCGCCGTCAGTGATGGGATCGGTGACGGGAATATTGGGAGGCGGACTGGGGACACCAAGAACGATGTTCAATCCGTGGCCGCCATTGAAGGCAGCTACGTTGCCGGTGAATGTCACCGACGCCCCCCATGCGCCGTAGTAGTATCCGTACATCGGACCGATCTCAATCCCGTCGCTCCTGTTATCTAAAAAGAGGTTTCGAGAAATCAGAAGATGGTCGAGATCCTGACCGGTCCTGCTGAAGATCCCGGCACCGGGTGATCGATAGATCACGTTGTCAGAGATTTCCCCCCTAACGTCCGGCTGACTGAAGTCGTCAACGATGTTAACTCCACCATCAACGAGAAGGTTGTGGGTGACTTCCAGACCGATATCGGCCCACCCATCGTCTGTAGTTATCCCCCCACGGATCACGCTGTCGGTAACGCCCAGCGTGGCAAGCGTCGACACCCCCTGATCGACGTAGCTGGACCTGACATCTCCACCAAATTCGGGACCGACCCAGACGGTCCCCGTGACATGAACATGATCCACCGCGCTTCGGCCTGAGCCAAAGTCCTCTGACTCAAGGCCTACTGAGCCGACCACGGTTCCGTTCGTGACTGTGAGCGAGCCCGGGGGGGTAGGTAGCGGACCGTAAACTAGTTCGGCCGTTATCGTGCACGGCGGATCACGAAACTCGAACGGGCCAGGCACACCGCCGCTGGGGGGAACATCGAGCGTGTGACCACCGAGGTCAATCGTTACCGGGCCGTTGGCCAAGCTGACGGCGAAACCGTGCGGGCACGTCAGGTTGTGCCGCAACCGAACCGATGTCGTGACGCTCATTCCACAAGCCAGGTCCGGCAGCGGCGCCGCTCCGGCCAGACCCACCGGCAGACCGATCCCCACCAAAGCCACCACCAACAACACGATTAACTTCCGCATCGATAGCCCTCCCCTGGCTAGCCCAGCCCGCAGATCCTCACCCACCAATCTGAAGCGAAGCTGAAAGCGGCCAAAACCGCACCGAACCGGCGCTCGGGGCGGATGCCTCACTGCCGTTCGGCGGCAGCAAGCTACGCAGGTGGTAGCGGTGGGTTGTCTGGTTGATCGCGGATGGCGGTCGATGGTGCCGCATGATCCGGGCGACCACCTGGACCCACCGAGTCGCAACCCGTTGCACCCGTTCGCATCGCCGGCTTCGCGATTCTCACTGAGTCGCACCGGGATGCACTCGATCGCACGATTTCGTGGGATGAAATGTGGGATGACGGGGGAGTGCCCCCGTCGGCGGAGATGTGGCGAACGATCCTCATGCCCAGGAAAAGCACATCGGATCCGCCAGACGCGACAACAGAATATGTGGCCATGTTCGCCGTGTTCGCGTCCGTCACCTACCAATACGACGGGTTCTTCACCCCGCTCTTGGACAGGTCGCGTTGTTCGGCTCGACCGATCCCATGATGACCTCGATGCACCAAGCTGCCGCCGGGAACCGATTGCTCGACCCGCGCCACCGAGCCGGCTACACGACCTCTGCGTGGCTGTCTTCTTGGAGGACTGTCGCGTCCCTCCTTGGATATGGAGGGCTGCGCACGGGCTACCGGCGCGTCTGGGTTGAGTGCTGATGAACTTGGGACCCGGCCTGATGTTTGCGTTCGTCGTGATCGTCGTGGCGTTGGTGATGCTGGTCTCGCGGCTGGCCCGCCACGGCCGCTGAGCGGGCTCCGGAAGCACCCTGGGGCGGCCGGCGCGACGACAGACCGTTGGAGTTCCACTTGCTGTGTGTCCAGTCAGGTGGAGTGGCGCGGCTCGACCGACGGTCCAGGGTCAGCTGGTGACCCACGTCCGAGCGGTCGATTGCTCTGAGATGGTGAATGCCTTGACCTCACCAGGGAGCAGGTACCCGAAGATGTCGACCGAGTGCCTCACCCAGTCCTTGTCGCTAACAACGGCGATCTTCTCCCAGCGGGTCACGTGAGCGAAGCCGACCTTGGTGTCGTCCCACATCGCGCCCGGGGTGAGACCCTCGAACTCACCACCGAGCACGTACAGCAGACGAACCTTGTCGTGGTCCGCGAGCGCCTGGTCGACCGCGGGGATGAGGACCTGCTCATAGTCGTCGCTGTTCAATTCACCGCGAGCAATGAAGCCGACCACGTTGTCGGGAAGGTCAGCGATTCGATCGAGCATGGAGACGTCCTTCCGACGCGAACCGGATTGGTTGAATCGAATGTATGGGGTGGAGTGGTTCGAGACCGGTCTTGAACCTTGTTGCTAGGGGTAGATGCTGGGTCGGCTGATGTCCGCTCTGGGGCTCGCGCCTTGGACGGATCAGTCGAGCCTCGGTGTCCTCGCTCCTGCTGCCCAATGGCGGCAAGCGAGGATATCGAGGGGATCTATGCAGCCGGCGAGGTCAACTCTTCGCCGTACGGATGGAGGCGACGCCGAGGGCGAGAGCGCCCGCTCCGACTATCACCGCGGCGATGGCGTCGGCCTGATGCCAGCCGAGCTGCTCGGTGGCGAAGGTGCCGACCACCGTGATCGCTCCCAGGGCGGCGCCGATGGCCGTGACCCGCGAATCGGCCTCGAGCGCGGGGCTGGGCAGTCGACGGCTGATGGCCCGCTTGCGGCGCGACAGCACGGTCAGGGCCACCACCGACACGGCGGCCAGGCCGACCCCGAGCACGGATCCATGCCCAGCGCGGCCGACGAGCAGCCGTCCTCCGTCCACCGCGATGGTTCCCATGCCGACCACCGCCAGCCCGCACGCGACAACCCGATGGGTCATCCTCTCGAGCCGATCAGAGATGGCGGCATGACGCAGCGCATGGGCGAAATGGAGGACCAAGGCCGCAGAGCCGACCAGGTCGACCAGACCGATGGCGCCGAACGCCACCAGCACCCCCGCACCATCGGACAGCCCGAGGACTACCGCGAGGGCACTGGCGACCAGGGTCCAGACCATGCTCTGGGCCGACACCACCCAACCAGCACGCAAGTCCGTCTGGCTCGGGCTCAGCTCGGGATCGGTACCGCGTTCCAAGCCATGAATCGACAAGGCTCCTCCTCAGGAGTTTGCCGACCAGGCTTCCCGGCGCACCAAGACCTCGAACAGGTCCCGTGCCACCACCCTAGCGGCAGGTCACACGGCGGGTCAGAGCGGTTTCGGGTCGTCACCCATCGTCGCGTCTGTCTCGAAGGTTGACGCGGAGTCCCTTCTACGGAGTCGACCCCGTCGTGGTGGATCCTGGAAGGCAGGCCTCGAGGGTGTTGGGATCCAGACCGTCCGCATTGCATGTCCCGTTGCCGAACAGCGGGGTCAAGGGCGCGACGATCGACGTCGACGCCGCCACGGGGGCCGGCGCGGGTGACTCGGTGGTGGCGGTGCTCGTCGGCGTACGGGGTGGGCGCGGTCGGGGGTTCGCGGTTGGGGCGGGGTGCGTCGGTACCGATCCCGGATGCATCGTGAGACCGTGTGGGCGACCACACCCCGTCATCAGGAATCCCGCGACGATCACCACTGCCACCATTTGGGGCCAACGGCGCGCCGCAGCTCGCATGACCAGCCTTCTTCTCACGGGGTTGAGTTCACCCAGGTCAGTATACGTGTATATTCACCTGGAGCGCGGAGACAGGTCAGGACCCGTTCGCGGCTTAGATGGGCAGGTGCGACGCCGACTGCGTGGACATCTCGGGCACGTTCTGCAGCAACGGGACCGCGAGCTGGTCTTGGCCGCGCTCACGGGCGTGATCGTCGGATTGGCCGCGGCCGGGTTCGACTGGATCGTGGCCACGCATCTGCTGGATCGGCTCTACACGCTGCCGATCGCGCTGCAAGTGGTCGCACCCGTCTGCGGCTTGGCCCTGGCGGCGGCGGCGTTGCGATGGCTGGCTGGCGGCGCGACGCCGGCCACTGCGGATGAATACATCAAGAACTTCCACGACCCGGACCGGCCGCTAGATCTGCGACCAGTGCTCGGGCGGGTGGTGGCGGCCGCGGCCACCTTGGGGTTCGGGGGAACGTTGGGATTCGAGGGCCCGTCGATCTACATGGGGGCGGCGATCGGGACCGGCCTGCAGCGGCGATTCCGGCGGTGGTTGGACCCGGCTGACATGAAGGTGCTCATGGTGGCCGGCGCCGCGGCCGGGGTGGCCGCCATCTTCAAGGCGCCCGCCACCGGGGCCATCTTCGCCATCGAAGTCCCCTATCAGGACGACACGGCCAAGCGCATGCTGTTCCCCGCCTTGGTCGCGGCGGCCACCGGGTACACGGTCTTCGTCGCCATCAACGGGACCACTCCGTTGTTCCCGATCAGCGGGTCACCGCCGTTCGGGTTGAGGGAACTGGCCGGAAGCGCCGCGCTCGGACTGCTGGCCGGCACGGGGGCCAGAGGGTTCGCGGCGATGGTCCGTTGGGCCAAACGCTGGCAGCGGGCTGCGAATCCGCTGGTGTCGGTGGCGGTCGGGGGTGCCGCCATGGCCGGCCTGGCGATCGTCAGCGACCGGATCTATGGCAGCGCCTTGACGCTCGGGTCGGGCTATGAGGTCATTGCCTGGGTGGTGCAGGGACCCCACGCGCTGTGGGCGGTGGCCCTGATCCTGGGGTTGCGGGCGCTCGCGACCCCGGCGACGCTGGCCGGCGGTGGCGCGGGCGGCTTGTTCGTGCCCCTGGTGGTGCTCGGGGCGCTCCTGGGGGATCTTTGTGGGCTGGCCGTGCACGAGCCCACCCACACGTTGTTTCCGGTCATCGGCGTGGCTGCGTTCCTGGGTGCTGGCTACCGGACTCCCCTGGCCGCGGTCGTGTTCGTCGCCGAGGCCACCGGGCGACCGGGGTTCATCGTGCCTGGCCTGATCGCCGCGGTGGCGGCCCAGCTGGTGATGGGCGACGAGTCAGTGTCGGTGTACCAGCACATCGGAGGTGGGCCCCGGCTGCGTCGTCGCTCGCCCCAGGTGCGGAACCCCGCCGTGCGAACGCAGGTGTCAGTGGTCCAGGCAGGCGCCTGTCTCGACGAGGTGGTCGCACATCATCTGGGTCACGCGCAGCACTCGACGATGCCGGTGGTCGACGGGCAGCGTTATCTGGGTCTGATCCGCCTCGAAGATCTCGTGAGCGTCCCGGAGCGAGATTGGCCCACTACCCGAGTCGCCGCGGTGGTCCCTCCCGACCAGCCTGCCATTGGTCCCGGCTGGAGCCTCGAGGAGGTGGCCCAGGCGATGGCCACGACCGACCGCAACGTCCTGGGCGTCGTCGACGAGGCCGGCCGATTCGTCGGCCTGGTCACCGCCGCCGACCTGGTCGGCCTGGACGACTCCCCAGACAGCCGGCATGACGGACCCCCAGACGAAGGAGACTGACCCCATGGCACACGGGGACCCGACTCGTCTCGAGAAATCTCGACCGACACGCTTCAAGACCGGGGCCCGGCCGTTGTCTCGTGACGAGATCCTGGGAGCCGCTCTCCGCCAGGCGCAGGTCGGTGGCCTTGATCAGCTGACGGTGCGAAAGCTGGCCGAGCAATTCGACGTGACCCCGATGGCGCTGTATCGACACGTCCGCGACAAGGACGACATCCTCGAAGGCGTCGCTGACGCGTTGTTGACCCAGGCGGGTCTTCCGCCGCCCACCTTGATATGGGAGGAGTACCTGGTCGCCTTGGCCGAGTCGTTGCGTTCGGTGCTTCGACAGCACCCCACGATCGTGTCGGTGTTCACGCGCCGCCCGCAGGTGGGGGAGGCGGCCCTCGCTCGATTCTCGGGGGCGCTCGTGGTACTCACCGCGGCTGGGTGGACCCGTGAGGAGGCCATCGAGCGATACGCGGCCGTCCACACCTACGCCCTGGGGTTCTGCGCTCTCGAGGCTGCCCGCCGGGGTCACGATGCCGACCCGGCGCCCTCCGCCCCGTCGGATTCGACCCGTCTGGCCGCGGCGGTCCCGGCGTTCGTCAGCCAGCAGCAGTTTGGGTTCGGCTTGCGTGCGCTGGTCGCTGGTCTGGGGTCTCCAGGTCGGTCGTCGACACCGTCGGGTAGAGGTGGTGGTCGGCCCGGTAGGGGATCTGGAGGAACGGCTTAGCCAACTCGTGGCGGGTGAGGTGAGCGGCCACGGGTGTCATGCGGTGAAGGTCGAAGGGCCCGGACCGTCCGATGCCCGCGGCCACGATGTCGCAGCTCTTCTCGTGTGCGGCCTGTTCGAGGCAGGCGGCCACGTCAGCACCGTCGACCATGCGGACCTCACCGAGCACGCCAGCCGCTCGGAGCGGCTCGGTCCAGACCTCCTCCAAGAGACGCCGCGTCTTGGACCACTGGCTACGTGGGTCACGGTGAATCCAGAACTCAGCCGGTCGGTGGAACACGTGAACTGCGCTCACCTGCGCGTCCAAGCTGGTCGCCAGCTCGGCCACCGCCTCGACCGCCGGTTGTTCGCCGAGCGCCCCGCTCACACCGAGCAGGATCGACCGGATCGATGACGGCTCCGCGGTGACAGGGACCAACAACAAGGGCCGCTCAGTGTGGCGCGACAGATACTCCATGACACTCCACGGGACGAGACCCTCGACGATGTGGTGCAAGTGGCTGCCCGCCACGATGAGGTCGGCGTAGCGACGATCCCCTTCCGCCAACAGAACCGGTCCGGCTTCGCCGCCGACCAGCACGCCAACACCGGCCTGGCCTCCGTCCACCCCGACCGAGACCGGGGGCACCCCGAAGAGACCGAGATCGGGGGCGACCGTCTTGATGGCCGTGACCGCTCGGATCTGGGTCACCCTCGCCCCCGTCTGTTCGGCCAGCTTCGCGGCCCACTGCCCGGCGTTGCGGGAGGCGGGGGAGCCATCCACCCCGACAAGGATGTTCTGCATTGCAGTCTCCTTCCTGGCGCCGTGAGCGCCGATCCACTGCGACGATCCTGTGTACGCGTATACGTCTCTACCCCCAGGATTGACCGATTCACCCATTTGTGGCTCCCCGCGGGTGGTGCGCATGATCAGCTCGGTCGGGGCGCGTCGGCGGTGGACGGCTGGCGTGACCGTGAATGGGAGTCGGTTCGCCAGCGGTCCAGCCGCACTTGGGCATTGACGGCCGACACCAACCGGCGTCGCAGTTGCGGGTCGAAGTCGATCAGGTTCTCCAGCTTGATCCGACGTATGCAGTCGTAGTCGGGACGATTCAGTGCCTCGGCGGGAGGGCCGAGCTCGGCTTGCGCCAAGCGCGTCACGGCGTCGCGCTCGGGTTCACTCGTGCACATCGTGATGCGGCTGACCCAGATCCGGTGACGATCGAGGAGCAGCTGCAGGCGACCATGATCGAGGTGCTCGTCATGATCCAACCGGTCGAGGGCCTCGGAGACCCGCTTCGTGCGCCGGATGTGGCCCACGTGTGATCTGACCCGCGCCGCGAGCTCGATCACCACCACGAGTCCTACGGCTAGAGCAAAGAAGAGGACCTGGTTCACCGGGTCTCCTTTCGACCAAGGTCAGATCGCCACGAAGAACCGCCCGATCAACACCATCGCCACACAGGCCGGGATCGCCCAGCGGTACCCGCGGTGTCCGTTCGACACGCCCTCGCGCTGCACGTCATAGACCGTGGTCCGACCGCTGAGCAGGTACGCCAGCCCGTTGGCGACCGCCATGGGAAGCGCGAGGGTGAAGTTCACACACGCCTCGCACAGCAGCAGCAGGCTGGCCAGGGGCACCTTGCCGGCCGCGGCGTAGGTGGCGCTCATGGCGATCAGCACGTAGGCGGCGTGATGGGGAAACTGGCCGGGCCAGATGTCACCGGCCGCGGTGGCCATGGCGGCCCCGATACCGGCCCCGGCGAACAACGAGGGGAACAACAGGCCGCCGACGCCACCAGAGGCGACGGTGAAGGTGGAGGCGATGATCTTGGCCAGGCCCATACCGGCCAACAGCAGGATCACGATGCCGATCGTGTGGTTGGCGAACAGGGTTCCGGCCGCCGCGCCCCGGATCGCTTCCAGCCCGATGCCGTACACCTGGGGGAAGGCCAGCATGACCACCCCGGCCAGAAGCCCGCCCAGTCCGGTCTGCAGCCACTTGGGGACGCGACCGTCCTCACGCCAGCGCTCCCGCACCACGCCGTGGAAGCCGTTGAACACCACGGCGAACAGGCGGGCGATCAACGAGCCCACCACCGCGATGGCGGCCACGAGCGCCCACTCCTGCCAGTGGAAGAACCCGATGTTGGGCAGCACCAGCAGGCGTTGGCGACCCACGATCAGCCAGCCCACCAGATATCCGGTGGCCGACGACACCAGGGCGGGCAAGAACAGGTCCATGTCGATGTCGCGGCGGTAAGGGACCTCGACGGCGAAGATGGCGCCGCCGAAGGGGGCGGAGAAGACGGCTCCGAGCGCACCGGCTGCGCCGCACAGGGCGAGTATCCGGGTGTCGGCCGGGCTGAGATCGAGCCATCGCGCCAGCGGTTCGGGTAGGGACCGGCGAGCACGGCGCAGCAACTGACCCGACGTCGATCCGAGGCCTGCGCCCGTGTAGATCATCGGGCACTCGCGGCCTGAACTTCCCCCGAAACCGATGGTCAGCCAGGCGCCGATGATGCGCAGCAGCGGCACGCGGGCAGGGATGCGGCCCTCCGCCTCCTCGACCGCGTCGATGAAGCTGTCGGTGCCGCAGGCGGACACGAAGGCGACCCTATCTGCTCGCCACAGGAGATAGCCGACCACCAGGGCACCGGTGGGTGGAAAGGCCACGATCGCCCACCACGGAACGGCGTTGCGGACGTGGTCGACGCCCCTGATCATCAGGTTCAGTCCGACGATGAACAGCGAGGCGCCGACGCCGGCCGCCAGACCCGCGATCGCGGCCAGCACCGTCCACCGAAGCGATGCGTGCGCGAATCGGCGGAAGCCGGCCCGGCCACGGACGTCGCGCTCCTGATCGGGTTCGAGGATGTCGGGCAACGTCTCGACGTCGACGCTGGCTTCTTCCCCGATTGGTTCGTTGTCGTCTCCCGCCCAGTCGGTGCCGTGGGTGCGCATCGCCGTG
>CAWCCB010000010.1:0-427805 GCA_963793965.1 uncultured Microthrixaceae bacterium
CGGCGTCGGATCTCAACGGACAACATCTGGGCTACCGGCATCACAAAGGGAAACATGTCGTCTCTCTGATTGGTCCGCGGTGGTCACACGTCCTCGTCGATTCAGGGGGACCGGCGTATCCCGTTGAGCTTGGCGAGGTTGAGGCTTCGTCAGATTGACGGCACGCGCTCGCGGGTGACGGGTAGGGATACTGAGATCGTGAGCCCTCCCTCTGGTCGGCTGTGGGCGTCGATCGTCGCGTCGTGTGCGGTGGCTATCGAGCGAACGATGGCGAGACCGAGCCCAACTCCGTCGACAGTGGCGGTGCGTTCCTCGATCTTCCGGAACGGTTCGAACAGTGACGCCACGAGTTGCTGGTCGATGATTGGTCCGCTGTTGGTGATCCGGATGTATGAGCGCTTGTCCTCGGTGCCGGTTCGGACACTGATCCAGCCGTCTGGGAGATTGTGACGGGCGGCATTGTCGACGAGATTCGCGACGAGCCGCTCCAGGAGGTTTCGGTCGCCGTGAAGCTCGGCGACATCCAGGTTGGTTGTCACCTGGAGGCCGAGGTGCGCGATCTCGGGACCGGCGGTGTCGATGGCGTCTTCGGCGACGGTGGCCAGGTCGATGAACTCGGTGGCGGAGGGGCCTTGTTCGCTTACGGCCAGGGCCAGCAGCGAGTTGATCAGCTTCTCCGCCTGGTCGACCGAGCGTCGAACTTTGGCTGCCATGACCTCGAGCTGTTGTTGTGACCGGTCTGGCTTGGCCATGGTCACATCGATCGAGGTGCGCATGACGGTGAGGGGGGTGCGTAGCTCGTGTGACGCGTCGGCCACGAATCTGCGCTGGTTGGCGAATGCGACGTCGAGTCGCTCGAGCATCGCGTCGAAGGTGTCGGCGAGCTCTTTGAGTTCGTCGTTGGGGCCTTGAAGGTCGACTCGTTCGCCGAGGTGGCGTTCGGATGCGCTGCGGGCGGCTTCGGTGATCGTCGAGACGGGGCCGAGCACCCGCCGGGCCATGACCCACCCCAGCGCCGCCGACGCCAGGGTCATGGCGCCCAGGCCCAGGAGCGAGAAGAGCAGCAGGTTGTGCAGTGTCTGGTTGCGCTGGTTGGTGGTTGCGGCGTTGGCGCCCTCGGCGGCCAGCTTTTGACAGGCCGATGGCAGGGGCGCCAGCTCCGGTCGACCCTGTCCCCCGGGAGGGGAAGGACGATGGCTGGTTGCGTTCGACTTTGCGGCTTGATTTCCCTGGGAGCAGGCGCGTTTGAGGTTCGCCTGCTGGCTGTTCGTGAACTTCGAGATCGACGCCGTTCGGGGCAGGCTGCTGGCCACGAGACCGTAGGTGAGCCCGAGCAGCAGCGCCCCCGCGGCGAAGAAGAGTGCGGCGTAGAGGATGGCGAGGCGGACCCGAACGGTCTGTGGGAGCCGTCGGCGAAGCCGCTCGACGGGATGGCCTGGGTTCACGGTAGGCGGTATCCCACGCCCACCAGTGTCTCGATGGGGTCTGGTTCGCCGAGCTTGCGACGCAATCTGGCCATGGTGACCGCCACGGTGTTGCTGAGTGGATCGATCTGTTCGTCCCAGACCCTGTCGAGGATCTCCTCGGCGCTCACGACGGCGCCGTCGGCCGTGAGCAGCAGCTCGAGAAGGGCCATCTCTTTGCGGGTCAGGGAGATGGGCTGCCCGCGGCGGCTGGCTCTGCGTCGGGCCCGGTCCAGGGTCAGATCAGCCCGGATGATGACCGGCGCAGGTGACGGGCTCGACCGTCGGACGAGCGCGTGGACCCTCGCCACCAGCTCCGGGAAGGCGAACGGCTTGGAGAGGTAGTCGTCGGCGCCCAGGTTGAGTCCTTGGACCCGGTCATCGATGGCGCTCGCGGCGGTGAGCATGAGGATGCGGGCACCTGATCCTGAGTTCACCAGGGCGGTGCACACGGCGTCGCCGTGGATCTTGGGCAGGTCGCGGTCGAGTACGACCACGTCGTAGCGGTTGAGCAGCGCCTTTTCCATCGCGCTCGTGCCGTCGTAGGCGACGTCGGTGGCCAGGCCCTGGTCGCGTAGACCATCGACGATGTCATCGGCCAGGTCGACTTGGTCTTCGACCACGAGCACCCGCATGCAGCCATCCTGGCTGACGGCGGGTGACATCTGCCTAACAAGATCTCGACCGGGGGGCCTGGTCCGCACGACGTCGACCAGCACCCTTCCGTTCGAGGCGGCCCCCGAAAGCGCGGCGGTGTGTTCTGCTCGTGTCACCTGCGGAGGCGTAGGACCTGACCGACGGGGTGATCGTCGCCCTGCTCGAGGAGGTCGCACCGCATGGAACCGAGACGAGCAGAGGCCTGCAGGACGCGGCGCGTGACCGTCGCAGTCGCGGTCTTGTTGGCCACGGTCGTGGTGGTCTCCGCGGCATGTTCGTCGGCGTCTTCTGGTCGGACAGTGGCGAGCCTGCCCGGTCGAGACGGCCACACTGCCGCCACCGGGTCGTTCTCAGTCGCCAAGAGCGACCAGGATTTCGTCGACTTCGCCCGCTGCATGCGAGCGCACGGGGTGGCCATGTCGGATCCGTTCCACCGGCCCGGGCACCAGGGTCTCACCCTCGCCCTCCCACCACAGACGTCGGCGACTCGTGGCGCGTACTCGGCCTGCAACCACTACCTGGCCGCGACCGCGCAGGCCAAGGAGGCGGGAGCCGCCCAGGAGGCGGCCCCCAACCTCGGGGCCCTCACCGGCTACGCGCAGTGCATGAGGAGCCACGACATCTCCATGCTCGATCCCACGGTGCAGGGCCAGGTCAACCTGGGCGACGTTGCCGGGATCACGAGCGACTTCGGCCGGTACTCCCCCCAGTTCCGAGCGGCCGACTCGGCCTGTCGCCACCTGCTCCCCTCCGGCGTCCATGACGACGGGACGGGACCGTGACCGGCCGGCGCGCCCTGGCGGTGGTTGCCGTGGTTGGCGCGGCCATTGCCGGTGGAATCGTCGCGGTCGCGGTGCGCGGCGGCGCACCCCAATCCGCCGCCTCTGCGCCACCACCGGCTACCACGACCACGGTGGTACGCACCAACCTGGCCACCACGGTGCTGACCGAGGGGACACTCGGCTACGCGCCGTCGCCGCCCATCGTGAACCGGCTCGATGGTACCTACACCGATCTACCGCAAGTCGGCACGACCATCGGCTTCGGGCAGGGCCTCTATCGCGTCGACAACGAGCCGGTCGTGCTCATGGGAGGCTCCACGCCCGCGTGGCGACCGTTTGCTCCGGGCATGACCGATGGTCCAGACGTGACCGAACTGCAATCGGACCTCATCGCCCTCGGTGATGCCTCGGGACTCTTGTCCTATCCCAGCGGCCGCTACGACACGGCCACCATCGACGCGGTCGAGCGCTGGCAGCGAGCACACGAGCTGGCGCCGAATGCCGAGATCGCCTTGGGCGAGATCGCCTTCCTCCCAGAGCCCGTGCTCGTCGGCGCCCCGAACACAGCCGCCGGTGATCCCGCATCGCCGGGCGACGACCCCTACACGGTGACCACGACGCGGCGGACAGTAACGGTTCCGCTCAACGCGAACCTCCCGCCGATCAACCCGGGCGAAACGGTTTCCATCCTCCTGCCGACGAACGTGACGACCCCGGGCACGATCACCCAGATCGGTCCGGACCCCTCACCCCCCTCCTCTGAGACATCCTCGGGCGCTGGGAGCCGGTCCTCGGTGACCTCGACCATCGCCACCGTCTCACCGGTCGACCCGACCGCAACCGGCAACGGGGCAGCCGTTCCCGTGCAGGTCTCCCTGACTACCCAGTCGGTGAACCACGTGCTCGCCGTGTCGATCTCGGCGCTGCTCGCAGTCGCCGGCGGCGGATATGGAGTGGAGGTCGTCGCAGCCTCGGGCGCTCACCGACTCGTGGGCGTGACGACCGGGCTCTTCACCGGCTCCCAGGTCCAGATCACGGGACCCGGCATCGCCGCCGGAACGAGGGTGGTCGTCGCCCAATGACGGCTCTCGACCTCGATCGCGTCACCAAGGAACACCCCGGATCGCCACCTGTGATCGCGCTGCGGGCCGTCTCAGTGTCGGTCGACGAAGGAGAGTTCGTCGCCGTGGTGGGCCCTTCTGGTTCAGGGAAGTCAACCCTGCTTGCCATCGCAGGCACGCTGGAGAAACCCTCCTCGGGGAGCGTCCGGATAGGTGGGGCGCCCGTCGATCGACTCGGCGATCAAGAGTTGTCGGCTGTGCGTGCCTATGACATCGGGTTCGTGTTCCAACAGTTCCACCTCGTCCCCACCCTCACCGCCCTCGACAACGTGGCCAACGGACTCCTCTACCGCGGCATCCGGCTCGCCCAGCGGCGCCGAGCAGGGCGGGAGGCCCTCGAGCGGGTCGGGCTGTCCCATCGCACGTCTCACCGGCCCAGCGAGCTGTCCGGCGGCGAGTGCCAGCGCGTCGCCATCGCCCGGGCCCTCGTGGGCGACCCCAAGATCATCCTGGCCGACGAACCCACCGGAAACGTCGACTCCGTTCAAGGGGCACAGATCATGCAAATCCTCACCGGTATCAACCATGAGGGTTCGACGATCGTCGTCGTCACCCACAACCGCGAGATCGCTGAGGCCCTCCCGCGCACGATCCGACTACGCGACGGCGCCATCGAAGACGACAACGGAGCCCACACGTGAGCCAGCCGCCTTCGGATGTCACCGCTCGGCCGTCGAGGTCGGAGCAGCGCCGAAGTCGTCTTCGCGGCGCCGACACCTGGTCGCTCGCCGTTCTGGGCCTCAAGGGTCGACCCGTGCGAGCAGTACTCGCCGCGGCCGGCATCGCCGTGGGTGTGGCGACCGTGGTGGCCGTCCTCGGGATCTCCAGCTCCAGTCGCTCCCAACTACTCGCCCAGATCGACGCACTCGGTACCAACCTGCTCACGGTCACACCCGGGCAGTCATTCGCCGGAGGAACCCCGACGCTTCCGCGACAGGCACCTGCCATGATCAGCCGCATCGGCCCGGTCCTCGCCGACTCGGCCATCGGCGAGGTGGGCTCAGACGTTCACGTCTATCGAAACGACCGCGTCCCGTCCGCCAACAGCAACGCCATCACCGTCTACGCCGCCCAGACGTCGCTCGTCTCGACACTGAGAGGCCATCTCGCCCGCGGCACCTTCCTCAACGCCGCCACCGAACACCTCCCAGCAGTCATCCTCGGCGCGAACACCGCCCACGTACTCGGCATCGATCGGGCCGACGGCACCACCCAGCTCTGGCTCGGAGACCACTGGTTCTCGGTCGTGGGCATCCTCCAACCGATCCCACTCGCTCCCGAGCTCGACCGCAGCGCCCTGGTCGGGTTTCCCATCGCCAAGCGATACCTCGGCGCCAACGGCTCACCCGTCGAGATCTACGTGCGCACCGACCCCACAAGCGTCAGAGCAGTCGCCTCGGTCCTACCCGCGACCGCCGATCCCGCCGCACCCCAGAACATCGCCCTCACCAACCCGACCGACGCCCTCGTCGCCCGCGCCGACGCCAGCGCCGCGTTCGAGAGCCTCTTCGTCGCCCTCGGGACCGTGGCACTCCTCGTCGGCGGCGTCGGCATCGCCAACGTCATGATCATCGCCGTACTGGAACGCCGAGGCGAGATCGGGCTGCGCCGCGCCCTGGGTGCCACCAAGACCCACGTCGGCACCCAATTCGTCGCCGAATCAGCGCTGCTCGCCCTTATCGGCGGCGCCACGGGAGCGCTCCTCGGCGGATTCGTCACCACCGTCTACGCGGCCACCCGACACTGGAACGCCATCATCTCCCCCACCGCACTCATCGCCGCAACCACCGCGGCCGTGACGGTCGGCGCAGTCGCAGGCCTGTACCCGGCAATACGAGCCGCCCGCCTCACCCCGTCCAACGCCCTGCGCACCATCTAGACCACACTCACGCGTTGCAATGATCCCTGGGGCCAAGGGCGATAGGGCTCTACTGGTTGACGCTACGACAAGGGTGGCGTGGGGCGGTCAGGTGCAGCCAGTCAGACTCACTTGCCGGATGTAAGAGTTCGACTGGTAGGATTCCAACCGTGCGAGTCACGGAGAAGGGCCAGGTGACGATCCCCAAGCAGTTGCGCGACGAGCTCGGGATCGGTGGGGGTAGCGAGGTCGACTTCGAGCGCGAGGACGACGCCATCGTGATCCGAAAGTCCAAGAGCGCCCCGACGCGCGGGAAGCGACTCGTCGAGCACCTCCGGGGTCGCGGCGACGTGGCGATGAGCACCGACGAGATATTGGCGCTCACCCGAGGCGACTGAGTTGCCGGTCGGGATCCTGGTCGACACCAATGTCCTGCTGGATGTCTTGACCGAAGACCCGGTGTGGTTCGAATGGTCGTCGACTGCGTTGGCCGAGGCGGCCGAAGCGGGGCCGTTGTGGATCAACCCCTTGATCTACGCAGAGGTGTCCGTGCGGTTCTCACGCATCGAGGACGTCGAGGACGCGCTGCCGACGGGAGAGTTCCATCGAGCACAGCTGCCGTGGGAGGCGGCGTTCCTGGCGGGCAAAGCGTTCTTGGAGTACCGGCGAGGCGGGGGCACCAAGACATCCACCTTGCCGGACTTCTACATCGGTGCCCACTCGGCTGTCGCCGACCTCGCGCTGCTCACGAGGGACGGCGGGAGGTATCGGACGTACTTCCCAACGGTGAGCCTCATCTCGCCGAGCCGGGCGTGACCTCGTCGCGTCTGCCCGGCCTCGACCTGTCTGGGTTCGAATGCATTGCCTTTGGGAGCAACGCCGGTAGCAACGGGCTCGGACGAGTTTGGACAGCCCGGGATGTCGTCGGAGAAATACGCAGGGCGGCGCACCCAAAACGCCGGACCGGTCCGGACGGAGCCGGACCGGTCTGAACTTCCGCGGAAGGTAAGGGATTCGAACCCTTGGTGAGCCGTAACCCACAACGACTTTCGAGGCCGTCCCATTCGTCCGCTCTGGCAACCTTCCGGCGACGACGTTAGTCGCGCCGGTTCACCCCCGGCGAAGCCGTACCCAACCGGCCCGACCCTCCGAGCCGGTCGGGCTCAGGGGCGGCGGGCGGTGAAGAAGTCGGTCAGCAGGGTGGCGCACTCGTCGCCGGCCACGTCGGGGCGCACCTCGAACTCGTGGTTCAACCGTGGGTCGGAACCCAGGTGGTAGAGCGATCCGAGCGCGCCGGCCTTCAGGTCCCGGGCACCGAACACCACCCGTCCGATCCGGGCGTTGACCGCGGCCCCGGCGCACATGGCGCAGGGTTCGAGGGTCACCACCAGGGTGGCGTCCTCCAGGCGCCACGACCCCCGGGCCGCGGCGGCGTCGCGCAGCGCCAGCACCTCGGCGTGGGCGGTGGGGTCCTGGGTCAGCTCCCGCTCGTTGTGGCGCCGAGCCACCACCTGGCCGTCGACCACCACCACCGCGCCGATGGGCACGTCGTCGTGCTCCAGGGCGGCGCGGGCCTCCTCGAGGGCCACGGCCATGGCCGCGTCGTCATCCGGTGCGGGGGGCGCGTCCATGCCGCTCGACACTAGGCGCCTCGGGATCGACGACCGGCGCCGGCCCTCAGACGCGGACGGGCTCGGCCGACGGGTTCGTCGGGGTCGCTGTCGAGCGGGGCGTCGCCCACCTCGCCGGTGGGGCCCTCCACGTCGAGGTGGGGCAGGATCCGGTCCAGCCAGCCCGGCAACCACCAGTTGGCGTCGCCCAGCAGCTCCATGGTGGAGGGCACGATCACCATCCGGATCAGGGTGGCGTCGATGAAGATGGCGCTGGCGAAGCCGATCCCGAAGAGCTTGATGACGATGTTGTCGCCCAGCACGAAGGACAGGAAGAACGTGCACATGATGGCGGCCGCGGCGGTGATGACCCGCGCCGTGGCCGACAGGCCGTCGGCCACGGCCTGGCCGTTGTCGCCGGTCTTGAGGTACTCCTCGCGGATCCGCGACAGCAGGAACACCTCGTAGTCCATGGACAGGCCGAACAGGATGGCGAACATCATGATCGGGATGAAGGCCTCGATCGGGCCTCCCTTGCCCACGCCGACCAGGTCCTTGCCCCAGCCGTACTGGAAGATCATCACCACCACGCCGTAGGCCGCGCCGATGGACAGCAGGTTCATGATGGCGGCCTTGAGCGGCACCAGGATCGATCGGAACACGGCCATCAGCAGCAGGAAGCTCAGCCCGATGACCACGGCGATGAAGAAGGGCAGCCGCTGGCTCAACACGTTGGCGAAGTCGTCGGTCACCGCCGCGAAGCCGCCCACGTAGACCTTGAGCCCGGTGTTGGCCGTGGCCGTGGGGATCACCTGCCCGCGCAGGTCGTGCAGCAGGTGCGAGGTGGCCTCGTCCTGGGGCGCGGTGGTCGGGATAGACGCGCATCACCGCGGTGGTGCCGGCCGGGTTGACGATGGCCGGCGACGCCGAGGCCACGCCCGGGGTGGCGGCGATGGCGTGCTGGAGCTTGGCCAGATCCGCCGTGTGGTCGGTGCCCTCGGGCACCTGGATGGCCAGCAGGAACGGGCCGTTGAAGCCGGGGCCGAAGCCGTCGGCCAGCGTGTCGTAGGCCAGGCGGGTCTGGGTGCCGGCCGGGTCGTTCCCGGCGTCCACGAAGCCGAGGCGCAACGACAGCACGGGCAGGGCCAGGGCCAGCACCACGGCCAGCCCGGCGAGGGTGAGCCACCACGGATGGCGCTGCACGAACCGGCTCCAGCGGTGCCACATGGTCTCGTGGCCGGGCGCGGCCTCCTTGTGGGCCCAGGGCAGGCTGAGCCGGTCGATGTTGGTCCCCACGAACCCCAGCACGGCCGGGAGCAGGGTGACCGCAGCCAGCACGGTGCACGCCACCACCGCCGCCGAACCGATGCCCAGTCCGCTGATGAACGACAGGCGCATGGCCAGCATGCCGACCAGGGCGATGATCACGGTCAGGCCGGCGAACAGCACGGCCCGCCCGGACGTGTCCACCGCGGTGACCACGGCCTCCTCGGGATCGAGGCCGGCCTGGAGCGCCTGGCGGTAGCGGGTCACCACGAACAGGGCGTAGTCGATGCCCACCCCGATGCCGATCATGGTGGCCAGGATGGTGGTGAACGACTGGAGCGGGAAGACGTGGGTGAGGAGCTCGACGATCGGGAGCCCGACGGCCAGACCGCTCAGCGCCACCACGATGGGCAGGGCCATGGCCAGCACCGACCCGAAGGCGATGAGCAGGATGATGATGGCGGCCACGATGCCGATCAGCTCACTGGAGGGCAGTGGCTGGCGCTCGGCCTGGGTGATGAGCTGACCACCCAGGTAGACCTGGAGTCCGTCGGTGGAGTGCGCCTCGCCCACCGCGATCATCTGCTTGCCCACCGACGTGTCGATGTTGTTGGACTGCTCGTCGAGCTGGAGGTTGGCCAGAGCCACCTCACCGGACTTCGAGATCCCACCCGGGCTGGGCGTACGGATCGCTGACGCTGGTGACGTGATCGATCTTGGCCAGCTCGGCCAGCAGCGACTCCACCTGGGCCTTGACCTTCGGATCGGCCATCGACGGCGTGCCCTTCATGACCACCTGCACGCTGTCGCCCGACTGGGCCTTGAAGTTGGCCATCAGCAGGTTCTGCGCCTGGGTCGACTCGGTGTTGGGCGCGCTGAAGCTGGTGGTGAAGTTGGTGCCGGCCGCACCCACGATCACCTGGAGGGCGACGAAGATGACCACCCAGGCCAACACCACCCACCGGCGGTGGGTGTAGCAGAACCGGGCGTGGGAACGCAGGGACATCTGAGCTTCTCCAGGAGTGCAGAGCCGGGGGGCGACTCAGTCGACGGGCGGGGCGGACTCGGTGCGGCGATCGAGCGGGTCGGTCTGGGCGCACGGGTCGGCGAAGCGGCCCTGGCGCATGCTGGCCGGATCGGCGGCGGGCTCGGCCGGGCCCAGGATGGGCATGCGCCAGATCGAGACGCGGGAGCCGTCGGGGTTGGCGTTGCCCAGGGCGCCGGCGGCCAGTCGCAGCAGCCGCCAGGATGCTCGGAACAACAGGATGGCCAGCGGGATCTCCACGAAGGCCGACGCCACCGACGTGAATCGATCGTGGTGCTCGGCCGTGGTGATGTCGAACCAGGCGTCGCAGCAGAGCAACACGCCGCTGGTGAAGGCGGTGAGCAGCACCAGCTGGCGGCGGTGCCAGCCCAGCCAGGCGGTGGCGCTGAGGAAGGCCAGCAGGGCGATGTCGAAGCCGACCCAGGTCAGACGCCAGTCGGTGGCCAGATAGCGGTGGGGCAGGGTCAGGGCCAGGTTGATGATCCACGGGACCAGGGCGATGGCCGAGACGGTCACGATCACCAGCAGGTTGCGACGGTGGTGATGGCGGTGGTCGCCGTCGTCGGGAGCAGGTGCCGAGTCCGTCGCCGGGTCGGTTCGGTGCACGCCCCCGTGGGCCCCGGTGCGCAGATCGATGGCGCCGAGCTTCATGGCCCGCATCGGGCCGGACCTTCGTCCAGCTGTCGGGCGGCCAGGATGGGACGGATGGCCGCCTCCAGCTGGCGGCGTTCGGCGGGGTCGAGCTGGTCGACGAACTCGCGGTAGTCGGCCCGGCGGCCCTCCGCCATCTCCTCGACCATGGCCCGCCCGGCCGGGGTGAGGGCGACCCGCTTGATCCGGCGATCGAGCTCGTCGGCGTGGCGTTCGACCAGCCCGGCCCGCACCATGGTGTCGATGGCCCGCCCGGCGGCGGCCACCGACAGGGCGATCTGGTCGGCGATCTCCACCTGGGCGGGCTCGCGGTCGCTCCAGAAGAGTAGGTGCAGGATGCGGACCTGCGAGATCGACAGGTCGTGTTCGGCCATGGTGGTGAAGGCGTGGCCGCGTCCCGGCCGCATCAGCAGCTGGGTGAAGGCGGCCAGGGCGTCGGTCAGGACTTCGGCCTGGGTCTCGGAGGCGGGGGCGATCATCGCGATGACGCAACGGTATCGACCACGCAACCATTTCCCACCCGGCTTCGGTGACCGGCCCCCCGCTAGGGTTCCAGCGAGGTTCGTCGGCGGTGACGCCGAGCATAAGGTGTCGTCGGCGGTGACGCCGAGCATCACTGCGGGATTCCAGCCCGAACCCGGGGGAGCACGAGACATGCCCTACAACGACGGCCGCATCATCCACGACGCCGACGCCCACCTGATGGAGACGCCGAACTGGCTGCGGGACCACGCCGACCCCGGCGTGCGGGATCGCATCGAGGCGCTGCGGTACCCCGGAGGCAACGAGCTGCGCCAGACCGGCGAGGTCAGCGAGCAGCAGCGCGACCTCGATGCCGCCTTCGACAAGCTCCGCCAGCGTCACGCCTCCGACGAGTACCGAGCCGACGAGCAGGCCGAGATCATGGCTCGCAAGAACTTCGCGGCCACCGGCTCGTTCGTGGCCGAGGACCGGCCGCGAGCTCTCGACCTGCTCGGCTTCTCCAGCCAGCTCGTGTTCAACACCTTCCACAACCGTCGGCTGCGCGACTGGGAGCACGGCGGCGACGCCGAGCTGGCCGTGGGGGCGGCCCGGGCCCACAACCGGGGGATGGTCGAGTTCTGCTCGGTCGACCCCCGCCTGCTGGCCACCTGCTACGTGCCCCTGTTCGACTTCGACGTGGCCGCGGCCATGGCCGACGAGGCCATCGCCATGGGCGCGGCCGCGCTGCTGGTGGCCTCGGGCTGCCCGCCCGGCCACTCGCCCAGCCACCTCGGTCTCGACCCGGTGTGGGCCCGGGCCCAGGAGGCCGGCATCCCCGTGGTGTTCCACGTGGGTGGCACCGGTGACCTGATCGATCCCGCCTACTTCCGCAACGGCCTGCCCGTGCCGCCGGACTTCCACGGCGGCGAGGAGAACTTCCGCTCGGTCGACTACATGGGCATCCCCGGCCCGCCGGCCCAGACGCTTGGCCACCATGATCTTCGACGGCGTGCTCGAGCGGTTCCCGTCGCTGCGGTTCGGCGTGATCGAGCAAGGGGCGATCTGGGTGCCGTCGTGGACCCGCCAGATGGAGGCCGCCTTCGAGGCGTTCGTGCGCCACGAGGAGCGGTTGCGTGCCCTGTCGCTGCGGCCCACCGACTACGTCCGGCGCCAGGTCCGCTTCACCCCGTACCCCACCGAGGACGTGGGCTGGATCATCGAGCAGTCCGGGCCCGAGGTGTGCCTGTTCTCCTCGGACTACCCCCACGTGGAGGGCGGTCGTCGCCCGCTCGAGCGCTTCGAGGCCTCGCTGGTCGGGACCGATCCGGCGGCCTGCGAGCGCTTCTACACGGAGAACTTCCTCGACCTCATGGGCTCGGCGGCCACCGTGCTGGCCGCCTGATCGAGCATCCGATGGCCCCGATCCGCTGGTCGCCCGACGACGTTCCCGCCCGGATCGCCCCGGAGGCCATGTTCGCCTTCGCCACGCTGGGCTGGGCGGCCGATCGGACTCGGCTGACGTCCACGTCGGCCAACAGCTTGGACGTCGGACTGGCGGCTGCGGTGCGACGGCGGGTGCGGACCACCCTGGATCCGGGCATCACCGACCCAGCGGTTGCCGAACCGAAGCTGACCGATCGGGAGTCGGCCGATCGCGAGTTGGCCGGCCGATTCGCCGAGCGGTTCGTCATGGACGTGGCTTCGGTGACCGACGCCGAGCGCCAGGCCCTCGGCGAACGGTTCGGCGCGAACACGTTCCCTCTGGTGCAGCTGATGTGGGTGGCCGACTTCGGGACCCGGGCCGAGCCGCCGCTGGGTCAGCTGTTCGGCCCCCGTGTGCTCGACGGGCTCGAGACGTGGGCGTTCGGGGCGGGCGGGGAAGGCGGCGCCGGCCTCTGGACCGCCATCGACGACTTCCTGGTCGAGGTGGCCCGCCTGGACCACCTCGACCCGGTGACCACCGAGCTGGTGCGCCTGCGCGGCGCCCGGGCCCACAACTGTCGATTGTGCCGGTCGCGCCGGCTGGTCCCGGCGGTGCGGGCCGGCGCCGACGAGGCGACCTTCGATCAGATCGACGACTACGAGCGAAGCCAGCTCGCCCGTACGCCACAAGGTGGCCCTGCGGCTCACCGACGCCATGGTGTGGTCACCCATCGCCTGGCCACCGGCGCTGGCCGCCCAGGTGCGCCACGCCTTCGACCCGTTCGAGGCCACCGAGCTGGTGTTGGACGTGACCCGCAACTCGGCCAACAAGATCGCGGTGGCCCTGGGTGCCGATGCCGCTCAGGTGGCCGATGGCCAGCTCGAGTACTACGACGTGGGACCCGACGGACAGCTGGCCTACGGCCTGTCGCTCGACTGATCGGGGGCGGTGCGGGCCAGCCCGGCGTGGAGGTGCTCAGGTCCCCAGCCGCAGGTGGAGCCACAGGAACGAGGCGATCGGGTCGGCCCACCACGTGCCGCCCGGGGAGAGGTCGGTGGTGTGGCCCTCGCCCGCCTGGCTCACGTAGTCGCAGGTGTCCCCGGCATTGCGGTAGGCGGTGCAGGTCTCATAGGCGTAGGGGCCGGGGGCGCTGGCCACGTCGGTCTCGTAGTGGAACATCAGGATCGGGGGTTCGGTGCCGGTGAGATGGATCAGGCCGGCGTCGAGGCCCGGGGTGAGGTAGGCCCCCGTGGAGACGGCCGCCGTCACCGACGGCGAGTAGGCCGAATACGGGCTGGCCGGGTGCGAGTCCGGCACCGCGGACAGGCCCAGCGCGATGGCCCCACCGGCCGAGTCGCCCACCGCCGCGATGCGTGTGGTGTCGATGCCGTAGGTGGCGGCATGCGCCTTGAGCCAGCGCACCGACTCCTGGGCATCGGCGATGGCGTTGGCTGCGGCCTGGAGCTGGTCGGCCTGGGTGTGCACCCCGTTCAAGAGCGGGTCGAGGCGGTAGTCGATGGCGATCACCGCGTAGCCGAAGCTGGACCACTTCTCGGCCAGGCCGGCGTAGTCGGATCGGCTCCCACCGACGAAGGCCCCGCCGTGGATCAACACCACGGCCGGGTGCGGCACCGGGGCCGAGGCGGAGGGGACGTAGAGGTCCAACAGCAGCGGGACGGTCGTCCCCGAGTAGTCCACGGCACTGCCGTACTGGATGCCGTCGGTGATGAGCCCCGAGCCGAGCGGGTACTGCTGGGTGACGTAGAGGCCCGAGGCCGGGGCGATCGGAGCTTCGCGCAGGACCAGGGTCTCGTACAGGTACCCATCGGGGCACTGGGCCTCGCCATCGGCCACGTCCTGCCAGTGCGGGTCGGTCAGCTCGGGGTCGTGCTGCCACTGCGCCCACACGGCGTCGGTGGCATCCAGGTTCTGCTGGACCTTGTCGGTCTGCGCGGGGTTCAACGGGGCCCGCCCCACCAGCTCGTGGATCAGGTAGGTGCCGTCCTGGTAGGCCGTCATCGGCGAGACCGACGGGGTGACGGCGCCGGCCGCGCACATCGCTTGGGAGTGGGCGCGGGCCGCGGCCGTCAGCGTCGGGTTGACGGGCAGCGCGGGCCGCGCTGGTGGCCGAGCGGGCGCCGTTGACCGCGGCGGTCATCTGCGGCTCGCACCCCGCCATCGTCACCACGGCCAGCACGGCCACCAGTGCGGCCAGCCCCACCGCGTCGCCGGCCCTGCGTCGCCCCAGCTCGACCCATCTGTGCCCCCCTATTTTGTTCGTGCGTCTAAAACGGTCCCGTCCTCGCGATGATCTGTCAAACCGGGCGGGCCTCCGGCCAGTCCAGCTGGGCGAAGCGGTGGGCGACCAGGGCGGCCAGCGGGCCCGGGTTCAGGTGGTGATCGGTGGCGTCGGGGTTGCGGTACTCGTCTCGCAGGATGCCGGTGGTGGGATCGATGAGCGCCGGGTCGAGGTCCAGGTAGGCACAGCCGTGGTGGTCGGCCCAGGCCCGTAGCTCGCGGTTGTAGGCCAACGTGGCCGTGGTGCGCGCCTCGATGTCGGCGGTGACCTGACGCCGCTCGTTGGCCAGGCCGGTCCAGCTGGTGTAGTCGTCGACCGTGGGGGGCAGGACCGACACCACGCCCAGGCGGCGACGTCCTTCGGTCGAGCAGCCCTTCGAGGTAGCGGCGATGGCGCTGCCAGGAGATCTGCAGCTGCACGTCGACCGTCGTCTGCTCGCGCGCCGCCAGGTACCAGCAGAGGAACCCGCAGTCGACCTCGCCCAGCATGACCAGGGTCCGGCGTGAGCGGGGGACGGGCTGGAGCGGCGGTGGCGAAACGGGCCAGGGCATCGGTGGTCGAGTTGGGGTTGGCCAGGCCCCGGGCGGTGGCGCCGGACACGGCGGTCACCGAGAAGGAGGTCCGTGGCACCAGCCGTCGGCGGCGGATCTCGGCGAAGACGTTGGCGTGGCTGTCGCCCACCACCACCGCGAACCGGTGACCCACGAGCCCGGCCAGCACCTCGGCCGCGTCGGACTTCGTGGCCCGGGCCCGCCAACGCCGGATCAGGTCAGGCACGTGAAGGCCGCGCCGCGAGCCGCCCACGGCCACGAAGCAGACGTTGGCGACGATCCCACACACCCGGGGCCCCTCATGAGCTTTGACTTGTATCGCGTGTGACGGCCCGGAGCCAGCCCCAGCCGGGCTTCTTGCGCCCCGGGTTCGGTAGGGAGGTAGGGACCGAAGACCCTGGTCGGTCGGTGGCGGCAGGTCGAAGATCGAGACATGACCGATGACTCGAACGTGGATCTCGACTGGTCAGGGCTGGCCATCATGGCGCCCGACGATTGCTACGACCGGCTGCGGCACGCACACGTGGGCCGGCTCGGCTTCGTGGACCAGGGCGAGGTGGTGGTCCTGCCGGTGAACATCGCGGTCGACGGGCGTGCCATCGTCTTCCGCACCGGGCACGGGGCCAAGCTCTCCAGCGCGGTCATGTCTCAGCCGCGTGTGCGTGGAGATCGACGACTGGAACGATCTCGACCACACCGGGCTGGAGCGTGCTGGCCCGAGGCGTGGCCTCCGAGGTGCTCGACGACGAGCAGATCGAGCGCCTGTCCTCGCTCCCGGTGCGCCCGTGGTCGAACCCCGAGGCCCGTGACCGATGGGTGCGGGTGTCGGTCACCGAGGTCTCCGGCCGACGCATCGTCCAGACGCTCGTCTAGGGCCATGAGGACGCGGAGACCTCGGCCGTGGTGGTCGGGATCCCCCTGATGCTCGGTGGGCTGGCCGCGGTCGCCTATCCGCGGCTGTGGCGACAGCGGTGCGTGACGTGGGGGGCGACCCTCGACGAGGTGGCGCGCTGGATGCCGGGCGACGATCTGCTCGTCGATCCCCGATGTGACGACGACCCGGGCCATCACCATCGATGCCCCATCGAGCGCGGTGTGGCCGTGGATCGTCCAGATGGGCAGCTCTCGGGCCGGCGCCTACACCTACGACTGGATCGAGAACCTGCTCGGTCTGGACATGCACAGTGCAGACGAGATCCGTGCCCGAGCTCCAGAATCTGGCCGTCGGCGACGTCGAACCGCTGGGCAGCAAGGGCCCGGCCTTGCGGGTCGAGGTGCTCGACGCGAATCGGGCGATGGTGCTGCGCTCGGAGGACGGCAACTGGGTGTGGGCCTTCGGTCTGTACCCGAGGGCGCGGGACCCGGCTGGTGAGCCGCAACCGCATCGCCGCCCCCGAGGCCAGAAGCCGAGCGCCCGGCTCATGAACCGCTGCTGGAGCCCGGGAGCCTGGTCATGGAACGCAAGATGCTCATCGGCATCAAGCAGCGCGCCGAGCGCCTGCGTCGCCGAGGAGTCGCGGCGACTCCCGACCTAGCTCCTGCCGACCTGGCTCCTCTCGACCTGGCTCGCCGGGAGGTGGCCGTGGTGGCTCCAACGCGAGGCGATCCGGTGGACGCGGTGGGTCCGGTCGCGCTCGAGCGGTGACTGGGTGGTGACGCGGTGCACCTTGAAGAACCAGTACTTGGCCACCTCGACGCACAGCAGGTAGGCGACGACGAAGAGGGCGAGCACGGCGAAGAAGGCGGCGGGCAGGGGTGCGAAGCCGAGGGCGGCGTGCAGCGGGCTCTGGGGGATGGCCGCGCCGATGGCCACCACCGCGATCACCGACACCAGCAACGGGGTCGAGGGCCGACTGCGCAGGAAGGGCACCCGTCGGGTGCGGATGACGAAGACGATGAGCGTCTGGGTGGCCAGCGACTCGACGAACCAGCCGGAGCGGAACAGCGGCGCGGCGGCGTGGAAGACCCAGAGCATGACCGCGAAGGTGGCGAAGTCGAAGACCGAGCTGATCGGCCCGAAGCGGACCATGAAGCCGACGGATGAAGGCGATGTCCCAGTGCGACGGGCGAGCCAGCTGCTCCTCGTCGACGTTGTCGGTGGGGATCGTCATCTGGCTGGTGTCGTAGAGCAGGTTGTTCAGCAGGATCTGGAAGGGCAGCATCGGCAGGAACGGCAGGAAGGCGGCGGCCACCGTGACGCTGAACATGTTGCCGAAGTTCGACGACGTCCCCATCAGCACGTACTTGATGGTGTTGGCGAAGATGCGCCGGCCTTCGGCGACGCCGTCGGCCAGCACGTCGAGGTCCTTGTCCAGCAGGATGATGTCGGCCGCGTCCTTGGCCACGTCGGTGGCCGAGTCCACCGAGATGCCCACATCGGCGTGGTGCAGGGCCAGGGCGTCGTTGACGCCGTCGCCCAGGAAGGCGACGGCCGAGCCGGCACGGCGCTGGGCGCGCAGGATGCGGGCCTTCTGCTCGGGGCTGACCCGGGCGAAGATCGAGGTCGTGCCCGACCGCCTCGGTGAGCTGGTCGTCGTCGAGGCCGTCGATCTCGGGACCCGGTCAGCGTGACCAGCCGACGGCAGCTGCAGCGTGCGGCACACCGTCTCGGCCACCAGGGGGTTGTCGCCGGTGACGATCTTCACGGTGATGCCCAGGCCGGACAGCCGGTCGATCGAGCCGGCCGCCGAGGGCTTGGGCTGGTCGAGGAAGCTCAGGAAGCCGACCAGGTGCAGGTCGTGCTCGTCGTCCGGGGTCGATCGACGACGAGCCCGGCGCCGGGCGGGTGGCCACGGCCACGACGCGGTTGCCGGCGGCGAACTCGCCGTCCAGGACGGTCCGGGCGCGTGTCGGTGACGTCGGTGCACCGCTCCAGCACCTGCTCGGGCGCGCCCTTGGTCACGATGAGCCGGCCCTCGTCGCGGTCGACGAGCACCGAGACGCGCCGCCGGTCGTGGTCGAAGGGGGCGATGGCCAGACGGCGGTGGAGGCCCGCCACGGCCGCCGCGTCGGCGTCGGGCGACTCCCACAGGGCGACGTCGAGCGGGTTGCCGCCCACCGCGGTCGCGTCGGCCACGGTGGCCTCGTTGCAGACCAGCCCGAGGGTGAAGACCTCTGGGCTGGGGGCGCCGGTCGGCGTCGATGGCCCGTTCGTAGCTGATGTGCCCGTCGGTGAGCGTGCCGGTCTTGTCGGTGAACAGCACGTCGATGTCGCCCAGGTCCTCGATGCAGACCAGGCGCTTGACCAGCACCTTCTTCTGGGCCAACCGGCGCGAGCCGGTGGCCAGGCTGGTCGACACCACCGCCGGCAGCAGCTGGGGGGTGATGCCCACGGCGACGGCCAGCGAGAACAGGATCGCCTCGATCACCGGTCGACCCAGCAGCGACGTTGACCACGAAGATGGTGACGCTCAACACGCCCCCGACCTTGGCCAGCAGGCCCGAGAACCGGGTCAGCCCGATCTGGAACTCGGTCTGGGGCTGGCGTTCGCCCAGCCCGACGGCGATCCGGCCGAACTCGGTGTGGGCGCCGGTGGCCACCACCACGGCGTCGGCGGAGCCCTCGTGCACGACGCTGCCCATGAACAGGCACGAGGACTGCTCGGCCAGCGCCGATTCCGGCGCGACCGGGTCGCAGGCCTTGCTCGAGGGCACGGACTCGCCGGTGAGGATCGACTCGTCGCACTCCAGGTTGCTGGCCGCGAGCAGCCGGAGGTCGGCGGGCACGATCGAACCGACGTCGAGGTGCACCAGGTCGCCGGGCACGAGGTGGGTCACCTCGACCCGCCGGGGCGCGCCGTCTCGGGTGACGGTCACCAGGTGACGGATCTCGGAGTGCATCGCCTCGGCGGCCAGCGCGGCTCGATACTCGTTCACGAAGCCCAGACCCGATCGAGGCGACCAGGATGATGGCGATGATGGCGGCGTCGACACCCTCGCCCACGAACGCGGACACGGCGGCGGCGGCCACGAGGAGCCACAGCAAGGGGCTGTTGACCTGGCGAGCCGAGCACCGCCAACGCGCTGGCGCGGTGGGTGCGGACCGCGTTCGGGCCCCCAGGCCTCGAGACGGCGCGCCGCTTCGGCCTCGGCCAGGCCGGCGGTGCGGGTGCCGAGCCGGTCGAGCACCTGGTCGGGCGGCAGCGAGGCCGCCTCCGCGGCGCTGAGCGCGCTCGGCTCCGTCGACGTCTCCTGGGAGCGGGGCGGGCACGGTCATCGAGTATGGAACCTGATCAGGCCGCGCGGCCGGTCGGCGTTGTGACGATGGACTCTGTCGCCCGTCGGCGACCGCGGCCAGATGATCGGGACGGTGACCTATCGACCGCAACGGGCTCGAGACCATCGCCGAGATCGACTGCGTCCGGCTGCTGGGATCGGCCAGCCATCGGTCGCCTGGCCCTGTCGGTGCGTGCCCTGCCAGTCGTCCTGCCCTGCAACTTCGCGCTGGCGCTCGACGGCATCGTGATCCGCACCGGCGGCGGGCCCGAGCTCGACGCAGGCCTGTGACCAGGCGGTGGTGGCCTTCGAGGTGGATGGGTTCGATCCGATCACTGGAGACCGGATGGAGCGTCCTCGTCCAGGGCCTGGCCACCGTCCTCACCGGCCCCGCGGAGCTGCACGAGGCCGACCAGTTGGGGCTGGCGCCCTGGGGCGACCCGCAGGGCGACTCCTTCGTGCGGGTGCCGCTGGATCTCGTGACCGGGCGACGCCTGGGCGGCTGGTACTGGGCTCGCGGCCTGCCCGAGGTGATCGCACTAGGTCCAGCTCGTCGGAGGGTGGTGGTTCAACCGGCGACGCCCGGCCCGTCGAGCTCCATGACCAGGTGCAGCACGCCGCAGTCGACGCTGGACGAGATCAGCCAGCCGGTGTGGGAGAAGACCTCCACCATCCGCCGGTTCTCGGCGAGCGTGTCGGCCACGAAGCGGCTGATCCCCTCGTCGCGGGCGCGCTCGGCCAGGGCGAACAGCAGGATGGTGCCGGCCCCGACGCCCTGCTCGTCGTCGCGCACCACGAAGGCCACCTCCGCCTCTGAGGATCCCCGGTGGCCGGTCGTAGCGTCCGATGCCCACGATCTCGTCGTCGGCCCACATGACCAGCGCTTCTCGGTCGTGGTGGTCGACGGTGGTGAACCGGGCCACCTCGGCGCGGCTCAGCTGGGGATGGGCGGTGAAGAACCGCAGGCGGGTCGTCTCGTGGCTGAGCCCGGCGTGGAAGCGCTCCAGGGCGGCGGCGTCGGCGGCCTGGATGGGGCGTACCACCACTGGGGTCCCGTCCTGGAGGACGGTCGCGCGCGAGTGCTCATCGTGTCCATTGAGCCACGGGCACCAGCCCCTGGGTAGGGGCCTTGGTCCCTGATCCGGGATCCATCCCGGGACGCGGGGACCTTGGCCCGGGCCAGCTGGGACCTTCGGCCCTAGAGCAACCCGGTCGTGACTTCGTACGGTGCGACGGCGGTCGATCGTGTCGAACGGCGCGGCGATCACGCACCAGGGAGGTCCGCACGTCATGAGCGACACCGCATCGCGGCTACCAACCGCATGAGGATCGTGGCCGCCCTCGGAGGCAACGCCCT
Source organism: uncultured Microthrixaceae bacterium (assembly GCA_963793965.1). Taxonomy (GTDB): domain Bacteria; phylum Actinomycetota; class Acidimicrobiia; order Acidimicrobiales; family Acidimicrobilacustridaceae; genus UBA4742. The sequence continues at coordinate 20,761 of CAWCCB010000010.1, forward strand.
GCTGCGCCGGGGCGAGCCCCCCGATGCCGAGGTCCAGCAGCGCCATGTGGCCGAGGCGGCGGCCGCCCTGGCGCCCGTGGCCCGCCACCATGAGTTGATCGTCACCCACGGCAACGGTCCCCAGGTCGGATTGTTGGCGCTCGAGAGCGCCAACGATCCCACGCTGACCCGGCCCTATCCGCTGGATGCGCTCGACGCCCAGACCCAGGGCCTGATCGGGTACTGGCTGCTCGAGGCCCTCCAGAACGAGCTGCCGGATCACGAGGTGGTCTGCGTGTTGACCCGCACCGTCGTGGCGGCCGACGACCCGGCGTTCGACGTTCCCACCAAGTTCGTGGGGGTCGGCTACGACCACGACCAGGCGATCGCCCTGGCCGCCGACCGGGGCTGGTCGGTGGCTGCCGACGGGGATCTCTGGCGTCGGGTGGTCGCGTCGCCCGAACCGGTCGGCATCGTCGAGGTGCCGGTGATCGAGCGCCTCCTCGGGCCGAAGCTCGTGCTGGTGTGCGCCGGCGGTGGGGGCGTCCCGGTGCGCAGCGGACCCGACGGCTCACGGCGAGGCGTGGAGGCGGTGGTGGACAAGGACCTCACCGCCGCCCTGTTGGCCGAGCAGGTGGGCGCGGATCGATTGCTGCTGCTCACCGACGTGGACGCGGTGGTGGACGGCTGGGGCAGCGAGGCGGCCCGGCCGATCGCCCGGGCCGGCGTCGGATGGTTCCGTCGCCACGGGTACGCCAGGGGTTCCATGGGACCCAAGGTCGACGCCGCCTGCCGGTTCGTGGAGCACACCAGGAGATCGGCGTTCATCGGGGCGCTCGAGCAGGTCGAGTCGATCATGGAGGGCCGAGCCGGCACCGAGGTGACGGCGACGCCGGCCGAGATCGGCTGACTCGGGACTTTTGGCCCTGCTACGGCCGCGGTCGGGAATCGAAGATGGGTCACACGAGGTGCCCGACCGACGGGCGCCACGGGAGGTGAATCCGGTGCGAGCCCTGCTCATGGAACGGGAAGGTGGGATCGGCGAGGCGGTGGCGGCCGAGCTGGTCGCGGCCGGCTACGAGGTCCACCGCTGCCGGCCACCCGGCAGCACCGACTACGGATGCGAAGGCATGCAGACCGGGCACGGCTGTCCGCTGCAGCACGCCGGGACCGATGTGGCCGTGGCCGTGCGATCGGCCGCCGGCGGTCCGGTCACCGATCTGGAGGCCGGTGTGGGTTGCGCCATGCGGCTCGGTGTCCCGGTGACGCTGGTCGGTGGTACCGATGGGGCCGGTTATCTGCCGCTGGTGGCCACGGTGGCCACCGGCACCGCGGATCTGCTTCCGGCCGTGGCCGACGCGGTGGACCTGGGTCGGGCGCAGCTGAGCGAGCCGGCCCGCTGGGCCGCCCGACGAGCGCTCGGTCCATCAGGTGAGCACTGCCCCATCCACGTCACGGTCGCCTTCGAGGCCGATCGGCTGCGGGCCGAGGTGTGGGTCGGGGTGGCGCTCGATGCCCGGACGCGCGAGACCATCGCGGTGCGGGTGGCCGGCATCCTGCGGCCGCGAGCCAGCTGGGCTCGGGCCATCGACGTGGCCGTGTGCGGCCTGGGGGAGTGACGGCCGTGCACGAGATCATCGTCCCCCTCGACCGTTCGCCCCTGGGCGAGCGGGCCGTGAGCATCGCTCGTCGCGTCGCCGACCACACGTCGGCGCCCATCCGGCTGGTCGAGGTCGCTGCTGAGCTCGAGGCGGACGGGGCCGGTAGCTATCTCCGCTCGGTGGCGGATTCGCTCCTGTCCGGATGCGACGCCGAGGTCCAGGTCATCCAGGCCGGTGTCGGGGAGTCGGTGGCCGAGCGACTGCTCGGGACCGTCGGGGACCACGAACCACAGGACACCCTCATCGTCATGAGCACCCATGGACGCTCGGGGATCGGCGCCGCGGTCATGGGCAGCACCGCCGAGGACATGTTGCGTCGGGCCCACCAGCCGATCCTGATGGTCGGGCATCGCTGTGAGCTGCCCTGGCCGGATCAGCGCCGGAGCCTGCTCGTGCCCATCGACGGTTCGGAGCGCTACCGGGAGCTCATGGCGCCGGTGGTCGAGGTCTACGGCCGCAGCGGACTCCAGCCCGTCCTCATCAAGATCACCCACTCGCTCGACGCCGAGGAGGCCGAACACCCGATGTCGGGCCTCGACGATGCCGGCCAGCAGCTGGCCGACCGGGGCGTGGACGCCAAGATGGTGCACCGCTTCGCCTCCAACGTGCCCTACGCGCTGACCGAGGCGGCCCGCGAATGGGGCGCGGCCCTCATCGTGATGGCGACCTACGTCAAGCCGGGGGCGTCGCGTGCGCTCCTGGGCAGCGTGACCATGCGCACCATCCACGATGCCCCGTGTCCCGTGCTGGTCTACCCCGGGCTGACCGAGGGGTCACGGTCCTGAGCTGACGGGACGCGCCATTCGAGACGGGAACCACCTGTCGGCACCCGGTCGATGCTGAAGGTGCCCCCCAGCTCCCGGGCTCGACTCACCAGGTTGGTCAACCCACGTCCACCCACCACGTCGTCGGGGACCCCGGCGCCGTCGTCGGTGACCACCAGGCTCACCTCGTCGGCGTCCAGCGAGATGGAGATCCGGGCCTGGTTGGCCTGGGCGTGGCGGCCCACGTTGGTGATGGCCTCGCGCAGGACCGCTTCCAGGTGGGAGGCGACGGCGTTGTCCATGGTCTCGATCGGTCCGTCGAACTGGACGCGGGGCTCGAAGCCGAGTCCGGCTCCGGCCTCGGCGATGATCTCGATCAGGCGGCCGCGCAGGCCCTGGGGCGAAGGGCCGACGCCCTGGAGGGCGAAGATGGCCGACCGGAGCTCCTTGATCGTCTCGTCCAGATCACCGATGGTGGCCTGGAGCCGCTCGCGGGTGTGGTCGTCGGCGCCGCTCATGGTGGCCTGGAGCTGGAGGCCGGCACCGAAGAGCCGTTGGATGACGGTGTCGTGCAGGTCACGGGCGATGCGCTCGCGATCGTCGGCCAGCACCAGGATCTGCTCGGCCCGGCGGAGGGCGTCCTCGCTGCGGCGCAGCTCCTGCTCGGCGGCCAGCCGCTCGGAGATGTTGCGGGCCAGGATGACCACCCAGCGGGTGTCGTCGCGCCCGGTGGGGGCGGACTGGAACGTCTTCTCCACCGGCAGCTCGTCACCGCCCTTGGTCATCAGGATGGCTTCGTGCATCACCGCGTGGTTGGGGTTGGCCTGGAGGGTCTCGATCAGCTGGCGGTAGCTGAGCTCGCTGGCGTTGGGGTTGAGATGCAACGGCGTCATCTCCAGCAGCTCGTCGCGGCTGTAGCCCACCAGGCGCACCGCCCCGTCGTTCACGTAGGAGTAGCGCAGGGACTCGGCATCGAAGATGAACACCGCGTCGTCGGAGGCATCGAGGGTGTGCAGCACCCGGTGCAGGTAGTCCTCGGCCTCGACCCGGTCGCTGACGTCACGCAGGGCGGCCACCGTGTAGTCGACGTGCTCCATCGACAGCGGGCTGAGGCTGATCTCGACGGGGAACTCCGAGCCGTCGTCTCGCCGAGCCCGCAGCAGCAGCCCCGCCCCCATGGTCCGCACGGTCGGCGCGGCCTGATAGCGAGTGCGATGGGCGCGGTGCACGGACCGGACGTCATCGGGGACGAGCTCCTCCACCGTGCGCCCGAGCAGCTTCTCGGCCGAGCTGCCGAACAGGTCCGCGGCCTGGTCGCTCACGAAGACGATCATGCCTTTGCGGTCGACGATGAGCATCCCGTCGGGCGCGGCTTCGAGCAGCGACCACGAGAAGTCGCTGCCGAGAGCCTCGAGCGCGCTCGATCTCGCCCCCATCTGGCTAGCCGGCCGGCCGCCTGCGGCTGCGTTCCTCGAGCCGGGCGGCGTAGACCGCAGCCTCGGTCCGACGTTGCATGCCCATCTTGGCCAGCAGGTTCGAGACGTAGTTCTTCACGGTCTTCTCGGCCAGGAACATCTGCGCGGCGATCTCGCGGTTGGTCAGCCCCTGGGCCAGCAGATCGAGCAGCTTGCGCTCCTGCTCGGTGAGCGTGGCGATCCGCTCGTCGGGCGACGACGTGTCCCGGAGCCGATCCATGAGCCGGGCGGTGGCGGCCGGATCGAGCAGCGATTTGCCCTCGGCCACGGTGTTGATGGCCTCGATCAGGTCGTTGCCCCGGATCTGCTTGAGGACGTAGCCCGACGCGCCGGCCATGATCGCCTCGAACAGGGCTTCGTCGTCGCTGTAGCTGGTCAGCATCAGGCAGGGCAGCCCGGGGACGAGATCGCGCACCTCGCGACACACCTCCACCCCGTTGCCGTCGGGCAGGCGCACGTCGAGGACGGCCACGTCGGGCTTGGTGGCGGGGATGCGAGCCACCGCCTCCGCCGCGGTGGACGCCTCGCCGGCGATCTCGAAGCCGGCCTCCTCGAGCAGCTCGCGCACCCCACGTCGGACCACTTCGTGGTCGTCGAGCAGGAAAACCCGTGTAGCCATCGCGCCCATCCTGCCCGCTGCGGGGTCCCGACGCCACCAAACCGGGATCGCCGGTCCGCCCGGATCAGCCGGGGCAGGCTGCCAGGTTCGGTCGGTCGGCGGCGACCGGACCGGTCTTGGGGGTCACGGTGACGGTCACCGGGTGGATGCCCTTCACGTTCTGCAGCTCGAGGCGGCTGGCGCCCGGGTCCGACACCACGTGTGCGCCCGACACCGACACCGCGTAGCCATCGGGGTACTTCTGGGCCAGGGGCAGGTAGATCACCGTTCGACCGGTGACGCCGGTGGCGGTGGTGTAGCGGAGGGCGAAGTTCCCGGTGCGGGGATCGAACGAGTAGGAGGTGGGGTTGCCGGCGACGGCCTTGGGATAGGCCCGGGACAGCACGGCCTGCTTGGTCGGGTCGAGGTTGCGCAACTCCCCGCTGCGCCAGCTCAATCCGTAGGTCCACCCGATCATGTTGCGGTCGGCCAGCTCGAGGATGCACTCCAGCCCGCCGTAGTCGTCGTCGGTGGCCGCGGCCACCTCGGTCATCAGGGGCAGGCCGGCGTCGCGGTCCGAGGCGGCCAGGGCGTTGGCCATGACGGCGGCGTTCTGGCCGGGCAGACCGAAGCCTCCATGGCCAGGGCACCGGCCCGGTCGTGGGTGATCTGGTAGTAGGCCCGGGCCGTGCACTGGTCGTGGAAGGACACGCCGTTGGGTCCGGTGGCGGGGTCGGCGGTGACGCCGTCGGGCGTGCCCCAGTTGGCGAAGATCTGCGGCTCGTAGAAGACCAGCTGGCTGGCGGTGGCCGTGCGCACCGCCCGGGCCATCGACGCCTCGGCCGGGCTGAGCACGCGGGCGTCCCAGTCGGGGCACCCGGCGGTGCTCGAACAGGACGCCTGGTTCTCGCCGCTGAAGGGTTCGTTGATCAGGTCGTAGCCCAGCAGCATCGGGTCGTGGGCGAAGCGCCGGGCCACGGCGGTCAGCTGGTGGTCGTAGGCATCGAGCACGCCCTGGTCGTCGGCCCAGAAGTTGGTGAAGGTGCGCTCGACCGCGGAGGTGAAGTAGTTGAGAGGGAAGCCGTTGTTGGTGACCAGGGCGACGCCGTCGTCGTGCACCGACCAGGCCGGGAACCCGTCACCGCTGAACACCGAGCTGTACATGTCCTGGTGCGAGTCGATGAGCACGTGCACGTTGCGGATGGCCAGCTGGTGCTCCACCCGGGCGATGTCGTCGAGGTACCGGCCCGACAGCTGGCCCGGCGTCGACTCCAGCCCTTCCCAGAAGTAGGCCAGCCGGAAAAGGTCGAACCCCAGGTCGGCCACGTGCCGGGAATCGGTGCTGGTGAAGCCGGCCGGATCCGTGTTGCTGTTGGTCGGGTCCCAGGTCGAGGTCTTCCACACGCCGAACAGCCCGTGGAGCACCACCACCCGACCCTGTCCGTCGCGGGCGAAGCGGCCATCGGCGTGCAGGGCGCTGGCGGCGCTGGTGGGGGCGGGGGACGTCCTGGCCGGTGAGGCCGAAGGCGCAGCCCAGGCCGAGGTGCTCACCAGGGTGGTGGCCAGGGCGACGACCACCGCCACCGCGCCCAGGGTTCGCCCGGCGCGTCCCCACGACACCCGGTCGGGCACGTTGTCGTCTTCTCTAGGCCTTGTCCGGATGGGTGATCTCGGTGAAGAGGTCGCCTTGGGCGGCGCCCGATCCGGAGCGGCCGCCGGCGCGCCCTCGGAGTATGAAGGCGATGAGCACCGCCGCGGCCGCCCCGGCGATCGGTCCGGCCACGTACACCCAGTAGGAGGTCCAGTCCCGACCGATCAGGTCGGGGCCAAAGGTGCGGGCCGGGTTCATGGACGTGCCCGAGATGGGGCTGCCCCACAGGCCGGCCAGCGCGATGTAGCCGCCCACGCCGATGGCGCCGAACAGGCCGACGTTCTGCGCTCCTGATGCCGTACCCAGGATGACGCTGACCAGGCCGAGGGTGAGGATGAACTCCATCCAGAAGGCGGCGCCATTGGAGAAGCCGTGGGCCGGGTAGTTCGAGCCGTACTTGGCCGACACGCCGATGACCGCCTTGAGGAACAGGCAGGCGGCCGTGGCCCCGGCCAGTTGCACCACGACGTAGCCAGGAACCCGTCGCCACTGGAAGTCCCCACGCAGGGCGAAGGCGAGGCTCACCGCCGGGTTCAGGTGGGCGCCCGACACCTTGCCCATGAACAGGATGACGCCCATCACCATCAACCCGGGCGCCACCACCGCCGCCGACCGGCCGATGGTGTTGGGGAAGGCCTGGGACATCATCCCGCCCCCAGCCGCCACCAGCACCAGCAGGAAGGTGCCGAACAGCTCGGAGAACAGCCGCCGCCACTCTTGGCGGGGGTCGGCGAAATCGTTGATGCGGTCGGTGAACTCCTGCTCGTAGCGCCCGATGGGACCTAGCATCGGAACGTCTTCGGTTGTGCTCATGGCTGCCTCGGTTCGTCCTGGGGTGGCTACTGGTTCGGCTGGACTAGCAGGGGGAAGAAGCTGCCGACGAAGCTGCGCAAGACGGCGACGACCTCTTCAGGGGGGATGTCGGCCTTCGGGTCGTCCGGTAGGCCCTCGACGTCGAGGTTGTTCTGGGCGGCGTAGCCGCGGATCCCGGTGAGCAGATCGGCTCCGATGGTCGACAGCCGGCGGGGGCGGATGGGTCCGGTGGCGGGACGGGCGGCGGTGGGACGTGGTCATAGGTGCCACCGGGTTCGTCCCAGCCGATGAGCAGGGTGGTGTTCCAGACGTTGGCACCTTCCTGCGACTGCATGCCTCGGTAGGCGGTGTAGATCCGGGACAGGAGCTCTTCGCCCCCCAGGATCGACGATGGCGGGTCGATGCCGGGGATGGCCACCCCGTGGCCCATGGCCCGCCCGCAGGCCGGGTAGTAGTCGTTGTGGCCCAGCGTGAGGCAGGGCTCGATGAACGAGAAGTCGGCCAGGTCGCCGTTGGCCGCGTCGACCTCGAACTGCGAGTACGGCACGAAGCGTGTCGCCGCGTGGTCCTTCAGCCGCTGGAAGTGGATCCACGCGGTGGCGGAGAACTGTTGGGGCTCGGCCACGTAGACCCTCCAGGTCTTGGCGTGGTCATCGAGCCGGTTGAAGATCGTCTCGGTGTCGTTCTGGGTGATGAACTTGGTGGCCGGGGCGTTCACCACGAACCCCGACGAGGTGCCCGAAGTCCAGAACGACCGGTTCATGAACGTCTGGGATGGGACTTCGCAGAACCAGTGGTCGAAGACCCCGAAGCCGCGAGCCAGCCCGTTGAGCACCGGGACCTGCTCGGGGGTGAACCCGGTCATGATCTGCGAGTACTCCTCGTAGGTGGGTTGGCGGCCCTCCTCGGCGGTGAAGAAGCTGATGTAGTCGGTGACGAAGCCGTCCATGGTCGGCGTCTGCCCCGGCTCGGGCGCGTTGTAGGGCGCGGTGAGGTCCCCGCCCGCCTTGAACCGGTTCGCCTCGTTCAAGATGTTGTAGAGCTGCGTGTTGGTGTGGGGGTACTCCTCACCCGAGTCCGGGTTGGGGCTGTCCACGTCGGTGGCCACCGTGTATGGGACGACCTTGCGGTCCGCGCCGTGCTCGGCCCACTCCGGGATCGGGTTCGACAGGTCCTTGCCGATCACACCCTCGAACGTCTTGCCGTCATCGGGCCCGTAGAGATGCCCCAACACGTTGTCCAGGGAGCGGTTCTCGAACAGGACGACGACGACATGGTCCATGGCGTGGCTGCGGTCAGCGGGCATGAGGTCCCTGGCTTTCCGTCGGGAGCATGCGAGCGGTCCCCAGATCCGCTCGTGAGCCATCCTGCGACATAACCGGCGTCCGGGCATCACCCAAAGTGGGCTAGGTATGTCAGTGGATCACACCCAATCCGGGATCGCCACGACCTCCGGCGGCGGCTCCGACCAGGCGAAGAGACCGGCGTGGGGTGACTTGGCGGAGGGAGTGGGATTCGTAGGGTGGCGCTTGTTCGGCCGGGAAGTACCTGGTCAGGGGCTTGGCGACCCGATCTCGAGCCTCGATGGAAGCTACGTCGGTAGCAACGGCCATGGATCGGACTGGACGAGTGGGGACACGCCGAAGCGGCTCCTGGTGAGCAATCAGATGCCCTCGAGCGGTTGTCCGGAAGGCGGCTTGCGGGTCTGCGAGCGCTTGCGGGCTCGGAGACGGCGCATTCGCTCGACCACCAGATGTTGAGCACGATCCAAAGTGAGTACCTCGGTCTTCGTGCGGAGCACGTGGATGCAGGTCGGGCCATCGCTCGCCGCCAGTGCCTCCTGCCACTCCTCTACTCGCCCGAAGGCGAGGGCCACGAACTCGGCCCGTCGGAACTGGCGGCCCCGCGGGTCGATCCAGATGACCGATTCCCCTTCCTCGGCGCACAGAAGGATCATGTCGTGGTTGGAGGTGACCACGACCTGGTTCGTGCGCTTGGCGTGGGCCAACACGGCGGCATCTGGTGAGCCGCGGGGAGGGGCACCGTCGCCCTCATGGCCGACATGGCTTGCTCTGATCCCCAACTCCCGAAGCGCGCTAGCGACGCGCCAGGAGAGCAGTTCATCAAAGAGCAGCCGGATGGTGGGCCGTGGGGACGCTTTCGGGCCCTACCTATCCAGCGAGGACCTTGTCGCCCATCAGGCGATCCCGTAGCGCCGTCTCGAACCGAAGCGCTGCTTCGATCTGCTCGAGAGTCAGGTCGAAGTCGAACGCGATGTCGTCCTCGTCCTCACCTGCTCGAACGAGCCCGTCAATGGTCTTGGTGGGGATCCTGGTGGCCTCAACGCAGGGTGTCCCGGCCTGCACGCTTGGCGCGGCGGTCACCATCTCGACTGGCCGCCAGAGGTTGGCCATTCCAGCGCTGTCGTATTCCAGCGGTCGGAGAACCTTTTCGATCATCGGCAGGAATGCGAGCTGTCCGCCCATCCCGACGTTTGCCCACTCACCGATGTTGGCGAAGAACGACCGACCGACCGTCGCCAGTCGCTCGGGAGCCTCCTCGTGTGCGAGCGGCCGGTCGACACCCAGGTCGTGGCCCAGCAGGCCAATGCCCCTCTGGATCTCAGCGGTCGGGACGCCCCGCCGCCAGAGCTGTGAAATGACCAGGAGGCTCACCAGATCTTCGAAGTCGAAGAACTGGTCGAACGATGGCCGGACCAGTGGCCGCTTCCCGGTTGACCACCGAGCGATGGTGTCGGGATGAACTCTCGCCAGGCGCGCAGCTTCAGTCGGGTCATAGATCCCTCGACCGAGAAGCTTGGTCGTCACGAAGGTCATCGTAGGAGCGTAGAGCGGCCGTATGACGGTCTCCGCCTGGGCGAAGCAAAGGACGGCTCGGGCCTGAGCCCAAGGTGACGACGGATGCCCGAATCGGTGGAGCGCTCAGGAGCTGTCGACGTGTGGTCGCCATCCTTCACAACCAGCTTGGCTGAGTCGATGATGGTTCGGTGGGCGTAGGAGATCCGCTGGAAGTACTCGATCGGCGCCAGGCCGCCGCGGTGCATTGCGGGGCGGCTGTGGTTGCGGCCAGCCTCGGTGCTCGTGCAACCGAGATCACCTTGACCGTCTCACCGGACGGCAGTTGGACAGGCGAGACGCGGCTCGACTGGACACGTCTCGACCCGTTCGCTCGCGACACCGTCGCCCACGCAGGCGGGGCGGCCCTCGACCTGTTCGCGACCGGCGCCGTCACGGCCAAGGCGAAGACCGGCGGCGATGATCCGGCAAGGCTCGCTCAAGCACGACTCAACGCCAACCGAGATCTGGTCGACGAGCTCGTGCGCGCTCTCCTAGATCCCAACCCGCCCACGATCGCCGGTGAGCACCTACGAGGGATCCTCGAGCAGTCCCGCGCCACGCCGCGCCGCCCACCGCGAGTCGTCCGGCGAGACGATCTCTTGGCCGTGGCGGCACTCCTGGCCGGTCTCTTCCTGACCTTCTGGCTCAAGAACGCCGGCGATGGGGGGCCGGAAGCCTGGCAGGTCGCACTCGGCCTCATCGGCGTCTACGCAGTAGTTCTAGGGGTGGTCGCGATTCGTGGTCTCCGCCGGGGACGCTGGCGCTACCAAGGGCCCGGCGAGACGCCGTAGAACGCGCCCACGATAGGCAGTCGAACCGAGCAGGCCTGGGCGCTCCGGTCGCTACCCCCGGCGTCGCTTGGCGGACCTCTTCCGGGGATGCTTGGTCGGCTTACGCGGCGCTGCTGGGGGTCCCGTTCTGGCCCCGCGACGTGCTGTCTCGAGCTTGACCGCGAGGGCTTGGGACCGCGTCCGCCAGTCCTCCACGCTGCGGTGGAGCCGCTCGACGGACTTCTCTAGCTCGACCTGTCGGCGCTCGCGGAGTCCTAACCCCGCACGAGCCCGAGCCAGTTCTGCCTCTAGTTGAGCGATCTGTTGGCCGTGCTCGGCGTTGGTGCGGAGCGCTCTGCGGATCTCTCGGCGGAGCCGTTGGGGCTCGGCCAGGTCGGTGGCAAGACGTTCGCGGTAGGCCCGCTTGCGGTCGGCCTCGGTCGCCCATTTCCGGGGCCGACCACCCCGATTCCGTGGTTCCACCGGCGCGTTCGCGGCCGGCTTCGGCGGGTCGACTCGGGCTGGTTCCGGGGTCCCGAAGGGCAGCTCTGGTGGTGGCTCCGATCGCTTGGGGACCATTCCGTCACGGTATACGGACGAGACGAAACCTCGGTGCACACCTCCCGGTGATACTCTGTGTTCGTTCTGATCGGTGGGGCGGGGGGTGGTCCCAAGGTGGGCGGGGTGGGGTGATGCTCCGTGGGGCGGTGGTGAGGCGCGCGGTGAGGCTGACATTGGCGGGTTGGTGGGTGAGCCGGGGTATTGATCGTGCGGCTTGGTCGGTTTGTGGTTAACCCCGGGGATCGGGAGCGGGGCGCGGTCGACCAGTGGGTGAATGTGCGGGCGTAACCTGAGCGCCTGTGCGTGGCCCCCTGGGCCGGCCCGAGCGTCAACACCCCCTTCGTACGCTCGACGTACCGATGACGGGAGACGGCGCATGGCTGATGCAACGGGGATCGAGTGGACCGAGGCGACCTGGAACCCGACGACTGGGTGCGACCGGACTTCGCCCGGGTGTGATCACTGCTACGCCCTCACGCTGTCCAAGAGGCTGAAGGCGATGGGCCAGCCCAAGTACCAGGCCGACGGCGATCCCCGGACGAGCGGGCCCGGGTTCGGGCTAACACTGCACCCCGACACGCTGGACGTGCCGAGAACGTGGTCCACACCCAGGTACATCTTCGTGAACTCCATGAGTGACCTGTTCCACGAGGATGTTCCGCTCGACTACATCCGCCAGGTGTTCGAGGTGATGGCGGCCACGCCTCAGCACACCTATCAGGTGCTCACGAAGCGCTCGAAGCGCCTCGCCCGTGACGCCGACAAGATCGACTGGCCGGCCAACGTGTGGATGGGCGTCTCGGTCGAGAGCCAGCGCTACGCCTTCCGGACCGACCAGCTGCGCGAGGTCCCCGCCGCGGTCCGGTTCGTCTCGGCTGAGCCTCTTCTCGGCCCGGTCAGCTTCGATCTCGACGGGATCAAGTGGATGATCGTCGGCGGCGAGTCGGGCCCAAAGGCCCGGCCGATGGACCAGGCCTGGGTCGAGCAGATCCGCGACGACTGCCTGGCCGTGGGAGTCAGGTTCTTCTTCAAGCAGTGGGGCGGTCGTACACCCAAGGCCAACGGCCGAGAGCTGGACGGCCGCACCTGGAACGAGATGCCGCAGCCACTGGCCTCGGTGAGCTGACTCGAGGGCTCACCGTTCACCATGGCTGCGAGCTCGGAATTCTTCGGCCAGCGCAGCGCGCAGGCGGTCCTTAAGCATGGTCTGCTTGTTCGCTACGCCTACTACTTCGCCGGTCGGGCCGGCGCGGCGGCCCGGGGTCGAGTGGCGTTCGTCGATGGCTACGCGGGTGAAGGACGCTACGACGACGGCAGCCCGGGCTCGCCGCTTCTTCTCGCGTCACAGGCCAAGCGAGCGACCCTGTTGGGAAGGGACATCAAGCTGGCCTTCGTAGAGCCCGACGCGGCCCGCCGGCTGAAACTGCGTGGGTCTCTAGCCGAGACTGGCATCGAGGCCGACCAGATCCTCGGCGATCCGTTTGAACGGGTGGCCGCGGTTCTGCTCGAGCGATACAAGGATCGTGCCGTCCTGATGTTCGTCGACCCGTTCGGGCTGGCCGTCCCGCGGCCAACACTCGAGGCGGTCTTGCAACGCTCGTCCGTCGGTCAGCCCGTCGACGTCCTTTACCACTTCAGCCTCTCGGCAGTTGCCCGGATGGGGCGCGCCGCGGTGACCGACACCCCTCATGCCGAGCGCATCGCTGGCAGTCTCAGCGCAGCGCTTGGTCCGGTCGGGTGGGAGACCAGCTTTGAGGAGGCCGTCGCTCCGGGAGCTGCCACGCAGGCCGCGCTCGACGTCGCCCGGCGATTCGGCGCCTCGGTTCGGGAGTCCACGGGCGTCCGATCGACGCCGATCTCGGTGAGCCAGCGACCGGATCAGCTGCCGAAGTACCTCCTGATCCTGTTCTCAAGAAATGAGCAGGCACATTGGGACTTCGCCGATCAGGCGTCGAAGGCCTACGTCGACTGGCTCCACCACTGCGACACCGCTGACTATGAGGCGAACCTCCAGGTGGAGGAGGCACTCCCTCGTTTCCCTGGGTTCGAGAACCCCGTGCCAGAGCGAGACAACATCGAGGGTCAGCTGCGTATCGAGGCCGAGCGGTATCCGACAGCGCACCTCCCGACGTGCTCAGGGCCTCAGTGGGTGTACGCCCGATCGACCGGCTCAGCGACGTGTATGGGGAGATGCTCGGGCGAGCGAGGATCACGCACCTTCGATCGGCTGTGAAGGCGCTTCACGCCGCTGGCAGCGTCGACGACGACGGCACCGGCGACTTCTGGGAGAGAACGATCCACTGGCTCGGATAGACCGTCAGGTTTCGGTGGCGGCGGGGTCGAGGAGTTGGGCGGCTCGGGCGGCGAAGGCGGCGGGGCGGGTGCCGAGGTCTCGGACGTAGCCGGCGGTGGTGGCGGGGGAGGCGTGGCCGATGAATCGGGCGATCTCGTCGATGGATTCGCCGGCTTCGGCGTAGAGGGCGGTGACCACGGATCGACGGCCGGTGTGGGTGCCGAGTCCTTCGGTGGCGATCCCGGCGCTCTCCGCGGCTCGGGTGAGGCTCTTGGTGACTGATTGGCGCAGCACGAGACGTCCGTCGGGAGTGGTGAACACTGGGTGCACGACCTGGCCCTCGTAGCTGTGATCGGGCCACGGGTCCGAGCAGGCGAGCCGTTCGGTGTTCTGGGTGACCCGCCGGGCTCGGAGCAGCTCGATGACGGTGGGGACGAGCTGGTGGGTGCCCATGACCCCGGCGGTCTTGGTGGGTCCCAGTTGGGCGCCCTGATGGTTGACATACACACACGCTCGTTGGACTCGGGCCATCCCAGTTTCGAGGTCGACGTCTTCCCACGCCAGGCCCAGGGCTTCGCTGACCCGCCATCCCTGGAAGAACAACAGGGCCACCGCCGCGCCGTAGCGGTCGGTGCGGGCGGCGTCGACCAGCGCCCTCGTTTCGGTGATGGACAGCGACCGTGCCTGGGTGGCCGGCACCTTCGGGGCTTTGACCCGTCGGACCACGTTGGTCGGGATCAGGCCGAGCTCGACGGCCTGGTCGAGGACCTGGGCCAGGGTCTGGCGGTGATGTCCCACCGTCTTGGGAGCCAGCGTCTCGAGCAGGGTCCCTTGCCAGGTGACCACCTGCTCCACCTTGAGCCGTCCCACTGGGACAGTCCCAAGGGTGTCCTCGATGCGTCGGACTCGGTCCTCGGCTTGGGCCCAGGTGGTGGCCCGCACCTGATGGCGCTGCACGTTGGTCAGCCACCATCGGGCCAGCTCCCCGATCGGGGTGTCCCCGCTCATGGTCCCGGCCGCTGCGATCGGCGACAGCGGTTCCTCGGCCAGCTGGGCCAGACGCCGGTCCCGGGCGGCGATGGCTTTGTCCCGAGTGGCCCCCGAGACGCTACGAGGGCGTCCCTCGCCCGGGATCCGGTAGGTGGCCCGCCAGCGTCCGTCCGCCGCGAAGTACACCGACCCTTCGCCGTTGGCCGCCCCTACCCCGCACCCGCACGGTCCCGTCGCCGTCGACGGAACGCTTCCCGACTGGTCGTCTCGCCACCATCCACCTCCGCCTCGCCTGGCAGAAATGGTAGCTACCGGGAGCGAAAATGGAAGCTACGCCGGTAGCTACGCCCCCGGACCAAGAAATCGGCGCTCCGGACCGCTCCGGACGAAACAGCAGGTCACAGGCCTAATCGGCGGACTCTCATGAACTGCTCCGGACCGCTGCGGACCGATTGGCGGAGGGAGTGGGATTCGAACCCACGGTGGGTTGCCCCACACACGCTTTCCAAGCGTGCCGATTCGGCCGCTCTCGCATCCCTCCTGGGATTGCTCGCCCTGCTGGCCGGCTGACCCAGGGGGCGACCGGACCGCAGTGCGGTCGCTCAGGCTATCGTGTGGGTGAACCCGCTCTCGCATGTGATGGTCGGGTCCTGTGCAACATCAGCCCGTGAACCGAGTCAGGGCCGGAAGGCAGCAGCTCTCAGCGGGACCTGATGTGTGCCGCAGATCGCCTGACCATCACATGGGGGAGCGGGTTCTGCCGTCCCCCGACGAGGTTGGGGAGCGGGTTCTGCCGTCCCCCGATGAGGTTGGGGAGCGGGTTCTGCCGTCCCCCGACGAGGTTGGGGAGCGGGTTCGCCGTTCCCCGGGATCGCCGCTCCGCGGTCGGATCGGCGCCGGTAGGCTCGGGCGCCGATGGCCTATCAGTCCCTGTACCGGCGCTACCGGCCCCAACGCTTCTCCGAGATCCGGGGCCAGGAGCACCTGGTCGCGGCGCTGCAGAACGCGGTGCGGGGCGATCGGGTGGGTCACGCCTACCTGTTCAGCGGCCCTCGAGGTACGGGCAAGACCTCGACGGCGCGCATCCTGGCCAAGGTCCTCAACTGCCCGAACGCGGCCGACGGCGAGCCTTGTGGCGTCTGCGAGTCGTGCCTGGCCATCGAGCACGGCACCTCGTTCGACGTCCACGAGCTCGACGCGGCCTCCAACAACGGCGTCGAGGCCATCCGCGACCTCATCACCAAGACCGCCATGGGCACGCCCGGGCGGACGAAGGTGTACATCCTCGATGAGGTCCACATGCTCTCGACGGCCGCCTCCAACGCCCTGTTGAAGACGCTCGAGGAGACGCCCGAGCACGTGGTGTTCGTGCTGGCCACCACTGATCCCCAGAAGGTGCTGCCCACCATCCGCAGCCGCACCCAGCACTTCGAGCTGCACCTGCTGTCGGCCGAGGAGCTGGCCGGGCTGGCCCGCTACATCGTCGAGGATGCCGGCCTGGACGTCGGCCCCGAGGCCATCGACTACGTGGTGCGGGCCGGGGCCGGCTCGGCCCGCGACATGGAGTCCGCCCTCGACCAGGTGGTGGCCGGTGGGCTCCCCGACGATGGTGACGCCCTCGACGAACTGGTCGAGGCCCTGTGCGACCGAGACACGGGCCGGGCGCTGATCGCGGTCGAGCGGGCCCTCGATGCCGGCCGGAGCCCTCGTCTGCTGGGCGAGCAGCTCATCTCCCGCCTGCGCGACGTGTTCCTGGCCGCCATGAAGATGGAGCTGACCCGGCTCCCCGATCAGGACCGGGTTCGGCGTGACCGCGCAGGCCGAGCGCCTCGGGCCGGCCGGCGCCACCCGCGCCCTGGAGGTGCTCGGCGACGCCTTCGTGGGCATCCAGGACGCCCCGGACCAGCGCATCCCCCTCGAGGTGGCACTGGTCCGCCTGACCCGTCCCGAGGCGGACACCTCGATCTCGGCCCTGCTGGACCGCGTCACCCGCCTGGAGCACGGACTGGCCCCCGGTGCCGCCGCGCCCGCGCCGCCATCCACGCCGCCGCCGACCCCTCCTTCGTCCCCGCCACCCTCGTCGCCGGCGGCGGCCCCGAGCGCGGTCGAGTCGGCGCAGTCGGCTGGGCCGGCAGAGCCCCCGCCGGACGGATCCGGCTCCTCGGGTGGCGGTGGCGGTGCGGGCATGGCCGCCCAGGCCCGCGAGGCGCTCCAGGCCACCAAGCAGGCGCGCACCTCCGGGCGTCGGCCCGCTTCCACCAAGCCGGCGGCCTCGGCCTCGGCCGCCGAGCCCGCGTCGCCTGCTGCGCCCGCGCCGAGCAGCCCGTCCACCCCCGCCCCCGCCCGCCGCCGATCCGACCGCCGGCTCGGGCGACCTGCCCAGCCGGGACGAGCTCACGTTGGCCTGGGGTGACTCGATCCTGGCCGGTCTGCCGGCGCGGGCCAGGGCCTTCTTCGGTGCCGGACGGTTCGTGGAGGTGTCCAACGGGAAGGCGGTGTTCGCCCTGCCCAACGCGCCCCATGCCGAGCGCTGCGAATCCCGACGGGGCGATGTCGAGCAGGCCCTGGCCGACCACTTCGGTCGGCCCGTGCCGCTGCGCCTCACCGTGGACGACGACCCGCCGCGGCCCGAGGAGAGCCCGGCCGGTGGAGCCGCCGGCGGCGCGGCCGGGTCGCCCGACCGAGGCGCGGTCGGCGGGACGGCCCGCTCGTCTCAGGCCGAGGCCGACGAGGACGTCGACCTCACCCAACTCACCGACGCCAACGATGTGGCCACCTCTTCGGTGGATCGGGTCCGCGAGCTCTTCCCCGGTGCTGAACTGGTGGACGAGGCCTGACCGAGCCGGCCTGACCCACGCTGTGCCCCCCGATCCGATGGAGCCCCGATGACCGATCTGCCTGAAGAACCGTCCGCCGACGCGGCGATCGAGTCGGTGGACGACGTCATCTCGGCCGGCGGCGGCTTCGACATGGGGTCGTTGCTCGAGCAGGCCATGGAGATGCAGCAGCAGCTCCTGGCCGCTCAGGCCGAGGCGGCCGAGGCGGTGGTGGAGGGCCACGCCGGGGGCGGCGTGGTCACGGTCCGGGTGACCGGCGGCATGGTGTTCCAGTCGGTCACCATCGCCCCCGAAGCCGTCGATCCTGACGACGTCGAGCTCTTGCAGGACCTGATCCTGGCCGCCCTGCACGACGCCACCGACCAGATCGCCCAGCTCCAGCAGTCGTCCATGGGAGGCCTGGACCTGGGCGCCATGGGCGGCGCGCTGGGCCTGGGAGGTGGGCTCGACGAGGACGACGAGGACGACGAGGACGACGACGCCGGCGGTTCGACGTGAGCACCTACGCGGCCCCGGTCCAGGACCTCATCGACGAGCTCGGTCGGTTGCCGGGGGTGGGTCCCAAGTCGGCCCAGCGGATCGCCTTCTACCTGCTCAAGGCCCCCGCGGCGGATGCCGCCCGGCTGTCCCGAGCCATCACCGAGGCCAAGGACAAGGTCACCTTCTGCACGCGTTGCTTCAACATCGCCGAGGGGGGCGAGTGCCACATCTGCACCGACTCCCGGCGTGACCCCACCGTGATCTGTGTGGTGGAGGAGTCACGCGACATCGTCTCGGTGGAGAAGACCGGGGAGTTCCACGGTCGCTACCACGTGCTCCAGGGCGCCATCAGCCCCATCGAAGGTGTGGGCCCCGATCAGCTGCGGGTCCGCGAGCTGCTGGCCCGGCTCGACGACGAAGGGGTGACCGAGATCATCCTGTGCACCAACCCCAACCTGGAGGGCGAGGCCACCGCCATGTACCTGAGCCGGCTCATCCAGCCGCTCGGCGTCAAGGTCACCCGCATCGCCAGCGGACTCCCGGTGGGCGGCGATCTCGAGTACGCCGACGAGCTCACCCTGGGCCGCGCCCTCGAAGGCCGGCGCGAAGTCAGCGGCCGACTGACTCCCGCGTCGCGCCCCGTGGCGATCAGATGGTGCGGACCAGGATGGCGTCGCCCTGCCCGCCGCCGCCGCACAGCGCGGCGGCACCCAGCCCGCCACCGCGGCGAGCCAGCTCGTGGAGGATGTGCAGGGTGATGCGGGTGCCGGACATGCCCACCGGATGGCCCAGGGCGATGGCCCCGCCGTTCACGTTGGCCACCTCGTCGGTGATGCCCAGATGGGCGATGGAGGCGACGCCCACCGCGGCGAAGGCCTCGTTGAGCTCGAACAGGTCGATGTCGGCCACGTCGATGCCGGCCCGCTCGGCCGCCTGCTGGATGGCCCGGGCCGGTTGGGTCAGCAGGGACGGGTCGGGGCCGGCCACCTGGCCGTAGCCCACGATCTCGCCCAGCGGCGTGACGCCCAGCTCCTCCGCCTTGGCCGGCGACATGACGATGACGGCGGCGGCGCCGTCGCTGATCTGGGAGGCGTTGCCGGCGGTGATGTTGCCGGCCTTGTCGAACGCCGGGCGCAGGCGCGCCGAGCGACTCGGTGGTGGTCTCGCCCCGGACGCCCTCGTCGATGGTCACCACCACCGGGTCCCCCCGGCGCTGAGGCACCTCGACGGCCACGATCTCGGCGTCGAACAGGCCGTCCTTGATGGCCCGCGCCGCCCGTTCGTGGGACTGGTAGGCCAGCTGGTCCTGGGACTCGCGATCGAGCCCGGCCGACGCCGCGTACTTCTCGGTGCCGGCGCCCATGGCGCACTGGTCGAAGGCGCAGAACAGCCCGTCGTACATCATCGAGTCGACGACGCTCTGATCGCCCAGGCGGTAGCCGGCCCGGGCCCCGGGCAGCAGGTACGGGCGCGTTGGTCATCGACTCCATCCCGCCGGCCACCACGATGTCGGCCTCACCCGCCTGGATGGCCAGGTCGGCCAGGTGGATGGTGTTCACGCCCGACAGGCAGACCTTGTTGACGGTGGTGGCAGGCACGGTCATGGGGATGCCGGCGTTCACCGCGGCCTGGCGGGCCGTGATCTGGCCGGCGCCGGCCTGCAGGACCTGGCCCATGAACACGTAGTCGACCAACTCGGGCGCGACCCCGGCCCGCTCCAGCGCCGCCTTGATGGCCACGCCGCCCAGGTCGGTGGCTGAGAAGGAGGCCAGCGCTCCCGACAGCTTGCCGATCGGCGTGCGAGCACCGGCGACGATCACAGAACCAGCCATGGTGGAGCGTTCCTCTCAGGGGGCGGCCCGCGGACGGGGCGCCGAGTCGGTCAAGCCCCGCCAGTGTAGGGAGCGATTCGGCGGGGTCGTCAAGCCGTCGGTCGAACCGCCGATCCGCGACGGCGGCCGGCCGGTTCAGGCCTTGCTCAGGAGGCCGACGCCTCTTGCTCGGGACCCTCGCCGCTCGAGCCCTCGGCGGCGCGTCCCACCGCGGCGCGCACCATGCGCAGCAGCGGGTCTCCCGCGGCCTGGTTGGCGCCGCTCTCGAGGCCGACCGAGGCGATCGGCCGGGCGGTGCGGGCGAACTCGTCGTCGTGGTCGGCGGCCGGAGCCTCGGGGCCGGCCCCGCGGTGGACCTGGGGTGGCGCGGTGGTCAGGTCGACCACCGACTGGGCCTCGTCCAGCGCGGCGCCGACGTCGGCGCCCGAGGGAGCCGAGCGGGGGTCGCCGTCGAGGTGGGCCACCAGCCGGTCGATGGCCAGCTGGAGGTCATCTCGAGCCGCCAACAACCGCAGGTAGGTGGATTGCTCGCTCTCGCGGATGGCCTCGGCCCGCTGGGTGGCCTCGGTGGTGATCTCATCGGCGCGCCGACGGGCTTCGTGTTCGGCCCGTTCCAGCCGGGCGGCCGCCTCGCGTTCGGCGCCGGCGCGGGCGGATGCCATCTGCTCGTCGGCCCGCGAGCGGATCTGGGTGGCCTGCTCGAGCTGGCGTTCGGCCTCGAGTCGGATCTGGTCGGCGTCGGCCTGGGCCGCGGTGCGCAGCGCGTCGGCGTCGGCGCGGGCCTGGGCCATGGCCTCCTGGCTGGCGGTGGTGGCTCGCGCGCGGACCGACTGGGCCTCGCTCTCGGCCTCCTTGCGCACGTCCTCGGCTTCCAACTCGGCCCGGGAGCGCAGGGCGGCGGCGTGACCCTCGGCCTCGGCTCGCACGGCGCCGGCGCTGTCGCGGGCGTTTCGGAGGATGGCGGCGATCTCCTGGCCCATGCGGCCGAACTCGTCGGCACCGAACATGGCGGGGGCCGGCGTGCGCAGGGCGTCGGCGATCTCGCTCAGGAAGCGGTCGACCGACTCGCAGTCGTAGCCGTTCTGGGCCAGCCGGAAACGACGCGCCTCGATCTCCTCGGGAGTCAATGGCACTGCGACTTGCACCTCCAGATGGGGTGGCGATCCCCATGCGCCCTACGGCCCTGGGCCGTATGACCCACCAGCCTAGATCACGACGCCGCCGACCTCAACGCCTTCCGTGGTCCGAGGCGCGCCCGCGGCGGTCGTGGCCGGGCTGGAAAGGCGGCGCCGGGTGCGGACTAGCTTGGTGCCATGCAGTCGATCCGTGACGCCATCGTGGCCGGCGCGCCCGCCGACGAGCTGGCCGCCCTGCCCCTGCCCGATTCCTACCGAGCCGCAGTGGTGCTGGCCAGCGAGCAGGAGATGTTCGCCGGGCTGGCCTCGCCGGACAAGGATCCCCGCCAGAGCCTGCACGTCCAGGACGTGGCGGTACCGGAGCTGGCCCCCGACGAGGCCGTCATCGCGGTCATGGCCAGCTCCATCAACTTCAACACCGTGTGGACCTCCATCTTCGAGCCGCTGCCGACGTTCGGCTTCCTCAAGCGGCTGGGACGCGAGAGCACCTGGGGCGCCCGACACGACCAGCCCTTCCACGTGGTGGGATCCGATGCGTCCGGCGTGGTGCTGCGGGTGGGCTCGGCGGTGCGCAACTGGAAGCCGGGCGACCGCGTCGTGGTCCACTGCAACTACGTCGATGACCAGGATCCGAGCGCGCACAACGACTCGATGCTGGCCGGCAACCAGCGCATCTGGGGCTTCGAGACCAACTACGGCGGCCTGGCCGACCTGGCCCTGGTGAAGGCCAACCAGCTGATGCCCAAGCCGGCGCACCTGAGCTGGGAGGAGGCGGCGGTCAACGCCCTGTGCAACTCGACCAGCTACCGGATGCTGGTCAGCCCCAACGCCGGGGACATGAAACAGGGCGAGGCGGTGCTGGTGTGGGGCGCCACCGGGGGCCTGGGCGGCTACGCGGTGCAGTACGTCCTCAACGGCGGCGGCACCCCGGTCGGGGTGGTCTCGTCACCCGAGAAGGGCAAGATCCTCGAGGCCATGGGCTGTGAGGCAGTCATCGACCGCAAGGCGGCCGGTTACCGGTTCTGGTCCGACGAGTTCCACCAGGACGAGGGCGAGTGGCGCCGGCTGGGCAAGGACATCCGGGCCCTGATCGGGCGTGACCCCGAGATCGTCTTCGAACACCCTGGGCGCCAGACCTTCGGTGCCTCGGTGTTCGTCACCGCCCGCGGCGGCAAGATCGTGACCTGCGCCGCCACCAGCGGCTACATGATCGAGTACGACAACCGCCACCTGTGGATGAAGCTCAAGCGCATCATCAGCTCCCACTTCGCCAACTACGCCGAGGCGTGGGCGGCCAACCAGCTGATCTGCGAGGGCAAGATCCAGCCCATCCTGTCGGCGGTGTTCCCGCTCGACCAGGTGGGCGACGCCGCCTACCAGGTGCATCACAACCTGCACGAGGGCAAGATCGGTGTGTTGTGCCTGGCCCCCCAGGAGGGGATGGGCATCGACGACCCCGAGTTCCGCCAGCAGGTGGGCGAGGACAGGATCACCCTGTTCCGCACCCACGGCGCCTAGAGAAAGCAGCCACCCATGAGCCCGTTGACCGCCCGGATGCCCGGAGACGACGAAGCCGACCAGGTGGCCTCCGGCTCGGCCGACGTGGCCTCGCTGCTGACCGAGATCGATCACGTGGCCATCGCCGTGAACGACCTGGGGGCGGCCATCGACTACTACCGCGAGACCTTCGGAGCCCTGGTCGATCACCGTGAAGTGGTCGAGAGCGATGGGGTGGAGGAGGCGTTGTTGAAGGTGGCCGACTCCTACATCCAGCTGCTCACGCCCACCCGCGACGACTCGCCGGTGGCCAAGTACCTCGAGCGCAAGGGGGAGGGCCTGCACCACGTGGGCTACCGGGTGGCCGATTGCGCGGTCGCGCTCCAGGCGGTCAAGGACCAGGGGGGCCGGGTCATCGATGAGGCGCCGAGGCCCGGTTCGCGGGGGACCACGGTGGCCTTCGTGCATCCCAAGACCACCTTCGGCACCCTCATCGAGCTCGTTCAGGAGTAGGCACCATGGCCACCGCGACCGTGTCCCTGCCCAACCCTGACGGCGACATGCCCGCCTATGTGGCCACCCCCGAGGGTGAGGTTGCCGGTGGCGTGCTCGTCGTGCAGGAGGCGTTCGGGATCACCAGCCACATCGAGTCGATCTGTCGGCGCCTGGCCGACGCCGGATACGTGGCCGTCGCCCCGGCCTACTTCCACCGCTCCGGTGGCTCGCCGGTGTTCACCTACGGCGACATGGAGTCGCTGCGTCCGGTGATGATGGCCATGACCGCCGAGGGCATCCGAGCCGACACCGACGCCGCCCTGAGCCATCTGGCGTCACTCGGCCACACCGGCACCCACGTGGGCGTGGTCGGGTTCTGCATGGGCGGCAGCGTCACCCTGGTGGCGGCCGTCGATCACCCCCTGGGGGCGGCCGTCACCTTCTACGGCGGCGGCGTGACCCAGGGCCGGTTCGGCTTCGACCCCTTGGTCGACCAGGCGCCCCGCCTCCAGACCCCGTGGCTCGGCCTGTTCGGCGATCTCGACCAGGGCATCCTCGTTGACGACGTCGAGGCCCTGCGGGCGGCCGCCGCCACCGCCGCGGTCGACACGGAGATCGTGCGGTATCCCGAGGCCGGGCACGGCTTCAACTGCGACGACCGCGACGCCTACCACGAGGCATCGGCCAAAGAGGCCTGGGCCCGCACGCTCGACTGGTTCGCCGGCCACCTGCACTGAGGACCCGGCGCGGGCCCTCCCGAACGCCTCCTCACCCAGCCCGGGGTGAGGGGCTTCGGGCCAGGCCGATCAGGGGTTGAGCGTGCTGGAGTTGCCGCTCGAGCCCGACGAGCTCGACGACTGGGCGTTGATCTGGGCCTGCAGGCTCTTGATGACCGGCAGCGAGCACACGTTGGCCGGCTTGTTCTGGGTGGTCAGGCAGATGGCGGCGGTGATGCCGTTGGCCGCCCCGATGGCGCCCTTGGCCACCGCGCTGGACGGATCGTGCATGGCCGCTGCGATCTGATCCCAGGTCTTGCCTTGCAGCACCCCGGCGTCAAAGGTGGCGCCCGAGATCACGTACTTCCCGTTGAAGTAGATGAACGGGATCGAACCGCCCGAGTTGTTGGCCGCCTCGATGGCGGTCTCGGCCGCGGTGGGCGTCTCCAGCTTCCCGCTGGTGTTGTTCTCGGTCTCCACCCCGGTGAAGTGGATGTAGCCGCTGGTGTAGTTGGATCCGTAGAACGACAGGGTCTTGGTGCCGGGGTACTGGTCGGTGGTGGACGAGTTGGTGATCTTCAGGCCCGAGAAGGTGCCGAACCGTCCCAGGGCGTTGACCATGGCCCAGCGTTCGGTGGCGCAGAACGGGCAGAACTCCGCACCGATGTAGAGCACGCCGGGCTTGCCGTCCACCTCGATCGGCTTGCCGTTGATCGGCTTGGGCAGCCCCAGGGTCGAACCGGCCCCCACGCTGGTGATCACGCCGTCGGGCACGGTGGTGACCTTGGTGATCAGAGCGGCCGGCGCCCCCTTGCGGCCGGTGATGTTGTTCCCGCCCCCGCTGTTGCTGGTGGCGATGGCGGCGATGACCACCACACCCACCACGATGATGGCCGCCAGCCCGATGATCCAGGCCTTGTTGCCGGACTTGCCGGCGTTGCTGGCGGCCTGGACCCGCGCCGAGGAGGAGCGCTTCTTGGACGGACGGTTGCTCACGCGGTACCTACCAATTCGTGATCAGGGAGAGGTTCGTCGTAGCGGTCGGGGTCGGTGGCCCGGGCCACCAGCACCATGGTGATGATCCAGCAGGACGCAGCCAGCGACATGAAGGGCAGGGACACGAACCCGAACTCCCACACGTAGCGCGTGGTGCAGGGCACCAGCGTGGTGCAGAACGAGTGCTGGGAGGGATAGGCCTGCAGCTGCACGTGGTAGAGGGCGATGAACGCGCCGATCACGGCCACCGGCACCACGTAGGTCCACACCTTGCGGTCGCGCCGAAGCGCCGCCACCAGCAGCACGATGGCGAAGGGGTACAGGCAGATGCGCTGCGCCCAGCACAGCTCGCAGGGCACGAAGTTGGCCACCTGCGAGTAGTAGAGGCTGCCGCCCATGGTCACCGCGGCCACGATCCAGCCGAGCCACAGGGCGATGGAGCCGAGGTCGTCGAACAGCTGACCCACCGCCGAGTCGGGCCGGAAGTGGCGAACGACGGCCAGCACCGCCACGGTGACGGTGCCGGCCCAGGTCAGCAGGCTCAACGAGGCGAAGATGTGCGACATCGTCGGTGTGGTCATAGGACCGCGGAAGCGTAGTGAACATCACCCGGGTGCCCGGCGCGCGCCCCAAAACTTCGCCTGCTGTTAGCTTCTGGGCCGCTGACCCGGGGCCTGCGCCCCGGACCGGGGCCAGTCAGGACGGGTGCTCGACCACCGGCACGTAATCGGGCCCGCCGTCGAGCAGCTCGGCCTCGGGATCGAGCGGCACGAAGGCGGACAGCTCCTCGGCCATCACTTCGAGCGCCTGGTCGCCCGGTTCGACCGACTCGGGGATGGCGCGGCCCGCGGAGCTGGGGATGAGCCAGGACAGGCAGCCGCCGATGAACACCACCGCCGCGGCGAACAGCAGGGCGTCGTGGGTGGCGGTCGAGACCGAGTCGGCCAGGATGCGGGTGAGGGTGGCCACGGCGTGGTTGGGGAGGCTGGCCGGGGGCACGTAGTTGGCGCCCAAGGCATGGACCTGACCCATGGCTGTGGCCCGCACCGACGGCCGCAGGCTGGCGGTGGAGCCCATGGCGGTCACCGCATGGTCGATGGTCTGGGTGGTGACCACCGTGCCGATGACGGCGATGCCCAGGGCGCTGCCCACCTGGCGCACCGTGGTGTTGGTGCCGCTGGCCACGCCCGACTTGGGTGGCGGGATGTCGCTCAGGATGACGTTGGTGAGCTGGGTCACCGAGAAGCCGGCGCCCAGGCCGTAGCCGATCAAACCGGGCAGGAGGTGGCCGAAGGTCAAGTCGGGCGAGACCATCAGGGCCATGTAGATGAGGCTGGCCGTCTGCATGACCAGGCCCAGGCGGATGACCGGCACGGTGCCGATCCGGCTCGTGAGCCGTCCCGCGATCGGGGCGCCCACGATGATGGACAGGCCATAGGGCAGCACCCACAGGCCGTTCTGCAGCGCGGTCAGGTGCTTGCCCTCCTGCAGGAACAGGGCCAGGGCGAAGCTCAGGCCGAGCTGGCCCATGGACAACACGGTGGTGGTCAACAGGCCGTAGCGGAAGGTCCGATAGCGGAGCATCCCGAACTCGAACAGGGGGCTGGCCTCACGGCGCTCGCGGGCGCGCTCGTGGCGGTAGAAGGCGTACAGGACCACGAACGAGGCCGCGAAGATCACCGGGATGATCGAGATCGGGGCGTTGGCCGCCCACAGCTGGTGGCCGGCCACGTCGATCGAGGCGATGGGCGTGATCCAGCCGTAGGACCCGCCCTCGCTCAACGCGAACACCAACAGGAACATCCCGACCGCGATCAGCGCCGCACCGGGCCCGTCGAGGGGCTCACGGCGCCCCGAGCGCTTGGTGGGCGGGATGAACAGCATGGCGCCGATGATGGCCAGCGGAGCGATGATCACGTTGATGCGGAACGACCAGCGCCACGAGAAGTCGGTGGTCAGCAGGCCGCCGATGACCGGACCCAGCCCCGCCGCCGATCCGGCCACCGCGCCCCAGGCGGCGAAGGCCATGGCCCGGCCCCGCCCCTGGAAGGTGTTGGACAGCAGGGCCAACGTGGCCGGCAGCATCAGCGAGGCGCCCAGCCCTTCGATGATGGCCTCGCCCACCACCAGGCTGACCACGTTCCACGACAGCGAAGCCAGCAGGGACCCGCAGGCGAACAGGGCGGCGCCGGTCACGAACACCCGCCGTTGGCCGTAGATGTCGCCGAGCCGTCCGCCGATGATCAGGAAGGTGGCGAAGGTCAGCGAGTAGCCGGTGATCACCCATTCCAGGCTGGGCAGCGTGGTGTCGAACTCGTGGAGGATCGTGGGGATGGCCACGTTGAGGATGGTGGTGTCGAGCACCACGATCACCGTCGACGTCAAGACGATGCCCAGCGTGATCCACTGGCGGACCGTCGGTTTGTCGTAGCCCGGGCCGGTCTGAGGGCCGGCGGGTGACGGCTGTGTCGCGGTCATGTGCACATCCTGCGCGCCGAAGGGGCGCGCCGATCGAACGGTTTCGGAGAGGGTCGCCCGCTGGCGGTGATGGTTAGCGTCGCTAATGATACGGGTGTCGGCGGGTTGCGGTGCATGACAGGCTGCCCAGATGAAGGTCCACCTGGTCGACGGCACCTATGAGCTGTTCCGGTACCACTTCGCCATGCCGTCGCACCTCAACGTCGACGGGCAGGAGGTGGCGGCCACCCGGGGAGCGCTGGGGACGGTGCTCCAACTGCTCGAGGAGGGTGCCACCCACGTGGGGGTGGCCACCGACCACGTCATCGAGTCGTTCCGCAACGACCTGTGGCCCGGATACAAGACCAGCGCCGGCATGCCTCCCGAGCTGCTCAGCCAGTTCCCACTGCTCGAGGAGGGCCTGGCCGCGCTCGGCGTGACCGTGTTCGCCATGGTCGAGTACGAGGCGGACGACGCCATGGGCGCGGCGGCGGCGTTGGCCGCGGCCGACGACCGGGTGTCGCAGGTCGTCATCTGCACGCCGGACAAGGACCTCGGCCAGTGCGTGCGGGGCGATCGCATCGTCCAGCTGGACCGGCGCAAGGGCATGCTGTTCGACGCCGACGCGGTCCGGGACAAGTTCGGGGTGGACCCCGAGTCGATCCCCGACTACCTGGGCCTGGTGGGCGACAGCGCCGACGGCTTTCCGGGCCTACCGGGCTGGGGGGCCAAGTCGGCGGCGGCGGTGCTGGCCCGCTACGGCCACCTCGAGGACATCCCGGCCGACGGCGCCGACTGGGACATCGACGTGCGGGGCACCGCCAAGCTGGCGTTCACCCTGCGCGACCAGTTCGACCTGGCCGTGCTGTTCCGCCGCATCGCCACCATCGAGCTCGACGCGCCCACCGTGGCGTCGGTGGATGAACTGGAATGGCAGGGTCCCCGGCCCGAGGCCGCCGAGCTGGTCGAGCGGGTCGACGCGCCGGGACTGCTCACCCGGGTGCTTCGCCTGGCCGAGCGCCGGGGCTGACACCCGCGGCCGCACCCACCCTCGGACCGGCCAAGTGGGGCCGATCCGATCCGAGGTCGCTCAGGCGGTCGTCTCGTCGCGGCGCGTCTGGCTGGACGGGTTGTCGACCCCGGGCTCGAGCGCCTTGGGCTCAGACTTCTTCTTCTCGTCCTTGGTGTCCTCGACCGCGCCTTCCTTGAGCCCCTTCTCGAACTCACCCTTGGCCGAACCCAGGGAACGAGCCAACTTGGGGAGCTGGGACCCGCCAAATATCAACGCGATGATGACCAGGACGATGAGCACGTCCGGCCCGAAGATGTCGGCGAGGACCATGGGGACTCCTTCGACCCGGTGGGGGCCTGTGGTACGAGGTCGGAACGGGGCGGGCCGCGGGGACTCGCTGCCCCTCCAGCCTAGGCCAGCCCGGACCCAGATCACAGGTCGCCGGCCGGACAGCAGGTCATTCGGCGCCGACCAGCTGCCCGGATGTCGCGCCCGAGGCCCGTGTCCGATTGGCCGGGCCTAGCCTGGCGCCGATGCCCGACCTCCCCGACTCGGCGACCCAGACCGGGTGGATGCCCTCGGGGGAGACCCTGGTGCGCTGGCGGATCCCGGCGGTGGCCGCCGGTCTCGGCCTGGCCTCGGTGGCGGTGATGGCCGCAGCCACCGCCACCAAGAACCACAACTTCTGGGTGTTCGCCGCCTGGGTGGTGCTGACCGTGGCCGCCGTGGTCACCGGCGTGGCCGTCCTCATGGCCGTTCCCCGGGCCCGGACCAGCATGGGGGTGCGGCGAGCGGCCAGCTTCGGCGTGGTGATGGCGGTGCTGTGCGCCACCTTGGGCCTGGCGGTGTACAGCCAGACCCGCACCCATGACTGTCCAGCCACCGGACCCTGCACCGCCGCCACCCCCGGCCCCGGCCAACGACCCCAACTTCCTTAATATTGGCCCTTCGGTCGGCAAGCCTCCCTGCGGGCGCTTCGCCATCTGGGTGTCATCGGTCCAGCGGCTCCGGCCTGGCGGCCTGCGCCTTCCTGCCCTTCGGTCGGCGAGCCTCCCTGCGGGCGCTTCGCCATCTGGGTGTCATCGGTCCAGCGGCTCCGGCCTGGCGGCCTGCGCCTTCCTGCCCTTCGGTCGGCGAGCCTCCCTGCGGGCGCTTCGCCATCTGGGTGTCATCGGTCCAGCGGCTCCGGCCTGGCGGCCTGCGCCTTCCTCCCTTCGGTCGGCGAGCCTCCCTGCGGGCGCTTCGCCCTCCTAGGTGCCGAAGATCTGGGCCAGCTCGTAGGCGGGGACCTCGTCGAGTTGGCGGTACGTGCACGACTCGGGCGTGCGATCGGGCCGCCAGCGCACCAGGCGGGCCGAGTGGCGGAACCGGCCGTTCTGCACCTGCTCGAAGGTCACCTCGGCCACCAGCTCCGGTCGCAAGGGGGTCCAGCTCAGATCCTTCTTGGCGTTCCAACGACTGGTCCCGCCCGGGAGGCGGCCGTTGGACTGGTCGTGGGCCTGGGCCTCGGCCCACGAGCGCCACGGATGGTCCTCGATCGAGTCCACCAGGTAGAGGCCGACCTCGCCCAGCAGCTCCTTGCGCCGTCGGGCGGTGAAGCTCGACGCCACCCCGACGTGGTTGAGTCGGTGTTCGTCATCGAACAGGCCCAGCAGCAGCGAGCCGACGCCGTCGCCGTCCTTGTGCATCCGGAACCCGGCCACCACGCAGTCGGCGGTGCGCCGATGCTTGACCTTGAACTGGACCCGCTTGTTCTGCTCGTAGGTCCCGTCGGCCGGCTTGGCCATCACGCCGTCCAGACCCGCGCCCTCGAAGCGCACGAACCAGTCGGCAGCCAGGTCCCGATCGGTGGTCACCGGCGACAGGTGCACCGTGCCGGTCGGCACCGGCCAGGGCCTGGTCGAGCAGGGCCCGTCGCTCGTGCAGCGGCACCTCGAGCAGGGACCGGTCACCCAGAGCCAGCAGATCGAAGGCCACGAACGAGGCGGGCGTCTCCACGCTCAGGCGGGCCACCCGGGACTGGGCCGGGTGGATGCGCTGCTGCAGGGCGTCGAAGTCGAGGCCCCGCTCGGTGGCCACGACCACCTCGCCGTCCACCACCACCCGGGGCGGGAGCGCGGCGCGCAACGGGTCCAGCAGCTCGGGGAAGTAGCGGGTGAGCGGTCGCTCGTTCCGGCTGCCCAGCTCGATCTCGTCCCCGTCGCGGAACACGATGCACCGGAAGCCGTCCCACTTGGGCTCGTACAACATGCCCTCGGCCGCCGGCAGGTCATCGATCGCCTTGGCCAACATGGGGGCGACGGGCGGCATGACGGGGAGGTCCACTCGCCCCGAGGTTACGGCGTCGTTGCTTGCCCCGCGTCCACGGCCGCAGCCAGGGCGTCCACCAGCCGCTCGGGGTCGTCGTCACAGCCCAACAGGCCGCGTCCGTCCGGGGTGAGCAACCCGTCGGCCATGGCCCGGTCCAGGAAGGCCAGCAGGTGGTGGTAATAGCCGTCCACGTCCAGCAGCGCCACCGGCTTGCGGTGGATGCCGAGCTGGGTCCACGTGACCGCCTCCACCACCTCCTCGATGGTGCCGAAGCCGCCGGGCAGGGCGATGAAGGCGTCGGCCAGCTCGGACATCCGGGCCTTGCGCTCGTGCATGGAGTTGACGACGTGGAGCTCGGTCAGCCCGTCGTGGGCCACCTCGTCGGTGAACAGGTCCCCGGGGATGACGCCGAGGACCTCGCCCCCGGCGGTCAGGGCGGCGTCGGCCACCGCGCCCATGAGCCCGACCGAAGCCCCGCCGTAGACCAACCCGATGCCTCGACGGGCCAGCAGCCGGCCCAGGTCCTGGGCGGCGGCGGTGAAGCTGGCCGGGGTGCCCGCCTTCGAGCCGCAGTACACGCAGATCCGTCGGAGGTCGGCCATGGTCGAGAAGCTATCGGTCCGCGACCGGCGTCCGCGACCGGCATCCGGGCCGGGGCCGAGCGCGCCGGGCGCCGAGGGCATTCGGTCCCCTCACGGGTCGGCCGGTACATTGGCGCCCATGTCGCAACACACCATGCCCGAGCGCATCGAGCAGCTCAACAAGCTCAAGGACGAGGCGCTGCACGCCGGTTCGGAGCGGTCCGTCGAGCGCCAGCACGCCAAAGGAAAGCTGCTGGCCCGTGAGCGCATCCAGTACCTCCTCGACCCGGGCTCGTTCCACGAGCTCGACATGCTGGCTCGCCACCGCGTGCCGGCCGACCTGATCGCCGAGCGGCCCTACACCGACGGGGTAATCACCGGCTGGGGCACCATCGACGGCCGCAAGGTCTTCGTCTTCTCGCCAGGACTTCACCGTCTTCGGCGGGGCCCTGGGCGAGGTGTTCGCCGAGAAGATCCACAAGGTCATGGATCTGGCTCTGTCGGTTGGCGCTCCGCTCATCGGCCTCAACGACGGGGCCGGGGCCCGCATCCAGGAGGGCGTCGTCTCGCTGGCCTCCTACGGCGGGATCTTCCACCGCAACGTGAAGGCGTCGGGGG
The DNA here is from genome assembly GCA_963793965.1 of uncultured Microthrixaceae bacterium. GTDB lineage: Bacteria > Actinomycetota > Acidimicrobiia > Acidimicrobiales > Acidimicrobilacustridaceae > UBA4742. Next base: position 52,141 of record CAWCCB010000010.1, read on the forward strand.
TGACCCCCCAGATCAGCGTGATCCTGGGTCCGTGCGCCGGCGGCGCGGTCTACAGCCCGGCCATGACCGACTTCATCTTCATGGTCGACGAGAGCTCGCACATGTTCATCACCGGGCCTGACGTGGTGAAGACGGTGACCGGCGAAGAGGTGACCCTGGAGGAGCTGGGCGGGGCCAAGAGCCACGCCTCCAAGTCCGGCGTGGCCACCTTCGTGGCGCCCGACGAGCAGTCCTGCCTGGACGACGTGCGGTTCCTGTTCTCCTTCCTGCCGTCCAACAACCTGGAGCCGCCGCCTCGCTCGACGTCGACCGACGCACCGGATCGGCTCACCCCGGCGCTCATCGACCTCATGCCGGCCTCGTCCAACCAGCCTTACGACATGACAGGCCGTGATCCGCGAGTGCGTGGACGACGGCGAGTTCTTCGAGTACTTCCCCCGCTGGGCCGGCTCGATCGTGTGCGGCTTCGCCCGGCTCGACGGCCATCCGGTGGGTGTGGTCGGCAACCAGCCCATGGTGCTGGCCGGGGTGCTCGACATCGAGTCCTCCGAGAAGGCGGCCCGGTTCGTCCGCACGTGTGATGCCTTCAACATCCCGCTGGTCACCTTCGTTGACGTCCCTGGCTTCCTGCCCGGTGTCGACCAGGAGTACGGCGGCATCATCCGTCACGGGGCCAAGCTGCTCTACGCCTACTGCGAGTCGACCGTCCCCCGCATCCAGGTGATCACCCGCAAGGCGTACGGCGGGGCCTACGTGGTCATGAACTCCAAGTCCATCGGGGCCGACCTGGCGTTCGCCTGGCCGTCGGCCGAGCTGGCTGTGATGGGCCCGCAGGGCGCGGTCGAGATCCTGTACCGGCGCGAGCTGCAGACCGTGGCCGACCCCGAGGCTCGCCGCACCGAGCTGGTGGACGAGTACACCGAGCGCTTCGCCAACCCCTACGTGGCCGCCGAGCGCGGGTTCGTGGACGACGTGATCGACCCGGCCGAGACCCGGATCAAGCTGATCGCCGGGCTGGAGATGCTGCGCTCCAAGACGCGAGGAGCTGCCGCATCGCAAGCACGGGAACATCCCGCTGTGAGCGTGTCGGCCAAGGTCGGGGTGGCCGGGGTCCGGCCCACGCCCAACGACGACGAGCTGGCCGCCATCCTGGCCGCCATCGAGCTGTCGTGGCCGCGCCCGGCGGCCACCGGCCCCGTGGACGACGAGCCGTCCCGCTGGCGGTTCTCCGGTCGTTGGTGGTCCCGCCCGCTGCCCACCCGTAGGGACCGACCGTAGGAACGTGGCCGGCATCGACCCGAACTTCACGGTGGACGAGACGCTGCCGGCCTTCCGGGAAGCCAGCGGATGGTTCCTGTCGGTGCTGGGGGGGATCGACCACGACCAGTGGAGCGCCCCCGCCCTGGGCGAGTGGTCGGTGCTCGAGTTGGCGGCCCATGCCAGCCGGGCCTACTCGACGGTGATGGACTACCTGGCCCCGCACGGGGAGATCGACGTGGACTCGGCCGCCGACTACTTCCGCCGGGCCATGCCCGACGCGGCCGTCAACGCGGCCATCGCCGAGCGGGGTCGAGCCGAGGCGCTGGGCATGGCCTCGGATCCGGTCGGGGCCATCGAGCGTCGGGCCCGGGCCACCTTCGCCCAGATCGAGCAGGCGCCGGTCGGGTCGGTGTGCGTCAGCCGGGGTGGCACCATCGCGCTGGGCGACTACCTGGCCACCCGCGTGGTCGAGCTGTCGGTCCACACGCTCGACCTGGTCGACGTGGTGGGCAGCGACAGCCCCGAGCCTCCGCCGCTGGCCGCTCGGGTCTCGGTGTCGGTGCTGGGCGCCCTGGCCTCCGGGTCGTCCCCCTCGGTCCTGTTGCGGGCCCTCACCGGGCACGTGCCGCTGCCCCTGGGCTTCAGCGTCTTCCCCTGAGCCGGCGTGGACATGGACCTGACCACGGTGGCCGACGACGAGGTCGTCGTGCACGACGGGCTCGACGTGCACCGCCACCTGGGCCTCGCCCCCGACCACGACCACGACCTCGACGGGTTCCGGGTGCACACCCTGGCCCGGCCGCCGGGGGAGCACCTGTGCACCTTCGCCACCGTCAACGACGTGCACTTCGGCGAGATCGAGTGCGGGATCATCGACGGGCTGGAGATGAGGCCCACCTTCAGGGTGGCCGAGGGTGCTGAGCCCTATCCGGTGACCATGAACCGTGGCGCCGTGGCCGAGATGGCCGCCATCGACCCGGCCGCGGTGGTGGTCAAGGGTGACCTGACCTCAGCGGGCACGGCGCAGGAGCTCCAGGCCTTCCTGGACATGTACGCGCCCTTCGGCGACCGCCTCCACCACATCCGGGGCAACCACGACGTGGCCCCCGGAGCGACGGTGCCGGCCACCGGCCCCCAGTCGATCGATCTGCCCGGGGTGCGGTTGGCCCTGATCGACACCACCGTGGCCGAGCAGGCCTCGGGTCGGGTGTCGCCCGAGACCCTCGAGTGGCTCGACGACCTGGTCGCCCACACCGACCGACCGGTGCTGGTCTTCGGGCACCACCACGTGTGGAGCCCCGAGTCCCGCCAGCGACCCGACGACTACTTCGGCATCCATCCCGATGACAGCGAGCGGCTGATCCAGCTCGTAGCCCGTCGTCGATCGATCGTCGGGTACTTCGCCGGCCACACCCACCGCAACCGGGTCCGACGCTTCGCCGCCACCGCCGCGGTGCCGTGGGTCGAGGTGGCCTGCGTCAAGGACTACCCGGGGACCTGGGCCGAGTACCGCGTGTTCGAGGGCGGCGCGCTCCAGATCCACCGCCGCATCTCGACGCCCGAGGCGCTGGCCTGGACCGAACAGACCCGCCACATGTTCGCCGACACCTATGCCGACTACGCCCTGGGGACGATCGAGGATCGCGGCCTGGCCATCGGCTGGTGATCCCGGGGGCCGGCGAACCGGAGGCGGCGGGGCCGGATCCGCGCTCAGCCGACGTGGACCGGGGCCACACGCTCGTCGGTGACCTCCACCCGGGCCCGACCGTTGCGCTTGGCCCGGTACATGGCGGCATCGGCGGCGCGAACCACCGCCTCGGGCTGGGCGGCCGGGTCGTCGGTCAACACCACCCCGACACTGGCCTGCACCTCCACCACGGCCCCGCCGACATCGACCGTGCCGGCGGTGGCGATCCCGCCCTCCGACGAGATGGGGACCGGGCGGGTCACGGCCTGGAGCACGCGATCCGCCAGGTGGATGGCCTCGGTCGCGGTTCTGCACGTCCTCGCAGAGCACGACGAACTCGTCGCCGGCGAATCGGGCCACCGTGTCGCCCGCCCGGACCGAGGTGACCAGCCGGCGCCCGACGGCGATGAGCACCTCGTCGCCGGCGTCGTGACCGTAGGTGTCGTTCGCCTGCTTGAACAGGTCGAGGTCGACGAACATGACCGCGGCCAGCGAGCGGCTGCGCTCCATGCGGGTGAGGGCGACGCGCAGGCGGTCGAGCATGAGCGGGCGGTTGGGCAGGCCAGTCAGGTCGTCGTGGAGCAGCTGGTACTGGAGCTGCTGGTTGGAGGCGGCCAGCGAGCGGGTGAGCCGTCCGTTCTCGATGATCACCACGGCCTGGCGGACCAGCAGGGCCACGATCAGCGCGGTGCCGATGAAGAACTCGGCGGTTCCCACCACGATGGGATCGTTGACCAGGGCCTCCACCACGCACAGGACCAGGACCACCGCCACCGGGACGTACGGGAGCAGGAAGCGTGGAGAGCGGGCCACCGAGTGGGGGCGGGGTCGGGCCAGCTCGCTGACCCGGGCCGCCGGATGGTGGGTGGCGTGCAGCGCCCCCAGGGCGATCAACAGGTAGCCCGCCACCCAGGCGTCGTTGGACAGGTTCGAGACGGTGTCCCAGCGGAGGGTGGTGTAGACGAACAGGCTGTCGGCCAGGGCGAAGCAGGCGAAGCCCACGCCGGCCAGCCCGACGGCCACCCGTCCGGCCGGATCGCTGCGCCCACAGACGATCAGCACCATGGTCAGCACGATCACGTCGGCGGCCGGATAGGCCAGGGCGATGGCGCGTTCGAACCATCCACCCGAGCCCGACGCCAGGGTGGGACCCAGCACGGTGACCCAGCTCACGAACAACAGGGAGCAGGCCACGAGGAAGCCGTCGAGCACCACCCGCATCCGATCGGGCCGGTCGTCGTCCGAGGACGGCATGGCCAGCAGCCCGCCCACGGCCAGCGGGATGGCGAGCAGGTAGAAGAGGTCGGCGATGGACGGGAACGGCGTGGTCCGGCCCTCGATGGTCTCGAACCAGGTCCACACCAGCTGGCCGGCGCACCACGAGGCGCAGGAGGCGGCGATCAGGTACCAGCCGATGCGCCATCCCCGTCCGGCCGCTCGGCGGCCGGCTCGGACCGCCGACCACACGGCCAGGGCCGGCGCTCCGATCTCGAGCACGTTGGACAGGTTGCGCTGGTAGTGGGCGCTGCCCACTTGGAGCGCCAGGACCGAGATGGCGAACGCGGCGGCGGCCAGGGCCACGAGGGCGGAGAACCGGTGGTCCTCGCCCGTCGCGGCGGCCGCCTCAGTCACTGTTGGCGACTTCGATGCGGTCCTGGCGCCATTCCCGCGCCATGTCGAGGGCGTTGTCGGCCCGATCCAGGATCTCGTCGGTGGTGAAGCCGTGTGCGGGGTAGCAGGCCACGCCGGCCCACATGGTCAGACCGGGGGAGTGGCTGGTGATGCGCCGCCGGATGCGCTCGACGGTCCAGATGGCACCGTTCTCGGCGGTGTCCTCCAGCAGCAGGGCGTAGCCGCCGTCGAGCAGGCGGCAGGCGGTGTCGGCCTCGCGGATCGTCGAGGTGATGCACTCGGCCACGACCTTGGGGTTCGCCGGGCGGGGCAGACCCGAGTCGAGGCCCTCGATGACCTCCATGAGCACCACGGCGACCGGCTCGAGCTGGCGTCGGGCGGCGGCGATGCGGGCATCGAGGGCGACGGTGAAGTAGCCCTCGCTGAACAGGCCGGTGGCCCCGTCGGTCAGGGCGTCGCCACTGGAGTTGCGCCGAACGGCCGTGAGCTGGATCCGGCTGGCCAGCTTGGTCTCCAGGTCGTTGCGGGCCTCGGACTCGCGCTCCACCTTGTCCTCGAGCTCGTCCACCTTGTCCTCGAGCTCGTCCACCAGGGCGGTGGCCCGACGGAGGTGGTTGATCAGCCAGAACAGCGCCACGCCGCAGGCCAGGGCGATGGCGCCGGCGATGACCGCGAGCGCGACGACGTGATACAGCGCGGCCAGCGCCCCCAGCGCCAGGCCGAGGAGACCGACCGCGAGGCCAACTGCTGCCCGGCGATCCACGATGACCCATCGGCGGCGCCGGCGCGGAATCAAGCCTGGACCACCGGCGATTCCGGTGCTGGACCGGCCCGCCACCGAGCGGGATCCGCCGAAGTCCCTGGACGGCGGCTCAACCCCGATGCGCCTCGACCAGGTCCACGATGTCGGCCATCAGCCGGCCCAGCTCGAAGTCCTTGGGCGTGTAGACCGCGGCCACGCCGCCGGCCACCAGGGTGGCCTGGTCGGCCTCGGGGATGATGCCGCCCACCACCACCGGCGCGGTGCTGCCGGCCTCGCGGACCAGGCGCAGCACGTCGGGGACGAGCTCGAGGTGGCTGCCCGAGAGCACCGACAGGCCGATCACGTCCACGTCCTCGTCGCGGGCCACGGCCGCGATCTGGGCCGGGGTCAGCCGGATGCCCTGGTAGATGACCTCCATCCCGGCGTCGCGGGCCGCCACCGCGATCTGCTCGGCGCCGTTGGAATGGCCGTCCAGGCCCGGCTTGGCCACCAGGAAGCGGGGCGGCCCTCCGGGCAGCGCCCGCACCCGCTCGGCCGTCTCCTGCCAGATCGTCGAGCTCCCGCCCAGCCCGGCGGCGGCAGCCACGCCGGTCGGGCGCCCGGTACTCGCCGAACACCTCGCGCAGCAGGCCGGCCCATTCGCCGGTCGTGCCCCCGGCGTGGGCCAGGTCGATGGTGGCGGCCATGATGTTCTCGGTGCCCTCGGCCGCCCGGCGCAGCTGGTCGAGCGAGCGCTTGACCGCGTCGTTGTCACGCTCCGAGCGCCAGGCCTGCACCTCGGCGACGAGCTGGTCCTGGACGGCGGGATCCACCTCCAGGATGTGGCCTGCGCCCCCCAGCGGCGACTCGGCCGACTCCTGGAAGGCGTTCACGCCCACCACGGTCTGCTCGCCCGACTCGATGCGGCGCATGCGCTCGGTGTTGGACGCCACCAGGCGGCCCTTCAGCTCGTCGATGGCGGCGAAGGCGCCCCCCATGGCCAGCACGTCGTCGAGCTCGGCCTGGGCCGCCTCGACCAGCTCGGCGGTGCGGGCCTCCACCACATGGCTGCCGTCGAGGATGTCCTCGTACTCCAACAGGTCGGTCTCATAGGCCAGCACCTGCTGGATGCGCAGCGACCACTGCTGGTCCCACGGGCGGGGCAGAGCCCAGGGCCTCGTTCCAGGCCGGGAGCTGCAACGACCGGGCCCGCGCCCGCTTGGACAGCGTCACCCCGAGCGCCTCGAGCACGATGCGTTGCACGTTGTTCTCGGGCTGGGCTTCGGTCAGGCCCAACGAGTTGACCTGCACGCCGTAGCGGAACCGTCGGGCCTTCGGGTCGATCACGCCGTAGCGCTCGAGGGTGATGCGGTCCCACAGCTCGGTGAAGGCCCGCATCTTGCAGGTCTCCTCCACGAAGCGGATGCCGGCGTTCACGAAGAACGAGATCGAGCCCACCACGGTGGCGAACCGGTCGGGGTCGACCTGGCCCGACTGGCCCGCACCGCATCCAGCACGTCGATGGCGGTGGCCAGGCTGAACGCGATCTCCTGCACCGGCGTGGCGCCCGCCTCCTGCAGGTGGTAGCTGCACACGTTCATGGGGTTCCACAGCGGGATCCACTCGGCGCAGAAGGCGATCATGTCCACGATCAGCCGGCGGCTGGGCTCGGGCGGGAAGATGTAGGTGCCGCGGCTCAGGTACTCCTTGACGATGTCGTTCTGGGTCGTGCCCCGCAGCTGGTTGGACGCCACCCCGTGGTTCTCGGCGTTGGCCACGTACAGCCCGAGCAGCCAGGCGGCCGGGGCGTTGATGGTCATCGACGTGTTCATCTCGCCCTGGGGGATGCCGTCGAGCAGCTCGCGCATGTGACCCAGATGGGCCACCGGCACCCCGACCTTGCCCACCTCGCCCCGAGCCAGCGGGTCGTCGGGGTCGTAGCCGGTCTGGGTGGGCAGGTCGAAGGCGATGGACAGCCCGGTCTGGCCCTTGGCCAGGTTCGTGCGGTACAGCTCGTTGGACGCCTTGGCCGTCGAGTGCCCCGAGTAGGTGCGCATCAGCCAGGGCCGATCCCGGTCGTGGTGGGTCGGAGGCGAGCCGGACGCAGGCGTGACCATGCCCAGATGGTCCCACCCCGGCGCTCGATCTGTCATCCCGACGCCGGCGGCGGCGACCAGGAGAACGGGTCGACCGGGCGGCGCCACGGCGTCGGCCAGCAGCTCCAGGTAGACGGGCCGCGCCACCTCGGTCACGCCCAGCGAAGCCAGGTGCGGCGTCGACCACTGCACGTCGAGCAGGCTGGCGCCGCCCTCGACCAGCCGATCGCACCAGGTGCACCAGCGCCACCTTGGAGGCGTCCCGGGCCAGGTGGAACATGGACTCGCCGGCGAACAGGCCACCGATGCCCACGCCGTAGAGGCCGCCCACCAACTCGCCCTGCTCGTCCCAGGTCTCGACGCTGTGCGCCCAGCCCAGCTCGTGGAGCCGGCAGTAGGCGTCCAGGATGGCCTGGTTGATCCATCCGCCGTCCCGCCCAGGGTCGGCGCACGCACGCACCACCGACTCGAAGGCGGTGTCGACCCGGATCTCGTAGCGCCGGCAGGACTGGCGCAGCGACCGGCTCACCCGGAGCTGGTCGAGGGGCAGGATCCCCCGGGGATCGGGCGACCACCAGGCGAGCCTGCGCCCGCCACCGATCGGCATGGGGAACAGCCCGCCCCGGTAGGCGGCCAGCAGGGTCCCCGGCTCCAGATCGGCACCCACCCCCACCACCCCGACGGCGTCGGCCTCCATCGCGGGCGGAAGCCGCCACCTAGACGGCGGCGGTTCGACTTGCTTGGCCCTCCGGTCGGCAGGGCCTCCCTGCGGGCGGCTTCGCCATGTGGGTGTCATCGGTCCAGCGGCTCCGGCCTGGCGGCCTTCGCCTTCCCGGCCGTGTGGTCGGCAGGGCCTCCCTGCGGGCGGCTTCGCCATGTGGGTGTCATCGGTCCAGCGGCTCCGGCCTGGCGGCCTTCGCCTTCCCGGCCGTGTGGTCGGCAGGGCCTCCCTGCGGGCGGCTTCGCCATGTGGGTGTCATCGGTCCAGCGGCTCCGGCCTGGCGGCCTTCGCCTTCCCGGCCGTGTGGTCGGCAGGGCCTCCCTGCGGGCGGCTTCGCCATGTGGGTGTCATCGGTCCAGCGGCTCCGGCCTGGCGGCCTTCGCCTTCCCGGCCGTGTGGTCGGCAGGGCCTCCCTGCGGGCGGCCTCGCCATGTGGGTGTCATGGCCCAGAGACGGAAGAGGTCATCGCCCAGAGGTTGTCATTGCGGGCACGGCCGTGCCGCAGGTTCAGCGCTGGTAGTCGTAGAACCCGGCGCCCGACTTGCGGCCGAGCTGACCGGCGCTGACCATGCGGCGCAGCACGGGCATGGGCGCGTAGTTCGGGTCGCGGAACTCCTGGTAGAGGGCGTCCAGGATGGCCAGCGAGGTGTCCAGCCCGACCAGGTCGAGCAGGGCCAGCGGACCCATCGGGAAGTTGCAGCCGCCCTTCATGGCCGTGTCGATGTCATCACGGCTGGCCGTGCCGTTCTCGAGCATGCGCACGGCGTTGTTCAGATAGGGGAAGAGCAGGGCGTTCACGATGAAGCCGGCCCGATCCCGCACCTCGACCGGGCTCTTGCCGCACGCCTCCGCGAAGCTGCGCACCTCGGCCACGGTCTCGTCGCTGGCGGTGAGCGGCCGGACGATCTCCACCAGGCTCATCATCGGCGCCGGGTTGAAGAAGTGGACGCCGCACACCTTGTCGGGCCGAGTCGTCTCCATGGCCATCTCGATCACCGCCAGCGTGGAGGTGTTGGTGGCCAGGATGGTGTCGGAACCGCACACGTCGTCGAGCTCGTGGAACAGCTCTCGCTTCACCGCCAGGTCCTCGACCACCGACTCGAGCACCAGGTCGCAGTCGGCCAGGTCGTGCAGCTTGGCCGTGGCCGTCACCCGACTGAGCGTGGCCTCGCGCGTCGGCCGCCTCGAGCTTGCCTCGCTCGACCTGCTTGGTCAGGGACTTGTCCAGGGCGGCCAGCATGGCGTCGGCCGACTCCTGGCGTCGGGAACGCAGCACGACCTCGTGGCCGGCTTTGGCGGCCACCTCGGCCACGCCCGAGCCCATGATGCCGGAACCCACGATGCCCACGCTCTTGATCGTCATGGTCGGCAGGTTACCGACCGGTAGCTTGTGAGTTCCAGCTAGGTTCTGGCCAGTGGACACGGCTCTGGACCAGGGGGTGCCGACCCGACGGCTGCCGGCCGCGGTGTCGGCCGAAGTCGAGCGGCGCCGGAGCCGGATCGACCACGCCGTGCGTGGGCGGGTGCTCGATCTCGACGCCCCGGCGGGTCGGGCCCGGTTGGCCGCGACCATGAGCTCACCGCCGTCGGCGCCGGTGGCCGAGCGCTACGACGCCATCGTCTCCACCGGCGCGCTCACCACCTGGCCGGATCTGCGCGCCGCGCTGGTGGCCGTCGACCGGCTGCTGGCCGACGAGGGCGAGCTGCGACTGGTCGAGCCGGTGAACCAACCAGGCGTGTGGGGCCTGCTGGCCGGCTCGGTGGGCGCCTGGCTGGCCCCGAGCCGACGCCGGCACCTGTCGCGAGACGTGGTGGCCACCGTACGGTCAGTGGGCATGACCATTGCCGACGTCGACCGATTCACCATCCACACCTGGGTGTGGCCCCTGCGACGGTGGGTCGATGTCCGGGCGGTTCGCATTCCCCGGGCGGGCCTCGAGGAGCCGGTGGCACCCGCGTGACCGGGGTGTTGGCCCTGGTCGGGGGTGGCGAGTGGAGCGGGGGATGTGACTTCGACCGTTCCCTGATCGAGGCGTCCGGCGCCTCGGAGGTGGCGGTGCTGCCCACCGGCTCGGCCTACGAGAACCCCGGGCAGCTGCTCGACCGGGCCGGTCCCTGGTTCGAGGCCCTGGGTCTGTCGGTGATGCCCGTCGACGTCCTCACCCGCCGGGACGCCTTCGACGAGGACGCCGTCGCCCGGGTGGCTGCGTCGCGGTTCATCTACCTGGCGGGCGCCTCGGCCATGCACCTGCGATCGGTGCTCAAGGACACGCCGGTGCTGGCCGCCCTGGTGGCGGCGTGGGAGTCGGGCGCGGCGCTGGTGGGCACCAACGCCGGCGCGGACGTGCTGTGTGACCCCATGGTCGACTCGCGAGGTGGCGCGTTCACCGTGGGGCTGGGCCTGGTCAGCCCGCTGGCGGCCATTCCCCGCTTCGACCAGTGGTCCCACGACAAGGTGCGCCGCACCGTGGAGCTGGCGCCGGGCGGGCTGGCGCTGGTGGGCATCCCCCAGCGCACGGCCCTGATGCTCGATCCCGACGTCGGATGGCGGGTGGAGGGAGCGGCGGCGGTGAGCGTCTTCGTCGACGGTCGACCAGCCACGCTGGCCGAGCTCCCGACATGACCGTCGATCCCGTGACCGACCCCGACGCGAGCATCGGCGCCCGGCCCCAGGTCTCGGTGGTGGTGACCACCCATGAGACCCCGGCGCCGCTGCTGGCCATCGCCCTCTCCAGCCTGCTGAACCAGACCCTGCGCTCGATCGAGCTGGTGCTGGTGGCCGACGGGGACCTCGACCCCGATGCCACGAAGGTGGTCCGGGATCTGATGCAGACCGATTCCCGACTGGTGTTGATCGAGCCGGGTCGGGTGGGTCGGGGCCGCGCCCTCAATCTGGGCGTCGATGCCGCCCGAGCGCCACTGGTGGCCATCCAGGACGCCGACGACGCCAGCCACCCCCGACGGTTCGAGATCCAGGTCGAGGTGTTCCGCCGCCTGCCCGACCTGGCCGCGCTGGGGACCGACCTGGTGCTGGCCAGCGGGCCGCGCCGGGTGGCCGACTGGGATCTGCCCCATACCCGGGTGCGGGTATCACGCGTCAACCGCTCGCTGCTGTGCTCGAACTCGGTCCTGCACTCGTCGCTCATGATGCGTCGGGACGTGATGACGGGCGTCGGGGCCTACGACGAACGAAGGATGGCTCAGTTCGACTACGACCTGCTCCTGCGGACGCGGGCGGCGGGCTACCTGATCGGCCACTGCAACCTGCCGCTGGTCCTGCATCGGCGCCACGCCGCCCAGTACTTCGAGGGAATGCAGCCGATCAAGCGGGCGTGGAGCTCGTGTCGGCTCCAGCTCGCCAACATCTCCGAGGAGCAGAGCCGCGAGCGATTCGTGTACTACGGCGTGGCCATGGTCCGTCTGGCGTACCAGGTCACCAGGGGGTTCGCCTGGCACCGCGCCATCCGCCGCGTCACCCCCGGCTCAGAGGTGTGAGCGTTCACCACGGTACGTGATCCCGACTTGCTTTTCGCCCGCTGCTGAGCCTCAATTGAGGGTCGTTTCGACCCGTACGGGTTGGTCGTGGCTGTATCCAGCAGCGACAACCAGCGTCGGCCGGCGGGAATTTCGCGCTACCATCACTTTTCCGGTACGGGCACGTCCCACCCGGGATCAAGGGGAGGATTTTCCCATCTCGACCCACCCGAACCCGACGGCGAACGTGGCTCGCCGGGCTGTCAGGTAGCTGTGGCGATCCCGCAGTATCCGCAGTTCGACGCGCGCGTCGTCGGGCGCACCATCTGGCGCTGGGGCTGGCTGATCGCCTCGATGGTGGCGGTCGCCTTCGTGGTCGTCTACAGCCTCTCGAAGCTCCAGCCCGAGGTCTTCACGGCCACCTCCGAGGTGAGCGTGAACACGGCGGATCCGGCCCTCGGGGGACGGGCGTCCACCGACGCCGGGGCGCTGGCCAACGAGGAGTACCACGCCGGGTCGGGTCCGATCCGGGCCATCGGCAACCAGCAGCTCGGGGCCCAGGCCACCCAGGTCATCGGCGAGCGGGTCACCTCGGTGCCCAACACCGACGTGATGACGATCACCGTGAGCAGCCACTCGGCGGTGGTGGCCCAGAAGGCGGCCAACGCCTACGCCGCCGCCTATGTGGCCACGCGGACCAGCCAGCTGCAGTCGGGCTACACCGACAAGGCCAACCAGCTGGTCAGCCAGGCCAACGAGTTCAACAGCCAGGCCGCCACCCTCCAGGCGCAGGTGGCCAGCGACCCACAGAACCCGAACGCGGCCTCGTGGAAGGTCCAGGCCAGCGCCTACACCAACCTGGCCAACCAGGCCGCTGGTGGCAGGCGACCACCGCCAAGGTGTCCGCCACCGGCGAGAGCAACACGGTCACGGTCACCAAGCTGGCCGGCACGCCTCGCTATCCCGTCTCGCCCACCCCGGTGCGCGATGCGGGCGTCGCCGCGGTGGTGGCCCTGGTCCTGGGCATCGGGCTGGCCTTCCTGCTCGAACAGCTCGACAACAAGGTCAAGTCCCCTGAGCAGGTGCTCCAGATCACCGGCGGGGTGCCGGTGCTGGGTTCGGTGCCGGCCTACAGCGACGGCCACCGCCACCTGACCCATCGGTTCCATCGAGCCGAGCGTGCGTTGGTGGCCCCCACGTCGGTGGCCGCCGAGTCCTACCACGCGTTGGCCACCAGCCTGCGCTTCTCCAGCCTGGGCAAGGAGAAGCGCACCATCCTGGTCACCAGCTCGGTGGGCGAGGAGGGCAAGACCACGGTCACGGCCAACCTGGCCGCGGTCCTGGCCGAGAGTGGCTTCCGGGTCGTGGTGGTCTCGGCCGACCTGCGCCGCCCGATGCTGGGCGAGCTGCTCCACTCGGTCGAGACCGAGAAGGGCCTCACCTCCGCCATCCTGGGCGACCGGGAGCTGGCCTCGTGCTTCGCCTCGGTCCCGCTGCCCAGCGGCAAGAACATCTTCGTGCTGCCCGCCGGCCCGCTGCCCCATGAGCCCGCGGTGCTGCTCGGGTCCGACGCCTTCGGCCACGTGCTCGACCAGATCAAGCGGTCGCAGGCCGACTTCATCCTGGTCGACTGCGCGCCGGTGCTGCCGGTGAGCGATCCGGTGGCCGCCTCTCGCCATGTCGACGGCGTGATCGTGCTGGCCCTCCACGGCGAGACCCGACAGAACGACCTGGCCGAGACGGTCAACCGCCTTCGCCAGGTGGACGCCGACATCATCGGCGTGGTGCTCAACGGCGTGCCCGTGCGCCGCGGGCGCTTCGACTACTACGGCTACTACGGCTACCGGGCCAATCAACCCGACACCTCGGTGAGCGCGCCGCCCAACGGTTCGGGACCCCCCAGCGCCGAGGGCCCGCCTGCCGCCAACGGGTCCGGGACCATCGGCTCGGGCGAGGTGCGACCCATGACGGTCAAGCGCAGCGAGACCGAACCCGGTGCCGCCTCCGCCTGATCAGGCTCCGGTGTCCTGGCTCCGGCCGCGGCGGAGCCAGAGCCCGGACACGGTCGGTCGACCGGCTCGCGATCGACGGGTGGGTTCCGCGTGACCGCACCCACCGGTGTGTCCGGGGGTCGCGACGGCCAGGACGAGTCGGCCGATGAGGCCGGCTCGGTCTCGCTGAGCCGCCGGGTCGGCTTCGTCCTGCGGGCCGCGGTGGTCGCCTCCTATGCCGGCATCGTGGTGCTGCGTCCGGCGCTGCCCCACAACACGGCCTTCGTCGACCCGCTCCTGGCGGCCATGTGCTTCGGTGCGCTGCTGTCCATGTCGCGCCACGGCTCGCCGGCCACCGCGGGCGGGGTCAAGAGCCTTCCCTGGATCTGGCTGATCATCGTGGGTTCGTTCCTGGGCATGGCCGGGGTGGGCATGGCCTTCTGGGGGGTGAGCGACCTGGCCGTGAGCCTGTTCGCCATCCTGACCTTCTTCGCCTTCTGGCACCTGGTGTACGTGCACCACATGGAGCGGTCCGCCATCTGGGGGACGGCCATCGGGCTCGGGGTCACGGTCCTCACCGTCACCACCGACGGGCGTCTGCGCAACCAGGGCCTGTTCGCCCAGCCCAACTACCCCGCCCACTACTCGGTGCTGGCCACCGTGGTGCTGGTGTACGCCTGCCGGCGGTGGTGGGCCAAGGCCCTGGCCATCCTGGCCCTGGTCATCGTGGTCAAGGAGACGGGCTCGTTCGGGTCCCTGGCCATGATCGGGGCCATCCTGGCCGTGCTGGGCTGGCGGATGTTGGCCAAGGGCTCGGCGGTCCTGGCCGTCATGCTCATCGTGGCCTTCGGGGTCGGGCTGTTCGTCGTGTCCAACTTCGTCACCACCGGGGCGTCGGGGATCAACACCCAGGTGCCGAACATCAGCGGCACCGGCATCAGCCAGTCCCGCTTCACCCGTAGCCAAGGCGAGCGCTTCACCTTGTGGTCCCAGGACATCAACGACTGGCTCGAACATCCCCTGGGGGTGGGGCCGGCGGGGGTGGTCAACCGCAAGATCGCGCTCTTGAACGGCGGCCCGCTCCAGGTGCACGACGACGCTCTGAGCTTCCTGGTCGAGCGCGGACCCATCGGGCTCATCGGGTTGATCGGGCTGTGGGTGGTCATCTGGCGCAGCGGGAGGCCAGGGGGCTGGCCCGGCTGATGATCGTGAGCCTGGTGGTCGCTTCGCTGTTCCGCCAGACCATGCACTACCGCCACGTCTGGCTGCTGCTGGCCCTGGCCCTGGTGTTGGACAACCGAAGATCCGACGAGCTCGCCCTCGAGCCACCACCGCCTGAGATCATCACGGCGGTGGGCCCCTCGGCGCTTGACTAGGGTTCGAGTTCCCCGAACCCCGGATGAGGACATGGGCTTCTCTCAAGATGTTGTGATCGTCGGCGGCTGCGGCCACGTCGGGCTTCCCCTGGGCATCGCGCTTCGCCCGGGCGGGCCTGACCGTCACCCTCTTCGACACCAATCGTCGGGTGGTCGAGCAGGTGCAGAGCGCCAAGATGCCGTTCATGGAGGCGGGCGCCGACGAGGCGCTCGAGCAGGTGGTGGCGGCTGGGCGGCTCTCGGCCAGCGCCGAGCCGAGCGTGGTCGGCCAGGCCGAACACGTCATCGTGGTGGTGGGCACCCCGGTCGACGACCACCTGACCCCGGATCCCAACGCGGTGCCGGCCGCGGTCGACGCCCTGCTCGGCGACCTGCGTGACGGCCAGCACCTGGTGCTGCGCAGCACGGTGTTCCCGGGCGTGACCGCGGTGATCGAACGGCTGGTGGCCGGGTCGGGCATCGCGCTGGACGTGTCCTTCTGCCCCGAACGCATCGCCGAGGGCCGGGCGCTCGACGAGCTCAACGTCCTTCCCCAGATCGTGGCCGGGCGCACCGAGCAGGCCACCGCCCGGGCGTCGGCCCTGTTCCGGAACCTGACCGAGTCGATCGTCGTCCTCGAGATCGAGGAAGCCGAGCTGGCTAAGCTCTTCACCAACACGTGGCGCTACATCAAGTTCGCGGCCGCCAACCAGCTCTTCATGATCGCCAACGACCACGGCCTCGACTTCGAGCGGATCCGCACCGCCCTGCAGTTCGACTACCCACGCGCCGCCGACATGCCCGGGCCCGGCTTCGCCGCGGGCCCCTGCCTGTTGAAGGACACCATGCAGCTGGCCACCTTCGACGCCAACAACTTCACGCTCGGCCACGCCTCGGTCATGGTCAACGAAGGCCTCCCGCTCTATGTGGTGGATCGGCTGGAGAAGCGGTTCGACCTGACCACGATGACGGTGGGCATCTTGGGCATGGCGTTCAAGGGCGAGTCCGACGACGTCCGTTCCAGCCTGGCCTACCGCCTCCGGCGCCTGCTGCGCTTCAAGGCCAGCCGGGTGGTGTGCACCGATCCCCACGTCACGCTGGATCCGGATCTGCAGCCCATGGAGGTGGTGTTGGCGCAGTCCGACCTGCTCATCATCGGCGCCCCCCATCAGGCCTACGCCGGGCTCGAGCCGGCCGTCCCGGTAGTGGATCTGTGGAACCTGCTGGGCGGCGGCGTCCTGGTATGAGTCCCCGTGTCTCGATCGTGGTCCCGGTCTACAACGAGGGCGACCTGGTCGTCCCCTTGCTGGAGCGGCTGCTCGAGACGGTGACCATGCCCTGCGAGGTGCTGGCCGTGTTCGACTCGCTGGAGGACACCACCCGGCCCTACCTCGAAGAACTGGCCAGCCACGAGCCGCGGTTGGTGCCGAGCCTCAACGCCTTCGAGCCCGGACCCGCCCAGGCCCTGCGCTGGGGGTTCAGCCAGGCCAAGGCCCCGGTGGTGGTGGTGACGATGGCCGACGGGAGCGACGACCCCAGCCAGATCGAGGCGCTGGTCAAGCTGGTCGAGCGGGGTGTGGTGGTGGCGGCCGCGTCGCGCTACAGCCACGGCGGCCAGCAGGTGGGTGGCCCGACCGGCAAGGGGCTGCTGTCGCGGGTCGCCGGCGTTTCGTTGTTCGTGCTGGCGCGAGTGGGCACCCACGACGCCACCAACTCGTTCAAGGCCTATGACCGCGACTTCGTCGAAAAGGTGGGCATCGAGTCCGATGCCGGCTTCGAGATGGGCCTCGAACTGGTGGCCAAGGCCCGCCGGCACCGTCGTCCCGTGGCCGAGATCCCGACCATCTGGCTCGATCGCGGCACCGGTCAATCCAACTTCCAACTGCGAGCGTGGATCCCCCGATATCTGCGTTGGTACGGCTACGCGTTCGGGGGGAGGATCTCGTGAGCACGGTCCTGGTCAGTGGTTCTGCAGGCTTCATCGGCGGATACGTCGTGCAGCAGCTGCTCGACGACGGTCATTCGGTCATCGGCATCGACAACCACTCCAAGTACGGGCCGGTGGCTCGGTCCTACGACGACCACCCGAACTACCGGCTGGTGGAGGCCGACGCCCAGGACACCGATCTGATGACCGAGCTGCTCTCGGGGTGCGATCACTTCATCGCCGGTGCGGCCATGATCGGTGGGATCTCGTACTTCCACACCTACGCCTACGACCTGCTGGCCACCAACGAACGCATAATCGCCGCCTCCTGCGACGCGGCCATCCGAGCCGTGCAGGCCGGTGGGCCCCTGCAGAAGGTGACCTACCTGAGCTCGTCGATGGTGTTCGAGTCGACCGACACCTGGCCGTCGGTCGAGGGCCAGGAACGTCAGGTGCCGCCGCCGCTGTCGTCCTACGGCTTCCAGAAGCTGGCCGTGGAGTACTTCGCCCGGGCCGCCTGGGACCAGTACGAGGTGCCCTACACCATCCTGCGGCCCTTCAACTGTGTGGGCATCGGCGAGGAGCGGGCGCTGGGCGATGTCGAGGTGCTCAGCGGCAACGTCAAGCTGGCCATGAGCCACGTGGTGCCCGATCTGGTGCAGAAGGTGCTCAAGGGACAGGACCCGCTGCACCTGCTGGGCGACGGCACCCAGATCCGCCACTACACCTACGGGGGCGATCTGGCCAAGGGCATCGTGATGGCCATGGAGCACCCCGACGCCCGCAACGAGGACTTCAACCTGTCGACGGCGCAGGGCACCTCGGTGCTCGAGCTGGCCGAGGTGATCTGGCGCAAGGTCAAGGGGACCGACGAGCCGCTGCGCTGGGTGTCCGACGACCCCTTCGAGCACGACGTGGCGCGACGGGTGCCGGCCACCGACAAGGCCAAGAAGGTCCTCGGCTTCGAGGCCACCACCAGCCTCGAGGACATGCTCGACGAGGTCATCCCGTGGATCGAGCAGGCTGTGGTCCAGGGCCGCATATGACCAAGGTGGTCGACGACTCGCCCGAGCCGGTCACCACGGGCCGAGGGGGGCACCACCCCCACGAGCACCTCCGCTGGTACCAGGAACCCGCCACCGAGCATCCGGCCGCCACCGTGCTGCTGGTCGCCCTGATCGTGGCCTTCCCGTTGCTGGTGTTCGGCGCAGGCAGCCAGCGGTGGTTCTACGGGGACGAGTGGGACTTCCTGGTCGCCCGCAGCGCCGGCAACCTGGGCGACCTGCTGCGACCCCACAACGAGAACCTCTCGACCGTCCCCATCCTCGTCTACCGCGCCCTGTTCAACGTCTTCCACCTCAACTCGTACACGCCGTACGTGGCGCTCGTGGTCCTCACCCACCTGGCCGTGGTGGGGCTCCTCTGGGTCATCATGCGGCGTTGCGGGGTGAACCAGTGGGTGGCCCTGCTACCGGCTCTGGTGCTGCTGAGCTTCGGCTCGGGCTACGAGGACATCGTGTGGGCGTTCCAGATGGCCTACACCGGCGCCCTGGCCCTGGGTCTGGTCCAGTTGCTGGTGGCGGACCACGACGGCCCGATAGACCGTCGCGACGGCTGGGCCCTGGCCGCCGGTTTCGCGGCGCTGCTGTGCTCGGGCATCGGGGTGACCACGGTGGTGGTGGTGGGGGTGGCCTGCCTGATCCGACGCGGCTGGCGCCCGGCCGCGCTGCAGACGGTGCCGTTGGGGCTCTTCTACGTGGTCTGGGCGGTGTTCGCCAAGCCGTCGGGACCCGGCAACCCCTTCCACGCCTCGAACGCCCACGTCGCCGGTCGCGTGGTCGACTGGGATCTCGCCGCGGCGCGCCACACCTTCGTGGATCTGGGCCACTTCGCGCTGGTCGGGGTGGCGCTGGGCGTGTTGTTGGTGGGCGGCCTGTGGTTGGCGTTCAGGCCGGTGGGCCTGGACGGGATCCGTCGGCGCTATTCGATGATCGTGGCCCTCTTGGTGGGCGCGGTGGTGTTCGCCAGCATCACCGGCTACGGCCGCTGGTTCTGGGGCAGCGACTACAGCAGCCAGGCTCGCTACGTCTACCTCTGTGCCGCCTTCGTGCTGCCCGGTCTGGGAGTGGCGGCCGATGCGGTCATCCGACGCTGGCGGCCGATGATCCCGGTCGTCGTGCTCCTGTTCGCGATCGGTGTGCCCTCCAACATCGATGCCTTCAACCACATGTTCCCCACCTCGACCTATCCCGCCTCGGCCGAGCAGCACCTCGCTGGCATCGGCCAGTCCCCGCTGGCGCCCGAGGTCGATCAGAGCACGCTCACCGAGCCTGCCTCCTTCCCCTTCCTCACGGTGGCCTGGCTCACCCATGCGGTGCGCCAGGGTTGGTTGCCGTCGACCCCGGTCCCGCCGTCCGTGCGGGCGCAGATGCCCCTCGAGCTCGGGGTGGCCCAGTCCCAGGTGGTACGACCCGACGGCGGCCGTTGCCAGGACGTGGCCACGCCGCTGACCTTGGAGCTCCCGAAGGGGTCGATCTTCTGGGTGCAGCAGCCGCACCCGAGCGTGATCGGCTTCCTGCCGAGGTTCTCCATCCAGCTGCTCGACGGCGCCGGGAAGACCACCACCCCGGCCCGGGCGTTCGACCCGGTCTACGGCAACCACTTCACGGTGGAGCTCCCCGGCCTGAGGATGAAGGTGGTGCCCCAGGCCCCGGTGGCCTCGGTCTTCTGGGTCCCGCTCACCCTCTGTCACCAGTGACGGTGTCGACGCCCCGGCTCAGCGTGGTGGTCGTGGCCTTCGACATGGCCCGTGAGCTGCCCCGAACCCTGACCACGCTCGGTCCCGGCTACCAGCAGGGGATCAGGGCCGACGACTACGAGGTCATCGTGGTCGACAACGGGTCGTCGCCGCCCCTGGCGATCGAGCCCCCGGCCGGTCTCGAGGGCCACCTCCGCGTGATCCGGCTCGACGATGCCCCGCCTTCTCCGGCGCGGGCCGCCAACCTGGGGGTCCAGGCCGCGGCGGCGGAGCTGGTCGGACTCATCGTGGATGGCGCCCGCATGGCCTCGCCCGGCCTGTTGGCCACCGCCCTGAGCGCCGCCCGGGTGGCCCGGCGGCCGGTGGTGGCCAGCCTGGGATGGCACCTGGGTCCGGCCCGCCACATGGAGGCCGACGGCGTGGGCTACGACCAGGCGGCGGAGGACGCCCTGCTGGCCGGGATCGACTGGCCGACCGACGGCTATCGGCTGTTCGAGGTGTCCACCCTCGGCGGCTCCTCGGCCTGGGGCTGGTTCTCGCCACTGGCCGAGAGCAGCGCGCCTGTTCCTGCCCGCCGCCCTGTGGGCCGAGCTCGGCGGCCTGGACGAGCGGTTCGCCCGTCCCGGCGGTGGCCTGGTCAACCACGATCTGTACCGGCGGGCCTGCGAGCTGGACGGTGCCCAGCTCGTCACCCTCCTGGGCGAAGGCACCTTCCACCAGTTTCACGGCGGCGCCTCGACATCGGGCGCGGACGACTTCGAGGAGCTGAGCGCCGAGTACGTCGGCCTGAAGGGCAGTCGCTACCTGGCCCCCACCAACGAGTCGCTCTTCGTGGGGCGGGCGCCGGTGGCCGCCCAGCCCGAGCTGGCCCGCTCGGTGGCCCTGGCCGAGCAGTACCGCCGTCGTCAGCGCACGCGCTTGAGGTAGCCGTCGGGGTTGAAGCTGAGCCCGTAGCGCTCGCGGAGGGGGTCGGACACCCAGTCGTGGTGGTTGGCGATGATGTCCTTGACCGCTTCGGAGGGGCCGGGCCCGAAGCTGGGCCACACCGGATGGCCGCCCACGATGGTGTTCTCCATGATCACGTAGGAACCGACCGGCACGTGGTGGTAGTAAGTGTCGAACTCGCGGATCATGCGGTTGGACGACCCGCTGGTGCCGAGCACCACCAGGGCCTCACCGTCCCCCACGATCTCGTCCACCGCCTGGCGGGTCTCGTCGCCGTGGGTGGGCATGACCAGGTAGCGCAGGCGCGGGTGCTCGGGCAGGTCCGGTTGGGCCCGGTCGTCGATGGACAGGACCTGGCCGTGGCCGAGCAGCTCGCACACGCTGGCGAAGAACAGCGCCTGTCCGCCGTTGCCGGTCCGCTGCTCGATGATCCAGTCCGGGCGGAGCTCGCTGACGATCTGCTGGTACATCAGCAGGTCGCCCGGTGACTTGTTGAGCCGCAGGCCCAACCAGTCGGTCTTGCGCCAGCCCAGGTTGCGCCAGTAGGCCTCCGTGTAGGCCAGCTTCAGGTCCTCGGGGATCGGCTCGGGGGTCTTGGGCCGGCCGTCGGGGTCGTCGGGATCCCACTTCTTGAAGAACTGCACGGCGGTGGTGCGACGGGACCGGGTGCGGCACGCCTCGGAGAACATGGTCCCCACGTAGTGGATCTTCTTGTTCGGCCCCCGGAACCCGCGGCCCCGCATGTCCGCGAACTGGCGGAAGTAGGAGCTGATCCGGTCCCGCCGTTCCTGGGCGTCCTCGACGTTGGTGGTGGTGCCGCCGTGGAGCTGATGGAACGAACCTTCACCCAGGATGGACACCTCGCTCACGCCCGGCGTAGCCCCCAGGCGCTCGTACAGGTCGAGGTTGGCGAAGCCGCCGCCGGGCACCACGAAGCTCTCGTCGAAGGTGCCCACCTGCTCGAGCAGCTTTCGGGGCACGAACAGGCAGTTGCTCTCCCACACGCCGTCGAACCAGTCGCGCCCACCGATGAAGTGGCCGATCTCGAACAGGCGGTACCCGTTGGTGGGCCAGTAGATCTGGCGCAGCAACTCGTCCTCGTGGTCCTGGTCGTAGCCGTCGGCGATCATGTCGGGCTGCTGGCCCGGGCCCAGGTACCACTGCTGGGTGGTGACCACCGCCGGCTCGTACAGGTCGATGCCGGCCAGACCCCAGCGCAGCACGCCGGGGGTGAGCACGTGGGCGCCGTCGATCATGATGGCCACGACCTTGCCCGACGTCTCGGCCAGGCCCCGGTTGAGCGCGAACACCGGAGAGGGCGGGGCGTCGGAACCCATGTCGATGAACCGGAACTGGGGACCGAAGCTGCGCACGAACTCCTCGTCCACCCGCTGGTCGGGATCCGACCCGTTCTCGACCACGATGACCTCGTAGTCGAGCCCCTCGATGCCCTCCTGGTACGAGCGGCTGAGCGAGTGGAGCGTGCGCTTGGCCTCGCGGCGCATGTTGTAGAACACGACCACCACCGACAGGTCGAGCTGGCCCACGGCAACCGGCTCCAGCAGCGGTGCGCCCACCGCCCGCGACGAGCGAACCTCCTCTTCGGCCGCCTCCCCGGCCGGGTCCCCGCTCCCGTCGCCGCCAGGCGCGACCGGTTCGGCCAGCTTGCGCCACCACGCCCCGGCCCAGTCGACGTGCTCGAGGGGCTCGGGGACCCCGCGCCGGGCCCGGAACTCGTCCACCGCCCGCCGGCAGGCGTCGTCCACGTAGTCGTCGATCACCACCACACCGCCGACGGCCAACTTGTCGTAGAGCTGGTCGAGCACGTCGCCCACCGCCGGGCCCAGGTCGTCGCCGATGCGCAGCAGGGCGATCTGTTCGATCGGGGCCGACCCGAGCGTCTGGTCGAGGTCGCCCTCCACGAACCGGACCCGGTCGTCGAGCAGATCGAACCGGGCGAAGCCATCGCGCACCATGTTGAGGTCGGCCTGCAGCAAGGGGAAGCCGGCGCCGCCGCCCGGTACGGGCAGCTCGGGGTCGTCGTTGAAGGGAGCACCGGTGTCGGATCGGGGTGAGCCACGGAAGGCATCGACCACCCAGACCGTGGGACGGGCCATGAAGTGCGCCTCGAGGTAGCCCCGCAGGAAGATGGCGCCCCCGCCGCGACCGGTGCCGCACTCGACCAGGTCGCCGGGCACGTTCTCGGTGCGGACCAGGTCGAGCGCCTGTTCGAGGTGGTCGATGCGGACCCGACCCATGGCCGTCCACGGGAAGTAGGACACCAGCTGGTCCGATTCGTCCCGCAGGCGCCCGGCGTGGCGGAGGGCGGTGAGGACCTCGGCGTCGCGGCGCAGGAGCCGGAGCGGGTCGGCGATCTGGATGGGCGACGGGCGCGAGCCCTCCTCGAGGTGACGCACCAGCTGTTGGATGCGCAGCTCGTTCTCGATGTAGTGCTCGTCGAGCAGGGCGCCCTTGAGCAGGTTGAGGTAGCGGTGAGCACCGGCGTCGACCTGGCGCTCGCGCATGGCGAACACGCTCTGCTGGAACACGGCGGCCCGCAGGCGGATGTCCTCGGACAGCTCCAGCAGCTGCGCCGCGCCCGGCTGCGCTCTCCAGGTGGTCCAGCACGGCAGCCAGCTGGGGCTGGCGGGCCAGGCGCTCCTCCTCGACCACGATGGCCAGCCCGAAGTAGATGGGCAGCACCACGCGGCGCAGGGGCTTGTCGTGCTCGGCCATCCAGTCCTCGAGGCCGGTCATGACCCCGTTGCGGGGCCCACCTTCCTCGATGGCGTTGTGGAGCTGGGCGTTCATGCCGCCCGGCGTTGAGCAGCCGCTTCTTGTCCGGCGACATGCCCCGCTGGTCGTGGGGCTGGCGGAACTCCTCGGGGATGGTGTCCGGCCCGTAGTAGAGGTCGCGACGGCCATAGGGCCACAGCACGTCGTGCAGGATCATCACCGGCAGCGGCGCCCCGGCGTCGCGGGCCACCTTCGTGAGGGCCCGGAGCTCGTGGTAGACGGTGTACCAGTTGTGGTCCCCGTCGATCAGCGCGGCGTCCATCGGGGACAGGGTGGGCAGCACGTTCAGGCTGAGATCGCCGTGGAAGACGTAGCGGCCCCCGAAGCGGCGCTCGTGCTCGGCCGGATCGAAATCGGGAGCCGGGTCGATGACGTGCAGCTCGGTACCCGGCCCCAGCCGGTCGAGCATCTGCACCGTGTTCTCGCCCCGCAACGCGCCGATCTCGACCACCCGGCGGCATTCGCAGGCATCGAGCACTGGCGCGACGGCCAGCTCCCAGAACGGAAACATTCCCCTGACTACCCCTCGATCGGGACCCCTTGGAACCTTGGACGGTATCAGGATGGCGCGTGGGCGTCGGCCGGGTCCGGCCCGTCGGGCCGGACGTAGAATGGCGTCGCCTCCGCTGGTCCACCTCTGCTGGAGAACGGCATGAACCACGAATGGCTCTTCCTCAAGATGCGGTCCTCCAGTGACCTGTTGGGTGACCCCGCGGCCCTGCGGGCGCGACTGGCTGAGGACAGCTATCTCTACCTGCCCCAGGTCCTCGATCCGCAGAAGGTGCTGGCCGTGCGCCGGGCCATCCTCGAGGTGCTGGCCCGGCAGGGGTGGATCAAGGGCTTCCTCTCGTTGCAGGCGGGCATGGCCGTGTGTCGGCCGGTGCACGAGGGCATGGCCGAGTACGCGGCCACCTACGACGCCATCCAGCGTCTGGAGGAGTTCCACACGCTGGCGCATGACCCCGACCTGACCGAGGTCATGAGGCAGGTGCTGGGCGAGTCCGCCTTCCCCCACCCACTCAAGATCTGTCGCCTGGGCTTCCCCGAGCACTACGAGGCCACCACGCCGCCGCACCAGGACTACCCCAACAACCAGGGCACCGAGGGCCTGACGGCCACCTGGATCCCGGTGGGCGACGTGCCCATGGATCTGGGCGGCCTGGCCGTCCTGCCGCGGCTCGCACCGATACGGGCTACTGCCCCTGACCGGGCACATGGGGCCGGGCCGGCGCCAGGCCAAGGTGCCCCAGGAGATGTTGGAGGAGCTGCGCTGGGTGACCGCCGACTACCGGTGCGGCGACGTCGTCGTCTTCCCGTCGATGGCGCTGCACGCTGCGCTGCACAACATCACCGAGTTCGACATGCGCATCTCGGTCGACTTCCGCTTCCAGCTCGAGGGTGAGGCGCTGACCGACGTGTGCCTGCACCCGCACTTCCAGCGCATCACGTGGGAGGACGTGTACCGAGGTTGGAAGTCAGACCAGTACCAGTACTACTGGAAGGGCCTCGACTACCAGGTCGTGCCCTTCGAGGATCTGCCGCTCGACGGTGGTTCCCGCGAGGACGCCGACGAGTCGGGCTTCACCCCCGAGGACTGGGCCACCATCCTCACCGTCGACAAGCGGTGGGAGGCGCGCTACCAGCGTCGCATCGACCGCCTGGCCGAGCTCGGTCCCTCCTCGGGGACGGGCGAACCGGGCGGCGACGAAGGCTGAGGCGAACCGATCGAGGTCAGGCGGGACGAACGGGGATGAGGCGTCGCCCGGCGCTCGGCCGGGGAACCTCGTGCCCGCTCTGCTCGATCGCGTTGCGCAGGATGGGCCCGAACTGGGCCAGTTGGTCGGCCACGGCGTCGGGGTCCTTCGCATCGGGCTCGCCCGCGTCGAAGGCGCGCAGCTCGTCGACCAGGATGTTCAGCGGATCGAGGTTGCAGGTCTTGCACACCGGATCACGGTCGGCCACGTAGCCCAGCTTGGGTGCGATGTAGTCGGCCGGGTCGTCGAAGACGTTGGAGCAGACCGCCTCCTTCTTCCAGTCCGAGCAGCACAGGTAGATGTTGCCGTCGTAGCCCACGAAGGTGGTGAAGAACGGCACCTGGCAGAGCGCCTCACCGTTGCGCGCCGCGATCATGGCCTGGGCCGTGGCCAACTCGGGGGCGGCCTCGTACTGCATGTGATCGACGAACAGGGCACCGCCCCGGTTCATGATGTCGAAGCTGTAGAAGCCGCGGAACCCGAGGCTGCGCCAGTACTCCTCCATGGCTGCGATGTGCGCCTTGTCGCGACGATGATCGACCAGCACGATGATCACCTGGCAGCGATCGCCGGCCATCTCGGCGAATCGGACCATGTTGTCGCGGGTCTTCTCGAAGGGCAGCTTGTAGATGTCGCGGTAGCCCTCGTCGCGCTCGCCGGCGTTGATGTAGACGGCGGAGAGGCCAGCATCGAGCAGGGCCTGGCCCCGCCGCTCGTCCAGCAGCGAGGCGTTGCTGGACATCGCGGTGTGGAACCCGGCGTCGACGGCTCGCCGAACGAACTCGGGCGCCATCTTGTGCAGGAGGGGCTCGCCGAGACCGCAGAAGCTGATCTGGGTCTCCACGTCGGCGTCTCGAGTCGAGTTGATCTCCCGGATCTCGATGGCCCGCTTCAGCGCCTGGTCGAACACCTCTTCGCTCATCAGGCCCTGGTGGGGCGTGGCGTCGCGAGGGCAGAAGTAGCAGTCTGCGTTGCATCGATTCGTGAGCTCGATGTCTATGGTGTAAACCGACATGCTTCCCCCTGGGGGTGGTGCGCCCTTAGCTAGGTGCTACCGGCCAAGCGCCCTAAGGTACAGGCTCTCCGCGGCGGCGGCAATCGTCTGGGCCCACGCGTCGCAGTGCGGTTGGCTAGGGTCGGTCGGCCATGGTGACCCGTCCAGAGTCCGACTCGGTGCGTGCGTTCCGCGACCGGGTCCGGGCCCGCCACCCCGGCTTCGTGGAGGCGGTCATGGCGGATCTTCGCATCACCGCCTCCCTGCGGGGCGACCGCGTCGAGGTGGGGACGCGGTTCGATGCGGTCCGCACGGCGATCCACCTGGCCGCGGTCAGCGACGCCTTCGGGGCCCAGGTCTGCTACCGGGCCAAGGCCAGCCTCCAGGCGAGGGGCGTTCCGGTGCTGCCCCGTGTGTTCCACCGGCTGGCCATGATGCTGGCCCAGGTCTGCATCGGCGATCCGGTGGTGGTGGAGGCTGGGGTGTACCTGGCGCACGGCCAGGTGGTCATCGACGGCATCGCCGAGGTCGGCTCGGGCACCGTCTTCTTCCCGTGGGTCACCGTGGGGTTGAAGGCCGGCAACGTCGACGGGCCCAAGATCGGCAGGAACGTCCGGGTGGGCACGGGCGCCAAGATCATCGGACCGGTCCGGGTGGGGGACGGCGCGACCATCGGGGCCAACGCGGTGGTGGTGACCGATGTCGCCCCGGGCGCCACCGTGGCCGGCATCCCGGCTCGCCCGCTTGCCGGCTGAGGTCGCGGGTCGGGCCTGACCACCTGGGCCCGACCTGGGGTATGTTCGAGACGATTCGTCACCCCCGGAGGGGCTGTGTCCAGCGTTTCTCCCACACCTGCGCTGCAGTTGGTCCAAGACCAGGCCACCCAGGACGCGTGGCTGGCCGTGGTCGATGACCTCGTGGCCCAGGGACGAGCGGTGGAGGCGGTGGGTCGTCTGTGCCGACAGCTCGAGGCCCAGCCCGACGAGGTGTTGGAACGGCGTCTCGCCCGCCTGCGCCATGAGGCGTTCCTGCAACTCCCGGACGCACCCGGGCGAGCCCCGTGGCCCCCTGAGGTGCCCGACCGCTTCGCCGGGGTGGAAGGGATCCCCGAGGTGGCGGGGTCCGAGCTCACCGCGGACGCCCTGGCGTCGGGCATCTTGCACCACGGCGCGCTGCTCGTCCGCGGTCTGGTCAGCCCGGACCGCGCCGCGGAGCTCGTGTCGGGCATCGACCGGGCCTTGGCGGCCTGCCAGGAGGCGGATCGGCAGGGGCAGGAGGAGAACGGCCCGTACTTCGCCACCTTCGAGCCGGTGCCGCCCTACTCGGTGGGCCAGGCCCGGAGCTGGATCTGGCAGGAAGGCGGCGTGTGGGCGGTGGACTCGCCTCACATGTTGGCGGCGGTCGTCGAGGTGATGGAGCAGTCGGGCGTGGGTGACGTGCTCACCAGCTACCTGGGTGAGCGACCGGCGTTGTCGGTCAAGAAGTGCACCCTGCGCCGGATCGGCGTCCACACGCGCGGGGAATGGCACCAGGACGGCGCCTTCCTGGGCGACGAGATCCGGACGGTGAACGTGTGGCTGACGCTCACCCACTGCGGCGACGACGCCCCCGGTCTGGACCTGGTGCCCGACCGGATGCATCAGATCGTGGAGACGGGCACCAACGGCGCGATCTTCGACTGGTCGGTGGGGCCGGGCACCGTCGAGCAGGTGGCCGGGCGCGCCGGCATCGTCCGGCCCATCTTCGAGCCGGGCGACGCGCTGCTGTTCGATGGCCGCCTCCTGCACCGCACCGCCGCCGAACCGACGATGCGTCACGACCGCTACGCGATCGAGTCGTGGTTCTTCGCGCCCTCCCACTATCCACACGATCAAGTTCCCGTCTACTTCTGAACATGCCCGCCCCCACCACGAGCTCGTCGAGGAGCCCTCGGACATGACGGATGCGACCGAACGACGAGATCCGGTGGCCGTGCCGAGCGCGCCCGACGACGACCCGCGGGCCGAGATCGAGCGCTACGTGGAGGCACACGGTGCGCTGGCGGCCGTGGAGTGGGTGACCGAGCGGAATCGACGCCAGGCCGACCCCCGGCTCGAACGGCGCCTGGTGGAGCTGCGCCACCAGGCCTTCTCCGAGCTGGACCTCAGCGCGGCCCGCAGCAGTTGGCCGCCGTCCTACCCTGACCTGTTCGAGGGGGTCGAAGGCGGGCTGGTGGAGGTGGCGGCGGACGAGCTGCGAGCCGAGCACCTGGGTGCGGGCATCCTGCACCACGGCGCGCTCCTGGTGCGCGGGCTGGTGACCCCGTCAGAGGTCGAGGAGCTGAAGACCGCCATCGACCTCGCCTTTGCCGCGGCCGACGCCCGCAACTCGGGCACCCCGCTGGCGCAGGTGGCCACGTGGTATGCCCCGTTCAGCGCCTGGGGGGACTACTCGATCACCCTGGGCGAACGAGGCTGGGTGCGTGACGGAGGGGGGCTCTGGACCGCCGACTCGCCCCGGGCCTTCTGGGTCCTGACCGAGATCCTGGGTCGCAGCCGGCTCCGCTCCGCGCTCACGGGCTACCTGGGCGAACGCCCGGCCCTGTCGGTCAACAAGGGGACGTTGCGGCGCGTGCCCGTCGATGCCGGCGGAGAGTGGCACCAGGACGGTGCCTTCCTGGGCCACGACATCCGCACCGTGAACGCCTGGTTGTCGCTGACCCGCTGTGGCGTGGACGCGCCCGGCCTCGACCTGGTCCCGCGCCGGATCCCCGAGATCGTCGAGACGGGCAGCGGCGGTGCGTACTTCAACTGGTCGGTGGGTCCGGGCACCGTCGAGCAGGTGGCGGGGTCGACCGGGGTCATCCGTCCGATCTTCGAGGCTGGCGACGCCCTCCTGTTCGACGAGCGCTTCCTGCACCGCACGGCGGCCGAACCGGCCATGGCCCAGGAGCGCTATGCCGTCGAGTCCTGGTTCTTCGCCCCGTCGCGCTACCCCAAAGACCAAGTCCCGCTGGTCTTTTGACGGGCCGATGACCGAGTCCTACACGTCCGGCGCGGAACCACAGCGGTGGTTCTTCGTCCACGTCCTCAAGACGGCCGGAACCGATCTGTTCACGCGCCTCGGTGGCGACCCCGGCCTCCCGTCTGATCACCGCTACTCCTTCGCCGAAGCGGAGATCTACCCCAACGCCAGCGACGGCAACGTGGTCACCGTCGCCCCCCAGCTGTCGATCGAGCAGCTGATGGCCCGCTGGGCGGTGCGGCGAGACGAGATCCGGATCGTGATGGGCCACTTCCCGTTGTGCACCGTCGAGCTGCTCGACGCCGATTTCACGACCTTGTCGGTGGTACGTGAGCCGGTGGCCCGGACCCTGTCCTTCCTGCGCCACCATCGCAAGACCATCCCCGCCGACCGCGACAAGTCCTACGAAGAGATCTATGGCGACGACTTCCGCTTCCGGTCGCTGATCCAGAACCACATGGTCAAGATGTTCTCGCTGAGTCGCGGCGAGATGGGCCTCGACGGCGTCCTGACCCACGTCGACTTCGACCGGACCCACCTCGAGCGGGCCAAGGAGCGCATCGCCCAGGTGGACGTGCTCGGCACCCAGGAGCACTTCGAGGACTTCTGCGCCCAGCTCGAAGCTGCGTTCGGCTGGACCCTGGGGGAGCCGCTGTGGGCCAACCGGACCGACCCCGACGAAGTCGCGGATTCGCTGATCGAGCGCATCCGGGAGGACAACGCGCTCGATGTCGAGCTGTACGAGTTCGCCCGCGAGCTGTGCGCTCGGCGGCGCAGCTCGCTCCAGCCGGCGCCTTCCGCCGACTGATCCTGCGCACCCGAGGTGCGTAGCGTCGGCGACCGGGTCGTTCAGCAGTTGCTACGGACCCAGGCCGCGAAGGCGGCGATGCCGGCATTGGTGTTCGGGGTCAGGAGCGGGGCGAGGTCGGTATCGGCCGCCGCCGTCGAGCTCGCCGTGGCCACCTTGTTGGCGGCGATGTCCATCGCCGCGGCGTAGGCCTTGGCTCCGGTGGCGACCGACACGGGCGGGTTGGTCCTCAACTTGGTGGCCGTGGCGTGGATGTGGTCGGCGATGGTCGGGAACTTGGCCGGCGTGTCCCCCGGTTGGGGCGCCTCGGTCCCGAACTCGTGGACCGCGGCGCAGACGGGCGCGGCTTCGGCGGTCTTGCCCGTCCCGATCGTCCGGGACTGGTTGCCCGAGCCGCCAGTCGAGGGCTTCGAGGAGCTCGAGCAGGCGGTGGCCGTCAGGATGAGCACGACGGGCAGGATCATGAGGAGTCGCTTCATGGGGACATTGTGCATCGAGTCGCGCGGTGCGTGCTGGCGGGTCACCCCCGGTGCCGCCCGAACGGGCCCCTGAGCTCCCAGCCGTCGACCCGGCGTGCTCCCGGCCGAGCTCAGAGACCGATCCACCTCGGCGGTCAGCCCGCGGCCAGGCTGGGGTCCGCACGGCTGGTCGGGGCTCGGCGAGGCGCGACTAGTCTGAGCGGCGATGACCGCCACCTCAGGCCTGCGCGTCGGGTTCATCGAGCCGCATGTGCGCCGTTACGGCGGGATCCGTCGGGTCGTGGAGTTCTCGAATCGCCTGGTGGCCCGGGGCCACCAGGTCACCTTCTACCTGCCCGATGATCAGGTCCTGAACTGCACGTGGATGCGCTGCGATGCGGCCATCAAGACGCTCAGCTCGGGCTTCGCCGACCCGCTCGACATCATCGTGTTCAACCACGAGCCCCACTGGCACCTGCTGGACCGATTCGAGAACGCCCGGCGGCGGATCTTCTACGCCCTGCACTACTCGCGCACGTATCAGAAGGCGGGCAGCTGGGAGAGCATCCGCACCCCGGTGGACCTGCAACTGGCCAACAGCAACTGGACGGCCGACCAGATCGAGACCGAGATCGGGTCCCGTCCCGTGGTCCAGCTGGGCGGTGCCAACCGGGAGGTGTTCCACCCCTACGGGGGAGCCAAGAAGTACCCGATCCTGAGCGTGGGCGACAGCCACCGGGCGTGGAAGGGCCACGAGACCATCCTGGAGGCCGGGCGGATGCTCGACCTGCCGGTGGAGGCCTACGCCCCCAAGGATCTCTCGCAGGCCGACCTGGGTCGGGAGTACGACGCGGCCTCGGTGTTCGTGGTTGGCAGCTGGTTCGAGGGCTTCTGCCAGCCCGGCCTGGAGGCCATCGCCTGTGGGGTGCCGCTGGTGACCACCGACAACGGTGGTTGCCGGGAGTACGCCATCGACGGCGAGACGGCCCTGGTGGTGCCGCCGCGTGACCCGGTGGCCATGGCCAACGCCATCCGGCGGCTGCTCAACGACGAGGTGCTGGCCAAGCAGCTGGTCACCAACGGCCTCGACCTGGTCGAGCGCGACTTCGACTGGGAGCGCCGCACCGACGAGCTGGCCGAGGTCCTCGACGGCGTGAGCGCAGGCACCGCCCTGGCCCCGCCTCCGCCCTGGCCCGACGCCGCCCGACGCGCCCGGAGCTGTCGGTGGTCACGCTGGCCTGGGACAACCTGCCCTACACCCAGGACTTCGTGGAGTCGGTCCGACAGAACACCGACGTGGACTACGAGCTGATCATCGTGGACAACGGCTCGGCGTGGGAGGCGGCCAACTACGCGGCGGCGGCCGGCGACACCAGCGTGCTGAACGACCAGAACCTGGGCTTCGCCGTGGGCATGAACCAGGGTCTGGCCATGGCTCGGGCCCCCTACGTCGCGTTCTGCAACAACGACACGATCCTGCCGCCGGGATGGGCGTCCAAGCTGGTGCAGACGGCCCGGGACCACCCCCGGGCCGGCATCGTGGTGCCCGCACTGACCGCGGCCAACAACGCCGACACCGTGCGCACCGAGCCGGGTACCGACGTGGTGGTGCTGCCGCCCTTCTCCGCCCCGCCGGGTGCGGTGCTCTACCTCATGCCCACCGACGTCGTGGTCGGGATCGAGCGTTGGGGCGAGGAGTACGAGGTGGCCAGCGGCGAGGACGTCGACCTGGCCTTCAAGGTGTGGGTCAACGACCTCGACATCGTCTTCGACCAGCGGGTGCTGGTCGACCACGTGGGGAAGGGCTCGGCCTCGCGCCTCAAGGACTGGAAGGGGCTGTGGGCCAAGAACCGCCAGCACTTCCTGGACAAGTGGACCGGCGACACCGAGGTGCCCCGGCTCGAGTCCTGCGATCCCGACCGGTTCGCCCGCAACCGCGCCACCGCCGCCGGCACCGCGGCCTGGATGGCGAAGTACTTCAAGGCCCGGGACCGGCCACCCACCGTGCGCAACGTGTTGAAGCGGTCACCGCTCGAGGAGCGGGCGGACCGCCTGCGCCGGCAGGCCGAGCGCCTGCAACGCCGCGACGCCAAGGAGGCGGGGCGCAACGTCCGGCGGGCCAAGCGACGCACCCCGCCCAAGGCCATGCGGACCGTGCGGATCGTGCTGGCCTGGTTCCCGGCCTCGGTCGAGGACTCCATCCGACAGGCGGTGCGCCGCGTCTCCTGAGGCGCCACCGCGATGTCGATCCCACCGTTCCCCTCCTTCTACCTGATCGGCGCCGAGCGGTGCGGCGTCCGGTGGCTGCGGTTCAACCTCGATCAGCACCCCGACATCTGCGCGCCACCGGTGGATCTGCACTACTACGCCAGCCCGGACCTGATGCTGAACCGGGGCTCGCGCTGGTACCGCCAGCAGTTCGACTCCTGGAAGGGCGAGCCGTTCCTGGGCGAGGCCTCGCCCGGGTACCTGGCCTGGCGCAACGCAGCCGTGGGACGTGGCCGCTCCGGCTGCACCAGGCTGCGCCCGACGCCCGTCTCGTCGCCATCTTGCGCCAGCCCCTGGACCGCATGTTCTCGGCCACCGCCCACGACATGATCCGGGGCGACCTTCCGCCGGCGAGCGCAGTTCGATCAGCTCGACTTCGACCGGTTGCAGCGAGCTCATGCTCGACCGTGTCCGAGGAGGCGTGTACGTCCCGAACCTGATCCCGTTCCGCGATCGGTTCGGTGAGGGCTTGAAGCTGATGCTCTACGACGACCTGGTGGCCGATCCCCGCGTCCTTCTACCGGGAGGTCCTGGCCCACATCGGCGCCGACGACGCGTTCGTGCCCCCTCAGATCGAGCGGGTGCGGTTCCGCCAGCCGCGACCTCGACGATGGACGAGATGCCACTCGAAGTCCAGAGTCGTCTGTACGAATCATTTCGCAGCAACGTCGACGAGCTGGCGACCTGGTTGGGGCGCGATCTGTCCTCCTGGGACCCGGCCGTCGCCGCCCGTTGAGCGCCAGGGACCAGGGATACCGCTAGCCCCATGCCGTCGGAGCCACCGCTGCCAAGCTTCCTGATCATCGGGGTCCAACGCGGCGCCACCCGCTGGTTGCGCTCCAACCTCAGTCAGCACCCGCAGATCTTCATGCCGCCCTTCGACCTGGGGTTCTTCGACGACCCCGGGCTGTTCCGCAAGCCCGGCCTGAAGTGGTATGGCAAGCAGTTCCAGGCTTGGAGCAACGAGCCACTGGTGGGCGAGTCGACGCCGACCTACCTGGCCGAGGCCACCAAGCCCCTGGCGGTGGCGTCGCGCATCGACGTGACCTTGCCCGATGTCCGGTTGGTGGCCATCGTGCGCCAACCCGTCGAGCGCATGTACTCGGCCATGCTGCACCACATCAAGCGGGGCCGGCTCTCGCCCCGCTCGGACCTGTTCGCCATGGTTCGCGACGAGCGCGCCGACGTGGCCGAGCTGGACCTGATCGGCGCCGGCCTGTACGCCCAGAACCTGGCCCCCTTCCGACGGCTGTTCGGTGACCGCCTGCAGCTGGTCGTCTTCGACGACATCCGGGATCGTCCGGAGACGGCCTTCCGCGCGGTGCTCACCCACATCGGAGCCGACCCCGACTTCGTGCCCCCCGACCTGGACCAGGTGCTGTTCAGCAACCGCCGTTCGGTCCGGGCTCGACCGGTGTCGCCGGCCCAGCACCGACGGCTCTACAGCATCTTCCGCGACGACGTGGAGGAGCTGGGCGCGATCCTGGGGCGGGACATGGGCGACTGGGACCCGGGTCCTCCGGACTGGGAGCACTGATGGCTCTCGTGGCGACGTTGCCCAACTTCGTGGTGGCCGGCGTGGCCGGCTGCGCCACCCGCTGGCTGCGGTTCCACCTGAACGAGCATCCGGATGTGTTCGTCCCGTCGTTCCCGCTGGACTTCTTCGCCGAGGGCATCCCGCCGTTCGAGGGCCCGCCCTTCGGCGACGCCCGTCGCACCCTCCGCGAAGGCCTGCGTTGGTACCGCCACCAGTTCATGGTGCCCGAAGGCATCCCGTGCGTCGGTGACGTCTCCCCGTCGTATCTGGCCGCGGTGAACCGCCCCGCGGTCATCGCCGATCGGATCGACGAGGTGCTGCCCGACGTGCGGGTGGTGGTCATGGTCCGCCAGCCCGTCGAGCGGATGTACGTCACCGTGGTGGAGCAGGCCAAACGAGGGGCCATCCCGCCCGATCCGGATCTGTTCGCCCTGGTGCGCGACCAGGACCCGGTGGTCGAGGAGCTCGACCTGGTGGGCGGCGGCCTGTATGCCCAGAACCTGGTGCCCTTCCTGGAGCGGTTCGGGGATCGGTTGCTGGTGGTCGTTCACGACGACGTGCTGGCCGATCCGGCCCGCGTCTACCGCCAGGTGCTGGCCCACATCGGCGCCGATCCCGATGTCGCGGCGCCGCACCTGGACCGACAGATCTTCAACGACCCGGGCGTCACCCAACCCCACCCGTTGGACCCGGCCCAGGCCCGCCGGCTCTTCGACCTGTTCCGCGGGGACGTCGAGGAGCTCGAGGCGGTGCTCGATCGCGACCTGTCGGCCTGGGATCCGGGCCCGCCGGATCGCTGAAAGAGGATCGATGCCGTCGTCCCAACCCCCATTGCCCAACTTCCTGATCAT
Source organism: uncultured Microthrixaceae bacterium (assembly GCA_963793965.1). GTDB lineage: Bacteria > Actinomycetota > Acidimicrobiia > Acidimicrobiales > Acidimicrobilacustridaceae > UBA4742. The sequence goes on from CAWCCB010000010.1 coordinate 87,198, forward strand.
CGGCGCGGCCCGCTGTGCCACTCGGTGGCTGCGGTTCAACCTGAACCAACATCCCGACGTGTTCATGCCGCCCTTCCCGCTCGACTACTTCGCGCCGGGCGTGCCCCCCTTCGAGGGCCCGCCCTTCGGCGACGCCCGCCGCCAGCCCCGCGAAGGGGGTCGGTGGTATCGCCTCCAGTTCACCGCCGCGGAGGACCAGGCCTGCGTGGGTGAAGCGTCCGGCGGGTACCTGGCCCGGATCAACGGCCCCGGATCGGTGGGTGAGCGCATCGACGACACGCTCCCGGACGTGCGGCTGATCGCGGTGGTGCGCCATCCCGTGGATCGGATGTACTCGGCCTTCGCCCAAGCCGTGCAGACCGGCTACCTGCCGGTGGGCACCGACCTGGTCGAGCTGGTCGAGCGGGGTGACCCACGTGCCGAGATGCTGGACCTGGAGTGGGGCAGCCGCTACTCGTTGCTCCTGCACCCGTACCTGAAACGGTTCGGTGACCGTCTGCTGGTGCTGCGCCACGACGACATCCGCCGCGATCCGGGTGCGGTCTACGACGCCGCCCTCCGCCACGTGGGGGCGGCTCCCGGCTTCCGGCCGGCGCAACTGGATAGGGTGTTGTTCGCCGGCCACGGCGAGGGGCTGGTCGGACCGTTGGACGACACCCAGCGCCGCCTCCTCTACCGGCGTTTCCGGGCCGATGTGGAGGAGCTCGAGGAGCTGCTGGACTGGGACCTCAGGGAGTGGGATCCCGGGCCGGCGCCCTTCAACGAGGCCGCTTCTTCCCCAGATACGCCCTGAGCTCGCTCACCGGGTCGGGGTTGTCCTGGCGTTGGGCCAGCTGGCTCCCCAGCTCGGCCTCGCGGCGGGTCAGCTCGTTGAGGCGACGGCTGAGCAGGGCGGCGTCCAGCTCCGCGCCCTGAGGCAACTTGGCGGCCGCCGTCTCGGGCACCGGGAACGGGACCGGAAGCGAGCGCAGGGGATGGCGGACACCGCCGAGGACCAGGAAGGGTGGCCCCTCCCGGCTCTCCAGGACCTCGACCACCCCACCGGTCGGCGCCTTCAGCTCCTCGTCGGTTGCGTCGCGCCGGGGACCGAGCAGCTCCTCGAGGATGGGCACCAGCAGCCCTGATCGCACCTGGCGCCGAATCGCGCCCTCCAGCACCCAGGTGGTCTTGTCGGGACCGGTCACCAGGACCGGCTCGGCGGACGAGGTGCCCTGGGCCAGCTCGTCGAGCCAGCCCACGGTGCGGTCGTGGCGCCGGGGGGCGATGGCGCGCAGGACGTCCAACGGCGGTCCCTCGGGCAGGCGGGTGGCGCCGGCCTCGTCCACCGGGAACGGGACGGGGAGGGAGCGCAGGGCGTGGCGGCTCCCGCCGATCACCACGAACGGTGGGCCGGTACGACCCTCCAGCACCTCGACCGGGGTCGCCTCTTCCCAGCCCCCGAGCTGGTCGGCGTCCACCCGGCGCCGGGGGCCGACCAGCTGCTCCAGGGCGGCGATGAGCAGCGGTGAGGACACCCGACGCCGCCGCGCGTCCTCGACCAGCCACACGGCCTGGTCCGGATCCACCACCAGGGCCGGTTCGGCACCGGGGCGGCCGCCGGCATCGGCCAACCAGCCGAGGGCCTCGTTGGCTCGCCGCACCGTGGCCGACCGCACCAGGTCGAGCTCGGGCCCCTCGGCCAGCCGGTCGTAGGACGACGAGATCACCGGGTGGGGCAGGGGCAGGCCGCGCAGCGGGAGGCGCTTGCCCTCGATCACCACGAACGGTGGGCCGGAGGAGGCCTCCAGCACGGCCAACGGCGGCCGCTCAGCCAGGCCGGCCAGCTCGTGATCGACCTCGGGTCGCCGACCGCCGAGCAGCTGCTCGAGGGCTGGGACCAACAGCCCCGAGGTCACCAGCCGTCGCGTGTCGCCTTCCACCAGGAAGATGCCGTCGTCGCCCACCACCAGGCGGGCCCGCGCCTCGGTCGGGCTCGGGCCGGCGGGGGCGAGCTGGTCGGCCCAGCCGGTGGCCTCGCCGGCGCGGCGTTGGCCGGTGCCTTCGACCAGGTCCAGCGTCGGCCCCTGCACCAGCGCGTCGAAGACCTCGGCGGGCACCGGGTGGGGCAGGGGCAGGCCGCTGACCGGAAGACGCCGGCTCCCCACCACCACGAACGGCGCCCCGCCGGGTCCCTCGAGGACCTCCACCGGCGGTCCCTCGGGCCAGGCCGAGAAGGTCTCGTCGTCGATCGGTCCGGCCTCGCCCAGCAGCCGTTCCAGCACGGGGGCCAGCAGGCCGGAGCGAACCCGGCGGCGCACGCCACCGTCGATCAGGAAGAGGCCGTCGTCGGGGTGCGAGACCAGATGAGCCTGGTCGCCGGCCCCGTCGAGATCGTCGCGGACCTCGAAGGCCACCCATTCCTGGGCTCGACGGGCCCGCCTCGGGGCGGCTCCGAGCGGCAGCGGAGCGGCGGCGGGGTCCTGCAGGGGGTCCGCCCCACGCGTGGCCGAGCTCGAGGCCGTCTCAGCCGAGAGCGCCTCGAGCTGGGCGCGCAGCTGCTCGTTGAGGCTGGCCATGGCCCGCAGCTGGCGGCGCAGTCGCTGAAGCTCGTCCGGCTGGGTCACCCGTGGTCCTCGCGCTCGTCGGTGCCGCCACGATAGAGGGCGCCATATCGGGGGGCGGTCTGGGCCACGGTCTCGACCGGGGTGCGCGCCGCCCGGTGGCTGGCCCGCAGGATCTCCCAGCGGTTGGCGTCGAGGAGCGACACCAGCTCGACCAGCCCGTCGGCGTCGGCCGGGTCGACGGTCCAGCCCACCCCGTGGGCCCGGATCCGCTCGCCCAGCGCCCCGAAGGTGGTGCCGATGACGGGCACGCCGGCCAGGATGGCCTCGGTCAGCACCAGGCCGAAGCTCTCCGGCACCGGTCCCGGCAGCAGGACCACCTGGACCCCGGCCAGGGCCAACAGGTCCCCCAGCGCCTCGTTGTCGTAGGTGCCGTGCCGGTGGAGCTGCGCCGACGCCTGACCCACCAGCTCGCCGAAGTGGTGGACCTCGATGGTGGTGTCGGCCAGCTGGTCGGCCAGCCCGTTCACCACCCCCAGCCCCTTCTTGGGCCAACCCCGGCCGACGAACGCCAGCCGGAGCGGCTCGTCCAGGATCAGGGCCTCGTCGGGCTGGCCCCGGCGCGGCTCGGCGATGGTGGTGCCGTGCTCGATCACGCTCACCGCGTCGGGCACCAGGTCGTACACCCGGCCGAAGAAGTCGGCCGAGCTCTGGCTGGCGAAGACCCAGTGGTCGACGTGGTCGACCAGCTGGGCCACCCGGGCTCGTTGGCGGTCGAGGTGCTCGATGGGCAGGCCCTCGGTCTCGGGCAGGCACCGAGCGCACACCGACCGGTCCTCCGGGAGGCCGCACGACTGGTCGTCGCGATAGAGCAGCGAGTGGTGGGGACAGGCCAGGAAGAGGTCGTGGATGGAGCAGACCACCCGGCCCTCGAACTGACCCAACACCTCCAGCGGGGTCAACGAGTGCCCGATCAGGTTCTGGATGTGGACCACGTCGACGTCGAAGAGGTCGAGCGCGGTGCGCAGCGCCTCACCGGCCAGGGGATCCTCGAGCTGGCTGACCCAGCGCACCGAACCGGGGAGCAGGAACCGATGCTCGATCACGCCCTGGTCGGACCCCCAACGGGTGGTCAGCACGAAGCCGGATTCGACCGGATACAGGATGGAGAAGTCGAACTCGGCCACCAGGGCGTCGATCAACGCGTTGAGGTGCTTCTCGGTCCCGCCGATGTTGTCGGGCGGGCCGTGGAGAAGGTGCAGGACATGGGGACGGCTCGGGTCCCGGTCGGCCAGCCCCAGCTCGAGGGCGGCGAAGGTCACGGCCAGGGGATCGCGGCGCCGTTCCTGGCGGTTGGCGGCCCGGAACCACCGGAAGCGCTTGTGCAGGAACCGTGAAGCGTCGCGGCGCTGCTCGTGGGCGTCGTCACCGAAGGACACCGCGCCGTGATGGTGCACGTAGGTGGAGTCCTCGACCACGTGGCGCAGTCCCAGCCGGCCGGCCCGCAGGCAGAAGTCGACCTCCTCGCCGTAACCCCGACCGTAGGCGTCCACGTCGAACGGGCCGCAGCGGTCGTAGGCGTACCGGCTGACGAACATGGCGAACCCCACCCCGGTGATGACCTCGGGGCGCATCCCCGCCGACTCGGCGGCCACGAACCGGGCGCAGTCGTCGATGCGCGGGTCGTCGTCGAGCAGGCCGAAGGCCTCGATCACCGACGGGGGCAGCGTGCAGATCGACCCCTCGTTCGACAGCGGGGTCACGGTGGCCACGTCGTCGGCCGCGGCGGCCTCGACCATTCGGTCCAACCAGCCGGCGGTGACCACCGTGTCGGCGTTGAGCAGCACCACATCGCCCGTGCACGCCTCGAAGCCCCGGTTCACCGTCCCCACGAAGCCGAGGTTCTCGGGGTTGCGCACCAGCCGGATCGACACCGTTGGTTGGGCGTTGCGGGCCTCGGTGGCCAGCTCCTCGAGCGCCGGGGCGATGGTCGGGTCCGGGGAGGCGTCGTCGATCACCAGCAGGTCGAAGGGCGTGGCCGTGCCCGGGGCGTGGCGCACCACGCTGCGCAGGCAGGCCAGTGCCTGGTCGCGACCCTCGTACACGGGCACCACCACGGTGACGGTTGGGCTCATCGAGCTCCCTCCGCCGTGGCCCAACCCAGGAACCGTTCGACCGCCATGCGTGAAGCCTCGGGACCCCGCAACGCGTCGGCTCGGGCCAGGGCCCGGGCCGACCAACGACCGCGGGCCTGGTCGTCAGCCACGGCCAGCAGTGTCGCCACCCACACCGCGGGATCCGAGGGTGACGTGAGGGTGAGCTCCCCGTCGGTGCCTGCGGCCGGGGTCGCGCTGATGGTGGGGACCCCGGCCAGGCCGGCCTCGAACACGCCCGGGCGGGCCACGACCGCGGGCACCCCGCCAGACCATATGTGAGCGGTCCAGGCGGCCAGCTGGCCGGGATCGGGCGGGGCCGACCGGACCACGACCTGCGGATGGTCCTCCAGCGCGCCGGCCGGGGGCGTCCCCACGATCTCGACCCGCGCGTCGGGCTGGTCGTCCAGGAACTGCCCCAGCGCGGCGACGATGGCTTGGCGGACCTGGTGTTCGGCGGTGGCGTCGGGCCCCGACCCCGGACACGGGGTCGAGCTGCCATCCCCACAGCGGGGCCGCCGGGTCCAGGCGACGGGCCGCGGCCGCTCGCAGCGCGTCGGTGTGCGCCCGGGTGAGCAGGGCGGGGTCCACCTGGGCGCGCACCCCCCGGGCCCGCCAGGCCGCCACCTGGTCGGTGCGGTCGACCAGCACCGCTCCGGCGGCGCGGGCCAACGCCACGGTGGCGTCGTCGGCCGGCTCGGCCGCCACGGTGGTCAGGTCGAGCACCGCTCGGGTGTCGGCCCCGGCCCGGCCCAGCCAGGCCGCCAGCTGGGCGGGGTCGGTGGCCGGATCCACGACGAGCAGGTCGAGGCCGGACCCGTCCGGCCCGGTCAGGTCCGCCTCCAGGTCCAGCGCGACGACCTGGTGGCCGACCGCTTCGAGCTGGTCGAGGCGGCCCGCGGCCCGGGGCGCGGTTCGCAGGCGTTCGGACACGGCCACCTGCCGGATGGTCCTGGGTCCCGTCCCGGGGTCGAGCTCGTCGTCGAACCCGTCGTCGTCGAACCCGTCGTCGTCGAACCCGTGGTCGGCCACCTCGGCCCGAGCGGGTCCGCGCCTGGGGTCGGGCACCGGCGAGCCCGGGCGATCGGCGGGAGGTTCGGGCTGAGGGCCGGCGCAGAGCCGGTTGATCAGGGCGGCGAGCTCACCGGGATCGACCGTGGGGCCGATCCGAGCCCGCAGGCGACCCTGGGCTTGCCCGATGGTCCAGCTGACCAGCTCGATGGTGGAGCCCAGGGCCGGGTCCAGGGCGATGAAGACGGTGCCCCGCTGGTCGCACCAGGCGGTGGCCCGCTCGACGGCCTCGGTATCGGCCAGCACCGCGATGTCGGGCTGCAGCGCCCGCCAGGACGATTCGGTGGGCAGGCAGATCCGGGTGGCGTGGGGGCCGGGCACAGCCTGATCGGTGGCCAGGCGCGCTTCCACGTCGTGGGCCACCAGTGCGTTGACCAGGTCGCGCACCGCCTCGGGGTGCGCCAGTGGCTCGGAGCCGTCGGAGGAACAGGGCCACCGGGCGCCGGCGGAACGGAGGGCGCGAGCGTGGTCCGGCGCTGTCGATGGGGGCGTCGGCGAAGGGATCCGAGGTCCGGGTGTAGGGGTCCACCAGGATGGTGCCCTGCTCGACGGTGACCGATCGCCGGTCCACGGCGTGGGCCACGCCGACCCGGACGGCCACCGCGCCGTTGATCACCTGCACGGGGCTGGCGTCGGGGCGAAGTGATTCACCCGTGGCCTCGACCACCGCCCACTCGGCCTGGACGACGGTGCTCGATCCGGCCGCGATGTCCTCCAGCGGCGCGGCCACGGCGGTGACCTCCAACGGGCTGGCCACAGGCGCGCCGATCAGCCGTTGTCGGGCTGAGCTCGTCGAGCGCCAGGTCGGGCGGGCACCACCACCTCGACGGAGGGATCGTCGTCGTGCTCCCCGGTCGCCCCGCGCTCGGAACCCGGGTTCCCGGTGCTCGTCAAGCCGGCTCCCGGGCGCCGACGTCGGCATCGGCACCGCGATCGGGGTCACCATCCGCGTCGATGACGGGCGTCCCGGGGTCGGCGGCTCGGGGGGCCGACGGCCTTGCTTGAGCGCCCGCACCACCTCGTTGCGGCGCTTGAGCTGCTCCTTGAAGGACACCGCTTCGGCTCGGGCCCGGGCCAGGGCCTGGCTCTCGACCGGTGGTCGCAGCCAGCCTTCGACCAGGGCGCGGGTCAGGATCGGGTCCAGGGCGTCGAGATCGGGCCGGCCGCCGTTCCACACCCGTTCGGCCAGCTCGACCAGCGGGTTGGCCGCCCAGTCACCGGCGTCGGCGGTGGCGCCGTGCTGAAGGTCGACATCGAGGTGAGCCGCCACCTCGGCTTCGACGGCCGGGGTGGGGCGGGGCAGGCCCAGGTGGTCGGCCAGGCGGATCAGGGTCGGGCCCAGCTGGTCGAAGAAGTCGTGCTGGACGACGAGCAGGTGACCCGGGTCGTTGCCGGCCGCCCCCAGCACGTAGCGCAGCCACAACAGCGCGGACTGCGGAGGTTCGATCCCGTTGCGCCGCATCAGCGAGCCGGCCACCTCGGCGGGCGCCCGGACCACCACCACGGTGGTGCGCACCGACACCACCGTCCGCCAGAAGGGCAGCAGCAGCGACACCCGCGGATCCTTGAAGCCGATCAGCCGACCTGGGTCGCCGGGGGCTGATCGGACCGAAGTCGTGGACCAGGACCGCCGCCGCCCGGGACCGGAACGGGTCGAGCCCAGGATCGTCGGCCCATCCCACGCCCAGGGTGGGCGGCTGGTCCCAGGAGCCGCCCAGGTGGGCCAGCAGCTCGTCGTCGAGCTCCTGGATGGCCTTGTTCTCGAAGTAGCCGGCCGGGTTGTCCGGTCCGGGCGGCAGCAGCCCCTCGGGCGCACCCAGGGAGACGCCCAGCAGCTCCAGGGCCCGTGTGGCCAGGGAGGTGCCACTGCGATGCATGCCGGTGATGCACACCAGCGATCGGGGATCGAGCGGCCTGTCGGCCTGAGACACGAGCGGCGTCGACATCTAGGCCGTGGTCTTGCCGGTACCGGGGAGCAGGCCGTAGCTGGAGATGATGGACGCGGGCCTGGGGCGAGGTGGACAGCCAGTTCTCGAACTGGGTGGCGGTGGGGTCGGTGCTCATGACCAGCATGCGGTAGGATGGAGCGGTGCCGGCGGGCTGGCCACGGGCACGGTGGTGAAGGCGGTGTCGCCGGAGGGGATGTGAGCAGCGAACAGCAGACCGGCATCGCACCGTCCCCGAGGTGATCGGCCGAGCAGGCTCGGACGCGGTGCACCGCCCATCTCGAAGATGGGGCCGGACGTGCGCGGCCGCGTCAGCCAGGCGTAGGCCCACTTGCCGCATGGCGGGGTGGTGGCGCAGCGCCCGTGGTCGGGTCCGCCGGCGGCGAAGGCATCGAGACCGGTGACGTGGGCGGGGTTGCCGGCCTGGACGGCCAGCACCATGGGCTCGACGGCGAACGGCACGATCTTGCCCTGGGCGCGCGGGTCGTCGGCGAACGGACTTGAGCAGGTTGGCCACGTCGATCCACAACGACGGCGATGGCGCCGGCCTGGATGATCTGGGTGTTCGTCAGGTTCGACTTGATCCGGTTGTACTTGCCCGAGGGGGCGCTCACCTGGTTGAGGAACACCAGCGACGTGTCGGGTCGCACGCTCAGGAAGGCCTGCCCGAGGGCGGTGAGCACCGGGTTCAGCTCCGGCGGGTTCAACAACGTGAGCACGCTGGGGTCGTACCCCGTGTCCACCCAGTCCCGTTGCGCCTGGGTGTGGGCGTCGCTGCAGGCGGTGGCCAGGAGCGCGACCGCCAACAGGACGACGGTCAGGCAGCGCAGGAGGTGAGGGTCGGAACGGGCGGCGGATCGGCCGGCTGAGCATCGTGTTTCAGGTCATCTTGGGGGTCGGGCCAGATCGTAGCGGGCCAGGGTGTCCAGCAGCTGGCGGGCCCGATGATCGAAGGTGTGGTGGGCCAGCACGATCTCCCGACCGGCCGCGGCGCGTCGGCGTGCCGCGATCGGATCCTCCAGCGCCAGATCGACCGCCTGGCGCAGCTGCTCGGCATCCGCCGTAGGTGCTCACCGCGTCGCCGAACAGCTCACCCAGCTCCGGCAGGTGGTCCGACACGATCGGTGTGCCACAGGCCAGGGCGTCGAACAGGCGGTTGGACACGATCCCCGAGTTGCGCATCGTGTCCCAGTGGTCGTTGAGCAGGACGCCGACCGACGAGTACACCGTGGCCAGCTCGTCGTTGGGGACGAACTCGGCCATGATCAGGGCCGGATCGACGAAGTCGCGCCACCCGGTGCCGTAGATGGCCGGGCGCAGGCCGGTGGCCAGGGCGTAGGCCACCGCCGGGCGGAACACCCGCCGGGTCATGGCCACCACCGCCACCGCGTGGGCGTGCTGGGGATCGGGGGCTCGGGGCCCGAACCGGCGGGGATCGGTGGCCTGCAACATGACCTCGACCGGCGTCTTGGTGCGGGCCCGCAGCTCGGTGGCCAGTCGTTGCGAGGCCACCAGCACCAGGTCGGCCTCGTCGCACTCGCGGGTGTCGACGGACTCGGGGTGGCTGATCAGCCACAGCACGTGGCGCTGGCCCGGCGTGCGCTCGCACCGCGGTCAGGCCTGCGCATCACGATGTGGACGTCGCAGGAACGCCCGGCGGGGTCGTCGGCCATGTCCGAGGTCTGGAGGTGCACCGAGTGCGCTTCGCGCCGCAGGGCCCGGGCCATGGCCTGGGCCAGGTGCCAGTCGCCCCACACGGTCGCCGCCCGCATGGAGGGCGCGGCCACGGTCACCGCGAAGCGCAGGTGCTCGGTGACCCGGTCGCCGCGGGCCAGGGCCAGCAGGGTGGGGCCCTGGCGATCCACCACCCGGCGCCAGTCAGGGCTGTCGGGATCGATCGGGCGGGACAGGGCCCGCACCGAGCGGACCGGGCGGTGATCCAGGACCACCGCCGAGGGCACGGCCACCACCTTGCCGCCACCCGCCGCGCAGCCGGCCGCACAGGTCCACCACGGCGGCGTCGAAATCGTCGATGGAGGCCAGGCCGCCGGCTTCGTCGAACGCGCCCCGGTCCACCACCAGGCAGGCGCCGGATGCGGCGGCCACCTCGCTCATGGGCTGGTCCGGGCGGACGGGGTTGCCGGCCTGGCGGGCTTCGGCCACCGGGCCGGACAGCCCGGAGGCCACCACGTCCAGGCCCAGCTCCCGGACCCGCAGATCGAAGGGCGTGGCCGCCGACACGGTCCGCTCGGGATGCACGAGCAGGGGCGTGGCCGCCAGCACGTCGTCGCCGATGGCCGCCGCCCAGCCGGGACAGCCAGCTGGGATCGAGGGGCACGCTGGTGTCGGCCATGAAGCACAGCACGCGGCCCTTGGCCTTGGCCGCGCCGCTGGCCGCGGCGGCGGTGACCGTCTTGTGGTCGCAGCGGACGACGACGGCGGAGACGCCCGGTGGTGCCGCGGCCCGCGGGCCGGTGGCGGCGATGACCCACTCGATGTCGACCCCCGGGGTCACCGGCGGGATCCGGGCCAGCGCCTGGTCGGTCACGATGATGACCGACACGCGCCGGGTGAAGGCCGGCGGGTCGACCACCCGCTTCATGCTCTCGGTCAGGTCGCGGCGGCGATGGACCAGCTGGCTGCGGCCCGGGCAGGGCGTTGACGATCAGGCCGAGCTTGGATGCCCGCCGGGAGACGCGGCGCTGGCGCACGCCCAGCTCCTGGGCCAGCCGGGCCCCGCGGTCATCGATGGCCAGCGCCGCCCGCACGATGGTGCGGCGCAGCTGGCCTCGCTGTTGGCGGATGAGCCGGCGGAGGTCCTCGGCGTTGGCCCGCTCGTTCTCGAGCGCGGCCCGGAGGCTGGCATCGCTGGCCACCGGATCCTGACCCGACCCGGCCGCCGGCTCGGCGTCGAACAGGTCGGTCTTGGACAGCTGCATGAGCCGGCGGCAGCCGAACTCGGCGGCCAGCAGGGCCAGACCGGGCACGGCGTCGTCGCTCGGCCACCGGGTGCCCCCCGGATCGACCATGGCGTCGGCCGCAGGCGAGACGTGGATGATCACGTCCGGTCGGTGCCGGGCCAGGATGTCGCGCAGCGAGGCCGGAGACGAGGGATCGGCCACCACCAGGGTGGTCGTGCCCGGCACGTCGTGGGCCAGGCGGCTCAGTCGCTCCTCGTCGGAATCGGCCAGGATCAGCTGGCGAGGCGAGCGCCGGGCCGCCTCATGGGCCAGCTCCCGGCCCAGCGGCTCGCCCGCGCCCACGATGAGGACCGTGGCCGTCTCGATCGGGCCGCCCAGGTCGACCTCGGAGAGCGCCGGCGGCCGCGGCTCGCGCAGCTCCACGGCCGGTTCGTCGGCGCGCATCGGCTCGGGCCGACGGCCCGGGCGCTCGGGGGTCTCGTCGCTCACGGTCGCCGTCCGAGCGCCCGCGGCGCCGGTCCCGGCCCGACGGGTCGAGGCGCGGCCGACCCCCAGCATGTGAGCAGCGTGGATGTTCGCGGCCTGCACCCTTCTCCCGGGATCACCGGCCCACTCGACGCAGGGAGGAGTCGGGTCGAGGACCACCCGATCGGTCACCGACAGTGGTCGGTGCATCCTTGTCACCCTCCGCGGGTCTGTCAACCGACTCGACGGGATCGAACCGGCCTGAACCCCTCGACCGTGCCTCACGGTGGCGAGAACGGGTACGATGTGCGCCGGTCGAGGGCGGGCGACCACCCCTCCGGCACGTCTGGCGACCCCAGCGAAGGTGTCATGGCCACCACCACTCCCAGTCGCACCATCTCGGTCTACGAACCGACCGTGACCGGGTTGCCACCCTTGCGCGCCTACTTCGAGAGCGTGTGGGAGCGACGCATGTTCGTGTGGCACATGGCCCGCACGAAGTTGAAGGCCGAGCACTACGACACCGTCATCGGCGTGGTGTGGCTGATCGCCGATCCCCTGGTCATGGCCGCCACCCTCTACCTCATGCGGGCCGTGCTGCGCTCGAGCGGTCCGCCGGCCCAGGCCGGACACCTGATCGCCAACCTGATCATGGGCGTCACCTTCTTCTACCTGGTTCGCGACATCGTCCAGGGTTGCGCCCTGTCGATCGTGCAGAACCGCTCGATGGTGCTGAACTCGTCGGCTCCTCGCGCCTGCTTCCCGGCGGTGACCCTGGTGCGGGCCTTGTCCGACATGGCGCCGGCGCTGTTCATCTACTTCGTGGTGCACCTGTTCACGGGCCAGCCGTGGGGGTTGTCCCTGATCATGCTGCCCGTGGTCATGTTCCTGATGATCGTGTTCAGCCTGGGTCTCGGCCTGGCCTTCGCTCCGCTGGTCGTGTACTTCCGTGACGTCGGCGTCCTGCTGCCCTACATGATGCGGATCTGGATGTACTGCGCGCCGGTGATGTTCACGGTGGCGGAGATCCCAGCCAAGTTCCGCACCATCTTCGTGATCACACCGCTGTACCCGTACTTCGCCATGCTCCAGCAGATCTTCGTGGCCCACTGGCCGTCGCCGGGCTACCTCCTGGCCGGGCTGGCCTGGGCGCTGGGAGCGCTGCTCGTCGGTGGCTGGGCCTTCCTGATCCGTGAGCGGGACTATGCCGTACGCCTTTAACCTGGCCACCGAGGGGTGGGACGAGGACGGGGCGCCCGGCCTCGACGAAGACCTGTCGGCGCCGGCCGTCCAGGTCGAGGAGCTGTGGATCCGTTACCGCACCACGGTCGAGAAGGGCACGACCCTCAAGCAGGCCATGCGGGAGTACCACAAGGAGCGCATCAAGACCTCCCGCCACATCGAGGCCCTGCGGGGGGTGAGCTTCAACGTCCCCACGGGGGGTGTCTACGGCGTCATCGGCCACAACGGGGCCGGCAAGTCCACGCTGTTCCGCACCATCGCCGGCATCCTGGCCCCGACCCGGGGCCGGGTCACGGTGGCCGGTCGGGTGACCCCGCTGCTGCAGCTGGGTGTCGGCTTCAACCCCGAGCTGACCGGCCGGGAGAACATCCTGCTGGGCGGTCTGGCCACCGGGCTGCACCCCGACGAGATCATGGACCACTACGACGAGGTGGTGAGCTTCGCCGAGCTGGGTGACGCCCTGGACTACCCCATGCGCACGTACTCCTCGGGCATGTTCGCCCGGCTGGGCTTCGCGGTGGCGTCGCACCTCGACCCGGAGATCCTGCTCATCGACGAGGCGCTCTCGGCCGGCGACGCCCGGTTCAAGAAGCGCTGCGCCGATCGGCTGATGGATCTGTGCGGGCGCGACTGCACGGTGATGATCATCAGCCACGGCCTCGACCTCATCAAGGTCATGGCCGATCGTGCCGTCTGGCTCGACTCGGGTGAGGTGGTCATGGAGGGCCCGGGCGACGAGGTGGTCGAGGCGTACATGACCAGTGACGACCTGACCCGCGACGACAGCGCGGCCATGGACGATCTCTGATCGTCCGAGGAGGTCGGACGATCTCTGATCGTCCCAGGAGGTCGGACGATCTCTGATCGTCCCAGGAGGTCGGACGATCTCTGATCGTCCCAGGATGCGCTGACCGGACGGGTCAGGTCGGGTCAGTGGGTGGTGGTCGTGGTGCTGGCTGAGCCGGCCGTCGGCAGCTGCACCACCGGGGTGCCGTTGCCGCCCAGGATGATGGTGGGCGGGTTGGGCGAGTTGATGAGGTCGCGCAGCGCCTGGATGTAGCTGTACTCCAGCTCCTGCTCGGTGAGCAGCGGTGCCTGGCAGGCGCCACTGGGGTTGGGGGTGGCATCCGGGGTGTCCTGGCCGGCCACCTTGGTCACCGTCGAGGTGCCTCCGCAGGCCACGATCTGCTGGGCCTGAGCGGTGGCCAGGGCGGTGATCCGCTGGATGGCGGCCTTGGCCTCGGCCACCCCGAGGTTGTAGGTCTGGCTCTGCTCGCTCTGCTGGGCCCCGATCTTGGCGTTGACCGACTGCTGGACCGACGAGGCCAGCACCACCTGGCGCATCTGGAAGGCCTGCAGGATGATCCCGTTGGGCTCGATCGCCTTGCGGATGCACGTCGGTGATGCCGTCGCTGACCTCCTTGGCCTTGGTGGTGGCGGCGTCGACCATGGGGAAGTTCTCGAACTCGGACCGCACGCACTGCCGAGACGCCGGCTGCACCAGCTTCGACGAGAAGCTCTGGCCGATGTTGACGTACACGCTGGTGGCCTTGGCCGGGTTGAGCTTGTAGAGGACGGTGGCGTCCACCGTGCCCGAGGCCCCGTCGGAGCCGAGCACCAGCACCGGGTTGTCGGTGCCCTTCTGCTTGGCCTGGATCATCGTGTAGTTCTGGGTCTGGACCGACATGCTGGCCACCTGGGTGATGGGCCAGGGCAAGGTGACGTGCAGTCCTTGTCCCTCCTGGCTCTGGGCGTCACCCAGGGTGATGGGGACCAGCACGTTGCCGGCGGGCACGATGTGGAGCATCGAGACCACCAGGGCGATCAGGAACAGGCCGCCCAGGATGACCACCAGCCGACCGGTCTTGCGGGGCAGGAGGGTCCCGTCGTCGTCTCGGCCCCGCTTGAGGCCGACGGCCACCAGGGCGGCGTCGAGCCCACGGCCGATGGCGGCCACGCGGGGGTGCTTGGGCGGATCGCCCGGCGAAGGCTCGTCGATGATCCCACGCCAGGTCACGCTGGTACCCGAGCCCTTCCGGCCTCGGGCTCCAGATCGGCTGGATTCGCCGGACTTCGGGTCGTTGTCCTCGAGATCAGGCATGCTGCGTCAACTGCTCCTCGTGCCGGAGGCACCTAGCGACGGACGTGGTCAGGCCCGAGGGGGGAAATTCGAGCATCGGAGCAGCCTAATTCCGTTGCTGCGCGGGTTCCGATCGGGTCCCCCCCGGCAACTGATCGGTTGATCAGGTCGGGTCACCGGCGAGGGCCTGACGGACGACCGTCTTCAGAGCCAGTTGCCGGCGGAACAGCCGAGGCCCCACGCGGGCCAGGATGGGAGCGGTGAGCCACCGGGTGGCCACCAGGGCGCGGGCGCCGAGGGCGAGGGGGTCGGTGCGCATGCGCGTGGGGTAGGTGGCGCGTCCCATGGAGATGGTGCGCTGCGCGCTGGTGAGGTCGCCTTCGATGAGGCTGAGCACGGCGCGTTTGGCGATGTCTTCGCGGATGAAGTTGTGGGCCATCATCTCGGGGGTGACGCCGGCCCGTTGTTGGACGACGGGGTCGGTGTTGAAGGTGGACACGTACTGGTCGACGAGTCGTTTGAGGGCGCCGACCCGTGTCTGCTCGCCGTCTTGGTTGGAGGGGTGGACGCGGTAGCCGAACAGTGGGCTGTCGATGAAGATGACCGAGTCGGCGGCGGCGATGACCCGCCAGTGGAACTCCTTGTCGGGGTTGTAGAGGGGTTGGCCGGTGAAGCCTTCGACTTCGTCGTAGAGGGCCCGTGGGTAGCAGGTGGACGCGAACCAGACGGGGGTGCGCATGACCTCGAGTGATCGGGCCAGGACTTCGTCGGCCGGAAGGCGGTAGACGTCGACCCCCAGCGCCGCCGACAGGCTCTGGTCGAGATCCTCGGGGTGCCAGCACCACCGGGGCGGTCCCTGCAGCCCGACGGGTTCGCCGACCGAATTGACGATCTCGCATGTGGACGAGATCACCAGCCGGGCCTCCGGCCCGCCGCAGCGTTGGATGAGGTCGTGGTACGTCTGAAGCGCATCAGGGCGCATGAGATCATCCGATGACAGCAGGATGATCCAGTCGCCGTTGGTGCCGGACACGGCTCGGGCCAGGTTGGGGCCGAAACCCACGTTGCGGTTGTTGCGGTGGTAGCTGAGCCGGGGGTCGTCGATGGCGGCCAGCACCTCGATGGACTCGTCGGTGCTGTGGTTGTCGGCGACGTGGACCTCGAGGTCCGCATAGCTCTGCTCCAGCACGGTGTCCACCGTCTGGCCGAGGTACCGCGCGTAGTTGAAGTTGGGTATGCAGACGGAGAACTTCATGGCGGTGACTGCGGCCTGGCGACCACCTGTCGACCTTAGCCTCGATCCAGCCGTCGGCCTCCGGCATCGGCAGGGCCACCGTGGCCTATGAAGCGGTCGAGCTCGGCGGGTGTGCCCAGGGGCCACACCTCCCGGGCCTCGTCGGTCACGATGTTGGCGCCGCCGGCGATGAGCCGGTTGTAGAGCGGCGCGATGTAGTACTCGCCGCGGATCATCTCCTGGTCGGCCAGGGCGGCGTCGGCCGCGGTGAGGAAGTCCGCGGCCCGGGCGAAGTGGTACAGCCCGGTCGACGCCCAGGGCGAGATCCGGTCCTTCTCGGTCGTGCGCACCACCCGGCCCTGATCGTCGAGGAGGGCGAAGCTCCAATGATCGCCGTCGTCGGTGTGGAACACCCCCAGGGAGCCGTCGATCCCCGGGCGGGCCGGGTCCCACGGCGGGTTGGCCGAAGCCACGACATAGGTGTCGGCGTTGTAGATGATCAGCGCCTGGTCGGAGGGCAGGTGGTCCCGGGCCGCCAGGACCGAGCACATCTGGCCTCCGGTGACCTCGGGGACCGACACCACCTCCAGATCGTGGTGGCCGTACCGACGGTGGATGTCGGTGGCCAGACCGTGTTCGGCGATGTCGGCCTCGAGGCAGACGAACACCAGACGATCGGCGTGGTCGAGGGGGACGCTGCGCAGGGCCCAGGTGTACATCGGGAGGCCCCGCACGGGGATGAGCGGCTTGGGCAGGTCGTAGCCCGCGTCCCGGAAGCGTTGGCCGCGGCCGGCCATCGGGATGACCACGACCATGGGATCAGGCCGGGTCGGCGTCGGCCGCGGCCTGCTCGTGGCTGATGGGCAGGTCGTTCCCGTCGGGCGCGATGTCGGACCAGCTGGTGAAGCGCAGGGCGTTGTCGTCGATGTACACGTCGGCATGGGGCTTGCCGAAGTGGATCTCGTCGAACTCGATGTCGAACCGATCGAGCCAGTCGAGGGTCACCTTGCCCTGGCGGGCCACCACCAGACCGGGGTTGCCCTCGCAGGTCTTCATGTGCCGGGCGGTGGTCAGGATGATCTGGTGGCCCGGCGGCCCGCAGCGAGCGCAGCGCCTCGGGAGCTCCGGGCACCGGATCCAGCTCGGCGTAGTCCTCCCCGGGTCGTCGGAGCTGGCACACGACCCCGTCGAGGTCGATGCAGATCCTCACGCGACGCCCCGACACTGGTTGAGGATCTCGATGGCCCGCAGCGCGAACGCCAGCTGGCGGTCGGGCCGATCGGCGTGCAACGGGATCATGGAGGCGAAGAGCAGCCCGGTGATGAGGTCGATCTCCCCGGCGTCGTAGCCGGTGAAGATGGTCTCGGCGAACACGTCGGCGATGTCGCCGTGATAGGCGCGGTGGAAGATCTGCAGGTCGTAGGCGAAATCACCGTCATCGGTCACGCTGAACAGGTCGGCCATGATGAAGTCGTAGAGCCAGCGCACCGAGTGGTTCAGCTTGGCCAGGTCGTAGCGGGGGTCGCCGTAGAGCCCGGCCCGGCCGAAGGATCCCCGCGGATCGATGAGCCGGCAGATACCGCCGCGCAGGTCGTAGAGGATGTTCGAGAAGCAGAGGTCTCCGTGGATCAGGGAGCCCTCGATCGGTGACAGGCGAGCCACCTGCGACTCGACCCACGGCCAGAGGGCACGCAGCCCGTCGAGCTCGACGCCGTTCAGCCGGATGGTCTGGGACGACTGCAGGAGCTTGGCCAGGGTGGGCTCGCCCGAGCTCACCGTCCCGGCCAGGCGCTCCAGGCTCTTGGCCAGGTACATCTGGTGCAGGTCGTCGGGGGTGACCGGCCCCAGGTGGCTCTTGAAGCTGTGTTGGGTGATCCAATGCAGATGGCGGGCGATCCGTTCCCACACCGCCGGCTCGAGGGCCTCGAACACGAAGAGCTCGGCCAGGGTCGGGTAACCGTAGAACTCCATGGTCACGAAGGGACGGTCCGAGTCGGTGGAGTCCTCGACGATCCGCGGGAACAGCACCGAGAGGTCGGGGGGCAACAGGCGCAGGTAGTTGATCTCGTCGATGAACTTGGACCGGTTCTCGCTGCGCTTGGTGAGCGTGGACAGCAGCGGATCGACGGTGATCTCGTTGAAGGCGCGCTCCTCCAGCAGGCGTTGCTGCGAGCGGACCTGGGTGTCGGGGTTGCCGCAGTCGAGCCAGGTCGCGGCCCGCGTGGCCCGCACCGGGGTGCGCTGGCGGATCCAGTCCAGCAGCGTGACCATCTCGAGCCCGGCGCTGCGATCGGCGCGCAGCTCGCGATCGGCCTGGTGCAGCAGATCGACGTCGGGGAAGTAGTAGACGCCGATGAGGGCCAGGCGTGGCTCGGGCCGATCGGGGACCTTGTCGAAGAACTGCCTCACCGCGTGGCTCTCGTCCACGTCGGCCAGGCACCACCGATAGGACTCCTCGACCTCGTCCACCAGGACGGTCACCTCGTCGGTGTCGAGCACGGAGGGGTCCTCGAACGAGAACAGGGTGTCGCCCAGCACCGTGAGCACGGCCCCGCTGGCCACGCCCTGGGCCAGGTCCAGGAGCGTGTCGGCCACACCGCCGCCGGGGGGCGGGGCGATGATCTCGAGGTTCCAGGTCCGCCCGAAGACCCCGACGATGAGGTCCTCGGCGAACAGCCCGCGCTCGGGCAGCGCGATGCGGGCCTGGCGCAGGCCCAGCTTGTGCAGGGCCGAGAGCATCCACTGGATCACGGGGCGTCCGGCCACCGGGATCATGGCGGGGGTGGCCACCGTGGCGGTGGCGATGATGCCTTCGGGCACCCGGCCGGCGGCGGGGATCAGGACCGTCGACGTCGCGGTCGCGGCATGGGCTCACCATCCTGGCCCGACAGATCCGACGTCAGCTGATCAGGTTTCATGGTTTCGCAGACGAACGACGCAGAACAACGGGGGAACGGCTGACTCTACGCGAAGTCCTGGCGGGATTCGTCCATCGCCCCGAGGGCCCGGGCCTGGCGGTGGCACCTCGGGGTCAGGTGCCTTCGTGGTCGAGGGCGGTCAAGACCAGATCGCACAGCTCGCGAACCGCCCCCTCCCCGCCGGCCCGGCCCAGCACCACCCGGGCCAGGGGGAGCACAGACGGGTGGGCGTCGGCCACCACCACCGGGCAGCCCACGCCTTCGAGGCAAGAGCGGTCGTTTACGTCGTTGCCGACGTAGGTCACCTGTGCCGGGGTGAGACCTCGGTCGGCCAGCCAGGCCTGCAGGGCGGCCCACTTGTCGTCGCACCCACTAACGCACGCCACGCGCAGCTTCTCGGCCCGTCGCTTGACCACCTGGTTGCGCTCCTTCGACAGGATCAGCATGGGGATCTCCCGGTTGCGCAGCAGTTCGACGCCGAGCCCGTCGCTGCGGCGCACCCGCACCGATTCGCGCCCGTCGTCGGAGACGAGCGCGGCATCGTCGGTCATGACCCCGTCGAAGTCGAAGATGACCGCCCCCAGGTGCCCGCTCAAGGCGGCGAGGGCGTCCGGTTCCTCAGTGGGACCAACCAGGCGGGCGGCCAGCTCGTAGTCGAACCGGTCGTCGATCTCGACGGCCCTCGCCGCTGGCACCACGTGTGCCCGGATCGTCCCGAAGAAGCGCGAACCGCTCTGGCGTAGACCCGTGGCGCGCATGGCGTAGACGGCGCCGGTCTCGCGCAGCTCCGGATCACGATCCTGGCGGCGAAGGCGATGGGCCGGATCGTGGTTGATCCCGTCGGCCCCGGTCGGCCCCTCGCGCCACAGGAAGGCGTGGGACGCCACCGCGGTGAAGGCGCTGTCGGCCTGGCCGGAACGCACGAGCTCGATGGTGGCCGCCACATCGCCGGGATCGATGAAGGGGGAGGTGCACTGCACGAGCACGCACACGTCCGGGATGGTGCCATCCGCGGCCTCCAACTCATCGAGGGCGTGGAGCACCACGGACTCCGAGCTGGCTTGGTCGTCGGCCAGGGGGGCGGGGCGGGCGAGGACCTCGGCTCCCGCGGCTCGGGCCACCGCCGCGATCGTGTCATCGTCGGTGGACACGATGACCCGGACCTCGATGGGCGAACCCCGAGCGGCCCGGACCGCCCGGGCGACGAGCGGCACGCCGGCGATGGGCAGGAGGTTCTTGGCCCGCAGGCCCTTGGAACCGCCCCGGGCCGGGATCACCACCACGGGACGCTGGTGTCGGGCCTCGATCGGCGGCCGGTGCGGGCCGCTGGCCGAGCCGCTGATCACCGGGCGAGTGTAGCCACGGCGAGCGGGGTGATCTCAGCTCTGGGGGCCCCGAACCCCCTGGTCAGCCGCGAGGCCAGGTGTACCCTGGGCCAACCGGACGACCAACGGGGACAGGACCGATCAGGCCTTCGTCTCCTGTCGCGTAGGAGCTCATGATGAACCCAGTGCCGAAGGTCATCGCCGAGATCGGGTGCAACCACCGGGGCGAATTCGACACGGCCGTCGAGATGATCGAGATGGCCGCCGTCTTCGCCAAGGTCGACGTGGTGAAGTTCCAGAAGCGCAACCCGGTCGAGTTGCTCTCGGCGGAGGAGTACGCCACCCCGCACCCCAACCCGATGCACGCCTACGGCCCGACCTACGGGGCCCACCGCGAGGCCTTGGAGCTGCCCTTGGAGGTGCACCGCAAGCTCCTCGAGACGGCGCGTACCTTCGGCGTGGAGTACTCGTCGTCGGTCTGGGATGTCACGTCGGCGCGCGAGATCGCCTCCCTCTCGCCCTCGTTGATCAAGGTGCCGTCTGCGACCAACCAGTCGTGGGACGTGCTGACGGTGCTCTGCGAGGAGTTCAGCGGCCAGATCCACATCTCGCTGGGCATGACCACCCGGGCCGAGGAGACCAAACTGGTCGACTTCCTGCGAGCCCGTGACCGCCTCGGCGACACCGTGCTCTACGCCTGCACCTCGGGCTACCCGGTCGACATCGACGACCTCTGCCTGCTGGAGATATCCCGGCTGGTCGACGCCTACGGTGGCGAGGTCGCCGCCATCGGGTTCTCGGGCCACCACCTGGGCATCGCTCCCGACGTGGCCGCGGTCACCTTGGGGGCAACCTGGGTCGAGCGGCACTTCACGCTCGACCGCACCTGGAAGGGCACCGATCACTCGGCGTCGCTCGAGCCCGATGGGCTGCGTCGGCTCACCCGTGACGTGCGCAACGTGCATCGCGCCCTGCGGGCACGCCCGACCGAGCTGCTCGATGTCGAGGTTCCCCAGCGAGCCAAGCTCAAGCGCGTCGCACCACCGCCCACCCGCGCCGGGCAGTGAGCTCGTCTCCGGCCCGGCACCTGCGGCCCTCGACCGGAGTTGGCAACGGCACGTGAGGGTGCTGCACGTGCTCAACGGCGTGGAAGGTGGGGCGGCGCGTACCACCGCCGAGCTGGCCGCCGCGCTGGGTGACCACGGCGTCGTCAGCGTGGCCGTGTGCCAGACGCCGTCCCCGTCTGCCCAGGAGGATGCGGACCTGTTGGCCGCCCGATTCCCCGAAGGCATCGAGTTCACCGACCTCTACCACATGAACCGGCGTCTTCGGGTGCCCTGGTACCTGCGTCCCGCCGCCGGCGGCCGGCAGCTGGCACGCACCGCCGGGGGCCTGGGCAGCGCGCAGCGGGTGATCGATCTGGCCCGACGCTGGCAGGTCGATCTCGTCCACACCAACACCTCGCTCACCCCCGAAGGGGCGATCGCCGCCCAGGTCCTCGGGATCCCCCATGTGTGGCACGTCCGTGAGCTCTGGGGTCCGGGCCAGCCCTTCCGCTTCCACGGTGAGGGCGCAGGTCTCGAACGGGCCATGGAGGCCAGCGTGCTGGTGGCGAACTCTCCCGCCTCGTGGCAAGGCATCCAGGCCGTGCTGCCCGGGGTCAAGGCCAAGATGGTCCCCAACGGCCTCGACCTGGCGGCCCTGGAGGCCGTGGCTCAGCATCGTCCGCGGCAACGTCTTGACCGCTCGCGACCGCTGGTCGCGGGCATGGTGGCCAATCTGTCGTCGCGGTGGAAGCGCCACGACGCCTTCATCGCCGCGGCCGCAACCGTGCCCGTCGACGTGCCCGTCGAGTTCCGCATCTATGGGTACGACCCCGTCAGCCAGCCGGATCGCCCCGGGCAGAGCTACGCCAGGTCGCTGCACGATCTGGTGGTCCAGCTCGGGCTGGCCGATCGCTTCAGCTTCGCCGGGTTCCGGGTCGATCCGGCTGAGATCATGGCCGAGCTCGACCTGTTGGTGCAGCCCAGCCATTCGGAGTCGTTCGGGCGCACCGTGGTCGAAGCCATGGCGGCCGGGGTGCCGGTGATCGGCGTCGATGGTGGACCGCTGCCCTACCTCGTCGACGAGGGTCGAGCGGGGATGCTGGTCTCCGACGATGCCGACGCGTTGGGCCAGGGGATGATCCGGATGGTCACCGACGGCGACCTGCGAGCCGAGCTGGCGGCCGCGGGCCGGGTCCGAGCGCACCAGGAGTTCGCGGTGGAGGTGTCGGCCGAGCGCATCTTCGAGATCTACCGGCAGGCGTCGGACCGGATCGTGACCCGACCCCGGCTCAAGGCCTGGGCTCGGGTGACCCCGGGTCGGGCCCTCGGTGGCCTGGGAGCTCGGCCGGGTGCACGACGACCAGCGCTCAGATCACCAGTCGGACCTGGGTCGTGAGCGCGATCAGCCGGGCCACGGGCTCGCGGTACGGCTCGGCCAGATCCGTGGGCCTCGGCGGCAGCCAGTGCCGATCGGCGTCGGGGAACAGCATCCGCAACGTGTCGTAGGCCGAGCTGATGACGACCCAGATCTGGCTGGGTCGGATGTCCATCTCCATGAGCGCCAGCTCGATCGGCACGGGGGGTCGGACCACCTCCAACCCGAAGCGCTCCGACAAGCGCGCCACCTGTTGGTTGCTCTCCTTGCGATGCGCGAAGTACATCAGTTCGCCGTCGGCCTCCTCCACGGCCCGGCTCACCGTGGCGTCGTAGGCCGACGGGTTCATCATCCCCACCTCGGCGATGTGGGACCCGATGAAGATCGGCCGGTGCGTGGCCGTCAACGCCGGCACCTGGCGCCTCAGCCGGCTCAACGAGTTGGGGACGTAGCAGTCGCGACGGGCACCGCGGACCTGGTAGATGGAGAACAGCTCGATGCTCGAGTGCTCGGCCTCCGCCGGGCGGCGCAGATCGCTGATCAGCCCCGGCCGGGGGATGGTACGGCCGTGCTTGGAATTGGAGACGGACTGGAGCTTGCGCTCGTGGAGGCGCCACAGCGGTCGGGCCCGGCGCTCGGCCAGCATGAGCGTGGCGTTTCCGTCGTCGAGCACGATGGGTCGGGCGGCGTGCACGGCTCGGGCGATGCGGCGCTGGAACGGGTGCCGGTAGTCGCCGAGGAACGCTCGGCGCGGGCCGTCGACCTGCATCTGATCGAGGTGTCCCGACTCGACCAGGTGGATCCGCTCGAACGGGGACCGCTCGAGCGCCCCTTCGATCTGGTCCGGTCGCAGCGCTTCATCGATCAGGACCACCAGGTCGCCCCCCGTGCTCCCGTAGACCTCCTGGGCCTCTTCGGCGTTGAGCAGCTGCCACGGGGAGTGGACCACGAAGAGGTCGCGGCCGGTTGCCGAGGCGATGCTCACCGTTTCGAGCTGCTCGGGGGGTGGGGGAGCCCGGTCTCGAGGGAGCGGTAGGCGGCGTCGATGTAGGCCATGTCATCGACCACCAGCTCGGGCCGCAGGTCGGGGACCGCGCCGTCCACGATCACTCTGAGGAAGTCACGCCACATGGCGGCGTACCCGTTCGGGTCGGACGTCCGTTCCACCGTCACCCGCCGGATCGTGGCGGGGTCGCCCTTGGCCTTGATGGCCAGGCGTCCGCCGTCGAACAGCACGCGTCCTCGGTCGCACACCACCGACGACATGGTCAGGGGTCGCAGCCGTCGGGCGGGCCGACTGACCACCCAACTGTGGCGCAACGTCGAGACGATGCCCGATCGGTGGCGAGCCACCACGTTGACGCTCTCTTCGCCCGGGATCTGGCTTCCGACCCGGCCGGGGCTCCAGGCCAGGACCTCCTGCTCGTCGGCCTGTTCGCACGGGGAGTAGAAGGTGGTGATCGAACGCAGGCGCCGTGCCCAGTGCACCCCGCCCTCGTGCAACGGCCCGTACGGCATCTCGGCCGGATCCGAACGCCAGGTCGGCGCCGGGCCACGGTGGAGGGCGTCGACGTTGACGAACAGCGGTCGGCCCAGGCCGCCGTCGGCCAGCAGTCGGCGCACCGTCGCCGTCTGCGGGGCGTAGTGCTGGTTCTCGGCCACGAGCAGTGGCACCCCGGCCGCGGCCGATTCGCCCAGCAGGGCCCGTAGCTCGTCCACCTCGATCGTGGCCGGCTTCTCCAGGACCACGGCGACGCCGGCTTCCAGGCCGGCCCGGGCGTAGGCCAGGTGGCTGGTCGGCGGGGTGGCCACCACCACCAGATCTGGAGTGGCGGCGAGCGCCTCGTCCAGGTCGGTGGTGGTCCGGGTGGCGCCGAGTGCCCCCGCTGACCCGGATGTTCGGCGGACGACGGTGAAGGTCACCGAAGGGACCAGGGCGCGCAGCACCTCAGCGTGGCGCCGCGACGCCACGCCCGCACCCACCAGGCACACGTGCAGCGATGTGGGGACGGGACTCACGCCGACAGCTTCACCCGCCAGCGTCGGGTTCGGGTGGCGATCTCGCGGGCCACGAGACGGCTCACGGGCCGCGGGAGGGGTCGGGGCTCCACGACCTGGTTGATGCCGGCCTCGTCGTTCCCCGAAGCCACGACGCACGGGGGACGCATGTCCTGCCACTCGACGGGCTCGGCGTAGGTCTTGGGGATGCGCACCAGGGAGCTCGGATGGCAGTACTGGGCCAACAGGGCACGACGGGTGCCCGTGCCCGAGTTCTCGGTGGCATGCCAGGTGCTTCCGTCGAAGATGATGAACTCGCCCGGAGCCACCGCCACCCGCCGGATCTCAGCCCCGGGGTCGATCCGGCGAGCCTCCGACTCGATGTCACGGGACGAGAGGAGGTCGAGGCCCTCGTCGGCCGCGAGCTGTTGGGGGCTGCGGTCCCACCGGTGGGACCCGGGGACGTAGAGCATCGGGGCCGCCGGCCCGACGTTTTCGACGCCGATCCAGCAGTTGACGGTGCGAAGCGACTGGGTCTCGATGTCGCGGTGCCACCGGTGGGGCTCGCCCGGCAGCTTGACCATCATCGTCTCACCCCACAGGAGCACGTCCTCGCCGATGAGGGCATGGCAGTAGGCGAGGACCTCGGGGCGGAGGGCCGCGGCCAGGCAGGCGCTCTGGAAGGTGTGCAGACCCTTGTACCAGGGAAGCTGGTGCCAGGTGTACGCGAAGTCCTTGGTCGCGGACGCGCACTCGAAGGGCGAGAGCAGGGGGAACGGTCCGATCAGGCCTTCGCTCTCGTACTGGCTGAGGCCGACCACAGGTGCATCCATCCTGGGTCAGAAGCTACCATTCGTCGTCGCGGCGCGGGCCGGCGACGATCGCCTCAAGGCACCCGGAAATACGACGGGACGTGAGTGATCGGTGGCTTCTCGATCACCACGTCACGATCCGCGAGGTACTCGTCGACCGCCCGAGTGGCGCCCGCGACCGTGGTGTAGTCGTCGATCATCACCACCGCGCCCCGCACCAGCCGCGGGCCGAGTTGATCGAGCACGAATCGCGTGGGTTCGTAGACGTCCATGTCGAGGTGCAGCAGCGCGACCCGGGTGGCGGGGTGCTCGTCGAGGTAGCGGGGCAACGTCTGGCTCACGTCGCCAGCCACCAGCTGGTAGTTGGTGAAGCCCTTGGCCTCGAGGTAGCCCTCGATCTCGTCCTGTGGGTAGCCCTGGCCGCCGGCGCGCTGGAAGGAGTCGATGAACGCTCGGTCGTGGTGGTCCCCCGACACGGGGAACTCACCGAATGCGTCGAAGCCCACCACCGGGCGAGACTCGGTGGTTTCGAGCAGGTGGCGGAAGGTCAGGAGGCGAACCAAGGAGGTGCCCTTGAAGACGCCGAACTCCATCACCGAGCCGGGGAGGCCCGTGACCTGCTTGTAGATCTCGTACTGGGCGAGCGCCTTGCCCAGGCGACCCCGGGGAGAGGTCAGGTAGAAGGCGTTCTCGTGCTCCCAGGCGGCCTCGGGGTCGTGATGTCGGTTCGTCGTCCCACCCCTCATGAAGGCGCCAGGGTATCGCCCGCTCCCGGGTCCCTCCGGTAACTAGCCGACCTCGATGTGGGAGAGGCGGGCGAACTCGGAGAACAGCTCGCTCTCGCGTCGGAGGGAATCGAAGTCGCCCTCGGCCACCACTCGACCGTGCTCCATCAGGAGCAGCAGGTCACAATCGCGCACCGTGCTCAAGCGGTGGGCGATGATGATCATGGTCAGCGATCCACGCAGCGACGAGATGGTTTCGGCCACGGCCGCCTCGGTGGCGGTGTCCAAGGCCGAGGTGGCCTCGTCGAGGATCAGGAACTCGGGGTTGCGGAACAACGCCCGGGCGATGCCCAGGCGTTGGCGCTGCCCGCCCGAGAGCCGCACCCCCCGTTCGCCCACCACGGTCTCGATGCCGTCGGGCAGGGCGGCCACGAAATCGGACAGCTGGGCCCGTTCGAGCGACGCCCACAGCTCGGCGGCGGGCGGCGGCTCGCCCATCCGGCTGAAGCGGATGTTGTCGGCGATGGAACCGTCGAGCAGGAACACCTCCTGGGGGACGTAGCCCACGCGCTGTCGCCAGTCCTTGAGCGTCCGGCGGTCGAGCGGGACCCCGTCGACGGTGATGCGACCCGAGGTGATCGGGAACAGGCCCAGGAGCAGGTCCACGATGGTGGTCTTGCCCGCCCCGGATCGACCGACCAGGGCCACGGAGTGGCCCACGGGGATCGTGAAGGACACCTGGTCGACCACCAGTTCGTCGGTGCGCGGGTAGCGGAAGCTGACCTCGGTGAACTCGATGCCCTGGCGCAGCGCGTCGGGGAGCTCGGGCCCGGCGGGCATGGCCTGCTCGGCCTCCTCCTCGTCGGCCTGGGCCCCGAGCCGGCTCAGGTCGCGGTCGATGGCGTCGAGCGAGGCGGCGCCGTTGCCGATGCGATTGACCGCCCCCAGGGTCTGGTACAGCGCCGGCATCAGCTTGATGGAGGCGGCCATGACCAGACCGATCAGGGCGGCGACGTTGCCCGCACCCGTGACGATGATCACCGCCGCGAACAGCAGCATGCCCACGATCAGCGCCGATTGCAGGTAGTACTGCGGCAAGGCGGAGTAGTACACCATCTCGTGGCGCTGGCGGGCGAAGCGCCACTTGGTGCGCTGGAAGTCCTCATGCATGGGATCGAGGGCGTCGAAGGCTTGGAGGGACTTGATCCCACCGAATGCCTCCTGGGAGATGCGGACCACCTCGCCGGCGCCCGAGAGGTACTCCCGGCCGGCCCGGCGGGCCCGGGGGCTGACCATCTTGATGTAGAGCAGGCCGACCAAACCGAAGTAGATGAGGGCCATGGCCGTGACCAGCGGGCTGATGAGGGCCAGGACCACGGCGATGATCAGCGCCTGGAGCATGTTGCTGCTGATGATGAGCATGGGCAGCAGCACCAGCTGGTGCACGTCGCCCACGGCGTTGAGCACGTTGCGCACCAGTTCGGCGGAGTTGCGGTTCAGGTGCTCGGCGTAGGGAGCCCGCAGGTAGCGACCGAACAGGCGGATGGACACCTCGGCCTCTGAGGCGGCGGCCACCCGGCTCTGGGCGTAGGTCAGCGCGATCCCCAGCACCGAGCTGATCACGAACAGCACCAGGATGGTCACGCCCAGGCGAACCTCGAGCGTGTGGCGAGAGTCGCTGAAGAAGACATCGGAGGTGATGCGCAGGGCGCTGCTCGACAGGTCGGCCGATGACGGCTTGGTCAGCAGCTGGATGAACGGGTAGAGCAGGCCGAAGGCGGCCGCGTCCACCAGGGCGGACCCGAAGGCCCCGATGGCGAGGATCAGCACCCGCCGCCGGTACTTCGGCGACAACACGGCCAGGGTGCGTCGGACGAGCTTCAGCACCGGCCTGGAGCACCCGCCCGGTCGTTCCCCATGGTGGGCGCGCCGACCAACGGTGCGGGAGTCGGCGGCGCAGGAACGGTCATGTGATTGCGGTACCCGGTTCGCTGGATAGAGGACTGAGCCCGGTGGCAGACCACGCTCAGACCAACGGATCCTACTTGTTCGGCGCCGGACCCGGGGTCCTGGGTCGGACAAGGTATCGGAAGGCGCTGATCGGACCGGACTACCATCTGCCGGCTGATGGGGAGGCACTGCCCGTCCGGCGCTGGTGGCGCCGGCATCCGCAGCGTCGTCTAGGAGGTTGATGTTGGGAATTCGAGTGCTCCACGTGATCACGAGGCTGGCTCGCGGGGGCGCGGAGCGACGCCTCTACGACGTGATCCGGGCGGTGCCGGCCGAACACGTGGTGGCCATGGGTCGTGATTCCCATCCGGTGGGAATCGAGGATCTCCTCTCGCTCCCGGGCGTGTCGGAGTCCGACCTGGTGCGCTGCCCGGACCTGATCCGCTCGGTGGAGCCCCGCTCCGACCTGCGCGCCTACCGCCACCTGTTGGGCCTGATGCGGGACGGCTCGTTCGACGTGATCCACACCCATGAGTCCAAGGCCGGGCTGCTGGGCCGGGTGGCTGCTCGACAGACCGGGGTGCGCCTGGTGTACCACTCGGCCTCCATGGCCAGCTTCGGGCCCGGGTACGGGCCGACGGCCAGCCACGTGTTCGCCGCGGTCGAGCGGGCGTCAGCCCCCCTCGTGTCCCGGTACTTCGTGGTCGGGCGGGACTTGGCCAACCGGCTGGCGGCCAACGGGGTGTCGAGACGCCGCCTGGAGGTGATCCGGTCCAGCCAGGACCTCCGGACCTTTGTGCCGGCCAGGCCCGAGCGAGGTCACCGAGCTTCGGGTGGGTCTCGGGCTCGATCCTGGTCAGCCGGTGGTCTGCTACGTGGGGGCGCTCGACGACCGCAAGGGCGTCGTGGCCCTGCCCGAGCTGATCCGGGCCGCCATGCCGGGCCCGGTCACGCTGGTGGTGGCCGGCGACGGGCCCCGCCGCGCCGAGCTCGAGGCCCGGGCCGTCGCCGTCGACGGTGGCCTGGATCTGCGGCTGCTGGGCCATGTGCGGGGTGTGGCCGACGTGATCCGCGCCTCGGACGTGCTGGCCCTGCCCAGCTCGGCCGAGGGCCTGCCTCAGGTGTTGGTCCAGTCGGCACGATGCGGGGTTCCCTTCGTGTCCTACGACGTGGACGGGGCCCGTGAGCTGCGCCAGCTCGGGGCGCCCGGACGGGTGGTCCCGCTGGGTGACGAAGCCGCGTTCTCCGCCGGCCTGGCCGCTGAGCTGAGCCGTTCCGGGGACACGGGATCGCCCCACCCGAGCCGCGGAGGGCGAGCACCAGGATCGTTGGGCGAGCTGGGATCCCGCCTATGTCGAGCGCCAGTACCTGCGCCGCTACGAGGAGGATCTGGGGATCAGATTGGTTCGCCCCGACACCCCGCGCTCAGCGAGCGAGCTCGATCGTCGACGGTGCCGAACCGCGCCAGCTTCGATGCCAGTCGAGCTGTCGGCGGAGACCCGGGCCTAGCTCGGTCGCCGGGGTCCAGCCCAGCACCTCGCGGGCCAGCTCCGTGGCGCCGCCGGTACGGGCCACGTCGCCCGATTGCGGCGGGCGCCGATCGATCGGCACCGGCTGTCCCGTGAGCTCCTCGAGCAGCGCGATGACATCGGCCAGGCTGATGCTGGACCCGCCCGAGATGTTCAGCACGGTGCCGGGCGGCAGATCTCGGTGGGCCGCGGCCACGTTGGCGGCGACCACGTCATCCACGAAGGTGAAGTCACGGATCTGGCTGCCGTCTCCGTAGAGCGGGAAGGGCTCGCCGGTGATGACCGCCTGGCACAGCCGGTGGAAGGCCATGTCGGGGCGCTGCCGGGGGCCGTAGACGGTGAAGTAGCGCAAGGCCACGGTCGGGATCTGCCAAGCCGAGGCGTACAACGAACAGAGGTGCTCGCCGGCCAGCTTGGTGACGCCGTAGGGGCTACGGGGGCGGGGCAGGTCGGATTCGCGGGTCGGGAACCGTTCCGCATCCCCGTACACCGACGAGCTCGAGGCGTACACGAATCGGGTCAGATCGGTGTCCCGGCAGGCCTCCAGCAGCCGCTGGGTGGCCAGCACGTTGCAGGAGTCGTAGGCGGCGAAGCCCTCGGCCCACGACAGCCGCACCCCCGGTTGAGCGGCCAGGTGGAAGACCACGTCACGATCCGCGACCATCGGCCGAAGGTCGTCGGTGCGCAGGTCGGCGTCGAGGACCTCGGCACCGTCGCCGACCATGTCGAGGTTGTCGAGCTTCTGGTCGACGTCGTAGTAGTCGGTCAGGATGTCGACGATCCGCACCTGATGGCCGTCGTCGAGCAGGCGTTGCGCCAGATGGGAACCGATGAACCCGGCACCGCCGGTGACCAGCGCTCTCATCTGGCTGTCACTCCTGTCGTCGGGCTGCGGGTCGGTGCTGGTGGATCCGGAGCGGTGCTGCGCTCGAGACGGGCGATCCGGCGGGTGACTCGACGGGTCGAGGTCGTCTCTGGGGTGTCATGGTGCCACACAGAGTGGTGTTTTCGGGCCTCGACTGGGTCACGATCGTTCGCAGGCGAGTGCCGACCGGCCCGTGAGCTCGTCTGGACCCTCCTGGCCGCGCACGGTAACACCGTCGCGTCGGCCGGGCGCCGCGACGGCCCGGCGCGGGCTCGGCGCCATGATCTGGGCCGTCGGGCCTACAGATCTGGGCCAGAATGCCGATCAGGAAGGGGTGGTCCGGATCACGTCGGACCGCCGGCCATGGTCTAAGATCTGGTCACGGCCTGTAACCATCCGTTAGGTTGGTGGCCAGATCAGAGTGGAGAGTTCGAAGTAGGCAGATCGACGTAGGAGCACCAGGCCGAGCCGTCACCCGGGTCGACCGCGTGTCGTGGTTAGACTTACCCCTGGGACTCGTCCCAGGAT
Organism: uncultured Microthrixaceae bacterium; assembly: GCA_963793965.1. Taxonomy (GTDB): domain Bacteria; phylum Actinomycetota; class Acidimicrobiia; order Acidimicrobiales; family Acidimicrobilacustridaceae; genus UBA4742. The sequence goes on from CAWCCB010000010.1 coordinate 117,921, forward strand.
CGACGTCAAACGGTCTGCTGGGACGTGGTGGGCCTCGAGTACGAAAAAGGTCGGAGCAAAATGCGATTGGCACGGATCTCCATCACGATGGTCGTGGGCCTGTTGGCCGCGACCACGCTCGTGGCGATCGCGCCGAGTGCCAGCGCGGCCTCGCCCTATCCGGGCAACGGCTGCGCCGTGACGATCAGCGAGGTCCACGTCCTGCCCGGCTCGCAGCTGACCGTGACCGCGACCGGCTATCCGGCCGGTGCGCAGGTCACGTTCGTGCTGCAGCGACCCGGCAACGGCACGCCGCCACCCAACAGCGCCTCCGCCCCGGTCACCCTCGGCACCGTCACCGCCGATGCCAGCGGCACGGCCACGCTGGTGTTCACGATGCCCAACGTGCATCCCGGTCTGTGGGTGATCGTGGCCAACGGCGTCCCGCAGGGCGATTGCGATCCCGATGTGAGCACCAACGTGATGGTGGATGCGGCCACGGTGACCAGCACCAGCACCGGTGCCGGCACCCTGCCTCGCACGGGCACCAACAGCGCCGAGCTGGTCCAGTTGGCGCTGGTGCTGATCGCGGTGGGTGGGCTCATCACCCTGGCCACGCGCAAGCGCCGCCAGCAGTCCCGCATCGGCTCCTGACCCTCGTCAACCTCAGCTGATCCGCGGGTGAGGGCCGCGCCCGGGTTCGCGGCGCGCCCACCACTACCATCGGCGCCCGACATGGCCTCGCCCCTCAACCCTGATGTCTCCCCGTTCAGCGAGGAGGCCCTGCCTCCCACCCCCGGGATGGTCCGCCGCCGCGCCCGGCGGCGGCGCAAGCAGCGGGACCGCCAGATCGTGCTGGCCATCGCGGCCGTGGCCGCGGTGGTGGCCGGTTGGTCGCCACGCCGCGCCCACCGGGTTCGGGCCGGCCGACGCCCTGTGGTGCGCGGGGATGGCCGCGGCCAGCGTTTGGGCCGGGTCCCGCTCCCGGCGTTGGGCCTGGCTGTGGTCGGCCGGCATCGTGGCCACCTTCGCCATCGGGTCCTGGTGGGCGCTCACGGGTGTCGCCGCGCTGGTCCTGGGCCTGCTCGGCGTCTTCTCGAAGGCTCGGTGGCGACCGCTGGGCGCGTTGGTGGGCGCGCTGGTGGGCATCACCGCCCTGCACCTGACCACCCAGGGCTTCCACGGCCTGCCCTCCCTGGTGGCCGCAGTCGCGCTGGTGCCGCTTGTTCGGCTCGGCCTACGAGCGCAGCAGCGTGGTCGTGCGCCGCCGGATCACCCGTGGCCTGCTGGTGGCGGGGATCCTGGTCGTCCTGGCCACCGCCGCGGTGGGCGTGTCGGCCGTGCTGGCCCGCAACAACCTGTCCCAGGCGGTGTCGGACAGCCGCGTCGGACTCCGCCAGATCCGCGCCGGTCAGCAGTCAGATGCCGCCGTGCGCCTCGATCAGGCATCCGGCGAGTTCGATCATGCCGCCCACCTGCTCACCGCCTTCTGGACCTGGCCCGCACGACTGGTGCCGGTGGTGGCCCAGCAGCGTGACGCGTTGGCGCAGGCGTCGTCGTCGGGCCGCGACATCGCTCGCACGGGTTCGGTGGCGGCCGACACCGCTCCCTACCAGCAGCTCAAGGCGTCGGACGGCCGGGTGAGCATCCCGACGGTGCTGAGCATGCAGCAACCGGTGGCGGACACCGCCTCCGCCCTGAGTGCCGCGCACCGGACGCTGGCCCGGGTCAGCTCGGGCTGGCTGCTGCCGCCGGTGGCCTCGCCTCTGGCCGACTTCAGTCGCCAGGTGGACGACGCCCTGCCTCAGGCGCAGCTGGCCGACGCCGCCCTGGCCGACGCGCCGGGCCTGCTCGGCGCGCAGGGCGATCGCACCTACCTCATCCTGTTCACCAACCCGGCGGAGAGCCGCTTCCTGGGCGGCTTCACCGGCTCCTTCGGCATCCTCACCGCCCATCAGGGGAAGGTGTCGTTCACCGTCGGGGACCGGATCTCCAATCTCTTCCCCGGGCCGAAGGCGGCCCAGCTGGTGGTGAGCGGCGAGGCCGAGTTCATGCGCCGATACGACCGCTACGACCCGGCCCACAACTTCCAGAACCTGACCGTGTCCCCGGATCTGCCCACCGACGCCACGGTTACCCGCTCCTTGTTCAAGCAGTACTACGGCTCGTCGTTGGACGGCATCGTGGTGGTCGATCCCTACGGCTTGGCCGCGCTGCTCAAGCTCACCGGTCCCGTGCTGGTCGAAGGTCTCAACCAACCCCTCACCGCTGACAACGCCGCCCAGTACCTCGTCTACCAGCAGTACGTGACCTACGGGAACGCCAAGGACGACCGCAAGGACATCCTGTCGGCGGCGGGGCGGGCCACGTTCAAGGCGCTGACCACCCGCGACCTGCCGGGTCCGGCCGCGGTCGGCCAGGCCCTGGGACCGGTGGTGGCGCAGGGGCGCCTGCTCTTCTACCCCTTCGACCAACACGACCAGCCGTTGTTCGCCCGCATCGGGACCCTGGGCGGGTTCCAGCCGAACACGAAGGGGGACTTCCTCTCCATCCGCTCGGCCAACGCCAACCCCAACAAGATCGACTCCCTGATGACCCGCGCCGTCGACTACCAGGCCACCTACGACCCGGCCAACGGCAACATCGCGGCCACGGCCACCGTCACCGTGCACAACGGTTCGCCTCCCGGGGGCCTGCCGGAGTACCTGATCGGCAACGCCAACGACCCGAGCAACGGGGGCACGGTGCCGGTCGGGACCAACAGCATGTACTTCTCCTACTACTCGCCCCTGCAGCTGTTGTCGGCCACGCTCAACGGCTCACCCGTCAGCATCGAGTACCAGATCGAGAAGGGCGCCCAGGTGTACTCGACCCCCATCCGGGTCGGTCCGGGCCAGTCCGCGGTGCTGGTGCTGCACCTGGAGGGCTCCATCCCGGCGGGCTCGACCTATCGGTTGCAGGTGCTCAACCAGCCCATGGTCAATCCCGACACGGTCAGCGTGAAGGTCGTGGCCAGCTCGCCGGCGTGGACGGTCACCTCGGCCGACGGCCTGCTGGCCGACGGGCGCCAGGCCACCCGCAGCGGGCCGATCACCCACGGTCAGACCTTCTCGGCCACCTTCGGCTCCTGATCGATCCGGGTCGCCTGCACCGGACGGGCCCGATCAGCTCTGGATGAGGCTGGCCTGGCCGATGGTGACGGTGAGCAGCTTGACCGGATCGCTCGGCGTGCCCGACGGGGAGCCGCCCCGCTCGATCTTGGTCACCGTGGCCATGCCGCTGGAGACCTTCCCGAACAGGGAGTAGTTGGGACCGGGGAGCGGGTTGGGTCCGACCCAGATGAAGAACTGGCTGGCGCCTGAGTGCGGTGCGCCGGTGTTGGCCATGGCCAGCGAACCCACCGTGTAGTCAGACAGCGACGTCGGGAACTCGTCGGCGATGGTGTACCCGGGCGATCCGGTGCCCGGGGGCGTGCCGTTGGCGTCGCCGCCCTGGACCACGTAGTCGGGGATGACCCGGTGGAAGGTGGTGCCGTCGTAGTAGTGGTATTCGGCCAGCACCACGAAGTTGTTGACCGTGACCGGGGCCGACTGGGCGTCGAGGGTGACCTGGAAGGTCCCCACGCTGGTGGTGAACGTGGCCGTGTAGTGGCCGTTGAGGTCGATGCACTGCTTGGGCGGCGAGGTGAACTTGATCTGGCGGTGGCTGCTGCCGTCACCGGCCGGGCAGGGGGTCTTGCCGAAGTCGGCGGCCGTGGTCGGTCGCACGGTGGAGGTGGTGGTCTTCGTGTCCGACGAGGCATGGACGACGGCGTAGGCCACGATGCCGACGATCAGGACCAGCGCCACCACCGCCGCCCCACCTACCACCAGGCGCTGGTTGCGCCGGTCTCGACGTTGCTGGGCCTGGGCCTGGGCCACGCGCCGGCGCATCTCCTGCTGGCGCTGGCGCTTTCCCGAGCTCATCCGAGCCGGTCCCGGGCCGGGACCGTCGTCACGGGGAGGCGGTGGTCGAGGTGCTCAGGGCCGCGGTGGTGGTGCTCGACGCCGGCGTGGCGCTCACCATGTCGACCACGAACCAGAGCGGCTCGTCGGGGGCGATGTCGGGCGGCGAGCCGGCCGAGCCGTAGGCCAGATCGGCCGGGATGCCCAACAGGCGCTCGCCGCCGACCTTCATGCCGGTGAGCCCCTGCGTCCAACCCTTGATGACCTGGTCCAGGCCGAAGGTGGCGGTCTGGCCCCGGGACCACGACGAGTCGAAGATCTTGCCGGTCGAGCAGGCCACCCCGATGTAGTTGACCGTCACGCTGTCGGTGGCGGTCACCGCCGCGCCCGTGCCCTCCTTGAGGTCCTTGACCACCAGCGAGGTGGGAGGCGCGCCGACCTGGACCGGGACCGTGGGTGCGCCCTTGGGCGGCGTGCCCTTCATGGCCACGCAGTCCTTGCCCTTGGCCGAGGCCAGGGCGGCGGTGGACGAGGTGGCGCCACCGGTGGTGGTGGTCGAGCCCGATGTCGTGGTCTTGGAGCTCTTGTTGCGACTGGTCAGGTAGTTGATGCCGGCGAACAACAGCAGGACGGCCACCGCCATGACCAGGAAGGACACGTACTTCCGCCGCCGCTGGGAGTGGCGTTGGGCAGCCTCGGCGGCCGCGATTCGGGCCTGGCGCCCCTCTTTCTGGCGCTGGCGCTTCTCGGTTCCCATGAGGCGGCAACCTAGCAACCCCGATGGGGCCATCGGGACGCGGCCCCCCGGGCCGGGGCCGTGCGGGGGAGGCGGCTCGCCCGGCCGCCCGACCGCCGGCGGTTCACGGCGTGGCGGTGGTGGTGGTCACCGGGGCGGGCACGATCTTGACCGAGGTGATGGTCACCACCTTGGTCGGGCCCCCGCTCTGGGTGCCCAACGTGTTGATCTTGTGCACCGTGTTGCCCGGGTCGTCGAGCATCAGGCCGATGACCGTGGTGGTGGGGGGCAGGTTGCTCGCCTTGTCCCCCAGCGTGATCAGGAACTCGGCGCCCACCGCGTCGCTGGTGGTGGAGATCGGTGCCAGGGCCAGCGTGCCCAGGGTCATGACCACCCCGGTGGAGCTCCCCGACTGCCGGTACTCCGCCGGCAGGGTGTAGCCCGGGCCCGGCGATCCATTCGGGTTGGTGACCGAGCCGGCCTGCATGGAGGTGTCGGTGGTGATGTCGGTGACGGGGGTGCCGTCGTAGTAGTGGTACCGGGCCAGCACCACGAAGTCGTTCACCGATCTGGGAGCCAGCGTGGCGTTGAGGTAGAAGGTGAACGATCCCTGGCTGGTGCTCACCACCGCGTCGTAGGACTTGGTGGGATCGATGCAGGTGGGCGGCGGATGGGCGAACTGGGTGGTGCGGGGGGAGGAGCCGTCCTCTGCGGGACACGGGGTGGCCCCGGTCAGGGCCGCGCCGGCGGGGCCGGCGGCCGTGGTCACGGTGGGGCCCTCGTCGACGGTGGTGGTCGAGCTCTGGTCGGCGGTCGTGGTGGTGGAGGTGGCCGTGCTGGAGCTGTTGTTGGAGCTGGTGGCGGCGGCGATGGCGCCACCCACCAGCAGCAGCACCAGCATCACGGCACCGATGGCGATGATCTGACGACGGCGCTGGGCGCGGGCGGCCTGGCGGCGCTGCGCCTCGTCGCGAGCCGCTCGTCGCCCGCGGTCGCGAGCCGTCCCTCGGGTGGGCATGGGGGCACGCTACCGCCCACCCGAGCCGGGTTCGGGGCACGATACGGGTTCGAGGCGGGCGCGATGGCGGCGATAGCGTGGCCAGCCGTGGCTCTCCTCGTCCAGAAGTTCGGTGGCACCTCGGTGGCCGATCCCGACCGCATCCGCACGGTCGCCGACTACATCGCGCGCACGATTCGAAAGGGCAACCAGGTGGTGGTGGCCGTCAGCGCCATGGGCAAGGAGACCGACGAGCTGCTGCGCCTGGCCAACGAGGTGAGCGACACCCACCCGGGCCGGGAGATGGACATGCTCATCACCGCCGGCGAGCGCAAGGCCACCGCCCTGCTGTGCCTGGCCCTGCACGACATCGGGGTGGACGCCGAGTCGTTCACCGGCAGCCAGGCCGGGTTCATCACCGACACCACCCACACCAACGCCAAGATCCTCGAGGTGCGGGCCGACCGGGTGCGCGAGGCGGTCGACGCCGGCCGGGTGCCCGTGGTAGGGGGTTCCCAGGGGGTGTCCACCGACCGCAACGTCACCTTCCTGGGCCGCGGGGGTACCGACACCACCGCGGTGGCGCTGGCCCATGCGCTGGGCGCCGACATCTGCGAGCTCTACACCGACGTGTCGGGCGTCTTCACCAGCGATCCCCGGGTCGTGCCCGACGCCCGCAAGATGGAGCGCATCAGCTTCGACGAGCTGTTGGAGATGACGGCGAACGGTTGTCCCAAGCCGGCCATGCGGTCGGTCGAGTACGCCCGCACCCACGGTGTCGACCTGCACGTGCGGTCGTCGTTCACGTGGGAACCGGGCACGTTGGTCACCAAGGAGGAGCACGACATGGAACAGGCCATCATCTCGGCGGTGGTGCACGACACCGACGAGGCCAAGGTGACGGTGGCCGGGGTGCCCGATCAGCCCGGCGTGGCCGGACGGCTGTTCCGGGCGCTGGCCGATCGGGACATCAACGTCGATCTGATCGTGCAGAACACCTCCGAGCGGGGCAAGACCGACATCTCCTTCACCGTCCCCCGGGGCGAGGCCGACGAGTCGGGCCAGGTGTGCGAGGGGCTGGCCGCCGAGATCAGCGCCAGCCAGGTGGCCACCGACGTGGAGATCGCCCGGGTCAGCGTGGTGGGGGCGGGCATGAAGTCCAACCCGGGCGTGGCCGCCACCGTGTTCGAGACCCTGGCCGCGGCCGGGATCAACATCGAGATGATCTCCACCTCGGCCATCCGCATCAGCTGCGTGGTACGCGAGTCCCAGGTCGAAGAAGCGGTCCAGGTGCTCCACGACGCCTTCGGATTGGCCACGCCTGCCCAGCTGAGGCCGTCCGGGTGGAATGCGATGTCGCCCGGTGGGCGGCGTCGCTACGCTCGGGCCCCATGAAGATCGCAATCGTTGGGGCGTCCGGTCAGGTGGGCGGCGTCATGAGGGCCGTGCTGGCCGAGCGCCAGTTCCCGGTCGGCGAGCTCCGCCTGATGGCGTCGAGCCGGTCGGCCGGCCGTCGCCTTCGCTTCGGCGACACCGAGATCGAGGTCGAGGACGCGGCTCACGCCGACTGGTCGGGCATCGACATCGCCCTGTTCTCCGCGGGCGGGGCCACCTCCAAGGAGCTGGCCCCGAAGGTGGCCGCGGCCGGGGCCATCGTGATCGACAACTCCTCGGCCTGGCGGATGGATCCCGACGTCCCGCTGGTGGTGCCCGAGGTCAACGCCCACGCCCTCGACGACATCCCCAAGGGGATCGTGGCCAACCCCAACTGCACGACCATGGTGGCCATGCCCGTGCTCAAGCCGCTCGACCTCGAGGCCGGCCTGCGCACGCTGGTGGTCAGCACCTACCAGGCGGTGTCGGGCGCCGGCCTGGCCGGCACGGCTGAGCTCGACGAACAGGTGCGCAAGGTGGCCGACGGCGCCGCCGCCCTGGCCATGTCGGGCACCGCGGTCGACTTCCCGCCGGCCCACAAGTTCCCCACCACCATCGCCTACAACGTGATCCCACTGGCCGGGAACCTGGTGGACGACGGCGCCAACGAGACCGACGAGGAGCAGAAGCTCCGCAACGAGAGCCGCAAGATCCTCGAGCTGCCCAACCTGGCGGTGTCGGTCACCTGCGTGCGGGTGCCGGTCTTCACCGGCCACTCGCTGTCCATCAACGCCGGCTTCGCGCGGCCCATCTCCCCCGAGCAGGCCCGCCGGGCGCTCATCAAGGCCTCGGGCGTCGAACTGGCCGAGGTTCCCACCCCGCTCATGGCCGCCGGGGTCGATCCCACCTTCGTGGGGCGCATCCGGGTCGATCCCACCGTCGAGCACGGCCTGTCGCTGTTCCTGTCGGGCGACAACCTGCGCAAGGGGGCGGCGCTCAACGCCGTCCAGATCGCCGAAGCCCTGCTGGAGCGTCGTTTCAAGCGCTGAGCGCGAGGTCGCGACCACGTTTCGCGATCTATTTGGTAATTTCGCTCAACTTCGGCCGTATGCGTGCCGATAGCGCCACGGGGAGTGATGTCTCCCGTTGGGGAGTAGGGCGAGTGCGACCATGACCGACGCCAACATGGTTTCCGCGGAGCCTGGCCCGCACGCGGCCCGACTGGCGGTGGCGGTCGGCGCCCTGGGTGCGGGCGTCCTGCTTATCGATGCCCTGGGCCTGCTGGGCTCGCACGGGGACATGGTCCTGGTGGTCCTGGGTGGCGCCGGCCTGGTGGCCGCAGCCGCCGGCATCTGGCGCTGGCGACCCGAACCCCGGTGGCCCTGGTTGCTGCAGATCCTGGCCTTGCTGCTGTTCCTGGCCGGGGGCGCGGCGCGGGTGAGCCTGGGGACACTGGGCAACCTGTCGCCCAGCCGGTCGCTGCTCCCCGACGCGCTGACCCTGCCCGGCTACCTGATCCTGGGGATCGCCCTGCTCGGTCTGGCCAGGGCCCGGCGCCGCCCCGGGGTCAACGACTTCGACGCCACCCTCGATGCCGTCATCGCCTCCACCGCCTGTCTGACCCTGGCCTGGGTGTACCTCATCAACCCGGCGCTGTCGGAGCGCCACGTGGATCTGTCCATCCGGCTGCTGTTGGCCGCCTACCCGGCGGTGTGCGTGTTCCTGGTGGCCATCGGCGCCCGCATCGCCTTCAGCGCCGATGTCGACCGCCCGGTGTCGCTGCGCCTGCTGTTCGTGACCCTGCTGGCCACCCTGGCCGGCGAGACCTTCTACATGCTGGTGGACGCGCACATCGCCGACGTCGATCCCCGGTTCCTGGACCTGCCCTTCGGCTTGGCCTACGTGGCCCTCATGACCGCCTTCCTGCATCCGTCGCTGCGCCAGGTGTCCACGCCGGTCCACATCGGCGACGCCTCGCCGCGCCGGGCGCGCTTCGTGTTCGTGGCCGTCGCCCTGTCGGTCCCCGCCCTGATCACCCTCAGCCGGGTCCAGCCGGGCCTCGGCGATCGGCTCGTCCTGGCGGTGATCGTCATCGCCTGCACCGCCACCGCGGCGTGGCGGATGTTCCGGGCCCTGCGCCAGCACTCCCAGGCCGAGCACCGCCTGGCCCACCAGGCCACCCACGACCTGCTCACCGGGTTGGCCAACCGGACCTTCGCCCACCACCACCTCGACCATCTGCTGAGCCGCGGCTCCGACGACTGCATCGCCCTGGTCTTCCTCGACCTGGACCGCTTCCGGCTGATCAACGACAGCCTGGGCCACGGCATCGGTGACGAGCTGCTCAGCGCCGTGGGCCGGCGGCTCGAGGCCAACAGCCGCGCCGGGGACCTGGTGGCCCGGATCGGCGGCGACGAGTTCGTGGTGGTGGCCCGCGGCCTGCGGGCGGCCGACCACGCCCGGGAGCTGGCCGAGCGCACGCGCCTGAGCCTGGCTCAACGGTTCCGCGTGCGCGACGTCGAGATCCCCATCTCCGCCAGCGTGGGCGTGGCCACCCACGACTCGACCGAACCGGGCACCACCGCCGAAGCCATGCTGCGCGACGCCGACATCGCCATGTACCAGGCCAAGGACGCGGGTGGCGATGCCGTGGCCGTGTTCGACGCCCCCATGCGCCGCCGGGTGAGCGATCGCATCCAGCTCGAGAACGAGCTGCGCCAAGCCCTCGATCGGGGCGAGCTGCACCTGGCCTACCAACCCGTGGTCCAGTCTCAGCGACGGTCGGGTGGTGAGCCTGGAGGCTCTGCTGCGCTGGTCCCATCCCGAACTGGGCGAGATCGAGCCGGCCCGGTTCATCCCCATCGCCGAGGACACCGGCTCCATCGTGGAGATCGGAGCCTGGGTGCTCGACCAGGCCTGCGCCGACCTGGCCGCCATCCGCGCCCGGGTGCCCTACGCCCAGGACCTGTCGGTGGCCGTGAACCTGTCGGTGCGCCAGCTGCGCGACAACTTGCTGCTCGATCACGTGGCCCGGTCGCTGCTCAACCGGGGCCTCCCGGCCTCCGGGCTCAAGCTCGAGCTGACCGAGTCGCTGGTGATGGAGAACCTGGTGTTGATCTCCAAGCTGCTCCAGTCGCTGCGCTCGTTCGGCGTGCGGATCTCGGTGGACGACTTCGGGACGGGTTACTCGTCGCTGGCCACCCTGGACCGCCTCCCGGTGGACGAGGTCAAGATCGACAAGTCCTTCATCGACGGGATCGCCGACCGGGGCGCCAACACCACGCTGGTGTCGGCCATCGTGGCCATCGCCGAATCGCTGGGCATCACCACCGTGGCCGAGGGTGTCGAGCGCGTCGAGCAGGCCGACCGGCTCCAGGAGCTGGGTTGCGGCCTGGCCCAGGGCTACCTGTTCTCGACGCCGGTCAGCTTCGACCAGCTGCCGGCCGCGCTCGGCCGCCTGGGCCTGGCCGCAGCCCCGGCGCTCACCATCGTCACCGACGTGAGCTGACACGACCTTCCTGGCCCTTCGGTCGGCAAGCCTCCCTGCGGGCGCCTGCGGCATCCGGGTGTCAACGGTCGAGCGGCTCGGCCTGGCGGCCTGCGCCTACCTGGCCCGCCTTCCCGTCGGCAAGCCTCCCGGCGGGCGCCTTCGGCATCCGGGTGTCAACGGTCGAGCGGCTCGGCCTGGCGGCCTGCGCCTACCTGGCCCGCCTTCCCGTCGGCAAGCCTCCCGGCGGGCGCCTTCGGCATCCGGGTGTCAACGGTCGAGCGGCTCGGCCTGGCGGCCTGCGCCTACCTGGCCCGCCTTCCCGTCGGCAAGCCTCCCGGCGGGCGCCTTCGGCATCCGGGTGTCAACGGTCGAGCGGCTCGGCCTGGCGGCCGGCGCCGCCTCAACCTGCGAGCGTGGCCAGGTCGCTGCTGGGCGGCTCGCCCGGGGACCACTGCGGGGTGGACACCATGGACTCGAGGCCCTTGCCCTCGAACAGGATCTGGTGGGTCGAGGGATCGAGCAGCGCCAGGCGCGCCTTGTAGTCCACGGCATCGCACAGCACGGGCTGGCTGGCCGGCGAGTCGAGGTAGCGCTGGGGCTCGACGCCCGGCAGCGGGGTGAACGGACGGCCCCACGCGCCGTTGATCAGATCCAGCACCACCAGATCGAGCACGGCGATGGCCCACTCGATTCCCTGTCGATCGGCCAGCATGTTCAGGCCCTGGTAGAGCGCCATGGCCACCAGGCCGCTGGTGGCGGCCCCGCGGTACTCGCGGTCGACGCCCAGGGTGGCCAGGTCCCACATCGAGCTCAGATCCACGGCCAGGCGGTGCTGGGCGGCCAGCTCGTCGAAGGGCCGATCCCATCGGCGGGCCAGGTCGTGCAGGCTCTTGAAGCCCCGCGGCGACGGGGCGATGACGCGGATCATCCCCGCCGGTCGTCGCTGAGCGTGGTCGATCACGCACAGGAAGAAGCTGGCGTCGTCGTAGGGTCCGTACTCGGCGCTCAGCAGGTCAGGGGTGTTGCCGAACGTCTCGTAGAACACGGCCCGTTCGATGTCGCGGGCCAGGCTCGACTCGGGCTGGTCGGGATCGAAGACGTACAGCCCGAAGGGAGTGTCCCCCCGGTCTGCTCGGACGATCACGTCGTCGGCGATTCCCTCGACGTCCAGGCTGATGCCATAAGTATGGACGGTGCGATACCGCCGGGCGAACCGTCGCGCGCAGCGCAGGACTCCGTCACGCAGAGTGGTTGAAGTCGGAGGGGTGGTTCACGAGGTCAGGGCCCCGGCCAGGGGGGCCACCGGATGCAGTCGGCGATGGCTGATGATCTCGTCGACCAGGCCGTAGGCCACCGCATCCTCGCCCCGCACGATGTAGTCGCGGTCGATGTCGGCCACGATGCGCTCGCGGGCCTGGCCGGTGGTCTCGGCCAGGATGTCGACCATGCGCTCGCGCATCTCGATCGTCTCCCGCACCTGGATCTCGAGGTCGACCGACTGGCCCTGCGCCCCGCCGTGGGGCTGGTGGATGAGCACCCGGGCGTTGGGCAGCGCGGTGCGCAGGCCCGGGGCGCCGGCGCTGAGCAGCACCGCGGCGGCCGACGCGGCCTGCCCGATGCAGGTGGTGGCGATGGGCGGGTGCAGGAACTGCATGGTGTCGTAGATGCCGAACAGCCCCACCATGTCGCCGCCGGGGGAGTTGATGTAGAGGTTGATGGGCTTGTCGGCGTCCTCGGCCTCGAGGAACAGGAGTTGGGCCACCACCAGGTTGGTCACCTGCTCGTCGATGGCCGCGCCCAGGAAGATGATGCGTTCGCGCAGCAGGCGCGAGTAGATGTCGTAGGCGCGTTCGCCCCGGTTGGTGGTCTCGATCACGGTGGGTACCAGCATCGGCGCTCCTGTCGTTCGGGGTGGCGTCGGCGGCCCGGGCCGGGGCGCAGTCACGCAACCACATCGTTGCGGATGAAGGATAGGGGTTGTGGGGCGAATGCGCAACCAGTAAGTTGCACTCTATGGATGCACCGGAAACCGAACGAGACGACCTCGAGGTGCTGCGGGTCGAGCGCACCGTGCGGGTGGATGCGCCCGCGTCGGAGGTGTGGCGCTGCGTGTCCCGCCTCGACGAGCTGACCGGTTGGCTCGGGCTGGAGCTCGACGGACCGCCCGAGGGCGCGCGACGGGGGTGGGGCGGGCGTGTTGGTGCGTGCCGGGGTGGCGGCGCGAGCCGTGGATCCGGACGGTTCGGTGCGGCACCTGTTGGTGTCCGAGCTCGACGAAGGGGTCAGGCTGGCCTGGCACTGGTGGCGCGACGACGGCGAGCTGTCGGCGGTCGAGATCACCCTCCAGCCCGTCGAGGGCGACGGGTCCACGGTCGTCCGGGTGGTCGAGACCCTGGCGGTGGCCGCGGCGGGCGCCGGCGGTCGCGCCGCGGTGGAGCTGGTGGCGGGCATGGACGACTGCTGGGGTTCGGCGCTGCCTGCCCTCGGTGCGCGCCTGGCTCGCAAGCTCGGCGTGGCCTGAGCGCAGTGGCCCCCCCGCCCCGGCCGGGTTCGCCCGACGGCGACGCCCGGGCCGGCCTGGTGTTCACCGCCTTGGCCGACGGCACCCGCCGCCAGCTGCTGCGAGCCGTGGTTCGGCGCGGGCCGGTCACGGCCACGACCCTGTCCGCCGACTTCGCGGTCACGCGCCAGGCCGTGGCCAAGCACCTGGGCGTGCTGCGCGACGCCGGTCTGGTCCGGGCCGAGCGTTGCGGGCGCGAGACCCGCTACGAGGCGCAACCCGATTCGCTGCGCGCCGCTTCGAGCTGGATCGACCAGACGGGCGCTGCCTGGGACGAGCGACTGGCTCGCCTGGCCGACCAGGTCGGGTCCCGGCGCGGCCGCTGATCAGCCGCTGCGGCCCCGTCCGCCTCGGACGGCGGCGAGCAGTTGGGGTGCCTCCGCGGCCACAGGTTGGGCCGTGGCGGTCACGGGCTGACGGGAGCGGCGCTGGCGGGCCAGCCGATGACGGCTCCAGTGCACGGTCTCGAGCGGTCGGATTCGGTTGGTGCACCGCTCACCCGGCTCGGCCAGGCAGGCCGGGCAGCGCACCACGTAGGGATCGGTCATCGCCACACCTCCAAGCGATCTGTCCCCCTCCGGAACCCGCCCGGATCCCGCGACCATGTTGGGACCTGCAAGTGGGTGGGTGGTGGATACCTGAGGATCGACCGGACCGGTGCTCGCCTTGAGCGGACCGCTCAGCGCAGGGCGGAGAGCATGCCGGCCACCACCATCACGGCCAGCACGGTGATGAGCGCGGCCACGATGCCCGTGCGGGTCCACCCTCGCACCCGGTTGGTGGGGGGCCAGTCCCCGAGGGCCTGGTCGCGAAACGCCTCGGGCAGGACCTGTCGGCGCGCCGCCAGCACGGCCCGGGCGCGGTCGACGTCGGCCTCGCGGACGAGCACATCCACCGATCGATCGCTGGCCAGGTAGCCGGCCACGGACCGCAGCGCCGGGTCGGAGCTGGCCACGGCGTCGATCCCCGCATCGCCCAGCGCGCCGACGGCGACATCCGCCTCGAAGGCCGAGCCGAACTCGGCCACGGCGACCAGGCCGGTGAACGGGACGGGCATCGACCAGACGCTAGTCCTGGGATGCCGAGCCCCACGGCCCCCAGGCGCATCACTGGTAGCTTCGCCGCGATGACCGCCGCGGTCTGTGCCGAGGGTCTGACCAAGCGCTACGGGCACACCGTCGCGCTCGATGGGCTCGACCTGGAGATCCAGCCGGGGGAGGTGTTCGGCTATCTCGGTCCCAACGGCGCCGGGAAGTCGACCACCATCGCCATGCTGCTCGGCTTCGTCCGGCCCAGCTCCGGCCAGGCCCGCATCTTCGATCTGGATGTGCGACGCGACGCCCCGGCGATCCACCGCCGACTGGCCTACGTGCCCAGCGAAGCCAACCTGTGGCCGGCGCTCACCGGTGCCGAGGTGCTGCGGTTCCTGGGTTCGGTGCACGGCGGCGTGGACGAGGCGTACCGCGACGAGCTGATCGACCGCTTCGAGCTGGTGGCGGACAAGAAGGTGCGTGCGGCCAGCCACGGGAACCGCCAGAAGATCCTGTTGGTGGCGGCCTTCGCCACCCGAGCCGAGCTGCTCCTGCTCGACGAGCCGACCACCGGGCTGGATCCCCTCATGGAGCAGGTGTTCCGGGCATGTGTGGGCGAGGCCCACGACCGGGGTCAGACGGTGCTGTTGTCCTCGCACGTGCTGAGCGAGGTGGAGGCGGTGTGCGACCGGGTGGCCATGTTGCGGGCGGGTCGCATCATCGAGACCGGCTACCTCGACGTGCTGCGAGGGTTGGCCGCCCTGCGCCTGCGAGCTCAGCTCGACGGACCGGTTCCCGATCTGTCGGGGGTGCCCGGCGTGAGCAACGTGGTGGTCGACGGGTCGAACGTGGAGTGCGACGTGGCCGGGTCGATGGAGCGGTTGACGCAGATCCTGGCCGAGGTGGGCATCACCCGGATGACGACGCGAGAGCCCTCCCTCGAGGAGCTCTTCGTCTCCCACTACGGCGACGGCCCGGTGCCCGCCGCCGGATCCTGATGGCCGCCTGGGCCATCGCCCGGCGCGGGTTGGGGCAGCTGTGGCTGGCGGCGGTGGCGTGGTCGTTGGCCTTCGGGGCCACCATCGCCTCGTCCGCGGTCACCTATGCCCACACCTATCCCACGGCGGCGGAACGGGCGCAGATCGCAGCCAGCACCGGCCGCGATCGGGGCCTGGCCGTCCTGCTCGGACCCATCTCGGCCGTCGCCACCGTGGGCGGCTACACCGTCTACAAGGGATTCGTCTTCCTGACCGCCATCGGGGCCATCTGGGCGGTGCTGGCCGCCACCCGCGTCTTGCGGGGAGCCGAGGACACCGGGCGGTGGCAGCTCGGCCTGGCCGGGACGACCGACCCGCCCCGCGCCACGCTGGCCACCGTGGGCGCCCTGTTCGCCGCGGTCGGCCTGTTGTTCGTGGGCACCACCGCCATCGCCCTGCTGGCCGGTCTGGACCGCGACCTGGGTTGGACCGTGGGCGCCACCGTGTTCTACGGGCTGAGCCTGGCGCTGGTCCCGGCGGTGTTCGCAGCCGTGGGTGCGGTGACCTCCCAGCTCGGGCGCACCCGGCGTCTGGCCACCAGCCTGGGCCTGGGCGTGGTGGCGGTGGCCTTCGTCGTGCGCATGGTGGCCGACGCCGGGCCCCGGACCCACTGGCTGGCGTGGGCCACCCCCTTCGGCTGGACCGAGCTGATGCGCCCGTTCACGGTCAACGATCCCTGGCCGTTGCTGCCGGCGCTGGTGACCACCACCCTGTTGGTCGCCGTGGCGGTCGTCCTGGCCGGTCGTCGCGACGTGGGCGACGGCATCCTGGCCTCGGCCGACGTCTCCCCGGTGCGCCGGTTCGGGCTCGGGTCGGTCACCGGGCTGTCGGCCCGGCTGGAGCGCTGGGTGCTGGCCGGATGGTGCATCGGCGCGGTGGTGGCCGCCCTGGTCCTGGGGATCATCGCCAAGATCACGGCCACCTCCATCCCGTCGTCGATGACCGACACGCTCGACAAGTTCGGCGTGGTCGGCAGCTTCGTGAACCAGTACCTGGGCGTGGCCTTCTTGCTGGTGGCCATGGTGGTGGCCCTGCTGCCGGCCAGCCAGGTGGCCGCTGCGTGTGACGAGGAGACCTCCGGACGGTTGGTCCACGTCCTGGCCGGGGCCGAGCGGCGCACCAGCTGGTTCGTGGGGCGCCTGGCGCTGACGGTGCTCGGGATCGTGGTGGCCGGGGCACTGGCCGGGGTGGCCGCCTGGGTCGGCGCCCGCAGCCAGGGCGTCGACGTCGGCTTCGGGTCGATGCTGGGGGCGGGTCTCAACGTGGTGCCCACCGCGCCTGCTGGTGCTGGGCATCGGCGCGGTGGTGCTGGCGGTGGCGCCCCGGGCGGCGGCCGCCGCGGTCTACGGCGTGGTGATCTGGTCCCTGGTGGTCGACCTGGCCGGCTCCTTCGTCGGGGCGCTCAGCTGGGTGGGCAAGGTCTCCTTGTTCCACTACATGGCGCTGGCCCCGGACAAGGCCCCGACGCCGGCCACCCTGGGCTGGACCGTGGCCATCGCCGCCGGGCTGTGCCTGGTGGCCACCTGGCTGTTCGACCGACGCGACGTGCAGCTGGGCTGAGCGCCGGGACCGGGCGTAGCCTGGGCCAGGTGCGAATCCCCATCGCCTGCACCCTCGATGACGCGGCGGCCCGCGACCGGGTCGGGAGTGGCGCCGAGCCCTGGCGGGGGCGGTGGCGGTGGCGGAGCGACCGTCGCCCGTCGAACTGCGCCTGGTGCTGCGCCCGGATCTGGCCGGCCTGCGCGACGTGGTTCGTCTCGCCCAGCGGGAGCAGGCCTGCTGCGCCTTCTTCGATTTCGCGCTGCGGATCGAACCCGCGGCGGTGTGCCTGGTGGTGGGGGTGCCGCCCGAGGCGAGCGACCTGCTGGACGACTTCGCCGGGCTGGCCGGATCGGCCAGCGCGGCCGGACCCGGCTCGGCCCGCGATGAACCTGAATCGGGTCTCTTGCCATAGATTGTTAGGTAGTCCTACCATGGCGGGATGACCGAACCGGTGGTGGTGGAGCGGACGAGTCGGCTGGCCCGGCCGGCCGACCAGGTCTGGGCCCGGGTCACCACCCCAGCCGGCATCAACGACGAGCTGGTGCCGTGGATGCGGATGACCGTGCCCCGAGCCTGGCGAGGGTCCTCGTTGGCCGAGGTGGCGCCGGGCACGAGCTGGGCCGCAGCTGGATCCTGGCCCTGGGCTTCCTGCCCGTCGACTACGACGACCTGGGCATCGCCGACATCGGGGAGCGTTCCTTCCGCGAGCAGTCGACCATGTTCAGCGCGCTGGTCTGGCGCCACGAGCGGTGGGTCGACCCGGACCCACCGCCGAGCGACGGCGCCTGCACGGTGCGCGACCGCGTCGAGTTCGTGCCCCGCCGCTGGGTCACGGCGGTGCCCGGTGGCGTGGCCATCCACCGAGCCATCATCAGTGCCCTGTTCCGCCACCGGCACCGCCGGCTGGCCGTGTGGAGCTCGACCGGTGAATCCGGCTCGGGTGGTCCGGGCGGGCTCGGGGTGGGCGACGACCAGGTCCGAAACCGGAGATACTGCGGGCGGTGTTCGAGCGCTTCACGGACGAGTCGGTGGCGGTCCTGGCCGTGTCACGCCACCAGGCCCACGACCTGGGCCACGATCACGTCGGCACCGAGCACCTGCTGCTGGGCATCCTGAGCGGTGACTCGGCCAGGGCCAGGCCGACCCTGGAGAGCTTCGGGGTGACGCTGGCCCACGCCCGTGCGCAGACCCGCGCCATCGTGACGCCGCCCGTGGTCGGTCCGCCCGCCCACCTGGCGCTCACCGCGGCCGCCATGCGGGCCATCGAGTGGGGCGCGCCTGGAATCGATGCGACGCCCTTGGGGGCTGATCGGGGCCGATGACCTCCTGTTGGGCCTCATCAAGGCCAACGGGACCGGCGCTGGCCGTCCTGGTCGGGCTGGAGGTGGACACCCGCCTGCTTCACGACGCGCTCCGCGCACGCTGACCACCGCGGCCCCGCCGTCGCCCGGAGGGTTCGGCCCCCTCCTGGGGACCCCCAACATCTTCATCGACATGCTCGAGGCCACCGACGAGGTGACCAACGTGGCCATCGAGGCGCTGGTCGTGGCCCGGCGCCTGCCGACGCCGCCGTGCGGAGGGCGACCTCGAGGCGCTCCTCGGCCGGCTGGCCACCCTGCTCGTGGACGTGGGCGCCGAGCCGTTGCTCGAGCGGATCAGGGAGATCGTCGAGATCGATCCGGACACCGGGGACGTCACGCTCCGTGGGCGGTGACCTCTAGGGTTGCGGCGTGACGAACACCGGATTCACCCCGCTGGCGGGCACGCGGGTCATCGACCTGACCAGCAACATGTCGGGCCCGTTGGCCACCATGGTCCTGGCCGACCAGGGCGCGGAGGTGATCAAGGTCGAGCCCGTGGCCGGCGATCTCATCCGCACCGTGGGGACGGGCCGCGGTGGGATGAGCGTGTACTACGCCAACCTGAACCGGGGGAAGCACTCGATCGCCGTCGACCTGTCCACCGACGCCGGCGCGGCGGTGGTGCGCCGGCTGTCGGCTGGCGCCGACGTGTTCGTGCAGAACTTCCGGCCCGGGGTGGTCGAGCGCCTCGGCCTCGGACCCGAGCAGGTCATGGCCGACAACGAGCGGTTGATCTACGCCTCGATCAGCGGCTTCGGCCTCGACGGCCCGCTGGCCACCCAGCCCGCCTACGACCACGTGGTGCAGGCGCTGTCGGGCTTCGCCGCCCTGCAGGCCGGCGCCGACGGCCCCGACCTGGTCCGCCAGGGGGCGATCGACAAGGCCAGCGCCTACACGCTGGCCCAGGCCGTGACCGCCGCGCTGCTCCAGCGGATGTCCACCGGCCGCGGGGTCCGGATCGACGTGTCGATGCTGGACGTGGCCCTGGCCTTCCTGTGGCCCGACGGGATGATGAACGACACCTGCGTGGGACCGGTGGAGGTGCTGCCGCCGGTGAGCCGGAGCTTCCGCACCACGCCGACCGCCGATGGCCATGTCGTGCTGGTGACCCTCACGGCCAAGCAGTGGGACGGCCTGGTGGAGGCCATCCTGACCGAGACCGACGATGACACCGGCGGTGACCTGAGCGACACCGGGGCCCGCATGGCGGGCGGGGCCGCCATCATGCGCGCCGTGCGCCAGCGGGTGGCCGAGCTGCCGACCGACGAGGTGGTGGCTCGGCTGCGCCGTGCCGATGTGCCCTGCGCGCCGGTGCGATCGCTCGACGAGGTGCATCGGGACCCCCAGGTCGAGGCCTCCGGGATCCTCGAGGTCATCGATCATCCGGTCATGGGATCGATCCGCCAGCCGGCGCCGGCGCCGTTGATCGACGGGGTGCGACCCGGCGGCGGGGGCGCCCGCCGCACCGGTGGGTGCCGACACCCGCCGGTGCTGGCCGAGGCGTCCTTCGCCGAGGCCGAGATCGATGCGCTGGTGTCGCAGGGCGTGGTGGTGCTGGCCCCGGCCTGATCACGACAGCCAGGCGAAAGCTCCTCGGGCTCAGGTGTTCACGTCGGGGTAACCGGCTGGCCAAGGCGGGCTGTCACGGTGGTCACATGGAACTCGACGGCGAGCAGCTCGACGTGTCCGAGCGGGTGATCGTGGCTCCGGCGGCAGGCGTGTTCATGGCTGTAGGCCAGCTGCCCGACCCGATCGAGGCCGGCACCCCACTGGGCACCCTGGAGGCCGGCGGCCGGTCGGTGACCGTCGTGTCGCCCTTCCGGGGCCACCTGGGAGCCATGGTGGCCACCACGGGTGAACGGCTCCGCCCCCACCAGCGGGTGGCCTGGCTGCGCGCCAGCTGAGGGCGCGTCCGCCCCGGTCGCGGATCGGGCAGGCACGCGTGTATTCCCGCCGCTACATTCCGTGGGTGACGGAGGAGGGCGAACATGTTCAGCGTGGGCAGAGCTCGGTCCCAGACGCGGGCGCGCCGAGGCGTGGGCGTGCTCGAGTACAACGTTGCGGTGACCCCGGCGCCAGAACGGCGCGTGCGGGATCTCTACAACGCGTCCAGATCGTCGGGTTGGCCGAGACTCACGGCCAAGGGGTTTCTGGTGCTGTGCGCGCCCGAAGCGGTGGAGGAGCGTCTGGCGCTCATCACCGCCGAGGCGCTGCCCTGCCTGGAGGCGTTGGCCGAAGAGGTGGCCGCGGCCTGAGACCGTGGCCCGGGCGTCCGGGCTCACCCGTCGGCGGTGAGGCCGTCCTTCGGGCGACGGGACTAGGCGTGGCTGACGAGCACCGGATGGGGATCAGCGTGAGCCAGAACACTCCGCGACTGAGGGATGAACAGCGCGATGGGGATGGACAGGCCGAACACCACCACCACGCTTCCCGAGCGCAGGAGCCGCGGATGATCGACTGGCGATCTAGAGTCGGGTCGATCAGGCGGTGTCCGGCCGAGGCGTAGAGCCAGAGTACGGCCATGAGCCGGTCCGGCCAGGGCCACGGTGGCGGCATAGAAGATGACCGCGGCCGAGGTCCTCCAGCGCGGCCGATCAGGTCGCTGGGCACGGGCAGTGATGGCGATGAGGGCCAGGAGCACGAGGTTCAGGACGATCAGGCACGAGTCCACCCGGCGGATGACGTGGAACATGCGGTGATGGGCCATCCAGAACAGGCCGATGACCGCGAAGGTCAGGGCGAAGCCGGCGAACTGGCCGGCGCTGGCCCGGATGGCGGCTGCCCACCCGGTCGTCGGCCACGTGGGGATGCGGATGCCGAAGGCCAGCAAGCGTCATGGCGATGGCGAACACGGCGTCGGAGAAGAAGACCACCCGGTCGACATCCCGGCCGGTCTCGTACGTGGGCATCGTCGTGACCCTAGCCAGCGAGACCGCCGCGGGCCCGGGGGGAGCGGGGCCCGGCTGGCGCGGGCAGCAAGCTAGAAGTAGATTCTAGATACGAGGTAGGACCCGACCCACCGCAGGGGGAACCCGATGGCTGACATCGACTTCGAGGCGTTCGACGCCGACAACCACTACTACGAGGCGGTCGACGCCTTCACCCGCCACATCGAGCCCGAGTTCGCCCGTCGGGCCATGCAGTGGGCCACGATCAACGGCAAGCAGCGGCTGCTGGTGGGCGGGAAGATCAACCGGTTCATCCCCAACCCGCTGTTCGACCCGGTGGCCAAGCCCGGCGCGCTCGATCAGTACTTCCGGGGCCGCAACCCGGCCGGGACCGGCATCCGCGAGCTGTTCGGCGACCTCGAGCCCATCAGCCCGGCCTACCGCGACCGCGACGCCCGGCTCGAGGTCATGGACCGCCAGCACCTGCAGGGCGCCTTCTTCTTCCCCACGCTGGGCGTGGGCATGGAGCAGTCGCTCATCGGTGACCCGCCGGCGCTCATGGCCGCCTTCCGGGCCTTCAACCGCTGGCTCGACGAGGACTGGGGCTTCAGCTACCGCGAGCGCATCTTCGGCGTCCCCTTCATCACCCTGGTCGATGTGGACAACGCGGTGGCCGAGCTGGAGTGGGCCCTCGAGCGCGACGCCCGCGCCATCCTCATCGGCGTCGGACCGGTGGTCACCCCCAGCGGCAGCCGGGCGCCGTCGGACCCGATGTACGACCCGTTCTGGGCCCGGGTCGACGAGGCCGGGATCACCGTGTGCCTCCACGGTGGCGATTCGGCCTATGGCAAGTACCTCGAGGCCTGGGGGCAGAGCGCCGAGATGGAGGCGTTCCGCCAGAACCCGCTGCGCACGCTCATCTCCCACGATGCCGTGCACGACACGGTGGCGGCCATGCTGGCCGACCGGTTCTTCGCCCGCTTCCCCGGCATCCGGCTGGCCACCATCGAGCTGGGCAGCGACTGGGCGTTCCACCTGTTCACCAAGCTCAAGAAGTCCTTCGGCCAGACCCCCCAGGCCTACCCCGAGGATCCCCGCGACACCTTCCGCAACCACGTCTGGGTGTCGCCCTACTACGAGGACGATCTGGCTGCGCTCAAGGAGATGGTGGGGGTCGACCACATCCTCATGGGCAGCGACTGGCCCCACGCCGAAGGGTTGGCCGAGCCCACCAGCTACATCGACGATCTGCGACGGGCCGGCTACTCCGACGACGAAGCCCGGCTGGTCATGCGCGAGAACGGGCTGGGCCTGACCCTGCCCCGCCTCGGGGCCAGGGTGTGAGCGACGCCATGGGCATGCCGGCCGACATCGGGATCATCGACACGATGATCGACTTCCCCCACCCGGACATGAAGGAGACGTACCGCTTCATCACCCGCCAGACCCGCGACACCGAGTCCAAGGAGTCCTTCGAGTTCCCGGTCGAGTACATGTTCAAGGACGTGCCCGAAAAGGAGCATGCGGGACGTCGCCGACCCGGTGGCGCTGACCCTGGGCGAGATGGACCGGTGGGGGATCGAACGGGGCATGATCGGCGTCGGTCGGCCCGGCGGTGCCTGGGAGACGGCCCTGGCCGAGCACCCCGAGCGGTTCATCGCCTCCGCCTCGGCCGATCCCAACACCGGGACGGCGGGCATCGCCCAGCTCCGGCGGCTGAAGGAGCTCTACGACATCCGGGCGGTGGGGGTGTTCCCCTCGGGGACGTTCCCCCAGGTGGCCATCAACGACCCGCTCATGTACCCCATCTACGCCACCTGCGTGGAGCTGGGCATCCCCGTGTTCTGCTGCGCCGGCGTCCCCGGCCCCCGACTGAAGATGGCACCCCAGCGCGTCGAGCTGATCGACGACGTGATGTACGACTTCCCCGACCTCACCTTCGTGACCCGCCACGGCTGCGAGCCCTGGGAGGACCTGGCCGTGAAGCTGATGTTGAAGTGGCCGGGGCTGCACTACTCGACCAGCGCCTTCGCCCCCAAGTACTACCCGAAGGCCATCGTCGACTACGCCAACACCCGGGGGGCCGACAAGATCATCTACGCCGGCTACTTCCCCATGGGGCTGTCGCTCGAGCGCATCGTCACCGAGCTGCGCGACGTGCCCTTCCACGACGACGTCTGGCCCAAGTTCCTGCGCCACAACGCGGCCCGCGTGCTCGGCCTGGAGGATTGAGGGAGCCGGGCCGGTCTCGGCTCTCCTCGACCGGCCGGCTATGAGTCGACACTCGACGCAGACCCGCGGACGCCGAGCTGCGGAGCCTGCCCGAGGTGGCCTCGCTGCGCGACGATCTGCGCCTGCGCCGCCAGGGCATCGTCGACGCGGCCGAGCGCCTGATGTTCGAGCAGGACTACGAGGACATCGCCGTCAAGGACGTGGCCACCGACGCCGGCGTGGCGCTGGGCACGCTGTACCGGTACTTCAACTCCAAGGACCACCTGTTCGCCTGCGCCCTGCTCTCGTGGTCGCAGGGGTTCGGCGATCACCTGGAGCGCACGGCCTCGGGCCCCACCGTCGACCAGGTCCGGGCCATCTACCGACGCGCCGTGCGGGCCTTCGAGCGCCAGCCCCGGGTGTACGGGGTGCTGATCCAGGTGATGAGCAGCCGCGACCCCTACGCGGCCGAGGTGTTCCGCGAGTTCTCGCAGCGCCAGACCGAGGCCTTCGGCATCGGCGCTGGACCACTCGGGGCTCGACGACCGGCGAGCGCGAGGACGTGGTGGCGGTGATGGGGGCGGTGCTCAACGAGAACCTGGGTCGATGGCAGCGTGGGCTCCAGCCGCTGGCGGCCGTCTACCGCGCCATCGACCGGGCCGCCGGGCTCATCTTCGACGCTGTGATCCCTTCGGTGGACCGATCGACGCTGCCCACGGACGTCGCCCATTATCATAGAGACTTCGAAAACTCGGCCGGCGCCGCGGCGGCGCAGGGGCCACGGCCGGCAGGGGGATTTGGGATGCAGCCACGACATCTGGTGATCTCGGCCGACGGGCACGCGGGGCCACCCGCCGACGTGTACCGCGGGTACCTCGATCCCGGCTTCCGGGAGCGCTTCGATGTCTTCCAACAGGAGCTGAGCGACCTGCGGGCCGAGATGGAGGACCGAACGGCCGCCTTCCAGGCCGAGTGGGAAGAGGAGACCGGTGGCGACGGCGGCTTGACCGCGGCCTTCGACTCCGCCACCCGCAACGCCGTGTTGGACGAGGAGGGCGTGGCCTGCGAGGTGCTCTTCCCCGACGCCGACGTGCTCGGGCACCGGGCGCATCGCCGCCTCGCCGTTCGGCACCGGCCTGGCCGGGGACAACACCGACGCCGAGGCGGCCGTGGCCGGCAGCCGGGCCCACAACCGGTGGCTGTCGGACTTCGTGGCCGAGGAGCCGCATCGCCGCATCGGCGTGGCCGTCGTCCCGGCCATCATCCCCGACATGGACACGGTGCTGACCATCGTGGCCGAGGCCAAGGAGCAGGGCCACTCCGGGGATCCTCATCCCGCACCCGCTGGTTCGAGCGCCCGGCCTACCACGATCCCCACTACGAACCGCTGTGGGCGCTGGCCGAGGAGCTCGAGCTGGTGGTGCACACGCACTCCGGGGCCGGGCCCACCGACATCGGGCTGGGGCCGGGCATGCTCGGGATCTACGCCAGCGAGGCCGGCTGGTGGGCGGCCCGTCCCCTGGCCGTGCTCATCTGGGGCGGCATCTTCGAGCGCCATCCCGAACCTGCGCTACTCGATGGCCGAGAACGGGGCCTGGTGGGTGCCCGATCAGATCCGCAAGATGGACGAGAAGTGGGTGGGCGGGCACAACACCCGCAAGTTCGGGGAGGCCTTCCGGGAGGGCCTGTCCATGAAGCCCAGCGAGTACCTCGACCGCAACTGCTTCTTCGCCGCCTCCACGCCCGGGAGTGGACGACATCGAGCGTCGCCACCTGATCGGGGTCGGCAACCTGATGTGGGGCAACGACCTGCCCCATCCCGAAGGCACCTTCCCCTACACCCGGTTCTGGATCCGCGAGCGGTTCAAGGACCTGCCCGACGACGAGACCCGACGCATCCTGGGCCTCACCGCCGCCGAGGTCTACGGCGTGGACACCGAGGCGCTGGCGCCGCTGGTGGACAAGATCGGCCCGACCGTCGACGAGGTGCACGGCGAGGTGGCACCCGAACGGGTGCCGACCCACGCCTGAACGTCGCCGTCATGGGCGACCCGATCGGCACCGCGACCTGGTCGGTCCGACGGGCGGCTCAGCCCAGCGGGCCGGCCTCGTGGGGGACCAGGTCGCCCCGCTCGAAGTGCTCGGCCCGTCGACGCAGCGCCGGGCCGATCGACTCGACGTCGATCATGAAGATGAAGCGCTCGGCGCGGATGCCGTCGATCACGACCCGGGCCAGCTGGTTCAGGTCCTGCCAGGGCAACTGGTAGCCGCCAGCTTTGGCCTGGGCCTCGAGCTTCTCGACGGTCATGGGGACGGTCTTGCGCGGGACCTCCCGGGCCAGCTCGGGCGGACGGGTCTTCTCCGCCTCCCACAGGCCGGTGCGCAGCAGCCCGCCGGATGGGATAGAAGATCGACGCCTTCAGGCGGGTCTGCTCGGCCTCCAGCTGGCTGGCCAGGCACTCGGTCAGCACGCTCACCGACGCCTTGCTGGCCGCGTACACCGATGCTGCCGGCAGCGGTGAGATGCCACCGTCGCCCGACGACGTGTTGATCACGTGACCCTCCTCGCCGGCGGCGATCATGCGGGGAACGAAGGCCAGGATCCCGTGGACCACGCCCATGACGTTGACCGAGTGCACCCATCGCCAGTCGTTCACCGTGGTCTCCCACAGCAGCGACGAGGGTGCCCCCACGCCGGCGTTGTTGCACAGGATGTGGCACGCCCCGAAGGTGTCGTAGGTGAGGTCGGCCAGGGCCATCACCGAGGTCGGGTCGGTCACGTCGGTGGGCACGCCGAGGACCTCACCGATCCACGCCAGCTCGGCCACGGTGCGGGCCAGCAGGTCCGGCTGCACGTCGGCCACCACCACCTTCGTCCCCTCGGCCAGCAGCTCCTCGGCCAGGGCCCGGCCGATGCCCCCGGCGGCGCCCGTGATCACCGCCACCTTCCTCGCCAGCTCCTGCATCGTGCCCCCCGAGACCTCGGTCGACCGGGCGTTCCCTCGAATTATGACACGCTATTCGGAAATTACTGGAACCAAGGAGCGCAACCGATGACCGCATGGGTCGGGCAGTACTGCATCTACGTCCGCGACCTCGACGAGTCCGTCGGGTTCTACGAAGCGCTCGGCCTGACCTGCACCAGTCGCACCGACCTCGACGAGATCCGTGAGGCCATCGTCGAGACGCCCGGCAAGGGGGGCAAGCTCCAGCTGGCCCAGCGCGTCGACCAGGACGGTCCCATCGACATGGGCAACGCGTTCTGGAAGCTCTACGTGGCCACCAACGACATCGAGGGCGTGGCCGCCGCGGCGGTGGCGGCCGGGGCCGAGGTGGTGGCCGAGGTCGCCCGGTTGGACCGGTGGCCGATGTCGATCGGCTTCGTGAAGGATCCGAGCGGCTACCTGGTCGAGCTCACCCAGCGCCATCCCTGGCAGGACGGCGACACCACCACGCCGGTCTGGCTCGGCCAGTACTGCATCTACGTCGAGCGACCTCGACCGGTCCGTCGCGTTCTACGAGACGCTCGGGCTCGAGTGCACCAGCCGCACCGACATCCCGGGCCACGCCGAGGCCATCCTGGAGAACCCCGGCCAGGGCGGGAAGCTCCAGCTGGCCCAGCAGCTCGAACGCGACGACCCCATCGACATGGGTACCTCGATGTGGAAGCTCTACGTGCACACCGACGACGCCGTGGCCCTGCACGGCTGCGCCGTGGAGGCGGGCTACCAGTCGGTGATGGAGCCGACCGTGCTGGATCGGTGGCCGGTGACCATCGCGTTCATGGCCGATCCCGACGGCTACCAGGTGGAGTTGGTGCAGCGCCACGCCGATGCCGGTTGATCGTGCCGACTCTTGCGGGTCGGCCGGGCGCTGTGGAATTATCTATGGGCGATCGAAAACTCGGTCGACCGAGCCGGATCGACATGCGGATCGATCGGCATCAGATCGATGCGAACGTGACTCGCCCGGGGGATGGCATGGGTGACATGACCGAAGACCTCGCCCTCGGCGGCTTGGCGTCCACCGAGGTGAACCAGGACAACGGTGGCCTGCCGGCGGGCCTGCCCATGCCCCGCGACCCCGACCTGATCGCCGATCTCGATGGTCGGGTCCGGGTCACGCGGTTCGACGAGCCTCGCTATCCCTACCCGGTGCCCAACGGCTGGTTCGTCGTGGCCGAGGCGACCGAGCTGGCGCCGGGCGACGTGCGGGCCATGCACTACTTCGACCGTGACCTGGTCGTGTACCGGGCCGGCGACGGCACGCCCCGGGTGCTCGACGCCCACTGCCCGCACCTGGGCGCCCACCTGGCCGTCGGTGGCCGGGTCGAGGACCAGTGCCTGCGCTGCCCGTTCCACGGGTGGAAGTTCGACGGCGCGTCGCGGCCGGTGCGTGGAGATCCCCTACGGCGAGATGACCCGCATCCCGCCCGCGGCCCACGCCCGCTGCGTATCCGACCATCGAGCGCAACCACATGATCTGGGCCTGGTACCA
Source organism: uncultured Microthrixaceae bacterium (assembly GCA_963793965.1). Taxonomy (GTDB): domain Bacteria; phylum Actinomycetota; class Acidimicrobiia; order Acidimicrobiales; family Acidimicrobilacustridaceae; genus UBA4742. The sequence continues at coordinate 145,568 of CAWCCB010000010.1, forward strand.
CGCCAAGGGCGAGCGAGCCCTTCTACGACGTCCCCGAGGTCCCCGAGTTCCACGACCACGACTGGTCGCCCATCCTGGTGCGGGGCTTCGAGATCCGGGTGTCGGCCCAGGACATGGCCGAGAACAACGTGGACTTCTCCCACTTCCGCTACGTGCACGGCACCGACGCCATCCCCGAGGACGAGTTCGTGGTGGACGGCACCTACAAGAAGGCCGTCGGCATGGACGGCAACTTCATGCGGGAGGGCTACGGACTCGGCCTGGGGGTGCTGCGGGTCAAGGGGTACGTCACCTTCCTGTCGTCGACCACGCCGATCGACGCCGGCAACGTCTCGTGCGATGGATCTTCACCGCGCCCAAGGCCAACGGCGCCGACGCCGTGGAGCAGGCGGCCGGCATCGTTCTGCGCCGGGGTGTCCCAGGACATCCCGATCTGGGAGAACAAGCTGTACCGGGACCCGCCGGTGATCACCAAGACCGAGAAGCTCATCCTCGAGCATCGCCGCTGGTGCGAGCAGTTCTACTCTTGAGCCCGGGGGGTCGCCGCCCGCCGGAGCTTGGCCCGAACCGCCGGCCAGGGCTCGTTGCGGTCGCGCACCAGGCCCCGAAGGATGGACAGGAGGCCCTGGTCGAACAGGGCCGTCGGGTCGATGCCGCCGCTGGCCACCGCGCCCGCAGGTGGGGCAGCTCGTCGGGGCCGCGGCCGGCCAGCACCCGTTGGAAACCGGCGGTGGAGGGCCGGCCCTGCGGCCGCGGCCCGGGCCTCGCGGATGGTGTTGACCGCGGCGCCGATGGAGTAGGTGCTGACCGTGGTGTAGGCCGCCACCGCGTCGTCGATGGTGAAGCCCTCACGGGTGAGCAGGCCGAGTACTTGTTCGTAGATCTCCGAGGTGCGATCGAAGCCGATCGCCCCTTCCAGGTACTGCTTCAGGAGCTCGGGCTGGCCCACGAAGGCGTCCCGGTTGTACTGCGCCCACTCGAACAGCCACACGGCCCAGTGCTGGTGGCGATCGCGAGGCAGCTCCAGGTGGGCGGCGGAGTACTCCGCGGTCAGGCGCAGGAGGTCGTCCTTGCCCCCGACGTGGTGGTAGAGGCCCGGGACGCTCACGCCCAACCGATCGGCCACCGACTTCATGGTCAGGTCGGCCAACCCGATCTGGTGCGCGGCCTCGGCGATCATCTGGCGGTCCAGCTTGGGCGGCCGGCCCACCCGGCGCTTGGTCGATCCGACACCTCGGTCGACCGGGGAGGTGCGGGTCACCCGCCCGTTGTCCGGCATGGCCTCACAGTACCTGGGTGGCCACGACCGGCTGTTCGGCTGAGGTGTGGACGGCGGGCGGGTCGAACCGCCCGCGGGCCTCGAACCGGGCGACCACCTGGTCGCCGACGTGGCACATCATCTGGGCGAACTCGTCGGAGGCCGGCTTGACCGTGTGGGCAGTCAGAAGGCAATGGATGCTCGTCGCCTCGACGGCGCTGGCCATGGTGGTGTTGGCCGGCTGCTCGGGCTCGACCAGCTCGAAGGGCGCCACCCCGGGATCGGCGGCCAACGCCAGCCCCCGTGACGGCGGCCAGCTGGTGGTGGCCGTGGGCGGGGAGACCAACGGCTGGAACCCCCATCGCGACGAGTGGGCCCAGCCCGGCGCGCTGGTGGGGTCGTCGGTCCTCGAGCCGTTGGCCGCCACCGGCCACGACCTGTCGGCGCAACCCTGGTTGGCCACCTCGTGGTCGCCCAACGCCAGCTATGACAGCTGGACGCTGCACCTGCGCACCGGCGTGACCTTCCAGGACGGCGAGGCGTTCGATGCCACCGCGGTCAAGACCAACCTCGACGATGCCGCCTCCGCGCCGTTGTCGGGCGAGGCGGTGGGTCCGATGTTCAAGTCGGTCTCGGTGATCGACGCCCAGACGGTGCAGGTCGACCTGACCCAGCCCTGGGCCGCCTTCCCCACCAGCTTCCTGACCGGCCAGTCAGCCCTGATGATGGCCCCGGCCATGCTGGGGTCGGCCGACCACGGCGAGCGCCACCCGATCGGGACTGGCCCCTACACCTTCGTGTCCTGGCAGCCCGGCGCGACCTTCGTGACCAGAAAGAACCCGACCTACTGGCGCCACGGCCTGCCTCACCTGGACGGACTCACCTTCAAGGTGCTGACCGACCCCACCACCCAGGCCGCCGCCATCCAGAGCGGCGACGTCGGCGCTGATCTTCACCGCCAGCGCCCAGGTGGCCATCCAGCTGGCCGGGCAATACACCCAGATGCGGGACTGGACCACCGAGCCGGGCACGGTGATCCTCAACACGTTGACCACAGTGGACGGCAAGGCCAACCCCATGGCCAACCTCCACGCCCGCCTGGCGTTGGCCTACGCCACCAACCGGCTGGCGCTGGCCGCCCAGGAAGGCCAGGGCGTGCAGAGCGGCAACTCCCCGTTCCCGCCCAACAGCCCCTGGGGGATGCCCCAGAGCCAGAACGGCTACCCCTCGTACTCGGTGGCCAAGGCCCGCCAGCAGGTGGCGCTCTACGAGCGCCAGACCGGCCAGTCGTCGCTCACCTTCACCCTCTCGGGCACCCCGGACGTGACCACCCAACGGGTCATGCAGGTCCTCCAGGCGCAATGGAAGCAGGCCGGCATCGACGCCCAGCTGAGCGGCGTGGATCAGGCCACCTTCATCACCCAGGTGGTGGCCGGGCACTACCAGGCCGCCATGTTCACCTTCTACAGCTCGCCCGACCCCGACCAGAACCACTACTTCTGGTCGGCCGCCACGGCGGAAGGTGAGGGCAAGGTGTCCATCAACTTCACGCAGTACACGACGCCCAAGATGGAGGCCGACCTGGCCGTGGGTCGCCAGAACCCGTCGATGGCGGCTCGCAAGGCGGCCTACGACGACCTGGTGCACCAGATCAACGCCGCCGCCGTGAACATCTGGACCTTCTCGACCCCCTACTCGCTGATCGCCCGGCCGTCGGTGCACGGGCTGCCCTCAGGTCCGACCGCGGCGCCGTTCGGCAACTTCCAGCCCAAGACGTGGCTGGGCGATCTGTGGGTCAGCTGACGCCGATCAGCCGATCGTGCCCACCCACTCGGCGATGGACGCGATCACCGCGGGGTCGACTACGCCGGGCGTGTCGTAGTCCTCGACGGTGGGTGGTCCCTGCCCGTCGATGAAGAGGTGGTCGGCCTCGGGGAACCGCTTCACGGTGACGCCGGCGCGGCCGTCCAGGCCCTTCGTCCACACGTCCAGGTCGTCGGTCACGGTCACCTCGTAGTCGCGGTCGCCCTGGAGCAGCAGCAGCGGTTGGGGGACGGCTCGGGCCGTGGCCACCGGGTCGTAGTGCTGGAGGTCGAGGTAGTAGGCCGGGCCGACCCCACCCAACAGGCGGGTCGAGGGGCTGGCGGTGGCCAACGCCGGGCTGTCCATCTGGGCCGCGATCGACGCCACCTGGGGGAGCTGGGCGGCGTACTGGGGACCCACGGGTGCGGGCAGGGTGGCCAGGTAGCGGGTCTCGCGCACAGCTCGGCACCCGGCCGCTCCGCCGACCGCGGCCAGCAGTACGAGCCCGGCCACCTGAGGGGCCTGCTGGGCGATGCGGGGTGCGAAGGTCCCGCCCTGGGAGTGGCCCAGCACGAAGATCCGCCGGTGATCGATGGCCGGACGGTGCGCCAGCAGCTCCACCGCGGCCACCGCGTCGGGCACGTACTCGTCGGTGGCGGTGAAGGTGGCGGGATCGATGGCGTTGGGGTAGTCGTGGGTGCGCTTGTCGTAGCGGAGGGTGGCGATGCCCTTCATGGCCAGACCGAGGGCCAGGTCACGGAAGGGCTTGTCGGACTGGTAGCTCTCGTCCTGATCGTTGGGCCCCGATCCCGAGACCAGCACCATGGCCGGAAAGGGGCCCGGGCCGGGTGGCAGGGTCAGCGTGGCGTGCAGCGGTGGCGTGCCCACCGTGGTCGGGATCTGCTGGACCGGGCCCCCGGCCGCGGAACCGGCCGGCCTGGCGGTGTCGGCCGGTGCGATGGTGGGCGCCGCGCCGGCGGAGGTGGTCCCCCGGCTCGAACCGGTGCAACCGACGACGCCCATCGCCAGCACCGCCACGCCCAAGGTGGCGCCGAGCGTCCAACACCGCCGCACACGGGGACCCTAACGGCTGGCCGGGATGAGGACGTGACTCTCGCCGGTTGGGTCCGTCTGGTCTCCCGACGAGTGCCTGGTTCACGCTGACCATCAGCGCCTTCTACCTGGGCCTGGCCGAGGAGGCGGCGGCCGTCGCCATCGGGGCCGCGGGTGGACGACTCGGCCGGGTGCCCGGCGCCCGTCGGCTGGTGGGTGAGATCGGTGCGGAGCTGGGCACCGGCTCGGCCCTGCTCGCCGACGCGCTGGCCCGCCGCCAGGACGGGCCCCTGGCCCAGTCGGACCTGGCCCTGGTGAAGTACGGGGTGACCCAGGCCGGCACGGCCATCGGATCTCGCGGTCTGGCCCTGGTGGGAGGCCGATCGCTGTCGCGCCGCCTGGTCCTCGAGCGCCACTTCCGCGGCCTGCAGGCCGGACGGTTCCACCCGCCATCCGACGAGCGGGCCCCCGACCGAGGAGCGACCATGAGCCCGGGCGTCGCCACCACCGGGCCGGACGAATCGGTGGACCTCACGCTCCGCGACTCGTCCTGCCTGCTCGAGGGTGGCACCTGCGCCCAGGCCGGTGACATCGCCCAGGCCGGCGTCGGGGAGGCGTTGCGAGCGCGGCTGCGGGAGGACGGCTACCTGCTGCTGCGGGGTTGGCTGGACCGGTCGGAGGTGGCCGGGGTGGGTGCAGCGGTGGCCGAGCGGGTGGTGGCGGCCGGGGGTAGCGGCCGACACCACGCTGCGCACGAGGCCACCCGTCCCCGAGCTGGGCCACGAGCGGTACCTGGCCCTACTGCGGGCCGGGGTGGCCCTCGAGGCCCTGCACCGGCTGGCCTACCAGGAGGCGTTGGTGGGACTGGCCCGGCTGATCACCGATGAGGAACACATCGTCGTGCACCCCCGCAAGGTCATCCGCTTCGGCCATCCCCACGCGCTGGACCCGTCATCGACCACCCAGACCCATCAGGACTTCACCTATGTGCAGGGCGGGGCGGACGGCCTGACCTGCTGGGTCCCGCTGGTCGACATCCCCCGAGCCCGAGGCGGCCTGGCCGTGCTGGTCGGATCCGCCCGCCAGGGCGTGCGGCCCATCGGTCCCAGTGCCCACCGGCGGGGTTCGGGTCCGAGTCTGCCTCGGGGCGGACGACGTCGGCGCTTGGGGCTCCACCGACTACCGGGTCGGTGACGTGCTGGTCATGCACGGGTTCACCGTCCACCGGGCGCTGCCCAACCTGACCGACCGCACCCGCCTCTCGTTGGACCTGCGCTACCGGGGCGTGTCCCAGCCGCTGTCGGTGCCCGAGATGTGGCCGCCGCACCATCCTCAGCTCGGCGAGTGGTCGGAGCTGGCCCGAGGATGGACGAGCCGGAGGTGGTTGGAGGTGCCGCCCGGCACCCAGGTGGTGGGGACGCGGCCCGCCGCCCGCGGCCTGCGCATCCCCGCCTCCACCCTGATGGGGACCCCGGCCACCGCAATCGCCCAGGTGGGGTGAGGAAAAACGGGCGAGACTGAGACCCTGACGAACGGGGGGCGACCGGCACCTCGACTCCACCGTCCCCATGATCTGCGGCCTCGACGAGACATGCGACGTAGGGTGCGACCCGGGGTCCGGTCGACCTCTCAGACCTGAAGGAGCTTCTCGTGGCCACCACCGATCAGCACGACCATGACTTCGCCGCCGTCCCGCACCCGACGGTGCCGGACCGGGCGGCGAAGGGCAAGGCGGCCCGGGCCGCGGTCCCGCGCACCAGCCACGGGGAGTGGGCGCCGGCCAGCGACCGACCCGACCCCCTGGCGCTGCTGACGGCCCAGGAGGCGACGCGGGTGCCCGAGCTGGTCCCCATCCGCCACGGACGCATGGCGGCCTCGGCCTTCGCCTTCTACCGGGGCGCAGCCAACGTCCTGGCCGCCGATCTGGCGTCGGTGCCCAACACGGGCCTGAAGGTGCAGCTCTGCGGTGACGCCCACCTGGTCAACTTCGGAGGGTTCGCGTCACCCGAGCGGAGCCTGGTCTTCGACCTCAACGACTTCGACGAGACGCTGCCCGGGCCCTTCGAGTGGGACGTCAAGCGGCTGGGCGCCAGCCTGGAGATCGCGGCGCGCAGCCGCGGGTTCGATCGCAAGATCCGCACCAGCATCGTCACCGCCTCGGTGCGGGCCTACCGGGAGGCCATCCGTCGCTTCGCCCGCACCCAGAACCTCGACATGTGGTACGCCCACCTGGGCGTCGACGACATCATGGCTCGATGGGGTCGCGACCTGGGGTCCGAGGCGCTCAAGCAGTTCCAGCGGACGGTGGACAAGGCCGAGTCGAAGGACCGGCTCAAGGCCGAGGCCAAGCTGACCCAGCTGGTGGACGGCGAGCCCCGCTTCGTCAGCGATCCGCCCCTGCTGGTGCCGGCCGAGGAGATCTTTCCCGACGACGAGCGCATGGGGCTGGAGCAGTCGATGCACCAGGCGCTGCGGGCCTATCGCCACACCCTCCAGGACGACCGCCGCCACCTGCTGGAGAGCTACCGCTTCGCCCAGCTGGCCCGCAAGGTGGTCGGGGTGGGCAGCGTGGGGACGCGTTGCTGGGTCATGCTCATGGTCGGACTCGACAACCAGGATCCGCTGTTCCTCCAGATCAAGGAGGCGGAGGCTTCGGTCATGGAGCCGTACCTGGGCCGCAGCGGGTTCGCCAACCACGGCCAACGGGTGGTGCAGGGCCAGCGCCTGGTCCAGGCGGCCAGCGACATCTTCCTGGGTTGGGTGCACGTCACCGGCGTCGACGCCCAGCCCCACGACTACTACATCCGCCAGCTCTGGGACTGGAAGGCGTCGGCCAACGTGGAGACCATGTCGCCCGAGCTGCTCGACGTCTACGGCCAGATCTGCGGCTGGACCCTGGCCCGGGCCCACGCCCGCTCCGGGGACCGGGTGGCCATCGCCGCCTACCTGGGCAGCTCGGACACCTTCGATCAGGCCATCGCCCGGTTCTCGGTGCGCTACGCGGAGCAGAACGACCTCGACCACCAGGCTCTGGTCGACGCCATCGCCAGCGGCCAGCTGGAGGCCACCAGCGGCGTCTGACGCCGCACGTGGGGTCTTGTCGCCGCCGTCAGGTGGGACGAGGACGGTGATCGGGGACCACCAGACCCTGCTCGTAGGCGAAGATCACGGCCTGGACGCGGTCGCGCAGGTCGAGCTTGGTCAGGATGTGGCCCACGTGGCTCTTGATCGTGGCTTCGGACAGGTAGAGGTGGCTGGCGATCTCCTGGTTGGTGGAGCCTGTCGCCAGCTCCAGGAGCACCTCGCGCTCACGGGCGGTGAGGGTGTCCAGCGCCGGGTCGGGATCGGCCGGCGGCGCCTGGTCGAGGAAGTGGTCGACCAGGCGCCGGGTCACGCTCGGGGCCATCACCGAATCCCCCCGATGCGCCACCCGGATGGCCTGGAGCAGCTCGACGGCCGGGGCGTCTTTGAGCAGGAAGCCGCTGGCACCGGCCTGCAGACCGGCGTACACGGCATCGTCGAGGTCGAACGTGGTGAGGATGAGCACCCGGGTGCCCCGATCGGAGCCGTCGATGATCTGGCGGCAGGCCTCGATCCCGTCGAGGCGCGGCATGCGCACGTCGACCAGCATCACGTCGATCGGCGGAGGCGCGAGCCAGCTCGACGGCCTCGTAGCCGTCGGCAGCTTCGCCGACCACGGTCATGTCGTCCTGCGAGTCGACGATCATCCGGAGCCCGGCCCGGATGAGGTCCTGGTCGTCGACCAGGCCAACTCGGATGGGGTTCACCGGTCGGTCGGGGTGGGGAACATGACCTCGACCTGGAAGCCCCCACATGAGCTCGGGCCGGTCTTGAGCCGGCCGTCGTACATGGCGGCGCGCTCGCGCATGCCGACCAGGCCCTGACCCCGGCCACCAGGTGGCGGGGTCCACGGGCTGTGGCGGCCGTCATCGGTGACCCGGGCGGACACACGGGTCGGGTCGAAGCGCAGCTCGACCTCGCTGGCCGCCCCGCGCCCGGCGTGCTTGAGGGTGTTGGTGAGGGCTTCCTGCACGATGCGATACAGGGCCAGCTGGACGCCCGGCGCCACCGGGCGGGGTTCGCCCAGCACCGAGAGCTCGACGGACAGACCGGCCTGGCGCACACCGTCCACCAGATCCGGGATCTCCCCCAGGCCAGGTTGGGGCCGGCGGTCCTGGGCGGTGCCATCGGGCCGCAGGACGTCCAGCATCCGCCGCATCTCGTCCAGGGCCTGGCGGCCGGCCCCGGTCACGGCCTGCATGGCGTGCTGGGCCTGACCGGGATCGTCGTCGATGGCGTAGGTGGCGGCCTCGGCCTGGATGACCATCACGCTCAGGTTGTGGGCCACCACGTCGTGGAGCTCGCGGGCGATGGCCGATCGTTCGGCGGCCACTGCTCGGCGCATCTCGGCCTCCCGCTCCGCCTCCAGGCGGCTGGCTCGGGCCTCGAGCTCGGCCAGGTAGGCACGACGGTTGCGCAGGTCGTCGCCCAGGAGCAAGGCGGTGAGCGCCATGGCCGCGGGCCCCAGGAAGCTGCCGGGGGTGTCGCCGAAGTGGAACCGGGTGGCGGCCATGGCGATGCCCACCAGGACGATGGCGGTGGCGACCAGGGCGTTGCGCCGCTCGGCCTGCGCAGCCACCGTGTAGAGGGCGACCAGGATGGCCAGGTCGGCCGGACCCAGCGGGATGGCGAACGCCCACTGGACCAGGGCCACGACGGCGGTGATCACGAACACCACGGTCGGCGCGCGGCGTCGCAGGGCCATGGGGGCGACCAACGCGGTGGCGATGGCCAGCGCCGACCAGCGCCCGTGCTCCAGGCGGGTGGACCGGGCGATCACCGACACGCTGAGGACGAGCAGCGCCCCGGCACACCAGGCGTCTACCAGGGTCGGGTGCCGGTGTAGCCAGGCCCTCACACGCGGAGACACGGCCCGAGCCTACGAGACGCCATCGACGGGCGGCATCCGCCTCGGGGCGGATGGCGGATCCGCCAGGCGGGGGAGGGGCGCCAGGTCGAGCACTACGTCCTCGGGCCGGGACCACGTGCTTGTCGGTCGAGCTGGACGGCCTGGGCCACGAAGGCGACACCCACGATGGCCAGGCCGACGGCCAGGACCAGGAACTTGTAGGCGATGGGCTTGCTGAGCAGCCCCCACACCGCGACCAGCATCGCGCTGGGCACCAGGATGCCGCCCAGCACGGCCAGGATCCCCGCAGCCCGAGCGGGGGAGCGGGGAGCGTCACGATCCATGGCTGTTCACCTCCTTCGTGAGACCTCGCCCATGGCACCAGTAGAGGAGATCAGCGGTGGCCAGGGGCAGGGCATGGCCGGTTTGGAGCACGCAGGTGGACCGGATGAGCCGGATGGTCGGGGTCGAGGCCGTCGGGTCCACCAGCACGTAACCGATCTGACCCGACCGGATCAGCTGGTGCAACCGCGACATCGGGGGGATGGGCTCGTTGCCGAAGAACCCTCCGAGCCCCACCACCGATCGGCCGCCGGCCACCACCCAGGCGCCGGCGTCGGCGGTGGAGGTCAGGGCCAGCGGGTAGCGCACGCCCGGAGCTCGGGCCTCGATCCAGCGCAGGGCGGGCACCACCGCATCCACCTGGGCGGCGGTGTTGGCCCGGGAGGGGGCGGGCCCGGCGCGGGGGTCGGATCCGTCGGTGGGATGGCGCAGCGGCTGGATGGCCCACACGACCGGACCGAGCAGCAGCGCCACGCCACCGACGGCCAGGCCGGCCCGCCAGAGGCCGCCCGCCGCCGGTCGTTCGGTGACGAGCGGGGGCTCGCGACCCCACCAGCAGGGCGACGGCGGCCAGCCCGGCCACCAGGATGGTGGGCGCCACCCAGGCGAAGGCCCCGCCCGAGCGGTGGGCGATCAGGAAGCCCACCGCGGCGGAGCCACCGATGGCGACCGCCAGCAGCCAGCCCAGGGCCCGGCCCGCCCTGCCACTCCCTCGCCCACAGGACCAGGCCGGCCCCGACCGTGGCGGCGACCTGCGGCGCGATCTCGTTGGCGTAGTAGAGGTGGGACACCCCACCGCCGAAGCTGATGACGGCCGCGCCGGTGATCAGCCATGCGGCCCAGAGGATCCACCCGCCGAACGCAGCGGCCCTGGGCGTCGGCGCCGCCAGGCCACCCACAGGCCGCTGGCCGAGGCCAGCCCGGCCAGGGGGACCAGCCAGCCGATCTGACCACCGAACCCGCGGCCCAGGAGCCGCAGCGGTCCCCGCGGGCCGAGCGAGCCGGATCCGGCGTCGGACGCGGACGCAGCGCGGCGTTCGTGCCGGTCGCATTGGCCCGCGCCGCGCCGGTGGCGCGGTGGGCCGGCTGGAGGGGACGGGCGGGTCGGCGCGAGCCCACCAGCCGGTCCAGCCCGTTGGTGATGAAGGTCAGCTCGAGCTCGTGGTCGTGGGCGGTGCCCTCCACGTAGGGACGCTGCGAGGTGGGCGTGAGATCGACCAGGGCGGGCCAGGCCAGGGTGGCGACCACGACCACGAGTCCGACCACCGCCAGGCGCAGGACCCGGGTGCGCCAGAGGCTCGGCCCGCACATCAGATAGGCGACGGCCACCGCCGGCAGGATCATCCAGGCGGTCAGGGACTTGGCCACCGACGCGGTGGCCACCAACGCACCCGTCGCCCCCAGCCAGATCCACCGATCGGACTGCAGGGCCCGGCGTGGTCGTGTACGCCGCGCCCACCAACAGCAACATGAGCAGGGTGTCGGGGTTGTTGTCGCGGTTGATGGCCACCACGATCGGCGTCACCGTCAACACGACGGCGGCGATGATGGCGGCCCGCGTGACCCTGCCATCGCGACACCGCCAGGTACAGGATCAGCACCGTGGCCGCGCCCTCCAGCGCCTGGGGCGCCAACAGCACCCAGCCGTGGTAGCCGAACAGGCGCACGAACCCGACCTGGATCCAGAAGGCCAGCGGCGGCTTGTCGGTGGTCACCAGGCGGGCCGGATCGAAGGTCCCGAAGAAGAAGCCGGACCAGCTGCGATCCATGGAACGCACGGAGGCCGCGTAGTAGAGGTTGCCCCAACCCTCGCCGGCCAGGTCCCATCCGTAGGTTGCCAACGCCAGGGTGACCACCGACCCCACGGCGAGCTGTCGCCGGGTCCGGGTCGTCACCCGGCCGGCGACGGTCGCTGGAGCGGGCCCCAGCGCGAGAAGCATCGGCCGCACGGTAGGGACGATCAGGTGAGAGCCAGATGAGACCTCGGCCGGATCGGCCAGGATCCATCTGCGGTCGCACCCCGGCTCCGCCCCGAGGACAACCGGCGCGGGCCGGCAGGATGAGGACCCGTCCGGGGCAAGCCGTCGAGCGGCGGTGGTCTGCGCCGCGGGCGGATCTCTAGCGGTGGGACGTGCTCGACCCACCTGACCGCCTCCGCCCCGCCAGGCGGCCTGGTGGACCCGGACGGGGCGGCTCCGGGTGCCCGAGATCACCGCGGTGTTCTGGATCATCAAGAGCCTGTCCACCGCCATGGGGGAGTCGACCTCGGACTACCTCGTGCACGCGCTGCACCCGGTCCCGGCGGTGCTCCTGGGGTTCTGCGGCTTCGTGGTGGCCATCCCCGATCCAGCTGTCCCGACGCCGCTACGTGGCCTGGTCCTACTGGTTGGCGGTGGTGATGGTGGGGGTGTTCGGGACCATGGCCGCCGACGTCCTCCACGTCGGCTTCGGCGTGCCCTACGAGGCCTCGAGCGCGCTGTGCGCGGTGGCTCTGACGGTCGTGTTCGTCGGCTGGTACCGGGTTGAGGGCACGCTGTCGATCCATCTGGTCGACACCTCGCGCCGGGAGGCGTTCTACTGGGCCGCGGTGGTGGCCACCTTCGCCCTGGGAACCGCCGTCGGCGACCTCACCGCCAACTCGCTGGGACTCGGATACCCGCTGTCGATGGCGTTGTTCGCCGCCATCATGGTCGTGCCCGTCGTCGGCTACCGGTACCTCGCCTGGAGCCCGGTGCTCTGCTTCTGGTTCGCGTACGTGCTCACTCGACCCCTGGGCGCCTCCTTCGCCGACTGGTTGGGCAAGCCCACCGATGCCGGCGGGCTGGGCTGGGGCAGCGGGTGGGTGGCCCTGGTCCTGACGCTGGCCATCGTGGGCCTGGTGGCCTGGCTCAGCGTGACCCATCGCGACGTCCAGGCCGAACCAGCCTCCTGACCGTCAGGTCAGCTCGTCCACCAACCCCCACCGATGGGCGGTGGCCGCGTCGATGGTGGCTCCGGTGTAGGCCAGCCAGGCGGTGCGGTGCCGACCCATGCGTCGGGGGAGGCTGACCGTGCCGCCCGCGCCCGGGGATGAGCCCCAGCGACAGCTCAGGGAGCGAGATGGTGGTGTCGGGCGCAGCCCGGACTCGCCCGGCGAAGGCAGGAAGCTCGATGCCGGACCCGGCGCAGGCGCCGTGCAGCTCGACGGTGGTGCGATCGGCCAGCTCGTGGAGGAGCCGCCCCAGGCTGCGAGTCAGGCGGATCAGGTGGGCCCGAGCCGGATCGGACCTCGATCCGAACTCGTCGAGGTCGCCGCCGGCGCAGAACGCCGGCCCGGCCCCCCGCCACCGCACCTGGAGGTCGGGGTCGGCCGCGGCCACCGCCAACGCGTCCCACAGCTGGTCGCGCATGGCCGCGTCCAGGGCGTTGCGGGCCTCGGGCCGGTCCAGGGTGATGACCAGCTCGTCGCCGGTGCGCTCGACCACCACGGTGCGGGCCCGCGGGCTCGGGTTCGGCCGGGTGCGGGGCGGTCGTCGTCGACGCCAGGCGGCGAACTCGGGGCCGGCCTGGAGGGTGGAGTACACCGCCGACTCGGCGGTCAGGCCCGGCGCCACCGAGCCCCTGGTTCGGTCGCGCAGCAGCAGGGCCAGCGAGGTGGCCGCGATGGGGGCGCGGGCGACCCGCTCGACCACCGCGGCCAGATCGTCACCGTGCGCCACCACGTCGACGACCGACGCCGTCACCGGCGGCACCTCGTCGGAGGCGTCGAGCGCCACGACGACCGGTATGGCGGCCAGCGCCGTCGCCGTGCGGCCGACAGGGCTCGGAGGTCGAGATCGTCGCTCGTCGGTGGTTCGACCACCAGGAGCTCGCCCTCGGGACCGCCCAGGTCGGTGCGCCGCACCGGTGACGTCATCAGGTCGAGGAGCTCGGTCCACTCGAGGTGCCGCACGGAGATGGGCGTCACGCTAGCGTGCGCCCGGAGCCACCAACAAGCATGCGACCGCCCCCCGAACCCGTCTCCGCCTGGGCGTCCCGCGGGGCGATGGCGCTCACCGGCTGGCCCGACCATCCCGGACTCGGGCCTCCAGCACCGTTGGTGGCGCGACTCGACGCGGTGGCCCAGCGATTGGCCCGGCTCACCGCGGCGCGGGGCCATGAGGTGGTGATCGACCCCATCGCACTGTTGACCGAGCGGGCCGCGCTGGCCGGGTTCACCCGGGCCGGGACCATCAGCTGCGGGGGCGCCACCCGACTGCTGGCCGGTGCCGATGGGTGGTTGGCGCTGTCGTTGGCCCGAGCCAGCGACGTGGACCTGGTCCCGGCCTGGCTCGAACTGGAGGCGTCGGCCTGGCCGCGCCGGCCGGCCCTGGCCGACGAGGACCTCTGGGCGGAGCTGGCGCGGCGCGTGACCGGTCGCTCGCTGGCCGAGCTGGACGCTCGCGCCGCCCTGCTTGGCTTGCCGGTCGGGATCCTGCCCGCCGGCATGAGGTGGCACGACCCGGCCCGGTCGAGGACGGCTATGCCGGACTGCCCGTGCGGTCGCCGATGCCCTCGGCGACGCGCCGGCGCGGGTGCTCGACGGGCTGTTGGTGGTCGACCTGTCCTCGTTGTGGGCGGGCCCGCTGTGCGGTCGGATCCTGGCCGACGCCGGCGCCACCGTGGTCAAGGTGGAGTCGGTCGGCCGCCCGGACGGGGCCGCTGGGGCGGTCCGATGGGGCCCGACCGGGCCTGGCCGAGTTCTTCGATCTGATGAACGCGGGCAAGGCCAGCGTGGGGGTGCACCTGGATCGACCCGACGGGGTCGACGCGCTCGGCCGCCTGCTGGCCCGGGCCGACGTGGTCATCGAGGCATCACGGCCCCGCGGCCCTGGAGCAGCTCGGGATCGACGCCGCCTCCCTGGTGCGTGACGGGCCCCAGGTGTGGGTGTCGATCACCGGACACGGGCGCGTCGGGCCCGGTCGCGATCGCGTCGGCTTCGGTGACGACGCCGCCATCGCCGGCGGGTTGGCCGCCTGGCACGAGGGCCAACCCTGCTTCTGCGCCGACGCGGTGGCCGACCCCTGCGCAGGGCTGGTGGCCGCGGCCGCGGTGGTGGCGGCACTGGCCGAGGGCGGCCGCTGGCTCCTCGACGTGGCCATGGCCGGGGTGGCGGCCCATCTGGCCGGGCCCACGCTCGACGCTTCCGGCGCGCATCGAGGTGGCTCCCTGCCTCCCCCCTCGGCGGGGTCGAGCCCGGTCCCTGGGCGCGGACGACGCCCGGTTCCTGGAGCCGTGAGGTGATCGGGGCGTGAGTGCGACCCGGCGAGCCGGCGGCCGACCCTGCGGGGTGGTGGCTCCGCGGGGTCAGCCCGGCGCCCGGCGTGGTGGGCGATCTGGGCCTGGCGGATGGCCGGTTGGTGGACCCGGCCAGCCTCGGCCCCGACCCCCGGGTGATCGACCTGGACGGTCGACCGGTGCTGGCCGGTCTGGTCGATCAGCACTGCCACCTGTTCGCGCTGGCCGCGTCCCGCCGGTCGGTCGACCTGTCGCCCGAAGCGCTGGCCCGGGCCGGGGGTCTGGCCGCGGCGTTGCATCGGGGGCGGGTCGACCAGCCCGACGGGTGGCTCCGGGCGGTGGGCTACGACGTGGCCACCAGCGGCGCCATCGATGCGGCCACGCTGGGCGCGGCGGGCGTCGGCCCGGTCCGGGTCCAGGATCGCACCGGCATCACCTGGACCCTCGACCCGACGGGGTTGGCCGCGGTGCTCCCCGCCGATCCGCCAGGAATGGCCCGACGGGGTCGAGCGCGACGGCGCCGGGCACGGCCGACCGGGCGGTTGTTCCGCCTGGACGCGTGGCTGCGCACCCGGCTGGCCCCGGCACCGGGGCGCGGCCGGCGCGGACGACGCCGCGGGCGCCAGCCGCCCTCGACCTGGCCGGGCTGGGGCGTTGGCTGGCCGCCCGGGGGGTGACCACGGTGGTGGACGCGTCGGCCACCAACGACGCCGAGGCCCTGGGCCGGCTGGCCGAGGCGGGCCTGCCCCAGCGCGCTGGTGGCCATGACCGCCGATCCGCGGACCGTCGGACGCCAGGATGCGGGCCGGGGTGACGGTGGGCGCGGTGAAGATCCTGCTCGACGACGCCGACCTGCCCACCCTCGACGATCTCACCCCGCGGGTGGCCGCAGCCCACGCCGCCGGCCGACAGGTGGCCGTCCACTGCGTCACCGCCGTGCAGCTGGTGCTGGCCCTGTCGGCGGGGCTGGCGCCGGGCGATCGGATCGAGCACGGCTCGGTCATCGACGACGGGGTGCTGGGGCTGGTGGCGGAGGCCGGGGTGGTGGTGGTGACCCAGCCCGGTCTGATCGCCACCCGTGGCGACCGCTACTGGCGCGAGGTGGATGACCGAGACCGGGCCGGGCTCTACCGGCTGGGCTCACTGCGGCGGGCCGGCATCCCGGTGGCCATCGGCACCGATGCGCCCTACGGGCCGGCCGATCCGTGGGTGCACGTGGCCGCGGCCCTGGATCGGCGCACGGCCGAGGGGCGGGTGATCGGGGCCGACGAGGCGGTGAGCCTCGACACCGCCCTGGGCCTGTTCCAGCGGGATCCCCTGGCGCCGGGCCGGCCCGGTCCCGGCCTGGGCGTCGGCGCGCCCGGCGACCTGTGCGTGCTCGACACGGACTGGACCACGCTGGGGGCCGACGCCGCGGCCGTGGCGGTGCACGCCACCTGGATCGGGGGCCGGCCGGTCCACGGTCCGGCCGAGCTGACCGGGACGCCTCAGCCGTAGCGGTGGAAGCCGCGGCCGGACTTGCGGCCCAGCAGGCCGGCATCCACCATCCGCGACAGCATGGGCGGCGGCGCGTAGAGCGGCTCCTTGAACTCCTCGTACATGGACACGGCCACGGCGATGACCGTGTCCAGGCCGATGAGGTCGGCCAGCGCCAGGGGCCCATGGGATGGGCGCAGCCCTGCACCATCCCTCGTCGATGTGCTCGGCGGTGGCGAAGCCCGACTCCAGCATCCGGATGGCCGACAGCAGGTAGGGGATCAGCAGGGCGTTGACCACGAAGCCGGCCCGGTCCTGGGACTCGATCACGTGCTTGCCCAGCTGCTCGGCCGCGAACCAGCCGGCCACGTCCCGCGACGCCGGCGAGCTCAGCAGGGACGGCACCAGCTCGACCAGGGGCAGCACCGGCACCGGGTTGAAGAAGTGGATGCCGATGACCTGCTCGGGCCGTGCGGTGGCCATGGCCAGCTTCATGATCGGGATCGACGAGGTGTTGGAGGCCAGCACCGCGTCGGGATCGGTGACCACCCGGTCGAGCATGGCGAAGGTGTCCAGCTTCAGCGCCTCGAGCTCGGGCACGGCCTCCACCACCAGCTGGCGATCGGCCAGCGCATCGGGATCGTTGGTGACGGTGATCCGGGCGGAGGTCGACGCCTTGTCCTCGTCGGACAACTTGCCCCGTCGCACGGCCTGGCCCAGCGAGGCGTCGATGCGTTCCCGTCCCGCGTCCGACCGCCGCCGGGTCGCTCTCGATGACCACCACGTCGACGCCGGCGCGAGCCGAGACCTCGGCGATGCCCGAGCCCATGAGCCCACAGCCCACCACCCCCATCCGGTCCACGTTCTGCTCGGCTGGCCCATGGATGCCTCCGCGCCGTCCGGTATGCACATCTCCGCTATAGGAGAATATCATTTCCGCCCGCGACGAGGGGCCCCCGCCTCGGAGAGTGATCGCTCACCTATGCTGGCCCGCATGTCAACCATGGGTGCTTCGCCGTCGGCCGCCGAGCCGATCACCGATGACTGGGTGACCAACCACTTCGATCACCTGTCGCCGCGGATGGCGGACCAGCTCACCGAGTCCCTGGCCCGCATGCGGGGCGTGTGCCCGGTGGCCCACAGCCAGGAGTGGGGCGGCTTCTGGGTGGTGTCGCGCTACGAGGACGTGCTGGCCGGGTGGCCCAGGACTGGGAGACCTTCAGCTCGGCCTCGGGGGTCACCATCCCCTCCGGGCCGCCCGGGGTGGGCATCCCGGCCATCCCCGAGATGCTCGACCCGCCCGAGCACCGGATCTTCAAGCGCCTCATCAACGCCTACTTCACCCCCGCGGTGGTGGCCCGCAACGAGGCCGCCACCCGGGTGATCGTGAACGACCTCATCGACGGCTTCGTCGAGGACCGGCCAGTGCGAGTTCATGGACGCCTTCGCCAACCCGTTCCCCGGGGCCGTCTTCTTCGATCTGTTCATGCACGCCCCGGCCGACGAGCTGGCCGAGGTGAACGCGCTGGCCTCGAAGGCGGCCCGCTCCACCGAGAAGGGCGCCTCGCAGGCCCGCGCCGCCATCCACGAGTGGATCGGCGAGTTCGTGGAGCAGCGCCGGGGCGAGGAGCCCCGAGGCGACGTGGTCGACGCGGTGATCAACGCCGACATCGACGGCCGGGCCATCACGCCCATCGAGATCGTGGGCGTGATCCAGCTCCTGTTGTTCGGCGGGCTCGACACCACCGCCGGGGCCCTGGGCCAGATGATGATCCGGTTCTGCCAGAACCCCGAGATCCCGGCTCTGCTGCGGGCCAAGCCCGAGCTGCTGCCCGAGGCGGTCGAGGAGCTGCTTGCGCCTGGACCCGCCCTTCGTGTTCATCGCCCGCACCGCCACCCGCGACACCGAGATCGGCGGGTGCCCGGTGGCCGAGGGCGACAAGGTGCTGATCTCGTGGGTGTCGGCCAACCGCGACGAAGCCGAGTTCCCCGACCCCGACGCCTTCCACCCCGACCGCGAGTCCAACCGCCACATCGCCTTCGGCGCCGGCCCTCATCGCTGCGCGGGGTCCAACCTGGCCCGCATGAACCTGCGCATCGCGGTGGGGGAGCTGGTCAACCGCCTCGACGACCTGAGGCTGGCCGACGGCGCCGAGCCCATCCCCTTCCACTCGCACTTCAGCCGCACGCCCGGCCGTGGTGCCCATCACCTTCACGCCAGGCACCCGACTCGGTGCGTGACCCGAGCCCGAGCCCACGGGCGGGCTGAATGGCGGCGGCGCCGCTGGCCGGCGTGTGGGTGGTGGAGGTGGCCTCCCACGTGTTCGTGCCCATGGCCGGCGCGGTGCTGGGGGAGTGGGGCGCCGAGGTGATCAAGGTCGAACATCCCGACGGCGGCGATCCCTATCGGGGGCTGGTGACCGTCGGGCTGCACAACGTGTACCGGGGGGTCGACCCCTTCTTCCAGTCGGCCAACCGGGGGAAGCGCTCGGTGGGGATCGACCTGTCCCAGCCCGCCGGCCGGGCGCTGCTGTCGCGGCTGGTGGCCCGCGCCGACGTGTTCATGACCAACGTGCGGGCCGACGGCCGCCAGCGGCTGGGCATCGAGCGGGACGAGATCCGGGCGGACAACCCGGCGGTCATCTACGTGCGGGGCACGGCGCTGGGCTCGCGGGGCCCCGATGCGGGCCGCGGCGGCTATGACGCCGGCGCCTTCTGGGCCCGCAGCGGCATGGCCCACCAGCTCCGTCGCCGACCCCGACGCCTGGCCGTCGGCCCCCCGCCCTGCCTTCGGTGACGTGGTCGGGGCCCTGTCGGTGGCCGCGGCGGTGAGCGCCGCGCTCTACCGGCGGTCACGTCACCGGTGAGCCCTCGGAGATCGACGCCTCGTTGCTGGCCGCGGGGATGTGGCAGATCCAGGCCGACGTGGTCAACGCCGGACTCGACGAGGAGCCGCCGCCGGCCCGCCGGCCTGAGGCGGCTCCGGTCCGCCGCCGACCGCCACGAGCTGCGCAACCCGCTCATGTCCACCTACCGCACCGCGGATGGCCGGTTCGTGGCGTTGACCATGGTGGCGCCCGATCCCCACTGGCCCGACCTGTGCCAGCGCCTGGGCCAGCCCGATCTGGCCCTCGACCCGCGCTTCGTCGACGCGGAGGTGCGCTGGGCCAACACCCGGGCCTGCGTCGAGCGGCTGGACGAGCTCTTCGCCCGCCATCCCCTGGCCGAGTGGCGGCGCCGGCTGTCCGGGTTCTCCGGGGAGTGGGCGGTGGTGCAGACGCCGGGTGAGACCCACGACGATCCGCAGGTGGTGGCCAACGGCTTCGTGGCCCAGGTGGACATGGGCCACGAGGTGTCCCTGCCCATGGTCACCGCGCCGGCCCAGTTCGACGGTCGGCCCGGCCGGCCCACCCGAGCGCCGGAGCCCGGCGAGCACACGGAGGCGATCTTGCTCGACCTGGGTCTCGGCTGGGACGAGCTGGCCACCCTCAAGGAGTCCGGCACCATCACCTGAGGCGTGGCCGACGGTCGCGCCGGGCTGTCATACCTCGTTCGTAGGCTGGTGGGGGTTGCGGTGGATGGTGCAGCGGTGCCTGAGCGGAGCGTGCGGAGGTGGTTGCGGGATGCAGACCGAGATGGCGGAGCGGCGTCGGCGGACGAGCGCTCCATGGACCGAGTCGTTGGACGGGGTTGACCACGGAGCGGTTGGAGGCGCAGATCGTGGCTCTGGCTGGTCGTCGGGCCGCGGACGAGTGCGCCTGGTTGTTGTTGATCGCCGAGTTCGACCGGCGGGAGGGCTGGGCGAGTTGGGAGTGCCGATCGACGGCGTACTGGTTGAGCTGGCACTGCGGCCTGTCGCGGCTGGCCGGCCGCGAGCGGGTGCGGGTGGCCCGCGCCCTCGAGCACCTGGCGTTGGTGCGGGCCGGGTTCGCGGCCGGGCGGCTGAGCTACTCCAAGGTGCGGGCCATCACCCGGGTGGCCACCGCCGGCCACTGAGGCGTGGCTGGTGGATCTGGGCTTGGCCGCCACCGCCGCTCAACTCGAACGCATCTGCTCGGCCTACCGCACGGTGCAACCCGAGCTCCGCCACGACAACGGCGACGGCCCCCTCGACGAGGAGGCGCAGGCGGTCGCCGACCGGGAAGCCCAGCACCTCGACCTCTGGCATGGTCATGGTCTGACCGAGCTTCGAGGCGAGATCGTGCCCGAAGACGGAGCCCTGATCGCCGCCGCCCTCGCCGCCGCGCAAGAGCACCTCAACGATGGTGCTTGTACGCAGTGGCGTTTCCGCGGAAACGTCTGTCGGCTCCGACGAGGCGCCGGGCTAGTCCGCTCCACGGCCGACCCGGCTCGACGGTCTGGTCGAGATCGCCCGCGCCTACCTGGATGACCATGCCCCTCCCCGAGGGTCGAACGCCGGCATCTGGTCGTTCTGGTCGACGTCGGCGAGCTCACCGCCACCGGCCAACTCGGCATCGACGACGAGGGTCGCTGCACGATCGGCGGCCGACGCGTCACCCCCGACCCCACGGACACCCCCGACCGGCCCGACGTGGCTGACGACGCCCAACAACCCGGCGAAGCCGGCACCCCACGTTGAGCTGGCCGACATCGCCGAGCAACCTGGCCTGGCTCGACGAGCACCACCGCCAGCTGATGACCTAGGCCGAGCACCGGGCCGGTCATCGAGCGTGCGGACGGAGGCAAGGTCGTGGCGCCCGGTTCTGCAACGATGGCGGGATGCGGGTAGATCGGGCGTTCGGATTCGTGGATCTGTGCGGCTTCACCGAGTTCACCGACCGCCACGACGACGGCAAGGTGGTGTTGGTGCTGGCCGCCCTGCGCACCGTGCTGCGCGAGGCGGCGGCCCGTCGCGGGGTGCGGGTGGTCAAGTGGCTGGGTGACGGGGCCATGCTGAGCTCGACCATGAGCGACGCCCTGGTGGCCCTGGCCGTCGAGATCGACGTGCGCATGACCGAGGAGCTGCCCTCGCTGCCCGTGCGGGTCGGGCTGGCCCACGGCCCGGTCATCATGTTCGAGGGGGACGACTACATCGGGCGGGCCGTGAACCTGGCCTCCCGGCTCTGCGACCGGGCCGCGGCGCACGAGATCCTGGCCACCGAATCGATCGTCGCCCGAGCGACCGGCATGGGTGACCGCCGGCCCGCAACGGCTCGACCGACATCCGTGGGTTCCTGGAGCCCGTCGACGTGTGGGCGTTGGGCCTGGCCGACGGGGGCGACGACGCCGTGACCGACCCGGTGTGCGGGCTGGTGGTGCCCCGCGCGGCTGCCGTCGCGCTCCGGCGACGGCGACTGGTTCTGCTCGCGGGCCTGCGCCGAATCCGAGACCCAGCTCCTGCGCCAGTAGGCGGTCGGGCGTCAGGAGCCCGGGCGGCGGTCCTGGGCGATGGCGTCGGTGACCAGGGCGATGGCCCAGGTCACGGCCCGGATGGCATCGCTGGGATCGAGCTCCCAGTCGGCCACCAGGCGTTCATAGGTCCCGATGCTCCAGAGCACGTCGAACAGGGCCGCGGCGATGCGGCCGTCCACCTCAGGCCAGTCCTCGGTGGGCCCGGCCACCGCGCTGAGCAGCGGCGTCGCGCTGGCGCCGACCGGTGGAGGTCAGGGTCGGGTCGTCGGGGGTGCGGGGCCCCAGCGGGAACGACGAGACGAACTCGAGGATCTGCGAGGTGAACTTCTGGAGGCCGTCCAGGGTGAGCCCGTTCAGGTCGACGCCGGCCTGCTCCTCGAGCTGGGTCATGACCGCGTCGCGCAGGGCCCGCTCGCTGGCGAAGTACCGGTAGACGGTGCGCTCGTTCACGCCGGCCTGCTGGGCCACGGCTCGCACGGTCAGGGCCCCCCAGTTCCAGATCGGGTAGCCGTGGAGGATCTCGGCGCCGGCGGCCACGATGCGCGCCCGGGTCTGCGCGGCTCGCTCACGCCGCACCGGGCTGTCGTAGCGTCGTCTCGGTGGTGCCGGCTCGGTCAGCGCCTCTCCCAACGCTCGGGTCGGAGGTGGTCCGTCCCAGGCTAGGTGTCGGCGACCGCGGGTCGCGCCCGTCGATGAGCTCCACGATGCGGGCCGGGCTCAGCGGGAGGGTGTTCACCCGGGCGCCGAAGGGGGCCAGCGCATCGGCCACCGCGTTGACCACCGCCGGCGGTGCCCCGATGGCCCCGCCCTCGCCCACACCCTTGTAGCCCCCCGGCCCGGCGCTGGGGGTCTCGATGTGGCCGTACTCGATGATGGGCACCTCGGCCGCGGTGGGCAGCAGGTAGTCCATGAAGGTGGTGGCCGTGGGGTTGCCGTCCTCGTCGTAGGACAGGTGCTCGTAGAGCACCCCACCGATGCCCTGCACGCAGCCCCCGGCGATCTGGCCCTCCACCACGTTGGGGTTGATCATGGGACCGCAGTCCTCGCTCACGATGTAGCGCAGGAGGCGCACCTCGCCGGTGGTGGGATCGACCTCGCAGGTGCACAGGTGGGTGGCGTTGACCCAGATGGAGCCGAGGTCGTTGGTGTAGCGGGCGCTGGCCTCCAGGCCGGCTTCGAGCCCGGCGGGCAGCGAGGTCGGCTCGAAGTAGGCCATCCCGGCGATCTCGGCCATGGTGATCCCCACCGCCGGCGTGCCCGCCACGAAGGCCCGGCTGCCGGTCAGCTCGATGTCGTCGGGGGCCGCCTCCAGCTTGTGGGCGGCGATGGCCACGATCCGTTCGCGCAGGATCTTGGCCGTGTCGCGGACCGCACCGGCGGTCATGGACCCGCTGCGGCTGCCGGCCGCCCCGGCGCCGAAGCCGGTCACCGCCGTGTCGCCCTGGATGGTGTGCACGTCGGCGATGTCCATCCCCAGGGCGTCGGCGGTGAGCTGCACCACCGTGGTCTCGATGCTGTTGCCCGTCGAGCCGCCGGCGATGTAGACGTTGACCTTGCCCGAGGGCTCGATGCGGATGGTGGCCGCTTCGGTGGCGTAGGAGCCGAAACCCGGGGTCGAGGGTTCCACGTAGGTGGACAGGCCCATGCCCAGGTAGCGCCCGTCGCCGCGGGCCGCGGCCTGGGTGGCCCGGAAGGCATCGAGGTCGAGCATCTCCAGGGCCTGCTCGAAGGTCTCCATGGGCGAGATCCGGTCATAGGGCATGCCGTTGGGGTTGGTGTAGGGCAGCTCGTCCTGTCGCAACAGGTTGCGTCGCCGCAGCTCGACCGGGTCCATGCCCATCTGGCGCGCGGCGATGTCGAGCAGCACCTCGCGGGCCAGCGACTCGAACTGCCAGGGACCTCGATACGGGGTGCGTCCCACCGTGTTCGTGTAGAGGGCCTTGGTGGCGAAGGTGGCCTTGGGCACCCGGTAGGGACCGGGGAAGAGCATGCCCACCACCGCGGTGGTGGTCGCCGGCCACGGGGTGGGGTAGGCGCCGCAGTCGGAGGCGAAGTCGATGTGGGCGGCCAGGATGGTGCCCTCGCGCGTCGAAGGCCATCTTGGCCTCGGCGTGCTCGTGGCGCGACCGGCCCGCGGCCAACAGGTTCTCCTGGCGGTCCTCCACCCACTTCACCGGCGCGCCCACCTTGGGCGCGGCCAGCATCAGGCACATCTCGTCGCGCTGGACCATGATCTTCTGGCCGAAGCCGCCGCCGGTGTCGCGCATGATCACCCGGATGCGGTGCTCGTCGATGCCCAGCAGGCGCGAGCAGAACAGGCGCACCTCGTGGGGGGACTGGGTGGCCGAGTAGATGGTGAGCTCGCCGGTCCCGTTGGTGAAGTCGACCACCAGCCCGCGGCCCTCCATGGGCACCGCCGCGTAGCCCTGCTGGGAGATGGTCTCGGTGACCACGTGGTGCGGCGGCGGCGAACACCTCGTCGAGGGTGGAGGCGGGCAGCCCGGCGATGGCTCCGATGACGTTGGAGCCGTGGGTCTCGTGCACCAACGGCGCCCCCTCCTCATCGGCCCGGCGGTAGTCGACCACGGGCGGCAGGGGCTCGTAGTCGACCTCCACCAGCTCGGCCGCGTCCTCGGCCAGGTAGCGGTCGTCGGCCACGATCAGCACCACCGGGTCACCCACGAAGCGGACCTCGCCCTCGGCCAGCGGGGGTCGGGGCGTCTCGGGGCTCTGAGCGACCGACGGAGGTGTGCCACTGCTCGCGGGCGTCGGGGTTGAGGTCGGCGGCGGTGAACACGGAGTGCACGCCGGGGGCGGCCTGGGCCGCGGCCGTGTCGATCGAGCGGATGGTGGCCCGGGCGTAGGGGCTGCGCACGAAGCAGGCGTGCAACATCCCGGGCAGCGAGATGTCGTCGACGTAGGTGCCGTGGCCGGTGAGCAGGCGGGCGTCCTCCACGCGATGCACGCGGGCCCCGGCGTAGCGGGCGGCGCCGTTGGTGGACGTGCTCATGACCGCTCCTCGACCAGGTCCGACGCGGCGTCCGGATCCGGCCCGGCGTCGGCCGCCTGGCGCACCGCGGCCAGGATGCCCTGGTAGCCGGTGCAGCGGCACAGGTTGCCGGTCAGGGCCTCGCGGATGTCGTCGTCGGACGGATCGGGGTTGTCCCGCAGGAAGGCGGTGACCGACATGACGAACCCCGGGGTGCAGAAGCCGCACTGCAGGCCGTGGCAGTCACGAAAGGCCGCCTGCACGGTGGACAGCTCGCCGTCGGGCGAGGCCACGCCCTCGACGGTGGTCACCGAGGCCCCGTCGGCCTGGACGGCGAACATCAGACAGGACCGCACGGCCTGGCCGTCGACCAGCACGGTGCAGGCGCCGCACACCCCGTGCTCGCAACCCAGGTGCGTGCCGGTGAGCCGGCACCGCTCGCGCAGGAAGTCGGCCAGGGTCAGGCGCGGCTCCACGGTGGCCCGGCGGGTCTGGCCGTTCACCGTCAGCTCCACCGCGATCTCGCTCATGTCAGGCCTCCCGGCCGGCGGGCTGTCGTGCCTCGGCGCTGGCCCGGGACCAGGCTCGTGCCGTCATCTCGGCCCCCACTCGTTTGCGGTAGTCCACTGAGCCGTGCTGGTCGTCGAGCACCGAGGCCAGCTCGCCCACGGCCAGTCGGCCGACCTCCTGGGGATCGACGTCGGTGATGGGCCGCCCGGCCAGCTCGGCCTCGGCCAGGCGGGCTCGCTCGGGGGTCGAGCCGAGCCCGATCAGGCCGATGGCGCTGCGGCGGATGCGGTCCTCGTCGTCCAGCTCGACGCCCACCGTGGCCCCGGCGATGGCGAAGTCGCCGTGACGCCGGGCGAACTCCTGCACGGCGAAACCCCCACGGCCGCTCCACACCGGGAACGAGACCGCCACCAACAGCTCGTCGGGGGCCATGGTGGTGGTCCACAGGCCGTCGAAGAACGCGGCCGCGGCGATGTCGCGCCGGCCTCGGGACGAGACCACCTCCATGGTGGCATCCAGGGCCAGGGCGATGGCCGGGTACTCGGCGGCCGGGTCGGCGTGGGCCACCGAGCCCCCGAGAGTGCCCCGGTTGCGGATCTGGAGGTGACCGATCAGGGGTGTGGCCTGCGTCAGCAGGGGGACGGAGCGGGCCACCTCGGCACTGGCCCCCACGGTGGCATGGGTGGTGCCGGCCCCGATGCGCAGGCGGCCGTTGCGTCGCTCGATGCCGACCAGCTCGGGGATGCGCCCGATGTCGACCAGGTGCTCGAACACGGCCAGGCGCAGCGCCAGCATGGGGATCAGGCTCTGGCCCCCGGCCAGCACCTTGGCCTCGTCACCCAGCGAAGCCAGCAGCTCGGCGGCCTCGGTGGCCGTCGCCGGGACGTGGTACTCGAAGGGGGCCGGCTTCATCGGGGCACTCGCACGGTGGTCAAGCCAGCCTGGCCGACCAGCCGCCGTCCACCGGGATGATGGCGCCGGTCACGAACGACGCCTTGTCCGACGCCAGGAACGCCGCCACCTCGGCCACCTCGATGGCCTCGCCGGCGCGCCGCATGGCCGCGTGCTCGGTGATGCCGGGGATGTCGGCGCCGTTGGCGCCCATGATCTCGGTGGCGATGTAGCCGGGGCAGATGCAGTTCACCCGGACGCCCTTCATGGCGTAGTCGATCGCGGCCACCTTGGTGGCGCCGATCACGGCCGACTTGGCTGCGTTGTAGACGACCACGCCCATCGATCCGTTGAGCCCGCCCACCGACGACCAGTTCACGATGGACCCGCCGCCCGAGCCCAGCATGGCCCGGATGCCGTGCTTCATGCCCAGGATCACGCCCCGCAGGTCGATGTCCATCACGCGGTCATACTGCTCCATGGTGACGTCGGCGACCAGGCCTCCGTCGCCGATGCCGGCCACGTTGCACACCACGTCGACCCGGCCGAACTCGTCGAGCGCGGTCTGCATCATGGCTTCCACGTCGGCTTCCTGGGTCACATCGCAGTGCACCGCCACGACGCCGGCGCCCGCCTCGGCGGCCGTGTCCTTCTCGGCGCCGCTGAGGTCACCCGCCACCACCTTGGCGCCCTCGCGCACGAAGACCTTCACCGAGGCCTTGGCCATCCCGGATCCCGCGCCGGTGATGACGGCCACCTTGTCGTCCAACAGCCCCATGGGCCGCCCCCTCGTTCGGGGTGGTCACCTCGACCACCGGTCCCTTGCTAAATTCGTGCCAGCACCATGGCACCAAATGGGGCGCCAGGCAAGCAGCTCAGGCTGGCCGGTCAGGCGATGACGGCCGGCAGCGTCTCCCAGCCCCGCACGGTGGAGGTGGACGAGAGCGTGGCGTTGGCCGTGTCGACCTCCCACTCGGGGAACCGGGTCAGCACCTCGTCGAGGGCCACCCGCCCTTCCAGCCGGGCCAGGGCCGCGCCCAGGCAGAAGTGGATCCCGTAGCCGAAGGTCAGGTGCTGGCCGATCTGGCGGTGGATGTCGAAGCGATCGCCGTCGGGGAACCGGCGGTCGTCGCGGTTGGCCGATCCGACCAGCAGCAGCATCACCGAGCCGGCCGGCACCCGCTGGTCGTAGTACTCCACGTCCCTGGTCACGTAGCGGCCCACGTGAGGCGCCGGCGGCTCGTAGCGCAGCAGCTCCTCTATGGCGTTGGGGATGAGCGACCGGTCGGCCACCAGCTCCCGTCGCTGATCGGGATGGTCGGCCAGCACCTTGCCGGCCCAGCCGATCAGCCGGGTGGTGGTCTCGTTGCCCGCTCCGGCGATCACGTTCACGATGATCAGCAGCTCGTCGCGGGTCAGGCACCGCACGGTGCCGGTGTCGTCGGTGAACTCGGCGTTCAACAGCTCGGTCATCAGGTCGTCGGACGGGTTGTGGGCCCGCCAGTCGATGTACTCCTCGAAGATCGAGCCGTCGATGAAGCCCTCCTGGGAGACCTGCATGGGCTGGCCGGCCTCGGTCCGCAGATCCTGGTCGACCTTGTCGCGCACGGCCTCCTGATCCGACTCGGGGATGCCCAGCAGCATCCCGATGGTGCGCATGGGCATCTGCGATCCGAGGTCGGCCACGAAGTCGAAGCGACCGCCGCCCACCAGGGGATCGAGGCTGCGGGCGCAGAACTCGCGCAGCTTGGGCTCCAGCGCGTTCATCTTCCTGGGGGTGAACACCCGCGACAGCAGGCCACGATGCATGGAGTGGATGGGCGGGTCCTCGAAGATGAACACGCCGGGGGGCATCTCGATGTCGGCCCGGATGAGCTCGAGGATCCCGCCGCGAGCCGATGAGTAGGTGCCCCAGTCGACCAGGGCGGCGTCGCAGTCGGCGAAGCGGCTCAGGGCGTAGAAGTCGTGCTCGGGGTTGTAGTAGAGGGGCGCGTCCTCCCGCAGCCGGCGGAAGACCGGATAGGGATCGTGGTGGATCTCGACGTCGTAGGGGTCGTAGCGCACGTCGCTGGCGGTCGTCACCGTGGACCTCCCCGGTCCTCAGGGCCTGTGGCCTCGTGATCCCAAGATCGTGCCACACATATGACACCAATATCGGCGGCCGGTCCAGCCCGGCGCGAGGGTCCGGGCGACCCGCTCGGGAATCCCCGCCGGTAGGTCGTCCGGCCCGATCTGGTTCGACCCGATGAGAAATGTGAGCGATCTCTCAATTCACCTCGGGCGGCGACGATAGACCCCGGAAGATTCCGCCAAGAAACTCAGGGGGAGGCGGCACGATGCCGGACCCGGCTCATATCCAAGCGCAGCGACCGTTGCGGCTCGCAGGCGTCGCCATCGTGGTGGTGCTGGCCATGGCCGCGGCGGCCTGCGGCTCGAGCAGCCACACCACCGCGGCCCCCAAGGCCACCACCGCATCGGCCTCGGCCACACCCACCAAGGGTGGCTCGCTGGTGGTGGGCATCCCGACCGAGACCCCGGGCTGGAACCCGGCGATCAACGAATGGGACGACACCGGCAACCTGGTGGGCTCCACCGTGCTCGAGCCCCTGGCCACCCCCGGAGCCGACAGCGGGGCCAAGCCCTGGCTGGCCACCAGCTGGATCGCCAACACCGACTTCACCCGCTGGGTCATCAAGCTGCGCCCCGGCGTCACCTTCCAGGACGGCTCACCCTTCAACGCCGCCGCGGTGGTGCAGAACATGCACACCTACCTGGCCAGCCCCTTCTACACCCTGACCTTCGCCGACCTGTTCCAGGACGAGACGGCGCTGGACGACATGACCGTGCAGGTGGACCTGAGCCAGCCGTGGGCCGCGTTCCCGTCGAGCTTCCTGTCCAGCGCGTCGACCTACATGATGGCGCCGTCGATGATCGCGGCCGGCGCCGCCGGCTCGACCCACCCGGTGGGCACCGGGCCCTTCGTGTTCAGCAGCTGGCAGCAGAACAGCTCGCTGACCGTGAACCGCAACCCGCACTACTGGGGTGGCCTCGACGGTGCCGGCAAGGTCCAGAGCGGCACCCCGTACCTCGACTCCATCCAGTTCCGGGTGATCACCGACGACCAGACCCGCAGCGAAGCGCTGCAGTCCGGTGACGTCAACATGTTGACCACCATCAGTGCGAACACGGCCAACTCGCTGGCCGGGAGCTTCAACGAGGTCAAGGACTGGGACGCCGGTTCGGTGCTGGTCCAGCTCAACACCGTGGCCACCGTGAACGGCAAGGCCAACCCGTTGGCCAACCTCCACGCCCGCACCGCGCTGGCCTATGCCACCAACTCCAAGGCGGTTGCCGCCCTGGCCGGCAAGGGCCTCAACCTGTCGACCTCGCCCTTCGGGCCCAACACGCCCTGGGGCATGCCCTCGGCCCAGAACGGCTATCCCGCCTTCGACCTGGCCAAGGCCAAGGCCGAGGTGGCCGCGTACGAACAGCAGACCGGCGACACGTCGCTGACCGTGACCCTCATGGGTCTGCCCGACATCAACGTGGTCACCGCCCTGCAGGCCCTCAGCGCCCAGTGGGCCAAGGCTGGCATCACCACCCACATCCAGACCCTCGACCAGTCGGCCCGGATCACCGCGGAGGTGACCGGCAACTTCGAGGCGGCCTTCGGAGACAACTACGGCTTCCCCGATCCGGACAACGAGTACTACTTCTGGGCCTCGTCGTCGATCAAGGCGCCGCCGTCGATCAGCATCAACTTCTCCCACTACGGGACCCCCCAGATCGACAAGGACCTGACCACCGGTCGCCAGAGCGGCTACGCCAACGTCCGCAAGCAGGCCTACGACGATCTGGTCAAGCAGCTCAACGCCGCGGTCACCACGCTGTGGCTCTACTACACGCCCTTCACCTACATCGCCCAGAAGAAGGTGCAGGGCCTGGACACGGCCGTGGGTCCCGGGCACATCCCGTTCGGGAACTTCTCGCCCAAGACCTGGTGGGGCCAGGTCTGGATCTCGAAGTAGGGGCCAGGGGTACCCTGTCGCCCTGGTCATCGAACGCCGAGGGGAGCTCATTCGAGCTCCCCTCTGGCGTTCGGGCCGGCTGGTTCAGGCGAGCAGGAGAAGCCATGGCCGTGACCCAGACCGAGCTCTCGCCGGCCATCGGGGTCGAGATCGCCGGGCTGTCGGGCGCGGTGGCCTGAGCGTCGCCCCGACGGCACCGCCATGACCGACGGCACCGCCATCGTCGTGGTCAGAGGGCCTCGTATTCCACGGTGACGCTCGGGCCCTCGGGCACGGCCTGGCAGGTCAGGATCCATCCCTCCTCGACCTCGTCGGGCTCGAGGGCGTTGTTGGTGCGCATGGTGGCTCGGCCGTCGCGGAGGATGGCCATGCACGTGGCGCAGTTGCCCGCCTCACACGAGTACGGCGGGGCCAGGCCGCCCCGGCGGGCCGTCTCGAGCACGGTGTCACCCGCCTGGTAGCTGATGGGGGTGGTGGTGCCCTTGAGGATGATCACCACCGTCTCGGGCACGCCCGCCGCCTCCTCGGCGGCCGCGTCGAGCGCCGGCGCGTCCCCGCGGGGCTGGTCGGGGGTCATGAAGCGCTCGATCAGGATGTGGTCTGGGCCCACCCCGGCCTCGAGCACCGTGGTCTCGACCAGGTCCATGAACGGACCCGGCCCGCAGATGTAGCAGTCGGCGTCGAGGTGGCCGGCCACGAAGTCGGCCACGGCCGCCGCGTCCAGATAGCCGCCGTCGATGTCGAGGTGGCGGCGCACCTCGAGGCGGTCCGGGTGGTCGGCCTCGAGCGCGGCCAGCTGGTCGTCGAAGATGATGGCCGGGCGGTCGGTGTTGGCGTAGAGGATGCGGATGGAGCGCCCGGTGCCGGCCAGCAGGCTCTTGGCGATCGACATGACCGGGGTGACGCCGCTGCCGCCCACGAAGGCCAGCACCGGAGCCTGCCCCTGGCCCAGGCAGAAGACGCCGGCCGGCTTGGTGACCTCGAGCGTGTCGCCCTCGGTCACGTGATCGTGGAACCAGTTGGACACCAGGCCACCCGGGACCCGCTTGACGGTGACGGTCAGATCCGCGTCCGTCTCGGGGGCAGAGGACATGGAGTAGCAGCGGGACTGCTCCACGCCGTCCACCTGGACCCGGAACGTGCAGAACTGGCCGGCCCGGTAGCGGAACAGGTCGGCGAGGTCGTCGGGGACGTCGAGCACGAACGACCGGGTGTCGGCCGTCTCCTCGATGATGCGCTTGACCTGGAGGCGGTGGTAGCCGTGCTCCCAACGGGGGTCGGTGCGGTCAACCACGATGGGCCCTGCCTGCCATGCAAAGCAGGTTAGCAGCCAGCGATAACGTCCTTCTCGGCCTGGTCAGGGTTCGTTGCCCGCCGGGGGCTGCTCCCCGAGGACGGCGGCCAGCCCGACGAAGGCATCCAGGGCCTCGGGGTCGGCCAGCGAGCCCCGGCTGGCCGCCTGCTCGGGGGGTGCGCCCAGCAGGATCCGCTTGACCGGCACCTCCAGCTTCTTGCCGGTGTGGGTGCGGGGGATGCCGTCCACCACATAGACCTGGTCGGGCACGTGGCGGGGTGAGAGCTTCGAACGCAGATCGGTGGCGATGCGGTCCCGCAGATCTGCGTCGATCTCGTGACCTGGGCCGGCGGGGATCCGGCCCGCCGGGCCGGCGTCGCTCGGATCGAGGGTCACGAACAGCAACAGCTGCCCGGGCCCGCCGGCGGGATCCTCGAGGTGCACGACCAGGCTGTCGACCACGCCGGGGACCGACTCCACCACCGCGTAGAACTCGCTGGTGCCCAGGCGCACCCCGCCCCGGTTGAGGGTGGCGTCGGAGCGGCCGGTGATGGTGCACGAGCCGCGTTCGGTGATGGTCAGCCAGTCGCCGTGGCACCACACCCCGGCGAAGCGCGAGAAGTAGGCGTCGCGGTAGCGATGGCCGTCCTCGTCGCCCCAGAAGCCGGCCGGCATCGACGGCAGGGGCGCGGTCAACACCAGCTCGCCCTGCTCGCCGATCCGCGAGCGCCCCTGGTCGTCGAAGGCCTCCACCCGGGCGCCGAGGTAGCGGCAGCTGATCTCGCCGGCCACCACCGGCATGAGCGGGCTCCCGCCCACGAAGGCGGTGCACACGTCGGTGCCGCCGCTCACCGAGGTCAGCCACACGTCGGGCAGCTGCTGGTAGACCCACTCGAACCCGTCCACGGGCAGGGGCGCACCGGTGGATCCCACCGAACGCAGGGCGGACAGATCGCCCGCCGCATCGAGGGTGACCCCGGCGGCGCGGCAGGCCATGAGGAAGGGCGCGCTGGCCCCGAACACGGTGATCCCGGTCTCGGCCGCCATGCGCCACAGGGCGCCGAGGTCGGGCCAGGCCGGGTCACCGTCGAACAGGACGATGGTGGCGCCCACGCACAGTCCCGACACCAGGAGGTTCCACATCATCCAGCCGGTGGTGGAGAACCAGAAGAAGCGGTCCCCGGGGCCGAGGTCGTGGTGCAGGCCGAGGGACTTGAGGTGCTCCACCAGGATGCCGCCGTGGGTGTGCACGATGGCCTTGGGGGGACCGGTGGTCCCGGACGAGAACAGGACGTAGAGCGGGTGGTCGAACGGCACCGGCTGGAAGTCCAACGCGGCCGGCTCGGCCAGCAGGTCGTCCCAGTCGGTGCCCACGTCCACCACCGAGCGCAGCGTGGGCAGCGACGCCACGATGGTGGCCACCTCGTCGTGGCGGTCGATCTGCTTGGCGCCGTAGCGGTAGCCCCGGGTGACCAGGGCCACGACGGGATCGAGCTGGACGAAGCGGTCGATCACGCTCTGGGCCCCGAACTCGGGTGGGCACGACGCCCAGATGGCGCCCAGGCTGGCCGTGGCCAGGAACCCGACCAGGGCCTGGGGACCGTTGGGCAGGTAGGCCACCACCCGGTCGCCCGATCCCACCCCGAGGCGACGCAGCCCGGCTCGGCACCGGGCCACTCGATCGGCCAGCTCGTCCCAGGACAGCTCGGTGCCGGGGCCCGACTGCGACCGGGCCACCACCGCCGTTCCCGGGCCCGTGGTGGCCAGGGCCCGGGCTGCGTAGTTCAGCTCGGCCCCGGGGAACCAGCGGGCGCCGGGCATGGTGGCGTCGGGGAGCACCTCGGTGTAGGGCTGGTCGGCGCGGATGTCGAAGAACGACCACACCGAGGACCAGAAGCCGGCCAGATCATCGACCGACCACTGCCACAGCTCGGGGTAGGTGGCGAACTCGAGGCCGCGCTCGCGGGCCAGCCAGTCCAGGTAGCGACCCACCACCGTCGACTGGCGCACGTCGGCGGGCGGCGCCCACAGGGGTCGGGGGTCGGCGGCGGTCACGGCTGGCCGGCCGCGGCCTGGATGGCCCGGGCCCGGGCGGCCACCACCTCGTCCACCATCTGGCCCTCGAAGGCGATGGTCATGCCGCCGGCCCGGTCGAAGGCCTCGAGCAGGCGAGCGGCCCAGTCGATCTCGTCGGCGGTGGGACGGAAGGCCCGATTGGCCAGGGTCACCTGGGCCGGGTGGATGCACAGCTTGCCTGCGTATCCCAGCGCTCGGGCCTGCTGCGCCTCGGTCTGGAACCGCTCGTCGTCGCCGAAGTCGAGGGTCACCATGTCCAGGGCGGCCACCCCGGCCAGCCGGGCGGCCATGGCCACATACGCCCGGGCGTGGCCCACCTCGGCGTTGCCGTCGGTGCGCACGCCCCCCAGGTCGGCCACGTAGTCCTCGGCGCCGAAGTAGCAGGCCACCACCGGCGCGGCCAGCACCTCGCGGGCGTCGGTCACGCCTCGCACGGTCTCGATCCCGGCCACCACCGAGCGCCCGCCCAGGGCCTCGGCCACCTGGGCCAGCTGGGCGGCCGAGTCCAACTTGGGCACGACCACGGCGGTGAGCCCGTCGGCCAGGCCGGCCACGTCGTCGGCGAACCACGGCGTCGACGGCGGGTTGACCCGCACGCAGACGTCCCCCGACGCCACCAGGTCGGCGGCCGCCTCGAAGGCGGTGGTGCGGGCGTCGGCCTTGGCCGCGGGTGGGACGGCATCCTCCAGGTCGAGCACCACCACGTCGGGTTCGGTCCGGAAGGCCTTGGCGGCCAGGTCCGGGCGGTTGCCCGGGACGAACAACATGCTCCGCCAGCGGGTGGTCACGTCGGTCGCCGACTCATGGGCGCCCGGGTGGGCGCTGCCTCATGAGGGCCGAGCGCCGACAGCGGGCCACCAGCTCGTCGCGCTGGTTGTACCCCCGGTGCTCGAACTCCACGATGCCCTGGTCCGGGCCGCGACGCCGACCGGCGCGCCGACATCACCTCGGTCTGGCCGTGGATCGAGTCGCCCGGGAACACCGGCGCGGGGAAGGCGATCTCCCCGAACCCGAGGTTGGCCACCGTGGTGCCCAACGTGGTCTCGAACACGGACAGCCCGATGAGCAGGGACAGGGTGAAGAGGCTGTTCACGATCCGGCTGCCGAACTCGGTGGTGGCCGCGAACGACTCGTCCAGGTGCAGCGGCTGGGCGTTCATGGTCAGCACGGAGAACAACGTGTTGTCGGCCTCGGTGATGGTGCGGGTCACGGCGTGGTCGATGACCAGACCGGGCGTCAGGTCCTCGAACCACCGGCCCATGACCGGCCGTTCGGCGGGCATCAGCAGGCCCGGGCGGTCAGAAGCGACCGAGCAGGAAGTTGACCGCCGGCGTCGCCTCCGGGAAGGTCTCGGTGACCCCCGAGGCGAAGTAGCCGGCGTCGGTGACCATGGTGATGCCGTTGATGGCGGCGGCCGCGTCGCTGCACAGGAACACCAGGGGGTAGGCCTGCTCGAGCGGGGTGGACGCCTCGACGCCCACCTCCTGGCGGTAGTCGGCGCCGAAGCCCAGCCACAGCTCCTCGTTGGCCTGGGCCAGCGGGGTGTTGGTGGGGCCGGGGCAGATGGCGTTGATGCGGATGCCCTGCTTCAGCAGCGGGAGGGCCTGGCTGGCCACGTAGGCGCAGATGGCCTGCTTGGTAGACATGTAGTCGGCCCCGCCGTTGGCCTCGATCCAGGCCACGGCCGAGTCGAAGTCGGGCGTGGCCAGGTACTCCTTGATCCGAGGCAGGTTCGGCTCCCAGCCGAGACCCGCGGCCGAGGAGATGAAGCCGATGGCGCCGCCGCGGCCCAGCAGCCCCTGACCGATCAGCTGGTCGATGAGGTGGCGGTGGCCGATGAAGTTGATCTTCTCGATGCCGGGGGTTCCGTCGGCCACGCCGGCGCACGACAGCAGCGCGTCCACCGGCCCGCCGCACTCGGCGATGGCCTGGTCGATCGAGTCGCGGTCGGCCAGGTTCACGTGGATGGCGGTGGCGCCGGGCAGCGTGACCTCGGCGAAGTCCATGACCACGACATCGGCGCCGGCGCTCTGGAGGAGCTCGGCCGCGGCCGCCCCCATGCCGGTGGCGCCGCCGACGACGACGGCGCGCTTGCCGTCATAGCGGAATGCATCGAATGACGTCATGTGATCCCTCTTGTTCTTCCGGTTGGTGCGATCGGGTCTACTGGATTTGATGAAGCGGTGGGGCGGGCGGAGGTCGAGTCGGCTCAGGCCACGACGCCGCGGACCTTGAGGTCCACGATCGTGTCCCAGTCGAGGCCGAGCTCGGCCAGGATGGCGTCGCCGTGCTCGTTGAGCTCGGGCGCCCGGCCGGCCGGGGCGGGCTCACCGTCGTACTGCACGGGGGCGGCCACCAGCTTGAACGGGATCCCGTCGGCGGTCTCGCAGTCCTGGATGTAGCCGTTGGCCACGCTCTGGGGGTCGACGGACGCTTCCA
This sequence comes from uncultured Microthrixaceae bacterium, assembly GCA_963793965.1. GTDB lineage: Bacteria > Actinomycetota > Acidimicrobiia > Acidimicrobiales > Acidimicrobilacustridaceae > UBA4742. The sequence continues at coordinate 181,287 of CAWCCB010000010.1, forward strand.
GGGTGTCCTGGACCACGGCCCACTGGCCGACGAACGGCTCGAGTCGCTCGCGCCAGTCGGCCAGGGGCGCGGCCGCGAAGACCTCGCTCAGGATCCCGATGGCCTCCTGGCTGTTGGCCATCAGCGAGGCGTGGTCGGCGAAGCGCGGGTCGGTGGCCAGCTCGGGCCGGCCGATGCACTCCGCCAGCGGCGCCCAGTACTTGCCCGCCTGCAGGCAGGTCAGCGTGATCACGTGGCCGTCGGCCGTGTCGTAGTTGCGCGACAGCGGGTTGCCCGCGATCTTCTCGTTGGCCGGCGGTCGCCACGGGAGGTCGAGCACCAGGGACAGCCCGACGGCCTGGCCCATGGCCCACAGGCCCACACCCAGCAGCGACACGTCCACGGTGGTGGCTTCGCCGGTGCGCTCGCGGTGGAACAGGGCACCCATGATCCCGCCGGCGATGGTCATCCCGCCGATGGAGTCGCCGAAACCGGGGGCGGGGGGCACTGGCACCAGGTCGTACTCCGGGCGCATCGCCCCCATGGCCACGCCCGACCGGGCCCAGAAGGCCAGCGCGTCGTAGGAGCCCTTGTCGGCGTCGGGACCGCGCTCGCCCTGGCCGGTGCCCCGCACGTAGATGATGTTCGGGTTGGCGGCCCGGATCTCGTCCACGTCGATGTGCAGCTTGGCCCGGACGCTGGGCAGCTTGTTGGTCAGGAAGACGTCGCAGGTGGCCGCCAGCTTGTAGAGGATGTCCAGTCCGTCGTCGGTGGTGAGGTCGAGCGCCAGGCTCATCTTCCCCCGGTTGGAGTGCTCCAGCAGGACGTGGACGTTGTTGGGCACCACCGCGATACCGCTGGATGCCAGCCCCCGCATGGCGTCGCCCCGCTCGACGTGCTCGATCTTGATCACCTCGGCGCCCCAGTCCGACAGGAGGGCGGAGGCGGCCGGCACGAAGGTGTGCTCGGCCACCTCGAGGATGCGGACGCCGTTGAGGATTGCGGTCATGGGCTGTGCCTCCGATGCCCGCGGTCACGGCCAGGCGTGATCACACGGAGCGGCTGTACGGGTACGTGATCCAGATCGATGAGCTGACCCAAGCTAATGGGAAGGACCGGCCCCGGTCCTGCGTCGCCGCGGCGGTCACGTCGAGGCGCTGCGGGGCACGTCGCGGAAGGGGATGTCGCGATCGACGCTGCGCTCGCGGGGCATGCCCAGCACCCGCTCGCTGACGACGTTGCGGGCCATCTCGGTGGTGCCGCCGCCGATGCAGGACACCTGGCGCATGAGGAAGTCCGATCCGCAGTCGGCCACCGTGCCGTCGTCGTCGGTCCAGGCCGCGGCCGACGGCCCGGCCAGCTCGTGGGCGATGCCCGTCTTGCGGGCGGTGGAGATGCCGACGTACAGCCGGCCGATGGCGGCCGACTGGTCCGACATCTTGCCCGTGGTGATCCCCTCGCCGATGCGGTGCTGGAGCTGGGTGCCGACCACCTCGAGCATGCGGGCCTCGCCCACCAGGTCGAGGGCTCGCAGGTCGTCCAGTCGACCCGCGTCCCGGGCCACCTCGATCATGGGGACGGCGCTGCCGCTGCGGGCCAGCCCGTCCGGGATGGTCACGTACGGGGAGTTGTGCAGCATGCGCTCGTGGAACATCCACCGGGTGCCGACCGTCCAGCCGTCGTCCACCTCGCCGATGCGGTCGCCGTCGGGGACGCGCACGTCGGTCATGAACTCCTGGCAGAACTCCATGGAGCCGTTGAGCATCTCGATGCGGTGGACCTCGATGCCGGCCTGGTGGATGGGCAGCACGAACACGGTGAGCCCACGGTGCTTGGGCACGTCCCAGTTGGTGCGGGCCAGGCACAGGCCCCAGTCGGACCACCAGGCGCCGGTGGTCCACACCTTGGAGCCGTTGAGCACCCACTCGTCGCCGTCGCGCACCGCGGTGGTCAGGGCGCCGGCCACGTCCGAGCCGCTGCTGGGCTCGGACAGGAACTGCATCCACAGGGCGTCGCCCCGCAGGATCGGGGGCACGTGGCGCAGCTTCTGCTCCTCGGTGCCGAAGTCGAGGAGCACGGCCAGGCACGGCGAGAAGGTCGGCGCCTGGAACCGGCTGGGGTACTCGAAGCCGGCCAGCTCCTCGCTGAGGGCCTGCTGATGCGCCCGGGTCAGGCCCTGGCCGCCGTAGGCGGTGGGCACGCACACGCCGGCCAGCCCGCCGTCGAACAATGTGCGCTGGATCTGGCGGTCGCGGGCGACGGCCTCGAGCTCCTCGGCGTCGGAGCGGTCGTTGCGCAGCACGCCCACCGCGGTGGTCATGTCCATGGGGCGCAGGTGGTCGTGGATCCACGCCCGGGCCCGCAGGCGGAAGGCCTCGACGTCTTCGATCTCGGGATCGTGATCGGCGCCGCTCACGCCCCGACCTCCTGGTGCATGGCCAACGTCGCGATGCGCAGCCGGTGGTCGGCCGGGGTGCCGTAGAGCGCCCGGTCGACGGTCAGGCGGCGCAGGAACAGGTGGATGTCGTGCTCGAAGGTGACGCCGATGCCACCGTGGATCTGCACGCAGTCCTGGATGAGCTCGGCCCCGTAGTAGCCGATGTAGGCCTTGGCCACGCTGACCAGCTCCGGTGCATCGGGCGCGCCGGCGGCCACCGCCGCGGTCGACTCGTCGCTGGTGGCGTGGCTGGCCTCGAGCCACGACTTCATGTCAGCGAAGCGGTGCTTGAGCGCCTGGTAGGAAGCCAGCGGGCGCCCGAACGAGTACCGGTCGAAGGCCCACTCGACGGTGGTGTCGAACGCGGTCTGCATGGCCCCCACCGACTCGGCGTCGACCATGACCAGGGCCAGCTGCAGCTGGCGCTCGACCTGGTCGGCCGCGCCGCCCACCGGTCCGACGACGGCGTCGGCGGGGACGCGGACGTCATCGAAGCGCACCACCGAGAAGCGCCGGGTGAGGTCCACCGTGTCCATGGGCTCGATGGTGAGGCCGGGCGTGTCGGCGGCCACCAGGACCTGGGTCAGACCCGTCCCGGCCTGGCCGCCAGTTCGACCGGTGACCAGGAAGTGATCGGCCCGGGCGCCCGACTCGACCGGACGCTTGGTGCCGTTCAGCACCAGCTCGGCGCCGTCCACCCGGATCTCGAAGGCGATGTCACCCAGGCGATCGCCCGGCCTGGGCTCGGCGTAGCACCAGCTGGCCACCGAGGTGCCCGCCAGCAGACCGCCGATCACCTCGGCGTGGGCGTCGGGGGACTGGTCGCTCAGGGCGCCGACCACGATGTTGGTGGGCACCAGCGGCCCCGGGGCGGCCTGGGCCCCGAACTCATAGGCGATGAGGGAGAGGTCGATGACGCCGTCGCCGCTGATGGATCCGCCACCGCTGGCCTCGCTGACCAGCAGTGAGGTCCAGCCCAGCTCGGCACCTTGGCGCCAGTAGTCGTCGGTGTACCCCTGCGGGTCGTCGCGCAGTCGCCGGAGCTCGGCCACCGGCACGCGGTCGGTCAGGAATCGCCCCGTGGTCTCGCGGAAGAACTCCTGGTCGGAGCTCAGGGACAGCAGCATCGAGGCTCAACGTACCGGAAAGTTGGGCTCCGTCCAATCCTGGACCCTGCCCCCGAAGTCGGCTGGCCCTATAGTGGATGGCCGTCCGGCGCCACCGAGGAGCATGATGCCCCGCGTCACCAACGCAGGTTCGGATCGCGCCGTCGACAAGACCGTGCCCCGTCGGTCCGCCCTGGCCCAGCAGCGATCCCGCGACACCCGGCGCAAGCTCATCCGCGCCGCGCTCGACCTGTGGGGCCAGCGCGACTTCGAGGTGGCGTTCGAGGAGACCACGGCGGAGGACATCGCCCGCGCCGCGGGCGTCAGCAAGGGCACCTTCTACTTCCACTTCGCCCACAAGGACGACATCCTGCTCGAGATGTCGTGGCTCACCGCCGAGATCGCCATCGAGGAGGCCGAGACCGCCATGGGGCAGGGGATCCGCACCCTCGAGCTGGTCGAGCAGCTCATGACCTCGTTGGCCCGACGGGTGGCCCGGGTGCCCCGACCGGCAGTGCTGGCGGCCACCGGGCACTGGTCACGCCTGGCGCACGGCAGCGGCGTCGCGCCCAGCGCCCGCAGCTTCGGGGCGATGTTCGAGGAGGTGGTCCGCTACGCCGCCGACCGGGGCGATCTCCCACGCGATGTGGACGTGCCCGAACTGGGTGCGCTGCTGCAGACCGCCACCATGGACGCGCTGGTGGGCTGGGCCGCGACCAAGCAGTCGTCGGTCGCGCTGCGCGGGGTGCTGTGCCGGCGCGCCGACATCATCCTGTGCGGCGCGGCGGTGTCCTACCGGCGTTGAGTAGTTAGGCGACGTACAACTTACGCCTCAGCCGGCGGGCCAACTCGTGCCTCAGCCGGCGGGCCAACTCGTGCCTCAGCCGGCGGGCCAACTCGTGCCTCAGCCGGCGGGCCAGGCGATCGACTTGGTCTCCAGGTACTGCTCGAAGCCCTCACGGCCGTTCTGGCGGCCGACGCCGCTGTTCTTGTAGCCGCCGAAGGGCATGTCGGCGTTGTAGTAGAGGCCACCGTTGACGCTCAGGACGCCGGCCCGGATGCGCTTGGCCACGGCCATGGCCCGATCCAGCGACGCCGAGGTGACCCCGCCGGCCAGCCCGTAGCTGCTCTGGTTGGCGATGCGCACGGCATCGTCATCGTCCTCGAAGGGGATCACCACCAGCACCGGCCCGAAAATCTCCTCCTGGGCGATGGTCATCGAGTTGTCCACGTCGGTGAACATGGTGGGCTCGACGTACCACCCCTTGGGCAGGTCCTTGGGACGACCACCCCCGAGGCTCAGCGTGGCCCCCTCGGCCACGCCCTTGTCGATGTAGCCGAGCACCCGGTCGCGCTCGGCGGGCCGAGATCAGCGGTCCCATGAGCACGTCCTCGCGCTGGGGGTCGCCCTGGGTGGCCAGGGCGAAGTACGTCTTGAGCTGCTCGACGCCCTCCTGGTAGCGCGAGCGGGGGAGCAGCATGCGGGTCGGGATGGCGCAGCCCTGGCCCGAGTGGGCGCACACCGCCAGCCCACCGAGCAGGGCCGAGGCGAAGTCGGCGTCGTCCAACACGATGTTGGCCGACTTGCCGCCCAGCTCGAGGAACAGCCGCTTCATGGTGGCCGCGCCCTTCTCCATGATCCGCTTGCCCACCGCGGTGGAGCCGGTGAAGGAGATGAGATCGACCTCCGGCGACAGCGTCAGCTGCTCGCCCAGCAGGTGGTCGGCCGAGGTGATGACGTTGAGGACGCCGGCCGGGAAATCGGTGTGCTCGGCCACCAGCCGCCCGATCAGGGTGGCGTTCCACGGGGTGTCCGGCGCCGCCTTGAGCACCACCGTGTTGCCCGTGGCCAGGGCCTGGCCGAGCTTGTTGATGGTCACCTCGAACGGGAAGTTCCAGGGCACGATGGCGCCGACCACGCCCACCGCCTCCTTGGTGATGCACCGCGAGTTGTTCCCACCCATGAAGTCCTCGGCGTCGGCCAGGGGTGTCTCCCAGGCGAACTCGTCGATGAGCTTGATCGGGTAGCGCAGGCCTTCGGCCAGGGGGGCGTCGAGCTGGGGACCGCTGGTGAGCATGCGCGGACAGCCGACCTCGAGGATCAGCTCCTCGCGGATCTCCTCCTTGGCCGCGTCGAGCGCGTCCTGGAGCTGACCCAGGCAGTGCTTGCGCAGCTCGCGGTTGGTGGACCAGTCGGTCTCGTCGAACGCCCGGCGGGCCGCGGCGATGGCGCGGCCCATGTCGGCGGGGGTGGCGTCGGCCACCTGACCGAGCACCTCCTCGGTGGCCGGGTTGACGTTGTCGAACATCTGGCCCGACTCGGCCTCGACCAGTTGCCCGTCGATGAGCAACCGCGTCTCCGGGTCGACCTTCGTTGCGTCAGCCACGGTGTTCCCCCTGGGTGATGTCGGCGCGTAGCGCCCTGGTGGATATTGCCGTTGTGAAGAAATGAGAATACCGTTACCGATTCTGACGGGGCAAACCGGCGGCCGGCGCACCGAGGCTAGGGTCGCCGAGGGGTCGTCGACGAACCGGACCGCCGTCGGACCACAGGACTTGTCGTCCCAGACCAGAAGGGCATGCGCACATGAAGCTGGAAGGAAGCTCAGCCATCGTCACGGGTGGTGCCGGCGGCCTCGGGGCCGCGACCGTCCGTCAGCTGGTCGCCTCGGGGTTGCGGGTGGTGGTGTTCGACCGCGACGCCGAGCGGGCCGGCGCGCTGGCCGACGAGCTGGGCGACGTCGCCACCGCCGTGAGCGGTGATGTGACCAGCGACGACGACGTGGCCGCGGCCATCGAGGCGGCCCGGGGTCTGGGTGCGCTCTCGGTCCTGGTCAACGTGGCCGGCGGTGGGGTCGGCGGCGGCCGGACCGTGGCTCGTGGAGGGATCCCCCACGACAAGGAGTCCTTCGTGGCCACCATGGAGATGAACGCCATCGGCACCTTCAACGTGACCCGGCTGGTGTGCGCGGCCATGGGCGACAACGAGCCCGACGACGACGGCCAGCGGGGCGTGGTGGTCAATACGGCCTCGATCGCCGGCATGGAGGGCAAGAGCGGGCAGGTCGCCTACGGCGCGGCCAAGGCCGCCATCCTGGGCATGACCCTGCCCATGGCCCGTGACCTGGCCCCGATGGGCATCCGGGTGTGCGCCATCGCCCCCGGCACCATGGGCACCCCGCTCATGCTGGGCGCGCTCGAGTTCATGAAGGAGGACCCGTCGGCCGCCATCGTCTTCCCCAAGCGGATGGGCTACCCCGAGGAGTTCGCCCTGCTGGTGGACTCGATCGTGCGCAACCCCTACCTCAACGGGGAGAACATCCGCCTCGACGGCGCCCTGCGCTTCACCGCCCGCTGATCCGGTGGTCACCATCGACGGGCTCCTGGCCTCGCTGACCCTGGAGCCCACCGCCGCCGATCACTACCGGGCCCCCAATGTGCCTTCCGCCCACGGCGTGGTCTTCGGTGGTCAGCTGCTGGCCCAGTCGATCGTCGCCGGCATGGCCGGCACCGAGTCGACGGGCGGGCCCGAGGCCATGGCCGTCAAGACCGTGCACACCGTGTTCGCCCGCAGCGCGGATCCGGAGCTGCCGGTCGAGATCGCGGTCGATCGCATGCACGCCGGCCGCACCTTCGCCAGCGCGGCGGTGACCATCCACCAGCAGGACCGGCTCTGCACCCGGTCGCTGGTGCTGCTCAGCGCGGACGACCCCGACCTCATCCGCCACGCCGACGCGCCCGCCCACCCGTCGGACCCCGAACACGCCGAACGCATGGGTGAGGGCGACGGGGCCTGGGAGATCCGGGTGGTCGACGGCGTCGACATCAGCGATCCCGAGGCCGTGGGTCCGGCCGACCTCGACGTCTGGACCCGGTTCGTGGGCGCCCCCGACGATCCTGGCGTCGGCCAGGCTCTGCTGGCCTTCGCCACCGACGGGTTCCTGATCGGCACGGCCATGCGTCCCCACGCCGGGGTGGGCCAGGCCCAGGCCCACCGCACCCTGTCCACCGGCGTGGTCAGCCACACCCTGACCTTCCACGAGCCGTGCAACGCGGCCGACTGGCTGCTGCTGTCGCACCACAGTCCCTATGCCGGCCGGGGCCGCAGCTACGGGCGCGCCGACGTGTTCACCCGCGACGGTCGCCTGGTGGCGTCGTTCGTGCAGGACGCCATGATCCGTCCCATGCCGGCAGGCGCCGGCACCAGGCTCTGACTGGCTTCCGGCACGTTTGACCCACGGAACCGTGGGTCAAACGTGCCGACGACGCGTTCAGCTGGTGATGACCGGCAGCTTCTCCCAACCGCGGACCGTCGACGTGCGGGCCTGCACCGCGTTGTCCCAGTCGACCTCCCAGGTCGGGAAGCGCTGGAGCACCTCGTCGAGGGCCACCCGCCCTTCGAGGCGGGCCAGGGCTGCGCCCAGGCAGAAGTGCAGGCCATAGCCGAAGGCCAGGTGGTGATCGATGCGGCGGTTGATGTCGAAGCTGTCGCCGTCGGGGAACTTCCGGCTGTCGCGGTTGCCGGAGCCGTTGAGCAACAGGATGGCGCTGCCCTCGGGCACGACCTGGCCGTGGTGCTCGACGTCGTGGGTCACGTAGCGGGCCTGCACCGGTGACGGAGGCTCGAACCGCAGGACCTCCTCGATGGCCGCGGGCACCAGCTCGCGGTGGTCCACCAGCTGGCGGCGCTGGTCGGGGTGGTCGGCCAGCACCTTGCCGGTCCAGCCGATCAGGCGGGTGGTGGTCTCGTTGCCCGCCGCGGCCAGCAGGTTCACGAACCCGAGGACCTCGTCGCGGCTGAGCCGACGCGGTTCGCCGTCCTCGTCGGTGTAGGTGGCCTGGAGCAGCTCGGTCATCAGGTCGTCGGAGGGATGCTGGGCCCGCCAGTCGATGTACTCCTCGAACCCCCCGGACTGCTCGGCCGCCTCCAGCCGGGCCTCGATGTCGGGCATGGAGCCGTCGTCGAGCCGCAGGCCTTCGTCGATGCGGTCGCGGATCTCCTCCTGGTCCTCCTCGGGGATGCCCAGCAGCATCCCGATGGTGCGCATGGGCATCTGGGCACCCAGGTCGCGGATGAAGTCGAACCCGCCGGTGCCCACCAACGGGTCGAGGCTGCGGGCGCAGAACTCGCGGACCTTGGGCTCGATGGCGTTCATCTTCTTGGGGGTGAACACCCGCGACAGCAGGCCGCGGTGCAGGTCGTGGCCGGGTGGGTCCTCGAAGATGATCGAGCCCGCCGGGATCTCCATCCCGCTCTTGATGAGCTCGAGGATGGTGCCCTTGGCCGAGCTGTAGGTCCGCCAGTCCACCAGGCAGGGCTCGACGTCCTCGAAGCGGCTCAGGGCGTAGAAGTCGTACTTCTCGTTGTAGTAGAGCGGCTGCTCGTCGCGCAGGCGTCGGAAGATCGGATAGGGGTCGCTGTCGATCTCGAAGTCGAAGGGGTCGTAGTAGAGCTCGGAATCGGTGGTGGTCACGTCAGTCCCCCTCGAGGCACCGGAGATGGAGGTGTGCGAGCCAGATGGTCGCGCAGCTGGCGCGGTTCCGGGGACGGGCCCGGGCCGCGGACTCGTGCCCGGTAGGTTAGCCTTCGGGGAAATGTCCATTACGCGAGAGAAGAAGATAGTTCTCGCGGTTCTCCCGGGAGGCTCGGATGCGCATCGGCGTGATGCTCGGTCCGGAGCGTGGTCGCTACGCCACCAAGGTCGAACGGCTCCAGGCCGACGCCCGCTGGGCCGAGGAGGCCGGGATGGCGTCGGTGTGGGTGCCGCAGATCCCCGACGACTTCGATGCGCTCACCCTGGCCTCCATCGTGGGCGCCCAGACCAGCCGCATCGAGATCGGCACCGCGGTGGTGCCCGTGCAGACGCGCCACCCCATCGCCCTGGCCCAACAGGCGCTGTCGGTGCAGGCCCTGTGCGGTGGGCGGTTGTCCCTGGGGCTCGGGGTGTCGCACCACTGGGTCATCGACGAGATGCTCGGGCTGCCGTATGAGCACCTGGCGCCCACCATGGCAGCCAACCTCGACGTCCTCGACCAGGCCTTGAGCGGGCCCGGCCCGGTGGACGTGGAGAACGACTACTTCCGGGTGCACAACCCGCTCGACATCACCGACATCACGCCGACCCCGGTGCTGCTGGCCGCCCTGGGGCCGATGATGTTGAAGCTGGCCGGGTCCCGCACCGACGGCACCATCCTGTGGATGGCCGACGAGCGGGCCATCTCCACCCACGTCGTCCCCCACATCACCCGTGCGGCCGAGGCCGCGGGCCGGCCCGCGCCGCGGGTGGTGGCGGGCATCCCGGTCTGCCTGTGCGCCGAAGACGAGATCGACGTGGCCGTGGCCCGGACCAACCGGATCCTGGCCGAGGCCGAGACGTCGCCCAACTACCAGGCCCTGCTGGACAAGGGCGATGCCCGCCAGGTGGGTGACATCCTGGTGGCCGGCAGCCAGTCCGACCATCGAGAAGCGCCTGCGCGGCTTCGCCGATGCCGGCGTCACCGACATCTCCGTGCGGGTGGTGCCCATCGGTGAGGGCCGCGACCAGCTGGTGGCCTCGTCGAAGCGGACACGGGCATTGCTGTCGTCGTTGGCCGGATCGTTCGAATAACGGTATTCTCATTCCACAGCACTGCAGTTCTCATCTGCGAAACGAGGCACCCCCATGTCGACGCGCTCTCTCGACTATCCCGTCTTCGATGCCGACAACCATCTCTACGAGACACGTGACGCGCTGACCAAGCACCTGCCTGACCGGTATCGGGGGGCAGTCGACTACGTCGAGGTGCGGGGGCGCACCAAGATCGTCATCCGGGGTCAGATCTCCGAGTACATCCCCAACCCGACCTTCGACGTGGTGGCCCGGCCCGGCGCCATGGAGGAGTACTTCCGGGTCGGCAACCCCGACGGCAAGAACCGACGCGAGATCTTCGGCGAGCCGATGAAGTCGCCGCCCGCCTTCCGCGGCCCCGAGGCCCGGGCCGCGCTGATGGACGAACAGGGCATCGATCGGGCGCTCATGTTCCCCACCCTGGCCAGCGTGGTGGAAGAGCGCATGCGTGACGATCCCGAGCTCATCCACGCCGTGGTCCACTCCCTCAACGAGTGGCTCTACGAGACCTGGCAGTTCAACTATCAGGACCGCATCTTCACCACGCCGGTCATCAGCCTGCCCATCGTGGACAAGGCCATCGAGGAGCTCGAGTGGGTGCTCGAGCGCGGAGCCCGGGCCGTGCTCATCCGCCCCGCACCCGTGCCCGGCTTCCGGGGCACGCGGTCGTTCGGGCTGCCCGAGTTCGACCCGTTCTGGGCTCGGGTGGTGGAGGCCGACATCCTGGTGGCCATGCACTCGTCCGACAGCGGCTACGAGCGCTACGCCAACGAGTGGATCGGCAACAACAGCGAGATGCTGCCGTTCCAGCCCGAGGCCTTCCGCATGCTGTCGGCCTGGCGGCCGGTGGAGGACGCGGTGTCCTCGCTCATCTGCCACGGTGCGCTGTCGCGGTTCCCCCAGCTCAAGGTGGGCGTCATCGAGAACGGCAGCAGCTGGGTGGAGCCGCTCATGCAGCGGCTGAAGGACACCTACAAGAAGATGCCGCAGGACTTCCTCGAGGACCCGATCGAGGTCATGAAGCGCAACATCTACATCAGCCCGTTCTGGGAAGAGGATCTGGGGGCACTGGCCGAACTCATCGGCGAGGACCACGTGCTGTTCGGCTCCGACTACCCCCATCCCGAAGGCTTGGCCGACCCGGCCACCTATGTCGACGAGCTGGTCGGCCTGCCAGAGGCGACCGTGCGCAAGATCATGGGCGGCAACCTGGCCCAGCTCATGAACGTCAAGGACGCGGTCCTGCGATGAGCTCGGGCGGCGATGGCTGGGAGTCCATCCCGGCCATGACCGCAGCCGCGGCCGAGCGGTTCGGAGCCCAGCTGGCCGTCGTGGACGGCGACACCCGGCTGACCTACGCCGAGCTGTTCGACCGGTCGCGGGACTTCGGCGCCGCGCTGGTGGCCTCGGACGTGGCCCCGGGTGACCGGGTGGCCATCTGGGCGTTCAACTGTGCCGAGTGGATCGTGGCCGTGCTGGGCGTGTTCGAGGCCGGCGCCGTGCTCGTCCCGATCAACACCCGGTTCAAGGCGGCGGAGGCCGTCGACATCCTGCGCCGCAGCCGGGCCCGGGTCCTGGTCACCGTCACCGACTTCCTGGGCACCGACTACGTGGCCATGCTGGGTGACGCCTTCGACGATCTGGCAGACCTCGACACCGTGGTGGTGGCCCGCGGTCCGGCATCCGGAGGCGGTGTGACCTGGGAGGCGTTCGGGGCTCGGGGCACGCCCGAATCGCGGGCCGAGCTGGAGCGGCGTCGGGTGGCGGTGGCGGCCGACGACCCGTCCGACATCCTGTTCACCTCGGGTACCACCGGGACCCCCAAGGGGGTGGTCCAGACCCACGGGCGGACCCTGCAGGTGGCCACCGACTGGGTGGCCATGACCGGCCTCTCCCAGGGCGACCGCTACCTGATGGTCAACCCCTACTTCCACATGTTCGGCCTCAAGGCCGGGATCCTGGCCTCGGTGGCGGCCGGCGCCACCATGTTGCCCGAAGCCGTGTTCGACGTGGATCGTGCCCTGGCCCGGGTGGCCGACGAGTCCGTCACCGTGCTGCCGGGCGCGCCCGCGCTGTACCAGGCCATCCTCGACCACCCCGACCGCGAGCGCCACGACCTGTCCAGCCTGCGGGTGGCGGTGACCGGCGCGGCCGACATCCCGGTCGAGCTGATCCGCCGGATCGACCAGGAGCTGCCGTTCTCCACCATCATCACCGGCTACGGCCTGACCGAGGGGGGCACCGCGTCGGCCACCTCGCCGGGCGACGACGTGGAGACCATCGCCACCACGGTCGGTCGACCCCGCCCGGGGTTCGAGCTGCGCATCGTGGACGGCGAGGGCCACGACGTAGCGTCGGGCGAGCCGGGTGAGATCTGGCTGCGGGGCGCCAGCATCATGTCGCACTACCTCGACGATCCCGACGCCACCGCCGCCGCCCTGTCGCCCGACGGGTGGCTGGGCACCGGTGACCTCGGCGTGGTCGACGACGCCGGCTGCCTGCGCATCGTGGGTCGGGCCAAGGACATGTTCATCGTCGGGGGCTTCAACGCCTACCCGGCCGAGATCGAGAACATGCTGGGGCGCCATCCGGACGTGGCCCAGGTGGCGGTGATCGGCATCCCCGACCACCGACTGGGTGAGGTCGGGATGGCCTTCGTGGTGCCCCCGCCGGGGCGCGGCCGTGTCCGGCCCCGAGCTCATCGAGTGGAGTCGCCAGCAGATGGCCAACTACAAGGTGCCCCGCACCGTCGAACTGGTCGACGAACTGCCGCTCAACGCCACCGGCAAGGTGATGAAGGAGGCCCTCCGCGAACGGGCCGCCCGAGCGGGTCTGGCGTCGGCCCCGTGAGCGCCCGCCGGAGCCGCACGGGTTGTCGTCGTTCGCCGATCTGCGGGTGGTCGAGCTCGGCGTGTGGGTGGCCGCCCCGGCCACCGCCGCGCTGCTGGCCGACTGGGGCGCCGAGGTCATCAAGGTGGAGCCGCCCACGGGCGACCCCATGCGCCAGGTGTTCGGCTCGTTGGGCATCGGCGACGACATCCCCAACCCGGCCTTCGCCCTGGACAACCGGGGCAAGCGCAGCGTGGTGCTCGACCTTCGCGACCCCGACGGTCGCGAGCAGTTCGAGCAGCTGCTGGCCACCGCCGACGTGTTCATCAGCAACCTGCGGCCCGACGCCCTGGACAAGCTCGACCTGGAGCCGTCGGCCACCGTGGCCCGCCACCCCCGGCTCGTCTACTGCAGCGTCAGCGGGTACGGCCTGGAGGGCACGAGCGCAACCGGCCGACCTACGACATCGGTGCCTTCTGGGCCCGGTCGGGGCTGTCGATGCAGATGGCCGACGGCGAGGGCAACCCGCTCAACGCCCGGGGCGGCATCGGCGACCACATCACCGGCCTGGCCGCGCTGGCCGGGGTGCTGGCCGCGGTGGTGGAGCAACGCCAGACCGGCGTGGGTCGGGTGGTGGAGGTGTCGCTGCTGCGCACCGGCACCTACGTGCTGGGCTGGGACCTGGGCATCCAGATGGCGCTGGGCAAGGTGGCCAAGGCGGAGCAGCGCGACCGCAACCAGGCGCCGCTGATGAACCCCTACCGGTGCGCCGACGGTCGCTGGTTCTTCCTCACCGGCCTGGAGGCTGCCCGCCACCTGCCCGCGGTGTGCCGGGCACTGGGTCGGCCCGACCTGCTGGACGATCCCCGCTTCGCCAACGCCGGCGCCATCCGCAAGAACCGCACCGAGGTCATCGCCATCCTCGACGAGCTGTTCGCCCAGCGGCCCTTCGCCGAGTGGGCCGAGCGCTTCGATCGCGACGGGGTGTGGTGGGCGCCGGCCCAGACCCCGGCCGAGGTCGTGGTCGACCCCCAGCTCATCGCCAACCACGGGTTCGTGGAGCTCGAGGGCGATGCCGACGGCGCTGAACCGCCCCGCTCGGTGGCCGGCCCGGTCACCTTCTCAGGGGTGTCGCCACCGGTGCGGGCATCGGTGCCGGCCCTGGGCCAGCACACCGACGAGGTGCTGGCCGGCTGGCTCAGTCGGACCAGGCGCCCACCTGATCGAGCAGCTCGGTCAGGTCGAGCTGGTCGGATCGGTGACCCGGCCCAGGAAGAGGATGGCGCCGGTCTTCCGGTCGCGGATGGCGAACAGGAAAGGCCGGTCGACCACCAGGTGCTGGCCGGCGAGGGCTGCGGTTGGCTCGGCCACCACCGCGGTGGCGGCGGCCGCCTCGGTGCCGTGCTGGCCGACGGCGATGTAGGCCTGGTGCAGGACCTTGCTGATCAGCAGCGACGCCTGGGTGGTCATGCCGGAGAAGTCGGCTTCGGGGCTGAAGGCCAGGGGCATCCCCAGCGCCGACAGCTGGTCGGCCAGGGAGAACGAGCGCCGGAAGCTGAAGGAGGGAAGGTCGACGTCGACCAGCGGTTGGTGCAGCCCCGACGTGATGGCCGCCAGCTGGGTGCCGTCCAGCGAACGCTCGAAGCTCGACAGGTCGTCGGGCACGATCACCACCATCGACAGCTGGTCGCCCAGGTAGGGGATCTCGGCCGCCCGCCAGCCGGGACCTTCGCCGTAGCGGCCACCCTCGCCGCCCGACATGGTGGGCACCGACGTCGTCGATCCGCCCGGTCCGTGGAAGGGCTGGGGCGTGGGTGTCGAGAAGTCCGTGTGCCACGGGGCCTTGAAGTACACGGCGTTGGCCAGCACCAGGGCCGTGCTGCGGTCGAGCTGGCGCGGTGCGATGAGCTCGCGGATGCGACCGTGGGTCTGGTCCGACGCCCAGATGTTGATGTCGCGGCGGGCGCCCTCGGGGTCATGGGCGTAGTCGACCAGCCTCAGCCCGGCCCCGTAGTCACGAGCCAGTTCGTCGAGGAAGTTCGGCTCGAAGCGCAGACCCCGTTGGCCCCACAGCTGGTCGGCCAGCGACAGCGACACCGGAGCCCGGCGACCCGGGCTGCCGCGGGTGCCCGAGCGCGAGGCCAGGGCCAGATCGAGGGCGTTGAGCGAGGCGTCGAGCCCGTCGCCCGGGGGCGCGCCGAGCACCGTATCCATCTGGGTGCGGGTCTGGCCCCGGGCCCCGGTGCGGGCCATGGCCAGGGCCACCTCGATGCTGGTGGGGGAGAACACCAGGTTCCCGGCGGTGCTGGACAGGCGCCGGTAGAGGTTGGCGGCCAACCCGTCGATGGCCTGGACGGCCTGATCCGGACTGGTCGATCCGGCCGTGGCTCGGACCACGTCGGCGCCGGCCTCCACCTTCGGTGACGACGAGCCCGACCCACAGGCCGTGGCGGCCAGGCTCGCGACGGCCAGGAGTGCCGCGAGTCGGCGCCCGGCCTGTCGCCCAGCGGTGCTCGGCCGGCGCGATCTCGCATCTGTCCCATCTGTCCCATCCGCCCTCCCTGTCCCTGCGAACCCGGCGAGCATGGCCGGATGCAGTTCAGACGTCGAGCGACAGGGGCTGGTTCCCCATCGGTTCGGGATGAGAACAGCACCTGCCGTTCGTGTTGACGCCGATCTCACGAACGAGAAGAATGTTTCCGATGGCCGTGGCGCTCATGCATCGGGGGCTCGAGCACACCGCGTCGGTGGCCGGTGACCGGCCCGCACTGCTCGACGGCGACGACTGCTGGACCTGGGCCGAGCTCGACGCCCGAGCCGACGCCTTCGCCGCCCGCCTGGCCGCCCGCGGGGTCGTGGCCCACGACCGGGTGGCGGTGATGACCTCCAACCGCCCCGAGTTCGTGGTGGCCGTCTTCGCCATCTCCAAGCTGGGCGGTGCGGCCGTGCTGCTGAGCCCGGCCTGGAAGGCCGTGGAGGTCGAGCATGCGGTCGGGCTGACCGCCCCGGTCGGGGCCGTGGCCGACGGTCCGGCGGTGGCCCTGCTGGCCGAACGCCTGGGTCCCGACCACGTGATCGATCTGGATGACGAGACCGATGCCCAGGTCGACGCCGGCGCGGGCCATCTGGCGAAGCCCGCGGAAATCGACGAGACCGACGAGTCGGTGCTGGTGTTCAGCTCGGGCACGACGGGGCTGCCCAAGGCCGTACGCCACACCCATCGCTCGATGGGCCATGCCACCCAGCACTGGTGTCAGGCCCTGGGGCTGGGGGTCGACGACCGGTTCCAGGTGGCCACCCCGCCGTCGCACATCCTGGGTCTGCTCAACCTGCTGGCCGCGGCCTCGGCCGGGGCCACCGTGCGGCTGCACCGCCGGTTCGACCTCGACGAAGTGCTGGCCCGCATCGAATCCGACCGCATGACGCTGGAGATGGCGGTGGCCCCCATCGCCCTGGCCCTGGCCAACCACCCGCACCTGGAGGACACCGACCTCTCGTCGCTGCGCTACATCATGTGGGGGGCAACCCCGGTGAGCGAGCGCGTGGCCGAGGTCGTCACCCGGCGCACCGGCGTGCGTTGGCTGCCGGCCTACGGGGCCAGTGAGGTGCCGGTGATCGCAGCCAACCCGGTCGGGGACCCCGAGCAGTGGCGCCTCGACTCGGCCGGGCTGGCGCCCACCGGCGTCGAGTTGCGGGTGGTCGACCTGGACACCGGCGCGGCTCTGGCGCCCGGCGGGGTCGGCGAGATCCAGGTGCGCGGCGGTTCGGTCATGGCCGGGTACCTTCCCGACGAGGCCACCGCCGACGCCTTCGCGCAGGGCTGGTACCGCACGGGCGACGTGGGGTGGATGGAGCCGGAGGGCTGGGTCCACCTCACCGACCGGGCCAAGGAGATGATCAAGGTGAACGGGTTCCAGGTGGCGCCGGCCGAGATCGAGGGCGTGCTGCACGGCCATCCCGCGGTGCTGGACTCCGCGGTCTTCCCCATCCCCGACGACCGGTCGGGGGAGGTGCCGGTGGCCGCGGTGCGCCTCGACCCCGGATCGACGGTCACCCCCGAGGAGCTCCAGCAGCTGGTGGCGGACTCGCTGGCCACCTACAAGCAGCTGCGGCAGGTGGTGGTGGTGGATGACATCCCCCGGCTCCCGTCGGGCAAGGTGCTTCGGCGCGTGCTGCGCGACGAGTGGGCGCCCACGCTGGCGGCAGCCGGGACCGGCGGCTGATGGACGTCCGGCTCTCCCCCGAGCAGCAGGCCCTGCGCGACTCGGTCGCGCTGGCCGTCGACCGGCTGGGACCCAAGGCCGTGGGCCAGCTCGACGATCTCGACCGGGCCGACAAGCTGGACGGCGTGGTGTGCCGGTGGCGTGGCCTGCGTGTAGCGGCCGAGGCCGACACGCCGTTGGCCTCCGGCGTCGAGGCGGCCATCGTGGCCGAGGAGCTCGGTCGTGGCCTGGCCGACGTCGCCCTTCATCGGTCCCGCGTTGGGCGACGAGATGCGGCGCAGGGTCGGCGCGCCGCCCGCCCCGCTCCTCGAGACGGTCGCCCTCGACTCGCGGCTGTCGGCCATGGCCCGGGCGACCGCGGGCGAACCGATGTCGGGCGCCGTCGCCGTCGACGTGGCGGGCTCGGAGGAGGCACTCGTCCTCCTGTCGGGCCCGACCGGGCTCACGCTCGGCACCATCGCGCTGGTGCCCGTGGCCGAAGGCACCGACCTCACCCGACCGATGGCCGTCCCGGATCCGGCGGCACGGCCGGTGCCACTGCCCAACCCAGGGCGTCCGGTCACCGATGACGACCTGTGCGCCTGGCTGGCCCTGGGTCTGGCCCTGACCTGTGCCGACCTGGTGGGCACCATGCGCGGCGCGGTGGATCTGGCCGTCGAGTACCACGGCTTCGAGACGCCAGTACGGCGCGGCCATCGGCTCGTTCCAGGCGGTGCAGCACCTGTTGGCCGACGCCTTCGTGGCCATGGAGGGCTCGCGCAGCGTGGCCCGCCACGCCGCCTGGGCCGTCGATGCCCTGCCGCCCGCCGAGGCGCGTGGCCGCCGGCGCGCTGGCCAAGGCCTACTGCGCCCGGGCCGCGCTCGCGGCGTGTGCGAGACGGCCATCCAGGTGCACGGCGGCATCGGCAACACCTGGGAGTGCCTGGCCCACGTGTACCTGCGCCGGGCCATGCTGTCGAGCGACCTGTTCGGCGGCGCCGGCGCCAACCTGGCTCGCGTGCTCGACCACCATGGGATCGGAGCTGGTGATGGACTTCGGTGACGCCCCCGACGAGGCCGAGTTCCGGCTCCGGCTGCGGGCCTGGCTCGAGACCAACAACCCGGGGCTGCCCACCTCCTCGACCGACGACGAGTACTGGGCGGGCATGGCCGCCTGGCACCAGTCCCTCTACGAGGGCGGCTTCTTCGGGATGTCCTGGCCGACGGCCATCGGCGGCCAGGAGCTGCCCAGCGTCTACGACGTGATCCTCGACGAGGAGCTGGCCGCGGCGGGCGCCCCGCCCCGACCCAGCCTGGGCTACCTGGTGGAGGGGATCCTGGCCCACGCCAACCAGGACGTCCAGCAACGCTTCCTGCCCGGCATCGTCAACGGGCGCCAGCGCTGGTGCCAGGGCTTCAGCGAGCCCGACGCCGGTTCGGACCTGGCCTCGCTGCGCACCCGCGCCGATCGCGACGGTGACGAGTTCGTGATCACCGGCCACAAGGTGTGGACCAGCTACTCCGATGACGCCGACTGGTGCCTGGTGCTGGCCCGAACCGACCACGACGTGCCCAAGCACAAGGGCATCTCGGCCTTCGCCGTGCCCATGCACCAGCCGGGGATCGAGCAGCGACCGCTGCGGATGATCAACGGGATCACCAAGGAGTTCGGGGAGGTGATCTTCGACGGTGCCCGGGTGCCGGCCGCCGACATGATCGGCGATCCCGGTCGCGGGCTGGGCCCTGGCCATGACGGTGGTCAGCCACGAGCGAGAGCCGGGCGAGCTGGGCTTCGCCGGTCGCTACACCAAGCTGGTGTCCCAGCTCACCCAGCAGGTGCGGGCCGACCCCTCGGCCTACAGCGCCGAGCAGGTGCGCGAGCTGGGCTGGGCCATGGTGGAGGCGGAGATGCTGCGCCTGCACGTGTGCCGGCGTCTATCGGACAGACTCGACGGCATCTCGCACGGACCGGAGGGATCAGTGGACAAGCTGCTCATGACCCAGGCCGAACAGGCGGTGGGCCACGCCGCGGTGGCTATCGGGGGCGCCGGCCACGGCGGTGCCGACGACACCTGGCTGAAGGTGTACCTCTACAGCCGGGCCCAGAGCGTCATGGGCGGCACCTCGCAGATCCAGCGCAACCTGGTGGCCCAGCGCATCCTGGGGCTGCCCACATGAGCACCTACGACCTGCCCCCCGAGCTGGTGGTGGAGATCGACGGGCCCATCCGTCTGGTCCGCATGAACCGGCCCGACGACCTCAACGCCACCAACCACGTCCTCCACGAGGCGCTGTCGCGGCTGTGGCCGCAGGTGGACGCCGACCTCGACGCCCGCGCCGTGGTCCTCACCGGCAACGGGCGGGCGTTCTCGGCGGGCGGAGACTTCGACTACATCGCCGAGCTGAGCCAGGACGAGGCGCTGCGCCACGAGTCGCTGACCCACGGTCGCCAGATCGTGATGGGCATGGCCCGGTGCCGGGTGCCGGTGATCGCGGCCGTCAACGGTCCGGCGGTGGGACTGGGATGCAGCCTGGTGGCGCTGTCCGACATCGTGTTCATGGCCGAGAGCGCCCATCTGGCCGACCCGCACGTGATGGTCGGACTGGTGGCCGCCGATGGCGGTCCGGTGACGTGGCCCCTGCTCACCAGCCTGCAGCTGGCCAAGGAGTACACGCTCACCGGCGACCGCATCCCCGCCATCCGAGCGGCGGAGATCGGCCTGGTGAACCACGTGTGCCCCGACGACGAGGTGCTCGAGGCCGCCCTGGCCTGCGCCCGGCGCATCGCCAAGCTCCCCCGCCAAGCGGTCGAGGACACCAAGCGGATCCTCAACCTGCACCTCGAGCGGGCCGTGGCGGCCACGCTCGACTTCGCCCTCACCGCCGAGGACCGATCGTTCACCTCGCCCGAGCTGGCCGCCAACCTCGAACGGCTCCGCGCCCCTCCGCGACAGCTAGGGGAGGGTGAGGGGGAACTGCTCGAGGGCGAAGTCGCCGTTCCAGCCCGACAGGTGCTCGTTCCAGGTGAAGGTGATCTCGGCCCGGTTCGGGCCGGTCACCCACAGCGAGCTGTACCGGATCTCGCCGTCCGATCGTCGGTAGACGGTGGTCGGCTGCGACCAGTGGAGCCCGTCGGTCGATCTCGACAGCTGCACGGTGGAGTGCCCGACCGTGGTCACCAGGTACCAGCCCTGCGCCGTGCGCACCACGCTGGGGGAGGTGGCCCCCGGGTCGGCCGCCATCGGGGTGAACAGGCCGCCGGTGCCCGGCGGGCCGGCCTGGCCGGCGCGGGTGTAGACGCCGGGCTGGCTGAAGCTCCCCTCGTACCACTTCTTCCAGGTGGCGTGGCGCCCGGCCCGCGCCGCCGCGCACAGCCGGTCGCGGTCGATGGACGGCCACCCCGATCCGCTGGAGGGGCGCGGCGCCCGGGGTGGTCGCCGCCATCACGTCGCCGTAGTACATCCGGACCTGGTTGGTGGAGGGGTCCCACACGAGATCGCCCTGGAAGGAGGCGGGCGCGGTCTGGTCCGTCGCCGGTCCCGACCTGGAGGGGTGCCACACGTTGCTGGCGGCCAGGCCGATGGCCTGGTCCACCTTCACGAACCGGTTCGTGGTGGCATCCCAGCGGGCGATGCCGATCCCCGACCAGCCCTGGTTCCCGTTCCGGTCCCCGGCCGGGTCCGTGGCGTCCTCGCCGTGGTAGGCCACGAGCAGCGGACCACCGTCGGGGCACTGCAGGACGCTGCCGCCTCCGGCGTAGGTCTGGTCGAAGCACGAGTCGGGCGTGCACCACGGCACCGGGGACACGTCCCCGTCCTGGCCCGATCCCAACACGGCATGGGTTGGCGACGGCGCCAGGTGGGTCAGGTCCGGGTCGGCGGTGAACCGGTACAGGTCGAACCCGCCGGACAGCGTCGGGTTCGGGTTGGCGGTGAAGTACAGGAAGACGTGCCCGGCGCCGTCGACCAGACGGGTCACGGCCGAGTCGGGGCCGTAGCGCAGGCCGAGGTCGGCCAGCGTGGTCTGGTCGAACACGACGGAGGCCCCGGAGTCCCCGTCCGGCGTCACCCGGGGTGGGTGACCGACAGGTTGCGCTGGAGCACGACCACCAGCACGACCACCACGACGACCAGCGCCACCCACCCCAGCCCAGCTGCGTCGGCGGGGGGATGCCTCGTCCAGGCGCACCTCGCTGTCGTCCGGTGGACCGTCGCCCATCTCCTGCCTCCTCGGCGGCCGGGAGGCCGGCTTGCGATTCTTGCAGCCCCGGTGCCCGCCAGGGCATCGGCCGTCGGTCAGAGCGCCAGCAGGGGTGGGAGCTGACGGCTGGCGATCAGCTCGTCGCCCAGCGCCCGGGTCAACGCGGCCGACGAGCCGAACAGGCCGTCGAGCATCCGCACCCGGCGGAAGTAGCGCTGGAACTCGTGCTCGGTGGTGAAGCCGATGCCGGCCAGCACCTGCTGGCAGTGGCGCGCCGCGGTGCGAGCCTCGCGCCCGGCCAGGCCCTTGGCCATGGCCGCGGTGGCGGGCGTGTCGTCGAGCCAGGCCGCGTCGATCAGGGCTTCGGCCGTCTCGACGGCCACCAGGGTCTCGGCCAGCCGGTGGCGCACGGCCTGGAAGGAGCTGATGGGCACCCCGAACTGGATGCGCTCGAGGGCGTGGGTGCGGGCCAGCTCCAGCATCTGGCGCGCCGCGCCCACCAGCTCGTGGGCCAGGGCCACCCGCACCCGGGCCACCGCCGCCGCCCAGTGCGGGGCGGCCACCACGGCCAGGTCGGTGAGGTCGATGTCCCGGCCGCGCACCTCGACCCACGCCAGGGTCGGATCGATGCCCTCGACCGGGCGAACCTCGAGCGCGCCGACCGGCACCGTGACCGCGGTGACCCCGTCGTCGGTGTCCGATGACGTCATGACCACCACCTGATCGGCCTCGGCCCACCCGGCCGTGCCCAGTCCGTGCACCTCCAGGCGCGGACCCGTCGACGTCGACCCGGCGGGTCCCCGCTCCCGATGGCGGGCAGCACCGGCGGCCGGTGGGGGCCGCGTCGGGCCCCAGGGCCAGGCCCAGCACGACCTCGAGGGCCGACGACGAGGCGTTGGCCGCGCCCTGGAGCTCGAAGAGCACCGAGACGGCGGCGCGGGGATCGTCGAGGAGCGCTTCTCGCCAGCCCAGCTCGTCCAGGGCGACGTCGAACGCCGCGCCGGTGTGGCGCTCGGTGGCGTGGCGGAGGCTGCGCTCGAACAGCTCCAGGTCGGACCGGTCCATCATCGGTCGCTCCCCAGGTCGAGCAGGCGGCGGGCGATGATGTTGCGCTGGATCTCGGCGCTGCCGCCGTAGATGGTGGCGGCCCGCGAGTACAGGAACTCGGTGCGCCACCGCTCGCTGGCCGGGTCGTCGCCCACGATCACCTCGGCGGCCAGCCCGTCGGCCACCAGGTCGAACACCGCCTGCTCGGCGGTGGCCACCAGCACCTTGTCGATCGAGGTCTCGGGCCCCAGGTGCTCGCCCGCGGCCAGCCGGTGCTGGGTGGCCCGCGAGCGGGCCCGGAAGGCGTAGAGGAGCTGGGTCACCTCGCCCAGGCGGACCGGATCCAGGCTGGCGGGAGCGGCCGCGTCGAGGAGCTGCTGCAGCCGGCGGTGCAGGAAGGCGGCCCGGTGCCACAGCGCGGTGCTGCGCTCGAAGGGCAGCAGGTCCATGGCCACCGACCAGCCCTGGCCCTCGGTCCCCAGCGTGCGGTCGAGGGGGACCACCACCTCGTCGAAGAAGACCTCGCAGAACTCCAGGGCGCCGTGCATGGTCTGGATGGGCCGCACGGTGATCCCGGGGGTGTCCATGTCCACGAACAGCGCGGTGATGCCCTTGTGCGCCGAGTCGGGCGCGCCCGTGCGGGTGAGCAGCACGCAGCGCTGGGCGTACTGGGCCAGGCTGGTCCACACCTTCTGCCCGGTGACCGACCAACCGTCGTCGGTGCGGGTGGCCCGACAGGACAGGGCAGCCAGGTTGCTGCCGGTGCCGGGTTCGGAGAAGCCCTGGCACCAGGTCTCCTCGCCCCGCAGGAGCCGGGGCACCATCGTCGGCGGCCAGCTCGGGCGCGGCGTAGTCGATCATGGTGGGGGCGAGCACCTCGGTCATCGAGTACAGACCGGGTTCCACCAGATCGCGAGCGGTGAGCGCCTCGCCCAGGTAGGCCCGCAACAGCGTCGAGCCGGGCAGGCCACCCACCCGCTCGGGCCAGCCCCGGCGCATCCAGCCGGCGTCGAAGGTCAGCTGCTTGACCTTGGACAGCTGGGCCATCTGCAGGTCCAGCGTGCCGGTGCCGGCGTAGCCGGGCACCAGCTCGTCGTGGTGGTCGTCCAGCCAGGCGTCGAGCGTGGCGCGGAACTCGTCGAGATCCATGGCGGGCAGGGGCGTGACGGTCACCGGCGCGCTCAGCGCGCGGTGGGCTGGGGCCGGGTGGGGTCGTGGGCGCGGCCCGAGTCGCGATCGCCGCTGCGGCGCAGGAAGGTCATGGCCCGGGTGTGCAGCCGCCACCCGTTGGCGGTCCGGCGGTAGGTGTCGGTGTAGTACCCGATGCGCATGTCGTGGGTGGTCTGCTCGACGAAGCACAGCGGCTGCTGGCCGGTGCCCGTGTCGCCGTCGAGCTCGAGCGCCGGCGGCCCGACCAGGAACAGCCCCTTGGGGGCGGCGGCCACCAGGGCCGGGAAGTCGGCCAAGGGCGTAGGTGTCGCCGAAGGCCGAGTAGCTGCCGTCGGGGGTGAAGACCTCGATGACCGAGTCGATGTCGTCGCGGGTCATGCCCACCGCGTACCGGGCCAGCACCTGCTCGATCTCGATGACGTCGTCGATGTGCATCGCGGGCGACGATAATGCCCTTCTCCTCGGATGGCAACGTGGCTGGCGGCCGCGCGCGCACCATGCCATAGTCTGACCGCACGCTCGAAAAGCGCTCGAACAGCGCTCGGACAGGAGGAGCCGTGGGGGAGCCGAGCAGCCGGGCGGGGGGCCGATGGCGCCTGCGAACGGTGCCCGATCAGCTGGTGGATCGCTACGTGGCCGAGGGCTGGTGGACCGAGGACACGTTGGGGATGATGGTGGCCGAGGGGCTCAGCCACATGGGCGACGTGGACTTCCGGGTGCGCTCCGCGGTGCGTCCCTGGCACGGCACCTTCGCCGAGGTGGACCGGGCGGCGCGCTCGCTGGCCGGGGCCCTGGCGGCCCGAGGGGTGGGGCCCGGCGACGTGGTCCTGTTCCAGATCCCCAACTGGGTGGAGGCCGGCATCACCTTCTGGGCGGCGGCCTACCTGGGGGCGGTCGTCGTGCCGGTGGTGCACTTCTACGGGGCCAAGGAGGTGGCCTACATCCTCGGGGCCACCACGCCCGACGTGATCGTGACCGCCGACCGGTTCGGCCACAACGACTTCGTGGCCACCTACGACGCGTTGCTGGCCGACCGGCCCGAGCCGCTGTGGCTGGTGACCACCGGGCCCGAGGCCGCGGACCTGCCGGCCGCGGGCCACGCGGTTCGAGTCCCTGCTCGACCACGAGCCGATCGCCGGGCCCGTGGCGGCCGACCCGGATGCGCCGGCCGTCATCGGCTTCACCTCGGGCACGACCCGCGATCCCAAGGGGGTGATCCACTCGCACCGCACGATCGGGTTCGAGACCCGCCAGCTGGAGTCGGGCTTCCCCACCGGTGGCCCCCCGCAGATCACCGGGGCGCCCGTCGGTCACTTCATCGGCATGCTCAACGCCTTCCTGGTCCCGATGCTGCGGGTGCGGGCGGTGAACCTGATCGACGTGTGGGATCCGACCGAGGTGTTGCGCATGATGAGCGAGGAGGGCCTGGGGGTCTCGGGTGGCGCCACGTACTTCCTCACCAGCCTGCTCGACCATCCGGACTTCACCGCCGAGCACCTGGCCCTGATGCCCTTCGCCGGGCTCGGCGGGTCGACCGTGCCGGTGGCGGTCACCGAACGGGCCACCCGGCTGGGCATGAAGGTGTGGCGGTCCTACGGCAGCACCGAGCACCCGTCCATCACCGGGAGCCGGCTCGACGAGCCGGAGGTCAAGCGGATCACCACCGACGGGCGGGCCCTGGAGGGCGTGGAGATGCGCCTCGACGCCGAGGGCCAGATCTGGAGCCGGGGTCCGGACTGCTTCATGGGCTACACGGACCCGGACCTGACGGCCGCGGCCTTCGACGCCGAGGGCTGGTATCGCACCGGTGACGTGGGGATCCTCGACGACGATGGGTACCTGACCATCACCGACCGCATCTCCGACATCATCATCCGGGGCGGCGAGAACATCAGCGCCCAGGAGATCGAGGAGGTGCTGCTCGGTCTCGACGCCATCGCCGAGGCCAACGTGGTGGCCGCCCCCGACGAGCGCCTGGGCGAGCACGCCACGGCCGTGGTCCGGGTGCGCGACGGCATGGCCGCCCCGACCCTCGACCAGGTTCGCGCCCACTTCGGCGACGCCGGACTGGCCCGCCAGAAGTGGCCCGAGGCGCTCTACGTGGTGGACGACTTCCCCCGCACCGCGTCGGGCAAGGTCCAGAAGTTCCGGCTCCGCCAGGATCTCCGCGACGGACGACTGGAGGATGCGACGTGAGCTGAGGGACCCCGGATCGCGCCCTTGCCGCCGGAGGAGTGGCCCGAGGAGATGCGGGCCGTGCTGGCCGCCCTGCGACCGCCCGAGCCGCGCCACCCGTTCCCGTCGCGTGCGAGCCCGGCCGCCCCAAGGGGTTGAACGTGCTGGGCACCCTGGCCCGGTACCCCGCCTTGGCCCAGGCGTACCACACCTTCAACGGCCACGTGCTGTTCGCCACCACCCTCTCGACCCGCCAGCGCGAGTTGCTGGTCCTGCGGGTGGCCACCGTTCGTCAGTGCACCTACGAGTGGAAGCAGCACGTGGTGCTGGCCGGCGACGTGGGCCTGGGGCCCGACGAGATCCGCGACATCGCCGCCGGGGCCGAGGCGCCCGGCTGGTCGGGGCTGGAGCGGGCCATGCTTCGGGCGGTCGACGAGCTGCTGGCTGACGCCATGGTGTCCGACGCCACCTGGCGGGTGCTGGCCGGCGAGCTCGACGTGCACCAGCTCATGGATCTGGTGTTCACCGTGGGGGCCTACGACCAGCTGGCCATGGCCATGCGATCGTTCGGGATCGAGCTCGACGACGACCTGCGATAACGAGTCTTCTCTTTTTCGGAGATGCGTGATATCTTCGGGCTGAGCCCCTGACCGGAGGAACCGACCATGGCGCACTTCCCCAAGCCTGCCGAGGGAAGCTGGACCGAGCAGTACCCAGAGCTCAGCACCGAGCCGGTGAGCTACGAGGACTCGATCTCGCCCGAGTACTACGAGCTCGAGCGCAAGGCGATCTTCGCCAAGACGTGGCTGAACGTCGGTCGGGTCGAGCGGGTTCCGCGCACCGGCAACTACTTCACCAAGGAGCTCGACGCGGCCGGCACCTCGGTGGTGGTCGTGCGCGACAAGGCCGGTGAGGTGCGGGCTTTCCACAACATCTGCCGCCATCGCGGCAACAAGCTGGTGTGGACCGACTACCCCCACGAGGAGACGAGCGGGAGCTTCCGCCAGTTCACCTGCAAGTACCACGGCTGGCGCTACGACCTCGACGGCAAGCTCAACTTCGTCCAGCAGGAGTCGGAGTTCTTCGACCTGGACAAGGCCGACTACGGCCTGGTCCCGGTGCGCTGCGAGGTGTGGGAGGGGTTCATCTTCGTGAACCTCGACGCCGAGGCCGAGCCGCTCGACGACTACCTGGGCGAGCTGGGGGCCGGCCTCAAGGGCTACCCCTTCGGCGAGATGACCGCCGTCTCGTCCTACCGGGCCGAGGTGGGCAGCAACTGGAAGCTCTTCATCGACGCCTTCATGGAGTTCTACCACGCACCCGTCCTGCACGCGAAGCAGTCGACGGCCGATGAATCCCGCAAGCTCCAGGAGATCGGGTTCGAGGCGCTGGCCTACAAGATCGACGGTCCGCACTCGATGGTCTCGTCGTGGGGCGGCATGGCCCCACCCAAGGACGAGAGCATGGTCAAGCCCATCGAGCGGGTGCTGCGCAGCGGCCTGTTCGGCAACTGGGACCGGCCCATCGATATCGACCTGCCGCTGGCGGTCAACCCCGCCCGCCACCCGGCCTGGGGGGTCGACTCGTTCCTGTTCTTCCCCAACTTCATGGTGCTGATCTGGGCGCCGAACTGGTACCTCACCTACCACTACTGGCCGACGTCCTACAACACCCACATCTTCGAGACCGGCCTCTACTTCGTGCCCCCCAAGACCGCCCGCGAGCGAGTGGGCCACGAGCTGGCCCGGGTGACGTTCAAGGAGTACGGGCTGCAGGACGGCAACACGCTCGAGGCCACCCAGTCCATGATCGAGACGCGCGCGGTGAAGTCCTTCCCGCTCAACGATCAGGAGATCGCCCTGCGCCACCTGCACCAGACGGGTCGGCGCTACGTGGCCGAGTACCAGGCGTCGCGGGAGACGCCGGTCACCATCTCGGCCGCGTCCTGAGCGCGCCACCCGGAAAAGAGACCGGAAGAGAGAGTTGACATGACGATGTTGCCCGAAGCCTTCGCCGCCCTCGAGCCCTTTGCCGCCACCTGGTGCCTGCCCACCGAGGGGGAGCGCTACGCCCAGCGGTTGGCCAGCACGATGGACGAGATGCAGACGTTCTACGACGCGGCCTTCCCGCGGCTCGAGGAGGCGCTGACCTACCTCGACCAGTACCCGCTCGATGCGCTGCCTCAGGACGCCACCCACCTGCTCTGGCTGTGCTACTCGCTGGTGCAGGTGTCGTTCCCGGTGGAGGTGTGGCGCCAACCCCGGGTGCCCGACAGCGGGGCGGCCACCATCGACGCGGTCATCGAGCCCGCCGTCTGATGCGCCGGCCGGCGGGAGGTCGGCCCGAGGCGGTCGAAGTTACCGCTCGGTAGGCAGAGGGTCGTTCTCCTTCACGCGCCACTTGATGTTCACAACGAGAAACGCCTGCTCTTCTCAGCGCTGGGCTACGCTTCCACCGTGACGACCGACGAACCGGCGGCCCCGAACGGCAACGAGACGGCGGCGGTGAGCTGGCGGGAGCTGGCCGTGGCCCGGTCGCTGGACTCGGCCCGGACCCGGGCCGAGAGCCGCGTCCAGCGCTTCCTCGACGCCGCCCTCGAGCTCATGAACGAGGGCGACGCCGGCAAGGACTTCACCGTCCAGGAGGTGGTGGAGCGCTCGGGTCAGTCGCTGCGCAGCTTCTACCAGTACTTCGGCGGCAAGCACGAGCTGCTGCTGGCCCTGTTCGAGGAGTCGGTCCGCTGGACCGCCGACAGCCTGCGCCAGAAGATGGCCGAGGAGCCCGACGCCCAGGAGCGCCTGCACCGCTTCGTGGTGGAGTACTACCGGATGTGCCGACCGGCCACCGACGCCAAGTCAGCGGCGGGGAAGTCCCCGGCGAAGAAGGCCTCGACGACCAAGGCGAACGGCAGGGCGGCGGCCAAGTCCCCCACGGGCCGGCCCGCGCCGGTCATGGTCGACTTCGGCCAGAAGCTGCTGACCGGGTACCCGACCGAGGCGGCGGCCGCCTTCGCCCCCCTGGTCACCCTGTTCGGTCAGGTGCTCGACGACGCGGCCGAGGCCGGCGCCGTCCGTCCGGGGCTGCGCCAGGGCCCGGTGGCCGGCATCGTGCTCGAGGCCATCATGTTCAACGCCTTCTCCATGACCATCGGCGGCGTGTCGACCGTCGAGGGCGACCCGGCCGAGGAGCTGTGGAACCTGGTGCTGCACGGCGTGGCCGTGACGCCCGCCTGAATCGCCGCCCGCGCCGAACCGGTCAGTCCTGGCGGTAGACCTTCCCGCCTTTCATCACGAACCGGACGTCCTCGGTCACGGTGATGTCGGCCAGCACGTGGCCGGGCACGGCGATGATGTCGGCCAGCAGGCCGGCGGCCAGGCGGCCCCGGTCCTCGACGTCGATCAGGTCGGCCGCCACCGTGGTGGCGGCGCGGATGGCCTGCAGCGGGGTCATGCCCCGGTCCACCAGGGCGATCAGCTCCTTGGCGTTGCGGCCGTGGGGGATGGCGGGGGCATCGGTGCCACAGGCCACCTTGACCCCGCGCTCGATGGCCTTGGAGATGGTGGCCCGGGCCTGGGGGAACACGACGGCCGCCTTGGCCTGCAGCTCGGGGGCGGCATGGGAGGTGTCCATGCCGTCGGCCAGGTAGGTGGTGGCCACCAGGAAGGTCCCCCGTTCGACCATCAGGTCGATGGTCTCGTCGCTGAGCAGCGACCCGTGCTCCAGGCAGTCGACGCCGGCTTCGATGGCCACCCGGCCGGCCTCGTCCCCGTGGCAGTGGGCGGCCACCCGCAGTCCGGCGCGGTGGGCCTCGTCCACGATCGTCTCCAGCTCCTCGGTGGAGTACTGGCGGGCGCCGGGCGGCCCGGTGTGGGACATGACCCCGCCCGAGGCGCTCACCTTGATGAGCTGCGCGCCGAACTTGATCTGGTAGCGCACGGCGTGGCGCACCTGCGACACCCCGTCGGCCACCCCCTCCTCCACGGTGATGGGCAGGACGTGGGGGGCGAAGGCCTGGAACATGGTCGGATCCAGGTGGCCGCCGGTCGGGCTGATGGCGTGGCCGGCGGGCACCACCCGCGGACCGTCGACCCAGCCCATGTCGATCGCCTTGCCGAGGGCCACGTCGAGCAGGAGCCCGCCGGTCTGCACGAACAACCCCAGGTTGCGCACGGTGGTGAACCCGGCTCGCAGGGTCCGGCGGCCGTTGGCCACGGCCCGCAGCGTCCGCAGGGCCGGATCCTCCTGGACCGGGATGAGCGGGCTGGCGTGGTTGGGGCCGCCCATGAACAGGTTGACCTCCATGTCCATGAGTCCCGGCAACAGGGTGAGGTCGCCCAGATCGATGACCACCGCCTCGTCGGGCACGCGGCTGGGGGCCACCTCCACGATGCGATCGTCCTGGATCAACAGGTCCCCCGGCGACACGATTCCGCCGGTGTCGACGTCGAGCATGTGGGCGCTGACCAGGTGGATCGGCGGTTGGGCGGTGCGCGGACGAGGCATGGCCCTCCTTCGAGCTGAGGCGGCGCGGACGGCGGGCCGCGGCAACACGGTTTCCGAAACGCGCGAGTCAAATTATCACAGGGCCGTTCCACACGAGGCGGTTCCCCACCAGGCGCTACCGTGCGTCGATGAGCGATCCGGCGCCCGGCTCCACCAACGTCGTGATCGGCGCAGCCTCCGGGATGGGGGCGGCCACCGCGGCCCTGCTGGCCCCCCGAGGGCGGCTCCTGCTGGCTGATCGGGACCGGGACCCGCTCGACGCGGTGGCGGCCGGGATCCGGGCCCAGGCCGGTGGTGAGGTCGAGACCATGACCTGCGACGTCACCGATCTGGCGCAGGTCGAGGCCGTGGCCCGGGCCGCCGGGATGCTCGGGGCCCTCGTGCACACGGCGGGCCTGTCTCCGTCCATGGCCTCGGGGCGACCGATCTTCCAGGTGAACCTGCTGGGCACGGCCCAGGTGGTGCGCGCCTTCGAGGCGGTGATCACCACGGGCTCGGTGGCCGTGTGCTTCTCGTCGATGTCGGCGTACATGGCGCCGTCGTCGCCCGAGATCGACGCCGTCCTCGACGACCCGGAGTCGCCCACGTTCTTCGAGGACCTGGCCGCCCGCGAGGTCGACGTGGACAACCCGCAGCTGGCCTACGTGCTATCCAAGCAGGGCGTGCA
This sequence comes from uncultured Microthrixaceae bacterium, assembly GCA_963793965.1. Classification (GTDB taxonomy): domain Bacteria; phylum Actinomycetota; class Acidimicrobiia; order Acidimicrobiales; family Acidimicrobilacustridaceae; genus UBA4742. The sequence continues at coordinate 212,210 of CAWCCB010000010.1, forward strand.
GCGGATCATCCAGCTCCGGTCCGGCGCCTGGGGGGCGCGGGGGCGCGCCTGCTGTCGCTGTCGCCCGGCATCATCGACACGGGCATGGGCCGGCTGGAGGCGGCCAACGAGCCGGCCATGGCCGACATGGTCAAGGCCAGCGCGCTGGGCCGCTCCGCTCGACCCGACGAGGTGGCGGCGGTGGCCGCCTTCCTGACGTCGGAGGCGGCGTCGTTCATGACCGGGACCGACGTGTTGGTGGACGGCGGCGTGATCGCCGCTTTGTTCGGGCCGACCCGCCGGGGCTGATCAGCCCGCCCGGTCAACCCAGGACGCGTCGCAGGGGCGCGGCGGCGGCGACCAACCACGTCTCGATGACCGGCCCCGGATCGTCCACCTCGGCGCCCGCGAAGAACAGGCCTCGGGTCGGGAGGCTGGCCCCGATCTCGACCAGCACCGGCCGCAGGTGCACCTCGACGGCCAGTGCGTGGGGTGGGCTCCCGCCGGTCATGAGCGCCACCGTGGGGACGCCGGCCAACTCGTCGCGGTCGAACTGGTCGAGGAACAACTTGAGCAGGCCGGTGTAGGCCGCCTTGTAGGTGGGGCTGGCCACCACCAACGCCGTGGCTCCCAGCACGGTGGCCTTGAGGGCGGCGACCTCGGGAGCCCCCCAGGACAGCAGCGCCGGGCCGTAGTCGGCCAGGTCGAAGGTGGTGATGTCGGTCGGGCCGGTGGCCAGGTCGCTGAGGGCGACGGCCACGGCCTCGGCCGCGGCCCGGGTCCGCGATGCCGGCTTGGGGTTGCCCACGATCACGACGATTCCGCTCATGCGATCGAGCGTAGAGGGCTAGGATCGCTCTACACCAGCGATAACGACATTCTCAGGCGGGCGCCGACGCCCGGGCCCCCGGATGTGAGGGAGCGACATGCTCGATACCGAAGACCTCATCCTGATCAGCGTCGACGACCACCTCATCGAGCCGCCCGACCTGTTCACCCACCACCTGGCGGCCAAGTACCAGGATCGGGCACCCAAGCTGGTGCGCAACGACGAGGGCAACGACGTCTGGACCTTCGGCAAGATCGTGATGGAGACCGCCGCCCTCAACGCCGTGGCCGGCCGTCCCAAGGAGGAGTACGGCCTCGAGCCCCAGAGCCTCGACGAGGTCCGGCCCGGCTGCTACGACGTGCACGAGCGGGTGATGGACATGAACGCCGGCGGCGTCCTGGCCTCCATGAACTTCCCTTCGTTCCCCACCTTCACCGCCCGGGTCTTCGCCACCGATGACGTCGAGCTCTCGCTGGCGCTGGTGCGCGCCTACAACGACTGGCACATCGACGAGTGGTGCGGCGCGTACCCGGGTCGGTTCATCCCCATGGCCGTCCCCGCCATCTGGGACGCGGAGCTCACCGCGGCCGAGGTCCGTCGCACCGCGGCCAAGGGCTGCCACTCGTTGAGCTTCACCGAGAACCCGGCCGCCCTCGGGCTACCCGAGCTTCCACGACGACTACTGGGATCCGGTGTGGCGGGCCTGTTGCGACACCGGCACCGTGCTGTCGATCCACCTGGGTTCGTCGGGGCGGCTGTCGGTGCCGGCCGTCGACTCGCCGCCCGACGTGATGATCACGCTGCAGCCCATGAACATCCAGTCGGCCGCGGCCGACCTGCTGTGGTCGCGGGTCATCAAGAACTTCCCCGACCTGCGGGTGGCGCTGTCGGAGGGCGGCACGGGTTGGATCCCCTACTTCCTCGACCGGGTCGACCGCACCTTCGAGATGCACCGGGCCTGGACGCTGCAGGACTTCGGCGGCCGCCTGCCCAGCGAGGTGTTCCGCGAGCACTTCCTCACCTGCTTCATCAGCGATCCGGTGGGCGTGGCCAATCCGCCACCTCATCGGCGTCGACAACATGTGCTGGGAGGCCGACTACCCCCACAGCGACTCGATGTGGCCCACCGCCCCCGAGGAGCTGGCCGCGGTGTTCGCCGCCAACGCCGTGCCCGACGACGAGATCGACAAGATGACCCACAGAACGCCATGCGCTGGTACTCGTTCGACCCGTTCACCCACGTGCCGAAGGCCAAGGCCACGGTGGGCGCCCTGCGGCGCCAGGCCGCCGGTCACGACGTGTCGATCATGGCCCGCAGCACCCGGTCGCGCACGCCCGACGAGAAGCTCGAGGGCTTCCGCCGGCGGGCCAACGCGGCGGCGCGATGGCAGCCCCGAACAGCTGACAGGCCGGTTAGGCCTCGTCGTGGCGGTCGGCGGCGTGCCGTGCTGCGCAGCCAGTCGCCGAGGCACCGCCGGCGTCGAGCACGTGGGCTTCGGCGATGGCCCGTGCCTTCGCCGGGTCGCCGTCGCCGATGGCCTCGAGCAGCGCGGCGTGCTCGGCGCGGCTCCGCCGCTCCTGTTCGGGGAACAGCTCGAAGTAGTTGGCCGGCACGACCCGCACGGCCTGGCGCAGGTAGGTCAGCAGCCGGGGCGAGCCCGAGGCCAGGTTGACCGCCCGGTGGAAGCGGCGGTTGGCGGCCACCACGTCCTGGGCTGCCGTCGAAGAGGCCGTCGGCCAGACGCTCAGCTCGGCCAGCTGCCTCGGTGATGCGCAGCGTGGCCCACTCGGCCGCCTTGCCCGCCAGGGCGGCCAGCACGGCGAAGTTGTCGACGGCGTCCTCGGGGGTGATGCCGACCACGGTGATGCCGCTGCGCGGATTGACCACCACCAGAGTCCCTCGTAGCGACAGCTCCAGCAGCGCCTCGCGCACCGGGGTGCGACTGGTGCCGAACTCCCGGTGATCTGGTCGAGGTCGAGGCGGGTGCCAGCGGGGTCAGCCGACCGGTGAGGATGCGGTCGCGTAGCTCGCTGGCGGCTCGGGCGCGGACGGTGCCGCCGGTGGATATCTGACATATCGATATACTTCAGGCCAGATTGCTCACAAGGCAGGGTGATTCCAAGTGCGGGGTCCACCAAGGCGGGGTCGCCGAAGCAGGCTCGGGCGCACGAGCACGGAAGGGGCACGTGATGGCGACACGGCAGATGTCCCTGGTCGGGTTCATGCAGGCGGGGAACACCTCCGTGTACTCGGGCTCGTGGCGCCATCCTGCCACCGAGCACGGGTTCCTCACCGCCAGCTACTACCAGAAGCTCGGCCGCACCCTCGAAGAGGGTTGCTTCGACATGATGTTCTTCGACGACCGCCTGGCCATGCCCGGCATCTACGGCGGGTCGGTGGCCGAGGCGGTCCTGCGTCGGGGCGCGGCCGGTCAAGCTCGACCTCAGCGTCGTGCTGGGCGTCATGGCCGGGGCGACCCGATCACATCGGGCTGGGCGCCACCTACTCCACCACCTACTACTCGCCGTTCCACGTGGCCCGCACCTTCGCCACCCTCGACCACCTCTCGGGGCGGTCGGGCGGCCTGGAACGTGGTCACGTCGGTCAACGACAGCGAGGCGCAGAACTTCGGGTTCACCGAGCACCTCGGCCACGACGAGCGCTACGACCGGGCCGACGAGTTCCTCGAGGCGACCACCGCGCTGTGGGACACGTGGGAGGACGACGCGCTGGTGCTGGACCGGGCCAACGCCGGTGTTCGCCGACCCCGACAAGGTCCACGAGCTCAACTACGAAGGGCAAGTGGTTCCAGGTGCGAGGACCGCTCACGGTGCCCCGCTCACCCCAGGGCCGGCCGGTGCTGCTCCAGGCCGGCTCGTCGGGCCGGGGCCGCGACTTCGCGGCTCGCTGGGCCGAGCTCATCTTCACCGGCGACCCCGACATCGACATCGCCCGGACCCACTACAAGGACCAGAAGGAGCGCCTGGCGCGAGAGCGGCCGCGACCCGGCCTCGGTGAAGATGCTGCCGATGGCCTACACCGTCCTGGGGGAGTCCAGCGCCCAGGCCCAGGAACGCGAGCAGCTATTCCTGCAACGACCTGGTCGCACCCGATGGCGTCGCTCACGCTGCTGTCAGAGCTCATGAACTACGACTTCTCGGGCATGGAGCTCGACGACCCCATCACCGACGAGCTGATCGAGTCGGTGTCGGGCATCCGGGGGCTGGTGCAGAACATCCGCCAGCACATCGGTGGCGACACGGTGACGCTGGGCGACCTGGCCGGCCATCGCGCCACGCTGCTCCAGGGACCGCGCTTCGTCGGGCACCGGCGCGCGAGGTGGCCGACCAGATGGAGGAGTGGTTCGAGACCGACGCCTGCGACGGCTTCGTCATCGCCGCCACCCACTGCCCCGGCGCCTACGAGGACATCGTGCGGCTGGTGGTCCCCGAGCTCCAGCGCCGCGGCGTGTTCCGCGACCGCTATCACCGGCGCCACGCTGCGCGAGAACCTCGGCCTGGAGCGCCCGGCTGCGGCGCTCCGTGGCTGAAGGCGATCCCGGACCGGGCCCGTTGCGGGGCCTGCGGGTCATCGAGGCGGCCACCCTGGCCGCCGGGCCCATGGTGGGCACCGCCTTGGGCGAGTTCGGGGCCGAGGTCATCAAGGTGGAGCCGCCGGTGGCGGGCGACCCCATGCGCACCTGGGGTGACCGGCGCGACGGCATCGGCCTGGTGTGGAAGAGCGTGAGCCGCAACAAGCGCTGCGTCACCCTCGACCTGCGCCAGGCCGAGGGCCAGGACCTGTTCCACCAGCTGCTCGACCGTCAGCGACGTGCTGGTGGTGGGCAACCGCCCGAGCGCGCTGGCCCGCTGGGGCATCGACTACGAGTCGGTGCACGCGGCCCATCCCCAGGTGGTCATGCTCCACATCACCGGCTACGGACGAGGGCGGGCCCAAGAGCGACCGGCCCGGCTACGGGACCCTGGCCGAGGCCATGAGCGGGTTCGCCCAGGTCACCGGCCAGCCCGAAGGGCCGCCCACGCTCCCGCCGTTCATGCTGGCCGACGGGGTGGCCGTCGCTGGCCGGCACCTACGCGGTGATGATGGCCCTCTACCACCGCGACGTCCACGGCGGCCAGGGCCAGCTCATCGACGTGAACCTGATCGAGCCGCTGGCCCGCCTGATCGAGTCGTCCACCCTGTCGTACGACCAGCTGGGGGTGAGCCCGGGCCGGGTGGGCAACCGCCTCGATGCCAGCGCCCCGCGCAACGCCTACCGCACCGCCGACGACAAGTGGCTGGCCATCTCCAGCGCGTCGCCCACCATCGCCATGCGGGTCTATCGAGCCATCGGACCGGCCCGAGCTGGCCGAGGACCCCGACTACGTCGACCCGGTCAGGCGCCAGGACCGGGCCGCGGAGGTCGACCAGCTGGTGGCCGACTGGGTGGTGCGGCACACGCTGGCCGAGGCCATGGCCGTGTTCGAAGAGGCGGAGGTCACGGCCGCGCCCATCTACGACGCCGCCCAGCTCCGGGCCGACGAACATCTCCAGGCCCGCGGTACCTTCGTCGGTCTGGACGATCCCGACTTGGGCACCATGACCGTGCAGGCCCCCATCGCCTGGATGAGCGACACGCCCGGGCGCGTCGAGCACCTGGGTCGGGGCCTGGGCGCCGACAACGAGGCCGTGTACACCGAGCTCCTCGGGCTCGAGCCGGATCGGCTGGCCGCGCTGCAGGCCGCCGGCGTCATCTGATCGCCCGGCCCGACCAACAGGAGGCAACTGTGCGCGAACCCCGGGCTCGACGATCGGAGCTGGCCACGCCGGCCAGCAGCGAGCGGATGTGCGAGAAGTCGGCCGGGTCCGGCGCCGACCTGGTGTTCCTCGACCTGGAGGACGCCTGCGCCCCGCGTGGCCAAGGAGTCGGCCCGGGCCACCGCCGTGGCCGCCCTGACCGAGCTGGACTGGGGGCGCACGGTGCGGGCCGTGCGCATCAACGGCCTGGACACGCCCTGGTGCCACGGCGACATCATCGAGGTGGTGACCGGCGCGCGCGACGCCCTCGACGTGCTCATCGTGCCCAAGGCCCGCACGGCCCGCGACGTCTGGTGGGTGGACGTGCTGCTCACCCAGCTCGAGACCAAGCTCGGGTCTGACCCGGCCCATCGGCCTGGAGGTGCTCATCGAGGAGGCGGAGGGTCTGGCCAACGCGGCCGAGATCGCCCGGTCCAGCCCCCGGCTGGAGGCCATCATCTTCGGCGCCGGCGACCTGTCGGCCTCCCTGCACGCCCGGGTGGACGGGAACTTCGACCCGGTGGCCGACTACCCCGGCGACTTCTGGCACTTCGCCCGGGTCCAGGTGCTCACCGCGGCTCGCGGCGCCGGCATCGACGCCATCGACGCCCCGTACCCGGCCTACCAGGACCCCGACGGGTACCGACGATCGGCCATGCACGCCAGCCTGCTCGGCTTCGACGGCAAGTGGGCCATCCACCCCAGCCAGATCGCCATCGCCAACCAGGTGTTCGCCCCCACCGCCGAGGAGGTCGCCGACGCCGAGGAGTCCATCGCCACCTACCGGGCCGCGGAGGCGGACGGGACCGGCGCCATCGGCCGCGACGGTCGACTGGTGGACGCCGCCCACATGCGCTTGGCCGCCAACGTGTTGCACAAGGCCGCGCTGGCCGCAGGCGAGCGTCGAGGAGGTCTGACGGTGAGCGGAGACCGGGCGAGGCCCGCCAACCTCCGGGTCGTGCAGTGGGCCACCGGCAACATCGGCGAACCGGGCGCTGCGCCACGTGATCGAGCACCCCCACCTCGACCTGGCCGGCGTCTACGTGTACTCGCCCGACAAGGCGGGCCTCGACGCCGGCGAGCTGTGCGGGACCGGGCCGACCGGCGTGGTCGCGCACCCGCGACATCGACGACATCCTGGCGCTCGGAGGCCGACTGCGTCCTGTACATGCCCCAGGCCTGCGACTTCGACGAGGTGTGCCGCCTGCTGGAGGCGGGCCTGAACGTGGTCACCACCCGCGGCGAGTTCCACCACCCCGCCAGCCTCGATCCCGAGGTGCGAGCCCGGGTCGAGGCGGCCTGCCGACGAGGCGGTACCTCGATCCACAGCACGGGCAGCAGCCCGGGGTTCATCTCCGAGGCCGTGCCGGTCGTGCTGACCTCGATCCAGCGCCGCCTCGACGGCATCCAGATCGACGAGTTCGCCGACCTGTCCCGGCGCGACTCGCCCACCCTGCTGTTCGAGCTCATGGGCTTCGGAGCCGACCCGGCCACCTTCGATCCCGGCCGATGGGCACATGGCGCGGCCAGCTTCGGGCCCACGCTGCGCCAGCTGGGGGAGTCGCTCGGGCTCCCGCTCGACTCGGTGGAGGCCAGCGGCGAGGTGGCCACCGCGGCGCGCACGATCGACATCGCCGCCGGGCGCCTGGAGGCCGGCACGGTGGCCGCCCAGCGCATGGTGGTCACGGGGGTGCGCGGCGGCGAGCCGCTGCTGGTCTTCCGGGCCAACTGGTACTGCACCACCGAGCTCGACCCGGCGTGGGAGCTGCGCGACACCGGTTGGCGGGTGCGGGTGGACGGCGACGCGCCCCTCGACGTGGACCTTCGATTCGACGTGCCGCTGGAGCGGATGGGCGAGACCTCGCCCGGCTTCACCGCCAACCGGGCGGTCAACGCCGTGGCCGTGGTGTGCGCGGCCGAGCCGGGGATGCGCACCACCGCCGAGCTGCCCCAGGTGATCGCGGCGTTGGGGGTCTGAATGGGTGCCCTGATGACATACTGGCGTCGGCGTGCGCAGGAGGTTCACCGCCGATGAGCGAGTCGATCCATGTGCCGTCGGTTCCGATCCGGGTGGTGACGGCTACCAGCCTGTTCGATGGCCATGACGCGGCTATCAATATCATGCGTCGGATCCTGCAGGCCCAGGGCGCCGAGGTCATCCATTTGGGTCATAACCGCTCGGTGGACGACGTGGTCGAGGCGGTGATCTGCGAGGATGCCGATGCGGTGGCGGTGTCGTCTTACCAGGGTGGTCACGTCGAGTACTTCACCTATCTGGTCGATCGGTTGGGTGAGCGGGGTTATGGGCATGTGCGGGTGTACGGCGGGGGCGGGGGGGTGATCGTGGCCGAGGAGATCGAGGTGTTGGCCGCCCGCGGCGTGCGCATCTTCTCGCCTGGCGACGGCCAGCGCCTGGGTCTGGCGGTGATGGTGAACACCATCGTGCGCGAGTCCGATCCCCCTGCGGGGCGCGGCGTCGATGTCGACGCGGTGCTGGCCGGCGACCACGCCGCGGTGGCACGCGCCCTCACCGCGGTGGAGCGTGGCGCGCCCAGCGATGATCGGCTGGTGGCCGCGGCCGAGGCGGCCACGGTGCCGGTGCTGGGGGTGACGGGCACGGGCGGTTCGGGCAAGTCTTCGCTGACCGACGAGCTGCTGTTGCGCCTGCGTCTGGACCAGGAGGACAAGCTGGCGGTGGCTGTGCTGGCCGTCGACCCGAACCGGCGACGGTCGGGGGGCGCGCTGCTGGGCGACCGGATCCGCATGAACGCCCTCGGGTCGGGTCGCGTGTTCTTCCGCTCGGTGGGCACCCGGGGCGCGGACACGGAGCTGCCGGCCGCGCTCGGGGCCATGGTGGGGGTGTGTCGGGCGGCCGGCTTCGACCTGGTCATCGTGGAGACGCCCGGCATCGGCCAGGGTGACGCGGCCATCGTCGAGCTGGCCGACGTGTCGCTGTACGTGATGACCCCCGAGTTCGGGGCCGCCACCCAGCTCGAGAAGATCGACATGTTGGACTTCGCCGACGCCGTGGCCATCAACAAGTTCGAACGCCGGGGCGCGCCCGACGCCCGGCGCGACGTGCGTCGCCAGCTGGCCCGCAACCGCGAGCTGTTCGACGTCGACCCCGAAGACCTGCCCGTGTTCGGCACGGTGGCCGCCCGGTTCAACGACGACGGGGTCACCGCCCTCTACCAGTTCCTGCGAGGGCGCCTGGCCGGATGCGGCCTGGCCGTGGGCGAGGGGACCCTGGCGCCGGTGTCGGGGCGCGAGCCCAGCCAGTTGACCACGGTGGTGCCCCCGGCCCGGGTGCGCTACCTGGCCGAGGTGGCCGAGGCGGTGCGGGCCCACCACGCCGCCACCGCCACCCAGGTGGACCGGGTGCGGGCGCTGGACCAGTTGACCGGGGCGCGGGACCAGCTGGCGGCCGCGGGTTCGCCCACCACCGATCTCGACGCCCTGATCCCGACCGTCGCCGCCCAGGTCGGTCCCGAGGTGGAGTCCGAGCTGGCTGCGCTCCGGGGGGCACGAGACCAGCGGTCGTCGTGGGAGACGCTGTCGGGCACGGTGGTGCCCCGGGTGGGTCTGCCCCGCTTCGCCGATCGGGCCGAGTTGGTGCGGTTCGTGCGCGAGGAGAACCTGCCCGGTCGGTTCCCGTTCACCGCCGGGGTGTTCGCCGGTCGCCGTGACGACGAGGACCCGACGCGCATGTTCGCCGGTGAGGGCGGCCCGGCGCGCACCAACGCCCGGTTCCACCTGCTGGCCGCCGGACAGCGGGCGACGCGGCTGTCCACCGCCTTCGACTCGGTCACCCTGTATGGCGCGGATCCCGACGAGCGGCCCGACATCTACGGCAAGGTGGGCACCTCGGGGGTGTCGGTCGCCACTCTGGATGACATGAAGGTGCTCTATGACGGGTTCGACCTGTGCGACCCGTCCACCTCGGTGTCGATGACCATCAACGGCCCGGCCCCGACCATCCTGGCCATGTACCTGAACACGGCCATCGACCAGCACCCCGAGCTCACCCCGGCCGAGGTGCTGTCTCGGGTGCGTGGCACCGTCCAAGCCGACATCCTCAAGGAGGACCAGGGCCAGAACACCTGCATCTTCTCCACCGCCTTCGCCCTGCGCATGATGGGCGACATCCAGGAGTGGTTCATCGACCACGACGTGCGCCGCTTCTACTCGGTGTCGATCTCCGGGTACCACATCGCCGAAGCCGGCGCGAACCCGATCAGCCAGCTGGCCTTCACCCTGGCCAACGGGTTCACCTACGTCGAGGCCTACCTGGCCCGGGGCATGGCGATCGACGACTTCGCCCCCAACCTCAGCTTCTTCTTCTCCAACGGCATGGACGCGGAGTACACCGTGCTGGGCCGGGTGGCCCGGCGCATCTGGGCCGTGGCCATGCGCGACCGCTACGGGGCCAACGAGCGCAGCCAGAAGCTGAAGTACCACATCCAGACCTCGGGCCGGTCCCTGCACGCCCAGGAGATGTCCTTCAACGACATCCGCACCACCCTCCAGGCGCTGTGCGCCATCTACGACAACGCCAACTCGCTGCACACCAACGCCTATGACGAGGCGGTCACCACCCCCACCGACGAATCGGTGCGCCGGGCCATGGCCATCCAGCTGGTCATCAACCGCGAGTGGGGCCTGGCCCGCACCGACAACCCGCTGCAGGGCTCCTATGTGGTCGACGAGCTCACCGACCTGGTGGAGGCGGCAGGTGCTGGCCGAGCTCGAGGCCATCAGCGAGCGAGGCGGGGTGATGGGCGCCATGGAGACCGGCTACCAGCGGGGCCGCATCCAGGACGAGTCGATGCGCTACGAGCAGGCCAAGCACGACGGGTCGCTGCCCATCGTGGGGGTGAACACCTTCCTGAACCCGGCCGCCGACACCGACGAACCCCGGTCATCGAGCTGCGCCGGTCCGACGACGCCGAGAAGCAGGACCAGCTCGATCGGCTCCGACGGTTCCAGGCCGCCCACGCCGACGAACGACCGGCCGTGCTCGAAGACCTGCGCCACACCGCCCTGACCGGCCACAACACCTTCGCCAGCCTCATGACCGCCGTCCGCCACGCCAGCCTGGGCGAGATCACCAGCGCCCTGTTCGAAGTCGGCGGCCGCTACCGGCGCAACGTCTAACCCGGCTCCGGCGCGGCCAACACCTGTTCCAACCAGCGCTCGGCGTCAGCCGCGGCCAGCGCCGCCACCGAGCTCTCCGGCGCCACCAGGTCGAAGCCGTGGGGCGCGCCGGCGTAGACCCGCACGTCGGTGGGCACCCCCGCCCGGGTGAGCTCGGCCGCGTAGGCCAGGTCCTCGTCGAAGAACCCGTCGGCCCCGCCGACCAGCACGATGGTGGGCGGCAGCCCTTCGTAGGAGGCGGTGCGCGACGGCGCCGCGTAGTCGGCCACGTCGCCGCCGTAGGCGCCGCCCAGGTAGGACCGCCAGCCGAACTCGTTGGCCGGTGGCGACCAGACGGCGGCGGGCCACCGGCTCGACGGCGTCTGCTGGCGATCATCCAGCATGGGGTAGAAGAGGAGCTGGCCGGCCAGGGCGATGCCGCGGTCGCGGGCGGCCAGGGCCACGCCTGCGGCCAGGCCGGCGCCGGCGCTGGCCCCGCCCACCACCACGCCATCGGGATCCACATCCAGGTCGTTGGCCGAGCGCAGCACCCAGTCCAGGGCGGCCATGGCGTCGTCGTGGGCCGCCGGGTAGGGGTGCTCGGGGGCCAGGCGGTAGTCGACCGAGGCCACGAAGCAGTCGAAGCGCTCGGCCCAGGACTGGAGGCGCGGCCCGTCCATCGAGGCCGCGCCGATGACGTAGCCGCCGCCGTGGAACCACACCAGCGCCGGGTGCGGGCCCGGGGCGCGGGGTCGGAAGGTCTCGACCAGGACCTCGGGCTCGGCGCCGACGTGCACGTGCTCGGCCAGCACCCCGTCGACCGCCGGTGGCGGGGGGATCAGCTCGACGATGCCCGAGCGGATGGCGGCCAGGTCCGCCCCGGACCCGATGCCGATGTCGAACTCGGCCAGGTGGGCGAACTCGGGGTCGAGGACTGGGCCGGTCATGGGTCTCCTCCGTGCCGGGCGGCTGGGTCAGTGTCGGCTGGCCAGGGCCAGGCAGCAGGCCACGATGTGGCCGGTGTCGGCCGAGCTCGGTGGCGTGCGTTGCCAAAGGTAGTCCGACAGCTTGCCCACCACGGCGTGGGCGGCCAGCGACGCATCCAGTGCGGGATCGGTGCTGCCCAACCGCCCGAAGGGCTCTACCACCAGCGCGGCCAGGGGCGCGCTGGCCGAAGGGGGCCCCGAGGCCGATCCCTCGCGCAGGCTGCCGGCGTTCCAGAGCACGGCCAAGGTGGTGGAGGCGATCTCGTCGTCGGCGGCCTGCGACAGGATGCCTTCGACCCACACCCGCACCTTGTCCTCGGGTGGGGTCTGCTTGGCCATCTGGTGGGCCAGGTACTCGGCCAGGCGCTCGGTGCCGTCCTCCAGGATGGCGGCCACCAGCATGTCCTTCGACGCGAAGTGCCGGTAGAAGGCATCGTTGGACAGGCCGGCGGCGGCCACGATGTCGGCCACCCGGGGACGCGAGGTGGTCCCGCACCGGCGCATGGCCTCCAGCGCGGCGTCGAGCAGCCGCCGCACCTCATTGGTGTAGTCGGAGCCGCGCTTGGCCAGGGTCTGGCGGGCGATGCGCTCGGCCACGTCCCCCGTCCCACCAGACCCATCAGAGCTGCCGGCCGTACCGGACCCGTCAGAGCTCCCTGTCAGAATTGCATTCTGCATGTGAAGAACTCTAGTCTGTCTGCACGGGGCGAGCCGTCGAAGGGGGAACAACTCATGCCATGGGACTTCGAGACCGAGCCTGACTTCCAGGCCAAGCTGGACTGGGCCGACACGTTCGTGCGCGAGGAGGTCGAGCCGCTCGACCTGGTCTGGCCCGACCTGGTCTTCACGCCGCTGGACGACAACCTGCGCCAGGTCGTCGACCCGCTCAAGGCCGAGGTCCGGCGCACGAGAAGCTGTGGGCCACCCACCTGGGCCCGAGCTGGGCGGCGAGGGCTACGGGCAGCTCAAGCTGGCCCTGCTCAACGAGATCCTGGGCCGCTCGAACTGGGCGCCGATCGTGTTCGGCTGCCAGGCGCCCGACACGGGCAACGCCGAGATCATCGCCCACTACGGCACGCCCGAGCAGAAGGAGCAGTACCTGCGCCCGCTGCTCGACGGCGAGCTGTTCTCCTCCTACTCCATGACCGAGCCCCACGCCGGGGCGGACCCGACCATGTTCACCACCTCGGCGGTGCGAGACGGCGACGAGTGGGTGATCAACGGCTGGAAGTACTTCTCCTCCAACGCCAACACCGCCGCCTTCCTGATCGTGATGGTGGTGACCAACCCCGACGTGAGCGCGTACGCGGGCATGTCCATGTTCCTGGTGCCCACCGACACGCCGGGCGTGAACATCGTGCGCAACGTGGGCCTGGCCGGCGAGCGCCCGGGTGAGGGCTCCGCACGCCCTCATCCACTACCAGGACGTGCGGGTCCCGGCCGAGGCGCTGCTCGGCGGTGAGGGCCAGGCCTTCGCCATCGCCCAGACCCGCCTGGGCGGCGGGCGCATCCACCACGCCATGCGCACCATCGGGTTGGCCCAGAAGGCGCTCGACATGATGTGCGAACGAGCCCTCAGCCGGGAGACGCAGGGCAGCGTCCTGGCCGACAAGCAATTCGTGCAGGGCTACATCGCCGACTCCTATGCCCAGCTGGTGCAGTTCCGTCTGTTCGTGCTGTACACGGCCTGGTCGATCGACAAGCACAACGACTACCGCAAGGTCCGCAAGGACATCGCCACGGCCAAGGTGGTCATGCCCACCGTGCTGCACGACATCGCCTGGCGGGCCATGCAGGTCCACGGCGCGCTGGGCATGACCAACGACATGCCCTTCTTCCGCATGATCCTGGGCGCCGGGGTGATGGGCCTGGCCGACGGCCCGACCGAGGTGCACAAGGTGACCGTGGCCCGACAGGTGCTGCGCGACTACCGGCCCAGCGACGACCTGTGGCCGACCCAGTACCTGCCCAAGCTGCGCGACGCGGCCCGGGCCAAGTTCGCCGACTACCTCGAGCTCGAAGTGGGGAACCTGTGAGCGACCTCGGAGAAGCGCTGCACCCGACCGACGACGACAGCCCCACCCTGACCCGGGTGGACGAGCTGGCCGCCTGGATGGACGCCCAGGGCCTGGGCGTCGGCGCGCCGATCGAGCACCGCTACATCTCCGGCGGCAGCCAGAACGAGATCTACGAGGTGCGTCGCGGCGACGTGCACGGCGCCATCCGCATCCCGCCGGCCACCGCGGTGGCCGATCGGGACAAGGGCATCGTGCGCGAGTGGCGCATCATCGAGGCCCTCGACGGCACCGACGTCCCCCACACCGAGGCCATCGCCCTGTGCACCGACACCTCGGTGCTCGGCCGCACCTTCTACCTCATGGGCTTCGTGGACGGCTGGTCGCCCATGGGCACCCACGGCGTCTGGCCCGAGCCGTTCAACTCCGACCTGGAGGCCCGCCGGGGCCTGGCCTTCCAGCTGGTGGAGGGCATCGCCCGGCTCTCGAAGGTCGACTGGCAGGCCAAGGGGCTGGCTGACCTCGGTCACCCCGACGGCTTCCACGAACGCCAGGTGGCCCGCTGGACGGCCTTCCTGGATCGCATCAAGACCCGCGAGCTGCCCGGCTTCGACGAGGCCTCGGCCTGGTTGGGCGTCCCACGCGCCGCTCGACTTCATCCCCGGGCTGATGCACGGCGACTACCAGTTCGCCAACGTGATGTACCGCCACGGCGCGCCGGCCACCCTGGCCGCCATCGTGGACTGGGAGATGGGCACCGTCGGGGACCCCAAGCTCGACCTGGCCTGGGTGGTGCAGTCGTGGCCCGAGGACACCGGCGAGGGGGACGGGACGGTCGGTGGCTACGTCGACATGGGGGCCATGCCCTCGCGTACGGAGGTGCTCGAGCACTACTCGAAGGTGGCCGGCCGCCAGGTCGACGACATCGACTACTACGTGGTACTGGCCAAGTGGAAGCTGGCCATCGTGTTGGAGCAGACCTACGCCCGGGCCCAGGGCACGCCCCTGGGTGACTCGTTCGGGCCGATCATCCTCGACCTGATGGCCAGCGCGGCCGAGGTCGCGGCCAACAGCGACTACCAGGCATGAGCGATCCCGACCCCGACGGGTCCGACCAGGGGCCGCCCGACCCCGAACTGGTGGTGGAGCGGCGGGGGTCGGTCCTGGTCCTGCGCCTCAACCGTCCGGCGGTCCGAAACGCCCTGAGCTGGTCGATGATCGGCGGGATCGGTGGCGCGGTGGCCGATGCCGAGCGCGACCCCGAGATCCGGGCGCTGGTGATCACCGGTACCGGCGATCGCTCGTTCTGCTCGGGGATCGACCTGCGCAGCTTCGCCGATGGCGGTGGCGTGACCCTCGACGAGCACGGTGCGAGGCTACCTGCGGCTGGTGGCCGGAGAGGTCGAGGTGCCGGTCATCGGCGCGGCCAACGCCAGCGCCGTGGCCGCCGGCTTCGAGCTGCTCATGGGCTGCGACGTGGTGGTGGCCTCGTCCGAGGCGTCCTTCGGGTTGCCCGAGGTCAAGCGCGGGCTGTTCGCCGGCAGCGGCGTGATGCACGTGGCCAAGCGGCTGCCCCTGGGTGTGGCGTTGGAGGTGGCCCTCACCGGCGAACCCATCGACGCCGAACGGGCCTACGCGCTGGGCCTGGTCAACGCGGTGGCGGCCCCCGACCAAGTCCTGGACGTGGCGCTCGGGTTCGCCGACCGCATCGCCGCCAACGCGCCGCTCAGCCTGGCCGCCACCAAGCAGCTGGTGCGCATGGCCGCCTACGGCGATCCCGAGTCCGACGCAGCGCCTGGCCGAGTGGCAGCAGCGGGTGTTCACCAGCGAGGACGCCCGGGAAGGGGCGGCGGCGTTCGTCGAGAAGCGAGACTCCGGTCTGGAAGGGTCGCTGAGGTGCGGGCCGCGGTGTGTCACCAGTACGGCCCACCCGAGGTGGTCCAGGTCGAGGAGGTGGCCCGCCCGACGCTCGAAGCGGGTCAGGCTCGGATACGGGTCCGGGCCGCGGCGGTGAACTACCCCGACGTGCTGGTGATGGCCGACGAGTACCAGGTGACCGTGCCCGCCCCGCTGGTGCCGGGCAGCGAGTTCGCCGGCGTGGTGGAGGAGCTGGCCGACGGCGTCGAGGGGTTCGAGGTGGGCGATCGGGTGATGGGCACCATGATCGCCGGCGCCTTCGCCGAGGAGGTGGCCGCCCCGGTGTCGGCGCTGACGCGGATCCCCGACGGGGTCGACGATCGATCGGCGGCCGCCTTCGGGGTGGCCCATCGCACCGCCTATCACGTCCTGCGGTCGGTGGCCGCGCTGGCGCCGGGCGAGGAGCTGATCGTGTTGGGCGCCGGCGGCGGGGTGGGTCTGGCCGCCGTGCAGCTGGGCGTGGTCCTGGGGGCCACGGTGACGGCGGTGGCGTCGTCGGCCGAGAAGCTGGGCGTGGCCGAGGTCCAGGGCGCGACCCGACTGGTCGACCATCGCTCCGGCGACCTGCGCCAGGCCCTGCGCCAGGTGCTGGCGTGACGGAGCCGACGTGGTGGTGGATCCGGTAGGCGGCGATCTGGCCGAGCCGGCACTGCGGGCCCTGCGGTGGGGTGGGCGGTTCGTGACCGTGGGCTACGCCTCGGGCACCATCCCCCGCATCCCGCTCAACCTGGTGCTGCTCAAGGGCGTCCACATCCTCGGCTTCCAGTTCCTGAGCTTCGCCACCCACTGCCCCGACGAGATGGCGCGCAACGAGGCCGAGCTGTCCGAGTCTGCTGGCCGCGGGCCGGGCGCGTCCCCACATCGGGGCCACCTTCACGCTGGACCAGGCCGCGGAGGCGCTGCGCTACGTGGCCGACGGCAGGGCCATCGGCAAGGTCGTCCTGGAGATCTGAGCGACGTTCAATGGCCCACCTCGAAATCTGTGCACCTATCCACCCGTCAGGTGCACAGGTGCACAGATCTGGCGGAGAGAACGCCTCTCAGCTGGTGGGGATGCGGGAGGGCTGGGCCTGGGCCAGCAGGGCGGCGCGGTCGGCGCGCAGCACGAACCCGGCCTTGATGGCCGCGTCGGTGGCCTTGGTGTAGTCGGCCACATAGGCGGCGCGGGTCGGGTAGCGCTGGGCCAGCGTGGCCGCCGGGATGGGCGTGGTCGTCCCCGACAGGATGCAGATGATCGACGAGTTGGGCGCGGGCAGGCCGGACAGCACGTCCACCGGGGCGTCGACCGACGGGGTGCGGACCCCGCCCTCGACGTTGCCCACCGAGTCGAGCACGTAGGCGGGTTTGCCGTCGGAGCCGGTGGTGACCGCGAACCTGGCCGCGGTGGGGGGCGCCGCGCCCGCGTCGGCCCAGGTCTCGAGGTGGGCGATGGCGCTGCGCAGCACGAAGCCCTGTTGACCCCGGTTGATGGGCTCGGCGCAGCCGAACGAGGACTCGGCCGCGCCCACCTGCTCCTTGTCGGCGTGGGCGGCGCCGGCCACCTCCCACAGCCGCAGGTGGGCGTTGTCGTCCTGGCGGGCCGGGTAGTAGCCGAGGATGCCGAGCACATCGGTCTCGGTCTCCACCATGATGACCGGCACCGACTGGTCGGTGCGGATGATGGTGGGCTGGCCCGACAGGCTGCCGGCGATGTCGATGCCGGCACCGGGCTGACCCAGCGGGGCGGGGGAGCCGCCCCGGCTGTGGATCAGGAAGCCGTCGAACTCGTGGGTGAGCGGCTCGACCCCGTCCACGTAGGTGGTGAGGGTGAAGGCCGACTGGGACTCGCCCACGGCCAACACGCGCTTCACGGCCAGCGCCATGGAGGGGATCGACCGATCCGGGATCGCGCAGCGCCCGGGCCACCTGGGTGTAGATGTCGTAGGAGTAGGCGTCGCCGGGATGGTGCAGGGTGCCGTAGCGGGCCGGGTCGGTGCCCTTGAGACCCGAACTGGTCGACCCGCTGAGACCCGGGACCGACACGGCCACCGGGCCGCCCTCCACGCCGATGCGCTGGGCCGACACGCCCACCCAGGCGTCACCGTTGCGCAGCAGTTGCGGGGCCAGGTAGGTGTAGTCGGCCGGGGTGTCGGCGCCACCGCTGACGTTGAGCCACTCCACCACCACGTTGCCGCTGAACTTGGCCGGGTCGGCCGGCCGGCGCACCACGATGCGGGTCTCGTAGGAGGCGGTGTCCTTGGGTTGGAGCTGGTAGCGACCATCGGGGGGCAGGCCGTTCGGGGCCTGGTACGAGGTGGCCGTGCCGGCGGCCGTGTACTCCGATTCGGTGTAGCCGGCAGCTGACAACGACGGACCCGAGCTGGCCGAGACCAGGGAGATGCCCTTGCCCCCGGTCAGGGGGCCGGCCAGGGTGGCGGCCGGCCCGGCGGGTGGGTGGGTGGCCGCCACGCTCGACCGGCTGGCGGCGGCCGAGGTGGTCGGGGTGCTCCCGGCGTTGGTGGCGCCCGACGAGCAGGCCGCCGCGGCCAGCAACACCACGGCCATGGCCGTGACGGCCAGCGCGCGCCGCGTTCGTGGTGCGTCCAGAACCTCGATGTTCATCAGAGCTCCCCCTTGCTCGTTGCACCGCCCGTCGGGTGTGGCCGGCCGCGGCGCTTGATCAGCCCCGGCTGATGAGGTCGGCCTGCACCTCGCGGCGCAGCAGCTTGCCCGTCTCGGTGTAGGGCAGCGACTCGGTGAAGGCGACCACGTCCGGGGTCTTCGAACCCCGCAGCGAGGCCCGGGCGAAGTCACGCACGGCCTCCGCCTCCAGGCTGGCGCCGGGCTTGAGCACCACCAGGGCGGCGATGCGCTGACCCCACTCGTCGTCGGGCACGCCGACCACCGCGCACTGGTCGATGTCGGGGTGGGTCAGCAGCACCTCTTCGATCTCGGCCGGGGCGATGTTCTCACCGCCGCGGATGATGGTGTCGTCGCTGCGGCCCTCGATGAACAGGTAGCCGTCCTCGTCCACGTGGCCGCGGTCGCGGGTGGGGAACCAGCCTTGGTCGTCGAGTGGCGCGGCCACGCCCCGGTACTCGCCCGACACCTGTTCCCCACGCACCCAGATCTCGCCGATCAGGCCGGCGCCGAGCACCTGACCCTCCTCGCGCACCTCGATCTCCACGGTGGGCAGCACCTGGCCCGCCGAGGTCAGCCGGGCCACCGCCACCGGCTCGCCGCGCCGCGCGGCCCGGTGGTCCTCGGGGCCGAGCACGGCGATGGTGGAGCTGGTCTCGGTGAGGCCGTAGGCATTGGTGAGATCGACGTCGGGGAACAGCGCCATCGTGCGGGCCAGCACCGTGGCCGGGGTGCGGGCGCCGCCATAGGACATGGCCCGCAGGCTGGGCAGCCCCTCGCCGTCGGCCTCGAGCACGTCGCAGATGCGGGCCAGCATGGTGGGCACCACCATGGCGTGGGTGATCTGCTCCCGCCGCACGGTGGCCACCCACTCGGCCGCGTCGAACTGGCGGAGGTAGACGATCCGGCGCCCGAGGTAGAGGTTGGAGAGCAGGTTGGCCAGCCCGGCGACGTGGTAGGGCGGCACGCTCACCAGCACCGCCTCGGTCGGATCGGCGGCTCCGTACTCGACCGTCCCGATCACATAGGAGGTGAGGTTGCGGTGGCGCAGGACGGCGGCCTTGGGGGCGGCGGTGGTCCCGCTGGTGTAGAGCAGCAGGGCCGGTGACTCGCCGTCCTCGGGCACCTCACCGCCCGACTGGCCGGCTCGGGCCCGGGCCACGAACTCGGCGGTGTCGATGACCCGGTGGCCCCGTTCGGCCAGCGCCGCGGCCAGCCTCGCCGTCGGCCACCACCAGGGTGTCGCCCAGGGGGGCCAGGAGATCGTGGAGCTGGTCGTGGCTGAGGCGGTAGTTGAGCGGCACGAAGGGCACGCCGGCGCCGGCGGCGGCGAACACGCCGATGGGGAAGGCCAGCCCGTTGGTGCCCACGTAGGCCAGGGCGGAGGCGTCGCCGGCCATGGCGGCCGCGGTCCACACCGCGTTGTGCGAGCTCGCCCACGGTGAGCTGGTCGTCGCCGACCTTGACGGCCACCGCGTCGTTCGCGGCCGGCCGCGGCCATGTCGAGCAGGAGCAGCAGGTTCATGCGGTGGCGTCAGTCCGAGGAGGGCAGCGGCTTGGCGCCCTTCACCGGCAGCAGACGGCCATCGATCGTCAGGGCGCCCGCTCCCGCCCGGTTGCACAGCAGCTCCAGCCCCAGCTCCTCGTCCGCGTAGCGCTTGCCCAGCAGCGGGCCGTCCCCCAGTGAGGCGTCCAGGGTGGCGCCGGCGTCGGGCTCCTGGCCGTCCTCCAGCAACGGGGCACCGCCACAGCCGACCTCGACCTCGGTGGCCGGGGCCCGGACGACGATGACCTGTGCGTCGCACACGGCGCTGTGCAGCTTCTGACCCGGACGCAGCTTCACGGAACCTCGATCTCTCAGTCTCGGAGGGGCGTCACCCCGATGGGGCACCCGCGGCGGTGCGTGGCCGCCCACGCCCCGAAAGTCTAACGATAGTGTCATCTGCCAACGCACCGAAGCGCCCAGGCCAGGAGTCAGCCATGCCCGAGGACAAGTTCATCCAGTACGAGACCCTGTCAGAGGGTCGAATCGCTCGGATCATGCTCAACCGCCCCGAGGCGCGCAACGCCCAGAACCGGGGCCTGCTGGTCGAGCTGAACGACGCCTTCCTGCGGGCCGAGGCCGATGACGAGGTGCGGGTGGTGATCCTGGGGGGGAACGGGCCGATGTTCTCCACCGGCCACGACCTGGGCTCGAAGGTGGCCCAGGAGGAGTCCGCGCCCGGGCCGAACCAGCACCCCACCCGGTCGATCAACGGCGGCACCCGCAAGGGCGCCGAGGCGCTGATGCTCCAGGAGTGGCACTACTTCTTCGAGAACACCCGGCGCTGGCGCAACCTGCGCAAGATCACCATCGGCCAGGCCCACGGTGAGGTCTACGCCGCCGCCCTCATGCTGCTGTGGTCCTGCGATCTCATCGTGTGCGCCGAAGGCACCCGCTTCGCCGACGTGGTCGGCTCGCGTCTGGGGATGTGCGGTGTCGAGTACTTCGCCCACCCCTGGGAGTTCGGCCCCCGCAAGGCCAAGGAGCTGCTGTTGACCGGCGACGCCATCGACGCGGATGAGGCCCATGCGCTGGGGATGGTGAGCAAGGTGTTCCCCGCCGACGAGCTGGGCGATCGCACGCTGGCGTTCGCGGAGCGCATCGCCGCGCAGCCCACCATGTCGTCGCTGCTGATCAAGGAAGCGGTCAACCAGACCGTCGACAACATGGGGTTCTACAACGCCCTCAACGCCTGCTTCACGCTCCACGAGCTGAACCACGCCCACTGGGCCTGGGTGAACGACAACCGGTGGCCGGTGGCCCAGGAGGACTCGGGCATCCCCAACTGGCGGGAGGCACCGCCCATCGTCACCGCGGTCAAGGACCAGGTTCGGGCGGAGCAGTAGCCGGGGCCCGCGAGTCCGACCATGGATCCGGACGCGGTGGTGCGCCGAGCCCCCTTCTCGGACAACCCTCGCGTCGGTGCCCGGGGCCAGCGCACCCAGCAGAAGATCCTCGACGCGGCGGTGGCCGTCTTCGGCGAGGAGGGCTACCAGAACTGCAGCATCGATCGCATCACCACCCGCGCCGGGTGTTCGCGCGTCTCCTTCTACCAGTACTTCTCCAGCAAGGAGGACGTGTTCCGTCAACTGGCCGGGGAGGTGGCCCGCCAGCTGACGGCCTCGACCGACGCGCTCGAGCCGCTCACCCCGGACCGGGCCGGGTGGGCGGCCTTGCGGGCCTGGGTGGGACGCCACGCCGAGATCTACGAGCGCTACCGGCCGGTGTTCCACGCCTTCCCGGCCGCCTCCGAGCGCGACGAGGCGGTGGCGGTGGGATCGGCCCGTTGGGGCGAGCGCATCCGGAAGCGGATCCGATCGAGCCTGGTCGACCCGACGCTGCCCACCCGCCAGCTGGAGCCGGTCATCGCGCTGGCCCAGGAGTGCCTGACCCGCACGCTCGACATCACGGCCATCCTGGCGTCGGTGGTGCCCCGAGCCTTCCCCGGCCAGCGCATCGAGGACGCCACCACCGACGTGATCCACCGCACGCTGTTCGGCCTGCTGGCGGATGTGAACGTGCACCCGGCGGTGGGACGGCGCCCGCCGGCGGTCCAGTTCCGACCGGTGATGCGGGAGCTGTTCGAGCGCGACGACCTGGAGCCCGACGGAGCCGGCGCCCGCTCGGCGCTGCTGAGCGCCGGCCGGGAGGTGTTCGTCACCCGCGGCTACCACGGCACCCGGGTGGACGACCTGGCCGGTGCCGCCGGGGTCTCGCACGGGGCGTTCTACCGCTACTTCCGCAACAAGGACGACCTGGCCCGGATCCTCACGGTGGAGGCCATCCGCGCCGTGTCCAGGCGCGCTGAGCGAGATCCCCGACGCGGCCGAGCCCGAGGGCCCGGAGGCCCGAGCCGCGCTGCGGCGGTGGCTGCGCCACTACAACACCGCGCAGGCGGGCGAAGCCGCCATGATCCGGGTGTGGGTGGACGCCGCCCTGGCCGACGCCACGCTGCGGGAGGACTCGGCCGCCGCCTTCGACTGGGGCTGGCGCCGCCTGTGCGCGCTTCGTGGCGCCGCGGGACTTCGGTGACGTCGACGCCGAAGCGGTGGTCATGCTCGGCCTGCTGAGCGGGTTCGGAGGCCGACCGCGATCACCCGTGGAGATCGAGGCCGCGGCCCAGATCATCGAACGCGGCCTGCTGGGGCGACTGTCTTAGCCCTTCGGTCGGCAAGCCTCCCTGCGGGCGCTTCGCCATGCGGGTGTCATCGGTCCAGCGGCTCCGGCCTGGCGGCCTTCGCCTTCTTGGCCCTTCGGTCGGCAAGCCTCCCTACGGGCGCTTCGCCATGCGGGTGTCATCGGTCCAGCGGCTCCGGCCTGGCGGCCTTCGCCTTCTTGGCCCTTCGGTCGGCAAGCCTCAGCCCTCTGGTCGGCAAGCCTCAGCGGTTGGTGGGGAAGCCCAGGTCGATCACGCTCGATGCCGGGTCGGGCCAGCGTGAGGTGACCACCTTCGAGCGGGTGTAGAAGCGGATGCCGTCGGGCCCGTAGATCGGGCTGTCGCCGAACAGCGACGCCTTCCAACCCCCGAAGGAGTGCGACGCCACCGGCACCGGGACGGGCACGTTGATGCCGACCATCCCGACGGTGACCTCGCGTTGGAACCGGCGGGCGGCCCCGCCGTCGCGGGTGAACAGGGCCACGCCGTTGCCGTAGGGGTTGGCGTTGACCAGGGCCACGGCGTCGGCGTAGCTGGCCACGCGCACGACGCCCAGCACCGGGCCGAAGATCTCGTCGTCGTAGACGCGCATGCCGGGCTTGACCCCGTCGAGCAGCGAGCAGCCCACGAAGAAGCCGGCTTGCGGTCGAGACTGGTGGCGCCGTCCACCACCACCGACGCCCCTTCGTCGGCCGCGCCCTCGACGTAGGACCGGACGCTGGTCGCGGTGCTGGGGCGTGATGAGCGGCCCCATCATCGAGGCCGGATCGTCGCCCGGGCCCACCACCACGTCGGGGATGCGCGTGGCGATGGCCTCGACCAGGGCGTCGCCGACGTCGCCCACGGCCACGATCACCGAGATGGCCATGCACCGCTCGCCGGCGGAGCCGTAGCCCGCCGAGATGGCGGCGTCGGCCGCGGCGTCGACGTCGGCGTCGGGCAGCACCACCATGTGGTTCTTGGCGCCGCCCAGGGCCTGGACCCGCTTGCCGTGGCGCGTGCCCGTCTCATAGACGTGGCGGGCCACCGCCGTGCTGCCCACGAAGGACACGGCGTCGACGTCGGGATGGCCGAGCAGGGCGTTGACGGCCACGTCGTCGCCATGGACCACGCTGAGGACGCCGTCGGGGAACCCGGCCTGGCGCACCAGGTCGGCCAGCAGCATCGAGGCCGAAGGGTCCTTCTCGGACGGCTTGAGCACGAAGGCGTTGCCGCAGGCGATGGCGTTGGCCATCATCCACAGCGGGACCATCACCGGGAAGTTGAACGGCGTGATGCCGGCCACCACCCCCACCGGCTCAGCGACGGTGAGCACATCGATCCCGGTGGAGGCCTCGGAGGACTGCGAGCCCTTGAGCAGGTGGGGGATGCCGCAGGCGAACTCGACGTTCTCCAGGCCCCGGGCCACCTCGCCCAGGGCGTCGGACAGCACCTTGCCGTGCTCGCGGGTGATGACGGCGGCCAGATCGTCACGGTGGGCGTCGATGAGCTCGCGCAGGCGGAACATGGCCGTGGCCCGCCGGGCCAGGGACGTCGTCCCCCACGACGCGGCGGCGTCGACCGCCACCTCGACCACGTGGTCGACCTCGTCGGTCGACGCCAGCGCGACCTCGGCCTGCTGGACGCCTCGGGCCGGGTCGTACACGGGACCCACCCGTCCGGAGGTGCCCGGGACGGTCCGGCCGGCGATCCAGTGGTCGATGGTTTCCACGAGGTGCCCTTTCGTGCTCAGAGCCGGGAGCGCACGATGGACGCGCTTTCTAACAAGTACGTCACTATAGTCTTGGCCCATGGCAACGGCAAAGGTCGACGGGCTGTCGCTCGCGTACGAGGTGATCGGCGAGGGGCGCCCCTGGGCCATCACCCCCGGCGGCCGGTTCAGCAAGGACGATCCCGGGGTGCGGGAGCTGGCCCAGGCCCTGGCGGAGGACGGCAACCAGGTCCTCATCTGGGACCGGCCCAACACCGGTGAGTCCGACGTGTGCTTCACCGGGTCCTCCGAGTCGGCCATGCAGGCCGACGCCCTGGCCGGCCTGCTGCGCCATCTCGACATGGCCCCGGCCGTGATCGCCGGTGGCTCGGGTGGCTCCCGGGTCTCCCTGCTCACCGCCTCGCGCCACCGCGACGTCGCGTCGGGCGTGGCCATGTGGTGGATCAGCGGCGGTCCGGTCGGGCTCGTCACCCTCGGGTACCACTACTGCCGGGGCTCGATCATGGCCGCCTGGAACGGCGGCATGGAGGCGGTCGTGGCGCTCGACGAGTGGCAGGAGGTGCTCGAGCGCAACCCGGCCAACCGCCAGCGGTTCCTCGACCTCGACCCCAAGGCGTTCATCGCCACCATGGAGCGCTGGATGCTGGCCTACTGCCCCTGCGGCGACCAGCTCGTCCCCGGCCTCGACGACGCCGACGGGCGCAGCCTCGAGATCCCCGCCCTGGTGTTCCGCAGCGGGGTGAGCGACGCCAACCACACCCGCCAGGCCTCGCGAGCAACTGGCGCAGCTGCTGCCTGACGCCCAGCTGGTCGAGCCCCCCTGGGGCGACACCGAGTGGATCGAGCGCCAGGCCGTCCACGCCCAGGGCGAGGGGCTGTTCGCCCGCTGGCCCCTGCTGGCTCCCACGTTGGTGGCCTGGGCCCGCGACCGCGTCGGCGGATGAGCGATCCGACCGGCCCCACCGATCCCGTCGAGGTCGTGACCGAGCTGGCCCGGCGCTACGCGGCCGGCGACCTGGCCGGCGCCATGGCCCTGTTCCACCCCGCCTTCCGCATCGAGCAGCCCTCGTCGCTGCCCCACGGCGGCTGGCACGACGGGACCGACGGCATGGCGACCATGGGGGCCACCTTCGCCCAGCACTGGGATCGCACGATCGTCGACCCCCGCATCCTGGGCTGCGGCCCGACCGTGGTGCAGATCACCACCCAGACCTGGACGGCCAAGGCGACCGGGCGCGCCGAGACGGTCGACGTGGTCGAGCTCATGTCGATCACCGATGGGCTGGTGGCCGAGATCCGGGTGTTCCAACAGGACACGGCCCGACTGCTGGCCACCCTGGATCCGTCCGGCTAGCGCTGGCGGACGATCTTGGCGCCGAGCAGGGCGTCGATCTCGGCGCGCTCGAAGCCGAGCTCGGTGAGCACGCCGACGCTGTGCTCGCCGATGCCCGGGCAGCATCAGGTCCGATCCCGCCCCTGCGCCCGGACCGCAACGCGCCAGGCGCCCGATCTGTTCGAAGTGCCCCCAGTCCGCCGTCCGGTAGGACGCCACCCGCCCGAGCTGGCGGTTCACCGGGTCGTCCAGGATGCCCTGGCGGAAGCCGTCGCGGCTGGTCGCCCCGATGACCTCGGCCAGGGCGCCGAGCTGGCGCAGGCGGTGGACCCAGGTGGCGGCCGGCGCGGTGGCGAAGGCCGCCTCCAGGGCCGTCTCGGCCGTCCGGGCCACCGTGTCGTCGGCGCCGCCGCGCAGCGGGACGTAGTCGTGGGGCAGGGCGCTCGCCTCGGGCTGGGCGCCGATGGCGGCCCAGGCATCCTGGTCAGCGATGACCACGGCCAACCACTGGTCGTCGCCCGCCTGGTAGATGCGATAGCCCGGGCCGTAGCCCGTCTGATCACCGTCCAGGGCCGGTCCCCGGACGCACGCCCCGTCGCGCTGGTACACCCCGCTCTGCAACAGCATGCCCGCACCCAGCAGGCTGGTGGCCACCCGCTGGCCCTGCCCGCGGGTGGCCCGGGCGTAGAGCCCGGCCAGCACACCGGCCGCCGCCACCCAGCCGCCGGACATGTCGATGGGGATCCACGACGGCGAGGTGGGGTCGTTGCCCTGGCCGCCGGCCGCCCGTTCCAGGCCGGTGAGCGCCTGCATGAGCGCGTCGTTGCCTGGGAAGCGAGCCCGGGGCCCGGTGGTTCCGAAGGCGCTGGCGTGGCAGTACACCGCCTGCGGGTTGAGTCGGGCCACGGTCTCCTCGTCGATCCCGAGCCGTTCGGACACGCCCACCCGGAAGTTGTGGAGCACCACGTCGGCCCACTGGATGAGCCGCTCGACCACGGGACGGGCGCTCGGCGCGTTGATGTCCATGGCCAGGCTGCGCTTGCCCCGCTGGCAGGCGGCCACCGCGTACGCCGCGGCCCGCATGGCCTCACCCTCGGGCGGCTCGACCTTGATGACGTCGGCGCCCAGGTCGGCCAACACCTGGGCGGCCAGCGGTCCGGCCACGAAGGCCGAGAAGTCGAGCACGCGGACACCGGCCAGCAGGCGGTCGCCGACCGGATCCGACCCGACGACCACGTCGGTCGGGGCGTCGGTGGGCGCGACGGTCGGCGCGTCGGCGGGCACCGGCACGTCGGTCAGCGGTCCCACCGAGATGGGGGATCCGACCACGAGGTCGTGGTGGGAGCCGTCGGTGCGGGCCAGGGCCAGGCCGTTGGCCGCGGCATGCGGATCGGGCAGGACCTGGCCCGGGGCCAACACCGGTTCGCAGGCCACCCCGGCGTCGCGCAGCAGGGGGATCCAGGCGTCGCGGGGTCGGGTGGCGAAGGTCTCGCGCCAGCGCACGGCCCGGGCGTTGAGCAGCCCGTTGGTCTGGTCGGAGTAGTAGCCCTCCTTGCTGGGTTCATCGCCCAGCACGTCGATGAGGGCGGCGTACATGCCCTTGCCCCCGAACCAGACCTGGATGAGCTCGTCGTCGGCGCAGCGGTACAGGAAGTTCGGGAAGGTGGAGCCGTGCTCCCAGTAGGACTCGACCTCGACCGGTGCCCGTTCGGACCGCCCGACCATGCACCCCAGCGTGGTGAGCATCCCGTCGTAGAGCGAGGTCTCGCTCCAGCCCCCTCGACCGGTGGCGGCCCGCTGGCCGAGCAGGGCCAGCACCGAGGTCGTGAGCAGGAAGGCGGTGCCGCCACCCGTGGCCGGGTAGTCGAGGAAGATCGGTCCGGGGCGGTGCCCGGCCAGCTGGGTGCAGAACCCCGACCGGGCCTCCACCAGCAGGGCGTAGTCGTCCATGGTGCCCGTGGCGTTCCAGCTGGGCCGGCACCGGGCGTACACCAGCCCGGGGTTGGTGGCGCACACGTCGCCGTAGCCCAGGCCGCGCGCCTCGACCCGCGACGGGGGGCCGTAGACCAGGGCCACGTCGGCGTCGCCCAGTCGGGCCGCCACCTCGGCGGCGTCGTCGGTGACCACCGTCTGCTTGTCGCGGTGCCAGGCCCGCCCCCAGGTGACCTGGCGGTCGATGGGGGCGGCCTGGCTCCCCACCACCCGAACCACCGAGGCCCCCAGGTCGGCCAGGATCATGCCCGGCACGCCGCCGGCCAGGCCCAGGCCCAGCTCGCTGGTCCCGACGGCCACCTCCACCACGGTCAGCCCGGCACACGGGCGTGGGTCGCCGGGTGCGGTCATGTGGGGAGCGCCAGTCGGGGCATGACCTCTTCGGCGGCCAGCTTGACCACCTCGAACGTGTCGTCGGGCGTGGCCGGCGAGACGATGAAGTGGCGGACCCCGGCGTCTACGTAGTCCTGGAGGCGGGCGGCCACCTGATCGGGCGTCCCGGAGGGCGCGATGCGGTCCAGCATGGCGCCGGGCTTGTCCCCGTAAGCCCCGCCCAGGAAGCTGGCCACGTCGTCGCGGGCCCGGTCGCCGTCGGCGCGCACCGAGCAGTACAGGTAGAGCATCCACTCGAACCCGTCGAGGTCGCGCCCGGCCCGCTCGGCCTCCTCGCGGATGGTGCGCACCGACTCGGCGTAGGCCTGAGGCGACATCAGGTAGGGCATCCAGCCGTCGCCCAGACGCGCCGCCCGGCGCATGGCCGGCGCCTTGCGCCCCGAGACCAGCAACGGCGGGCCGCCGACCTGCATGGTGCGGGCCGGATGGCCGGGCGCGGTGCCCAGGGGTGGGGGAGGGCTGACCGGTCGCAGCTGCGCCTCGTCCAGGTCGAAGAAGCGCCCGTGGTGGGTGACCGGCTCACCGGTCCACAGCGCCCGCAGCACCTCCATGGCTTCGTTGGTGCGGGCCCCTCGTTCGGCCAGCGCCACGCCCACGGCATCGAACTCGTCGCGGAACTCCCCGCCCACGCCCAACCCGACTGAGACCCGACCACCCGACCAGGCATCCAGATCGGCCAGCTGCTTGGCTACGATCACGGGGTGGTAGAGGGGCAGCAGCAGGATCGCCGTGCCCACTCGCACCCGCTCCGTCCAGGCGGTGAGCAGCGACAGCCGGGTGATGGCCTCGCCCGTCGGGCGCCCCGGGAGGATGTGGCCGCCCTGCCAGATCGACTCGATCGGAAGCCTTTCGGCGGCTTCGAGCCAGGCCCGTTCCGGCTCGGGCAGCGCCGCCGCGCCGAAGATGATGCGATCGTCGGGCAACGGGCCTCCTTGGCGACGGGCACGGACGCGGCCCCGGGCCGGGCCCAGGGCCGCGTCAAGATAGCAATTGTTCACTCCGCTGGCGAACGCACGCCACCGGCCTGGATCGGGCCCATCCGCCTCCGGCGGCCGCATCCAGAGTGAGCGTGTACTTTCTTCGGGATGGCCGAAATCGCTGATCCGCCTGGCGAGCCGCGCCCCGTCGGCATCCCGCCGGCGGTGACCGAGGAGACCGCCGGGTTCTGGGCTGCGGCGGCCGAGGGTCGCCTGGTGGTGGAGCGGTGCACCGCGTGCGGCGCCGAGTCGTTCCCGCCTCGGGAGATGTGCCCGTCGTGTCGCGGCCGCTCGATGGAGGTGGCCGAGATCACCAGCGTGGGTCGCATCTACAGCCTGACCGTCAACCACCAGCGCTGGCTGCCCGACCTGGAGGTGCCCTACGCCATCGTCCTGGTCGAGTTCGACGACCATCCGGGGATCCGGGTGGTCGGCCGCCTCCGGGGCTGTGATCCCCTCGACGCCCACATCGACATGGCTGTCGAGGTCGGCTTCGAGCCGGGGCCCGGCGGCTTCGCCATCCCCAGCTTCGTGGCCGTGGCCGAACCCGGCCCGGCGGCGGGAAGCCCGGAGGCGACCTCGTGACGGCCACCGACCGCGTCGAGGACCGGGCCGTCATCTCGGGCGTCGGGCAGTCGGCGGTGGCCCGACAGCTCGACCGATCGGGGTTCCAGCTCACGCTGGACGCCATCGTGGCCGCGGTGGCCGACGCCGGGCTGACGATCGACGACATCGACGGGCTGGCCATGTTCCCCGGCGGCGGCACGGCCAACGTGCCCGGCTACTCGGGGGCGAACCTGTACGAGATCCAGGACGCGCTGCGGATCCCGACCACCTGGCGGCAGGGTCAGGTCGAGGGGATGAGCCTGCCCTTCTACGGTCCCGTCCAGGCCGTGGCCACGGGCCAGGCCCGCCACGCCGTCATCTTCCGAACGGTCAAGGAGGGCAGCGCCGCCCGACAGGCGGGCGGCCGTCCGGCCTACGGGGCCATCCATCCCGAGGCCTCGGGGCCGCAGGCCTGGCTGCTGCCGGTGGGTGCGCTCTCGCCGGTGTGCCAGGTGGCGCCGTTCGCCGCCCGCTACCTGCACGACTTCGGGGTGACCCGGGAGCAGCTGGCCTGGATCCCGGTGACCCAGCGGGCCCATGCCGGGCTCAACCCCGACGCCGTGTACCGCGACCCACTCACGGTGGCGGAGTACCTGGCGTCGCGGATGATCTCCACGCCCATGTGCCTGTACGACTGCGACGTGCCCTGCGACGGCGCCACCGCCCTGGTCATCTCGGCCGCCGAGACGGCACCCGACCTGCGGGCCCCGGTGCGCATCGAGGCCATGGCCGGCGTCATCGACGGGCGGCCCTCGTGGGAGCAGTGGCAGGACATGAGCCGGGTGGGCCACGCCACCGGCCGAGCCATGTGGGCGCGGACCGACCTACGTCCGGCCGACGTCGACGTGGCCCAGCTCTACGACGGCTTCACCATCGAGGTGGTGTGGTGGCTCGAGGCCCTGGGCTTCTGTGGGCCGGGCGAGGCGGGCGACTACGTCGAGGGGGGCGAGCGCATCGCGCTGGGGGGTGAACTGCCGCTCAACACCTGGGGCGGCCAGCTCTCCGGGGGCCGGCTGCACGCCGCCTTCGGCCACACCGCCGAGGCGGTCCGCCAGCTGCGGGGGGAGGCCGGCGACCGACAGGTGCCGGGCGCCGAGGTGGCGGTGGTCTCCAACGTCGGCGGCTACGAGGCCGGCGCCGCCCTGCTGACGCGACGGTAGAGGATTCGGACAACCACACCCGGGAGGGATCACATGGTCGAGCGCGTCGGACGTGTGCAGGACAAGGTGGCGATCGTCACCGGAGCGGGCTCCACGCCCGGTCCGGGGATCGGCACGGGCAAGGCCAGCGCCGTGCTCCTGGCGCGCGAGGGGGCCAAGGTCGTGCTCGTCGACCTCCACCCCGAGCGGGCCGAGGAGACGGCCAAGCTGATCGAGGACGAGGGCGGGACGGCCCTGGTGGTGGCGGCCGATGCCACGAAGGCGACCGAGTGCGAGGCGATGGTGGCGACCGCGGTCGACGCGTTCGGGACCGTGGACATCCTGGTGAACAACATCGGCCTGGCGGCGCTGGGCACCGTGGTCGACCTCTCCGAGGCGGACTGGGACCGCGCCTTCGACATCAACCTGCGCACCGCCTTCCTGGCCTCCAAGTACGTCGTGCCGGTGATGGCCGCCCAGGGCTCGGGCTCGATCGTGAACATGGGGTCGATCTCGGCCCTTCGCGGTGACGGCACCGCCGCCTACTCGGCGGCCAAGGGCGGTCTGATCGCGCTCACGGTGGACATGGCCTACTCGCACGGGCGCCAGGGGATCCGCGTGAACGCCATCGCGCCTGGCCACATCACCACGCCCATGGTGATGTCGGTCTCCGCCCCGGGCCCGCGCGCCGAGTTCATGAACACGATGCGGTCCCAAGCGGGGTTGCTGGGCACGCCCGGCGACGGGTGGGACGTGGGCTGGGCCGTGCTGTTCCTGGCCAGCGACGAGGCTCGCTGGATCACCGGGATCACCCTGCCCGTCGAGTCCGGCGTGCTCAGCGTGACCCCGCTGATGATGGCGCCGCACCTCCGGAGCGTGCCGGAGCCCGACGCCTGACGTTTGACACCCCTCGGCATCGGCTCCTAAGGTAAGTGAACACATACTTTGTAATGGTCGGTACACATCAGGGGTCGATCCGGACTACGGTGGGTGCGCTGACGGAAGGGGATGCACGGTGACCGAGCACGATCAGGGCGGGGTCGCCCTGTGCGAGCGCTACGCGGTGGCGGACGCGGATTCGCACATCATCGAGCCGGCCGATCTGTGGACATCCCGGGTTTCCTCACGCTGGGGCGATCTCGTGCCCCACGTGAAGTTCGACGAACGATCGCACGAGGACCGGTGGTATGTGGGCTCGAGGCGGATGTTCGGCGCGGGAGCTTTCGCTCAGGCTGGTTGGCGCGAATTTCCCCCCTCGCATCCGGCCAGCCTGAGCGAAGCAATCCCCGCGGCAGTCGACCCTCACGAGCGCCTCCGCTACCTCGACGAGGTCGGGGTCTACTACCAGCTGCTCTACCCGAACATCCTCGGGTTCAACAGCCAGATCTTCCTGACCGAGATGGAGCCGGCTCTGGCCACCGAGTGCGTGGCGGCGTACAACGACTGGCTGACCGAGTTCTGCTCGGCGGATCCGGTGCGCCTGATCCCCATGATGATGCTGCCCTTCTGGGACATCGATGCCTCGGTGGCGGAGATGAAGCGGGCGGCCGACATGGGCCACAAGGGCGTCCTGTTCGCGGCCCGCTACGACAAGATCGGCCTGCCCCGCCTGATCGACGATCACTGGGAGCCCCTGCTGGCGCAGGCCCAGGAGATGGACCTGACCATGAACTTCCACGTCGGGTTCCTGGCCTCGGGCGACGACCTGAAGGGGGCCGTCGACCAGTCCAAGAAGATGGACTTCACCCGGGAGAGCTCGCTGGTGCTGCTGGGCAACGCCCAGAACGTGGCCGAGGTGATCCTGAGCGGGGTGTGCGAGCGCTATCCCGACCTGAAGTTCGTCTCGGTGGAGAACGGCGCCGGCTGGCTGCCGTTCCTGGGCGAGAGCATGGATTGGCAGTGGCTCAACGTGGGGGCCCACAAGGACTTCCCCGAGCGGCTGCTCCCCAGCGAGTACCTCTACCGCCAGATCTTCGGGATGTACTGGTTCGAGCAGGAGTCCATGCGGTCCTCGCTCGACCGGCTCAAGGACAACCTGATGTTCGAGACCGACTTCCCCCACGCCACCAGCCTGTCCCCCGGACCGGCGTCGGAGTCGCCCAGCCCCGCGACGTCATCGAGCGTTCGCTGGCCGGTGTGGCCGACGAGACCGTGGCCAAGGTGCTGCAGGGCACCGCCACCCGGCTCTACCACCTGGAGCCCCCGGTCCGGCCCTGACCCCCTCGCCGCGGACCGGCGTCGGGGCGCGGCGCCGTCAGCGCAGGCGCCACTCCGGGCGGACGTTCTGGAACTCGGCCTGGCCGCTCTCGATGTTCTCGAAGATGGTCCCAAGCGCCACCAGGGTCGACATCTGGGCCAGCGCCTCCTTGCGCGTCGCCTCGTGCGCCAGCCACACCGCCCGCAGCGTCCCCTGCACGGCCAGCACCGGGGCGGAGGCGATGGCCTTGGCCACCCACATGGCCCGCTCGAGCAGCTCGTCGGCCGGTACCACCTCCGAGACCAGCCCGAGCTCGCGGGCCCGCTCGGCCGACATCCGCTCCCAGGCGCCGAGCAGGGCCAGGCGCAGGGTCTCGCCCAGGGGCAGCTTCTGGAGCAGGTGGGTGGACTCGTACCCGGCCACCATCCCGTAGGTCACGTGCGGGTCGAAGAAGGTGGCGTTCTCGGCGGCGATGACGATGTCGGCCTCGCCCAGCATGTAGAGCGCGCCGCCGCAGGCCATGCCGTTCACCGCGGCGATGACCGGCTTCCACAGGTCGTTCTGCTTGGGGTTGATGTTGCGGCCCGGGTCGTTGTACATGAACGGCGTCGACACCTGGCCCGTCTGGTGCCCGTTGACCTTGTGCTTCTCCAGGTAGCCCTCCTGGATGGACTCCAGGCGGTCGATGCCGGTGCAGAACGCCTTCGAGCCGGCGCCGGTCAGGATCACGGCGCGCACCTCGTCGACGGCGCGCAGCGACCGCCACAGGTGGTGCAGCTCCGACTGCATCAGCTCGTTGAAGGCGTTGTGGACCTCAGGCCGGTTGAGCGTGACGATGGCGACACCGTCGTGCTCCTCGTAGAGAAGCGTCTCGAAGCTGTCCACGGAGGCGAACCTATCGCACCCGACTGACGTCTGCGTCAGGTTCCGCGTCGCCTCATGCCGGTCGACGACGGCGCGGCTAGGTGCCGTCCCGGCGCAGGAGCAGGACGCCTGATGGCGTGCCGCCACCGGAGGTGACCACCGCGGTGCGGGCGTCGGCCACCTGGCGCTCGCCGGCTTCGTGGCGGAGCTGCACCATGGCCTCGTAGAGGAACCCGTAGCCGTGGGTGCGCCCCTCGGACAGCTGGCCACCGTGGGGGTTGACCGGCAGGTCGCCGTCGAGGGCGATGCGTCGTCCCCCGTCCATCCAGTCCATGGCCTCGCCGATGCCGCAGAACCCGAGCCCCTCCAGCCAGGAGATGGCGTTGAAGGTGAACCCGTCGTACACCAGGGCCAGGTCCACGTCGTCGGGGCGCAGGCTGGTGCGGGTCCACAGGTGCGTCGACTGGCCGATGACCTGGGGCTCGTGGGTGATGGTGTCCTGGTCCCACGAGACGCGTTCGAGGATCTGGGTGCCGACGGCTTCGATGCGCACCGCGGGCTTGGGCAGATCGCCGGCCACTGAGGCGTCGGACACGACCACCGCGATCGAGGCGTCGCAGGGGACGTCGCAGTCGTAGAGGCCGAAGGGGGTGGTGATGGGACGGGCCGACAGGTAGTCGTCCATGGTCATGGGGTCGCGGTAGATGGCCACCGGGTTGCGGGCCCGTTGGCCCGGTCGTTGAGCGCGATCCACCCGAGCATCTCGCGAGTGGCGCCGTAGCGGTGCAGGTAGAGGTTGGCGTTGATGGCGATCCAGTTGGCCGCCGACATGGCCCCGAAGGGCGCCCGCCACTCGTGCATGGGCCCCGACACGCGTCCACCCACCGCGCCGCTGCCACCGCTGCGGGTCTGCGCCAGCATGGCGTAGGTCGACTCCCACACCGTGCGGAAGCACAGGACGTGGCGGCACAGGCCGCTGGCCACCGCCAGCATGGCGGCGATGACCGAGCCCCCTGGGCCAGGGAGGTCGCCGCCGCCGTTGATCCAGGTGGGGTGCAGGCGCAGGGCCTCTTCGACGGCGGTGACGCCGCCTTCGCTCATGCCCATGCCCCCCGCCCCGGGATAGGTGGACAGGCCGTCGATGTCGTCGAGCTCGAGGCCGGCGTCGGCCACCGCGGCCAGGCAGGCGTCGACCGTCAACGACAGCGGATCGCGGATCAGGCGCCGGCCGATGGCCGAGCGGCCGACCCCGGAGAGCACGGCTCGATGCTCGAACCGCTGGTGGCTCAGCGGGGCCCGGGGCGTCGGTCGGGTGGGTTCGGTGACCCGATCCACCCCGTCGTCGGCACCGGTGGGCTCGAACAGCGGGATCCAGACGTCGTCGTGGTGCTCGAAGCACACCGTCACCTGCTGGCCCACGTGGACCTCGTCGGGATCGCAGCCCACGATGTTGGTGGTGAGGTGCACGCTCGCGTCTTCGGCCAGGGCCACGTTGGCGATGGCGTAGGGCGGCTCGAAGCCCGGCAGCCACTGGTGGCGGTTCACGGTGAAGCCGACCACGGTGGCGCGACCCGACACCACCTTGGGTGCCCACGAGCGGCTCCGGCACACGGGGCAGATGGGCACGGGCGGATGCACCAGGGCGTCGCAGGTCTCGCAGCTCTGGATGCGCAGCTGGCCATCCGCACCCGAGGTCCAGAACCAGTCGTTGGTCGGCGTGAGCTGGGGCAGCGGTCGCACCCGGCGGGGTTCAGGCGCGATCGAGTCGGTCACGGACGGATCTCCTGGGGCGGGATGGTGGGGGACGGTCCGGGTGCGGTGGCGGGGGGCAGGTCCTGGATCAGGGTGGCGCGCTGGTCGTCGAAGCAGACCAGGTCGCGGAGCGGCCGCGATTCGGGCCGCGGGTCCTCGTAGCTCCAGGCCACATCGGCCACCTCCACGTCGTCGACCACCGCGGTGAAGTAGGTGGCCGTGCCCTTGTAGGGGCAGTAGGTGGTGGTCGGGCTGGGCCGCAGACGGGCCAGGTCCACCGCGTCGCGGGACACGTACAGCCGCGGCTCGAGGGCCGTCTCGTAGACGCCCATCGTGTGTCGGGTGTCGACCAGGGTGACGCCGCCCACCTCGACCCGCAGGCGCCGGTCCGTCGGGATGCAGTCGACCCGGTGGTAGGGGTTGCGAGGATGGCCGAAGACCTGCTCCTCCTCTTCGTACCAGGCCTCGACCGCGTCCCACGGGACCGAGACGTAGCCCCCGGCCTCGGGTTCGGGCTGGGCCGCCGGGGTGGTCACGTCGTCGGCCGGGAAGGCGTAGGTCGGGGGTCGGCCCGGGCGGTGCACGAGCAGGACCCGCTGGCTGTCGACCACCGGGCGACCGCGGTCCAGGGCCCGCACCCGTCGGCGGAACGGCTCGATGTAGGCGACCGGGTTCGGCACCGGGACGCTGAAGCGCCCGGCCGGGTTGGCGCTGTGGGGCCCGCGGCCGGTGGTGAGGCTCACAGGGCCGACCTCATGGCGCGCTCACAGCGCGAGGCGGTCGTCGACCGCGCCGGGCCGCGACAGCTCGTGGGGCAGGCGCCGGACCATGGCGTCGACGGTGAACGAGGCCAGCAGCTGTCCCTGCTCGTCGTGCACCCGGCACTCGGCGTGGGTCATGCCGTCGCCGGCGAAGGTCGACAAGTGGTGGTAGCGCATCCAGCGATCGGCGTGGACATCGGCATGGAACGATATCGAGATGGCGTTGATGCCCATCGAGAGCGTGCGGTGGGCCGCGGACTGGCCGACGCCGGCGTGGGGGCGCAGGGCGGCGGCGATGGAGAGGTGGCCGGTGAACTGGGCCAGCAATCCGGCGTGGATGGCCGGGTCGGCGGGCACGTCGCGGAAGCGCACCCAGGCGTCGAGGACGGGCGGCCCCACCGGTGCATCCGGGTCCGAGGTGTAGGCCCCGTCCACGATGCGCAGGTCACGGCCCATCACCGACATGTCGAGGGGCTGGCTCTGATAGGGCCCGGGCGTCTCGGGGGGCGCCGCCTGGTGGCGGATCAGATCCGGCGCGGTCTCGTCGAGCAGGAGGATCCCGGCTGCGACACACCGATCCTCCTGTGCGGCTTGGACCTCCAGGGCGGTGAAGGTCCGGCCGCCGCTCAGCTCGGTGAGCTGGAACCGCAGCGGCCCCCGGGCATCGGCGGCCCGTAGGAAGACCATCTGGGCCGACACGACGCGCCGGCCGGGCGCGTGATGGGCGGCGGCCACGATGGCCTGGCCCAGCATCTGGCTGCCCTCGACCACGGGGCGCCGCGCGTCGGCCCGGGCGCGGCTGGTGTAGCTGCCGTGGCCTCCGGCCTCGACCTGGAGCAACCCGATCAGGTCCGAGGCGTCGCCCCAGGTGGGGAAGCGCTTGACCGTGATGTCGCGGGGCTCGTCGTCGGGTCCGGCGTCGACCAGCTCGACCCGTACGCGGTCGTGGTCGAAGGTGGCGTGCTCGGCCAGCGGTGCCGCCGCGGGCGCCGGGTCGGCGAGGCTCCAGGCCACGGCGTCGCCGTCCAGGGGCCCATCGGGGGCGGGTGCGCCCCAGCTGTCCCGGGCCGAGCCCGAGGAGTCCGCAGCGTCGGCCAGCTGGGGGTCGAGGCCCCAGCGTCGGACGAGCCCCTGGCCGTCGAGCTGGTCCTGTCCCTGGTCGCGGAGGCGCTCGACGTGCACGTCGGCCAGCGGGAACCACAGCTGAGGGGCGCGTCCGGGCTGCTCCGCCCGCAGCGTGGCCGTCGACTCGGCCAACAGCTGATCACCCCACCAGGCGCGCGCCAGGTGCGGGCAGGGCTCGACGATGAGGGAGGGAGGGGCAGCTGCGGTCATGGACCCTGTCGAACTCGTGACACAAGCGTTAGATCTCGACGTTAGATGATGGCTGGGAACCCCGTCGATCCTGGCTCATGGACCCCGGCCCCCGGATTGACGTCATTGTTAGAAACGAGGTATGGTGGTGACGTGACCGGATCTCTGGAATGCCTCGTCTTCGATGCCGACAACCACCTGTACGAGACCCGGGAGGCGTTCACCCGCTTTCTCCCGGACGAGTACAAGAGCGCGATCGACTACGTGGAGGTGCGGGGACGCACCAAGATCGTGGTCCGCGGCACGATCAGCGACTACATCCCGAACCCCACGTTCGACGTGGTGGCCCGGCCCGGGGCGCAGGAGGAGTACTTCCGCATCGGCAACCCCGAGGGCAAGAGCTACCGCGAGCTGGTGGGCGACCCGATGCGGTCCATCCCGGCCTTCCGTGAGCCGGCGCCGCGCCTGGAGCTGATGGACGAGCTGGGCGTCGACTGCGCCCTCATGTTCCCGACCCTCGCCAGCCTCCTCGAGGAGCGCATGCGCGACAACCCCAAGATGACCCACGCCGTCATCCACTCCCTCAACCAGTGGCTCCACGAGCAGTGGACGTTCAACTACGAGGACCGCATCTTCACCACGCCGGTCATCACCCTTCCCATCGTCGACAAGGCCATCGAGGAGCTCGAGTGGTGCGTCGAGCGCGGCGCCAAGGTCGTGCTCATCCGCCCGGCTCCGGTCCCGGCCTACGGCGGGTCCCGGTCCTTCGGCCTGCCCGAGTTCGACCCGTTCTGGCAGGCGGTGGTCGACGCCGACGTCCTGGTGGCCATGCACGCCTCCGACAGCGGCTACGCCCGGTACCAGAGCGAGTGGACCGGTCCCAGCGAGATGCTGCCGTTCCGCCTCGACCCGTTCCGCATGATGAGCGTAGGCAAGCGCGCCATCGAGGACACCATGACCGCCTTCACCTGCCACGGCGTCTTCCACCGCTTCCCCGAGCTGCGGGTGGCCTCCATCGAGAACGGTGGCGACTGGGTGGTCCCGTTCCTCGACCACCTGGCTGACGTCTACCGCAAGATGCCCCAGGAGTTCCCCGAGAACCCGATCGAGGCGTTCAAGCGCAACGTCTGGGTGAGCCCGTTCCACGAGGACAACATCGAGCGGCTGATCGGCTCGATCGGTGCCGATCACGT
Source organism: uncultured Microthrixaceae bacterium (assembly GCA_963793965.1). Classification (GTDB taxonomy): domain Bacteria; phylum Actinomycetota; class Acidimicrobiia; order Acidimicrobiales; family Acidimicrobilacustridaceae; genus UBA4742. Next base: position 250,917 of record CAWCCB010000010.1, read on the forward strand.
GCTGTTCGGCTCCGACTACCCCCACCCCGAGGGGCTGGCCGAACCGACCAGCTACGTCGACCACCTGCCAGCCGGCCTGTCCGACGAGGACATCACCAACATCATGGGCGCCAACCTGGCCCACATCATGAAGATGCCGGTCAAGGTCTGACCCAGGTCCTTCGGCATTCCTGACCACCGTCTCGGTGGCCGGATGTGCCGGGACGGCGCGGTCGAGGCGGGCTCAGCGGGTGGTGCGCACCGGCACGTGTGAGTAGCCGGCCACGTTCGACATGTGGACCCGCTGGAGCCCGGACTCGTCGACCTCGAGGGTCGGGCACCGGTTGGCCAGCTCGTCGATGGCGATGCGGCTTTCGGCCCGGGCCAGGGCCGCGCCCAGGCAGCTGTGCACCCCGTGGCCGAAGCCGAGGGACACCGCCGGCGGGCGGGCGATGTCGAAGTCGTCGGCCCGCTCGAAGGCCCGGGGGTCGCGGGTGGCGGCCCCGGTCAGCAGCAGCACCGGGTGTCCGGCCGGGAGCGTCACCCCGTCGAACTCGCGGTCCTCGAGCGAGAAGCGGCCCTGGTACTGCGACGGCGGCAGGTAGCGCAGCGTCTCCTCCACCGCGCCCGGGATCTTGTCCCGGTCGTCACGCACCTGTTGCCACTGGTCGGTGTGGCGGGAGAACAGCATCACCGCGTTGCCCACCAGCTTGGTCACCGTCTCGGCCCCGGCCCCGCCGATAAGAGTGGCGAACCCGGCGATCTCGGCGTCGTCCAGGCTGGTCTGGGTGCCGTCGGCCCGCTCGACGGTGACCTGGGTCAGGCGCGACAGCATGTCGTCCGCCGGGTTCTTGCGCTTCTCGACGGCCAGCTCGTAGAAGTACAGCCCCATGGCCATGATGGACTCGTCGTTCTCGGGGCTGGGCTCGGTCTGGCCCTCTTCGCGCTTGAGGCTGGCGTCGAGCCAGTGGCGGATCTGCTGGCGCTCCCCGTCAGGCACACCCAGCATCCGGGAGATGACCTCGACCGGGAACAGGGCCGAGAAGTCGGCCACCGCGTCGAAGTCGGTGGGATCGTCCAGGTCGTCGAGGAACCCGGCGATGACCTCGCGGATCATCGGCTCCAATGCCACCATGGCCCGGGGGGTGAACACCCGGCTGACCAAGGCCCGCATCACGTCGTGCTCGGGCGGGTCCATCATGATGATCTGGCGGTAGCTGGCCACCTCCTCGGGCGTCTTGGTGGACAACGTGAACAGCTCGATGCCGTGGGTGCTGGTGAAGGCGGCCAGGTCCCGGTGGGCGGAGGCGACGTCGGCGAAGCGGGACAGGGCGTAGAAGCCGTACTGCTCGCTGAAGTAGACGGGCGCCTCGTCGCGCAGCCGGCGGTAGACCTCGGTGGGGTCGTTGAAGTACTCCTCGGAGAAGGGGTCGAACTCGACGGTGGCCGTGGTCATGCGGGCTCCTCGGCCGGTGCGGGTGCGGGGGCGGGTGGACGGGGCGCGACGGTGACCGACGGGATCGAGACCGTGGCCCCACGCTGGACCACTGTGTCGACCACCGAGACGAGCTCCTCGACCTCGAGCAGGGAACCGGTCATGTAGCCCCGGGCCAGCCACAGCGGCACCATCTCGGCGGCCAGCTCCATGTCCCAGTCCCCCGGGAAGCCGCTCACCGCGTCGCCCTCACCGCCGCCGCAGTCGCCCACGATGACGCGGGTGAACCCGACGTGGGGGTGCTCGGCCCGCCAGGCCTCGACCAGCTTGTCCAGGGCCGCCTTGCTCACCGCGTAGGCGCCCAACCCGGGCCACGGGGCGGTCATCGAGGCGCTGATGGAGGAGAGGTAGACGGCGCACCCGGCCGACTCGGTGAGGTAGGGGACGGCGGCCGCGGTGGTCAGCGCGGCGCCGATCACGTTGGTGTCGAACACTCGCCGCCAGGTGGCGGCGTCGGTGTCGACCAGTTGGCCGAGGGGACCGATGCCGGGTGCGTAGACCAGGGCGTCGATGCCGCCCAGGCGGGCTGCGGCCTCGGCCACGGCGGTGTGGCACGACTCCTCGTCGGTCACGTCGCATTCGATCACCACGGTGTCGGGACCGGCGTCGGCCGCCGCGTCCACCAGGCGCTCGCGCCGGCGGGCCATCAGCGCCACGCTGGCGCCCCGCTGAGCCAGGCCGACGCCGATGCAGCGTCCCAGACCGCTCGATGCTCCAATGACGACGATTCGCACCGGTTCCATCCTTGTCAGCTGGTGAGCGTTGAGGTGACACGGATGTTAGGCGAGCACACCCGGGGTTGCCGCTTTGGTGGGATGATGACCGGATGGACGCAGCGGTGCCCGAGGCACTCCGGAGCTTCGAGCTCGATGGTCGCGTCGCCCTGGTCACCGGGGCCTCCGCGGGTCTGGGGGCGGCCATCGCCCGGGCCCTGGCCTCGGCCGGTGCCACCGTGGCGGTCGTGGCCCGCCGCTACGACCGGCTGGTGGCCATGGCCGATGAGATCGGCGGCGCCGCCTTCGCCTGCGATCTGTCCGATGCGGCCCAGGTCGACGCACTGGTGGCCCAGGTGGCCGAGTCGTGCGGGGGACCCGAGATCCTGGTCAACGTGGCCGGTGCCCTGGCCGGGGTCCACCCGGCCGAGGAGGAGCCCTACGACGCCATCGTGGGCACGCTGGCGCTCAACCTGGTGGCGCCCTACCGGCTCAGCCAGGGGGTGTTTCCGCACATGGTGGCGGCCGGGCGCGGCTCCATCGTCAACGTGTCGTCCATCAGCGGCCGGGTGGGGATCCCCGGGATCCCTCAGGCGTCCTACGCGGCCAGCAAGGCCGGGCTGTCGGGCCTCACCGCCGAGCTGGCGGTGCAGTGGGCTTCGCACCGCATCCGGGTGAACACGGTCGCGGCCGGCTTCTTCCGCAGCGAGATCACCGACGGGATGTACACCGACGAGCGCTCCCGCGCCTGGCTGGCGCGCCACACGCCCCTGCCCGACGAAGGGTGCGCCGAGGACTTCGTGGGCGCGGTCTTGTGGTTGGTGAGCGATGCCGGGCGCTACGTGACCGGCCAGACCATCGTGGTCGACGGAGGCTGGACGGCCCGCTGAGCCAACCGGCCCCTGGTAGGCGAAGGCCGCCAGGCCGGAGCCGCGGGGGCGATGACACCCGGATGGCGAAGCGCCCGTCGGGAGGCTTGCCGACCAGAGGGCCAAGCAAGTCGGCCGCCAGGCCGGAGCCGCGGGGGCGATGACACCCGGATGGCGAAGCGCCCGTCGGGAGGCTTGCCGACGGGAGGGCCAGGAAGGTCGATTCCACGGCATCCTGTTCGGGCAACGGTTCGCCAACCCGGGGGATGGACATGGCCGAAGGATCGATGTCGGTGGCCGAGCGCGACGCGTTCCTGGCCGACGTGCACGTGGGCGTGCTGGCCATCGACCAGCCGGGCCGGGGACCGCTGGCCCTGCCCATCTGGTACCTGGTGGAGGACGGCGACGTCATCGTGGGCATGGGCGGCCAGTCCAAGAAGGCGGAGCTGCTGCGCGCCGCCGGTCGGGCCACCCTCACGGTGCAGACCGAGGAACCGCCGTACCGCTACGTGAGTGTGGAGGGCCCCGTGGTCATCGAGGCGCGCCCGCGCGACGACTTCGAGATGGCCAGCCGCTACCTGGGCCCGGAGCTGGGCCGGTGGTACGCCGACAACAACGCCAGCACCGATGAGTCCGTGGTGGTGCGGCTCACGCCCGAGCACTGGCTCACCAAGGACTTCGGCAAGGTGATCTCGCCTACAAGCTGATCGAGGCCGGGTCGGCCGGGGTGAAGTTGTAGACCCGCGAGGCGTTGCCCACGGTGATCTTGTGCTGGATGTCGTCGGACAGGTGGTCGAGCCACTTGCTGGCCAGGCTCACGGTCTCGGGCCAGGTCGAGTCGGAGTGCGGGTAGTCGCACTCGAGCATGACGTTGTCCTCACCGATGATGTCGAGCAGCCGGATGCCGGCCTGGTCCTCGATGAAGGTCCCGTAGACGTGCTCGGAGAACAGCCGGCGGATGTCGGTGTCGAGCGAGAAGCTGGCTGCACCCTTGGCCTCGCCCCGGTCATGGGCCGCGTTCATGTCGATGTCGAAGCGACTGGCCCAGAAGCGCTGCTTGTCCACCACCTGCTCGGCCCGCTCGAGGAAGTAGGGGATCCAGCCGATGGAGCCCTCGGACAGCGCGATCTTCAGGTTCGGGTAGCGCTCGAAGAGGCCGCTGAACAGCCAGTCGAGCAGCGTGCCGGCCTGGTTGGCCGCCGCGCTGTAGGCCATGAAGGCCAGCGTGGGCATGTCGTCGGAGGTGCGGATCAGGTTGGACGACGAGCCCACGTGCATGGACACCACGAAGCCGGTCTCGTCCGCGGCGCGGAACACCGGGTCCCAGTAGTCGGTGTGGATCGACGGCAGGCCGAGCTTGGTCGGGTTCTCCGAGAAGGCGACCGACTTGGCGCCCAGGGCCGCGGTCCGCTCGATCTCGGCGGCGGCGGCCACCGGATCCCACAGCGGGATGATGATCATGGGGATGAACCGGCCGGGGTAGGCGGCCGCGAACTCCTCGAGGATGAAGTCGTTCCACGCCTGCACGCACAGCAGGCCCAGCTCCCGGTCCTTGGCCTCGTGGAAGACCTGGCCGCAGTAGCGGGGGAAGGACGGGAACATCATCGAGGAGAGCACGAAGCCCTGGTTCATGTCGGCCACGCGTGCCGCGGGCTCGTAGCAGCCAGGGCGCATGTCGTCGTAGGTGATGGGCTCGGGGGAGAACTCCTCGCGCTTCTTGCCGGCCACCGCGTTCAGGCCGATGGTGGCGATCTGGCGGTCCTCGTAGGCCCAGAACTCCGAGTCGCCGTCGCGGACGATGCGCGGGCCGGTGTCACGCCAGCGCTCGGGGAGCCGCTCCTGCCAGAGCCGGGCCGGCTCGATCAGGTGGTCGTCGACCGAGATGAACCAACTGAACGACATTGCGACGACCTCCACGCGGATTCCCGAAACCAGACACTCCAACGCCACGCTCAAGAAAGCGAACGCTCACCTACCATCCTAGCCACAGGAATCCGGGTAGCGCTCGGCCAGGCGCCGGCGGTGGGCCCGGGGCGAGCCGAACAGCGACCGGTCCAGGGCGGCCCGCTTCAGGTAGGCGTGGATGCCGCTCTCCCACGTGTAGCCGATGCCGCCGTGGAGCTGCATGGCTGCGCCGGCGATGTCGACCGCGGCGGGACCGACGTAGGACTTGGCCATCGACACCGCCACCGAAGCGCCCAGCTCGTCGCGGGCCAGCTCGTCGACCGCGGCCTCCACCAGCTGGCGGGCCACCGCCACCTGCACGGCCATGTCCGCGCACGCGTGCTTCACCGCCTGGAACGAGCCGATCGGTCGACCGAACTGCTCGCGCACCCGGGCGTAGGCGACGGTGGCGTCCAACATGGCCTGGCTCAGGCCCAGCCCGTCGATGGTCACGGCCAGGGCGGCCCGATCGACCAGGGCGGCGGCGCTGGCCCACGGATCCCGGGCGTACGCCCACACGTGCTCGGGGCCGACCTCGACGCCGTCGGCGGCCACCACGCCGAACCGTCGGGTGGCGTCGAGCAGGGGCTGGTCGACGACGTCGAGCCCGGGGGTCCGCGGCTCGACCATGACCACCACCGGACGATCGTCGGCGCTCGTCGCCGACAGGAGCAGGTGGTCGGCGGAGACGGCATCGGGGACGAAGGCGGCCCGGCCGACAACCCGGGTGACCCCGTCCACCCGCTCGAGTCGGAACGGCGATCCCGCGGCCCCGGCCAGGTCGTCGGCCCGGTCGCCGTCGGTCAGGGCGACGGCCACCCGAGCGTCGCCCCAGGTCACGCGACGGGCCAGCCCGTCACGCCGGGGGTTCGGCGCCAACAGGTTGAGCATCCCCACCCCCAGCACGACGGTGCCCAGGTAGGGCCCGGCGGCGATCGCCCGGCCCATCTCCTCCAGGACGACAGCCGTCTCGGCGAAGCTCGCGCCCGTGCCGTCGAAGGCCTCGGGCACCTCCAGGCCCAGCCACCCGGTGTCGGCCAGGACGGGCCAGGGCGGGCCATCCGGGCCCGCCTTGGCCAGCAGATCGCGCGCCACCGCCCGCAGCTCGCCGTGGAACTCGGCCAGATCCTCGGTCATGGCTGGGGTGGCGGGACCGTCGTCGTCGGCTCGCGGGGCAAGCCCGAGGCCCCGCTCACCGATGATGGTGCGCTGGATCTCGCTGGTGCCACCGGGGATGGTCCACTCCCACGAGCTGATGAAGTCCAGCATCCAGATCCCCGACTCCCAGCCGCTCGAGAGCGGCTTGGCCAGCTGGGCATGGGTGGCCAGCCCGGCGATCTCGGCGCCGAATCCGGTCATCCGTTGCAGCAGCTCGCTGTAGTACAGCTTCACGATCGAGGCGTCGGCCGGCCCGGCTCCACCCGCCTCCACCCGTTCCACCAGGCTGCGGCACAGGCGTCGCAGCCCGGTCACCTCGGCCTCGAACGCCGCCAGCCGATCCGACACCACGGGGTCGTCGACCGGGCGCCGGCCATCGGCGCCGACGGTGGCACAGAGCGCCACCAACCCGCGGAACCCGTTGCCCAGGCGCTCGGCCAGCTCGAGCATGGTCATGCCCCGCTCGGCGCTGAGGGTCTCCTGGGCCACCTGCCAGCCCCGGTTCTCGGGGCCCACCAGCTGGGTGGCCGGGATGGTGACGTCGTTGAGGAACATCTCGCAGAAGTGGGACTCACCGGTGGCCTGGCGGATGGGGCGCACGTCGATGCCCGGCGAGCGCATGTCCATCAGGAAGTAGGAGATGCCGGCGCGCTTGGGTGCGTCGGGGTCGGTCCGGGCCAGCAGGAGGCACCAGTCGGCATGGAGGGCGCCGCTGGCCCACACCTTCTGGCCGTTGACGACGTAGCCGTCGTCGACCTTGCGGGCCGAGGTGGCCAAGCTGGCCAGGTCGGATCCGGCGTCGGGTTCGGAGAAGCCCTGGCACCAGATCTCCCCGTCGAGGATGGCGGGCAGGTGCCGCTGGCGCTGGGCGGGGGTGCCGGCGGCCAGCAGGGTGGAGGCGGCGTGGTGGATGCCGATGAAGGCAACCACCAGGCGGGGTGCGTCGTGGGCCGCCAGCTCCTGGTAGAGCACGATCTGCTCGGCGGCCGACATGCCGCCACCCCACGCCGCGGGCCAGTGGGGCACGGCGTAGCCGGCGGCGCGCAGCTCCTGGAACCACCACTGCTGGAAGGCCACGAAGTCTTCATCGCTCACGCCGGTCTGGCGGGCGCGCCAGTCGGTGGGGATGTGGCTGGCACTCCAGGCCGACACCTCGGCGCGGAAGTCCTCGAGGTCGGCGCGGGCGTCGGTCATGGGTAGTCGAAGAGCCCGGACAGCCCGTGGCGACCCACGTGCCGGGTGAGCTGTTGGCGCGTGGCCGACAGACCCAGGGGCACCCGCCGGATGGGCTGGCTGTAGCGGGACAGCCACGACAGCATCGTCTCGTCGCAGAAGCCGATGGCGGCATGGAGCTGGTGGGCGACCCGGAACACGATCTCGGCTGCCTCCAGGGCGGCCAACCGCAGGGCCAGCGCGTCGGCCACGGCGTCGTCGTGGCCGGCTTCGACGCTCCACAAGGCGTACTTGGCCAACTCCTCGAGCCCGCCGCGCTCGACCTCCGCATCGGTCAGCTGGAACTGGACCCCCTGGAACGAGGCCAGGTTCTGGCCGAACTGCTCGCGTTCGAGCACGTAGCCACAGGTCAGCTCGATGGCTCGATCGAGCATGCCCAGCAGGGTCCAGCAGGGAAGGACCAGGCCGAGGGCGACGTCTCGGAGCCGCGCGGCTCCGGGCGCGCCGTCGTCGAGCGGCTCGAGGTCGAGCGCGCTCACGAACGCCGACTTGCGTGGTGGGGTGGCCGCGGCCTGCACCGTCGTGCGACTGCGCCGACCGTCGAGGGTGACCGCGATCCACTCGCCGTCGAGTCCGGCCAGGGCGCCGGCGGGGGCCACGTCGGCCACCACCACCAGACCTTTGGGATCGAGGTCGGCGGCGGCCCCGTCCGTCGGACGGCACAACCGTTCGGCCACCGGATAGGCCAGCGACCAGTAGCCCGCGCTGCGACACAGCGCGGCCGCGGCCTCCAGGTCGTCGTCGCCGGCGCGGGGGTCGAGGTCCCAGGCGCCGAGCTCGGCCAGCACGGGCGCCACCAGCTGCTCGCGCCGGTCGGGGTCCTGTTCGGCCAGCTCGACCAGACGGTCGCCGCCCGCCGATTCCAGGGCCTGGCGGGCCACCCGGCCGTACTCGACGGCCTCGGGGCTGAGATCGATGTTCACGGGCGTCGCTCGCCGTTCACTTTGGGGCCAGCAACGAGCGGGCCAGCAGGATGCGTTGCATCTCGATGCTCCCCGAGGCGACGGTGGCGGCCTGGGCGTAGCGCCAGTGGTCCTCCACGGCCCGGCGCAGTCGAGTGGTGGCGGCGTCGGCCGAACCGGCCAGCGCCACGATGTCCATCAGCACCTCGGCGCTGTCCTGATCGAGCTTGGTGACCGCGATCCGATAGCCGGCCGTGTCCGCCGGGGTGACCTGACCGCGGTTCTGCAGGGAGATCACGCGATAGGCCAGCAGCCGGGCCCGACGGCAGTGGGTGAGCATTCGGGCCCACCGGCCACGCAGCTCCTCGGGTAGCTCGTCCCAGGCGTCGCCCAGCACCGACGGCGCCTTCTTCAACAGGCGTTCGCAGCGGGCGTAGCGGGCGATGCCCACCCGCTCGAAGGCCAGCACCTCCTGCACCACCTTCCAGCCCTCGTCCACCGAGCCCAGCACGTCGGCCTCGGTCACCCAGAGGTCGTCGATGAACACCTCGTTGAGGTGGTGGGGCCCGAGCATGCAGGGGATCGGGCGCACCTCGATGGCCGGATCCGACATGGGCACCAGGAACACGGTGATGCCCTGCTGCTTGCGCTGGCCGGTGGAGGTGCGGGCCAGCAGGAAGCACCACTGGGCCATCGTGGCGTAGGACGTCCAGATCTTCTGGCCGGTGATGCGCCAGCCGTCGCCGTCGCGCACGGCCGCGGTGCGCAGCGAGGCCAGATCGGAGCCGGCGTCGGGCTCGCTGAAGCCCTGGCACCAGATCACCTCGCCCCGACCGATCAGCGGGAGGTGGAACTGCTGCTGTTCGGGGGTGCCGTGGCGCATGATGGCCGGCCCCACCCAGTTGACACCCATGTACTGGGCACCGCGGGGCTCGTGGTGCGCCCACATCTCCTCGCGGACCGCGGTCTGCTCCCAGGGGGAGGCGCCGCGGCCGCCGAACTCGGTGGGCCAGGCCAGGCAGAGCAGCCCGTTGTCGGCCAGCAGGCGGCAGAACTGCTGGGCCACCTCCAGGTCGGCCGGGTCGTCGGTGAACGCGCCCAGGTAGTCAGCCGGGATGTGCTCGGCGACGAGGCCGCGCAGCTGGCCCCGCAGGGCCGCCGCGTCCTCGCCCATGTCGTAGTCCATGCGTCCTCACACAGTCGGGCTGACGAGCTGTGGCTCAGCTCAGCGTGATCGCCCGTTCCGGGCAGTTGTCGGCCGCCTCGGTGGCCTTGCGTTCGAGCTCGGGCGGGACGAGCTCGACTGGCACATAGGCGTGGCCCTCGTCGTCCAGTGAGAACACCTCGGGGCAGATGCCCCAGCATCGTGCGTGGCCCTGGCAGCGCTCGGGGTCAACCGCGGCCTTCATCGACACTCTCCTCGTGCGTGCGTGCTCGGCTCACCCGGCGACGCCCAGGCCGAGCCCTAAGTTGGTGGGCGTTCACTTTCTATCACTATGATCGAGCTGGAATGATCTGGTCAGACATGCCCGATCGTCGACGGGGGTGACAGGTGGACAGGGAAGCCTTCGAGCACGGCCTGGCCCGGCGGCTGATCGACCACATCGACCATGGCACCACCGACATGGCCGAGGCGGTGGTCGAGGTGCCGGCCGAGGTCTACACGGCCCGCGGTCGCTACGAGGACGAGGTCGACGTCCTGTTCCGCTCCCAGCCCCTGGTGCTCTGCCTGTCGGGCGCGCTGGCCGGGCCGGGGAGCTATCGAACCGTCGATCTGTGCGGCACCCCGATCCTGTTGACCCGCGACGCGCGACGGCCGGGTCCACGCCCTGGCCAACGTCTGTCGCCACCGAGGCGTGCGGGTGGTGGACGGATCGGGCGAGGCCCGCCGCTTCACCTGCCCCTTCCACGCCTGGACCTACAACCTGGTGGGCGAGCTGGTCGGCGTGCCGGTGGCCGCGGGCTTCGAGGGCATGTGCCGCGAGGACAAGGGCCTGGTCGAGCTGCCGGTGGCCGAGGGCTACGGCCTGATCGTGGGCCGGCTGCGTCCGGGGGACCCGGTCGACATCGACGAGTACCTCGGCCCCGAGCTGGCGGGCGAGATGGCCATGCTGGACTTCGCCGACTGGACGCCCTACAGCGAGCCCCACCTGCACCAGGTGAACGCCAACTGGAAGGTCACTCTCGACACCTACCGCGAGAACTACCACTTCGACTACCTGCACCGAACCACCCTGGCCAGCTACGCCTACGGCGGGGTGCTCACCTTCGACGCGCTCGGGTCGCACCTGCGCAACTGCTCGGCCCTGCGCTCCATCGACGAGCTGAGGGACATCCCCGAGGCCGACTGGGCCGACGTGGCCCGCCACCTCAGCTACCAGTACTCGCTGTTCCCCAACACCTGCCTGACCTTCGACAGCCGCCACATCGAGCTGTGGCAGATCCTGCCGGTGGACGTGGACCGCTCCGAGGTGCTCCACACCGCCTACCTGCGCCCGGGCCTGTCCGGCGAGGACCAGGCCAAGTTGGTGGAGATGGCGCCGTGGATCTGCGAGACGGTGGTCGACGGCGAGGACTTCTGGGTGGCGGGCCGCACCGAGCCCGGCATCCGCACGGGCATGCTCGACACGGTGGTGTTCGGCCGCAACGAGCCCGCGCCCCAGCACCTGCACGAGGGCTTCGCCGCCGCCCTGGCCGCGGCCGGTCGCTCGTCCTGAGCGAGACGCACCGTGGTTGGGTGGCGATGAGCAGCACGATCAGCCGCAAGTCGGTGCTGGAGCACCCACCGAGGTCGAGGAGGCTCAGGCGCCTCGCGTGCGCCGTTCGCTCGGGCTAGAAGGTCCCGAGGTGCGTTGCGTCATCAGGACTACGGTTCGGCCACTCATCGAGGCGAGGGGTTACGGGATGTGGGCACAGCTGATCACGGTGCGACTGAAGCCAGGCAAGGAAGGGGACCTACCGCGGTTGGTCGAGCAGCTGCAGGCCACCGAGCAACCGGGTTCGGGCCTGCTGCGCTCGTCCCTCATGCGGGCAGCCCGACCCGAGCCGCGTTCACATGCTCGTCGTCTTGGAAAGCGAGGAGAAGGCCCGCGAGCGCGAGAACGATCCGCGACGTACCGACGGGCTGCAGGTCGCCAGGGCCATGATGGCGGAGATGTTCGACGGCGCTCCTGAGTTCACCGATCTGACCGTCGTAGCCGACTGGACCCCCTAGCCGAGGGAACGCATCACCCCGGGACGTTCGTGACATCCTGTGGCTCGACGCCCGATGTGCCTGGCTTCTGTGCGCGGCCAGCGCGGCCCTCACCCTCGCTGCAAGCTAGTGCCGTGTCAGGCAACGTTTGCGCGCTTCACCAGTTCCCGGAGCGGCTTGGTCGTGGGCGTTGCGGTTCCGCCAGACGATGTAGCGGCGGATCATCGAGGCCTGGGCTTTGTGTGATGGCGTGGTCGGTGCCGTCGAGCGCGAAATACCGCAGTGCTGTGGAACTGGGCCTCGATGCGGTTGAGCCACGACGAGTAGTTCGGGGTGTAGGCGAGCTCGACGTTGTTCGCCGCGGCCCAGTCGCCGACGCGGCGGTCGTTCTTGGTGGAGCGGTGCGGGACGAAGTTGTCGAGGACGATGGCGATGCGGACCTCGGGCGGGTGCAGCGACGCGCAGGTAGCGGCAGAAGGCGAGGAACTCGGTCCGTCCCTTCGTGCGTGGTGACGTGGCCATAGAGCCGGTCGGTCGACAGGTCGTAACCGGCCATGAGGTGCCGGACCCCGTGCGGTCGGGTGAAGGTGGCGCGACGCCGGCGCCGACGGGGTCGGACCGCGGCTCGCCTTTGCCGGCGCGCGATCGGCGCCCAGTGCGTGGCCGGGGTGGGGCTGGAGGTTGAGCGGTCCGAACTCGTCCAAAGCAGATCACGACGGTCGGGATCACCCCTGCCGCGGCTTGGCTTTGCCGTCCGCGATGTCGTAGAGCTCGAGGATGCGGTTCTTCTTGGCCTCGAAGTCGGGGTCGTTGGACTCGCTTCCAGGTCTTGATCACTTGAAAGGTGACGCCTTCCTCCCGGAGCAGGGTCCGCAGACCCTCGTGGCTGATGTCGTCGATCACTCCCTCAGCCACTAGGAACTCGGCGAGCTTCGACAGCGACCAGGTCGAGAACGGCAGCCCGTGATCGACCGGCCGGGACAGGGCGACCTTCTTGATCTCCTGGCGCTGCGGGCAGCGTGAACTTCGGCGGTCGCCCACCGGAGTAGCGCGGGGCCAGCGAGTCGAAGCCGTCGGCGTTGAAGTTGTGGATCACCGCCCGGACGCGGTCCTCGGAGGTGAAGGCGATCTTCGCGATCGCCGGCACATCCATCCCCTGCGCGGACCACAACACGATCTGGGCTCTTCGCCAGCGCACCACCGACCCCGAACCCCGCCGGACGATGCGACAGGAGCTTGTTGCCCTCGTCGTTGGTCCAGATCTCTCGAACCACCACACGCTCGGCCATGCGACCAAGTCTGCGCGACCCCGATCGTCGAAGTGGTGGACGCGACCCCTCAGACGTTGGCGGTCACGGCACTAGCTACGCTCATCAAAGTGTCCGGCGTGCGCAAGGAGGCCTTCCGGTTCTGGGCCGACGGGTATCAGGGCCTCCACCGTCCTGGTCAGCTCGTCTCGACTCTGGCCTCGAGCCGGAACTTCTCGAGCTGGTGAAGATGCGGGCGCTCCTGGCCGTCATGCGTCGTAGGTGCCTGCCGTCCGGCGCTGACCTGCTCTAGCGCCGGCCAGCACAGCGCACCTCGGCCGGTAGACGACGCCTATGGCGTGCTGTCCGGGTCGGGGTCGTCGTGGGAGAGGGCCCGTCGACTGCGGAGTTGGACGAGAGCCTCGACTGAGGAGGCTCCACCGCGGTCGCGACCCGTCGCCGGGGCAGCTCGGCCGACAGGTCCGCCGGCGACGCGCCCCGTCGCGCCGCGTCGGCCCCGGCAAGCAGCCATGGCGCCGGGAGCGCAGTGTCGATACCCTCGCCCGACCGAGGCCGACGACCTTGGCTTGAGCCATCGACCGTGTGGGCGCTGAAGGATCGGGCGCGCTGGCGGTCCGACCAACAGGGGGGCGCCACCATGACTTCAGAGCCCGAACCACACGCGCAGCTGGCCCGCCGAGGCCTGCTGGTCGGTGGCGCCGCCGCGCTCGCCGCCGGCGGGGTGCTGGCCGTGGCCGGCCCCGGGCTCATCGACGTCGCCGGGGCCCAGCCCCTGGCCGCAGGCGATGGGACCGAGGCGGTGGCCCCGGCCCTGGCCGGTACCGAGCCACGGACCTCGCCGATCACCACCACCATCGGGTCGGCCCCGATCAGTGGCTTCACCTATCGCAACGCCTGCATGTACGACTTCGAGCCATTCGACCCGAACGCTCGCAAGACGTGGGGTGGCTCGGGCGTGTACAGCGCGGCCACGGCCACCGCGATGCGGGCCATCATCGACATCCCGGCCGGCGCGCTCGTGCAGGACGTGGAGTACTACGTGTTCAACGACACCGGCTCGAGTGTCTTCCCCGATACCTACCTCTACGCACCCGGCCAGGGCACCATCGCCAGCGTGGGGGCTGGCGCCACCATCGCCTCGACCGGCACCATCACCGCCAACCGCGCGGTCGTGAGCCAGCAGGGCCCGTACCCGTTGGGCTCGAAGCTGCTGGTCAGCGTGTCCACTCCGACGTCGGGCGCCCTCCAGATCAACGGCGCCCGGGTGGGCTTCACCGAGGGCTCCGGCAGCGTCGGGCTGCTGCCCACGCCCGTGCGGGCCTACGACTCGCGCAGCGGTGACGGCCGGCTGGCGGCGAACACCACCCGGACCATCACCCTGCCCTCCAGCGTGGTGCTGCCGGGAACCACCGGCGTGGTGGCCAACGTGACCGCGGTCGACGGCGACTCCGTCGGCTTCATCCAGGTCTGGTCGGCGGCGGGATCCGAACCGACCGCCTCGTCGATCAACTTCGTGGCCGGGTCGCCGATCGCCAACGCCATGATCATCGGCGTGTCGAACGCGCGGAAGATCAGCCTGCGGGCCAACGTGGCGGTGGACGTCATCATCGACCTCATCGGCACCATCTCCTGACCCGGCCCCGTCGGGGCGATGGCGGCGTCGGACCACCCCAGGCGATGCCCGCCCAGCGCTACGCCCTCGAACCGTTCACCACCGGCCAACTCAACCTTGCCTACTTCGAGCTCCCCGCAAGCATCCGCGATCCGAATGGTGAGGAGGTGGGTCTCTGTTTCGTCGAGTTGCTCCCTGGCGTCCGCAACACCAAGATCAACCCGTTGCTCCTATTCAAGCCAGAAGAGCCGTGACCCCCCCGTCAACGAGCAGTCCACACCCGCTCCGAACCGGCGCTCGGGGCGATCGCTAGGAGCGCCGACGTGCCTGATTACATGAGTGCGCGGTGGCGCTTTCGTAGCGTCGTGGTTCCCGGCGGGCGGGCTCCCGATGTGCCTGCCGTCCCCTTCGGGGGGTTGGCTTTCGAGCGAGTTGCCGGCCCGTCGGGTTCCACAGGTCGCGGTGTGGCTCGAAAGAGGTGTGCACCTCATCCCGAATCAGGAGTGCCCACCGCGGTCCCCCTAACCATGGAGGATTGATGATGACGGTACTGATCGGGGTTGACCCTCACAAGGGTTCCCACACCACGGTGGCGATCGACTTCCAGCGCTTGTCGCATCGCGGGAACCGCCAGCTCAACCACGCCCTCCACATGGCCGCCGTCACCCAGATCCGCTTCGCGCACAGCCCCGGCCGCGGCTACTACGACGCCAAGCTCGCCCAGGGCAAGACCAAGAAGAAGGCCCTCCGAGCGTTGAACCGTCGTCTACCGACAGCTCATCGCCGACGCTCGAGCCCCGCGGTGACCTTCGGCCTGATACGGGCCCGGGAAGACAAGCGGGAACGACTCCTGCCCGCGTGGCCGACTCCACATCCCTGACATCGGCTCTTCGGTGAGGTCATTCCCGGACCCACCCCACGCTAGACCCACCGTCCCGACCCGTCACCGGGCCAGGCCACTCCGACGCGCCCCAACACCCGCGCCGACGCCCTTGACAACCAAAGAGGCTTCGTTAGGAGCGTGGTCGCGGCCGGGGCGGGTCACCTCAGGTGATGGCCGCGGCGATGTCGTCGTGCAGTCGCGACTGAATGCGACTCAACTCGGCGAGCTTGATCAGTGGCCGGGCGTCGATCGGTCGGTCGGGCTGTCGGTGGACCTGCTTGGCGATGATCTGCAGGCCGCGGGCTCGCAGGTACACCACGACGGCGGCCGCATCGCGTTCGGTGAGGCCCCGAACGGCGTGGTAGCCAGCGGCGTAGTCGGCGACGCGGCGGGGGTCGAACGTGTCAGAGTCCTGGCGGGGTCGGCCGCTTCGCCACATCGCGAAGGCCACGTCGGCCACCGTCGCCTCAACGTACACGTTGGCGAAGTCGATCACGCCGACCGGAGCGACGGGTGATCCGGCAACGATGACGTTGTGGTGGGTGAAGTCCCCGTGGATGACTGACCGCGCCGCATGGTCGTGATCAATGGCGGCGAGTCCGTCTGCCAGCTCATCACACACGTTCATGAACGCTCCACGGTCAGCAGACACCAACCGGGCCGCAACGGCATCAGCATCGACCAAGATCGCCGACACCGGATAGGGACTGGACCAACTCTACGTGTGTGGTCGAAGGCTGCGACCTGCCCCGACAACAGATCGACCACCGCATCGACTGGGCCCGCGAACACAGCACCCAACCCGACGAACTCGACGGGTACTGCAAACACCATCACGCCCTCAAGACCCGCGCCAACTACCAACTCGCCCCCGGCACCGGCCGACGACCCATGCACCCCCCAACCGGCACCGACCCCCCATGAACGCAGCCCTGACAGGATGGGGTGATGCGCAACCAGCCGAACCGGCCGAGCCATCCGGGCCCGTTGGCGGGCGCCGCGGCGCTGGTCCTGGGACTCATCCTGGTGGTCGGGCTGGCCGGCTGCTCGTCGTCCAAGCACGCGCCCAGCGCCGGCGGTACCCAGGCGCACCTGGAGAAGAAGGCGACCGAGGCGGCGAAGGCGTTCGTGGCCGGGAAGTACGACGCCACCTATCAGTACCTGGACGCGACCTGCCAGAAGCGTTGGACCCAGCAGACCTGGGCGGCCAACGCCGCCGCCGCGGCCGCCGAGCTCAAGTCCGCCGGCATCGACCTGTCCCAGGACCACGTGGGGTCGGTCACGGTCACCAACTTCACGCCCACCTCGGCCACGGTCACCGCCCACATCCTGAACGGGTCGGGCCAGGACGCCACCAGCTCGTCCGCCACCACGGTCGCGCCTCAGGCCTGGGTGCACCAGAACGGGCGGTGGCTGACCTCCGCCTGCTCGGCCGCCTCGACCGGCGCCACGAGCGGAACCGGGGCTCTCGTCCCGGCCACCAACGCCCCCGGTTAGTTGGCGGTCAGAGGCCCGCGAGGTCAGGCGTCGGGCTCGGTGCCCACCACGGAGATGAAGCTCACGCACTCGCCGGGCTGACCGCCCAGGTTGTGGGTCAGGCCGAGCGTTCGGCCGGCCTCGACGGTGGCGATGCGGCGATCGGCCGGTGCCTCGCCCCGCAGCTGGAGCCAGCACTCGAACATCATGCGCAGGCCCGACGCCCCGATGGGATGGCCGAATGCCTTGAGCCCGCCGTCGGGGTTGACCGGCAGGTCGCCGTCGAGGTCGTAGGCCCCGGCCAGCACCTCCTTCCACGCCGTGCCCCGGTCGGCGAAGCCCGAGGTCCTCCATGAGCACCAGCTCGGTGGGCGTGAAGCAGTCGTGCACCTCGGCCATGGCCAGCTCGGCCCGGGGATCGGTCACCCCGGCCTGGGCGTAGGCGTCGGCCGCGTTGGCCACCACCTCGGGGAAGGTGGTGAAGTCGTAGGCCGGGTCGATGCTGCCCCGGGCCGGCCCGGCGGCCAGCGACAGCGCCTTCACGTACAGCGGCTTGTCGGTGTAGCGCGACGCGTCCTCGGCGCGCACCACGATGGCCGCGGCCGATCCGTCGGACACCCCCGAGCAGTCGAAGATGCCGAGCATGCCGGCGATCGACGGCGCGTTGGCGATCGTCTCGGGGGACACCTCCTTGCGGAACTGCGCCCGCGGGTTGCGGGCGCCGTTGAAGTGGTTCTTCCAGGCGATGTGGGTGAGCGCCTTCTTCAGCTCGGCCTCGTCGACGCCGTAGCGGGCCGCGTAGGCCGGGGCCAGGAAGCTGAACCGGGCCGGCGCGGTGGTCTCGGCGACGGTGCCGTCGTTGGGCACCGGGCGGCCCACCAGTCCGGAGAAGCCCGAGTCCTTGAGCTTCTCGACGCCGATGGCCATGGCCACGTCGTAGGCGCCCGAGGCCACCGCGTAGCAGGCGTTGCGCAGGGCGTCGGAGCCGGTGGCGCACATGTTCTCCACCCGGGTCACCGGCTGGTGCTCGAGCCGCAACGCCCGCGACAGCGTGAGCCCCGAGTCGCCCGAGCCCTTCCGTGCCGAACCAGTAGGCCTCGACGTCGTCGCGGGTGATGCCGGCCGAGGCCATGGCCCCAGTGGAGGACTCGATCAGCAGGTCGTCGACACCCTTGTCCCAGTGCTCGCCGAAGTTGGTGCAGGCCATGCCCACGATGGCCACCCGATCGCGGATCGAACCCATCAGACCTTCCTGGCCTTCCAGAAGTAGTTGTGCACGCCGTCGGCGGTGCTGATCTTGCGGAAGGACATCTCCACCCGGTCGCCGATGCGCACGTCGGGCCGGATCGGCGTCGGCCAGCTCGCACGAGAACCGGCCACCCCCGTCGAAGTCGACGACCACCGCCACCATGGGCGGGCTGGGGGTGTGGGCCAGGTTGTCGATGGCGTAGGTGGCGACCGTCGCCCCGCACGTCCACCATGGGCGCCGGGGCCATGTGATCGATGGCCTTGCAGTTGATGCACAGGCGGACCGGTGGCAGGTGCAGCGTCGCGCACTCGGTGCAGGTGGTGCCGGTGAAGCCGAACTTGTAGGACCCCGTCCGCAACGACGGCGGCGCCGCCGGGCCGATGGGGTCGGGCCGACGCGGTGGTTCGCGATCCAGGAACCCCCGCCACGTCAGGTAGGTGGCGTAGCGCATGGGTTCGAACCCGGCGGCCACCTGGTCGGCCACCGTCGGCGACGAGCGCCGCTGGGCCAGGGCCTCGGTGGTGCGCAGCACCAGCGCGGTGGCCCCGTCGGCCAGGACGACCACGGCGATGGTCTGGCCCGGCTCGGCCCGGTCCAAGGTGTCGGCCAGCACCAGGCCGGCCTGGGCCGTGCCGGTGTTGCCCACCGACCGGGCCAGGTCGTCGGCCACCCGGCCACGCCGGCGCCCTTGGCGAACGCCTTGGCCGCTCGACCGTGCAGCCCGGCCACCACCAGCACGTCGACGTCGGCGGGGGACAGCTCGGCCTGCTTCGAGCGCGTCGCCGAAGGCGGCATCGGCCAGGGGCACGTACACGTGCTCGCCGAACCGCTCCTCCCACACGTGCGAGGCCGGCTCGCCCGGCAGCCGCCACCGGTCGAGGAACTCGAGGGTGGTCGAGGCGCTCGGCCAGCACCTCGGCCAGCACCGGGCCGTCGCCGCCGAACAGCGAAGGCGGCGGCGCCGTCGCCGCCGTCACGCTCGTCGGCCCCGCCGGGCCGGCCGGTGCGGATGTCGGACAGCACGGCCAGGGTCGGCGTGGTGGTGTCGGCCGCCAGCACCAGTGCACCGGCGCCGGAGCGGACCGAACCCACCACGTCGACGGCCAGGGTGGAGGCGTCCAGGCTCGAGCGCGGCGTGGACGATGTTGGCGTTGGTCTTGTCCAGGTAGGGGGGCGTGGCCGTGGCGAACAGCAGGCGCTCGGGGTCGCGGGCGCGCCGCGCACGGCCACGCGGGCCGCCTCGACCCCCATGCGACACGCTGTCCTCGTCGAACGAGGCGACGGAGCGGGTGCCCCACCTCCCCCTGGCCTCCCGCCTGGCCGAGGGCGGCGCCGATCTCGGCTCGGGCCAGCCGGCGCCGGGGCAGGTAGGCCCCGTATCCCGTGATCTCCCTGCGCCATGGCGACAGTTAACACCTCGAAGTATGTGGGCGGCCACTTACTCGAGGCCCCTCATGGCCGGCCCACGTGGTCGGTCCGAACTAGCATCTCGGGGGCAACAGTTCCGTATCGTGATGGCGCCCGGGCAGATCCGGTGCGTCGGCGCCGTCGAGGCGTCCCCCAGGGGTGAGATCGTTCACTCGCAAGGGGGCAGCGGAAACCAGGAGGATCCATGTCTGAGTCTGTTCTCGGGTCGTCGGAGAAGGTGAGCGGATCGCCCACCTGGCCGTCGACTCACGGCCGAGGCCCGGAAGAACTCCATCCTGCGCGCCGCCCGGCGGGCCTTCAGCGAGACCGGCGACATGAACGGCACCACCATGCGGGCCATCGCCGAGCGCGGGGGCATCAGCGAGGGCGTGATCTACCGCCACTTCGCCAGCAAGGACCAGCTCTTCTTCGAGGCCGTGGTCGCCCCGCTCGAGGAGGCGGTGGACGAGCTGGTGGCCGCGGCCCGGGTGGTCGACCGCGACGAGCCGCTCACCTCGGAGCGCCAGCTCCAGACCCTCGAGGGCCTGTACCGACAGCTCAGCTCGACCCTCGAGGAGGTCCTGCCCCTGCTGGGTCTGGTGCTGTTCGGCGATCCGAAGGTGGCCCAGCGGTTCTACAAGGAGAACTTCGCCCCGGCCATGGACCGCCTGGCCAAGGCCTGGCGCGACGTCGAGGACCGGCATGGCTACGCGTCCGAGTCCTCGGACGTGTCGGCCCGGGCGGTCATGGGCATCGCACTGGTGCTGGCCCTGGAGAGCCACCACAGCGGCGGGTTCGACCGCGATCGGGCCGTCACCCTGGTCAGCCAGGGCACGATGCGGGGGTTCTTCCCCACCATGGCGCTCGACCCGAACGCCGACGGCCAGGTCGAGCTGGAGGCCCGCAGCTGACAGGCGGCTCGGCCGGCGGGTGCGTCCCGGGCCGATGGCATCGCCCGGGACCTCGGTCTACGATGAGCGAATGCTCGCTTACTTCACCGGACGGCGGTGCGTCGTCGATGAGGGCGGCCGTCGCCTATCAGCCGGGCGAGCCGCTGGTCGTGGAGGAGGTCGAGCCGCTGCCGGTCGGGCCCCGCGATGTGCTCGTGCGGCTGTCGGCCAGCGGCATCTGCCACACCGACCTGACCGTCATCAACGGCCTGTCCGCGCTGCCCCTGCCCATGGTGCCCGGCCACGAGGGGTGCGGGCGTGGTCGAGGAGGTCGGGGCGCGAGGTGCGCCGGGCCAAGGTCGGGCGATCGGGTGCTGGCGTCGGTCTCGCCTGCCTGCGGCGCCTGCTGGTGGTGCGTCAACTCGATGTCGAACCACTGCGAGCTCAAGTCGACCGTCTCGTCGACCCCTCGCGTCCGGCTCCCCACGGGGGCGCTGGCGCCGGCGGTGTGCGGGTGCGGGACCTTCGCCGAGACCATGGTGGTGCACGAGGCGTCGGTGGTGGCGGTCGAGACCGATCTGGCCGACGAGGAGCTGGCCCTGCTGGGATGCGGCGTGACCACCGGACTGGGCGCGGCGCTCAACACCGCCGGGTGGCTCCGGGATCGAGCGTGGCCGTCATCGGCTGCGGCGGGGTCGGCCAGTCGGTCATCCAGGGGGCGGCCATCGCCGGCGCGGCCACCATCATCGCCATCGACCCGGCGCCCGGTCGGCGTGAGACCAGCCTGCGGATGGGGGCGACCCACGCCATCGACCCGAGGCCGGCGATCCCACCGCCGATGATGTGGTCGACCAGGTGCGGGCGCTCAGCGCCGGACGCGGGGTCGACTACAGCTTCGAGGTGGTCGGTCGTCCCGAGCTCATGGTGCAGGCCTTCGACATGGCCCGGGCCGCCGGAACGGTGACCTTGGTGGGCATGCCCACCAAGGACGACGGTGCTCAGCCTGCCGGCGCTGCGCTCGGTCTTCTCGGGCAAGCGCCTGGCCGGGTCGGTGGTCGGCGACGCCCAGATCCTGCGGGACTTCCCCCGGTTCGTGGCGCTGGCGGAGAAGGGCAAGATCGACCTGGGGGCGATGGTGTCGCGGCGGATCAAGCTCGACGAGATCAACGACGGCATCGCCTGGCTGGATCGGGCCGAAGGCGTTCGCACGGTCGTTGTCAGGGTGCCCCACGCCCGCTCGGCTCGAGGAGCGGAGAGGCTGAGCGCACACTCCTTCGCAACGCCCGGGTCCTCGCCTGCTCGGGCGGCCCCGACGAGCAGTCCTTCGACGGCGACGTGCTCATCGAAGCCGACCGCATCGCCGCGGTGTCCCACGGTCGCCTCGAGGTCGACGGTGCGTCGGCCCGGGTGGTGGAGGTGGACGGCGCCACCGTGCTGCCCGGCCTGGGTGACGCCCACACCCACATCAGCTGGCCGCTCGACTTCGTCTTCGACCACGCCGGGGTGGCCGAGGCCCCCGCTGCCGCGCACGCCCTGGACGTGGCCGCGGTGACCCGGACGTTCCTGGAGAGCGGCTACACGCTCATCGTGGGCGCCGGCGTGCTCCAGGCCGACGACGACGTGTCGGCCCGCGACGCCATCGAACGCGGCCTCATCGCCGGGCCCCGGATCATCCCCAGCGGCCTCATGGTCGCCGAGCAGGGGCGGCTGGGCGCCGACGACGGCCTGATGGACGTGGTGGCCGACGCCGAGGAGCTCCGCGACGTGGTGGCCCGCCAGTGCGACGCCGGCGCACGGGCGATCAAGCTGTTCATCTCCGGGCGACGGCATCGTGGCCGCCTATCCGTCCGAGGACGTGTACATGAACGACGAGATGCTGGAGGCGGCGGTGACCGAGGCCGACCGCTACGGCGCCTTCATCACCGCCCACGCCCGGGGGATCGGCCAGCGTGGCCATGGCCGCCCGCACCGGCGTGCGGCCTCATCCACCACGCCTGCTTCCTCGACGACGAGGCCCTGGCCGCGCTCGAGGCCCGCCGGGACGACGTGTGGGTGTGCCCGGGCCTGCACTACCTGTACGCCATGGTCAGCGGCCACGCCGACCCGTGGGGGATGACCCCCGAGCGCATCGAGGCGTCCGGCTACCGCCACGAACTGGAATCCCAGGTGGAGGGACTCCACCGACTCGTGGCCGCCGGCATCCGCATCGTCTCGGGCGGCGACTTCGGCCACCAATGGACCCATCACGGCACCTACGCGGCCGAGCTCCAGCGCTACGTCGAGCTGGTGGGCATGACCCCGGTCGAGGCCATCCACACCGCCACCCGCAACATGGGCCCGCTGGTCGGTCTCGAGCTGGGCCAGGTCCGCGAGGGCGGCCTGGCCGACCTGGTCGTGGTCGACGGCGATCCCACCACCGACATCACCGTGCTGCAGGATCCGCCGCGTCGCCGCGCCGTCATCAAGGACGGCCGGTTCGCGTTCGTCAACCCCCGGGTCTATCCGTGACCGACGTCCGGGGACGGGCGCACACCACGACCATCCTGTCGGGCGTCGACGCCCTCGTGCGCCTGCTGGTGGTGCGCCACCAGCTCGACCAGCGGGCCGGGCTGCAACACCGCCACCATGGTCTCGGGCTATCCCGGGTTCGCCGTTGGGGGGCCTCGACCTGGCCATCGAGAACGCGGCCGAGCTGCTCGGCCACCACGCCGTGGTGCACCGACCGGGGCTCAACGAGGAGCTGGCCGCGGCCACGGTGTGGGGCAGCCAGATGGGTGCGGCCATCGAGTACGCCGGGGTCGACGGCGTGGCCGGCGCCTGGTACGGCAAGACACCGGGGCTGGACCGCGTCCGGCGACGTGATCAAGCACGCCAACGCCATGGGTGCCGGTCCCAACGGTGGCGTGGTGATGTTCTGCGGCGACGACCCGAGCGCCAAGTCCTCCACGCTGACCTGCGACAGCCAGCACACCTTCGAGGACGCCTGCATGCCGGTCCTGTACCCCGGCGACCAGCAGGACGTGGTCGACCTCGGGCGTGCACGCCTTCGCCCTGTCGCGCTACGCCGGCGCCTGGGTGGGCATGAAGGTCGTGACCGCGGTGGCCGACGGCATCGGCTCGGTCGACCTCGACCCGGACCGGTACCAGCCCACCGATCCGCTCGGGGTCGAGATCGACGGTCGGCCGTGGCGCCACCATCCTCAGGCCACCATCGGTCCCCACGCGGTGGCCGACCAGGAGGTGCTGGTGGTGCACCACCGCCTGGCCGCGGCCCAGGCCTACGCCCGCCACAACGGGCTGGATCGGGTGGTCGGGGCCGGGCCGGGTGCGCGCCTGGGCATCGTGTGCGCGGGCAAGACCTACTTCGACGTGATCCAGGCCTTCGCCGACCTCGGCATCGACGCCGACGGCCTGGCCGAGGCCTGGGCGTGCGGGTGCTCAAGCTGGCCATGACCTTCCCGGTGGTCCCCGAGACCCTGATCGAGTTCGCCGCCTCGGTGGACGAGCTGGTGGTGATCGAGGAGAAGCGGCCGTTCATCGAGACCCAGGTGCGCAGCCTGCTGCACGAGGCCCGCAGCCCGGTGCCGGTGGTGGGCAAGCGCGACGCGCGAGGGCCAGGTGCTGGCCTCGTCGGTGGGGGAGCTGGACGTGGCCGCGGTGGGCGCCATCCTCGGCCGGGTGCTGCCCGTCGTTGGCGGCCCGTCGCCAACGCGGTGCCGGCCACGCCCCGGCTGATCCCGCTGCTCGAGGTGCCCCCGCGCCCGCCGGCCTTCTGCAGCGGCTGCCCGCACAACCGCTCCACCGTGGCCCCGGTCGGCGCCCTGGTCGGCGGCGGGGTCGGCTGCCACGGGATCATGTACTTCGAGCCCCGCCAGGCCGGGCTCAAGAAGCTGCCGCCCACGCCCATGGGCGCCGAGGGCGTTCCCTGGATCGGCCTGTCGCCCTTCGTGGCCGAGCCGCACCTGATCCAGAACATCGGCGACGGCACCCTCAGCCACTCGGGCACGCTGGCCATCCGGGCCAGCGTGGCCGCCGGCGTCGACATCACCTTCAAGGTCCTCTACAACTCGGCGGTGGCCATGACCGGAGGCCAGGACGTCACCGGCCTGATGGACATCCCGTCGATGACCCGGGCGCTCGAGGCCGAGGGGGTGGCGCGGATCGTGGTGTGCGCCGAGGACCCCCGCCGCTACGGCCGGCGGGCCCGGTGGGCGCCGGGCGTGGAGGTGGTCGGGCGCGACGAGCTGGCGCGGGTCCAGGAGACCCTCCAGCAGGTCTCGGGCGTCTCGGTGATCGTGTACGACCAGCGCTGCGCGGCCGAGGCCCGACGGTTGCGCAAGCGCGGCCTGCTCGAGGAGCCGCCGCGCCAGGTGCTCATCAACGAGGCGGTGTGCGAGGGCTGCGGCGACTGCAGCACCAAGAGCAACTGCCTGTCGGTGCTGCCGCTGGACACCGAGTTCGGCGAGAAGCGCCGGATCGACAACCTGTCGTGCAACCGCGACTACACCTGCCTGGACGGCGACTGCCCCTCGTTCGTCACGCTGACGCCCCGGCCGGCGCGCCGAGGCCGAGCCGCGGGCGACGACCGCACGCCGGCGCCGCGACGCACGGCCAGGCCGCCGGCGAGCGACCCACGCTGCCCACCGGCACGCTGCCGGCGCCGTCGGTGCCCGTGGTGGACGAGCAGTACGGCATCTACTTCACCGGGATCGGGGGCACCGGCGTGGTCACGGCCAACCGGATCCTGGCCGCCTCGGCCGAGGTGGCCGGCTTCGTCATCGGCGGCATGGACCAGACCGGGCTGTCGCAGAAGGCGGGGGCGGTGGTGTCGCACCTGCACCTGGCCACCGATCGCCACGCCCTGGCCTCGGCCACCATCAGCCCCGGTGGCGCCGACCTGTACCTGTCGGGGGATCTGCTGCAGGCGGCCAGCCCGACCCATCTGGCCAAGGTGCGGCCCGAGTCCACCATCGCGGTGGTCGACACCCGCGTCACCCCCACCGCGGCCATGTTGCAGACCGATCTGGCCTCGCCCGACGCCCGAAGCCTTGCAGCAGGCCATCGCCGACGCGGTCGGGGCCGACCGGGTGTGCTTCATCGACTCGACCCGGATCGCCCAGGACGTGTTCGCCAACCCGCTGCTGGCCAACGTGGTCATGTTGGGCGCCGCCTTCCAGCTCGGCGGCCTGCCCCTGTCGGTGGCCGACGTCGAGGCAGGCCATGGCCCGCCAGGGCCGCACGCGCGGCCGACAACCGGGAGGCGTTCGAGTGGGGCCGGTGGGCGGCGCACGACCCGGCCGCGGTCGACGCCCGGCTGGTCGGGCGCGGCGCGCGAGGACCGGCCCAGCCAGGCGATCCTGGATCCGTCGGTCGAGGCCCAGGCCACGGCGCGGGCGCTGGTCGACCGTCGCCCGATCCCGATCGGTGTCCGCGACCTGGTCACCCGCCGGGCGGCGCAGGCCATCGACTACCAGAACAAGGCGCGGGCCGTGCGCTTCCTCGACCTGGTCGAACGGGCGGCGGCGGTCGACGACGCCGACCACGACTGGGCGCTCACCCGGGCCGTGGCCGAGTCCTGGTTCAAGCTGCTCACCTACAAGGACGAGTACGAGGTGGCCCGGCTGCACCTGGCGGTGGACTACGACCGCGCCGCCCGTGACCTGGGGATCGAGGGTCCGTACTCGGTGACCTACCACCTCCACCCGCCGATCCTGCGCCGGATGGGGCTGCAGCGCAAGCTGCCCATGGGCAAGCCCTACGCGGTCGGCTTCCGAGCCCTGCGCAGCCTGCGCCGCCTGCGCGGCACGCCGCTCGACGTGTTCGGCTACGACCCCGACCGGCGCACCGAGCGGGCGCTCATCGAGGAGTACGAGCAGCTCATGGGAGCCCAGCTGCGCCCGGCGTCGAAGCTGAGCTACCAGGCGCGGGTGGAGCTGGCCGCCTCGGCCCTGGCCATCAAGGGGTACAGCCAGATCAAGGAGGCGGCGGTGGACCGCTGGCGCCGCCACGTCGCCGAGCTGACCGGTGCGGCCGGTGCGGCCACGGCCTCGCCGGTCCAGATCGACCGGTGATCAAGCGGCTCTCGTTCGCCGACCGGGCCCCGGACGTCGCCGCGGCCACCTTCGCCGACGCCTGGACGCGGGCCTGGACGGCGGCGAGCGCGGCGGTGCCCACGGCGTTGCGGCCGGAGCGGGTGGTGGTGTGCACGACGGTGCCCGAGGTGGGTGGTCCGCCGGCCCGACACGACGGGGTGGTCATCGAGTGGTTCGCCGACGCCGACCACCTGGCGGCCCACGACGCCTGGCGGCGCGTCGCCGGGATCCGGCAGCGTCCGACGGCGGGGCGGTCCAGCTGGTGGTCGCCGGCGCTCCGGTGGTGGTGGTCGAGGAGGTGGTGCTGCGGGGCGCGGACTGGCTGGCGCAGCGGTGGGTCGGCGGCGACCCCCGGTTCAAGCACATGGCCCTGGCGCAGCGGCGTCGACCACCTCGGTGCCCAAGCGTTCTCGGACCGGTGGCGCAACCACGCCGGTCAGGTGGCCGCGGCCTCGGCCGATGCGGGACGTCGCCGGCCACGGTCATCCCCGACGACGTGCGGGGCCGGGCCTACGTGCAGAACCATCCCCTGCCCCGATCCGACGGCGACTGGGCCTACGACGCGGTCAACGAGGTCTACTTCGACGACCTCGACGGCTTGGCCCGCCGGATCCGCTGGTTCGAGGACAACCGCGTCGGGGCGCAGCCCGACGAGTTGTTCGGGGCCTCATGGTTCCTGGCCGTCCGCGAGACCGTCCTGTTCGACCGAACCTGAGGAGAGGTGCCCCGATGCCCAGAGCGATCCTGGTGGTCGAGTCCCAGCCGTCGGATCCCAGCCGCGAGGACGAGTACGTCGAGTGGTACCGCGACACCCACATCCCCGAGGTGCTGGCCGTGCCCGGCTTCCGCCGCGCCACGCGCTACAAGCTGCGCGCCGCCGGCGGGGTGGCGCCGGAGCCGGCGGATCCCCGGTACCTGACCGTCTACGAGATCGAGGCCGACGACGTGGGCCAGCCCGTCAAGGAGCTGGGGGCGCGCTCGGCGGCCGGTCTCACCAGTCGCAGCGACGTCATGCAGATGGATCCCCGGCCCGACGGTCCGGCTCTACGAGCTGGTGGAGTAGCCCAGGTCGTCGGCCTGGGCCGAGGGAGCTGAGCCGACCCGCGGGCCCGGGGTGAAGGTGATGGGCACGGCCAGCGGGGCCCGGTTGAGCACCGAGTGGTACTCGATCGGTCCGGCCGACGGGTCGAGGGCGATGTGGTCGAGGCGACGCACCACCTCCTCCACCGCGATGCGCAGGTTCATGCGGGCCAGGCTCGACCCCGCGCAGCGGTGGGGCCCGGCGCCGAAGGCCAGGTGGCGGTTGCTGGCCCGGTCGAGGTCGAACTGCGCCGGGCAGGCGAACTCGCCGTCGTCACGGTTGGCCGACGCCCAGTAGATGAGCACCTTCTCGCCCGCCTCGATGCCGTGGCCGTCGATCTCGGTGTCGCACATGGCCGTGCGGCCGATGGCCACGAAGGGCCCGTCCAGGCGCAGCAGCTCCTCGACCGCGTCCGGGATGAGCTCGGGCGATCGGCGCAGGAGCTCGGGGATGTCGGGTTCCTGGGCGAAGCGGATCATGAACTGGCCCGAGGGCGCCGGCGGTGGTGTCGAGGCCGCCCAGGATGAGCAGCTGGATGGTGCCGATGATCTCGGTCTCGGTGATCGGCCGGCCGTCGATCTCGGCGTGGAGCACGGCGTCGACCACGTCACCACGCGGCGGCTCGTGGCGCCGCCGCTCGATGAAGTCGGCGATCCAGGCGAACACCGCCTCCCAGCAGGCGCGGGCGTCGGGGTTGTCGGGCACCGCCGCCCGCATGGTCAGGTCGTTGACCTCGGCCACCGCGTCGGGCGGGGCGTTGAGGAACAGGTCGAAGAACCCCAGGCCGGGGAACGGCCGGGCGAACTCGGCCATGAAGTCGCAGCGCCCGGCCTCGATGAACCCGTCGATGAGGCGGGTCACCAGCTGGCGGGTGGCGGTCCTCGTGGCGGGCCACCACCATCGGGCGTGAAGTAGGCGTTGATCAGGCGCTTGAACACGCGCTGGAGCGGGCGGGTCCAGGTGCTCGGGGATGGCCGGAACCACCATCTTGGTCTCGGGCACCGAGACGCCATGGGCCGAGCTGAAGGTCTCCCAGTCCTGGGCCACGCCCAGCACGTCCTCGTATCGGGTGGCCACCCAGAACCCACCGTGCTGGTCGCTGTGGGCCACCGGATGGTTCGCCCGCATGACGGCCAGCGTCTCGTGCAGCTCGCGGGCCAGGTCGGGCGACTGGTGGTCGAAGTGGTGGGCGCACCACTCGTCGGTGATCGGGCTGTTGCCGATCGGGCCGTCCGTGCTCGGATCCGACGTCGAGGACGTCACCATCGTTCCCCTTGCCTTGCCGGCCGGCACCCCGCCGGCCGAAGCGTCCCAGACTCGTAGGGTGAGCGATCACTCTATTGTGTTCCCATGCCGAGCGAGTCCGAATGTTGAGCGAGGCTCGGGCCGCCGAGCTGGGGCAGGTGTGGCTGGAGGGCTGGAACACGGCCGATGTCGACCTGGTCATGGAACCCTTCGCCCCGGACGTGGTCTTCACCTCGCCGTTCGTCTCGCGGCTGACCGGCGATCCGACGCGCACCACCATCGAGGGCCACGAGGCGCTGCGCGCCTATGTGGCCGACGGCCCTGGCCCGCACCTCGGACATCCGCTACACGCTCGACGCCACCTACGTGGGCACCGACAGCGTCGTGCTCCAGTACTCGTGTGGCCGTCCGGGCGGCCCCGTCAAGGTCGGCGTCCGACTCCATGCGCGTGGACGACACCGGCCAAGTGGTCGAATGGCGCTGCCACTACTCGCCCGACGCCAGTCCCTGAGCCGGACGCGCCGAGGAGGGCGGTTCTAGGGACCCCCGGGTCGAGCGTCCGGTGTCGGGTGTGCGTAGGTCCAGTCTGGGTTCTTGTCCGCTTGTTTCGCGTCGTAGGTGACGACGCCGTCGATCAGGTCGGCGATCTTGGGAAAACTCAGGTCGTGCCGGCGAGGGCACCGGCCCTCGATATGGTCGGCGATGTCGGCGGGAAAATGGCGCAGGATGCTCGACACCACCGCTTGCTCCTCGGCGGGGAGGTAGCAGCGGCTGGCGTCGGTCACGATGGGCAGTCGTTCCTGGATCACGGCGAGGTCGCTCGTGGTTCCCTGGGAGGCGAGGCGGTCCAGCGCGTCGGTGATGGCCGCGGTGCCGAGCTTGCACGGTGGGCACTGGCCGCACGACTCCACGTACAGGAAGCGGGAGAAGATCTGGGCCACGCGAAGCAGGCAGGCGGTGTCGTCGTAGATGATGAACCCGGCCGATCCGAGTCCCGTGCCGGCGGCTGCCATTCCCTCGTAGCTGACCGGGGTGGACAGCTGGTCACCGGTCAGGACGGGGTTCGACACCCCGGAGAAGACCGCTCGCACCGTGAGCCCGTCGAGCGGGCCGCCGGTGCGGTCGATGACCTCGGCCAGCGGCGTCCCCATCTCGACCTCGACCACCCCGGGAACGCGGACAGCGCCGGTGAGGGTGCACAACACGGTGCCGGGTGACTCGGGCGTGCCCATCGTGCGGAACCAGTCGGGGCCCCGGGCGATGACGTGGGTGACGTTGGCCAAGGTCTCCACGTTGTTCACCAGGGTTGGGTTGGCGGTCGCGCTGGCGGCGTGTCCGGGCTGGGGTTCGTGGGCGGACCACCCCATCTGGGGGGCGGTGACGAAAAGGCCGTGGAGATAGGGCGGCAACCAGCGCGGCAGCGGCTCGTTGCCTTCGATCACCTCGAGGAGCGCCTTCTCCTCGCCGAAGAGGTACTCCTCGGGGCCGAGCACCACTCGTACCTCGATCCCCTCGAGCATGTCCGCCTGTTCGAACTCGGTGATGGCTTGGGTGATGCGGGCGCGTTCGGGCTCGAAGCTGGCCTTGAGCGCCACGAACGCGGTTCGCGCCCCGAGCGCCACCGCGGCGATGAGGAGACCTTCCAGCACCTGGAACGGGTTGGCGCGCAACAACCAGCGGTCTTTGAAGGTCCCCGGCTCTCCTTCGGCCCCGTTGCACACCACGTAGTGGTCTCCCGGTCCGCCCTGGCTCACAGACCGCCACTTGTCGGCGGTCGGGAAGCCGGCCCCTCCCCGTCCGCGTAGTCCAGACCCGGCGAGCTGATCCAGGATCACCGCCGGCGTCAGGGAACGGGCCAGCTCCAGGCCCTCGCCTCCCCCGATCGTGAAGTAGGCCTCCAGGGATTCGACCGGTGAAGCCGGCAACAGGAACGTTGACATCGGTGACTCCTCGCGCCTGGCGGACTTGATCTCAGGGGGGTCGAGGCACGTCGGCGTCGTGCCCGGAGACCGGCTCGGGGCCGTCCCGATCCAGCCGATGGCTTCGAGGGTAGGGAATTTCCGACTCGGGCAATGGGTCGATCGGCCCCTGCGGACGGGTCGGCGGCCTGTCGATGTCTTCAGTGGGTCCGTCTGGAGTGGGACGGATCCGCGCACGATTCCGCTGGGGCGACCATCCATCATCGGGTGCGTTGAGCGGGATCGTGGCGCGCCCGGCGGCCGGCGTCGTAGGTGCCGCCCACCGGGCTCGGTTCACGAGCCCGGCGACCTCGTCGGTGGCGGCTTCTCCGCGGCCGAGTCCGCCAGCTGGTCCCTGCTCAGGTCCTCGAACAGGTAGGCCCGAGCCAGTCCCGCAGCAACCTCATGAGGCTCGCGCACTCCAGCAGTATGGACGGAGGCGCAACGCGCGAACAGGCCCACCCATCGAGAGTCGCCCTGCCTGGAGGCCAGGTGCCCAGAGTGCCCAAGCCGGTGGACGTGACCTCCCCTAGAGTCCCGGCCATGACCGCGCCCAACGTGCTGGTGATCATGACGGATGAGGAGCGCTACCCGCCTCCCTACGAGGGCCCGCAGCTCGCCGAGTTCCGGCGCACCCAGATGCCGAGTCGCGACCGGCTGCGCGACGGAGGTCTGGAGTTCCACCGCCACTACGCCGGCTCCACCGCCTGCGTGCCCAGCCGGGCCACCCTGTTCACGGGGCAGTACCCGTCCCTGCACGGCGTGAGCCAGACCGACGGGGTGGCCAAGCAGGCCAGCGATCCCGACATGGGCTGGCTCGATCCCGACGAGGTGCCGACGCTGGGCGACTGGTTCCGGGCCGGTGGCTACCAGACCCACTACCGAGGCAAGTGGCACGTCAGCCACGCCAACCTCTCGATCCCCGGCAGCCACGAAGGCCTGATGGCCTCCGACGACGACGGCCGGCCCATCCCCGCGGCCGTCGAGGCCTACCGCAAGGCCGATCGGCTCGACCCGTTCGGGTTCTCGGGCTGGATCGGGCGCGAGCCCCACGGCGCGCTCAAGTCCGACTGCGGCACCGTGCGCGACGGCGTGTTCGCCGAGCAGGTGGTCGACCTGTTCGACGAGCTGGCCAAGGCCTCGACCAGGGGCCGTGGCTGGCGGTGGCCTCGTTCGTGAACCCCCACGACATCGCCTTCGCCGGTGGCCTCTACGAGCTGCTCCTCGGGCTTCCAGCCCGAGCGACGACACGGTGCCCGACATCGCCGAAGCGCCATCCCAGGGCGACTCGTTCGCCGGGCGTCCCGGCGTGCCAGCAGAAGTTCCGGGCCCTGTGGCCCCAGATGGTCGCCGACCTGACCACCGACGTCGCCTACCGCCGCCTCTACTACTACCTGCTCAAGGTGGTGGATCAGGCCATCGGGCGGATCCTGGATGCCCTGGCCGCCTCGGGGATGGCCGACGAGACGATCGTGGTGTTCACCTCGGACCACGGTGACCTGCTCGGCGCCCACGGTGGTCTGGTGCAGAAGTGGGGCAACGCCTTCGACGAGGCCACCCGAGTCCCGCTGCTGGTGCGGGGCCCGGGGGTCTCGCCGGTCTCCGGGCGGGATCGGCGCGCCCACCAGCCACGTCGACCTGATCCCCACGCTGATGGGACTGGCCGGCATCGACGTCGAGCGCGCCGCGGCCGGGGTGGCCCAGCACCACGCCGAGGCCCGCCCGCTGCCCGGCCGCGACCTGAGCGGGCTCATCACCGGGAAGGCGCCGGCCAACTCGCTCGGCCAGCCCATCTACTTCATGACCGAGGACGACGTCACCCGCGGGGTCACCATGACCAACGTCCTCACGGGTACGCCCTTCGACGCGCTCGACCCGCCGGCGTTCATCGAGTCGGTCATCGCCACCCTCCCCACCGGCGCCGACGGCGACGGCGAGCTGTGGAAGCTCAACCACTACTACGAGCGCCTCGACGACTGGAACGCCGACCACGGCATCGCCGCCAACCCGTTCGCCGCCCCCGCGGCCGAGCCAGTGTGGGAGATGCACAACCTCACCGCCGATCCCGAGGAGCGCCACAACCGCGCCGGCGACGCCCCCGACGAGCTGAGCCAGATGCAGTCGGTGCTCGACGCCCAGCGCGAGGAGAAGCGCCTCGTCCCCTCGTTGCGCAACCCGGCGGGCTGACCGCCCGGGCCGGGCCGGGCCTCAGCCCGTGTAGCGGCCCACCAACGAGAGCCACTCCATCCGGGTCGGCTCGGGCAGGCCGACCTCGGCCAGGGCCGGGCCCAGGCGCGCCATGAAAGCGGCCTGCGCGTCCTGGGACTCCCACACCTCGACCACCACCAGACCGCCGTCGCCCAGGGCCGCGGTGTGGGCCTCCAGCGGCGCGGGCCAGTCCCCGGCCCCGGTGCCGCCGTCGACCCCCAGGATCTTGTTCACCGCCAGGTACTGATCCTCGGTGACACCGGCGAACTCCAGGATGATGACCTCGGACATGGGTTCCCTCTACTGTTTCTCGTGCACGGGTGGCACGGATGCGTCGGCGTCCGCGTGGGTGCGGCTCGACGCGGTGGCCGACCCTAGCCTGCGGCGGCGTCGGTCATCGGCTGGGAGAGGAGCGACGGCGGCATGCCGATCGAGCGGGGCTCGAGGAAGTTCATGAGCCCCTCGGGGCCCAGCTCGCGTCCGATGCCCGATTCCTTCATCCCGCCGAAGGGCACCAGCGGGAACGGCGCGGGGTGGGTGTTGATGGAGGCCACTCCGGTGCGCATGCGCCGGGCGGTGCGCAGGCCCCGCGCCGGGTCGCCGGTCCACACCGCGCCGGTCAGCCCGTAGTTCGAGTCGTTGGCGATGCGCGATGGCGTCGTCATCGTCGTCGTAGGCGATGAAGCACAGCACCGGGCCGAAGATCTCCTCCCGAGCCACCCGCATGTCGTTGGTGACGTCGGCCAGGATGGTCGGCTCCACGTACCAGCCCCTGCGCAGGCCAGCCGGTCGGCCCGCCACCGGTGGCGATGCGGGCTCCGGCCTCGGTGGCCAGGGCGATGTAGCCCTCCACCCGGTCGCGCTGGCGCTCGGCCACCAGCGGGACCCACCACCACCGACGGGTCGTGGGGATCGCCGACCGGGACGGTCGCCGCCGCGGCGGCGGCCAGGTCGACCAGCTCGTCGTAGCGGGCCCGCGGCACCAGGATCCGCGTGTGGGCGCCGCACACCTGGCCCGAGAGGTGCATGGCCCCCGCCACCAGGGTGGGGATGGCGGTGTCCATGTCGGCGTCGTCGAGCACGATGGCGGCCGACTTGCCGCCCAGCTCCAGCGACACCCGCTTCACCTGCTCCCCGCACAGCGACATGATCCGCTTGCCGGCCGCCGTCGATCCGGTGAAGGCGACCTTGTCGGTGCCGGGATGGGTGACCAGGTGCTCGCCCACCTCCGCGCCCGCCCGGGACCACGTTGATCACGCCCGGGGGCATGCCGGCCTCGTCGAGGGCCTCGGCCAGCACGTAGTTGCTCAGCGGTGCCTCGGGGGGCGGCTTGAGCACCACGGTGCACCCGGCGGCCAGGGCCGGGGCGGTCTTCCACGAGGCCAGGGTGACCGGGGCGTTCCAGGGCACGATGGCGGCCACCACACCCAGGGGCTCGGAGATGACCAGTCCGGCCCGGTCGCCGCTGGCCACCTCGCGCTCGAAGTCGAAGGTGCGGATGAGCGAGGCGTAGTAGTCGAACAGCGGGGCCACGAACCCGGTCTGGGACCGTCCGGCGTGGCCGATGGCCGAGCCCATCTCGTCGGTGGTGATCCCCGGCGATGTCGCTCTCGCGCTTGCGCAGCACCGCCGCGGCCCGCTCGAGCAGGTCGGCCCGCTCGGCCGGGGCCATCCGGGGCCAGGGGCCGTCGTCGAAGGCGGCCCGGGCCGCCGTCCACCGCCGGTCGATGTCGCGGTCGACGGCTACCGGGACCTGCCCGACCACCGCTTCGGTCGAGGGCGAGATCACGTCGAAGCGCTCGGATCCGGCGGGTTCGACCCACTCGCCGCCGATGGAGAACTCCCGTCGGTACATCAACCGGTCGTCCACAGTTCCTCCGAGTGCTGGCTGGGCGGCGGACGTTAACACTAGTGAGCGAGCGCTCGCTACGCTCCGAGCCGGGCCCGGTCAGGTCCCAGCCAGGCAAATTGGGAACCTTTGTCTGCCGATACCGCACATTTTGATGCCCAGTTTCCGGGGGGGGGGGATCACCTCCGGGGGTCGACAGAGGGAGATGGTCATGGGTTTGCTGGACGGCAAGGTGGCGGTCATCACCGGCGCCGGCTCGGGGATGGCGAAGGCCTCGACGCTGTTGTTCGTGGAGGAGGGCGCCCAGGTCCTGGCCGCCGACATCAGCGGCGCCGAGCAGGACACGGCCGACCAGGCCGGTGACGCGGTGGTGCCCTGCCACGTCGACGTGACCCAGGAGGCCGAGGTCGAGGCCATGTTCGCCCGGGCGCTCGAGGTGTTCGGCCGGGTCGACGTGGTGTGCAACGTGGCCGGGATCGGCAACGCCGTGTTCATGGTCGGACGTGACCATGGAGGACTACGACCGGATCCTCGACGTCGACCTCCGCGGCGTGCTGCTGGGCATGAAGCACGGCATCCGGGCCATGTTGGGCTCTGGCGGGGGCTCGATCGTCAACTGGTCGTCGGTGGGTGGCCTCAACGGGTCGGTGCGCGGGACCAGCGTGTACTCGGCGGCCAAGGCCGGGGTCATCTCCATGACCAAGGCCGCGGCGGTGGAGTACGGCGCCCAGGGGATCCGGGTCAACGCCGTGTGTCCCGGCTTCATCCTCACCGAGCTCATGGGGGCGGCCGGGCTGGAGCACCATCCGGGCATCGCCGACAAGGCGGCGTTGGGTCGGGCTGGCCAGCCCACCGAGGTGGCCCAGGTGGCGGCCTTCCTGGCCTCGGATCGCGCCGCCTATGTGAGCGGGGCCATCATCCCGGTGGACGGCGCCTGGTCGGCCAAGTTGGCCTGATCCGGGCCTCGGCTCCCGGTCCACCAGTAGTAAGTGAGCGAGCATTTGCTATCTTCGGGCGGCATGGATCTGTTGTTGCGCGGAGGCTCGCTGATCGACGGCACCGGCGCGCCCGCCCGGCCGGCGGACGTGGCCGTGACCGGCGACCGCATCACCGCGGTGGCCGCCCCCGACACCCTGGTCCCCGACGCCGAGACCCGGGTGGTGGACCTCGACGGGCTCGTCCTGGCCCCCGGCTTCATCGACATCCACACCCACTACGACGCCCAGATCCTGTGGGACGGCGACCTGACGCCGTCGAGCTGGCACGGGGTCACCAGCGTGGTGATGGGCAACTGCGGCTTCGGCCTGGCCCCTACCCGGCCCGAGCACCGCGACACCGTGGTGCGCACGCTCGAGAACGTCGAGGGGATGTCGGCCGAGGCGCTCAACGCCGGCATCGACTGGTGCTTCGAGTCCTTCCCCGAGTACCTGGCCGCCATCGAGGCCCGGCCCAAGCGCCTCAACGTGGGTGCGTTCATCGGCCACACCCCGCTGCGGCTGTTCGTGCTCGGCGGCGACGAGCGGGCGGCCACCGACGACGAGCTGGACACCATGCGGGCGCTGGTGGTGGAGGCCATGGAGGCGGGTGCCATCGGGTTCTCCACGTCCCGCCAGCCCGCGCACCAGGGCGCCTACGGTCGTCCGGTTCCCAGCCGGTTCGCCGAGCCCGACGAGGTGACGGCCATGGCCGAGGCCATGGGCGAGCTGGGCAAGGGCCTGGTGCAGATCTCCATCGGACCCGGGATGTTCGTCGACGAGTTCTCCCAGCTGGCGCTGGACACCGGCATCCCGGTGAGCTGGACCGCCCTGGTGACCCGCACCGATCGTCCGGGCGCCGCCCTGCGGCTCATGGAGCGGGCCGGGAAGCTGCCCGGGGAGGTGTACCCCCAGATCGCCTGTCGGCCCATCGTGATGCAGATCGGCATGACCGATCCCTTCCCGCTGGCCGAGATCGACGTGTGGAAGGAGGTGCTGGCCCGTCCCCGCGACGAGCGGATCGATCTCTACACCGACGCCGCCTGGCGTGACCGGGCCCGTGCCGTCACCCTCGAAGCCTGGAGCCACCGCTGGTCCAAGACCTCGGTGGAGGAGACCGGCGTCCACGCCGACGCCATCGGTGTCCCGCTCGATCAGCTGGCCGCCGAGCGCGCCACCACGCCGTTCGACCTGATGATCGACCTGGCCCTGTCCGACGACATGGCCACGCGCTACCGCATCGTGATGGAGAACGACGACGAGGACGAGGTGGGCGAGCTGCTGGCCGACAAGCGCACGCTGCTCGGCCTGTCCGACGCCGGCGCCCACGCCAGCCAGCTGTGCGACGCCTGCTACTCCACCCATCTGCTCAGCCACTGGGTGCGCGACCGCAAGGCCCTCTCGCTGGAGGACGCGGTGTGGCGCCTCACCGGCCAGCCCCACGAGGTGTTCCGCCTGCCCGAGCGCGGCCTGGTGCAGGAGGGGTTCTACGCCGACCTGGTGGCCTTCGATCCCCAGACGGTGGGCTGCACCCCCGTCGAGCGGCGCCACGACCTGCCCGGCGGGGCCGATCGGTTGGTGGTGCGCAGCACCGGGGTGGAACACGTCTGGGTCAACGGGGTGGCCACCCGAACCGACGGCGAGGACATCGCCGACGCCGACCCCGGTCGCCTGCTGCGCAGCTGAGCACCGATCCGGGCCGCCGCGTCAGCCCTCGGCCAGCGCGGGGGGCGGCAGGTCGGTGATGGTGGCCTCGGCATCGGCCAGGGCCCGCACGCCCCACACCATGGCCACCACGGCGGCGATGACCAGCGCGCCGGCGACTGGACCAGCGATCTGCACATGCTCGTCGAGCATGCCGATCCCGAGCGCCACGCCGGTCATGGCCTGCATGATCTGCTCCGCGCTCACGGCCGCGGCCAACGAGCCGGTCTGGAAGGCGCTCTGGGCCAGCACCAGCCCGCTGATCGACGACACGGCCAGGGCGTAGGGCTCCCAGTGGGGGACCCAGTTCACGATGCCCCCGCCGAGGTAGTGGACGAAGGCGCGGGTCAGCAGCGCGCTGGTGCCGAACAGGGTGCCCGCGCCCAGGCCCAGCCACACCGCCCGTGTGGTGCCCGAGGAGGTGCGGGCCAGGGCCACGCAGATCAGGACGAATCCGACGATGAGCGGCGCGGCGATGAGCCAGGCGTGGACCGGGGCCACGCTGCTGCCCCGGCTGGGCCCCACCAGGGTCAGGAACACCGAGATCCCGACGGCGAACACGCCCGCCGCGATCCAGTCGAACCGGGTGATGACCCGGTGGTTGATGAACGCTCCGAAGAACAGGGAGGCCAGCAAGGACGTGGCCATGATGGGCTCGACCACGACCAGGGTGCCGATGCCCAGGGCCAGGGCCTCGAACACGTAGCCGCCGACATCGGCTCCGATGCCGACCAGCCAGCGCGGTCGGCGGACCAGCCGGCCCAGGAACCCCAGCTTGAGCGTCTCGCTCTGGGCGAAGTGCTCCGCCTCGTGCTGCTGGAGCACGTTGCTGATGCCATACGAGGTGGCCGCGGCCACCGCGCAGACGATGGCCAGCCCCCCGGTGGCATGCGTCAGGTCGACGGCGACCACCACGACCGAAAGTGTACGAGCAGCGCGCCGAACCCGGCCCGTTCCTCCGGTCAGCCCTGGACGCGGCTGGTGCCGAACATCTCGTCGAGGGTGACCGGGTGGAGGTGGCGTTCGCGGATGAGCGCCTGGATCTGGCCGAAGAGGTGGGTGACCGTCGGGTGGTTGGCGTGGCCCAACATGATGGTGCCCCCCGTCAGGTACTTGCGGGCCTGGTCCATCAACACCTCCGGGGTGAGCACGCCCGAATCGCCGTAGGTGCCGTTCCACATGAGGACGTGGGTGTAGCCCAGCCGGCCGGCGATGTCGTCCACCCGGTCGGTGTGGAAGCCGTACGGGGGCCGGTACCACGGTCGGCTGGTGACGCCGAAGGTCTGCTCGATCCAGGTCTCGTTGCGCTCCAGCTCGGCCTCGATCCGCGACGCCGACAAGGGCCGCAGGTCGTCATGGGAGTAGGTGTGGTTGCCGATCTGGACCTGGCCCGCCTCGATGAGGGGGCGCAGCACCGAGGCGTGGGGGTTCCAGGAGCTCTGGTAGGCGCCGTTGGGGGAGAAGGTGAGGTGGATCCCGCTGGTCCGGGCGAAGGCCACGTAGGAGGCCACGCAGTCGCACGCAGTACCCGTCGTCGATGGTGAGCGCGATCTGATCGGTGGCGGCGGGGGCGTGGAAGATGGTGTGGGGGTCGCCCGGGCGAGGCGGCGGGATGGCGTCGAGGGTGACGACCGGGGCGGCGGTGGTGGAGGTGGTGGGTCCGGGTGCTTTGGCGTGCCCGGTGGAACCGGTGACCCTGGTCGGCCCGTCGACCCGAGGGCGAGCAGCCGGCCAGGAACACCGCCAGCCCGACCCCGAGCAGGTCGAGGAACCGACGTCGCCCGAGCGGCGCGTAGCGCCCGCACGACTCGCAATCCCCCGACCCACCACCGCTCACTGCTGAGCCTACCGGCGGCCGCTCACGGCGATCGGGCGTCCCCGCCGGAGGTTCAGTCGAGCGTGGTGCTGGCCTGCACGCACATGGTCACGACCTCGTCGAAGCAGGCGGCCAGCGATTCGCGGTTGTCGACCAGGTAGGTGTGCGCCGCGGTCAGGAACCAGCCCATGGCCATCAGGCTCAGGGCGTGGATCTCCACGGGGGAGTACCGGTCGCCGAGCTCGGCCTGGAGCGTCTCGACCACGCTCACCGCGAAGGCGCCGCTCCCACCCCAGATCTCCTCGCCGACCAGGCCGGGCTGCGAGGCGAGCACGGCCCGGATCTGGGCCAGCAGTCGACGGTCGTAGCCCCGTTCGGCCAGCTCGCGCAGCACCGTGAGCAGGCTGGCCAGCAGCGGTTCGGTCGGCGGGCCGGTGCCGAAGGCGCTCGATGGCTTCTTCGCGACGCAGGACCAGGTGGTCGAGCAGCATCGACTCCTTGGTCGGGAAGTGACGGAACACGGTGCGGCGGCCCAGATCCGCGGCCGCCGCGATCTGGTCGATGGTGGTCTCGGCATATCCCTGGCTCACGAAGAGCTCGAGGGCCACCTCGGCGATGCGCGCCCGGGTCGCCGCCGACCGGTCGGCGCGTAGTCGGTGTGTCGGTCACGGGCGGGGATCGTACCGACGCATCCGGCGTGCGCATCGACATCCGGGTCGATCCCACGGGGTCCGGCCCGATCGGCGGAGGGGTGCCGTTGACCGACCACGGTAGCGACACTAGTGTCACCGCCCGGAGGGGCAGCCTGCACGGCGCGAGGGGCGCCGGACCCAGGATGGGAGACGAGACGGGCACGCGGAGGCCGACGCCAGTCGGCTCCTGTGGTGCCGCACCTCTGCTCCGACCTCCGCTGAGTCCTGGACGCCTGCCAAAGGAAGAGCCCGTGCGCAAGTACCTCCTGTTGACCCTGGTCGCTGCGCTGTTGTTGGCGGCCTGCAAGTCCACCAGCAGCACGTCACCGAGCGCCACGACGGGGACGACCGCGGCGGTGGCCACCGACACCCGGGCCCCGGGGGTGACCTCCGACAGCATCAAGGTCGGGATCGTCTACTACGACCTGTCGTCGCTGGTGAGCGTCCTGCACCTCAACAACGGGGACTTCCCCAAGGCGTACCAGGCCATGGTCGACAGCATCAACGCCAAGGGCGGCATCCACGGTCGCAAGATCGACGCCACCATGGTGGGGATCAACCCGACCAGCCAGTCGGCCGCCGATCAGGCCTGCACGCAAGCTGACCCAGGACGAGAAGGTGTTCGTGGCGGTCGGGCTTCTTCCTGGCCGACAACGTCTGTGCTACGTGAACACCAACGCCACCGCCACCATCGGCGGGGCCCAGACCGCGGTCCGCCTGGCTCAGGCCAAGGCGCCCGTGGTTCAGCACCGACGCCGGGGAGAACCTCGAGATCAACGTGGTCAAGTCGCTGGCCAAGCAGGGCAAGCTCAACGGGAAGCTGGCCGTGATGGCCGCCGCCGCCGACCAGGACCTGCTCAACCAGAAGATCAAGCCGGCGCTGGCCGCGGCGGGGATCAAGCCGGTGTCCACGGCCATCCTCGACGCCCCCACCAACGACACCACCGCCACCTACGCCCAGGCCGAGACCATCTCGGAGAAGTTCAAGTCCGACGGCGCCACCCAGGTGCTGGTGGTGGGCGAGTCCGGGCCCGGGTCCTACCTGCCGGGTCTGGCCAAGACCGACTACCGCCCGCAGCTGGTCATCAGCGACCTGTTCGGCATGAACGCCTACCTGGGCAACAAGGGCAACGACTTCACCGTGTTGA
This sequence comes from uncultured Microthrixaceae bacterium, assembly GCA_963793965.1. GTDB lineage: Bacteria > Actinomycetota > Acidimicrobiia > Acidimicrobiales > Acidimicrobilacustridaceae > UBA4742. The sequence continues at coordinate 291,955 of CAWCCB010000010.1, forward strand.
AGAACGCCATCTCCGGCGGGACGTTCGGGCCGAACGACGCCCAGCTCGCCCTGGGCGGCGCGACCAAGGCGTGCATGGACATCCAGCGCAAGTCCGGCCTGGTCATCAAGCCGTCATCGACGGTGAAGCCGGGCGACCCCGACCAGTTCGTGGCCTCGATCCTGGCCTGCACGCAGATGACGCTGCTGGCCGCCATCCTGCAGAAGGCCGGACCCACCCTCAACTACGGCACCTTCGCCGCCGCCGGCAACTCGCTGGGCAAGATCTCGTTGCCCGGCTTCCCCGATCCCTGGGACTTCGGCGCCCCGCCCAACGCCGATGGCAATCCGAAGGTCTACGCCTTCAAGTTCGACCCGGCGACGTCGACCTTCGTGATCCTCGGCGCCAACAGCTCGAGCCAGGGCACGACCACCACCGCAGGCTGAGCACTCGCACCCGGTGCCCGGGCTGTGCCTCGCGCCCAGCCCGGGCATCGGCGCGCGCTCGCCGACCACCCAGGGTGAGGATCGACCTCGACACTGCCAGTGTTTGTGTCGACGTAGGCATTTTGGCCTAGAGTGTCCCGATCTGGACGGCTCTGTCGGTCTGCTTCCCAGGTCAGACTGGGTCGACTCGGGTGACCGGGCCGTGCCCCGGGGTTGACACCGGCCGTCATTTCCGGAGATTGCACACCGTATGAAAGTGGCCGTTCACTCAATTTGACCCTTTTCAGTGACGCTGAGTGGTGCAAGTATCTGGGCGCGGGGGAGAGGCGATCAGGCTGGTCGGCTTCGGTCGATCGAGTGGGGGCACCGGGTCGCATGGACATCGGCATCTGAGAACAGGTCGGTCGAGATGGTCCGGAGCATCCACGTTTCTCGCCAAGGAGGTCCGCATGGCTGCTGACACGAGCGAGCTGATCCTCGCCCTGACGATGGTCCCGCCCCGGCCGGACGCGCCCGTCGATGTCACCCTGGCCGTCGCCGCCGCCCGGGCCGGCGCCGTGGCGGTGGTCGACGTCGCCTCGGCCGATCGCCTGGCTGCCACCCTCGGCGCCTTCGCCGCCCGCAGCCATCGGCCGGTGGCCCTGCGTCCCGGCGCATCCCTGGCCGCCGCGGCCCCCTGCTCCGATGCGGCGCGGCCGACCGCCGGTGTCGATGGTGCTGCTCGGCGCCGAGGTGGTGGCCGACCTGGTCGAGGCCGACGCGACTGGGGGCGGCCATCGAGCGATGGTCCCCGTGGGCCCGGGTGGTGGTCGAGGTCACCTCGGTGGCCGACGCCCGCCTGGCCGTGTCCCTCGGCGCCGGGGGACTGGTGGCCAAGGGCTCCGAGAGCGGCGGCCGGGTCGGGCCGGTGGAGACCCTCGTGCTGCTCCAGCACACCGTCGGGCTGGGCGTGGCGGTCTGGGCCCGCGGCGGGATCGGCCTGCACACCGCCGCCGGCGCCATCGCCCTCGGCGCCCGAGGCGTGGTGCTCGACAGCCAGCTGGCCCTGGTGCGCGAGAGCCGCCTGCCCGCTCCCACCCGGGCCGCCATCGCGGCCATGGACGGCAGCGAGACGCGGGTGATCGGCGGCCATCGCGTCTACACGCGGCCGGATCTGGCCGTGGCCACCCGCGACGCGGGCCAGCCGAGCGTGGTGGTGGCCGACGAGCTGGGTCCGGATCTGCGCACCGATCTGGTCCCCGTGGGCCAGGACGGCGCGGCCGCGGCCGGGCTGGCCGACCGCTTCAAGACCGCGGGCGGCGTCATCGAGGCCATGCGCCGGGCCATCGGCTCGCACCTGGATCAGGCCGCCGAGCACCGACCCCTGCGGCCCGGCCGCGGCGTGGCCGAGACGCACGGGACCCGATACCCGATCGCCCAGGGCCCGATGACGCGGGTCAGCGACCAGGCCGCCTTCGCCGCCGCGGTGGCCGACGGCGGCGGCCTGCCCTTCCTGGCTCTGGCCCTGATGCGGGGTCCGGAGGTCGAACCGCTGCTGGCCCAGACCGCCGAGCTGCTGGGCGACCGGCCCTGGGGGGTCGGGATCCTGGGCTTCGTCCCGCCCGAGCTGCGCGAGGAGCAGTTGGCCGTGGTGCAGGCCGCCCATCCCCCGGTGGCCCTGATCGCCGGGGGCCGCCCCTCCCAGGCCGCGCCCCTGGAGGCCGCCGGCATCCCCACCTACCTCCACGTGCCGTCCCCGGGCCTGCTCGACCGGTTCGTCAAGGACGGGGCTCGGCGGTTCGTGTTCGAGGGTCGCGAGTGCGGCGGCCACGTCGGGCCCCGGGCCAGCTTCTCGTTGTGGGAGTCCCAGGTCGAGCGGCTGTGCTCGGTGGAGGACGCCGAGAACCTGCACGTGCTGTTCGCCGGCGGCATCCACGACGCCCGATCGGCCGCCGCGGTGGCGGCCATCGGCGCGCCGCTGGCGGCGCGGGGCGCCCGGCTGGGGGTGCTCATGGGCACGGCCTACCTGTTCACCGCCGAAGCCGTGAGCCAGCGGGGCCATCACCCCGGCCTTCCAGGACATCGCCCTGGGCTGCACCCAGACGGTGCTGTTGGAGACCTCCCCGGGTCACGCCACCCGCTGCGTGGAGACCGACTACGTGCGCGACTTCGCCGAGGCCAAGGCTCGGCTCGAAGGCGAGCAGGTGGCGGTGGAGGACATGTGGGCCCAGCTCGAGACGCTCAACCTGGGTCGTCTGCGCATCGCCAGCAAGGGCCTGGTCCACGGCACCGACGGCCTGGTGGCGGTGGACGAGGCCGCCCAGCGCCGCGACGGCATGTTCATGATCGGCCAGGTGGCCACCCTGCGCGGGCAGGTCACCTCCATCGCCGATCTCCACCACGACGTGAGCGAGGCCAGCTCGGAGGTGATCGAGGCGGCGGCGGCCGAGGTGGTCTCCGCCACCGGTCGTCCCCATCCGGCCCCGGCACCGTTCGAGGTGGCCATCGTGGGCATGGCCTCGATGTTCCCCGGTTCGACGTCGGCGGACGAGTTCTGGACCCACATCGTCAGCGGCGTGAACGCCATCACCGAGGTGCCCATCTCCCGTTGGGACCCCGACCTCTACTTCGACCCCGAGTCGACCACCGTCGGGGCCGGGCGCAAGACGCCGTCGAAGTGGGGAGGCTTCCTGTCCGAGGTCGGGTTCGACCCGTTGGCCTACGGGATCCCCCCGGCCTCGCTGGCCGCCATCGAACCGCTCCAGCTGCTGAGCCTGGAGGTGGCCACCCGGGCCCTGGACGACGCCGGCTACGCGGACCGCGAGTTCGACCGGTCCCGGGCCTCGGTCGTGTTCGGGGCCGAGGGCGGCAACGACCTGGCCGGCGGCTACGGCCTGCGAGCCATGGTGCCCCAGCTGTTGGGAGAGGTGCCCCCCGAGCTCGACGGCGTACCTGCCCGCCCTCACCGAGGACTCCTTCCCCGGTGTGCTCACCAACGTGATCGCCGGCCGCATCGCCAACCGGCTCGATCTGGGCGGCAGCAACTTCACCGTGGACGCGGCCTGTGCCGCCTCGCTGGCCGCCCTCGACTCGGCCTGCGCCCAGCTGGCCGCGGGCACCAGCGACCTGGTGCTGTGCGGTGGCGCCGACGTGCACAACGGCATCAACGACTTCCTCATGTTCTCCTCGGTCCATGCCCTGTCGCCCACCGGCCAGTGCCGCACCTTCGACGCCGCGGCCGACGGGATCGCGCTGGGCGAGGGCGTGGCCTGCGTGGTGTTGAAGCGGTTGGCGGACGCCGAGCGCGACGGCGACCGCATCTACGCCGTCATCGACGGGGTGGGCGGCTCCAGCGACGGTCGGCACCTCGGCCTGACCGCGCCCCGCAAGGAGGGCCAGCAGCGAGCCGTCGAGCGGGCCTTGGCCCAGGCCCGCCGGTCTCCGGCCGAGCTCGGCCTGGTCGAGGCCCACGGCACCGGCACGGTGGTGGGTGACCGCACCGAGCTGGCCACCCTGACCGAGGTCTTCGCCGCCCAGGACGCGGATGTCGGCGCCTGCGTGCTGGGTTCGGTGAAGTCCCAGATCGGCCACACCAAGTGCGCCGCCGGGCTGGCCGGCCTGATCAAGGTGACCCGCTCGCTCTACCACGGCGTGTTGCCCCCGACCGGGAACCTGGTCTCGCCCAACCCGGCCTACGACGTCGCCACCAGCCCCTTCCGCTTCCTCGACCAGGCCCGGCCCTGGGTGGACGAGCCTCGGCGGGCGGGCGTGAGCGCCTTCGGCTTCGGCGGGGCCAACTTCCACGCCGTCCTGTCCGCCTACACGGGGGCCGACGAACCCCGTTTCGGCGTCGAGACCTGGCCGGCCGAGCTGTTCGTGTTCCGCGCCGAGCAGGCCGCCGACGCGCGTCGAACGGGTGGGCCAGCTGTCGACGGTGGTGGACGCCATCCTCGAATCGGACCCTCACGGCCAACGCCACCGCCTCCGCGACCTGGCCGCCAGCGTGGGCGCGGCCGGCCACGGTCCGGTCCAGGTGGCGGTGGTGGCCACCGACTTCACCGACCTGGCCGACAAGCTGGTGGTGGCCCGCAGCGGGACCTCCCGACGCGACGGCGTGTTCCTGGCCGAGCCCGAATCGTTCGGGACGCTGGCCTTCCTGTACCCGGGTCAGGGCAGCCAGCGCACGGGCATGCTGGCCGACCTGTTCGTGGCCTTCCCGCACCTGCGCGACCTGCTGCGGCTGGGCGACGCGTGGACCGACGCCCTGTACCCGCCGACCGCGTTCAGGGCCGAGGCCCGCGCCGCGCAGACCGCAGCCCTGACCGACACCCGGGTGGCCCAGCCCGCCCTGGGGCTGTGCGAGCTGGCGCTGACCCGGCTGCTGGCCTCGGTCGGGGTGCGGCCCGGCGGTGACCGGCGGGCACAGCTACGGCGAGCTGGCCGCGCTGGCCGGCGCCGGGGTCCTCACCCCCGAGGATCTGCTCGCCCTCAGCCAGGCGCGGGGCCAAGCCATCGTCGACGCGGCCGCCGACCAGGGCGACGACCCGGGCTCCATGGCCGCCATCAGCGGCTCCATCGAGGCCGTGAGCGAGCTGCTCGACGCGCATCCGGGCGCGGTGGTGGCCAACCACAACAGCCCCACCCAGGCGGTGATCGCCGGCCCCGACCGCGGTGGTCGACCGGGTGGTCGAGGCTGCCGGCGGGCTCGGGATGGCGGCCAAGACCTTGAACGTGGCCTGCGCCTTCCACAGTCCCGTCCTGGCCACCGCCAGCTCGCGGCTGGCCGACGTGCTCGAGTCGATCACGGTGGCCTCGCCCGAGATCCCGATCTGGGCCAACACCACCGCCGAGCCGTATCCCACCGATCCCGACCAGATCCGCCAGGTGCTGGCCACCCAGGTGGCCAGCCCGGTGCGCTTCGTCGACCAGATCGAGGCCATGTACGCCGCCGGCGTGCGGGTGTTCGTGGAGGCGGGGCCGGGCCGGGTGCTGACCCAGCTGGTCGGCAAGATCCTGGACGATCGCCCGCACCGCGCCATCGCCACCGACGTGTCGGGCGAGCCCGGGCTGCGGCGCTTCCTGCTGGCGCTGGCCGAGCTGGCCACCGCCGGCGTGGCCATCGATGTCGACCAGCTGTTCGAGGGTCGGGCCGAGCCGGTGCGACTCGACGAGCTGCCGGTGCGGACCCCGGGTTGGACGGTGGACGGCCACCTGGTGCGCACCGCCGTCGGGCCAGGTGGTGCCGGGTTCGCTGCAGCCCGCCGACGAGTTCCCCGTGGTGACCGCCGGCGCCGGTGGTGCCGATCCCGAGCGCGAGGCGGCCGTGCTCGACTACCTCCAGAACATGCGCGAGGCGGTGGCGGCCGAGCGCGACGTCATGTTGCGCTACCTCGGGGGCCACCGACACGCCGGGAGCGACCGTCCCCGGGTCCTGGACGCGGCGAGCACGCCCGGGTCCCCGCCGGCTCCGGAGCCCGACATCGTGTTGACCGACGAGGGCACGGCGCTGGTGGCCGCACCCGGCGCGGCTCCGGGGCGACGACCTGCTGGCCGTGGTCCTGCAGCTGGTGGCCGACCGCACCGGGTACCCGACCGACATGCTCGATCCCGACCTCGACCTCGAGGCCGACCTGTCCATCGACTCGATCAAGCGCATCGAGATCATCGGCGAGCTGGCCGAGCGCCTCGGGCTGGGACACGATGGGCGACGAGGGCATCGACGAGGCCATGGTGGAGGAGCTGGCCCAGCTCAAGTCGCTCCGGGAGATCGTGGCCTGGATCGACCAGCTCGACGCCGCCGACGCCGACGACCAGGAACCCGCGGGCCGCGCCGAGCTGCGCCCCCGACGGCGAGTCGCCGAGCGGTTCGGTGGAATCGCCCGGACGCGCCCGGCGAGGTCGAGCCCCCACCGCCCACCACCCGCTACGTGGTCACCACCGTCGACCTGGATCCCCTGGAACCGCAGGAGCGCAGGGTCGAGGGCACCGCCATCGTCATCGCCGACGACCGTCGGGGCGTGGGATCGGCCGTGGCCGCCCAGCTCGAGGCGCTCGGCGCGTCCGTGTCCGATCCTGGCCGCCGACGGACCGCCCAGCGACGCCGAGCTCGGGCTGCTGGCGGAGGCCGACGGGGTCATCTGGCTGCGGGCGCTGCACCCGGAGGTGGCCGCCGACCCGGGTGCCTTCGACGCCCGGGCCGTCTTCGCGTGGTGGCAACCGGCCTTGCTCGGACGGGTCACCACGCTGATCGCGGCCACCGCCGGCGCCGGCTCGTTCGTGAGCCTGGGGGCCGGGTCGGCCCCGGGTCTGGGACTGGCCGGCATGGCCAAGGCGCTCAGCCGGGAGCTGCACGATCGCACCGTGCGCGTCCTCGACCTCGACCCCGGTGCCGACCCCGACTCGTTGGCCACCTGCATCGTCGACGAGTTCTTCGCCCCCGAGGGCCCGGTGGAGGTCGGCTACGACGGACCCGCAGCGGGTGACCCGGGTGGTGGTGGAGGAGCCGTGCCCGTCGTCGGACGAGGGACCCGCCCGGAGCCTGGCGGCACGCCTGGGCCCCGACGCGGTGGTGCTGCTCACCGGCGGCGCCCGGGGCATCACCGCCCAGGCCGCGGTGGCCATCGCCCGGGCCGGCGGCGGCTGTCGCATCGAGTTGGCCGGCCGCAGCCCGTTGCCCTCCGGGGACCCGGACCCGGCGCTGGCCGCCGCGCCCGACCGGGCCGCGCTGCGCCAGGTGCTGCTCGACGCCGGCACCCACACCACGCCGGCCGCCATCGAGGCCGAGTGCACCCGCCTGCTGGCCGATCGGGAGATCCGGGCCACCCTGTCGACCCTCGAGCAGCTGGGATCGGCGGTGACCTACCACCAGGTCGACGTCCGCGACGGCAACGCCCTGGCCGCGCTGGTGGCCGACATCGAGCAGCGGCTGGGTCGCCTGGACCTGGTGGTCCACGGGGCCGGGGTCCTCGACGATCGCTTCCTGCGGGACAAGACGGCCGAGGGCTTCGACCGCGTCTTCGCCACCAAGGTCGACGCGGCGCGGACCCTGCTCGAGACGTTGCCCGTCGACCACCCCGTTCGCCTTCTTCGGGAGCGTGAGCGGTGTGTTCGGCAACCGGGGCCAGGTCGACTACGCCGCCGCCAACGACGCGCTGGACGAGCTGGCCACGGTGGCCAACGTCAGCCGACCCGGTGCGGACGGTCAGCCTGGACTGGGGACCCTGGGCCGGTACCGGCATGGTGTCGCCGGAGCTGGAGCGGGAGTACGCCCGGCGCGGCATCGGCCTCATCAGCTGCGAAGACGGGCGTGGGGGCCCTGCTCGACGAGCTGGCCGCGCCCTGCGGGCCCGGGTCGGGTGGTGGTCATGCGGGCCCGGCCCGAGGCCATGTCTCCCGACCACGTCCCGGCCGCCTCGCACTTCGAGCCGGCTCGGCGATGATCGGGCTCGCGTCGCTGGCTCGACCTGCGGGACCCGCGGGCCGACTCGCCGCCCGCGCCGGGGCTGGTGAGCCGCGTCCAGGTCTCGCTCGACCCCGACACCGACCTGGCCGCGGCTGGCCGAGCGCTACCTGAGCGACGAGCGAGCGCCCGGTGTTCGAGGCCCGTCCTCCTCGGGGGCGGGTGCCCTGGTTGCTCGGGCGCGTGGCCGCCAAGGACGCGGTGCGCCGTCATCTGGTGGCCCGGGGGTTCGTCGAGTTCGATCCCACCCGCATCGTGGTGGTCAACGACGACCACGGCTGCCCGGCGGTGCAGGTGCGGGGCGCCCGGCTCTCGGCTCGGGGCGTGCGGGTCTCGATCGCCCACAAGCCGACGGTGGCGGTGGCGGTGGCGGCCACCCCGGCCCGACCCGGCCGGACGGGCCCCGGCATCGGGGTGGACGTCGAGGCGGTGGAGCCTCGTTCGGCCGCCTTCGAGCGCACCGCCTTCACGCCGGCGGAGCGCGAGCCTGGTGCCCGCCGTCGGGCCCGAGCGCGACGGCCGGGCTGACCCGGCATGTGGGCGGCCAAGGAGGCGACGGCCAAGGCCACCGGCCTCGGGTTGGGCGGACGACCCAAGGCGTTCGAGATCGAGGCGGTGCGTGACGGCCACCTGCGCTGTCGCGGCCGGTGGATCGCCACCGAACCGCTCGACCACCGCCTCCGGCGACTTCGTCGTCGCCTGGACCGACAGCTACTGAGGGGACGGCGACCCTGATGGCCTCTTCCGCCCCGCCCACGCGCCGCGCCGATCCGGCCGACGACGCGGAGGCCGCCGATCCGCTCCCGGCCACCGAGGTGTGGGCCGATGCGTTGCGCCGCGGCCTGCTCGGCGGGCGTCGTCGACCGAGCTCGCCTACGACCAGGCGCCCGAGGCGCTCGACCACGGTCACGGCACGGGGGCCTTCGGCTTCCGGTTGCCACCCGCCGAGCGGCCCGGCCGACGACTGGAGCCAGCAGCTGACCGCCCGGTTGGCCCTCGATCGTCGCGACCTGGACCGTGAAGCCTCGGCCATGCGCCTCAACGCTCGACCACGGGCTGGGCGCGCCCGTCGCGCGTGCCGTGGTGGCCCTCGAGCTGGGCGATGCCGGTCCCCCGCTGTGGGCCCTGGTCAGCGAACCCCGGGCGGAGGTGGCCCTGCCCGAGCTGATCGGCTTCAACCTGCACCAGGCGGGGGACATCCTCACCGGGTTCGCCCGCCACCACGCCGCCATCCACGACCTGCCCGTCGACGAGGCCGAGATCCGCGCCGCCATCCCCGCGGTGGTGGCCGCCGACGAGCTGGCCCGCATCGACGCCACCCGGTTCCCGGCCGAGCACGAGTGGCTGGCGTCGCGGGTCCCGTCGCCGGCCGACGTGGTGCTGTGCCACGGCGGCTACCAGCCGCTGTGCGTGTCGGGTCCGCCTCCGGCGGCCTGGCCCGACCACGGCGGCCCCGGCAACGGGCTCACCGTGGACAACTGGTGTGGGGCGGTCGTTGGCCGAGCCCGAGTTCGACGTGGCCTTCACCCTGGTGGCGTTCTGGTCGGCCCACTGCTTCGCGCCCAACCGCTCCGAGCGGACCGCCATCAAGATGATCCGCAACACCCTGCTCAACACCTACAAGCTCGGCTACCAGTCGTGCCGGGAGGTGGATCCCGAGCGGGTGCGGTTCTGGCAGGCGTTCCACGCCCTGCGGGGCCTGGCCCGCATGAGCGGGGCCTACGACGACGCCGGGTCGCCGTTCGCCGCGCAGGACCGCGGCCCCCTGCCCGACCAGCTCGCGCCCGAGCTGGCCAGCGCCACTTCAAGCAGCTCACGAGGGTGCGATGAGCGAGGCCGATCCCGTCGCCGTCGTGGGCCTGGGGTGCGTCTACCCGGGCGCGGCCGACGTGGAGGCGTTCTGGGACGGCATCGTGGCCGGCCGGGACGCCATCACCGACGCGCCCGCCGACCGGCTGGATCCGTGCCTGCTGGCGGAGCTGGCCGGGTCGGACCACCTGGCCTCGCCGCGGGGTGGCTTCGTCGCCGAGTCGGCCCTCAGCTTCGAGCCCGGTCGGTTCGGCATCATGCCCGTGGCCGCGGCCGACGCCGAGCCCGATCAGCTGCTGGCGCTCAAGACGGCGGCCGCCGCCCTCGACGACGCCGGCGGTCTGGAGGGCGTGGCCCGGGATCGGGTCGGGGTGATCCTGGGCCGGGGCGGCTACCTCACCCCGGGTCTGGTGCGCCTCGACCAGCGGGTGCGCACCGCCAACCAGCTGCTCGAGACCCTGCGCCAGCTGCTGCCCGACGTGGGTGACGACCGGCTGGTGGCGGTGCGTGACCAGTTCGCCGATCAGCTGGGCGAGCGCGCGCCCGGAGTCGGCCATCGGGCTGGTGCCCAACCTGGCCGCCTCGCGCATCGCCAACCGGCTCGACCTGGGCGGCCCCGCCTACACCGTCGACGCCGCCTGCGCCAGCTCGCTCATCGCGGTCGACTCGGCCCTGGCCGAGCTGGCCTCGGGCCGGTGCGACGTGGTGCTGGCCGGCGGGGTGCACCACTGCCACGACATCACCCTGTGGTCGGTCTTCGCCCAGCTGGGAGCGCTCAGCACCTCGGGCCAGATCCGCCCGTTCAGCCGTCACGCCGACGGCATCCTCATCGCCGAGGGCACCGGGGTGCTGGCGCTCGAGCGCCTGGGCGACGCCCGACCGCCTCGGTCACCGGGTGTACGCGGTGATCGCCGGCACCGGGGTGGCCAGCGACGGTCGGGGAGCCAGCCTCATGAGCCCGGGGGTGAGCGGCCAGGTGCTGGCGCTCGAGCGGGCCTACGCCCAGGCCGGGGTCGATCCCACCACCGTCGGGCTGGTCGAGGGTCACGGCACCGCCACCCGCGCCGGCGACGAGACCGAGCTGGCCACGCTGCGCCACGTCTACCGCGGCCTCGGGTCCGGGCCACGATCCCCGCCGGGTGCTGGGCTCGGTGAAGTCGAACATCGGCCACGCCATGCCCGCGGCTGGGGCCGCCGGGCTGATCAAGGCGGTGCTGGCCGTGCACCACGGGGTGCTGCCGCCCACCCTGCACGGCGACGATCCCCATCCGGATCTGGCCGACACCGGGTTCCGCCTGCTCGATCGGGCCGAGCCCTGGTCAGCGGGCGACGGGCCCCGGCGCGCCGGGGTGAACGCCTTCGGGTTCGGCGGCATCAACGCCCATGTGGTGGTGGAGGAGCACCGCCAGTCGACCCACCACGCGCCGGCGCGCCGGCCCGTTGGGCCGGCCCGTGACGAACGAGCCCACCCGGCGGAGGGGACCGACGCCGGCGCGGACAGGGGCTCGGGGTTCCACCTCGACGCCGTGCTGCTGGGTGGTCGCGATGCCGACGATCTGGCCGACCAGCTGCGCGACCGTGGCCGCGCGGCTGGACCAGCCCCGCCCGCTCGTGCCGGTCGGGCGCCGGCCCGGCCCGTCTGGCCATCGTCGGTCCCACGCCCAAACGACTCGAGCTGGCTGCCCGGGTGCTGGAGAAGGGCCGGCCCTGGCGAGGCCGCAACGACGTCTGGTTCGAGCCCCGTGGCCTCATCGCCGACGGCGGGCGGGTCGCGTTCCTCTATCCGGGCGTCGAACCCTCCTTCGACGCCGACCTGACCGACGTGGCCGACTGGCTGGGGACGTCCCTGGCCCCCATGCCCGACGGGGCCACCGACCTCGAGCGCCAGGGCCGGGAGATCTTCGGAGCCGGTCGGCTGCTGCACGCCGCGCTCGGTGAGCTGGGCATCGTGGCCGACGAGGTGGCCGGCCACAGCCTGGGCGAGTGGACGGGCGTGTTCACCGCCGAGCTCATCCCCGCCGCCCAGGCCGACGCCTTCCTCGACGATCTCGAGCCCGGGGCCCTGGAGACCCCCGGGGTGGTGTTCGTGGCCCTGGGTTGTGGCGCGGAGCTGGCCGAGGAGGTCATCGCCGATGTGGACGGCGTCTCCGTCTCGCACGACAACTGCCCGCATCAGTCGGTCATCTGCGGTCCCGAGTCGGCCATGGACGAGGTCGCGGCCCGGTTCGCGGCCCGCAAGGTCATCGCCCGGCCGCTGCCCTTCCGGTCGGGGTTCCACTCGCCGCACTTCGCGCCCTACCTCGACCTGGTGCGCCACCACTGGGCCCGCATGCCGCTGCAGCCCGCCCGCACCCCCATGTGGTCCGCCACCACCTGCGAGCGCTACCCGACCGACCCTGACGCCGTGCGCCAGCTCGCCCTCGACCACTTGGTCCAGCCGGTGCGGTTCCGCCAGCTCACCGAGCGGCTCCACGATGCCGGGGTTCGGGCCTTCGTGCAGCTCGGGGTGGGCAGCCTGACCGCCTTTGCCGACGACACGCTCAAGGGTCGCGACCAGTTGACCATCTCGGCCGCGTCGCCCACCTCGTCGGGCCTCGAGCAGGTGGCCCGGGTGGGTGCGGCCCTGTGGGTCGAGGGGGTGGACGTGCAGCTGGATCGTCTCGGGGTCGCCCCCGCACCAGGCGTCGGTTGACACGCCGGCCGAGCGTCGGGCCGGCCCCACCATCCGGCTGTCCCTCGGGACCCCGCTGGTCCGGCTGCCGGACACGGCCACACTGGGACCGCGCCCGGCCTGGGCGCCTGACCAGGCCGACGGCCGGGTCGGCGGCACCTCGCGGCGGTCGAGCTCGGCTCTGCAGGCCGAGTTCGACGCCCTGGTGGCCGAGACGCTCAGCGCCGGCCAGGAGGTCACCGACGCCTTGGTGCAGGCGGGTCCCGGGCGGAGTCGCACCCGGTCGGGTCGGACGTCGACGCGCGGCGGTCGGACGGCTCGCCCCGACCGGTGCACGAGCCGGACGAGTGGCGCGAGACCCTCGAGGTCAGCATCGAGACGTTCCCCTGGCTGGTCGACCACTGCTTCTACCGCCAGCCCGACGGCTGGGACGATCCCGCCGACCACTTCCCCGTCCTGCCCATGACCACCATGGTCGAGCTGCTGGGCCAGGCCGCCGGGCGCCTGTCCCCGGACCGGGTGGTCACCCGCATCGACAACATCCGGGCCTCGCGCTGGCTGACCGCGGCCCCATCCACCCCGGTCGTGCTCAAGGCCCGCCGTCGCGGCCCGAACGAGGTGGAGGCCAGCATCGAGGGCTACGTGCGGGCCACCGTGCTGCTGGCCGAGGAGCCGGCGCCGCCGCCGCCGCCGAGCGCGGCCGCCCTGCACGATCCCCGTCCCTCGCCGATTGCGCCCGGGCCCCTGTACGCCGATCACTGGATGTTCCACGGTCCGACCTTCCAGGGGGTGCGGGCCATCCACGCGCTGGGCGACGACGGGGTCGACGGGCAGATCGAGGTGCTCCCCACCCCCGGGGCCTTCCTGGACAACGCCGGCCAGCTCTACGGGTGGTGGGTGATGGCCACCGCCGACGCCGACTTCCTGGCCCTGCCCCAGTCGATCGAGCGCATCGAGTTCTTCGGCCCGCCGCTGCCGCCCGGCACCATGGTGGACACCACCGTGCGCATCGTCGACCTCGACGCCCGCACGGTGCGCGCCGATCTCGAGCTCGGTGTGCACGATCGGGTGGCGGTGCGGATCACCGGCTGGGTCGACCGCCGGTTCGACAGCGACGCCGACCTCTGGTTGATGCTGCGCCAGCCCGAGCACCACCTGCTGGCCACGCCGATCGACGCCGGCTACGTGGCCGTGGAGGAGCGCTGGCGCGACTCGGCCTCACGCGAGCTCATGGCCCGCCGCTACCTCGACGCCGCCGAGCGCGCCGAGTACCAGGCCCTCAACCCGCAGGCCCAACGCCTGTGGCTGCTCGGGCGCATCGCGGCCAAGGACGCCGTGCGCCACGCCCTCTGGTCCGGCGGGAACGGTGCGCTGTTCCCCATCGAGGTTCCCCTGGTCTCTCAGGCCGACGGGCCGGTGGTGTCTCCGGCCGACGGGCCGGTGGTGTCTCCGGCCGACGGGCCGGTGGTGTCTCCGGCCGACGGGCCGGTGGTGTCTCCGGCCGACGGGCCGGTGGTGTCTCCGGCCGACGGGCCGGTCGAGACCCCCCTCGATGGGGACTGCGTCGTCGTCCGCAGCGGACCGGCCCAGGGCTGGCGGGTGGCCGTGGGCGTGGCCCAGTGGATCGGCGTGGCCGCGGTCGATCGCGCCGCCATCCGGGTGGCACCCGTCGAGGGCGACGCCACCGAGCTGGCGGCCCGCTGGCCGGCCAGCTCGAGGCCCTCGCCCCGCCGGGCTCGAGGGTCACCACCGACCGGCTGGCGGCGCCGGTGCACCATGCCCCCCCATCCGACGCCGGGTCCCCCGACCGGGCCGAGACCCGCCCAGGGCCAGCCCTGGCCAGACAGAAGGAGTACGTCGTTGCCTGGACCACAGCCGGTTGACCAACTGGACGCGCCAGCTGGCGCGGCCCCGAGCCAGGACGCGGTCCTCGCCGACCTGCGCCGGATGATCATCGAGGTGATCGGTGAGGACTACGTCACCGACACCGAGATCGACCTCGACACGTCCTTCTACGAGGAGCTCGAGATCGAGAGCATCGAGTTCGTGGCCCTGGGCGAGGCGCTCCAGGCCCACTACGGCGAGCGCGTCGACTTCGCGGCCTGGATCGCCACCCTGGAGGTCGACGACATCATCGGGATGACCGTCGGCGGCCTGACCGACTACATCGTGGCGTCCCTCAGCTCGGAGGCCGGTCGCCGACAGCCATCGGAGCGACGATGGCTGAGCTGACCGCCAACGGCATCCGCTTCAACGTGGTGCGACTCGGGCCCGGCGACGCAACGCCGGAAGCCGCCGCGACCGCCACCGTGCCCCGACGGCCGGTGGTGTTCCTGCACGGCCTCATCATGGACAACCTGTCGAGCTTCTACTACACGCTCGCGCCCGGGGTGGCGGCCACCACCGACACCGTGCTCTACGACCTGCGGGGCCACGGCCGCAGCGAACGGCCGCTCGACGGCTACCGCATCGAGGACGGCGTGGACGACCTGTTCGCCATCCTCGACGGGCTCGACATCACCGAGCCGGTGCACCTGGTGGCCAACAGCTTCGGCGGGCACCATCGCCCTGGCCGCCGCCCTCAGCTGTCCCGAGCGCATCGCCGGCATGGTGCTGATCGAGGCCCACCCGGCCTTCGAGGGCTGGGGTGACGAGATCGTGGACGACCTGTCCGACCTGGTGGCCGGGTTCGACGGGCCCGGCATCCGCGACTACCTGGCCGGCGAGGCCCCCCGGTCGCTGCGCCGGATGGTCCGCACCTGCGAGGAGCTGGTCACCGTCTCGTCGATGGGGACCGACCTGCGGGTGTCGCGGCCCACCACGCCCGAGGACCTGACCGCCCTGTCGTGCCCGACGCTGCTGCTCTACGGCGAGAACTCCGACATCCTCGACCGGGCCTTCGTGCTGGAGGACGCCATCGCGGGCGCCGGAGCTGGTGGTGGTGGACGGCTGCTCGCACGCCCTGTTGATGGAGAACCCCCACGAGGTCGAGCGCCACCTCCACACCTGGCTGGCCCAGCAGGCCGAGGCCGCCGAGTTGTCCCGCCAGATCGAGCTGGACGAGCAGGTCCGGCGGGCGTCGTCGAGTGCCCGCGACGAGGTCAGCTCATGAGCCGCGTGCTGGTGGTGGTGCCGCCCCTCACCGGCCACGTCAACCCGACGGTGGGTCTGGGCGCGGCAGCTGGCGGCGCAGGGCCATGACGTGATCTGGACGGGCCTGCCCGGCGTGGTCGACGTCCTGTTGGCCCCCGGCGCCGCCTTCGCGCCCCTGGTGGGCACCCTCGACCAGCAGGCCTTCGACGATCTGCGCCAGCGCTCGGCCGGCCTCCGGGGCCCGGCCGCGCTGAAGTTCCTGTGGGAGGACTTCATCATCCCCTACGCCTCGGCCACCGCCGCCGAGCTGGCCGACCTGGTGGCCGACCTCGAGCCCGACCTGATGGTGGTCGACCAGCAGGCCGTGGCCGGCGCGGTGGTCGCCCGCCTTCGGGGCATCCCCTGGGTCACCTCGGCCACCACCTCGGCCGAGCTCACCGATCCGCTGGCCGACCTGCCCAAGGTCGACGCCTGGGTGCGCGCCCAGCTGGTCGATCTCCAGGTCCGCCTCGGGGTCGACCCGGCGGTGGCCGCCGTCGGCGATCTGCGCTTCTCCGACCAGCTGGTCATCGCCTTCACCTCGGCCGCGCTGGTCGGGCCGTTGCCGCCGTCGGCCGCCACCGTCGAGTTCGTGGGACCCAGCTTCACCGACCGCCCCGACCCGACCCCGTTCCCGTGGGAGTGGCTGGATCCGAACCGGCGCCACGTGCTGGTCTCGCTGGGGACGGTCAACGCCCAGGCGGGAGCCCGGTTCATGGCCGCGGCCATCGAGGCGCTGGCCCCCACCGACCTGCAGGCCGTGCTGGTGGCGCCGCCCGACCTGGTGGCGGTCCCCCCCGGCGTCACCAACGTGCTGGTCCGCTCCCGGGTGCCCCAGGTGGCGCTGCTCGGGCACCTCGACGCGGTGGTCAGCCACGGCGGGCACAACACCGTGTGCGAGAGCCTGGCCCACGGTCTGCCTCTGGTGCTGGCCCCGATCCGCGACGACCAGCCGATCGTGTCCGACCAGGTGGTGCGCGCCGGGGCCGGGGTGCGGGTCCGGTTCGGTCGCGTCGGCCCGGACGAGCTGCGCCAGGCGATCGAGCGGGTCCTCGACGATCCGGCCTACCGACAGGCCGCCGCCGCGGTCGGCGAGTCGTTCCGCCAGGCCGGAGGCGCCGCCGGCCGCGGCCGATGCCATCGGCCGTCTGCTCAGCGTGAAGGAGCCCGCATGACTGCTCGGCCGATCCACTCGTCCGCCCAACCGACTGCTCAGGCGCCTCCGTCCCCGCCGCCGCCTGGGCTGGCTGTGGGTGGCCATGACGGTGGCCACCGTCCTCAACGGGCTGCGCCTGCGCGGGCGGGTCGAGGCCCTTCGGCGGGTGCCCGACGTCGGGCCGGACCTCGAACCCGGGTCGAGCGACCGCGGCCCGCTCGGCGGCCACCTCGACCGACCCGATCCCGACCACGTGTTCATCACCGCCCCCGGGGTCCGGCTGGACGACGCCGCCCGGCGGCGGGCGAGCGCCTTCGCGGCCAGCCACGGGCTCGACGTGGTCGACCTGGTGCCGGGCAACCTGGGCACCGAGCAGATCCTCGACCTGGTCCGGCTGGTGGACCCGGACACCTACGCCTCGAACCGGCTCACCACCGGGCGTGGTCCGGGCCAGGCCACCCTGGTGCACCGGGAGGTCCTGCGCCGGGCCGGACTCGAGGCCATGGTGGACGAGCCCGATCCGGCCACCTACCTGGAGCTCACCGCCCAGCTCAAGCGGTTCGCCACCAAGTCCATCGACCTGGCGGTGCTCGACGACCTGCGCGCCGCGCCCGAGGACCTGCGCCGGCGCCGGAGCTACCTGGCCGCGCTCTACTCCAAGGCGTCGCCGGCGGTGGTCGCCGTCCCCATCACCCATGACCTGCTGCTGGCCGCCGGACTGGTGCTGGCCCCGGGCTGGTCGTTGGCCGCCGGCGCTGGCCTACTGCCTCCAGCCCTACATCGCGCTGGCGGGCACCGCGGTGCGACCCGATGACCTCACCCCCACCTATGCCGCCACCCGGCCGCTCCAGGAGGCGCTGCGCACCCTGCGCACCCTGATCGGGGACGCGCCCGACACCCTCGGGCGCCTCCGCCGCCCGAATCCGACGAGGCCCGGGTGCTCGAGTACGACGACCTGCTGGCCGACGGGATCGACCGCTTCTTCGAACCCCGTCGCGACACCTGTCCGCTGTGCCAGGCCACGGCCCTGTCGGTGCGGGTGCGGTCGGCCGACCTGTTGCAGTACAAGCCGGGGGAGTTCGTGCTCGAGGAGTGCGAGGCGTGCGGCCACGTGTTCCAGAACCCGCGGCTGTCCCTCGAGGGGCTCGACTTCTACTACCGGGACTTCTACGACGGGTTGGGCGAGGAGCAGCTCGACTTCGTGTTCAGCTCCGACGACGCCTCCTACCTGGGGCGCGTCGACCTGGTGGCCACCCACGCCCAACCCAAGCGTTGGCTGGACGTAGGTGCCGGGCACGGGCACTTCTGCCTGATCGCCTCCGACGTGCTGCCCGACACCCGCTTCGACGGGCTCGACCTCTCCGACGGGATCGACGAGGCGGAGCGGCGCCAGTGGGTGGAGCGGGGCTACCGCGGCCTGTTCACCGAGCTGGCCGACGAGCTGCGCGGCGCCTACGACGTGGTCAGCATGCACCACTACCTGGAGCACACCCGCGATCCGGCCGCCGAGTTGGACGCCGCGGCCATGGTCCTCCAATCCGGGGGGCACCTGCTGATCGAGGTGCCCGATCCCGAGTGCCGCTACGGGCGGCGCCTTCGGCTGGATGTGGGGGCCGTGGTTCCAGCCCCAGCACCAGCACTTCGTGTCGGTGGACAACCTGGCCCAGCTGCTGGCCGACCGCGGCTTCACCGTGGTGGACCAGCAGCGGGAGTCGCCCCACCAGCCCGTGGACCTGGCCTTCGCCCTGCTGCTGGCCACCAGCCGGCTGGCGGGGCCGCCGCCGCGACCGTGGCGGTCGCCGCCGTCGATCGCCGCCCGACTGCGGCGCAGCCTGTGCTTCACCGTCATGGCGCCGTTCATGGTCATGGCGCTGCTGATCGATCGGCTCATCGCCCCGGTGATCAGCCGGTTCCCCGGTGGGTCCAACACCTACCGCGTGCTGGCCCGGCGCGACTGACCATGCCCGTCCAGGTCAGCCTGCCCTACTTCGACCAGATCCTCGAGCTGGTGGACCGCCAGCCGGACTCGGCGCTGGCCGTGGCCTTCCGCCGCCACGTGCACTGGGGCTGCTTCGACCAGCCCGAGTCGGCCGACGACTCGCTGGAGGGCTACGTCCAGGCGGCCGAAGGCATGACCCGGCGCATCGTGGATGCCGCCGGCGATGGTCGACGGTGCTCGCATCCTCGACGTCGGATGCGGCTTCGGTGGCACCATCGACCACCTCGACGAGCGCCTCGACGGCTGCGAGCTGGTCGGGCTCAACATCGACCGGCGCCAACTGGCCAGAGCCCGGGCGCTGGTCACCCCCCGGCGGGACAACACCGTCGACTTCGTGGCCGGCGACGCCTGTCGCCTGCCCTTCGCCGATGCGTCGTTCGACTTCCTGTCCGCGGTCGAGTGCGCCTTCCACTTCCCCAGCCGCAAGCAGTTCTTCCGGGAGGCCGGGACGGGTGCTGCGTCCCGGCGGCGTGCTGGCCATGTCGGACTTCATCCGCGGCCGGGGCGGCCTGGCCGCCGCCGGCCGCGGTGGGGCGCGACGACGGCACCTCGTCCGACTTCTACGGTCACAACACCGCGCCGTTGAGCCCCGAGGGCTACGGGCGGGTGGCCCGTGGCGGCGGGCTGGAGCTGGTGGTCGACGACGACATCACCGCCCGGACGTTGCCCACCTACGGCGCCATGCGCCGGCTGTACCTGGAGGCGGGGATGGTCGACGGGGGACGGGCCACCGACGAGCTCGAGCTCCTGGCCCGCCAGGGCCTGGTCGAGTACCACATCCTGGCCTTCGCCAAGCCGGCCTGAGGTCTCGGCCCCGCCAACCAGCCCCCCGGGCCAGCCCCCCGGCCAGCGCCCCCCGTCGCAAATTGGAAACCTTTGTGTTCGGATGCCGCACATTTCGATGCCCAGTTTCGGGGTCTGCCGGCTGAGATCGGTCAGCCGCTCGGCACCGCGCTGCCCACCCCGATGATCATGGGCAGGTCCAGGAAGGTCACGATCCCGGGCGGGTCGGCGCATACCGGCGCGATGGCGTGGACGGCGTGCATGGCCGTGCCCTGGCAACCCTGGTCGGTCTCGTCCTCGCCGTGACAGGCGATGGTGACCTCCATCGACATCGAGGGCACGCCCTCGATGTCGACGCGCCACCCGCGTCCCCGGGGCCAGTCGGGCGCCTCGGCGTCCGACAGGCGGGTGATGTGCTCGATGGTGATGACCGGACGGCCGCCGACCAGCCCGGAGTACGCCCATGGGATCCATCTCGCCCTGGGCGGCATAGACCACGCAGTCGGCGTCGAGGGCGAGGATCTCGGTCACGTCGCGGGTGGCGGTCACGCCCACCGGCCCGATGCCGCTGATCACCCCCGCGTCCAGCCCGGCCTTGTCGGGGTCGTACACCGGCGCCCCTACCAGCTCGAGCTGATCCAGGCCGACGATGGCCTCGATGGCATGACGACCTACCGCCCCGGTGGCCCACTGCACGACCCGAAGCGGCGACCTCATGAGCCGCACGCTAACAGGACGAGAACCGGACTGTCTGGGGACGGGGATCGCCGTTCCCGAATCGGGACCGTAGCGATCTCAGCCGGCGGCCGGTTGGACGAACCTGTCGCGGTGGCGACTCGCCAGAGGTCGCTGACGCGACAGGAACGGAGGGTGTCCGGCGGGCTGCCTAGGCTGGCCCGATGACCGACTTCGAGACCCTGCTGTGCGAGATCGACGACGGCGTCGCCTGGGTGACCCTCAACCGGCCCGAGGTGCTGAACGCCTTCAATCGGCAGATGGAGGACGAGCTGGCCTCGCTCTGGGCGGCCCTCCAACTCGACGACGACGTGCGGTGCATCGTGCTCGGCGCCGCCGGGGATCGGGCCTTCTGCGTGGGCATCGACCGCGACGCCACCTTCGGCGAGGCCACCGCGGCCGACGGGCACCTGGGGTACTCGACGCCGTGGGTGTTCGACGATCCGGGTCGGCGGCTGGGGCCCAAGGCCAACGAGCTGTGGAAGCCGGTCATCGCCTCGGTGCGGGGCATGGCCTGCGGGGGCGCCTTCTATCTGCTCGGGGAGTGCGACTTCATCATCGCCGAGCGGGGCGCCACCTTCTTCGACCCGCACGTCTCGTTCCAGATGCCGGCCGCCTACGAGCCCATCCAGATGCTCCAGAAGATGCCGCTCCAGGAGGTGCTGCGCATGTCGCTGCTCGGGGCCCATGAGCGCATGACCGCCCAGCGGGCCTACGAGATCGGCCTCGTCTCCCAGGTGGTGGAGGCCGACGAGCTGGACGAGACCGTCCGCTGGGCGGCCGAGGCCATCGCCTCGGCGCCCCCGCTCCCGGTGCAGGGCACCCTGCGGGCCATCTGGATGGCCAACGAGGTGCCCCGGGCCCAGGCCCTCTCGCTGGCCTCGCTCTACACCCGGATCGGCATCGACCCCGAGGCCATGTACGCCGGCCAGGAGGAGTTCGGCACCAAGAAGCGGATCGAGTGGCGCGCCCGCTGACCGGTCGCTGAGCGGGGCCCCGTTCGAGCACTCGGGTCACCCGCCGCCACGTCGTCGCGCTATCGGCCTTCGAACGTCGGCTCCCGCCGCTGGATGTAGGCGGTCATGGCCTCGCTCATGTCGTTGGTGGTGAACGAGATGTGCTGGGCCCGGGCCTCGTCCTCCAGCGCCTGTTCGAAGGACAGGTCGAACGAGTTGTTCAGCATCCGCTTGGACAGCGACAGGGCGATGGTCGGCCCCTGGGCCAGACGCCGGGCCCACTCGTCGGCCACCTGGTCGAGCTGGTCGGCGGGCACGGCCCGGTTGACCAGGCCCATGGCGGCGGCGTCGGTGCCCGACACCTCCTCGCCCAGGAAGGCCAGCTCCTTGGCCTTCTGCAACCCCACCAGCCGCGGCAGCAGCCACGAGTTGCCCCCGTCGAGGGCCAGGCCCCGGCGCGGGAAGATCTCGATCAGCCGGGCGCGCTCCGAGGCGATGACCAGATCGCACCCCAGGGCCAGCCCCAGCCCGACGCCCACGGCCACCCCGTCGATCTTGGCCAGCGTGGGCTTGGGCAGCCGGTGCAGGCGCAGGATGATGTCGCCCACGTCGCGCATCTCCGACACGATGGGCACCGGGGTGGTCAGGGGGCCGTTCTTGCGCTCGGCCGTGGCCTGGTCGGCGCCGGACAGGTCGGCGCCCGACGAGAAGTTGCCGCCGGCCCCGGTGAGCATCAACGCCCGGTCGTCGTGGTTGGCGGCCACCTCGTCGAGCACCTGTGCCAGCTCGTCCCAGCTCTGGCGGTTGATGGCGTTCTTGCGCGCCGGTCGGTTGAAGGTGACGGTGACCAGGCCGCGGTCGCGGCGCACGATCAGCGTCTCGAGCTCGGTGATCTCCGCCCCCGCGTCGGCCGGCGGTGGCTCGGGGTCGGAGTCGGTCGGTGCGGGGAGGGCCATGGTCGATGTCCGATCTGGAGAGCGGTAGGAGGCGGGTCGGGCGAGCCGGTCCGGCGCAGGGCCGAGGGCGCTCAGCCCGAGCCGTGGCGGTCGGGCGCGATCCGGCGCAGGACCTCGCCGTAGGGGACTTCCTTGTCCGGGTTGGCGTCCCGGGGCAGGCCCAGGACCCGCTCGCCGATGATGTTGCGCTGGATCTCGTCGGTGCCGCCGTAGATCGACGAGGCCGGCGAGAACACGAAGGCGTGCTCGTAGCGGCCCGATTCGGGACCGTCGGGGGCGGCCAGCAGGCCGTCGGCGCCGAGGATGTCCAGGGCGATCTCGCCCGACAGCTTCATGATCCGGGTCTGGGCGATCTTGCCGATGTTGGCCACGGCCTGGCCGCCGCCTCGACTGGCCTCGGCCTTGCCCCGCCGGGCGTTCCAGCCGCCGATGTCGGTGATGGCGATGAGCTGGGCCAGCTTCTGGCGGATGACCGGGTCCTGGTTGCGTCCGGTCTGCTGCGCCAGGGTGACCAGGTCCTTCACCGACAAGGTGAGGTCGGTGCCCGGCATCTCGTCGCCGGCCGGCGTCGCCGGCTCGGCGACCGAGGGTGCCCCCCTTGGGTCCGGGTGCCGGGAAGCCGGCGTGGGAGCCACCGGCGCCGATGCCGGAGCGCTCGAAGTAGAGGGTGGTCTGGGTCACGGCCCACCCGTTGCCCTGACCCCCGATCAGGTCGGCGTCGGCGCACTCGGCGTCGTCCAGGAAGATCTCGTTGAACACCGCGTCACCGGTCATCTCCCGCAGCGGGCGGATGGTGACGCCCGGTTGGTCGAGCGGGAAGGCGAACCACGAGATGCCGGCGTGCTTGGGCACGCCGAAGTCGGTGCGGGCCAGCAGCATGCCGTAGTCGGCCTCGCGGGCCATGCTGGACCACACCTTCTGGCCGTTGATGATCCAGCGGTCGCCGTCGCGCACGGCGCGGGTGCTGAGCCCGGCCAGGTCCGACCCGGCGCCGGGCTCGCTGAACAGCTGGCACCACCCCACCCGGCCGTCGAGGATCGGGGGGACCAGGCGGTCGATCTGGTCGGGGGTGCCGTGGGTCAGGATGGTCGGGGCGGCCATGAGCAGGCCCAGCCCGCCCGGTGGGCGCAGCGCCCCGGCCGCCGCGAAGGTGGCCCGCACCACGGCCCCGGACCGTCGCGACAGGCCTCGCCCGCCCTCCTCGGGCTGGAAGTGGGGCGCGGTCCAGCCCGCTTTGGCCACGATGCTCCACCACTCGTCGGCTTCGAGGTTGGGGTCCCAGTGCTCGTCGAGCCACTGGTTCACCTCGGCGATCAGCGCCGCGTTGGGAAGCTCGGTCGGCTCGGCCATCTAGGCGTCCGCCCCGAGCAGCTCGAGGCAGTTGTCGCGCATGATCTTGCGGATCTCGCCCTCGTCGAAGTCGCCCAGCTCCTTGTCGAAGTCGAGCGGGTCGGCCAGCCCCTCGCCGTGGGGCCAGTCGGAGCCGAACAGGATCCGCTCCACGCCGATGAGATCGGCCAGCGCCCGCAGGTCCTCCTCGCAGTACGGGGTGACCCACACGTGCTGGCGGACGGTGTCGAGCGGGTCGTCCGGGATAGATCCAGGGCGTCTGGTTGGCCTGCTTGCGCAGCCGCTTGATCAGCACGGCCATCCAGTCGGATCCGTTCTCGATGCTGGCCACCCGCAGCGTGGGGTGGCGGGTGAACACACCGTGGGTGATGAGGGCGGCGATGGTGTCGTGGATGGCGCGGTCCGACACCAGGATCCGGCTGAGCACGTCCACGTTGCCGAAGCCCTCGAACGACGCCGTGCCGCCCCAGGCCGCGGCGATCGAGCCGTTGTAGCCGCTGTCGCCCAGGTGGAAGGCCACCGGGATCGAGGCCTCGGCCAGCCGCGACCACACCGGGTCGAAGGACTTGTGGCCCAGCGAGCGCCCGGTCCCGTTCGGGCCGGGCACGGGCGCGGGCCGCACGTGCACCATCCGGGCGCCGCGCTCGATCAGCGAGTCGACCTCGGCGCACGCGCGCCTCCACGTCGGCCAGCGAGAGCATGGGCACCGCGATCAGGCGGTGCTCGTAGTCGAAGCCCCAGTCCTCCTCCAGCCAGCGGTTGAACGCGGTCACGCTGGCCATGGTGGCGCCGATGTCGTGGCGCAGGCCCTCCTCCACGCCGCAGCCGAGCGTGGGGAAGAGCAGCTCGGCCCCGAGGCCCTGCCGCTCGGCCACCTGGACGCGCCGGTCGCGGTCGCGGTACTCGGGCCGCAGCGGCTCGACCTGCATCAGGCTGGCCGGGTTCACGCCTTCGGGGATCTGGCCGCGGAACAGCGGGTCGAGGCACCCGGGCACGATGATGGGGTCGAACGTCGGGTTGGGGATGAAGCGGTTGACCTTGCCGCCCATGAGCAGCTGCACCTGCTTGCCGTCCTGGACGGGCTTGACCCCGCGGTTGGCGAACTTGGGGTCGAGGTGGCGGGTGAAGGCGTCGAGCGGCTCGTAGTAGTGGTTGTCCGCGTCGATCGGCAGGAAGTCGAGTCGGGTGTCCATGTGGGGGTTGCTCCTCGGGGGTTCAGCTGGTCTTGGAGGTCGTCTCGGGGGCCGTCTCGCTCAGGCGGGCCAGGAAGAAGTCGGCGGCATTGCGGTAGAGCCAGCCGTCGCGCACCTCGTCGGTCAGGTCCAGGTTGGCGGCCTCGCCCAGCGAGCGTTCGAACGACAGCACCGGGTAGTCGGACGCGAACAGGATGCGGTCCTTTCCCCGGGTGGCCAGGTAGTGCAGCAGCGACTCGGGCAGGCGCTTGGGCGACCACGCCGAGGTCATCAGGCGCAGGTTCTGGTACTTGAGCATCAGGCGGATGGCCGTGTCCCACCATGGGTCGGCCCCGTGGATCATGCACAGCTTCAGCTCGGGGAACCGCACGCAGACCCGATCGAGGTGGATGGGGTTCTGGGCCTCGCCCGGGATGGGCGGGCCGGGGATCCCGGTGTTCAGGCACAGGGGCAGATCGAGCTCGCAGCACTTCGTGTAGAGCGGGTAGTAGACGGCGTCGCTGGGCGGGTACATGCCGTCGCCCCAGAAGCTGGGACCGACCACGGCGTAGGCCACCGGGTTGTCCCGCACGAACGACTCGAGCGCCCGGACCGTCTTCATGGGCCGCAGCAGGTTGAAGCCGCCCACCCCCAGGGCGAAGCGGTCGGGCCGCTCGGACACGAAGCGCTGGGCCCGGTCGTCGGTGGCCTTGACCTGGGTGAGCAGGATGGCCCGCTCGACCCCGTTGGCGTCCATGTCGTCGAGCAGGGCCGGCAGCTCCGGGCTGGACAGGAAGGAGTCGCCGCCCTTGAAGTAGTCCTCCTTCACCCGGATCATCCAGTCCGGCTGCGGTTGATCACCCAGATCCACGTTGACCAGGCAATCGATGGCACGGGCCACGGATCGTTCCCCCTTCTCGTCGGCTGCTCGTGTGCGGCGTTGTCGGCGGGCTGCCGTTCACCTGAACGGCTGGCTTTGAACAGTCTCACACACATATGGTGAGAGTCACACTTTCGCCGAGGGGGAACCATGCAAACCGAGTTCACCGATCTGGAGGCGCAGGCGTGAGCGCCGCCGGGACCCGCCGGGGGATCACGTTCTTCGACCGGGCGCAGGCGCGGCCGCTGCACGAGACCGGGATGATGTCCATGCCCACCACCGAGGGCGACGTCGACGACCAGATGATGGCCTGGGCGCTGTCGGGTGGTCACGTGGTCAACGTGCTCTACCAGGACGGCGACGACGGCATGAGCCTGGTGTGGTCGTGGTTCGGCCCCGGCTACGTCCTGCCCCGGCACTCGCACTCGGCCGACTGCCTCTACTACGTCATCGCCGGGGAGGCCCACCTGGGCAACCGGACGGTCGAGGCCGGGTCGGGGTTCTTCGTGCCGGCCGACGCCCCCTACGCCTACTCGGCCGGTCCCGACGGCATCCAGATCCTGGAGTTCCGCAACGTGTCCTCGTTCGACATGCGCATCACCGAGTCGCGGGCCGGCTGGGGCCGCATCGTCGACACGGTCCAGGAGCACGCCGACGACTGGAAGGCGGCGTCGGCCGATGTCTGACCCGTCGCACCGGCTGGCCGGCAAGGTGGCCGTGGTCACCGGCGGGGCGTCGGGCATCGGGCTGGCCGTGGCCCGTCGCTTCCTCGCCGAGGGGGCCCGGGTGGTGATCGGTGACCGCGATCAGGCCGCGCTCGACGCGGCGGGCGCCGAGCTGGGCGAGGCGGCCACCATGGTCCGCGCCGACGTGACCGTCGAAGCCGACGTGGAACGGCTGGTGGCCACCGCGTCGGACACCCACGGCCAGCTCGACATCGCCTTCGCCAACGCCGGCATCGGCTCCACGGCGCGCATCGTGGACCTGTCCCTGCGGGACTGGACCAGCGTGCTCGACGTGTGCCTGACCGGTCCCTTCCTGACCATCAAGCACGCCGCACCCCGAATGGGCTCGTCGGCGGCCACGCCGAGTGGCCGGTCGGGGGGCTCGATCGTGGTCACCACCAGCCTGAACGCGGTGCAGCCCGGGCCGTCGATGGCCGCCTACTGCTCGGCCAAGGCGGGGGCGGCCATGCTGGTGCAGGTGGCGGCGCTCGAGCTGGGGCCGGCCGGCATCCGGGTCAACGCGGTGGCGCCCGGGCTGGTCCACACCAACCTGACCGATCCCATGTGGCTCATGCCCGCGCTGGTGGAGGACTACGAGGAGAACACCCCCCTGGGGCGCCATGCCCAGCCCGAGGAGGTGGCCAACCTGGTGACCTTCCTGGCCTCGGACGAGTCGAGCTTCATCTCCGGGTCCCAATACCTGATCGACGGGGGCGCCCACACCAAGCGCTATCCCGACGTGATGGGCATCCTCGAATCGATGGCGACCGAGTGAGCCACCACCGAACCCGCCGGCGCCGACGAGTGGGGGGCTGAGCCCGTGGAGCTGACGTCGGGGCTCAAGCTGTCCAGCCGGGTCTGTCGGACCCAGGTGATCGTGGTGCGGGCGCCGACCGGCGACCTCGACCTGCGCTGCGGCGGCGCGCCCATGGGCAGCACCGACCAGGCCGACGCCGGCGAGCCCGATCCGGACTGGGCCGGCGGCACCCTGTTGGGCAAGCGCTACGCCGACGAGGCGGCCGGCCTCGAGTTGCTCTGCGCCCGGGCCGGCGCCGGCTCGTTGTCCCTCGGTAGCGTGGCCATCGAGGTCAAGTCGGCCAAGCCGCTGCCGGCCTCGGACTGACGAAGGGATCCCGTGAGCGACATCGACGCCCCGGCCGCGCTCAACGAGCTCGGCTTCTATGTGCTGGCCGGCGGCCCGACGTCGCCCGCCCCCCTGATCGAGGAGGTGGAGACGGGCGAGGCCCAGGGCCTGGGTTCGACCTTCATCTCCGAGCGCTACAACATCAAGGAGGCGGCCACCCTGTCGGGAGCGGTGGGGGCGGTGTCCCAGCGCCTGGGCATCGCCACCGCCGCCACCAACCAGAACACCCGCCACCCCCTGATCACGGGGTCCCACGCCACCACCATGCACCGCCTCACCGGGGGCCGCTACACCCTGGGTCTGGGCCGAGGCATCGACGCCCTGTTCGGGGCCTACGGGCTGTCCAAGATCACCACTGCCCAGATCGAGGATTTCGTGGGGATCATGCGACGCCTGTGGCACGGCGAGGCCGTCTTCGGCCATGACGGCCCAGCGGGGCGCTATCCGATCCTGCACCTCGACGCCCAGTTCGACGAGGACATCCCCATCGGTCTGGTGGCTTTCGGCCCCAACTCGCTGGCCCTGGCCGGGCGGGTGATGGACATGGTGGTGCTGCACACCTTCTTCACCGACGAGACGGTGGTGCGCGCCGTCGAGACGGTGCGCCAGGCCGCCGAACAGGCCGGCCGCGACCCCGGGGCCGTGCGCATCTGGTCCTGCTACGCCACCGTGCCCGACGGCCTGGACCACGGCGTGACCCTCAAGAAGACGGTGGGCCGCATGTCCAGCTACCTGCAGGGCTACGGCGATCTGCTGGTGTCGACCAACGGGTGGGACCCCGAGCCCCTGGCCCGGTTCCGGGCCGACGACGTGGTGTCGTCCATCCCCGGGGCCATCGACACCGTGGCCACCACCGAGCAGCTGGAGCACATCGCCACGCTGTTGCCCGATGAGTGGCTGGAGCCGGCGGCCACCGGCTCGCCGGCCACCTGCGCGGCCCGGGTGCTGCGCCAGTTCGACCTGGGGGTCGACGGCGTCATCATGCACGGCGCCACCCCGACCGAGCTGGCCCCGGTGGTGGCCGAGTACCGCTCGATCCGCCCGGCGGGCCGCTTCGACCATCTGGCCGCCAACCCCGGCCGCACCGCCTGAGGAGAGAACCCAACCCGAAATCTGTGCACTTGTGTGCGCCTGAGGCCGTGAGGTGCACAGATTTGGGGCGGGATCGGGGTGTTCAGGCGCCGAAGTGCGAGCCGGGGGCGTGGCCCTCGACGGTGACCACCCGTTGGCGGATCAGCCAGCGTCCGCTCTCGGTGTCGGGGGCGAGCACATCCGCGTAGCGGCCCCAGTGGTCGAGGCCGATGTCGGTCATCACCGCGAAATAGGTGGACGTGCGGATCTCCGTCGGCGTCACCGACACGAAGTGCGGCGTGGCCAGGTGGTGACGGATATAGCCCGGTGTGGTCGCGCCGGGGGCGTCGGATCCAGCCGACGGTTCACGAGCATCCGGAGCCGTCGGCTGGCGGCGTGCCGTCAGCAGCAGAGCCAGTCCGTCACGGATGGCGGTCCGGCCTCGCAGCGGCTCGGACCCCACCACCTCCAGCGCGCCGTCGGGGTGGAAGCAGGCGGCCAGGTCCTCCAGGCGGCCCCGGTCGCCGGCGAAGTGGTAGCTGGCCAAGGTGTCGCGCACCGACTCGCGGGCCACCAGCTCCCACAGCTCGAGCTGCTGGCCGCCCTGGCGGTCGGGCACCTGCTGGCCGCCCTGGCGGTCGGACGGGGTCATGCCCGCGCCACCTCCTCGCCGTCGTTGGCCAGCAGCGCCTGCAGCTGCGCCTTGTCGACCTTGCCGGTGGCCATCGTCGGCACCGAG
Source organism: uncultured Microthrixaceae bacterium (assembly GCA_963793965.1). GTDB lineage: Bacteria > Actinomycetota > Acidimicrobiia > Acidimicrobiales > Acidimicrobilacustridaceae > UBA4742. Next base: position 321,096 of record CAWCCB010000010.1, read on the forward strand.
CCCACCGACGTGGCGATGACCCAGCGCCGGGGCACCTTGAACGAGCTCAGTCGCTGGCGGGCCTCGGCGGCCACCTCGGCCGCCGGGCGCTCGTCGGCCACCACCACCAGCGCGCCCACCCGGGCCACGCCGTCGGCATCGGCCACGTCGGTCACATAGGCCTGGCGGACGAAATCGATGGCCCGCAACGCCGCTTCCACCTCCGACGGGTACACGGTGGCCCCGCTGACCTTGAACATGTCGTCCACTCGCCCGTTCGAGAACAGGAAGCCCTCGGCGTCGAGCCATCCCAGGTCGCCGGTGCGGTACCAGCCCTCCGCGGTGAACACCTCGTCTCGGCCCCGACCGCACAGCCCGCGCATCAGGTTCGGACCCCGCAGCTCGATCATCCCCTGCTCGGAGGCCGTCTCGACCGTCGCACCGGTCTCCGGATCGGTGATGCGCACCTCCATGCCCGCGAAGGGGCGCCCACAGCTGCCCCGGTGCCCCGCCGGCAGGTCGGTGTCGAGCCGATACCCGCAGTAGGGGCCGAAGGACTCGGTCATGCCGAACAGGTTGGCCCGGGCGCCCGGCGTGGCCCGGAGGTCCACCGGGAGCACGGCGTCGAGGCTGCCCGGTCGCAACCAGGACAGGTCGGTGGTGGCGAAGGCCGGGTCGGCGGCCAGGCGGGCGGCCTGGTCGGGCCAGCCCCGGAACAGCGTGGCCCGCTCGCGCTCGAGGAAGGCCAGCGTGGAGCTCGGCGTGGGATCGGTCTCGGTGAGCAGCGTGGCCCCGGCCACCAACGTGGACAGCAGGCCGCTACCGAAGCCCCCCATCCAGAAGAAGGGCATGGGGATGTAGAGCCGGTCGTCCGGGCCGATGCATCGGGACTCGAGGCCCGAGGCCGTGGCCCGCAGCGCGCCACCGTGGGTGTGGATCACCCCCTTGGGATGGCTCCGGCTGCCCGAGGTGAACATGACGGCCAGATCGTGGGCCGGCCGGACCCTCGAGGCCAGGGCCACGGCCACGGTCTCGGGGGCGAGCTCGGCGGGCAGGTCGTCGGCGCGCCACACCGATCGCAGGCTGGCCAGCGCCGGGTGGCCCAGCCGGGTGCGACCCACCTGGGCGATCCCGGGGAGGTGCGCGTCGAGCTCGGCCAGGTGGTCGCGGCCCCGGTGGGTCGGAGTGACGATGAGCACCGCCACCCCGGCGGTGCGCAGCTGGGCCTCGAGCTCGGGCGGCCGCAGCAGCGTGCTCAGCGGCACCAGCACGGCCCCGATGCGCATGATCCCGTAGGCCGTGACCGCCCAGTCCACGCCGTTGGGCATCTGCAGGCCGACCCGGGTCCCGGCGTTCATGCCGGCGGCCACCAGGCGCCGGGCCAGCTCCAGGCTGCGCCGGTCGAGATCGGCGTAGGTCACCACCTGGTCGTCGCTGACGATGGCGGGCCGTGGTCCCCCGGCGGGCGGCGTGGCGAGCCAGCAGGGCCGGCACGGTCACCGCCGGCTCCGCCTGACCCTCCGACGGCTCGTCCACCACCGGATCAGCCATCGGCCAGCACCGCCCGCAGGGCCCGGCTGTCGAGCTTGCCGCTCGACATCATGGGCACCTCGGCCTGGCGCAGGGGCACCAGGATCCTGGGCACCTTGTAGGCCGAGAGCCGGCTGGCCAGGTGGCGGCGGAGGGCCTCGAGCTCGTCGTCGCCGAACTCGCGGCCCTCGGGGATCACCAGGGCGGCGGCCACCACCTGGCCCCGCTCGTCGTCGTCCACCCCCAGCACGTGGGACGCCAGGCCGGCCACCTCCACGATGGCCGCCTCCACCTCGCGCGGGCGACACGTTGGCACCGCCGGTCTTGATCAGGTCGCCGTGGCGGCCCTTGAAGTAGAAGAAGCCGTCCGGGTCGACCGACACCAGGTCCCCGCTGCGGTACCAGCCGTCGGCGGTGAACGTCTCGGCCCGCTCCCACCCGTAGTAGCCCTCCATGAGGAACGGGCCCCGGAGCCACAGCTCACCCACCGCGCCGGTGTGGGCCGGCGCGCCCGTCTCGGGGTCGACCACCCGAGCCTCCAGGCCCGGCGCCGGGCGACCGAAGGAGCCGCGCCGGTGCTCGGGCTGGTCCCCCTCGTCGTCGGACACCAGGCACACGCTGCCGGCCTCGGTCATGCCCAGCATGGAGTGGCGCAGCTCGGGGTCGGCCGGGGCCACGTCGGCCGGCATGATCGGCCACAGGTTGCCCCGCCGGATGGAGCTGAAGGTCGCGGCGGGCGAAGCCGGGATCGTCGGGCAGGTGGGCGACGCTGGCCGCGAAGCCGTTGGTCATGGTGGGCCGGGCTCGTTCGAGCAGGTCGAGCACGCCGGCGGCCGTCGGCGCGTTGGAGCACACCAGTCGGGCTCCGGCCACCAGCGTGCCCAGCAGCGCGTAGGCGAACCCCCCGATCCAGAAGAACGGCGAGTTGGAGAACAGCACCTCGTCGGGTGTGTAGCGTCGGAGCTGGTTGAGGTTGTCGAGGTGGCGGATCAGGGCGCCGTGGGTGTGGACCACGCCCTTGGGCTCGCGGGTGGATCCCGAGGTGTGCACGATGACCATGCGGTCGGCCCGGGTGACCTCGGCCTCGGCCCCGGCCAGCACGGCGAGGTCGACGGCCGAGGCCCGTTCGAGCAGGTCGGTCATGGTCCAGCCGGCCTCGGTGCCGGCCGGGTCGGGGCGGCCGTCGCCTGGGCCCGGAGGCGAATCGGATGTGGCGCAGGGCCGGCACGGTCGGGGCCAGCAGCGGCGGCGCCTGGGCCAGGTCGAGCGTGCCCTCGGCCTGGACCAGGGTGTCGGGGTAGTGGTGCGACCGGTAGGACCGGGCGCTGAGCAGGATCTCGACGTCGGCGCCGGCCAGCAGGCCGGCCAGCTCCACGGGGGTGGAGAAGGTGCTCAGCGGGATGGTGACCGCCCCGATGCGCGCGGCGGCCAGCCAGCCCACCACGAAGTCGGCGCCGTTGGGGTGCAGCAGCCCCACATGGGTGCCCCGGTGGGCGCCGATGGCCATGAGGGCCCGGGCCAGCTCGGCCGATCGCCGCTGCGCCTGGCGGTAGGTGAGGACCTCGTCGTCGGTGACCAGCAGCGGGGCGTCGCCCGCGGTCGCCGCCCGCTCGGCCAGCAGGGCGCCGACGGTGAGGGGCAGGCCGTCGCCGGCGTCGATGACCGCCGCGGTCATGGCGAACGGCGGGGCGACACCGGCGGGCAGCGCCTGGCGGTCGCCCGGCGATGGCGCTCATCACCGCCTCGGCGCACACCTGGTCGTCGCGCTGCAGCCGGGCGCTGGACTCGATGCGGTCGTCGTGCGGCCACCCGCTCGATCTCGAACCGCAGGGTCGCCAGCAGCGGGGTGGGCCGCCGGTAGCGCACCTCCAGCCGGGTGGTCTTGCCGGCCACGCCCACGTCGCAGTTGTGGTGCTGGATCACGCAGTCGAAGAAGACAGCCACGAAGCCGCCGTGGACCACCCCGGGCGGACCCTCGTAGAGCGCCGGGAACGCCACCTCGCCCTCGGCGTGGTCGCCGGCTCGACGTGGATCTCGTAGCCGGGGAAGGCCGGGTTGAAGGCGCCGATGTCGCGGGAGTGGTCGAGGTAGACCCGTCCCTCCGAGTCGACGTCGGCGACCCACCCGAGGGCGGGCCGACGGCGGGCCCGCGGCCGCCAGCTCGCGTTCGGCCTGGGCCAGCTGCTCGCTCAGGTCGCGGACCGTGGCGCTGGGCGCCTCGGCCGACAGCACCAGGCCGGCCACCCGGCGCAGCCGCTCGGCCAGCTCGATGGTCTCGGGCAGGGGCGGCTCACCGAAGGTCCAGGCCGTCTCGCTGCGGGGGCTCCGGCCATCAGGGTTCCCGGGGCAGGCCGAGGATCCGCTCGGCGATCAGGTTGCGCTGGATCTGCGAGGTGCCCGCCGCGATCGTGTACTGCAGCGACCACAGGTACTCCTTGACCGCGGCGGCGCTGTCCACGTCGTCGACGTCGACCGAGCCCATGGCCGGGCGACCGATGACCCGCAGGGCCAGATCGGCCAGCTCCTGGGTGAGCTCGCTGTAGCGCAGCTTCACCGCCGAGCCGGTCGGTGCCGGCGCGCCGGTCTCGGTGGCCTCGGCGATGCCCATCTGGGTCATGCGCCACAGCGCCTCGACCGAGGCTTCCAGGCGGCCCACCTGGCGGCGCAGCTCGTCGGAGTCCCAGGCCCGACCGGTGGGCGTGCGTCGCGCCTGGGCCAGGGCGACCAGCCGGCGGACCTGGGCCCGCAGCGTGATGATGTGCTGGGCGAAGGCCGTGCCCCGCTCGAAGCGCAGGGTGACGTTGGTGACCCGCCAGCCGTCGTTCTCGGCGCCCACCCGGTTGCTCACCGGGATCCGCACCTCGTCGAGGAACAGCTCGCAGAAGTGGCTCTCCCCGTCGATGGTGCGCAGGGGTCGCACCTCCACGCCCGGGCTGTGCATGTCCATGATCAGCCAGGTGATGCCCTTGTGCTTGGGCGCCGACGGGTCGGTGCGCACCAGCAGCTCGCACCAGTCGGCCACATGCGCCCGGGTGCTCCAGATCTTCTGGCCGCTGACCACGTAGTGGTCGCCGTCGCGCTCGGCCCGGGTGCGCAGCGAGGCCAGGTCGGAACCGGCCGACGGCTCGGAGAAGCCCTGGCACCAGACGTCGTCGCCGCGCAGGATGCGGGGCAGGTGGAACCGGCGCTGCTCCTCGGTGCCCTCGTGGATGAGGGTGGGGCCGGCGTGCATCATGCCCACGAAGTTCACGCTGATGTAGGGGGCGTCGGCCCGCACGTACTCCTCGAGGTACACGAGCTGATGGGTGACGGGCAGGCCCCGCCCGCCGGCCTCGGTGGGCCAGGCCAGCCCGGCCAGGCCGGCGTCGTAGAGCTTGCGCTGCCAGGCGGTGTCATAGGCCCGGCGCGCCGGCCAGTCGCCCGGCGGCGGCGGTGGCCCGTGGGCCGGCACCTCGGCCTCCAGCCAGGACCGCACCTCGGCCCGGAAGGCCTCGTCGGACTCGGAGTAGCGCAGGTCCACCGCTCAGCTCCCGGCCACGGGGCTGCCCGCCGTCTGGCCGACGGGAGCCGTCGAACAACGCCCGGATGGTGCCCAGGTCGACTTTGCCCGAATCGGTGCGGGCCAGCGCGTCGACCACTCGGATCTCGGTGGGCACCTCGTAGGGGGCCAGGCGGGTGCCCAGGTGTTCGAGAAGGTCGGCCACGGTCGGGGCGTCCGGGCCGGCGCGCAGCTCCACCACGGCCACCGGCACCGCCCCCAGGCGGTGGTCGGCCACCCCGATGACGGCCGCGCCGCGGACCCCCGGATGGGCTTCGAGGGCGGTGCGGACGTCGTCGGGCCGCACCTTGAAGCCGCCGCGGATGATGGCCTGGTCGGCGCGGCCGACGATCCACAGGAAGCCGTCGGCGTCGAGTCGGGCCAGGTCGGTGGTGCGGATCCAGTCGCCGTCGGCGCCGAGCTGGCCGGCCTTGACCTCGAGCAGCCCCTCGACGCCGGGGTCGAGCACCCGGCCGTCGGCCTCGTCCACGATGCGCAGCTGCGACCCGGGCTGGGCCCGGCCCACGCTGCCCCGCTTGGTGGCCCAGAACTGCTCGTGGTCGGCCAGGTTCCAGCCGGCCACGCTCCCGCCGAACTCGGTGGCCGCGTAGGTGACCAGCACGGGGATCCCGTACTTGGCCCGGAAGGCGTCGGCGTCGTCGGGCGACAGCGGCGCGGTGCCCGACACCACCGACCGGATGCTGGCCAGCTCGGCCGGGTCGAGGTCGGCTTCGAGCACCATGCGCAGCGCCGCGGGCACCAGGCTGGCCGTGCGCGGGCGGTGGCGACGCACCGCGTCGTACCAACCGTCGACGGTGAAGCGCTCGAGCAGGGAGAAGGACCGGCCGTCGTTGATGCACTGCAGGACCCGGAACAGCCCGCCCAGGTGCACCAGGGGCGAGTTGACGATGGCCACCCCCGAGCGCAGCCGGGCCGCGACGGTGCGGTCGCGCTCGTAGTACTTGGCGTCGAGCAGCACCCGTTCCAGGGTGGCGTAGTTGAGCTCGATGCGCTTCGGCGGTCCGGTGGTGCCGCTGGTGAGCATGCGCACGGCCACGCCGGGCCGGGCCGGCGCCGATGCGGTCTGGTCGAGCCGGCCCGTGACGGTGGGCGCCACGCCCAGCTCGTCGAGGGCGACGGTGGTGACCGACGGCGACGGTGTGGCCAGCTCGGCCAGATCCCGGGTGGTGCCGATCAGGGTGCCCAGCCCCAGCTGGTCGATGTCGCCGCGGCGTGCGCGTCGCGCCGCGTTGGGGGTTGATGGCCACCGCGCACCCGCCGGCCGCCAGCACGCCCAGCAGCGCACCGATGTGCGGGGGGCGGTTGCGCAGGATGAGGCCGACCTGGGCCCCGGGACCGTCGACGTGGGCGGCCACGTGGTCGATGGTGGCGGCCAGCTCGCCCCACGGTATGCCAGCGCCGGTCGAACTCGATTGCGTCGGCCGCCGGGTCGAGCGACACGATCTCGACGATGCGGTGGCTCAACGCTCGGGGCTGCGACCCGGCTCCCGGGGCCGGTCGGGCCTGGGGCTCGGGGTGGTGGTCGGGTCGGGCCTGGGCCGGGTCCATCAGCGCAGCCGGGGCTCGGGCGCGGCCGGCGGATCGGCGGCCACCTCGGCCATGCCGATGGGGTTGCCCAGGCGGGTGTAGATGAGCCCCTGTTGCATGGCCGCCCGGTAGGGCCGGTCCAGCGACTCCCAGATGGCCCGCACGGTGCCCTGGGTGGCCACCGAGGGCTTGGCCGCGATGCCGGCCGCGAGCTCGTGGGCCCGGTCCCACAGGGCGGCGCGCTCGACGATCTCGGTCACCAGGCCGATGCGCAGCGCGGTGTCCGCGCCCACCCGCTCGTCGTTGCCGCTGAGCGCCATGCGCAGGGTCTCACCCAGGCCGATGCGGCGCATGAGCCCCACCGGCTCGAGGGCCGACACCATGCCGGCGCTCACGTGGGAGTCGAAGAAGGTGGCGTCCGGTGAGCAGATGACCACGTCGGACTCGTTCACGAAGTAGAAGGCGCCGGCCGTGCACATGCCCTGCACCGCGCACACCACCGGCTTCCACACCTGCTGCCACTTGGGGCTGAGCCGCTCGCCCGGATCCTCGTGGTTCCAGATGTCGTCGGGCTGGCCGTAGGCCTTCTTGACGTCGAGGCCGGCGCAGAAGGCGCGGTCGCCCGCGGCCCGCAGCACCACCGCGTGCACCGCCGGATCGTCCTTGATGCGGTGCCAGGCGTGGCTGATCTCCTCGCACATCTGGCGGTCGAAGGCGTTCAGGGCCTCGGGGCGGTCGAGCGTGATGGTGGCCACCCGGTCGTCGCTGACCTCGTAGCGGATCGTCTGGTAGTCGTTCGACGGGTACGGCGCGCTCATTCGCAGGTCCATTCCGGCTCGCGTTTGTCCATGAAGGCCTGCGGACCTTCCTTGGCGTCGGCGGTGCGCACCACGCGCTCGCGCATGGCCTCGGCCAGGATCTCGGCTTCGTGCAGCGGCAGGTCGATGCCCTTGCGGATGGCCAGCCGGGTGCCCCGCACGGCCAGGGGCGCGTTGCGGTTCACCAGCGCGGCGATCTCCCGGGCCCGGGTCAGGAGCTGCTCGTGGGGCACCACCTCGGTGACCAGCCCCAGCTCGTAGGCCCGCTGGGCGCTCATCCGCTCGTGGCGGCCCATCAGGGCCAGGCGCATGGTGACGTTCATGGGCAGCACCCGGGCCAGGCGCACCATCTCCCGGCCCGACACCAGCCCGATGCTGGCGTGGGGGTCGAAGAACTCGGCCCGATCCGAGGCGATCACGATGTCGGCGGTGGTCACCAGGTCGAGCCCCGCGCCGCAGCACAGGCCGTTCACCGCGGTCAGCACCGGCTTGGTCATGGTGCGGAAGGGCGGGGTGGCCTCCTGGGGGGCTTCCCACTGCGGCCAGGTGCTGAGGTAGGGCTCGTCGTAGATCACCCGGCCGTCGTCGGGGATCTCCCCCACGTCGGCCCCGGCGCAGAAGGCCCGACCGGCGCCGGTGATGAGGATGAGCCACACCTCGGCGTCGGCCTCGGCCGCGGCGTAGGCCTCGCGCAGCTCGCGGATCATCTGCGGGCTCACCGCGTTGAGCTGGTCAGGACGGTTGAAGGTGATGGTGGCCACCCGCTCGGACACCTCGTAGGTGATCGTCTCGAACGTGCTCGACTCGGACGTCATGCGGGCGAACCTGCCTTCGGCGCGGTGGTGGCCAGCGAGTGGCTGATGGACAGGGCGTGGGTGGTCGAGGTGCCGAAGCACTCCTCCAGCAACCAGGCCCGCTTGAGCAGGTGGTTCGACGGCATCTCCCAGGTGAAGCCCATCCCCCCCAGGATCTGCACGGTGGCTCGGGCGTTGTCGACGGCGGCCTCGCCGGCCAGCAGCTTGGCCGCGCTCACCGACCGACCGAGGTGGCCCACCTGGGGATCGTCGAGGACGGCCGCGGCCGCGTAGGTCGAGCTGCGGGCCAGGGCGGTCCGGACGTACATGTCAGCCATCATGTGCTTCAGCACCTGGAACGAGGCGATGGGGCGGTCGAACTGCTGTCGCTCCAGCGAATACTGGCGCGCCAGCTGCAGGGCTGCCTCGGCGATGCCCACCAGCAGGGCGGCAGCCAGCACCGTCCCCTGGCCCCGCACCCGATCGGCGGCCGCGGCGTCACCGATGTCGGTGCCCGGCCCCAGGGTGGCATAGCGGCCGACCGGGGTGAGCGGGTCGAACGGCTCGAGCGCCTCGGGCGGGCCCAGTTCGTCGGCCGTCAACACCGACACGCCGTCGGCGCGCAGGACGAGCAGGGACTCGAGGTCGGCGGCGTGGTCCACCAGGATCGGATCGTCGCCGGCCTCGGCCTGATCGAATCCCGACATCACCGTGGCCACCGCCGGCGCCACGCCCAGGACGGTGGCGCCCAGGGTCGACCAGAGCAGGGGTCCGGGCACCAGGTGACCACCGAGCTGCTCGAACACCAGGGTGGCGTCGACCATGCCCAGGCCGAGCCCGCCGGCGGCCTCGGGCACCATCAACCAGAAGACGCCGAGCTCGGACAGCTCGTGCCAGGCGGCCCGGGTCGAGGCCGGGGTGGTGGTCTCGCGCTGGGCCACGTCGTCGAGCGGGTAGCGGGTGGCGCAGAAACCGGCGACGGTCTCCTGGAGCGCCCGCTGCTGGTCGTCGAGTCGGAAATCCATCGTCGGACCGCTACCCCCATTCGCCTGAAATATCTAAAGGTTATAGCCTAGGGTTTCGAGCCCCCGGCCGCAAAGCAGAGCCGAGCCCGGCCCCCGCTGAGCGCCAGGGCGCCGCGTAGCCAGAGAGGATTCCCGGTGAGTGACGATCGCGTGCTGATGGAACTGGACAGGACGACCGGCATCGCCCGGATCAGCCTGAACAACCCCGAGCGACGCAACTCCTACGACGCGGCCATCCGCGAGCAGCTCGGCGCCTACCTCGACGAACTGGCGCTCGACGACGACATCAAGGTGGTGCACCTGCGGGGCGAAGGCGGTGTGTTCAGCACCGGGGCCGACATGGGCAACGCCTACGCCTGGTACGGGCCCAGCTCCCGCCCGGGTGAAACTGGCTCCGGGCCGGGTGGATCGGGCGGCGAGGCGCCGCGGCCCCGTCGTCCCAGTCAGCGACGCCGGCTCTCGGTGGACCGCAAGACCTTCAGCTTCTACCACGACTTCCTGGGCTACTCGAAGGTGATCGTGGCCGAGGTGAACGGCTATGCGCTGGGCGGCGGGTTCGAGATGGCGTTGATGGCCGACATCTCCGTGGTGGGCCGCGACACCCTGGTGGGCATGCCCGCCACCCGCATGCTGGGTCCGGCCCTGGGGACCTTGCACCTGTTCTTCTACCGGCTGGGACCGGTGCTGGCCCGTCGGCTGCTGCTGACCGGCGACGCGGTGCCCGCCGCCGATCTGGCCCACCTGTCGGTGTTCACCGAGGTGGTCGACGACGACGCGGTGGCGGCCCGGGCCGACTTCTGGGCGCGCAAGGTGGCCCGCATGCCGGCCGACGGCCTGGTCATGGCCAAGGAGGCCTTCCGCCTGGTCGAGCAGCTCCAGGGCTACCAGGGCGAGGAGGTGGCCAGCTACCTGTTCCACGCCTACGGCACGAACCTGCAGTTCGAGCCCGACGAGTTCAACTTCGTGAAGACCCGGGCCCAGCTCGGCACCAAGGCGGCGCTGGCGGCCCGAGACGAGCACTTCGACATCCCCGAGCCCTGAGCCGGTCCCCGACCGCGACTCGAGGTCCTCGACTCAGGCCCCGGTGGCCGCCTCGGCCTGGTCCCGGGCCCACCGGTAGTCGGCCTTGCCGCTCGGGTGGCGGGCGATGGCCTCGGTGAACACGAAGGCTCGGGGCGCCTTGAACCGGGCCACCGACACGGCGCAGAACTCGCGCAGCTCCTCGCCGGTGGCCGCCGAGCCGGGCGCCAGCTGCACCACGGCCACCACCTCCTGGCCGAACCGTTCGCTGGGACGGCCGACCACCAGCACGTCCACCACGTCGGGGTGGCGCAACAGGGCCTGCTCGACCTCCTCGACGAACACCTTCTCGCCGCCCGTGTTCACCACCAACGAATCCCGACCGAGCATCCGGATGGTCCCGTCTGCCTCCAGCTGAGCCCGATCGCCGGGAACCGCCACCCGCTCACCGGCCACGATGGGGAAGGTGGCTTCGGTGGCGGCCCGGTCGTCGAGGTAGCCGAGGGGCACCCGGCCGCGACGGGCCGTCCAGCCGATCTCGTCGGTGCCGGGCTCCAGGAACCGGGTGCGATCGGCGGACACGACCGTGGCCCCGGTGGCGGGAGCGAACGACTCGCTCTTGGCCGCCCGGTTGTTGACGCCGAAGGCCATCCCGCCGGTCTCGGATGCGCCGTAGCCGTCGATCACGGTCACCTGGGGCAACAGCTCGAGCAGGGCCTGCTTGTTGTCGTCGCTGGTGGGGGCGCCGCCGGTGCCGATCCGCTGGAGGGCGGACAGGTCGTAGGTCCCGCGGCGCAGCTCCTCCACGATCGGCCGGGCGTAGGCGTCGCCCACGATGGACATCATCACGACGCGTTCGGCTTCGGCCACGCGCAGGATCTCGGCCGCGTCGAAGCGATGGGAGTCGTCGTGCATGACCACGGTGGCGCCCAGGTGCAGCCCGGCGTAGGCGGTCCACTGCGCGGCCGCGTGCATCATGGGCGGCGCCGCGAACCAGGCCCCCGTATCGTGGGCCGCGGTGGCGGTCAGGGTCTCGGCGGTGGTCTGATCCGAGCCCCCCATGCCCGACACGAAGATGTCGGCCTGGCGCCACAGCACGCCCTTGGGCCGTCCCGTGGTCCCGCCCGTGCACACCAGGTACAGGTCGTCGCCCCGCGGGGTGGGCAGTTCGGTGCCGGTGCCGAGCTCGACGGCCTCCTCGAAGGTGACGCTGCCGGGCCGCGGGGTGGTGCCCGAACCGTCGTCGACGTCGACCAGCAGCACAGGGCGATCCTCGATGGCCTCGGCCAGGCGCGGGCCCAGGGACCGCTGGTACACGATCACCTCGGCGCCCAGCATGTCGAGCAGGGAGCCGATCTCGCCGCCCGTGTAGTTCTGGTTGACGTTGAAGGGCACGGCGCGGGCCCGGTAGGCGCCGAGCATGGCCTCGATGTACTCGGGTCGGTTGTTCATGACCACCGCCACCGTGGACTGACCGCACTCCCAGCGGGCCAGCTCGGTGCGCTCCCGTCGCGTCCCGATGCCCCGGCTCACCAGGAACCCGCCCAGGCCGCGGGTGCGGTCGCGCACCTGGGCGAAGGTGCGGCGCTGGTCGCGCCACACGAGCATGTCGCGGTCGGGGGCGGCGTCGGTGATCACGTCGTTGACCTGGGCCAGCGACCACTCGATGGTCACGCCACGCCCCCCGCTCGGGGGTCGACCAGGATCTTGCCGTCGGTGGGGTCGGTGGCCAGGCGAGCGAAGGCACCGTCGAGGCCGTCGAGCCCGATGGTGTCGGTGACCAGCGGGGTCGGATCGATCCGACCGGTGGCGAAGGCGTCGATCACCTCGGCGAACTCCTCAGGGCGGTAGTACACCGAGAAGGCCACGGTGAGCTCCTTGAGCAGCGCCAACACCGGCAGGTACGGGTCCGGCTCCCCGCACGAAGGTGAGCGCCGCGCTCGGCGGTCACGTACTCGGCGAACCCGCCCGGCGCCCCTCCCAGGCCCACCAGTCGGGCCGCGGCGCAGTGGGCCACCTCGCCCACCCGGCACCAGGCGCAGGTGCCGCAGGAGAAGACCGGCAGCACCGCCGCGGCCATGCCTTCGCGCCAGGGGTGGCTGGGAGCGGGCCCGTCGGTCGGCTCGCCCACGGCGACGACCTGCCCGCAGAACTCGTGGCCCATGACCGTGCCGTGGGGCATGGCCGGTCGCGACTTCAGGTCCGATCCGCAGATGCCGCAGCTGGTCACCCGCAACACCAGCTGGCCGGGGCCGGGCTGGGGATCGGCGACCGTCTCGACCTCGATGGCACCCGTGTCGGTGACCACTCCTGCACGCATGTCGGACTCCTGGTGGGTGAGGTGATCAGACTCGACCGCCGCGCTCGAGCGCGGCGATCAGGGCGTCGGCATCGGCCAACGATCGCATGGTGCTGTTGAGGTGGGTGCAGGTGGAGGGTCCCACCAGCTCGGCCCGGACCCGGCCGGGGAGATCGGCCACGGCGGTGCCGGCCAGGGTGCCGGCGCTGGCCCCAGCCGCGGGGCAGCTCTCCCAGGGCAGCACCCGGGGGTCCACCTCGATGGCCTCGATGCGCAGGTCCGGTGCGGCGCCGCCACCGGCGACGAGATCGGCCGACACCAGGTACTCGTGCATGACCATCTCCTCGTCGACGCCCTGGTAGGAGTCGCGGAAGTGCGCGGTCAGGCGGCCACCGCGGCCACCCGGCTCGGGCGGCTGGACGTCGAGGCGTCGGAGCCGCCTCACCGTGTGCTCGGCCAACGGCGCCACCGCGTGCCACCGCTCCGAGGTCGGCGGCGTCGACCCGGCCTGCCCGGTGATGCCGGGCGCCACCGGACCCATGGGCACGGCGGTGTCGCCCGTCAGGCGCAGGCGCTCGACCATGGCCCCGCCTCGGGCCCGCCCGCGCAGATGTCCGCCTGCATGGCGGCGCGGGCCTCGCCCTCCTCCTTGGACGCGCCCAGCAGGCCGGCCCGCAGCGGGGCGTAGCCCGAGACCAGGCTGGCCCCGTTGAGATCCTCCAGCGCGCTGTAGAGCAGCGCGCGGCGGGTGGCGTCGTCGGGCAGGGCCTCGGCCACCGATGCGCCGAAGCGCCGCCGCACGTCGGCGCCCACCAGCGCCGAGGCCCGAGCGCCTGATGCCAGATCCTCGATGGCGTCGATCCGCCCGGTCCAGGCGTCGATGCGCACCCGCAGCCCGACCACCTCGACCGTCTCCAGCTGGCCGTCGGCGTGGCGCACCAGGTCACGTCCCCGGATGTCGGCCACGAGCGGTCCGGTCAGCCCCTCGGGCCGCACCACGTCGATCGAGGTGGTGCGCCGGATCCCGCCCGGGGCCAGCTCCGGGGTGTCGACCAGGGGTCGGTGCGGACCCGCTTCGGGACGCGGCGCATCGATCACGGCACCATCCTGGCTGATCCTGCCGTGGCGGGTGCCCTACGCATCGGCGAGAGTATGACATGCCGGTTCTGGGAAACGGTAGTTCCGATCTGGTAAACCGAGAGTCATGACCCAGCTCGACTTCCCGGTCTTCGACGCCGACAACCATCTCTACGAGGCCGAGGACGCCTTCACGCGGTACCTGCCGGCCGCGCACGCCAACCTGTTCCGGTTCGCCGAGATCAAGGGACGCAAGAAGCTGGTGGTGCGCAACAGCATCACCGAGTTCATCCCGAACCCGACCTTCGACGTGGTGGCCCGCCCCGGCGCCCACATGGCCTTCTACGCCGCCGACAACCGCGAGGGCAAGACGCTGCGCGAGCTCACCGGCGAGCCGATGGCCTGCATCCCGGCCTTCCGCCAGCCCGAGCCGCGACTCGACCTGCTCGATCAGCAGGGGGTGTACGCCTCGCTGGTGTTCCCGACCCTGGCCAGCCTCATCGAGGCGCGGTTGCTCGATGACCCGGCCCTCACGCAGGTGGCCATCCACGCCTTCAACCAGTGGCTGTTCGACGAGTGGACCTTCGACTACCGGGGTCGGCTCTTCGCCACCCCGATCGTGAACCCGTGCCTGCTCGACGAGGGCATCGCCGAGCTCGAGCTGCTCATCGAGCGAGGCGCGCGGGCCGTGCTGCTGCGGCCCGCGCCGGTCAGCGGGACCGGTGGCCCCCGCTCGCCCTTCCTGGCTGACTTCGATCCCTTCTGGGCCCGGATCCAGGAGGCGGGGCTGCTGGTGGCCCTGCATGCCTCCGACAGCGGCTACCAGGACTACCTGAACACCTGGGAGGGGACCCACGGCGAGTACGTCGCCTTCCGGCCCCAGACGTTCGCGGCGGTGGCTGACGGCGGTCGATCGATCCAGGACGCCCTGGCCTCGGCCATCTGCCACGGCATGCTGACCCGCTTCCCCGGGGTCAAGCTGATCAGCGTCGAGAACGGGGGCAGCTGGGTTGGCCTGCTGCTGAAGAACCTCGAGCTGGCCTACAAGAAGATGCCCCAGGAGTTCCCCGAGCACCCCCGCGACGTGTTCGCTCGCAACGTGTGGGTGAACCCCTTCTGGGAGGACTCCGTGGTCGGGCTCATCGGTCTGCTGGGCGCCGAGCGGGTGTGCTTCGGGTCGGACTTCCCCCATCCCGAGGGCCTGGCCGAGCCGATCGGGTGGGTCGACGAGCTGACCGACGTGGCGGATGCCGACACCGAGCGCATCATGTCGTCCAACATGTTCGGCCTCATGGGCCTGACCGCACCGGCGGTGGCCGCGGGCTCGTGAGCTAGCTTGGCCGTCTGCAGGCTCGGCGATCGCCGCCTGCCGACTGGAGATGCCCGAACCTCGATGGCCGACCGCAAGCGAGCGCGTCCCGTCCCTCGCGAGAAGCCCCAGCTCATCGCCGACGAGCTGCGCTCGCTCATCGTCGATGGACAGCTGTCGGAGGGCGACTCGCTCGGCCACGAGCCCGATCTGGTGGAGCGGTTCGGGGTGTCGCGACCGTCGCTTCGCGAGGCGCTGCGCATCCTCGAGGCGGAGGGACTGATCACGGTGGTGCGCGGCGCGCTCGGGGGCGTCATCGTCCACGAGCCCGACCAGCGGATCACGGCCCGCACCGCCGCGCTGGTGCTCCAAGCCCGACAGGTGCCGTTGGCCGACGTCTTCGAGGCCCGCAGCACGTTGGAGCCCATGGCCGCCCGCACGGTGGCGCAGTCGTCCCGGCGACGGTCGGCCAGCAAGGAGCTGCTCGGGCTCATCGTCGACCAGGAGGCCTGCCTGGAGGACCCCGAGGCCTTCGCGGTGGCCAACGCCCGGTTCCACGAGCGGCTGGTGGCGCTGGCCGGGAACCAGACGCTGTCGATCGTGGCCGAGATGTTGAACGAGATCGTGTCGCGGGCGGTGAGCGAGGTGTCCCAGGCGCCCGGAGAGGAATCGATCGAGACCCGCCGGCGGGGCATCCGCTCCCAACGCCGGCTGGCGGAGCTCATCGCCGCGGGTGACGCGGTGGCCGCCGAGGAGCACTGGCGGGCGCATCTGGCGGTGGTGGGACCCATGTTGCTGGGGGAGCGGGCCAACCGGGTCATCGACCTGCTCGACCACTACTGAGAGCTCGAGACCTGGCAAGCCGCCTACCCGATCTCGGGCAATGGGCCTCTACCGGGATGAAAGTTGCCACCGGCCAAGGCAGCTAGGATGGTTACCACGCTCACGGAGGACGTCCGGCCACATGTCAGAGGCAACGCCGAAGGCGGCACCCAAGAGAACCAGGACGGTCCGGCCCGCAGCGGATCCCACCGCGGAGGTGGCCGACGACGCGGCGGACTGGCAGCGACGGGTGGTGGGGCGGTCCCTGCGCACGGCCACCAAGCGCTCGATCGATCGGGGCGCCACCCTGATCCGGGCCGCGGCCACGCTGCTCGAGCAGTCCAACGGCGAGGGCTTCACCGTGCAGGAGGTGGCCAACGAGGCCGGCCAGTCCCTGCGCACGCTCTACCAGTACTTCGAGAGCAAGGACGACCTGGCCCTGGCCGTGTTCGAAGTGGCCATGAAGCGGTACGCGCAGATGATCCGCACGTCGATCGCCGGGCTCGAGGATCCGCTGGAGCGCCTGGCCGGCGGGGTGGTGGCCGCGGCCACCATGCCGGCCCACAGCAGCCGGGGCATCGACATCGGTCTGGCTCGGCTGCGCCTCAAGCTGAGCGAGGCGCAGCCCGATCTGGTGGCCCGGTCCCACGAGCCGGTCAACCAGGTCTTCGTCGACCTGGTCGACGAGGCCGCGGCCGCCGGCATGATCACCGACCAGGGACACGTGGCCGCCTACATGATCGTGGCCTTGAACGCCTCGCTCATCACCAGCCAGACGCTCGGCAACGACTACGGCCTCGAGCTGCCCGACCCCCAGGAGCTGGCGCGGTTCTGCCTGCAGGGCCTCGGCGCCCAGCAGCCCGACGACTGGTACTCGTCGGTGGCCAGCCGGTTGCTGCCACCGGAGATCGCGGATGACGGCGACTGGCCCGGCACCCGCAAGCGCCCGGCCAAGCGGGCCGCGGCGTCGGCCGGCTGACCTCGACAGTGACCGAGATCCTCCAGCCGCTCGGCCCACCCCCGTCCGCCCGCCTGGCCGCGGACATCTGCGACGTCGATCTGACCGACGGCGCCACCTTCGCCGTCGGGCGTGCCCCACCCGTGTTCGACGCCCTGCGCGCCGCCGGCGGCGTCACCTGGCACACCGAAGCCGCCGGCGCCGCTCCCCACCGGTGACGGGGATCTGCTCAGCTTCGTGGACAGTCCCGGCTTCTGGTCGGTCACCAGCCACGAGGGCGTGAGCACCGTACTGCGCAACCAGGAGGTGTTCTCCTCGCAGCTCGGAGGCGTGTTCCTGCCCAGCCTGGCCCCCGAGAGCCTGGGCACCTTCCACCGAGCCCTCGTCGGCCAGCGCCCGCATCACCTGGTACTGGGTGGCGAAGGTGCGACCGGGGAACACCGTGTAGCCGGTGGGGGCGATGCGGGCCACCAGCTCGTGGTCGGCGAGCTCGCCGGACTCGCGCCAGGTGGCATCGAACAGGATGGTCTCGTTGGACCAGCCGGTGGATCCGGGGATGGCCAGGTTGGAGACCCGCACGTCCTCGAGCCCGGCCACCTGGCTGAGCCAGCGCTCCAGCGTGGCCGCGGTGGTAGCCGGGTCGCGGTTGGCCGTGGCCAGCTGATCGCCCTTGCCCTCACGCAGGCGATCGGACACCCCGTCGGTCATCCCCTCGCTCGGCTGGTCGCTCGTGTCGTCGGTCATGTCGTCGCTCCTGGCCCGTCCCCGGTCGATCCCACCACGCCGCTCGAGACGAGTCGGTCGATGTCGGCCTGGTCGTGGCCCAGCTCGCCCAGCACCGTCGCCGTGTGCTCGCCGGTGGTGGGGGCCCGCCACCGCGGCGCCGGCGCGCGGCCCCCGAAGTCGGCCGGCGTGGCCAGCATGGCCCGGGACCCGGTCTCGTCGGGAACCTCCACCACTGCTCCCGAGGCATGGAACTGCTCGTCGGCCAGCAGGTCGTCGATGGAGTTCACCGGCGTCCAGAACAGGTCGGGTTCGGCGTCGAAGGCGGTGGCCCACTCGTCGCGGGTGCGCTCGGCGAACCGGGCGTCGAGCTCGGCGATCAGGGTGCGGGCGTTGGCGAAGCGGTCGCGGCCGGTGGCGAAGCGGGGATCGGTCAGCCACTCCGACCGCCCGACGGCGCGGGCCAGCGCCGGCCAGTGGCGATCGCCCTCCAGGCCGACGATCCAGAACTGGAGGCCGTCGGCTGCGGTGTAGTTGTTCACGGTGGGGTTGCCCGTCGTCTCGCGGACCCCGATGGCCAGGGTGCGGCCCCAGGGCAGGGCCACGTTCACGTCGAAGCCGATGGTGTAGGCGCCCTGGCGCAGCAGCGAGGTGGACACCAGCTGGCCCCGGCCCGTGCGTTCACGCTCGTAGAGCGCGGCGGCTGACCATGGCCGCGCCGGTCATGGCCACGCTGTGGTCGCCCATGCCGGCGCGCTGGAACGGCAAGCGGGCCTCCCGGCGTGCGCAGGGCCTCGGCCATGCCCGATCGGGCCCAGAAGGCGGCGATGTCGTAGGCGGCGGCGTCGGCGTCGTCGAGGCGATCCGGTGATCAGGCGTAGATCAGCCGTCGAACCGGGCCAGCAGGGCGTCGGATCTTGATGACACTCGGCCCCCCAGTCGGCCAGCCACAGCTCACGACTGCCCCGGGTCCGGCGTGACGACCCACACCCGGCGAGCTCCACGATGCCGCATGCCGGCCATCGGGCCGGCCGCCCGGTTCCACGTCCCGGTCGGCCCGCGTCGCCCGTGGCCGATCCGCTCACCGGGCTGTCCGTTCGGTGCGAGCGCCGGTGCTGGCGTTCGGTGGGCGTGAAGCGCACCGGCATGGACTCCAGGCCGCTCACGAAGTTGGACTCGCGGCAGGCGAGCGCGTCCGGATCGCTGACCACCAGGTCCGGCAGCCGCCGCACCGCCTCGCTCGAACATCACCCGCAGCTCCAGGCGGGCCAGGGCCGCGCCCATGCAGAAGTGGGGTCCGAACCCGAAGGCCAGATGGGGGTTGGGGTCGCGACCCACGTCGAGTCGCTGGGGATCGTCGAAGACGTCCTCGTCGCGGTTGGCCGACGGGTAGAAGAGGATCAGCTGATCGCCCTGGCGCAGCTGCTGGCCGCGGACCTCGACGTCGCAGGTGGCGGTGCGGGCCATGTTCTTGACCGGCGAGACCCACCGCAGCAGCTCCTCCACCGCCGTGGGCCAGTGCTCGGGGTGGTTGCGCATCCGGCCGAGCTGGTCGGGCTGGTCGAGCAGGGCCAGCATGCCGCCGCGGATGACGTGGCGGGTGGTCTCGTCGCCCCCGATCAGGATCAGCAGCGTCTCCTGCACGATCGACTCGTCGTCGAGTCGCTCGCCCTCGACCGTCGCGTGACACAGCGTGCTGATCAGGTCGTCGCGGGGCTCGGCCCGGCGCTGGGCGATCACCTCGAGTTGGCACTCGCGGAAGCCGAGCATGGCCTCGAGCGCCGTCCGGGCCACGTCGGGCGAGGGCCGGACCGTGGTGGCCCGGAGCAGGTCGTCGGACCAGCGCAGCAGGTCGTCGTGGGTGGGGGGCTCGAAGCCGAGCATGTCGGCGATCAACAGCAGGGGCAGCGGGGCGGCGACGTCCCACACGAAGTCGCATTCGCCCTGCTCGCACACCGCGTCGAGGATGGTGGTGCACAGCTCGCGCACCTTGGCCCCGTGGGCGGCGATGCGCTTGGGGGTGAACCTGCGGCTGACCAGCGATCGCCGGCGCTGGTGCTCCGGGTTGTCCATGGCGATCATCATCGGGAGCGGATCGCCGTGGGGTCGCGGGGCCCGGCGGCTCGAGAAGGTGACCGGGTCCTTCTCGATGCGCACCACGTCGTCGTATCGGGCGATGCCCCACACCAGGGACCGCTCGTCGTAGTGGACGGGCGCCTCGGCCCGCATCTGCGTCCAGATGGCGTGGGGATCCCGGGCGTACCAGGCACCGTCGAGGAGGTCGAGTTCCATCGTGGGTCGAGACTATGACATCTCGAATCAGGTAGTACGGCTTGCGGAATCGGGCCTATCAGCCTTCCGAGTCACCGAGGCCGACGTCAGCCATCCGAGCCGCCGAACAGCAGCGAGTAGTCGGCGCCGCCGCGCAGGTGGTGGCCCCCGTCGATGGCCAGGTTCACGCCGGTGATCCACGAGGACTCCGGTCCGGCCAGGAAGCGCACGGCCTCGGCCACGTCCTGCACCGTCCCCACCCGGCGCAGGGGCATGCCGTCCAGGTAGTCGTCGAGCAGCGGCCCACCGGCGGTGATCGGCGACATCAGCTCGTCGTCGATGATGCCGGGCTGCACGCTGTTCACCCGGATGCCGGCATGGCCCAGCTCTTCGGCCGCGCTGCGACACACCATGTCGATGCCGGCCTTGGCCGCGCCGTAGGCCCACAGCCAGCGATGCGGGAAGTGGCCGGCTCCCGACGACATCCCGATGATCGATCCGCCACCGTTGGCTTCCATGGCCCCGACCGCGTGCTTGATGCACAGCATGGTGCTGATCAGGTTCTGCTCGACGGTGGCCCGCAGCGCGTCGGCATCGGCCTCGGCGAAGGATCCCATGTGCTGCGATCCGCCGGCGTTGGCGAAGAGGATGTCGAGTCCGCTGGTCGGCTCGGCGGCGAAGGCCACCGCCCGGGCCACCTGGTCCTCGACGGTCACATCGGCCACGATCCAGCGGACGGACCCGCCCTGGCCGACCTCGGGGGTGATCGTCTCGGCGGCGGCGGCGAGCGTGGCCTCGGTGCGGCCACAGATGGCCACGTGCGCCCCGTCCGCCGCCAGGCGCCGGGCAGAGCCCAGGCCGATGCCGCGGCCTCCGCCCGTGACCAGGGCGGTCTTCCCCGTGATCGTCGACATGTCGCTCCCCCTCGATGGCCATCTGCTGCGGACCGTTCTACGCGCTCGGGTTCAGGTTCCACCAGTCCCGCACCGCCGCCACTAGCTCGGTCCCCCAATCGAAATCTGTGCCCGTCGTGGCGGCCGAGGCCGGCGAGCGCACCGATTCGGCGTTGCGGGTGGCTCAGCTCAGCGTGAATCGGACGGTGACCTGCACCGTGGTGGACACCGAACCAGGCTCGAGCTGCGTGACGGCCGAGGGCGTGCTGGCCGCCCGCGCCGCTAGGCCCTGGGCGGCATAGATCGGCTCGGGGTTGGTGGCCAGCTGGATCCCGGCCGCCGGTCCCAGATGGCGTCCGCTCAGCCCGCTGAGCTGTTGGGCCTGCGCCTTGGCGTCGGCATAGGCCATGGCGCGGGCCTCCGACAGCAGCTGCTTGTTGTCCTCGAGCGAGAAGGCGACGTCCTGGACGGACACGGCCGGCCCGGCGGCGGCGCTGACCGCATCGATCAGCGCCCCGGCGGTGGACAGCTGGTGGAGCTTGGCCACGAGGGTCTCGCCCACGGTGTACCCGTTGGGGACCTGGCGGCCGTTGACGGTGTCGAACGACTGGGCCACCGAGTAGTTCTGCGTCTGGATGTCGCTGGCCACCACCCCACGGCCCCGGAGCGTGGCCACCACGGTGGCGGCGGTCGAGGCCGCACCGGCGATGGCGGCGCTCACCGACGGCTGGCGGGCGAGCACCCCGAACGAGGCGGTCAGGGTGTCGGGGGTGCCCTCGACCTGACCGGAGCCGGTCACGGTGATGCCGTCGTCGACGCCGGCGCTCGAGAGGGCCTGCGGCGCACCCACGCCACCGTGCGGGGATGACGAGCACGCCGCCGCGGTCAGGGCCAGGACCACGATCGCGGCCAGGACCAGGCCCGCCCGCCGCCTGGTCGTGGGCCGGGAGGCCGGCGCGGTTGACTGCGCTTCACCTGGTTGCACACGCATCTCGCTCACGGCCGGAGTCCTCCCGATGCTCGGTCAGGGGCTTCGACGACGTCCGGGTCCGGCCGGTTCCCCGCCCGTCTCCGGCCCGTCGCCGCGGCCCCGTCGCTCCGGCTCGGACATCGGCTGCCGCCATGCCATCATGCGGCGTGCACCAGGCCATCGGGGACGTTCTGGCCTTCGCCGTGGTGGTGGCGGTGTCACCGATCAACATCGTGGGTGCGATCCTCCTGCTCTTCTCGCCGCGGCCCATGGCCGCCGCCGCCAGCTACCTGGCCGGCTTCGTGGCCGGCGTGGCGGGCGTGCTCGTCGCGCTCGAGGTGCTGGCCTCCCACATCGACCTGTCGAGCGGCTCGACGCCGTCTCGGGCGGCGGCCATCCTGCGGATCGTGCTGGGCGTCGGACTGCTCGTGGCCGCGGTGGCCAAGGTCCGAAAGCGCCGGGCGGCGACGGAGGAGGCGGAGCTGCCGGGTTGGATGCACGGCATCTCGAGCTTCGCTCCGCCCAAGGCGGCGGCCACGGGACTGGCCATCGGCGCCTTCAATCCGAAGAACCTGGTCATGGCCGTCGCCGCCTCGCTGGCCATCGGGGCCGCCGAGCTGCCCGCCGGGCAGGTGGCCGCGGTGATGGCCATCTACGTGGTGCTGGCCTCGGTCGGCGTGGCCACTCCGGTGGTGGTAGCCCTGGTGCTGGGCGAGCGATCCGAGGCGGTGCTCACCGGATGGCGGACGTGGCTGGGCCGCAACAACGATGCGGTCATGGCCGTGCTGTACCTGATCTTCGGCGTGGTGCTGATCGGCAACGGGATCTCCTACCTCTGACCGCTACCGCGGCGGTGCACCCTCGTAGGTCTGATCGGGGGTGACCAGGCGCAACATGGGCGACACCTCGGCGCGCAACCCGTGGGTGGATTGCACCGCCGGGTCGCCGTCGCGTAGGGCGGCCATCTCGTCGTCGTCGGCGGCCAGCACGATGCCGATGCCGTAGGGGCCGGCCGGGTCGGCCACCGGGCCGAAGGCCAGCACACGACCCTGCTCGGTCAGGCGGGCCCAGTAGGCGACGTGTTCGGTCATGGCGGCTCGCTCGTCCTCGGACATGTCGAAGGCGAAGCTGGGGCGAGGTGGGAGCAGTCGGAACACGTAGCCGCGGATGAGGGGATGTTAAGTCTGTTCTGGCGGCGCAGCGGCTCCGGCCAACCCACGCCCGGTCGGTCACCGACCGGGGGGGGCGGGGCCCGGGTCAGGGGCCGCCGGGACGGCGTAGGTGCGGCGGGCAGCACGCTTGGGCCACCACGTCTGCGATCAGAAGCGCCAGCGAGTGGCACCGCCGGGCTCGACGGTGAGCAGCGCGGTGGCGGTGGCCGGCGTGATCCGGTACACGAACCACGGTGGTGGCCCGGCCGACGGTGCGCTGAAGGGCGCGGTGAGGGCCACACCCGTCTCGTCCACCACCGCCGGCCAGCCAGCCGCGGCCCAGCGCTCGGCCATCGCCGCCACCGTGGGGGCGTCGGTGACCCGGTGCGCCTCGCCCTCGATCACCAGGTCGAACTGGTCGGTGGCCACGCTCAACGAGCACCGGGCATCGCGGGCCAGGTTGCGGCCCTTGCGGGTGGTGGCGCCGGTCTCGAACCAGAAGGTGCCGTCGACCCAGAGCGCGCCGACGCCGGTGACATGGGGACTGCCGTCCGGGTTGACCGTGGCCAGCCAACAGGTGTGACGATCAGGACCGCCGGTCCCCGGGGCCTGGGGCACCCCCTGGTCGAGGCGGCCCTGGATGCGTCCCCAATCGAGCAGCGGCGTCTCGTAGAGGTCAGCGAGGTTGGTGGCGTCCATGGGCATCGAACCCTACCCATGCCGCGTGGAGCTCAGCTCTCGACCGCGTCCCGGGATCGGCCTCCTCGGTCGGCGACCCCGGTCACCTGCCGCTCGTGTGGGCTTCGCCGAGGATTCACCTCGACTTCAACTGTTGGGTCCTGCAATCGGGACGCGGCGTTGTTACAACCCGAGTCATGCGCTTCTTCTCCACTCTCGGCAAGCGGACGGCAACGATCTCCGCGGGCGTGCTCATGATCGCGGCGATGGCTGTCGTGGTGCCCACGGCGATGGCTCACGGCAGCCCCGGCGGCGGAAACGCCCAACCGGGTCGCATCAAGCACGTGTGGCTGATCATCCTCGAGAACAAGTCCTACGACGCCACCTTCACCGGGCTGAACCAGAACACCTACCTCTGGAAGACGCTGCCCCAGCAGGGCGCGTTGCTGAAGAACTACTACGGCACCGGCCACTTCAGCCTGGACAACTACACCTCCATGGTGAGTGGTCAGGGGCCGAACCCCGACGGCCAGGACGACTGCCCCCAGTACAAGGACGCGGTCGGCTCGGTGATCAACCAGCACGGCAACCCGAACAACGGGCAGTGGGCGTCAGCCGCGGGCCCAACGGCGCGGTCGGGACCAACGGCTGCGTGTATCCGGCCGATGTCCCCACCCTCTTCAACCAGCTCGACGGGGCCCACGTCAGCTGGAAGGGCTACCTGCAGGACCTGGGCAACACGCCCGGTCGCGAGGACTACACGTGCGGTGCGCCGGGCAACCCGGCTGGTGCCGGGGTGGCCGATCCCGGCAGCGCCACCGCCGATGACCAGTACGTGCCCAAGCACTCGCCGTTCCCGTGGTTCCACTCGCTGCTCGACTCGGCGGACTGCGCCTCCCAGGTGGTGAACCTCGACAGCACGACCAGCGGCCTGTTCCACGACCTGCAGAGTGAGTCCACCACGCCGTCGTTCAGCTGGATCACACCGGACAACTGCAGCGACGCCCACGACGCGGTGTGCCACGGCAACAACCTCTCCGGGCGGCTTCAACCCCGACGGCACCCCCAAGCCGCCGATCAACTACACGGGGGGCCTCTATGCCGCTGACCTGTGGCTCGAGCACTACATCCCGATGATCGAGCAGTCGCCGGCCTTCAAGGACGGCGGCCTCATCGACGTGACCTTCGACGAGGGGTTCCCGCCCTTCACCTTCACCGGCAACAGCTTCCAGAACTCCACGATCGAGGCGCCCACCGCGGCCGCCTCCATCGCCGCGGACTCCGCGGGGGAGAACCTCTTCGGGCGCAACGTCCACTTCGAGCCCACCGGTCCGAACACGCCGCTGGCCACCGACGCGGCCGGCAACCAGCTCGACCCCGGCCCGGGCAACAACGCCTTCGTCGACCGGCCCACTGACGTGCCCGGCCTCGTCCTCGGCGGTGGCAGCACCGTCCCGGGTGCCCGCACCGACACGGCCAGCGGTGACCAGGATTCGAACACCATCGTCGACAACTCGGCGGTGATCACCGACCAGGGCCGAGCCGTGACCGGGACCAACATCCCCGCCGGTTGCGTGGTCGGTCAGATCACCGACGCCGGACCGCAGTTCCCGTCCGTGCCCACCCAGAGCGGTGGCCGGGCCGTGAACGGGTCGTTCTCGCTGGTCTGCAACGGCGTGCCCACCGCCCCCAGCGGGCCGGTCACCTCGGTGACCCTGGCCGCTCGCACCGAGGCCACCGACCCGCTGTTCGACGCCAAGGACCCGACGACCGGTGGAGGCGACACGGGCAGCGTCCTGATCAGCCCGTTCATCCGCCCCGGCACCGTGAGCACCACCTTCTACAACCACTACAGCTGGCTGCGGACCATGGAGGACATCTTCGGGGTGCGGGCCGCCTCGCCGGGCCTCGATGGCCAGGGCCACCTCGGCTTCGCCGCCCAGCCCGGCCTCGCCACCTTCGGCCTGGACGTGTTCACCAACCCGAGCGGCAGGCACTGAGGCCTGCCCGACCAGGTCGAGTGGCCTCGGCGCGCACCCCTGGTCTGCGGGTTGGGTGGCTGAGCGCCGCGCTGGTCCTGGTGGTGGGGCTGGCCGGGTGCGGGAGCCACGCGTGTGCCGACCGCTACGGCGGGCTGCCGTCGTGGCTCCCGACCTCGACCGTCGCGGCCCACCACGTCGTGCGGGCCAGTGCCGCCCGTCCCCAGGTCGGCGTCGAAGGTGACACCATCGAGGTGATCCTGGCCCAGGGGTCGGCCCGGGCCACGGTGGTCGGTCCCTACGGGACGGTGCAAGGCCAGTACCCGGTTCCCGAGACCACGCCCTGCACCATGGTCATGACGCTGTCGGCGCGGCGGGGCACCGTGGCGGTCCGCGCCGGCGACTTCACCTTCGTCGACGAGATGGGCAACGTGCACCACCCGCAGGTCACCGCCGGGTCGACGTCCACCGCCCCTCCGGGAGAGGAGCAGGTGTCGATCCACGACGTGCTGCCCACCGGGGCTGGTCAGCTGCGCTGGGCGCCCAACGGCTCGACCATCGCCACCTGGGACTTCTCGGTCGAGATCGACTGAGCGGCGAGTCCGGGACGCGGCCGGTCAGCTCAGGTGCAGGCGCGAACCGTCCGGTCGACGCCGATGGCGGCGATGGCCAACCCACCCACCATGAGGGCCACGACCAGCACCAGGGCCGGCGGGATCGATCCGGACGGCAACGCCAGCAGTCCGGCATCGAGGACGTGGGGGGCGCGGGTGGCCAGCGACGCCCACCAGGTGACGGTGCCGGCCGCGACCGTCGCCATGGCCAGGGCCAGGCCGACGGCGAGCACCCGGTAGAGGCCCCAGGTGCGGTCGGAGAGGTCGATCCGGCTGGCGGCGGCCACCACCGCCACGGTGCACAGCACGATCGAGGCGCACACCAGCACGGCCCAGACCGAGCCCAGCGCGAGGTAGGGCCAGCGGCCGCCGTTGCGGTCGTGGACGCTCAGGTGGTGGGCCCACGTGACCAATCCCACCGTGGCCACCCCGGTGACGGCGGTGACGAGCAGGGCGCGCCGCATCGGGCCGCGGACCGGACCGAAGTCGCCGGCGCGGACGAGGCGGATCACGCCGGGGATGGCGATCAACGCGGCGATGGCCACGATGGTCGTCCCCACGACCCCGGCCCACTGCACCGCGTCGTAGGCCGCGGTGGGCAGCCCGCGGGTTGCGGGCACGACGGATGTGTCCCACTGCTCGGAGAACTTGGCGAAGGCGGCTCCGGCGATCATGAACAGCGCCCAGGCGGACAGGACCAGCAGCGATCCGGAGCGGACTCGGTCGCCGGGCTCGACGGCGTCCACCAGCCTGGCCTCGCGGCAGGTGCTGGACGGCGCCGGACTTGCGCAGCGCCAGTCGCACCCGCAGCGAGGGCCCGACCGTTCCGTAGGAGTCCTCCACCAGCGCCTCCAGCTCGTCGCCGTAGCGCTCGCGCCACGCCGCCGGGTACCAGTTGATCCACCTCGTCCGCGGCGCCCCCGTCGATCGACGGGCCTTCACGATGTCCATCCCAGGGCCGGCCGAGCGCCCCCGAGCCGGGCGCGACGGGCCGAGCCCCAGTCGCGCCGCGCCTTCGTCGGCGAGCAGGCGCATCTGCGCGACCGACGCGGTCAGCGCCTCGCGCCCCGTGGGCGTGATCCGGTAGGGCCGCCGCCGTCCGTCCTCGCCGGCCGGTTCGATCAGCCCCCGCTCCTCGAGTCGGGTGATCGCGCCGTAGAGGGTCCCGGGACCGAGGGTCACCTGGGCGAACGCCTCGATGTCCTGGGTCAGGGCGTAGCCGTGCTTGGGGCCCGAGGCCAGGCTGGTCAGGATCAGCAGCCCCGGATCGTTGCCGCGGCCCGAGTTGGACTTGTCCGTCGATCCCTGTCGTCGCATGACCGCAGACTACTACGTATCACGTAGTAGTCAAGGGCGCCACCATCAGGAGCCGGCGGCGTCCTCGGCGGGTGGGTCGGCCCTGATCATCCACGGCGTCCCGAACCGGTCGATGCACATGCCGAAGGCCGGGGAGAAGAAGGTCTCACCCAGCGACATCTGGATCTCACCGCCGTCACCCAGGGCGTCGAAGATGCGGGCCGCCTCGGCCGGGTCGGACGCCGAGTAGCTGACGCACATGCCCCGGACGTGGCCGTCGAAGCCACCGGAGGGATCGTCGGCTCCCATGAGCAGCGCATCGCCCGCCGACAGGGCGGCGTGCATGACCAGGTCCGCGCTCGCCTCGGCCGGCGGCGGACCGGCGTCGCCCGGCATGTCGGCCATGGACAGCAGCACGAGCTCACCGCCGAAGATCTCCTGGTAGCGGGTGAAGGCCTGGCGGCAGTCGCCGGCGAATGCGAGGTAGGCGTGGAAGGGCATCTCAGATCGACTCCTGGGTGCGACGGTGCGGGGGGCTGACGGTGGGTCCTCGGATCTAGGCGCCGGGGCGAGGCTCGCCGGGCGCCACCGTGCGGGCCAGGATCCCCAGGGTGGCCCGCAGGGCGCTCTCCGGGATGATCGGGAACACGCCCTGGCGGAACTCCTCGCGGACGTTCGACCAGTCGTAGTAGGAGGTCACCTGCGTGCCGCCCTCGATGGGTTCGAGGCGATAGCCGTAGACGTGGCCGATGGGTGGCTCGATCACCCCGCGGATCATCCAGGCGATCTCCTGGTCGGGCTCGAAGGTGACGATCTCGACCGTGACGTCGTAGAGCCCGAGCGGGTAGTCGTTGAGCGCTTCGCGGTCCATGTGGACCACGAAGGTGTCGCCCACGGCGGTCACCGGGTGGCCGGTGGCGGCCATCAACATGCCCGACGCGTCGATGGCCACATGACCCGGCCGGATCGGTCACCACCGCGAAGATGGCCGCGGGATCTGCGGCGATCGGGCGCTGC
This sequence comes from uncultured Microthrixaceae bacterium, assembly GCA_963793965.1. Classification (GTDB taxonomy): domain Bacteria; phylum Actinomycetota; class Acidimicrobiia; order Acidimicrobiales; family Acidimicrobilacustridaceae; genus UBA4742. The sequence goes on from CAWCCB010000010.1 coordinate 349,405, forward strand.
ACCTCGATGCGTTCGGTCATGGCGCCATCCTTGCAGAGCCGCCTGGCTCGATCTCTCCGATGTCGAGACGCGGGCCAGGTACCGTCCGGTCATGGATCGACTGCGTGACAAGGTGGCGATCATCACCGGGGCCAACTCGGGGATCGGGCTGGCGGCGGCCCAGCGGTTCGTGGCCGAAGGGGCGTCGGTGATCGGGATCGGGTTCGACGAGGCCCGCACCCACCAGGCCGCGCGGTCCGTCGGGTTCGCCCCCGTCGTCGGCAGCGTCGACGACCCCGAGTTGTGGGACCGGGCCATGGCCGCCGCCGCGGCCGCGGGCGGGGTCGACATCGCCCATCTCAACGCCGGCCGCTACGGCTTCCTGGGCCCCATCGGTGACCTGCCCCTGGACGACTACCGCCAGACGTTGGGGGCCAACATCGATGGGGTGGTGCTCGGCACCCGGGCCGTGGTGCCGGCCATGCAGGCCGGCGGCGGTGGGGCGATCGTGGTGACGGCGTCCACGGCCGGGCTGGTGCCGTCCTCGCTCAACCCGATCTACACGCTCACCAAGCACGCGGTGATCGGGTTCGTGCGGGCCGAGGCCCCCAACGTGGCCGCCGACGGCATCACCATCAACGCCGTGTGTCCGAGCTTCGTGGACACGCCGCTGACCACGGGCGCGTTGGGCGGGGCGGACCCGGCCACCCTGGGGGTCGGATTGATCGACGCCGACGACGTGGCCGGCGTGGCCCTGGACCTGGCCACCGGTGAGGGCACGGGCCGCTGCGTGGCCATGCGGGCGGGATCGGAACCCGAGGACTGGTCCTTTCCCGCCTGAGGCACGAACGCCAGTCGTCAACCTGTGATTGACGTTTCCTCTTTCGTCAAGGTAGCCTTGACGCATGACCACTGACGCCACCCCCATGAGCGGTCAGGTGCGCCTCGACGACCTGATCGACGCCATCCGCCGGGTCCACAGCGATCCGCTCGACCAGCTGACCGACGCGGCGCTGGCGGCCGACCACCTGGGCGAGGTGGCCGACCACCTGATCGGCCACTTCGTCGACCAGGCCCGGCGCTCGGGCGCCTCGTGGACCGAGATCGGTCGCAGCATCGGGGTGACCAAGCAGGCCGCCCAACAGCGGTTCGTGCCCAAGGGGCCGGCGGAGGTGTCCATGCTCGATCCGGAGCAGGGATTCAGCCGCTACACGATTCGGGCCCGCAACGCGGTGGTGGCCTCCCAGGAGGCGGCCCGCAACGCGGGCAACGATGCCATCGGACCCGTCCACCTGGCCCTGGGCGTCCTGGGGGACCCCGACGGCCTGGCCGCCCGAGCCGTGGTGGCCCAGGGAGTGGATCTGGACGCGGCGTTGACCGCGCTGAGGGCCGCCCTGCCGCCCGCGGTGGCCGAGCTCCCCGCCCTGATCCCGTTCGACGCCGGGGCCCGCAAGGCGCTCGAGCTCACCTTCCGCCAGGCGCTGCGGCTGGGCCACAACTACATCGGCACCGAGCACCTCCTGCTGGCCCTGCTCGAGCTCGAGCCCGACGACGGGGTGCTGGCCGGCCTCGGCCTCGACAAGGCCAGCACCGAGGCCGAGATCGTGTCCGTGCTGGCCGTCATCTCCAAGCGCTGATTCCGCCCTGACCCCGGGGGTGGTGGCACCACCGCGCTGGGAGGTGGCTCCCGGGTTTCGGCGCGACGCGCTGCAGCGGACTATGGCAGGCGTGCGGGCCGACGCTGGCGGCCTGCGGTCGACTCGCCGCGGTCTTCGAGGGCGAATCGAGCCACAGCCCGGCGCTGCGGTGCGTGCATCACGTCTACGAGATCGACGGAGGAGACATCCCACCATGCGCATCCCATTCCCCCCGAGGTTCAAGCTGAGCCGAGCTCGACTCATCGGCCTAGCCGCCGTGTTGGCCGTGGTGACGCTGAGCGCGACATCGGCCGCGGTGGCCTCGATCCCGGACGCCGGCACCAGCACCTTCCACGGATGCGTCAACCAGGCCACCGGGGTCCTGCGAGTGATCGACCCGGCCGCGTCGGCGCGCGGGGCCGCTGCATCACCACGCCGGGCGTGTTGGCCGAGACGGCCATCACCTGGAGCCAGAACGGTGGCACCGGCCCGGCCGGTCCGGCCGGACCGCAGGGCGCGCCAGGAGCCACGGGGGCCGCTGGGGCCACCGGCGACACTGGTGCAACCGGTGCAACCGGTGCAACCGGTGCGACTGGTGCGACCGGAGAAGCCGGACCCAAGGGCGATCAGGGCGACCCCGGCCCCGCCGGCCCGGCGGGACCAGCCGGCACGGTCAGCGGCGTCGGCTCATTGACCGGCTCGCCATGCGCGGTGGGGACCCCGGAGGCTGGGACGCTCGACGTCCGGTACGCGCCGAACCCCGACGGCAGCGAGTCCGTCAGCTTCGTGTGTGAGCCCACCACGCCGTACTACGCCCTGCATCTGGTCCTTGTGGCGCAGACCACGACCGTCGACTGCGGCCCATTCGGCGCCTCGACCTGCACCGTGAAGGGCGAGGTCGCCATCACTGAAGCACCCGGCAGCTTCGGCTGTTCCACCAACGGCGACACCTACGTGGCGTGCCCGGTGCACAGCTACCCAGCCGGCACGACCGTGGTGCTGACCGAGCACACGACGAGCGGGACCTTCGGCTCGTGGGTCGGCTGCGACAGCTCCACCGCCACCACCTGCACGGTCACCCTGGGCGCGGACGCGTACATCAACGTCGGGGTCATCCCGCCGACCTCGGCCTGAGCGCGGACCGACCGAGCCACGCCGGAGCCGGGCCCGCCCGCGGGTCCGTCTCCGGTGTGTCGCCGGTCGTTGGGCCACCGGTGCTAGAGGTACATGCCGCCGTTGACGCCGATGATCTGGCCGGTGATGTAGCTGCCGTCCTCGCCGCACAGGAACGAGCAGGCCCCGGCGATGTCGGCCGGGGTGCCCGCCCGGCCCAGCGGGATCATGGGTGCCACCACGTCGACGCCCGGGAAGTCGGCCGGATCTGCACCTCGCGCCATCGGCGTGTCCACCAGGCTCGGCGGGATGGTGTTGACGGTGATGCCGCTGCGGGCGAACTCGACGGCCAGAGCCTTGGTCAGCCCGATGACCCCGCCCTTGGACGCCGCGTAGTGGGTCATGTTGGGCGCGCCCGACTGGGCGCTGGACGACGAGATGGTGACGATGCGTCCCCACCCGGCCGGCGCCATGTCGGCCACCGCCTCCTGCACGCAGTTGAACGTGCCGGTGAGGTTGACCGCGATGATGCGGTCCCAGATCTCGGCGGTGATCGAGGCCAGCGGGTCGAAGGACTCGATGCCGGCGCTGGTGACCAGCAGCTCGACCGGCCCCAGCTCGGCGCGCACTCGCGCGAAGGCGTCGGCCACCGACGCCCGGTCGGCCACGTCGCACGCCACACCGAGCACCGCCGCTCCGGCGTCGAGTCCCGCCGGCGGCCTCTTCAGCACGCTTTGAGATCGAGGATGGCCACCCGGTGGCCGTCGGCCAGGAACCGCCGGGCCACGCCCAGGCCGATGCCCGAGGCGCCGCCGGTGACGACCGCCACCCGGCTCATCGGGAGCCCTCGGCCGGATCGAACTCCAGGTGCAACGACGTCAGGCCCCGGAGGATCCACGTCGGCTCGTAGCGGAGGTGGCGGTCACCGGCTGGGCCGTGGTGCTCCTCGGACAGGCGGATGTCGCGCATCCGGTCGAGGATGCGCTCGAGGCTGACGCGGCCCTCGACCCGGGCCAGCGGGCCGCCGGGGCAGGAGTGGACGCCGCGCCCGAAGGCGATGTGGGACTGGGCGTTGGGCCGATCGATGCGCACCTCGGCCGGGCACTCGAAGCGTCGGGGATCGCGGTTGGCCGCGCCGTTGAGCAGCATCACCGGGGTGCCGGCCTTGATGTCCACCCCGGCCACGGTGGTGGATCGACGGGTGAGCCGGAAGTCGGTCTTCACCGGGCTCTCGACCCGGAGCATCTCCTCGAGGAAGTCGGGGATCTTGGCCGGCTCGGCCCGCAGCTCGTCCTGGACGTCGGGGTGCTCGGCCAGGTACAGCAGCGCCGAGGCCAGCAGGCGGGCGGTGGTCTCCTGGCCGGCGGCGAACAGGAAGGTCGAGGTGCGCACCACCGAGGTCACGTCCGGGAGGGTCCCGTCGGGGTAGGTGCCCAGCGCCAGCTTGGTGAGCACGTCGTCGCGGGGTTCACGGCGGCGGTCCTCGATGTAGGCGGCGAACTCACTCGTCGAGCCAGCCCAGCGGGTTCTCGCTCGGGCTGCCCTCGGCGCCGGCGCCCACCTCGCCCACGGTGTGGCGCAGGCCGAAGCCCTCCCGGAACCGGCGGTGGTCCTCTTCGGGCACGCCCAGCACGTCGGCCACCACCAGCATGGCGAAGGGCTGGGCGTAGGCGCCGATGAACTCGCAGCGGCCGTCGGCCACGAACTCGTCGAGCTGCTGGTCGGCCAGGCGCCACATGAACGCCTCGTTGTCCTTCAGGCGCCGGGGCGTGAGCAGGCGCATCAGCAGCGCCCGCTCCTGGGTGTGCTCGGGCGGGTCCATGGTGACCATGTGCTCGTGCATGGGCAGCTGGTCGCGGTACTGGGCCACGATCTCGGTGACGTCGTCGCCCTCGAGCGGCACCGGGAAGGCGGCGTAGGGCCCGATCACCGAGTTGCACGACGAGAAGCTGTCGGTGTCGCGGTAGATCTCGCCGGCCTCCTCGTAGCCGGTGACGGCCACCACGCCCAGGTGGGGCAGTGGCAGCACCGGGCACTGCGAACGCAGCTCGTCGAGGTACGGGTACGGGTCCTCGATGAGCGACTCGTCGGTGAAGTAGTCGATGGTCTTCCAGTCGCTCAACACGGCCTCCGTCGTCGGGTGCATCGTCCGGTTCGTCGTCAGGTGATCGGGTGCTGTGCACCTGCTCAGCACCGCTCGGCCCGTTGCTTATCACCGGGAGGCGGACGTGACAAGGTGTCGCCATGGCGACCGATCCCCCGTCGCGCCGGATCGGCTCCCCGGATTCCAAGACCCGGGCGCAGCTGCTCGACGCGGCCGAGCAGCTGATGCGGGAGGAGGGCTATGCCGCGGTCACGTCCCGGCGGGTGGCGGCCGAGGCCGGTCTCAAGCCCCAGCTCGTCCACTACTACTTCCGCACCATGGACGATCTGTTCGTCGAGCTCTTCCGCCGCGGCGCCGAGGAGAACATGGGCCAGTTCGAGCGGGCCATCGCCGAGGACGGCTCGCTCACCAACCTCTGGAAGCTCAACGCCGACGGCCGCGGCGCCGTGCTCACGCTCGAGTTCGTGGCCCTGGCCAACCACCGCAAGGCCATCCGATCCGAGATCGCCCGCTACGCCGAGCGGTTCCGCGCCGCCCAGGTCGCGGCCGTGCGCGACGCGCTGGCCGCGCTCGGGCGTCGACGAGGACCAGATCCCACCCATCGCCGCCCTGCTGTTGATGACCGGGCTGGCCCAGGTGCTGGCCCTGGAGGACACGTTGGGGGTGAGCGCCGGCCACGACACCACCGTCGAGTTCATCGAGCGCGGCCATCGCCCGGCTGGAGGATCGCTCGGCCGGCGCGCCACGGACTCGGGTCGCCGCCAGCCGGGCTGAGCGGTCGCCAAAACAACCTCGCTAGGGTGGCGCGTGGTCACCGGGGCAGCGATGGAGGCAGAGCAGTGACGATTCGGGTCGTGCAGTGGACGACGGGCAACGTCGGCAAGCAGTCGGTCGAGGCGGTCATGAAGCGCCCGGATCTCGAGCTGGTCGGTTGCTACGCCTGGTCGGAGGACAAGTCCGGCAAGGACATCGGTGAGCTGTGCGGACTCCCGCCGATCGGGCTCACGGCCACGAACGACGTCGACGCGCTGCTGGCCCTCGCAGCCCGACTGCGTGATCTACAACCCGATGTGGTTCAACGTGGACGAGATGGTCCGCATCCTCGAGTCCGGGGCCAACATCGTGGCCACCGCGGCGTTCATCAACGGCCAGTCCTATCCCGACGACGGACGGCAACGGATCCTCGATGCCTGTGCCAAGGGCGGCAGCTCGATGTTCGGCAGCGGGGTGAGCCCGGGCTACATCGAGCTCATCGCGGTGGCGTTGGCCAACGCGTCGGATCGCATCGATCACGTGCTGATCAGCGAGGAGGCCGACACCACCGCGTACGACTCGCCGCCCACCGAGATCCCGGTCGGCTTCGGCCGGCCGCTCGACGACCCCGAGCTGCCGGCGATGACCGCGGCGGCGACGGTGGTCTTCAGCGAGGCCGTGGCGCTGGTGGGTGACGCCCTGGGGGTGGTGTTCGACGAGATCGTGTGCGAGGCCGAGTACGCCAAGACCACCAAGGAGCTCGACCTCGGGTCGTGGACGCTGGCCCCCGACACCGTCGCCGGCGTGACGATCCACTGGCTGGGCAAGATCGGCGGCAGCAACATCGTCGAGATGCGGGTGCGCTGGCGAAAGGGCGACGCCCTCGAGCCCGACTGGGACGTCGGCATGGGGTGGACGATCGAGATCCAGGGCCGGCCCACGATCACCACGAAGATCGACATCCTGCCGCCGCCGTACTTCGAGGCCACGACCATGGAGGAGTTCATGGTGCTCGGGCACATCCTCACCGCGCTGCCCGTCATCAACGCCATCCCCGCCGTCGTGGCCGCGCCCGCCGGGATCGTCACCTACGAGGACATCCCGCTCCCGCTGCCCAAGGGCTACGTCCCGACCTGACCGACGGCGACGCGCCACCGGCGAAACCCCGCCTGGGCCGTGCCCCAGCCGTCAGCTCGCCCTCCACCGGTGGTGGTGGGTGCCGGCGCCGACGCAGCTCCTGGGTGCCGTCGGGCAGCCGGATCTCGGCCCTCGTGCGACTCCGGGACGGTCGAGTCGAGGTGGCCGACCCCGTCCTCGAGGCGCCACTCGACCTCGATGCGGCCGGCGGGGGCGTCGTGGTGGGTGCGGGCTCGGGTGATCCCACCGCCCGGTCGAGGCGCCACTCGGAAGCGCCGGTACCCGGGCTCCAGCGAGCTCGAGCCCGGCCACGTAGCGGTGCAGGAACGAGATGACCGCGCCCTTGCTGTAGTGGTTGAGCGAGTGCGAGGCGGTGCCGTCGGCCCGCACGCCGTCCCAGTCCTCCCAGATGGTGCTGGTGCGCTCGCTCATGTGGAGCCACGACGGCTCGGTCTCCTGGAACAGCAGCTCGTAGGCCAGGTCGAGGTGGCCGTGGTCGGCGAGCACCGGGAGCAGGAACGGGGTGGCCAGGAACCCCGTGCCCAGGTGGGTGCCGGCGTCGCGCACCAGGGCGACGAGATCCGTCGCCGCCTGATCGCGTGCCCCTTCGGGCACCAGGCCGAAGGCCAGGGCTCGCACCAGGTTCGCCTGGGTGCGGGGTTGCACGCGACCCTCGGCGTCGAGGAACTCGGTTCGCCAGGCGTCGGCCACGTTGGCCGCCAGTCGGCCGTAGGCGGTGGCGGCCTCGGGGTGGCCGAGGATCTCGGCGATGCGGGCCAGCTCGTCGGCCGACCGGTACAGGTAGGCGGTGGCCACCGGGCCGTGGTCGTCGACCGCCAGCTGGGCGAACACGGTGTCCATGTCCGTCCCGGGTTCGAGCCATTCGCCGAAGTGCCATCCGGTGTCCCACAGGTAGGTCTCGTGGGGAGCCGGGACCGGTCGTTGCTCCCGGCGTGACCGGTGGCGGCCGGAGGCGGCCCGGGAGGCGGCGAAGTCGACCCAGCGGGTCATCGACTCGAACTGGTCGGCCAGCACGTCGGTGCGCCCGGTGGCGCGGTGCAGCTCCCAGGGAACGTGCACGGCGGCGTCGCCCCAGCCGGCCGACCCGTGACCGTCCCGCCAGATCGGGGCGTCCGGGCTGGGGTCGGGCACGATGCTGGTCACCGCGCCGCTCTCGAGCTGGTCGGCGGCCAGGTCCGCCAGCCATTTGGCCGAGAAGTCCCCGACGTCGTAGAGGTAGGCCGCGGTGGCGACGTAGAGCTGCCAGTCGCCGACCCAGCCGGAGCGCTCACGGGTCGGGCAGTCGGTGGGGATGTCACAGGCGTTGCCCCGGAAGCTCCACTCGGCCACCCGGTGCAGGCGGTTGATGCGCTCGTCGGAGCAGTCGAACCCGCCCGCCGGGGTCGAGGTCGCTGTGCACGACCACGCTCACGATGGCCGACGGGTCGATGGGTCCGGGGTGGCCGTCGAGGCGGACGTACTGGAAGCCCTTCGTCGAGTGGCGCGGCTCGAACGCGGCGCCATCGCCGGCCGAGATGACCACGTCGGTCTGGAACGGCAGGGGCGTGGCCCGGGGGGCGGCGAACGCGGCCCTGGGCGATGTTGGCCTGGGTGACGATCACCGTCGGGGTCGAGCCACTCGCCGTAGGTGATGCGGATCTCGGTGCCGGCCGGGCCGAGATCGTCGAGGCGGATCCAGCCGTTGCTGTTCTGGCCGAAGTCGACCACGTGGCGCCCGGGCGCCAGCTCGGTGACCGCCACCGCCGGGAGCTCCTGGATGCGTCGGACGGGTGGTCCGACCGTCGGGCACAGCTCGGCGAAGCCGTGGTCGGCGACCCGGACTCCTGCCCAGCCGGTGCGGTCGGTGCCCGGCTCGGCCCAGCCGGGGATGCGACGGCGGTGGTCGTGGACCTCCCCGCAGATGAGATCGGCGGCCAGGATGTGGCTCGGCGTCGACCGCCACGAACCGCTGGTGCCGAAGACGGCTCCTGGCCGTCGGCCAGGGTGACGTGGAGCTGGGCCAGGAAGGCGGTGGTGGGGCCGTAGGCGTCGAGGGCGCGGATGATGCCGTGCTGGCCCCGCCACCACCCGTCGCTGAGCAGCGCCCCCAGGGTGTTCGGCCCCTCCGCCACGAGGTGGGTGACGTCGAAGGTCTGCACCTGTATGCGCTGGCGATAGGCGGTGAACCCCGGGCTCAGCTCGTGATCGCCGACGCGGGTGCCGTTGAGGAACGCCTCGTAGAGGCCGTGGGCGGTGGCGTGCAGGTGCGCCGAGACCACTGTTCCCGTGATGGTGAGATCGCCGGCCAGGTGGTAGGACGGGACGCTGGGCGTCGGGCGTGTCCGGCGCCTCGACCGGTTCGATCCACGACGCCTCCCAGGTGCTCGGGGGCGGCCAGTGGCTCCGGGGCCGGGCTCATGATCCCTCGGAGGACCGCGCCGGACGGACGTGGCCGTCGGCTCGGCGCACCACCGCGTCGACGAACTCGGCGAACTCGGCGGGGTGGGTTCGGTGGGCGAAGTGGCCGGCGTCGCCCACGACGTGCAGCTCGGCGTCGGGCAGGTGCTCGGCCAGCCAGGCCGCGCCGTAGACGTGTTCGCTGGAGGTGTCGGTGCCGTAGCCCACCACCGCGGGGACGGCCACGTCCTCGAACGCGAACGGCGCGACCAGCGCGGAGGCCATGTCGGTCTGGAAGGCCGGACCTTCGGCTCGCCGCTGCCGGCGCAGCTCCGGGGCCAGGGCGTTCCACGCCCGGTTGCCGAGGATCCGCCGATACATCTTCTCGACCGTGGCGGCCGCGTCGTCCGACGACGCCACCCGGACGTGGTAGTCCTTGGTGGATTGCAGCCACCAGTCGACCCACACGATCGGCGGCTCCCACAACCCGATGGCGGCGAACAGGTCGGGGCGCCGCGAGGCGGCCAGCATCGTCGGGTTCGAGCCGAAGCTGTGGGCCACGACCGCACAGGGCGCGTCGACCCGCTTGATCAGCGCGATCAGGTCCTCGGCGTGGTCGGCCATGGAGGTGGGCGGCGTCCGATCGACCGAGCGCCCGTAGCCCCGCCGGTCGTAGAGGACCACCGGGTGAGCACCCAGGTGGGGCAGCACCGATTTGAAGCTGCCGGCCCGATCAGGCGCGCCGTGCACCAGCACCACGGTCGGGGATCGGCCCGGAGCCGACCACCTCGAAGTCGAGGCCACGCCGCGTGCGAGAGCTCGTCGTCGCCCTCGGCTCGGCCCACGCCCATGGCTTGACACGCTAGCGGTCGGTATGTCCCGCGGTCCGGGCCGGTTCGGCGTGGCTACGGTGAGCGGACGCGTCCGGGCCGATCGCCAGATGAGGGGGCCACACACCGCCATGTCCCGCCTGCCATGAACAGGACCGAGTCACCCGAGCCCCCGAGCCTGGCCGGGCGGGCGCTCGATCGCCTGGCCACCCGGGTCCTCGGGCTGGTGGCCTCATCGACGCCGTACACGATCGGCCGAGGTGCGGGTCCCGATGCGCGACGGCGTCGAGCTGCTGGGCGATCTCTACCGGCCGACGGGCAGCCCGGTGGGCACGATCCTGGTGCGCGGCCCCTACGGCCGCTCGACCTTGATGGCTCTGCCCATGGCCAGGATCTTCGCGGCCCGCGGCTACAACGCGCTGTTCGTGTCGTGCCGAGGCACGTTCGGGTCGGGCGGCGAGTTCCTGCCCATGGTCAGCGAGATCGACGACGGCCACGACGTGGTGGCCTGGATGCGCGACCAGCCCTGGTACACCGGCACCTTCGCCACCGTGGGCGGCTCGTACCTGGCGTTCACCCAATGGGCCCTGCTCACCGATCCGCCGCCGGATCTGGTCGCGGCCGTGGTCTCCATCTCCCCCCACGACTTCGGCGAGCACGTGTGGGGGACCGGCGCCTTCCGGCTCGACTTCCTGGGCTGGAGCCACATGATCGCCCATCAGGAGGAGGGTGGGGTGCTGCGCGGGTCCTACCGCACGGCCACCGCGGAACGGCGCAACGCCAAGGCGATGGACGAACTGCCGCTGGTGCAGGCCGCCCAGACCCATCTGGAGGGTCGCGCCGGCTGGTATCCGGACTGGGTCACCCGGCCCGACCTGAGCGACAGCTACTGGGTGCCGATGGACCTGAGCATCGCCCTGGAGCGGGCGGAGATCCCGATCCTGCTCATCAGCGGCTGGCAGGACATCTTCCTGACCCAGACGCTTGAGCAGTACCGACGCCTGCACGAGCGGGGCGTGGACGTGGCCATCACCATCGGTCCGTGGTCGCACCTGGCGGTGGGAGCCGGTGCCGCCCAGATCACCAGCGGCGAGACCTTCGACTGGATGGAGGAGCACGTCAGCCAGCGGGGGCCTCGCCAACGGGTGAGCCCGGTGCGCGTGTGCGTGACCGGCGCGGACGAGTGGCGCGACCTGCCCGCCTGGCCGCCGCCGACCTCACCCTCGACGCTCTACCTGCGTTCTCACCTCGACCTCTCGAGCGAGCCGCCGAGCGCCGACGCCGCCGGCCTCGTCGTTCGTCTACGACCCTGCCCGTCCGACGCCCACCGTGGGTGGGCCGCTGCTGGGTCTGCGCGGCGTCAAAGACGACACCGAGCTGGGCGAACGCGCCGACGTCGCCACGTGGACCACCGATGTGCTGGACGAGGATCTCGAGGTACTGGGCGCGCCGACCGTCGAGCTGTTCCACGACCGCGACAACCCTCATGCCGATCTGTTCGTCCGGATCTCCGAGGTCGGCGCCGACGGTCGGTCGCACAACGTGACCGAGGGATACCGACGCCTCGATCCCGACCGCGCCCCGGGCCCGGTCACCCTCGAGCTGCGACCCATGGCCCACCGCTTCGTGGCCGGCACCCGCCTGCGCCTGCTGGTGGCCGGTGGCTCCCATCCTCAGTTCGCCCGCAACCTGGGCACCGGCGACAACCCGGGGACCGGCGTCGAGCTGCGGGCGGTGCGCCACACCGTCCACCACGGACTCGGCGGCCGCTCGCGCCTGGTGCTGCCCCGGAGCGAACCGGGGTGAGCTCGGGACCGGTCCTAGGATTGGCCATCAGGCCGTGAGACGCGACCGGGGAGGGCAGCCGTGACGAGCGAGTCGCTGGCCGGGCGGTTGCAGGCCAAGCGCTCGGAGATGATGGTCTCCGAGCTCGAGTCGGTCGCCCTGGGCCTGTTCGACGAGCGGGGCTTCGCCAACGTGACGGTGGAGGAGTTCGCATCGGCCGCCGGTGTTTCGGTGCGCACGTTCTACCGGTACTTCCCTTCCAAGGAGGACGTGCTGCAGGTGCGCATCGATCGCCGGAGCGAGGCGCTGCGGGGGTCGTTGGCCACTCGTCCCGACGACGAGCCGCCGCTGCACGCGCTGCGCCTCGCCCTGGGCGACGTGTTGCGAGCCGAGGACGAGCAACTGGTTCGGCGCTGGACGAGCGTCGTGGCCGCCACCCCCTCGGTCCTCATGGGCGTGCTGGGCGGGATCCAGCTCAAATCCCAGCCGGTGATCGCCGGGTTCCTGGCGTCGCGACTGGCCCGTCCGCCCGACAGCCTGGTGCCCACCATGCTGGCCGCGGCGGTGAGCGGGGTGATCCAGGCGGGCCAGACCCAGTGGTTCATCCGGGGCGGCGACCTGGCCGCCACCATCGTCGAGGGCCTGCTGGTCCTGGAGGAGGGGATCGGGCCGGATCCGGCCGGCTGGCCGGCGACGAGCCGCTGACCCGGGTCGGGCTCAGGCCAGGTCGGCCACGATCACCCGGGTGGCGTCGGCCAGGAGCGCATCGGCCGAGGAGCTGTTCTGCTCGCCCCGGTTGGAGAGCAGGGCGATGACGATGGGGTGGCGATGGGGCGGCCAGACCACGGCGATGTCGTTGCGGGTGCCGTAGGCGCCGTTGCCGGTCTTGTCGGCCACCGTCCAGCCGGCGGGGACACCGGCGCGGATGTAGGGACCGCCAGTGGTGTGGGCCACGAGCAGCTGGGTCAGCTGTCGGCGCCGGGCGGGGGCCAGCAGGTCGCCGAGCACGAAGCGGCGCAGATCGGTGGCCAGGGCACGGGGGCTGCTGGTGTCGCGGGGATCCCCTCGGGTGGCGTCGCTCAGCGCCGGCTCCTGGCGGTCGACGTTGGTCGTGTCGTCGCCGAGGTGTCGCAGGTCGCCCTGCAGCCCGCCGGGACCCCCGAGCTGCGCCAGCAGCAGGTTGGCCGCGGTGTTGTCGCTGTAGCTCACCGCCGCCGCGATCAGCGCGTCGAGTGACATCCCGGTGGCCGTGTGCTGCGACGTGATCGGCGAGTAGGCCTGCAGCTGGGAGGCGTCGTAGCTGACCACGCCGGCCAGCTGGGCGTCGCCGTCACCGCGCAGCACCACCCCGGCGGCCAGGGCCTTGAAGGTCGAGCAGAAGGCGAACCGCTGGTCGGCCCGGTACGTCACCGTGGTGCCGGTGCCGGTGTCGAGCGCGTAGACGCCCAACGTGGCGCCGTACTGGCGCTCCAGCCGATCGAACGCGGCGGGCGCCGGGTCTGGCCTGGTGGTGGGCCTGGGAGCGGCCGTGTGATCGGCTCGGCCGCAGGCCGCTCCCAGCAGGCTCACCACCATCACCACGACGATCGCGATCGTCGGGTGTGGGAACGTCCAGGTCGAGGATCGGCATGCGCCCTCTGTAGTCGAGGCGTGTCGGCTCAGCTGGCTGGTCCCACCGCCGCCTGCACCACCTGCGTGGTGAACGAGACGACCAGGGTGCCGTCGTCCTCGGAGGGATCGAAGCCCGTCGGTGTCCCGCCCGCCATCTCGTGGCGCAGCGCGGCGACGATGACCTCGCGCTCGGACAGGGGCGAGAGCGCGATCTCGAGGGGGAGCCGACTGGTGGTGGCCGGCGAGCAGGTGACGGTCACCCCCGCGGGGAACACCTCGAGGAGCTCGTGGTCGAGCAAGGCGCGGACATGGGAAGGGTCGAGGAGCCGATGGGTCTGGTCGAACGCGGCCCGCCGGCCGGCCGATGGCGCGATCAGGTCCGAGATCACCACGCGTCCGCCGGGGCGACACACGCGCACCATCTCGGCCACGGCGAGGGCGGGATCCATCATGTGGTGCAGCGACGCGCGGCAGTAGGCCAGATCGAACGAGTCGTCGACGAACGGCAGGTCCTCCGCATCGCCCCGTTGCAGCAGGACGTTTCTGATCCCGGCCTGGCGGACGCGGTCGGCGGCCAGCACCAGCAGCTCGGGGGTGAGATCGATGGCCACCACCTGCCTCACGCTCGGCGCGGTGACCTCAGCCAGGTGGGCGGCCCCGCACGCGACCTCGAGGACGATCAGGTCGGGAGCCAGGGCGCCCAACCACGAGGTGGCGTCGGCGCGACCCGCGAACGGCGAGTCCGGTCGGGAGAAGAGGCCGACCTGTCGTCCGAAGGACCGCCGCACCAGGTCGTTGTGGGATTCGTCGGGCTCGAGGTCGCTCACGACGTCCACGATTACCCTTCGCGGTCGTGACCGTCACCGCGCATGCGGCCAGAGATCTGCTCGAACCGGCCAACCTCAACATCGCCGATCTGCGCGATGGCGCTCCGGTGCGAGCCGGCACCTTCGTCTACCAGGGGGTCGATCGGGCTTCGTCGTGGCACAGCCATGACCTCCACCAGATCGAGTACGCCATCCAGGGCGTGGCCGAGGTGGAGACCGCCGCCGGACACGACCTGCTCCCGCCCCAGCGAGCGATCTGGATACCGGCCGGTCTGCGACATCGCACCACGTTGAGCGGGGTGCTGTCGCTCGCCGTGTTCTTCGACCCGGCGATGATCGGCGACGTCGGGGGTGAAGCCAAGGTCCTGGCCGCCGCGCCGGTCCTGCGCGAGATGCTGATCTACGCGGCCCGCTGGCCCATCACGCGGACCGATCCGGATCCCACCGCCGACGCCTTCTTCGACGTTCTGGCCCGGCTGACGCTGGAATGGCTGGATCACGACGTCCCGCTGCACCTGCCGACCAGCGACGATCCCATCCTGGAGGCCGTGATGAGCTACACCCAGGACCACCTCAGCCACGTGACCAGTCGACAGGTGTGCGCCGCGGTCGGCATCTCCGAGCGGACGCTCCGGCGACGGTTCCCGGCCACGGGCATGACCTGGGGTCGCTACCTGCTCACCAGTCGGATGCTGCGGGCCATGGCGATGCTCGCCGATCCGGGCCGGACCGTCATGTCAGTGGCCACCGAGGTGGGCTACGACAGCATGAGCGCGTTCACCCGCACCTTCCGGTCGTTCAGCGGCGAGCTGCCCAGCGCGTACCGGGCTCGGGCCTCCCGGGACGCCCCGCGCCTGGTGGGGGCGACCTGATGCGCGTGCTCCGCGCCGACCGGCTGGCCGATTGGCGACGGCATGGGTTCCTGCGCATCCCGGCCTTCGCCGACCCGGCGGTGGGCCAGGCCATGTTCGAGCGCGTGGTCGAGCTGGTGCGCGACGCGGCCCGCGGCCTCGACGTGGCGCCCGCGCTGGTCATGCCCGAGCAGCAGGCCGACCTGCCCGCCGCCTCCGTGGCGGGGATCGAGGCGGAGAAGCTGGCCTCCAAGGTCTTCACCGTGGCCCGCCACGAGCCCTTCCGCACCTTCATAGAACAACCCGAGCTGACCGCCATCGCCGCCGACCTGATCGGCACCGACGACCTGGACTGCTTCCTGAGCCAGTTCATCTTCAAGAACCCGGGTGCCTGGGGTCAGCCCTGGCACCAGGACGCCTACTACTTCCCCTTCGACCCACCCCGCCCCGTGGTCGGTCTGTGGCTGGCCGTCACCCGAGCCACCCTGGCCAACGGCTGCCTGCACGTGCTGGCCGGCTCGCACCACGAGCCCGTGCACACCCATGTGACCGACCGGCGGCCGGGGGCCAACTACGGCTACGTCGAGATCGTCGACCACGACATGGCGGCCAGCCAGACCGTGCTGATGGAGCCCGGCGACCTGCTCGTGTTCGACAGCCACCTCATGCACCGCTCCACCGACAACGCCAGCGACGAGGTCCGCGCCGCCATGGTGTTCCACGTGGCTGCCTCCGCCACCGTCGACCACACCATGGCCACCAAGGGCTACACGGTCAACGACTGGATGCCGGTGCGTTCGGAGAGGGAGGGCCCATAGGCTCAGGCCAGCTGGAGGCGCTGACGCAGGTCAGCCGGCGCCTCGATGCGCTGGAGCTCGGCGGCCAGGGCGTCGGCCAGCTCGCGCTCGTCGGGGCCACCGGTCCGGTCCTCGAGCTCGTCGGGGTCGATCCCGGTGTCGAAGAGCAGGGATCGGTCCGGGCGGCGTGGCTCCGGCCCAGAACGGCAACCGGTCTCCGAGGGCGAAGGGTTGGCGGATGACGGGGACGTCGGTCCCGGGCATCGTCTCGAGGGTGGCCCGCCGGTCAGGGCGAGGCAGCCGGATCTGCGGGTAGGCGGGGATGGGCATGGTCGACCAGCGGTTCGACCACATCGACAACGGGAAGTTGGTCTGGCCCGAACCGCGGAGGTAGCGCCGGCGTCCGTCGGTGATGCCCACCTCCCGGCCCCAGTAGCCGAACAGGGCCAGCTCACGCACGGAGTCGGCGGTGCCGGTCAGCAGCGGGAGCAGCGACCGGCCGTGGGTGGGGTGGTCGACGGCCGCGCCGAACACGTCCGCGATGGTGGCGTGGAGGTCGACCGAGGTGGTCAGGGCGTCGATGTCGCGTGGCGTCTGGCCGGGCCAGCGCACCAGCATGGGGATGTGACCCATCGGGCTGTAGATGGGGACGCCCGGCTTGCCGAACAGGTCGTGCTCGCCCAGGTAGTGGCCGTGATCGGTGCACAGGATCACCCCGGTCGAACCGTCCAGGCCGGTGTCGGCCAGGGCGTCGAGCAGGCGGGCCAGCCAGTGGTCGATGAAGGTCAGCTTCGAGCCGTAGTTGGCCCGGATGTGGCGGGCCGTGCGCTGGTCGAGGTGGCCGCCGGCCACCGCGTCCACCAGGTAGGGCGGCCAGATCTCGATGGGCCCGTCCCAGTCGGGGTCGTACATCTGGGTGAACGGCGCCGGCGTGTCGAAGGGCTCATGGGGATCGAACTCGTCGACCATCAGGAAGAACCGGTCATGGGCCGGCGCCTCCTGGCGGATCCAGCGGGCCGCCTCGACCATGGTGCGCGGGCCCGGGAAGTCCTCCTCGGACGCGGAACCAGGTGCGGGAGCGGTCATAGGCGTGGTCGTGGGCGGAGCGAGCCGCGGTGGCGATGGTGGGCGTGCCCACCCAGGACGGGTCGTCGCAGGTGCGCCACGGGTCGCTCTCGTGGCCCCGCTCGTAGGCCCAGGCACCGAAGTCGGTGTGGTAGTTCTCGCCGCCCACCTCGAACAGGTGAGGATGGTCCGAGACCAGCATGGTGGTCACGCCCTGGGCCCGCAGCGAGCGGGTGATGGCGTCCTCCCAGACCTCGATCGAGCCCCAGGGGCGCCAGGGGAAGTCGAGTGCGCCCACCAGGATGTCGTGGCGGGCCGGCATGCAGGGCAGCGAGCCGACGTGGTGGCGGGTGAAGCGCAGCGACTCCGCCGCGAACCGGGCGAGGGTGGGGGAGGCGAACTCGTCGCTGCCATAGGCCTCGAGCAGGTGCCGGTTCAGGCTGTCCAACAGGACGACGACCAGGTTGTCGGGCCTGGTACCGGACACCTCATCCGTTCCGGGACCGGTCGGGTTCGCCATCACCTGACGCTAGCCCTCGGGTCCGGCCCGCCAGAGCTCGCGCCCTGAAGTTAGTGTCGTCGTTCGATCGTGGGTGGCGGCGGCTGCCACCCCAGGAGGCCCGCCATGTCCGATTCCTTCACCCCTCGACCCGAGCACCGGTTCACCTTCGGCCTGTGGACCGTGGGCAACCCGGGTCGCGATCCCTTCGGCCACGAGGTCCGCGCTCCGCTCGATCCCGTGGACTCGGTCCGCCATCTGGCCGAGCTGGGCGCCTACGGCGTGAACTTCCACGACGACGACCTGGTGCCCCCCGGATCCTCGCCCGCGGCGCGAGAGGCCATCGTGAAGCGGTTCCGTCACGCCCTGGACGAGACGGGCATGAAGGTGCCGATGGCTACCACGAACCTGTTCTCGCGGCCCGTGTTCAAGGAGGGGGCGTTCACCGCCAACGATCCCGACGTCCGGCGCTTCGCGGTGGCCAAGACGCTCGATGCCATCGATCTGGGGGCGGAGCTGGGCGCCGGGGTCTTCGTGATGTGGGGCGGACGGGAGGGTGTCGAGGCGGATGCGGCCAAGGACGTGCGGGGGGCGCTCGACCGCTACAAGGAGGCCGTCGACCTGTGCTGCGAGCACATCCGCGAGCGCGGCTACGCCATGCGGATCGCGTTGGAGCCCAAGCCCAACGAGCCCCGAGGTGACATCTTCCTGCCCACCGTGGGCCACGCCCTGGCCTTCATCGGCGAGTTGGAGTGGCCCGACATGGTCGGCCTCAACCCGGAGTTCGCCCACGAGACCATGTCCGGGCTGAACGTCACCCACGGCGTGGCCCAGGCCCTGTGGCACGGCAAGCTCTTCCACATCGACCTCAACGCCCAGCGGATCGGCAAGTTCGACCAGGACTTCCGGTTCGGCTCCGAGGGCATCCGCGACGCCTTCTACCTGGTGCGCCTGCTCGAGGACTCGGGCTGGGAGGGCATGCGTCACTTCGACGCCCACGCCTACCGCACCGAGGATGCCGACGGGGTCTGGCAGTTCGCCGCCGGCTGCATGCGCACGTACCTGATCCTCAAGGACAAGGCCGAGCGCATGCGCACCGACGCCGACATCCAGCAGGCCCTGGCCGTGGCCAAGGCCGACCAGCTGGCCCGACCCACCGGCCCGTTGGCCGCGGTGCGGGCGGCCACCTTCGACCAGGACGCGCTGGCCGCGCCGGGCTACGGCCACGAGCGGCTCGACCAGCTGGTCACGGAGCTCCTCCTCGGCGTGCGCTGATGCCCCTGGTCGCCGGGGTCGACTCCTCGACGTCGGCCTGCAAGATCGAGGTCCGAGACGTCGACGGCGGCGAGCTGGTGGCCACCGGTCGCGCCCCGCACCCGGCCACGTCGCCGCCCCGCAGCGAACAGCACCCCCGAGATTGGTGGTCGGCCTTCGAACAGGCCTGTGGCGAAGCGGGCGTCCTCGGCCGCCACCGTCCGGCGGCGGTGGCCATCGCCGGCCAACAGCATGGACTCGTCGCGCTCGACCAGGCCGGGGAGGTGCTGCGCCCGGCCAAGCTCTGGAACGACTCCGAATCGGCGCCCGATGCCGACGAGCTGGTGGCCGCCCTCGGCGCCCAGGGCTGGGCGGACGCCTGCGGGAGCGTCCCGGTGGCCAGCTTCACCATCACCAAGCTCCGGTGGCTGCGACGCTGCGAGCCCGACGTGTTCGCTCGGCTGGCGCAGTTCCTGTTGCCTCACGACTGGCTGACGTCCCAGCTCACGGGGGCCTCTTCCACCGATCGTGGCGACGCCTCGGGGACCGGGTGGTGGTCGCCGGCCGAGGAGCGCTATCGCTACGACCTGCTCGACCTGGTGGACGACAGGGTGGCCTGGGCGACCAAGCTCCCCGCCGTGCTGGCGCCCACCGAGCCGGCCGGGGAGTGGGAGGGGATGGTGGTCGGTCCGGGCACGGGCGACAACATGGCCGCCGCCCTGGGACTCGGCCTGCGTCCGGGCGACCTCGTCCTGAGCCTGGGCACCAGCGGCACCGCCTTCTGCTTCAGCCACCACCCGACCGCGGACCGCCACCGGCGCCGTGGCCGGGTTCGCCGATGCCACCGGCCATCACCTGCCTCTGGTGTGCACCCTGAACGCCACCAGGGTCACCGACAGCATCGCCCGCCTGCTCGGCACCGACGCCCCCGGCCTCGATGAGCTGGCCCTCGGCGCGGAGCCGGGTGCCGGCGGGGTCGTGCTCGTCCCCCACCTCGATGGCGAGCGCACGCCCTACCGGCCCACGGCCACGGGTACCATGGCCGGCATCCGCGCCGACACCACCCGCCAGCAGCTGGCGCGCGCCGCGGTCGAAGGCGTGGTGTGCAACCTCCTGGCCGGCGCCGATCAGCTGGTCCGGCTGGTGCCCGGGGCGGGTGGGGGCCGGCTGCTGCTCATCGGGGGCGGGTCGCGGAGCGCGGCCTACCGCCAGGTGGTCGCCAACCTGACCGGCCAGATCGTGCTCGTCCCCGACGCCGACGAGGTCGTGGCCCGCGGGGCCGCGGTCCAGGCCGCGGCGGTGCTCACCGGCCGCCCCTTCGGCCACATCGGCGACGAGTGGGGACTGGGGCGGGGTCTCACCGTCGAACCCGATGCCGGCGTGGATGGCGCCGCCGTGCGCCAGGCCTACGCCCGAGCCCTCCTGGAGGTGGGAACCGATGACCGCTGAGGTCTTCCGCAACCCGAACGTGTCCACCGCCGAGCGCGTCGAGGACCTGCTCGGCCGCATGACCCTCGACGAGAAGCTGGCCCAGATCGGCAGCATCTGGCTCACCGAGCTGGTGCAGAGCGATCGCTTCGACGCCGATCTGGTGGCGGCCAAGCTCACCCACGGCATCGGCCACGTCACCCGCATCGGCGCGTCGACCGGTCTGCGCCCGGCGGCCAGTGCCCGGCTGATGAACCAGATCCAGCGGGTGGCGGTGGAGCGGACGCGCCTGGGCATCCCGGTGATGGTCCACGAGGAGGCCGTCGCCGGCTACTGCGCTCGCGACGCCACCCAGTTCCCCCAGGCCATCGGGCTGGCCTCGACCTGGGACGAGTCGCTGGTCACGGAGGTGGCCGATGCCATCCGTGGCCAGATGGTGGCCGTCGGCGCCCGCCACTCGTTGTCGCCGGTGCTGGACGTGGCTCGCGATCCCCGCTGGGGACGGGTGGAGGAGACCTACGGCGAGGATCCCTACCTGGTCGGGCGCATGGGGACCGCCTATGTGCGGGGCCTGCAGAGCGACGACCTGCGCGCCGGGGTCATCGCCACCGGCAAGCACTTCCTGGGCTACGCCCTGGCGGAGGGCGGGATGAACCACGCGCCGGTGCACCTCGGTCCCCGGGAGCTGCGCGAGGTGTACGCCGAGCCGTTCGGGGCCGCCATCCGGGACGCGGGTCTGGCCTCGGTCATGAACTCCTACTCGTCCATCGACGGGCTCCCGTGCGCCGGCAGCCGTGCCATCCTCGACGACCTCCTGCGCGGTGAGCTCGGCTTCGACGGGGTGGTGGTGGCCGACTACTTCGCGGTGGAGCTGCTCATCTCCCACCACGGGGTGGCCGCCGATCGTGGCGACGCGGGGGTCCGGGCCCTGGAGGCCGGACTCGACCTCGAGCTTCCCGGGCGAGCCTGCTACGGCGAACCCCTCGAGTCCCGGTTGGCGGACGGGAGGCTGGCGATGGCGGTCCTCGACCAGGCCGTCCGCCGCGTCCTGCGCTCCAAGTTCCAGGTCGGCCTGTTCGAGGACCCTTACGTCGACGACGCCCGGGCCGGCGAGGTGTTCGACACGCCGTCGGACCGGGCCCTGGCCCGACGGGCCGCCACCCAGTCGATCGTCCTGCTCCAGAACCACGGTGACGTCCTGCCGCTGGACGTGGGGCAGCTGGGTCGCGTGGCCGTCATCGGCCCGGCCGCCGACGACCCGCGCCTGCTCCAGGGGGACTACCACTACCCGACCCACATCGAGATCATCTACGAGCGCCAGAGCATGGCCGGGGTGCTGGGCGCGGCGGTCCCAGCGGCCTCACCCACCGGCGAGCAGTACCTGCCGGCCGACGGGGGCGCCTTCGAACCGGGCCCGCACTTCGTCGACCACGTCACCCCGCTGACGGGCATCCGTGCCGCCATGCCCGACGTCGAGGTCACCCACGCCAAGGGCTGCGACGTCACCGGTGAGGACACCACCGGCATCGGCGAGGCCGCCGAGACGGCGGGCCGATCCGACGTCGCCGTGGTCTTCGTCGGTGGCCGCTCCGGTCTGACGCCCCGCTGCACCGTGGGCGAGGCGCGCGATGCCACCGACCTGGCCCTGACCGGTGCCCAGCAGGCGCTGGTCGACGCAGTGGTGGCCACGGGCACGCCGACCGTCGTGGTCCTCATCAGCGGCCGGGTGCACGCCATCCCCACCCTGGCCGAGTCGGTTCCCGCCATCGTGGCGGCCTGGCTGCCCGGCGAGGAGGCCGGCCACGCCATCGCCGACGTGCTGGTCGGGCGAGCCGAGCCCGGGGGGCGCCTCCCCATCTCGATGCCCAGGAGCGTGGGCCAGGTCCCGATCCACCACGACCACCGCTCGGGCGGGGGCCGCTCCCAGTTCTACGGCGACTACACCGATTCGCCCACCACGCCGCTCTACGCCTTCGGCCACGGCCTGACCTACACCACCTTCGAGTACCGCGACCTCGACGTGGCGGTGTCGGCCAGCACGTCCGAGCCGGTGGTGTTGCAGGCCACGCTGGCCAACGTGGGCCCGCGGCGCGGCTGCGAGGTCGTGCAGCTCTACGTGCGCGACGAGGTGGCGTCGGTCGCTCGTCCCGCGCAACAGCTGGTCGGGTTCGCCCGGGTCGAGCTCGATCCGGACGAGGTCGCCACCGTCGCCTTCGAGGTGCACCCCAGCCGCCTGGCCTTCTACGACGAGACCATGCGCTTCGTCACCGAACCGGGAACGTTCCGCTTCTCGGTGGGCCGGGCCTCCGACGCCGCCGATGTGCACGCGGCCGTCGAGCTGTCCGGGGAGGTCGTCGAGTATCGACAGGCCGAGATCGTGGCCACGCGCCCCTCCCGGATCGCCTGACCCTGCTGCTCACCTCGAGGCGATGGCGTCCCTATCGCCCGGGAGGCCGCAGGGAGCTCGCCGCCCAGCTCTCGGGGTCGGCGGGCGGCATCGCACCCGGCGGCGGGGGCAGCTCGGCCAGGTGACGCTTCACGAGGCGCTCGGCCCACGCCCAGGTGCCCAGGCCGAACAACAGCCCGAGGGCGATGGCATTGGGCAGCACGTCGCGACCCACCACGATGGCGACCGCCAGACCCGTGGCCGCGCCGAGCCACGACAGCTGCGGTATCTGGGCCCGGCCGTACTCGCGTCGGAACAGGTCGCCCATCAGCCACACCCACCAGGTCCATCCGCCCGCGACCAGGAACCAGGACGCGGGCAGCACCAGCCATGACGAGCTGGACTGGGCATCGTGCAGCCCGACGGCGTAGCCGATGATGGCCAGCGCCGGGCCGCCGTAGGCCAGCGCCACCCGCACCCACGGCGCACGGTTCCCGATGATCCCCGGCAGGTTCGCCTTGCCCACGGGCTGAAGCATGCCACGAAGGCCGGCTGGGCGAGATGCTCGGCCACGGGCCGGCGTGTACATTGCTGCGTCCGTTCTGTCCGCGATCTGACGACGCCACGGGCGTCACAGCCGTGCGTCGAGCGCACGCCGGCACGTCAAGAATCAATCGAGTTACCCGATGGAAGTGCGATGAAGATTGCCATTGTCGGAACGGGAGCCATGGGAGCGGTGTACGCCGCCCTGCTCCGCAAGTCCGGTCACGAGGTCTGGGCCATCGATCCCTGGCGCGAGCACCTCGACGCCATCGAGACGGACGGCCTTCGGGTGTCGGGCGCCAGCGGCAGCTACGTGGTCGACGGCTTCCAGGTCGGGGCCACACCCGCCGACGCCGGGCCGAGCGATCTGTGGGTGGTGGCCACCAAGGCGGCCGACGTCGACCAGGTGGCCGCGGCGATCGCCACCCTGCTCCGACCCCACGACGTGGTCATGCCGTTCCAGAACGGCCTGGGAGCGGGGGAGCGGGTGGCCCGCCACATCCCCGAGGATCAGATCGTCATCGGCATCGCCGAGGGGTTCGGGTCGTCCATCCCCGAACCCGGGTCCGTGCACCACAACGGCATGCGCCTCATCCGCATCGGCGAGATGGGCGGCGGGATGACCGAACGGGTGCGCCAGATCGAGCGCATGTGGTGCGATGCCGGCTTCAACGTGCGTGCCTTCGCCGACGTCGACCGGATGATCTGGGAGAAGTTCCTGTGCAACGTCACCCTCAGCGCACCGACGGCGGCCTTCGACGTCACGGTGGGCGAGCTGATGGCGAACCCCGAGACCTGGACCGTGGCCCTGGCCTGCATGATGGAGGCCTACCGGCTGGGCACGGCAAGAGGGATCACCTTCTCGTTCGACGACCCCGTGCGCTACGTCACCGAGTTCGCCTCGACCATCCGCGACGCCAGCCCCTCGATGCGCCTCGACCTTCTGGCTCGACGGCGCTCGGAGATCGACGTCATCAACGGCCAGGTGGTGGAGCTGAGCCGCGAGCTGGGGCTGGACGCGCCTTACAACCAGTCCCTGTGCGCGGTGCTACGGGCCCGCGAGTCGCGGTTCCCGTAGACATCGGCCCACGCGCCTCGCGGTGCTAGGTTGCGCCCGCTCGGCGGGGGTCCGGGGATGGCTTCCGCGGATCCAGAGGTGAGCGTGCACGAGGGTCGAATCGAGCGGAAGTACCGGCGCGCGTCGCTGGGGCTGGTGGCAGCCGTGGTGCTCTCGCTGGCCGGGGTGGTCACCCTGTTCGGTGGCACCGGCATCAGCGTCCCGCAAGCGATCACGGTGGGCCCCGATGGCGCCCTGTGGTTCACGAACCACGGCAACGATTCGATCGGGCGGATCACCATCGCGGGGGATGGCGAGCGCTTCCACCCGGTGGCGCTTCAGCGCCTGCTCGACTCGCGGGCCGGCGCCACCCAGGTGGGTGACTACGCCACGCCTTGGGGGACCGACACCACCCGCAGCCTGCGCGTGGCCGAGCGGGTCGGCATCCCCGATCTGGCTGAGGTCGTGGTGGCCAACGTCACCGTCACCGACACCGGGGACGACTCGTACCTGACCCTGTGGCTGGCGGACCCGACGCGCCCGACGGTGTCGAGCCTGAACTGGACGGCGGGGGAGACCATCCCCAACGCGGTGACCGTCTCCCTGGGCACCGGCGGCGCGGTGTCGATCTACAACCTGGTGGCGCAGGTGGATGTCCTTGTGGACGTGGCCGGCTGGTACGGCTGAGCGCTCGTCGGCCAGCCGATCACGTTCAGTAGGCGGCCAGGTCGACCAAGGCCCGGTGGATGCCCTCGACCTGGGGGAGGATGGCGTCTTCCAGCGTGGGTTCGTAGGCCACATGGGTGTCGAGGGCCGCCACCCGGCTGACCGGGGCGTCGAGGTCGGCGAAGCAGTGCTCGCCGGCCCAGGCCGCCACCTCGGCTCCGAACCCGGCGGTCAGCACGTCCTCGTGCACCACCAGCAGCCGGTGGGTGACCGCCACGCTGGTGGCGACGATGTCGTGGTCCCACGGGGCGATCGTCCGCAGGTCGATGACCTCGGTCTCGATGCCCTCGGTGGTGGCGGCCCGTTCGGCGGCCTGGCGGCACTTCTCGACCGTGGCCCCCCAGGTGACGACGGTGACGTCGTCGCCGGGTCGTCTCACCACCCCGCGGCCGAACGGCAGCACCCACTCCGGTCCGGGCAGGGGGTCGGCGGCGTAGGGCTGGCGCAGCAGGTGCTTGTGCTCGAGGAACAGCACGGGGTCCTGGCACCGGAACGCGGCGCGCAGGAGCCCGGCGGCGTCAGCGGCGCGTGACGGGAAGGCGATCAACAGGCCGGGGATGTGAGCGAAGATGCTCTCACCCGACTGGCTGTGCCAGATGGCGCCGCCGGTGAGGTACCCGCCGATCGGTGCCCGCAGCACCATCGGGCAGGTGAAGCGACCGTTCGATCGCCAACGGATGGTGGCCGCCTCGCTCTTGATCTGGGTCATGGCCGGCCAGATGTAGTCGAAGAACTGGATCTCGGGCGCCGGTCGCAGCCCTCGCAGCCCCTGGCCCACGGCCCGGCCCACGATGTTGGCCTCCGACAGCGGCGTGTTGAAGCAGCGGGCCTGCCCGAACTCGCGCTGGAGCCCGTGGGTGGTGCCGAACACGCCACCTTTCCCCTCCACCCGGGCCAGCACCGCTTCGCGCGCATCGGCCACGTCCTCGCCGAAGACCCGGATCCGCTCGTCGGCGGCCATCTGCTCGTGGAGGGTCAGGCGGATGGCGTCGCCCATGGTCACCGGCGCGCCGTCACCCGGCGCGTCGGCCGGCGGTTCGGGTATCGGGGGGAGGGCCCAGACCTGGGTGGTGATCCGGCGGGGGTCGGGGCGGGCGCCGGCCAGGGCCTCGGCCGCGGCCTTGGCCACCGACTCGGCGGCCTGGCTGCGGATGGCGGCGGCCTCGTCGGTGGTCAGGATGCCGGCCTCGACCAACTCGGCCTCGAGCCGGTCGATGGGGTCGTGGGTGGCCTCCTCGCGCAACTCGTCGGCCGGGCGGTACTTGCTCTGGGTGTCGGCCGCCGAGTGCGAATACGGGCGCACGACCTGGGCGTGGATGAGTCCCGGGCCGACGCCGGCCCGGACGTGGCCGATCATGGTCTGGGCCACCCGGCGCACGGCCAGGTAGTCGGTGCCGTCGACCCGTGCGGTGCGCAGCCCCCGGAACCCCCGGACCATCTCGATCACCGGCGCCGGGTGCTGATCGATGGCCGGCACCGAGATGGCGTAGCCGTTGTCGGCCACCACGTACAGGACGGGCAGGTGCAGGGTGCAGGCGGTGTTCAACGACTCCCAGAACTCGCCCTCGCTGCAGGCCCCTTCGCCCAGGCTGACGTAGGTGAGCTCGTCTCCGTGAGCCGAGCAGCCGGGGAGATCGGGCCGGCGCACGATGTAGCGGGCGGCCTCGGCGCAGCCCACCGCGGGGATGCACTGGCTGCCGGTGGGGCTGGACTGGGTCACGATGTGGAGGGCGTCGTTGCCCCAGTGCGAGGGCATCTGGCGCCCGGCCGAGCTGGGGTCGTCGGCCGACCCGACGGCCTGGAGCAGGATCTCGGTGGCCGTCACCCCGAGACCGAGGCACAGCGCCTGGTCGCGGTAGTAGGGGAAGAACCAGTCGTAGGCCGGGCGCAGGTGGCGGGCCAACCCCAGCCCGAGCGCTTCGTGTCCCGCTCCGGAGATCTGGAAGAAGACGCGGCTCTGCTTCTGCATCCGGATCTCGCCGTCGTCGAGGGCGCGCGACAGACACGCCAACCGCAGATCGGCCACCAACTCGTCGGCGGGAAACCCCTGATGGCGATCCGACCTGACGGGGCCCTCCGACTCACCCACCGTTGACCTCGTCGGTCCAGGTGCGGGCTTCGAGGGTGGTGCGCACCCGGGCCAGGAAGGCGGCGGCGTAGGCGCCGTCGATGGCCCGGTGATCGAAGCTGAGCGACAGGTTGCCGACCGGGTGCACGGTGACGGCCCACTCGCCCTCGGGTCCGGTCTGGGCCACGGGCCGCGGGCGCACACCGTCGGTCGAGAGGATGGCCACCTGTGGCTGGTTGATGATGGGGACGGCCAACACCGTCCCCTGGGCTCCCACGTTGGTGAGGGTGAAGGTGGCCCCCGAGACCTCGTCGAGTCCGAGGCTGGTGGCCGCGGGCCCGATCGGCCAGTCCCGCCATGGCTTCGGCCAAGGCCTCCAGGCGGAGGAGCCCGGCCCCACGAACGACGGGTACGACCAGCGCCTCGCCATCCAGGTCGACGGCCACGCCCAGGTGCACCTCGGGGTGCACGATGAGGCAGTCGTCGCCCACCGAGGCGTTCAGGTGGCGGAACTCGCCGAGGGCGTCGATCACGGCGCGGGCCACGAACGGCAGGTAGCTCAGCCCGGCCCGCCGACGGACCGGGTCCACCGCCGCGTAGTCGACCTCGGTGGCCACGAAGGCGTGGGCGCTGGTGTCTAGCGAGCGACGCATGTGCTCGGCGGTGGCGCGTCGGGCCGAGGAGAACGGGACGACCTCGTCATCTGGGGCGGGCTCGGCCACGGCGGAACCGGTCTTGGCCGGCGCGGCGGGGGACGAGGGTCGGGCCACGGCCGCCAGCACGTCGGCCCGGGTGATGCGTCCGTCGCGGCCCGAGCCGGTCACCTGGTCGGGCGTGAGGCCGTGCTCGTCGAGGAGGCGCAGCACCACCGGCGAGAGGTTCGGTCGGACCGAGGTGTCCTCCTCCCGTGGTCCACGGGGTGGGGCGGTGGTGCGAATCGACCGATCCGCGTCGTGGGGTTCGGGAGCCGCGCCCAGCGCTTCGGTGGCTCCCCCGATGAGGGCGAGCACCGTGCCGACCGGCACGGTGTCGCCCTCGGCGACGAGCACGGATCGCAGCACGCCGGCGTGGGCGGCGGGAACCTCGGTGTCGACCTTGTCAGTCGAGACCTCGAAGAGGGGCTCGTCGACGGCCACCTCGTCGCCCTGGGACTTCAACCATCGCGTGACGGTGCCCTCGACCACGGTCTCGCCCAGTTGCGGCATGGTGACCTGTTCCATCGGAGCCCCTCGTGGCGACGCGTGTCACCACTTTGCCCGCGCCGGGGCCCGGGCGGCGGCTCATGTCTCGCCCCGCTCCGTGGCGGATCGTATGGTTGGCCCGACGGCCCGTCCGAGCGTCGGGCCGACGAGGAGGGGGAGCATGGCTGCATCGCGACGACTTGGGCAGACGCATCAGTCGAGTGGCGGCTCGTGACCTCCGTGGGCCACGTCGGCCTGGGCGTCACCGATCTGGCCCGATCCGAACGCTTCTACGTCGAGGCCCTGGGCTTCACCCGCGTGCGCGAGCTGTCACCGCCCGACGAGGTCACGGGCAAGCTGCTGCGCGTTCCCGAGCCCGTCGGTCTGCGCGCCGTCTACCTGAGCTGCGGGGCCTTCGTGCTCGAGCTGCTGCACTTCGACCGCGAGGGCAACGCCGCGGGCCGGGGGCGCGTGATGACCGAGCCCGGGCTCACCCACCTCTCGTTCACCGTCGACGACCTGGCCGACACGCTCGAGCGGGTCACCCGGTGCGGGGGTCAGGTGCTCGACGACACCCATGTGGGCGTCGCCGTGCTGGTGCGTGACCCCGACGGTCAGATCCTGGAGCTCATCGCCGCCCGGTAGGCGACCGGCCCCGTCGGCGTCACCACCGACGCGAGGTCGAGCGTGGGCCTCATCCCGGCGGGGCGACCTCGGTCGGTGGTTCGCCCGGGGCGACGGCCGGGTGCGTCTCGGCCGGATCGTCGTGCAGATCGATCACGCCATCCTGTTCGACCTGGCGCCGAGCCGCGTCGATGTCGTCGGTGACCTGGTCGAGGCGCTCGCGCATCTCCTCCACGGTCCGGTCCCGGGGATCGGGAGCCTTCGTCACCGCGTCACCCGCCGATCGGCGTCAGGGCGTCGACCAGCGCCTCGCAGAAGGCGGGCAGGTCGTCGGGTTTGCGGCTGGTGATGAGCGAGCCGTCCACGTGCACCTGCTCATCCACCCAGGTCGCGCCGGCGTTGCGCAGGTCGGTCTGCAGGCTGGGCCACGACGTCACCGTGCGCCCGTCCACCACATCGGCCTCGACCAGGGTCCATGGGCCGTGGCAGATCGCCGCCACCGGTTTGCCCGACCGCACGAAGGCGCGCACGAAGTCGACGGCCAGGTGATCGGTGCGGAGACGGTCGGGGTTGGCCACCCCGCCGGGCAGGACCAGGGCGTCGTAGTCGTCCGGATGAGCGTCACCCACCGTCAGGTCGACGTCGTAGACACCAGCCGGGTCGAGGTGCTCCCGGGCCTGGGCCTTCCCCGCTTCGGGGGCCAGCAGGAAGGGCACGCCGCCAGCCTCCTGCACGGCGTGCCAGGGCTCGGTCAACTCGACCTCTTCGGTGCCATCGTTGGCCACCAGGAAAGCCACCTTGGTGCCGTCGATGCGCCGCTCAGCCATGGCTTCGTCCTCCTCGTCGTGTGCCTGCCACCTACCCACTGTCGGGTGTCCCATTCACGGGGCCGTGACCCTTGAGGCCGAGGCGCGACGGCAGGACACTTCGACCGTGCACAGGTCTGGAGCGGTCGAGCCCGGCTTCGTGTGGGTCCGGCGCGGCCAACAGCCTGCCCAGGCGCGCCCATCGGCTTTGCCGGGATGAGCGAATGCCGGAGGCCTCGCGGGGGCAAGTACGCACCCCGAGGAGCGCGTCCGCGCTCGACCACCGGGAGGTGAACCCGTGACCGTGATCGATCCGAGTGGCGGACAAGGTGCGCTGCTCGATGCGCTGGTGGCGATCTCGCACCACCGGCTCACCGACTTGTTGCGTGAAGCCGGCCGCTCCTCACCGAGCCCAGGAGTGGCCGACGAGGTCGAGCGCCAGCTGGACCACGAGCTGCGCGCCCACCTCGACACCGTGGCCCACGTCCTGGGTCCGGATCTCACCGACCAGGAGCTCGATCAGCTCCGCGGCGACCGCGACGACGTGCTGGGGGCCCTGGTGCGCTACGAGGAACGCCACGACGTGGCCTCGATGCGCGATCTGCTCAACCGGTTCTGCGACCACATCGAGCTCGAGGAGCTGACCCTCCTGTGCTCGGTGGGCGATCGGGCGGGAGACGGGCACATGGCCGCGCTCGGCTTCCGCTACGCCGAAGTCGCCGACACCCGGCTCGACTAGGCAGCACCTGGGATCGACCACTGATCCGTCGGATCGCCCTGCGCCTACCGTGGTGGTCCTGTTCGGCGCCACCGGTGACCTGGCCCGGCGCCTGGTCATCCCGGCCTTGTTCGATCTGCACCGATCAGGCCTGGCTGACCTGGTGGTGATCGGCAACGGTCGCGGCGAACGCAGCGACGCCGACTTCCGGGCCGAGGCGCTCGAGGCCTGTCGGGCCAACCGACCGGGCGCGCCGGTGGCGGGCCCGGAGTGGGAGTCGTTCGCCTCCCGGTTGTTGTTCGCCGGTCACGGCTTCACCGTGGACGATCCGGGTGAGCTGCCGGCTCGGCTGGCTGAGGCCGACGCGCGGCTGGCCACGGGAGAGGACAAGGCGCCCGACCATCTCTGGTACCTGGCCGTGCCGCCCGTTCAGTTCGAGCCCGCCCGGACGCCGAGTGTCGGGGCCGAGACCGAGCTGGCGCCGGTCGACCTCGAGCTCCCCCTGCGCGACATCGCCGGCCAGGCGTCGCCTCCAGCCCATGTCGGTCTGCTCCTCCACGTGATGCTCGGCGACCGGTCCCGGTTCACCCGACCCGATGGGCTGCGCCACGTCTGGGACGCGCTCGCGCCGTTGCTGGACGTCCGCCGGGCACCCATCGGCTATGCCGTCGGCTCGCGCGGGCCCTCGGCCGCGGATCGGCTGGTGGCGCCCACCGGTTGGCTCAGCGAGGAGCCCACCAGCCGGCGTGAGGTCTGAAACGACCGCGCCCGGGTAGCTCTGAGAGAGCGGGTTCCCGACGATCGAAGGAGAGACCCATGGCCAGAACCGTGATTCAGCACAGCACCGCAGTCGAACCGGAGGGCGCGGTGGTCGCCGACTCTCGCACCGGCGACATGCTCAACATGTTCGGCCGGTTCGTGGCCGTGGTCGTCGCCGCCGTACCCACCATCATCGGCATCATCGCCTTGGCCGACATCCAGTGGAGCCCGCTGGGTTTCGATGCGCCGCCGGTGACGGTGGCTGGGATGGTGTTCCGTCCCTGGATCGCCATCGCCACCGTGGTGTTGGGCGTGCTCGCCCTGGCCGCGGCCGTGAGCTGGGACCGGGAGAGCAAGCTGTTCATGGGCGCGCTGCTCGTGGCCGTCGGCATCGCCATCATCGTGGCCAACCCCACCGTCGAGGGCGTCGTGCTCGCCGACCGGATGGGCTGGATGGCCGTCCTGGTCGGCGGCGTGCTGGCCGTGGTCGGCCTGGTGGCCGGACAGACCTGGTCCTCCCGCCGGGTGCGCCGGACCAACGGCGTGGGCTACGTCTGAGCCACGCCTGAGCCCCGAGGACAGCTAGGCAGCCTGAGGACACCGGACAGGAGGCGACGAGATGCCGCAGCGAGCTTGGAACGCCAAGCGCGAACGCCAGTACCAGCACATCAAGGCGGGGGAGCTGGACCGCGGCGTGAGCGACGACACCGCCGAAGAGATCGCCGCCCGGACGGTCAACAAGGAACGGGCGCGGGCCGGTGAGGCCAAACAGGCCAGCCGATCTTCGATCGACGACCTCTCGTCGAGCCGACGAGGTGGACTGCGGTCGCATCGGGGTGCCGGCGGTCGAACCCGCGACCAGCTCTACAACGAGGCCAAGCAGAAGAACATCAAGGGCCGCTCGAAGATGAACAAGGCCCAGTTGGAACGCGCCGTCGACCGCTAGGTCGACGGCGCGGTCAGCCGACCTGCTCGGAATCCGTCGGGCCCGTCAGCCGCTCGAGCAGGCCGACCGCGCTCAGCACGCGTCCGACGGCTGCGCCGTAGCGGTCGATCGTGAGCACGACGCCCTCGGCATCCAAGGCATTCTGGCCGCGGAGCAACGTGGCGATGCCGAGCGAACCGAGAAAGGTGATGACCGCGAGGGAGACGATCTTCTCGCGAGGGGCTGGCGCTGGTCAACCGCCGGCGCACCTGAAGCTGCTTGCGCCAGAGGTGGGTGGGTGGTGGCGGAATGGGTAGGGACCGGTCCCGACCGCACCGACGGGGGAGAGGCTGCGGATGAGTCCGAGCATCGATCGACTCCGGCTGCCCGCAAGCCCGGACAGCGTGCGCGTGGCCCGCAACGTGGCGGAGGAGATCGCCCTGAGAGCCGGCTCGGACGTCGAGCGGGCGCTGGACGCGGCGGTGGTCACCTCCGAGCTGGTCAGCAACGCGACCCGAGTGGCCACCATGGTCGTCGTGGTCAGGTTCGCCCTGGGGGCCACGACCCTGCGCATCGAAGTCGACGACGATGGCCTCGGTCGGCCGCATCTGATCGAGGGTTCGGAGAACGGTGGCTTCGGGCTCCGGTTGGTCGATCAGCTCTCCGCTCGCTGGGGGTGCGATGTGCATCCCGGAGCCAAGACGGTGTGGGCCGAACTGGACGGCATCGGCTCGGGGCCAGCCGCGGAGGCGGAGCTCACGGACTGACGCCGCCATGGTTGCGAGCCCATGGCCGGCCACGACGACCAGGAGACGCTTCAGCGCGTCTGCGAGCTGACCGTCGAAGCCCTCGATCCCGTCGGGCATCGGATGGAGGAGCGGTCGGACGTGGCGGACCGGCGAGCTGGTGCCGTGCGCTTCCGGTCGACCCGCCTCGTGGGTAGAGAGGAAGTGCGGGCTCAGATCTGCCCTCGTGAAAGGGTCCCCAATGTCCTTCTCTTGTCACCTCGCCTCCAGCGTCGAGAGCCCGGGGATCGCTCGCGATGCGGTCACGCAGTTCCTGGCCGAGTCGGGTCTGACCGAGCAGGCCATCGCCGACGTCGAGCTGGTGACCAGCGAGCTGGTGGCGAACGCGGCGGCGGCGTCGTCCCCGTCCGCGGGCGTTGACCTTCGGGTCGGTTTGGGCGAGGGCGGCCTGCGGATCGAGGTCGATGACGACGGGCCGGGGCGTCCCGCGGTGCGCTCCGGAACCGAGCGCGGCGGCTTCGGGCTGCAGGTCGTCGAGGCCTTGTCGGAGTGCTGGGGCACGGATCTGGCCACCCAGCACAAGACCGTGTGGGCGGTGCTGGACGTCTCCTGAGCTGGCGAGCCGCATCGGGCCCCCGCGGACGTTCCGAGGCGCGTACCCTCCCTACATGCACGACCACCGTTGGCGGACCATCCAGGCGGTGGGGACGGCGAGGCGGGGCCCATGACCCAGTCCACGGAGTGGCTGGCCAGTCGTCTCGTCAGGCTCCAGCGCGTCAGCACCGAGCTGGCCGCGGCGCAGACGGTCGACGACGTCGTCACCATCGTGGTGGATCTGCTGGACCCGCCTGGCATCTCGGCCACCAGAGGCGTGTGGCTGTTGCGGCCCGACGACCCAGACGCTAGAGATGATGGCGCAGGTGGGCATGCCGACGGGGGCCGTGATCGGGTTCGAGCGCATCGCGGTGGACGCCGAGGTGCCGGTGGCGGCCGCGCATCGTGAGCGACGCACCATCCAGGAGACGTCCCTGGCCCAGTCCGAGCAGGACTTCGCCGGTCTGAAGGGCGCCCAGCGGCTGACCACCGGGTTCGTGGCCGTGCCGCTCGTGCTCGAAGGGGTGTCGCTGGGGGCGATCAGCCTGGGCTACGACGATCCGCCGGGCGAGGAGGAGGTGCTCTTCCTCGAAGCCATCGCCGGTCAGGCGGCGCAGACGCTGATGCGCTTGCGCCTGGCGGACCGCGACCGGCGCCGACACGCCGAGCTCGAGTTCCTGGCCGCGCTGGCCGAATCCGCGTTGAACGCCACCGATCACCGAGAGCTCATGGAGAACGTCACGGCCGCCGCCGTTCCCACCCTCGGGGACTGGTGCGCCATCCACTACCTCCCCGAGGACGGCGCGGGGCCGGAGGTCGTCGTGGCCCATGTGGACCCGGCCAAGGTGGCGTGGGCCGAGCAGCTTCAGGCCCGGCACCCCTACGACGCCGAGGGGCTCATGGGGGTGCCTGCCGTCATCCGGTCAGGTGTCACCGAGCTCCTCTCGGTTCGCGACCCGAGCGTGCTCGACGCCGCCATCGCCCAGTCGCCCATCGACGACGCCGAAGCCCGGCAGATACTCGAGGCGCTGAAGCTCACCAGCGTGATCACCGTTCCCCTCCGAACCAAGCAACGGCTGGTGGGTGCCATGCAGTTCGTCTCGGCCGAATCGGGCCGCCAATACGACGCCGACGACGTGGCGCTGGCCGAGGTGGTGGCCGACCGGCTGGCCGAGCCGTTGGAGGGCGCCTGGCTCACCGATCAGCACCGCGAGTTCGCCGAGGTGCTGCAACGGTCCCTCTTGCCGCCCCGCATGCCCGCGGTCCCTGGCATCGACCTGGCCGTGCGCTACCTCCCGGCCGGCCCGAGCGCCGTGGGTGGCGACTTCTACGACGTGTTCCGCATCGGCGAGGCGTCCTGGGCGCTGTTGATCGGGGACTGCTGTGGGATCGGACCGAACGCCGCAGCACTGAGCAGCATCGCCCGCCACACCGTCCGCGCCGCGGCCCGCCACGGCCTGAGCCACCTCGAGGTGATGGACTGGCTGAACCAGGCAGTCAAGCTCTCGGATCGCGATCTGTTCTGCACGGCCTGCTACGCCACGCTGACCCGTACCGGGTCGAGCGTGGGTCCTGGAGGTGGCCACGGCCGGCCATCCGCTCCCGATCGTGGCTCGAGCGGAGGCCACGACCGCGGTCGGTCGCGCCGGGACGCTGCTGGGCGTCTTCGACGAGGCGCCGGTGCACGTGGAGCAGACCGGACTCGAAGCGGGTGACGTCGTGGTCTTCTACACCGACGGGGTCACCGACCTGCCGCCTCCGTTCAACCTGACGGTCGATGCCCTCACCGAGCAGGTGGGAGAGCTACGCGACGCCGGTGGTGCCGACCGGATCGCCGAGCTGATCGAGCGCTCCCTGCTGGAACGGGTCTCGGATCCTTTTCGTGCCGACGACGTCGCCCTGATCGTCGTTCGCGTCGAAACCGGCTGATCCGTCGCCCCGCAGGATCCCGGCGCGATCGGCTCGACGGCACGAACGCCTCGGTCTCTTCTTGTCGCGTTACGGGTAAGGAACTGAGCATCCATTGAGAAAAGAGGCTCACATGTACATCGGAATCGGAACCATCGTGCTCGTCCTTCTTGTCGTGCTCCTGATCATGGCATTCCGGGGTCGGTCGACCGTCTAGGCCCATCCATACGGCGGGGGGCCATGGCCGCTCGGGCCATGGTCGGGTGGGGCCACCAGCCGTCACCGGCTAGAGGAGCTGTAAGGCGAACTGGCGTGTGAGCCCGCACGTGTCGAGCAGCCGCACTACCGGTGTCGATGGGTTGAGCAGCACCACCTTGTGCCCCTGAGGCTCGAGCTGGCGACAGGCATGGATAAGGGCCGACAATCCGGCCGATCCCATGAAGGTGACCTCGCTCAGGTCGATGACGATGCCGGTGGGCGTCGATCCTGCGTCGAGTTCGGCCACGATGGCGTCGCGTTCCGCGGCGTCGATCTCACCGGTCACCCACAGGCGCAGCTGGCGGCCACACTCGTCGCGTTCGACGCGCAGGGCGAAGCCGTCCGACGCGGCGTGGGCCCCTGCCGCCACGGCATCGTCAGGGGCCCACACCCGGGGATCGTCGGCGCTCATCGCCATCGATCGATCTGGTGGTGTGGGGCGTCGAACCCGTTCCGGAGCCCCCACAACACGGCCTGGGTCCGGCTGGACACTCGCATCTTGCGGTAGCTGGTGCGGATGTACATCTTGACGGTGCTCGTGCTGAGGTACATGAGCGCGGCGATCTCCTTGTTCGAGCGCCCTTGGGTGATGAGGGCGATCACCTCGGACTCGCGTTCGGTGAGTCCATGCGATCGCCCCGGCCAATCATGACCAGCATTCGCCCGCACCCGGGACGGGTCTTCGCTGACCACGACCTGTCCCTGGTGGATCGAGACCAGCGCGTCGGCCAGATCGGCGCCCGGGAGCTTCTTGGACAGATAGCCGCCGGCGCCCTTGGCCAGCGCCATTCGGATCAGATCGGGGGCGAACGCCCACGTGTAGACCACGACCGTCGCCGCGTGGGGGTTGGCCACTAGCGCCTCGATGGCATCTCGGTCAGCCTCGGGCTGGGCGAAGGTGTCGTAGAGGGCGATGTCCACGTCGACCGAGACCGGCTCCTGGGCGTCGATCTCGATCACCGCCACCCGATCGGCGAACGGGGCGAGCATGCGGGCCACCCCGTGCAACACCACCTCGTAGTCATCGACCAACGCCAGCCGTACCGGCGGTGTGGAGGTCGCCCGGGGCATCGCCATCACCCGAACCTATACGGCTGTCTGGCCAGTTGGGACTGGCCAAAGGGGTGGAATGGGACAGCAGCGGTGGCCGGGGGGCATCAGATGGGTCCGTCGTGGGCAGGTACACCGCATGGACGCACTCGTGTTGCTCAAGAACGACCACCAGTCGGTATCGCAGCTCTTCTCCCGGTTCGAGGCGGCCGGTGATGCGGCGTTCACCGCCAAGAGAGAGATCGTCGACCGGATCATCGATGAGTTGTCGGTGCATGCGGGCATCGAGGAGCAGGTCTTCTATCCGGCCTTGCGACGGGAGATCCCAGCCACCGAGAGCCAGGTGCTCGAGAGCCTCGAGGAGCACCACGTGGTCAAGTGGCTGCTCTCCGAGTTGGAGGATCTCCCGGGCGACGACGAGCGGTTCATGGCCAAGACGACCGTGCTGATCGAGACCGTCCGCCATCACGTCGAGGAAGAGGAGAACGATCTCTTCCCGAAGGTTCGCCGGGTGCTCAGCGCGCAACGACTCGAAGATCTGGGCCAGGTCCTGTCCCACGCCAAGGCCGTGGTCCCGCACCGTCCCCACCCCCGGTCTCCGGACACTCCTCCGAACAACCTGGCGGCCGGCGCCGCCAACGAGCTGGTCGACCGGGCCACCGAAGGGGCGAAAGAGGCGGCCGGCTCGGTGGCGCGCCTGGTGACCGATCGAGCAGAGAGCGCGGGCGAGGTGGTGACCGATGCCGTGGCCAGCGCGGTCGACAGCGCCCGATCGGTCGCCACCTCTGCTGCCGGAGCGGTTCGACGGAGGGCCCAGAGCCCGGCTTCCGGATCGAGGGCGCCCGCTCGAAGGGCCAAGGCCACGGCGAAGCGGTCGGCCCGGGCCACGAAGACGTCGGGAGCGGCCAAGGCCACGGGCGCGAAGCGGACCGCCCGTTCGGCCAAGGCGGGCGTCTCGAAGACTGCCGGTACGGCCAAGTCGGGCGCCAAGAGGACCGCCCGTACGGCGAAGGCAAGCGTCTCGAAGACCACGGGCACGGCCAAGAAGACCACGGGCACGGCCAAGTCGGGCGCCAAGAGGACCGCCCGCACGGCGAAGGCGAGCGTCTCGAAGACAGCCGGTACGGCCAAAACAGGCGCCGAGAAGACCGCCCGTACGGCGAAGGCAAGCGTCTCGAAGACGGCCGGTACGGCCAAGACGGGCGCCAAGAAGACCGCCCGTACGGCGAAGGCAAGCGCCCGGCGGACCGCCGGTACGGCCAAGAAGACCTCCCGCACGACCAAGGCGAGCGCGCGACGGGCCGCGTGAGCCAGACGAGCGCGAAGCGGTCTCCCTCTCACCGTGGTGACATCGTGGTGGGATGCGATCGATCGAGGAGATCGCCGACCAGGTCCTCCAGGCCATGGGCCGCGGCGACCTCTCGGCCTTCGAGGAGCTGCTCGATCCGGATGTGATCTGGCGCGCCGGGCAACCTACCGCCACATGGCCGCAACCGGGACGAGGTCCTGGCCTGGTACCGGCGAGGCCTGCTCGCCGGGGTGCGATCGTGGGTGACCGAGATGCAGGTCACCGAGAGCCGGATCATGTTGGCGTTGGAGGTGAGCGGTCGCGGCGCCGACCCGATCGAGCGGTGGCAGGTGCTGGTCGTGCGCCAGGGCTTCGTCATCGAGATCTCCGGTTTCGATGACCTGGCATCGGCCACGGACTGGGCGCGGCGAACCGACCGCGGAGCCATGTAGCGCCGGGATCGCAACCGGGCGGCCCCATCGGTGCGATCCGCGCTCGGCCCATCCCCCGACCGGCGGGCCGCCCTCGGCTGACGTTCGCTGGTTCTCGGGACGCGTCGGCGCTAGAAAGCGTCCTCACACCCGCAGGGCAGATCGCAGGGACCGCAGGGAGGGATGAGATGTCGCAGGAGTTCGATGAGCAGGCTGGCCAACGACCGCTGCGGCTGGCACGTCCCGGGTTCGCCATCCACGCCGATCGGGTCGGGGACCAGTACGTCATCGTGGCCGCGGGTGAGCTGGACCACGTGAACGTCGAGGCGGTGGAGGCTGTCGTGGCCCAGGCCGCCGGTACTCGCGACGTGGTGTTCGAGCTCGGCGAGGTCACGTTCGTCGATTCGGCCGGGCTGCGCACCCTCATCCAGGCGCTCCGAGCGGTGCAACCGGTGCAGGGACGGGTGGTCCTGCGGAGTCCTTCCCCCACCCTGAGGAGACTGCTCGAGCTGACGGGGCTGGCGGAGCACTTCGACATCCAGCCCTAGTCGCCGGCCTCGAGTGCTCCGGCGCCCGGCTGGCACCAGAGCGACGCTCAGGACGTCTGCTGCTCGAGCGTGCGCAGCAAGGTGCGCTCCGGGCGAGCGAGATGCGCGCCGTCACGGCTGTGGGCCCAGTTCTCGGCCAGGGAGCCTTCGCGGTACGCGTCCAGCACGGCGGGGTGCACATAGGACTGGCGGCACACCGCTCGCGTGTTGCGCAAGCGCTCGGCGGCCACCTCGATGGCCGTCAGGATCCGCCCGTTGGCTTCGGTGTCATCGTCGGGGACATCCGCGGTGGCCAGGTGTTCGACCACGAGCGCGGAGGCGCCCCACGTTCGGAAGGTCTTGGCCGATGTGTCCGGGCCCACGACCGTGTGCAGCCACTCGTTGACGTCGGTGGAGGAGATCGAGTGCACCTCGTCGCCGTCGCGGTAGGAGAACAGCTCGTGGCCGCCCAGCTCGTGGCAGCGCTTGACCAGGCTGGCCAGCTTGCGATCGTGGAGGTGCACGTCGTGCTCGACGCCGGACTTGCCCACGAAGCGCAGCATCAGGTCGGCGCCGTCGACGGCCGCGTGCTTGTTCCGCAGCGTCGTCAGCCCGAAGCTCTCGTTGACGGCGGCGTACTCCTCGTTGCCCACTCGGATCAGCGTCTCGTCCAGCAGCTGGATCACCAGGGCCAGGATGCGGGTCTTGGTCGGCGCCGTCCCGGCCAGATCGGCCTCCACCTTCTTGCGCAGGGCGTCGAGGTGATCGCCGAAGTCGAGGAGCTTCGAGAACTTGTCGGCATCGCGCACCTCGCGCCAACGGTCGTGGTAGCGGTACTGCTTGCGGCCCTTGGCGTCTCGGCCGGTGGCCTGGAGGTGGCCCCGGGTGACGGGGCAGATCCACACGTCACGCCAGGCGGGGGGGATGGCCAACGCCGAGATCCGATCCCGCACGGGCGACGAGACCGGCGCCCCGTCCGGGGCGCGGTAGGCGTAGCCGGAGCCACAACGGCGACGTCGGATCCCCGGCTCTGCGTCCGACACGTACACCAGTCCGGCTTCCTGTGCGATCGCCACCGCGCCATCGATCTCTGCCGGATCCGGGTCGAACATCGTGCCTCCGTAGGTGGAATCCACACCACATACCCCTCGCCACCACCCCGATGCCGACTTCGGCCTTGCTATTTCGTCGCGGTCGCTTGACGATGCCATTGCGTGTCATCGATGTCATGACGCGCCCATCGCCGCCCTGGGTGGCACCGGGAACAGCCCTGCCTTCTGCTCGCTCTTCGGGACCACGGTCCCCTTGAGCTCGAGCCAGCTGGCCGCTCGCTACCCGAACCACCTCAGCTTCGTGATCCACTGGACCCTGTCGACGCTGAGCGACCTGTTCCCCGGCTACCTGGTGCCCCAGGACGCCGTCGAGCTGATCCGCTCAGCCGTGGCGTCCTCCGTCGGAACCTGACCTTCCCCCGGCCTGGATCGGGCGCGTCCCGAGCGGCTGTCCTAGCGTTGGCCACGGCTGCGACTCCTCGGTCCCGTACACAGGTCGACCGGGGAGCCGCGGCGCCCGTCGGCTGACCGAGGAGCGGGCCGGCGCGACCGCCCTCGGGCTCTTCGAGGCTCGTCGGCTACCCTGGAGCCACTCACCCACATCAGCGCGTCACGTGTCCCCGGGTTCCATCGACGGTCTCTCGCTCTCACGGCTCCGCCCGAGCGATCCGAGCATCCGATGGCCAGTCCCGAGCAGTTCCCCGATCAGTTCTCCGTACTCGCCCGACGCGACGGGCGCCGTCTGCGGGTCTGGATCAGCGGCGATCTCGACGTGGCGAACCGCGACCTGGTGGATTCGATGCTCAAGGCGATGGTGACCGCCAGCGAGGATCTCCCCACCGAGATCCGCTTCGACATGGGCAACGTCACCTTCGTGGACTCCAGCGGGGTGACCGTCCTGCTCGCCGCCCGCAAGATGGTTCGCGACGTCGACGGACAGGTCATCGTGATCAGGCCACCGCCGATGCTCAGCCGACTACTCGAGATCACCGCCCTCACCGAGCAGTTCACCCTCGAACCGCTCGATCCCACCCGGCCCGACGCCGCGGTGTGACTCGAGGGGACCTGGGCGCGAGCCCGGTCGGGCGGCGATGGCTCAGGTGGCCTGGAGCTCGGCCAGGAGGTCTCCGGTGTCGACGGTGGCGAAGCCGATCCTGGCGTCGCTGATGCCGTAGGGGATCAGCAGGGTCGAGCCCTGGATCAGGCCGCCGCAGGAGTACACGACGTTGGGGACATACCCGTCCATCTCGTCAGGATCGGGGGTGAGCAGCGGCATCCGGAGATGACCCACGAGCTGGGTGGGGTCGTCGAGGTCGAGCAGCCAGGCCCCGATCGAGTAGGTGCGCATGGCGCCCACCCCGTGGGTCAGGACCAGCCAGCCCGCGGCCGTCTCGATCGGCGGCCCGCAGTTGCCGACCTGGATGGCTTCCCAGGTTTCGGTCGGGCCGGCCACGGGGGTGGCCGTGGGCCACCGGCCCAGGTGATCGGAGAAGGCAACCCCGTTGGTGGCACCGTCGTGGCGGGTCAGCGGCGGCGAAGCGCCCGTGGATGCGGCGGGGGAACAGCGCCATCCCCTTGTTGGCCGCGGCGGGACCGACCAGCGGCGACGACGAGAACGTCGCGGAAATCGGTCGTGGACAGCAGCTGCTGCGCGACCTGCGAACCGTCGAACGCGGTGTAGGTGGCGTAGTAGGTGACGGTGGCCTGGTCGTCGTCGTCGACGAAGCGAACGAAGCGGGCATCCTCGAGGCCGTTGGCCTCGGCGCTGGTGGACGGGCACAGCACCCGCTCGGCCAGCTCGGTGGTGGGCGAGAAGGCGGTGGAGTAGATGCGAGCCACCAGCCGGCGCAGGCGGCGAGTCGTCTCGACCACGTTGCGTCGCGTGTCTCGCTGCGCCTCCAGCTGGGACAGGCGGGCGTCGAGCTGATCCACGGTGAAGCGATCGCCCAGGTGGTCGAGCACCCACTCCGTGGCCTCGGCGTCGTCGTCTCCCCCGTGGGCCAGGACGCGGAAGCCCTCGGCGTCGAGCGGCTGGTGCTCGGTGCGATCCGGCACTGGCGAAGGTCGGGCCCGGATCCAGCACCACCTCGCCGTCGTCGCCCAGACAGCCGGTGCGAAAGCCGATCGAGGACCGGTGGCCCTCCCCGATCTGGCGAACGCTCATGACGAACCGGACCTGGCCCGCGGGCGTCGCCGACTGGTCTGGCAACGCCACCGCCGACGGATTGCACACCGCCGCCGCCTCCACGGAGTACTCGTGGGTGAACATCGCCCCCAGCAGCAGCCACCGCGCCTCGGACAGCTCGGTGCCGGGGCGCAGCCGGTTGCTGATGCGGTCGGCGTGGTGGGCCAGCGCCCCGCGCAGGTCGCGGTGGCGTCCGCCGAAGCGGTCGATGAGGTGGGCCAAGCGCCTGGTCGACGCCGCGGTCGTCGAGAGCCAGGATCTGCTCCACCACCCCCGAGGCACGCTCCTCGCGGCCACCGGGGAGGGCAT
Source organism: uncultured Microthrixaceae bacterium (assembly GCA_963793965.1). Lineage (GTDB taxonomy): Bacteria > Actinomycetota > Acidimicrobiia > Acidimicrobiales > Acidimicrobilacustridaceae > UBA4742. The sequence goes on from CAWCCB010000010.1 coordinate 391,613, forward strand.
GGCCGGGGACGAAGAGCTGGGTGATGACCCGGGTCGGATCGGGCGCCACCCGCAGCGGGTGGCGACGCACCTGGATCACGCCGTGCTCAGGGTGGACCAACGGCGACCATGCTGGGCGATGGCCAGCCAGGCCAGGGTCGATTCGGCGCCCTGGTTGAGGTTGGGGCCGTCCGCCTGCAGGCCGTCGTAGCCGCCCCCGGTCAGCGGATCCCACATGGGCGTGCCGGCGTCGTTGTCGCCCGCGAACCACCGGACGGCCAGATCGACGCCTTCGCGCCAGATCGCGTCCCCGGTGACCGAATCGGCCCGGGCGCAGGCATCCGCCAGCGCGGCCACCTCGATGGGCTGCTGGTCGAACTGGGGTGGATGGTCCCGGGGTCCGGCTCCGCCCACCGGGGTCACCGACAGGTGTCCGTCGAGGGTCTCGCGCTCGAGCAACCAGCTCAGCATGCGGAGACCGTCATCGAGGACGGCGGGTTGGTCGAGGCCGGCGCCCGCGGCGACCAACGCCTCGGCCAGCACGGCGTTGGCGTAGCTCAGCCGAGGTTCTGGCCAGGTCCAGCCGGCGATCGGGAAGCGGACGCCCGATGGCCGCGGCGGCGTCGGCCAGGAGCTGGCGGGCCCGGTCGTCACGGTGGTCCAGCTCCAGCATGTCCGCCGCCCCCAGCGCGGCGAAGGCCATCGCCCGGGGCCACGGCGAACGCGGCCGGGCTCCGTGGTGGAACAACGAGCGGCCCTGTTGGCGCATCCAGTCCGCCGGCGCGTGGGCGGCGGCCGTGCCGAAGGCCCAGAGGCTCCGGCCCCAGCTGTCCTCGACGCCCCGCCGATCCTGCCAGCGTCCGTCGGCGCCACGGCGGTTCCGCACCCGTCCGGTGACTCCCTGGGCCTGATCCAGGAAGGCCAGGGCCAGCCGGGCCAGTCCCATCAGCTCGGGGTCGGGGTGCGGCTCGCGACACACCACGATCAGCACGCGGGCCATGTCGTCGGTGCAGTAGCCGTGGCTGGGCCGCGCCGCCGCATGGTCGGCGTGCTCGTAGGTGCCGATGCGTCGTGCTCATGGCCAACAGGTGCCCGAACGACGGCTCGACGACGGTCACGCCGGCACGGCCGGCTGGTCGACAGGGATCGAGGTCGGCCGCCAGGCGTCCGGCCAGCGAGTCGTACTGGCCGGCCACCGATCGCCACGACAGGTCGGGCGCCAGCCGGCAGGCCTCCGCAGCCATCGACGCGGCCAGTTCCGGGTCGGTCAGCACCGACCGGATGGCCGCGGCCAGGGCCGTCGGGTCGGACTGGGGGACGATCAGTCCCGCTCCGCTGCCCAACAGCTCCACGGCATGGGGAAAGGCGGTGGAGACCACGGGGCGCCCGGCCGCCACCGCGTCCACCAGCACCCCGGAGGTGACCTGATCCTGGCTGTCGTAGGGGAGCACGACCAGGTCCGCGGATCGGATCAGGTCGGTCAGCGCCGACAGGTCCCGGTAGGAGTCGTCGAACGAGATCGAGTCGGTCGCCCCTGACTGGTGGGCCCGGGCGGTCAGCATGTCGCGGTAGGCCTCGCCGGAGCGCTCGGCCACCTTCGGGTGGGTGGCGCCGGCCACCAGGTAGTGCGGCGTCGGGGCCAGGTCGCCCAAGGTGGCGACCGCGTCGATGGCCCACTCGATGCCCTTGCCCGGGCCGATCAGACCCCAGGTCAACAGGCGAGGCCGCGCCCCACCGGCCTGGCCGAGGGTGCAGACCGCGGTGTCAGCTGGCGGCGTCGCCGCGCCGTGGGGGATCACGACCACCTTCGACGGCTCGACGTCATAGCCGCTCAGCAGACGGTTGCGGGCGGTGACGGTCATCACCACCACCGAGTCGGCCTGGGCGCAGACCCGCTCGAGCACCGAGCGCTGGTGCGGCGTGGGCCGCTGGACGACCGTGTGGGCCACCACGATGGTCGGAACGGTCAGATCGGCGAGCACGGCGATCACCGCGTCGCCGTCGGTGCCGGCATACAGGCCGAACTCGTGCTGCACGATGGCGACATCGGCGCCGTCGAGCACGTCGATCGCCTGTTGGCGCCCCTCGGAAGCGCATGCGCCGATCGAGGCGCGCACCGCCGGGTCCTCGACGTCGGGCGCGGCGTCGGTGCGCACCACGTCGACGCTCGCCCCTTGGGCCACCAGCCCGGCCGCCAGGGCGGCCGAGAAGGTGGCGATCCCGCAGGCGGTGGGTGGAAAGCTCGTCAGGACGCCGAACGAGCGACCGAGGCCGTCGGGACCGGGTACGGGAACAGCAACATCCGGATGGCGCACGACGAGCTCCTGAGATCGGCTCGGTCGAGGCGTCGGGCCTGCGATGGGCGACGAGGCCGATGAGGCCGTCCAGCCCAAGCGAGGCGACTCTCCCAAGAGGGGTCCACCGTGAGCCTACGGCGGCGGCCGGCGAACCCGACGGGGTACCGTGTGCGAGTTCCCAGCCCCAGACCGTCCGAACCCTCCGGACCTGCCCTGCGCGTCGCCGTGCTGGCCCCCATCGCGTGGCGAACGCCACCCCGTCACTACGGCCCCTGGGAGCTGTTCGCCGTCGCTGCTGACCGAAGGCCTGGTGGCCGCCGGGCACCGGGTGACCCTGTTCGCCACCGCCGACTCGCGGACCACGGCCGAGCTGCGGGCCACGATCGCCCATGGGTGGTCCGAGGACCCCGCCATCGACCCGAAGGTGGCCGAGTGCGTCCACATCGCCGAGGTGTTCGAACATGCGGCCGAGTTCGATGTCATCCACAACGGCTTCGACTTCCTGCCGCTGACCTACAGCCGGCTGGTGGACACGCCGGTGGTCACCACCATCCACGGCTTCTCGTCCCCCGCCATCGTGCCCGTCTACCAGCGCTACGACGACACCACGACCTATGTGGCCATCAGCGACGCCGACCGTCACCCGGATCTGCACTACGCGGCCACCATCCATCACGGCATCGATCTGGATGCCTTCGCGCTCGGATCCCGCCCCGGGCCCGACCTGCTGTTCTTCGGGCGGATCCACCCGGACAAGGGGACGGCGGAGGCGATCGAGGTGGCCCGCCGGTCCGGTCGCAACCTGGTCATCGCCGGCATCGTCCAGGACCAGGACTACTTCGAGGAACGGGTCGCTCCGCAACTCGACGGCGAGCGCGTCCGCTACGTGGGCCCGGTGGCGGCCGAGGATCGGTCCGGCGGTGCTGGGCCAGGCCCATGCCCTGCTGCACCTGATCGGCTTCGACGAGCCCTTCGGCTACAGCGTCGCCGAAGCGCTCGCCTGCGGGACACCGGTGGTGGCCTTCGATCGGGGCTCGATGTGTGAGCTGATCGATGACGGCACGACCGGCTATCTGGTCACCGACGTGGAGGGGGCCACCGCCGCGGTCGAGCAGGTCTCCTCACTCGATCGTGGCGCGATACGGCGCCTCGGCCCGCCGACGCTTCGACCGCGCCACCATGGTCGACCGCTACGTCGAGGTGTACCGGGGCGCACTCGATCGCCGCGCTCCCGCTCGGGGCCACGGCCCTGGTCGTCCAGGCTGAACAAGGCCGGATGACTCTGGCGGTCAGCGGCCTACGCGGCCGGATTGGAGGTACCGCGCTCGCGGTCCCGGGTGTTCTGCCGGGTGTAGCCTTCGGAACGCTCCCTACTTGGAGCGGAGCGCGGACTTTGATTTCAGGCGATGTGATCGACGCGGGCCTCATGGACTCAGGATTGAGTCCGGCGAACACCTCTGCGCGTTCTATCAGCGGGGCGAGCGCGACGAGCTGCTCGTTCCGCGGGTGCGTCACACCGTCGATTCGAGCCAGAAGTGCCTCTGCCTGGTGCCGGGTGCACAGGGCTGGGCCCGCCGGGTCGACCCCGCCTCGGATGTCGACCGCACCGCGGCGCAGGGTCCCGATTCGCTGCTCCAGGTCTGGGATCCCGGTCAGGTTCCCGTCGATGGTGAGGGCCAGACCGCCGAGGCGCTCCTGGCCTTCTGGCGGGAACGGGTGAGCGGCCGCCATGGGTTCCCGGGTCGGGCTGGTTCATCTGGTCCAGGATCTGACCTGGGCAATCGACGCGCCGGTGGCCCGGGTCCTCCTCGACTATGAGGATGGGCTGAATTCTCTGTGCCGCGACGCGGCCTGGTCGAGCCTGTGCATCTATGACCTGAGCCGATGCAGCGGTGAAGTGGTCCTCGGGATCGTCAAAGCCCACCCGCTGAACCTGGTGGGGGCCATCGCTTGGAGAATCCATACTTTGCCGGCCATCGAGCTGAGCCCGATGGTTGATCGACCGGGCCCGGCCACGGTCGACCGCGAGCCGAGGGCTGAGGCACAGCTCAGCGACCTCTACGGCTTCTTCGTGCTGTCGCAGCTCATGGCCGCCTGCCCGACGACCAGGAGACCCTTCGGCTGGCGGCCACGTCGATCCCGGCCATCGTCCCCATTCGACTGATCGGGATCTACCTGTCCGACACCGGCTGGGTCGAGGGAGCGGCCTCGGACCAGGCGGCGATGGCTGAGCTGAACGACCAGATCGACGAGCTGATCGCCCGGGGCGGATCGCGGGCTGCTCCCGACGGTTCTTGGCGGGCCGCCTTCCCGCTGGACAGCCCTGCCCAACGCCTGGGTTGGGTGGTGGTAGAGGCAGACCAACAGTCGTGCGATGACGCGGTTTCAGGCTGCGAGTGCTGTGTCAACAGACCGCGGTCGCCCGGGACAGCGCCCGGCTCCTGGCCGGCCGACGCGCCGCCAGCGACCTGGCCGCCGCCGCGCACGAGCGCCTGGAAGAAACCAACCGGCGGCTGGTCGAGGCCGTCCGCGTCCTGGAACGAAGCCGCCAGATCCAGGAGCGACTGACCCCCCTGGCGCTGACGGGGGAAGGTCTGGAGGGCCTGGCCGAGGCGGTCCACGACCTGACCGGACACACGGTGGCCATCGAGGACCGCTGGGGGAACCTCCAGGTCTGGGCCGGGCCCTCCCGACCGGACCCCTATCCCGAGCTCCAGCCAGAGGTGGGAGCCGAGCCGGCTCGGTGGTGCGCATCCGACAGCTGAGAGCGCTCGGCGTGAAGGTCGACGGCGCCTGCTTTGGGACCGATTGCTCATCGCTGTCCTTGCTGAGACGGCTGCCGATCGATTCGCTGAAGATCGCCCGGATGTTCGTCGGCGGCCTCGACACCGACGCCACCGACACAGCCATCGTCAGCCTGGGTCGCGCCCTGGGCCTCGGCCTCATCGCCGAGGGAATGGAGACCCCCGTCCAGCAGGCCGCGCTCGAACGCCTGGGATGCGAGCTCGGCCAAGGCCGCCACTGGGCCGAGGCGCTCGTGGCCGAAGAGGCGCGCTCCTGGCTCAGCGCCCGAGACGTCCGATGAACGATGCCTGACCGGACGCGGCCTGCCTGAGCTTGGTCCAATCCATCAATCTGGATTGATGTACTATCGCGGGGTGGCTGCCGTCGCCGATCCGCCCGAGATCCTGCCGCTGATCGCCGACCCGCAGCGGTGGAGGTTGCTGGCGGAGCTGTCGCGCAGCGACCGGCGGGTGGGCGAGCTCTGCGAGCTGGTGGGCGAGCCGCAGAACCTGGTCTCCTACCACCTGGGCGCGTTGCGGCGTGCTGGCATCGTGTCCGCTCGGCGCAGCTCGGCCGACGGTCGAGACGTGTACTACCGGGCCGATCTGATCCGGTGCCGTGATCTGCTCGGGGCCGCCGGTGGTGTCCTTCATCCCGGGGCTTCGACTCGCGTCACACCGCCAGCGGCCGCGGCGACGGGGGGTCGTGCGCGTCGCGTCCTGTTCTTGTGCACCGGCAACAGCGCCCGGTCACAGATGGCCGAGGCACTCCTGGAGCATCGGTCCGAGCAGACGATCCTGGCCCGCAGCGCCGGCAGTCGGCCCAAGCCGCTGCACCCGAACGCGGTGAAGGTGATGGCCGAGCGCGGCATCGACATCGCCGGCCGGCCGACCAAGCATCTCCGACGGTTCGCCCGCATGCGCTTCGACCGCGTCGTCACGCTGTGCGACAAGGTGCGCGAGATCTGCCCGAGTTCCCCGGTGCGCCGCGGGCCGTGCATTGGAGCATGGCCGACCCCGCTGGCGAAGGCGACACCGACGACGCCACCTGCCGGCCTTCGAGCGGGTTGCCGACCAACTCGAGGTGCGCATCTCACTCCTGCTCGCCGAGCTGATCGCTCGATCAACAGAAAGGACAACTCATGTCTGATGACCAGACCGTCAACGTCCGCTACCTGGTCGACGATGTCGCCGCCGGCATCGACTTCTACTGCTCCCACTTCGGGTTCACCGTCGGCATCGCCTACCCGCCCGCCTTCGCCGATGTCACCCGCGGCAACCTCCGGCTCCTGCTGTCGGGCCCCCAGAGCTCCGCCGGTCGGGCCATGACCGACGGGGAACTGCCGGGGCCCGGCGGATGGAACCGCATCCACCTCGTCGTCGACGATCTGGCGGCCGAGGTCGCCCGCCTGCGTGCGGAGGGCGTCGTCTTCCGCAACGAGGTCGTGACCGGACCGGGCGGCTCCCAGGTCCTCGTGGTCGACCCGGCCGGCAACCTGGTCGAGCTGTTCCAACCGGCCGGCGACCCAGGGTCGGCGCCTTGAGCCAGGCAGTTCGCCGGTGAAGGTCCCGACGGATGTGGGCGAGGCGAGTGCCTAGCGGAGACGACGCCCAACAGGTGGCTCTGGCCACGATCGCCCGCCAGTGGGGTCAGCTCGGCGTGACGGGCTTCGGGGGTCCGCCTGCCCACATCGCGCTCCTGCGCCAGCTCTGCGTGCAGGATCGTGGTTGGTTGTCCCCCGTGAGTTCGAGGACGGGATCGCGGCGACCAACCTGTTGCCGGGACCAGCATCGACCCAGCTCGCCATCTTCTGCGCCTGGCGTCTGCGTGGATGGGTGGGTGGGCTCCTCGGTGGGCTCTGCTTCATCTGTCCGGGCCTGGTGATCATCGTTGCCCTGTCCGTGGTGTTCCTGGCCGCCGATCCGCCTCGATGGGTGTTGGGCGCGGCCCCGGAGCCGGCGCGGCGGTGCCGGCGGTGGCGGTCAGCGCGGCGGTGGGGCTGATCCCGGCCAGCTGGCGTCGCGCCAGCGCGAACTGGGCCCGGCAGGCCCGGTGGGTGATCTACCTGCTGGCCGGGGGAGCCGCCGCCGTCGCCACCGGACCCTTCCTGGTGGTGGTCCTGATCGGCTGCGGACTGATCGAGGTCGCCGCCCGCCGACCGCGCGAGCACGCCGCGGATCGATCCGTCGGTGCCGTCGTGGCCACGGTCCCTGCCGGCGGCCGGGGGGATCGCCTCGCTGGTGTGGGTCGCGTTCAAGGTGGGGGCGCTCTCCTACGGCGGGGGGTTCGTGATCATCCCCCTGATGCAACACGACGCGGTGCACACCTACCACTGGATGACCGCAGCCCAGTTCCTCAATGCCGTCGCCCTGGGCCAGGTCACCCCGGGCCCGGTCGTGCTGACCGTCTCGGTCGTCGGCTACGCCGCCGCCGGTGTGGGCGGGGCCCTCCTGGCCGCCCTGGTCGCGTTCGCCCCCTCGTTCGCCTTCGTCATCGCCGGCGCCCCGCACTTCGACCGACTCCGCACCAGCCAGACGATGCAGGCGTTCCTCACCGGGGCCGGCTCCGGCGCCATCGGGGCCATCGGTGGTGCCGCCGTCTCGCTCGCGCTGTCGCTGAGCCACCTCTGGCAGCTCCCGCTTCTCGGCCTGGCGGCCGTCTGGCTCCTCGTGCCCCGCAAACCCGTTGTGCCTGCCATCCTGGCCGCAGCCGCCCTCGGCATCGGTGCCGCGCTGGCCGGCCTGCCCCTCAGCCACTGATCCGCGCGATCGCGGTCGAGATGACGGAGCGAGCGGTGGCGGGCCAACCACCTGGGGGTGCGGCTCGCACTCGATCCCGGTCTCGGGCGCCTCTCGGTCTGGCGTCGGAACCAGAGCCGTCGGGTGGTGCTGGCCGTCGAGCGATTCCGAGCGTGAACACCCGTGGGGCTGATGGCGGCATCGGTGCTCGTGGGGGTCGCCCTGGTGGTGGCCGGGCCGCGGCTTGCCCAGCACCTGTCCCCGCACTCGGACGACCGCTCGCCACGCGCCGCTCCGTGAAGGTCCCGCGGCGTGCGCCTCAGTGGAGGGCGGCGGTTGGATGACGACCAGTCCGAGTCCCCAGAAGCCGCCCATGTAGGCGTTGGTGGGGTTGGTGAAGGACGCGATGACGTTCTCGGGGGCGCCGGAGTGGTAGTCGTTCGTCCTGACCCTGTCCTCGCTGCCGGCCCAGACGATCACCTTCCCGTCCGCCGCCCCGACCGTGCCGTGGTGGCGGCGGGACCGCCCTACACGCCCGTGGCCACCTGCTGGTGGCCGTGGAGGACCCCACCGGCCAGGCGGTCCCGTTGCTCGTGTTGCGCGCCGATCCGGACGAACGCGAGGTGCTGGCGTCCATCGGTCACCCGTTCTTCAGCCCGCGAGGTGGCCGGGATCGCATCGGCGTGGTGCTCACGGCCGACACGGACTGGGAGGAGATCCGTGAGCTCGTGACCGAGAGCTACCGGGTGCTGGCACCGAAGAAGCTCACCGGCGCGGCTCGACCAGCCGCGGGCCGTCGACGGTTGACCAGGCTCGCTCCGGCGATCCGCACCGTCGGCAGGCGATGCCCCGCCACCGCCAGCCCCTTGGCTCCTGACGAGGTGGAGGATCGATCGGGATCAGGCCGGACCGGCCTGATCCCGATCGTTCGCTCAGGCCAGCAGCTTGGCCTTCTGGGCCTCGAACTCGGCGTCGGTGAGGGCGCCCTGGTTCTTGAGCTCGGCCAGCTTGGCGATCTGGTCCGCCGGGGAGGCGGCCGCCGCGGTGGTCTGCACGTAGTCGCGGAACTGGGCCTCCTGGGCCTGGGCGTGGGCGATGGCACGCTTCTGCATGCCGGATCCGCGGGCGATCAGGTACACGAGGATGCCCAGCCAGGGCAGGATCACGATGAAGATGACCCAGAACGCCTTCATCCCACCTGACAGGTCGTCGCTGCGGAAGATGTCCCCGAACAGCGCGATCAGGATCCAGATCCAGATGATGAACATGAAGAACCAGAGCATCGACCACAGCAGCTGGCCGGATCCAAAGGTGTACGCAAGCATTGCTTCTCCTCCGTTGTTGGTTGTTGATTCGGTGTTGGTTGTTGATTGGGATCTCTTGGGGTGACCGGGCCGCTCAGGCGGGCGTGGGCGCCTCACCCGGTGGTTCGGCGGCCGAGCGCCGGTCGAGGCGGACCATGCGGAACGAGTTGAGCAGGCCACCGACCCCGGCCAGCAGAGGCACCAGCAGCGCGACCTGCAGGGCCCGGGGTCGAGCCTCGGTGTTGATGTGGATGATCTCGGCCTTGACCTCGGGCGGCTGACCGACCAGCTGCTTCTCCAGCTGCGTGTTGCTCATCACCTCGGCGTCGTCTTCGAGGGCGCTGGAGACCTGTTGCTGCTGGGCCGGGGCCAGCACGGTGCTGTTCTGGGCCAAGTGCGTGAAGCTGAACGACAAGGTGGCGAGCATGATGGCGCCGGCGAAGGCGAGGCCGAACGACAGGCCGAAGGACCCGGCGGCGGAGTTCACGCCGGCCGCCTCGCTCACTCGCTCCTCGGACATGGGTGCCAAGGTGTAGTCGTTGAGCTGGGAGACCAACAGCCCGAGTCCCGATCCGGCGATGATGAGCGCGGGCAGGAGGTACCAGCCCGAGGTGGCCCGGGGCACGGTCGGCAACAGCACCAGGATCCCGGCGACGAGCAGGGCGAAGCCGACCCGGATGATGGTGCTCGGTCGCCGCCCCCCGGCTTTCTTGGCGGCCAGCAGGGCGACGCCGAACATGCTCAACGACAGCGGCGCGATCGACAGCCCGGCGCCCATGGCGTTGTATTCGAGGACCATCTGGAGATAGATGGGCAGGGCGATCATGGTGCCGCCCAGGGCGATCTGTTGGAGCATCTGGCCCGAGACGCCGAAGCGGAACACCTTGGATGATGAACAGGTCGGGGTCGAGCAGGGTGGGCTTGCCTCGGCGCTTGCGGCGAACGAGCCACCAGACCAGCGCGCCGAGCGCGGCGGCGCCGACGATGAGGAGCGCCCCGACCGCCTCTCCTCCTTCCTGCCAGACGAGGATCCCCAACACGATGCCGCCCATGCCCACCACCGACAGGGCGGCCCCGACCACGTCGATCCCGCGGGGACCGGTGTAGGCGACGTCGTGGACCAGCCGGATCTGCGATAGCACGATCGCGATGATCAGGACCTCGAGCAGGAACGCCACCCGCCACGACAGGTAGGTGGTGATGAAGCCGCCGAGCAGGGGTCCGACAGCGGCCGCGATGGCGGCGGAGGCACCGACCAGGGCATAGGCCTTGCGTTGCGCGGCGCCTTCGAAGTTGCCGTGGATGAGCGACTGCATGGCGGGCAGGAGCAACGACGCGCCGATCCCGCCGACGATGGCCCAGAACACGATGACGGCGGTGAGGCTCTGGGAGAACGCCATGGCCAGGGCGCCGATGGCGTAGCCGAGCAGCCCGAGGACGTCGGCGCGCTTGCGGCCGATGAGGTCGCCCACCTTGCTGCCGATGAGGATGAACGCGGCCGAGACCAGGGCCTCCAGGGCGATGGCCGACTGGACCCCGCTGACGGTCGTCCCCAGGTCGTGGACCACTGCCGAGATCGACACGTTCATGATCGAGGTGTCCACCACCAGCACGAACATGGCCATGGCCAGCAGGAGGGCCAGCCGACGATCGCCGGCACCGGCTTCTGTCGGGCTGGAGGCGAGATGCTCGGTCATGGCGCCGCCCCCTCGCCCGGGTCGGCGTCCGACGCGGGCTGGTGGCCTCGGGCGATGGACACCAGGTCCCGGAGGTCGACATCGCGGGCTCGGCGGCGGCTGGCCACGGCCAGGTTGCCCGCCGGGACATGCAGTCGCAGACCTCGCGGGTGGATCTCGAAGTGGAGCGGGGTGTCCATCTCGAGGGCCTCGCCGTCGACGCCGATGTATGCCTGCCCGGATCGGGACCGCACCTCGAACGAGGTGGCCGTGAACTCGTGCCAGTTCTTGCTCTGCTTGCGTTGGCCGACCAACGACAGGGTCACCACCGAGGCGGCCTCGGCCCCGGTCTTGGCGGTGATGGCGAACATGCCCAGCTGGCCGACGTCGAGGCGGCGACGCTGCGACACGTCCAGCGACGGTCCGAGGACGTAGGGGTTGTTCGAGACCTGGATCACGAAGGCGCCGTCCACCTCGGTGCCGTCCGGTTCGGTGAACTGCAGATCGAAGGGCTGATCGGTCTGTCCGAGGAGGTCGGGCAGCAGGGTGCGGCTGGTGTCGACCTTGGCCTCGCGATAGCCCTCCTGTTGCACGATGGTGGCGTACACGCCGAGCGACGCGTTGTTCACGAAGAACCGGCCGTTGACGGTGGCGTAGTCGATCCGCCGCTCGACGCCGTCGCGGAAGCCCGAGAGGCTCTGGCGGGGATCGTCGCGGTTCAACCCCAGGTCGAGGGCGAAGTGGTTGCGGGTCCCGGCCGTGACGCAGACGAAGGGCAGGTCGTGTTCGACCGCGATCGACGCCACCAGGGCCTGGGACCCATCCCCGCCGGCCATGCCCAGGCAGTCGGCACCCCGGGCGATGGCGTCGCGGGCCAGTTGCTCGAGATCGAGGCCGTGGTCGAGCATGACCGTCTCGACCCCGAGGTCACGGGCCAGCTCCACCAAGCCGAAGCGCTCGACCTTGCCGCCTCCCGACCAGGGGTTGCAGATCAGCACCGGATGCTTCGGCGCGGGCGCCCGGGCGTCGAGCTCGAGGCGGCCCACGTCTTCTATCAGCGCCCCCCGAGCGGCGGCCAGGGTGATGGCCCCCAGCCCCACCGCCAACCCGATCCGCAGCAGGGGCGAGTCGGCGGCCGATCCGGCGTGGATGCCGGCCGCGACCACGACGCCGACGCCCACGATCACCCCCGCCAGTCCGAGGATCCGCTTGGGGCCACGTGTGGCGATGACCCACCAGCCGCCGGCGGCGGTCACGGCCAGCCCCACCAGGGCGAGCAGGAGGTGATGGCCGTTTCGGTACACGAAGACCAACAAGGTGGCGGCCAGGAGCACACCGCATCCGAGCGAGATCATGGCGGAGATCCGCCGCCGTCCTGCTACCCGAGGCAAGTTGTCGGTCGCGCTCATCTCGTCCTCCCCATGATCCCCCTGGACGAGCCGGCCGCCCTCGAGCCGCGTGGGTCCGGCGGGCGCCGTCGCCGCGGATCAGCCGGCGACGGGTAGGGCGTGGCAGCGATGCGACGGTGCAGACCTGTGAGCTCGTGGCGTAGCCCTTCGATGGGCTCGTCGTCGAGGCCCCCAGCCTCGATCAGGAAGTCTTCGAACAGCCGCCAACCGAGGGCGGAGGCGACCACCTGTGCCCCTCGGAGCCGAGCCGCGGCCGGGTCGAGCCCGTACTCGTGCTCGGCCACCTCGGCGATGGCCCGCACCGGGTTGAACTCGAGCTGGCTGGTCACGTCTTCGCCGGCCAACGCACGATGGGCCAGGACCGCGTCCAGCGGCCCATGGCGGAATCCCGGTCGAAGCTGATCTGCTCGGTGGGGTGGGCCAGGACGTCGACCGCCACGGCCCGGCTGAGATCATCGAGGACGGCGTTGATGAGGTCTTCCCGGGATCCCACGTAGCGACTGATGAGGGAGAGCTGCACGTTGGCGGTGTCGGCGATCTGGCGCAGGGAGACCTTGTCCACCCGGTGACGGGCGAACAGGTCGGCGGCCGCGTCGAGCACGGCTCGGCGAACCTCGTCCGGTCCGGCGGGCCGGCCCGCCCGTGGCGCCGGCCCGGGTCGCCGCGTGGCGGGCGTCAGCGGGCTACTGGTCATCGGGCCGAACCTCTCCGATGGCATCGAGCGCTTCATCGAGCGTCGGATAGAAGTGCTGCTGGTCGAGCACGTCGAGCAGCCCGTAGTCCAGGAGCAAGGTCTGGAGGCGATCCCGGAGCTCCACGAAGGCCAGATGGATGCCGTCGGCGTTCAGCTCGAGGTCCAGGCGTTCGAGCATCTCGGCGGCGGTGACGTCGACATCGGTGATGGCCTCGCACTGCAGCACGATCCAGGCCGGATGCCGCTGATGCGCCAGATGGCGGAGCTGACGGCGGAACTCGCCGGCGTTGGCGAAGAACAGCGCCGCCTCCCAGCGGTAGACCACGATGCCGTCACGCTCGACCGCGTCTGGATGCTGCGTCGACGCTGTGCCAGCCTTCGATGCCCGCCACCTGGCCGAGCACGGCCCCGTGGGGCCACCAGCTGCGTCGGAAGAACAGCAACACGGCCAGGAGGATGGCGATGACGATCCCCTGGAGGACCCCGAAGATGACCACGCCGACCGTGGCCACCAGCGACAGCACCGACCGCGCCGGGACGCACCTTGCGATACCGGCGGAGCACCCCGATGTTGACCAGGGAGAGGGCGGCGGCGATGACCACCGCGGCCAGGGCGGACTGGGGGAGGTCAGCCAGCAGCGAGTTCAGGAACAGCAGCAGGACCACGACCACGCCGGCGCCGACCACGCCGGTGAGCTGAGACTTGGCGCCGGACTGCTCGGCCACCGCGGTGCGCGACCCACTGGTCGAGATGGCGAAGCCCTGGAACAGCCCGGCGGCGATGTTGGCCGCGCCCATCCCGATCATCTCCTGATCCGGCTGGACCTCGTCGCCCCGGCGGGCCGCGAAGCTCGACGCCGTGGCGATGGTGTCGGTCAGCGAGACCAGCGTGATCCCGGCCGCGGCCACCAGCAGCGGTCCCACATCGCCGATCTTGGTCCACGGCAACGACGGCCGAGGGACGCCCTGGGGAAGTGCCCCGACCGTCTTGACCCCGTGCTGGTCGAGCACCAGGACGGCCGAGACCACGGTGGCGCCGACGACCGCCACCAGCACGGCGGGGATGCGTCGGCTCAGGCGCGGCAGGACGAGCAGGACGACGAGCACGCCGAGTCCGACGGCCAGGGCCGCCCCGTTCGTCTGGTCGAGGTTCTCGAAGAAGGCTCGGACCTCGCCCACGAAGCTGTGGGCATCGGTGGAGAACCCGAACAACTTCGGCAGCTGACCGACCACGATGGTGATGGCCAGCCCGTTCATGTAGCCGACCTGCACCTCGCTCGACAGCAGGTCGGCCACGAACCCGAGCCGGCCGATGCCCATCGCCACCTCGATCAACCCGACCAGCACCGCCAGCATCCCGGCCAGCGCCACCGCCCGCCCCGGATCGTGGCCGGCCACCAGCAAGGGTGTCAGGGCCGCGAAGATCAGCGGTGAGATCGACGAGTCCGGGCCCAGCACCAGCACCCGCGACGGGCCGAAGATGGCATAGCCGACCAGGCAAGCCACGGTGGTGTAGAGGCCGGTCACTGCCGGCAGGCCGGCCAACTCGGCGTAGGCCATGCCCTGGGGCACCAGGATGGCGGCCAGCACCAGACCGGCGACCAGGTCCTGGCGCAGCCACCCTGGTTCATAGGTGCGCGCGGCGCGAACACCGGGCATCCACCGCTCAACGACGGACATGGTCCTCAAGCACTCGTGGTGTTCCCAGCCCGGGAAGCGTCGGGTTCAGGGTCGGGTAGGCACCGCGCACCGGCGCCCACTGGCACGCGACGATCGAGCATCCAGAGCCCCTCCCCAGTCAGTGGTCGTCGCCTGACCCGGACCGCGGGTCCCGACGCCGACCGAACGTGAACGCACTGTCCACAATAGTGCCGGTGGCGGTCCGCCGCCAGTGGCGATGTCGAGCCACCGTACTCACTAGCCTGGCCGCCGTATCCCGGCGACCTGACGTCGGCTCGACCTTCTGCGGAGGCCACGCATGACCCTAGCCAGCACCGACGATGTGCACGGCCCGATCGACTTCCTCTTGTTGGAGTTCGCCAGCGACAAGATGACGGGTGGCGCCGCGGCCGCCCTGCTCGATCTGGTCGAGCAGGGCACCGTGCGGATCTATGACCTGCTCGTCATCCGCAAGGAGGCGGACGGAGCGGTCACCACGCTCGACATCGCCGCCATCCCGGCCGAGGCATCCGGGGGGTTCGCGATGTTCGCGGGCGCCCGGTCCGGCCTGCTCGGCGACGACGACATCGCCGAGGCCGGCCAGGCCATGAGGGCGGGCACCTCGGCCGCCCTGCTCGTGTACGAGAACGCCTGGGCCATCCCGTTCGTCGCCGCGGCTCTGGCCGAGGAGGCGCAGGTCGTGGCCAGCGCCCGCATCCCGGCCACCACCGTCATGGAAGTCCTCGACCAGCTCGACGCCGCCGACGCGGTCAACGGATAGGAGATCACCATGCCCGGATTGCTTCGCGGGGTCGCTCGAACCGCGGTCGTGGCCGGAACCGCGTCGGCGGTCAGCGGTCGTGTCCAGCGACGCCAGGCTGAGAAGTTCGCTGGGCGGGACGCCCAGATCTACGCCGATCGCGAACAGGCCTATGCCCAGCAGACCGCGGTCGCAGCCGCCCCGCCGCCTCAGCCCCCGCCGGCCGCGGCGCCGACGCCGCCGGTCGACACGATCGATCAGCTCACCAAGCTCGGTGACCTGCGCGACCGGGGGATCCTGACCGACGAGGAGTTCGCGGCCCAGAAGGCCAAGATCCTCGCCGGCTGAGCTCGGTCGGAGGTTGAGGCGACGGCTCCACCTCGACCGTCGCACGGACGGCGATGTGCGGCGCGTCGTTGGACGTGAGGGGCTCCAGCCGGTTCCGGGGGGGACGGAACCGACTGGAGCCTCCTCCTGCGCGCCGGTGCCAGGCGGGGGTTCCTGTCTGCGGGCTGCAGGGTCAGCTTGGCGGGGTCACGTCACGCCCTGGTTCCGCCCTCGTGAAGGCTGGATGAACGGCACCGACCCCGATGCGGCCGGTGGACGACCCCTCACGGAACGGTCAGTTGTCAGGGCAGTTGCCGAGGGTGGGGTTCTTCACCGTCCCGTCGGGCATGAGGGTGTCGCAGAAGGTGGCGTGCTCGAGCACGGTGCGGGTCAGGTCGGAGCCGGTCAGGTCGGCGTCGGTGAGGTTCGCTCCGGTCAGGTTGGCGCCAGCCAGCTTGGCCCCGTTGGCGTTGCTGTCGGCCAGGTCAACTCCCGACAGGTCGGCTCCTCGCAGGTCGGTTCCCACGATCGATCCGAAGCGCAGATCCGCCCGAATCAGCCTGGCGCCTTGCAGGTTGGCACCGTTGAGGCTGCCCAGAGCCAGGTTGGCGTCGCTCAGGTTGGCGCCGGCGAGATCGGCATCGGCTGCCGAGCCTGCCGCCAGGGTGATGCGGGACAGGTTCACGCCGGCTGCGTTGGCCCGGTCGAGGATGACCGAGGCGAGGTCGGCGCCGCGCAGGTCGGCACCGCGCAGGTCGGCGCCGCTCAGGGCGACGCCGGTCAAGGTTCGACCGGCCAGGTTGGCGTGGGGGCACGAGGCGCGGGCCTGCAGTCGGCAGCCGGCCATCTTCGACGCCGGTGGCCACGAACGGACGCGTTGTAGGCCACGACCAGCGGGAAGTACGGGTTGGTGCGGTCGATGGTCAGCGGGGCGGTACCGGCCACCACGGGGTGGCCGCAGGTGTCCACCGCGTCGGCGGTCGACCTTCGGGGGGATCTGATGGAGCCGTCGGGCATGATCGTGTTGCAGAAGATGGCTCCGTCGAGGTCGGCGCCGGTCAGGTCCGCTCCCATCAGGTCAGCCAGGGTGAAGTTGGCGTCCGGCCAGGTCCGCGCCCCGGAAGTCGGACCCGGTGAGCCCCGCCGAGGTGAAGTTGGCCTTGCGCAGATCCGCCCCGGCGAAGTTGGTGCCCGACCCGGCGACGAGCACCCACTGGGATCCGGCCAGGTGCGCCCCGGTGAAGGAGGCGCCCGTGGTGGCGGTGGCCGAGAGGGCCGCGTCGGCCAGGTTGGCCCGGTCCAGCTTGGCGAAGGCCACGTCGGCCTGAAGCAGGTTGACGCCCTGGAGGTCCGCGCCCGTCAGGTCGGAGTAGGCCAGGAAGGCGCCCTGGAGCGCGCTGGCCGCCGAGCTGCGCGGCTGGGCAGCGGGTGAAGGCGTTGATCGTGCACCCGGCCACCACCGTGCCGGGCAGGATCTGCGTGCCCGAGAGCGCGTTGGCCGCCACGTAGTAGGGGCTCGTGGGCGACACGACGACGTGGGTGAGCGGCGCCGTGGTTGTGGCCGCCGCCGATCCCGGAGATGACGAGTCACTCGAGCAAGCGACCAGCGCGCCCCCGAGGGACACGACCAAGACCGCCATCACCGCGCACCGAGCTACCCCTCTCCACCTGGTCACGGCCACTCCGATCGGCAGCCACAGCCCTCGATTGAGCGCCTAGGTCCATGATCCCGACACGGTGTAGCCATGGCAGTCCCGGTCATCCACACCCAGCCATTGCTCTGAGGCATGGGATCCTCCCCACCGGTGAAGCGCGCCGAGCGGCACCTGGGGCCCGCGAACCACGGCGGCGGTATCGTGGCAGGGCTTCGTCTGCCAACTGCCTCGATACGGGGGTTGTCATGGTGGTCTTCGGGTTTCGGGTGGGCGGAGCGGGACACGTCCGGGGGTTGCGGCCGTCGCTGGTCGCGGTAGTCTGCGAGATCCCTCGTAGCTGTCTCCACGCGTTGACAGCACCGGCGGCGATGGCGAGAGCATTGCCCACGGTCCTGCCGGGCGTGGGTGAGCGGTCGGCTCCGGACGGTTCGGGCAGGATCAGCTTCGAGCGCGTCCCGCTGCGGCTGGATCACTCATCGACCGTTCCGGTACGGGTGCCCTGGAGGACGATCGTCGTGGGTGTCGGGGCCTTGGGGACCGAACCCGAGGCCCCGACAACCGATTACCGGCCGGGCCACGGCGTGGCGATCTTCGCGCCCGGTCGCACCACCACCGCCATTCGCGTCGCCGTGACCGGCGATGCCGCCCAGCAGTTCGAGGCCATCGTGGTGAGCTTCCACGATCCGAGCAACTCGGTCATCGGTGGGGTCTACGGCCTCGGCTTGGCCTTGATCGACCCGCCAGGAGTCGACCCGACTCCCACGATCAGCTTGACCGGGTTGAACGCAACGCTCTCACACATGACCGCACGACCAGTCACCGCCGAGTGGGGAGCTGGCAACGCGGGGTCGATCCGGCTGCCGGTGGCGGAAACCCTCCTCGAACCCGTTCCCACCAGCGACTACAGCCCACCGAACGGCACCGTGTCGCTGTCGCCCGGCCAGCTCACCGCTCCCACCGAGTTCGTCCTGGGGCCGCTGAGCCCGCCGTCTTGCGCCGACGCCGGGATATGCGACTACTACGTGTCGTTGTCGCTCACGGCGGCGACCAACGCCACCTTCCCCCCGCCGTCAGGTCTCGGCGACCTCCTGGTCGCCGGCTCTACGCCGAACTGCAGCATCGTTGCGTGCGACGGGTGAACATCGAGGGAACGCGCGGTCGCCGCCCCGACCAGGGCGCCTGGCTGCGAGCGGTGGTCGCGAGAGCCCGCGCTAGGTGAAACCGATCTCCCCCGAGGGGGACTCGTCGCGGACCTCGACCGCAGTGACCCTGGCCTCGGGTGGTCCGTGCCCGCACCAGGCGACCACGCGCGACACCGCGTCGGCCGGCCCCTCGAAGCAGGCTTCAACTCGACCGTCAGGCAGGTTGCGCACCCAGCCGGCGACGCCCTCCTCGCGAGCCACCCCACGGCAACTCTGGCGGAAGAAGACGCCCTGCACCACCCCGGAGACGAGCACTCGACGCCGGACCATCTCCAGACGCTAGCGATGGGCGAAGCACACGCTCGCCCGTGAGGGAACGCCCGCGGCCTGACACGCCGAACGGCATCTCCGCGAGCCTCGCGATCGCCCCGAGCGCAGGTTGGGTGCAGTCAGTCCGGATGGCGACCAGCGCCAGGGCTCGGCGCACCCATCGCGCTCGGCTGTTGCGCGTCGCGAACCCCGTCGAGCACACGCTTCGCTTCGTCGTAGGTCTCGAACTCGGCCATGAGCACCTCGCCGTCAACGGGGATGACGCCGTGGATCACCCACGTGTCCTGGTGGATCTCGAGGACGTCACCGCCGATGGATGCGTTCTCCTCCGCGAGCGCTTGAAGGAATCGCAACTGGCGTGCGAGCTGGTTGTCGCGCGGGTCGTTCATGATCGACGTCCCCTTCCGATGCCCGGTGCGGATCGTCCCACGGTCGCGGCGGACGCGCCTGACGGCCATCGGGCCGGGTCGGTGACGGACGTCTCCGGGGCGATCCACAGCAGTAGCCGGAGCAGACCAGCGCCCGACCGGCACATCGGCATGGCCCAGACTCATCGCCTGCAGCCGATGCTCGACGAGGTGTCAGGAGTGCTCGAGCGGGTGCCCTCGGCGGAGGGCGTTGCTCAGCCCGTGAAGCTGGGGGCCGCGTCCACTGGCTTGGCCGCCACGGCCGTGGTGGACGGGGCGCGGGTGGTCGTTGGTGCGACCGCCGAGGAAGTCGTCGTGACCGACGGGTCAAAGGCCGTAAACTGGAGGCTGGGATAGCTGAAGCGCTCGGTGAACGGCACGTCGTGCTCGAAGCAACCGGCGGTGACGTCGTAAACGCCCGGCTCGGTGATGCGCTGCGTGAGGCTCCAGTTGCCCTCCACGTCGGGAAGCGGCAGGTTGTCACCGAAGCCGATGGGCGGGTCGCTACCGTGAATGTGCCATCGTCCAGCCCACCGCTCCGTTCGGGCATCGGCTGGCGTCGTCGACCGCCGTGCTCGCGACGATGTCGGACCCAATGGGCAACCGTGTGGTGCTCAGGACAAGGCTCGGTCCCGAGGCTGCGTCCACTCGGGCGGGCAGGCCTCCAACCACGAGGATCGCGAGCGCGACGGCCGAAGCAAGCGCACCAAGATGATCGCGAGTGCTCGTCGCCATGGCGGCGCGGCCTAGGTCACGTCGGGACAGCCTCTGAGCGCGGAGGGTGATGCGCCGGATGACCAGCTCGATGAGCTGGACGGCAACCCCAGGGCGTGGCTGATCCCTCGGGCGCCTCGCTGGGTGCGAAAGGCGGTGCGGAGGGTCCAGGCGCCGCACACGAACGCCGACGCCGGAACCACCAGCAACCCGACCAGCGTCTCGGACCCGACGGACGCAATCCACAAGCACGACACCGCCAACGACAAGACGACGACCAGGCTGCACGACACCGGCATCCGGGCGAGGAAGCTCGATGGACACACCTTGAGGTCGACCGCGTGGTGGACCGATCCGTCTGCTCGAGCGCACCGAGCAACCACGTGTGCGACCCCATGCCGATCGCCGCGCCGAGGTGTCGAACCGCGCCCGCACCAGCCAGCGAGTGGGTGACTCCGGCTCGGCCTCGACGGGGACGGTGGCACGCAGGGCGGAGAGGACGGCCTCACCTGGCACCGGAATCTCGCCCGTGAACCGTCGCACCGCCTGGGGCCCGTTGTTGTGCTCCTTGGGCGGCTCGTGCTGTCGCCAGGCCTCCGCGGCCACGTCGAGCCGGCGGTCCTCGACCGCCCCGAACTCGTCTGGATCGACGGTCAGCAACAAGGCCGCACCACCCATGATGGCCACGATCAGGCCGATGTTCAGGCGGGCGTTGGCCGCCGTGTCGGTGACGTATCGGTGACCGCGTGGCCGGAGGGGTTACTAGACCCTGCTGCGCCGCAGCATCATGACGGCGATGATGACGAGCAATATCAAGACGATCGTTCCTACTCCGATGTACACAGTGGGCTCCTCTCTCTAGACGGGCCGCTGAGGACTCCAGCGGACTCGATCAACGGGCTCAGTCCGAACAGGTCCAGCAGCCGGGCGGCGAGCCTGGACGGCGACCGGAAGGTCACCCGGCGGCCTTGGAGATCCAGCATCTGTTGAGCGTCTGCCAGGGTCCGGCTTATGGCGGTGTCGATGAAATCGGTATCGGTGAGATCGATCACGACATCGCCCAGGCGAGCGGCGATCACCCGCGCAAGCCGTCAGACAAGGGAGGCCGACTGGAGATGTCCGCCTCGCCCCCGATGACGACGACGGTCCGGGTGCCCTCGGCCCGCAGCACCACCGTGGTGAGAGCGGACAAGACGGCGTCGTCGACGCGCGGCGACGGTGCGAACATTGCCAGCGCCACTTGGCGACCTCCCTGGCGATGGAACGCGCATACACGTGATGCGCTACCAGGGACTGGAGCAACGCTCCCGGGAGGGTGCCGATGCTAAGGGCAGAGTCCAACACGGTGCGGGTACGCACTCCGTGTCGAATTACACCGCACACCTCTTCGCCGATCGGTGCCCCGGGGGAAGCCAGATGACGGTGGTGTAGCGTCGAACCAACACGAACAACAGCCCGTACGTGTGGAGCTGGCCAACTGGCTGGCCCGGGAGCGGTGCTCCGGACCCTGGTCGCACGATCTTGTTGGTCGAACAGGGAGCGCACCATGGCCCGCCGCATGCCTTTTCCGGAGACGACTCGTCAACCCACTTCGCTCGTCGCGCCGGGCGCCGCGGCCCCCCGGTGAGGGTCGTCCACCTCCGGGGTGAGTACGACCTCTCGACGGTTGCTGCGCTCGGCGAAGTCCTCGTCCCGGCGTTGACCGGCAGCGATGCCGAAGTGGTGATCGACATGAGCGGGATCGAGTTCATGGACTCGGCCACGATGCACGTTTTCGAGGACACGGCGGCGGCGTTGGCCGACCAGTCGCGGACGCTGGTTCTGCGATCTCCGTCCCGGTTCGGTCGAGGCCTCCTCGACGTGTTCGGCTTGGGCGGCCTCGTCGAACAGGTGCCGCCCCGCGCCGGACACCTCACCTCGCTCGCAACCGCGGGCAGGTTGCCGGATCCAGACGATCGTGACAACCGCTCACCATCGGGCGGACAGGACCAACGCCGGCCGTCTCGTTGGGCGCGTGATCCGGCCATCGGGGGGCGCCTTCGAGGCGCTTGGCCTCTCAGCCGCGGTACCGGCTACACGATCATCGGAGCCGAGGGGCCCGGATCGGTGACGAGCCAACGCCGTCTCCGTCTGCTCACGCGCCTGGCGGGGGGGACCGCAGAACTCGAGACGGGGCGACTCTGCCAGGTGAGTGCCGAGCTCACGGGCACGAGTGGCGCGGGGATCATGTTGATGTCTGGGGATATACCCCAGGCTTCGGTGTGCTCGACCGACGAGTTGAGCGCACTCATAGAGGAGTTGCAGTTCACCCTCGGTGAAGGCCCGTGCGTAGACGCCCACCGCCAGGACCGACCCGCAGGAGAACCCGACCTGGCCCGCCCCCACACGCCTCGTTGGCCGGCGTTCAGCCCTCACGCGGTCGACGCCGGCGTCAACGCCATCTTCGCGTTCCCGCTCCGTCTCGGCGGGGCCCGCCTCGGCGCACTCGACCTCTATCGCGATCAGGCCGGGCGACTGACAGACGAACAACACGGTGACACGTTGGCCATGGCCGACATCACCACCCGAGCAATCCTGGCCGTGCAGGCCAACGCACCCCCCGGCCGGTTGGCCACCGAGCTCGAAGACTGCGCCGACTTCCACTACGTCGTCCACCAAGCGTCAGGCATGGTCGCCGCCCAGCTCGAGATCAGCGTGGGCGAAGCCCTCATCCGGCTACGGGCTCACGCCTTCGGCAACGACCGTCGCCTGGCACAGGTCGCCGACGACGTCGTCGCACGCACGCTTCGCTTCGACGAACCCAACGACCGGGACGACCAAGCGCCGTGAGACACAAACGCCGTGAGACACAAACGCCGTGAGACACAAACGCCGCGAGTCTCCGGCCGCCGGGTTCGAGGCAGCAGGCACCTACAGTGCTCACTGCGCTTCACTCCATGCTGGGAACGCCTCCGGTGAACAACCACAGCGAGGGAAACCCGATGTTGAGAGAGTCAGCCCTTCTTCAGACCTTCGCCGAGCTGGCCGACACCCTGGTCGAGGACTTCGACGTCGTGGAGCTCCTCACGCTGCTCGCCGACCGTTGTGTCGAGCTGCTCGATGTCGCCGCCGCCGGCCTCATGCTGGCCAGCACCGACGGCGAGCTGCGGGTGGTGGCCTCCTCCAGCGACGCCATGAGGGTGCTGGAGTTGTTCGAGGTCCAGGCCGAGGAAGGCCCCTGTCCCGAGTGCTATCGCACCGGCACGCCCATCGTGAACCTACGACTCACCGAAATCGATGACCGGTGGCCCCAGTTCGCCCCGCGTGCCATCCAAGCTGGGTTCCGGTCCGTCCACGCGCTGCCGATGCGACTGCGCGGGCAGACCATCGGCGCGCTCAACCTGTTCCGCGCCGGAGATGGGAGCCTCAACCAGGCCGACGTGATCGCGGCCCAAGCCTTCGCCGACGTGGCCACCATCGCCATCCTCCAACAGCGCGCCGCGGCCGAGGCCCAGACGCTCAACGAACAGCTCAACCACGCCCTCAACAGCCGGATCACCATCGAGCAAGCCAAAGGGATGGTGGCCGAACGAACCGGACTCCAGATGGAGCTCTCCTTCAACCGGCTGCGAGGCCACGCTCGCAACCACAACCTCCGACTCGTCGATCTGGCCAAAGACGTCATCGTGGGCGCCGTGCCCGTTGCATCCCTCGACCCGCTCTCCTCTCAGACGACCGTCTGAAACGACGGCACAGTCCACCGCACCGTCGTGTCCCGAGGCGTCAGTTCTGGAAGTGGGAGTCGTCCAAGTCAGGAGGGCGATCCGACTGGATCGTGTGAACAGGAGTCAACGATGACGACGACAGTGGTGCGCTACCAAGCCAAGGCCGAGCGGGCTGATGAGAACCAGCGGCTGATCGAGGCAGTGTTCGCCGACCTGGAGAGAGCGCGAACCCGACGGATTCACCTACAAGGTCTTTCGCCTCGATGATGGCGTGAGCTTCATGCATGTTGTGATCGAGCACGACATCGACGAGCCGGACTCGCTCCAAGCCATTCCGGCGTTCCAGGCGTTTGTTGCCGACATCGCCGAGCGCTGCGATGTGCTGCCGGCGGCGACGGGAGCGACCATCGTCGGTGGTTACCGCTGACCAACGGAGTGAATCCGCGGTTCGTGGCCGGGTGCGGCCAGCCGTTCCAGACCGACCGGAACCGATCGCCATTCCGCTCGGCATATTGCAGGCGGACCGCTAGGCGTCCGCCCGGCGGCCCGTGTAAGCGAGCAGCTTGTCCTGGGCTGACGCGTCCGCGGCAACCGCGACCTCCGGTTTGAACACGCCCTTCCGCTCGTCGTCGGTGAAGCGCCCGTGAATCACCTCGTACGCCGCGTCCGGCAAGCCTGCGGGCATGGTGTCGTCCTGTCCGGTGGCCCGAGCCAAGTCCCACCCATGCAGGAGCTGATCGCTGAACGCGATGCCGAGCGCGGGGCCGGTCTTGTCCACCACGCCGGGTTCACCAAAGGCGCGAGCATGTCGTCGCGGGATCGCTCGAAGTCGGCCGCGGGGTCGTCGGTGATGAGCTCTGGAGGTGTGGGCGACGGAGGCGAGGCGTCTTCGCCCCGGGCGGCGCCCAGGAAGTAGCGCTGCGTTTCCAGCATGTGGTCCAGCAGGGTGCGCACATCCCAGTCGTCGCACGGCGTCCGGGCCTCGAGTTGGGTCGCCGCACCGGCGATCTTCTCGTTGGTCCATGTGCTGGCGTGGCTGTAGAGGTCAATGAGTTCGAGCGGCATGATGTGCTCCTGTCAGTTCGGGCTCGAGGTACCTACCCACCTGGGCACCGACCGCACCGGTCCCCCGAATGCAACCGCACCCGAGGTGGTCGATCTGATCGTGAACCTACGGGTGGACCTGGTCGGCCAGGGCCTCGACGCCGGGCCGGCCACCATCGCCTGGCACCTTCGAAATCGGCTGGTGGGATGCATTCCTGTGGTTCAGGGGGAAGTGTTTGGACTGCGAGTCGCCTCGGGTCGGGCTCAGTGCACGCACGGCCCGAGGCGTAGGGTGCCGGTCTGGGTGTCGATCTTGCAGGTGGCGCCCAGGGTGGCGGCGCTCTGGTCCGGGCGGCCATCCTTGCCGGATCCACCGTGGCCTAGCGGGAGGCCACCGAGTACTGGCACACCCAGGTCTCCGAGGCGGTCCCGGAGTACGTCGAGCAGCGTCCAGCCGCGGTCCTCGAGTTCGTCGAAGCCACTGAATAGGCCGAGCGCCACCCCCGCCACACCGTCCAACGCCCCCGAGCGTCGGAGCTGGGTCAACTGCCGGTCGACCTGCCCGAGGCCGACGAGGCGTTGCTCCTCGAGCAGCAGGATCGCTCCCTCGAGCGACGGCAGGCCCACCCCGACCGACCCGGCCACCTCTCGGAGGTTGCCGCCGACAAGCGGGCCAGTGGCGCGACCCGGTACCCGGATGGCGCCTGAGAAGGCCTGAGGATCGGCCGTCACCGTCAGCGGCTCAGTGGCTCATCAGCAGGTGCCGCACTGCATCGGTGCCCCTCGCCCGTGGCCCCCGGTCAAGACAGCCATGGATCGTGGCCAGCCGGCAGTGCTGCCACAAGGCGAGATGCAGGTTGGTGATGTCGCTGAAGCCAACCAGGGGCTTGGGGTCGGACCGGACGGCATCGAGGTCGAGGCCCGTCGGCGATGCGGTACGCGCCCGCCCCTCCGCGTGTGGCGATCAAGGCACGGACGCCTGGGTCCCGGAAGGCGTCGTTGAGGTCGTCGAGGCGGTCTTGGTCCCGACCGGCCATGTAGCCCCACTGGTCAAGGGCGTGTTCACCGACCTCGACCTGCAGGCCCCAACCGGCCAGGAGCTCGATCGAAGCGGCGACCGATTGTCGGCTGGGAAAGCTCGACGGGGACACGAGCCGGACACGATCACCGGGCCGCAGCCTCGGGGAGAGGACCGCGCCCACATCGTCAGGGTTCGCGGTCGTCGCCACGCGCCGAATCCTCGCACCTCACGATCGGACGAAGCGGCTCTGGGCCAGTCGCATCTCGGCCGGATCCGCTGCGCGATTCGGTGCCACGCCGATTGCGCGGGAGTTCGACCGATGAGTCCCGGCCTCAGAGGTCGGCGATGGCAGAAAGGAATCTGGCCTGTTCGTTCTCGGTGAGGCCCTCGATACGCAGCTCGCCTGGTCCAGGGAAGGTGGGAGCTGACTCGAGGATCCGGTCTCGGGGCTGCTCCAGCGAAGCAGCAATGAGCAGTCGAGCGTCGGTCTGAAGGCTCGCCATGATTCGCCTCCCGAGAGTTGGTGACCTCTTCGCACCGGCCGAAGAGGAGACACTGCAAGCCGCACCAGCCCGCTGTGAAAGTGCTGGTCACAGCGTTGTAGTCCGCCGGTCCAGGGGGCCAATTCCCTGGATTGGGCCCCTGATAGGGTCCCCTTGCGGCAATACACGGCCACATCACGTGTGGCCAAGCGGACCATCTGAACTGCAGTTTTGAGTCGGGCTGGCGGGATTTGAACCCACGACCTCTTCGTCCCGAACGAGACCCGACCGTCCACCACCGTCCACTCCAGGTCGCATACGTCCTGGTAGAAGAGGTCAGCCGTCCATCCGGGTCCATGTGCAGATCGGGCCCGGCCGGGGGAGTTTGGGCCCCCAATTGGGTCCCCTGTCGTAGGCGCTGGCAAGGGCCGGGCGGATGCTCAACGAAGCGACCTAATGGGGTCCGCCGTTTCTCGTGTGTAGCGGTGAGGGTGGTGGCTGAGCCGCTGGCTGGTGAGCACTGCTGTGCCCTGGAGTCTGGATTCCTAGCGTTAGATCGTGCCCCGGCTGGTCGGTGAGGTTGCCTGTAGCGCTGATGGGGTGTCGTGCCGTCGAGCGCTGATCCATTAGCAGGGTGCTGAAAAGCGCTGTCACCGGGGGTGGGTGGCGGGTCGGGGCTTGTTGTGGTCGTGGCGGCGGTGTCGATGTTGGTCGCCGGCCTCGGCTCGGGGGCCTGGCGGCCGGGGTGGGGGTGTCGGGGTGGCGCTCAGGTGGGTGTGGCGTCGAGGGCGGTGATGCGGATCAGGTTGTAGGTGGCGGCGGTGATCTTGAACCAGGCCCGGTTGCGTTGGCGGCCGATGTAGCGGAGCTTGCGTCCTGCGCCGACGGTCTTGATCCAGCCGAAGGGTTCCTCGATCCGATTGCGGATCCGCATGCTCACGCCGTGGCCGGGGTGTCGGGTGGTGCGTCGGTCAATTGATGATCGTTGCCGGGTGTTGTTCTGGGCGACGTGGGGGGTGAACCCGAGCTGGCGGGCGTCGGCCACGAACCCTCGGGTGTCATAGCCCTTGTCGCCGGCCACGGTGCGTCGGCGGGCGGTCGCAGGGAGCCGGGCGAGCATCTCGAGCGCGGTGGCCCGCTCGGCGTAGCCGTTCGCGGTGGTGAGCTCAGCGTCGACGATGAGGGCGTTGCCGTTCTCCATCAGCAGGTGCCCCGAGAAGCACAAGGTGGCCGCGGTGTTGTGGCTCTTGCGATACAGCCGGGCTTCGGGGTCGGTCGTAGAGGCGTGGGTGTCGTTGGAGCGTTTCTGGCCGTGCCACTGCACCTCGGCGTTGCGTCCGCCCACCAAGCAGCATGATCACCCACAACCACCGTCAACCGAACGTGCAGCAGACCCCTAGTTTCCGGAGCAGTCAGCCGAATTCCACGTGCTACCGATCGTCGGACCCGGTAGCAGCCGCGCCATTTAGCCTCCCCGTCGGCGGGTGGGTCATGAATCAGTTCGAGTAGCCGCTCAGCTTCGGTCACCCACCCCTGCAGCTGTTCGAACGAGGGTTCATTTTCCGCCTTCCGATACGCCTGGCACCATGTCGCCATAGTGCCCTGTCAAGGAGTCGTATAGGTGGTCTGCTGCCAACCGCACCTCTCTCGTTGGGTGCATCTTCGCAATCGCCCGAAGACAAGCCGCGGCTTCATGGGGTGTCTGCACCCTGGGAGGCGCTGACAACGCTGGATACCAGTCGGCTTCGTCGGGTCCATACTCGGTCCCGACCTTGTACTCAACCCAGTCCAGGAAATCTGCTGCCTGCACGGCGAAGGCTTCTCGCTGCTCCTCGTGATTCACGTCACGGCGACGCAAACGCTCGTGCTGACGGTCAAGGGCCTTCATGTCACGCTCGTGGCTCAGCGTCTGGCCCTGCAATGCCTTCTGATGCGTGCGCTCGGCCTCATGATCGGCCGCGAGATGGCGATGCTCGCGGTGTTTGGAGGTCAGCTTCGTGCCGTCGTTGCCGCCAGCCCGATAACAGCCCGGTGAAGGACTCGACCACGACGCCGATCACTCCACCCGTGATCAGGGCGGCAATCCAGTAGGCCCAATCCTTGTGCATGCCGACATCATCGCCGTTCGCTGTCATGCTTCGCGGGCTCGATGCGCAACACCCGAGACCCTCCTGCTGCTCCAGCCTCCGCCGATCCATACTTCAGCCATGGCCGATGACCACCCGTATGAACCTCACGGCGAGCCCGTCCTCGTCGACTCGCTTGCGATCTATCTGGACGGCCTCGGTACGAAGGCCGCTGCGCTCAGGCTCACAGACCACGACCTCGGCGTCCTCGTCGATGCGCAGCGCAACTTTTTCCTACATGCTCGACAACGCAGCGCTCCAGAATCGCCAGCGCTCTCTGACGTTCAGCGATAACACGATCGTCGGAGTTCCTGAGCCCACCGACGAGGCATTCATCGTGGGTTGCTTCAGCGCCGCCAGTTACCAACTTGGCATGACCTTGAAGGGGGTGGCCTATCGGGGCGGAATTGCACACGGTCCGCTCTACGTCGGACGGTCGTTGGCTCACGGGAGCGCACTCATGGAGGCCGTTCATCTCGAACAGGTGACCGCCAGGTATCCACGGGTGGTGCTCTCCAATCGGTTGCGAGCGCGAGCACGAGGGATGGCGACGACGCAGGCTCCAGAGGGGTCGAACGAGGACATCGTCCGCGAGCTGATCGCCGTCGACGAGGACTTGGAGTACTTCGTGGACTATCTGGGCGCCCTCTCGCACTTCAGCACCTACGTCGAATACGGTCTCGACAGCTTCGAGCAGGTGCTTATCCGCCACGCTGAGGTCATCGAGGAAGCGCTGGCTGCTGGCGACGCCCGCGAGAAATGGCCGTGGATCGCCGACTACGACAACTCTGTCGTGACACGACAGGGAGGTACGGGCCGGATGGTCGATGCTGCCCGAGTCAAAGCCGACGGCGATGCTCGCGCGATGACTTCCTGGCACGCGCCCTAGGCACACCCAGCGTTCCAGATGTGGGCACTTGACGTTCCAACCGGACTCCGACGGTGATGACGTCCCGCGTGGTGGTGTAGATCGACGTCGGCGTGTGCTCGACGTCGTGGACAGTTTGGCTCATGCGGTGATGGCGAGGGGCGTCTCCTCGGGGGTGTCGTCGGGTTCGGTGGTGGCGTAGAGCTTGGCCATGGTTTCTTCGGAGAGGTAGCGGCGTTCGGCGACGGCCCATTCGTCGTGGGTCTCGACGACGACGGCGGTGACGAGCCGGGCGACGGCCGCGTCGTTGGGGAACACGCCGACGACGTTGGTGCGGCGTTTGATCTCGCCGTTGAGCCGCTCGAGGGGGTTCGTGGACCAGATCTTGCGCCAGTGGGCCTGGGGGTAGGCGGTGAACGCGAGCAGGTCCTCTGCGGCGTCTCCAAGAGTTGTCGACACGTCAGGGAACTGCCCGGCGAGCATTGAGGTGACCTCGTCGAGCTGGGAGCGGACGTGGTCGGCGTCGGGCTGAGCGAAGATGGTGCGGATGGCGGCGGCGACCATCTCGGTGGAGGCTTTCGGGACCCGGGCCAGCACGTTGCGCATGAAGTGCACCCGGCAGCGCTGCCAGCCCGACCCGATGAACACGGCTTCGATCGCCGCCTTCAGGCCGAGGTGGTGATCGGAGATCACGAGTTGCACCCCGCAAAGGCCTCGGGCTCGGAGCCCTTTGAGGAACGCGGTCCAGAAGGCGCCGTCCTCTGAGTCACCGACCTCGACGCCGAGCACCTCACGGTCACCGGTGGCGGTCACCCCGGTGGCCACGACCACCGCCCGCGACACCACCCGACCGTTCACCCGGCCCTTCACGTAGGTGGCATCGGCGAACACATAGGGGAACTCGATGTGGTTCAACGGTCGGGCCCGGAACGCGTCGAGCTCGGTGTCGAGCTGCGCGCAGATCCTCGACACCTCGGACTTGGAGATCCCGGAACCGACACCGAGCGCAGCGACCAGATCGTCGACCTTGCGGGTCGACACCCCGTGCACCCAGGCCTCCATGACCACCGCGTACAAGGCCCGATCGATGCGCCGGCGTCGCTCCAACAACGACGGGAAGAACGACCCCGTGCGCAGCTTGGGGATCTTCAACTCCAGGTCGCCGGCCTTGGTCGACCACAACCGGGCCCGATGCCCGTTGCGCTGCGCGGTCCGCTCCTCGCTGCGCTCGTAGGGGGCCGCGCCGATCTTGGCGGTCGCTTCGGCCTCGATCAGCTCCTGGACGATCCACTCCAGACTCGAACGGATCGGGTCAGTCAGCTCCCCGGCGCGGCAGCGCGTCGAGCAGCTCGGACAGGTCAAACTCATCATGGGTCACTGGCGTGAACTCCTTGGGGTGTACCCGGCTAGGTCACGCCGAGCCTCACGCCAGTGACCCACCCCACAGGTGGACCCCTACGCCGATCTACACCACGCCACGGGACGCCAACCCGACGGTGCCCCCGATACATCTCCCTTGCTGGTGACAGGAATTACGTGCCGTTCCCACGAGGACGAGGGCGGGGATGGCGAGAAGATGGCGCGAAACCCTCTGCCCGCCAGACTCCAGCCAGAGTAATGGGCTCCTAGGCGGCCTCCGACCAGAGCGACCGGCCCGACGGCGGATCCCGCAGTCCTGACCCGGCCCCCGTTGGCCTCGACTTCGTCTGGAGCGGGCCCACGAGCGAGTGCCCCGGCCACTCGACGGCCATCAACGTGTGACGACGCTCTTCCGCCGCACCGGTACCCGTGTCCGGGTCTGGGCACCCGGATGCAGCTCAGGGGTGGAGGCGCTCGTCCCTGGCCATCGACAGGGGCCTGGCCCACCGAAATGCCCGGTGCTCGCCATGAGGCCCTGTCACAGTGGTCAGATGCCGAAGAACTACTTCGACGGACGAATCGCGGCGCTCTATGGACGCGAGGTGCGCGGACCTGGCCGGGCCGGCGGTGGTCGGTCCGGCCGTGGACTTCCTGGCCGAGCTGGCGGGTGGAGGAGCAGCTCTGGAGCTGGGTAGTGGCACGGGCCGCATCGCGCTGCCCCTGGGTCAGCGGGGCGTGTCCGTCCACGGGATCGAGCTGTCGCCAGCCATGGTCGGCGCAGATGCGGGCGAAGCCGGGCGCGAGCGCGATCGACGTCACGATCGGCGACTTTGCCACCACCACCGTGGCCCGAACCTTCACGCTCACGTACCTCGTGTACAACACGATCACGAACCTCACCACCCAAGCCGAGCAGGTCGGCCTGCTTCCGCAACGTCGCCGCCCACCTCGAACCGGCGGGTGCTTCGTCATCGAGGTGTACATACCCGAGCTCCAACGGCTCCCGCCTGGCGAAACCGTCCGTGCGTTCGACGTGACTCCGACGCATCTCGGGCTGGAGGAGTATCGACGTCGCGACCCAATCGCGGCGACTCGCACCACTACTGGATGCTGGACGGCCCGGTCGAGACTTCTCCGGTGCCGTTTCGATACGTCTGGCCGTCGGAGCTCGACCTGATGGCGCAACTCGCCGGAATGCGCCTCCACGAGCGTTGGAGCAACTGGAACCGGGAACCATTCACCGACCACAGTCACACGCCATGTCTCGGTCTGGAGAAGTCGTAGCCACATCCACCACGCTCGTTCGCACCGGAAGCTCTGGCTAGAGACGAGCTGGTCAGTGCTGGACCTGGCCGGACGCCGGATCCCCGGCCGAGGGCACTCCGTGATCAGGCTCACCAGCAGGTCCGCCTCCGCTCGCCGCGATCGTGGGGCGCGGCCCAACCTCGACACGACACCCCAGCTCGCCGGCGACGCCGGCGGCGACGTCGATGGGATGGATCGGGTCGTCCTCCGGTGACCACCGGCTTGCCGTTTGCCAGGCCGAGGGGTCGTCGGCCAGGCGACCCTGGCGGGGCAGCTCCTGCATGGCGACAGCCAGGGCGTTGACGGTCCGCCGCCAGGAATCGCCGACGCCACGCAGCTCGCGTCGCGCCGTGGTTGCCACGACATGGGTGGCACGGCGGCGATGACCTCCCCGGACCGCAATCGAGCCCCTGGCGCTCGATGAGGATCCAATCTTCTGCGATCCCGGCGTAGGTTCCCCGGTCGGGGCGCCACCACGCGGTGCGAGCAGGGTGAGTCCCGCGACACACTGGGAGTCGACGCCGCGATGGACGCGGCCGTCGCCGCACCCAACAAGATCCCGACGGAGAGGCGGCGCGTTCGATCCGACACCGATCGAGCGCGGCGACGACCTCGGCCGCCATCTGGAGAAGCCGGTCCGGGCACGAACCCGAGTCCACCGTGACCGGGTGCGTCCGGTGTGAGCACGGGACGGTCGATCCGCAGCGCTACATCCGTCCAGTCCGTCGAGCATCCGCCAGACCGTGCAGCAGCACGAACGACGGTCACTCCGCC
The DNA here is from genome assembly GCA_963793965.1 of uncultured Microthrixaceae bacterium. Lineage (GTDB taxonomy): Bacteria > Actinomycetota > Acidimicrobiia > Acidimicrobiales > Acidimicrobilacustridaceae > UBA4742. The sequence continues at coordinate 424,171 of CAWCCB010000010.1, forward strand.
ACCGGCCCCGATGGGTTGAGCGCGCAAGTCGCGAAGAACCGGCGCGCCCAGCTGCGAGCAACGAACCGCGTACACCGACGCCGACGTCGGTGGCGTGGAGACCCTCCGATCGAGAGGCTCCGCCCGGGCAGACTGGACGGGCGAACCGGCAGCGGACCGCCGACGGCTGCCGAGCTCGCAGCCCGCTTCCACGACCGTGGCCAGGGTGCACAGCCCTGCAGGACGGGCTGATCCAGTTCAGCCGCGACCCGCAGTTCGGCATCGAGGTGGATCGGGTTCATGTTCCCGAGGCCTCGGCGTAGTCCACCGCAGCATTCGACGGCACCGCTATCGGACCCGACGATCAGATCGAGCGCCGAGCTGGATCTGATGGCCCCGTGAACCGGTGGGCGTCGACCGGAGCGGTTGCGCCAGGACCAAACAGAGCGACATCGATGCCAACCCCTGCCCTTCCCCATCGACGGCCACATCGATGACGACTTCGGCCGGCTCCGATCGAGAGCCTGCGACACCCGGCGCTCGTGCTCACCGCCGGCCTGCGCGGCCATCGTCGGCCGACCGTGCTCGTCGATCGAGGTGGTGAGGCGGAGCTACGCCCAGAGCTCCGCCGTCTCCTCGAGCCGCCGCGGCAACGCGCGACCATCGCCGGCCTGACCACGGCATCGGCGGCAGCGCATCATCCACGGGATGGGTGGCCCCGGTGGCCCGACAGTAGGCGACGAGCGTCGGGCGGCACCGACCTCCGGCTCGGTTCGCGCCTCACGCCCGAGCACCACCTCGAGGTCTATGCCAGGGCCTTCAATCCGCTAACACTGATCGTCCCGTCCCATCCGTCCACCATCACCGGGCACCGCTCGGTGGCACCTTAACGCCAGCAACGGGCCGGGAATGCCGAGTCTGGACACACGATCGCCACGTGCGACAGCAGGCTCCAGATCGCTGATCACGGCGGCCGGTTACGCTCACGACGTGGTACGCCTCGGAGGCGATATCCGCAGAGCACCGCGTCGGCCTCGTCGCCGAACTCGCTGGCTGTGCCCACCGCCCAGCCCCGGCGCCAGCCCGGCGCCGCGTTGCGAACGCCGCCGGATGCCTTGGCGGGCCCGCGGTCGCCAGTTGCGCTCGACGATGTCGATCGGAGCTGAGCTCCCTCGGCCGCCGCCAGCTCCTCGGCGCCGCGCCAGATGAGCGCCCTCTGGCGTTGCGCTGAAGCGTTGCGGAGCTCTCCGGCACCGAGGAGGACGGCGTCGTCAGGGTCGAGGGTCGTCACGCCACGAGGCAACAGGTATCGCACGACGTGGAGCGACCGGAGTGCGAGCGCCTTGGACCGTTCGTGCTCGTCGAGGCAGATCCGGAAGAGACGGACAGCTCGACGCAGACGTCGCCCAGCGGCGATGCCAGGGGGACCGACACCGTGCCAGCCGAAAGTGATGCCGATGGGCGCATCGGTCGAAGCGTCGGAGCGTTCACCGGCGCCCAGCCGGCGAAGCGTCCATCGGGCGGCGCCAGCTCGTAAGAGACTGGGACCGGCTGCCGCCGCCGATCAGCGAGAGCTCGCCGGCGGACCCGGCGTCGTCGGTCTCGCGCCGCGCCACCGATCCGAGCAGCTCCCTCGCCGAGTCCGGCTTCTCGTACTCCAGCGTCAGCAGCCGGTGGACGAGCGCACCCGTGCACACGGCGGCCGACGCCGTCCGGGCGTGCAACGCCCAGGCCGACCGCGCGGTCGTGACCGCCAAGTCGGCCGCGGCCCCCAGCGCCCACGTCCCGCCGTTGCGGAGGGCCTCGTCGGCGGCTCGCTCGCTCGCGGCGACATCGGCGCTGACCACTCCGAGTCGCCTCCCGTCGCTACGGAACTCGCGGAGGAAGCGCCAGCCGACGGTGACGTAGGGCCGCAGCGGCGCCCGTGACGCCGGCTCATTCCGGCTTCCTGCGACCCGAGGAGCAACTCCCAGGGGTCGGACCGTCGCATCCACGCACGAAGGAGGAGGTCCTCGATGGCGTCCAACTGCAGTGGTACGGCCGAAAGGCGAGGTAGACGGCGAACCGCGGATCCACCCGTGATCGTGACGCCGCCGAACGACCGGTCGAGCTCGGCGAAGCCGGCCTCCATGCCGGCGCCTATGAGCGACCAGCTGAGCGGTGACAAGACCTCGGGCGCGAACCTCGCGGAAGTTGTGGGCCGAGAGCCGACGGCGCTCGCCGCCGGGTGTGTCGAGCGATCCGGCCGGCGACCGTGTCATGCCAACAGGCCGAGTCGCTCGACCTCGGTGAGCGACGGTTCGATCGACGTAGCCGAGGTCGGCCGGGCCTTGAACGCGGCCGGCCGCGATGAGCCCCTCGATGCAACGCAGATCGAGGTCCCAGCTCGCATCGGCGTAGGCCAGCCCTGGTCGCGCATCTCCCCACCCCAGCGACTCCAGCGGAAGCAATCGGCCGGCCAGGACGAGCGACCGCCGGGGAGGCAGGAGGCGAACGCGGACGCCGTGCGCGACCGTCACCGCGTCGATGACGCGCACGAGTGTCGGGGACCGGGGGTCGACCGCCCAGCAGGTCGCCGGAGCGTCCTCGTCGCACATCGCCAGGACGACCGCCGCAGTGAAGTCGACCGGCGTCACCCAGTAGCGGGCCTCGGGTCTCCCGAGCAGCGGTGCGCCTCGGGCGAAGGCGGGCAGCAGCTCGAACAGGCCGGTCGGTGCGGTGGTTCGCCGGGTGTCATCGACGGAGTTCAGGACGTGGCCGACGGGACGATGCGGACGGGCACCGACGTGGCGCGAGCGAGCTCCTCGGCTTCGTGCTTCACGACCTCGTAGAGGTTCCGGTGGCGTGGCCGCAACGGCACGTCGCCGCTGCGTATGCGACCCGAGACCGCTCCCACGGCCAGCACGCTCGACGTCAGGACGACCGAGCGAAGGCGCGGGCACCGGGCGGCAAAGGCCAACGGCCCCGCAGCGTGGCGATGTGTATGCAGCGGTCCCGGTGTGCAGCCGAGGGCGGCGTCTTCGTCTTTGCCCGCGCGCAGGCTCGTGAAGCCAATCACCAACCGCGCCTTGCCGGGGGCAGCCTTATCGCGAAAGTCCTGGCAATAGCTCGGACAGTTTCGTCTGCTTGGGGTCCGATTCCCAGGTGCCGGCCTCGATCACTTTCAATCGAACAAGACAATGTCGCTCCAGAATGTCCGATGCTTCCTTGACACGCCGCCGCAGTCGCTTCTCCCAGACGTTTTGCACGGTCGGTTCGGCCTGATCGACGAGAATCTTGACGGGCACGGTGACAGGGACGTTGTCATTCTTCGCGCCTGGCCGGCCTTTCGCGTCTTCCTTGTCGCCGACCTGTTCCGGCTGACTCCAGGTACCACGAAAGCCAACCTGTCTGAGCCGCATCGTCGCGGCAGCGCCGACGAAGCAATAAAGCTCATTGCCGCGCACGCGGCATCGATGCCGCGTTTTTCCCACCGAGAAGGCGATTTCCAAATCGCGCTTCAGCGGAATCGTCAGGACATCGTGCAGTGCGAGCGTGCAAGTTCGCCGCCGGCCCCGCGGAGGAGGAGACGGTGAAACGCACCTCGTCTTCGGATCGATTGGCCAGCACGACCACGGCGGTCGCGCGGGAGTGGCGACGTGACCCAGGCAAACGGT
>CAWCCB010000011.1:0-274510 GCA_963793965.1 uncultured Microthrixaceae bacterium
GAAACTGGGCATCAAAATGTGCGGTATCCGAACACAAAGGTTTCCAATTTGCGGCGTTCGGGGGGTTTGGGGGTCAGGCGGGGCGGATCTGGGTGCCGTCCGGGGTGTCCTCGACGACGTAGCCCTGAGCCACCAACTGGTCGCGGAGCTCGTCGGCGCGCCCCACTCCTTGGCCGCCCGGGCCTGGTCGCGCTGGGTGGCCAGTGCCCGGGCCTCCGGGCTCACGCCCGAGGGCCCCGACGGATCGCCGTCGTCGCCCGCGCCCCATCGGCGCGGGGCGCGGCCAGCTGGAGCCCGACCGCCTCGGCGATCTGGCGCACCGTGGCCAAGATGTCGGCCGCGCTGGTGTCGTCGTCGGCATCCAGCGCCTGGTTGCCCCGGCGCACCAGCGTGAACAACAGGCTGACCGCCCCGGGCGTGTTCAGGTCGTCGTCCATGAGGCGGCGGAACTCGTCGAGCTGATCGGCTTCGGGTGATCCCTCGGCCAGCTCGCCGGCCCGGCGCACGAAGGTGTCGAGCCGGCGGAGCGCGGCCGAGGCATCGTCGGCCGTGGCGTTGGTGACCTCGACCGGCGAGCGGTAGTGGCTGCGCAGCACCAGCAGGCGGAAGGCGCGCGGGTCGGACTTCTGGATCAGGTCGAGCAGGTTGTCGAAGTTGCCCAGGCTCTTGGACATCTTCTCGCCGCCCACCTCGACGAAGCCGTTGTGCATCCAGTGGCGGGCGAAGGTGTGACCCAGGGCCACGGCCTGGGCCCGCTCGTTCTCATGATGGGGAAAGGCCAGATCCTGCCCGCCGCCGTGCAGGTCGAAGCCGTCACCCAGCAGGTCGAGCGACATGACCACGCACTCGGTGTGCCAGCCCGGTCGCCCCGGCCCCCACGGTGACGGCCACGACGGCTCGTCGAGCTGGCCGGACTCGTCGGGCTTGGACTTCTTCCAGAGGGCGAAGTCGATGGGCGAGCGCTTGTCGTCGTCCACCTCGACGCGGGCCCCGGCCTGGAGCGAATCGATGGACTGGCGAGCCAGCAACCCGTAGTCGGGCACCGAGTCGGTCACGAAGTACACGCCGTCAGACGTCTCGTAGGCCCGGCCCGCCTCCATGAGCTCCCCGATGAAGGCCACCATCTGCTCGACGTAGGCGGTGGCGTGGGGATCGTGGGTGGGTCGCTTGACCCCGATGCCGTCCATCCCCTTCCACCACACCTTCTCGCAACGGCGAGCGATCTCCTCCGCCGGGCGACCCTCGGTGTTGGCCCGCTCGATGATGTGATCGTCGATGTCGGTGATATTGGAGACGTAGGTCGACCTCGTATCCGACCAGCTCGAGGTACCGGCGCAGCACGTCGAACACCAGCGAGAAGCGGCCGTGACCCAGGTGTGGCGGTCCGTACACGGTCGGCCCGCAGACGTACATCGACACCTTGTGAGGCTCGCGGGTCTCGAAGGGCACGATTTCGCCCCGTGCGGTGTCGAACAGGCGCAACATGGCGGCGAGGCTACCGCCGGGTCCCGCGGCCACCGAACCGGTATCGGTCCCGGGCCGGGGCGCAGGTCGGGGCTCAGCCCAGGTTGGCGGCCACGAAGTCCCAGTTGACCAGGTGGTCGAGGAAGGTCTCGATGTACTTGGGTCGGGCGTTGCGGTAGTCGATGTAGTACGCGTGCTCCCAGACGTCGATGGTGAGCACGGCCTTGGCCGCGTGCTTGAGCGGCAGGTCGGCGTTGGCCGTCTTCATGATCTGCAGGCCGCTGCCGTCGTCGGCCAGCCAGGCCCAGCCCGATCCGAACTGGGTGGTGGCCGCATCGGTGAACTGGGCCTTGAAGTCGTCATAGGACCCGAAGGCGCTGTTGATCTTCTCGGCCACGTCGCCGCTGGGGGCGCCACCGCCGGTCGGGCTCATGCAGTTCCAGTAGAAGGAATGGTTCCACACCTGCGCGGCGTTGTTGAACAGCCCCCCGTCGGCCTCGGCGATCACCTCTTCGAGGGACTTGTTGGCCAGGTCGGTGCCCTCGGTCAGCTTGTTGAGGTTGGTCACGTAGGTCTGGTGGTGCTTGCCGTAGTGGTACTCGAGCGTCTCGGCGCTGATGTAGGGCGCCAGCGCATCCTGGGCATACGGAAGCGGAGGGAGTTCGAAGGCCATGCGGATTCCTCTCGTGGGAGCTGCCTGCCGGTGCGGGCGACCGACGGGGACACTACCCGCGGCAGCCGGCCAAAAGGACGGGAACGGGCCCCCGGATGGGGATCCCGCCTCCACGCCCGGCCCGGAAGGCGGCGGCCGCCAGGCCGAGCCGCTGGACCATGACACCCGGATGGCGAACGCCGCAGCTTGCCGACCAGAGGGCCAGAGACTCGGCCGGCCCCTCCCCGACCAAAAAGCAAGAAGCCCTCCGGTCGGGAGTCCGACCGGAGGGCCATCAAACTGCGAGCTGCGCGGCCGCAGACGGGCCAGGCGCGGTAGCTGTGCTGCGCGTTGTAGATGTTGGTGGCCACCGCGATCTGCTGCTCGCGACTGGCCTCCCAGGCGTAGGGCGCATAGGCGGTGCCGCCGTAAGCGCGCCACGTGGACGGGCTGAACTGCAGCCCACCGGAGTAGCCGTTGCCGGTGTTGTCGGCCCAGTTGCCACCGGACTCGCAGGCGGCGATGCGATCCCACACCGACCCGGCGGGCGCGGCGGGCGCCGGAGCCGAGGCCACGGGGGCCGCCGCTCGGACGACTGCCTTCGGGGCGGGCCGGGGAGCCGGCGGGTGCCGGCGGTGCGGGGGTGAGGTAGGCCGTGAGTGCGGCCTGCTCCTCGGGCGTGGCGTTGGCGTAGGCCACGCTCAAGCGAAAGGTCGGGCTGGTCGTCCAACGACGGCGGAAGGCCTGCTCGTCGGAGACCGACACCGGGGCGACCGGGTTGGGTGGGGCCACCGGCGCCAGGGCCACCGGTGCCACGGTCGTGCTCGTGGTCGAAGGAGCGGGGACGCTGGACGACGTGGTGGCAGCCGCGCCGGCCTGGTTGGTACGCGACCCGTGACCACGGATGAGACCGGGGGCCACGATGACGCTGAGCGCGATCGCGCCGGCGAGGGTGACCTCGGCGGCTCGGCGCGCGCGACGTTCTCGGAAGGGATGCTGGAAGGTCAAGGGACAGCTGCCTTTCGCCCGGAACCGGGCTGAGGGGTTGTGTGCGGCCCCTTACTTTCGACAATTCGTCACCGGATCGCAACTTACCCGCCATGATTTCGTTGTGAAACGGGTCACCTGGTGGTACGGAAAGACAGGAGAAATCATCAGGATGTACTGTCCCACATGGGTCCTTCGACCCAAATGGTGACGAGGGCGTCACCAGAGAAGTCGGCGCGATTTCTCCGGGAGGGCGCGGTTCGGCTCCGATCGGCGCGCCGGGCGACGCGCTCAGGGCCTCGGCGGCGCGGTGAACCCCCCGAGGATCTCGTCCAACCAGGCCCCCGCGGCCAGCGTGATCCGGTCCCCACCGAAGGGGCCGATGATCTGCACACCGACCGGGAGCCCGCCGGGGGTGAGACCGGTGGGCACCACCGTCACCGGCAGACCCGGGGCGGTGGCCAACCCGGCCCACACCAGCAGGCTCAGGTAGGGCTGGTCGTGGCCGTTGATCGACACCACCCGCTGGTCCACGGGGGCGCTCGGTGTCGTGGGGGATGGCCGGCCACCGGCGTCACCGGGGTCACCATCACATCGATCCGCTCGAACACCTCGGCCCACTGGTGAGCGACGCGGTGGCGGGCCTCGTTGGCGCGGTGCCAGTCTCGGTGGAGCTCGGTCATCCCCCGCATCATGGCGGCCTCCCGGGACACGTCATCCGGGGCCAGACCGGTGGCCAGCCCGTCGACGAAGGCCAACACGTCAGGCGGGTACCCGGCGGAGACCGCCGCCAACAACAGGTTCAGGTAGACGAGGTGCTGCTCCTCGAGCGAGGCGGTGGGCCGGACGTCATCCACGATGGTGGCCCCGGCCGCGGCCAGGGCGGCCACCGTCGCCTCCAGACGATCCAGCACGGACCGGTCGGTCGGGACGGCAGGATCCTCGAGCCAGACGCCCACCCGCAGGTCACCGATCGAGGCCAGGCGATCCGGAACCGGCGGTGCCACCGCGCCCCGCAGCCCGAAGGCGTCGGCCCCGAGCACGTCGAGGCCGAGCACCAGGTCCGGCACCGACCGGCCCATGGGCCCGACCACGTTCAGGTCCGCCGGCGCCATCGAGCCGGGCGGACCGGGGATGTGGCCTCGCTGGGGCACCAGTCCCCATGTGGGCTTGTGGCCGTAAGTGCCGCAGTAGTGCGACGGGTTCCGGATCGATCCGCCGATGTCGCTGCCCAGCTCGAGCAGCGTCATGCCCGTGGCCAGGGCGGCGGCCGCCCCACCTGAGGAACCGCCCGGTGACCGGGCCAGGTCCCACGGGTTGTTGGTGCGCCCGAAGAGCTCGTTGTAGGTCTGCATGTCGCCGGCATAGAGCGGCAGGTTCGTCTTGGCGAACACGATGGCGCCGGCCGCCTTGAGCCGGGTCACGGCGTCGGCGTCGCGGTCGGGGACGTGGTCGGCCAGCTCCGGGGCGCCCGAGGTGGTGGCCAGGCCCTCGGTCTCGAAGGCGTCCTTGATGGTCATGGGCAGCCCGTGCAGCGGACCCCAACTGCGACCGGCGGCCCTGGCCTGGTCGGCGCGAGCGGCTCGGGCCCGAGCCCGGTCGACGTCCAGCGCCACCACCGCGTTGACCGCGCCGTTGTCACGCTCGACGCGGGCCAGATGGGCTTCGAGCAGCTCGGCACTGCCCAACGAACCCTGGGCCAGGGCAGCGAGGGCCTCGCTGGCGGTGGCGGTATCCAGATCGATCATGTCGGCAGTCGATCAGCCGGGGCTGCGCCGCCGCAAGCGGACCGGGTTCAGCCGGGGGGGCCCACGGATTCAGTTGGCCGGGACGCCGGGGCCCGAAGGCGCCACGTCGGGGGTCACCGGCGTCGTGACGATGGTGGTGGGCGGCGACCCCGGGCTCGAGCCCGGTGTCGACCCCGGGCTCGACGACCCGCCCGCGCCGATGACCGGGTTCGTGGTGTCCGAACCCGTGTGGGCGTCCGGATCGAACCACTTCGGGTCGATGGCCAGCACGGTCCAGGTGCCCGGCGTGGTCGACGAGCTGAACCGGTAGGCGGGAACCAGCCAGGTGGCGCCGTCGGTGCCGGCCATCGGCTCGAGCACCAGCTCGACCCGGTCGATCCGCACCTGGCGGGGCGCCACGGTCACCGTCACCGGCGCCGTGACCGTCGGCGGAGCCGTGACCGTGGGCGGGGCGGAGACTGTGGGCGGGGCGGAGACCGTCGTGGTCGAGCCGGTGGTCGACGGGGGGCGCGATGGGCACTCGGCGGGCGGCTGGCAGGTCCCGCCGGGGCCACGCCCGGGGGCCACGCCGATCGCGCAGGGCTGGCTCTTCCCGAACGGGGGCAGGCACTCGGTGGGGGCCGGCCCAGCCGGCGCGGGGAGCGCTCGCCGGTCGGTGCCACCGCGGTGTGGTGGCACCGGGTCGGCGCCCCCGAGTCGCCGTGGCCGCCATCATGGGCTCGATCTCGGGCAGGCCCCGACCCTGGTTCAGCGCCTCGAGGCCCGCGGTCGTGCCGATCAGCGGGTAGGCGTCGACCTGCACCGGCTGGGCCCACGACCCCGACCCCGATGAGAGCTTGAGGCCCGGGCCGAACCACAGCGACGCGCCGACCGGCGCCGGACGCGCCGTGCGTGGTGTCCAGGGCGGCACCGTCCAGTCCCGGCGTGGCCGTGACCTGGGTGACGTCGCCCGACGCGGCGGAGGCCACCGTCCAGCCCGACAGGTCGTAGCCGGCCGCGGCCAGGACGGCTCGGGCCTCGGCCTCGGCCTGGCCTGCGCTCGGCGGCGGAGCCGTCGGGCTGGCGGGCATGGTGGTCACGGGCGTCTGGCACCCGGTGGCCGAGCCACCCGCCGACGGACTCGGATCCGCCCCGATGGCCTTCGCGCCGATCATGGGCCCGCTCATCGGGACGGCGCACACCGCCGGCGGTGACACGGCCACGCCGGTCATCGTCCACGTCCAGGGCCCCGACGGCTGGCTTCGGGTCACACTCAGCGAGCGCAGATCCGATCCCGTCACCGTCCACCCGTCAGCCTGGCCCCGGGCCACCACCGGTCCCGACAGCCCCAGCGCGTTGGCCAACCGGTTCACCGTGGCCTCGGTGACCGGGGTGGGGACCAGGCGCCAGACATGGGCCGTGCCGTCCCGCGCCGCCAGACCGGCGGCCGCCAGATAGGTCACCGGTCCACCGACGGTGGAGGCCGGGGCCAGGGCGGCCGCCGGGTCCGCCACCTCGGCGCGGATGGGCAGCTCAGCCGGCTGGCCGGCCGCCACCGACCCGGACCGGTGGTGCCAGGCCACCAGGCCTGCGATCAGCACCAGCACTGCCATCAGGACCGCCATCACCGTGATGGGTCGTAGCTTCAACGGCACGCCTCCCAGGGTCGGACCGGGACACCCCGATCGTCGACACCGTTCAGACGCCGGTCCCGGTCCTGCGGTTCCCGCTCAGTCCCAGAAGCCCTGGTGGACGACCCGAGCCTCATCCTCGAGGGCCGGCCCATCGACCACCACCACGTGGCCTCCGGCGGCGAACACCTGGCGACACGGCAGGGCCAGGGTGGGGTTGTCCGGGTGGTCGCCGCCGGTCATGGCCAGCAGGTCGAGCTCGGCCATGGCGTAGACGACACGGCCGATCCCCGCCCAGTAGATGGCCCCGGCGCACATGGCGCAGGGTTCGGTGGAGGTATAGAGGACGGTGGCCGCCAGATCGACGCCGTGGCGGTCGGCCAACGGTCCGGCCCGGCGCACCAGGTTGGTCTCGGCGTGGCCGGTGGGATCGTGGTCGACCACCACCGAGTTGTGGGCCTCGGCCAACACGGTGCCGTCTCGGTCCACCAGCAACGCGCCGAAGGGGTGGTTGCCCGCGGCTCGGGACTCGGCCGCCAGCTCCAGGGCACGGCGCAGCGGTTCCACGTCGACGTCGGTCACAGCCACGGCGGGACCTTATCCGGCCACGTCCGGCGCGGAGCTGTGCCAGTCTGCGGCCCATGCCCAGCGACTGGTACACCATCGTGATCGACGCCCACGACGTGGCCGGCCTGGCCGCCTTCTGGCGGGAGGTCCTCGACTATCAGTTCCTCTACCAGGCCGACGACGAGGTGGTCATCGGCAAGGACGAGCAGACCGAGCCGGCCCTGGTGTTCGTGCCCGTGCCTGAGGACAAGTCGGTCAAGAACCGTCTGCACATCGATCTGAAGCCGGATGACCGCGACGCCGAGGTGGAACGCATCCTGGCCCTGGGCGCCACCCGAGCCGATGTGGGCCAGACCGGCGACGAGACCTGGGTGGTGCTGGCCGATCCCGAGGGCAACGAGTTCTGCGTGCTGCGCGCCCGCTAGATGTCGCGGGCCCGGCCCAGGGCCGTCGACGGATCGAGTCCGGCCCGCCCCACCAGATAGCAGGCGATGGGCGCCGCGGTGCGCGCCGAGGCGTGGGCCGCGACCCCGGCCAGCTCCAACAGGGTGGCGATGGTGGCGGCGTCGGGTGGTTCGACCCCCAGCGAGGCCGCGAACCCGGCCAGCCAGCGCACCGGGTCGTCATCTGGGGCAGCGGGGACGTCACCGCGATCATCAGGCACGGGATCGACCCTACGAGGTCGGTGTCACCGACAGGTCGGAGAGGGGCTCGAACCCCTCGTCGAAGGCCTGCACGTCACCGGTCGGGCCGACGGCGGTGGAGGCGCAGTTGGGCGCGGCCAACGTCTGGGCCAGCGGGGCCTGGAGGTCCACCGGCACGCTGACCGGCCCCCGAGGCGACTGGCCGGCCGCGCAGGTGGGCGTGTTCAGGTTCTGCAGCAGCACCGGCGACGACGCCTTGCCCGCCACCAGGGCGGCGCGGTGGCGGGTGATCCAGCGCTCCACCTGGGTGACGGCGACGGCGTAGTCCGGCGTGGCCACCCCGGGCGGCGCCAGGCCGGCGCTGGCGGCCAACGCCGGGATGCCGCGGCTGGCCGCGGCCCGGGCCGCACCCACCGTCCCCGACAGGTTGGTGGCGCTGCCCAGGTTCTGGCCGAAGTTGACGCCGGAGATGACCACCTGGGGCATCTGAGCCAGGCCGTGCTGATCGACGGCCCAGATGACGGTGTCGGCGGGGAAGCCGGCCACCGCCTTGGCCGCGTAGCCGCTGGCCGTCTTGACGTCGGTGACCGTCAGCGTGCCCGGGGTGATCTTGCCGCCGGTGCCGCTCTGGTTGGCCAGCGGCGCCACCACGGTGATGGTCACGTCGGGCAGGGTGCGCAAGCCCTGAACCACGGCGTCGATGCCCGGGGCGGCGTAGCCGTCGTCGTTGGTCACCATGATGCGCAGCGGCGCGGCCGGGGCGGTGGTGGCCGGGGTCCCCGCGGTGGCCGGCGAGCCGGACGACTTGGAGCTCGAGCAGCCGGCCAGCAGCAGTGCCGCAGTGGCCACCAGCACCGCCACGGCCGTGCTGGCGCGCCCGCTGGTCGTGCTCCTGGTCGTCCCCATGGCTGGCCCCCTGTCGTCGGATCGGGGCCGATCGTCGCATCCGGCGCCGCTCGGCGCCAACACGGGCTAGAGCACCTTGGACAGGAACAGCTGCGTGCGTTCGTGCTGGGGGTTGGTGATGACGTCGCGGGGCGTTCCCGCCTCGACCACCACCCCTTCGTCCATGAACACCAGGGCGTCGCCCACCTCACGGGCGAACCCCATCTCGTGGGTGACCACGATCATGGTCATCCCCTCGGTGGCCAGGTCGCGCATGACATCGAGGACCTCGCCCACCAGCTCGGGGTCCAGGGCCGAGGTGGGTTCGTCGAACAGCATGAGCTTGGGCTCCATGGCCAGCGCCCGGGCGATGGCCACCCGCTGCTGCTGGCCCCCGGAGAGCTGGGCCGGGTAGCTGTCGTGCTTGTCGCCCAGGCCGACCCGGTCGAGCAGCTTGAGGGCGCGCTCGCGCACCACGGCCTTGGACTCGCCCTTCACCCGGATGGGCGCCTCCATCACGTTGCCCACCGCCGTCATGTGCGGGAACAGGTTGAAGTGCTGGAAGACCATGCCGATCTCCTGGCGCTTCTGGCACACCTCGCGGTCGCGCAGCTCGTAGAGCTTGTCGCCCTGCTGCCGGTAGCCGACCAGCTCGCCGTCCACCGACAGGCGACCGGCGGTGACCTTCTCCAGGTGGTTGATGCAGCGCAGGAAGGTGGACTTGCCCGACCCGGACGGCCCGATCAGGCAGAACACGTCGCGGGGCGCCACCTCCAGGTCGATCCCCTTGAGGACCTCGAGGCGCCCGAAGCTCTTGCGCACGCCCTGGGCCCGCACCATCGGCGTGGCCGTCAGGGCCATCTCGTCGTCACCCCCACTGGCGATTCCCCATGGCCAGCCACCGCAGCTTCTGCAACGGCGTGGGCGGCAGCTCCCGCAACGCGCCCCGGGCGAAGTAGCGCTCCAGGTAGAACTGGCCGAAGGTCAGGATGGAGGTCAGGAAGAGGTACCAGAGGCTGGCCACGATCAGCAGCGGGATGACCTGGTAGGTGCGCGAGTAGATGTTGGTGGCCGATCCCAGCAGCTCGTTGTAGGACACGAACACCGCCAGCGAGGTGGTCTTGAGCATCGAGATGGTCTCGTTGCCGGTCGGGGGGATGATCACCCGCATGGCCTGGGGCAACACGATGCGGCGCATGGACTGGAGCCGGGTCATGCCCAGCGCCGAAGCCGCCTCGACCTGACCCTCGTCCACCGACAGGATGCCGGCGCGGGCGATCTCGGCCATGTAGGCCGCCTCGTTGAGTCCCAGACCCAGGCACACGGCGATGAGGGCGGTGATGAGGTCCTTGGGATCGTGGGCGAACCAGCTCGGCCCGAAGGGGATGCCCAGCGAGATCGAGCGCAGCACGGTGGGGAGGTTGAACCAGAAGATGAGCTGCACCAGCACGGGCGTGCCCCGGAAGAACCAGATGTAGAGCCAGGACACGCCCGACACGATCGGGTTCTTCGACAGCCGCATGATGGCCAGGACCACGCCCAGGATCACGCCCATGACCATGGCGATGATGGTCAGCTTGATGGTGTTGGCCACGCCGGTGAGGATCTGGCTGCTGAACAGGTACTGGCGCACCACGTCCCAGTGCAGGGCGTCGTCGGTGATCAGCCAGTGCACGAACTGGGCGGCCAGCACCAGGATGATGATCGCCGCCACCCAGCGGCCGCGATGGCGGACGGGGATGGCGACGATCGGTTCGCCGTGCGAGCCGTCACCCGGGGCGGGCACCCCGGGTGACGTCGGCGAGAGGCCGGACTCGGCCACGACCAGCTAGCTCGAAGCCGGATTGATGGCGAAGTTGGAGATGGCGCCGGAGCTCAGCCCCCACTTGTCCAGGATCTGCTTGTAGGTGCCGTTGCTGTCCAGCGTCTTGAGGGCACCCAGCATCGACGAGGCCAGCCCGGCGTACTCGGCGGTGTTCGGCAGCACGATCCCGTAGGGGGCCTCCCCGTAGGAGCTGCCCACCACCTGGATCTTGCCGTCGGACTGCTTGGCCGCGTAGGCCGCCACCGGGGAGTCGGCCATGCCCACCTGGGCCCGACCGCTGGTCAGGGCCAGGTTGGCGCCGTTCTGGTCGGGGAAGGTCAACACGGTGACCGCCGCCTTGCCGGTGTTCTTGCACTTGGTCGACTGACCCTGGGCGTCGGTCTGCTCGGTGGTGCCGGTCTCCACGGCCACGGTCTTGCCGCACAGGGTGTCGAGCGAGGTGATGTCCTGGTTCTGGCCCGTCTGGACCATGAACGAGGTGCCGGCCGAGAAGTAGCTGACCATGCACACCTGCTTCTCGCGCTCGGCGGTCACCGAGAACGACGACATGGACATGTCGTAGCGGGTCCCGATGCCCGAGATGATCGAGTCGAACTTCACGTTCTGCCACTTGGCCGTCAGGCCGAGCTGCTTGGCGATGGCGTTGCCCAGATCGATGTCGGCGCCCTGGATGCTGGTGCCGTCGGTGCCGATGAACTCCATCGGCGCGTAGGAGGCGTCGGTGGCGGCGTTGAGCTGGCCGGCGGACTTCACGTTCGAGGGGACCTTGGCCGCCGCCGAGCAGTTGGCCGCCGAGCCCCCGCTCGAACCGCCGGTGGTACCGGTGGTCGAGGTCGACTTCGAGCTGCTGCAGGCCGCGGCCCCCAGCAGCACGCCCACCGCCAAGGTGGCCGCCACCACTCGGGTGAGCGCGGGCTTCGACCCCCAGCGACTGGTCCCATGCGTCTTCATCGATGCTCCCTCCGGCGGCGTCCACGACCCGATCGATCGTGGATCGACCCTATTACAACCGATCCGGGAGCAGCGGCTGGCGCATGTGACGATCTGGTCAATCCTTCGCACGCGTCCGACCCGGTGGAGCTCGGTCCAACCTCGACGGCGGGCGCCCCGTAGAGTCGGACCCATGTGGCTTCCCTGGCCTTACGCCGCGGTCGGCGCCGTGATGCTGGTGGCCGCCGCGGTGCTGGTCAGGCCGCGGGGTCGCGTCTGGACCGGCGCCAGGCCCTTCGCCCTGGAGATCTCGCTGATCCTGGTCCTCTACTCGCTGTGGCGGATCGCCGGCCAGCTGTCGGTGCTGCACACCGACGGCGCCGAGGCCCGGGGCCGCCAGATCTGGAACCTGGAGCGGGCGCTGCACCTGCCCAGCGAGCTCACCATCCAGCACTGGGTGCTCCCCCACCCGTGGCTGGTGCAGGCGGCCAACGTCTACTACGCGGTCGTCCACGTCCCGGCTCTGATCGCCATGCTCATCTGGCTGTTCGTGCGCCACCGCGACCGGTACCCGGCCGTGCGCAACACGCTGGCCCTGCTGACCGGCGCCTGCCTGCTGGTGCAGCTGGTCCCGGTCATGCCGCCACGGCTCATGAGCTCGCTCGGCTTCGTCGACACCGGACACCTCTACGGGCAGTCCGTGTACACCGCGCTCGGGCGCGGCGCCTCGGACCAGCTCTCGGCCATGCCGTCGCTGCACGTGGGGTGGGCCCTGCTGGTCGGGATCGTGGTGGTGGCGGCCAGCACCAGCCGCTGGCGCTGGATCGTGGTGGCCCATCCGGTGCTGACCATCACGGTGGTGGTGGTCACGGCCAACCACTGGTGGCTGGACGGCGTGGTGGCCGCGGGGCTGCTGGCGATGTCCTACGGGCTCGACCGGCTGGTGCGTCGACGCCTGGCCGTGCGCCCGCCGCGACCGGTGCGCCCCGCCGTGCGGGCCGGATCCGACCACGTCGGACCGGAGGTGCCCGAGGCGCCAGAGCCGGCCGTCCCGGTCGAGGCCGGGGTGGGGCCATGACCGAGACCCCTACGCCACCCCGGCAGGTCTCGGTGGACGTCCGGTCCCGCACCGCCGCCGACGTCCGCCCGGTCGAGGCCGAGGCCTTCCTGGGCGACGAGCTGCCCCGGCTGGCCACCGATCGGGCCGAACTGGTCGTTGCGGGCGCTCGCGAACTGGCTCCTCGGTCCCTGGCCGTCGAGATCGAAGGGGCGGCCTGGGTGCTGTCCTTCGACGGCGACGGCGTGTCGGTGACTCCCGGAGACCTCGACGCCGCCGGGCAGCCGCCGAAGGCGCGGGTGCGCCTCGATCCCGAGGCCCTGGCCGACCTGGTCAACGACCTGCGCACCCCGATGGGCCTGTTCAGCGCCGGAGAGCTGGACCAGCCCGGCGGGCGGCTGGAGGACTTCCTGGACTGGTGGGTGATCCTGCGCGCCTTGTTGGACGAGCGGCGCGTCCACACGTCGGGGTCGGTCTCCTTCGCCGGCGCCGACGGCTCCCCTCTGGACCTGCACCGCTCGTTCGCCCTGGACGACGATCGCGCCGAGATGGCCCACTTCCTGGCCGAAGCCGGCTACCTGCACCTGCGGGGCGTGTTCGATCCCGACGAGATGGCGGCCGTGTCGGCCGACATGGATGCGGCCGCCGCCCGCTACTCCCAGGGCGACGACAACTCGTGGTGGGCCCGCACCGCCGACGGCACCGATCGTCTGGTGCGCATGCAGCGCTTCCAACGCGAATCGGCCACCACCCGCGAGCTGCTGGCCGATCCGCGGCTGCTCGGTCTGCGGCGGTCCCGACGGACTGACCACCGATGGCCACCGGCTGGGCAAGCCCGGCACTGACGCCAACCTGGTGGAAGCGCTCATCAAGCCGATCGGCGTGGTGGCGGGCATCTCGGATGTGCCCTGGCACAAGGACTGCAGCCTGGGCAGCCACTCCTATCGCTGCTGCTCGATGACGGTGGGCATCTCGGTGACGGGGGCCGACGCCCGATCGGGCCAGCTGGGGGTGGTGGCCGGCTCGCACCGAGCCCTGATCCAGCCGGCCTTCGTGCGCCGGAACCTGGACCTGCCCCAGGTCGAGCTGCCCACCGCCACCGGTGACGTCACCATCCACCTGAGCTGCACCCTGCACATGAGCCACCCGCCGCTCGAGCGGGAGCGCCGGGTCCTCTACACGGACTTCTCGCTGCCCAGCCCCGACGGTGCCCGCTCCCCGGGCGAGGCCAAGCTGGCCCGCATCCGCAAGGCCGCCCCGGTCACCGTCAGCCAGCAACCCACGGCCTGACCCCCGGGCCCACCAAACGGTGGAACCTGTCAGCCCAGCGACTCGTATGCGGTCGCTCCGCTGACAGGTTGCACGGGGCGGCGGGGGCCGATGCGGACCTCGACGCCCGGCGACCAGTGCACGAGCGGTTCGCCCACCGGGGCCGACAGGCCGGCGGCCTGGATCACGTCCTGGTCGAGGTGGACCAACCGGGCCCGGTGCAGGGGCCAGGGATGGTGGCTGGCCAGCTGGTGGCCCACGCCATCCACCTCCCGGGTGAACAGGCGCCAGCGGGCCGTCAGCCAGTGATCCAGCTCACCCAGCTCGGCGGGCTCGTAGGGCGCGCCCACGTCGACCACCACCTGGCAAGCGGCGCCCGCCGGGCCCGGCCAGCGGCGCCTCGACCGGTAGGACACGATCGGGCCGTTGACCTCCAGGCGCATGGCGGACCAGTAGTAGGGCAGGTGGAAGTGCCGGCGGGCCACCACCACCGGCGCCAGGCGGGCGGCGTCGAGGGACAGGAACCAGACGCCCACCGTGCCATCGGGGCCGCGCACGTAGGTGCGGACGTTGGTCTCGCAGAAGCGCGAGATCCAGGGGACGGCCGGCAGGCGGGGCGGGCGCACCAGCATGGCGAAGGGGACCAGGCCCACCCAGGCCCGCCCCCCGAACGTCTCGACCTCCAAGCCGTCCGGCAACAGGGCGGCCACCTCGGCCGGCTCGTAGCTCCAGTGCAGGAAGGTGAGCAGGTCCCAGCGGTGGATCATCTGGGCCCGGGGCACCTCCACCGGACACCACGGCCCGATCTCCGGCGGCCGGCCCGACGCGTCGCCGGCATGTCCGTCGGGCTGCTCTCCGGCCTGATCGTCGGCCGAATGGATCATCGTCAGGTTGGGCCGCACGTGGATATCATACGAACGTATGAATGAGTCCACAACCCGGCAGGCGTTGCTGGAGGCCGCCCGACTGTGCGTCCGGCGCGACGGCCTCTCGGGGGCCACCTCCCGTCAGATCACCCAGGCCGCCGGGGTGAACCTGGCGGCCATCACCTATCACTTCGGATCCAAGGACGACCTGGTGGCCGAGGCCCTGTTCGCCGAGCTGGAGCGCCGGGTGCAGCCGGCCCTCGACCTGCTGGGCGCCCCAGGTCCGCCCGAGTCCCGGCTGCTGCACGTCGTGGGCGCCCTCGGCGAAGAGTTCGAGCGCAGCCGGCGCGACACCCTCGTCTACTTCGAGGCGCTGCTGCTGGCCGTGCGGGACCAGCGCTACCGCCGCAGCGCGCTCCAGCTGTACCGGTCGTTGCGCGCCCGGTTGAGCGAGGTCATCGCCCAGATGGCGGGCGGCGGATCGATCCCGGGGTGGGTCGATCCCGAAGCCATGGCCGGGCTCATCCTGGCCGTGGCCAACGGCATCGCCCTGCAGAGCCAGCTCGACCCGAGGGGACCCGACCACCGGGCCATCAGCGCCGAGTTCGCCCAGCTCCTCCTGGCCGCCCGTCCCTGACCCCGGGGGCGGGGGCGAAGGCTCAGGCCCGCCGGTCGGCGTCGAGGCCTTCCAGATCGGCCACGATCCGTTCGGAGACCTCGGCCTCGGTGGCGTTCGCATCGGTGTCCATCCGCGCAGTCTGGCGGGATGGCGAGCCGTTTCCGACACCCGCGTTTGGCTGGCGGCGACGACGGGGGCGGTGCGGCGGTAGCGTCCCCGGCCATGAGCATGGGGGTGTTGGCCGATCCGGACACGTTCTCGACGGGGGTTCCCCACGAGCTGCTGGCCGAGCTGCGGGCTCGTGAGCCGGTGTCGTGGCAGGAGATGGAGGGCGAGCCCGGCTTCTGGGCCGTGCTGCGCCACGCCGACGTGGTGCACGTGGCCCGCGAACCCAACCTGTTCTCCGCCAGCCAGGGCGGGGTGGTCATCGAGGACCTCGCGCCCGACAGCCTGGAGATGATGCAGGGCATGTTGCTGGCCATGGATCCGCCGCGCCACACCACCTACCGCCGGCCCGTCGCCGACAGCTTCAAGGCCAGGATCATCGGCCAGCTCGAACCCCAGATCCGCGACATCAGCCGAGGCCTCATCGCCGAGGCCATCGACCGCGGCGACGTGGAGTTCGTGCACGACGTGGCGTCGGGCCTGCCGTCGCGGGTGATGGGCCAGCTCATGGGACTGCCGCCGCAGGACTGGGCCCACCTCCACGAGCTGTCCGAACGTCAGACCTCGGGCCAGGACCCCGACGTGCTGGCGGGCGAGGAGCCCGACTACAGCTCTTCGATCGAGATGGCCATGTACGCCATCGAGTTCGCCACCGCCCGCCGGGCCGGCGAGCCCCAGGAGGACCTCACCACCCTCATCCTGGACAGCGACTTCGGCGGCCAGCCGATGAGCGAGGTCGACTTCGGCAGCTTCTTCGTGCAGTTGGTCACCGCCGGCAACGACACCACCAAGACCATGCTGTCGTCGGGCCTGCACGCGCTGTTGACCCATCCCGACCAGCTGGCCGAGCTGCGGGCCGATCCGTCGCTGCTTCCCGGGGCGGTCGAGGAGATCCTGCGCTGGGCCAACCCGCTGCACTACTTCCGTCGCACGGCGGCGACGGACACCGTGGTGGGCGCCACCTCGATCGCCGCCGGCGACAAGGTGGCCATGTACTACACCTCGGCCAACCGCGACGAGGACGTCTTCGCCGACCCTCAGGCCTTCGACATCCACCGCAGCCCCAACCCGCACCTGTCGTTCGGGATCGCCGAGCACTTCTGCCTGGGGGTGCACCTGGCCCGGCTGGAGGGCCGCGTGTTCTTCGGCGAGCTGCTGGCCGCCTGCGACGACCTCGAGCTCACCGGCGATCCGGTCCACCTGCGCTCCAACCTGAACAACGGATTCAAGCGGTTGCCCGTGCGCATGGCGTCGACGTCGGCCGCGTGAGTCAGCCGCCCGCGGGTGGCGGCCGCTACGCCGGCACCCCCTTCGATGACGACGCGGCGACCATCGCCGCCTATCTGGAGGACCTGAGCGTCCCGGCGCTGATGATGTCGATGGTGCACATGACCGGCGACCCGGCGGTGCTGCGGGGCGAGCACCGGCCCGTGGGCATCTACCTCAACGAGGTGCAGGGCTTCATGAGCCCGGAGAGCCAGGCCGCGGTGCGGGCCCAGGCGCTCGAGGTGATCCTGGCCTACCGCGCCGGTGGATACGCCCGGGCCCCGGCGCCCGACGACGAGCTGCTGGCCGAGATGATGCAGGGTCCTGTTGAGCGAGCCGGTGCCCGAGGAGTACCTGGGGTTGATCGGTGAGGAGCTGGAGCTCGACGGGGTCGATCCCCGCGCCGTGCCCTGGCCCGGCGACACGCCACCCGACGCGGTGGCCGACCGGCACGTGGTGGTGATCGGTGCCGGCATGTCGGGGCTGCTGGCCGCCATCCGGCTGGGCCAGGCCGGGATCCCCTACACGGTCATCGAGAAGAACGCCGGGGTGGGCGGCACCTGGTACGAGAACCGCTACCCCGGCGCGCGGGTGGACGTGGGCAACCACTTCTACTCGTACTCGTTCGCGCCCGACGACCACTGGAGCGAGTACTTCGCCCAGCAGCCGGAGCTGCAGGCCTACTTCGAGCACTGCCTGGTGCGCTACGGGGTGGCCGACCACGTGCGCTTCGCCACCGAGGTGCGTCGGGCGGTGTGGGACGAGGACCGCGCCCTCTGGTCGGTCGAGGTCGCGCCCAGTGGAGCCGACGCCGACACCCAGCCCGAGGTCATCGACGCCAACGTGCTGATCAGCGCGGTGGGCCAGCTGAACCGACCCAAGCTGCCCGACATCGAAGGTCGCGACGACTTCGCCGGGCTGGCCATGCACTCGGCTCGCTGGGTGGACGGGAGCCGACCTGACCGGCCAGCGGGTGGCGGTCATCGGGACGGGGGCCAGCGCGTTTCAGATCGTGCCCACGGTGGCGCCCGTCACCGAGCACCTGACCGTGTTCCAGCGTTCGGCGCCCTGGATGTTCCCCAACCCGAACTACCACGCGGCGGTGGGCCCGGGCGTGGCCTGGGCGGTGCGCCACCTGCCCTACTACGGCCGCTGGTATCGATTCCTGCTGTTCTGGCCGGCGTGCGACGGTGGCCTGGCCGCCATGCGCGTCGACCCCGACTACCCGCATCCCGACGTCGCCATCAGCGAGATCAACGACGCGGCCCGCCAGGTCTTCACCCAGTGGATGGCCGACCAGATCGGCGACGACGCCGAGCTGCTGGCCAAGGTGGTGCCCGACTACGTGTGCCTGGGCAAGCGCACGTTGCAGGACAACGGGAGCTGGCTCGGGGCGCTGACCCGCGACGACGTCGAGCTGGTCACCGACCCGATCGAGCGCATCGTGGCCGACGGGGTGGTCACCCGCGGGCCCGACGGCACCGAGCGCCACCACCCCGTGGACGTGATCGTCTACGCCACCGGGTTCGAGGCCAACAAGTTCCTGTGGCCCATGACCATCGTGGGCCGCGACGGGCGGGTGCTGGGCGACCAGTGGGGGGATCAGCCCACCGCGCACCTCGGCATCACCGTCCCCCACTTCCCGAACCTGTTCTGCCTGTACGGGCCGGGGACGAACCTGGCCTCGGGGGGCAGCATCATCTTCCACGTCGAGTGCCAGGTGCGCTACGTCATGGGTGCGCTGGTGGCCCTCGATGGCCGGCGGTCACGCGGCCATGGAGGTCCGCCAGGACGTCCACGACGACTACAACGCCGCGCCTGCAGGCCGAGCTGGACACGATGGTGTGGTCGCACCCGTCCATTCGCAACAGCTGGTACCGCGGGCCCGATGGCCGCATCTACGGCCTGTCGCCCTGGCGACTGGTGGACTACTGGTCCTGGACCAAGGCACCCGACCTGGCCGAGTTCGAGCTCACCTGACCCCCATCCGCAAATTGGGCATCTTTGCCTTCGGATACCGCACATTTCGTGCCCAGTTCCGGGTGGGCACGGGTCAGGTCGTGGGCATGGCGCCGAAGGGGTTGTCGATGACGTACAGCCAGGTGCCGTCGGGCTGGCGGCGGACGACCTCGGCGGTGCTGCCGCTGACCGGTTCGCCGGCGAAGTCCACGTGTAGTCGTTGCGGAGCAGGGCCAGGTCGCCCTGCTCGATGCAGTAGACGGTGGTCAGGGCCATGTTCGCGCCGCCCATCTCGAGCAGCCCGCCCAGTTGGCTCGGATGGCCTCGAGCCCGTCCACGCGCTCACCCTCGGGCCCCATCATCACCGCGTCGGGTTCGTAGAGGGCGACCAGGCCGTCCACGTCGGCGGCGTTGAACCGGTCCTGCACCGCCGGATGGATGTCCCCGGTCGTTCGGATCCCCATGTCGGCTCCTCCGTGGTGTCAGGAAGCGGTGCGGACCGGAAGGGCCGCCTCGGTCGTGGTCAGGAAGTCCTCCACCACCTCGACGAAGCGTTTGGGTGCCTCGACCTGGGGGAAGTGGCCGACCCCGTCGAAGATCACCAGCCGGCTGCCCGGCATGGCCGCGTGCGCGGCCCGGGCGTGCTCGACCGGGATGATGTCGTCGTCGGACCCCCAGATGATCAAGGTGGGCATGTCCCCCACCAGGTACAGGCGGTCGGAGGCGCCCACCGCCTGGCCCCCGGGGTCGACCACGGACCGCAGCGTGCGCAGGAAGGCGGCCCGGTTGTCGGGATCGGCCAGCGAGGCGTAGGCCTGCCACATCTCGGCCAGTCGCGGAGCGGCGAAGCGGTGGGCGCCCAACCACCGGCTCACGGCGTTGCCCTTCTCGGCCACGAAGGCCGGAGCCACCACGGGCAGGACCAGGTCGGCGCCCGGCAGCGACAGCACCCGCAGCAGCCAGCTGACCTCTCGGCCCAGGCCGCCACTCGAGACGAGCACCAGCCGCTCGCATCGCTCCGGGAACTGGTAGGCGAACTGCATGACCACGCCGCCGCCCAGGGACTGCCCCACCAGGGTGGCGCGGTCCATGCCCAGGTGGTCCATCAGGTCGCGGATGCCGCTGGCCATGGCGCCCAGCGAGTAGTCCCCCGACGAGGGCGCCGAGCGGCCGTGCCCGGGCAGGTCCAGGGCCAGCACCCGGTGGTGCCCGGCCAGCGCCGGCATCACGTCACGCCAGGTCCGAGAGCTGCCCGCCATCCCGTGGACCAGCACCACGTTGGTGGCGTCGCCGGTATCGCCCTCGGCCACTCGGTAGGCCACGTCGTGGCCGTGGATGGAGATGTGACGGAGCTCGGCGAGGGCAGCCATGCCTGCGGTCTACCGGCTACCGGGGCCGTCCGCCAGGGTCATCGGTCACCCCATGGCGCGACGGTCAGTCGGCCTGGTCGGTGGGGCGCACCAGGATCTCGTTGATGGCCATGTGGCGAGGACGGGTGACGATGAACTCGATGGCATCGGCGATGTCGGAGGCGACCAGCCGCTCCATGCCGGCGAAGCGCTCGGCGGACTGGGCTCGGATCTCGGGGCGCAGGTGGGTGGCCAGCTCGGTGTCGACCGCGCCGGGCTCGACCAGCGAGACCCGCAGGTGTCGTCCGGTCACCTCCTGGCGCAGGGCCTCGGAGAACGCCCCCACCCCGAACTTGGTCAGGTTGTAGACGCCCGACCCGGCTCGGGGACGCCGGCCTGCAACCGAGGAGATGTTGACCAGATCGGCCACCCGCCGCGGCTCCTGTTCGGCGGCGGCGAGCAGGTGGGCCAGCGCGGCGTGGGTGACGTGGAGCAGCGCCGACAGGTTGAGGTCGACCATGCGGTCCCACTCCTCGAGCGGCGCGTCCTCAGCCGGGCCCAACAGCATCACTCCGGCGTTGTTGACCACCGTGTCCAGGCGGCCCAGCTCGGCCACCGTCTGTTCGACCACCCCCGACGCCTGATCCGGATCGCTGATGTCTGCTTCGAGCACCAACGCCTGGGCCCCGGCGGCGCCGATCTCGAGGGCCAGGGCGTCGAGGCGATCGCGGCGACGGGCGGCGATGGCCACGGTGGCACCGGCCGCGGCCAGCGAACGAGCGGTGGCCTCGCCGATCCCGCTGCTGGCGCCGGTCACCAGCGCGACGGTGCCAGCCAGGGATTCGGTCGAGTCGGTCATCGGGTCTCTCCACGCGTCAGGGGGCCGGCAACGCTCGGAGGCTACCGAGACGTCGTCCGGTCGACGCAGGCTCGAGCGGGTGTAGGGCGAGCGCAACCCCACGAAATCGGTGCACCTGTGCACGTCTCTGGTGCACGGGTGCACAGATTTGGGTGGAGGTTGGAGCGTCAGCTCGTGGGCCCGGGTGATGGGCCGCCGAACATCTCGGGGTGCTCGGCCTGCTGCTTGGCGATGTTCTTGTCCACCGCGGCTTGCAGGGCGGCCGGGTCGATGTGCTTGCCGAAGGTCTGAGCCAGCCCTTCCATGGCGTCGAACTGAGCTTCGCGCATGAAGGCCGTCCGCTCCTCGGGGCTCATGGCCATGATCTTCGCCTCGACCGCCTTCCGGTCGGCCTCGCTCATGTTGGGGCTGAGCACCGTGCCGTCGGGCAGGGTGGGCATCTTGAGGGCGTCGTCGTCGGCCACGAACTCGGGGAGCAGGCCGACGAGCTTGGTCATCACGTCGACCCGTTGGCCGTAGTCGGCCGCCGAGTGCAGGCCGTGGGAGCACAGGCAGATCAGCCAGCCCATCTGGTAGGAGAACACCCAGTCGTCGCGGGTCAGCAGCAGCTCCATGACCGGCGGGGTGATCACGTCGTTGGCCAGCTTGGGGTTGACGGTCATGACGTCGAAGGTCCGGTTGAACTGCTCGCTCTCGAAGTCGCAGTGCTTGAGGAACCAGCCCTGGTAGGCGGCCTGGTGCTGGAGGTTCACATACAGCGGGGGCAGCACCATGGGCATCTTCATGGCGCACACCGACGCCCAGGGGTCCTTGCTCCGGTCGAGATGGAGACCGACCACGCTCGATCGCATCACGTTGAGGCGGACGTTGGCGATCGTGAACGGCTGGCCGCCGGCCTCACCCAGAAAGACGTTGGTGTACCGGTTGTCGGAGCTGATGGGGGCGTCGCTGTCGACCCCACGGGCATAGCCCCACAGGTTGCGCAGCATCTCGTGGGTGTACTCGGTGACCTGGTTGTTGAGCTGCGGGTCGGTGGTCGGGCCCGTCCATCCCTTCGAGGCGGCCAGCTCGGCCATCCCGCTGATCGGGTCGGTGCCGCCGGGCTCCGCCCGGTCGTGCTCGATCTTCTTGCG
Source organism: uncultured Microthrixaceae bacterium (assembly GCA_963793965.1). Lineage (GTDB taxonomy): Bacteria > Actinomycetota > Acidimicrobiia > Acidimicrobiales > Acidimicrobilacustridaceae > UBA4742. The sequence continues at coordinate 21,855 of CAWCCB010000011.1, forward strand.
CAATTCGTGGCGCTTGGCTCGCCGCCGGATACTGAGCGGGATCTGGATGATGAGCAGCACCACCACGATCCCCGCCGCGATGGCGAAGTCCTTCAGGATCGGGTTCTGATTGATCGTGGTGCGGATCTGGCTGCTGTCGACGGCGAGCAGGATCATGGCGTCCTCCGGGGACGGAGACGGGTGGTCCTCGTTGCGGTTACGGGGTCAGGTGGTCAACTCGACCGCGCCGGTCGGTCATGACGATTTGGCCCGCTGGGCCACGGGGCCGGCGTCACCCATGGACAGGCCGGAAGCGGTGATGATATGGGCCAGATGGGAGAAGGCCTGGGGGAAGTTGCCCAGCATGCGGCCGGCCTCGGGGTCGTACTCCTCGGAGAACAGGCCGACGTCGTTGCGCAGCGAGACGAGCCGGTCGAAGATCTCCTGGGCATCGTCGGACCGACCGATGAGAGCCAGGTTGTCGGCCAGCCAGAAGGTGGTGAGCAGGAAGGCGCCGTCGCCAGGGGGCAGGCCGTCGGGGTTCTGGCCGTCGGCGGTCGAGTAGCGCTGGACGAAGCCGTCCACCAACAGCTCGCGCTCGATGGCCTCGACCGTGCTGACGATCCGAGGATCAGACGGCGCCAGGAAGCCCATGCGGGCCAGCATCAGCAGGCTGGCGTCGAGCTGGTCGCACCCGTAGTACTGGGTGAAGCTCTGCTTGGTCTCGTTCCAGCCCTGCTCGCATATCTGGTCGTGGATCAGGTCACGGGTCTTGCCCCATTGCTCGACCGGCATGTCGGACCAGCCGCGGGCCTGGGCGATCTTGACGGCGCGGTCGTAGGCCACCCAGGCCATGACCTTGGAGTGGGTGAAGTGCCGTCGGGGGCCGCGGATCTCCCAGATGCCGTCGTCGGGCTGGTCCCACACCTGGTCGAGGTGAGCCATGACGGCCACGATCATGTCGCTGGCCAGGCCGTGGTGGCCGTCGGGCTCCATCTGATCGGACGACACACCGCTGGACACCGCCGTCCACGCCGCGTCCATCACCTCGCCGAACACGTCGAGTTGGAACTGCTCGCTGGCCTGGTTGCCGATGCGCACCGGCCTCGAGCCCTCGTACCCGGGCAACCAGTCGAGCTCGAGCTCGGTCAGTCGCCGCTCGCCGCGCACGCCATACATGATCTGGAAGTCACCCGGCGAGCCGGCCACGGCGCGACGCAGCCACTGGTACCAGGCCATTGCCTCCTCGTGGTAGCCGTGCATGAGCAGGGCCTGGAGCGTGAACGACGAGTCGCGCAGCCACGAGTAGCGGTAGTCCCAGTTGCGCACGCTGCCGATCCACTCGGGCAACGACGTGGTGGCCGCCGCGCACACCGCGCCGGTCGGCGCGTAGGTGAGGGCCTTGAGGGTGATGAGCGATCGGATGACGTCGTCGCGCCACTCTCCCTGGTAGGTGCAGCGCGACGCCCAGGTCCGCCACCAGTCCTCCGTGCGCCGCAAGCTGGCCATGGCGTCGAGCGGGAGCGGCGGCGACTCCAGAGCCGGGAACCACGACAACGAGAAGCTGCGCTGCTCGCCTTCGGTGACGGCGAAGTCGGCCACGCTCGACATGCGATCGGTGCCTTCGATGAGCACGGGGCTGTGCAGCTGGAGACCATCCTCGCCGGCGATCAGGGTGAGGCCGTCGCCGGTCTCGGTCACCCACGGCACGATCGAGCCGTAGTCGAAGCGGGCCACCAGCTCCATGCGCATGTGGACGTGGCCGGAGCGTCCCTCGACGATGCGGAAGATGGTGGGGTTGTCCGAGCGCGGCGACATGAAATCGATCACGGCCACGCTGCCGGTGGCGGTCTCGTGCAGGGTCTCGAGCACCAGGGTGTTGCGGCGATAGCGGCGGGAGCTGGTGACCTCGGGATCGGTAGGGCTGATAAGCCAGCGTCCGTGGGACGGGTCGCCCAGGAGCGCGGCGAACGTGGCGCCGCAGTCGATGCGCGGGGTGCACCACCAGTCGATGGACCCGCTCCGATCGATCAGTGCCACCGTCTCGGTGTCACCCACGATGGCGTAGTCCTCGATCAGTCCGGCCATGGCGGACAAGTCTGTCCGACGAACCCCGGCCGTGCGCTGATGCGCGGGCGCGAGGATGGTGGCAGGCGAGGCAAAGGGGGATCACGCGATGGCTGATGACCGTCCGGTGTTGGACCAGGTGAACCTGGTGGTGGGGAACATGGCCGAGATGACCGCCTTCTACCGGCGGCTCGGCCTGGAGGTGCCGCCGACCGAGCCGCCGTGGAGCGGCCATCACGTCGAGGTGCAGACCGGCGGCGACACCGACCTGGAACTGGACAGCGCCCAGTCGGCGGCGATCTGGAACGCGAGCTGGCCGGCGGGCGCCACCGGCGCCATCCTCGGGTTCCGCCTGGCGTCGCGAGAGGCCGTCGACCTGTGCTACGCCGAGCTCACCGGAGCTGGTCATGGCGGCCAGCAGCCGCCGTTCGACGCCTTCTGGGGGGCGCGCTACGCCATCGTCACCGATCCGGACGGCAACGCCGTCGGCCTGATGAGCCCGGTGGATCCCACCCGGCGCACGACTCCGCCGGATCCCAGCTGAACGGCCCGATCCTTCAGGGCTGGGTGGTGGTGGTCACCGCGCTCGACGAAGGGGGCGCGGTGGGTGAGCTGAAGTAGGCCAGGGCGGTGACCCCCATGATGGCGACGAAGCCGCCCACCAGCAGCAAGAGCATGGCCATCGCCCGTTGGGGCGACTGGCCGGCCGGGTCGAAGGGACCGACCGGCACCGGCTCGCCCGGTGGCAGTTCCTGATCACCTGGGTGGTGGGGCATGGTCGGCGCACTCCCCTCGGTCGGGCGCCGCCCTAGCATCCGGCGCCATGGGGATCACGAGAGGGAGATGGGTCGGCGCCGTCGCGTTGGTGGGGGCGATGGCGGTGGCGGTGGCGTGCCAACCGCCGAGCCCGTTCCCGCCGGGTCGCGGATCGGGCCCGGGTCACCGCGCCGACGACTCCTGGCCGCGGCCGAACCTGGACCTGGGCAACACGCGCGACGTCTCCGAGTCCTCCATCGACTCGCACACCGTCGGTCGTTTGCAGGTGGCGTGGAGCGCACCCCTGCCCGGGGTGGGCACCTACGGAAACGCCTCCACCAACCCGATCGTGGTGGGCGGTGCCATCTACCTGGAGGATCTGTCGGGCAACGTCCGCAAGCTCGACCGGCGCACCGGGTCGCTGGTGTGGTCGAGCAACCAGTCCGACCCGGGCAAGCCGATGATCGGGCCCAACGGCGTGGCCGTGGACGCCAACAAGGTGTTCGCCGTCTCGGGCCGGGGCGACATCGTGGCCCTCGACGCGGGGACCGGCGCGGTGGTGTGGCGCTCGACGGTGGTGGGCACGCCCAGCCTGGGCATCGACATCCAGCCCACCACCTATCGGGGCAAGGTGTACGCAGCCACCGTGCCGGTCAGCCTGGCCGGGATCTACCACGGCGGTGATGCCGGGACCGTGTTCGCCCTGAACGAGTCGGACGGGACGACCGCGTGGACCTTCGACACGGTGGACAGCCCCGACCTGTGGGGCAACCCGACCATCAACTCCGGGGGTGGCGCGTGGTACCCCCCGGCCATCGACGTGCACACCGGCCTCATCTACTGGGGCACCGGCAACCCGGCGCCCTTCCCGGGCGCGCCCGGCTACCCCAGCGGGTCGAGCCGGCCGGGCGACGACCTCTACACCAGCTCGACGGTGGCGCTCGACGCCATGACCGGCCGGCTGGCCTGGTACAACCAGGCCACCCCCCACGACCTGTTCGACCTGGATCACCAGCTCACCATGGTGGTGCCCAGCCGGCGCGGTGACGTGGTGATCGGCACGGGCAAGGACGGGTGGGTGTACGGGCTGGACCCGCGGACGGGCCACACCTGGTGGAAGACGTCGGTGGGCAAGCACCAGAACGACACCGTCCGCCACGTGACCCAGGCGATCACCGTGTTCCCGGGGGACTTCGGCGGGGTGGAGACGCCGCCCGCCGCGGCCGACGGGGTGGTGTACGTCCCGGTCCTGAACGAGCCGACCACCTATCAGCCCGAGGCCTTCGGGTTCCAGGGGACGATCGGGACGATGGACGGTGAGGTGGTGGCCATCGACGTGACCACGGGCCGGGTGCGCTGGGACGTGACCGTGCCGGGCGATCCGCTGGGCGGGGCCACGGTGGTCGGCGACCTGGTGTTCACCGGGCTCCAGGACGGCAAGATCCTGGCCCTGTCCAGGCGCGACGGATCGACGGCGTGGAGCTATCAGGGCTCGGGCGTGATCAACGCCTGGCCCTCGGTGGTGGGCGACTCGATCATCTGGCCCGAGGGCGGGGCCAAGCCCGCCCAGCTGCTCACCCTCAGCCTGGGCGGCGCCCGGTCGTCGGGACCAGGGACGACCACCGGTCCGTGAGGACGGGCCGGTTCGCCGGCCGGGGCTGTTGTGCGAGGCACGATCGGTGAGACGTGGGTAGATTCCGCGCCGGCGGCGCTTATCGCCCAGTTGGGGGTGCTTCATGAGGGGTTTGTTCCAGAAGCTGGCGATGGCCAGCGCGGCAGGTGCGCTGCTGGCCGCCACCGGGCTCGTAGCCACGACGACCGCCACGGCCGGGACGCCCGGCGGGTGGCGGAGAACGGTCTACGTGTCGCCGACGGGGTCGCCCGGCGCGCGCGACCTCTCATGTCGATCGGCCGCCTACAGCTCCATCCAGGCGGCGGTCGAGGCCGCGCCGCAGCCCGGCACCGTGGTGGTGTGCGCCGGCACCTACGCCGAGAGCGTGACGGTGGACCGCCTCGTCGACCTGCAAGGTCAACGCGGTGCGGTGGTGGACGCCACCGGCCAGTTCTACGGGATCGGGGTGGCCACCTCGTGGGTCACCGTCAGCGGCCTCACGGTCGAGAACGCCGGCTCCTCTGATCCCCAGTCACCCAACGACGGCATCATCACCGCCGGGTTCGTGAACGGCGTGCCCACTCCGGCCGACCACGTCACGATCACCGATGACGTGGTCCGCAACAACGTCGGGTCCGGGATCGACATCAACAGCTCGTCGTGGTCGACGGCCAGCCACAACCGGGCTGAGGGCAATGGCGTGGGCATCAACATGGCCGATGACCTCGGTCCCGCCGCGTCGCACAACCGGATCCTCGACAACGTGACCAACGACAACCCGGGTGGCTGCGGCATCGCCCTGGCCGATCACACCGGAGCGGGGATCTTCTCCAACCTCATCGCCGGCAACGTGGCCGACGACAACGGGTTGGGCAGCCCGTCGGCGCCGGACGCGTCGGCCGGTAGCGGGATCATCCTGGCCGACCCGACCCCGGTCGGTGGCGTGTACGACAACCTGGTGGTGGCCAACGAGTTCTCCGGCAACGGCCACGCCGGGGTGGCGCTGCACGGCCACGCGCCCGGCTCGGACTTCCACGGCAACGTGATCTCGTTCAACCGCATCGGCAGCAACAACCTCCGGACCGACACCGATGACCTGGCCACCACCGGCGTGTACCTGGCCGCGGTCAGCCCGCAGAACCTCACGGTGATCGGCAACGTGATCCATGACAACTTCTACGGGATCTTCACCGCCGGCCCGATCACCGTGACCGGCGCGAACTTCAACGTGTTCGTGCACGTCACCCACAGGACGGGAGGCAGCCCGACCTATCCATGAGCTGACCTGGTGCTGAGGTCGGCTTCCTGACGACGCGGGCGGGGTCGGTGCAACCACCGGCCCCGCCTTCGTCGTATCTGGCCGACTACCGTTCCTGGCGACCGGACAGACGACCGGGGTGGCAGCAGGTGTCGGACTACGTGAGTGACATGACCAAGGCGGCCGGCGGCCAGCTCGAGCCGGGTGAGGTGCTGGTCATCGGCACCAAGTGCCTGCCCGGAGGCAAGACCAAGGCGCGGGCCATCGGCGGTCTGGCCGGCGGGGCGCTGAGCAAGAAGCACACGGTGAACGGGGAGAAGCTGCCCAGCGCCATCGTCCTCGGCCTGTCCCAACGACCGGGTCGGACCGGCCGCCTCTGGGTGTTCAGCGGTTCGGCCATGAGCGGCAAGGCCAACAAGGTCTTCGACGTCCTCGACCTGGCCGAGGTGGCCACGGTCGACGGCGACAAGAGCCACCTGATGGGCATGAAGAAGTTCGACATCGTGGTCACGCTGACCTCGGGCGAGAGCTTCGCGGTCGAGGTGCCCCGGGCCATGTACGCCAAGGGCGAGGCCTTCGCCGAAGCCCTCATCGCCGCCACCGCCGGCCCCGCGTCCGGCACGCCGCCAGCACCGGCGCCACCGCCACCTCCGCCCTCCGCCTAGGCGGGCTGCATCCTGGTCGCGCCTACCCGCTCAGAGAGGCCGGCGCGACCGCGAGGCCCTCGACCAGAGCACCAGCATGCAGGCGCTGATCCCAAACCGCCACCACGGTGCCGTCGTACAGGAACGGAGATGCGAAACCGTACATCTTGCCACCGTCAACCTCCGCCGATCAGGTCGCCGGCACCGAGTCGGGCGTTGTCGGCGGCCACCTGTCCGCTGGCCCACCCGGCTGGGTCCCAGCCACCTCGCACACGGCCGCTCTCGAGGTCGCCAAACCGGGCCGCCAGCACCTCGTCGACCGCGTCGGCGCGAGACCGCAGCACCGGCAGGAAGTCCGAGCCTTGCTCGGCCGCGACGTCGGCATAGACCGCGGCGTTGATCTCCTCCAGCCGGTCGCCGATGCGGGTCGTGTACGCCAGCAGGAACGCCGACCGGTAGGACTGGCTACGCGCCCGGGTGCCGGCGGGCGCCCGGCGCGCCGCGTCGTCCAGGGCGCGCTGCGCCTGGAGCAACAGCGACGTGAACAGGAGCTCGGCCGCGGCCACATCGGAGGCGAAGCCGATCACCGTCGTCAGGCCCAGGGCCCTCACATGCACGGTCCGGCAACGTCCCGCGCCGGCCACTGTCTGCAACAACAACGATTTGGCATCCGCATACGGTGCGTCGACGGGTAGCCGGATAATGATCGGCTCCTCGTCGGCGGTCTGATCGTCGCCGTGGATCATGGCCAGGTCGATGGCGTGTCGGGTCATCAGCTCCTGGGCCTTGGCCGTGAACGTGGTGGCCTCGGCTTCGAACGTGGTGGACTCGGCCTGCGCCAGCAGCGCCCGGATCCGCTGGAGCACCGGATCGGCCGCCGCGCCCGCCGGGGGTGTCGACTTGGGCCGCGCCGGACGAGATCGGTTTGGGCCGGACCCTGGCGGGGGCAGGATCGGATCGAGGCGGGGCAGGTCGCGCAGGTTGGCCAGGGCGTCGACCATTGCCTCGACCGCCCGTTCGCCCTCGAGGCCCTCGGCGAGCCGCCATCGGCGCACCCAACCCGAGCGACCGTCGCTGGCGGGCAGACTCAACGCCTCCACCTGCGCCGTCCACCGGGGGTCGAGGGTGACCGACCGGCGCCCCACGTGGTCGGCGGCGATGGCCCACGCCACCAGCCGGGCCCCCGACGCCGAGGTGCACCCCAGCCGTCCCTGGCGATGCAGCTCGGCCGGTTGCCATCCGTGGGCCCAGGCCAGATCGACCAGTTGGGCCAGAAGCGCTTCCGCCTGGCGCGCGATCACCTCGCTAGGCAACTCTCGCAGGTCGACCACGGCCCACATCGGGGCCCGAACCCCGTCGACGCGGGCATGCGCCAGGGCCACCAGGGCCTCTTGGGCGACCCGATCGGGATCGGGGCGTTCCGAGGCCGCGCCACCCCACCGGCTCCTAGGTCCGGGATCTCCGCCGAGTTGGGCGCCTCGGGACACGTTCGGGTCGGCCCTGCCCTGTGGTCCGGCGCCCTTGGTTCTCGATCGTGCCCGGGCCTTGGCCGCCCGCCGAGCCCGGTTGTTCTTTCCCATGGCGAACGAACCTACCTAGGGCCTGTGACAACGTCGTGGCGGGTCGTCGAACATGGTCGCACCGCGCGGCCACCGGCATCCGCTCGGGCCGATAGGTTCGGCCCACTGGCACGAGAGGAGTACGACATGCCCACCGGCACGCTCGAGGATCTGGCCGCCGAGGCCTACCTCTACGGGTTCGCCCTGGTGTTCAACCTGAGCCAGATCCAGCGGGCCGTGACCAGCGGCTTCGGCTCCCAGCCCGCCACCCCCTTCAACCAGTTCAGCCACGCGCACCAGCTGGCCGATCCGGCCGACACCTTCGTCAGCGTCAACAACGACACCATCTACTCCATCGCCATGATCGACACGTCGGGCGGCCCGGTCACCCTCCAGGTGCCGTCGGTGGGCGAGCGTTACTTCGTGCTGCAGTTCGTCGACGCCTGGACCAACAACTTCGCCTACGTGGGCACCAGGGCCACCGGCCCGGACGGCGGCACCTTCCTGCTCACGCCACCCGGCTGGACCGGCACCGTGCCCGACGATCAGCGCCGGATCTCCCTGCCCACCACCGTGGCCGCCATCGTGGGGCGCTGGGCGTGCACGGGCGCCGACGACCTCCCCGCGGTGGCCGAGCTGCAGGCCCAGATCTCGCTCACCTCCTCGGGCCCGTCGACGGGATCGCCCATCCCGATCCCGACCGCCGGCGTCCCCGACGAGTTGGCCTTCTTCGAGCAGCTCCGCACCGGGATGGCCGCCTTCCGACCGGCCGACGCCGATGTCGAGCACCAGGCGCGCTTCGCCCCACTCGGTCTGCTCGACCCCACCTCGCCCTACGTCGACGCCGATCCCACCCTGGCCGCCGCGCTGGTGGCCGGCCAGGCCGCGGGCAAGGCCCAGCTCGAGGGTGCCACCAAGAGCGGCGGCGGCACCCCGAGCGGATGGCTGGTGAACCCGCACGTGTTCGACTACAACCTCGACCACTTCGAGCTGGGCACCATCGACGCGCCCGAGTGGAAGATCGCCGACCGCACGATCGCCTACCTGGTGCGATCCGCGGCCGCCCGGGCCGGGCTGTGGGGCAACCACGGCTACGAAGCCGTGTACGCCCAGGTCTTCGTCGACGCCGACGGCCAACCGCTCAACGGGGCCAACCGCTACGAGATCCGGTTCCCCCAGCCGCCGCCGGCGGACGCCTTCTGGTCGCTGACCATGTACGACCTGCCGGACTACTACCTGGTGGCCAATCCCATCGAGCGGTACTCCATCGGCGACCGCACGCCCGGACTCGAGACCGCGGCCGACGGGTCCATCACCATCCGGATGCAACGCCGACGAACCCGAGCCCGCCGCTCGGGCCAACTGGCTCCCGACCCCCGAGGGCGACTTCCGCCCCATGTTGCGCATCTACATCCCCGACCCGTCCGTCCTCGACGGGACCTACACGCTGCCCGCCATCAACCGACTGGGTTGAGCCACCCCGTCGTCGCGGGCGCGGTCGGCCCGACGACGGACACCTGCCGGGCCGGGCCCAGTCGGACGACCGACCACCGCGCCGGCGGCGGTCCGTCCGATCTGACGCCCGTGACCCGGCCCGGCAGGCGGGCAGGTGATCACTGGTGGCTGGTGATCACGAACGTGCGGGTGGCGGTGGTGCCACCGGCCCCGTGGGCGGTGAGCAACAACGTGTGGGGACCGTTGCAGCTGAACGAGAAGTCGTAGCTGCCCGACGCGGGCAAGCCGGACTGGTACACGCCGGGGCCGTCGACCGACAGGTCCACGCTGGTGGCGTGCAGCGCCGTCCAGGTCAGGTGCACGTCGGGCTGGACGAACGCCGTGGTGGTGGTGCTGGCCTCCGGATCGGGGCACGAGACCGACGTCGGGCTGGCGGTGGCCGATGCGAAGACCACGGCGCTGGCGGCGGTGGTGGTGGGCGCCGCCGTCGTGGCCGGGGCCGCCGAGGTGGGCGTCAGGATCGGCTGCGAGCCGACCACGGATCCGGACCCCGACACGGCCGGGTTCACCAGGCTGGTGGCGGAGATGGCCACCGACACCGTGGTGGAGGCGTTGGCCGAGCCGGCCCCGACGTTGGCGGACGCGGCCGAGGCGGTGTGGTGGCGGCCGTGCGAACGGAACACGACCAGCGCCACCAACCCGCAGACGACCAGCGCCGCCACCAGCACCAGCACGAGGGCCAGCTTGGAGTGGTCGCCATCATCGCCTGGGTCGATCGGGTCGACCGGATCCACTGGGGCTGATGCGCCGGGCGGGGGCGGCGCGGCCATGGCGCCGACCGTCGTCACCGGCTCGGTGACCGGGACGTCTGGTCGGGTCGCTCCTTCGACGGTCTTCGTGCTCATCGGACATCCTCCTCGGCGTGCGATCTGCACACACCGACGACGAGCCGCGCCCCCAGTTACGCGCCGAGGCACACGCGATCAGGAGGGGGTCGGGCCCGGCCCCTTGGCCGCCCGCCGCAACTGGACCTCGGGCTCCTTGCGGTCGAGGTAGTCGCGCCACTTGGTGACCAGGCCGTCACCGTCCACCTCGACGATGGTGGCGCCGTGCATCTCGATCTCGGTGCCGGCCAGCGGGTCGGCGTCGCCAGTCCCGGCGTAGGTGGCCCGGCCGATCCACTCGAACACGGCCCAGTCCTGGCCGCCGCGGATGCTGGTGATCTCCTGACGCCAGTCGGGGAACACCTTGGCCGTGCCGTGCTGCACGCTTCGCAGGTCGGTCGTGCTCGGCGTGTGGGGATCACCGAACTCGGCACCGTCGGCGAAGAGATCCCGCCACCGGCCGTCGCGCCGGAAGTCCAGCGCGGCCTCAGCTCGGCGAGCCCACTCGTCCCAGTCCATCACTCGACCTCGACGTTGTGGCCGTCACGCCAGCACCGCAGCACCAGCATGTCGCCTTTGAGCGCGGCGTGGTCCCACTGACCGAAGCCCATGGTCGTCCCGTCCTTGCCCGCCGCCGCCGGCATCCGCTTGACCCGCTCCAGCCCCTCGCGCACGCCCGGCCGGCGTCACCTCGTCGGCCATGGCCATCCCCAACCCGATGAGCCGACCCATGTCGAAGGCGGCGACCCCGATCGGGCCCACCGGCGTGTGCCTTGGACCGCTGCCGCAGCGCAGGCCCGCTGGGGTTGGCGTCGCTGATCGTGTCCACATAGGGCCAGCCGTCCCAGGCCTGCGCGCCACTCGCGCCGGCCGTAGCCGAACATGAGCGCCGAGTTGGCCACCACCCGTCCGTCCCATCCGCAGGCCTGCACGCCCAAGGCCACCGCCCGAGCCGCCACCCCCAGACCGAGGTAGACGAGCGCGTCGGGATCGTCGGCCACCGCGGCCCGCACAGCCGGCTCCAGGTCGTCGGCCAACGGCGACACCGAGGCCCGGCGACAGCACCTGCGGCCCCGCCCCGCTCGGCCAGCGCCCGCTCGAACCACATGGCCGTAGTTGATGTCCCACCGGCGTGTCGTCGTGCAGCACCGCCACCCGGTGACCGGCTCGTGGAGCTCGACCAGGTGGTCGACCAGCACGTAGGGCTCCTCCTCGAGCGAGCCCACCTGGTAGTGGAACATCCACTGGCTGCGGGTGATGGCCCCGCCGGTGTAGTTGACGCAGGGCACCTCGATGGCGTCGACGTGGTCGCGCACCACGATGCCGTTGTCGCTGACGGTCGGGCCGGCGATGACCACCGCGCCGGCGGCCACCATGGCGTCCACCTCGGCCACCACCGCCTCGGCGGATCCGCCCGGCAGCCCGTCGGCCTGGCCGATGAGCAGCTCGATGTCGCGGCCCAGCCGCGTCTCGGCCTGCACGTCGTCGAGCCCCAGACGGAACCCGTCGTGGTAGTAGCGGCCGCCGTCGCCCTGGTCGAAGTCGAACAGAAGGCCGATCCTGACCGGCGGCGCGCTCATAGGACGTCCTCCGACCCGTCCCCCTCGGGAAACTGGGCAGCAAAATGTGCGGTATCCGAAGGCAAAGATTCCCAGTTTGCGGGCGGGAGCGGGCGCGGGCGCGGGGACGGTACGGGCCAGGCGGGCTCGGGGGAGGGCCAGATCGGGGCCCATGTCCTCCCACACCAGCTCGACGGGCAGGCCGATGCGCACCTCGTGCGGATCAGCGTCCACGATGTTGGTGACCAGGCGGATGTGGTCGGCCTCCAGGCCGTCCAGGTCGATCACGGCGATGACCGAGGGCAGGTCCAGGCCGGGCAGGAAGGCCTGGTGCACCCGGGTGCAGGTGTAGATCGTCCCCGAGCCGTCGTGGTCGACGAACGACGCCTCGGCCGAATGGCACGACGGGCACCGGGGCGAGGGCGGGTGGCGGTGTCGGCCGCACTCGTCGCAGCGCTGCACCACCAGCCGGTGTTCGGCCGCCGCCTGCCACCACGGCAGCGTCTCGGCGCTGGCCGCCGGCAACGGCATCGAATCGGGGAACCACCGCCCACCGGTGCCCGCGTTCGCTCATCGGGCCACCCGCAGGATCAGGCCGCTGCCCGGGACCCCGGCCGCGCTGGTGACCAGGCAGGTCTCGGCGCCCGGCACGGGCGTGGTCGACTGGCCGCGCAGCTGGCGCACGCCCTCGACCACGTGGTTGAGCCCGTGGATGTACGCCTCCGACAGCGACCCGCCGTGGGTGTTCATGGGCAGGTCGGTCTCGGCGAAGAACGGACCGCCCTCGCCCTGGCCGCAGAACCCGTAGTCCTCGAGCTGCAACAGCACCAGGCCGGTGAAGTGGTCATAGAGCATGGCCACGTCCACCTCGGTCGGGCCGATGCCGGCCCGGGCCCACAGGTCCCGCGCCACCGGCTTGCCCCCACCGCTGGTGTAGAGGTCGTCCTCCACGTACACGTTCAGGTACTGGCCGTGACCGTAGGCCCCGGGCGCGCCCTGAGCGGTGGCGATGAGCTCGATGACCGGCTGGTCCAGGTCCCGGGCTCGCTCGGCCGAGGTGACCACCACCGCGCAGGCCCCGTCGTTCTCCATGCAGCAGTCGAACAGGTGGAAGGGCTCGGCCACCCAGCGCGAGGCGTGGTAGTCGGCCAGGGTCATGGGCGCCCGCAGCACGGCCCGGGGGTTGCGGGTGGCGTGGTCGCGGAAGCGCACGGCCACGTTGCCCAGGTGGTCGCCGGTGGTGCCGAACCGGTGCATGTGGCGGGCCATCACCATGGCGTAGGTGATGGGCGGACTGACCATCCCGAACGGCATGGTGAAGGCGGCGTGGGTGTCGAGCAGCCCCTTGGACCGACGCAGGCCGGGCGGTCGGGCCGCCCGCGCCCCGGCCCCCGTGCGCCCTCCCGGACCCTGGCCGAAGCGACCGAACTGGCCCTGGCACAGGCTGCGGTACACCACGACGGCGTCGGCCTGGCCCGCCTCCACGGCCAACGCGGCGTTGGCCACCGCGGCCGAGCCACCACCGCCGCCGGGCAGCCAGCTCATGGTGGCGTGACGCAACTCGGGCAGGCCCAGATCAGCGGCCACGAACACCGCCTGGTTGCGATCGTCGGCGAACGAGGCCAGCCCGTCGATCTCCGCCATCGACATCCCGGCGTCGGCCACCGCGGCGATGATGGCATCGAGGGCCAGGGCGTACTCGCTGCGGTCGAGGCCGCCCCATTTGGCGTAGGCGGTCTCCCCCACCCCGACGATGCAGGCCTGGGTCACCCCGGCTCCGCCCCGGACCGGTGGGCGTCGAGCTCGGCCCGCACCTCGGCCGTGTGCTGCCCCAGCCTGGGTGGGGGCCGATCGAAGCGGAAGGGCGAGGCGCCGGCCACGAACGGCGCGCCGGCATGGGTGACGCCGTCGATCTCGACCCAGTGCCCCCGCGCCCGGAGGTGCCGGTCGTCCAACGCCTCGTCCGGCGAGCGGATCACCCCCCAGGGCAGCCCGGCGGACTGGCCCAGGCGGAACACCTCCTCACCGTCGTGGTTGGCGGCCAGCCGGGCGGTGGCCGCCATCATCTCGCCGTAGTGGCGGGCGCGGTGGCGAGGGTCGGCGAACTCCGGCTCGGCCAAGGACCCGGCCACGCCGTCGTCCACCAGCAGCTGGCGGAAGTGGTCGAACACGTGGGGCCCGAGGAAGTCCGGCACCAGGGCAGCCACCTGCTTGCCGTCGGCCGCGGTCACCGTCGGATGGCGGAACCGGGCCATCGGCGTCCCGGAGCACACATAGGTCATGACGTGCCACTCGGTCATCGAGGCCGACGACTGGTGGGCGGACACGTCGATGAGCTGGCCCTGCCCGGTGCGATCGCGGTGGTCGAGGGCGGCCATGACCGCGATGGCGGCGTAGGTGGCGGCGGTGAGCCAGGCCTGATCGCCCCAGCAGGCCAGCGGGGGATCGTCGAGGCCGTAGCCGCAGGTGGCCATCGAACCCCCGAGCGCCATGAGCACGAGGTCGTCGGCCACGTAGTCGGCCCACGGCCCGGTCAGCCCGAACGGCGTGATGGCGCACGAGATGAGGTCGGGATGATCCGCGGCCAAGGCATCGTGGTCGAGCCCGCGCTCGGCGGCCGCGACCGAGCCCAGCGTGTGCACGACCACATCGGCGGATCCGATCAGCCGGCGCAGCTCGGCGTCGTCGTCCACCACCACCGAGCGCTTGCCCACGTCGAAGTGCCACTGCGACAGGCTGGCCTCGAGATCGCCCTGGCGTCGGTCGACGTAGGGGCCCTGGTGGCGTCGGAACCCGCCCTCGGCCGGCTCGACCACGATCACGTCCGCCCCCAACCCGGCCAGGATGCGCCCGCAGTAGTCCACCGGCTGGTCCACCAGCTCGATCACCCGCACCCCGTCCAGGGCCCCGGTCACTGGAGGGCTCCGGACTCGCGCAGGCGGGCGATGGCGGCGTCGTCGAGCTCGACCAGCTCGTGCAGGATGTCGTCGGCGTCCTGGTCGATGCACGGGGGTGCCCGGTGCAGGCGGCCTCCGGCCGACGCCGGCGTGACCGACAGCTCGAAGGGCACGCCCTCGAGGGGCAGTTCGCCCACCTCGTCGTTGGCCAGCGTCAGGAAGTGCCCCCGGGCCGCCAACTGGGGATCGCGTTCCAACCGGTCGGCCGCGTCCTGCACCGCCCCGGCCGGCACCCGCACGCCTTGGAGCAGGTGCATGATCTCGTAGCGGTCGCGCCTCGAGGTCCACCCCTCGACCAGCTCGTCCAGCTCGTCGGCATGGGCCCGGCGATCGGCCAACGTGGCGAAGCGCGGGTCGGTCCCCCACTCGGGATGGCCGGCCGCGTCGATGAAGGCGAGCCACTCGTCCTGGGTCCGACACGAGATGACCACCCAGCGGTCCCGACCCTTCTTGTCGTCGGCGCGCTCGTCGTCGGCCGCCCGGTACGCCCCCTGGGGACCCCCGTCGCGGCGGTTGCCGGTGGGGAAGTCGGCTCGGCGCGCCGAGCGCCCGTTCACCGAGCGGTCGAGCAGGAGCGGACCGGCCAGCGCCGTGGCCGGCTCCAGCTGGGACACGTCCACGTGCTGGCCTTCACCGGTGCGACGCCGATGGGCCAACCCGGTCAGGATCCCGACCGCGCCCAGGTAGCCGCCCACGTGATCGAGGTAGCTGAACGACCAGCCGGCCGGTTCTCGCCCGGGCAGCCCGACCAGGTGGGTCAGCCCGGTCAGCGCCTGGGCGGTGGGCCCCATGGTGACGAAGTCGCGATCGGGCCCGGTGTGGCCGTAGCCGCACATCGACACGTAGATGATGTCGGGCTTGAGCTCACGGAGGCGCTCGTAGCTGAGTCCCCACCGGGCCAGCGTGCCGGCCGCGAAGCTCTCGGTGACCACGTCGCTGCGGGCCACCAGGCGCTCGAGCACGGCCAGGCCACCGGCGTTGCGGGCGTCGACCGCGATCGAGCGCTTCCCCCCGGTGTTGTACTTGTAGAAGATGCCGCCCCGGTTCAGGCTGCGCACCTTGTTGGCGTTGGCCAGCGTGGCACCGCCGAACCCCTCGCCCTGCTCGCCCGGCTCGGGGATGAACGGAGGCATGACCCGGATCGGATCGGGCCGCACCGTCGACTCCACCCGGATGACCTCGGCGCCCAGGCAGCCCAGGATCTGGGTGGCCTGCGAACCGAACCCCAGCCGGCAGAAGTCGAGGATGCGCACGCCGTCGAGCGCCATCGGCGCGACCACAGGTTTGAGCGCCATCGGCGCGACCACAGGTTTGAGCGCCATCGGCCCGTCCGAACCTCCGGCCCCATCCCCCATGCGAGCGAATAGTAACCTGACGGCGGCGTCATGTTTCGGGGCCGGGCACGGGGTGCCGAAGGCGCCCGCGGGGGTGAAGGGGGATGGCCATGCAGATCGACGATCTGGTCCTGGTGAGCGTGGACGACCACGTGGTGGAGCCGCCCGACCTGTTCGAGGGCCACCTGGCCTCGCGCTGGCACGACATCGCGCCCCGGGTCGAGCGCCGGGCCGACGGCAGCGACGTCTGGGTCTACGACGGCAACGAGATCCCCAACATCGGGCTCAACGCCGTGGCCGGTCGGCCACCCGAGGAGTACGGCATGGAGCCGACCTCCTTCGACGAGCTGCGCGATGGCACCTGGGACGTCGGCCTGCGCCTGCGGGACATGGATGCCAACGGCGTGATCGGCTCCATGTGCTTCCCCTCGTTCCCCAACCTGTGCGGCCAGCTGTTCGCCCGCTCCACCGACCTCGACGCCGGGCTGGCCGTGCTCCAGGCCTACAACGACTGGCACATCGAGGACTGGTGCGGTGCGGCGCCCGACCGGTTGATCCCGCTCATGATCCCGCCCATCTGGGACGCCCAGCTCATGGCCGACGAGGTGCACCGGTGCGCGGCCAAGGGCTGTCACGCCGTGTCGTTCTCCGAGAACCCGTCCAAGCTCAAGCTGCCCAGCTTCCACGACGCCCGGTGGGATCCGTTCTGGCAGGCCTGCGTCGACACCGACACCATCGTGTGCCTGCACATCGGGTCGTCCTCACGGCTGGTCATCACCGCGCCCGACGCGCCGGTGGACGTGCTCATCACGCTTGCAGCCGATCAACATCGTCCAGGCCGCGGCCGACCTCATGTGGTCCCCGGTGCTGCGCAAGTTCCCCGAGCTCCGGGTGGCGCTGTCGGAGGGCGGGATCGGCTGGGTGCCCTACTTCTGCGATCGCCTCGACTGGATCTACGCGCGACACCACGCCTGGACCGGTCAGGACTTCGGCGATCAGCTGCCCAGCGAGGTGTTCCGCGAGCGGATCACGCTGTGCTTCATCGACGACCCGGCGGGCGTGGATCAGCTCGAGCGCATCGGCGTCGACCAGGTGTGCTGGGAGGCCGACTACCCCCACTCGGATTCGACCTGGCCCATCTCGCCTGAGACCCTGTGGCCCTCCATCGATGGACTGGGAACCGACGTGATCGACCAGATCACCCATCGCAACGCCATGCGCCACTTCCGCTTCGATCCGTTCGCGTCGCGGACCCGGGCCGAGTGCACGGTGGGCGCCCTGCGGGCCGGTGCCCGGGACGTGGACGTGTCGCCCGTTTCGCACGCGCCCCGGGGCCAGGCCGGGCACAAGACCGGGGCGGCCGAGCTCATCGACATCGGCCAGTCCGGGATCCGCCGGTGACCGACCGGCGAGCGGTCATCGTCGGGGCCGCCACCTCGGACTACCCCTACCTGCCCGAGATGAGCGAAGGGGCGGTGCACGCCCAGGCCTCGGCTCGGGCCCTGGCCGACGCCGGGCTGGACTTCACCGACGTGGACGGCTTCGCCAGCGCCGGCTACTTCCCGCTCTACAGCGTGGCCATGAGCGAGTACCTGGGCATCCATCCGGGCTGGCTGGACGAGACCAACATCGGCGGCGCCTCGTTCGAGGTGCACCTCGAGCACGCGGCCCGCGCCATCGAGGCGGGCGACTGCGAGGTGGTGCTGATCAGCTACGGCAGCATTCAGCTGTCGTCCATGGGTCGACAGATCGGCGGGGGCGGCGGCGGCCGCGTCACCGCCAGCCAGACCTGGGACGGCCTGTGGGGGAACTCCCTGGTGGGCAGCTACGCGCTGGCCGCCATGCGCCACATGTCGCTCTACGGCACCACCTCCGAGCAGCTGGCCGAGATCGCCGTGACCATGCGCCGCCATGCCGGGCTCAACCCGATGGCCCAGTACCGCGATCCCCTGACCGTCGAAGACGTGGTGGGATCCCGGTTGGTGGCCGACCCGCTGCACAAGTTCGACTGCTGCGTGGTGTCCGACGGTGGCGGCGCCATCGTGGTCACCACCGAGGAGCGGGCCCGCGACCTGCCCGGCCGACCGATCCACGTGCTGGGCGCGGCTCACGACATCAGCCACGCCATGAACGTGTCCCAGTCCGCCGACCTGACGGTGAGCGCGGCCGCCCGTTCGGGTCCCCGGGCCCTGGCCCGGGCCGGGGTGGCCTTGGGCGACGTGGATGTGCTGCAGCTCTACGACTCGTTCACCATCACCGTCCTGCTCACCTTGGAGGACCTGGGCTTCTGCGCCAAGGGTGAGGGCGGGGCCTTCGTGGAGGGTGGACGTCTGGCCTACGACGGTCCGCTGCCCACCAACACCGATGGCGGCGGGCTGTCGGCCTGCCACCCGGGCATGCGCGGCATGTTCCTGCTGGTGGAGGCGGTGCGCCAGCTTCGGGGCCAGGCCGGCGCCACCCAGGTGCCAGAGGCCGAGATCGCGCTGGTGCACGGCACGGGCGGCTACCTCTCGACCGGCGCCACCGTGATCCTGGGGACGGGTCGTCCATGAGCACCGTCCGCCCGGTGCACGATCCGGTGCTGCCCGACGACGCCAAGCCCCGGCCCGGACCACCGCCCGACCCCGAGTTGGCTCCGTACTTCGCGGCCGCGGCCGAGGGGCGCCTGGTCGTGCAGCGCTGCCCACACGGCCACACCCAGCTCTATCCGCGCCGTCACTGCATCGTGTGCCGCCAGTCCGTCGACTGGGTCGACGCGTCGGGCTTCGCGTCGGTCTACTCGTTCACCGTGATCCGACAGAGCTACACCCGCGCCTTCCGCCACCTGCTGCCGTTGGTGGTGGCCCTGGTCGACCTGGACGAGGGCCCGCGCCTCATGACCAACCTGATCCAGGTCGACCCGGCCGACGTCGAGATCGGCATGCGCGTCGAGGTGTGGTTCGAGCGGGTCGGCGACACCGCCGCCCTGGCCCTCTTCACGCCCGCATCCGGCTGACGCCAATCCGGCCGACGCCCCGGCTCCGGCGTCGGAATCGGTCCCTGGGAGGGCCGATCTCGACGCCGAAGCCCGTGGAGCGAACGCTCAGGTCAACTTGGCGTAGAGCGTGTTCTGGGTGGCTTCGACGTCCTCGATGAAGCACCCCTCGGTGCTGTCGACGAGCGCGAGCCACGTGGGATCCGCGGCCATCTTGTCCATCGCCGACTCGTAGGCCCCCAGATCGGCGAAGCCCGTCAACCAGGCCACGCCGCTGTAGGGCCCGGTCATGTTGCGGACGAACATCGTCGACTGGCCGGTGATGGACTCGGCCTTCTGGGCGATCTCCACCCCGACGGTCATGGCTTGCCCCAGATGTCCCCCCGCACAGATGGCCCGCACGCCGCTGACCAGGCGGTTGGCGTCGCTCGGGTCCGGCTCGCCCGACACCGTCTGATAGAGGATGTCGTCGACCGTCCCGTCGATGAGCGTGGCGCCCTCAGCGGCCAAGGCGGTATAGGCGGCGTCACCGGTCAAGGCGTTCAGGCCGGCTTCCATCGAGGTGAGGTCGGCCCACCACGTGGTCCAGGTCACCGTGCCGAAGCCCGGCGACAACGTGTTGGCCCAGCAGTCGACCGTGTTGCCGCAGGCGGCGGCCGCCGCGCCGGCGATCTTCACCGCCCACTCGAGGCCCTCGAGGTTGGCCAGTTGGCCTTGCCGCGTGAACAGATACATGGGTCCCTCCCCTGCGCCACCCGAAGGTCGGATGGCGTAGCGACGCTACTCCTCCGAGAAAATGCGTGCGCCAGTAGTCACGTGAATACGAAACGACGACTGCTCGAAATTGGGGTGAATGCCCGGCGGCAGCGCGGCAGAACGACACCAAAGGGCGGGTCGGCGAGCGCCGGATTTCCCGGCCCCTGGCGCCCCCGCGGCGATGGCCTGCCATCATGGCTCCAGTCACGCGGACCGGGGAGGCACGATGGAGGTCAACGAGCTGCTCATCGAGGTGTTCGGGCGGGTGACCGATCACGTCCATGGCGCGGTGGACGGACTCGACGCCGAGAGCCTGGCTCGTTCGCCCGGTGGCGACACCAATCCGGTCGGCTGGCTGGTCTGGCACCTGACCCGGGTGCAGGACCACCACGTGTCGGAGCTGCTCGAGCAACCCCAGGTGTGGGAGACCGAGGACTGGGCCCACCGCTTCGGTGTCCACGCCGACCCGAACAACACGGGCTACGGCCACCGCCCCGACGAGGTGGCCAGCATCCGTCCCGCGAGCCCCGAGGCGCTGATCGGGTACTACGAGGCGGTGTCCGCCCGCACCACCGACCTGCTGGCCGGCACCACGGCCGCCGACCTCGACCGGGTGGTCGACACCCGCTGGGACCCGCCGGTGACGTTGGGGGTGCGACTGGTGAGCATCGCCGACGACGACATCCAACACGCCGGCCAGGCCGCCTACGCCCGCGGGCTGCTCCACCTCTGACCACTGGTGCCCGCGCTCGCAGTTCCGCGAGGTCGGGGCCGGCGGGTCGCACCCTGGCGCGGGTGGGTAGAGAACAACCATGGGAGGCGATCTGGGCGTGGCCCCGGCCCGCGATCGGTCGGCGGACGAGCTCGACGACGAGATCGACCGCGACGAGCTGCGCCAGCGCTACTACGGCCTGCTCCAGGAGGTGCGGGTGCTGCTGCCCGGCGTGCAGATCCTGGTGGCCTTCCTGCTGACGGTGCCCTTCGACAGCGCCTTCCGCCAGCTCGACGCCTTCGGGCGCGACCTGTACGGCGTGGCGTTGGGCTGCAGCTTCGTGGCCGTCATCGCCTTCATCGCCCCCACCGCCTTCCATCGCCTGGGCCGGCGTCAGGCCCGGGTGGAGCGACTGGTGTGGAGCATCCGGCTGTGTCGCATCGGGCTGGCCTTCCTGGGGGCGTCGCTCACCGCCGCCCTGGCCGTGGTCACCCGCGACGTCTACGGCGACACCACCGCGGCCGTGGCGGTCGGGATCTGCCTGGTGCTCATCGTGGGCGCCTGGGTGCTGCTGCCCCGCCTGGAGGGACGCGCCTCCCACCCCGACCTGCCTGCCGCTTGATCCCAGTCCGCGGCCAGGCGGTGTGCGGCGGCCCATCCTCTGCCTTCGGCCCCGCCGCAGCTAGGAATGTGTCGGGCGCGGAACCGGTTCAGTTGGGTAGTCGTCCGCGTGACGAACGGTTCCGTTGCTCCCAGGGAGCTCGCCGGTGACCTTTGTTGGTCTCATCCTCCAGAACGTCAGCGCCCGTAAGCTGCGCGCCTCGTTGACCGCGGTGGCCGTGGCCATCGCGGTGATGGCGGTCCTGACCCTGGGCATCCTGACCGCCAGCCTGAAGTCCACCGCCACCGAGATCCTCAAGGTGGGCAATGCCGACTTCACGGTGGCCGAGAAGAACCAGGACATCCTGTCGAGCACCATCACCACCCAGGACCTGGCCGCCATGAGCCAGGTGCCGGGAGTGGGGTCGATGGTCGGCGCCCTCATCCAGACCGACCACTACGACTCCAGCCACCCCGGGGTGATCGAGGTGGGCCTGGACCCGGCCGCGCAGAAGCAGTTCGGCGTGGTGGTGCTCCAGGGCCAGAGCTACGCGCCCACCAGTCCCGACCAGATCATGTTGGGCTACGTCCTGGCCCAGAGCATCCACAAGACGGTGGGCGACACCCTGCAGATCGGCGGTCCGTCGGGGCACCCGACCACCCGCCACGTGGTGGGCATCTATCGCACCAACGTGTCCTTCGGGAACTCGACCATGATGTTCCCGCTGTCCACCCTGCAGTCGGAGAACCAGCTCCCCGGCCAGGTCACGCTGGGGTTCGTGAAGGTGGCGCCGGGGGCGAACAAGGACGCGGTGGCCAAGGAGATCGACCGACGGTTCGTGCAGTACACGGCCATCCAGTCGGCCACCGACTACGGCCGCGCCGACCGCACCCTGGTCCTGATCGGGGTGGCCAACACCGGTGGCACCATCCTGGCCGCGGTCATCGCCATCACCGGGGTGCTCAACACCACCCTGCTCTCGTTCTTCGAGCGCACCCGCGAGTTCGGCGTCCTGCGCTCGGTGGGCTGGTCGCGGGTGCGGGTGCTGGGCCTGGTGCTGGGCGAGGCCGTGGTCATGGGGTTCGTGGGCCTGCTGCTGGGTCTGGTGCTGGGGTGGGTGATGGTGAACTTCCTGGAGCACGTACGCCAGATCGAGGGCTACTTCCAGCCCACCTACGACGTGGACACGTTCATCCGGGCCCTGTCGTTCGCCTTCGCCGTGGTGGTGCTGGGCGCCCTCTACCCCGCGCTGCGAGCCGCCTTCCTGGCGCCACTCGACGCGCTACGTCGTGAGTAGGCGGGGAGAGGCCGCGCAGACCGACCACGGGCACTCGAGCGAGGCGGCCCGCGACCAGGTCGACGACGCCACCCGCACCCGGAGCGTCGACCGGGCCGCCGAGGCGCCGCCGGTGCCGGTCGCGCTGCGCCTCGACGGCGTGGTCAAGCACTTCGGCCGTCGCTGCGTGCTGGACCACGCCGATCTGGTGGTGGCGCCGGGCGAGTTCGTGGCCCTGGTCGGGCCATCCGGGGCGGGCAAGTCGACCACCCTGCACCTGGTGGCCGCGCTGGACGTCGCGGACGAGGGAACGATCACGGTGTTCGGCGAGCCCGTCGGCCACCACCACCACGAGAGCCGCTACCGCCGCCAGACCGTGGGCATGATCTTCCAGCTCCACAACCTGATCACCCGGATGACCGCGGTGCAGAACGTCGAGATCGCCATGTTCGGCACCGGACTGAAGCGCCGGCAACGGGTGGCCCGAGCCGAGGAGCTGCTGGGCGAGCTGGGTCTGGGCGACCTGCTCGACAGCCGCCCGCCCATGATGTCGGGAGGGGAGCGCCAGCGGGTGGCCATCGCCCGGGCTCTGGCCAACCACCCGCGGCTGGTCCTGGCCGACGAGCCCACCGGCAACCTGGACGACGAGTCCACCGACGTGGCCCGGGCCGTGCTGCGCCGGCTGGTGGACGACGAGGGTGTGACCGTGCTGGCCGTGAGCCACGATGCCCGGCTCAACGCCTCGGCCGATCGCCTGGTGCGCCTCGAGGAGGGAACGTTCGCCAGCGACCTCGGGGGGTCTCGTTCCGTCCCCGCCGGGTAGATCGGAGCCATGGGCCCCTTCGACCGCTTCGCCGAGCGTGCCAGCCACTTCACCAGCCGGGCCTGGTTCTTCGGCTTCTGCCTGCTGCTGGTGGTGGTGTGGGCGCCCAGCCTGCCGTTGTTCGGCAGCGTCGACACGTGGCAGCTGGTCATCAACACGGCCACCACCATCATCACGTTCCTGTTGGTGGCGCTGTTGCAGAACAGCCAGTGGCGCGGCGACAAGGCCATCAACGAGAAGCTGGACACGGTGGCCGGCGGCCTGGCCGACACCATGGAGTCGATCGACCGGATCCTCGACGCGCTCCACATCGCCGACGACGAGTTGGCCATGCAGGAGGCGGCCGACCGACTGCGCCAGTCGGTCGGCATCGAACGCCGCCTC
Organism: uncultured Microthrixaceae bacterium; assembly: GCA_963793965.1. Classification (GTDB taxonomy): domain Bacteria; phylum Actinomycetota; class Acidimicrobiia; order Acidimicrobiales; family Acidimicrobilacustridaceae; genus UBA4742. Next base: position 45,445 of record CAWCCB010000011.1, read on the forward strand.
TCGTCCGGCAAGGATGACGACCAGGGTGGGCCTCCCGCTGCCGCGCCCGGTCGTGCGTCCGAACCTCCCGGTGGTCCGGGCGCAGGTCAGTCCGAGACGCAGCCGCTGGCGGTCAGCTGACCGTCGGGCCCCGAGGCCAGGCCCGAGCACACCGACACCGTGATCCCCCCGGGGGGCTGGGCGCCGGTGGCGTCGACGGTGCGACGAGCCTGGTGCACGCCGATCACCTCGTAGGTGGTGACCTTGATGTGGCCGCCCTCGCCGTCGGTCTGGGCCCGCTCCCGGTAGATGGCCGGCGTCCCCGCCGCGAAGGCCGACAGGAGGCATTGCTGGAGCGTGGGTGACGGCAGGATCGTGGTGGGCCAGCCCGAGGCCAGGTAGGCCGTGCCGCAGTCGATCTGACCGGCCGGGGTGGTCGAGCTGGTGGTGGGCGCGGTGGCGGTCTGGGTCGGGCCGACCGTCGTCGTCGGCTCGGTGGTGGGCACGTATTGGGTCTGGGTGAGAGGCGAAACCCCACCGGAGGTGGGGGGCGTCGACGTTGAGGCACCAGCGCTGGTCGACGACGATCCCGGGACCACGGTGGTCCGCCCGGACCCGGTGCGCAGGGCGGTGCTCGAGGAACGGTCGGTGTGGGCGGCCAGCACCAGGCCCAGCGCCACCACGACCACCGCCGCGGTCGCCGTGGCCACCAGCACCAGGCGACGATCGCGCTGGCGGCGCCGCTCGCTCGCCTCCTCGATGGCGGCCCAGCCCGAGTCGCTTGCCCCGGCCGGGCCGGTCGGGCCGGTCGATGCGGGGTCGCCGAGTTCCTGGTGCAGGCGATCGTGCAGCTCGTCCTCGGGGTTCATGGTCGGTCCTCCTGGTCGGGGTGCGCCGGGTCGCGAAGGTCGGCCAGATCGGCGCGCAGGCGTTCCAGCGCACGGGACGCGTGCGTCTTGACCGAGCCCGTGGAGATGCCCAGCGACGCCGCCGTCTGGTCGACGCCGAGGTCGAGCCAGTAGCGCAGGAACACCACCTCGCGCTCGGCGTCGGGGCAACCCGGCCACGGCTGCGGCCAGGGCCGCCCCACCGGCGTCGGGGCCGCCAGGTCCGGGCGTGGTGTCGACGACCCGATGGGGTGAGCGACGGGCGGCCCGGCGAGCCGCCTTGGCCCCATGACTGCGGGTGAGGTTCAGCACCACTCGCACCAGATAGAAGAACAGCTCGTCGGGCTGATCGGGCGCGCCGCGGGCGCGCATGGTGCGGATGAACGCCTCCTGCACCAGATCGTCGGCCAAACCCGGATCGCGGATCAGCCCCACCGCCAGGCGCTGGAGCACGCCCGCCTTGTCCCGGTACACGCCGGCCAGCACGACGTGGTCGGCCCGCGCCCCGTCGCCGGTCCGCCGATCCGCCGGAAGAGGCGCCACGAGGTCCATGTTGCTCACACCCCGGAAACCCCGCGGGGATCCGTCATCTGACTGGCTTCGGTCGGCAGCCTCCCTCGACTGGCCCTTCGGCCGCCCTCGGCCAGCGGCTCCGGCCTGCGGCAGCCTTCGGCCAGCCTCCGGCCCAGCTCTCAGGCGTAGAGCGCGTCAGCTCGGCGGCGATGCGGGCCAGCTGCTGGCGCACCTCGGGCGGATCGAGCACCTCGGCCCGACTGCCCAGCCCGGCCAGCTCCACCGCCAGCGAGAACGGGCTGTAGCCGCGGAGCTCCAACTCGACCCGACCGTCGGGGCGGGCGGGACCGATGCGCAGCCGGCTCCCGAACACGAAGCGCACCAGGTCGAGGTGGTCGGGGTCGGTCGCCACCGACGCGCGGGCCGGCAGCCGCCGCTGCTCCACCTCGTCGGTCACGGCCTGCCACTCGGCGTGGATGTCGAAGTCGTCGGGCCGGTCGAAGTGATCGCCCGTGGGCTCGGCCTCGATCATCCGATCCACCCGGAAGGTGCGCCGCCCGGCATCGGTGTCGGCCAGCAGGTACCAGTTGCCCTGCTTGGAGGCCAGGCCCAGCGGCCGCACCTGGCGGGTGCTGGCCTGGCGTTGGCGATCCAGATAGGTCAGGCGCAGGCTGGCCGACTCGATCACCGCCCGCTGCACCGCCTCGAGATGGGTCGACCGACGTCCCCCCGGCGGGCCGGTGGCCCCGCCCTGCCACCCGCGGTTGCCCTCCCAGGTGGCGGGGTCGACCACCACCGAGGTGGAGGCGACCTCGGCCCGATCTCGGAACGGCTCGGGCAGCGCCCGGATCAGCTTGCGCAGCGCGGCCGCCACCTCGGGGGTGGCCGAGGCCGGACCGGCCACCAGGAACAACGCCCGCACCTCGTCGGCGTTCAGGCCGCTGAGATCGGTGCTGGCGCCGCCGAGCAGCTCCCATCCTCCGTTGCGACCCTGCCGGGAGTAGATGGGGAGCCCGGCCATGCCCAGCGCCTCGAGGTCGCGCCGGGCGGTGCGCTCGGAGATCTCCAGCTCGGCCGCCACCTCGGCCGCGGTGACCCGGCCCTTGCGCTGCAAGAGCAACAGGACGGCCACCAGCCGATCAGCGCGGATGGAAGGAGGATCCCACGTAAACCGGTCACATGCTGACCGGTTTGGGGGCGCAAGCTGCACGCATGGAAACCAACCCGCACACCTCATCCACCGGTTCGGCCAACCCCTCGACCCTCGACGATCCCCGCCCCCTGTTCGCCGAGGCGGTGCGCACGGCCACCGCCACCATCAGCTGGGTGGGCACCGACCAGCTCGCCCTGCCCACGCCCTGTCGCGCCTTCGACGTGGCCGCGCTGCTCGACCACCTGGTCATGGTGGCGCCCCGCATCGCCACCCTGGGCCGGGGCGTGCCCGACTACACGGCCACCGACGGCGGCACCGACGGCTGGTCGCTCAGCGACATCGCCGCGGCCTGGAACCACGACATCGCCGACGCCCAGCAGGCCTGGGAGGATCCCGAATCGCTGACCCGCATGATCGCCCTGCCGTGGGCCACCATGCCCGGCGACGGCGTGCTGCGCATGTACCTGAGCGAGCTGCTGGTCCACACCTGGGACCTGGCCCGGGCCACCGGCCAGGACCCGGCCTGGGATCCGGCGGCGGTGGCGGCAGCCATCACCTTCATGCACTCGGCCTTGCCCGCCGACATCCGCGGCGACGCCGAGGACGCCGAGGTCCCGTTCGCCCCGGTCGTGCCCACCGCCAACGACGCCGCCCCGATCGACCGGTTGGTGGCCTGGTGCGGGCGCAACCCGGACTGGGCCTGACGCGGCAGACCGAGACGGCGATCAGGGCGCCGGGACGGCTCGGGCGTAGACCAGCGTGGTGGTCCGATCGGTGGACAGGTCGACGAGCTCGATCTGGACCGCCGCATCGGGCCCCGAGCCGAGCAGCCGGCTGCGGGTGCGCACGGGACCGGCCTGGGTCCGCTCCAGGTAGCGCAGATCGAGGTCGGTCACGATGACGGGCGCACCCAGGAGGCGGCCCACCAGCTCCTCGGTGGCCGCCTCGGCCACCAGCGCCACCATGGCGCCCTGCAGCGTCCCGGCGGGATTGCGCAGGTCGGGGGTCAACGCCACCTGCACGATCCCGGCGGCGGCGTCGATCACCTCGATGCCGGCCTCCTGGCGCAGCGGGCGGGTCAGCGGGGGCTGCCCATGGAACAGGTCGACCGCCTGTTCGGGGGTGAAGGACGGCTTGGGGCCGTCGGTGGGCTTGCGGGCCACGGTGGCGAAGCCGATGGCGCCGGTGGCGATCGGCGCGCCGAGGTCGCTGGTCAACTCGACCACGCAGGTCGACGAGCGTCGACCGGCGCGCACGATGGTGTTGAAGGCGTCGACGCGCGCCCGGCGCGGGCATCACCCGCATCCGTATGGACAGGTCCGTGGTGAGGGTCCACACCTCGGGATCGCGGTCCAGGGGGATGCCGGCGGCGGCGTCGACCAGGAAGGCCAGGACGCTGGCCCGCACCACCCCGTGATGCAGGATCTCGGGCCGCGGGGTGAGCTCGAGCACCAGAGCGCCGTCCTCCAGGCGCGCCGAGGTCCCGAGGCGGCTGGGCACCGAGGTCGCCGGCGTCGGGAGGTCGGTCACGGGATCGGCGGCGGAGACGGCGACATGGGTCGCCGATGCTAACCCCCGTCCCGCGACGCTCGGACCAGCCGACTCAGATCATCCGGCTGGCGGCCACCAGGATGAGCAGCAACAGGGCGAACAGCACCGCGCCGGTGATCCCGCGGCCCCCAACCGGCACGCCCGGGTCCATCGGGGCGCGGCGATGGGCCGGCTCCCCGCGGGCCGGGGCCAGGGCCGCGGCCCGACGCAGGGCACGGCCGTTGGTCCACAGCGCCAGCGGCGTGCGCAACACCGCCAGCAGACCCCACCATCCGACGTTTAGGGTGACGTGCTGCGCGTCGCGTCCGATCCCCAGGGCGCACTCGCGGCAGAACACCCCGGCGATGGTGGAGGACCGGTAGGCCAGCACCCGACCGCGCACGGCCCGGAAGGTGAAGCTGGCCGCCGGCAGCCGCCCGCACACCGAGCACGGCCCGGCGGCCGAGCTGGCCGGGGGCCCGGACGTGTCGGGTGGCTCCACCAGCCCCGGAAGCTGGTTGGCGTCGAGCTCGGCCCACAGCTCGTGGCACATGACCCACAGGCTCTGGCCCACCAGGTCGCCGAGCAACGGGCTGGCCCGGAACTCGGCGGCGGTCCCGGTCCACGCCGACTGGGCGCGGCGGGCTGCGGCGTACGCCCGGCGTCGGGCCACCGCCGCGGTCGGGGCGGCCTCGTCGTCGTCCAGGCTGCGCCGGGCGGTGCGGTACACCGCCGCGCTGGCCTGGGTGACGGCATCGTCGGCCAGGTCGGCGACCTCCAACCGTGAGGCCACTGCTGAGAGGCTGGCCCGGGCCAACCAGGTACTGGGCCGGCGGTCGCCGGGCGGGGCATCGGTGGCGGGCATCGGCCGGGCCCGAGGCCGGGCCGACACCGGCGGCGGGAGCCGTCGATCATAGGCCGCTCGCTGGTCCGGGTCCGACAGGCACGCCCATGCCTCGCGGACCGCCCGGAAGCGGGCCGCGGCCGCCCGACGCTCGTCGGGAGTGGCATTGATCTGCACGTCGGGATGCCACCGCTTGGCCTGCATCAGGTAGGCAGCCCGCAGGGCGACCACGTCCGCATCGGGGGGACGCCCAGCCACTGGTAGTGGTCGCCCGGCTCGTCTTCGAGGTCGGGCCCGGTCATGGCGCTCCCGCAGGTGGTGGTCGTCTCGTCGACGCCCTGGTCGGCGACCAGGGGACCGGCGTGTGCTCGGCGGCCGGAAAGTATTTAGCATGGCTTACCAATGACGTCGAGGTTCAGTCCGTCGGCCGCGGCCCGCCAATCCTTCTTCTCCCTGCGCAACCGGAACTACCGCCTCTTCTTCATCGGACAGCTGGTGTCCAACACGGGCAACTGGCTCACCATGGTCGCGCTCACCCTGCTGGTGCTGAGCCAGACCAACAGCGGTCTGGCCGTCGGCCTGCTCACCGCCTGCCAGTTCGGGCCCATCCTGGTGCTGTCGCCCTTCGCCGGCCTGATCGCCGACCGGGTGGACAAGAAGCGCCTGCTGACCGTCACCCAGGTGCTGGAGATGGTTCAGTCGTTCGTGCTGGCCGTCCTGGCCTTCCAGCCCCACCCCTCCCTGGGGGCCCTGTACGGGGTGGCGGCCGCCGGGGGCGTGCTGCTGGCCTTCGACAACCCCGTCCGCCGCAGCTTCGTCACCGAGATGGTGGTGGCCGAGGACGTGCCCAACGCCGTGACCCTCTACTCGGCGCTGGTGGCCACGTCGCGCATCTTCGGACCGGCGCTGGCCGGTGCCCTGGTGGTCACGCTGGGCTACGGCTGGGCCTTCGCCCTCGACGGCATCTCCTACATCACGGTGCTGGTGGCCATCGCCATGATGCGCCGGTCCGAGCTGCGGCCGGCCCCCCACACGCCCCGGGCCAAGCACCAGGTCCGCGACGGCCTGCGCTACGTCCGCCAGGTCCCCGAGCTGCGCATCTCGTTCGTCATGCTCGCCATCGTCGGGGTGCTCAGCTACAACTTCAGCGTCACCTTCCCCCTGCTGGTGACCCGGTCCTTGCACGGCAGCGACACCACCTACACCTTCATCTACTCGGCCTTCAGCGTCGGGTCGCTGGCCGGTGCCCTGGTGGTGGCCCACCGCCGCGAGGTGCGGTTCCGCTCGATCGTCATGGGGGCCGGTGCCCTGGGCTTGGCCATGGGCGCGCTCGCAGTGGTGCCCAGCGCCCTGGTGGCGTTCCCGGTGGCGGTGGCCCTCGGTGTGGCCAGCATCGCCTACATGACCTCGACCACCGCCATCGTGCAGGTCATCGCAGCCGAGAACATGCACGGCCGGGTCCTGGCCCTCCAGACGGTCCTGATGATCGGAACCACGCCGCTGGGTGGACCGATGCTGGGTTGGATCGCCGATGGCTGGGGCGCCCGCGTGCCGGTGGCCATCGGGGCGGCCGGTGCCTTGGCCGCGGCCGCCTACGGCGGGCTGGCCGGACGAAGCCTGGGCGCGGGTGAGGCCGACCGTGAGATCCCCTTCACCGAGACCGAGTTCGACGCGAACCCCGACGTCTACGCGTAACCCGCCCACGGGTAGGTTTGGGAGACATGAAGCCGGCGACCGCCTCGCGGGTCGTCCCGCGCCCGCCCAGCCGGACCTGCGTCTGCCAGCCGCGCCCGACGCCCGCGCCCCGCGACCGCTTCCTGCGCCGCCCGGGCCTGCGGGGACGGATGGCCATCGCCTGCGGGCTGGTGGCCCTGATCCTGTCCGCCATCTTCGCCGCCCTGGCCTACGAGCAGACCCGCTCGCAACTCCTCCAGGACCGCCAGGACGGGTCCCAGAGCCGGGCATACATCAACGCCCGGCTGCTGCGGAACTCGCTGCGCACCAGCCTTCCGGACATTCCCACCCTGCTGACCTCGGTGGCCGGCAACAGCGGATCGGTGGCCCTGGCCAAGGTCGACGGCCAGTGGTACTCGGCCTCGGTCGGGATCGGGCCGGCGAACCTTCCCGCCTCGCTGGTGAACGTGGTCGACGGCGGGGACGCCGGTCGCCAGCGCATCCGCCACGATGGGGTGCCCTACGTGGTGGTGGGCGTGCCCCTGCGTGCCTCCAAGGCCAGCTACTTCGAGTTCATCCCCCTCACCGACATCGAGTCCTCACTCGACGCGCTCCGGGGCCGGCTGGCCCTGGCCGCCGGACTCACCGCCATCATCGGCGCCGCCCTCGGCTGGTACGCGAGCGTCGTGGTCCTCCGACCCCTGCGCCAGATGTCGGCGGCGGCCGTGGGCATCGCCGACGGTGGTCTCGACACCCGCCTCGAGCCAGCCGCCGACGGCGACCTGGACCGGTTCGTCGACTCGTTCAACCGCATGGCCGACGCGGTGCAGGAGCGCATCAACCGGGAGGTGCGGTTCACCTCCGACGTGTCCCACGAGCTGCGCTCGCCCGTGGCCGCCATGCTGGCCGCGACCGCTGTGAGCCGGCGACCAACCGCGGATCCGGCCCAGCGCGACGAGGTGCTGGGTCACCTCGAGGACCGGATCGTGGCTTTTCACCGCTTGCTGGACGACCTCATGGAGATATCCCGGGCCGATGCCGGCATGACCGATCTCGACGTGGAGCCCGTCGAGATCGGCACCTTGGTGGCGGCTGCGCTCGACACGCTGGGCCGCACCGACGTCCCGCTGAAGGTCGCACCGGACGTGCCCGAGCGGATCCTGGCCGACAAGCGACGGCTCGGCCAGATGGTGATGAACCTGGTGACCAACGCCGATCGCTATGGCCAGGGCGCCACCGGGGTCGCGGTCGACGTGGACGGGGGCCGGGTCCGTATCGCGGTCGAGGACCGTGGGCCGGGCGTGCCCGAGCACGAGCGCACCTACATCTTCGAGCGGTTCGCCCGGGGCACCCACAGCATGGGCATGGACGGCGGCAGCGGACTCGGGCTCTCGCTGGTCGCCGAGCACGCCCGCCTCCACGGCGGGCAGGTCCGGGTCGAGGACCCGCCCGAGGGCGGCTGCCGGTTCGTCATCGAGCTGCCCGTCGCCGGGCCCTCGGCGTGAACGCCCGAACCAGGCGCCGGCGCTTCGGCGGCGCAGTGGTGGGGCTGCTGGCCGTCGCTGGGTCTGGTCGCCTGCGGCGTGCCCGGACAGGGCCGGGCGCAGGTGGCCAACCGCAAGGAGGTTCCCTTCGGCCTGCTCGACCCCAGCGACACCAACGTCGTGCCCAGCCAGTCGGTGACCTCCAACGTGGTGATCTACCTGGTCACATCCGACCCCCAGCACCTCGTGGCCGTGGCCCGCGACGTCGGAGCGGCCGACCCGGTGGCCGCCGCGGTGGCTGCCCTGGCCGCCGGCCCCACCGACCGCGAAGCGGCTTTCGGGCTCCAGACAGCGTTGCCCGCCCAGCACCTGGTGCGGTCGGTCAAGGTGGCCGACGGGGTGGCCGCCGTGGACCTGGACACCGCCTTCGGTGACATCGGTGGCTCCAACCAACTGCTGGCCATCGCCCAGCTCGTCTACACGCTGACCGCCCAGTCCACGGTGGACCGGGTGACGTTCTCGGTGGAGGGCGGAGCGGTCGAGATCCCCCGAGGCGACGGCTCGCTCACCTCCGGCGCGGTGTCGCGCACCGACTACCAGCAGCTGGCGCCAGGCTCCTGAGCGACCTCGAACCGAGCACCGTGGCATTCACCGGCCGGAGCCCCGGAAGGCCAGGACTCCACATCTCCGTGCCGTAACGTACCGGCGTGGGTCACCCAGCGACACCTCGACGGCTGGGGCGCAGTCCCGGGCCGGCGCGGCGTCCCGGGGTCGCGGTGCTGGTGGTACTGGTCATGCTCCTGGTGGTGACCGGGTGCTCGAGCAGCGACCGGGCCTCGGGCGACTTCAGGCCGGCGCATGCGGGCGTGCTGACGGTGGCCACCGCCGAGGTGCCGCTCGACGGCTTCTGGGTCGGGACCGAGGCCCACCCCACCGGCGGCTTCGAGTTCGAGCTGGCCAAGGACCTGGCCCACCAGTTCGGCCTGGCCAAGGTCCACGTGGTGGTCGTCCCGTTCGCCCAGATCGTGGCCGGCCATCTGGGGGGCGCGGACATGGCCCTGTCCGACGTCACCGCCACGCCCGAGCGCGGGCAGGTGCTCGACTTCAGCGATCCCTACCTGGCGGCCACACCAGCCGTGCTGGTGCGCGCCGGGCAGTCGGTCCCCGACCTGCACACCGCCCAGGCACTGCGCTGGGCGGTGGGCCGCACCAGCACCCTGCGCGACTTCCTGGAGAACACCATCCAACCCGACCACCCGATCCAGCTCAGCTCGTCCCAGCACGACACCGTCTCGGCCGTCCAGGACAACCGGGTCGACGCCGGCCTGCTCGACCTGCCCGTGGCCGCGGCGGTGGCCCGCGACTCCCACGGGCGCCTGGCCGTGGCCGGCCAGTTCGACTCCAACGACGACATCGCCGCCGCTCTGCCCCAGGGATCGGTCAACCTCGACGCCACCTCGTCGGCCATCCGCGCCCTGATCGCCGACGGCACCATCGAGGCGTTGGCCAAGCGGTGGTTGGGCCTGTCATTGAACGGCACCAGCGCCGACAAAGTCCCACTCATCCGTACCGACGCCTGAGGACCCCCTGATGCTGCTCGCCCAGATCGTCCACGTCGAGGCCCCCACCGGCCCGGCCCTGCCCTTCCTGGTGCTGTTCCTGGTCATCGTCCTCGGACCGATGGTCATCGAGCGTTTCAAGGTGCCTGGGATCATCGGGCTGCTGCTGGGCGGGCTCCTCATCGGACCCCACGCCCTCGGGATCGTGGGCTCGGGCAACACCACCGTCCCCGACCTGGGTCAGATCGGCCTGCTGTACCTGATGTTCGTGGCCGGCCTCGAGCTCGACCTGCGCCTGGTCCAGGCCAACCGCCGGGCCACGATCATCTACTCGATGCTCACCTTCACCCTGCCCATGGTGGCCGGCACCATCGCCGGCTTCGCCATCGGCTTCAGCACCGCCGCCGCGGTCCTGTTGGGTTCGCTGCTGGCATCGCACACCCTGGTCGTGTACCCGATGATCCGCGAGATGGGGCGGGGCAACGACCCGGCGGTGGCCACCGGCGTGGGGGCCACCGTGGTCACCGACACGCTCACCCTGATGGTGCTGGCCGCGGTGTCGGGGGTGACGCTGGGACAGTCCGGCGGCCTGGACATCGCCGCCCAGCTCGTCACCGGGCTGCTGGCCGTCGGCGTGGGCTGCTTCGTGGTGCTCCCCCGCATCGCCCGGCTGTTCCTGGCCCATTTCGGAACGTCGCGGTCGGCTCGCTACGTCTTCGCCCTGGTGGCCATGCTGGCCGCGGCCACGCTGGCCGAGTTGTTCGCCATCGAGGGCATCGTCGGAGCGTTCTTCGCCGGGCTGGCCCTGAACCGCCTGGTGCCCAACGAAGGCGACCTGATGGAGCGGATCGAGTTCTTCGGCGGCGCGGTGTTCGTACCCGTCTTCCTGGTCTCGGTCGGGCTGATCATCAATCCGGCCGTCATGTTCGATCCGGAGACGTTGCGCCTGGCCGCCATCTTCATGGCCGCCTGCTTCGGGGGCAAGGCGTTGGCCGCCCTGGCCACTCGACCCCTGCTCGGCTATGCCTGGTCCGAGGTGGGCATCTTGTTCTCGCTCACCATCCCCCAGGCGGCGGCCACCCTGGCCGCCACCATCGTCGGCTACGACATCGGGCTGTTCGGTACCAAGGTGGTGAACGCGGTGCTGGTGCTGATCGCCGTGAGCCTGGTGGTGTCGGCCACCATCACCCCCATCTTCACCAAGCGCCTGCCGGTGAGCGTGCCCACCCCCGGCCGGGTGGGACGGCGGGTGCTGCTGGTCATCGACGGCCGGCGGGCGCTGCGCCGGGGCGTGGCCGAACTGGCCGTGCGCCTGGCCGCCAGCGACGACGGCGTCGTCATCCCGGTGGTGGTGGGCACCGAGAGCGACATGCCCGATGAGGCCGCCTCCTCCCGAGCCGTCGAGCTGCTACTGGTCGGCCTGGGCATCGACCGGCCCATCGAGGTCTTCATCGACCGCACGGTGGACCTGGGCGTGCGCCACGCCGCCCGATCCTTCGCCACCACCGCAGTGGTGGCCGACGACACCGACGGGACCTTGCACGACCTGCTCCACCAGGATCGCCTGGACCAACCGGTCCTGTTCGTGGGACCGCTGTCGTCGACGCCCATCAGCCGGGCGGCGGTGGCCACCTCCGGCGACGACCTGGCCCTCCAGGACGTGGCCAGCCGCCTGGCCCGGGTGTCCAGCTCGAGCCCCGACGACGAGACCTGCGACCTGGTCATCCAGGCGGCGGGGGACGCCGCCCCCGAGCTGGGCGAGCGCGAGGTCACCCTGGTGCGGGTGCTGTCGGCCGGCGACTGAGACCGGCCGGCCTCGACAGGTTGTGACGTTCGGCTCTGGGGAGGCCGGACGCCACGGCGCAGAGTCTGACCAGCAGACCGGGCCGCACCGCCGGTGCGCCGACCACCAGGGTCGGGAGGAGCCATGTCGAAGATCGCTGAGCTCGACTACACGGTTCCAGCCGAACCGTCCCCGCCGCCCCGGCGTCGGGGCTGGTGGCACCATCGGTGGCTGATGGCCATCGGCCTGGTCGTGGCCCTGGTGGCGGTGGCCGTCTCGGTGTCGACGGTGCGCTACCTGCTGCGCAGCCACCCCGGCGCTCGATCCGTGAGCTCGGCGGTGCAGCGCTACCGCAGCTCGACCACGGGACGGTCGGCGGCCACCGGGGCCGACCTCCAAGGGCCTCGACCCGGCGTGTACCGGGCGGCGGGCTCCGGGACCGAGAAGATCTCCTTCCCGCCCAACTCCCAACAGGACGGCGCGGTGATGCCGATCACGGTGACGGCGCTGTCGAGGGGGTGCTGGCGCTGGCGCATCGACTACAACACCGCCCACTGGCACGAGTACGACTTCTGCCCCGACCGGGGGTCGCTGCTGCTGGTGGCCCAGCGCAACTTCCAACGCTGGGACTTCGGCACCCTGGTCATCACCAACCTGGGGAGCTACACCTGCTCGCCACCGGCACCGGTCATGGTCACCGATGCCGGCGCCGGCGCCGGCCAGAGCTTCGAACACCGCTGCACCGGCACCAACTCGGCCGCGGCCGGCGCCAGCCACGTGGACGGCCCCGCCACCATCGTGGGCCCGGCCACGCTGACCATCGGCGGCCGGCAGGTGCCGGCCCTCCACCAGACCCGGGTCGAGCACCTGACCGGCGCCCAGTCGGGCACGGTCCGCGAGCAGTGGTGGTTCGACGCGCAGACCGGCCTGCCCGTGCGGGCCGAGCGCCACTACGAGATCACCTCGCCGTCGCCGGTCGGCAACGTCCACTACGCCGAGAGCGGAGCCTGGCAGCTCACCTCGATGCAGCCGACGACCTGATGGGGACCGCCCGGCCGGCTCGGCCTCAGTGGCGGGCCGCAAGCGTGGTCAGATCCCACTCCCCCTGCTCGTCGTAGGTGACCGCCACACCTCCTGGTCCGGCGGTGCGGGAGGTGAGCGACCAGACGTGGCGCACGGGCAGGAAGGTGTCGGTGCTGAACCAGTACTCATCCGCGCTGGGCCCGGTCTGGGCGCCGGTCGTGGTTCGCGTCCAACGCAGGTGGTAGGTCGGCACCGATCGCCCACCGACCTCCAGGTGGGTGATCCCCAGGTAGGTGGCCGTCCCCGCCTGATGGCTGGCGCCGGTGCCCTGACCCGAGCCACAGCCCTGGTGCCAGGTGTCACCGGCACGGGCCTGGAGGCGAACCACCACGTCGACGGGACGGCACACCGAGGTGACGTCCGAGTCGTAGTGGACGACCCCGAGATCGAACCGCTGGTGCACGTCGCCGCCCAGATCCTGCAACTGCGAGCCGTCCAGGCAGTAGTGCCAGCTCTGCCAGTGGGCCGAGGTGTAGTCGATGCGGAACCACCAGCAGCGCGAGCCGTCGCGGGTCACCGTCACCGGCATGGTCGGGCCCAGGTGGGTGGCGCTCGTCTGGATGCTGAGCTTCTCGGTGCCCGAGCCGGTGGCCGGGTACACCCCCGGCTCCGGCCCCTGCAGCCGACCTGACGACCCGACCGTGGTGGTGGCCCGGTAGGTACGCAGGGCGCCGTTGACCGACGCCGGTGGGGGCTGGTGGCTGCGGGTCACGAGCCAGACCCCGGTGGCCAGCGCCACGAGCACTCCGGCCCCGACGACCGTGACCACCACGAGCCAGCGGCGACGGGAGCCGGGCACGGCTCAGCCGCCCATCAGCTGGCGCAGCGCCTCGGCGTCCGCCTCGGCCAGCTCACCCCAGCCCGGCTGGTAATCGAAGAGCTGGCCCAGGCCCTGGGTGGCGTGGGATCCGTCGATCACCTCGAGCTGGTCGAGCGTGACCAGGGCGGGGTGCAGCTGACCGCAGGCCCGGCCCAGGCGCACCAGCTCGAAGCGGAGCTGAGCCAGGTAGCCGGCCACCCGGGCGGACTTGGAGTCGGGATCGACGCCTCGCTGGAGCCAGCGCGACTGGGTGGCCACTCCCGTGGGGCAGCGCCCCGTGTGGCACCGCTGGGCCTGGATGCAGCCGACCGCCATCATGACCTCGCGGCCCACGCTGACCTGATCGCATCCCAGGGCCAGGGCGGCCAACGCGTTCTCGGGCAGGCCGAGCTTGGCCGACCCGATCCACACCACCTCGTGTTGCATGTCGCGCTCGGCGAAGATGCGGTACACGCGGGTGAAGGCCTGGCGGAAGGGCAGGGCCACGTGGTCGGTGAACACCAGGGGCCCCGCGCCGGTGCCACCCTCGCCGCCGTCGATGGTGATGAAGTCGACCGCTCGGTCGGTGGCCGACATCCGATCGGCCAGCTGCTCCCAAAAGGCGCGCTCCCCCACCGCCGACTTGATGCCCACGGGTCGCCCGGTGCGCGCCGCGATCGTCTCCACCAGCTCGAGGAGCGAATCCACGCTGTCGAAGGCGGTGTGCGCCGGTGGGCTGGCGCAGTCGACGCCGACCGGGATGCCGCGGATGCTGGCGATCTCGGGCGTCACCTTGGCGGCCGGGAGCAGGCCGCCGAGCCCGGGCTTGGCCCCCTGGGAGAGCTTGATCTCGATGGCCCGGACCTGCGGATGGTGCTCGACCGCGTCGACCAGGCGCTCGAGGGAGAGCCCGCCGTGAGGATCACGGCAGCCGAAGTAGCCGGTCCCGATCTGCCACACCAGATCCGCACCGTTGAGGTGGTACGCCGAGATGCCGCCTTCACCGGTGTTGTGCAGGCAACCGGCCATGGCCGCGCCCCGGTTCATGGACTCGATGGCCGGCGCGCTGAGGGCGCCGAAGCTCATCCCCGAGATGTTGACCAGCGGTGGCCGGAAGGCCTGGGCGCGGCCGCGACGGGCGCCCAGCACCTTGGCCCCGGGCACGGCGAAGGACGGATCGGGGCGGGCCGCGCCGAGCCCGAGCGGGAAGGCGGCGTGGTCGATGATCAGGTAGTCGCGGATCGTCTCGAGGTGGTTGTCGGTGCCGAAGCCGAAGCTGGTGTCGGTGGCTTTGGCCGACGAGTAGATCCAGCGGCGTTGGTCGCGGCTGAAGGGGCGCTCGTCGTCGTTGTCGGTGACCAGGTACTGCCGCGTCTCCGGACCGAAGCTCTCGAGCACATAGCGGAGGTGGCCGATCACCGGGTAGTTGCGCAGGACGGCATGGCGGGTCTGCACCAGGTCGTGGATGGCTACCACGACCAGGGCCACCACCAGCACGGCCACCACCACGAGCAGGATCATCAGAAGGCGCACGCTATAGAGCCGGTCTGGGACCGAGAAGGGACAAAGGGCCCTTCTTGGGCGGCCGACCCGCACGCCGGGTGCGCGGTCGGCTCTGAGGACCGGGCCCAGGTGGCGGGGTCATCGGCGGGGATTCCCAGGTCGCCCCCAGCCGCCCGTGAGGGCCGCGGCGCATCGTCGAAGCCATCCCCGAACCTCTTCGGGGTCCCCCCAACCCCTCGCCCGGGAGCCACTCCCGGGACTCAGGAGCACCCACCATGAACACCTTCCGCAAAGCCACCGCCGGAGCCGCCCTCGTCGCCGCCAGCCTGGCCGGGGGCGCCCTCGGCGCCAGCCTGCTCGGTACGGCCAACGCCCAGACCGCCACGACCGCGGCCAGCTCCTCGACCTCGTCGAGCTCGACCGCACCCACCGGCGCACCCAGCGGCGCGCCCGGTGGCCAGGCTCCGCAGATGGATCCGAGCAAAGGCGGTCACCAGGCCAACGGGATCACCGAGACCCTGCTGACCGGTGACACCGCCACCAAGGTCACGGCCGCGGCCAAGGCGGCGGTGCCCGGCGCCACCGTCGAGCGCGTGGAGAACGACGCCGAGGGCGCCACCTACGAGGCCCACGTGGTCAAGGCCGACGGCACCCACGTGACCGTGAAGATCAACGCCGACTTCTCCGTCAAGACCATCGAGAACGGCATGTGACCGAACCCGAGGCCGGGGGTGGCGGCCGCGCTCAGGCGCGGCGGCCACCCCCGCGGCGAGACGCTCGGCGGTGGCGCAGCCGATCCGGGAGTCGGCCATCCCGAATAGAGGTGCCACCGATCGCCCACCGCCACCAGGCCCTGCGCGAAGCAGACATCGCCCACCTGACCCACCTGTTCGTCAGGGGTGTCGGCCCTCAGGAACGGTTCGCTGGCGCGGGCCACACACGACGCCGGATCGCGCTCGTCGAACAGGGCCTGGCCGGGCTGGTAGGCCATGGGCGCCGACGCCGCATCACCTCGGGTGGGATGGTTGGCCCCGTTGTAGACGAGCACCACCCCGGCGTCGGTGCGCACGGCCGGCGGGCCGGGCTCGACCAGCAACGAGTCGAAGCGACCGGACCGGGGCGACAGCAGCGGCCGCAGCACCCGAGCGCCGGGCACGTGGCGCACCTCCCACTGCGCATCGTCGCCCTCGGTGAGGTAGCGGTCGGCGGTGGCGTCGAACTCGACCGGCGTCCACCGGACGAGATCGTCGGAGGTGGCCGCGAAGCAGGTGCCCTCCCCCCAGTACATCCAGTACCGGCCATCCAGGCGGCTGGCCACCAGGCGGCCGTCGGGTCGCTCCTCGGTGACCACCGAGCCGCTCTTGGACCATCGGCGGGCATGGCGCGTGCCCGTGAAGGCGGGACCGTGCTTGTCCCACCGGCGCAGGTCCTCGGAGGTGGCCACCATGAGCGTGGCCGAACGACCGTCGAAGCCGGAGTAGAGGCACACGAAGCCGCCGTCGGGCGACTCGACCACCCGAGGGTCCTCGCAGCCGCCGGGCCACTCCCAGGCCTCCCAGGCGTCGTCGTCGGGGAACAGCACCGGCTCGGGTTCGAGGGCGAAGTCGATGCCGTCCTGGCTGACGGCCAGGCCGATGCGAGAGGTGCCGTGCCCCCGTCCGACGGTGGTCCTCGCCGCGGACGAGCAGGTGCACCCGACCCTCGAACACCACCGCCCCCGGGTTGAAGAGGTCCTTGGCCGCCCATCGGACGAGATCGCCGCGCACGGGCAGCGGAACGCCACCGAGGGATCGGGCACCAGCACCGGACCCGGATGGCGGGTGAAGGGACCGAGCTGCCAGCTGGACACGCCGGCGGCGCTCACCAGCTGCCGCCGCCCCCGCCGCCGAAGCCGCCCCCGACGGCACCCCCGATGCCGCCGGTCCCAGACGAGTGGGGGGCCACGCTGGCCGCGTGGGTGCTGTTGACCAGCATCGGGGCCAGCTAGACGTAGCCCAAACCGGCCTGGTCGACGTTGCCGATCTGGGCGCCGGCCGCCTCTACCGCCTTCGACCAGTGGTGGACCTCGTCGAGGGCGATGGCCCAGGCCGTGTACTGGCGCAGGACGCCACGCTTGGCCGCCTCCTCGGCCTGGGGGCCCTCCGAGTCGTGCAGGAACCGCCGGAACGACTCGACCCGGACCCACAACCCCGATCCCTGGGGGCTGCGAACCATGAGCTCGAACCCGGCGGTCAGCGCGGCCACCCCGAGCCCGGCCACCAGGCCGGCCGCCCCCACCAGGGTCAGGAACGCGGAGCCGTGACGGGCCACGGCGAAGGCGCCGGCGGCCATCCCCACCACACCGGCCAGCGCCGGCAGCACCCCCAGGATGCGGGCCGACCGCTGGCGGCGGCGACCCTTGTCCTCCCACAGCGGACTGGAGGCCATCCAGCCGGCCAGATCCACGCCCACCGCCTTCCACATGGCCGCGAACGATGGATCGTAGGACCCGAGGGTGATGGCCGGACGCCCGGCGAAGCCCTGGTCGAGCAGGGCGTCGACGCCACCACCGGGCACGGCCGGCTTGTCCGGCGCCACCACCGGCGACGGCGCCACGTCCAGACGGGTGAGGGTGACGTTGCCCTCCTGCTCGTCGAGACGGAGGTGACCGGCGATGGCCACCTCCAGCAGCCAGGCCACCTTCTGCGCGTCGAGCACCTGCTCGGCGCTCAGCAGTCCACCCTGCCAGGCGGTCAGCTCGGCAGGCGGCGCGAACTCGATGGACGCCATCCCAGCCAGCTCGCGCTCGCTCACCCGGTGAGCCGAACCGGTGCTGGCTTCGGCGAAGGCCACGTCGGTGGCCCCCGCACCGACCACCTCGTCGCGACCCAGACGTTCGAGCAGGCCACGCAGGGCCAGAGCCGACACCAGCAGGGCCAAGGCGGCCAACCCGGCGGTGAGGAAGGGCGAGGTGCCGGGCGGAGGCCAGTGCACCGGCACCACCGGCGGGCAGGCTGGGAGCGGCGACCAGCGACTGGCCTCGACCGGCTTCGACGGTGACGCCCTGGTGGGGGCTGAGCTGGTCCACGTGCACGATGAGCAATCCCGGCTTGGGCTGGGTCACCGTGCAGGCTTGGGTCGAGCCCTCGACCCCCTGCTGGCAGGTGGGGTCGGTCCAGGTCCACGGCCCGGTCACGGCCAGGTCGGTCTGGTCGATGTCCACGCCCCAGCCGGTGCCCACGCCGTTCCAGTCGAGGTTGCCGGCCACGTCGATGACCCTCGGGAGCGGGTAGCTGACCAGATAGGCATGATCGCCGCTGACGGTGTGGCTGGGGTCGCCGATGCGGATGTGGGCGTTGGGCAGGGCGATCTCGTTGGGCGTGACCAGCACCTGGGCCGGTCGGCCGTTGTCGGTGGCGGTCATGCCGGGCGTGTCCGCGGCCAACCCCGGGACGTCGCGGTAGATGCCGTGGCGGTCGATGCCACTGAACCGGTAGTCGATCGTCTCGGCCACCACGGCCGAGCCATTGGACGCCACGCTGGCCTGGGCGGTCAGGTGGACCACGTGTTCGGGCCCGGACAGGAAGGCCACCGCCCACGTGCCCCCGAACACCGCGATGGTCAGCACCACGAGCAGCACCAGCGAGCGGCGGCGGCGGGCGCCGGGCTTCATCGGCCAGCCTCGACCCGGTCGGCCGCCCTGCGGTCCTCGGCCATGACCGCGCATGCTAACGGGGGTCGCACCGCGGCCGGCCATTCATGACAGGTGTCATGGAACGAAGGTGAGACGCGGGACTACCCCGAGCGGGCCCTGCACCCCGACAATCGAGACATGGCTTCCCAACCCTCCGACACCACCGCCCGTCCCTCGATCCGCGCCCACACGGCTCGGGTCCGCCAGCCGGTCGACAGCCATGCCGCGGTGCATCTGGTCGGCCTGCGCAAGAGCTACGGCTCGACGCTGGCCGTCGACCAGATCGACCTCGACATCGAGCCCGGCGAGATCGTGGCCCTGCTCGGACCCAACGGGGCCGGCAAGTCCACCACCGTCGACCTGTTGTTGGGCCTGGCCCGGCCCGACGCCGGGCAGGCCAGATTGTTCGGCCTGCGCCCCAGCCAGGCGTGCGCCGCCGGCCACGTCGGCGCCATGCTCCAGTCGGGCGGCCTGCCCCCGGAGATCTCGGTGGGCGAGCTGATCGATCTGATGCGGTCGCTCTACCCGCGGGCCTGTGGTTGCCACGAGGTGCTGGCCCGGGGCGGGGTGAGCGAGCTCGCCGACCGGCGCACCACCGCCTTGTCGGGCGGGGAGGCCCAACGGGTGCGTTTCGCGCTGGCCCTGGTGCCCGACCCCGAACTGCTGGTGCTCGACGAGCCCACCGCGGCCATGGACGTCGAGTCCCGACAGGCGTTCTGGTCGGCCATGCGGGCCTGGGCCGGAGGCGGGCGCACCGTCCTGTTCGCCACCCACTACCTGGAGGAGGCCGACAGCTTCGCCGACCGCGCCGTGCTGCTGCGCCACGGCCGGGTGGTGGCCGACGCGCCCCCAGCCGAGATCCGGGCCATGGCCGGCGGTCGCACCATCCGGGCTCGGCTCGACACCGGGCCAACGCCCACGGTCGAGGAGCTGGCCGCCGTGGCCGGGGTGACCCACGCCGAGCGTGGTGGGCCACACCGTCGCCCTGCGGTGCGCCGACAGCGACGCCGCGCTGCGGGCCGTACTCCGGCGCTGGCCCGACCTGCGCGACATCGAGGTGAGCGCCCAGGGCCTGGACGAGGCCTTCGTGGTCCTCACGAGCGACGCCCAACCGGACGCCCAACCGGACTCCCGGGCCAGCAGATCCCTGACCGGCAAGTCCGTGACCCCCGAGGAGATCGCCCGATGATCGCCACCTACACCCGCAGCGAGATCCGCCGCAGCTTCCGCAACCCCCAATACGTGGTGTTCGCCTTCGGCTTCCCGCTGGTGCTGTTCCTGGTCTTCCAGTCCACCTACGGCGCCGGCGAACTGGCCAAGGTGCCGGTGACCGCCTACATCATGGTGTCGATGGCCACCTTCGGTGCCATGAGCGCCGTCTTCTCCACCGGCGGGCGCATCGCCCTCGAGCGCGAGTTGGGCTGGAACCGCCAGCTCCGGCTCACCGCGCTGAGCGGACGGGCGTACGTGGCCAGCAAGAGCCTGGCCGGCTTCGCCATGGCCGTGCCGGCCATGGCCGCGGTGTTCGCCGCGGCCGGGACCCTCGACCACGTCCACCTGACCCCAGGCCGATGGGCACTGGCGAGCGTGTCCATCCTGGTCGCCCTGATCCCCATCTCGGCGCTGGGCGTCTGGGTCGGATACGCGGGTCGAGGCGACAGCCTCCAGGCCGTGTCGGGTGGCGTCTACTCCATGCTGGCCCTGTTCGGTGGGCTCTGGATCCCGATCACCCTGTTCCCTCACTGGCTCCAGATCGTGTGCCAGGCCCTGCCCGTCTACTGGGTGGCCCAGTCGGGCGAGCCGTGGTGGCGGGCACGTGGATCGGTTGGGCGGGGATGGCCGTGTTGGCGGGCTGGACCGTGGTGCTGGGCGCGGTGGCCGGTCGCGGCTACCGCCGAGGCACGGCCCGGACGTGATCCCCGCGCCTCGCTTCGGTGGCCGGCCGGGGGCCGGCGATAGCGTTCCAGGCGCATGACCAGCGTGGAGCGCCGACCCGATCCCGCCGGGGAAGAGTGCGCCCGGCGTGACGCCGGGCTGGCCGAACGGATCCGGACTGGCAGACCCCACCCTCAGCGACGGCGCCCGCCGGAGCTTCACCCGAACCTGGCGGGGGTTCGCCGGGGTGTTCCTGGTGTTCCTCATCCAGCCCCTCGTCGGGCTGTGGCACGACGACCCGATCCCCCGGCGGGTGGTGGGCTCGCCCTGATCCTGGCCTTCACCTGGCTGTACCTGGTGATGGCCCCCCGGGCCGTGTTCGGCGGGCCGCGCCGTTCGGGCGAGATCGTGCTGGGGGGGATGGCGGCCATCTGCGTGCTCTACCTGATCGTGTGCGGCGCCGGTGGCGTGACGCTGCTGCCCTACCTGGCCGTGGTCGGCGCCCTGCTGTTGCCGCCCCGCCTGGGGCCGGCGCTGGTCGTGATCCTGGCCACGGCCGGCACCTGGCTGCCCCAGCACGTGCAGCAGTGGAACATCGACCAGCCGCTGTGGGGCGTCGGGGCGGGGGTGATGATCGCCGGTGCGGTGGCCGTCATCATGCGCTTCAATGCCGGGCAGGCCGACGAGCTGGACATGGCCCGCGAGGAGATCGCCGAGCTGGGGGCCGAGCAGGAGCGCCTGCGCATCGCCCGCGACCTCCACGACCTGCTGGGCCACGCCCTGACCACGGTGACGATCAAAGCCGAGTTGGCCTCCCGTCTGATCGAGGTCGATCCGCCGCGAGCGGCGGCCGAGATGCGCGAGGTGGCCGCCCTCAGCCGCGACAGCCTGGCCGACGTGCGCGCCACGGTGGCCGGCTACCGCGAGATGAGCTTGGCCGCCGAGCTGGCCACGGCCCGCGAGATCCTCGACGCCGCCGGCATCCAGGCCGATCTGCCGGCCAGCACGGAGGGGGTGCCCGGCGAGCTGCGCGAGCTGTTCGGGTGGACCCTGCGGGAGGGGGTGACCAACGCCGTGCGCCACAGCCGGGCCCGTCACGTCGAGGTGCGGTTCGAGCCCGGGGCCATCGCCGTGGTCAACGACGGGGTGACCAGCTCGGACCCCGATGCCACCACCGGCGGCCACGGCCTGGCCGGGCTGCGCGAGCGGGCGGCCAAGGCCGGCGCTCGGGTGGAGGCCGGACCGCTGCCACCGGACCGCTACCGCCTGCGGGTCGAGGCGGGCGTGTGATCCGCCTGGTCCTGGCCGACGACCAGGAGCTGGTGCGCAGCGCGCTGGCCGCCCTGTTGGATCTGGAGGACGACCTGGAGGTGGTGGGCCAGGCCGGCCGCGGCGACGAGGTGGTCGACGTGGTCCGCCGGCTGGCCCCGGACGTGGCCCTGGTCGACATCGAGATGCCCGGCCTGGACGGCCTGTCGGCGGCCGCGGTGCTGACCCAGGAGGTGCCCGCCACCCACGTCCTGATGCTGACCACCTTCGGGCGGCCGGGCTACCTGCGACGGGCCATGGAGGCCGGCGCGCTCGGCTTCGTGGTGAAGGACGCGCCGGCCGATCGGCTGGTCGACGCCGTGCGTCGGGTGGCCCGCGGCGAGCGGGTGGTGGATCCGACCCTGGCCGCCGAGACGCTGGCCCACGGCGCCAGTCCGCTGACCGGTCGCGAGCGCGACGTGCTCATCGCCGCCCGCGACGGGGCCACCGTGGCCGACATCGCCACCCGGCTGTTCCTGAGCGAGGGGACGATCCGCAACTACCTGTCGGCCGCCATCGCCAAGACCGGCACCCGCAACCGGGTCGAGGCCCTGCGGGTGGCCAACGAGCAGGGCTGGCTCTAGCCCGGACGGGTCCGGCTCCGGTGCGGCGGACTGGCCGCACCCCATCTGTCATGGTGGTCCGATGTCGACGGCTGAGGACTTCCCCCCTGGCTTCTTCGATCGGGAGGACGAGGGCGACGACGGTGGGTTCTACGTCCCCGACCGGTTCGTGACCCACATCGACGACCGGGCCATCGCCGCGGTCGGGGCCTTGTACCAGGAGTTGGGCATAGAGGGCGAGGTGCTCGACCTGATGGCGTCGTGGGTGTCGCACTTCCCGACCACGCCGCGCCGGCTGGTGGTGCTGGGCATGAACGACCAGGAGCTGGCGGCCAACCCCCAGGCCACGGCGCGGCTGGTGCACGACCTCAACCGCGATCCGACCCTCCCGTTCGACGACGCCACCTTCGATGACGCCACCTGCTGCGTCTCGGTCGACTACCTGATCCGGCCGGTGGAGGTGTTCGCCGAGGTGGCCCGGGTGCTCCGCCCGGGCGGGCGCTTCGTGGTCACCTTCTCGAACCGCTGCTTCCCGACGAAGGTCATCCGGGGCTGGGCACGCTCCGACCCCGCCGGGTGCATGGACATCGTGACCCGGTACTTCCGCGCCAGCCGCGGCTTCCACGAGCCCACCGCCGCCCTGCGCACCGAGCTGGCGACGTGGGGCGATCCGTTGTGGGCGGTGTGGGCCCGCCGGATCTGAACCGGATCAGCTGGCCTCGAGGCGGGCCAGGAAGTCCTTGATGGGCTGGCAGCTGAGACGCCACGAAGGCGTCGGTGAGATGGTGCTTGTCGACGTAGATGAGGGTGTTGCCGACCTCGAGTGGGCACACTGCCGGTCCGCACACGAGCTTGACCATGTCCAGCGTGGTGATGTGGCCCACATGGCCGACCGCCTGGTGCTCGAGGTCGAGCAGCGGTTGGGTGCGGGCAAGGGCAGCCGAGCGGGAGGGGACGCAGGAGTCGACCTGGTTCGCGGCGGCGATGCAGCTGCTGGCATCGAGGGGCAGGGTCGGTTCGTCATAGATGAAGCCGAGCTTGGCCCCGCTGGCCTGGATCTCACGGAACAAGGTAGTCGACGCCTGCCCCACAGCGCAACCTGCTTGGACGGCGGGATCGCCTTGCCGGCCCCATCGATGATGCGGCCGACATAGCCGTTCCAGTTCGCGAGGATCACATACTTGGGCTTGAACACGTTCAGGACGCGGAGGTCGCCGAGCTGCTGGTCGCGGCAGCTGGCGGTCTTGATGGCCCCGTTGGCCTCATCGGTCACGTTCACGTGGAAGGGCGGACAGGCCGAGTGCTCGCGGACCACCAGCTTGAGGTGCTGGGCCTTGGCCAGCTGGTCCAGATCCGGACGCCACTGGCCGGCACGCGAGTCGCCCAGCAGCAGGAGCACGTTCGGGCTGTTCACGTCACCACCCACGCAGTACTTGTCCCCGGCCGGGGGTGCGCAGGGCGTGGTAGGGACACTCGGTGGAGGCGCGTTTGTCGTAGAGGCTGACGGCCACGGCGACCTGTTCCTGGATGGAGGAGCCGGCGGGGGCCTGAAGGTTGGCGGCGGTGGGGGCGGCGCCAGCCCCGCGGGCACCGTGGGGGTGTTGGGCGTGACCGCGAAGGTGACGGCCAGCACCAACGCGGTGACGACCGCCCCGAACACGAAGGTGCGGGTGTTGGACCGGGTCAGGGTGGGCAGGAACCGGATCGGGGTCTCGTTGTAGTGGTAGGCCAGCCAGGCCACGCCCAGCGAGAATCCCGCCCCACGCACGCATGACGCCCGCGATCGTGCTTAGCTGGCGCCAGGCGGTCCAGCCTGGGGGGTTGGACGGCTCGGTGGGCGGTCCATCCGGGCGCCCCAAGGGGGAGGAGACCCGATGACGCGCAACGTGTTCATTCGCCGAGCAGGGGTGGCGATCGTGATGGTGGTCGCCCTGGCGGCCTGCAGCAGCTCGAAGTCGTCCAACACCGCCACGGGCAGCACCACGGGTGGCACGGCCGGCGGCGGGCCCGCGGCGGCGCTGGCCAAGGCCGAGGCCGCCACCCAACTCGCCTTCAAGGGCACCAACCGCAACGTCTCGGACAAGTCACGTCCGGCGTCCAAGAGCAAGCACATCGTGGTGATCTCCGCCGGCCAGGCCGCCAGCAGCAGCTCGGTCCCCTCCAACGGCGCGGTGGCCGCGGCCAAGGCGCTGGGCTGGCAGGTCGACCTCTACGACGCCAAGCTGAACCCGTCGAACTACGCACCGCTGGTGCGCCAGGCCATCGCCGCCCACGTCAACGGCATCATCCTCGACGCCATCGACTGCGATCAGGTCCAGCAGCCGCTCCAGGAAGCCAAGGCGGCCCACATCGCCACCGTGGGCATCTACGCCTTCGACTGCAACGACCCCAAAGCCGGCAACCAGGCCACGGGCTTGTTCAGCGCCAACATCAACTTCGGTCCCAAGGCCCTCAACCCGGACAAGTTCTCCGAGTCCTACGGTGCCGATCAGGCCAACTACATCATCGCCAAGACCCAGAACAAGGCCAAGATCATCGCCATCAACGATCCCGAGTTCACCGTCCTCTACTGGACGCTGCAGGGCTTCAAGAACGTGATCGCCGCGTCGGGGAGCTCCCAGATCGTGGACACGGTCAATGTCACCACCCAGGATCTGACCAACGGCCAGATCGTGCAGAAGATCCAGGCCGCGGTGCTGCAGCATCCGGAAGCCAACTGGATCAAGAGCCCCTACACCTACGTGACCACCCTGGGCGTGGCCCCGGCGCTGGGAGCCAACCCGCACCACGTCGATGTGATGGGGGGCGAGGGCTTCTCCGATGAGCTCAACCTGATCCGCCAGGGCAAGGTGACCGCCGTCAACGTCATCTCGTCGGAGTGGACGGGCTGGGCGGCGGCCGACACCATGAACAGCGTCTTCCTGGGCCAGAAGCCGGCGGACAGCGGCATCGGGTGGACCATGGTGGATGCCGAGCACGGCCTGCCGCCCTCCGGGGAGTTCATCCCGCCGGTCGACTTCAAGGCCGAGTACCAGAAGGCGTGGGGCGTCAGCTCATGAGCGAGGGGGATACTCCCCCGCAGCCGCCGGTCGGCCCGGTCGGCCACACCAGCCCGTTGGACCCGCAGGGCACGGATCGGTCATCCGGTGGGGCGGCGCCCCCACCGGGGCCGGCCCTGCGCATCGCCCACCTGTCCAAGACCTTCCCCGGCACCCGAGCCCTGATCGATGTCACCTTCGACGTGACCCAGGGCCACATCCACGCCCTGCTGGGGGGCAACGGCTCGGGCAAGTCGACCCTCATCAAGATCCTGGCCGGGGTGTATCACGGTGACGCCGGGGGCACCATCGAGGTGGCCGGCACCACCACGGCCAGCGACCAGACCACACCCAGCTCGGCCAAGGCGCAGGGCCTGCACTTCGTGCACCAGAACGCGGCGGTGTTCCCCGCCCTGTCGGTGGCCGACAACATCGCCATCGGTAGCGCGTACGAGACCAGCTGGGCCGGCGCCATCCGGGGTCGCGCCCTGCGCCGCCGGGCCCAGGCGCTGCTCGACCGCTACGACATCGCGGTCTCGCCCGACGCGCCAGTGCACACCCTGCGCCCGGCCGAGCGGGCCATGGTGGCCATCGTGCGGGCCGTGCAGGACCAGGAAGGCGAGCACTCGGGCGTGCTGGTGCTCGACGAGCCGACCGCCTCGCTGCCCCGGGCCGAGGTGACCCGGCTCATGGGGGCGCTCAACCGCTTCGCCCGCAACGGCCAGACCATCCTGTTGGTCAGCCACCGCCTCAACGAGGTGATCGACATCGCCGATCGAGCCACGGTGCTGCGCGACGGCCGGCTGGCCGGCAGCCTGGACGGGCCCGAGATCACCGAGAACCGCCTCATCGAGCTCATCGCCGGTCGGCCGCTCGACCACATGTACCCGGAGATGCCGGCGGTGACCACCGACGAGGTGGCGCTGGAGGTCAAGGGTCTCACCGGCGGCCCCCTGCGCGGCGTCGACCTCCAGTTGCGCAAGGGCGAGGTGTTGGGCATCGCCGGCCTGCTGGGCTCCGGACGATCCGAGCTGCTCAAGATGATCTTCGGCGCCTACCCCATGCGGGCCGGCACGATCGAGATCGACGGTCGGCCGCAGCGGTTCCGCCACATCGGTCAGGCCATGGATGCCGGAGTGGCCTACGTGCCCGAGGATCGCGGCGGCGAGGCCGTCTTCCCGGACCTGACCCTGTCGGAGAACCTGGCCGCAGCCATGGTCGATCGGTACTGGCACGGGCTGCGCCTCCACCGTCGCCAGGCCGACCACGAGGCACGCGACACCATCGGGTCGTTCTTCATCCGGGCCAACTCCGAGCGCCAGGAGATGGGGACGCTGTCGGGCGGCAACCAGCAGAAGGTGATCCTGGCTCGCTGGCTGGAGCGGAACCCCAAGGTGCTGCTGTTGGACGAGCCCACCCAGGGCGTGGACGTGAACGCCCGGGCCGAGATCTACACCCTGGTGTCCAAGGCGGTCGACCAGGGCTGTTCGGTGCTGCTGGTGACCAGCGACTTCGAGGAGCTGGCCCACGTGTCCGATCGGGTGGTGGTGCTCACCGACGGGCGGGTCTCGGCCGAGCTGCGTCCCCCCGACATCGAACCTGTCCGACTCACCGAATTGGCGCTGCGCACCCAGGAGGTGGCCTCATGAGCCTCGACCCCGACGCGCCGGCCGGCGCCGAGCCGACCCCGGACGACGACGCGTCGGCCCCCGCGGGTGTGGGCAGCTCCACCTCGCCGACGCCGGGCGGAGCCGAGACCGAGCCCAGCGGCAGCGGGTGGTGGCTCGCGTTCATCGAGCGCTACGCCCTGGTGGGGCTGTTCGCCCTCACCTTCCTGTTCTTCAGCACCTGGTCGAAGACGTGGAGCGCCTTCCGCAGCTGGGCCAACATCCAGAACGTGCTCAGCAGCCAGGCGGTGGTGGGCATCCTGGCCATGGCCATCATCATCCCGCTCACCTGCGGCGAGTTCGACTTCTCGGTCGGCTCCATCGCCGGGCTGACCCAGGTGCTGTGCGCCGGTTTCCTGACCCGGCTGGGCTGGCCGGTGGGGCTGGCCATCCTGGTGCCCATCGCCATCGGCGCCTTCGTGGGTCTGAGCAACGGCAACACGGTGGCCCGCATCGGCGTGAACTCCCTGATCGTCACGCTGGGCGTGTCCACCGTGCTGGCCGGCATCGTGGAGTGGTACACGAGCGGCCAGTCCATCCTGATCTCCACCAGCCCGAGTTGGTGAAGCTGGGATCGGGGACCTGGTTGAGCATCCCCCGCACCGTCTACTACCTGGCCGTCGTCGCGCTCGGCGTGTACTACCTGCTCGAGCACACGCCCTACGGCCGCTATCTGCAGAGCATCGGCTCGAACGCCGATGCCGCCCGCCTGGTCGGCCTGCGGGTGGACATGCTGGTACTGCTGGCCTTCGTCATCTCCGGCGCCCTGGCCGGCTTCGCCGGCATCCTGTGGGTGGGCAGCAACGGCGGGGCCAGCCCGCAGCTGGGCACGGTGGCCAACACCCTCCAGGCCCTGGCCGCCGCCTACCTGGGCGCCACCGCCATCAAGCCAGGTCGCTTCAACGTGGTGGGCACCCTGGTGGCCATCTTCTTCCTGGCCTTCACCGTCACCGGGCTGTCGTTGGCCGGCGTGCAGAACTGGATCAACGACGTGTTCAACGGCGCCGCCCTGTTCGTGGCGGTGCTCATCTCCACCATCATCGGCCGCAAGCGGGCCGGGGTCACCTGAGGAGCGCCGAACCATGGCCCGAAGCAACGTGGTCGAACAGCTGGCCACCGTCGACCTGTTCTCGACCTGCACCGACCGCGAGCTGACCCTGATCGCCCAGGTCACCCAGCCGTTGTCGGTCGACGCCGGCCAGCACGTGGTCGAGCAGGGCAAGCCGGGCAGCGAGCTGTACCTCATCGTGGCCGGCGAAGCCGACGTGGTGCGCGATGGACGCTCGGTGGCCCGCCTGAGCCCGGGCCAGTACTTCGGTGAGCTGGCCGTGCTCGACAACGCACCCCGGGGCGCCACGGTCACCGCCGTCACCCCACTCGAGCTGTACGTGCTCGGCCAGCGCGAGGTGGCGGCCGTGCTCGACGAGTGGCCGGGCGTGTCCCGGCGGATGCTCACCGCCCTGGCCGCCCGCCTGCGCCAAGCCGAGCAGGACACCGCCACCCACTAGGAGCGCGACCATGGGAGAGCTGCCCGTCGAGGTGTCGCCAGAGGAGGTCGGGTTCGACCCGGGCCGGCTGGATCGCATCGAACGCCACTTCGCCGGCTACGTGGACGACGGACGGCTGGCCGGCTGGCTGGCCGTGGTCACCCGGCACGGCCAGGTGGCCTACGTGAGCGCCCGGGGCCACCGCGACCGCGAGGCGGCGCTGCCGGTGGAGCGCGACACGCTGTGGCGCATCTACTCGATGACCAAGCCCATCACCTCGGTGGCGGCGATGATGCTCTACGAGCAGGGCGCCTTCGAGCTGAAGGATCCGCTGCACCGATACATCGAGTCGTTCCGCCACCAGCGCGTGTACCGCAGCGGATCGTCGCAGTCGCCGGTGACCGTGCCGGCCACCGAGCCCGTGCGCATCTGGCACCTGTTGACCCACACCTCGGGCTTGACCTACGGCTTCCACTACGCCCATCCCGTGGACGCCATGTACCGGGCCGCCGGATTCGAGTGGGGCAGCCCGCCCGAGCTCGACCTGGCCGGGGCCGTGGACGTGTGGGCGTCGATGCCCCTGCTGTTCGAGCCCGGCACCGAGTGGAACTACTCGGTGTCCTCCGACGTGCTGGGCCGGCTGGTCGAGGTGGTGTCGGGCCAGCCCTTCGACCAGTTCCTGGCCGAGCAGGTCTTCGGTCCCCTGGGCATGACCGACACGGGGTTCTGGGTGCCCGAGTCCGACCAGGACCGCCTGGCCGCGCTCTACGGCGCCGGTCCCGATCGGACGGCGGTGCGCCTGGATGCCTTCGGGAGCGGGGCGCTGGGTCCACCCCGGATGCTGTCGGGTGGGGGTGGGCTGGTGTCGAGCGCGGCGGACTACCACCGGTTCACCCAGATGCTGCGCAACCGCGGCGAGCTGGACGGCGTGCGCCTGCTCAGCCCGCGCACGGTGGACTTCATGGCCCGCAACCACCTGCCCGGCGGCGCCGACCTGGAGGCCGTCGGTCGTCCCCTCTTCGCCGAGACCACCTTCGACGGCGTGGGCTTCGGACTGGGCTTCTCGGTTGTGCTCGATCCGGCGGCCAACAAGGTCCTGTCCAGCCCGGGCGAGTACGCCTGGGGCGGCGCGGCCAGCACCGCCTTCTGGGTCGATCCGGCGGAGGACCTGACCGCCTTGTTCTTCACCCAGCTGCTGCCCTCGAGCGCCTATCCCATCCGCACCCAGCTGAAGCAGCTCGTCTACCAGGCGCTGGTCGACTAGCCCTGTCTATTTTTCCCCCTTCACTCCTCGTCGTTCGGTGTTCGTGACGGCGAGATGACCGAACACATATTGCCGTCCTCAGCGTTTGGCGCTATCGTTCTGTGTTCGTGACGGCAGGAACGCAGGACGTGACCCGAACCGGCGCCGAGGTGGTCGAGGCCCTCACCGCCATCGGCATCCACGCCCATGTCGAGGACGAGGTCCTGGTGGTCGACGGCCAACGCCTGGTCCCCGAGCTGGTCGAGCGGGCTCACCCCACGCCGGCCGACCTGCGTGACCTGGTGCGCGAGACCCCGGGCCGGCTGCCTGCGCTGGTGGTGGCCGACCGCATCAGCGACGCGGGTCGGGACGTGCTGCGCGCCGCCGGCTGGGGCTGGCTCGACCGCCGGGGTCACCTGCGCCTGTGGGCGCCGGGCCTACGGATCGACTCGGCCCTGCCCTCGACCGGCCTGGATCGCGCCTCCACCGGCAACGTGTGGACCACGGTCGGGCTGGAGATCGCGCTGGCCGCCCTCTGCGCGCCCGACGAACCGGTGACGGCCCGACGGGTGGCCGCCCGCATCGGGCGCAGCGTGGGCACCACCCACGAGCTCATCGGCCGGTTCGTCGAGCGCGGCCTGATCGGGTCGAGGACCCATCTGCCCCTGCTGCCCGACCTGTTCTGGGAGACGGCCGGTCGCTGGCCCGACGACGGCTGGCTGGCCTTGCCCGTCGACCTCGACGTGGTGGCCGCCCGGCTGCGGCCCGACGAGCTGGTGCGCGTCGACGAACGGGCGGCCACCCTCGGGGGCGCTCACATCGCCGCCGCCGGCGACCTGCCGGCCCGCTGCTACGTGCCCACCGCCGCGGCCCTGCGCCGGGCCCGAGGGCTGGTCGACCGCGAGCTGCCCACCCGTTGCTGGGTCCGCCAGTCACCGGTGCGCTGGCTGCCCGAGCTGGACGGCCTGCCCCCCGACGACGATCACCCCTGGCGGGTGGCCCATCCGCTGGTGTGCGCCCTGCGCCTGGGGGCCGATCCCGCCCGGGGCCGCGAGATCGTCGAGTCCTGGGGCATCGTGCCCGGCACGGCGTGACCGGCGGTCCGGCTCGTGAGCTCCCCGGACGCCGCGTGATCCCGGTGGCGCAGGTGGTGCTGTCGGGTCGGCGCCACGGCTCGACCCACCGTGAGGTGGAGCTGCTGGCCCGGCTGCCCCCCGAGCTGCGACTCATCGGGGGACTGGCGGTGATGTGTCGGGTGGGGACACCGCATCGCACCACGGTGGATCTGGACGCGGTGGCCCGAGACCTGCCCCGCTACCACGACGCGGTGGCGGGCCTGGCCGTGACGTCGGTGAGCGGTGGGCAGTACCACTTCGCGGACCACCTCGACCTCGACGTCATCGACGTGGCCCCCATGTCCAGCCAGGACCTGGCCGCCGACCTGGAGGCGGCCGGGCCCCTGTCGGACCTCGAGCTCAACGTGGTGGCCCACACCTGGGCCCACGACGCGGCCACGCCCATCGACATCGTGGCCGTCGACGATCGCGACGGCGACCGGCTGGCCGTGGCCGAGGACCGCTTGGTGGCCAGCGCCGCCGGACTGGTGGCCATGAAGGCCACCACCGTCTCGTTGCGGGCGTCGTCCAAACCGGAGAAGCGGGCGTCGGACCTCTACGACCTGGGTCGCCTGCTGGTGGCCGGGCGGGTGCCGGCCCAGGACCTGCACGCCATGCCGCCGGTGCTGCGCCAGGCCATCCTCGACCGGTTGACCGTCTGGTTCGTCACCGACGCCGGGCGGGATCGCACCTACCGCGACGTCCGCCGGTTCGACGAACCTCGCCTCGACCTCGACGACGCCGCCGATGCCGTGGACGCGCTCGCCGCGGGATGATCACGGCCCGGCACGGCCCCCAGGCAGCCGGCAGGCGCGAGCGAGGGCTCGGCGGGGGTGTGGTAGGCAGTGGCGTGCCTCCGGCGGTCGCAGCATCCACAGCCGACCGCTCCGTCCAGGTGCTGGGGCCGGTCGAGGCCGCCGGTGGCGGGTGGCTGAACCGACACCGCTACCTGATCCTGTCGGTGGTGACGGCGATCGGCGTCGCCATCCAAACCGCCAACGGCCAGTGGTCGACCGACATGTGGCAGCACGTGGCCGTGGTGCGCGAGCTCATCGCCCGGCCCGTCGACCCCACCCATCCCCTGGTCCGGGCCGCCACCACCCATCCCAACTACTCGCCCTACACCGTCGGCCTCGGCCTGTTCGGCCACGTCACCGGGTTGGGCGCCATCACCGTGCTCTCGCTGGCCGCGGTCCCCAACGTGATCCTATTGCTGGTGGCGCTGAGGCTGTTCGTGATCGAGATCACCGACAACCGGCGGGCGCCGTTCTGGGCGTTGCTGTTCATGCTGGTCTTGTGGGGGTTCGAGCCGCTGCGGGCCAGTGGGGTCTTCGGGCTGAACTCGATCGGCTTCGGGGCACCCTACCCGTCGGCCTTCGCCGCGCCCATCGCACTGCTGACCCTGACCGCGGCGTTGCGCGCCTGTCGCGACCCGCGCCGAGGCTGGTTCGTGGGGGTGTGTGCCGGCCTGGCCCTGACCATGATCGTCCACCCGATCACCGGGACCTGGCTGTCCGCCGCGCTGGTGGTGGTGGCCGCCTGCCGGGCTCGGGGTCGCCAGGTCTGGATCGGACTGATCGCGGCGGGGATCGTGGCGGTCGGGCTGTGCGTGGCCTGGCCCTACTACTCGGTGCTGTCGCTGGTCACCCAGGGCGGCTCGTACGACACCTCCAACGCCGGGATCTACAGCCTCATCCTCATCCGCATCTTCCCCATGCTGGTGGGCCTGCCCTTCCTGTGGCGGCGGTGGCGGGCCGACCGGCTCGATCCGCTCAGCCTGCTGCTGGTCACCGGCACCGTTTTGTACCTGGGGGGTTGGGTCACCGACCACCAGACCTATGGCCGGGCCATCTCCCTGGTGGTGCTGACCCTGGCCATCGGCGCGGCCGACGGGGTGGGTCGCCTGGAGGTCGGGTTCCGATGGGCTGACGCCAGCACCGCGCGGCGGGCTGGGGCCGCAGGCCTGGCCGCCCTGTTGGTGCTGGGCGTGGCCACCACCTCACCAGGGTGGATCCGCATGGTCCCCAGTCCCCTGCTCCCGTCGTCGATCCGCCACTCCAGCTCCTACGCCCGCAAGGACGACGCCTACCGGTTCCTGTCCCACTACGTGAGCGGCCGCCAGGTGGTGGTGGGCACGACCACCACCGACGACCAACTCATCCCGGCCACCGCTGGGCGGGCCCTGGTGCCGGGATACCCGCAGGTCTTCCTCGACGACGTGCCCGCTCGGCGCCAAGCGCGCACCCGCTACC
Source organism: uncultured Microthrixaceae bacterium (assembly GCA_963793965.1). Classification (GTDB taxonomy): domain Bacteria; phylum Actinomycetota; class Acidimicrobiia; order Acidimicrobiales; family Acidimicrobilacustridaceae; genus UBA4742. The sequence goes on from CAWCCB010000011.1 coordinate 78,457, forward strand.
TGGATCCGACCACCAGTGCCAGCGAGCGACGGGCCATCGAGGCCCGCTACGACCTGCGCTTCGTGCTGTTGCACCCCGCGTCGAGCCGGGACCAGGCCCTGGCCCGCATCCTCGAATCCGAGGGGGCGACCACGGTCTACGACCGCCACGACCTGCAGCTGCTGCGCCTGCCCACCAACACCGCCAGCTGAACCCGCTGACCGCGGGCTGGGCCGGTCAACCCGGCGCGGCGCTGTTCAGGTGCCGGACTCGGCCGGAGCGATCGCATCCAGGGCGGCCAGGGCGGCGGCATCCAGGTGTAGCCGGCCTGCGGCCGACGTTCTCCTCCAGGTGATCCAGGCTGGACGTCCCCGGGATCAACAGGACCTGCGGCGCGTGGGCCAGGAGCCAGGCCAGGCCGACCTGCGCGGGGGTGGCCTCCAGTCGGGTGGCCGCGGCCACCACGTCGGGATGCTCCGACACCTTGGGCAGGCCCGGGAAGGCGGAGCCGAGCGGGAAGTAGGGCACCCAGGCCACGTCGTGGCGCCGGACAGAGGTCGAGGAGCGGTTCGCCGGAGCGGTCGATCACGCTGTAGGCGTTCTGCACGCAGGCCAGCCCGGCCGGCAGGGCTCTGACGGAGCTGGTCGAGCGAGACGTTGCTGACCCGACGCCGCGGATCTTGCCCTCGGTGCGCAGGGCGATCATCTCGGCCAGCTGGCTGTCGAGGTCGACCGCCTCGCGAACCCGTCGCCTCCTCGTGCCCGGCGTCGTGGAAGACGCAGGTTGACCACGTCGAGCTGGTCGACCGCCAAGCTGCGCAGGTTGTCCTCCACGCCGGCTCGCAGCTGGTCGGGCCGCTGGCGCGGGCGACCAGTCGCCCTCGCCGTCGCGGTCGGCCCCGACCTTGCTCACCAGCACCAGGTCGTCGGGGTAGGGGTGCAGGGCGGCGTGGATCAGCTCGTTGGCCACGTCCGGGCCGTAGTACTGCGGCGGTGTCGATGTGGTTCACGCCCAGCTCGACGGCTCGGCGGAGCACGGCCACGGCCGCGTCCCGATCGCGGGGCGGCCCGAACACCCCCGGCCCCGGCAGCTGCATGGCCCCGAAGCCGATCCGTGAGACCGGACCGGCCCGCCAGCGCGGCGGAGCCACCGGGCGGGTCCGACGCTTCGATCTGCGACTGGTCATCCGTGTTGCTCCTCGGTGAAGCCGGACCGTAGCGGGTGGCGGACGGCGCGCCGGATCAACAGAATGCTGACATGACCCTCGATCCGATGCCTCCTTCGCCGGCGGACGTGCTGATCCTCACCGGCGGACGGGTGATCGACCCGGCCAACCAGCTCGACCAGATCGCCGACGTGGTGGTGGGCGACGGGCGCATCCTGGCCGTCGGGCCCGACCTGGCCGGCGACCACCCGGGCGCCGGCGTGGTCGACGCCGCCGGACTGGTGGTCACCCCGGGTCTGATCGACTGCACGCCCACGTGTATCCGGGGCTGGGCGACTTCTGCGTTCGCCCCGACGAAGCCGGCGTGGAGCGCGGGGTGCCCATCGTGATCGACGGCGGCACCAGCGGCACCGCCACCATCGACCTGGCCCGCCAGTGGATCGAGGCCTCGGCGCCGCGCACCCGGATCCTGGCCTTCATGGATCCCTGCTCGCTGTACCTGGCCACCCACGACTTCATCTGCCACCGCCTCGAGATCGCCAACGACATCCGCAACCTCGACCTGGACGCCGCCGCCGCCGCCCTGGAGACCCACGCCGACTACGTGATCGGGTTCAAGGTCCGGGCCTGCCACACCGGTGACCCGTCGGTGTCGCCCTTCCTGGAGGGGGCCAAGTCGGTGGCCGGGGACCTGCCGATCATGGTCCACCTGGGCCGGTTCCCCTTCACGCCGACCATCTCGACGCCCACGCTGCTCGGGGCCCTGCGAGGGGGCGACATCATCACCCACGCCTTCCGGGGCGCCTCGGGTGAGGTCGACGCCGCCACCGGCCAGGCCGTCCCCGAGTTCCGCGACGCCATCGATCGTGGCGTGCGCCTCGACGTAGGTCACTCGGCCACCGACTTCCGCTTCCGGGATGCTCAACGGCTGTTCGACCTGGGCTATCTCCCCGACTCGATCTCCACCGATCTCAACGTGTTCAACATCGACCACCCGGTGCGCTCGCTGCCCGAGACCATGAGCAAGGTGTGGGCCCTGGGCGTCGAGCTGTCCGACGTGGTGGCCATGGCCACCACCGGTCCGGCCGCCTCCATCCACCGCAGCCACCAGTTCGGGACCCTCGACGTCGGCCGCGACGCCGAGGTGTCGGTGCTGCGCATCGAGGAGGGGCCGGCCGCGCTGTCCGACGGCTACGAGGTGGTGCAGGCCGACCGGCGGCTGGTGCCGGTGGGCTGCGTGCGTGGCGGCACCTGGATCGAGGCCACCGCCGGGCTCAGCCGAACCCCACGCCGCCTGAAGCCCAGGTGCGCCTGGGTCGACCGGCTCCGCCGGGACGGGGCCCGAGCCGCCCGGGATCAGCCCAGCGGGGGCGTGGGATCGTCCAGGTCGGCCAGGCCCAGTCGAGCCATGCGCCGGTTGTACGCCAGCCGTCCGGCCTGCTCCAGCTCGAAGGTGTGCAGCACCCGGTGGCGCACGCGCTCGACGGCCTCGGGCGTGGTGCAGTAGCGCTCGATGACCTGGCGCCCGACGCGCATGTGGAAGTGCTCGTCGGGGATGATGCGCTCGAAGGTCTTCTGCACGTCGTCGGGCAGCCGGGGCTTGATCTCCACGAAGGCCTGGCACGCACCCAGCTCGCCGGCCAGGTTGTGGGCCGCCACCCGCTCGAGGGTGTCGGCCCCCGACGGGTACCAGACGTCGATCCACTCCTCCCACTCGGGCTCGGGTCGCCAGCCGTCCAGGGAGGTGATGCCCCGACGAGCCAGGGCTCGCATGCAGTACTCGTGGTGCATGGCCTCGTCCTCGACCTGTTGGGCCAGCAGCACGAAGGCATCGGGTTCGGGGGTGTCGCCCAGCCAGCGCCCGATGAACTGGGCGGCGCGCAGCTCGTAGTAGGCCTGGAAGGACAGGAACTCGACCAGCTCGCGCTCGCTCATGGGCCGGTTGAAGAAGCTGGCCTCGTCGGCGTCGAGCGCCGCCCGACGGGCGTCGAGCTCGGCCACCAGCTCGTCGTAGAGCGAGGGCGCCGCCGCGGGCGCGGTCTCGTCGGCCATGGCCGCGACGCTGCCCGATCCGAACTCGGCTGTCAACGCACCCACCCCGAGTTCATGATCCCGTCACATGCCGGGGTGGTCACCACCACCGGGGCCGCCAGCCGTCACCCGATGGGGGAACGCCACGGTGGCAACTCGGGTCGAGCAGTCGGTCGCCCCGGCCAGGCGCGGCGATCGGGCGCAAACGGCTGCGCCGGGTCCGTCGTGGCTGGGAGGCGACCAGGACGGCTACGCCCGCAGCCGCCAGCGCGAGGGCACATCGCCGGAGCCAGCGTCGCGTTGTCGACATCGGTCAGTCCTTTCTGGCGGGCCGGAGGTGAGCTCCCCGGCCGACGGGCTGGCCGGGTCCGCCTCGGGTATCGGCACCCACCTTGCTCGAGGGGTATGACGAGAAACACCGGTGTCATTTGTGGCGGTGCCCGTCGGGCGGCGCGGGCCGCAGGCATAGTCCCAGGCGGGCGCGGTCGCACCTGGCCGCCGGTCGGCGCGGCCGAGTCAGACGCGGCGGTGCGCACCTACCACGAGGACGCGTACTTCGGCGGCGTCACCGCCGCCAGCTTCGCCTTCGGCCTGTCGCCGGAGATGGCCACGCAGGCAACCCGGACGGTGGGTTGAGCCGGTCGGCCGGCTGATCAGCGGCCGCCGACGTCGGGGACCGTGGCCAGGGCGGCGGCGAAGCGCTCGTCGGTGACCGCCTCGTCGCTCATGGCCCCGGACAGGTAGGCGTCGTAGGCGGCCAGGTCGAAGTGGCCGTGTCCGCACAGGGCGGTGAGGATGACGGTCTCCTCGCCGGTCTCCTTGGCCACCAGCGCCTCGCGGATGGCCGCGGCCAGCGCGTGGGTGGGCTCGGGAGCGGGCACGATCCCCTCGGTGCGGGCGAAGCGGATGGCGGCGGCGAAGCACTCCATCTGCGGGATGGCCACCGCCTCCAGCAGACCCAGTTCGTAGACGTGGGACAGCAGCGGCGACATGCCGTGGTAGCGGAGCCCGCCGGCGTGGATGGGGTCGGGCACGAAGTCGTGGCCCAGGGTGTGCATCTTCATGAGCGGCGTCAGCCCGGCGGCGTCGCCGAAGTCGTAGGCGTACACGCCGTGGGTGAGCGACGGGCACGACGCCGGCTCGACCGCCCGGATGGTGGGGCTCATGTTGCCGGCCAACTTCTCGCGCAGGAAGGGGAAGGACAGGCCACCGAAGTTCGACCCGCCACCGGTGCAGCCGACGATCAGGTCGGGCGCCGTCTCCCCGGCCTTGCGCAGCTGCAGCAGGGCCTCCTCGCCGATGATCGTCTGGTGCATGCAGCACGTGGTTGAGCACGCTGCCCAGCGCGTAGCGGATCGTCGGGGTCCTGGGCCGCCACCTCCACCGCCTCGGAGATGGCGATGCCCAGCGAGCCGGGGTGGTCGGGGTCCTCGGCCAGGTAGCGCCGGCCGCTCTCGGTCAGCGGTGACGGCGAGCGGTGGACCTCCGCGCCGAAGGTCTCCATCATCATCCGGCGGTAGGGCTTCTGGTCGTAGCTGGCCCCCACCTGCCACACCTCGCACTCCAGGTCGAACAGGGCGCAGGCGAAGGCCAGGGCCGTGCCCCACTGGCCGGCGCCGGTCTCGGTGGTCAGCTTCTTCACCCCGGCCTTGGCGTTGTAATAGGCCTGGGGCACCGCGGTGTTGGGCTTGTGGCTGCCGGCCGGGCTGACGCCCTCGTACTTGTAGTAGATGCGCGCCGGGGTCCCGAGCGCCTGCTCCAAGCGGTGGGCGCGGAACAGCGGCGAGGGCCGCCACTGGCGGTAGACGTCGAGGACGGCCCCCGGGATCTCGATGTAGCGATCCATCGAGACCTCCTGGAGGATGAGGTCCATCGGGAACAGCGGCGCGAAGTCGTCGGGGCCGGCCGGCTGGAGCGTGCCCGGGTGCAGGGCCGGCGGCGGCGGGCTGGGCAGGTCGGGCACGAGGTTGTACCAGGCCGTCGGCATCTCCGACTCGTCCAGGACGAACTTGTGCTGGCGAACCGTCTCATCCATGGGGACCCCCTCCTACACGCTGAGGGGACCAACGTAGCCAGCCCGTCGTCCGCCTGCCGCGGGGTAATCGGCCACCCGCTCGCATCGCCGCCCCACAGGTGCGATCGTTCACCATGCCTGCCGACGGCCGACCTGATCTACGACCCCTTCGACCCGGCGGTCGGTGCGCGAACCCTGGGCCATCTACCGCCGGCTGCGGGACGAGGACCCGGTGCACTTCGTGGCCTACGACGACCTGCCCGGTCACGACGGCGTGGCGGCGCGCACCGGCCACGCCGGGATCCACGTGCTGTCGCGCTTCGCCGACGTGTTCGCCGCGGCCCGGGACACGACCACCTTCTCGTCGAACCACGGCCTGTCCATCGACGGCGGCGACATCGAGGCGCTGGGACTGGTCCCGACCATCGTGATGATGGATCCGCCCGATCACACCGCCTACCGCCGGCTGGTGTCGCGCGGGTTCACGCCTCGGGCGGTGGCGACCATCGAGGCCGAGGTGCGGGCCTTCGTGGTCGGCGCGGATCGAGTCCATGCGCCAGCGCATCCGCGACGAAGGCCACGCCGACTTCGTGGCCGAGCTGGCCAGCCCGCTGCCCAGCTTCGTGGTGGCCCACTACCTCGGGGTGCCCGAGACCGACCGAGCCCAGTTCGACCGCTGGAGCACGTCGATCGTGGCCGCCAACGCCGCCGGCGACGTGTTGGGTGGGGCCCGAGACGCGGTGGGTGAGCTCTACGGCTACTTCACCGAGCTCATCGAGCAGCGTCGCCGCCAACCCGACGACGACATGGTCTCGCAGCTGGTGCAGGCCTCGATCGGCGGTGAGCCGGTGTCGGTCGAGGCCGTGCTCGGCTACGCCTTCGTGATGATCGCCGGGGGCAACGACACGGTCACCGGCCTGCTGGGCGGGTCGGCCGAGCTGTTGAGCGCGCACCCCGACCAGCGCCGGCAGTTGGTGGAGGACCCGTCGCGCATCGCCGGCGCGGTCGAAGAGCTGCTGCGCCTGACCTCGCCGGTGCAGGGCCTGTCGCGCTTCGTCACCACCGACACCGAGGTGCACGGCGTCGAGCTGGCCGCCGGCAGCCGGGTGCACCTGCTGTACGGGTCGGCCAACCGGGACGAGCGCGAGTTCGGGCCCACCGCGAGCGACCTCGACGTCGGGCGCGAACCATCGATCGGCTGCTCACGTTCACCTCCGGCCCCCACTTCTGCCTGGGGGCGGCCGCCGCCCGCCTGCAGGGACGCGTCGCCCTCGAGGAGCTGCTGGCCCGGGTCCCGGACTTCGAGGTCGACGCCGAGGCCGGCCGGTACGCCCCCGGCGCCTTCGTGCGCCGCTTCGAGTCCCTGCCCATCTCGCCGGATGCCCGAGGGCGTCGTAGGGTTCGAGCCATGGAAGGCATGGAGCACCACGACGCCCATCCGGCCCGCGACGCGTCGCGGGCGTCGATGGCCGCGGTCGAGGCCGGCGATCGCGACGGCTGGCTCGGGCTGTTCGCGCCCGATGCCCTGGTGCAGGATCCGATCGGTCAGTCGATGTTCGACCCGGACGGGCAGGGCCACCGCGGCGCGGCAGCCATCGCCGCCTTCTACGACACGGTCATCGCCTCGGGCCGGGTGGCCTTCTCGATCCGCGAGTCCTACGCCGGCGGCCGCGAGTGCGCCAACGTCGGCACCATCACCACCACGTTGGCCGACGGCAGCCGGGCCATCGTGGAGGGCGTGTACACGTACCGGGTCGACGAGCAGGGCCGGATCGTGGCCCTGCGCGCCTACTGGGAACCCGATCGACTCCGACTGGAGCCGCCCGGGTCGTGACCCACCCGCTCGAGGTGGGTCCGGTGCCGCCCATCACCCCCGAGCCGGAATCGAACCGAGGACCGCGGCCGATCGGGCGCCCGACCCGGTAGCGGTCCGTGCCGTCGGGCAGCGGTCGCGGCGGGACGGGCACGTCGTCGGGCGCCGGCGCGGCGGTGTCGGCGGCCAGCGCCCAACCCCGACCCGCGGGCAACGGCCGGCAGCTGCGAACTCGAGCGGCTCCCAGAAGGCGTTGAGGGCCACGTACAGGTGGGCGCCGGGGTCGCGTCCAGCGCGTCAGCTCGAAGGCCAGCGAGTGCGACGAGTCCCCCCAGTCCGGGCGGCCGACCTCCACGCCGTGCCAGGTGATGTCGGCGCCGCCGGGCTCGGCTCCAGAACCGGTCGTCCTGGAAGAACGGGCTCAGGCGACGGAAGCGCAGCAGCCGGGAGACGAAGTCGAACAGGTGCGGGTTGCGGTCCACCAGGTCCCAGTCGAACCAGCTGATCTCGTTGTCCTGGCAGTAGGCGTTGTTGTTGCCCTGCTGGGTGCGCCGGACCTCGTCGCCCATCACGAACATGGGGCGACCCTGGGACAGCAGCAGCACGGTGAAGAAGCTGCGCAGCTGGCGCTGGCGCAGGGCCTCGACGGCGGGATCGTCGGTGGGCCCTTCGACGCCGCAGTTCCAGCTGTCGTTCTGGGCGTTGCCGTCGCGGTTGTCCTCGCCGTTGTCCAGGTTGTGCTTGTCGTCGTAGGAGACGAGGTCGGCCAGGGTGAAGCCGTCGTGGGCGTCGACGAAGTTGACGCTGCGCATCGGGTCGCGTGCCGGGGTCGCCGAACAGGTTGGGGCTGCCGCTGATGGCGTCGGCCAGGTCGCCGACGGTGCCGTCGTCGCCCTTCACGAACCGTCGGACGGTGTCGCGGAATCGCCCGTTCCACACCGCCCAGCGGTCGCCGGCGAACGAACCGACCTGGTAGAGGCCGGCCGCGTCCCAGGCCTCGGCGATGATCTTGGTGCCGGCCAGGACGGGGTCGGTGTCGATGTCCCACAGGATGGGCGGGTCGGCCATGGGCTGGTTGTCCTCGCCGCGCGACAGCACCGAGGCCAGGTCGAAGCGGAAGCCGTCGACGTGCATCTCCTGCACCCAGTAGCGGAGGCTGTCGGTGATCAACCGGCGCACGATGGTGTGGTTGGCGTTGAGGGTGTTGCCCACCCCGCTGTCGTCCACGTACCGGGAACGGTCGGCCGGGTCGAGCAGGTAGTAGGTGGGGTTGTCGATCCCCCGCATCGACACGGTCGGCCCGCCGACGCCGTCCTCGGCCGTGTGGTTGAACACCACGTCGAGGACCACCTCGATGCCTGCCTGGTGGAAGGCCCGCACCATGTCGCGGAACTCGTCCACCGGGCCGGTCGGCGTCCTGGTTCGAGCTGTAGGCCCGGTGCGGCGCCAGGAAGGCCACCGGCTCGTAGCCCCAGTAGTTCGGTCGTCCGCCGGGCGCCGACTGGCGGTCGAACTGGAAGACGGGCAGCAGCTCGACCACCTCGATGCCCAGGCGCTGGAGGTAGGGGATCTTCTCCACCGCGCCGCGGTAGGTGCCGCGGATGGCGGGGTCCAGACCGGAGCTGGGGTGGTTGGTGAAGCCGCGGACGTGCAGCTCGTAGATGGCCCCGCCCCGGAAGGGACGGCGCAGCGGCTCGTCGCCGGCCCAGTCGTAGGTGGTCGGATCGACCACCACGCCGGTCATGGCCCGACCCAGGTTCGAGGCGCCAGGGGTCGACGGCCCGCGCCCGGTCGTAGTCGTCGTCGATGACGGCTCGGGCGTAGGGGTCGAGGAGCGACCTTGCTCGGGTCGAAGCGCAGCCCGTCGCGCGGGCTGGTCCGGGCCCGTGACCCGATAGCCGTAGCGCTGGCCGGCGCGCAGACCGGGAACGAACACGTGCCAGTAGTTGTCGGTCCGCTGGGTGGACGGATCCAGGGCGATGGTGGCCGAGGGCTCGGACGCATGCCCTGCGTCGAACAGCAGCAGCTCGACGGCGTCGGCGTGGTGGGAGTACAGCGAGAAGTTCACACCCCCGTCGACCACGGTGGCCCCGAGGGGCGCGGCACGTCCCGGCTGGACCATGCGGCACCCTCCCTCGTGGTCCGAAACGGTCGCAGGGTAGCGGTAGGGATCCCCATCGATCGAACCGGGGTACGGTCAGCACGACGATCAGGGAGGCGACATGGGCATCGTGAACCGCGGGTTCCAAGGTCGGCCCCGCCAGCCGGGCGCGGGGCTGATCCCGCCGGGCCAGTACGTGGTGGAGGACTTCCCGGTGCTCACCGCCGGGCCCACGCCGGAGCGTGTCGCTCGACACCTGGGACTTCACCATCGTGGACGATCACGGCGCGGTGGCGGCCCGCTGGACGTGGCCCGAGCTGCGGGCGCTGCCCACCGAGGACATCACCGTCGACATCCACTGCGTGACCAAGTGGTCGAAGCTCGGGACGACCTGGACCGGGGTGTCGCTCGACACCCTGCTGGCCGACGTCGAGACCGAGGCCGAGTACGCGTGGCCTTCGCCGAGGGCGACTACACCACCAACCTGCCGCTGGCCGATCTGCGCGACGGGCAGGCCTGGGTCGCCTTCGCCTACGACGGCGAGGACCTGGAGCCCGAACACGGCGGGCCGGCCCGTCTGCTGGTCCCCCACCTGTACCTGTGGAAGAGCGCCAAGTGGGTGCGCGGCATCCGCCTGCTCGACCAGGACGAGCCCGGCTTCTGGGAGAGCGTCGGCTACCACAACTACGGCGATCCGTGGCGCGAGCAGCGGTACTGGGGCGACTGAGCGTGCACTGGCTGGTGGCCAGCGTCCTCGAGACGATCCCGGAGACGACGGCCGCGACCACCTTGCGCCTCGACGTGCCCGACTGGGCCGGGCACCGCGCCGGCCAGCACGTCGACATCCGGCTCACCGCCGAGGACGGCTACTCGGCCCAGCGCAGCTACTCCATCGCCTCGGCGCCCGATGCCGACCGGCTCGAGCTCACCGTGGTGCGGATCGACGACGGCGAGGTGTCGCCGTACCTCACCACCGTGATCGACGCCGGCGACCAGCTCGAGCTGCGTGGCCCGATCGGGGGCTACTTCGTGTGGGAGCCGGGTGACGCTCGACCCACGCTGCTGGTGGGCGGAGGCTCGGGCGTGGTGCCGCTGGTGGCCATGCTGCGCCACCACGCCCAGGTCGGCGACGAGTCACCGATGCACCTGCTGTACTCGGCCCGGACTCAGCCACGATCTGCTCTTCGGCGACGAGCTCGAACAGCTGGCCGGCGGCCCCCGGACCGTGACCACCACGCTGACGCGCCAGTCCGATGCGGGCTGGCACGGGAGGCGGGGCCGGATCGACCGAGGCGCTGCTGGCCGAACATGGTTGGCCGGCCGAGGCCGAGCCCCGATGCTTCGTGTGCGGGCCGACGCCCTTCGTGGAGGCCATCGCCTCGGGCCTGGTCGACCTCGGGCCACGCCCCGACCAACGTGAGGACCGAACGCTTCGGACCGACAGGAGACTGGACATGGACGACGTGGTGGACGGCAACGCGGTGGCCGGCGTGCTGAGCGAGATCTTCTCCGCCGAGGTGACCGTGGCGGTCACCACCTGCGCGACCTGTGGCGACGCGCGGCCCGTCGGCGAGCTGCGGGTCCACCTGGACGCGCCGGGGGTGGTGCTGCGCTGCGCGTCGTGCGGCGCCGCCCAGATCAAGGTGGTCCGCGGCCCCCGAGCGGGCCTGGCTGGACGTGCGCGGCGTGCGCGTGTTCGAGTTCCCGCTGCCCGACGCCGACTGAGCCCCACCCTCGACCAGGCGTCGGCGCCTGCTCGCCGCGCTCATCCGCGGCGGGCGCACACCCCGTGGTTAGGGTCGGTGGGTCCGGTGACGTCACACCGGACGACTGGGGGAACCATGTCCGACTGCGACGAGCACCGACCCGGCGGATCTGGTGCGGGAGGTGGGGCGTGCCTGGTGGCTGCTGGCCGTCTTCGGCGTCATCACCCTGGGGTTCGGGATCGTGTTGACCTTCAAGCCGGGCAAGTCGGTCCACGCCATCGCCGTGCTGTTCGGCATCTGGCTGCTGATCCTGGGCGTGGTGCGGCTGATCCAGGCCATCGGCGCGTCCGGCGAGCGACTGGGCCTGCTGGTCGTGGGACTGCTGTCGATCCTGGTGGCCATCCTGTTGTTGCACCACACCACCACCACCATCGAGACGCTCGGGTTCATCGTCGGCATCTTCTGGACCATCGGCGGCCTGGCCGAGCTCTTTCGGCGGCTTCAGCCACGGCCCCGACGGCGCCACGAACTGGTTCGTGGTGCTCCTGGGGGTCATCTCCACCGCCATCGGCATCCTGTGCCTGGTGTACCCGTCGCTGTCGCTGCAGATCATCTGCGTGATCGTGGGCCTGGGCATGATCCTCTACGGGATCGTCGAGCTGCTGGCCAGCCTCCAGATCCGCAAGCTGCGCACGTCCTAGCTAGTGCTCTGACCACAAACGTTCGCGCGCTATGCGGCGCGGCGCTTGGGGTGGCCCCATCGGCGTTGTTGTTCGCTGCGGATGCGGGCGCGGTGGCGGCGTTGGGCCTCGAGGAGCTCGGGGTCGCGGGTGTGGGTGTTGCGCCAGCGCAGGTAGTTGCGGATGGCGCGGCCGAGGGCTCGGTGGTCGGCGTGGTCGCTGTTGGCCAACACGAATTGTCGTAGCGGCCCGAAGTGCGCCTCGATCGGGTTCGCCCACGACGCGTAGGTCGGGGTGAACAACAACTCGACGTGGTTGGCGGCGCACCACTCGCGGATGGTCGAGCCGCGGTGGTGGTTCAGGTTGTCCAGGATCACGTAGATCGGTTCGCCGTCATCGAGGCGGGCCCGGATCGCTTGGAGGGCACGCAGCGTCGGTTCCCATCCCTTGCGGGTCTCGATGGCGCCCCAGAGGTGGTCCTCGCCGATGGAGTAGCAGCCGAACAATTGCCGGGACCCGTGGGGCTTGTTGTAGTTGGCTCGCAACCGCTGAGGCTTGCCGGCCGGCGCCCACGCCAGCCCGCCGACCGGTCTGATCGTGAGCGGCCCGAACTCGTCGAACGCGAACGTGCGGTCCCTGGCGTGTTCGAGCGCCCAGTCGATCCGGGCCAGCTTCTGCTCTTTGGCCGGGTCCGGGGACTCCTTCCAGGTCTTGGTGCGTTGGAACGTGATCCCTTCGGCCACCAGGATCTGACGGAGCCGCTCCCGACTCAGCTGCACCCTGCGGCCCTTCTTCGATCCCAAGTAGTCCGCGAGCTTGCGGATCGACCAGTGCGTGAACGGACACCCCAACTTCGTGGGTCGGGTCTTGGCCGTCTCGACGATGAACTCGCGGTCACTCGTCGTGATCTGGCGGGGCCGGCCACCCGCCCACTGAGGGTCCAGCGATCGCATCCCCAGGTCGTTGAACCGGTGGATCATCTCGCGGACCCGGTCCGGCGAGGTCTGCACCAGCCGGGCGATCGCAGCCACGTCGTTGCCGCCCGCCGACGCCAACACCACCATCGCTCGCCGCCACTTCACGATCGACCGGTCGGACTTGCCGCCCCGCCGCACGATCCGCTGCAACTCCCTGCCTTCCGCGTCGCTCAAACGACGCACCCTCACACGCTCTGCCATACCCCCGAATCAAAACAGGCCCGAGCACCCCAAGTGGTGGACGCGACCCACCAACCAGTGTGGTCAGAGCACTAGCTGCCCCCCGAGTCGAGTCCGAGCGGGTCGAGGCGCCCGAGACGGACCGCTTGGTGCTGCCCGCCGACGCCGAGCACCTCCTCGAAGCCCTCCACCAGGCAGTCCAGGAAGAGGTCCGCGTCCACCACCGCGCCCGTGTCCACGTTCACCCCGACGCAACAGGTGTCGCCGTAGGACATGAGCGTCACGTTTGCCGAGGCGCCCAAGGTGGGCCCGAAGGCGTAAAGCCCTCGAGCTGGGCGCCGGCCAGCCAGACCGTCTGGGTCAGCCCGGGCACGTTGCTGGCCAGGAAGTCGACGTGCTTGAGCATCCCTCCCACGACGGGGCTGGGCACCAGGTTGAGGATGCCGGCGATGGCCTCGGAGTAGGCCACGGCGGGCTCGTGCCGTTGGCGAGCACAGACCCGTCCGATCTCGGCCATCCGCGCCGCCGGGTCCTCGATGCCCACCGGGACGTCGAAGCGCACGATGGTGCACGCGGTTGCCCCCCTCGGGGTCGGCGCCGGTGCGCAGGCTGATGGGCATGGTCAGGCGGAGGAGGTCGACGTGTCGGTCGAACTCCTCGTGATAACGACGCAGGCCGCCGGTCACGGCGCCGATGAAGGCGTCGTTCAGGGAGCCACCGGCGACGTGGCCGGCCCGCTTGAGCTCGGCGGTGGAGCACTCGAGGATCTGGTAGTGCCACGACAGGCGTCGCTCGGTCATCAACGACGAGCGCGTGTGGGTGACCGGGCGGACGAACTCGGCGATCGAGCGCACATCCTCGACCATGCCGGCGATGGCATCGCGGGGGTGCCACGCGGCCCGCACGGCGTCACCGGGCAGCGCCGCCAGCCGACGCAGACCGACGCCGACGACGTTGGTGAGGTCCCAGGCCAGCGCCTCGGCCACGCCCGTCAGCCCGGCCGGGCCCATCAGGCCACCCCCCGGCGGGAACTTCGACAGCCGCGGCATGGGTCCGAGGTCGGTGGGTTCGGCCTGGAGGTCGACGACGTGTTGGGCGATCTGGATGCCCCCGATGCCGTCGGTGAGCGAGTGGTGGACCTTCATGACCAGCGCCGCCCGATCGCCGGCCAAGCCGTCGATCAGCGTGCACTCCCAGAGCGGTCGGGCCGGATCGAAGGCGGCCATCCCCGCGATCCGGGCGAACTCGAGCACGGTGTCGAGCGTGTGCGGGGCGGGCGCGCTGACCCGGCGCAGATGCCAGCCGAGCTCGAAGTCCGGGTCGAACCGGAATCGGGGCGGGGCCAGCTTGAGCGGGGAGGCGACCAGCCGGCGCCGGAAGTTGGGAGACAGGCGGGTGGCCCGCTCCATCCGCTCCACCAGCCGATCCCAGTCGGGCACCCGATCGAAGGTGGCCACCGCCACGATCGTCGAGCGCAACAGCGGGTCGCGCTCCATGTTCCAGGCGAAGGCGTCGGTCTGGCGAAGGCGTTGCTCGTGGGTCTCGACCGGTGACACGTCTGCACCTCTCCACGACCGCGCCCTCAACGGGAGGTCGTCGTCTCGGCTCGTGGATTCACCGTAGGGCGACGCCTGGCCGCGCCCCAGAGCACAAAGTCACCGTGCGACCCGACTTCGAGGGAGGGCCCGAACCGGCGGCGCGTGTGACGTCTGGCCCTGCCGCGGCCCGCGGGCGGGCGCGACAGTGAGAGCAACGTCACCCCCCGAGCCGAGGATCGCCGTGGCCATGCCTTTGATCTATGCCTTCGATCATCCCCATGAGACCCCGCCAAAGGACCTGAAGGACCTGCTGGGTGGGAAAGGGGCGAACCTGGCCGAGATGACCTCGGTGCTGCACCTGCCGGTCCCGCCCGGCTTCACCATCACCACCGAGGCCTGCCGCCAGCACCTGCGCAGTGGCGGTTGGCCCGACGGACTGGATGAGGAGATCGCCGAGCAGCTGCACCGGGTCGAGCACCAGATGGGCCGCCGGCTGGGCGACCCCGACGATCCGCTGCTGGTCAGCGTGCGTTCCGGGGCCAAGTTCTCGATGCCGGGCATGATGGACACGGTCTTGAACCTGGGCCTGAACGACGACTCGGTGCGGGGCCTGGCCGCACAGACCGGCAGCGAGCGGTTCGCGCTCGACTCGTACCGACGGTTCGTGGCCATGTTCGCCCGCATCGTCCTCGGCATCGACGGCACCATGTTCGACCGCCTGCTCGACGACGCCAAGCGCCTGGCTGGCGTGAGCGTCGACGCCGAGATCCCCACCGAGCTGCTGCGCTACCTGGTCCCGCGCTACCAGCAGGTGGCGTTGGCCGAGACCGGCGCGCCGTTCCCTCAGGACCCGGCCCACCAGCTGCGGATGGCGGTCGAGGCGGTGTTCGACTCCTGGGACGGGGCCCGGGCGGTGGCGTACCGCACCCGCGAGCACATCCCCCACGACCTGGGTACCGCCGTGAGCGTCCAGACCATGGTGTTCGGCAACCGCGACGACGACTCGGGCACGGGGGTGGGCTTCACTCGCAACCCCACCACCGGTGAGCGAGTTCCCTACGGCGACTTCCTGCTCGACGCGCAAGGCGAGGACGTGGTGGCCGGGATCCGCCATACCGAGCCGCTGTCTGCCCTGGTCGATCGGTTCCCCGCCATCCACGCCGAGCTCCTGGAGATCTTCGAACGGCTCGAGCGGCACTACCGCGACATGCTCGACACGGAGTTCACCATCGAGCGGGGCAAGTTGTGGATGCTCCAGACCCGCACCGGCAAGCGCACCGGACCCGCCGCGCTGCGCATCGCGGTGGACATGACCACCGAAGCCGACATCGCCCTGACCCACGCCGAGGCCGTCACCCGCGTCACCCCCGAGCACCTCGAACAGCTCCTGCATCCCCAGCTGCTGGGCGAGCACCGAGACGTGGTGGCCCAGGGCCTGGCCGCCTCCCCCGGCGCCGGGATCGGCCGGGCCTACTTCGACGCCCAGGACGTGGTGGCCGCGGTGGCTCGAGGGGAGAAGGCGGTCCTGGTGCGCACCGAGACCTCTCCCGACGACGTGGCCGGGATGCAGGCCGCCGAGGCCGTGCTGACCAGCCACGGTGGGTTGGTCAGCCACGCCGCCGTGGTGGCCCGGGGGTGGGGCATCCCGGCGGTGGTGGGGGCCGGGGCCATGACCGTCGATCGACACCACTTCACCGTCGACGGCGTCACCGTGCGCGAGGGCGACTGGCTCTCGGTCGACGGCACGACGGGCGAGGTGATGCTCGGTCAGCTCGAGCTGGCTCCGGCGGTGCCCCCACCCGAGTTCGCCACCATCCTGGGCTGGGCCGACGACATCCGCCGGGGCTCCATCGGGGTGCGGGCCAACGCCGACACCGGACCGGACGCGGCCCGGGCACGCAGCTACGGGGCCGAGGGAATCGGGCTGTGTCGCACCGAGCACATGTTCCTGGGCGACAAGCTGCCCCTGGCCCAGCGGATGATCCTGGCCGACACCCCCGACGAGGAGGCGGCGGCCCTCGACGACCTGCTCGAGCTGCAACGGGCCGACTTCGAGAAGATCCTCGAAGCCATGGACGGGTTACCGGTGACCGTGCGCCTGCTCGATCCCCCGCTGCACGAGTTCCTGCCCGACATCGAGGACCTCATCGCCCGCGACGCCCGCGGCGAGCTCGACGAGGACGACCGCAAGCTGTTCACCGCGGCACGGACGTGGCAGGAGCAGAACCCGATGCTCGGCACGCGGGGCGTGCGGCTCGGCATCGTCAAGGCGAACCTCTACAAGATGCAGGTGCGGGCCCTGGTGGAGGCCGCCTGCCGGCGGGTGCGGCGTCGAGGCCACCCTCGCATCGAGATCATGATCCCGCTCATCGTCACCCGCGCCGAGCTGGCCCTGGTGGGACGGTGGGTGCGCGAAGAGGTCGACGAGACGCTGGCGCGCATGGGTGAGCACCTCGACGTGAAGATCGGGACGATGATCGAGACCCCGCGTGCCGCGGTGCGTGGCGACGACATCGCCGAGGTGGCCGACTTCTTCTCGTTCGGCACCAACGATCTCACCCAGATGGTCTTCGGGTTCAGCCGCGACGACATCGAAGGACGCCTGATGGCCCGCTACCTGGAGGAGGGGTTGCTGCCCCGCAACCCGTTCGAGACCATCGACCACCGCGGCGTGGGCGAGCTGGTCCAGACCTGCCTGCAGCGGGGTCGAGCGGTCAACCCCGACCTGATCGCCGGCGTGTGCGGCGAACACGGGGGCGATCCCGAATCGATCGCCTTCTTCACCAACATCGGCCTCGACTACGTGTCCTGCTCGCCCTTCCGGGTGCCGGTGGCCCGCCTGGCCACCGCCCACGCCGTGCTCGCCCGTGATGTGCGGGCGGGACAGGGGGCCGAGTGAGGCGTCTCCCGCTCGTGGTCCGGGCACGGTGGCGCCAGGTGTGTTAGAAGTCGCGCATCCGCAAGCATCGTGGCAAAGACGACCAGCCCTCCCCGGATGAGGCGCCCGCCAAGGGCGACGAGCCGACGTCGGGCGACGATCAGGATCCCTTCACGTCCCTGGGCGAGGAGATCGCCTCGCTCATGCGGTCGGCCAGCGAGGCGGCCAAGCGGCTGACGGCCGGGGCCGAACAGGACGCCGCCGACCGCATCGCGGCGGCCGACCAGAAGGCCGCGGCGGTGGTGGCCGAGGCCGAGGTAGAGGCCGCGGCGACCCGGGCCGACGCCGACAAGCAGGCCCGAGCGGTGCTCGACGAAGCCACCGACCTGCTCGAAGCCGCCCGGCAACGGGGTCGGGAGATCCGCCGGGAGGCGGACGCCTACGCCGAAGCCCGCCGCGTCGAGCACGCCGAGCTCATCGCCCAGGCCACCCGGGATCGGGACCAGGCGACCGCGGTGATCGCCGGGTCGCGCCAGGTGCTGGGCCAGGCCGAGCAGGAGCTGGGCGCGCGGATCGACCAGGCCACCCAGAGCCTGTCCAAGCTCACCGAGATGCAGGGTGCGCTGGCCCAGCTCGAAGACGAGCACGCCAAGCTGGACACGATCGGCGCGGACGACGAACCGAGCTCGACCGCAGCCGGCGACGACGACACCGGCGACGACGACACCGACGACACCGACGACACCGACGACGACGACACCGACGACGACGACACCGATGCCGTCATCGATCTGACCGACTCCGACGAGGTGGACGACGCCTTGCGCAAGGCCAAGGCCCGGATGGATGTCGACCCGTCCCCTAACCCGGCGCCAGCCAGCGAAGGCACGTAACCCTGGGGCCACCGGACCGTCACGGGATCGAACAACCAACAGCTGGGGAGCGACCAACATGGGCACCGACGACACGACCGGCGAAGACAAGGTCGACGACGAGTTGACCGACGAGCTCGAGGCGGAGGATGCCGAGGTCACCGGGAACGCCATGGGCCTGCCCGGTCCCCTGGACGGCCTCCCGACCGGGCTCCCGGGCTCGAACGAGTCGGTGCACGGCCGCAAGGCCGGCGAGCGGCCGCTCGAGTACCTGAAGGTCACCATCCAGGACACCCAGATCAGCGGGTAGCGGTAGCGCCGTGGCCGACGAATACGACCCGACCGTCACCCTGGACCAGAAGCTCGCCGTCTTCGCCGAGAGCCTGACCGATGACGAGCTGACCGTGCTGCACGACATCGTGCACCTGGCCTATGAGGGCGGCGAGGTCCTGGGCTTCGCCATGCCCGGTCGCGCCGTGATCCAGGGTGGCGACCCGTGCGAGGGGGGCGAGGTGACCTTCTCGAACACGTTCGAGTTGATCGGCAAGCTCCACCTGTCGCTGCATCGCCCCCCACCCGCCGGGCCGATCCCGGCGCCCTACCCGAACTAGGCGCGGCGTCGGTCGGCGGCTCTAGGCGCGGTCGGGGAACAGGGCCCGCCACCAGATGGTGGCCAGGGTGTCGGCCGCGACCTCGACCGGGAGGTCGGGGTTCTCGCGGTAGGACTCGATCAGGTAGCGCTCGGTCATCCACACCAGTGCCTTGGCCGTCTCGCGGGGCTCGTCGAGCTGGACGACGCCATCTCGGATCCACGCCTCCAGGCGCTGCTGGGCGGGATCGATGAACCCGGCCACCAGGGCCCGCCACGTGCGCTCGAGCTCCTGGCCTCGGGCAGAGGTCTCGACGGCGGCCAGCAGCGGGCCGTGGTCGCGCACCAGCGTGGCCACCCCCATGGTGGTGGCCAGGAAGTCCGGCTCGGGGCCGCCCCGGGCCTCGAGCCAGCTCGAGGCCACGGCCTCCAGTTCCGCGCCGATCTCGGTGAGGCGACGCAGGAGCAGCGCGTCGAGGTCGGTGAAGTAGCGGTAGAAGGCCGTGCGGCTCAGACCGGTGCGGGCCATCACGTCCTCGATGGTCAGCTCACGGTAGGGGGCTTCGCTGAGCACGGCCTCAGCCGAGTCCAGGATGGCCGCCTCGACAGTGGCGCGATGGTCACGGGCGCGGGCTCGCTGGCGGGTGCTGGTGGGCGACATCGGTGGGATCGGCTCCTCTGAACCTTGCGCAGAAGCGAAAGATCAGTTAAAGTGACACCTCGTCACACAGTTTGTGACACGAAGAGTACGACATTCTGTCACACAGAACTCGTCGCGCGTGTCACCCCCCGAGCAAGGAACTGCACCGATGGACCGCGGCCCCGCAGCCGACGCGCAGGAACACATCGTGGCCACCGCGGCCCGGGTGTTCGCCAGCGAGGCGACCCGCCACGTGACCCTGAAGAGGGTCGCCCTCGAGGCCACCGTGCCTCCCGACACCGTGACCGAACGGTTCGACACGGCAGCTGATCTGCTGCGCTCGGCCTACGGCGCGCTGGCGGCCAAGATCGAGTCCGGCTTCGCCGAAGGCCATGTGCCCCGCCACGGCGGTGAGCTCGACGAGCACCAGAGCGCCATGTTCGACGACGTGGTCATGATCACCACGCGGGCCCTGCTCGACGGGGTCACGATGAGCGAGATGGCCGCGGAGTTCCCCATGGTCGAATCGATGACCCGACAGGCCATCGACGCCGGCACCGACGAGCGGACAGCCCGATTCCGCACCTTCGAGCTGCTGGTGCTCGAGTTCGGGTATCGCTTCTTCGCCCGACCACTGGCCGAGGTCTGCGGCTTGGCCCGCGAGACCGACGAGTGCCTCCGGACCGAGCTGAACCAGCTCCAGGTCACCCTCCGCGACCTGCGGCCCGTCGCGCCCTGCGGGCGCGCCTGACCAAACCCCGGCCACCGACCGGGCCCGCCCGACGATCGCGCGCCGTGGACCGAGCTCCTGGTTGACCGTCTCGATCCCACGTCATAGCCGGCCGGGGCGGCCAACCGCCCCTGATGGGCCACGATGGAGCCGATGAAGACGGTCGGCATCCAGGTCCTCGAGGAAGACGCCGCCGCGGTCATGGCGGAGCGGGGCTCGTGAGCGCGGGGCGACGATCGGCTCTCCTGTTGGGCGGCTTGGCGGTGGCCATCGCCCTGGCCGCCTGCTCCTCCACCGCCGGCCGCTCGGCGCCGGCCCCGACGACCAGCCCGACCAGCACGACCACCGCGGCACGCCAGTCCGCGGCGGTGAGCTTCGATGGGATCCCGCAGGTGGGCGCGCTGTTCGCCGGCTCGTCGGACCAGGGCCTGCACTTCTGCACGGCCAGCGTCGTGCACAGTCCTCGCGGCAACGTCCTCGCCACCGCCGCCCACTGCGTGGCCGGGACGGGGACGGGCCTGCTGTTCGTGCCCGGCTACCACGACGGGACCGCGCCCTACGGCATGTGGCCGGTGACGGCCGCCTACGTGGACCCGCGCTGGTCGCGCGACCACGACCCGATGGCCGACGTTGCCTTCGTGACCGTGTCGCCCGAGACCGCGAGGCGGTCGAACCGTCCAGATCGAGCGAGTGGTCGGTGCGGACCGGCTGGCCGTCGATCAGCCGTTCACCACGCCGGTCACGGTGGTGGCCTACCCGGGCCGCGTGGGTGGCCAGCCGATCAGCTGCTCGACCATCACCTATGCGCACCAGGGCTACGCCGGGTTCGACTGCAGCGGCTTCGTGGCCGGGACCAGCGGGAGCCCGTGGCTGATGGACTACCGGGCCGCGACCCGACAGGGGCGGCTGTACGGGGTGATCGGCGGGCTCAACCAGGGCGGCTGCTCCCCGGACACGTCGTACACGGCCCACTTCGATGCCACCACGGCTGAGCTGCTGGCCCGGGCCGAGCGCGGCGGCGCCGGTGACGACGTGCCCGCGGCCGGAAGCGACGGCTGCTGAGCAGCTGAGGCGACGCCGGGTCGCCACCGGCGGCTGCGGTTCAGGCTGGTCGGAGGCCGCCGACACCTGGTGTTCACAGGAAACCACTTGACCGGCGGCGCCGAATTACGTACACAGTACATGTCACGTGTGATGTATACACACGGAGGGCGGTGGCGAGATCTGTACGGCGTGTCTTCACAGATCGCTCGCACCACCCGTGGACGCCGCGCGCCAAAGGGCGCCCCGATCGAGGAGAAGCCCGTGACCGACCTCCGTGACCCGCTCGCACCTGAGATCCCCCTCGGATCCGGACCGAACCCACCCGCGCCCTGGCCGGCGTCCGCGCCACCGTCGCCGACCATCGATCTGCTGAGCGGGGCGTTCTGGGGGGCTGATCCGCACCCGGTCCTGACCTGGATGCGCCGCCACGACCCGGTCCACTGGGACGGCCACGTGTGGGGGGTGGCGTCACATCAGCTGGTGAAGGAGGTGTCCCGACACCCCGAGCTGTTCTCCAGCGCGGCGGGCATGCGCCCGGATCTCGACCCCATGCCGATGATGACCGACTTCGACGATCCGGCCCATCGACGCCGTCGTCAGCTGGTCGGGCGCGCCTTCACCTCGCGACGGGTCCGGGAGTCCGAGCCCGCGGTGCGTCGGGCGTGCAACCAGATCCTCGACCAGGCCGGCCAGCTGGAGCACTGCGACTTCGTGGCCGACATCGCCGCCTGGCTGCCGATGGTCATGATCGGCGACGCGCTCGGCATCCCACCCGAGGATCGGGCGCAGCTGCTCGGGTGGTCCGACGACATGGTCAGAGGGCTGGTGGGGGGCGACGGCGGCGAGGCCATGGAGCAGGCCACTGCAGCCTACCTCGGGTTCCGCGGCTTCGTGGAGGGAGCGATCGACCAGCGGCGGACCCAGCCCACCGACGACCTGCTCAGCGTGCTGGTGCACGCGGAGATCGATGGCCACCGCCTGGACCACGAGTCGCTGATCCACGAGTCGTTGCTCATCCTGCTGGGCGGTGACGAGACCACCCGCCACGTGCTCAGCGGCGGCCTGTACCAGCTGCTCCGCCACCCCGATCAGCTGCGGGTGCTGATCGAGCACCCCGACCGCATCGCGGTGGCGGTGGAGGAGATGCTGCGCTGGGCGTCCCCGGTCAAGACCATGGGCCGCACGGTGGCCGATGACGTCGAGCTGGGCGGGCACCGGCTGGCCCGGGGTGATCACGTCCTCATGCTCTACGCCTCGGCCAACCGGGACGAGGCCGTGTTCGACGAGCCGTTCCGGTTCGACGCCACCCGCCAGCCCAACGACCACCTGGCCTTCGGCATCGGCACCCACCACTGCCTGGGCGGCGCGCTGGCCCGCCTCGAGCTGGTCTGCATGTTCGAGCACCTGCTGGACCGCTTCCCCGACCTGGCCCTGGTGGACGAGCAGGAGCCCCGCAACCGGGACCTCAACTTCGTGACCGGCTACGACCGGATGCCCGTCAGGTTGCGGCCCGAACCACCCGCCGCAGAACCGGCCGACTGGGACGCCCGGACCCAGGGCTGGTTCCCCTCGGCCACCCGCCTGGCCGAGTTGGCCCGACAGCTGGGGCCGTGCCGGGAGGACCGGCCATGAGCTTCGAGCGGTTCGGACGACTCATCTATCGACGGCGGCGACGGGTGCTCGTCGCCTGGGCGTTGGTGTTCGTGGTGGGCGGGGCGTTGAGCGGCCCGGCCATCGCCAGCCTGCGGGCGGCGAACTCCATCGAGCCGGGCACCCAGGCGGCCGCCGCGCTGGCCGCCGAGCGGGTCACCGGCGTGGGTGCCAACGCGGTCGACCGCGGTGATCCCGGGCGACCCGGGCGACCCGGTGGTGGCCGGGCACCTGGCCCGCCTGGTCCGCGAGGTGCGGACCCTGCGGGGGGTGACCTTCGTGGCCGACGCCACCGACGGCCCGTCCTTCGTCGCTCGCGACCACCGGTCGAGCCGCGTTCATCGCCCTGGTCGACACACGCGGCTGTCGGCCACGGCCACCACGTCGGTGGCCGACGCGGTGACGGCGCAGATCCACCGCCTCGACGGCTCCGAGGTCGGGGGCGATGTGGCCGCGGCCGAACAGATCCGCCGGGTGGCGGCCCGGAACCGCGCAGCGGGCCGAGACCGTGTCCACCCCGCTGACCCTGATGGCCATGGCCTTCATCTTCGGCGGGCTGGTGGCCGCGGCCATGCCCCTGTCGGTGGCCGGCGGCGCCATCATGTGCGCCCTGGTGTCGCTGCTGGCCGTGACCCGGCTGTTCGGCGTGTCCACCTTCGCCCAGAACATCGTCACCCTGCTGGGGCTGGGGCTCGGGATCGACTACGGGCTGCTGGCCGTCTACCGGTTCCGGGAGCTGCGGGGCAGCGGGCTCGACGCCGGCGACGCGGTGGCCCGCACCGTGGCCACGGCCGGGCGCACCATCACCTTCTCGGCGGTCACCATCGCCATCTCCATGTGCGGACTGCTGTTCATCCCCACCGACGACATGGCCTCGCTGGCCGTGGGCGGCGCCCTGGTCACGGTGTTCGCGGCCACCGCCGCGCTGACCCTGCTGCCCGCGCTGCTGGGGGTGGCCGGCCCGCGGATCAAGGCCAAGCCGATCGCGCCGGCGGGTGACCAACGCGGCTGGTTCGCCCGGCTGGCTCGGGTCGTGCAACGCCGGCCGGCCCTGTTGGGCGGGGCCGCGCTGGCGGTGCTGCTCGTGCTGGCCCTTCCCCTGCTCGGCCTGCGCACGCAGGTGGCCGACGAGCGCTTCCTGCCGGCGGGCAACGAAGCCCGGGTGACCGAAGCGGTCATGCGGGAGCGGTTCCCGGCCCTGGCCATCAGCCCGATCGTGGTGGTGGCCGACGCCAATCGTGGGGCCACGCTGGACGGCTTCGTCCGACAGCTGCGGTCGCTGCCGGGCGTCACCGCGGTGTCGCCCCAGATCGACCCACTCGACAGGACACGCCCGTCGGTGCTGCTGGTGCGGCACCCGCGGTGGCGAGCAGGGCCCCGCGGCGGTGGCGGTGGTGCCGCGAGATCCGGCGGCTCCGGCCAGGCTTCGGGGTGCTGACCGGTGGGCCGGCGTCGCAGCTGATCGACTCGTCTCGCAGCCTCGGTCATCGGCTGCCGATCGCGTTGGGCTTCGTGTTCGGGGCCACCCTGGTCCTGTTGTGGCTCTTCACCGGCAGCGTGGTCCTGCCCATCAAGGCAGTGGTGATGAACCTGCTGTCCATCGGGGCCACCCTGGGCGTCACGGTGTGGGCCTTCCAGCAGGGGCATCTGGCCGGCGTGCTGGGCTTCACGTCGACCGGGACGCTCGAGTTGACAGTGCCGGTGATGATCTTCCTGTTCGCCTTCGGCCTGTCCATGGACTACGAGGTCTTCCTGCTGGGGCGGATCAAGGAGGAGTACGACGCCCACGGCGACAACGACCGGGCGGTGGCCGTCGGGCTGCAACGAGTTGGTCGGCTGGTCGACCTCGGCCGCGGTGCTGATCGTGCTGGTGCTGGGCGTGGCCGCCGCCACCGGGACCATGCTGGCCAACCAGAGCTTCGCTTTCGGGCTGGCCACCGCCGTGATCATCGACGCCACCATCGTCCGCTCGGTGCTGGTGCCCTCGGCCATGTCCTTGATGGGCCAGCGCAACTGGTGGTCGCCGCCGTGGCTGCGCCGGGCGCACGCCCGACTGGGCATCGCCGAAGCGGGCACGGACCAGGCGGAGATCGACCTGGTCCTGGCCGAGGCGTCGGCCGAAGCCATCCAACTCACCTCGGAGGAGGTCGATGCCTACATCGCGGTTCTGGAGCGGTGCGAGGGCGGTGGGCGGTGCGGCGCCCCGCCGCGCCCGGGCTCGGGCCACCGCAGCTTTGGGCTCGTCGGCACGTCGTGGCCTCGACGGTACGAGGCGTGAACGCCATCTGGTCTGGAAGGATTTGATCGTGCTGGCGAACGTGCCTCGTTCGGACAAGGTGCTGGCCCTGGTGGCCGTGGCCGCGGTCGTCGTCGGGACCCTGCTGACCGTCCTGACGCAGAGCTCGGGGTGAGCGGGCCGGTTCTCATCGTGTTGGGGGGTGGCAGCCGCATTGCTCCTGGCCGTGCCCAAGGTGTGGGCTCCCATCGCCGGACTGCGTACGCGCCAGGCCGAGGAGGTCGACCGGCTTCGATCGATCGTCACCGTGCCCGTCCAGGCGGTTTCCGACGCAGATCCCTTTGCGATTGGGGTCACCCGTTCGGAGTTGGCCGAGCTGGATCGTGCGGGTGGCGAGCCGCCCTATGTCCCTCGCAGCATCGACGCCCGTCTCGAGCAGGCACTCACCGAGGAGTCACTCACTCGGACAGCGCCGTGTCGTGGTCGTGCGAGGCGATCCCGGGACCGGGAAGTCACGGGCGCTCTGGGCAGGCCGTGCGCCAGCTCCCCGACTACCGCGTGGTTGCGTTGTGCAATCCATTCGAAGGGCTGGAGTCGGGACCAGCCCAACAGCCGATCCCGACCCTCGTCGGACTCGCTCGACCGCTCACCGGCAAGCTGGTGATCTGGATCGATGATGCGCAGCGACACCTGCAGCGCGGGCTCACCTCTGACAATCTGCGACGGCTCACGGAGATCTATCCGGGCGTCGTCATCGCCGTGACCATCCACAGCTTCGAGCTCGACGTCATCAAACTGATCGATCCGCGGCTGGAGGGACTTCTGCGGGACGCTTCGGTCGGGCTCGTGCTCGACACCAGACTTTCCGAGGCGGAGGTGAAGGAGGCAAAGCGGCTCTACCCCGCGCTGGCGGACGGTGGCGGCCTGGCCCAGCTGCCGGAGCTCTTCGCCGCGGTCCGGCTGCTCAGCGACCGGTTCCAGGATCACCGGGCGGATGAACCCGTTGGGGTGGCCATCGCCAAAGCGGCCACGGACTGGCAACGAGCGGGCATGCCCCGCGGCTCCATCGACAACCGGCGCCTGCGCGACCTTGCCGAGATGACACTGGAGGAGATCGCGCCTGGCCGGCTCATGACCGACGAGTCGTTCGGTCAGGGGCTCGACTGGGCGACCCAGGAGGTGGGCGGGCACGCAACGGCACTCGTACGGCGCACCCGACCCGTCGACGGAACGGATCGCTACGCGGCTTCGGACCCCATCGTCACCTGGGCCGAGGATGCATTCCAGCCCGTTGTCGGAGGCGACCTGGCGATTCGCCCTCGCGCGAACACGGACGATGACCCCGAGCAGCCCACGTCCATCCTGATCGGGCTGACGGCCTGGGTGCAGGGCGAGTCTGCCATCGCCGAGGAAGCGCTCGTCCAGGCCACCGGCGCGGCCCAGCCCGAGGTCTCCGCACGGGCCTGGGTCACGCTCGGCTTCCTGTTCCAGCGGCAGGGCGACGAACCCGCGGCCGTTGAGGCCTTCACCCGGGCAGCCGACTCCAACCAACCCGACCATGCCCCGGCGGCCATGCTGAGCCTGGCCAACATTCGGGCCGCGGCTGACGACTTCACCGGCGCACGAGGGTTGTACGACCGGGTGATTGCGTCGAACCACCGAGACGCGGCACCGGCAGCCATGTACAGCCTCGCCGTGATGCTGGCGAACACCGGCGACCTCGAGGGGTCGAAGCGGCCCTGCGGGCCACCATTGCGACCGAGCACCCCGACGAGGCCCCGGCGGCATTGGTCAGCCTGGGTGACCTCCTCGTCATGGAAGAGCACCTCGATGAGGCCAAGACCTGCTATCGGGATGCGATCGCGACGAATCACTTCGATGAAGCGCCGAAGGCGATGGTGCAACTCGGCGTGTTGGAACGACTGCAGGGCGACATCGCGGCGGAGGATCGCAGTTCGTGGCGGCTGCGGCCACGGGCCACCCCGAGCAGCGCCCCCGCTCGCTCATCGAGCTCGGCAGCACCGCCTACATGCTCGGCGACTACGTGAAGGCCAAGCAGGCCTACGAGCAGGCGATCGAGTCCGACCACCCGGAGTTCGCCCCTCAAGGGATGCTGCTGCTCGGGTTCCTGCTCAGCGTCACCGGTGAGGCGGGGCAGGCTCGGGAGATGCTGCAGCGAGCCGTGGCCAGCAACCACCCCGTCTTCGCGCCGGGGGCTGCCGAGCGCGCTCGATGACCTGGATCGTGGCTTGGGAGCTCTCGGTCTCTTCTAGGCGGATGGCCAGTCGTCCCGATTCGTGGTCGCGGTCGTCCCCTCCCTGGTCGTGAGTTGAATGCCGCACGCCCGGATGGGCCACGATGAGTGGATGGGACGTCCCGGGCGACTGGCGCTGGTGGTGGCGCTGGCAGTCACGGCGCTGCTGGCCGCGGCCCAGCCCGTGGTCGCACCAGCGGCGGCGACGACGCCTGCAGCCGCGAGCCCGACCGCACACGTTGACTCGACCCCGCTCCCCCTCATCGGGTGCTCCCAGGCCGCGGTGCGCGTGGTGCTGACCCACAGCGCGCGGCTGGCCCGGGGGTGCACCTTCACGGCCGGGTTCACCATCACCGCCTCCGACGTCACCCTCGACTGCCAGGGCGCCACCATCCGGGGTGACTGGCGTGGGCCACGGCATCGACGTGCAGGCGCCCGACACCGTGGCCCTCCACGACGTGCACATCCGCAACTGTCGGGTCGAGAACTTCCTGAACGGCATCCACGTCACCCGGCTCGGCTTCACCACCCTGGCCGCCGGGCGTGGAGTACGTGGACGAGTTCTCGGACCTCTCGGTGACCGACAGCCACATCGTCGCCAACGTCGGCGTCGGGCCTGTACGTGGACGGCTACGTGGCCGGGGTGACCATCGCCGACAACGACATCTCCGACAACGGCAGCAGCGGCGTGTACCTGGACACCGGGTCGGAGGACAACGTGGTGCAGGACAACCGCATCCACGGCAACGGCTTCGTCGAGAACGGGCCCGGGCGGCACCGACACCGTGTTCAACGGGGTCGACGTGCGGTTCTGGGGGCCCGGCCGCGAGGGCCTGTCGCTGGACGGTTCACGGTTCAACCGCATCGTCGACAACGAGTTCTGGGACAACTCGGCCGGGTCGATCTTCCTGTACAAGAACTGCGGCGAGGACTACATCAGCGACGCGGCCGACTGGCTGCCCCGCCGCTACGGCAGCGACGGCAACCTGATCCAGGGCAACCACTTCACCGGTGGGCTCAACGGGGTGTGGGTGGGGTCGCGGATGGGTGAGAACACCTACCCGATGCAGTGCAGCGCACCGGCGTATTCGAGGCGCCGCTGGAGCGGGTGGTGCTGGACGAGGCCACCGACAACACGGTGCGGGACAACACCTTCACCGACGTCACCTACGGGGTGCACGTGGAGGACGACCGGACCACGGTGGTCGACAACGTGTTCCGGGGGTCCGATCCCGGCGACTACGCGGTCATCGTCGGCACCCGGCTGCGCACCACGGTGCTGGACCACCCGGTGACCGACACGGTGGTGGCGGGCAACCAGAGCCGGATCGTGGGCAACCCCAGCCCCTACCGGTGGGTGAACGGCCAGCTCGGCACGGCCATGTCGCACAACCTCGCCCTGCGGCGTCCGGCCGGCATCTGCCAGGCCCCGGAGATCCCGCACAACATCATGATCATGGTCATCGCCGCGGCCGCCGAGACCCCGGGCCAGCCACCGCCAGCCACCGCCGGACCTCACCGTGCCCACCATCGGCGTCCTGGCTCCCTGCGCCGCGTCCGCGCCCCTGACCGGGCGGCGGCGAGCCGTCGCGGAGACGGGTCGAGGCCGTAGTCGGCCCAGGCTGACGCGCCACGTCCAGGGCCGATCTGACCAGCCCGGGCCTCGGCGGGTTCAGCCCCGCCTGGAGTTGAGCGACCGAGCCACGGCCGGAGCCAGGTCCGACGAACATGGGGTCGACCCAGTAGTTGGCGGCGGCGAAGGTCGACGACGGGAAGGCGTCGGCCCCGTAGGAGTACAGCCCGTTCCCGGCGCCCGGCAGGCTGGCCGGCGCGTGCAGGGGCGCGCTGTCGTAGGCGCTGGTGAAGAACCCGTCGTCCTCGGCGTAGTGGCCGTTCGGGGCGAAGTACGACGCCACGTAGGCGGTCCCGGCGGTCACCGGCGACCGGGCGTGGCGAACTCGAGCGTCTGCCACCCGCTGGCTGTCTCGCCGGTGAAGGTGCCCGTGGCCAGCAAGGTGCCCGACGCTGGTCCACAGGCTGCCGGTGTGCACCCCGGTGTTGGCCGCCGACTTGAAGAACCGGACGCCGGTGATCCGAGCCGTCGGTGTCCGAGGCTGAACCGCACGCCGAGCTCGACCGCGGACGGGTCGTTGCTGTCGGCGGTGACCGGGGTCTGCGTGGAGCTGAACAGCGTGCAGGTGCAGGCGCCGACCCCGGCGGTGGTGAACGTCCAGGAGTCGGGCGCGACCATGGCGTTGCCGGCCAGGTCGAGCGCACCGCTCACCAGTCGCGGTGTAGGTGGTGGCCGCGGCCAGCGGTCGTCGATGGGGTGATGGCCAGGGAGTGCGTGGTCGACGAGTAGGTGACGGTTCCGGCGACGGGTCCCGAGGGTCCGGTCAGCGTCGCCGTCACGCATGCTGGACTGGATCGGCTCGCTCATGGTGGCCGTCACCGGGCTGGCCGTGTTCACGTTGGTCGTGGCCGGCTCGGGGTCGGTGTCCACCACGGTCGGCGGAGTGACATCCGGGCCCGGGGTGAACAACGACGTCGACCAGGTAGCCGGCGCCGCCCCCATCGCCCGAGGGGAACCCGCCGCCGCCGTAGGCGAACACCCCGTTCGGTGCCGATCGGCCCGGAGTCGGCGTCGGCGTGCAGCGGCGCGGCATCGACGCCGTGGCCGGTGAACTGGCCGGGTGTCAGCGAGTAGTTGCCCGTCGGCGTGTGGTACGAGGCGACATAGGTCGACCCCGCGGTGACCGGCACCGGCGACGAGAACAGGACCGTCTGCCAGCCAGTCGAGGACTCAGCGGTAAAGGTTGCCGTGGCCAGGAGCTGCCCGGTCGCGGTCCACAGGCTGCCGGTGTGCACGCCGGTGTTCTGGGGGCCCTTGTAGAAGCGGACCCCGCTGATCACGCCGTCCTGGTCAGCGTGGAAGCGCACGCCCAGCTCGACCGCATTGGGGTCGGGCTCGGTGACCACGCTCGGCGATGGTCTGGTCGTTCCACAGGCCGCAGGGGCACACCCCGGGCGGGTTGCGGGGCCACCGCGGTGGTGAAGGTCCAGGTCTTGGCCACCGCCTGGACGTTGCCGGCCAGATCGGCGGCGCCACTGACCTGGGCGTGGTAGGTCGTGCCCGAGGCCAGGGGACTCGACGGCGTGAACGTGGCCGTCTCCCCGCCCGAGTCGTAGCGACGTGGTGCCCGGCACGGGAACGTTGCCCGGCCCGGTGAGCGTGAAGGAGACGGTCGGGCTCTGCACCGGCTCGTCGAACGCGGCGCTCGGCGTGGTCGAGGTGTCCACGCTGGTGGCCCCGTCGATCGGGAGACGTCGAGGTGACCACCGGCGGCGTGGTGTCCGCCGGCGGCCGAAGTGGCCAGCACGGCGTCGACCCAGTAGTTGGTGGCGCCGAAGCTGGACGGTGGGGAAGGCGTCGCCGCCGTAGGCGTAGATCGCCGTTGCCGGCGCTGGCGGCATCGGAGAGGGCGACGCAGCGGTCCTGCGCCCGCGCCCTGGTCCAGCCCCTCGTCCGCGCTGGCGTAGTCGTTGCCGAGGCTGTCGCCCGCATAGTTGCCGTTGGGCGCGAAGTACGAGGCCACATACGTCGTTCCGGCGGTGACGGGGACGGGGGTGGAGAAGGTTGGCCTGTTGCCACCCGGTCGAGGTCTCGGCGGTGAAGGTGGACGAGGCCAGGAGCTGGCCGCTGGCGGTCCACAGGTGGCCGATGTGGGTTCCGGTGTTGCCCGCGCCCTTGTAGAAGCGCAGGCCGGTGATCCAGCCGTCGACTGGGAGGTGAACTTCACCCCGACCTCGACCGACTTGGCGTCGCCGCTGGAGGGTGTGAACGGGGTCTGGGCCAGTCCGAAGATCGAGCAGGGGCACGACACGTTCACCGAACTGGCCGTCGGGGTGGTCTGGAGGTTGGCGCTGTCGTCGCTGGCCCGGGCCAGGATCGACTCGGTGCCGGTGCCGCCCAGCGAGCCCGGTGTAGGACCAGTTGGCCGTGCCCGTGGCCCGGTGCCAGGTCTGACCGCCGTCGAGGGACACCTCCACCGCGGCCACGATCCCGCCGCCGCTGTCGGTGGCGGTGCCGGTGACGGTCACCACGCTGCCGTTGCCGAGGTTCGCACCCGCGGTGGGCGAGGTGATGTTGGCCACCGGAGGCGTGGTGTCGGTCGACGGGGCCGCCGGATGCAGGGTGACCAGGAGCGTGCCGGACTGGGCGCCCATGTCGGCCAGGATGTTCACCGTCGCCTGTTGGACGTCGACCGAGGGGGCCGGGCCGACCCCGTCGTGGTGGCTGTCGAGTCCCCAGGACCAGTCGATGGTGCCGGCGGAGAACACGAGCGCGCCGCTGGCGGCGCGGTACTCGGTCATGTTCTGGGTGACGACGCCCGGCCCGACCGTGGCGCCGTAGTCCTTGAGGGCCTCGTTCTCGGAGAGGGTGGTCGACGACACGTCGAACAGCCCGGCCGGGCGCGACCCGTTGTCGACATCGGAGTCCCACTCATAGCCGAGGATGCCCTGGGGCAGCGTGCCCGTCGTCCCGGGCGCCAGGGTGGCCATGGAGGTGTTGCGCCAGAACCGGAGCTTGCCGTCGGCGGCCGGGAATGGTCATGGCGTCGTTGGCGGTCTGGACCATGAACATGGTCCCGCTCAAGGCGTTCTCGGGGCGCCCCCCGTCGGAGGGTGGACTGAACCGCGGGTCGCGCCAGGTGCCGGTCCAGGTCGACGTCGGATCGGACTTGGCGTTGTCGGCGGTCTCCTTGTAGCAGACGATCGTGCGGTACGAGGTGTTCGTGCCGTCGACGGACGGCTCCCACCTCGTCTTCCAGTAGCTCTCGTTGCCGGAGAAGAAGGCCAGGTTGACCCCGGCGTCACGGGCGGCCTCGACGTTGGCCCGCTGGGCGCCCGACCAGTACTCGTCGTGGCCCACCGAAAGGAAGGTCTTGTGGTTCAACAGGAGGGCGCCCGAGCGATCGGTGTCGGCCTCGGCCTGGTAGCTCACGTCGTAGCCGTTCGCCTCCAGGAAGCGGATCATGGGGTACTCGCTCGACATCAGGTAGTCCTGCCCGCTCGGGGTGTCGGCCCGGGTGGCGAAGGGCCGGTTGTAGCTGACCTTGGTGGCCTTGCCCGACGGTCCGTGGTAGAGGCTCGCACCGCCCCAGTCGTTGTACGCCTCCCACGTCGTGTCCGACGTCTGATAGATGAGGCCCGAGTGGCTCGAGTCATCTGCGCACCACGAAAGGGATCTGGTTGTCACCTTCGACCGTCGTCGCGAACCAGGTGGGCGATGTACGACGCCGGACACGGCGTTGGCGGGCACCGTCCACGAGGCCGACACCGACCAGTTCCCGCAGTCGGTGAGGCTGGTGGTGGGGTCGGTCAGGCACGGTGGCTGAGCCTGGGGCAGCGTGGTCGACGGGGTCACCGTCGCCCACTTGCGGGCGCCGTCGCCCTGGTAGTAGCCGAGCCGGTAGATGTCGAGGTGATACGCCGTCGACGGCGTCGAGATCTTGAACTGGATCGTGCTGACCCACGTTGACGCTCATCTGGGTGGCGAATCCCTGGATGGAGGCGTCGCCGGTGCCCGAGTCCCACACCGACTGGGGTGTCCCCGGATAGCTGTTCTCGCACGCCAGCTGGTTGACTATCGGCGAGCACGGGTCGATCGGAGGCTGGGGCGGGCTCAGCTGGCAACCGGTCAGGGCCAACAGCGCGACTGCCAGCGTCGCGAAACCGATTCGCCGGAGCGTGGCCCTCATGGCGGCATGTGCTTTCTGATCGGGGATGCAGGTGCGAACCGACAGCCGACGCCAGGGCCAGGCTGGCCATCCCGCCGTTGGGGGACCACGCCAGTCGGCCCGAGAATGGCCGTTGTCCATGGATGATCCTCATCCCGCTTGGCGCGGGGCTGAACGCGACCTGAAGGATTCCTGAAGTGTTCAGGCGCGCCCATGCTCCGGTTCAGACCGGGGAGGCCACCAGCCGGTCGTCCCCGGAGTCAGCCTTGCCGCGAGCCGGTCAGTCGCAACGATCCGATCAGTAGTCGCCCTTGATCACGAAGTACGAGCCGCGGATGGTGCCGGCCAGCTTCGACTTCTGCCGGGCGAACTTGAACGAGGACAGCTCGTCGGGGACGTCCATCCCCTCCGAGAGCTTGAACCCGACGGCCCGCTTCTTGGGGTTGTCGAGCTCCCACAACACGTTGATGGACAGGCCGCTCTCGTAGAACACGTAGGTCCAGCGGATGTTCTCGACCTCGATGGCGGAGACCTCCAGCGGCGGGGAGACGATGACGATGTCGCGCTCCTCCTTCAGGATGCGACTCACATAGTCGAGGACCTTCTTCGACTCGCTGGCCGGCTCGACCGTGAAGTCGTGGTCGTACTTGTTCTTGAAGTAGCGCGCCTCGTTGGCCCGCAGACCCGCCAGCGCGTCCGCCACGGGCGAGGACTCCAGCCCGACGGTCGAGACATCCTTGAAATCCACTACGTAGGACACAGCTCTCAGCACCCCCAGGGCAACGTGGATCGTCGAGCCTCAACCTAACCGAGCGGTTCACACCGCGTGCCGGGTCGTCGACAGCGCGCTCACTAGCATCTCGGCCTGTGCCCGACAACGCCCGTGCCATCGAGAACCTGATCTACGCCTACGCCGAACGCATCGACGCGGGGGATCTGGCCGGGGTGGCCGAGCTGTTCCGCCACGGCCGCATCGAAGCCGCGCCGGGGATCGTGATCGAAGGGGCCGAGGAGGTCCGCAAGCTGTACGACGGCTCCACCCGCCTGTACGAGGACGGCACGCCGCGCACGCGACACGTCACCACCAACGTGGCCATCGAGGTCGAGGACGAGGCCGGCACAGCCAGCGCCCGCAGCTACTACACGGTGTTCCAGCAGGCCGAAGCCCAGGCCCTCCAGCCCATCATCGCCGGGCACTACCACGACACCTTCCACCAGGTCGACGGGCACTGGTGCTTCGACACCCGAGCGATGTTCGTCGACCTCAAGGGCGACCTCAGCCACCACCTGCTGTTCGAGCTCTAGGTCGGCCGGGCCCGCTCGGTGGGCGCTGGCTAGGGTGCGATCGTGGCCGTCGAGCAGATCCTCCGCGAGCGGCGCGACGACGTCGAGCTGATCACGCTGAACCGCCCCGAGAAGCTCAACGCCTGGACGCCCCAGATGGGCGCCGAGTTGAGCGATGTGATCGAGGCGGCCAACGCCGATGACCGGGTGGGCGCCATCGTGGTCACCGGCGCCGGCCGGGGCTTCTGCGCCGGGGCCGACATGAGCGCGGTGTTCGACGCCCAGATCAAGGGGGACGAGGGCGCGGCCGAGCCGGGTCGGGACGCGGGACTGGGTGGAGCTGGTCCGCGCCTCGAAGCCGATCGTGGCCGCGGTCAACGGCGCGTGCATCGGGGTGGGGCTGACCATGATCCTGCCCTTCGATCGCATCGTGGTGGCCGAGGGGGCGAAGCTCAGCATCCGGTTCGTGAAGCTGGGCGTGGTACCCGAGCTGGCCAGCACGATGTACCTGCCGCGACGCTGCGGATGGGGAGCGGCGTCGGACCTGATGCTGTCGGGGCGCACCCTGCTGGGCGACGAGGCGGTGGCGCAGGGCCTGGCCGACGAGCTGGCCGGCCTCGACGAGGTGGTCGAGGTGGCCGTCGCCCGGGCCCGCTCGTATGGCGAGAACCCGCCTCAGGCGCTGCGCTGGATCAAGGAGCTGCTCACCCAGAACGCCGGCGAGACCGATGCCGGGACGGTGCAGCGCCGGGAGCTCAAGCGGGTGGCACAGGGCTACCAGACCCCTGAGCACGCCGAGGCGGTCGCCGCCTTCCTGGAGGGACGACCACCCCGGTTCCGGTGAGCTGACGGGACCGGGCGCGTGCGGCTCAGGTTTGGTCCGCGAACACGTCGATCCACGTTCGGCGGCCGTACCGGTCGATGACGCCACGGGTCTGGGTGTCGGGCCGGGACTGGGGTTGGCCGGTGGCGTCCATCCACCGCACGTTGTGGCCGTCGACCCTCCGGGTGACCGAGCCGATGACCACGGCGGTGGCCCCGCCGCCGGGGGCCGGCACGAAGGTGTTGGCCGGACCGGTGCAGGCCTGCCCGCCGTCGCCGATCGGGCTGCGGTGCAGGGTGCCGTCGCGCCACACGTATCGCCCGGCCACGATCAGGTCGTGCGACGCCGGCATGATCGAGGCCAACTGGTCGGCCACCAGGTCGCCGGCGCCGGTGGCCGCCGCTTCGCCGTCGTCGGAATGGCCGCAGCCGAAGCGATCGACGTCGGGCGGATCGAGGTCGGCCAGCGACGGGATGCCCACGGCGTTGGTCCGGGGGAACATGTAGCCGATCATGTCGTCGCCCAGGCCGACCACGAAGCGCCAGCGGGTGTTCATGAGCGCCATGACCCAGGGCGGAGGCGACCACGACGGATCGGGGGTGGCCTCGTCGGCGGGACCGGCGAAGGACCGGATGTAGGTGTAGGGGAACAGCTCACCCGGGGCGCTGGCGAAGCCGCCGTCACCGATCCGCAGCCAGAAGACGTCGCTGCGGAACTCGTTGCCCGGCGGGCCGATCTCTGCCCCGGTGGCGTCGCGGGGCACCACCTGGCCGTTGAGGTAGGCGGTCTTGCCGGCGATCACCCCGAACTGGGAGCCCAGGCCGAACAGGGCGTTGTCCAAGGGCACGAAGAACGACTTGGTGGCCACGTCGATCCCGCCGGCGCGGGAGTCGGCGCCCTGGTCGAGGGCGGTCTCGGTCCAGCGGGCCACCTGCTCGCCTCGGGCCTGGGTGGACTGGTGGTAGCCGTAGGGGACCATGGTCGAATCCGTGGGGAAGATGGTGCGACAGCCGCCGTTGCCCGTCGAGCTGTAGACCCCCACCGGCGTCAGATCGCGGGCGGTCGGGTACACCTGGGGCATCTCCACCGAGCCCACTGCGCCGGCCACGGTGATGGCCATGCCGCCGTAGCGAGCCTCGAGGGACGCGCGGGCGAAGTTGTGCCAGTCCGACGAGAGGTGGAGGGCGTCCTGCGACGTCGAGGAGAAGCCGAGCTCCTCGGCGTGGATGCCGTAGTTGGCCAGGGTGAAGATGACCCGGCCGTCGCGCACCGAGCGGGCCTGGAGGGCCCCGATCTCGCCGTCGGCCACGAACGGATAGGACGACCAGCAGGTCACCAGGTTGTTCGGCTCCACCATGCCGTAGCGCAGGCGAGCGGGCTGGAGGCGGGCGGAAGCCTGCTCGATGCTGCGGGCGGTGCGATCCACCAGGAACTGCACGTAGAAGGGATCCACGCCCGAGGTGAACTCGTTCGGGCCGGTGATGCCGATGGTGTCGGGCGCCGACTCGTCGTGGGTGGAGCTGAACAGCATGGTGTCGACGCTGCGCACCCCGTCGGCCCGGACCTTGGCCCGCACCTGATCCCAGATCTCGGCGAACACGCCTTCGTTGTCGACGCTGGTGAGCGACACGGTGGTGCGCCCGCTGCGGACCACGATCGTCCGGGCCCAGAGCTGGTCGAGCACAGCGGTGGGCTCACGGGGGCCGCCGTCTCCCCCGCCCAGCATGATCCCGTCCCAGCGTTGGTCGGGCGGCGCCGCGCCGCCGTTGGTCAGCGGCGTGGGGCAGTCGATGAAGGGCTCCCCGCTGTCCCAGATGCCGTTGTGGTTGGTGTCGATGTAGGGCTCTTCGAGCGAGAGCAGGTGCGGGCCGTCGTACTGGGCCAGCTGCGCGGGCGTGGCGCAGGCGGCGGCGGGGTTGGGCGCGCCCGAGCTGGCCAGCGGCGGGGTGACATCGACCGCGGCGGCGCCGACCTGGAACACGGCGGCCGGGCCCGGGCGAGGTGGCGGCCCGGGATGATCCCAGGCTCCGGCCGGAGCGACGGCCACGGCCGACATGACCAGCAGGGTCGCGGTGGCGACCACGAGCACGAAGCGGATGGCAGCCATCAGCTCACTCCCCCTGTCGAGTCCCCCTGGCGTCGGAGCCCTCGGCGAGAGGCTAGGCGCGGCGGATCCCGCGTGCCTCGGTGGTGGGCGCCGCGGGCCTCAGCCCGCGGTCGCCGGCGCCACGGTCGGCTTCCGGTTGGATCCCGACCGGCTGTCAGTGGGTGGCGGGCGCTCGGGCTCGCAGGTCGGAGGAGCAGGCCTCGATCCCCGACGCGATGGCGTCGGCGAAGGCGGTGGCGCCGGCCGGGTGCCAGCCCGTGTTCCCGTGGTCCGGGTCGCCGAAGTGCAGACCGTCGGTCCAGAACCAGTCGGAGCCGTGGCTGGCGGACAGGGCCGACCAGTGCACCACCTCGACGGGCGCGGGGCCGCCACGGGCCGACGCCTCGAGCGCGGCGTCGATGGCGGGACCGATGCGACCCAGTTCGTACCACTTCGAGGTGTCCGCCACGCGGGTGTCGATCAGGACGGTGCACTGATGGGACAGCGCGGCCAAGGTGGTGGCCAGGGTTCGGCGGTAGCGGGCCAGGGCCGGAGCCCAGGCGGCGCGGGGAGCGGTGCCCGCTCCGTGGTAGGCGTCGTTGGCCGCGGTGGCCAGCACCACGATGGGGGTGCCCTGGTCCACGGCCTGGCGAACCTGGCTCTGCACGAACGGAGAGCTCAGGTCCTCGCTGTTGTGGGCCGCCACCGCGGGGACGTAGCCGGCCTTACGCAGGAGCCGGGTCTCGATGGGGGCGACCTGCTGGACGAGTGATTCGCCGACGATCACCACGTCGGGTCGGGGCCCTGTCGGGTGTGCGGTTTGCGAGGCGTTCCCGCGCGCCGTCCCGACGCCCGGGATAATGACCAGGGCCGAGCCGAACACGACCGCGATGCCGAGTGACAGCGCCACCGCGATCCTCCGGGAGAGCACACGGCCACGGTACCGCCGGCTCGGACTGCGGCGGATGGCTCGTTGCGGCGTCTTACGGGACAGACCCAGCCATCTCGACATACCGGCAGAGCATGTTGGCCAGGCGCATCTGCTCGATGGTGTGGCACTGCACCGCCAGCAGCTTGGGGCTGGCCGCCACCACGCACAACGCCCTCGCCCGCGAGACGGCCACGTTGAGCCGATTGCGGCTGTAGAGGAACTCCATACCCCGCGACACCTCCTCAGCGCTCGATGCAGCCAGCGACACCAGCACCACCGCCGCCTCCTGCCCCTGGAACTTGTCGACCGTGCCGATCCTCGTCCCCGCCGGCAGGTGTACCGCCAGCTCGTGCACCTGGGCGTTGTAGGGCGCCACCACCAGCACGTCCTTGGACCCGATCTCGGACTCGTCGCCCTTCTCGTTGAGCCAAGCCCGCCCGATCAACGACTCGTACACCTCCGCCAACGCTCGCGCCTCCTCGACCGACGAGGTCCGGTTGCAGTCGTGATCGACCGGCAACCACCGCAGGCCGGAGCCAGCCACCAGCGGACCGTCGCCGATCGCCTGTACCGCCGTCTCGGGCCGGCTCTGGAGCCGTGAGTCGTAGACCTGCTCGGAGATGAACTCGCACACCTCCGGATGCATCCGCCAGGTCTGGTCGAGGAACAGACCCCGGTGGCTGGCGATGGTGGCCTCGCCGTCGAGAATGTGCTCCAACGCGGAGGCTCCCGCCCCGTCGGGATGGGTGCCCTTCGACGGCTGGGCCAGCTGCTGGGGATCGCCCACCAGCACCACGTTGGCCGCCGCCGGCGCCACCGCCAACACGTTGGCCAACGACAGCTGCCCGGCCTCGTCCACCACCAGCGTGTCGATCGTGGCGGTCATGTCCTCACGGGCGAACAACCACGCGGTGCCGGCCACGATGTCGGCCGAGCCGAGCGCAGCCACCAGGTCCTTCGCATCCTTGAACGGCGTGACCGAGTCATCGACGACGACCTGGTCGTCCTCGCTGTACTTCTGGGCGATGGCCACCGTCATCCCCGCTTCGGCCGCGGCCTCGATCACTCCTCTGATCACGGTGCCGATGGCGCTGTGGGTGAAGGCGGTGATGCCCACCTTGCGGCCTTGGCCCACCAGCTCGAGGATGGCCCGGGCCGCGGTGAGCGTCTTGCCCGCCCCCGGCGGTCCCTGCACCGGCAGGTAGGACTGGTCGAGCGATCCGACCACGCGGAGCGGTGGCCTCCAGCGTCGACTCAACCGGGCGTCGCAGCTCGTCACCAGCCACCACCCCGCTCACCGCCGGGATGCGGCGCCCGAGCAGCCGGCGGGCGGCCCGCGCCGGCCCCCGACCGTCGATCCCGTGGTCGAGCAGCGCGTGGGCCAGGCGCTGGAGCGACCCCTCCAGGATCTCGTTGCTGACCCGAACCCCGACCATGAGCGATCGGGGTTGCGGCCCGGACCAGTTGTTGGCCCGTCGCAGGTCGATCGTGCCCGCCCGGATGTCGACATCCACCACTGTGCCGGTCGAGCCGGTGGGGCCGTCCTCGGTCAGGAGGTGCTGGCGGGCGATCGGCGGATCCAGCACCGCATCGCCCTCCTTCAGCTTGAAGTCCTGGGCCACGTCGAACTGGTAGCGCCAGATCGTCGACTTTTTGATCGTGCCCACCGTGTCCACGAACTCGAGCCCGCCCAGCGTCTCGGAGTCGGCCACGAAGTCGTCGTCCTCGTAGCGCAGGACCCGCTCGAAGTACCGCCACCACTCCGGCTTGGTCTCCCGGCGGTGCCACTGCAGCAGGTCGGCCATCAGCCATCGGGCATGCTGCTCGTCGAGGGGCTCACCCGACGTCGGCGACAGGTCCACACCTTCGTCGAGCGCGGCCGCCTCGCGCTCGGCTTCGTCGGCCAGGGCCTGCTCCCGATCGAAGGTCAACCGCTCGATCAGCTCGGCGATGGTCGGGTCGACGTCCTTGGTCTCCTCCTCGCGTGGCGGCGCGGGTCGGGGCACCTGGACACCTCGTTCGATGAGCACCTGGCGTTGCTCCTCCAGCCAGCCCCGCAGCCGCCACGTCGACTCGACGTCGTCGCGGTTGTAGGCCTCGATCTCGTCGAGGATGCGGGGATCGTGGGTGTTCAGGTAGCGCTCGTACTCGACGATGCTCGAACCACCTGAGCCGATGTCACCCTCGCGGGGGGCCATGTAGAGCGGCTCGAGCTTCTTGATGGAATACGACTCGGTGCCGACTCGCACCCCCTGGCGCACCACCCGGTACAGGTCGACGAACACGTTGCCCCGCAACAGATCGTCGACCTCGTCCTCGCGGGTGCCGTAGCGGCCCATGAGCTTGCCCACCGCCGTCGTCTCGTACGGCGCGTAGTGGTACACGTGCATGTTCGGGTGCTGGTGGCGACGCTCGACGATGCGGTCGATCAGCCGCTCGAACACCAGCCGCTCGGCCGCCGGGGTGTGCGCCCACATCGGATCGAAATCGAACTCGCCGCCGCCGTCTTCCCAACCCAGTCCGTGCAGGTACTCGAGGCCGTGGTCGCCTACATAGGGGTGCCCTTCGATGTCATAGAACAGGTCGCCGGGATCGGGCTCGGGCAGACCGGCCAGGCCCATCTCCGCCTCCACCGGCAGGACCGCCTCGACCGGCGGCGGCTCACCCGGTCGGCACTGGGCCTGCAGGCGGGCCTGGGCCCGGAGCCGGTCGAGCACCGAGGAGCTCAGGTCCGCCACCGTGGTCGTCTCGGGGGCGGCGGCCAGCTGGCGCAGCGTGGTGATGCCGGCCGCTTCCAGGCGGCGGGTCTGTTCGCGGGTGATGAACGCCACCCGGCTCAGGTGGTCGTCGTCGTCCCAGCGCTGGTGGCAGCGGCCGGCCCACCGACAGATCGAGCAGTGGTCACACGGCAGGGGGTAGGGCTCGACCTCGACGCCGAGCGCGTCGAGGAACTGCTGGCGCACGGCCCGGTAGTAGGCGGACACTTCGGCCAGGCGTACCGACACCTGCTCGTTGGTGCCCAAGACCACGTCCACCCGCTCGGGGGCGGCGCCCTGCATCCGCTGGACCTGCTCGGCGTAGAAGCACAGCTGGAGCACCGCCGACGCCTTGGCGTGGCGGGCCAGCTTGGTGTCGATGGGTTCGTAGCTCCACGGACCGAGCTCGCTCGGCGTCACCACCCGACGCAGGAAGTCGGCATGCCCCCGCCACCAGGGGACCGCCGTCCGGTCCAGGAACGTGGCCTGGTAGACGATGCCGGCTCCGTCGGCCATGGCCTGGTTTGTGGCGCGATCGCGGTCGACCAGCGCCTGAGCCCGGTCGAGTCGGTTGCCACTGACCGAATCGCCCTGCCCGTCGGGGATCTCGACCACCCCGAGGTCCTCGCCCTTCAGCGAGTCGAGGTAGGCCTGCTCGTGGTCGAGGCCTCGGGCCTGGAGCAGCTCGAGCATGGGGTCGTTGCGTTGGGGCTTGCCGATCGTGCCGGCCGCGGCCAGCCGGTCGAGCCAGGTGACGTGACCGCAGGCCAGGTAAGCGACCAGATCGGTCGGGCTGACCACCATCGTCTCGTCGATCTCGTCCATGCCGCCCTTTCCGTACCGGAGCCTCGACCCCCAGTAGATCAGCGCGGTCGCCGGAGGGCGACCCGCCTAGCCAGGCGGGCTGAGGTCGAATCGGTGATGACCGACGGCGAGGTCGCTCTCGCGCGTGACCAGCAGGCAGGCCGCGCCCGCCTCGGTGGCGGCCCGCAGGCGGTCGAGCACGATCTCAGCCCGCGCCGCATCCTGGTGGGCGACCGGCTCGTCGGCCAACAAGACCGCCGGCTGGGCCAGGACCGCCCGGGCCGCCATCACCCGCTGGCGTTCGCCGACCGAGATCTCGTCGGGATTGCGATCGCGGAGCGCGGCGATGTCGAGAGCGTCGAGACACGCGTCGACCTCGCCCGCGGCCGCGCCAGCCAGCCGACGGGCGAGCGTGATGTTCTCCACCACGCTCAGCTCGCCCAGCAGGGCGAGGCCCTGGGAGATCACCGCCAGCTTCGACCAGTCCCCCAGCGGGAGCCCCGCCGGCTCCCGTTCGATCTCGCCCTCGTCGGGCTCGGACCAGCCCGCGATCAGGTCGATCAACGTCGTCTTGCCCGACAGGGAGGGCCCGACCACCACCGTCAGCTCGCCCGGTACCAGGTCGAGGTCGGGGAGCGCCACGACGGTGGCCGCACCCCGACGGCGCGGATAGCGCTTGACCAGACCACGGGTTCGCACGACGGCGTCGCCCCCGGTCATGGCTGTTCGATCCGCAGGGAGTCGCCGTCGACCTTGATGCGAGCCTGCCGTCCGGGGAACAGACCGGCGGCTTCATCGGGCAGTTGGATCCGCCCGGTGGCGTCGAGCACCGGCAACGGCGGATCGGCACCTGTGCCCCGCGCCGCCAGCGTGCCGTTGCGGATCACCAGCACCTGGTCGGCGACGGCCATGAGCATGGGGTCGTGCGAGGCGACCACCAGGGTGGTGTCCAGACCGCTCAGCACCTTCAGCAGGTCGGCCAGGGCGGCGGTCGCGGACGAGTCCAGCTCGGCGCTCGGCTCGTCGGCGATGACCAGGGCCGGCTTTCCGACCACCGCCATGGCGAACGCCAGTCGCTGCTGCTCGCCGGCCGATAGATCCCGCGGCCGGCGCTCGGTCAAGTCGGTGAGATCGGTGGCCGCCAGCAGCGAATCGATCGCCTCCTGATCGGCGGGGGCCGGGGTGGCCGCGTCGGATCGGCGTGACGCGGTGGCCCGCATGCGAGCGGCCATGGTCATGTGCTCGGCCACGGTCAGGTACTCGAGCAGGTTCTCAGCCGGCCGCTGGAACACGTAGCCGAGGCGGCGGGCCGCCATCCGGCGTCGGGCTCGGTGCCCGAGCAGGGCAGTCGGCTCGCCGCCGA
The DNA here is from genome assembly GCA_963793965.1 of uncultured Microthrixaceae bacterium. Taxonomy (GTDB): domain Bacteria; phylum Actinomycetota; class Acidimicrobiia; order Acidimicrobiales; family Acidimicrobilacustridaceae; genus UBA4742. Next base: position 121,323 of record CAWCCB010000011.1, read on the forward strand.
CCACCACGTCACCGGCCGACGGGCGTTCGAGGCAGGCCAGCAACCGCAGGAGCGTCGACTTCCCGGCGCCGGACGGGCCGATCACCATCGTGATCGACCCGCGCTCGAAATCGGCATCGACGCCGCAAAGCGCGGCCACGGCCCGATCGGCCGCGGGGTAGATCTGCACCAGCTCGCGACACGACGCCGCCCACCCGTCAGGCGAGACCGCCGGATGGCGAGCGGGGTCAGCTGGCACGGTGGATCAGCTCCGGCAACGACGATCTGGCCGCTCGCGGCTTCGATCACCAGGCCTGTGACGACGGTGACCACGACCACCGCCGCCGCGGACAGCACGACGTAGCCGGCGTCGTAGCGCAGGAGCGGCGCGGGCGGGTTGCTGGGCACCGGATCGAGGTGGGAGTAGACGAGGCGGATGGCGATGGCGGCGAGCACCGCGCCGAGGGCCAGACCGATCGTGAGCATGGTGGCGATCTCGGCCATCGTGGCCAGCGTCGATCGGCGGCGGCTGAGGCCCATGTTGCGGGCCATGGTCGTGCTGAGCCGACGGCGGTCGCTGACCGCGGCGAAGTACAGGCCGAGTCCGCAGATGGTGACCGCGCCGGCGGAGAGCCCGATGAACTGCACGTAGCGCAACGCCCACAGTTGCGGCTCTGCCGTGCGGGACCGCAGGTTGGACGCCAGCAGCGTGTTGGACACGTCGACGCCGGCGGCTTTCACCTGGGCGAGAACGCGGCGGTCCGGGCTGTTCACCCAGAGCTGGGGCGTCTGGGTGACACCGGCCTTGGTCAGCGCGGCACGGTCGACCACCACCATGGGCTTGTCGCTCTCGTAGCCGTACCCGGGGAAGGCCCGGGCTCGGGCCACGACCTGCACCGGGATCGAGGCCGACGAGTAGCCGGAACCGGCCGGCAGATCGACGGTGAAGCGATCGGGCAAGCCGTCGCCCACCGCGATGGCCCGGAGGGTGCCGTCCTGCGCCGGCCCGGCTATCAGGTGCAGCAGGGAGCCGAGCGATTTGCCGGCGAAGCTCGAATCCCAGAACGCACCCTGGGCGAACGTCGATGGGTCGACACCGAGGACGTCCGCCGGCGCGTGGGCGTTGCTCGTCACCGTCTGTTCGGACGTGCGGGTGACCGTCGTCGACCGCTCGTGGAGCGGAGAGCTGGTCGGCCGCGAGCCGGTAGAGCCAAGGGTGAACACCTGCGCGCTCCCCGGTCCGAGTGTCGCCTTGGCGTCGAGCGTGGCCCCTTGGGAGGCGCCGAGCGCCGCCGCGAACACGACGATGCCCATCGATGTCGACGCGGCGATGATCACGATCACCGCCCGGGGACGACCGGAGGCGAGGCGGCGAGCGGCCAGCCACGGCGGCACCGGCCATCCCCTCCCGGCTCGGCGCAGCACCCGGCTGCTCAGCGCCAGCCCCGAGAGCACACCGGCTCCGCCGACCAGCAGCAGCACGGGGAACAGCAGCACCAGGCTGTCGATGTGCACGTGTCCGCTGGCGTCCACGGTGGCCGACGAGCCGCGGCTGGCCAGCTCGTAGTAGGCCGCACCGGCCAACGCCAGCACGATCAGCTCCCAGGCCAGGCCTCGGCCCTGGCGACCTGGGGTGTCCTCGACGCCGACGCGCCGCGCCCCGGCCAGGACGACCGCGGCCACGAAGACCAGGGCGGCCACCACCGCGACCAGCACCAGCTCGGCCGCGCTCACCACTGCGCTCGATGCGATGAGCGGACTCGGACCGACCCACCGGATGAGGAACCAGGCCCCGAACAGGCCCACCGCCGCGCCCAGCACTGTGGGGGTGGCCAGCTCGAGCACGCCCATGGCGGCCAGCAGCCCGGGACCGGCCCCGCGCCGCGACAGGATGCGCAGCTCGCGGGACCGTCGGTCGAGCCAGGTGCGGGCGGCCATGAGCAGCGTCAGCAGCGCCACCCCGGCCGCACCGAGCGCGACCGGTCCGATGAAGGCGTTGCCGGTGGCCCCGGCCTGCTGGGCGTGGTCGAGCGACGACTGCTGGTCGACCGCGGCCGTCCCTCCGCCGAGCACCCGCCCGATGGTGGTGGATCCGTTGCCCGCGGCCGACGCCAGCGCCTTCAACTGCCCGAGGCTCCGCTCGGCCCGGGGCAGCGACCAGCCACCCGCGTCCGGTGGGTACTCCCACGACACTCGGACGCCGTTGACCGCGCCCGCCTGGAGGGCGCGGGTCAGAGCCGGCGCGTCGACCAGGGCGACCGGGTTCGGCTGGAAGGTGGCGGTGCCCTGGAAGGTCAGCTGCATGGAGCACCACGTCGGGTCACGGCGGCCGTTGGCCAGGTCCCGGAACGTCCCCCGCACGGTCATGGGCACGGGCTGGCCCACGCCGGAGGTGGTGAGCTCGACCCGATCACCGACGCCCACCTTCAGCTGCGAGGCCACGTCGCTGGGCAACCAGATCCCGGGCCCTGAGGACGACGACTCCTTCACGATGTGGTCGGTGGCGTTCGTGCGAGCCACGAGCTGCACGTGGGAGGTGCCGTCGGTGGACGAGATGGCGGCGTTGCCTCCGAAGATCGTCACCACGCCGGGACGCAGGCCCGGCAGATGCTGCACCGATCGGTCGAGCTCGCGGCTGACCGCCGCGATCTGGGACGACTGGAGGTTGCCGTTGTGGGAGCCGGGGCTGGTGTCGAAGGAGGCGGCGCGCTGCACGGCCAGGCCGACCTGGTAGGGGCAGCCGTCGACCAGATCCTCGTGCAGAGCGGCGTTGGCCGCCGACGAGACGAACAACGGGCGAGACCCGGCGGCCAGCCCGACCACCAGCGCGGCGACGAAGACTCCGCCGAAGAAGGCAGGCGATCGGAACAGGCGGAACGGCGCCCGCCGCCACGGAGGCAGCGCCAGGCGGCGGATCGTCGGCGGAACAAGACTCCGCCGGGTCACGGCGATGTCTGTCCGTGGCCCGTGCGGCGGTGGATCTCTCGAGGATGCGGACGCCGCAGGCCGAGCCGAGCCCGGACTCGAAGAAGTGGACTGTGCCCCCCGGCTCGCACCGCGAAAGGTTGTCACAGTGGACGAGTTCGGGCAGCAGAAAGGCCCTCCCCGGGTTCCCGGAAAGGGCCTCTTACCTGCACTTATAGGTGGTGGCGGGGGTAGGATTTGAACCTACGACCTTCGGGTTATGAGCAGATCGTCTCGGTCCCAGCTCATACCAGGGCGTCCCGGAAAGTGCCTCTGAGCTGGACTTTCGTGCCGGTGGGGCGCCCGGAGGGCTCACATGGCCTGCACAGCGGTCCGATCGAGCGGATCGCCGGCTGGTAGGCGGGGCTGGCCGGCGGTCGTCGCCCAGATCACGAGCTGACGATCGGTCGGCCTGCTGTCCGCTGTTCAGCTGGGCAGCGAACAGCATCCGGCCGTTCTCGTACCCGTGTGTGGTCTTCGCGCGGCCCCCATGAGCCGATGAGCGAGGAGATCTGACCAGGGCCTACATGCCTACGAGCTCTCTGCCCGGACACGACCGGATCTGCTGCCTGTCGGTCTAGCGGCGCAACGCCTCGACGAGCGGTTCGAATCGGTCGGCGATGGCGTCCGCGTCGATGCCGGCAATTTCCGCGCCGGGGAGCTGTCGTAGCCGGCGGGCGGCGCGTGTGGGGCTGTCCGTCACCTGCTCGGCCAGCGCATCGGCAACCAGCCGGGCCAGGTCGAAGGGAGCGGCGCGCAGGTCGGTGACGATTGCGTCGAGGTGAGCGCCGGCCAGGCGAAACAGGTCGTAGGTGTCCGACGCCTGCTTCTCGGGACGAGAGTCGCGTCGATCCGCGAGGGCATGAGACTTGGTGGCGACGAGGCCGGCGGCGGTGGCCAGCTGGCATCGAGCGGTCGGGGCCCCGGCCAACGTCGATTCGTCCGCCAGACCGTCGGTTGCAGAGGCGGCGATGATGGCAGCTGCCCTGGCCGTGTCGAGGGCATAGCGGTGTCCGGTCACGAACAGGCGCGGGTGGCCTTCGACGCCGTCGAGGTCGTCGTCGGTCAGGGGGTAGGTGTCGATGATGTCCACCTTCACCCCATTGACGTACAGCTTGCCGGTCTCGTCCCGACGACCGACGCCGGAGCTCACGATCCGTTCGATGGCCAGCGGCTCGGTTCCTTCGACGAGTTGGTCGACGTCTCCGGTGACGCGATGCACCTGGGCAAGCCGGCAGGCAACGGCGAGACCACCGACGAGCGCGTGCGGGCCGAGCTCGGCGTGGTTGAGCTGGTCGAGTGCCCGCACCATGGCGGCGGTGGGCGAGTCCGTGCTGGTGGCCAGCAGGATCGTCTCCACCGGCTGAGGGCCGTCTTCGACGGTCGGGTCACCAGACACGTGGGGCCCCCGCGGGGTTGAAGTCCTCGAGCAGTTCTGTGCCGCGCGCCGGATCGGCGGCCAGGTCGAGCGCGGTGAACAGGGGCTGGGCCAATGGGTACCCGGCCACGCTTCGCGCCGAGGGCTCACGAGAGGCCAGGACTGTGGGTGGAACGGCGACGAGAGCGGCGGCCCGAAGCGGGTCGGCCGGCGGATCCAGGGCGGTGGCACGACGTAACGAGACGGCGTCGGGCAGGTACAGCTCGGGCGGGTAGTCGGCGGTGACGACCACTGCCGCTCCCCACGCCATCGCCCCAGTCGCCCCGGCAGCCACCGCATCGGCAGGGTCGGGAAGATGTGACACGGCCATCCAGGTGGGATGCCACCCGCCCGAGACCGCCCAGAACAGCTCGGGGACCAGCGGCCGGCCGTCGGCTTCGATGAGCGACTCGGCACGTAGCGACGCTGCGGCACGCGAGATGCTGGAGACGTTGTAACCCGAGCGGCGAGCCACGTCGCGCAACGTTGGCGGCTCGGTGGGCGACAGAAGCAACGCGCACGCCAGGGTGATCACGGCACCGGCCGAGAACGGGTCGCGCCGACCCGATGCCGGCGCCGACTGGGACGGGACGTCGGCGTCAACGACCAATCCTGGGGCCCGCAGGGCCAGGTGCCCTCGGCGGTCGAGGTAGCCCCAGCCCTGCTCGGTGAGGGCCTCCCGGGCCGCGCTCGAGATGTTGTCGGCGACGACCACTCCCACCGGGTCCAGCGGGACTGGACCCAGACCGCGGGCATGGGCAGGCGTGAGGATGCTGACGGCCTTTATCGCCAGCGGCACCTCGAGATCCCGGCCACGCACGATGAGATCCGAACGGGGCCGGGGCCGGCCCTGGGGTGAATCAAGTGCCCGGTCGGGCTGGCACGGCCGAGTCGCCGTCACGCCGAGACTGGCGAAAGCCTCGGTCAGGTCAGCAGCCGCACGCACGCCGGCATCCGCTCCTGAAGGTCTCGGACTCATGACCACCAGGGTAGGTCGCTGCTAGTTGCATTGCAATGCAACAGGCAACAGGCAACAAGCTGCTGACGCGTCCCTTCGACCGTTCTGCTCCGTAGGGAGCGGTCGCGCGGACAGTTCAGCGCTCCTCGTCGAGCTCGGCCAGCACGGGGTAGGCGGCGGCGATGAGCTCGTCGATCCGCGACGGGCCGTAGGTGGCGTCGAGGGGGGCAAGTCGGGCCAGGACCCGGTCGGCCGGCTCGGGTGGGTCGAGGTCCGGGGCGTGCCAGCGCACGCGGCCGAGGTCGGTGTGGCCCGGGGTCAGCGGCCACCACGCCGGCACGTTGTCGGGCTCCGAGACGGCCGATCGGGTCGCGAGGTGGGCGAGCAGCTCATCGCGGCTGCGGCCCCGCCAGGTGAACAGCAGCCACGGGTCGGCGTCGAGCTGGTCGGCGAACACGTAGAGCGCGGCGGCCAGGTGCTTGCAGGGGTTCTCCCAGTCCGGGCAGCTGCAGGTGGTGTGCAGCTGCGACCAGGTCGCGGGGAACAAGGCGATGCCGGCGTCGGTACAGGCGCTTTCGAGCTCGGGTGGCACCTCGCCGTTGAGCAGCCGGGCCACGAAGGCGACCTTGGCCTCCAACGCGTCCTGCAGGTTCGACCAGGCCGCGGGGTCGGGCACGTCCATGCGGATCGACACCACATAGGGGGTGCGACGCGAGCCCTGCACCTGGGCCAGCAACAGTCCGGGGGTCACCTCGAGCGACAGGAGCTGGCCGGAGCGGGCGTAGCGTCGACCGCGCTGCATCCGGGTGCCGAGCCCGTAGGAGTCGAGCACCTCGATGAAGCGCTTCGACCACCACGTGTCGGCCATGGCGCCACGCTGGCGCGAGGTGGTGATGCCGTCGGCCACCGGCAGCGGCCGCGACTCGGCGTAACGGTGCCACGGGTCGTCCCAGGGCCGCCGGGCCATCAGGTGACCTCCGTCGGGCGCAGCGCCACGACGTCGCGCAGCTCGGCGGTGTCGAGCTTGATGATCCACTGCTCGCCGCTGCCGACCACACGTTGGGCCAGCTCACGCTTGGAGGCGATCATGGCGTCGATGCGCTCCTCGATGGTGCCCATCGACACCAGCTTGTGGACCACCACGGCGCGGCGCTGGCCGATCCGGTAGGCGCGGTCGGTGGCCTGGTCCTCGACCGCCGGGTTCCACCAGCGGTCGAGGTGGATGACATGGCTGGCGGCCGTGAGGTTGAGACCGGTGCCGCCGGCCTTGAGCGACAACAGGAAGATCGGCGGCCCCTGCGGGTCCCCGAACGCGGCGATCAGCTGCTCTCGGCGGGTCCGGGCCACACCGCCGTGCAACCACAGGGGCTCGGTGCCATAGCGACGAGCCAGGTACGGGACCAGCAGGTCGCCCCATTCGGTGAACTGGGTGAAGCACAGCACCTTGTCGCCGGCGTCGACAATCTCGTCGAGCAGCTCCTCGACCCGGTCGAGCTTGCCGGAGCGACCCGACAGTGCCGACGCGTCGCCGAGGAAGTGGGCGGGGTGGTTGCACACCTGCTTGAGCTTGGCGATGCCGGCGAGCACCGCGCCGCTGCGGGCGATGCCCTCCTCGCTGGCGGCGGCGGCCAGCAGGTCGTCGACCACCGCCTGGTAGAGGCTGGCCTGCTCGGCGGTGAGCGCGACATGCTCGGTCTGTTCGATCTTGTCGGGCAGGTCGTCGATGATGGTCTTGTCGGTCTTGAGCCGCCGCAGCAGGAACGGGCTGACCAGGCGTTGCAGCGTGGCGGTCGCCTGCTCGTCGGCCCCGCGCTCGATGGGGCGGGCGAACCGGTCGGTGAACGCGTGGAGCGAGCCCAACAACCCCGGGTTGAGGAACGCCATGATCGACCACAGCTCGGAGAGCCGGTTCTCGACAGGCGTGCCGGTGAGGGCGATCCGCCGGTCGGTGTCGAGCGCTCGCACCGCCCGGGCGGTGGCGGTGCCGGGGTTCTTGATCTGCTGGGCCTCGTCCAACACGACCCGGCCCCAGCGCAGCGCCCGCAGGTGCTCGGTGTCGCGGGCCACCAGCGAGTAGGTGCTCAACACGATGTCGCTGGCCCGGGCCCGCTCGGTGAACGGCGAGTCGTCGTCGTCGAAGCGACCGGCGCCGTGGTGGACCAGCACTACGAGCTCGGGGGCGAACCGCTCCAGCTCCCGGGCCCAGTTCCCAGCACCGACACCGGGCAGATCACCAGGGTCGGCCCGTCCGCCAGCTCGGCCAGCACGGTCGCGATGAGCTGGGCGGTCTTGCCCAGGCCCATGTCGTCGGCCAGGCAGGCGCCCAGGCCGAGGCGGCCCAGGAAGGTGAGCCAGCCGACGCCGCGCTCCTGGTAGGGCCGCAACTCCCCCCGAAACGATGCAGGGGTGGGTTGCGGCTGCACCGACACGTTCCGGACGTCGGCCAGCAGCTCGCCCAGCCAACCCGAGGCCACGACCTCGACCGGCTCGGCCTCGGCGACACCGCGGTTCGTGGCGGCGTCCACCGCTGGCCAAGCACCCCCGTCGAGTGTGTCGATGTCGCCCAGGCCGACGCTGGCCCGCAACAGGTCACCCACCGTGGCCTGACCCCCAGAGCCAGCCTTGGCCAGCACGTCGCGCAGACCGACTCCGTCGACCTGCACCCATTCGCCCCGCAGTTCGACCAGGCTCTGCTTCGCCTCGGCCGCCGCCTCCAGTCGGCGCAGGTCGGCGGCGGTGAGCCGCCGGTCGCCGAGCGCGGCCTCCCAGGTGAACGAGACGAGCTCGTCGAAGCCCAGACCGGCCCCGGTGACCACTCCCTTGGGCCCGCTGGACGAAGACCGCGCCCGGGCCCGCACGGCGAGCCTGCGCCGCCGGCCCCACCACGACGGCAACATGACGGTCACGCCTACGTCGGCCAGGGCCTCGACCCGTCGCTGCACGAACCCCAACAGCTCGTCGGTGCCGACGGCCAGGCCGGTGGGCGTGGCGTGGTCCAACAACCCGGCCAGCTCGGGCGCGACCCCGGCCATGCGAGCCAGCGATCGGAGGACCTCTTCGATCGAGCTGGGCGCGAACGGCGCCCGGCCGGCCCACAGCTGGGCGATGGGCACGACCAGGCTCGGCTCGTCGGCGTCCTGCACCAGCAGCTCGATCCACCACGGCGCCTGGGCAGCAGCCGCCTTGGCACGCCCAGACGCCGGGGCGTCAGGGTGGGCGCCCGGTTCGTGCACACGCAGGCACAGGCGGACCCGGTCGCGGGTGACGGCGCCCGACGCCACCCAGTCGTCGAGCCGCGCCGCGAAGGCCACCAGCTTGTCGACCGGCAACGACGGCGACATGGACGGGTCCGGAGCGCTGAGCGACTCGAGCCAGGCCTGGGGGACCGTGCGGCGGCCCGAGCGCCGCGGTACCAGTCGCACACCCGACTCGGCCAGGCGCCGACGGGCGAGCCGGTCGACGGCTTCGGCCAACGCCGCCGCGGCCGCCCGATGCCCGTCGATCGAGTCCTCCGCCACCAGCGCGGCGAGAAGGTCGCGATCGCCCACACCCGGCAGCGGCACCCAGCGCGACCGCGCCCGGGCGTTGACGTCGAGCACCAGCGAAGGCACGACCTTGCCCGACGACACCAGGTGGGCGGCCACCAGCGCCACGCGCCCGGCGAGCTCGTCGGCCGTATGGGCGCCCTCGACCCTGGCCGGGACAGGCGCCACGGTCGCAGCTCGGGGGCTCATGGCCGACAGTCTGGCCGATCACCCAGGCGCACAAGTCACCCCTTCGGCCCAGCCGGCACACCGTCGTGATCGGGTTGGCGGCCAGGGGCAGAGCGCTCCCACGTCCCAGGACACCGCTGTCTCGTCGACCCCGAAACACCCCGCATTCTGAGACAGCCGAGGGAACGGATCGCCCACGCCCCCAAGCCCGTCGGCCCGCGGCACAGCCCGGCGCGGCCGTCACACTCGCGCTCGGCGATTGCCCAGTTCAGGGGCAACTGCCGCTACATGCGTCGTCACGGAACCCGTTAGAAGACCCGTTAGAAGTGTCCCCGACAAGCAAGAGGCCCGATCCACAAGGACCGGGCCTGACCTGCTGTTTCGATGGTGGCGGGGGTAGGATTTGAACCTACGACCTTCGGGTTATGAGCCCGACGAGCTACCAGACTGCTCCACCCCGCGGCGTGGAGAGCACGTTAGCAGCGACCTCCCCGGCCACCAACTTCACGCTGGCCCGACGCGGCGGTCGCCGCCGCGTCGAGTGTGCCTTGACAGCCCATGCGGGCTGGCCGGACAGTGAGAACGCGAGCTGCGAACGCAGGCAGGCCCGAGCGGCACCTGCACCAGCAGGCAGCGTCCAGATCCGGGGGGACTGTGATGAAACTCGATACGTCGCGGCTGACGTCGCTCGGTCGCGTGAGCGCACCGTGTGCATCGTCGTGTTGATGGCCTTCGGCCTGGGCTCGCCCGCCGGGGCGACCTCGCCGGGTGGCGGCCATGGACCCAAGCCGAAGGTGTGGACGGTCGGGACCTGGCACGGCAAGGCCGGCCGGTTCACCTCGATCCAGGCGGCGGTGGATGCCGCGTCGCCCGGCGATTGGATCGTGATCGCGCCCGGTGACTACAAGGAGCGTGGCGACTACACGACCCACAAGCCCACCACGGCGCCGAGCGCCGGCGTGTTCATCGACAAGCCGAACCTCCACCTGCTCGGCCTCGACCGAACGGCGTGGTGGTCGACGGCACCAAGTCGGGGCCGACCTGTTCGAGCGCGGCCGCCGACCAGGACCGGGGCCCGATCGGACCGGGCGGCGCCTGGGGCCGCAACGGCATCGAGGTGTTCGAGGCCAGTGGCGTGACGATCCAGAACCTCACGGCCTGCAACTTCCTGTCCGGCCAGGGCGGCTCCGGCAACGAGATCTGGTGGAACGGGGGCGCCGAGACCGCCCAGATCCATCTGCACTCCTACTCGGGCTCCTACCTGTCCGCCACGACCGCCTACTACCAGCCGAGCGACCCCGCCCAGGCGACCTACGGCATCTTCGTCTCCAACTCCGCTGGCCCTGGCCTCATCGACCGCACCTATGCCAGCAACATGAACGACTCCGGCTACTACATCGGGGCCTGCCCGGACTGCAACGCCGTGCTCGACCACGCTCACGGCGAGAACAACGTGCTCGGCTACTCCGGCACCAACTCCGGGGGTCACCTGGTCATCAGCAACGGCGAGTGGAACGACAACGGCGAGGGGATCGACACGAACAGCGCCAGCGACGGTGACCTGCCGGCGCCCCAGAACGGTGCCTGCCCGGCCCGCCCCGGGTCGTGCTTCTCGATCGTGGGCAACAACATCCACGACAACAACAACCGTGACGTGCCGGGCAACGGCCTCGGACTGGTCGGCGCCGGCGTGGTCGTGGCCGGCGGCCGCAACGACACCATCCAGCACAACCGCTTCGCCAAGAACGGAGCCTGGGCCGTCGCCCTCGTCCCCTACATCAGCGGCATCGACCACTCACCGGCCGACTGCACCGACGCCGGCGGCGTGTGGGACAACCCCTTGGTGGACACGATCGGGGGCGGGCCGTCGTGCTTCTTCCTCGACTACGGCTCGAACGTCCACGACAACTTCTTCGTGGGCAACGGCTCGTTCGCCAACCCGAGCAACGGTGACCTGGCCGACCTGAGCGACTTCAGCGCCATCGGCATCCCGGCCGCCGCGCCCGGCCAGGGCAACTGCTGGCACGGCAACGTCGATCCGGCCGGCGTGACCTCGGCCCCGACCAACCTGCAGACGACCAACGGCAACTGCGCCACGGCCGCCGGGGCGCCGGCATCGGTGACCCGCTCTTCGGCCAGGTGCTGTGCAACCTTCACCAGCTCCAGCCCAGCGACCCGCTGTGCGCCGGGGCCGTGTACCCCCAGCAGGACCCGTCCTTCTCCCTGCTGCCCCTCCCGCCGCAGCCGACCATGCCCCACCCCTGCGCTGTCCTGCCCCGCACCATCCCTTGGTGCGTACCGGGTCACAACAAGTAGGTCCCGGGCTCAGCTGGCGTCACCGGCCGTTGCATCCCGCCGCCGGTCCGGCACCAGCTCCATGACCAGGGTGACCACTGCCCCGCCGGCCACGCCCAGCAGCACGCCGGCGAAGAACTCCTGGGACGCCTGGTGCTGCGTCTTGGCCACGTCCACCGCCGACAACGAGATCGGCGCCACCGTCGACTGGAACGACGCCGGCGACGGCACCGTCTGGGTGGCCCAGGTCCACGAGTCGGCGTCGCTGCTGGTCAGGCTCCCGTTGGTCTGGATCGAGTACGTCGAGGTGTCCCCCGCGTTCGCCACCACCGACTCGGTCACCGCACCGCGGTGTCGCTGGACGTCGACCCGTTGCCCACCTCCAGCGTCGGCAGCTGCGCGCTCAGGTAGGCGCCGTCCAGGGCGATGGGCGCGTCCGATGCCCAGCACAGCCGCAGGTACAGCCCAGCCGACTTGGACACCGGCTGGACCTGTACCGAGCCCGGAGCCAGGTACACGTCGGTCAGCGCCGGGGCCGGCCGGTGGGTGACCTTCGGGATCGCCACCGGCGTCGAGTCGAACGGGCTGGTGTGGGGCGGGATGGGGATCCGGCCCGTGGTCGGATTGCACACCGTCGCCGGCCCCGCTCCGCTGTACTGGATCGACCAGCCGCCAGGCGTCACCCCTTTGGTGTTGTCGATCAGCCCGTCGTCGTAGAGCACCAGCACCGCGCCGCCGTCCGGCTGCCGGAGTCAGCTGCAGTGTCAGCCCCTTCACGTCCCCGGACACCGAGACGACCAGGCCGTGAGGGACCACCGGGTAGGCCGTGGTCCCCGGGCGGTAGATCCAACCCACCGCAGCGATGACCACGATGATCACCACCAGCACCACGATCATCCCCACCCGCAGGTTGGCCAGGTACTCCCGGAAACCTCGACCGACCAGTCGGACCCGACCCGCCCGCCGATCCCGCCGCCGTCACCGCCGCCGCCTCCGGGTCAGACACGGAACCGCCGGGGTTCGCGTCGGAGCACCGGCCTCGAGCTCGATGGGGATGGCGAACGACGGCCGCTCCTCACCCCGGTTGGCGTCCATGAACCCGCGCAAGGCGGAGCCGCCCACGTAGCGCATGCAGCGCTGCACCAGCTCGTCGTGGCGCTCGTCCACGTGCACCACCTGGCTGGCTCGCCGCACCGGACCGTCGAGCACATAGGTCCAGGCGTTGCGCTCGATCCCCAACAGGTTGGCCACGTCGGGCCCCAGGAACCAGCGCACCGCGGCCGGCACCAACCCCCGCAGCGCCGGGCTGGGCATCGACGCCTGGATGGCCCCGATCAGCGCCTGGGTGAGCCGGCGCCCGTCCCGGCTGGCGTCCTCCTGGCGAATCCGGATCAACGTGGCCGCCAGCGCGGCGTGGTCCCGGTCGAGGGGCAGGATGTCGTGGCGGATCCCCAGCAGCGACCCGATCACGCACCAGCGGTGCAGGTACGCCTCGACATCGGCCTCGTCGTAGTCGACAGCCAGCTTGTCCAGCACCTCGAACACCGTGACCGTGAAGGTCAGCAACCCGCCCAGCAGGTCCTCCTGGTTGAGCGGCGTCCCCCAGCCGTCGCACCAGCCGTGGGCGGGCGCCGGCAGGTGCGGCGTGTGCTTCACCGACGGGTCGTCGTTGATGAAGTGGCGCACCGCCGCGTGCATGAGCCGCACCCGACGCAGGTCCTCCCAACCGGCGCCCACCCCGGGCTCGAGCCCGTCGGTGGTCATGGCGTCGAGCACCATCTGGGCCGTCTCGGTCACCCGCCGCACCGGCCCGGCCACCAGCCGACCGGTGAGGGTCAACACCCGCGCCCCCCGTGGCGACGCGTAGCCCTCGGGCAGGGAGCCGCAGAACAACGCCGAGCCGATCTCCAGCGCGTGGGTGGCGAAGAAGGTCGCCCCCTGGGCCATGAGCTCGGGATCCGCCCACTCCGGCAACGGTGGCGTGGCCGCCAGATACGCCTCCACCGCCGACGATCGCTGCCCCCGGATCCATGCGCAGGTGCGCGGCCACGTGGCGCACCACATCGCCCGGCACCACCGCCTCGGTGTCCGCCGCGTGCTCGCGCGATCACCTCGTCCGCCTCGGGGTCGCCCTGGAACATCATCTCGTCGAGCAACGCGTCGGTCATCGACTCAGCCATCGAGCATCCCCTCCCTCCCGGTGCCACACTAACGACCCACACGACGGGCGCTCGGGGAGGGGCAACCATGGCCAACACCGCCGGGCGCGCCACCGCCACCACCCTGCTCATCCCCCTCCACCGCGGGTGGGCCGGGTGGTGCCGCGTCCTGTTCGCGGCCGCCCGCCGCTTCGCCATCATCAGCGAGCCGCTGCGCCGCCAGTCCTTCATCCACATCGCCCACTGGACCCTGGTCGACCAGCTCGGAGGCCAGCCCCTGGGCCACACCTGCCTCTACTTCGAGAGCAACTTCGACTCCTCGATGGACGAGTACGTGGACGTGTTCGTGCAGGCCGTCCCCTGGCACATGCGCATGGTCTGGGCCGGCGGCATCGCCTACCCCGGCCTGTACCCCAGCGCCGACTACCGCGACTGGAGCGACGACCACGCCAACGCCATCCAGCACTACTACAGCCGGTACTCGAACGCGACCACCACCGAGGTGTCCCGGGCTCTCGAGGTGAGCGATCGGCTCGACCGGCTGGCCCGACAGGCGGCCACCCTGGACGACGCCGCCTTCGACACGGCCTACCGCGCCCTGCTCACCGAGGTGGGTCCGTGGCTCTGACCGACGCCCGCACCTCGGCCCGCGCCGCCGCCACCCGTCCGGCGGACACGATCACCTCCATCACCGTCATCTGCCCGCTGCGGCCCGACGTCGACCCGGACGCGGCCCGCGACCAGCTCAGCCGGCTCCCCGTGGGCGTGCACAGCCCGTTCGCCACCAGCCCGCGCACCCACTTCGCCCGCCTCCAGATCCTCGACGAGCTGTGCACCGACGAACGCCGCCCGCTGGCCGCGCCGGTGCTGGTGCTGTCGGCCGACGTCGACGGCGACGCCCCCAGCTACCTCCACGAGCTGGCCACGGAGGCCGCTCCCACCCTGGCGTCGGTGCTAGCCGGCTGCGTCGACGCGCCGGCCGACGCGGCCGCGCCCGACTTCGCCACCGCCTCGGTGCGCTACCTGCTGGACCGGCTCCTGCCCGTCGGCCTCCAGTACGCCAACTCCCCGGGCCGGACCGCCGACGACGTCCACCGAGCGGTCGGGCGCCACCTCCACCTCCGCCGGTTCGTCATGGCCCACCAGGACGACGATCCGGCGGCGCGCCGCCAGGCCTTCGTCGACGCCTTCGGCCACTCCGGGGACGGCGCATGAGCCTGGATCACCGCCACGGCCGACCCCCCGCGCCGCACCAGCCGGATCCAGTCGGGCCTGTTCAAGGCCCGCCTGCTGCGCGAGGAGCTGCTCAGCCCCGCCCAAGGATCGTTGTCCCGCCGAGCCCGCCGGTTCCTGGACGCACCCGAGCTGGCCGACCTCCAGGGCAACGTCCTGCGCGCCTACGACAACGACCACGCCAGCTACCTGTTCGTCGAGGTCGATGACCCCGCCGCCGGCCGGCGCCTGCTGGCCGAGCTGGCCCCCGACATCACCCCGGCCACCGAGTGGGTGGTGCCGCCCACGGTGACCTCCAACGTGGCCCTCAGCGCAGCCGGGCTGGCCCGACTGGGGATGTCCGAGGACCACCTACGCACCTTCCCGCCCGCCTTCCGCCAGGGCCTGGTCGAGCGCGCCGCCCGACTGGGCGACGAGGGTCCCGCCGACCCCGAGCACTGGGACCCCGGCCTGGGCGACGACGTGGCCCACCTGGTCATCACCCTGACCGCCTGGAACCCGGCGCACCTGGACGAGCGGGCCGAGCAGCTGGCCGACCGCATCGACGGCGACGGCGGTCTGCGCCTCGCCTATCGCCAGCGGGCCGAGCGCTTCGAGGACCGCCGCGAGCACTTCGGGTTCCTGGACGGCGTGGCCCAACCCCGGGTGATGGGCGTCGACCCGCCGGGCACCCCGGCCATGGGCACCCCCAAGCGCTCGCGCTGGCAGCCCCTGCCGGTGGGCGAGTTCGTGCTGGGCCACCTCGACGCCGAAGGGGTGGCCAACCCCGCCCCGGCCGACGGGTGGGCCACCAACGGCTCCTACCTGGTGATCCGCAAGCTCCACCAGGACGTGGCCGCCTTCCGCTCCCTCATCCACGAGGCCGGCCGCAGCTTCCCGGGCGGCCCCGACCTGCTGGCCGCCAAGCTGGTGGGTCGCTGGCCCGACGGGACCCCACTGAGCCTGTCGCCCGACGCCCCCGATCCCGCCATCTCCTCGGACCCGGCCCGCATCAACCGCTTCGGCTTCGCCGACGATCCCGACGGCCTGCGCTGCCCGGTGGGGGCCCACATCCGCCGGGCCAACCCCCGCGACGGCGCCGGCGTGGGCGGCGCCATGACCACCCGCCACCGGCTGATGCGCCGCGGCCTGCCCTACGGCCCGCGCCTGGCCCCCGACTCGCCCGACGACGGGGTCGACCGCGGCCTGGTCTTCGTGTGCTTCGTGGCCGACATCGAGCGCCAGTTCGAGTTCCTGCACCGGACGGTGGCTGATCGACGGCGACGTGCTGGGCCTGGGCCACGACCCCGATCCCATCCTGGGGCTGCCCAAGCCGGGCGCCACCCTCAAGGTGCCGGGATCGCCGCCCTACCTGCTGGGCCTGGAACGTCCCGTGGTGGTGCCCCAGGGCGGCGCCTACCTGTTCCAACCCGGCCGCCGGGCCCTCGACGCCCTGGCCGGCGGCGATCTCTGAGCCAGGCCTTCCCACGCCCGGCTCGTTTCACCCACGATTCGTGGGTCGAACGTGCCGGGAACGGGCGAGGGCAGGACGTCAGAGCTGGTCGCCCAGGGCCGCCACCTGGCGGGTGATGGTGGCCGCCCCCACCCCGTCGGCCAGCGCGCCGGCTTCGTCCAGGGCCGGCCGGGCCCGCTCGACGTCGCCCGGCGCCCGACGGGTCAGGCCCAGCCGGGCCGAGGCCACCAACGACTCGGCCGTCCAGCCCGGCGCCCCCAGCCGGCGGTGCACGTCGAGGCCCTGGGCCACCAGCTCCTCGGCCAGGTCGAACCGTCCCAGGGTGGTGGCCACCCGCCCGAGCGCGGCCGCCACCGAACGCCCGGCGCTGGTGCCCGTCCACACCACCTGGTCCCGCCACGGCAGCAACGTGTCGTAGAGCACCGCGGCGGCCTCGGCGTGGTCGAAGTAGGCGGCGATCTCCGCGTTCATGGCCATCGACGCCAGCCACAGGCCGTTGTGGCGGTAGCGGGCGAAGCCGTCGGCCACGTCCTGCTCGAACAGGTCGCGCCCATCGGGACGGTCCAGGTCGCAGTAGGTGATGCCCAGCGCCGGGCGGAAGGCCTCGATGTCGGGGGCGGCCTCGACCATGGCCACCAGCAGCTCCACCAGCTCGTCCAGGCGGCCCTGGCCACGGCGGATCTCGAACAGGTGCGAGGCGTACACGGCGTCCGCATCGGGCTGGCCGCACTCGGTGCCCAGCTCGTGGGTGCGCTCCATCACCGCCTCGGCCTGGCCCCAGTCCCCTCGCAGCAGGTGCCACGGTGACCACCACGAAGCCGCCGATCCACTCCAGCAGCCGCTGGCCGGTGGCCGCCGCGGCGGGCAGGACCTGGGGCACCAGCTCCAGGAAGCGGTCGGCGTCGCCGGCTCGAGGGCCACCACGCTGCCGGCGTTGACCGCCCAGAACTGCTCGACGGGGTCACCCAGCTGGGCGGCCAGCGCCGCGTGCTCGGCGGCCACGCGCCAGCCGATCGTCGAGGAACCAGGGCAGCCGGTGGACGAGATCCCAGCTGCGCAGGAGGTAGGCCAGGGTGGCCGGCTGGTCCAGCCGGCGGGCCATGGCCAGGGCCTCGTCGGCCAGGGCCAGCCGCTCCTGCATCGTCCTCGCCGTAGCCCAGCTCGACCGCGGTGGTGGCCAGGATGCGGGCCGTGGCCGGGCTGTCGTCGTCGCCCAGGGCATGTCGGGCCGCGTTCAGCTCGTCCACCCGCTCCTCGTCGACCGAGCCGCTGGTCGACCAGAACCCGCGGAAGTTGGCCAGCGCGGCCTCGGCCATCAGCTCGGCCGAACCCAGCTCACGGGCCCACTGGCTGGCCCGGCGCAGCGTGTCGCGGTAGTCCGCCGGCCGGCATCGCGCTGGGCGATGCCCAACAGCACCAGCAAGGAGCACCGGCTGGCCGGATCGAGGTCCACCTCGTCGGCCATCTCCTGCGCCCGCTGGTACCAGCGGGCCGCTTCATCGGGAGCGAGCTGCACCTGCGCCCGCTCGGCCGCCCGCTTGGCCCAGTCGATGGCCGGGGCGGTGGTGGCCCGGTCCCGACCCTCATAGGAGTGCCAGGCGATGTCGGCCACCAGCTCGGCCGGCGTCACCGCCCCACGGGCCTCCAGGGCCTGGGCGGCCCGTCGGTGGAGCCGCTTGAGCCGGGGTGGGGACAGGTCGCGGTGCAGCGTCCGGGCCACGATGGCGTGGGCGAAGGTGTAGATGTCGGGTCGGCTGGGCAGCGGCCGCACCAGCTCGGCGGCGGTGGCCGCCTCCAGCCCGTCGAGCAGGGCGGCCTCGTCCAGGCCGGCCACGTCGGCCAGCACCGCGGTGTCGAACTCGTGGCCGAGCACGGTCGCGGCCGCCAGCATCCGCTCCACCGACTCGCCCAGCCGCTGCACCCGTCGGCGCACCACCTCGACCACCGTGGTGGGCAGGGAGGTGGTCAACACGTCGGCCACGTCGCGACGGTCGCCCTCTCGCTGGAGCTCGCCCACCTCGACCAGGTGGCGGACCACCTCGCTCACGAAGAACGGGTTCCCGTCGGTCTCACGGGCGATGGCGGCGGCCACCCGCCGCTTGTCGGCCTCGAGGGACCGACCCAGCTGGTCCTCGATGAGCGAGGTCACCCCGGCGTCGTCGAGGCCGTCCAGGTCGAGGGCCACGAACCGACCGGCCCGCACCTGCTCGGCCCGCAGGTCGTGCAGCGGGACTGTCGCTGTCGAGCTGGCTGGGCCGGTACACGGCCAGGATGAGCAGCCCCGAGATGGCTTCGCCGGCCAGGAAGCGCGTCAGCTGCAGGGTCGAGCGGTCGGCGTAGTGCAGGTCGTCGAGCACCACCACCGTCGGGCGGGCCGAGCCGGCCTCGGCCAGCAGGCCGCCGACGGCGCGGTACAGGCGGTAGCGCTCGGTCTCGGGATCGGTCTCGGCCACGGCCGGCAGCGGACCCATCCGGGCGGCCAGCTCGGGGATCAGCCGGCCCAGCTCGGCGCCGTGGCTGGGCCACGTGATCGGCCAGCACCTCGATCTCGACGTTGGTGACCAGGTTGGTCAGCGCCTCCAGGTAGGGCCCGAACGGCACGGCCAGCTCTTCGCGGGCGCGACCGGCCAGCACCAGGGATCCCCGCTCGAAGGCCAGCCGAGCGAACTCCTCGGCCGTGCGGCTCTTGCCGATGCCCGACTCGCCGGTCAGGGCCACCGTGCGGCTCTGACCGGCCTCGACGGCCCGCAGCGTGTCGGCGAAGCGCTCGAGCTCGTCGCCCCGGCCCACGAACGGCCCGGGCTGCTCCGGAGCCCGACGGCCACAGCAGCGGGATCTGGTCGAGCTCGACCGACTCCCAGGTGACCGCGCACACCGGCACCAGATCGGGGAGCCCCTTCACCGGGAGGGGCGTCGACCTCGCCGAACTCGTAGCTCACTGCCCGCCCGGCCAGCAGGCGGACGAGCTCGACCACCAGGATCGACCCGGGCTCGGCCGCCGCGCACAGGCGGGCCGCCTCGACCACCGGCTCGCCGAAGTAGTCGTCGTCCACCACCTCGACATCGCCGGCACTCATCCCGATGCGGACCCGGATGGGCATGGCGAAGCGCCGGTCCAGCCGGTCGACGCGCCGCTGGATGCCCACCGCCGCCTCCAGCCCGCTGGCCGCGTTCGGGAACACCGCCATGACCCCGTCGCCCAGGGACTTCACCTGGCGTCCGCCCACCCGCTCGATCTCCTCGCGGTGCAGGCTGAACAACGAGGTGCGCAGATCGGCGGCAGCTGGACGCATCCAGCGCCACGCCGATGGCCGTGGAGTCGACCAGATCCGAGAACAGCAGCGTGAGCGTCTCGACCGGGCTCACGCGGCGCGCCAAAGGGACTGGGGCAACATGAAGTCCGCCCGCGGGGTCACGGCGCACATTGTAGATACAGGGAGAAATGTCGGTTCCGCCAACGTGGGCCGGCGTCAGCCGCCGGCCATCGCCCCCACCACGTGCAGCGCCTCGGCCCCGCTGACCACCGCGTCGGGCAACGGCATCGTCGGGCGACTCGAACGACAGGTCCTCCTCACAGGCGAAGAAGCGGATGAAGGGCCGCCGACGACCGGTCTCGGGATCGCGGACCGTCCCACCCAGCATCGGATAGGCCGCCTCCAGGGCGTCGATCACCCGACCTTGGGTCACCGGCGCGTCGACCGACAGCTCGACCTCGCGCCCGACGCCGGCCAGCGTGCTCAGGTGATGCGGCAGGCGCACCCGGATCATGGCAACGCCTGCACCTCGACCGACAAGCACCCTGGGCAGGTCACGAACGATCGGCCGTCCACGAGTCGCCCCCGTCGGCCGAGCCGTACACCTGCCCACCGGTGGTGCCGAAGTACAGCCCGCACGGATCCAGCGTGTCCACGGCCATGGCGTCGCGCAGCACGTTCACGTAGCAGTCCGCCTGGGGCAGCCCCTCGGTCAGCGCCTCCCAGTCGTCGCCGCCGGTGCGGCTGCGGTACACCCGCAGCTTGCCCTCGGGCGGGTAGTGCTCGGAGTCGCTGGTGATGGGCACCACGTACACCGTGTCGGGCTCGTGGGCGTGCACCACGATCGGGAAGCCGAAGTCGCTGGGCAGGTTGCCGCTGATCTCACGCCACGAGTCCCCGGCGTCGTCGCTGCGCATCACGTCCCAGTGCTTCTGCATGAACAGGGTGTCGGGCCGCGACGGATGCCGGGCGATGCGATGCACGCAATGGCCGACCTCGGCGTCCTGGATCCGGGATCCCCTCCGAGTGCAGCCCGTGGTTGGCCGGTCGCCACGTGCCGCCCGCCGTCGTCGCTGCGGAACACGCCCGCGGCCGAGATGGCCACGTGCATCCGATCGGCATCGGTCGGATCGATGAGCACGGTGTGGGTGCACATGCCGCCCGCCCCCGGCTGCCATCCCGGGCCCGACTCCTGGGTGCGCAGCCCGGACAACTCCTCCCAGGTCTCGGCGCCGTCGGTGGAGCGGAACAGCGCCGCGTCCTCCACCCCGGCGTACACGGTGTCGGGGTCGCGTCGGCGACGGCTCGAGGTGCCACACGCGGGCGAACTCCCAGGGATGGGGGGTCCCGTCGTACCACTGGTGGGTGCCCGCGGCCCCGGCGTAGGAGAACTGGTTGCCCGCCGGCCGCCACGTCTCGCCCCCGTCGTCGGAGCGCTGGATGACCTGGCCGAACCAGCCGGTCGACTGCGACGCGTACAGGCGCGACGGGTCACTCGGCGTGCCGACCAGGTGATAGATCTCCCAGCCCCCGAAGTAGGGCCCGCTCACCTCCCAGTCCGTCCGCCGGCCGTCCGAGGTCAACACGAACGCCCCCTTCTGCGTCCCTACCAGCACACGTACCCCGGTCATCGCGTCCTCCTCGGCTCAGGCCCAAGTCTTACCCGGTCCGGGCCGTCCTAGGCTGGCCCGGCGCGACCCCGCCCCATCCGTCGACCGTGGAGGAACCAGCATGCAGGTGATGGTGGCCACCGACGGCACCGACGCCGCCATCGACGCCGCCCGCCAGGCCCTCGGGCTGCTGCGCCCCGACGCCGAGATCACCCTGGTCACCGTCATCCTCGATCGGGAGGATCCCGAAGACGATGCCGGCGGCTTCGAGGGCGCCCTCCAGACCCCCGAGGAGGCCGACCACGACTACGCCGAGCACGTGGCCTCCGGTCAGGACGCCCTGACCCGCACCGCCGCCGCCCTCGACGGCAAGGTGGAGGTCCGGCTCATCCCCACCGAGGAGGAGGCCGGCACCGCCCTGGTCCACTACGCCGAGGAGCACCAGCCCGACCTGCTGGTCATCGGCGCCGGCGGCAAGGGCGTCCTCAAGCGCCTGTTCGCCGGCTCGGTCAGCGACCACGTGATCCACAAGGCCCCCTGCCCGGTGCTGGTCGTCCGTCACCACGACTGATCCGAGGGCACGGAGGGACGTTCGGCCCATAAGGACGGCTCCGAGCGGCCCGTACAATGGCTCGGTGCGCGCCCGACCCCCCGTCGCGACCCCGTGACGCCCCCCGCTCCGCCGCTCTCCCTCGAGTCCCAGGCCGAGGCCAGCCAGGCCCTGTACCAGTCCCTGGTGGAGGACGCCTTCGAGTTCGTGGTCACCGTCGACGCCGGGCTGACCGTCCACTACGCCAACCGCAGCCTGTTCACCCTGCTGGGGTGGACCCCCCACGACGTGGTCGGCAACAGCATCGTCGACTTCGTCCACCCCGACGACCTGGAGCGCGCCGCGTCCGCCCTGGCCGGCTGGCCCCAGTGGGGCACGCCGGCCGGCGCCTCGAGCTTCCGGCTCCGCCACGTCGACGGCTCCTGGCTCACCTTCGACATCACGGCCTCGACCGTCACCGACGGCCTCGAGCAGTACGTCGCTGTCTACGCCCGACCGGCCGACTACCAGCACGCCACCGAAGCCGTGCTGACCCGGCTCATGACCGGGGCATCTCGCGCCGAGAGCCTGGCCCCGGTGGTCGACGTGTTCGAGTGGCGACTCAACCGGGCCCAGATCGCCGTCGCCTGGTACGAAGAGGACCTGGGCCACCAGTTCGTGTCCACCGGTCTGCCCCGGGCGCTCACCGGTGCCGAGGACGACCCCGGCTCGCCTTGGGCCGAGGCCCGGGCCACCGGCCGGCCGGTGCAGCATGCCCACCCCGGCGTGCTCGACCCCCGCCGCTGCCAGCTGGCCGTCGACACCGACCGCGGCGGCCTGTGGGTCGAACCCGTCCCGGACATCACCTCGGGCGTGCCCGCCCTGGTCACCGTGTGGACCCGTGCCGGCGGACCGTCCCCTGCCGGCCACGCCTACGGGATGGCCATGGCCCGGGTGTACGTCGAGCTCATCCTGCGCTGGACCCATCAGGTCGCCCAGCTCTCCACCGCCGCCCACACCGATCCGCTCACCGGCCTGCCCAACCGCCGAGCGCTCTACCACCTGCTCGATCACCCCACCGGCGGTGGCGCCGTGCTGTTCTGCGACCTCGATCGCTTCAAGCCGGTCAACGACGTGCTGGGCCACCACACCGGCGACGAGGTCCTTCGCCAGGTGGGCGCCCGGCTCACCGGCGCGCTGCGCGGCGACGACCTGGTGGCCCGGGTGGGCGGCGACGAGTTCGTGGTGGTGGCGCGTGGGGCCACCGGTGCCCAAGCCGACGAGCTGGCCCACCGCTTGACCGCGGCCATGGTCGCCCCCTTCCAGGTGGCCGACCGCTCGGTGTCGGTCGGACTCACCATCGGCGTGGCTCACTCACCGGTCCGCCTCGACCAGCAGACCCTGGCCGACGCCGACCGGGCCATGCTGCGGGTCAAGGTCGGCCGCCACCAGGCCTGATCACCCCGTCGGCGCGGCCCGTGTGCCACGGTGACCGCCCACGCGCCCGCATCGCTTCGGCGCGGCCCGACCAGGAGGGACCACCGTGAGAGGTCTGGGTCAGGACGACCTGGCGCGCATGCGCGACCAGCTCTTCTTCGAGGGTCCCGAGATCAGGCGCCGCCTGAGCCGGTTCTGGCTGCTGCTGATCCTGTCCACGATCATCGCCGCCGCCGGCGTGGTCAGCGACTCCACCGCCACCGTCATCGGGGCCATGATCGTCGCCCCCCTCATGACCCCCATCCTGGGGATCGTGGTGGCCGTCGTGCTGCGCGACGGACCCAACCTGCGCCGCAGCATCGTCCTGGTGGTCGCCGGGGCGACCTCGGTGGTGCTCATCAGCTTCCTGGTCGGCCTGTTCGTCCCCTACCCGGTGGTGGCCGCCACCAACAGCCAGGTGGCGTCGCGGGTGACGCCCCGGGTGGTCGACCTGGTGGCCGCCCTGGCCACCGGGGCGGTGGGATCGGTGGCCCTGGCCCGTTCCGACATCTCCGACACCCTGCCCGGGGTGGCCATCGCCATCTCCCTGGTACCGCCCCTGGCCGTGGTGGGCCTGACCCTGGAATCCGGGGCCCACCACCAGTCGGTGGCCGCCCTGCTCCTGTTCGTCACCAACGTGGTGGCCATCCTGGCCAGCGGGATCGTGGTCATGGCCATCTACCGGGCCAACCGGGCGGCCGACGCCTCGCTCACCCCGACCTTCCGGCGGGGCGCGGCGGTCGTCGTCATCGGCCTGCTGCTGGTGGCGGTGGCCGTTCCCCTCTACATCAACTCGGACCGGTTCAACCGCACCTCGGTGCGCCAGACCGACGTGCAGGCCGTGGCCGAACGCTGGGCCGACGACGCCAACTGGTCGGTGGTGGCGGTGACCAGCTGCCGGCGGCAAGGTGCTGGTGGAAGCCACCGGACCCGATCCCCGGCCCAGCCTGCGCCAGCTGCGCGACGACCTGGCCACGGCCGGGCTGTCCAGCGACCGGGTGGAGGTCAACCTCATCCCGGTCGACTACACCCCGCTGCCCAAGTAGTCACCGGAGGCGGCGGGCGTCGTAGGGTTTGGCCGTGAGCGCCTCGACCGACGAGACGGCCAGCCGCTGGGACGATGCCACCGCCCCCGACCCCGACGATCTGCTCGGCGGTTGCGTGTACGCCTCGCGCCTGGCCGGCGCCGATCCGGCCCTGGTGCTGGCCGGCGGCGGCAACAGCTCGGTCAAGACCACCGAGACCGACGTCCACGGCGACCCGGTCGAGGTGCTGTGGGTCAAGGGCAGCGGTTGGGACATGGCCACCATCGAGCCCGCCGGGTTCGCCCCCCTGCGCCTCGCGCCCGGTGGCCCGCCTGGCCGAGCTCGAACGCCTCAGCGACCGGCGCATGGCCAACGAGCTCAAGGCCGCGTCGGTCGACGTCTCGGCTCCCGCGCCCTCGGTCGAGTCGATCCTGCACGCCACCCTCCCCCACCGCTTCGTGCTCCACACCCACGCCGACGCGGTGGTGGCCCTGACCAACACGCCCGACGGCCGCGACATCGTCCGCCAGGTCTACGGCGACGAGCTGGTCGTCGTCCCCTACGTCATGCCCGGGTTCGACCTGGCCCGGCGCTGCGCCCAGATCTTCCCGGCCGAGGCCACCGACGCCACCCGGGGCATGGTGCTGCTGAACCACGGCCTGTTCACCTTCGCCGACGACGCCCGCACCGCCTATGAGCACCACGTCGAGCTGGTGGCTCGGGCCGTGGCCCACCTCGACGCCGCCCACGCCGCCCACCACCACGGACCACGGGCGGCCCGAACCGGTCGCGCCGCCCGACACCGACGAGCAGCGGCGCGCCCTGGCCGATCTGCGCCGCGACATCTCCCACCACGCCGGCCACCCCATGGTCATGTGCACCTGCACGGCCGAGGCCACCCGTCGGTTCGCGGCCCGCGACGACCTCGACCGGGTCAGCCAGCAGGGCACCGCCACCCCCGACCACGTGCTGCGCACCAAGCGGCTCCCCCAGCTCGGTCGCGACGTGGCCGCCTACGCCGCCGCCTACCAGGCCTACGTGGATCGCAACCGGGGCCGCCTCGACGGGCCGCGACCTCATCCCGGTCGACCCCGCCCCCCGCATCGTGATCGATCCCGACCTGGGCGTCCTGGCCGCCGGCCGACGGCCCCGCGAGGCGGCCGCGGCGGCCGAGATCTACGACCACACCGTCTGGGTCATCGAGCGGGCCGAGGCCCTGGGCGGCTACACCAGCATCTCCGAGGGCGACCTGTTCGACGTGGAGTACTGGGAGCTCGAACAGGCCAAGCTCAGCCGTGAGCCGGCTCCCGCCCCGCTCACCGGCCAGATCGCCCTGGTCACCGGCGCGGCGTCGGGCATCGGCCGGGCCTGTGCCCTGGAGCTGCTGGGCCGGGGGGCGGCGGTGGTCGGCCTCGACCTGTCCGACCAGGTGACCGAGGTGGCCGACGGACCCGCCTATGTGGGGGTCGCCGGAGACGTCACCGACGCCGCCGCGCTGGACGGGAGCCGTGGGCCAGACGCTGCGCACCTTCGGCGGGCTCGACCTGGTGGTGGTCAACGCCGGCATCTTCCCGGCCGGCGCCCCGATCAGCGTGCTCGAACCCGAGGTCTGGGAGCGGACCATGGCCATCAACGCCGGCTCGGCCGCCCGCCTGCTGCGCCTGGCCCACCCCTACCTGGCCCGGGCCCCGATGGGGGCGAGCGTGGTGGTGGTCGGCTCCAAGAACGTGCCCGCGCCCGGCAAGGGGGCGGCCGCCTACTCGGCCTCCAAGGCGGCGCTCACCCAGCTGGCCCGCGTGGCCGCCCTCGAGTGGGGGGCCGACGGCATCCGGGTCAACGTGGTGCATCCCGACGCCGTGTTCGACACCGCCCTGTGGGACGACCAGATCATCGCCGCGCGCGCCGCCAGCTACGGCCTGACCCCGGCCCAGTACCGCACCCGCAACGTGTTGGGCACCGAGGTGTCCTCGTCGGTGGTGGCGTCGCTGGTGGCCGACCTGTGCGGGCCCAGCTTCGCCTGCACCACCGGCGCCCAGATCCCCGTCGACGGCGGCAACGAGCGGGTCATCTGATCGGCGGCCGCTCGCGACCTGGGTCGGGGCGCGGCTGTGCCGTGGCGTCTAGGACGACGTCGCCGTGGTGGTCGTGGTCCAGGCCGCGCCCGACTCCTGGGCGTTGGCCTGGGCCACGTAGGCCGAGTACAGGTTCACGGCGTTGAAGTAGCTGTTGAAGTCGCAGTTGCCGGCCGTGCAGCTGGCGGCCAGGTCGAGCTTGGCCTTGGCGAAGATGGCGTTGGCCTCCGCCAGCAGCTGGGCCACCGTCTGGTCCTTGGGCACCGTGCCCGGCGTGGTGGTGGTCGTCGGCTTGGTGGTCGACGTGGACGGTGCGGTTGTGGTGGTGGTCGTGCTGGGCCCGCCGTTCGGGTTGGTCTCCGACGACGAGCTGCCGCCCTGGGGGGCGCCCACGTACTGCAGCACGCTGGTCGGGACGTCCGGGAACAGCTTGGCCAGCGCCTGTTGCAGCGTCGGCTGGATCACGACCGTGCCGCCGAACGAGGCGACCACGTCCTGGACCTGGGGCACCTCGGTGCCACCCTGGGCGGACACGTACAGGGGTCGCACGTACAAGAGCGACTCATCGATCGGGTAGAGCACCAGCTCTCCCCAGGTGACCGAAGAACCCTCCTGGTTCAACAGGGTCGCCACCCCGGCCACCGATTTGTCCGAGGTGATGGCCGCGCCCACCAGCGCCGGCCCGGGCACGAGCTCATCGCTGGGCACTTGATAGGAGACGAGCTGGCCGTAGTCGTCGTTGAAGTTGTCGCTCTTGGCCACCATGAACGCGCTGAACGTCTTCTTGGAATCGTCCTTGGAGAAGGGCACGAAGGATCGGAACAGCATGAACGACGGCTGGGACTCCCCTGGCAGCTTCAGGATCGAGTAGTAGGCCGGTACCCTCGCCTCCTTGGACTGCACCGGCTGGCCGGCCTGGTTGATCTGCACGGTCTGCGACGGGTTCACCACCTGGCTGCCTGGGTCCTGGGCGATCGACCACCCGGCGGTCTGGGTGTAGAAGGCCTGCGGGTCGTCGATGTGGTAGTCGCCCCACATGTTGGTCTGAACCGTGAACAGGTCCTGCGGGTAGCGGAAGTGGTCCTTGATGGAGGCTGGAGCGTGACCCTGGTCGAACAACTTGGGGAAGGCCGACTCGTAGGCCCGGATGATGGGATCGCTCTGGTCGACCACATACAGGGTGACCGACCCGTTGTAGGCGTCCACCACGGCCTTGACCGAGTTGCGGGCGTAGTTGAACGACTTGTCGAGACCGCTGCCGGCGCCCAGGTCCGACGTGTCGGCCGTCGCCGCGTTCGGGTAGTGGTCGCTGGTCGTGTAGCCGTCGATGATGTAGTAGATCTTCCCGTCCACCAGCACGGGGTACGGGTCGCTGTCGAACGATAGGAACGGGGCCACCGCCTGCACCCGGGCCTGCACGTCGCGCACGTAGAGGATCTTCGAGCCCGGCGTCACGTAACTGGAGATGAGCGGGTTCCAGTCCCCGAAGCGCAGGGCGAAGGCAGCCCGCTTGATCCACGAGTTCAACGCCACTCCGCCGGTGCCGGCGTAGCTCGACGTGCTCTGGGAGCCATTGGGGTTGAGGTAGTCGACCTCGCTCTCCTTGGAGCTGTCGACCACGGCGTAGCCCGACTGGTCCAGCGAGAAGTACACCTGCGGCTTGGTCAGCGTGGCCTTGATGGCGCTGCGGGTGATGTCGGTGGGCACGTTCTTGATCAGGTAGTCCGGGCCCGCCCGAGGCGTTGACCGAGTTGGCCGGGGCCAGCGCCACGCCGTATCCGTGGGTGTAGAGGATGTGCTGGCCTTCCCAGCTCTGCGAGGGAGCCTGGCACAGGTTCAGGTCGCGGCTCGAGGCCACCACCTGGGTCTCGGTGACCTTGCCGTCGGCGCCGGTGATGCGGTATCGGTCGCTCACCAGCCGGTTGAAGTCGGTGTAGGCCAGGTAGCCCTGCTGCTTGTTGAACGTGTCTTTGACCACATTCTTGTCCAGCAGCGGGATGTTGTTGATCACACCCGTCTCGTGGCTGATGGTCTGGGACGCGACGGTCTCGTTGGCGTTGTCCACGAACGTTCGCTGCACCACGTGGTTGAGGCCGAGGGCCTGGCGGGTGGCCACGATGTTGTTGTGGATGTAGGGCGCCTCGCGGGTCGACTCGCTCGGCTTGACCCGCACGGCCTCGATGAAGGCGGGATAGGCCGTGCCGGCGATGATGCCCACGAAGGCCCACAGGCCCACGGCCACCGCCGGCACCACCCAGCCGCGCTGCCAGATGTTGTAGATGAACAGCCCGCAGGACAGCAGGGCGATGATCAACAGCAGCTCGAGGGCGGGCAGCGAGGCGTGCACGTCGGCGTAGGTGGCGCCCTGCACGTAGCCCCGGCTCGAGAAGGTCAGCGAGTAGCGGGCCAGCCAGTAGTCGAACGCCTTGACCAGGGCCATGGCCGCCAGCAGCACCGACACGTGGGCCTTGACCTGCGGGGTCACCCGCTGCAGCGGGCTCTGGGGCCGGATGCCGCCGTTGAGGTAGCCGGCCACCAGGGTGATGAGCAGGATGATGATCAGCGAGTCGAACAGCCATTGGGTCGACGTTCACCAGGAACGGCAGGCGGAACACGTAGAAGCCGACGTCGGTGTGGAACGTGGCGTCCTTGATGCCGAAGGTCTTGCGCGTGGGTGAACAGGATCCACTGCTGCCACAGGTTGGACTGGCCCACCCCGGCGATGAGGCCGAACAGCAGCGAGACGCCGCCTCGGACCAGCCAGGCCCGGGGCTCCACGAAGTCGTGGTAGCGGGTGAGCAGCTCGTCTTCGGGGCCGGTGGGCCGGAAGGTGGGCGCCAGGCGGTCGGCCACCGTCAGGCTGACGAAGCACATGACGAAGAAGGCGAAGGTGAAGATGACCCCGAGCGCCACCTTGGCCCCCAGGATGCCGGTGAACACCGAGCTCAGGTGGAGGTTCTCGAACCACAGGTAGTCGGTGTAGAAGCGCGCCACACCCTCGCAGCGAGGTGATGAGCAGGAAGAGCACCACGACGCCCACCACCAGCAGGATCCGACCCCGATTGCTGGTTCGGCGACGGCGGCGCGGCATGTCAGTCGGCGCTCTCATGAGGCGGTCATCCTATGAGAAGGGGCTGCGGAAGCTTGCGCGGGTGCCCGGTTTTCCGGAACGACGCGCTCAGGCCCGTTTGGGTGCCACCAGGCAGCGGCAGTGGTCCGAGATCGGCGGCGTGGTGTGGCCGGTGGGGAACGGCTCGCCCCGGGGGATGTCGCCGGCCAGGGCGTTGTCGTCGCAGTCCGGGGAAGGGGTGTCGCCGTCGTCGACCACCCAGTGGACCGGGGTGCCCTCGGGAAGGCGATCGATGAGGCCCCGGTTGGCCGCGGCCAGCGCCAGGCGCGAGACCAGCTCGTCGACCCGTTGGCCCTTCCACTCCCGGTAGCAGGCCCGCAGGCGCTCGGCCAGCTCGTCGCTGTCGCCGGCGGTCTCCTCGAAGCAGCGACCCAGGCGCTGGCGCAGCGGCTCCACCAGATCGGCGGCCAGCTCCCCGGCCAGCTCGCCCGCCTTGGCTCCGGCCTTGGCGCCCGTCGGGCTCAACTCGATGCCGGTGTCGGCCAGCAGGTCGCCGCCCGCGGTGGCCGCGGCCACCAGGCTGGGCAGCGCGGCGGTGCGGTAGCGAGCCAGGTGGGCGGCCTCGTCGGGCAGCGCGGCGTCGGCGGTGGGCACGCCCTTCTGGCGCCGCACGGTGTCGAGCAGCTCGTTCTGCTCGTCGGACAGCTCGCGCTTGATGCGCCGACCCAGGTTGCGCTCGATCTCCACCAGCGCCTCGTCGCGACGGGCCAGCAGCTCGTGGTCGGGGTCCAACGGCGGCTCGGGCTGAGGCCGCCACTTCCTCGGACTGGCCGGCCTGGGCGGCCAGGGAGGCGAGCTCGGCCAACTCGGCCTCGTCGACCAGGACCTCCTCGACGATCTCGATGTCCTCGACCGTCTCGATCACCTCGACGGGTGCCGGCCTCCTCATCGACCACCACCACCTCGTCGACCACGGTCTCCTCGCGGATGCGGGCGAACAGGCTGGACACCTCGCCCGCCTCGGTGGGCGGCGCCGGGAGGTCCTGGTGGTCGGTCGCCCTTGCGGCGGCGGCCGGCGCCACCACTGGCCCGGTCTCGGTCGGCGCCATGGGCGGTCGGGGCCGACTCGATCGACTCCTCGGACTCCGGCGCGGACGCAGATTCGGGCGCGGCCTCGGCAGGCTCGGCCGGCTCGGCCGACTCGTCGGCCCGGATGACCTTCACCGACGACGAGTGACGACCCTCCACCGAAGCATCCGACGGTGCCCGGGGACGGTCGTCGTCGGGTTCGGGTGTGGCCTCCTCCGGGGCCGGTGACTCGTCGGCCGGCGGCCTGCGCCGCGGACTCCGCTCGCCTCGTCGGTGACCACCGGCGCGTGGCCTCGGCCTCGCGTCGCCTCCGTCGGGCTGTCCGCTCTCGGGCAGCTGGGCCGCCTCGCGCTCGAGCTCCTCGAGAGAGGGCTCGTGCTCGTCGGCGGCCCGCAGGGCGGCGGCCTCGGCGGCCAGGCGGGCCTGGGGCAGGGCCACGGTGAGCTCCTCGGTGGCCACGTCCAGCGTCTCGCGCACCACGTCGTAGGCCGACATGAGCCGGTCTCGCCCGGCCTGGAGCCGCTCGATCTGCTGGCGGAAGGCCTTGCGGCGCCGGGCCAGGTCGCTCAGCATGCGCTCGCGCACCCGCTGCGCCTCGGCCACCATCTCGCGGCCCTCCTGGCGACCCCGCTCGATCTCCGCGGCCGCCTCGGCCTCGGCCTGGGCGGCCAGCTCGGCGCCCCGAGCCTGGATGGTCGGCCACCTCGGCCTCGGCCTCGGCCCGGCGCTGTTCGAGCAGCTCGGCCGCCTCGGCTCGCACCCGGGTGGCCTCGGACTCGGCCTCGGTGCGCAGTCGGGCGGCCGCCGCCTCGGCGTCAGCACGCAGCTGGGTGGAGGACTGCTCGGCCTTGGCCTTGAGGTCGTCGGTGCTGGCGATCGTCTCGCTGAGCAGCAGGCTGGAGGACTGCTCGGCCTTGGCCCGCATCTCGTCGGCCGCCACCCGGGCGGCATCGAGGACCCGGGCCGTCTCCTCGCCCAGCAGGGCGGTGAGCTGGGACGGATCCAGATCTCGGCTGCGCTCGGCCTCCTGGCGGGCGGCCTGCAGCTCCCGGTCCAGACCCAACGCCTGGGAGCGCGCCTCGCGCAGCTCGGTGGCCACGGCCAGCAGGTAGCCCTGGACCTCGATGGGGTCGAAGCCCTTGCGGACCATGGTGAAGGTCTTGCGACCGATGTCATCGGGGGTCATCCCCGAACCGCCCTCGGGCGAGTTCGCTGCCACGTCGGCGATGGTACTCAGCCCGTCCCCACGGATCGGTGAGGGTGGAAAGCTAGAGCTCAGCTGGAGGTGCTGGTGCTGGGCAGGACCTTGTTGCCGCCGCCCAGCGCGGTCAGGGCGGTGAGGGCCTGGTCGATGGTGTCCACGGGCACGATCTTGAGCGAGCCCGCGTACTTGCGAGCCTCAGCCGCCTCCGAGCGGGGCACCAGGAACTCCTGGGCGCCCGACGACTTCACGGCCAGCACCTTCTGGTGGATGCCCCCGATGGGCCCGACGTTGCCGTCGACGTCCATGGTCCCGGTGGTGGCCACCTTGTGGCCGCCGGTGAGCGAGCCCTTGGTCATGACGTCCATGATGCCCAGCGTGAAGGCCAGGCCGGCCGAGGGGCCGCCCACGTCGGGGGTGGACACGCTGATGGTCACGGGCAGGTCCGGGAACTTGAGGTCGCGGGTCTCGAGGGCCACGCCCAGATAGGCCTGCGAGCTGTCCTTGGGGTTGGTGGCCAGCGTCACGGTCTCGGTCACCGGGGCCGGCTTCTTGTCGGTCTTGGTCGGGACCGGGTCCACCGTGATGGCCACCGTGTCACCGGGCTTGTGGGCGTGGATGATGGCCACCAGGTCCTCGGCCAGGTGCACCGGCTTGCCGTCGACGGCCACGATGGTGTCCCCGGCGTGGAGCACCTTGCTGGCCGGCGTGCCCTTGCCCAGGGCGGCCACGCCGGCACCGGTGCCCGAGGCCTGCACGTGGTAGCCCAGGTGCTCGAGGGCCACCACCGAGGCCGACGTCTTGGAGTCGGCCATCTCCTGGAAGTTCTCCTGCTGGTTCTGCGAGGGCGTCTGGTTGGGGGGCACGATCTCGTCGGCCGGCGCGATGGTCACCGACGAGTCCAGGTGGGCCCAGGCCCACTGCAGGGCGGTGGCCTCCTGGCTGGTGACCGACACGGTCACGTACTCGATGGAGCCCTTCTGCGGGTAGGTGGGCGCCCCCTTGACCGTGATCAGGTTCTGGGTGCGGAAGGTGCCACCGGGCGACAGCAGGTAGTAGGGCACCCGCACCACGGCCGCCACCAGCACGCCGCTGGCGATCACGGCCACCACCGCGATGGCCGCGAGCAGGCCGCGTCGACGGCGCCGCCGGCGGGCCAGCTCCTCGGCCGTGAGCGGTGCGTCGGGTCCGTTTCCGGCGGCGTCGCTCGACCCGTCGGGTCGGGGTTCGGGCCCGGAGCCGTCGGCCAGCGCCGGGTCGCAGTCCGGTAGGTTGTCGGTTGAAGTATCCACAGCGCCAGGAAGCCTGCCACGGAACCAACCTCGTCCAGGCGCGGGTCCCACGACCCGGTGGAGGCCATCGTCGGGGACGCGCCCGACCCGCCGCCCGACGTCAACGCCCGGCGTCGCCAGGCCGCCCTGGCCGGCCACCAGGACGACGCGGCCACGGCCCGGCGCCTGCTGGAGGACCCCGAGCCGGTGGTGCGGGCCACGGCCCTGGGCGCGCTGCAACGACTGGGCCAACTCGGCCCCGACGAGCTGGCCGCGGCCATGGCCGACCCGTCCCCGGTGGTGCGAGGACGCAGCGCCGAGGTGGCCGCCGCCTGGCCCGGGGACTCGCCCCCCAGCCTGCTCGCGCTGCTGGACGATCCCGACCCGGGCGTGGCCGAGGTGGCCGCCTGGGCCGCCGGGCGAGCGCCAACCCCCGGAGCCGGCCACCGTGGCCCCGCTCATGGCCATGGCCACCGGCCACGACGACGCCCTGTGCCGGGAGGCGGCGGTGGCGGCGCTGGGCGCCATCGGCGACCCGGTCGGACTGGACGCCGTGCTGGCGGCCACCCAGGACAAGGCCACCGTGCGGCGCCGGGCCGTGATCGCCCTGGCCGCCTTCGAGGGTCCCGGCGTCGACGCCGCCCTGGAGGCGGCCCGCACCGACCGCGACTGGCAGGTCCGCCAAGCCGCCGAGGACCTGCTTGATTGACCCTCTGGTCGGCGAGCCTCCTCTCCTTTGGCCCTCCGGTCGGCGAGCCTCCCTGCGGGCGCTTCGCCATGCGGGTGTCATCGGTCCAGCGGCTCCGGCCTGGCGGCCTCCGCCTTCCAACACCTCTCCGCAAATTGGGCATCGAAATGTGCGGTAACCGCGCACAAAGATTTCCAATTTCACGAGAGGAGCGCGGGTGGGATCGGTCAGGCGTCGGGGAAGTCGGCGGGGCGCTTGTCCAGGAAGGCGGCCACGCCCTCACGGGCGGCGTCGGTCTGGCTGGCCGCGGCCATGACCTCGATGGCGTAGGCGTAGGCCTGGGGCAGGTCCATCCCGATCTGGGTGTGGAAGGCCGCCTTGCCCAGGGCCTTGGATCCGGCCGAGCCCCGGGTGGCCCGGGCCAGCAGGTCGTCGACCGCCGCGTCCAGCTCGTCGTCGGGCACGCAGCGGTTGATCAGGCCCCAGTCGGCGGCGGTGGCGGCGTCGATCAGGTCGCCGGTCAGCGCCATCTCCATGGCCCGCTTGGTGCCCATGGTCCGCCCGATGGCCACCATGGGCGTGGTGCAGAACCAGCCGGCCTTGCCCCCGGGAGCGGCGAACCCGGCGGACTGGGCGGCCACGGCCAGGTCGCACGAGGCCACCAGCTGGCACCCGGCCGCGGTGGCCAGGGCGTGCACCTTGGCCACCACCACCTGTGGCAGCGACTGGAGGGTGAGCATCAGCCGGGTGCAGGCCTGCAGCAGGCTGCGCACCTCGGCCAGGTCGGCGTCGGCCAGGTCGCGGAAGTCGTGGCCGGCCGAGAACACCGGGCCGTTGGCGGCCAGGATCACCCCCCGGGCATCGGACGCCCCGATCTGGTCGAAGGCGGCCTGCAGCTCGGCCAGGTGGTCACGCGACAGGGCGTTGCGCCGGTCCGGGCGGTTCATGGTCACGGTCACCACCGGCCCGTCGCGGGCCACCAGCACCGTCGAGTCGTTCGAGTTGCCCATGCTTCCCCATCCCCATCCCCCTTCCCGGTGCCCGCACTGCTCGCGCACCCCCGATCCCGGTGCTGGGCGCCAGGTCGACGACTCAGGCCATGAACATGACCTTGAGGGCGTCGAAGGCCTCGACGCAGTGCCCGGCCCCCAGCACCACGCACTCCAGCGGCGCGTCCACCAGGTGCACGGGGATCTCGGTCTCCTGGGCCAGGCGCAGGTCGAGGCCGCGCAGCATGCCCCCGCCGCCGACCAGGTGCATGCCCTGCATGATGAGGTCCTGGGCCAGCTCGGGCGGGGCCTGGCCCAGGCAGGCGATGACCGAGTCGACCATGGCCGACACCGGCTCGTCGATGGCCTCGCGCACCTCCTCGGCCGACAGGACGATGGTCTTGGGCAGCCCGCTCATCAGCTCGCGTCCGCGCACCTCGGCCGCGTACTCGTTCTCGGTGGGCCAGGCCGACCCGATGGTCACCTTGATCTCCTCGGCCGTGCGCTCCCCGATGGCGATGCCGTACTCGCGCCGGATGTAGGTCTGGATGTGGGCGTCGATGTCGAACGAGCCGATGCGCACGGCCTCGAGCGCCACCACCCCGCCCAGCGAGATGAGCGCCGTCTCGGAGGTACCGCCCCCGATGTCCACCACCATGTTGCCCATGGGCTCGTTGATGGGCAGCCCGGCGCCGATGGCCGCGGCCATGGGCTGTTCGATCAGGTGGGCCTCGGAGGCGCCCGCCCGCTTGGCCGCCTCGTTCACCGCCCGCCGCTCGACCGCGGTGATGGCCGACGGCACGCAGATGACCACCCGGGGCCGGTTGAACCGGCTGACCCCCACCCGCTGCAGCAGCAGCCGGATCATGCGCTGGGTGATCTCGAAGTCGGTGATGGCGCCCTTGCGCAGCGGCCGCACGGCCACGATGTAGCTCGGGGTGCGGCCGATCATCTGCCAGGCCTCGTGGCCCATGGCCAGCACGTCCTGGGTGCGGCTGTTGAGCGCGATGACCGAGGGCTCGTTCAACACGATGCCCTCGCCGCGCGCGTAGACGAGGGTGTTCGCCGTGCCCAGATCGATGGCGAGGTCGCGGGCTATGGCTGGGGCTCCCCGCTCGTGTCGGCGCCGTTGACGCCGGCTTGATCCCGGCTCGCGCCGTTGACCCCGGCTGGCGGGGGCGACCCCGAGCGCTCGGGCACCTCAGGCAGCGCGTCCCGGGCGGCGTGGACGGAATCCGGGGCCGAGCCGGTGCGGCGGGCCGACGGCGAGATGGCCCGGCGACGCTGGCGTCCGGCGGCGGCTCCCCTTGGTCGCCCTGTTGGTCTCGCCGCCCAGCGCCTTCATCTCCCGTTCGAAGTCATCGATGCTGGACATGAAGGTCTGCGGCTTGCGGTTCAGCAGCCACAGCAGGACCGACACCACGATGATCACGGCCATGGCGATGAGGACGAAGGCGGCGTTGCTCACGGTCGGACGCCCCGACCCGGCCGCCAGGCCGGCGTCGGCCGGGACGTGGACGCCTCCCACTCGGCCAGGGTCATCAGGTGCTGGGCCTCGAGGCCCCAGCTCTCGCCGTCGGCCCACGTCTCGCGCTTCCAGATGGGCACGGTGGCCTTGAGGGCGTCGATGGCGAAGCGGCAGGCGGAGAACGCCTCCTGGCGATGGGGGGCGGCGACCACCACCACCACCGCCGATCGACCCAGCTCCACCAGCCCCACCCGGTGGATCATGACCATGCGGCCCAGCTCCGGCCAACGACGTCGGGCCGCGGCCACGATCTGGCCCATTCGGGCCAGGGCCTCGTCCTCGTAGGCCTCGTACTCGAGCCGGGTGACGCCGCGCCGGTCACCGGCGTGGTCGCGCGCCGTTCCGCTGAAGCTCACCACCGCGCCGCAGTCCACCTGGACGGCCCATGCCCCGGCCTCGTCCACCGGCAGAGGTTCGGCCGAGAGCGCGACCCACTCGTCACCCTGATCCGGAGGCCTCACGGGCGACATCGTAGGCGACCCGCCACCGCGTCCCTCCAGCCATCGGCTCGGGCCGCACCTCGGGTCCCGGCCCGGGCCACCGAGGCCGATGCCGACGATGGGCTCAGGCAGCGGGGGTTGGGGCGCGGCCGCTCGAATGGGTCATCTCAGTAACGTGTCCGCCGTGCCGATCGATGACGACCACGAGGAGGGATCCGAGCTGGGGCCGCCGCCCCCGGCCGACGATCGCCTGTGGCGCCACCCGTCCGAGATGGGCGGCGCCATGCCCGTGCGCATCGTCACCGCCCGCCCCAGCCGCCGGCGCAGCGTCACCATCGGCGTGGTCTCCGGGCTGGTCGGCGCGGCGGCCATGCTGGCCGTGCTGATGGCGGTCGGCGCCCTCGAGCACCGCCGGACCACCGTGGCCGTCGAGCAGGTCAAGCAGCCGCTCTCGGCCACCTCCGACAGCCAGGTGGCGGCGGTGACGGCCAAGGTGCTGCCCGCCCTGGCCCGGGTCGACGCCCTGCGACACCGCCGGCACGATCAGCGCCAGCGCCGTCGTCTTCCGCAGCGACGGCTACCTGCTGACCACCGCCGACGTGGTGGGCGGCGCCACGCGGCTTGACCGTGCAGCTGTCCAACGGCACCACCCTGCCGGCCAGCCTGGTGGGGGTGGACCCTCCAGCGACGTGGCCGTGATCAAGGTGGACCAGACCCAGATGCACGCCGCCGTGCTGGCCGACGAGGACGACATCCAGCTGGGTGAGCCGGCCGTGGCCATCGACTGCATCCTGGGCCGGCCGGCCGGCCCCGACGTGAGCGTGGGCCTGATCAGCGCCCTGGGCCGCCGGGTGGCCTCGAGCAACGGCACCATGCTGCCCGACATGATCCAGACCAACGTGCGCACCGCCACCAACGACGCGGCCGCCGTGCTGGTGGACAGCACCGGCGCGGTCTGGGGCTGCTCACCGCCGGCGGGCGCCCACCTGTCCGGGGTGGTCGACGAGACCACCACCGTCTCGTCGCAGAGCAGCCGAGGCCCTCGTCCTGCGCTACGCCACCCCGGTCGACTACGCCTCGAAGGTGGCCGACGAGCTCATCGCCACCGGCAAGGTGGCCCATCCCTGGCTCGGCGTGGAGGCCAGCGACCTCACCGGCGACCAGCAGGCCGCCGTCGGCCAACCCGGGGCGCGCATCGACAAGGTGATCGCCTCCAGCCCGGCGCTGCGCGCCGGGCTGCTGGTGGGCGACGTGGTGGTGTCGGTGGACGGCACCAGGGTGACGTCCAGCTCCGGGCTCACGCGTGTTGCTGCGGCGAGACCCCACCAAGCATCAAGATCACCTACCTGCGCGACGGCACCCGCCGCATGGTCACGCTCACGCCTCCGCTGACAGATCCGGTCAACCCGCACCCTCCGGTCGCAAGCCTCCCGCGGACCATCGCCACCGGTTCAGTCCCGAGCGGCTCCGACGACAGCTCGGCGACGACGCGAGCGGCGGATGAGGGCGATGGCGCCGGCCGCCAGGCCGACCACCGCCAGTCCGGCCACGGCCAGGGAGATCTCCTGGCGACGTCTCGGGCTCATGTCGGCCAGCGGTCCGCCGGGGTCGGCCTCCACGTAGACCTCGTCGTTGCGGTACTGCGGCTGCCAGCCGGTGGCCCGCAGCCGGTCGTTGGCCACGACCCACGGATGCTGGGTGTAGCCACCCCCGGCCGCGCCGGCGGGCACGCCCAGGCGGGCTCGCAGGTCGCGGGCCCGGGCCACCCAGCTGGGCGGCAGGTGGACCCGACCCACGGGTCCGGCCAGCTCGGCCAGGGCGTCGCGTGACAGCCAGCCGTCGGGCGACACGTTGAAAGGGCCGTCGAGGCGCTGGCGGCGGGCGTGATCGACGGCCGAGGCCAGGTCGTCGAGGTGCAGGAACTGCGAGGGACGGTCGGCGCCGCTGACCCGCAGGGCCCGCGCCGACCAGGGCGACAGCGCCAGCCAGGCCGCCGACTCGGCCGCCACCGTCACCGTGGGGCGCAGCACGGCCGCGGACGACCCGGGATGTTCCAGGCGCCACTCGCCCACCAGCCGCTCCACCTCGGCCCGCCCGGCCGCGTAGCCGTAGGTGGCGTCGGGGCGCAGCGGCGTCTCCTCGGTGAGCGGCACCGGGTTGGTGGGCCAGGCCCCGTAGGCCATGGCCGCGGACAGCACCACCAGGTGGCCGACCGCGCCGACCGATTCCAGGCTCTTGCGCAGGCGGGTCGGATCGAGCTGGGGCAGCCCGTCGGGGCCAGGCTCGGCGCCCGGATCGCCCAGGTGCACCAGCGTGTCGGCCGAGCCCAGCTCGGCGCCGGACACGCCGGCATCGGCGGCCAGCGTCGAGGTCGATGACCCGCGCACGGCCGGGTCGGCCCGCAGGGCGGCCACCACCCGGGCCCCCAGCGGGCTGGCGGTGCCGGCCACCGCCACCACCCGGGCTGGCGCGGGATCGGCGGGACGGACTCGACGGCGGGACCATCCGGCCATGATGCCCGGGTCCGCCGATACCGCACACCGAGCCCCGCGAGCCGAACCCGGTCTGCCCGCCCGCCGGCCAGGGCCCGGCGAGGCGGAAGCCAACGCGTCGCCCGCCTACCATGAAGCCGTGAGCGACTCCGGTGACCCGGGCCCCTTGGGCGACGACAACCCTTCAAGGGCATGCCGCTGTTCGGCGACCTGGCCCGGATGTTCCAGCAGCAGGGCCCGATCAACTGGGAGGCGGCCCGTCAGCTGGCCCTGTCGATCGCCATGGGCGAGGAGCCCGAGTCCAACATCGATCCGCTCGACCGCATCAAGATCGAGCAGCTGGCCCGGGTGGCCGACCTCCAGGTGGCCAACGCCACCGGCCTGTCCACCTCCACCACCGGGCGCGGGGTCACCGTGGTGCCCGTCACCCGCTCCCTGTGGGCCCAGCAGACCCTCGACGCCTACCGGCCGCTGTTCGAGAAGCTGGCCGGTGCCCTGCACCAGGACGGCACCGCCACGCTGCCAGGCCGACGACCTGCCCAGCGGGGCCGACCCCATGGCCTGGATGGGCCCGCTCATGGAGATGATCGGCCCGACCATGTTGGGGATGACCGCCGGCTCACTGGTCGGACATCTGGCCCGCCGCTCGTTCGGTCCCTACGACCTGCCCATCCCCCGCCCGGCTACCGACGAGCTGCCCATCCTGACGGCCAACCTGGACGAGTTCGGCCAGGAGTGGAGCCTGCCGGCCGACGACCTGCGCCTGTGGGTGTGCCTGCACGAGATCGCCACCCACGCCGTGCTGGGCGTCCCCCACGTGCGCAGCCGCATCGAGCAGTCCCTGCAGGACTACCTGTCGGGCTTCGAGACCGACGCCGGCGGCCTGGAGCGGCGCCTGGGCGAGGTCGACCTGGAGCGACCCGAGCGGCCATGGGCGGCCTCCAGTCGATCTTCGGCGATCCCGAGGCCCTGCTCGGTGCCATCCAGACCCCCGACCAGCTCCGCATGCTGCCCGCCTTCGAGGCGCTCATCACCGTGGTGGTGGGCTACGTCGACCACGTCATGGACGGGATCGGCCACGGCCTGCTGTCGTCGTACTCGATGGTCACCGAGGCCGTGCGACGCCGCCGGGTCGAGGCCGACGAATCGACCCGGTTCGTCGAGCGCCTGTTCGGCCTCGAGCTCACCCAGGCCCAGTACGACCGGGGCACGAACTTCGTGTCCGGCGTGGTGGAACGGGCCGGCGACGAGGGCCTGGCCCGGTTGTGGGCCCGCGAACAGGACCTGCCCACGCCGGCCGAGGTGGACGCTCCCGGCCTGTGGCTGGCCCGCATCGACCTGCCCACTCGACTGATCCGACTCGTCGAGCGCGGGCGAGCCACGGATCCGTGGCTGGTCGAAGCGCCCGGAGGTGGCCAGTCGATCCGAGTCGCGCCAGCGGGGCTCGGTGAAGGTGGTGGCGTCGGGGTCGGTGGCCGGGTCGACGAAGTCGAGCGGCAACGACGGCTGGACCATGGTGGGATCCGGCGCCGGCGGGGCCGGATCCACGGGTGCATGGCGCCGGCTGGCGGCCGGATCCGCCGATCACCGGCGGCCGTAGGGGGCACGAAGGCGGCGGCCAGGTCGGCCACGTAGTCCGCGGCCAGATCGGCCTCGCCGTCGAACACCGTGGGCGGCGCCGGTCGTGGGGGTGCCGGCTCGGGCAGCGACGAGACCAGCGGCTCGGACACGAAGCCCGGTGGCGGGGTCCACGCCGGTGACGCCGGTCGCGGCGGCGGGGCCGGCGAGGGCGGCGGGGCGGCGGGGTCACGGACCGGGGTCGGACCGGGCGCCAGCGGGCCGACCCCGCGGCGCCGGCCACGGCCACCGACGAGCCCACGGCCACGCCGGGCGGGTCCGGCCGTGGCGGCCACGGTCGGGTCCTGGGCGATCCGTGCGCCTCGGCGCCGTCGGGGCGGCGAGGCGCCAGCGAGGCGTCGACCTTGCGCAGGCCCCGGCGGAACAGCTTGCGACCGGTGGACTCCCAGTCGTAGGTGCCCTGCGGCCACCCGGCGTTGGCCCAGCCAGTACGAGACCAGGCCGACGGCCATGCCCACGCCCACGACCAGGTAGCCCACCACCAGCGGGAACCGCACCAGCAGCGGGATGGCCGCACCCACCACCCAGGCCAGCTGGAACTTGGTCTCGAACCGGGCGAAGGAGCGACCCCGGTTGGCATCGGGGGCGTCGCGCTGCACCAGGGCGTCGAAGGCCTGCTTGGCCGTGCCCGAGGTGACGCCCAGCAGGAACGACAGCAGGAAGGCGCCCACCACGCCGCCGAGCAGTGCGGCGATCAGGCCACCCAGCAGGGTGACGCCCAGCGATCCGACCACGATGCGGGCCTCGGAGAGCGACTTGCGCAGCCGCGGCGCCAGCCAGGCTCCCGACCAGCACGCCGGCCTGGGCGGCCACCACCGCGCCGCTCACCGCCCACAGGTGCAGCTGGTGGTTCTTGTAGGACAGGGCCAGCAGCAGCACCAGGAAGCCGACCGCACAGCGCATCAGGGCCATGGCCGAGGCGGCCAGGCGGATGCCGGCGCTGCGCAGCTCGAGCTTCTCGACCTCGGTCGGCTTCTCGGCCGCCACCTGCACGCGGGGCAGGCGGGTGGCGAACACCGCGCCGGTGGCGTACACCACCGCGCCCAGGCCCACGGCCAGCTGGGGGCCGTACTGGTTGCCGCCCAGCTTGAGCAGGATCAGCCCGGGTCCGCCGGCCACGATGGCGGCCATCCCGCTGAGCATGGCCAGCTTGGAGTTGGCCTCCACCAGCTCGTGATCGCTGCGCACGGTGGTCGGCACCACCGAGGCGCGCGAGATCAGGTAGGCCTTCTGGAACACCAGCATCAGGAAGGCCTCGACGTAGAAGTAGACGCTGTTGAGGTCGCGCACGATGAGCACGCACAGCACGGCCCGCAGGCCGATGGCGGCCACGATCATCCACCGTCGGCCGCCCTTGACCCGGTCCAGCACCGGGCCGATGAAGGGCGCGGCCACCGCGAACGGGGCGAAGGTCAGCAGCAGGTAGAGGCCGATCTTGGCCGGCGCCTCCTTGGGGCTGACGGCGAAGAAGATGGTGCCGGCCAGGCCGACGGTGAACAGGGCGTCCCCGCCCACCGACAGGGCGTGGGTGCGGGCCAGGCGGGTGAAGGGCGAGGCGATGAACGGGCGGCGAGGATCCCGGACCGGCTGCGGGTAGGCCTCGCTCATGGCCGCAATGGTAGGGGCCCCGGCCCGCCAGATGTCACCCGGGGATCAGCGGTGCGGACTCTCGTACTTGTAGCCCAGACCCCGGATGGTCACGATCCGGGTGGGGTTGGCCGGATGCAGCTCGACCTTGGAGCGCAGGCGCTTGATGTGGACGTCCAGCGTCTTGGTGTCGCCCACGTAGTCGGCGCCCCACACCCGGTCGATGAGGGTCTCGCGGGTCAGGACCCGGCCCGCGTTCTCGAGCAGCAGGGTCAGCAGCTCGAACTCCTTGAGGGGCAGGCGCACCTCGTCGCCCCGGATGAAGACCTCGTGGCGCTCGTGGTCGACCCGCACGTCGCCCACCTCGACCACGTCGTCGGCGCCCACCGGCACCGGCACCAGCTCGTCGTGGCGAACGGCGACGCAGCACGGCCCGGATGCGGGCCACCAGCTCGCGCAGCCGGTAGGGCTTGGTCACGTAGTCGTCGGCGCCCATCTCGAGGCCCACCACGGTGTCGATCTCGGCCCCCTTGGCCGTGACCATGATGATGGGCACGTTGGACCGGGCCCGCAGCTGGCGGCACACGTCCAGGCCCGAGATCTTGGGCAGCATGACGTCGAGCAGCACCAGGTCGGGGGCCACGTCGTCGAACAGGTCGAGGGCCTCGGCGCCGTCGCGGGCCACGCTGACCTTGAAGCCCTCCCGGGTCAGGCCCAGGGTGAGGGCGTCGATGAAGGAGTCCTCGTCCTCGACGATGAGCACCGACGTGGAGGGGGTCATGCCAGGCCTTCCTGTCGGAGCGGCGCGACGTCGTCGCCGCCGGTCTCGTGGGCGCGGCGCCGAGCGTCGTCGCTCGGGTGCTCGTCGTGATCGTCCAGATCGGCCAGGGCCAGCGGGCTCGACGCCGACGGCAGCACCAGCTCGAAGGTCGAGCCCTCGCCCAGCCGGGAGCTGACCCGCACGTCGCCCTGGTGGTTGGTGGCCACGTGGCGGACGATGGCCAGCCCCAACCCGGTGCCGCCGGTGGCTCGGCTGCGGGCCTGGTCCACCCGGTAGAAGCGCTCGAAGATGCGTTCCAGGTCGGCCTTGGGGATCCCGATGCCGCGGTCCTGCACCCGGATGACCACGTCGATGCCGTCGGTGCTGGCCGAGACCTTCACCACCGACCCGGGATCGGAGTACTTCACCGCGTTGTCGAGCAGGTTGTACAGGGCCGAGGTGACCTGGCGGCGGTCGCCGAAGATGCCCATCCGGCGGTCGGGTTCGGCCACCTCCAGCCCGATGGCGACCTGCTCGGCCGCCGGGCGGATGCGCTCGACGGCCTCGGCCATGACCAGGTGGACCGGGACCTGCTCGCGTGCCGGCGCCTCCTCGGTCTCGATGGTGCTCAGCACCAGCAGGTCCTCGATGGTGCGGGCCAGGCGGAAGACCTCGGTCACGATCCGCTCGGCCAGGCGGGTGGCCACGGCCGGATCGTCCTCGGCCACCAGGGTGTCGGCCAGCAGCCCCACCGCGCCGATCGGGGTGCGCAGCTCGTGGCTGATGTTGGCCACGAAGTCGCGGCGGGTGGCCTCCAGGCGCCGGCGCTCGGAGATGTCGTCCACGATGGCCAGCGCGCCACCCAGGGCCCGCCGGTGGCGCGCCCTCGCCGGTCCGGCGGTCCGGGCGTCGGCCGATCAGGGCCCGAATCGGAGGTGCCGTCGTCGGGCAGCTCGTCGAGCAGCGGCGTGGTGGCGATGACCAGGGTGCGCCGGGGTGGGCCGAACAGCTCGATGGTGCGGCGGCCGGCCTGGCCGCCCAGCGCGGCACCGACCAGCTCGGTGATGGCCGCCTCCACCAGCGCGTCGCTGTGGCGGGCCGACTCGAAGGTCTCGGCCGATCTGGTTGCGGAACACCACCCGGCCGCCGGCGTCGGTGATGAGCACCCCCTGGGGGATGGCGTCGAGGGCGTGGGCCAGCCGGTCGGTGGCCTCGGAGGCCTGCTCGCGATCCTGGTCGGCCTGGCGGCGGGCCCGGGCCAGCTCGTCGGTCAGCTGGTCGATCCGGGC
Organism: uncultured Microthrixaceae bacterium; assembly: GCA_963793965.1. Lineage (GTDB taxonomy): Bacteria > Actinomycetota > Acidimicrobiia > Acidimicrobiales > Acidimicrobilacustridaceae > UBA4742. The sequence continues at coordinate 165,502 of CAWCCB010000011.1, forward strand.
GCCCCGCGACCCGCAGGCGCCGGGCCAGCTCGACCACGGCCACCACGGCCGCGGCCACCAGCGACCACCAGCACCGGGACGGGCACGCCCGACGGCCATCACCACCGCCGACACGAGGGGCATGGGCCTACGAGGCCTCCGGGGTCGGGCCGTCGGCCGCGCGACGGGTTCGAGTCCAGGTCCACCACGTCGGCTCGGCCAGCGCCGGTTCCGCTGCCCGGCGTCGCTCAGGTCCAGGTCGTCGATCTGCTCGGCCAGGTGCTGCTCGGCCCGGCCCCGGCGCGCCACCAGGCGGGCGGCGCCGCTGTGCTCGGGCAGCCAGCCCGTGACCATGTACTCGACCCGGGCCCCGATGTTCACGGCGTGGTCGCCGATGCGCTCGTAGTAGCGGCCGATGAGGGCCAGCTGCACCGCGGCCTGCAGGTCGATGACCCCGGCGTGGTGCGACTCGAAGATGGCCTGGATGTAGTCCTTGTGCAGCAGGTCCAGGCTGTCGTCCATGTCGTCGAGCGCCGGCGGCCAGGCTGGCGTTGCCCTCCACGTAGGCGTCGATCGAGAGGCGGAACAGCCGGGTGGCCTCCTCGCTCATGCGCTCGATGAGGCCCCGCAGGCGCGGGTCGAACTGCACGCCGTAGATGCGCCGGGCCCCCTTGGCCACGTTGACCATGAGGTCGCCCGAGCGCTCGATCTCCGACACCAGCCGGATGGCGGTGACCAGCGACCGCAGGTCGATGGCCACCGGCTGCTGGAGGGCCAGCACCTGGTAGCAGTGCTCCTCGATCTCCAGCGAGAGCGAGTCGAGCACGTCGTCGTCCTCGATCACGCTCTGGGCGCCCTGCAGGTCGTTGGACAGCAGCACGTCGGTGCCCCGTGGGATGCACTCGGTGACCATGGCCGCCAGGCGCACGATGTCGCCCTTGATGTGGTCGAGCTCCTGATGGAAGGTGCGTCGGACCTCGCTCATGTCGTCTCCCCCGTGTCGTCGCGACCTGGCCCCGGCGCCGAGCCGGCTGGGTCATCGCCGGACCTCGGTGGCCAGGTGGTTGGGGTCGCCGGTGATCAGGTAGCGCAGCCGCGTGCCCAGGATGGCGGCGTGGTCGGCGATGCGCTCCAGGGCCTGGCCGGCCACCAGGGCCTGCATGGCCGTGGCCGCGGCCTCGGGACCGTCCAGGCGGACCAGGGCGTCGACCAGCTGGGCGTAGGCCAGGTCGAGCGATCGCGGGCCGGTGGCCAGCTCGGTGGCCAGGTCGAGGTCGTCGGTGGCCCAGGCCCGGATGGCGGCCCGGAACAGCTCGATGGACTCGTCGGCCATCACGCACAGGATGTCGAAGGGCCGCGCCTCGCGGGTCAGGCGGTCGTGGTCGATGCAGGCCTTGACCACCCGCAGGCACAGGTCGCCCACCCGCTCCAGCTCGCTGGTCACCCGCACCACCGACACCACCAGCCGCAGGTCCGAGGCCACCGGGGTCTCGCGGGCCAGCACGTCGTAGCAGCGCTCGGTGAGCGACACGTTCATGGCGTCGATCTCGTCGTCGGCGGCCAGCGCCTCGGCGGCCACGCTCGGCGCCCCGCTGGTCAGCACCTCGCGCATGCGCTCCAGGTTCTGGTCGACCCGCAGACCCATGACCTCGATCTGGAGGCGGAGCTGCTCCAGCTCGGCCCCGTAGCCGAGGCGGACGGGCCCGGGGCGCTCAGCCGAACCGGCCGGTGACATAGTTCTCCGTGCGCTCGTCGGTGGGGTTCGAGAAGATCTTGTCGGTCACGTCGTACTCGACCAGGACGCCGGTCCGGGTGTCGCTGGTCTCGTTGACCTCGGTGGTGAAGAAGGCGGTGCGGTCGCTGACCCGGGCCGCCTGTTGCATGTTGTGGGTCACGATCACGATCGTGTACTGCGGACTTGAGCTCCTGCATCAGGTCCTCGATCCGGGCGGTGGCGATGGGGTCGAGGGCCGAGCAGGGCTCGTCCATGAGGATCACCTCGGGGGCCACGGCGATGGCCCGGGCGATGCACAGGCGCTGCTGCTGGCCGCCGGAGAGGCCGATGGCCGACTTCTTCAGCCGGTCCTTGACCTCGTCCCACAGCGCGGCCTGGCGCAGGGCCCGCTCGACGATCTCGCGCAGGTCGCCCTTGATGCCGGCCAGCTTGGGCCCGAAGGCCACGTTGTCGTAGATCGACTTGGGGAACGGGTTGGGCTTCTGGAACACCATGCCGATGCGCTTGCGCACCTCGACCGGGTCGATCTTCTCGCCGTAGAGGTCGACGCCGTGGTAGCGGATGGAGCCCTCCACCCGGGCGCCCTCGATGAGGTCGTTCATGCGGTCGAAGCAGCGCAGCATGGTGCTCTTGCCGCAGCCCGACGGGCCGATGAAGGCGGTCACCTCGTTGCGGTGGATCTGCAGGTTGGCGTCGCGGATGGCCCGGAAAGCGCCGTAGTACACGCTCAGGTCCTTCACGTCGAACACCACCGGCGCACTGGGCGTCGGCGGCTTGGCCTCCGCGGCCACGTCGCTCGGCGTGCTGGTCACGACCGGGGCGACCACCGGCTCGGCGGCCGTGGTCTGGTCGGGGGTCATCGGCGGGACCTCCTGCCGCGGATGGCGATCGCGTCCGCCACGATCGTCGATCGGGCGGTGACCGGTCAGGGCCAGAGGGTAGCGGACGGGCACGGAAGACCTCACTGGTGTTTGAGGGAGAAGCGGGCGGCCACCAGACGGGCGATGATCGTGAGGATGAACACCATTCCGACCAGGGTCAGCGCCGCCCCCCAGGCGCGATTCTGGGCGGTGGCGAAGGGGGTGGAGGCGTTCGAGAAGATCTGCAGCGACAGGGCCGAGTTGGGGCCGCTGAAGACGTCCCAGTTCATGACCCGCGAGGCGCCGATCAGGAACAGCAGCGGCGCCGTCTCGCCGGCGGCGCGGGCCACGGCCAGCATCACCCCGCTCACGATGCCGCCCACCGCCGCGGGCAGCACCACGGTGAGGATGGTGCGCCACTTGCGGTTGCCCAGCGCGTAGCTGGCCAGGCGCAGCTCGTCGGGGACCAGGCGCAGCATCTCCTCGGTGGAGCGGATGACGATGGGCAGCATGAGACAGGCCAGAGCCAGCGATCCGGCGAAGCCCGACAGGCCGAACCGCAGGGTCCAGATGGTGTAGATGAACAGGCCCATGACGATCGAGGGCACACCGGTCATCACGTCGCTCATGAAGCGGATGAGGCGGGCCAGCCGGCCCCGGCCGCCGTACTCGTGCAGGTAGATGGCGCCGAGCACGCCCAGGGGAACGGCCATGAGCGTGGCCCACGACGGTGATGACGATGGTCCCCACGATGGCCGGCGCCATGCCGCCGCCCGGTTGGGAGCTGATGATCGCCAGCGGCTTGGTGAACCAGTCCACCGACAGCACCGAGGCGCCCTTGGCCACCACGTAGGCCACGATGAAGCCCAGCGGGATGACCACCACCACGAACGAGGCGTAGAGCCACAAGGTGGCGAGGCGGTTCTTGACGCGCCGTGACGCGGTGATGGTGCTCTCCAGCAGCCGTCGCTCGTCGTCCTCGGAGGGCTCCGGATCGGCGGGTCCCCGCACCAGCAGGTCGCTCACCTCACGCCCCCTGGGCCCGGCGGTCGAAGCGGGTGACCACCGAACGGGCGGCCACGTTGACCAGGATGGTGATCACGAACAGCACCACGCCCAGCCCGATCAGGGCGGAGCGACCGACGTCCTCGGCCGAGCCGAAGGTGTTGGCGATGACGGCGGCGATGGAGTAGCCCGGCAGGAACACGTGGGACGTGATCTGGATGGCCGAGCCCACCACCAGGGCCACGGCGATGGTCTCGCCCATGGCCCGGCCCAGGCCCAGCATGACCGCGCCCACCACCCCGCCCCGGCTCCAGGGCAACACTGCGTGGCGGATCATCTCCCACCGGGTGGCGCCCATGCCGTAGGCCGCCTCCCGTTGGGAGGCGGGGACCGTGACGATCACCTCCCGGCTGAGCGAGGTGACGATCGGGATGATCATGATGGCCAGGATGATGCCGGCGGTCATGTAGCTGGGACCGCTGGCCGTGCCCCCGAAGATCGAGTCCAGCACCGGGATGCCTTTGCACGCATCGGCGATGTGCTGGTAGATGGGCTGCACCCAGGGAGCGAACACCAGCACCCCCCACAGGCCGTAGACGACCGAGGGCACCGCCGCCAGCAGGTCGAGCACCGTGACCACCGGGCGCCGCAGCCGAGCGCGGCGCCGCCTCGTTGACGAACAGGGCGATGCCCACGCTCACCGGGACGGCCAGGAGCAGCGCGATCACCGAGGTGAGCACGGTCCCGTAGATGAGGGCCAGCGCCCCGTACTCGTTCTTGGCCGGGTCCCAGGTGGTGCTGGTGACGAACTTGACCCCGGCCAGCTGGAACGCCGGCCAGGCTTCGTGGGTGGTGGTGTAGGCGATGAGGGCCAGGATGGCCAGCACCACCAGCCCGGCCACGAGCGCGAGCCACCGGAACACCGTGTCCCCGCGCCCACCCCGACTGCCCGAGCTGAGCCCCTGGGGGTCCCTCGGTGCGGTCGGCGAGGCGCTGGGCGCGTCCTTGGCGGTGGAGGGTGGCGTCACGTCGGGGAGCAGTCTGGCGGCTCAGGCGGGGCCCGGTAGCCCGCTCAGCCGATCTGGAGCTGGCTGAGCTGGGCGATGGCCTTCTGCTGGAGCGACGAGGGCAGCGGGGCGAAGTTGGCCGGCTCGGCCAGGGCCTGTGCGCCGGTCAGCAGGTAGTTCAGCCAGCCCTTGAGGGCGTTGCCCAGCTGGGCGTCGGTCTGCTTCTGGTACACGATCACGTAGGTGGCCGACGTGATCGGGTAGGCGCTGGCCCCGGAGGCGTCCAGGGCGAAGTAGGTCAGGTTGGGGTTGATCGGAGCGGTGGCCACGGCCTCCGAGGCGCCGGCCAGGCTGGGCGCCTCGTAGCTGCCGGCCTTGTTCTTGATGGAGGCGAAGGTCAGCCTCGCGGCCTTGGCGTCGGAGAAGTCGACGTAGCCGATGGCCCCGTTGGTGCTCTTGATGACCTGGGCCACACCCGAGTTGCCGTTGCCGGCCTGGGTGGACGCCGACCAGTTCACCGTGTCACCGGTGCCCAGCGACCAGTCGGTGGCTGAGGCGGCCAGCGTCAGGTAGTGGGTGAAGTTGTTGGTCGTGCCCGAGGCGTCCGAGCGGTGGACCACCACGATGGGCGTGCTGGGCAGGGTCACGCCCGGGTTCTGCGAGGCGATGGCCGGGTCGTTCCAGGTCTTGATCTGGCTGGAGAAGATCTGGCCCAGCGTCGGCCCTCGAGCTTGAGGTCTTGGACACGCCGCTGAGGTGGTACGAGACGGTGATGGGCGCGGCCACGGTCGGGAAGTAGAGGACGGCGCCACCCTTGTAGGTCGACTCGGTCGGGGTCTTGATGGGGCTGTCGGAGCCGGCCCACTGCACGATCTCGTTCTGCAGGTCGGTCTTGCCCTTGCCCGAGCCGCCGCCGCCGTAGTTGACGGTCACGCTTGGGCGCCACGTCGGGAAGCCCGGCGATGGCCGCCTGGTCGAAGGTCAGCTGGAAGGTCGAGCCCGAGCCGTTCAGGGTGCCCGAGAGCCCGGAGTAGTCGAAGTTGGAGCCGGGTGCGGTGGTGCCGCGGTGGTGCCGCCGGTGCTGGACTTGCTGCTGCTGCCGCAGGCGGCAGCCAGGATGGCGACGGCGGCCAACAGTCCGGCCGCTGCGATCGATCCACGTCTGGTCAGGCTCAACAGAGGGCTCTCCTTGGGTTACCGGCAGGGATGGGGCGGTCCATCCGACCCAGCCCGAACGGTAGGAACCGCGGTGACCACCGAGGGTTGATGGGGTGAACGCGAGATGAACGAAACCCAAAACCTGGGTGGCCGACACCACCCTGGGTGTCGGGTCGGCGCGCCACCGCTACCGCCCGTGGTCGGTGTTCGGGATTCGCCTGGCGTTCGTCTGGCGTTCGCCTGCCGAGGGCGCGCCGCGGCTCGGCTAGGGGGCCGAGCTCGAGGTCCTGGAACGAGCGCAGCACCGGTCGGTCCCGCTCGTAGGTCAGCATCGCGGCCACCTCGTCCACCGGCAACCAGCGCATCTCGTCCACCTCGTCGTTGACCTGGAACGAGCCGCTCGCGCACGGTCATGGCCCAGTAGCGCACGACCTTGTCCCGGCCCCGACCGTCCACGTAGCGCGACGTGACCAGCTCCGGACCCAGCCGGCACACCAGGCCCGTCTCCTCGAGCACCTCGCGCCGGGCGGCGTCCTCGTCGCGCTCGCCCGGAGTCGCACTTGCCCTTGGGCAGGCTCCAGTCGTCGTAGCGGGGGCGGTGCACCACCACCACCTCGATGGCCCCGGCCGGGATCGCCACACCACCCCGCCGGCGGCCCGGACGATGCGGCCCCGGCTCACGCCTCCGCCACCAGCGACAGCGCCCGGGCCAACTTCGAGCTCGACGAGCCCGGCCGGCACCCGGCCGCCCGCAACCGGTCGACCACGGCCTGCAGCACCAGGGCGCCTCCGGCGTCGTCGTCCACGTCGGTCTGCTCGACCTCGATCTCGCGGAACCGCCCCACCGGGCGCTCGTCCACCTCCACCGACACCAGGTCGTCGTCCACCTCGGCCAACGACTCGGCACCGGCCGGATCGAGACCCAGCGCCACCCGACGGCGATGCGAGATCAGCCGAGCCACCGGGACCAGCTCCGCGTCACCCAGCCAGTCGGCCACCAGGTCGACGCACCTCGGCCGGGCACGGCCACGACCCTCGTCGAAGATGTCCAGCTCGCGTCGGGTCACGGCCACCGGTCGGTCGGAACCGATGGCGCCGGTCCGATCCCGGCCGGCCCGTGGCCGGGCACGACGCCGGCAGCTTCACCGTCCAGCGCGTGCCCTCTCCCGTGCGGCGCCGCACGGTCACTCCGGCGGCCAGCAAGCCGGGTGTCGGAGGCGTCGAAGTAGGTGGCATCCAGATCGAGGGTGGGACGGGGCACGGCGTGGATGCCCGCGGGCCACCCCGGTCAGGTCGGGCAGGGCCAGGTCGGGGTCGGCGTCGAGCTTGACCTCGTGTTCGACGTGGCCGCTCACGCCGGGCGGCGCAGCGCCAGGGCCAGCTCCTGCAGACGCCGATGGGTGTCGATCTGGCCGGGATGGTCCGGCTTGTGCCAGGTGCCGTCGGCGCCCAGGGTCCAGGCCAGCACGTCGTCGGCCAGCTCGGTGTCGAGGATCTCGTCGAGCTGGGCTCGTAGGGCGGGATCCGACACGGGCACCAGCGCCTCGACCCGGCGGTCGAGGTTGCGGGGCATCAGGTCGGCGGAACCGATGTAGTAGGCCGGGCCGCCGTCGGGGTCGCCGTGGCCGAAGTGGTAGATGCGGGAGTGCTCGAGGTAGCGCCCGACGATGGAGCGCACCCGGATGTTGTCGGACAGCCCGGGCACCCCGGGTCGCAGGCAGCAGATCCCCCGGATGATGAGGTCGACCGACACCCCGGCCTGGGAGGCGGCGTAGAGCTGGTCGATCATCTCCGGGTCGACCAGGCTGTTCATCTTGAGCACCATGCGGCCCTGACCGGCCGGCGCCGCCACCTCGCGCTCGATCAGCGCGGCGATGCCGAGGCGCACGCCGTGGGGGGCGACCAGCAGCTTGCGGTAGTCGACGTCGCGGGCGTAGCCGGTCAGGAAGTTGAACAGCTGGGTCAGATCCGCGCCGATGTCGGGGTCACAGGTGAGCAGCCCGACGTCCTCGTAGAGGCGGGCCGTCTTGGGGTTGTAGTTGCCGGTGCCGATGTGGCAGTAGCGGCGCATGCCGTCCTGCTCCTCGCGCACCACCAGCGTGGTCTTGGAGTGGATCTTGAGGCCGACCAGCCCGTACACCACGTGCACGCCCGCCTTCTCCAGCTCGCGGGCCCACTCGATGTTGTTCTCCTCGTCGAACCGGGCCTTGAGCTCGACCAGGGCCGCCACCTGCTTGCCCTGCTCGGCCGCCCGGATCAGCGACTGGATGATGGAGCTGTCACCCGATGTGCGGTACAGCGACAGCTTGATGGCCAGCACCTTGGGGTCGACCGAGGCCTGGCGGATGAACTCCTCGACCGAGGTGGCGAACGACGAGTAGGGGTGGTGCACCAGGATGTCGCCCTTGCGGATCTCCCGGAAGAAGTTGACGTGCTCGTCGTCGTCGCTGGCCAGTCGGGCCTGGGTGATGGGCACCCACACCGGGTCCTTGAGGTCGGGGCGGTCGACGCCGTGCACCGACCACAGCCCGCCCAGGTCGATGGGGCCCTCGTACTGGTAGACGTCCTCGGCGCCCACGTCGAGCTCGCGCTCGAGCAGCTCGCGGATCTCGTCGCTCATGGACGAGGTCGACCTCGAGGCGCACGGCCCGGCCGAAGCGCCGCCGCGCGCAGCTCGAACTCGACGGCGGCCAGCAGGTCGTCGGCCTCCTCGTTGTCGACGGTGAGATCGGCGTTGCGCGTGACCCGGAACGGGAACTGGCCCTCGATGTCCATGCCCGGGAAGAGCGACCCGAGGTGGGCGGCGATGACGTTCTCCAGGGCCACGAAGCGCTCGCCGTCGGGGGTGACCACGAAGCGGGGCAGCAGCAGCGGGACCTTGACCCGGGCGAACCGGCGGGCCTGGGTGACCGGGTCGCGCACCACCACGGCCAGGTTCAGCGACAGGTCGGAGATGTAGGGGAACGGGTGGCCCGGGTCGACCGCCAGCGGGGTGAGGACCGGGTAGATGCGCTCCTCGAACACCTCGTCGAGGTACTTGCGGTCGTCGTCGTCGAGCTCGTCCCAGCTCGAGAACACGATCCCCACCGAGCGCAACGAGGGCACGATCTCCTCGACGAAGATCCCCAGGGCCCGCTGGTTCAGGCGGTCGACCTCGTCGCGGATGTCGAGCAGCTGCTCGGGCCGGCGTGCGCCCGTCCGGGCGTGGTGGCGGTGACCCCGGCGGCCACCTGGTCCTTCAGGCCGGCCACCCGCACCTGGAAGAACTCGTCGAGGTTCTGGCTGAAGATGGCCAGGAACTTGGCCCGCTCCAGCAGGGGCACGTGCGGGTCGGCGGCCAGCGCCAGGACGCGGGCGTTGAAGTCGAGCCACGACAACTCGCGATTGAGGTACCGACCTGCGTCCATCGGCCCCACAGTAGCGGTGGACCACAACCGCCCGGTCCGACCGAGGATCGGGGACTCGGCCGCGGTCAGCGCGTCAGCGGGTGGCCGCCATGGCGTCGTCCTCGGGGATGCCCAGGTCCCACTCCAGCATGAGGTTCTCGCGCTCGGCGTCGCGCACCACCCGCTCGCGGTTGCGGCGGAACTGGGGATCGTGGGGGGGCAGCAGCAGCAGCCGGGACTCGACCCGGGACCGGAAGTCGTTGATCACCTGGTGGTCGCCGAAGTCGGACCGGACCTCCCAATGGGGGGCGACCGGACCGAGGTAGACGACCTTGACGTGGCCTCGGGGAGGCTCGGTCGGGGCGCTGGGTTCGGTGACGGACATCTGCAGCTCGCTCTCGAAGGGGACTGTTGAGCATACTCCCGGTCCGCTCCGCCCCGCTCGGCTTCCCCGCCCTTCCGAAATCGGTGTGGTTCTCCCGCTTCGCCCGGGGTTCCGGCAGGAACGGCCGGTCGGTCAGTTGCCGGTGTCGCCGCGGGCGAGCAGGGTCACGGTGGCGTTGGCGATCTGGCCCTGGCGGGCGTAGGTGACCTGGATCTGGTCGCCGGCCTGGTGGGCGGCCACCGCCGCGGCCAGATCGCTGGTGTCGTTGACCGGCTGGGAGTCGACGGCGGTGATGACGTCACCGACCGCCAGCCCGCGCGCTGGCCGCGGCCGACGGCTGGGCCACGTGCACCACCAGCGCCCCGTCGGAGGTCTGGATGTCGTACTGGGCCACCACCGACGGGTCCAGGCCCCGCACGTCGGTGGTGGAGACCCCCAGGTCGGGCGAGGCCGGCGTGTCGTCGGCGTGGCCCTGTTCGATCTGGGTGACGAGCGGCTCCACCGCGTCCATGGCCAAGGCGTACCCCGACTTGGCGTTCGCACCGGTGGGCACCACGTTGAGGCCGATCACGGCGCCGTGGACGTCCACCAGCGGTCCGCCGGCGGCGCTGGACGGGATGGGGGCGTCGGTCCGGATCACGTCGCTCGAGCTGCCCTGCCCACCGGGCAGGGCTTGACCGACGGCGGTGACCACGCCTTCGGCCGAGGTGGGCGTGGCCCCGGCCTGGATCGGCGCTCCGACCGCCACCACCTCGTCGTGCACCGCCACCGCGCCGGAGTGGCCGAGCGACGCGGCCTTCAGCCCGCCCACCGCCGGGATGCGGATGGCGGCCACGTCGTCGTCGGGCAGGGTGCCCAGCAACTGGCCCGGACCGCCCCGACCGTCCGCCAGCCGCACCGACACGCTGGTCGCGTCGTTGACCAGGTCGGCGGTGGTGACCAGCACGCCGGAGGCGTCCACGATCGATGCCGGAACCCGTGACGGTGGCCGCAGAGCCGGCCCCGGGTCGGGTCACCGTCAGCTGCACCACCGAGGCGGCCACGGCCTGGCGCAGCGCGGGCACGTCCAGGGGGACGGGACGGGTGGCCGTCGGGGTCCGGGCCTGGCGGTGGGAGCCGGCCGGGCCGAGCCCGAAGCCGAACACCACCGCGGCCACCAGGGCCACCACCGGGCCACGCCGGCCAGCCCCGGCCAGGACCGGGCCACGGAACCGATGGCCCGACGCCAGCGCCCGCCGGGCTCGACACCGACGGCAAGGGGGGCAGGCCGGCGGTGGCCCGCGAACGGCCCGCCCCCGGGCGAACCGGCCCGTTCGTGCCCCGGTCCCTGGGGAGGGCTCGGGGTCGAAGGTGGGCGGCGACGGGGCCCGCATCGATCCCTCCGGGGCTGAGTGGGCGGGGCCAGGGGCGGATGAGCCGGCGGAACCGGGGCCATGTCGTGATCGATCACCATCACCCCCCGGACGCGGTCGTGGTCTCAGAATGTAGGGCGGTTTATGGGAGCTTGCGGCGCGGGGAGTACCGTGCAACAGGACATCTTCGGGTCAGAACCCTCGGTCGGGGCCCCCCAGCACACCCCCCACGACCCGGAGAAAATGGAGGATTCTTCCGATGGACAACGAATGGATGGCGCTGGGCAACTGCCGCCTGGAGCCACCCGCGACGTTCTTCCCCAGCGACGGGGTCGGCGTCGAGATCGCCAAGCGGATCTGCGCCGACTGCCCCGTCAAGGAGCCGTGCCTCGAGTACGCCCTCGACCAGCGGATCGACCATGGCGTCTGGGGCGGGACCTCCGAACGCCAGCGCCGCCGCATCCTCAAGAAGCGCAAGGTCACCTCCCCGGTCCTGGTCTGAGGACCAGCCCGACCCGCTGACCACGCCAGCTGCGAGCCCATCCGTGCTCGAGTGCGTGGTCAACATCAGCGAAGGTCGTCGACTCGACGTCGTCGACTCGGTGGCGGCCTCCGCGGGCGTCGACCTGCTCGACGTGCACCACGACGGCGACCATCACCGATCGGTGCTCACCCTCGTCGGCCAGGACGCCGCCCGGTCGGTCGCGGCCACGGCCGTGGCGGCCATCGACCTCCGCACCCACCGCGGCGCCCATCCCCGCCTGGGCGCGGTGGACGTGGTGCCCTTCGTGCCCCTGGGCTCGTCCACCCTGGACGACGCCCTGGCCGCCCGCGACGCCTTCGGCGCCTGGGCCGGCCGGGAACTGGGCCTGCCCTGCTTCGTCTACGGCCCCGAGCGCAGCCTGCCCGACGTGCGACGCCACGCCTTCGTCAGCCTCCAGCCCGACTACGGACCCGGCCGACCGCATCCCGACCGCCGGAGCGGTGGCCATCGGGGCCCGGGCGGTCCTGGTGGCCTACAACCTCTGGCTGGCCGAAGCCGGATCTGGCCCGGGCCCGCGCCCTGGCCCGTCAACTCCGCGGCCCGGCGGTTCGCGCCCTGGGGCTGGCGGTCGGCGACCAGGTCCAGGTGTCGATGAACCTGATCGATCCCGCCCAGGTGGGGCCCGCCGAGGTGTACGACCAGGTGGCGGCGCAAGTCGCGGTGGCCCGCGCCGAACTCGTCGGGCTCATCCCCCGAGGCCGTGCTGGCCCGGATCGACCCTGCCCGCTGGACGGAGTTGGGCCTGTCCCCGGAGATGACCATCGAGGCGCGCCTCGAAGCCCGGGACACGCGCCAGCGGCCGCGCGGCTAGCCGGTCTGTGCGGCGGCGCGGGCCAAGGCCCGCTGACGCCGGATGCGGCGCCGCTCGCGCTCGCTCATCCCGCCCCAGATGCCGAACTTCTCGCCGTTGGCCAGGGCGTATTCGAGGCAGTCCTCTCGGACCACACAGCCCCGGCACACCTCTTTCGCTTCGCGGGTGGATGCCCCGCGCTCGGGGAAGAACAGATCAGGATCGACCCCGAGGCAGTTCGCGTAGTCCTGCCACGATGGCTCCACAGGTTCGTCGGCGGCTGCGTGGTGCATGTCCGGCCTCCTTCTCCCCGCCCTGGTGCGACCCAGAGCTGTCGTCGCGACGTCGTTGTCGCACGAACAGCTCGGACCCCCCTCAGGCGCCGGATGGCGCCCTTGGACGAGTGGCTCGTACCACAGGTGTAATTACAACACTGTGATCATGGCCGGGGAAATGGCCCAACGCAAGGGGAAGTTCGGATTTTCCTTGCAATGGCGCCCATCTCGGCCCGCGGCTCGACCACACTGGACGGGGTGCCGATCCGGGCCGTGCACGCCGACCTCACCACCCTCGACCTCGACGTGGTGGTGAACGCGGCCAACTCCTCGCTGCTCGGAGGCGGCGGCGTGGACGGCGCCATCCACCGGGCGGCGGGACCGGACCTGCTCGACGCCTGCCGCCAGCTCGGCGGGTGCCAGCCGGGCCAGGCCAAGGCCACCCCCGGCTTCGCGCTCCCGGCCCGGTGGGTGGTCCACACCGTGGGGCCGGTGTGGCGTGGCGGGGCCAGGGCGAGGCCGAGGTGCTGGCCTCCTGCTACCGCTCCAGCCTGGCCGTGGCCGCCGGCCTGGCCCTGGGGGCCCGATCTCGATCGGGTTCCCGGCCATCTCCACCGGGGTCTACGGCTACCCGGCGCGAGGCCGCAGCCGAGGTGGCGGTCACCACGCTGCGGGCCGCGATCACGCCGACCTTCGGCGACGTGGTGCTGGTGGCCTTCGACGCCACCACCCTCGGCCACTACCAACGGCTGCTCGACGCCTGAAACGGTCCGCCGCATGGTCGCCGTCGCGGCCGCCGACCCGCCGATACCGTGGCCCGCCATGAGCGACGTCAACAATTCAACCAGACCCTCATCGACGAGTTCCGGGCCCACGACGGCAAGGTCGGCGGCGACTTCGACGGCTGGCCCCTCGTGCTGATCACCACCACGGGCGCCAAGTCGGGACTGGCCCGCACCAGCCCGGTGGTCCACACCAACGACGGCGATGACGTGATCATCATCGCCTCCAAGGCCGGCGCGCCCAGCCACCCGGACTGGTACCGCAACCTCAAGGCCAACCCGACGGTGACCGTCGAGCTGCCGGGCGAGACCTACCAGGCCGAAGCCATCGAGGCCACCGGCGAGGAGCGCGACCGCCTGTACGCCGCGCAGGCCCAGCAGATGCCCAACTTCGCCGAGTACGAGAAGCTGACCGACCGCAAGATCCCGGTCATCCGCCTCCGGCGCATCTAGTTCACTGGCCCTCCGGTCGGCGAGCCTCCCTGCGGGCGCTTCGCCATCCGGGTGTCACTCGGTCCAGCGGCTCGCCCTGGCGGCGCTGCGCCTTCCAATGGCTAGGCGGACCGGCGGCCGCGGACGAGCTGGCGCTTCTGCTCGATGAAGTCGACCAGGACGTAGTCGCCCAGGGTGTCGGGCGTGGTGAAGAAGGCCCGACCCCGGTTGAGCTCGGTGAGCCGCTCCACGAACTGGCGCAGGTGCTGGGTGGGGTCGAGCATGAAGGTGTTGATGCGGATGCCGTCGCGGGTGCAGCGCGCCACCTCGGTGAGGGTGGCGTCGACCGTCTCGCGCACCGGCGGGTAGTTGAAGAAGACGTCGCCCCGCTCGGTGATGTGGGCGGTGGGTTCGCCGTCGGTGATCATGATGATCTGCTTGGTGCCGGTCTGGCGGGCCAGCAGCCGCCGACTGATCTGGAAGGCGTGCTGCATGTTGGTGCCGTAGACGAAGTCCCACGACACCTCCGGTAGCTGCTCGGGCTTGAGCTCGCGGGCCACCTCGCTGAAGCCCACGATGCCCAGGTAGTCGCGGGGGTACTGGCTCGAGATCAGCGAGTGCAGGGCCATGGCCACCTTCTTGGCCGGCAGGAAGTTGTCGCGCATGGGCATCGACAGCGACAGGTCGAGCATGAGCACCGTCGACGAGCGCACCAGCTGCTCGGTGCGCTCCACCTCGAAGTCCTCGGGGGTGAGCTGCACCGGGGTGCCGCCGCCGCTGCGGCGCACGGCGTTGCGCACCGTGCGCTCGATGTGGAGGTTGAACGGGTCGCCGAACTCGTAGGGCTTGGTGTCGTACTCGCGCTCGTGGCCCACGCCCGACCGCTCCAGCTCGTGGCGGCCCATCTGGTCGTTGGTCAGCTTGGCGAACAGCTCCCGCAGGGCGTTCTGGCCGATCCGGCGGATGCCCCGGGGCGTGAGCTCGAAGCGGCCCTCCTTGTTCTCGATCAGGCCGGCCTCCTCGAGCATGCGGGCCAGCTCGGACATGCGGTCCAGGCTCTGGGCCGACTCGTCGCCCAGCAGCTGGCGGGCCCGATCCAGGTCGACCTCGGCCAGCGCGCCGGGGGTGGTGGCCCCCCGCAGCAGGTTCTCGAGCTGGTCGATGTCGCCCAGCTCCTGCATCATCTGGGCCGCCTCCGCGAACCCGAGCGGGTCCTGGCCGCTGAAGTCGTAGCTGCGGTTCCAACCCATCTGGGGGAAGAGGTTCTGCAGGTTCTGGCCCAGCTGGTCCATCTGCCAGCGCAGGTCCATGTCCTCCATGAGCTGCTCGGCCAGGCCCTGCAGCTGGGCCCGCTGCTCGGGCGTCATCGAGTTGAGCATGGCCTGCATGGCCGCCATGCGCTCGGCCATGATCTCGAGCAGCTGGTCGAGGTTCTCGGGGTTCTCGGGGAAGAAGTCGCCGAAGCGCTCCATGAACTGGTCGAAGTCGGGCTCCTCGCCCCGCTGGCGCTGCTCGAGCATCTCGTTGAGGGCGGAGAGCATGTCCTTCATGCGGGCCATGTCCTGGGGCGAGACCTCGCTCATGGCCCCGGCCATCTGGTTGAAGTAGCTCTGGGTGAGCTGCTGGCGCAGCTGGTCGAGCAGCTCCTCGAAGCGCTCGCGGGCCTCGCTCGAGGTGAACTCGTAGTTCTGCAGGTCCTTGACCTGGCCGGCCAGATCGGGCGACAGCATGTCGAGCTGCAGGTTGCGCTCGGCCACCACCTGCTCGGTGATGTCCTGGCGGCGGGTGTCGCCCGCCTCGCCGGCCTGGCGGGCCTCCTGGGCCAGCTCGTCGAGCGACGCCCGCTCGGTGTCGACCACGTCGCGCAGCTCCTGGGCGATGTCGTCGTACACGCCGCCCAGGTCGTAGCGCTCCAGCTCGTCCCGGCGCTTGCGGCGCAGCTTCTCGAGCATCTCGCGGATGCCCTGCACCCGCTCGCCGTTCTGGTCGCGGAAGCCGGATTGCATCATCCGGCGCAGGGCGGCGTTCAGGTCGCCGTGGTAGAGCAGGTCGTCGGTGATCTCGCCGAAGATGTCGTCGGCGTCGAACTCGAACCCGACCTGTGTGCCGTCCCAGCGTGAGTAGCGAACCCGACGAGCCCTGGTCATGCCCCGAGGGTACCGGGAGGGCTGCCGGTATGACCGGCCGAGGTCAGCGGTCCGGTTGACCGACCGAGGCGAGGTCAGGCTGACGGCCGAGATCAGCGGTCCGCTTGACCGACCGAGGTCAGCTGCCATCCACCGCGCCCGGCCCGCTTGGCCGCGTACAGGGCCCGGTCGGCGGCATCGAGCAGCTCGTCCGGGTGCAGGTCGTGGCCCATCACGGTGGCGATGCCCACGCTGGCCCCCACCTCCACCAGCCCGTCGGCGGCCGCCACCGGCCCCGACACCGCGCCCAGCACCCGGTCGGCGATGGCCGTGGCCTCGTGCCTCGTCCTCCAGGTCGCGGCACACGATGGCGAACTCGTCACCGCCCAGGCGGGCGATGGTGTCGCCGGGTCGGACCACCGCGGCGATGCGCTGGGCCACCTCGGTGAGGATGAGGTCCCCGGTGCGATGGCCGTAGCGGTCGTTGACCGCCTTGAAGCCGTCGAGGTCGACGTAGAGCACCGCCACCAGCGGACCCGACAGGTCACGGGCCAGCGTGTCGAGCACCTCCCAGAAGCCGGTCCGGTTGGACAACCCGGTCAGGGGATCGCGCCGGGCCGCCTGGCGCAGGCCGGTGACCTGGTGGCGCCAACGCAACACGACGGCCAGGGCCCGGACCATGGTGTCGATGGCGTAGCCGTGCACGTCGAGGTCCGGCCCACCCACCGACCCCACACCAGGATGACGGCGGCCTCGTCCCGCATCGGATCGTCCACCGGCTGGACCCAGCACGTGGTGAGCCCATGGGCGGCCGCGGCCCGGGCCAGCTCCTCGGGCATGTCCTCGGGCTCGACCCGGGCCGTCGAGGTGGTGCCGGGCGGCGCGGTCCCACGGCGCAGTCGGGGATCCCCAGGCGCACCAGCTCGACCGCCTGGTCCGTCCCGGCCACCGCGCGCTGGCTCGTCCTCGTCGGTGAAGACCACCGCGTAGTGGTCCAGCTGGTGGCGCCAGCGACCGAATCCGGGGATCAGCTCGATCACCGCGGTGGCCGATTCGCCTCCCAGCAGGCGCGCCATGATCTGGTCCTCCAGATCCCGGTCGGCCGAGTACCGCCCGATGATCACCACCGACACCTCGTCGTCCGCCGCCTCCCCGACCGACCCGGGATCGGTCCGGGACGGGTCCGCCCCGCCGTCGGGGTCGCCGGTGCCGCCGGCCGGCACCAGGGTGCCGTTGATCTCGATCGGCAGGTAGCCGCCATCGCGCCGCCGGACGCGGTAGATGGCCGGCGTGATCGGCACCTCCAGGGTGTCGCGCCCCGACCATGGACAACACCCGGATGGCGCGCTCCAGGTCGTCGGGGTGCAGGAATTCGGCCATGGACCGACCAACGACCTCGTCGCGCCCGTAGCCCAGCAGGCGCAACATGAACGGGTTGGCGTCGACCACGTCGCCTCTGGGAATCGAGGACGGCGACGCAATCGCTCAGCAGATCGAAGGCCCGCGCCAGGCCGGCGATCGACCTGGCCATACTCATCGGAAGCTCTCGGCAACCATGGCGGCATGCTGCCAGACCCGCGGGCGGGGCGCTGAGCGGACCCGGCCGGGGCCGATGGGCGGTGTGACAGGATCGCCGGGTGGACCTCCCCGGGGACGACCAGGCCGCCAACCGTCGGCGTCGCGTCCCGGACGGGTTCTGGTGGGGCACGGCCTCGTCGTCCACCCAGTGCGAGGGGGCCGCCGAGCGCAGCGACTGGTCCGCCTGGGAGGCCGCCGGGCGCGCCCCCCGATCCGGGGACGGCAACGGCTTCGCCACCCGCTACGCCGAGGACTTCGCCCTGTTCGCCGAGCACGGCCTGACCCACCACCGCCTGTCGCTGGAATGGGCCCGACTCGAACCCCGACCGGGCCACCACGATCCCGAGGCCGTCGAGCACTACCGGGCGGTGCTCAGCGCGGCGCGCGATGCCGGCATCTCCGTGTGGGTGTGCCTCCACCACTTCACCCTCCCCGGCTGGTTCAGCCAGGACCAGGGCGGTTTCGTGGACCGGGCCAACCGGGTGCACTGGCAGCGCCACGTGGACTGGGTGGCCGAGACCTTCGGCGACCTCGTCTTCGCCTGGATGCCCATCAACGAGCCGGGCGCCTACGCCCTGCTCGGCTACCGGCTGGGTCGCCATCCCCCGGGGGTCAGCGGCGTCGCCGAGTTCGCCGAGGCCCTGGAGGCCATCCACCTGGCCAACCACGAGGCCTGGCGCCTGCTGGGCAGCGGCGACCAGCCGGTGGCCACCATCCACAACCTCGGGATCGTCGAGCCGGCGGTGCGCACCGCCAACCCGCACGAGCTCACCGCGGCCCAGGACCGGGCCCGGCGCTTCGACGAGACCATGTGGTGCTGGACCCGGGCGCTGCGCGACGGCGTGTTGCAGGTGCCGGGCCGGGCCCCCATCGAACTGCCCGACCTGGCCGGCTCCTTCGACCTGATCGGCTTCTCCTACTACTTCGCCCAGACCGTCTACGCCGACGACGTGGGGCCCTATCCGGCCGACGCCCGGATGGGGCCCATGGGCTACGCCCCGTGGCCGGAGGGGCTGGGGCTGGTGCTGCGCCGGCTGGCCGACGAGCTGCCGGGCCGACCGCTGCTGGTGGCCGAGTGCGGGTTCGGCACCGATGACGACGAGTGGCGCACCTCGCTGCTGCGCGACTCGCTCGAACAGGTGGAGCTGGCCCTCGACGACGGGCTGGACGTGCGGGGCCTGTTCCACTGGACGGGCGTGGACAACTACGAGTGGGGCTTCGGCTACCGGGTGCCCTTCGGCCTGTTCGACCGGGACCGCAACGCCCGCCCCAGCGCCGGGCTGGCCCGGGCCTGGGCCACCGGCCGCCCCGAGCCCGACTGAGCCGCGTGGCAAGCTGACGCCGTGACCGACGCATCCGACCAGGCCGCCACCGCCAAGGAGGCGACCGGGCGCCGAGCCGCCGACTACGTGATGGACGGGATGCGGGTGGGGCTGGGCACCGGCTCGACGGTGCACTTCACCATCGTGGCCCTGGGTGAGCGCCGGCCCGACATCACCTGCACGGCGACCTCGTCGCCAGACCCACGAGCTGGCCACCTCCTCGGGCTGCGGGTGGTCGCCCCCGACGAGATCGGCCACCTGGACATGGCCATCGACGGGGCCGACGAGGTCGACCCCGACTTCAACCTGACCAAGGGCGCCGGCGGGGCCCACACCCGCGAGAAGATCGTGGCCGAGATGAGCGACCGGTTCATCGTGGTGGTGGACGAGTCCAAGCTGGTCGATCACCTCGGTCCGTTCGGCACGCCGCTGGAGGTGCTCGACTTCGCCCCGGCCATCGTGGCTGGCCGGGTCCAGGCGCTGGGGGCGACCTCGGTGACCACCCGCGACGCCCGCAGCGACAACGGCAACCTGTTGATGGACGCTCAGTTCGGCCGCATCGACGACCCGGTCGGGCTGGCCGCCGCCCTGGCCGCCATCCCCGGCCTGGTCGAGCACGGCCTGTTCGCCGGCGACGTTGGTCGAGCGCGTGATCGTGGCCGGACCCGACGGGGTCCGCGAGCTCACGAAGTAGCCGGGCCCAAACGCCGCCCTCACCTTCGGTTCGGCGTCGATTTCGATCCCTCCCGGGGTGAAGATCGACGCCAAAGCTCGAAGCTCAGCGGCCCCGGTACTGGGCTCGGGCGCCGACGGCTTCCTTGTTGAGGCGCTTGGACAGGTGCAGGCCTTCGAGCACGAACTCGACCGCGCTGGCCACCGCCGCGGCCGACGACTGCTGCACCACGGTGGCCGGGTCGCCGCCCAGCAGGCGGGCCACCGGTCCGGCCAGGGCCGCGATGGTGCCGACCAGGCGCACGTAGTCGCCCGACACCACGTCGTCGCCGGCGCTGACCACCGTCTCGCCGTCGAAGGCGTCGAGCACGTCGCGCAGGTCCTCGAGGGGCAGGTGCTCCTTGAACACGGTGAGCACGGCGGCCGACAGCAGGTGATCGATGATCTGCTCGTCGCGGCCCTCCTCCAGCGACTCGATCTCGACCTTGCCGGCGGTGGACGAGGCCAGGGCCTCCAGGTCGCTGATGCGGGGCACGACCTCGGTCTCGCCGTGGGTGAGCGCTCGGCGGGTGGCGTTGGCCACCAAGGTCTCCAGGTTGGACACGGTGAGGCGCACCGAGACGCCGGAGCGCTGGTTGATGTGGGGGCTCTGGCGGGCCAGGTGGCTGAGGGTGGCCACGATCTCGGCCATGTAGCCGGGCACCTCCACGGCCACGCCCTCGGCCACCAGCGGGGCGGCCTCCTGGGTGGCGATGTCCACCTCGATGTCGACGTCGAGCGGGTAGTGGGTGCGGATCTGGGCGCCGAAGCGGTCCTTGAGCGGGGTGATGATCCGGCCGCGGTTGGTGTAGTCCTCGGGGTTGGCCGAGGCGAACAGCATGACGTCGAGCGGGAGGCGGATCTTGTAGCCACGAACCTGCACGTCGCGCTCCTCGAGCACGTTGAGCAGGCCCACCTGGATGCGCTCGGCCAGGTCGGGCAGCTCGTTGATGGCGAAGATGCCCCGGTTGGTGCGCGGCACCAGGCCGTAGTGCAGGGTCAGCTCGTCGGACAGGTAGCGGCCCTCGGCCACCTTGATGGGGTCGACCTCGCCGATGAGATCGGCGATGGAGGTGTCGGGCGTGGCCAGCTTCTCGCCGAAGCGCTCGTCGCGGTGCACCCAGGTGATGGGCATCTCGTCGCCCTCGGCGGCCAGCAGGTCGCGGGCGTGGCGCGACACCGGGGCGTAGGGGTCGTCGTTGATCTCCGAGCCGGCCACGATGGGCATCCACTCGTCGAGCAGCTCGGTCAGCGAGCGGATCATGCGGGTCTTGGCCTGGCCGCGCTCGCCCAGGAAGATGACGTCGTGGCCGGCCAGCAGCGCGTTCTCGAGCTGGGGCAGCACCGTCTCCTCGTAGCCGAGCACGCGGGGGAACAGCGTGGTGCCGGCCCGGATCCGGGCGATGGCGTTGGCCCGGATCTCTTCTTTGACCGGGCGCGACGTCCAACCCGAGCTCCGGAGCTGGCCGAGCGTGAACACATCAGGATGAGCAGCCATGGGCCGAGGCTACCGTCGTGGCTGCGGGCTGGTTCGGTCGCAGGCCAGGTCCAGCGCTCGACCTTCCGACCGTCGGTCCGCGCGGGTGGCCGCCGACTAGGTCGCCTCCGGCGAGCGGCGGCAACCGCTCCGAGATCAGCGCCGGCGCCTGGGGCCGGCCGAAGTAGTAGCCCTGCACCCGCTCGCAGCCCAGGCGCAGCAGCTCGCGCAGCTGCGACCTCGTTCTCGACGCCCTCGGCGGTCACCCGCAGCCCCAGCGACGAGGCCAGCACCATGACCGCGCCGACGATGGCCGTGTCGTCGGGATCGGTGCCCAACCCGTCCACGAAGGACCGGTCGATCTTCAACACGTTCACCGGGAGCCGCTTGAGGTAGCTGAGCGACGAGTAGCCGGTGCCGAAGTCGTCGATGGCCAGCTCCAGCCCCAGGCCGCGCAGCTTCTCGAGCAGGGCCAGGGAGCTCTCGGCGTCGGCCATCACCACCGTCTCGGTGATCTCCAGGCACAGCTGGCCAGGCGGCGATGCCGGTCTCGTGCACGATCTCCACCACCTGCGACAACAGGTCGGGCTGGCCCAGCTGCACGGCCGACAGGTTGACCCGCATCTGCAGCTCGTGGTCCGGGAACTCCTGGAGCCAGCGCACCTGCTGGGCGCACGCCTCCCGCAGCACCCACAACCCGAGCTCGGTGATGAGGCCGGTCTCCTCGGCCAGATCGATGAACTCGGCCGCGGCCAGCAGCCCCCGCTCGGGGTGGTGCCAGCGCACCAGGGCCTCCACCGCCATCATGCGACCCGACGGCACCTCCATCTCGGGCTGGTAGTGGACCACCAGCTGGCCGTGGTCCAGGGCCTGGCGCAGCTCGATCTCGTTCTGGAGCCGGCGGCGCACCTTGGCCCGCAGGGTCTCGTCGAACACCTCGATCCGATCCCGACCGAACTCCTTGGCCGCGTACAGCGCCGCATCGGCGTGGCGCAGCAGGTCATCGGCGCTCTGGTCGGCCCGGCGGTGAAGGCGATGCCCACGCTGGCGGTGGTGGAGACCTCGTGGGCCTCGACCATCACCGGGCGCCGCACGGCCTCGCGCAGGTGCGCGGGCCACGGCCACGGCCTGGGCCACCGCGTCCAGGCCCTCCACCAGCACCACCAGCTCGTCGCCACCCATCCGGGCCAGCACCGTGCCCGCCGGGCGGGCCTCGTCCATGCGCTGGGCCAGGATCAACAGGAGCTGATCGCCCAGCCGGTGCCCGAGCGAGTCGTTGATCACCTTGAACCGGTCGAGGTCGAAGAGGAGCACGGCCAGGCCGGCGCCGTCGCCGGTCGCCGCCGCCGGTCGCCTCCGGGCCAGCTCGTCGACCCCGGCACGCAGCGCCTCCTGGAAGCTCCAGCGGTTGGGCAGGCCGGTGAGCGGGTCGTGGCTGGCCTGGAAGGCCAGGCGCTCCTCGGCCGTGCGCTTGGCGAAGGCCTGGGCCAGGATGCCGGCCGCGCTGCGCAGGGTCATGACGTGGTTGACCGAGAAGCTCCACTCCGAGCGGGCCGCCTCGAAGCCGATGAAGCCGATGACCCGGCCCCGGTCGGCCAGGGGCACGGCCAGCGCGGCCCGGGCGCGTGCGGGACTCGAACCAGGCCCGCTCGGCCTCCCACCCCGGTCCCAGGTCCGCCACCGACGGGATGTGCACCTCCTGGTTGGCCTTGATGGCCCGCAGGAAGGGGAAGTCACCCACCGGCGCGGCCCAGTCACCCTGACGCAGCGGTTCGACCCCCGGAGCCACCCACTCGTGGGTGTTGATCATGGTGTCGCCGGTCTCGTCGAACAGGACGATCTCCACCCGGTCGACCGCGCCCATGCTGCCCAGCTCGGCCAGCGCCGCGTCCACCCCGTCGTCGACCTGGCCCGGGAGGCAGGTGGACGAACGACGAGGCGATGCGCACCAGCCGTCCCTGCTCGACCAGGCGGTGGCGCAGCTCCTGCTCGGATCCGGTGCCGGCATCGGCCAGACGCAGCGTGGCCACGATGGCCCCGAGCGGGCCGAGCGCGCTGACCGCGTCCACGGTCACGCGCAGCCACTCCCCGTTGGCGGCCCGGATCCGCTGGGGATCGAGGCCGCCGCTGCCCGGTTGGTCGTGCCACCGCTCGACCAGCCGCAGCAGCTCGCCCAGGTCGTCGGGGTGCACGTAGTCGGCGATGGAGGTGCCGACCAGGGCCACCGGGTCGTGGCCGGTCATGCGGACCAGGGCGGCGTTGGCGAACAGGATGGTGCCGAACTGGTCCAGGCAGACGATGGCCTCGTCGACGTAGAGCAGCAGCTGGTCGATGTGCGCCCAGGTCAGCTGGAGCTGCGTCGACGCGTCCCCGGAGAGCTCCATCGGGGCCCGCCGGCTGGTCCGCCTCCTCCGTGGGACTCACCGCGCTCCGCCCGACCGGCTCACCGCAGATCGCCGCCCACGGGGTAGGGCGAGCGGGCTTCCCACAGCAGGGCCGCCGGCCGGGGGCGGGCGAACATGAAGCCCTGGGCCCGATCGCAGCCCAGGCGGCGCAGCTCGTCGAGCTGTCGTCGGGTCTCGACCCCTTCGGCCACCAGCCGCAGGCCCAGGGCCCGACCCAGGCTGATGATGGCGGTCACGATGGCGGTGTCGTCGGGGTCGTCGCCCAGGCCGTCCACGAAGGAGCGGTCGATCTTCAACACGTCCACCGGGAAGCGCTTGAGGTAGCTGAGCGACGAGTAGCCGGTGCCGAAGTCGTCGATGGCCAGCTCGACCCCCAGGCTGCGCAGGTCCTGGAGCACCTTGAGTCCGGCCACCGGATCGGACATGAGCGCCGTCTCGGTGATCTCCAGGCACAGGGCCGAGGCATCGATGCCGGCGCCGGCCAGCGCCTGGACCACCTGGTCGACCAGGTCGGGCTGGGCGATCTGGCGGGCGGACAGGTTGACCCGGATGGTGAGGGGGAAGTCGGGCCGCTCGCGTTGCCAGACCCCGGCCTGGCGGCAGGCCTCGGTCAGCACCCACTCCCCCAGCTCGATGATCAGCCCCGAGTCCTCGGCCAGCTCGATGAACGCACCCGCCTCGAGCAGTCCGGCCACCGGGTGGTGCCAGCGAGCCAGCGCCTCGGCCCCCACCATGACCCCGCTGTCGAGGGCCAGCTCGGGCTGGTAGTAGACCTCGATCTCGCCCATCTCCAGGGCTCGCCGCAGGTGCGATTCGGTGCGCAGCCGCTCGGTGGCCTGGGTGCGCAGGTCCTCGTCGAAGATCTCGTAGCGGTCCCGGCCCCGGGCCTTGGCCAGGTACATGGCGGCATCCGCGTCGCGCAGCAGACCCTCGGCCGTGTCGTCGGGGGCGTTGGCCACGGCGATGCCGATGCTCACGGTGGTGAACACCTCGTTGCCGTCGACCAGCACCGGCGCCTTGAGGACCTGGTGGATGCGCTCGGCCAGGATGATGGGGTCGCGTGGGTCGGTGAAGTCGTCGATGAGCACGACGAACTCGTCGCCACCCAGGCGGGCCACGGTGTCGGTGGGACGAAGGGCGGAGGCCAACCGCTTGGCCGTCTGGACCAGCAGCTGGTCGCCGGCGATGTGGCCCAACGAGTCGTTGACCACCTTGAACCGGTCCAGGTCGAGGAACAGCAGGGCCACGGCCTGGGCCACCCGCTGGCGCCGGGCCAGGATGCGCGCCAGCTGATCGAGCAGCAGCGCCCGGTTGGCCAGGCCGGTGAGCGGATCGTGCAGCGCCTGGTGGGCCAGCTCGGCCTCGGTGCGCTTGAGCGCGGTGATGTCGGTGTTCATCACCAGGACGTGCTCGACCTCGCCGTCCTCGCTCAGCTCGGGGACGGCCCGGGACTGGAACCACAGGACGCGCCCGTCGGGCATGGGCACCTCCCACTCGGTGTCGAGCCGTTCGCCGCTCGAGAACACCCGATCGAGGGCGCTGCGCCACTGGCTCTCGTCGGCCACCCCGAAGATGTTGGCGGTGTGGCCCACCACCCGCTCCACCGGGATGCCGGTGAGCAGCTCGAAGGCCGGGCTGAGGTAGACGACGCGGTGGTCGCGATCGAAGCGGGCGATCACGGCCGGCGAGCTCTCCACCACGGTGCGGTAGCGCTGCTCGCTGGCCCGCAGCTCGAGCTCCTGACGGTGGCGTTCGGTGATGTCCTCGGCGTGGGACACCGTGTAGCGCAGCTTGCCGTCGCCGCCCCGCACGCCCGAGATGTGCAGCCGCAGCCACAGCATCACGTCGTCGGGGCGGATCATCCGGACCTCGAGCGACTCCTGCTCGGCCTGGCCCAGCACGATGCGCCGGTGCGTGCGGGTCAGGGCATCCACGTCGCCCTCGTGGATGAGGTCGACCGCGGGGCGCCCGATCAGCTCCTCCTCGGTGCGGCCCACCAGATCGCAGTAGGCCTGGTTGACCTGGATGTGGCGCCCGTCCGGGGCGCTCAGCACCATGCCCAGGGGGGCGTTGGTGAAGGCCAGGCCGAATCGCTGCTCGGCGTCGCTGCGGGCCAGGGCCTGGGAGATGATGCCGGCCGCCGAGCTGAGCACGGCGATGTGGTCGTCGCTCCAGATGCGCTCGCGCTCGACCAGGTCGAAGCCGATGAAGCCGATGAGCCGACCCTCGTCGGCCAGGGGGACGGCCAGCACCGAGCGGACGCCCTGCGGCTTGAGCAGGTCGATCTCGCCCCGCCAGACGTCGGTCTGGTCGGCTACGCGAGGGATGTAGATGGGCTCGAGGCGCTCGAGGGTCCCCATCCACTCCGGGATCAGCCCCGGGTCCACCACGGGCACCACGGCCATCTCCGAGGGCACCCCGGGCTTGGTCCACTCGTGGGTGTTCTCCATGGTGCCGCGGTCGTCACGGCTCACGAACACGTAGACCCGGTCGACCCCGACGAAGCTGCCGATGTCGGACAGGGCGCCGGTGATGCAGGCGTCGACCTCGTGGGCCGGGCGATGGATGAACGACGAGGCCACCCGGGTCAGCAGGTCCTCGAAGGCCAGCCGCTGGCGCAGGGCGTCGAGGGTGTGGCCCCGGTCCTTGGCGTCGCGCAGCACGACCGCCCGGTAGCCGACGGCGTCGAGCGCCGGGCCGGCGTGCACGAACAGGAGCACCTCGCGCCAGCCGTCGGGCTCCTGGCGCATGAGCAGCCGGGCGCCGACGTCGTGATGGCCGTGGCCCCGGTCGAGCCGGGCGATCACGTCATCGGCGTCGTCGGGATGCAGGAACTCGACCAGGCGCCGGCCCAACAGCTGCTCCTGGTCGAAGCCCAGCAGGGCGTGGATGGCCGGGCTGACGTAGCCGATGGTGCCGTCGGCGGCCACGGTGAGCACCACGTCGCTGACCTGCGACAAGGTCTCGTCGAGCTGGACCCGACCGATCAGTGCACCCAGATCGGTGTCGTCGACCTCCTGGCCCTCGCGTCCGCCCGCGGACCGCCACGCGGCCGCGGCCGCGGTCGAGAGTTCGGTGGAGGTCTCAGGCACGGACTGGTTCCTCCTGTCCGGTAGATGCTGACAACGATAGTTCTCCCTCTATCGGCGTGCCCCGGCGACATCTGAGGTCGGTGGTGCCCGCCGGCCTCGGGCCAGCCCGTTCTCGGCCGGCTTTGCCCATGTCGGGGAGACGAGTGGCTAGGTTGCGGCGATGGTCGACCTGTCAGGCACCTGGCGAGCCGCCGCCGCTGGGGACTCCCCGCGGGACGACCACCACAGCCCCGACTTCGACGACGGCTCCTGGGCGGTGGCCACCGTGCCCGGGCACTGGCGCTCCGATCCCGCCTTCGCCCACACCGACGGGCCGGTGGTGTACCGCACCACCTTCGACGATCCCGGTCGGTTCGGGCCTGGTACGGCGCCCGACGCAGACGACGACGGCCATCCCGGCCGGCGCACCTGGCTGGTGCTCGACGGGGTCTTCTACACCAGCGACGTGTGGCTGGACGGCGCCTACCTGGGCGACACCGAGGGCTACTTCTTCCCCCACCAGTTCGAGATCACCGACATCCTGGCCGATCGTTCCGAGCACGCCCTGGCCGTGGAGGTGGCCTGTCCGCGCCCGTCGGACCCCCGGGCCAAGCGGAACCTGACCGGGGTGTTCCAGCACTGGGACCTGCTCGACCAGGACTGGACCCCCGGCGGGATCTGGCGTCCGGTCCACCTGCACCAGTCCGGTCCCGTTCGCATCCGCCACTGGCGGGCACGTTGTGTGGACGTGGCCGACCACTCGGCCACGGTGGCCGTCCGGGTCGTCCTCGACACCCAGGAGGCCGGCACCGTCGAGCTGGTGACCACCATCGCTCCCCACCTCCCGGCCGACCAACCCGACGACGACGACGCTCCGCCCCGCACCCCAGCGGCGCCTCGACGGCTACGAGCACCGGCGCACCCAGTCGATCGCCGCCGGCGAGAACCGGGTGGAGTGGACGCTCAACGTGGGCAACCCGAGGCGTTGGTGGCCCTGGAGCCTGGGCGACCAACCGCTCTACGACGTGGTGGTGGAGGTCCGCACCGAGTCGGGCGCCACCAGCGACCGGGTCAGCCGGCGCATCGGCCTGCGCACCGTGGAGATGAGCGACTGGGTGACCTCGATCAACGGCGAGCGCCTCTTCCTCAAGGGCGCCAACCAGGGACCGACCCGCATGGCCCTGGCCGAGGCCACCGCGGCCGAGATGGCCGGCGACGTGACCCTGGCCCGCGAGGCCGGCCTCGACTTCCTGCGCGTGCACGCCCATGTGGCGCGCCCCGAGCTCTACCAGGCCGCGGACGAGGCCGGGCTGCTGCTGTGGCAGGACCTCCCGCTGCAGTGGGGGTACGCCCGGGGGGTCAAGGGCCAGGCCCGCCGACAGGCCCGCGAGGCGGTGGACCTGCTGGCCCACCATCCTTCGGTCTTCCTGTGGTGCGGCCACAACGAACCGCTGCCCATCGACGCCGGGCCCGATCCCGACGGCGACCCGAGGCGTCGCCGCCGCCTGGCCGCCCGCGGCCTGGCCTCCCAGGCCCTGCCCACCTGGAACCGCTCGCTGCTGGATCGCGCCATCAAGTCGGTGCTCGAGCGCAACGACGGCACCCGCCCGGTCGTGGCCCACTCCGGCGTGTACCCGCACCTCCCGCAACTCGACGGCACCGACAGCCACCTGTGGTTCGGGTGGAAGGTGGCCGACGAGCGCGACCTGCCCGCCTTCCTGGCCCGGTGGCCCCGCATGGCCCGCTTCGTCAGCGAGTTCGGCGCGGCGGCGGTGCCCGAGTCCGACGACTTCGTCGAGCCCGAACGCTGGCCCGACCTGGACTGGGACGGGCTGGCCAGCCACCACGGTCTGGACCTGGCCCGTTTCGAGCGCTACGTGCCCCCCGCCGCCTTCGACACCTACCAGGACTGGCGCGAGGCCACCCAGCGCTACCAGGCCCGGCTGCTGCGCTACCAGATCGAGAGCCTGCGTCGCCTCAAGTACCGGCCCACCGGCGGCTTCGCCCAGTTCAGCTTCGCCGACAGCTCCCCGGCCGTGAGCCCGTCGGTGCTGGACCACCTGCGCATCCCCAAGGCCGGCTACCAGGCCCTGCGCCAGGCCTGCCTGCCCGTCATCGTGGTGGTCGAGCGTCCCCCGGACCACGTCCACCCCGGCGATCGACTCGAACTGGACGTCCACGTCGTCTCCGACGCACGTATCTCCTATAGCGATATGATCGTGCGTACCGATCTGTTGTGGGAAGGGGAGGTGCGACGATCATGGTCCTGGGAAGGCGACATCCCGGCCGACGAGTGCGTGCGGGTGGGCACCCTGGTGATCGAGGTCCCCGACACCACCGACGACCTGCTCATCGACGTGGAGCTCGCCGGTGACGGCCCGAGCTACGCGGCGCGCTACGGCACCCACGTGGTGCGCCACGCGTGAGTTCGCCGCACCCGGGCGGCGGTATGTAGGTTCTGCACCGGTCGCCCCCGGCGGCGGTGCCACGCGCGCCGCCGTGCCCGCCACGGGGTCGCCGACCGACGGGGAGGTCCGTTCGTGACAGCAACCCAGCAGCCCGCACCGGACCTGAGTCCGGACATCACCGTGGCGCCGATCCGCAAGCGGCCCGGCCGTCGCAAGCCGTTCCTGGTGGAGATCTACCAGACGGGCGTGGGCAAGAAGTGGGTCATGGCCGTCACCGGCATCGCCCTGATGCTGTTCGTCCTCGGGCCACGCGGTGGGCAACCTGAAGATGTACCTGGGCCCGACCGAGTTCAACAACTACAGCGAGTTCCTGCGCGAGCTGCTGGTGCCGATCCTGCCCCGCACGGTCACGCTGTGGCTGATCCGCATCGGGCTCATCCTGGCCTTCGTGTTCCACATCCACGCCGCCTACGGCCTGACCCGGATGAACCAGAAGGCCAACGTCCGCTACGCCAGCCGACGCGACTACCTGGCCGCCAACTTCGCCTCTCGCACCATGCGCTGGACCGGGCCCATCGTGCTGCTCTTCCTGATCTGGCACCTGGCCGACCTGACCTGGGGCCTGCACCCCATCACGGTGCCGGCCTTCCATCGCGGCCTGGCCTACCAGAACGTGACCGAGAGCCTGAAGCGCCCAGGTGTGGCCGCCCTCTACATCGTGGCCAACATCGCCCTGGGCATCCACCTGTTCCACGGTTCGTGGAGCCTGTTCCAGAGCCTGGGATGGAACAACCCCCGGTTCAACCGGGCCCGGCGGGTGTTCGCCGCCGGCTTCGCCATCCTGATCGCCGGCATCAACATCAGCTTCCCGATCATGGCCCTCGCCGGCGTCACCGGCGTCTCGAGCTGAGGAGGCCAGCGTGGCCGTCACCGAGTCTCCCACCGCCATCCCCGCCGATCCCCGTCTCCAGGCGGGCATGCCCCACCGGTCCCATCGAGGGTCGCTGGGACCGGCACAAGTTCGACATGAAGCTGGTCAACCCGGGCAACAAGCGCAAGTTCGAGATCATCGTGGTGGGCACGGGCCTGGCCGGGGCCTCGGCCGCCGCCTCCCTGGCCCAGCTCGGCTACCAGGTGAAGGTCTTCACCTTCCACGACTCGCCCCGGCGGGCCCACTCGATCGCCGCCCAGGGCGGGATCAACGCGGCCAAGAACTACCCCAACGACGGCGACAGCGTCTACCGGCTGTTCTACGACACGGTCAAGGGCGGGGACTTCCGGGCCCGGGAGTCCAACGTGTACCGCCTGGCCGAGGTCAGCGTGAACATCATCGACCAGTGCGTGGCCCAGGGCGTGCCCTTCGCCCGGGACTACGGCGGCCTGCTCGACAACCGCTCCTTCGGCGGGGCCCAGGTCAGCCGCACCTTCTACGCCCGGGGCCAGACCGGCCAGCAGCTCCTGCTGGGCGCCTACCAGGCGCTCGAGCAGCAGGTGTCGCTGGGCAACGTGCGCCAGTACACCAAGACCGAGATGCTCGACGTGGTGGTGGTCGACGGCGTCGCCGCCGGCATCGTGGTGCGCGACCTGGTCACCGGCGAGATCAGCTCGCACTCGGCCCACGCCGTGGTGCTGGCCACCGGCGGGTACGGCAACGCCTACTACCTGTCCACCAACGCCATGAACTGCAACGCCACCGCCATCTGGCGGGCGCACAAGCGCGGCGCCATGTTCGCCAACCCCTGCTTCACCCAGATCCACCCCACCTGCATCCCCTCGAGCGACGAGTTCCAGTCGAAGCTGACGCTGATGTCGGAGTCGCTGCGCAACGACGGCCGCATCTGGGTGCCCAAGGATCCCGACGACACCCGCTCACCCGACCAGATCCCCGACGCCGACCGCGACTACTTCCTGGAGCGCAAGTACCCGGCCTTCGGCAACCTGGTGCCCCGCGACGTGGCCTCGCGCAACGCCAAGGCCATGGTCGACTCGGGCTACGGGGTCGGGCCGCTCAAGAACTCGGTGTACCTCGACTTCGCCGACGCCTCGCACCGCTTGGGCGAGAGCGTCATCCGGGAGCGCTACGGGAACCTGTTCGACATGTACGAGCGCATCACCGACGAGAACCCGTACCAGGTCCCGATGCGCATCTACCCGGCCATCCACTACACGATGGGCGGGCTGTGGGTCGACTACGACCTGATGACCACCATCCCCGGCCTGTACGCCATCGGCGAGGCCAACTTCGCCGACCAGGGCGCCAACCGGCTGGGCGCCTCGGCGCTCATGCAGGGCCTGGCCGACGGCTACTTCGTGCTGCCCTACACCATCGGCAACTACCTGGCCGGGCTGCTGGGCACGCCGGTGGCGGCACCCGACGGTCCCCGAGTTCCAGGCCGCCGAGACCGAGCGGCGCGACGAGATCACCCGGTGGATGTCGGTGGGCGGCACCAAGTCGGTCGACCACTACCACCGCGAGCTGGGCAAGATCATGTGGGACTACTGCGGCATGGCCCGCGACAAGGTCGGGCTGGAGAAGGCCCTGGCCGAGATCCCGGCGCTGCGGGCCGAGTTCGAGCGCGACGTGCGGGTGCTGGGCTCGGCCGACACGCGTGAACCAGTCGCTGGAGAAGGTGCAGCGGGTGGCCGACTTCTTCGAGCTGGGCGAGCTGATGTGCCGCGACGCCCTCATGCGCGAGGAGAGCTGCGGCGGCCACTTCCGGGTCGAGCACCAGACCGACGAAGGCGAGGCCAAGCGCGACGACGAGCACTTCGCCTTCGTCGGGGCCTGGGAGTGGCAGGGCAAGAGCACGCCCCAGGTCCTGCACAAGCGAACCCCTCGAGTTCGAGTACGTCCACCTCACCCAGAGGAGCTACAAGTGACCCTCGTGGCCCGCACCCCACTCCGGCGGGTGCCACCGACCGTCGTGGCTGGTGCCGCGTCGCCCGCGAGCCGGCGGGAGTCGAGATGAACCTGCATCTTCGGGTGTGGCGCCAGGACGGGCCTCGCGCCGCCGGGCGGTTCGAGGAGTACGAGGCCACCGGCATCAAGGAGGACATGTCCTTCCTGGAGATGCTCGACACGGTCAACGAGCAGCTGATCGCGGACGGGCGCGAGCCCATCGTGTTCGACAGCGACTGCCGCGAGGGCATCTGCGGCACGTGCGGGCTGATGATCAACGGCCAGGCCCACGGTCCCCAGAAGGGCACCGCCACCTGCCAGCTGCACATGCGCAAGTTCACCGACGGCGAGACGCTCACCATCGAGCCGTGGCGGGCCACCGCCTTCCCGGTCATCCGAGACCTGATGGTCGACCGCAGCCCGCTCGACGCCGTCATCGAGGCCGGCGGCTTCATCTCGGCCAACACCGGCTCGGCCCCCGACGCCAACCTCATCCCGGTGCCCAAGACGGCCGCCGACGCGGCCATGGACGCGGCCGCCTGCATCGGGTGCGGGGCCTGCGTGGCCGCCTGTCCCAACAGCGCCGGACAGCTGTTCACCGCGGCCAAGATCTCGCACCTCAACCTGCTGCCCCAGGGCCAGGCCGAGCGCTGGAGCCGCACCGAGAACATGGTCGAGACCATGGAGGAGTTCTTCGGGTCCTGCACCAACCACGGCGAGTGCGAGCAGGCGTGCCCGAAGGAGATCAGCATCGACTTCATCGCCTACATGAACCGCGACTACATCAAGGCCAAGGTCAAGAACCGCCGGCTCACCGGCCAGAAGAAGTAGCCGCCGGGCGCGCGGGTATCGCCCGCCCATGAGCACTCGGGTGGGGACCACACGGCGGATGCGGACGTGGCGGACGGTCTCGGCGGCCGTCTCCGCCGGGCCCGGCGCGGCGGATCGGGCACCAGCGGTCATCCGCAACCCCGGGGTGTTCCGCAACGGCATGTGGTATCTCGGCTTCGATGACAGCGTGGGACCACCGGTGATCGCCCAGTTCGGGTTCGGCATCCGGGCGACCTGCCCGTCGCCGGCAACTGGACGGACCAGGGCACGATCACCGGCGAGACCATCGGTGTGTACCGCAATGGCGTGTTCTACCTGCGCGACGAGAACTCCACCGGCCCCCGCTGACCTCACCATCCCCTTCGGGATCCCCGGGGACATCCCGGTGATCGGCGACTGGAACAGCGACGGCCACGCCGACCTGGGCGTCGTGCGCAACGGCGTGTGGTACCTGGCCACCAGCCTGTCCGCACCGGTGGCCACGACCGTGCTGGCCTACGGCGCCCCCACCGACATCCCGTTGGCCTGGGACTGACCCGTCTCAGGCCGAGGTCT
The DNA here is from genome assembly GCA_963793965.1 of uncultured Microthrixaceae bacterium. Classification (GTDB taxonomy): domain Bacteria; phylum Actinomycetota; class Acidimicrobiia; order Acidimicrobiales; family Acidimicrobilacustridaceae; genus UBA4742. The sequence continues at coordinate 198,575 of CAWCCB010000011.1, forward strand.
TGTTGGCCTTCCGGCGGTGGCGCAGGTACTCGAACGCCACGGGGGTGAGCGAGAGCGCCACGATGATGAGCACGGCGTAGTCGAGGTAGTTGCCGATGCCCGGGAACTTCTTGCCCAGGCCGTAGCCCAGGCACAGCATCAGCGTCGACCACAGGGCTCCGCCGATGATGTTGTAGAGCACGAACGTGCGGTACTGCATCTTCGACGCCCCGGCCACGATCGGGGCGAAGGTGCGCACGATGGGCACGAAGCGGGCGATGACGATGGTCTTGGAGCCGTGGCGCTCGTAGAAGTCCTCGGCCCGCTGCAGGTGCTCGTGCTTGAACAGCCGCGAGTCGGGCCGGTTGAACAGGCTCGGACCCACCTTCTTGCCGAACAGGTAGCCGGTCTGGTCGCCCAGGATGGCGGCCACCGCGCAGCCCAGCAACAGCACCGGGAAGGGCCACAGCACGTGCTTGGTGGCCGAGAGCAGGCCGGCGGTGAACAGCAACGAGTCGCCGGGCAGGAAGAAGCCGATCATGATGCCCGACTCGGCGTACACGATGGCGAACAGGCCGAGCGTCCCGACGCTGTTGAGGATCTTCTTGGGATCGAGGCCGAGGCTGGCGAACAGGCCGGTGGGCATCGGGACAGCCTAGTGACCACCGGCAGGGCCCCTTGGCGCGGCCTGCGGGGCCAGTGAAGGCGAAGGCCGCCAGGCCGGAGCCGCTGGACCGACGAGACCCTGATGGGCGAAGCCCGCCCGCAGGGAGGCTTGCCGACCGAAGGGCCAAGCAATCGGAGGCTTGCCGACCGAAGGGCCAGCTATCCGGGCTGGTTGAACTCGATCCAGCCGATGCCGGTGCGACCGTCGGCGGCGGTGAAGCGGGCCATGGCCCGTGGGAACCGGGCCTCGCGTCCGTCCGGCGCGGTGAGCAGCACGGGTGACCATCCCAGCGGCTCGACCGCGAACCCCAGTCCGGCCACGTCCAGCTCGGCTGAGGTGGGGATCCCGTCGGTCCCGAGCTGGGGGCGGGCGTCGAAGGCGGCTGATCAGCTCCAGCGGAGCCGACGGCGAGCCGTCCGGGCTCGGGGCGCCCGGCTGGACGTAGCCGACGGCGAAGCCCTCCGAGGGCAGCAGGGTCACCACGTGGTAGCGGGTGCCGTCGTCCATCCGCCACGCCGTCCAGCACCAGCCCTTGTCCCACCAGTCGCGCACGCCCCACGAGTGGTCGCGCTGGCCCGGTCCCTCGAACTCGATGCGCTCGTCGCCCACCAGGATCTCGCCGTGGACCCGGCACGGGATCTCGTAGCGGTCGATGGGCCAGCGGAAGGGGATGCCGTCGGTCTCCCACTCGAGGTCGAAGCCCGAGCGCGGTGCGCTCACCCCGGAGCCCGTGATAGGTGTCGGCCGGGTCGTCCAGGGCCACGCCGAAGGCCTCCAGGCCCAGGCTGAAGCGGTCCAGCGGGCTCCTCGACGTTGTGGTCGGCCCACAGGCCGTCGTTGCGCACCTCCAGCGAGGAGTAGTCACGACCGAAGGCCACGGTGTGGTCGATGACGGTGACCAGCGGCCGGTCCGGACCCACCACGCACCCCCAGTACCAGATGACGCCTCGGCCGCCCGGGCCCAGGTTGGGGTAGCGCCCGATCCGCACGTAGCCGCCGATGGAGCCGTCGGCGGCCGTGAAGTCGAGGTAGTAGGACTCGCTCCAGAACGGTTCGGGACCGGCGGGGTGGGTGCCTTCATCGGCCGGGTCCACCGGACCGAAGGGCAGCTCGAACTCGGCGGGGACGGAGGGGTCGGCGGCGGTCACGGCCCCAGCTTCGCAGCTTCGCGATCGCGGCGCGTAGCCTGGCCGCGACACGGCTCAGGGGGAACGACATGCACGATCTGGTGATCACCAACGGCACCGTGGTCGACGGCACCGGAGCGCCGCCGGTGCGCGCCGAGGTGGCGGTCGACGGCGACCGGGTGGTGGCGGTGGGCCCGGCGTCGGAGGTGGGCGAAGGCCGACGCACCATCGACGCCGAGGGCGCCTACGTCACCCCTGGCTTCGTCGACATCCACACCCACCTCGACGCCCAGCTGGCCTGGGACCCGATGGGCTCGTCGTCGTGCTGGCACGGGGTGACCTCGGTGGTGCTGGGCAACTGCGGGGTCACCTTCGCGCCCTGCAAGCCCGAGCGACCGCGAGGAGCTGGCCGAGATGATGGAGTCGGTCGAGGACATCCCGGCCGACTCGATCATGGAGGGCCTGGCCTGGGACTGGTCGAGCTACGGCGAGTACCTGGACGCGGTCGAGCGCTGGCCCAAGGGCATCAACGTCGGCGGCATGGTCGGGCCACTGCGCGGTGCGGGTCCACGCCATGGGCGAGCGCAGCCTGACCGAGGAGCCGGCCGGGCCCGACGACATCGAGCGCATGTGCGCCCTGGTGGACGAGGCCATCGGCGCCGGCGCCCTCGGCTTCTCCACGTCGCGGACGCTGCTGCACCGGGTGCCCGACGGCCGGCCGGTGCCGGGCACGTGGGCCGCCGACGACGAGCTGCTGGCCATCGCCGCGGTCATGGGGCGCCACCAGCGGGGCGTGTTCGAGGCCGCCCCTCGCATGGGCGAGCGCGACACCGACGGCTATCCCGACACCCGGGCCGAGATCGACCTGCTGGCCGAGATCACCACCTCGTCGGGGCGGCCCCTGACCTTCGGCCTGGCCCACGCCTACCGCCGAGACGACCTGTACCGGTTCGTCCTGGACCGGGTCAACGAGCACAACGCGGCCGGCGCCAACGTTCGGCCCCAGACCACGGCGCGGGGCATCGGCATCCTGTTCGGCCTGTCCCACGCCACCCCCTTCGACCGGACCCGGCCCTGGAAGCGGCTGCGCCTGCTGTCGCTCGAGGAGAAGCTGACCGTGCTGCGCGATCCGGTCAGCCGGATGCAGCTCATCGAGGCCGGCCAGGAGACCCCCGACGAGTTCTTCACCGGCGCCTACGTGCTCGACGACGACCACCTCGACTACGCCCACGATCCGGCCAACTCCCTCAAGGCGGTGGCCGACCGCCGGGGCGTGACCCCGGCCGAGGCCTTCGTCGACCTCTCGCTCGAGTCCAACGGGCGGGTGCTGATCAACTGGCCGTTCCTCAACCAGCGCCTCGACGCGGTGGCCGAGATGCTGGCCGATCCCAACGTGGTCATGGGCCTGGCCGATGCCGGCGCCCACGTGGGCCAGATCATGGACGCCAGCCAGCCCACGTTCTTCCTCAGCCAGTGGGTGCGCGAGCGGGGCGACATCCCCATCGAGGAGGGCGTGCGCCGGCTCACCTCGGACACCGCCGGGCTGTTCGGCGTGACCGACCGAGGGGTGCTGCGCCCCGGTGCGTTCGCCGATGTCAACGTCATCGACCTCGATCAGCTCACCCTGCGCCTCCCCGAGTACGTCCACGACTTCCCGGGCGGTGCCGGCCGCTACACCCAGCGCGCCGACGGCTACCGGGCCACCGTGGTCAACGGTCGGGTGGCGCTGGTCGACGGCGACCACACCGGCGACCTGGCCGGCGTGGTGCTGCGCAGCGCCGCCTGATCCGGGCCCGTGCCCGCCCTCGCAAATTGGAAACCTTTGTGTGCGGATACCGCACATTTTGATGCCCGATTTGCCAGGGGGTGGGCAGGTGGGGCCTGTTCAGTAGCCCTGGACCGGGTCGACCCGATCGGGCAGCGGTTCGCCGTCGAGCCAGGCCCGCAGGTTGACGGCGAAGCGCTCGACCATGGCCGCACCCGAGCCGGGCCAGCTCCAGGAGTCATGGGCGCTGAGCCGGACCCGGGGATGGGTGAACAGCCAGTGGCCCTCGGGCAGCGGCTCGGGCTCGACCGCGTCCAGCGAGGCCCGCCCGACGTGGCCCTCATCCAGGGCCACCCGGAGGGCGTCCTGGTCGACCAGGCCGCCTCGGGCGATGTTCACCAGGTGCACACCCGGCTTCATGGCGGCCAGCGCGGCGGCGTCGACCAGATGCCGGGTGGCCGGCGTGAGCGGCGCCGCCACCACCACGTGATCGGCCTCGGCCACCGCCTCGGCCACCGAGCCCACCAGCTCCACGCCCGGGACGGGGCTGGGGCGGTCGGTGCGGCGCAGGCCTCGCACCTCCATGTCGAAGGCCAGCGCCCGGGTGGCCACGGCGGCACCGATGGAGCCGAACCCGAGGATGGCCAGGCGCCGGCCGTGCAGCGAGCCCAGCCGGGCGTCGGCCCGCCAGTCCGCAGGGGGCTGGTGGATCCACACGTCGGGGAGGTGCTTCTCGAAGGCCAGCATCACCGCCAGCACCCATTCGGAGATGGGGATGGCGCTGGCCCCTCGGGTGTTGGTCACCACCAGGCCATCGGGCAGGACGGCGAAGTCCACCCGATCCACGCCGGTCGAGACCAGGTGCATCCAGCGCACCCCTCGGGCCACCAGCTCCTCGGTGTGCTCGCTCCACCCGGGGACGGTGATCAGCACCTCGCCCACGGCGTCGTCGGGCAGCGGATCCGACATGGCCAACGGGACCACCTCCACCCGCTCGGCCAGATCGGGCGGCAGGCGCAGGCCCCGGGCGCCGCCGATGTGGCTGAGCACCCGGGTGGGCGGCCGCGCTCATGGCCGCGCTCATGGGCCGCGCCCTCACGGCGTGGCCCTCACGTGGCGGCCCTCACGGGGTCGGCAACGGCGGTCGGCGGACGTCGGTCACCGCCATCCCGGCTTCGGCCAGGCCCCGCAGGAACTCGCGCACGCCCACGGCCCGGTCGGGCTGGCGGCGCAGCTGCTCCAGCTCGCTGGCGTGCAGGGGAATGGCCTGCACCAGGACCACCTCGCGGCCCTCGTGGGCGAAGAGGGCCTCGTCGTCGGTGATGAGCTGGTGCCACAGCACGAACGACTCCATGGCCGACTCCTCGGCGATGGGCTCGCCCACCTCGATGGTGTCGCCGGGCAGGAAGACCGAGGTGCGCCGCACACGGTCGCCGATGTCGGCCAGGGCCCAGGCCCAGCGGGCGTCGGTCGGAGTCGACGCAGATGGCCAGCTCGGGCCGCAGGCCGCCCCACAGCGGGTTGGCCACCGCCGAGATGCCGAAGGTGAAGCCCAGCAGGGTGCCCTCCTGGGGACAGTCCATGTAGCGGATCGACAGCACCGGCTGGTCCTCACCGGTGGGCTCGCTCACGTACTCGTAGACCCCGGTCATGCCCGGCCTGGTCGTCCAACCAGTGCAGGTAGGCCTCGACCAGCGCGCGGCTGGTGGGCTCGATCGGCCAGGGGGCGACGGTCATCCGGGCGAGGTTAGGGCGCGGACCGCCGAGCGCGCCGCGCGATGATCTCGGCCGTGCCCGACGACAGGTCAGACGATCGCGACGACCTGGTCACCCGCACCCGCCTGGCCGTGCTCCGCCTGGCCCGGAGGCTGCGCCAGCACGTGACCGCCGGGATCACCCCGTCGCAGCAGTCGGCCCTGGCCGCCATCGAGCAGAAGGGTCCGCTGACCCTGGGCGAGCTGGCCGGCTTCGAGAACGTGCAGCCGCCCTCGATCACCCGCATCGTGGGCAACCTGGAGGCGGCGGGACTGGTGGAGCGCACCACCGCCGTGGCCGACCGCCGGGTCAGCCTGGTGCAGATCACCGAGGCCGGGCGCAACGAGCTGGGCACCATCCGCAGCCAGCGCAACGCCTGGCTGGCCGAGCGCCTGTCCCAACTCGACGCCGACGACCTGGCCCGGCTCCGCGACGCGCTCCCGGTGCTGGACAAGATCCTCGATCTCGACACCTGAGGGGCACCGCCGGCCCGGGTCGCGGCCGGCGCTCGGGCCTACAGGTCGTCGAGGGTGAACGAACCGCCCGCGGGAGCCGCCGGGCGCGGCGGGGCGGCGGCGGGCGGCGCGGCGGGCGCGGCGGCGCCGCGCGGCCGGCGCGGCGGGAGCGGGCGGCGCCGCGGCCGCGGGCGCGGCGCGGGCGGCGCCGCGGCCGCGGGCGGGGGCCGGCGGGGCCGGCGGGCGGCGCGTCGGGGGCCGGCGGGGCGGGCGCGGCCGCGGCCGGCGGCGGGTGGCGGCGCGGCCGCCGTCTTGAGCTGGACGTCGATGGCGGCGCCGTCGGCGGCCAACTGGTTCAACTCGGCTTCGATCCGAGCCCACTCCTCGGCGTCGTTCGGGCCGGCCTGGCCGGTCTTGGCCGCCCAGGTCAGCGCGCCGAGGTCGTGGAGCAGGTTGCTGGCCCGCTGGGACCGCTCTGGGCGCTGTTGACCGTGCTGTTGATCGAGTTGCCGAGATTGTTGGCGCCCTTCTTGACGTCATCGAGAAAGCCCATGGTGGTGTCCTTTGGTGTGTGGGGGATTCAGCCCTTCGAGGTGCCGAACAGGCCGCCGGTGATGCCCTGGTTGTCATTCTGGTGGACGCGGGCGAACAGCGCATTGGCCATGCCGTCATAGGTCATCGACTGCAGGATCACGGTGCCGTCGCCCGACAGGGTGGCCACGCTCAGGCCGGACCCGGCGAACATGGCGCCCATCAGGGCCTGGGCGTTGAGGGCACCGACCCGGCGCATCTCGTAGGTGATGCAGTCCTGGAAGGCCACCACGCAGCCGGTGTCGACCTCGATGGTGCCCCCGTACTTGGCCGGGTTGAGCTCGATGAAGTTGCCGGCGCCGGCGATGACCAGGGTGCCCACGCCGGTGAACTTCTCCAGCACGAAGCCCTCGCCGCTCTTGCGGCCCGCCTTCCAGTTCTGGAAGGCGATGTCGAAGTTCACCGTGCTCTCGGCGCACACGAAGGCGTCCTTCTCCGCCGTCCAGCCCATGGTGCCGTCCAGCTCGAGCACCCGCATGCTGCCGGGCAGGGTGCCGGCGAAGGCCACCAGACCCGATCCGCCCGTGGGCGGTGAAGTGCTGGAAGGCCACCGACTCGCCGGCCAGGTGGCGCTTGCCCATCTCCACCCCGGTCTTGAGCGCCTTGTTCAACAGGCCGGCGGCCCCGGCCGGGGCCGGCTCGGCGGCGTCGGGATCGCCCTTGCTCAGGCGGGTCTGGACGTCGACGTTGGTCGTCTTCCAGAGGAACTTGCCGGCCTCGCAGAAGACCCGCTGGCCCTCCTCGAGCTGGAAGACGATCATCTGCATCGACTCGCCCTGGATCTTGTGGGCCAGCGTCATCGGGAGCCTCCTGGGGTCGAGCCGTCGCGTCCCCCGATGATGGCATTCAGACGATCAGCGTGTAGTACTCGCCCACCTCGTCGATCGGCTCCTCGTCGCCCCGGATGGCGGAGAAGAGCTCGTAGAGCGGCTCGGGGATCGTCTTGGGCACCTCCCAGTCGAGCTCGTCGGCCACCCCGGCCACCTCGGCGAACGGACGCAGGAAGGTGAAGTAGACGTAGGCCCCGCACCGGATCATCTCGTCGCGGGTCATGGCCGCGATGTTGCGGTAGTGGCGGGCCTGCACCCGACGGATGGCGGCGGTGAGGTCGTCGAGCTCGTCGAGCGGCACCGGCGTCAGCTGGCCCGGCGCGGCGCCGTCGGTGGTGAACAGCCCGAACCCGACCAGCCGGTCGAGGTAGTCCTCGGGGACCGTGTTGGACGAACCGAAGTCGGTGGCGGTGATCTCCACGTCGTCGAGCACCAGCCCGGCGGTGAGCTGGCGATACGGGATCTCGGCGGCGACGTCCGGACCACGGGAAGTGGCTGGCCCCGAACTTGTTGAAGTCACGGATGAGCAGCACCCGGCCGTCGTCGAGCGGGTACGGCCCGACATCGGCGATGCCCGACCGGGTGTCGAACCACATCAGGAAGAGGTGGTTCACCAGCGTGGCGTTGAACCGGCTCAGCCGGATCCGTTCCTCGGCGCTGGCCACGGGTATCACGCCGGCCAGGATCTGGTCCACGACCTCGGAACCGTACGGTCGACACGTGCCCGTGTCCCAGGCCTGGCGGGTGCCGTCGGCCCGGTAGGCCCGAGCCGCCCGCTCCCAGAAGTCGAGGACCGTGGCCGCGGCCACCGGATCGTCGAGCGAGGGATCGAGGGCGGTCATGACCTTGCGACCCAGCAGCCAGAAGTTGGCGATCGACCACAGGTGCACCGAGTTGATCTCGGTGCCCGGGCGGTGGCCCGGCCCGTCCGATCTCCTCGGCCGGCATGGCCGCGTCGATGCGGGCCATGAGGTCGGGGTAGCGGGTGAAGGCCTCGCAGCAGGCCACCACGATGTAGGCCGTGACCGGGATCAGCTGGGACGAGTAGGAGGTGCGTTGGGCGGTGAGGGCCTGGGCGATGGGCGCGTGGTAGGCGATCAGCTCGTTGGCCCGGCGGCGTGGCCGACCTCGACGGCGTCGGCGTCAGGCACGGACGACGCCCGGCTCGGCCGAGCAGTCGAGCTCGACGGTGGCCCCGTCGTCGAGGTCGGCCTCGAGGACGCAGGCCATGACACACGGGATCTGGAACTCGCGGCTGACGATCCCGATGTGGCTGCGCGGCGTCCCGCCCGTGCACACCACCCCGGTCAGCTCGTGGAAGATCGGGGCCAGGAAGGTGGCGCCGGCGTCGCGGACCAGCGCCACCACGCCCTCGGCACCGTGATCCATGAGGTCCAGCACGTCGTCGGGACCTTCGAGCACCCGCCATGTCCCCTGCACCGGAGGGTGGGCGAACACCCGGTCCCCCTGACCGTAGATGCGCATGGCCGGAGATCGTATAGGTGGTGCCAACCTGCTGGTCGCGCCTTCGGCGCGCCTCGGCTTCGCCGATCCGGGTATCCCGGTGCGAGCTGCTCCGCCTGGCGGCTCCGCAACCCTTAGCCTGCCCACTGATGCCCGAGACGGTCACCGAGTTCCTCTCCCCCGCCTGGATGGCCGCCATGGCCGACGCCGCCGACCGGGGACCGGTCGTCGCCGGGACCTGGTCATCCAGCAGGTGGTCACCGGCCCCGAGGAGGAGGTGACCTGGTTCGTGTCGGTGTGCGCCTCCGGGGTCGGGGTTCGAGGCCGGTCGCCATCCGGCTCCCCACATCACCCTGACCCAGGACCGGGCCACCGCCGCCGCCATCGCCTCGGGCCGCCAGAGCGCCCAGGGCGCGTTCATGAGCGGGCGGTTGCGGGTGGGCGGCGACGTGCGGATCCTGCTCGACCACCAGGACGAGCTGGCCCGGCTCGACGACCTGTTCGCCGCCCGTGCGGGCGGCCACCCGCTATCCCGAGGAGGGCTGACCATGCCCGAGCTGCCTGAGCTGCAGGCGCACGCCGAGCGCTTGAGCCTGACTTCGGCGGTCTGGTGCTGGCCTCGTTCCGCCCGATCGCCTTCACCGCCCTCAAGACCTTCGCGCCGCCACCCGAGCAGGCCGTGGGCCAGCCGCTGGACCACGTCGGGCGCCGGGGCAAGTACCTGCTGATGGACTTCGGGGCCACCACCTTCGTGGTCCACCTGATGCAGGGCGGCCGGCTCAAGCCCGACGACAAGCAGTCGCTCAAGCCGCGGGGCGGGTTGGCCCGCTGGGTGTTCACGCCGGCCGGGGTCGGCCGAGCCGGGTGCGCCCGCGCCGGCGTTGCTGCTGACCGAGGCCGGCACCGAGAAGCGAGCCGGGGTGTGGGTGCGGGAGGGCACCCAGGCCGAGCTGGAGGCCCAGGAGCCGCTCGAGGGGCTGGGTCCCGACGCCGACACCCTGGATGCGGCGGCGCTGGCCGCCATCTGCAAGGCCCACTCCATGCGCCTGCACGGGATGCTGCGCGACCAGCGGGCCCTGGCCGGGGTGGGCCGCCGGCTGGCCAACGAGATCTGCCACCGGGCCAAGCTGTCGCCCTTCGCCAACGCGGCGAAGCTGTCGTCGGCCGACGTCGAGGCCCTGGCCGGGGCCATCCACAGCTGCATCGACGAGTCGCTGGCCTACGAGCGGGGCCGCGAGGACATGAGCGCGTCGAAGGACCGTCCGGGCGAGGTGCACCACCGGGCCGGCGAGACGTGCCCGGTGTGCGGCGACGTGGTGCGCGAGGTCGAGTACTCCCGCTACACGGTCAACTACTGCGCCACCTGCCAGACCGGCGGCAAGGTCCTGGCCGACAACACCACCAGCAAGTTCCTCAAGTAGCGGCGATCGCTGCCTCGAGCACCTCCGGGCACGTCCAGCCACCGAAACGGTGGTCAAACGTGCCCGCAATCAGGACGGGCTGATGTCCCGGCCCGGGGGGCCGTTGGACTGCTGACACCCGGATGGCGAAGCGCCCGCAGGGAGGCTCGCCGACCGGAGGGCCGATGGGCTAGATCAGGCCGAGCTCGGCCACGGTGTCGCGCTCCTCGACCAGCTCGGCCACCGAGGCGTCGATCTTGCCCCGCGAGTAGTCGTCGAGGTCGAGGCCGCCCACGATCGAGTAGGAGCCGCCGGAGGTGGTGACCGGGAACGACGACATGAGCCCATCGGGCACGTCGTAGCTGCCGTCGCTGGGGATGGCCATGGACGCCCAGTCGCCCGTCGGCCGTGCCGCGACACCCACGTGCGCACGTGGTCGATGGCCGCGTCGGCCGCCGACGCCGCGCTCGACAGGCCCCGGGCCTCGATGATGGCCGCCCCCCGCTGCTGCACCGTGGGCAGGAAGGTGCCGTCGATCCAGGCCTGGTCGCCGATCAGCTCGGCCGCGTTCTTGCCCTTGACCAGGGCCCGGAACAGGTCCGGGTACTGGGTGGCCGAGTGGTTGCCCCAGATGGTCATGCGGCTGATGTCGTTGACCGTGGTGCCGGTCTTGGCCGCCAGCTGGGCCATGGCCCGGTTGTGGTCGAGGCGGGTCATGGCCGTGAAGCGCTCGCGGGGGATCTTCGGCGCGTTGTTCATGGCGATGAGGGCGTTGGTGTTGGCCGGGTTGCCCACCACCAGGATGCGCACGCCGTCGGCCGCGTTGTCGCTGAGCGCCTTGCCCTGGACCGTGAAGATGGCGCCGTTGGCCTCGAGCAGGTCCTTGCGCTCCATGCCCTTCGAGCGGGGCCGCGACCCCACCAGCAGGGCGTAGTCGACGTCGCCGAAGGCCACGTTGGGATCGTCGGTCTGCTCGATGCCGGCCAGCAGCGGGAAGGCGCAGTCGTCGAGCTCCATGGCCACCCCCCGCAGCGAATCGAGTGCGGGCGTGATCTCCAGCAGCTGCAGGATGACGGGCTGGTCGTCGCCCAACATGGCGCCGCTGGCGATGCGGAACAGGAGGCTGTAGCCGATCTGGCCGGCGGCCCCGGTGACGGCGACTCGAACGGGGGTCTTCACGGTGGCACGACTCCTGGGGGGAACGATCTCGGCGCCGAGACCGGCGCCGACGGACGGCCCCGAATCTAGCCAGGGCCCTGTCCCCGGACGGCAATCGAGCGGACCATCCCATCGGGGCGCCAACCACGGCACGGATTCCGATCGTGGCTGCCGCCTCGTCGGGCGCGTCGCGGTCAGGCCGCCTGGGTGTTGCCCAGCCAGCTCTCGAACATGGTGGCGTAGCGGCCGCCGGCTGACCAGCAGCTCGTCGTGGGGGCCGCATCTCGACCAGCTCGCCGTCGAGCGAACACCAGCACCAGGTCGGCGGCCTCGGCGGTGGACAGCCGGTGGGCCACGCTGATCGTGGTGCGCCCGGCGGTCAGCACGGTCCAGCGCGTCGGCCAGGGCCCGCTCGGTGTCGGGATCGACGGCGCTGGTGGCCTCGTCGAGGATCAGGAGGCCGGGATCGGCCAGCTGGGCGCGGGCCAACGCCACGAGCTGGCGCTCCCCCACCGACAGGTTCTCGCCCCGCTCGCCCACCTCGGTGGCGAGCCCGGCCGGGCAGCCGGGCCAGCCACCAGTCCAGCCCCAGGCGCACGAAGGCGGCGAACCGACCTCGGTGTCGGTGGCGTCCGGCGCGACCCATGCGCACGTTCTCGGCGATCGAGGCGTCGAACAGGAAGCCGTCCTGGGGCACCATGCGGAGCGGCGAACCGGGAGCCGGCCGACACGTCGCGCAGGTCGATCCCGTCGATGAGGATGCGTCCGCCGGGTGGGATCGGCCAGGCGGCACAGCAGCTTGGCGAAGGTGGTCTTGCCCGACCCGGTCTCGCCCACCACGGCCACGTTGGTCCCGGCGGGGATGGCGACGTCGACGCCGCGGAGCACGATGCCGCCGTCGCGGTAGGCGAACTCGAGGCCCTCGCACGCGCCAGGTCGGCCGACCCCGGGGCAGCTCGAGGCCCGGCTCGGCCTCGACGATGTCGACCGGGACGTCGAGCAGGTCGAGCACCTTGCGCCAACCCGGCCATGGCCGTCTGGGTCTGGTCCAGGATCTCGCCCAGCTCGGCCACCGGGATGAGCAGCAGGTTGACCAGGAAGGCGAAGGCGATCAGCGTGCCGGACTGCAGTGCCCCACCCCGGTCCCCACCACACGCCGACGGCGATCACCGCGGCCAGGGCCAGCCCGCCGAACACGTCGCCCAGGGGGAACATGAAGGCGAAGTACTTGGCCGTGCGCATCTCGGCCCGGTACTGGCGGTCGATGGCCGGCACCCAACCGGCTCCGCACCCGCTCGGCGATGCCGTAGGCCCGCACCACGCCGGCACCCATCACCGTCTCGGACACCACCGACAGGGTCTGGCCGACCCGGACTCGCACCACGTCGTAGGCCTGGAGCTGACGGCGCTGGAGCGCACGCATCAGCGGCAGCAGCGGGCCCATGATCACGATCGTGACCAGCGTCAGCTGCCACGAGTACACGGCCATCACCCCGAGGGTGCCCACGATGATGACCGAGTTGACCACCCAGGCGATGCCGCCCCACTGGGCGAACTGGGCGATGGTCTCGACGTCGCTGGTCACCCGAGCGGTGAGCTCGCCCGCGCCGCGACTCGTTGTGGTCGGCGATGCTCAGCGCGTGGATGTGGGCGAAGCCGGCCACCCGCAGGTTGCGCAGCATCAGCTCGGCCGACTGCACCAGGCGGATGTAGGTGGCACGTGCCGTCACCACCACGGTGATGGTGACCACCAGCGCCACCAGGCTGGCGGTGATCACGAAACGGCGGTTGGAACCCGTCGGCGCCATTGACGCCCTTGTCGAGGATCTGCTGGATGAGCACCGGCGTGGTGAGCCGGCCGATGGCCACCACCACGGCCATGGCCAGCGTGAACGCCAGACCGCGCCGCAGCTCCGGGTTGGCCCGCATCCCCCTCCGGAGGACCTCGGTGGCCTTCACCGGCGGTGGACTCGACCTCCTCGGCCAGGTGATCGGTCAGCGAGTCGGTGGGGTCGTCGAACAGGCCGGGGTGAGGACGCCCGATCTGGGCCTCGAGTCCCAGCTCGCGTCGGACTGCAGCAGGTCGGCGTCGAGATCGCTCATCGGGACCGCCCGACGGGGAGGGTGGCGCGTCCGGGACCCGATTCGTAGGCCTGGACGATGCGCGCGTAGCGCGGGGATGGTGGCCAGCAGCCGGGCGTGGGAGCCCTCTCCGACGATGCGCCCCCCGTCGAGGAAGGCCACCCGGTCGGCCAGCTCGATGGTGGACACGCGCTGGGCCACCACCAGCGTCGTGGTCGACAGCTCGCTGGCGCAGGCCCTCGAGGATCTCGGACTCGACCACCGGATCGACCGCCGAGGTGGCGTCGTCGAGGATGAGCACCCGGGGTTGGCGCAGCAAAGCGCGGGCCAGCGCGATGCGCTGGCGCTGGCCGCCCGAGAGGGTGACGCCCCGCTCGCCCACCACGGTGGCCACGCCCAGCGGCATCTCCCCCACGAACCCGTCGGCCCGGGCGATCGTGAGCGCGCCGCGCACCTGGTCGTTGGTGACGTCGGCGCCCAGCGTGACGTTCTCCCAGAGCGTGTCGGCGAACAGGAACGTCTCCTGGAACACCAGCGCCACCGCCGCCGACAGCGACTGGGGGACGACCTGGCGCAGGTCGACGCCACCCACCTGCACCACCCCGGTGGTGGGGTCGGCCAGGTGGGCGATCAGCTCGCACACCGTCGTCTTGCCCGCGCCGGTCGCCCCGACCAGGGCCACGACCTCGCCCGGTTCGACCCGCATGGAGACGCCCTCGAGCACCAGCTCGTCGGGCACGTAGCCGAACGAGACGTGTTCGCAGCGCGATGTCGAGCGGTCGATCGGGCAGGGCGATGGCGTCTTCGGGGGCCGGGGCCACGGCCGGCGGCTGGGCCACCACCCGGTCGAGGCGGGCCGCCGCCACCACTGCTCGGGGCAGCTCCTCGAGGAAGAACCCGACGACCTCGATGGGGAAGGCCAGGATGGAGAACAGGGCGATGGCCTGCACCAGGTCGCCGGTGTTGATGCGCCCCACCGAGATCTCCCAGGACCCGAAGGCCAGCAACGCGATGGCCCCGATGGTGGGCAGGCCCTGGAGCACGGGATCGAACGAGCCCCGGAGACGGCCGACCTGGACGCGAGCCTCACGCAGATCATCGGCCGCGCCGAACAGCCGGTCGACCTCGAGCTGGCTGCGTCCGAGGGTCTTGACCACCAGCGCGCCGTCGATGCTCTCGTGGGCGATCCTCGACACCCGGCCCACCCGCTCCTGCACCTGCTCGGCCGGCCGCTCGATCCGGCGGGTGTAGGCCCGGTTCAACAGACCGAGGATCGGGAAGAACAGCAGCGACAGCACCGCCATCCAGATGTCGACCAGGGCCAGGCTGATCAGGGCGAACACGACCAGGGCCAGCACCCCGAGGGTGAACGGGAACGGGCTCAGCACCTCGGTGGCGGCCAGCACGTCGTTGTCGGTGTGGGCGAGCAGCTGACCGGTCGGGTGGCTCTGGTGATAGGTCAACGGGGCGTCGAGGTAGATGTCGGTGATGCGACGCCGCCAGCGGGCCTGGACGCGGAACCGGGTCGTGCCCGCGAAGTAGCGGCGCAGCACGATCGACACGGCCCGGATCACGCCGATGGCGGCCAGGGCGCACGGCTGCGCCGATGACCGTGCCGCCGTCCACCCCGTGATCGAACGCGGGCAGGATCACGTCCTGGGTGACGCGGCCCAGCACCACGGTGGCGGCCACGGCGGTGGCCCCGTAGAGGGACGGCGCCGAGCACCGACACCGCGAAGGTCCGCGGCTCCTGGCGGGCGTAGCCGAAGACCACCCGCAGTCCGCGGCGGAACACCCCGGCGCCGCTGTTTCGTGGTCCCCCCGTGCGTGGCATAGCCGTTCCATGGTCGCCCAACCGGCCCGGACCCGACGAATCGATTCCCGCCGGCGTGCCCGGGGAGAATTTCGCGCCGCTCCGAGGCGCGTCCTAGGGTCGCGGCATGCGCAACCCCAAGGACTTCTTCCGACCCCTGGCCGTGGGCGCGCCCCAGCCGGTCCGAGAGATCCCGGTGCGGCCGTCGCGCATGATCCACTTCTTCCCGGCCTCCAACCCCAAGATGGTGGCCAAGGTCCCGGACATGGCCACCAAGGTGGACGTGCTGCTGGCCAACCTGGAGGACGGGGTGCCCGCCGCCGACAAGGACGCGGCCCGGGCCGGGCTGGTCGAGGTGGCCCGCACCGCCGACTTCGGCGCCACCCAGTTCTGGACCCGGGTGAACTCGCTCGACTCGCCCTGGGGCCTCGACGACCTGACCGCAGCCGTGCTGGAGGCGGGACAGGCCCTCGACGTCATCATGATCCCCAAGGTCGAGGGCCCCGAGGACATCCACTACGTCGATCGGCTGCTGGCCCAGCTCGAGGCCAAGGCCGGTCTGGACGAGCCCATCCTGGTCCATGCCCTGCTGGAGACGGCGCGGGGCGTGGCCAACGTCGAGGAGATCTGTGCGGCCAGCCCCCGCATGCAGGGCCTGTCGCTGGGCCCGGCCGACCTGGCCGCCAACCGCCGCATGAAGACCACCCGGGTAGGCGGCGGCCACCCGGGCTACCTGGTGCGCCAGGATCCCGACCCCGACGACCCGGACGCGCCCCGCGCCACCTACCAGCAGGACCTGTGGCACTACACGCTGGCCCGCATGGTCGACGCCTGCGTGGCCAACGGGATCCTGCCCTACTACGGCCCCTTCGGCGACATCGCCGACGCCCAGGCGTGCGAGGACCAGTTCCGCAACGCCTACCTGCTGGGTTGCGTCGGGGCCTGGAGCCTGCACCCCAGCCAGATCGACATCGCCCGGCGGGTGTTCAGCCCGGACCCGGCCGACGTGGCCCACGCCCAGCAGGTGATCGAGGCCATGGGCGACGGCACCGGCGCCATCATGCTCGACGGCAAGATGGAGGACGACGCCAGCGTGAAGCAGTGCCAGGTGATCGTGGCCCTGGCCCGCCAGCTGGCCGATCGGGATCCCGAGCTGGCCGCCAGCTACGGCCTGTGAAGGAGGCCCCCGCATGACCGAGCCGACCGATCACCGGCCTGATCCGCTCCGACCCCGCCGTTCGGTGCTGTACATGCCCGGCGCCAACGAGCGGGCCCTGGACAAGGCCCGCGCCCTGCCCGCCGACGCCCTCATCCTGGATCTGGAGGACGCGGTGGCCCCCGACGCCAAGGTGGAGGCCCGCCAGCGCGTGTGCGCGGCCGCCTGCTCCGACGGCTACGGCAACCGGGAGATCGTCATCCGGGTCAACGGCCTCGACACCGAGTGGCACGCGGCGGACGTGGCCGAAGCCGCGGCCGCCGAACCCGACGCCATCCTGGTGCCCAAGATCAACTCGGCGGCCGACGTGCACGCGGTGGAGGCCGCCCTGGAGGCCGCCGGGGCCAACGACCGCACCGCCATCTGGGCCATGTTGGAGACGCCGGTGGCCATCCTGCACGCCGAGGAGATCACCACGTCGTCGGAGCGGCTCACCGCCTTCGTCATGGGCACCAACGACCTGGCCAAGGAGCTGCACGCCGAACAGGTGCCAGGCCGCCAGCCGTTGCTGGTCGGCCTGTCGATGTGCCTGCTGGCGGCCCGCCACGCCGGCAAGGTCATCCTCGACGGGGTCTACAACGACATCAAGGACGAGGCCGGCTTCGAGGCGGAGTGCGTGCAGGGTCGCCAGCTCGGCTTCGACGGCAAGACGCTCATCCACCCCGGCCAGCTCGAGGCCTGCAATCGGGTGTTCGCGCCCAGCCCCGACGAGTTGACCCAGGCCCGGCGCATCATCGAGGCCTTCGAGCAGGCCGAGGCCGAGGGCCGCGGCGTGGTCACCGTCGACGGGCGCATGATCGAGAACCTGCACGTGGTCAACGCCCGCCGCGCCATCGCGGTGGCCGACGCCATCGCCGATCTGGCCGGCGACTGACCCCTCGCCCCCGGCGGCGGCCGCGGGCCGCCGGGCAGGAGCGCGACCGACCCGCTGGCGCGAGCCACACTGGGGCCATGGACGCTGGAGCTCGCATCCGGCTGAAGGTGTGCGGCATCGCGTCGGTGGACGAGGCGATGACCGCCGTGCGCTTCGGCGTCGATGCCATCGGGATGGTGGGCGACATGCCCAGCGGTCCCGCGTCCATCCCCGACGAGACTCATCGCCGAGATCGTCGCGGCCGTGCCGCCGTCGGTGGCCACCTTCCTGCTCACCCCCAGACCTCGGTGGAGGCGGTGGTCGACCACGCAGGACGCACCAACACCAGCACGATCCAGCTGACCGATGGGTGGAACCGGCCGACCACCGGTCCATCCGGGCCCAGCTGCTGGGCATCAAGCTGGTGCAGGTGCTGCACGTCGCCGATCCCGACGTGGTCGAACGGGCCGGGGTCGCCGCCGGCACGGTCGACGCCCTGCTCCTCCACTCGGGCGCGACCCGGAGCCGATGTACCCGGGCTCGGGCGGCACCGGCACGGACCCACGACTGGCAGCTCAGCCGGCAGGTGGTGGAGGCGTCGTCGGTGCCGGTGTTCCTGGCCGGCGGCCTGGACGCCGACAACGTGGCCGAGGCCATCGCCCGGGTCCGCCCGTTCGGGGTCGACGTCTACCGCGGGGTGCGCACCGACGGCCACCTCAACGCCGGCAAGCTGCGGGCCTTCGTCTCGGCCGTGAACGCCGCCCCCCGCCTCTAGGCCCCGGGCGCCGGCTCCGGTCAGTGGGGTGGTGGCGGTCGTGGTGGTGGTCGATGACGCCACCAGGCTGGTGGACACGACCAGTGCGGGAGGAGGCCCGGGCTCGGCGGCGCGCACCTTCAACAACCACTCCAACATGGCCTGGTAGACGCCCAGGATCTTGGGGCCGTAGTTGGGGTCGCTGGCCCAGGTCTTGGTCAGCTGGGTCCAGGTCGCGCAGCACCCGGCCGGGCCAACCAACCGGGCGTCGACCAGGGGGTTGGCGTACTTGGGCGTCTTCTCGGCGTAGGACTTGAGCAGCTGGATCTGGCCGCGCACCCCGAGCTGGGCGGTCTGGAAGTCGAACCCGGAGGCGCAGCTGTCGCAATGACCGATGCCGGCGAAGTTGTTCAGGCTGATCGTGTCGGGGTTGGTGAACCCACCGGTCTCCACCATGGCCTGGGCGAAGGCCATGTCGCCACGCACGCCTTCGGCCTGGCCCTCAGAGACGTAGAAGCCGGCCAGTTGATCGATGGGTACCGTCGCCTCGGACTGGCGGCCCTGGGCGATGAACCACTGCGACAGCTCGGTGCCGGTGAAGGCGCTGTCGCCCTCGATCGACAGGGCCCAGGGGCCGCCCCGGCGACCGCTGCCCGACAGGTCACGTCGAGCGGCGGTGAGGGTGGCATCGGCCGCAGCCACCCCCAGGCGTCCGGCCGCCACCTGAGCCGTGCTGAGGTCCACCTGGTGATCGGCCGCGGCCAGGCTGGCCTGGGCTCGGTTCAACGACTTGAGGGCGGCGTCAACGGCCAGGCTGTGGTACTCGATCGTGGAGTTCACCATCTCGCGTTCGATGGTGCCCGAGTCGGGGCCGCCTTTGAGCAGGGCCGACAGCACCCCGCCTCCGGCGCCCATGAAGGCCAGCGTGGCCACCGAGGACAGCTGCGAGCGGGCCATCGACAGGTGGGCCTGCGCCGCGGCCACCTGCTGGCGGGCCTGGGCCGCGGCCGCGTTGGCCTGGTCGAGGGCGGCCTGTTCGCCGGCCAGGGTCTGGGTGGCCACCGACACGCCCTTCTGGCCGTCCAGCACGCCGATCTGGCCCAGCAGCGAGCGGATCTGGGGCGAGGGGTCGGGCAGGGGCGGACCGGTGTCGGGCGAGCTGCCGGTGACCAGGGTGGGGATGGTGACCGTCGGCGTGCCCTGGGGGGTGGTGGCCGGGGTGCCGGGTGCGGTCGTGGTGGTCGAGCCCGGGTCACCGGTGGTGGTGGTCGTGCCCGGGTCGCCGGTGGTGGTGGGCGAGCCCACCGTGGTCGAGGTGGTGGGCGGATCGGCGACCCCGGTGTCAGCCCGCGCCGGGGTGGCCCAGGCGAACTGGGCGCCCGCCACCACCAGGGCCAGCACCGTGACGGCCGTGCCGGCCCGGCGCCTCGGATGATCCATGTTCCTCTTCATCGGTCGGGATCCTCGAGGTTCGAGCCCTCGAGGATAGGCCACCGGGGTCGCGCCCAAGGGCGCGACCCCGATCCGACCCCGTGGGGCCGACCACTTCTGGAGCCGTCCGGACCCCGACTGGCGTCGGGTTCCGGCTGGGTTCGGCTAGCCCGGCAGCTGCATGCTCTTGATCTCGGTGAACTCCTCGAGCCCGTACTTGCCGAGCTCACGACCGTTGCCGGACTGCTTGTAGCCACCGAAGGGGGCCTGGATGTTGAACCCGCCCCCGTTGATCTCGACTTGGCCGGTGCGCAGGCGCCGGGCGAAGGCCTTGGCCCGCTCCAGGTCGGCGGACTGCACACCGCCGGCCAGGCCGTAGATGGTGGAGTTGGCGATCTCGACGGCCTCGTCCTCGGAGTCATACGGCATGATGACCAGCACCGGCCCGAAGATCTCCTCCTGGGCGATGGTCATGTCCGAGGTGACGTCGGCGAAGATGGTCGGCTTCACGAAGTAGCCCTTGTCGAGCCCCTCGGGCGTCTCGGTGCCACCGGTGACCAGCGTGGCCCCCTCGTCGATGCCCTTCTGGATGTAGCCCCGGACGCGGTCTCGCTGGGTGGCCGACACGAGTGGGCCCAGGCTGGCGTCGCTCGAGCCGGGGCCGACGGTCAGGCTCTCGGCGGTGGCCTTGGCGATGGCCACCACCTCGTCCTGCTTGGCGCGGGGCACCAGCATGCGGGTCAGCGCCGAACAGGTCTGGCCCGAGTTCAGGAAGCAGCCGAAGGTGACCCCGCCCGGCACCACGGCGTTGAGGTCGGCGTCGTCGAGGATGACGTTGGCCGACTTGCCGCCCAGCTCGAGGTGGACGCGCTTGACCGTCTCGGCCCCGAGCTCGCTCACCCGCTTGCCGGCACGGGTCGACCCGGTGAACGACACCATGTCGACGTCGGGATGGCTGGCGATGGCTTCGCCCACCACCGGGCCGGTGCCGGTGACCAGGTTGAACACGCCGGCAGGCAGGCCGGCCGAGTCGATGACCTCGGCCAGGATGAAGGCGTCGAGCGGGGTGACCTCGGACGGGCTTGAGCACCACGCAGTTGCCGGCGGCCAGGGCCGGCGCCGTCTTGTTGACGATCTGGTGCAGCGGGTAGTTCCAGGGCGTGATGGCGCCGACCACGCCGACCGGCTCACGGACCACCAGCGAGTTGCCCACCTGTCTCCTCGAGCGGGAACTCGTCGAGGATCTGCACGTAGCCGGCGAAGTTCCCGACCGGCAGCCCGGCCTGGATCATGTTGGCGAACATGATGGGCATGCCCATCTCGTCGGAGATGGTCTGGGCGATCTCGTCGGTGCGGGCGGCCAGGCCCTCGGCGATGGCCTGGATGTACTTGCCCCGCTCCTCCTTGGAGGTCTGGCCCCACGTCTTGAAGGCGGCCTTGGCCGCGGCCACCGCCTTGTCGACGTCGTCGGCCGTGCCGGCCGGGATGGTGGCGATGATCTCCTCGGTCGAGGGGTTCTCGACCTCGATGGTCTCGGTGCCGGTGGACGGCACCCAGGCACCGTCGATGTAGAGCTTGGTGGTGTCGGTCACGGCTTCCCCCTGAGGAGCTGGACGATGGGCGGGAGCCCCTGTGGCCCGCGCCGCCTGGCGATGCGCCCCACGCTACCGGCCGAGGTCGAGGCCGCGCCTTTCGGGCGCGGTCGCTGGGTCCACCGGGATGGGCCGGAACGGTACGACCCCGGATGGCCCCACCAACGGGGACTCCACCTCCGACCCCGTCAGGTCTGCCCGCGTCCGGGTTCAGAGCGCCGCCTCCTGTTGGGCCACCGAGCCCCGGATGAGCTCGATGAGCTCGGGGCGGGCCTTGGACGGGGCGCCGGCGTCATAGGGCGGCTGGGGGTCGTACTCGATGGCCAGCTGCAGCGCCTGGGCCGCGTCGTCGCCCCACATGGTGCCGGCCAGGGTCAGAGCCAGGTCGATGCCCGCCGACACGCCGGCCCCGGTGACGATCTTGCCCGCCTGCACCACCCGCTGCTCGGTGGGCTCGGCCCCGTACTTGCGCAGCTCGTCGTAGGCGCACCAGTGGGTGGTGGCCGCCTGGCCCGTCGAGCAGCCCGGCCGCGCCCAGCAGCAGGGCGCCGGTGCACACCGAGGTGGTCCAGGTGGTGTGGGGATGGGCCTGGGCGATCCAGTCCACGATCGGCGCTCGCTCGCGGGCCAGCTTGCGGGTGATCACGCCGCCCGGAACCAGCAGCACGTCGGGGGTGGGCACGTCGGCGAAGTCGTGCTCGATCTCGAAGTGGAGCAGGTGGTTGTCGTCCCACAAGGTGCCGGTGCGTTCGGCGCAGATGACCACGTCGACGCCAGGCATGTTCGAGAAGACCTGGTAGGGGCCGATGGCGTCGAGGGCGGTGAAGCCCTCATAGA
Source organism: uncultured Microthrixaceae bacterium (assembly GCA_963793965.1). Lineage (GTDB taxonomy): Bacteria > Actinomycetota > Acidimicrobiia > Acidimicrobiales > Acidimicrobilacustridaceae > UBA4742. Next base: position 220,344 of record CAWCCB010000011.1, read on the forward strand.
GGCCGATGGCGATCTCGGTGGGGTGGGGTTCCGTGGCTGAATCGGTCATGGCTCCATGCTGAGGCTCGTCTCGGATGGCGGCAAGGACACGTCGCCCACCATTCCCGCCATCCCGGTCCCGCGCCCGGCCCATCCGCCGTCCGCCGCCCGCCTCCCCGAAACCTGTGCACCTGCGTCACCGCCCCGGTGCACAGATGCACAGATTTCGGGGGACTCGGGGCCCGTCCCGGTACGGTGCCGAGGTCATCGGAACGCGCCCGTCGATGGGCAGAGGGGGAAGCCGAACCATGGAGATGGAATATCGACGCCTGGGCCACAGCGGGCTCAAGGTCAGCGTCTTGTCGTTCGGCTCATGGGTCACCTTCGCCAACCAGGTGGACACCGACCTGGCCGCCGAGTGCCTGACCGCCGCCCGCGACGCCGGGGTGAACTTCTTCGACAACGCCGAGTCCTACGCCGCGGGCGAATCCGAGCGGGTCATGGGCCAGGCCATCGCCAAGCTGGGCTGGCCACGCTGGTCCTACGTCATCTCCACCAAGCTGCACATGGGGATCCACGACGTCCCCAACATGGCCCACACGCTCAACCGCAAGTACCTGCTCCAAGCCATCGAGGGATCCCTCGAACGCCTGGGCCTCGACTTCGTGGACCTGCTGTTCTGCCACCGACCCGACCCCGAGACCCCCATCGAGGAGACGGTGTGGGCCATGTCCGACATCGTGTCGTCGGGCCAGGCGCTCTACTGGGGGACATCGGAGTGGAGCGGGGCCGACATCCGGGCCGCCTGGGACATCGCCGATCGCCATCACCTGCACAAGCCGGTGATGGAGCAGCCCCAGTACAACCTGCTCGAGCAGGAGAAGGTGCGCAACGAGTACGCCCGGCTCTACGACGACATCGGGCTGGGCCTCACCACCTGGAGCCCGCTGGCCTCCGGCCTGCTCACCGGCAAGTACCTCGACGGCATCCCCGCCGACAGCCGGGCCGCGCTGCCGGGCTACGAGTGGCTGACGGGGGTGCTGACCGACGAGCGCCGCAGCGCCAAGGTCCGCAGGTTCGGCGAGATCGCCGATCGGCTCGGGTGCTCGCTGGCCCAGCTGTCGATCGCCTGGTGCACCAAGAACCCTCACGTCTCCACCGTCATCACCGGAGCCAGCCGGGTATCGCAGGTGCACGAGAACATGGCCTCGCTCGAGGTGGTCGATGCGCTGACCCCGGACGTCCTCGAGGAACTCGTCACCATCGTCTACTTCAGCTGATCGCCCCGGCCGCGCCGGAGGGTCGCGGCCGGCGACTCAGGTCGGCGCCGGTCGAAGGCGATCCGGCGCACGATCGACCAGCCCGTCGCCGTCGCGGGTCGGGGCGGTTCGGTAGGTGGCCAGCACGATGATGGCCAGCACGAAGGCCCCCATGGTGGTGCGTCCGGCGCTGCGCTCGGGCGCGAGGGTGTTGGCCGACAGGACGACCCACATGAGCAGGTTCAACAGGATGGCCCAGCCGAACGGATGGCGGAGGCGCCCCACCGCCATCGCCGCCAGGCAGGCCACCAGGGCCCCCACGGCCGAGACGAGGCCGATCGGTTCGTAGCCGTGGGCCCAGAACTTGATGGACTCGTTCCACCCGGTGAAGGGCAGCACGAACTCCTGGACCTGGTTGCCCACGTGGGGGAACAGGTGCTTGAGCCACAGCCACCAGGCCCCGACCACCGCGGTGGGGACCACGGTGGCGATCAGGGCATCGCGGTCGCGTCGCCACAGCAGGAACCCGGCCAGGAAGATCAGGCTGGTCTCCTTGGTCAGCAGCGGCCGCGACCCCGAACAGGACGGCCCACCCGAGCCGGCGTCGCAACAGGAACCACAGGGCCCAGAACACGAAGGCCAGGGCCAGGGGGTCGGGCGTGGAGATGCGCAGGGCGGTGTAGGTGCCCGGCATCACACCGAAGGCCAGGGCCGGCCAGGGGGGACCGCCGAGTTGCATCGATCAGCGCGCCCGTGGCCACCGAACCGGCCAGCACCCCGGCCACGCCTACCGCGAACATGGCCCAGATGAGGCCGATCCCACCCCCTGACGGGTGCAGCACCCACGCCAGCCACGGGAACAGGATCCGCTGGAGCCGGTAACGGGGCCGGTCCAGGTTGCGGGCGGCGGACGTCGGATGCATGGGCTGGCGGGCGATGACGTAGAAGTCGGCGCCGTCGTGGCCGCCCGCCTCCAGCTCCGGGTAGGACGGCATGTCGGTGTGCATGGCTGATCCCGGCGGATCATGAGGACCGGTGTCCACCAGCCCGCCCAGCGTCTTGTAGGTGCTGACCGTGTTGGCCAGGGTCACGAACACCACTGCCGCCGTGCCGAGCAGGGCCCAGAACAGGATCTGCCGCCAGTTGATCTGGGCCATGCGGCCCCGAGGGTAGCGCGACGGTCAGAGGCGATCGACGATGGCCTGGGCGAACTCCGAGCACTTGACCTCGGTGGCGCCCTCCATCAGACGGGCGAAGTCGTAGGTCACCACCTTGTCGGCGATGGTGGCCTCCATGGCCGTCACGATGTCGTCGGCGGAGTCGGTCCAGCCCAGGTGCTCGAACATCATCACGCCCGACAGCAGCACCGAACCGGGGTTGACCTTGTCCTGGCCGGCGTACTTGGGGGCGGTGCCGTGGGTGGCCTCGAAGATGCCGTGCCCGGTCACGTAGTTGATGTTGCCGCCCGGTGCGATGCCGATGCCGCCGACCTGGGCGGCCAGGGCGTCGGACAGGTAGTCGCCGTTGAGGTTCATGGTGGCGATCACGTCGAACTCGGCCGGGCGGGTCAGCACCTGCTGCAGCGTGATGTCGGCGATGGCGTCCTTGACCAGGATCTTGTCGCCCGGCTCGCCGCCGCAGTCGTCCCAACCCACGGCCACATCCGCGAACTCGTCGCGCACCAGCTCGTAGCCCCAGTTGCGGAACGCGCCCTCGGTGAACTTCATGATGTTGCCCTTGTGCACCAGGGTGACCGACTTGCGGTCGTGGGCCTGGGCGTACTTGATGGCGGCCCGGATGAGGCGCTTCGACCCGGTCTCGCTCACCGGCTTGATCCCGATGCCCGAGTCGGGTCGGATGTTCCAGCCGAAGTTGTCGTGCAGCAGCTCGATCATCTTGGCCGCCTCGGGCGTGCCCGCCTCGACCTCCAGGCCGGCGTAGATGTCCTCGGTGTTCTCCCGGAAGATGACCATGTCGACCAGGTCGGGACGCTTGACCGGCGACGGCACGCCCTGGAACCAGCGCACCGGGCGCAGGCACACGTAGAGGTCGAGGATCTGGCGCAGGGCCACGTTGAGGCTGCGGAACCCGCCACCGATCGGCGTGGTCAGGGGACCCTTGATGCCGATCAGGTACTCCTTGAACACGTCGACGGTCTCCTGCGGCAGCCAGTCACCCGTCTCGTTGAAGGCCTTCTCGCCGGCCAGCACCTCTTTCCACTCGATGGTGCGGCCGTACTTGGCCGCGGCGGCGTCGAGCACCAGCTTGGCCGCCGGCCAGATGTCGACCCCCGTGCCGTCGCCCTCGATGAAGGGGATGATGGGCGTGTCGGTGACGTTGAGCGAGCCATCGGCGTTCTGGGTGATCTTGTCTGCCATGCCTCGATGGTATCGAGTGAGACAAGTTCCAGACAAGTGCGACCCCCGACGGAAATTGGGAACCTTTGTGTTCGGATACCGCACATTTCGATGCCCGGTATCCGGGGGGCGGCTCAACTGGGCCTGGGTGGCGCCGGCCGGGCCCGCGATTGGGCCAGCATGGGGGACGTGTTGCCTACCCGATCCACTCCGACCCGACCCGTGGGGGACAGCGCGGGCGGTCGCGCCGGGCCCTGCCGCCCGGCTGGCCGTCGCCGTGACCCTCACGCTGACCCTGGTCGGCGCCGCCTGCAGCTCGTCGTCGAAGTCGGCGTCGACCCCCGACACCACCGCCTCGGGCTCGGCCACGCCGACCACGGCGGCCCAACCCACGCCTCCGTCGGTGCCCATCTCCATCCCGGCCAGCACCGACAGCACCTCACCCGACGGCTCGGGCTGCACCCCGCCAGCCGGCGACAAGCTGCCCGACGGCATCTGGTTCGGCGTGCTCAAGTCGGTGGATGCCTCGACGGGCACCATCGGGCTGGACCTGGCCTGCTGGTTCTCGGGCACCGCGGCCCAGGCCGCGTCGGGGTCGTCCACCCCCGTGGACAACGACTACTACGTGCGCAACGAGAACCCGAAGATCTACGCGCTCCCCACCGCCACCAAGGTGGCGGTGGTGCCCCTGGCCACCGACTCCAGCGGCGGGTTCAGCGGGGGGCCGGGCGCGGCCACCACCGGCGTGGCCAGCGCCCAGACGATCCTGAACAGCCAGACCCCTCGCTACGTGTGGGTGGAGATCACCGACGGCCTGGTCACGGTGATCCAGGCCCAGTTCACTCCCTGAACGGCACGTCAGAGACCGGCGGGACGGCGGCCACCGCCCCGCGCCGACCGATCAGAGACCCGAGGTTGGCGTAGATCTCGCGGGTCGCGGTGGAGCGGTTCAGCGTGTAGAAGTGCAGGCCGGGCGCGCCGGCCTCCAGCAGGTCGCGGCACAGGTCGGTGGCCAGCTCGACGCCGAGCGCTCGCACCGCGGCGGGGTCGTCGGCCACCGCCTCGAAGCGGGCGGCCAGGGCCGGCGGGAACTCGGCGCCGGCCAGCTCGGCGAAGCGCTGCACCTGGCGGGCGTTGGTCACCGGCATGATGCCCGGGAGCACGGGCTTGGTCACCCCCCGCTCGGCCAGCTCGGCCACCATGGTCAGGTAGGGCTCGGGTTCGAAGAAGAACTGGGTGATGGCGAAGTCGGCCATCTCCAGCTTGGCGGCCAGGAAGTCCCGATCGCGGACCCGGTCGCCGCCCGAGCGCGGGTGCAGCTCGGGGTGGGCCGCCACCCCGACGCAGAAGTCACCCGTGGCCTGCACGATCTCGATGAGCTCGGACGCGTACCGCAGCCCGGACAGGTCGAGCGGCTCCCCCATGGGCGGATCGCCGGCCAGGGCCAGGATGTTCTCGATCCCGGCCTCCTGGTACTGGCGCAGCAGCGACACCAGGTCCTCGGGCTGGTGGGCGATGCAGGTGAGGTGGGCCATGGCGGTGATGCCGGCGTCGCGCTGGATGTGCACCACGATGTCGCGGGTGCGCTCGCGGGTCGAGCCGCCCGCCCCGTAGGTCACCGACACGAACGAGGGCTCCAGCGGCGCCAGCTCGCCGATGGTCTTCTCCAGGCTTCGGGCCGCGTCGTCGGTCTTGGGGGGGAAGAACTCGAACGAGTAGGTCCGGCCCGCGGCGAGCAGCTCGCTGATCCTGGCCATCCGAAGAGGTTACTTCGACCCCCGGCGCCGGGGCCCGGTGTCGTGGCTATCCGGCGTGGCGCTCGGCGGCCTCGACGGTGTTGCGCAGGAGCATGGCTCGGGTCATCGGGCCGACACCGCCCACCCTCGGCGACGTCCAGGCCGCCACCTCCCGCACCTCGGGCACCACATCGGAGCGGATGCGGCCGTCTTCGAAGCTGACGCCGGCGGCCACCACCGCCGCGCCCGGCTTCACCATGTCGGGGGTGATGATGCCGGGCGAACCCGCGGCCGCCACCAGGATGTCGGCCTGGCGCGTGTAGGCGCCCAGGTCGGCCACCCCGGTGTGGATGACGGTGACCGCGGCGTTGGCCCCGGGCTCCTTGAGCGAGAGCAGGTTGGCCAGGGGCCGCCCGATGGTCAGGCCTCGACCCACGATCACCACGTGTTGGCCGGCGATGGGGATCTCGTAGTGCTGGAGCAGGGCCTGGATGCCCGCCGGGGTGCACGGCCGCGGTCCGGGCACGCCCTGGACCAGGTTGCCCAGGCTCACCGGGTGCAGCCCGTCCACGTCCTTGTCGGGATCCATGGCCAGCATGGCCGCGGCGAAGTCGAGGCCCGGCGGGAACGGGTACTGCATCAGGAAGGCGTCGACCGCCGGATCGGCGTTGTAGTCGGCCACCACCGCCTCGACGTCGGCCTGGGTGGCGGCGGCGGCCAGGTGGGTGTGGCGCGAGCCGATGCCCAGCTCGGCGCACTCCTGGTGCTTCATGGCCACGTAGTTGGCGCTGGGTGCGTCGTCGCCGACCAGCAGGGTGCCCAGGCCCGGTGTGACCCCCCGATCGACCAGCGCGGCGATGCGAGTCACCAGGTCGGCCTTGACCAGGCCGGCCACCAACTCGCCATCGAGCTTCTGCGCAGTCACGAAGCGACTCTACTCTTGGGGGGTGACCACCCCGATCGACGATTCCCCGGCCCAACTGGGCTCGGCCGGCGAGTTGGCGGTCGCGCCCGGGGAGTTCGTGCCGCTGCTCGATCGGCCCGCTTGGAGGTGTGGCCGCCGGTGGTGCTGGCTCCCATGGCCGGGGTGACCAACGCCGCCTTCCGCCGGCTGTGCCGGCAGTTCGGCGCCGGGTTGTACGTGAGCGAGATGGTCAACGCCCGGGGCCTGGCCGAGGGCGGCGAGCGGAGTTGGGAGCTGGCCGCCTTCGATCCGGACGAGTCGCCGCGATCCATCCAGCTCTACGGCACCGATCCCGCGGCCGTTTCGGCCGCGGTGAGCCTGCTCATCGATGGGGCCCGGGTCGATCACATCGATCTCAACTTCGGGTGCCCCGTGCGCAAGGTCACCCGCCACGGGGGCGGGGCGGCCGTTCCGGTCCGCCCGGCGCTGCTGGCCTCGATCATCGCCGCGGCCGTGGCCGCAGCCGGACCGGTGCCGGTGACGGTGAAGATGCGCCTGGGCATCGACCACGAGCTGCTCACCTATCTGGAGGCGGGTCGCATCGCCCAGGACCAGGGGGTGGCCGCGGTCTCGCTCCACGCCCGCACGGCCGCGCAGCTCTACTCGGGTCGCGCCGACTGGACCGCCATCGCCCGACTCAAGCAGGCACTGGACGTGCCGGTGCTGGGCAACGGCGACGTGTGGACCGCCGCAGGACGCGCTGGCCCTCATGCGCCGGACCGGCGCCGACGGCGTGGTCATCGGGCGCGGCTGCCTGGGCCGGCCCTGGCTGTTCCGGGACCTGGCCGACGCCTTCGCCGGTCGCGAGCCTCGAGCGGCGCCGCCGCTGGGGGAGGTGACCGCCCTGCTGGTGGACCACGCCCGGCTGCTGGTGGCCCAGCGGGGCGAGCGGGCCGGGATGCGCGACCTGCGCAAGCACACCGGGCTGGTACCTGACCGGCTACCCGGTCGGAGGTGCCCTCCGTCGGGCCCTGGCCACGATCGACACGTTGGCCCAGCTCGAAGCCCTGGTCGCCGGGCTGGACCCGACCAGTCGGCCGCTGACCGAGCCCGGGATCCGTGGCACCCAGTCCGGCCCCCAGTCGGTGACCCTGCCCACCGACTGGGTCCGGGACCGGCTGGACGACACGCCGCCACCGGTGCCGGCCACCGCCGGCGCCTCGGGCGGTTAGGCGTCGTGGTCGGTGACTGACGGTCGAGCCGACGCCGTCCCGATGACCGGAGCCGACGGGCCGCGGCTGGTCCTGGCCTCCAGTTCGCCGCGCCGACGAGAGCTGCTCGGCCGGCTGGGCGTCGCCTTCACCATCCGGGTTCCCGACATCGACGAGGCACCGCAGGGCCGCGAGGCGCCCCCGATCTACGTCGAGCGGCTGGCTCGGGCCAAGGCGCGGGCCGGCCAGGCCCGCGCCACCGATGCCGACCTCGACGAGGTGGTGGTGGCGGCCGACACCACCGTGGACGTCGACGGTGACATCATCGGCAAGCCGGCGGAGCGCGCCGAGGCCATCGCGATGCTCCGGCGCCTGTCGGGCCGGAACCATCTGGTCCACACCGGAGTGGCCGTGGCTCGGGGCGGCCAACTGGTCAGCTCGGTGACGACCTCGACGGTGACCTTCGCCCCGCTGGACCGAGACGAGATCGAGGACTACGTGGCCACCGAGCAGCCCTACGACAAGGCGGGCGCCTACAGCATCCAGGGTCCTGCCCGATCGTTCGTGACCGCCATCGACGGCAGCGCCAGCAACGTGCTGGGCCTGCCCATGGCCCAGACCGAGGCGCTGCTGGCCCGGGTCGGGATTCCCCCCGGTCACGTGGGGACCTCCCCGCCCCGAAACCGGAGCTCGGGCGGTCGCGGTTGACGCAGCCACGGCGGGTGATGGCGCGGGGCACGGCGATGGTGGTGGCCGCGGCCATGGCGCTGGGCGCCGGGGCCTGCTCGTCGGGACCGTCGCGCCCGACCGTGGCCGTGATCGGGGATTCGATCACCTTCCTGGCGTCGGGTGACATCCAGGCCGGAGCCGACCGCGCCGGCGAACACCTGCTGATCACCGGACGCATCGGCTACACCGCCGCCCAGCTCGCCCCCGACGTGACGAAGTTCGCTGCGTCAGCACCCGTCGGTGGTGCTGTTCGAGCTCGGGCACCAACGACGTCACCCAGAGCGTCACCGGAGCCACCAGCGCCGCCGCCTACGAGCGGGCGATGGCCGGCTACCAGACCGAGTTCGCCGGCGCCTGCCTCATCGCCACCACCGTCAGCTCGCACCGGGCGGATCCCGACCATGGACGCGGACGGCCCAGGGCCATCAACGCCTGGCTGCGCGCCCACTTCACCCACATCGTCGACTGGGACGGCTACGAGTGGGCGCAACGCCAGGCCGGTCACGTCATCGTCGAGACGGCCGACTACGTGCACCCCAATCCGGCCGGCCAGCAGGACCTGGCCACCCTCGACCTGGCCGCCATCAAGTCCTGCACGCCCTGACCAGGCGCCCGCCGGGAGGCTGCCGACGAGGGCCAACGAGGCGCAGCGGAGCGGAGCCGCTGACCGATGACACCCGATGCCAAGGCGCCCGCGGGAGGCTTGCCGACCAAGGGCCAACGCGCAGCGAGCGGAGCCGCTGAACCGATGACACCCAGATGCCGAAGGCGCCCGCAGGGAGGCTTGCCGACCGAAGGGCCAAGCGTCAGTGCCGGAAGTGGCGCTCGCCGGTGAAGACCATGGCCAGGCCGAGCGGCGTCGGCCGCTTCGATGACCTTGCGGTCGCCGATGGAGCCGCCCGGCTGGATGACGGCGGTGGCGCCGGCCTCGATGGCGCCGTCCAACCCGTCGGGGAAGGGGAAGAAGGCGTCGCTGGCGTAGGCGCCGCCCATGGCCCGACCGGCGGCCTTCTGCTGGGCCAGGCGTCCGGCGTCGGCCCGGTTCTGCTGGCCGCAACCGATCCCCACGGCCTGGCCGTCCTTGACCAGCACGATGGCGTTGGAGGTCACCCGGGCCACCACCCGCCAGGCCAGCTCCAGGTCGGCCCACTGGGCCTCGGTCGGCGGTCGTTCGGTCATCACCTGCCACTCGGATCGGTCCACCCGCACGGGGTCGGGGGTCTGGGCCAGGTAGCCGCCGTCGATGGCCCGGAGGTTGGGTCCCAGCGGCCCGGGCGGGCACGGCCTCGAGGATCCGCAAGGTCTTGCGGTTCGACAGGATCTCGATCGCGTCCCCCTCGTAGCCCGGAGCCACCACCACCTCGGTGAAGACCGGGTCGAGCTCGTGGGCCATGGCCTCGGTGACGGGACGGTTCACGGCCACGATCCCGCCGAAGGCACTGGTCGGGTCGCACTCGTGCGCACGTCGGTAGGCCGTGGTGATGTCGTCGTCGACGGCCACGCCGCACGGGTTGGCGTGCTTGATGATGACCGCCGCCGGACCCTCGCCCAGGCTGTGGACCAGGCGCCAGGCCGCATCGGTGTCGTAGACGTTGAGGTAGGAGAGCTCCTTGCCGTTGTGCATCTCCATCGACTCCCACCAGCCGTGGCGGCCCACGGTGGCGTAGCGGGCACCCTGCTGATGGGGGTTCTCGCCGTAGCGCAGCTTCTGCTCGCGCCGCAGGGTGACCTGGATGGTGGGGGGCAGGTCGCTCTCGTCGGGCGCCGGTGACCCGGTGAGCTCGGGCGCGGTGGCCGCGCCCGAGTCCAGCCAGGCCACGATGGCCGCGTCGTAGGCGGCGGTGGCGGCAAAGGCGTCACGAGCCAGTCGCCGGCGGGTGGCGTCGCTCAGCCAGCCCCGCTCCTGCATCTCGGCCAGCACCGGCTGGTAGTCCTCCGGGATGCACGATCGACCCCCACGAAGGCGTGGTTCTTGGCCGCGGCCCGCACCATGGCCGGTCCGCCGATGTCGATCAGCTCGATGGAGGGGTCCGACGAGAACGGGTAGAGGTTGGACACGACCAACTCGATGCCCGTGATCTCGTAGGTGGCCATGTCGGCCAGGTGCTCGGGGTTGTCGCGGTCGGCCAGGATGCCGCCGTGCACCTTGGGGTGCAGGGTCACCACCCGGTGCCCGAGCATGGGCGGGAAGCCGGTGAGGTCGGCCACATCGGTGACCTCGATGCCGGCGTCGGCCAGGGCCTTGGCCGTTCCCCCGCTCGACACCAGCTCCCAACCCAGGTCGGCCAGGCCCTGAGCCAGTTCGACCACGCCGGTCTTGTCGTAGACGGAAAGCAGGGCTCTCATGTGCGGTGCTCCAGGGGGAGGGGGACGGGGGTCATACCGAACCCCGTTCGACGATGTCGCGAACGGTCTGCACGTACAGCGTCCCGCTCGACGACCTTGATCCGCTCGTGCAGCGCCTCGACCGTGTCGTCGGGGCGGACGTCCACCGCGGCCTGGGCCAGGATGGGCCCGGCGTCGACCTCCTCGGTGGCGATGTGCACGGTGCAGCCCGTGACCTTCACCCCGTAGTCGAGGGCGTCGGCCACCGCGTGCCAGCCGGGGAAGGCGGGCAGCAGCGCGGGATGGGTGTTGAGGATGCGGCCCGGCCAACGGTCGAAGATCGCCTTGGCCAGGATGGTGCCGTAGCCGGCCATGACCACCAGTTCGGCACCGGCGGCCTCGAGGCGATCGACCACCGTGTCGGTGTAGGCCACCCGATCGAAGGCGCCGTCGAACCGATCGCGGGCCACCAGCTCGGCGGCCACGCCGTGGCGCTCGGCCACCTGGATGGCTCCGCAGGGCCGGTCGACCACCACGACCTCGACGGCCACGCCCGCGTCGAGCAGGGCGTCGAGGATGGTTCCGCTCCCCGAGGCCAGCACTGCGACGCGCACGGCCGCACGGTACCAGCCACCGCTCGGGCCGCGAACCGGGTTGGCGGGGGCCCGACCTGCAGCCCGATGTCAGTTGGCCCCTAGAAGAGCGGGTCGGGCTGGAGCTGGTACTGGGCGGAGCCGAACCCGAGGATGGGCAGGAAGATGAAGGGCAGGATGATGACCCCCAGGCCGTAGCCGGCACCCTTGCCGTAGGCCTTGGCCACGTCGAACGCCACGATGACCCAGGCCACGATGCTGACGCACGGGATGATGAACAGGATGATCCACCACAGCTCTTTGTGGACCACCTTGAGCAGCACGATGATGTTGAGGATCGGGATGATGGCGCACCATCCCTTCTGCCCCGCCTTGTCGAAGAGCTTCCACATCGAGGCGATCATCAGGATGATGAACGCGAAGTAGACGACGAAGAACCCGACGGCGATCCCTGCCCCCGCTGCGGACGACGTCGTGCTGGTGGTGGACTGTGCCAGTAGCGCCAACATGGTTCCCCTCCCGATGGCCGACCGGGAAACGCTAGCCCAGCGCGGCGACCAGACCCCGGATGTAGTTGACCCGCCCCTCGACGTCGGCCACCGCCTCGGGTACCGAGACGGGTACCTGGGTGGCGTAGTAGGTGCCTTCACCCTGCACGCTCACCGTCATCCAGCCTGCGGTCTTGCGCTCCTTGATCAACAGGAACAGCAGGCCGAGCAGGCAGACCAGGAAGAACACGACGGCCAGCACGATGGCATACGCCGGGATCGACTCGGTCGTGGTGGTGTTGTTCTGCACCACCCAGACGGTCCGGGCCAGGGGCAGGCGCCCGTTGGGGGTGATCACCTCGTCGGCCGTGCAGGCGATGTCGCCCACCGTGACCAGCACGCCGGGTGCGGCCGCCACCGACGGGGGTGGCGGGCCCGCGGGAGCGGAAGGGACCGGAGGTCGTGGCCCGGGTGGAGGCGGCATCGGCGGGGGCGCCGGGGACGACGGGCCCGGGGGTCCGGCCGGGGCCATGGGCTCGGTCGGGGCGACGGCGGTCGGCGGGCTGAACTGCTCGGGCGGATACCAGTGTCCGTCGGACGCCTGCCACCAGCCTGCGCCCTGCGGAACGTCGCTCACCCGGCCGACCCTAGTGTCGGGGACGCCCGACGGCACGGGCGATGGGCGGGTCGGCGCCCGGGACGGCCGCGTCAGCCCAGGTCGCGGACGATCTCGACCATCAGCTCGCCGGCCTCGGTGGGGTTGCGACCGACGCGCACCCCGGCGGCTTCGAGCGCTTCCATCTTGGCCGCCGCGGTCCCCTTGCCCCCCGAGACGATGGCGCCGGCATGGCCCATCTTCTTGCCGGCCGGGGCGGTGACCCCGGCGATGTAGGCCGACAACGGCTTGGTCATCTTCGACTGGATGAACTCGGCGGCCTCTTCCTCGGCCGACCCGCCGATCTCGCCGATGAGCATCACGGCCTTGGTCTCGGGGTCGGCCTCGAAGCGCTCGAGGCAGTCGATGAAGGTGGTCCCCGGGACAGGGTCGCCACCGATGCCGACACAGGTGGTCACGCCGATGTCCTGCAGCTTCAGCTCGTAGAGCGCCTGGTAGGTCAGGGTGCCCGAGCGGCTGACGATGCCCACCGGACCGCCCGGCTTGGCGATCTCGCCGGCGGTGATGCCGATGTTGCACTTGCCGGGGCTGATGATGCCCGGGCAGTTGGGTCCGAGCAGCTGCACGTTCGGGTGATCGCGCTTGAGCTCGTTGTAGAACCACGCCTCGTCCTGGGCGGGCACGCCCTCGGTGATGCACACGATGAACTCGATGCCGCCCTCGGCCGCTTCGAGCACGGCGTCCTTGACCCCGGGCGCCGGGATGAAGATGCACGACGCGGTGGCCCCCGTCTCGGCCACGGCGTCGGCCACGGTGGCGAACACGGGGACGCCGTCCACGTCGGTGCCGGCCTTGCGCGGGTTGGTGCCGGCCACCACCTGCGTGCCGTAGTCGCGGTTGCGCAGGCCGTAGAAGCGGCCCTGGCTGCCGGTGAGGCCCTGGTAGACGACCTTGGTCGTCTCGTCGACGAAGATGGACACGAGAGCCTTCCCTACTTCCGGCTGAGCTCGACCGCGGCCCGGGCCGCTTCGAGCATGGTCGGCTTGGACTGGAGCTTGTCGGACAGGTGCGGTTCGAGGATGGCTCGGCCCTCCGCGGCGTTGGTCCCGTCCAGGCGGATGACGATCGGGGCGTCGATGGTCACCCTCCCGAGGGCCTCCACGATGCCGTTGGCCACCTCTTCGCCTCGGGTGATGCCGCCGAAGATGTTGATGAAGATGGCCTTCACGCGGGGGTCGTCGTTGATGACCGACAGGGCGCCGGCCATCACCTCGGCGTTGGCGCCGCCGCCGATGTCGAGGAAGTTGGCGGCCTCGCCCCCGGCCTGGTTGACCACGTCGAGCGTGCTCATGGCCAGCCCGGCGCCGTTGGCGATGATGCCCACCGACCCTTCCAGGCCCACGTACTGCAGGCCCTTCTCGTGGGCCGCCTGCTCGCGCTCGTCGCGAACCTGGGTGGCCTCGTAGGCGTCCCACTCGTGGCGGAAGGCGGCGTTGTTGTCGAGCGTGACCTTGGCATCGAGGGCGTGGACCCGACCGTCGGGGGTGAGGATCAGCGGGTTGATCTCGACCAGGTCGGCGTCACCCTCGACGTAGGCGGTGTAGAGCTTGGTCAGGATGTCGACCGCCCCATCGGTGGCGGACGGGTCGAGCTTGGCGGCCAGCACCCACTCGCGAGCCACCTCGGGGGTCAGGCCGTCCACCGGGTCGATCCAGATCTTGGCCAGCGCCTCGGGCGACTCGACCGCCACGGTCTCGATCTCGACACCGCCTTGGGCCGACAGCATCCCCAGGTGCTTCTTGGCCGCCCGATCCAGCGTGAAGCTGGCGTAGTACTCCTGGGCGATGTCGGAGGCGTGCTCGATCCACACGATCTTGACGGTGTGGCCCTTGATGTCCATGCCCAGGATGTTGCCGGCGTGGGTGCGCACCTCGTCGGCGTCGTTGGCCAGCTTCACCCCCCCGGCCTTGCCGCGGCCACCCACGTGCACCTGGGCCTTGACCACCACCGGGTAGCCGACCGCGTCGGCGGCGGCCACCGCGTCGTCGACCGTCTCCACCGCCCGACCGTCGGAGACGGGGATGCCGAAGCCGGCGAAGAACTGCTTGCCTTGGAATTCGAGGAGATCCACGGCGGCGAAGCTAGCGACTGGCTGGGTCCCTCGGCAAAGGCCACCGGGACCGGCCGCCTCCCGAGCCGACTCGATCGGTCCGCGCCCGGCACGGGATACTACGGCCATGAGCCCGGTCGCCCCCCGCCGCCAGCGCACGCGCGCACCTACACCCTGGCGCTGGGCGGCGTGCTGCTGGCGCTGGCCCTGGCCGTCGCCCTGTTCGTGTTCGCCATCCCGTCCATCACCTCCCACAACCACACGGTGCTGCGCCTGGGAGCCGCCGACTTCGACGCCGGCTCGGCCAAGGACCGGGCCGCCAACATCGCCGCCTCCGGTCCGATCCTGTTGCCGGACCCGGCCGGGGGCACTCGCGACATCTACCTGCAGCACCAGGGATCCGACGTGAACAAGGGCTGGCTGGCCTTCGACGCCCACCCGGCCGGCCAGGGCCGCCAGTGCACGCTGAAGTGGAAGGCGGCGCAGCACCACTTCGAGGATCCCTGCGGTGGCGCCACGGTGTCGGCCACCGGCGGCGGCTTGGTGCACTACCGGGTGACGGTGACCAAGGACGGCCGGGTGATCATCGACCTCAATCCCAACGACGAGACGGCCGGCCTGCCCAGCGGTGGGACCACGCTGGACCTCGATCCACCAGCACCACCGTGCACATCACCGGCACGGTGCCCACTGGCTGAGCCCTCCGGTGGCAGCCATCACCAGCGGGCCCCAGGCCGGGTGCTGGACCGACGAACCCGGCTGGCGAAGCCCTCGCCGGAGTTCCGAGAGTCAGAACAGGTCGGAGCTCGAGCTTGGCCAGCTTGTTGGTGCCGTTGCGGGGGATCTCGTCGACGGCCACGAACCGACGAGGCACCTTGTAGGCCGACAGGTGCTGGCCGGCCCAGCCCTCCAGGTCCAACTCGTCGAGATCGACCCCGTCGGCCAGCCGCACCACCGCCGCGGGCACCTCGCCCTTGGTGGGATCGGGCAGGCCCACCACCGCCGCCTCCAGCACCGACGGGTGACGCTCGAGGGTCTCCTGCACCTCCCGGGCGTACACCGAGTACCCGGCGTGCTTGATCACGTCCTTCTGGCGCCCGACGAAGACCACGGTGCCGAACGGCCCCCGCCGCACCAGGTCCCCGGTGCGCAGCCAGCCGTCGTCGGTGATCGTGTGCCGGGTCGACTCGGGGGCGTTCCAGTACCCGCGGATCACCCCTGGGCCACGCACCCACAGCTCGCCTTCGGCGCCGGGTCGCACCTCGTGGTCCTCGCCGTCCATCACCTTGAACCGGTACCCGGGCAGCTGCAGGCCGAGCCCGTCGCCGAGCCCCAGGCCGATACCGGGCGGCGAGACCTTGGCCGCCACCCCACCGCCCACCTCGACCATGCCGTATCCCTCGATGAAGGCGGCCTCGCCCACCGGCCCGATGAGCGGCAGCGTGGCCGTCGCCCCCATCTTCTTGAACTGGCGGGCCACATCCGCAGGCATGGCATCGGCTCCCGAGCCCCACAACCGGATGGAGGTGAGGTCACGCTCGGCGGCTCCGGCCTCGAGCAGCATGCGGAACATGGCCGGGACGCCGATGAAGATGGTGGCCCGACGGGTCTCGATGGCATCGAGCACGTCGGTGGGCCGGAACCTCGGGATCAGGTAGGTGGGCACGCCCAGACACGCCATCCCGGCCAGCACGGTGAAGCCCATGATGTGGGCGATGGGCAGGCTGAACACGGACTCGTCGCGATGCAGGGCGGGTGTCCACAGGGCCCCGGCGGTGGCCTGGCCGATGAGCGCCCGGTGGGTGAGCTCGGCCCCCTTGGGCGACCCGGTGGTTCCCGACGTGTAGAACAGGGCGGCGATGTCGTCGGTGGCGGCGGGCACCCACTCGCTCAGGGCCTCGGCGTGGTCGACCTGGTGCACGCTGCGCACGACCAGCGACGGCACCGGCGTCGGCCACCACATGGGCCACCTCGTCGGCGCGCATCTGCGGGTTGATCGGCGCCGGCGATGCACCCGGCACGAGACGCGGCCAGGCAGAGCAGGAACTGCTCGTAGTTGTTGGTGGTGTTGATGACCACCCGATCGCCGGGGTCCGTACGGGCCCGGATCCCGGCCGCCCACCGGTTGACCCGCTTGGCCGCCTGGCGGTAGGTCAGCTGGGCGCCGTCCTGGATCGGTGACCAACCGCCGGTTGCCGTGGACCTCGGCCAGGTCGTTCATGAACGAACCCAGCGTGGTGCCGCGGCCCAGCACCAGGCGGGCCCGGGCTAGTGCGTGCACAGCCGTCGCGGTCGTTCAGCGGACACGCGACGATGTTGGCCGCCCGATCGACCCACCGCCAGTCCGGCGCCGCGGCCGGGTTGGCGGCCCGGTCAGATCTTCTCGAGCGGCGCCCAGCTCAACAGCAGCACCTTGTTGCCCACGCCGGCGAAGTGGACGTGCGCCTGGGCCTTGTCGCCCTCGCCCTCGATGCGCTGGATCACGCCTTCGCCGAAGGTGCCGTGGCGCACGTCGTCGCCCACGGCCAGACCCAGCTGGTCGGCGCCGGTGGGTGCCGGCTTGGCCTTGGCCAGGGCCTGGTCGACCACCCGCTCGCGGTGATCCTCCCAGTCGCGACCCCGCCCGCTCCCCCGCCCGAAGGTTCGGCCGTCGCCGCCGTCGCCCCGGGCCGGACCTGGGTCCCAGGAGCCCGATCCCGAGCTGCGGTCGTAGCGGCCCGAGCCCGACCCGGAGCGGCGCGAGCCCCGCCGGTTGCCCTCGACCTGTTCGACCAGGTGCTCGGGGATCTCGTCGAGGAAGCGGCTCGGCGGGTTGTACTGGGTCGAGCCGTAGAGCATGCGGCTCCAGGCGTGGGACAGGTAGAGCCGCTCGCGGGCCCGGGTGATGCCCACGTAGGCCAGCCGGCGCTCCTCCTCGAGCTGGTCGGGCTCGCCGATGGAGCGCAGGTGGGGGAAGACCCCGTCCTCCATGCCGATGAGGAAGACGATCGGGAACTCGAGGCCCTTGGCCGAGTGCAAGGTCATGAGCAGCACCGACGACTCGTCGTCGCCCAGCTCGTCGGTGTCGGCCACCAGGCCGACCTGCTCGAGGAAGGTGTCCACCGAGTCGAACTCGCGGGCGGCGCCCACCAGCTCGGCCAGGTTCTCGATGCGACCCTCGGCCTCGACGCTGTGCTCGGCCTCGAGCTCGCGGACGTAGCCGGACCGGTCGAGCACCACCTCGAGCAGCTCGCCGGGCCCCGACCCGCCGGCCAGCTCGGCGGCCAGCTCGTCGATGAGGGCCAGGAAGCGCTCGATGCCGCGGATGGCGGTGCCCTTGATGCCGGCCTCGTCGTGGCGGCGCAAGGCGTCGATGAAGGCCACGCCGTGGCTGTTGGCCCAGGCGTCGAGGCGGCCCACGGTGGAGTCGCCCACCCCCCGTTTGGGCACGTTGAGCACGCGCTTGATGCTCACCTCGTCGACCGGGTTGGCCAGCACCTTCAGGTAGGCCAGGGCGTCCTTGACCTCACGCCGGTCGTAGAAGCGGGTGCCCCCGATCACCTTGTAGGGGATGCCGGAGCGCATGAGCTGCTCTTCGATCACGCGGCTCTGGCCGTTGGTCCGGTAGAAGATGGCCACGTCGCCCCAGCGGTGGTGGTCGTCGTGGAGGTGGGAGATCTGGTGGGCCACCCACTGGCTCTCGTCGCCCTCGTCGTCGGCGTGGTAGCGGATGATGGCCTGGCCGTGGCCCTCGTCGGTCCACAGCTCCTTGGGCTTGCGGCCCAGGTTGTTGGCGATGACGGCGTTGGCCGCGTCGAGGATGGTCTGGGTGGAGCGGTAGTTCTGCTCCAGCACGATCACCGTGGCGTCGGGGAACGCCTCCTCGAACTCCAGGATGTTGCGGATGTCCGCGCCGCGGAAGTTGTAGATGCTGTTGTGGACCAGCACGCCGTTGGCCACATAGGTGTGGGTCTCGGTCGACCTCGAGGTCGTAGACGGGACCGTCGTAGGTCTCGAACTCGATCGACTCGACCGGCGCCTCGACGAAGCCGTCCGATCTCTTCGACCAGCACCCGCATGCCCGGGCGGAGGTGGCTCAGCGGCGTGTAGTCGTACACCGACCCGGCCGACGGCCATCCGCGAGCGGATGTCGAGGCCTCCTGCGTCCGCCGCCAGTCGAGCGAGAGCAACGGCATCGGCATAGTCCGCGGTCGCGCCGTATCGAACCGGAAGGTGCCGGGGAGCTTCCCGGCTCGCGACGGCCAGGCCGGCCTGGGACATGCGGTCCGCCATCTCGACCCGATCTGGATGACCACTGGACGCGGTGGTGGCTCGCCCTCGCCCGGGCATCCGAGAACATCGTGAGGTTCAGCGTCTGCCGCCGGCCGCCGACCCTGTGCGTCGATGATGGGGGAAGTCAGGGTGGAGGTAGAGGTCGTCCATCAGGCTGCTTGGCGATGCGGTCTCGGTGTCGAGCTCGTCGTAGAGGCGGGCCAGACCCTCGTCGTCGAGGGCCGAATCGCGAGCTCGCGCCCGATCGGCGTGGAAGCAGGCGGTGGGCAACCCGTATCGGGCCGCCAACAGCGCCTCCCAGGATGCGGCGTCGGCCGCGGTCGCAGACCCGCAGGACCCACAGCTTGTCGGCGTGCTCCTGGCCGCAGCGCACGACGAAGCCCAGCTGCTCGGCGCCGCGGCTGTCGCGGCGCACGCTCTTGGTCTGACCGATGCGATAGCCCCGATCGGCCCGCCACATGAGGTAGACGAACCAGCGGTCCGGGTTCGGCGCGTCATGCGGGCGGGCACGATGTGATGAGGCGTGCCTCGAACCACCCGCCCTCCCAGCCGGACCGAGACGAGCGGCCCGTGGGCGCGGCCTGGCTTGACGGCGGTGACGCGACCGGCGACGGCGCGCGGCGCTGCCCGACCGTGCCGAACACGTCGTCGCCAACGCGCGACCGATTCGATCGGGACCGGGCCGGTCGGCGTCGAGATCATCGTTCCGGGCGGCAGGCATTGGTCGGAGTCGCCCACCACGCAGACGTTGCGGTGCTCGGAGGTGAGCTGGAGCACCAGCTCGTTCTGCACGTGGTTGGTGTCCTGGTACTCGTCCACCAGCACGTGGCGGAAGCGGCGGCGGTAGTGGTCCAACACGTCCGGGTGCTCACGGAACAGGCGCACCACGTTGCCCAGCAGGTCGTCGAAGTCCATGGCGCCGGCCCGCTCGAGCCGGGCCTGGTACTCGCGGTACACCTCGGCGATCTTGCGCTCGAAGATGACCTGGGCCCGGGCCGCGTAGGCCTCGACGTCGATGCCGTCGTTCTTGGCCGCGCTGATGGTGGCGTGCACCGACCGGGGCGGGAACCGCTTGGAGTCGAGGTTGAGGTCGCGCACCACGTAGCCGGTCAGGCGCACGGCGTCGGCCTGGTCGTAGATGGTGAACGAGGAGGGGTAGCCCAGCGCCTTGCCGTCGCGACGCAGGATGCGCACGCAGGCCGAGTGGAAGGTCGAGACCCACATCTTCTCGGCCACCGGCCCGACCAGGGCGGCCACCCGGTGCTTCATCTCGTCGGCGGCCTTGTTGGTGAAGGTGATGGCCAGGATCTCGAAAGGCGAGACGTCCTCGTTGCGGATGAGGTGGGCGATGCGATGGGTCAGCACGCGGGTCTTGCCCGACCCGGCGCCGGCCACCACCAGCAACGGCCCGTCGACGTGGGTCACGGCCTCGAGCTGGACCGGGTTCAGCCCCTCGGTCGGATCGGGACGCGAGGCCCACGAGCCCCCTCCGGGTCGATCGTCGACCTCGGGACCGTCGGGTTCGAACTCGGGCAGGGGCTCGTCGTCGTCCGCCGGCGGGGGGCCGGCTACCGACGTCGCATCGCCGCCGTCGTCAGCCCCGCGATCGCCTCCCGACGCGCGGCCGAGCGCCGCGGCCGAGGGGTTCTGGCCGGCCGCGTCGAACAGGCTGGCGGCGTCGGGTCGCGGGGTCATGACCCTTCGATGCTACTGGCACCCGGTGACGCTTCTCGGCGAGCCCTGGCCTCACCCGCTTCGTGCGCTTCCGGTCGCGGGAGGGGCGCCTGAGCGGTCGCGCCCACGACAGGAACGGCGGTGGGACCCCGCTCAGCCGGCGGCGGCGGGCTCGACCAGTCGGGTGCGGAAGAACTCCAGCACCTGGTTCAGGGCGTCGTGGGTGGGATTGCCCGGCTCGTCCACCAGGTGCTCGGTCAGCACCGAGTGCGCCCCCTTCGGGAAGCCCCAGGGGTTCCCGGGCGACGAGTCGATCTCCACCCCGATGAAGTTGTCCCCCAGCTCCTGGCGCAGGTGCTCGAAGCGTTCGGCCCGCACCACGGGGTCACCGGTGAACCGCAGGCCCAGCACGCACACCCCGTCGGCGGCCCGGGCCTTGACCCGGGCCAGATCGGCGTCGCTGAGCTGCAGCCCCCGACGCGCCCGGCGCGAGACGGGCAGGGGCAACGACGGCTGGCTCAGCACCGGCGCGATGAGTCGATCGTCCACCATCATCCCGAGGGCGAACCCACCGGTGAAGCACATGCCCAACGCCCCCACCCCCGGGCCGCCGCAGCGCTCGTGGGCATCGGCGGCCAGGGCCCGCAGCCACACCGTCACCGGCGCGGTCCGATTGGCCGCGAAGGCGGCGAACTCCTTGGACACGCAGGCCGGGCCGATGGCCCTGAGGGCGTTGGCCGGCGTGGCCTCGGCGCCCGGGATGCCGAACAGGCGTGGGAGCACCACGGTGCAACCGATGGCGGCCACCCGACGAGCGAACTCCGCCACCTTGGGCGTGATCCCGGGGATCTCCGCCATCACGATCACCGCCGGACCTTCGCCCATCTCGTAGACGTCACGGGTCTTGCCACCGTGGGTGAAGGTCGAGTGCTTGAAGTCCTGCAGGGGATCGGTCACGGGCGGCAGGCTAGTTTTCGCCCCGTCCGCCCACCAGGGGTCCGCGACCACGCGTCTGGCGCGGCGGGGAACGCGACAGGGAAGAGGAAGGGTGTCGGCCACCAAGCCGTTCCGATTCGGATTGCAGGCCGCGCGCACCTCCACCCGGCACCACCTGGCCCGACCTGGCCCGCAAGGTCGAGGACCTGGGCTACGCCACCCTCACCGTCTCGGACCACCTCGACGACCAGCTGGCCCTCACCCCGGCCCTGATGGCGGCCGCCGACGCCACCTCCGAGCTGCGCATCGGCTCGCTCACGTACTGCAACGACTACCGCCATCCCGTGATGCTGGCCAAGGAGGCCGCCACCATCGATCGGCTCTCGGGTGGCCGCCTCGAGCTGGGCCTGGGTGCCGGGTGGATGACCACCGACTACCAGCAGGCCGGGCTGACCCTGGATCCTGCCGGGCATCCGCATCGAACGCCTGGGCGAGGCGCTCGAGGTCATCACCGGCCTGTGGGACGAGGGCCCGCTCACCTACTCGGGCCAGCACTACCGCATCCAGGGGCTGGAGGGCTGGCCCAAACCCCTCCAGGCGCCCCGCCCGCCCATCCTGATCGGCGGCGGCGGACGTCGGGTGCTGAGCCTGGCCGGGCGCTGGGCCGACATCGTCGGTCTCAACATCGCCCTGCCGGCGGGACGCATCGACGAGCGGGCCGGACCCTCGGCCACCCGTGAGGCCACCCTGGACAAGGTGGCCTGGGTGCGCGAGGCGGCCGGGCCGCGCTTCGACGACATCGAGCTCCAGGTGCGCGTCCACCTGACCATGCTCTCCGACGACCGCCGGGCGGTGGCCGAAGCGGTGGGGCCGACGATGGGGGTGACCCCGGACGAGGCGCTCGAGTCGCCCTACGCGCTGGTCGGCACCACCTCCGAGATCATCGAACAGTGCCTGGACCGGCGCCAGCGCTACGGCATCTCCTATGTCGGGGTGGGCCTCGACGCCCTCGACATCATGGCCCCGGTGGTGGACCGCCTCGCCGGGACCTAGCCGGTCCGGGGCCGCGAAGGCGGAGGCCGCCAGGCCGGAGCCGCTTGACCGATGACACCCAGATGGCGAAGCGCCCGCAGGGCGGCTTGCCCACCGAAGGGCCGAGCAAGTCGGTCAGACGACCCGACCGAAGCCCACCAACGTCGGCCACCAGATGCTCTCGATCCGGATGACCGCACCGGTGTGGGGGGCGTCGATCATCATCCCGTTCCCCAGGTAGATGCCCACGTGGCCGATGTCGGGCGAGTCGAAGAAGACCAGGTCGCCCGGCCTGGGCCTGGGCGTAGGTGACGTGGCGGGTGGCGGCGGCCTGGGCGTCGGCCACGCGGGGCAGGGAGATGCCGGCCTGGCCGAACGAGTACTGGACCAGCCCGGAGCAGTCGAAGCCCGTGGCGGGCGAGGCGCCGCCCCACTGGTAGGGCGTGCCCAGGTAGCGCCGGGCCACGGCGATGGCGGTGGCCGCGCCGGGCAGCACCGGCGGGGGCGTGCCGGGCGGCACGTAGATGGGGACGACGGGACCGCCGCTGCCGCTGCCACCGGGATCGGTGGTGGTCGGACTCGGGGTGGTGGTGGGCGGCGAACCGGGGTGGCCACCGGTGGTGGTCGGGGTGGTCCGCCGGGCGAGCCGGGTGGCTTGGGGGCGACGGTGGTCGGGGGTGACTGCTGCTGGGCCATCCGGGCCTTGGCCGCGGCTTCGGCGGCCGCGGCCTGGGCGGCCTGGGCCTGGGCCACCAGATCGGCCAGCTGGCCGGTGACGGTGGCCTGCAGCGCCTGCTGCTGGGCCATGGCCGCGGTGGCCTGGTTCTTCTCGCTGGTCAGCCTGTCCTGGAGGGACCGGGCCGAGCTGCGGGCCGCATCCAGCGTGGCCAGCTTGGCGTTGGTGGCGAACTGGGCGGCCCGCACCTGGTCGATGAGGTCGTCGCGGTTGCCCGACGCGGCCTTCAGGTACTCGAGCTGGCGCACGGCGTCGTTGCCGTTGCCGGTGAGCAGGATGTCGGGCAACGCGCTCTCGCCGCCCTGCACGTAGGCCTGCACGGCGTAGCCGGCCAGCTGCTTGCGGGCCACGCCCAGCTCGTGGGTGGACGCGGCCACCTGCCTGGCCGCGGCGGTGATCTCGCACGTTGACCGTGCCCAGCTGCTGTTGGGCGGCGTCGTACTGCTGGCCCAGCTGGTCGATCTGGGTACCCAGCTGGTCGAGCTTCTGGGCGATCTGGGCCGCCTCCGCCCGCTTGTCGGAGATGGCGTCTGCCGGGGCCGGTGAGGCGGCCACGCCGAGCGCGGGAACCACAAAGGCCATGACGGCCAGCGTCATCATCACTCGACGTGCTGAGAACCTCACCAGACGCGCTCCTGTCCGGACAGCTGGGATTCTCCGCACCCCGGAGACGAACAACTGTTCGCCACCGGCCCCTAGAACAAGATCGTAGGCCGTGGCCGAGGCCATGACCAGACCTCTTCTTCGACCAGCCCGCCCCCGAACTTCAGCGACCTTCCTGGCCCTCCGGTCGGCAAGCCTCCCTGCGGGCGCCTTCGGCATCCGGGCCTCATCGATCCAGCGGCTCCGGCCTGGCGGCCGACGCCTCCCGGTTACTCCCACTCGATGGTGCCGGGGGGCTTCGACGTGATGTCGTAGGCCACTCGGTTGACCCCGGCCACCTCGTTGATGATCCGGCTCGACAGCCGTTCCAGCAGCTCGTAGGGCAGGCGGGCCCAGTCCGCGGTCATGGCGTCCTCGCTGGTCACGGCCCGGATGATCACGGGGTGACCGTAGGTGCGCTCGTCGCCCATGACCCCCACCGAGCGGATGTCGGGCAGCACGGCGAAGGCCTGCCAGATGTCGCGCTCCAGGCCGGCCAGGCGGATCTCCTCGCGAACGATGGCATCGGCGCGCTGCAGCATGGCCACCTTGTCGGGGGTCACCTCACCGATGATGCGCACGCCCAGCCCCGGCCCGGGGAAGGGCTGGCGCCAGACGATCTCGTCGGGCAGGCCCAGCTCGGTGCCCAGCTCGCGCACCTCGTCCTTGAACAGGCCGCGCAGCGGCTCGACCAGCTCGAAGTTCATGTCCTCGGGCAGGCCGCCCACGTTGTGGTGGCTCTTGATCTTGGCCGCCTGGCTGGTGCCCGACTCGATGACGTCGGGATAGAGCGTGCCCTGCACCAGGAAGCGGGCGTCGGACAGGCCGCCGGCCGAGTCCTCGAAGATCCGGATGAACAGCTCGCCGATGGCCTTGCGCTTCTCCTCGGGGTCGACCACCCCTTCCAGGCGCTCGAAGAAGCGGTCGGCGGCCCGGACGTGGATCAGCTCGATCCCCTGGTGGCGCTGGAAGGTCTCCACCACCTGGTCGCCCTCGCCCTCGCGCATCAGCCCGGTGTCCACGAACACGCAGGTGAGCTGGGCGCCGATGGCCCGGTGGACCAGGGCGGCGGCCACCGCCGAGTCGACGCCGCCCGACAAGCCGCAGATGGCCCGGCCATCGCCCACCTGGGCCCTGATGGCGGTGATGGACGAGTCGATGACCGAGCTCATGGTCCAGCGGGGCTGGCAGCCGCAGGCGTCGTAGAGGAACCGCTCGAGCAGCAGCTGGCCGTTGGCGGTGTGCACCACCTCGGGGTGGAACTGCACGCCGTACACGCCGCGGACCGGGTCCTCGAAGGCGGCGGCCGGCGTGTCGGGCGTGGAGGCGGTGACCACCGCCGCGCCGGGGGCGGCCATGATCGTGTCGAAGTGGCTCATCCACACCGGGTGGTGGTCGGCCTGGTCGGGGCCGAACAGGCACGGCGACGCCGCGTCCGAGCGCACCAGATCGGTGCGGCCGTACTCGCCACGGCCGGTCTTGGCCACCTCGCCGCCCAGGTCGACGGCCAGCAACTGGGCGCCGTAGCAGATGCCCAGGATGGGGATGCCCAGCTCGTAGATGCCCGGGTCGATCCGCGGCGCGCCCTCGACGTGGACCGAGGCCGGGCCCCCGCTCAGGATGATGCCGGCGGGGCCGCGCCGGGCCAGCTCCGCCGCGGTGGTGGTGTGGGCCACGATCTCGCTGTAGACGTGGGCCTCGCGCACCCGCCGGGCGATGAGCTGGGCGTACTGGGCGCCGAAGTCGATCACCAGCACGGTGTCGACGGTGGGATCGGTCATGGGCGAGGCTCCGGCACGACGGCGAGGTGGGGTGGGGTGTGGGCGGGGGCAGCGCGGGCCGGAGATGAGGCCGGACTCAGTGGCCCATGCCCACGCCCTGGGACCGCTGCAGGGACTTGCCCTCGGTCTGCAGGGCGGGTGCCACCATGACCTCGGCCTTCTGGAACTCCTTGACCGACTCGTAGCCGCAGGTGGCCATGGAGGTGCGCAGCGCACCGAACAGGTTCATCCGGCCGTCGTTCTCGTGCGCCGGGCCGACCAGGATCTCCTGGAGGGTGCCCCGGGTGGTGGTCTTGACCCGGGCGCCGCGGGGCAGCGTCGGGTGGAAGGTGGCCATGCCCCAGTGGTAGCCCCGACCGGGCGCCTCGCTGGCCGCGGCCAGCGGGGAACCGATCATCACCGCGTCGGCGCCGCACACGATGGCCTTGGCGATGTCGCCCCCGGTGCCCATGCCGCCATCGGCGATCACGTGCACGTAGACGCCGGTCTCGTCCAGGTGGCGCATGCGGGCGGCCCGGGCGTCGGCGATGGCGGTGGCCTGGGGCACGCCGATGCCGAGCACGCCGCGGGTGGTGCAGGCGTGGCCCGGGCCCACCCCGACCAGGATGCCGGCCGCGCCCGTGCGCATCAGGTGCAGGGCGGCCTGGTAGCTGGCGCAGCCGCCCACGATGACGGGCATGTCGAGCTCGCGCACGAACCGCTTGAGGTTCAGGGGCTCGACGGACTTGGACACGTGCTCGGCCGACACCACCGTGCCCTGGATCACGAGCAGGTCGAGCTCGGCGTCGATGATGGCCTGGGCGAAGGCGTCGGTGCGCTGCGGGGTCACCGAGGCGCACGACACCACGCCGGCGTCCTTGATCTCGCGGATGCGGACGCCGATCAGCTCGGGCTTGATCGGCTCGCTGTAGATGTCCTGCATCCGCAACGTGGCCTTCTCGGGCGAGAGCTTGGCGATCTCGTCGAGGATCGAGTCGGGGTCCTCGTAGCGGGTCCACAACCCCTCGAGGTTGAGCACGCCCACCCCACCCAGGCGCCCGATCTCGATGGCGGTGGCCGGACTGATGACGCCGTCCATGGCCGACCCCATGAGGGGCAACTCGAAGGTGAAGGCGTCGATCTCCCAGGAGATGTCGACGTCCTCGGGATCACGGGTCCGCCGGCTGGGCACGATGGCGATGTCATCGAACCCGTACGCCCTGCGACCCGACTTGCCGATGCCGATCTCGACCTCAGCCACGGCACTGCCCCTTTTCTCCGGGTGCTCGAGGCCCCCGGTCTCCGGCCCGGTGAAGAGGTCAGCCTACCAAGCCGGACGCGCCCCTCCGGGCCGCCCGCGGTCAACCGGCCAGGGATTTGAGGATCTGCTTGGCCACCGCCGCGTTCATCTGGAACGCGGCGGTGCGACCCCGGTCGGTGACCTGCTTGAGGACGCCGCCGCCGGTCACCTCGTCGACGCTCTCGAGCCCCTCGACCAGGCGCTTGGAGGTGGCGTCGGTGACCTTGTAGCCCATCTCGGTGAGCTGTCTGACCACGTCGTTCTGGGCGATGGGCTTGGGGGCGGCCGAGGCGATGATGCGCATGGCGTCCTTGGTCAGCCCGGCGCCCTGCTCGATGGCCTGGCTCATCGAGAGCAGGCCCTGGTCGTCGGCCTCGAGCGAGGCCAGCCAGGCCCGGACCTGGGAGACGAGCTCCTGTTGGGTGGCACCTTCGAACACGAGCTGGGGCATGCGCCAAATCGTACTTGGCCACCTGCCTTCTGGCGATGAAACTCCACCGTCGCGCGGCGAGGTCCATCGCCAGAATGGGCGGCCATGGCCGAGTCCACCTACCCGTACGGCGACTCCCCGACCGCCGGGGACCGCCTGGCTCTGCTGGCCGAGGTCTTCGAGCCCTCCACCGCCGCCTTCCTGGAGCCACCGCCCGGCCGGACGCCGGGATCGACCTGGCCGTCGATCTCGGGTGCGGACCGGGCTACACCACCCGCCTGCTGGCGGCCAGCGACGGGGGCCCGCCACACCGATCGGCCTGGAGGCGTCGGGCACCTTCGTGGCCCGAGCTCGGGCCGACCAGCCCGCCGGGGCCAGCATCTCGTTCGTGGAGACCGACGTGACCCGGGTGCCGTGGCCGGCCGGGTCCGGCTCAGGTCGTCTTCGCCCGCTACCTGCTGGCCCACCTGCCCGACGCCGCCGCGCTCATCGATCGATGGCTCGACCAGCTGGTGCCCGGTGGGCGGCTTGCTGGTGGAGGAGATCGTGTCCATCGACACCGACCACCCCGTGCTCGGCCGCTACGTGGAGCTGGTCACCGAGCTGTCGCGGTCCCACGGCAACGACCTGCTGGTGGGGGCGTCGCTCGGATCCGGAACGGGCGCCGGCTCACCGGCCAGGTCGTGCACGACGAGGTGGTCCCCATCACGCCGTCGGTCCGCACCGTGGCGACCTTGTTCGGCCTGAACCTGACCCAGTGGCGCGTCGACCCCTGGGCCCGCGACACCCTCGATCCCGCCGAGCTGGACCGGCTGGCCGACGACCTGGCCGCGGTGGCCACCGACCCGCCGCCCGTGGGCGCCATCACCTGGCGCCATCGTCAAATTGCTTGGTCCTCCGGTCGGGCGGAGCCTCCCTCCGGACGGCTTCGCCATCCGAGCGCCGCCAACTGAGCGGCTCCACGCCGTTCCGCCGCGGCCAGACAAGCCGCTTGGTCCTCCGGTCGGGCGGAGCCGTTCCGGCCGCGCTTAGAGCCGCCCGCCGCCGAACGCCACCACCGCGGTGGCCAGGACGGGGGCCGCCTCCCACTGGACGAAGTGGCCGCAGTCGCGCAGCAGGAAGGGCCCGACGTGGCGGTCGAACACGCAGGCCGCCATGAGGTCGAAGTCCGGGTAGATCACGTGATCCGATGGGCCGAACAGGATGAACGTGGGCGTGTCGGCGTTGTGGCCGATCATGGCCGGCTCGCTCCGGGCGGCCTCCGAGAACGTCGACTCGTAGGCCCCGAAGCTCGAGCGCAGCTTGGCCCCGTCGGCGAACGGCTCGGTGTGGAAGGCGATGCTGGCGTCGTCGAACGCCCCGGGATGGGCCCAGAACCGCGACGAGTAGAAGGTGGCGATGTAGCGGCGGCGCTGATCCGGAGTGGCCAGCTCGGCGGCCAGGGCGTCGGCGTCGGTCCCCTGGCGCAGGAAGTAGTCGTGGGCGCTGGCCGGCCGGGTGCGCAGCCCGGCCATGCGCACCTTGTCGTAGGGCAGCGGCGAGTTGAACAGGACCATCCGCTCGACGAAGGAACCGAAGCGCAGAGCCAGGTCCTGGATGATCGGACCGCCCAGGTCGCCGCCCACCGCCATCACCTGGTCGTGGCCCAGCTCGTCGTGCACCAGGGCGTGCAGGTCCCGGCTGGAGGCGGCCACGTCGGCGAACCCGTCGGGGGCCACGTCGCTCTGGCCGAACCCGCGCAGGTCGGGGGCGATGACCTCGAAGCCGGCCGCCGCCAGCGGCTCGATCACCCGCCACCAGATGCGCTTGGTCTCGGGCCAGCCGTGCACCAGCAGCAGCGGAAGGCCGCCGATGCCCTCGCGCACGTAGGCCTGGCGGAACCCCCGCACCTCGCTCCAGTGGGTGGTGAACCGCTCGGGGTCCAGCTCCGCGGGCGGGGTGGGCGTCGACGACGTGGAGGCGGTCATGGCCGCAGTATCGCCCAGCCCGGGGCAGTCCCTCCGGTGGACTGTCGGCCGCGTCTAGCCGGAGCCCACGCAGCCGGTGGTGGCGCTCTGGAGCTGGTTCTGGAAGGCGTCGCCCGCGGCCATCACCGTGCCCCAGGTGATCGTCGGACCCAGCTCGGCCAGGATGCACGACACCTGGGCGTCGGTCATCCCCGGCAGGCTCTGCTTCAGCTCGCTGGTGATGAAGCCCGAGATCGGGTAGCAGCCGTCCAGCGCCTTGGCCACGGCGGCGTCGACCACCTTGCTGTCGGTGCTGGTTCCCACCGTCTTGTCGTCGAGCACCACCAAGGCGTCCAGCGTGTGGTTCGCCGCGCACGAGGCCTGGGCGGCGGTGAGGCCGGGGATGGCGTCGTTGCCCGTGCTCAGCCCGCTGGCGAACGACGCCACCAGGAACGACCGGTTGCAGGTGTTGGCGGCCCGGACGACCCGCACGACGAGGTCGCTGGCCACGTTGTCCGCGTTCGTGACCTTGGCCAGCACCGCCCGGTCGGCGGCGGTGAGCTTGGCGGCCGTGCAGGCGGTGAATCCGGCCGGGACGGCGACGGCCTTGGCGCCTTGGCCGGGGTTCAGGACGACCAGGATCCCTTTGCCGACGGCAGCATCCGACGACCCGGGATCTCCGGTGGAGCCGCCGGCGCCGGACGCGGCGGTCGTGGTGATGCTGGCCCGATCGGCGGCCTTGGGCTTCGAGCTCGAGCACGCCGATCCCACCAGGGCCACCGCGACCACCAGCACCAGGGCGAGTCTGGTCAGCACGTGGCGTGGTCGAGTCCCCGTCATCGTGGATGCTCCCAGCATCGAGGGGATCCCGACAGGGCTTCCCGAGGGTCGAGATGCTAACGGTCGGTCGCCCGCCGGGTCGCCACCCCCGAGCGCAGCTCCTTGCGCCACACCAGGCGCAGCCCCGACCAGTCCTGGTCGATGGCGGCCACCTTCACGTCCACCAGGCCCAGGACCAGGGCGTGTCGCGCACCACGTCGTCGGTGATGTCGCTGTCGTGGCCGCCGGCCCGGCGGGGCCAGGCCAACCAGATGGCGCCGTCCGGAAGGATGCGCGGGGCCCAGCATCGGGCAGGCACTTGAGCCACCTCGGCCTCGGTCCGAGCAGAAGCAGAGGATCACGTCGGCGTCCCGAGCTGCCGGCTCGACCTTCAGCGCAGACCCTCGGGGGGATCGGTCGATGCGTCCACCCGTCGGGCGCATGCTGGATGCGCCAGACGCAGACCGGGCTTGAGCCCCAGCTTGCGGGCCTGGGGCGTGCCCGAGTACCCGGCATCGGCCATCGCCCGAGGCTAGCCAGCAGGGATCGGCGCCCGGCGCGGCGATAGGGTCCCGACATGCCTGAGCTCCTCGACCTCGATCCCGACCAGCTGCTGTCCACCACCCGGGCGGTACGCAAGCGCCTGGACCTGGATCGGCCTGTCGAACCCGAGCTGATCCAGGAGTGCCTCGAGCTGGCGGCCCAGGCGCCGACCGGCTCGAACGCCCAGGGCTGGCACTTCGTGGTGGTCACCGATGCGGCCAAGCGCCGCCGCCTGGCCGAGCTCTACCGGGTGGGGTTCGACCTGTTCTACGGGGATCCCGAGGCCGCCCTGGCCGGCATGCCCCAGGACGATCCGGCCTACCTGGCCACCCAACGCCGGGTCATCGACTCGGCCCGCTACCTGGCCGACCACCTGGCCGAGGTGCCGGTGCACGTCATCCCGTGTGTGGAGGGTCGGGTGACCGAGGGCCCGGTGGCCATGCACGCGGCGATCTGGGGGTCGTTGTTCCCTGCGGTCTGGAGCTTCTGCCTGGCCGCCCGGGCCCGGGGCCTGGGCACCTGTTGGACCAGCCTGCACCTGATCCAGGAGCAGGAGGCGGCCGAGCTGCTGGGCCTGCCCGACACGGTGATGCAGGGCGCGCTCATCCCGGTGGCCCACACCCAGGGCACCGACTTCCAGCCGGGTCCCCGGCGTGACCTGAGCCGGGTCGTCCACCACGACGGCTGGTGAGCGCGCCCCGGCCGGGTCTGGACGCCCGGGCACCGGTCAGGTGCCCGAGCACCCGAACCGATCAGACCGACCGACCCAGCCGCGTCGGCGTCGGGCGTCGGCGGTCAGAAGGTGTCGCGGGTGGGGGCGCCGGCGGTGGCGGTGACCAGCTCCAACAGGTTGCGCAGCATGGCCGCGGTGGCTCCCCACACCGTGTCGCCGTCCAACTCGAAGAACGAGATGGGATGCTCGAGCGGCGGCAGCCCCCACCGCTCCTGGTGGTAGATGGCCGGATCGAGCAGCTCGGCCAGGCGTCACGTGCAGGATGGCGGCCACCTCGTCCGGGCTGGGGGCCAGCTCGGGTCGCGCCGGCCAGTGCACCCACGAAGGGCACGATGTAGGAGCGGCTGGTGACGGTCTGGAGGTGATCGATCTCGCCGATGATCTCGACCGCGTCCGGGATCGAGGCCCACCTCCTCGTAGGCCTCACGGGTGGCGGTGGCCACCAGGTCGGCGTCGCCGGGTTCGGCTCCGCCTCCGGGGAAGCTGACCTCGCCGCGGTGTGATCGCAGATGGGCCGAGCGCCGGGTGAGGACCACGGTGGCCAGGCCGTCGGCGTCGTCGTAGAGGGCGGCGAGCACGGCCGAGGGACGGGTGCCCGTGCCCTCGAGCACCGACCGGCGGGGCGAACGGGTCACGGCCAGGGCGGCGCGCACGTCGGCCACCGACGGGCGACGCTGCTCGGGTGACAGCTCGGCCCACGGGGGCGGGCCCCCGGGGCGCCGATCGCGGGGGCGCGGGATCACCTGGGCCCCGGGTCGGCGCACGGCACGTCCGTCCGCGCCCGGAGCGCCGGACGCGGGAGCCGGATCGCTCAAGCCGGTGCGGCCGGGACCTGCTGGGCCACCAGCTGCTCGAGCAACTCGGGCAGCCCGGCCGTCTTCAGGTTGGCCATGACCCGGCCGGGGGTGGTCTCGCCGGTCTCCCACTCGTTCCAGTAGGCGAGCAGCTTGGCCGGGTCCGGCGGTGGTCGATCCATGGCCCGAGGATACCGACCGTCGCGGCCCCGCGAGCCTCCACGGACGCGACTTGTGCACCCCCACGATGCACAACTCGCGTTCGTGACCGCGGCGGCGCCGGGACGCGAGACGGCCGGCCCCGAAGGGCCGGCCGTCTCGAATGTCATGGGCGACCCGGGCTGGAGAGCCCGGGTCTGATCACATCATGCCGCCCATGCCACCCATGCCGCCCATGCCACCCATGCCGCCACCGGGCATGCCGCCGGCGCCTTCTTCCTCGGGCTTGTCGGCCACGAGGACCTCGGTGGTGAGCAGCAGACCGGCGATCGAGGCCGCGTTCTGCAACGCGGCGCGGGTCACCTTGGCCGGATCGATGACGCCGGCCTTGAGCAGGTCGACGAACTCACCGGTGGCCGCGTTGAGGCCGGTGGAGCCGGTCTCGGACTCGACCTGCTGGACCACGACCGCACCCTCGAGTCCGGCGTTGTCGGCGATGAGCCGAGCCGGAGCCTCGAGCGCCTTGTGGACGCTGCGCGCCCCGGTGGCCTCGTCACCGTCGAGCGTGGCGATGGTCTTGGCCACCGACGCCCGAGCCCGCAGCAGGGCGGTGCCGCCACCGGCGACCACGCCCTCCTCGATGGCCGCCCGCGTGGCGGACAGCGCATCTTCGATGCGGTGCTTCTTCTCCTTGAGCTCGACCTCGGTGGCCGCGCCGACCTTGACCACGGCCACGCCGCCGGCCAGCTTGGCCAGCCGCTCCTGCAGCTTCTCGCGGTCCCAGTCGGAGTCGGTGTCGTCGATCTCGCGCTTGATCTGGGCGATGCGACCCTTCACGTCGTCGGCCGAACCGGCACCTTCGACGATGGTGGTGTCGTCCTTGTTGACGACCACCTTGCGGGCCCGACCGAGCAGGTCGAGGGTGGTGTTCTCGAGCTTGAGCCCGATCTCCTCGGAGATGACCTGGCCACCGGTGAGGATGGCCATGTCGGCCAGCATCGCCTTGCGGCGCTCACCGAAGCCGGGGGCCTTGA
Source organism: uncultured Microthrixaceae bacterium (assembly GCA_963793965.1). Taxonomy (GTDB): domain Bacteria; phylum Actinomycetota; class Acidimicrobiia; order Acidimicrobiales; family Acidimicrobilacustridaceae; genus UBA4742. Next base: position 253,461 of record CAWCCB010000011.1, read on the forward strand.
CGGCCACCGAGTTGAACGTGCCCCGGATCTTGTTGACGACCAGGGTGGCCAGGGCCTCGCCCTCGACGTCCTCGGCCACGATGACCAGCGGCTTGCCGCCCTGCATGACCTTCTCGAGCACGGGCAGCAGGTCCTGCACCGAGGTGATCTTCGAGTTCATGAACAGGATGTAGGGATCCTCGAGCACCGCTTCCTGGCGCTCGGGGTCGGTCACCATGTACGGCGACAGGTAGCCCTTGTCGAACTGCATGCCCTCGACGAAGTCGAGCTCCATGCCGAAGGTGTTCGACTCCTCGATGGTGACGACGCCGTCCTTGCCCACCTTGTCGATGGCGTCGGCCAGGACCTCGCCGATGGCGGGGTCGGCGGCCGAGATGGAGGCCACCTGGGCGATCTCGGACTTCTCGTCGATCTCCTTGGCCTGCTCGGCGATGGAGGCGACAGCCGCGGCCACGGCCTTCTCGATGCCGCGCTTGAGACCGAGCGGGTTGGCGCCGGCGGCCACGTTGCGCAGGCCCTCGTGCACCAGCGCCTGGGCCAGCACGGTGGCGGTGGTGGTGCCGTCGCCGGCGATGTCGTTGGTCTTGGTGGCCACCTCCTTCACCAGCTGGGCGCCCATGTTCTCGAACGGGTCGTCGAGCTCGATCTCCCGAGCGATGGACACGCCGTCGTTGGTGATGGTGGGGGCGCCGAACTTCTTGTCGAGGACCACGTTGCGGCCCTTCGGGCCGAGCGTGACCTTGACCGCGTCGGCCAGCTTGTTGACGCCGGCCTCGAGGCCGCGTCGGGCGTCCTCGTCGAACTTCAGGATCTTGGGCATCTGGTCTCCTACTTGACGATGGCGAGGACGTCGCGGGCGGTGAGGATCAGCACGTCGTCGCCGTCCACGGTGATCTCGGTGCCGCCGTACTTGCTGTAGACGACGGTGTCGCCCACCTTGACGTCGAGGGGGATGATCTCGCCGGTCTGCTCGGAGCGCCGACCCGGGCCGACGGCCAGGACCTCGCCCTGCTGGGGCTTCTCCTTGGCGGTGTCGGGGATGACCAGGCCGCTGGCGGTGGTCTCCTCGGACTCGCCGGGCTTGACGACGATCCGATCGTCGAGGGGCTGAATGGCCATGTGTGAACTCTCCGTCTACGGGTCTTCTGCGGTCGTTAGCACTCTCACGGTGCGAGTGCTAACGATACGCCCCTGAGGCTCGGAGAGGGCAACCCGCGGTCCGAATTGGTTTCCGGCGGGGTCGGGGTGCGTCGCAGGTGGTCCTTGAGCAGCAGGAAGGGCCGCTCCACCAGATACCACGACAACACGGTGATGGCCGAGGCCAAGGCCAGGCCCAGCACCACCTGGGACCAGACGCTCCAACCGTCCTGGGTGCCGTAGTAGACGACGATGGCGAAGGCCAGCGGATGCCAGATGTAGAAGCCGTAGGACACCATGCCGAGGGCCCGCAGAGGCGACAACGACAGGAACCGGGCCGCCACCCAGTCGGTCCCGACCAGGGCCAGCAAGGCGAAGGCCACCCCGACGGCGATCAGGTCGTAGCCGCCTCGGTAGACGAACCGGCTGGACGAGTGCACGAACAGCACGCCGAAGGCGACCACGGCCCACGCCGATCCAAGCGCCCGCCTTGAGCACCTTGGCCGACGGCACCCAGCCGCCCAACCAGAGCTGGGCCGCGAACGCTCCGATCAGCAGCGAATCCGACCGGTAGTCGAGACGGATGTACTCGAGGCCCCAGGTCAGCGACCCGTCAGGTCCACGAAGCGGTGCAACGCCACCGACACGATCAGCGGCGCCGGTGACGGCCAGGGTGGCCTGGCGGTTGCGCAACGACTAGTCAGGGTGACCAACAGGATCGCCGGCCACACCAGGTAGAACTGCTCCTCCACCGCCAGGCTCCACAGCTGGCCCAGCCCCGGCGGGTGGTTCACCAGAGTCGCGCCCGGCACCAGGAACAGGTGCACGTTCCAGATGCTCAGGTAGGTGACGCGCCTGGTAGACAACGATGGCAGCTCCATGTTGCGGGGGACGCCGATGGCGGTGGCCCACAGGTACTGGACCACGAACAAAGCGGCGATGGCCGGGACCAGCCGCAGCACCCGACCCAGGTAGAACCGGCCCAACCGGATCCGACCCCGTCGCTCGAACTCCCGCAACAGGATCGACGTGATCAAGAAGCCCGACAACACGAAGAAGATGTCCACGCCCAAGAACCCGCCCGGCATGAACAGCTCCCGCTGACGGGGGATGAAGGTCCCGGTGACGTGGATCACCACGATGAGCAGCACCGCCACCGCCCGCACCCCATCGAAGGCCGGCACGAACCCGATGGTGCGCACGGCCAGATCCCGCCCCGTGGTCTCCCCCGCCAACGGCGCCTCGTCCGCCACCTCGACCACCGCCACCTCCGGCCGCAGCGCCGAACGCGCCGCCTCCACCGGATCAGCCGCCGACACCGCGGCCTCGGATCCCGAGGGTGGAGGCGGCCGCAGCTGATCGGTCATCGGGCGCGATCGATGCGGCGGGATGACGTGGGCGGGTCGCGGACGCGATCGGAGCCGGCCGGATCCGACGTGCGTCGCAGGTGGTCCTTGAGCAGCAGGAACGGCCGCTCCACCAGGTACCACGACAACACGGTGATCGCCGCGGCCAAGGCCAGGCCCAGCACCACCTGGGACCAGACGCTCCAACCGTCCTGGGTGCCGTAGTAGACGACGATGGCGAAGGCCAGCGGATGCCAGATGTAGAAGCCGTAGGACACCATGCCGATGGCCCGCAGAGGCGACAACGACAGGAACCGGGCCGGCCACCCAGTCGGTCCCCACCAGGGCGAGCAAGGCGAACGCCACCCCGACCGCGATCAGGTCGTAGCCGCCCCGGTAGAGCACGCCGTTGCTGTCGTGGAGGAACAGCACGCCGCACACGACGACGGCCACGCCGACCCAGGCGCCCGCCTTCAGCACCTTGGCCGACGGCACCCAGCCCCGCCAACCAGAGCTGGGCCGACGAAGCGCTCCGATCAGCAGGGAGTCGGCCCGGTAGTCGAGCGCGGGCGTACTCCCGAGCCCCAGACCAGGCCGCGGTCCAGTCGTCCACGGCGGTGCAACGCCGACCAGCACGATCAGCGGCGCCGGTGACGGCCAGGGTGGCCATCCGGCGGTTGCGCAACACCAGCAGGGTGACGCAGCAGGATGGCCGGCCACACGAGGTAGAACTGCTCCTCCACCACCAGGCTCCACAGCTGGCCCAGCCCCGGCGGGTAGTTCACCAGGTTGTGCCCGGCACCAGGAAGAAGTGGATGTTCCAGTTGCCCAGGTAGGTGCACGGCCCTGGAACGAACGCCGGCAGCTCCCGGCCGTGCGGGATGCCCGATGGCGGTGGCCCACAGGTACTGGACCACGAACAAAGCGGCGATGGCCGGGACCAGCCGCAGCACCCGGCCCAGGTAGAAGCGGCCCAACCGGATCCGACCCCGTCGCTCGAACTCCCGCAACAGGATCGACGTGATCAAGAAGCCCGGACAACACGAAGAAGATGTCCACGCCCAAGAACCCGCCCGGCATGAACAGCTCCCGCTGACGGGGGATGAACGTCCCGGTGACGTGGATCACCACGATGAGCAGCACCGCCACCGCCCGCACCCCATCGAAGGCCGGCACGAACCCGATGGTGCGCACGGCCAGATCCCGCCCCGTGGTCTCCCCCGCCAACGGCGCCTCGTCCGCCACCTCGACCACCGGCACCTCCGGCCGCAGCGACGAACGCGCCGCCTCCACCGGATCAGCCGCCGACACCGGTGGTGGAACGGGAGGCGACGCGGGTGCAGGCGCGGGCGCCTGATCGGTCACCGGACGCCAATCCTCGACGCGCCGGACCCCGATCCTCACGGCCGCCGAGGGTAGCTGCCCTTGCCCGCCCCCGCGGCCCGGGAAGACGAGGCCGCCACGCCGGATCCGCTGGACCCCTGACACCCCCGTCGGCGAAGGCGCCCGCCTCGAGGCTCGCCGACCGGAGGACCGATCAGATCGTCGGGCAGGCGCAGGCCCGGGGTGGCGCCCGTGTCGAGCGGGGACGGGCCGTCGGACTGCAGGCGCCACCAGGCGGCGGCGGCCACCATGGCCGCGTTGTCGGTGCACATGGCGTGGCTGGGCAGGAACGGGTGGAGGCCGTCGGCCAGGCAGGCGTCGAGCACCCGGGTGCGCAGCTGCGAGTTGGCGGCCACCCCGCCGGCCAGGGCCAGGCCCTTGGCGCCGTAGGCGGCGGCCGCCCGCCGGGCCTTGGTGACCAGCACGTCGACCACGGCCTCCTGGAACGACGCGGCCACGTCGGGGGTGGCCACGTCCGGGTGGCGGCGCACGTGGTTCACCACCGCCGTCTTGAGCCCGCTGAAGGAGAAGTCGTAGCCCTCGGCCAGGATGGCGCGGGGAAAGGCGATGGCCTCGGGGTCGCCCTGGACCGCGATCTGGTCGATGGCCGGACCCGCCCGGATAGCCCAGCCCCAGGTACCGCGCCACCTTGTCGAAGGCCTCGCCGGCGGCGTCGTCGATGGTCGAGCCGAGCAGGCGGTACCGGCCGTGGCCCTCCATCAGGATGAGCAGCGTGTGGCCGCCCGACACCAGCAGCACCACGATGGGCAGCTCCAGGTCGGGTTCCTCGAGCAGGGCGGCGTAGAGGTGGGCCTCGAGGTGGTTCACGGCCACGAAGGGCACGTCCCACACCAGGGCCAGCGCCTTGGCCGCGCTCAGCCCCACCAGCAGCGCGCCCACCAGGCCCGGGCCGACGGTGGCGCCCACCGCGTCGACGTGGTCGTCGCTGATCCCGGCCTCGACCAGGGCGCGGGCCACCACCGGGGTGAGCGACTCGACGTGGGCCCGGCTGGCGATCTCGGGCACGACCCCACCGAAGCGGGCGTGCAGCTCGACCTGGCTGCTGACCACCGACGACAGCACCTGGCGGGCGTCGACCACCACGGCCGCGGCCGTCTCGTCACACGACGTCTCGATGCCGAGCACCCGGGTGCCGCTCACGGCGCCGTCCCCAGACGCCCGCCCGGAGGACTGGCGACCGCGAGCCGGAGGGCTGCCGACCCGAGGACCGGTCAGGTTGGCGTCGAGGCCTTCGACCCGGGCCGCGGAGGCGGCCCGCGACTCGAGGGCGTCGAGGCGACGGGCGTAGTCGGGCTGATCGACGTCGTGGGCCCACATCACCAGCGCATCCTCGCCCGTGTCGGCGTAGTAGTTGCGTCGCACCCCGGCCGGGGCGAACCCGAAGGCCCGGTAGAGGGCCTGGGCCTCGGGGTTGTGGGCCCGGACCTCGAGCGTGATGGCGGCGATGCCCACCTCGATGGCCTCGCGGCACTGGGCGGCCAGCAGCCGGGTGGCGATGCCCAACCGGCGCCAGGCCGGATCGACCGACAGCGTGGTCACGTGCCCGTCGGTCGCCGACGAAGAGCATCCCGCCGAACCCGACGACCTGCGAGCCCACCTTGGCCACCAGGTAGCAGCGGTCCTCGGGACGAGCCAGCTCGCCCAGGAACAGGCCGAGCGACCAGCCCCGGGCCTGGGTCTGGTTCTCGATGCGCAGCACGCCGCGCAGGTGCCGGCGCCGCATGGGCGTGATCACCACCTCGGGATGCGGTCTCGGTGCCGGTGTCGCCGGCGGAGCCGGTCATCCGCCCTCCCGGGTCGACCAGTTGATCTCGGCGTCGGGCTTGCGCAGGTACAGCGGCGTGAGCTCCCACGGCTTCACCCACTGCTCGCGCAAGCGCCTGGGCGTGGGCCAGCATGACCAGCGACGACGCCGAGGGGTAGGCCAGCTCCTCGCCCACGATGTCGACCTTGTTGAGGCCGTCGAACACCTCGCGGTAGCGGATGGCGCCGTCGCCCACCAGCAGGCACTCCTCGCCCGAGGCCAGCAGCTCGCTGGCCAGGTCGTCGGCCGTGCCCACCCGGTGGTCCCCGAGCCGCTGCACGCCGCCCGGCACCTGCCGGTAGAAGGCGTAGAACAGCTCGCCGCGGCGGGCGTCGAGGGCGGCCACGATGAGCTTGGAGGTGAACCGCACCGGGAAGGCCAGCAGGTCGAGGCTGGGCACGCCGATCATGGGCACGCGCAGGGCGTGGGCCATGGCCTTGGCCGAGGCCACCCCCACCCGCAGGCCCGGTGTAGAGCCCGGGCCCGAGGTCGACGGCCACCACGCTGATCTCGGTCAGGGCGATGCGGGCCTGCTGGCAGGAGAACTGCACCGCCGGGGTGAGCGTCTCGGCGTGGCGCTTGCCCCGGGCCGACAGGGTCGAGGCCAGCACGCCCTCGTGGCCGCCGACCGCGCAGCTCACCTGGACCGTGGCCGTGTCGATCCCCAGGATCAGCACGGGACCAGCCAGGCGGCCAGGGCCAGCGACAGGGCGCGCTGGCGTGCCGACCAGCGCGGCCCGACCAGGTCGAGCTCCAGGCTCCGGTCGTCGAGGCCGTCGCCGTAGGTCATGCGGATGACCAGGTAGTCGGCGGGCAGGGCGCTCGACGATGGCGTCGCCCCACTCGACCACCGTGACCCCGCCCTCGTCGAGCATCTCGGGCAGACCCACGTCGAGCACCTCGGCCAGCTGCTCGAGGCGGTAGACGTCGAGGTGGTTGAGCTCGAGTCGACCCACGTAGTGGCTGGCCAGGGTGAAGGTCGGGCTGGTGATGGGCTCGACCACGCCCAAGCGCCCGGCCCAGCCCCTGGGTGAAGGCGGTCTTGCCCGCGCCCAGCTCGCCGGCCAACAGGATCACGTCGCCCGGACGCACCAGCTCGGCCAGCGCCGCGGCCAGGGCCTGGGTGTCGGAGGCGGATCGGGACCGGGCCAGCAGGGTCACGAGGCCGTCCCGCGCCGCGGCCAGGGCCAACTTGGCCCGCACGAAGTCGGCCCGCATGTGGGCCAGGGGCTCGGCGCCGCCGCGCAAGGCGTAGGCCGGGTGCAGCGTCGGGATGAGCACCGCTCGCCCGAACGGGTACTGCTGGCCTCGCAGCTTGGTGATCCCGACCTTGGAGTCCAACAGGAGCTGCCCCGCGAACTTGCCCAACGTCACCACCACCTTGGGATCGATGAGCTCGATCTGGCGTTGCAGGTAGGGCCGGCAGGCCTCGATCTCGGGCGGGAGCGGGTCACGGTTGTCCGGCGGCCGGCACTTGACCACGTTGGCGATGTACACCCGGTCGCGGGTCAAGCCCATCTCCTCGAGCATGAGCCGGTCCAGCAGCTGGCCCGACCGCCCCACGAAGGGCAGGCCCTGGCGATCCTCCTCGGCGCCCGGTCCCTCCCCGACGAACATCAGGTCGGCATCGGGGTCGCCCACACCGAACACCACCTGGGTGCGTCCCGCGGCCAGCGGGCACCGGGTGCAGGTGCTGGCCTCGACGGCGAGCTCTTCGAGCGGGATGCCCACCCGGGGATGGTACTGCCCTCATCCGGCCGCTCCGGCCGCCGGATCGGGCTCGGGCCGTGGGGCCGACACCGCCGCCGGCGATCCCTCGGCGGCCGGCACCGGCGCGTCGGTAGTGGCGGGGCACCCGGGGGCCGATGCCGCACACGATCTCGTAGCCGATGGTGTCGAGGCGGTCGGCCCACTCCTGGGCGCCGATCACCTCGTCGCCCTGGGCGCCGATCAGCACCACCTCGTCGCCCACGTCCACCGGATCGTCGCCGCAGTCGACCATGAGCTGGTCCATGGTGACGGCCCCCACGATCGGGCAGCGGCGACCCCCGATCAGGACCTGGCCGCCGGTGAACGACAGCCGCCGGGTCACGCCGTCGGCGTAGCCGATGGGCACGGTGGCCACGTTGGCGTCCCGGGCGAAGGTGTGGGCCTGGCCGTAGGAGATGCTCTCGCCGGCCGGCACCCGCTTGACCATGGCCACCTCGGCCCGCAGCGTGAGCGCCGGCACCAGATCCACCCGGCCGGCCAGCGCCGGCGAGGGCGCCAGGCCGTAGATGCCGATGCCGGCCCGGACCAGGTCGTAGCGGCTGCGCGGGTGATCCATGCCCGCCGCGGTGTTGGCCGCGTGGCGCATGGGCGGGGCCAGCCCCCGGCGGTCGAGCTCGGCCCACACGTCCTCGAAGCGGTCGAGCTGGACATCGGTGAACGGGTTCTCGGGCTCGTCGGCCACCGCGCAGTGGGTCCACAGCGCCTCGAGCGACAGCTCGGGATGCCCGGCGATGGCGGCGGCCAGCCCGACCACCTCGCCGGGCGCCGCGCCCATGCGGTTCATCCCGGTGTTGACCTTGAGGTGGAGCCGGGCCACCCGGCCGTGGCGGGCGGCGGCCGCGGCCATGGCCGCCACCCCGGCGTGGGTGTCCACGGTCAGGCGCAGGTCCAGGCGCACCGCCGCGTCGATGTCGCGCGGCGCCGTGGCTGGGAGAGCAGGAGGATGGGGGCGTCGACGCCGTCGCGGCGCAGCACCGCGCCCTCCTCCACCAGGGCCACGCCCAGCCACGACGCGCCGGCGGCCAGGGCGGCCTCGCTCACCGCCACCGCGCCGTGGCCGTAGCCGTCGGCCTTGACCACCGCGCACAGCTCGGCCGGCGCCACCAGGGCCCGCAGGGCGCGCACGTTGTGGGCCACCGCATCGAGATCGACCTCGGCTCGGGTGGCGCGCATCGACGGCTAGGCGTCGGCCCCGGGATCGCCCTCCCGGTGTCGGGTCGCCGGCCTCGGGCTCGCCGGTGCCGACCACGATGGCCTTGACGATGTCGCCCGCGGCTGATGATGCCCACCAGGGCGCCGTCGCCGTCCACCACCGGCAGGCGCGAGACGTTCTTGTCGTGCATCACCGTGGCCGCGTCCTCGACGCTGGCGTCGGCCGCGATGGTCAGCGGCGTCGGCGGTCATGACCTCCCCCACGGTGGCCCCCAGGGCCTTGGCCACCGAGTCGTCCAGCTTCTGGTGCTCGAACGGGAGCGTCACGTTGACCCCGAAGAAGTTGACCACGCTGGGGAAGTGCACCCGGGCCTCCTCCACGATGAGGTCCCCGGTGGACAGCATCCCGACCACCGTCCCACCGTCGACCACGGGCCCGGCGTCGATGCCCCCGCGCCACCAGCTGGTTCATGGCCTCGGTCACGTTCTGATCGGGCGTGAACGACACCACCTCGGCGGTCATGACGTCGTGCACGGGCAGGTCGCGAAGCGCCATGTGGTCTCCTGGTCGAGAGGATCAGCGGGTCGGTGGGGCCGGTGCTCAGAGCCACCGGGCCGCGGACGATCCGGTCGATCGCCTGGGGCAGATGGTCGATCAGGTCGCGGGCCACGAACCCGTCACGCCAGCCTAGAGCGGCGGCCGAGCCGTGCAGGAACGCTCCGGCGGCCGCCGCCCGCCAGGGATCCAGGCCGCGGGCGCACAGGGCCGCCGATGACGCCGGCCAGCACGTCGCCGGTGCCGGCGGAGGCCAGCCGGGCGTCGCCTGTGGCCACCACCAGGGCGTCGCCACCCGGGCCGGCCACCACGGTCGGGCCGCCCTTGAGCAGGACCACGCAGCCCAGCCGCTCGGCCAGCCGGCGCGCCGCGCCCAGCCGATCGGCACCGGGCGGGCCGCCGTCGAGCCGGGCGAACTCGCCGTCGTGGGGCGTGAGGATGGTGTGGGGACCGACCAGGCCCTCGGCCTCCGGCCCAGGGCGGTGAGGCCGTCGGCATCCACCACGGTGGGCACCGGCACCTGGTCCGGCGCGGCCAGCACGGCTCGGATCTGGTCGCGGGTGGCGTCGTCGGTGCCCAGGCCGTTGCCGATGACCAGCGCGCCGAACCGATCCAGGCCGTCGAGCACCGCTCGAGGCCCACTCGGTTCCGGCCAGCTCGTGTTGCACCACCTCGACCGGCAGCGTCGACGCGCGCCCGAGGCCGCCCGGGCTCGACAGGCGGACGTAGCCGGCGCCGGCGCGCTGGGCCCCGCCGCTGGCCAGCGCGGCGGCGCCGCCCATCCCCGGTGCGCCGGCCACCACCCACACCGCGGCCTGCCACTTGTGGCTGGTGACCGATCGGGTGGGCCACCAGGCGGCCACATCGGCCTCCTCGACCAGGTGGACGCGGGCCGCGGCCACGTCGAGCCCGATGTCGGCCACCACCACGTCGCCGGCCAGTCCGGCCCCCGGTTCGAACAGCAGGCCGGGTTTGAGGGCGGCGAAGGTGACGGTGGCGTCGGCCCGACCCACCTCGGGCCCGGCCGCCCCGGTGACCCCGTCGACGCCGCTGGGGATGTCGATGGCCAGCACGGGCACGCGGCCCGACCCACCGTCGGCCCGCCTGGCCGCCGGCCAGGCGTAGGTGCCGCGGAAGCCGGTCCCGTAGGCACCGTCCACCACCAGGTCGCAGGGCGGCGAGCCGGTCCACGCGAGCCGGCGTCGACCACCTCGACCCGGACGCCCCGGCGGCGCAGCCGCCGCGCCGCTTCCCGGCCGTCGTTGCCGTTGTTGCCCTTCCCGGCCACCACCACCACCCGGCGTCCGTAGGTGCCGCCGAGCAGGCCGATGGCGGCGCGGGCCACCGCCGCGCCGGCCCGACCGATGAGGACCTCGACCGGTTCGGGCGCGGCACGGTCCACCGCTCCCATCTCCTCGGGGGTCAGGACGGGGATCATGCCGCCTCACGCCGGGTCATCCCGGCTGTCGGCCCGCAGGGCCACCACGATGGCCTGGGCCAGGTGGGCGGTGTGGCTGAGGGTGATCCGCCAATCGGTGATGCCCCGCTCGGCGGCCAGGTGGGCGGCCGCGCCGTGCAACGCCAGCTGCGGCTCCCCCGACTCCAGCCGGCACACCTCCAGATCGTGGAACCGCACCTCGCCCAGACCCACGCCCAGGGCCTTCATGGTCGCCTCCTTGGCCGCGAACCGCGCCCCGAAGCGCTCGGTGGGGTCGTGGCGGGCCCGGGCGTAGGCCTGCTCGCCGTCGGTGAAGAGCCGGGCGGTGATGGCCGGCGTGCGGGCCAGCACCACCCGGAACCGATCCAGGTCGACCAGATCGGCGCCGATCCCGACCAGGTTGGCCGCGGCCAGCTGGGCCGGCGTCACGTGGCGGAGCAGAGCGGAGCCGCTCGCGTGGTGCCAGCTGGATGGCGAAGCCGTCCGCAGGGAGGCCGGCCGACCGGAGGACAAAGCAAATCGACCGTCATCGGTCGCCGGACCGCCAGCGGTCGGCCAGGACGTTGACCGGCTCGGTCAGCAGGTCGATGACGGCCACCGCGCCCAGCAGGTCCTCGCGGAAGGTGGGCTCGGTCTCGGTCACCGCGTCCTTGAGGGCGGAGAACCGCCCCTGGTAGCCCGACAGCACGGCGCGCATGGTCGACGGCTCGAGCCGGTCGCGGAACTGCAGGTGCAGCAGGGTCAGGCCGGTGGCCTGCTTGTCCTTGACCTCGGGGACGATCACCAGGGTGCGTCCGTCGCGGCGACCCGCGAGCCACCGTGACCAGGCGCTGGGTGGCCACCCGGTGCTTGGTGCCCACCAGCTCGGGTTGCGACTCGGTCCGGCTGACCAGCTCGCGGGAGATGCCGCCCCGATCGATCACCACCACCGAGGCCGGCGTCTGCTCGTCCTCCACCCGGCCCTCGATGCGGTAGCGGGTGTAGCCCAGCACCTCGACCACGGCCGGGTCGAGCGTGGCCAGGGCCCGCAGCGAGCCGTAGGTGAGCTGGTCGCGGGCCACGCCCGCGCCCAGCACGGCCGCCACCAGGGGGACCTGCAGCAGGCTCTCGTCGCTGCGCGAGATGCCCACGGTGACCGTCTTGGCCTGGTGCTTGATGGCGTCGATGGGACGGGTCAGCTCCTCGATGGCCCGGGTCAGCGACGCGGTCAGGTCCTCCACCACCACGCTCGGCGTGCCCACCTTGCCGTGCTCCACCTGGTACGCCTCGAGCGGCAGGACGCCCAGGGCGTAGCGCAGCTGCGAGCCCAGCCGCACCGCGGTGCTGGCCTCGAGGTGCCCGTCGTAGTCGCCGGCCCGCAGCACGTCGAAGAAGCGAGCCACCACCGGCTCGAGGGTCGGGCGCCAGGTGGTCGAGCAGATCGGCGCCGTCGCCCGCCGAGCCGAGCCCGACCGGCGGCCGACACCGCCGCCTCGATGGCGGCCCGGGCCTCGCGCAGGGGCCGGGCCTGGGCGTCGATGGCCAGGGCGGCCTCGTAGCTGAACAGGTGGCCGGCCATGGCCGACAGCACGAAGGCCAGGTCGGGGTGGGTGGCCGGCACCAGCACGGCCTGCATGGCGGCCGAGAAGCGCTCCTCGCCCTCGGTGGCGATGACCACCGGCGCCGCCTTGTGGGCCCGGTAGATGGCGATCTCCTTGGCCACGTCGTCGGCGGTGGAGCCGGTGAGGCCGGCCGCGCACACCAGGATGAGCGGCTCCGACGACAGGTCGATGTGCTTCTTGTCCTCGGTGGCGTCGCAGGCGATCGACTTGTAGCAGAGCTCCGACGCCTTGATCCGCACCTCGTTGGCCGCGATGCGGTTCGACCCGTTGCCCACCACCGCCCAGTACCGGCGGCTGGGGGCCAGGCTGGCCGCGGCCTCGGCGATGGCCGGGCGCAGCGCCAGGGTGCGCCGCATCTGGTCGGGCAGGTCCCGCAGGGCGCCGAGCACGGCGTCGACCGGGTAGCTCGGGTCGAGACCGACCTCGTCGGCCAGGGCCAGGCCGAGCACGAAGCCGGCCGCGATCTGGGCGTAGAAGGCCTTGGTGGAGGCCACGCTCATCTCGATGTCACGCCCGTCGGAGGTGTAGAGCACCCCGTCGGCCTTGTCGGTCAGGTCGCTGCCGCGCCGGTTGACCACGGCCACCACCCGACCGCCCCGCGCCCGCACCAGGTCGACGGTGCGGTTCGTGTCGGTGGTGGTGCCCGACTGGCTGATGGCCACCACCAGGGTGTCGGACATGTCGGCGGCCAGCTCGAAGCCGGACAGCTCGGTGGCCAGCACGGCCCGGGCCTCGATGCGGTCGTCGGCCACCGCCGCCCGCAGCACCGCGGCCAGGCTCTGGCCGGCGACCGCCGCGGTGCCCTGGCCGATGACCAGCATGCGCCGGATGCGTCCGGCCCGCAGGTCCTGGCGCAGATCCTCGGGCAGGGTGTCGTCGCCCACCAGCACCTGGAGGTGGCCGTCGCGCTCGACCACCCTGCCCCGCAGCGTCTTGCGGAACGACGCCGGCGCCTCGGAGATCTCCTTGAGCAGGAAGTGAGGGGCGTCGCCCCGGTCGATGTCGCGGGTGGTGATCTGGGCCGTGGCCAGCTCGTCGGCGGTGACCGGCAGCGGCGTGCCGTCATAGGCCAGGCGCTCGATGCCCTCGATGGTGCCGGCCAGGGCGCCCCGCAGGCGGACCAGCTGGCCCCGGGTGGCGTTCGGGTTGGTGGGATCGGCCGGCGTCTCGCCGTCCAGCCGCAGGTAGGCGTCGGCCTCCTCCACCACGCCGTAGGGCTCGGAGGCCACGATGAAGGCGTCCTCGGCCAACCCCACGTAGAGGGCCTGGCCGCTGCCTCGCAGGGCCAGCAGCAGGTCATCGGGCTCGGTGGCGGAGCAGGCCCCGATGGCCACCGAGCCCTCGAGCGCGTCGACGCAGCGGCGGAAGGCCTCGACCAGGTCGCACCCGCCCAGCAGGTGGCGGGAGGTCAGCGTGGGGATGACCTTGGCGTCGGTGGTGATCTCGGCCGGGATGCGCAGCGCCTCGGTGGCCTTGAGGTCGGCGAAGTTGTCCACGTCGCCGTTGAGCACCGCGGTCAGGTAGGGCACCGCCGCGACCTCCGAAACCACGCCGTCGGGCACCGCTCCACCCGGCACCGACCAGTCGACCAGCGGGGCCAGCTCCTCGGAGTTGAGGGGGTGGGCGTTGGCCTGGGAGATGATCCCGACGCTGGCCCAGCGGGTGTGGCCCAGCACCGCGGCCTGGGCGGTCGGGGCCTGCAGCGCCCGGCGCAGCAGACCGTCGCCGGCGATGGCCCGGCGCAGGGCCCGGGTGTTGTCCCCCAGCTCGCCGATCTCGGCCGCGGCCTTGTAGACGAACCCCAGATGGCCGTCGGCCACATGGACCGCACCGCTGCCGAACAGCGGGTCGGCACCGCGGGCGGCCAGCTCGGCCGCCACCGCGCCGGCCCGCAGGTCGAGCTGGTGGCCCCGCACCAGCACGTGCAGCCCGGCCGAGTCCCGTCCCCGCACCTCCAGCCGATCCAGCGCCGAGAGCGCCTCCTGGATGGACAGGTAGCTGCACAGGGCGTTGGGCGAAGACTCGGGCCCGGCCAGCCGCCGCACCTCGGCGGCGGTGCGCACCCGGTCGTGCTCGATGGCCCACACCGCGTCCTTGAGGTGCACCAGGGCGGCGTTGACCGCCTCGATGTCGGCGTCGCCCTCGAGCAGGGCCAGGTCGGCCTCCAGCGAGTCCAGCGCCGCCTCGATGGCCGACACGTCGCCGTCGAGCACCCGGACCAGGTGGGTGATCTCGCTCATCAGCGCCGGATCGCCGGCCAGGGCGGCCATGCCCGGCGCGCCCCGCAGGAGCCGGTCCACCTCGGCGATGGCGGCCGACACCTCATCCAGGCGGCGCGGGTCGGGCAACGAGCCGGCCAGCCCGTCGAGGTGGCGGTGGGCGTCGGTCAGGGCACCGCTGATCTGGTCCCCGTGCGGGGGACTGGCGTTCGGATGGTCGGCGGACGACGGCGATGATCCCGCACATGGGGGTGGGCACCTTCCTCGGGAGGGGCACCGGGCCACGCTGCTCGGTCAGAACCTCGAATCCAGCGATCGGGGGGCCCGGAGCGGCCGGGCCGGTCGAACCAGCTTAGGGGACGTCACCCCCGAGCCCGACCCTTGCGCGCCCACGAGCACCGGCCGGTGCGACATCGGGTCAGCCGGCGCCGACCTCGGTCAGGCGCCGACCACCAGGCGGTCGGCCGCGGCCCGGGCCTGGGCGGGATCGACCGCCTCGACCATGACCCGCACCAGCGCCTCGGTGCCGCTGGAGCGCACCAGCACCCGACCCGAGGCGCCCCAGCTCGGCCTCCACCGCCGCGATCTCCTCGGCGATGGCCGCCACGGCCCCGTCGCCGTCACCCACCCGGGCCACGGCCACGCTGGTCAGGACCTGCGGCAGCCGGGTCATGGCCGCCGCCGGCCAGCTCGGAGAGCGGACGGCCGGACCGGGCCACCAGGTCGAGCAGCTGCACGCCCGGTGAGCAGGCCGTCACCGGTGGTGGCCAGGCGGCGGAAGATGACGTGACCCGACTGCTCGCCGCCCAGCGCCAGACCCCGGGCCTCCAGGGCTTCGAGCACGTAGCGGTCACCGACCTGGGTCTCGACCACCTCGATGCCGTGGTCGGCCATGGCGATCCGGAACCCGAGGTTGGTCATCACCGTGACCACCACCGCGTCGCCGGTGAGCTGGCCCCGGTCGCGCAGGTCGAGGGCGCACAGGGCCAGCAGGTGGTCGCCGTCCACCAGCTCGCCGTGCTCGTCGACGGCGACGACCCGATCGGCGTCACCGTCGAAGGCCAGCCCCAGATCGGCGCCGGCCGCCACCACCGCGGCCTGCAGGTCACCGGGGTGGGTCGAGCCGCAGCCGTGGTTGATGTTGCGACCGTCGGGCTCGGCGTGGATGACCGACAGCTCGACGCCCAGCTGCTCGAGGACCGGCGGGGCCACGATACGACGCCGCGCCGTTGGCGCAATCGATGACGACGCGGAGCCCCGCCAGGTCGCGGCCCTCGAGCGAGGCCACCACCGCCTGCTGGTATCGAGCCACGCTCGGCCGCCCCGGCTTCGTCGGCGGCGGGGTCGTCCTGGGTAACCGGCCGTCGCCGAGCGGGTCGGGCGCGCCCGAGCCGCCAGTCGGTCGAGCTCGGCCTCGAGGGCCTCCTCGACGGCGTCGGTGAGCTTGAGACCCGCCGGGGGCGAAGAACTTGATGCCGTTGTCGCCATAGGCGTTGTGAGAGGCCGAGATGACCACCCCGGGCACCGCCTCGGGCTGGCGCTCACATGCGCGACCACCGGCGTGGGCACGGTGCCCAGCGACTCGACGGTGGCGCCCGCGGCCACCAGCCCGGCGGCCAGGGCGCGCTCCAGGCGGGGACCCGACTCGCGGGTGTCGCGGCCGATCACAACCGGTGCGGGCCGAGCACGGCCACCGCGGCCCGCCCGAGGGCGTGCACCAGCGGATCGGTCAGCTCGTGAGCCGGGCCCCGGACGCCGTCGGTGCCGAACCGCAGCGACACGCGGCGGTCAGCGCTTCGAGTACTGCGGGGCCTTGCGCGCCTTCTTGAGGCCGTACTTCTTGCTCTCCTTCTCGCGGGCGTCGCGAGTGAGGAAGCCGGCCTTCTTGAGCTCGCCCCGCAGCTCGGGATCGAGATCGACCAGGGCCCGGGCGATGCCGTGGCGCAGGGCGCCGGCCTGGCCCGAGGGGCCGCCGCCGTCGAGGGTGGCGTCGATGTCGTAGGTCTCGACCGTGTCGGTCACCCGCAGCGGCTCGGTCAGCACCATGCGATGCGTCTCGGACGGGAAGTAGTTGGCCACCTCGCGCCGGTTGACGGTGATGACACCGGTGCCGGGACGCAGCCGCACGCGGGCCACCGCCCGCTTGCGCCGACCGGTGGTCTGGATGAGTGGCTTCGACATCGACGAGGTCCTTGGGTGGCGGGGTGTCAGCTGCGGGCCCGAGCGTGCTCGAGCGCGAGCGGCTGGGGCTTCTGGGCGGAATGGGGATGGGTGGGGCCGGCGTAGATCTTCAGCTTGGAGATCTGGGCCCGACCGAGCCGGTTCTTGGGGAGCATGCCCCGGATCGAGCGGCGGACGGCCTCGGCCGGTCGACGATCCATGAGGTCGCCGAACGTGCGCTGGCGGATGCCGCCCGGGATAACCCGAGTGGCGGTGGATCAGCTTCTTGTCGGCCTTGCCGGCGGTCAGCACGATCTTGTCGGCGTTGACGATGATGACGTGGTCGCCGGTGTCGATGTGGGGGGAGAAGGTGGGCTTGTGCTTGCCCCGCAGGATGCGAGCGGCCTCGGTGGCCACGCGGCCCAGGACGAGGCCGTCCGCGTCGATGACGTGCCAGTCCCGCTGGATCTCGCTGGCTTTGGGTGAATAGGTGGGCACGCGCGGGCCTTTGTTCGGGTTGCAGACAGGTGCTCGAGCTGGCGCAGCGACCGTCGACCGGCGCGCCAGGGCGACCTACCACGATATGGGGCCGAGGCGCCAACAGCAAACCGGCGCACGGATCGCGGGGTGACCCCGCGGCGAAGGAGGCCCTGGGGACCGGCGATCAGGGATAGGCCAGGCGCACGGCGGCCTCGGGCGAGTTGATGCGCACGGCGATGCTCTCCTCGAGGTAGAGCTGGGCCGCGGTGTCGGTGGTACCCCGGTAGCCCACGGAGAAGTCCTGGCCGATGACCAGCTCGAAGTCGCCGCCCCGCTGGCTGAGCACCACGGCGCCGTCGACCGCCGGGGCCCACACCACCGGGCCGCCCAGGATCATCTTGAGGTGGTCGAACACCGGGTAGCCCCCGTGCTCGGTCGTCTCGATGACGCCGGTGTAGCAGCGAGGGCCGAGGGCGATGGCGTAGGGACCGTCCACGCCCGCGGCTCGCAGCACGGCCACCGCCCGGGCCGCGCTGCGGGGGTAGTCGTCGTAGTCGTCGGAGATGTCGATCGGTGCGTGCGGGCTGGCCTCGGCCAGACCCGGAGAGCCCGCCGGCGGCGAAGCCGTGGAAGACCGAGCCGTCCTCGGCCAGGGCGGCCACCCGGGCCGCGGCCACCACCACGTCGAGATCGAGGTCGGCGGCGCCACGCTCGGCGTCGTCGAGCTCGTCGAGGCCCAGCTCGAAGGGCGTGCGCAGCTCGACCAGCGACAGGGCCTGACGCTGGGCCGCCTCGACCCCGGCGGCCGGGCCCGTCGATGGCCACCGCGTGGCCCAGCTCGACGCTCGAGGCCGTCCAGCCCAGGGGGCCGGTGACCTCGATCAGCTTGCGAGCGGCCAGGAAGTGCTTGAGCGAGCGGGTCGCCTCGGCAGTGATCTCGGCCCAGCCGGCGTCGCCGATGGGTGCCAGCTCACGTCTCAGGTGGTTCACAGCTCTCCCTCGCTCTCGTTGCGCAGGTTGCCGATGCCCAGGTCTGGCGACTCCGACGCCGCCGGCGCCGCGATCCCGGCCGCCTCGTGCCTCGGCCTCGTGCTCGACTGCGAGGATGTCGCCGTCGGTGAAGAGGTAGGTCCGCAGCACCTCGTCGATCTTGGGATCGTGGCGCCGGAGCCACTCCAGCGTCATGGCGAAGTGCTCCTTCTCCTCGTCACGGTTGTGGGCCAGGACCTCGGCCAGGCTCCGGGTCGTCGCACACGGCCACCCGCTGGTCGTACCAGTCGACGGCCTCGAGCTCCTCCATGATCGAGGCGATGGCGCGGTGACGGTTGACCACGTCGGAGGGCAGCCCCTCTTCGTGCAGCTCGAAGCTTCCGGTACCCATAGATGCAGGCTCCTACCCGTTCGACAGCCCCGGCAGTCTGCTCTCTTGGCCCTCCGGTCGGCAAGCCTCGCATCGCTTGGCCCTTCGGTCGGCAAGCCTCCCTGCGGGCGCCTTCGGCATCTGGGTGTCATCGGTCCAGCGGCTCGACCTGGCAGGTCCTGCAGTCGTCTCGCGAGCAACGCGAGCAGCTGCGGGAGGTCGTCCGTTCAGCGGATAGGTGACCGCCCAGAGGCAGAGGCCTCGGGGCGGGGCCACCTGGCCGGCGGCGTGGCGGTCAGCGGCGCGGAGCATGCCGGTGACCTCGCCCGGGCTGCGCCGGCCGAGACCGAGGTCGACCAACGTGCCCACCAGGCTGCGCACCATCTGGTGGCAGAAGGCGTTGGCCTCGATCTCGAAGCGCAGGACGCCGTCGCCCAGCTCGACCCAACGGGCGTCGACACCCGCCGCACCAGGGAGGCGGGCGGTTGGTCGGCGCGCACCTTGGGGGCCCGGCAGAACGAAGAGAAGTCGTGCGACCCGATCAGCGGGTCACAGCCCAGGCGCATCCGTTCCAGATCGAGGGGCGTCTCCACGTGCCAGGTGTAGCGGCGGGTGAAGGGGTTGGGGACCGGACCGTTGTCCACCGTGTAGCGGTAGCGGCGAGACACCGCCGAGAAGCGGGCATGGAAGTCCGGCTCGGCCACGACGGCCTCGCGGACCACGATGGGGCCGCCGCACAGCTTGGTCACCGCCCGGCCCAGGTCGACCACGTCGAGCCCGTCGCCGGGGCGTCGAAGGTGATCGACCTGGCCCCAGGCGTGCACCCCGGCATCGGTGCGCCCGGCACAGGCCAGCTCGACCGGGCTGGCCCAGGACTCGCCCGAGGGCTTCGGTCAGGGTCCCGCCCACCGTGGTCACGCCCCGGTTGGCGGCGAAGCCCCGGAAGTCGGTGCCGTCGTAGGCCACCGTCATGCGCACCCGGACCAGATCCTGGCCGGCGCCATCCTCGGGCGCCGGACCCGTCTCGGGCGCGCCGGTGCCCCCGGGTGGGCCGGCGGCCTCCGGGGGCGGGTCGAACAGGGTCATCCGTCAACGCCGGCACGGACCGGCGCCGTGGGGTCAGACCAGCTCGATGCGGGCCATGGGGGCGTTGTCCCCGTGGCGCGGTCCCAGCTTGAGGATCCGGGTGTAGCCGCCCGGGCGATCCGCGTAGCGGGGCCCGATCTCGTCGAACAGCTTGGAGGCCATCTCGCGATCACCGATGAACGACACCACCTGGCGGTGGTTGTGCAGGCCGCCCTTCTTGGCCTTGGTGATCATCTTCTCGGCCACCGGGCGCAGGGCCTTGGCCTTGGCCTCGGTGGTCACGATCCCCTCCGCCGCGATCAGCGACGCCACCAGGTTGGCCATCATGGACTTCTGGTGGGAGGCGGTGCCGCCGAAGCGGCGGCTCTTGCGTGGCGTTGCCGGCATGGTGGATCAGTCCCGGTTGCGGAGCGAGAGGCCTCGCTCGTCGAGCTTCTGGATGACCTCGTCGAGGGACTTCTGGCCGAAGTTGGTGATGGCCAGCAGGTCGTCCTCGCCCTTCTCGAGCAGCTCGCCGATGGTGTTGACCTGGGCGCGCTTGAGGCAGTTGCGGGGACGCTCGGACAGGTCGAGGTCCTCGATGGGCAGGTCGAGGTCGGGCGAACCGGCGCTGGCCCCGGTGAGCCTCACCCAGCTCGAGGCCCTGGGGCTCGTCGCTCATCTCCTCGACCAGCTGCACCAGGGTGCGCAGGGTGGCGCCGGCTGATGCCAACGCCTCGCGAGCCGAGATGGAGCCATCGGTCTCGATGTCGAGCACCAGTCGGTCGAACTCGGTCGACTGCTCGACCCGGGTGGGCTCCACCTGGAAGGTGACCCGCCGCACCGGCGAGAAGATCGAGTCGACGGGGATCACGCCGATGGTGTTGGACGTCTTGTTCCGATCGGCCGACACGTACCCCCGGCCCTTGGAGACGGTGACGTCGACGGCCAGGCGGCCCTTGCCGTTGAGGGTGGCGATGTGCAGGTCCTTGTTGAGGATCTCCACGTCGCTGGTGGTCTGCAGATCACCGGCGGTGGCATCGGTCGGGCCACGAACGTCGAGACGCAGGGTGACGGGCTCGTCGCTGTAGACCTGCAGGACCAGGTCCTTCAGGTTCAAGATGATGTCGGTGACGTCCTCGGTGACGCCCTCGATGGTGTCGAACTCGTGGAGGGCGTCGTCGAAGCGAACCTGGGTGACGGCCGCGCCGGGGATCGACGACAGCAGGGTCCGCCGCAGCGAGTTGCCGAGGGTGTGCCCGAAACCGGGCTCGAGCGGACCGACGGCGAACAGCTGCCGATCGGCGTCGCCGTCGCTGAGTGCCTCGACCTTCGGGCGCTGAATGACCAGCATGTGCTTCTACCTCAATGAATCGACAGATTCCGTAGAACGAACAGGGTGCGCTAGTGGCACCGGGAGCGGACGCACCGCCCCGGCCGCCGGGGGTTACTTGGAGTACAGCTCGACGATCAGCTGCTCGCGGACGGGCACGTCGATGTGCTCGCGCCGGGGCAGCTCCGAGACGGTGACCGAGAAGCCACCATCGCTGGCCTCGAG
>CAWCCB010000012.1:0-184951 GCA_963793965.1 uncultured Microthrixaceae bacterium
GGCGTGACCGCCCACCCCCACCAGCTCCGCCACACCCTCGCCACCCAGGCCATCAACCGGGGCATGCCCCTCGAAGCCATCGCGTCCGCCGCTCGGGCACCGCTCCATGGACATGACCCTCACCTACGCCCGCATCGCTGACCGCGTCGTCGCCGACCACTACCAGACCATCAGCGCCCCAATCGACGCCCTCTACGGCCAACCCCCTCCCCGCCGGCCTCGAGACCGACTCGATGGCCAAACTCCGCCGCCAAACCCACGCCCGCATGCTCGGCAACGGCCTCTGCACCCGACCCGTCGAACTCGACTGCCGCATGGAAACCGCGGCGAGACCTGCACCTACTTCGACACCGGACCCCAATTCGTCCCGGCCTCCTCCGCCAACGCGACCACGCCGCCGCCCATCACCAACCCAGCGCGTCACCCTCTACAACACCCTCCTCGACCGAGCCGCAGGAGCCGACACTTGACACCGATCACCCGTATAACGCCGGTTGGGAGCGGCGAGAAGCGCCCCGCTCAGCGAGGCGTTCAGACTAGCACTTCAGCTTCGGTGGAACCCATTCTCCGCGACACTCACCAGGAGGAGCACCAGGAGAATCGACAACGGCACGACCAACTACAACCGCGTCAAGATCTCGAACCGCCGGAACGACTTCGCCGTCGGGACGCCCATCCGGATGTTCTGCTCGAGCGAGTCGGACAAATCGTGACCGAAACGACGAGAGAGGCGCGGTTCACCAAACACCAGCACCACCACGGCGAGAAAGCAGAGGAAACCGACCCCGAAAACCACGTCCATCACTACCGCCACGGCCGCGGGCAGCCAATCGCCGGCCGATCCCGCCGCACTCAGGGCGGCAACAGTTCGAAGACATCGGACCCATGTGCCCATTATCGGTCACGCACCACCGGGACCAAGCCCGACCCCGGATTTCAGCGGCACTTGGCGCCGGAAGCTCGGATCGGGTACCGCTCGCCAGCGCCCCTAACGGCACATCGGGCGCCAACCCTGGCCGAGCCAAGCGCCGGTTAGGACCCCGCGTGGAAGCTGTAACCGTTGGGACACGGCCCACCGGGTCCGCTCGTCTCGTTCGTGTCGGCATACCACCCGCCCGCGATGTGCCACGTACAAGCACCGACCGCTTGGGGATACGAGAGGTTCGGCTCGGCCGAGCCTGACGGCCGCATCAGTTCATAGCCCCCAGCGTGGCCGGTCGCCGGTGCGTAGACACACACCTTGGCCCAGGGTCCCAGCTCGGACAGGACGCCGAGATCGCTTGCTAAGGGCACTCGACATGTGTTGCTGGGCATGGCGGCCATGACGTGCCGGGCGGTCGCATTATCCGCAGCCTGGTGGGCACGCACAGATGCGAACGAGGCCGGTTCGGCACCGAGATCCACCCCCCGACCAGCGCACAGGCCCCGGCGATCACTGCTCCGGTAAACAGCGTCGTCACCATCCGCGTCCCCGGCTCGCCCAGCCTGTGGCAGCGATCGTCGGCGCACCGATGGCCACGACGAGCCACCACCTCAGCCACCCGACATCAGAGAGGCAGACCGCCAGCACAGCGGTCGAAGCCGCGGCAACAACGAGGGCGACAAGACGCCCACAGCCCGCACCACGGGACCAAGCGGCGGCCGGGCTGGTACTGCTGGTACCTAGCCTGGATCACCGCCGAAGACTACCGCCTGGTATCCACGCGCAAGGGTCTGACCACAGCAGTGGACCGAGCGCCATAACGGCACATCGGCGCTCCTAGCGATCGCCGGTTAGGCCCGGGTCGCAAGATTGCTCACGGTCAAACGCCTAAGGGCCCGCTGCTGGGGGGCGTGCCCAGGCTGGTAGATGCAGACCAGCCAGCGTCCTTGAGTTGTTGGAGTGTGAACCCGACCTTCCCCCGCTGGCCGATCGTGATGTTGTAGATGGGCTCGGTCGGGACCGTCGCCTCCCAGGTGAACGCGGACTTGCCGGGGCTGCCCGTGCCCCCATCAGTGATGCCACCCCGACGACCTTGCCAACTGGGTCAGTGATCTCTACCGGTGTCCCGGGGGTGACATCTTGGAACCCGCTCCCGGCGAGGTTGCACCCGTATGCAGGCCCCGTAACGGTCGGGCTGTAGACGGTGAACAGGCCATTCAGCTGATGAGTGGCAGCCGTGGTGGATGTTGTGGCCTTGGCCACCGGCCTGTTCTTCGCGGCGCTGGAGCACCCCCCTATACCCACCACGACCCCCAGTAGTCCGATCCAAGGCCATCGCGTCATCCAGCCTCCCTGACCACCCTTGGCCCGTCGGCCATCCTCCGGCGCAGATGAGGCTATGCACCAGCGCTCAAGCGCGCAGCGATCATCCCCGGCGACAACGCGTCTCACATTGCATGATGAGAATCCGATCGAGTACTAGATGTCCGACGCCCCAATCCCACCTCGCCCACGGTTGTGGGCCAGGAGCCGGAAGGCGACTTCTACGTCATGGTGCCGCGTCGGGACGACTTCACCATCGAGCATCGCTCCGGGTACCGCATCTGGGTGTTCCCCCCAAGCTTCCGCGGAGAGGTCGACGCTGTGACAGTCGCGGAGTACATGAACGCCTTCGAACGGGCCAAGCGGCGCCCGCCACGCCCGCCATCGCGGTGAGCCCGGACGAAGAGGCAGCCGACCGGCCACCGGCGCCGCCAACCCCAAATCAGAGCAGGCTCGGCGGAATCTGCGTCGTGCTGATCTGCATCATCGGCTTCATCCTCCTGGTGCACGGCAGCCACCAATCGTCCACCGGCTCGACCACGAGCACGGAGGTATCACGGCCCCGCGGTCTCCTATCAGGGCAACGGCGGCGGCCCACCCGATGTGCGGACGGGAGCATCAGCAACTCCTCGGGACCCGGCACGTGTTCACATCGCGGCGGCAAGGACTGACGACCGACCGGGGCCACCGGCGTTCGCTACAGCGGGCGCTGTTGGGCCTCGCCGTGCCGCCACCGGCGGATCCGCTCAGCTGTTCCACATCCCTCGCAAGCGCCCGTGTGCCGAGTTGCTGTTCGGCCTACCTCGTTGTTCTGCCTACCTTGCTGTCCGGACTCGGTTGGCGGCGAACCACGGGACGAGCAGGAACGGCAGCATGAGGAGATCCGTGGGGTCTCTCACGACCACGTTGTGGGGCTGGCTGTAGTGAGCCCCGGATGCCAGCGAATAGGCAAGCACGAAGGGTCACTGCCCAAAGGCGGTAGCGGACGTGTAACAGGTGCCCGACCGGCCTGAACACTTTCGCGAGCACCAAGCCGATCAACGAGGGTGACCACGAGGCCGATCAGGACGCGGCGCTCGCAAGGCTCGATGCCGCGATGAGCGCACGATCTATCAGACCAGGGCCAACAGGGGGAGAAAAAGACGAGCCCGGCGGCGTCGGACAACTTGCCAGTGACGACACCATGGAACCGAGACTTTAGGACCCGGTCGTTCAGGACCAGCACGCCCAGGCCGATGAGCGCTGATGGAAGAGGCAGAGGTCTCCTGGGAAGCCTCGGTGGACCGTCTCCAGGCGAGCGAGCGCCTATGGCACGAGCCACTGGCCCGTCGAGTTGGAGAAGCCCGACGAAGGCGTGTACTGCACCTTGGCGACGAACGCACCGGCGGGAGCTGGAAGGCCACGCATCCGTAAGCGAACTGCCTGGGGGGACCTCGATGTTGTTGGGGCACCCGGGGCACTGGTCAGCGTGTCGAGGCCCCGTGCTTTCACCCAGGCGGGTCGAACCGATGACTGTCGCCTCGTTGTCGGGGGTGGGCGAGATCGCGACCTTGGCCTGTTGGCGAGGGTGAACTCGACTCCCACAAAGCGCTTGCCATCATCGGGTGTCGGATTTGGTCGCTGTGCCGGGATCGACAACCTTGGTGAGGGTCACGTTG
The DNA here is from genome assembly GCA_963793965.1 of uncultured Microthrixaceae bacterium. Taxonomy (GTDB): domain Bacteria; phylum Actinomycetota; class Acidimicrobiia; order Acidimicrobiales; family Acidimicrobilacustridaceae; genus UBA4742. Next base: position 3,904 of record CAWCCB010000012.1, read on the forward strand.
TACGGATTGCCCTGCTGGTCTTTCAGCGAAATCGTCGCCCCAACTGAGCGACTGCGGCAGTGGTAGTCAAGCCCCCACCGCTGGCCGTGGTCGATGCCCCGGAAGAGGCGGGCGTCGACGGCCCCGGGTTCACGATCGGGCCGCCGATGCCGTAACTGCCCAGACACCTGCGACGAGCACTGCCACCGCCGCAGCCTGACGCGCCTTCACCATGTAGACCGCCCCTTGGTTGATGGACGGCGCAAACACTAGACGAGAGATCAGGCAGCCTCAATGTTTCGTTCGAACCAGGCCGCCGCCTATCCCCGGACCTGGCCAACAGGAAGTACCGACCACCGTGTGGGGATGGTGGGAAAAGGTTTCGGTGAGGTCCCATCGGGTCATCGCGTACAAGTCGGCGACCGGGCGGATAGGGGTCTACCGGGTTGGACCTTGGGGGGCTCGCCGTGACCGACGCATCGCCGCCCTCGGCGGATAGCCCAGGTATGTGGGGACGCGGCGAGATGGCCGGGTTCCGACGGCTGCGTCGCGGACTCCGGTAGGTGCCCCCCGCCGCGGAATCGGCCATCGATGGCTATGTGGGGAAATAGTGGAAACCTCCTGGTTCCAGCCCTGGGCGGCCCGCGCCGCCCAGCAGCCGGTCGTGCGGATATGCGGAAATTTGTCGGTTTCGACAAGTTCAGCCAGTCCGTCCAGGCCTGATGCCACCGCCTCGGCTCAGCTAGGTCGATCGCGATACAGCGCTCGTACCGGGCGATTGGGTGGCCAAGCGGAGGCGGCCGGTCCGCCGAGGACGGCCACCCCGACGCACGGAACATCTACGCCTCAAATTTCCAGGTCGCGATACGTGAGGCGAAGGGCGCTGTTCGGAAGGGTCGCGATTTGCATGACCCAAATCCCGGGCGATTTGCGGCTATTTGGGCGGGCAAAATCACAGAATGAGTGCAAATCTTTATTTGTATCCGGGTTGACACTACGGCGCCCTTCGGGTACGTTCTCGCAGGTCACAGGGCCGTGAGGGTCACGGTCAGGACACCAGGATGGGAAACAGCACCCATCTGATAGCAGCATGAGTACCCGCAGCAAAGGAGGAACTACCCAAGCCACATAGCGAAACGAGACAATCCATGAAGCAACCCCAAGAAGACCCGACCCCCCGCACGGGGGGCGCAGCCCCACCCGACACGCCGCGTCCGGGCGAGCAATCGCTCCAGCAGGTGAGAGAGCCGGCGACCGACCAGCTGATCCTCGATTCCTGGCGCGTCAGGCTAAGCGACGAGAAGGACGGACGCAAGGCGAGGTGGGCTCTACTCGGCCAAGGCGATCGAGACGTGTCGACGCCTGGATGGTGCGCTACGGGCGGACGACCATGAGCGGGTTCGAGCGATCGAGGGACCTCGACAGGCTTCCCTCTGATGTCTTGGGGCGTCGGGTGTGCGACGCGATGAGGTCATCATTCGACCAACAGGATGTGTGGCGCCAGATGGGCGTCGTCGCCGGAGTGAGTATCCCGGTCATGCCTTTGGGGCCTGACAAGACGCCCCTCGGAGCACTCACCCGGCAGGGGTTCAAGGACGCGACCAACAAGTCAGGGGTGATCAGGCGTTGGCAGCAACACCGCCAGGCCGATCAGGTCCTCCTCGTCGGTGTCTCGTGCGGCCCGACTCGTTCCGATCGGGTTGGCCTGGTCGTGGTCGACCTTGACCGTCACGGTGTCGCAGATGGGGTCGAGTCGTGGAACCAGGACGAGATCGTCGGGGCGAAGGGGTGGACCATCGAACAGGCAGTGGACAAGACCCTGGTCACTGCCACCCCGAGAGGCGGATGCCACATCTGGTTTCTTTGCCCGCCGGGCCTCGATCTGCCTCGTCGGGTGAACTACCTGCCGGGAGTTGATCTGCTGGGGGGCGACGGGTACGTGGCCGACTTTGGGTCCGGGTACAGCGTCATCAGCAGCGCCGACACCGTTCTCTCCCTTAGCCGGGTCCCCTGGCTGGTGAGTCGGTGGACCCCCGAGCGCAGGACGCCGAGGTCGGCCATGGGACGGGGAGCCGACGGGCCGTGGTACCTGGCGGTTGTCCTGGGCGAAGAAGCCAACGTGCGGGACGCGGTTGAAGGCACTCGCAATAACACCCTGTTTCAGGCGATCCTCCGTGTTCGCGGACGCGGCGGGCATCGGGGTCGATTCCGCCGCCGACATCGAGGCGCTCGTTGCGGCGAGCGGCTTAGACCTGGACGAAGCAGCCGACGTCCGCGACCGTGCCCTCAAACGAGAGGTAACGCCCAGAGGCCCCAAACGCGGACGGGACGGTCCATCTCCATGCCGTGGTCGATCCGGAGTCATCGCCTTCTGGCGAAACCAAATCGAGGGCTCGTCGCTGCGAAGCCTCGTCGTGATCGCCACCGCTCTGCTCAACCGCGTCGAGGAGCGCGGCCAGCGCCACATCCTGATGAGCCAAAGTGAGATCAGCGTCGCCAGCGACGTGAGGGCCGCGGCAACCATCCGAGCCCGCCTCAAAGATCTCGATGGCTGGATGTTCGACGTCACCCCCGGCGACGGCAACGTGTGTACTCAGTTCACGTTGCGGGATCCGAGTGCTCGTGAGATTTGCCCCCCTAGTCCTTCTAGTAAAGGGGACGATGAAAGTAGGGGGTCAATCTCCGCGGACCTCCTTGCGCCACAGGGTCTGATCGACGACTACTCCCTCGACCACGTCACACGGTCGGCACTCGGACAGCAAAAACCGCGAGGACACAGCGCCCTGGTCCAAGCCGCCGAGGCGGGCGAGTGGCTTTCCATCAGCGAGTTCGCGTGACGCGATATGGGCGAAACCCCCCCAATGGCGGACCGTCCCGGTACCACGCCGCCGCCACCACCATCCACCATCTCCAAGCCGCGGGAGCCCTCGACCAGACCGAGGGCAAGCTGTGGAAGCTCAAACGATCGACCCGGAGGAGATCCACCATGCTCTCGCCGTCGGCTCCGCGTCGCTCGGGGCCTACCACGATCGAAGAGGCCGTCGCCTTCTGGGATAGCTGAACCAAGCACCAGCAATCCGTCGGCCAGCGGACCAAAGCAGGCGCCGAGCCACCCGCCGAGGAACCACCGACAAGGGCTTGACTCTGAAACCGGGGAAGAGGTCGAACTTCAAGACCACCGCCCCGACCCGAACATCGGGAACCCCGATGATGACCCCCACCAGGATCGTTGCTGTTCAACCACCCGGCGCCCGAGCGGTCAGGCGGCCTCATGAGCGTCGACCAGCTGGCCGACGAGGTGGGGCGAGTACGGGATCAGGTCGTCAGGGATCGAGCCGCGGCCGACTCGGCCCGACCGTCGAAGATCCCGTGGCCCTGGCCGACGTCGCAGACAAGCGCAAGATGGCGACCGCACCTTGGACCAAGGCCCTAGATGCGGTCGGCTGGGACTTAGCCGCTTGTGAGCGGCGATGGCACGATCAGTCGTGTGGCTCGGGCGTAGCGCTCAATCATCTTGGTCGATGTCCAGCCACAAAGAGCCATGAGGTCGTGCTCCTGTCCCCCGGCTTCCAGCCAGGCGTGCGCGAATCGGTGGCGCCCGTCATAAGGGTGGAAGCGCTCGATGCCCACGGCCTCACCGTGAACGGGGGTCATCATCTGGCGGAGTCCGCCACCCTTGAGGGCTCCTCCTTGTCCGAGCCAGAGGGCTGGCAGGTAGGCGTATCGGCTGGCGTCCCGTAGCCCAGGTACCGGTCGAGCGCCTCCACGGTTCGAGCACCGAGACTGACCTTGTGGGTTCCCGTGTCTTCCGATCAACCCGAGCGGTTCCTTGGTCAAGATCTAGATCTTCGGTCGTCATGCTGAGTAGCTCGCCAGGTCGGAACTCCCGTGTCGATGAGCACCAGCAAGATGGCGTGGTCGCGTCGGGCTCCCGAAGTCCTTGCCCTTCGTGGCGTCGAGCACCCTGCGCAGTTCGTCGCTACCGAGCACGCGGGGCGGGGTGTCGGGCACGTTGGGTTGGTTCATCTTGCGAAACGGATTCGTGGGGATCTCGTCCTCCATCTCAAGCCAGGACCAGAACGCCCTCACAGAGCGGTAGTGCGTGGCCACCGAGCCCGGGGCCATCTCGTCGGTCATATCCCCGATCCAGTCCTCAAGCACCCGGCGGGAGATCTCCACGGGATCGTGCGAGAGGCCCTCGGCATCGAGCCACCCGCAGAGCTTGCCGATCCCAACCAGGTAGGTCCGAACCGTTTCGGGTGATCGCTGGCGGGCCTTGAGGCTCCGTGCGAAGGACTTGGCGAGGGTGTCGATGGTAGCAGCCACGTGCCAGAGCATCCCAGGAATTAACGTCTCTGTCGACAGTGTTTGCTCACCGACCTGGTTGGCGCTCTCCCCCACCCGCACGGAGTTATGGCCTTTGACCTGCAACTATCTCCAGCCCACCTCGGTGCTGTTGCCCACCGACCCAAGCTACCGGCCACCGCGTTAACGGGCGATGAACAGCTGCAGGGCGAAGGCCACGATGAGCGCCAGGCCACACAGCAGGGCCAGGAAGATCAGCTTGCGGGTGCTCATCGGGGGTGAACCTACTGGCCCCACGATGCGCAGGGCACAACCGCCCAACCCCTACCATGGCCGCCATGACCACCCAAGCTGCCAGCGGGGCCGACGAGCCCGGCCCGCGGGCCAAGCTGGTGGTGATCGGCCAGGGATATGTGGGTCTGCCCCTGGCCCTGCGGGCCGCCGAGGTGGGCTACCAGGTGGTGGGCTTCGACCTCGACGGCACCCGCATCAAGCACCTCGAAGCCGGCGAGTCGCCCATCGGCGACGTCGACGACGCCCGGCTGGGGGCCGCCCTCGACGCCGGGACCTACCTGCCCACGGTGGATCCGGGCCAGCTGGTCGACTTCGACGTGGCCGTCATCTCGGTGCCCACCCCGCTCAACGGGGGCAACCCGGACCTGTCCCACATCACCGCCGCGGCCACCCAGCTGGCGGCCTGGCTGCGTCCGGGCGCCACCGTGATCCTGGAGTCCACCACCTACCCGGGCACCACCACCGAGCTGGTCGGACCGCTGCTGGAGGACGGGTCCGGCCTGGTGGCCGGCCCGGACTTCCACCTGGGCTACAGCCCCGAACGCATCGACCCGGGCAATCCCCAGTGGCACTTCGAGAACACCCCCAAGGTGGTGTCGGGCGTGGACGGCCCGTCGCTGGAGGCGGTGGCCGGCTTCTACGACCGGCTGGTCAGCCAGACCGTGCCCGTCTCGTCGCCGGCCGAAGCCGAGCTGACCAAGCTGTTGGAGAACACCTTCCGCCATGTGAACATCGCCCTGGTCAACGAGCTGGCCATGTACGCCCACGACCTGGGCATCGACGTGTGGGAGGCCATCGACGCCGCCTCCACCAAGCCCTTCGGCTACCTGCGGTTCACCCCCGGGCCGGGCGTGGGCGGCCACTGCCTGCCGATGGATCCGTCCTACCTGTCGTGGCGGGTGCGCCAGTCGCTCGGGGTGCCGTTCCGGTTCGTGGAGCTGGCCAACGACGTCAACGCCCACATGCCCGACTACGTCGTGCGCCGCCTCACCCTGGCCCTCAACCAGCGCCGACCTGTCGGTGAACGGCCAGCGCATCCTGTTGCTGGGTCTGGCCTACAAGCGCAACACCAGCGATGCCCGGGAGACGCCGTCACGGCCCATCGCCGAGCAGCTGGTCGAGCTGGGCGCCGAGGTGCTGGTGGCCGACCCCCACATCGACGACCGGGCCCTGCCCGACGGCGTGCTCCGGGTGGAGCCCACCCCCGACGTGGTGGCCTCGGCCGCGGCCACCGTCCTGCTGGTGGACCACGACGACTTCGACCTGGACGCCATCGCCGCGGCCGCGCCCTACGTGCTCGACACCCGCCACCGGGTCGAGGGCCCCCACGTCGAGCACCTCTGAACGATCGCGGCCCGGCTCAGTCGCGGCGGCGGTGGCTGCCGAACAGCCAGCCGGCCAGGAACGAGACCACCACCATGCCCCCCAGCAGCAGCCACAGGGGGAACGACACGGTGAACAGGAGCAGGTGCAGGTTGGCCGTGCTGGTGTTCTGCAGCACCAGGATGACCAGGATCACCACCAGGGTCAGCGACGCCACCCGCTTGGGGGTCCAGCGGCTCTTGTGGTCGACCGCGGCGGAGGACTTCTCGATCTCGCCGCCCTCTCCGATCCACCTGCGTTCGTCGGCCACGCTCCGACCGTAGTAGAGCTTGGCCTGTGAAGGTCGCCATCACCGGGTCGAGCGGGCTCATCGGCACCACCCTGCGCCCATCGCCTGGAGGCCGACGGCCACGAGGTGCTGGCCGTGGTCCGCCGGCCCGTGTCCTCCGGGCGAGTCGGCCATCCGTTGGGATCCCGAGCGCCGGCACCATCGACGCCGCCGGCCTGGACGGGGTCGAGGCGGTCGTGCACCTGGCCGGCGCCGGCATCGGCGACGCCCGTTGGACCGACGAACGCAAGCGGGTGCTGGTCGAGAGCCGGACCCGCTCCACCGAGCTGCTGGCCACCACCCTGGCCGGCCTGGACGCCAAGCCGGCCGTGCTCATCAGCGGGTCGGCCGTCGGCTACTACGGCGACCGGGGCGACGAGGTGCTGACCGAGACCAGCGCACCGGGCGACGACTTCCTGGCCCGGCTGTGCGTGGCCTGGGAGGCCGCGACCGCGCCGGCCACCGAGGCCGGCATCCGGGTGGCCACCATCCGCACCGGCATGGTCCTGTCCACCGCAGGGCGGCGCGCTGCCCAAGCTGCTGCCGCTGTTCAAGCTGGGGCCTGGGCGGTCGGTTCGGGTCCGGCCGGCAGTGGTGGAGCTGGATCACCCTCGACGATCAGGTCGAGGCCATCGCCTGGCTGCTGACCAACCCGGTGTCGGGACCGGTCAACCTGACCGCACCCCACCCGGTGACCAACGCCGAGTTCACCAAGGACCCTGGGCCGCGCCCTGGGTCGACCCGGCCATCCTGCCCGTGCCCAGCCTTCGGGCCCGGCCTGGTGGTGGGCAGCGAGCTGGCCCGGGCGCTGCTGTTCACCAGCGCCCGGGTGCAGCCGGCCGCGCTCGACCGCGCCGGCTTCCCGTTCTCGGACCCGGCTCCCCGCCGCCCTGGCCACGATCCTCTACCCAGCTGGCGGACGCCCGAGCTGCATGACCGAGATCCTGGAGCGGCTGGACGAGCTGGTCACCCAGCCAGCGGGCTCGAGTCAGGACCCGGAGTCACTTCGGCGGCATCCGCAGGCCGCCGTCGACCCGGATGGTCTCGGCGTTCATGTAGCTGTTGCCCACCAGCTCGACCACCATGCAGGCCAGCTCGTCGGCCGAGCCCAGGCGCTTGGGGAACAGCACGTCCTTGGCCAGGTTGGCCTTGAACGCCTCCGACGCCTCGCCGGTGCCGTAGATGGGGGTGTCGATCAGGCCCGGGGCCACCGTGTTGACCCGGACGCCCACCGCGGACAGGTCGCGGGCCACCGGCAGGGTCATGCCCACCACGCCGCCCTTGGACGACGAGTAGGCGGCCTGGCCGATCTGGCCGTCGAAGGCGGCCAGCGAGGCCATGTTCACGATGGCGCCGCGCTCGCCGGACTCCAGGGGGTCGGTGGTGCTCATGGCGGTGGCCGCCAGGCGGATGCAGTTGAAGGTGCCGATCAGGTTGACCTCGATGACCTTGCGGTACACGTCGAGGTCGTGGGCCGACTCGTAGGTGCCGTCGCGGCCGATGGTGCGCGACGCCCAGCCGATGCCGGCCGAGTTCACCAGCGCTCGCAGCGGCCCCATCTCCTTGGCCAGCTCGATGGCGGCGATCACGTCGTCGGGGTTGGTCACGTCCACGTGGGCGAAGGCGCCCGCCGATCTCGGTGGCCAGGGCGTTGCCCTTGTCGTCCTGCAGGTCGGCGATGACCACCTTGGCGCCCCGGCCGGCCAGCTGGCGCGAGACCGCCTCGCCGATGCCCGATGCGCCGCCGGTGACGATGGCGGAGATCCCGTTGATGTCCATGGCCGGGAGCCTAGGCAGACGGCCCTCGCGGCGTCGAAACCGGACCCAACGGTCAAGTTGGCCTCAGCCCTGGAGGCTGCGCCCCACCCGCCGCCGCCCGGGGTCAGGATCCGCACGACGTCGCCGGGGGCCAGCTCGATCGTGCACTTGTCGGCCAGGCGCACCGCCCGGGACTCGTCGCCGCCGGGCAGCAGCCAGTTCTCCCCCACCGCCCCGGGCTCGCCGCCGGCCAGGCCCCACGGCGGCGAGGTGCGCCGCTCGGTGATCAGCGACAGGGTGGCCGCCTCCAGCACCTCGAGGTCGCGCTCGATGCCCTCGCCGCCCGGGTGCAGTCCGGCCCCGCCGCTCCCCCGCCGCAGCCGCAGGCGCCGCACCCGCAGCGGGAAGGACCGCTCCAGCGCCTCGATGGGCGTGTTGCGGGTGTTGGTCATGTGGGTGTGCACCCCGCTCATGCCGGCCCGGCCGGGCGGCCACCCTGCCCGCCGGCCAGGGTCTCGTAGTAGACCCACCGGTCGTTGCCCACCAGCACGTTGTTCATCGTGCCCTGCGACGCGGCCCCGACCCGGTCGGGCTCGATCTGGGCCAGGGCCCCGAAGCACACGTCGGCCACCCGCTGGCTGACCTCCACGTTGCCCGCCCCCACCGCGGCCGGCGGGCGGGCGTTGACGATGGTGCCCACCGGCGCCACCACGTGCACCGGGGCCAGCGTGCCGGCGTTGGCCGGCAAGCGTGGGATCCAGCGCGGCCCGCACCGCGAAGGCCACCGCGCTGACCGTGACCGCCTCGACCGCATTGACGTTGCCCCGGCGCTGGGCCTGCGAACCGGTGAAGTCGAAGGTCAGCTCGTCGCCGGTCACGGTCAGAGCCAGGGCGATGACCGACGGCCGCTGCTGGTCGGCGGCCGAGCCGAAGCTGTCGATCACGTCGGTGAAGTGCCAGGTGCCGTCAGGCAGAGCGGCCACCACCGCCCGCATGCGCCGCTCCCCGTGGGCCAGCACCTCGGCCAAGGGCTCGCCGGCCAGGTCGGCCAGCCGCTCCACCCCCACCGCGTTGGCCCCGACCTGGGCGTCGAGGTCGCCGGCGCGCTCCGTCGGCGTGCGCGAGGTGGCCATGACCAGCTCGCGCACCTCGGCGGTCAGGCGCTGCGGCGGCAGGCGCAGCCCCTCCTGGGCGATGTCGGTGGCGTCGGCGGGCATGGACCCGGGGGCGTCGCCGCCCACGTCGGCGTGGTGGGCCCGGGTGGCCACCCACCCCACCAGCCGCCCGTCGGCGGCGTGAGCGGGCGCCACCACCGTGATGTCGTTGAGGTGGGTGCCGCCGGCGTAGGGATCGTTGACGATCACCTGCACCCCCGGCTCGACCTCGTCGCCGCACGCGGTCGATGGCGGCCCGCACCGACGCCGGCATCGAGCCCAGGTGGACCGGGATGTTCTCGGCCTGGGCCAGCAGCCAGCCCTGCGGGTCGAACACCGCGGCCGAGCAGTCGGCCCGCTCCTTGATGTTGGGGCTGTAGGCCGCCCGCCGCAGCACCGCGCTCATCTCCTCGGCCACCCCCGACAGCCGCGAGATGAGGATCTGCAGCGACGCGGAGCCGAGAGCTCACGCGCTCCGCTCCGCTCGACCCGGGTCGAGGACCAGCGCGCCGCGCCGCGCCGGGATCGGCCCGCCAGCCGTCGGGCACCCAGATGGTGCAGTCGGCTTCGGCGATCACCGCCGGCCCGACCGCCGAGCGGCGATGCGGGCGCGGGCAGGTCGCCCAGGGCGACCGGCGCCGGGCGCCGGGCTCGAGCCCGGATGGCGATGACCTCGATCGGCGCGTCGGACCGGGCGTAGCCGTTGCGCCGCTGGTGCTCGGCCGGGAAGTCGGCCACCGTGGGCACCGACAGCTCGTGGCTCTGGCCCCGGTAGCGACAGTCCACCGCCGTCTCCACCCACACCTCCCCGTCACCGGGGCCGAGGGCCTGGCGGGCGGCGCGGCCCAGCTCGGCCACGGCCTGGTCCAGCTCCCGGTGGTCGCCGGGGGTGGGCCAGGACCGGACCAGGTCGCGCTGGTCGTCGGCGGCCAGGATGCCGGCGGCCGAGAGCACGCCGGCCCGGGCCGGGACGAGCACCGCGGGCATGCCCAGCGCCTCGGCCAGCCCGCAGGCGTGCAGCGGGCCGGCCCCGCCGAAGGCCACCAGCGCCAGCCCTCGGGGATCGACGCCTCGCTCCACGGTGACGGCCCGCACCGCCTGGGTCATGGCCGCCTCCACCACGGCGATGACCCCGGCCGCGTCCACGCCGGCCCGGGCCAGCGCGGCGCGCGCCGCGCCGAGGTCGAGCACCCCCAGGCCGGGCAGGGCGATGCCCTCGGGCAGGCGACCGGCCACCAGGTCGGCGTCGGTCACGGTGGGCTCGGTCCCGCCCCGGCCGTAGCAGGCCGGGCCGGGCACGGCCCCAGCGCTGCGGGGACCGACGGTCAGGGCGCCGCCGGCGTCGAGCGGCGGCCACCGAGCCGCCGCCGGCGCCGATGGTGTGCACGTCGAGCGAGGCCACCCGCAGGGCGAAGCCACCCACCACCCGCTCGGCCGCGGCCGCGGCTCGGCCGCCCAGCACCAGGCACACGTCGGTGCTGGTGCCACCCATGTCGAAGGTCACCGCGTCACCCCAGCCGTTGGCCATGGCCGCCGCCGTCGCGGCGGCCACGCCCCCGGCCGGCCCGCTGAGCACCAGGTCCACCGGTCGATCGACCGCGGCCGCCACCGGCACCAGCCCGCCGGCCGAGGTCATGATCCCCACCTGGTCGGCCAACCCGGCCAACCCCTCCAGGTAGCCACGACACGCCGGACGGAGGTAGGCGTTGGCCACGGTGGTCACGGTGCGCTCGTACTCACGGAACTCGGGCGACACCTGGTGCGAGACGCTCACGTCGTGGCCCCGCGACGACCAACCGATCGGCCACCGCCTCCTCGTGGGCCGAGTTCAGATCGGCGTGCAACAGGCACCACAGCCACCGCCTCGACCGCCGGGTCGAGCTGCGGCCAGGCCGTCGGGCTCGACGGCTTCGAGCTCGGCCCCGTCGGCGTCGAGGCGACCGGCCACCTCGTAGCGGTGGGCACGGGCCACCAGGGGCTCGGGCCGGTCGACCGCCTGGTCGTACAGCGACGGTCGGTCCTGGCGCCCGATCTCGATGATGTCGGCCATCCCGGCGTTGGTCACCAGCGCCACGGTGGCGCCGCGCCGCTCCAGCAGGGCGTTGGTGGCCACGGTGGTGCCGTGGGTGAATCGCTCGGGCCGTCCGTCGAGCCCCAGCTGGTCCAGCCCGGCCCCCAGCGCCCGGCCCGGGTCGTCAGGCGTGGACGGCACCTTGGCCACCGTGCCGTCGTCGGCCACCAGGTCGGTGAAGGTCCCACCGGTGTCGGTGCCGACCTGCATCACGCTCGGCCGCTCACAGCTCGGCCGGGTCGAGGATCCAGACGTCGTCGCCCAGGTGGTCCTCCAGCGACCGGTGCAGCTTGCCCAGTGCCGGGTCGACCCGGTCCCACACCAGCACGGCCTCGGCCGCGTTCCGGACCAGCCACGCGTCGCGTCGGGCCAGCGCGCCACCGGCTTGCTGCTTGGAGCTCGGGATGCGCTTCTGCAACAGCACGGTCTGGGTGGCCTGGTCGGCCAGGGCCTCGAAGCGCGCCTGCGAGGCGGCCGGCCACACCGACTGGGGATCGGGATAGGGCAGCACCACCACCAGGGGCACGCCGACCTCCAGCGCCGCCTCGGCCCCCAGCATCTCCGCGCCCAGACCGGAGCCCGCTCACCACCACCAGGTCGGGCTCGATCACCGCCTTGGCCTCGATGATCTGCGCCAGCCGGGCCCGCACCGCGTCGGCCCGCGGGTTGTCGTCGTAGCCCCCCAGCTCGGTGGGCTTGTGACCGAGCACCACCAGGCCGTGACCGTCGATGACCGGATCGTCGGTGACCGGCGCCGCCGGAACCGGTCGAGTCCGCCGGGCCCGAGCTCGTCGGGCACCCCGTGGCCCGATCGGCCGTGCTGGCTGGCGGCCGCCTCCACCGCCAGCCGGTCCACCAGGTCGTTCATGGGGTCCCCGGCGTGGCCCTTGACCCAGCGGAAGGTGACGTCGCCCCGTTCGGCCACCAGCTCGACGAACGGTTCCCACAGGTCACGGTTGGCCACCGGCTTGCGCTGGGAGTTGACCCAACCCTTCTTGATCCAGCCCTCCCACCAACGATCGCGGAAGCAGTTGACCACGTAGGTCGAATCGCTCACCACCTCCAGCCGACCGGGCAGGGCCACCACCGCCTGGTAGGCGGCGCTGATCTCCATGCGCTGGTTGGTGGTGTGCGTCGGCCGCGCCGGACGCGTACGATCCGCCCTCGACCGCCCAGGCCCACCCACCGGGGCCGGGGTTCCCGCGGCAGGCCCCATCGGTGTAGACGACCGTCGGCACCCCCAGAAGCTATCTGCGTTCACGAACCTACCTGCCGGTAACCGGGCCTGATCCGGCATCATGGCAGGGTGACCATCGACGGATACGTCCACCAGCTCCACGACTCCGATCCGGAGGAGACCGCCGAGTGGATCGAATCGCTCGACGCCGTGATCGACGCGCAGGGCTCGACCCGGGCCCGGTTCCTCATGTCGAAGCTCACCGAGCACTCCCGCGAGCGCCAGGTGGGCACCCCCGCCGAGGTGTCCACGCCGTACATCAACACCATCCCGACCGGCGAGCAGAGCTGGTTCCCGGGTGACGTGGCCCTGGAGCGGCGCATCCGGGCCTACATCCGGTGGAACGCGGCGGTCATGGTGGTCAACGCCAACCACCATGCCGACGGCATCGGCGGCCACCTCTCGACCTTCGCCTCCTCCGCCGCTCTCTACGAGGTCGGCTTCAACCACTTCTTCCGGGGCAAGCGCGACGGCCAGCCCGGCGACGCCGTGTACTTCCAGGGGCACGCGGCCCCGGGCATGTACGCCCGCGCCTTCCTCGAGCACCGCCTGGACGAGACCCAGCTCGATCGGTTCCGGCGCGAGCTCACCGATGACCAGGGCGACCCGGCCGGGTCGGGCGGGCTGTCGAGCTACCCGCACCCGTGGCTCATGCCCGAGTTCTGGGAGTACCCCACCGTGTCCATGGGGTTGGGCCCGATCAACTCGATCTACCACGCCCGGTTCAACCGCTACCTCGAGAACCGCCACATCGACGACACCTCCGGCACGCGGGTGTGGTGCTTCCTGGGCGACGGGGAGTGCGACGAGCCCGAGACCCTGGGCTCCATCTCGCTGGCCGCCCGCGAGCAGCTCGACAACCTCACCTGGGTCATCAACTGCAACCTGCAGCGCCTGGACGGCCCGGTGCGGGGCAACGGCAAGGTGGTCCAGGAGCTCGAGGCCATCTTCCGGGGTGCAGGCTGGAACGTGATCAAGGTCATCTGGGGCTCGGGGTGGGACGAGCTGCTGGCCCGCGACGTCGACGGTGTGCTCCTACACCGCATGAACACCACGGTGGACGGGGAGTTCCAGCGCTACGCGGTCGAGTCGGGCGCCTACATCCGCGAGCACTTCTTCGGACCCGACCCCCGGCTGCGGGCCCTGGTTGAGCACCTCAGCGACGACGACCTGCGCAACCTGCCCCGCGGCGGCCACGACTACGAGAAGATCTACGCCGCCTACAAGGCGGCCACCAGCCAGGTGGGCGCACCCACGGTCATCCTGGCCAAGACCATCAAGGGCTGGACGCTGGGCACCGACGTCGAGGCCCGCAACGCCACCCACCAGATCAAGAAGATGACCAACGAGCAGCTGCGGGCCCTGCGGCTGCGCCTGCACCTCGAGGACGTCATCCCCGAGTCCGCCCTCGACGCCGAGGATCCCCCCTACTACCGCCCCCCGGTCGACTCGCCCGAGCACCGCTACCTGATGGATCGCCGCAACGCCCTGGACGGACCGCTGCCGTCGCGGTCGGTCACCGTGCGCCGCGAGCTGGCCCTGCCCCCCGATTCGACCTTCGACGAGCTGGCTGGCGGGTCGGGCACCCAGGCGGTGTCCACCACCATGGCCTTCACCCGCCTGCTGCGCACCCTGGCCCGGGCCGAGGGCTTCGGTCCGCGCATCGTGCCCATCATCCCCGACGAGGCCCGCACCTTCGGGATGGACGCGCTGTTCCGCGAGTTCGGCATCTACGCCTCCCAGGGCCAGCGCTACGAGTCGGTCGACGCCAACCTGCTCCTCTCCTACACCGAGAGCCAGCAGGGCCAGCTGCTGGAGGAGGGCATCACCGAAGCCGGCTCGATGGCCAGCTTCGCTGCGGCCGGCACCGCCTACGCCCACCGCGGCGTGCCCATGGTGCCCTTCTTCGTCTTCTACTCGATGTTCGGCTTCCAGCGGGTGGGCGACCTCATCTGGGCCGCAGCCGACGCCCAGGCCCGGGGCTTCCTGCTGGGCGCCACCGCCGGGCGGACCACCCTGCTGGGCGAGGGCCTCCAGCACCAGGACGGCCACAGCCTGGTGCTGGCCTCCACCGTGCCCACCTGCCAGGCCTACGACCCGGCCTTCGCCTACGAGATGGCGGCCATCGTGCGGGCCGGCATCGCCCGCATGTACGGCGATGGTCACGACCGGGACAGCTCGGTCTTCTACTACCTCACCCTCTACAACGAGAACTACCCCATGCCGGCGAGGGCCGACTCGGTGAGTGACGACGACATCGTCGAAGGCCTCTACCGCTGGGCGTCGCCACCCGAGGACCTGCCGTCCCAGGTGACCATCCTGTTCTCCGGGACGGCTCAGCAGGCAGCCCGCGACGCCCAGGCCGCGTTGGCCGCCGATGGCATCGGGGCCGAGCTGTGGTCGGCCACCTCCTACAAGCGCCTCCGCGAAGACGCCCTGTCGGTCGAGCGCCGCAACCGCCTCCATCCCGAGGCCGAACCCGAGGTGCCCCCGGTGACGGCCCGGCTGGCCACCAGCACCGGGCCGATCATCGCCGTGACCGACTTCATGAAGGCGGTCCCCGATCAGATCGCCCGGTTCGTGCCCGCCGGGCGCCGGTTCGTGCCGCTGGGCACCGACGGCTTCGGGCGCTCCGACACCCGCGCCGCCCTGCGACGGTTCTTCGAGACCGACGGGGCCCACGTGGAGATCGCCGCGCTGGCCGCCCTGGCCGACGAGGGGACGGTCGAACGCCAGGCAGTGGCCAAGGCCATCGCCCGCCACGGCGTCGACCCCGACACCGCCGATCCCCGCACCCGCTGACCACCCGTCCTCATTCCCGATTCCGCGCGCATCATGCTGTCAGTTATGGTGATGCCCTGATGTCATCGGGCTAGCATGGCGGCATGCGAACGACCGTGACGCTGGACGCCGACACCGAGGCGCTGATCCGCAAGCGGATGCAGGAACGGCACGTGTCGTTCAAGCAGGCCCTGAACGACGCCATCCGCGAGGGTTGTGTCCAGACGCCGGGATCGGCCGCCTTCCGCACCCAGGCGGTCCGCCTCGGGCTGCCCGCGGTCAACCTCGATCGGGCACTCCAACTGGCCGGCGACCTCGAGGAC
This sequence comes from uncultured Microthrixaceae bacterium, assembly GCA_963793965.1. Lineage (GTDB taxonomy): Bacteria > Actinomycetota > Acidimicrobiia > Acidimicrobiales > Acidimicrobilacustridaceae > UBA4742. The sequence continues at coordinate 19,457 of CAWCCB010000012.1, forward strand.
GACGAGCTCGTCCGCAAGATGCGCATCGGGAAGTGAACCTGGTCGACGCCAACGTCCTGCTCTACGCGCTGAACGAGTCGGATCCCAAGCACGACGAGTCCCGTGGTTGGCTCGATGATGCCCTGGGCGGAGCGGAGGCGGTCGGGTTCGCCTGGGTGGTGGTGCTCGCCTTCCTGCGCCTGTCGACCAAGACGGGATTGTTCCCGAACCCGCTACCGCCCGGCGACGCCATCGATCGCGTGCGCGACTGGACGACCCAGCCGGCCGCTGTCCTGGTCGAGCCAACCCGTCGCCACCTCGACGTGGTGGCCGGCCTGCTCGCAGCCGTCGGGGCAGGCGGCAATCTGGTCAACGATGCCCACCTGGCGGCGCTCGCCCTCGAGTACGACGCCACCGTGATCACCTACGACAACGACTTCTCCCGCTTCGTGGGTGTGGGCTGGCGGCCACCGTCGACCGCTCGACCCTGACATACAGGACATCGGCCGCCGCCGGCTGCGACGGCCGGTAGCGTTCGGGCATGGCGACCAGGACCCCCACCATGCCCATCACCGGCGACCCCCAAGCCGACAAGCTGCTGATGACCGATCCCCTGGCCCTGCTGCTGGGGATGCTGCTCGACCAGCAGGTGCCCATGGAATGGGCGTTCAAGGGTCCCGCCACGCTGAAGGAACGACTGGGCGGCGAGCTCGATGCCACCGCCATCGCGGCCATGGACCCCGAGGATCTGGTGGCGGTGTTCGTGGCCAAGCCCGCGCTGCACCGCTACCCCGCGGCCATGGCTCGCCGGGCCCACGATCTGTGCCAGTTCCTGGTTGAGCACTACGACGGCGACGCCGGGGCGGTGTGGCGAGGGGTGCGATCAGGCGACGAGCTCTACCGCCGGATCCGCCAGCTGCCCGGCTACGGCGAGGAGAAGTCCAAGATCTTCCTGGCCATCCTGGCCAAGCGGTTGGGCAAGCGGCCCGCCGGCTGGGAGGCGGCCGCCGCTCCCTTCTCCGACACCACGCCCCGGTCGGTGGCCGACATCGACTCGGCCGAGTCCCTGGCCAAGGTGCGCGAGTTCAAGAAGCTGAAGAAGGCTCAGGGCAAGGGCAAGGCCGACTAGCGCGGCGGAGTGGAGCGAAGCCGCTCGCCACGTGACCCCCGGATGCCGAAGGCGCCCGCCGGGAGGCTTGCCGACCAGGGGGCCGAGCTATTTGTTGCGCTGGCGGTCGAGCCAACCGAGGAGCACGGCCACGGCGCGGGGATCGTGGCGCAGCTGATGGCTGGCCCCCTCGATGATGCGCAGGTCGGCCGAGCCGTGGGCGTCGGCCAGGACCCGGGCATCGAACACCGGCACCGACTCGTCGTCGGAGCCGTGCATGATCAGCAACGGCCGGGGATGGAGCCGGGGCGCGGCCGCCACCGCCCGGATCTCGCGCAGCTCGCGTGACCAGGTGTCGAAGGCGGGCGGGAACGACCCGGACCGGATGATGCCGACGTCGCGGGCATGCAGCAGCAGCCGCCGCGGGTGGCTGGCCCAGTCGTCGAAGTCGGCCGGGGCACCCATGGCGGCCACGCCCCGCACCCGGGGGTCGTCGGCCGCGGCGCACACCGTGAGCGCGCCGCCCGTGCCGAAACCGGCCATCCACACCCCGCCCACGTCGTCGACCTGGTGCAGGTAGTCGCTGGCCGCGTGCAGGTCGTCCAACCAGCCCTGCAACGAGAAGTCCCCCTCGGACTCCGCGCATCCCCGGAAGCACACCACCAGCACGGCCCAGCCCAGCTCGGCGGCGATGCGATCGGCCAGCTCCGGGAAGGACTTGGCCGACAGCCGTCCCCCGCCCCGCCCGTTGGGGAAGCCGTGGCCGATGACCAGGCCGGGGATCCAGGTCCCGGGCGCGCTCCGTGGCCGGGCCAGATGGCCCCAGATGCCGACGTCGCCGGTCGAGGTGAACAACCGCTCCATGCCGGACCGGGCGCGCCGGCTAGTCGAGCGGCGCGACGTTGGCGCCCGAGCCGTCGCCCTTGTAGGGCCGGTAGCCGCGGTTGCGCGCCTCGGCCAGGGTGTCGGGCCCGAAGCTCAGGAAGGCTTCGCTCTGCATCAACTCGTCGATGATGGCCGGGTCGTCGATGTCGTCGACGTCGTAGACGACCTGCGTGCGCTTGTCACCGAGCCAACGGCTGTGTTCGAACCGGGTGGGCCGCTCCATCGGGCCACTCTAGGTGCCGTGCCGGCGTCATCGGACCACCCGCGAAATCAGGAGCGGCGCCCCGAAGGGCGCCGCTCCCATGAACACACTGGAAGTACCGAGGGCACGTGGTGCGTCGGACGGGACCAGCTCCCGACCGTGCGCTCGATGGTGGATGGCGGGAATTCGCCAGGCGGTCCAGCTATGCCGCGCTAGCGGCCAGCCACCTCCAAGGTCCCAGAAGAACAGTGACTACTCAGTTGGACCACCTCCTTTCCTTGGTGGTCCCAGGATAGAGCGGTCCGTCCCCGACTGCAGGCCATTTACCGAGCGTTCATCGGGCGTCGCCACCTCGGGCCCGATGGCCCCGATGGCCTCCAGATAGGCCCGCTCGGTGGCCAGCACGACGGCGATGTGGGTGTCGTCGAGGTCCAGCCCGGCGTCCGACGCCTGGCCGATGACATAGGCCAGCCCGTCGTCCTCACCCACCACCACGTCGTCGGGGGCGTCGGCATAGGCGGCTTCGGTGGCGATGCCCTCCTCCACCAGGTAGTCGAGGTGCCAGGTCACCAGCTGGCGCACGTCGTCGTGGCTGACCTGCGAGGCCACCTCCACCGGGAGGCGGTCGGCGATCCACTCGACGGCCTCGTCCTCGTCGAACACCGAGGTGGGCGGCGCCACCGACAGGCGCCCCACCACGGCCCCGACGGTCACCACGCCGATGGCCAGCACGGCCACGACGCCGACGATCAAGACGAGCCAAGTCACGGACTCAGCCTAGAGACAGGGCGGAGCGGAGCTCCGCCGCCGCTCAGATCCCGATGCGTTGGGCCAGCAGCTCGCGGTGGTAGGTGGGATCGCCGAAGAGCAGCTCGGAAGACTTGGCCCGCTTGAAGTACAGGTGGGCGGGGTGCTCCCAGGTGAAGCCGATGCCACCGTGGATCTGGATGTTCTCGGCCGCGGCGTGGAAGTAGGCGTCGGAGCAGTAGGCCTTGGCCAGGCTGGCCACCGACGGCAGCTCGTCGTTCAGCTCGGCCGCGCACCAACCGGCGTAGTAGGCGGCGGACTTGGCCGACTCGACCTCGAGCAGCATGTCGGCGCACTTGTGCTTGATGGCCTGGAACGAACCGATCGGGCGACCGAACTGCACCCGCACCTTGGCGTACTCGACCGACATGTCCAGGCACTTCTGGGCGCCGCCCACCTGCTCGGCGGCCAGGGCCACCGCGGCCAGGTCGAGCACCCGGCTGAGCACGTCCCAGCCACCGCCGTCGGTGCCGATCAGCGTGGCGCTGACCCCGTCGAAGGTGAGCTTGGCCTGCTTGCGGGTCTGGTCCATGGTGGACAGCGCGGTGCGGGTCAGCCCGGCGGCGTCGCCCGACACGTGGAACAGGCTCACCCCGGCCGGGGTGCGGGCCGCCACCAGCACCAGATCGGCGGTGTGGCCGTCGAGCACGAAGGACTTGGTGCCCGAGATCTTCCAGCCGTCCCCGTCCGGGGTGGCGGTGGCCTCGATGCCCGACTCGTCCCACCGGCCGTTGGGCTCGGTGAAGGCCAGCGTGGCGATGGTCTCGCCGGCTGGCGATGCCGGGCAGCAGCGACTTCTTGGCCGCGTCGTCCCCCGAGTGGATCAGGGTGTTGGCGGCCAGCACCACGGTGGAGAAGTAGGGGGCGCACAGCAGGGCCCGGCCCATCTCCTCGAGCACCACGATCAGCTCCACGTAGCTGTAGCCCGAGCCTCCGAACTCCTCGGGGATGATCAGGCTCTGCAGGCCGAGCTGCTCGGACATCTGCTTCCAGACCGCGTCGTCGAAGCCCTTCTCGGTGTCCATCTGCTCGCGCACCGCCGACTCGGGCGACTTGGCGTCGAGGAACTGGCGGACGATGTTGCGGAGCTCTTCCTGCTCCTCGGAGAACGCGAAATTCACGGCGGTCCAGCCCCCTTGGGTGGGTATCGAGAGATCGGCCAACTGTCTACTAGACCGCACGGTCAAGAACCAACCCTCCTGGCCCTGGTAGGCGCAGGCCGCCAGGCCGGAGCCGCTGGACCGATGAGACCCGGATGCCGAACGGCGCCCGCAGGGAGGCTTGCCGACTGGAGGGCCAGTAGGTTTGATCGCATGGGAACGCTCCTCTACGACGACACGCAGGCCGAGATCCACAAGGTGGTGGTCGGTCCGATGGACAACAACGTCTACGTGCTGCGCTGCCGGGCCACCGGTGACGCCGTGCTCATCGACGCGGCCAACGAGCACGAACTGCTGCTGGAGCTGTGCCGTGACCTGGGCGTGCGCACCGTGCTCGAGACCCACGGCCACTGGGACCACATCCAGGCCGTGCCCGCGGTGCGCGACGCCGGCTACGAGGTGGGCATCACCGCCGAGGACTCCGACATGCTCGACGCCTACGACTACGTGGTGGCCGACGACTCGGTGATCGACGTGGGGCGGCTCCGGCTGCACACCATCCACACGCCGGGGCACACCCCAGGCTCGATGTGCTTCCGGATCGAGGGCTCGCCCGTGCTGTTCAGCGGCGACACGCTGTTCCCGGGTGGGCCGGGCAACACCAGCTTCCCCAACGCCGACTTCGACACGATCATCGCCAGCATCGACCGGCGCCTGTTCGCGCCCCTCGACCCCGACACGATCGTCCTGCCCGGCCATGGCGACCAGACGACCATCGGCACCGAGCGCCCCCACCTCCAGGAGTGGGTCGACCGAGGTTGGTAGCTACTGCCAGCTGGCCGGGTCGTCGACCAGCGACTGGACCGACGTCGGCAACCGCCCGGCCTCCACGTCGGCCAGGGTGACCAGCTCCAGCACCGACCGCAGGCTGGCCCGCACCGCCACCCACATCTCCTGCAGCGCGCCGCAGTCGTCGTAGGCGAGCTGCTCGGCCCGCTCGCCCCGCACGGTGGCCAGCGGACCCTCCACGGCCCGGATGATGTCGGCCACGCTGATCTGCTCGGGCGCCCGGGCCAACCAGTAGCCGCCGTCGGCGCCGCGCTGGCTGCGCACGATCCCGCTCTGGCGCAGCTCGCTGAGGATGTTCTCCAGGTACTTGAGCGGGATCTGCTGGCCGGTGGCGATCTGCTCGCCCTTCACCGCCCCGGCCTCCTCGTTCCAGGAGCGGGCCAGCACCAACGAAGCCCGCACCGCATAGTCGACCTTGGCCGTCACTCGCACGCAGGCACGGTACCTTGCCGCCATGGCTGGACCCGCGCTGCCCTGCCGACGAGCGGCCGATCGACCCCACCCCCATCCACACCGAACAGCTGCCCCCGACGCCCATCCGGGACCGCAACGTGCCGGCCTCCGCCTGGATCGAGGCGCCCGACGAGCTGGTGCACCTGGGCGACGACATCGACCAGCCCCTGGTCACCTACAAGCGCCGTATCGGCCGGTGGCTGCTGTGGCGGGCCGGGCCGGCCAGTCGCAGCAACGCCCGCTACCTGGCCCTCGACGCCGAGGATCTGGACCGCCGCTGCTCGTTCCGGTTGTTCGCCGATGGCCACGGCGAGGGCGTCGGCCCCAGCGGCACCCACCACACCCGGTTCCGGGCCTGGAAGGAAGATCTCCTGGCCGAATCTTGACCGGGACATTTCCACTATCGCCGTAGTGCTAATACACTGGCGAGTGATGTCCGCCCCCCAGAACCCCACCGCCACGGACGCCCCGCTCTTCGAGATCCAGGGGCTGCACGTGCGCCCGGCGGGCCCGGCGCCCGACGGCTCGGCCACCCAACCCGAGATCCTGCGCGGCGTCGATCTGACCATCCGCGCCGGCGAGGTCGCACGCCCTCATGGGCCCCAACGGCTCGGGCAAGTCCACCCTGGCCTCCAGCCTGCTGGGCAGCCCCGAGTACGAGGTCACCGCCGGCCAGATCCGGTTCCAGGGCGACGACGTGACCACCTGGAGCCCCGACGTGCGGGGCAAGGCCGGCATGTTCCTGGCCTTCCAGTACCCCCAGGAGATCCAGGGCGTCTCGGTCCTCAACTTCCTGCGCCAGGCCCTGTCGGCCCGCAAGGGCATCGACCTGTCCATGCTCGAGCTGCGCCTGGCCATCATGGAGTGGATGACCCGCCTGGACATGGATCCCTCCTTCGCCGACCGCTACCTCAACGAGGGCTTCTCGGGCGGCGAGAAGAAGCGCAACGAGGTGCTCCAGATGGCCATCCTCGAACCCGAGATCGCCATCCTGGACGAGACCGACTCCGGGCTCGACATCGACGCCCTGCGGGTGGTGGCCAACGGCGTGCAGGAGGTGCGCACGGCCCGACCCACCTGGGCGTGCTGGCCATCACCCACTACCAGCGGCTGCTCGACGAGCTGGCCCCCGACCAGGTCCACATCATGATCGACGGCCGCATCGTGGAGAGCGGCGGCATGGAGCTGGCGGCCCGACTCGAAGCCGAAGGGTACGACGCATGGCGCTGAACGATCCGCTCGATCCGACCCGCATCAAGTCCGACTTCCCGCTGCTGTCGAAGGTCGAGGTGGGCGGCCATCCCATCGTCTACCTGGACTCGGCCTCGTCGTCGCAGAAGCCGCGCTCGGTGCTCGACGCCATGGACGACGATCTACGAGACGACCTACGCCAACGTGCACCGGGGCGTCTACGGCATCGCCGCCGAAGCCACCGACCGCTACGAAGCGGCCCGGGGCAAGGTGGCCCGGTTCATCGGCGCCCCGTCCACCAACGGCGTGGTGTTCACCAAGAACGTGACCGAGGCCCTCAACCTGGTGGCCTACAGCTGGGGCCGGGCCAACCTGTCGGCCGGCGACGTGGTGGTGCTCACCGAGATCGAGCACCACGCCAACCTGGTGCCGTGGCTGATCCTGCGCGAGGAGCGCGGCATCGAGCTGCGCTTCGTGCCCATGGCCGACGACTACACCCTCGACCTGACCGATCTCGACCGGCTGCTGGACGGGGCCAAGCTCTTCGGCTTCACCGCCATGTCCAACGTGTTGGGCACCCTCACCCCCATCCGCCAGCTCACCGACGCGGCCCGCGCCGCCGGCGCCCTCAGCCTGGTTGACGGGGCCCAGTACGTCCCCCACCTGCCCACCGACGTCACCGAGCTGGGCTGTGACTTCTTCGGCTTCACCGGCCACAAGATGCTCGGCCCCACCGGGGTGGGGGTGCTGTGGGCCCGCGACGAGCTGCTCGAGGCCATGCCCGCCTTCCTGGGCGGCGGGGAGATGATCCGAGACGTGCGCCTGGACGGCTGGACGCCCAACGACATCCCGTGGAAGTTCGAGGCCGGGCACGCCCCCCATCACCGAGGTCATCGGATTGGGGGCGGCCGTCGACTACCTCGAGGGCCTGGGCATGGCCGCGGTGCGCGAGCACGAGATGGCCCTGACCGGCTACGCCCTGCGCACCCTGCGCGAGCGCTTCGGCGAGGAGCTGGTCGTCCAGGGACCTGCCGATCCCGCCGCCCGCGGCGGCGTGCTCTCGTTCTCCTACCGCGACGTGCACCCCCACGACCTGTCCCAGGTGCTCGACGAGCGGGGCGTGTGCGTGCGGGCCGGTCACCACTGCGCCAAGCCGTTGATGCGTCGGCTCGGGGTCGGAGCCACCGCCCGGGCCTCGCTCTACGTGTATAACGACGAATCCGACATCGATGCCCTGGCCGACGCGCTCAGCGCGGCCGGCGACTTCTTCGCCCTGTAGACCTCGCCCGACAGACGCTCACGCCCCGATAGATGCACTGAGGACTCCACCATGCCCGGCCTCGAAGACCTGTACCGAGAGATCATCCTCGACCACTACCGCAACCCGAGGAATCGGGGCGAGCTGGAGACGCCGCCGGCCCACCGGGTCGAGGGCTTCAACCCCCTGTGCGGCGACGAGATCGTGGTCTACCTCGATGTTCGCGACGGCGTGGTCGACGACATCCGCATCAGCGGGCAGGGCTGTTCGATCAGCCAGTCTTCGGCCTCGATGATGTCGGCGGCGGTCAAGGGCAAGTCGGTGGACGAGGTCCACGACCTGAGTCGGGCGTTCAAAGCCATGATGTCGATCCACGAGTCGAGCCTGGAAGGCGACGACGTCGAGCCCGAGGACCTGCCCGAGGTGGCCCTGGGCGATCTCGAGGCGCTTCGGGGTGTGGTGAAGTTCCCGGTGCGCATCAAGTGCGCCACCCTGTCGTGGAACACCCTGGCCCAGGGCCTCGAAGAGGTCAGCCAACCAGCCGATTGACCCGGCCGGCGAAGTCGACGCACCGGTCGGTGATGCCGCCCCGGTCGTGGTTGACGATGTCGATGGTCACGCGGTTCCAGCTGTTGGACCAGTCGGGATGATGGTCCAGCTTCTCGGCGACGAGCGCCACCCGGGCCATGAAGCCGAACGCCTCGGAGAAGTCGGCGAAGCTGAACTCGCGATGGAGCCTGCCGTCGACCACGCTCCACCCGGCCACGTGGGGATCGCTCACCAGCTCGTCCATGGCGTCCTCCTGTCAGGACCTCGCGCTCGCCCGAAGCGGGCAACCCGCGCAGGCTAGTCAGGCTCCGCGCTGGGCCCGCCCGCCGCGCCCTAGCCTGAGCCGATCGGTGCCCCGGGAGGGAACGACATGGCGGCCGAAGGGTGGGCCGGGGCCGTCAACGCCACCCACGCGGCGGGCGCCAAGCCCTGAGGGCCCGGATCACCGCCCCAGGCGGTCGGCCAGCTCGATGGCCTCGTCGCACCAGGCCACCAGGCGGGCCAGGCCGAGACCCCGGGCCGTGAACTTGAGCGTGGGCTCGACGTCGCGCCAGTAGGCCCGGCCCACCGGCTCGTGGGCCTCGGCCAGCATCTGGGGCAACAGCCAGGCGTACTTCACACACGACGCGGTCATGGCCAGGCGCACCTCGCGGTGGTCACCGTCCCATCCGGCCAGGCGCAACCCGTCCAGGTAGGAGGCGAACACGGCCGTCTCCAGCTCGGCCATCCGCTCCGCCGGCCAGAAGAGGTCGAACACGCCGTCGGGCACCTGGTTGCCGATGTCCTCGCCCCGGGCGCCGTCACCGCAGAACGACCAGTCGAACAGGGCCACCGTGCCGTCGGGCCGCCGGGCCACGTTCGACGCCCACACGTCGAGGTGGCACCCGGCCCGGGGCAGGGCCTCGAGCACACCCAGGAGCCGCTCGCGCCGGTCGAGCAGGCGACGCCACCCGGCGCGCAGCGACCCGGGCCAGCAGTTGCGGATGATGGGTTCGGACCAGGGCTCGTCCTCGTCGACCAGGTCGTAGGGCGCCGGCTTGGACGCCGAGTAGGCCCGGATGAAGCCCCGTGAGCTCCAGGGTTGCTCGACGGCCGGCCCGGCCTGCCACCGTCCGAGGCCCCGGGCCAGCGCCTGATGGTCGACCAGGTCGAACTCGGTGCCGGGGGTGCCGCTGACGTAATCGATCCACAACGTGATCGATTCGGCGCCCTCCTCCACCGTGGCCGGAGGGATCTCCAACCCGGTGCCGTCCAGGGACCGCCGCAGCTCGGGGCTGGCGTAGGCATCGGCCTCGCGCCGCCAGTAGTTCCAGTGGTGGGGGTCGTCGGAGGCCAGCCAGTGCTCGGGCGTGCCCTCCTTGTGACGACCGATGCCCTTGCGCACCAGCACGCGCCCGTCTGCCGTCTCCACCTGCTCGACCGAGGTGGTCACCGCGTTGTGCTGGTTGTGGGGTAGCGGTCGGCGACCGACGACGTCCACCGTGGCGTCTCGCGCTCAGGCGAAGGGATCGGCGAACGGGTCGGCGGCGGCGGGCAGCGCCAGCTCGTCCTCTTCGGTGGCCCACTCGGCGTAGCCCGTCTCCTCGAGCTGTTCGGCCAGCTCGGGACCGCCGGTGGCCTGGATCCGGCCCCGGGCCAGGATGTGCACCACGTCCGGCTTGAGCTCCTGGAGCAGCCGGTTGTAGTGGGTGATGGCCAGCACGCCCAGATCCTGCTCGTGGGTCATGGCCTCGATGCGGCGGCTGCAGGCGCGCAGGGCGTCGACGTCCAGACCCGAGTCGAGCTCGTCGAGGATGGCGAAGCGAGGGGCGAGGACGGCCAGCTGCAGGGTCTCGTTGCGCTTCTTCTCGCCGCCGGACAGGTCGACGTTGAGGGCCCGGCCCAGGAACTGCTGGCCGAAGCCGATGCGCGTCGGCCTCGGTCTCCATGGCCTGGCGGACCACCCGGGGATCACGCCCGGCCGCTTCGGCCGACTCGGTCAGGATGGACTCCAGGCTGACCCCGGGCACCTCGGTCGGGTACTGCATGGCCAGGAACAGCCCGGCATGGGCTCGCTCCCACGGCTCGAGGGCCAGCACGTCGACGTCGTCGAGGAACACGGACCCACCGGTGACCGTGTAGCCGGGCCGGCCCATGATCACGTGGGACAGCGTCGACTTCCCCGAGCCGTTGGGGCCCATGACGGCGTGGACCTCGCCGCTGCGCACCACCAGATCGATCCCCTGGAGGATCTCGCGGCCGGCCACCTCGGCGCGCAGCCCCGCGACGCGCAGCTCGCTCATGACCGCGCGGCCACCGACACGTCGACCAGCACGTCGTCACCGTCCACCTGCACCTGGAACACGGGCTCGGGACGGGTGGCCGGCAGCGAGTTGGGGTCGCCGGTGACCAACGAGAAGCAGCTGCCGTGCTTCCAGCACTCGATCTCCAGGGTGTCGGCGTGGACCTCGCCCTCGGCCAGGCTGATCTTCTGGTGGGTGCAGGTGTCGCCCAGGGCGTACCAGTCATCGCCGACGCGCGACGACCGCCACCTTCTGGCCGTCGACCACGAACTGGGCGGCCGCGCCCGGAGCCACGTCGCCCACCGAGCACACGCGCTGCGCGGTCATGTGGAGACCCCGGCTCGGAGGCGGTCGGCGATGGCGGACCACACCGCGCTCGCCGCGTCGGCTACCGGCATCTGCCCGAGCACCTCCAGGAAGAAGCCCTCGACGATGAGGCGCTCAGCCACCTGCGGGGGCACGCCACGGCTCTCGAGGTAGAAGCGCTGCTCCTCGTCGATGGGGCCCACGGCCGAGGCGTGGCTGCAGTGGACGTCGTTGTTCTCGATCTCGAGGTTGGGCACCGACTCGGCCCAGGCGTGGTCGCTCAGCTTGATGGTGCGGTTGGTCTGGAAGGCGTTGGTGCCGCGACCCTCGGGACGCACCCGGATGAGCCCGGTGTAGACCGAACGCGACCACCCCCCACCGCCCCCTTGAACAGCAGGTTCGAGGTGGTGTCGGGGGCGGCGTGGTCCTGGAAGGTCCGGAAGTCGAGGGTCTGGTGGCCCTCGCCGAAGTAGACGGCCAGCAGGTTGCCGGTGGCCCCGCGCCCGACCAGCCGACAGTCGGCCCGGGTGCGGGCGTAGTCGCCGCCCAGCGCGGCCTGGGCCGCCACCAGGGTGGCCTGGCGCTCGACCCGGGAGACCTGGGAGGCGATCTGCCAGGTCTGGGGACCGCGCTGTTGCACGTTGATGTAACCCAGGCGTGCGGCCGGGCCGACGTCGAGCTCGATGACCGGGATGACCAGGCCGGCCACGTCCTGGCCGCCGTGGTGGTCGACCACGGTGGCGGCGGCGTCGTCGCCCAGGCTGACCAGCAGTCGGGGGAAGGTGACGGCGCGGTCCTGGCTGTTCCAGTCCACCACCACCACCGGCGCATCTACCTCGACGCCGGGCGGGACCACCAGGGCGACGGGGTCGCTCAGCGCCTGGTTGAGCACGCCGAACAGGTCGGTCGCGTCGGACGGATCGATGCGCCCGGCCAGCTCGGCCCCGTCGGGACGGTCGGCCAACCGACCCAGGGTCACGCCCCGGGCGGCCCAGGCAGGATCCAGCTCGGCCAGCACCAGCTGTCCGTCGACCACGATGACCGATCCGGCCCGCTCGGACACCGCCTCGACCACAGCCCGGGCGGCGGCGGGGACCTGGGCCGCGGGCGGCGGCGTGGCGCCCGACGGCCACACGTAGGCCTCCAGGTCGAGGTCGTCGACCCGGCTGTAGCGCCAGACCTCTTCGTCGGTGGTGGGCAGCTCCAGCTGGCTGGCCAGCTCGGACGCGACCCCTCGCCGGTCGCGCAGCCACGCAGGCCCCGGCAGGGCCCGAGCGACAGCAGGATCGAAGCGGGCAGAGGTCGTCGTCATGGCGGGGTCAGAAAATACACTACCCGCGTAGGAGTAATTCAACTCAGACGCCGACGGCCATGCCGAGTCTGCTGCCCGAGCCGGTCAACTAGGTTCTCAGCGTGTTGCAGACGCGGGATTCGGTCCCCTCTCGGCGGCGTCGATTCGTCATCACGTTCGTGCTGTTCCTGGTCACCCTGACGTTGTGGTCGGCCGCCATCCCGATGTTCGGTGCCGCCGACGAGAACCAACACATGCTCGCCGCCTACGGCATCGTGCACGGACAAGGAAGAGGGCAGGTCGATCCGGCTACGGGCAGCCCGACCTTTCTCGCCCCCCACGGGTTCCCCGACGGCGGTGTGTGCTGGGGCCTCAGACCGCTGTCGTCGGCCAACTGCGGCATGCCCAGCTACAGCGGCCCGCGGCACCGCGTGGTCTCCATGACCAGCACCTATCCGCCCTACTACTACGTGCTGGTCGGATGGCCGACGCTCATCGCGTCCGGACGGTTGTCGCTCTACTTGATGCGATTCGTGTCGGCCATGCTCGTGGCCTTCATGATGGCCCTGGCCCTCGACACCCTGGCCCGGGTCGAGCACCCGGGGCCGTTGGTGCTGGGCCTGGCCGTGGCCCTGGTGCCACTGGCCTACTTCTTCGGCGCGGCAGTGAACCCCAGCGGTCTGGCCATCGCCGCGACCCTGGCCGCGTGGACCGGTGGGATCCTGCTGGTGCGCGGCGATCCACCGTCGGTCGACGCCTCGGCCGTGGCTCGCTTCGCCGGACCCCTGTGCGTCAGCCTGCTCCTGAGGCGAGACTCGCTCTACTGGGGAGGCCTGCTCGTCCTCGTGCTGTTCGCGTTGACCCCCTGGAGCCGAACCCGGTTGCTGGCGCGGAGCCGAGCGGTGTGGATCGGCGCAGGAGCGGTCGGGCTGAGCACACTCATCTCCCTGGTGTCCGGAGGCGGGTCGGCCTCCAGCGTGGGCGGACCGACTCGCTCCGGGAGCTTCTGGAGCTCGGTTGGCTTGGTCCAGGCCTACCTGCGCCAGCTGGTCGGGATCCTCGGCTGGCTCGAGACGTACCTGCCCTTCCCGGCCTACGTCCTGGTGCAGGCCATGGTGGCCTTCCTGGTCATCGCCGCCTGCTTCTTCGCGTCGAGACGCCTGGCCCTGGTGACCGCCGGGATCACCGCGGTGGTGGTCCTCGTCCCGGTGATCATCGGGACCATCGACATCGGCTACTTCCAGGGGCGCTACGAGGCGGGCTTCGCCGCCGGCGTCCCCCTGGTGGCTGCCCTGGCCATCGGCGAGCAGTTGGACGCACGCAACCTGAGATGGCCCAAGCGGGCCCAGGCCGTGGGTCTGATAGCCCTGGCCCTGGTCCAGTTCATGTCCTACGCCCAGATGTTGCGCCGTTACAGCGCCGGTGCCCTTGGTCAATGGTGGATCTTCGCGAGACCGTCGTGGACGCCTCCCTACGGCTCGCTCTCGGTGCTGACCGTGCTGTTCGTGGTGGCCACGATCGCGCTCTACGGCTGGATCTTCCTGCAGAGCGAGCCCGAGGGGCTGGGTCGGTTCATGGCGCTGGCACGACGCCGCCCGAGCGACCAGATCCGAGACATCCCCGCGTCTCGTCCCTCGCCGCCGCCGAGCGCGACGCCCGCGCCGGACGAGGATGCGGTGCTGGCGGAGCTCGAGAGCTGGGGCCTGAAGCGCTCCGAAGGCGCCGAACCCCCATCTGGCGGGGCGGCGACCTGACCCCTCTGGCGTGCCCGCCAGCCGCCTGGTTCGGATCGGTTCAGGTCACCGGTGGTGCGTGCTGTCGCTGGCTGCACAACGTGTGGCCCGACGGAGTGGTCCAGTGGAAGGTCTGGTCGGGTTGAGCGGCCATGGTCCACCCCTGCCGGTGCGTCACGCCGTGATGATGGCGGCACAGCAACGCCAAGTGCTCGATGTCGGTGCGGCCGCCATCCTCCCAGGCCGGCAGATGATGGGCGTCGCACCAGCCCGCAGAGCGGTCACAGCCCGGGAACACACAGCCACCGTCCCGGGCGGCCAGGGCACGGCGCTGGGCCCGGTTGGCGTGGCGGACCGCACGGCCCAGATGCAAGGGCTGTCCGTCGTGGTCGACGGTGAGCAGGTGACGGACGGCGTCGCAGAACAGGTGGCCCACGCCGGCCGGCTCGAGGCGTTCGCCATCGAACGTTCGCACCGCGCCGGGTTCGTCGGCCCGGACCACCAGGGTGACGTCGACCACGGGGCCGTGCCCAGTCGCCCCATCGGCGGCCAGGCCCTGGCGGCACAGCTCGGCCAGGGCCTGCGCCCGCAGCGTCGGCCGGGTCGGCACCGGCAGGTCGGATGTATGGTGCTCATCGGCCTGGGCGCGACGCCACGCCCGATCGGCCATCGACTCGATGGCCTCTCGCACCACCGTCGCCACCTCGCCCACCAGCTCGCCGCGCAGGATGGTGAGGTCGCCAACCTGGCGGAAGCTCACGCGGTTGCGCACCTGTTCGCGGTCCGGATCGAAGGCGCCGTCCTGATCCCACATGCGGACGAGCTCGTCGACGGTTCGACGCCACAGGTCGAACGGGAGGCGCCGGGCCAGGCGAACCAGCTCGTCGTGGTTGGCCACGACCTGGTCGGTCACCCGCGGGTTGTGCAGGGCGCGACCGATCACCTCGGCGTGCTCGAAGCCGAGGTCACCCTCGCTGAGCGCGGCGTCGAGGGCATCGAGCCGGGCCAGTGCCTCGCCGGTGCGCACGCGAGTCGAACAGGCTCGGCGCGAGCCGTGGGCGGCCCAGGCCAGCCACGACGCGGTGGCCATGCCGAGATCGGCGTCGCAGCTCCCCCACCGCTCCAACACGGCCAGGGCATGACCCTCGACCGCCTCGAGCGCGGCCCGAGCCCGCTCGGCCTCGACCACCAGTGCCCGCAGATCGTCGTCACCGACCAGAGACAGGTCCTCACTCGCGGCCTTGCGGCACCGATCGACAAGGCCGCGCATGTTCTCGACCTCGGGGATCGCCTCGTCACCCGCTGAATCGAACATATGATTGAGTCTAGCGGCTTCTATCTATGAACACAAGGGCCGATCCAGCCCCTCAGCGCCCGCGAGACCAGGCCCACCGCTACCGGTAGTAGCCGACCACATCGACGACGACGTCGGTCGAGGCGTTGGCCAGCAGGTCGATATGCCCGCCAGCCAGGGCGACCACGGCCGAAAAGCGGTGCCCTCGGTCGCGGTGTTGGTGGTGCCCAGCATCAGGTTGTCACCGTCGGCTGCCCCCTACGCTCCCCACCGTTTGCTCCAGTCGTGCCAGGCGCTCTTGCACGGCCAGCCACTCGTGGCGCGGCACAGCCACCATCTCGACCCCGTTGTCCTCCACAAGCCCTCCCGCGTCTCGTTCGGCGCCGCGACGCGCCGGCGCTCCAGTCTGGTCAACCCTTGCGTCGGAACAGTCGCTTGATGCGGCCGCCGAAGCCGCCGTCGTCGCCGTACTGGCGGCGGTCCTGCGCCTCGACCTCGGCCACGATGTCGGGACCGGCCGAGTTCACGATGTCCTCCGCCTCGTCGAGCAGCTCGGCGATTCCCTCGCCCTGGGGCTCGTCCTCCAGCGCCGGCTCGATCAGGTCACCGTGCTGCCAGTTGACGTCGGCCAGCCGACGCTCGAACGCGGTGCAGTCCTCCGGGCAACGCCACGGGGCCTCAGGAGCCAGGTCGAGCCGGCACTTGCGGGCGGTCTCGCCGTTGGCGTAGGTCCGGCTCTCGAAGTGCTTGCATTCCTCGCGCATGGGCATGGGGCCATGCTGCCAGGTCCGCGCCGGAAAACCGGTCAGCCGACCGAGCCCTCCATCTGCAGCTCGATCAGGCGGCTCCACTCCACCGCGTACTCCATGGGCAGGGTGCGGGTGACCGGCTCGATGAAGCCGTTCACCACCATGCCCATGGCCTGCTCCTCGCTCAGGCCCCGGCTCATGAGGTAGAAGAGCTGCTCGTCTGCCACCTTGGACACGGTGGCCTCGTGGCCGACGATGGCGTCGCGGGCCCCGACCTCCATGTAGGGGAAGGTGTCCGACACGCTCTCGTCGTCGAGGATCAGGGCGTCGCACTGCACGTGGCTCTTGCAGCCGTAGGCGTCGTCCTCGATGCGGACCAGACCTCGGTAGCTGGTGCGGCCACCGTCCTTGGAGATCGACTTGGAGACGATCTTGGACGTGGTCTCCGGCGCGGCGTGGACCATCTTGGCCCCGGCGTCCTGGTGCTGGCCGGGCCCGGCGTAGGCCACCGACAGCACCTCACCCGACGCCTTGGGACCGACCATGTACACCGCCGGGTACTTCATGGTCAGCCGGCTGCCGATGTTGCCGTCGATCCACTCCATGTGGCCCTCGGTCTCCACCCGGGCCCGCTTGGTGACCAGGTTGAAGACGTTGTTGGACCAGTTCTGGATGGTGGTGTAGGTGACCCGGGCGCTGGGCTTGACCACGATCTCGACCACCGCCGAGTGCAGCGAGTCGGTGGTGTACACCGGGGCCGAGCAGCCTTCGATGTAGTGCACCTGGCTGCCTTCGTCGGCGATGATCAGGGTGCGCTCGAACTGGCCCATGTTCTCGGCGTTGATGCGGAAGTAGGCCTGCAGCGGCATCTCCACGTTGACGCCCGGCGGGACGTAGATGAACGAGCCACCGGACCACACGGCCGAGTTGAGGGCGGCGAACTTGTTGTCGTTCTTGGGGATGACCGTGCCGAAGTAGGCCCGCACGATCTCGGGGTGCTCGCGCAGAGCCGTGTCCATGTCGGTGAAGATGACGCCCTGAGCCTCGAGATCCTCGCGGTTGCGGTGGTACACCACCTCGGACTCGTACTGGGCGGTCACCCCGGCCAGGTACTTGCGCTCGGCCTCAGGGATGCCCAGCTTCTCGTAGGTGTCCTTCACCGAGTCGGGCAGCTCGTCCCAGGCATCCACCTGCTTCTCGGTGGGCTTGATGTAGTAGTAGATGTCGTCGAAGTAGATCTCGGACATGTCCCCACCCCAGTTGGGCATGGGGCGGCGCTTGAAGTGCTCGTAGGACTTGAGCCGGTAGTCGCGCATCCAGTTCGGCTCGCCCTTCATCCAGGACATCTCCTGGATCATCTCGGTGTCGAGGCCGCGCTTGGGCTTGAAGACGTAGTCCTCTTCGTCGCTCCATCCGAGCTTGTAGCGGCCCAGATCGAGGTCGAGTTCGGTTGAGGCCATCTCGAACTGCTCCCGGTCGAGGAATTTCTCCTACGTGGATAGTAACAACTCCGGGACCCCGAACCTGCCCGGATCCACGATCTCTTCGGGCTGAGCGGGTAGTTCTGGTCCTCACAGGAGGACCGTCTCCTGCCGACGGGGTACTGGACTATGACTGAAGCCACCGCGCCATCCGAAGATCCGGTGGAATCCGTCCGCCTGGTCGACCCGTTCCGCCGCATGGCGGAGCAGGCGCCGATCGGCATGGTCTCCGCGCTCATCGACGGGACGGTGGAGTTCGTCAACCCACGCTGGCGGGAGATCACCGGGATCGATCACCCCGCACCCATCCCGCTGGTGGCCACCCAGGCCACGGTGCACCCCGACGATCGGGCGCGGGTGATGGCGGCGCTACATCGAGTCGAGCCGCACCGGCGAGGGCTTCGAGATGTCCTGGCGCCTGATCCGTCCCGACGGCGCGATCCGCCAGGTGCTGGCCCTCGGGGCACCGGCGTACGACGAGTCGGGCGCGGTCACCCGCTTCGTGGGCACCTTGGCCGACGTGACCGCGCTGGTCGAGCTCAGCGACGCCCAGCGCCGCAGCGACGAGCGGTTCCACAAGCTGGCCGCCCAGGCCCCGCTGGGCCACACCGTGGTGGACCTGTCGGGCACGATCATCGAGGTCAACCGGGCCTACGCCGCCCTGGTGGGCCGCACCCCCGAAGAGCTGGTGGGCACACGGGCCCTGCACCTCGTCCATCCCGATGACCGGGCCGCGGCCGTGGAGCTGGCCGGCCGCGCTGCTGGACGGCACCAGCGATCCGATCGAGCGCGAGCGACGGCTGCTGCACGCCGACGGTTCCTACACCTGGGTGACCAGTGCCACCACCCTCGAGCGCAGCGCCGACGGTCAGCCCCTGAGCTTCTTCGCCCTGGCCCTGAACATCACCGAGCGCAAGCAGGCCGAAGAGGCCCTGCGCCAGAGCGAGGCGCGGTATCGCAAGCTCATCGACGAGGCGCCGGTCGGTCAGGTGCTGTGCAAGCTGGACGGGACCCTGGTCGAGGTCAACCAGGCCTTCCTGGACATGATGGGCGCTCCGGTCGACCAGGTGCAGGAGCGGATGATCGCCGGCCTGCTCCATCCCGACGACGCCAAGGACTACAACCGTGAGATCGGCCGGCTGGTCCGCGGCGAGATCGACCGCATCGAGCGGGACCGGCGCCTGGTGCGTCCGGACGGAGAGGTGGTGTGGGTGGGGGGCGGCACCACCGTGCTGCGGGAGAACGGGGAGATCGTGCTGCACTCGGTCATGGAGGACGTGACCGCCCGGAGACTGGCGGTGGACGCCCTGACCGAGAGCGAGAACCGCTTCCGGACGCTGGCCGAATCGCTGCCGATGGGGATCTACCAGGCGAACCTGGAGGGCGACGTCACCTACGCCAACCCGCAGCTGACCGAGGTCACCGGCCTGGCGACCCCGCCCACCACGTGGGTCGACTCCATGGCCCCGGTCCACCCCGACGACCTGGAGCGGGTGGGGCAGGGCCTGCTGGGGGTGATGCGCCACGGCCGGACCTTCCACGACCGCTATCGGGTGTTCACCTCCACCGGCGAGCAGCGCTGGCTGAGCAACCGGGCCACACCCACCCGGGACGACAGCGGTGCCATCACGGGCATCATCGGCTCCCTGGAGGAGGTCACCGAGCTGGTGGCCGCCCAGGAGCAGAACACCCGACTGGCCGAGATCGTGGAGACGGCCAGCGACCTGGTCAGCATCACCGACGGCGACACCGGGCGGCTGGTCTACCTGAACCGGTCGGCGCGAGAGGTGTTCGGCCTGGTGGATCGCGACATCCACGACGTGGTGTCCGCGTCCATGTACTCCCGGCGGGGCTCGCGCGACCAGCTCAACCAGATCCTGGCCGTGCTGCAGGCGGGCGAGACCTGGACCGGCGAGCTGCCCATGCACGACGCCCACGGCAACGAGCTCACGGTCTGGCAGGCGATCACGCCCGTGCTGCGCGGCGACGGCAGCCTCCGACAGGTCTCGTCGGTGGGCCGCGACGTCACCGAGCGCAAGCGCTTCGAGGCCGACCTGGCCCACCAGGCCACGCACGACTCGCTGACCGGGCTGCCCAACCGGGCCCTGCTGCTCGACCACCTCGAGCTGGAGATGGCCCGGGCCGAACGCGAGCACCGGCTGGTGGCGCTGCTGTTCCTCGACCTGGACCGGTTCAAGCAGGTCAACGACAACCTGGGCCACGACTCCGGCGACGAGCTGCTGGCCCAGGCCGCCCGACGCATCTCGGCGGTGGTGCGACCGGCCGACACCGTGGCCCGGATGGGTGGCGACGAGTTCGTCATCCTGTGCGGCGACGTCGAGGACGAGGACCACGCCACCGCGGTGGCCCAGCGGGTGGCGGCGGCCATCGAGCACCAGCCCTTCGACATCGGCGGGGCCGAGCTGGCCATCACGTCGAGCATCGGCATCGCCCTCTCCTCGGGTGGGGTGCACCCCGAGGCCGTCCTGCGCGATGCAGATGCCGCCATGTACCGGGCCAAGGACCTGGGTCGCGCCCGGCTGGAGATCTACGACGAGAGCATGCGCAGCCGCACCCAGCACCGCCTCGAGCTGTCCGAGGAGCTGGCCGCGGGCATCGAGAAGGGCGAGATCGCGGTGCGCTTCCAGCCCGCCGTGCACCTGGGCACCGGCCAGGTGGTGTGCGTGGAGGCCCTGGCCCGTTGGGATCACCCCACCCGCGGGTTGCTCCTGCCCCACGACTTCATCGGCGTGGCCGAGGAGACGGGCCTGATCGTGGGGCTGGGCCTACGGGTGCTCTCCACCGCCTGCGAGCGCGGGCGCCGCTGGGAGGACACCTTCGGGCTGGCTGCGCCCCGGGTGCACGTGAACCTCTCGGCCCGTCAGCTCACCACGTCCAACCTGCCCGTGCTGGTGCAGGGCGTCCTCGACGGCTCGGGGCTGACGCCGTCCAAGCTGTGCCTGGAGATCACCGAGAGCGTGCTGATGGACGACGCCTCGGCCGTGATCGACACCCTGTGGGAGCTCAAGGCCATCGGGGTGACCCTGGCCATCGACGACTTCGGAACGGGGTACTCGAGCCTCAGCTACCTGCGCCGGTTCCCGGTGGACGTGCTCAAGGTCGACCAGTCCTTCGTGTCCGGTCTGGGCCCCGATCCGGAGGATTCGACCATCGTGGCCGCCATCGTCAACCTGGCCAACACCCTGGAGCTGGAGGCCATCGCCGAGGGGTTGGAGAGCTTCGACCAGCTCGAACGCCTGCGAGGCCTGGGTTGCCACCTGGCCCAGGGCTACTACTTCGCCGAGCCCGACGAGGGCGACAAGGTGAGCGAGATGATCCTCAACGGCTTCGGGGTCCCCGCCGGCTGATCAGCCCGCGCCCGCCAGGCCAGTGGCCCAGGTGGCGAACAAGGCCCGGTAGTGGCCCTCGTCGGCCATCAGCTGCTCGTGGGTGCCCAGCTCGATCAGCCGCCCGCCCGACACCACCCCCACCCGGTCGGCCCGCTCGGCGGTGGACAGGCGGTGGGCGATCACCACCACGGTCCGACCGGACATGATCCGGTCCAGTGCGGCCTCCACCAGGCGCTCGGTGCCCGGGTCGAGGCTGGAGGTGGCCTCGTCCAGCACCAGCAGGGCCGGGTCCACCAGGGCGGCCCGGGCCAGGGACACGAGCTGCTTCTCCCCCGCCGACAGGCGGGTGCCGCGCTCGTTGACCGCGGTGTCGAGCCCGTCGGGCAGCGCGGAGAAGCGCTCCAGCACACCGACGTCGGCCAGGGCCGTGTCCACCTCGTCGTCGGTCGCGCCCGCCCGCGCCACCCGCACGTTGTCGCGGATGGTGCCGTGGAACAGGAAGCCCTCCTGGGGCACGACCACGATGCGCCGGCGCAGCGAGGCGTGGGTGGCCTGGCGCAGGTCGACGTCACCGAAGCGCACCACCCCCTCGGTCGGGTCGTACAGGCGGGCCACCAGCTTGGCCAGGGTCGACTTGCCCGCCCCGGTGGGGCCCACCAGGGCCAGCCGCTCGCCGGGGGCGATGACCAGGCTCACGTCGTGCAGCACCGGGGTCTGGCCATACCCGAACGAGACGTGGTCCACCACCACCTCACCCCGGGGCGCCAGGTCGACGGCATCGCATCGCTCAGGCACGTCCACCGGCGTGTCCAGCAGCTCGAACAGCTTTTGGAGGGCAGCGCCCGCCGACTGGAGCATGTTGAACAGCTGGCTCAGCTGCTGCACCGGCTCGAACAGGTTGTTGAGGGTCAGCAGGAAGAACGCGATCGTGCCGATGGTGACGACGCCCTCGATGGTCATCCAGCCACCCAGGCCCACCACCAGGGCGGTGGAGCCCAGGCCGGCGAACTCGATCACGGGCAGGTACCAGGCCTGGGCGCGCACCGAACGCATGTGGGCGTCGTAGAGGCCGCGGTTCTGGTCCACGAACCGCTCCACCTCGACCTCCTGGCGGCCGTAGGCCTGGATGACCCGGACCCCGGAGATGCCCTCCTGCAGCCGCGACAGCGTCTGGCCGATGCGGTCGCGAACGTGCAGGTACGCACGGTTGGACTCCCGCTGGAACCGGATGCTGGCCACCACGACCACGGGCACGGCCAGCAGGCACACCAGTAGCAGCTGCCAGGACACGACGCCCAGGACGATGACCGACAGCACCAGCAGCAGCCCGTTCATCAGGAACATGATCAGGCCCATCTGGACCAGCTCGGCCAACGAGTCCACGTCGGAGGTCATCCGCGAGATGACCACCCCGGCCTGCTCGCGGTCGTAGAACGGCATGGACAGCTCCTGGAGGTGGTCGAACACCCGTCGACGCAGATCCCGCAGGAAGCCCTCGCCGGCCAGCGACACCACCACCACGAGCTTGCGGTAGACCACGAAGGTGATCACGGCCACCGCGATGTAGGCGATCACGGCCATGTCCAGGGCCTGGTAGTCGTGGGCCACGATGCCGTCGTCGATGCCGTAGAGCACCAGCAGGGGACCGCTGAGCACGGCCAGGGTCCAGGCCACCATCAGGCTCAGGCCGAGTACCACCTGGCGGCGGTGGGGACCCAGCATGTCGAGCGTCCGGGCCAGCACGGCCCGGGCCTGCTCGTGGTCGAGCTTGTCGGCCTCGTCCACCCCCGCGCTACCCCACATCGGCGCTGACCTCGTCGTGGGCTTCGGCGGCGGCCAGCACCTCGCGGTAGGCGGCGTTGCTGGCCAGCAGGTGCTGATGGGTGCCCTGGGCCACCACGTGACCGTGGTCGAGCAGCACCACCCGGTCGGCCAGGGCGATGGTGGCCGGCCGATGGGCGATCACGATCGTCGTCCGGTCGACCATCACCTCGGCCAGCGCGTCGCGGATCTCGTGCTCCTTGGTGGGGTCGACCGACGAGGTGGCGTCATCGAGGATCAGCACCCGGGGATCGGCCAGGATGGCTCGGGCGATAGCCAGTCGTTGGCGTTGGCCCCCCGACAGCGAGAACCCCCGCTCGCCGATCTCGGTGCGGTAGCCCTCGGGCAGGGCGCCGATGAACTCGTGCGCCCCGGCCAGGCGGGCGGCGCGATGGATCTGGTCGTCGGTGGCCTCGGGATCGGCAAAGGCGATGTTGTTGGCGATGGTGTCGCTGAACAGGAAGGTCTCCTCGAACACGATCCCGATGGCCTGGCGCAGGTCGCGCAGGGACAGGTCGCGCACGTCGACGCCGTCGAGGAGGATCCGCCCGCCGTCGATGTCGTAGAAGCGGGGCAGCAGGCGGGCCACGGTGGACTTGCCGCTGCCGGTGGCGCCCACCAGGGCCACCGACTCACCCGCCTCGATGGTCAGGGCCAGCCCGTCCAGCACGGGCACGTCCTGGCCGCCCTGGTAGGCGAAGGAGACGTCCTCGAAGCACACCCGACCGCCGGTGGGCGCCAACACGGCCCGGGCGCCGTCGTCCACCACCACCGGATCGGTGGCCAGCACGGCCTGGACCCGCTGGGCGGAGGCCGCGGCCCGCTGGCCCAGGGCGATGATCTGGCCGGTCATCCGCAGCGGCCAGATGAGCAGCCCGATGTAGAGGTTGAAGGCCACCAACGTGCCCAGCTGGAGCTGACCGTCGAGCACCTGGTGCCCACCGTAGGCCAGGACCAGGATCAGCCCGATGTTGGGCAGCAGGTCGAGGGCCGGCAGGTAGTGGGCCCGGACCCGGGCCGCGCCCATGGACGCCTCGTACAGGTCGTCGGCCTCGGCCTCGAGGCGACCGGCCATGACCTGCTCGGCCCCGAAGCCCTTGACGATGCGGACGCCGCTCACGGTCTCCTCGACCACGTTGGCCAGGTCGGCGGACTCGCGCTGGATGGCCATGGCCCGAGGATGCAGGCGGGTGCTGAAGCGCCGGGCCAGCAGGTTCACGAAGGGCAGGCAGCCCAGGGCCATGAGCGTGAGCCACGGATCGATCAGGGCCAGGATCACCGTCACCGCGGCCACGGTCACGAAGTTGCAGATGGTGAGCGGGATCATGACCACGAACTGCTGGATCTGCTCGAGGTCGGTGTTGGCCCGGCTCATCAGGTCGCCGGTCTGGACCGAGTCGTGGAAGGCGAAGTGCAGCTGCTGGAGGTGGGCGAAGATCCGGTCGCGCAGCCGACGCTCCGAGGTGCGCGACACCTTGAAGGCCCAGTAGCGACGCAGCCCGGTGTTGATCGCCACCACCAGGGCCACCGCCGCGATCAACAGCGACCAGCCCCACAGGGCCGAGGTGTGGCCGGGGGTGATGGCGTCGTCGATGGCGGCCGAGACCAGCAGGGGCACGCTGACCCGGCCGATGGTCCAGATAAGGCCCACCACCACGCCGAAGGCCACCGACCGACGCTGGGACCGAAGGCTCCAACCGATCAGCTTCCAGCCGTCGCGGGTGCTCGCCGGGGCGACGATCTCCGAGCTCATTCAGTTCACCAGCAGAGGAGCCAGGCGACGCCACTGCTCGAGGCCGGGCGCGTGGTCGTCGGCGATGACCTGGATGCACACGTGGTCAGCCCCCCCGTCGAGGTGGGCCCGCACCCGGGCGGCCACCGCGTCGTCGTCCCCCCAGGCCACGATGGCGTCGATGAGCCGGTCGCTGCCCCGGTCGGCGAAGTCCTGGTCGTCGAACCCGAACCGACGCAGGTTGTTGGTGTAGTTGGGCAGGTTCACATACGTCGACGCGTGGGAGCGAGCCAGCTCGCGGGCCCGGGCCGGGTCGGTCTCGAGCACGACCGCCTGCTCGACGCACAGCAGGCCGTCGGCCCCCAGATCACCCCGGGCCACCGGGGTGTGCTCCACCGGCACGAAGTAGGAGAGGGCCCCCTGGGTGCGTTCGCCAGCCAGGCCCAACATGCGTGGGGCCAGCGCGGCCAGCACCCGCTGGGGTTCGTGGGGCGCGGGCGCGCCGAAGAAGAGGGCGGCATCCATGGCGTCGAGGTAGGCGCGCATGGCGCCCAGGGGCTTGGCGTAGTCCAGGCCCAGCAACCCCTCGACCATGGGCTGGTGGCTGACGCCCAGACCGAGCATGAACCGGCCCGGGAAGGCTTCGGTCAGGGTGCGCAGCCCGGCGTTGGCCGTCATCGGACTGCGGGCGTAGATGCTGGCGATGCCGGTGGCCAGCACCAGGCGCTCGGTGGCCCCCAGCAACAGGGCGGCGTTGACCAGCGGCTCGCGCCCGACCGCCTCGGGCACCCAGAGCGCGCCGTAACCCAGCTGCTCGATCTCACCGGCCAGGCGTCGGGCCTCGGCCGAGGGGCGGGGGTCGAGGAAGCCCGACCAGATCCCGATCCGGCCCGGGTCCACCGGTGGTGCGGGTCGTGGGTCGCCGGGAGGAGCGGGGACGGGATCGGGGTCCATCCCCGGCACGCTAGCCAGTGGTGCGGTGGCTACAGTGCTCGACGTGACCGGTGTCGCCACCTCCGCCGGGAAGGTCCGGCGCCAGCTGCCACCCTGGGTGGAGCCGGCCGGACTGCTGGTGGCCGGCCTGGGTGCGTGCGCCTACATCAAGCTGGTGGACCCCAACCACTCCGCGGCCTACCCGCAGTGCCCGACCAAGATGCTCACCGGGCTCGACTGCCCGTTGTGCGGCGCCACCCGGGCCGTGCACTCGCTGATCGACGGCAACCTGGTCGGGGCCATGGGCCACAACCTGCTGTTCGTGCTCAGCCTGCCGCTGCTGGTCTACGCCTTCGTGGCCTGGACCTCGACCCGCATGGGTCGACCCATGAAGCCGCTGCCGGTCAACAACCCGCGCGTGATCATCTCGGTGGGGGTGGTCCTGGTCGTGTTCGCGGTGGTCCGCAACCTGCCCATGATGCCGTTCCACTGGCTCAACTCGGCCACCTCCAGCTGAGGTCCGGGGCCAGCCGACATGAACCCTGCCGACTGGGAGCCCTGGGCCCGCCGCTTCGAGACGATGTACAAGCCCGGCGACCGAGGGTGGTTCTCGCTGTTCGCTCCCGATGCCGTCTACCAGGGCCCGCATCTGGGGCCGGTGGCCGACATGGGCGCGGTCCACGATGTCACCGAGTCGATGTTCGCCCGCTTCGGCTGGGAGATCACCTCGATCCGGGGCACCGAGGGCTGGGCCGTGTTCGAGTACACCTTCACTGGTGACTACATCGGCCCGGGTGCGACGGTCGAGGGCGTACCGGTGACGGCCCATGGGGTGTGCATCATCGATGTGGACGCGGACGGGTTGATCACGGCCATGCGCGAGTACGCCAGTCCCGGCGAGGTGGAGGGCCAGCTGGCCCGGCGCCGAGCCGGGTAGCGGCGCGGTCGATTCAGGCTCCGTCGATGCGGCGCAGCTCGTCGCGGTAGCGCTGGGCCCGGGCCACGTAGCTGAGCATGCCCATACGGATGCCGGCCTCCAGGTCGTCGCCCCCCGGACGGATCTTGGCCGGGATGCCCAGGGCCATCTGCCCGCTGGGCACCTCCATGCCGTTGGTCACCACCGCGTTGGAGCCGACCAGCGCCCCGGAGCGCACCACCGCCAGGTGCAGCACCACCGCCCCGTTGCCGACCAGCGACCGGTCCTCGATGGTGCAGCCCTCGAGGTGGACGATGTGGCCGATCACGCACTCGTCTCCCACCATCGTGGGCAGCCCCGGCGCGCAGTGCAGCACGCAGCCGTCCTGGATGGAGGTGCGGGCGCCGATGTGGATCTCGCCGTCGTCGCCCCGCAGCACGGCTCCGGGCCACACCGACGACTCGGGCCCGATGTGGACCGAGCCGATGACCACCGCATCGGGGTGGACGTAGGCCGACGGGTGGATGACCGGCACCCGCTCGCCCAGCGCGTAGACGGTCACCTCAGAGCTGGAAGCGGCCGTAGCCGCCTCGGAAGAACAGCAGCGGCCCGCCCTCGTGGAGCACCTCGAGCTCGCGGACCGCACCGACCACCACGTCGTGATCCCCCGAGGGCACGACGGCGGCGATCTCGCAGTCGATGTAGGCCAGCACGCCCTCGATCAGCGGGGAGCCGGTGCCGGTGCGCTTCCACCCGATCTCCGCGAACTTGTCGGGCGCCTTGGAGGCGAACACCCGGCACACGTCCTCCTGGTCCTCGGCCAGGATGTTCACGCAGAACGAGCCGGCGTCACGGATCTTGGGCCAGGTGGTGGAGCTGGACCCGGCGCAGAACAGGACCTGGGCCGGCTCCAGGGAGAGGGAGGCGAACGAGCCCACGGCCATGCCGGCCGGCTGGCCGTCGGCCAGCGCCGTGATCACCGTGACCCCGGTGGGGAAGTGGCCGAGCACCTGGCGGTACTTGGCCGAATCGAAGGACGAGCCGTCGCTCGTGATGTCAGTCACGCCCGGGAGGCTACAAGCGGGACGAGGACCCGATGTCGACGCTCAGCGGGCCCCGGCCGCGACCCGTCCGAGCGACAGCGTGGCGCCCTCGGAAGCCGCCACCACCTCGGCCACGCCCAGCTGGCGGGCCCGCTCGTTGGCCAGGCGGGCCAGCGAGTCGACCACCGAGTCGTCGTGCTCGGGGTCGTGGTGGAACAGCGCCAGGCGCCGGGCGCCGGACTGGGCCGCCACCTGCACCGCGAATTCGACGGTGCAGTGACCCCAGTGGGCCTTGGTCTCGAACTCGGCCGCCGTGTACTGGGCGTCGTGGATCACCAGGTCGGCGTGGTCGCACAGCTCCAGCACCGAGTCGGGCACCACCAGCGAGCCGTCCAGCGGTTGCTGGTGGTCGCTGATGTAGGCGATGGCCAATCCGTCCCGCTCGAGGCGGTAGCCGTTGGTGGGCCCGATGTGGGGCACCGACCGGGCCATGACCCCCACGTCGCCGATGGCGAAGCTGGTGTCGGCCACCGTGTGGAAGCGGATGTCGCCGGGCAGGTCCGCCACCCGCACGGGGAAGTAGGGCGGACCCATGAAGCTGTCGAAGGCGTCCTCGAGGGTGGCGTCGCCCGGCGGCGGCCCGTAGATGTCGAGCCGTGAGCCCGGCCGCAGCACCGGCGAGAAGAACGGGAGGCCCTGCACGTGGTCCCAGTGCAGGTGGGTGACGAGCGCATGGCCGACGAAGGGCTGGTCGGGTCCGAACGACCGACCCCAGAAGCGCAGGCCCGTGCCCAGGTCGAGCACGATGGGCTCGGCGCCGGGGAAGTCGATGCTCACACAGGCGGTGTTCCCGCCGTAGCGTCGGTTGGCGTCACATGAGCAGGGTGTCGAGCCTCGTACCCCATAGAACGTCACGTTCAACGAACGTTCACCCCCCGGTGACGCCTTGGCAATGAACCGTTACGCAGCGTAACCACTCGGCTACACCCGTGTCCCGTGATGTGACAAGAGTCTCGGGTCGGCGCGAACGTGGGCCATGACCATCGTCGAACGTCAGGTGACCGCCAACGGGATCGACTTCGGGTACCTGGAGGCCGGCCAGGGCCCACTCGCGCTGTGCCTCCACGGCTTCCCGGACACGGCCTGGGGGTGGCGTCACCAGCTGCCGGCCCTGGCCGACGCCGGCTTCCACGCCGTGGCCCCCTTCCTGCGCGGCTACGCCCCCACCTCGCTGGCGCCCGACGGCCACTACCAGGTGGGGGCGCTGGTCACCGACGCCAACGCCCTGCACGAGGTGCTGGGCGGCGACGGCGACGCGGTGATCATCGGTCACGACTGGGGCGCGATGGCCACCTACGGCGCCGCGGCCCACGAACCCGAGCGCTGGCGCCGGGTGGTCACCGCCGCGGTCCCACCGCTGAACGCCTTGAGCACCGCGTTGCTCCACTACGACCAGCTGCGCCGCTCGTGGTACATGTTCTTCTTCCAGAACCCGCTGGCCGACATCGCCGTCGGGCTGGACGACCTGGACTTCATCGCCCGCCTCTGGCAGGACTGGTCGCCGGGCTACGACGCATCGGTCGACGTCGATCACGTCCGTGCCGCGCTGGGGGATCCAGCCCACCTGGCCGCGGCTATCGGCTACTACCGGGCCATGTTCCAGCCCGACCTCCAGGTGCCCGAGCTCCAGGCCGCCCAGGACGCGGCCGGCGCCTCGACCCCCCAGCCCACCCTCTATCTGCACGGCGCCGACGACGGGTGCATGGCGGCCTCGCTGGCCGAGGGCGCGCTGGCCTTCCTGCCGGCCGAGGGCTCGCGGGTAGAGATCGTGGCCTCCGCCGGGCACTTCCTGCATCTGGAGCAGCCCGAGGTGGTCAACCGGCTGATCGTCGAGCACCTGACCGCCTGAACCCTACGATACTCGGCATGGAGATCTCACGGCGAGTGACGGAACGAGCACGCAGCGGGCGACGAGTGGGCGGGCGGAGGGGTGGGGTGGTGGTGATCGTGATCGCCACCATGTTGCTGCTCACCGCCTGCCAGGACTGGTCCCAGTTCATGGGCGGCGCCGCTCACACCGGCGATGCCTCCGGCGAGACCATCATCGGACCGGCCAACGTGGCCTGGCTGCACCTGGCGTTCACGCTCCCGGGAGTGAACCAGGTGGTCACTGACCCGGGCGTCACCGTGTCGGCGGGCAACGTCTACGCGGCGACCTGGTCAGGCCTGGTGGTGTCGAGCCTCGGCACCAACGGATGCTCGGGCTCACCCACGGTCTGCCAACCGCTGTGGACCGCACCCACCGCCAGCTTCGGGACCGGCGGGAGCGTCTCGCAGCCCACGGTGGCCGACGGCATGGTGTACATGTCCAGCGGCGGAACGCTCCCCGGTGACCTGCGGGCCTTCGACGCCAACGGCGTCACCAACTGCTCGGGCGTTCCCAAGGTGTGCCAACCCCTGTGGACCGCAGCCGCAGGCTCGGACACGGGCGCGGCGGTCGACGGCTCGACCTTGCTCATCAGCACGGGCGCGGCCATCGACGCCTTCGATGCCAACGGCGTGACCAACTGCTCGGGTGCGCCCAAGGTGTGCCAACCGCTGTGGACTGCGAGCGCCCGTGACTACTGGATCCCGACGATCGCCGACGGGAAGGTCTATGTGGCCACCGGGGTGGCTCCGTACCAACTCGAAGCGTTCGACGAGGCGGGCACGACCGGCTGCACGGGGGTTCCCGTCGTGTGCCAG
The DNA here is from genome assembly GCA_963793965.1 of uncultured Microthrixaceae bacterium. GTDB lineage: Bacteria > Actinomycetota > Acidimicrobiia > Acidimicrobiales > Acidimicrobilacustridaceae > UBA4742. Next base: position 49,514 of record CAWCCB010000012.1, read on the forward strand.
CCGCTGTTCACCACCGCGCTACCGGGTGCGACGCCGGGCTCGGTCGACGTGAGCGGTGGGGTGGCCTACGTCCAGACCGGCGCCGGACTGGTGGCCGTCGACGCCGCCGGCAGCACCGGATGCGCGGGCACGCCGGTCGTGTGCCAGCCGCTGTGGACCGCCCCCAGCGGCAACACGGGGCAGCCAGGTGGCAGTCCGGCGGTGGCCGACGGCCACGTCTTCACCACCTCGGGCGGTGCCCCGAACGTGATCTCGGTGTTCGATTCAGCCGGTGTCGCCGGCTGCTCGGGCACCCCGGTGGTGTGCAACTCGATCGGCGCCGCCCCCGTCGCCCAACGGGTGTCCTCACCGCTGGTCAGCAACGGGGTGGTGTGGCTGGGAGGCCAGGCCTGGGACGAGAACCAGTTGGTCACCTCCTGCAGCGGTCCCCCGCTGCCCATCTGCAACCCGCTGGCCACGGTGGCGAGCGCCGCCGGACCGGCGTCGATCTCCCTCGGGACCCTGCTGATCGAGACCGGGACCAGCGTCGAGGGCTTCCAGACCTGAGCACGTGAGGGTCAGGGCAGCCTGAGCGTTCCGTCGTCATCCTGACGGGCCAGACCGTCGGCCACCAGGGTGGCCGCCACCGACCGGGCCCGGGCCTCGTCGTCGGGCCAGCCCGCGGCGTCGGCCAGCTCGGCCACCTCCACCCTGCCGGCGCGCCGCAGGGCGTCGACCAGGCGTCCCCGGCCCTGGCGGTCCGAACCTTCGAAGCGGGACTGGCCGCTCGACACGCCGGCCGACCCCTGCGCCGGATCGGGCTCGGGCCGACCCGCCTCCCACCAGGCGCAGCCTCGGGCCAGCGGGCAGGCGCCGCATCCCGGCGTTCGGGACCGACAGGTGGTGGCCCCCAGGTCCAGCATGGCCTGGTTCCAGGCCCAGCCCCGGCCGGCGGGGACGGCGGCGTCAGCCTGGGCCTGCACGGTGGCGCGATCGAGCGGCCGACCGGCGCGCCGGGCCAACACCCGGGCGGCGTTGGTGTCGACCACCCCGACATCGCGCTCGAAGGCGAAGGCCAGCACCGCCCGGGCGGTGTAGGGGCCCACGCCGGGCAGCGCCAGCAGCGCGGCCAGCTCGTCGGGCAGCTGACCCCCATGGCGTTCGACCACGGTCACGGCGGTGGCGTGGAGGTGCACGGCCCGCCGGTTGTATCCGAGGCCGGCCCAGGCCCGGACCACCTCGCCCACCGCAGACGCGGCGCAGACCGCCGGCGTCGGAAAGCGCTCGAGGAACTCGAGGTAGCGCGGCACCACGCGGGGCACCTGCGTCTGTTGCAACATGAGCTCGCTGACCAGCACGGCCCAGGGGTCGCGGGTTCGCCGCCAGGGCAGGTCGCGGCCCACGGTGTCGGCCCAGCTGAGCAGCGGCGAGCCGCCGGTGGTCACGGCGCGGGCGTGTCCCAGATCGACTCGTCGTAGGGCCGGCCGCGGGCCGGGGCGCCGTCGCGCTTCCACACCATGACCTTGCGCCGGAAGTAGCAGACCTCTTCGCCCCGCTGGTTGATGCCCTTGGTCTCGACGGTCACGATCCCGCGGTCCGGCTTGGACGAGGACTCCTTGAGGGCCAGGACCCGGCTCTCGGCGTAGATGGTGTCGCCGTGGAAGGTGGGCTTGCGGTGGGTGAGCGTCTCCACCTCGAGGTTGGCGATGGCCGAGCCGCTCACGTCGGGCACGCTCATGCCCAGCACCAGCGAGTACACCAGGTTGCCCACCACCAGGGGCTTGCCCATGGGCGACTCGTGCTCGGCGAACCAGTTGTTGGTGTGGGTGGGGTGGTGGTTCATGGTGATCATGCAGAACAGGTGGTCATCGGCTTCGGTGATGGTCTTGCCGGGCCAGTGCCGGTAGACATCTCCAACCACGAAATCCTCGAAATAGCGGCCGAACGGCCGATCGTGAATGGTCACGGTTCACCTCGTCGATTCGATGGGGGGGCATGGCGGACAGCTGAGCCTATGCACGCGGGCCGGGGACGCAGGAAACCAGGGGGGCCGAGAGGGCATGAGCGGGGCACCAACCGAGCACGGCCCGGGGGAGCTCGACGAGAGCGCCTTCCTCGAGTCGCGCGAGGGACAGCTCCGCCTGTGGCGGATGTCGATGCGCGCCCGCTACGTGGCCCTGGTGTCGATCGCCGTGCTGGCGCTGCTCCCGGCGGCCGGCCCGCATCGGTTCTGGATCGCCGCGGCCATCGCCCTGCTGGTCATCCCCTACAACTACATCTACGACGCCAGCATGCGGCGCACGCACCACCTCAGCCCCATCGTCGCCTTCAGCGACCAGGTGGTGGTGGTGGCCTTCCTGGCCTTCGCCCCCGAACTGGTCGGCCCCGTCCTACTCGTGATGCTGTCCATCAACGCCACCTCGGCGGTGAGCTTCGGACGCAAGATCGCGGCCGAGGGCGCGGCCGTGGGCTGGCTGGGCGTGGCCGGCGTGCTGTGGGCGTCGGGCAACCCGTCGGTCCACGGGTGGGCGTCGTTCCTGGTCTATGCCCTGGCTTCGGCCTTCATCATCACCGTGGTGGGCGGCATCGCCGCCATCGAGCGCGACGTGCGGGGCCGCTACGTCGACCTCATGGGCGGCATCGACGCGGTGGTGTGGGAGCAGCTCACCCACGCCCCCACCACCCTGTACGTGAACCGCCGGGCCACCGACATCATCGGCTACCCGCCGGAGAGCTGGACCCAACCCCACTTCTGGCACGAGCACGTGCACCCCGATGACCGCGAGTGGGTGGCCCAGCAGTACCGCCAGGCCGTCAAGGGGGGTCGCAACACCGAGATCGAGTACCGGTTCGTTCGGCCGGACGGCTCGGTGGTCTGGCTGCAGGACCGCATGCGCGTCGAGGTCGACGGCACCAACCACGCCACCAGCGTGCGCGGGGTGATGGTGGACGTGACCGCCCGCAAGCTGGCCGAGCAGCAGACGGCGCAGTACCTGAACCTGGTGCAGCACGTGGACGTGGCCCTGTTCGTGTTCGCCCTGGCCAACCCCGCCGACGCTCGGAGCCTGACCCTGCTGGCCATCAACCCGGTGGGCGCCCGACTGGTCTCACCCAGCGCCCTGCCCGGCTCGCCCATCGGCCGTCGCCTGCTCGACATCCTGCCGGACATCGATCGGGTGAGCGCCGACCTGGTGTGCGACGCCCTGACCGAGGTGATCAACAAGGGCGAGGGGTTCCGCTTCGACGAGCTGCGGTTCGATCCCTCCGACCTCAGCTCCCCCATCTTCACCGCCAACGTGTTCCCGCTGCCCGGTGGGTCGGTGGGGGTCTCGCTGCTGGACGTGACCGAACGGGTCACCTCGGCGGCCGGACTGCGCCGCCAGGCCCTCCACGACGGGTTGACCGGTCTGCCCAACCGGTCGCACCTGACCGACCTCTTGCGACGCTCGTTGCGCCGGTCCTCCCAGACGCTGGAGCCGGTGGCGCTGCTGGTCATGGACCTGGACCAGTTCAAGGAGATCAACGACGCCCTGGGCCACGACCACGGCGACCGGCTGCTCATCGAGTTGAGCCGACGGCTCCAGGAGCTGCTGGGCGCCACGGCCGAGGTGGTGGCCCGCCTGGGGGGCGACGAGTTCGCCGTGCTGCTGACCGGGCCGGGCGACCTGGAGACGGCCGGCCGGGCCGCGGTGGCCATCCGCGACGCCCTGGAGCAGCCGTTCCACCTGGGCGGGATCAGCCTGCAGGTCAACGCCAGCATCGGCATCGCCGTCTACCCCGAGCACGCGGTGGACGGCGAGACGCTGGCCCGCCGTGCCGATGTGGCCATGTACACGGCCAAGCGCACGGGCGGCGGCGTGGCCGTGTACGCACCCGAGCACGACCAGTCGAGCATCCGGCGCCTGTCGCTGCTGGGCGAGCTGCGCCGGGCCATCGCCGAGGACGAGTTGGTGCTGCACTTCCAGCCCTCGGTCGACCTGGCCACCGGCGACGTCCTGGCCGCCGAGGCGCTGGTGCGCTGGATGCACCCGGTCCACGGTCTCATGCCGCCCAGCGAGTTCATCGAGCTGGCCGAGGTGTCCGGCTCGATCCAGGCCCTGACCCGCTGGGTGCTGGAGCGGGCGGTGACCACGGTGCGAGCCTGGTGCGACGAGGGCGTCTCGTTGCCCGTGGCGGTGAACCTCTCGGTGCGCAACCTCTACGACCTCGACCTGCCGCTGTGGCTGGATCGGCTGCTGGCCGACCACGGCGTGGACGCGTCGATGCTGATCCTCGAGATCACCGAGAGCGTGCTGATGGACGACCCCACCTACGCCATGGAGGTGATGGGCAAGCTGAAGGCCCTGGGCGTGGCCACCAGCATCGACGACTTCGGAACGGGCTACTCGTCGCTGGCTTATCTGAAGAACCTGCCCATCGACGAGCTCAAGATCGACCGCTCGTTCGTGGGGACGATGGTGACCGACGGGAGCGATCTCACCATCGTGCGGTCCATCATCGACTTGAGCCACAACCTCGGCCTGGACGTGGTGGCCGAAGGCGTGGAGGACGCTGAGACCCTGGCCCAGCTGGCCGAGATGGGCTGCGACCGGGCGCAGGGCTACTACCTGTCGCGACCCGTGCCCTCCACCGAGCTGCTGGACTGGCTGTCGTCGAGCGAGCACCGCGACGAGGTGCGCGACGTGCTCAGCCGGGCCTCCGCCCGCCGCTGGCGCGCCATCTGACGCCGGTCGTCCGGATCCGGCCGGGGGTGCGAAGGGGTGGAGGTCCGGCGCCGCGCTCAGGCGCTGATGCCGTACTCCGCCAGCCACGTCGGGCTGGGCGTGGTGCCCGCCGCGATCAGGGCGCAGCGAACGCAGTACGGCGGCTTGCCGCGGCCGTAGGAGTACACCAGGCAGGCGTCGCAGAAGGCCCCGAGGCAGCTGCGGCACACGCCGCTGGCACTGTCGTCATGATGGGTTCGGCAAGGATCCATCAGTGATCTCCTGATCGTCTGCCCATTCAGGGTGACATATGTATTCACCCAGACACATGGGGCAAACGGCTCAATGGATCGGCCTGCTTGGCCCTCTCGGTCGGCAAGCCTCCCTGCGGGCGCCTTCGGCATCCGGGTGTCATCAGTCCAGCGGCTCCGGCTCTGGCGGCCTCCGCTTCTCTTGGCGACTCGGAAGGCATCGGCTACGCATCGGCCGGATGACCGATGCTTCCCCAGCACCGCCTGCCGATCTGCCCGCGGCCAAGGCCGCCCTGGACGTGGCTCACGACGTGGTCGATCGAGCCACCCGTCAGCTGGCCGGCGGCTCGATCGACGACCAGCAGGTGCTGGCCTACGACCTGGCCCACGCGGCCGCGGCGGTGGGCACCGGCCGGGCCATGCTGGCCTACGGCGAGCACGGCGAGGTGGAGGCGGCCATGACGTGTGCCTTCGTGGCCGACGCCCTGGCCGACCTGGTGGCCAAGGTCTACGGGCGCGAGGAGAGCTGGGGCATCTCCCTGGGTGCGCTCGACGAGGTGCGACCGTTCGTGGCCGCCTACCGCGACCCCGAGTTCCTGGCCTCGCTGGCCGAACACGAGGGGCCTCGCCACCTGGACCGCGACTTCGAGCTGGTGCAGGACACGTTCCGCCGCTTCGCCGAGGACAAGATCCGTCCCATCGCCGAGCACGTGCACCGCCACAACCAGGACATCCCCGACGAGATCATCGACGGGCTGGCCGAGATGGGCGGGTTCGGCCTGTCCATCCCGGCCGACTACGGCGGCTACAGCGAAGGTGGCGAGAGCGAGTACCTGGGCATGGTGGTGGCCACCGAGGAGCTGTCGAGAGGTTCGCTGGGCGTGGGCGGTTCGCTCATCACCCGGCCCGAGATCCTGACCCGAGCCCTGCTGGCCGGCGGCACCGAGGCCCAGAAGCAGTCCTGGCTCCCCCGCCTGGCCACCGCCGAGGTGATGGCCGCGGTGGCCGTCACCGAACCCGACTACGGCTCGGACGTGGCCGGCGTCAAGGTCACGGCCACCCCCACCGACGGGGGCTGGCTGATCAACGGGGTCAAGACCTGGTGCACCTTCGGGGCCCGGGCCGACGCCCTCATGCTGCTGGCCCGCACCGACCCCGACCGCTCGAAGACCCACCGGGGCCTGTCCATGTTCGTGGTCCCCAAGCCCCGGGGCGACGGCCACGGCTTCGAGTTCACCCAGGAGCCCGGCGACGGCCCCGGCGCACCCGGCGGCGGGAAGATGGAAGGCAGGCCGATCGACACCATCGGCTACCGGGGCATGCACTCCTACGAGATCGCCTTCGACAGCTGGTTCGTGGCTGCCGAGAACCAGGTGGGCCTCGACGACGGGCTGGGCAAGCGGCTTCTACTACCAGATGGCCGGGTTCGAGAACGGCCGGCTGCAGACCGCGGCCCGGGCCGTGGGCGTGATGCAGGCGGCCTACGAGGAGGCCCGCCAGTACGCGGCCGACCGGGTGGTGTTCGGCCAGCCCATCGGCGACTACCAGCTGACCCAGGCCAAGCTGGCGCGGATGGCCGTGGTCATCCAGGCGGCCCGCCAGTTCGCCTACGAGGTGGCCCGCATGATGGGTCGGGGCGAGGGTGTGCTCGAGGCGTCGATGGTCAAGGCCTACGTGTGCAAGGCGGCCGAGTGGGTGACCCGCGAGGCCATGCAGATCCATGGCGGGTTCGGCTACGCCGAGGAGTACCCGGTCAGCCGCTACTTCGTGGACGCCCGGGTGCTGTCCATCTTCGAGGGTGCGGACGAGACCCTGTGCCTCAAGGTCATCGCCCGCAGACTCGTAGATGAGGTCTCCTGAGGGCCGAGTGCGGCGGAACGAGTGGAGCCGCTCGCTGGATGACGCCCGGATGCCGAAGGCGCCCGGAGGGAGGCCCGGCCCGACCGGAGGGCTAGGAAAGTAGATCCGCCGGCAGCAGCTGGTCGTCGAGCAGGTGCTGGAACCTGGTGGGATCGCCGTCCACGAACCCCCGACACAGGGGGAGGCCCTCGAGGTAGCACGAGATGTAGGCCCGCCACGTGGGGTCGGTCATGAACTGCACCATCTTGGCCGCCCGGTCCCGGCTCACCAGACCCCAGCGCATGGCGTAGGCGATGACCTCGGCCTCGTCCGCGTGGTCGGCGTGGAGCAGGAACCCGACGTTGCCCCGGACGTGATCCAGCGCCTCGGCGGCCACGGCCACCGCCGCGGCCACCTCGGCGTCGTAGCGCACCCCGAGCGGCCGCAGGTGCTCGGCCACCGTCGCCTCTGGGCGGCGCCCCATCACCACCTCCAGGCCCAGATCGGCCAGGCCTTCGGCCAGCAGGCACTGGGGCGTGCCCACCGGGAAGATCGTCTCCTCCAGGTGGCCCCGGGTGCGCACCAGGCCCACCTCCTTGCGGGTGTGCTCGGTGTGGTGGCCGGGGTAGGCCTCGTGCGCCACCAGATGGGCGATGGAGGTGGACAGCACGGGCAGGTCGAGGTTGATGGCCACCCGGCTGTGCAGGTCGCCCAGGTAGTAGTTGAACCCGGACCAAGGTTGGTCGGTGACCAGCTCCCAGTCGATGCGCTCGCCGGCGGGCAGGCCGAACAGCCGGTCGGTCCGCTCCCGCAGGTCGTCAGCCAATGAATCGATGACCGCCGGCAGCTTGGCCGGGTCGATGGCCTGGGCCTCGCGCCAGGCCACGAACCGCTCCCCCAGCGCGCCGGTGCCCGGCAGCACCTGATCGAGCCGACGGTGGGCGGCCTCGAACTCGTCGGTGGGCCAGCGCTGCGGACGCACGCCGTAGCAGAGCTCGACCTCGTCGGCGTAGGCGATGTCCTCCCCGGCCAGCTTCCGGGCCGAGGTGTGCAGGCCCACGGTGTGGGCCCGCAGCCACCGCCGACGGTCGGCCCCCAGCTCGGGCTCCCCGGCGCCGCCGTCCAGGTCGGCGATGAGCCGGGCGGCGTCGGCCACCAGGGCGGCGGGCGGATGCGCCGGCTCGGCGCCGATCCGGGCCGCCACCTCGGCCGGTCCGTAGTAGGCGTCGATGAACCCGTCGACGTGGTGGTCCAGACGGAGGCCGAGCTCGATGTAGCGCTCGACCGGCGACAGCACGGGCACCGTGGCGGCTCAGTCGAGGTTGGCGTGCAGGAACGCGGTGGTCTGCATCCAGGCCTCGGGCCGCGGCCTCGGCGTCGTAGACCTCGGGCCGGGTGTCGTTGAAGAAGGCGTGGTCGACCCCGGGGTACACCTCGAGGTCGGCCTCCTTGCCCAGCGAGTCCAGCTGCTCCTGCAGGGCCTGCACCAGCTCGGGGCCGAAGAACCCGTCCTCGGCCGCGTAGTGGCCCAGCACCGGCGCGTCGAGCCGCGAGTAGTCGGGTTGGGCGTGCTCCCACGGGATGAGGCCGTAGAACGGCACCGTGGCCCCGACCGCGTCGGGACGCAGGCAGGCCAGCACCAGGGCCAGACCGCCGCCCATGCAGAAGCCGATCACCCCGACCCGTTCGCCGGTCACCGAGTCGAGCGACTGCAGGTGGTCGATGGCGCCGCTCATGTCCTGGCCGGCGGCGGTGATGTTCATGGCCATCATCAGCTTGCCGGCCTCGTCGGGCTCGGTGGTGGTCTCACCGTGGTAGAGGTCGGGGGCCAGCACGGTGAAGCCTTCGGCGGCCAGGCGGTCGGCCACGTCGAGTGATGTGGGGCACCAGGCCCCACCACTCCTGGATCAGGATCACGCCCGGCCCGGCACCCCCGGCGGCCGGGGCCAGGTAGCCGCTGGCGCCGTGTCCGTTGCTGGCGAAGGAGACGATCTCACCCATGGCTCGACCCTACGTCAGTATCGGCCACCGAGTTTGCTGTGGTCCCAGCTCACGACCTTCTCGGGGACGATCTCGATGCACACCCGCTTGGTGGCCAACGCCTCGGCGATGGCCGGGATGTCGTCGGGGTTCTCGATCGGGAAGTAGCGCTCCACCACGTTGGCCGCCACCTTCATGAGCGGCTCCCGGTCGTCGTGCACGATGGCCCGGCCCACGATCTCCACGCCCCGGAGCTTCTCGTAGACGTCGCCGTCCTCCACCAGCACGGTGATGCGTGGATCCCGACGCAGGTTGAGCACCTTCTGGCTCTTGGAGAAGGTCTCGAACGCCGGGTTGCCGTCCAGGAACCCGTACCACATGGCCACCAGGTGGATGTTGCCGTCGGGCCCGAACGAGGCGATGTTCATGGTCTGACGCTCGTGCAGGAAGGCGTCGACCTCGTCGTCGGACATGCGGATGAGCTCGCGGCGCGATGGCATGGAAGAAAGCTACCCGTTCAAAACACGTCTCCCTTGAAGAGCTCGGGCGCGACCGGGCAGTCGGTGCGTCGCAGGGCCTCGGCCACGGTCTCGACGCCGGCCGGTCCCACGATGCGGTCGATCAGGTCCAGAGGGACGAACTCGTCGTCGGCGTCCCAGGGGTCGTCGGGCTCGACCCGACCGCGCAGGCCGTCCCACATGCGGCCCGGCAGCAGCCGGCCCACCCCGGCCACCAGCCACACCGGGATGCCGGCGGCACGCGCCACCGCCGCCGCCGCCCGCGAACCGCTGACGGCCAGGAACTCCGCGGGTCCGACCGCGGTCGACTCGAGCAGCACCAGGCTGGCCGAGGCCACCGCCGCGCCCAGACCGGCCTGGGGCACGTCGGTCGCCTCGACGTCGACCCGCCACAGCTGGCTCACCAGACCCTGACGCCTCGCCGCGGGTGTCGACGGCCAGCACTTCGACGTCGCCACGGTCGGGGCAACGCCTCGCTGATCTCGTCGGGCCATCCCAGGACGGTGATGGTGGCATCGTCGGGCAGGGCGTGGGCCAGTTCGGCCGCGGTCCGATCGGCCTGCATCTCCCCGGCCGCCTCCCAGATCTCCGATGCGGCGTCGCCGGCCGTGAGGACCCGGGCGCAGAACCAGACCAGCGGTCCCGAGGTGGGCTGTCGCCACACGATGCGCCGACAGGCCGTGACCAGGCCCTGGGGATCGGAGCCGAAGCTCGACAGGGCCATGGCCGTCTCCTGCACCAGGGCGCCCTGGGGTGCCCCGGAGGCCCGGGCCACGTACCGGAGCCGCTCGATCGGATGCATCGTCTCGACGCTACCGGGCGGTGGCTCCGCGCCGGGCGGGCGGGCGGCTCAGATCCCGTTGGCTCCGGGACGCCAGATCATGAGGTAGAGCAGGATCACCAGGAGCAGGTGGACCATGCCGGTGAACATGGGCACCCGTCGGGCGGCGTCGGCGTCACCGGCGGCCGCCTTCCGCTGCGCAGGCAGGATGGCGAAGATGAACAGGGCCACCTGGACGATCCACAGCAGCAGGGCGAAGCTCACCCAGGTCTGGCTGAACTTGTACGCCTTGTCGCTCATGCCGATCATGGCCAGCCCGAAGAAGCCGGCCAATACGACCGCCGGCGTGGCGAAGCGCTGCAGGTAGGTGAGCACGGCGGTGGCCGTCCCCTCGCCGCCGCTGCGGTTGATCAGGGGCAGGATGAAGAACGGCGCGAAGGCCACCAGCACCGCCAAGATGTGCAGGAGCAGAACGATCTTGTAGCCGGTGTCGTTGATCGCGGCCAGAACCATGAGGCCTCCTCGGAGCGAGTGTGCTCAGCCGAAGGTACTCGCGCTACGTTCTCCGTCCGTGGCAACCGACGTCCCCGCTGATCTCGTCCTCACCCCGATCGGGCGGGAGCCTCGCACCATCGGCGAGTGGACGACCATGTTCCACCTGGCCATCGTGGTGCTCGATCCGTACACCTACGAGAGCTCATGGATCCTGGACACAGCCACCCGGGTGCTGCGCAACTTCGCGGCGGCCGACTGCCGGGTGGCGTTCCTGGTCACCGCCGACGAGGCGGATGCCCGCACCTTCCTCGGTCCGCTGGTCCCTGAGTTCCTCGTCCTGGTCGACCCCGACCGCCAGGCCACCAAGGGCCTCGGCCTCGAGCACCTCCCGGCCTTCGTGCACATCAACCAGAGCCACGCGGTGGAGGCCAAGGCGGAGGGCTGGCAGCCCGACGACTGGCGCCAGGTGGCCGAGAACCTGGCCACCCGCATGAGCTGGGCCCGCCCGGTCATCCCCGCGGCGGGCGATCCCACCCCGTTCGAGGGAACCCCGGCCCTCTAAATGATCCCGCCCTTGGTCATGGCGATGACGTCGAGGGCCTTGTCCAGGTCGGCCTCGGTCATGAGGCCCTGCTCCAGCACCAGCTCGCGGATCGAGCGACCGGTCTTGACCGAGGCCTTGATGATCTCGCCCGCCTTGTCGTAGCCGATGTAGGGGTTGAGCGACGTGCCGATAGACGGCGACGACTCGGCATAGGTCTTGAGCCGGGCCTCGTTGGCGGTGATCCCGTCGATGCAGGTGTCGGCGAAGACCACGCTCACCGAGGACAGGAGCCGGATGGACTCCAGCAGGTTGCGGGCCATCATGGGCATGAACACGTTGAGCTCGAAGGCGCCCTGGGTGCCTCCGAAGGCCACGGCGGCGTCGTTGCCCAGCACCTGGGCCGCCACCTGGGTCACGGCCTCGGGGATGACCGGGTTGACCTTGCCGGGCATGATCGAGCTGCCGGGCTGCAGGTCGGGCAGGAAGATCTCGGACAGGCCGGTGCGGGGGCCGCTGCCCATCCAGCGCAGGTCGTTGGCGATCTTGATCAGGGCCACGGCCAGCGTGCGCAGCTCGCCCGAGGTCTCGACCAGCGCGTCGCGTGCGCTCTGGGCCGCGAAGTGGTCGCCGGCTTCGGACAGGGGCAGGCCGTCGGTGCGGGCCACCAGGCGGGCGATCACCTTGCGGGCGAAGGTCTTGGGCGCGTTGATCCCGGTGCCCACCGCGGTGCCGCCCAGCGGCAGCTCGCCCACGCGGGGCAGCGTGTCGTTCAGCCGAGCGATGGCCTGGTGGATCTGGGTGGCATAGCCGCCGAACTCCTGGCCCAGCGTGACCGGGGTGGCGTCCATGAGATGCGTGCGACCCGACTTGACCACCTTGGCGAACTTGCGCTGCTTGCGCCGCAGCGACGCCTCGAGGTGCTCGAGCGCCGGCAGCAGGTCTCGGGCGATCCCCTCGGTGACGGCCAGGTGGATGGCCGACGGGAACACGTCGTTGGAGGACTGCGAGGCGTTGACGTGATCGTTGGGATGCACCGAGTCGATCTCGCCCAGGCGTTCGCTGGCCAAGGTGGCGATGACCTCGTTGGCGTTCATGTTCGACGACGTGCCCGACCCGGTCTGGTACACGTCGATCGGGAACTCGTCGTTCCAGCGACCCTCGGCCACCTCGTCGGCCGCGGCCGCGATGGCCGCGGCGATGCGCTTGTCCACCTTGGGCACGTCCTTGAGCCCGGCGTTCACCGTCGCCGCTTCTGACTTGATCAGCGCCAGCGCACGGATCAACCGCGGCTCGATGGTCAACCCGGAGATGGGGAAGTTCTCCACGGCGCGCTGGGTCTGGGCTGCGTACTTGGCCGTGGCCGGGACCAGCACCTCGCCCATCGAGTCGTGCTCGATGCGGAACGCGGGCAGGGGCTCGTCGGCGTCGGAGGGAACGGGGGAAGCGGCGGTCATGCCGCCGAAGCTAGCCGCTGTCCGGTGACGCCATTTTGCGTCGGGCGGCGCTTTCGGCCCCACTTATCCCCAGTGGCCGAAACTGGACGACACGCTCGCCCTCTCCGCGCCCTTCTGCGAGGCCACGCCATGAGCCACCATCCTGCCCGTCGAGCCCGCGCCGTCACCGCGGTGGTGAGCGCGGCCGCCTTCGCCGGCATCGCCGGAGGCCTGGCCGTCAGCCACGCGGCCGCCTCCGACACCCACCGGGCCACCACGCCCACCACCACGCCCACCGGTCCGGCCACCGACGGGGGATCCTCGCCCGACGTCGGTTCGAGCTCGTCGCCCGGCCCCGACGACGGCGGCTGGTCGGCCACCCCGGCTCCGTCGGGCTCGCTCGGGGTCCCCCAGCAGGGCAACCACGGACAATCCGGTGCCAGCTGACATCCGCTTCCAGGCCATGGGCACCCGGGCCCGCATCCTGGTGGTCGGCGAGCCCCACGGGCTGGCCGAACGCCTGCGAGACCGCGTCGTCGATCTCGAGGCCCGCTGGAGCCGGTTCGTGGACACCAGCGAGATCAGCCGCCTGAACCGGGCCGCGGGCGCGGCCGTCTCGGTTTCCCCCGCCACCCTGGAGCTGCTGACCCACGCCATGGAGGGGTGGGAGGCCACCTACGGCCTGTTCGACCCCACCGTCCTGGGCGACCTCGAGCGGGCCGGCTACGACCGCACCTTCGAGCGGGTGGGCGGGCGTGACCCCGAGGACGACGAGCTGGCCCGCCATCCGGCCGCGGCCGGCGCCTGGACGGTCCCGGCCGCGCCGGCCGAGACGGGATCCGGCCCGACCCGGCGGTCCTGGTTGGTGCGCGGTTGCGGTGACCTCGAGCTCGATCCCGCGGCCGGCACCGCCCGACTCCCGGCCGGGGTGGGCTTCGACCCGGGCGGCATCGGCAAGGGCTTCGCCGCCGACCTGGTGGCCGCCGAGGCCATGGCCGCCGGCGCGGCCGGCGTGCTGGTCGACTTGGGCGGCGACCTGCGGGTCACCGGCGAGCCGCCGGAGCGCACCGGCCCCTGGCGCATCGGGGTCGACCACCCGTTGGGCGCGCTGGACCTGGCCTCGGTCGAGCTCCACGACGGCGCGGTGGCCACCAGCACCCGCACCAAACGCCGGTGGACTACGGCCGACGGTGAGTCGCGCCACCACCTGATCGACCCCCTGATGGGCATCCCGGTGGACAGCGACGTGGTGTCGGCCACCGCGGTGGCGGCCCTGGGTTGGCAGGCCGAGGTACTGGCCAAGGCCGCCTTCATCGGCGGCGCGGTGCAGGGCCTGGGCCTGGTCCACACCCTGGGAGGCGCGGCGGTCGTGTTCACGGCCGACGGCGAGTTGTGCGAAGGCCCGGACTGGCACCGGTTCGCGGCCCGGGCCGCCTGAGCCGGCGGTGAGCAACAACCTGTGGTGGTACACGTCGCGAGCCGGGGGGCTGGTGGCCGCCGCCCTGCTGGCCGCCTCGGTGATCGCCGGGCTGGCGCTCACCACCGCGCCCCGCGGCGCCCGGCCGCGGTCGGCGTGGCGCCTCGACCTGCACCGGTTCCTGGGCGGCCTGGCCGTCATCTTCGTGGGCGTGCACCTGGCCGGCACGCTCTTCGACCACTTCGTCCCCTTCGGGCTCACCGACGTGCTGGTGCCGCTGGCCTCGCACTGGAGCCCGGTGCCGGTGGCGCTGGGCGTGGTCTCGCTGTACCTGCTGCTGGCCGTCGAGGTCACCTCCCTGCTGCGGGCGCACATGCCGGCGCGGGCGTGGCGGGCCGTGCACTGGCTCAGCTTCCCGCTGTTCGGTCTGGTGCAGCTGCACCTGCTGCTGGCCGGCACCGATCGTCACACGCCGGCCCTGCTGTTGACGGTGGCGGCCGTCGACCTGGCCGTGGCCGGGCTGCTGATCCGGCGGGGGCTGGTCAGCGAGGCCCGCTACGAGAAGCGCCTGAGCCGACATGGGTGACCCGACGGGGCGCTGGCCCGGCTAGGCCGGGAGCGCGTAGCCCCGGAAGAACGCCCAGATCAGCCGGGTGGCGTCGACCTGCATGGTGGTGAACCCGACGATGGGTGCCCGGTTGCCGGCCTGGCCCGCGCCGGCCGCCGACTCGACCTTGCTCCCCGGCCAGGCGTGGCCACCGTCGGCCACCACGTAGAAGCGGATCATGGTTCCCCCCGAGCACGGGGCGTAGATGTGCTGGGCCACGTCGGAACCGGCGGTCACGGTGACCGGCTCCGTCGGGCAGCCGTTCGTGGTCGCCCAGGCGCCCACCACCTGTTCGACCGGCGGGAAGCCGTCGTCGTTGGCCGGCGGTGCGGTGGGGGCGGTGAGCCCGGGCGGCACCGGCTTGCCCGTCAGCAGGTCCCGTAGCGCCTCGCCCAAACCGCCGTAGTACGGCAGGACGAGATCCTGCTTGCCCCAGAACACGATGATGGGAACCGGACGCCCCGGCTGGCAGCCAGGGCCGTGGGTGATGCCCGAGACCAGGCCCACCGCGGTGATGCGATCGCTCAGCTGGCAGGCCAGCACCGACGACATCAGCCCACCGTCGGAGTAGCCGGTGGAGTACACCCGGACCATGTCCACGCAGGCCAGCGCCTCCACCTGATCGAGCATGGCGGAGAGGAAGTCGATGTCGGCGTTGGGTCGGGCGTTCACCGTGTTCCACTTGCTGGCGATCCCGTCGGGGGTGAGCACCACGAAGTGCTGGGTGGCGGCCAACTGCTCGAACTGGGTCACGGCCTGCTGCTGGGTCATGTTGCTGCCCAGGCCGTGGATGTCGATGACCAACGGGAGCGGCTTGGTGGGATCCACGCCAGGCGGCACGTAGCGCAGGTAGGTCCGGGTGACGCCACCGCTGGTCATGGTCTCGGTGATCTCACCCGTGCCCGGCGGCGTGGTGGCCGCGGCGGTGCACCCGGCGGAGGGTCGAGCCGGGGCGCTGGACACGGCGGTGGGGACAGCCGTGACCCCGGCGGGCAGCCCGTGGCGTGGGGTGGTCGAACTCGATGGCGACGTCGACGGTGGGGCCGACGTGCTGGTCGAGCCGCAGGCCGCGGCCATCAGGACCACGGCCACCACACCAAGCATCGGGACCCGTCGAGTCGCTCTCGTCACGTTCCCCCGGCTCCCCCTACGGCGCGTCCGGCCGCCACGCGGCTCATCGGCGTGCACGCTAGGCCATGGCCACCAGGTCGAGCAGGTCGTCGGTCCAGTAGTCGAGGTCGCCCTCGGGCATGACCAGCACCCGGTCGGGGCGCAGCGCCTCGACGAACTCGCGGTCGTGGCTGACCAGGACCATGCTGCCTGGCCAGGCGCCCAACGCTTCGGCGGTGGCCAGCCGGGAACCAGGATCCAGGTTGTTGGTGGGCTCGTCCAGCAGCAGCAGGTTGTGGCGCCCGGCCACCAGCTGGGACAGCACCAGCTTGGTCTTCTCCCCGCCCGACAGGGTGCCGGCCGGACGGAACACGATGTCGCCGCCCAGGCCGAACATGCCCAGCAGGCCGCGCAGCTCGGTGTCGCCCACCGTGGCGTGGTCGCGCATCTGCTCGATCAGGGATCGGCTGGGATCGATGAGGTCGTGCTCCTGGGCGTAGTAGCCGGCATCCACCTGGTGGCCGTAGCGCACCCGCCCGGCATCGGGCTCGTTCACCCCGGCCAGGATCCGCAACAACGAGGTCTTGCCCGCCCCGTTGAGACCCATCACCAGCAGCCGCTCGCCCCGCTCGACCGCGAAGGTCACCGAGTCGAACACATCCACCGGGCCATAGGAGCGGGCCAGGTCGACCACCTCGAGCACCGTACGCCCGGCGGTGGGCGGTTCGGGGAACCGCACGTGGAGGTTGCGGCGCTTGGCCGGCCCCTCGGCCGCGGCATCGGCCAGCTTGGCCACCCGGCTGTCGAGCGACTTGGCCTGGCGGGCCCGCTTGGCCGTCTGGTGGCGCATCGAATCGGCCAGGGTCGACAGCCGGGCGATCTCGGCCTGCTCGCGTTCGACCTGCTTGGTCAGCTGGGCGTCGTCTCGATCCCGGGCGGCCAGGTACTGGCTGTAGGTGCCCTTGTACTCGGTCAGGCCGCCGACGTCCTCGTGGCCGTGTCGCTCCAGGTGCAGGACCCGGGTGATCGACTCGTCGAGCAGGTCGAGGTCGTGGCTGATGACCAGCAGGGCCCCGCGGTAGCGCCGCAGGAACTCGAGCAGCCAGGTCTTGGCGTCGGTGTCGAGGTGGTTGGTGGGCTCGTCGAGGAGCAGCACGTCGCTGCCGGCGAACAGGATCCGGGCCAGCTCGACCCGACGACGCTGGCCGCCGCTGAGCGCGCCCAGGGGCAGCTCCAGGCGTCCCTCGGCCAGCCCCAGGCCGCGGGCCAGCCGATGCGCCTCGCCCTCGGCCGCGTACCCGCCATCCAGGCGGAACCGCTCCTCGGCCCGGCTGTAGCGCTCCACGGCCTGATCGGTGGCCTGCTCCTCGACGGCCAGGCGGAACTTCTCCAGGCGGGCCGCAGCCTGGTCCAGACCCCGCCCGGACAGGACGTGGCTGAGGGCACTGGCTCGCTCGTCCACCTGGTCCATGCGGGGGTCCTGGGACAGGTAGCCCAGCCCGCCGGTGACCTGCACCACCCCCCGGTAGGGATCGGTCTCGCCGGCCAGCACCCGCAGCAACGACGTCTTGCCGGCCCCGTTGCGCCCGGTCAGGCCCACCTTGTCGCCGCTGCGCACGGTGAAGCTGGCGTGCTCCAAGGTGAGCACGCCACCGACCTCGACCGAGAGCTCGCGCACCGACAGCATGGTCCCAGTCTGGCCGCTGGGGCCCGCGCCACCGCATCAGGTTTGTCGGGCCGGTGCCCGGGACCGTGGCGGGTCAGTTGACCTGGCGCTCGTGGCCCTCCCAGTAGGGGGCGCGCAGCTTGTACTTCTGGAGCTTCCCGGTGGCGGTGCGGGCCAGCTCGTCGCGGAACTCGACCGAGGTCGGGCTCTTGAAGTGGGCCAGGGCCTCACGGCAGTGCTCGATGAGCTCGCGCTCGGTGACCTCGGCCCCGGGCGCCACCACCACCAGCGCCTTGATGGTCTCGCCCCACTTCTCGTCGGGCACGCCGATCACGGCCACCTCCGCCACCGCCGGATGGCTGAACAGGCGGTCCTCGACCTCGATGGACGACACGTTCTCGCCCCCCGTGATGATCACGTCCTTCTTGCGGTCGGCGATGGTCAGGTAGCTGCCGTCGTCGATGAACCCGCCGTCGCCGGTGTGGAACCAGCCGCCCTCGAGGGCGTCGGTGGTGGCGTCGGGGTTGTCCCAGTAGCCCTCGAGCACGACGTTGGAACGGGCCAGCACCTCGCCGGTGGCATCGGTGCGCAGGGTCACGCCCAGCGCCGGGGTGCCGGCGCGGCTCAACTTCGAGGCCCGGGCGCCGGCCTCGAGCTCGTCCCACTCGGCCCGGCTGCGGTTGATGGTGAGCAGGGGCGCGGTCTCGGTCAGGCCGTAGATCTGGATGAACTCCCAGCCCAGCTCGGTCTCCACCCGTTCGATGGTGCGCGTGGGCGGCGGGGCGCCGGCCACCACGATGCGGGTCCGCCCGGCGCCGGGGACGGGGCCGTCCCAGGTGCCGGCCGCGTCCAGGATGGCCGCCACCACCGCCGGGGCCCCGCACATGAGCGTGACCCCCTCACGCTCGACGCGGCGCAGGATCTCGGCTCCGTCCACCTTGCGCAGCACGACGTGGCGCACGCCCATGGCGGTCACGGCGTAGGGCATGCCCCAGCCGTTGCAGTGGAACATGGGCAGCGTGTGCAGGTAGACGTCGCGGTCGCTGACCCCGGTGTGCCACCCGAAGGTGGCGGCGTTGACCCACAGGCTGCGATGGGTCATCTGCACGCCTTTGGGGCGGGCCGTGGTGCCGGAGGTGTAGTTGATGGTGGCGGTGGCGTCCTCGTCGGGCTCCCAGGGTTCGGGTTCGACGCCGAAGCGGTAGATCTGGTCGTCGTCGCGACCCAGCACGAAGCGGTGGGTGACCTTGACCTCGGCCAGCGCCTCGTCGAGCTCGGGGTCGACCAGCAGCACCGACGCACCGCAGTGGCCCACGATGAAGGCGATCTCGTCGGCCGAGAGCCGGAAGTTGATGGGCACATAGATGCGGCCCCACCCGCTGACGCCGTAGAAGCCGGCCAGCAGGCGCGCCGAGTTGTGCGACACGATGGCCACCCGCTCGCCCTGGGCCACGCCCAGCTCGTCCAGGCGGGCGGCCTGGGCCGCGGCCTGCTCGTGGAGCCGGCGGTAGGTCATGCCCTCGAGCGGGGTGGCCGGCTGATCGGGCTCGTCGACCACGGCCAGCCGTTCGCCGTAGACCAGACGCGCCCGGTCGAGGTGGTCGCGGATCGTCAACGGCACCCTCACAGCGGCCTCCCCTGGTTCAAGGGACGCCGGCCGGCCCACCGGGCCGACGTCAGGCCACTGATTTTGTCAGGATCTCGTCGAGCGCGCTCTCGGCGTCTTCCTCGCTCACGTCCATGGCCAGGCGGAGCTCGGAGACCAGGACCCGTCGCGAGTTGACCAGCAGGCGCTTCTCACCGGCCGACAGGTGCTTCTCCTGCTCGCGGCGCGACAGGTTCCGCACCAGTTCGGCCACCTGGTAGATGTCGCCGGACTTGAGCTTCTCGACGTTGTTCTTGAACCGGCGCGACCAGTTGGCCGGCTCGCGCCCGCAGGGCTTGCCCAGGAGGGCGAACACCTCGTCGACCTCGTCGCGATCGATGATGGCCCGCAGGCCCACCTCGTCGGCGTTGTCGATCGGCACCTTCAGCGTCAAGTCGCCGAACGCGATGCGCAACACGAAGCAATCACGGCTCTCACCGAAGGCTTCCACCTTCTCCTTGCGCTCGATGACCGCCGCCCCGTGGTGGGGATACGCGACCTTGTCACCAACTTTGAACGGCACGGAGATCTCCCTCGGCGAGCTGTCGGGGAGCCCTCGCCGGCTGATCAGTCTACCGCGATCCAGGCCGTTGCCGGTTTTCGGGGTGAATTCCGGCAGACTCCTGCCCATGACCCGCCTCGGCTACCAGATCCCGAACTTCACCTATCCCGGCGTGGATTCGGCCGGCCTGTTCGCGGCGGTGGCCGCCCAGGCCGCGGCGGCCGACCGATCCGGTTTCGACACCGTCCTGCTGATGGACCACTTCTACCAGCTCCCCATGCTGGGGGAGCCCGACGCCAACATGATGGAGTGCTACACGACCCTCGGGGCCCTGTCCCAGCACACCCAGACGGTCCGCCTGGGCGCCCTGGTCACGGGCAACACCTACCGCAACCCGGCCCTGCTGGCCAAGATCGTGACCGCCCTCGACGTGGTGTCGGGCGGCCGGGCCCAACTGGGCATCGGCGCCGGCTGGTTCGAGTTCGAGCACCAGTCGCTGGGCTTCGAGTTCGGCACCTTCACCGACCGCTTCGAGCGGCTGGAGGAGGCGCTGCACATCATCCTGCCCATGCTCCGGGGTGAGCAGCCCACCTTCCAGGGCGAGCGCTACCAGGTGACCGACGCCATCAACCACCCGGCGCCGGTGGGGCCCATCCCGGTGATGATCGGCGGCTCCGGCGAGCGCAAGACCCTGCGGATGGTGGCCCAGTACGCGGACGAGGCCAACTTCACGTGCCCGCTCGATGAGGTGGGACGCAAGCTCGACGCCCTGGCCGCCCACTGCGAACGACTGGGCCGCGACCGAGGCGAGATCACCGTGTCCAAGCAGCTCAACGTGTGCATCGCCCCCACCCACGACGAGGCCTACACCGAGGCGGTCGCCTTCCTGAAGGCTCGGGGCCTCGACTTCGAGGCGCTCGACGCCGACAGCCAGGCGGTCTTCCTGTCCATGATCATCATGGGCGACCCCGACGAGGTGGGCGAGCAGCTCACCGGGGTCCTGGCACTGGGCGTGGACGGCTTCACCTGCAACCTGCCGGCCAACGGCCACAACCCCGACCGGGTGGAGCTGCTGGGACGCACGGCGCGAGCCGTCCTGGGAGGCTGAGCCGTTCAGGGATGGCCGTGATGGCGACGCATGGGTGGCACCGTCGTCGGCGGCTGACGCCGCGGGGGTAGCTCCTCGAGCAGCACGGCGGTGGCCCGGGTCACCTCGGCCACCGCCCGCTCGAAGGGCTCGGCCAGCTGAGCCGACGGCTCGCGCACCCCGCTCACCTTGCGCACGTACTGGCGCGCCGCCGCCTCGATCTCCTCGGGGGTGGCGGCTGGTTCCAGCCCACGCAGGATGGTGATGTTGCGGCACATGGCAGGGTCCCTTCTCCGATCGGCTCCCTCGATGCTACGAGGGTCCCAGCAAGGCCGGGCTGGTCACGTACCCGCCGGCCGCCTGGATGGCACGGCTCCAGGTGGCGAGCGCCTCCACCAGTTCGTCGAGGTCGTCGCCCAGGGCCTCGACCACCGGGCGCAGCTGCACGTCGGTGGCCGTCTCCACCGCCTCGCGGGCGGCCCGGCCCGATTCGGTGAAGGCGCCGTCGGCCACCAGGCCTCGCCCCACCAGACGCGCCAGGGCGTCGTCCAGCTCCTCGTCGCTCCACGCCCGGCTGCGGACGTAGGTCTTGAGGGGGATCCCGATGTAGAGCTCGGTCAGCAGGCCGATCTCGGTGGCGTCGTAGCCGGCCGAGATCCAGGCCCCGATGTGGGAGTCCCCCCGGTACTCGCGCAGGCGGTCACCAGCCCGGAACAGGTCGCCCAGCGGGTCACCCGGCAACCCCTGGGCCAGCACGCCGGCGTAGAGCGATCGCCCCTCGGGGCGCAGGTGCTGGCCGGCCGCCAACAGCAGCTCGGTGGCTCGCTCGACCCCAGTCGGATGCTCACCCAGGATGCGGGCCAGCTGGGCGGTGGCGCCGCCCAGGCGGGCGTGGGCGATGGTGGGTGCGGCGGTCAGGCTCCACCCTCGCTCGACGCAGGGGACCACCACGGCGGGGTTGAACACGCCGAAGGTGGCGGCCACCACCTGGCCCGGCACCTGGCCCAGGGCCGAGCCCCGGCTGGTGAAGTAGGCGATCCCGTCGGGCATGGCCACGCCCTGGCGCGACCCGGGGCTGGGACCGAAGCCCAGGGCCTCATAGGCCTGGTGGCATTCGGGGCTGAAGTACACCTGGCCCACCAGGGGCTCCAGGGCGGCGGCCAGCCGCCGGGAACGCTGGCTCACCTCGTCGTCGCGCATGGCGCGGACTCTACGGCGCTTCCAGCGCGTGGATCATGACGTCGATCAACTCGTCGATCTGGCGCCGTGAGGACCAGGCGCCCAGGGCCA
Organism: uncultured Microthrixaceae bacterium; assembly: GCA_963793965.1. Lineage (GTDB taxonomy): Bacteria > Actinomycetota > Acidimicrobiia > Acidimicrobiales > Acidimicrobilacustridaceae > UBA4742. The sequence continues at coordinate 71,361 of CAWCCB010000012.1, forward strand.
GGGCCGAGCCGTGGAACGTGCCCGCGAACTGATGGATCTCGACGGGCACGCCGGCCTCCAACAAGGCCATCCCGTAGCGCAGCCCTTCGTCACGCAGCGGGTCGAACTCCATGGTGGACACATAGGCCCGGGGCAGGCCCGACAGGTCGGTGGCCCTCCCCGGCGCGGCGTAGGGCGACACGTCGCCGTGGTCGGCGCCGGCCTCGAGGCCCAGGTAGTACTGCCAGCTCAGCTCGGCGTTGGGACGATGCCACATGGGCGTGTCCTCGAAGGCGAGCATGCTGGGCGTGTCCAGGCGGTCGTCCAACTCGGGGATGCCCAGGAACTGGAAGCAGAGGGGCGGGCCGCCCCGGTCCCGGGCCAGCAGCGCCAGGGCGGCGGCCAGGCCACCGCCGGCGCTCATGCCGAACACGGCCACCCGGTCCGGATCCACGCCGAGCTCGGCGGCATGGTCGTGGAACCAGACCAGGGCCGCGTAGCAGTCGTCCAGGCCGGCCGGGAACGGGTGCTCGGGTGCCAGGCGATAGTCCACCGAGACCACCGCGGCCCCGACCAGGCCCACCAGCATCATGGCCAGCCCCATGTCGGCATCGAGGTCGCCGGTCACGAAGCCCCCGCCGTGGATGCTCAGGACCCCGCCCCGCGTCCCGGTCGGGGCCTCCGGTCGGTAGATGCGCACGGCCACGTCGGGATCACCCGGTGCGCCCGGCACCGAGCGGTCCTCGATGATCACGCCGGTGGTGTCGAGGTGGTCGAGCATGGGGCGGTACATCGCCGCGGCAGCCAACCGGCTGGCCGCGACGTCCTCGATCACCGAGTGCTCGGTCGAGTTGGCCGTCTCGACCAGATCCGGGTCGAAGGCGTAGCGGGAGGTGGACTCGGGCATGGCGTCTCGCTCCGATCGGCTGGCGAATGGTTCAGACGAGCGACGATCGTGGCACACGGGGGCCGGCCCTACGCTGGTGGACGTGGACGATCCCGTGATCCAGACCGTGCCCCTGGGCTTCCAGTGGCCCACCGTCGACCCCTTCCTGTTCTGCGTGCACCACCTCGACGACTACCCGGCCGGCAACGACCGCTTGGGCCCGGCCCGCCCCCTCGACGGTCGCGACCTGGGTCAGGACTTCGCCGGCATCGACGGCTGGCGGATGTACCACGGCCGGGTGGTGCCGGGCTTCCCCCGACACCCCCATCGCGGGTTCGAGACGGTGACGTTCGTGCGCCGGGGACTGATCGACCACGCCGACTCGCTGGGGGCCACGGCCCGGTTCGGACGCGGCGACGTGCAGTGGCTGACCGCGGGTGGCGGCATCGAGCACTGCGAGATGTTCCCCCTGGTCGATCCCGATGGTCCCAACCCCGTCGAGCTCTTCCAGATCTGGCTGAACCTCCCGGCCTCCGACAAGATGGTCGAGCCCCACTTCACCATGCTGTGGGACGGCGACATCCCCCGCCACGTGGCCCTCGACGCCGAAGGACGCACGACGGTGGTCACCGTCATCGCCGGTGCGCTGGCCGGGCTCACCCCCGCGGCTGCCCCACCCCACTCGTGGGCGTCGCGACCCGACAGCGAGCTGGCCATCTGGCATCTGCGGCTCGAGCCGGGCGCCAGCTGGGAGCTGCCCCCGACCGACCACGACGATGTGATGCGGACGCTCTACGTGTTCGAGGGCGCACCCCTGCAGGTGGGAGACCACCGCCTCGAGGCCGACTCCGGCGCCCTGGTGCGCACCGATCGGCCGCTCGCCATCCGTTCGGTTCCGGCCGCCGATGGCGACACGTCCGCCGACCAGGCCACCGAGTGCCTCGTACTGCAGGGCCGACCCATCGGCGAGCCGGTGGCGCAATACGGCCCGTTCGTCATGAACACCGACGACGAGATCCGCCAGGCCTTCGCCGACTACCGCCGAACCGAGTTCGGGGGCTGGCCCTGGCCGGTCGACGATCCCGTGCACGGGGCCACCCAGGCGCGCTTCGCCCGCCACGGCGATGGCCGGACGGAGTCGGCGCGGGACCACGCCGACGCCACGGTGTGACGGTGGAGCCGCTGTCGGCCAACGCCTGTCGCGCCCTGGGGGGCCTGCTCGAGAAGCAGGTCACCGTGCCCGCCACCTATCCCCTCACCCTCAACGCGGCGGTGGCCGCCTGCAACCAGACGACCGGGCGCGACCCGGTGATGGCGCTGTCCGAGGCCGAGGTGGAGGCCGCCCTGGACGAGCTGCGACAGCTGGGGCTGGTGCGACTCGTCCACCCCAGCCACGGCGCCCGCACGGTGAAGTACCGCCAGGTGGCCGACGAGGCCCTGGGGCTCGACGAGCCGGGTCGGGCCGTGCTGACCGTGCTGCTGTTGCGGGGCGCCCAGACTCCCGGCGAGCTGCGGGCCCGCAGCGAACGCCTGCACCCGTTCGAGCTGGTGGACGACGTCGACCGGACCCTCGAACGCCTGGCCGGGTTCGCCCAGCCGCTGGTCGTGGCCCGGACGCGCCGACCGGGACAGAAGGAGGTGCGCTGGATCCACCTGCTCGACGGCGTACCCGGCGCGGAGACGGCGCCCACCGGCGCGGACACGGCACCCCCTGAGGTGGCGGCGCTGGCCCCCTTCATCGGCGTCTGGGTCGGGCAGGGCGACGGCCGGTATCCGACCATCTCCCCGTTCGCCTACACCGAGGAGATCGAGCTGCGACCGGTGCCGGGCAAGCCGCTGTTGGCCTACCGCTCCGCCACCCGGGCCGCGGACGACGGGCGGACCCTGCACGGCGAATCCGGCTTCTGGCGCCTGGTGGGTCCGGATCTGATCGAGGTGGTGGTGGCCCAGGGCGCCGGCCTGGTCGAGATCGGCGAAGGGGTCTTGGTCACCGCCGGGGGCGACGCACCGGGATCGGCCGAGGTCATGGTGTCGGGCACGGTCTCGGGCACCTCGACGGCCAAGGAGGTCACGGCCACCGAACGTCGCTACCGCGTCGAGTCGGGGCGACTCAGCTACGAGGTGGCCATGGCCGCGGTCGGCCAGCCCCTCCAGCCCCACCTGCGGGGCGAGCTGACCCGACGCTGACCGACCCGAGCCCGGCGCCGCTCAGAAGCCGAGCTCGAAGCCTTCGCGCTGGGCGAGCTCGGCCACCTGCAACCAGTCCTGTTCGTGCTCGGTGGGACCGCTGAGGGACGGCTGGGCCGGGATGGACGCGGCGCTGGGCACCACGTACTGGGGGGCCTCGAGGTTGGGGGGTGTGCGCAGGTCGAGGGCGTAGAGGATGCTGCGAGCGAACTTGTCGCGCTGGGTGAGCGGCGCCAGGCCGAAGCGCCACTCGATCAGGGCCAGGATCGAGGTGTGGTCGTAGAGGTAGTGGTCGACGGTGGCGCGCCGGGCATACGGGCTGATGACGAAGGTGGGAACCCGGAACCCTCGCAGGGCGTGGGTCGGATCGTTGTCCGGTGCCGTGTTCACGTTGACGTGGTCGAAGAACCCGCCCCACTCGTCGTAGGTGATGATCAGGGCGGTGTGGGCCCAGCCCGGACCGTTGGTCACGGCGGTGTAGATGTCGTTGAGGAAGGACTGGCCGACGCGGATGTCGGAGAACGGATGGTCGTCGCCGGCCGTCCCGGTCGACTCGCCCACGAACCGCGGATCGACGTAGCTGACCGAGGGCAGGGTTCCACCCGCGCAGTCCGACAGGAACGTCGAGTACGGCTTGGAGATCGGGAGGAGTCGAGTCCCGAACAGGGCGGTGATGGGAACGTCGGCGTAGTAGTAGTTGGCCGAGACGCCGGCGGCGGCCAGCGAGTCCCAGATGGTGGGCAGGAGCGAGGCGTTGGTGGTGTTGGAGATGCGATCGGTCTGGGCCGTGTGCATGTACATGCGGTTGGGGAAGGTGGGGCCCATGATCGAGGCGTGGAAGGCGTCGCAGGTGACCCAGTCCGGAGCCAGCTGGCGGTAGAGGGCGAGGTCGTCGGCGGTGTAGTACCCGATCGGGAACACATCGTCGGTGCCGGCCTTGAGGAAGCCGTCGCATCGGCCGTGGTTCCACTGGATCCGCCCGCCTCCATAGGAGTGGTCGGGATCGCCGTACTGGAGACCCTGGAAGGTGTCCAGGTGCCAGGTGTCGTGGGACGTGCCCTCGTGGTCGATGAAGCTGAGTCCGGCCTGGATGCCGTTGGCGCCCGGCAGCCAACCCAGCATGTGGTCGAAGGACCGGTTCTCCATCATGACCACCACGATGTGGTCGATCCCGCTCTGGGCGGGCGACACCCGGACGTTGGGCGGCGTCGAGGGCCCCAACGCCGCCGCTCGCCCCACGCCGGTGGCGCCCACGGCCAGGGCGCCGGCGCCCACCGCGGCCGCACCCAGCACGGCCCGGCGGCTGATGGTGCCTGGCCGTTCGGTGGTCGGCTCGGCCGGACCACCTTCGCCCTGGCCCGATTCGGGCGTGGAGTCGTCGGTCATGTGCTTCCCCCTGGTGACGCTTGCCCCGGTGTGCGGTCGCCACCCTAGCGGTGGCCCCACCCACCCCGCCTCGGGCCGCCGGCCACCTTCGGAGTCGCACCCCCGCCTTTCTCCGGGGACAAATGCTCATGGGCTCGTCGACCCATGCCGATAGAGCCAGAGTGGAGATCGAGGGAGATTCGGTGATGCCCAGGCGCGGTCGGCCGACCGACCTCGGTCAGGCGCACGGCAACGGCCAGACCGGGTTCGCCCGCGACCGCGTCCTGCGCGAGGCCACGCTGCTGGGCGTGTGCCCCGAGGACCGGGCCCGGGTCGAGACGTTGGCCCGATTCGCGTACGCCAGCCCCGGGTTCCGCGCCGTCACGCCGGTCTCGCTCGGCCAGGACAAGTCCCGCCAGGTGCTCTTCGAGGTGCGCCACACCCCCGAGGGCCCGGTGGCCCGACGCATCGACGGCAGCGGCCTGTCGGCCGACGGATCTGACAGCTCCGGTCGCAACGGCAGCGCCGCCCGATCCGGTCGCGACGCCCTCGAGAGCGCCCGACGGCGAGCAGTCGACACCGACCCGGCGGCGCAGCTGGCCTCGATGCTGGCCGATGCCGGGGCCCACAGCCCGGCCCTGATGGCCACCTTCGGCGCCACCGGACGCCAGATGCTGTGGGCCAACGACAGCCTGCGCCACCAGCTCCAGGTCCCGGCCTGGGCCGCGCCACCCCTCATCGAGCTGTTCGACGATTCGTCACAGGGTCATTTCGTGGTCAAGGTCCTGCCCTGCCTGCTACGCCAGGGCTGGTGGCAGGGCCGGCTCACCATGGTCGGGCCCGACGTCGACGCGGTGCCGGTCCTGGCCTCGTTGGTGGCCCAGCACAGTTCGGCCGGTGCCCGCACCGCCCTGGTGCTGTCCGCCCAGGTGCTGGACGCCACCCCACCGGCGCCGGTCCAGCGCAGCGCCGAGGAGCACTTCGCCGCGCTGGTCGAGCACGTCAGCGACCTGATCGCGGTCATCGAGCCCGGCGGCGCCATCCGCTACGCCAGCCCGGCGGCCTCCTCCATGCTGGGCCACGAGCCCGGCGATCTGGCCGGGGTGGCCCTGGTCGACCTGCTCCATCCCGACGATGCGCTGGGTGGAATCGAGGAACTGGTCCAGATCGATCCCAACGACGGCACCGGCGTGCCCACCGGCCTGCGCCTGCGCGCCGCGGACGGGACCTGGCGCTCGATCGAGGCGGTCATCACCGATCTCACCGCCAACCCGGCCATCCGCGGCTTCGTGCTCAACGGCCGCGACACCACCGAGCGGGTGCGGGCCTACGAGATGCTCAGCCGTCTGGCCTACACCGACCAGGACACCGGGCTGCCCAACCGGCTGAGGCTGCTCGACCGCATCACCACCCTGCTCGAGGATCCCGCCCGCACCCGGCCGCTGGCCGTGCTGGTGGTCGACCTCGACGAGTTCCGGGCCGTCAACGCCACCCACGGGCCGCACCTGGGCGACGCCCTGCTGGCCGAGATCGCCCATCGGCTGGTGGAGGGTGCCGGCGCCGACGCGGTGGTGGCCCGGCTGCGCAGCGTCGAGTTCGCGGTGACCCTGCCCGACGTGCGGGAGGCCAACGTGGCCGAGCGGGCGGCCGACGCCCTGCGGGTCATCGTGGCCCGCCCGTTCACCTTCGAGGGCCAGACCACCCGGGTCACGGCCAGCATCGGGATCGCTGTGGGTTCGGGCCGGGTCGAGGCCGACGAGCTGCTGCGCCAGGCCGGCCAGGCCGCCACCGAGGCCAAGCGCAACGGCGGCAACCGGATCGCGGTGTGGGGCGAGGAGACGGCCCGTCGCGAGAAGCGGCGCCTGGTGGTCGAGGAGCGACTCCAGCGGGTGCTGTTCGAGGGTGGCCTGCGGGTCGACTACCAGCCGGTGGTGGCGCTCGACGGCGGCGCGCTGGTCGGGGCGGAAGCCCTGCTGCGGGTCCGGGACCACGACGACGAGGTGCTCAACCCGGCCGAGTTCGTGGAGGCCGCCGAATCCGCCGGCCTGCTGGCCCGGCTGGGCACCCAGATGCTGGAGGCCACCTGCGAGCAGCTGTCGCGCTGGGACGCTCAGCTGCGCAGCCGTGCCCCGGACCACGTGTGCGTCAACGTCTCGCCCCGCCAGCTGCTCGACCCCGGCCTGGCCACCCAGGTGGTGGCCGCGCTGGAGGCCACCGCGCTGGACCCGGGCCGGCTGTGGTTGGAGGTGACCGAGAGCACGCTGCTGGACCACAGCGACGAGCTGGGCCATCGCATCGCCTTCCTGCGGGATCTCGGCGTGCAGGTCGGGCTCGACGAGTTCGGCGCCGGCTACTCCACGCTGAACTACCTCAAGCGGTTCCCCCTGGACTTCGTGAAGATCGACCGGACCCTGGTCGCCGGCCTGGACCGCGACTCGAGGGACACGGCCATCGTGCGGGCCACCATCGAGCTGGCCCACGGACTGGGGCTCACGGTGGTGGCGGTCGGGGTCGAGACCCGCGCCCAGCTCGAGGCGTTGGCCCAGCTGGGCTGCGACCACGCCCAGGGCTACCTGCTGTCGGCACCGGTCTCGCCCGACAACTTGCTGGTCGGCGTCGAGCACGCCTGGCAGACCGAGGTGTTCGACAACCGGCCCGTCAACCTGGTCTGACCCCGGTTCGACCGGCGCGGAACGAGTCGTTCAGTCCGGGCCGATGCGCTGTTCGGCGTCCCGGATCTGCGCCCGCATCATGCGCCCGGCCCGCAGCCGCCGGAAGCCGACGAACACGGTCCCGAAGCTGACGATGAAGAACCCGCCGGGGGCCAGGGCCATGGTTCCGAGGGTGATGAGCAGGCCGAGCGCCAACAGGGCGTAGCCGGAGTTGACATAGGAGTTGGCCCGGCCGCGGGCCGCGTCGAGCCGGGCCAGGTCGGCCGAGCGGGCCCAGCTGGGCTGGCCGGCGGCACCGAAGCCGGAGCTGGGGCCAGGGCCGGCCTGGCGACCGGGATCGTCGTGGTCGCCGTGACCGTTGGTGCCCGGAGCCCAGGCTCCGGTGGGTTCGGGGGCCGCCCAGCCCGCGGCCACGTCGTCGCCCGTGCCGGGCGCCCGTCCGGAAGATCCGGGCTCGGCGAAGGGTCCCTCGGCCTCGGCCTCGGACGAGGACCGGGCGTCGGACGTGGGCCCGAGCGCCAGCTCGGCCCGGGCCGCCGCCCGGAACCGCTCGGCGTCGGCGTCGGACACCTCATCGTTCGGGGAGGCCACGCCGAGGCCCAGGCGCCCACAGAGCTCGGCCGCGGCCTGATCGGTCAGCGCGAACTCCTCAGCCAGCTCGTGCAGCCTCATCCGGGGAGCCTACGCTCAGCGTGCCGTCCAACCGCCGTCGACGGCCAGGGTCTGGCCGGTCATGAACGAGCTGGCGTCACCGGCCAGGAAGAGCAGCACCCCGTCCAGCTCGTCGAGGTGGCCCGGTCGTCCCATCGGGGTGTTGCGCCGGATGTAGGCCATCGAGCTGGCGTCGCTCCACATCTCGTCGGTCATCTCGGTCTCGAACCAGCCGGGAGCGATGGCGTTCACCCGCACGCCCCGGCGAGCCCACTCGGCGCCCATCTGGCGGGTCAGGTTGACCACCGCGCCCTTCGACGCGGTGTAGCTGGCCTGCTTGATGGGGGCGGCGGCCACCAGTCCGAGGACCGAGGCGATGTTCACGATCGAGCCGCCACCGTGGTCGAGCATGTGGCGCCCCACCAGCTGGCTGAGCCCGAACAGGGCGTGCAGGTTGACCTCCACCACCTGTCGGAACTGGTCCATGGGCTCGTCCTCGGCGGGCATGGGCATGCTCACCCCGGCGTTGTTCACCAGCACGTCGATCCGGCCGTCGAGCTCGAGGGCCCGCTCGACCAGGCGCTGGCGGTCGGCGTCGTCGGTGACGTCGGCGGGCACGGCGACCGAGCCCGGCAGCTCGGTCACCAGCTGGTCGAGCCGGTCGGCGCGGCGGGCGGCCACGACCACCCGGGCACCCGCGCCGTGGAGCACGGCCGCGAAGCGCCGCCCCAGGCCGCTCGAGGCGCCGGTGACGATGGCCACCCGGCCATCGAGGCGGAAGGCAGCCAGCGGGTCGGCGGGATTCGACGGTGCGGGCTCGCTCACGGCACGAATCTAGGCGGCTCGAACGCACCGCCTTGAGGTGAATATCATCTTGTTCAATAGCTTTTCATGATCTATGATGACCGGGCAGGGCGGCGGACCCCCCTGCAGGCGGCACGGGCGGAGGCAGGACCCGACGCCGAGCACCCCATCGTCGTGGCCTGGCCACGAGCGGCTGATCATCCCCCCTGACGGCCGCAGCGGGTGCCCGTCGGCACCTCTGCCTGTGCCGCCGCCACTCGGCGGCCGCACCTTGTTTCTGCCCCTTTCCGCCCTTATGCTCCAGGACGGAGCCCCGGCGGGGAACTCCGCAGGCGGCAATTGGGTACCCGGCGGAAGGTGGCACCCGTGCAGGTGCAGCGCATCACATGGCGACGACACTGGTCCCCGTGGCGGGCGGCACTCGCCGCCACGCTCCTCGTCGGCTCATTCGCCTCGGCCTGCGCAGGACACAGCAAGTCCAGCGCGGGCCAGTCGCCCACGAGCAGCCGACCAGCGGCAACCTCGGCTAGTGCCACGTGGCCACGATCGAGCCAGGCAACACCGTCCGGGCGGCGGTGGACCGGTATTGGGACATCTGGTTCCAGCTGGTGAATCCACCCCAGCCTGATGATCCTCGCCTCGGAGATGTGCTCATGGGCGACGCGCTTGAGCAGACGCAGAAGGTGATGAGGCAGGAGGTTGCTGACCACGAGGCATCCGACAACCACCTCACTCGGTCTTCCACCACGCCACGCTCCACGTGGTGCTCGTCGCTGCCGACGCAAGCCCTAGTCACCGAGTGCGTTGTCGATGACACGCAGTTGATCAACGTCGACTCGGGGACAGTTCTCAATGGCAACGTGACGACGTTCCGCCTTCAGGACACGGTGCAGCGGGATAGCAGGCGGGCACTGGAGACATCTCGGCCAGCCAGCAGGTAGGAAAGTGGCCAGGAGCCGTGTCTTGCGCCGACTAGTACTGCTGCTGCCTCGTGATCGCCTTCTTCAGTGGCCCGTTGCGGCTACCGCTGCGTCCGCTGACGGCATCGGGCTGGACCGACCCCCGACCCCGGGAGCGGGTGAGACTGACGGATCGCCGGTGGCCATCGTCGTGGAGGGTCCGACGGGGCCGATCCATACGATCTCGCATCCGGGAGCCGGGCGGTCCGGGCGCTGGCTCTGCCACTACTACGCCGGCGGCGGCGACGGGGTCGGCTCGACCAGCGATGGGGTGGCGCCGATCCTGCCCGAGGCCGGCCAGCTCGTCCTGCTGCAGTGCGTGGACGAGTCGGGTGCGATCGTGTTCCAGCACGTGTTCACCTTCGATCCCGCCGATCCCCTGCCGGGGCTCGACGATCCCGCCCAAGCCGCGGCCCAGGCCCTGTCCGCCCTGCCGCTCCCGGCCCCGACCATCTCGGCCAGCCCGCCGCTGGGCAGCCCCCAGCTGGTCGGCGTCCCCACCTGGCTGTGGGTCACCGACTGGGCCACCCGGCAGGCCACCGCCACCCTCGACGGCGTCACCGCCACCGTGACGGCCAGGCCCGTGCGCACGGACTGGTCGGCCAGCCCGTCAGGTTCCCAGGTGACCTGCGACGGGGCCGGCACCCGCTACGACCCGGCTCGACCGCCCGACGCCCAGTCCAGCACCTGCACCCTGTTGTTCGAGACCGCGGGCGCCCAGCAGCTCACGGCCACCGTCACCTACGCCATCACCTGGTCGGCCAGCACCGGCGATGGCGGCCAGCTCGACCCGCTGACCCGCACCGCCACCCAGGCCATGATCGTCGACCAGGCCCAGGCCCTCATCAACTGACCCGACTGACCCGACTGACCCGACTGATCCGCCGGATCCGTCTGGCCTGATTGGCCTGACCGACCCTCACGGGCTCCGGTCCGCCGTGGGGATCCAGGACCGGTACATGCCCAGCATCCCGTCGGTGGCCTGCTCGACGAACACATCGTCGCGAGCGGGATCGCCCACCTCGAGCCAGGCCAGGACGCTGTCGTTGAGGTAGCCGATGAGGGTGCGGGTGGCCCAGCGCCGCAGGCGCGGGTCAGGCAGCTGCGGGCCCAGCATCTGATCGGCCAGCTCCACCTGGACGGCGCGCACGCCCTCGCAGAAGTCGGCGAACTGGGGCTCGCGAACTGCGTACTCGAACAGCAGCCGATACCCGTCGGGCTGCTCGCGAGCCACCGTCAGCAGGGCCCGGAACACGAACCCGTGCTCCCGGCTGCGCACCCCGGTCTGCCACTCCTCGGCCAGGCGCTCGGTGACCGCGGTCAGCACCGCCCGGTACAGCTCCTCCTTGGACTCGAAGTGCCGGTACACGATCAGCCGGGTGATGCCGGCCTCGGCGGCCACGTCCTCCATCGAGGTGGCGGCGTAGCCCCCGCGGGCGAAGGCGGCGGCCGCCGCCCCCAGGATCTGCGCCTGGCGCTCGTCGCGGCGCAGCAGCCGACGGGTGGTGCTCTCGGTCACACGACCATCTTGTTCCTTGCCAAGTGTATACGCAAGCGTTTACACTTTGAGGAGCGGTCGAACCGACGTGGGGGAACCCGACATGACCACCGACCAAGTCACCTTCAGCGAAGCCGAGCTGCTGGCCAGCCACGAGTACGTCGAACCCCTGGTGGTGGGTGGGGTTCGCTGCCACGGCGGCTTCGACGCCACCGGCGCCTACGTGTCGCCGCGCACGGCCAACCGGTGGCCGGCCATCGAAGCGTGGGAGGCCCAGCGCCGCCACCAGTTCGACACCCCGCTGCTCGACGTCCCCCTGGAGACGTGGCCCGAGAACTTCCCCAACGTGGCCCAGACCAAGCTGCTGTTGCGCCACGGAGTGACCGAGCCGACCGTGGGCGAGCTCACCCGCATCGGCACGGTCGAGGGCTTCGGGGCCATGCTGCGCAACCTCCCCATGCCCGACACCGCTCGCTCGTTCGACGAGGACATCCGGGGCACCGCCATCGAGCACCTGGGCCGGGGCCTGTTCGAGGCGCACGCCCGCGACGAGGCGGGCTTCGAGGACGAGGCCGGCCACGATCGCATGTGGTTCGTGGCCCGCGACATCGCCTTCGAGAACCCGGTCACCGACGACGTCAAGGACGCCATGCTCAAGCGGATGGGCATCGACCCCTCCCCCAAGACCGCGGCGCAGCTCCTCGAGCTGCGCAACACGGCCATGGCCGCCCGGGTTCTGCCCGACGACGTCGACTTCACCCTGGAGATGATGGTGGGGCGCATGATCGGCCTGCTGCTGATCGAGATCTCCGCCTTCCACGGCTTCCGCTGGGCCGAGGCGGTGCTGTCCGACGACCACCTGGTGGCCGGCGAAGGTGACGCGGCCCGCATCATCTCCTACGTGCGGGCCGACGAGACGCCCCACGTCGCCTACCTGCGCACCGCGCTCTCCGAGATGCGCGACCGGACGTGGCTGGGCCAGGACGGCCAGAAGCACAAGGGCTACGAGATGATCGCCCTGCTGTGGGATCGGGCCGTCGAGGCCTCGGTGCTGCTGCGACGTCCGGATCGGCTGCAGTTCGTGATGGGCGAGGTCGAGCGGGCCGTGGCCGGCCGACGCGACGGCGACGACCTGATCGAGGAGATGCTCAGCCTCGGGTCGGTGGTGCGCGACACCGACGGCCGGATGATCGACGCCGACGGCGATCATCGCCTGGGCTGAGCCACCACACACCACGACGCCACCGGGGGGACCGTGTGAAGTTCGGCATCTTCTACGAGCACCAGCTGCCGCGGCCCTGGGCCGAGGGCGACGAACAGCAGCTCATCCACGACGCCCTCGACCAGATCGAGCTGGCCGACAAGCTCGGGATCGACTACGTGTGGGAGGTCGAGCACCACTTCCTGGAGGAGTACAGCCACTCCAGCGCGCCCGAGGTGTTCCTGGCCGCGGCCAGCCAGCGCACCTCACGCATCCGCCTGGGCCACGGGATCATCCAGACCGGTCCGGGCTACAACCATCCCGCTCGCACCGCGGAGCGGGTGGCCATGCTCGACCTGGTGTCGGGCGGACGGGTCGACTTCGGCTCGGGCGAGTCCTCCTCCGAAGCCGAGCTGCGCGGCTTCGGCATCGATCCGGTGCTCAAGCGCGAGCAATGGCTGGAAGGCCTGGAGGTGGCCATCCGCTGCATGACCGAGACGCCCTTCGGTGGGGTCGACGGCCAGTTCGTGCAGATGCCGCCGCGCAACGTGGTGCCCAAGCCCGTGCAGAAGCCGCACCCCCCGCTGTGGGTGGCGTGCAGCCGGCGCGACACCATCCTGCTGGCGGCCGAGAAGGGCATCGGCGCGCTGACCTTCGCCTTCATCGATCCCGAGGAGGCCCAGACATGGATCGGTGACTACGAGCGCACCCTGGCCGAGAAGTGCGTACCGGTGGGCCTGTCGGTGAACCCGCAGGTGGCCTGCGTGACCCCCATGATGTGCGCGCCGGAGGAGACCACGGCCATCGCCCGCGGGCTCGAAGGCGGCAACTTCTTCGGGTACTCCCTGGCCCACTTCTACGTGTTCGGCGATCACGTGCCCGGACGCACCGACGTGTGGCAGGAGTTCCAGGAGCGGCGGGGCAAGATGGGCTACTCCCCCGAGGCGGCCATCGCCGCCGCCCAGCAGACGCTCGGCGCCAAGGCCGCGGCCGGGGACGAGACCGGTCTGCGGGGGGCGGTGGGGACACCGGCGCAGCTGCGCGAGTTCCTCCGTCGCTACGAGGAGGCGGGGGTCGACCAGCTCATCTTCGTGATGCAGGCCGGCAAGAACCGCCACGACCACATCATGGAGTCGCTGGAGCTGTTCGGTGCCGAGGTGCTCCCCGAGTTCGCCGAGCGCGACGAAGCGGCCTCGGCGGCCAAGGCCGAGCGGCTGGCGCCGATCGTGGAGGCGGCCATGGCCCGCAAGGTCGACGACGCCCCCCGCATGCCCGACGACTACGTGATGAAGGCCCTGCCCAAGCAGATGGTCGACGCCATGCAGAACGAGCAGGCCCAGGAGTGGATGGAGAAGCTGGCCGACACCCAGGCCGCCGGCGACCCCGAGGGCGAGCTTCAGAAGGGCATCCTCAGCAGCTGACGCCCGACACGGTCGAGCGGGTTGGCACCGCTTCGTCGCGACTCAGATCAACCCATGCCGATCGAAGTGACGGTGCAGGATCTCGTCGGTGGGGCCGCCCAGCCAGTCCAGGGCGACGGCGTACAACGAGCGGGTGTCGATCTCGATGGGCAGATCCCCGCTGTCGAGGTGCGCCAGGTCGGCCTGGCCCACCACCTGCCCGCCGTTCACCTTTCCCCCGGCGAGCAGGTGCACCGACGCCTGGCCGTGATCGGTGCCGCTGCCGTTCTCGTGCACCCGCCGTCCGAACTCGCTGGTGGTGACCACCAGCACGTCGTCGGAGCGCCCCTGGGCCTGCATGGCTCCGAGGAACCCGTCGAGCCCCTGAGCCAGATCGGTCAACAGCGCCGGGTGGCTGGCGAGCTGGTTGGCGTGGGTGTCGAACCCCGTGACCGACACCATGATGACGCGGGTTCCGATCTGGAGGTCGATGATGCCGGCCGCCACCTCGAGCAGGTTGGTCACCGACACGGGCTGACCGGTGGACCCCGGCGAGGTCGTGCCCGAGCCTCCAGGGGCGATGGCGTTGGTTGAATCCGCCTGGGAGAAGCTCACCCGCTTGGACCCGGTCAGCACCGGCGTCAACGTGTCCACCGCGTGCATCGCGTCCGGGATGGCTTGCTGGCTGGCCGCGGCGGTGGCCTGCGACATCAGGGGTGTCGAGGTGGCCAGGAAGGCCTTGGTCAAGACCTCGGCGTCGAGGCCCTTGGGCGTCATCAGGGCGAACTGCTCGGGGTTGGCCACCGCAGTGGCGATCGAGGACCTGCTCTGGAGCGCCAGGGTGCCGAGGCCCACGGAGATGGCGCGCATCGGGTTGTGGGTGTCGCCGTCGGTGTCGAGCCACCGCCCGAGCCAGCCGGTCCCGTCGCTGGACGTGGGCTCGGCCGACCACCACACGTCGCTGGCCCGGAAGTGCGATCGCGTCTGGCTCGGGATGGCCAACCCATCCACCAACACCAGGTTCTTGGCCTCCCACCACCGCCGCAGCGGGGCCAGTGCCGGATTGAGCCCATAGGCGCTGGTCCCGGCCAGCGGGACGAGCGTGTCCTCCGCCACCCCCAGGCTGGGGCGGGCATCGTGATAGGCGCCGTTGTTGGCCGGCACCAGGGTGTTCAACCCGTCGTTGCCGCCGCCCAGGTTGACCACCACCAGCACTCGACGACGCGACGACGGGCCGGCACCGCCTGCGGTGGTGGTCGGCGAGACGGCCCGGCGGATTTGCTGGTCGACCAGCTCGCTCCACAGCACCGGTCCGGCCACGGCCGCGGCCGCCCCACCCGCCACGACGCCTCCGGCGACGCCCAGGAAGCGCCGTCGAGACAGGCTCATGCCACCACCAGCTCGGGAGCGGCCAGGGCCAGAGCCAGCCGGGCTCGATCGCCTTGGGGTTCTCCGCCCGGATCCACCCCGCCCAGGGCGCGGCGGGTGGCGGTCGAGAAGCCCTCGGGATGGCCCAGGTCGTCGGCCAGCGCGTCCCAGTCGCCCCGGCCCGCGGACTGGATGGCGACGCTGGCGGGGTCCGCACTCATGGCCAACGTCCCGGCCAGGCCGAAGCGGCCCAGCGTGGCCGAGGCCGTGAGCCAGTAGGCACCCCCGGGCCACCCCCCGACGTTGGGCGCCGACAGGGGCACCTGGCCGGCACGGGGCAGCCCGTAGGACAGCGACAGCACCACGGTCGGATCGGTGAGGCCGACGGCACGGGCCATGCTCATCGTCCACGGCACGGGAGAGAGCACGAGCGGGGTGGAGGCGCCGCGCTCGATCCCCGCCTCGACGATGGCGCGCAGGAGCGGCCGCAGCTGGAGCCCACTGGCGACGAAGTCCTTCGCCAGCCGGGTCACCAGCCCCGAGTCCACGTCGGGGCCCAGCACGGCCCGAGCGAGCTTGCCGGCGATGAACGGTCCGCACGCCGGATGGTTCACGATGGCGTCCACCACGGTGTCGACGTCGTGCACGCCGGTGCGGCCGAGGTAGCTCTGGGGCGTGTCGTCGTGCAGCGCCGGGTTGAAGAACCGGGTGCCGGCCCGCTCGTTCACGCCATAGCCGGTCAGCGCGGTGGCACCCGCCCGCACATCGGCCTCGCTGTAGTGGCCGATGCCGAGGGCGAACAGCTCGAGGACCTCCCGCCCGTAGTTCTCATTGACCTCCCCCTTGCGGTTGTAGCTGCCGTTCAGGTACAGCAGCATGGCCGGGTCGAGGGTGACGGCCCGCAGCAAGGAGGGGAAGTCACCCAGCCCGAACTGGCCCAGGGTTCGAAGCTGATCGCGCATCATCGGTGGGCTGCCGACCGCGCCCAGGGTGGACACGAAGTGGCCGTGCCAGAACCACCGCATCCACTCCTCCAACGGTCGGATGGTGGTGACCATGGCGTGGAGCCAGGAGCCGATGAGCCCGTCCACCTCCAACCGCGAGACGTGACCGCGCGGACGCATGACTGACAGGTCGATCCCCTGCCACGGATCCGGGGCCGGAGCCACGCCGTGGGTGTCGGGGTCGAGCCACTGGTCGAGCGTCGGGCTCAGCCCGGCGGCCGCCAGGCGATCGAGCTCACCGGGGGCGAGGCCGAACCCCACACGCCGACCCAACCAGGCGATCGCCGTTCGCTCGTCCATCCCTGGCTACCTTCCCCCTTCCCCCACCTCAGCGCTCGAACACGGCGATGAAGTCGCGGGCGTCGGGCGACAGGTACCGATCGCCGGGCTTGCGCTGGTCGGTGAGCATCTTGGTGCCGAGCACCGACGCCGGGTTGCCCGCCTCGACCGGAGCGTAGAAGTTGAAGGTCGTCCACGACGAGTTGATGTCGAGCTCCATGGCTCGTTGACACCCCGCCCGCTTCATCAGCTCGGCCAGCGAGAGCGCCCCCAGCCCGTTGCCGTAGCCGAAGATCAGGCCACCATGGGCGTCGACGCACACCGCCGAGCGCCACACCAGCACCTTCTGGCCCAGGGTCTGGCCCCAGGCCCCGTTCAGGTTGTCGCTGAGCCCGGGCACCAGTTGACCGCCGTCCACGATCAGCTCCAGGTTCTGACGCACGGCGGCCACCTGAGGACCCATGGTCACGTCACGGCCCCAACGCCCCACCGTGGCCGAGCCGTCCTTGTCGATCACGAAGGAGGCGGCGCCGTCGACCAGCGGCCTCGCCGCCACCCCGTCGAGGGTGAATCCACCTCGGGCGTCGCGCATGCGGAAGCCGCTGTTGAAGGCGGCGACCAGGTTCAGGCGGTCGGCGATGGGGATGTCGGGCTGGTGGCTCGGCTGGGTGCCCCAGGTGCTACCCGGCTCGGACAGTCCCGGATGCAGCTCGAAGCGGACCAGGCGTGGATCCATCCACACCAGGCCGTCCAGGAGGCTGGTGTGCACCGAATCGGGCCGCACCTGGGTCTCCTCCATGACCGGGAACCCGTCGACCCGCGGCCCGACGGGCATCCACACGCCCTCGTTGGGCAACGGGTTCGGAACCGGTGACACCACGTTGGCCGGTGCCGGCGTGTGAGCCACCGTGGTCACTGCCGGCCGCTTCACCCGCGACAGGTGCCCGTGCTGGACCGGCAGGCCGACAGCGGTGATGGGCCGCGCCGGGCGGCCCCCCTTGGGCGGCGGGTGGCTCGTGTACCACCAGTTCTCCACCGCGTTGACCGGTCGGTTGAACCCGCTGTCGCGCAGCCACTCCACCGCCTTCTCCGAGGCGGTCAGGTTGCCGGGCGCCTCCATGGCCCGCACGAACGAGCACCCGGGCACGATCAGCGCCAGCACCAGCGCGCCGAGCAGACCGAGCTTGAGGCGGTGACGACGCAACCGGGTCTGCACCGAGCGCGGGGCGCGGGGGGACTGGTTCGGTCGTCGGGGGATCCGTCGTCCCCAGGAGCGGGCCCGGCGCCGGCCCCGAGATCGGGTGTGGTGATGACGTGCTCCTTGTCGACCACGGCGTTCGCCCGCGCCCAGCCGCGAGGCTCGCGACCCTAGCGCCCCGGCTCGCCGGAGCCACCGCGCTAGCGGACCAGCGTTCCCTTGGTGAACCGAGCCCGCCCCGTGTCGGCACCGTCGGACACCGGCCGGGCGGCCAGCGCGGTCATGGCCTGGTCGTAGGTGTACCAGCGGCCCTGCTCGAAGTCGTAGAGCTTGCACTGGCGGCTGTTGGCCATGAAGTCCCGGAAGCGCAGCTTCTCGTCGTGGATGCTGTCGGGGAACTCGGCCTTGATGGCCGCGGCCGCCGGCTCCAGCCCGTAGAACGGTATGCGCATGTCCACGTGGTGGGGGATGTGCACGAAGATCGAGTGGAAGAACAGGTCGAGCACGCGAGGCGCCCGCAGGATCGTGGTGCCCTCCATCTGGCCGCGGAACTTGGTCCACTCCCGGCGCGGGTACCAGCGGATGTCGGGCTGCACGTGGTGCACGTGCACCACCGAGCCGATCACGAAGTTGAAGCCCAGGAACGGGATGATCACGACCTTGACGATCATCCACACCACGCCGAGCACCGAGCCATAGGCCAACCATCCCAGCCAGCCGAACAGGGCCATGCCCAGGCCCACCCCGGCCACCATGAACACCAGGTCGCGCCGGATGGCCTTGGCCCACTTGGCCGGCGGGTTGAAGGTGATCATCTTGTTGAGCCAGATCTCGCGCAGGTAGTAGGCGCCCGAACCCCACCACGACCACTCGACCCGGTGGCGCAGGCGCTGGAAGGTGCTCATGGCGCTGTACTGCTCGGGGGTGATGGGGTGCCAGACGAAGTCCATCCCCTCACGAACGGTGTGGCCGTGGTGGACCCGGTTGTGGCCGAGCACCCAGGCCTCGTACACGTGCCACGACGGCAGCATGGCCACGTGGCCGACGACGGAGTTGAGCCGGCGGCTCTTGAACAGGGCCTCGTGGGCCGCATCGTGGCCGATGATGAACAGGCCGGCCACCGACAGGCTGGCCAGGATCCACAGACCGACCAGGAAGATCGGGTTGTCGGTGGACACCAGGGCCCACACCACCGCGGCGTA
The DNA here is from genome assembly GCA_963793965.1 of uncultured Microthrixaceae bacterium. Taxonomy (GTDB): domain Bacteria; phylum Actinomycetota; class Acidimicrobiia; order Acidimicrobiales; family Acidimicrobilacustridaceae; genus UBA4742. The sequence goes on from CAWCCB010000012.1 coordinate 90,014, forward strand.
GACGACCAGGTCGCGGGCGAAGTAGGCCAGGCCCTTCCACGTCGGGTTGTCGTAGGCGCTAGACGGGATGATGCGGATGACGGGCAGCAGCGACCCCGCCTTCTCCGAACCGTCGACGGACTCGTCCCCCGGCGTGCCACCTGCAGACGGCGCGGCCGGGTCGGTGATCGTCATACGATCAAGCGTAGCAGCCTACCGACTGGTCGGTAGGCCGGAGCCCGTGCACCTCTGGACCGGGTTGTCCGGAACGAACGTTTCAAGTCCTTCCTGGTCTGCCAGGATGGTTCGATGGACGTCGCCGCGCTGATCGAACAACACCAGGGTCGTTTCACCCCGGCGGAGCGGCGGGTGGCCGCGGTCGTGCTGGAACAACCCCAGCTGGTGGCGTTCGGGACGGTGGCCGACCTGGCCAAGCAGGCCACCACCAGCGGTGCGTCGGTCATCCGCCTGTCCACCAAGCTGGGCTTCGACGGCTTCACCGCCCTGCAGACCAGCGTGCAGCGCGACCTGGGCCGCCAGCTGCGCCCGGCCACCGCCCGCATCCGCCAGCCCGAGTCAGGCGATCTGCTCGACCGGTCCACCCACCTCGAGCTCGACAACGTCCAGACGACCCTCGACACCGTCGACCGTCCGCGCTTCGAGCTGGCCATCCGGGCTCTGGCCAACTCGGCCAGCCGGGTGCTGGTCCTCACCGGAGAGGCATCGGGCGGCATCGGCACGCAGATCGTGAGCGACCTGTCCATGCTGCGACCGGGGGTGACCCAGGTGGCCGGCGAGCGCGGTGCGGGTGCATCGTGCGCTGGCCGACATGCGGCCCGGGGACACGCTGCTGCTCCTGGATCTCCCCCGCTACGACGCCTGGCTGGTCGACGCCGCCCAGGCCGCCCTGAGCCGCCACGCCACCGTCATCGCCCTGTCCGACAGCGTGCTGTCCCCGCTGGCTCGCCGGGCCGACCTGCACTTCGTGGTGTCGGCCAAGAGCAACGGCCCCTTCGACAGCTACGTGGGGGCGCTGGCCCTGGCCGGCGTGCTGGTGGCCGGGGTGGCCGACCGGCTGCGGACCAGCGCCACCGAGTCGCTCGATCGGATCGAGCTGGCCTGGTCAGAGGCGGGCGTGCTGCTCGACGAGTGAGGCCACCCCGGCCGCGAACCGCTCGACGTCGTCGAGGGTGGTGTCGAAGCTGGTCATCCAGCGCACCTCGGTGGTGGCCTCGTCCCACACGTAGAAGGGCGACCACGCCTGCAGCTGGGCCAGCACGTCGCGGGGCACGGTGGCGAACACGGCGTTGACCTCAGGGGGCCGGGTGACCGTCACCCCGGCGGTGCCCGCCACCCGCTCGACCAGCGCCTGCGCCATGGCGTTGGCGTGGGCCGCGTTGCGCAACCACAGGTCGTCGGCCAGCAGGGCCTCGAACTGGGCGGCCACGAAGCGCATCTTGGACGGGAGCTGCCCGGCCTGCTTGCGCACGAAGTCCACGTCGGCTCCCAGCTCGGGGGCCAGGAAGACGACGGCTTCGCCGTAGACCATGCCGTTCTTGGTGCCGCCGAAGGTGAGCACGTCGACCCCGGCGTCCACCGTGAAGGCGCGCACGTCGCCCCCGAGGGCGGCCGCGGCGTTGGCCAGGCGGGCGCCGTCCATGTGCAGGACCATGCCGTGACCATGGGCCACCTCAGCCAGGGCGGCCACCTCGTCGGGTTGGTAGAGCGAGCCCTGTTCGGTGGACTGGGTGATGGACACCACCCGGGGCTGGACGTGGTGCATGTCGCCGAGCAGGTGCACCTGACCGAGGATCTGATGGGGGCGGAGCTTGCCGTCGGGGGTGGCGACGTCGATCAACTTGGCCCCGGTGAAGCGCTCGGGGGCCCCGCACTCGTCCACGTGGATGTGGGCCGTGTCCGGACAGATCACCGCCTGCCAGGGCGCCAGCAGGCACTGCAGCCCGACCACGTTGGCCCCCGTGCCCCCCCAGGTGAAGGCCACCTGGGCCGGCACCCCGAACACGGACCGCACCGCCCCCAGGGCACGGGCCGTCCACTCGTCGGCGCCGTAGGCCGGAGCATGGCCCTGGTTGGCCGAGACCATCGCGGCCAGGACGTCGGGGTGCGCGCCCGAGGCGTTGTCGCTGGCGAACGAGGCGCGAGGTGGCGGCAGGTCCATGGAGCGAACCCTACCGACGCCGTCCCGACCGGGGTTGGCGAAACATTCATTTCGTTCAGTCACTCTGCTAAAATGACTGTTCCATGAACGTGACCGATCGGCTCCCCCAAGCCCGAAACCGGGCCGGCCTGCCCGCGGTCGACAACGCGGGGGACGACGCCCTACGCCAGGTGCTGCCGGCGCCGTCGATCGAGGTGAGCTCCGAGGAGTTCGTCGAGGCCGCCACCCGAGCTGGTCGACTGCTCAGCCCGGCGGTCCACGAGGCCCTGCGCGACCTGGCCGCCGGGGGCGAGGATGCCGGCGCGCGAGCTGCTCCAGGGCATGCCCATCGGCCGCGTGGGGGCCACGCCGAGCTCGCCGCTGGAACCGCCCGACAAGGACCACCTCAGCGAGCTCACCCTGCTGACGGTGGCCCGGCAACTGGGCCAACCCGTCGGCTACGCCCCCGAGCACGGTGGACAGATCGTCCAGAACCTCCTGCCCACCGCGGCTGACGTGGGCCGCCAGACGTCGACCTCGTCGGGGGTCGAGCTCAAGTTCCACACCGAGACCGCGTTCCATCCCCACCGCCCGCGGTACCTGCTGCTGCTGTGCCTGCGCGGCGAGCCCGACGCCCGGACCTTGCTGACCTCGATCCGCCACGTGGTGGACCGCATCCCGGCCCCGCTGCGCCAGGTGCTGCGCCAGCCCCGCTTCCGCACCAGCGTCGACGAGTCGTTCCGCCGGGTCGGCGGCGACCCTGCCCCCGGCGAGGCCCCGCCCCGGCCCCGGGTCACCGATCCGATGCCGGTGCTGTCCGGGCCGGCCGGGGCCCCCACCTTCGTGTTCGACGCCGACCTGATGGTGGGGCTCGACCCCGAGGCCGACGAAGCCCTGGCCTGCCTGGACGAGGTGGTGCGGCGCCATCACGTGGCGGTCGCCCTCGAACCCGGTGACCTGCTGGTGGTCGACAACGCGCTGGCCGTGCACGGCCGCTCGTCGTTCCCGGCCCGCTTCGACGGCACCGACCGGTGGCTCCAGCGGACCTTCGTGGTCCCCGACCTGGCCCCCAGCGCGACCGAACGCCAGGGCCGCGTCATCACCACACGATTTGCTTGAGCAAATCTCTTGGCCCTCTGGTCGGCAAGCCTCCCGAGGGGCGCCTTCGGCATCCGGTTTGTCATCGGTCCAGCGGCTCCGGCCTGGCGGCCTTCGCCTTCTTTGTCCCGCGTCACCGGCGCTCTTCGACCTGAGTAGCGTCGCCCGTCATGGGGGACGACCGACACCGTGAGCACGCACGCCCGACCGTTCCGATGGTGGCCGCGGCTGCGGTGGTGCTGGCCGTGCTGGCGGGCGCCTGCTCGAGCTCGTCGGGCGGGTCGAAGGATGCGGCAACCACGGTGACCGCGGCGTCGGCCGCGTCGCCCAGCGCGCTGGGCGCCCTGCACGCCACCCGGGGCACCAACGCCCGGATCCTCGACGACCAGGGCCGCCAGGTGCTGCTGCGGGGCGTGAACGTCAACTCGCTGGGTGACTACTTCCAGGCCAACGCGCAGTACGCCACCACGGTGGCCGTCACCGACGCCGACTGGGCGGCGATGGCCGCCAACGGCTTCGACGTGGTGCGCCTGCTGGTCAGCTGGTCGCGCCTCGAGCCCACCCGGGGCAAGATCGACCAGGCCTACCTGGCCAAGATCCACGCCGCGGTGGCCGCGGCCGCCCGCCACGGCATCTGGTCGGTGATCGACATGCACCAGGACGCCTGGGGCAAGTACGTGGCCAGCCCCCCCGGGGTGGTGTGCCCGTCGGGCTCCAAGCCCGGGATCGGCTGGGACGGCGCGCCGCAGTGGGCCACCATCACCGACGGGGCCGACACCTGCGCGGCGGCCGGGGTGCGCGAGCTGGCGCCGGCGGTCATGCACGCCTTCGACCACTTCTACGCCGACACCGACGGGATTCAGAGCGAACTGGTCAAGACCTGGGCAGCGGTGGCCAAATCGTTCGCCGGGGACCCGGCGGTGGCCGGCTACGACCTGTTCAACGAGCCCAACTGGGGCAGCGAGGTGGCCAGCTCGGGCGCCAAGCTGGGTGGCTTCTACCAACGGACCATCACGGCCATCCGCTCCGCCGAGCACGCCGCCGACGGGTTCAGCCACATCGTGTTCTTCGAGCCGGTGGTGGTGTTCCCCTCGACCGGGACCCTGCCGCCGGCGACGGACGTGACCGACCCGAACCTGGTGTTCGCCCCACACAACTACCACGGCTCGATCGATCCAGGGACGGTCGAGGACGGCTTCTCCCAGGACCTGGCCGCGGCGCAGTCCTACGGCACCACCATGTGGATCGGCGAGTTCGGCTGGTTCGGCACCGACGCGGCCGCCACCGCCGGCGTGACCGCCTTCGCCACCGCCCAGGACACGGCCATGGTCGGGGGCACCTGGTGGCAGTGGCGCCAGGCCTGTGGCGATCCGCATTCGGTGGGCCAGCGCGACGGGCAGCCGGCCAGCCAGATCGTCGAGTTCAACATCAACGGATGCCCAGGCGACAAGAACCTGGGCCCGGTCCCCCAGTGGTCACCGATCCTGAGCCGGGCCTATCCCCGATCGGCGCCCGGACGCCTCACCTCGCTGCGCAGCGACGGGGTGGCCGGCACCATGTCGCTCAGCGGCGACGCCACCGACGCCTCGGCCCGAGCCCGACTGGTGGTGTGGGTGCCGGGCACGGGCGCCAAGCCGAAGCTGGGCGGGCAGGGCATCCAGGGCGTCACGTGGACCAAGGTGACCGGGGGCTGGCTGGTGTCGGCCGGGGTGTGCCACGGCGGCTACACCCTGGCCATCGGGCCGGGGGCACCGTCGGTGGTGGCCACCTGCGGTGCCATCGACGACAACGGCAACTCCTCGGCTCCCTAATCTCTTGTCCCTCTGGTCGGCAAGCCTCCCAGCGGGCGCCTTCGGCATCCGGGTGTCACCGCCTGAGCGGCTGCACTCCGCTCCGCCACGTCCAGGCCCGGTGGCGACCTACGCTCCAGACACCCGCCCGGGTGGCGTAACTGGCAGGCGCAGAGGGCTTAAACCCCTCGGTCACCTTCGTGTGGCGTGTGGGTTCGAATCCCGCCCCGGGCACGCTCAGCCGTACCAGCCGAACACGTCCATGATCACGTCGACGTGACCGGCGTGGTTGTAGACCGACACCGCGCCCCCGGCCGAGAGCTTGGCGGTGACCGCGTTGGGGATGGTCTGGCCCCCCACCCAGTTGAGGCTCGACGCGGTCGGTTGGGCGGCCCCGGCCGGCCACGATGGAGCCGTCCTCGTCGGTGAACCACAGGTTGCCGTCCGGGCCGGCCACGATCCCGAAGGGGTTGTGGATCAACGGGTCGGTGAAGTGGCTGATCGCCCCGCCGACGGTGATGCGACCGATGTCCTGCCCCTCCTCGGTGAACCAGAGCGCGCCGTCGGGGCCCGCGGTGATGTTCTCGGGGATGCCCGTCGTGGGGAAGTTGGTCACCACCCCAGCGGTGGTGATGCGCCCGATCGAGTTCCCGGTGGCGTTGGTGAACCACAGGCCGCCGTCCGGGCCGGCCGCGATCCCCTGCGGATCGTGGATGCTGGCGTCGGTGAAGTTGGTCACCGCCCCGGCGGTGGTGATGCGCCCGATCGAGTTCCCGGTGGCGTTGGTGAACCACAGGGCGCCATCGGGACCGGCGGCGATGCCGATCGGACCCGAGACGCTCGGATCGCTGAAGGTCGTCACCGCGCCGGCGGTGGTGATGCGCCCGATCGAGTTCCCGGTGGCGTTGGTGAACCACAACGCGCCATCCGGCCCGGCGACGATATCGGCCGGTCCCTGGATGCCCCGGTCGACCACCGTGACCGTGCCAGCCGGCGTGGCCGGGGTGGCGGGGGTGGAGGTTCGGGGCGCGGCCTGCGCCGGCGGCGGCCGCGGCCGCGGCTCGGCGCACCGGCACGGCCGCGACCGCCGCCACCAGCAACGTCACCACCATCATCCGGGACAAGCTCGACCCGCCATCCGGAGCACACCTCGTTCTGGTCGTCATCGCACTGCTCGGTGCGCCACCGTCCCCCAGCGAGACGGGCGCACGGTAGCAGCCACCCTGGCCGCTTCGGGGCCGCGTTCGTATGCTGAGCCGCGGCACCACCGCCCATCGTGAGGAACCAACCATGCCTGCTCCCGGGATGCACTCCGGCCTGCCCACCGACGACGCCATGAACCTGGCCATGTCCGAGGGGGCGGTGGGGCTCTACCAGGCGGTCAAGGACTTCATCGCCAACGAGATCGACCCCATCACCGAGGAGTTCTACCGGCGCGGGCGAGGGGCGCGCCGACCACTGGGGCTTCGGCGAGGGCCAGCTGGAGCTGCTCGACTTGGTCAAGGCCAAGGCCAAGGCCAACGGGCTGTGGAACTTCTTCCTGCCCGACGCCGAGACCGGCGAGGGGCTGTCGAACCTCGACTACGCCTACATCGCGGCCGAGCTGGGCAAGAACCCGCTGGCCTCGGAGTGCCTCAACTGCAGTGCGCCCGACACCGGCAACATGGAGGTGCTGGAGCGGGTGGGCACCCCCGAGCAGAAGAAGCAGTGGCTCGAGCCGCTGCTGGCCGGGGAGATCCGCTCGGCGTTCGCCATGACCGAACCCGACGTGGCCTCCTCGGACGCCAAGAACATCCGCTGCTCGGCCGTGCTCGACGGCGGCGAATGGGTGATCAACGGCGAGAAGTACTACATCTCCGGCGCCGGCGACCCCCGGTGCAAGGTGCTGATCACCATGGTGCAGACCAGCCCCGACGCCCCGCCCCACCGCCGCCAGTCCCAGATCCTGGTGCCCATGGGCACGCCCGGGCTCGAGATCCTGGGACCGATGGAGGTCTTCGGCGAGGACGAGGCACCCCACGGGCACATGCACCTGCGCTTCACCGACGTGCGCGTCCCCGAATCGAACATCCTGCTGGGCGAGGGCCGCGGCTTCGAGATCTCCCAGGTGCGCCTGGGGCCGGGGCGGATCCACCACTGCATGCGCTCGATCGGCGCGGCCGAGCGAGCCCTCGAGCTCATGGTGCGCCGGGGGCTCAACCGGGAGGCGTTCGGCAAGCCCCTGGCTCGGCTGGGCAAGAACACCGAGGTGATCGCCAAGGCTCGCATCGAGATCGAGGCCATGCGCCTGATGGTGCTGCGGGCGGCCAAGGCCATGGACACCATGGGCAACGCCGAGGCTCGCGTGTGGGTCAGCGCGGTGAAGGCCATGGTTCCGGTGCGGGTGTGCCAGATCATCGACGAGGCCATCCAGATCCATGGGGCCACGGGCGTGTCGCAATGGACGCCGCTGGCCCGGATGTACGCCGGCCAGCGCACCCTGCGACTGGCCGACGGGCCCGACGAGGTGCACTGGCACGTGGTGGGCCGAGCGGAGCTGACCCGCTACGAGGACGACCACGAGCCGCTGGTGGTGCCCCGTACCACCGAGGGGCTGTTCTCGGGGCCCTAGCCCCGCGCCACCTGTGCCGGGCGCCGACTCAGGCGGCCCGCAGCTCGTCGGTCTGTTCGAGCGCGGCCCACAGGGCGGTGCGGGCGCGGGTGGCGTCGGCGCCGACCAGCTGGTTGGCCACGATGACGCCCTCGATCATGTCGGCCAGCACCGCCACCCAGGGCCGGCCCCGCATGCGCACGGCCACCGTGGCCCCGCCATCGCCCCGCCGTCGCAGCGTGCGCTCGGCGCCGGCCAGGCGAGGTGGGCTGCGGAACCCGGGCACGGCCAGACCACGTTGGCGCGCCGCCTGACCCAGGGTGCGGGCCGCAGAGGCGAATCGGAACGAGGTGGCTTCCATCGCCCCCCATGATGGCCAGGGGGTGTGACAGTCCCGATGGCCACGCCGAGCCCCCTGTCAGCACCCCGTCGTAGGGTGACCGTCGTGCAGACGCCTCCCGAGTTGAACCTGGCCCAGCAGGAGGTGGTCGCCCTGCTGGGTGCATCGGAATCCGAGCGGCCGAGCTTCGACACCGACGTGGCGCCGTCGTTGCGCCGCGAGCTGGAGCGGGGCCTGGCCCCGGTGGTGGCAGCCCTGCCCGACGACGAGGACCTCTGGGTCAAGAAGTTCGACCTCTCGGCAATCCACGGATGCGAGGTCAAGTACCTGGCCGACCGCGAGGTCGCGTTCGAGTGGTCGATCCCGAAGGCTCGGGGCACCATCGTGCACAAGGCGATCCAGGTCGGAGCCTCGTGGAAGGGCCAGCTGAACCCCGCCGAGCTGGTCGAAGAGGCGATCGCCCGAGCGACGCAGGGGACCGATAGCCTGGGAGAGTGGTTGCGGACGCGGGGCGACTTCGACCGCGCCGACTTGGCCAGCCAGGTGACCGAGCGGGTGACCAGCTTCTTCGAGTGCTTCCCGCCGCTCAAGGCGAGCTGGCGTCCCAATCTCGAGTTCTCGATTCGCGCCGAGCTCTTCAACCGTCGAATCGTCCTCATCGGCAAGCCAGACCTGTCGCTGGGAGTGGCGCGGGAACCACCGCGGGCAAGGTCATCATCGACTTCAAGACCGGCGGCTTCTCCCCCACCCACGTCGACGACCTGCGCTTCTACGCCCTGCTCGACACGCTCAAGGTCGGCACGCCGCCCCGGCTGGTGGCCAGCTACTACCTCGACGCCGGCCGCACTCAGGCCGAGCCAGTCACCGAGGCGCTCCTGGATGCTGCGGTAGCCCGAACCATCGATGGCGTGACCCGGTTCGCCGAGCTCGACGAGGTGGCCCACGGCCGGGTCGAGGTGGCCGAGGCCAAGGTGGTCAAGCGGACGGGTGCGGCCTGTCGATGGTGTCCGGCGCTGGCCGGCTGTCCCGAGGGCACGCGCCACCTGCGCGACGACCGTGAAGCTCGCGACGAGGTGGGCGAGGACCCCCTCGACTGGGCCTGACCGGGCTCCCCCGGATGGCCGGCCCGGGTCGGTGGCTACCATGCCCGCATGGCTCCCGGGCGAAACGCCGATCCCCGCACGCAGGTGGAGCCCGACCCGACCCTGGCCGACAACGTCTCGCTCCTGCCGGTTCGCCGCCCGTCCGACGACACCCTGGACGACCCCCGGCTGAGCGACGTGGACGAGTGGGGCCGCTCCGAGCGCATGCGCCGGCTGGCCCGCACCCTCTACGACCCGATCTACTCCAAGTGGTTCCGTGCCACCTGGGAGGGCCTCGAGCACATCCCCACCGAAGGCGGCGCCCTGCTGGTGGCCAACCACACGGCGGCCATCCCCAGCGACGCCCCGGTGATCATGCACGGGATCGAGACCGAGCTCGACCGACCCTGCTACGGCCTGGCCGACCACCTGTTCAAGTCGATGCCCGTGATCGGCACCTACTGGAGCCGCCTGGGCGGGGTGGTGGCCCATCCGGACAATGCCTACCGACTCCTGCGGGAGCAGCAGCAGCTCGTCCTGGTGTTCCCCGAGGGCACCAAGGGCCCGGGCAAGACCTTCAACCATCGCTACCAGTTGGCTCGCTTCGGGCGGGGCGGGTTCGTGGAGATCGCCATGCGGGCCGGGGTGCCCATCGTCCCCATCGCCGTGGTGGGAGCCGAGGAGTCGATGCCCACCGTGTGGCGCTCCAACACCCTGGCCAAGGCCCTGCACCTGCCCTACTTCCCGGTCACGGCCAACCAGCTGCTGCTGGGCCCCTTGGGCACCGTCGCCTACTTCCCGGCCAAGTTCAAGCTGCGGGTGCTCGAGCCGGTCACCTTCGACGTGCCCCCCGACCAGGAGCGCTACTCCAAGAGCCGCATCATGGACGAGGCCGAGCACGTCCGGGACCTCATCCAGTCGGCCCTGTTCGACATGCTGCGCACCCGCCAGTCGGTCTGGTTCGGATGACGGCGGCCACCCGTGGGTAGGCGGGTCCTGATCACCGGCCTGGCCTCGTTCTGGGGAGGCCTGGTGGCCAAGGCCCTGGAGCAGGACGACTCGGTGGAGGTGATCGTCGGGCTCGACACCCGCGAGCCGGCCATCGAGCTGGAGCGCACCGAGTACGTGCGCAGCGACGAGAACTACTCGATCCTGAGCCGCATCGTGCAGGCCACCCGGGTGGACACCATCGTGCACACCTTCCTGATCGTCGACTCGACCTCCGTGCGGCCCCGCCAGATGCACGAGATCAACGTGATCGGCACCATGAACCTGTTCGCGGCGGCCTCCGCCCCGGGCAGCACCGTGCGCGACGTGGTGGTCAAGTCGTCCAGCTACGTCTACGGCACGGCCAAGGAGGACCCGGTGTGGTTCTCCGAGCTGACGCCTCGCAGCCACCCGGCACGCAACCGGGTGGAGCACAGCCTGGAGAGCGTCGAGAGCTATGTGCGCGACTTCGCCCAGGACAACCCCCACGTGAACGTGTCGCTGCTGCGCTTCGCCAACGTGCTGGGCCCCGACATCGTCACGCCCATCAGCCGGGCGCTGCAGCTGCCGGTCGTCCCCTCCATCTTCGGCTTCGACCCCCGCTTCCAGTTCGTCCACGAGGACGACGTGGTGCGCTCCATCCTGTTCGTCCTCGAACGCCACCTGCCCGGCATCTACAACGTGGCCGGGGACGGGCTGCTGCCGTGGAGCGAGGTGGCCAAGCTGTGCGGCAAGCGCACCGCGCCCATGCCTCCGATCGGGACCGGGCTGGCCACCTGGCCGCTGAACCGCATCGGGGTGCCGCTGCCCGGCGAGCTGCTGGACCTGCTGCGCTACGGGCGCGGCGTCGACAACCGCCGCCTCAAGGAGGCCGGCTTCCGCTACCAGTACACGTCCGCAGGCGCCGTGAAGGCCTTCATCGAGGCGGACCGGCTGCGCCAGACGATCGGATCGACGGCGCCCACCTACCGCTACGAGCGCGACGTGGAGCAGTTCTTCCGCCACTCGCCCGCCGTCGTCCGAGACGGGAGCTGAGCCATGGCCCTGGCCCACACCGAGGTGAACGACGGCGTGGCCGTCGTCACCCTGGACGATCCCACCCGACGCAACGCCCTCAACGGCCAGATGGTCGACGAGATCGTCGAGCTGTTCGACGCCCTGGAGGCCGACGACTCGGTGGGGGCGGTGGTGGTGACCGGCGCACCGCCGGCTTTCTGCGCCGGCGCCGACCTGGGCCACCTGGGGTCGTCGCGACGCCAGGGCCTGCGGGGGATCTACGAGGGGTTCCTGCGGGTGGCCCGGTCGCCGTTGCCCACACTGGCCGCGGTCAACGGTCCGGCGGTGGGCGCGGGCATGAACCTGGCCCTGGCCTGCGACGTGCGCCTGGCCGGCGCCTCGGCCCGGTTCGACACCCGGTTCCTGCAGCTGGGGATCCACCCGGGCGGCGGGCACACGTGGATGCTGGAGCGGGCGGTGGGTTCGTCGTCGGCCGGGGCCATGGTCCTGTTCGGCCAGGTGGTGGACGGGGCCCAGGCCGAGCAGATCGGCCTGGTCTGGCGCTGCGTGCCCGACGGTTCCCTGCTCACCGAGGCCACGACCATGGCCGGTCGGGCCGCCGCCGCACCTCACGAGCTGGTGCGGCGCACCAAGGCGACGTTGGCCGACATGGCCACCATCGACGACCACGACGCGGCCGTGGAGCGGGAGCTCTCGGTCCAGCTGTGGTCCATGGACACACCCGAGTTCAAGGCCCGCCTGGCCGAGATGCAGGCCAAGATCACCAAGCGCTGACCCGGACTAGAGCTCCGAACCGGACAGATCGGGCAACCAGGTACCGCCCAGGTGCTCCAGCACCCAATCTCGAGTCCCGGTCCACGAGGTTGTGCAGCTGACCACCGTGGCGGTGGGCTCCTGCACGATCGACGGGCGGGCCGGGGCCGGGCTAGAGCACCCAGTCGGTGAGGAGCTGCTCGCGGCGCTCCAGCCAGTCCTCGATGGTCATGGCGTAGCGCACGTGGTCTTCCCACTCGCCGTTGATCTCGAGGTAGCGCAGGGCGGTGCCCTCCTCGCGGATGTCGAGCTTCTCCACCACCCGGCGGCTGGCCGTGTTGCGGGGGATGATGGCGATCTGGATCCGATGCAGGTGCAGCTCGTCGAACACGTAGCGGGCCAGCACCACGACGGCCTCGGGGGTGTAGCCGTGGCCGGCCAGCTTCTCGTCGATCCAGTAGCCCACATAGGCGCTCTGGAACGGCCCGCGCTGCACCGACGACAGGTTGATCTCGCCACCGAACTGGCCGTCCACGAACACGCCGAACCCGTAGCCCGTGCCCAGCTGACGCTCGCGCTGACGGGCGCTGCAACGCACGGCGAAGGCGTCCTTGTCCTCGATGACGTCGGGCTGGCCCGGATGCGCGACGGCTCCCACTTGGTCAGCCACTCCTCATTGCGCCGCCGCACCTCGCGCCAGGCCGGGAAGTCCGACACGATCAGGGGACGCAGCACTACGCGGCGCCCGAACTGCGCGCTCACGCCGCGCTCCCCGATCTCATGACAGCACCTCGCCCAGCGCCCCGAGCAGCAGGGCCACGTTGGCCAGCCGCGCCGTATGGCCCATGCACCCGATGCGCCACACCTTGCCGGTGAACTCGCCCAGCCCGCCACCGATCTCGATGCCGTAGCGGTCGAGCAGCAACCGGCGCACGCCGGCTTCGTCCAGCCCGGCGGGCAGGCGGTCGGTGGGCACCCAGGCCGTGGTCAGCTCGGGGAGGCGGTGCCCCTGGGCCGCGAACAGCTCGAACCCGAGTGCCTCCAGGCCGGCCTGGAGCACCTCGCCGCATTGGCGATGGCGGGCCCACGACGCCTCCAGCCCCTCGTCCAGCAGGGCGCCCAGCCCGGCGTGGAGGGCGAAGATCATGGAGATGGGCGCGGTGTGGTGGTACACGCGGGCCCCCTCGCCGGTCACGTAGCGGGCCAGCATGTTCAGGTCCAGGTACCACGATTGGGGGCGCGGGTTGAGGCGCTCCACGGCCCGGGGTCCGGCGGTGATCGGGGCCAGGCCCGGCGGGACGCCCAGGCACTTCTGGGTGCCGGCGTAGGCCAGGTCGACCTGCCAGCCGTCGATCTCGACCGGGATGCCACCCAGGGAGGTGACGCAGTCGATGAGCACCAGGGCCTCGGCGTCCTGATGGCGTAGGGCTTGGCCCAGGCAGGCCACGTCGTTGCGCACCCCGGTGGAGGTCTCGGCGTGGACGGCGGCGATGAGCTTGGGCGACGGATGGGCGTCCAGGACGGCCTGAGGATCGAGCGGTTGGCCCCAGGGGGCGTCCACCCGCACCACCTCGCCCCCGCATCGACCAGCCACGTCGCACAGGCGCTCGCCGAACACGCCGTTGACCCCGACCACCACCACGTCGCCGGGTGAGACCACGTTCACCAGCGCCGCCTCCATGCCGGCCGAGCCGGTGCCGCTCACCGGGAAGGTCAGCGGGTTGGCGGTGCGGAAGACCTGGCGCAGGCGTTCGTTGGTCTCGTCCAGCACGGCGATGAACTCGGGATCGAGGTGGCCCAGCAGGGGTCGGGCGAAGGCGGCGGCGACCTCGGGATAGGGGTTGCAGGGCCCGGGTCCCATCAGGACCCGCTCGGAGAGTGGCACCGGGGCATCGTAACCACGGCCCGATGGGCCCGGGATCAGCCGTCGAGCAGCGACAGGGCCAGCCCGTCGAGGATGTCGGACTCGCTGACCAGGCACGAATCGAGACCCAGGCGGCGCATGATGGTGACCAGCACGCACATGCCGGCCACGATCACGTCCGCCCGCGCCTCCTCCAAGCCCGGGTTGGCGATGCGCTGGGCCCGGTTCTCGGTGGCCAGGGTGCGGAACACGTCCTCGACCGCCTCCTTGGTCAACACGAAGTGGTGGATGGCGTCGCGGTCGTAGGTGGCCAGCCCGATCTCCACCGCCGCGGCGGTGGTGACGGTGCCGGCCAGGCCCACGAACGTGCGGGCCTCGCCCACCATGGGGATGGCCTGGCGCACGTCGTCCACGTAGGCCTCCGCCACCGACAGGGCCGCCACCAGCTCCTCGGGCCGGGGCGGATCGTGCTCGAAGTACTTCTCGCTGAAGCGCACGCACCCCATCTCGGTGGACAGCGCCGCCTCACACGACGTCGACCCGAAGGCGAACTCGGTGGATCCGCCGCCCAGGTCGACCACCAGGAACGGCCCCAGGGCCGGGTCCAGGTCCGAAACGGCTCCGGCGAAGGACAGGTCGGCCTCGTCCGGCCCCGACAGCAGTTCGGGGGCCACGCCCACCGCGGCTTGGGCGGCGGCGAAGAAGTCGTCGCGGTTGGCGGCATCGCGGGCCGCCGAGGTGGCGGTCATGCGCACCCGGTCGGCCCCCAGGTCGTCCAGGGCGCGGCGGTAGTCGGCCAGCACCGTCGCCGTGCGCTCGATGGCGGCGGGATCGAGGCGTCCCGTGGCGTCGACGCCCTGGCCCAGTCGGGTGATCGTCATGCGCCGATCCAGCGTGACCAGCCGCGGCGCCTGGCCGTCGCCGTCGGCGCGCTGGCCCACCAGCAGGCGCACCGAGTTGGTGCCCACATCGATGGCCGCCACCCGATCGGCGGAGCTCAACGATGCCCTCCCTGGACGGGCCGGTGGTCATCCAGCTGCACGTGCACCCAGGCGCCCACCGGATCATCGCCTCCGGCCAGGTACCAGGCGTAGTGGGCGTGCAGGCACTTCACGCCCTGTCGCGTGCCGCCCACGCCCCCGCTGGGACGCGGCCCGACATGACCAGCCGGCACCGTCGCGTCACGTTCGGCCGCGTAGCGTTGGTGGGCCTGGGCCAACTCGTCCGGGTCCACCTCGGCCTCGGCCCGGCGCACGCCGCCCTCGGCCTCCAGTCGCCCGATGGCCGCCCGCAGCCTCGGGGTCGATCAGCCAGTACCGGGTGGGCATGGGCCGTCCGTCGTCGAGCACCGGGGCGTTGCGGATCACGGCCGGCTCACCGCCGGGCGACCACACCACCACCTCCCACGCACCCTGCGGTGCTCGCCCCAGCCGCTCGGCCACCACCTGGTCGAGCGCCTCGGAATCGGAGCTTGCCGACGAGCTCACGCCCGGCGGCGACGGCGGCGACGGCGTCCCAGACCGAAGATGAGGGCCAGCGCGGTGATCACCGCGGCCACGCCGACCAGCCGCTTGGCCACCGGCGCCCCGGCCGCGTCGATCAGGTCCACCGGCTCGGGTTCGGGGCTGTCGATGCGCCGCGTCACGCCGGCGTCGGCCACCTCGGGCGACCCGTCGGGCCCCGTGTGGTCCACCAGTTCGACGGCCTCCTCCGCGGCTTCGAAGGCCAGCTCCGAGGCCTCGGACGCTTCGATGGCCTCGGTGGGATCGTCGGTCTCGAGGGCTTCGAGCTCGAGCTCGAGGCCGGCCACGACGAGCTCCTCGGCCAGCACGGTCACCTCCAGGTTGGCCACGAACTGGTCGAGGAGCTTGGCGCTGACGTCGGCCAGCACCCCGCGTCCGAACTGGGCCACCTTGCCGGTGATGGTCAGGTCGGTGACCAGGCTCACATGGGTGGCGTCGCCCTTGGCCACCAGCTCGGCCCGGATGTCGGCCGAGGCGTTGCCGGCGCCCGCGCGTGTCGCGGCCGCTGGCCTGCAGCAGCGCCCGGTGGTTGGCGTCGTCCTTCTCGATGAGCCGGGCCACGCCCTTGTACTGGGCGGTGATCGGACCCACCTTGACCTTGACGATCCCGCGGTACTCGTCGCCCTCGACCTCCTGGAGCTGGGCACCCGGCAGGCAGGGAGCGATGCGCTCGATGTCGGTGAGGATGTCCCAGGCCTGGTCGAGGGGCACCGGCACCTCGAACTCGTTGCTCAGCTCCATCGGGTCAGATCCTCCAGCGTGTCGACATCGGCAGACTCACCCGGGCACGGTACCTCCTCGACGAGGTCCGGCCTCCGGGCCAGCAGGCCCCGGGCGCCCTCGTCGCCGTGGCTGGGCAGCTCCGGCCAGATGATCCGATCCAGGCGCACGGGGTTGCGCCGGCGTCCGCCGTAGGTGGCCACCGCCATCGGTCGATCCAGGCCCTGGGTGGCCACCAGGTGCCAGGCCTCGGCCGTCACCAGGGGCTGGTCCCCCAACCCGACCACGGCCGCATCGTGGCCGGCCAGCATCCGCCGCCCCGATCCCGGCGGCCAGCGACGTGGCCTGGCCCTCGGCCCAATTCGGGGTTGACCACCAGGCGGACCCGGTCGGCCAGGCCGTGGTCGGCCAGCGCCGGACCCAGGTCGACCGCGCCGCCGACCACGATCGTCTCGGCCAGCCCGGCCTCCAGCGCCGCGGTCACGGCCCAGACCACGATCGGACGGCCACGCATGAGGGCCAGGAGCTTGTGACCGGGTCCGGCGAAGCGGGTGCCGGCGCCCGCCGCCAACACCACCGCCGCCGTCGGACCGGGTCATCCCCGCTCTCGCGCCAGGTCTGCCGCATCCGGTGAGATAAGGTGCCCAGGTGAGCGACTTCACCCATGCCCCCAGCCAGATCCGGGTGACCATGCTGCTGGCCGACGCGGCCCAGGTGGCGGAGTCCAAGCTGTTCATCCTGGGCGGGGGCATCAGCGTGATCCCGGCCACGCCGGCACCGCTGGCCATCGCGGCCAAGATCGACGTGCCCTGGGATCGGGCCGAGGTCCTCCACGACTGGAAGCTCGAGCTGCTCGACGCCGACGGCATGCCGGTGCTGATGAACGACCTGCCCGTGCTGGTGCAGGGACAGTTCCAGGTCGAACCGGGTCGACCACCTCCAGCCCGGCAGCCCCCTGCCCATGCCCCTGGCCGTGAACTTCAGCGGCCTGGCCCTGCCGCCGGGCCGACGCTACGCCTGGCGCCTGGTCATCAACGACGACACCGAGCCGGACTGGCAGGTGGCCTTCACCGTCGCCGTCCCGCCCCCCGTCGAGGCCTGACCTCGACCCACCTGCGGAAACTGGGCATGAAAATGTGCGGTATCCGAGGGCAAAGGTTCCCAATTTCCTGGGTTGGCGGTGTCAGGGACGGTGGATGGCGCCCTTGGCGTCGCGCAGGCTGGGGGCCAGGTGGCCGGTGCGCAGGGCGATGATCTCGGCGCAGATGGAGATGGCCGTCTCCTCCGGGGTGCGCGAGCCGATGTCGAGCCCGATGGGCGCCATGATCCGGTCGATCTCCTCCGGGGTGACCCCTTCGGCCACCAGGCGCGCCACCCGTTCGGCATGGGTGCGGCGGCTTCCCATGGCCCCCAGGTAGCCGACATCGGTGCGCAAGGCGGCCACGATGGCGGGCACGTCGAACTTGTGGTCATGGGTCAGCACGCAGATGGCGTCGCGGGGACCGAGGCGGTCACCCACCCGCTCGAGCAGCCGGTGGGGCCAGTCCACCACCACCTCGTCGGCCTGGGGGAAGCGGCGGCGGGTGGCGAACACCTCCCGGGCGTCGCACACCGTGACCCGGTAGCCGAGCACCTTGGCCGCCCGCACCAGCGCCTTGGTGAAGTCGACCGCACCGAACACCAGCATCTGCGGGGGCGGGGCGAAGGACTCGATGAACACCGACACCGTCTGCTCGCGGGCCTCGCCGTGCTCGCCGTAGTGGCGCACCAGGGTGGTCCCGGCCTCCAACTCCCCCAGGGCGTCGCGGACCACCACCCGGTCCAGGTCCTCGTCGCCCAACGAGCCGGCGGGCTCGCGGCCGGGTCCGACCAGCAGCTTGGCTCCCAGGTTGGGTCCCTCGACCACGGTGGCCAGGGCCACCGGCACCTCGTCGCGAACCGCCTGTTCGAGGTCGTCGAACAACGGCGAGGCCGGTGGCGGGGACACGGCGCTCACCAGTCCAGGGGCTCGATGAACAGGTGCACGGTGCCGCCACAGGTCAGGCCGACGGCGAAGGCGTCGTCGTCGCTGTAGCCGAAGCTGACCAGGCGGCGGGCGCCGGTGGCCAGGATGTCGAGGGCCTCGGTCACCACGGCGCCCTCCACGCAACCGCCCGACACCGACCCGGCCACCTCGCCCAGCTCGTTGACGGCCATGGCCGCCCCGGGATCGCGGGGACCCGAGCCGTCGATGTCGACCACCCGGGCGATGGCCACCCGCTGGCCACCGGCCCGCCAGCGGTCCAGATCGTCGAGGATCTCCTTCATGGGCGCGACCTCCGTTCGACGGTCACCGGTCACGGATCTCAACTGGTCCGGATGACGTCGGCCAGGGCCTCCAGCGACGCCAGCGAATGGCCCTCCACGAACGCGTCCACGTGGGGCAGGGCCGCGGCCATCCCCCGGGCCAGCGGCTGGTAGTCGGGCGACGCCTTGAGCGGGTTGACCCACACCACCTGATGGGCCACCCGGGCCAGGCGGGCCATCTGGGTGGCCAGCTCGGCGGGGTCGCCCCGGTCCCAGCCGTCGGACAGGATCACCACCACCGCGCCCCGGGCCATGCCCCGGACACCCCACTCGTCGTTGAACCGGCGCAGGCCTCTCGCCCAGCCGGGTGCCGCCCGACCAGTCGGCCACCGCCGCGGCGGCGGCGCCGAGGGCGGCGTCGGGGTCCCGCGACGACAGCTCACGGGTCAGCCGGGTCAGGCGGGTGCCGAGGGCGAACGCCTCCACCCGGGCCCGGCCGGCCACCGCCGCCTGGGCGAAGCGCAGCAGCGCCCGCGAGTAGGGCTCCATGGATCCGCTCACGTCGCACAGCAGCACCACCCGGCGGGACGGACCTGGGGCTCCAGGTGGTGGAGGCGCCCGGCCTCGCCCCCGGTGCGCACGGCGTGGCGGACGGTCGAGCGCGACATCGGGACGGCCTCGGCGTGCCCCCGAGGGTCGATGGCGGCGACTGCGCCGCACCGAACCGACCAGCACGAGGTCGCCCATCAGGCGTTGGGCCTCGACCAGCTCGGCCGGGGTGCAGGTGGCGAAGTCCTTGTGGCGCAGCACCTCGTGCGCGCTGAACCGGACACGCAGCTCCGGTCGCGGCTCGCCGGGCTCGTCGGGATCGGCGCCTTCGGGATCCTCGGGCAGCTCGTCGTCTTCGATCACCAGGGTGACCTCCTGGCGCGACCGACTCGGCCGCCGGCACCGCCCGGCCGTCCCAGTACGCCCGGAACACCCGGTCGTAGACCGACCGCGTCCTCGGGACGCTTGACCAGCGTGGCCCGACCCGCCCAGTACAGGGACCGACGATCGGTGGAGCCGACCGCGGCCGCGGCCTGGGCGAACACCAGCGTGGCGCCCACCGCCACCGCCAGCCCCTCGTGGCGCAGCGCTCGCACGAAGCCCGACCAGGGCGTCCACGGCGCCGACCGCGCCAGCTGGGCCAGCCGCGTCGGCGCCGACGGTGGCATCGGTCGCGTCGGGAGCCACGGCAGGACCGGTCATGGCGCCGACCGGGCCCGGGCCGCGTCCACCAGCTCGGACAGTCCGGCCTGGCGGGCCCGCTCCTGGTCCTCGCGGTACTTGAGGACCGTGCCCAGGGTGGCGGCCACCGACGGCTCGTCCAGCTCGGTGCGCCCGAGCAGGGCCAGGGCCTGGGCCCAGTCGATGGTCTCGGCCACGCCCGGGGGCTTGTACAGGCCCACTCCCCGGAACACCTCGGTGGCCGCCGCCACCTGGCGGGCCAGCACCTCGGTGACCTCCGGGGCGCGCACCATGACGATGCGCACCTCGCGCTCGAAGTCGGGGTGCTCGACCCAGTGGTAGAGGCAACGGCGCTTGAGGGCGTCGTGGACGTCGCGGGTGCGGTTGGAGGTGATGACCACCAGCGGTGGGGACTCGGCCCGGAAGGTGCCCAGCTCGGGCACGGTCACCGAGTAGTCGGCCAGGATCTCCAGCAGGAAGGCCTCGAACTCGTCGTCGGCCCGGTCGATCTCGTCGATGAGCAGGACCGGCGGCGGCCCGCCGCCGGTGGGCGCCACCGCGGCCAGCAGGGGCCGGCGCACCAGGAACCGCTCGCTGTAGAGCTCGTCGGTGAGAACGTCGGCGGCCGAGGCGCTCGAGTCGGGTCCCCCACCGGCGATCGTCCCGCTGGCTTCGGCGGCCCGCAGGTGCAGGAGCTGGCGCGAGTAGTCCCACTCGTAGACGGCCTGGGACACGTCGATGCCCTCGTAGCACTGCAGGCGGATGAGCTCCCCGCCGGTCCACTCGGCCAGGACCTTGGCCACCTCGGTCTTGCCCACCCCGGCCTCGCCCTCCAACAGCAGCGGTCGGCGCAGGCGCAGGGCCAGGAAGATGGCGGTGGCCAGGCCCTCGTCGGGCAGGTAGTCGTGCTCGCGCAGGGCGCGGGCCACCTCCTCGACGTCGAGCGCCGGTTCCTCGGGGTCGGATCGACGTGGCTGCTCGGGCTCCACCGTGCCAGTCTGGCAGGCATCACCCCCGATCCCCGACGTGGCGGGTCCCCGCCAGGTCGAAGGATCCCTCAAACCGGGCCGATTGCGGTCGATTGTTGACTTCGAGACCCGCGTCCAGGAGCGCATCGATGTCCGAGCAGCCCAGATGTCCCAAGTGCCACACGATGGTCCAGCCATCGTGGGACTGGTGCATGGGCTGTGGCTACGACCCCGCCGGACGCCGGCCCCAGGTCACCGAGGCGCCCAACGCCGCCGGTGTCGACGCCCCGAGCGTGGCCCGACCCGCCGCCAGCCGGGACGGGGCCGGGCCCTGGACGGCGCCGGCCCCACTCGGAGCCATCCGGCCCCTGGAACCGGGCGTCACCCAGGTGACCACCTTGGTGGGACCCGGCGCGGCCCAACCCCAGGAGATGCGCGATCCCGACTGGGTGCAGGCCCCGAGCCAGCGCAAGCTACCCATCCCGGCCATGATCGGTCTGCTGGTGGTGGTGGCGGCCGCCATCGGCGCGCTGGTGGTGGTCACCCTGATGGTGTTGCACCGACCCATCGGAACCACCAGCGGCGGCGACCTGCAGCAGCGGCCGGCACCGGTGACGGCCGGCTACTGGTTCACACGCGGACCGAGCTGAGCAAAGGGCCACACGTCGGGCACCGGCACCGGCGTCTTCGGCGCCGGCAGGACCCGGTAGACCTCCTCGCCGGGCATGACCAGGTCGTAGTTCTGCCGGGCCTGCTGCTCGATCTCGGCGTCGGTCCCGAGCCGCTTGGCCTCGGCCCGCAGCGCCGCGTTCGACTGCTGGAGCTGCTTGGAGCTGGTCGCTGGCGTGGGCGATCGACCGCTTCTGGTTCAGGTAGGTGCGGGTGGGGAACACGCCCACCACCAGGATCCCCACGAACAAGGCCGTGGCCAACACCGGCAGGATGAGTCGGGTACCGAGCGGCGTGCGCAGGCGTGCCGTTCGGTCCGGCTGGCCCGGCCGGTCCGGCTTCTTCGGCTTGCCCGACGGGGCCGGTCGGTGACGGCCGATCATCCGCCGGCGGCCCGGGCCAGGGCGGCCGCACCCCAGTAGGCCGCGGCCTCGCCCAGGTCCTCCTCGATGCGCAGCAGCTGGTTGTACTTGGCCACCCGGTCGCTGCGAGCCGGCGCGCCGGTCTTGATCTGCCCACAGTTGGTGGCCACGGCCAGATCGGCGATGGTGGCGTCCTCGGTCTCACCCGAGCGGTGCGACATCACCGCGGTGTAGGCGGCCCGATGGGCCATGCCCACCGTCTCGAGGGTCTCGCTGAGCGAGCCGATCTGGTTCACCTTGATCAGGATGGAGTTGGCCACGCCCGCGTCGATGCCCCGGGCCAGGCGCTCGGTGTTGGTGACGAACAGGTCGTCGCCCACCAGCTGCACCCGATCGCCGACCGCCTCGGTGAGCGCCTTCCAGCCGTCCCAGTCGTCCTCGGCCAGCCCGTCCTCGAGCGACACGATCGGGTAGCGGTCAATCAGGTCGGCGTAGAAGTCGACCATCTCGGCCGGGCTCAACGTCCGGTCCTCGCTGGCCAGCACGTAGGCGCCGTCGCGGTAGAACTCCGAGGAGGCCGGGTCCAGGGCAATGGCGATCTGCTCACCGGGCGCGAAGCCGGCCTGCTCGACGGCCTGCACCAGCAGGCGGCAGGCCTCCTCGTTGGAGGCCAGATCGGGAGCGAACCCACCTTCGTCACCGACGGCGGTGGACAGCCCGCGATCGTGGAGGATCGTCTTGAGCACGTGGTAGGTCTCGGCTCCCCAGCGCAACGCCTCAGAGAACGACGCCGCCCCCACCGGCATGATCATGAACTCCTGCAGGTCGACGCTGTTGTCGGCGTGGACACCGCCGTTGAGGACGTTCATCATGGGCACGGGCAGCACATGGGCCCCGACCCCACCCACGTAGCGGTACAGCGGCAGGCCCAGCTCGCTGGCGGCCGCCTTGGCCACGGCCAGGGACACGCCCAGGATGGCGTTGGCTCCCAGGCGGGCCTTGTTGTCGGTGCCGTCCAGGTCGATGAGCAGGCGGTCCACGTCGCGCTGGTCGAGGGCGTCGAGGCCGACCAGCAGGTCGTAGATCTCGTCGTCCACGTGGCCCACGGCGTCGAGCACGCCCTTGCCACCGAAGCGATCGCCGCCGTCGCGCAGCTCGACCGCCTCGAACTGACCGGTCGAGGCGCCCGAGGGCACGATGGCCCGGCCGGTGGCGCCGCTGTCGAGCACCACCTCGACCTCGACGGTGGGGTTCCCACGCGAATCCAGGACCTCGCGTCCGACGATGTGCTCGATGGTGCTCAAACGCCTGCTGCTCCTGCTCTCCGACCAGCCGGTTCTGGACTTGGGGTGTTCTGGACTTGGGGTTCTCAGCGTGGCAGCCCGCCCGCACGGGGTGGTGGACCCCGCCGGCGGGTTCGGCCGGGTCCGGGCCCGGGTGGCGGCGCCGGTTCAGCCCAGCTCGGTGCCCAGGATGCTCACGAAGCTGACCATCTCGCCGGGGTACCCGCCCAGGTTGTGGACCAGGCCCAGCGAGCGGCCAGCCGGCCCGGCCGTGGTCAGGATACGTCGATCCTCGGGGGCCTCACCCCGCAGCTGGAGCCAGTTCTCGAAGTGCATGCGCAGCCCCGACGCGCCCACCGGGTGCCCGAAGCTCTTGAGCCCGCCATCGGGGTTCACCGGCAGCTCGCCCTCCAGGTCGAACACCCCGGCCTCGATGTCCTTGTAGGCCTCGCCCCGGTTGGAGAAGCCCAGGTCCTCCATGAGCACCAGCTCGGTGGGCGTGAAGCAGTCGTGCACCTCGGCCATGGCCAGCTGGTGGCGCGGGTCGGTCACCCCGGCCTGGGCGTAGGCGTCGGCCGCGGCCTGGGCCACCTCGGGGAAGGTGGTGTAGTCGTAGTCGGGATCGATCACGCCCGAGCCGTTGCCGGCCACGAAGGACAGGGCCTTGATGTAGAGGGGTGTGTCGGTGTAGCGGTGCGCGTCCTCGGCCCGCACCACGATGGCCGCCGCCGAGCCGTCGGCCACCCCGGCACAATCGAACACGCCCAGGCGCCCGGCCACCGGCGGGGCGTTGCAGATGACCTCGAGGTCCATCTCCTTGCGGAACTGCGCCCGGGGGTTGCGGGCCCCGTTGTGGTGGTTCTTCCAGGCGATCCGGGCCAGGACCCGCTTGAGGTCGTCCTCGTCGACGCCGTAGCGCTGGGCGTAGGCCGGCGCCACCAGGCTGAACATGGCCGCCGCGGTCAGCGAGCGGGCGGTGCCGTCGTTGGGCACCGGGAAGGCGTTGAGCCCCTGGTAGCCGCTGTCCTTCACCTTCTCGACGCCCACGGCCATGGCCACGTCGTAGGCCCCCGAGGCCACCGCGTAGGCGGCCTGGCGCAAGGCTTCGCTGCCCGAGGCGCAGTAGTTCTCCACCCGCGTGACCGGCTTGCCCTCCAGCTTGAGCGGCGCGGCCAGGGTGATCCCGCTCATGCCCGACTGGGCGGTGCCCAGCCAGAAGGCGTCCACGTCCTGCTTGGTCATGCCGGCCGAGGCGAAGCACTCGGCGGTGGCGTCGAGGAGCAGGTCGTCGAGCCCCTTGTCCCAGTGCTCGCGGAAGGGGGTGCACCCCATGCCCACGATGGCCACCCGATCCTTGATCCCGTGCGAGGACATCAGCGCGCTCCTGCGATCGGCTTGGCTTTCCAGAAGTAGTTCTGGATGCCATCGGACTGGTTCAGCCGCCGGAACGTCATCTCCACCCGGTCGCCGATGGCCACATCGGTGGCGGCTACGTCGGTGAGCTCCATGGGCAGCCGGCCGCCCCCATCGTCGGCGTCGAAGTCGATCACCGCGAACACGATGGGCGGGCTGGGCGAGTAGGCCAGTCGGTCGACGGTGAAGGTGACCACCGTGCCCCGGGCGTCGGCCATGGGCAGCGGGTCCATGTGGTCGACCGCCCCGCCCTGGAACGAGACCCGGGCCGGGGGCAGGTGCACTGCGCCGGTGTCCTGATCGCGCGAGCCCACGAAACCGAACTTCCAGCTGGTGCTGCGCGCCGCCGCGCTGGCCGAGGCCCGGGCCGGCTCGGGGCGCCGGGGTGGTTCGAGGGTGACCATGCCCTTCCAGGCCAGGAAGGTCAGGTAGCGCAGACCGGGGTGGTCGGCGTCGACCGGGCTGGCCGCCATCTGCTGGTCGATCGAGCGCGCCGGTTGCCAGGCGGCCAGGGCCTCGGTCGTGCGCAGCAGGACCACATCGGCGCCGTCGGCCAGCACCACCAGGGCCAGCACCTGGCCGGGCTCAGCCGCCTCCAGGGCCCGGGCCAGCAGCAGCCCGGGTTGGGCCGCACCGGGGTTGCCCACCGACGCAGTCAGGTCGTCGGCCACCCCGCCCGTGCCGGCCCCCACCTTGGTTGCCACCTGGCGCACGGCTCGGGCGTGGGTGCCCGACACGACGACCTGGGCCACGTCCTCGGGGCCCAGATCGGCCTGGCCCAGGGCCAGCTTGAAGGCCTCGGTGCCCAGGGCCACGTAGTGCAGCTCGCCGAAGCGCTCCTCCCATTGCTTGGAGCGGCGGTCGCCGGGCGTGCGCCAGCGATCCAGGAACTCCTCGGTGACCGAGGCCTGACCCACCACCTCGGCCAGTAGGGGCTGAGGATCGTCGGACCCGCCGATCAGCACGGCGGCGGCGGCGTCGCCGCCTTCGCGCTCGTCCGCGCTGGTGGGCAGGCCGGTGCGGGTGTCGGCCGTGACCAGCAGCACCCGATCGCGGCTGTGCAGGGCGGCGGCCAGCGCCCCCGAGGCGGAGCGGACCGAGCCGTTCAGGTCCAGGGCCGGGACCTCGTGGTCGAGGCGGAGGGCGGCGTGGACCACGGTGGCGTTGGTCTTGTCCACATACGCCGGGTCGGTGGTCGAGAACCACAGCGCCTGGGGCGCCAGGCGGCCGTCTGCCCCCGGCCGACCATCGGGCCCCGTGGCCTGAAGGCCCCGCAGCACCAGGCGAGCCGCCTCCACGCCCATGGTGGTGGTGTCCTCGTCGTAGGAGGCCACCGAGCGCGAGCCCTTGCCGGCGTTGGTGCCACTGGCCGCGCGGATGGCGCCACGATCCAACCGGTGGTGGGGCAGGTAGCCGGCGAAGCCCAGGATGCCGCGGGTGGGTTCAGTCATCGGCGCGAGTCTAGAGCCAAGATCTGACGCCCCGTCAGGGACCTGGTCACGGCGGCGTAGCATCGCCGTCGTGAAGCTCGGAGAGATCGCCAACCAGGACGCCGTGGGCTGGGGGAAGCCCCTCGAAGGGATCCGCGTGCTGGCCGCGGAGCAGATGCAGGCCCTGCCCTACGCCACCCAGCTGCTGGCCCGCCTGGGCGCCGAGGTGGTGAAGGTCGAGCACCCCGTCCACGGCGAGTCGGGGCGCGGGGCGGCCCCGGCCATGACCGACCCGCAGGGCCGGGCGGTGGGCTCGACCTACCTGCGCAACAACCTGGACAAGCGCAGCATGGGCCTCGACCTCAAGTCCCCCGAAGGCCAGGCGCTGTTCAAGGCCCTGATCCCCCGCTTCGACGTGGTGGCCGAGAACTTCAAGCCGGGCACCATGGCCCGCATGGGTCTGGGCTACCACGACCTGGCCGAGCAGTTCCCCGAGATGATCTACGTGTCCATCTCCGGGTTCGGCAACGACGAGGTCTCGCCCTACCGGGAGTGGCCGGCCTACGCCTCGGTGGTGGAGGCCATGTCGGGCATCTACGAGTACAAGAGCGGGCCTGATCGCCCGCCCACCACCATCCCGGTGGGCGCGCTGGGCGACATCAGCTCGGCCCTGTTCGGCGTCATCGGCATCCTGGCCGCCCTGCGCCACCGCGACCGAACCGGGGTGGGCCAGTACGTGGACATCGCCATGTTCGACTCGATGCTGGCCATGACCGACATCGTGACCAACTTCTGGTCGATGGGGATCCGGCCCGACAACCAGGTGCCCGTGCTGTGCGAGGGGTTCCGGGCATCCGACGGGTATGTGGTGGTCCAGGTGGTGCGCGAGCCGCAGTTCGCCAAGCTGGCCGAACTAGTCGGCCACCCCGAGTGGACCGGTGACCCGCGCTTCGCCGACCGCTCCGGCTGGATGCCCCACCTCGACGACGTGATCCGCCCGGCCGTCGAAGCCTGGGCCGCCGGTCGCACCAAGGTGGAGGCCGCGGCCGAGCTGACCGCGGCGGGCCTGGTGGCCGGGCCCAGCTTCAGCGCCCCGGACGTGATCGCCGACCCCCACGTGGCCGGGCGCCACATGCTGGTGGAGATGCCCCGCACCGACGGCGTGACCGAACCCGTCCTGATCCCGGGCAACCCGGTGAAGCTGTCCAAGATGGCCGAGGGTCCCGAGACCCGCGTGCCCTGGGTGGGCGAGCACACCGACGAGGTCCTGGCCGCCGAGCTCGACCTCGACGGCCCCACCCTGGCCGAGCTGCGGGCCAACGGGGTCATCACCTGAACCAGCCGCCCCCGAACCAGCCGGGGACTCGACCGCCAGCGCCATCCCGCTAATTCCGATACGGTGCGACTCGTAATGAGTCTGACCCAGTCACCCGACGACGCCTCACTCCCGCCGGCCGGGCCGGGCCGTCCCCGTGACCCTCGGATCGACCGGGCCGTGCTCGACGCCACCACCGCCCTGCTCGAAGAGGTGGGCTACCAGCGCCTGTCCATCGCCGCCATCGCGGTCCGGGCCGGAACCACGCCCCCGGCCATCTACCGGCGCTGGCCGACCAAGGCGCACCTGGTGCACGAAGCGGTGTTCCCCTCCGAGGCGGGCACAACCCTGCCCCGACCCGACGACCTGCGCACCGACGATCTGCGAGATGCGGTGCGAGCCATGCTGGTGGGCGGCATCCGGCTGCTGGGCAAGCCAGCGGCCCGGGCCGCGGTGCCGGGCCTGCTGGCCGAGCTCGGCTCGGCGCCCGACATGCACGCCGACATCCGGGCCCGATTCGACGGTGGGGAGTGGGGATGGCTCCACGAGCGGGTGGCCCGCGCCATCGACGAGGGCGAGGTCCGGGCCGACCTGGCGGCCACCACCCTGCTCGACCTGATCAGCGGCTCGGCCTTCATGGCCGCGGTGGTGGGTCCGCCCCAACGCATCGACGACCAGTGGATCGACCAGGTCGTCGACGTCATCATGCGCGGCATCGCGCCCAACCGCAGCACCTGAACGAGGGAGACATCAATGGATCTGGGCCTGACTGACGCCGTGGCGGTCGTGACCGGCGGGAGCAAGGGCATGGGCCGCGCCGTGGCCGAGGCGTTCGCCGACGACGGGGCCCGGGTGGCGGTGCTGGCCCGGGGCCAGGCCGCGCTGGATGAGACGGTGGAGGCGCTGGTGGGTCGGGGCAGTCCCGACGCCATGGGCCTGTCGGTGGACATGACCGATCCCGCCGCCATCGACGAGGCCTTCGCCACCATCGGCGACCGCTGGGGTTCGATCAACAGCCTGGTCAACACCATCGGGCCCTCCGACGGCAACTTCGACGACCTGGACGACGCCGGGTGGGACGCGGCCTTCGCCCTGGGGCTCATGGCCGCCGTCCGCTGCACCCGCGCCGCCCTGCCACTGATGCGGGCGGCGGAGTGGGGTCGCATCGTCAACTTCGCAGCTCATTCCATCCAGCGCCAGAGCCCGCGCCTGGTGGCCTACACCGCGTCGAAGTCGGCCCTGACCAGCGTGTCGAAGAACCTGGCCAAGAGCCTGGCCGCCGACGGGATCCTGGTGAACACCATCAGCCCGGGGACGATCGTGACCGCCAGCTTCACCGAGGTGCTCGATCCCTTCCTGCGCGCCGAGGGACTCGACTCGAGCGATCCGGTGGACGTGATGATCTTCATCGACCGGGCGTTCCACCACCCGGCCGACCTGGGCCGGGCCGGCCTGCCCGACGAGGTGGCCAGCATCACCGTCTATCTGGCCTCGCGCCGCAACGGATACGTGACCGGCGCCAACGTGAACGTGGACGGAGGATCGGACTTCATCTGATGGAGATCGAGCAGCTGGTCGACCACGCCTGTGAGCGGGCCGGAGGCGACGACTTCGGTGAGGACACCTGGCGCGAGGGCCTGGAGGTCCTGGTCCGATCGCTGCACACCGAGGCCTCGCTCAACGAGGTGGGCGTGGGCGCCCTGGGTGACCAGATCGTGAGCTACCTGGTGAACCGGCTGGAGGTCGAGCAGAGCTACGCCCGCCACCCCGAGATCGGCGACCAGCAGGTCGTGGCCCCCCTGTTCGGGCTCGGCCTGCCCCGCACCGGGTCCACCGCCCTGAGCTTCCTGCTGGCCCAGGACCCGGCCCGAAGGACGTTGCGGACCTGGGAGGCGGGCCGACCCTGTCCCCCGCCGGAGTCGGCCACCGAGCTCACCGACCCGCGCATCGCCGAGACCCAGGCCGGCATCGACTTCACCAACCAGATGTTCCCGGGCTTCGCCGGGATGATCCCCACCTCCGCCACCGGTCCACAGGAGTGCCTGCTGCTCATGGCCCTCGACTTCCGGTCGCTGATCTTCGAGGGCATGGCTCGGGTCCCGAGCTACAGCGCCTGGCTGCTGGGCTGTGACATGGAGCCGGCCTACCGGTACCACCAGCGGGTCCTGAAGCTGCTCCAGTGGCGATGCCCGCCCGAACGATGGTGGCTCAAGACCCCAGCGCACATGCTGTCGATCGACGCCCTCGACGCGGTGTACCCCGATGCCCGGTTCGTGATGACCCATCGCGACGTGGGCAAGGTGCTGCCATCGGTCTGCGCTCTCTACGACACCTTCTCGAGCATCCTCACCGAACGTCCCGATCCGGTGGCCATCGGCTCCCAGAACGTGGCCGAGTGGCGATGCGCGCTGGAGCGCCTGATCGAGTTCCGCGATGGCGGCAACGAGCCGCGGTTCCACGACCTCTCGTTCGAGGCCGTGCAGCGCGACCCCATGGGCGAGGTGACCCGGCTCTACGCCGAGCTGGGCGACGAGCTCACCGACGAGGCGCGGGCCCGCATGGGGGCGTGGTGGTCACAGAGCAGCCGGGACCGCGGCGCGCCGCACGCCTACCGACCCGAGGACTATGGCCTCGACCTGGACGCGGTCCGCCGGCAGTTCACCTTCTACACCGATCGGTTCGACGTCCCCGTCGAAGCCACTGGGGGTCTGACATGAGCACCATCTTCGTGACCGGCGGCACCGGGCTCACCGGCGCCAACGTGTGCCAACAGCTCATGGAGCGGGGTGACGCGGTGCGGACGCTGGTGCGCAACCCCGAGGAGGCGACCGCGCTGGGCGCCATCGGGGTGAAGCTCGTCCAGGGCGACATCGCGGTGGCCGACGACGTGCTCCGCGCCGCCCAGGGCTGCGAAGCCGCCATCCACTGCGCCGCGCTGCTGGGTGGAGCCAGCCAGGACCTGGCCGACTTCGAAGCCGTGAACGTGGTCGGGACCACCAACGTGCTCGATGCCGCCCAGGCGGTGGGCATGCGCCGCGTGGTGGCCCTGAGCACCGGCACGTTCTTCGACCTGAGCGGGCCGGGGCCGAACGAGCAGGCGCCGTTGCTCGAGCACCCGCCCGACGACCCTTACACGGTGACCAAACTGGCCGCCTTCCGGGAGGTCCATCGGCGGGCGGCGGCCGGCCACGATGTGTTGACGTGCCATCCCGGGGCCATCTACGGCCCCAGCCTGGTGGCCCGGAGGGCCCTGCACCCGACCAGCTTCAACGCCATCCTGCTCGGCGCGCTCCACGGTCGCATCCCCATGTTCCTGGACTTCCCGGTCACGTGGGTGGCGGCGGCCGACGTAGCCGCGGGCTCCATCGCCGCCCTCGACCGGGGCGTGGCCGGTGAGCGCTACTGGCTGGTCGGGCGTCCCGACGACACCATCAGCACGGCGGCGGGCTGCAACCGGGCCTGCGAGCTGGCCGGCGTCGACCACCGCGTCGAGGACCTCGACTACCGCTCCGACCCCGAGGGCCTGACCGCGGCCTTCGGCCCGACCCTCATGGCCATCGCCGAGGCCGCGGCCCACGACCGGCGGACCCCACGCTCGGCCGTGAACCCGACCAGCCAGCGTCTCGACTACCACCCCATGAGCCTGGACGAAGGACTCGGACTGCTCATCGGTTGGCTGCGCGAGCTGGGCAAGTTCTGATCCCCCCGGACCCGGTTCGCAGATCCAGGAGACACCCATGGACGAGATCACCCAGAAGGTCGTCGACGGCACCGCCTGGCGGGAGTTCTGCGACCTGCTGGCCGACGCCGGCAGCACCATCCTGGCCGAGGGCAATCCCGACGGACCCGCTCGATCGGGCCGAGGGGTTCCGGATGCTCACCCGGCTGCTTCGCGGGGCGCTGGAATCCAAGCTCGAGTACGGACACGGGTCGCACCCGGCGCTCATCTGCACCTGCCACGAGACGATCAAGATCGTCGGGGAGAACCCGGACAACCACTACCTGGGCTCATCGCTGGACGGGCAGTACGAGTACCGGATCTGGGGCACGCGGGGCGACGCCAGGTGGATCAGCTTCAACCTGTTCTCGGGCGCCGGGTTCGGTGGCGGCGGTCCGGGGACCGGCGCCACCTTGCACGAGGAGCAGATGCACATCGAGCCCGACGGCACCTTCGAGGTGATCGTCTCCCGGCGCGAGCACCCGGGGAACTGGCTGCGATCCGAGTCGGACACGCGGTCGCTGGCCATCCGCCAGACCTTCCTGGACAAACCCCACCAGACCCATGCCGAGCTCCACATCGAGCGCATCGACGACCAGGTCGCCGCGCCCGAGCCGCTCGCCGCCAAGGAGCTCTACCTCTCGCTGATCTACGCCGGGCTGTACGTGAAGGGGGTGGCCGACATCGGCTCGCAATGGGCCAGGCGACAGGCCCAGTGGCCCAACGTGTTCACCGACGAGGCCGAGCTGGCCGAGACCGACAAGTTCAAGGATCCCCAGATCAAGTGGCACCAGGCCTACTTCGAGCTCGATGACGACCAGGCGCTGGTGGTGGAGGTGACCCCGCCCGCGTGCGAGTACTGGATGATCGCCCTGCACAACCACTGGATGGAGACCCTCGACTACGTCAACCACCAGTCCACCCTGAACTGCCACACGAGCCTGCGGGAGGACGACGGGAGCGTGCGGTGGGTGATCGCCCACCGCGATCCCGGGGTCCCCAACTGGCTCGACACCGCCGGACACCGCCGGGGCACGGTGGGCGTGCGCTGGGTCGGCCCGGACGTGGTCGACGTGCTGCCCGCCACCCGGGTCGTCCCGCTCGATTCCCTGACCTGAGGGGTTCCGGCCAGCGCCCGCCGCGCCGCTCGTCCACCGTCACACCCCCTTCGTAGGGTGGGGATCACACGGTTCGGCGCTCCCGGCTCGGCTGACCTACTCCAAGGTGCGGGCCATCACCCGGGTGGCCACCCCAGCCACCGAGGCGTGGCTGGTCGACCTGGGCCTGGCCGCCACCGCCGCCCAGCTCGAACGCATCTGCTCGGCCTACCGCAGCATCCAACCCGGTCACGGCCACGTCTACGGCAGCAACCCGCTCGACGAGGAGGCCCAGGCGGCCGCCGACCGCGAGGCTCAGCACCTCGAGCTGTGGCACCGCCAGGGCATGGTCGAGCTCCGAGGCGAGGTCGTCACCGAGGACGGCGCCCTGGTCGAGGCCGCCATCGCCGCGGCGCAAGAGCACCTCAACCAGACTGCTTGTACCAGTAGCGTTTCCGCGGAATCGTCCAAGGGCGCCAACCCGACGCCGGGCGAGCACGGCCCGCGGCCCACCCGACTCGACGGTCTGGTCGAGCTGGCCCGCGCCTACCTCGATGATCACGCTCCCTCACCTCGGGTCGAACGCCGCCACCTGGTCGCCCTGGTCGACGTCGGCGCCCTCACCGCCACCGGCCAGCTCGGCATCGACGAAGCCGGCCGCGGCACCATCGGCGGGCGACGCATCACCCCCGGCACCGCCCGCCGGCTCGGCTACAACGCGGCCCTGACCACCATCCTCATCGACCACCGCGGCCTGCCCCTGTCGGTCGGTCGACGATCCCGCTACCCCACCCCCGCCCAACGACTCGCCCTCGAGGTCCGCGACCGGGGCCAGTGCCGCTACCCGGGCTGCACCAGCCGCCATGTCGACGCCCACCACCTCACGGCCTGGGACGACGGCGGTCCTACCGATCTCCCCAACCTCGTGCTGTTGTGCAGCTACCACCACCACCTCGTCCACCGCACCGGCCACCGCCTCGCCTACGACCCCACCACCACACCCTCACCGTCCGCCGAACCGACGGCAGGCGGATCACCGCCCGCACCCCCGACCCCGCCGACGCCCCTGCTCGTCCCACCGTGGCGCCAGGCGCCCAACGACCCGGCGACGCCGGCACCCCCCTCGAGCTGGCCGACACCACCGAACACCTGGCCTGGCTCGATGATCACCACCAGGCCAGCTGACCGACCGACGGGTCAGCCGCCTGTCCAGCACCCCATGATGGTGGTGGCGACGGCCGTAGCCACCTGGGCGCGATCGTTCGGCGGATTCAGCCAGCTGGCGGGGACGCCCGAGACGTCGACCACCAGGATGTGCTCGTCCTTCTGCACCACGGCGTTGCCGGCCGGGGTGAGGAACGCCTGGCTGCTGGCTCCCAGGTTGATGGGCTGGTTCGTGCGCCCCAGCGTGTGGGCCAGGTCGTCGAAGGCGCTGACCGCAGCCGCCTTCGAGGCCAGGTCTTTCACCGACAGGACGAAGTGGGCGCCATCGGCGTAGGTGTAGGTGCAGGTGTAGGCGCCGTCGGCCCACCCCGGCACCGGCGGGGTGCTGGTCTTGACGCCCAACGCCGTGGCCATTTCACCCCGGGCGTCCGAAGAGCACACGATGTGGGCCTGGCTCGAGACCGTGTGCCCCTCGAACGTGTAGGTCGTGGTCGTCGTCCGGGCCGGCGCGGTGGTGGTCGCATCGGACTGGGCCGCGGTGCTCGAACATCCCGCCAGGGCCAGCGCGGCCATCGCCACCGCCATCGTCGTCCGTGGTCGTCGGCCTCGCGACCACCGACCGGTCCGGGCGTCGAGCTTGGTCATCGCAGATCACTCCTGACGGGTCGAAGATAGGTCATCGACTGGTCTTCGTCGGTGCAGGCCTCAACGGACGGGGATCGAGACCGAGGTGGCGGCCGTGGTGGCGTCGGCGAAGCTGGCGTCCACCTCGAACCGGTAGGTGCCGCGCGTGGCCCCGGCCAGGTCGGCCACGAAGTGACCGATGGTGTCGAGCTTGCGAACGCTGAGCGGTCGACCGGCCCCGGAGGGACCGGTGGCCTCGACGGTGACCGAACGGGTGGGGGTCTCCCGGCCGTCGGCACCCACATAGGTGACGTGGAACTCGTTGAACCCCGGATGTCCCGGGTCGAGGTAGACCTGCACCGAGCCGCCGGCGGTGAGGCTGACCGTGTACAGATCGGGGATGCCCGGACTGCGGTTCACGGTGATGTGCTCGGGAGGCGTCCGGGGCGTGACCGACAGGTCGATCTGGGCCGCGCCGCTCGCCTGCTGCACCAGCGCCACCACCCGCCAGGTCCCGGTGATGGACAGGTTCGGGCCCGAGGCCCGGTAGCTGCCGTCGGCCGCCCGGTGCAGGGTCAGCGTCGAGCTGCCCACGTCGGGCCGGTCGGGCTGGGAGAAGGTCAGGGTGACCAGGTCGGCCACCACCGGCCGGCCGGTGTCGTAGTCGTCGGCCACCAGGTCGAACTGGTTGAACCCGGTCGTGCCCGGCGAGATGCTCAGCCGCACCTTGACGGTGGTGGCGAAGTCGTGCCCGGTGACCACCAGTGGCTTGGGAGGATTGGCGGCCGCCACCGTGGCCGGCGGCGCCAGCCCCTGGAGCATGGCGGTGGCCACCAGCACCACCACGGCCAGCCCCAGCTCGGCCCGCCCCAGACGCAGCAGCGGCCGCGGCGACCCCTCCACGTCGCGGACGGAGCGGTAGCGGTTGCGTGCCCCCAGGCCCACCAGCACCACCAGCAGGCCCGACTTGACCAGGATCAGGCGGCCGAACCCGGTCGACCACAGCGCGTCCCAGCTCCCGACCTCGTCGATGGCCCGCAAGGTCCCGCTGGCCGCCAGCACCGCCACCGCCCCCAGCGCCAGGTTGGAGTAGCGCCGGGCGGCCCGCCCCCGATCGGCGGCGGCCAGGCCGACCAGTCCTATCAGCAGCACCAGCAGTCCGCCGATCCACACGCCGGCCGACACGAAGTGCAGCCACTGCTCGACCATCTTCAATCCCGAGAGCGAGTGGGCCGCGGCCGCGTGGCTGTCGGAGACGTCTCCCCACATGGCGGCCAGTCCGGCCATGCCGAGCACAGCCACCACGGCCCGGCGGCGCCAAGCCCGGGGCACCAGCACGGCCGCCAGCAAGGCCAGGAGGGCACCGACGGACAAGGGCACCACCCGCACCGCGATCTGCTGGCCGAAGGTGGACCGGAGCAGGTGGCTCAGGCCCAGGCGCACGGTGCGCGCCTCGCCCACCCCGATCCCGATCCCGCCGACCACGGCCACGATCCAGGCGGCCACGAACAACCACGGCCAGACCGGGCGGTGCGGTGCTCCGAAGCACACCAGCCCGACCACCGCCCCTCCCACCAGTCCCATGAGCCCGGCGTAGAGCAGCCAGCGGGCTGCCGCCGTCCAGGTCGATTGGGTCGACCCTCCAGAGGAGGTGTGGGCCGGCGGAAGACCGACCGCGGCCACGCCCACGCCGAAGGCGAACGTCCCGCTGGCCAGGTGACCGTCGACGGTGGACACCGTGGTCCACACCACCGAGTAGACGCCCGAGCCCAGGTGGTGGACATGGACCTCCAGGGCCAGAGATTGGCCCGGCACCGCCTGGGTCGGGCCCCGGGCCCGGTTCTGGCCCGACGAGTCCAGGACCCGCAGGCTCGACAGCTTGGGATCGGGCCGCTCACCGAAGGTGACCTGGATCACCGAGGGCGACGCCTTCAACACGGCCCCGGCGTCGGGTGACGAGCTGACCCGGAGCGCGTGGGCCGACGCCGCCCCTGCCGTCAACATGAAGGCGGCGAGGGCCACGACCAGCGCGCCCGGGACGAACACGGCCCGGGCCGTGTTCGTCCTGGGCGGATGATCCATCAGCGGTCGGTCCCGCTCATGTGTCAGCCCGGCCACGCCTCAGGCCCAGCCCCACCGCGGCCATGATGGCCACCACCGCGATCACCAGGGACACGACGGACAGGGTCTGGGCGGTGGACACCGCGTCCTTGGCCGACGAGGCGGCCGACTGCGCCGCCGCCACCCGGGGTTGGATCCGGGCCTGGGCGGTGGCCAGCGCCGCCGCGCTGGGCGTCTTGTCGGGGAACTCGATGCCGGTGGGGTCCTCCACCACCGCGAAGGTCGAATCCGAGGCGGTGAACTTCTGGTCGACCGCCTGGCCCTGGATCGAGCCGGTGAGGTGGAACGTGTACACCCCGGGCTGGGTCGGGGTGACGGCGGCATCCCATTCGCCGTGGGTCCCGAGGCCGGTGTCGGGATCCCACGACGGCTCGAGGTCGAGATACGGGCTGGTCTGGCCGCCGTAGATCACCTGCACCTTGAGGCTGGTGGGGCGGCCCAGGTCATCCACGCCGACGCCGTTGGCGTCGTGGATGAAGATCTGGACCCCGTTCTCGGTGCCGGCGTAGGCGGGCTCGTGGGACCATCCGACGGCCAAAGTGTACGAGCCCACCTGGCGGGTCTCATGGGCCAGGGCGGGCGGCGCCATCAGGGCGAGCAGCGCGAGCAGCGCCATCGGGGCGAGCAGCAACGTGGTGGCGAGCGCGGTGGCGCGGGCCAGACGTCCGGGGAGACGTGACATGGAAGGTTCCGTCCTTCGATTGTGTCGTCGCGTCGAGGCGACGGCTGGGGATGGGTCGGCACCCGAAGGGTGCGTTCAGACGACCATCCACCCCGGCGGGGGCCGGGCTGCGAACGAGAGACCGAAGCGGGCGCAGGGCGCAGCCGGCGGGGTGCGATCGCCCGGCCAGCTCATGGCCGCCGGGCGCGGGGCCACCAGCCGGACGAAGAGCCGGGCGATCCCCGACGCTCGGGCCACTCGCTCGTCCCACCAGTCGACGATCAGGACGGCGATGACGGTGGCGCCGAAGGCGACGGCTCCGTGGACGATCACGGGAAGGCCGAGGTGGACGCTCAGCACGTGCAGGCCACCACCTGGGAGGCCGAGCAGGCGCAGCTCGAGGTTCTCCTGGACGAGGTAGAGGACCAGCTGGACTGAGGCCAGTGCTGTCCAGATCCGCAACGGTCCCGCCCGCCGGGCGTGCGCCGAGGGGCGGGCCAGGGCGCGCGCCTGGTGGTGCACGGCCGGGTCCGACCGCCAGGCCTGGCTCAGCGCTCGGTGCAACGACCTGGTCCCGCGGCTCAGCCGGGCCAGACCCGCCCAGACGAGTCCGGACATGGTCACGGCCACCACGGCCAGCACCACCCCCACCGGCCCCAGGTAGGTGTGCATCGGACCCGACAACGCCCGTCCCGGGCCGACCCCGCCGCTCAACCACCACGACCCGGCGTGGCCCAGCCACTCCCCGAGGAGGGCCAGGGCGATGAAGCCCCCCGACAGCACGCTCCGGCGCCGCGCCGCAGGGCCCACACCATCGGACATCCGTCGATCCTCCCAGACGTGGCCCGGCGCCACAATCCGCCCCGCCCGGAGCGGTCTGGTCAGCAAGTCGGGTGTGGCTAGGCCGCCGATGGTGGGGGAACCACCACGACCGGGCATCCGGCCGTCTCGATGCAGCGCTGGCTGACCGAGCCCAGCAGGAGTCCGAGCACCCCGCCCCGACCCCGCGACCCCACCACCAGCAGGTCGGCGTCGCGGGCCTGGTCGACCAGCACCGCCCGGGGATCGCCCAGCGCGGGCGTCCGTTCGATGGGCACGGAGGACCCATCGACCTGGACGTCGTCGATCACCCTGGCCAGGTCCCCCTCGGCCACGGCCAGGGCCGAGCGTCGGGATCGTTCCAGCTCCTCGGCCGTCAGGTCACCATCGATCCAGGAGAGGTGGCGAGGGAACACGTGCACCACCTGCACGGTGGCACCGGTCACCTGGGCCAGCTTCAGGGCCCACCGAAGCGCCCGCCGGGCGCCCTCGGAGTCGTCCACGCCCACGGTGATGCGACCGGTGGGCGGGACGATGGCATCGCCGATGGTCGACGTAGCCTTGGAGTCAGTGGTCATCGGATCCTCCGGGGTGGGCGGCTGGCATCGTCGTCGCCATTGAGCCAGCTCTCGCCCGGGGCGCAACAGGGTAGAAGGTCCCGTCGGGCCGGTTCGGGGACCTTCGACCCTGGTGACCGACCCCACATCCCGTCACCGTGGACCTGCCCCCACAACCCGAATCGAGGTAGCTGTGACCACCATCGTCGTCCCCCTTGACGGATCGAAGCTGGCCGAGGCCGCGGTTGGCGTGGCCACCCGCCTGGCCACCCAACGCAACGGCCGTGTCCAGCTCGTGGCGGTAGCGACCGACGACGACCGCCAGCCGGTCCAGGACCGCCTGGCGGCCGCGGCCGATCGCGTCACCGACGACGTGGCCGTCGACGTCGCGGTGGTGGATCAGCAACCGGGCAAGCAGGTGGCCGACGCCATCATCGGGTTCGTCCGCACCCTGCCCGACGCCATGCTGTGCATGAGCGCACACGGACGGACCGGCCTGGGCGCCGCCGTCCTGGGCAGCACCACCGAGGCCGTGCTCCATCGGCTGGGTCGACCGGTGCTGGTGGTGGGCCCCGACTGCGCCCCGGACTGGGATCGCCACACGGCGATGGTCATCCCGCTCGACGGCTCGGGTCGCGCCGAACGGATCCTGCCCTTCGCCGCCACCATCAGCCGGTCCTGGAAGCTCGATCCCTGGCTCGTGCAGGTGGCTCACCCCTTCGACAACGAGGTGGCCCAGCACGCCGAGCACGCGCTCGAACGGCCCCGCGCCGAGCTCAAGGCGCACGGCGTCGAGGCCCACATGGACTTCCAGTGGGCGTCGAACGCTCCCGCCTGCATCTGCGCCGAGTCGCGCACCATCGGCGCCGCCCTCATCGTGATGCCGACGTTCCTGCCCACGGGCCTGAGCCGCACGCTCATCGGCAGCGTCACCATGGGCGTCATCCACCGGGCCCCGTGCCCGGTGCTGGTCTGCCCACCCGAAACGCTCGAGGGCGGCTCGAACGATCCGCTCGAGGTCTGCATCAGCGGGCAATGACCCTCGAGCTGGCCGGATCGGGGGCGCCGGTGGCGGCGGTGGAGACCCACACCGCCGACCTGCTCCTGACCGGAACGTGCGTCTTCAAGATCAAGAAGCCGGTCCGGTTCGCCTTCCTGGACTACACCACCCGCGAGCAGCGCCTCCAGGCCTGCCAGCGGGAGGTGGCGTTGAATCGGCGGCTGGCCCCTGACGTCTACCTGGGTGTGGCCGACATCGCCGGGCCCGACGGCCAGCCGTGGGATCACGCCGTGGTCATGCGGCGCCTCCCCGCCGAATGCAGCCTGGACCACCTGATCGCCGAGGATCGCCTGCCCCCGGAGGCGATCGGAGCCATCGCCCGGCGGCTGGCCTCGTTCCACGCCTCGGCCCGCCGGGGTCCCGACATCGACGAGGCCGCGGGGTTGGACGGCGTGCGCCAGCTGTGGGCCGACAACCTGGCCGAGCTGGCCGAGCTGGCCCGCCTGGCCCCCGAAGTGGTCGACGCCTCGCGCCTGGACGCGATTCGGTCGCGGGCCGACACCTACCTGGCCGGGCGCGAGCCGTTGTGGCGCGAGCGCCTGGCCGCGGGCGCCGCCTGCGACGGCCACGGAGACCTGCAGGCGGCCGACATCTTCTGGTTGGAGGACGGCCCGCGCATCCTCGACTGCATCGAGTTCGACGACCGCTACCGCTTCGCCGACGTGGTGGCCGACCTGGCCTTTCTGGCCATGGATCTGGAACGGCTCGGGGCGCCGGACGCGGCCCGCGAGCTGGTGGACCTGTACGCCGAGGCCACCGGACCCGTGCCCGCCAGCCTGCTGGATCACTACGTCGCCTACCGAGCCTTGGTGCGGGCCAAGGTGGCCGCCATCCGGGCCACCCAGGAGGTCGACCCGGCCGCCGGCCAGGCCGATCGACGCCGGGCCGAGGAGCTGCTCGAGCTGTGCCTGGCCCATCTGACCCGGGGCCAGGTGCTCGTCGTGGTGGTGGGCGGGGCGCCCGGGACCGGCAAGACCACCCTGGCCCGCGACCTGGCCGCCCGCCTGCGCGCCGATGGGCGCGACGTCGCCTCGATCCACAGCGACGTGGTGCGCAAGGAGCTGGCCGGGCTCCCGCCCCAGCCGCTGGCTCCCGTCGACCTGGACGCCGGGCTGTACCGTCCGGCGCTCACCGAGCGCACCTACCAGGAGATGCTCGACCGGGCCCGACCGCTGGTGGCCGGCGGCACCTCGGTGGTGCTGGACGCCTCGTGGTCGGCCGCGCCGCACCGGTTGTCGGCCCGGCGACTGGGCGCCGAGGGCCACGCCCCGGTGATCGAGGTCGACTGTCGCCTCGACAGCCGGACGGCGGCTCGCCGGATCGAGGGCCGCGCCGCTCGGGGCGACGACGCGTCGGATGCCACGCCCGAGTTGGCCCGGGCCCTGGCCGCCCGGGCCGACGCCTGGCCCGAGGCCGCCCCGGTGTCCACCATCGGGTCGACGGCCCAGGCCGTGGATCGAGCGCTGGAAGTGGTCAGCTCTCGTGCTCGAAGTGCTCGATGACCGCATCGCTGCCGGGGAAGTACAGGCCCTCGTGGCCGTCGTCGCTCCAGCGCACCAGGTAGGGCGGACCACCGTCCTGGCCGTGGACCTCGAGCACTTCGCAGTCGCGGTCGTGCTCGCCCATCCGATGGCCCTTGATCACGATCCGATCACCTGCGGTGACTCTCATGGCTACCTCCTGAGGCGCTCGATCCCGACCATCCTCTCCAGGTCAGGGCTCACCAACCAGGGCCGAAGGTCACCACGGAGGGGCGCGGTGCGTAGTTGGGACCTTCTGCTCTGCTGTGCCCGCGACCGGCAGAGGATCGTGTGGGGCAGGGACCGTCCCCCCAGCCCAGGAGGCGACCATGGGCCTGTTCTCGAGCACCCGGTTCGATGACCGGGTGGACGCCGGTCGCCGGCTGGCCACCCGTCTGGCCCACCTGCGCGGTCGGGACGTGGTGGTGGTCGGGCTCCCCCGAGGCGGAGTCCCCGTAGCTGCCGAGGTGGCCCGGGCGCTGGACGCGCCGCTCGACGTGCTGGTGGTCCGCAAGTTGGGCCTGCCCCTCCAGCCCGAGCTGGCCATGGGCGCAATCGGAGAGGGCGGCGTGCGGATCGTGGACCAGCAGATGCTGTCCGACGCCGGCGTCAGCCCCGACGAGCTCGCCCGCGTCGAGGCCCACGAACGCGCCCAGCTCGAGGCGCGCCTGGACCGGTACCGGCGGGGACAGCCGGCGGTCGTGCTGGCCGGACGCGAGGTGGTGGTCGTCGACGACGGTCTGGCCACGGGTTCGACGGCCCGCGCCGCCTGCCAGGTGGCGCGCCGGGCGGGCGCGTCGCGGGTGGTGCTGGCCGTGCCCGTGGCCGCGGCCGAGAGCCTGGTCGGCTTCGACCAGGCCGACGAGGTGGTGACCGTGGTCACGCCTCGACCCTTCCTGGCGGTGGGGCGCTTCTACCGCGACTTCACCCCCACCACCGACGACGACGTGATCACGATCCTCGCGGCGCGCCGCGCCGATCGTCTCGCGTGACCAGGCCGACCACGTCAGGACCTTCGGCCCGACTTGGTCGGCGAGGACTCCGCATGATCAGGCTTCCCCGTCCCGGCCCGGTCGAGTCGCTGACCCGCCGGCTTCGGCTCTAGAGTCTGACGACCCGTCAGAATCGGGGCACGTCAGCGGCGATCGCCCCACCGATCGTCGCCAAGGGGGACACCGCATGGACTTCGAGTTCAAGCCCGAGGAGCTGGCCTTCCTGGCCGAGGTCGAGGCCTTCCTCGACGCCCACGACGACCCCGACGTGTTCGACGTGACCCGCGAGAACATGGCCCAGATCGTGGACACGCCCAAGCGCCGGGCGTTCATGAAGGAGCTGGGTCACAAGGGCTGGCTGGGACTCACCTGGCCGGCCGAGCACGGCGGCAGCGAGGGCGAGGGCGTCTACGAGTACCTGCTCAACGAGGCCCTGGCCGGCCGGGGCGGCCCCCAGATCGGCAAGGGCGTGGGCATCGTGGGCAAGACGATCATCGCCCATGGCAGCGACTTCCTGAAGGAGAAGTTCCTGCCCCTCATCCTGGAGAACGACGTCGAGTTCGCGGTCGGCTACAGCGAGCCCAACGCCGGCTCCGACGCCGCCTCCATGAAGCTCAAGGCGGTGCCCCACACGCGCAACGGCCAGACCGGCTGGCTGCTGAACGGACAGAAGACCTGGACCACCTCGGCCCACTTCGCCGAGTGGTACTGGTTGGGCACCCGCACCGATCCCGACAACAAGCACCACGGGATCACCCTCATGCTGGTGCCCCTCGACGATCCCAACATCGAGATCCGCGGCATCTGGACCATGGGTGACGAGCGCACCAACGAGGTGTTCATCGACGACGTCTTCGTCCCCGACGAGTTCGTGGTCGGCCAGGTGAA
Source organism: uncultured Microthrixaceae bacterium (assembly GCA_963793965.1). GTDB lineage: Bacteria > Actinomycetota > Acidimicrobiia > Acidimicrobiales > Acidimicrobilacustridaceae > UBA4742. The sequence continues at coordinate 132,092 of CAWCCB010000012.1, forward strand.
CAGCGGGTTCTCCTACATCAGCCAGGCGCTCGACCTCGAGCGCTTCACCATGTTCACCATCTCTCCCATCCGCCAGCGCCTCGACGTGCTCACCGAATACGTGCGCACCGAGAGCCGCGACGGTCAGCCGCTCAAGGACGACCCGGTCGTGCGCGCCCGCATGGCCAAGTTGCACACCGACCTCGAGGTGGCGCGGGTGATGGGACTGAAGGTGGTGCACGAGTCGGTGAAGGGCGAGCGCACCCACAAGGCCACCGGCGAGAAGGTGTCGCCGCCCACCGTCGAGTCCTCGGAGTACAAGTTGTTCGCCACCGAGTACTCCAAACGGCTGGCCGACGCCTCCATGGACCTGGGCGGGCCCGGCTCGCAGCTGCGGGTGCGCACCGAGGAGGCGCCCATGGCCGGCCGGGCCGAGTCCACCTATCGCTACACCGTGATCGACACCATCGGGGGCGGGGCCTCCGAGATCCAGAAGAACATCATCGCCCGGCGCGGCCTGGGCCTGCCCAAGAACTTCTAGGACGACGTGGCTGACCTTCCCTCGCCCGGCGCCGCCCTGGACGGCATCACCGTCCTCGACTTCGCCACCGTGGGACCGGCGGCGCGCGCCTCGCGCCTGTTGAGCGACTACGGCGCGGCGGTGGTCAAGATCGGCGCGGTGCCCCGGGCCGGGGGCGTGCAGATCGAGCCGCCCTTCTACGCCTACAGCGCCGGGCGCGACACCCGCCGCATCCAGCTCGACCTCAAGGCCCCGGCCGGGCGTGACACCTTCCTGGCCCTGGCGGCCACCGCCGACGTGGTGCTCGAGAGCTTCCGACCCGGTGTGGTGGACCGCCTGGGCATCGGCTACGAGGACGTGTCGGCGGTGAACGCGGCCATCGTCTACTGCTCGACCAGCGGGTACGGCCAGGCCGGGCCCTACGCCCGCCGGGCCGGCCACGACATCAACTACCTCGGGCTGGGCGGCTACCTGGACGTGAGCGAACGCGCCCCGGGCCACAAGCCACCGCTGCCCGGCGCCACCGTGGCCGACGCCGCCGGCGGCGGGATGCAGGCGGCCATGGCCATCCTGGCCGCCCTGGTGCGACGGGCGAGCACCGGCGAGGGCGCCTTCCTGGACGTGTCCATCGCCGACGGCGTCCTGTCGCTGATGTCGCTGGCGGTGGACGAGTACCTGGCCACCGGGGTGGAGCCCGGACCCGGGCACTCGATCCTGACCGGCCGCTACGCCTGCTACGACACCTACCGCTGCCGCGGATGACCGCTGGGTGGCGGTGGGCGCCATCGAACCGCACTTCTACGCCAACCTGTGCCGGGCCCTCGACTGCGAGCGCTGGATCGACCACCAGCTCGACGACGCCGTCCAGGACGAGATCCGGGCCGACTTCCGAGCCGCCTTCGAGCGCAAGCCCCGCGACCAGTGGGTCGACGAGCTGGGTCCGGCCGACACCTGCGTGGGCCCGGTGTACTCGGTGCCCGAGCTGGTGGACGATCCTCATCTGGTGGATCGAGGCCTGATCATCGACGCCACCGACGAGGTCAACGGGACCTTCCGCCAACTGGCCCCGCTGCTGGCCGGCACCCAGCTGGGGGCCACCCCGGTGGCCGGCCGTCCGGCCGGGCGCACCGACACCGACGAGGTCCTGGCCACCGCCGGCCTCGTCCCCCAACGCATCGCCGAGTTGCGCCGAGCCGGAGTGGTGGCATGAGTGGTGACATGACCGAGACCCCCACCGACGACCTGCCCGTGGAGGTGACGGCCATGATCGGCCAGATCTCCTACCCCGAGGCCGGGCAGTTCGACGTGGAGCACGGCTACATCTGGACCAGCTGCGCGTCGGTGGAGAACGGCAACCCGCTGTTCTGGGACGACGAGGTGGCCGCCGAGATCACCGACGGACCCATCGCCCCGCCCAGCATGCTGTCGGTGTGGTTTCGTCCCCACCACTGGTCGCCGGGGCTGACCGAACCGGCGGTGCCCCTCCAGGTCCACTTCGACCTGAAGGAGCGGCTCGACCTGCCCGAGGCCATCATCAGCGAGAACACCATCGTGTTCCACGAGCCGGTGCGGGTGGGCGATCGCCTGCGCACCCACCAGATCCTGCGCTCGGTGAGCGGACCCAAGACCACCAAGCTGGGCACCGGGCGGTTCTGGGTCATCGAGGTGGAGTACTTCAACCAGCGCGACGAGCTGGTGGGCGTGGAGAGCTACACCGGCTTCGGCTACCGACGTCCGACCAGAGGCGACGCATGAGCACCCCTGCGCCGGACCGCCCGGACGACGACATGGCGCGCACCGCGGCCGACGTCCACGTGGGCGACACCCTGCCCACGCTGCGCTACCCGGTGTCGGCCACCACTGTGGTGCTGGGTGCGTTGGCCGCCCGCGACTGGCGGCCCATGCACCACGACCACGACTTCGCCGTGAACCGCAACGGGACCCGGGACATCTTCCTGAACACGCCCAACCAGGCCGCCTGGTTCGAGCGGTACCTGACCGACTGGAGCGGCCCCCGAGGACGGCTGGGCCGGGTCACCTTCCGCATGAAGGGCTCGGTCTTCCCCGGCGACACCATGGTCCTCGACGCCACCGTGACCGACGTGCGCACCGACGAGGTGGGATGCGCCTGGGTGGAGGTGGCAGTGGCCCTCACCGTCGACGGTGACGTCAAGACCAGCTGCACCGCTTGGTTGGCCCTGCCGGCCACGCCCGACGACAACCCCTGGCGCCGCCGCGGCGACCAGTGGAAGCCCTAGATCAGGAGCCCGGATGGATCTCGACTTCACCGACGAGCAGGAGATGCTGCGGGAGCTGGTGCGCGGCGTGTGCGCCGACCTGTCGCCCCTCGAGGTGGTGCGCGAGCTGGAGGACGATCCGATCGGCTACGCCGAGGCCTTCTGGAAGCAGCTGGCTGCGCTCGACCTGATCGGCCTCACGCTGCCCACCGCCTTCGGCGGGTCGGAGATGAGCCTGCTGGAGGCGACCATCGTCTACGAGGAGCTGGGCCGGTCCCTGGCCCCGTCGCCCCACTTCCCCAGCGCGGTGATGAGCGCCGGCGTGCTGGTGGCGGCCGGCTCCGACGCGCAGCAGCAGGCGTGGCTGCCCCGGATCGCGTCCGGCGACGCCATCGTGGTCCCGGCCTGGCTCGAGCCCCAGCGGGGCTTCGGCCCCGAGGGCGTGGCCCTGATGGCCCGGGCTGACGGGGACGGCTGGGTGCTCGACGGGGTCAAGTGGCACGTGCCCTTCGCCACCGCGGCCCAGGCCCTGGTGGTGCTGGCCCGCACCGACGACGGCATCGACCTGTTCCTGGTCGACCCGGCCGCGGCCGGCGTGTCGTTCGCCCAGCAGCTCACCATCGCCTCGGACACCCAGTACGCGGTCACCTTCGAGGGCGTGGCCGTGTCGGCCGAGGACCGGGTCGGCGGTCGGGAGGCGGCCGCCGGGTCGGGGTGGGACACGTGGGCCAAGGTGATGGAGGACGGCATGATCCTGCAGGCCGCCCTGGCCATGGGCGGCGCCCAGCACGCCCTGGCCATCACCGTGCAGTACGCGAAGGACCGCGAGCAGTTCGACAAGCCGCTGGGTGCGTTCCAGGCCCTGGCCCACTACCTGGCCGATGCCAAGACCAGCGTGGACGGGGGCACCCTGCTGGTCTACGAGGCAGCCTGGGCCCGCTCGGAGGGCCGACCGGTCGACCGGCTGGCCCCCATGGCCAAGCTGTTCGCGGCCCAGACCTACCGCGACGTCACCGCCATGGCCCAGCAGATCTTCGGCGGGGTCGGGTTCACGCTCGAATACGACATCCAGCTGTACTTCCGCCGGGCCAAGCAGCTCCAGATCAGCTGGAACGACAGCGCCCGGCTCGAACAGCTCATCGCCGTCGCCGTACTGGATTGAAGGGGGAGCACATGGGGACTTGGACACGCCAGGAGCTGCAGGAGGCCCACGACCAGTACCTGGCCGCGGCGCAGGAGGCGGGGCGCAGCCACGACTGGACGGTGTGGGCTGACCGCTTCACCGACGACGCCACCTACATCGAGCACCACTACGGCACCTTCGAGGGCCGGGCCGCCATCCTGGAGTGGATCTCCAAGACGATGGGCGAGTGGCCCAACTCGGAGATGACGATCTTCCCGCACAACTGGTGCGTGTGCGACGAGGAGACCGGCCGCTGGATCTGCGAGATCGAGAACCGCTTCGAGGATCCCGGCGACGGCCAGATCTACGAGGCGTCCAACATCACCATCCTCACCTACGCGGGTGACGGACGGTTCTCCTCCGAGGAGGACGTCTACAACCCGGCCACCTTCGCCCCGGTGGTCAAGGCCTGGGTGAAGGCCAAGCAGGCCCACTCCTGACCCACGGCGCAAACCCATCGGGTCAGTCAACTGCAGCGGGTGCCGGTCCCGCGCTCTTGTAGCGTGTCCCCCGCATGGAACACGTCGACGTCATCGTGGTGGGCGCCGGGATCTCCGGGATCGGGGCCGGCTACCACCTGCAGTCGGAGTGCCCGACGCGGTCCTACGTCATCCTGGAGGGCCGCGACCAGATCGGCGGCACCTGGGACCTGTTCCGCTACCCCGGGGTGCGCTCCGACAGCGACATGCACACCCTGGGCTACAACTTCAAGCCCTGGACGGCCAGCAAGGCCATCGCCGACGGGCCCTCGATCCTGGCCTACCTGAACGAGACGGCCACGGAGTTCGGCATCGATCGCCACATCCGGTTCGGCCAGCACGTGACCACGGCCCGCTGGTCCACGGCCGAGGCTCGCTGGACGCTCGACATCCGCTCCGGTGGCGCCGATGACGACGAGCTCACCTCGATGTCGTGCAACTACCTGTTCGTGTGCGCCGGCTACTACAGCTATCAGGGCGGCTACACACCGGAGTTCGTGGGCCGGGATCGCTTCGGGGGCCAGATCGTGCACCCCCAGGACTGGCCCGAGGACCTGGACTACCGCGACCGGCGGGTGGTGGTGATCGGTTCGGGGGCCACGGCCATGACGCTGGTCCCGGCCATGGCCGACACCGCGGCGCAGGTGACCATGCTCCAGCGCTCGCCCACCTACGTGGTGTCACGTCCCGACACCGATCGGCTGGCCAACACCCTGCGCAAGGTGCTGCCCGACCGGGTGGCCTACGACCTGACGCGCCGCAAGAACGTGGCCCTGCAGCAGTTCATCTACCAGCGCACCCGCACCAAGCCCGACGAGGTGAAGGCGAGGTTGCTGAAGATGGTGCGCGACGAGCTGGGCCCCGACTATGACGTCGAGACCCACTTCACTCCCCGCTACAACCCGTGGGACCAGCGGCTGTGCCTGGTCCCCAACGGCGACCTGTTCAAGGCCATCCGCTCCGGTCGGGCGTCGGTGGTCACCGACCAGATCGACACCTTCACCGAGACCGGCATCCGGCTGGCGTCGGGCCACGAGCTCGAGGCCGACATCATCGTCACCGCCACCGGCCTGCAGATGGTGTCGTTGGGCGAGATGGCGGTCGAGGTGGACGGGCAACCGGTCGACTTCTCCCAGACCTGGACCTACAAGGGCTTCGCCTACTCCGACGTCCCCAACCTGGCCAGCTCGTTCGGCTACATCAACGCGTCGTGGACGCTGCGGGCCGACCTCATCTGCGAGTACGTGTGCCGCCTGCTCAACCACATGGACCAGACCGGCACCGACGAGTGCACCCCCCGCCTGCGTGCCATCGATGGCTCCATGCGTCCCCGGCCCTGGATCGACGGGTTCTCCGCCGGCTACATGCAGCGGACCATGGACCGCCTGCCCCGCCAGGGCGACCGCGAACCGTGGATCAACCCGCAGAACTACCAGGTCGACCGCAAGATGTTCCGCAAGGACCCGATCGACGACGGGGTCATGCGCTTCACGCGCTCGTCGGCGCGGGCCGCGGTCCTGAGCGCCCGATCCTGGTAAGTCGCAATCAACCATATTGGGCATCAGAATGTGCGGTAACCGAACACAAAGATTCCCAGTTCGGGGGGTATCGACTCAGCGGGGCTCGGCGGGCTCGGTGGCCTCGGCGGCGCGGCAGGGCGGCCAGGTGGGCCACGGTCGTCGCCCGCAGCGCGTCCTCGGGATCGACGCCCAGCCGTCGGGCCCGGTCCACCACGCCCCACAGCAGCTCGCCCAGCTCGCCCAGCTCGTCCCAGCTCGCCCAGCTCGCGTCGGTCGTCCGCGGCGACCGGCTCCAGCCCGATGGACTCGGCCTTCGTCTGGATCTTGCTGGCGTAGAGCAGGGCGGGCAGGGCGACGGGCACGCCGTCGAACACGCTGTCGCGGCCCTTCTCGACCTTCTTGATCTGCTCCCAGTTGGCCACCACCTGGTCGGCCGTGTCGGCCGACACGTCGCCGAACACATGGGGGTGGCGGGCCACGAGCTTGTCGTGCACCCCCCGGGCCACGTCGGCCAGGGTGAAGGCGCCCTCCTCGGTGGCCAGCCGGGAGTGGAACGCGATCTGGAACAGCAGGTCGCCGAGCTCCTCTTCCAGGTGGGCCAGACCGTCGGGATCCGAGGCGGGTTCGAGGGGGTCCAGCTCGTCGATGGCCTCGAGCACCTCGTAGCTCTCCTCCAGGAGGTGGCGCCGCAACGATCGGTGGGTCTGCTTGCGGTCCCACGGGCACTCGACCCGCAACCGGGCCACCAGCTCGACCAGCCGGGCCACCTCGCCGGCCACCGGGGCGGCCAGCTCGGGGATGTACAACGAGGTCAGGTGGTCCGGCTCCACCAGCCGGTCGAGCTCGGCCACCGCCACCTCGAAGATGCGCTCGGCCGCGGTGCCGAGCCCCTGGAGCACGACCACCCGTCCCGCCGCGCCCAGGGCGGGCTCCATCCCCTCGTCGAGGGCCAGCTTCACCTCGGAGAGGACGTGGGAGGAGTCGCACTGGGCCACCAGGAGCGGCCCGCGCTGGCCGGCGGCGTCCATCCCGAAGCGCTGGCCGTCCACCACCCGGATGCCGCGGGCGATCGGGTCGACACCCAGGCGGGTCCAGGCCAGGTCCAGGAACGACAGCGCGGCCACGATCTCGACCTCGAGGCCGGGATCGGCGGCGCGGGCGACCAGCAGCTCCACCGTGCGCTCGGCCACCACCGGCGAGCCGGGCACGGCGTAGGTGACCGGTCCGTCCGCAGCCGCCTGGATCAGCCGATCCACGATCTGGTCGTACACGTCCGCCAGTCGCTCGGCCCGGTCGTACACCTCGTCGAAGCTGGGCGCGCCCGCCACCACCGCCGCCGCCGGATGGCGCGACGTGCGCAGCCACAGGCGACCCTCGCCCTGGGCGCGGCGCAGACGCTCGGCCGTGCCCGAGGTGACCAGGTCCGCGTCACCGGGCCCGAGCCCCACCACCTCGATGCGGCGGATCCCCGAGGCCACCGTCGACACGGTCCCTAGCGGGGTGCTGGTGGTGGTGGCCGAGCCGCCCAGGTTGAGCGAGCTGCCCAGACCCGTGGCCTTGGTGGTGCTGGTGCTCGACGACGTGGCCCCCACCGGCGCCACGATGGTGCCGGTCTTGCGATCCCATGAGCCCCACTGCGGGTCCACCGACACGTCGGCCTTCTTGGAGGCGGCGTCGAACCAGGTCTTGTAGTCGGTGAGCGCCTGGTTGGCGGCTGCCTTCTGCAGCTCGGCCTTGGCCTGATCGAAGGTCAGGTTGCCCCGGGCCGACACGAACACCAGGAAGTAGCCCTCGGAGCCCTTCACGGGCTGGCTCATGTCGCCCACCGCACCGTTCCAGATGGCGTCCTCGAGGGCCGGCTCGGAGCTGGTGTAGGTGCCCTTGGACTGGCAGCCCAGGTCGCCGTCGGACTGCAGGCCTTCCTGCTGGGCCACCGTGGCGGCAGCCGAGGCGAACTCGGTGGCCAGGTCACCCGCCGCCGCGCCGGCGATCTGGGAGCGCACCTGGGCGGCCTCGGTCTGGGCGCTGGTGAAGTCCGACGCGCTGGGGGTGACCGGGTTGCCGCTGGCGTCGGTGCCCCCGGCGCCGGCCGGGATCTCGATGACGTAGACGCAGGCCTTGCCGGTGAACTCGCTCGGGTTGGCGTCGTAGAGCTTCTGCAGCGCGGCAGTCGAGCCCCGCTTCTGGGCGTACACCTTCTGCAGGGCGGTCTGGCCGGCCGTGGCCCGGATCAGCGCCGTCTTGAACGAGCCGAGCGAATCGAGCACGACCTTGCCCTGGGCGGCCGAGCCGGCCGTCTGCTGGCCGGTGCTGGGATCGGTGGTGCTGGGGGCCAGCTGCGACTGCAGGGAGGTCTCGGCCGCGTCCAGGTCGGACTGGGAGAGGGTGATGTGGCGGCGGGCCAGCTCCTGGTCGATCAGGACGAAGGTCACCTGGTTGTTCAACACGCCGGTGGTGAAGGTGGTGCTGTAGGTGCTGGCGTTGACGCCGGTGGTCTGGGTCTGCGCGGCCAGCGTCTTGTTGGAGGCGATGGCGTGGAGCCAGGTGGTGAAGTCCTTGTTGGACAGGGACGTCCCGTTGACCGACACCGCGGTGCCCGACGTGGCCGAGCAGGCGGAGGCGACGATGCCCAAGGCCAGCGCGAGGGCGGCCAGGACCAAGGGGATCGAACGGTGGCGGGTCACAGCTCGGTCAGCCTAGGGAACGGGCGCGCGCCGCACCAGTCAGCCCGCGCTCGACCCGACCGGTCAGGCGGCACCCGCCTCGTCGGGCGGGAGCAGCTCGCGCAACGCCGCGATCACGGTGGTGGCGGACTCGCCCGCAGCCGACACCGGCAGCTGCAGGTGGTGCAGGTCCTCCTTGTAGACCGTGTCCTGGTAGAGGCGGCGCAGGCGGATGACCTTGCTGGTGGGCAGCTCCACCGGGGTGATGCGAGCGATGTAGCGAGGGCCCCCGAAGCCGGGCCCCTTGGTCACCGTGACCTCGCGCACGCCGGTGCGCACGCACTCGGCCCGGAGCCGGGCCACGGCCAGGAGGGCCTCGGCCTCGGAGGGCACCGGCCCGAACCGGTCGACCCACTCCGCCGCGATGTCGTCGACCTCGGTCTCGGTGGTGACCGCGGCCAGGCGCCGGTAGGCCTCCAGGCGCAGCTCCTCCTTGCCCACGTAGGAGGACGGCAGGCTGGCGTCGAGGGGCAGCTCCAGCTTGATCTCGGCCGGAGGTCGCACCTCCTCGCCCTTCAGCTCGGCCACCGCCTCGGTGACCATCTGGCAGTACAGGTCGTATCCGACCGCGGCGATGTGGCCGGACTGGCCCGTGCCCAGCAGGTTGCCGGCGCCGCGGATCTCCAGGTCGCGCATGGCGATCTTGAAGCCCGAGCCCAGCTCGGTGGCCTCGCCGATGGTCTTGAGCCGCTCGTAGGCCTCCTCGGTGAGAGACCGGTCGGGCGGATAGAACAGGTAGGCGTAGGCCCGAGAGCCGGCCCGGCCCACCCGTCCCCGCAGCTGGTGGAGCTGACCCAGCCCCAGCAGGTCGGCCCGGTCCACCACCAGGGTGTTCACCGTGGGCATGTCGATGCCCGACTCGATGATGGTGGTGCACACCAGCACGTCGTACTCGCCTTCCCAGAAGTCGATGACGGCCTGCTCCAGGGTGCCTTCGTCCATCTGGCCGTGGGCCACCGTGATCCGGGCCTCGGGCACCAGCCCGCGGACCTCGGCCGCCACCTTCTCGATGTCCTGGACGCGGTTGTGCACGAAGAAGACCTGCCCTTCGCGGAACAGCTCGCGACGGATGGCCTCCCCCACCGCCCGGTCGTCCTGCTCGCCCACGTAGGTGAGGATGGGCTGGCGTTCGGCCGGCGCGGTGTTGAGCAGGGTGAGGTCGCGGATGCCGGTGAGGCTCATCTCCAGGGTGCGGGGGATGGGCGTGGCCGTGAGGGTGAGCACGTCCACGTCGGCCCGGATGGCCTTGATGGCCTCCTTGTGGCTGACCCCGAATCGTTGCTCCTCGTCCACCACCAACAGGCCCAGGTCCTGGAAGGCGATGTCGGCCGAGAGCAGTCGGTGGGTGCCGATGACCACGTCCACCTCGCCCGAGGCCACCCCGGCGGTGACGGCCCGGGCCTGGGCCGGGGTGAGGAAGCGGCTGAGCACCTCGACCCGCACCGGGTACGGGGCGAAGCGCTCGGCGAAGGTCTGGAAGTGCTGCTGGGCCAGCAGGGTGGTGGGCACCAGGATGGCGGCCTGGCGACCGTCCTGGACCGCCTTGAACACGGCGCGCAGGGCCACCTCGGTCTTGCCGAACCCGACGTCGCCGCAGACCAGGCGATCCATGGGCACCGGCGCCTCCATGTCGGCCTTGACCTCGGCCACGGCGGTGCGCTGATCGGGGGTGAGCTCGTAGGGGAAGGCCTCCTCCAGCTCGTGCTGCCAGGGCGTGTCGGGGCCGAAGGCGTGGCCGGGCGTGTGCACCCGGGTCTGGTAGAGCACGACCAGCTCCTGGGCGATCTCGGCCACCGCCGAGCGAACCCGGGCCTTGGCCTTCTGCCAGTCCCCGCCCCCCATGCGGCTGAGGCTGGGCGATTCGCCGCCCGTGTAGTGGCGCACGGCGTCGATCTGGTCCGACGGGACGTAGAGGCGATCGTCGCCCCGGTACTCCAGCAGCAGGTAGTCCCGCTCCACTCCGCCGATGGCCCGGGTGACCATGCCGCCGTAGCGCGCCACCCCGTGCTGGTAGTGCACGACGTAGTCGCCCGGCTTCAGGTCGTCGAAGTAGCCCTGGGCCTCGCGCCGCCGGGGCCGCGCCCGCCGGTGGGCCCGGCGACGCCCGGTCACGTCGGACTCGGCCAGCACGGCCAGCTTGATGGCCGGCAGCACGAAGCCCCGCTCCAGGGGCACGGCCACCACGTCCAGGGAGAGGCCCTGTTCGCCGAACAGGGCGGCGATGCGAGCCGCGGAGCCGGCTCCGTCGGCGGCCACCACCACCCGGTAGCCGTCCGCCAGCAGGTCCTGGAGCTGATGGACCAGACCGCCGCCGTCGCCCACCATCGGCGCCCAGCCGTTGGCGGTCACCGTGGCCACGTCCGGTCCCTCGGGCGTGGTGGTCACCGTCCAGGTGGGGGCGGTGGTGTGGACCAGGAGCCGGTCGAAGGGCAGGTGGAGCTGGGGGAAGCGCTCGGTGGCCTCGGGGGAGGCGTCGCCGGCGGCGCCCGGCACGCCCCAGGTCACCGCCAGGGTGGCCGCCAGGTCGGCCTCTTCGGCCAGGATGTCGGCGGCCCGATCGCGCATGCGACGAGGCTCGACCAGCAGCACCTGGGCGTCGGGCCCGAGCAGGTCGAACAGCACCCGCTCGTCGTCGGTCAACCAGGGCAGCCACGACTCCATCCCGTCGAAGGCGAGGCCCTGGGCCAGCCGTTCCCACTGCTCGCGACCCCAGGGGTCGGTGGCGATGCGGGCCTCGGCCCGGGCCCGGACCTCGTCGGTCCCCAGCAGCTCCCGACACCCGAACAGCTCGACCTCGGCGATGTCGAGGGTCGAGCGCTGATCGGACACGGAGAACTCGGTGAGCCGGTCGACCTCGTCGCCCCACAGGTCGATCCGCACAGGGCACCTCGGCGGTGGAGCCGAAGACGTCGACGATCGAACCCCGCACGGCCACCTCGCCCCGGTGCTCGACCAGCTCCTCGCGGCGGTAGCCGGCGGCCACCAGGCGGGCCACCAGCTCGGTGGGATCCAGTCGGTCCTGCTGGCCGACCACCACCGGCTCGATCTCGTCCACATGCGGGCCCAGGCGCTGCACCAGTGCTCGCACCGGCGCCACCACCACCGCCGGTGGCGGCGCGGCACTCACCCCGCCGGTCAGGCGCCAGATGGTTCGCAGGCGCCGCCCCATGGTCTCGACGCTGGGGCTGACCCGCTCGAAGGGCAGCGTCTCCCACGCCGGGAACAGCTCGACCTGATCGTCGCCCAGGAAGGCGGTCAGATCATGGGCCAGGCGCTCGGCGTCGGTGGTGGTGGGGACAGCCACCACGATGGGCCGCCGCGACGTGAGATCGACCAGGCCGGCCACGGTGATGGCCCGGGCGGGCTCCGGCACCGACAGCACGGCCGAAGACCGTCCCAGGACGCGCGCCAGCCCGGGCTCGTCGTGCAGCAGGGGGGGTAGCGGGCGAAGGTCGGTCATGGGCCGATGGCCCAGGTGACCCGGGCCGGACCGTCAAGGCTACCGGCCGGCCGGAGGCGGGCCGCTCCCAGACCGGACCTGAGCGGCGGCAGCCACGTGCGCCCAGCGCACGTGGTTGCCGCCGCATGTTCTGTGAACGCTTCGTGACGGCGGGGACGGTGGAGTTCCGTTACGGCTAGCGCGCGGTGTTGAATGTCAGGTCATGGCCAAGGGCTCGCTGACCACGCAGGACCGCACGCAGATCAAGCCGCTGCCGCCGACCCTGCGGGTGGATCTGCCCGAGAGCCGGTCGTTCCGCCTCAAGTCCAAGGTGCTGGGTCGGGCCCTCAACAACGACCAGCTGGCCCACGAGCGGCTGGGCAAGCCCACCGCCCTGGCCGTGTTCGCCTCCGACGCCCTGTCCTCCACCGCCTATGCCACCGAGGAGATCCTGCGCACGCTGCTGTTCTTCGGCGCCGGCATCGGCCTGGCCGCCTTCACCTACGTGGTGCCCATCACCATCGCCCTGGTGTGCGTGCTGGTCATCCTGGTCTTCAGCTACCGCCAGACCATCAAGGCCTATCCCTCCGCCGGCGGCGCCTACATCGTCACCAAGGACAACCTGGGCATCATCCCGGCCCAGATCGCCGGCGTGTCGCTGCTCACCGACTACATCCTGACCGTGGCCGTGTCCACCTCCGCCGGCGTGGCCGCCCTGTACTCGGTGGTGCCCTCGCTGTACCCGTGGCGCACGGTCATCGCCCTGGGCTTCATCGCCATCATCGCCATCGGCAACCTGCGGGGGGTCAAGGAGTCGGGCAAGGTCTTCGCCGTCCCCACCTACCTGTTCATCGTCGCCATGTTCACCATGATCGTGACCGGTCTGGTGCGGGCCACCATCGGCGGCGGCCTGCACCACGTGGTGCCCACCGACCCGGCCGCCCTCAAGGCCACCGGCTCGGTCAGCCTGTTCCTGCTGCTGCACGCCTTCGCCTCGGGTGGCGCGGCCATGACCGGCGTCGAGGCCATCTCCAACGGCGTGCCCGCCTTCAAGCCCATCGAGTGGAAGCACGCCCGCGAGACCCTGATGGTCATGGGCGCCCTGCTGGGCGCCATGTTCCTGGGCATCTCCTGGTTGGCGGCCAAGATGCAGGTGGTCCCGAGCGACTCCAAGACGGTCATCGCCCAGATCGCCCAGGCCATCTACGGCACCTCCACGCTCGGGCACATCCTCTACGTGTTCACCCTGGGCGCCACCATGTTCATCCTGGTGCTGGCGGCCAACACCAGCTTCGCCGACTTCCCCCGACTGGCCAGCTTCGCGGCCGACGACCGCTTCCTGCCCAAGCAGCTCACCAAGCGGGGCCACCGCCTGGTGTTCTCCAACGGCATCATCGCCCTGGCCGTGGTGGCCGCCATCCCGGTGGTCATCTTCCAGGCCGACGTGACCCGGCTGATCCCGCTCTACGCCATCGGCGTGTTCACCTCCTTCACGCTCTCCCAGGCCGGCATGGCCCGCAAGCACATCACCGACAAGGAGCCGGGCTGGAAGGTCGGCCTGTTCGTCAACGGCCTGGGCGCGGTGACCACCGCGGTGGTCACCGTGGTCATCGGCACCTTCAAGTTCGGGGGCGGGGCCTGGTTCATCATGGTGCTGGTCCCGGTGCTGGTGGTCGTCCTGGTACGACTGAACAAGGCGTACGAGGCCGAGAAGGCCGAGCTCGAGCACGAGGCCCGCGACGCGGTCACCGCGCCCATCCTGCGCTACCACACCGTGCTGGTGATGATCGAGAACATCGATCAGAGCTCGGCCCGGGCCGTCCAGTACGCCCGCACCCTGACCCCCGACGAGCTGCGGGCCGTGCACATCGGCACCGACGAGGACCACGCCGCCGATCTGGCCGAGGAGTGGACCCGACTGGGCCTGGCCCGGGTGCCCCTCGAGATCGTGGAATGCCCGGACCGGCGCATCACCCGCTGCGCGCTGGAGGTGGTGGCCGAGGCCGCGTCGGAGGGCAACACCGAGGTGAGCGTGCTCATCCCCCGTCGCGAGTACACCCGCTTCTGGCACCGCTTCCTGCACGACCACACCGCGGTGGCCATCGCCAAGGCGCTGGCCGACGTGCCCCACGCCAACGTCACCTTCGTGCCCTACCACCTGGGCAAGCGGCCGGACCTGGTGCTCGAGGCCGGGCCCCGCCGCCGGCCACCCACGCCGACGCCGCCCGAGCCGTGACCGACCCGGCGGCGACGCCCATCCACCACCGCGACCACAGCGTGCGCAAGACGTTGGGCCAGTGTCGCTGGCGGGACCGGGTCCGGGTGGTCGGCCGGGTGCGGGCCCTGCGGGTCCAGCCCTGGGAAGGCGGGGTGGCCACCCTGGAGTGCACGCTGGTGGATGCGACCGGTGGGCTCACCGTGATCTTCATGGGCCGCCAGCGCATCGGGGGCGTCCGGCTGGGGGCCCAGCTCGAGGTGGAGGGCACGATCATCGAGAGCCGCGGCCAGCTGGCCATCATGAACCCCGAATACACCTTGCTGCCCGACTGACCGCGGCGCCGAGGGGGATCGGTACGGTCAAGGCCATGATCCTGGGACGGACGGCGGCACTGGCGCTCGGCATCGTGGTGCTGGCCGCGGGCTGCGGGTCGAGTGGCTCGGGACGGGCCGGACCGCCGGCCACCGCGCCGCCCCCGGTGACCCGGCCGAGCGCCTCGACCGCGACCACCCCGTCCACCACCGCGTCGAGCTGCGCGGCCCAGCCCGACGCGGCCATGCCCGCCGGCGGGGCGGGCCAGTCGGCCTACCTGAAGGACCTGGCCTTCCCGGTGGCCCTGGCCTGGGCCCCCGATCGGCGCCTGTTCATCGCCGAGCGGGCCGGCACCATCAAGGTGGCCGACGGGACGCAGGTGTCGGTCTTCACCACCGTGCCCGCGGTGACCACCCAGTCCGGTGGCGGCTCCAGCGAACGGGGACTGCTGGGGTTGGCCGTGAGCCCCACCTTCACCACCGACCACTACGTCTACGCGCTGTACTCGCTGGCCGACCGCCAACACGAGGTGGTCGAGCGCTGGACCGACTGCGCCGGGCGGGCCACCCAGCCGACCACCCTGATCGAGCTGCCCACCGGGTCGGACTGCTGCCACAAGGGCGGTCGGCTGGCCTTCGGTCCCGACCACGACCTGTACGTGACCGTGGGCGACGAGCACTCGGTGCCGCCCCCACCGAGCCCACCCACGCCGCCCAACCCCCAGAACCCTGAGGACGTGCGGGGCAAGGTCCTGCGCTACCTCCCCGACGGCACCATCCCGAGCGACAACCCCTTCGGGCCCACCAGCCCGGTGTGGATCGGTGGGCTGCGCAACCCGTTCGGGGTGGCCTTCGGCAACGGGCAGGCCCTCGTCACCAGCAACGGCCCGACCGGCGATGCCGGCTCGCCGGGCACCGGCTACGACCTGGCCCAGCTGGTCACCGCCGGCACCCTCTACCAGTGGCCCTACTGCTACGGCTACAGCCATCCCATCGCCCCCTACCGCTCGTGCCAGGGCCGCCCGGCGCCGGACTGGAGCAGCGAGACGTCCACGGTGGTGCCCACCGGGGCGACGTGGGTGGACGCCCAGGGGCCGGCGCCCGAGGCCGGCCACTTCGTGTTCTGCAACGACGTGGCCGGGATGCGGATCTTCCGGCCGGCCTCGGCCGGCTCCGCCCACGCCACGCTCGGGACCGGGCCGGCCCCGTGTCTGCTGGACGTGAAAGAGGGTCCCGATCACGCCCTCTACTACTCCGACACCACCACCGTCTACCGGCTGGGCTGAGCCATTTCCTTCTGACGAAACCTGAACGCGTCCCTCCCGGGGCGGTGACGGCTGGGATCGGCCGCGACCCGCACAGGGCCAGGGTTTCCGGCGTGTTTCGTAACCGTTGAGATGCGACAAAAATGCGTTAAGAAACGCGCGATCTGCTCCAGCACCCCCGGACCCTCGGGTTGAATCGCAGGATGGCCTCAGGCTCTCTCACCCAGGATCGTTCCGAGATCCAGCCCCTGCCGCCGACCCCCAAGGTGGACATCCCCGAATCCCGCGGGTTCCGGGTCAAGTCGAAGATCCTCGGCCGGGCGCTGAACAACGACCAGCTGGCCCACGAGCGGCTGGGCAAGCCCACCGCCCTGGCCGTGTTCGCCTCCGACGCCCTGTCGTCCACGGCCTACGCCTCCGAGGAGATCCTGCGCACCCTGCTGTTCGTAGGGGCCATCGGCACGTTGGCCTTCGTCTACCTGATGCCGATCACGATCGCCCTGATCCTGGTGCTGGTCATCCTGGTGTTCAGCTACCGCCAGACCATCAAGGCCTACCCGTCGGCCGGCGGCGCCTACATCGTCACCAAGGACAACCTGGGCCTGCTGCCCGCCCAGGTGGCCGGCGTGGCCCTGCTCACCGACTACATCCTGACCGTGGCCGTGTCGGTGTCGGCCGGCGTGGCCGCCCTCTACTCGGCCGTCCCGTCGGTCTACCCCTGGCGGGTGCCGGTGGCCCTGGGCTTCATCGCCATCATCGCGGTGGGCAACCTGCGGGGGGTGAAGGAGTCCGGGAAGATCTTCGCCGTCCCGACCTACCTCTTCATCATCTCCATGTTCTCCATGATCATGACCGGCGTCTACAAGGCCGTGTTCGGCGGCGGGCTGTCGCACGTGGTGCCGACCGATCCCGGCCGCCCTGGAGGCCACGGGCGCGGCCAGCGTCGTTTCTGATCCTGCACGCCTTCGCCTCGGGCGGTGCGGCCATGACCGGCGTCGAGGCCATCTCCAACGGCGTGCCCGCCTTCAAGCCGGTCGAGTGGAAGCACGCCCGCCAGACCCTGGTCATCATGGCCATCCTGCTGGGCACGATGTTCCTGGGCATCTCCTGGCTGGCGGCCAAGATGCAGATCGTCCCCAGCGACACCAAGACGGTGATCTCCCAGGCCGCCCAGGCCGTGTACGGCAGCGGCCCGGTAGGCCACGCCCTGTTCTGGTTCACCCAGGCGGCCACCATGCTGATCCTGGTGCTGGCGGCCAACACCAGCTTCGCCGACTTCCCCCGGCTGGCCAGCTTCCACGCCAACGACGCCTTCATGCCCAAGCAGCTGACCAAGCGGGGCCACCGCCTGGTCTTCTCCAACGGCATCATCGCCCTGGCCATCGCCGGCGCCATCCCGGTCGTCATCTTCCAGGCCGACGTGACCCGGCTGATCCCGCTCTACGCCATCGGCGTGTTCACCTCCTTCACCCTGTCCCAGGCCGGCATGGCCAAGAAGCACATCAAGGACAAGGAGCCGGGCTGGCGCACCGGGCTGTTCGTGAACGGGCTGGGCGCCTTCACCACCGGGCTGGTGACCATCGTGATCGCCATCTTCAAGTTCACCGGTGGGGCCTGGTTCATCATGATCCTGGTCCCGGTCATGGTGTTCTTCCTGGTCCGCCTGAACCACGCCTACGAATCCGAGCAGCGACGAGCTCGAGCACGAGGCCCGCGAAGCGGCCGAGGCCCCGATCCTGCGCTACCACTCGGTGATCGTGCTGGTGGAGCGGCTCGACCAGAGCTCGGCCCGGGCCATCCAGTACGCCCGCACGCTCACCCCTGACACCCTCAAGGCCGTCCACATCGCCACCGACGAGGCGGAGGCCGACGAGCTGGCCGAGGAGTGGACCCGGCTGGGCCTGGCCCGGGTGCCCCTCGAGGTGGTGGAGTGCCCCGATCGGCGCATCAGCCGCTGCGCGCTGGAGGTGGTGGCCGAGGCCGCGGCCGATGGCAGCACCGAGGTGAGCGTGCTCATCCCCCGCCGGGAGTACCCCCGGTTCTGGCACCGGTTCCTGCACGACCACACCGCCGATGCCATCGCCAAGACGTTGTCCAACGTCCCCCACGCCAACGTGACCTTCGTGCCCTACCACCTGGGCAACACGCCGGTGGCCACGGTGGCCATGCCGGCCGGGACCAAGTCCCGGTGAGCTTCGTCCCGCTCGAATCCCCGACCCCTTCAGCGCCCCTGGGCCGGGTGCTGTGCAAGCCCATCGGCGAGTGCCGCTGGCGCGAGCGGGTCCGGGTGGAAGGCCGCATCCGAGCCATGCGGGTCCAACCCTGGGAAGGCGGCGTGGCCACCCTCGAGGTCACCGTGGTGGACGAGACCGGCGGCCTCGTGGCCATCTTCATGGGCCGCCAGCAGCTGGGCGGGGTCCGCCTGGGCGCCAACGTCGAGCTCGAGGGCATGGTGGTCGAGTCCCGGGGACAGCTGGCCATCATGAACCCCGAGTACACGCTGCTGCCCCACCAGAGCCAGGCCCAGTCCAAGTAGGAGTCAGGGTTCGGGGGCCAGGTCCTCCACGGCGTTGAACCGGTTCATGGTGGCCGTCCACGCCGTGGGCCTGGATCGATTCCACCGCGTCGGCGGCCCGGTCGACCATCTGGGCCAGGGTCCGGCGCACGCCCGGACCCGGGCGCTTGAGCACGTGGTCCACCCCCTCGTCCTTGCTGGGCGGCTTGCCCACCCCGATGCGCACCCGGGTGAAGGAGTCGTCGTGCAGGTGGGCCTTGATCGACCGCAGCCCGTTGTGGCCGGCCAGCCCCCCGCCGGCCTTCACCCGCAGGCGCCCGACGGGCAGATCGAGCTCGTCGTGGACCACCACCAACCGGGTCAGGTCGTCGACGTCGTAGCGTCGCACCAGCGGGCCCACGGCCTGGCCCGACTCGTTCATGTAGGTCTGGGGCTGGGCCAGGACGACTCGGTCGGTCCCGAGACGCACCTCGTCCACCAGGGCCCGGTCGCGCCGGGAGCGGCGCAGGCGCGCCCCGTGGCGCTGGGCCAACAGGTCGATCACGTCGAAGCCGACGTTGTGCCGACTCCCCGCGTACTCGGGGCCGGGATTGCCCAGCCCGACCACCAGCAGGTCGGCCACGGGTGCGATGGGGTCAGACGAGCGCGGCGCGCGGCGCCGGGCTACTCGCTGTCGCCGGAGGCTTCGCCACCGGCCTCGGCCCCTTCGACCGCCTCGCCCTCGGCACCTTCCTCGTCCGACTCGGCCGCAGCCTCGGCCTCGGCGGCACGGGTGGCGCTGGCGATGGCGATCTGCTCCTCGGGCTCGACCTCGGTGGTGACGCCATCGGGCAGCGTGATGTCGCTGACCCGCACCGCGCCGCCGATCTCCAGGCCGGTGATGTCCACCTCCAGCTGGGAGGGGATGGCCCCGGGCTTGGACGTGATGAGCAGGGTGTGCAGGAGCTGCTCGACGATGCCCTGCTCCACCTCGACCTGATGGGCCTCGCCCATCAGCACCACCGGCACCTCGACCGAGATGGAGGCGTTGCGGTCGATGCGCAGGAAGTCGACATGGGTCACCGAGCGGCGCACCGGGTCGCGCTGGAGGTCCTTGACGATGGTCAGGTCGTGCTGACCATCCACGTCGAGGGTGATCAGGGCGTTGAGCCCGGCCTCGGTGGTCAGGGCCCGACGCAGCTCGGGCCAGGCCACCAGCACCGACACCGGCTCACGGTCGAGGCCGTAGACCACCCCGGGAACCTTGCCCTCGACGCGGAGGCGTCGGGCGGGACGGGAGCCGGTCGTACGACCGGTCTCGGCGATGAGGGTGACATCCATGGTGGCGTGCTCCTGCAGGGGCGCCCGAGGTGGGCGTCGTGAACGGACGGAAGACCGGCGGACCAGCCTACCGGCCGTGGCCCAGGCTCACGCCATCCGGGTCCGCACCTCGGCCCGGGCGGCCCCGGGTCAGGCCTGGTTCTCGCCGCCGAAGATCTCGCTGACCGAGGTGTCCTCGAACACCGCGTCGATGGCGTCGGCGATCACGCCGGCCACCGAGAGCACCTCGATCTTGTCGATCTGCTTCTCCGGCGGCAGGGCCAGGGTGTTGGTCACCACCACCTTGGCGATCACCGAGTTCTTGAGCCGATCGATGGCGGGCCCGGAGAACACCCCGTGGGTGGCCACGGCGTAGACGTCGCTGGCGCCGTGGTCGATGAGCTGCTCGGCCGCCGCGCACAGGGTGGAGGCGGTCTCGATGATGTCGTCGATCAGCACGCAGGTGCGACCGTCGACCTCGCCCACCACGTCGCGGGCCTCGACCGAGTGCTTCTGGCCCTTGACCCGGCGCTTGTGCACGATGGCCAGATCGGCGTGCAGAGCGTTGGCGTAGCGCTCGGCCACCTTCACCCGGCCGGCGTCGGGCGACACCACCACCAGGTCGTCGCCGAGGGTGGCCATGTGCTCGCACAGCACTGGCATGGCCGTGAGGTGATCGACCGGGCCGTCGAAGAAGCCCTGGATCTGGCCCGAGTGCAGATCGACGCTGACCAGGCGCTTGGCCCCCGCGGCCCGGAACATGTCGGCCACCAGCTTGGCCGAGATGGGTTCGCGGCCCTCGGCCTTGCGGTCCTGGCGGCTGTAGCCGTAGTAGGGGCACACCACGGTGATGCGCTTGGCCGATGCCCGCTTGGCCGCGTCGACCATGATCAGCTGCTGCATGATCGAGTCGTTGATCGACATCGTCTCGGTGCCGCTGTGGGTCTGGATGATGAAGACGTCCGTGCCCCGCACCGACTCGCCGAACCGGCAGTGCAGCTCGCCGTTGGCGAACGTGTCCAGGTTGGCGTCCCCCAGCGTCACGCCCAGGCGACTGGCGATCTCCTCGGCGAGCGGGAGGTTGGCCCCGCCGGAGACCAGGTGCAGGCGCTTCTTGGTGACGAGCTCCATCCGTCGTTGCTCCCGTTCGCTGGTGCTGCTGGTGGGTGGGTGGCCGGCCGGCGCCGAGCGGCGATTCAGCCGTCGGCGTCGTCGGTGGTGGCAGTGTAGAACGGACCGGTACGGGTGTCGGAAGGCACCGCGCTGCCGGGCTCGAGGGCGGCGAAGGGCCCCACCACGGCGTGCTCGCCCACCTCGGCGTCTCGCCCGATGGTGGCCTCCACCGTGGCGCCGGCACCGATGGCGCAGTCCACCAGTCGGGTGTCGGGGCCCAGCTCGGCGCCGGGTCCGACGATGCAACGGCCCTGCAGCATGGTGCCCGGGAACAGGGTCACGTCGGGGGCGAGCTGCACGGTGGCGTCGATGTAGGTGCGCTCGGGGTCGACCATGGTCACACCCAGGCGCAGCCAGCGGTCGTTGGTGCGTCGCCGAAGCTCGGACTCGGCGGTGGCCAGCTGCACCCGGTCGTTGACGCCCTGGGTCTCGATGGGGTCGGGCGCCAGCAGCCCCTCGACCCGGTAGCCGGCGTCGTGGAGTACGCCGACCACATCGGTCAGGTAGTACTCGCCCTGCGCGTTCTCCGGGCTGAGCCGGCGCAGGGCGGGGGCCAGCAGGCTGCGGCGGAAGCAGTAGATCGAGGTGTTGACCTCGTCGACGGCCAGCTCGTCGTCGGTGGCGTCGACGTGCTCGACCACCCGGTGGACCCGCCCGTCGGCCCCGCGGATGATCCGGCCGTAGCCGGCGGCGTCGGGCAGTCGGGCGGTCAGCACGGTGGCCGCGGCCTCGGTCCGGCGGTGCAGCGCCACCAGGGCGGCCACCGTCTCGGCCCGCAGCAGAGGCGTGTCGCCGGGCAGCACGATGACGTCGCCGTCGTCCTCCAGGTCGTCGTCGGAGAAGGCGGTCAGCCCCACGCTCACCGCGTCGCCGGTGCCCCGCTGGACGTGCTGCTCCACGAAGTCCAGGTGCAGGTCGGGTGCCTTCTCCTGCAGCTTCTTGGTCACCCGCTCGGCACCGTGGCCCACCACGATCACGGCTCGGCTGGTCTCGCAGTCCCCCAGGGCGTCGAGGACGTAGAGCAGCATGGCCCGGCCGCAGAGCAGGTGCAGGGGCTTGGGTCGGGTGGAGCGCATCCGCGCCCCTTCTCCCGCGGCCAGGACGATGGCGGACAGGGACGGGCTGGTCATCTCCCCTGTTCTAACGCGACCACTAGGCTCGGGCTACCCCATCGGGGGTGATGTAATCGGCAACATGCGTGGTTTTGGTCCACGACTTCGGGGTTCGAGTCCCTGCCCCCGAGCCCCCGTGGCCGCCTCCAGGCCGCCGGAGTGGCGCGTCGTTTCGCACCGCGGGGCGAGGCCCGATAGATTTCGCCCGGTCATGGGCTCACTCATCAAGAAGCGCCGCAAGCGCATGCGCAAGAAGAAGCACAAGAAGATGCTGAAGCGCACACGCTTCCAGCGACGCGCCGCGGGCAAGTAGGTCCGGGGCCGGCCCCTAGGCTGGCCATCCGATGTCGTCCGCGCCTGCCCCCCTCGTCCTGCGCGCCCCGGCCAAGCTGACGGTCAGCCTGCGCATCACGGGCGTTCGGCCCGACGGCTACCACCTCATCGACGCCGAGATGGTGACCCTGGACCTGGCCGACACTCATCGAGGTGGTCGAGTCCGATCGCATCTCCCGATTCGGTCGTCGAGGTGGTGGGCCCGTCCGGGTTCCCCCTCATGGTCGGGCGGCCGGAGGACAACCTGGCCCAGCGGGCCATGGTCCTGGCTGACCGGCCCGCGCATCTGCGGGTGACCAAGCAGATCCCGCCGGGCGCGGGCCTCGGCGGCGGGTCCTCTGACGCCGCCGCCGTGCTGCGCTGGGCGGGGGTGGACAACCTCGAGCTGGCTGCCCGGCTCGGCGCGGACGTGCCCTTCTGCCTGGTCGGCGGACGGGCCCGCGTGAGCGGCATCGGCGAGGTGGTCGAGCCGTTGACCGTTCGAGGCACGCACCTACACGCTGCTCACGCCGCCCTTCGGCTGTTCGACGCCGGCGGTGTACGCCCGTTGGGACGAGCTGGGCGGCCCCATCGACGAGCGCCCGGACGGCAACGACCTGACCGCCGCGGCCCTGTCGGTCGAGCCGCGACTGGTCGAGTGGCGCGATCGGCTCGAAGGAGGCCACCGGCCACGCCCCTCGCCTGGCCGGCAGCGGTTCGACCTGGTTCGTGGAGGGCGCCTTTCCGCGGCGACGATCTAGACGATCTACAGGTGGTCGCGGACGATCCCAGCGGGCGCCGACCTGCCGGTCCCCGGGTGGTTCACCCGATCGCGTCGGTGAGGCGTCCCCAGTCCTCGATGCCGAGCTCCTCGGGGCGGGCGTCGGGACGCACCCCGGCCGCCTCGAAGCCGTGGGCGTCGACTAGGCCGGCCAACGAGCGGCGCAACATCTTGCGGCGCTGGCCGAAGCCGGTGCGCACCAGGGCGAAGAGCTGGTCCACGTCGCTGTCCACCGCCGGGCGGGCCCGACGGTCGATGCGCACCAACACCGACTCGACTCGGGGCTGGGGCAGGAAGACCGTAGCCGGCACCCGACCCACCACGCGGGCCGTGGCCCAATAGGCCACCTTCACCGACGGGATCCCGTAGCCGGGCTCGCCGGCGGCCGCGGCCAGGCGCTCGCCCACCTCACGCTGAACCATGACCAGCATCCGGTCGATGGCCGGGACGCCGTCGAGCAGATCGCAGACCAGCGGCGTGGCCACGTTGTAGGGCAGGTTGGCCACCAGCGACCACCTCGGGTGGGCGGCCAGCACCTGGCTCCAGTCCAGCGCCAGGGCGTCGCCCTCGACCACCACCACGCCCTCGGGCTCGACGATCTGGCGCAGCACGGGCACCACGTGGCGATCGATCTCCACCGAGACCACCGTGGCGCCGGTGCCGGCCAGGGCCAAGGTGAGCGCTCCCAGTCCGCCCCCGATCTCCACCACGTGGTCGTCGGGGCCGACCTCGGCCAGGCGGACCACCCGATCCACCGTGTTGGGGTCGACCACGAAGTTCTGGCCCAGCGCCCGGCTGGGGGCCAGGCCGTTGGCCTCGAGCAGCTCGAACACCTGGGTCCGGGTCAGACCTCACGGCAGTCAGCTTGCCCGACCGGCGAGGGTGGGCGGCGACGGTTCAGCCGCAGGCGCCGCCCCAGGGGGCGAGCCCCTGCCACTCGTACAAGCTGAGCGCCACCGCATCCTGATCGGCGGGCGCCACCAGGTTCGGCGGGTGGCCGACCAGGTCGGATCGGCCGGCGTGGCGGGCGGCGGAGTCCCAGGTGGCCTGGCTGAACTGGTAGGCGCCGCGGTAGATGCCGTTGGCCGAGATGGCGGCGTAGTTGCCGCCGGACTCGCGCTGGCGGATGCAGGCCAGCACGGCCGCGGCCGAGGGCGGGACGGCCACGGTGGTCGGCGGGGGCGCCACGGGGGTGGTGCACCGGACGGATGGTGGTGGGCGTGGTGGCCACCGGACGGCGGACCACGGTCGAGGGGGTGGCCACCGCCGGGTGGAGCGAGGCCCGCTGGCTGGCCAGGCTGGCCTCGGTCACGGCCTGGGTGCTGGCCGTGGGCACCGTGGTGGTCGGCGCGGTGGTGGCCGGCGCCACCGTGGTGGCGCTCGACCCGTTCGTCGGGGCGCGGTGGGTGGCGTGGGGGGACCCGACCGCGGCCGCGGTCTGGAGCCGCACGCCCTGGGGCATCGTGGTGGAGGTCAGCCCGACGGCCAAGAGGACCACCAGGGCCGA
The DNA here is from genome assembly GCA_963793965.1 of uncultured Microthrixaceae bacterium. Taxonomy (GTDB): domain Bacteria; phylum Actinomycetota; class Acidimicrobiia; order Acidimicrobiales; family Acidimicrobilacustridaceae; genus UBA4742. The sequence goes on from CAWCCB010000012.1 coordinate 156,665, forward strand.
AGCCACCAACACGGCACTGCCGACTCTGCGGCGGGACGCCGAGAGCTCGTCCACGGCGTCCTCCCTTCAAGCCCAGGAACCGGTGACGGCCACAAGCTACGAAGGGCGTAACACGATCGCAACTTCCGTAACGAGAACGAGATGAGAATGGTCGGGAAAATCGCGCCTGACCTGCCAGCGGCGGGCAGGTGGGACATTGGTCACACCACCGCTCAGGTGAGTCGGTAGAGCCTCTCGGCGTTGGCCCAGGTCGACTCGGCCACCAAGTCGGTGTCCACGCCCATGGCCTCGGCCACCGCCGCCCCCACCAGGGGGACCAGCGCCGGCCGGTTGGGCTGGCCGCGATGGGGCACCGGGGCCAGGTACGGGGAGTCGGTCTCCACCAGCACCCGGTCTAGGGGACAGATGGCGGCGGCCTGGCGCACGTCGTCGGCCGACTTGAAGGTGACGATGCCGCTGAAGGAGACGTGCATCCCCAGGTCGAGTCCCCGGCGGGCTTCGTCGGGGCCGCCGGTGAAGCAGTGCAACACCGTGCGCGCCGGCACCCCCTCGGCGGCCAGGATGTCGAAGGTGTCGGGCCAGGCCTCGCGGGTGTGGATGACCAGGGCCAGGTCGTGGGCGTGGGCCATGGCCACCTGGCCGGCGAAGGCGGTGCGCTGGGCGTCGCGGGGCGAGTGGTCGTAGTGGTAGTCGAGGCCGCACTCGCCCACCGCCACCACCTCGGGCTGGCCCAGCAGGGCCTCCAGACCGTCCAGTCCCCCCGCTGCATCATGGGGATGGACCCCGGCGGTGGCCCACACCTGAGCGTGGGCGCGGGCCACGGCGATGGCCTGGCGGGAGTGCTCCACGTCGGTGCCCACGGTGATCAGCCGGGTGACCCCGGCCTCGCGGGCCGCGTCGACCACGGCGGTGGCGTCCGAGCCGGCCGGCAGGTGGCAGTGGTTGTCGGTCCAGCGCATGGTCACGGCATCAGGTGGTCAGGTCGAGGCGGGGGAAGAGGGGAGCACCCTTCTCCACGGCCAGGCCGCCGGGGTAGCCGCCCCAGGCCGCGGCCACGGGCAGGCGCTGGTCGGCGGGTGCGCCGTCCAGGCCGAGGCGGCGCCAGAGCTCGGCGCAGCTGCGGGGGATGGCCGGGGTGGCCAGGATGGCCACGATGCGCAACGCCTCCAGCGCGTCGCCCAGCACGCCGTCGACCTCGGGACCGGGGTCGGCCTTCCAGGGCTCGTTGGCCTCCAGGTGGGCGTTGGTCTCGCGCAACAGGCGCCAGGTGGCCTCCAGCGCCACCGACGGCGCCACCGCCGCCCAGGCCGCGGCCGTCTCCGCGTAGGCCTCGGCCGCCACCGCGGCCAGTGGGCTGTCGGGCCGAGGGGCCGGACCGATGCCACCGCACTTCTTGGCCACCACGGTGGCCGTGCGCGACAGCAGGTTGCCCAGGTTGTTGGCCAGGTCGGTGTTGTAGCGGGCGACCATCCCCTCGTAGGAGAAGTCGCTGTCGGGACCGAAGGTGGGGTCGCGCAGGAAGTGGTAGCGAAAGCCGTCGACACCGAAGTCCTCGACCAGATCGGCTGGGAAGATCTGGTTGAGGCCCGTCTTGCTCATCTTCTCGCCACCCACCAGCAGGAACCCGGTGACGTTGATCTGGTGCGGAGGCTCGAGCCCGGCGGCCAGCAGCATGGCCGGCCAGTAGACGCAGTGGAACCGCAGGATGTCCTTGCCGATCACGTGGTGCACGGCCGGCCACCACGCCGCGAAGCGCTCCGGATCGGTGCCGTAGCCGATGGCGGTGGCGTAGTTGATGAGGGCGTCGTACCAGACGTAGAAGACGTGGTCGGGGTCCCAGGGCACGGGGACGCCCCAGTCGATCGAAGTCCGGCTGATCGAGATGTCCTCGAGGCCCTGACGGATGATGCCCACGGCCTCGTTGCGCCGACCGCCGGGCGCCACCGCCTCGGGGTGGGACTCGTACCAGTCCAGCAGCGGCTGGGTGAACGCCGACAGCTTGAAGAACCAGTTCTCCTCCTCGAGGTACTCGACCGGCCGGAGGTGGATGGGGCAGTTCACGCCGTCGATCAGGTCGGCCTCGGTGTAGTAGGCCTCGCAGGAGACGCAGTAGAGCCCGCTGTAGGTGTCCTTGTAGATCCAGCCGTTGTCGTAGATCGCCTGCATGAAGGTCTGCACCGACTGGGCGTGGCGGGGCTCGGTCGTGCGGATGTAGTCGTCGTAGCTGATGTCGAGCAGGTCCCAGGCCTCGCGGAACCGGGCACTGGTGCGGTCGGCGTGCTCGAGGGGCGCCAGGCCGTTGGCCTCGGCCGCCCGCTGGACCTTGAGCCCGTGCTCGTCGGTGCCGGTCAGGAAGAAGGTGTCGTCACCTGCCAGCCGATGCCACCGGGCCAGCGCGTCGGCGTTGACCGTGGCGTAGGCGTGGCCGATGTGGGGGACGTCGTTGACGTAGTAGATCGGCGTGGTCACGTAGAAGCGGTCGGTCACCCGGTAGAGGTTACGGGGCCGCGCCGCGGACCCGTGAACGACTTCGGGCGCGCGACCAGGCTACGAACCGGTGACGAAGCAGCCCGGTGACGTCCGGTGCCGGCGCGGCCGGGGTATCAACGAAGCCATGACGGCACCCCTGTCCCCCACCCCCTCCGCCGACGCCCAGGATCTGCCTGGCGCGGCGTCGGAGCCACCCGCCACGGACCGGGCCCACGGGACGGTCCGGCTGATCCCACTGGCGGATGCCGAGTCGCGGATCGCCGGTCAGGCGACCCTGCGCCGAAGTCCCGAACGCGACCTGCGCCAAGCCCACGAGCGCCTCCAGAAGTCCCGCGAGGCGGTGGCCGCGGCCACGTCGTCGCTGGAGCAGGCCGCCGAGTCCGCCTCAGCCGCCCACGACCACTCCGAACGCACCCGGGTGGCCTACGAGCGGGCCCGGATGGACTCGCGGCGGGCCGAGCTGAAGCTGCGCCAGGAGCAGCGCCAGGCCGACGACGCCAAGCTGGCGCTCCGCCAGGCCTACGAGCAGGTGGCGCACCTGGAAGGCATGCGGGGCGCACCGGTCATCGATCTCACCGCCTGAGCCGTCACGACGTTCGGGCCACCGCGTCCGGACCGTCGAGCGAGTCGAAGTCGAGCACGCTGGGGACCATGCCGGGCGGCTCGCTGCGATCGGCGACCCGAAGTGAGCGAACCACCGAGCCATCGTCGTCGGTGCGGCGCGTCCGCAGGTCCTCGACCTGGTCGAGCCGTCGTTGCAGGGCCCGTCGGCGGGTGCCGGCCAGGTCGTCGTAGGCGCGCTGGGTGGTCTCGAAGCTGCGACCCAGCTTGTCGACCTGGTCGGAGAACTTCTCCCACTCCTTGGTGAAGCCACCCAGGCAGTTGAGGATCTCGTCGCTGGTGCGCTCGAGGCGGTAGGCGTCCATCGACTGGCGGATGACGGCGAGCACCGCGAACAGGGTGAAGGGCGAGCACAGCACCACCCGCTGGGCCAGGGCGAAGTCGATCATGTCGGGGTCGTGCTCGTGGATGTAGGAGTACACGCTCTCGTTGGGGATGAAGGCGAGGACGTACTCGACGGTGGTCTCGGGATCGATGTAGTCGCGGGAGGTGAGCTCCTTGACCCGCTGGCGCACGTCCTTCAGGAAGGCGGTGGTGGCGACCCGACCCTCGGCCTCGCTCGCGGCCTCGATGGCGCGCACGTAGTTGTCGATGGGGAACTTGACGTCCATGTGCAGCACCCGCTCCTGGGGGAGCAGGAAGGTCACGTCGGGGATGCCGCCACCGGCCACGCCGGTCTGGCGCCGGTAGTTGACACCCTCGGTCAACCCGGCCAGGCGCAGCACGTCGTCAGCCATGCGCTCGCCCCACTGGCCGCGAGCCTTGGGGCTGGCCAGGGCCTGGCGCAGGTTCTGGGTGGTGGCAGCCAGCTCGCTGGTCTGGCGGGTGGTCTCGCCCAGCTTGGCCCGCAGGTCGCTCTGCTGGGAGGCCTGCTCGGTCTGGAGCTGGGCCACCAGCCGGCTGACCCGGGTGAGCTCGTCGGTGACCCCGGCCGACAGGCTGGACAGCTTCTGCTCGATGACCTGGTTGCGCAGGTCGAGCTGCTGGTCGGCCACCTGGGTCTGCGCCCCCAACTTGTCGGCCGCCATGCTCAGGACCAGGTCGACCGTCTGTTGGGTGGCGGCCTGCTGGTCGACCACGAACGCCTGGCGGGCAGCCTCGATGGTGGCCTGGCGGTCGGCGGCCACGCTCTGGCGGGCGGCTTCGACCGCGGCTCGCTCGGCCTCGAGCTGCGCCTGGCCGGCGCGACCCGAGGCCACCACCACGGCCAGACCGACGGCCAGGGCCAGCACGGCCAGCACCAGGAGGGCGACGAACACCACGAGGATTCCCATGTCCACGACCCTACGCACGGGGTGTGACAGACAAGCGGATGCCTTCCCCGGCAAGGGATCGCGCCCCGATCAGGCTGGGTCGTCGGGCCGGGTGGTCGGGTGGTAGTCGGGCGGCTAGGTCAGGAGCGGGTGGCCAGGTCGTAGACCCGACGCCGGGCCACCCCGAAGCGGCCGGCCACCAGCGCCACCGAATCCCGGGTCGACCGACCCCCGGCCACCTCCCGGGCCACCGCGTCGGCCAGCTCCTCGTCGCTGACGTCGGCCGGGGGCGGTGCGCCCGCCACCACCAGGACGTACTCCCCCCGGGGCGCCACCTCGGCGCACCGCTGCACCGCCTGGCCCAGCCCACCCCGCCAGATCTGCTCGTGGAGCTTGGTGAGCTCGCGGGCCACCACCACCTGGCGATCGGCACCCAGGGCGTCGGCCAGGTCGGCCAGGGTGCGGGCCAGGCGGTGCGGCGCCTCGTACAACACGATGGTGCGCCGCTCGGCGGCCAGATCGACCAGTCGCTGGGAGCGTCCCGATCCGGTCCGGGGCAGGAACCCCTCGAACACCCATCGACCGGTGGGCAGCCCGCTGCCCACCAGCGCGGTGATGGCCGCCGAGGGGCCCGGGACCACCTCGACCACATGGCCGGCGGTAACCGCGGCCCGCACCAGGCGTTCTCCGGGATCCGACACCCCGGGCATGCCGGCGTCGGTCACCACCGCCACCCGCTCGCCCCGGTCCAGACGGGCCAGCACGTCGGCCACCGCGGCCGCCTCGGTGTGATCGTTGACCACCACCAGCCGGGCGGCGCGCACGCCCAGGTGGGCCAGCAAACGCCCGGTGCGGCGGGTGTCCTCGCAGGCCACGACGTCGGCTCGGGCCAACTCCGCGGCGGCGCGGGGAGACAGGTCGTCCAGGTTGCCGATCGGCGTGGCCACCAGCACCAGGGCCCCGGCGCTCACTGCGACCCCTTGATCTCGAGCTGGTCGCCCACCGCGACCCCCACCGCCCGAAGGCACCGGCCTCGGCCTCGATCACCGAACGCGCCTTGATCACCGGCACCCCCACCCGATTGGGCTGCATGGTCACGATCCGCAGCACCACCAGGTCGCGATCCACGTAGGCCACGTCGATGGCGAAGCGCATCCGCACGGTGTGGACCGACCGGGCCGGATCCAGCAGCAGCGCGCCATCGATGCCGTCGCGCCCGAGCAGGCCCTTCATGCGTCCCGGAGCGGTCGATGCCACCTCCAGGGTGGCCAGCACCTTGCCGTCGTGGACCAGCCAGGGCACCAGTGCCTCCACAACACGATCGCCGGGCGGGATCCCTGAACCTATCGCCAGAGCGCGGCTCACAGTGCTGGCGCACCCGCCTGACCGCCTCATCGGTGGTCTCGCACCAGGCGCCGACCCAGCGCCCGAAGCTCGGCCCGCAACCGGTCGCTGTCGAGCACCTCGAAGGTGCAGTCGAGCCCGGCCACGTAGCGGGCGATCCAGTCGGCGTCGCCGCCGATGCGGGCCACGCACGAGCTGTCGCTCTCGGCGCGCAGCACGGCGATGGTGGCCGGCACCATGGTGCGGGCACGCTCGAGCGGCACGTGGAGCCGGATGCTGGCGCGGTGGTCGTAGGCGGCCACGGCCACGCCCTGGGCCACCAGTCCGGCGGGGTCGGGCGGATCGGGGTGGGGATCGAAGCGGGCGTTGGTCAGGTGCAGCTCGCGCATGCGGTCGACCCGGAAGGTGCGCCAGTCCTGGCGGGCCGGATCGAAGGCCACCAGGTACCAGAACTGGTCGGTGTAGACGAGGCGGTAGGGCTCGACGTGGCGTTCGGTCTCGGCGTCGTCGGCGGCCCGATAGGTGAAGCGGAGCCGTTCGGGGCGCCGACAGGCCAGACCGGCGGTGACCAGCTGGTCGAGATCCACCTCGGGCACCCCGGGTCCCCGCAGGCCGACCGTGACCGCCGCCACCGCCGCCACCCGCTCGCGCAGGCGGGCGGGCAGCACCTGGTCGAGCTTGGCCAGCGCCGACAGCGCGGCGGACTCGGCGCCGGTGGCCCCACCCGCGGCCGCCCGCAGGCCCAGGGCCACGGCCACCGCTTCGTCGTCGTCGAGCACCAGCGGTGGCAGATGGCCGCCCCGACCGAGCGTGTAGCCGCCGTGGCGACCCGTGGTGGCCTCCACCGGGTACCCGAGGTCGCGCAGGCGGGTGACATCGCGGCGCACGGTTCGTTCGGTGACGCCCGTCTCGGCCGCCAGCTCGGCCGCGCCCCACCACGACCGGCTGGAGAGCAGGCCCAGCAGCCGCAGCAGGCGCGACGGGGTGTCCACCCCCAGATCTTCGCAGATTTCTTCGGTATGCGGACCTGATCTGTCCGCAATGACTTCTACGGTCGCGACAGCGGCTCAGGAAAGGCAGTTCCCCATGATCAGCAACTTCGGCTCCCACCACCACCAGCTGGCCGACGACCGCCAGCGCGACTACCTCACCCGCGCCGACCGGGCCCGCCGGCCCGCCACGCCCGACGGCCGGTCAGGCCCGACCGACGCGACCATCGGCATCGGACAGACCGCGCCGTGTGCCCCGCGCCTGGCCCGTCCCGCAGGCCCGATCGCTGCGCCGTCCCGATCCGGCGCCGGTCCACGGCGACGGCACGCCCTTCGGCTCGACCGGCACCCGAGTGACCCTCCGCCTGGTGCGCACCTTCGATCCACCGCCGTCGATTCGAACCCGTCGGGCGGCCGTGGATGCTCGGGCCCCGCCTCAGACGTTGAAGCGGAACTCCATGACGTCGCCGTCGGCCACCTCGTAGTCCTTGCCCTCGATGCGCAGCTTCCCCACGTCGCGGGCCTTGCTCCACGAGCCGATCTCGAGCAGCTCGTCCCAGTGGATCGTCTCGGCCTTGATGAACCCGCGCTCGAAGTCGCCGTGGATGACCCCGGCGCACTGCGGGGCCTTCCAGCCGGCCTTGAACGTCCACGCCCGCGACTCGTCCTCCCCGGTGGTCAGGAAGGTGCGCAGACCGAGCAGGTGGTAGGCGGTCTGCAGGAATCGCGGCAGGGCGCCCTGGCCGAGGCCCAGCGCCTCGAGCATCTCGGCCCGCTCGTCGGCATCCACCTGGGCAGCCTCGGCCTCGAGCTGCACGCACATCCCGATGACCTCCCCCCGACCACCCAGCTCGGCCACCACTGGCGCCACGATCTCGTCGGTGCGATCCAGGTCGTCCTCGCTGATGTTGACCACGGCCAGCACCGGCTTGTTGGTCAACAGGAAGTACGGCCGCAGCAGGCCCCGATCCTCCGCCTCGAGGTCGCTGCGATACAGCGGCGTGCCTTCGGCCAGGTAGTCGAAGGCACGACCCAGGGCCGCCACCTCGTCGGCCAGGGTGCGGTCCTGCTTGGCCGCCTTGCGCCGCTTGTCGATCTGGGTCTCGACGGTGGCCAGGTCGGCCAGGGCCAGTTCGGTCTCCACGATGCGCAGGTGCTCGAGCGGGTCCGAGGGCCCGGGCACGTCGTCGTCGGCGAAGGCCCGCAGCACGAAGGTGATGGCGTCGGCCTCGCGGATGTTGGCCAGGAACTTGTTGCCCAGGCCTTCGCCCGTGCTGGCGCCTTCGACCAGCCCGCCGATGTCCACGAACTGCACGGTGGCCGGCACCACCTTGCGCGAGGCGCTCATCTGCGGCCAGCTGCTCGAGGCGATCGTCGGGCACCTTGGCCATGCCCACGTTCGGGTCCTTGGTGGCGAAGGCGTACGGCGCGGCCAGCGCCGAGCCGCCGGACAGGGCGTTGTACAGCGAAGACTTGCCGGCATTGGGGAGTCCGACGAACCCGAAGCGTTCCACCTGTCCAGGGTATTCGTTGTCCCTCTAACCTCCCTTTCGTGACTCCACTCGAAGCCCTGGACCGCGTCGTCTACCTCATGGATCGCTCGCTGGCTCCCGCCGAGAAGGTGCGGGCCTTCGCCAAGGCCGGCCAGGTGGTGGCCGGGTTGGCCCCCGGCGAGCTGGAGGAGCGGGTGGCGGCCGGCACGCTCACCGATCTCCCCGGCATCGGCAAGTCCACCGCCGCGGTCATCACCCAGGCCCTGGCCGGGCAGGTGCCCGACCGGGTGGCCGAGCTGGAGGCCACCACCGAGGTGCCGCTCACCCAGGCCGGGGTCCCCTACCGCCAGGCGCTCAAGGGCGACTGCCACGCCCACAGCCTGTGGTCCGACGGGGGCGCCACCGTGGAGAAGATGGCCCGCACGGCCATGGAGCTGGGCCACGAGTACCTGGTCATGACCGACCACTCGCCCCGGCTCACCGTGGCCCACGGCCTCACCCCGGCCCGGCTGCGCGAGCAGCTCACCGAGATCCAGCTGCTGAACCTGCGCCTGGCCCCGTTCCGCATCCTGACCGGCATCGAGGTGGACATCCTGGAGGACGGCTCGCTCGACCAGGACGAGGACCTGCTGGCCGAGCTGGACGTGGTCGTGGCCAGCGCCCACTCCAAGCTGCGCATGGACCGCGCCGCCATGACCCGGCGCCTGGTGCTGGCCGCGGCCAGCCCCCACGTCGACATCCTGGGCCACTGCACCGGCCGCAAGCTGCGCTCCACCGTGGCCCAGGTGGGCAGCGATCCCGAGCTGGTCCGCCCCGAGTCCGCCTTCGACCCCGACCTGGTCTTCGCCGCCTGCGCCCGGTTCGACACGGCGGTGGAGATCAACTGTCGCCCCGAGCGCCAGGATCCACCCGGATCGGCTGCTGGAGCAGGCCCTGGAGTGGGAGTGCAAGGTGAGCATCGACACCGACGCCCACGCCCCGGGCCAGCTCGAGTGGCAGCGGCTGGGCTGCGACAAGGCGGCCCGCCACGAGATCGCCATCGACGACATCGTCAACACCTGGCCCGCCGACCGCCTGGTCGAGTGGGCGGCCAGCCACCCGACCGAGTAGGTCAGGCGGCCGGACGGGGCATCCCCGACCGCCCGCGGCGCTGGTCACCATCAGCGAGGTCACCTCGGGTCCGGGAAGGCTTCGACGAACGACCACGCCCCCGAGCTGGACCGTCCGGGTGGGCGAGTCCGGGCGTGACCGTGATGGGGTGCTGTGGCCACTGCCACGACGATCCAGCGGCCGTCGACCAGGAACGATCCCTCGACCACTCGCGCGCTGGCCGGACCCGCCGGCGAGCAGAACGTCGCGCCGGAGGCGTGGAGGCACACGGCCCGCAGGTCGGCGTCGCCCCGCAGCTCCAGTCGGTCCGAGCCCACGTCCGCGGTGGCCAGCGACGGGAGCTGGGCCGCGACGGTGGCCGCCACCTGGCCCTCTCGGCTGGACGAACTCGCGCCTCGGGTGACCGGGACGAGCCCGTCGGCCACCCGCTCCTCGTCGGCCTGGCTGACGCCGGTGGCGTTGGCGTCGATCCAGATCGAGGCACCGTCGGACTCGCACCCGGCTGTAGGTGCCGAAGGCGGGATCGTAGGACTCCACCGTGCCGTCGGCGGCGCGGGTGCCCTCGAGCCAGGTGGACAGGTAGGACGGGGTCAGGCGACCCGGCGGCGGTGGTGGTGCGCACCGTCAGCTGACGGCCCTGGCCCGACCATCTGGGACCCGAGCCGGTCGGCGTAGTCGAACTCCAACTCGGTGGTCGCGGCGGTGGACCGGCCCGGACTGTCCCATCAGGACCACGGATCCGCCGGCGGGAGCCGCGAACCCCTGCAGGTGGTCGGTGGGCGAAGCCCACCGCAGCGACCCCAGCAGGGACTCCGCCTGGGTGAGCGAGATCCCGCGGTAGGTGGCCTGCACGGCCGCGCCCTCGTCCCACATCACCGTGGAGCTCGACGCCGAGAACTCCTTGGCGGCCACCACCCGGCCGGCGATGCCGCGCACGACGGTGGGCGTCCCCGATCCGCCTCCGACCGAGCCCGGGCTGACCTCGATGAGCAGCTCGGGCTGCCCGGCCGACGACCCGAACAACTGGTCACGGCCGTCGAACGGTCCGCGCCTCGTCGAGTCCGCGTGGCCGACGCCGCCACCGGCGACGACCCCGACGGGCAACCAGGACGGGGCCAGGCCCAGCGTCGGCACGGTCGGGGTGGTGGCCGGTGGCTGCGACGGCGAGGTGGACACCTGGGCCCGGTGCGCCGTCCGCCCGGACAGGGCCAGCACGGCCACCACGCACGCAGGCCGCCACCGAGACCCGACGGCGATGCCCGCCTTGGCCAGGCGAACGGCACCGACTCGCCGGCCCCCGCCGACCTCCGAGCCCGAGGTCGTCGGTCGACTCGATCGAGACCAGCGTGGCGTCGAACTCGCCGGGAGCCGGGGTCGACCGTGGCCGCCTTGGCCGCCAGCGCGTGCGCCACCCGCTCTTCCAACGATGGCGCAGCGGTCATGGCTCCAACTCCTTGCGTAGGTCGGCCAGGGCCCGCCGAACCCGGCTGCGGATGGTGGCCGCCGAGCCGCCCACCAGCTCGGCGATGGCGGCATGGCTCAGGTCCTCGTAGAAGCGCAGCACCAGCACCGTGCGCGCGATCGGGGCGCAGGCGACCGATGGCCTCCCACATCTCGTCCACCTCGGGGGACACGGCCGGGCCGGGCGGGCCCACCAGCTCGAGGCGTCGGCTCTCCATGCGATGCCGGTCCTGCCAGCGCAGGGACAGGCGCACGACCGCGGTGCGCAGGTAGGCCCGGGGGTTGTCCACCTCGTCGAAGTGCAGGAACAGGACGGTGAACGCCTCCTGGGCCAGCTCCTCGGCCACCGAGCGGGATCGGACCAGCAGGTAGGCCAGGCGGGTGACGAAGGCCAGGTGCTCCCGATAGGCGGCCTCGAAGGCGGGCCCGGTCGCACCGCGGAGCCTCGCCTCTCGTCACCGCCGATACCGGTTCCACAACTGCTTCATGAGACACCACGGGGCCCGGGCGTGCCCGAACCCAGTGGGCGAGGTGTCGCACCGCGGGCCACGCGACTTCCCTGCAGGGGCCCGCGCCCGGTAGCGTGGTCTCCTTATGTCGAAGAAGACCGCCAAGCGCAAGACCAACGCCCGCCGCAAGAAGGCGAACCACGGCCGCAAGCCCAACGCGGGTCGGGGCTGAGCTCGAACACGCTGGGACCGCCGCCGCCCACACGGCGCGGCGAGATCGTCGAGGAGCTGCACGGCACCCGGGTCCCTGACCCGTTCCGCTGGCTCGAGGACGGCGAGGATCCCGAGACCCAGGCCTGGGTCGAGGCGCAGAACGCGCACACCCGGGCCTACCTGGACGACCGGCCGGGACGGGCCGGGCTGCACCGGCGCCTGAGCGCGCTGCTGCGCGCCGGGTCCTCGGTGGGCTGCGCGGTAGCCGGCGACCGGGTGTTCTCGCTCGACCGGTGGGGCCATCACGACCAGGCGGTGCTGGTGGTGCGCCCGGCCAGCCGGCCGGGCCTGGCCCGCACCGTCGTCGATCCGATCCTGCTGACCGGTGACTCCACCGCGGCCATCGACTGGTACCACCCCTCGCCCGACGGCTCGCGGCTGGCCTACGGCCTGTCCACCCACGGCGACGAGCGCTCCACCCTCCACATCCTCGACGTGGGCTCGGGCGCCCGCCATCCCGACACCATCCCCAACACCCGTGCCGCGTCGGTGGCCTGGGCTCCCGACGGCCTCGGGTTCGCCTATACCCGCTATCCGCTGCCCGGCGAGGTGCCCGACGACGAGCTGGACTACTGGCGCAAGGTGTTCTGGCACCGCCTGGGCGATCCGCCCGACCAGGACGAGGTGGTGTGGGACGACCTGCCGGACAAGACGGCCTGGCCCAACGTGTCGTTGTCGCGTGACGGCCGCTGGCTGCTGGTCCACACGTCGCTCGGCTGGTCGCGCGTCGACGTCCACCTGATCGACCGCCACACCGGGGCGCGCACGGCCATGATCGAAGGCCTGGAGGCGGTGTCCTCGTTCGAGGTGGTGGGCGACGAGGTCATCGGCGTGACCACCCTGGACGCCGATCGCGGCCGGGTGGTGTCGGCCCCCACCGTGGCCGCCTGGCACGACAACTGGTGCACCCTGGTCCCCGAGGGCTCGGCCGTGATCGAGGCGGCGGTGGCCACCTCCGGATCCCTGCTGGTGCTGGGGTCGCGGGCGGCGGTGGCCGAGCTGGACCGCTACGACCACGACGGCACCCACCACCGCCGAGTCGAGCTGCCCGAGATCGGGTCGCTCACGGGGCTCAGCGCCAGTCCCGATCACGACCTGGCCTTCCTGTCGTTCACCTCCTTCGCCCGCCCCCCGACCCTGTACCGGTGGCAGCCCGAGCCCCGCCAGTCCGACCCCGGGGAGCTGACCGACTGGAGCCGGCTGGGCCATCCGACCCGACCCCGACCCCGATGCCGACCCGGCCGAGGGACCCCAGGGCGAGTACGTGGTCGAACAGGTGCGCTACCCGTCGGTCGACGGCACCGAGATCCCCATGTTCCTGATCCGGGCGGCCGGCACCGTCCCCGGACCCGACACGGCGTGCGTGCTCACGGGCTACGGCGGCTTCTCGGTCACCATGGGGCCGGCCTACAGCGCAGCCATCGTGTCGGTGTGCGACGACGGTGGGCTCTATGCGGTGGCCAACATCCGTGGCGGTGCCGAGGAGGGCGAGGCCTGGCACCGCGCCGGCATGCGCGAGCACAAGCAGCGCAGCTTCGACGACTTCATCGCCGCGGCCGACTGGCTGGTGGACACGGGCCGCACCTCGCGGGTCGCGCCTGGCCATCCGGGGCGGGAGCAACGGCGGCCTGCTCATGGGCGCGGTCATCACCCAGCGCCCCGACCTGTGCCGGGCCGCCCAGATCGCCGTCCCCCTGCTCGACATGGTGCGCTACCACCGCTTCCTCATCGCCGAGCTGTGGATCCCCGAATACGGCAACCCCGAGGTGGCCCAGGAGTTCGCCTGGCTCCACGCCTACTCGCCGTACCACCACGTGTCGGCCGGCACCTGCTACCCGGCGGTGCTGTTGACCACCGCGGCCGACGACTCCCGGGTCGATCCGATGCACGCCCGCAAGATGGCCGCCCGGTTGCAGGAGGCCACGGCGTGCGGCGACACCCATCCGATCCTGTTGCGCCAGGAGGCGAGCGCGGGCCACGGGCAGGGCAAGCCCGTCTCCCGCCAGGCCGACGAGCTGGCCGACGTGCTCGCCTTCCTGTGGTGGCAGCTGGGCTGATCCCGGCGGCGACGGTCGGGGCCACCGTTGTCGATGAACCATTCACCAGCGCGCGGTCTTGGCTACCGTTGACCTCTCATCCGGTTACGGGAGGCCACGTTGAAGACCAAGATCGCCGCAGTGATGGCCGCGGGCACGATGGTGGGCGGCTCGCTGCTCCTGGCCGCCGGCCCGGCGGCCAACGCCGCCACCACCACCCAGACCTTCAGCTACACCGGCTCGGCCCAGACCTACACCGTGCCCACCGGGGTGTGCTCGATCCGCGTGGTCACCACCGGCGCCTCGGGCGGTCATGGCGGCAACGCCTTCGGTGATGCCGAACAGACCCCCGGCCTGGGTGGTCAGGCCACGGCCACGGTGGCGGTCACCCCCGGTGAGAGCCTCACCGTCCAGGTGGGCGGCGAAGGTGGCGACGGTGGTGTGGTCCGCTTCGCCGAGACGATCGAGTCCAACATCCGACCGGCCGCGGTCGACCCGAACACGGTGGCCGGCGGCACCGGCGGTTACAACGGCGGCGCCGACGGCGGCGGGGCGACCGCGGCCGACAGCGACTTCCCCGGTGAGAGCGGAGGCGGGGGCGGCGGGGCATCGACGCTCCTGCGGGGTACCACCTCGCTGGTGGTCGGCGGCGGCGGGGCCGGAACCGGTTCCGGAGCCGGCGGCAACGGCGGCAACGGCGGCGGCACCTCCGGGGTGGCCGGCGATCTGGCCGGAAGCAACACCGGCGGCGGCGGGGGCACCCAGACGGCCGGCGGCGCCGTGGGCGATGACGAGGGTGGCACCCACACGGGCGCGGCCGGCGTGTCGGGCCTGGGAGGCCGCGGCGGCGGCAGCCTGATCTCCGATGACAACCTCGAGTCCGGCGGCGGCGGCGGAGGCGGCGGCTACTTCGGTGGTGGCGGCGGCGGCGCCGGCCAGGTTGACGGCGACTACGGGGCCGGAGGCGGCGGCGGATCGGGCTTCGGTCCGACCGGCGTGGTCTTCGCCACCGCGGCCGACTCGGGCAACGGCTCGGTGGCCATCACCGCTGATCCGACCACTGGTGGCTGCACGACCACCACGACTGCCGCGCCCACCACGACCACGGCGGCGGCCAAAGCCATCGAGGCCACCCCGGCATTCACCGGCTGACCCTGTCGGCATAGGGTGGGCGGCCATGCCGTCTCAGCCGTCCAAGGACCTGGTCGTCGTCGACAACCCCCACCCGGGGCGCGACTACGAAGTCGAGTTCGCCTCGCCGGAGCTCACCTGCATCTGCCCGATGACGGGTCAACCCGACTTCGCCACGGTCACCGTCACCTTCGTCCCCGACCAGCACCTGGTGGAGCTGAAGTCGCTCAAGCTCTACCTGTGGACCTTCCGCGACGTCGGGGTCTTCCACGAGGACATCACCAACCGCATCCTGGACGACCTGGTGGCCGCCATCGCCCCGAGGCGCATGACGGTGCACACCCTCTGGAACGTCCGCGGCGGCATCACCGCCCAGGTCACCGCCAGCCATCCCTGAACCGCGGCGCCCTCAGATGGCGCCGGGCACGTGGGGCGGCACCACCTTCCGTTCCTTGACGCTGGCCGGCGGGATGTCGTTGGGTCCGGGCTGGGCCTTCGCCCCCGACAGGTCCACGTACTTGCCCAGGTCGCGCAGCACGATCCACGACAGCCAGGTGCCGCCGATGTCGCTCATGTGGATGTTGTCCTTCTGGCGCAGCCCCGACAGCTGTCCGCCGGCCGACGGCAGGTAGTGCTGGAACTGGAGGTTGGCGTCGGAGAAGAAGACCCACGTGTCCACGTAGTGCACCCAGGGGCGGCTCTGGGCCTCCATCCAGTCGATGTGGCTGATGAGATCCATCCCGTGGGTGCCGGTGCCGGGTCCCATCGGGGGCGGCCCGGGCCACATCACGATGCGGTCGTTGGTGGGGCTCTTGAGCAGGTCCATCACCGCGCCCACCCGCCGGGCGTACTCGTCCTGCCAGGGCTGGCTGAACGCCGGGAGGATGGTGCCGTCGGCCAGTTGGATGTTCTGGCCGTCGTTGGTCCCGAACATGATCACCACCACGTCCGGGTCGACCTTGGGCAGCACGTCCTGGGCCAGGTGCAGCGGCCAGTTGAAGTACGAGGGCACGACCAGGCCGGTGCCCACGTGGAAGTCGAGGGTGCTCTGGAACAGGCCGGTCAACCCCGAGACGCGCACCAGCTGGGTGCCGAAGGTCTCGGTGACCGAGTCGCCGCCCACCCACAGCTTGAGGGGATCGGCCGGGGTGGGTGTGCGCAGGTGGGGCACGGCGGAGACCACCGCCGCCTGGGTGCCCTGCGTCTTGGCCGCCTTGGTGGCCTGGGCGGCTTGGACGGCGCGCTGGCGGGCCAGCACCTGTTCGGGGGTCAGGTTCGAGCTGTGGCGGCCCATGGCGTCGTCGATGGCCGAGCGCGGGGCGGTGAGCCCCAGGGCGTCGGACACGTCGGCCACCTTGCGGGCCACATCGGTGCGCCAGGCCGGGTTGTTGCGCTTGGCCTGGCTGTTGCGCAGGGTGGCATTGGCGTTGACCAGCATCGAGACCACCAGGGCGCCGGCCACCACCACCACCACCAGCCCGGCCGGCAGGGTGCCGGGCCGGGTGGTTCGGGCGTGGAACAGGGTGCGCAGGAAGGACAAGGGGACCTCGGGTTCAGAACTGGTAGTAGATGAAAGGAGCGATGCCGGCCGGCCCGAGGGCGTCGACCAGCACCAGGCCCACCCCCAGGGCGGCCAGCTGGAGCGCCGGGGCCAGGTGGCCGAACGTCTCGGTGACCCGCTCGGGCACGCGAGGCGGCACGAACTGGGATGCCAACATGGCCACGATGGTGAACATGAGCAGCGGGGTGACCAGGCTGGAGGATCCACCGCCGTGGAACAGCCGGCCCAACACGGCCATGGCGTCGGAGAAGTTCGGGGCCCGGAAGAACACCCAGGCCAGGCACACCACCTGGAAGGTCACCAACCACTGCAGGGCGTGCACCAGCCAGGTGGGCAGCCCCATGGGGGCCGGCCGGCGGGCCCAGCGCCGCCTTGATGACGCGCTCGGCCACCAGGGCGGTGCCCTGGATGAAGCCCCAGATGACGAACGTCCAGTTGGCGCCGTGCCACAGGCCCCCGATCACCATGGTCAACATGAGGTTGCGGTAGACGAACCCGTCGCTGCCGTGGTTGCCGCCGAGGGGGATGTAGAGGTAGTCGCGCAGCCACCGCGACAGCGTCATGTGCCACCGCCGCCAGAACTCCTGGAAGGACAGCGACCGGTAGGGGGCGTCGAAGTTCTGGGGGAAGCGGATCCCGAGCAGCAGGGCGATGCCGATGGCGATGTCGGTGTAGCCGGAGAAGTCGGCGTAGATCTGGATGGCGTAGGCCCAGATCCCCCACAGCACCGCCCACCGGCTGTGCTGGGCCGGCAGGTTGAACACCGGATCGGCCACCGTGGCCATGTAGCTGGAGATGACCACCTTCTTGAACAACCCGCGGAAGATCAACATGAAGGCTTCCGAGGACCGGACGTAGCGAGGGTCGGGCTGGGTGTCGAGCTGGGGGATGAACTCGCTGGCCCGCACGATGGGTCCGGCCACCAGATGGGCGAAGAAGGTCAGGTACACGGCGAAGTCCAGCAGGGGCACCGGCCGGGTCCACACCCCGCGACCGATGTCGATCACGTAGCTGATGGCCTGGAAGGTGAAGAAGGAGATGCCGATGGGCAACACGATCGACAGGGCGGGGTCCCCCACGTGGAAGCCCAGGGCGTGGAGCCGCTCGGCCACACTGTCCACGAAGAACCCGGCGTACTTGAACCACCCGAGCACGCCCAGGTCGATGACCACGGCCAGCGCCACCAGCGTGCGGCTGCGCGCCGTCTTGGTGGCGTCGGGTCCGAGGGCGGTGTGCACGGCCCGACCGAAGGCCCAGTTGACCACCACCGTGCCCAGCAGCAGGGGCACCAGGCGCCAGTCCCAGTAGCCGTAGAAGTAGATGCTGGAGGCCAGGATGAACAGTCGCCACGCCACCGCATGGGGTCGAAGCAGCCAACTGCCCGAGAACACGATCAGGAAGAAGATCGCGAAGTCGATGGTGGGGAACAGCATCGGCGAGCGGCCCTCCAGCGCGCCGCCTGGGGCCCCTCGGACCCGGCGTCGGCGCACGGTACCTGATCACAGGTGGCCGGGTCCGCCCCGAACCATGACGAACCGGTTGCGATTCGCCGGCCCTAGGGCGGCCCCGACCCCAGTCCGGCCAGGGGTCCCGACCGGAGGGCCAGGATGACCTCGTCGGCGCGGTCGCGCCCCCGGTGGCGAGCGGCAGCCGGCGCGTCGGGGCCGGCGCCCACCGGCTCCACCACCTCGACGTAGGCCTTGAGCTTGGGTTCGGTGCCGCTGGGCCGCAGGCACACGCGGGTGCCGTCCTCCAGGCCCAGGATCAGGGCGTCGGCCGGGGGTCGACCGTCGCCGGGCACGGCCAGGTCGCGCCACGAACGCACGGGCACGCCACCCAGGGCGTCGGGCGGGTGGCGCCGCAGCCTGGCCATGGTGTCGGCCAGCCGGGCCGCACCGCTCACCCCGTCGACCCGCCAGGACGTGGCCCGGGTGACGTGCTCGCCGAAGCGTCGACCGAGCCCGTCGAGCAGATCCCACACGGTGGCGCCCTCGAGGCTGGCCGCCTCCACCAACTGGGCGAAGCACACCGCCGCGCTGAGGCCGTCCTTGTCACGAACGCCCGGGTCGACCGAGAAGCCCAACGCCTCCTCGTAGCCGAACACGAAGCGCAGCTCGGGGTGGTCGAGACCGGGGCGGACCACCCACTTGAACCCGGTGGCCACCTCGGCGTAGTGCACCCCGGCGGCCTCGGCCTGGCGGCCCAGCAGCTGCGAGGACACGTAGGTGGTCACCACCAGCCGGTCGTCGCCGGTCGTGCGCGACAGCACGTGGGCGCCCAGCAGGGCCCCGATCTGGTCGCCGGTGAGGGCCACCCAGTCGGCGGTGTCGGGATCGGCCACCATCACGGCCAGGCGGTCGGCATCGGGGTCGTTGGCCAGCGCCAGATCGGCCCCACCCGCCCGAGCCACCGCGGCCACCCGGTCCAGGGCGCCGGGCTCCTCGGGGTTGGGGAAGGCCAGTGTGGGGAAGTCGGGGTCGGGCTCGAACTGCTCGGCCACCACGTCCACCTGCTCGAAGCCAGCAGCGGCCAGGGCGGCCAGGGCCGCCGTCCCGCCCACGCCGTGCATCGGGGTGTAGGCGATGTGCAACCCCGAGCGGGCCGGGCCCCGGCTGGCGGTGGGGCGCGTCGCCGCCGCCACGTGGGCCAGGTAGGCCTCGAGCACCTCCGGGCCGAGCCGGCCGATGGCCGGATCGTCCTCGGCCACCAGCTCGATCGCTGCCCCGTGAGCGACCTGCTCGATGGCGTCGGCGATCTCGGCGTCGGTCGGCGGGATGATCTGGGCGCCGTCGCCCAGGTAGACCTTGTAGCCGTTGTCGCCGGCCGGGTTGTGGCTGGCCGTGCACATGACGCCGGCGTCGGCCTGGAGGTGGCGCACGGCGAAGGCCAGGGTGGGGGTGGGACAGATCTGGTCGAACAACCGGGGGGTCAGGCCGGCGGCGGCCAACACCCGAGCGGTGTCGTGGGCGAAGCGGTCCGACAGGTGGCGGGCGTCGAAGCCGATCACCACCGTTCGACCCGGACCCAGCCAGCGAGCCAGTCCAGCCGCAGTCTGGCGAACCACCAGTCGGTTCATGCGCATCGAGCCGGCCCCCAGCCCGGCCCGCAGGCCGGCGGTGCCGAAGTGGAGCCGCCCGGCGAACCGTTCGGCCAGCTCGGTGCTCGACGGCGCGTCCCCGGCCTCGGCCGCGGCGATGAGCGCGTCGAGCTCGGCCCGGGTGTCAGCATCGGGGTCTGCGTCTCGCCAGGCACGGGCGCGCCCCAGCAGGGCGGCCAGATCCGAGGTCATGGCGCGCCAGTCTGCCTCAGCCGGATGCGCCGCCTGCCGGCGCGCGCAGCGGCGGTCGGCTCAGCGATCGCGACCCGGTGAGGTCGCAGTGCTCCTGGGTCACCTGGAGGCGCAGCGACGAGGCGGGCGACAGAGGCGGGAACCGAGATGTCGACCACGTGCCGAGATGGCCACCATGTCGAGCACGAAATCGGTCGTGGCCGACCGCCGCCGCACAGCACGTTGATTCCGCCGTCCGGCCGCGAAGCCGGTGAACACGTTGTTGGCCACGATCTGGTTCGACGCGTACCAGTTGATGGAGGAGTTGCCGGGCCACGAGATGTCCGACGGGTAGACCGCTAGGTACCCGGTCGCCACAGTGTCGGTCACCGTCAGGTTGTAGGTGTAGGCCTGATCCGCGGATGGCGGCGGCGAGTGCGGGGTCGACTGGCGGTCAGTGCCCGGAGTACAGGAGTCCGCCCTGCCCAGGCTGGCGGGAGTCGTAGCACCGGTAGGGACTGATCAGGGCAAGTAGACAGGGACCTCGACTGGGCCCGCCGCGCGCGCTGAGGGGGCAAGCCCTACCGCGGCCACACCCGCGGCCGCGGCCATGACGCCACCGCCCACCAGCAGGTCGCGGCGCCGGGGCCGCGAGGGGGACGAGTCGACCGAGTGGTCTTGCATGATGAGGTGCCTCTCTGCCTGGCGCCCCCGCGCGCCAGGACAACGTCGGATGGTGGTGGGCGTCGCACCCTAGCCCCTCCCAGCCGGGGCGCACGTGGCAGGATCGGGTCGTGGTCGACGCCAGCCCCACGCCCACCATCGACGAGATCGTCATCGGCGATCCGCCCGAGGCCTGGGCCGGAGCCGGCTTCACCGTCGACCCCGACAGCGTGTGCCGGGTGGGACGCACCCGCCTGCGGCTGGTCGGCCGTGAGCAGGGCAAGCGGATCCTGGGCTGGACGCTGCGGGACGTGGTTGCGGCCGCCATCGAGCCCCCCGGCGACCTGGACGGACTGCCCACCCACCTGAGCCGGGCCGAGCCACCCGAGCCTGCCGTGCATGCCATCGGGGCCCAGCTGATCGATCACGTGGTGGTGGCCTCACCCGACCGGGAGCGATCCACCCGAGCCTTCGAACAGGTCGGCTTCGTGGCCCTCCGGGTGCGTCAGACCGACTCCTACGGCGCGCCCATGAGCCAGACGTTCTTCCGGGCGGGCGAGGTGATCATCGAGCTGGTCAGCCTCGAGGGGGGCGAACCGTCGGACCAGCCCTCCGGCTTCTTCGGCCTGGCGCTGACCGTCGACGACCTCGACGCCGCCGCCGACCGGCTGGGGCCGGGGCTGGGCCAGATCAAGGCGGCCGTGCAACCCGGTCGACGCATCGCCACCCTGCGCCACCGGGACCTGGGACTCAGCGTGGCCGTGGCCCTCATGAGCCCCGATCCGGTGTGAGGCGATCCCGGTCCGCCGGCGGACCGACGCTCGTCGCCAGCCGGTAGCCTCGGCTCAGCATGCTCGATCACGTCTTCACCGATGCCATCGGAGCCCTCCGCGACGCCTTCGAGAGCGCGCTGCTCGAACGGCAGGCCTTCGAGGAGCGCTTCCAGGTCGATGTGCTGCTGGGTGACACCACCTGGGAGACCAGCTACAGCCTCCCCGGTGAGGGCATGCCTCCCCGGATCCAGGCCGACATCACGCTGGGGTGGCCCACGTGGGCCCAGAGCTCGTACCGGTCCTGGTACATCGGCGAGCCCATCGACGAGCCACCCCGCATCGAGATCGAGATCGTGCTGCGGGTCCAGCGGCTCAAGTCCAGCCCCGACCCGGCCCGGTTGGTCAACGCCCTGCCCGAGCAGAGCCCTCCCATCGGCACCCACCGCCTCGACCGGTCCGGCCCGACCATCGAGACGCTGTTCCTGGAGAGCCTCGACGACGCCGAGTACGCCATCGAGGTGTCCTACGAGGGCTCCTACGACTTCGCCGAGGACACCCTCAAGGACGGGTCGATCCTCGACGACCACTTCTCGGCCATGGGTGGGTGGATCTCGTCGGTGCTGGTCAAGGTGGGCGACCTTACCTACGACTTCCTGCCGCCGCTCGACCTCGACCAGAACTGACTCGCTCTCCCGACACAACTGACGTTCCAGCCGGAAACTGGGCATCGAAATGTGCGGGATCCGAAGGCAAAGGTTCCCAGTTTGCAGGTTGTGTCAGCCGATGAGCTGATGGGCGGCCCGGCGCATCTCGTGGTCGAAGAAGGCGTTGTAGTCGTGGATCACGTTGTGCAGGTGGCCGAACAGCTCGAAGCTGATGGTCCCGAACAGCTGTGTCCAGGCGGCCAGGCCCCGGGCCAGGACCTCGTCGGGCACACCCGGAGCGGCGTCGCGACGCAGGCCGCCCAGATCGGCATGCACCGATCGAGCCATGGCCGGGCCGCGGGGCGTCGGATCGATCTCGCCGTCGGCCACCCCGTCCACCACGATCCGCAGCAGGGCCAGAGCCGGGCGGGCGGCCGGACCGATGGTGTCGGCCGGGGCGGCGTAGCCGGGCACGGGACTGCCATAGATCAGGGCGTACTCGTTGGGATGGGCCAGGGCCCAGCCCCGCACGGCCCGGGCTATGGCCAGCCACCGGTCGGCCACGGTGGGCCGGGCCGCGTCCACCGCCGCCTCGGCCACCTGGCCGACCGAGTCGTAGGCGTCCACGATCAAGGCGGTCAGCAGCTCGTCGCGACTCGGGAAGTAGCGGTAGACGGCCGAGGAGACCATGCCCACCTCCCGGGCCACCGCCCGAAGGGACAGCGACGCCGCCCCTTCGGCGGCCAGTTGGCGCCGGGCCGCATCCTTGATCTCGGCGGTGAGCTCGGCCCGCACCCGGGCACGGGCTCCGGCGGCGGACGGTCCGGCCGTGGCCGGGCTGGCGGAGGTGGTCATGGCGGTCATCATGCTCCATTGCGAGAGCAATGACAAGAATCGAGAGCAGTGCTCTTGACAATCCTGCAGGAGGGGCGCATGATGCGAACAGTCGAAACGAGAGCAGTGCTCTCAGAACTGGGAGAAGCGAGATGGAGATCACGATGAGCGAAGCCGTCGACCACTACCGCCAGCCAGGGTGGTTCACCACCAACGTGTTCAACCGGGCCGTCGCCTTCCTGACCCGCCACGGCGTGAGCATCTGGGGCTCGCGTGAGCTGCGAGTGCGGGGCCGCAAGAGCGGTGAGTGGCGGACCACCCCGGTGAACCTGCTCACCGTCGACGGGCATCGAGTACCTGGTCGCACCCCGAGGCGAGACCCAGTGGGTGCGCAACATCCGGGTGGCCGGGGGCGGCGAGCTGCAGTTGGGCCGCAAGATCCAGCCCTTCACCATCACCGAGGTGACCGGCGAGGCCAAGGTCGAGGTGCTGCGGGCCTACCTGCGCAAGTGGAAGATGGAGGTCGGGGTCTTCTTCGACGGGACCAGTGCCGACTCCACCGACGAGGAGATCGCCGCCATCGCCCCCAAGCACCCGGTCTTTGAGGTGTGGGCGGCCGCCTGATCTACAAGCCCTGTTCGGGGCTGGGGAGCAGGTCGTCGAAGGCGGGGTCTCGCTTGTCGGCCTTGGCCGAGAAGGTCTCCATCATGTCGGCCGGCTGGAACATGCCGGTCTGCCAGGTGGCGATGTAGTTGAGGCTGTCGGCCACGCTGTGATCCCGGGTGTAGGTGATCATCTCCTTGGATCCCCAGATGGCCAGCGGGCTCTTGGAGGCGATCTCGGCCGCCACCTCCAGCGTGCCGTCCACCAGGGCGGCGTGGTCGTCGAACACCCGGTTGACCAGCCCGATCTCATAGGCCCGGGCCGCGGGCAGGCGCCCGCCGACGTAGGCCAGCTCACGGGCGACGCCCTCGGGGATGAGCTTGGGCAGCCGCTGGAGGGTGCCGACGTCGGCGGTCATGCCGATGTTGATCTCCTGGATGACGAAGAAGGCGTCGGTCGAGGCGTAGCGCAGGTCACAGGCGGTGACCAGGTCGACGGCCCCGCCGATGCAGCCACCCTGGATGGCGGCCAGCACGGGCATCCGAGCCTGCTCCAGCGCGGTGAAGGACCCTTGCAGCAACAGGGCGGTCTCGCGCAGCTGGGCGCGCCGACGACCCAGTTCGGTGGATCGGGACCCCACGGACGCGTCGGACCCGGCGCCCACCGCGCCGCCGCCGGTGAACACGGCCAGGTCCATGCCGGCCGAGAAGTGCTTGCCGGTGGAGGAGATGACGATCGCCCGAGCCCGGCCCTCGGCCGAGATGGTCCGCACGATCTCGGGCAGCTCGGTCCAGAACTCGGGGATCATCGAGTTCAGCTTGTCCGGGCGGTTGAGCTGCAGATGAGCGACGTGGTCGCTCTCGCTCACGTCG
This sequence comes from uncultured Microthrixaceae bacterium, assembly GCA_963793965.1. Classification (GTDB taxonomy): domain Bacteria; phylum Actinomycetota; class Acidimicrobiia; order Acidimicrobiales; family Acidimicrobilacustridaceae; genus UBA4742. The sequence goes on from CAWCCB010000012.1 coordinate 180,533, forward strand.
AAGCAGGTGTACCCCATGGGGGGAGACTAGGCCGAAGCGGCGGCGCGGTCCTGGGTGACGGCGTCGAACTCGAGGTACTCCTCGCCGGTGTCGGCCCAGTCCTCGAACTGGATGACCCCGATCTCCTCGAAGCGATGGCGCAGCCAGTGGTCGCTGGCGTCGAGCAGACCCAGCTTCTTGCAGTTGGGGACGATCTTGGAGAACAGCATCTGCTGGAAGACGAGCTGGTCCTCAGGCGCCTCGAGCAGGATCTGGACCATCTTGCGGGTGTCGACGCCCATGCGCTCCCACACCTCCTGTTGCAGGAAGCGGTCACGCATGCGCACCGCGGCCTCGAAGGCGAACTCCTGGCGCTCGCGCAGCTCGGCGTCGGTGAGCTCGGCGTAGTACTCCTTCAGGCTGAGCACGCCGAAGGCCACGTGGCGGGCCTCGTCGCTCATCACGTAGCGCAGCAGCTGCTTGAGCAGCGGTTCCTCGGTGAGCTGGTACATGAAGCCGAAGGCGGCCAGGGCCAGGCCCTCCACCATGATCTGCATGCCCAGATAGGTCATGTCCCACCGGGAGTCGGCGATGATGTCGTCTAGCAGCAGCTTGAGGTGGGCGTTGATCGGATAGAACCCGGTCAGCTTGTCCTGCAGGTACTTGGCGAACACCTCGACGTGGCGGGCCTCGTCCATCACCTGGGTGGAGGCGTAGTACTTGGCGTCGATCCAGGGCACCGTCTCCACGATCTTGGCCGTGCACAGCAGGGCGCCCTGCTCGCCGTGCATGAACTGGCTCAGGCGCCAGTTCATGGACTCGACCCCGACCTGGGTCCACTCCTTGTCGCCGAAGTTCTTGAGGGGCGAGTCGGGATGGGTGGACACCCACTCGAAGGGCCCGGCCGCGTTCGACCCCTGCAGGCCCGACACGATGTTCTCCGGGTCGACCTCGATCGACCAGTCCAGGTCGGTCTCGCCGTTCCACTGGGCGTGCTTGGCCTTCTCGTAGAGCTTGTTGAGCGCCGGGCGGGCGCCCTTCTCGTAGTCCCAGGTGAAGATGGCGTCGGCGTTGTCCTCCACCGTGTGGATGGCCTCGGTCACGTCGGTGTTGGTGACGGAGATGATGGCCTCGAGGTCGTTGACGTCCTCGCGCCCGAGGATCTCCTGATCGGTTGCCATGGTGTGCTCCTACGCGGTGGTCGGGTCGGGGGTGGTCAAGTCGATGGTGGGCTCGGTGGTCGGGCGTCGATGGGGTGGGGGTCGACGATCGAGCCGACCAGCCGCTCGATCACGGCCTGCCAGGCGGCGGGATCGGGCTGGTCGACGCCCACGGCCTCGAACAACAGGAACCCGAGGCCGACGGCGTGGGCGAAGTGCACCATGGCCTGGGTGTCGAGGGACCGGTCGATCAACCCGGCCGCCTTGGACTCGTCGATCAGCTGGCCCATGCGCTCGGTGCGCTGGTCGAGGTGCTGGCGCAGGGCCACGGCCACCTCGGGATCGCGGCGGGCGGCCACGAAGGCCTCGAGCAACAGCGCCTGGCCCGGGTTGGCGGGCCGAGTCACCAGGTGCGACCCGACGGTGGCCAGGATGTCGGTGGCCCGGCCCTCGAAGGCGTGCTGGGCGAACAGCTCGTCGAGCTCGTCGCTGGTGCAGCTGGAGATGGCCGCGGCCAGCAGCTCGGCCTTGCCCGAGTAGCGGCTGTAGATGGCCCCGGTGGTGACCCCGGCGCGGCGGGCGATCTCGGCCACCCCGGCGCCGTCGTAGCCCCGCTCGGCGAACACCTCGGTGGCGGCCTGGATCAGCGCCGCGCCCACATCCGTCGGATCGGCCAGGTCGGTCACCTTTCGATAATAACGATCATTATCGACGGGAGCAACCGGCAGCTCAGCTGGTGTAGTAGCCGCTCACGTCGAGGATGGCGTCGGTGCCCACGTTGGACACCAGGTCGACGCCGCCCCCGCTCCCGATCCCGACGGTGACCCGCCCGGCCAGGGTTTCGCCGGCCACATCGACGTTCAGGCTCGAGGTCGCCGGGCGGGACTGGCCGTCAGGCCACACCGTCAGGAAGCCGGGGGCGGCGGTGTCGGTCATGGTCAGGTTGGCCGTGACGGCGCTGACGCCGGCGGCGGGCACCGGGGTCCGCCCGGCCAGGACGGCATCCACCGTGGACGACGCCACCACCGGCGAAGGCCCGACGTAGCCCACCTGAGGTCCGCCGGTGCGGGTGTCCAACAGGCGGGTGGGGGTGGTCGACACGAACAGACCCGACGCAGTCGAGGTGGCGCTCGAATCGGTGTAGTAGCCGGACACGTCGACCACCAGATCGGTGGTCGAGCTGTTGAACAGATCGACCTTGCCGTCGGGACCCACCGCGACCGTGACCGCATCCGCCACCGTCTGGCCGGCGTGGTCGAAGTTGAGGTTGGACGCCAGCGGACGCGTCGATCCCGACGGCCAGGCGGTCACGAAGCCGGCCCCTCCGGTGTCGGTGGCGGTCACGCTCAGGGCCACCGCGCTGAGCGCGCCGGCCGGCACGCCCCCGTGGCCGGCCACGGCCAGGCTCACCGTGGTGCCTCCGGGCACTGGTGTTCCACCCGGGGTGAGGCCGGTCGGTGGCGGACGGGTGTCGAGCAACCGGGCCGGGGCCACCGGCACGAAACGTCCGGCCGTGGCGGTGGTCGCCGGCGAGAAGTAGCCGGCCACATCAGCGATGAGGTTGGCGCCGGACTGGGTGTACAGCGACACCTCTCCCCCAGCCCCCACCGGCACCACCACGGAGTTGGCCATCGTCTGGCCCGGGCCGGCCAGGTTGAGGTTGGAGGCCAGCGGCCGGGTGGTTCCGGTGGGCCAGGCCGTCACGTACCCGGCCCCCTCGGCGTCGGTGCCGGTCAGGGTGAGCGCCACCGCGCTCACGTCGGACGAGGGCACGCCCCCGACCCCGTCGACCTGCATGTTCACCGTGGCCCCGGCGCCCGGCTCGGGTCCGGTCCAACCCAGCTGCACCGTCGATCGGGTGTCGAGGATGCGAGCCGGGGTGAGCGGGGTGAAGGCGTTGGTCTGCGAGCCGAGCGCCACCAGGTGGCCGTCGGTGGTGGGCACGACCACCAGGCCCTGGCCGATGCCGATGTCACCGTAGGACCCGGAGCCGGAGCCGGCCACGGGCGCCCCCACGTTGGCCGACCACGCGGTGGTGCCCGTGGTCTCGTCCACCGCCGACAGCAGTCCCGACGACGAGCCTTCCCACACGTAGCCATCGGACACGACCGGGGCGGTGACGAAGCTGTGGTCGCCGGCGGTGCTCCACAGAGTGGACATCGTGGTGGTGTTCAGCGCCTTGAGCACCGAACCGTCCAGGAAGAAGCCGGTGCTGCCGTCGAACGCCGGGGTGGGTCCGCCCGGATAAGAGCCGACCACGGTGCCGGTGGCCGCGTCGAGCACGGCCGGGCCGCTGGCCCAGTCGGCCTCCCACAGCTTGCCGGCGCCGATGGCCGGGGTCGTACCGCCACCGCCCTCGCATCCGGTGTTGTGGTGCCACACGAGCGCGCCGTTGGCCGGCCGGAAGTCGTAGTCCTGGGTGCAGGCGTAGGCCACGTACACCCCAGAATCGGTGACCGCCGGCGAGCTGTCGTCGCCGTTCTCAACGCCCTGCTCCCACACCAGATCGCCGTTGAGGGCGTTGAAGGCGTACACGTTGCCACCCACGCCGGCCGCGCCGGTGTAGACCATCCCGTTGCGGTAGGTGGGGGCGGAGGAGAACGAGTACTGGTCGGTGATCTCGTTGGTCCAGGCCGGGTCACCGGTGTCCTGGTGGAAGGCCTCCACGAAGCCGTTGGAGGTGAGGACGTAGACCAGTCCGTCCCCCGCGGTGATCCCCACCGAGGATCCGACCTCGGTGGGTCCCCAGGCCGGCTGGCCGGTGGCGGCGTCCAGCGCGAAGAGGCTGGTGCTCGACTCGCCGTCCGGTGTGCCGGTGACGAACACGCGGCCGCCGGTGACCAGCGGGTACGAGAGGTCGCCGCCCAGGTCCGCCGACCACCGCGGGCTGAGCGGTGGGCGCTCGGTGCCACCGGTCACGAACCCGTCGTGGGCGGAGCTCACGTGGTACGCGGTCGACTCGTCGATGCCGCGGTCGGCCACCGCCGTGGCCCGCACGAACCGCGGGCGGGATGCGCCCGCGGGCGTCGCCAACGGCCACACGCAGGCTGCCGCCACCACCCAGGCCGCCAACACCGACACACGCGCGCTGCCCGCATACCCACGCCCTCCCGTCGTGCCACCGACGAGCGCGGAATGTAGCACGCCCGCGACGACCGGATGGGCGAACGTCCGGCGCCGGAAGCGGCTCAGATGGCGTCGTGGACGGTGATCTGGGCGCCCAGGCTGCGCAGCTTGGCCGGCATGTCGGCGTAGCCGCGCTCCACGTAGTGGATGTTGT
>CAWCCB010000013.1:0-10141 GCA_963793965.1 uncultured Microthrixaceae bacterium
AGAACCCCGAATACCGGCGGGCCTGACCGACCCCGGTCGACCCCGTGAGTGCGGCCCGGCTCATCGGGAGTCGAGGAGTCGGCCGAGCTAGGTGAGATCCTTCCGGTTCGCTCGCCGCATGGCGGAGGCCATGAACGGGGCCAGGAGCTTGGAGAACCCCGCCGGCTCCCCACGGTTGCGGAGCGACATCCTCGTCCTGGCGCCGTCGATCGCGGTCCAGGTGTAGGTGGTCTCCATCGGGAACGGACCTTCGGCGGTTCGCATGACGAGCCGCTGGCCGGGGATGAACTCGACGATCTCATAGGTGTAGGCGAGGCGCCGGCCCAGGAACCGGGCCACGAAGGCAACCTTCGAGCCCTCGGACAGGGGCGGGGGGGTGAGCCATTCCACGGACTCGATGTTCACGTACCACTCGGGTGCGTTCGTCGGGTCGGCCGCGTAGGCGGACACGACTTCGATCGGGTGATCGAAGGTCTCCTCGGTCGTGATGTCAACGCTCACCGGGAGCTACTGGCCGGAAGTGACTCGACGTAGTCGAGCCCGCGCTGGAGCCAACCGTGAGATCCTCGTCCTCGCTCACGCCGGCTTCGTCGACATAGACCATCCCCCGCATGGAACAACCGGTGAAGTCCATCTCGCGAGCATGCCGGGAGACGAGGGCCGCCTCGTACTCGGCGGCCCCGAGCCGAACCATCAACTCGGCTCCGACGACGCCGAAGCACATGTTGCCCCGGTGCACGAAGGTGATGCCTCCGAACATCTTGCGCTCGGAGATGCCGGCCTGGTTCCCGAGGGTGTCGCGAATACGTTCCGCCAGGCCCTCGTCGAACGCCATGGCGGAAGCGTAGATCCCACGAGTGCCGCCGGTCTCGCCCGGGACCGGCGCTCGCCTTCGGCATCCACGTTGCCTGCAGGTCCAGCCCTGACCGTCTGCATCACCGGCTCCATGGCCGCCACCTCGTCGGGGAGCCAGCCCGACCGAACGCTACGAGCTGTCGGCGCGTTGGCTGGTGGAGCCGGTGGTCGGGTATCGCCGACCAGGAGTGGCGGTGGCGGCTCCCGATGACGAGGGGGCGCACGAAGGCGGGCCCCTTGGGGGCGGTGGCGTGCTCGAGGTGGCGGACCTCGAAACCGGCTGCGCTGATCGAGTCGAGCGTCGAGCGGTTGCACTCGCAGCCCATCAGGAACCGGTTCAACGGGTTCATGCGGTCCTGCTTGCGGGCCAGCCGCGGCTCGTCGGACCGCACGTGCTCGAGGAAGTGCAGCTCGCCGCCCGGGCGCAGCACGCGATGGAGCTCCCGCAGGGCCCGAGGCTGGTCGGACACACCGCACAGCACGAGGGTGGACACGGCGACGTCGAAGCTGGAGTCCTCGAACGCGAGATCCTCCGCGGGTGCGCGCAGCACCATCGCCGCTCGCCCTTCCTCGGCCACCCGGTGCTGGAGCCGACGCAACATCGGTGGCTCCGGCTCGGTGACGGTGAGCGATGTGACCTGCTCGCCGTAGAACGGGAGGTTCGCGCCGGTGCCGGCCCCGATCTCGAGTGCGTCACCCCTCGCCTGGGACACCAGCTGCTCTCGTCGAACATGGAGCCCGGCGCGCTCGACCTTGGCCATCTGACGGTCGTAGGTGAGCGCGAAGATCGTGATGCGGATGCTCATGGCCGCCTCCGTCCGGTGGCGCTGGGTCGGTGGAGGCAAACGTACGAAACGAGGTTCGGGCGGTCATGGGGCAATTGCCCCATGACCCTCCTCGGGCCGCTTCTTACGATGACCGAAGACAGCAACCCGTCGACCCAGAAGGAGAGGTCATGACCACGACGGACACAGGATTCGACCCCGCACGGGTGGAGGCCTTTGCCGGCCAGCTCATGCCGATACTCCGTGGCGGCCTCCTCAGCCACATGATCGACATCGGCGACCGCACGGGACTCTTCGCGGCGGCCAGCCAGGGCCCGGCGACCAGCCACGCACTGGCCGGCCGGGCCGGGCTGGTCGAGCGGTACGTGAGGGAATGGCTCGGCGCCATGGTCACGAGCGGCATCATCACCTTCGATCCAAGCGACGGGACCTACACGCTCCCGGCCGAACACGCCGTGCTCCTTGTCGGCCCGGCGAGCATGGCGCCGATGGCCCGGGCCAACACGGTCTTGGCCCGCCACGTGCCCGAGCTCGTCACGCGTGTTCCGGGAAGGAGGTGGCGTGCCCTACGCCGAGTACACCCCTGAGTTCACCGAGGTGATGGACGTCATGAGCCGCGGCGGCGTACGAGCGGTTCCTCATCGAGAGCTACCTGCCGATGGCGCCGGGCCTGGTCGAGAAGTTGATCGCCGGCGCCAGGGTCGCCGATGTCGCGTGCGGCGCCGGCCATGCCCTGGTGATCCTGGCCCAGGACCTTTCCGGCGTCGACCTTCACCGGCTATGACTTCGATCACCACGCCATCGACCAGGCCCGGGCTGAGGCGGCCGAGGCGGGCTGGCCAACGTCATCTTCGAGATGGCCGACATCGCCTAGCTCAGCGTCAGACGCCCACTCGACGTCGTCTTCATGTTCGACGCCCTCCACGACCAGGTGGACCCCCCAGGGTACTTGCCCGGATCCACGCCGACCTGGCGTCCGACGGGATCTTCTTCCTCCGCGAGCCGCACGCGGCCGACAGCCTGCGGGCAACCGGACAACCCGATGGCGGCGATCCAGTACTCGGTCAGCACCTTGCACTGCCTGACCGTCTCGCTGGCCCACGGCGGCGCCGGAATCGGCACAGTGTTCGGCGAACAGCTGGCCCGGGAGCTGCTCACCAACGCCGGCTTCGAGGACCCGCCATGCACCCTGCTCCGGGCCAGCCCTTCGATGCGGTGTACGTGACCCATCCGACGCCGACCAGCTGACGGCGGCGGTAGAGGGTCTCACCGTGCACCGCGTGGCGGAGGAAGGGGGACTCGTGGGATGGCAGTAGCTCGGCCGCGAAGTGCCTGGTCAGAGGGCCCACCCGGTCAGGTGGCGGCTGTCTGGAGGGTCTCGAGGTTGGTCATGGCGGGCTCGGAGTAGGTGAGGAGCCTCGTGATGGCGTCGCTCATTCGGGGTTCGCCGGCCTTCGTGAACATGCCACGGGCGACGTTGAGTCGGCACGATTCCAACCATGCCGCCATGTCGGGTTGCTCGTTCCACAGCCGCAGCGCCTCAAGCTGGCCTCTCATGTTCGGGAGCCAGTCGTTCGCGGCATCCGGATAGCGGGTGGTCGGCGCCAGGCGAGACTTCGCCACGTAGTCGTCGCCGCGACTGGCCTCTAGGTAGCCGATGACCGCGGCGTTGAACGTCGGGAACACCGTGCTGATGCATTGGAGCGTGATGCGGCCGGGCTCGAAGATCGGGCGGGCCGGCGCTTTGGCGAGTCCGGCCGCCGAGCAATCGATGTAGAGCTGTCCGGGGTCGGTCGCGACCGCTCCCTGCTCCAGCTGGATCTCGGTGGTGGTGATCGCATTGACGTGACCGAGGCGCACGACGTTCTCAATCGTGCGGAGCGCTTCGAGCTCTGCGATGGTCAACGTCGCGCCGTGGTACATGGTCGGTACGGCACCGGGGTCGAAGCGCAGCAGCTGCCCGCACGCTTCGAGCCGAGCGAAGAGATCATCGATGCTTTCCGCTGAGGCAGCTGCTTCGACGCCGCGGGACACGCCGTCGATCGTGTCGCTCACCAGGTCGAGCGGCTGGACCTGCGCCCGGTTCCACATCCACGGATCGCGGGCACGTACCCAACGGATGTCTTCGGGATCGACGCCGTTGAGCAGAAGCCAGCTACACGCATCGGAGCCGGTCTTGCCGCCACCAAGGACCGTGTAGCCCGTCGGGGGTTCCCGCACGTCGACCAGTTCGCTGACCGGGACGCAGTCCACATCAGAGGCGACGACGAACGACGGGTGGTGACGCGACGGGATCGTCGGTTCGAGATATCGGGCGTCCACCACGGCGCGGCGAACATGTACCTCGGTGTGGGCCCCGGTGAGGGAGGCAACGAACGCCACGCTGGCGGACTCCAGTCCCAGGTAGTTCGTCATGGGAAAGAACCGCACCTGTCCAGACCCCACCAGGTGCTCGTCCATCACCTGCCGGTAGTAGTCGCAGATCTGGAAGCGATCGGCCTGCTCGTAGAGCCCGGCGTTGAAGCCGACGTTGTCGACCTGATCGTTGCCCAGACGTCGGGAGTTGACGCCGTAGCAGGCAGCTGGCTGATGAAGTCGAACGAAGGGGTACGCATCGTTCCAGTGACCGCCCGGCGCGTGCCGACGATCCACCATGACAATGTCCGCGTTCTGGTCAACCTCGATCAGCGCGTCGCAGAACGCCATGCCCGTCGCTCCAGCCCCCACCACGAGATAGTCGGTCTCCAGCAGATCCATGACGCGACCTCCTCCTCGAACACCCACCATCCTGTGTCATGCGCCCAGAGGTCAAGCCGAATCACGGGCCGCCCGTGCTACCGCTCGGGAGCGTCGGCGCAAAGCACGGAGCAACACCGAATCCGAAGCACCCGCGGGCGGCGCCCATCGGTACGTCGGCGCTCATTCGAGAGCGCTCCCTGGGCTGACGCGTCGAGGTGCTCGTGGACGCCTGCCCGGCTCGGAACTGGTGCTTGACGTCGGCCGGATATAACCCCAGTATAACCCCATGCCGAAGATCAATGTCTATCTGCCGGACGAGTTGGCCGAAGCGGTGCGGGCGGCGCAGTTGCCGGTGTCGAGCATTTGCCAGGTTGCCCTCGAGGCTGCCGTGCGCGACGTCTCGTCCACCCGCGCCGTCGACCTGGCTCCCGACGAGGCCGAGGTGTCGGGCCGGGGTCCGCGCCTGTTCAGCCGCTTCAGTCCCCGAGCCCGCGCCGCCGTCGCGGGGGCCGAGGCCGAAGCGCGGACCGCTGGCTTGCGCCAGGTGGGCACCGAGCACCTTCTGATCGGCGTGCTGGACCAGCCCAACAACATGGCGCTGGCCGTGCTCGACGCCCTCGACATCGAGCTGCCCGACCTGCGGGCCGAGCTGGTGGCCTCGATGCCCAGGCCCCCGGCCGCGGCCAAGGAGGGCAACGGCCGGGCCCGGTTCTCGGCGGGGGCCAAATCGGTCCTCGAAGCATCCCTGAAGGAGGCCCTCGGCTTCGGCCACAACTACATCGGATGCGAGCACCTCCTGTTGGGTCTGCTGGCCACTGAGGACGGGCTCGCCAGCCAGGTGATGCGCCAGATGGGCCTCGAGCTGCGCACCACCCGCCGGGCAGTGGCGAGCGCGCTGGCCAGCTTCACCACCGCTCGCCGGACGCAGAGCGGTTCGGAGGCCGCGCCGCCCGACGATCGTGCCTCGGAGCGCGACCAGGTGCTGGACCAGATCCTCGAGCGCCTGGACGCCATCGAGGGACGCCTCGCCGGGTAGCACCCACCGGCGTGGACGGAGCGACCGAACGGCAACTCGGGTGGGTCAGATTCCGTGCGGTTGTCGGACGATGTGCTTCGTCCGAGGCTCAGGCGGGCAGGTCCGGGAGATTGAACGACCTGACCCAATCTGGGTGGATCTTGATGACCTCCCGAGAGAAGCCGTCGCTTGGCGGGTCGACATCCCTGAGAGCCTCAGCGGTGCCGCGGATCTCGAGGTAGTGCGGATCCCAGCCCGAGGACGTGTCGACCGTATCGACCACGAACGCGACTCGCGATCCGGCGAGGACATTGCGGAACTTCCTGGTGTCCCCCATGTGCATGCCACCGATGTCAATCGTGTCATCGGCCCGAACGAAGTAGGTGACTGGTGCGTTTCCAACGACACCATCCGGCGACACCGTCGCCAGACGGCCGAGTCGCTGCGAAGCCAACCAGGCTCGTTCGTCAGGTGAGAACCCGTTGAATGCCATGACCACCTCCGGTCAGGAGCACGTGCCCCCTTGAACGGCCGACCTCATTGTGGCGTCCTCCGGATCCGACAGCATCCCAGACGCCCGATTCTGTGGGGACGCCGAGCGGCAGGTCGACGCTCCGGGCGATCACGCTCGAGCGGGATCTGTACGGGTTCAAACCCGTCAGTCGACCTCCACGGGTTCATTGCGAAGTGCCTCAGACAGGTCAGTCAGGAGGTGATTCGTGACTCGGGTCGCCGCTGTCCAACTCATGAGAGTGAGGAGCGAGCGACGGTCAGGCTGGTGTTGCTGGGGGCTCGATCCGCTGGATCGTGGTGATCCGGTCGATCGTTCGGTCGAAGGATGCGACGGCATCGACGCCAGACGTCTCGGCGTTCGCGACGAGATAGGCCTCGGCGAGGTCGAGACGATCGATCTCATACACCTCGATGGCGCGGAGAAGCAGCGCCGAATCGACGGTCACGATCGCAGCGAACGCGATGAGCGAGCGCATCGCTCAATGGCGATCTGGGCGCGATCGACCTTGTAGAACGACTCGAGGACTAGACTGTCTCGGCGACGACGAGATCCGCCAGGTGGAGCGCTGACGCCGAGGTGAGGTAGGCGGTGGCACGAGCGGCCATCTCGGGAGGATCCCCGGTGAGGTGGCGGACCAGGATGTCGGTGTCGACGAACGCGCTTGCAGTAGGGATAGCACCCGGCCCCTGGCGCGAGTTGAGCAGAATGGGGTGATGGAGGACTTCGTGGTGGCCCGGAACCCGGATAGGGGTTCGACGTTGCCCTACCTGTTGCGGTTGCCGCTCACCGACGGCGGGATCGTGTTGAAGGTCCGCGACACCTGGCCGCGCACGGCCAAGGTGTACTGCCACCCGTCGAGTGACTGGCCGGCGGCTCCGGAGGTGGTCGAGCGGGTGCCGGTGCGGTCGTGTGCACGGCGGGGGGCGGCGATCGATCTGGTCCTGGATAGAGGCCGGGAGAACCGCTCGCAGTTCGTGTTCACCCGGGCCCGAGGCCGCGAGGTCATCTTCTGGCAGAGCGCCCGCACGGCGCGCCAGGCCCGTCCGAACGTGGCCGTGCCCACGGCACGGGCGTCGGGACAGGTATTGGAGATCCTGGTCGATAGCCACGAGCGCTACCCGTGGAAGTTCACGGGCCAACAGGCCGTCACCCGCCGCCAGGCTCTTTCCGCCGGCGACTACGCCGTCACCCACGACGGCCAAGTCGTGGCTTCGGTGGAACGCAAGACCCTGGCCGATCTGGTGTCGACCCTGACGACGGGCAAGCTTCGGTACCTGTTGGCCGCATTGGCTGAGTTGCCTCGAGCGGCGCTGGTGGTGGAGGACCGCTACTCGGCCATCTTCAAGCTCACCTACACCCGCCCGATGGTGGTGGCCGAGGGCCTGGCCGAGGCCCAGGTGCGATTCCCCGATGTCCCCGTGGTGTTCTGCGAGACCCGGCAGCTGGCCCAGGAGTGGACTTACCGGTACCTGGGCGCTGCCCTGGCCCACCGCCTCGACGACACCACTGCCAGCCAGCTCGAAGCGTTCCTGCCCTCGGCCGGTCCGCTGGCTGCCGCCCCGGCGTCGCCCGCCGAGATTCGGGCCTGGGCCCGCGCCAACGGCCTCGAGATCTCACCAAAGGGGCGGATTCCCGCCTCGGTCGCCGACGCGTTCGACGCCGCGCACCCCGGTCATTAGGGCCGGACCGCTCCGGGCAAAACCGCAGGTCACACGCCTGAACGGCGGACCGTGGCGAACTGCTCCGGATCGCTACGGACCACTTGGCGGAGGGAGGGGGATTCGAACCCCCGGAGGGTTTCCCCTCAACGGTTTTCAAGACCGTCGCATTCGTCCGCTCTGCCATCCCTCCAGAGGACCCGAGACTACCGACGCCTCGGGGCGGTGGCCGCCCAAGCGTCGGTCGATCATGTAGCCGAGCCGAGCCGAGCCGAGGCTAGGGCCCGACCTGTAATCGCAGGTCGCTGAGCCAGCTGTCGGCCTGGCGCCAGGCGATGTCCGCCTCGCGCCGCACCGCGGGACCGTGCGCCCCGGCGGCCGGGTACGAGCCCAGGAACTTCACGTCGTGCTTGGACTTGAGGTCGCGCAGGCAATCGGCCACCAACTCGTCGCTGAGGTGCCCCTCGAGATCGATCAGAAAGCAGTAGTCGCCCAGACCCCGCTTGGTGGGTCGGCTCTCGAGCTTCACCAGGTTGATGGCCCGGGCGGCGAACTCCTGGAGGATGGCCAGCAACGAGCCCGGGGCGTCGGCCCGCTGGAACACCACGATGGAGGTCTTGTCGTGCCCGGTGGCCCGGGGGATGCCCTGGCGGGCCACGGCCACGAAGCGGGTCGAGTTGTGGGGGTGGTCCTCGATGTCGTGGGCCAGCACCTGGAGGCCGTAGACCTCGGCGGCCCGGGCCGGGCCGATGGCCGCCGTGTGGCGATCGCCGCGCTCGGCCAGCTCGCGGGCCGCGTCGGCCGTCGAGTTGGCCGCCAGCGATTCGACGCCCTCGCTCAGGTTCTTGCGCACGAACGCCCGGCACTGGGCGATGGCCACCGGGAACGAGATCACGGTGGTGATGTCGTCCAGGCGCACGCCGGGCACCGCCATCAGGCACAGGCTGACCGGGATCACCACTTCGCGCTCGATCAGCAGGTCGGAGTCGAAGGCAAGCGTGTCGATGGTGACGTTGACCGACCCCTCGATGGCGTTCTCGATCGGGGCGAACCCCATGTCCACCTCGCCCGACTCGACCGCGGCCAGCACGTCGGGGATGGTGGGTGGGCCACCACCTCGCCGGCCACCAGATCGGGCTGGGTGTAGAGCGCCTGCTCGGTGAAGGTGCCCACCGGTCCGAAGAAGCCCACCCGGGGCTGGCCGGCCGCGGCGCGGGGGCGTCGAGCCCGAAGATGCGGCGGATTCGGTCACGACCGGCCAGGATAGTGAGGTGGACGAGGCCAGCCTTCGTGAGTTGTTGGACGGCGTGCGTGCCGGCACCATCCCGGCGGACGACGCGGTCACCCGGCTCCGGCGCCTGCCCGTGGCCGACCTCGGCTTCGCCCGGGTCGATCACCACCGGGCGCTGCGACAGGGACTGGCCGAGGCGGTGTACGGGCCGGGCAAGGAACCCGAGCAGGTCAGCGCCATCGTGGGCGAGCTGCTGGCCGCCGGACGCTCCACCGTCCTGGTCACCCGGGTGGACGACGCCCAGGCAGACGTGGCCCTGGCCGCCAACCCCGGCGGTGCCCGCCACGGGTCCACCCTGGTGTGGCGTCCGGCCTCCCCCCGCGCCGAGCGGGTGGCCGTGGTCACGGCCGGCACGGCTGACCTGCCGGTGGCCGACGAGTGCTCGTCGGTGCTGGTGGCCCACGGTCTTGCACCGCTGCGCATCACCGACGTGGGTGTCGCCGGCCTGCACCGGGTGCTCGATGCGGCTGACGAGCTGGCCGCGGCCGACGTGGTCGTGGTGGTGGCTGGCATGGAGGGGGCGCTGGCCAGCGTGGTGGGCGGGCTACTGGTGCGCCGGTCATCGCCGTGCCCACCAGCACCGGCTACGGCGCCGGCTTGGCCGGCGTGACCGCGTTGCTGGCCATGCTGGCGTCGTGCGCGGCCGGGGTGACTGTGGTCGGGATCGACAACGGCTTCGGGGCGGCCACGGCCGTGGTTCGCCTCCTGGGGGCGCGCCCGGTTCCCGCCCCCGCCGATCAGGTGCCACGGCGGAGCTCGACGGCCCGCGACCCGCCGTGGCTGACCCGGCCGAGGCCCGGGCCAGCTCGGTCGCCTGGTTCCACTGCTTCTCGGGCATCGCCGGGGACATGGCCCTGGGTGCGCTGGTCGACGCCGGCGCCGACTTGGACGAGGTCCGTCGCATGCTCGGGCTCCTGCCCGTCGGTGGCTGGGGCCTGGAGGCCGAACCGGTGCTGCGCAGCGGCATCGCCGCCACCCAGGTCCACGTCCACGCCGAGCCCTCCAGCGTGGTGCGCACCGCCGCCCACATCACCGGACTGGTCACCGAGGCGCGCCTGCCCTATCGGGTCCAGCGTCGGGCCCTGGCCACCTTCGATGCCGGCCCGCGCCGAGGGTCGCCTGCACCGCCGGCCGCCCGAGAGCGTCCACTTCCACGAGGTGGGCGGCATCGACGCCATCATCGACGTGGTCGGCACCTGCGCCGCCCTCGAGGTGCTCGGCGTCGACGAGGTGGACGCCAGCGCCGTGGCCCAGGGCACCGGCATGGTGCGAGCCGCCCACGGT
>CAWCCB010000014.1:0-29174 GCA_963793965.1 uncultured Microthrixaceae bacterium
GGCGACAACCTGACCGACAGCCTGCGCCGATCGAGGACAGCGTCAAGGTCGTACGTCCTCGCTTCGCTGCGGGCGCTCCACCTTGACCCCGACCCTCTCACCGGCGGCGCCCGCACCCAGGCCCCGCCCCCACACCACCCGCCTGCCCCACGGGAATTCCGCCAAGAATCTCTTGACACGACCCCGCTCCTTCAGACGTGCCTGATAGGGCGCTGCCGGCCGGGCTCGGCTCACCTCACCTTTGATGGCTAAGTTGCCGACGGGATGGGAGTGGTCGATCGATTCGGTGGTGCCCTACGACGCAGCTGGAGCGTCGTGCTCTGTCTGATGATTCTGATCGCATTGGTCGCGGCGGGCTTCGCCCCCTATACCTCCAGCAAGTCGTACACCTGGCCCTCAGAGGCGCTAGTCGATCCGAGCTACCCCGGCCCGACCACACCTGATCACATGCCCATTGTCAGTGCGGTCGCGACAGGCGACTGCTCCGGCCTGCTCCGCCACGACTCAACGTTTGGGGCGCGTCCGCTCGTGCGCTACAGCGACGGACACCTAGGTTCAAGCGTGCCCTTCGTCCCGACAAACCCGTGCGTGACCGGCAAATCCCCGATGCGCGGCGACCTCCTTCTGGCCATCGGCGCAATGGCGCTCGTCTCCGCAGCTGCACTTGTGGAGCAAACTCGTCGCCGACGGAAAGGGGCTCTCGAGGCACTCTCGCCTACCTTGGGCTCAGCACGTCCCGGCTCGGGTA
The DNA here is from genome assembly GCA_963793965.1 of uncultured Microthrixaceae bacterium. Lineage (GTDB taxonomy): Bacteria > Actinomycetota > Acidimicrobiia > Acidimicrobiales > Acidimicrobilacustridaceae > UBA4742. The sequence continues at coordinate 749 of CAWCCB010000014.1, forward strand.
CCTAGACTGCGCTCGGGCCACGGCGCTGGTGATGGTGACCGAGACGGTCAGGTCGGCGGTTGCGGTGGTGGGGGCGGCGACGGTGCCCAGGCCGCAGGTGATGGTGGCGTGGTCGTCGTTGAGGATGCCGCCGAAGCCGATCCCCAGTAGCCGCCCATGTTGGCGTTGGTCGGGTCGTGGAACGATACGACGATGTACTCGTCGGGTTCGACCAGGGTGTCGCCGTTGACCAGGATGGTGACCGAGGCGGTGGTCTGGCCGGGGGTGAAGATGACGGTGCCCGATGCGGGGGTGTAGTCGGTGGCCGGATCAGCCTGGTTGTCCGGCGCACCCGACACATAGAGCGTGTTCCATTGCGCGGTGATGGTCTGGGCCGAGGTGTTGGACAGGGTGACCGGCACCTGAAGGGCCGTGGTGCCGCTGTTGCCCTCGACCACCCACCCGACACCCGGCAACACAGTGGGGGTAGGCAATACCGTGGCCCAGCGCTGCACCCGGTAGTTCTCGGTGTCCGCGACGTAGACGTTGTCGCTGCTGTCCAGGGCCACCCCATAGACGTAGCTGAGTTGGTTGGCGGCACTACCGTCGCCGTTGCCACCGGCGACCGTCACGCCGCTAGTTGCGCCCGGCGCCCACCGTTGCACCCGATTGTTCCTGTTGTCGGATACGTAAACGTTGTTGCTGCTGTCGAGGGCTACTCCGAACGGCTGGTTGAGTTGGTTGGCTGCCGGGCCGGCGCCGTTGCCGCCGGCGACGGTCACGCCGCTGGTCGCGGCCCGGCGCCCACCGTTGCACCGGATTGTTTTCGCTGTCCACGACGTAGACGTTGTCGCTGCTGTCCAGGGCCAGCCCATAGGCATCGCTGATTTGGTTGGCTGCGGGGCCTGCGCCGTTGCCGCCGGCGACGGTTACGCCGCTGGTCGCGCCCGGCGCCCACCGTTGCACACGATAGTTGTTGGCGTCGGCGACGTAGACGTTGCCGGCGGCGTCTACCGCCACCGCCAAACCCTCGTTGAGCTGATTGGCGGCTGCCCCTTGCCCGTTGCCACCGGCGACCGTCAGCCCGGCACCCGGCACGCCGGCCGCTTCAGCCGGGGCGACATGCGCCACAATCACCAGCCCGACCAACAAAACCACCACCCCGAGACCTGCTGACAACCGTCGGGTTCGCATGATTGCTACCTCTCGCCAGGCTGACGACACGGCCGAAGGGTGCGTAGCAGCCATCGTCGGCCTGCACCTCGAAGTTGGTGCCGTCGTCTTTGAAGAAGTCGTATGCCATGGTGTGCCTCGGTTCCGGGTCTCTGTTGATCAGGTGACGTCGCTGGCGAGCTGCTTGTCAGGGTCGAACACTTGGGCGTTCCTCGAGGGCGGCAGTGTGGTCTTGGGCCGCGATCTGGGTCTGGGTGTACTTGTAGGCGAGGACGAGAGCGCCGAAGGGCACGACGATGCGCAGCAGGACCTGCCGGACGTCCACCGATCCGGCGAGCACGAGCGACGCGGTGCCGACCAGGAAGGCGAGGCCCCAGGCATTGGAGATGCGCCGGTTCACGGCCCGGAACCGGTCGCTTTGCCAATACTCGGTCGGGGTGGTCTCTCTGGCGTAGGACTCGGTGAATGGTCGCCCGACGAGGATCGAGCCGAACACGACCAGGGTGAGAACGGCGTGGGAGCCGGCTTGGGCGTAGCGGGACCAGTCGTCGAGGTGGCCGGGCTGGGCGACCACGAGGACTGCGCCGAGCGCCACGAAGTACATCAGGCTGACGGTGTCGAGCAGATGCACGTGACGGCGTCGGATGGCCCGGCCGAACACGACGAGGGCGGCGACCGCCCCGGCGGCGACGGCGACCGGGAAGGAGGTGGCGCGAGAGGCGAGCAGGAACACGATCCAGGGAGCGAAGCTCCAGATCAGTTCAGTCATGGGTTTCCTCGTTTCGGTTGGTGGGCTCGGTGTCGAGCCCGGGGAGCGGTTCGAGGGGGCGGCTGAGCGCCTCGATGTGTGCGAGCAGCTCGAGGTTCCCGGAGAACGGGCGTGGCGGCCCGCCCGGGATCTCGGCGGTTCCGGTCAGGCGGCCTTCGGGGGTCGACTGGACCTCGAGGAGGATCTGCATGCCTCCACCCTGCACGGCGGTGGCCCGGCCGTCCCTAGGGTCGGGCCCCAAAGCCCCCTAGGGTCGGTCGCCCAGCTCGCCCGCCAGCGCGGCCGCGACCTGGCGCCGGGAGCTGATCCCGAGCTTGGCGAAGATGTTGCGCAGGTGGTACTCGATGGCCTTGGTGCTGACGTAGAGCTCGGCGGCCGCCTCGCGGTTGGTCGATCCCTGCGCCACCAACACGGCGACGTCATGTTCGCGGTCGGTAAGGTCGAGGGCGGTCCGGTCGCGGCTGGTCGGTCGCAGCCCGGCCGAGGCCAGATCGGCCTCGACCCGGTGCTGGTAGGGTTCGGCCCCGAGTCGTTCCAGCAGCTGGAGAGCGACGCGGAGCTGGTCGAGACCGGCCCGGCGCTCGCCACGGGCGACCAGCAGCCGCCCGTAGTCGTGGTGGAGCAGCGCCCGGTCGAGGGCGGGGTCGTCGGGGCCGATGGCCCCCAGCGCGGTTTCGAAGCCCGACGCGGCGGTGTCGGCGTCACCTCGGGCGCCGTCGAGGCGCGCCTGGAGACCCGCCAGCCGAGCCGTCAGATCGATGCGTCGATCGGCGGCGGCCGCCTGGCATTGGCCGATCTGGCGGGCGGCCTGGTCGAGGTCTCCTTCGTCGATCAAGGCGCCGATGAGGGTTGGCCACCACCCCAATGACGTCAGCATCGGCATGTCCCGCGAGGCGCCCGAGCCGATCAGCGATCCCAGGGCATCGATCACCGATGCGGGGTCGCCTTGGGCTCGGCCCAGCGCGGCACGGGCGATTCGGGCTGTGAACACGGCTTCGGGTACGGCCACCTGATTCGCGACCCTGTCGGCGGCCTGCAGCTCGGTGCTGGCGGTCGCCCAGTCGCCACGCGCACCGAGCGGGCTGGCCAACGCTGCGTGGGCTTGGGCGGCAAGCCATACCTGACCGGCGTCGTCGATCAGCGAACGGGCGATGTGTGCATGGACGATGGCGGTGTCCCAGTCGCCGGCCGTCATCAACAGATTGGCGAGCTGCAGGTGGACGCGGGGGAGCTCGATGGCCACCGTTGCCTGGCGGGTCAGGCGGACCGCCATCCGCAGATCGTCGATGGCGCCCATCGTCTGTCCGGCGTAGAAACCCAGCACCCGCGGGTGGCCAGCAGCGCGGCGTCGCCGGGCTCGACCTGATCGGTGTCGGCCGGAAGCCTTCCAGTCAACTCGTCGAGGCCCGCGACCGCTCCGCTGGCGTTCGCGGCCCCGAGAGCGAGGGTGATCCAGCCGGCGCGCTCGGGCTCCGAACCGGCCGACGTCAACCTCAGCAAGGAGCGGCCCGCGTCGATGGCTTCCTCGGCCCGGCCTTGGGTGGTGTAGAGGGTTCCCAAGTCCGTCAGCGCCGCGAGACCGTCTTCGGAGCCTTCCGCATCGCGGGTCCGGGCGTCGGTCAACCATGCCTCGGCCTGACCGGCGTCGCCTTCGGCCCAGGCCAGCTGCCCCAGCACCAGGCTGCGTCGCGGTGTGTCCTGGCCCGCCTCGATCGCGTCACGAAGCTCGCCCGCCCGGGTGACGGCTCCGGCGGCGAGGAACTGGCGCGCTGCGGCCAGCCGAAGCTGGTCTGCTCGTGCCGGATCCGTCGTCAGGACTGACGCCGACAGCCAATGGCGCGCCGCGACCGCCGGCGCTCGGTCGTCGGCCGTGCGCCGGGCGGCGGCCTCCAGGTCCCCGATCAAGTCGACATCGTCTGGATCGCCAGCCGCCACCCGATGGGCCAAAGCCGCTTCGCCGTCGAGCTCGCGAGCCGCGCCCCGATGCAGCTCCTGGCGCACGATCGGCGAGAGATCGTCATAGACGGCGGTCCGGTAGAGCGGATGCACGAACTCCACCGGCGTGGTCACCTCGGCTGGCGTCCAGGTGACGAACCCCGTCGCCAGCAACGCATCGAGCGACGCGACGGGATCGTCAACCCCGGCGACTCGACCCACGAGCGACAACGAGCAACGCCGGTTCAACACCGCCAACGCCGCCCCCAGTCGTCGAGCGTCCGGATCCAGATCAGCCATGCGAGCCAGCGTGGTCGACGCTAACGACCGCGGCGCCGGGAGCTCTCTGGCACCGGAGGTCAACTGCTCGAGGGTCAACTCGCCCAGCAGGGTGCGCACATACAAGGCGTGGCCCCGGGTATGGCGATGCAGCCGCTCCGCATCGGGGCCGGCCAGTGGCTTGCCCGCCTCCACCGCCAACGCCACCACCTCATCCACGGTCAGCGGCTCCAACCTGACGACCAGACATCGGTCCGGGTCCACCACCAGGCGATCCCACCCGTCCTGGTCGGGCCCGTCGGGTCGGCTCGTCACGAGCACGACCACCTGGTCGCGGTCCAACCGGCGGGCCATCGTCAACAACGCTCCCCTCGAAACCGGATCCGCCCAATGCAGATCCTCGACCACCACCGCCACCGGCCCCGCCTCCTGCCAACCGTTCACCGCGTCCACCAACTCGAGCCCGACCCCGAACGCGTCGCCGCCCGTCACCTCGCCAAGCTGACCGACCGTGTCCAGCACCACCTCCGGGGCCCGCTCGTCGGCCATCGCCTGGTGAACCCCGAACTCCCCCGGCAGACGCCCGAGCGCAGCGCGCAACAAGGCGGTCTTGCCCGCCCCGGCCTCGCCCTCGATCCACACCACCCCGGCGCGGCCCGCCCCCGCCCGGTCGACCATCGAAGCCACCGCCGCCAACTCCCGATCGCGCCCAACGAACCCGCTTGCGATCAACCCGATCCTTCCAACGTGACCCGTCGAACCACTCGAGCGAGCCTGGACGGCGACCACCGCACCGCCAACCGAACCTGTCTCAAGACCTCAGTCACTCTCGCCAGCCTAGGGACCCTCACCAATCCACGAGTCCTGACGGGCCCCGACGAGCAACGCCCAGCCGACCAACCACCTCGGCGTTTCGTCCGGGCGAGACCGAACTGTGCGGTTCTGGGTACATCCTCTGCTCGGGTTGGTCTCGAAGTCGTTCATGCTGGCCCTACAGATCAGATGATCTGCTCTATGGCCGTGCGGCAGTCGCTCCCTCGTCGTGCTGAAGGTGTTGGAGGACCTCGCGCGGCACGCGCCGGGCTTCGGCTATCTCTGAGGTTCGCAGGTGAGCCACGAGGTCCTGGTTCCGCTGGTCGGATCGGGCGGTGATCGCTCGGAGGGTGTTGAAGCCGCCCCGGGTGATGCGCACGTGTGGGCTGCGTCGGTGAGCCGGGTTGTCCTCGTAGCGCACCAGACCGTCCTCGGCCAACAGGTCGGCCACGCGTTGCACGGCCTGTCGGGAGATACCGAGACGTCGGGCCGCCGCCGGGACCGTCCAGGCCCCTTCGGAAACGACGCTGAGCAACGGTCGGGATCGGGGATGGGCCTGGCCCAAGATCGCCAACGCAACGTGACCCGAACGCTGATCGGAGCTGAGATGCCCGATGCCAGTGTGACAAGCTGACTAGCAGTGCTGCGTCAGATGTTCACCTGGCGGATGAACCTATACCGCGTCCTAGTGGGTGCCATCGTCCTGGCTCTCGTGATCCCTGCATCGGTAGCCGGGTTCCGGGCGATCTGGCTCGTCGCGATCGCTTCCGTACTGATCGTCGTTGGCGCTGTCTACGCAGGCACACGTGTGGCACCCATCCAAAAATGGTTGCATCGCTAGTCACTTGGGCTCCGTTCACGCAGTCGAGCCCAATCCTCGGTGAACCTGACTGATTCAGGCCAGCGGCGCGTCACTGCACGGTTCCGTTCGTGCGCCAACGAGCACGCCGTCAGCACTCCGACAGCGCGTCGTGTCCGCCTTGCCAGGCGCAGCTGTTCGTCGGCCTGACGCTGCGAAACCGGCCCCGCTCAGGGCACCCTTCCGAGGGAGAGGTAGGCCATGCCACCCATCGGCGTCGACACGCAGATGATCACCGCCCAAACGAACTTATCCAGATTGCGCACGGCGTCGGCGCGGGCGAGATCCACATCACCTTGACGCAGTCGCCGACAGTGGGGGTGTTTGGGAGTGGGGGGGGGCGAGCCCGCCGACCGGTCTGATCGTGAGCGGCCGAACTCGTCGAACGCGAACGTGCGGTCCCTGGCGTGTTCGAGCGCCCAGTCGATCCGGGCCAGCTTCTGCTCTTTGGCCGGGTCCGGGGACTCCTTCCAGGTCTTGGTGCGTTGGAACGTGATCCCTTCGGCCACCAGGATCTGACGGAGCCGCTCCCGACTCAGCTGCACCCTGCGGCCCTTCTTCGATCCCAAGTAGTCCGCGAGCTTGCGGATCGACCAGTGCGTGAACGGACACCCCAACTTCGTGGGTCGGGTCTTGGCCGTCTCGACGATGAACTCGCGGCACTCGTCGTGATCGGCGGGGCCGGCCACCCGCCCACTGAGGGTCCAGCGATCGCATCCCCAGGTCGTTGAACCGGTGGATCATCTCGCGGACCCGGTCCGGCGAGGTCTGCACCAGCCGGGCGATCGCAGCCACGCGTTGCCGCCCGCCGACGCCAACACCACCATCGCTCGCCGCCACTTCACGATCGACCGGTCGGACTGCCGCCCCGCCGCACGATCCGCTGCAACTCCCTGCCTTCCGCGTCGCTCAAACGACCACTCCCGCTCGCATACCCCGATCAAAACAGCCGAGCCCCAAGTGGTGGACGCGACCACCAAGGGGCGAACTAGCTGACTTCCCTGTCCTCCGCGGACCTCGGCTCAGAGACGACCCCGACCCAACCCCCTTGGATCCCATCGCGCCGACCCGGCGCTCGCCTCGCAGCCCGCGCCAGCGCCCTACGTGATGCCGTTCGGCGCTTCGAGGGCCGAAGGTGGTCCTCGCTTCCGAAGGGTGCCGTTGTGGGTCGTCGTGTGGTCACCACCCGACGCGGCATTGCGCCAGACGCGAGAGACTCACGCCCATGACAACCGAGCGATGGGACGGAGGGAATCAGGCGCCTGTGGTGCGATGCGGCGATCGACGGGTGGCCTACAAGGAGTGGGGCCCACCGGACGCGACCGGCCCGGCAGTTTTCGATCTGCATGGTGGACCGGGCTGCCGTCTCATCGCCTCCGGTGATCCGGCCATCTTGGCTGAGACCGACGTGCGTTGGATCACGATGGACCGTCCCGGGCTCGGCCAGTCCGATCCCCACCCTGGGCGGTGCGTCGCTGATTGGGCGCGGGACCTGGAGGCGCTCGCGGATCAGCTGGGTGTCGGTGAGTTTTCGGTGATTGGATGGTCGATGGGCGGCCCCTACGCCGCCGCGACCGCGGCAGTTCTCGGCTCGAGGGTCGTGTCGGTGGTGCTGCTAGCGACTGCGCCGATCACTCTGGCGGTCGACAACCTCGACGGGGTCGGCAAGCAGGACTTTTGGAAGCTCGCCCGCGACGACCCGTGGACCGCGGCGAAGGCGTATCTGAACCTGGGCATCGCCGCACGGAACCATCCCGCCACAGCGGTCGAAGCCTTCTCGCTCGGCTGCTCCGAGCCCGAGGTCGAGGCGTTCGCCAACCCGGCGCTGGCGGAGTCGTTCATCGCGACGCTGGTGGAGGCCACCCGCCAGGGTCCGATGGCCTTGATCGATGACATGCTTGTCGAGCTGGCACCGTGGGGCTTCGACCCCGCCACGATCACATCGCCGACCTCCGTTTGGGAAGCGACGGATGACAGCTTCTCTCTGCCTGGCGTCGCCCGAGCTTGGGCCGCCACTATCCGCGGCGCCAAGATCCGGACCTTCGACGGCGAAGGACATCTGTTCCCCCCGAACCACACCCGCGAGCTACTCGACACGTTGCTGTCCTAGCGCCGGAGCCCAGCGCCCTACGTGCCATTAGGGCGCTTGCACGCTCCTTGATGAGGTTGTTCGCGGCCTCGGTGGGTCCGTTCGAGACGCGGGCCCGGTGCCAGGCGGCGATCTGGGAGCGCCAGCGGATGATGGTGCGGCCGAGCTGGCGGACCTCGGGTGGGCAGTCACGGTCTTGGAGGTCGTGGCCGAGCCGCTCGACGAACTCGTCGGCCAGGTCGGGATCGGCGATGTCGTAGATGCCGCGCACGGTCTCCTTGGCGTGCCACGCGGTGCGCACCTCGCCGCGGGGATCGCCGGCGTCGAGCAGGCCCAACAGCTTCGCCCGGCCCTTGTCGTCGAGGCGTTCGTCGGCTCGGGTCAACAGGCGCCGGGATCGGTAGAGGGGGTCGTCGCGGTGGCCGCGGTGGCCGAGGGTCTCGTTCTGCACTCGGCGACGGACCCCATCGAGGCGCTGGTTCGCGAGCTTCACGAGATGGAACGGATCCGCGACCTGGACCGCCGCCGGCAGGATCGTGTCGAACGCCAGGCGCCACGGACCCGACAGGTCCAGCACCGCCCACACGATGGCGTCTCGCCACGCTTCGGGCATGGCGGCCAGCGACTTGCACAACCCGGCTGCGGAGCGGCCTTCGATCACATCGAGGAGCTGGCCGCCGGCGACATCCACGATCGAGGTGGACCTCGACCTGCCCCCCATCGCCGCCGACCAGTTCCACCGCGACCACGCCACCGTCGAGCTCGCCATCCGCGACCTCAAAGAAGGCGCCGGCATGGCCCACTGCCCCTCGGGCCGGTTCTTCGCCAACGCCGCCTGGCTCGCCTGCGCCGTCCTCGCCCACAACGTCACCCGCTGGACCGTCCGCCTCGGCGACATCCACCCCGACGACCAACTCACCGTCACCCGCACCATCCGCACCCGACTCCTCGCCCTCCCCGGCCGGCTCGTCAACCGCAGCGGCCGACACACACTTCGCCTCCCCCAACGATGGCCCTGGGCCACCGAGTTCACCCGGGCCCTGGGCGACATCCGCGCCCTACCACTACTCACCTGAACCGCGGCACACGGACCGGCGCCGCCGCACACGACACCAGGCGCTGACACACCCACCCCCGAACCCGACCACCAGCTTCGACCCGCCCACACACACCGACCCCGACCGACCAGGACCCCGCACACCCCCACACCGAACCCGTCCCCCCGACCCGAAGTCGATCGGTGGATCGAGGCTTAAGGAACTGGTCCACGACGAGCGATACCAGCTGCTGCGGCCGGCCCGGGCGCCCGGGCGCCCGGACTCACGGTCAACCGCGCTACACCGCACAGAACGAAGCACTTCGGGGCGCGGCTATCGGCCGTAGCGCCACCAGTACGTCGTCATACCAAGTGCCTCGGGGGTGCGAGGGTCGTTCGGTGCTGCCTGCGCCAGGTTCTCAATGACACACCTGGCCAGGTCCTCGAACTTGGTGTCTTGCGGACTGGGTGGACACCGATCGCGGCCACCGTCGCGACCAGGTCGCTCCGCAACTGAGACTGAGGCACTCGCCCGTATCTTCGGCGCATCGTCCAGTCAGGTTCCTCGCTGAGCCCGTCGACAACCGCTTCTTGGTGGGCGGCATTACCGCCCCGTCCTCCGACATTCCACCCGCCACCATCCTGATGGTCGCGCTCGATCCAGTGACCCCAGGCGTGAACTCCGCCCGAGCACACGACCACCTCATACAAAGACCATGTCCCCGAGACGGGATGGCGGCTATTGGTCCGGTAGTCCGAAGTCAACGCGCCACCACAGGTTGGGCAAGATTCGGGCGGCGCTCCCATCGAACCAGTCAACACCGTAACGGCCAAAGCTCGAGTGACTTGCCAGCGCCCCCAATCGATCAGACACGTAGGCGCTTCTTGCGATCGCGCCCGAGCGCCGGTCCGGAGCGCATCAGGCGCGTCCCAGAGCGGCCCTAGCATCGCCCCATGCCTGCGCCGCACTGGTTCTTTCGCTTCATGTATGACCGCGAAAGCGCGGCCTGGGGGCGGCGACGTGACGAGCCGGAGCATCGTGAACTGGTCGAGCGGACCGTCGATGAGTTCGCGCACGTGGTTGCAGCGCCCGGACCCGTATCCGACCTCGGCTGCGGGCCTGGTGCGCACACGCTCGCACTCGCCCGGCGCGGCTACGAGGTCGTCGGTGTCGACGGGTCGCCCCGCATGGTCGAGGTCGCCCGGACAAGAGCCGCCCGCGAGAAGGTCGACGCGAGGTTCGACGTGTACGACGTCAGCGAGCCGCTCCAGTTCGCGGACGCGTCGCTCGGATTGTCCTTGCGATCCTGGTCTTACAGCACCTCCCGCATCCAGCGGCCTTCATCGCCGAGATCCGGCGCTGCCTCCGGCCGGGCGGGCATCTGTTGATCACCGCTCCCGCCCGCGACAGCACGTCGCTCACGTCCCAGAACCTGTACTGGCGGCTGCGCGCTGCGTGCTACCAGCGCATGCCGGGTGTCGTCCGCTTCTACGACACGAACTCCCTCCCGCGTCTCGTCAAGGACCGGGGCCTGACCGTCGTCGAGTGCAACGGCGAGCCCGGCCGTGTGAGCGTGTTGGCTCACGCGTAACGTCGCTCGCCGCATGTGCCTCAGAACGCCCGATCAAGATGCACCCCACGACCGCACAGAACGGCACGTAGGCGCTCCTCGCGAGGACGCCCGACCGCCGGTTTCGCCTGCTACAGCGCTTTGCGTCTGCGAGATCGATCCGTCTTCGTGTCGCTGGGTTTCGACCAGCGGACCCAGAGTCAACACGTCACCGGCCGAACGTGACCGCCGCCAGCTCGACTGCGTCCTCGGGTCCCGTGACGAGCTGACGAATCTCCTCGGCGGTGTGCCCGCCGCGTCAACACGTCGGCCGTCTGTTCGGTTGACCCGATCATGACGCTGCCGATCGACCACCGACCGTCGTCCTGCATCGCCTCGACGCCGGCGGCTGCCGCCACGACATCGACCCCGCTGCGGACGAACTGCTCGTTGGCTAGCGAGGCCTGCCCCAACGCCCGCCGAATCTGGGAATGGTGCACCCAGCGCTCCACGAACTCGCGGGCGATCGCCTGCCAGTACGGCGACGGCTCACCGGTCGACCCGAAGAAGAACACCGGCTCGCACGGCGCCGCGAGGTCGACCGACTCATAGAAATCGGCCGTCCGGTCGCCGACCACGCGCAGCAGGTCCACAAGAACCGCGGTGCTGAAGAACCGGGCCGTCGAGACCCACGTGTCGTTGAATACGTCGAGGATCGTACGGAAGTCAGCGCCCGCCATTTCCTCGGCGACCAGGGCCAGGCCGTTCGTCGCCTGGTCCCGCTGACGGGAGAGCAAGGACAAATCGTCGCCAAGCACGTGCGTCGCCACGCCCCTGACGCTGTATGCGGGGCACTCCGTCGGCCGGTCCCAATCGCCGGGCTCGAGCGAACAGAGCAACTCGACCAACTCAGCTCGTTCCGGTCTCAACATCGAAGTCACGTCCACCATGGCGCAATCCTTGCTCACCCCGACCTTCGAGGTCGGACCTCTCGGGGAGGCCATCGCGGGCTAACCCCCGAGATGCGCGAAACGACGTTCGTGCGACGGATGATGAACGGCTCCCAGGGTCGGCCCTCCTGGTATGACGCGCTGCGACGACTCGGCCACCCCACCCAAGGCTCGTAGCGCCGAGCGCCGAACGAATCAGGCACGTCGGCGTGCGCCGACGCCCGCCTACCTAGGGGCCGCCAGCACTAGCCTGCGGAGGGTGCTGGACTCGCATGAGGTGGTTGCCAAATATTGGACATCGGCTGAGGCGAGGCGGTGGGACGAGTTCGCGGCATTGGTCGCCGAGGATCTTGTCTATGAGGCGCCCCAGACTCGCGAACGGGTCCGCGGCCGAGACGCCTACATTCGATTCAACATCGAGGGCTTTCCCGGTGAGTGGCACCTCGTCGTCGAGAGGATCGTTGCTGAGGGGCCACACGCCGTGAGTTGGGTCGAGTTCACCGCCGACGGCAAGTCCCAGCCTGGCTTGTGCTTCTTCGAGCTCAACGACGAGGGCAAGATCGCCAAGATCACCGACTTCTGGCCCGACCCATACGATCTGCCTCCAAGCCGCGCTCATCTCGTCGAGCGTTACTGAGCCGCGCTCACCGCTCGAGATCGAGCGCCGGAACATCGCGACTGAGCCACCCCGAACGGCAGTGAGTATGAGCGGTGGGGTGTCGCTCGCTGGTAGTGAGTGGGCAGTGCCTCGTCCACCCGGTCTGACCCACCGAACGGCCGGCCCCTTGCGGGTGCCTTGGAAGTGATCAGTCGACCGGGTGAACGAGGTGCTGCCGTGCACTCACTGTCGGGGCGAACGTGACCGGAGAGGCGCCTCTCCAAGAGGCCCATCACGTCCTGTCCGTAGAAGTCGGCCAGGCTCTCACGCTGGCGCCAGCAGATCCGAGTGGGACTCGACACTCCCCGGCAGGACCTCCAGCTCAACGTTCCTCGGCGTCGACAGCGATAATCCGCGCCACCTTCAGGTCGGCGTCGTCGTCGCCCACCACCATGGCGGCCTGCCGGCAGCTCCAAGCCAGATTGGGCATCTGCGGCCCGGGCCCACAGCCGCCGATCGTTGTCATGTCCCTGAAGTCGACAGCGATCTCGAAGTCTTCAGCCACGGCGGATATCCCCCTCCATGTCGCTACAGGCTGCGTCTCGGGGGTTTCCCCGGATGGGGGATCGGCTCGTCGAAGCAGTAGTCGAACGTGGCCAGCAATGCGAGCCCGGCGGCGCGGATGCAGCCGAACATCGAAAGCCGTACACCGCGTAGAGGGCAAAGGTGCGCTCGCCACCTCGGGTGACGTTGTCGGCGCCCATCACCCCGGCGCGGATCCGCGCTTGTCGCGATCGTCCGCGCCGCGATCCTCGTGGAGGCGGTTCAGTAGCCAGCGGGCATCGCCGACGGCTCGGCCCTCGTAGTCGTTGTTGAAGTAGGCGTAGATGTCGTTGCCGCCCTCGAGCCAGGCGCCCAGACGCTCGGCGACCCGCCAGAGGCGACGGCCCGTGTAGGCCCCTCGGTAGGGGTCGTGCTGGGCGTCGGGGCCGTGGAAGCGGAGGTAGGACCAGTTCGTCGTGAGCTCGAAGGGATGGTCGGGCAGCAGGTCGTGGATGCAGAGCGCGGCACCGTGGTCGGCGAGCACGGCGAAGATGTCGTCGTCGAGCCAGGACGGCTCACGGAGCTCCACCGCGAACCGCCGGTGGCGCGGCACCACGCTCAGGAACTCGTCGAGGCGACCGACGTTTCGCCGCCAGTGGGGCGGGAGTTGGACCAGCGTGGGCCCGCCGCTCGCGCCGAAGGCATCCAGCCGTTCGAGGTGTCTGGGCAACCAGGTAGCGGCGTCGGCCAGCTTCTTGCGATGGGAGCCGAACTGACCCAACTTCACCGAGAAGCAGAAGTCCGGAGGCGCCACAGCTGCCCAACGACCGACCGTTTCGAGCGACGGGAGGCGGTAGAAGGTGGTGTTCAGCTCGACGGTGTCGAACTGGTCGGCGTACCAGGCGAACCACCGGGTGCGTGGCAGGTCGGCGGGGTACACCACCCCTCGCCAGTCGGGGTAGTTCCAGCCCGAGCAGCCGATCCGAGCTCGTCCGCAGTGGTTCACGGTCGGCGGTGGCTCACGAGCGGATCGGTGGTCGTTCAGAAGGCCTGGTGTCGAGCCTTGACGTAGCTCGCCAGGGCGCGCTCGCACTGGACCTCCTGGCGGGAATAGAGGAGCCCGAAGGTGAACCCGTTCTCAGCATGGGCGCCGGTGCGGGCGGCCATCGCCCGCAGGGCAGCCCGGGCGGAAACCGTGTCGTGCTGGTCGCCCAGCACCTCCTGGATGGCCTCCATCCGAGCCGCACCCCGCCGAGCCGGTTTACCGAGGATCGGTTCGGCTGCCTCGAAGGCATACCGGGAGCGCTTCGCCGCCTTGCGGATCTGGTGCAGCCCACGGTCGCGGGTCGACACGTCCGCGTCGTCGTTGCGCCGAATCGATCGGTCGGCCTTCTTCACCCTCCGGGCCGCCTTCTGGACGCGCGTGTCGAGCTTCGCCCGTGGTGGTGTCTCCGACCTGCGCCTGGGTCCGCTCGGCGAGCAGCCCACGAAGCATCCCGAGCGCGTCGAAATAGGCGTCGCCTTCCAGGAGACGATCGACGGCCTGCTGCGCCTCGGCGCGCTCGATGCCGAGGTCGTGGCGGACTCGGTCGTGGACCGGGCCGAGCTGCTGCTCCGGGGGCACGCCGGCGAGGGCCTCGAGCAACGTCGAGGTCAGCACCTCGTTGTCCCGGAGCCGTCCCAGACTGGCGCCCAGCGACTTCAACGCGTCGCGCAGGGCCTCGGACCGGGTGGTGTCGAGCATGGGCCGAAAGGTCGCGAGCGTGGCGCGGATCCGGCGGACCGCGACTCGCAGATCGTGGACCGAGTCGACCTGCCCAGTGCGTAACCCGATGTCGTTGATCACCCAGACGTGCCATTGGGTGGCCAAGTACGAGCCGACGGGATCAACGGCGGGATAACGGGTCGACGTCCGGACTCCCGACCGGTTCGCCGTCCTCGGCCAGCGCGTGGGCGAGCTTCGACCACCACGGCGCCGGAACCATCCCCTGGTCGAGGAGGAGGGCGTCGGTCGTCTTCAGGTCCGACTCGTCGCCGTCGGTCAACTCCACCTCGAGCTCGGACCAGTCGACCTCGCTGGTTGGTCCCGGGCGACGGGTCGACCGAACCTGGTCGTGGGCCACCACTGCCAGCTCGACCCCGTCGGGATCGAGCAGGTGCTGTTCGCGTCGGATGGAGGAGATTTCCGCCACCGCGACCAGCGGCTCGCCCAGCCGGAGAGCCCCGACGGCGTCGACCAGCTGGGCGGGGACCTCCTCGGACGGGCGATCGTCGCGGAGCCGCACCTCGAGGCGGTCATGGTCCCCGAGAGGCACCTTCAGGTGCCAACCGGGGTCGTCATCGCCCACCCGTCGTCGGAGGGTGACGTGATGCTCGGCCAGCCGCAGGTCGGCCGTGTCGTAGTAGGTAGCGTCCAGGCGATAGGCGTCGCGCTCGCGCACCGCCTCGACCCTCCCGGCCCGCACGAACTCAAGGTCAGCGTTTGGCGACCGATCCCCTGGGTCGGACCTGCCCGGACGACCATCGGCCGGCCAGACGTACTTGCGCTCGCGCTCCCGGTGCGGCGAGGCGCGTAGGGCCGGATCCGAGACCGAGGTCATCGGTCCTCGGGCTCAGCGAGCACGGCGGGCCGCACCCAGGAGCGCGCCGTAGACCGTGCCGGCGAGGAATCCGATGGCGGCCATCACCCCAACTCGGGGCCACGTGGTAGCGAAGCTCCAGGGCAGCAGAGCGATGGCGCCCAGGGCCAACCCGAGGGCCACTCCGCAGAGGACTCCTGTCAACGTCGCCCGTCGGAGGTCGCGGCGAGCCCCGACCGGAGTCATGTCCAGCGCATCTTCGTCCTGGCGGGCCAGTTCGGTGGGTGACGCCGGTTCGACCGAACCACCGCTGCGGTGAAACTCGAAGGAACGCTCCTGAGTGAGGCTGGGCGCCTTGCGTCCCTGGTTCTGTTCGACCATCCCGCTCCTCCTTCGTCGTCGGTGTCAACTGGTTCTCTTCCCCGGTTGGCCCCGTCACATGCCCCTCGGCACCCCTGCCGATCCTCGTCGATCAGGCCGGCCCATCCTGTCGGAGGGCCACTCAGGCAGGGGGTCGGCGTCAGGGTGGCGACGGGCGCGACGTCGCAGCAGGAACGGGTACAACAGCACGGTGATGAGGGTGAAGGTGGGCGTCGCCGCGGACCTGTTCTCGCTCCTGCTCGGTCAGCTCCGACTCCAAGACCTGATGGACGGTCTGCAGGTGGAGGAACGCCCGGCCGACACAGATCAGGCCGGGTTGACGGTGGCGGCGAGCTCGGCGTGGTCCATGGTGGAGCGGCCGGGGATGGCCTGCGCGGTGGCCAGTTCGTGGAGCTGGTCGTTGGTCAAGTCGATGGTGTCGGCCAGGACCGGCGCGCCCAGCCGTCCCTTGCGGGCGTCGAGCTGGGTGCCGAGCTCGTCTCGGTCGGCGCCGGATGTCGCGGAGCGGACCTCAGGGAACATCTGGGTTTCTTCCTCTTCGGCGTGATGGCCGACGTTCTCGATGACGACGGTCAGCTTGGCGATCCACACCGGGTCACCGGGCTCGAGCGTGGCGATCTCGCCGAGCAGGACCTTGACCTCGTGGTGCTCCTGGATACCTTCGTCGACGATCTCGGCCAGCTCGTCGGTCAGGCCGTGGACCCACGGGTAGAAGATCTCCTCCTCGATGGTGGTGTGGACCCTGAGCTCGGTGGCGATCTTGGTGGCGACCGTCGCCATGGCCGACTCGTCATCGCGGTCGTGGGCCTGGCCGAACTGGGTGAACAGGCCTCGTACTCGGTTGTGGTCGGCGGTCAACAGGCGGATGCAATCCATGGACGGAACCTCCTCGGGACGGGTGATCGTCGCCGGCCCTACCCACGGTCGGGTTCCTAGATGCCAGACCGCCGCTCACTTCCAGCCCTTTGGCTACCTCGCCAGGCGCGTAGGGGCGGCGCCTTGCGGGTAGGCGCTGGTCATCCGACAGCGAGGAGCGTTCCGATGGGTGAGACGAGCGACAAGTTCACCGGCCACATCAAGGAGACGGCCGGGAACGTCACCGGCGACGAGAGCCTGAAGCGTGAGGGTCAGACCAAGCACGCCAAGGGTGAGGCCAAGGGCCTGATCGACGACGTGAAGGACAAGGCCGAGGAGATGGTCGATTCGGTGAAGGACAAGCTGCACCGCGATTGATCGGCGCAGTGCGGTCCGGGCCTCGTTCATCGTGGAGCGAGGCCTCGGTCCGCGCGTGGACTAGTTCCCGTCGGCTCGGGTACGGGAGACGGCGGAGCGCGGCGGACGCCGCGAAGACCACAAGAGGAGGATTCCATGTACATCGGGGTCGGCACGCTCGTCTTGATCCTGGTCATCATCGTGGTGGTGCTGCTGGTGAGGCGGGCGTAGAGGCTGACGGTGGCGGTCACACAGTCATCCCACACCGGGCGCACGCGACACGATCGACAACCTCCAGACGACAAGGCGGGGATCTGGTCGAGCTGTCGGGTGTATGCCCGGGCGCTCGGTCCTGGTCTGGTCACCGGGGCATCGGACGACGACCCGTCCGGCATCGCCACCTACTCTCAGGCCGGCGCCCAGTTCGGCCTCGGGCTGTTGTGGACCGCCCTGGTGACGTTGCCGCTGATGGCCACCGTGCAGGAGATCTGTGACCGCACGGCCCTGGCCACCGGCAAGAGCCTCGGCACCCTGTGCCGACGACGGTTCGAAACCAACGGCCGCATCGTGGTGGGCGCCCTGGTGGTCGGCCTCATCGTCGCCAACACCCTCAACATCACCGCCGACCTGCTGGCCATCGGCGCCGGTATGAACCTCCTGCACCTCGGCCCGGTCTGGCTCTGGGCGCTGATCGCCGGCGCCGCCATCACCGCCCTCATGCTGTCGGGCTCGTTCACCACCATCCACCGCGCTCTTCAAGATCCTCTGCCTGGCCCTGCTCGCCTATGTGGTCGTCCTGTTCTTCGCCGCCGTCGACTGGGCCGCAGTGATCGCCCACACCCTGATCCCGCACATCAAGTTCACCAGCGCCTACCTGGCGCTACTGGTCGCGGTGCTGGGCACCACCATCTCGCCGTACCTGTTCTTCTGGCAGACGGCCCATCGAGTCGAGGAGCTCCGCGACGAAGACCTCGGCGGTGCCAGAGCGATCCCCCTCAAGGAGCGCTCGAAAGCCAAGGCGAACACCACCCAACGCCACGCCCGGTTCGATGTCGTGTCGGGGATGGTCCTGTCCAACGTGGTGATGTTCGCCATCATCGTGGCCACCGCCTCGACCCTCGGCGCACACGGCGCCAAGACCATCCAGGGCGCCGCCGAAGCCGCCGCCGCGCTCAAGCCGGTGGCCGGGAAGCTCTCGTCCACCCTGTTCGCCCTTGGCTTCATCGGCAGTGGCATGCTGGCCGTGCCCGTTCTGGCCGCGTCAGGTTCGGTCGCGCTGTCCGGCCTGCTCGGCCGGAGACTGGGGGTTGGCCAAAGGACTCCGCCAGGCGCCCATCTTCTACGCCCTCGTCGCGGTCGGAACGGTCGGCGGGACCGCGCTCAGCCTCCTCCACATCAACCCCATCAGGCTCCTGGTCATCTCCGCGGTCATCAACGGCCTGGCCGCGGCCCCGTTCCTGCTGATCGTCATGTTGATCTCCAACAACCACAAGATCATGGGCGACCAGCGCAACGGACGACTGGCCCGCACCCTCGGCTGGGCCACCACCGCCCTCATGGCCCTCGCCGGCCTCGCCCTCGTCTACACCACTTTCACCGGGAGCTGACCATGCCCGAAGATCTCGTCTCGTTGCGCGCCACCGACGTCGAGGTGCGCCCCGGGATCCTCAAACCCCTCTACCTCGAACCCGACGACCCGCTGCCCGACGGTCGACGACCACCAGATCAAGTTCACGACCCGCGGCTGGTACGAGGTGCTGCTCACCGTCGAATGGGACCCGGCCAAGATCGACGGCGCCCACTTCGCCCACACCGCCATCCCTGACCATCACCCGCTCCACAGCGAAGCCATCGACGCTGCCGTCCTCGGATCGATCAGCGCCGGGCGTCAAGTCCTGCGGGGCAACACCATCTTCGATCCCGACGGACCCCACCAGCTCAGCCTCGAGGTCTGGCACAACGCCCCGGACCCCATCACCGTCGGCACCGCCGGGCTCGACGTCCGAGCGCTCAGCCTGTGCACCTGACCGCTCCCCCCCGATCCCCCAACCGATAGCCAAGCGAAGGAGCAGCCCGATGAAGTGGGGCTACACGCTGTCGAGCGAGGAACAGCCACCCGCCAATCTGGTCCGAGGCGCAGCCGAGGCCGAGGACGCCGGCTTCGACTTCTGCTCGATCTCCGATCACTTCCATCCGTGGGTCCAAGCGCAGGGCCACAGCCCGTTCGTGTGGTCGGTCCTGGGGGCCATCGCCGCCAGCACCGATCGGCTCGAGGTCCTGACCGGGGTGACCTGTCCGATCATGCGGATCCATCCGGCGGTGGTGGCCCACGCCGCGGCCACCACCTCGCTGCTGTTCGGCGACCGCTTCTCGCTCGGGGTGGGCAGCGGCGAGGCACTCAACGAGCACATCCTCGGCACCGCTGGCCCACGCCGAAGTGCGCCTGGCCATGCTCGAAGAGGCCGTCACCGTGATCCGCGAGATGTGGACCGGCGACACCGTCGACTGGAAAGGCGACTACTTCAAGGTCGAGAACGCCCGGCTCTTCGATGCTCCGCAACGTCGATCCCGATCATCGTGTCTGGTTTCGGGACCGATGCCGCCGAGCTGGCCGGCCGCATCGGCGACGGCCTGTTCAGCCACGGCACCAGCTCCGAATTCATCGACGCCTACCGCAGCGCCGGGGCACCGGCCGCCGGTACGCCAGATCAACATCTGCTACGGCACCGACCCCGACGTGCGCCAAGACCGTGCAGCACATCTGGCCCAACCACGCGATCGCCGGCCAACTCGCCCAGGACCTGCCCACCTGGACCCACTTCGAACAGGTGGCCCAGCTCGTCTCGATCGACGAGGCCGCCAAGGGCGTGCCTTGTGGCCCCGACATCGACGCCATCGTCGAGCTCGCCGGCCGCTACGTCGACGCGGGCTACGACCACCTCTACTTCCACCAGATCGGCCCCGACCAGAACGCCTTCCTACAGGGGTGGCGCTCTTCGCTGGCCGAACGACTTCGCCATCTCGGAAACGGCCAGTGACCTCGGGCCAGACGCGCACTCTGCACGTTGGCTGGCAGGTGCAGCGGATCGAGGTGCGAGGTCATCCTCGAGCTTCTCCGGTCCGGTGGCGGGTCAAGGTCTGTCAATACTCCGTCGCCGCTCCACTAGTCGGACCGGAATGAGCAAATCGCGGCCCACGGCCGCCGGGGCCGGGATGGTTGACGACCCCTCGATCCGTGAGGAAAACTTTGCTCCCCTCGTGCAGCCGGTTGAGAACCAACCGGCTGACACTCGTATAGCTTCCTGATCACTTCGGAGGTGTGTGGAATGGAGATCCGAATCGCGCCGGGAGAGCCCCACGGCGGAGCAGTCACGGTTATCGCGGTCGGTGAGCTGGACACGCTGGAGGCCGACGAGTTCACCCAGACGGTGGTCGGATGTCGGGGACCCGAGGTCGAAGTGGTCGTCTTGGACCTCGGGGGTGTCACTTATCTCGGCTCGCTCGGCATCGCCACGCTGCTGCGCTGCCGCAGCTCGTTGGCCGCCACCGGTACGGCGCTCACCATCAGCCGATACAGCGATGTAGTCGGACGGGTGCTGAGCGTCGTCGGGCTGCTCGATCGGTTCGCCGGCCCCGAGGATCTGAGCTATCCCGAGGATTCCGAGTCTGTCGGATAGCTCAGGACCGGGCCGGGCGGGCAGCGATCAATCCGTCCGTGCCGGATGACTCGAATGGTCGATGGAGCGGTGCCTCGACGCCGGCGCGGCCACCTGCGTCAGTGCTTCTTGGCCGTCGCCTTGCCACCCTTGCGGCCGGCAGCCTTGTGCTACGCGGTGGTTCCGCCCGGTGGGCGTCGCCCCCGGAGCCGGACTTCTTGCCGCCGTTCGAGGAGGCCTTGGGCGAGTTGGCGATCCCGCCGCTCGGGACTTCGACATGCCCTTCTCCTTGAGGGCCTCGTACTGCTTCTCGTTCTTCACGTGAGCGGACTTGGGCGGCATGGCGTGCTCCCCCGGTGAGGCGGCGCTGATCGGCTGGCAGTTCCTTACCCAGCTGGCCACGCCACAAACACCGCTCGGGGCATGGCCGTCCGATTTGAGGCCGGCGACGAAGGCGTCGAACGCCTCACCCCGAGACGAGGCGTCGGCCCGCAGCACCGAGGACGGATGCACGGTCGGCATCACCAGGCCTACGCCATCCTGGTCCACGAACAGTCCACGGTCGCGGGTCACGCGGACGTCCGGACCGATGAGCGCCTTGGCGGCGGTGGCGCCCAAGGCCACGATCAGTTCGGGCTGCACTGCCGCGATCTCGGCCTCGAGCCAGGGACGACAGGCGACCAGCTCACCGCGGTTCGGTGTCTGATGGATGCGTCGCTTGCCGCGGGGAGTCCATTTGAAGTGCTTGACCGCGTTGGTCAAATAGAGCTCGGTGCGTTCGAGCCCGGCCGTCATCAGGGCTCGGTCGAGAAGCCTGCCTGCTTGACCCACGAACACCTCGCCCTCAGTGTCTTCCGCATCCCGCGGCGTCGCGGTGCCACCTCAACAAGCGCGCCGTGCCGTCCCTCTGTCGGGTCTGCGAGCGCGGTGCCATGACGGGCCCTGAATCCAGGGTCAGAGGCGGGGTAGGACGGCGTTGTCGAAGAAGTCGAGGAACCCGGCCTGGTCGGGACCGATCTGCTGGATGTACAGGCGGTCGTAGCCGGCGGCCTCGAACGGCTTGATCGCTACGACGAATCGGTCGGGGTCGTTCCCGCAAGGCACTGCGTCTGCGACCTGGTCGGGCGTGACGAGCTCGACGGCCTGCTCGAAGTGAGCCGGGGTGGGCAGCTCCTGAGTCAGCTCCCCGGGAAGAGACTCGCTGGGCCAGGTCTCATACGCCAGTCGCACACACTCGTGTTCGTCCGGGCCGAAGCAGACCTTCAACCCGTTGAAGGCCGGCTTGCCGCCGCCGCCCGCCTGGACGAACGTCAGCGCAGCTCGGCGTTGGGCTGCATGCAGATGAACCCGTCGCCGATCCGACCGGCGAGCTCCGCGGACTTCGGGCCGAACCCCGAAACGACAATGGGGAGTTCCGCGGTCGGGGGGTCGTAGATGCGGGCGTTGCGCACCGTGTAGTGCTTGCCCTCCACGCTCACCTGATCGCCCTGCCAGAGCTGGCGGATCACGTCGACCGCCTCCTCGAGCATCCCGAGACGGGTGTCGGTGTCGGGCCAACCGGCACCGGTGATGTGCTCGTTGAGGTTCTCGCCGCTGCCGACCCCGAACCGGAACCGGCCCTCGAGCAGCAACGATGCCGTGGCGGCGGCCTGGGCGAGGACCGCGGGATGGATCCCAGGTCGGAACGTCACCCCGGTGGTCACCGTCACCGACTCGGTAGCGCCAGCGATCGCCCCGATGACCCCCCAGACGAACGGGGAGTGGCCCTGACGGTCGAGCCACGGGTGGTAGTGGTCCGAGATCAGCAGCTCGTTCCATCCGGCCGCCTCGGCTCGCACCGCCTGCTCAACCAGGTCGCGAGGGCTGTACTCCTCGCTGGACAAGAAATATCCGAACTCCATGAGCTGACCTCCGTGTCCGATCCAGGGCTCGGCTCTACCCAGTCATCTCGGAGTCTGGACCGCGTGATCCGCTCGGAGTCTGGACCGCGTGATCTGCCGGAGAGTCCCGGAGGATGTCGGGCGGTATGTACCCCAGGACAACTGGGCAGGTGTGTGGGGTCGACGTTCGAGGAGGATCGACCATGGCAACGACCAAACAGGTGAGGGCTGCGAAGCGCAACGTGAAGAAGGCGCAGGCCGGGGCCACCAGGAACCGCTCGATCGCGGAACTGCCGGCGAAGCAGCGAACCGCGGTCGGCAAGCAGGGCGCGGCGGTCGCGAAACGTAAGCGCACCGGCGGCTCCGCGCCCAAGACCAAGGCTGAGTTGTACGAGGAAGCAAAGAGGCGGGAGCTGCCCGGACGGTCGAAGATGGGTCGAGACGAGCTGGCCAAGGCGCTGACCCGCTGATAGCCGCGGGCATTGACCGGGGCCGAGCGGCGGACTCAGGTGCTCGGCGAGTCGCCAAGCGGGCGCACGGGCAACCCGGTGATGTCGAGAACCGGCCTGACGAGGCAGCCGGAGTCGGCGACTATCCGAGCGGCGCGGCCGTCCAAGTGCTCGAACAGCACCGCCACGCCGGTGCTGTCGAGGTAGGTCACGGCGGTGAGATCGATGGTGATCGGGTTGCCGTCAGCACCGGCCGAATCCAGTGCCGTGCGAAGGCGGTCCGCAGCTGCTCGGTCGATCTCGCCAGCGATGGTGACGGTCGCGCCTTCGACTGTCCGTTCCACGCGGATCTGCAGCTCATCGATCACTAGTCAACCTCTTGGTCATGCGGACCGTCGTGCCGGAGTCCTCCTGGATGATCTTCATCTCGTCCATCAGGTGACGGATGATGGAGAGGCCCCGGCCTCGGCGAAAATCGGGGGCTGCCGGTGGTCGCCATGGCCCGTGATCGACGACGACAACCGCATGGCGGCATCGATCAGCCGGGCCGACACGGAGAGCGTCTGGTCGGGCGAGAACCGGTAGGCGTGCTCCATCGCTCGTAGAAGCCTCACCGACCGCGATCAGCACATCGGCGACGGTCTGGTCGTTGGCTCCGGTTTCGTGGAGCCATTGCCGGAGCGAACGGCGCAGCGGGGCCAACTGGCCGGCCTCCGCTCGCACCGAGACCGTGAACGCCCCGTACAGCGCGGGGTGACGGTAGACGACGACCGCGACATCATCGGCCGTGCGGTCCCCGGGCAGGAGGTAGCACATCGTCTGGTCGATGAGGGCGTCCCCGACGAGGTGACGGTTCTCGGTGACCGTTGTGGCCAGCCGATCCAATCCTACGTCGAGGCTCTCGTTGCGCCGCTCGATGAGACCATCGGTGTAGAGAACCAGCCTGGAATCCGGCTGGAGGTCAATTGTCGCCTCAGGGCGTGGCGTGACGGCCATGGTGGCCAACGGCACGCTTCGCCCCCCGTCGAGGAACCGGTGTCGACCGTCTGGGTGCACGACGAGCGTGGGAACGTGGCCGGCGCTGCTGTAGCGGACAAGGCCACCATCAATCACGGCGCAGAGGACTGTCGTGCACGGAGCACCATCGATGCGCTGGGCGAACGTGTCGAGCGCGTCGAGAACCTCGCCGGGGCGCTCGAGGTGCAGGACGAGTGCTCGACAAGCGCTTCGCAGCTGTCCCATCACGGTCGCCGCGGCCAACCCGTGGCCGACGCAGTCGCCGACGACCAGCCCGATGCGGCCGTCACGGAGGTCTATGACGTCGTACCATTCGCCACCGACCTGGAGTGGCACTTCGGCGGGGGCGTAGCGGACGGCGACACCGGGCCGAGGGTCGACGTGGCCGAGGATCGAGCGTTGCATCGCCGTGGCGATCTGTCGCTGGTCCTCGAACAACTGGGCACGCCCGAGCGCCAGACCGAAGTGACTTCCGAGGACCGAGGCGAGCGACTGCTCGTCGACGGTCAGGGGGCGAGTCGGGTCGAGATCGATCCAGATGCCGAGCCGGTGCTCCGTCGTGCCGGCGGCGACCGCTATTCCCGACGTGTTGGGATCGCCGAGGACGACCGGTGCACCACCGAACTGGGCGACGTCAGTGACTGCCGCCCGGGCGTCGACCGCCAGGTCGTCCCAGGTCATCCCGACCGGGTCCGACACGACGAGAGGGTCGTCGTCGCCGTCCCATCGCACCGCGAAGGCCTGGCGGGCGGCGAAGGCCGAGCGCAGCTCGACCACGCCCGCGTCCAGCACCGCCCGGACTTCGCTGGCCTCGGACAGCTTGGTGGCGAAGCGGGTCAGGGCCAACTGGGCGCGGGTCGTGGCCCGGAGGTCGTCGGTCAGGTCGCGGCAGAGTGGCGACAAACATCCGGTCGTCGCCGTCAAAGATGGAGGCGACGGACACGTCGAACGGCACGAGCTGGCCGTCGTGATGTCGGAACTGGAGCAGACCGTGGAACTCGCCCGAGCTCAGGGCCTCGACGAACGCGTGCCGCGAATAGCGGCGAACTCGGCGGGATGGACGTCCTCTTCGGGCCAGAAGGGGTGCGGCGGCTTGTAGGGCGTCGCGTCGGGGTCGAGGCCGAGCAGCCGGGTCGCCGCCGCGGTCGATCTCGACCACCGTGCCGTGGGTATCGGCGATGAGGACCGCTTCGGCCAAGGAACTGCACGAGTGTGGTCCGCCAGGTGGCCTCCCGGTTGCGGAGCCGTCCGAGCACGAGCGCGGAGCGGACACGGGCGATCAGCTCCGTGGAGGAGAACGGCTTCACCAGGTAGTCGTCTGCGCCCGCCTCGAGACCCTCGAGCGGCGTCCTCGCCGGCTCGCGCCGACAAGAAGATCACCGGGATCGTCGCGGTACGCGGATCGCTGCGAAGCGCGCGCAGCAGCCGAATCCGTTGAGTCCGGCATCATCACGTCGGTGAGCACCAGGTCCGGGGTCATCGGCGAGCAGTCGAGAGCTCGGCGCCGTCGCAGGCACCTGCACCCGCCAGTGCTGGAGCAGTCGGGACGAGGTAGCCGCGCATGTCGGCGTTGTCGTCGACGACCAGTACGGTCCCTCCGTCGAGCGGCCAGTTCCCGTCGGGCCCGGCCGATCGGACCGGCGGTCCACTGGAGCGCCTCGTCAAGGTACGCGGGCAGCGAGGACTCGAATTGCGGGCTCGCTGCGGTCGCGCTCTGGCCGAAGGGCAGGACCACGGTGAACGTTGTCCCTCGGTCCTCGACGCTCGTCACGGCGACGCTCCCATCGTGGAGCTGCACGAGCTGCTGGACGAGCGCGAGCCCGATGCCCGTCCCTTCGTGCGACCGCGCTCGGGCGCCGGGGACCCGGTGGAACCGGTCGAACAACTGGGGGATCTCTTCCGCCGGGATGCCGACGCCGGTGTCACGGACGGTGAGCTCGGTCCGGCGTCGGTGTCTCGCAAGGACACGGATATTTCGCCGTCGAGGGTGAACTTCAGCGCGTTGGAGAGGAGGTTGAGCACGATCTTCTCCCACATGTCGCGGTCGAGGTAGACCGGCCCAGGTAGCAGGGGCAGTCGACCTCAAGCCGAGGCCGGCCCGTTCGAACGCCGGCGCGAAGGACGCCGCGAGTTCAGCGGTGACCGTGGCCAGGTTCGTCGCCACCCGTCGGGGCCATCCGTCCCGCCTCGATCCGCGAGAAATCGAGCATGTCGTTGACGAGCCTGCGCAGCCGCCCGGCGTTGCGGCGGACAGCTCCAGGCGCTCCCGGTGGCCCGCCGAGAGGGGGCGAGTCATCTCGGAGGCGTCCTCGGCCGGCCCCAGGATGAGGTGAGCGGCGTGCGGAACTCGTGGCTGACGTTGCTGAAGAACTCGGTCTTCGCCCGGTCGAGCTCGGCCAGCGACTCCGCCCGCTGTCGTTCCGCCTCGTAGGCGCGCGCGCTGTCAAGCCTGCGGCGATCTGATCCGCGAAGAGCTCCAGGAACGCAGATAGTCGTCGTCGGCCGGCCGGTACGGGTTGACTCCCACCACCAGCACACGAAGCGCCGGGCCTGGCCCGTGCGTCAACGGCACCATCACCGCGGCCGGGGTGAGACCCCCCAGTTCCCCGAGGGCAAGGCCCGAACCGCCCGGCGACGTCGACAGAGGACCCGGTCGGCCCGGTAAGCTCCTCCCCAACGGCCACGCACCGTGTAGATCGGGAAGTCACCTAGGTGGTGCGACGGCCGACCGGGAAGCCGGTCGACGCGGCGAGCCAAGCGGTCCGGAGCCGTCGAAGACGTACACAAGGGCGTAGGGCAGGTCCGTGTTGTTGGCCGCGAGCCGGCGGCACTGCGTCGAAGACCTGGTCTTCGGGCGGGTGACCCGACAGCTCGCAGGCGAGCTCCCGCAGTGTCGCGAGCCGACGTTCGCCGATCACCCGCTCGGTCTCCTCGGTGACGACGCACAGCATCCCGCCACCGCGCCGTCGTCGTCGGGGATCGGGCTGTAGGAGAAGGTGTGGTAGGTCTCCTCGCGGTAGCCGCTGCGCTCGAGGAACAGCAGGAGCGCCTCGTCCCAGGTCGCCGCACCGTCGGCGAGCACCCGCTGAGCGCGGCCCGACGTCATCCCAGATCTCCTCCCACACCTCCTCTGCCGGCCGGCCGAGGGCCCAAGGGTGCTTGAGGCCCAGCGTATCGGGCGGTAGGCGTCGTTGTAAAGAAGGTCAGCTCCTGGCCCCACCCGGCCCACATCGGAAACCGCGACCTCAGAATCAGTCTGACGACGGTCCGCAGTGCCAACGGCGAGCTCGATGGCGGCCCCACCGGCGTCGACGACCAGTCCCAGCGGGCCATCATCTCCGCCATCGCCACGTCACCGGCCAGCTCGCCGGGGCCATCCCACGTCATTCCTGTCACCCCGCTCTCCTGTGCCTCACCGGATCCCGTATGCCAGTAGATGCTAAGTGCAGGCCACGCGGTGGTGTGTGCTCGGGGGATCAGCGCAACGCTCTGTCGGGACCCGATGGCCGGCTCGATGTCTTGGTGGTCGCAAGCCGGGTAGGACCCGGCCCATCCGCTCTGAGAGGAACCCCGATGGCGCCAGGTCGAGTACCACCAGGACAGGACACCGCGACCGGCACCGACGCGGATGCCAGGTACGACCGGCCCGGCTACGAGGACAAGGCGCTGGGCCAGGCGGTCAACCGGGACATGGAGACCGTGGACCAGCTGGTTGTCGAGTCCGGCGGTGACCTCGCGGCGGCGGAGGCACGATTCAAGCGGGAGTCCGCCGGTGCTCCGGGGCTGGCCCGCCAGGCACCGGCAGGCGGCCGCGGCACCAGACCGACCGCCGCCCCGGGCAAGCCGAGCACCGGGAGGGGCAGGCCGAAGAGAACCGGGCGAACGATCCGCCGGCTTAGCCGGCGAGCGACCGGCGTCGTACGAATGACGAGACGACCCGGCGTGCTGTTCGACCTGGACGGCACGCTCGTCGACACCAACTACCTCCACACGCTGGCGTTGTCCCGGGCCTTCGAGGACGCGGGCGAGTGGGCGCCCATGAACGCCATCCACCGGCTCATCGGCATGGGCGGGGACCAGTTCGTCCCGCGATTGCTCGGGCACGAGTCGTCCCCAGCCATGGAAGCGAGGCCGGGGCGCTACCGCGAGCTGATCCGCGAGCGGGTGCCTTCCCCGCGCGGCCGATCTGCTCGACCATGCCCACCAGGCCGGGTTGGCGGTCGTCATCGCGTCGTCGGCGCCGGGTGACGAGCTGCAAGCGATGCTCGACATCATCGGCGGGGCTGGCGCCGTGGACGTGACCCACCAGCGCCGATGACGTGACGGCCTCGAAGCCGCAGCCGGACGTGTTCCGTGCTCGGTGCTCGCCGCGGGCAAGATCGATCCGCATCGCTGCGTGGTGGTCGGCGACAGCATCTGGGACGTGCAGGCGGGCGCGGGCGGCGGGCCTGGCGTGCATCGGCGTGGAGTCGGGAGGGTTCAGCGCCCATGAGCTACGCGGGGAGGGAGCGCTCTACGTCTACCGCGACGTGTCAGAGATCCTCGGCCAGTTCCACCTGAGCGCCCTCGGCGTACGTCGTCCCCAGACCCGCGAAACCCGCCCCACGGAGGGCCCTGCCAGTCCTGTGGTCAGGTCGCTTCCTCCCCACTGATCGAGGATCCAAGAGACGGCAGCCCTT
>CAWCCB010000015.1:0-32498 GCA_963793965.1 uncultured Microthrixaceae bacterium
ACTGGAAGTACCCCGGTCTCACGGACTGGTGGGGTGTGGGCTGATTGCCCGGGTGGTTGATATCACGTGGGGTCTGGCGGGGCGCTTAGAAGCGATCTGAGGGGCTGGTTTCGCGGGGGTCATGCCGCCATCTCGGTGTCGGTCTGCGACTGCGCCGTGACCACATTGTGCCAACCGAACAAGGAGGGCAGCAGCACCGAATGGCCCAGGCTCGAGATCGGGAACAACTCCGTCACGCCCTGGATCAGCCCGATGAGGATGGCCTGCAGGTAGGTGAGCGGCTGCGCAGCTGCGATCACGAGCTGGGTTTCAGACGGTGCGCCAAGCGACAGGCGATGAGCATCGAGCGATCCTACGGGAGCGCGACCACCCCGCCCATCCGCCCAGGGTCGATATCAGGTCATCCTGGGGTCGAATCCACCCAGGGTCTGATGGCCGTCGAGGGCCCGCCGCAGCAGGTGCCACGCACTTGGGGCACGTCACATCGGAACCGCGCCGCCGGGAGCAGGTTTCGCCGTCGCCATGTCACCGTCTGACCCGGATCAGCTGGAGTCTGATCGATCGTTTCGGTCCAGCTGCACGGCGTTGGCCAACAATCCGAGACCGAGCAGGCCCAGGATCGCTCCGCCGCCGACGATGGACGCGGCGGTCGGTTTGCTCATCAGCCCGTAGATCACCATTCCGACCCCCAGGATGAGGCTGTCTGCTCCGACCACGGCGCAGACGTCGGCCATGAAGCCGTGGTGATTGTTGTGGGCGCCACCGGAACCGTAGATGATCGGCCTCCACTGGGATGGATGCGGCCACGGTAACCATGCCCGGATGAGAGCCGCATGAGACCTCAGACACCCGCCGCAGGGGGCGCCCTTAGGGGCGGGAGGTCGAGGTGGTCGCCCGTGGCGCGGTGGTACTCAATCCGTCGTTGCGGAGGCGGGGCGGTGGAGAGGTGCCGGCAGGATGCGCAACAGGTCGATCTGGGCTTGGTACGTGATGACCGAGCGCAGGTGTTGCGACCGGCAGCTGGCTCGTTGTTGGCCGGGTGAGGCACCGGCCCGAGGACCAGGGCTTGGGCGTTGTCGGCGTGGCTGGCCGCGATCGTAGCGGCCAGCCCCTGGTCCCAGGCCGGTCCGTGTTGGTCGAGGTGGTGGGCGGAGCCGTCGGCCCGGTTCATGCCCAGCACCACCAATTGGGGGTGCAGTTCCGCGATACGGGCCAGCGCGGCGACGCGGAGCTCGCCGCAGAGCACCGCCGTGGTTGCGCCCGCCGCCGCGCCATGGGTGCAGTGTCCGGGGATGGTGGCGGCGAAGCTCGCCGGGCAGCCGTCGACGAAGGGCTCGGCTTCATCGCCGTCGGCTCGCGTCTGCGCTGGCGCGGGTTGGACGGCGCCATCTGGGTGGGGAGAGGCCGCGCTGGGCCCCGCGTGTACCGCCGTCTCCCGGGTCTGGCCGCCCATCGAACCCACCCTTCCGACCAGTTGCTCAACGAACAGGCCGCGATCGCTGCGCGGCTAGTAATCGGCCGCTGGCGGGTGGCGCTGGAGGATGGTCTCGATCCACTGGCCTCGGCCGGTGTCGCGGAGCCGGTCGAGATAGGCGGGGAGGTGTCCTCGGATGTGGAAGGGTCCACCCTCGTCGAGGATGGTGGTCAGCGGATCCTCGGTCACGAATGACCGGTCGAGCTGGGATGCGATCCAGGTGTCGAGGGTGTGGCGCATGGTCGTGGTGGTGGTGGGATCACGCAAGGCGAGGTCCTCCTGCTCGTGGGGATCGACGGCCACGTCGAAGAGCATCTCGTCGGGCCATGCGGTGTGGTACCCGTCGTGGCGCGTGTGCAGGTAGAGATGCCTGCCGGCGCGCACACCTCGCTGCGCCGTCCACGCCCCCTGGGTCAGCACGAGGTGGTCACGGCCGGGCGCGTCGATCCCGGTCTCGAGGGGTTGGCGCAGCGATTTGCCATCCCACTGGCCCGGCTGGGCTGCGCCGGCCAGGTCCACGATGGTGGCGGCCACGTCGAGGTGGTAGTGCAAGCCGGTCTGGGTCGACGGCACCAGACCGGGCCAGGCCACGATCGCCGGGATGTGCGCGGTGGCCTCGTCCGCGCCCTGATGATCGGCATACACCCCGAGCTCGCCGAACGCCTCGCCGTGGTCGCTCGATATCCAGATGGCGGTCTCATCGAGGACCCCGAGGTCTGCGAGTCGATCGGCGAGTCGTCCCACGGCCTGGTCCGCGTATCGGGTCCCGACGTCGTACCCGTCGAAGGGGCGCTTCACGTCAACGGCGTCGGCCAGGTTCCACGGCGATCGCGGCCCCGGGTTGCCCCACTCGTCGGGGCGGATCCCCCACGGCTCCTGAGCCGAGTGCGGACCAGGAAGCCCCCAGTTGTGGGGGCAACGGCGTTCAGCACGCGCCACAGCCGAGGCTCGCCTCGGAGCTACCCGTTGGCGAGCATCAGTACCAAGTCAATAGCGGCGACGCCGATCGCCAACCCGATCACGAGCAGCACGAGCGCCGGTGGCCGTCGATCGGTGCCGTTCAGCCAGTCGGTCGTCGCGTGTCGAGCCATGGTGTTCCGTCGGCCGAAAACACCAAAAGCCTTAGCCTCGATCCACCGATCTGGTTCGGGGTGGGGTTGGGCGCGTCCGCGGAAAGTGCCTCCTGAGCTGGGACGATGACGGTGCTTGAAGTCGTCGTAATCACAGCTCGGGGAGGCACTTTCTGTGAGGTCAGTATCGCGCGGGATCGACCGGATCGAAGCGACCTTCGATGACCCGAATCTGGTGGCCAACGCTGGACTGATCTTGGTGGCGACCCTGACGGCGCGGCTGGGTCTGGAAGCGCTGGTGAACCGGACGTTGCGCCTGTCGGGCCGGGTGGGTGGAGCGCGGCCGGGCCGGAAGGTCTTGACGTTGATCCACACGATGGTGGCGGGCGGGTCTCACATTGACCACGCCGACATGCTGCGCGCCGGAGCCACCCAGTCGGTGTTGGGGTTCCGGGTGATGGCCCCGTCCACGTTGGGGACGTTCCTGCGGGCGTTCACCTTCGGCCACATCCGCCAGCTCGACAAGGTCCTGGCCGAAACGATCCGCCGGGCCTGGGCGGCGGGCGCCGGGCCGGGTGCCGACCGGTTGGTGATCGACATCGACTCGACGATCACCGAAGTCCACGGCCACGCCAAGCAGGGAGCCGGCTACGGCTACACCCGCCGGTTGGGATATCACCCGCTGCTCGCGACTCGCGCTGACACCGGGGAGGTGTTGCACGCCCGGATGCGCAAAGGCTCGGCCAACACCCAACGCGGCGCCAACCGCTTCGTCGAAGAGCTCGTCGCCCGAGTGCGACGGGCCGGGGCGGCCGGCCCGTTGGTGCTGCGAGCCGATTCGGGGTTCTGGTCAGCGAAGACGATCGCCACGCTCGGCCGGCTCGACGTGCGCTACTCGATCACCATCACCCAGAACCACAACGTGAAAGCCGCCATCGCCGCCATTCCCGAAGACGTCTGGGTCGACATCGACTACCCGCCCGGCGGCGCCGCCCAGGTCGCCGAAACGACCTACAAGAACTACCGGCTCGTCGTGCGCCGAACCCGACTCACCGACACCACCCAAGCCCGACTGTGGCCCGACTGGCGACATCACGCGTTCATCACCGACGTCGCCGACGACCCGGTCAACGCCGATCTGTTCCACCGCCACCACGCCGTGGTCGAGTTGAACATCCGCGACCTCAAAGAAGGCGCCGGCCTCGAACACCTCCCGTCCGGACAGTTCCTGGCCAACGCGGCGTGGCTCATCTGCGCCGTGCTGGCCCACAACCTCATCCGCTGGACTGTCACCCTCGCCGGCATCGAACCCGACGACGGACCCGGCCGCCTCGTCGTCGCCCGCACCATCCGCACCCGCTACCTCGCCCTCCCCGCCCGACTCGTCAACCGAGCCGGACGCCCCACGCTCCGGTTCCCGACCGACTGGCCCTGGGCCCACCCGTTCAGCCGCGCCCTCGACGCGCTCCGCACCGTCACCGCCACCCCCGGCTGACCAACCGTGCCGCGGCCCAGCCCACCGCAGACGACACCCCGGGGCTGACACCCGAACCCGGACCCCGCGACCCCGACCTCGCATGCCCCCACACCGCTCGACGACGCCGATCAGCACCCCGCGAACCGACCGCCCTCATACGCCCACCACAGGAAGTCGATCGGTGGATCGAGGCTTAGGACTGCCAACTCTCGGATCACCGGAGTGGATGGCACAGCCACGGAATACGCGCCACCACCGGCGGGTAGAGCAAACCCGTCCGGTGCGCTGGGGCTCCAGAGGTGGTGGGTCATCGGGCGTTCCGACAGATGACGGCTGGTCGCCGGAGGGCAAGTGAACGTTCGCAGCGCGTGGGTTCCACTGGCTGCCGGGCCAGTGTTCGCCGTGCTCGCCATGGTGCTCGCGGTTCCGAGACTGGCCGGGGCATCGACTGCTCGGAGTTCAGCTTCAGTTCAGGCCCTCTACCAGCAAGATTGCGCGACCTGCCACGGGGCCCGCGGTCAGGGCACCAGCCGGGGTACGCGGATCGCCGGCGCGGGTACCGCGCTGGTCGACTACATGTTGAGCACCGGGCGGATGCCGTTGACCCAGCCCACCGACAAGCTCGAGCGGCATCCGCCCGCCTACGACGACGCCACCCGGGCGGCGTTGGTCCGATACATCGCGGACTTCGCTCCAGGGGGCCCGCCCATCCCCGACGTCGACCTCGCCCACGCTGACCTGGGCCGAGGCCTCCAGCTGTTCCAGCTCAACTGCGCACCGTGCCATTCGGCGGCGGGCAGCGGCGGCGCGTTGCTGGACACGTCGGCACCCGACCTCCATGAGTCCGCGCCCACCCAGGTGGCGGAGGCGGTTCGCAGCGGTCCTTCGCCCATGCCGGTGTTCGGCGCGGCGGCCTTGAACGCCCAGCAGCTCAACGACGTCGTCGCCTACGTCCAGCAGCTGCGCCATCCCGACGATCGCGGCGGCATCGCCCTCGACCGCCTGGGGCCGCTGCCCGAAGGGGCCGTCGCCCTGGTGATCGGACTGGGAGGCCTGATCGTGGTCACGATCCTGATCGAGCGACGGCGGCGGGCATGAGCGATCGGCGCCAATCCGACCACCAGCCGTACCAGCCGGCTCACGCTCGAGGATCCGGCTACCGTCCGAACCCTCGGCGCGACCCCAAGTCATCGAGTCCGAGGCCGAGCGCCAGAAGCACGCGGCACGGATCTCGATGCTGGCGTTCGTGGTCAGCGTGGCCGGCTCGCTCACGCTGATCGTCGTCTACGCCCGAGGTGGACAGCCCCAAGTGGAAGGCCTCGGGCTGTTCGCGGCGCTGGGTGGTCTCGGCGTCGCCCTGGTGGTCTGGGGGCGGCACCTGCTCGACACGGGTGTCACGGCCGAGCCGCGGCATCAGCTGGGGACCTCCGACGCTGACCGTGAGGCGTTCGAGCAGTCGCTCGAGCGCGATGAGGTGGTCGGTCGGCGCCGGATGCTCTGGGGCATGCTCGCCGGCGCGATCGGCGCCTTCGGGGTGGCCCTGGTGTTCCCGCTGCGGTCACTGGGACCCAGTCCCGGCCAGACGCTGTCGGCCTCGCCCTGGCGGCGAGGACTGCGCCTGGTGGACGAGTCCGGAAGACCCGTGCGTCCCGACGAGGTGCCACTGAACGGTCTGGTCACCGTGTTCCCGCAGGGTCAGCCTGATTCGGCCCAGGGGCAAGTGGCCCTGGTACGGGTCAACCCTCGTACCGTGCGCCCCCGACCGAAACGCCGCGACTGGAGTCCGGGCGGGCTGTTGGCCTACTCGAAGGTGTGCACCCACGCGGGATGTCCGGTCAGCCTGTACCTGGCCGATTCACACGAGCTGCTCTGCCCGTGCCACCAGTCGTCGTTCGATGTCCTCGACGGCGCCCGACCGGTGCAGGGACCGGCAGCTCGTCCGCTGCCCCAGCTGCCACTGACGATCGACGCGGATGGCTACCTGACCGCCGCCGGCGACCTGTCCGCGCCCATCGGACCGGCCTGGTGGGATCGGCCGTGAGCCCGGTGGCCCTGCTGGCCTCCACTGCGCCCGGGGGCGCCGGCCAGCCCGACATGCTCGACCCGAAAGGCCCGGCCAGCCACGGGATCGCGGTGGTGTGGTGGATCCTGTTCTGGATCGCGCTGTTCGTGTTCCTGGCCGTGGTCACGCTGGCCGTGATCGGCGTCCTCCGAGGCCGCCGTGCCGCCCGGTCCGACGCCGGGAACGGCGAAATCGACTCCGCCAGCGTCGCGCCCACTAGGGACCAGCGACGACCGGTTCATCGGCGTCGGTGGGGTGGCCATCCCCCTGGTCATCCTGATCGTGGTGGGTGTGGTCACCATCGTGGCCACCCGCGAGATCTGGGCGGCCAGCCCCGACGCCGTGCACATCGACGTCCAGGCGGTGCAGTTCTTCTGGGTGGTGCACGAGCCCGACGGGATCACCACGGCCAACGAGATCCCCGTCCCGGTCGGCAAACCCGTGGAGATCGGGCTCACCTCCCGAGACGTGATCCACAGCTTCTGGGTGCCCCAGCTGGCGGCCAAGGTCGACGTGATCCCCGGCCAGCACAACGTGATCCGATTCACGGTCTCCCAGCCCGGCATCTACCGGGGCCAGTGCGCCGAGTTCTGCGGCATCCAGCACGCCAACATGATCTTCTTCATCGACGCCATGACGCCGGCCGACTACCAGGCCTGGCTCGCTCACCATCGTCGTCCGCCGACCAGGCCGAACCGCGTCGACCGACCCGGCCGCGGCCGCCGGCCTGGCCGACTTCGAGAACGAGTCGTGCGCCGGGTGCCACACCGTGGCCGGCACCACCGCCCACGGCACGGTCGGTCCGGATCTCACCTACCTGGGTTCTCGGCGGACCATCGGCTCGGGCGTGTTGACCAACACGCCGGCCAACCTGGCCCGCTGGATCCGCGACAGCCAATCGGTCAAGCCGGGCAACGCCATGCCGCCCAGCGAGATCTCCGACCCGCGAGATCAACGACATCGTCGCCTATCTCGAGTCGCAGAAGTGATGCCGCCCCCGAGCAAGGAGCGCTGAGGCCATGGCTGTGATCGAACGTCCACCCGACGCCGCGCCTGAGCCTGCGCCGCTCGACGAGCAGCTCGAGGAGGTCTGGCGTGACCGGCCCGGGATCATCGGCTTCCTCACCACCGTCGACCACAAGCGCATCGGACTGCGCTACGTGGTGACCGCCTTCGTGTTCTTCTTCCTGGCCGGCAGCGAGGCGCTGGGCATGCGCTCGCAGCTGGCCACGGCCAACGAGACGCTGGTCAGCGCCAACGCCTACAACGACCTGTTCACCCTGCACGGCACGACGATGATCTTCCTGTTCAACACCCCGGTGCTGGCCGGGTTCGGCAACTACCTGCTGCCGCTGCAGATCGGCGCCCGGGACATGGCGTTCCCCCGGCTCAACGCCTTCGGCTACTGGTGCTTCGTGTTCTCCGGCATCTTCCTGTACTCGAGCGTGCTGGTGGGCTCGGCCCCGAACGCGGGCTGGTTCGCCTACGCCCCGCTCAACGAGAGCACCTACTCGAAGGGGCTCGGCCTCGACTTCTGGGCGCTGGCCGTCATCTTCGTCGGCATCTCGTCGACCACCGGCGCCATCAACTTCATCGTCACCACCTTCAAGTACCGGGCCCCGGGGATGACCGTGAACCGGCTGCCGCTGTTCGTGTGGTCGCTGCTGGCCATGGCCTTCATGATCCTGTTCGCCTTCCCGTCGCTCACCCTGGCCACCGCCCTGCTCGAGGCCGACCGCCGGGCCGGCACCGCCTTCTACGACACCACCCGAGGCGGCAGCGCCCTGCTCTACCAGCACCTGTTCTGGTTCTGGGGCCATCCCGAGGTGTACATCCTGCTGCTGCCGGCCATCGGCATGATGTCGATGATCATCCCGGTCTTCTCCCGGCGACGGCTGTCGGGCTACATCTGGGTGGTCAGCGCCCTGGTGGCCATCGCCTTCATCAGCTTCGGGGTGTGGATCCACCACATGTTCGCCACCGGCCTGCCCGGTGCTGGCCCTGTCGTTCTTCTCGGCCGTCAGCCTCATCATCGCCATCCCCAGCGGCATCCAGTTCTTCTCCTGGATCGCCACCATGTGGGGATCGCCGGTGCGATGGAAGACGCCCATGCTGTTCTCGATGGGCTTCATGCTCATCTTCCTCATCGGCGGCCTGTCGGGCGTGATGGTGGCGGTCCTGCCGTTCGACACCCAGGTCACCGACAGCTACTTCATCGTCGCCCACTTCCACTACGTGCTCAACGGGGCCGTGGTGTTCCCGGTGTTCGCCGGCGTCTACTACTGGTTCCCCAAGGTCACCGGGCGGCTCATGAACGAGCGGCTGGGGCGATGGAACTTCTGGATCATGCTCGTGGCCTTCAACGTCACGTTCTTCCCCATGCACCTGCTCGGGCTGTGGGGCATGCCGCGGCGGGTCTACACCTACCAGGCCGGCCTGGGCTGGGCCACGGCCAACACCGTCGCCACCGTGGGCGGGTTCCTCTTCGGCTTCGGCACGCTGCTGACCGTCGTCAACGTCTTCTGGTCGCGCCGCCACGGCGAGATCGCCGGGCCCGACCCGTGGCAGGCCGACAGCCTGGAATGGGCGACGCCGTCGCCCACCCCGGAGTGGAACTTCACCGAGATCCCCCGGGTGAGCGGACGCCACCCTCTGTGGGACGGTCCGGTCGAGCCGGCCCACGCCGGAGTGGTGGCCGGCGCCGCCGGGCCGGCTGCGACGACCACGAGCGCGGAGCCGGCCCGACCCTCGTACCCGACGTCGACACCGAGCTCGACGCTCGGGTGGTGGCGGCCTTCGGCTCCGATGGTGCCCTGGCCCGCCAGACCCCGGTCACCAGCGGACTGGCCACCAGCCCCGAAGGGGTGCTGCGCATCCCCCAGCCCTCCTACGCCCCGTTCGTGGCCGGGCTGGGGACGGCCGCCTTCTTCTGCGGGCTGCTGGTGTGGACCGGGCTGGTCGTGGTGGTCGGCATCATCGTGGTGCTGGCCGGGGTGGCCCGCTGGACCTGGCGCACCGAGGCGGACCTGGTATGAGCACCATCGCGGGTCCTTTCGACCAGATCGGCCCGGGCGTGGCGGCACCCGATCCCATCGGTGGCCGGCGAGGCCGGGTCGAGGCCGCCGGCGTGGTGGGGGATGATGATGCTGGTCACCACCGAGGCCATGATCTTCGTGGGGCTGCTGTCGGCCTACTTCTTCCAGCGGGCCATGGCCCCCACCTGGCCCATGGGCGGCATCCGTCCGCCCGACCTGCTGCGACCGGCGCTGTTCTCCATCCTGCTCATCGGGTCCAGCGTGCCCATCGTCTGGGCCGAGCACGCCGCCCAGCGCGACGACCAACGGGCACTCCGAGCCGGCCTGGCCATCGCCTTCGTCATGGCCGCCGCCTTCCTGGCCAACCAGGTGCTCGAGCAGCGCGACCTGGGCTTCGGCGTCCACGACAACACCTACGCCTCGCTGTTCGTGCTCATCACCGGCCTGCACGGCCTGCACGTGCTCGGGGCGCTGGTGATGAGCGTGGTCGTGCAGGCCAAGGCCTGGACCGGTCGCATCACGTCGCGCACCACCCTCACCCTGCGGGTGTTCGGCATCTACTGGCACTTCGTGGACGGGGTGTGGATCGCGGTCTTCACCTCGCTGTACCTGTCCGCCCACCTGGGGGCGCACCCATGACGGCGACCGAGGTGCGGCGAGCACCCATCCGCGGCCTGCGACGCTGGTACGCAGTGCTGGCCGGCATCGCCTGGTGGATGGTCCACCTGGTGGCCGAGGCCGCCCTGGTCCGGGCCAGCTGCCTGCACCCCGATCTGCGTTGGGCCATGCACGCCACTCACGGCGGTCACCGCCCTGGGCACCGTCTTGGCCATCGTGTGGTCCGCCCAGATGCTGCTGGCCGACGGGACCGATCCGTCCGGAGCCGAATCGTCTGGCACCGGGGGCACCGGGCGACGGTCGCGGCGGCGGCGCCGAGGAGGGGGCGGACCTCCTCGGCCGGCAGCGCTTCCTGGGGCTGTTCGGCGTGGCGGTGGGCGCCATCTCGCTGCTGCTCATCCTGTGGGAGGGCAGCTACGTCGTGGTGCTGAGCTCGTGCGCGTCCTACTGATGATCCTCTTTCGGGCCCGTCCAGCCCGGCTGCGACTGGTTTCCGTCGGGGCGGCCGCCGTGGCCGCGCTGATCGGTGACCTGGTCGCCGGGCTGCTGGCCATCGCCTACCTGGTCGGTCTCGACCGATTGTGGGCCACACCGGCCGGCCGACGCCTGGTGCCGACCGCGCCCCGCGCTGGCCGGCGCGGGGGGTCTGGTGGCGCTGGTGGTGGTCACCAACCCGCCCTTCGACCCGTGGGCCGATCGAACGCTGGCCGGTCACATGGCCCAGCACGTCGTGCTGCTGGCGGTGGTCGCGCCGCTCCTGGCCCTGGGCGAGCTCGTGCCGGTGGTGGCTCTGGTCGCTGCCGATCCGGGCGCGCCGCCGGGCGCTGCGGCGGTGGCGGCCGGTGCGGCGGGAACTGGCCGGTCCGCGATGGCCCCAGTGGCTGACGGTCGCCCTGGTCGTGCAGCTGGCCGCCATGCTCGGCCTGGCACCTGACCGGGCCCGTATCAGGCCGCGGCCCGCCATCCCGGCTTGCACCTGCTCGAGCACGCCAGCTTCGTCGTGACCTCGGCCGCCTTCTTCTGGGTGGCCCTGCGCGCCCGCCGACGCGCCTCGGGGCTGGCCATCATGGCGGTGTTCATCGACTCGCTCGGGGCGATCGCCATCGGCGCCGCGCTCATCGTCGACCCCAGCCCGCTGTACCCGCTGTACGCGATCGGGCACTCGACCGCTGACGCCCTGGCCGACCAGCAGTTGGCCGGCGTCATCATGTGGGCCTACGGCGGCGCGCTCTCACTGGTGGTGGGCATCGGCGCGTTCGCGGCCTGGCTGCGCAGGCTCGACCGGGCCGAGCTGGCGGGCGCGGCGCCGGCCGCCACCGGCGGGTTCGGCCGGGACGCGGGGTTCGGGCGGCGTTGCTGGCGCGGCCGCCTCGGCTGCGGTGGCGCGACGGGACCCGTTCGCTCGTCGGCGCGGTCGGTGCCCTCGGCCGATCGCCGGTCACCGGCGGCCAGGTCATGACAGATCCGCCAGGCCAGCGCGCCGAGGCCAACGGCACGACCAGCAGGGCGATCCGCAGCGTGGTGGTGACCGAGGCGATCGACACGCCGAGGTGCTGAGCGATGATGTCCTGGCCGCCGGCCAGGGTGAGCACGGTGTAGAAGGCGAGCACGCCCGACGCCGATGGCGGTGCGCACCGGACGGTCCCGGGGTCGATCCAGCAGGTTGTGCTCGACCCGGTCGCCCGTGACGCGCCGCTCGAGGAAGGGCCAGGCGTAGAGCAGGACGAAGGTGATCCCCGGGCAGGACCACGGCGGGCAGGAACAGCTCGGACACGGTGTGGCCGAAGATGGTGAAGCTCCAGGGCGGGGCCAGGCGCAGCGCGCCCTCCAGGAACCCGACGTACCAGTCGGGCTGGGCCGCGGTGGTCACGTGGGTCGGGTCATACGGCCCCCACAGCCACACCGGGTTGATCTGGACCAGGCCGCCCAGCGCGGCCAGGACCGCGGCCACCAGCAGCAGCAGGCCGACGCTCTTGGCCGCGTAGGCGGGCCACAGGCGGGTGCCGACCACGTTGGTCTCGGTGCGCCCGGGCCCGGGGAACTGGGTGTGCTTCTGGTGCCACATGATGGCCAGGTGGGCGCCCAGCAGGGCGGCGATGAGCACGGGCACGACCAGGATGTGCAGCACGAACAGCCGGCTGACGATCTGTTGCGAGGGATAGGCGCCCCCGAAGAAGAGGAAGGCCAGCCAGGTGCCCACGAACGGGATGGAGAGCACCACCGAGTAGGCGATGCGCAGGCCCGGTGCCCGACAGCAGGTCGTCGGGCAGCGAGTAGCCGCTGAAGCCGTTGGCCAGGGCCAGGATGAGCATGGTCACCCCGACCAGCCAGTTCAGCTCCCGGGGCCGCCGGAAGGCCCCGGTGAAGAAGATGCGGCCCAGGTGGGTGACGATGGCGGCCAGGAAGACCAGCGCGGCCCAGTGGTGCATCTGGCGGATGACCAGACCGGCGCGCACGTCGAAGCTGAGCCGCACCGTCGACTGGAAGGCGGCCGACATGGGCACCCCGTCGAGGGGGCGATAGGAGCCGTGGTAGATGACCTGGCGCTGGCTGGGCTCGAAGAAGAACGTGAGGAACAGCCCGGTGGCCACCAGCACGACGAAGCTGTAGAAGGCCACCTCGCCCAGCAGGAACGACCAGTGATCGGGGAAGACCTTGTCGAGCGAGGTGCGGGCGAAGCGGGACAGACCCAGGCGGTCGTCGAACCAGCGCCCCACACGGCTGAGCACGACGATGCTCTACCCAAGCCGCCACTGGTCCAGTCGGCCCCCGACCAGGTCCAGACCTCGCGTCGCGACGAGACGATGGCGCTTCCTGGTCCAGCCGGCCTGGATCGCCTCGCACCTGTTCGTGGCGGTCATGGTGATCGCCATGGTCAACCTCGGTCTGTGGCAGGTGCGCCGCCTCGAGGGTCGCCGCCAGATCAACGCCATGCTGGCCGCCCGGATGGCCGCCCCGCCGGTGCCCATCGATCACCTGGTGTCGCCCACCACCCCGGTGACCACCGCCGACCACCAGGCCGAC
Source organism: uncultured Microthrixaceae bacterium (assembly GCA_963793965.1). Classification (GTDB taxonomy): domain Bacteria; phylum Actinomycetota; class Acidimicrobiia; order Acidimicrobiales; family Acidimicrobilacustridaceae; genus UBA4742. The sequence continues at coordinate 12,761 of CAWCCB010000015.1, forward strand.
CGTCGGGTGCGAGCCACCGGCGTGTTCGACACGCCGGGACCAGGTGGTGATCGGACCCGAGACCGACGCCGACGGGAACCCCGGCTGGTGGCTGGCCACCCCGCTGGTGCTGGCCGACGGCTCGGCCGTGATCGTGAACCGCGGGCTCATCCCCTACGACGCCTGGCCCGGCGGCGACCACCCCAGCCCGGCCGCCGTGCTGGCCGCCTACCGGGCACCCGTCGGGGACGGTCACGGTGACGGGCCTGGTGACCGAGACCCAGAACCGGACCGAGGGCCTGCGCGATCCGCCCGATGGTCGCCTGGCCTCGCTGCATCGCCTCGACCTGCGTCGCATCGGCCACCAGCTGGCCATGCCCATCCTGCCCGTCGCCCTCGACCAGCAGACCTCGTCACCGGCGAACAACCAGGCCTACCCCCAGCCGGTGCCCGGTCCCGCCCTGAACGACGGACCGCACCTGAGCTACGCCATCCAGTGGTTCAGCTTCACCGCCATCACCGTGCTGCTGTACCCGGTGCTGCTGCGACGTCGCAGCCGCCGGGACGACCCGCCCACACCGCCCGGTGCCCGATCACGCAGAGGCACCGAGCACCTCACCCGGGCCAGCGACGGCATCCCATGAGAGCCGCCGGACCATCCGTCAGCAATTCGTATGTATTCGGACCGTGCGGGGTAGACAACTGAACCCGGAGGATGTTTGAGGAGGGGCGGAATGGTCGAGCAGAGCAAGCCCCACCAGGCAACTGGCCTCACCCAGGATCGGTCGTTCGAGTTCCATCGCAGCGGTGGTTCGGTGGAGCCGGCTGATCCTGGCGAGCTGGCTCGTCAGGACGAGGACGCCTTGGAGATGACCCCGCTCGGTGAACGCCGAGACGTGCGGCGCGGCTTGCTCGTCGGCCTGGCGTGCGGTGTCGTCCTCGCCGTCGTGCTCGGCGCGCTCGCCGCCCTGCCCTGGGGTGTCGCCAGCACGTGGCCGCGCATCGGTGTGATGGCGCTGATCGGCCTGCTCGGGGGAATGGCCTACGGCGCGGTCCTCGGACCAGCACGCCGAGCTCGCTGAGAAGCTATGCCGGTCGGCTGGTCACGTACCGGGCGCCCGCCGACAGACGAACGGCGAGACCTGTCGCGACGCCGACGAGGGTCGGTCTCGCTCGGCCAGGTACGGGTAGAGAACACGCATCCCCTCTGAGGTACAGGCCCGGGATGGGGAACGCAGGCGGTGATCCTCTTCGTCCTGTCACCACGCGGCCGCACGACGTTTGAGACCCGCACTGAGGTCTTTCAGCTGTGACGAGTCACACGGGAGAACACATGGTGACGGTGAGCGATTTCATCATCGACCGGCTGATCGAGTGGGACCTTCACCGGTTCTACGGGTTCCCCGGCGACGGCATCGGCGGGCTTCGACGGCGCCCTGGAACGAGCCGAGCGGGCCGGCAAGGACTTCCGCTATCTCCGCCCGGCCCACGAGGAGACCGCGGCGTTGATGGCGTGCGCGCACGCCAAGTTCACCGGCGAGGTGGGTGTGTGCATGGTGACCTCGGGTCCGGGCGCGGTCCACATCATGAACGGGCTCTACGACGCCTACTGCGACAACCAGCCGGTCGTGGCCATCGTCGGTCAACAAGCCCGAGTGGCCATGGGCAGCGACTTCCAACAGGAGCTCAACATGGAGCGCCTGTTCGGGGACGTGGCCGAGTACGTCAAGACGGTGACGGCGCCGATGCAGGCTCAGATGGTGCTCGATCGAGCGGTGCGGATCGCCCGGGCGTACCGCAAGCCCACCGTCGTGATCCTTCCGGCCGACGTCCAGGATCTCGAGATGGAGGAACCGACGCTCGAGCACTGGGTGTCGAGAACCGGGGTCGGGCACGCCTCGACGAGGATCGCGCCACCCGAGGAGGAGCTGCGGCGTGCCGCCGAGGTCCTCAACGCCGGCAGCAAGGTGGCCATGATCGTCGGTGAGGGCGCGCTCGGCGCTCGCCGACGAGGTGATCCAGGTGGCCGAACGCCTCGGTGCCGGCATCATCACCGCCCTGCTGGGCAAGGGCGCGGTGGACGGTGCCGTGCCCTATCACACCCAACAGCTCGGTCTGCTCGGCTCCAGGCCGAGCTGGGACATGATGCAGCACTGCGACACCTTGTTGATGGTGGGCACGAACTACCCCTACAGCGAGTTCCTGCCCGCCGTCGGCCAGGCCCGAGGGGTGCAGATCGATCTGTCTCCTCGACACCTGAGCCTGCGCTACCCCATGGAGGTGAACCTGTGGGGTGACGCCGAAGCCACGTTGGCGGCGCTGCTGCCCCACCTGACCCAGACCGACGACCTGTCCTGGCAGTCCGGCGTGGCCCAGGGCATGGCGCGGTGGCGACAGGTGCTCGACAAGGTGGCCCACACCCAGGCCGATCCCCTCAACCCGAGACTCGTCTACCACGTATTGAACGCCAAGCTGCCCTCGAACGCGGTCGTCACCGCCGATGCGGGCACCACCGCCGACTGGTACGGGCACCACATCGCGCTCGGCCCCGACATGATGGGCAACCTGTCGGGCCGGCTGGCCACGATGCTGGCGGCCATGCCCTACGCGGTGGCGGCCAAGTTCGCCTTCCCCGAGCGACCGGTGGTGTGCACCATCGGCGACGGCGCCTTCCAGATGCTGGGGATGAACGATCTGATCACCGTGAAGCGCCACTGGCGGGAGTGGTCCAACCCGACCTTCGTCGTGTTGGTGCTGCACAACGACGACCTCAACCAGGTCTCGTGGGAGATGCGCGAGGCGGGCGACCCGCGCTATGACACCACCCAGCTCCTCGAGAACGTGGACTACGCCGGCTATGCCCGCCTCCTCGGCCTGCACGGCATCCGCGTCGACGACCCGACCGACGTCGAGGCCGCCTGGGACGAGGCGTTCACCGCCGATCGGCCGGTGGTCATCGACGCCATCGTGGACAAGAACGTCCCACCGCTGCCGGCCCACATCAGCTTCGACCAGGCCAAGAGCGTCATGGCGTCGCTGGCCAAGGGCGATCCCGACGGCGCCGCGGTGGCCGGCCACAGCCTCCGAGCGGCCGGCGCCCAACTGCTCGGACGGTTCGAGGCGGCAGTGGGTAGAGACGGTGACCGGTGATGCCCGATCCACGCCAGCCGTGAACGTCAAAGTGATTGACCCGGTCGACCGAGTGAACGCCACCGCGTTCACCATGCCCACGCCCACCCCGGAGTCGGACGGAACCCTGTGCTGGGACTCGACCACGATCGTGGTCTGCGAAGCCAGCGCCGGTGACGTCACCGGAATCGGATACTCCTACACCGCGGCGCCGGCCGCGCAACTGATCAACGGGTGGTTGGCCGACGCGGTCATCGGCACCGATGTCATGGCTACCGGGGCGACGTGGTCGTCGATGGTCGATGCCGTCCGCAACCTGGGCAGACCCGGGATGGCCAGCTCGGCCATCTCGGCCGTCGACATCGCGCTGTGGGACCTCAAGGGCCGGCTGCTGGATGTCTCGGTCGCCGATCTGCTCGGCCGGGCCCACGACCGGGTGCCGGTCTACGGCAGCGGAGGGTTCACCAGCTTCGACGACGACCAACTGCGTCGACCAGCTGAGTGGATGGGTCGAGCAGGGCCTGCGGGCAGTGAAGATGAAGGTGGGTCGCCGTCCCGACGACGACCCACGACGGGTGGCGGTGGCCCGCGACGCCATCGGTGAGTCGGTCGACCTCTTCGTCGACGCCAACGGCGCGTACACGGCCAAGCAGGCCACGGCCATGGCGGCGGCGTTCGCCGACGCCGGGGTGACCTGGTTCGAGGAGCCCGTGTCCTCCGATGACCTGGACGGGACTGGCGGCGGTGAGATCTGCGGTCCCCGCCGGGATGGAGGTCACCGCCGGCGAGTACGGCTACGACTTGGCCTACTTCCGCTCGATGCTCGAAGCCGGATCCGTGGACTGCCTGCAGGCCGACGTGACCCGCTGCGGGGGGATCACCGGTTTCGGTCGGGTGGGTGCGCTGGCCGACGCCCACTGCCTCGACATCTCGTCGCACACCGCGCCGCTGGTCAGCGCCCACGCCTGCGCCGGCCTGTGGCACCTGCGCCACCTCGAGCACTTCGCCGACCATGTGCGGGTCGAGGCGATGATCTTCGACGGGGTCCCCGAGCCGGTCGACGGCTGGGTGCGACCCGACCCCAGCCGTCCCGGTCTCGGGGTCGAGTTCAAGCGGGCCGACGCCGAGCGGCTCGATCGGCGCGGATGACAGAATCGGAGGCCCGGGTGAACGAACCTCGACGCTACGAAGGGCTCGACACCGTCACCGCCGTCTCGATCTCGAATGCCTCCGACCCGGCACGCGGGCGCTGGTGGCCGAGCTCTCGTCCCGAGTGGTGGGCGAGGTCCGCTTCGACGCCGGATCGAGATCGACCTATTCGACCGACTCCTCGAACTATCGGCAGGTCCCAATCGGAGTGGTGGTGCCCCGGACGATCGAGGACGTGATCGCCACCGTGGAGGTGTGCCACCGCCGAGGGGTGCCGATCACCACCCGCGGGGGCGGCACCAGCCTGGCCGGTCAGTGCACCAACGTGGCGGTGATCATCGACTTCTCGAAGTACCTCAACCAGGTCTGCTCGGTCGATCCCGAGTCCCGCACGGCGATCGTGGAGCCCGGCTGCAACCTCGACCATCTTCGATCTGTGGCCGCGGTCCACGGCCTGACCTTCGGCCCGGACCCCGCCACCCACAACCGCAACACGCTCGGCGGGATGATCGGCAACAACTCGTGTGGCGTGCACTCGGTCATGGCCGAGTTCTACGGTCCTGGACCGCTCACCGTCGACCAGGTGATCGAGCTCGACGTGGTCACCTACGACGGGCACCGGATGACGGTCGGGTCCCTCAGCCCCGACGAGCTCGACGCGGTCATCGCCGGCGGCGGCCGCAAAGGCGAGATCCACGCGGCGATTGCGCGACCTGCGGGACCGCCACGACCACGTCATCCGCACCCGCTACCCGGACATCCCGCGGCGGGTCTCGGGATTCAACCTCGATCGGCTCCGGCCCGAGCACTTCGACGTGGCCAAGTCACTGGTGGGCACCGAAGGCACCTGCGTGGTCGTGCTGCACGCCACCTTGGCCTTGATGGAAGCCAAACCCGAGCGGGCGCTGGTCGTGCTCGGCTACCCCGACGCCTATTCGGCCGGTGACCACGTCCCACTCGTCCGCCAGCACCGACCGGTCGGCCTCGAGGGCATCGATTCGAAGCTGGTGGGCTACATGCGCAAGAAGGGCCTCCACCCCGACGACGTCGATCTGCTACCCGACGGCGACGGCTTCCTGCTGGTCGAGTTCGGCGCCGATACCGCCGAGGAAGCCGACCGGCAGGCGTCGACCTTCGCAGATGCCATCGCGCGCCGTCGACGCATCCGCCCTCGATCAAGGTGTTCGACGACGAGTGGGAGGAGAAGAAGCTGTGGCAGGTGCGCGAATCCGGGCTGGGTGCCACCGCCCACGTACCCGGGCTCCCGCCGACCCATCCCGGCTGGGAGGACGCGGCCGTTCCCCCTGACCAGGTCGGTTCCTACCTCCGTGACTTCCGGGCGCTGCTCGACGAGTACGACTACGACGCCGCCCTCTACGGGCACTTCGGGCAGGGTTGCATCCACTGCCGCATCGACTTCGTGCTCGACGAGGCCCACGGCGTCACCCAGTGGCGCGAGTTCCTCGACCGGGCTGCCGACCTCGTCGTCTCCTACGGCGGATCGCTGTCGGGCGAGCACGGCGACGGTCAGGCCCGCGCCGCGCTGCTCACCAAGATGTACGGCGAGGAGCTGGTCGAGGCGTTCGCGCAGTTCAAGGAGATCTGGGATCCCGACGCCAAGATGAACCCGGGCAAGGTGGTGCGCCCCAACCAGCCCACCGACGACCTGCGCATGGGACCCGACGCCACCCTGCGCCGGGTCGACACGCACTTCGCCTTCCCCGACGACCACTACGACTTCGCCAACGCGGCGAACCGTTGCGTGGGTGTCGGGGCGTGCCGCGACGTCGAGTCCGGCACCATGTGTCCCAGCTACATGGCCACCCGCGAGGAGGAGGACTCGACGCGGGGCCGCGCCCGGCTGCTGTTCGAGATGCTGCGAGGCGACGACCTCGACGGGTGGCGCGATGGCGCCGTCGCCGACGCGCTCGACCTGTGCCTGGCCTGCAAGGGCTGCAAGAACGAGTGCCCGGTGAACGTGGACATGGCCACCTACAAGGCCGAGTTCCTGTCCCACCACTACCGGCGGCGCCTCCGTCCCCGGGTGGCCTACGCCATGGGACTCATCTACTGGTGGGCACGCGGCGCGACTCTGGCCCCCCGACTGGTCAACCGGATGACCCACACGCCGGGGCTGGCCGGACTGATCAAGCGCGCCGGCGGGGTGGCCGCGGAACGCGACATCCCCCGCTTCGCCACCACCCCGTTCACCACGTGGTTCCGGAACCGACCGCCGGGGTCCCGCCGACCTCGCCCCGCTCCCCACGACGGCACCATGGCCCTCACCCACGGGGAACTACCCCGATTCGTGGCCGAGACCTACTCCACCCCGTCGATGCAACGCAACGCCGGCCGCAACCAGATCAACCCCCACGGCCACGATGCCCCGTTCGACACCGACCGCGTCCTGCTGTGGCCAGACACCTTCAACAACTACCTCGAGTCGAACGTCCTCCGAGCCGCCGTCAACGTGCTCGAACACGCCGGCTACACCGTGGAGATCCCGCCCCGGCCGCTGTGCTGCGGCCGGCCCCTCTACGACTGGGGCATGCTCGACACCGCCGAGCGGCTCTGGCGCCAGACCCTCGACACCCTGCGCCCATGGATCCGCGCCGGCATACCGGTCGTCGGGCTCGAACCCAGCTGCGTAGCGGCATTTCGTGACGAGCTGGTCAACCTCTTCCCCCACGACGAGGACGCCCGACGCCTTTCGGACCAGACGCTGATGCTGTCCGAGTTCCTCGAACGGCAGCGCTACGCACCCCCCGAACTTCACGTGAGGGCCACCGTCCACGGCCACTGCCACCACAAGGCCGTCATCGGCACTCGACGCGGAAGTCGCGGTGCTCAAGCGCATGGGCGTCGACCATGAGATCCTCGACTCTGGGTGTTGCGGCATGGCCGGGTCATTCGGCTTCAGCGCCGACCACTACGAGGTGTCCACCCGAGTAGGCGAGCGGGTGCTTCTGCCCGCGGTTCGCCGACTCGGCCCCGACGAGGTGATCCTCACCGACGGGTTCAGCTGCCGGGAGCAGATCACCCAATCCACCGACCGCCGCCCCCTCCACCTCGCCGAACTGGTCCAACAGGCGATCGCCTCATCCGATGAACCCTCCTCACCGCGGCGAGCGCCAGGCGCGACCGCCGGCTTCACGGGAGGCGGCGGGTCGCGGGCGCCCTGCGGGGGCCGGTCTCCGGCCCGAGCTCGGATCGATCGGTCGAGGCCTGATTCGTCGGTCGGGCACGAGGGGCCGACCATCAGCAGATCGGCCAGCCCGAACGTGGAGGCGACGGCGCAGTCAGCGGCTGCGGCTCCTCGCCACCGGCCGCCGCGGACCACCACCACGACGGCGGTGGCCGCGTGACCGAGGTCGGCCAGCGCTCCCACCTGGGCCACCAGGCCGGGTCGATCCGGTGCCACCAGCAGGGTGAGGATGGCCTGGGAGACATGGCGCAGGCCGAGGAGCCGAGCGATCCGTCGCGCGCAATGGCTCACGCTCCGAGATCGGCGCCGACCAGGCTCAGGACGGCTGCGGGGGCGAACAGCAGGGCCGTCCCCCAGGTCAGCCGGATCGCGCAGAGCGTGGTCAGGCCGGCGGAGGGGGGCGACCGTCTCACCGCAGATGGGTGGCCGGCGACGGACCGTCCCGGCGGGCGGCCGCGGCGGCGGACGACGAAGGTCCGGGCGGCGCGAGGGCAGCGACTTGAGGAAGCTCGGGTCGAGGAAGCCCTCCGGCCCGATCATCGAAGCTGCCGTGGGCGCCGGCGTCGTAGTCGTCATCGACCGGGTGGCGGAGGTTGTCGGCACGCCCGGGATCGATCATCTCGGGGGTGAGCTGGGAATCCCAGGCGCCGCGGGCCGCGTACTGGTTGGCCAGGCCCGGGGCCACCTGGCCGGCCGCCACCAGGAGCTTGTTCCACGAGCCGAGGATCTTGGCGCGGCGCCCGTCCAGGGCGACCTCCACGATGGCCTGGGCCGCTACCTCGGGCTGGTAGATGGGCGGAACCGGCTGGGGGTGGTGATCGAGGGTCGTCTTGCACCAGTCGAACTGCGGGGTGTTCACCGCCGGGAGGTGCACCATCGAGAGACGTACCTGGCTCCGGTCGTGGAGCAGCTCGGCCCGGGTGGCCTCGAAGAAGCCGCGACAGGCGAACTTGGCTGCGCAGTACGCCGCCTGCAACGGGATGCCCATGAAGGCCAGGGCTGATCCCACGTTGACGATGTGACCCTGGTCGCGGCGCCGCATCCGTTCGAGGGCGGCCATGGTGCCCCACACCTGACCGAGGAAGGTCACCTCGATCGCCCGCCGGAAGTCGTCGGGATCGGTCTGCGACACCGGCGCGAAGCAGGTGGTCATGGCGTCGTTGACCCACAGGTCCAGAGGCCCGAGCTCCCCCTCGGCACGCGCCGCGGCCTGATCGACCGCGCCGTGGTCCGACACGTCGGCCGGCAGCACGAGGGCTCGGCCGCCGTAGAGCTTCACCTCGTCGGCCGCGGCTTCGAGCCCGGCTCGGCCCCGGGCCACCAGCCCGACGTCGAAGCCGGCATACGCCAGCTTCACCGCCACAGCCCGCCCCACCCCCGCTGATGCCCCGGTGACCACCGCCACCTTGCGCTCGGCCATCCACCTACCTCGATTCTCCCGCCATGGGCCTGGGCGGCTCCTACCCCGGCGGCGGCGATACCGGACCCCCACTGCTCGGCGTTCTCAGGCCCCGGCCGGGCGCCGCCAGCGTGGCGCTGCACTCGAGGAGCAGGGCGTGCACGAAGGCCTGGGGCAGGTTGCCGCGCAGTTGGCGCTCCACCACATCGAACTCCTCGGCCAGCAGGCCCGGGCTGCCGCAGGCGCTGCGATTGCGCTCGAACAGAACCCGGGCCTCCAGGCGTTCGACCCTGGCCGGCCTGGGCCAGTGCCAGCAGGAACCCGCACAACACGAAGGCGCCCTCGGCCTGCATCCAACGGTCGATCGTCGTGGCGGAAGCGGTACACGTAGTCCTGGCGCATCAGCTCGGCAGCCACCGCGTCCACGGTCGCGGCGCTGCGAGGATCCGACGGCGCCAGACCGCCGCGGACGATGGGCAGCAGCAGGGCGGCGTCCACCCGCGGGTCATCGGGCGCTCGCTGCCAACGCCCGTCGGGATGCAGGCAGTCGGCGGAGACCTCGGCCAGCATCGCATCGGCCAGGGCGCTCCAGCGGCCGGACTCGGCGCCGGGGGCCTCGGCGGCGATGGCTCGGAGCCCGGAGACGCAGGTCAGGCGCGAATGGGCCCAGCGGCGGGGTTCGATCTCCCACACGCCGGCATCGGGCTCGTGACCGCGTTGCTCGATGGCATCCGCCGCCACCTGGGCGGCCCGCCAGTGGTCACGGTCGAGACGGCCGGCGCGGGAGGCCGCGGCCAGCAGTTCGAGGGCTTCGCCGAACGTGTCGAGCTGGAACTGCTGGTTGACCCAGTTCCCCACCCGGTCGCCGGCGCCGGGATAGCCCGACAGGCCCGGGATCGGCCGTTGATCGGGCACCGGTCGACCATCGACGGTGTACGCCGGCTTGAGCTGGGGACCGTCGGCCAGCAGGCGGTCGGCCACGAACCCCACCGCCGAGTCGAGCAGCCCGTCGTGATGGTGGGCCGCGGCGGCCAGCCCGGCGAAGGTCTGGTCGCGGATCCAGGCGTAGCGGTAGTCGTAGTTGCGTCCCTGGCGCGCCCGCTCGGGCAGGCTGGTGGTGGCGGCCGCGGCCATGCCACCCGACGTGCTGGTCAGCCCGACCAGCACGGCCATGGCCTGTTCGGCGTCTCGGGGAGCGAGCGCCGGCTCGTCGATCACGGGCACGGCTCGGCGCCAGTGGGTCTCGGTCTCCGCCCAGCACTTGTCGGCGGAGGGAGCGTCGGCCAGCGGGCGGGACGTCTGCGACCTCGAGCACCAGGTCGTGGGTGTCACCGGCCCGGAGCACCAGGTCGAGCACCAGCGGGCCCGAGCCGGCCCGATGACCCTCGCCCGCGCCCGACCAACGGAACCACAGGCCACCGGCGCGCCCCGACCACGTCCCGCCATCGTCGCGGCGAGTGTGGCCCATGGGCTCGGCCCCGAAGCCGGGGCGCACGTCGAGGGTGACGCGGATCCGGGCCGTGCCCGCCAGCACACGGACGCGGCGCAACAGGACGGCGGTATGGGGATCAGCGGGCAGGGCCAGGGCTTCACGGCTCTCGACGATGCCGGCGGTGGTCACCCATCGGCTGTTCCAGATGAGTGATCGCCGGTCGTAGTAGCCACCCCAGGTGGCTCGTTCGGTCGGGGTGAGCCCGTAGCCACCCTGACCACCGATCAGCGTGGCGAACACGGCGTCGGACGCCCAGCCCGGTGCGCACATCCAACAGACGTCGCCGCGGGGACCGATGAGGGCGCCCCGCTCGCCGTCGCCCACGAAGGCATATTCACGCAGCACGTGCGGCGGGAAGTCGGCCAGCAGGTCAGGCGCCAAGGCCCGGACCCTATTTGGGTCGCGACGTCGGATCCATGGCTTCGCCACACCGGCCTGGTCTCCCGCACCGCGGGGTAGGGACCGAGGGGGAAGGGCTCACGCCAGGAGAGGGCCATGTCCCACCGAATGCGGATGTTGGTGGCGGCGCGATACCTGTATCTCACCGCCGTGCTGGTGGCGACCATCGGCGCGGCCGGGCTTCTTCATCTCCTGGCCCCTGCTGACCAGCACCATCGGGCCGACCGCCTACGTGTTCGCCGCCCATCCGCGTTCGGAGGCGGCTCGCCTGCGCAACGCCGCGCTCGGCCATGGGGTCGCCGTGGCCGTCGGACTCGGCTGCCTGGCCGCCTTCGGCCTGTGGGGCCAGCACATCAGTGGTGACCAGCGGTCGGCCGGACCCCGCCCAGGTGGCGGCATCGGCCGCGGCGGTCGGCACCACCCTGTTCCTGCTCGAGCTGCTCCACAGCCATCACGCGCCGGCCGCGGCGACCGCCCTGTTGATCACCACCGGCTTGGCCAGCCCCGGCGCTCCATTGGGGGGCCTGGTGCTAGGACTGGTCATCTTGTGTCTGCTGGGGCCCCTGTGCTCGGTCGCGCCGCTGGCCCGGGACGCCGCGGCCCGAGATCAGCTGGCTTCGGCACAACGCGCGGCCGGGTCGGTCTCGGACCGACCCTGATCGTGGGCGAAGGCGCCGGGCGCGGCTGGGGATTGCGTGACGTCGGACACCAACGCGGCGCGAACCGCTCGGGGCCCGCGATCGCGACAGTCGAGTGGGAGTTCGAGATGAAGGGGGGAGCTGGCCATGACGTCGGCCATCGAGACCGAGGGGCTCACCAAGCGCTATGGGACGGCACGAGGCATCGAAGCGCTCACCATGTCGGTGCGGGCCGGTGAGGTGTTCGGGTTCCTCGGCCCCAACGGGTCGGGCAAGTCGACCACCATCCGGACGCTGCTCGACTTCCAGCGACCCACCAGTGGTCGGGCTCGCATCCTCGGTCTCGACTCGCACGCCGACAGCGTGGCCGTGCGGCGCCGCGTCGGCTATCTGCCCGGCGACCTGGCCCTGTTCGACCGGATGACCGGGTCCCGTCTGGTGGCGTGGTTCTCCCGGGCTCGGGGTGGCCACGACCAGGCGCTGACCGCCGAGATCGTGGAACGGTTCGCGGTGACGCTCGATCGGCCGGTCCGGGAGCTGTCGAAGGGGAACCGCCAGAAGCTGGGGCTGCTGCTGGCCTTCATGCACCGACCCGACGTGCTCATCCTCGACGAGCCCACGACCGGACTCGACCCGCTGGTCCAGGCCGAGTTCGAGAAGCTGCTGGCGTGAGACGGCGGCCGAAGGGCGCACGGTGCTGCTGTCGTCGCACACCCTCGACGAGGTGCAGCGGGTGGCCGATCGGGTGGCCATCATCCGCGAGGGCCGGCTGGTGGTCACCGACACGGTCGAGCACCTACGGGCCGAGGCTCCCCGCATCCTGATCCTGGACTTCGCCGCCCCGGTCGACGCTGACCTGTTCACGCGCCTGGACGGCGTCGGCCGGGTGGACCAGGACGGCGCTCGGGTCCACCTGCAGCTCACCGGTGAGGTCGCTCCCGTGCTGCGCCTGGCCTTGGACCACGACCTGGTCGATCTGGTGGCTCGCCACGCCGACCTCGACGAGTTGTTCCTGGCGTACTACCGGTCTCCAGACCCGGGCGGTGAGCCAGATGCCGCCTGAGATCCTGGGCCGCGACCTGGCCGAGCGGCGCCGCAGCCTGCTCGCCTACTCGGCGGGTCTGGCCATCTACATCCTGGTGGTGGTGGCGGTCTACCCGGCGTTCAAGAACTCGACCAGCCTCGACCAGTTCAGCGCTCAGAACGCCGGACTGGCCGCCGTGTTGGGCGTAACCGGATCGATCACCTCGCCGGCCGGATGGCTGAGCGCCAACATCTACGCCAACTTCTACCCGCTGGTCCTGTTGCTGTTGACCATCGGCTACGGCGCCTTCTGCCTGGCCGGCCAGGAGGAGAGCGGCCACCTCGAACTGGTGCTGTCGCTACCGTTCTCACGGCGTTCGGTCGTCGCGCAGAAGATGGCCGCCATGGTCGCTGCAAGCGGGCATCCTGAGCTTGGTGGTGTTCGCCAGCGTGATGTGCGGGCACTTCTTCGAGATGACCTTCTCGACGTCGGCCATCGCCACCACCACCGTCGGCGTGACGTTGCTCGGCATCGACCTCGGCCTGGTGGCCATGGCCATCGGGGCCGCCACCGGCAACCGGGCACTGGCGGTGGGGGTGACCACCGCGGTGGCGGCCGCCTCCTACCTCGTCAGCTCGCTGGCGCCGGTGGTGTCGGCCATCGAGCCCTTCCGCTACGCCTCGCTCTTCTACTGGGCGGTGGGCGACAACCAGATGACCGACGGGCTCAGCCTGGCCTCAGTGGCGGTGCTCGCGTTCACCGGAATCGTCGCCGCCATCGGCCGTGAACCTGCTCTTCGCCCGACACGACCTGCGCGCCTGACCAGGCCAGCCACATCGGAAGGTCTTCGGCACCCTGGCCGCCGAGCCCCCTCGGCTACCTCACCAGCGGGGACTTGGCCGTTGGATCCCCGTCGACCGCTTGCGCAGCCAGTGAATCGAGAAGGGTGTCCACCGCCGTGCGGACGTTGCGCCACTTGAAGGCCGCAGGGTCGACGGCGAAGTAGAGCATGAGTCCGTCGCTGAGGGCGATGAGCATGGAGGCCAGCGCATTCGCGGGTACCTCGTGGAGCTCGTTGCTCTCGACCGCCTGGCTGATCCAGCGTGCCAACGTGCGCCGCCGGCGGCTGGCACCGTCGACGAATCGCTCCCGTAGAACAGGGTCGTATCGCAGCTCGGCCCAGAGGTCGGCGCGGACCTGCGGGTGGAGCGGATCGGTGCCGCGCTCCACCATGGCCTGCAGGTACTGGCGAAGTCGTCTGATCCCCGATGAGGACGAGTCCTCCACATCGGCCAGCAAGGAGTCGAGCGAGGCTGATTCCTCGTCGAGCAAGGCGAACAGCAGATCCTCCTTGCGCTCGAAGTATGTGTAGAACATCCCCTTGCTCGCCCCGGCGGTGGAACAGACCTCGTCGATGGTCAGGTCCCGCCAACCATCGCGGGCCATGCAGTGGCGCGCCGCCGCCAACAGCGTCTCCCGCCGGGCCTCGCGTTGGGCCTCATCGATCTTGGGCACGGCGCCCCCCTATGTCTCGGCTTGTCCAACAGCAGCCTGCCAGGTACTATACGAACTGACCAGTCAGTTTGTAACAGTCCGGAAAGGCGAACCTGTTGTCGGAGGCGGTGTCGGAATACGAAAGGCCAGACAGCCTCGAGGAGCAGACGCTGAACGAGGCCTCTGGCGGTTCTCCGGGTGCGCCAGCACCAGTTGACCTGGGCGCCCCGGACCCGCCCGCACCATCGGCCCCCGAGCCCACGGCGATGCGCACCCACGGCACCGAGCGGGCTGGGGACGACACCGAACCCATCGGCGAAGAAGCCAACGTCGATGTCGAGACGTTGCCCGACCTCCTGGCACCCGATCAGGAGCGCGATGTCCGTGGCCGGGTCGGCTTCCGCCGATTCGCGCACGCATCGCTTCGGTGGGCTGTCCTGGCCGCGATCGCGGGTCTGGCGGCCGGCGTCGGCGCCTCGCTGTTCATCGTCGGTCTGAACCTGATGATCAGGGGCGTCGACCACCTCCGCAACGCCGTTCCGTGGTGGGCGATCGTGGCCTTTCCGCCCACCGGTGCCCTGGTGGTCGGCTATCTCCTGTGGCGAGCAGATCGGGTCGCCTTCGTCTCCGCCTGCGGCACCGACAGCTTCATCGACGCGGTCGAGGAGGCGGAGGGCCACATCCCGGCCCGGGTGCCGCTGCTGCGCATCATCGGCGCCTGGCTGACCATCGGTTTCGGGGGAAGTTCAGGGCGCGAGTGCCCGATGATCTACACGGGCGCAGGCCTCGGATCGACGACGGGTCAGTTGCTGCGCCGTGCTCGCCAGGTCCGCTACCCGAACCGCTGGCGCGATGGCTCGATCTCAGCCCGGCCGACACCCGGCTGCTCGCCCTGTGCGGCGCAGCCGGTGCGCTCGGAGCCGTCTTCTCCGCCCCCTTCGGCGGCGCCATCTTCGCCGTCGAGGTCCCCTACCGCCGCGACATCGACATGGACCTGTTCCTGCCCGCCCTGGTGTCGTCGGCTACCGGCTACCTGGTGGGCTGGCTGATCGTCGGTCGCCAGCGGCTGCTGGTGCTGCCCAACATCGGGTTCTTCCACTGGCAGGAGTGGGTGCTCGTCGGCGCCATCGCCCTGGTGGGCTCGTTGGTCGCCCGCCTGTTCGCGGTGGTGTTCAACGGCTTCCACGGCGTGGTGCGGGAGCGCTGGCGCGAGGACGGTCGCGTCCCCAAGTGGCTCCAGACCGGACTGGGCGGGCTGCTGGCCGGGGTGGTCATGCTGGCCTTCCCCCAGGTGTACGGCATCGGGCTGGAAGCGATCCGGGGCGCGGCGGCCGGAACCCTGTTCGCCAACCACGCGATCGGCATCGTGATCCTGCTCTTGGCCGGCATGGGCCTGGCCAAGATCATCGCCTCCACCTTCACCGTCGCCTCCGGTGGCGTCGGCGGCCTGTTGTTCCCCTCGTTGTTCGCCGGCGCGGGCATCGGGGCCGCCATGGCCACCGCGGCCGGCGACATCTGGCCCGGCCAGTTTCCCCATCACGCCGCCTACGTGCTGATCGCCATGAGCGCCACCTACGCCGCGGCCGGCAAGGTGCCCCTGGCCAGCCTGCTGCTGCTGTGCGAGGCCTGCGTGAACTTCACCCTCGCGCTGCCCATGGCGGTCGCCAACGGGCTGGCGTACCTGCTCAGCGGTCGGTCCACGGTCTACGACGTCCAGCGCGAGGGCGTGTCGAACGGACATCGCGGGTACCGCTGGGCGATCCCGGCCTGTGTGGCGATGGTGTTGATCGGGCGGTTCTTCGTGGCGATCTGAGGTGGTCGAAAGGAGACCCGGTGAACCAGGTCCTCTTCTTTGCTCTAGCCGTAGGACTCGTGGTGGTGATCGAGCTCGCGGCGCGGCCAGATCACACGTGGGCCACATCCGGCGCACGAAGCGGGTCTCCCAGGCCCTCGATCGGCTGGACCATGACGAGCAGCTCGATCATGGTCGCCTGCAGCTGCTCCTCGATCGTCACCGAATGTGGGTGAGCCGCATCACGATGTGCACGAGCGAACCCGAGCGCGACGCCCTGACGCGCTTGGCGCAAGCCGAGCTCGGCCCTCCCGCCGAGGTACTGAATCGTCCCGACTACGACTGCATACGTCGGATCAAGCTGGAGAACTTGATCGACTTCGACCCGGAACTGCGACGGCGGGTGGTGTCGGCCGTCAACGCCCAAGTGCGGCTGGACCGCTGGCGAACCGACTCCCAGGCCGCGGTCACCGCCAGCCGTCGACCGCCGACGCGCCCCGACCGAGCTGATCATGAGCACGACCTGTGGGGAGCCACAAATGGGTGAACGGTCGACCCCAGGGTCGTGCCGTATACATGTATACAGGATCGTCGCATTGAATCGGCGCACACCACGCCAGGAAGGAGACAGCCATGCAGAACATCCTTGTCGGAGTGGATGGCTCCCCAGCCTCACGCAACGCCGGGCAGTGGGCCGCGAAGCTGGCCGAACAGACCGGAGCGAGGGTGACCCAGATCCGAGCGGTCACGGCCATCAAGACCGTCGCCCCCGATCTCGGTCTCTTCGGGATGCCCCCGGTCCCGGTCGGGGTGGACGGAGGCCATGGCGGTGTGGGCGTCCTGGTCGGCGGCGAACCCGGACCGGTTCTGCTGTCGGAAGGGGATCGTCGCGGCGCCGACCTGATCGTCGCGGGCAGCCACTGTGCACCACATCGTCGAGGGTCTTGTCCCGTGGAGTGTCATGGAGTATCTGTCGCGCCACACGCAGCGGCCGCTGCTGCTCGTCCCGGTGTCAGCCGAGCCCTCGTCGATCCGGTCGATCCTGCTCGGCGTGAGCGGGGGGCTCGGCGAACAACCGGCGGTCGAGGCGGTGGCCGAGCTGGCTACCAGCTTGGCCGCGCAGGTGAGCGCGGTTCACGTGTTCCACCGACCGGCTGAGTTCTGGATTCACCGTGACCCTCGTAGCCAGTGGTCCAAGACGCGGCGACTCTTCGAGGAGGTCTGGACCGAGCCGCTGCGAGCGGCCGGCGTGCTCGGTGAGGTCCGCATGGTCGACGGTGTCGACGTGGCCGCTTGCCTCGAACGGGCCGCATACGAGATGAGCTGCGACATCGTGGCCGCGGGCATCGGACGGTCCGGGCCCTTCGACCTCCACCGCATGACACCCGTGGCCGCCCACCTGACCCGCCACGAGTTGGCTAAGCCGTTCCTCCAGATCCCTACCGGGCCGACCACCACCTCTACCCGACGGTGTCGACGACCGACCTGGAGAACCCAGACCATCGACCAGCGCACGCAAGCCGAACCCAAACTGCTGCTCGCTGACGAACCGCGGGACCGCCGCGGCCAGACCAGTCGAGTCCGACGGGACGGAGGACGCCGGGTCGGCATCATGGCCCTGGCGGGCAGCCTCGAGAGCACAGAACCCCAGGGCGTAGGTGTGGACGGCCGCGTACGCGCCCTGGCCTCCTCACGGGTCCACCCAGCCGCGGTGAGCACCACGAGCGCCCCCGAGAATCGAGCCAGGGCCGCCTCTCCCACCTGCGGGCGGCGCGTGAACACCGGCACGATCGTGGGGTGCTCGCGAAGCACCGAACGCAACGACTCGGCCAAGGCGACCAGGTACTCGTCCCAGATCAACGTTGGCGGCGGAAGGCCCGCCTGGGTCAACAACGCGTCAGCGACGCCTTCGAGGATGTCGTCCTTGTCGCGGACGTGTCGGTACAGCGCCATAGGCGTCACGTCGAATTGTTCGGCCAGCTTTCGCACCGTGAGCTGATCGAGGTCGCCGACTTCCGCGTGGCGGAGAGCGGCTCGCAGGATCTCGTGGCGAGAAAGCGGCCGGGTTGGCCGCCTTGACATGTGGGTCGGTCGGGACTTGTCGGGACGAGTCGGGTCCCCGCCTGCCATGGCGTCAGTCTCCTTCATCTGGGCGCCCGTCACCCTGGCCATCCGGGAAGTCGTCCAGGCCAACCAGATCGGCGGCGGTGACCAGGCCGACGAATCGGCCGGCTTCGTCGACGACGCCCAGCACGTTGCGGTCGGTCGTGGCCATCGCCTGGGCCACCTCCTCGAGGCTCCAGCCGGGACCGACCGCCGGCTGGCCGGGAGGGACCACCGCGCCGATCTGGGTAGTGGGCCAATCCGCTCCGGGACGCTCACGGAGATCTTCGAGGCGAATCAGACCCAGGTAGCGCTGCCCGTCGACCACCGGCATCGTCGAGTGCTGCGCGTGACCCAGATGAGTGCGACCACCTCGTCGAGACAGGCGCCTGCTGGACCACCGACACCTGCGTTCGCACCGCGGGGTTCCGCGCCTTGGGGAGCGACGACGCAGCCGGGGCCCACCTCCGATGTGCTGGTACACCGACACCGACTCGTCGCCCATCACCAGCTGGGCCGCCACCGCCGCGATCAGGCCAGGCACGATGAACCCAGGTCGCCCGGTGGCCTCGGCGACGAACACGACCGCGGCCAGCGGGAGTCCGGAGCCAGCACCCAGGAACGCAGCCACGCCGATGACCGGAAACAACGTGTGGGTGGGCTCGTGCACGGCCAGCCCACAAAGGTCCCCCAGGAGCGCCCCGAGCACCACCAGGGGCACGAACAAGTCCGCCCGCGCCACCGCCGGCCAGCGTCGCCGGGTCGCCAGCGCCCGCAGCCCAGGATCAGGGCCACCGCCCACAACGCATGGGGCCCCTCCACCACCCAGGCGATGACCTCATAGCCCGACCCGAGCGTCAAGGCGCTGCCATAGATCCGGTCGCTCACGATCGCCAGCCCGGCCATGGTGGCGCCCCCGACCGCCACCGACACCAGCGGATTCGCAGCTCGCTGCCACCGCTTGGCCCAACGGACCATCGCCGCGACCCTCTGGCCCCCGTGCCGGCCAACAGTCCGAGCGCGGCGCTTCCGGCCAGCTCCCTAACCCGAACGGCGGCGACCCGCTGATCGGGAACAACGGAGTGGTCCCGTTGATGGCGACGAAGACGGTGTACCCGGTCGCCGCCGCGACCAAGGCGGGGAACAGCATGCGCTTGGCCGTGTCGTCCTGATAGGGGACTTCGATGGCGGAGATGGCTCCGGTGGCGGGCGCCTTGAAGATGGCGGCCACCCCGGCCGCGGCGCCGGCCACCATGAGCACCTTCATGTCAGCCGGGTCCAACCACCGCCGGAATCGCCGCTGCAGGCCGGTCCCGATCGCCGCCCCCATGTAGATCGACGGGCCCTCGAACCCCATCGTTCCCCCAAACCCCAGGGTGGCCGCGGCCGCCACGACCCGCCCGAACACCGGTCGCAGGTCCAGCGGCCGGTCGGGTCGTGGAAGTTCCTGATGTATTCGTCCGACGTGGCCGGGCGGCGCGCCGCGAGCCAGCCATCGCAACGCCACCGCCGCCAGGGCCAAGCCGCAGAGGGGGCGACCACCTGCAGCCCGATCGGCAGCGTGTAGAGCCGATCCAGCAGATGGTGGCCACGACCCAGTCGAACCCGGCCGCGGCCAATCCGACGATAGCCAGTGAGCGCGGCCAGACCAGCTCGCGGTCCCGCTGCTGCAGAAGGTGCCCGAGATGTTGACGCAGTCGGCGACGCACCTGCCCATCTAAGCCGCGAACGCATCCTGACCTGTCTCCGCTCCAGGTGAATATACACGTATACTGACCTTGGGTAGAACTCAACCCCGCGAGAAGAAGGCTGGTCATGCGAGTTGCGGCGCGCCGTTGGCTCCAAATGGTGGCGGTGGTGATCGTCGCTGGATTCCTGATGACGGGTGTGGTCGCCCACACCGTCTCACGATGCATCCGGGATCGGTACCGACGC
>CAWCCB010000016.1:0-15233 GCA_963793965.1 uncultured Microthrixaceae bacterium
CCGGTGCGGCCGACCGTGCTCACAGGTCGACGGCGCAGGCCTGGTCGACGCCGAGCACCTCGAGCGTGCGGCCCAGTCCCAAGAAGACGGCCAGGCACAGGGTGAGATCCAGGATCTCGTGGTCGGCGAACTCGGCTCGCAGCCGCGAGAAGAGGACGTCGTCGATGGCCCGGTGGTCGGCGGCGAAGCGTTCGGCGTACTCGATGGCCAGGCGCTGGCGTTCGCTGTAGCCGGGCCAGGTGCGGTACTCGTCGAGGTGCTGGTAGACGTCCTCGGACACGCCGTCCTCGAGCACCGACGGAGCCCGGAAGGTGGCGCAGGCCGAGCAGTCGTTGAGCTGGGCGATCCGCATGCGGGCCACCTCGCGCTCGGCCGCCGGGAGCACGCTGCGCTGATAGGCGGTGGTGATCATGCGGTCTACCATGCCGGCCATCTCGGGACGCAGCGTCCAGATCATGGCGGCCTCACCGCCGGGGCCGTCGGGCACGTCGATCCTCGCCATTGCGGCCAGCCTAGGCACCGACCCGGGCGAGGGTCGGGGTCGGCGCCTAAGGTCGACCGCCATGCTCACCGGGATGGCCCACACCGCGCTGTGCGTGCCCGACGTGGAGGCGGCGGCCGAGTGGTACAGCGGGGTCCTCGGCTTCCGCCTGATCTCGCCGCCCTACCTGATGGAGGGCCCGGCCATCGAGGCGGACATGGGCGAGCTGATCCCGTCGCCGCGCCTGAAGGCCGCCATCGTCGGGCTGCCGGGCGACGGTGACCGGGTGGTCGAGCTCATCGAGTACCCGGGTGCGCCGGGGCGACCCCGACCCGGCGACGCCTCGCTGGTCGACCATGGCTTCACCCACATCGGCCTGGTGTGCGACGACATCGAGGCCACGCGGGCCGAGCTGGCCGGCCGGGGCGTGCGCTTCCTGACCTCGGGGATCGCCACGGTGGCCGGTCTGCGCACCACCTGGCTGGCCGACCCGTGGGGCAACGTGATCATCCTGCTGGAGAAGAGCCAGCCCACCAACTCCTACTTCGCCCAGTACTGAGGCCCGGCGAACGGCCGGGAAGGAGGCGGTGATGGCAGGCCGCCGTGCCGAACGGGGCTACAGCGAGGGCGGCGCCAGGGCGAACAGCGTGGCCACCCGGCCCACGGCGTCGCGTTCGCTGTCGCTCACGCCCTTGGACGCCTTGGCCACGGCCACGGCGATGTCCAGGAACCACTCGGCCACACCCGAGGCTTCGTCCTGGGGCAACTTGGACAGCGCCGCGGCGGCCGGGGCCAGGTCGGCCAGGCAGGCATCCACGATGGCGGCGATGGACTGGCCCTTGTGGTGCTCGGCGTCGTGGCGAGACTCCTTGGACTGGGCATCGGGCTCGATCTCGGCGATCAGCGCGTTGGCCGCGCCCCGGTTCCCCGGGTTGGTGATGACCTTGGCGCTGGCGGCCGACTCCTTCACCATCGAGATGGGGCCGTGCTGGCCGGCCGCGAACAGGGCGGCGGTGATCAGCAGCGGCGCCTCGGTGACGGCCTTCCATTCGGCGTCGCTGAAGTCGGACTTGGTGGACATGGGGATCTCCTGTCGGTCGACGGGAACGCTACCGGTCCTCGCCGCCGGCCACGCGCCGCGGGGACGGTCCACGATGTGATGAACACCAGCCCGCGGGTGGCCACCAGCATCCATGCCTACTCGCCGCCGCTGACGGCCATGAACTTCTATCGCCCCCCCCTCCCGGGCGTAGTCGTCGTGGGCCCCAGGCCTCGCCCGGCTGATCACCGCGGGCCTGATGCTCAGGTCTGGGTGAGCGGGCCGTACTGGTCCGGCCGGCGGGTGTCGAGGAAGGGGAACAGCTCGAGCCAGTCGCGCCGGGCGTCCAGGTCGAGGTCGGTCACCAGCACCGCCGGTCGGTGGCGGGGCGCCTGCACCAGGATCCGCCCGTAGGGATCGCTGATGAACGAGGAGCCGTAGAACGTGATCGGCCCGAGGGGTGCGCCGGCGGATCCGGTCACGGGCGTGCCGTCGACCAGGGTGAGGGTCTCGGTGCCGATGCGGTTCACGACCACCATGAAGGTGCCGTTGGCGATGCCCTGCCCCACGATCACCTGCTGCCACAGGGGCTGGGTGTCGAAGTCCGGGTGGTCGGGCTCCGAGCCGATGGCGGTGGGGTAGACGAGGACCTCGGCCCCGGCCAGGGAGTAGGCCCGGCTCAGCTCGGGGAACCACTGGTCCCAGCAGGTGGGGAAGCCGAAGCTGGCCTCGCCGATGGGCACGGCCGGGAAGCCGCCGTCGCCACCCAGGAAGTAGCGGTCCTCGTAGTAGCCGGCCGTGACCGGGATGTGCACCTTCCGGGTCCGGGCCACCAGCGTGGCGTCGGGTCCGACCACGATGGCCGTGTTGTACCCACGGCCGTCGGGCGGCGGCCCACCCTCGGCAGCCGGCACCTCCTCGTAGAGCGAGGCGTGGACGTAGATCCCGTGGCGGGTGGCCAACTCGGCGGCCAGCGCCCGGGTGGGCCCGTCGTCCAACGGCTCGGGCTGGGCCCACCCCGGACCGGGGCCGCGATCGGACACCACGAAGTAGGGGCTGAGCGTCAGCTCCTGCAGGGCCACCAGCCGTGCCCCCTCGGCAGCCGCCCGCTCGACCCCGGCAGCCAGGTTGGCCCGGTGCTCGGCGGCGTCGGCGGACCACGCCACCTGGACCGCACCCACCCGCAGCGGGGCGCGCCGCGACGACCGGGTCCGCGCCGGCGACTCCGGCACGCCACGCCGAGCCACCACCTCGAACGCCACCGTCACTCGACCGTCACCTCACCTCACCTCACCTCACCCCTCGAAATTGGAAACCTTTGTGTGCGGATACCGCACATTTTGATGCCCAATTTGGTGGGGGATGGGCGGTCAACGGGCGAGGGTCTCGCAGAACTCGGTGAACACGTCGACGTACCGGTCGACGTCGGCGTCGGTGTGCTGGACCGACAGGGTCCACTGCTCCTCGTCGCCCGGGGTCATGAACACACCCCGGTTGATGGCCCACGGGAAGGCGGCCCCGAACAGCTCGGGCTTGGTGGCCAGGAAGTCGCGGTAGTTGTGGGAGCGCTCCTTGCGGAACGACACGCATCCCTTGGCCCCCAGATCCACGGTGTGGGCCGGGATGTCGTTGGCCTCGATGGCGGCCTGGCAACCGGAGGCCAGGCGCTGGCCCAACTCGGCCAGCTGCCCGTAGGCGGCCGGGGTGAGCACCTCGGTCAAACAGGCCAGCCCGGCCGCGGCCACCAGCGGGTTGCCGTTGAACGTGCCCATCTGGGCGGCGCCGTGGCCGATCACGTCCATGATGGCCGCGTCGCCCCCGAAGGCCGCCCCCGGAGTACCGCCGAACAGCGCCTTGGCGAAGCAGGAAAGGTGGGGTCGCACCCCGTAGCGCTGGCCGGCGCCCCCCTCGGCCACGGTGGCGCCCGACTTCACCTCGTCGAAGATGAGCACCACCCCGTATCGCTCGCACAGGTCCTTGACGGCCTGGAGGTAGCCCGGGTCGGGCTCCACGATGCCGATGTTCATCATGACCGGCTCGAGGATGAGGCAGGCCACCTCGTCGCCGCGGGCCGCCAGCAGCGCCTCGAACGCGACCGCGTCGTTGAACGGCACCACCGCGGTGTGCTTGGCCACATCGGCCGGGATGCCGGTGGACATGGGCGTGGTGGCCGGCAGGTCACGGCCGCCCACCACATCCGCGTTGGGCAGCACCGAGAACATGACCGTGTCGTGGTGGCCGTGGTAGGAGCCCTCGATCTTCACCACCAGCTCGCGACCGGTGGCGGCCCGGGCGATGCGGATGGCGTCCATGGTGGCTTCGGTGCCGGAGTTGGCGAAGCGCACCTGGTCCAGCTCGAAGCGGCGGCACAGCTCCTCGGCCAGGGCCACCGTCACCGGGGTGGGCGCGGCGAAGTGGGTGCCGGTGTTGGCCGCCCGGGTGATGGCCTCGACGATCTTGGGATGGACGTGACCGGTGACGCCGACGCCGAAGCCACCGTGGAAGTCGGTGTACTGGTTGGCGTCGACGTCCCACACCTGTGAGCCCTGGCCCCGCTCGATGTAGATCGGATAGGGGTCGCCGGCCTGGAACGACGACGGCACCCCCAGGGGCATCGACCGCAGGGCGCGCTCGTAGAGGGCCTTGCTGGCCGTGGTGCGCGACGCCAGCACCACGCCTTCGGCGTCGGCCAGCTCGGCGGCGCGCGTGCTGAGCCGGGCGTCGCTGGTGATCGCGTTGGTGGAATCGGAGGTGGTGGGCATCAGAACTTGACCATGACGTGTTTGAGTTCGGTGTAGGCCTCGATGGCTGCCACCGACATGTCCTTTCCGTAGCCGCTCTGCTTGAACCCGCCGTGGGGCATCTCCGAGATGATCGGGATGTGATCATTGACCCACACGCAGCCGAACTGCAGCTGGCGTGACATGCGCATGGCCCGGCCCACGTCCGAGGTCCACACGCTGGCCGACAGGCCGTAGTCCACCCCGTTGGCCCAGGCCAGGGCCTGGTCCTCGTCGCCGAAGCGTTGCACGCTGACCACGGGCCCGAACACCTCGCGCTGCACGATCTCGCTGTCCTGCGCCGGACCGGCCACCACGGTGGGCTGGTAGAAGAACCCGGGCCGGTCGAGCTTGGATCCTCCGGCCACCACCTCGGCACCGGCTTCGACGGCCCGCGACACCATGGCGGCCACCCGCTCCTGCTGATCGGCCGAGATGACCGGGCCCACCGCGGTGTCGGCGTCGGTCGGGTCACCCACGGCGATGCCGGCCACGGCGTCGCCCAGGTCGCTGACCAGCGCGTCGTACACCGACGGGCCGGCGATGACGCGACACGGCGCGGTGCAGTCCTGGCCCGAGTTGTAATAGGCCATGTCGGTCAGCGTGGAGACCACCAGGTCGATGTCGGCATCGTCAAACACCACCACCGGAGCCTTGCCCCCCAGCTCGAGGTGCACGCGCTTGAGGGTGTCGGCGGCGTTGCGGGCGATGAGCTTGCCGGTGGCCACGTCACCGGTGATGGACACGATGGCCACGTCGGGATGGCGGACCAGGGCGTCACCCAGCGTCTCGCCCTGGCCGGTGACCACGTTGAACACGCCCGGGGGGAAGATGTCGGCGGCCAGCTCGGCCACCCGCAGGGCGGTGAGCGGCGTCAGCTCCGACGGCTTGAGGATGAAGGTGTTGCCGGCGGCCAGCGCCGGACCCATCTTCCACACCGCCATGTTGAGCGGGTAGTTCCAGGGAGCGATGCCCACGGCCACCCCGAGCGGATCACGTCGCAGCATGGAGGTGTGGTCCTCCAGGTACTCGCCGGCCACCTGGGCCTGCAGCGTCCGCGCCGCGCCGGCGAAGAAGCGCAGGTTGTCGACCAGCAGGTCGAACTCGAACTCGATGATCGACACCGGCTTGCCCACGTTGGCCATCTCGAGCGCCTTGAGCTCGTCGAGGTCGCCCTCCACCGCCGCGGCCAGGGCCAGCAGCTTCTCGGAGCGCTCGCGGGGCGTGGTCAGCCCCCAGGTCTGGAAGGCGGCGACGGCCGAGGCCACCACCGCATCGGCGTCAGCCGCACCGCCGGAGGCCACCTCGGCCAGCACCTCACCCGTGGCCGGGTTGAGCACCTCGTCGGTGGCGCCGTCGGCCGCGGCCACCCAGGCCCCATCGATGAAGTTCTGCTGGGCCACGTCGGGCCTCCCTCGCTCGGACAGTCGGGACGGGGCCCGATGTCATGGCACCTGCTGGCAAATCTCGCGTGCCTGATCGGCCAACGCAAGTGATTCCATCGTTTTGGGCCATTTGGACGATGGATTTGGTCGCCCCCGACAGATCGAGAGGCAGTCGCCAACACCAGTGTGACACTTGCGCCGGGTTCGGGGGTCTCGGAGGGCGTGTGGTCGATCAGCACGTCGAACCGGCGGACGCGGCGCCGCCCGGCGTCGCCTTCGCCGTCTTCGTGCGCCACCAGCGACCGCGTCTCGAGGCGGTGCTGGTGGCCCACAACGGCCGCGAGGTGGGACCGGAGGCGGCCGCCGACGCGTTGGCCTGGGCCTGGGAGCACTGGGACCGGGTGTCGACCATGGACAACCCGCTGGGCTACCTGTACCGGGTGGCGCAGAGCTCGACCCCGGCGCGATGCATTGCCCGCTCGACGTCGGTCTCCGCTACACGCTGCGGTTCACGGGGACGGGCCGACCGACCACCACGGTGGTGTCCGGATCCTGCGACGACACCACCGTCACGGCCGGCGCCACCACCTACCCGACCCTGGCCACGGGCGCCGCCCTGCTCGACCAGGAAGCCCGCTTGCTGGGGACCACCACCCAGGCGCTGAACGACCAGGCCGTGCAGGCCAGCACCGTCCCGGCGGTCACCCCGACCACGGGTTGATCGCTCCGGCGCGCCCGACCGGCCACCACCGACGCGAGTTGTGCATCCCCAGCGTGCACAACTCGCGTTCGTGGCCGATCCCGGGGCGCCGCCGCCGGGCCCGGAGCGCGGCGCACAATGGGGGGATGGCCGGCACCCCCACGACGAGGCGCGAGTTCCTGCGCCGCACCGCGCTGGCCGCGGGTGGGGTGGCCGCCGGCGCCGTCCGGGCTGGCGGCGTGTGCCGGCAAGACCGCGCCCAACCAGGCCGGCCCGGCCATCCCGGTGGCCACCACACGCCCGCCGGCCCCGACCCCGCGCCCCCGGTCCCACCCGGCCACCTTGAACGAGGCCATCGACACCCCCGAGACGCCCAGCGGGCTGCTGCGCATCGCCAACCGTCCCGGCTCCATCGGTCCCGACACCGTGCACGACTACCAGCTGGCCACCGGGGTCACCGTCGACTACTACGAGGACGTCACCGACGACCCCACCTGGCTGGCCACGGTGGCCCCCGTCCTGGCCCGGCGCGACGACATCGGCACCGACCTCGACATCCTGGGCGACGCCGCCGTGGGCCAGTTGATCGCCGCCGGTCGGCTCTCGAGCCTGGACGACACCAACATCCCCAACCGGGTCCACCTGCGCCGGGAGCTGGCCTCCCCCGGCTACGACCCCCACCGACGCCGCAGCCTGCCCTGGACCGCCGGCATGGCCGGCCTGGCCTACAACCCGGGGCTGACCGGGCGACCGATCACGGTGGTGGGCGATCTGTTCGATCCCGCCTTCAAGGGTCGGGTGACCATGCTGGCCGATCTCCGCGACGGCCTGGGCATGGTGATGATGGGCCAGGGCAACTCACCGGCCCACGCCAGCCTGGCCACGGTCACCCAGGCCGTCGACCTCGTGGGTCAGGCCCGCCTGTCGGGCCAGGTGGCGCGATTCACCGGCAACGCCGACTTCGCCGACCTGGTGTCGGGCCAGATGGCCTTGGCCCAGGTGCGATCGGGCGACGTGGCCGGCCTCCAGGCCGCCAATCCCGCGCTGCAGTTCGTGGTGCCCGCGGCCGGCTCGACCCTGTTCGCCCGGGACATGGTGGTGCCGGACACGAGCCAGAACAAGGTGGCTGCCGAGTCCTGGATGAACTGGATCTACGACCGGGCCAACTACGCGCAGCTCATCCTGTCGGTGAAGGCCACGGTGGTGCTCGGCGACATGACCGCCGCCCTGGCCGCGGTGAGCCCCACCCTGGCCGCCGACCCCCTGGTGAACCCCCCGGCCGCCATCTGGTCGCGCCTGGCGGTGTGGGCCGGCCTCGACGCCCGAACCGAGCAGCGCTACGAGACGATCTACCGCCAGGTGACCGGCTGATCCCCCTTCGACAACTGATTCCTGCTCAAAACGGGCCCTTTACGAAGGAATCGCTTGCGATGGCCAGAGGAAGTGGGAGACTCGCCCCGACGGGTCCACATCGACCCGCACGGCCTGGGGTGAGGAGGCGCATCGATGACCGCCGAGCGAGACCTGGGCCAGCTGGCCCACGACCACTTGTGGGGGCACTTCACCCCGCTGAACAGCCCCCCGGGCCAGGAGCCGCCGATCATCGAGCGGGGCGACGGCTGCTACGTGTGGGACCAGCACGGCAAGCGCTACCTGGACGGGCTGGCCGGGCTGTTCGTCGTCCAGGCTGGCCACGGGCGCATCGAGCTGGCCGAGGCGGCGGCCAAGCAGGCGGCCGAGCTGGCCTACTTCCCCATCTGGACCTTCGCCCACCCCACCGCCATCGAGCTGGCCGCCCGCCTGGCCGACCTGGCCCCGGGCGACCTCAACCGGGTGTTCTTCACCACCGGTGGATCCGAAGGGGTCGAAGCGGCCTGGAAGCTGGCCCGCCAGTACTACAAGGCCATCGGCCAGCCCGGCCGCTACAAGGCCATCGCCCGCGACATCGCCTACCACGGCGCCGGCATGGGCGCGCTCTCGGTGACCGGCGTGCCGAGCCTGCGGGCCCCGTTCGAGCCGCTGGTCCCCGGCGGACATCATGTGGCCACCACCAACCGCTACCGCTGCGACCTGTGCGCCCACGCCGAGGCCTGCACCCTCAGCTGTGCCGACGACATCGAGCGGACCATCCTGCAGGAAGGGCCCGAGTCGGTGGCCTGCGTCTTCCTGGAGCCGGTGCAGAACGCCGGTGGGTGCCTCACCCCCACCCCGGGCTACTTCGACCGGGTGCGCGAGATCTGTGACCGCTACGGCGTGCTGTTCGTCTCCGACGAGACCATCTGCGCCTTCGGCCGCCTGGGCACCATGTTCGGAGCCGAGCGGGTAGGCGCCCAGCCGGACATGCTCATCATGGCCAAAGGCCTGACCTCGGGCTACTCACCGCTGGGCGGGGTGCTGGTCAGCGACCGGATCGCCGAGCCGTTCCTCGAACCAGGGGCCACCTTCATGCACGGCATCACCTTCGCCGGCCATCCCGTGAGCTGCGCGGTGGCCCTGGCCAACCTCGACCTGTTCGATCGCGAGGACCTGCTGGGCCACGTGATGGCCAACGAGGACACCTTCCGCCAGGCCCTGGGCACGCTCGAGGACCTGCCCTGCGTGGGCGACATCCGGGGCATGGGCTACTTCTACGGGATCGAGCTGGTGAGAGGATCGCAAGACCAAGGAGACCTTCTCGCGGCCCCGAGGGCGACCGACTGCTGCGCGAGCTGCTCTCCCCTCGGACTGTTCGAGCTCGGGCTGCACTGCCGGGCCGACGACCGAGGTGACCCCGTCCTCCAGCTGTCGCCCCCACTGATCGCGGGCCCGGAGGAGATCGAGCTTCATGGTCCAGGTGATCCGCCAGGCCCTGATCGAGTCGATGGAGGAGCTGTGACCGCCACCACCACGGTCGAGGGATCGGAGTCGGGCGGCCTGGTCATCGGCGTCCCCCGGGAGATCAAGGCCGACGAGCACCGGGTGGCCATCACCCCCGACGGGGTCCGCGAGGTCGGCCAGTACGGCGTCTCGGTGCTGATCGAGGCCGGTGCGGGGGCCGACTCCAGCTTCCCCGACGACGACTACCGCCGGGCCGGCGCCGAGATCGTGGCCGACCCCGCGCAGGTGTGGGAGCGCGCCGGGTTGATCTGCAAGGTCAAGGAGCCCCAGCCCAGCGAGTTCGCCTACTTCCGCCCCGACCTGACCATCTTCACCTACCTGCACCTGGCCGCCTACCCGGGCGTGGCCGATGCCCTGCTGGCCTCGGGCACCACCGGCATCGCCTACGAGACGGTGACCACCGCCGAGGGGGCGCTGCCGCTGCTGGCCCCCATGAGCGAGGTGGCCGGTCGGATGTCCATCCAGATCGGCGCCCACTACCTCGAGCGTCACAACGGCGGACGCGGCGTGCTGCTGGGCGGCGCCCCCGGCGTGCGCCCCGCCCGGGTGGTGGTGCTGGGCGCCGGCAACGTGGGCTGGAACGCGGCGTGGATGGCGGCCGGCCTGGAGGCCGAGATCGACCTGCTCGATCGCAACGTCGACCGGCTGCGCTTCATCGACCAGATCCAGATGGGACGCATCACCACCCTCACCTCCAACCGCGGCCAGGTGGAGCGGGTCGTGGCCGAGGCCGACCTGGTCATCGGCGCGGTGCTGGTGGCCGGCGGCCGGGCGCCGGTGGTCGTCACCGAGGAGATGGTGGCCGGTCCATGAAGCCGGGGGCGGTGGTGGTCGACATCGCCATCGACCAAGGGGGCTGCATCGAGACCAGCCACGAGACCAGCCACGCCGACCCGGTCTTCGTGGAACACGGCGTCGTGCACTACGCGGTGGGCAACATGCCCGGAGCGGTGCCCTTCACCTCGACCTATGCGCTGACCAACGTGACGCTGCCCTACCTGGCCGAGCTGGCTCGCCTGGGGGTGGCCGAGGCCGCCCGGCGCGATCCCGTGCTGGGGCTGGGGTTCAACACGGTGGCCGGACACGTCACCAACCACGGCCGTGGCCGAGGCCCTGGAGCGCCCGTACGTGGCCCTGGACCAGGCCCACGCCCGGTAGCGGGGGGCCGGGACCCGTCGAGAGGCAGGGCGGACCGGCCACGACGTCCCGGTGGTCCACAATGTGGTCCGCTCACCTGGGCGTTGGTCAGGAGGCAGAGGCGATTCGATGAGCACGCCAGAACGTGGAGCCAGCACCATCACCTTGGATGCGATCGACAAGGCCATCATCCGCGAGCTCCAGGTGGACGGACGCATGCCGTACGCCAAGCTGGGCCCCGCCGTCGGGCTGTCACAGGCGGCGGTGCGCCAGCGCGTGCAGCGCCTGATCGAGAGCTCGGTCATGCAGGTGGTGGCCGTGACCGATCCCCTGCGGGTGGGTTTCAGCCTCCAGGCCATGATCGGCCTGCGGGCCGAGGGCGACCTGCGGGCCATCGCCGAGAAGCTGAGCGCGGTGCCCGAGGTGGCCTACGTGGTCATCACCTCGGGCGGGTTCGACCTGCTGGCCGAGGTGGTGTGCGAGGGCACCGAGGAGCTGCTCTCCCTGCTCAACGACGTCATCCGGGCACTGCCCGGCGTCACCGCGGCCGACGCCTTCACCTACCTGCACCTCCAGAAGCAGACCTACAGCTGGGGCACCCGCTGACCGCACGCCGCCCGACGGGCCCCGGGCTCACGGGCGCGACCCTGCGAGCCGGCGTGGCCGTGCTGGTGGTGGTCCTGCTGGCCGGGTGCTCGTCGTCAGGCGGCAAGGCCGCGCCGACCACCACCGTGCGACGCGCGCCCGCCGATCCGATGGCCACCGTGGTCGCCTTCTGCGACGCGTCGCATCGGCTCACCACCCTGGGACAGGTCACGGGCGGCGCCCATATCTCCGACGTGGCCGCCAACATCGTGGAGCTCCGGGCCATCGCCCACGAGCTGGCCACCCATGCGCCTCCCAGCATCGCCGGTCCCACGGCACGCTACGCGGTCGTGATCGCGGCGGTGGCCGACACCCTGGCTCAGCAGTCGCCCACCTCGGCGACCGCGCCGGCGCGCCAGCTCAGCCCGGCCGACACCGCCGCGCTGTCCCGATTCCGGACGGCCCACTGCCCCAAGTCCTGACCCACCCGTTGCGCGGCCACCGGGACAAGCCTGCGGTGCTAGACAGTGACCCGCCACCTGCCGACCTGGGCGCTGTCCGGACCGGGTCCCGACACCGGCACGACCCGTCCTTCCGTCCCAGCCCACGAGGAGTGCCGAGCTGGTGTTCTCTGCCGCAGCGTGCCACTCGATCCTGGCCCCTGGGCGCCTCCAAGGCGCGAGCGGGAGACAACGGCATCACTGATCGACGGGCATCGCTGACCTTGACCCGCCGCGGCGGACCTGACGCGTCCTGGCCATGACGGTGCCCCGCATGTTGCTGGGCCTCGTCCTCACGGTGATCGCCCTGGGCCCCGTCGGCACCGCCGCCTTCGCGTGGCGCGACCGCCTGCTGGGCTGGGTGGGGGTCCCGGCCCGGGTGGTCGAGGTGATCCTGGCCTGCTCGACGGTGGTGGTGGTGTCGGAGCTGCTGGGGGTGGTCGGCCTGTACCGGGTGGTCCCCATGATCATGGCGCTGGCCGCCACCGGGGCCGGCGGGTACTGGTGGGCGAAGCGTCCGGCGTCCACACCCGTCGGGCGCACCGACGAGCCCACCGACGAGGACCCACCCTCAGAGGACGCGGCCACAGACGACGAACCCCGCGACGAAGGGTCGACCGACGACGGCCCGGGCGAACCGGTGCCGAGCACCCAGATGGGTCGATGGGGCGCGGTGTTGACGGTGGTGGCCCTGAGCCTCCTGCTGGCCGACTGGGCGCCGTGGATCGTCGACGCCTACCACCACGGCATGCTCACCGTCGACACGATCTGGTACCACCTGCCGATGGCCACCCGGTGGGTGCAGACCGGCTCGCTGGCCCACGTGCAGTACTTCGACAACGACGCCATCACCGCCTTCTACCCCGCCAACTCGGAGCTGTTCCACGGCCTGGGCCTGCTCCTGCTGGGTGGCGACCTGCTGTCTCCCCTGATCGATCTGGCGTGGCTGGGACTGGCCCTGGCCTCGGCCTGGTCGATCGGTCGGCGCTACCGGATCGCACCGCTGACCGTCACGGGAGCCGCGGTCGTATTCGCCACGCCCGGCATGATCGGCACCCAACCCGGCGGCGCGCTACAGCGACGTGGCCACCCTGGCGCTGCTGCTGGCCACCTTCGCCATCCTGATCGAGGCCCATCGGCGCGAGGCCCCCAGCCTGGCCGCCTACGGGATCGCCGGGTTGGCTGCCGGCCTGGCCCTGGGCACGAAGTTCACCATGCTCGTCCCCGTCGCCGTGCTGACCGTGGCCGTGGTGGTGACCGCGCCACGAGGCCAGCGCCTGCGCCGATCCGAAGCGTGGTTCGTCGGCCTGACCGCCACCGGGCTCTTCTGGTACTTCCGCAACATCGTGGCGGTGGGCAACCCGCTGCCGTCGATCGGGGCTGAAGCTCGGGCCGCTGACCCTGCGGAACCTGTCCAACGAGAACGGCACCGTGTCGTCGGTGGCGCACTACATCCTCGACGGCTCCATCTGGCGGCGCTACTTCCTGCCGGGCCTGTCCACCTCGCTCGGGTGGGTCTGGTCCCTGGTGCTGTTGCTGGTGGTGGCCGGGGTGGTGGCCGGGGTGGTCGTCGGACCAACCCGGGCCCATCGGGTCATGGCCGTCATCGCCGGAGCCACCGTCGTGGGCTACGTGTTCACCCAACAGATCCTGGGCCCACCGGACCATCCGATCTACTTCAGCGTGAACCTGCGCTACATGGCGGGCGGGGTCCTGCTCGGATTGGTGGCGCTGCCCAGCGCGGCGCTGCGATGGCCCCGGATGCGCAACCTGATCTTCGGGCTCTACCTGGCCCTGCTGGCCCTGCTGCAGCTCGACCCGCTCCTGTGGCCCAAGCACCTGACCACCATCTCCGCGCCCGCCATCGGCGGCATCGACCGAGCCCTGGGGATCCTGGTGGGTGCCATCGTGGCCGTGGTGGGCATCGCCGCGGTGGTCGCTGGCCGCCCCCGCCGCGAAGCGGCGTCGCGCCACTGGCGACCCATCCTGGTGACCATGGCCGGGGTGGCCATCGTGGTGCTGGCCGTGCTCACGCCCTTCTACCAGCGCAACCGCTATGCCGACAACGCCTTCTGGGCCTGGGGCAGCCAGTTCCACCACCAGCGCCTGGGTGTGTACGGATCGTTCGCCTTCCTGCAGTACCCCGACACCGGCCGCGACCAGTCCAACCACGTCCAGTACCTCGGGGTCGAGCACCCGGATGGCTCCTTCTCGCCCATCGACGACTGCCAGACCTGGCGCCGGATCATCAACGCCGGCCACTACGACGAGGTGTTCGTGTCCGGGGCCTTCCTCTTCAACGTGGACGAACCACGGTTCGTCTGGACCGGGGCCGGGACCCCGACCAGCGTGTCGCCGGTCATCGGCAAGCATCTGGGCGGCGCCCTCTACCGGATCAAGGGAAGGCTCGATCCGGCCGCCTGCCGCAACCTGGGTCCTTAGCCGCCGGCCCCCGCCGCTAGCAGCGAGGCGCGCAACGACTCGAGGCAGAGGTCGACGTCATCGTCACCGATGACCAGCGGCGGACAGAAGGCGATGGCCGCCGCCCCGATGGGCCGGGCGATGACGCCCCGATCCAGGAGTCCCTGGCGGACGTCGAAGGCACTGATCGATTCGGGCATGGCCACCGCCCAGATGGCGCCCTCGCCCCGCACCTGCGCAACCAGCCCGTCGTCGGCCAGCGCACCCAGACCTTGGCCGAAGCGCGACGCCAGGCCCGGCACGCGATCGAGCAGGTGCTCGTCGCGCAGGACGGCCAGGTTGGCCAACGCCGCCGCACACGCGGTGGGATGCCCGCTGTAGGTGTAGCCATGGCGCAGGATGAACTCGGGGTCGTCCTCGATGGCGGCGCGGACGCGGGGCCCGACGATCACGCCCCCCAACGGCTGGTAGCCCGAGGTCACCGCCTTGGCGAAGGTGATCAGGTCAGGGGTGACCCCGTAGTGCTCGGCCGCGAACCAGGTCCCGAGCCGCCCGAACCCGGTGATCACCTCGTCGAAGATGAGCAGCGCGCCGGCCTCGTCGCACAGCTTGCGCAGGCCCCGTAGGTAGTCGACCGTGGCCGGGTACACGCCGCCGGCACCGATCACGGGCTCGGCGATCACCGCCGCGATCTCGTCGCCGTGCTCGTCGAAGAGGGCTTCGGCCCGCCCCAGGTCGTCGTGGTCGATCTGGGCGGTCGAGCCGAGCAGCTGGCCCCAGCCCTGCTGGTTCAGGGGCAGGCCCTGCACCGACACGCCGCCGAAGTTCACCCCGTGGTAGGACAGCTCGCGCCCGACCAGGATCTGGCGCTGCGGTTGGCCCTGGCGGCTGAAGGTCAGCCGGGCGAGCTTGAGCGCGGTGTCGACCGACTCCGACCCTGACCCGGTGAGGAACACGCGGGCATCGGGGATCGGGCTCAGGGCCGAGACGAGCGCCGAGATGTCCTCGGCCGGCTGGTTGGTGAAGATGTCGAAGGTGTTGTAGTTCTCCAGCACCTCCATCTGGCGGGTGACCGCGTCGATGATCTCCGGTCGGCCGTGCCCGACGTTGCAGTACCAGAGGCTGGCCAGCCCATCGACGTAGCGCTTCCCGGACTGGTCGAACACCGCCGCGCCCTCACCCCGGACGATGGTGATGAAGTCGGTGGCCGTCGGCTTGGCGAACGGGTGCAGGAACGGGCTGAGGGTCACAGGGCCTCCGAGCGGCCGCCAGGGACGGAACCCGGCCAGTGTGCCCCAATCGACCGACGGTCTGCCCGGGCGCCTATG
>CAWCCB010000017.1:0-112348 GCA_963793965.1 uncultured Microthrixaceae bacterium
CTCCAGCAGTGTACGGAGGACGGCGCCGGGCGGTTGTGTCCGCCATGCCGGCCGCCGCGTGTCACGTTAAGGTGCGACCATGAGCGCGCGCAGCCTCGTCATCAAGATCACCGCAGGCAAGGACGACCCGGAGCGCTGCAACCAGGGCTTCAACGTGGCCGCAGCTGCGGTGGCCAGCGGAATCACCACATCACTGTGGCTGACCGGGGAAGCGTCCTGGTTCGCGCTGCCGGGGCGGGCCGAGGATTTCAGCCTGCCGCATGCCCCGCCGCTGACCGATCTGCTGGCCAGCGTGCTGGCCGCCGGCACGGTGACGCTGTGCACCCAGTGCGCGGCCCGGCGGGACATCGCCGTGGCCGACACGATCGACGGCGTGCGCATCGCGGGCGCGGCCACGTTCGTCGCCGAGGTGTGCGCGGACGGCGCCCAGGCGCTCGTCTACTGAGCTCAGCGCTCAGCCCGGCACGGCGGCCAGGCGCTGGTCGCGGAACCGGGACGTCCACTCCTCCTGTGCCGGGTCCAGCCGGGGCAGCGGCCCGAGGGCCCAGCCGAGCAGCAGGTCGGCCAGGCCCGGGTTGCGCACCAGGGCGGGCCCGTGCAGGTAGGTGCCGATTACCCGGCCGGCGTAGCCGCCCTCGGTGCCGTCCCCGTTGCCCACCCCGACTGACACCCGGGCCAGCGGCTTGGCCTGCGGCCCAAAGTGGGTGACGCCCTGGTGGTTCTCGAAGCCGGTCAGCTTGGGCACGCCGAGCGCGGGATCGACGTCGGCCAGGATCTCGCCCACACCGCGCCGCTCACCCGGGCCGCTGCGGATGTCCAGGATCTCCAGGCCGGCCACCGGCTGGCCTTCCTCGCCGCCGAACTCGTGGCCCAGCAACTGGTCGCCGGCGCACACGGCGAAGATCACCGAGCCGCGGCGGGCCGCGGCGGCCAGCCCGCCGTCCTGCCGCAGTCGCCGGGCGGCCAGCACCTGGGGCTCGTCCTCCCCGCCGCCGAGCAGATAGATCTCACCCTGGCTGGGACCGGCTCGCCGGAGTGACCAGGATGGAAACCACCCCGAACCCACGCAGCCGGGCCCGGCGCTCCAGGACAGCGGGTTGCCCCCGTCGCCGTAGGTGCTGAGCAGGTCAGGATAGACGGAAGCCGGAGCGTGCTGTCCGGGAGTGTGTGCCCCGCCGGTGCTGCCCGGATCCCACGGTGGCCCCATCGTTGTCCCGCCCTTCACGCCGCGCGGCCGACGGCCGTCCGGATCTGCTGGATCATGTCCGGTCCCTCACGCTGCGCGGCCGACGGCCGCCGGATCTGCTGGAACGCGGTGTAGTTGGCGATGACGTCAAGCGTCCCGCCCGGGAGGACCCGGCTCCCGCCGCGGCATCCGGGTCGACCAGCTGGAACGGCACCCGATCCGCCCCAGGCGGACGGCGAGGTCCGGCCGCGCTCGCCGGTCACCAACACCTGGCGGCAGGCCACCAACCGCTAGACCACATCCCACAGCCGGGACGTCTCGGCCGTCCGGGACCTGCGCGTTGAAGGCGATAAGGACCGGCAGCGGCGGGGGCTCCAGAACTCGAGCGTCTCGAGCCAGCCGGCCGGGTTCTTGGCCAGCAGCAGCCGCACCTGGCGGCCCTGCCGCTCGACCTGGGTGTACCGGCCAGCCACTGAGGTCACCGAGCGCATCTTCTGCAGCGCAGCAGCAGGCGGGATGCCGAACACCTCGCCCACCGCCAGCGCCACCATCTCCGGGGGTGGGGCTCGAACCCACGACAAACGGATTAACAGTCCGTTGCTCTGCCAACTGAGCTACCCCGGAATGGCGACGCCGCAGGATAGCAGCGCCACTCGCGGCCTCGATCCGGGTTCCGGCCCGGATCTGGCCCGGGCGCCGAAGCGCAGACCGTCCCCTTCAAGCTGAAGGACCAAGCCCCTGAATTGACTTTGTCATCCCATCGTCTACAACTGAGCCATGCGATTCCGTACCGGGGTGCTGGTCGGCTTGGCCGTGGGCTACTACTACGGCGCCAAGGCCGGCCGCGAGCGCTACCAGCAGATCGACGCCTATCTCGAACGCCTCCGAGGCTCCGAGGCCTACCACGACCTGGTGGCGCGCCTGACGGCGTTGGCCGACGCCGGGCTCGAGCAGACCACCTTGCTCGTCCGCAGCGTCACCGAGGGCGACGCGCCCTCGGCACCGACGACTCCGGGCCCCTACGACTACCTGGGTGATCCGACGCTGAACTGAGCGTCGGGGCGGCGACGGGTCAGCGACCCGTCACTCGCTGTCGAGGTAGTCGCGCAGCTTCTGGCTGCGGTGCGGGTGACGCAGCTTGGCCAGGGTCTTCGACTCGATCTGGCGGATGCGCTCGCGGGTGACGCCGAACTCTCGGCCCACCTCCTCGAGGGTGCGGGCCTGGCCGTCGTCGAGGCCGAAGCGCAACCGCACCACCGCCTTCTCCCGTTCGTTGAGCTGATCGAGGGCCTCGACCACGGCGTCGCCCAGCATCTTGCGGGCCGCCATCTCGGCGGGCGCCTCGGCCTGCTGGTCCTCGATGAAGTCGGCCAGGTTCGAGTCGTCCTCCTCGCCCACCGGCGAGTCCAACGACAGCGGATCCTGGGAGATGCGCATGATCTCGCGCACCCGCGACGGGGTCATGTCCACCTTGTCGGCCAGCTCCTCGACCGTGGGCTCGCGCTCGAGCTCCTGGATCATCTGGCGCTGCACCCGGTGCACCTTGTTGATGGACTCGACCATGTGCACCGGGATGCGGATGGTACGAGCCTGGTCGGCAATGGCCCGGGTGATGGCTTGGCGGATCCACCAGGTGGCGTAGGTCGAGAACTTGAAGCCCTTGGTGTAGTCGAACTTCTCGACCGCCCGCATCAGGCCGAGGTTGCCCTCCTGGATGAGGTCCTGGAGCAGCATGCCGCGACCCACGTAGCGCTTGGCGATCGACACCACCAGGCGCAGGTTGGCCTCGGTCAGGTCGGCTTTGGCGTCCTCGCCGTCGTCGACCTGGCGCTTGAGGCGGCGACGCTCGATCCGGTCGAGGTGTTCGAGCTCGCCCGATGCGCTCAGATCGGCCAGCTGCTCGGCCACGGCCGTGCCGGCCTCGATGCGCTTGGCCAGCTCGACCTCCTGCGCCGCGGTCAGCAGCTGCACCCGGCCGATCTCCTTGAGGTACATCCGCACCGGGTCGGCCGATCCACCTCCCGACAGCGACCCCGCCAGACGCAGGGCGTCCTTGGGGCTGGTCGAGCGCAGGCGGGCGCGCCGCCGGGCGGTGGCGTCCTCGTGGCTCTCGACCTCGCCGTCGTCGTCGACCAACGCCAGGGCCGCCAGCCGGGCCGGTCGTTCGTCACCCCCGGCCACGTCGTTGGACCCGTCGTCCGTGGTCCCTGTGGATGCCGACTCGTCGGTCTGGTCGAGCGCCTCGCGCTCGGCCTCGTAGGCCAGGGCCTCAGCCGCGTCGACCTCGGCTTCGAGCTCGCGCAGGAAGCTGGTCGGCGGATCGTCGACACTGGGATCGAGGGCGATGCCGTCGACGGCCAGCAGCCGACGCAGGTCCTCCACGATCTCCGGCGTGATGGCCGTCGAGCGGACACAGGTCTCGAGGTCGTCGCGGGTGATGGTGCGCTGTTGGCGGGCCAAGGTCACGAGACGGGACAGCTCGTCGGCCGAGAGCCCGCCACCACGGGTCATCATCGGTTCACTCGCCGTCATCGAATCTCCTGCGGACGTCGTAGGAGCCAGGGTAGCAACTGGTCCACCGCGGCCACGCTCGTTGCCGGATCGTGGAGCTCCTCCACCCGCAGCTTGATCCATCCCATCTCGCCGGCACGCTCGATCACCACATCCTCATCGGCCGTTCCCAGCTCGATCTGCATCATGGCGTGCTCGCGCATGGCGGCTTCTTCGACCAGCCGCGCCACCACGTCGGTCGGGTCGGCTTCGCTGTCCTCCACCGCCAGGCGCTGCAACAGGTCGGCCGCGGCCTCGTCGGTGGCGGCCACCGCCTCGTGCAGGGTGGGCGCGGCCGACACGGCCCGGTAGGCCTCCAGGTTCACGTCGTCGGCAAAGAGCCGCTCGTCGAGCTGCTCGGCGATGAGGTCGGGGTCGGTGACCAGCAGGCGCAGCGCCTCGACCTCGGGCGAGTCCCGACGTCGGGTGGCGCGGGATCCGGACCGATCGGTGGCCACCTTGGTCCCCCGGCCGGCGCCGTCGCTCCGGCCCGGCGCCCCGCCTCGCGAGGGGCCCGACCGATCGTCGGTGGCGGTGGCGTTCGCCACGAAGGCGCCGGAGCGGAGCTGCTCGATGGGCACCCGACAGCGCGACGCCACCTGCATGAGGTACTGGTCTCGCACCAGCGGGTTGGGGTGCTCGTCGATCACCCGCACCGCCGCCTCCGCCGCCCGGGCCCGACCCTCGGGCGTGGCCAGGTTGGCTTGATCGAGCACCCGGTCGAGCCGGAAGCCGAGGAAGGGCGTGGCCTCGGCCACGGCCGCGGCCAACGCCGTCGGGTCGGACCGGGCCAGGTCGGCCGGATCGACGCCGGCGGGCAACGCGGCCACAGCCACGTCGATCTCGTAGGCCCGCTCCCATTCGTAGAACCGGGCCGCCGCGTTCTGTCCGGCGGCGTCGGCGTCGAAGGCCAGCACCACCCGATGGGCGAAGCTCTTGAGCGTGCGGAAGTGCTCCTCGGTCAGCGCCGTACCGCAGGTGGCCACGGCGCGGGGCAGACCGGCGTCGGCGAACCCGATCACGTCGGTGTAGCCCTCGCACACGATGGCTTCGTCGGCAGCCACGATGGCGCCCTTGGCCCAGTTGAGCCCGTAGAGCACCTTGGACTTGGCGTAGATGGCCGTCTCGGACGTGTTCTTGTACTTGGGGCCGTCGGCCCCAGGCATGATCCGCCCCCCGAATCCCACCGGATCACCGGATGCGTCGAAGATCGGGAACAGGATGCGACCGCGGAAGGCATCGGTCTGGCGGCCGCGGGAGTTGATGAACCCCAGGCCGGCCCCGGTCAGCACCTCGGCGGGCAGCCTCAAGGCCCGGGCCAACTCGTCCCACCCTTCGGGGGCCCAGCCGATCTGGTAGGCCAGCACCTGCTCGCGGCCCAGGCCCCGCTGGCGCAGGTAGCCCCGCGCCTTGGCCGCATCGGGCGCCGACAGCAGCCGCTGGTGGTACCACTCGACGGCCTTGGACATGGCGTCGATCAGCCGGGTCCGCTGCTTGCGCCCCTCGCCCTCATCCTTGTCGCTGTAGCGCAGGGTGATGCCGGCCTTGGCGGCCAGGACCTCCACCGCGCCCACGAAGTCGAGGTGCTCGATCTCGCGCACGAAGGTGATCACGTCGCCCTTGGCCCCGCAGCCGAAGCAGTAGTACACGCCCTTCTCGGCGCTGACGCTGAGGGACCCCGACTTCTCGCTGTGGAACGGGCACAGGCCCGACCAGGCCCGACCCACCCGCTTGAGCTGCACGTGCTCGCTGACCACGGCCACCATGTCGGAGGCTTCGCGGACCCGCACCACGTCCTCGTCGACGATGCCCATCGAGGTGACGGTACCAGCGGGCTACGACGTTGGCGGCGGGACCCGGCGGGGGCCCGGACCGGTTCGTGACCCGAGGCCCTGGGCCACGGCCAGGCGGGCCACCGGCACCCGGAACGGCGAGCAGGACACCGAGTCCAGGCCGGCCGCCAGGAACCGCTCGATGGAGGCCGGGTCACCGCCGTGCTCGCCGCAGATGCCGAGCGCCAGGCCGGGTCGGGCCGCCCGGGCCCCGTCCACCCCCAGCCGGACCAGTGCCCCCACGCCCTCGTCGTCGAGGGTGGCGAACGGGTCGTCGGCCAGCAGGGCCTGGGCGCGATAGGCCTCGAGGATCCGCCCGGCATCGTCGCGACTGAGGCCGAAGGTGAGCTGGGTCAGGTCGTTGGTGCCGAAGGAGAGGAAGTCGGCCGCCAGGGCCAGCTGGCCCGCCAGCAGGGCCGCCCGCGGCGTCTCGATCATCGCCCCCACCGCCAGCGCCTCACCTGGCGGCGGCAAGGAGTCGGGTACCAGCTCACTGGGTGCCGCCCCGATGGCCAGCTCCTCCTCGACCAGGGTCCGGACCATGACCAGCTCGGCCGGCGTCGACACCAGGGGGACGAGGATCCGGGGGCGGGGCGAGCCGCCCGCAGCGGCCACGTCGACCCTGGCGGCCAGCAGGGCGCGCACCTGCATGCGGTACAGCGCGGGCTTGAGCACGGCCAGGCGAACGCCGCGCAGCCCGAGCATCGGATCGTGCTCGTGCCAACGGCGGGCGGCGCCCAGCAGCTCCCGCCCGGCGTCGTCGAGCCGGCCGGCGGCATCGTCGCGCTCGAGGGCGATGAGGTCCGGCAGGAACTCGTGCAGGGGTGGATCCAGCAGCCGCACGGTGACCGGCAGGCCGTCCATGACCCCCAGGAGCTCGGCGAAGTCCTGACGCTGCACCTCGATCAAACGGTCGAGAGCCTCGGTCTCCGACTCCATGGCCGGCGCCAGGATGAGGCGACGCAGCAGGTCGAGCCGCTCGGGGGCCAGGAACTGGTGCTCGGTGCGGCACAGCCCGATGCCCTCGGCGCCGAAGCCTCGGGCCCGGGCCGCGTCCTGGGCGGTGTCGGCGTTGGCCAACACCGCCATGTGCCGGCCTCGCCGAGCGTCGGCCCAGCCCAGCACGGTGACCAGCGCGTCGGGCCACCCCGCTCGGTCCCCGTCCTCGCCGTCGCCAGGCGCGGCCGAGCCGTCCGGGTCGACCACGTCTGCGGGCCCGCCGGGCTGGGCCCGGCGGATCTCCCCGGTGGATCCGTCGAGGGTGATCTCCTCACCCTCGTGGAGCACCTGGCCGCCCTCGGTGGTGC
Organism: uncultured Microthrixaceae bacterium; assembly: GCA_963793965.1. Taxonomy (GTDB): domain Bacteria; phylum Actinomycetota; class Acidimicrobiia; order Acidimicrobiales; family Acidimicrobilacustridaceae; genus UBA4742. The sequence continues at coordinate 6,876 of CAWCCB010000017.1, forward strand.
AGGAGTCCTCGCCGATGTCGAGGGCGTGGACGCCGCACACGGCGGGCAGGCCCCGCCCCCGGGCGATGACCGCGGCGTGGCTGCCCATGCCGCCCCGCGAGGTGACCACGCCGGTCACCACCGAAAGAGCTGGCTCGTCGGCGGGCGAGGTCTCGGTGGTGACCAGGATGACCGACTGGCCCTCGTCGACCGCATCCAGGGCCCGCCAGGCGTCGAAGACGGCCACGCCCGCGGGCGACGCCCGGCGAGACGCCCAGGCCCGCGCCCAACAACAGCCCGACGTCAGCCGCGTCAACGGGCTGATCATGGGCGCCGGGATGGATGATGGCCTCGACATCGGCCACGCCCACCAGGTCCAGGGCGGCCTCGGCCTCGAGCGGATCGCCCGGGTCGGCGACCCGGGCCACGAGGTGGTCGAGTCGACCGAGCCCCGGGCGGTCAGGCCAGGCGCTCACGCAGGTACCCGACCAGCTCGCCGGTGGGCACCCGGTCCTGATCCATCGAGTCGCGCTCGCGCACGGTGACCGCCCGGTCGTCGAGCGAGTCGAAGTCGACGGTGACGCAGTACGGCGTGCCCAACTCGTCCTGGCGGCGGTAGCGACGGCCGATGGCCTGGGTCTCGTCGTAGTCGCACATGAAATGAGGCTGGAGCTGGCCCAGCACCTCGCGGGCCAACGGCGTGAGGGTGTCCTTCTTCGACAGGGGCAGCACGGCCACCTTGTAGGGGGCCAGGCGGTGGTGCAGGCGCAGCACCACCCGGGTCTCGCCCCGTACCTCCTCCTCGTCATAGGCGGCCAGCAGGAAGGCCATCATGGTGCGGGTGGCGCCGGCGGCCGGCTCGATCACGTGGGGGGTGTACCGGGTGTTGGTGGCCTGGTCGAAGTAGTCGAGCTTCTCGCCCGACGCCTTCATGTGCTGGGTCAGGTCGTAGTCACCCCGGTTGGCGATGCCCTCGAGCTCGTCCCAGCCCCAGGGGAAGAGGAACTCCACGTCGGAGGTGCCGCTCGAGTAGTGGCTGAGCTCGTCGGGGTCGTGGGGCCGCAGGCGGATCTGGTCGGCCGGGATGCCCAGGTCCAGGTACCACTGCTCGCGCTCGTGGCACCAGTACTCATACCATTGCTGGGCCTCGTCGGGCGGTACGAAGAACTCCATCTCCATCTGCTCGAACTCACGGGTACGGAACACGAAGTTGCCGGGCGTGATCTCGTTGCGGAAGGACTTGCCCACCTGGGCGATGCCGAACGGGGGCTTCTTGCGGCTGGCCTGCATGACGCTGGCGAAGTCGACGAACATGCCCTGTGCCGTCTCTGGGCGCAGGTACACCTCGGCGCCGGCATCGGCGATGGGACCGGCATGGGTCTTGAACATCAGGTTGAACTGGCGGGCCTCGGTGAACGAGTCCTTGGTGCCACAGCTCGGGCAGGTGTGGGGGTCGTCGAGCTTGTCCAGGCGGAAGCGCTCGTGGCAGTGCTTGCAGTCGACCAGCGGATCGGTGAAGTTGGCCAGGTGCCCGGATGCCTCCCAGATGGCGGGCGGCGACAGGATGGCCGCGTCGAGGCCGACCACGTCGTCGCGCAGCTGGACCATCGAGCGCCACCAGGCGTCCTTGACGTTGCGCAGCAGCAGCACGCCGATGGGGCCGTAGTCGTAGGTGGACCGGAAGCCGCCGTAGATCTCGGCTGAGGGGAACACGAAGCCGCGGCGCTTCGACAGGTTGACGATCTTCTCCATCAGGTCCGGGGGTTCGGCGTCGGGCATGGCGCGAAGCGTAGCGGTGGGGTCGGTCGGCTCCCGCCGGCATACGACACGCTCGAGGCCCGAGACGGCACAATGGCGGACCGTGATGCCTTCTCCGCCCGCGGCGCAAGCCGCCTTCGTCCCCGGTCAGGATCCCACCCGGGTCGGGGGTCGACGGCTGGTGGCGTGTGCCATCGACGTGGGGGTCGGCATCCTCATCTATGTCGTGCTGTTCGTCCTGCTCTCCAAGCGCGCGCCGGTGGACACCTTCGTGGGCCGTGTCTCCAACGTGTGCGACGGGCGCAGGTTCTGCACGTCGTTCGGGCACCGCTACGTCGATGGTGGACGCCGGGCGGCGCTGCAGCTGGTGGAGCTGGCCTACTTGGTCGGCGTGTTCGTCATCCAGCGGGGGCTGACCGGCTCGACGCTGGGCACCCGGATGTTGGGGATCGTCACCGTGGGCCACGACGGCCAGCCCATCGGGCCGGTGCGGGCGCTGTGGCGATCGGTGGCCGGCATCATCGACTACCTGCCCTGCTGTCTGCCCATCGTGGGGATCGTGACCATCTTCGCCACCACCGGCCACCGGCGCGTGGGCGACATGGCCGCCAAGAGCCTGGTCGTGGAGCGAACCCACCTGGGATCGCCCATCCTGGTGCCAGGCCTGGACACCGGCGTGGTGGCGGGCGCCGCCGGGTTCGGGGTACCGCCGCCCGGGCCGCCGCCCGGGCCGCCGCCCGGGCCGCCGCCGTCCGGTCCCCCGACCGGTCCCCCGACCGGTCCGCCCCGCGCCTACCCGCCCGGCTCCCCCGCCGCGCCGCCGCCCGGCTCGTACGCACCGGATCCCGCCAGCCCGACCGCCATGACCAGCCCGCCCTGGGAGACGGCCCCGACCAGTCCCACGCCACCGACGGCCCCGCCGGCCACTCCCCCGACCACGCCTGGTGACTCGGCTCCGCTGACGCCGACTCCGACGGCCACCCCGGGCGTGCAGCCGTATTCGCCGCCGGTGCCGCCGGCGACGGACGCGCCGGCGCCGGGATCGCCCTCGGCTACTCCCCCGCCCCCCGCCGATCCCACCCAACCCCAGTGGGACGCCGATCGCAAGGCCTACATCCAATGGGACCAGGTCGGTCAGCGCTGGATGCAGTTCGACCAGGACGCCCAGGAGTGGCGCCCGATCTGATTGGCCCTCTGGTCGGCGAGCCTCCCGACGGGCGCTTCGCCATCCGGCTGTCATCGGTCCAGCGGCTCCGGCCTGGCGGCCTCCGCCTTCCATGCCCTCTGGTCGCAAGCCTCCCGACGGGCGCTTCGCCATCCAGGTGTGGTCGGTCAGGCTCGGTCGAGGACGGTGGCCGAGCGCAGGCGGCGCTCCAGGTGGTGCTCGACGGCCCGCATGGCCAGGTGGTCGACCTCGCGGGTGGCGGCGGTCTCGGGCTCGTTCAGCGCCGCGCCCAGCTGACCACCCAGGATCTGGCGCATGAGATCCAGCGCGGGCGGGCTCAGGGCCACGCCTCGGCGGTGCTCGACGCACAGCACGCCGCCGGAATCCAGGTCGAAGGCCACCAGCTCGTCGGCCCGGCCGCACTCGGCGCAGGCGTCGAGGATGGGCTGGTAGCCCTCCAGCGACAGCAGCTTCCAGAAGAAGGCCGGCACCACCAGCGGGCCGTCCTGCGCGGCCAGCGCCCGCAGGGCACCGATGAGCATCTGGTACATGCGGGGGTTCACCCCGCCCTCCTGAGAGAGCTGGTCGACCACCTCGAGCATGGTCGAGGCCTTGGTCAACCGATCCAGGTCGTCCCGGATGGCCCGGAAGTGATCGATGCTGTCCACCTGGGTGACGATGTCGAGCTCGCGACCCTCGTAGAGCTGCAGGGCCACATGGCTCATCGGCTCGAGGCGCGACCCGAACTTGGACTTGGTCTTGCGCACGCCCTTGGCCACCGCCCGCACCTTGCCGTGACGCCGGGTGCACAGCACCACGATCCGGTCGGCCTCGCCCAGCCGGTAGGTGCGCAGCACGACCCCCTCGTCCCGGTAGAGCACTAGGTGCCGTCGATCCCACCGAAGCGCCGCTCGCGCTCCTGGTACTCACGCACCGCATCGAACAGGTGCTGGCGACGGAAGTCGGGCCAGAGGACGTCGGTGAACACCAGCTCGCTGTAGGCGATCTCCCACAACAGGAAGTTGGAGATGCGGTACTCGCCCGAGGTGCGCACCATCAGGTCGGGATCGGGCATGTCCGGGTCGTAGAGGTGACGGCGGATGGCCCGCTCGTCCACCTTGTCGGCCGTGATGCCCTCGGCCACCAGTGCCTTGACCGCGTCGACGATCTCGGCCCGCCCGCCGTAGTTGAAGGCGATGGTGAAGGTCATGGTGCGGTTGTTCCGGGTCAGCTCCACCGAGGCGTCCTGGTGCTTGATCAGCCGCTTGGGCACTCGCCAGTCGCGGCGCCCGGCGAAGCGCATGCGCACGCCCCGCTCGTGCATCTCGTCGCGCCGGCGGGTCAGGATCGACTCGTTGAACCCCATGAGGTAGCGCACCTCGTCGGTGGGGCGCTTCCAGTTCTCGGTGCTGAAGGCGTAGACGGTGAGCCACTTGATGCCCAGCTCGAGCGCGCCCTCCACCGTGTCGAACAGCGCTTCCTCGCCGGCGGCATGGCCTTCGGTGCGCTTGAGACCCCGGCGCTGGGCCCACCGTCCGTTGCCGTCCATGACCACGGCCACATGGGTGGGGATGCGGTCAGGATCGATGCCGGGCAGCTGCGGACGGTTGCCGGCAGGGCGCGAGGGAGCCACCGCCGCACCCTACCGTCCGCCGTGGCGGGCTCTGTGCCAGCCCGACGCCTCGGGTGGCACCGCGGCCGAGACCCCGTCCGGTACGGTCGGAACGGTGGAGGATCGGGCTCGTAGCTTCGACACCGTCGCCGATCTCTACGACGAGATGCGGCCCCGGTATCCGGACGCGCTCTTCGACGATCTGCTGACGCTGGGCCAGCTGCCTCCGGCCGCCCAGGTGCTCGAGATCGGCACCGGACCGGGCGTGGCCACCCGCCCGCTGGCGCGGCGAGGCTTGCGCATCGTGGGCCTGGAGCCAGGGCCGGCCCTGGCCGCGGTGGCCCGCGACAACCTGGCCGAGTTCGAGTCGGTCGAGATCCGCCAGACGACCTTCGAGGACGCCGAGCTGGCTCCGGCGTCGTTCGACCTGGTGGTGTCGGCCAGCGCCTGGCACTGGGTCGACCCGGAGATCGGCCCGGCCAAGGTCGCTCGGGTGTTGCGCCCCGGCGGACACCTCGCCCTGTGGTGGGGCCACGGCACGCTGGCCGACGACCGAGTGCGCGACGACAGCCGGGCCGTCCACGAGCGCTGGGCGCCCGAGCTCGCGGCATCGCGGCACGCGCGCCCCGGGCCCGGGGCGGACGATCGTGGCGACGACGCCCTCGGTCGGGGCCGGCGATCCCAGATCCGTCAGCGCCCTGGCCGACCAGCCGTGGTTCGAGCCGCTCGAGTCACGCCCCCACCCGTTCGACCTCACCTACGACGCCGACACCTACGTGCGGCTGCTCGACACCTACTCCGACTACCGGCTGCTCGACCCCGAGGTACGGCGCCGCCTGTTCGACGAGCTGGTGGCGGTCATCGAGACCAACCACGGCGGCCGGGTCACCCGCACGTACGCGGCCACCCTCGTCGTGGTCCGCCGCAACCAGGTCGCGGCCCCGTGACCGGACGCGGATCGGTCCGTCCCTCGGTGCGCGGGTGAGCGCGACGGGCGACACCCGGCGGATCGACGACCACGTGCGTCGGGCCCTGGCCCGCGCCACCGCGGCCCTGCCCGCGGGCGAGGATCGGCCGGGCCAGGTGGAGATGGCCGTCGCCGTCGGTCGGGCCATCAGCGACCGCCGTCCGCTCATCGTCGAGGCCGGCACGGGCACCGGCAAGTCGCTGGCCTACCTGGTGCCGGCCGTGGTCAGCGGGACCAAGGTGGTGGTGGCTACCGCTACGAAGGCCCTGCAGGATCAGCTGGCCGGCAAGGACCTGCCCTTCCTGGCCAACCACATCGACCGCCCCTTCTCGTTCGCCGTGCTCAAGGGCCGGTCCAACTACCTGTGCCGCCAACGCGTGCACGAGGCGCTGACCAGCGACACCCAGCTCACCCTGGCGGGTACGGCGTCGTCGGTGGACCAGCAGGTCCGCCAGCTGGCCGAGTGGTCCACCGTCACCGAGACCGGCGATCGCGCCGAGCTGGACCACGAGCCGTCGGCCGCGGCCTGGGCCGCGGTGAGCGTCGGTCCTCGGGAGTGCCCGGGCCGGGCCAACTGCCCACAAGGGCCGGCCTGCTTCGCCGAAGCGGCCCGGGATCGAGCGGCCGACGCCGACGTGGTGGTGGTCAACACCCACCTCTACAGCCTCAACCTGGAGGCCGGCGGCGCACTGCTGCCCGAACACGACGTGGTGGTCATCGACGAGGCCCACCAGTTCGAGGATGTGGTGTCCAACACCTTCGGGCTCGAGCTCAACAGCGCCCGGTTCACCAACCTGGCCCGAACCACCCAGGCCATCGTGGCCGACCCGGCCACCATCGCCGACCTGGAGGCAGCCGGGACCCGGGTGGCCGACGCCCTGTCCGAACACGTCGGTCGACGGCTGCGGGGCACCTTCGATCCCGATCTGGCCGACGCCCTGATCCTGGGTCGCAACCGCGTCGACGCCCTGCTGTCGGTGCTGCGAGCGCTCCCCGACGACGGACCGGGCGACGTGGGCGCCCGCAAGCAGCGGGCCGTGAAGGTGGCGGCCACCCTGGTGGACGACATCGACTGGGTGCTCGATGCCCCGCCCAGCCATGTGGTGTGGATCGAGGGCACGCCGGCCGCGCCGCTGCTCAAGGGCGCGCCCATCGACGTGGCCGAGGTGCTGAAGGCGGCGCTGTGGGTGGGTGCCACCGCCGTGCTGACCAGTGCCACCATCCCAGCCGGTCTGGGCGAGCGACTGGGCCTCGATCCGGGGACCTTCACCGAGCTGGATGTCGGGAGTCCGTTCGACTACGAGGCCAACGCGCTGCTCTACTGCGCCGCGCACCTGCCCGACCCGCGCTCGAACGCCTACGAAGCCGCCCTCCACGACGAGCTGGCCGCCCTGATCGGCGCGGCCGGGGGTCGCACCCTGGCCCTGTTCACCAGCTACCGGGCCATGCAGGCTGCGGCCGAGGCCCTCCGCCCCCGGCTGGCCACCGACATACTGGTGCAGACCGACCTGCCCAAGCCGGCGCTCATCAGCCGGTTCACCGCCGAGCCGGCCACGTCGCTGTTCGCCACCATGGGCTTCTGGCAGGGCATCGACGTGCCCGGCTCCTCGCTGGCCCTGGTGGCCATCGACCGGCTGCCCTTCCCGCGTCCCGACGAGCCGTTGCTCCAGGCCCGGCGCGAACGGGCGCGAGCCGACGCCTTCCGCCTGGTCGATCTCCCGCGGGCCGCCACCCTGCTGGCCCAGGGCGCCGGCCGACTCATCCGCACCCAGACCGATCAGGGGGTGGTGGCCGTGCTCGACCCGAGGCTGGCCACCAACGCCCGCTACCGCTGGGACATCGTGCGAGCCCTGCCCCCCATGCGCCGAACCCGCGACCGAGCCGAGGCCGAGGACTTCCTGAGGCGCATCGCCGCCGGGGAGAACTGATGGACGACGACCAACCCACGCCGGATCGCGGCATCGGGCTGACGGCCCAGTCCGTCGGGCTGGATCCCAACGCCTATCCCCGCTCCAACGCCGCCCTTCGGCCACGGCGGCACATCCCCTGGGCCTGGCTGGTGGCCGTGGCGCTGGTGGTGGTCCTGGTCGCCGGCGTGGTGGTGGTGGTCCGCGGCCGGAAGTCGCCCGACCACAACCGCGAGCGGGCCGAAGCCTTTCTGACCGCCTGGTCAGCCGGTGACCGAGCCACCATGCAGGCCATGGTCAGCCCGGCCTCCGACGTGACCACCACCACCAGCACCCCCGTCACCAGCACCACTGCGCTGGGGGCGTCGAGGGTCAGTGGCGTGGCCGCCGATCTCCAAGCCGTCGACGCCAACCTGCACCTGACCAAGGCCACCTACACCCTCGACTCGGTGACCACCACCCACGGCACCACCACCGCCACCTTCACCGCCCACGACACCGTGGCCGGGGTCGGAGCCTGGACCTACCACTCGTCGTTCACCCTGGTGCCGGGCCACGACGGTCCCACCGTGGCCTGGAGCCGGGCGGTGATCAACCCCCACCTCGGCGCCCACGACGTGCTCGACCGCCAGATGACCTGGCCCCAGCGAGCCGCCATCCTGGGCAACGGCGGCCAGGTGCTGTCGGGCCAGATGGACAGCGTGACCATCGGGGTCGAGCCGCGGCGCATGACCGACCAGGCGGCGCTGAGCAAGGCCCTCCAGAACACGCTGCAGATCGATCCCTCGGTGGTGACCCGGGCCCTGGCCGCCCCCGGCGTGCGACCCGACGAGTTCGTCACCCTGGCCACGGTGCCCAAGGCGGCCTACCTGGTGGCCAAGCCGGTGATCTATCCGATCCCCGGGCTCGAGTTCCGGGAGGGCAACAGCTACGCCAACGTGTCGTCGAGCTTCGCCTCCACCCTGCTGGGCACGGTGGGTCCGATCACCGCCGAGCAGCTGACCAAGATGGGCCCGCTGTACGAAGCCGGCGACCAGGTCGGCCAGTACGGCCTCCAGGCCGCCTACCAGGGCTCGCTGGCGGGCAGGCCGTCGAGCCAGATCCGGGTCATCGATCCCACGATCACCGACCCCAGCAAGCAGGTGGTGGCCGTGGTCGAGCAGCTGCCGGGGCAGGCACCGGTGCCGTTGCAGACCACCATCGACGTGAACATCCAACAGGCCGCCGACGCCGCTCTGGCCGGCGTGACCCAGCCCGCCGCGCTGGTGGCCATCGACAACAGCGGGAACGTGCGGGCGGTGGTGTCGGGTCCGGCCGGCACCCAGTTCGACCGGGCGCTCTACGGCGTCTACCCGCCCGGGTCCACCTTCAAGGTGATCACCACCGACGGCTTGCTCAGCGCCGGGCTGACCCCGGCATCGTCGCTCACCTGTCCGGGCACCATCACCGTCGACGGCAAGGTCTTCCACAACTTCGAGTCGGAGTCGGCGGGCAACCTGTCCCTGTCGCGGGCCTTCGCGGTGTCGTGCAACACCGCCTTCATCGGGGCCACCCAGGCCCACTTGTCCGCCGACCAACTCCGGGCCGCGGCGGCCCAGTTCGGCTTCGGCGTTTCCCTCAAGCTGGGGCTCTCGGCAGTGGGCGGCCACTTCCCGGCCAGTGGCGATGCCGTGCAGACGGCGGCCGACGCCATCGGCCAGGGTCAGGTCACCGCCAGTCCCCTCCAGATGGCCACGGTGGCCGCCGCGGTCATGACCGGCCAGTGGCACCCTCCGGTGCTGCTGCCGGCGCACACCACCACCTCGACCGCCGGGCTGCCCGGGCCGTTGACGCCCGCGATCCAGAGCCAGCTGACCGCCCTGATGGGCCAGGTGGTGACCAGCGGCACCGGCACGGCGGCGGCGGTGCCCGGCCGGACGGTCTCCGGCAAGACCGGGACGGCCGAGTTCGGTTCCGCCAACCCACCGAAGACCCACGCCTGGTTCATCGGCTTCAGCGGCAACCTGGCCGTGGCCGTGATCGTGGAGGGCGGCGGCGTGGGCGGCACGGTGGCCGCACCACTCGTCCACAAGTTCTTCGCCGCCCTCCCCACCAGCTGAGACGAACCACGCACCCCGCGCCCCCACCAAATTGGGAATCTTTGGGTGCGGATATCGCACATTCCGATGCCCAATATCGGGAGTCCGGGGCGATAAGTCTTGCGAGTCCGCGGCGATCAGTAGCCGAGGCGCTCGAGCGCTTTGGGGCGGCGCTGCCAGTCCTTGTCCACCTTGACGAACAGCTCGATGAACGCACCGTCGGGCAGCTGGGCCCGCACGGCCGTGCCCACCGCCTTGAGCACCGAGCCGCCCCGCCCGATGACGATGCCCTTCTGGGAGTCGCGCTCGACCAGGATCTCGACCCGGATGCGGGGCCACTCCCACTCTGTGACCCGGGTGGCGATGGAATGGGGCAGCTCGTCGTGGGTCACAGCCAGCAGCTGCTCACGCACCAGCTCGGCCACCCAGAACGCCTCCGGGACGTCGGTGACCATGTCGTCGGGGTAGAGCTGGGGACCCTCGGGCAGGCGCTCGATCAGGTGGTCGACCAGGGCGTCCACCCCCGCACCCGTCTTGGCCGACACCGGGAAGTAGTGCTCGAGGTTCAGCTGGTCCGCGGCCTTGGCCAGCTGGGCCAGCACCGCCTCGGGCGTGGCCGCGTCCACCTTGTTCACCACCACCACGCCGTTGGGGGGCACCTGCGAGGCCACGAAGCGGTCGCCCGGGCCGATGGAGGCACTGGCGTCCACCACCAGGCAGACCACGTCGACCCCGCTGATGGTCTGAGCGGCCGTGTCGTTGAGCCGCTCGCCCAACAGGGTGCGGGGCTTGTGGATCCCGGGCGTATCGACGAACACCACCTGGACATCGGGCCGGTTGAGCACGCCTCGCACCTGGGTCCGGGTGGTCTGGGGCTTGTCGGACACGATGCTGACCTTGATGCCCAGGATGCGGTTGACCAGCGTGGACTTGCCCACGTTGGGCCGGCCCACGATGGTCACGAAGCCGGACCTCACCGCGAGCTCAGGTGGTCATCGTCGTCGGCGTGGTCGGGGTGACGGGGATCGGGCGCGGTGGCGATGCGCACCCGACCGATGCGCCGTCGCTGCACGCGCTCGGCCCACAGGCGATGGCCCTCGCACTCCACCAGCTCGCCCTCGGAGGGCAGGTGACCAGACAGGTGCTGCATCAGCCCGCCCACCGTGTCCCAGTCCCCCTCGGGCAGCGGCGGGTCGACCAGCTCGTTGACCTCGTCGATGGGCATGGCCCCGTTGACCCGGAGCTCGCCGTTGGGGAGCCGCTCGACCTTGGTCTCCTCCCGGTCGTACTCGTCGTGGATCTCGCCCACCAGCTCCTCGATCAGGTCCTCCAGGGTGACCAGCCCGGCCGTGCCGCCGTACTCGTCGACCACCACAGCCAGGTGCACGTGATCGGCCTGCATCTCGGGCAACAGCTCGGCGATGCGCTTGGACTCGGGTACGAAGCGCACGGAGCGCATGAGCTCGGTGACCGCCGATTCGCCCTGCCCGTCGCGCCCGGCTCGCATCAGGTCCTTGGCGTAGATGAGCCCGACCACGTCGTCGATCCCCTCGCCCACCACCGGCACCCGGCTCAAGCCGTTGAGGATCATGACCTCGATGGCGTCGTCCACCCGGAACTCGCCCAGCACCGTGATCATGTCGGGGCGGGGGACCATGACCTCGCGCACGACGGTGTCGCCGAACTCGATGATCTGCTCGATGAGGTCACGCTCCTCCTCCTCGATCACGTCCTCTTCGACGGCCACGTCGGCCAGAGCCAGCAGCTCCTCCTCGGAGACGAACGGCCCCTCCTTCAGCCCCTTGCCCGGCAGCAGGACGTTGGCCATGCCGATCAGGGCTCGGGACAGCACCCGGATGGGCCAGAACCGAGCCAGCACGGTGACGGGCCCGGCCGCCACCAGGGCCGAACGCTCGGGATGCTGGATGGCCCAGGTCTTGGGGGCGGCCTCGGCCACGGTGAACACCAGGACCACGTTGATGACGGTGGCGATGGCCACGCCCCAGGCCCCGAAGAAGTCGTCGGCCAGCAGGCCGAGCAGCGTGGCCCCGACCAGCTGGCAGATGAGCAGGGTCAGCAGCACCGGGTTCAGGAAGCGCTCGGGTCGCGACACCAGCCACAGGAGCCGCTGGCCCCGATGCCCTTTGGTCTCGGCCAGAGCCTGGGCCTTGCTGCGCGACATGCGGGTGAGGGCGGTCTCGGCCAGGGCCAGGAACGTGGTGACGCCCATCAGCACCAGGATGGTGACGAGCATGGCGATGTCGCCGGTGGTCACCTGGGTGGCCAGCAGGGCCGCCGGGGTCACGCCGGGACCTCCCACGGGTCGCGGGCCAGCGAGCCATGCAGGCGCTCGAGCAGGTCGCGTTCACGGGCCTGCATGGCCACCCGCTCGTCGTCGGTGGCATGGTCGAGGCCGAGCAGGTGCAACAGGCCGTGCACCACCAGCAGCGCCAGTTCGTCGTCGTAGGTCCCGGCGTGGGAGGGGGCATTGGTGGCCGCCACCGACGGGCAGATCACGATGTCGCCCAGCATCCAGGGAAGCTGGTCATCCCCACCGTCGCCACCGGATCGGGTCGAGGAGACCGGATCGGTCGAAGCCCGCGGATCGCCGTCGATGGGAAACGAGAGCACGTCGGTGGGGCCCTCGTGGCCCAGGTGGGAATGGTTCAGCTCAGCCATTCGGTCGGCGTCCACGAACTGCAATCCGACCACGATCGGGCCGGCGCCGCGGTGATCCTCGAGCACCCCGGCCACCAGGGCGGTGAGCCGGGCCGCCTCGTCGTCGGTCGGCTCGTCGGTCGGTGCGAGTGCAACCGCGGTGGAGTCGAGGCCCCGGGTGCGGGGTGAGCCGTCGATCTGGCACACCAACCAGGAGCGGCCCGAGCCGGTCGTCGGCTCCGGGGACCTCGAGGACACGATGGCTCAGCTCGGCGGCGGGGTGCCGGCTGCCCGCTCGTAGGCATCGACGATGTCGGCCACGATGCGGTGACGCACGACGTCGCGGCTGGTCAGACGCACGAAGGCCAGCCCGTCGATGCCCGCCAGCACGGGTTCGAGTCCGTCGAGGCCGCTGCGGCCCCCGCCCACGTCCACCTGGGTGGTGTCACCGGTGACCACCACCTTGGACCCGAACCCGATGCGGGTCAGGAACATCTTCATCTGCTCGGGCGTGGTGTTCTGGGCCTCGTCCAAGATGATGAAGCTGGAGTTGAGGGTGCGGCCCCGCATGAAGGCCAGCGGCGCCACCTCGACGGTGCCCCGGTCGAGCAGGCGCTGGGCGCCTTCGGGTTCGACCATGTCGTACAGGGCGTCGTAGAGCGGCCGCAGGTAGGGGTCGACCTTGGCCATGAGGTCACCGGGCAGGAAGCCCAGGCGTTCGCCGGCCTCCACCGCCGGGCGGGTCAGGATGATGCGGTCGACCTGCTTGGACTGCAGGGCCTGCACGGCCATGGCCACCGCCAACCAGCTCTTGCCGGTGCCGGCCGGGCCCAGCCCGAAGGTGATGATGTTGTGGCGGATGGCGTCGACGTAGCGCTTCTGCCCGCTGGACTTGGGCCGCACCGGGCGGCCCTTGGACGACTTGAGCACCTCGGCGGTGAGCACCTCGGAGGGGGACTCGTCGGCCTTGACCATGTCGATGGTGCGGTGCACCACCGCCGGCTCCAGGGCGTGGCCCTGCTGCAACAGCACCACCAGCTCGCTGAACAGACGCCCCACCTGCTCGGCGTCCTCGCCGTCGACGGTGATCTCGTTGCCCCGCACGTGGAGGGTGGCGGTCGGGAACGCGGTCTCGACCAGTCGCAACAGCTCGTCGCGCTGGCCCAGGAGGCCGACCATCAGATGGTTGCCGGGGACGTTGATCTTGACTTGGGTGGTTGCCATCTTGGGCCTCTGTCGGGAATCTCAGCGTAGTGACTGCGGGTGTGGGCGGGGTGCGGAGTTCTGCGGTGCCCGACCCCACGGGCGGTGGACGGGAGGACGAAGGGCGCCGGGCGCGGCTGGCCTACCATCGGCACCATGGCGGGTGGCGGCCCACACGACGGCGACTTCGGCGACGGCGGACTCGGCGACTTCGACCGTCGCGACTTCGACGACCAGCCGGCGGGTGAGCCCGACGACGACTCGGCCCAGGCGGCCCTGGCCCGGTGGACGGCCGAGGCCCAGGTGGCCGACGCCGTGGCCCGGCGCCGCCGAGCGGGCTGGCTGGCCCGGCAGGCCGCGGCCGACGCCGACCTGGTGGGCGTGGCCACCGCGCTGGGCGAGCGGGGCCGACCGGTGCTGGTCGGTCTGGTCAGCGGTCGACGCCATCGGGGCCGCATCACCGTGGTGGGCGGCGACTTCATCGAGCTGGCCACCGAGCAGGGCCCGGTGTGGTTGGCCCTGGCCGCACTGGCCTGGGTGCGAGCACCCACGGGGGACCCCATCGCCTCGGGACCCGCGGGTCGCGACCGACGAACCGCCGCCCGCCTCCGGGTCGAGCTGGTGGGCGAGCTGGCCGAGTTGGCCGCCGAGCGAACCCGGGTGGCGGTGTTCGCCCGGGTGGACGACGAGCCGGTGGTCGGCGAGCTGGTGACCGTGGGACGAGACGTGCTGACCGTGCGCGACGACGGCGGTGGCCTGATCTACGTGGCGTTGGCGTCGGTGGCCGAGGTGTCGGTGCCCGAGTCGGGATAGAGGTGCTCGAGGGTGCCCGGCGCGATGCGGCAGGCCTCGATGAACACGTCGACGTCGGTGGCCTTGAGACGGATCACGCGCCCGAAGCGGTAGGCCGGCACCTGTCCCTCGTCGATGAAGCGATAGAGGGTGCGCGGCGTAATGCCGAGCCGGTCGGCTGCCTCGCCGGTGCTGAGCCAACGGATCTCGTCGTCGACAGTAGACACCTCCGCAACGGTACTCGCTTCTCGGTGAGTTTCCTACGCTTCAGTGTCGTTTTCCCCGGCCGTGCGCCGCCTAACGAGCGCGCCCGTCCAGGTTGTGTCGGAAGTCACGTTGAACGAACCGCACCGACGTCTCTAGCCTCGGCCCCCGTTCGGGGTGACTCGAAGTCCCGCCGGCGGCCGGCGGACACGGCGACAGGCGGACCTGCTCCCCGACGGCTCGGCAGGTACACATCGGCGAGCGTGGCGGATCGCGAGGCGACATGGGCTCGAACCACGAGGACACGATTCCCGGCGGGTCGGTGCGAGCCGCTCCGAGGCGCGACGGCGCAGCTCCGGCTGGGGTCGACGGCGGCGACCGGCAACCGTCGACGCGCCGCGTGCTGCCGGGTCGGAGACCACTGCCCTCCGGCCGGGCCGTGGTGGGTGGCCTGCTGGTCTCGCTGGCCATGCTGGTCAGCTTCGCGGTGGCCAACCACCACGATCCGGGTCCACGCCAGGCCGTGGTCGTGGCCCGCCACCGGGTTCGCCCCGGCACCGTGTTGGCTGCCACCGACCTGACCACCGAGCACGCGCTGCTTCCCGCGAGCATGGCCTCGCAGACATTCACCACCACCGCCGACCTGATCGGACAGGTCACCCTCGGACCACTCGACGGAGGTGACGTGATCGAACGGACGCAGGTGGTGCGTCCTGACGCCGCGCCCGAGCGCCACGAGCTCTCGTTCCCGATCGACCGCGAGCGGGCGCTCGACGGCAACCTGGACGCCGGCGAGCGCGTCGACCTGCTGGCCACCTACGGCACCGGCGTGAGCGCCAAGACCGTGGTCGTGGCTCGAGGCGTCCAGCTGGTCGAGGTGTCCGACGGCAGCCACGAGAGCCTCGAGTCGGCCGGCAAGCTGGTCATCACCGTGGCGCTGGCCGACGCCGACCAGGCCCTGCGGGCCGCGCACGCCGCCCAGGTGGCGGCCCTCACCCTGGTTCGTTCGGACACGTCCACCGCGGTGGGCTCGTCGGCCGGCGCCAGCTCCTACTCGCTGCCGCCCGCCACCGCCGACGACTCCGCCAGCCAGACGGCGGTCGGATCGGCCAAGACGACGAACTGATGCCGCGCCGTTGTCGCCTGACCGCCCTATGACGGATGTCACATTGAGTTACGCCGTAACGTCCTCGTACGGTCCGCCCACGGTGCATGGGCGGCGGGCTCGGGCATCGAGGCGCAGGCAGCGATCACACGGCGGACCGAATGCAGCTGGGGATTCGGGCGCGAGCCCTCATTTCTTCTCGTTTCAGCGGGACCCGACTGGGTGACCGCCCGCGGCGGGACCTCCCATGAGCCCGCCGCGCTGATCGGCTCCTGGGCCTGGCCCGGGCCCGATCGGCCTGGTTCCGTGACCTGAGCCGGTGGTCGACCAATGCCGCCCTCCCGGTCGAGTTCGTGAAGTGCATGGCCACCGAAGAGCTGGCGGCGCGCTTGGCTTCCGGCCAGGCGTTCTCCGCGGTCATCGTCGACGGCGGGCTCCCGTCGGTCGATCGTGACCTGGTGGATCGGGCCCGCGAGGTCGGCGCCGCCGTCATCGTGGTCGACGACGGCCACCGTCGCGCCGACTGGGCCGGGATGGGCGTCGACGCGGTGCTGGCCGATCCCTTCGACCGCGCCGATCTGCTGTCGGTGCTGCTCGGATGCGCCCCGGCCATCGAGGGCCCCGCGGGCGAGGCCACCGTGCGCTCGGCGCCGCCTCCCGCGGGATGGCGGGGACGGCTGGTGGCCGTCACCGGCCCCGGCGGCGCCGGCACGTCGACGCTGGCCATGGCCTTGGCCCAGGGCCTGGGATCAGCGTCGCGACATCAGGGGCTGGTCGTGCTCGCCGACCTGGCCCTGCACGCCGACCAGGGCATCCTCCACGACGCCGGTGACGTCATGCCGGGGCTCCAGGAGCTGGTCGAGGCCCACCGGCTGGATCTGCCGCCGGTCGATGCCGTGCGCGCCCACGTCTTCGACACGGGCGATCGCGGCTACGACCTGCTGCTCGGCCTGCGCCGCCACCGCGACTGGCCGGTGCTGCGTCCTCGCGCCGTGCAGGCCTGCCTCGACGGTCTGCTCCGCAGCTACCGGCTGGTGGTGGCCGATCTCGATCCCGACCTCGAGGGCGATGACGAGGTCGGCTCGCTCGACGTGGAAGAGCGCAACGTGCTGGCCCGCACCGCGGCGGGGCGGGCCGACCTGGTGCTGGTGGTCGCCCCGCCCACGGTGGTGGGTCTGCGGCGGCTGGTCCTGATCCTCGAGGAGTGGCACCGCGGGGGCGTCTCCGGAGAACGGCTCCTGCCGATCATCACCCGGGCACCTCGGCGGGCCATGGCCCGAGCCGAGATCGCCGAAGCCATCGCCGCCCTGGTCACCGGTCTCCGCCCCGAGCTGGCCGAGACGATGGGCACGCCCGTGTTCGTGGGCGAGCGCCGAGGGATCGACCAGCTCCACCGCGCCGCCATGGCGCTGCCCGCCGGTGTGGTCCGGCCCCTGACCGACGCGGTCGAGGCGATGCTCGAGCGCATCGCGCCACGGACCGCGGTCGGCCCGGCCAGCGCCGGGCTCACGCCGATCACGCCGGGCTCGCTGGGCGCGGTGGACCGACGACGAGGCCTTCGGATGACCGGCCCGGCTGGCGCGGGCGCGGGTGACGCGGCGGCAGCCTCAGCGGCCCTGGAAGTTGGGCGGGCGCTTCTCCAGGAAGGCGCGGGGCCCTTCCTTGGCGTCGGCGCTGGCCATGACGCCCATGCCGATCTCCATCTCCTTGACGAAGGCCTCGGCCTCGGGCAGCTCGGCCGCGGCCCACACCGCCGCCTTGATCCCCTGCACGGCCAGCGGGCCGTTGGCGGCCAGTCGCTCGGCCAGCTCCCGGGCCTTGGCCAGGGCCTGGCCGTCGGGCACCACGAAGCCGACCAGCCCGATGCGCTCGGCCTCGCCGGCCGAGATCGGGTCGCCCAGCAGCATGATCTCCATGGCCTTGGTGAAGGCGATCTGGCGGGGCAGCCGCACGGTGGTGCCGGCCATCGGGAACAGGCCGCGCTGCACCTCGGTGAGGCCGATCTTGGCGCCCTCGGCGGCCACGCGGAGATCGGTGGCCTGCAGGATCTCGAGGCCCCCCGCGTAGCAGTAGCCCTCGACCGCGGCGACCAGCGGCTTGCGGGTGCGGTAGTCCTTCAGGAACCCCTTGAAGATCAGGCTCGGGTCCTGGCGGATGCGCTCCTCGAACTCGTTCTCGGCCGGCTTGCCCGACAACATGGCGCCCACCAGGCGGTCCAGGTCGGCGCCCGCCGAGAAGTCGCCACCGGCCCCGGTGAGGATGGCGGCCCGCACGTCGTCTTCTCCGTCGATCAGATCCCAGGCGTCGCAGCACCGGCACAGCACCTCGGCATTGAAGGCGTTGCGCTTGTCAGGGCGGTTCAACGTGACCGTGACGATGTGTCCGTCACGCTCCACCAACACGGCCGGTTCGCTCACGTCGCGTCCTTTCACGGGAGATCTGGTCGGAGAGGGTCCGATCGAAGCGCCCGCACCCTAGCCACCGATCTGACACCCCGTCAGAATCGGTCCGGTGGGCGGTGGAGGTGCGAGCCGTGAACTCCCCGGTCGACACGGCCAACGGCTTCGCGGCCGACGAGCTCGATCCGCTGGTGGAGATCGAGCAACGGGTGCAGGTGCGGGCCAAGGACCTGGCCCACGACATGGCCGGACCCGAGGCCGAAGCCGGACTGCGCGCCCTCATCGACGACGAGATCGATCGCTGGGCCGACGACGCCAAGCGAGGCGTCAGGCGCTTCGAGCTGGCCGATCCGGCCCAGGTGGCCGAACGGGCCTTCCGCAACCTGGCTCGCTACGGGCCGCTGACTCCGCTGCTCGACGATCCCGACGTGTGGGAGATCATGATCAACGCGCCCGACGTGATCCTGGTCAAGCGCCACGCCGGCTCGTCCGGCTATCACGACGAGGTCTTCCACGACGACGACCACGTGGCCCGCATCCTGACCAAGATCCTCGACGACGCGTCGGCCAGCCACCGCAAGCTCGATCCCGCCGAAGGCCTGCAGGACGCCCAGCTCGACGATGGGTCCCGTCTCCACATCGTGCACGGCGACGTCAGCCGGGGCGGGCATCTGATGGTCAACATCCGTCGCTTCACCGGGGTTGCCTTCCGCTCGCTGGACGAGCTGGTGAGCCGCGACATGCTCAGCCCGGCCGTGGCCCGCTTCCTCACCGCCTGTGTGCGGGCCGACTTGTCCATCGTGTTCGCCGGTGCCCCCGGCTCGGGCAAGACCACCCTGCTGTCGTGCTGTGCCGCCGAGCTCGACCCCGCCAAGCGGGTGGTCATCGCCGAGGAGGTGTTCGAGGCGGACGTGCCGCTGGCCAACGTGGCCGCCATGCAGACCCGGCCGGCGCGTGCCGACCGCCCGGCCGTGGATCTGCGCCGGCTGGTGTCGGGCTTCCTGCGCATGGCTCCGGACGTGGCCATCGTGGGCGAGGTCCGCGACAGCGAAGCCCTGCCCCTCCTGTTGACCTTGTCCTCGGGGGTCAAGGGGTTCACCACCATCCATGCCGGGTCCGCCCGCCAGGCCCTGACGCGTCTGCGGTTCATCTGCCAGCTGGCCGACACCAGCAACGAGTTGCCCATGTCGGCGCTCAACAGCCTGGTGAGCGAGGCCATCGACCTGGTGGTGCACTGCCGTCGCGGCCCCGACGGCCCGAGGGTGTCGGAGGTGACGGCGGTCGAGGACCAGGCCGGCGGTCCCTCCGCCACCCAGTTCACCACCACCGACCTGTTCACCCGCCCAGGTCCGGATGCACCGCTGAGCTGGACGGGCAACGTCCCCTCGCGATTGGCCCACGCGTTCGAGGAGGCCGGCTACGAGGTGACCGAGCTGCTGAGCCGCGACGACGACCGTGAGTGGTCGGCGTTTTGATCGCCCTGGGCTTGGCCATCGCGGCCGGATACGGCGTGGTCTTGTGCTACACCGCCGCGCTGTTCGGTTGGCGCGGCGTCGGGCCGGGCCCCGGCCCCCGGCGTTCGGACCCCGCGCCTCGGTCGCTGACCGGTTCGGGGCGGCCCCGCGGCCAGGCGGGGCGGGGCCGGCGGAGTCGCGAGTGGTTGACCCAGGCCGGTCTGGGCGATGTCGGACCCACCGAGTTCTGGACGGTGATCGCCGCCCTCTTCGTGGCCGGCATGGCCGGTGGGCTGCTGTTGTTCGGCGGGGTGGTGCCGGCGCTGATCCTGGGTGGGTTCGCGGCCACCTTCCCCGTGGCCAGCTACCGCCGTCGACGCTCGGCTCGGCGCCAGCAGGCCGAGGAGGCCTGGCCGCGCTTGATCGAGGAGATCCGCATCCTGACCTCGAGCGCCGGGCGTTCGATCCCCCAGGCCCTGTTCGAGGTGGGCGCCAGCGGCCCGATCGAGCTGCGCCCCGCCTTCGCGGCCGCTCAGCGCGAGTGGCTGCTGTCCACCGACTTCGCCCGCACCCTGGCCGTGCTCAAGGACCAGCTCGCCGACCCCACCGCCGACGCCGCCTGCGAGACCCTGCTCATCGCCCACGAGCTGGGTGGCAGCGACCTCGACCGTCGCCTGCAGGACCTGGCCGACGACCGTCGGGCAGACACGCAGGGCCGGAAGGACGCCGTGGCCAAGCAGGCGGGTGTCCGGTTCGCTCGGCGCTTCGTTCTGATCGTGCCCATCGGCATGGCCGTGGTGGGTCTCTCGGTGGGGACGGGCCGAGCTGCCTACGAGACGGCGTGGGGCCAGTTCATCGTGGCTGTCGGGCTCGCCCTGGTGGTGGTGTGCTGGCTGTGGGCGGGTCGGATCATGCGCCTCCCCGACGAACGACGAGTCCTGCGATGAACCGGCTGGTGGTGCTCGTGGCCGGCCTGGCCGCGGTGGGGACGAGCCTCGTGCTGGCCGAGCTGCGCTGGTTCCGCCGCCCATCGCTGGCGGATCGCATCGCTCCCTACCTTCCCGGCGCCCACGCCTCGCGTCGTTCCGCCCGGGTCGTGTCCTGGACCTCCTTCCGTGACGTCGTGTCGCCTCTCGCCGCCAGCGCCGGTGACCGACTCAGCCGACTGCTGGGCTCGGGGGAGGAGCTCGGCCTGCGCCTCGAGCGCATCCACTCGCCTCAGACGGTGACCGCCTTCCGCATGCGCCAGCTCAGCTGTGCCCTGGTGGCTCTGGGGCTCGGTGCCGGCGTCACCGCCGCGCTTCGGCCGCCGTTGGTCATCGGCGTGCTGTTCCTGGTCGGTGCGCCCCTGCTCGCCTTCCTGGTGCTCGAACAACAGGTGGCCCGAGCATCCACCCGCTGGAAGCAACAGGTCCTGGGCGAGCTGCCCATCGTCACCGAGCAGCTGGGCATGTTGTTGGGCGCCGGGTACTCGCTGACCAGCACCTTGAACCGGCTGTCCCAACGCAGCTCCGGAGCCTGCGCGGTCGATCTGGCCCAGGTGTGCGGCCGCATCCGCCAGGGTCTGGACGAGCAGGCCGCGCTGGTCGAGTGGGGCCGCCGAGTCGACGTCGAGGCCCTGGACCGCCTGGTCTCGGTCCTGGCCCTGAATCGCCAGGCCGCCGACCTCGGCCGCTTCATCTCGGCTGAGGCGCGAGCCATGCGCCGCGACGCCCAGCGACGCCTCATCGAGACCCTCGAGCGTCGGGCCCAACAGGTGTGGGTGCCGGTCACCGTCGCCGCGCTGGTGCCCGGCGTGCTGTTCCTCGTCGTCCCGTTCATGCAGGCCATGCGCCTGTTCACCACAGCCTGACCACCCGACCCGACCCGCACGAGCTCCCCACCCACCCACGAAAGGCCTCCCATGACCACGACCTGGCTCTGGACCACCGCCCTGCTCGACGCTCGCCTTCGCCCTCGCCTGACGGCCATGGCTCGCGATGACCGCGGTGAGGGGGTCATCAGCGTGGCCATCGCCGTGCTGATCATGGCCTTCCTGGGTGCGGCCATGTGGCTCGGGTTCCAGCAGATGTGGCGCACCACCGACAACACCACCAACACCAAGGTCCAACAGATCGGCAACGAGTGAGCCGGGGGATGGCCTGGCGGTACCGGCGGGGCCGGCTCCGAGGCGATCCCGGCACGGGACTGATCGCCACCTTCGCGGCGGTGATCGTGTTCCTGGCCTTCCTGCTGTTCGCCGTGCAGCTGTTGGTCGACCTGTACGCAACCACCTCGGTGACCAATGCCGCCTTCGACGGCGCCCGCTTGGTGGCCGGCAGCCGGACCGACCACGGCGACCCGCAGGCGATGGCCGCGTCGCGCACCGCGGCCGAGGAACGGATGCGTGACGAGCTGGGAGCCTTCGGTCGCACCGTGCACTTCGACTGGAGCGGCAGCGACGCCCAGGTCGTCCAGGTGCGACTGGTCGGTGACGCACCCGGATTCCTGTGGCCGGGCCTGGGCGATGTCGCCGGGGCGCGCCACATCGATCGCACGGTGCGGGTCCGGGTCGAGGCCTGGCGGTGAGACGGGTGGAACCGGGACGCCTGGTCGGCGAGCGGGGCCAGGTAGGTGGCATCGAGGTGCTGCCCTTCGGGGTGCTCATCTTCGTGGTGGGTGCCCTGGTGGTGGCCAACGCCTGGGGCGTGGTCGACGCCGAGATCGCCGCGGACGCCGCCGCCCGCCAGGCCGTGCGCACCTACGTCGAGGCTCCCGACGCCACCACCGGCGAAACCCAGGCCCGGGCCGTGGCCACCGCCACCCTGGCCGGGCACGGCCGCCAGCCGGGGCTGGCCACCATCCGCATCGCCCGGGCCGACGGCGCCCCGTTCGCTCGCTGCGTGCCCGCCACCGTCGAGGTCGACTACCCGGTGCCGGCCATCCGGCTGCCCTGGATCGGCGGGTACGGCCACGCCTTCGACGTCCGCGCCCACCACACCGAGCTAATCGACCCCTACCGCTCCGGCGTGCCCGGCCAAGCCACGTGCTGAGCGTCGCCAGACGTCTGCGCGGCCACCAGGGCAGCGTGCTGATCCTGATGCCGGCGGCCATGCTCATCGTCTTGCTGCTGGGCGCCATCGCCGTCGACCTCACCATCGTCCACCTGCGCCAACAACAGGCCATCGAGGCCGCGGCCAGCGCGGCCAACGACGCCGTCACCGGCGGCCTCGACCAGACCGCCCTGCGGGCCGGGCACGGCTACCACCTCGACCCCGCCCAGGTCGACGCCGCCGTCGACCGCTCCATCGACGCCCAGGGCCTGGCCGACCAGCTGGCCGCCCCACCCCAGATCACCGAGCCCACGGCCAACTCCATCACCGTGGTCCTCACCCTGCGCGCCGAGTACCTGTTCGCCCGCGCCCTGCCCGGCACCCCCCACAGCACCACCGTCCGGGGCACGGCCACCGCCACCGTCCAGACCGCGCCCGGCTGACCGCTCACTCAGCGAGGGCCGGCCGGGCCTCAGGTCGTCGAGTCGGGCCCCTGGACCGACGAGTCCTTCGCGCCCGCCGGCTCGGGCGTGCGGATCACCAGGCTGTCGCGGAACGCCTTGAACCGGGGGTAGTCCTGGATGTTGGCCAGGTCCGGGTCGGCGGCCAACCAGGCGGAACGAATCTGCTCGCCGCCGTAGCGGAGGCGGGCTTGAGCGAGCCAATCCACGGCCTGGTCCATCCGCGTCAGCTCGGCGGGCGTCGATGGGGTCGGTCGCTTGGGGTCGGGCTTGAGCTCGGGGTCCAGCGGTGGCACATAGGCGCCGGCCTTGATCGCCTGCGCGCAGGCCACGTTGTAGAGCAGGTTGGCCCAGGCTCCCGAGTCCTCAGCCTTCTTGATCTGCGTCGCGAGATCAGGCGTGGCGGCGGCCACCGCACCCCGAGTGCCACCGGTCAACTTCGTCACCTCGAGGACGCAGTTGGCGCTCAGGTAGCTGTCTCGGATCCGAGAAGCCCGCCCCCAGCGCTGCAGCCAGTACCGACGCTCGCTGCGGGCCAGTGCCCACCACACCAAGGCCGTCCGGTGGCCGAACTGATCGCCAGCCGCCTTGATCAACTTGATGCCGACCTCGGCCAACTCCTTGGTCACCGCCTCTGCGCCATCCCCGTCCTTGATGGTCAGGGCCGTGCCGGGTTCGGCCACCAGCGACCTCAGCCTGCCCGCCAGGTCGGATTCGGGGCCCAACTGCTTCTTCGCCTGGCTCGGGTCGTGGGCCACCGCGCCGAACAGGGCTCCGGCGCGGTAGCCCGCCACCGGATAGGTCGGGAACAAGGACCGCGCCGTCAGGTTGAGCTCGAGGGCTTTGAGGTCCTTGTCCGGGTCCTCGGCCGGTTCTTGGTACTGGTAGCACTCAGCCAGCCGCATGAGCACCAGCGCACTCCTCGGCGACTCGATGCGCGCGTTCTCGAGCAGGGCGACGAGCCGGTTGGCCACCGCGGGACCGCCCGTCGCCCCCGAGCCCGGGCCTGGGTCGGTCGTGGCGTCGCCGCCTTCGAGCCCCTCGCTCACCAGGCCGGTTCCGAACTGAGGGCCCGCCACGGTCATGACCTGGAAGCGGGGCATGCGAAATGCGTCGGGGGTGATCCGCACGGACTCCGTGATGACGGTCTCGTCGACGATCGTCACGTTCAGACCCTCCTCGATCAGCCCGGCCACCTCCGCGGCCGCGGCCTTCGCCTCGTCGGCCGCATCCCGCGCCTGCTGGGCCGCCGTCTCAGCCCGACCGGCCGCGTCATCGGCTGGAACCGGGGCGCCGGGGGCGGGAGGTGGCGCCGTCGTGGCTGCCCCCGCGGTCGGTTCCGGAGCGGAGGCTTTGGCCGGATCGTGCAGCGCCTCGAGGGCGGCCTGGTAGTCGCCCAGGTAGGGACCGGCGTCGGGTGCCCACTTCGCCCACCGGGGGATGAAGGTGGCGTTCCAGACGATCCAACCGGCGGCCCAGTACGCCGCGGCCCGAAGGGCGTCGTCTTCCTTCGCCCGCCACAGCGTCTTGGTCTCCAGGAGCCGCGACCGCCCCCGGGTGGAGATCCGGACGGTGATGATGGAGACCGTGCCGTCGACCGGCTTGGCGGAGCCACCACCAGGACTGGCGGCCGCGTCCGGGCCCACGCTCGCGGATCCGCCAGCACCTGGGGTGCCGGTGCCGGCCCCGGCAGCCGGCGATCCAGCTGCGCCGTCGGACGCCGGCGTCGACTCCCGGTACGAGAAGCGCACGACGTGGCCGGTGGGTGGCACGAGCGCCCAGGCCACGAACGTGGCCACGCCCTTGACCCAGCTGACGCCCCCGAAGGTGGGGGCCGAGGCCAGGTCGCTGACCTGGGTGATGGCGTCGCTGCCGGGCGCGGCCGCCGGCTCGGGCACGTTGGCGATCAGGTACGAGCGGAGGGTGGCCAGTCGCCGCTTGTCGTCGGCCTGCAGGTCCTTGTCGGCTTGGTCGTCGACGTCGACCTCGATCGGCCCCCAGCCGTTCCAGCTGTTGATCACCAGCAGCCAACGCACGATCAGCATGAGTGCCACCAGCAGGACGATCCAGGCCGGGGTGCTCAGAGTCGTCGACGGCGGATCGTTGCCCCGGATGCTGTCGACCAGTGCGGCCCCGCCCGCGCTCAGCTGGGTGAACACGTCGGTCGAGGGGCCGCGGGCTTCGGTCGCGGTCAGGGTCTGGTCGGCGCCCGACAGGTCCTTCGTGCCGCGGAGGGCGTCGCTGGCGGCGGCGACGTCGCGTTCGGCCTGCGCGGTGCCATAGGCCAGCGCATGCACGTCCGCGGCCGACAAGGTGGGCTTGGGGGCGGCCGCGGTGGATGGCGTCGTCGCCCGCGGCTTCCAACGAGCTCGGTACGCGGGGATGGGGCTGAGGTCGCAGCCGGGTTTGGTGGCGGCCTGGGCGGTAGGTGCCGACACGCCTCTTCGTGTGTCCAGCACCGGAGGCTTCGGCGCCGGACCCGGCGTGCCTCCGGCCGCCTGGCACAAGATCTGGGTGCTGCGCTGCCCGGCGTTCCACAGATCGATGTTCGCCTGACTCGTCGGTCTGGCATTGAGCCGGGCCAGCTCGAGCTCCAAGGCTGCCGCGGTGCGGACCGCGTCGACCCGCCGGATCTGCGAGTCGAGCTGCTTGCCCAACCCGATCACCAGCACGACGCCGACGGCCAACCAGGCCACCGCCAGGATCACGAAGCTGCGACGCGTCCACTGCCAGGCGGCGAGGACCAGGCCGAGGCTTCCCACCGCCAGGCACCACCACACCCACGTCGTCGTCGGTTGGAACCCGATCGTGATGGCCGCCGGCAGCATCAGCGCCGCGGCCACCGCGACCACCGTGACCAGACCCACGACCTTCTCACGTGTCGTCGCGTCCACCGTGCCCTCCCCGCCGCTCCGTACCTGGAAAGGCTTGCACAACGGCCGGCGGTCTGCCGCGGCGATGGACCGTGGACCTGTCGCGGGCGGTGGGTGAGCGCCGGCGGTGGCCGGTGGCAGAACGCGGACCGGTCAGCTACCGGACGGATCGGCGTTCGTAGGAGGCGCGGGCGCAGAGCCACCCACCGACCGAGAGGATCACGCACCACACCACGGTGAGCAGGGCGTTGTGGCCCATGGGCGTGCCCAGCAGCAGGCCGCGGATCGTCTCGATGAAGGGCGTGAAGGGCTGGTAGCGGGCGAACCAGCTCACACCGGCCGGCAGCGACCGGGTGGGCACGAAACCGCTGCCCAGGAAGGGCAACAGCAGCAGGAACATGGGCATGTTGCTGGCCGACTCCACCGACTTGGCCACGGTGCCCATGGCCACTGCCACCCAGGTGAGCGAGACGCTGATCAGCACCAGCACCGCGGCCGCGGCCAGCCAGTCCCGCGCGCCGGTGGTGGGCCGGAAGCCGATGGCCAACGCCACACCGGTGACCACGGCCAGGCTGAACAGGGTCTGGAGGGTGGCCCCCAGGACGTGTCCGGACAGCACGGCCAGCCGGGAGATGGCCATGGTCCGGAACCGGGCGATGATGCCCCCGGTCATGTCGGTGGCCACCGAGATGGCGGTGCCGGGCGTGACCGAGGCCATGGCGATCAACAGGATGCCGGGGACGACGTACTGGACATAGGCGCTGCGCCCGCCCGCATGCGCGCTCAGGCCCGCGCCCAGCGTGCCGCCCAGGATGTAGACGAACAGCAGCAGGAACAGCACGGGCATGCCCACGAGCATCACCGTGACCGACGGGTAGCGCAGCTGGTGACGCAGCTCGCGACGCAGCATGGTGGCCGAGTCGTTCATCGTGTACGAGACGCTGGTCATCGATTGACCTCCTGCGGGGTGTCGTGCCCGGTGAGAGCGAAGAAGACGTCGTCGAGATCGGGCGTGTGGATCGACAGCTCGTCCACCGCCACCGAGGCCTGGTCGAGTCGATCGAGCACGGCCCGCAACGAGGAGACGCCCCCATCGCTCGGGATCTGGAGGCTGAGCGCCTCGTCGTCGGGCGAGGAGCCGCCGAAGGCCGCCGCGGCCAGGGCCAGCTCGGCCGGATCGTGGAAGGTCATGCGGATGTGGCCGCCGGGGATCAACCGCTTGAGCTCGGCCGAGGAGCCCTCGGCCACCAGGCGGCCCTGGTCGAGGATGGCGATCCGGTCGGCCAGGTGATCGGCCTCGTCCAGGTACTGGGTGGTGAGCAGCACGGTGACGCCGTCGGCCACCAGACCCTCCACGATCTCCCACATGGTGCGGCGGCTGCGCGGGTCGAGCCCGGTGGTGGGCTCGTCCAGGAAGATGATGCGGGGCCGGCCCACCAGGGTCATGGCCAGGTCGAGGCGACGCCGCATGCCCCCCGAGTAGGTGGACAGGAGCTGGGTGGCGGCGTCGACCAGGTCGAACTGCTCCAGCAGCTCGGCCACCCGACGGCGCCCCTCGGCCCGGCCGAGGTGGTGCAGGTCGGCCATGAGGGTCAGGTTCTCCGCACCGGTCAACAGCTCGTCCACCGCCGCGAACTGACCGGTCACACCGATCACCGCCCGCACCGCGTCGGGATCATCGGCCAGATCGTGCCCGGCGATGCGGACCCGACCGGCGTCGGCGGGGATCAGGGTGGACAGGATGTGCACGGCGGTGGTCTTGCCCGCCCCGTTGGGCCCCAGCAGGGCGAAGACCGTGGCCTCGGGCACCTCCAGGTCGATGCCGTCGAGCACGACCTGATCACCGAAGGACTTGCACAGTCCCGACGCCCAGATGGCCGAGGCTTCGGTCGCGGCCCTCACGAGGCGTCGCTTCGGTGACCCGCAGGTGAGGCCGCATCGACCGGGGCGCGGGCGATGACGATGTCGCCCGCCGACGTGCGGGCGCGGACCCGGACCGTCGAATCCGACGGCGACGGTGCCTCGGCCGGGTCGAGCGTGCTGCGCACCGCTCCGAACCGGGTGAACACGTCCAGCCAGGCGGCGGTGCCTTCGCGGACGGCGACCTCGAGGTCGCCGGCGGCGGTCTCCATCACGATCTCGCCGCGGACCACCTCGCCGATCCGGACCTCGCCGTTGGCGGTCTTGGCGCTGACCGATCCGCCGGCCCGGCCGACGGCGATGTTGCCGTTGGCCGCCTTGACCCGCAGGTCGCCGGCCACGTCGCCGAGCGTGGTGTCGCCGTTGGAGTTGCGGACCACGGCCTCGCCCTCGATCCGGTCGGCGCGCACCTGCCCGGAACCGGTCTTGAGCTCGGCGTCGCCCACCACCCGGTCGACGGCCACGCTCCCGTAGCCGGTCGAGGCCCGGAGGGCTCCGGTCTGGTCGAGGCGGAGGCTGCCCATGCCGGTGTGGATCTGGCACGCGCCCAGCTCGCCGTCGGCGGAGAGATGACCCATGGCCAGTTCCGCGGTCACCCGCGATCCGGTGGGCAGCTCGATGAAGACGTCGGCGAGCCCGTCGCCCCCGAACGGCGTGTAGTGCCGCCAGGTCTTCGGGGTCGTGACGGTGAGGTTTCCCTGGTCGTGATCGACCCGGGTCTGCTCGGCCGCCCGGACGTCCGCGCTCTTGGACGAGTCGGCGGGGCGGACCGACACGACGGTGTCGGCACGGTCGCTGGCGGTGAGGCGAACGTCGCCCATCACCTCGAGGGTCACCGTGATGGGGTCGGGGGTCGGGAAGGTTGGCATGGGGGTCTCCTGACAGCCTGAGAGGCGTCGTGATTCGAAGGCTTCGGTTGAAGGACTGCGGCGGCGAGCGCGGCGGGCCGCTACGAGCGGGCCCAGCCGGTGAACCGTTCGCCGCCGGACGCGCTGCGTCTGGCGCTCGACGACCGGGGCGGCGTCGGCTCCACCACGCCGGCGAGCGTGCGGACCAGCCAGGCGTTGACGGACAACCCCTGGCTGGCGGCGGCGTCGTCGATGCGCAGCTTGAGCGATTCGGGCAGGCGCAGGGTCACCCGCGCCATGCCGCCTTCGTCGGCGTCACCGTCGACGGGCGCCGGGCCCGCCGAGCTGGCGAAGTCCGACGGTGGTTGGTCGCCTGCCGCCTGGTGTCCCCCGTCGGGGAGGTCGGGCGTGTCGGCGACCGGCGAGGTCACCACGAACTCGGGATCGCGCCCCCGGAGGCGCACCTCCACCGAGCCCGGGGCGAGGTCGGCGGTGATCTCGCTGGCCGCGGCGGACAGGGCATCGAGCAACACGAGCCGGGTCGCCGACTGGAGCGGCGTGACGAGGCGCTCGGCCAGTTGCCGGGCCTCCTCACCGCCAGCTTCGGCCGAGACCTGCAGCTCGTGGCGGAGTTCGTCGACGTATCGGGTGAGGTCCACGACGTCACTATGACGTCATTACGACGTCATGTCAACCGTTAATGGCGTCACAGCTGACGTCTAGGGCACCTGCGGCCTCAGCCCCCAGCGCTGACCGCCATCCCCACGTTGGTGGGCCGCGCAACACGGAGCCGACCACGGAACGGGCCCTCGGAGCCACCGACGAGCCCGGACATCCCCCGCTCCCACCGGGTGGCGGAGGCAGGCGGGCCGTCAGGGACCGCCCGGATCAGCGACCGGAGTACAGGTAGTCGTGGAGGGTCTGGCTCTCCGACTGGAGCTCGGCCAGCCGGTGCTTGACCACGTCACCGATGCTGATGATGCCGGCCAGGCGGCCCTCGACGACCACCGGCAGGTGCCGGATCCGCCGCGACGTCATCGTCTCCATGAGGCTCTCGACGGTGTCGTCGGGCGCGCAGGTGCGCACCTCGGCGGTCATGGCCTCGGCCACCGGCACCACCAGCGCGTCGGCGCCGCGGGCAGCCACCACCCGGGCCAGGTCGCGCTCGGAGACGATGCCTGCGATGGTCTCGCCGTCGTCGGAGACCACCAGGGCACCGACGCCGTGCTCGGCCAGGAGCCCGGCGACCTGGGCCATGTCGACGTCGGAGGGCACCGTGGCCACCACCGCGCCTTTGCCCTCGAGGATGTGCCTGACGTACACGGCAACTCACCTCCAATCGGGACACCGCCCCGGGCGGGTCCCGCCATGGGTCACCCCCAGTTTGTCAGCCCGGCGTCGCCGGGGTGTGCCACGCCGGCGTTGCCGAGGCCCGGAGACCTCGACCATCATCTGGCCATGAAGTTCCGCGCCACCCTCGAATTGCACGGCAAGACGGCTACCGGCATCGAGGTGCCGGCCGAGGTGGTCGACCAGTTGGGCTCGGGCAAGCGGCCACCGGTCCAGGTGACCCTGGGCGGCTACACCTACCCGAGCACGGTGGCGGTCATGGGCGGCCGCTACCTGCTGCCGGTGGCCGCCGAGGTCCGCCGCCAGGCCGGGGTGGAGGCCGGTCAGGAGATCGAGGTCGAGCTCACCCTCGACACCGCCCCGCGCGCGGTGAGGGTGCCCACCGAGCTGGCGGCCGCGCTGGAAGAAGGACGCGCCCGCCCGCCAGGTGTTCGAGGGCCTGTCCTACAGCAAGCAGAACGGCATCGTGCAGTCCGTCAACGGAGCCAAGACCGACGAGACCCGCCAACGACGGATCGCCAAGGCCATCGACGAGCTCCACCAGGGCGGTCCCAAGCACTGACCGCGGCCCCTAACCTCGCAGGGGCGGCGTCACCACCGGCGCCGGCCTGATCGATCGAAGGAGGGGGACAACCGGTGAGCGAGCCCGTGCTCGAGCCGCACCTCACGGTCGAGGACACCGAGGAGGCCCTGCTCGAAGGCGACCGCCCGTTCGCCCCGGGGACCGCCCGCGCCGCCCTCAGCTACCCGGTCTTCCGCCGGGTGTTCATCGGCGCGCTGCTGTCCAACGTGGGCAGCTGGATGCAGAACGTGGTGCTCGGCGCCTACGGCTACTCGCTCACCCACTCGGCCACCTTCGTCAGCCTCCTCTCCTTCGCCCAGCTCGTGCCCCTCATGCTGCTGTCGGTCGTCGGCGGTGCGTTGGCCGACCGGTTCGACCGCAAGTGGCTCATCATCTTCGTCTCCATCGAACAGACCGCCTTCGCCCTGGGCATCGCCTGGATCACCCGCTCCCCCACCCCCTCGGAGTGGCTGCTGGTGCTGTTCGTGCTGGCCATGGGCATCGGCCAGGCCGCCTACGCGCCCGCCTACAGCTCGGTCATGCCCGAGCTGGTCGACCCGCGCGATCTCAACGGCGCGGTGTCGCTCAACTCGGTGAACCTGAACCTGTCCCGGGTGGTGGGTCCGGCCATCGGCAGCCTGATCTACGCCCGCTGGGGCGTGTCCTGGGTGTTCGTGGGCAACGCCGTGAGCTATCTGTTCATCATCGGGGCGCTGCTCACCGTGGTCGTGCCGGCGGTGATCCCCAACCCCGACGAGCCCCAGGGCCTGCGACGGGTCCTGGGTGGGTTCGTGGTGGCCCGGCGTGACCGCGTCGTCGGACGGTGCCTGCTGGTCATGACCCTGTTCTCGCTGTTCAGCCTGGCCTTCGTGGTGCAGATGCCCACGCTGGCCCAGCGCAACCTGGGCATCGACCCGGCCCACACCACCTACGGCCTGTTCTACGCCACCTTCGGCACCGGAGCGGTGGTGGGCGCCCTGTCCATCGGCACCTTCCTGTCCCAGCGACCGCTGGAGCGGGTGGTGCGGGTCGGGCTGGGTGGCTTCGCCGTGTTCCTGGCCGGGCTGGCCCTGGTGCGGTCGGTCCCGGTGGCCTTTCCCATCGTGTTCATGGTCGGGTTCTTCTACTTCGCCACCGTCACGTCGCTGTCCACCGTCCTGCAGGGCCGGCTCGACAACCAGGTCAGGGGTCGGGTCATGGCCTTGTGGCTCATGGCCTTCGGCGGGACGGTGGCGATCGGCGGCCTCATCGCCGGACCCGTGATCGACGCCACCTCGGTCACCTTCGTGCTGCTGCTGGGCGCGGTGGTGGCCGCCGCGCTCGTGCCCTTCGCCGATCTGTACGATCGCCCCCCGATGTCGGCTGCCTGAACCAGTCCCCCCACCAGGAAGTAGGACGCACGGCCCGACCTCGGGCTGAGAATCGGTGACATCCGCCACTGGACGGTACGATCCGCGAGCCGAAATCGGGCATCGACAGACGGTCGGCCGGGCCAGCGCCCCGGCACCCGGACGACCGACCCGACCACTTCTTCCGGAGCATCCATGGCCGACCGAACCCCCGCCGTCCTGCTGGACCAACTGGTCTACCCCGAGTGCCCACGCTGGCACGACGGCAAGCTGTGGTTCTCCGACGTCCATGCCCGTCGCGTGTTCTCCATGGCCACCGACGGCGAGCCCCGCATCGAGCTCGAGACGCCCGACATGCCCGCCGGTCTGGGCTGGCTGCCCGACGGCCGACTGCTGGTGGTGGCCATGGTCGGCCGCAAGCTCCAGCGCCTCGACCCCGAGGGTCTGGTCGACGTGGCCGACCTGAGCCCCCTGGCCGCCTTCCACTGCAACGACATGGTGGTGGACGACCAGGGCCGGGCCTACGTGGGCAACTACGGCTTCGACATCGACGCCGGCGCCGAGGCCACCAGCACGAACCTGGTGTGCGTCGAGCCCGACGGCGAGACCTGGGTGGTGGCCGAGCAGCTCCTGTTCCCCAACGGCATGGTCATCGCCGACGGCGGACGCACCCTGGTGGTGGCCGAGTCGTTCGGCCAGCGCCTGTCCGCCTACGACCTCAACCAGGACGGCTCGCTGGCCAACGCTCGGGTGTGGGCCGACCTGCGCCCCAACGTTCCCGACGGGATCTGCCTCGACGCCGCCGGCGGCATCTGGGTGGCCGACCCGGTGAACCAGGGGGTCATGCGGGTGGTGCAGGGCGCGGGTCCGGTGGACTGGATCCCCACCTCCCGCAACCCCTACGCCTGCGCCCTGGGTGGCGACGACGGGCGCACCCTCTACATCTGCACGGCCGAGTCGTCGGATCCGGCCAAGACCATCGAGCTGTGCTCCGGTCGCATCGAGGCGGTGCGGGTCGACATCGGCGTCCCCGGCTCGGCCACCGCCCCCACCTCACCCGTGTCCGAGTTGGGTCTCCCACCGGCCTGAGCCGGCGCCGCCCCGCTCGATCGTCAGGCCTTCAGGCCGGCACGGCGTCGTCCACCACCAGCGCGGAGTGCAGGAACCGGAGCAGCTCGCGCCGTCGCACCACCATGGAGCGCAGCGTGGGCTCGATGCCCACCGCCCGCAGGACCTCCACCTCGGTGGCCACCCCCAACACGGTTGAATAGGTGGACAGCAGCAGCAGGCGAGCGTCGGTGGTGCGGAACCGGCCCGCAGCCATCTCCGCCTCCAGGAACTCGCGGGCCCGCTTCACCAGCGGATCGAGGTTGTCGCTCAGGCGGGTGGCGGTCGGGGCGCCCAACCGGCTGACCTCGCGCAGCAGGCCCAGCAGCTCGGGACGGCGCAACGCCAGGCGGAACACCGACCGGATGATGGCCTCCATGCGGTCCCACCCCGATCCGGCGTCGCTCAGGGCCGCCTCCAGCGTCTCCACCAACGAGGCCGAGCCCAGGTCGATGACCGCGTCGAGCAGCTCGGCCTTGGACGGGAAGTAGTACAGGATGGTCTGCTTGCGGATGCCCAGCTCGGCGGCCACCTGATCGAGGGAGGTGGCCTCGTAGCCGCGGGTGCCGAACGACACCAACGCCTCCTCCAGCACCCGATCCCGAGTCGTCATCTACCAAATGGTAGAGGATCTTTGCTAGAACAGGGGGATGATCGCCGAGAGCCTCGCCGGCAAGCGTCTGTTCGTCACCGGCGCCACCGGCTTCCTGGGCACCGCGCTGGTGGAACGGCTGGTGCGCGAGGTGCCCGACTGCGAGATCGTGTTGCTGGTCCGCGCCGGCAAGCGCTCCTCGGTGCAACAGCGCGTGGCCCGCGAGATCGTCAAGAACGACGCCTTCGACCGGCTGCGGGCCGAGCACTCGGACCCGGGCCAGGCCGGCAGGCGCACCACCGCCTTCGACGACCTCATCGCCCGCCGCCTCTCGGCGGTGGCCGGCGACGTGAGCCGCGACGGCCTGGGCCTCGACGACGCCGGCCGGGCCGTGCTGGCCAGCTGCGACATCGTCATCCACTCGGCGGCCACCGTCTCGTTCGACTCCCCGCTCGACTCGGCGGTCGAGGTCAACCTGCTCGGTCCCATGCGCATCGCCGCCACCCTCAACGACCTGGGGGTGACCCCGCACCTGGTGGCCGTGTCCACCTGCTACGTGGCCGGCAACCGCCGCGGCGCCGCCCTCGAGCAGATGGTGGACGAGAGCCCGTTCTTCGTGGACGTGAGCTGGCGGGCCGAGGTGGACGGCGCTCGACGGGCCCGCAGCGACGCCGAGGCCCAGAGCCGCACCCCCGAGGAGCTGGCCCGGTTCCGCAAGTCGGCCCGGGCCGAGCTGGGCGCGGCCGGCACCCCCGCCCTGGCCGCCAAGACCGAGCAGCTGCGGGCCCGGTGGGTGAGCGACCGGCTGGTGGAGGCCGGGCGGGCCCGGGCCGCGTCGCTGGGATGGCCCGACGCCTACGCCTACACCAAGGCGCTGGGGGAACGGGCCCTGGTCGAGACCCACGGCGCGGTGCCCATCAGCATCGTGCGCCCCTCCATCATCGAGTCGGCCCTGGCCGAGCCTCGCCCGGGCTGGATCCGCGGCTTCCGCATGGCCGAGCCGGTGATCATCTCCTACGCCCGCGGCCTGCTCAAGGAGTTCCCGGGCGTGCCCGAGGGCATCGTCGATGTCATCCCGGTCGACCTGGTGGTCGGCGCGTTGATCGCGGTGGCGGCCAAGGGCCCCGAACGCGATGCGTCGGGCGACCCGGTTCCCGAGGTGGTGCAGGTGGCATCGGGCTCGCAGAACCCGCTGCGCTACCGCCGCCTGGTCGACCTGGTCAGCAACTGGTTCCTGGAGCACCCGCTCTATGACCACGAGGGCCAACCCATCGTCGTGCCCACCTGGTCGTTCCCGGGCCGGGGCCGGGTGCAGGCCCAGCTCAGTCGGGCCAAGACCACCCTGGAGCGGGCCGAGAAGGTGCTCACCGCCCTCCCGCTGCGAGGCCGCCAGGCCGAGTTCGGGGCCACCGTCGAGGAACGCCGCGAGGAGGCCGAGCGGGCGCTGGGCTACGTCGAGCTCTACGGGGCCTACGCCGAGTGCGAGGCCGTGTACGGCCTCGACCGGCTGCTGGCCCTGTGGGACGCCCAGACACCCGAGGACCAGGCCCGATTCGGCTTCGATCCCCGGGTCATCGACTGGGACCACTACGTGTGCGAGGTCCACCTGCCCTCGGTGGTCGAGCACGGGCGGGTGCGAACCACGCCGGGCGGTCGGATCGGTCCCAACCGGGCCGATCGCCTGCGGGGCCAGGTGCTGTCGCCGGATCGCCAGCTGGCCGCCTTCGACCTGGAGAACACCCTCATCGCCTCCAACGTGGTGGCCTCCTACTCGTGGCTGGCCACCCGGAGGCTGCCCCGGGACGAGCGGCTGCGCTTCGTGGCCCGCACCCTGGCCGAGGCCCCGTCGCTGCTGGCGCTGGACCGCAAGGACCGCAGCGACTTCCTGCGCCTCTTCTACCGCCGCTACGACCACGCCCCGATCGACCAGATCGACGAGGACGCGGCCGAGATGTTCAGCCAGCTGATCCTGGCCAAGTCCTTCCCGGCCGCCATCCGGCGGGTGCGCGAGCACCGCCGGCTGGGCCATCGCACCGTGCTGATCACGGGCGCGCTCGACTTCGTGGTGGAGCCGCTGCGACCGCTGTTCGACGACATGGTGTGCGCCTCGCTCGGCCGTCGCCCCGATGGCACCTACGACGGCGAGCTCACTCAGGTACCACCCACCGGCGAGACCCGGGCCCAGGCCCTGATGGACTTCGCCGACGCCAACCACCTCGACCTGCGCGAGGCGGTGGCCTACGCCGACTCCACCAGCGACCTGCCCATGCTCGAGGCGGTGGGCTTCCCGGTGGCCGTCAACCCCGAGACCCGCCTGGCCACCCTGGCCCGCAAGCGGGGCTGGCTGGTCGAGCACTGGTCCAAGTCGGCCGGCGCGCCCCGCGTGCTGGTGCCCATCGGGCCGCGCGTTCACGAGCGCGACGCCGACCACCGGACCCCGGCGCAGGGAACCCGGCCGTGAAGGCGCTCGAGTTCGGGCGCAACCTCCCCCGGTACGCGGCGGCCATGGCCGGCGGCCGGGTCACGCCCGGTGGTGGGGCCAAGGTCGGTCCCCTGCGACTGCGCGACATCGACCCGCCTGCCCTCCCCGGTCCCGACTGGGTGCGCATCCGGCCGCGGTTGTCGGGCATCTGCGGCAGCGACCTGTCCACCATCGACGGCACCTCCTCGCGCTACTTCGAGCCGATCGTGTCCTTCCCGTTCGTCCCCGGCCACGAGGTGGTGGCCGACCGCGAAGGCACCGACGGATCGGACCGGGTGGTGCTCGAGCCGGTGCTGGGTTGTGTGGCCCGACACATCTCCCCCACCTGCACCGCCTGCGCCCGCGGCGACCTGGGCAACTGCGAGCGCATCGCCTTCGGCGACCTCGAGCCCGGCCTGCAGTCGGGCTTCTGCTGCGACACCGGAGGCGGTTGGTCCACCCTGATGGTGGCCCATCCCAGCCAGCTGCACCCGGTGCCCGCCGACATGACCGACGAAGCCGCGGTCATGGTCGAGCCGACGGCGTGTGCGGTGCACGGGGCGCTGGCCGCGGCCGTGGCCGAGGGCGACACCGTGGCGGTCATCGGCTCGGGCACCCTGGGCCTGCTCACCATCGCCGCGCTGCGTCGGCTCACCCCCGCCGGCACGATCGTGGCCGCGGCCAAGTACCCGATCCAGCGCGAGCTGGCTCGGGAGCTGGGGGCCACCGCGGTGGTGGAGGTGGGCGAGTTGCGCCGGGCGGTGCGTCGAGCCACCGGCACCATGGCCCTGGGCGACGGCGACATCATCCGTCTGACCGGCGGCGCGGACGTGGTGGTGGACTGCGTGGGCCGCGAAGCCAGCCTGGCCGACGCCCTGGCGGTGGTGCGGCCCCGGGGTCGGATCACCATGGTGGGCATGCCCGGCCACACCCACGTCGATCTGACCGGGCTGTGGCAGCGCGAGATCACCCTGGCCGGCGCCTACGCCTACGGCACCGAGCACCTGGGGTCGGGGGCCACACCCCGACGCACCTTCGAGCTGGCCTTCGAGCTGGTGGCCACGGCCGATCTGGGCCGTCTGGTCAGCGCCACCTATCCCCTGGCCCGGTACACCGACGCCATCGCCCACGCCGCCGGTGCCGGACCCCGCGGCGGGGTCAAGATCGCCTTCGATCTCACCTCAGAGAAGGAACGCACACGATGACCTTGAAGCCGCCACGTCCGGGGTTCGTGCTGGACGTCGACCGCTCCACGCCGCCGGTGCTGTTCCACCACGGCGAGAGCTTCCGGCTGGAGAAGCTGCCTCCGGGCCGCAGCCGGGTCATCTACCCCTCCGAACCGCTCGAGCCCCTCGACGACATCGAAGGCGCCATCCACCACGCCTTGCTCAACCCCGAGGGCGACAGCGCACCCTTGCCCGACCTGCTGCGCCCGGGCATGAAGTTGACCATCGCCTTCGACGACATCTCGCTGCCCCTACCCCCGATGCGCCGGCCCGACATCCGCCAGCGCGTCATCGAGCAGGT
Source organism: uncultured Microthrixaceae bacterium (assembly GCA_963793965.1). Lineage (GTDB taxonomy): Bacteria > Actinomycetota > Acidimicrobiia > Acidimicrobiales > Acidimicrobilacustridaceae > UBA4742. The sequence goes on from CAWCCB010000017.1 coordinate 44,239, forward strand.
CCTGGACCTGGCCGCGGCGGCCGGCGTCGACGACGTCGAGCTCATCGCCGCCCTGGCCCTGCACCGTCGCATGACCGAGTACGAGCTGCGCCACGCCGTGGGCGACCGCGTCTACGACTCGTTCGCGCCCCATGGCCTGCTCTACAACCACGACGCCGAGGACCTCGACAACCTGACCCTGGTGGGCACCACCGACCAGGGCGAGGAGGTGGAGATCAACAAGCGAGCCGCCGAGAGCGACCTGCTGGTCTACGTCAACCTCAACATCGTCTCCATGGACGGCGGCTGGAAGAGCACCGCCACCGGGCTGGCCAGCTACCGCAGCATCCGCCACCACCACAACGTCAAGACCATGCGGCACTCACGGTCCTTCATGGACCGACACCACAGCGAGCTGCACTCCTCGAACTGGCGCATGGGCAAGGTGCTGCGCGAGGCGGGGGTGAAGGTCTTCCAGATCGAGACCACCATCAACAACAACGTGTTCGGCACCGAGGGCCCGCTGAGCGTGCTCCAGAAGCGGGAGTGGGAGTGGTCGGGGCGCGACCGCCTCACCTTCCTGGGCATGAAGGCGGGACTGGACCGCATGTCGGCCCGCCAGCGCCGCACCGCCTTCCAGGGTTGGAAGGCGCCCCACCAGATGACGTCGGTGCAGGCCGGTGAGGTGGAGGCCGTGCACGAGAAGACCACCGAGATGGTGCTGCGCCAGCACCTGGTGCCGGTCGACGGCCAGACCGACATCCTGACCATGGGACTGCCCTACATCTGTCCCTACAACGTCAACTCGATCATGAACCCGATCCTGGTCATGTGCCTCGGGCTCGGGTACTTCTTCAACCTCTACCGGGGCAAGCCGCCGGTGCGCGAAGGCGGGGTGCTCATCATGAGCCACCCGACGCCCTGGGAGTTCCACCCCGTGCACCACCCCAGCTACATCGACTTCTTCGAACAGGTGCTGTCCGAGACCACCGACCCCGTCGAGATCGAGGCCAAGTACGAGGTGGGCTTCGCCACCGATGAGTGGTACCGCCACCTGTACCGCACCTCCTACGCCTACCACGGGGTGCATCCCTTCTACATGTGGTACTGGGGCGCCCACGCCCTCCAGCACCTGGGCCGGGTGATCATCGTGGGGGGCGACACCCGGGCGGTCCGTCGCCTGGGCTTCATGCCCGCCTCCACCCTGCAGGACGCGCTGGAGATGGCGTCGGACACGGTCGGGCGCGATGCCTCGATCACCCACCTGCACAACCCGCCGGTGCTCATGGCGGACGTGACGTGACCGAGGCCGACGCCACGCCGGGCCCGGCCTCGCGTGCGCAGGGTGAGCGAGCTGGCCAAGCGCGTCCCCCTGAACCGCACCACGGCGGTCACCGCCGGGCGAATGAGCGTGGCCGCGGCCCGCCGGCACCTGGCCTTCCCGGTGCTGGCTCCGACCACCCCCCGGGGCATCGACGTCCCGCGCCAGCCCAGCCCGTTGGGCGCCAACTACGACACCGAGTGGGCCCGGCGCTACCCGGCCCGCATGGCCCGGGTGCTGTTGCTGGAGGGCGCGGTCACCCCCGCGCTTCGCGCCCTGGCGGCACCCCGCATCCGGGGCCTGGACCGGCTGGCCGACCTGGAGGGCCCAGTCATCTTCGCGGCCAACCACCACAGCCACATCGACACGCCGCTCACCCTGTCGGCCATCCCCGAGCCGTGGCGCCATCACATGTTCATCGCCGCGGCCGCCGATTACTTCTTCGGCAACCGCATCACCGCGCCCCTCTCGGCCCTGGTCATCGGCGCCATCCCCATCGAGCGCACCAAGGTGGGTCGCAAGTCGGCCGACGACGCAGCCGCCCTGATCGACGACGGCTGGAGCATGTTGATCTTCCCCGAGGGCGGACGAAGCCCCGACGGCTGGGGTCAGCCCTTCCGCGGCGGCGCGGCCTACCTGTCGATGCGCGGCGACGTGCCCGTGGTGCCCATCCACCTGGAGGGAACGGGGCGCATCCTGCGCAAGGGCCGCTCGATCCCCCAACCGTCCTCCACCACCATCACCTTCGGCTCGCCCATCCGCGCCCGCGACGACGAGGACTCCCGCCGGTTCGGGGCACGCGTAGAGGCATCGGTGGCCGGGTTGGCCGACGAGACCCGCGACGACTGGTGGACAGCCCGCCAACGGGCGCACCGCGGCCAGACGCCGACCCTGCAGGGTCCGGAGCTGGGTGCCTGGCGCCGCACCTGGCGGCTGGGTGACCGCGGCCCCAAGCGTCGCCGCACACCCAAGCGTCGCTGGCCCGACCTCGACTGAGCGGGTCGGACAGACCCGACGCCAACCTCTCGGCACGGGGACGCGGCCGCTTCGGCCGCGTCCGTGCGCGGTTGCCTCGTCGGACGGCGGCGGGTGGCGCCAGCGGTGCCTCGCGCCGACGCGCCACCCGCCGGTCGCACGCGGACCGCGGTGGCGGGCGTCACACCCGGTGGTCGCCAAGGATGCAGACAGCGTTTGTTGGCCCTTTTCTTATCGGTAACGCGGACGAAACCTGGACCTCCATAAGCTCTGGTGCAGAAGTTCATTAGGGCGAATAGAGGCAATCCCCCCTGCCTCAGGGCGACAGATCATGGAATCAGCCTTCCGCTTTCTCGCGGCGGTTCACCCATTCCTTGAAGCTGAAGCAAGCCGGGGCACAGATGCAATTCAGATGAGATTCAGTGGTCGTTCGATCCCCCCGAACCCAACGAAGAGAGCCGTGATGCGTCAGCCAGGCGGAAGCCGCTCGACCAGTCCCGTCGCCACCGATCCCCGGACCCGGTGGCCGTCACCAGATCCCGAGCCGGGTGCCGGACCCGACCTCGAGCTCGTGCGTCCGGGTCGGCGCCCGACCCAGGCCAAGCTCGACCTGGTCGTGCCCGCCCTCAACGAAGAGACCCGCATCGGCGCCACCCTCGACGCGCTGGCCGACCGGTTACAGGCCGAGTCCTGGACCGAGTCGATCCGGGTCACCGTGGTCGACAACGGCAGCGTCGACGGCACCTCCGAGGCGGTCGACCTGGCTCGCCGGGCCAACATCGACATCCAGGTCATCGGGTGCCAGACCCGGGGCAAGGGGGCGGCGGTCCGCGCTGGGGTGCTCTTCGCCGCCGCCCCCTACGTGGGCTACTGCGACGCCGACCAGTCGACCCCCCCGTCGGCGGTGGGCCAGGCCCTGCACCTGCTCGGCGCCGGGTGGGATGTGGTCATCGGCTCCCGACGCTGCCTGGGCGCAGGCTACGCGGTGCGCCAGCCCACGCTGCGACGGGCGGGCAGCGCCGCCTTCCACGCCGTGGCCGCCCGGCTGGCCCCGGCCGCCTCCGACACCCAGTGCGGGTTCAAGATGTTCCGCACCGAGGTGGCCCAGGAGCTGTTCACCGAGGGCGTGCTCGACGGATTCGCCTTCGATGTGGAGCTGCTGGCGAGGGCGGGGCGCCGCAGAGACCTGGCCATGATCGAGCTGCCCATCCACTGGAGCGACCAGCCGGGCTCGACCTTCCGTCCGGTGGCCGACGGGTTGCGGTCGTTCAACGAGCTGCGCGAGGTGCGCCGGGCCCTGCGATCGTCACCCAGGGCGGATCGGATGGCATCTTGACCGCACCGGCCGACCGGGACGCCATCCTGGTCATCACCAACTGGCGGGACCGTGAGCATCCCCGAGCCGGTGGGGCCGAGGTGGTGTGCGAGATGCTGGCCGAGCGCCTGGCGCGGGGCCCTCAACGGGTCGTGCTGCTCACCGCCGCGGTCGAGGGCCAACCCGCGCACGAGTTCCGAGACGGCTATGAAGTTGTCCGCCGAGGCGGTCAACTGACGGTGTATCCGCATGCGCTGACCTGGCTCTTAACACATCGGCGAAAGATAAGCGGAGTGATCGATTCCCAGAATGGGATCCCGTTCTTCACCCCCTTGGCCGTCCAAGCGTCCACGCCGGTCGCGCTGCTGCTCCACCACATCCACCAGGACCAATTCTCGAAATACCTCTCGCGTCCCGGCGCGGCCCTGGGCCGCTGGCTGGAACGCACGGGATGCCGGGTGGTCTACGGCCGTCGGGCCGTGGTGGCGGTGTCGCCGTCCACCCGCCAGGGGGCTCGGCGCCGCCTCGGGCTGCGGGGCCAGATCCGGGTGGTCCCGCCCGGGTGCGACCCCATGCCCGAGGCCCTGCGCCTGGGCTTCGATCGGGCGCCCGTGCCACGCATCGTGTGCGTGGGCCGCCTGGTGCCCCACAAGCGCACCCATCTGCTCGTCGAGGCGGTGCCGGCCATCGCCGAGCGCCACCCCGACCTAGAGGTCCACATCGTGGGTGACGGCACCGAGCTGGCCCAGCTGCGCCAGGCCGTGGCCCACGCCGGGCTGGCGTCGCGGGTGGTGCTGCACGGGTCGCTGCCGGCCGCCGAGCGCGACCGCCTGCTGGCCACCGCCTGGCTGACCGTGAACCCCTCCCAAGGCGAGGGGTGGGGGCTGTCGATCGTGGAGGCCAACGCCCTCGGCGTGCCGGCCCTGGCCTACCGCCGGCCGGGCCTGCGGGACTCGATCCGCCACGGCGTGACCGGCTGGCTGATCGACGACCGTGACGACCTGGCCGAGGCCGTGGCCGACGCCCTCGACCGGCTGGCCGATCCCGGCCTGGCCATGGAGATGTCCCAGCGAGCCCATCACTGGGTGAGCCGGTTCACCTGGGACGAGATGGCCGAGCGGATCAGCGCCGTGCTGGACGACGAACGCGGCCGCCTGGCCCACCGCTCCGACGACCGGCGGGTGCGCACCGACCTGGCCACCGTCGTGCACGTGCCCACCCCCCTGCTGCCCGACAACTGGGTGCCTGACTTCCGGCTGTCGGACAAATGGAGCCGCACCACCCAGGCGCTGGTGGTCCTGCTCCCCGGGGCTGACACCGGCACGGCCCGGCTGGCCCTGAGCCGGGCGGGGCTGCCCGACGAGGTGGTCACCCATCCGAGCGTGACCGTCGAGGTGGCTCGTCCCACCGACTTCCTGTCGCCGGTGACCATGGCCCCGACGCCGTTGACGATGTCGCCCGAGTCCGTGGAACGGGCGCTGAGCCGATGAGCGCACCGCCGACCGGTCCCCAGCGTATCGACGCCGAGATACGCGAGGTGCTCGAAGAAGCCGGGCTGCGCGGCGGGGATCCGGTCGCGCCCACCGCCGAGCCGGACCGGCCAGATCGGGAGGCTCGCGGCCGCCGACGCGTCTGGCCGGCAGTCGCCGTGGTGGTGGTGTCCGCCGGCCTGCGCCTGTACCACGTCGACCGGGCCTACGACTTCTTCATCGACGAGGTCACCTACACCACCATCGCCCGCAACCTGGCCACCGGGCACGGCCTCAGCCTCTACGGGCAGCCCTTCTACCTGCATCCCCCCGCCGGCTTCCTGGTCCTGGCCACGGGCATGCTCCTCACCGGCACCCACGGCCAGATCGACCAGTTGCTGTTGCACCTGCGCCTGGTCACGGCGCTGGCCGGGGCGCTGTCGTGCGGCGTGGCCTACGCCCTGGTGCGGCGAACCGGGGCGCGCCGAGCCGCCCTGGCCACCGGTCTCATCCTGGCCATCGATCCCTTCGTCATCCAGTACGACAGCCAGGTCATGCTGGAGTCGCTGGCCCAGCTGGCCGCGGTGACCGCCCTGCTGGGGGTGGCCGTCGCCCTCACCTCGGACAGGTCGGTCGTGTCCCGGCGGGCGCTGGCCGGCGCCGGGGTGGCCGCGGGGCTGACCATGGCCACCAAGGAGACCTTCGGTCTGGTCATCATCGCCACCCTGCTGGTGATGTGGGCCACCGGCTGGGTGGTCCCGCGCCTGCAGGCTCAGCGTCTGGTGGTCACGGGGCTGGGCACCTACCTGGTCGTCACCATCAGCGGTGCCCTGGCCTGGGGCGGACTGGGGCCCTGGTTCGCCGACAAGTTCCACGGGGTGGAGCGCCTGGTCGGGATCGCCCAGGACACCGGTTTCAACGCGCCCACCACCCACGTCACCCTGACCTCGCGCATCACGGCCAACCTGGGCCAGTTCGGCACCACGTACCTGCTGCTCGGCCTGGGCGGCCTGGCCACCCTGGCGCTGCTCAGCCAGCTCCGACCCTGGCGGGCCGGATGGGCCGACGCCACCGGCCGCGAGCGAGCCGTGCTGGCCGTGACCATGTGGTCCTTCTGCGCCTGCGCCTACCTGGCCTACGCCATCGTCCTGGGCTCGCTCGAGGAGCAGATGTTCTACATCATGGTCCTGCCGGTGGTGGCCTGCCTGTGCCTCTGGGTGCAACGCCGAGCCCGCACCTGGCATCGACCGATGAGACGGCTGGCCGCGGCCGCTCTGGTGGCCTTGCTCGCGCTGAACCTGTCGATCTGGGTCTCGGTGCGCACCACCCCCGACGACGCCTACGAGCAGTTCCTCACCTGGGAGCGGGCCAACATCCGACCCGGAACCGTGGTGTCGGTCACCGAGTTCACGGCCCAGTTCCTGATCACCAACGCGGTCCTGGGCGAGTGGGCCTCGATCCCCGAGATGCGGGCCCACCACGTGGACTACGTGCTCATCGTGACCAACCTGGTGGCGCAGGGCTACGGGCTGGGCACACCGGCCACCCTGGCCACGCTCGAGCGCCGCGCGCCGTTGGTGTTCGAGGCCCACAGCCGGGGCGAGGGTGAGCTGCGCCTCTACGACGTGCGCGGCCTGACCGGGGGGAGCGGGGCATGACCGCGCTGCTCGACACCCCCGGTCCCGAGCTGGCCAGCCTGGCCGAGCCGCCCGAGCCCGGCACCGGCCGGGCCCGCCACGAGGCCATCGTGGTGGGCGCCACCACCGCCATCTCGCTCCTCAACTACGCCTACACCATGGCGCTGGTCTGGCTGCTGCCGGTCCAGGAGTACGCGGTGGTGGGATCGATCTCGGCCCTGCTGCTCATCTGCGGCACGGTGGCGGGCGCGTCCAGCCCATGGGTGCTGGCCCGGGAGGTGGCCACCGCCCGCCACGACGCCGACCGCCGCCGCCGGGCCGTCAGCTTCTGCCTGTTGACCAGCCTGGCCCAGGCCCTGCTGGCCGCCGGCGCCACCTGCGCGGTGGCCCACCACTACGCCGGGGCGCTGGCCCTGATGGCCACCTTCGCCTCGGTGGTGGTGATCTTCACCGCGGCCACCACCGTCGGCTACATGCAGGGCCTCGAGCAGTTCCCGCGCATCGCCGTGCTGCGGGTGGGCGAGGTCGTGGTCAAGATCGGCGCCGGCGTGGCCCTGGTGGTGCTGGGCTTCGGTGCCGGCGGCGCCATCGCCGGCTTCGCCCTGGGGGCGGCCGTGGTCACCGCCGGCGGCCTGTGGGCCATGCGCCACGACCTGCGCTGGGAGGGCGCGTCGCTGCGCAGTCGGCACCTGTGGCACGACACCAAAGGACTCATGGCCATCCAGGCCGGCACCGCGGTGCTGGCCAGCCTCGACGTGGTGCTGGCCAGCCTGCTGATCGCCAACCGCTCCGAGGTCGGGACCTACCAGGCCGCCCAGATCCTGGGGCGCATCCCCGTGTACGTGGGGACGGCCCTGTCCATGGTGGTGTTCCCCCGTCTGGTGGCGGGGCGGGTGCCACCCGAGCGCAGCATCCGCCAGATCCTCACGCTGTTCATCCGGGTGTGCGTGCCCATCGCCATCGTGATCGCCACCCTGCCCGACGCCATCACCCACCGCATCTTCCCGCCGGGCTACGGCAACATCGCCGCCCTGCTGCCCTGGGTGGCCGCGGCCGGCCTGGCCATGGGCGCGGTGAACCTGACCACCACGTTCTTCCAGGCCGCCGGCATCTTCGGCCGGGCCACGGTGATCCTGATGGAGGGCTTGGTGGTGGCCGCCGTGCTCGAGGTGGTCGGGCTGCACCTGTGGGGACTGCCGGGACTGGCCCTGGGCGTGGCCGCCACCGGGTGCCTGGTGTTCGCGGTGCTGACCCGGGACGCTCGGCGGCGCTGGCCCGGGTGCGTGAAGGGGCTGGGTCGGACCGTGCTGTTCACCGCGGCCGCCGCCCTCCCGCTGGCCGCCCTGCGGTCCCAACCCGTCGTGTGGATCGCCTGGGCCGCGCTCGTTCGCCGCCCTGCCCGCGCTGGTGGCGCTGCTCCAGCTCGGCGCAGGCCGCCCCGAGGGCGCCGGACCGCGACCCCGCGTGCTGCACCTGGGCTTCGAGGACCCCCGCCGTCCCGGTGCCGGAGGCGGATCGGTGCGCACCTACGAGGTGAACCGGGTCCTGGCCGAGGAGTTCGACATCACCGTGGTGTGCGCCCGCTACCCCGGCGCCCGGTCGCGGGTGGAGGAGGGGGTTCGCTACGTGCACGTCGGTCTTCCGGTGGGTGGCTTCGCCTCGATGCTGGCGTACTTCGCGGCCATCCCCTGGGCACTGGCCCGCTATCCCAGCGACCTCGTGGTGGAGGACTTCGCCGCGCCCTTCTCCACCGTCGGGGTCCCCCGGCTGACGCCGCGCCCCACCGTCGGGGTGGTCCAGTGGCTGTTCGCGGCCGAGAAGTCCAAGCAGTACCACCTGCCCTTCGACCGCATCGAAGCTGCCGGCCTGGCCACCCACCGCCACCTGGTGGCCGTCTCCGACGAGTTGGCCGACGAGCTGCGCCGGCGTGCCCCCCAGGCCCAGGTGACCACCGTGGCCAACGGCCTCGACGAGGGGGCCTTCGGCGTCACCCCGCGGCCCCGGGCTGACCTCGTCTACCTGGGTCGACTGGAGATCGCCCAGAAGGGCCTCGACCTCCTGGTCGAGTCCTACGCCTCGGCCGTGCACCGCCATCGCATCCCCCAGCGTCTGGTGCTGGGAGGAGACGGTCCCGACCGGGCCAAGCTCCAGGCCCTGGTGGAGGACCTGTGGATCGAGGACCGGGTGGTCTTCGCCGGGCGGGTGCCAGCTGACGAGCGCTTCCGCTGGCTGGCGTCGGCCGACGCGGTGGTCATGCCCAGCCGGTTCGAGAGCTTCGGCATGGTGGCCGCCGAGGCCCTGGCCGTGGGCACGCCCGTGGTCGCCTTCGACATCCCGTGCCTGCGGGCCCTGGTCACCGACCAGGTGGGCGTGGTCGTGCCCGCCTTCGACGTGGGCCTGCTGGCCGATGCCATCGCCGCCCTGGCCCTCGATCCCGATCGCCGGGCGCGCCTGGGCTCGGCCGGACCGGCCACCGTGGCCGAACTGCGCTGGGACCGCCTGGCCCGCCGCCAAGGCGTCGTGTACCGCCGGGCGCTGGCCGATCAGGATGCCGGGTCGGTCATCGACCTCGGGCTCGAGGTGGCACCCGATGGCGTGGTGGCGGATCTCCAGGTGGCGCACCTCGAATCGGACCTCGGGCCGGTCGACGCCGCCCTGCCCGGTGGAGTCGAACCATGACCGGCCGCGCCGCCACGGCCGCCTCGTGGCCGCTCACCGCCGGCGTGGCCCCCGAACGAGCGGGCTGCTCGCTGGTCGAGTTGATCCATCAACAGGCCGCGGTCAGCCCCGACGTGCCGGCGGTGTCCGACGGCCACGACCGCTGGAGCTACGGCGACCTGTGGGCCCGGACCTCATCGGTGGCCACCCACCTGCGCCGGCTCGGCGTCGGCCGGGGCACCACCGTCGGCGTCAGCGTGGCCCGCACCAACTCGGCGGTGGCCGCCTTGTTGGGCGTGCTGGTCGTGGGTGGCGCCTACGTGCCGTTCGACCCCGACTATCCGCCGGAACGACTCCGAGCCATGAGCGCCCGGGTCCGTCTGCCCGTCATCGTGCGCAACGCCGGCGCCCCCGTCCCCCAGCTCGAGCAGGCCCGGGTGGTGGACGTCGACGACCTGGCTCCGTCGAGCCACCCCTGGTCCGGGCCCTGGCCGGCTCCGTCCGATCCCGCCTACGTGCTGTTCACCTCCGGTTCCAGCGGCGCCCCCAAGGGGGTCCGGATCACCCACGCCAACCTGTCGGCGTTCCTCACCTGGATCCGCGGCGCCCTCGATCCCGCGGAGCTGGCACTGGTGGCGGCCACCACGTCGTTCAACTTCGACCCGTCGGTCATCGAGGTGTTCGCCACCCTGGTCGCGGGCGGAGCGATGCGCCTGCTCCCCAATGCGTTGGCCCTGGCTGACCAGTCCGTCCCGGTCACGCTGCTGTCGGCCCCGCCCTCGGTCATCGCCGAACTGGTGCGGGCCGGGCGCTATCCCCCGACGGCGCGCACGTTGCTGATGGGCGGCGAGGCCCTGCCCCCGGGCCTGGCCACCGATCTGCTGGCCTCGAGGTCGGTCGACCGCCTGTTGAACTGCTACGGCCCGACCGAGACCACGGTGATGGTGACCGTCGAGGAGGTGCGCCTGCCTCTGGACGGGCCGGTGAGCATCGGTCGACCCATCGGGGAGAACCGCGTGCTGGTGCTCGACGACGACGGCCAGCCGGTGCCCGACGGCGAAGTCGGCCAGCTGTGGATCGCCGGCCCGCAGGTGGCGGACGGCTACGTGGGCACCGAGGCCCACCAGACCAGCGGGTTCGCACCGGTACCGTTCGCATTGGCCCATCCCGAAGCGCTCGCGACCCGGGCGTACCGCACCGGCGATCTGGCCAGCGTGCGCCCCGATGGCCGCCTCGACTTCCACGGCCGAGCCGACGAGCAGCTCAAGATCCGAGGCTTCCGGGTGGAGCCGGGCGACGTCGAGCGGGCCCTGGCCGCTCAGCCCGGGGTGGCGCAGGCGGCGGTGGTGAGCGCCGGGTCGGGCGGCCAGGCCCGGCTGGTGGGCTACTACGTCCCGACCGGGGCGGCCCCGGCCCTCACTCCCGCCGATCTGCGCGACGCCCTGCGGCTGGTGCTCCCTCCCTATCTGGTGCCGTCCGAGCTGGAGGCCGTGACCCACCTCGCCGTCACCCCCACCGGCAAGCTCGATCGCCGGTCGTTGGCCGACGAGGCCGCCCGGCGCCACGCCCCGGGCGACCCGGTGGGCGTTCCCGCGACCGGCGACACGGGGGGGCGCGGCTCGCCGGGCCCGGGGCGGCCGCGCCCAGCCCGAGCTGGATGCGACCCAGCAGCTGGTCCTGCGCCTGGTGGCCGAGATCCTGTCACCGGCCGGACCGATCGACCTCCACGACGACTTCCTCGACGACCTGGGTGGCACGTCGCTGGCCATGGTCCGCCTGCTCAGCCGCCTCGAAGAGGAGCTCGATTGCCGCCTGTCGGTGGGACGGCTGCTGGCCGACACCACCCTGCGCGGGTTGGCGGCGCTGGCCGCCACCGAGCAGGAGGGCTCGCACGGCGACGAGCTGCTCTGGGTCAACCCCACCGGCACGCGCCCGCCGCTGTTCCTGATCCACGCCTACCTCGGGTCGGTGCTGCGCTACCGCCGGCTGGGTCCGTGGCTGGCACCCGATCAACCCCTGGTCGGCATCCACGTCCACGACCTGGAGGGCGACACCACGTCACCGGTGACGATCGAGGAACTGGCCCAGGAGGTCCGTGGACCGGATCCGAGCCGTCCACCCCGAGGGGCCCTACCTCCTGGGCGGCCACTCGGCCGGCGGGCTGGTCGCCTACGAAGCCGCTCGCCGGCTGCGGGCCGCAGGCCAGGAGGTCCGGACCGTCCTGCTGATCGACACGCCCGCTCGGCTGTCGCTCCCCCACTACTACTGGGGTGAGGTCATGCTCAACTGGCCGGAGCTGCGATCGGCGTCGATGAGCGAGCGCCTCGAGGCCGTGCGGGCCGTGGTGGCCAGCCGTCTGAGCCTGCGCCGAGCCGCCACCGCCCCGGACCGTCTGGATATGGCCGTCGAACGGGCCGGCCGGCTGTCCAACCTGGCCGTCCGCAACCACATCACCGAGGACTACCACGGCGACGTGGTCGTGTTGCGAACGCGCCAGGGGGTGCGCATGTCCTACGGGGACCGCACCCTCGGCTGGGGCCGGTTCGTGCGCGGCGACCTGCAGACCATGGTCGTCCCGGGCGGCCACAACACCTTGTTCGATCCCCCCTACCTGGCCCCGCTCGCCGAAGCCGTGGCCCTCGTCCTCCTCGACCTGCTCGACCGACCGCGCCGGGTCACGGGCGGTGCCCCGGCGCACCTCGGTCGACCAACCCACCCCCATCCCCCCTGTTCGCACCCACCCGCCTGGAGGCCCCGACGTGCCCCGCCCCACGAGCACCACGCTGGACCTGATCGACCTGACCGACCTCACCTCACCACCCCCCTCGGTCCGCCACGCGGATCTCCCCGAGGAGCTGGAACGCCTGCTCGGCGGACGCCACCCCCGACCCAAGCTCCTGCTGTTCGGCAACTACGGGCACGGCAACCTGGGCGACGAGGCCATCCTGACCAGCCTCCTCCAACTGCTGCGACCCCTGGCCGAGGTGACCGTGGTGTCGCGTCGGCCCGAGCGCATCGAACGCGACCACCGCGTGGCCGCCGCCGGGATGCTCAGCCGCCGGGGGCTCACCTGCCTGCTGCGGGCCGACATCGTGGCCATCGGCGGAGGGGGCATCTTCGGCAACGGCATGAAGGGCCTCACCTGCCTGCTGCCCACCGTCGCCCTGATCGCCCAGCGCCTGGGCAAGGAGACCGTCTTCCTGGCCATCGGCGCCTATACCAGCGCGCCCCTGTGGGTGCAGACCAGCCTGCGCCGAGCGGCGGCCGGCAGCAGCCTGGTGACGGCCCGCGACCTGGAGTCGGTGGAGGTGCTCGGTCCGGGCCCCAACACGGTCCAGGTCGACGACCCCGCGTTGACCCTGGAACCGGCGCCGCCCGACGTGGCCCTGGAGCTCCTGCACCTCGAGCCCGGCGCGGCCCGACCCGCCCTGCTCGGCGTGTCCATGAAGCCCACCCGCTTCGCCGGGCGCAACCAGAAGCAGGTGGCGGTGATGAGCGAGTGCATCGACTGGTGGCACGCCCACACCGGAGGCGACGCCGTGATCCTGTGCCTGTCGGATCGGGGCGACAACGGCATCGGCTCGACCTGCAGCGATGGCAGCATGGCCGAGGAGGTCCGACGACGGGTGCGCGAGCCCGACCACGTGCGCACGGTCGGTCCAGCCCTCACGCCGGCGGCCATGAAGGCGGTGATCGCGCAGCTCGACGCGGTGATCGGTCACCGGCTGCACTCGCAGATGTTCGCTTGGTCGGTGGGAACGCCGATGGCCGGGATCAGCTACGAACGCAAGGCCGACGCCTTCCTGGAGGCGGTGCACGCCAAGCGCTTCGACCTGTGGGGGGTCGAGGCCGAGTCGGTCATCGAGTGGTTGCACACCTGCGCCGACCGCATCGGGGTCGAGCCGCGTTGACCCCGTCCCGTCCCCGCGCCCGTGGCCTGGGCCCGCCCACCGGATCGCTCCCCGGACGGGGCGCGGGCGTGGCCCACTGGGTGCTGCTGGCCCTGGCGGTGGCCGTGAGCGCCAGCGGCTGCGGCACCCTCAAGGCGCTGGCCGGGGAGCCCGCAGGCGACCACACCCCGTGGCTGGGCCTGGTGGACACCGACGGCACGCACTACCCGGCCGAGCGCGCCGCCGGGTTCCAACTGGTCACCATCGCGTTGAGCTGGAGCCAGGCCCAGCCCCGCGGCCAGCGCGCTTCCGGGCCGCACGTACGGCCGCAGCCTCCGGGCTCGCATCGCCGCCGCCCGGGCCCGGCACCTGGCCGTCATCATCGACCCCGGCCTGCAGTTCCCGCCGTCGTGGGTGTTCGCCCTGCCCGGGGGCACCCGATTCGTGGACCAGTACGGCGATGTGTTCAGCGGTCCGAGAGGATCGGGCGACGAGGTGGCCAACGGCGTGACCGACCCCGCGGTGCGCGACGCCATGGGCCGGTACCTGGACTGGCTCGGCCACCAGCTGCCCAAGGGCCAGGTGTGGGGTGTGCGCCAGGGGGGCGGACCGCTCGGCGAGCTGCGCTATCCGGCCGGGGACGGCGGCGGGGCGGGCACACCGACAGCTGGTGGGCCTACGACCCCAGCACCCAGGCCCGTTCGCCGGTGCCGGGTGGATGGAGGCCGGGAACCGGGACCGCGGCCCAGGCCCAGCAGTTCCTGGCCGCCTACAACGGCGCCCTGACCCAGTTCGGCCGCTGGCTCAACGATCGCTTCCACCGCGACTTCTCCACCCGCACCCTGCTCATGCTGCCCGGATGGGGTGAACGGCCCGGCGTGAGCCCCGCGGCCGTGGCCACCTGGCTGACCAAGGCGCCCGAGGAGTTCCACGAGGGCCTGGACTGGCAGACGCTGCTGAGCTCGCTGCCCGACGCCCGCCACACGGTGGCCTACACCACCTACCTGGATGCGCAGCCGGTCCAACCCAGCGCGCAGCTGGAAGATCCGGCTCACTACCTGGCGTCGCTGGTCCAGGTCGACCACCTCATGCTGGGCGGCGAGAACACCGGCACCCCCTCGACCGCCTCCCTCCACCTCAGCCTCGAGCGAGCCCGCCAGCTCGGGTTCGTGGTCGTCAACTGGATGGACGAGCGCCGGCTCCTCTCCGCCCGGGGCACCCAACCGACCCTGGCCACCGTGGCCGCGCAGACAACGCACCGTCCTGCTGGGGTCCTCGTCGACGCGACGCGCAACGGGGAACGGGAGGCGGCGCATGATCCTCGACGACGGCCTGGTCCTGCTGACCGCCGAAGACCTCCAACCCGACGCCCCGGCCGCGGCCGAGCTCGACGACGCCCGCGAGACCTACGCCTGGGCTCGGTCCTTCCTGGTCACCTCCAACCCGGAGCTGGGCCGGAAGGGTCCGGTGTGCCCCTTCGCCCGGCCCTCGATGGAGTCCGACCTGCTCCACATCGCCCAGGTGGCGGCCGACCCCGACGATCCCGAGGCCAACCGGGCCGCGGTGCGCCGGTACGGCGAGTGGATCCTGCGTCGGCAGGCGTCGGTCCGCCCCGAGTCGACCCACCTGGTCAGCGTGGTGGTCATGGTGTCGGGCCTCGACCCGATCGACCCCGGGCCGATCGAGCAGCTCCAGCGTGAGCTCAAGCCCGAGTTCGTGCCCCAGGGCCTGATGATCGGCGAGTTCCACCCGGCCTGCGGCACCGGGGGGATCTGGAACCCGGAGTTCCGGCCCATGCGATCGCCCCGTCCGCTGCTGGCCATCCGGATCATGATGCCCTCGGACCTGCCCTTCCTGATCGGCCAGGCGAGCTACATCGAGACCTATCTGGAGCGCTACAGCCAGGCCATGCCGTCCCACACCCGCCAGTTCCTCATCCGTCGCCTCATGGGCACGCCCGACGCGGAGCAGAGCCACCAGGCCACGGCCTGAGACACGGGTGGCGGCGCCCGGTGACGCGGTCGATCGCGCCGTCGGTGCCCGTGGTCGTGTCAGACTCAAGAAGCAGCGCAGCGCGGCCGACGGAGACGACATGAGCGCGGGGGGACCAGGCTGGTACGAGGATCCGGGGGGTCAACCCGGCCTGCGTTGGTGGGACGGTTCGACGTGGGGGTCGGAGTTGCGGCCACCTGGGCCGAGCGCAGGTTCGTCCAGGCCCACCAGCCCTTCCCCGGCGAAGTCGGTCGGCACCTGGTCCGGGCCGCCTCGCTTCGACACCTCGCCCGGCGCGCTCTACCAGCCCCCGACCCCACCTCCCCCGACGCCCCGCCGATCGCCGATGCTCTGGATCGGGGTGGCCGCCGCCGGGCTCATCCTGGTGGTCGGCGTGGCGCTCATCTCCTCCTCGCACCACTCCGGCGGGCCCCAGGGCGCCATCGCCGACACCGGCTCGACCACCACGGTGGCGCCCGGGGCCACCGTGGGCCCGCAGGACTCGGTGTACACCGACACCGGGTCGCTGTACACGATGGCCACCGGCCCGAACTGGAAGGTCGGCCCTCCCGGCATCTCCAACTCGGCCACGTGGACCGTCACCCTCGACCCGGCCAACTCGGCCAAGGTCCAGGTGCTGCCGGCGCGGCTCGACGCCCCTCAACCCGCGGCCACCCTCACCCAGACCGACGCGGAGGAGCTGGATCCCAACGCCACCCAGAAGGATCCAGCCGTCCTGTACGTGGTCGACGGGACCGGGACGGATCAGCTGGTCGACGGCAGCGCGGCCGGCATCATCCACCTGCACACGAACCCGAACGACCCCGACAACGTCGGGGCCAACCTGGTGGGAGCCGCGCTGGTCACCTCGAAGGGCGACACGGGCGCCATGGTGCTCGTGCTCTGCCCGGCGGCCACGGCCACCAGCTGCCTGTCCGCCCTGCTGCCCTACGCCCGCACCATCCAGTTGACCGCGTCGTCGTGAGCCCGATCCCCGGCTGGTACGCCGACCCCAGCGACGCGGCCCAGCTCCGGTGGTGGGACGGTTCGACCTGGACCGACGACACCCGCGCCCAATCCCCGCACACCGCACCTCCCCCACCGCGCGCCTCCGGCACCCCGGGCGGCCCGTCGGCCACGCCGGGCCCCTCCACCCCGCCCAGGGGCGGCTATGCCACGCCGGGCCCCTCCGGCCCGCCCGGGGGCGGGTATGCCACGCCGGGGGCGGGCACCGCCGGACCTGGGTTCACCTACGGCTTCGGTGCCACGACGACGGGCAACGCCACCGGGCCGGACGCCCCCACCGCGGCCCAGTCGAACCGGTCGTGGCTGTCGTGGGCGTCGATCGGCGCCGCCATCGCCGTGGCCCTGGCCGTGATCGTCGTCCTGTCGGTCTCGCTGCTCGGGCACAAGTCTAAGGTGTCGTCCAGCCAGGGTCTGGTGGCTCCCACCACCACCGCCGGATCCGGCGCCTCGAGCTCGACCACTCCGACGACGGCGCCCACCACCCTGGTCGCCCCGCCGCCGGGCAGCACCCCGTTCGCGGACCCGGCCGGTGTCTATTCGATCGCCGTCAACGCCGCCTGGGAACCACCGCCGACCACCATCGGCGGCATCCAGCTCTGGTACCTGACCGGCGTCAACTACGGCGGGTTCCGGTCCAGCCTCAACATCGTCACCCAGACGGTGCCCGCGGGCGTGACGCTGGCCGACTACGTGCAGCAGAACGTGCAGGGCTTGAGCCGAACCCGCAACTTCCACGTGAACGGGACCACCAACATCACCCTGGCCGATGGCACCGCCGCCGCCGTCGTGTCCTACTCGGGGTCCGAGCTCGGCGACGCCGTGTCCGGCCAGGCCACCCTCACCGTGCACGGCACGCACGCAGTGGTGGTGACGGTCCTGGCCGCGGCCGACGCCGCCACCAGCACGTTCAGCCTGGTCGATCCCTACGTCGCCACCCTTCACCTCAACTGATCGGCTGATCCCGTCGTGACGTCCGCCCGAGTCCCGTGACCGAGCCCTGGTCGCCATCCGGCGATGCCGATGGGTGGGCCGCTCCCTCCGGGTCGGCTCCGATCGGGCCACCGTCGGACCCGGCGCCCCACGGACAGGCGCCCTACGGAAAGGCACCCTACAGACCAGCTCCCCACGGGCAGCCGCCCGACGGAGCAGCCGGCTACCCGGTGGCCCAGGGGTGGGGGTACGGACTGGCACCGGCGACGAACGAAGGGCTGGCCACCGCCTCGCTGGTGGTGAGCGTGGTCGGGGTGGGGCTGTCGTTCCTGTGCGGGATCGGGTTGCTCCTGGAGATCGCCGCGCTGCCCATGAGCATCGTGGCCCGCCGCCGGATCCGGGCGTCGGGCGGCGCGCTCACCGGCGACGGCCAGGCGCTGGCTGCACTGATCATCAGCGCGCTGGTGCTGGCGCTGGCCGTGGTGTTGATCGTGGTGCTCGTCGTGCTCAGCGTGGCGGGATCAGGGAGCAACCCATGAGCGACGGCGGCCCGCCACCCGAGCCTCCGGGCGGCGACGCCCCCTGGTGGAGCCGACCCGACGGCGGCGCGCCTCCGTCGTGGTGGAACCAGCCCGGCCCGGGCGGCCCCCGCCCGCCCGGGCCCGAGCAGGGCATGCCGTTCGCGGCTCGGCCCGATCCCGTGTACGCCGCCACCTACTCGCCTCGTCCCATCGGACGGGCCAAGGGCGCGGTCGCCGCCCTGGTGTGCGGCATCCTCTCGCTGGTCTGCTGCGGGGTGATCCTGGGGGCCGTGGCCATCTACCAGGGCTCGCAGGCCCGCTACCGCATCCGGGCCTCCAACGGGCGGCTGGGGGGCAACGGCATGGCCCTGGCCGGCATGGTCATGGGAGGCGTGGCGGTCATCGAGTGGGCGGTGGCCCTGCTCCTGTTGTTCACGGGCCACCACGTCGTGCTCATCAGCCCCACGACCACCACCACCCCCTGATTCACTCCACCAGACGCAGGCCCTCGGGTGCGATCGAGGCTTCGGCGTGGGGCAGGTCGACCACGAACTCGGTGAGGTGGGCCGGGAAGGTGTGCTCGCTGACCAGCACCACCTCGCCGTCGACGGTGGAGGTGACCCGCTCGCAGCGAAGCACCGGCGAGCCCTCGGGGACGGCCAACAGCTCGGCGTCACGAGCCGACGCCGCGGCCGCGGCGATGGTCTGCACGGCGCCGCCGAGCTCCACGTCGAGCAGCTCGTAGAAAGGCGACCGCTCGACGTCGGCGCGCGACAGCTCGGCGCCGTAGCGCTCCGGGCACCACACGGTGACCAGCGCGAACGGCTCGTCGTCGGCCAGGTTCAGGCGCCGGACCCGCAGCACCGTGTCGGTGCCGAGCAGCTCGCGCACCCGGGTGGGCGCGGCCAGGAAGCGGAAGTCGAGGATGCGGCGCTCGGATCGAACGCCCTCGGCCAGCAGCTGGCTCTCGATGGTGCCCAGGCGACCCAACGACTGGCGCACCGGATCGGCCGAGACGAACCAGCCGAACCCCTGCCGGGAGTCGACCAGCCCCTCGTCGCGCAGCACCTCGAGCGCCCGGCGCACCGTGACCCGGCTGGCCCCGTAGGTCTGGGACAGCTCGGCTTCGCTGGGCAGCAACCGGCCCGGCGGGAACTCGCCAGCCGACACCCGATGTCGGAGGTGGTCGGCGATCTGCTGGTAGCGGGTCTGGCGCACTTGTCATATACTTGTCTACATAGGGCCGCGTGTCCACTGTCGGGGGTACAACCGTCAGGGGCACCGTTCGCACCCCACCGTCAGCCGAGGAGCCCGTCATGGCCGTCACTGCCAGCACCCCGATCGAACTCATCAACACGGTGTATGAGCGATTGGGCCAGCGCCTGGAGATCGGACGATCCCAGCTGGGGCGACCGCTGACCTACGCCGAGAAGGTGCTCATCAACCACCTTCGTGATCCCGAGCAGACGGTGGAGCGAGGGAAGTCCTACACCGATCTGGATCCCGACCGGGTGGCCATGCAGGACGCCACCGCCCAGATGGCGCTGCTCCAGTTCATGACGGCCGGCCTGCCCGAGGTGGCCGTGCCCGCCACCGTCCACTGCGACCACCTGATCCAGGCCCGCGAGGACGGCAAGGTCGACCTGCTGGCCGCGCTGGAGACCAACCACGAGGTCTACGACTTCCTGGAGTCGGTGTCGGCCCGCTACGGCGTCGGCTTCTGGAAGCCCGGCTCGGGCATCATCCACCAGGTGGTGCTCGAGCAGTACGCCTTCCCCGGCGGGATGATGATCGGCACCGACAGCCACACCCCCAACGCCGGGGGCCTGGGCATGGTGGCCATCGGCGTGGGCGGGGCCGACGCGGTCGACGTCATGACCGGCTACCCGTTCAACGTCCGCTGGCCCAAGCTCATCGGCGTCCACCTGACCGGCGAGCTCAACGGGTGGTCGGCCCCCAAGGACATCATCTTGAAGGTGGCCGAGATCCTCACCGTGCGCGGCGGCACCGGCGCCATCGTCGAGTACTTCGGGCCCGGCGCCACCTCCATCAGCTGCACGGGCAAGGCCACCATCTGCAACATGGGGGCCGAGATCGGGGCCACCACCTCCATCTTCGCCTACGACGACGCCATGGCCCGCTACCTCAAGGCCACCGGTCGTGAGGCGGTGGCCGACGCCGCCAACGCGGTGGCCCACCACCTCCGGGCCGACGACGAGGTGCTGGCCGATCCGGCCGCCTACTTCGATCAGGTGGTCGAGATCGACCTGTCCACGCTCGAGCCGCTCATCAACGGCCCCCACACCCCCGACCGGGCCCGCCGCGTGTCCGAGCTGGGCGCCGAGGCCCGGGCCGAGGGCTGGCCCACCCAGATCAGCGCGGCCCTGGTGGGCTCGTGCACCAACTCCAGCTACGAGGACATCACCCGCGCCGCCAGCATCGCCCGCCAGGCGGCGGCGGCCGGGTTGAGCTGCCAGACCGAGCTCATGATCACCCCGGGCAGCGAGCAGGTGCGGGCCACCATCGAGCGCGACGGCCTGCTGGCCGACTTCGAGCGCATCGGTGCGGTGGTGCTGGCCAACGCCTGTGGCCCCTGCATCGGCCAGTGGGCCCGGTCCGACGTGCACGAAGGCGACGTGAACACCATCGTGACCTCCTACAACCGCAACTTCCCCAAGCGCAACGACGGGTTCGCCTCCACGCTCGCCTTCGTCACCTCACCCGAGACGGTGGTGGCCCTGGCGCTGGCCGGCACGGTCGACTTCAACCCGCTGACCGACACCCTGACCAACGCCCAGGGCGAGGCGGTCCACCTGGAGGTGCCGGTGGGCGAGGAGCTGCCGGCCCAGGGGTTCACGCCCGGCGAGAGCGGGTTCGTGGCGCCGCCGGCGGACGGCTCCGGTGTCGACGTGGTGGTCTCGCCCACCAGCGACCGCCTCCAGCTGCTCGAGGCGTTCGCGGCCTGGGACGGCCAGGACTTCGTCGACCTCCCCGTCCTGGTGAAGGCCGTGGGCAAGTGCACCACCGACCACATCTCGGCCGCCGGCTCGTGGCTCAAGTACCGCGGCCACCTGGAGAACATCAGCGGCAACCTGTTCCTGGGCGCCATCAACGCCTACACCGGCGAGGCCGGCATCGGCCTCGACGTGCTCGACGGCACCCGCAAGCCGTTCCCCGAGATCGCCAAGCACTACCACGAGGCCGGTCAGGGCTGGGTGGCGGTGGGCGACGAGAACTACGGCGAAGGGTCGTCGCGTGAGCACGCGGCCATGGAGCCCCGCTTCCGCAACGCCAAGGCGGTGATCTGTCGCTCCTTCGCCCGCATCGCCGAGACCAACCTCAAGAAGCAGGGCGTCCTGCCGCTGTGGTTCGCCGATCCGGCCACCTACGACGAGATCGGCGAGCAGGACCGCATCTCGTTGCTGGGGCTGGCCGACCTGGCCCCCGACCGGCCGGTCCAGGGCGAGATCCGCAAGCCAGACGGTACGGTCGTGGGCTTCACCGCCACCCACACCATGAACGACGAGCAGATCGAGTGGTTCCGCGCCGGGGGCGCGCTCAACATCATCCGCAGTCGCCAACAGGCCTGACCACCGGCTCGACCTCTCACCGCGCGATCGCTCGAACGCTGACCACGCAAAGTAGTCATAGACTCACATGAGGACGACAGGGGCCGGGTGTGGAGACCGGGCCTCACGCAGGGCGAACCGGGGCCGTTCCAGGCTCCGAGTCCGGGAGCAATCGTTGGCAAAGCGTGATGCAGCCGAAGTCGAGGAGATGGCCACCGCCGCGGCCATCGTCCACGCCGCGCCCCGGGTCACGGTGGTCATCGATCCCGACGGCACCCTGCGCTGGGTGAGCCGGGCGGCCGAGTCGCTGGTGGGCGTGCCCGTCGAGGAGCTGCCCGGCCACAACATCCTGGAGTTCGTGGACGAGGCCGACATGCCCCTGGTCCGGGGCACCATCGCCTACCTGCTGGAGACCACCGACACCGTCCGCCCGATGGAGTTCCGCTTCCAGCGGCCCGATGGCACCCAGGGCGTGCTCGAGGCGGTGACCGCCAACTGCATGGACGATCCCCTCATCCAGGGCATCGTGGTCCAGGCCTACGACGTGACCGAGCGTCGGGTCACCGATGAGGTCCTGGAGGTGATCGCCGCCGGCGGCAGCTTCGAGGACACGCTGCGCCTGCTGGCCCACCTGGTCGAGGTCCAGGTCGGGGACTGCCGGGGTGTCATCGGAGTCGACCCCCACGACGACCGCTTCCGGATCGCGGCGTCCACCCGCGACATCGTGGACGAGCTCACCGACACCACCTGGTCGGCCACGCTCGGCCTGCCGTGGGCGGAGGCCATCGTCACCCGACGTCCGGTGATCCATCCGGATCTGTCCAGCTTGTCCTCCGAGCTGCGAGCCGACGCCGAAGCCCAGGGCTTCGAGGCGTGCTGGGTGTTCCCGGTGATCGGGCCGGGCACGCAGGGGCTGTTGGGTTGCCTCATCGCCTGGCGCACCCGCTCCGGCGCTCCGTCACCCAGCGATCAGGTGGCCATGGACCGCATCGGGCGGCTCCTGACCCTGGCCGTGGAGCGGCGCGACACCCACGACCTGCTGTTGCACGCGGCCCGCCACGACGCGCTGACCGGCCTGCCCAACCGGGCCCAGTTCTTCCGACACCTGGCCCGTGAGCTTCACCGAGACGGACACCTGGTGGCCGTGCTCTACCTCGACCTGGACCGCTTCAAACCCATCAACGACCACTACGGTCACCGCGCCGGCGACTACGTCCTGACCCAGATCGCCCGTCGCATCGAGGGGGTGCTGCGACCCCGGGACCTCACTGCCCGGCTGGGCGGCGACGAGTTCGGCGTGCTGTGCAGCCAGCTGCGCGACGAGGCCGAGGCGGTGGCCATCTCCGAGCGGCTCATCCACGCGGTCGAGCAGCCGCTGCTCCTGCCGGTGGACAGCATCCGCTCCCCGGAGCTGGCCGCACTGGCCGGCGCGCCGGTGATCGACATCACCGATCGGGTGCAGCCGGTGATGGTCTCGGTGGGCGTGAGCATCGGCATCGCCTTCGGGCACCAGAGCGGCACCGACGACGAGCGGCTGGTCGAGCTGGCCGACGCCGCCATGTACCAGGCCAAGGCGTCGGGTCGGGGCACCTGGTACCGCTCCACGGCCGCGGCGCCCAAGACGCCGACGCCTCCCTGGGCGCCACCACCGACCAGCCCTGAGCGGTCAGCCCCGCTGGCAAACTGGAAATCTTTGTGTGCGGATACCGCACATCTTGATGCCCAGTTTTCCGCAAGGTTGAGCGGTCAGTCGGTGCCGGGGCGGCGTGTCCGCTCGTGATCGGCGGTCCCGGCTCCGGCCTTGGCGCCCGACGGCGTGGCCGCCGCCAGCTCCTCGTCGGTCGGCTCGTGGGCCACCCGGGCTTCGGGCGGCAACAGGTCCACGATGGCGGCCATGATCCGTTCGGTGTCGGCCTCGGCGTCGTGTCGCTCCAGCTCGACCGGTGGCCCCACCGTGATGGACACCGGGGGCGGATCGGTGATGTTCCACACCGCGGGCACCTTGGCCCGGCGCGGCCACACCCGCTCGGTCCCCCACAGCCCCATGGGGATGACCGGCGCGCCGCTGAGCGCGGCCAGCCGGGCCGCGCCCCAGCGGCCCCGGAGCTGCGGGTCGAAGAAGTCGCGGCCTCGCGGGATCGTGCCCTGGGGCATGATCACCACCATCTCCCCGGCCCGCAGCGCGGTCAGGGCCTCCTGGAGCGGGCCGTCGTCGCCCGTGCCCCCGCTCCACCCGGATGCCGCCCATGGCCCGGGCCAGGTCGCCGACGATGGGGGCGTCGAACACCTCCTTCTTGCCCAGGAAGCGGACCGGCCGGCCTCGCTTGGCCACCGCGTAGGCCACCGCGCTGACGTCGAAGTAGCTGCGGTGGTTGGCGCACAGGATGGCGGGGCCGGTCTCGGGGATGTGCTCGACGCCCGAGAGGTGGATCTTGGCGAACGGGGTGAGCTCGGGTCGCACCAGCAGCATGAGCAGCTGCTGGGGCTCCAGGCCGGCCAGCTTGGGCACGCCGGCGGGCGCGTCGAGGTAGCGGGTGGGCCACCGCCGGGCCAGGGCCTGGAGGCGCATGCGCGGATCGGGGTTGACCACGTGGGGGTGCCCGACGGCGTTGAGCAGCGGGACGTCGTAGTAGCTGTCGGAGTAGGCGTAGCTGACGGCCAGGTCCACGCCGTGGTCGCTGGCCCAGGCCCGCACGGCCCGGTACTTGCCGTGGCCCCACACGAACTCCCCGTCGATGGAGCCGTCGTAGACCCCGTCGCGCTCGCCGTAGCGGGTGGCCACCAGGGCGTCGAAGCCCAGACGGTCGGCCAGCGGCTTGACCAGGTCGTAGGGCGTGGTCGTGGCCAGCACCAGGGGGCGGCCGGCTCGGCGGTGCTCGCCCATCAGCACCTCGGCGTAGGGCTGCACCAACGTCACCAGCTGCTCGGCCGCCAGCTCGCCGGCCTCCTGGGCCCGGGCTCTCGACCAGTTCGCCGCCAACGAGGCGGCCTGGCGGGTGAGCATCATCGACGGGCGGTTCTCGCCGAACACGTTGAACACCCGGAAGATGAGGTCCTGACCCGGAATGGAGCGATCCGAGACCAGCCCCACCGTCCGCAGCGCGGCGGTGATGGCCGGGCCGCTGGCCCCCGACAGCAGGGTGCGGTCCAGGTCGAAGAAGGCGGCGGCCGCGGCCGGCGCCGACTCGTCGTCGGCGGGCTGGGACGGAGTGGCCATGCCGGCACGGTATCGCTGCATCGGGTCGGTCGCCGGACCGGACACCTGCGCCCGGAACGGGAAGAAGCTGGCCAGGGGGATGGCCAGCTTCTTCGTGGGATTGTGGACCGGGGGGGAGGTCCGCAAGCCCGGCTCGAGGGCGATCGTGGGGGACGAACGCTCACCTCGGCGGTATGTACCTTCATTGTGAACCTTTGCACGAGATCTGTCCAACAGTTCTCACTGATATCTGTCATCATCAAGAGCGATGGATCTCCGACAGATGCACGCCCTGCTGGCCGTGGCCGACACCGGCAGCTTCTCGGCCGCGGCGCGCCAGCTCCACACGGTGCAGTCGAACGTGTCGACCCATGTGGCCCGGCTCGAGAAGGAGCTGGCGGTGGTGCTGGTGGATCGCACCACCGGCCAGCTCACCGAGGCCGGCGAGATCGTGGTCCGGCGATCCCGCCAGATCCAGTCCGAGCTGGAGGCGTTGTCGGCCGACGTGGCCTCGCTGCACGACGAGGTCACGGGCAACGTGCGGCTCGGCGTGATCGGCACCACCGCCCGCTGGCTGGTGCCGCCCCTGCTGGTGGCCTTCACCGAGCGCCATCCCAAGGTGGGGTTGGTGGTGGTGGACGCCACCACCTCGTCCCTGCTGCCCCAGCTGGTGGCCGGTCGGCTCGATCTGGCCGTGACCAGCTTCCCGGTCGATGACCCCGACGTCACCGCCGAGCGGCTCTTCCACGAGGACCCGACCCTGGTGACGCCCCTCGACCATCCCCTGGCCACCCAGGAGCGGGTGACCCTGGCCGACATCGCCCGCTACCCCATCCTGTTGGAGCCGCAGGGCACGGGCTTTCGCGACGTCCTCGACGAGCAGGCTGCGGCCGGCGGCATCACCCTGGTCCCCCAGGCCCAGATCGACGGCATGCGGCTGCTGGCCACACTGGCCTTCCAGGGGTTCGGCGCCGCGCTGCTCCCGGCCAGCGCCGCCCCCAACGGGGTGGGCGGCGACTGGAAGCGGGTCATGGTGGACGGCATCGAGGGGCGATCGGTGGGCCTGGCCCGACGCAAGCGGGGTCGGCTGTCGGCGCCGGCGCGCGCCCTGCGGACGGTCATCCGCGACGTGATCGAGACCGAGTCCACCTCCCAGCCGGGCGTCCACTGCACCATCGAGGCCGACCCATGAGCCCCGGACCGCGGCCAGGGCCAGGACGAGGCCGGCGGGTGGTAACGGGACCGGGCCGGGCGAGGTCAGACCCACGATGACGCCCTCGCTCGGCCTGCGGTCCCGCGTGCCCGGTGCCGCCTCCGCCCAGGTGCTCCAGATCGGCGGGCGGGCGGTCACCGAGGTGCACGTCGACGCCGACAACAAGCGCGGGGCGCTGTCCCAGGACGATGGCGAGACCATCGCCGAGGCCGCCCGCCTGGCCCGCCACGAAGGCACCCCCCTGGTCGTGTACCTGGCCTCCAGCGGGGCCGACATCGGCGAAGGCTTCAGTGCCCTGGTCGGCTGGGGACGAGCGGCACGCGAGGTGACGCGCTGCTCGGGGATCGTGCCGGTCGTGGTGGTGGTGACCGGCCCCGCCGTCTCGGGCCCGGCGCTGCTGCTGGGCCTGGCCGACGTGGTGATCATGCTCCCCGAGTCCTATGCCTTCCTGTCGGGGCCCCGCATGGTCACCGAGTTCACCGGGGTGATCCTCACGCCCGCCGAGCTGGGCGGCGCCGGCCCCCACGCCCGCTCCAGCGGCCTGGCCAGCCTGATGGCCGCCGACGTCGACGATGCCCGCGACCTGGTGGCCGCGCTGCTCGACCTGCTGCCCAGCAACGCCGACGAGGAACCGCCTCGGCTGGCCGTGACGGACCCACCTGACCGCGCCACCCCCGAGGCCGGCCAGCTCATCCCCGACAGCCCGACCGGCAGCTACGACGTGCGGCGCGTGGCCCGGGCGCTGGTCGACGACGACGAGCTGCTGGAGCTGCGCCCGGGCTGGGCCGCCAACCTGGTCACGGCGCTGGCCACCATCGACGGGCGTCCGGTGGGCATCGTGGCCAACCAGCCCCAGACCCTGGCCGGCACCCTTGACATCGCCGCGTCCCAGAAGGGGGCGCGCTTCGTGGCCTTCTGCGACGCCTTCAACCTGCCCATCGTGACCCTGGTGGACACGCCGGGCTTCTCGCCCGGCAAGGACCAGGAGTGGCGGGGCATGATCCGCCACGGCGCCGAGCTGGCCTTCGCCTACGCCCGGGCCAGCGTGCCGCGGGTGTGTCTGACCCTGCGCAAGTCCTACGGCGGGGCCTACATCGTCATGGACTCCAAGACCATGGGCAACGACCTCTCCCTGGCCTGGCCCACCGCCGAGATCGCGGTCATGGGCGCCAAGGGGGCGGCGGAGATCCTCCAGCGTCGCGCCACCCCTGAGGAGCGGGCCGTGGCCGAGGCCGACTACGAGGCCCGGCTCCTGAACCCCTACCGCGCCGCCGAGCGGGGGCTGATCGATGCGGTGATCGATCCGGCCGAGACCCGCGGCGAGATCGCCGCCGCCCTCGAGGTGCTGGCCACCAAGCGCGAGTGGCTGGCCCCGCGGTCCCACGACAACACCCCGCTGTAGACCACCGCGGCGGGCGATTGGGTAGGTGTGGCGTGTTGGGGAATAGATGGTGCGTCACGGGGTTGTTCAGGTTTGAACCATTTCGTTCTGAAGCACCCGCTGGACCCACCGAACCGCCCGAAACAGACCAAGAGGTAGCGCCATGTCAGATACCGCCGTTCAGATCCCCGGCTACATCGCCGGCACCTGGGACATCGATCCCGTGCACACCGACATCTCCTTCACCGCCCGCCACATGATGGTGTCGAAGGTGCGGGGCCACTTCGAGAAGTTCGAGGGCGTGGTCACCCTGGCCGACAACCCCCTGGACTCGTCGGTTGAGGTCAGCGTCGAGCTGGGCTCGATCAACACCAACAACGTCGACCGCGACAACCACATCCGCTCGGATGACTTCTTCGGGGTCGAGCAGTACCCCACCATGACCTATCGCTCGACCGGCGTGCGGGCCGACGGTGACGACTACGTCGTCGACGGCGAGCTCACCCTCCACGGCGTGACCAAGCCGGTCTCGCTCGACGTCGAGATCAACGGCTTCGGCCCCGACCCCTTCGGTGGCACCCGCTCGGGCTTCTCGGCCAAGGGCGAGATCAGCCGCAAGGCCTTCGACGTGAAGTTCGACGCCCCCATGGAGGGCGGCGGCGCGGTGGTGGGCGACAAGATCCAGCTCCTCATCGAAGCCGAACTCATCCTGCGCAAGGACTGATCGACCTCAGACATCCCCGTAGACGACGATCTGGGTGGCCTTCACCGCCACCCAGATCGTCGCGCCCTCGCTGATCCCGAGCTGCACCAGCGACGCCGGGGTCACCTCGGCCGACAACCGGGGCGGCCCCACCAGGTGCACCCGGGCCCGGTCGCCCACCAGGTGCAGCTCGCCCACCGTGGTCTGCCACGTGTTGCGCGGGCTGCCCAGGGGCCGCTCAGTGTGCAGCGAGATGGCCTGGGACGGGATCACCGCGAACACCGGACCCGACGCGGTGGTGGCCGTGGTCAGCACCGTGCCGTCGCCCAGGGTGACCTCGGTGCCCCGCGCCAAGCCGCTCACCAGGTTGATCCCCAGCAGGTCGGCGACATAGGCCGAGCGGGGCCGGGCGGTGATGTCGGCCAAGGTCCCCTCCTGGACCGGTCGGCCATCCTCGATGACCACCAGCCGATCGGCGATGACGGCGGCGTCGAGCGGGTCGTGGGTGACCAGCACGCTGGAGCCGGCGAACTGGCGCAGGTGATGGCGCAACTCGTGGCGCACCGACCCACGGGTGGTCACGTCCAAGGCCGACAGGGGCTCGTCGAGCAACAAGAAGCGAGGCTCGGAGGCCAGCGCCCGGGCCACCGCCACCCGCTGGGCCTGGCCACCCGACAACTGGCGGGGACGGTCACCGGCCCGATCGGCCAGGCCCATGCGTTCGAGCCAGTCCCGGGCCGCCACCTCGGCGTCGGCCTTGGCCACCCCGCGGCTGCGCAGTCCGAAGGCCACGTTGGCCAGCACGCTCAGGTGTCCGAACAGCAGGTGCTCCTGGAAGACCATGGCGCCCGGTCGCTGCTCGGGCGGGACCAGCACCCCGTCGGCCGGATCGTCGAGGACGCGACCGTCGACGCGGATGTGACCGCGGTCCAACGGGAGCAGGCCGGCCAGCGCCCGCAACAGGGTGGACTTGCCGGCGCCGTTGGGTCCCAGCACGGCCACCACCTCGCCGTCGGCCACGGGCAGCTCGACAGCCAACGCGAGCGAGCCCAGATCGACCCCGACAGCCGCGTCGATGGTCACGCCGCGCCTCCCGGCGCCCGGCTCATGACGCGCCTCCCGGCGCCCGGCTCATGACGCGCCTCCCGGCGCGCCGAGCCACCGGCCCCGAAGCGAAACCAGCACCACCACCGAGATGGCCAACAGCGCCAGGCTGAGGGCCACGGCCACGTCGGGTCGGCCTTCCAGCTCGAGGTAGACGGCCAGCGGCAGCGTCTCGGTCTTGCCCTGGATGCTGCCGGCGAAGGTGATGGTGGCCCCGAACTCCCCCAGGGCCCGGGCCCAGGTCAGCGCCGCCCCGGCCACCACCGAGGGGGCGATCATGGGCAGGGTGACCCGGCGGAACACCGTCCACCGGTTGGCCCCGAGGGTGGCCGCCGCCTCCTCGTAGCGCTGGTCCATCCCGCGCAGCGCGGCCTCCACGGTGATGACCAGGAACGGCATCGACACGAACGTCTCGGCCAGGATGGCGCCGGCGGTGGTGAAGGTGAGCTGGATGCCGAACCAGTCGTAGAGCTGCGGGCCGACCAGGCCCCGACGCCCGAAGGCCAGCAGCAGGGCGACGCCCCCGACCACCGGAGGCAGCACCATGGGCAGGATGACCAGGGCCCGGATCAGGTTGCGGCCGGGCAGGTGTCCTCGCGCCAGCATCCAGGCCAGGGGCAGCCCGAAGATCAGCGAGAGGGCGGTGGCCCACACCGAGCAGACCAACGAGAGCCGGAGGGCATCCCGGGCCTCGGGGGTGGCCAGGTCAGCCCACAGCGTCGACCACGAGGCCTTGGCCAGCAGCCCGACGATGGGCAGGGCCAGGAAGGCGACGGTGACCAGCGCCACCACCAGCACCGGCACGGGCGACCGGCGGCGTCGACGACTCACCGGCCCATGATGGCGCTCGCGGACGGCGCGGGTCGCGGTTGGGACCGGCCGGCGGTCCGGCGGGGGCCGATCAGCGGAGATCGGCTTCGCTCAGGCGGCCGGGGGCAGGAAGCCGGCGGCCTTGAGCACCGACTGGCCGGTCGGACCCAGGACGTAGGCGATCCAGGCCTGGGCCAGCGACCCGTCCTTGGTGCCCTTGACCTGGCCGATCTCATAGACGGCGATCACGTTCTGCGAGTCGGGGATGGGGACCGCCGTCCCCTGCGACGCGGTGACCGACTTGGCGTCGGTCACGTACACCACCGCCGCATCGGCGTCGCCGGTGGTCACCGCGGCCAGGGTGGCCTTCACGTCGGCCCCGCGGGTCACCTTGGACTCGTCCACCGTGATTTTGTCCTGGGCGAAGGCCGACTTGGCTGCCGACCCGCACGGTGCGGTCTCCGCGCACAGCGCCACCGTCTGGGCCTTGGTCAGGTCGGCCAGCGACGTGATGCCAAGGGGGTTGCCGGGCTTCACCACCAGCTCGAGCTGGTTGCGGGCGAACACCATGGGCTGGCCCTCGATGTTGCCACTGGACACCAGGCTGTCCATGGTGGCCTTGGAGGCGGAGGCGAACACGTCGGCGGCCGCACCCCCCTGGATCTGGGTGACCAGCGCAGCCGACGAGCCGAAGTTGAGGTTGATGGTGGTGCCGGCGTGCGCCTGTTGGAACGAGGACTTCAGGTCACCGAAGGCGCCGGTCAACGATGCCGCGGCCGACACGATGATGGAGCCTGACACGCCGGGGGCGATGGTGGCCGAGGTGTTGGCCGTGGAGGTCTTGGACGACGAGGAGCAGGCCGCCAGGACCAGCGCGGCAGCCATCACCACGGCGATCGCCATCGCCCGAGACGGGCGAGGACGGTCCGAGCCAGGCTGCTCGATCGGGCGTTGGGCGATCATCGTGACGTGTGCTCCTTGGTCCGTACAACCTCGTCGATCAGCGGTCGAACCTAGCAGAAGCATTGTGAATGCTAGATA
The DNA here is from genome assembly GCA_963793965.1 of uncultured Microthrixaceae bacterium. Taxonomy (GTDB): domain Bacteria; phylum Actinomycetota; class Acidimicrobiia; order Acidimicrobiales; family Acidimicrobilacustridaceae; genus UBA4742. Next base: position 74,969 of record CAWCCB010000017.1, read on the forward strand.
TAGAGACACGTTCACACGTGGATGCGAAGATCGCGCAAATCCTCACGCCACGTCACTGCACCCCTCCCGTTCGTCGTAGTCTGAGGGGGACGTGATCGGCACACCTGCAAGCTCGGACCGGTCGCGACGCGTGACCCGTTCGACGAATCCAGGCATGGAGCTGCTGTGGCCGAGAGCGTGACCATCACCGACAACCGCACCGGCGAGTCCGTCGAGGTCCCGATACTGAACGGCGGTGTCGATGCTCGCGACTGGGCCAAGCTCCTGCCCGGCGTGTGGTTCTACGACCCGGCCTTCAGCACCACCGCGGCGGCCACCAGCGCGGTCACCGAGCTCGACGGCGAAGCCGGCATCCTGCGCTACCGGGGCTACCCGATCGAGCAGCTGGCCGAGAAGTCGACCTACCTCGAGGTCGCCTATCTGCTCATCCACGGCGAGTTGCCGACCACCGAGCAGTTCGAGGCCTGGCGTCACGAGATCACCTACCACACGTTCATCCACGAGAACGTGCGCAAGCGCTTCATGGAGGGCTTCCACCACGACGCCCACCCCATGGGCATGTTCGTGTCCACCCTGGCCGCCTTGTCCACCTTCTACCCCGAGGCCAAGGACATCCACGATCCCGACACGCGGGCCAAGCAGGTCATCCGGCTGATCGCCAAGGTGCCGACCATCGCCGCCGGCACCTACCGCCACAGCGTGGGCATGCCCTTCGTCTATCCGGACAACAACCTCGACTTCTGCTCGAACTTCCTCTCCATGATGTGGCGCGTGGCCGAGCCGCACTACGAACCCAACCCCGTGCTGGCCCGGGCCCTCGACGTCCTGTTCATCCTCCACGCCGACCACGAGCAGAACTGCGGGACCACCGCCATGCGGGTGGTGGGCAGCTCGCACTCCGACCCCTACATCTGCACCACGGCGGCGGCCGCCGCCCTCTACGGCCCCCGCCACGGCGGCGCCAACGAGCAGGTCATCCGGATGCTGACCGAGATCGGCACGCTCGACAACGTCGACGGCTACATCGCGGACGTGAAGGCCGGCAAGGTGAAGCTCCAGGGCTTCGGCCACCGGGTGTACAAGAACTTCGATCCCCGGGCCAAGATCATCAAGCAGACGGCCTACGACGTGTTCGAGGTCACCGGCAAGAACCCGCTGCTCGACATCGCCCTCAAGCTCGAAGAGGTGGCGCTGGCCGACGACTACTTCATCAGCCGCAAGCTCTACCCCAACGTCGACTTCTACTCGGGCCTGATCTACCAGTCGATGAACTTCCCCATCGAGATGTTCACCGTGCTGTTCGCCATCCCTCGCACCTCGGGTTGGCTGGCCCACTGGCTCGAGCTGCTCGACCAGGACGTGCGTATCGCCCGGCCTCGCCAGCTCTACGACGGGGCCCAGGTGCGCGACTACGTGGCCATGGATGCCCGCTGACCACTAGCGCCGGCGGGTCGGCGTGATCATCAGCCATCGGCACCGGTTCGTCTTCGTCAAGACGCGCAAGACGGCCGGCACCAGCATGGAGCGCTTCCTCAAGCAGTTCCTCGGGCCCGACGACGTGATCATGGGTGCCGGCGAGCGCAACGACCGGGGCCGTTGGAACCCGACGGCCGAGCTGATCCACCACCCCGACCCGTCGAACCTGAAGCTGACGTTCAAGCAGTGGCGCGACCACCGGCGCTACTACCAGCACATGCCGGCCTGGCGACTCCGGGACCGGGTTGGGCGCTCGGTGTGGGACAGCTACTTCACCTTCTGCTTCGAGCGTGACCCCTGGGACAAGCTGGTGTCGTTCTACTGGTGGCGGACCCGCGACCTGGCCACCCGCCCCGACTTCGAGACCTGGGTCCGCACCACGCCCAACCTGAGCGCGTGGCCGCTCTACACCATCGGCGACCGCGTGGCCGTCGACTTCATCGGGCGCTACGAGAACCTGGAGCAGGATCTGACCCAGGTGCTGGCCCGCATCGGCCTCGACGCGCCCGTCGAGCTCCCCCACGACAAGAGCGGCTACCGGGTGGACGCCGAGGCGGTGACCTTCACTCCCGCGCTCGATGACTGGGTGCGCCACGAGTTCCGCCACGAGATCGCCCTGCTGGGCTACGACCCGCGCTCACCCGGGACCCCCCGACCGGACGAGCTGCGGACCTGACCACCCTCAGGCCGGGGCGACGTCGATGACGATCTTGCCCACGTTCTGGTTGGCCTCCATGGCCTCGTGGGCCGAGGCGATCTCGTCCAGGGGGTAGCGGCGATCGATCACCGGGTGGAGGCCGTCGCGATCGAACCGGGGCAGGATCTCGGCGGCGAACAACCGGGTGATGGCCACCTTCTCCTCCAGGGGCCTCGACCGCAGCATGGTGCCGATGAGCGCGGCCCGGCGAGCCATCAGCTTGCCCACGTTGACCTGGGTGTCACCGCCGGCCATGGTCCCCACCTGGACGATGCGGCCGCGCAGGGCGACGGCATCGAGGTTGCGGTCGACGTAGTCGCCGCCGACCACGTCGAGGATCACGTCGGCGCCGGCGCCTCCGGTGAGGTCGCGGGTGGCGGCCACGTAGTCCTCGGTCCCGTAGTCCACCGCCCGATCCGCGCCCAGGGCCAGGCAGCGATCCACCTTGCCGCCCGAGGCGGTCACGATGATGCGGGCCCCGATGGCCTTGGCGATCTGGATGGCGGCGGTGCCCACCCCCGACGCCCCGGCGTGCACCAGCGCGGTGCGGCCCGAGGTGAGTCCCCCCTGGACGACGAGGGCGTCGAAGGCGGTGATCCACACCTCGGGGATGGCGGCGGCATCGGCCAGGGCCACCGAGTCGGGCACCGCCATCAGCTGGCGTTCGTGCACGGCGATGCGCTCGGCGTAGGCGCCCCCACCCACGATCCCCATGACCTGGTCGCCGAGCTGCCAGAGCGTGGCCCGCTCCCCCAGCTCGGCCACCCGGCCGCTCAACTCCATGCCCGGGATCTCCTGGGGCATGGGCGGCCCGGGGTAGAAGCCGCGGCGTTGCAGCAGGTCGGCCCGGTTCAAGGCGGTGGCCACCACCTCCACCACCACCTCGTCGGGGCCGGGTGCGGGATCGGGGACGTCCCCCACGGTGAGCACCTCGGGACCACCATGGGCTTCCAACACCACTGCGCGCATGGCGGCGACGCTACCCCTGCGCCTCGATGGCCACGGCCCGCGCCCAGCGGTAGTCGGGCTTGCCCGTGGGCAGCCGTTCGCAGTGCGCCACCCGGATCCAGCTCCGAGGCACCTTGTAGCCGGCCACGTGGCCGCGGACGTGGGCGGCGAGCTCGGCGTCGCTCGGGCCCGCTCGAATGCGTCTGACCCGGCCGCCCCTCGGTCGGGTCGCAGCGACAGCACCGCCACCACCCGTTCGCCGTAGCGCGCGTCGGGCACCCCGACGACTAGCGCGTCGAACACGTCGGGATGGCCCTTGAGGGCGTTCTCGACCTCTTCGGGGAACACCTTCTCGCCTCCGGTGTTGATCGAGGTCGAGCCCCGACCCAGCAGCGTGATGGTGCCGTCGACCTCCAGGCGGGCCAGGTCGCCCGGGATCGACCAGCGGACCCCGTCGATCACCGGGAAGGTGGTGGCCGTGCGCTCGGGGTCGCCCCGGTAACCCAGCGGGATCCAGCCGGAACGAGCCAGCCTGCCCACCTCCCCAGGCGCCACCGGCTTCAGGTCGTCGTCGAGCACGGCGGTCTGCTCGTCGGTGAGCAGGCGAGGTGGGCCGCCCTCGGCGCCGGGCCGCAGACGTCCCTGGCCACCGGTCTCGGAGGCGCCGAAGGTGTCGACCAGCTTGGTGTCACCCAACAGCCCGCGCAGCTGCGCCTTCACCGAGTTGGACAGCACGGCCCCGCCCGAGGCGATGACCTGGAGGGCCGACAGATCGAAGCGTCCGCCGTCGGGTCGGGCGCGGTCGGCGGCAATGACATCGGCGATGGGTCGGGCGGTGGCGTCGCCGATGAGCATGGTCAGCTCCACCCGCTCGCCGGCCAGCAGGCCGACGGCGGCGGTGGCATCGAAGTGGCGGCTGGTGTCGAGGACCAGGGCCCCGCCGTTGAGCAAGGTCTGCAGTGCCACCCACATGGCCCCGCCGTGGATGAGCGGGCACAGAGGCAGGCGCCGCATGATGGGATCGCCGTGGCGCACCCGCTCGACGATCTGGTCGGCCGAGCGCAACGCGGGCACGCCCTGGCTGGGCGTGCCGCGGCCACCGAGCGACGCGAAGTAGATGTCCTCGTGGCGCCACTCGACGCCCTTGGGGGGACCGGTGGTGCCGCCGGTGTAGAGCAGGTAGCGATCATCCGCGCTGCGCCCGGCCACCTCGGGTCGGCTCTCGGGTCGGTCGGCCAACCGGGACTCGTAGTCATCGCCGTCGAGGATGACGGTGTGGAGGCCAGGGACACGGCCCCGCACCGCCTCCACCTCGCCCGCCAGCTCCGGCTCGGTGCACAGCACGGCCAGGCCGGCATCGTCGAACAGGTAGGCCAGCTCGTCGGCCACGTAGCGGTAGTTCACGTTCACCGGGATGGCCCGCAGTTTGTAGCAGGCCAACATCAGCTCGATGAAGGGATGGCCGTTGTGGAGGTGGAGCCCGACCGCATCGCCGGGTCCCACGCCGACCCCGGCCAGGGTGTGCGCCGCCTGGTTGGCGCGGCGTTCGAGCTGCCCGTAGCTCTGGCGGCGGTGGACACCGGATGCGTCGCCGCACACCAGGGCCTCGGCCCCGGGCACGGTGTCGGCTACCGCCTCGAACAGGTCGGCCAGATTGAACTCCACCGTCGGCAGGTTACTTTTCGTCGGTGGACTACCGGTTCGGCCCCGAGTTGGATGCCTTGCGGCGCGAGGCCCTGGAGGTCGGCCACCAGGCCGCGGCCGGCCTCCCGGTGCGCGAGGACTCCTGGATCGTGGGGACGTCGTGGGCCTTCTCGCTGGAGCTGGCCCGCCGGGGCTGGTTGGGGATGACCTGGCCCACCGCGGTGGGCGGGGGCGGGCGCAGCCCGCTCGAGCGCTTCGTGGTGTTCGAGGCCCTCATCTCCACCGGTGCGCCAGTGGCCACGTCATGGTTCGCCGATCGTCAGATCGGGCCCACGCTCATGCAGTTCGGCACGCCGGAGCAACAGGCCCGCTTCCTGCCCGACATCATCGCCGGCACCTCGTCGTGGTCGATCGGGATGAGCGAGCCCGATGCCGGCAGCGACGTGGCCGCCATCCGCACCCGGGCCGAGCGAGACGGCGACGACTGGATCGTCACCGGCACCAAGATCTGGACCAGCGGCGCCCTCGACGCCGACTGGTGCTACCTGATCGCCCGGACCGATCCCGACGCCCCACCCCACGCCGGGCTGTCGGAGCTGATCGTCGACCTGCACGCGCCGGGTGTCTCCATCTCGCCCATCACCGACATGACCGGCAACCGCCACTTCTGCGAGGTGGTCTACGACGGGGTGCGGGTGCCGGGCACCAACCTGGTGGGCGAGCTCAACGGCAGCTTCCGCCAGGTCATGCGCCAGATGGAACACGAGCGCGGTGGCATCGACCGGCTGGTCTCCAACCGCGCCCTGTACGAGGACGCCCGCCGGTGGGCGGATCACGATGATCCGTTGGTGCGCCAGGAGCTGGCCCGGCTCGAGACGGGCTACCGCATCGGGCGCCATCTGGTGCTGCGTGAGGTGCTGGGCCAGGCGCCGAGCGGCTTCTCCGCGGTGACCAAGACCTTCTGCACGGAGTTCGAACAACAGGTGGCCGACTTCGCGGCCCGGGTGGCGGGCGCCGACGCCATGGTCGAAGGTCGGGTGGCCCGGGGGGCCTGCTACGCGCCGGCTTACACGATCATGGGTGGCACCACCCTCATCCTGCGCAACATCATGGCCGAGCGCATCCTCGGTCTCCCCCGCGAGCCACGGCCGGGCGCCTGAGGACTTTCCACGGGCGAACGCCTGACCAGCCCCCCCCGGTGCGACGGGCTGGTAAGACCTCCCCGCGTAACGACGCGATCGCCGCGCGGTCCCGCCAGCGACCACCGGTACCGGTGATCTCCACCCGATGCCGCCAGGCAGTGAGCACCTCGATGCGCGCTCATCGGCATGCACTACTGCAGCGTAGTCCAACCATCAGCAACATCGGTCCACGTCCACGGTGCCGAAACCAGCGCAGCGGACCGGCCATCACGATGGACTAATTTCCGCAGGCAGAAACCCACCTCCGTCGGCCATCCCCACCCGCGACGTGAGCCGAGGTGCTCGCACCGGCTGTAACCCGGGGCGGCGTGGGTCGTCGGATACAGTGACTGCCGCTCGCCAACGGCGAACGGACGGACCGTGAACCAGGAGGTCGAACCGTGGACGACACCATCGTCAGGCCGACGAGATCTGTGAGCTCGCCCAAGATCGACCCCGGCGAGCAGCCGGGCGAGACGACAGATCTTGGTTCGAGCGTTGCTGGTGCTCTCGGGTGAGCGGATCGCCGAGTTGTCCCAGGACGCGAGTGAGGTCGAGGGGTCGGCCTTCGACTTCGGCGCCCCGCGCGGACACCACGTTCGGCCTGACCTCCCACCACCGAGTTCAGCGACAAGTCGAGTCCGAAGCTCTTCCAACACTGCTGCACGGGCAAGCACATCGCTCAGGGCACGATCACGATCTGAGCTCGCCAGCTCCGCCCAGCTCAGCCGGTGAGGTTGGGCGCCGCCGTCACCGCGTTGGTCACGATCAGGCTGGCGCTGACCCCGACGTTGCCGCCGCCGCTGCGCAGCATGGTCGTGTCGGTGGCCGCCGGCGTGGTGGCCGGCACCCGGTAGACCACCGAGAAGGCACCGCTGGCGTCGCGGGTGGCGTTCGGCCCGAACCCGTCACCTGGGAACAGCGCCGCACTGGAGACCACCGTCACCGCGTGGGGCGGGACGCAGGCCTGCGCGCCGCTGGTGGGCACCACCCCCCGAGATGGTGGCCGTTGCGCCCCTCGACACCATCGAGGGCGAGACCGACACCGATGGCCCTGCCGCGAACGCCGTGTCCACGAAAGCCGGCGTCAGGACCGCACTGGCCGCCAACAGCGCCCCCGAGCCGACCAGCACCGCCGCTCGCCGAGCACTCCAACCGAATCCGCAGTGTCGCATCGCGAAACCTCCCCGCACGCCAATGGACGGCGCCACGCTATCGCGCCGCCACCCGCGAGGTCCGGGTGGCCCGGGACGGCCAATCAGGTGATGGGAACGGAGCGCAGCGCCCGGTAGGCGGCGTTGACCCGCAGCATCTCCTCGGAGTGGTACTGGCGAGTGGCCTCGTCGGCCTCAGCCCATCGATCGGGATGATGGACCTTGGCCAGGCTCCGGTAGGCCAGGGCGATCTCGTCCTGGGTGGCGCCCGGCTCGAGGCCCAGCACACCCAGGCGCTGCGCCTGCTCCGAGGCCGGCAGCCCGACCGTGAGGTCGACCACCTCGTGCTCACCCGACCGTCCCATGACGGTGTCAGCGTTCCAGTGGGACCAGCTCGTGGCCTCGGACTCGGTGCCGCGGATGCGGGCCTGGTCTCGGCGGCGCTTGTCGCGCATGCGGTCGGCCCAGGCGGAGTACCGCTCGGCCGCAGGGGTGGCGGTCAGGTCGATGTCGGTCCGGAACCGGGTCCGGTTCGGCCACCAGCTCATCCACCAGGTGCAACGCAGGACCGGACACGTCGGCCGCGTAGGGACGAAGCGGCTCCGGTGCTCGCGGATTCCTGATACCTCGAATGGCCACCCGTCATCCCTCGTGTTCGCCCTGGGGAGGGACCGTAGCAGGCCCGACGGCCCCGACCGCGCCGTAGGATCGGGGTGGTCGTGGTGTCTTCCCGCCGCGACCAGGGGGATGAGCCGTGACCGTGACGATGTCCGACACCACCGTGCACCACCGGTCGTGTCCGCTGTGCGAGGCGACCTGCGGTCTGGAGATCACCATGCGCGGACCGCAGGTGGTGCGCATCCGCGGTGACCGCGACAACCCGTTCAGCCAGGGCTTCATCTGCCCCAAGGGCTCGACCCTCAAGCAGCTGCACGAGGATCCCGACCGGCTGCGCATGCCGCTGGTCCGCCGGGGCGACGACCCGGCCACCGCCACCTGGGACGAGGTGAGCTGGGAGGAGGCGTTCGCCGAGATCGAGCGGGGCCTGACCGCCGTGCTCGACACCCACGGGCGCGATGCCGTGGCCCTGTACTTCGGCAACCCGTCGGCCCACACCCTGTCGGGCGTGCTCTACAACCGGGTCCTGGGCAAGGCCCTCGGCTCACGCAACGTGTACTCGGCCAGCACCGTCGATCAGATGCCCAAGCACGTGTCCAGCGGCCTGCTGTTCGGTGGCGCGCTGCTCATGCCCGTGCCGGATCTGGACCGGACCGACTACCTGCTCATGTTGGGCGCCAACCCCTGGGAGTCCAACGGCTCGCTGTGCACCGCGCCCGACTTCCCGGGCCGGGTCAAGGCCATCCAGGCCCGGGGCGGCAAGGTGGTGGTGGTCGACCCGCGCCGGACCCGCACCGCCACCGAGGCCGACGAGCACGTGGCCATCCGCCCCGGCACCGACGCCCATCTGCTCGTCTCGATGATCCAGGTCCTGTTCGAGGAGGGCCTCGTCGACCCGGGCGCGGCCGGGCCGCACCTGCGCGGCGTCGACGAGGTCCGCCGGGCCGTGGCCGCCTTCACGCCCGAGGCGGTGGCCGAGCACTGCGGCGTCGAGGCCGACCTCATCCGGCGACTGGCCCGGGAGGTGGCGGCCGCCCCCAGCGCGGCGGTCTACGGCCGCATCGGCACCCACACCGTCGAGTTCGGCACGGTGGCGGCCTGGGCCGTGGACGTGCTCAGCGCCCTGACCGGCAACCTCGACCGGCCCGGCGGGGTGATGTTCCCGCTGGCCGCGCATGACCGCGGCGACCGACCTGGACCGGGTCGGGGCTTCGCCCTGGGTCGCCACATCAGCCGGGTCAAGGGCTTCGGTGAGGTCAACGGCGAGTTCCCGGTGGCCACCCTGGCCGACGAGATCGAGACCGCGGGACCGGGCCAGGTGCGGGCGCTGATCACCGTGGCCGGCAACCCGGTCATGTCCACCCCCGACAGCCGCCGGCTGGACGACGCCCTGGGCACGCTCGAGTTCATGGTCAGCGTGGACATCTACCGCAACGAGACCACCCGGCGGGCCAACGTGATCCTGCCGGCGCCCTCACCGCTGGCCCGCAGCGAGTTCCCCCTGGCCTTCTTCTCGCTGGCCGTGCACAACTTCGTGGAGTGGGCGCCGCCCATCCTCGAGCCCGACGGCCCGATGGAGCACGAGGTCATGGCCCGGCTGGCCAACATCGTGGCCGGCCAGGGCGCCGAGGCGGACATCACCGGCATCGACCAGACCATGATCGCCGGCGTGCTGGAGGGGGCCATGAAGGCGCCGGGCTCCCCCATCGCCTCGCGCCGGCTCGAGGACCTGGTGGCCGAGCTGGGTGGGCACAGCGCGGTGGACCGGGTGGTCGACGCCATGATCCGCACCGGTCCCTACGGGGACTGGTTCGGCGCCGTCCCCGACGGGTTGTCCGTGGCTCGGCTGCAGTCGCACCCCCACGGCATCGACCTGGGGCCGCTCCAACCCCGACTGCCTGACGTGCTGCGCACCGCCTCGGGCCAGGTCGAGCTCGACGCACCGGCGGTGATCGACGACCTGGTACGACTGCACGAGGCGCTCGAGCGCGACCGGCGACGTCGCCAGGCCGGCGGGCTGGTGCTGGTCGGGCGGCGCCACCTTCGCTCCAACAACTCGTGGATGCACAACGTCGGCGTGCTGGTGAAGGGCAAGGAGCGCTGCACGCTGCAGGTCCACCCCGACGACGCCAGCCAGCTAGGGCTGGTCGACGGGGGTGAGGCCGAGGTGGCGTCGCGCGTCGGGCAGCTGCTGGCACCGGTGGAGGTCACCGACGCCATCCGTCCGGGCGTGGTGAGCCTGCCCCACGGGTGGGGCCACGACCTGGCCGGGGCCAGCCTGGGGGTGGCCGCCACCCATGCGGGGGTGAACTCGAACATCCTCACCGACGGGCAGGTGCTCGACCCGCTGTCGGGCAACGCCGTGCTCAACGGGATCCCGGTGACGGTGCGCCCGACCTGACCGCCCCGCACCGCGATCCAGCGCGCCGCTCGTACCTGGATGCAAGACTGCCCGACGTCAGGACATCGACGTTGGGGGGCACGATGGACGAGCGGCCGGCCGTACCGACCACGATCGACGACATCACCGACGAGTGGCTCAGCGTGGCCCTCACACCCCACGGCGGCCTGCCCGTGCAGGTCTCGGGATTCGAGGTGGAGCCGGTCGGTGTGGGCGTGGGGGTGATGGCGCTGCTCTACCGCCTGGTGCCCACCTATGCCGCCGGCGCGGGGCCGACCTCGGTCGTGGTCAAGCTGGCCTCGCAGTACGAACCCATCCGGGAGATCGCCCGGGGCTACCGCTTCTATGAGCGCGAGGTCGGCGTCTACCAGCACCTGGCCCCGGAGCTCTCGCTGCGCTCGCCCACCTGTCACTTCGCCGGCCACAACCCCGACACCGACGACTTCGCCCTGGTGCTGGAGGACCTGTCCGACCGCCGGATGTGCGACCAGGTCACGGGCTGCCCCGTGGACGACGCCTACCGCGTGATCGGTCAGCTGGCCGACGTCCACGCCCAGTGGTTCACCAACCCCCGCCTGCTCGACTTCCCGTTCATCGAGCGCCCGAGCGATCCGCCCTACCCGCAGTACCACGCCCAGGCCACCAAGGCCGACTGGCCCGTGTTCCTGGAGCGCTTCGGCGACCACGTGCCCACCGAGCTGCATCGCATCGGTGAGCGCTGGTCCGAGATCGGTCCGGCCCTGATGGAGGAGACGGCCAACCACCCGTGGACCCTGGCGCATGGCGACGTGCGTCTCGACAACCTGTTCTTCGGCACCTCGGCCACATCCGGCGACAGCGGCCTGCGCATCGTCGACTGGCAGATCTGCTACCGCAACCAGGGCGCCTTCGACCTGGCCTACTTCATGTGCCAGAGCTTGACCGTCGAGGACCGTCGGGCCCACGAGTCCGAGATGCTGCACCGCTACCACGACCGGCTGCGGGCCGGAGGGGTGGCCGACTACGGCTTCGACGAGCTGTTCGAGGACTATCGCCGCTCCGTGTTGTTCAGCTTCTGCTACCCGATGAGCGCGGGAGCCAACGCCGACCTGGTGAACGACCGGGTGAGCGAACTCATGCACGCCATGATCGACCGGTCGGTGGCTGCCATCGGCGACCTCGACGCCACCCGACTCATCGTGGACTGACGCTGTCCGGTTCAGTCCGCCACGTGGCGTACGGCGACGATCTTCGACGGCGTGGCGCGCGACCAGGAGCTCGCCGGGCACGCCGTTGCGCCGCCCGTAGGCCTCCGCCTGATCCTGGCCCAGGTAGCGGCCGGCGAGGATGGTGGACCACCGAAGCAGGTCGTCGGGGTCCTCGGTGATGGACACCGTGGCCTCGACCACCACGAAGGCGAAGGGCGGGGTGTCGTCGTCGAAGCACAGCGACACCCGCGGGTCGCGGCGCAGGCTGGTGCCCTTGGCAGTGTCCCGGCCGGTGGTGAACATGAGGTCGCGACGGTCGAGCGCCACCCAGATGGGAGCGACGTGCGGGGAGCCGTCTCGGCGGACGGTGGCCAGCTTGGCCGTCCGAGCCGGCAGGTGGTCGATGAAGGCGTAGGCCTCGTCATCGGTCATCACGGGCATGGGTGTCCCTCCGCGTCGGCGTCCACGAGCCGCGGCCCCGGGACCGGTGTCGGTGGGGCTGGGCTGAGCCGCGTCACCCTAACGACGCCGTGAGCGGTCGCCTCGCGGTCTACCCTGCGGGCCGTGCGCGTACGGGTGGGGCCGTTGCCCTCGGCTGGAGTCAGCTTGTGGATCGCCTACGCCCGCACCGTCATCGGTCGGTCGTTGGTGCGACCCGCCGAGCTGGGGGTCGCCCTGACGCCGGAGGCGATCGAGCTGTTCGAGACCTATCTCGACGCCTGGGAGCTGACCGCGGCTGCCGGCGCCGTCTTCGAGTGGACGGCCGAGGTGCCCACCGACCAGATCACCTCGCTGGGCGGGACCTGGTTCCTGATCGCCAGCCATCTGGCTGAGGTGGCCGAGCAGCGGGGCTATCCGATCTCCCCGCCCGAAGGCGAGGAGTTCTACCGGGCGCTGATCGCCGCCTTCCTGGACGGCCTCGATTCCGAGGGTGGGCCCTACGCGGCCATGGCCGACGAGCTCCGCGCCGAATGGCCCGGCCTCAAGGTCGACGAGTCCTGACCCGGCCTTGGCGGATTCCTCACATCTGACGGCCATGCTGGCGCACAGCTCAGCCGTCAGCGCCAAGGATCGGAGATCGCCATGAGCTGGGAGTCGAGCTCCACCCCGCCCCCGAACGGCACGCCGACGGGTACGCCCGCCGGGCGACCGGGCCGTCGCGGCGGTCGGATGGCAGCCCGTCGGGCCGCCGACGGGCTGCCACTGCTCTCGATGGAGGTCGACGGCCAGGAGCGGACCTTCCTGGTGAGCGCCACGCCCGGCCAGCCCCGGCCCACCATCCTCGCCCTGCACGGCGGCGGCGGGCAGGCCCCAGGCATGGTGGGTCTCACCGATCTGGTCCGTCGAGGGACCCAGGCCGGCTTCACCACGGTGTTCCCCAACGGGCTGCACCGCGCCTGGAACGACGGGCGCACCGGAGCCCACCTGGCCCGCCGCGCCGAGGTGGACGACGCCCGCTTCCTGGTCGAGCTGATCGACCGGCTGGCCGGCTCGGGGGTGACCGACCCGCGTTCGGTGTTCGTGTGCGGCATGTCCAACGGCGCCTTCATGAGCGATCACCTGGCCCGGGTGGCGCCGGATCGGGTGGCGGGCATCGGGCTGGTGGCCGGCACCGCCCGGGTCGGCGCCCCGGCCAACTCACCCACCCCGCCCGACCCCATGCCGGTGATGATGTTCAGCGGCGATGCCGACCCGCTGATCCCCTACGGCGGGGGCGCGGTGGCCAGCCCGGCGCCCGGGGCGCGGCGCCGAGCCGCACGGCGCACCGGTCGGGCCGGCCCGGATGGCTCCGCCCTCGGGGGGCGCGGCGTGTGCATGGGTGCCGAGGCGTTGGCCGCCGACTGGGCCCGCATCGCGGGCTGCGATCCCCGTCCGCTGGTGGAGCGGCTCCCCCAACCGACCGGCGACCTGGGCGTGGTGCGGCTCACCTGGATGGGGCCGGCCGGCGTGCCCATCGTCCTGCACCGCATCGAAGGGGGCGGCCACACCTGGCCCGGCGGGCCCCAGTACCTGCCGCCCCGCTTGATCGGTCGGGTGGGCGCCGGTCTCGATGCCACCGCCATCCTGCTCGGCTACTTCGAGTGGATCCTGGCCCGCCGCGGCTCCGCGCGCCACCGCACCGCCGACCGACGCCCAGGCCCTGCCTCCGGCGTAGGTCACGGCCGAGCCGGACGCTCCGATCGAGGGGCGGTGATCCACACGAGGTTCAGCGTGGCGCGGCGCGACGCTCGCCGTCGGGGACGAGATGGAGCTTGCGCAGACGCTTGTTGGCGAACATCTCGCGGTCCGCGCTGCGCAGGAGCGTGGCCGGGTCGTCTCCGGGACGAGGGCGGGCCAGTCCGATGCTGACCGCCGGTCGCCACGAACCTCCGTCCCACCTGATGGGCTCGGTCAGGCCCCGCTCCAAGCGCGACGCGATCGACTCGACATCGGTCCTCGAGTCCGCCAGCACGAGCACGAACTCATCGCCTCCGTAGCGGCCCACCAGGTCGTCGACTCGCACGCAGGCGCGCAGGCGCTGGGCCAGGGCCACGAGCACCTGGTCACCCACGTGGTGGCCGTAGCTGTCGTTGATCTCCTTGAACCCGTCGACGTCGATGAAGACCACGGTCGTTCGATCGGGGTGGTCGGCCACGGCCGCAGCCAGGCGCTCCTCGATGGTCAGGCGGTTGAGGAGACCGGTGAGCGGGTCGTGTTCGGCACGCTCGCGCAACGTCACCGTCGAGGTGACGTCGGTGACCGCCCCGACGAAGCTGCGGCTGTCGTTCACCAGATCGAGCACGGAACGACAGCTGATGACGAAGGTCCGCTCTCCGCTCACGTCGCGCACCTCGACCGATGCGCTGGACGCGCCGATTCCGCGCGCCCAGCGCCTCCATCTGCTGGTCGAACCGCGCCAGGTCGTCGGGGTGGACGATGTCGTGCAGGAACCGTCCTGCCGGTTCGTCGCCCAGCAGTTCGGTCCACTGCTGGTTGCAGAACGTGAGGCGCTGGTCGTGGTCGGCGCGAAAGACCGCTCCCGGCACCTGGTCAGCCAGCAGCTGGAACTCCTGCTGGCTGGTCCGCAAGCGCCGACTCCTGCTTGCGACGCTGGGTCAGGTCGTGGCAGATGGCGGTGGCGGTCACGGTCCCGTCCTGGCCGACCCGCTTGATCGTGGTCGTCTCCACCCACAGGGTGGTCCCGTCCGGGCGCAGGACGCGCTGGCGCCCGGTCCTGGTGGTCCCCGCCGGTCCGGACATGACCTCCATCCACATGTGGATGGCGTCGTCGAAGCCGTCGGGATGGAGGTGGTCGAGCACCGACTGGCCGATGACCTCGTCGGGGGTGCGGCCGCTGATCTCCACCACCCGGCCCTCGGTGCGCAGGATCACCCCGCTCTCGTCGAGCTCGTGGATCAGGAGGTCGACCGCCTCGTATTCGCCCGACTGCACCGGATCGGGGAGATCCACGCCCTGGATGTCACCGAGGTAGCGAACGGCCACCACCACGGCACCCACGTCGGCGTCGTCCAGCAGGTTGAGGTACCGCATCCGCTCCCGTGACCAGCCCGCTCGCCCTCGACCCGGACCTCGAGCTCGTAGGGTCTCGCCCGGATGCCCGATCGGCGTCCCACCAGAGGTCGACCAGCCTGCGCCGGTCGTCGGGGTGGGCAGCCGCCAGGCGCTGGCCGGCGGACTGGTCTCGGGCCGAGGCCACCGAGCCGCCGAGCCATGCCGGGACCGGCACCCGGCCCGCCTGGTCGTCGAGACAGGCGACGGCGTCGTGACCCACCCAACCCGTCAACTCACGGTCCGCGTCCAGTGCCTCATAGCTGTGTTCCCTATCGGCTGACGCCGCGTCAGGATGGAGACATCTGCAGTACCGCTGGCGGCGAACGGGTCGTTCGACCCCGATGACCGGCTGGGCGCCGGGATCACCAGATGCGGACCCGCTCGGCCGGATCGAGCCACAGCGCGTCGTCGGGCGAGGTGGCGAAGGCCTCGTGGAACTCGTCGAGGTTGCGCACGATGTTGGCCCGGAACTCGGCGGGCGAGTGCGGATCGACCGACAGCATCTGCAGCGCCAACTCGGGTCGGGTCTTGATCCGCCAGATGAGCGCCCAGTTGTAGAAGACACGCTGGGGCCCGGTGAGCCCGTCGATCTCCGGCGCGGCGGTGCCGCCCAGGCTGAGCTGGTAGGCCAACAAGGCGATGGTGAGGCCGCCGAGGTCCCCGATGTTCTCGCCCACAGTGAGCGCGCCGTTGACGTGGTGACCGGGCACGTCGCGGGGTTCGAAGGCGTCGTACTGGGCGATCAGCTTCTCGGTGCGCTCGGCGAAGCTGGCCCGGTCCTCGTCGGTCCACCAATCCACCAGGTTGCCGGTCCCGTCGTACGCGCGAGCCCTGATCATCGAAGCCGTGGCCGATCTCGTGGCCGATCACCGCGCCGATGCCCCCGTAGTTGAGCGCCGGATCGGCACCGCTCTGGAAGAAGGGGGGCCGCAGGATGGCGGCCGGGAAGCAGATCTCGTTGACGCCGGGGTTGTAGTAGGCGTTGACCGTCTGGGGGGTCATGAGCCACTCGTCGAGATCGACCGGGGCGCCGATCTTGGCCAGCTGGCGATCGGTCTCGAAGGCCGAGGCCCGCCGGACGTTGCCGACCAGGTCGTCACGCTCGATCTCGAGCCCGCTGTAGTCGCGCCAGCGATCGGGGTAGCCGATCTTGGCCCGGAACTGGCCCAGCTTGGCCAGGGCGCGCGCTCGGGTGTCCTCGCCCATCCAGTCGAGCCGACCGATGCTGATGCGGTACGCCTCCACCAGGTTGGCCACCAGGTCGTCCATCTGGGCCTTGGCCTCGGGGGGGAACACCCGGTCCACGTACTGGCGACCGACGGCCTCGCCCAGGGCGCGGTCGCAGAGGCTGACCCCGCGCTTCCAGCGGTCGCGCATCGTCTCGGTGCCGCTGAGGGTTCGGGAGTAGAAGGAGAAGTTCTCCTCGACGAAGGGACTGCTCAGGTACGGCGACGCGCCGTGGACGAGATGGAAGGTCAACCACACCTTCCAGTCCTCCAGCGGCACCTCGGTCATCGCCTCGGACATGGCGACCAGGTAGCTGGGCTGACGCACCAGCACCTCGACGAAGGCGGCCTCGCTCCCACCCAGCCCGTCGATCCATCGCCGCCAGTCGAAGGCGGGCGCGGCCGCGGCCATCTCGGACAGGGTCATCCGGTTGTAGGTGGCGATCACGTCCCGGTTGCGGACCCGGTCCCAGTGGCCCGCGGCCAGGCGGGTCTCCAGTGCCATCACGCGTGCGGCGCCGTCGGTGGCGGCGGCGTCGGACCAGCCGATGAGCTTCAGCATGGCCGCCACATGCGCCACGTAGGCGGTGCGGATCTCGGCGAAGGTGTCCTCGCGGTAGTACGACTCGTCGGGTAGACCGAGGCCGGCCTGGACGATGTTCACGATGTACTGGTCGGCGTGGCGGTCGTCGGTGTTCACGTAGCTCTCGATGGCGCCGCCGGCCAACCCGTCGCGAGACAGCCGGGCGAACAGGGACACCAGTCCGCCCACGTCGTCGAGTGCCTCGATGGCAGCCAGGTCATCGGCCAGAGGAGCCCAGCCCCGGGCCTCGACCGCGTCGGCGTCCATGAAGCTGGCGAACAGGTCGCCGATCTTCTGGCGCTCATCGCCCCGGGTGCCGGGCTCGGCGCTGGCGGCACGGAGGATCTCGCCGACCTCGGCCTCCGCCTCGAGTGAGAGATCGACGAACCCGCCGGTCCTCGACAGGTCGCTGGGGATCACGGCCGACTCGAGCCACCCCCCGTTCACGTGCCCGAACAGGTCGTCCTGGGGGCGGATGGCGTCGGCCGGCTCGGATGGCGCATCGAGGGACATGAGCCCGAGAGGCTAGTCCCGCGCCGCGGCGACATCCTCGCATTGGTGACCTTCGGCCCTAGGAGGGACGCCCGCCGACTGGCAGCGTTTCGGGCAGGGATAGCCAGGGGAGCAGAACGTCATGAGCAGCAGCCTGCTGGGTGCGTTGATCGATCTCGGGTCCGGGCCCGTCTACGTGAACTGGTGGGTGGTGCACATCTCCGCCGCCAACCTCGTCGTCATCGGGGTCATGGTGGTGTTGTTCGTGGCCGCCCTCCTCCTGCCCTTCCCGAAGGGCAAGCGACCATGACCGCGCCGACCGCGCCGGATCAGGCCGACCTACCGGCGCCCGAACCCACCTGGACGGGCCGGGTGCGCGACCGGGCCGTGCGCGACCTGCCTCCTGAGACCCTGTTGCCCGACGTCCAGCCCGCCTACGTGTCCTCGTGGATGTACGTGTTCGGCGTGCTCACCATCGCCGCGCTGGTGATGGTGATCGGCTCCGGCACCGTGCTGGCGGTCGAGGGGCCGCAGTGGTACCACGGGTCGAGCCTCGGGCACTTCGTCAACAGCCTGCACCTGTGGAGCGTGGAGCTCTTCCTGGCCTTCATGGTCGTGCACCTGTGGGGCAAGTTCTTCATGGCGGCCTGGCGTGGCAAGCGCGCCGCCACCTGGATCACCGGAGCCATCGCCTTCGTCGCCTCGGTCGGCACCGCCTTCACCGGGTACGTCGTGCAGTCCAACTTCGACTCGCAGTGGATCGCCACCCAGGCCAAGGACGGCCTCAACTCCGTCGGCATCGGGGCCTACTTCAACGTCTTGAACTACGGCCAGATGCTGCTGTTCCACGCGCTCCTGCTGCCGGTCGTGGTGGTCGGCCTGACGGTGTGGCACGTGCTCCTGGTCCGACGGCGCGGCGTGGTCCCGCCGCTGCCCGAGCACCGAGTGCGCCGCGCCCAGCCGGTGGCGGCGGCGGTGGAGGACACACCGTGAGCGCCACGGTGACTCCCGTCGACGACGCCGCACCGTGGCGTGGTCCCTGGCGACGCTACGACCTGCTCAAGGAGCTGGTGATCGCCGTGGTCGTGGTGGCGTTGCTCACCGTCTGCCTGGCGGTTGCGTTCGGCTCACCCGACGATCGATCCATCAGCCTGGCCGCCTGGGCCAAGGCCGACCCGAACGACTTCGTGGCCACCGCCGTCTCCGAGCTGAACGGCACCAGTGGCACCGCGACCTACGGGGCTCCGTACAACAACGCCAGCCCGGGCCAGAAGCTGGGTCCGCTGTCGCTGCAGAAGTGGGCCGGGACGACGATCCCCATCGATGCCGCCACCGACTTCGTGGTGCGACCGCTCCAGGGCATCCCGGCCGATCCTCGGCTGGCGGCGGCGGTGGCCCGGTGGCAGCACGCCTCGCCCGCACAGCGCCAAGCGTGGTCGACCAGCTACGGCGACGCACTGGCCAAGACGGCCAACGGCGACCCCCGCCAGGTCCCGCCGGGGCCCTACGGCCCGGTCCCGGTGATGGCCGAGCGGTTGCTGGCGTTGGCCCAGTCCGGCGGCCTGGACGGGGCGCTGGTGGCCGAGGGCGGCTTCTACCAACTCGACTACACCAAGCCGCTCCTCTTCCTGGCCGACGGCAGCTACCTCGAGACGCGGGCCCGCCTGCAGCAGCTGGGCGGTGACCAGTGGGGGATGATGAACGAGACCGGCCGCTACCCCGGTCAGGCCTGGCTGTGGCTCTACACCTTCTGGTACCAGGTCAAGCCGTTCTCGACCTCGGGCAACGCCGATGCGCTCGTCTGGGGCCTCATGGCCGTGCTGACGCTCGCCTTCGTGCTCGTGCCGTTCATCCCCGGCGTCCGGTCGATCCCCAAGTACGTGCCCATCCACCGACTCGTCTGGCGCGACTGGAACCGGTCCCAACGCGAAGACGGGCCGAGCCCTGACCAGGGCGCCTCGCCGTAGCCGATCGAGCGTGGCCCCTGCGGTTGGAGAATCGCAGCCACGACCCGAGCCCGCTGGCTTCTGGTCGCGATGCCAGCGGGGCGACGTGGCTGGGTAGAGACCGTCCATGGACGGGGCGCGGGATCGGTTGCTGGACCGGTCGCTGGCCGCGGCGCACGCCGCTCCGCGTTCCGGTCAAGACAGAACCGACGCCTGCGGTGCCTGGGCACCGCAGGGGTCGGCCTGGCCTGGGGTCGACGGTGAGGCGTTCGTGGCCTCGCCTCGGCTCAGTTCTCCTGCGCCGCGCGCTGGCGGGCCTCGTCTGCGTCAGCCTTGGCCCGCGCGCTCTCCGCCTCGGCCTCGTGTCGAGCCACCTCACGCTCGTTCGCAGCCTTGTCCTGCTGGGCCCGGCCCTCGCGTTCGAGATTCTCCTTGCCTGTCACCTCGCCCACCACCTCTTTCGCCTTGCCCTTCACGTCCTCGATGATGCCCTTGGCACCCGCCTTCGGACCGCTCTCGTTGGCCATGTTCTGACTCCTTGGTTGTCGTCGATTGCAAGGTATGAGCACCACCTACCCCGGGACGGACCGGCAACAGACGAGCCTCGCGTCACAGCTCGAACGAGTTGTGGGCGGCCCGGCCCCGCCTCGCGTGGCCACCTGGTACCCAGTCCCCGCGCCTGGCCCCCGCCGTGGACCCTCGAACCGGGTGAGCGGGTCAGGCCACGATCTGCGCCTCGGCAACGGTTTCGGCCTGTCGGCCGGGCGAGCCGAAGCGAAGCAGTCGTCCACCGAACGCGATGGAGCAGAGTGCGAACCAGGCCCACCCGAGGAGCAGGCCGGCCAGGACATCCGTGAACCAGTGGACGCCGAGCAGGACCCGGGTGGCGGCGACGGCCGCGGCCAGCCCCACCGCCAGCCCCACCAGCATGGCCTTGGTCGAGCTCGTGCGGCGGCGGCCCAGCAGGAACGCGCACGCCATCAGCGTCGCGGCGGCGGCTGTGGCATGACCGGAGGGGAAGGACGTCCCCGAGAACCCGGTCAGGTGAAGGACGGCCGGGCGGGGACGGGCGACGAGGAACTTGATCAGGTTGGCAGCCAGGAACTGGCCGGCGATGACCAGGAACAAGAAGGCCATGACGGCCAGCGTGCGGATGCGGCGGTACTCCACCGCGGCGACCACCACACCGATGGTCACGACCCCGAGGGTGCCCCCGAGCTGGCTCACGTCACGCAGGAACACCGTCGAGGTGTGGGTCGCGTGGCTCGCTCCGAAGTCGGCGAACGTCAGGTCCCAGCGGGCCAGGCCGGCGTGCCCGTGGATCATCGCCAGAAGCAGACCGACCCCGACGGCCGCGCCCACGACCACGGCCAGTGCGACGGTCAACGCGAGCCCGGTCAGTTCGGTGGGGTCCGTGCGCGTGCGCCGAAGTCGGGCCGCGAAACCGGGACGGTCCCCGACGGCGGTCGCGATCGTCTGGCTGGGAACGTGGGGAGCTTCGACCGCGGTCGGCCATCGCGACGCGGCCAGGTAACCGACCAGGCCTCCGACCAGGCCGACGACTACGACCGTCGCGATCACGATCACCGCGCCGTCTCCGACCCAAGATCTCGGGCCGCCGACAAGATCGGCTGGTCGCTCAGTCGAGTCTCGTGTCGCATCGCAGCCCCCCGGGCCCAGGTTGAAGCCGAGCTGAGATGAACGACTCCAAGGCCTTCAGTCGCTGCGGAGCTCCGGTTCGATGGCTCCCTACTACCCATCCACCCCGGCAGGAATACATGGAGAGACGGCCGGGTACCTAGCTTCGCATGGGGGCAACGGAGGGCGCACGCGAAGCTCACGACCAGCGGCGCGACTCGGACACCCGGCCACAAAGTGCCTTCGATGCGCCGGTCGCCGGCTGGGTTGATGCGTACGGCGCCGACGCGGCGCGGCGGTGGCCCAGCCAGGTCTGGTCACCGGTGGCGGTGGCCGTCCTCGGATTCGCCTGTCTCGCGGTCAGCCTGGTCGTCGTCGGGGAGTGGGTCACCCGCGGTCCGTTCCTGGCTGGGTTCCGAGGGTGGGACCAAGGCGTGAGCCACTGGTTCTCGGTGCGACGGACATCAGGCTGGAGCTCGTTGTCCGGGTTTGGCTCTCACATGGCTGAGACCGTGCCCATCATCGTCGGTGCCCTCGTGCTGGAGGCCGTGCTGGTCTGGCGGCGCCGCTGGCGGGATCTCCTGCTCGTGCTGATCGGGCTGTCCGTCGAGATCACCGTCTTCCTGTCGGTGAACGAGATCGTGCGACGGCCACGCCCACCCGTGCACCGTCTGGGCATCGAGCCGAGCACCTTCAGCTTCCCCTCCGGGCATGTCGCAGCCACCGTCGTGCTCTACGGCTCCATCGCCCTGCTCGTCTCGCTCACCTACCGCAAGCGGCTGGTCACCGCGGCGCTCTGGAGCCTCGTCGTGCTCTTGGCCCTGTTAGTCGGCTTTGCCCGCGTGTACCGAGGCATGCATCACGTCTCCGATGTCGTGGCTGGCGCGCTCGTGGGCCTCGGTTGCCTGGGCGTGGCCGCCATGGCGGCTCGGGCCTCCTCGCTGGCCGCCACTCCCAGTCGCATCGACGCCGAACCGGCACCGCCGCCTCGACCAGGCGTCGATGGCATCGGATCGGTCGCCTCGAGTCCGGCCGACGGCCCGACGGTCATGGCGCGCAACGCCACGGGCCCGGAGTCGGCGACCGCGTCGGCCGGGGGGAAGCGATGACGTCGATCGCAGTTGTCGCCCATCAGGGCAAGTCGTTCGACGGAGGCCTCGACGAGTTGCGGGCCCGGCTCGCCGACGCCGGCGTCGCCGATCCGATGTGGTTCGAGGTCCCCAAGAGCCGCAAGGCGCCGGCCCGGGCCCGCGAGGCGGCCGACAAGGGGGCGGACCTCATCTTCGTCTGGGGCGGCGACGGCATGGTGCAGCGATGCGTCGATGCGCTGGCCGGCAGACCGGTCACCCTCGCCATCCTCCCGGCCGGGACCGCCAACCTCCTGGCCACCAATCTCGGCGTGCCGAAGTCGCTGGCCCAAGCGCTCGAGGTCGGACTGCGGGGTCGGCGCCGACCGCTCGACGTCGGGGTGATCAACGGGGAACGCTTCGCGGTGATGGCCGGCGCCGGGTTCGACGCGCTGATGATCCGAGACGCCGATGCCGGGCTGAAGGACAAGGCCGGCCGGCTGGCCTACGTCTGGACGGGCGCCCGCAACCTGGGTGCCGAAGCCGTCAGAACCCGCGTCAAGGTCGACGGCAAGATGTGGTTCAAAGGTCGTGCCAGCTGCGTGCTGGTCGGCAACGTCGGGACCATCAGCGGCGGCTTCACCGCGTTCGCAGACGCCCAGCCCGACGACGGCCACCTCGACCTCGGCATCGTGACCGCCAAAGGGGCGGTGCAGTGGTCACGGGTGCTGGCCCGGCTGGCCACTGGCAACCTCGAGCGCTCCCCCTTCACCCGGCACACCACGGCTCACAAGATCGGCGTGAAGTTCGATCACAAGGTCACCTACGAGCTCGACGGCGGCGCCCGAACCCGGACCAAGCGCGTCAAGGTCCACGTCGAACCGTCCGCCATCACGGTGGCCGTGCCCGACGAGCTCGCCACATGAGCACCGCGACCGTCGTCCCCGAGACCTGGGATCTCACCGGCGACGACGCGCTGCGAACCATTCGAGACACCGGCCGGATCCGCCTCCTCAAGGATGCGTTCATGCGCATGAGAGTGGCGGACGGGTTCAGCCACGCCCGCTCGCTGGCGTTCATGACGTCGCTCGTGCTGGTGCAAGGCACCATCGTCATCGTGGGCACGGCCAGCGCGCTGGGAGACAACGGGTTCTCTCAAGGCATCGTCAGCGCGATCCACAACGCCGTCCCCGGCCCGGCGGGGCAGGTCCTCACCACCGCGGTGCACCACGCCCGCACCACCGGCACCTCGCGGCGCTATCTGGCTCTCGCCCTCGGGCTCGTCGGAACCCTGGTGGCCGCCACCACCGCCATGGGGCAACTCGAACGAGGCCTGAACCGGATCTACGGCGTGGAGCAGGACCGACCCATGACCCGCAAGTACGGTCTGGCCTTCGTGCTGGCCGTGACCGCCGGGATGCTCATCAGCGTCGCGTTCGTGGCCATCGGCTTCGGCTTCGCGGTTGGTGACGCCCTCCACAACCAGGGTCTCAACCAGATCTGGACCATCGTGCGGTGGCCACTCGCCCTCATGCTCCTGGTGGCGGCGATGGCCCTGCTCTTCCAGCGGTGCCCGAGACGCCGCCAGCCCGGCTGGTCATGGCTGGCGTTCGGCTCCGCGGTGTCGGTCCTCCTGTGGTTCGCGATCACCCTGGTGATGGGGTTGGTGTTCCGCCAGAGCAAGTCCTTCGGCACCACCTACGGCCCGCTCGCCGGTATCGTCGCCCTCCAGATATGGGCCCTGTTGTCGGCCATGGCCTTCCTCTACGGCGGCGCCGTCGCCGCGCAACTCGAAGCCGTCCGATCCGGCGCCCGCAGGCCGCAGGACGCCACCAAGGTGGCCGAGTCCGAGCCTGAATCGGCTCCCGTCCTGGCGACAGCCGTCGGCGTAGGGTGACGCTCACTTCATCGCCTCGGGCCGCCGGCGCTCCCGACCAGGCGGCCGGGACCGGGAGGCAAGCCACGACCATCGACTCCGTCGCACGGATGCGCCGCCACCTCGAAGGCATCGTCGGCATCCCGGCCACCGAAGGCAACACCGTCGAGGTGCTGCGCAATGGCGACCAGATCTTCCCGGCCATGCTCGAGGCCGTCGAACAGGCCCGCCACACCATCGACTTCCTCACCTTCGTCTACTGGGCAGGCAAGATCGGCACCGAGTTCGCCAACCGGCTCGCCGACCGGGCCGCTGACGGTGTGCGGGTGCGCGTCCTGCTCGACGCGTACGGCGCCCGCACCCTGGAACCAACGCTCATCCGGGTGATGGACGAGGCCGGTGTCATCATCCGATGGTTCCGGCCCCTCCGCCGGCTGAACCACCCCGGCGCGCTCAACCACCGCACACACCGGAAGGTGCTCATCGTCGACGAGGAGGTCGGCTTCACCGGCGGCGTGGGCATCGCCGACGAATGGGCAGGCGACGCCCGCAACGAGCGCGAATGGCGCGACACCCACTTCCGCATCCGAGGGCCCGCCGTCGACGGGCTCCGGGCCGCCTTCCTCGACAACTGGGCCGAGACCGACTCGGTCGTCTTCGAAGACCCCACCGACCGGTTCCCCGAACAACCCCAGCCGGGCTCCGCCGTCATCCAGTGCGTCCGCAGCGCCTCAGAGACCGGTTGGGGTGACATCGACATGGTGTTCCGCACCCTGCTGCAGCTCGCCAGCCAACGCGTCCGCATCGCCACCGCCTACTTCGTTCCTGACGAAGAGCTGTGCGATCGGCTCGGCGACGCCGCCGACCGCCATGTCGAGGTCCAGATCCTGCTCCCCGGCCCCCATGCTGACAAGAGGTTCGTCCAGGTCGCCGGCGAGAGGCTCTATGACCGGCTCCTCGACCGAGGCGTCCAGATCTGGAGCTTCCAGCCATCGATGCTCCACGCCAAGATCATGACCGTCGACGGGCTGGTCGCCAACATCGGCTCCGCCAACCTCAACTCACGATCAGTCGCGCTCGACGAGGAGGTCAACCTCGTCGCCCTCGACCGGCAACTCGTCGCCGTCCTCGACCAGCACTTCGACGACGACCTCGAACGCAGCCTCCGCATCGAAGCGGGCCGCTGGCGCGACCGGCCTGTCCGCCAGCGCCTGGCCGAACGCGCCGTGCGACCCCTCAAACGGTGGCTGTAGCGAGGTCGCGGCACCCCTGTCGGGCGCGAGCGTGCGCTCAACGGGCAGAACCGCAGGCGGTCATGTCGGGCGCCAGGGCCGCGTCCTGACGCGAGCCCGAAGCGGCGACGCAGGGTGACGACGTCGCCCGACCAGCTGGTGGACCGTAAGGGATTCGAACCCCTGACCCCCTGCGCGTCATGCAGGTGCTCTAACCAACTGAGCTAACGGTCCGCTGCGGGCGATCACCCTACCAGCGACCACGTGGTGGGCGAATCAGATCTCCGGGCGCACCGCCGGGTGAGGGCGGCGTCGCGCCGTGCCAGACTCGGCCCATGGATCACCGCCAACTGGTGCGCATGCTGGCCGTCGGACGCGTGCTGCTGGGCGCCACCATGCTCGTGTCCCCGGGTCGGGCCGGGGGACGCTGGCTCGGCCCGGTCACCGCCGATCGGGCGGCCAAGGCAGCCATCCGCGGCCTGGCGGCCCGTGACCTGGCCATCGGCGTCGGCACCATGCAGGCGCTCTCGGCGGGCACGCCGGTGCGGGGCTGGGCCATCGCCGGTGGCCTGGGCGACCTGACCGACGCGGCGGCCACCCTGGTGGCCATCCGCCGGATCGGCCTGAAGCGGGCCGTGCCCACCATCGTGATCGCCTCGACCGCCGCCGCCGTCAGCTTCTCCTCCGCCGATCACCTCGACTGAGCGCTCCCCGGACGCTTCGGCGTTGATTCGCACCCCCGGAGGGGTGCCGATCAACGCCAAAGGCAAGGAAGTCGGCAGGCGACGGTCAAGGTCAGGGATCACCCGCATCCGCCTCGTCGTCGATGGTGATGTCCAGGGCGGCCATCAGACTGAGGCCCACAGCCACGACCTGCGACGAGTCGATGACCGCGCCGGCCAGGGCCTTGGCCCCCCGCAGCTCGGCCAGGGTCGAGCCGGACAGGCGGACGCCGGTCAGCTGCGCGCCCGACAGGTTGGCGCCGGTCAGGTTGCAGGCGTGGAACCGGGCCTCTTCCAGGGCCAGCTCGTAGGCGTCGACGCCGCGCAGGTCGCATCCCTCGAAGACGACGCGGCTGCCCCGGGCCATGCGCAGGCTGGCCGCATCGAGGCGGCAGTCGACGAAGCGGACGTCGCGCATCCGAGCCCGGCTGATCACCAGGCCCGACATCCGACAGCTCCGGAACTCGACGCGGGTCAGCTCGCACCCGTCCGCGGCCACCCCCGACCACTCCGAGTCGCTCACCACGCAATCGCTAACGTGCAGGCGGTCGAGGACGGAGCCGGTCAGGGCCACGCCCGTCAGGCGCGAGCCGATGATGGCCGCATCCGGCGCCCGGGCCGGGCCGAAGGCGCCCGACACGGCCACGTCGTGCCAGGCCGCGTCCTCGTCCAGCACCAAGCCGTCCCCCGAGTCCAGCTGGGCCGCGACCCGCGGCGCCTGAAGCCCTCTCGGATGCTCGGTCGCCGGCGCCACGCCCCAGTACAACACGGCTGCGGCCCCGCCGCGGTCGCAGGAGTGGCGCGGTCGGACGGTGTCGACGCGAGCCGACACCGTCCTGACCTGCCCCGTCCTTGGAGGCGGCGGCCGGAATCGAACCGGCGTACAGGGCTTTGCAGGCCCTTGCCTAAGCCACTCGGCCACGCCGCCGTGACCGGCCCACCATAGTGCCCACCTGTCCGGTCTCCGGCACCGGTTCGCCCGCGCCCCCCCGGGGACGACCGGCCCGGGCGCCCGGCCCGGGCGCCCGGCCCGCTCACGCGGCATCATCTTCTGATCGGCCCGCCCCGGCGACCCACGCCGCAGGGCCAGACGTCGGCGGTGACGCCGAGCAGGAAGGAGCGCCGTTGTCCGAGTACCCGTCCGGTTCCCGCTCGGCGGGACGCGTCGGCTCGTCCGGCCCGCCGCCCTCCGACCTGTCGTCGGACCGCGACGAGCCCGACGCCACCACCCCGCTCGACTCGCTCGGCGTGCTGGCCGTCCAGTCCAAGATCGTGTTCGACGGCTTCGACCACGTCGAGCTGTTCTGCGCCCGCGGTCTGCTCACCCTGCTGTGGCACGGCCCCCGAGACGCCCACGACGTGGTGCTGCTCTGCGGCGGGGCGATGGGTGGCCTGCTCGGGCCGGCCGAGGGCCTCTACCACGACCTGGGCGTGGTCTTCGCCCAGATCGGCATCGCCACCATCCGGGTCGGCTACCGGCGGCCCAACGACCTCGACGCCTGTCTGATCGACACGATCGCGGCGGCCGAGCTGGCCGCCCGGGCCGGCGCCAACCGCTTCGTGACCGTGGGCCACAGCTTCGGTGGCGCGGTGGCCATCAACGCCGCGGTCACCCTGTCCAGCCATGCCGCCGGGGTGGTCACCCTGGCCACCCAGTCCGCCGGCTGCGAACAGGCCGACCTGTTGGGCGACACCCCGCTCCTGCTCATCCACGGCGACCAGGACGAGATCCTGTCGGCCAGCGCCAGCCAGATGGTGCGCATGATGGCCGGCACCGGCGAACTGGTCGTGCTGACCGGCACTGGGCACCTGTTCACCCACTACGAACACGAACTGCGCGAGCGCCTGGTGCGCTGGATCCCCCAACGCTTCGCCGAGGCACCCTGACCGACGGGTCGAGGGCGATCGAGGGTGGGCCGGTAGTGTGCGCCCATGGCCGCCCGGGACGTCACGCTCCGCCCGTGACCGACCCGTCCCCGACACCGCCCCCCGATCTGCTGGTGGCGCCCGAACGGGCGCGCCAGCTGCGCGACCGGGCCGGCGACGGACCATCGTGGGCCGTCACCCCCCGCCAGCAGGGCGAGCTCGAGCTGCTGGTCAGCGGGGCGCTGTCGCCCCTGACCCGATACCCCACCCAGGCCGATGTGGCCTCGATCGGGCGAGCACCTGCAGCTGACCGACGGCACCGCCTGCCCGGTGCCCCTCACGCTCGACGTCACACCCGAGGTGGCCGAGGCGGCCGAGGCCGCCGGACAGGTGGCGCTGCGCGATCCCGAGGGCGTGCTCCTGGCCGTGGTGGCGCTCACCGAGCACTGGGTGGCCGACCTGGGCGACGAGACCGAGGCCATCTACGGCACGACCGACATCGCCCATCCCGGGGTCGACTGGTGGCTCCGCCACCACCTGGCCCACCGGCTGGCCGGGCCCATCGAAGGGGTCGAGTCGGCCACGCACTGGCGCTTCGCCGACCTCCGGCTGACGCCCAGGGACGGCTGGATCGCCCTGGGCGCGGCCGCCGGCCGGCGCAGCCTGGGCGTGGCCACCGCCGAGCCGCTGCACCGGGCCGATGTCCGCCACCTGCTGGCCGAGATGGCCATCGAAGGGCTGCTCGCCGACGTCTCCGACCAGCTCAACCCGGACCCGGCCTCGGATGGCCCCCGCCTCGATCGCGTGGACGGGACGCGCCTGCTGGTGGTCGGGCTCATCGGTCCCGGACCGGGCCAGCTCTTCGATCCGAGCGTCCTGGTGCCGGCCTGGCAGGCCGTGCTGGCCCACCTCCCGGACGACCCGGTGCTGGTCGTGGCCCCACTCCCCACCTACGGCCAGGTCGAGCGGGACACCCGGCTGCGCGACCTGGTGCTGTCCAACTACGGGGTCACCGATCGCCTCGAGGACCCCGCCCCGGGCGGCGGCGACGAGGCGGCCGAGCTGTCCCCGGACGAGCTCCGCCAGCGACTGGCCCGCGGCGAGGCCCTGCCTCCGCGGTTCACCTATCCCGAGGTGGAGGAGCGGCTGCGCCGTCGGTACCCCCCGCTGTCCCAGCGAGGCCTGACCCTCTTCCTGACCGGCCTGTCCGGATCGGGCAAGTCCACCGTGGCCCAGGCGCTGGCCGCCCACTTGGCCGAGCGCGACCAACGGTCGGTCGCCCTGCTGGACGGCGACCGCGTCCGCCATCACCTGTCGTCCGAACTGGGCTTCTCCCGGGAGCACCGCAACCTCAACATCCGCCGCATCGGCTTCGTGGCCGCCGAGATCACCCGGGCCGGCGGCATCGCCATCTGCGCGCCCATCGCCCCCTACGACGAGGTGCGCCGCGACGTCCGGGCCATGGTCAGCGAGGCCGGCAGCTTCGTGCTCATCCACGTGTCCACCCCGCTGGCCGTGTGCGAGGCCCGCGACCGCAAGGGGCTCTACGCCAAGGCTCGCGCCGGCATCATCGCCGAGTTCACCGGCATCTCCGATCCCTACGAGGAGCCCACCGACGCCGAGCTCACGCTCGACACCACCGAGCTCACGGTGGACCAGGCCGTGGATCGCATCGTCGCCACCCTCGAAGCCTCGGGCCACCTGGCTCCGTCCGAGCCGATCCCCTGACGCGGCCCGGATCAGGAGGGCGGTGAGGGCTGGGACCGACCGATGGCGGCCATGAGGTCGACCCAGGCGCCGACATCCGCGTTCTTGGCACCCACGATGGACTCGAGCTCGGCGGGCACGTAGAACTCGAATCCGTCGGTCTCCACGGCGTCCACGATGCCCGCCGCGCACTCCTCGGGGGTGACGAACTCGGCGCCGGGCAGGCCGGGCAGCTCACCGTCGCGCTGGGTCCAGATCTCGGTGTCCACCGCCCCGGGCTGGATGAGCTTCACCTCGATGGGCGTGTCGGCCAGGTCGGCGGCCGCCACCTCGGTCCACCCGCTCATGGCGAACTTCGAGGCGCAGTACATGGACTCATGGGCGATGCCGAAGCGACCCCCGCCGCTGGCCACGTTCACGATCGTGCCCGATCCCTGCTCGAGCATGCGGGGCAGCACGGCCAGGCTCATGCGGATGGGCGAGATGAAGTTGGTGCGCATGACGTCGTCCACGTCCTGGGCCGTGTGGTCAGCGAGCAGCTTGCGCTTGCCCGTGGCCGCGTTGTTGATCAGGCAGTCGAGTCCCCCCAGGGCCTCCCAGGCTTCGGCCACCAGCCCGACCGCGGCGTCGACGTCGGACAGGTCCACGGTCCACATGGCCGAGTCCGGGGCGTAGGCCCGGCACGCGTCCAGGGTGGCCGCCAGGCGATCCGGCCGGCGGGCGGCGATGGCCACGGTGGCGCCGTGGCGGGCCAGCATCGGGGCCAGCGCCTCGCCGATGCCCGACGATGCGCCGGTCAACAGGATCTTCGAGCCGTCGATCTCCACGTGCCCTCCAGGACTGAGCCGGTGGTCCCCCAGCCGGACGAGCCGCCAGGCTACCGATCGACCCGCCGAGCCCGGGACCCGAGGGGTGGGTTTCATACCCCCCCTGGGTATGGTGACGGCAGCCGACGCACCGTCGGGACGCGTCCCCAGGAGGCCACCATGGCCGGGTACCACGACGACAAGGTCGCCATCGGGCGACGGCTCAAGCGCATCGAGGGTCAGGTGCGGGGCCTGCAGCGGATGATCGAGGAGGACAAGTACTGCATCGACGTGCTCGACCAGGTCGCGGCGGCCACCCGGGCCCTGCAGGCCGTGGCCCTGCAGCTGCTCGACCAGCACATGGCCCACTGCGTGCGCGACGCCATCGACGCCGGCGGTGACGACGCCACCGACAAGCTGGCCGAGGCGTCAGCCGCGGTGGCCCGGCTGGTCCGATCGTGAACGGGGTGGTCACGGGGTTCATCACCGTGGCCGACGTGGGCCACAGCCTGCGCGAGGCGTTCTTCATGTTCTGGGAGACGCTGTGGGCGCTGATCCTGGGCTTCAGCCTGTCGGGAGCGGTCCAGGCGTTCGTGTCCAAGGACCAGATGCAGGCCACGCTGGGCGACCACCGAGCCGGGACGGTGGCCAAGGCCTCGGGATTCGGCATGGTGTCGTCGAGCTGCTCCTACGCGGCCACGGCCATGGCCAAGTCGCTGTTCCAGAAGGGGGCCGACTTCCTGTCGGCCATGGCCTTCATGTTCGCCTCCACCAACCTGGTGGTGGAGCTGGGGATCGTGCTGGTCGTCCTCATGGGTTGGCAGTTCGCGGCCGCCGAGTTCATCGGCGGGCCGATCATGATCGTGCTGCTGGTGCTGGTGGGCGGCGTGGCCCTGCGTGGCCCGATGGTGGACGCGGCCCGACGGCGGTTGTCCCCCACCACCGCCGAGCCGGGCCACGACCACGACCACGCGGCGATGGTCGGTGTGTCGGAGGAGCGCCAGGCCGAGCTCGACGCCAGGCGGTGGACGACCAAGGTCCGCTCGGTGGCCGACTGGTCCGACGCCGCCACCTACACGGTGGGCGACATCACCATGCTGCGCCGGGAGCTGGTCATCGGCTACCTGGTGGCCGGCTTCCTCACCGTGCTGGTACCCGTCGACTGGTGGAACACCCTGTTCATCTCGGGCCACGGGTTCTGGACCAGCCTGGAGAACGCCCTGGTGGGCCCGATCATCGCCTGTCTGAGCTTCGTGTGCTCCGTGGGCAACGTGCCCATGGCCGCCGCCCTGTGGCATGGCGGGATCGCCTTCGGCGGGGTGATCAGCTTCCTGTTCGCCGACCTGCTGGCCATGCCGCTGATCCTCATCTACCGCAAGTACTACGGGGGCCGGCTGACCCTGCGTCTGGTGGGCGTGTTCTACCTGGTCATGGTGGTGGCCGGCTTGGCCGTGGAGGGGATCTTCAGCTTGGCCGGCCTCATCCCCACCGAGCGGCCGGCCACGGTGGCGCCCACCCACTTCGCCTGGAACTACACCACCGTGTTGAACCTGGTCTTCCTGGTCGTGCTCGGGGTCCTCTACTGGCTCTACCGCCACCGCGATCGGCTGGGCGGCGGTGCGGGCTACGCCATCGACCCGGTGTGCGGCATGCAGGTGCGCATCGCCGACGGGCTGGCCCAGACCGTCCACGACGGCACGACCCACTACTTCTGCGGCGACGGCTGCCGCGACGCCTTCATCGCCTCCCACTCGACCTGACCGAGCCGCCCCCAGCGGAAACTGGGCATCGAAATGTGCGGTATCCGCACGCAAAGTTTCCCGATTTGCGGGGGCGGTAAGGTGACACGGGCGTCAGGTTCGGTCGGCGTCGACCAGGGAGGTAGGGGGACCCATGCAGGTGACCATCATCGGTGGGGGCAGCTACCAGTGGGGGCCGTCGCTCATGGCCGACCTGCTCCTGACCCCCTGCTTCGCCGACGGGGGTCACCTCGTGCTCCAGGACATCGACCCGGCCCCCCTGGTGCAGATGGAGGCGCTGGCCACCCGGCTCATCGACCACCTGGGGGTCAAGGCCACGGTGTCCACCACCACCCATCAGGGCCGGGCCCTCGACGGCGCCGACTTCGTGGTGGTGACCATCTCCACCGGCGGCTTCGAGTCCATGAGCGTCGATCTGGACGTCCCCGCCCGCCACGGCATCCGCCAGTCGGTGGGCGACTCGGTGGGGCCGGGAGGCATCAACCGGTCGCTGCGCAACATCCCGGTGCTGGTCGGCATCGCCCGGGACATGGAGCAGCGCTGCCCGAACGCCTGGATGCTCAACATCACCAACCCGATGACCGCGCTGACCCGCGCCGTGCGGCGCGAGACGTCGATCCAGGCCGTCGGGCTGTGCCACGAGGTGGGCAACTTCACCTTCGACCTGGCCATCGCCCTGCGCCTGCCCCACACCGCCGTCCGCCCCACCGTCAGCGGCGTGAACCACTTCCCGGTGGTCACGGACCTGGAGGTCGACGGACGCGACGGCTTCGAGGTCATCGCCGAGCTGGTCGAATCGGTGGGCGGGATGGCGACGCTGGCGCCGGACCCGAGCCGGGACCCGCTCGAACCCATGTCGCCGCTCGACTGGGGGGTGCGCAACTTCCTGAAGCTGTCCATGCTGGACCGGTGGGGGGTGATCCCCGCGGCCGGCGACCGCCATCTGGCCGAGTTCCTGCCCTCGATCCTGACCGAGGCGTCCGGCTGGGGCGCGGCCTGGGGCGTGGCCCTCACCCCCATGTCGGATCGCGAGCGCGACCAGGCCGACTTCATCGCCCAGGTCGATGCCCAGCTGTCCGGCGCCGAGCCGCTCCACGCCTGGCGATCGGGCGAGATGATGGCCGACGTGATCGACTCCCTGGTCACCGGCACGCCCCGCGAGCTGCCCGTGAACATCCCCAACGCCGGGCAGTGCCCCGACCTGCCCACCGAGGTGGTGGTGGAGTCCATGTGCGTGATCGACGCCGACGGCGTGCGGGGCCGCGACCAGGCTCGGGTCCCGGCGGCGGTGGCCGAGCTGCTGCGGCGCCAGGTGGCCACCCAGGAGCTCACCGTCGAGGCCGCCGTCTCCGGCGACCGGGCCCTCATGGGGCAGGCCTTCGCCCTGGACCCGCTGGCCGGGCGGGGCGACCTGCACGACCTCGACGCCATGGTCGACGAGCTGCTGGCCGGCACCGCCCGCTGGCTCCCCCACCTCGACGCCGCCTGAGCGGCACCCACTCGACCACCGGCTAGTCGACCAACCGACCGGCGCCAGATCTCGGAGGGACTCGCATGCGTCTCGGATTCATCGGCCTGGGAGCCATGGGGCTGCCCATGACCCGCAACCTGCTGGCCGCCGACCACGCGGTCACCGTCGCCTCCCGAGGGCGCGGCCCGATCGACGCGGCGGTGGCACTGGGGGCCACCGACGGGGGCGGCCCCGCCGGGGTGGCCGCGGCCAGCGAGATCATCTTCGTGTGCGTGCCGAACTCCCCCGAGGTGGTCGAGGTGATCGACGCCATGGTCGGCTCGCTGGGACCCGACCAGGTGGTGGTGGACTGCTCCACCATCGATCCGGAGGTGGAGCGCGCCCAGCACGTCCGGGTGGCCCAGACCGGAGCCGGGTACCTCGACGGCCCCCTCTCGGGCGGCACGGCCGGCGCCGTCTCGGGCACCCTGACGGTGATGGTGGGCGGCGAGGCCGCCACGCTCGACCGGGTGCGCCCGGCCCTGGAGCCGATGGCCGCCCGGGTGGTGCACGTGGGGGGCCCGGGGATGGGCCAGGTGGTCAAGCTGTGCAACAACCTCATCTACGCGGCCCAGATGGTGGCCACCGCCGAGGCCGCCGCCCTGGCCCGACGTTCGGGGGCGGACCTGGCCAAACTCCACGAGGTGCTGGTGCACGCCACCGGCGACTGCGTGGCCGTGCGCACCCGCTTCCCGGTGGCCGGGGTCGTGCCCGACAGCCCGGCCTCGAACGGCTGGGCGCCCGGGTTCATGACCGACCTGATGGCCAAGGACCTCGACCTGGCCACGGCCTACGGGGCCGCCCAGGGCGTGCCCCTGACCATCACCGCCACCGCCCGCCAGGCCCTGACCGCCACCTCGACCGCCGGCTACGGCCGCCAGGACTTCTCGGCCGTGGCCAAGGTCATCGCCTCCCTGGCCGGTCTGGCCGAGGAGGAGTCGGTGTGACCGCGGGCCGGGACCGGCGGCTGGCCGGCAGGGTGGCCATCGTCACCGGCGGGGCCGGAGGGATCGGCAGCCAGGTGTGTCGGACGCTGGCCGCCCAGGGGGCCCGCGTGGCGGTGGCCGACCGCAACCTGGACGGGGCCCGCGCCGTGGCCGACCAGATCGTGACCGGGGGCGACGAGGCCGAAGCGGTGCCGGTCGACCTGGGGGTCGAGTCCTCGGTCGAGGCCATGGTGGCGGCGGTGGTCGACCGCTTCGGTGGCGTGGACATCCTGGACAACAACGCGGCCCTGACCGACGCCGACGTCCTGGCCCACGACGGCGCGGTGGCCGACATGCCGATCGAGGTGTGGGACCAGATGATGGCGGTGAACCTGCGCAGCCAGATGCTGACCTGCAAGCACGCCATCCCGTCGATGGTGGCCCCGGGGGTGGATCGGTCATCAACATGTCGTCGGGGGCGGCCTCCAGCGGCGACCTGACCCGCACCGCCTACAGCGTGTCCAAGTCCGCCATCTCGACCTTCACCAAGTACGTGGCCACCCAGTACGGACGCCAGGGCGTCCGGGTCAACGCCATCCTGCCCGGCCTGGTGCTCACCGATCCGGTGCGGGCCCAGATCCCCCCCGACATGCTGGCCGCCTACAGCCGAGGCCTGCTCACGCCCGTTCGTGGGCGAGCCCATCGACGTGGCCAACCTGGTGGCCTTCCTGGCGTCGGACGAGTCGCCGCTACCTGACCGGCCAGAGCATCGACCTCGACGGCGGCGGCTCGGCCCACCGCGCCCGCCTCCCTGCACAGCCTGACCCCTCCGACGACGCCGGGCGGACCATCATGGAGGCGGCCCGTCGCCCCAGCGACGTCGCCGCCGCCCCGAGTAGGGTCCGTTCCACGAGTTCCACCACCGCCTGGCGGCAATGGTACCGGACCCGGAAGCGACCGACGACGGGTCGAGATCGGGCGGCCCCGCGGCCTGACCGGCGTCGTCTGTGGTGGCGCATCGGCTTCGTGGGCATCGTGGGGCTCGCCGCCGTGCTGCGGCTCATACCGTTGACCTCGGGTCTGCCGTACACCACCTACATCGACGAGAACCATGTGCTGAAGGCGACGACCCACCAGCTGGCCAAGCGAACGTGGGACCCGGGCTTCTACCAGTATCCGAGCCTGCTCATCGAGTCCACCGCGGTGGGAGCCCGGATCGACAAGCTGCTCGGGGCCCGAAGCGTCATCAGCGGTGCCAAGGTGCCCAGAAGTCCGCTACTTCGACATCGTCGAACCCGACTCCATCATCCTGATCGGACGTCTGTTGGTGGCCCTGGCCAGCATCGCCACGGTGGCGGTGGTGATGCTGTTGGCCCGGCGCCTGCGGGGCCGGGGCGTGGCCCTCGCCGCCGGTCTGCTGGCAGCCACCATTCCCGCACTGGTCAGCCGCGGGTTCATCGTCATCGTGGACACACCCACGACCTTCTTCGGGATGCTGGCGCTGCTCCTCGCAACGGTGGTCCTGCAACACGAGGCCAGGGGCGAGAGGCGCTGGGTGCCGTGGGCCTGGACCCTTGCCGCCGGCGCCGCTGCCCGGCTGGCCTTCACGTCGAAGTACCCCTCGGGAATCTTCCTCATCGGCGTGCTGGTCATCGTGGTCGGCGCTCCGGCGCTCACGTGGCGCACCCGGCTCGGGCGTGGGCGCGACCGCCGTGGGCGGCATGGTGGTGGCGACCGTGGTCACGATGCCCGCGCTGGTGCTGCGGACGGGGAAGGTTCGCGCTGCGATCGAATACCAGAACCGCATCTACGCCGCGAAGTCCAGCGCGGTCACCTACCTGGCCAGCGCTGGACATCCTGGAGAGGTCGGCTGGTGGCTGATGGGGGCCGGAGCGCTCGGTGTGGTGCTCCTGTTGGCCACGCCCCGGTCCCGGCTGGTGACCCTTGGCTGGTTGGCCAGCGCGGTACCGCTGCTGGTGGTGCTCTACCAGCAGCAATACCAACCGTTCCGCAACGCGTTGCCGGTGGTGCCCTTCCTGGCCATCGGTGCAGCCACGCTGGCCGGCGACGTGGGCGCGCAAGCTCGTCGTCTCCTGCACACCAGTCGGCCCGTGCGGTGGGCCATCAGCGCCACCCTGGTCGTGGTCCTGGCCGCGATGATGGTGGTGCAGGGATCGGTCCCCACGATCCGGACGGCCACCGGGACGGTGGACAGCCGCACCCGGGCCGTCGACTGGCTGGTCGCCCACACGCACCGGGGGGAGCACGTCCTGGTGGCCGAGGAACTGGCCATCCTGCCCAGCGAGCTGGCTCGCATCCCGGACACGGTGACGGAGGCTCCGACCGCAGGTCCCCGGGCGCGAGCCGTGCCGCCCGGAACCGACATCTTGGTCACCAGTCCTTTCCTGGGGAAGGGGGTGCTGAACTGGGAGGGACATCTTCCCCAGCACGATCACCTTCGGAGTCCGCCGCCCGGTCACCGTCCCGGGGAACTTCTGGCGTGGCAACGCCGAGCGAGTGGACATCCAGGTCCGACCGGTCAGTTAGCCTGACGCCGATGTGGGACAGACGTGGCTGGCGCTGACGGGGGGGGTTTCACGCGGTTGCTGATACTGGCCGCTGACCACCGGGGTCGGGGCGTGATCACCATCGAGCGCTACGACGAGTACCTGGCCGCCCTCGGCAAGGCCCTGACCCACGCCGACGGCATCCTGGCCACCGCCCAGCCGCTGGCCGACCTGGTCTCGTCGGGCCGGGTCACCCCGGCCCACACCACGTACCTGTCGCTCAACCGATCCGGGCTGGCCGGGCGCGGTGAACGAGCTGGACGACCGACTGGTGGCCAGCGTGGGCCGGGCCGCGGCCGACGGCTACACCGGCGTGAAGGTCATGACCCGCATCGACCTGACCGATCCCCACACCACCGAGGCGCTCGAGCTGCTGGGCCGGGTGCTGGAGGACGCCCGGGCCGCCGGACTGGACGCCCTGGTGGAGTCGGTGACGTGGCGCGACGGCGCCATCTCCCACGCCATCGACGACATCGTGTTGGCGGTGGGGGTGGCCCACGACCTGGGCGCACCCGGGCTGAAGGTGCCCGTGCCCGACGCCCGCCCTGGCCTCGAACGCCGGCAGGCCGTCGAACGGGTCAACGCCAGCGTGGGGTTC
>CAWCCB010000018.1:0-15089 GCA_963793965.1 uncultured Microthrixaceae bacterium
CGGAGCCCAAGCCCCACAAGGGATCAGATCCGGTCCTAGGGCCCGAATCCAGGTTCGGGTCACGATGCGGGTCACCATCGGACAACCGGTCGGGCCAGCTTGGTCGTCGACTCGAGCCTGAGCGAGGTCGGCGGCAAGGTGACCGTCAAGGCGCCCAAGGGCCGCGCCAAGCGGGAGGTCAGCCTGGACGATGGCACCGCCCTCACGCTCCAGCGCTACCTGGACCAGACCGCTGAGGTCTGCGAGTCGATCCTGGGCCGCCGCCCGCAATCCGACCGATGGGTCTTCTCGATCGCACCCGACGCCAGCTGCTCACTTCGACCGATGTGGATCAGTACCCGTTGGGATCGGTTGACCAAGGCCGAGGGCATCGAGTGCCGATTTCACGACTTGCGGCAATGGTACGCGAGCCAGCTGCTGGGTCACGGGGTCAGCCTGCCGACGGTGAGTCGCCGCCTGGGTCACGCCTCCACCGCGGTGACGGCGCAGGTGTATGCCCATGTGCTGGGTGGGGCTGATCGGGAGGCGGGCGACGTGATCGGCGCCATCCTGCAGCAGGACTAGACGACGTCTATCCGGTGTCGGCCCGAAGTGATCGAGCCATCGCCGGCACATTGTCGGTGGCAATGGCCCAGACCTGGTCAGCGTCGACTCGGTGGTAGTGGTGGGCGAGCAAGATGCGCAGGCGGGTGATGTCACTCCACGGGACGTCTGGGTAGCTCTCGGTGGTCTCATTGGCGAGGGCGTTTGCCGCCTCTCCAATGATCTGAGATCGAGCTCGTCGACACCATCGAGGATGTCGGCGATCCGCTGGTCGTCGGAGCGGCTCACAGAGCCAGGGCCTCCCGGCGGATGTGCTCATCCCGAGGCTTGAGACCACCGGCGGAGACGACATCGACCGGGCAGCCGAGGAGCGCGGTTAGCTCGTCCTGGAGGTGGAGCAGATCGAACAGCGAGCTGCCGGTCTCGAAGTCGACGAGCAGATCCACGTCACTGCGTTCCGTGTCGTCGCCGCGAGCGACCGAGCCGAACACGGCGACGGAAAGGCCGCGGTGACGACGAACCGCATCGGCAATCTCGTCGCGGTGCTTATCCAGGAGCATCCGGCGGGTACCCATGCCGTAAAGGCTAACGGCCCTGACGTCGCGGGCTGGCATCGTTCACCGTCCTGCACGGTGCAGGGAAAGCGGGCGATTGTGCAGCGCGAACTGTGCAGGCGGTGGACGTCCCGCCAGCCGGGTGGTGAGCAGCTGGGACCGTCACCGGGTGGTCGTCATTGGCCGCGGTTATCGGCAGCGACCGACCTAGGGCGGAGGCGGTCGCCGGCGATCACCCGCGTTACGACTTGACGAGCGCCGATGTGCCCAAATGAGCGCGATCGATGGGATGATCAGACCTATGAGCCCGAGCTTCAATGTCGGGGCGACCGTGCGCAGTGTGAACGGGGGCGGTCACCTCACCGTCGAGCTGGGCTCGCTCGTCCTCGAACCTGGACCGTCCACCCGCAAGGTCACAGGTATCGACCGAGTGGCCCACGCGAGCGCCGACCGTCCGCATGATCCGGGGGCGCCCGCTCCCACCCCGGATGAACACCCACCTACTGATCACTGACGGCCGTGAGACAGCGCTGGCAGGCATCCCGGCCTGGATGAGGGGACAGGTGCCCGGCAGCTTCGAGCGAGCGGCTTCGCTAGCGAGGAGACCATGACCCTCTTCTCGCGCGGCGCAGCCGAGGTCGGATCTGGCTCGTAGCGACGGCCCTGGGTGCCGATGGGGCGCCGTTCATGGGGATGCTGCATCAGGCGATGTGTATTGAGCGACCCCGATCGGTCAACGCCGGGGAGGCCGACGTCCCCGACGCGAGGGTCGACCCCGAACGTCGTGGCCACCGCTCGCTCGAAAAATTCACGACTTCTGCGGTCATACGGCGGAGTCAGGTCCTCGTCCTTCATCAGCTCCTCGACGAAGGCGTTGAAGTCGTTGAACGACGGAGCCGCGTACTTTGACCGGGACCGTGACGTCTCGTGGGCGCCCAGCCCGAACCGAACCACCAACTCATGGAGCAGCGTGCCCATCAATTCGCCCAGGTTCTCCGGCGGCCAGGACTCCCGCAGTTGGTTCGCTGAAATGTCTTCGAGAACTTCAACCCACGTGCCAACGCCGAACCTCGAGATCCCCCGGTCGCCGTTGCTGAACACGAGGTCGCCGTCGTCGGACACGACGTAGTCGACGGCGAGAGGAACGTGGACCTCAGTGAGGTCTTGAAGCACTACCCGAAACCCGCTCACCGGCTCCTCATCTTGATGTCGGCAACCGCCGTGATCATCATGCTCACGAGTTCTCACGGTGCCAGCGTTGGGAGTCTGGCAGAGCGGGTAGGCGGCGACTGGCGCGGATGGAGGACCATGACTTAACGGGACCGTTCTGAGACAAGATGATGCGCACCGAACCGGCGTTTCGGGCGATCGCGAGGAGCGCCTACATGCCTGATTCGTTCGGGGCGGCTCAGCGTTTGGGGGATTTCCTGGATTGTGGCCGAGGTATCGCGGGCAGAGTGTTGGACACATGACCCGCGACCCCGATCCGCCAACGGCTCATCGACTGACACTCGTCGCTGCAGGAGTCGCCGGACTGGTTCTAATCGGAGGCTTGCTGGTCCTAGTCGTGCAGGCGTCGTTGAGACCGCCTTGGGGCTCGATGGAGCAGGTAGCGCGGACGATCCCTACCCCGGCAGGTTTCACGAACTCACCGGGGCATCGTCGCGATGGCTCCAGGTGTCTGCTCAGCCCTAGTTGCGACTTGCCCAACGTCGAGGCGGACCTGACCCCGGTCCCGCCCCGAGATGCAAGTTGCCGCGACTTCGACAACTACATCGCGATGCTCGAGAGGACCGGCTATCGACCGGCCTCGCCCGACAGTCCGTGCGATCTGGCCCAGCCCAGTTCCTCCGGGCGGTACGGCCAGTATCCCGTGACGATTTCACTCACCGGGGGCGCGGGAGCCGCCCACCGGCGCATCTCCGTACTGATCGGCGATCCGGGGGGTTGGAACTGGTGACGGCGCCTGAAACCGGACGCACCGAACCGGCGCTCGGGGCGGATGCCGAAGTGCCTTCGTTCGGCGGCAGCAAGCTACGCAGGTGGTAGCGGTGGATTGTCGATCGGGGGCGGCGGTCGGTGGTGCCGCATGATCCGGGCGACCACTTCTGTCGCGATGATCGCGACGACGAGAAAGAGGGCAGACCCGATCGCGAGTCCGATGACCTGGGCACCCGTCAAAGTGCCGTACCACCAGCGCACCGCGATCCCTGACACAAAGATTCCGACCGCAACCACCGTGGCTTCCACCTGCATCACCCGCTTGCTCGGCAGCGTGATGTTTGGCTGGCTCACGACTAGAAGGCTATCCGATCCTCGGTCCGCGCCGAGTGGAGCGACTGCGCTCCGCCCGCGCCGAAGCATCGTTATAGGGCTCCGCCCGTCGATGGTTCGACAAGGAGATTCGGACTTCATTTGGAGGCCTGGATCTGGGCGGGTTGATCGACTTTCGGCTGGCGCGGGAGACTGGGTCGGCCGGACCTCGCCGTGTCGCGCCACGAGACAAGTGTCCCCATGACACTGGAAGGGGCGGGGTGTATTGTTCGCTGTGCCTGGACCAATCGACTGACCGAGCGGGCCAGGCACGGTAGGGGCAGCGGACGGTGCTGGGGCGGAGGAGGCGGCGGTGGAAGGCGAACAGAACGAGGGTGTGGTCCCGACCGTGCGGGTCGGCAGCGGCAGCGCGGTGATGTTGGTCCAGTCGATGCTGCTCCCCTGGGCGGTCTTCGAGCACCTTGCGGACAAGGGTGTCATCGAGCCTCAGTTCGCGCTGCGGGCGCAGGCGGATGGTTGCTGCAAACCTGATGCCGGCCCCTGTTGTCCGAACCGGAAGATCGCGGTCGTCTGAACGGACCGCCGGCAGGCAGCCCCAACGTGACCATTTCGTCGGCCGAGCTGCGACGAGCCCTCCTGCCGTCGCAGATGGAGCAGTACTTCCGCAAGAAGCTCTCCGAGGTGCCCGAGCACGTCCTGCAGACGAGGCTCGATGAGACGCTGAAGTTCCTGAACATCGCCGTGTACTGCGACGGTCCGATCCCGGTGACCAGGGACATCGACGAGATCTGGCATCTCTGGATCCTCGAGACCCAGGAGTATGCGCACCTCTGCGATCTCCTTCAGGGGACGCAGTTCCTCCATCACACCTCGAACGTGTACCTCAGCGGCGTCGAGGACTCCGACGACTTCCTCGAGCGCAGGGTCGAGGTCCAAGTCGAGATCCTGGGAACCTACTTCCTCAACTACGGCGAGTTCTCGGCCGAGGCCGTGCCTTACTGGGTCTTCGCCAACCACCTGGTCGACGACTGCGGTTGGAGCCTTGATCGGCTCAACGGGTGGTTGGCGGCGGCCGTGGAGGGCGGCTCACCTCGTCCGCGGACTAGTACCTGAGCAGAGCTGGATGAACTGATCGCCTCGTGTCAGCCACCAGCTCCGCCCCGGCCAGGACGATCTGACCATCGGAGCGCGGCGCGAACCGTCAGTGGCGACGCACTGCGGTCGCGGCCCCTCCACACAGGAGCCCTACGAATGCTCCGGCGACGGCCGATGGAAGGCCAAGCTCGACGACCGCGAACCAGGCGGTCTGCCAGTGCACGCTGAGGCCCACCAGAAACCCGACGACGCCACCGAGGATCCCCGCCGCGACCGCGCCAACCACCGCCCACCGGACGGGCAACGGCAACGAGGCCAGAGAGGTCGAGAGCACCTCGAACAGTTTGGCAGAGTGTCTCGGCGGATCCTCCCGACGATCGAGGTTTGCCGCGCCCGTCATGCAGTCTCTTGTACGCTACGCGGATCGAATACCGCGAGCCCCCGGGGCCATCCATCGAGCGGGTGAGCGACGA
This sequence comes from uncultured Microthrixaceae bacterium, assembly GCA_963793965.1. Classification (GTDB taxonomy): domain Bacteria; phylum Actinomycetota; class Acidimicrobiia; order Acidimicrobiales; family Acidimicrobilacustridaceae; genus UBA4742. Next base: position 4,940 of record CAWCCB010000018.1, read on the forward strand.
GGAGTTCCGGGTCGGCGGGGTGCGCTTCACCGTGAGCTGGCTGCCCGGCTCCACCCCGGACCACTTCCACATCCGCAAGCCGATTCCCCAGGCTGAGGCGTTCGCAACCCTCCTGGCCGAGCACGCCGGCGGCAACATCGTCGAACTTGGCATCGCTCAAGGGGGCTCCACTGCATTGGCGGCGCTGGTCGCACGTCCCCGCCGGCTCGTCTCGATCGAATACGACGCCGAGCCCGTCGTCGCCCTCACCGCGTTCGTGGCGGATGGCTGGGAGAACCGGGTGTGCCCGCACTTCGGGGTCGACCAGGCCGACCGGGCGACCGTGGCCCAGATCGTCCAGGACGAGTTCGGCGATGAACCCCTCGACCTGGTCATCGATGACGCGTCCCACCTCCGCGATGAGACGATCGCCTCGTTCGAGACCCTGTTCCCCCGCCTCCGCCCAGGCGGCCAGTACGTGATCGAGGACTGGGCGTGGCGTCAGCAGATGGCCAACCACTTCTACCAGGTGCTCACGGGGCCATCAGGCGACGAACGCACCGCCGTGGAAAGGATCATGGCATCTGCGTTGGGACGTGTCCGAGCAGACCCGACCCACCCCAGGTTTGAGGAAGCCAACGCACTGGACGACGCCGCGTTCCACGACGCCGAGCCGACAGCACCGCTCAGCCAGGCTGAGCAACGGGTCGAGGAAGACACCGGGTTGCTCAAGCTGGTCTTCGAGCTCGTTCTGGTCCACATCGCCCACCCAGAGATCGTGTCTGAGGTCGTGATCATCGGGGACCTGGCCCGGATCCGGCGAGGGCCGGCGCCCATGGACCCCGACGCCTTCCACCTCGGATCGCTCTTCCGCGATCACGACGGCATCCTGAGCTGAGCGCGACGGCGCCCGCGGGGCACGCGATCGGCGGTCGTCGGGGACACCAGTTCGAGTGGTGCGACTCGGTGCTCGCGGGCGGTTGGCCCTAGCCGCGACAGCCCTCCAGACCATCGTGGTCGGCGGCGCAGGGACCGCATCAGGGCAGGACGATGGGCATGTGCTGCCAGCCCCGAACCGTCGTGGTGGAGGCCAGCTCCATACCGTCGTAGTCGACGTCCCACTGGGGGAAACGGTTCAGGAGCTCGTCGAGGGCGACCCGACCTTCGAGTCGGGCCAGGTTCGCACCCAGGCAGTAGTGGAGCCCATAGCCGAAGGTGAGGTGTTGGATGTCGTCGCGTTCGATGTCGTAGGCATCGGCGTTGGGGTACCGGCGACCGTCGCGGTTGGCGGCCGCCAGCTGGAGCAGTATCGGGCTTCCGGCCGGCACCGTGGTGCCGTAGTAGTCGACATCGTGCATGACGTAGCGGGCGGTGGCGTGGCCCGTGGGCTCGAAGCGCAGGGTCTCGTCGATCACCGACGGGATGAGGGACCGGTCCTCGACCACCGCCCGGCGCTGATCGGGGTGCTCGGCCAGGACCTTGGCCAGCCAGCCGATGAGCCGACCGGTCGTCTCGTTGCCGGCACCGGCGAGCACCGCGGTGTAGGTCGAGACCTCCTGGCGCGTGAGCGTGCGGGTCTCGCCGGTCTCGTCCTCGAACTCGGCGTTGAGCAGTTGGGTCATGAGGTCGTCGGAGGGGTGCTCGGCGCGCCAGTCGATGTAGTCCTCGAACATGGCGCCGCTGGCCACCTCCTCCTCCTTGATGGCCATCGGCTGGCCCGGAACCGTGCGGAGGTTGTCGTCGGTCTTGTTGCGCACCGCGACCTGGTCCTGCTCGGGGATGCCGAGCAGCATGCCGATCACGCGGATGGGCAACAGGGTGGCCAGCTCGGTGACGATGTCGAAGCCGCTCGAACCCACCAGCGGGTCGAGGCAGGCGATGCAGTACTGGCGGACCTGGTCCTCGAGTGCCGCCATGCGTCGGGGGGTGAACACCCGAGACAGGAGACCCCGGTGCATGGTGTGGACGGGTGGGTCCTCGAACAGGATCACCCCAGGCGGCAGCTCTATGCCGGCCCGGATGATGTCGAGGATGTCGCTGCGAGTGCTGGAGAACGTCTGCCAGTTGCGCAGTGCCTTCTCGACGTCGCCATGACGGGACAGCACCCAGAAGTCGTGCTCCTCGTTGTGGTAGATCGGGGCCTCGTCACGTAGGCGGCGGTAGGTGGGGTAGGGGTCGGCGTTGATGTCCACGTCGTAGGGGTCGTAGTACACCTCGGTCGTCTCCACACGGGCCACGGCATGTCCTCCCAGGGCGCGGCTGGCGGTTCCGGTCCCGAGTTCTACCTCAGGTGGAGCGCCGGGAGCGCGGCTGGGGGAGTGCGGCGTGAGCGTGGATGAGCTCCCGCCCGGCCTCATCGCCGCGGCGGTTGGCCCAGATCCACGTAGTCGGGGTTGGCGACGATGGCGGCGCCCAGGGTGAGCCGGTTCGTGAAGTTGAACATGGCGGCGATCTCGATGACGTCCCAGATGTCTTCCAGGTCGAGCCCGTGGTCCAGCAGGACACGGAGCCGGGAGGCGTCACAGCTCGCGGGATCGACGGTGAGGGCCACCGCGTAATCGAGGATGGCCTGGGTGCGCGCATCCAGGTCGGCACCGTGACGGTCGCGGGCGATCTGGTCGGCCAGGTCCGCGTCCCCGAGGGCCAGGCGCAGCCCGGCCCCGTGGGAGGCCAGGCAGTAGCCGCACCGGTTGGCGGCCGAGACGGCCACGGCGATCATCTCCCGATCGGCCAGCGACAGGCCCGGGCTGGGCTCGAAGAGCTGGCGGTAGTGGGCATACCAGGCCCGAAGTCGGTCTGGACGCCAGGCCCAGGCCCGGACCAGGTTGGGTACGAAGCCGAGATCGGCTTCGAGTCGGGTGGCCAGGCGCTCGATGTCCGGAGGCCAGTCCGAGCGGTCGACGAGCGGGAACGAGCTGATCGGTAGGGGCTCGGGCACCGACGCGATGGGTACTCCCGCCCCCGATCTGTAACCGCGGTGATCCCGCCTCGTCACCACCGCAGACCATCGCGGCTGGGCGGCTCGGCCGAGTTGGAGCGACGAGATGTGCATAAACATTGACGCTGACACGAGCCGACTGATGTTCCGGTTCGAACCGATCCAGACCCGCTTCACCCTGCTCACCGATGAGGTGCATGGATTCGGGGTCGACACCGAGCCCGTCCAGGCTGACGCCGATGCCGCGTCGGCTGCCTTGGAGGAGCTCTACCGCTCCCTTCCCGCGGCCCAGCAGGCCGTGCTGGCCCAGGTGCTGCTGCAGGCGCCGTCGGCGGTCGCCTAAGGCGCGGTCCGGCTGGGGGTCGCCGGCGGGATCGAGATGTATGCCTGCAACTACAATTGGGTAAATCCGACGGGGAACAACGGTGATGTCATGGGTGGGGTCAGGCCTCCATGAGAGCGGATGATTTGATGGCAACCGGGCTCAGGATCTGGCACAATGACGCGGCCGAGTCCGGTGGGCGGCTCGGCCCAGAACCCTGACGGAAGGGATTGTCGTCATGCCTGATACCCGAACTGCTGGCCTGCGCGGTCGGCTGCCGGTCAAGCCTCCCGGCAAGCGCTTCGCCATCGAGTACCTGGCCAGCTACGTGGCTCAGCCGTTACCCGCGCCGGCGTACCCGGTCGACGTGTCCGCCGGCATCACCGACTGGCAGATGCTGGGCAATGGCCCCGATCCCACCCTGACGGTCAACCGCGGCCGTCCCGTGGGGGACTGCACCTTCGCCGGTCGCCAGCATCTGCGCATGGCCAAGGCGGCAGCCGACGACGTGACCGAGACCTGGGAGTCGACGAACGATCTGGTCACCGAATACCTGGAGTACGACCACGGGAAGGACGAGGGGGCCAACATCGCCGACCTGCTCCTGGCTTGGTACAAAGCGGGCAAGATCGTGGCGTTCGCTCCGGTCGACCACACCAAGCCGGCCGACTGCGACAGCGTCATGGCCGCTTTCCACGGGCTCTACGTCGGCGTGAACCTCACCGATGACGCCGACCAGCTGTTCGGGCAGCATTCGCCCTGGACGGTAGCAGATGGCCAGCAGTCCGATCCCAACGACGGGCATTGCATCGTGAAGGTCAAGGCCGACGGCAAGGGCCTCGACACGTGGGTGACGTGGGGCGGGCTGCAGGAGTCGACCACCGACTGGACGAAGGCCTGCCTGGACGAGGCGTGGGCCGTCATCACCTCCGAGGACCAGGCGGCCAAGGCAGGGGTCGACCTGGCCTCGCTCAAGGCCGCTATCGACGCCCTCCACGGCACCGGCGGCTGACGCCGGCACCCCGAGGAGGTCAGGGCCCGCCGCTAGCCTCTGGCGGTCGGGCCCGTAGCTCAGTGGTCAGAGCAGGGGACTCATAATCCCTCGGTCGGTGGTTCGATCCCACCCGGGCCCACTACCTGCATTTATGCAGAGATCGCTCATTCTGCAAGGTTCACTGAGCGAGGGATCTGCTACCATCTGGAAGATGGGGAAGCGCAAGACAACGGTAGTCGGGCTCGACTCACAGAGGGACGCTCACCAGATCGCCCTTCGAGCTCGTCAACGGTCCGAAGCGACCGCCAAGATCTACCGTCGCGAGGCTGACCGGCTCATCGACTGGCTGACCGAGGAGGGACGTTCGCTCGACCCTACGACGGTCGACAGTCGGCTCCTCGATCTCTACTTCGCGGAGCTGGGCGACAAGCTCGGCGGCACCTCCGTCGGGATCGTGGTATCGCCACGTCCGGGGCTGGTTCGGTGGATGTTCGCCGAGGACGAGATCCCGTCCAACCCGTTCGCCAAGATGCGTCAGCCAAAGGCGGACGACGTCCCGCCGCGTGTGCTCGACGACGAGCAGGTGATGGCCCTGTTCAAGTCGGTGTCGGGCCGCACCTTCGAGGACCGTCGTGACCGAGCCATCCTCCTGGTCCTGCTCGACACCGGCCTGCGGCCCAGAGAGCTCGTCGGGCTGACCACCGAGGACGTCGACCACCAGCGCGGTCGCCTGTACGTAACCGGCAAGACCGGTAGCCGTTACGTGGCTCTCGGGTCGACGACGATGGAAGCCGTCGAACGGTGGAGCGGATTCGCCTCACCAGCCGCTACGCCGGGCGCCCGGAACTGTGGATGGGGAGCGCGGACCGATGACCCATTCGGGGTATCGCGGAGGTGCTCCGAAAGCGCGGCGCCGCGGTCGGCATCGACCGGCTCAACATCTACGACTTACGCCACCGCTTCGCGCACCTGGCTCAGCGCCGGCGGGTCGCCCAATGACCTCCAGGCGCTCGCCGGATGGTCGTCCCCGGCGATGGTCACCCGCTACGCCCGGGCCACCAGCAACGACCGTGCCGTCGAAGCTCACCGCGGTGGGCTGTCGCCTGTCGACCGCCTTTGACGGGAAGCGACGCTACGGGCGGTCATCTTCGCCATGTGCGCCCGCCTCCCACGCTCGAGCACCCTGGCCCGCTCAGCTCCGCTCAGCTTCCTGCCCTCGCTGGCTCGCTCGATGAGCTGAGCGTCGAAGGCGTCACGAGCCGCTTTCGTGCTGACGTGACCGCGGGCGGCGGTCTCCAGCCCGCCGGCGCGTCCCCACGCCTGCCTGACCGACCTCGGGATGGAACGGCGTGGGTCGTCGTCAGCCCAGCGGCGTCGCTTGCCGCCTGCCGCCTTATCTTGCACTGGCACTTGTGCCGGTCCGTTCGTCCCGGTTCGGATGAAGCCGCAGGTCAGGAGGGGCGGTGCTGCTCTGGCGTGCAGACTTGGGAGAGGTATCCCTGAGCTCCCACCCGGACCCGCTCGGTCCCAACCCGTTGCACCCGTTCGCACCGCCGGGTTCCCGATTCTCAGCTGGCCGCACATCGGTGAACCCGATCGCACGATTTGATGGGATGAAATGTGGGACGGCGGACCGCAGTGGCCAGCGGGCGGAGATGTGGCCAACGATGCTCATGCCCAGGAAAAGCGCCTTGGGACCGCCGGACGCGAACAATCGTTCGCGGCTGCGATCAGCCAGCGATCCCTTGTGGCCGTTGGTGCCCCCGGGAGGACTCGAACCTCCGCACACGGTTTAGGGAAACCTGGCTCCTGGGGTCGCATCCTGGTCCCGCTCGAGTCGCAACCCGTTGCACCCGTTCGCATCGCCGGCCTGCCGGATTCTCACTGGTCGTACCGGGACGCACCCGATCGCGCGATTTCGTGGGATGAAATGCGGGATGGCGGGGCGGTGGCCCGGCCGGGGGAGATGTGGTGAACGATCCTCATGCCTTGGATAAGCGCATCAGAACCGCCAGACGCGACAACCGTTCGGGTTGGCTACCTAGCCGCTTAGCGCTCTCACTTGCGCAGAATCCGAAGGACGTTGCCGCAGGTAGCGTGCTGAGTACGCGGCGACGAACAACTGGTGCCGGGTGCCTCGGGTCCTAGCTTCGCTCGTGAGGGACGCGGGCAGGCGGGTGCAGGGCCTCGCACCTGTCCTCCACTTATGTTCAGTACGAGGTGGGTTGTCCCGGTGTAGCCGTAGCGGTCGGTGGCCACGACGGTGATCGGGAAGCTGCCGGAGACGCTCGGTCGTCCGGTGATGGTCCCGCGAACTCGCCATCTGCAGCCCCCGGGCAGGGAGCCGCTCGCGATGACGAAATGGTAGGGACCCGAGCCACCGTGGGCGGTCATGGTAATCGAGTACCGCGGTCCGATGCGGGCACCGGGCAGCGCGGCTGGGCTGATGGTGATGACTGACGGCGCCACCGCGAGGGTCAGGCGAGCTCGGGCCCCGTGGCCCGCGGCGTCCGTCACCTTCACCGTCAACGTGTAGCGGCCAGGCGTGCGGTGGCAGACCGCCGATCGTGCCGTCGCCCGACGAGAGCGCCAGACCGGACGGGAGGACGCCGCTGACCACGGCCCAGCGGTACGGCGGCGTGCCACCGGTGGCGGTAAGCGACGCCGAGTAGCCATGTCCGACCTCGGCCGGGGCAACGCCGTCGTCCGGATTGCCAGGGCCGGCGCACTTTGGATGTCCACCGAGTACGGACGCACTCGGGAGGTCCCCTCGCTATTGGTGGCACGGAGGTGGAACGAGAAGTGGCCGGCTTCAGTTGGCGTCCCCGACACCCGGCCACCTGCGCTGAGGGTCAGCCCAGTGGGCAGCGTCCCGGACACCAGCGAGATGGTCGGCCTCGGGTAGCCGCTCACCTCCACCTGGTAGTCGTAGGCGGTCCGACCGTCCCACGCGGGAGTCCGGCCGGGGCGCAAGCTTCGGCGCCTGCGCAACCGCTGATGGTGTACGGCCCGGCGGTGGTCGAACCGGCCTGGTTCGTCGCCTCGACGCTGAAAGTGTACGACCCGCCTACGGTCGGTCTGCCGCTCAGCAGCCCAGACGGGCTGAGGGTCAGACCAGGCGGCAGGTCGCCGTCTGCCACCGAGAAGGCGGGCGCGGGGCGCCCCGTCCGCCGTGAACTGGAACGAGTAAGGGAAGCCCGCCCTGGCCGACGTGCTCGGCGCCGTCGAGTGAACCGGGGCGGTTGGTCGACGACGATCGTGAACGGGCCGGCCTCCGCCGACCCCGCGCTGTTCGACGCCCGCACCGAGAACTCGAAGCTGCCCGACACCAACGGTGACCCGCTCAACGACCCATCCGAACCCAACACCAATCCATCGGGCAACGCCCCCGACGACACTACGAATCGGCGCCGGCGAACCCGAGGCCGTGAAGGCGAACGAGTACACCGAACCCATCGCCGCCGAGGCCGGCGGCGACCCCACTAAAACCGGCGCCGAGCCGCCCCCCCATGGTGATATGGTGAACGGGCCGAGCCTCCGCCGACCCCGGGTCGTTCGACGCCCGCACCGAGAACTGAAGCGCCCGACACCAACGGGTGACCGGCTCAACACCCATCCGAACCCAACACCAATCCATTCGGGCAACGCCCCGACTACACTACGAACGTCGGCGCCGGCGAACCCGAGGCCGTGAAAGGCGAACGAGTACACCGAACCCCATCGCCGCCGAGGCCGGCGGCGACCCCGACTAAACACCGGCGCCGACGCCGCCCCCGCCACGGTGATGGTGAGAACGGGCCGGCCTCCGCCGACCCCGCGTCGTTCGACGCCCGCACCGAGAACTCGAGCGGCGCGACGCCGACGGGGACCCGCTCAACGACCTATCCGAACCCAACACCAATTCATCGGGCAACGCCCCCGACGACACCTACGAACGTCGGCGCGGGCGAACCCGAGGCCGAAGGCGAACGAGTACACCGAACCCATTGCCGCCGAGGCCGGCGGCGACCCAAATGTAAACACCGGCGTGGAGTCGACGACCATCGGCGCAGGAGGCCGACACACCGTGGAGACACGGTTGGTCGCCCCGACCTGGAAGGTGAACGACCCCACCGTCGTCGGCGTGCCCGACAGCGTCCCGTCGGCGCGGTAGCACCAGCCCGCCCGGCAACGAGCCCGACGCCAACGAGAAGGTCGGCGCCGGGGCGCCTGAGGCCGCAAAGGCAAACGCGTAGGCGGTGCCGACGACGGCCGGGCTTGGCGGCGCCCCGGAGGTGAACGACGGGGCCTGGTCGACCACCATCGTGAAGGGCCCAGCGGTCGTCGAGCCCACCGTGTTGGTGGCGGAGACCGCGAACGTGAACGTGCCTGCGGCGGTCGGGGTCCCGGTCAGCGTGCCGTCGCCGTGAAGCGTGAGGCCATCAGGGAGGCTGCCGCTGGCCAGGGCGAAGGTCGGGGTCGGCGAGCCCGAGGCGGTGAAGGCGAACGAGACCCCGCTCCCCGACGACTGCCGAGGACGGCGGGCTGGCGGAGGTGAAGAGCGGCGGCTGGTCGACCGGATCGACGCCGTGACCGGATCGGACAGCTCGCCGAACTGGTCCTCGGCCGAGTAGATGAAGGAATCGGTCCCGGTGTAGCCAGCGTCGGGAGATAGGTGAAGGAGCCATCGGGGTTGAGGGTCAAGTCGCCGTGGGCGGGCCCATCGACCTCGTCCGCCTGCAGCGTGTCACCCGACACCGCTGGCGCGTCGTTGGCGAACACACCAGGCGCCGCAGTGGTCAAGGTCTGGCCCGCGGTCGCCGCGTAGCTGTCGGCGGTGGCCGTCGGGTTCAGGGAGCTGATGATCGGGTCCGCCGGAGGCGGTCGCCGCGGTGCCGAGGTCGTCGGTCACTGTCAGCGTCGGCGTGAAGACACCACGCTCGGCGTAGGTGTGCGAGACGGTCGACGAGTCGTGACCTGCGGCGGACTGCCGTCGCCAAAGTCCCAGGTGTAGCTGGCGAACCCATCGGTCAGGGTCGTCGAGCCAGAGGCGTCGAAACCCACCTGGAACGGCGGGGAGCCGACTCGGGTGTGGACGTGAAGCTGGCCATGGTGCCCAGCACGTCGATCGGGTCGGCGCTCGGCGTAGCCCTGCGCGCCCTTGCGAGTCGGTCACGGTCAGGAGCGGGGTGGTAGGACCCGGCCGCCGCGTATGTGTGGGTGACAGTGGGGGTGGTGGTCGTCTGGTCGACGACGCCGTCGCCGTCGAATTCGAGTCGTACTGGGTGGCGGTGGCGCCGTCAGAGGCGTCGTGGCGGAGGCGTCGAGGGTGACGGTCAGCGGCCCGTCGCCGCTCGAGGGGCTCGCCGCCACCTAGGCGTCGGGCGGCGCGTGCGCTGGAACGGGACGGTCTCGACGTCCACGGTCGCAGTCTCACCCGCCGGGTCGACTTCCTGGCCCAGCAACGAGACCTGCCAGGCTCCGGGCTCGGGATCGGTGATCGTGAGGAATTCCAAGCGGCGCCGTCCGCCTGGACGGACACATCGTCGGCGACGGTCGACGAAATTCCACTCGGCCAGAGGGGCTCGTGAGCGTCATAGGGATCTCGCTGCCCGGCCAGGAAGCTCGGAATGACGCGGACGCCTGCCCATCGCCAACGGCCAGCTCGAGGGTGCTCAGCACATCGGGCTGCACCGGGACCGAGGTGCCCACCAGCCCCTTGACGGCATCGGTCAGTGCATCGGCAAACACCTGTTGGCCGGCGGCGTTCGGGTGCAGAGACCAGACATCGCGCAGCCCCTCCCAGGTCCCTGACCCTAGGTCGAGGGCCCCGTAGAGGATCGGGTTCTGCAGCGGTGCGGGCGATCCGCTGCAGATCTGATGCTCATCGGTATCGAACCGGTTGCTAGCAATACGTACTCGTCAGGGGTCACCACAT
>CAWCCB010000019.1:0-5204 GCA_963793965.1 uncultured Microthrixaceae bacterium
GGCCTGGCCGGCCACCGACCCCCACGACGACGAGCCCACCGCGGCCGACGCCCGCCGGAGGCTCGACAATAGGGTCGAGTTTCTGTCAGTGTCTCTGTCAATACACTCGCTCGACACGCTTGGTCAGGGAGCCCGGATCCGCATGCCACGCCCAACCTCGTCCGCCCTCATGCCGCCATGCCTCGGGCCTCGCCCATGATGGGCACGGTACGTCGCGAGGTCCGCATCGCCCGTTCGGCCGACGACGTGTGGGCCGTGGTGGGCGATCCGGCGTCGATGGCCGACTGGTTCCCGGGAGTGGAGAGCTGCACGGTGGAGGGCAACCAGCGGATGCTCACCACCCGTGCCGGGCTGCCCGTCCCCGAGGAGCTCATCCTGATCGATCCGCTCCAACGCCGCCTCCAGTACCGGGTGCTGGCCCCGATGGTGCAGTTCCACCTCGGCACCCTCGACGTCATCGACCTGGAGGACGGGACCAGCCTGGTGGTGTCGTCCACCAACACCGAGCCCGCCACCCTGTCGCTGGTGTTCGGTGGGGCCACCGGCAACGCCTTGGGGGCGCTCAAACGCCAACTCGAAGGGGATGTGAGCTGATGGGTCGCAAGATCCTGCTGGTGACCACCGATCAGCAGCGCTTCGACACGCTCGGCTGCAACGGGGGCACGCTGGCCCGCACCCCGGTGGTCGACGGGCTGGCCCGGGCCGGCATCCGCTACGAGCGGGCGCACCCGCAGTCGGTGGTGTGCATGCCGTCGCGCTCCACCATCATCACCGGCCAGCACCCCTCCACCCACGGCGTGTGGATGAACGGGGTGCCCCTCCCGGTGGACGCGCCCTCGGTGGCCGCCCTCCTGCACCAGGCCGGCTACCGCACGGCGCTGATCGGCAAGGCCCACTTCGAGCCCTTCATCGACCCGTTCGGGCGGTTCACCGAGAACGTGCTGTCGGTGACCGGCGAGGAGACCCGCACCGCGCCCTGGTACGACGGCAGCCGCGGTCCCCACCGCGGGTTCGACCACCTGGAGTTCGCCACCCACGGCGCCCTCGGCCCGCTGCACTACGCCCGCTGGCTGCGCGAGGACCACCCTGAGGCCGTGAGCGGCTTCTACAACCCGCTCGACCACGAGTTCGAGGTGAACGCCGCGGGTGGCGGCGACACGGATGCGCCCCAGGTCAAGGCCAACCCGATCGAGCGCGGCTGGTACCACACCGACTGGGTGGCCGATCGGACGGTGGCCTGGCTCGACTCGCTGGGGGCCGATGACGACTGGTTCTGCTGGATGAGCTTCCCCGATCCACACCATCCGTGGGATCCGCCCCAGTCCGAGATGGCGCGCATCGACTGGCGGGATGTCGAGCTGCCCCCGGGCTACCCCCAGTCGCGGGCCGAGCGGGAGCGGATCATCGACGACAAGCCCCGGCACTGGCGCCTCTGGTACGACGGCGACCTGGTGTCCAACTACGAGGCCCCGGCCAAGTGGGTGCCGGCCACGCTCACCGACGATCAGGTGCGCGAGGTCAACGCCCGCAACGCGGTGGAGTGCGAGCTGATCGACGAGGCACTGGGTCGGGTGCTGGCGGGCATCGCCGCCCGCGGCTGGGACGACGACACCGACATCATCTTCACCACCGACCACGGTGAGCTGCAGGGCGACTTCGGCTTCCTGTTCAAGGGCCCCTACCACGTGGATGCGCTCATGCGCCTGCCGCTGGTGTGGCGCCCGGCCCCCGCGGCCGCGACCGACGCCGGCGTGGGTCCCGCGGTGGTCACCAGGCCGGTCGGCCTGGTCGACCTGGCCCCGACCTTCTGCGCCATCGCCGGTCTGGACGCGCCGGACTGGATGCAGGGCCGACGACTTCCCACCGATGACGCCGACGCCGAGGCGCGCGGGATCGAACGCGTGCTCACCCAGTGGGACAGCGAGCTGTTCGGCGTGGCCGTCCACCTGCGCACCATCACCCGCGATGGCTGGCTGTGCACGGCCTACCTGCCCGGGGCCGTGCACGACGGCACCGAGGGCGAGCTATACGACCTGTCCGACGATCCCCTCCAGCGCGTGAACCGGTGGGACGACCCGGCCGTGGCCACGCGGCGCGCCGATCTGCTGGCCGACTTGTGGGACCACCAACCGCCGGTCCACCAACCCCACCTGGCCCTCGAAGCCCCCGTCTGATCCTCGGCCCGGGCTGGGTTTCTGACATTCTTCCCTCGTGGTGTCACCCAGGGGGCTGCGCCATGCGTTAGACGGGTGGTGAACGTGAGCGGCGGTGCCCCACAGGGGTTCGAGGATCGGCTGGACGAGCTCTACGCCTTGGCTCACCGCGCCGCGTATCGGATCCTGGCCGACCCGAGCGCGGCGGATGACGCGGCAGACGATGGTGCGGGCCTACACCCGGTGGTCGTCGGTGTCGGGGCACGCCGAGGCGTGGGTCACCCGCGTCGCGGCCAACCGCGCCATCTCCGAGTGGCGACATCGCCAGCACGCCTTCGAGGCGCTGCGACTGCCCAGCTCGACGTCGGTGACCTTCGCCGATCGCACCGTGGAGCGCATGGATCTGGCCCGGGCCATCTCGCAGCTGCCTCGCCGTCAACGCGAGGTGGTCACGTTGCGCTACCTGATGGACATGCCCGAACCGGAGGTGGCCACCGTGCTCGGTTGCTCGTCGGGATCGGTCAGCCGCCACACCGCCCGGGCCCGGACCCGACGCAACCGTCGACTGACCGCAGCCGGGGTGGCCTCGGTGGTGGCCGTGCTCGCGGTGACCGCCGGTCTGGTGGTGAACACCCACCGGTCGGCGCTGGTGGTTACGAACAACCCGCCCACCACCACCCGCACCACCGTGGCGCCGTCCACCACCACGTCCAACCCCCCGACCGCCTCGGCACCGCCCTTGACCACCCTGGCCGCGCCGCCGACCACCCCGACGACGCGACCGGCGGCCCCGGTGCCGGTGGGCGGCCCCTCGACCTGGTGCTCGGCGCCGACTACTACCTGTACCCAGCCGCCTGGGTGGTCACCCCCCTCACCAACTTCGGTGGCCCCGCCTCGTTCGGGTCGGAGGTCGATCCCGCCAGCGGGTCTCGCATCGACTACGAGTTCAATGGCGGCTCGGCCGGCGTCGGCGGCTTCTACAACGGCGACGGCACGCCCAACCTGGATGGCTCGGCCCGCCAGCAACCGCGTTGCGCGGTCACCGACTGGACGGTGATCGACCAGGCCCATCTCGGCTTCACCTGCCAGCCCACTCCCGCCGGCCTGATCGTGCGCGGGGTGGTGTGGGTCCACAACGCGCCTCAGGGCGCCGAGACGCTCACGGTGACGCTTCCGGCCCGAGATCAGGCCGTCACCGACATCATCCTCGGCTTCTTCCAGCGTCGCTTCTAGGACGCGCCGTCGCGCCCCGCGGGCCCGGGCTCAGCCGGTGAAGGCGGGTGTGGCGGCCCCGGCCTTGGCGGCCACCGCCGCGGTGGTGGTGGCCGCGGCCGCGGTCGTCGTGGTCGCCGCCGCGGTCGTGGTCGTGGTGGCCGGCGCCGTCACCGTGATGGTCACGGTGCCCGTCGGGGATCCGTCCACGTCCTCGAGGACGTAGGTGAACGAGTCCGTGCCCGTGTAACCGGGGTCGGGGGTGTAGGTGAAGCCGCCACCGGCGTCGTCGAAGTCGTTCAGGGTGCCGTGGGTGGACGAGGAGGTCGAGATCACCAGCCCGTCGGTCCCGCAGATGGTGTCGTTGGCCACCACGCCGGGATCGGCCACCTCCAGCGGCGTGTCCTGCGGCGTGCTGTACGAATCGTTGGTCACCGAGATGACGCAGGCCACGTGGGGCACGGATCGCGCGCCGGCCGAACTGACGCCCACGAAGGGCACGACCGCGACGCACGCCGCGGCCGCCACGATGGGGATGCGCCGCCACAGGCGCCCTCGCCTTGCTGGTGACATCGATCAGCCTTCCCCCGTCCGACGGCGCGAGGGTAGACGCAGGGTCAGGCCGAGGCAACGATCAGCGCCTCGGCGGAGGGGGCGGAGCCAGACCGTCGAGCAGGGCGGTGATGGCCAGTTGCCAGCGCCGGTCGCGTGATGCCTTCGACGAGCCCAGCCAGCCGGCTGCCTCCTGGGTGGCCAGCCCCTGGGCCAGGGCCAGCAGGCCGTGGGCGATGTCGGTCGGATCGCCGGCCATCAGCCCGGCGTCGACGGCGCGACGCACCCGGCCGACCAGGAACTGACGCACCCGTCGGCCGGCCCTGGCATCGTCGGGGCCGGGCTCGAACTCGGCGAAGGGGCGGGAGAACATCACCGTCATGAGCACTGGCTCGTCGACGGCGAACGCCCGGAAGGCTCCGACGGCGGCCTCCAGATCAGCGCGGGGGTCCGCGGTCGGCGCCAGCCGATCGAAGCGATCGCCCAGCCGGCGGAAGGCGGTGAAGAAGATCTCCCGGACCAGGCCGCCCTTGTCACCGAAGAGCTCGTAGACCGCGGCCACCGAGGTGGAGGCGTCGGCAGCCACCCGGCGGGCGGTGAACGACTCGACGCCCCCGTCGGCCAGGGTGGCCACGGCCACGTCGAGCACCCGATCGCGCATCGCCGGGGTGCGCTCCTTCAGCCGAGGCATCGGGCCCGAGCCCCGTCGGGTCGAGGCCGGCTCGCGGCCCGGCTCCCGCTCATCGAGCCACCAGCTCGGCGCGGTCGAGGTCGAGGCCGGCCCGGATGCCGTCGAGCGTGGCGGCGCGGGCCCGCAGCTTGCTGGCCGCGTGGGCGTCCTGGTCGAGGGTGGCCAGCTGCGCGGCCACCGCTTGGGCCGTGGCCACGACCTGGTCGACCGGGACCAGCTGATCGAGGAAGCCGGCGGCCACGGCCTCGGTCGGGGTGAAGGTCTGGGCCAGGGTCACGGCCTGGTTGAAGGCCGCGGGCGTGAGGCGCTGGCGCAGGATCTCGATGGCCGCTCGGGGCATGGTCAGGCCGATGGCGACCTCGTTGGCCGTGAGTCGGAACAGCCCGTCACCGCCGACCCGATGGTCGCCGGACAACAACAGGAAGGTGCCCATGGCCACGGCATGGCCGGTGCAGGCCACCACCACCGGGTGCGGGAAGCAGAGCACTCGGGCCGCGAGCTCGAAGCCGCCCCACACCATGTCGATGGCGTCGTCGCCACCGGCGCGCAACGTGGTCAGGTCGAAGCCGGCCGAGAAGATGCCGGTCCGGCCGGCC
>CAWCCB010000020.1:0-301413 GCA_963793965.1 uncultured Microthrixaceae bacterium
CAGCACCGGATCACCGTTCGTCAACGCCTTCCAGGCCATCTTCTCCCACGGCGCCTGGGCCGGGAAGTTCATCGCCGCGATAGCCGTCATCTCCGGCATCGGCGCCCTGAACGGCTGGACCCTGATCGTGACCGAGACGTCACGAGCCATGGCGGACGACGACATGTTCCCGCACCCCTTCGCCTGGACCGATCGCAAGGACACGGCCTGGTTCGGCATCCTGGTCGGGACGGCCCTGCCCTCGCTGCTCATGCTCTGGCGCTACACCAGCAGCTCGGGCCTGACCGTGTTCACCTACCTGGTCGACCTGACCGTGGTGACCGTGGCCATCCCCTACTTCTTCTCGGCGCTGGCCCAGCTCACCTACCTGGTCTCACGTCGCCGACGGGTGCAGGGCTGGCAGCTGGCTCGTGACCTGATGGTGGCCGGTACCAGCATCCTGTTCTCCATGTGGGTGACCTTCGCTTCGGGCTACCAGGTCGTCTACCAGGCCCTCGTGGTCATCCTGGCCGGGCTGGTGCTCTACGCCTTCCTCAACGCCCGCCGGCAACGTCGGGGGGAGGCGCCCGAGCCGGTCGACCTGCCCGCCCTGGAGCCGACCATCGACCTGTCGACGTCGACCTCGACGTCGGCCTGAGCGCGGATCACGAACCAACACACACCGAACAGGAAGATCACTGCCATGGCGTTCTCCGTGGATTCCGAGACCGGCCAGCTGCGGCAGGCCATCGTGCACCGCCCCGGCCTCGAGCTCTCCCGTCTGACCCCTGAGAACATCGGGGCCCTGCTGTTCGACGACATCGTGTGGGCGGCCAAGGCGAAGGAGGAGCACGACGCCTTCGCCGAGGCGCTGCGGGACAAGGGTGTCGAGGTCCACTACTACGGTCGACTACTGGCCGAGACCCTCGAACGGCCGGACGGGCGTGGCTTCGTGCTCGACCGGCTGTGCACGCCCGCGATCCTCGGCCCTGCGCTCGTCGAGCCGGTCCGCCGCCTGTTCGAGGACCTGGATGGCAAGACGCTGGCCGAGTTCCTGGTGGGCGGCATCCTCAAGGCCGACCTGCATCCGCTGCGAGCCCACAGCCTCAAATGGGACATGTTGCGCAGCGACGACTTCGTGCTCACGCCCCTGCCCAACCACCTCTTCCAGCGCGACAACTCGTGTTGGATCTACGGCGGGGTGACGATCAACCCGATGGCCATGCCCGCCCGCCAGCGCGAGTCACTCCACACCCGGGCCATCTATCACTACCACCCGCGCTTCGCCGACGCCGAGTTCGTGACCTACTACGGCGACGAGGACCGCAACTACCAGCCGGCCACCATCGAAGGGGGCGACGTCCACGTCATCGGCCACGGCGCCGTGCTCATCGGGATGGGCGAACGAACCACGCCCATGGCCGTCGAAACCGTGGCCCATGCCCTGTTCGACGCGGGACAGGCGACGAAGGTGGTAGCCATCGAACTGCCCCACAGCCACGCCTTCATGCACCTCGACACGGTCATGTCGATGGTCGACTCGGGCAACGTTCGTGCTCTACCCCTACTTCGACCGCCACCTGCGCAGTTGGACATTGTCACCGGGTGACCAGGCCGACGAGCTCACCATCACCCGCAACCACAACCTGTGGGACTCCCTGGCCGAGATCCTGGAGGTGCCCGAGATCACCGTCCTCACCACCGACGAGGACATCCGGGCGGCCGAACGCGAGCAGTGGGACGACGGCACCAACTACCTGGCCGTCGCACCCGGCGTGGTCATGGGCTACGAGCGCAACGTGGCCACCAACACCATGCTGCGCAAACACGGCATCGAGGTGGTCACCATCGCCGGCAGCGAGCTGGGCCGCGGCCGAGGCGGACCCCGCTGCATGACCTGTCCCATCCAACGCGACGCCGCCTAGTCCCCCGTCGCCGACAGACCGAAGACGCCGCCATGGACCTGCACGGACGAAGCCTGCTCAAGGAGGTCGACTTCACCCAAGCCGAGTTCCTCTTCCTGGTCGACCTGGCCGACCAGCTGCGCCACGACAAGCGCGCCGGCACCGAGCGCCGACGGATGGTCGGGCGCAACATCGCTCTCATCTTCGAGAAGGCGTCCACCCGCACCCGGGCCGCCTTCGAGGTCGGCGCCCACGACCAGGGGGCGCAGGTCACCTACCTCGGTCCGGCCGAGACCCACCTGGGGCAGAAGGAGACGGCGAAGGACACCGCCCGCGTGCTCGGCCGCATGTTCGACGGCATCGAGTACCGCGGCTTCGACCAGGCCGTGGTGGAGACCCTGAGCGAGTGGGCCGGGGTCCCGGTCTGGAACGGGCTGACCGACCAGTGGCACCCCACCCAGATGCTGGCCGACGTGTTGACCATGCGCGACCACTCGGATCGGCCGCTGCCGGAGGTGGCCCTCTGCTACCTGGGCGACGCCCGCAACAACACCGCCAACTCTCTGCTCGTCACCGGTGCACTGCTCGGCATGGACGTGCGCCTAGCCGCTCCTGAGTCCCTGCAGCCCTCGGCCGAGGTACAGGAGATGGCGACACGGCTGGCGGGGTCCTCGGGCGCCCGACTCACCGTCACCGCCGATCACCACGAAGCGGTGCGCGGCGCCACCTTCCTCTACACCGACGTGTGGGTGTCCATGGGTGAGCCGCCTTCGGATTGGGATGAACGCATCGACCAGCTGCTGCCCTACCAGATCAACGCCGCGCTGCTGGCCGAGACCGACAACCCCGACGTGAAGGTCATGCACTGCCTCCCGGCCCTGCACAACGCCGAGACCGTTGTTGGCCGCCAGATCCACGACAAGTGGGACCTGTTGGCTCTCGAGGTCACAGACGACGTGTTCGAGTCACCCGCCTCGATCGTGTTCGACCAGGCCGAGAACCGCCTCCACACCATCAAAGCGGCCATGGTCGCCACCATCGGCGACTGACATGCGCCTGGTGGTCGCGGTGGGCGGCAACGCCATGCTCGAACGTGGGGAGGTGCCCGTGGCCGAGGTCCAGGAGGGACACATGGTCACCGCCGTGGAGGCCCTCGCCCCACTGGCCCGCGACCATGACCTGGTCATCACCCACGGCAACGGACCCCAGGTCGGCCTGGTGGCCAACGAGAGCGCGCTCGACCCCGTGCTCCCGCATCCCTACCCGTTCGACGTGGTCGGGGCCCAGACCCAGGGGATGATCGGCTACTTCCTGCTCCAGGCCTTCGAGAACGCCCTGCCCGGCCACGTGGTGGTCAGCCTCATCTGCCAGACCGAGGTGGCCGCCGACGACCCCGCCTTCGTCAACCCCACCAAGTTCGTCGGCCCCGTCTACAGCGCGCCGCCAGGAGGCCGAGGCGCCTGCGCCGACGCCCGGGGCCATGCTGGCCTCCAGCCTCGGAGGGCGCTCGTCACTGCGCCGGTGGCTGGATCCGCTCGGGATCCGACGTCGCGCGCCGAGGCGGTCATCGACAAGGACCTGGCGCGCCCTTGCGCGGACGCCGACGCGCTGATCCTCACCGACGTGGCCCACGTCGAGATCGGTTACGGCACCCCGACGCCCGACCCATCAGCCACACCACCCCGGCCGAGCTGAGGGCCCTTTCCTTCCCCGCCGGATCGATGGGCCCCAAGGTCGAGGCCGCCTGCCGCTTCGTGGAGACCACCGGCCATCGGGCCATGATCGGCCGGCTGGAAGACGCCGTCGAGCTCCTGGGCGGCAAGGCGGGAACAGTGGTCGAGCCGGCAGGGCCGGCCCCGGGGGGGCCCAAGTGACGACCCCTCCACCTGCCTCCGCCGCGGGTACCGCGTCCAACCATCCCACCGGTCAGACCCCCGGAGCGACCCGGACGCGTGACGACGAACTCGCGAAGCTCCCACTCGACGACCTGTTGGACCGACTCGGGACCTCGTCGGATGGCCTCACCCAGGCCGTCGCCCAGCAGCGACTCACCCAGTACGGACCCAACGAGCTCGAGGAGCGCAAGCCCAATCTGCTCCTGAAGCTCCTCACCTACTTCTGGGGTCCGATCCCGTGGATGATCGAGGTGGCGGTGGTCCTGTCCGCCGCGCTGGGGCACTGGCCGGACTTCATCATCATCGGGATCCTGCTGTTGGCCAACGCCGGGGTCGGGTTCACTGAGGAGCACCAAGCCGGCAAGGCCATCGATGCGCTCAAGGCCCAGCTGGCGATCAGCGCCCGGGTGAAACGAGACGGCGGCTGGGCGACCGCACCGGCCCGTGAGCTGGTGCCCGGTGACGTCATCCGCCTGCGCATGGGCGACATCGTGCCGGCCGACGCCCGCCTGCTGGCCGGTGACCCCGTCCAGGTCGACCAGTCGGCCCTGACCGGCGAGTCGCTCCCCGTCACCGACGCCACCGGCGATGCGGTGTTCTCCGGTTCGATCCTCCGTCAGGGCGAAATCGGTGCCGTGGTCTACGCCACCGGTGGCGACACCTACTTCGGCAAGACGGCCGAGCTGGTGCAGGACGCGGTGACCGTCAGCCACTTCCAACAGGCGGTGCTGCGGATCGGCAAGTACTTGATCCTGCTCGCTGCTGTGCTGGTCACCCTGATCCTCGTCGCCTCGGTCCTGCGCGGCGACCCGCTGCTCACCACCGTGCAGTTCGCCCTGGTTCTCACCGTGGCCGCCATCCCTGTCGCCATGCCGACGGTGCTGTCGGTCACCATGGCGGTCGGAGCCCGACGGCTCGCGGCCAAACAAGCCATCGTCAGCCGGCTGGTGGCCATCGAGGAGCTGGCCGGAGTCGATGTCCTGTGCTCGGACAAGACCGGCACGCTCACCCAGAACACCCTGACCCTCGGCGAACCCTTCGCCGCCGAGGACACACCCCGGGACCAGCTGATCCTTTCGGCCGCGCTGGCGTCACGGGCCGACGACGACGACCCGATCGACCTGGCCGTCCTCGCCGGTCTCGACGACAAGACCGTGCTGGACCGCTACCACCTGGGACACTTCCAACCGTTCGACCCGGTCCACAAGCGCACCGAAGCCGACGCCACCGGCCCCGACGGCCACTCGTTCAAGGTGACCAAGGGCGCACCTCAGGTGATCCTGGCGTTGGCCACCAACGCCGAGCAGATCAAGCCCTCGGTTGACCGCGCCATCCGCGACTTCGCCACCCGCGGCTTCCGATCGCTGGGCGTGGCCCGCACCGACGACAACGGCGAATGGCAGCTGCTCGGCGTGTTGCCCTTGTTCGATCCCCCACGAGACGACGCCAGCTCCACCATCGCCACCGCCAACGAGCTTGGCGTGGCGGTGAAGATGGTCACCGGCGACCAGGTCGCCATCGCCCAGGAGACAGCCCGGACACTCGGCCTGGGCACCGACATCCTCGACGCCACCGGCCTGGGCGACGCTGAAGCCCACGAGACCGCCCGCACGGCCGACGCCATCGACCAGGCCGACGGATTCGCCCAGGTCTTCCCCGAGCACAAGTTCCACATCATCGACGTCCTTCAACAGCGGCGGCCACATCGTGGCCATGACCGGCGACGGCGTGAACGACGCCCCCGCCCTCAAAGAGGCCGACTGCGGCATCGCCGTCTCCGGAGCCAGCGACGCGGCCCGCGCCGCCGCCGACATCGTGCTCATGAGCCCCGGTCTGTCCGTGATCATCGATGCCATCAAGGAGAGCCGGCGCATCTTCCAGCGGATGAAGAGCTATGCCATCTACCGGATCGCGGAGACCCTCCGGGTCCTGCTGTTCATGACCCTGGCCATTCTGGTCTTCAACTTCTACCCAGTCACCGCCGTGATGATCGTGATGCTGGCCCTGCTCAACGACGCCGCCATCCTCTCGATCGCCTACGACAACGTCCGCTACAGCCACCAACCCGAAGCCTGGAACATGCGGTTGGTCCTCGGGATCTCCACCGTCCTCGGGGTCCTCGGAGTCGTCTCCGCGTTCGGCCTGTTCTACGTCGGCGACCGTGTCTTTCACCTCCCACGACCCCAACTCCAGACCCTCATGTACCTCAAGCTCTCCGTCGCCGGACACCTGACCATCTTCCTCACCCGCACCCGCGGCCCGTTCTGGTCGATACGGCCAGCCCGGATCCTCTGGCTGGCCGTGCTCGGCACCCAGATCCTGGCCACCTTCATCGCCGTGTACGGGCTCTTCATGACCCCACTCGGATGGGGCTGGGCCCTCTTCGTCTGGGGCTACGCCCTCGCCTGGTTCCTCGCCAACGACCGAGCGAAGCTTCTCGCCTACCGGCTGCTCGATCCACCCAGGAGCGGGACCGACGTCCCGACCGCCGTCACCTCGCAGTCGGCCGGGTAGGCGCCAATGACACCGATGCGGCAACCGGTCAGGCGCGCAGGTCGTGTCGGGCGAAGAGAAGGTTCACGGCGATGGCGGCGACGATCCCGGTGACCACGAGCACGGCCAGTGAGGTCAGGCTGGGCCCGTCGGTCATCTGGTTGTCGCCCACCGCCCAGTAGAAGAGCGAGGCGTAGCGGAAAGGCGCGATGGCCGACACCACCGGCGCCAGCGAGCTGACGAGGTAGGAGGCGGCCGCCACGGCGGCGGTCACCCCCACCGCCAGTGACCGGTTGCCGGTGGCGGCCCCGATGGCCATGGCCACCAGGCCGAGATCGATGCCGAGCAACGCCACGCCGACGGTGGTGGTGGCGATGGCCGACGTCGAGAAGGTCATCTCGAAGAGGTGCCCGCACATCACGCTGGCGAACACCGCCAAGCTCAGGATGCCCGCTTGTAGCGCCATGGCGACCATCTTCTGCCCGGCGACCGAACGCCGTGAGAACGGTAGCGACAGCACCAGCTCGAGGTGGCCGCTCTCCTCCTGGCCGGCCAGGCAGAAGGCGCCATAGCCGATGGTCAACAGCAACAGGACCAGCGGGTAGAAGTTGGCGTAGATGTTGGCGCTCAGCCATCCGGCCGGCGAGGTGATCGATCCGGTTACGCCCAACACGGCGGCCAGTCCGGCGTTCTGGGCGCTGAACTGGTCGAGGCTGGTCGAGTGCTTGAACGCCGGGTAGACCGCCACCACCACCAGGATGTAGATGGCCAGACCCGCCGAGTAGGCGAGCAGGCTACGGCGCCGCTCGGCCAGGTCGCGGCTCAGGATCTCAGGCGGCATCTGGCTCACCGTTCGGGTCTGGAGACCGGTAGTACGCCAGGAACAACTCGTCCAGATCCGCGTGGCGAGCCACCAGATCGACCAGGTCGTGGTCCAAGGCCAGGCGCAGCACGGGAGCGACCTCACCGGTGAGCTGCAGGTGGACCCGAGCGCCGTCCAGCTCCACCCGGCCGACCCCGTCGAGGCGCGTGAACAGGTCAGCGTCGACCGGGGCGGCGAAGTCCAGGATCAGGATGCGGGGAGCCTCGGCCCGTAGGTGCTCGACGGTGTCGGTGACCACCAGCCGGCCCTGGCGGATGATGGCCACCCGATCGGCGACCCGCTGCACCTCGTCGAGGGTGTGCGACGACAGCAGCACCGTGCGCCCTTCGGCCGCCGTCTCACCCAGCAGCTTCTCGAACTCGGCCTGGACCAGCGGATCGAGTCCGGTCGTGGGCTCGTCGAGGATGAGCACGTCGGGGCGGTGCATGAAGGCCAACAGCAGCCCCAGCTTCTGGCGGTTCCCCTTCGACAGCTCCCGGACCGGCCGATCCAGCGTCACCGCCAACCGTTCCACGATCTCAGCCGTCAGCGCCTGGTCATGACCACCCCGAGCCCGGGAGAACCACCCCACCAGACGGGACCCGGTCATCCGGTCGAACAGCGCCAGGTCGCCGGGCAGATAGCCGACGCGGCGCCGCACGGCCACGCTGTCGGCGCGCGAGTCGAGACCAAGGATGCGAGCCCGACCACTCGTGGGTCGCTGGAAGTCGAGCAGCGTCCGGATGGTGGTCGACTTGCCCGACCCGTTCGGGCCGAGGAACCCGAACACCTCACCGGCCCGCACCGACATGGTGAGCGCCTCGATGCCTCGCGCCGTCCCATACCGCTTGGTGAGCTCCTCGGTCTCGATGGCCGACGTCATGGCCAGCTCCCCTCTCCGATCCGAACTCCCACCCAGCTCCGCGGAGCTGGGTGGGCCGGGATCTTCGCGCCGCTTGGTACCCGACACAGATGGATTCAGGCGCGTCTACGCGTAGACTAGATGCGACTGCGAGGAGAGGCAGGGACATGCGAGCTGCGGCGCGTCGTTCGCTCCGATTGGCGGCTCTCCTGGTTGTGACCGGGTTGATGATGATCGGGTGTGGCCGTCCTCGCCGATTCACCACGAACGTAGGGTCTCGGTCGGCCAACCCGACCACGACAGTGACCACAGCCAGCACCTCCACGAGCCCTACCACTACTGCTACTTCACCCGTCGCCCCATCCGCATCGACTGTCCCCTCCTCGGTCCCGGTGTTCGGTAACGGGACTTGCGATGCCAACGGGCTGGACCCCAAGACGCTCGAGGGGTGCCTTCCGGGACCCGCGACGACAGGCCCGACGCCGTAGATGGGTTCCACATCGACTCGCGAGCCCGGCATGGCCTTGGGTGACGAACCGGGTCCGCTCTAGCGTCCGATCAGATCACCCAACTCGACGACGACCGGACGAGGGTGGGACTGCTGCCGAGCGTCTCGGAGAACGAAACGACGAGCCTGAGGACCTCCTGGGTGTTCGGTCTCGACACCCTGGAAGGCGTGACTGCCAGCGGACCACCGTGACCCGCGAGGTCACAGCCAGATGCGACTGGCGAGGATGCCGCCGCGGCCGCCGACACCCACGATGTCTCGGTCACCACGGTGTGCTCCGAGCGTCGAGTCGGAGCCTGGGTCTAGGAGATGAGAACGGGGTCGCCGACGCGAGCCGTGCCGGTTGCGGCTACCTGCGTCCACACACCCAGAGTGGCGTTGTGGTGCCGCCTCAGGGTCTTGAAGATCTCGAGATCGCGTTCGAGGTCGGGTTGAGCGCGAGTCACCATCGTGCAACGGCTGCAGGGTTCGCGCGGCAGGACTTCGACCGTGCCGACCTGCACCTTCCGCCCACACCATTCGTCCTCGATCCAGCCATCGCCGTCGGTGTCGACCAGGACGTTGGGCCGGAATCGGCGCGGGTGCCAGTCGCCGGCGGGGTAGATCTCGGCCCCGGCGCGGAGACTCGAGGTCGTCAGAACGAGGAGGGCCATGGCATCGACGAATCGTCCAGGGGGCATCGTCCACTCGATGGCTGCGCTGGTGTCGTCGGTGGCGTCCGCGAAGAACTCAGCGGAGGCGCCAGGAGCGCCTTGGGCACCTACGAGCGTGACAGGGCGTCTCAGCCACGCTGACAGGGCCGAGTCGGTGAGGACTCCGGTGCCTCGGACCCGTTGCCCATCGGGGATGGTGATCTCGGGCAGCCCGTCGTCGGTCAGCACTGCGGAGGCGAGAAGGAGTCGCGGTTCGCGCCGAGCGGTGAGGATCCGGCCACTGGCCTCGTCGCGGACCCCCCAGCAGCGGTCCCCGCGAAGGCCGTCCTCGTCGATCTCCGCCTGCGCGATCGGCTCGCCTTGGAACGACTTGACCGGGTATCGCCAGAGAGCAGCAACCCGCGGCGTGCCCATCGGAGCCGACGTTCCCACACGGTCAGTTTCGCGCCGGGCCCAGACCTTGCGGGCTACGAGGCCCCACACGACGAAGTGCGCCAGCTGGCGAAGAATCGTGAACGCGTCGTCCGTGAACACGGTTTCATCCTGGGCCACGAGATGTCGGCTCGCCGGCATCGGCACCGTGTTCGGCGAACAGCTGGCCCGCCGGCTGCTCACCGAGGCCGGCTTCGAGGACCCGACCATGCACCCTGCACCCGGCCAGCCCTTCGACGCCATCTACGTGACCCGTCCGACCCCGACCCGCTGACGGCCGCGGCGGGGCGGGCCCGGCTACTTGGCGGAGGGAGGGGGATTCGAACCCCCGGAGGGTTTCCCCTCAACGGTTTTCAAGACCGTCGCATTCGTCCGCTCTGCCATCCCTCCAGGATCGCCCCGAGACTAGCGACGCCCGGGCCGGCGCCCTCGATCGATCGTGCCGGCGCCGCCGAACCCCAGGTCGCGGCTAGGGACCGACCTGTGATCGCAGGTCGCTCAGCCAGCTGTCGGCCTGGCGCCAGGCGATGTCGGCCTCGCGCCGCACGGCCGGGCCGTGGGCACCGGCGGCCGGGTACGAGCCCAGGAACTTCACGTCGTGCTTGGACTTGAGGTCGCGCAGGCAGTCGGCCACCAACTCGTCGCTGAGGTGCCCCTCGAGATCGATCAGAAAGCAGTAGTCGCCCAGGCCCCGCTTGGTGGGACGGCTCTCGAGCTTGACCAGGTTGATGGCCCGGGCCGCGAACTCCTGGAGGATGGCCAGCAGCGAGCCGGGCGCGTCGGCCCGCTGGAACACCACGATCGACGTCTTGTCGTGGCCGGTGGCCCGGGGGATGCCCTGGCGGGCCACGGCCACGAAGCGGGTCGAGTTGTGGGGGTGGTCCTCGATGTCGTGGGCCAGGACCTCGAGGCCGTACACCTCGGCGGCGCGGGCCGGGCCGATGGCCGCGGTGTGACGATCGCCGCGCTCGGCCAGCTCGCGGGCGGCGTCGGCCGTCGAGTTGGCCGCCAGCGACTCGACGCCCTTCGGCCAGGTTCTTGCGCACGAAGGCCCGGCACTGGGCGATGGCCACCGGGAACGAGATCACGGTGGTGATGTCGTCCAGGCGCACCCCGGGCACCGCCATCAGGCACAGGCTGACCGGGATCACCACCTCGCGCTCGATCAACAGGTCGGAGTCGAAGGCCAGCGTGTCGATGGTGACGTTGACCGACCCCTCGATGGCGTTCTCGATGGGGGCGAACCCCACGTCCACCTCGCCCGATTCGACCGCGGCCAGCACGTCGGGGATGGTGGCCAGCGCCACCACCTCGCCGGCCACCAGGTCGGGCTGGGTGTAGAGGGCCTGCTCGGTGAAGGTGCCCACCGGGCCGAAGAACCCCACCCGGGCGCTCGCGGCATCAGCCCCTGCGCCGCGCGGGACCCGGAGATGCGGCGGATTCGGTCACGACCGGCCAGGATAGTGAGGTGGACGAGGCCAGCCTTCGTGAGTTGTTGGACGGCGTGCGCGACGGCACCATCGCGGCCGACGACGCCGTGGCCCGCCTCCGTCGCCTGCCGGTGGCCGACCTCGGCTTCGCCCGGGTGGATCACCACCGAGCCCTGCGCCAGGGACTGGCCGAGGCCGTCTACGGGCCGGGCAAGGAACCCGAGCAGGTGAGCGCCATCGTGGGGGAGTTGCTGGCCGCCGGCCGCTCCACCGTCCTGGTCACCCGCGTCGACGACGACCAGGCGGCCGTGGCCCTGGCGGCCAACCCCGGCGGCGCCCGCCACGGCGTCCACCCTGGTGTGGCGTCCGGCCACGCCCCGCGCCGAGCGAGTGGCTCTGGTCACGGCCGGCACCGCCGATCTGCCGGTGGCCGACGAGTGCTCGATCGGTGCTGTCGGCCCACGGCCTGCGACCGCTGCGCATCACCGACGTGGGCGTGGCCGGCCTGCACCGGGTGCTCGACGCGGCCGACGAGCTGGCCGCGGCCGATGTGGTCGTGGTGGTGGCCGGCATGGAGGGCGCACTGGCCAGCGTGGTGGGCGGGCTGACCGGCGCGCCCGGTCATCGCCGTGCCCACCAGCACCGGCTACGGGGCCGGCCTCGGCCGGCGTGACCGCGCTGTTGGCCATGCTGGCCTCGTGCGCGGCCGGCGTGACCGTGGTCGGCATCGACAACGGCTTCGGGGCCGCCACGGCCGTGGTGCGCCTGCTGGGGACCCGTCCGGTGCCCGCCGCGGCCGAGCCGATCGCGGAACCGGGCCAACTGGACGAGCACCGCGGCCCGTCGTGGCTGACCCGGCCCAGGCCCGGGCCAGCACCGTCGCCTGGTTCCACTGCTTCTCGGGCATCGCCGGGGACATGGCCCTGGGTGCGCTGGTCGACGCCGGTGCCGACCTGGACGAGGTCCGCCGGCTGCTCGAGCTGCTGCCCGTCGGCGGCTGGGGCCTCGAGGCCGAGCCCGTGCTGCGCGGCCGGCATCGCCGCCACCCAGGTCCACGTCCACGTCGAGTCGTCCAGCGTGGTGCGCACCGCCGCCCACATCACCGGCATGGTCACCGAGGCACGCCTGCCCGACCGGGTCCAACGCCGGGCCCTGGCCACCTTCGACGCGCTGGCCCGGGCCGAGGGACGCCTGCACCGCCGGCCGCCCGAGAGCGTCCACTTCCACGAGGTGGGCGGGATCGACGCCATCATCGACGTGGTCGGCACCTGTGCCGCGCTCGAGGTCCTGGGCATCGACGAGGTCGACGCCAGCGCGGTGGCCCAGGGCACCGGCATGGTGCGGGCCGCCCACGGCCTGCTGCCCATTCCCGCCCCGGCGGTGGTCGAGCTGCTGGCCGGCGCGCCCAGCTACCAGCTCGACGTGCCTCTCGAGCTGACCACGCCCACCGGCGCCGCCCTGCTGGCCGCGCTGGTCACCCAGTGGGGGCCGATGCCGCCCATCACCATCGGTCGCACCGGCTTCGGCGCCGGCTCCGCCGATCTGGGGGAGCGGCCGAACGTGGCCCAGGTGGTGATCGGGACCCGATCCGGCGAGCTGACCACGGGTCAACCCGTCGTGCTGGTCGAGGTCAACGTGGACGACGCCACCGGCGAGACCCTGGCCCATGCCGTCGGCGCGCTCCTCGATGCCGGGGCCCACGACGCCTGGGTCACCCCCATCGTGATGAAGAAGGGCCGGCCGGCCCACACCGTCAGCGCCCTGGCCGATCCCGCCCTGGCCGGCCAGGTGGCCGGCGTGCTCACCGCCGAGACGGGCTCGATGGGGGTGCGCGGCCAGCGCCTGGAGCGATGGCCCCAGGCCCGCGAGATGCACGCGGTGGAGGTCGAGGGACTGGCCGTCCGGGTGAAGGTCAGCGCCGGGCGGGTCAAGGTCGAACACGACGACGCCGCCCGGGTGGCCCGGCGCATCGGCCGCCCGTTGCGCGAGGTGGTGGCCCGGGCCGAACAGCAGTGGCTGACCGCGCATCCCAGCCGAGCCGGCGACCGGAGCGGCCGACGCTGCGGGCCGTGGACAGCCACTTCGCCGTCCCCACGCCCATCACCGGGTCAGCCCGCGAGCCGGGCCCGGACCATCCCCCGATCACGAGCCACGATCACGATCACCCCCACGACGCCGGCTGAGCCGCGACCGGTGCACGCGGCGGCAACCGACGACGCCTGCGGCCGACACGGACTGCGCCGCGTCAGGGTGCTGGTGGTCGACGTGGTGGATGGCGGGCCGCGTTGTGGTCGGCGACGACGGGAGCCGGCCCCACCAGGGGAGCGATGAGGCGGGCCATGGCCTCGGCGCCCGCCGTCTTCAGGTGCAGGCCGTCGCTGTAGGTGTAGCCCGGGGTGGCGCTGATCGACGCCCAGTCCGCCACCACCACCCGAGGTCGGTACTGCACCGACGCCACCCCGATGGCGGCGTCGGCCGAGATGACGCCGGGGTTCCACGGTGTGCAGGTCACCCAGATCACCCGATCCACCCCGGTCAGGGCGGCCATGGCCGCGTCGATCTCGTGGCCGAAGGTGGTCTGGCTCCAGTTCGTGCACAGGTGGATCACCACCACCCGGGGTGGCGGTCCGCTGCGGTGGGCCAGGATCGAGACGCCGGTGTAGATGCTGCGGCTCACCTTGGAGTCGAACGTGACCTGCCAGCCGGGCGAGCGCGGCCTGGATCTGGGGTTGGGCGCCCAGGATCACCGAGTCGCTCAGCACGTAGACGGTGGCCGGTCCCGCCCCCAGCGCCGGCGGGCACCGTGGAGGTCGTCCCCCGCGGCGGCGTCGTGGTGGTGGTGGTCCGGGCCGGATGGGTGGGCCCGTGCCCGACGACCCCACCGGCCGATGCCCGGTGATCGGCCCCGCCGCACCCGCCGGCCACCAGCATCAGGAGGCCACGAGCAGCATCGCCGACACCCCATGTGGCCACCGCGGCCGTCCCCGACCGAAACTGGGCATCGAAAATGTGCGGATATCCGGCACACAAAGATGCCCAATTTCGAGCCTGGCGGCTGGGGGGCCGGGTTCAGCCCGACGCCAGGTCCTTCCACAGCGCCAGGTAGCTCGGGTAGGTGAGCTCGGGCGTGACCCAACCGCTGGCCACCAGCTCGTCGTGCAGCTCGGGGCAGGTGGTGGAAGGGAACGCCCATGTCGACGTGGTGGGCCAGGTGCCAACCGGTGTTGAAGGGCACGATCCAGAAGCGGGCCGGCCAGGTCTGGCGCACCACGTGGGTCGTCTCCCGCCGGTCGCGCGATCGGCCCATCCCGCCGTGCTCGGCGATCGAGCGCAGGCGGTTCAGCACGCGCCACACGGTCATCCAGGGGGCCAGCCACAACACAGGGTAGGCCCACCACCGGCCGGTTTCGACGGTCACCAGCGCGGCCACCACCACCTGGGCGGCCAGGATGCGCAGCGCCACCGGCCGGCCCACCTGGCTGCGGAAGGCGCCCAGCAGGCCCTTGAGGTTCTTCCATCCCGAGTTGCCGGACGGCATCGCGGGTGAGCTTGCGCCGCATCGAGGCCCGGCGTGATCGGATAGCCGCGGTAGAAGGCCAGGTCGGGTTCGTTGGGGCCCATCTCGTCGCGGTGGTGGGCGAAGTGGCTGCGCCGGTACAGGTCGAAGGGCACGAAGGCGGGATAGGACAGCCCCCAGCGCCCGATCAGGTCGTTGACCCGGCGGTTGGAGAACAGCAGGCGATGGGCGGCTTCGTGGCCCAGGATGGCGTAGAGGGCGAACGCCCGACCCATGAGCAGGAAGGCGATGGCCCAGCCCCACCAGCGGTCCAGCCAGGTGGCCACGGCCAGCACGCCGAAGGACTGCACCCACACCGAGGCCACGTTGGCCACGTTGCGGCCGTTGGGGATGCGGCGCAGCTGCTCGCGCAGCTCGGGCTTGGGCATGCCCGAGGCCTGGAGGCGATCGGTGGGCAGCACGTCGACCAGCAAGGCGGCGTCGGGCACCATCGAGTCGGTGCCGTGTCGCGGGGTGGAGCAGATCGACGAGGCTCACCCCCCATATTACACTTCCTGGACACATGGCACAACAGCGTAAGACACGGCGGCGGACGGCGCGAGCCCGAGCCCGGCGGCGAGCCCGAGCCAGGTGGCGGGGCCGACCCTTCACCGCCCGCTCGGTGGTGGCCAGCACCCTGCTGGGGGTGGATCCGCCCCGCCTGCCCACCCGGCTGCTGGTCCGATCCGGTGAGCTGTTCGGCATCAGTCCGGGCACCACCCGGGTGGCCCTGTCGCGGATGGTGGCCGCCGGGGAGCTGGTGGTGGAGGGCAACGCCCATGCGCCTGGCCGGGCGGCTGCTCGATCGACAGGCCCGCCAGCAGGCCAGCCGGGTGCCCCGGCGCCGCCGCTGGACCGGTGAGTGGACCATGGCCGTGGTCACCGAGACCCGCCGCCCGGTCGCGGCCCGGGCGGATCTGCGCGCCGCCATGGGCGTGCTGCGCCTGGCCGAGTGGCGCGAGGGCGTGTGGCTGCGACCCGACAACCTGGACGAGAGCTGGGCCGATCCGGCTCGGGCCGTGCTGGCGCCCAGTGCCGGCGCTTCGTGGGCCGACCGGATCCGGCCGACGGGTCCGCGGTCGAGCTGGCCGCCGGGCTGTGGGACCTCGAGGCGCTGGGACGCCCGGGCCCGCCACCTGCGCCGACGGCTGGCCCAGGTGGTGGGGAGCCTGGAGGAGGGCGACACCGCGGCCCTGGCGCCGGGGTTCGTGCTGTCGGCCGAGGTGCTGCGCCACCTGCTGGCCGATCCGCTGCTCCCGCCGGAGCTGCTGGGGCCCGACTGGTCGGGCGACGACCTGCGGGCCGACTACGACCGCTACGACCGGGCCTTCAAGTCCCTGTGGCGCGACTGGTTCCGCCGCGAGGCGGATCACTGATCCGGGTCGGCGACCGGGCCACCGACCGGGCGCCGGCCCGGCCGGGTCGAGCTCGCGCAGCTCGGCCAGCAGGGCCTCGGTCTCGACCATGGGGGCGCCGGCGGCGCGGGCGGCGGCGATGGGAGCGGCGTAGATGGCGTCGAGCTCGAGGGGTCGGCCAGCATCGTGGTCGAGCTTCATGCTGGTGCGGTACGGCGTCATGGTCTCGGTGTCGGCCATCATCCGGTCGGCGAAGGACAGGATCGAACCCGTGCCCGCAGGCGGCCGCGGCCGATCACCACCTCGTCCATGAGGGCCCGGGCCCGCGACCGGGCCACGGGGTCGGCCAGCATCTCGTCGGTCCCGGCGTCGAGCACCACCGACAGGCCGTTGAACGGGATGTTCCACACCAGCTTGCGCCAACGGCCCAGGACCAGGTCCTCGACCGGCGTGGCGGCCACGCCGCCGGCCTGGAGATCGGCCAGCAGGTCCTCGACGGCGGGGGTCACCCCGGCCACCGCCGACGGGTCGTCGACGTGTTGGCCGACCGTCACCGCGCCGCGGTCGAGGTGGACGATGTGGCCCGGAGCCACCTGGTTGGCGCACATGAAGCACATGGCGCCCAGCACCGTGGCCCCGGGGGCGGCCCGGGCGAACGGGGCCTCGACGCCCAGCCCGTTCTGCATGACCACCACCGTCATGTCCCGGCCCTGGGCGTGGGCGCGCTCGGCCAGGCGGGCCACGGTGGGGGCCACCGTCGGGGTGGCGGTGGTCTTGGTGGCCACCACCACGACGTCGCTGACCGGCACCTGGTCTCGGGTTCGTCGTACACGTCGAGGTCGAGTCGGGCGTCGCCCAGGGGCGAGTCGATCCGCAGGCCCTGGCGCGCGCAGCCGGTCGGCCCCGCCGGCGCACCACGAAGCGCACCGGCGCCCCGGTCTGGGCCAGCCGTGCCCCGTAGTAGCCGCCGATGGCACCCATGCCGATGACGGTGTAGCTGCGCATCGGCGTCACGGTAGTGCGGGCCGATCCCTACCATGCAGGGATGGACGATCCCCTCTACTTCCGCCAGCTCCTGGCCGGTCGCGACTTCGCCCGGGGCGATCAGGTGGCGCGCCAGATGGTCAACTTCGTCTACCTGGTCGGCGATCGCCGAACCGGGGAGGCGGTGGTCATCGACCCGGCCTACGACATCGCCGGACTGCTCGAGGTGGTGGCCGCCGACGACATGCGCCTGGTCGGCGCCCTGGCCACCCACTACCACCCCGACCACGTGGGCGGCACCATGGGCGGCTTCTCCATCCAGGGCGTGCGGGAGCTGCTCGACCTGGCGCCGGTGCCGGTGCACGTCCAGGCCGACGAGGCCACCTGGGTCACGCGGGTCACCGACGCCGGTCCCGACGACCTGGTCACCCACGACAGCGGCGACGTGGTCATGGTGGGCCAGGTGCCCATCGAGCTCATCCACACCCCGGGTCACACGCCAGGGAGCCAGTGCTTCCTGGTCGACAACCACCTGGTGGCCGGCGACACGCTGTTCCTGGAAGGGTGCGGGCGCACCGACCTGCCGGGCGGGGACCCGGCCGCGCTCTACGAGAGCCTCACCCAGCGCCTGGCCAAGGTTCCCGACGACGCCGTGCTGTTCCCCGGTCACCTCTATTCGGCCGAGCCGTCGGCCACCATGGCCGAGACCCGCAAGTGGAACTACGTGCTGGCCCCGCGCTCCGAACGCGAGTGGCTGGCCATGTTCGGACAGTGATCAGGTTCATCGAGAGCGGCCGAAAGCCCCAAAGCAGGTCTTGCGACCTATTCATGTGGGGAGAGATTGGGTCGATGGCATAGCAACGGGTGGGGGGTGCCAACTCCTGTCGTGGGGAATTCCCCTCACTGGCACCACCCGCCCAGAGAGGCGATCGATGGTTCGCGACGAGCAGCGCAGCCAACCTGGACCCGAGCCCGACCCCGACGGCGTGCAGCTGCTGCTGCGCACCTACGGCTCGGAGTTCGTCCTGGTGGTCTCGCCCAAGGGCGAGGTCGTGGCTGGTTCGCAGGACACGCTGCTCGGCTACAGCCTCGATCGACTGGGGTCCCACGTCGGTGAGTATCTCCATCCCGACGACCTTCCCCAGCTGTTCCAGGTGCTCGAGCGGGCGCGCTCGACCGTCGGCTACCGCGACCGGGTCCGTGTCCGGGCCCGGCACGCCGACGGGAGCTGGCGCCTGCTCGACGTCGGTCTGCTGCCCCCGCCCGACGCCGGTCCGTTCGTCGGCAACGGCATCCTGCGCATCCGCGACATCACCGACGAGGCGAGCGTGGACCGACCAGACCCCGGGCGAGGAGCAGGAGCGCTTCTTGTCGCTGGCCGAGTCGCTGCCGCTGGGCATCCTGTCGGCCGACGCCCGGGGGTGGGTGGTCTTCTGCAACGAGGCGGCCCAACAGATCTTCAACCTCTCGTCGGACCAGCTGATGGGCCACGGCTGGGAGCGGCTGGTCGAACCCGAGGACCTGCCCGAGGTCGAGGCCGCGCTGGCCGACGTGGTGCGACTGGCCCTGCCCCAACAGGTCATGTTCCGCATCGAGACGGGACTGTTCGGGCGCTGGGCGCTGGCCAAGTTCGTGCCCCTGGGCGGCCCCGACCACGTCACCGGGTGGATCGCCACGGTCGACGACGTGACCGATCGGCGCCGCGCCGAGACCGAGCTGACCCACCGGGCCACCCACGACATGCTCACCGGCCTGCCCAACCGCATGCTCCTGGAGGACCGCCTGCAGCAGGCCTGCGGGCGCCTGCGGCGAGAGAAGGACGCGGTCACGGTGATGTTCATCGATCTGGACGACTTCAAGGCGGTCAACGACAACTACGGACACACGGTCGGCGATCACGTGCTGGCCGAGGTGGCGAACCGGCTGGGCCGGATCGTGCGCAACGTCGACACCGTGGCCCGGCTGGGCGGCGACGAGTTCGTGGTGCTGTGCGAAGGGCTGCCCGAGACCCAGGTCCACAAGATGGTCCAGCGCATCCACGACGCGGTGTCGGTGCCGCTCATCATCAACGGCGACGCCGTGCGCATCGGGGCTAGCATCGGCGTGGAGATCACCAGGGACGAGACGGTGACCTTCGACGAGCTCTTGGCTCGGGCCGATCAGGCGATGTACCGGGAGAAGCGGCTGCACTAGGCGGCGCTGCGCCCGGCCGGGACTGGAGCGATCGCAGCTTCCGGCATCCGCAGCACACCCCCACCCGCCAGCTTCACCGGAGATCTGGGAGCCGAGTTCGATGGGCCTCACCAAGCGACGCATCTTCATCCTGGCCGGAACGGTGGTGGCCACCATCCCCCTGTTGGGGGCGAGCTGCGCGGTGAACCAGACGTTCGCGAACTCGGGCGCGCCCAAGATCCAGTTCGAGGGCGACAGCATCACCTTCCTGGCCACCGACGACATCAACGCCCACTACGGCGCCACCGACGACGTCGCCATCAACGCCTACGTCGGTGCCACCGCCTACGAACGCATGGGCAGCATCGCCACGGACGCCGCCAACCATCCCCAGGTGGCGGTCATCAACCTGGGGACCAACGACGCCGTGGTGGCCATCACCGGCCGCACGCTCACCGTCAACGGCGTGACCACGTCCGTGGGATCCCGTCGAGCCGATCGCCAACGTCGAAGCTCGGCTCGACACGATCGCCGCCGACTTCTCCGGGGCGTGCGTGGTGTTCGTCACGATCGACACCCAGGATCCCGGTTTCTACGGCACCAACGCCACCCAGGCCATCGCCAACGCGCAGTCCATCAACGATCACATCCGCCTGATGCCAGGGCATCCAGGTGGCCGACTGGGACGCGCAACCTGAACGCGTCCGACTTCGACACCCCCGACCAGCCCCACCCCAACGCCAGCCGGGCGTCAGGAGATGCTGACCCTCGAGGACCAGGCCATCGGTCGGTGCCCGCCGCTCGACCACCTCCACCACCACCGGAGCGACGGCGTCCCCCAGAACCTGACGACCGGGCTGGAGCGACTGGGCCGGCGAGCCACGACCGCCGTAGGCCGGGCCGGGAACTCGGTCAGGCCTCGACGCGGAACATGTGGTAGCAGGACAGGCAGCTGAAGCTCACCGTGTGGCCGACCGTGTCGACCAGATCGACCTGGGTCGGGCCGCCGCACTGGGGGCACTCGAGCCGGGAGCGCTGGCCCACCTGCGGCCCCGTGGCCACCGGTTCCGTCGGCCGGCTCCGCGGCGACGGGCCCAGCCGGTGGGTGGGCGGTTCGAGCCCGAGCGGGCGACGTCGCCCATCTCGATCACGTCGGCCCAGGGGGCGTCGGTCAGATCGATGACCGGGGCGCCGGCCTCGCGCACGTCGACCTGGACGTTCTCTGTCTGGCCGCCGGACGGGCGGTCGAGGTGGTCGACGGGCAGGCCAGCCGCCAATCGACGGTCGTACTCGGCAGCCTTGAGACGTTGGGAAAGGCTCATCGGTCTGGTCCAGGTGTGGCGGGCGACGCCTAGCCACTCTAGCGGCCTCTAGGTCGTTCGGCCTAGGCGCGACCCGAAATGTAGCGCAATGAGTACGAGGACGGCGCCGGAACTCAGCCGGCCGTGGTGCCGCCGTCGATCGACAGGATCGAGCCGTTCACGTAGTAGGCCTCGTCGGAGCAGACGTAGGCGATCATGGCGGCCACCGATTCCGGCTCCTGCATCTCCCGGACCAGGAACGAGCGGGACACCAGCGACATGCTCGCCCCCTCGGGCGGCACGAAGTCGTTCATGATGTTGGTGTTCACGCCACCCGGGCACACCGCGTTGACCCGCACGCCGGTGCGGCCCAGCTCGATGGCCATGGCCCGGGTCAGGCCCACCAGGGCGTGCTTGGAGGCGCAATAGGCGGCCACGTAGGCCTGACCGATGAGCCCGGCGGTCGAGGCCAGGTTCAAGATGTTGCCCTTGCGCTCGGTCAGGTGCGGCAGCGCCGCCTGGCTGAGTTGGAAGGGCCCGGCCGCGTTCACCTGGAACAGGCGCAGGAAACGCTCGGACGTCTCCTCGGCGAAGTGGGCCATGCCGCCGATGCCGGCGATGTTGGCCAGCACGTCGAGCCCGCCGAACTGGCTGACCACCTGGGCCACCAGGTCCTGGCACGCGGCCGCGTCGGTCACGTCGAAGGCACTCGAGCGGACCGCGCCGCCGCTGGCCTCGATGGCCGCCGCGGTCTCGGCCACACCGTCGGCGTTGATGTCGGCGCACCACACCGACGCGCCCTCCGCGGCCAGCCGCACGGCGGTGGCCCGGCCGATGCCGGAGGCGGCCCCGGTGACCAGGGCCACCTTGCCCTCGAAGCGATGGCCCACGGGGGTGCCGGCAGGGTCTGGGGTGAGGTCGGACATGGATGGCTCCGCTGCTCGGCAGCTCGGTGAGGGATCGGAAGTGGCGGTCGGGCCGTGCTCGGCCGGGGTCCCCACCTCGGCCTGCGGCCTGTCGGCCGATCGTTTCTGCAACACGTTCTAGTCGGTGCGGCCTGGAGGCACCAGCGCCGCAACCAGCAGTTGTCGAGCGACCCCGGCCGCGGCCGTCGACTCAACCGGGTGGCAAGAAACAATCAGTCTTGACTGTTTGTTAGTCGAGCGCGCATGATGAACCCATGCCCCGGTCCGTTCGCCCTGCCGATCGATCGCACATCCACCCGCGGCGCCCGGAGCGGCCCATCCACCGAGAGCGACGCACGCAGGCCGAGCGCAGCGCCGCCACCCGGGCCAAGCTGCTCGACGCCACCGCGGCCAGCCTGGCCGAGTTGGGCTACTCGCGGACCTCGACCAGCGACATCTGCCGGCGGGCGGGCGTGTCGCGCGGCGCCATGCTCCACCACTTCCCGTCCAAGGCGGTGCTGGTGGCCGCGGCCTGCGAGCACGTGTTCCAGCACCGGGTCGACGAGTTCCGAGCCGCCATGGCCAAGGTGCCCGAGGGCGACAACCGGCTCGAAGCGGCCATCGACGTCCTGTGGGACCTGTTCCGCAGCGACACGTTCGCCGCCTGGTACGAGCTCATCGTGGCCGGTCGCACCGACCCCGACCTGCATCCGCATGTGGCCCTGGTCGCCGGTCGCCTGGCCGAGACGGTGCGCGAGACCTGGAACGAGCTGTTCGTCCTGCCGCCCGACACGCCGCCGCTGATCGTGGCCCAGTTCGCCACCGCCCCGATCCTCATGTTCGCCGTGCTCGACGGCCTGGCCCTGGCCCGCATGACCGGCGCGCCCACCGTGGCCGCCGACGCCGAGCGGGTCCTGGCCCTGGTCAAGGCCGCGGCCGAACCGCTCGGCCCGGTCCTGCCGCCGACCGCCGTCGCCGACCTGACCGCCTGAACGCCTGCCCCGATCACGTCCCGAACCCAACCGCCGGAACCGACTCCGACCCCCACGGAGGACCCATGACGATCACCGACCTCGACCAGGAGCTGGCCACCCCGCCGCATGCGGGTGGTGACGCCTTCGAGCGGCTGGTGGCCCGCCTGAGCCGCCAGTCGGTCGAGAGGCACTACGACGCCTACGCCGACATCGCCTGGGACGACCCGGCCTACGCCATCGATCCCGACGATCCCCGCTGGGAGCTCTCCGACACCGACCCCTTGGGGGCGACCGCCTGGTATCGCAGCCAACCTCCGCCGGTCCGATCGCGTATCGGCCTGTACCGGGTGGCCAGCGCCATGAAGATCGGCCTCCAGTTCGAGAACATCCTGAAGCGGGGCCTGCTCGAGCACGC
This sequence comes from uncultured Microthrixaceae bacterium, assembly GCA_963793965.1. Lineage (GTDB taxonomy): Bacteria > Actinomycetota > Acidimicrobiia > Acidimicrobiales > Acidimicrobilacustridaceae > UBA4742. The sequence continues at coordinate 22,681 of CAWCCB010000020.1, forward strand.
CTTCGCCCTCGACAACCGCGACCCCACCTTCCGCTACGCCTACCACGAGGTGATCGAGGAGGCCCACCACGGGATGATGTTCCAGGAGTTCGTGAACCGGGCTCCCTTCGATCTGCCCGGCCTGCCGTGGCTCATGCGGCTGGGGTCGGATCGCATCGTCAAGCTCGGACGCCACTTCCCCCAGCTCTTCTTCATGTTCGTGCTGGGCGGTGAGGACCCGATCGACCACGTGCAGCGCGAGGCCCTGCGCCGCGAGGAAGACCTCCATCCCCTGCTCGAGGTCATCATGCGCCACCACGTCACCGAGGAGGCCAGGCACCTCTCCTTCGCCCGCAACTACCTCAAGCGCGAGGTGCCGATGCTGGGCTGGTGGCGTCGCCAGGCGCTGGCGCTGGCCACGCCGGTGATCCTCGGCACCATGGCCCAGCTCATGATGCGGGCCCCGGGCGATCTGATCGCCACCTTCGCCATCCCCGACGAGGTGGTGCGCGAGGCCTACGGCGACAACCCCGAACACGCCCGGGAGACGGTCGTCTCCCTGCGCAAGGTCCGGCGCCTGTCGCGCGAGCTCGGGATCATCAATCCCGTGTCGAGAGCGCTGTGGCAGCGACTCGGCATATGGTCCGACGACTGATCAGTTGGCGGCCAGGGCGTAGGTGACCACCAGGGCCCGATGTTGTGATCCCAGGCTGGGTCCGCGTTGGCGGCGGACAGCGGTGATGGGGCCGGTGTAGACGGACTGGTCGATGGCGATGCCGGCCGGACGGAACTGATGGGGCCAGGTGGCCTGGATCCCGAAGCCCAGCTGCGACGAGGTGGCACCCGATCGGTGCAGCAGGTCGGCCAGCTCGGGGGAGTAGTAGGTGGTGTTGAAGTCACCGAAGGCCACCGCGGGCTGGGGTGCCGTCCTCAGCCAGCGTGGTCACCGCGTCCAGCTCCCCGTTGCGCACCGTCTGGCGGGTGGCGGTGCCCGGCGAGAGCGTGTGCACGCCGAGCAGCGTGAGCGACCGGGGTCCCAGGCGGACCCGGATCTGCACGGCCGCGGCTGGCAGGCCGGGCTGGGTCGGGGTGGTGGCGGTGACCCCGGCGATGTCGGTCATGACGATGACCTCGGGCGACGACGGATCGAAGTGGTGCCGGGCCACCGACCCTGGGTTGCGGACGTGGGGGTAGATCATCCGGTAGCGGCCGTCACCGTCCTCCAGGTGGATGGCGGTCGGCCCGGTCGTGTGCAGGAGGACCACGATGTCCGCCGGGCGGGTGCTCCAGCCAGCGGTCCATGGCGGGCAGGTCACCGGTGCTGCTCTGCAGGTTGAGGTGGGCGATGGTGAGGGTGGGTGAACCCGGACGGGCCGCGGCCTGGTGGCCGATGAAGACCGGGGCCACCTGGCTGGCGTTGAGCAGCAGGGCCAGCACAGCCACGGCCAGGGTCTTCCAGCACCGCAGGACGGCCAGCGCGATCACGCCCACCCCCAGCACCAGGGCGAACTGGGGCCGGTAGCTGGTGAGGATGTCGAGCACCCACCACAGGCGAGCGGCGAAGGTCACCGCGGTCAGCGCCGCGGTGGCCAGGGTGACGGTGATGCTGACGATGACCGCGGCGATGACCAGCGGGTGCCGGTTGGCCAGCTTGGCCAGGCGAGGGGGAACCGCCCGAGGGGCCCCGGCCGGTGCCGGCGTGGTGCTCGCGTTCCAGTCCCGGCCGCCTGAGCGGTCGTCGGCGGGCGCGGTGGCCAGCGGATGTCGGTAGGGCGGTGGCACCGGCGGCCTGTCGACGGTCACGGCGAGAGCGTAGGGGCGCCTGAGGATGCCGCGGCTGCAGGTCGTCCGCTCGGCCCCGGCCCGACGGCCGTCGCCCCGAGCGAGTGGGGATCAGGCCGCGTCGGGCCGGAAGCGGCTGCGATAGGCGCCCGGAGCCACGCCCAGGTGGCGCACGAAGGCCCGACGCATGGTCTCGCTGGTGCCGAAGCCGCAGCTGGTGGCCACCTGTTCGATGGCCTGGTTGGACTCCTCCAGGCGGCGGCGGGCGGCCTCCAGCCGGACCTGCTCGACGTAGCGGGCCGGGGTGACGCCCACGCCCTCCACGAAGACCCGGGCCAGGTGACGCGGGCTCATGGCCGCCCGGGCGGCCAGGGCCTCGACCGAGCAGTCGTCGGCCGGATGATCGGCGATCCACTGCTGCAGGGTGCGGATCTCGTCGCGGTCGGCCAGCTGAGCGGCCAGCTGGGCGCTGAACTGGGACTGGCCGCCCGGGCGTTGCAGGAAGAGCACCAGGTGACGGGCCACGTCGAGCGCCACGTCGCGGCCCAGGTCGTCGGCCACCAGGGCCAGAGCCAGGTCCATCCCGGCGGTCACCCCGGCGGAGGTGAACACGTGGCCGTCGCGGGTGAAGATGGGATCGGGATCGACCTGCACCTGGGGGTAGCGGTCGGCCAGCTCGGCGCAGCGCGACCAGTGCGTGGTGGCCCGACGACCGTCGAGCAGCCCGGCCTCGGCCAGCACGAAGGCGCCGCTGCACACCGAGGTGACGCGGCGGGCCCGACCGGCCAGTCGGGCCACGCCCCGCATGAGGACCGGGTCGGCCAGCGCGCCCCGGGCGCCGTCGCCGCCCGCCACCACCAGGGTGTCGATCGGTCGGCGGACCGTGTCGATGGCCGCGTCGACCATCACGGTGAGCCCGCTCGAGCTGCGCACGGGCGCGGCCGCCGACGCCACCACGGTGGTGGTGTAGGCGGGCGCATCGAGCCGGTGATGGCGGCGGTGGGTCTCGGCGCCGGCGAACACCTCCAGGGGACCGGTCAGGTCCAGGCTCTGGAACCCGTCGAACACGACCAGCACCACCGAGCGATCCGGCATCCTCATGCGCTCATCCTGCGTCAGGACGCCGGTGGCGGCAATGACCAATACCCCACGATTCCTGCCACGTAAACCGCGGAGCGGAGGGTCGTCCCCGGGTCAGCGGGACTGGGGCGTCACTCGGCGCACGTTGGCCCGGGCCGCCTGCCGCAGCTCGCCCACGGCCGGGATGAGCACGTCGCGGATCGACGGCCGCGAGTTGGGGCGATCAGCCCACTCGATGCCCACCTCGGCCACCCGATATCCCAACCGCTGGGCCAGGGCCAAGGCCTCGGCGTCGAACACCCACCCTTCGAGCTCGAGGCGCTCGAACACGGCCTCGGCGGCTTCGCCGCGCCGAGAGCTTGAAGCCGTTGTAGACGTCGCGCCGCGCAGGCGCCCCATCATGATCCGGGTGAGCAGCAGGAAGCCCGATCCCACCAACCGCCGCCGGGGCGGTTGTTGGCGTTCGACCCGGGCGCCCTCGGTGAGACGGGAGCCCACCACCACGTCGGCCCGGTCCAGCGCCTCCACCAGGCGCGGCAGGGAGGCCAGCGAAGGCGAGTTGTCCGCGTCGCACATGAGTCGCATGTCGCCGTTGGCCTCGGCATCCCCGCCGGATCGAATAGCCCTTCCCCCGGTTGGACTCGTTGCGCAGCAGGTGAACCCGTTCGTGTTCGAGGAACGGGTGGATCATCTCGCAGGTGCGGTCCGTACTGGCGTTGTCCACCACGATGAGCTCCCAGTCGGACTGGCGGTCGTTGAGCGCGGTGATGGCGACCTTCAGGCATCGGACCGCGATCCCGTCCTCCTCGTTGAAGGCGGGGATGATGACCGAGAGGGAAGGGTGGGAGGCCACGGCGCTCAAGTCGAGAACGGTGAAGAACTCAGCGCCAGCTCGGCGCGGTACCAGGCGATCGTCTCCTCCAGTCCGTCGGCCAGCGGCCGGAACGGCCTGCAGGCCCAGCCGCTCGCGGGCCTTGGTCACGTCGCTGCGCATCGACCAGATCTCGGTGGGCCGGTCGGGGAGGGCCCCGAATTCGGCCGTCGATCGGGTTGCCCATCGACGTCGAGGACGGTTTGGGCCAAGTCGCGGATCGACATCTCCTCCCCGCCCCCGAGGTTGAACATCTCGCCTTCGATCCCCGGGAGCGGTGGCCGCCCGCACGAAGCCGTCGACCAGGTCCTCGACGTAGTTGAACTCCCGGGTCTGGCGGCCCTGGGTCATGCGCTAGCCGCTCCCTCGCAGGGCCCCTGGACGATGACCTCGGGGATGACCCGGTCGGGCCTCTGGGCCGGTCCGTAGGCGTTGAAGGGGCGCACCACCACGATCGGCCAGCCCCTGCCCGCGTTGGAGCATCCGGCAGAAGCGCTCGCCGGCGTACTTGCTCACCGCGTAGGGCGAGACCGGATTCGACCGCGGCGTCCTCGCGGAAGGGCACCTCGATGTCGCCGTAGACCTCGCTGGTACTGGTGTAGACGAACCGCTGGTAGTCGCTGCGGGCCAGCGCCTGGAGCAGGTTCACGGTGCCCTGCATGTTGGTCTGGATGCACTCGTCGACGCGCTCCCAGGACTTGCCCACGTGGGTGTAGGCCCCGAGGTGGAACACGAGCTTGGGCCGGGCCTCCTCCACCAGCGACGTCCATGGCGCCGCCGTCGTTGAGGTTGCCCCCGTGCAGGGTGATCTGGTCGCGGACGTCGACCAGGCGCACCGGGTAGACCGACGACACCGTGCTGGTGAGGGCGTGGACCTCGGCCCCGTGGTCGACCAGCCGCCGGGTCAGGTGGGAGCCGATGAAGCCGGTGGCGCCGGTGACGAGGACCCGGACGCCGACGAGGCCATCCATGGTCCCTCTCCTTCCCGCCACAGGGCGCTCAGCTCGAGCGCGTCTTTGTAGGTGTCCATCGACCGCCAGAAGCCGTGGTGCCGGTAGGCGAACAGCTCTCCCGCCGCACCCAGGGCCGGCAGCACATCGCGCTCGAGGTCGTCGCCCGACCCAGTGGTCGAACACCCGCTGCGTCGAAGACGAAGAAACCGGCGTTGATCCAGTGGTCGGCCAGGCGGGGCTTCTCGAGGAATCCGCGCACCCGCCCCGCCTCGTCCCACTCGATGGTCCCGTACGGCGAGGGCAGGGGCACGGTGGTCACCGTGACGGCCCCCCGGTGGCGGCGGTGGAAGCCGACCAGCGCGCCGAGGTCGACGGCGCCCAGCCCGTCGCCGTAGGTGGCCATGAAGGTGTCGCCGAGGACCCCGGCGCAGCCCAGCACCCGCCCGGCCGTGCCGGTGTCGGCGCCGGTGTCGATGCACCTGCGACCTACCACGGCCGCGCGAGGCTCGGGGCGAAGGCGGTCGACGAGCTCGGCGCGGTACCCGGCGGCGAGGACGAAGTCGCCGGAAGCCCTGCCGGGCGTAGATCTCCATCAGGTGCCCGAGGATCGGCGACGTCCCCCACCTGCATCAGCGGCTTGGGCACCTCGAGGGTGTGCGGGTAGGCCCGGGTGCCCTTGCCGCCGCACAGGATCAGGGCGTCGACGAGGGGCTCCGGTCGGGGCGACGAGGGTGGCATCGGTCTAGGCGAAATGCGGTGGCTCCTGTGTGGTGGCACCCTCCGCTCGGTGGCGAACAGTAGCAGGCGCCTCTTGGCCTCGCCCCGCTGTGGCTCGAGTGATCCGACTACGGTGCGGCTGCGATACCAGCTGTACTCGGTACGTATCGGTCCGCACGGCTCGGGGGTCAACGGATTCGCGGTGGTGCTGGCCCTTGCGCTGTGGGACGGTCCGATGACGACCACCGGACCTGCGAGGCCTGCATGACCCTCAGCCCTTTCCTGCACCCGTTCGCCAAGCCGACGGCCACCGACTTCATCACCATCGTCCGGGGTGAGGGCGCGGCGGTGTTCGACGACACCGGGAAGCGCTACGTCGACGGCCTGGCCAGCCTCTGGTACTGCAACGTCGGCCACGGCACGACCGGAGATCATCGAAGCGGTGACCCGCCAGATGGAGGTGCTGGAGAACTACAACACGTTCGACATCTTCACGAACCAGCCGGCCGAGGAGTCGCGGCGCTCGTCTCTGCCCTGAGCCCGATGCCCGATGCCCGCGTGTTCCTCACCGGCTCAGGCTCCGAGGCGGTCGACACCGCGCTCAAGCTGGCCCGCCTGACCTTCAGCCGCCTGGGCCAGCCCAGCGCCAGATCCTGGTCGGTCGCGAGCTGGCCTACCACGGGGTGAACTTCGGCGGCGTGTCGGTGCAGGGCCTGCCGCTGAACCAGCAGGGCTGGGGTGAGCTGCTCGGCCGGGTCGCCCAGATCGACCACGACGACCTGGGCCGGGCCGAGCCCCTCTTCGACGAGCACGGCGACGAGATCGCGGCGGTGATCGCCGAGCCGGTGATCGGTGCCGGCGGAGTCCATCCGGCCACCGTCGAGTACCTGACGGGCTGCGCAAGCTGTGCGACGAGGCCGGGGCGCTGCTCATCTTCGACGAGGTGATCACCGGGTTCGGGCGTGTCGGGGCCTGGTTCGCGGCCGAGCACTACGGGGTCACCCCCGACCTCATCACCTTCGCCAAGGCGGTGACCTCGGGCTACCAGCCGCTTGGGTGGCGTCATCGTCGGGTCCCGTGTCCGCCAGGCCATCGAGGACGACCCCGACTTCGTCCTGCGTCACGGCTACACCTACAGCGGCCATCCGGCGGCCTGCGCGGCGGCCGTCGCCAACCTGGCCATCCTGCGCGACGAGCACCTGTGGGTCGGGTGCCAGGTCTGGCCCAGCGCTTCGGCGAGGGTCTGGGTGGCCTGGCCGACGACGGGCTGGTGGCGCAGGTGCGTGGCGAAGGCGCGATCTGGGCGGTGGCCATGCCCGAGAGCGTCAGCGCCTTCGACGTGCGCCAGGGCCTGCTCGATCGCGGCGTGATCGCCCGCCCGATCGGAGCGGCGGCCGTCGCCGTTCTGCCCGCCGCTGGTCATCGGCGACGACGACCTCGATCTGTGCTTCGATGCGTTGCGGGGTGCCCTGGTCGACGCCGGCGCCCACAGGTCGTAGCGGTCGTCGCTCCCGTGCGGCGCTCCGGGGCTGGAGTCCGGCTACGGGCAGGTGGCCGGGTCGAGCCGGCCGTGGATGATGAAGCGCTCGCCCAGGTCACCCGCGGGAACGACTCCCTCGGACACGTTGGAGTCGTCACTGGTCCAATTCCACGCCGGCGGTGGGAAGGACGGAACGCCGGCGACGAAGACCTCGCTGTAGTGACCGGCGTTGATGATCCGTCGCCACGTGGGGCAGTCGGGAATGGGCCCGAACGTCCCGTCCGGTCCTCGAGGCCGAGGAACTGGACGTGGTTGGAGAGGTCGAGACCCGCCGCGGGATACTGCAGGAAGGAGAAGGGGCCGTACACCCCGATTCGCTGGTGGTGCAGATCGTTGGCCCACGGGTAGAGCGTGTTGCTCTCGTAGCGGTGGCGCTGGTAGTAGGGCGTAAGCACTGCGCCCCCGATCACCAGCACCGCCGCGATCACGCCGCAGATCCTCCACGGGCGGGCGCGAACCTGGTTCTGCCAGGTCCCCCACAGCACCACAGCTAGGCCGACGATGAGGACCAGGACGCCGATGAGCGCGCCGAGCAACGAGTCGGTCCCCCGGATGGGGGGGACGAACGAGAGGTGCAGGAAGTCGCTCGGCCACAACGTGGGGTCGAGCTGGAGCACGGCCAGCATGAGCAGGTACAGCCCCAAGATCGGGCCGCGGAGGCGGGGCCATCGCACCGCCGCGCTGGGCAACGCGACCAGCCCGAGCACCAGGCCCGGCGCCACGTAGCGCACGTTCACGCCGAAGTACACGGGATGGCCTTGTGGACCCAGGATCTGCTGGGTGAACAGATAGCCGACCACGCTGGCACCGGCCACCCAGGCCATCAGCCGGTGTGCCTGGGTGGGGCCGATGAGCAGGCCGGCCACGGTCCCCGCCCCCACCAGGGCGAGCAAGAGCGACCACCCCCAGCCCAGCGACTTGTCCAGACCAGGGAGCAGATAGGTGTGCCAGACGCTGCCATTGAACAGGTAGTGCGAGACCGACGACACGGTGCCGGTCTCGTTGGACAGGTTGCGCAGGTTGATCGGACCGAGCTTGACGCCGCAGCGACGGCAAGGGATTGCCCGCGGTGACGATGTTGCGGAAGTACCAGAAGGCGCCGCTGATGGTCATCCCCACCAGCCACGCCTCGGTGCGACGCAGGCGCTGGCCTCGGGGGGCGATGACCAGCACGCCGACGGTGAGTGCCGCCACCGGGATGAGCATCGTGAACTTGGTGCCCAGGGCCAGTCCGGCGGCCGCAGCGGCCAACCCGTAGGCGGCCAGGGTCGGGGCCGCCCGCCGGTGCGCCTCGACGAGGATGGCGAAGCTGGCCAGCAGCAGGGCGATGGTCACCACATCGGTGTACGCACCGCCGGGCTGGGTGCCGACCAGACCGGGGGTGGCGAACACCACGGCGGCCCCGGTCACCGTGAGCGGGGCGAGCCGGTAGCGCCGCCCGATCGACCAGGCGCACACCAGCGTCGAACCCAGCCAGAGCAGGTCGAGCAACGGGGACAGCAGGTCGCTGCCCAAGGTGAGCATGCCTACGCCGTGGAACAGCTCGGCGTTGCCCGGGTAGAAGGCGGTGATCGAGTCGTTGTCGAAGTACTGGATCGGGCCGATCCGACCGGTCTGTACGAAGCGCAGGACCATCGGCAGGTGGTACCAGACGGTGTCGACGCTGATCATCCCGTGGTGGTAGGCGTCGATGACCCGGGGGGCCCAGTCGGCCAGCAGGACGCTGAGGGCCACGACGACCAGGACCGATCCCCACCGTCCCATCTGCTGCGGCACGGGTCACCCGGGCCTGTGTCTGCGGGCTCGGCCTCGCCGGGTTCGCCGCGCCGGATTCGCCGTCCAGGACCTCGCCTTCGGCTGGCGACGCGGCGCTCGGACGACGTGCTCATCGTCTCGCCACGCACCCGGCCGCCGCCCCCACCAGAGCTCGACTGCGCCCGCCGCGGCGAGTCCGATCACCACCGGGGCCACCCGGTAGAGGCCGACCAGCCCCAACAGCTCGGAGACCACGACCAGCGTCGAGCAGCCCACCACCACCTCGACCACGCGGGCGGGCACGCCCACCCAGCCCAACATGCGGGCCCGCAGGGCCCAGGCGCCAGCGGCCAGTGGCCCGACGGCGACGGCGATGAGGACGACGCCCACGAGGAACCGGGGCATCGTCATCGGGGCCTACCGAGTTCAGTGATCATCAGCATCGCTGGGACGGGTTGGCGTCTGCGGGAAGTCGGCACCTGCTGGGAGACGATCCCGGGACGCTACTTGAGACAGTTCGCAGCCACCCAGTTGGTGTAGGAGGACGCCGCGGGATCCTTCTGCAGGTACATCGCGGCCAGCACGCGGTTGGCCGCCGCCTTGTCGGTGACCGCGGCGAGCTTGTCCGCGCCCGCCGTGATGTCCTTGGCCTCGACCTGCGCCGCGGCGTTGAGGCTGGCGGGTGCCGTCACCGGCATCTGCGCAGCCAGCGCCTTCAACCGGGTGGCCGTGGCCCGGAACTCGGTCGGGGTCGATCCCACCGTGGGTGTGAACTGCTGGAGTTGCTTGTTCGGCGCGCAGGCTGTGGCCTTGCCGGCCGCGTCCACGAGGGTGGTGGTCGGAGCCGCGGCCTTCTTGGCGCCAGACGAACAGGCCGCGGCGGCGACGGCTAGGGAGGCAAGGGCGACGATCAGCACGAGCTTTCGCATGACATCCTCACGGGCTGTGGACCGGGGTCAGCAGGACAGGGCGAATCGCCTGCCGATTGCGCGGCTTCGTGTGCGCGGTGTCTATCATCACCTCCCTCGATCATGCCCCGCAGTCTCGCGCGGATCGGGGCGGTCGCCAGCCCGTCGCGACCACGGTTGACCCGCAAGCGCAGCAAGGTTTCTTCCCAACTGCCCCTTCCCCACGGGGCAAGGCGACGATGAGGATGAGCTCAACGGAGGGCACTGGCGGTGGGCTGCCACGCTCGAGGGCGTCCCATCCGGTCGAGACGACGTGGGGCGACCCGATCGCCCGCCGGCGTTTCCTGGTGCTGGCCGGAGCCGCCACGGTGGGTCTGGTCCAGGGCTGCGGCCTCGAGCGGGTCGCACGCCTTCGGTTCGGCGAGCTTCACCGATGACTTTCGACGGCCACCGGGGCCCATCGGCAATGGCTGGACCGAACGCCCACACGGTGGTGCCGCGCTACGAGGACAAGCTCGGTCTCGTCGACGGCGGAGTCGCGGACATCGTGTTGCAGGGCCCACGTGACATCGATCACGATTCCTCCGGCTGGCGCGGCGCGTTCTACCGCGAGCTGCCGGCCTCGCCCACGGGGATCTCGGTCAACACCCGCGTCTACCTGCACAGGGGCCAGGTCAGCAGTGGCGGTGGGCCGCTGGCCTACTGCGCCCCGGCGACTGCGCCCTGGGCCCTTGGTGCCTGGTACGACCTGGGCGGCTATCTCAACTGGTTCGAGTTCGGGCTGGTTGGACGAAACCCCGACGACTATCGGTGGCTCGACACCTGCTTCGCCCCGCACCCGACCTTCGACCAGACCTTCGACCTCAGATCCGATCGTCGCACGGTGCGGCGGCGGTGTTCGCCGATGGGCGACGCGTGTGCGGGCCCGTGGCCATTCCGGCCGAGCTGAGATCGGCGACCCGCCACGGGGGTCAGATCGACGTGGGGGTCGAGAGCGGAGCAGTCCGTCCCGCAGATCACCCGGATCAGCATCGACCGATATGACGGTGGCCCGATACCGGACTACCAGGCGGCCGAGGTGGTGGCGGGCCCGCCGGCTTCGGGGCGAGGGACCACATCGCTCTCGCTGCCGATCCCGGCCGACGCCAGGACGGGAGACCTGCTCATCGCGGTGGTCGGCCTGGCAACGGCCGGGAAGCCCACGGCCCCGGCCGGCTGGGGCACCGCCGGAGCCGAGACCGCGCCCGCCGGGCTGGGCCTGGGCTGCTATACCCGCTACGTATCCGGTGACGAGGGGCCCTCGGCCACCTGGGGGTCGATCGGAGAGGCCGGGGCCACAGGCGTGATCGTGCGGGCCCACGGCGTGAACCCCCGGGTCGGGTTGCTCGGGCTCCCCCAGTCGATCCAGGTGGTTCCCGCCTCGTCGGAGGTGCCTGCTCCCTCGGTCGGCCTGGTCGGACTCCATCGACTCGGGTTGTGGTCGGGCGTGGCTGGCGCCGGCTCGACCCTGGGCACCCCCGTCGGCTGGACGCCGCTGGTGCCCAGCCGGGCGGACGCGGCGGTGGCGCTCACCGTGGCGATCATGCCGGACTGGGGGAAGGGCGCCTCGGCCATCCTGCCGCCCTACGACCAACACGGCACCCCGACGCCGGTTACGACGGCACGGCTCGATCCGGTCGGGCCCAGCATCGCCTTCCAGGGTTTGGTCCCAGCCCCAGCCCACGCCGTTGACCTGAGGTGCGCGTCGCCAGGTGGCCGGGAGCCGCCCGGGACGCCGGAGATGGCGCGGATATGCTCCCTGGCGTCCGATGCGCTTCGGCGCTGTAGCCGTTGCGCCGTGCGGAGTGGTTGATGCCCAGCTTACGAGAACGGCGGCCGAGAGCGCCGGACATCGCGCCGGCCGATGAGTCAGTGGCCACCTCGCCGCCCGGGCTGCCGAGGACAGGGGCGACGACTCGGCAGTGGGTGCAGGCCTCGATCCTGCTCGCACTCTGCGTGACCGTCCTGCTCTGGAAGCCACTCACGACCGACGGCTACTACGCGCCTGGCGATCTCTCGCAGACCCAAGCGGTGCTGCGCACGACCCCGGCCGGCCAGCAGCTCGGCAACGCGGGCTCTGGGCGATGTGGCCGACGAGATCGTGCCCTGGCAGATGTGGGACGCCGCGGAGGTACGCCAGGGCCGACTGCCGCTGTGGAACCCCTACAACGCGGCGGGCGTGCCCCAGCTGGCCAACGGGCAATCGGCCCCGTTCTCCATCTTCAACTTGCCCTTCTACGTGCTCTCCACCCGCGTTCGCGCTGATCGTGTCCGCGGCCATGGTCCTGGTCGCCGCCGGGATGGCGGCCTACGGCCTGACCCGCCATCTGCGGATCGGCCACCTCGGGGGGCTCGTGGCCATGATCGGCTACACGTTCTCGGGGGTCACCCTGGTGTGGCTCCGGTGGACGGTCTCTGGCGGCGGCCTGCTTGCTGCCGGCCATGGCCTGGTTGGCCTGCATGATGGTGGAGGCCGATTCGGTCCGACGCCGGATCGTGACCGGTGTCGGGCTCGCCACCCTGGTGGCGGTGAGCCTGGTCAGCGGTCATCCGGAGACCACCTTCTACTCGCTGTGCGGCGTGGCCCTGCTGGCCTTCTGGCGGCTCGCGTCACTGCACCTGACCCCGCGGGAGGTGGCTGGGCGACTGGTCGCCCTGGCCGGAGGCGTCGTGGCCGGCGTCGTCGTAACCAGCGCGCAGACCCTGCCGCTGCTCGAGTACCTGGCCAATCGCGCCCCCAGCGGCCAGCGACAGGCGTTCGTCGACACGAAGTTCGCCGGGATGGCGGCGTTCCCTTTCCTCAACGGCAGCAGCTTCGGACCGAACCAAGCGCGCATCGTGTTGATCGGGCTGCCGTACATCAAGGGCGTCGAGATGTACATGGCCGCCGGGTTCGTCCTGCTGGCCCTCATGGGTCTTATCGCTCTGGCCCGCCGTCATCGGTCCCTGGCCGTCGGGCTCGGCGTGCTCGGCCTGCTGTGGCTGCTCTTCATCCTCGACGTCAAGGGATTCGGGCACCTGGTGACCCGACTACCTGTGTTGAACCTGGCCATGGCGCTTCGCACCATCCCGCTGTGGGCGATGGGGGTCTCGTTGCTGGCCGCGCTCGGGGTGGACGACCTGGCACGGGCTCGACGAGCCGGAACGCGTCACCGTCATCGCGCGCTGGTCGAGCTCACGGCGGTCGCCGGCGTCGTGGTGCTCCTCGGCGTCGTCGCCTACAACCGGTTGCAGGCCGGCCTGCCCAGCGGTGTGGCCGAGGTGACGGGCGCGGCCACGGTGCGTTGGAACTCGTTGGTGTTCACCGTCGGCTGGTTCCTGGTGGCCCTCGCCGCGCTGTACCTGCCGCTGATCGTCGTGCCCGGCCACCGATCCGGTCTGCTGGGGACCAGATCGATCTCCGTCGGTTCGTCGATAGTGCTGTTGGTGGCGCTGTTCGCGGCCAGCGGCTTCATGTGGCGGGACTGGAGCCCGACGGTGACGCCGTCGAACTTCTACGCCCGCTCGTCGGCCCTGGGCGCCATCCAGAACGTGGTGGGTGACGCCCAGACGCTCCGGCTCGATGCCACAGACATCGCGCCGGACATGAACCTCGCCTACCGGGTGCACAATCCTGAGAGCTACGACGCGATCGAGGTGGGTCGCTACGACACCCTCTACCGGCGCTTGCTCCGGGCCCCGGTGGTGACCTTTGACGGAACGACCATCGGGCTGCTGGCCGGAGGCAACGCGCCTGCGGGCGTCGGCGCGCTGCGCATCCTGGGGATCCGCTATGTCACCACCACGGCCTCGTACCCATTCGCGGACCACCAGACGAACGGTTCGAGCATCGCGTCGCCCGCAGGTGGACCGGCGGCTTTCTCGATCAAGCCGACCTTCCTCGGGGCATCGAAGGTGAATGAGATCGTGGTGTCATCGGCGGCGATGCAGCCCGCCCGCAGGTGCACGGTCACCGTCGGGCGCGGCGGTGAGGCCGTCAGCCCGCCGTGGCGCGGGCCGTGTGGATCGGGAGGACTGGCGGTCGCCCTCCCGGAGCGGATCGCGGTCGGATCCGGACTGGTGGTGTCGGTCGGCATCACCGACCGCTCGGGGGCAACGGTGAGTGCGGGCGCGGGATCCTCGGTGGCGGCCATCGATACGAAGGTGCCCGGGCTCGGGCTCGTCGCCCAGATCGAAGACGATCGGGTGTACCAGGTCCCGGGTGCGCCCGGTCTGGTGTTCTCACCGGCGTCGACGGTGGCGGCGGACCCCGGGCATCGCCTCGTCGATGACGCCCAGGCTCAGCCGATCCAGCGCTCCTTCGTCGATGCTCCCCACGGCGCGTCGAGGGCAAGCTCACCGGGCGTGGTCCAGATCACTCACAATGGGCCGGGCGACATCCGCTTCCGCGCCACTCGGGCGACTCCCGGCTGGGTGATCGTGCAGCAGACCTACTATCCGGGCTGGACCGCCACGGTCAACGGCCACCGTGTGGCCGTCCGGCCAGGCAATGACGCGTTCCTGGCGATTCCGGTCCCCGCCGGCACCAGCGTGGTGCGCGTGTCCTATCACCCGGTGTCAGTTCGGATCGGGATCATCGTGTCGTTGGTGAGCATCGTGGTGCTGGTGATCGTGCTCGTCGTCGCCCTCTGGGGTCCACGCCGCCGCCGTTCCCGCGCTCCCGCACCTTCGATGGACTGAAGGACCGGCCGGGACTACCGGGCGGGCTCGAAGCGGGACTTGAGTCGGAGGAACGGCTTCTCGATGAGCCACCAGGAGGCCAGCGTGCAGGCGAAGCTCAGCGTCCACGCCACCAGGATCTGGGGAACGGCGGGCCAGCTGCTCAGGTAGTGGACCACGGCCACGAAGACCAGGAGGTGCCAGAGGTACAGCCCGTAGGAGACGCGGCCGACGGCACGCAACGGGCGCCAGGTCAACGGCCCCGACGCGCCCCACGCGCCCTCCACCACGGCCAGGATGATGACGCCCATGGCGATGGCGATGAGGGTGAACCCTCCCAGGTACAGGAAGCCGCTGGTGGGCCGGACCAGGGCGTCTCGCGAGACCCGGGCGAAGGCCACGCACAGCACCAGGAAGACGGCGGCCACCCAGGCGGCAGGAGCCAACCCGCGGGTCGGGGTCCGGCGCCGGGACCACAGTTGGGCCACCAGCGCGCCGACCAGCAGGGCATCGGCTCGGGTGTCGGTGCGGCTCGACAGCTCGACCACCTGCGCGGTTCCGTTCCACAGCACGGCGCGGTTGACCATCACGGCGACGATGGCCGCGACCATGACCAGGCCGACGACCAAGAGCCGTCGCCGGAAGCCCAGCGCCACCAACAGGATCGCCGGCCACACCAGGTAGAACTGCTCCTCGATGGACAGGGTCCACAGGTGGCCCATGCTGGCGGACACCGGTTCTCCTGCGGCCCGGTACCAGTTGGAGTAGTAGAGCAGGGCGGCGACGTAGGTCCCGATGATCGTCGCGCGTGGCGTGTGGACTGACAGGTCGTAGGCCAGCCCGACCAGCAGGAACACGAACAGGGCGGGCAGCAGGCGCAGCGCGCGCCGGGCGTAGAAGGACGCGGCCTGCTTGGGTCGGCCGCCGCTCGCGGTGCTGCCGCCCAGCAGCAGCGCGGTGATGAGGAACCCGCTGAGCACGAAGAACAGATCGACGCCCAACACGCCACCCTGCAGGTAGCCGTTTCCACGCGTGGCGACCATCCAGGAGAACAGGAAGGCGAGCTCGGTGTGCGACAGCATCACCAGCAGCACCGCCACGGCGCGCAGGCCGTCGAGGCCCGGTGTCCATGTGAGCTGCCGGGGTGCGGGTTCGGCCGCCTGACGGGTCTGGGTCGGTGGGAGCGGGCCTTCGGCAGCTGGGGCGGACGCTGCCGCGGTCTCGTCGGTCTCGTCCGGCGCCTGGGTGCTGATGCGCGTCCAGTCGATGACGCCGTCGCCCTCCGGCGCGGTCGGTCCGGTCGGTGTGGGGGGTGAGGCCATGGTGGTGATCTCGGTCGATCTCAGATCGTCGGATGTCTCGGGACGCGGCCCGTCGGTGGCGCGGCCAGGATCCTAGAGGCCCTCCTGGTCGGGCGTTGGCGCAGACGTCTCGTCTCAGGACTTGGGGCAGTGGGCCGTCCGGAATCGGGACAGCGCGGCGGTGTCGGCCGGGCTGAGCTGGCGCGCCGGCGCGGTCGCCGAGGTGGGCGACTGCTGAGCCAGGGCGTCGGCCACCGCCGCGATCACGACCGCGTAGCGTGCCGTGGGACCGGCGATGCTGGGAGGCGCATGGGTGGCCAGCTCGTGGGCGATGGCCCGGAGCTCCACGATGTTGGCGGCCACGTCGGAGATATGGGCGCCGCCCGTGACCTGTCCCAGGGTGGTGAGCCGATGCGACGCGTCGCAGAAGGCGACCACGGTGGCCATCGGATCGGCGGGCGCGCGTCGCACGGTGGTGGTCGTCGCGGCCTTGCCGCCTGACGACGAGCACCCGGCCAGCAGGACGACCACCAGCACGGCCACGCCGGCTCGCAGGGTCGCGCCCGTGAGCCCGGGGCCCGTCGGGCGGCGTGCGGTCAGCGGGTGCCCCAGCTGTAGGTCTGCTTCTGGAGGTGCAGGTAGGTGAAGGCGTCGGCCGCGGTGACGCCGGGCAGTGCCCGGATGACGTCGTTGAGCAGGGAGAGCAGCTCCTCGGTGCCCTCGCACACCACCTCGGCCAGCAGGTCGAACCCGCCCGAGGTGATGACCACGTAGGCCACCTCGGGGACCGCGCTGAGCTTCTCGGCGATGGCCCGCAGGTCCCCCTCGGCCCGCAGGCCGATCATGGCCTGGAGACTGAAACCCACCCGCAGGGGATCGGTCACGGCCACCACCTGCATGACCGAGCTCTCGATCAGGCGCTGCACGCGCTGGCGCACCGCCGCCTGTGACAGCCCGACGGCGGGACCCAGCTTGGCGTACGGCATGCGTCCGTCCACCTGGAGCTCGCGGATGATGGCCTTGTCGATCGGATCCAAGGTGATGGGGCTGGCTCCACGTTCTGGCGTGCTCATCGAATCGCCTCTGCTTCCTGACCAACGCCCAGGTGAGCGGACCACATTGTGGACCACCGGGACGTCGTCGCCAGTCCGCCCCGCCTCTCGACGGGTCCCGGCACCCCGCTACCGGGCGTGGGCCTGGTCCAGGGCGACATATGGGCGCTCCAGGGCCTCGGCCACGGCCTGGTTGGTGACGTGTCCGGCCACCGTGTTGAACCCCAGCCCCAGCACGGGATCGCGCCGGGCGGCCTCGGCCACCCCCAGGCGAGCCAGCTCGGCCAGGTAGGGCAGGGTCACGTTGGTCAGCGCATAGGTCGAGGTGAAGGGCACCGCTCCGGGCATGTTGCCCACCGCGTAGTGCACGACGCCGTGTTCCACGAAGACCGGGTCGGCGTGGCTGGTCTCGTGGCTGGTCTCGATGCAGCCCCCTTGGTCGATGGCGATGTCGACCACCACCGCCCCCGGCTTCATGGACCGGCACCATCTCCTCGGTGACGACCACCGGCGCCCGGCCGCCGGCCACCAGCACCGCGCCGATGACCAGGTCGGCCTCGGCCACGACGCGCTCCACTTGGCCGCGGTTGGAGGTGAGGGTGGTGATGCGTCCCATCTGGATCTGGTCGATGAAGCGCAGCCGGTCGACGTTGCGATCCAGCAGGTCGATCTCGGCCTCCAGGCCGGCCGCCATCCACGCCGCGTTCCAGCCCACGTTGCCGGCGCCCAGCACCACCACGCGGGCCGGGCGCACCCCGGGGGCGCCGCCCAGCAGCACGCCGCGCCCGCCGTTGTGACGCTCGAGGTAGTGGGCGCCGATCTGGATGGACATCCGACCGGCCACCTCGCTCATGGGGGCCAGCAGCGGCAGCGCCCCCTCGGCGGTGGTGACCGTCTCGTAGGCGATGCCGGTGGTGCCCGAGGCCAGCAGGGCATCGGCCACACCCGGGTAGGCGGCCAGGTGCAGGTAGGTGAAGATGGTCAGGTCGGGGCGGAAGTAGGCGAATTCGCTGGGCTGGGGCTCCTTGACCTTGCAGATCAACCCGGCGCGCGCCCACACCTGCGCGGGGTCGGCCACGATCTCCGCACCGGCCCGGCGGTAGTCGTCGTCGGGGAAGCTGGAGTCGGCCCCCGCACCGGCCTCGATCAGCACCGAGACGCCGTACTGGCCGACCTCGCGGACCCCGTCGGGCGTGATGGCCACCCGGTGCTCGTCGGCCTTGATCTCCCGGGGCACGCCGATGACCAGGCCGCCCGACTCCGATCCCTCGACCGTGGTGGTGGCGGTCACAGCTCCTCCATCGACTCGATCAGGGCCTGGCGGATCACCTGGACCATGAAGTCGATCTCCTCCGGGCCCGCGATCAGTGGGGGCGACAGCTGGAGGACGGGGTCACCCCGGTCGTCGGCCCGGCAATGCAGCCCGAGCTCGAACAGTCGAGGGGACAGCAGCTCGCGGCAGCAGTCGGGCGCCCTCGGGGCCGGAGAAGGTCTGCTTGGTCTTGCGGTCTCTCACCAGCTCGATCCCGTAGAAGTAGCCCATGCCCCGGATTTCGCCCACGCAGGGCAGGTCCTCGAGCGTGCCCAGGGCCTGGCGGAAGGTGTCTTCGTTGGCCATCACGTGGCCCAGCAGGTCCTCGCGATCGAAGAGGTCGAGGTTGGCCAGGGCCACCGCGCAGCTCACGGGATGGCCGGCGAAGGTGATGCCGTGCATGAAGGTGGCCCCTGGCTCGAGGAACGGTTCGGCGATCCGGTCGCTGACCAGCACCCCGCCCAGCGGTGAGTAGCCCGAGGTCAGGCCTTTGGCCATGATGAGCATGTCCGGCCGGGCGCCTACCCGCTCGGCTCCGAACATGGTGCCCAGGCGGCCGAAGGCGCAGATCGTCTCGTCGGAGACGAACAGCACGCCGTAGCGGTCACAGATCTCGCGCACCCGGTCGAAGTAGCCCGGCGTGGGGGTGATGCACCCACCGGCGTTCTGCACCGGCTCCAGGAAGACGCAGGCCACCGACTCGGGCCCTTCCTGCAGGATGGTCCGCTCGATGTCGTCGGCACAGCTCAGGGTGCAGGCCTCGGCGTGGGCGCACAGGTCGCAGCGGTAGCGGTTGGTGGTGGCCACGTGATGTCCGCCGGGGACCAGCGGCTCGAACGGGGCCCGCAGGCTGGGCACGCCGGTCACCGAGAGCGCGCCCATGCCGGCGCCGTGGTAGGCGATGTCGCGGGCGATGGCCTTGTAACGGCCGGGCTGGCCGATGGCCTTGTAATACTGGCGGGCCAGCTTCCACGCCGCTTCGACCCCTTCGGATCCGCCGGTGGTGAAGAACACCCGGTTGAGGTCGCCCGGGGCCAGGTCGGCCAGACGGGCGGCCAGTCGGATGGCGGTGGGGTGGGCGAAGGTCCAGATGGGGAAGTAGGCCAGCTCGGCCGCCTGCTTGGCCGCCGCCTCGGCCAGCTCGATGCGCCCGTGGCCGGCCTGGACGACGAACAGCCCGGCCAGCCCGTCCAGATAGCGCTTGCCGTGCTGGTCCCACACGTAGCAGCCGTCGCCCCGCTCGATGATCGGTGGCTCCTGGCCCGGGGGGCTGTTCAACGGGGTGAAGTGCCCCCACAGGTGGTGCGTGGGCCAGCTGGCCCAGGTCTCGCTCGGTGCGTCATCGATGCGCCTCCTCACCCCAGGCCGTGCGGGTCGATGTGGACCCGTCGGGCGAGTCTCCCACTTTCTCTGGCCATCGCAAGCGATTCCTTCGTAAAGAGCCCGTTTTGAGCAGGAATCACTTGTCGAGGGGGAGTCAGCCGGTCACCTGGCGGTAGATCGGTTTGTAGCGCTGCTCGGTCCGGGCGTCGAGGCCGGCCCATACCGCCAGGCGCGACCAGATGGCGGCCGGGGGGTTCACCAGGGGGTCGGCGGCCAGGGTGGGGCTCACCGCGGCCAGGGCGGCGGTCATGTCGCCGAGCACCACCGTGGCCTTCACCGACAGGATGAGCTGCGCGTAGTTGGCCCGGTCGTAGATCCAGTTCATCCAGGACTCGGCGGCCACCTGGTTGTGGCTCGTGTCGGGCACCACCATGTCCCGGGCGAACAGGGTCGAGCCGGCCTCGGGCACCACGAACTGCAGTGCCGGGATTGGCGGCCTGGAGGCCGGCCACGTCGCCCGATCGGACCTGGGCCAGCGCCATCTGGCCCGACACCAGGTCGGCGAAGTCGGCGTTGCCGGTGAATCGGGCCACCTGGCCCGACAGGCGGGCCTGACCCACGAGGTCGACGGCCTGGGTGACCGTGGCCAGGCTGGCGTGGGCCGGCGAGTTGCCCTGGCCCATCATCACCATGCCCAGGCCGTCGCGGAGGTCGGCCAGCATGGTCACGCGACCCTTGAACGGCGGGGTCGAACAGATCGCCCACCACCGTGATCGGTCGGCCGGTCAACCCCGGGTTGTAGGCCAGGCCGGCCATGCCGGCGGTCCAGGGCAGGCTGCGGCGTCGGTGGGGGTCGTAGCCGGGGGAGGCCAGCTCTCGGCGCAGGTGGACCCGGTTGGGGATGTTGGTGTCGTCCAGGCTCGAGAGCCGACCGGCGGCGATCAACTGGCCCACGGCGGCGTCGCCCAGGATGTCGAGGTCGGTGCCGATGTCGTCGCGCCGGGCCAGGACCGGGGCCACCGATGGCCAGCCAGGTCGGGTCGTCGGTGATGTCCTCGTAGTAGTCGACGGTGACCCCGGTGGCCAGCTGGTAGTCGTGGACGGTGTCGGGACCGATGGAGCCGGGGCGGTTGGCGATGCGCAGCAGCCCGCTGGGCGTCTCGGGCGTGTCGATGGCCTCGTTCAGCGTGGCCGGGTGGCTCTGGGCGGCGGGCGGTCGGGGCCGGCGGTCGGGTGGTGGCCACCGGGATGGCCGGCCCGGCCTGGTTGGGCGCGGTCTTGCCGGCGCAGGCCGCCAACCCGGAGGCGCCGACGGCCACCCGCCCGCGGCCAGTGCCGTGCGGCGCAGGAACTCGCGCCTCGTCGTGGGGGTGCCGGCCATGGCCTCCATTGTGGGCCGCGCTCCGTGTCCCGGCGGCGGCGCGCTCGCCCGGGCGCTCCGCGCCGCCGATCCGGTGGGGTCTGCGCGACCGTGGGGGTGGCCGTCGCGTTCTTGCACCGTGGGGGTGCTCAGACGCGTCGGCGATGCGGCGGAGCGCTTTGGCCGCGAGGTGCCGGCGTTGTGCACCGTGCTGGTCCACAGATCCGAGTGGTCAGAATGCACACGGTCGGTGCGGGCGGCTCAGGCGCCGAGCGATGAAATCCGTCGTTCGAGGCCCTTCAGACGATGGAATCGCTTGCGTTGCCGGCTGAGTCACGCGAGATTGCCAGGAGATGCCATGACGTCGGGACCCGTCCCGACCGTCCGAGCGAGGGGAGCCGACGTGGCCCACCAGAACTTCATCGGCGGGGCCTGGGTGGCCGCCGCCGACGGCGCCACCGACGAGGTGCTCAACCCGGCCACCGGTGAGGTGCTGGCCGAGGTGGCCTCGGGCGGGGCGGCTGACGCCGATGCGGTGGTGGCCGCGGCCGTCGCCGCCTTCCAGACCTGGGGCCTGACCACGCCCCGCGAGCGCTCCGAGAAGCTGCTGGCCCTGGCCGCGGCGGTGGAGGGCGACCTCGACGAGCTCAAGGCGCCTCGAGATGGCCAACGTGGGCAAGCCCGTGTCGATCATCGAGTTCGAGTTCGACCTGCTGGTCGACAACCTCCGCTTCTTCGCCGGCGCGGCCCGCACCCTGCAGGCCCAGGTGGCCGGCGAGTACCTCGAGGACCACACCTCCATGCTGCGACGCGACCCGCTGGGCGTGGCCGTGGGCATCGCCCCCTGGAACTACCCGCTCAACATGGCGGTGTGGAAGATGGGGCCGGCCCTGGCCGCCGGCAACACCTTCATCCTCAAGCCGTCGGAGCTGACGCCGCTCACCGCCCTGCGGGTGGCCGAGCTGGCCGCCGACATCTTCCCCCCGGGCGTGTTCAACGTGGTCACCGGCCAGGGCGAGACCCTGGGCGACGCCCTGGTCCGCCATCCCGACGTGGCCATCGTGTCCGATCACCGGCGACGTGGCCACCGGCAAGCTCATCGCCCGCAACGCGGCCGACACGCTCAAGCGCGTCCACCTCGAGCTGGGGGGCAAGGCCCCGGTGGTGGTCTTCGACGACGCGGACATCGACCTGGTGGTGTCCACCTTGACCGACATGGCCTATTACAACTCGGGCCAGGACTGCACCGCGCCGTGTCGGGTCATCGCCGGACCGTCGGTCTACGACGCGCTGGTCAGCGACCTGGGCGACGCCGTGGCCGGCATCGCCGTGGGTGACCCGACCGACGCCGAGACCGCGGTGGGTCCGGTGATCTCGGCCGACCAGCAGGAGCGGGTGGCCGCCATGGTGTCGCGGGCCGTCGATGCCGGCGCCGAGGTGGTGGCCGGAGGATCCAAGCTCGACCGGGCCGGGTTCTTCTACCAGCCCACCGTGGTGGCCGGTCCGGCCCAGGACAGCGAGATCGTCCAGCGCGAGGTGTTCGGGCCCGTGGTCAGCGTGCAGCGCTTCGGCGACGAGGACCAGGCCCTGGCCTGGGCCAACGGCGTCGACTACGGCCTGTCGGCCAGCGTGTGGACCTCGGACGTGGGCCGGGCCATGCGCATGTCACGCCAGCTGCAGTTCGGCTGCGTGTGGGTCAACGATCACATCCCGATCATCTCGGAGATGCCCCACGGCGGGTTCAAGCAGAGCGGCTACGGAAAGGACATGTCGGTGGCAGCCATCGAGGCCTACACCGAACTCAAACACGTCATGGTCAAGTTCTGATGCCCACCACCTCCGATCCCACCACCGGCCTGATCACCGACCGCCGACGCCCGGCTCAGCGCCCGGGCGGCCGAGCTGGCCGACGCCGAGGGCGCGGTCCTGGCGTCGCGCACCACGGCCAGCAAGGCGCTCTACGAGCGCGCCCTGCGGTCGATGCCCCTGGGCGTGCCGTCGTCGTTCCAGGCCGGCGACCCCTATCCGATCTACATCGAGCGGGGCCAGGGCTCACAGGTGTGGGACGTCGACGCCAACCAGTACACCGACTTCCACGGTGGGTTCGGCGTGGGCGTCACCGGTCACGCCCATCCCAAGATCGTCGAGGCCATCACCCGGGCGGCCAACACCGGCACCCACTTCGCCGCGCCGACCCCGGTGACGGTGGCCCTGGCCGAGGAGCTGTGCCGTCGCTTCGAGCTGGACCAGGTGCGCTTCGCCAACTCCGGCACCGAGGCCACCATGGACGCCATCCGCATCGCCCGGGCCGCCACCGGTCGCGAGCTGGTGGTGAAGATCGAGGGCTCCTACCACGGCCACCACGACACGGTGATGTTCTCGGTGCTGCCCAACGCCGACGTGGTGGGCGGCCGCGACCTGCCGGCCACCACGCCCATGTCCACCGGCATCCCGGCCGACGTGGCCAAGCACACCGCGGTGGTGCCGTTCAACGATGCGGTCGCGTTCGAGGCGCTGCTGGCGGCCCGAGGCGACGAGGTGGCCTGCCTCATCCTCGAGCCGGTGATGATGAACATCGGCATCGTCGAGCCCGACCCGGGCTACCTCCAGGCCGTCAAGGACCTGTGCGAGCGCTACGGCGTGGTGCTCATCTTCGACGAGGTGAAGTCGGGCGCCACCGTGGCCGAGGGGGGCGCCGGCCAGCGCTACGGGGTGCGACCCCACCTGGCCTGCTTCGCCAAGGCGCTGTTCGGCGGCACGCCGGGGGCGGCCTTCGGGGGCGACGCGGCCATCATGGACGTGATCGGCCACGGCGCGGCCCAGATGGGCACGTTCAACGGCAACCCGCTGGTGGCCGCGGCCGGGCTGGCCTGTCTGACCGAGGTGCTCACCCCGGCCGCCTACGTGCAGCTGGCCGAGCTGGGCGAGCGCCTGGCCGCCGGTTGCCAGGCCGCCATCGACGCCAACGCCATCCCGGCCCACACCGTGGATCTGGGGGCCAAGGGATGCGTGTCGTTCCGCAAGGAGCGCTCCCACAACTACCGCGACTTCCTGGCCACCAAGCCCGAGCTGTTCGGGGCCGCCTTCCCGTGGGCCATCAACCGGGGCGTGTTCATGACCCCGGGCGACGAGGAGCAGTGGACCCTGTCGGTCCAGCACACCGAGGCCGACGTCGACCGCTACGTCGACGTGTTCACCGAGTTCTGCGAGACCCTCGCCCGTTGACCGCCCATCCCCCGACCAAATTGGGCATCAAAATGTGGCCGGTATCCGGCACGCAAAGGTTTCCAATTTCCGAGCGGGGTGGCAGGACGAGGTGAGGTGGAGGTGACGGTCGAGTGACGGTGGAGTTCGAGGTGGTGGCTCGGCGTGGCGTGCCGGAGTCGCCGGCGCGGACGCGGTCGTCGCCGGCGCGCACCGCTGCGGGTGGGTGCGGTCCAGGTGGCGTGGTCGGCCGATGCCGCCGAGCACCGGGCCAACCTGGCTGCCGGGGTGGCGCTGGCCGCCGAGGAGGCGCACGGCTGGTGGCCCTCCAGGAGCTGACCCTCAGCCCGTACTTCGCGGTGTCCGATCGCGGCCCCGGTCCGGGGTGGGCCCAGCCCGAGCCGCTGGACGGCGGGCCCACCCGGGCGCTGGCCACCGAGTTGGCCACCCGCCACCGGATCTACGTCCACGCCTCGCTCTACGAGGAGGTGCCGGCTGCCGAGGGTGGGCCGCCGCCCGACGGCCGGGGGTACAACACGGCCATCGTGGTCGGACCCGACGGCGCGCTGGTGGCCCGGACCCGGAAGGTGCACATCCCGGTCACGGCCGGCTACTACGAGGACCGCTACTTCCTGGGTGGCGACGGCGGCTTCCCGGCCGTGCCCATCGGCGAGGCCAGCTTCGGCTTCCCCACCTGCTGGGACCAGTGGTTCCCCGAGCTGAGCCGGGCCTACTCCCTGGCCGGGGCCGAGGTCCTCGTCTACCCCACCGCCATCGGCTCGGAGCCCGACCACCCGGACGTTCGACACCCAGCCGCTGTGGCAGCAGGTGATCGTGGGCCAGGGCATCGCCAACGGCACCTTCATGGTGGCCGTGAACCGCATCGGCACCGAGACCCTCACCCTGGTCGACGGCACGCCCGTGACCGGGTCGCGCCGGCGCGCCCCTCGGGCCGATCACGTTCTACGGCTCCTCGTTCATCAGCGATCCGTACGGGCGGATCCTGGTGCAGGCGCCCCGCGACCGACCGGCGGTGCTGGTGGCCGACCTCGACCTGGACGCCCGCCGCGACTGGCTCGAGCTGTTCCCCTTCCTCGACACCCGCCGGCCCGACCAGTACGGCCCGCTCACCCAGCCCTGAGCTCGGCCGCTGCGGCCGATCCGCCGGGCGAGATCGGTGTCAGCACGACGCACGCGCCAGGCGGGGTTTCGGACACCGAGGTCCGTGTGTAGCGCCGACGACTGCCGCCGCCCATGACCGACAGGAGATCCCCATGTCCACCAAGTCCGACTTCAGCGATGCCGAGTGGAAGGCCGTCACCGAGGCGCCGCTGCTGATCACCGCCGCGCTGTTCGCGGCCGGCCAGCACGGCCCCATCTCGATGGTGAAGGAGTCGGCGGCCAGCGCCAAGGTCATCACCAACCCGGGCAACCGGGGCGCGGCCAACGCGCTGATCGCCGAGATCGAGCCCGACGCCCAGTCCAAGGAGTCCCGCCACGACGCCGAGCACCACAAGGGCCAGTCCATCGCCGCCATCGTGGATGCCTGCCTGGCCGACCTGGCCCCGGCCGCCGCGGCGCTGGCCAAGCTGCCCCAGGACGAGGGCTCGGGCGTGGCCGGGTGGTTCCTGGACATCGCCGTGGCCGTGGCCAAGGCGTCCAAGGGCGTGAGCGACACCGAGCGCGACGCCGTGGGCCGGGTGGCCACGCTGTTCGAGCTGGCCCCGCCCGCGCTGTGAGCGCCGCCCCGGCCGGGCCTCGGGCTGGGACTCTCCCGATATCGGTGTAGCCAATCCACGCCCCGCGTGGCGTCGCTGACCGATTCGGGGCGGCATCGCGTCGACCTGTCGGGCCATCCCGGTGAGCATGGCGGCCGACCTCAGGCGCCGGTCAGGGGCGGCGGTCCTCCCAGGCGAACCACTGGCCCACGGCCGGCAGGTAGGCCCGCCGGGCCCGGTGGAAGGGGACGGCCGGGAAGCGGATCTCGGACACGGCTGGCGGGGGTCCGCCGAGCACGACCTCGGCCGCCCGGGTGCCCATCCAGCTGTTGAGGGCCACCCCCGAGCCGTTGCAGCCCGTGGCGTAGAGGGCCCCGAGGCCCGGACCGCTGGGCACCCGGCCGAAGTGGGGCATGCGGTCCAGGGTGATGGCCACGTTGCCGCCCCAGGCATGGGTGACTCGCGTGCCGGCCAGCTGCGGGTGGATCTCGACCATGGAGCGGTAGAGGAAGTCGCGGGCATCGCGGATCGAGCTGGGGGCCAGCGATCGGCGCCCCCCGAACAGCACGCGCCCGTCGGGCGAGAGCCGCCAGTAGAAGAGCAGGTTCTTGGTGTCGACCAGCATGCGTCCCCGGGGGCTCGACCGATCGGGCCAGCTCCGGGTCCAGCACCTCGGTGGCGATGATGAACGAGCCGATGGGCACGACCCGTCGGGCCAGCCAGGGGACCAACCCGTCGGCGTAGGCGTTGGTGGCCACGATCACCTCGCCGGCCACCAGGGCGCCCCGGTCGGTGATCGACCTGGTGGCCGCCCCGCTCTCGAGGCTCGAGGGCCACCGCGGTGGTGCGGTCGTGGATGTCGGCGCCGGCGTCGAGGGCCAAGCGGGCCAGCCCGGCGTGGTACTTGGCCGGATGGATGGCGCCGGTGCGCTCGAGCACCACCCCGGCGCGAAAGGCGGTCGAGCCGATCTCGTCGGCCCAGGTCGGCCTCGGCCACGAAGCGGACCGGCTCACCCAGCTCGCCGCCGTGCTCGTCGGCCATGGCCGCCAGCGCCTCGACGTGGGCCTGGTTGTGGGCCAGGTAGAGCTGTCCGCTGCGCCGGTAGTCGCAGTCGAGGGCCTCGTCGGCCACCAGCGCCTCCAGCTGGTCGAAGGCCTCGTTCACCTCCTCGTACATCCGGGGGCCGACCGGCCCGTAGCGGGCGCGCAGCCCACCGGGACCGGCCTTGAGCTCGGGGATCACCATCCCGCCGTTGCGGGTGCTGGCGCCGCGCCCCAGCGGGTCACGATCGACCACCACCACCGAGCGCCCGTGTCGGGCCAGGACCCGGGCCGCGGACAACCCGCAGTAGCCCGCGCCCACCACCACCACGTCCACCTCGGCGGGCAGCGGGATGCTCGGACACGACCGGTGGGTCGGCCTGGAGCTGCCACAGGACGTCCTCGGCGTAATCGACCGACAACAGGGCTTGGGCGGGCCCGGACGAGGAGCGACGAGGCACACGGCACCCTACGCGATGAGGGCCGGATCCCCGGGGCTGGAGGCGAGCCGCGGCCCGGGGTTCGCGGCGCGGCGATGGCAGACTCGGCCGCGCCGGGTTCCACCGATCGCCGGCCATCACCTCGCCCGGAGAGCTGACCATGACTGACATGACGCCGATGCGCATCGGACCCGATCGGGTCACCACCGAGGATGTCTCGGAGGTGCGTTCGCCGTTCGACGGCCAGGTGGTGGGCGCGGTGCCGGTGGGCACCGAGGCCCACCTGGACGCGGCGGTGGCCGCAGCCCTGGCCCGCCACCGCGAGGGCGCGCTGGCCGCCTATCAGCGGGCCGAGATCCTGGATCGGGCCGCGGCCGCGCTGGGTGAGCGTCGGCGAGGAGTTCGCCCGCTCCATCGCCACCGAGGCGGCCAAGCCCATCCGCACCGCCCGGGTCGAGGCCGAGCGGGCGGTGGACACCTTCCGGTTCTCCGCCGCGGTGGCGCGCACCCTGGCCGGCGAGATGGTGCCGCTCGACGCCAGCTCGGCCGGGGTGGGCAAGTTCGGGTTCATCCAGCGTGTCCCCATCGGGGTGGTGGCGGCCATCTCGCCCTTCAACTTCCCCCTCAACCTGGTGGCCCACAAGCTGGCCCCGGCCATCGCGGTGGGCTGTCCGGTCGTGCTCAAGCCCGCCTCGGCCACGCCCCTCACGGCCCTGCGACTGGCCTCGCTGCTGCTCGACGACTGCGGCCTGCCCGACGGCTGGCTCAACGTGGTCACCTGCAGCGGACGGACCGCCAACCACCTGGTCACCCACGACGACGTGGCCATGATCACCTTCACCGGCTCGCCGCCGGTGGGGTGGGGCATCCGCGCCGCCGTGCCCCACAAGCGCGTCGGGCTGGAGCTGGGCAACAACGCGCCGGTGGTCATCGAGCCCGACGGCGACTGGGCCGGCGCGGCCCGCAAGATCAGCGTGGCCGGCTTCTCCTTCGCCGGCCAGTCGTGCATCTCGGTCCAGCGCGTCTACGTGCACTCGTCGGTGGCCGACGGATTCATCGACGAGCTGGTGACCGCGGTCAAGGGCCTGAAGGTGGGCGATCCTCTCGACGAGGACACCGATGTCAGCGCCCTCATCGATCCCGGCGAGACCGAGCGGGTGCACACCTGGATCGACGACGCGGTGGCCCAGGGCGCCACGGTGGCCGCCGGCGGTCACCTCGAAGGTGGCGTGCTGGCTCCGACCGTGCTCACCGGGGTGGCGCCGGACATGGAGGTGTGCCGCAACGAGGTCTTCGGGCCGGTGGTCGGCGTGGCGGTCTACGACGACTTCGACGAGGCGCTGCGACTGGCCAACGACAGCCGCTACGGCCTGCAGGCGGCGGTGTTCACCCACGACATCGGCAAGGCGCTGGAGGCGGCCCGGCGCCTCGAGTACGGCGGGGTGATGATCAACGAGGTGCCGACCTGGCGGGCCGATCAGATGCCCTATGGCGGCCTGCGCGACTCGGGCAACACCCGGGAGGGGCCGGCCTGGGCGGCCCGCGAGATGACCGAGGAGCGGCTCATCGTCATCCAGCCCTGAGGTCCCCGTTCGGACGAGGCAGGGCCACCCTCGCGCCGGCGGTTCCCCGCCGGAAGGGCGGGTCGGGGAGCACTAGCCTGACCCGACGACCCGACGACCCGACGACCGAGCTGATGGGGGGTGACCCCCGCGAGGGACCCCGCGTGAGCTGCATCTTCCGAAGCCTGGCCCGGTGAGCGGCCCGCACCGCTTCGCGGTGGACGACGGACGCGATCTGGACGACCTGGTGGCCGGGTTGGCCGCACGCGGCGGTCTCACCCCCGATCTGGATCGGGTGGTGGCGCGCACCGTCTTCGACACCTTCGACTGGCGACTGTGGCGCCGCGGCACCCGCCTCGAGCACGAGGTGGTGGCGGCGCCGGTCGCCGGTCGCCGGTCGTCGAGCACCGAGACGCCCTGGCTGGTGTGGCGTGCCATCGACACCGGCGAGGTGCTGGGCCGGCTGGCGGTGGCGCAGGTACCGACCTTCGCCGCGCACCTCCCGCCCGGGCCCACCAGCGAGCGGTTGGCCGCGGTGATCGAGATGCGGGCGCTGCTGGCCCTGGTCACCGTGCACAGCCGTCAGGTGGGGCTGGCCGCGACCGACGACGAAGGCAAGGTCCAGGCTCGCGTGCTGATCGACCAGGCCACCGGACCCGACGACCAACCCTTGACCACGGTGGCCGAGGTCGTCCCGGTCCGCGGCTATCCCCGGGCCGCCGAGCAGGTCACCGACCTGTTGGCCGCCCAGGTCGTGCTCCGCCCGGTCGAGGCCGATCCGGTCGACCAGGCTCTGGCCCAGCTCGGGCTCCATCCCGGCTCCTACAGCTCCAAGCTGTCGCTGGCGCTCGACCCGCAGGCCGACGCCCTGGAGGCGGTGGCCACGGTGGTGGCCACCCTGTTCGCCACCATGCTGGCCAACCAGGCGGGCACCGTGGCCGACACCGACTCGGAGTTCCTGCACGACTTCCGGGTGGCGGTGCGCCGCACCCGCTCGGTGCTGGGGATGGCCCGGGGCGTGATCCCACCCGACCTGTTGACCCGCCTGCGCGACGGCTTCAAGTGGTTGGGTGACATCACCACGCCCACCCGTGACCTGGACGTGTACCTGCTCGACTTCGACGACTTCGAGGCGGCCGTCGGCCCGACCGCGTCGAGGCGATCTGGCCCCGCTGCGATCCTTCCTGGTCGAGCGCCAGCGGCGGGCCCAGCGTCGAGCTGGCCGACGGCCTGGCGTCGGACCGCTACCACGATCTGGTCGAACTGGTCACGAGCTGGTTGTCCGATCCGCGCCGCGTGGCCGGGGCCGACAGACCCCGAGGTGGCGCCCCGGGCCTCGGAGCCGGCTCGACAGCTGGCCGCCGAGCGCACGTGGCAGGCCTACCGTCGCCTGGTGCGCGACGGCCGTCGCATCACCCCGGACTCGCCGGCCACCCGCCTGCACGACCTGCGCAAGGACGCCAAGAAGCTCCGCTACGCGCTGGAGTGCTTCGGCAGCCTGTTCGATCCCGACGAGATCGCCATGGGGGTCAAGGAGCTCAAGGGCGTGCAGGAGGTGCTGGGCACCTTCCAGGACTGCGAGGTGCAGAAGGCGTCGCTGGCCGGCCTGGGAGCGGAGCTGATCGACGAGCACGGGGCCTCCCAGGCGACCACGCTGATCGCCATGGGCGCCCTGGTGGAGCGGCTCGACGAACGTGAGGCCGCGGCCCGGGCGGCCTTCGCCGATCGCTTCGACCGATTCGACGACGCCACGGTGCGCGCACCGCTTCCGTCGGTTGTTCCGCCCCGATGATGATCACCGCGAGCAGGCCGGCGGGGCATGATGCGGGGGTGATGGCGCGATGAAGGTGCTGGCCACGTACAACATCAAAGGGGGCGTGGGCAAGACCGCAGCGGCGGTGAACCTGGCCTACCTGGCCGCCGCCTCCGGCGCCCGCACGTTGGTGTGGGATCTCGATCCGCAGGGCGCGGCCAGCTTCTACTTCCGGGTCAAGCCCAAGGTGAAGGGCGGTGCCGAAGCGCTCATCGGGGGGCGGCGGGCGCTGGATCGGGCCATCAAGGGCACCGACTACGACAACCTCGACCTGATGCCGGCCGACTTCTCCTACCGCAACATGGACCTCGACCTGGACGGCACCAAGAAGCCCACCCGCCGCATCGACCTGCTGTTGCAGCCCGCTGGCCCGCGACTACGACTACGGCTTCCTCGACTGCCCGCCCAGCATCTCCCTGGTCAGCGAGAACGTCTTCCGGGCGGCCGACGCGCTGCTGGTGCCGCTGATCCCGACCACGTTGTCGATGCGCACCCTGGCCCAGCTCGACGCCTTCCTGGCCGACCAGTCGACCAAGCGCCGGCCGCGCATCCTCGCCTTCTTCTCCATGGTCGACCAGCGCAAGAACCTGCACCGCGAGCTGATCGAGAAGGTGCGGGCCGACCGATCCGACATCCTCGACACCCAGATCCCGGCCACCAGCGACGTCGAGCGGATGGGGGTGCACCGGGCCCCACTGGCCAGCTACGCGCCCCGGACCCGGTCGGCGTCGGCCTACCGTGACCTGTGGGCCGAGATCGTGGCCCGGCTCTGAGCGGAGGCCGAGAGGCGCCGATCGACAGGGGGAACGACATGAGCGAGCAGGCGAGCGTCACGAACCAGGACGAGCCAGCGAGCGTCACGAACCAGGACGAGCCAGCCAGCGTCGGGCACCCGGACGAGCAGACCAGCGACGTGAACCGTCAGCTGCGGCTGGCCCGGCGGCCCACCGGGCTGGTCGAGCCGGAGGACTTCTACCGGGTCGACGAGCCGCTGCCCACCCTGGCCGAGGGCGAGGCCCTGATGCGGGTCATCTACCTGGGCATGGATGCCACCGTGCGCACCTGGTTGAACCGGGGCGAGGGGTACCTGCCGGCGGTCGAGGTGGGTGAGGTCGTGCGGGGCAGCGGCATCGGCCGGGTGGTGGCCACCCGCTGCGACGCCTACGAGATCGGCGACGTGGCCTACGGCCTGCCCGGCTGGCAGGACTACGCCATCATCCGCGACGACGTGTTCACCACCAAGCTCACCGACGTGACCGACCTGCGCTCGATGATGAGCGTGTTCGGGGCGACCGGGGCCGCCGCCTACTTCGGCCTGTTGGACATCGGCCACATCGCCGAGGGCGAGACGGTGGTGGTGTCGGCGGCCGGTGGGGCCACCGGGTCCATCGCCGGCCAGATCGCCAAGCTGCACGGATGCCGGGTGGTGGGGATCGCCGGCAGCGACGAGAAGTGCGCCTGGGTGGTCGACGAGCTGGGATTCGACGGCTGCATCAACCACCGGACCGCGGATCTGGCCCGCGAGTTGGCCGAGCTGTGCCCCGACAAGGTGGACGTGTACTTCGACAACGTGGGTGGTCCGATCCTCGACGCGGTCCTGGGCCGGCTCAACCAGCACGGTCGGGTGGTGCTCTGCGGCGCCATCTCGACCTACAACGCCCAGGGCCGTCCGCCGGGACCGTCCAACTACCTGAACCTGATCTCGCGACGCGGACGGATGGAGGGGTTCATCACCCTCGACTACTGGGACCGGTTCCCCGAGTGCTTCGACCAGCTGCGGGCGTGGGCCGAGGCCGGTCGGCTGCACTGGCGGGAGCAGCGCTACCAGGGCTTGGACGCCGCCCCCGAGGCCCTCAACGCCCTGTTCACCGGGGCCAACGTGGGCAAGGTGATCGTCGAGGTAGGCCCGGATTGATCGGCCCTCGGCCAGCAAATTGGGAATCTTTGCCCCCCGGATTCCGCACATTCTGATGCCCAATTTCGGGGGGGTGTGCCGGGGTGTGCCGGGGCGTGCCGGGGGGCGTGGCGGGCCGCAGCGGGCCGGGGTGACGCGGCGTCGGTGTCGGTAGCTCAGCGCCGACCGAGGGCGTCGGCCAGCTGTGACCGGCCGGCCACGCCGAGCTTGGTGTACGCCCGCTGCAGGTGGTTGTCGATGGTGCGCACCGACAGGTAGAGCTGGTCGGCGATCTGGCGGCTGGTGCGCCCTTCGGCGGCCAGCAGGGCGATCTCGCGCTCGCGTGACGACAGCGGGTCGATCTCGGTCTCGACCCGCAAGGCCGGGGTGACCGGGCTCTCGCACTGCTCGACCAGGCGCGCCGATCGGGCCGCGGCGGCCGAGGCCCGTCGGCTCAGCCCGGCGTCGAGGGCCCGGCGCTGTTCGAGGGTCGCAGGCCTCGGCCGCGTAGAGCAGGGCGCCCATCTCCTCGAAGGCGTCGGCCGCGGCCAGGGCCAGGTCGGCGTCGTCGCTCGAGCACCGCCCGACCGTGCAGCACCCGGGCGGCCATCAGGGCGCCGTCCACCCGCTCGGCCAGCCGCTCGAGGTGCTCGACGCGCCGATCGGTCCTCTCCCAGTCGCACCAGGTCGTGGGCCGCGGCCGCGCCCAGGGCGAACTGGCCCCGATCGTCGGCCATCTCCACGCCGCGCCACAGCTCGGCCCGCGCCGTCACC
Source organism: uncultured Microthrixaceae bacterium (assembly GCA_963793965.1). GTDB lineage: Bacteria > Actinomycetota > Acidimicrobiia > Acidimicrobiales > Acidimicrobilacustridaceae > UBA4742. The sequence continues at coordinate 55,758 of CAWCCB010000020.1, forward strand.
AGGTCGCCGCCGGCGACGGCCACCCAGGCCCGGCCCCGGTGCAGCTCGACGTCCATCAGCTGCACCGGCGTGGGGGCCACCGCGTCCAGCTCGGCCAACGCGGCCAGGCCCGCCTCGCGGTCGCCCATCTGGCCGGCGGCCAGCGCCAACCCGCCCAGCCCCCACCGCTGCCCGGGGTGGCTGAGCTCGGCGAACAGGGCGGCCACCTCGCCGAAGTACTGGGCCGGCGGTGGCCAGGCGGCCCTCGGCCATCCGGGCCCGCCCCAGGACCGACGCGAACCAGGCCTGGCCGCCGGCGTTGGCCCGCTCCACCGACTCCTGGTAGCCCATCTCGGCCAGCTGACCGGCCTCGCGGAGCCGTCCGGCCTCGCCCAGGGCCACGCACTGGGCCACCACGTACACGCCCACCGCCGACAGGTGGGCCTCCTCGTCGAGGTGGATGCGGGTGGCCAGGGCCTGCTCGGTGTGGCGGATGGCCTCGGTGGTGCGCCCGGCCAGGGCGAGGGCGGTGCCGGTGTCGAGCGAGGCCTGGGCGAAGGCGGCGTCGCCGGGTCGGGCCAGCAGCGGCTCGGTCAGGGCCAAGGCCTTGGTCACCTGCCCCGACAGCAGCAGGTGGTCGGCGCGCAAGGCCTCCAGCTGGCGGCGGCAGAGCGTGTCGCGCACCAGGCTCAACGCATCCACCACCACCTGATCGGCCTCGTCGGCGCGGCCCAGGGCACGGAAGAGGTTGGACGCCCGACGCACGGCCATGGCGGTGCGGGTGGCGTCGGTGGTGGCCTCGGGCCAGGCCGCGGCCAGCACGTCCTCGGCCTCTTCGGGGCGCCCCTCGAAGTCGAGGGATTCGCCCAGCACGTAGGCGGCCTCCGCCCCGCCACCGTTGTCGCGGGCGTAGCCGGCCAGGCGGGCGGCCAACCCGTAGTCGCCGCTGCGGAAGGCGGCCCGGGCCGCCTCCAGGGAGGTGTCGGGTCGTCCACCACCGCCGCCGTCGAGTCGCCACACCGCCACCCGCAACAGGTCGCGGGGCCGCATGGAACCCTGCCGCTCGACGGCGTCGGCCAGGGCTCGACAGAGCCGGGCCCGGTGCACGGGGGACAGGCCGGCCCGCACGGCCTCGCCGTAGAGCGGGTGGGCCAGTCGCACCTCGAGGCCCATGCGACCGCGGGTGGCCTCGAGCAGGCCGCGGCGCTCGAGCTGCTCCACCGCATCGCCGGGCACCAGCGAGGTGAGCAGGCCGAGCTCCAGCGGATCGCCCAGGGCCACCAGCTCGAGGGCCTCGAGCTGGTCCTCGGGCAGCCCGCGGACCCGCATGCCGATCTGGTCCTGCAGGCGGGGTGAGCCCAGCAGCGTGCCTTCGAGGCGCCACAGACCGAACTGGTTGACCAGGGCGCCCGACTCCAACCCGCCGTCCACCAGCTCCCGCAGGAACAGCGGGTTGCCGGCGCTGGCCGCCACCAGGGTCTGCATGGTCGATCCCTCGATCGGTCCGCCCGCGCCGATGGTGGCCAGGGCCCGGATCTCGGGGTCGGCCAGGGGCCCCAGATCGATGCGGTGGATGCGCTCGTCGAGCCACGACCCGGCGATCTCGGGGCTGGCGTCGTCTCGGCGCACGGTGAGCACCACGAAGACGCAGCCGATGACCACCAGGTGGTCGAGCAGCGCCACCGAGGCGTCGTCGAGCTCCTGGGCGTCGTCCACCATGAGCACGAAGCGGCCGTCGCCGCGCCGGGCGTCGATGGCCTCGCCGGCGGCCCGGAACAGCGCGGTGCTGGCCTCGGTGGGCAGGTCGACCTCGGGCAGCAGCGGGGCCAGGGCGGCGAACGGGATGTCCGATGCGCTGCGGGTGGCGCGGATGGCGGAGGTGGCCAGCCCGCGGGCGGTGGCCATCTCGATGGTGTAGGCGGCCAGGCGGGTCTTGCCCACGCCGGCCGGCCCGATGAGCACCACCCCGCCGCAGCTGGGATCGTCGATGGCGCTGGCCAGCCGCGCCAGTTCGGCATCCCGACCCAGCAGCGGCCACGGCGATGCTCCCATGGCCGTGATCGTAGTTGTGGGGCTCGTGGGGCTGATCACGGCGTCTCTGACGTCGCCGGGCGAATTGAGTAACGCCTACTCATGATCGCGGCCGAGGGTCGGAGGACACTCGACGCGGCGGGGAGTGGCCCCGCCCGATTCCAGGAGGTCCCGATGGGGCTGTTCAAGCAGATGAAGGACATGAAGGAGACGGTGGCGGCCGCTCCCGACATGATCGCCAACGCCCAGGCCCTCGGGGCCAGCGCCCAGCAGATGGCGGCGGCCCAGCAGGCCCAGGCCAACCAGGCCATGGCCGCCCAGCAGGCCGCGGCCACCGCCGCGGCCACCGGTCCCGACTTCGAGCCCATCGCCGGGGTGAGCCTCGATCTCTACGCCGACATCTCCCGCGACCTGGCCTCGGTCAACTACGACCAGTCCCAGGCCCCCGGCCTGGCCCTGTCCCAGGGCGTGACCGGTGACCGCTGGCAGGAGGCGCTGGACGGCTGGAACGGTCGCATCCAGGCCAACCCGGCCGTGGCCCAGCGCTTCAACGCCCTCTACACCGGGCGGGCCTGATCATGGGCTTCTTCAAGGACGTCAACACGCTGCACAAGCAGGCCAAGGAGATCGACAAGGACTTCCATCCGGGCCAGATGAGCCGTGACGCCAGCGCCCGCATGGCCGAGATGAACGCCCAGATGCAGGCGGCCACCAAGGCCATGACCGCCCCGCCGGGTGACGGCGTGGACGCCACCGCCCAGGTGGTGTCGATCGGCATGACCGCCGGCATGGTGAACATGGATCCGATCATCCCCGTCGAGCTGCTGGTCACCCAGCCGGGCCTGCCGCCCCGGCCGCTGTCGGCCTCGATCGTGGTGCCCCAGGTGCAGCTGCACCGCCTCCAGGCCGGGGCCACCCTGCCCATCAAGGTGAGCCTGTCCGACCCCACCGCGGTCGCGGTTGTCTGGGGCTAGGGGCGACTCTTGGCCCTTCGGTCGGAGCCTCCTGCGGTCGCTTCGCCATCTGGGTGCTCGGTCCAGCGGCTCGGCCTGGCGGCCTTGCCTTCGAGCCTTCGGTCGGAGCGGCCTCGGCGGTCCCTCAGCGGTCGCGCAGGCGCGGTCCACGGCGGCGGCCAGGCGTGAGTCCGGGAGCTCGGCCGCCAGGGCGACGGCATCGTCCACGCCGACCAGATCGCGCAGCACCTCGGTGACCGCCACCCGGTAGTCGCTGGCCCGCAGCCGCTCGATCTGGTCCTCGGCGGTGTCGTCGTCGCTGGCCGGCACCCCGGCGAAGGCGCCGGGGTGCAGGTGCGACAGCCCGATCATCCAGGTCCCGCCGCCCGGGGTGGCCCCCACCACCGCGTCGACCGACGTGTCCAGGAGCAGCTGGGCGGTCAGCAGGTGGTCGGGGGTCACCTGCGGCGTGTCCATGCCCAGCAGCACCACGGGTTCGTCGGACACGTGGAAGCAGTCCTCGAAGGCGCCGAACAGCACGTTGCCCAGGGTGCCGCGGCGGGGGAGCACCACGTCGAAGCCCGACGGGAGCCAGGGTCCCGGCTCGCCTTCGAGGGCGAGCACGCGCCGGCTGGCGGCGGTGGCGGCCACCGCCTCGAGCGTGTCGGCCAGGGCCGCCTCCCGCACGGCCGCGGCCTGGGCCAGGGTCCAGGGCGGGCTGAGGCGCCCGTCCATGGTCTCGGGCCGGGGCTCCTGGGCGATGACCACCAGCTGCATGTCAGAGCCCCAGCACCAGGCGCAGCACGCGGTCCTGCACCATGTCGGGGGTGAGCCGGTTGCCCAGGCGGATGGCCTGGGCGTCGAGCCCGACCAGGTAGCGCGGACGCGGCAGCCGGGCATCGAGCGCCCCGACGATGACCTTGGCGCACTGCTCCGGGCTGCCCATGACCGGCTCGATCAGCTGCTGGAGCCGGCGGGACCGCTCATAGGCGGTGGTGAGGCGGGACCCGGCCTGGCGGTGGCGCTCGATGTCGGCGGTCATCTCGGCCCAGATGCCGGTGCGGAACCCGCCGGGCTCGACCAGGCAGACCGCCACGCCGTCGCGGGCCACCTCGATGCGCAGGGCGTCGGTCAGCCCTTCCAGCGCGTGCTTGGCCCCGGTGTACCAACCGGCCAGGGGCGAGCTCACCAGACCGGCGATGGACGAGACGTTGACGATGCGGCCCCCGCCGCCGGCCCGCATGCCGGGCAGGGCCAGCCGGGCCAGGCGCATGGGCGCGAAGACCATGGTCTCGAACAGGGCGCGGGCCTCGTCGTCGGTGATGTCCTCGATGGCGCCGGTCAGCGCGTACCCGGCGTTGTTGACCAGCCCGTAGAGCTGGAGGCCGGCCATGGTGCGCTGGCAGCCCTCGGCGTCGGTCACGTCCAACTGCAGCGTGTCGACCTCGACGTCGGCGCCGGCCGCGGCCTCCCGCACCTGCTTCGCCTTGGCCTTGGAGCGGACGGTGCCCACCGCGTGGTACCCGCGTCGGGCGGCCTCGATCACGGTGGCCAGCCCGATGCCGGAGTTGGCCCCGGTGACCAGCACGGTTCGCCTGCTGCGCCCGGACGGACGCGCCCGGCTGGACGATCCCGACGGGCTGGCCCGGCCGGCCGGATCGAGGGCCGTCGGGGTCACGAGGGGTCCACCGGCCAGCGAGTCGCGCAGCTCGCGCTTGAGGATCTTGCCGGTGGCCCCCCGGGGCAGCTGGGTGTCCACGAACACCACCCGGGAGGGCACCTTGAACCCGGCCAGGCGCTCGCGCACGTGGGCCTGCAGGTCGGCCTCGTCCAGGCTGTGCCCCGGCTTGACCAGCACCGCGGCCACCAGCTCCTCGCCCAGACGCGGGTGGGGGATGCCGAACACCGCCGCCTCGTACACCGCCGGGTGGTCGTAGATGGCCGCCTCCACCTCGGCGCAGTAGATGTTCTCGCCCGGCCCGGATGACCATGTCCTTGGCCCGGTCCTCCACGTAGATGAAGCCCTCGTCGTCGAGGCGGCCCAGGTCGCCGGTGCGCAGCCAGCCGTCGACGATGGCCTCGGCGGTGGCGTCGGGCCGGTTCCAGTAGCCCCGGATCACCATGGGCCCGCGGAAGCAGATCTCGCCCACCTCGCCGTCGGGCACCGGCTGGCCGTCGTCGCCCACGATCCGGATGTCCATGACCGGGACGCATCGCCCCGAGCTGTTGGGCTTGCGCACGTAGTCGTCGCCGGTGTTGCCCGGTCCGTAGGCGTTGGTCTCGGTCAGCCCGTAGCCGATCTGGGGTCGACCCCGGCTGAAGCCCTCCTCGACCCGCCGCACCAGCTCCGGTGGGGCGGGCGCCCCGCCACCGCCCACCGCGGCCAGGCTGGAGGTGTCCCGCGAGGCGAAGTCCGGCGATTCCAGCAGGTCCCACGACATGGTGGGCACCCCCACGAACTGGGTGATGTGCTCGCGCTCGATCAGCTCCAGGGCCCGCTCGGGGTTCCACTTGTACATGAGCACGAGCTTGGTGCCGGCGGCCACCGCGTTCAGCATGACGGCCACGCAACCGGTCACGTGGAACAGCGGGACGACCAGGATGAACGAGGTCGGCCAGGGGGCCGGTTCGGTGGGCGGGAACATGACCACGTTGGCCGTGGCCCGACAGCCGAAGGCCATGATGGCGCTGACCACGGCCCGGTGCGTGGAGACCGCGCCCTTGGGATGACCGGTGGTGCCCGAGGTGTAGAGGATGGTGGCGTCGTCGTCGGGGTCGATGTCCACCGCCGGCATGGGCGCGCCGAGCTCCAGCACGTCCTCCAGGCGGTCGCAGCCCGCGGGCAGCGGCCCCGAGGCGCGCACCACCATGGTGCGCACGCCCTGGAGGTCGAAGGCCCCTTCGGCGCGCTCGGCGCGCTCCTGGTCGGCGATGAGCACCTTGGTGCCCGAGTCCTCCAACCCGAAGAGCAGCTCGTCGGTGGACCACCAGGCGTTGAGGGACACCGCCACCGCGCCCACCGAGATGGCGGCCACGTACGAGGTGATCCACTCCGGGTAGTTGCGCATGCCGATGGCCACCCGGTCGCCCTTGGTCACGCCGTAGCGACCGACCAGCGTGGCGCCGATGGCGTCGGCCTGGGCCATGACCTCGGTGAAGCTCAGGCGCTCGTCCTCGTAGACCAGGAAGGTGTCGTCGCCCCGGGCCCGCATGCTGTCGAACAGGGCCCGCAGCGAGGGCGGGGCGTGTTCGAACACCTTGAGGCGCTGATCCCCCACGTCGGTCTCGACGATCGAGAACGGCTGGCCCGGCGCGGTGACGGCGGCCACGGCCTCGTCGAAGGTCATCCCCATCGTGTCCCCTTTGCGGTGCGATGTTCCCCTGGTCGACCCGGCGCGCCGCCACCGGGCCCGCCGATGCTAGAGGCACGGGAGGCCGCTGGCTCACGCCACGGCGACGAACCTGTCAGCGGAGCGACCTCATACGAGTCGCTCAGCTGACAGGTTGGGCGGGTGGACGGGCGGGTCCGAAAGGCGACCCAACCGATCGACTTTGAGGGCTGAGGGGCTAACCTGAAAGGGTGCGTTCGCCCTTCAGCTTCCCCAACCCGGTCAACGAGGTGTCGGCCCGGGGCGTGGCCGCGGGGACGGCCCTGATCGGGTTGGCCTGCCTGGCGCTGCGCCAACCCTGGCTGATGGTGGTCCTGTGCGTCGAGTTCGCCCTGCGCGTGGCCTGGGGCCCTCGTTTCGAGCCCCTGGCCGTGCTGGTGACCCGCGTGGTGACCCCGGCGCTGCCCTTCGACGAGCGCCTCACCCCGGGTCCGCCCAAGCGCTTCGCCCAGAGCATCGGCCTGGTGGTGACCGCCGTGGCCTCGGTCGCCTTCTACGCCTTCGGGATCAGCTGGCTGGCCTACGGCCTGATCGGCGTGCTGGTGGTCTTCGCCATCCTCGAATCCGCCTTCGGGCTGTGCGTGGGCTGCAAGCTGTTCGCCCTGCTCATGCGGATCGGCGTCATTCCCGAGGCGGTGTGCGAGGAGTGCAACGACCTGAGCCTGCGCTGGCGCCGGCTGGACGTCTCTCGATAGGCCGGCGACGGCCGACGGACAAGTAGGCGACGGCCCTGACGGATGGGCCGGGCGGGCCGACAAGTGATAGGAAGGCAGCGCCACACGATCCGACGCCGACGGGCGCGATCCCCCAGGAGGTGACCACGTGCAACAAGACGAGCCCCCGAGTCGTCCCGATGCTCGACCGTCACCTGCCCGCGTCTGATCTGGCTCTGACGCCGATCTGACCACCGGGACCCGGTGACGCGGCCGTTTCGCGCTCGTACCGGAGGATCCGATGCAACGTCCTGTGCTCAAGGCACCGACGCGCCCGCGCCGGGTCGCGGCGCGCCTGCTGACCGACGAGCGCGTCTCGGGTTCGCTCATCTCGGTGGCCGGCCTCATCGGATCGCCCGTGCGCAACCAGGCCGGGGCCGAGGTGGGCACGGTGGACGACGTGGTGGTGCGCTGGCAGGGTGAGCCCTATCCCCCGATGACCGGGTTGCTGGTCAAGGTCGGCCGGCGCCAGGCCTGGGTGGCGGCGTCGCAGGTGGAGACGCTGGGCCGACGCCAGGTCATGCTCAGCTCGGCGCGCCTCGACCTGCGCGACGCCCAGCGCCGGCCGGGTGAGGTGTCCCTCAACGACGACGTCATCGACCACCAGATGGTGGATGTGGACGGCGTGCGCGTCTTCCGGGCCGCCGATCTGTACCTGGCCCGCCTGGACGGCGTGGTCCGGCTGGTGGGTGCCGACATCGGGTTCGCCACCCTGCTGCGTCGACTGGGCCCCACCCGCTGGCGGGGGGTGCCCACACCCGACCGGGTGATCGACTGGGCGGCCATCCAACCCTTCGCCAAGGGCGATCACGCCGGTGAGCCCGTGCGGCTGACCCGGGCCAACGAGGACCTGCACCGGCTCCGTCCCGGTGAGCTGGCTGACCTGCTCGAGGACCTGGGCCGGCCTCAGCGCGAGGAGCTGCTGGCCGCCCTGGAGACCGGCGAGGCAGCCGACGCCCTGGAGGAGATGGAGGTCGACGACCTCATCAACCTGCTGCGCGAGCTGCCCACCGAGCAGACGGCCAAGGTGGTGGCCGAGATGGCGCCCGACGAGGCGGCCGAGGCCCTGCGCGAGCTCGACCCCGAGACCCGCGACGAGCTGCTGGATGCCATGGATCCGGAGGTGGCGGCCGAGCTGAGCGGCCTGCTGGCCTATCCCGAGGAGTCGGCCGGTGGAGCCATGACCACCGACGTGGTCGCCCTGCATCGCGGCTCCACCGTCGGCCAGGCCCGCGAGCACGTGCTGGCCATGGGTGAGGACGGCCACGAGCTCACGGCCCTGACCGTGGTGGACGACGACGGCGCGCTGGTGGGCGACGTGGGGGCCATGGACCTGTTCCTGGCCGCGCCCGAACAGCTCCTGAGCGAGCTGCTCGGCGACGACGACCCGGTGTGCGTGAGCGCCCGCGCGCCGTTCGCCGACGTGGTGGCGGCGTTGGTGGAGGCCCGCAGCCCCTCGGTGGTGGTGGTGGACGAGAGCGGTCGTCCTCTGGGTCGCGTCGTGGCCGACGACGTGGTGGACGCCCTGATGCCGACGCGTCGGGTGCGGTTCCCGAGGTTGCTCCGTGACTGAGCCGCTCGAGACCACCGAGCCGGTCGTGCCCGGCGGTGCCGCCGCCGTCGGGGGCCGAGTCGCGGCGCGGCGCCCGGCGTCGGAGCCCACGCCACGCCCCCGCCCAAGCCCATGGCACGCCGGCGCCGGCGCCGTCCCCGCTGGATCATGTACCTGGCCATGATCGGGCCGGGCCTGATCGCGGCCAACGCCGGCAACGATGCGGGCGGCATCCTCACCTACGCCTCGGCTGGGTCCGAGTTCGTCTACAGCACGTTGTTCGTGATGGTGCTCATCACCGTCGGGCTGGTGGTGGTGCAGGAGATGTCGGCCCGGCTGGGGGCCTACACGGGCGAAGGCCTGATGTCGTTGATCCGCGAGCAGTTCCCGCTGCGCCTGGCCACCTTCGCGGTGAGCGCGCTGGTGGTGGCCAACGTGGGGCTGGTGGTGTCGGAGTTCGCCGGCATCGGGGCTGCCTTCGGGCTCTTCGGCGTGTCGCGCTACCTGTCCATCCCCATCGCCGCGGTGGTCATCATCGCCGTGGTGGTGTTCGGCTCCTACCGCTACGCCGAGCGGGTCTTCCTGTTGCTGAGCGTGGCCTTCGTGGCCTATCCCATCGCCGCGGTCATGAGCCACCCGGACTGGAAGCAGGTGGGCGCCAACCTGGTGTGGCCGCACTTCCAGGCGTCGGAGGCCTACCTGCTGCTGGTGGTGGCCCTCATCGGGACCACCATCACCCCCTACATGCAGCTGTACCAGGCCGCGGCCGTGGCCGACCGGGGCGTCGATCCCGAGGAGTACCCCGCCACCCGGTTCGACGCGGTGAGCGGCTCCATCTTCGCCAACGTGGTCAGCTGCACCATCATCATCGCCACCGCCGCCGCCATCGGCGGCTCGGGGGTGCTGACCTCGGCGTCGCAGGCGGCCAAGGCCCTGGTCCCGGTGGCCGGGGTGCACGCCGAGGCGTTGTTCGGCATCGGTCTGCTGGGTGCCTCGGCGCTGGCCGCCGCGGTGGTGCCGCTGTCGACCGCCTACGCGGTGGCCGAGGCGGTGGGGGTGGAGCGGTCGGTGTCGCGCAGCTTCCGCGAAGCGCCGCTGTTCATGGGCCTGTTCACCGGGTTGGTCGTCATCGGGGCGGGCGTGGCCCTGCTGCCGGGCAACCTCATCACGCTGCTGTTGGACATGCAGGTGCTCAACGGGCTGATCACGCCCATCGTGCTGGTCTTCATCCTCATCCTGGCCAACCGCCGCTCGGTTCTGGGCGCGGCGGTCAACGGTCCCCGCTTCCGCATCGTGGCCCTGATCTGCGTGGTGACCGTCGGGGTGCTGGCCGTCGCCGTGGTGATCATCACCGTGGCCGGCTGGCTCGGCCTGACCTGATCCGGCCGGTCGCCGGGTCAGGCGGCGGTCTGGCGGTCGGCGGCCGCGGCCAGATGATGGCGGGCGTGGCGGATCAGGGCCTGTGCGGCCGGGCCGGCATGGCCGTCGGCCCGCCAGGCCAACTCGATGCGGCCCCGGAGCACCGGGTTGGTGACGGCGATGGCGTGCAGACCCGGGTCGGCCTCGGCCATGGAGGTGGCCAGGATGGCCACACCCAGGCCCTGGCGGGCCAGCTGGCCCAACAGCGGGGGTGACGTGGCTTCGAGCGCGACCTCGGCCACCAGGCCGTGACGGGTGCAGGCCTGGTCGAGCGCGGTGCGCATGCCGGCGCCCCGCGGCAGGCAGATCAGGGGCCGGCGGACCAGCTGCGCGAGCGTGATCCGGTCCCGGCCGGCCCATTCGTCGTCGGCGGACACCGCCGCCACCAGCGACTCGTCGGCCACCACCACCGACTCGAGCCCAGCCGCGGTGGGCCCGGACACCGCCACCCAGGCCAGATCGAGGCTCCCCTCCTGGAGCGACCGGACCAGCACGTCGGCGTTGGCCTCGGACAGGCGGATCTCCACCCCGGGATGCTGGGCGTGGAAGGTGGCCAACAGGTCGGCCAGATCGACCGAGGCGCAGGCGGTGACCATGCCCACCGCCACCTGGCCCCGCACCAGGCCGCTGATCTCGTCCACCGCGGCCCTCGCGTCAGCCACTGCGGCCAGGGCCGCCTGGGCGTGGGGGAGCATGGCCGTGCCGGCCTGGGTCAGGCGCACGGTGCGCCCGCTGCGGTCGAACAGCGCCTGGCCCAGCTCTCGTCGAGTCCCTTGATCTGGGCGCTCACGCCGGGTTGGGCCACGTGCAGGCGGGCCGCGGCCCGGGTGAAGTTGGCCTCCCGGGCCACCGAGACGAAGTACTCCAGCTGGCGCAGTTCCATAACCAGCGATTCTAGCTGGGAGCACTACCTGCTCTTCGACTTCTGACTGGGATGCCCGCACACTGGTGGGTAGGACCACATCACCCCCCATTGGGAAGGAACCCCACCATGTCCACCGAAACGCCGGATCCGATGGCCCCCAGCACCGACGCGGGCACCCTGGCCGCCACCTACTACCGAAGCTGGCAGGCCAAGGACTTCGCCACGCTGCGATCGATCCTGGCCGACGACGTCACCTTCCGCGGCCCGCTGGGCACTGCGGCCGGAGCCGACCAGTGCGCGGCCGGGGTCGAGGGCATGTCGCGCCTGGTCACCGACGTGGTGGTCCGCAACATCTTCTCCGACGGCGACGATGCCGTCACCTGGTTCGAGCTGCACACCGAGATCGCCCCGCCCTGCCCCACGGCCACCTGGATCCATGCCGTCGACGGCCGCATCGCCACCATCGAGGCCACGTTCGACCCGCGCCCGCTGCTGCCGCCGCCGGACCCGGCTTGACCGTCGGCGATCACCGACCGCGACGAGCAGGTCCGAGCGACGATCGGGGCCGGACCGAGCTCGGTGCGGCCGTCAGGATGTGGTGGCTCGGGTCAGACCCGACCGAACCAGATGCCCTCGCCGGCCCAGTAGTGGATGCTCTGGTAGGTCACCGTGGCGCCGGTGTGCGGGGCGTGCACCATGGTGCCGCCGCCCACGTAGATCCCGACGTGCTCGATCGATCCGGTCGAGGTGCCGAAGAACACCAGGTCGCCCGGCTGGAGCTGGGACTCGGAGATGTGGGTGCTCATGTTGTACTGGCCCTGAGCCGAGTGGGGCAGGCCCACGCCGCCCATGCTCCAGGCCCACATGGTCAGCCCGGAGCAGTCGAAGGCGTGGCCCGGGGTGGCGCCGGCCCACACGTAGGGGACACCGATCTGGCTCTCGGCGGCTGCCACGGCCGCGGCCGCGCCACCACCCGGAGGCGGGACGAAGGTGGTGCTGCCCGGAGGCGCACCCACCGTGCCGCCGCCGGTGTGAGCCGGGGGCCTTGGCCGGGGGTGCCGGTGGGCGGCTTGGGGGCCGCAGCCGCGAGCCGCGGCCTTGGCCGCGGCGGCCGCCTTGGCCTGCGCCGCGGCCTGGGCGGCGGCCTGCTGGGCCATCAGGGTCTTGATCTGACCGGTGACCTGCGCGTTGAGTGCGTTCTCCTGGTTCAGCAGGTTGCGTTCCTGCTGGGTGGAGCTGGAGAGCTGGTCGGCGATCTTGGCCGCGCGGTCACGGGCGGCGTTGAGCTGGGCCAGCTGGGCGTTGGCCTGCTGGCGGGTGGCGTTGAGCTGGTCGATGATGTCCTGGCGGTTGCCGGCGGCGGCCTCGAGGTAGCCCTTGCGCTCGGTGGCGGAGTTGCCCTCGCTGGTGAGCACGGCCTCGAGCGACGGCGCATCGTCGCCGTCGACGTAGGCCTGCACCGCGTAGCTGCGCAGCTGGGCCGTGTCGGCCGCCAGCTTCTGGTTGGTCTCGGCCAGCTGGCGCTGCCCGGCGGCGATGTTGGCGTTGGCCTGGGCCAGGTTGATCTTGGCCTGGTTGTACTGCTCGTCGAGCTGGCCCAGCTGGTTGTTGATCTGGTTGAGCTGACCGGAGATCTGGGCGGCGCGAGCCTTGGCGTCGCTCAGCGCGTCGGCCCCGGCCGAACCCGGCAGGACGGCGGACAACGTGATGGCCAGACCGGCGATCACCGTGACGGTGATGCGCATCGGATGGTCGAGCACGCGGGAGAAGGGAGTGGTGGTAGCCATGCGTTGTTACGAAACTGTTGCAGATCTCGGGCTCGGGCGCCAGTCAATGTGGCGATCCGGATCGCCGGATCGCAACGTCCGACGCTCCTCCGCAACGACCATCGACCCCGCGAGTTGCCTGCCCGGGCAAGGGTTCTGGCTCGCCCGGGCCCCCGGACATGGGCCGATCGGCCCCCCACGGAAAAATGTCATTCCGACTACATCGTCGCTTCGAAGGCGTTGCTTCAGCTCTATTTCAGATACATGCCGGTTTGGCGATGCCGGGTACCCGCCGGGCCGGCCGAGTCGGGGCCGTCAGTCGGGCAGGGCGGTCGGGGCCCGGTGCTCGCCGTAGCGGTCGGCCGGGGCCTGGCCCGAGTAGGTGTCGCCGTAGCTCCAGTCCGGCTGCTTGGTGCGGTGCCGCTCGTCGAGGATGGCGGTGTCGTCGTCGATGGCCACCAGTTCGGCCACCAACATGGGCTCGACCCCCGGGATCCGGCGGGACAGGTGGCCCTGGACGGCGTCGTCGAAGCGGTCGAGCAGGCTGCGCACCACCACCTCCTGCTGGGAGGCCAGGAAGCACCGGGCGCCGTCGGCCACCGTCTCCACCCGCTCGTGGATGGCGGCCAGGTCGCGCTCGTCGGCCGCCGACCGGCTGAGCTTGTCGAGCAGGGCGGCCAGCGCCAGGCCACCCAGTTCTTGCACGGGCGTGCACTGGCCGCACGACTCGATGGACAAGAACCGCGACACCCCGGCCACCGCCGCCACCAGGTCGTCACGGTCGTCGTAGACCACGAACCCGGCCGAGCCCAGGCCGCTGCCCACCGCGGCCAGACCCTCGTAGCTGACCGGGGCATCGAGGTCGTCGGGGGTGAGCAGGGAGTTGGACACGCCGTTGAGGATGCCGATGATCGGACGACCGCCCTGGATGCCGCCGCCGATGGTCTCGATGACCTCGCGCAGCGGGGTGCCCATCAGGAACTCGGCCACCCCGGCGTGGTTCACCGCGCCGGTCACCGTGCACACGATGGTGCCGGGGGACTGGTCGGTGCCTTCGGTGCGGAACCACGAGCCGCCCCGGGCGATGATGCCGGGCACGTTGGCCAGGGTCTCCACGTTGTCGACCAGCGCCGGCGGGGCGCCGGTCTCGTTGAAGGCACCGGCCATCTCGACGTGGCTCGACTGGCCGCTGCCGCTGCGCAGGTCGGCCTCGGTCTCCACCACCTCGTCGACGCCGCGGCGGTAGGGCGGCGCCAGCCGGGGGAACGGGTAGCGGCCGTCGATGGCCTCGAGCAGCGCCGTCTCCTCGCCGTAGAGGTACTCGTCGGGCCCTTCGAAGGCGATGACCTCGATGTCGCCGGTCCAGCCCGCCTCGTCCATCTCGGCGATGGCCTCGCGCACCCGGGTGACCACCTCGCCGAAGGAGCGCTTCAACCCGAACACCACACGATCGGCGCCCACCGCGATGGCCGCGATCAGCGCGCCCTCGATCACCTCGTAGGGGTTGCGGCTGAGGATGGTGCGGTCCTTGTAGGTGCCGGGCTCGCCCTCGGCGCCGTTGACCACCACCGTGGTGCCTTCCACCGACGAGGCGAAGTCGCGCACCGTGCGCCACTTGATGTGGGTCGGGAACCCGGCTCCGCCTCGCCCACGCAGGCCGGCGGCCTCCATCTCGTCGATGATGGCCTCGGGCTCGACCTCACGGGCGATCGTCAGGCCCCGGCCACCCCGGCGCTTGATGTGCTCGTCGAGGGAGCGGACCGGATCGGGGGGCAGCACGCGATGCACCTGGGTCATGGGCAACACGATCCCTTATCCGCCGTGGCCGCACAAACGAGCGACCAACTCGGCGCGCCCGTCCGGTTGCTCGGCCAACGAGGCCAGGGCGTCGGCCAGCCCGGGCCGGTGGAGGTCGTCGTCGGCCACCCAGCTCAGGAGGGCCGCGAACCACTCGAGGGGGTCGTCGGTGCTGGGCGGTGGTGGGCTGGTGGGGCCGAGTGCTCGCCAGGCGAGCTCGTGCACCGGTGCCGGGTCGGCGGTGTCGTCGACGATCTCCGGTTCGCCCTCGAGCTCGGCGCGCTCCTCGACCAGCCCCAGCGCTCGCCAGCGCCGCACCACCTCGAGGTAGTCGTGGGCCGGCCGGCCGGGGTCCAGGTCGGCGATCAGGTCACCCAGCGTCCGATCGCCCAGCGCGGCCCACAGGGCCAGGGCGCCCGGTGCGATCTCATAGGCCACCCGACGTTCGGGGACGAGCACCATCGGATGGCCGGCGACCTCGGTGTAGGGGCGGTCCGCCCGCCGGACGAAGCGGGATTCCAGGCTGACCGGGCGCCGCGGATCCGAGCGTCAGCTCGGTCACTGGGCGAGGGCGGCGACGACCTGGTGCATCATCTGGTCCAGCGGGCCCCGCGTCACCCGGATCATCGGCACCGTCTCGGCCAGGGTGGCCAACCACTGGAGGGCTTCCTGGTCGGCGAAGCTCTCCCGGAAGGTGATGCCGATCAGGTCGAGCACGTCGCGCACCGGTGCGGACGCGTCGGCCTGGTCGCCCCGGATCTCGTCGTCGAGCAGCACGATCAAGGCCAGCTGGCCGCCGGGGGAGGCCGCCCCCAGCCGGGCCACGGGCACGGGCTGGCGACCCTTGCGGGTGCAGGGCCCGTCAGCGATGGCCAGACCGACCTGGTCGCACGACGGACGATCCAGGTCGAGGGCCTTCGGGTAGGCCAGCACGGCCAGGTTGGCGGGGTCGACCGCCAGCAGCTCGTCGGTCAGGTAGGCGAAGCCGTGGCGCACCAGCGCGGCGGTCAGGGTGCTCTTGCCCTGCCCGCTCTGGCCGGTGACGGCCACCACCCGGCCGTCGCGCTCGACCCCGCCTGCGTGCCACAGGAGGTGGCCGACGGTCCGGCTGGTGGCCGCCAGGGTGATCTGGGACAACACGTCGGCCAGCAGGTCGTCGGGGTTCGCCCCCCGCCACTGGCGGCGCCCGTCGACGTAGACGCGGTAGCGGCTCGGGCCGGGTCGGGCGTTGTCGTGGGCCGAGATCACCACTGGCTCGGAGGTCGGGTCCGGATGGCCGTCGGCTGGGGACGAGGCGCCGGGGCTCGGAGCCAGGGCGGCCAGTGACGCAGTCAACACGGCGGCGGTGGTGGGTTCGTCGCTGCGGACGATCACGTCGACACCCGCGGCTCGCACCGGGCCGATCTCCACCGCCCACCGCCTCCGGTCGAGGCGGCGCCGGGTCACCGCCGCCCAGCGCTCGGCCCGGACGTCGCGCTCGTCGGCCCACGCCGGCGTCCGATCCCCGTCGGGGTCGGCCCGGGGGCCAGGCTGGGCTGGCTGCTCGTCGGTGACGATCCGCGAATCGACGAAGCCCCCAAGGGCGTGGCGGACGTCGGGGCCCAGGGTGGCCCGGTCGACGCCGGTGTCGGCCTCGAGCACGTCGATGATCTGGGCGACGGTGCGCTGGCCGTCGACGGCGGCCCACACCGCCGCCGCGCTCGGGTTGAGGACGTGGCTGCGGATGCGGGCTGGGTCGTAGAGCACCACCTGGCCGTCGACCACCGCGAACTGCCCGCCGGGCACCAGGCGGTAGATGTCGTGGTCGGTGATCACCCGTGGCGTCGGCGGGTTGAGCGAGAACTGGCGCACGCCCTTCTGCTCCCCGCACGGGATGCAGGGCTCGTCGGCGTCGAGGGACGCGGGGTCGCCTCCGAACAGGGCGGCGAGCCGCTGACCGAACTTCACTGGGCCAGGCTAGGGCGAGGCCGCGCCGGCTCGGCGCCTGCGGGGCCGGGCCCGACCGCAGAACTCAACGGGTGCGGGCTCCACCGAGCGACGGACGACCGTCAGGGGGTCAGGCGCCGGGTGGGGGCGCCGTGCCGATGAGGATGTCGCTCCACTTGTACTCCTGGTACCGGTTCCAGTCCTCCACGGTGACGGTGAACGACCCGCACGTGTTGCCAAAGAGCAGCGAGATGTCGATCTTGCCGTGCCAGGGAGTCAGGACGGTGTACCCCGGATTGCCGATGGAGGTGGTAGCGGTCATCGTACCGTTGGGTTGGCTGTTCGTCCACCAGGTACCGGGATCCGTCGTCTCGGGGGAGCCGCCGGCTGGTTGCGGGGGGAGGTAGTCCCACGTGTTCACGTCGAGGCCGGTGTAGACGCGTTGGGTTGCCGTCGAGGACAGGAGGGTGGTCGGAACGTTGGTGCCATGACGGCAGTAGTTCTGGAAGCGGTAGATGTTGCCGTAGCGGGTAATCCCCCCGACACGGTTCTCGGTCACGGTGATGATGCCGATGTCATCGAACAGCGGTGCGTAGGTGTACGCCGTGTCCAGAGGGTTGTTCGTACCCCAGAGGTAGACCGCCTGGGTGGAGTCGGACCGGCAGAACGTGGCCAGTGTGCCGGTGGCGCCGGCGGTCGGCTTGGAGCAGGCCGTCGGGGTGCCCGTCACGCGGGTTCTTAGCGTGAGGAAGGTGTTCGAGCCGGTGGCGCCCCCACACGAGCAGGAGGAGGCGGCCGCCGGTGAGGCGTCGAGCGCCACCAGGGTCGGCGTCACCCACAGGGCGGCGCCGGCGATCCCCGCCGTCTTGAGCAGCCGCCGACGATCGATCGATGCCGAGGGTCCCCCGCGCTCGTCTGCCCCATCGACCCCGTCGGGGTTGGCTTGAGTGGGCTCGTCGGAAGGCACGGGTGTTCTCACGATCGTCGCTGGCGACGCGGCTTGACCGCGCCGCCACGGGGGGTTGGGGCAAATGTAGTCGATACGAGACACATGATGACTACCTATGAGGCGATCTACCCACTAGATCGGTTCGGGCGGACCGGTTCGTAAGGCTCTCCGTGATCAGGGACGTACGGACCAGCTTTCGGCCCAGCGAGCGGGCTCGCCGGCCCGGCCCGGCCCAGGTCCCCGGTGCCGGCCGCAGGGTGGCCCGGATCAGCTCCCAGCGGGCCTGCCTGCTGGGCAACTCGATCAGGGTGGCCACCGCCTCCAGGCCGGGCACCGGCTCCTGGGGGCGCTCGATCCGCAGCCACAGCCGATCCCGCAGGGTGACCGGGTAGCCCGCCGCCCAGCGACCCAGCTCGTCCTGGGCCAGGGTCCCGAGCCCGAGCTCCTCGGCGCTCAGCAGCACGGCGGTGGCCAGGAGGGCCTCGGCCCGCCACTGGCGGGCTCGGACCAGCAGACCCTCGACGTCGAGGTCCGCGTCGGGTGGCCAGCTGGGCCACGTCCCGCAGCTCCAGCGCCCGACGGGCGCCGAGCACCAGCAGATGCGAGCAGGCATGCAGCAGGGTGTCGTCGATGGGTCAGGGTGCGCAGCGTTCGACCGGCGACCGTGAACGGCCGGCTGTGCGACCAGAGCAGGTCGGGGTCGAGGCGCACCCCCAGCGGTCCCCACACCAGGAGGCGGTGCAGGTCGATCTCGCCGGCATCGGTGGCCAGCGTCGCCCCCTTGCCCACCCGGGCCGAGAAGCCGGGCCGCGGATCGGGATCGGTCCAGGTCCCCGCCGGTGTCCTCGACGAGCTGCGCGGCCCGGTCCAGGTCGGTGCCCCGAACCAGCAGATCGACGTCGCCGGTGGGACGCATCTGCGGATCGGGATAGTCCAGGGTGGCCACGGCCAGGCCCTTGAGCACCCGCACCTCGACGCCGCCGCCCTCGATCAGCTCGACCACCTCGACCAGCCGTTGCTCCTGCCACATCCGGGCCTGGGTCAGGTCGATCTCCAGCTCGGCCACCTCGTCGGCCTGGGCCGGGGTGACCGGGAGCGCGTCGGTGGCCACCGCGTCCACCAGCAGGCCGTCGAGCTTGTGGGTGAAGGACTCGGACCGCAGCCGGCGCCACGACTCCTCGTCGAGGACGCCGGTCGGCGGACGGACGCGGGTGGCCAGACCGTGGGCCAGCACCCACCGGGCGGCGGGCGACAGGTCGTGATGCCAGCCGGGCGGTCGCGCCACCGCTAGCGGGCCCGAGCCGGGATCATCGAGCCAGGGTACCGAGTACCCTTCCGCCGGTGGATGCCGGCCGCGACCGACCGGGTGGGGGCGAGGGGCGCGAGCTGGTGGGCGAGCCGCCGCCGGTCGACGTGGTCGTGGTCAGCTACAACTCGGCCCCCCACCTGGGCCGGGCGCTGGCCAGCATCCCGGCGTGGGCCACGGTCACCGTGATCGACAACGCCTCGGGCGACGACTCGGCGGCCATCGCCCGCCAGGCCGGGGCCCAGGTCGTGGTCAACCCCACCAACACCGGCTTCGCGGCCGCCGCCAACCAGGGCGTCGCCCTCGGCCACCACGACCTCGTCCTGTTGCTCAACCCCGACGCCGAGTTGGGCCCCGGCACGCTCGAGACCCTCGACCCGGGCCCTGGCCGACGATCCCGGTCTGGCCGTGGTCTCACCCCGGGTGGTGCGTCCCGACGGGAGCGACGAGCGCGTCCATTGGCCCTTCCCGTCGGCCCGCGGGGCATGGCTCGAGGCCTCGGGGCTGCACCGCCTGGCCGACCGGCGACCGACGCGGTCCGACCAACCCGGGTTCGTGATCGGGGCCTGCTTCCTGATGCGGCGCGCCCCGTTCGAGGACGCTGGGCGGGTTCGACCTGCGCTTCTGGCTGTACGCCGAGGAGTCCGACCTGTGCCGGCGCCTGTTCGCCGACGGGTGGCGGGTGGCGGTGGTCGAGTCGGCCGTGGTGCACCACGTGGGCGGCGCCAGCTCGGACGGGCATCGAGTCGGCTCACCGCCGAGCACTTCGCCCGCGGGGCCGAGCTGTTCGTGGCCAAGCACGACGGGCGGCGGGCCCTGGTCAGCCTGCGGCTGGCCCAGCTGGTGGGGTCGGCGCCCCGGGCGGTGCTGCTGGCCGATCCGGTCCGACGGCGCGGCCACCGCTATCGCCTGACCCGCGCCGCCCGGCCTCCTGGCCACCCAGCCCGACCCGCGTGCCCGACCACAACCCCCTGGGTGGATCCGCTCGACGGCGGTGCGCCCGGCGTCGGGGCGTCGGGCGCGGCGACCTGGTGGTGTGCTCGCTGGAGGCCTGGGACGAGGTGTGGCGTCGCAACCAGTTCTTCGTGCGCGAGCTGCTGGCGCTCGATCCCGGCGCGCCGGGTGCTGTTCGTCGAGCCGCCCTTCGACCTGGTGCACGAACGCCGGCACCCGTCGGGCCGGACGCGCCGGCCGGGGCTGCGGCCCCTGCCCGAGGATCGCCGCAGTCGTGCGCCTCGAGCCCCTCAAGCTGTGGCCGCGGCGGGCCGGCCCGATGGCCGACCGCTCGCTGCGGCGCCAGGTTCGTCGGGCCGCCGAACGCCTCGGGTTCGCCGATCCCACCCTGTGGGTCAACGACGCGGCCTACGCCGGGCTGGCCACCGAGACGGGCTGGCCGGCGGTCTACGACATCACCGACGACTGGACCCGCTCGGGTGACGGCCCGCGGGCCACGGCCCGGGTGGCCGACCGGGAACGCCGGCTGTTCGCCGAGTGCCAGCGGGTGGTCGTGTGCTCGCCGGGGCTGGCCGCCAGCCGCGGCCGAGCTGCGGCCCGATCTGACGCTGATCCCCAACGGGGTCGACGTCGAGCACCTCCAGCGGCCGCGGCCCCGGCCGCCGGACCTGCCCGCCGGCCCCACCGCGGTGTACGTGGGCACGCTTGCACACCGACCGACTCGACCTCGACCTCATCGACGGCCTGGCCGAGGCCCGACCCGACCTGTCGATCGTCCTGGTCGGACCCGACGCCCTCGATCCGACCGCTCGGGCCCGACTGGCGCCCGGCCGAACGTGCAGCTGCTCGGCGCCCGGCCCTACGACCAGGTGCCCGGGTACCTGCAGCACGCGTCGGTGGTGATCGTGCCCCACGTGGTGTCGGCCTTCACCGAGAGCCTGGATCCCATCAAGGCCTACGAGTGCCTGGCCGTGGGCCGCCCCACCGTGGCCACCGCGGTGGCCGGGTTCCGCGGTCTGCCCGAGCCCGATCCAGCGTGGTCGATCGGGAGGCGTTCGTGCCCGCGGTGCTCGACGTGCTCGACGCACGACCGCCGTCGCCGGTCTCGGCCCGGCGCCCCGCCCATCGTGGACCGAGCGGGCCCGATGCTTCGACCAGGAGCTGCGCCGGGCCCGGGACGCTCGACCGAGTGGGGTGGCGACCGACGGCGGTCCCGGCGCCCGTCGACGGCATCGTGCACGTCAGTCCGTCCCGAACAGATCCTGGGTGGGCTGGTCCGGGGTTGGCGAGCGGGGACGCCGGTGGTGATCGACGCCCGGCGCCGGGTGGCCGAGCGGCGATGAGGCGTGGAGCCCCGGATCGCCAGGCTGGCCTGTCGGGTGGCCAAGCCCGTGGTGCTGGTCAGCTCGGCCCGCCAGCGCCAGCACCTGGGATCGATCCCCACCGCCCTCGTCCCCGTGGGCCACCGGAGCGAGGCGTCCGACCCGGCCGCGGCCGCGCTCGACGAGGTCTACCGCCGCGTGCGCCCGCGCCGCGGCCCGCGGTTCCTGGCCGTGAACGGGCGCTACCGCTCGCGGCCGATCACCGGCGTCGAACGGGTGGCCGCGGGCGTGGTCGACCACGCCCTGGGCCCAGTGGCGGTGTTCGCACCCCCGCCCCGCTTGGCCCGAGGGGTGGCCGGGCATCTGTGGGAACAGGTGGTGCTGCCGATGCGGGTGCGCGCGTACCGGGCCCGGCTCTGGAGCCCGTGCAACTTCGGCCCGCTGCTGGTGCGCGACCAGATCCTGACCATCCACGACGTGGCCCCGCTGGACCGGCCCGAGTGGTTCGCCCCGGGGTACCGGCGTTGGATCAGGGCCCAGTGGTGGCTGCAGTACCGACGGGTGCGCACCCTCACGGTGGTGTCGCGCTTCACCCGGGATCGCCTGGTGGCGTGGTGGGGTGAACGGGACCGGCTGGTGGTGATCCACAACGGCGTGGACCCGGTGGCCCCGAGCGACACCGTCGACGCCGAGGCCACCGCCGATCCGCCGATCGCTCCGACCGTGTGCGTGGTCGGATCGCTCGAGCCCCGCAAGAACCTGGCCACCCTGGTGGCGGCCATGGACGGGGTCCGAGCCGAGCACCCCGATGCCCGTCTGGTGGTGATCGGCGACGTGGGCGACCCGCGGGTCTTCGCCGCCGCCGCCGGCGCCGACCTGTCGGCCGGCTGGATCGAGCTCCGCGGCCGGCTTGACGACGGGGCCCTGCGTCGGACCATGCAGGGCTCATCGTGTCTGGCCTACGTGTCGTCCTACGAAGGGTTCGGCCTGCCCCCGCTGGAGGCCTTGGCCGCGGGCACCGCGGTGGTGGCCTCGGATCTGCCCGCCATCCGGGAGGTGTGCGGCGACGCCGCCGTACTGGTCGATCCCACCGACCCGGCCGCGGTGGCCGACGGGATCCTGGAGGTGCTGGCCCGTTCGCCCCGGGAGCGAGCCGAGGCGGCCACCGCCGGTCGCCGACGCGCCCGCCAGTTCGACTGGGCCCGGTCCGCGGCGCAGCTGGAGGCCCTGGTCTGGCCCTGAGCGCGGGTCAGAGGGCTCGGGGCGCCACCCTCTAGACTGGCCAGCGTTGTGACCACCGATCCGCAGGCCGCCGCCGCGGCGTCGAGACAGCCCAAGCCGCTGTTCACCATCCGTCCCCGGCGGTCGTGGCTCCCGGCCAGCCCGAGCGAGTTGTGGCGCTTCCGCGAGCTGATGGTGCGCTTCGCGGCCCGCGACATCACGTTGCGCTACCGCCAGGCGGTGCTGGGCGTGGTGTGGGTCATCGTGGTTCCCCTGCTGGGCGCCGGGATCCTGTCGTTCGTGTTCGGGGGCGTGGCCAGCCTCAAGGCGCCGCCCGGCATCCCCTACTTCGTGTTCACGCTGGCCGGCATGGTGGCGTGGACGGCGTTCAGCCTCATCATCGTCCGGGCCAGCGCGGTGCTGGTGGGCAACGCGCAGCTGGTGGGCAAGGTCTACTTCCCCCGGCTGCTGCTGCCGCTGTCGACCGTGCTGTCCACCCTGGTCGACGTGGCCGTGTCGTTGGTCCTGCTCATCGTGCTGCTGGTCGTCACCGGTGTGCACCCCGGACCGGGGGTGATCACCCTGCCCATCTGGTTCCTGGCCGTGATCGCCCTGGCGCTGGGTGGTGGGCTGTTCTTCGGCGCGCTCGATGGTGCCCTACCGCGACATCCAGTACATCGTGCCGGTCGGCATCCAGTTCCTGCTCTTCGCCAGCCCGGTGGCCTACACGCTGGCGTCGGTGCCGGCCCGCGCCCGCTTCTGGTACGAGCTGAACCCCTTGACCGGCCTGCTCGAGGGCATGCGCTGGTCGTTGATCGGCACCCCTCGGCCGTCCACCCGAGCTGGCCGCCTACTCCCTGGTGTTCTCGCTGGCCGCCCTGGTCCTGGGCGTGGTCGTGTTCAGTCGGATGGAGAGGCAGTTCGCCGATGTCATCTGAGCTGGCCATCCGGGCCGAGGGTCTGGGCAAGGCGTACACGATCAGTCACCAGCAGCACGACCACGTCACCCTGGCCCAGGTGGCGCTGGACCGGGCCGCTCACCCCCTGCGCCGCAACGAACGCGAGCAGATCTGGGCGCTGCGAGGACGTCAGCTTCGAGGTGCACCAGGGCGAGGTGCTCGGGCTCATCGGACGCAACGGCGCGGGCAAGTCGCACGCTGCTCAAGCTCCTGACTCGGATCACCCATCCGACCACCGGGCGCGATCGACCTCTGGGGCCGGGTCGGGTCCCTGCTCGAGATCGGCACCGGCTTCCACCCCGAGCTGACCGGGAGGGAGAACGTCTACCTCAACGGCTCGATCCTGGGGATGTCCCGCCGCGAGATCAGCCGGCAGTTCGACGCCATCGTCGAGTTCGCGGGCGTGGCGAAGTTCCTCGACACGCCGGTGAAGCGCTTCTCGAGCGGCATGTACGTGCGGCTGGCCTTCGCGGTGGCCGCGCATCTCGAGACCGAGATCCTGCTGGTCGACGAGGTGTTGGCCGTGGGCGACGCCGACTTCCAGGCGCGCTGCCTGGGGAAGATGCGAGACGTGGCCACCGCCGGGTCGCACGGTGATCTTCGTGAGCCACCAGATGGCATCCATCCGCACGCTGTGCGATCGAGCGCTGCTCCTCGACGCCGGGCGCTGCTCGTTCGCCGGGCCCGTGGAGGAGACGCTGCGGGAGTACCTGGAGAAGCGGCCCACCTCCACGACGGGGGCCCAGCGTCGGCCCGGGCTCAGCGGGGAGGTGCAGCTGGACCGGGCCTGGCCGGCTCGCACCCACTTCGAGCCCGAGCAGGACAAGCGGTTCCACTTCACCCTGCGCCGGGACCTGGAGGGTTCGGAGCGGTGCTTCGTGTCGGTCATCATCCGCACGGCCGGGAACGTCGCGGTGGCCCACTGCGACTCCAGCACGGTCGGGCGCTGGTACACGGTGGGCCAGGGCCTGGTCGAGGGCACCATGGCGCTGCGGACGCCGTGGCTCGTGCCGGGGGACTACCACGTCGACATCGCCGTCTGCAACGCCGGGGTCTATGACGAGGTGGACCGGGCCTGTTCGTTCTCGGTCCTGCCCGCCGTGCCCTACGCGGTGGTCCCACCGCCCGAGGTGCTGGCGCGGGACCTGGTGTTGCCCGACTACGGCTTCGACCTGGTCGCTGCGCCGTCGGCTGAGGCCTCGTCCATCCACGCCGCCGGGGACCGATGATGGCTTCGAACGCCAACCCCTACGACCGCGGCTTCTACGAGGCCATCACCGCCGGCAGCGATCGCTCGGCGGCCAAGGTCCTGCCCGTGGTGATCGAGCTGATCGGACCGTCCAACACCGTGGACGTCGGTTGCGGAACCGGCGTGTGGTTGCGAAGCCTGGCCGAGCTGAACGGCTCCGCCATCACCGGCATCGACGGCGGACTACGTCCCGCGCGACCAGTTGGTCATCCCGGCCCAGGACTTCCTGGCCCGGGATCTGACCCGTCCCCTCGAGATCGATCGACGCTTCGACCTGGCCATGAGCATGGAGGTGGCCGAGCACCTGCCCGAGGCCCGCTCGGCCAGCTTCGTGGCGGACCTCACCCGCTTGGCCCCGGCCGTGCTGTTCTCGGCGGCCGTCCCCGGTCAGGGCGGCATCGAGCACATGAACGAGCGGTGGCAGAGCGACTGGATCGGGCTCTTCGCGGCCCAGGGCTTCGAGGCCTGGGATGTGGTCCGCCCGGCCACCTGGGACGACGAGGACGTGGCCTTCTGCTATCGCCAGAACATGTTCCTGTTCGTCGACCCGGCGGTGCACGGGTCCCATCCCGACCGCGCTCCGGTGGTGGCCGACCTGGTTCACCCACGGTTGCTCGACCTGGCGGTGGCACCGCCTCCGCCGCCCACGTTGCGCGAGATCTCGCGGGTCGCGCCCTTGGCGGCCTGGCGCGCCGCCCGGTACCGGCTGGATCTGGTGCGCAACCGCCTTCGGCCTTGAGGTCCCCCGGCGCGGGCTCCGATCTGGTGGTGGTCACCCTGGTCGGCGGTCTGGGCAACCAGCTGTTCCAGTTCGCGGCGGCCAAAGGACTTCAGCGCGACCCGAGCCAGCCGGTGACCGTCGACCTGCGCCAGTCGCGCCAGTGGCCCAACACGCTGGCGGGCGTGCTTCGGCCCGGAACCTTCCGCCCCGCCAACCGGCGCGAGTTGCTGCGTCTGGGACAGACCCCAGCCCTGCCCCGGGGCCAGCTGACCCTGGGACGGGCCCGGGACGCGCTGGCTGGTCGACTGCCGCGGGCCAGGCTCGACCGGCATGTCTTCGCCGAGCGTGACGCCCTCGGGCTCGACCCGGCGCGGTCGCGCTGGCGGCCTCCGGTGCTGCTGGCGGGGTACTTCCAGAACGAGGACTACTTCTCGTCGGTCGCCGCCGAGGTCCGAGACGCGTTCGCCCCCGCTCCCCCCGAGGCCGACGATCGGTGGGAGGCGCTGGCGTCGGCCCTGCCCGGGGAGCGGCCCTGGGTCGGGGTGAGCCTGCGCACCGGGGCCGACTACCGACGCTTCTCGATCGTGGTGCCGCGCTCGTACTACCGAGACGCGGTCGAGGCGGTGTCGGCCCGGCTGGGTCCGGTGGCCTTCGTGGTCTTCGGGGACAGGCAGGGTGATGCCGAGGCCGTCCGGAGCTGGCTGGCCCGCCGAGGGCCGGCGGTGGTGGTGGCGGATCTCGATCCGGCCAGCCAGCTGCACCTGATGGCGAAGATGCCCCACCTGATCCTGGCCAACAGCAGCTTCGCCTGGTGGGGCGCCTGGCTCGGAGACCAGGCCGCCCGGTCCGAATCCCGGGTCGTGATCTCGCCCGAACCATGGTCGGTCGTGCCCGGACGCGTGGCGCCGGCCCGATGGCACTGCGTTGCGCACGACGGCCTGGGCCCCGGATCCGGATGGGACCTCGACAACTGAGTCCTGGTCGGCGCGGGCCCGGTTGGTCAGGAACGGGTCGGTTCGAGGAGGGTCTCCCGTCGGACGGTGTCGTCTCCGAACGCCGCCGGCAGGTGGACGGGCCGATAGGTCCCGAACACCGGGCGGGCGACGGAGGCCGCGCACGCCAGCAGCGGGTGCCGGTTGGTTCGACGCCACCACGAGAGGCGGGCATCCCAGTCGATGTCGTTGGCGTGGCCGGTGATGGCGGACTTCCACGCCATGATCGGTTCCGAGCGCACCATCGAGAAGTGCAGGATCGCCTGATCGATCCGAACGGCGCCGGCGCCGCCATCGCCGAGATGCAGGCGCCGGCTGGGCGCATCGGTTTGACGGGCGTAGGTCAGGCGGGTGCCGGGTCGCACGGCCACCGCTCCCGGGTAGGCCTCCCACCGCCGGAGCCGACGGGTGACGCGCTCGGTGTACCACCGACCGCGCACGTGGGTGTAGAGCCATCGTGCGGGGTACTCCAAGGCGTCGACGCCGTCGGTCGACGCGGCTCGCAGCCGGGAGACCAGATCAGCTGGGTCGGGCACGAACTCATCCGTGTCGAGCTGCAGCACCCAATCCGCACCCGGGCTGGCCTGGTCGAGCGCCGCCTGGCGGTGGTTGGTCTCGGCCGCCATCAGGTCATCGCCGGTGGCCACGTAGTCCCCCGCCACCTCCTCGATCTTGTGCTGCGTGTCCAGTTGGCGGAGGAGATCGAGGCACTGAGCGATCCGGTCCGAGATGTCCCCGCCGGCCCACGAGCGCCCGGTCCCGTCGTAGCTCGCCACCACGCGATCGACGTGGGGGTACCAGGACGACACCGACGCCGCCAGCCACGAGGGATCACCGAGCAGCACGTAGGCCGCGACGTCCATCAGGCGGCCCCACGGGTCGCCGACCGGCAAGCGTCGAGCAGGGGCCCGGCCAGCTCCGGGCGGATGTGGATCAGCCCGTCGGACACCGCGGGACGCAGGCCGCCCGCCTGGTCGACGTAGGCCGCGGTGGCGTCCACGAAGCCCAGGCCCCACTCCCGACAGGCATGGGCCAGCTCCTGGTTGAGCAGCCGGGTGCACGCCACCCGCACGGCGAACGAACTGGTGGTGGGCAGGTCGGGGTCGTCGATGTGGCGGGCCGGCGGGGTGACCGCGCTGATGCTCACCGCGGCGCCGGTCGACGCCGACAGGCGGTGGCCCTCCTCGGCCAGTCGCCGGGCCAACGTGGCGGCCAGGCGCGGCGGGTGATCCGTAGCGCTCGACGTGGCCGGCCCACTGGGTGCGCACGTCGATCTCCCCGAAGAAGAGCACGACGTGGTCCCGGGATCTGACCACGACGCGGGCCAACCACTGGGACCCGCGGAGCCATCGAGGCCCGAAGAAGATCGTGGTCAGGAGCCGGTCCAGCTCTCCGGGGCGGCCCGCTCGCCACATCGTGACCGGTCCGGCGTGGGCCACCAGGACGTCGGGCCGGTCGCGCAGCGCGGCGCAGTGGCTGTCGCCGAGCGCCACCAGCCGGGCGCGCCGCGGATGGCGCCAGATCATCTGGCGGACCAGGCTTCGGGCGGTGGCGAGCTTGCTGGGTTCGGGTGGTCGTCCCGTGTTCGTCCGTGCCCGAGCCGGGGCGCGGCTCGGCCGGGCCTGGGGATGGCGGCCACAGCGTGGCCAGCCGGCGGGCGACCACCTCGGGACGGTGGTGCTCGACGACGTGCCGTTGCGCGGCCCGGCCCAGCCGGGCCACCTCGTCGGGTCGCGACAGCAGTTCGGTCAACTCAGGCACCAGGCGCTCCGGGCGCGCCGAGAGGTCGATGCCGACGCCGTCGGCCAGGCACGGCGCCGAGCCCCGAGGATCGGTGCTGATGACCGCGCACCCGGCAGCCAGGGCGGAGACGATCGGGCCGCTCACGGCCAGCTCGTTCCCGCCGACGCCGGGGCGGCGGTGGCGGACGACCAACGCGGCGGTGGCGAAGCTGCGATCCAACTCCTCGTCGTCCAGGTAGCCGGTGAGCTCGAGGCGATGCGCCATGTCGCACCGCTCGGCCTGGGCCCGGATGGTCGCCGCCGCACCGATGGGGAGGTTCCCCACCCGGAGGCGGTAGTGGTCGGCGCTCGACGCCACCGCGTCGAGCACGGGCATGACGTCGGCCGCCTCGACGTGCGACGGGACGTAGACGACTCGCTCCTTGGGTTCGGGCGGCGGGACGGTGACCGGCAGGGGCACGCTTCGGGCCGTGACACCGGGGTACCGATCGGCGACGGCCTCGGCCCCCGGCTCGGAGAACGAGAGCACCACATCGACGCGGGCCACCAGCCGCTGTTCGAGCCGTCGCCCGATGTGGTCCGAGGCCGCCATCCCGATCCGGCGGCCGCCACGCCGGTCCAGGCCGTGGGTGAGCAGGGCGGCGCCGACGAGGGATGGGGCATCGTGGGCCACCAACCAGACCGTGGGCCGCCGGCGCAGGTGCACGACGGCCAGCGCGGCGTACATCTCCGCCAGACCTCGACCGGAGAGCTGGACGACCAGCAGGTCAGGTCGGGTCAGCCGAACGGTTTGCACGGTGGCCCATGCGGTGCGGGTGATGATCCTCGTCCGTTGGCTGTCGCGCGCCGAGCCGGGCAGGCCCATCGTGGTGACGTGGCCGAGCAGGCCCAGGGCGGCGGTGAACGGGGCGGCGAAGTGAGCCACGCCGCTGTCGGAGGGAGGCACCTTGGTGAGATGCAGGATCCGGGGCCGTGGGGATGAGATCGCGACCTCGTCAGTAGAAGCTGGGCCCATAGTCGATCTCGTAGCGCTGATGCGGGTTCCGCGAGCCGATGGGGCGGGCGGGCACGCCGCCCACGATCGTCCACGGGTCGACGTCGTCGGCCACCACCGCTCCGGAGGCGGCGACCGCGCCCTCGCCCATCGTCACCCCGGCCTGAACGGTGACGCGACTGGCCAACCAGGCTCGGTCCCCGATGTCGATGGCTCCCAGGCGTCCCACGAAATCGGGATCCTGGGGATCGTGGTCCGCGGTGATCAACAGGCAGTGGCTGGCGATCACCACGTTGCGCCCGAGGTGGATGCCACCGCGGGCGTCGATCTGGCAGTAGCGACCTACGTGGACCTGACCATCGATCACGAGCTGTTCGGGGGCCAGGAACTCCGAGCTCCCGAACAGGTAGGTGTGCGGGCCCAGGTCGGCCCCCAGGCCACGCAACGCGGCCACCCGCACCGGGTTGGACGGGATGTGGGTGATCAGCCGATTCATGACCAGCTCGGCACCGGGCCGCAGTCCCCGCCCTCGCAACCTCGCCCAGGGCGGGGCGCCACCGCTCACCGTGCTCCGGTGGGGCTGGCCGCCAGGTGTCGTCTCCAGCCGCACATCATGAGCCGAGCCTAGTGGGCGTCCCCGTCCGCTCTTGGAGGGCCGGGCGCACCGGTACTCTGCCGGAGTGGCAACCCGGGCCCTGGCGTTCTACCTGCCCCAGTTCCACCAGATCCCCGAGAACGACGAGTGGTGGGGCCCCGGGTTCAGCGAGTGGACGAACACGGCCAAGGCCCGCCCGCGCTTTCCCGGGCACTACCAACCGCACATCCCGGCTGACCTGGGCTTCTACGACCTCCGCCTGGCCGAGACCCGCCAGGACCAGGCCGAGTTGGCCCAGCGCTACGGCATCGAGGGCTTCCTGTACTGGCACTACTGGTTCGCCGGCCGCCAGATCCTCGAACGGCCCTTCGCCGAGGTGCTGGCGTCGGGCGCACCGGAACTGCCGTTCGCGCTGGCCTGGGCCAACCAGACCTGGTCGGGGATCTGGCACGGCGCGCCCGATCGGGTGCTGATCGAACAGACCTATCCCGGCGCCGCCGATGATCAGGCGCACTTCGACCACGTGCTGCCGGCCTTCATCGACGATCGCTACGTCACCGTCGACGGCAGGCCGTTGTTCTACGTGTTCCGACCCGAGCAGCTGCCCGAGCCCGGCGCCTTCGTGGAGCGCTGGCAGACGATGGCCCAGCGGGCTGGGCTGCCCGGGCTCTACCTGGTGGCAGAGATGTCCGATCTGCTGGGCCGTGGGCCGGTCTACCCCGACCCGTTCGGCGCCGGCTTCGATGCCGGTGTCCACGTGCGCATCCCGGTCGACGTGTCCGCCAACTCCGTGAGGCGCATGCGCCTGCTGCGCAAGATGGGTCTGCCGGAGATCTACCCGTACGCCAGCACGCCGGTGGCGCGGCCGCCGTCCACATCGGCGCGACCGATCCTGCCCTGCGTCTACCCGAACTGGGACAACACGCCCCGGTCGGGCCGGCGGGGCCTGGTGGCCCACCGATCGACGCCGGCCAGGTTCCGGGTGCACGTCGAGGACGCGGTGGCGAGGCTCCGGTCGCTCCCCGACGATCGACGGCTGCTCTTCGTGAAGTCGTGGAACGAGTGGGCGGAGGGCAACCACCTCGAGCCCGATCTCCGAGACGGGCGCGGCTACCTCGAGGCCCTGCGCGCCGGGCTCAGCGGGCCCCCGTGAGCGCCGGCTCGGCGCAGGCGGCGAGGCCGCTGCGGCTGGCCATGAGCTCGTACTACCTGCCGAGCGAGAGCAAGATCGGCGCCGGGTACATGGCTCACCGACTGGCCCAGGTCATGACCGGGCGGGGCCACGCGGTGACCATGTTCAGTCCGTGCCGCCGACCTGACGACGCCGTCTACCAGCACGTGCACCTGCCCATCACCGGTTCGTTGCGGACGTTGCGCTGGCCGCTGGTGATCCGCGGGCTCGACCTGTCGAGGTTCGACGTGTTCCATGCCCACGGTGATGACCACCTGCGCGTCGGGCGACCGACCCCGGCCCACGTTCGCACCCTGCACGGCTCGTGCTTCTCCGAGGCGCTGCACATCCACGGGTTCAAGGAACGAACGCGGATGGTGCTGCTCGGGTTGACGGAGGTGGCCGGATCGCTGGTGGCGGACGAGACCGTGTTGGTGTCCAAGAGCACCCGACGGTGGTTCCCCTGGGTGCACGCGGTGATCCCCAACGGGGTCGATACCGAGCAGTTCCACCCGGGGAAGAAGGACGAGCGGCCGACGGTCCTGTTCGTCGGCACCTATGAGCAGCGCAAGCGCGGACGGCTGCTGATGGAGACGTTCAGCCGACAGGTGCGTCCTGCGGTCCCCGACGCCCAGTTGTGGATGGTCAGCGGCGACGCGCCCGACGCCCCCGGTGTCGAGGTGCTGGGCCGGCTCAGCGACGCCGAGTTGGCCGACCGGTATCGACGGGCCTGGGTCTTCTGCCTCCCCAGCACCTACGAAGGGTTCGGCGTTCCCTACATCGAAGCCATGGCCTCGGGCACCGCGGTGGTGGCCACGCCCAACGTCGGCGCCCGCGAGGTCCTCGACGACGGACGCTACGGCTGTCTGGCCCGCGCCGAGGACCTGGGATCGGCGCTGACCGATCTGCTCACGCACGCGGAGAGGCGGGCCGATCTGGCCGAGACCGGCCGGGTGCGGGCCGCCGCCTTCAGCTGGGACCGGGTGGCCGAAGCCTACGAAGCCTGCTATCTCGAGCTGCTCGACCGCGAGCAGCCGAGGTGAGGCGCCGTCGCCGCGCCGACGGCGCGACGAACTGGTCGGAGGACGGGCCGACCGGACCGGATGGGCGGGGTTGTCCGATGTGCGGCACGGGCTCGGCTGGGCGATCCCGCTTCTGGGCCGCCTTCCCGGCGCGCGCCGGGAGCCGGGCCGCCTTCCCGGTGGGCCGCCCGGCTCCGGTGCCGTCCTGGCACATGGTGGAGTGCGAGGAGTGCGGAGCGGTCTCGCCTCGGCCGTATCCGACGGCCGACGACATCCGCAGCTACTACGCCGACGCCCTGGATCCCAGCGACTGGGAGATCGATCACTACGTGCAGAAGGACCTGACCGCGGGTGCGCTCGACGGGGAGGCGGCCATGGCCGAGAAGATCACCAGATTGAACGGCGGGCCGGGCCGGCTGCTCGAGGTCGGCTGTGCGGCAGGTTGGCAGCTCAAGGCGGCCGAGGGCCTCGGCTGGCACACACAGGGCATCGAGGCCGCACCGAAATTCTCGGTGTTCGCCCGGGACGAACAGGGCCTCGAGGTCTTCGCCGGCACGCTCGACGAGGCCGACGCCGCGCAGCTCGGGACCTACCAGGTCCTGCTCGGCTTCGACGTGTTCGAACACCTGCACGACCCGGCAGCCGGCTTGATGAAGCTGCGGCAGATGGCCCGCCCCGGGTCCCGCCTGCTGCTGACCACGCCGGACATCTCGAGTCGGCTGGCCCGCTTCTGGGGGCTGAGCTGGCGCCAGATCCTGCCGTCGCCATCAACTACTCGACGCCGCGCTCGGGGCGTGTTGGCCCGGACCGGCTGGCGCCTCGTTTGCATCAGCGAACCTCGGTACTTCGATCCCGATCCCCGGCTCGAGCGCCGGGGTCGTCGGCGCGAGCTGGCCAAGTTCGGGGCGCGGGCGCTGCTCTACGTCGCGCTGGTCAAGCCGTCAGCCAGATGGCCGGCGCTGAAGAAGGTCCCCGCCGCTCACGGCTGGCCGGGTGACGTGGGATCGGTTCAGCTTCTCGGTGGGGGACCAGCCGGTGCTGGGCGATGTGATCCTGGCCGTGGCCGAGGCGGTGTAGCGGACGGACTCAGTCCACCGACACGGGTTCGTCGGCCAGCAGGTGGCCCAGGGTCTCGAGCTGGCGGCTGGCGCCACCCAGGGTGAGCTCGAGCTGCTTGGCCCACAGGTAGTACCGGTGCAGCGGGTAGTCGCGGTCCACCCCCACGCCGCCGTGGAGGTGCTGCGCGGCCCGGACCACCTGCTGGCCGGCGTCGGCGGCGAAGTACTTGGCCACCGCCACCTCCTTGGCCGACGGGCGCCCGTCGGCCAACGACCAGGTGGCCTTCAGGGCGGTGAGGCGGATGGCCTCGGTGTCGATGAAGGCGTCGGCCGCCCGCTGGCCCACCGCCTGGAAGGTGGCGATGGGGCGGTCGAACTGCTCGCGGGTGGTGGTGTACTCGGCGGTCAGGCGCAGGGCGGCCTCGGCCACCCCGGTCATGACCGAGCAGATGGCCGCGGTCACGTGCTCGATCAACCAGGACACGGTGGTGGCGTCGGGGTCCAACGGCCCGATCACGTCGTCGGCACCCACGTGCACCCTGGTCAGCTCGAGCTGGGCCTCGGGGATGCGGGTGATGGTGTCCTGGCGCTGCCGGTCGACGCCCTCGGCCGACGGGTCGACCAGGAACAGTCCCACCCGGCCGTCGGGGGTGGTGGCCGAGACCAGGATGCGGTCGGCGGCCAGGCCGGCGGGGACGCAGGTCTTCAACCCGTCCAGCACGAAGCCCCCGTCGTCGGTGGCCTCGGCCGTGGTCGTGGGTCGGTGGGGATCTCCCAGCGGCTCGACCAGCGCGGCGGTGAGCACGGTGGTGCCGGCCACCACGCCGGGCAGGAGGGCGTCGCGTTGGGCGTCGGTACCGAACTGGGCGACCGGCGCGGCCCCGTAGGCCAAGGTGGCCAGGGCGGGGATGGGCGCGGCGGTGCGACCCACCTGCTCGAGCAGCAGGCCCAGCTCGACCGGGCCGAAGCCCAGGCCGCCCTGGGCCTCGGGGATGGCCACCCCCAGCAGGTTGGCCTGGGCCAGGCTGGCCCACAGCGCCCGGTCGAAGACGAGGTCGTCGCCGTTCTCCAGCTCCTTGATGCGGGCGGGCGTGGCCTGGTCGGCGAGCAGCTGGGTCGACAGGTCGGCGATGGCCTGCTGCTCGTCGCTGAGCGAGAAATCCATGGTGTGGGTGTCTCCGTTGCGGATCGGTCGGCGCCCTCGGGCGTCGGTCAGGTCGAGTCGGGTTCGATCAGCGTGAGGCCGAGCTCATCGAGAAGCCATGGGCATGTTCAGGCCGAACACGCTGATCAGGTCGCGCTGGATCTCGTTGGTGCCGCCCCCGAAGGTGAGGATGGTCAGGCCGCGGTAGAGGTGCTCGAGGCGCGAGCGCAGCAGGGCGCCGGGGGAGCCCGTCTTCAGGTAGCTGGGCTCACCCAGGATCTCGAACAGCCAACCCAGGGTGTCGAGGTAGAGCTCGGTGCCGTACACCTTGGTGGTGCTGGCGTCGGCCACCGACAGCTCCCCGTTCTCGGCCTGCCAGGCCACCTTCCAGTTGATCAGGCGCAGGAACTCGAACCCGGCGTAGGCCTTGGCCAGGTTGCGCTGCACCCACTCCTGGTCGATGACCCGGCGGCCGTCGGGCAACGTCGTCTCCTGGGCCCACTGACGCACCTCGGTCAGGGCCCGGTCGACCATGCCCGGGCTGCACAGCGTGACCCGCTCGTGGTTGAGCTGGTTGGTGATGAGGGTCCAGCCGTTGTTCTCGCCGCCCACCAGGTTGCCGGCCGGCACCCGCACGTCGTCGTAGTGCACGGCGCCGATCTCGTGCTCGCCCATCAGGTGCAGCTCCTGCACCTCGATGCCGGGCGTGTCCATGGGCACGATGATCATGGACAGGCCCTTGTGCTTCTTGACCTCGCTGTTGGTGCGCACGGCCAGCCAGCAGTAGTCGGCGGTCTGGGCGTAGCTGGTCCACATCTTGTTGCCGTTGATGACGTACTCGTCGCCGTCGCGCACCGCGGCGGTGCGCAGGGCGGCCAGGTCGGTGCCCGAGCCCGGCTCGCTGTAGCCGATGCAGAAGTGGATCTCGCCGGCCAGGATCTTGGGCAGGAAGAAGTTCTTCTGCTCGTCGGTGCCGAAGTTCATGATGGTCGGCCCGACCGTGTTGATGGTGAGCATGGGCACCGGCGCGCCGGCCCGCATCGACTCGTCGAAGAAGATGAACTGCTCCATCGGACCGCGGCCCTGGCCGCCGTACTCGGTGGGCCAGCCGATCCCCAGCCAGCCGTCGGCGGCCATCTGCTTGACCACCGAGCGCATGACCGGGCCGGTCAGATCCGCCGCCAACGCCGCCTGGGTCTCGGGATCGAGCAGCTTGGTGTAGTAGGCGCGCAGCTCGTGGCGCAGCTCTTCCTGCTCGTCGGTGTAGGCCAGGTGCATGGCGGGTTCCCCTGTGAGAGCGATCGGTGGGGCCACGACGGCCCGACCGGGCTGGGGTCACCCTACCGCTGGAAGGCCGTCGCTTCTGACGGGCTGTCAGGTCTGGGCGGCCGCGTCGGACCGAGCTAGCTGCTGCGCTCCGGGGTGGCCGCATCAGCCGGGTACGCCGCCGATCCGGCACCGGACGGAGGTCGGGCAACCCGCGACGACGAGTCCGGGCGATGCCCGAGATGGAAGACTGCGGCCATGAGCTCCACCATCATCGTGGCCGTCGACGGATCCCCTCTGGCCCTGGAGGCGGCGCGCCGGGGCCTCTCGCTGGTACGCCCCGCGGACCGGGTGGTGGTGGCCAACGTCAGCCACGCGGTGGATCCGGCGCTGGCCTACGACGGCTCCGGCCACGCCGGGCCGACCATGAGCGAGGACGAGCTGATCGACCAGCGGGACCGGGCGAACACGGACAGCCGCGAGTTCATCGAGGAGGCCGTGGCCGCGCTGCACGCCGAGCTGGCTGGCGCCCAGGTCGACGCGGAGGTGCTCGAGGGCCACCCGGGCCGGGCGCTGTGCCAGCTGGCCGAGGATCTGGACGCCTCTGCGCTGATCGTGGGCACCCGCGGTCGTAGCGGCGTCAAGCGAGCCATCCTGGGGTCGGTCTCCGACCACGTCGTGCGCCACGCCGCCTGCCCGGTGGTGGTCGTCAACGCGTCGGGCGCCGCCGCCGACTGACGCCGCGGGCCGCGACGCACCGGACCGACAGGTTCGCCGCCCGCCTGGCCGCCATCACCAACCGGCTTTGTGCACCCGTGCGGTGCACAGATCCGACACCTGCGCCGCTCGAGCCGGATCCAGCGACACAGCCGGCACCGGCCGGCCAAGGTCAGGCTTCGACGACCAGCAGGGAGTGGTCGGTCCGGTTGAGGGCCAGGGGTCCGTCGTCGGTGGCCACCACGATGTCCTCGATCCGCGCCCCCCAGCGACCCGCGAGGTAGATGCCCGGTTCCACCGAGAAGGCGTTGCCGGCCACCAGGGGCTGGTAGTTGCCGGCCACGATGTAGGGGTCCTCGTGCTCCTCGATGCCGATGCCGTGACCGGTGCGGTGGATGAAGGCCTCGCCGAAGCCGCCGGCGGCGATGAGGTCTCGGGCCGCGGCGTCCACCTCGGCCGCCGGACGTCCCACGGTGCCCGCCACCGCGGCCGCGGCCTGGGCGCCCTCCAGCACCTGGTAGAGCTCGACGAACTCGGCCGGGGGTGCTCCGGTGTAGACGCAGCGGGTGGTGTCCGAGCAGTACCCGGCGCCGTCGGGGCCCAGCATCGTGCCTCCGAAGTCGCACAGCACCACCTCGCCCGGCGCGATGACCCGGTCGGTGGCGTCGTGGTGGGGGCTGGCCGCGTTCTCGCCGGCGCCCACGATGGCGAAGTTCACCCGTTGGTGCCCCTCGGCCAGCAGGCGGCGGCCGATCTCGGCCGAGACCTCGGCCTCGGTGTGTCCGATGAGGGGGATCTCGCCGTGCTGGAGCGCTTCGGCCACCCGGTCGGCCGCCGCGCCGGCCTGGGCCAGCACCTCGATCTCCGCCGCGTCCTTCACCGCCCGCAGGGGCCCGGTGACGGTCGAGGCGCGCCAGTAGCGAGCGTCGGGCCGGCGGGCCTGGAGATCCAGCACGAATCGGGCCCACGTGCGGTCGTCGATGGCGATGGACCCGGCCGCGCCCACCAGCCCGGCTACCAGATCCAGGGGATCCTCGGTCTCGGCCCACGGGTGCATGGAGAACAGGTCGGGTCGCTCGACCACCCGGGGCGCCTCCAGCCGGGGGACGACCAGCACCGGCTCGCCGTCGCGGGGCACCACCAGCATGGTGAGCCGCTCGAGGGGCATGGCCTGGTAGCCGATGAGCCAGGGCAGATCCGGTCCGACCGACAGCAACAGGGCGTCGACGTGGCGCTCGGCCATGGCGTCGCGAACCCGGGCCAGGCGCTGACTGGACATGGCGTCAGACTACCGGTCGCCCCTCGTCCGGAAACTGGTGGCCCCTCCTCCGCAAACTGGGCATCAAAATGTGCGGTATCCGCAGGCAAAGATTCCCAATTTGCGAAGAGGGGGGCTTGGTCAGGGGGAGCGGCGAGACAGGGCGAAGGGTGAGTAGCGGGCGATGCAGTAGATGGCACGCAGGCCGTCGCGCCAGCCGATCTTCTTGCCCTCGTCGTAGGTCCGGCCGGCGTAGGAGATGCCGACCTCGTAGACCCGCCAGCCCTGGGCGGCCACCTTGCCGGTGATCTCGGGCTCGATGCCGAACCGGTCTTCTTCCAGCACGAAGCTCTCGAGCACCTCACGGCGGAAGGCCTTGTAGCAGGTCTCCATGTCGGTCAGGTTCAGGTCGGTGACCATGTTCGACGCCAGGGTGAGCACCTTGTTGCCGACCGAATGCCAGAAGTACAGGACCCGGTGGGCCTGGCCGCCCAGGAAACGGCTGCCGTAGACCACGTCGGCCTTGTCCAACACCAGCGGGGCCAGCAGCTCGGCGTAGTCCGCCGGGTCGTACTCCAGGTCCGCGTCCTGCACCACCACGTAGTCCGAGGTGGCCTCGGCGAACCCGCGGCGCAGGGCCGCGCCCTTGCCCTGGTTCTTCGGTTGGAGCAGGACCCGCACCCTCGGGTCGTCGTAGGAGGCCAGCCGGTCACGGGTGCCGTCGCGGGACCCGTCGTCCACGATGATCAACTCGGCCACGAGCGACGACGCCAGGACGCGGTCCACGATCTCGTCGATGGTGGCCAACTCGTCGAAGCACGGCATCACCACCGACAGGCAGGCCACCGGAACGCTCGCCGGCTCGGTTGTGCTCATGGCTGGCTCCTCACCGGGGGCACGGGGAATCCGGGTCCGACGATTCTCGCCCAACACGACGGGGGCATCGGTCACCTGGTGGGGTTTTCCCCTCCGGCGTACGGGGTGGCTGCTCCATGGTCGGGCCCGGAACACGTGCTTAGGGTGTGGACGTGACCGGGCCCCAGCTGCTTCGCCCCTGGGGGCGAACCTCGACGTGGTGGACGCTGGTCCACCTGCTGCTGGACCTGCCGGTGGCGGTGATCACCTTCACGGTGGTGGTCACCCTGGCCGCGGTCTCGGTGGGACTGTTGATCACGTTCCCGTTGGCCGTGGTCACCATCTGGCTCCTGTTCGTGGCCAGCCGGGCGCTGGCCACCATGGAACGGTCGCGCTTCGCCGCCCTGTTGGACCTGGAGCTGCGCGATCCCGTGGCCCCGCTCCCGCCGGTCAGCCTGTGGAGGCGGTGGACGGCCCGGTTCCGCTCCCCGGCCCGATGGCGAGAGATGGGGTACCTGGTGCTGGCCCTGCCCGTCGGGGTGGTCACCTTCTCCGCCACCTTGGCCGCCTGGTGCGGCTCGGCCGCGCTGGTCGGGTTGCCCTTCTACGCCGGCCACCTGGCCGGTGGCGCCGCGCACTTCGGCCTGTTCCAGGTCGCCCCCGGTCCTCGCGCCTGGTTGGGTTGCGTGGTCGGCCTGGCCGGCCTGGCGTTGGGGGCGCCGTGGCTGACCGTCGGGTTGGGTCAGCTCGACCGGGCCCTGGGCCGCCTGCTGCTGGCCCCCAGCGACCGGGCCCAGCTGTCTGCCCAGGTATCGGCCCTGGAGACGAGCCGGGTGGCCGCGGTGGACAGCGCCGAGGCCGAGCGACGTCGCATCGAACGCGACCTCCACGACGGTGCCCAGCAGCGACTGGTGGCGCTGGCCGTGACCCTGGGCGAGGCGCGCCAGCGGATGGGTCGGGATCCCGAGGGCGCCGAGGTGCTGGTGGCCGAGTCCCACGAGGAGGCCAAGGCGGCACTGGCCGAGCTGCGCGACCTGGTCCGGGGCATCCACCCGGTCATCCTCGAGGACCGCGGCCTGGACGCCGCCCTGTCGGCCATCGTGGCCCGCACCCCCGTGCCCGTCACCTTGGAGGTCGACGTGGTCGATCGTCCCCCACCGGCGGTGGAGAGCGCCGCCTACTTCGTGGTGTCCGAGGCGCTGACCAACGTCGGTCGCCACGCTCAGGCCA
Source organism: uncultured Microthrixaceae bacterium (assembly GCA_963793965.1). Taxonomy (GTDB): domain Bacteria; phylum Actinomycetota; class Acidimicrobiia; order Acidimicrobiales; family Acidimicrobilacustridaceae; genus UBA4742. Next base: position 94,873 of record CAWCCB010000020.1, read on the forward strand.
CCCGGGCCTGGGTCACGATCGTGCGCCAGGGCGACCGGCTGGTGGTCGAGGTGCGTGACGACGGCATCGGCGGAGCACGCGGGTCCGGCTCCGGTGGCGGCACCGGCCTGGCCGGTCTGGCCGACCGGGTCAGCGCCCTGGGTGGCCGCCTGGATCTCATCAGCCCCGCAGGTGGGCCGACGACGCTGCTGGTGGAGCTCCCATGCGCCTCGTGATCGCCGAGGACTCGGTGCTCTTGCGGGCCGGGCTGACCCGCCTGGCCCTCGACGCGGGCGAGGAGGTGGTGGCCGCGGTGGGCGACGCCGAGACGCTCATCGAGGTGGTCGAGCGCCATCAGCCCGACCTGGCCGTGGTGGATGTGCGCATGCCCCCCACCCACACCGACGACGGGTTGCGCGCCGCGTTGGAGATCCGATCGCGCTGGCCCCAGGTGGGCATCGTGGTGCTGTCCCAGTACGTGGAGGAGCGCTACGCCACCGAGCTGCTGTCGGTGGCGTCGCGGGGCGGGCTGGGCTACCTGCTCAAGGACCGGGTGGCCGACGTGGACGAGTTCCTGGCCAACCTCCGGCAGGTGGCCGACGGGGGCACCGCCCTGGACCCCGAGGTGGTGGCCCAGCTCCTGGCCCGCAGCCGCCGCCGCGATCCGCTCGAGCGGCTGTCGGGACGCGAGCGAGAGGTGCTCGGGTTGATGGCCGAGGGGCGGTCCAACGCGGCCATCGCCCACATCTTGACGGTGAGCGCGGGCGCGGTCGAGAAGCACGTCAGCAACATCTTCACCAAGCTCGATCTGGCCCCCGCCGGCCAGGACAACCGCCGCGTCCTGGCCGTCCTGCAGTGGCTCGAATCATGAGGGTCTTCTGGCGCGTCCTGGGCAGCGTGCTGGCCGTGAGCCTGCTGGCCTTCGGCGTCCCCGAGGTGGTGTCGGTGCTGGCCCACCACGTGACCGCCTTCCAGTCGCAGTTCTCCACCGTCGGGTTGCACACCCTGGAGATCGACAGCGACAGCGGCTCGGTGCGCATCATCGGGTCCGCCTTGCCCAGCTCCTTGGGAGAGGTGACCACCCTGGTCAGCGACGGTCTGCTGGCCACCACCCACCACCAGCGCCGCGTCGGTGACCGCCTCGTGCTCACCGCGTCCTGCCCGACCCTGTGGTCGGCCTTCTGCTCGGTGGACTACGTGGTGGCCGTCCCCAGCTCCGTGTCGGTGATCGTGCACACCGACAACGGCTCGATCCGGGCCCAGGACCTCCGCGCCGGGGCTGACCTCGAGACCGACAACTCGAGCATCACCGTCGATCACCTGAGCGGATCGGTGACGCTGAGCACCGACAACGGCGACGTGACCGGATCGAACCTCGGCTCCCGACAGGTGGTGGCCGACACCGACAACGGCTCCATCACCTTGACCCTGGCCGCAGTTCCCGACTCGGTGCGCAGCCAGACCGACAACGGCTCGATCACGATGGTGGTGCCCGACACCACCGACGCCTACCGGTTGGACGTGGGCACCTCCCAGGGGTCGGTGACCACGCCGGTGCGCACCGATCCCACCGCGCCCCGCGTGCTGTCGGCCCACACCGACAACGGCGACGTGACCATCACCTATCCCGGTCACTGACCCCCGGGTCGGGGGATATCCCCACCGCCAGGAGACCGGGACGCCCCATTCCGCCATCGGGGCCGGATTCGTACCGTCGGAGGTGCAGTCACATCCGCCGGACAGGAGTCCCCATGGTCGTCACCGCCTCAGCTCTCGCCTCCCCCTCGCCCTCGTCGGCGCCGGTCGCCCCGCCCGGCCGCGAGCTCACCATCGCGGCCCGGACCCTCGACGCGGTCAAGGTGCACGGCCAGGGCGACACCCGGGTCCGAGCCCTCGACGGCGTCACCCTCGAGCTGGCTCGGGGACGCTTCACGGCCATCATGGGGCCGTCGGGGTCGGGCAAGTCCACGCTCATGCACTGCCTGGCCGGACTCGACACGCTCAGCTCGGGCCAGGTGTGGCTGGGCGACACGGAGCTGGCCCGGCTCTCCGAGCGCAAGCTCACCCGGCTGCGCCGCCAGCGGGTGGGCTTCGTGTTCCAGTCCTTCAACCTCGTCCCCACCCTGACCGCGGCCGAGAACATCACCCTGCCCGTCCGGCTGGGGCGGGGCACGGTGGACGCGGCCTGGCTCGATCAGGTGCTCGACACGGTCGGACTGCGCGACCGGCTCGATCACCGTCCGGCCGAGCTCTCGGGTGGCCAGCAGCAACGGGTGGCCGTGGCCCGGGCGCTGGTCTCGCGACCCGACGTCATCTTCGCCGACGAGCCCACGGGCAACCTGGACTCCCGGGCGGGCGGGGAGATCCTGGCCTTCATGCGCGGAGCCGTCGACGAGCTGGGCCAGACCGTGGTCATGGTCACCCACGATCCGGTGGCCGCCGCCCACGCCCACGGCGTGGTCTTCCTGGCCGACGGCCGGGTGGTCGACAAGATGGAGGCCCCCACCGCGTCGGGCGTGCTGGAGCGCATGAAGGCGTTCGGGGGCTGATCCGATGATCGCCACCACCTTCGCCAACCTGATCGCCCACAAGCGCCGCCTGCTGGGGGCCGGCCTCGCCGTCGTGCTGGGCGTGGCCTTCCTGGCGGCCACCCTGATCCTGGGCGCCACCCTTCGAGGAGGCTTCCGCGGTCTGTTCGAATCGGCTGACGCCGGGACGGCCGCCGTGGTCCGCAACCCGAGCCAGGTGGGCGACGGCAACGCCCAGGCTCGGGGCCTGGTCGATGCCGGGCTGGTCCCCGTCGTGGCCGCCGTGCCCGGCGTGTCGCGGGCCGTGCCCGAGGTCGACGGCGCGGCGCAGCTGGTGGGCGCCGACGGGCGACCCGTCGGCGGAGGTGGCCCGCCCACCCTGGCCGGATCATGGCTCGGGTCCAGCTCGTTGAACCCGTATCACCTGGTGGCCGGTCGGGCGCCGGTGGCCCGGGCGTCGGGTCCGGTCGAGGTGGTGGTCGATCGACGTTCGGCCCGGGTCGGCCGGCTCGGGATCGGGGGGCCCGTCACCGTCCTGACGCCCCAGCCGGTGCGGGCGGTGGTGGTGGGCCTGGCCGGGTTCGGCTCGGGCGACAGCATGGCCGGCGCCACCTACACCGCCTTCAGCCTGGCGGACGCCCAGCGGATCCTGCTCGTCGGTCGCCAGCAGATCAGCCAGGTCCGGGTGGCGGCCGACGCGGGGGTCAGCCAGGCCGATCTGGCCCGGCGCATCCGCGGGGTGCTGCCGGCCAGCGCCGAGGTGGTCACCGGCCGCGATCTGGCGCGCCAGCAGCAGCGTGACGTCGAAGGCTCGTTCGTGGACCCGCTCGAGACGTTCCTGCTCATCTTCGCCGGTGTGGCCGTGCTGGTGGCCACCTTCAGCATCGCCAACACGTTCTCCATCCTCGCCGCGCAACGCACCCGGGCCGCGCGCGCTGCTTCGCGCCATCGGCGCCTCCCGTTCGCAGGTGCTGGCCGCCTCGGCGCTGGAGGCGGCGGCGGTCGGCCTGGTGGCGTCGATCGCCGGCGTGGCGGTCGGCGTCGGGTTGGCCGCCGGGCTGCACGCCTTGCTGGGGGCCGCGGGCACGGGTCTGCCCCTCAGCGGGCTGGTCGTTCCCGTCTCGGCCGTGCTGTGGGCCGGCGGCGATCGGGTTGGGGACCACGCTGGTGGCCAGCGTGGTGCCGGCGGTGCGTGCCTCGCGGGTGGCGCCGGTCGCGGCCATGCGTGACGTGGCCATCGGCGGGCGCACCATCGGGTCGTCTGCGCCTGGTGGTCGGGGTGATCGTGGTCGCCGGGGGCCTGGCCGCGCTGATCGGTGGGGCATCGGGATCCGCGGGCGTCGGGCTGGTGGGGCTGGCCGCGCTGGTCACGCTGGCCGGAGCCGTGCTGATCGGGCCGGCGGTGACCCGCCCGGTGAGCGCGGTGCTCGGTCGCCCGCTGCGCCTGGCCCACGGCGTCAGCGGCGAGCTGGCCCAGCTCAACACCACGCGCCAGGCGCGGCGCAGCTCGGCGGCCGCCTCGGCGCTCATGATCGGGGTGGGCGTGGTGGTGCTGTTCACCGTCTTCGCCGCCTCCATCAAGACTTCACTCGATCGATCCGTGGCCCAGTCCTTCCGGGGCGACCTGGTGGTGTCGCCGGTGGGGGCCGGCACCGACACGGGCATCAGCCCGTCGGTGGCCGCCGCCGTGCGGGCCCTGCCCCAGGTGCGGGCCGCCGCCGGGCCTGGCCAACGGGGCCGTGACCCTGGCCGGCTCCTCGCTCACGGCCACCGTGGCCGACCCGGCCCAACTGGCGGCGGTCGACCGACCTGCACGTGAGCGCCGGGTCGTTGGCGCGGCTGGGTCGCGACAGCTGGCGGTCTCCGGGCAGTGGGCGGACCAGCACCACTGGTCGTTGGGCACGGCGGTGCCGGCCAAGTGGGCGGACGGCGCCTCCCAGCCGTTGCGGGTGGGCGCCGTGTATCGCGACCGCGGCGCGCTGGGCGACCTCATCCTGCCGGCGTCCACGTTCCAGGCCCACATGACCGCGCCGCTGACCGATGTCGGCCGTGCTGGTGGGGTTCGCCCCCGGCGTGGCGGACGCCCGCCGGGCGAGCCGCGGTGACCCGGGCGCTGCAGCCCTTCGAGCCCATCCAGGTGCAGGATCGCCAGGAGTTCACCCGCTCGGTCGGCGGCCCAGGTGGACCAGCTGCTGAAGGTGGTCGACGCCCTGCTGGCGCTGGCCATGCTGATCGCGGTCATGGGCATCGCCAACACGCTGTCGTTGTCGATCCACGAACGCACCCGGGAGCTCGGGTTGCTGCGAGCGGTGGGTCAGTCCCGGCGCCAGCTGCGGTCCATGCTGCGCGACGAGTCGTTGATCGTGGCCGTGCTCGGGACGCTCGGCGGCCTGTGGTGGGCAGCCTGGCCGCCTGGGGGCTGGTCCGGGCCGGGTCGAGCGCCCTGAACCTGACGGGTTCAGCCTGCCCGTCGTCTCGCTGCTGGTCATCCTGGCGATCGGCGCCGGGGCGGGGGTCCTGGCCGGGTGGCGCCCGGCCCGGCGGGCGGCCCGGCTGGACGTGCTGGCTGCGGTGGCCACCGACTGACGCGGCGCGGCGCGGCCGTCGGGTTCGTGTCAACCTGCGGGCGGACCTCGGCGTTGGAGAGGTGATGACCGCAAGCGAGTCGGACTTCGATGGACGGGCAGCCGAGCTGGGGGTGTTGGCCTACCGGGTGGGCTTCCGCATCCTGGGTGACCGCGAGGAGGCGCGCGACGTCACCCAGGAGACGTTGGCCCGGCCTTTGCCCGCTGGTCGCGTGTGGGGCCCTACGACGAGGCGTGGGTCACCCGAGTGGCCACCAACCTGGCTCTGGACGCGGCCCGCGCCCGGGTCGCGCCCGGCGCCCCGACGGGTGGCCCGCGTCCGTCGGGCCGTGGGACCCGGCGCGGCCCCGGTGGACCTGGCCGCCACCATCGTGGCGCGCCGGGAGCTGGTGGCGGTGCTGCGACGGCTGTCGCGACGCCAGCGCGAGGTGGTGGTCATGCGCTACCTGGCCGATCTGCCCGAGGGCGAGGTGGCCGCCGCGCTGGGTTGCTCGGTGGGGACGGTCAAGCAGCACGCCTCCCGGGGCCTGGCCGCCCTGCGAGCCGCGCTGGAGGACCCGACGAGCTCCCCGCCGAGTCCGGCGGCCGCCGGCTCCCCGAGCGCAGACCCGAGTTGCGCATCGGCCCGCGGGCCGGTCGCTCCCGAAGGAGCCCCCTCATGACCGACACCGAGCTGTCCGAGAGCGAGACCCGGGACCGGCTCGGGGTCTCGACGATCCCGAGGCCTTCGCCGTCACGGCCGAGCTGGTGACCGCCGCCCGCGCCCGGGGTGGCCACATCCGTCGTCGTCGCCGAACGCCGTCGCACGCTGGTCGCCGTCCCGCTGGTTGCGTTGCTGGTCGTGCGCCGGAGCGGCCGGCTGGGTCGGCTACCGGGCCGACCAGGTGCACCGCGTCGGAGTGGCCACCGGGGTGCTCACCCCGGTGGAGGGGGGCAAGCCCTTCGACATCCTGGTGGTGGGCACCGACGGACCCCGCGGCCAGGCCGGCGTGCGCACGGACACCATCATGGTGGTGCGCGTCGACCCGGCCGCCGACCAGGTCCGGATCCTGTCCATCCCGCGGGATCTCGTCTTCGACGGGACCGGTCCCAAGATCGACAGCTGTTGAGCCAGGGGGGAGCCTCATCGCTCATCGGGGCGGTCGAGCAGCACCTCGGCATCCCCATCGCCCACTTCGTGGAGATCGACCCGACCGGGTTGGCCGCGCTGGTCGACCAGGTGGGCGGCGTGTCGGTGGAGGTGAACGCCAGGGTTCAGGACGCCCAGACCGGCTTGGACCTGGCGCCCGGCTGCCACACCCTCGACGGTCAGGCCGCACTGGCCCTGGTTCGATCCCGACAGCTTCGGGTCCAGGATCCAGCCGGCCACTGGACCATCCTCGGCGGCGGTGACCTGCAGCGGGAGGCGGACCAGCAGGCGCTGGTCGCCATCATCGGCCGCCAGCTGATCTCGGTGTCGGCCGAGCCCGACGTCGCTGACCACCCTGTTGAACGTGTTCGCCGATCACACCACCATCGACTCGCAGCTGTCGCTGGCCGAGCTGACGTCGCTGGCCAGCTGGGCGTCAGGCTTGTCGGCCGACGACCTCAGCACCGCCACCCTGCCGGTGGTCCCGCTCGTCCGAGCCGACGGCGAGGAGGTGCTGATCCCCCAGCCGGCGGTCGAGATCCCGGTCAGCTCCCTGCCCTTCTCGGGTGCGGCGCGGGGGGTGGCGGGCTTCCTGGCCCCGGCCTGCGAGCGGCGCACCGGGGCCGGGCACGGCCGGCGTGGGGGGCGACCCACCACCACGACGCCTCCGCCCGGGCACCGCCACCGTGTTCAGCCCTTGCGGCTGAGGGCGGCGATCGGCGGCGCGGGCTCGGCGGGGCGGACGGGAGCGCGTCGGATGGGTCACCGGCAGCCCGACGTCGCCGGCCAGACCGGGGAGGAGCCGGCGCAGCGCCCAGGTGCAGAACTGCCAGTCATGCCCGTCGGGCCCGGCGAACCAGGTGGCGTGGATGCCGGCCCGGCGGGCGGCAGCCGCCTGGTGACGGGCCAGGCGCAGGTGCGAGAGCGTCGTCCACGCCGGCGCCGAACCAGGCGGTGAGCGGGCGGTAGGAACCGACCGGGTGGGCCAGCAGCCACGACGGCTGGTGCTCGCGCATGGCCACCCGGGAGCCGGCGTAGAGCTCGTGGAGGGTGGAGCCGACCACGTTGGGGGCGGCGTCGCCGGCCAGGTCGACCACGTAGTGGAACAGCGTGGGATGGCGCAGGGCCAGGTCGTAGGCGCAGGTGCCGCCCTCGGAGAAGCCGACGATCCCCCAGCGGGCCGGGTCCGGGCTCAGGCCCAGGCGGTGGATGGCGAAGGACACCACGTCGCGGGTGAGGTACGTCTCGGCCTCGCCCCGCGAGCTGTCCACGCATTCGGTGTCGCCGCTCCACGAGCCGTTGGCGTCCACGAACAGCAGCACCGGCGCCCGGCCGTGGTGGGCGCGGGCGTAGGCGTTGGCCGTGTCCAGCGCGCCGCCGCCCGAGGCCCAGATGGCCGGCGAGCTCGGCGTCCCGGCCAACAGGACCAGCACGCCGAGCTGGGACCGGGCCGATGGTGAAGTAGGCGGGGGGCAGGTAGACGTAGTTCCACCGATGCACGAAGTGCGACACGGTGGCCGGGATGTCGACGGCGGCGAACTGGCCGGTGGCGACCTCGGGCGTGACGACCGGGGCCGGGGTCGAGGTCGAGGTGGCGGTCCGGGCCGGCGCGGTGGTCGCCTCGGGGGCGGGCCGGGCGGTCGGGGTGGCGCCGGGCAGCAGGGCCGACGCCGGTAGCACGGGTGCTGCCCGCCGGAGGGCCCACGGCGGGGGCTGGAGGCGGGCCGCGGTCGACCCATCGAGTGCGCCCGACGACCGCGGCCGCGGCGACGCCGTCGGCCAACTCGCGCCGGAAGGTGGCCGCGCTCACCTGGCCGGGAAGCGGATGGCCCAGCAGGTCACCCAGGGTGGGCCAGTACCCGTAGTGGCTGTTGATGAGCAGGAAGGCGGCGGCCACGGCCAGCGGGCACGGCCTGCGGCTCCGGCCAGCCGCCGGCCGCGGCCGGCCGCCGACCAGCCGGCCACCACTGCGGCCGGGGTGAGCAGGGCCAGGCCGACCCAGACCAGGAACGACGCCGGATAGGGATCGACGATGGTGGCGCTGGCCCGCAGGTACCAGGCCGCGGCCCACTCGATGACGACCACACCGGCGACCAGCGCGGGCAGGGTGCGGGTCCACCAACGTCGCGACCGCCGGGCCGTCACCGCCACGACGAGGGCGGCTGCGGCCAGCGCCACCGGGGCCACCTCGAGGGGGGCGTCGATGCGCAGCCCGTCCAGCCACCCCCGCACGGCGGCCAGCCCGAACAGCCCCAGGGCGGCGGCCGACGACGGGCCCAGCACCCTCGTCGACCACGACCTCCTGGTCATCACCTGGCCAGTGTGTCCCCGGATGGAGAACAATGGATGTCACCCAAAGAGTATGAGACTCCTCTCATGAGAGGCGTCACATCCGCGGTCCATCCGGGCGCCGCGGGCCGTGGCCGGGCCCCGCCCCGCAGACGCTTCGGCCTGGTCCGGACGGGCATGACAGGATCTCGCCATGAGTGAACCGCTCGAAGCCGAGGTGGTGGCCACCGGTCTGCGATTCCCCGAGGGACCCGTGGCCAGACCCGACGGTCGCGTGCTGGTGGTCGAGATCGCCCGCGGCACCCTGAGCGCGGTGTCGCCCGACGGCACCGTCGACGTGGTGGTCGACTGCGGCGGCGGACCGAACGGTGCCGCCATCGGCCCCGACGGGGCGGTCTGGCTGTGCAACAACGGCGGCTTCTTCACCTGGGTCCAGGTGAGCGACGAGCTGCTGTTGCCGGGCGAGACGCCGGCGGAATGGACCGGCGGCAGCATCCAGCGGGTCGACCTGGCCACGGGCACGGTGGAGACCGTGGTCACCGAATGTGACGGCCAGCCGCTGCGTGCCCCCAACGACCTGGTCTTCGACCGTGACGGTGGGCTGTGGTTCACCGACCACGGGGTCACCGCCACCGAGGGCACCGACCAGGCGGGCGTCTGCTACCGCGCCGCCGACGGCACCGTCACCGGCGTGGCCCACGGCACCGAGTCCACCAACGGCATCGGCCTGAGCCCCGACGGGGACGCGACTGTACGTGGCCGAGACCCACACCGGTCGGATCTGGGCCTGGGACGTCGTCGGCCCCGGCCAGGTGGGACGGGATCCGGCCAGCGACGCGCCCCACGGCGCCACGCTGTTGTTCGACGCGCCCGACGGGCACCTGTTCGACTCGCTGGCCGTCGACGGTGCCGGCTGGGTGTGCGCCGCGACCCTGGGGCAGGGCGGGATCACCTGCGTGGCCCCCGATGGATCCCAGTCCGAGCACCTGTCGCTGCCCGACCCGCTGGTCACCAACATCTGCTTCGGCGGCGAGGACGGGCGCACCGCCTTCATCACCTCGTCCGGGCGCGGTGAGCTGCTCCGCTGCCGGTGGTCGCGTCCCGGCCTGAGACTGGCCTTCGGCTGAGCCGATGGACCGCGGCCTGTTCGCCGACGAGCACGACCTGTTCCGCGACAGCTTCCGGCGCTGGTTGGCCGCGGAGGTCGTCCCTCATCACGACGAATGGGAGGCGGCCGGCATCGTGCCCCGCGACGTGTTCGCCGCAGCCGGTGAGCTCGGCTTCCTGGGGATGGCCGTACCCGAGGAGTTCGGTGGGGGCGGGACCGACGACTTCCGGTTCAACCTGGTCATCATCGAGGAGGTGCAGCTGGCCGGGGTGCCCGGCGCCGGCCTGGGCCTGACCCTGCACAACGACATCTGCCTGCCCTACTTCCTGCGCTACGCCACCGACGAGCAGCGCCACCGCTGGCTCAAGGGCATCGCCTCCGGCCAGCTCATCACGGCCATCGCCATGACCGAGCCCGGGATCGGCTCCGATCTGGCGTCGATGTCGACCACCGCCATCCGCGACGGCGACCACTACGTGGTGAACGGATCCAAGACCTTCATCACCAACGGCATCAACGCCGACCTGGTCATCACCGCGGTCAAGACCGATCCCAGCCAACGCCATCGGGGGATGAGCCTGCTGGTGCTGGAGCGGGGGATGGACGGCTTCGAGCGGGGGCGCAACCTGGACAAGATCGGCCTGCACGCCCAGGACACGGCCGAGCTGTTCTTCTCCGACGTGCGGGTCCCGGCCACCAACCTGCTGGGCACCGAAGGCCAGGGCTTCGGCCAGCTGGTGGCCAACCTGCCCCAGGAGCGCCTGTCCATCGCCGCCGCCGGGGTGGCCGCGGCCCGCGCCGCCCTGGGCTGGACGGTCGACTACGTGGGCCAGCGCCAGGCCTTCGGCCAGCCCGTGGCCGCCTTCCAGAACACCCGCTTCGTCCTGGCCGAGGTGGCCACCGAGGTGGAGGTGGCCCAGAGCTTCGTGGACCGCTGCGTGCTGGGCCTGAACCGGGGCGACCTCACGGTGGAGGAGGCGGCCATGGCCAAGTGGTGGTGCACCGAGCTGCAGAAGCGCACGGTGGACCGGTGCCTCCAGCTCTTCGGGGGCTACGGGTACATGAACGAGTACCCCATCGCCCGGGCCTATGCGGACGCCCGGGTGACCACGATCTACGGTGGCACGACCGAGATCATGAAAGAGATCATCGGCCGCAACCTGGGGGTGTAGGGCGAGTGTCGGATGTATCGGGGGGACCGGGGGGCGATGCGGGGAGCCTCCCAGGGAACTCCCAGTCCTGGCGGCGCCGGGTCGGAGCCGGTCGCGGGAACCTGCATCCATGTCGATCTCCGGGAAGCGACCATGACCACCACCACCTCGCCGGGGCGAGCCGATGTACCGACCGTTGCGCCCGACGATGGGGGCGCTGAGATGTCCGAGTCGGGGCGCGACGTGGTCGGTGAGCAGGTCGCCGATCGACCCGGGCAGATGACCGACGCCCCCACCGTCGACGTGGTGGTGCCCGTCTACAACGAAGAGGCGACGCTGGCCGACAGCGTGGAGCGGTTGCGCCACTACCTGGCCACCCAGTTCCCGTTCACGTGGCGGATCACCATCGCCGACAACGCCTCCACCGATGCCACCGCGGCCATCGGGGCGGAACTGGCCGAGCGCCTCCGCGGCGTGCGCTTCGTCCACCTGGATCGCAAGGGTCGAGGACTGGCGCTGCGCACGGCCTGGACCAGCAGCGACGCGGCCGTGCTGGCCTACACCGACGTCGACCTGTCCACCGGCCTCGACGCCCTGCTGCCCCTGGTGGCGCCACTGGTGTCGGGCCACTCCGACCTGGCCATCGGCAGTCGGCTGGCCGCGGGGGCCAACGTGGCCCGGGGTCCGAGGCGCGAAGCCATCTCCCGCTCCTACAACCTCATCCTGCGGGTGCTGTTCGCCAACCGCTTCCGTGACGCCCAGTGCGGCTTCAAGGCGGTTCGGTCCGACGTGGCCCGCACCCTCATCCCCGCGGTCCACGACGACGCCTGGTTCTTCGACACCGAGATGCTGCTGCTGGCCGAGCACAACGGCTTGCGCATCCACGAGGTGGCCGTGGACTGGATGGACGACCTCGACAGCCGCGTGGACGTGGCCCGGACCGCCCGCGACGATCTGCGGGGCGCGGCGCGCATGGCCTGGCGGTTCGCCTCGGGCCACGGTCGGCTCGATTTCGGCGGGGATGCCCGCCGGCCCTTCTCCGACGACGGCGGCCGCCACCTCATCACCTTCGCCCTCGTGGGCGGGGTCAGCACCGCCGCTTCGCTGGTGTTGTTCCTGCTGCTGCGGCCGGTGCTCGGCGCCGAGGCGTCGGTGGCGGTGGCCCTGGCCGCCACCGCGGTGGGCAACGGTTGGGCCCACCAGCGCTTCTCCTTCCGCCACGGTCGCGGCAACGCCCACATGCGCCGCCACATCAAGGCCAGCATCGCCGTCACCCTGACCGGCATCGCCCTGTCGGTGGCGGCCGTGTTCGGTGTCCATGTGGCCGGTGGAGGCCTGGTCGGCGAGCTGGCCGCGTTGACCGTGGCCTGGGGTCTGACCACCGCCCTGCGCTTCAAGCTCCTCCACGGCTGGGCTGAACAGGGCTGAAGCCCGCGGCGGCCAGCGGCTGGATCAGGGCAGCGGGATGCTTTGGGCGAAGCGGAAGAAGTCGTCCGGGTCGACCGCCTGCTTGACCTGCTGCAAGCGGGACAGGTTGGAGCCGTAGTACGCCGTGCGCCAGTCGGCCAGGGTGGGATCGATGTAGTTCTGGTACGCCTGGCTGGACAGGTCGGCCTGCACCGACTGGGCGATCTCGTCGAGCCAGGCCTGGCTGGCCGCGGTGGTGGCGGCTGACTCGCCGACGTCGATCGAGGCGGTGAACTGGGCGCAGGCCAACGTGTTGCGGTGCACGAAGGCCGTGGCGCCGGGGGCCACCCGGTTGATGGCACCCCCGTAGGCGTCGAAGTTCACCCCGCTCTCGGTGGCGCCGGGAGCACCCTGGCGCTCGTCGAGCCCGGCGATCAGTGTGGACACCGTCGAGGAGGAGAGCGACCCGGTGACGTACTGCGACTTGGCCATGGCGGCCAGGCGGGTCAGCTGGCCGCTGGCGGTCTGGGTGGGCAGATGGCACTCGGCCTGGCTCAGCTGGGCGCAGCCCGCCTCGATGTACATGGCGTGGGCCAGCGTGGTGGGGTTGACGCCCTGCGACGTCGGGGAAGTGCCCACCGACGAGACGAACTGGTTCACCAGCGACGTGGCCGATGAGGCCGACCCGACGTACACCCCGGCCACCTGCACCAGGGGCTGGCCCGGGTGGGTGGTGGGATTGACCAGCAGCACGCAGTTGGCCCACAGCTCGTCGGGGGCGTGCGGAGCCCAGGCCAGCCAGGCCGGGAGCACGTCGGCCGCCGCGGCCCACGGGAACGCCACCGCGAAGGTGCACACGCCACCCACCGGGAAGGTCGAGTAGGCGAACGAGGTGGCCACGCCGAAGTTGCCGCCGCCCCCGCCCTGGCAGGCCCAGAACAGGTCGGGGTCGTCGGTGCGCGACACCGTCCGAAGGGTGCCGTCGGCCATGACCAACTCCACCGCGGTGAGCTGATCACAGGTCAGGCCGTGGAGCCGCCCGACCACGCCCTGGCCTCCACCCAGGGTCAGGCCGGCGATGCCCACGGTGGCGCAGGAGCCGGCAGCGATGGACACGCCCTGGGCGTTGAGACCGGTGTACACGTCGATGAGGCGGGCGCCGGCTCCCACCGTGGCCGTGCGTGGGCCGCCGGCCCCGGCGCTCGACACGCCCACGCCGCTCATCAGGGTCACGTCGATGACCAGACCGGTGGTGGTCGAGTAGCCGCCGTAGCTGTGGCCCCCCGAGCGGGCGGCGGCGGCCAGGTGGTGCTGGCGGGCGAAGTCCACGCAGCGTTGGACGTCGCTGACCGAGGCGCAGTACGCGATGCCGGCTGGGCGGACCCCGTCGTAGCGGGGGTCGTACAGCTGGAGGTCGGCCAGATAGGTGGGATCGCCGGGCCGCACCAGGTGACCGCTCAGCCCGGAGGCCAGTTGCTGCCAGGCGGCCGTGTCCAGCGGCTCGATCGTGGTGGTCGTGGCCCGGGCCGCGTCGTCGGTGCCACCCGAATGGCTCCCACCGGACCCGCAGCCGGCCAGGGCGGTGCCGGCCACGCCGGCCGCCAATCCCAGGGCTCCCAACCGCAGGACCGAACGCCGACCCATCTCCGGTCCGACTCCGGGACGGGGCTCGGTCAGGCGCACCGGCCCACTATGGCCCGTTCGCCCGGGTGAGTGGTCGAGTCGGCGGTCAGCTCCCGAACTTGACCTGGGCCAGGGCTTCGACGGCCTCGTCGTCGCCCTCGATCTCCACCTCGACCGGACCGGACCGGCCGGACCCCCACAGGATGACGTCGACCACCGGCCCGCGGACCGTGGCGGTGGGACCACCCGGGTCCGGGTCGGGTTTGTGGGCCCGGATCGGATCGTGACCGGGCGAGGCCAGCACCAGCCCCACCGGCGAGGGCCGGCCCAGCATCTTGGCCATGGCTCCGAGGCGGTCCCAGGCCTCGGCGTCACGCTGGGCGTCGTCGGCCCGGGCCCAGTCGGGCTGCGCCCGGGCCACGTCCTCGTGGTGCACCAGGTACTCGATGCCGTTCACGAAGGCATCGAGGGTGGCCAGGCGGACCGGGTACATCGGCCCCGAGCGCACCAACTCCACCAGCCGCGGGTAGTCGTGGTGGTCCCGACACGTCACCCGGACCTTCTCGGTATGTCCGCTGAAGGCCGGGACCATCAGGCCGGGCAGGCTGTCGGGTCGGCGGTCGCGCACCACCAGGTGCGCGGCCAGGTCTCGGGTGGTCCAGCCCTCGCACAGGGTGGCGGCGTCGGGTCCGGTGGTCAGGAACAGGTCGCACAGGTCGTCACGTTCGCGTCGAGCCAGCGCGGCCATGTCTCGAACCTAGCGACTCGCTTGGCCCTCTGGTCGGCGAGCCTCCTGGCGGGCGCTTCGCCATCCGGGTGTCATCGGTCCAGCGGCTCCGGCCTGGCGGCCTTCGCCTTCGGAACCTCTGGTCGGCGATCCTCGAGGCGTCAGAGGCTGGGACGGGGCGGCCGGAGCCGGTCGACCTCGGCGGTGAGCCGCTCGAACAGGTCCAGCTGCTCAGCACTGGGGCCGGCACCCGGCGAACGTCCGCCGAGCGCGTCGAGCCAGAAGCCGCTGCCGTCGCCGCGCTGCACGTACGGGGTCTCGATGGCCTGGCTCAGGCCCCGGGGGGTGGCGAACTGCCGCTGGCTCAGCCGGATGGCGTAGATCTCGGCCATCGGGACCCGCTGCACCCGACCGAACCGGTTGTGGGCCACCAGCTGGTCGGCGTCCACCTCGACTCGTTGGCGCACCAGGGCCGCCCCTTGGGCGGCGGCGGCGAAGGCCACGACCGCGCACAACACCACGAACACGACGGTGGCCACGTTGTCGAGGGCCGAGGTCGAGGCGCCGGTGGCCACCTGCAAGATGCCCCGCACCGTCAGGTAGGCCAGGCCGGCGGCGGCAGCCATCAGCACCGCGGCACCGGTCATCTCGGGGGGTGTGGCCTTGACCCGGTACACGGTGGGTGCACCTGCTCGGGCGGGGCGGGAACCGCGGCCGGGGCCTGGCTCGACGCGCGCCGCCCCTTGTCGCGGGTCTTGCGGTCCTTGGCCGGCGCCGCCGAGCTCTTGGTCGTGGTGCCGTTCGAACTGATGCCGTTCGACGGGATGCCGTTCGAGCTGGTGGCGTTCGACGGGGCCGCCAGGGGTGGCATGGGATCGAACGTGATCGAGCTCGGCGATGGCTCGGCCACCGGTGGGGGCATGGCCGGCTGGGCGCGGTCGTCGGTGATCGGGTCGACGGCGGCCATCAGGTTCTCGGGCAACTGGATCAGTGGTGGTGGCGGTGGGGCCACGGTGTCGGCCTTGCGTCCCCGCTTCACCCGTCGTCGCTTGGTGGCCGTCCCGGTTCCGCCACCGGCCGCCTCGGCCTGGTAGAGCGTGGGGGAGATCCAACCCGCGGGCATGAGCGACTCGGGGTCGTAGCCGCACAGCTGGCACCAGTCCCAGTCCGGTTGGACGGGCGCGCTGCAGCTGGGGCACTTCGGAGTCACGGCGTCCATGCCCCAATCATCGACCGCCGGATGCCCCGGAGTAAGCGCTGATCTGCGCCGGCGGCCGGCGACGTCGCGATCCCTAGTGGCAACTGGGATCGCGACGAGGTTCAGCCAGCCAGCACCGCCTGCGTGTACGCCGTAAGTGTGTTGTTGTCCACGTAGAGGTGCTGCGTGCCGGCGGACAGGTCGCGCAGGCAGCGCTGGATGGCGCTCGGGTTGCGCAGGGCCGACGAGCCGGCCCAGGTGTAAGCGAACCGGGCCGCATCAGCCGCCACCCGGGTGGCGTAGGTGGTGGCTTGTCGCATCCGCTGGGCCTGCACCATGGAGGGCGCGCCGTCGGCTCGAGCCGCGGCCTCCGCCTGGGTGAACGCCTCGAACGTGTAGGCCCGGGCCGCGCCCAGCGCCGCGTCGCGCATGGCGAAGTCGTGCTGGAACAGCTGCTGGTCGGCGATGGGTTCGGCTCCCAGTCGCTGCTTGGACCGGGCCACGGTGACGATCTCGTCGAGGGCGCGGCGCCCCACGCCCAGGGCGAAGGCGGCGTGGCCCACGGCGGTGAGCCCGAACAACCCGATGTCGTAGACGGCCCCACCCCGACGCTTGGTGGCCTCCAGCAGCAGGAAGGTGAAGTCCTCCGGAACCCGGACCCGATCGAGTCGGTAGTCGTAGCTGCCGGTGCCCCGGAGCCCGAGCACGTCCCAGTTGCCCAGGAAGGTCACCTCCTCGCGGGGGACGAAGGCCACCCGCATGGCCGGCAGACCGAGCTCGGACACCGCGGGTTCCCCGTCGACCATCTCGGTGGTGCCGGCCCCGATCCAGCTGCTGTGGCCGGACCCGCTGGCGAACTGGTACCGGCCCGAGACCTCGAACCCGCCGTCCACCCGGACGGCCTGGCCCATCGGCCCCAGCATCCCGGCCAGGACCGGATCGGGGTGCGGGTCGGCCCCGTCGCCCCGGGCGGAGGGGCCGAAGATGGCCTCCACCGCGGCGTCGCCGGTGTAGATGGCGGCGAAGCAGGTGGTGGTGGCGTTGGCCATGACCGACCAGCCGGCGGAGCCGTCGGCCCGGGCCAGCTCCTCGAACACGGCCAGGGCCGTGGCCACGTCGGCCTCGGCGCCGCCCAGCTCCTGGGGGACCATGGTGGTGAACAGGCCGGCCTGGCCCACGGCCTCGACCACCGGCGCCGACAGGGTGCCGGCCGTCTCGGCCGCCTCGGCCTCGGCTTCGATGAGCGGTGCCAGGGCGCGGGCCCGGTCCACCAGATCGGTGGCGATGGTGGTGGTCATGGTCGGTCGTCCCCCTTGTCGCGGCCGCGCCGGATGCTATCGGTCCGGCCGCCCCCGGAAATTGGGCATCGAAATGTGCGGTATCCGCAGACAAAGGTTCCCAATTTGGGAGTGTCGGGGGGCTTGGCGACCTGAGGGCTCAGGAGATCGGCAACCGGATGGCAAAGGTGGCGCCGCCGTCGGGGGCGTTGGCCGCCTCCGCGGTCCCGCCGTGCTCGGCGGCGATGCCGGCCACGATGGCCAGGCCCAGACCGGCGCCCGACCCGGTGCGGGACCGGTCGGCCTGCCAGAACCGGTCGAACACGTGGGCCAGGGCCTCGTCGTCGAGGCCCGGACCGTGGTCGCGCACGGCCACCTCGGCCCACTCGCCGTCCCGACGAGCCGACACCTGCAGGGGCGATCCGGCCGGCGTGTGGCGCAGCGCGTTGGACACCAGGTTGGCCACCGCCTGGCGCAGATGGGCCTCGTCGCCCTGGACCACGACGGGCTCGGGGGCGTCGAGCGTCACCGCCCGATCCCGGTCGGCGGCCACGGCGTCGGAGCAGGCGTCGGCGGCCAGCACGGCCAGGTCGACCGGCGCGGCCTGCGTCTCGCGCACCTGGTCGAGCTGGGCCAACAGGAGCAGGTCCTCGACCAGCACCCGCATGCGGGCCGACTCCTCCTCGATGCGGCGCAGGATGGTGGGCAGGTCCACCTGGGCGTGATCGGCGCCCACCCGGAACAGCTCGGCGAAGCCCTGGATGGACGTGATCGGGGTGCGCAGCTCGTGGGAGGCGTCGGCCAGGAACTGGCGCAGGCGCTGTTCGGTCACGTCACGTTCGAGGAATGCCACCTCGATGTCGTCGAGCATGGTGTTGAGGGCCAGGCCCAGCTGGCCCACCTCGGTGGGCCCGCCCGACGGGCTCACCCGTTGGGTGAGATCCCCGGCGGTGATGGCGCCGGCGGTGGCCGACATGGCCTCCAGCGGGTGCAGGCCCCGTCGCAGGATCAGCCACGAGCCGACGCTGAGGGCGGCCAGCAGGGCCAGCGCGGCGGCCACCTCGATGAGGATGAACTGGTCCAGCGAGGAGGTCACGTCGCCCAGGGGCACGGCCACCACGATGGTGTGGTCGCCGTCAGCGGCCGTGGCCCCGGTGACCATGACCCGCCACTGGCCGGACCCGCTGAGCGAGTCGGTGGTGAAGAACCGCTTGGTGCCCGGAGCGGTGTGCAGGTTGTCGGGCAGGTCGGGCTGGGTGGTGGCGTTGATGACCTGGATGCAGGCCTGGACGGCGCCGTCCTGGTCGCGCAGCTGGGCATAGGTGTCGGGGGGGAGGTTCACCGGGCGCTGCCCGTGCTCATCGCCCGGGCCGCCGCTCGGGAAGTACTGCCCCGGCGGCCCGAACCCACCCGGGTTGCCCCCGTTGTCGCCGTCGGCGGTGGTGGTCACGGTCGTGGAGGTGGAGGTGGACGACGTCTTGGAGCTCCCGGAGCTGGTCGTGCACGAGGTTGACCCGTTGGCCAGCAGCTGGGCCGTCACCGCGTTCACCGACGAGGCGATCTGGTCGTCCAGGCGCTGGTACTGGGCGCGGGCGTAGAGCGAGTAGGTGGCGAAGCCGAAGATGGCCAGTCCCACCGTCAACAACACCACCAGGGCCAGCACCAGGCGCAGTCGCAGGGTCATCGGCGGGTTCTGATCGATGGAGGACTCGCCGGGCGGGGCATCGACCTCGATCGTGGCTCATCGGAGCCCCGGCGCGCCGGGATCATGCGGCCTCGACCAGTTCGCCGACCGGCCTGGCCGGAGCCTCGGCCTGATCGGCGAGGTCGACCGCAGCGGTGGTCGGGACGTGGCGGGCCCGGAACAACACCCGGTCAAACAGCCCGTACTCCACCACCCAGAGCGTGGCGAAGGTGGCCACGTTGGCTCCCTCGCTGGCCACCGTGCGGCCCGTCGTCCCCCGCTGGCCCCGGGTGGCCCAACCCGCGGCCATGGCCCCGGTGGCCACCAGCGTGGCGAGGACGGTCATGCTGGTGGCGGTGGCGATCACCGACGCGGAGGCGTAGCGGGCCAGCTTGCGGACCAGCGCGGGTCGCCGGAGCACGATGGCCTGGTCACACGCGAGCGGTCGGCGGTGACGCCGGCAGGCTGGTGGTCATCGACGAGCTCGATCGGGAGGCCGAGGCCGGCCGTGGGCTGGCGGGGCGGTTGGCGCGCCCGGGCTGGTGGTCGGGATCGGTGACGTCCATGACCCGTTTGGCGGTGAGGGCGGCGACGGCCAGGATGACCGGGACGGCGACGCCGATGAAGTAGAGCGACCCGGCGTCGGTCCCGGCCGTGAAGGCGTGCAGGGTGGCCAGCCCGAACAGGGGGAAGCTGGCCCCGTGGATCAGGCGCCAGGCCTTGCGGGGCAGGCGGCGGCGGGCCAGCGACGTCAGCTCCACGGCCAGCAGCAGCCACATGGACACCACGCCCCAGGCCACGGCCGTGTTGCGCCACGAGGCGGTGAAGGGCACCAGCACCGAGACGAGGGAGAAGTTGACGTAGCGGTCCAACAGGATGGCCACGATGTGCACGCCCACGAAGATGGTGGCCAGGCCGCCCAGCCAGCGATGCAGGTCGAGCATCCAGGCCGGTCGGGGCCGGTGACCGAAGGGGCGGGCCCGGTTGGACATGGTCAGGCCCCAGATGACCGAGGCGCTCAGCAACGCCCAGGCCACCAGGCCGGCGGACCGGGCGATGTACCAGGGCAGCGCGCCGCTCATCGGTCGCACCCGCGATGGGTGCCGCGGCCGCCTCGGGCAACGACGAAGGGATCGGAGGAGAGGTTCATGGCTCCACTGTCGATCCCGTCGCTCCACCTGCCATCCGTCGACCCTCAGAACTTGCTGGGAGCTGGAGGTGGACCCACCGCGGGCATTCCGGTGATCGGGTCCAGGACGCGACATGACCCGGGGCCGGAGCCCCGGGTCATGTCACCCGGTGGGAGGCTTGGGAGGGCTTGGGGCTGGCACGCCCGGTGGTGGCTCAGGCGGCGGGCGGAGGTGGCTGGGTCGCGCCCTGGCGGTGGGCGTTGAGCAGGGTGGCGGACCCGTGGTCACCGGCGCCCAGCCAGGCCAGGCGGCGCCGATTGCGCCAACTGCGTCGCGGGGGGATGGGGTCGACGCCGGACCGGCCCGACATCGAGGGGTGCTGGCGGGCTCCACCATCCGAACCGCGGGCAGGGTGGGGGTGCGGCGATGGCGTCATGGCGGGTTCCTCTCGTTCGTCGCCCCTGGCGGTCGGGCCGGAACCCGGGGGTGGTTCCGGCCCGACCGGTTGGGGGTGGGGCTGATGGATCGAGTTTGCGCCTCGGCCCTGGGGACCGCCTCGGGATCACCTGGGAGTTCCCGGGGAGTGAGGCTCGAAGGCGCCGGGGCCAAGAAGGCGCAGGCCGCCAGGCCGGAGCCGCTGGACCGATGACACCCGGATGGCGAAGCGCCCGGAGTGAGGCTCGAAGGCGCCGGGGCCAAGAAGGCGCAGGCCGCCAGGCCGGAGCCGCTGGACCGATGACACCCGGATGGCGAAGCGCCCGCAGGGAGGCTCGAAGGCGCCGGGGCCAAGAAGGCGCAGGCCGCCAGGCCGGAGCCGCTGGACCGATGACACCCGGATGGCGAAGCGCCCGCAGGGAGGCTTGCCGACCGGAGGGCCAATCAGTCAGGCGGGAGGCGCAGGGTGTAGCCGACGCCCCGCACCGTGTGGATGAGGTGGGGTTCCACGTCGTCCACCTTGTGGCGCAGGTAGCTGATGTAGGTCTCGAGCACGCTGGCGTTGCCCGCGAACGTGTAGTCCCACACGTGCTCGAGGATCTGGTCCCGGGTGAGCACGTGGCGGGCGTTGGAGAGCAGGTAGTGCAGCAGCTTGTACTCGGTCGGGGTCAGCTCGATGAGCCGGCCGGCGCGCCACACCTCGCGGGTGTCCTCGTCGAGCTCCAGGTCGGCGTGGGACAGGCGGTGCTCGCCCGGCCCCAGCCCCGAGGCCCGCCGCAGCACGGCCTTCACCCGCTCGACCAGCTCTTCGATGCTGAAGGGCTTGGTCACGTAGTCGTCGCTGCCCAGGCGCAGCCCCTGGATCTTGTCCTGGGTGGCGTCGCGGGCGGTCAGGAAGATGACCGGGACCCGGGTGCCCCCGCCGCCGGCCTCGCGCAGGCGGCGAGCCACCTCGAAGCCGTCCAGGTCCGGCAGCATGACGTCCAGGACGATCAGGTCGGGTCGGACCTTGTCCACCTCGGCCAGCGCCTGGCGACCGGTGGCGGCGCGGGTCACGTCGAAGCCGTTGTAGCCCAGTGCCATCGCCACCAGCTCGGTGATGTGCTCCTCGTCATCGACCACGAGCACTCGGGGCTGGGAGCTGGCATTGGACATGGGGGCCTCCGACCCGAGCAGGAGCGGGCGATCGTCACGCGGGTCCGGCCGCGACGTGCTGGTGGCTGCCACCGTAGGCGGCGTCATGACCCGGTGGTCTGACGGGGCCCGCCGAACCCGCCGGGGCCGAAGCCCGAGCTGCCGGCCCGGATGGTGGTGGCCGTGACCACGCTATGGCTGGTGGCGCCGGCCACCATCACCTGTTCACCCGCGGTCAGCTCCGCCAGGGTGATGGCCTTGTCCAGCGCGACGCTCGTCGACGAGGACACCGTGACCGTGTAGGTGGTCCCGGCGCTCGACGTCACGGTGAGGGTGGAGCCCGTCGACGCCGGTGACGGTGCCGGTCACCGGCGCGCCGCCGGCGCCCATCCCCGGAGGCCCGCCGGTGCCGCCCGCGAAGTTGGGCGGTGGCGCGCCCGTCCCGCCCACCGCGGTGGCGGCGCTGGCCGTGCCGCGATCCTCGATCTGGGTGGCCGCCACCTTGGTCCCCGAGGTGGTGCCCATGATCACCAGGTGGTCGCCGGCCTTGATCTGGCTCACCGATCCGGTCACCGCCTCGGTGATGGCGGTGGATGAGGTGGTGTTGACCGTCAGCGTCTGGGTGGAGGACGAACCGAAGCGCTGGGCCTTCATGGTCAGCGTGGACCCGCTCACGCTGACCACGGTGCCCACGTTGCCGCCCCGGCCGGCCGCGCCGGCTTGGCCGCCGGGTCCGGCGGCGGCGCCCGGGTTGACCGTGCTGGCCGAGGACGTGGAGTGGGAGCTGGCCACGCTGATCCCGCCCACGGCCGCGGCCGCGATCACCGCCGCGCCCACGCCCGCGGCCACCCAGGTGCGCAGGCCGCGGGGCTTGCTGGCCAACGAGGTGGAGGCGTCCGGCGCCGCCGCGAACCACGGATCCTCCGAATCGGCCTGGACGGCGACGGGCGGTGGCTCGGTCGGGGGACCCGATGGAGGGGCCGACGGGGACGTCGATGGGGTCACGTAGGGCGGCTCGGGGTCGGGGTGGAGCGGGTCGTCGGGGGTGAGGTCGTCGGTCATGGCTGGATTCCTTTCGGCGACGTGCGGGGGGAGGTTTCGGTGATGTCCGGGTCGTGGCGGCACTCGGTCGTCTGGGAGACGACCAGGTGCCGCCGGTGGGGGAGGGGGCGTGAGATCACGGGTGCACCAGGTAGAGGGTCCCGGCGGTGGAGCCGCCGATGGCCGAGCTGGACACGGCGGTCCCGTGGCTCTCGACCCAGCTGTCGATGGACGAACCGGTGCCGCCACCGGGTCCGGCGCCACCCGGTCCGGCACCACCACCGAAGCCGCCGGCGCCGGTGACCAGGACGTAGCGGACCTGGCCGGTGGCCACCAGGTGCTCGAACTGGGCCAGGGTCGGGCTGGGGTCGCTGCCGTTGAACCCGCCGATGGTGATGACCGGCTTGCCCGAGGCGATGATGATCGAGGCGGTGGTCTGCGAACCGGTGCCCGCCACCAGGTAGGTGGCCGTGCCCTGGTGGGCCTCGAGGTAGGCCACGAGGGCGGTGTCGGAGGTGGTGTCGCCACCGAACCCGCCGCCACCGGGTCCGTTGCCGGTGTCACCGGTGCTCGGCCCGGCGGAGACGAGCGAGCCGTTCACCGGATGGCGGATGGTGGTGAGGGCGTAGGCGGTGGGACCGGCCAGCAAGGCCACGCGCGGCCAGCGCGCCGGCCGCCAGCACCAGGCCGCGTTGGCGCAGGTGCCCGCCGGCCCACAGCCCGGCGGCCCCCAGGGCGGCGCCGGCCACGATGAGTGGCGCCAGCCAGGTGTCGTACCCGGCAGTGCGCTGGAGCAGGACGACCGCCCATCCGGCGGTAACCGCCACGGTGGCGGGCAGCGCCCAGGCCATCAGCCGGTGGGTCCGGCCCAGGCGCCACAGGGCCAGGCTGCCCGTCCCGGCCAGCGCGGCCACCGCCGGCGCCAGCTGCACGGTGTAGTAGGGGTGGAAGACGCCACTGGACAGGCTGAACACGGCCGCACAGGTCAGGGCCCAGCCGCCCCAGAGCAGCCAGCCGGCCCGGGTCCGGTCGGTCCGGGGACCACGACGCGACAACCACAGCCCGGCCGCCAGTCCGGCCATGGCCAGGGGGATGAGCCACGCCACCTGACCGCCCAGGGAGGTGTTGAACAGGCGGAGCGCTCCAGCGGCGCCGCCGAACCCGATGCTGCCGCCGCCCGGGCCCGCTCCCGCTCCACCCCCGGCGCCGCCCGGCCCGGCCCCGCCGCCGGTGTTGCCGAACAGGCGGGACAGGCCGTTGTAACCGGTGAGCAGGCTGATGATCGAGTTGTCCTGGGTGCTGCCGATGTAGGGCCGCGAGCCGGCCGGGGTGAGGGCCACGATGGCGATCCACCAGCCGCCGGCCACCAGCACGGTGACCGCCGACAGGGCCAGCTGCCACAGGCGCTTGCCCAGCTTCGGGGGTCCGGCCAGCAGGTAGACGCCGATGAACGCGGGCAGGACCAGGAAGGCCTGGAGCATCTTGGTGTCGAAGGCCAGTCCGACGAGCACGGCCGACACCAACAGATGTCGGGTGCGCCCGGTCTCCACCGCCTTCCACAGGGCCCAGGCCGCACCCAGGCACAGCAGGGTCAGCAGGGCGTCGGGGTTGTTGTAGCGGAACATGACCACCGCCACCGGGGTCAGGGCGAAGGCCAGGGCCGAGAGGTGGGCGGCGGTGTTGCCGGCCCAGCGCTTGACCAGGTGGTGCAGGATCAGCACCGAGGCCACCCCGGCCAGGGCTTCGGGCAGCAGCATCGACCACGAGCTGAAGCCGAAGATCCGACCCGAGATGGCCTGCACCCAGAGCGCGGCCGGCGGCTTGTCCACGGTGATGAAGTTGCCGGGATCGATGGAGCCGAAGAAGAAGGCCTTCCAGCTCACCGTGGCCGAGCGCACCGCCGCGGTGTAGTAGCTGTTGGCGTAGCCGACCGACGACAGGCTCCAGGTGTAGAGCACGGCGGCCAGGGCGCCGATGGCGGCGGTGATCCAACCCGACTGGCTGACCCTGGGCCGCGGGCGATCGGCGCTGGCGGCGGGCGTGGGGGAGACGGGTGCGGCCGGGGTTCGAGCCGGGCGCGCCGACTCGACGGGGGTGTCCCGGTCGGGTCGATCCACGGTGGTCTCCATCACGGCTCCCTTCGCCGCGCCCGGTGGCGCGCGGCTCTTCGTGGGTCGAAGCATCGGGGAGCCACCTCAGAGCAACCTTGGGACCCGCTTGGTCCTCCCACCGACTTCCGCACGGCTGGGACGCGCCCGCCCGGTGGGCTGGGCCTCCACGCCGGTGCCAGGCTGGGGGGATGAGCCCACCCGACGCCGCCTCCGGTCCGGCTCCGGACCGCGTGCGCCGTGAGCCGCCGGCCTTTCGTGACCTGGTGGTGCGCCGGGTCGAGCCTCGCAGCCCCCGCCTGACCCGGCTCACCCTGGGTGGCTCCGAGCTGGCCGGCTTCACGATGGGGCTGCCCGCGGCCAGCGTCCGGCTCCTCCTGCCCGATCCGGGCGCGCCGAACATCCCCCGCCCGAGCTGGAACGGCAACGAGTTCCTGCGACCGGACGGCTCGCGTCCGGTCATCCGCACCCTGACCCCTCGTGGCCACCGGCCCGAGGTGGACGAGCTCGACGTGGAGGTGGTGCTCCACGGCCCCGGCCCGGCGTCGCGCTGGGCGGCCGAGGCCGTGGTCGACAGCCCGGTGGCCTTGTCCGGCCCGGGCCGGGGTCTGGCCGTGGACCCGGCGTGGCGCGACCTGGTGTTGGCCGGCGACGAGTCGGCCATCCCCGCCATCAGCCAACTGCTCGAGGTGCTGACCGCGGTGGCCCCGGCCTGTCGCATCCGGGTGCAGCTCGAGGTGGAGGACCCCGTGGCCGAGCTGGCCCTGCCGGCTCATCCGGGCGCCACGGTGACCTGGGTGGTCCGGGAACCGGCCCAGGGGTTCGGCGACACGCTGGTGGCGGCGGTGGCCGGATCGGACCTGACGCCGGACACGATGGTGTGGGCCGCCGGCGAGGCCGCGGCCATGCAGCGGTTGCGTCGCCACCTGTTCGAGGAGCGGTCGATGCCCCGCTCCCGCACCACCATCCGCGGCTACTGGAAGGTGGGTCGGGGCGGCGACGACAGCGGGGAGGGGTGACCCGGCGCCCTCCGGCCGGCCTGAGACAGTTTTCCAGGGGGATCGGAGGGGCCTCCCAGGCTGTTCGGAGGGTCGGGCGGCAACGTGGTGGCACACCCGGCCCACGGACGTGGACCGGAAAGGAGCACCATGTCCCCCTCGACCATCCCGCTACCCGAGCCCCCTCCACGCGCCTCGGGTTCGTCGACCCGGGCCGGCGCCGCCGGTCGTCCCCGTCGCCGCCATGCCGCGGCCCGGGCCCGGATCCTCACCGGCGTGGCCAGCGTGGCCGGCCTGATGGGCATCACCGGCTACCTGGCCGTCTCGCAGGCCACCCATTCGACGGCCTCGAGCGCCCAGGCCACCACCTCGTCCGGCTCCTCGGCCACCCCCGCCTCGGCCGGGTCGTCGGGCTCGTCTTCCACCAGCGCCACGGCCTCCCGCTCCACCTCCACGGCGGCAGCCGCGGCCACGCCGTCCACCATCGTGACCTCCAGCCATGGCAGCTGAGCGCCGGTTCCGGGCCATGGGCAGCGACGGCCACCTGGTGGTGGTGGGCGGCGCGCCCGGGCTGGTCGACCAGGCCGTCGCCCGCATCGGGCAGCTGGAGGGGCGGTGGAGCCGGTTCCGCCCCGACAGCGAGATCAGCCGCCTCAACGCCTG
The DNA here is from genome assembly GCA_963793965.1 of uncultured Microthrixaceae bacterium. Classification (GTDB taxonomy): domain Bacteria; phylum Actinomycetota; class Acidimicrobiia; order Acidimicrobiales; family Acidimicrobilacustridaceae; genus UBA4742. The sequence continues at coordinate 121,067 of CAWCCB010000020.1, forward strand.
CGCCGGCCAGCCCCTGCGGGTGTCCGCCGACACCGTCGAGCTGATCGAGCGAGCCACCGCGGCCTGGCGCCTGTCGGGCGGGGCCTTCGACCCCACGGTCCTGGGTCCCCTGCTGCGGGCCGGCTACGACCGGTCCTTCGACGAGCTCGACGCGCTCGATGACCGGCGATCGGATCGCCGGTCACGCCAGGTGGGCCGACCCGGTGGGTCGCCGGTCGAGCTCGGTCGGCTCGGGGTCGGTGCCGCCGACATCCGGGTGGACGGCGATCTGGTGGCGCTGCCCCACGGCACCGGCTTCGATCCCGGCGGCATCGGCAAGGGTCTGGCCGCCGACCTGGTCGTGGCCGAGCTGCTGGCCGCCGGCGCGGCCGGGGCCTGCGTGAACCTGGGCGGTGACGTCCGGGTGGCCGGCATCGGCCCGGCCGGCGACGAGTCGTGGACGATCGGCGTGTGGCACCCGGCGTGCCCCGATCCGATGGTGCGCATCGGTCTGGCCGGGGGCGCGGTGGCCACCTCCACCACCCTGCTGCGTCGGTGGCGGGCCGCCGAGGCGGCGCGCGGCGACGGGCGCCGCCGCGTCCGCCACCACCTCATCGATCCCCGGTCCGGGCTCCCGTCCGACACCGACCTGGAGCTGGCCACCGTGGTGGCCGCCGAGGCCTGGGTGGCCGAGGTGTTGGCCAAGTCGGTGATCCTGCGCGGCTCGGCCCACCCCTTCGACGTGGTGGATGCCACCGCCGCCCAGGCCCTGGCCGTCGACCGGCACGGGCGGGTGCAGGCCACCGACGGCCTGGGCGCCTACCTGGGTGACCAGCCGTTGCCTCGCCAGCTGGCCGGGTCCGCGGCCTCCGCCGCGCGTCGGATCGCGTGAGCGGCCTCTGAGCGTCGCTCACGCGGCGGGTTCGGCGCGCACTAGGGTCGCTCGACGATGGCATCGGGGGCAGTCGAACAACTCCTGGACGTGGCCTTCGACGACGTCGAGCACCACGGCCTCACGCTGGCCGTGGTGGCCATGGGAACCGACGGCACCGTCCTGGCCGAGCGCTACGGACCCACGGCCGGACCCGACGAGTCCCTGATCTCGTGGTCCATGGCCAAGTCCTTCACCCACCTGGCCGCCGGGGTGGCCGGCGTGGACCCGGCCCGGGCCGCGTTGTTCGACCCCTGGGCCGACGACCAACGGTCCGCCATCACCATCGACGACCTGTTGCGCATGCGCGACGGCCTGGCCTGGAACGAGGACTACGTCGACGCCGGGGGCTCCGACGTGATCGAGATGCTGTTCGGCGCCGGGGCCGACGATGTGGTGGCCTACGCCGCGGATCGCGCCGCCGAGGTGCCCCACGACACCCGGTGGCGCTACTCCTCGGGCACCACCAACCTGTTGGCCGACGTGGTGCGCCGCACCGTCGGGGTCGACCGGGGCGACGACTGGCGGCGGTGGCTGATCGAGGAGGTGTGCCGCCCCGCCGGCATCCGGTCGGCCGATCCGCGCCTGGACGCGTCGGGCTCGTTCGTGGCCTCCTCGTACCTGTACGCCACCGCCTCCGACTTCGCCCGCCTGGGGTTGGTGTACCTCCACCAGGGCGACGGTCTGGTGGACCCGACGTGGGTGGCCGAGGCCCGGCGCCCGACCGAGGGGGTGGACGAGCCCGGCCGCGGCTACGGCGCCCAGTGGTGGCTCTGGCCCGAGCACCCCGACTGGCTCGGGGCACACGGCTACGAGACCCAACGCACCCTGGTGGTCTATGACCGAGACCTGGTCGTGGTCCGGCTGGGCAAGACGCCCGAAGCGCTGGGCGGCGACCACGTCGACGCCTGGTTGGTCGAGCTGATCGACGCGCTCTGACGCCGGGCTGGCTGGCGCGGCCGATATCCGCGTCGGGTCAGGACGAGGCCGGGACGAAGTTCAGCAGGAACTCGACGATCCCGTGGTCCTGGGTGGTGACCACCCCCGCCGCGCTGGGGTTGGGGATCTGGTAGTCGGCGAACACCACCGGGATGGATCCGTTCACCTGGATGACGTTGCCGGCCCGCCGGGCCGTCAGCGGCACCGTCACCGGTCGGGTCACGCCGTGCAGCGTCAGGTTGCCCGTGGCCGACACGTGGATGATCACGCCGTTGGCCGGCACCGGTGAGAGCGGGATCGGCGCGGTGGTGGCGAAGGTGGCGTCGGGGAACTGGGCGGTGTCCATGATGCGGGTCTGGAACTGGTCGTCGCGCTGGCTCTTGTCGCTGTGCACCGTGGTCATGTCGACGGTGAAGGTGGCCGAGCTGACCTGGGGGCCGGCGATGACCATCTGACCGGTGACCGAGGAGGTGCGCCCCACCGCGGTGGTGCTCTGGCCGAACAGCACCTCCTGGACCCGGTAGCCGGCCTGGGATCCCGAGCCGACCTTCCAGGTGCCGGTCAGCGGGGCGCTGGCCGCGCCCAGGGTGGTGGTGGTGCCGGAGGCGTTGCTGTCCGAGATGCTCAGCTTGGCCGGGGCCTTGCTGCTGAAGAAGTGGATGTAGGCGAAGGGTCCACCCACCACCGCCACCACCAGGATCACGGCCACGATGGCCACGATCTTCCACGCCTTGTGTGAGGACTCGCCGGGCATGGCTGCCAGCTTCGCACGACCGCCTCGCTCGACCGGTGTCAGGCGTCAAGCCCCGGCGGTGGGATCTCCGAGCCTTCGACCGGTCATCGATCAGGGGTCACGAGGGCGAGGATCTCGGTCCAGTGGTCGTAGGCCAGGAAGTGGGTGCCCCCCGAGACCGGGTGGAGGGTGGCGTCGGGGATGGCATCGGCCAGGCGGCGACCCCAGCTGGGCGGCACGAGGTCGTCGGCGTCGCCCTGCCACACCTCGGTGCGACAGGTGATGGCGGACGGCTCGAAGCCCCAACCCACGCTCATGCAGTGGTACTCGTCGATCACGCCGTGCGCGTGGCGCAGCCCTTCGGCGATGGCCGCGGCCAGCACCGCGGCATCGTCGGGTGGCAGGTGGGAGGTCCGGGCCAGGGCGGTGGGCGCCCGTCGGGCCAGCAGCCGCATGGTCCGGAACAGGGTGCGGTCGATCCTGGCGCCCCGTTGGTGCAGACCCAGGAACAGCCGATCCATCCGGTTGAGCTCGCGGTCGGCCCCGGCCCAGGTGGGTGGGATGGTGCTGGCCACCAGCGACAACGTCGTGACCCGCTCGGGGAGGCCCACGGCCGCGGCTTGGGCGAACGCGCCGCCCAGTGACCAGCCCAGCACGGCGAAGCGCTCGATCCCGAGCTGGTCGGCCAACTCGGCCACGTCCGCGCTCCAACCGGCGGTGGTGCGACCGGGCTGGAGGTCCGAGCGGCCCACGCCGGGACGGTTGGGGGCGATGATGCGCACGCCGGCGGCGGTGGCCGCGGCGGTCGCCGGGACGATGTCGAAGGCGCTGGACAGCCCGCCGTGGTTGTGCAGCAGCGGGGTACCGGCCGGGTCGCCGAGGTCCAGGTAGACGATCCGGCGCCCGTCGGTCAGGCGGATCGACTGCTCGGGGGGCAGCCCAGCGCCGGACGTGGAAGGCGAAGAGGAGGTGCGGCTCATGGCCGTGTCAGTCTGGCTCGCCCGGCCGGGCCGGCCGGCGATGAAGAAGTGTGGCGTTCGGGCGCGAAGGTGGCACGCTGGCGCCGTCCCGTCCGTCCGTCACCTGCCAGGAGCGTTCGTCATGGCCGACCAGTGCACCCATCTCGACCTGATCCGACCCGTGGCCCCGAGTGGCAACGGCTGCGTGGAGTGCCTGTTGATGGGCAGCCGCTGGGTCCATCTGCGCCGCTGCACCCAGTGCGGTCACATCGGCTGTTGCGACAGCTCGCCCAACCGCCACGCCACCGCCCACTTCCACGGCGAGGGTCACCCCCTCATCCAGTCCTTCGAGCCGGGCGAGGACTGGTACTGGTGCTATGTGGACGAGGTGACCTTCGAGCTCGACGAGGACGGGCCCAGCCCGTCGCACACCTGAGCGCGAGCCCGATAGATCGGCACCCGGACCTATCGGAGCACGCCCGCGGATGAGTCGATGGTGGCACGACTACCGCGAGCTGTGGATCGTGCTGGCGGCCGCCGTGGTCGCCATCGCCGTGCCGGGACCCGGGCGCGGGTTGGCCGACCACCACGGGGTGGACGTGGCCCTGGCCGCGCTGGTGCTGGTCACCGCGCTGGCCGTGCCGCCGGGCGCGGCCGCGGCCCTGGCGCGGGACCGGACCCGATTGCTGGTGGTCCTGGTGCTGGCCGCCGCGGTGCTGCCGGCGCTGGGCTGGGTGGCGTCGCGGCTGGTGGCCGATCAGGTGCTGCGGCGCGGGGTGTTGGCCCTGGGTGTGGCTCCGGCCGAGGTGGCCTCGGTGGCCACCGTGGGGGTGGCCGGGGGCGACACGGCCGCGGCGTCGGGCCTGCTGATCGGTTCGACGCTGCTCACCGTGGCGCTGGCCGGTCCGGTGCTCGGGCTGTTGGGAGGCTCGGCCGGGGTGGACGTGGGTTCGGTGCTGGTGAACCTGGCCCTGGTCATCGCCTTGCCGTTGGTGATCGGGTTGGTCCTGCGCAACCGGGTGGGCCGGAGTCCGGCCCGCGACGGCGTGGAGACGGTGGGTCCGGTGGCGCTGGTCACCGTCCTGGTGTACCTGGTGGCGTCGGAGGTGCGGTTCACCCATTCCTACGTCGGGGTGGTGGGGGCGCTGGTGGTCTTCCTGGTCGGCTCCACCGCGCTGGGGTGGGCCTTCGGTCGGGGTGCGGCCCCGCGCCTGGCCACGGCCACCGTGCTGACCACCGGCATGCGCGACTTCGCCATCGCCGCCGGGATCGCCACGGCCGCCTTCGGCGCGGCCTCGGCCGGACCCCTGGGCATCTACGGGGTGCTGGTCATCCCGTGGGGGCTGGCCATCGCCGGCGCCCAGCGACGTCGCTCGCCGGGCTGAGGCCGCAGAACCCGTCGGGTTCGGGCGGCCTGGCGCCGGTTGCCGACCGAGTTGCCGGGACCAGCGGATGCGGGGAAGCTGGCCGGATGGACCTGCTCGACGTGTTGCGCACCACCGGAGCGGCTCGCGAGTTCACCGACGAAGCCGTCCCCGACGAGGTGCTGGCCCGGGTGCTCGACTCGGCCCGCTTCGCGCCCAGCGGGGGCAACGTGCAGGGCTGGCGGGTGGTGGTGGTCCAGGACCCGGTCCACGCGGGTGGCGCTGCGCGACCTCTATCTGCCCGGCTGGTACGACTACCTGGCCCTGCACCTGGCCGGCCTGCGGCCCTGGTCGCCGCTCAACGACCGCCAGGCCGAGGCCGAGGCGGTGGCCGCGGCCCCGTCGCTGGCCGAACAGGCCGCGGCCGGGCCGGGCGGGTTCGCCGAGCACCTCGACCGGGTGCCCGTGCTGCTGGCCGTGTTCGCCGACCTGGGGGCGCTGGCCGCGGTGGACCGCGACGCCGATCGCTACACCTTCGCCGGCGGGGCGTCGGTCTACCCGTTCGCCTGGAGCGTGCTGCTGGCCGCCCGGGCCGAAGGACTGGCCGGGGTCATGACCACCATGCCCGTCCGCCGGGAGGCCGAGGTCAAGGCGCTGTTGCACGCGCCCGAGTCGCTGGCCCTGGCCACGGTCATGGCCCTGGGTCACCCGGTGCGCCAGACGCGGCGCCTGACCCGCACCCCGGTGGAGGCCTTCACCACCGTCGACGCGGTGGACGGGTCCCCCTTCGCGGGCCCTGGCTGAGCGTCGTGGTCGGATCGCTCAGCTCGACGAGCGGTAGTGGATGGTGAAGGGCGGGAACTGGGCGGTCACCGAGGTGGACAGGCCCACCGGGGTCTTGTCCGTGCCGAAGGCCCACCGCAGCTGCGCCACGATGAAGTGCCAGGCCACCGGCCAGACGGTGGTGGCGTCGGGGAACGACGAGGTGCAACCGTCGTCGAACAGCCGACCCAGGGTCGGCGGCACGTTGATGTGCACCTTGGCCGCGATGGCCAGCAGGCCACCCTGGTCCTTGCCGATCTCGCAGATGTCGTCGAAGGAGTTGTGCCCGGCCTGCTGGATCACCACCAGCCGCTTGGGCGCGTTCATCTTCTCGTAGTACGCGGTCTCGTTGGCCAGGGCGGCCACGTGGTCGTTGCCGCCGGTGAGCACCATTCCCGGCTTGTCGGGCGGCGGGGTGGCGCTGGGCCCGGTGCCCGAGATCAGGATGAACGTCTTCACCGCCGGGTCCACGTTGCTGATGGCGGCCTGGGCCGCGGCGGCGGCACCGGCCGAGTGACCCATGGTGGCCTGCTCGGCCGGATTGACGGTGCCGTGCAGCACCGACGACTCCTCGGCGCTGGCGGCCACGGCCGCGTCGCGGGCGGCCAGCAGGGTCTGGGCGTCGCGCTCCGACGCAGCCTGCTGCGCCGTCTGCGCCTGGATCGACGCGGCGGGGTCGGTGGGCGCGGCGGTGGTGGTCGTGGTGCCGAGCCCGGCGGCCAGGGCGGCCAGCAGGTCCCGCTCGGTGTGGTCCGGGGCCACCACCACGTAGCCCCAGCTGGCCAGGTGGACGCCCAGGTTGGCGTACATGGTGGGGTAGGCGGCGTAGCCGTGGCTGAACATGACCAGCGGGAACGGTCCGTCGGCGCTGGCCGGCACGTCGCGATAGGCCCCGGTCGGGTACTTGGGGTCGATGTCGGCCGGCACCAGGCTCTTGAGCGCGGCCGGGAGCAGGGTGGAGATGGAGAAGATGTCCTGGGACTTCCCCACCACCGTGGCCTTGGCCGTCGGGTACCAGACCTCCACGTCGGCGCCGGTGGACAGCTTCAGGCTGGTCACCCCGGCGGCGTAGGGCCCGGCCGCCTCGTAGGCCGGGCGGGCCGCGGCGGTCGTGGCCGCGGTCGCCGGCCGAGGTCGCGTCGACGACGACGACGACGAGCCCGAGCTGCAGGCGGCGCCCAGCAGCCCGGCCACGCCGAGCAGGACGACCAGGGCGAGTCCGGCGCCGGACGCCGGGCGGACCGGAGCCGGGCGGGAAGAGACAGACACGCGAAACATGCCCCGGAGCCTGCCACCGATCTCGGGGCGGCACCTCGATGCCGTTTCGGTAGGCAGCTGCCGCCGCTGGGGTCGGCCCGCGGGCGCGTTCCTATACTGACGCAAACCCTGACGCCAACGTCAGGTTTCTGGGGGAGGACGACATGGGGCTCGACCGGGTCCGGCTCGGCGTGATCGGCATCGGCAACATCGCGGCCATGAACATCCGCGGCTACCTGGACCACGAGCGCTGCGACGTGGTGGCCCTGTGCGATCCCCGGGTGGACCACGCCCAGGAGATGGCCGACCGCTGGGGGGTGCCCCGGGTCTACGGCGCCCTCGACGACCTGCTGGCCGATGAGGCCATCGACGCGGTCGAGATCCTCACCCCCACCCACCTGCATCACGCCCACGTCCTGGCCGCCCTCGACGCCGGCAAGCACGTCTCGGTGCAGAAGCCCATCGCCAACACGGTGGAGGAGGGCCGGGAGATGGGCCGGCGAGCGGCCGAGCGCGGGCTCGTGCTCCGGGTCAGCGAGTGCTACGCCCACTACCCGCCCCTGGAGCGGGCCCGGGCCCTGATCGCCGAGGGTGCCATCGGCACACCCACCAACGTCCGCATCCGCACCGTGGTGGGCCAGACCGACTCGGCCTTCCAGGCCGGGCTGTGGGGTGAGGGCTACGTGTGGCGGCTCAACCACCAGAGCCCGGGCGGCCACCTGTTCGACGACATGGTCCACAAGTACGCCATGGCCTTGTGGTTGGTGGAGCCCGACATCGTGTCGGTGCAGGCGGTGGTGCGCCGGCGCGACCTGTTCTTCGAGCCCTGCAACGTGCTGTTCGAGTACGAGGAGCCGTCGCTGCTGGGCTCGATGGAGGTGTCCTACGCCCCGCAGATGTGGCTGCGCTCGCAGTACTACGGCGCGGATGAGTTCTTCGAGGTGCAGGGCGACGAGGGGTTCCTGTGGGTCACGCGCTGCACCGGCGAGATGCTCGACCTGGCCCCCGTGATGGTCTACCGGGGCACCCAGGGCGACCCGACCATGGTCGGCTACGACGGCATGGACGCCGACTGGGGCGCGGGCTTCACCCGCTCGTCGGCCCACTTCGTGGACGCCCTGTTGGACGGGACCACCCCCGACATGACCGCGGAGGAGGCGGTGAAGGTGCTCCAGCTCTGCTTCGCGGTGTACGAGGCGGGCAACACTCGGCACCCGGGTCGACCCCCGGACCATGACCGGTTCGGTCACGCCCACGGGCTGGGCCGACTGGTGACCGTCACCGGGGTGGCCAACCTGGCCGTCAAGGTGGCGGACCTGGACGCGGCCATCGCCTACTACGAACAGGCGGGCGCCGAGGTCCGCGACCGCATGGTGTGGAACGGATCCGAGCGGGCCGACGTGGTCTTCGGCGCCCTGTCGCTCACGCTGTTCACCCGGGCCATCTACGAGGACGACGTGGCGCTGCCGGCCGAAGGCTTCCTGCACCCGGCCCTGTTCACCGACGACCTCGACGCCCAGCTCGAGGGCCACCAGGTGGTGTGGGGACCGGCGGAGGTGAGCGGTCCGTTCGGCCGTCGCCGCATCGCCTTCGTCACCGCCCCCGGCGGGATGCGCCTGGAGTTCATGGAGCAGCTGCCCGACTGATCAGGTCCGGTCGGCGCCGCGCCTCCACACCGTGCTGGTGGATCCGGGCGTGTAGCCGGCGGACAGGTACAGCCGCTCGGCCGCCGGGTTGTCGAGCTCGTAGCTGACCTTGAACCGGGTGGCGCCGATCGCGGCCAGCCGAGCCAACCCCTCGCGCAGGACGTGGCCGGCCAGGCCCCGGCGCTGGTGGGCGTCCTCGGCTCGCATGGGCTCCAGCAGGCCGACGCCGGTGACCGGGTCGTACCAGAACAGGCCGTAGGCCGCGACCTCACCCCCGGCGGTTCGGATGCACAGATCGAGGTCGGGTCGGTAGAGCGAGGTCTGGGCCAGGCGTCCGGCGACGTCGGGGCCGGAACGGGGGATCATGTGGTGGGGCCGGTCGGCGTCGAGCACTCGATCCGAGAGGGTGTAGCCCTCCGGCCGCGTGGGCACCCCGGGCCGGTCGGCGGCGGCCATCCAGGTCTCCGCGTACCGGTCCGGAGAGGGCGCGAACCCGGCGTCGGCGGCCAGCTCGGCCAGCAGCCGATCATCGTCGGGGACGCTGATCTCGACCGCCGGTGGGCTCAGGCGGTCCAGCGCCTCCAGGGCCCGCGGCCAGATCCGGGGCAGCAGGTCGCCGGCCCGGTCGGCCAGCCACCAACGGTTCGGCGGCCCACTGGTCGCCCCAGTCGGTGAGCGCCACCGTGGCCAGCGGCTGGTCGTCGTCGAACACCACCAGCTGGTCGAGCCGGTCCGGACGATCGGGGCAGGCGCCACCACCACTGCAGGTCGGCGGCCTCCCACAGCCCGGCGGTGGGCACCTGGCGGCGGGCCTGCTGCAGGAGCGTGGTCACCGCCTCCAGGCGGGCCATCCCACTCAGCCACACCTCGCGCTCGGCCATGTCGATCACGCTACGGGCGAGCCCGAGCCGCGTCAGGCGAGTTCGGACAGGCGTCGGCGCAGGAAGTCGCGTTCGGGTTGGTTGTCGGTGGCCGCGATGGCTGACCGGTAGGCGTCGGCCGCTTCGGTCTGGCGGTCCAGGCGACGCAACAGGTCGGCCCGCACCGCGTGCACCCGCGGGTACTCGTCGGCCTCGAGGCGGTCGACCAGCGCCAGCGCGGCTTCGGGGCCGTCGACCTCGGCCACCGCCACCGCCCGGTTGAGGGCCACCACCGGGGTGGGCGTGAAGGCCAGCAACTGGTCGTAGAGCGCCACCACCTGGGCCCAGTCGGTGGCCTCGGCGTCGGGTGCGTCGCTGTGGACGGCGTTGATGGCGGCCTGGATCTGGTAGGGCCCGGGCCGATTGGCGGCCAGGCAGCGCCGGACGATGCCCTGGCCCTCGCCGATCAGGTCGCGGTCCCAGCGGGCGCGGTCCTGGTCGGCCAGCAGCACCACCGAGCCGTCCGGCGCCAGCCGCGCCTCCCGTCGGGACTGGCTGAGCAGCAGCAGACCCAGCAGGCCCAGCACCTCGGGCTCGTCGGGCAGCAGGTCGGCCAACACCCGGGCCAGGCGCACGGCTTCGGCGCTCAGGTCGTCGCGGGTCAGCTCGGGCCCCGAGCTGGCCAGATGGCCCTCGTTGAAGATCAGGTAGACGACGGCCAACACGGCTCGCAGGCGTGCCGGCAGATCGGCCTGGTCGGGGATCCGGTAGGGGATGGCGGCGTCACGGATCTTGCCCTTGGCCCGCACCAGCCGCTGGGCCATGGTCGACTCGGGCACCAGGAAGGCCCGGGCGATCTCGGCGGTGGACAGTCCACCCAGCAGCCGCAGGGTCAGCGCCACCTGGGCGTTGGTCGACAGCGCCGGGTGGCAGCAGGTGAACAGGAGCCGGAGGCGATCGTCGGCCACGGCCCCGGCGTCGGTCGGTTCCCGTCGGGCGTGCACCAGCGCGGCCTGGGCCTGGTGATCGGGCCGGGCGGCCTCGCGCCGCAGCCGGTCGATGGCCCGGCGTCGGGCGGTGGTGATGATCCAACCGGCCGGGCTCGGCGGTAGGCCATCGACCGGCCAGCGTTGCACGGCCACCGTGAACGCGTCCTGGACCGCTTCCTCGGCGATGTCGATGTCACCGAAGACGCGGGCCAGGACGGCCACGGCCCGGCCGTACTCCTGGCGGAAGACCAGGTCGATCCGGCTGGGATCGATCCGGCCCGAGGGCGGCGCGCCGCTCAGCCGTCGACCTCGCCCTGGAAGGGCCGCACCTCGATGGGCAGCGTGGTGGCCCGGGCCAGCTTGGCCCCCCAGGCCAGGGCGGAGTCGAGGTCGGGGGCGGTGATGATGGTGAACCCGCCCAGGTGCTCCTTGGCTTCGATGTAGGGACCGTCGGTGGTGATCACCTCCGAGGGGGTCGGGGCGCAGCACCGTGGCCGAGCTGGGCTCGTGCAGGCCGCCGGCGAACACCCAGCAGCCGGCATCGTGCATCTCCTGGTCGACCTTCTGCACCTCCGCGATGATCGGTTCGAGGATCTCGGGGGGTGGCTGGGGGCCTTCGGGCTCGATCACGCTGAGCAGGTACTGCTTCATGTTGCGCCTCCTGGGTCCGTCACCGGCGCCTTGCCGGTGACTCGCCTCCTACACGATCTCGCCTGGCCCAGATCGACGTCCATCCCGAGAAATCCTGTGGCTCCGCCGTCGCGCCCCGCGGCCACCATCACCCGGCTGGTCGGAGCCGGCGTCGTTTCTCGCGCTACGACTTCGCCGACCAGGACGAGCTGGGCATCTGGACCACGCCCGGCGGTGACCAGGTGGCGTGGTTCACCGATCCCGACGGCAACGTGCTGTCGCTCCAGCAGCTCCCCGGCTGATCGGCTCGCGGACCCGAGGGGCGTGGGATCGGCGTCGTCGACGCGCCGCGCAGTGCGTTCTATAAAGAAACTGACTAACCTGGCGCTCGTGCGCAGAACCAGCTTCGAGGACATCAACTGCTCGGTGGCCCAGTGCCTGGAGGTGGTGGGCGAGTGGTGGAGCCTGATGGTGCTGCGCGACGTCTTCCTGGGCGTCACCCGCTTCGACGACCTGCGCAGCCGTCTCGGGATCTCGCGCAACGTGCTCACCGATCGCCTGGAGCACCTGGTGGCCCACGGCGTGCTCGAGCGCGTGCCCTACCAGCAGCACCCGGTGCGCTACGACTACCAACTGACCGAGAAGGGCATCGACCTGTGGTCGGTGCTCACCGCCATGCGTCAGTGGGGTGATCGCTACGCCGCCCCCGACGGCCCGCCGATGGAGCTGGTCCACAAGGGCTGCGGGGCGCGCGTGCAGGTGGTGGAGACCTGTTCGAACTGCGGGGAGGCGCTGGGCGCGCGTGACGTCCGGGCCGTGCCCGGGCCGGGTGTGCGCGCCAGCAACTTCCCCCCGGCCGAGATGCGCCACCGCCGGGTGGCACCGGCCGCGTCAGCCGGCTGAACCCCCATCCAACCCACTCGAACCGCCGCAACCCGCCCGCCAACCGATGAGGTCAACCCGTGAGTGAGACGACCACCAACCCCTCGGCCCCGAACCTGGCGGCCACCTCCCTGAGCGAGGCCGAGCGCGTTCGTGCGCGCCGCCGGCATGCAGCTCGACGAGGTGACCGGCACGGCCGTGTCGGGCCACATCGACCTGAGCGGCGAGCACCACACCCCCTGGGGCATCGTGCACGGCGGCGTCTACGCCACCGCCATCGAGAGCGCGGCCAGCATCGGCGCCTCCACCGCCGTGCGCGAGCGCGGCATGGTGGCCGTCGGGCTGACCAACACCACCCACTTCCTGCGCTCGGTCACCGAGGGACGGGTCGAGGTCCGGGCCGTGGCCCTCAACCAGGGCCGGACCCAGCAGCTCTGGCAGGTGGACGTGACCGACGAGCGAGGCCGGCTCCTGTCCCACGGCGAGGTCCGTCTCCAGAACGTGGAGGGGGCTCCGTCGTGAGCGTCGTGACCGGCACGGATCGGTTCGCCGGGGCCACCGCGGTCGAGCCGGTGGGGGAGGCCGCCGCCGATGGCACGCCGGCTCTATCGAGGGGCCATCGCCGAGGGGTGGGACATCGCCACCAACGCCAACGGCGGCTACCTCCTGGCGCTCACCGGCCGGGCCATGGCCGCGGCGACGGGACGCGCCGATCCGGTGACCGTGACCGGTCACTTCGTCGCGCCGGGCAAGCCCGGACCGGTGGAGATCCCCACCGAGGTGCTCAAGCAGGGTCGGCGCTTCGGCACCGCCCGGGCCACCCTGGTCGCCCAGGGCCGTCCGGTGGTGACCGCCCTGGGCACCTTCGGCGATGTCAGCCAGGAGCACGGACCCTTGCTCATCGACCGGGCCCCGCCCGAGCTGCCCGACCCCGACGACTGCGTGATCCTGGTGCCCACCACCACCTTTCCACCGCCGTTCATGGGCCGCGTCGAGCTGCGCCTGCACCCCGAGGACGCGTCCTACGCCACCGGCGGCAAGACGGGACGCCTGCTCATGCGGGGGTGGTTCCGCCTGCCCGACGACCAGCCGATCGACACGATCGCGCTGCTGTGCGCGGTGGACGCGTTCCCGCCCACGGCCTTCAACGCCCACCTGCCCGTGGCCTGGACCCCGACCATCGAGCTGACCGCGCATGTGCGGGCCCGCCCCGCGCCCGGCTGGTTGCGCTGCCAGTTCTCCACCCACTTCGTGAGCGGCGGCTTCCTCGAGGAAGACGGCGAGATCTGGGACGCCGAGGATCGCCTGGTGGCCCAGTCCCGTCAGCTGGCGCTGGTCCCGCAGGGCTGATGGAGCTGGCCCGGCTGGTGGCGGCCGCGGATCAGGTGGCGGCCACCTCCTCGCGCTCGGCCAAGCGCGACGTGCTGGCCGCGCTGCTCGAGGCCATGGCGCCCAGCGAGATCGAGGCCGGGGTCGGGTTCCTGGTGGGCGAGCCCCGCCAGGGACGGGTGGGGGTGGGGTGGGCCACCGTGGCGTCGTCACGGGGCCAGGTCACAGCCGGCCAGGGGGTCGGTGCGGCCCTCGAGGTGCTCGATCTCGATCGGGCCCTCGACCAGCTGGAGGCGAGTCGCGGCCCCGGCTCGGTGCGCGCCCGAGGTCAGATCCTGGGTGACCTGTTGGCCCGGGCCACCCCGCCCGAGGCGGACTTCATCCGCCGGCTGTTGGTGGGCGAGCTGCGCCAGGGCGCGTTGGAAGGGGTGATGGCCGAGGCCGTGGCTGCCGCGGCCCGGGTGCCGGCCACCGTGGTTCGGCGGGCCACCATGTTGAGCGGGGACCTGCGGGCCAGCGCTCGGGTGGCGCTCATCGAGGGTCGACCGGGGCTCGAGGCCGTGGGCCTCACCGTGTTCCGCCCCGTCCAGCCCATGCTGGCGGCCCCAGCCGACGACCTCGATGATGCCCTGGGTGACGGTCGGCCGGCCTCGGTGGAGTGGAAGCTCGACGGCGCCCGCATCCAGGTCCATCGCCAGGGCGATCGGGTGGAGGTGTACACCCGCAACCTGAACGTGGTCACCGCCCGCCTGCCCGAGGTGGTGGAGCTGGTGCGGGCCCTGCCCACCACCGAGCTGGTGCTCGACGGCGAGGTGCTGGGCCTCGAGGGCGAGCGGCCCGAGGCCTTCCAGGAGACCATGAGCCGGTTCGGTCGGGACGATCCCACCGGGCACGCCATGACGTTGCGGCCCTTCTTCTTCGATGTGCTGCGGGCCGAGGGCACCGACGTGATCGACCGGCCCCTGGCTGAACGGCTGGAGGTGCTGGACGCGGTGGCACCGGGGTTGGCCATGCCCCGGCTGGTCACGGCGGACCGGGGCCAGGCCGAGTCCTTCGTGGCCGCCACCCTGGCCGCCGGCCACGAGGGCGTGATGATCAAGGACGCGGCCAGCGGGTACGTGGCCGGGCGGCGGGGCAAGGCCTGGCGCAAGCTGAAGCCGGTGCACACCTTCGACCTGGTGGTGCTGGCGGTGGAGTGGGGCCACGGTCGCCGCCGGGGCTGGCTGTCCAACCTGCACCTCGGAGCCCGCGATCCCGACGGCGCCGGCTTCGTGATGGTGGGCAAGACCTTCAAGGGCCTGACCGATGCCCTGTTGAGGTGGCAGACCGAGGCCTTGCTGGCCCGGGAGATCGGCCGGGACGACTACACGGTGCACGTGCGGCCCGACCTGGTGGTGGAGGTGGCCATCGACGGCGTGCAGGCCTCCACCCGCTACCCCGGCGGCGTGGCCCTGCGCTTCGCCCGGGTCAAGCAGTACCGGCCGGACAAGCTGGCGACCGACGCCGACACGATCGACGCGTTGCGGGCGCTGCTCGCGGGCTAGGCCGTCTGCGCCTGCGCCTCCACCAGGAGCCGGGCGAAGCCGGCCGGGTCGGTGACGGCAGGGATGTGGCCGCTGTCGAGGCGGACCACCCGGGCCGGGTGGGGCAGGCGCGCCACCATCTCCTCCTGCAGGGCGCCGGGCACGGGTCGGTCGCTCTCGTTGAGCAGGTAGGTGATCGGGATCCCGGCGGGGACCGTCGACCAGTGCACCGGCTGGAAGTAGTGGTTGACGGTGTCGGTCACGCAGCGCTCGGGGTCGACCACGTAGGCCAGCGTGTCGTCGTCGAGGGGGTCACCGCCGTAGGTCCTGCGGAACGCCTCGGGGTCTTCGGGCCGACCCGGGGTGGTCAGCGTGCCGCCCTCGCGGGCCATGATCTCCGCCCCGGCCAGCACCCCGTCGCGGTGGCGTTCCTGCATGCAGTCGAGGCCGCGGCCCCCCTCGGGCGGGATCGACGCCGCGCTGAGCACGATGGCCGACACCCGGGACCCCAGACCGGCCACCACGCCGGGCACCACCAGGCCGCCCGAGGAGTGGGCCACCACCACGATGGGGTCGGTGACGGCCGCGGCGGCCACGTCCTCGAGCACCGAGGCGGCCTCCTGGTCGACCGTCAGCGTGGCCAGGTCGGCCGGCTTGTCGTGACGGCCGGGGAGGTCGACGGCCAGTGCCGGTTGATCCAGGTAGGGCAGCAGGCGGTCCCAGAACCGGGCCGTGCTCCCTCCCCCGTGGATGAGCAGGTAGGTCACGAGTGGTCCTCGTCCGGGCCGGCGCGCATCGCCGGACCTTAGCCAACGGACCGGTCGATCCACCCCAGGTAGGCGGGCAGGCCCGAGACGATGGGCACCTCGATCAGTTCGGGGATGTCATAGGGGTGATGGGCCTCGATGTAGGCGCGCAGGTCGGCCATCCGCGACGTCGCCGTCTTGATCAGCAGGAGGGTCTCGTCGGCGCGCTGGCGCTCGCCATCCCACACGTAGTGGCTGGCGATGGCGGTGAGCTGCACGCAGGCGGCCAACCGCCGCTCCACCAGATCGGCGGCCAGCTCGTCGGCCTGGTCGGCTGATCCGACCGTGGTCATGACCAGCGAGTACCCCTCGATGTCGGTCATCGTCGCTCCTTCGCCACGGCCGGTTCGGGTCGTCCGCTCGGCCCTGAGCGGACCGCGTCCTCGTAGCATGCCGCTCGTGACGGGCGGGAGCGACCACGAGCCGAGCGGGCGCCGGACCCAGGCGCAGTTCCTGGCCCGGTGGGAGGTGTCCGAGGTGGCCGGCCCCGTGGTGGCCATCGACGTGGTGCGGGCCTTCACCACCGCGGCCTACGCCTTCGGCGCGGGGGCCCGGTCGATCCTGTTGGTGGACTCGGTGGCCGAGGCGCTGGCCCTGAAGGCCGACGAGCCGCGGCGGCTGGTGGTGGGCGAGGACCACGGCCGGCGACCGGCAGGCTTCGACCTGCCCAACTCGCCGGTGGCGGTGGCCGCCGCCGACCTGGACGGCAGGACGCTGGTGCAGCGCACATCGGCGGGGACCCGCGGGGTGGTGGCCGCTCGCTCGGCCACCCGGTTGTGGGCCGCCAGCCTGGTGTGCGCGTCGGCCACCGCCACGGCGGTGGAGTCGAGCGGCCTGGGAGCTCCGAGCTACGTGATCACCGGCCGGTTCCCCGACGATCCGGCTCATTCCGGTGAGGACGACCTGTTCGCCGCCCAGCTCATCGAGCGGGCCAGGCGCCGCCAGCCACTCGACGCCGAGGCCACTGCCCGCCAGGTCGCCGCCACCGAAGAGGCGACCCGGACGTTGGCGTTGGGGGACGGCCACGTGCATCCCGACGACATCCTCTACGCCACCCGCGTCGACATCTTCGACTTCGCCATGGAGGTGCGTCGGGTCGACGGCCTCCTCGCCCTCGAGCCGGTTCGGTCCAGCCAGGAGCCGTGACCAGGTCGGCGGGACGCCCGCGTCCGCAGCGTCCCGCCGACGTCGTCACATCTCCAGGGCTTCGTAGATCTCGACCGAGCCGCCGGCGGCCAGGATCGGGCACCCCTTGGCCAGCGCGGCCGCGTCCTCCAGGGACTCGGCCGACACGATCGAGTAGCCGCCGAGGCCGGCCTGGGTGTCGCTCCGGGAGCCGTCGGCGCGCACTGCAGCCGAGGTCCCGAACGGGTTGCCCATGTCGGTCACGGCCGAGCCCAGCTCGCCGAACCACTGGCCCCACTTGGCCATCACCACTTCCTGCTCGGCAGGGGTGGCGGCCATGGAGCCACCGAGATACGTCAGCACGAACTTGCTCATCACACTGCTCCTCCAGGTTGGTGGTCAGATCCAGCGGCCAGCTGCACCGCCATCAGGACCACGAACGACGCCACCCCGGCTCGACACCTTGACGGGGAAAGTCCGGATTTCATCAAATGGGCTGGGTTCCGCTCGTGGCGCGTGGCAGGGTGAGCCGATGGAACGCTTGGGCGCGGGGGCGACCGGTTGGCACGATCCGGACCACGTCCGGGAGTACCTCGATCGGGTGGGCACGTTGCCCCGCGCCTGGCGGGCGAGGCCGCGCTGGTCGAGGTGCTGCCCGCCACGCCTGACCGGGTGCTCGACCTGGCCTGTGGTGACGGACGACTGGCCGCTCTGGTGCTGGAGGCCCGACCCTCGGTTCGCCAGGTCGTGGCCGTCGACCGGTCGGCGCCGATGCTGGCCCGGGCCCGCCAACGATTCGCCGACGACCCCCGGGTCGAGATCCGGGTCGGAGATCTGGCCGACCCCCTCGGGCCCCTGGGTCGCTTCGACCTGGTCGTCTCCGGCTTCGCCATCCACCACCTGGACGACCTTGGCAAGCAGCGGCTGTTCGGCGAGGTGGCCGCCCAGCTGAACCCGGGGGGGCAGTTCGCCAACCTGGAGGTGGTGGCCTCGGCCACCCCCGAGCTCCACGCCGAGTTCCGGCACGCCATCGGCCGGTCGGCCGACGATCCCGAGGATCAGCTGGCGCCCGTCGAGGCGCAGCTCAGCTGGATGCGCCAGGCCGGCCTGGTGCAGGTCGACTGCCTGTGGCGCTGGCGCGGCTTCGCCCTGTTGGTGGGCCAGGCTTCCCGGCGCACCTGACCACCGCTTCGGTGGATGGATGGGCCGCGAGGCGGGCGAGTCAGTGGCGGATCGGATCGGGGCTGTTGGCGCGCTGGTAGCCGGCCATGGTGATCAGCAGCTTTCGGCTGATCGAGGGCGCCTCGTCGAGCAGCTGGAAGAACTCGCCGCGGTCGAGCACCAGCAGGTTCATGTCGGTGTCGGCCACGATGGTGGCGGCCCTCGGCCCTCCGTCGAGCAGGGCGAGCTCGCCGAAGTAGTCGCCGGGTCCGTACACCCCCACCTCCACCCCGTCGATCAGGCAGCGGGCCTGGCCGTCGATGACCAGCATGAACTCGAGCCCGATCCGGCCCTGGGTGGTCAGCGCGCTGCCGGCGCCGACCGACACATTCGTGCCCAGCCGGGCGATCTGGCCCAGCTCGCGGCGGCTGCACCCGGCGAACAGGGGGACGGCGGCCAGCAGGTCGAGCACCGCGCCGGGGGTTCGTCGGCTCATGACGGGGACGTCCCGGTGGTCGACGGGGTGGGTCCCGAGCCCAGGGCGGTGGCCGCCACCAGCTCGACGTAGCGGTCCCAGAGGGGCTCGGGATAGTCGTGGCCCATCCCCTCGATCTCCACGTAGCGGGCGCCCGGCACGGCCTCGGCCGTGCGTCGCCCCCCGCTCGGGTCGATCAACGTGTCGGCCGATCCGTGGATCACCAGCGTGGGCACCGTGACCCGACCCAGGGCCTCGGTGCGGCTCTCGGCTCCGACCACCGCCCCGAGCTGCGCGGCGACGCCCTCGGGCCGAAACGCCCGGTCGTAGCCCTCGCCGGCGTAGGTGGCCTGGCGGGGTTCGTCGACCAGTCCGGGGCTGCCCCAGATGCGCAGGCCGGTCAGGTGACGCTCGATGGCCGCCTCGCGCCCGGCGGCGGCGGGCGCGAGCAGCTGCGCCAGGGCGGCCTCCGATGACCGGCCGACATCCGGATCACCCGTGCTCGACATCATCGAGGTCAGCGAGCGCACCCGGTCGGGGTGCTCGATGGCCAGGGTCTGAGCCACCATGCCGCCCAGCGACACCCCCATCACATGGGTCTGGGAGATGCCCAGGTCGTCGAGCACGGCCACGCCATCGGCGGCCATGTCGCCGAGCGTGTAGCCGTCGGGATCGGGCGTCGGCGGTCCCGACAGGCCCAGACCTCGATTGTCGAAGCGGATCACGAAGAACCCGGCCCGCACGAACCGGGCGCACCAGTCGTCGCGGTAGTTGATGCACTGGCTCCCCAGGCCGTTGATCAACAGGAGCGGCTCGTCGGCGGGATGGCCGAAGGTCTCGTACCAGAGGTCGATCTCGCCGTGTCGGGCCCAGGCCATGGTCGCGAGTCTGCCATCCACCCGGTGGTCAGGTCGTCCGGTCGTGTGGCCGGCTCGCCCGCTCGGCTCCGCGGGGGCGTCGGCGGGGCGAGATCATCCGAATGGGATGACGACACGGCGTTCAGCAATGGTGCATGATCCCAGGGCGCAAACCCGCGCCACTGGTGTAACGCCAGACAAGTTCGGCGCCGTCCTGGGGACGGCGGCCGGCACTCGGAGGCCACGCAATGATCCTGTCCACCATCGGAGACGGCGACGTCTTCCTGTTCTTCGTCGAGTTCTTCCTGTTCGTGATCTGGTTCTGGTTGCTGATCACCATCTTCGGTGATCTGTTCCGCGACCACGAGATGTCGGGCGGGATGAAGGCGTTCTGGATCTTCTTCGTGATCATCCTGCCGTTCCTGGGGATCCTGGTGTACCTCATCGCCCGGGGCAGCGGCATGGCCGGACGGGCCATGAAGGCCCAGCAGGAGGCCAAGGCCCAGATGGACGAGTACGTCCGCCAGACGGCCTCGGCGGGCAGCTCGACCGAGCAGATCGCCCAGGCCAAGGCCCTGCTCGACGCCGGCACCATCGACCAGGCCGAGTTCGACAAGCTCAAGGCCAAGGCCCTGGGCTGAACCGAGCCGCCGTCCCGGCCCCGGGCTAACCGGCGTCGGGAGGTGGGATCCGCACCGCCCGGCACCTCCGGCCACCGATTCGGTGGCCGAGGTGCCGGCGGCGGTGTCGGAGGTGGGAAAGCGCGAGACTGCCCCCGAATCGAACAGGGGGAATGGTCGTGGAACGCTTCGAGGGACGGTTGGCCGTGATCACCGGTGGGGGGACCGGGATGGGGCGCGAGCTGGCCAGGCAGCTGACGGCGGAGGGCTGTCACGTGGCCATCGGCGACGTGTCGGCCGAGTCGATGGCGGAGACCCTGGAGCTGTGCGCCCAGGGCGCCCCCCGCGGGACCCGGGTCAGCGCGCATGTGGCCGACGTGTCCGACGAGTCTCAGATGCTGGCCTTCCGCGACGGGGTGGTGGCCGAGCACTCGACCGACCACATCAACCTGCTGTTCAACAACGCCGGCATCGGGGGCGGGGGCAGCTTCCTCACCGACGAACGCGAGATGTGGGACAAGGTGTTCGGGGTGTGCTGGGGCGGCGTCTACAACGGCTCGCGGGCCTTCATGCCACTGCTGGTGGCCAGCGACGAGGGCCACATCGTCAACACGTCGAGCGTCAACGGGTTCTGGGCCGCGCTCGGTCTGGGCACCCCCCACACCGCCTACAGCGCGGCCAAGTTCGCGGTGAAGGGCTTCACCGAGGCGTTGATCATCGACCTGCGCCTCAACGCCCCGCACGTGCACGCCTCGGTGGTCATGCCCGGCCACATCGGCACCGAGATCGTGCACAACTCGTTCCGAGAGCACGGCCGCAACCCCAAGGAGCTGACCACCGAGCAGCTCCTGGAGGTGCGAACCGGCCTGGCCGACCGGGGCATCGACCTGAGCGGCGTCAGCGACGAGGACCTCCGCACCGGGATGGTGGCCCAGGCCGACCTGTTCCGGGACACGGCCCCGACCAGCGCGGCCCAGGCGGCCACCATCATCCTCGACGGCGTGCGGGCCGGGGACTGGCGGATCCTGGTGGGCGACGACGCCCACGTGCTCGACGAGATGGTGCGCGACGACCCCACCCAGGCCTACGAGCCATCCTTCATCGAAGCGCTCCAGGCTCGGGGCGTGTTCAGCCAGATGGGATTGTGATGACCACTGCCACCGACCGCACCGACCCGCCCTCGGCTCCCATGGAGATCGGCGACCCCATGTTCTGGCGCCGCTCGCTGGACGCCCGCATGGCCGACTTCGCCGTGCTGCGCGAGCAGGGCCCGTTCACCCGGGCCGAAGCCGAGAACCCCCTCACCGGGGTCCCCGACGTGTTCTACGCCGTGACCCGCTACGCCGAGCTGGTCGAGATCAGCCGCCACCCGGAGGACTACTGCTCGGGCCAGGGCTCCACCTCGATCATGGACATGCCGGCCGAGGCGGCGGAGTTCTTCGGCTCGTTCATCGGGATGGACGACCCCCGCCACGCCCGCCAGCGCGGCATCGTGGCGCGCTCGTTCACGCCCCGCCAGCTCCAGGGCGTGCTCGACTCGGTCGAGACCATCTGCACCGAGGTCATCGACGACATGTGCGAGCAGGGCGAGGTGGACCTGGTGCAGGCCATCTCCCAGCCGTTCCCGTTGCTGGTCATCTGCGACATGATGGGCATCCCCCGCAGCGAGTTCCGCACGGTGCTCGACGCCACCAACGTGATCCTGGGTTCGGGCGACCCGGACTTCCTGGGCGGCAAGGACATCGGCGACGCCCTGCTCGAGGCGGGGATCACCCTGGCCGGGTTGATGAACGAGATCGCCGAGGACCGCCGGGCCAACCCCACCGACGACCTGACCTCGGCCCTGGTCCACACCGACGTGGGCGAGGACCTGCTGGCGCCGCATGAGATCGCGCCGTTCTTCATCCTGCTGGCGGTGGCGGGCAACGACACCACGCGCAACGCCACCACCATCGGCATGCACCTGCTCTCGCAGAACCCCGACCAGCGGGCCCTGTGGCAGGCCGATCCTGAGGGGCTGTCGGCCACCGCGGTGGACGAGATCGTGCGGGTGGCCTCGCCGGTGACGTTCATGCGCCGGACCGTGACCCGACCGCTCACGCTGTCGGGCCAGGACTTCGAGGCCGGCGACAAGCTCATCCTGTTCTACGGCGCGGCCAACCGCGACCCTCGTGAGTTCGACGATCCCGACCGCTTCGACGTGCGCCGTGACCCGAACCCGCACGTGGGCTTCGGGGGTCCGGGACCGCACTTCTGCCTCGGGGCCCATCTGGCCCGCCGTGAGCTGGGGGTGATCTTCCGCCAGCTGTTCACCCGGTTGCCCGACATCGAGGTGGTGGGCGACCCGATCTACCTCGAGGCCATGGGCGTGCCCCTGGTCGGAGGCATCAAGCACCTGCCCGTTCGGTTCACGCCCACGGCCCGTTTGGGGTAGCGGACCCCTGGGTAGGGTGCGGGGCATGCGCTTCGCCTTCAAGACCGCCCCGCAGAACACCGACTGGCCGGCCATGCTCGACGTCTGGCGCGCCGGCGACGACATCGAGCTGTTCGAGTCGGGTTGGACCTTCGACCACTTCTACCCGATCTTCTCCGACTCCAACGGGCCCTGCCTGGAGGGCTGGACGGTCACCACCGCGCTGGCCCAGGCCACCACCCGGCTCCGGGTCGGCGTGCTGGTCACCGGCATCCACTACCGGCACGTGGCCGTGCTGGCCAACATGGCCGCGGCCCTCGACATCGTGTCCGGCGGTCGCCTGGAACTGGGCGTGGGCGCGGGCTGGAACGTGGAGGAGAGCCAGGCCTACGGCATCGAGCTGGGCACGCTGACCGAGCGCTTCGACCGCTTCGACGAGGCCCTCGAGGTGCTGGTGTCGCTGCTGACCAACGAGCACACCACCTTCGACGGCACCTACTACCAGCTGACCAACGCCCGCAACCAGCCCAAGCCGATCCAGCGGCCGCATCCGCCCATCGTGATCGGCGGCACCGGTCCCAGGCGCACCCTGCGCTCGGCGGCACGGTGGGCCCAGCACTGGAACCATCCGGGCACCTCCGTGGAGGAGTGGAAGACGGCCCGCGACACGCTGTACCGCCACTGCGCGGATCTGGGTCGCGACCCCGCCGAGATCACCCTGTCGACCCACCTGCGCTACGACGCGGCGGCCGGCCCGTCCGCGCTGGCCGACCAGGCGGCCGCCTTCGCGGACGCGGGGATGGACCTGGGCATCGTCACCCTGTTGCCGCCCCACGATCCCTCGGTGCTCGAGCCCATCGCCGCCGCCCTGGCCCACCTGGTCTGACCCCATCCCGCAGTTCGGCACGTTTGACCCACGGATCCGTGGGTCAAACGTGCCGGGAACGGGTCGCCGGTCAGACGCGGCGGGTCAGCCAGGCCAGCAGCTCGGCCGGCGGCAGGGGCTGGGTCCAGTGGAAGCCCTGGCCCAGCTCGCAGCCCAGCCGGCGCAGCTCCTCGAGCTGGACCGCCGTCTCGACCCCCTCGGCGATCAGGTCCAGCTCCAGGGCCCGGGCCAGGCTGATGATGGCGTGCACGATGGAGGTGTCATCGGGGTCGGTGCCCAGGCCGTCGGTGAAGGACCGGTCGATCTTGAGGGTGTCGATTGGGAGCTTCTTGAGGTATGCCAGCGACGAGTACCCGGTGCCGAAGTCGTCGATGTCGATGCGCACGCCCAGGTCCTTGAGCTGGCCGAGCCGGGTGATGGCGGTGGCCCGGTCGTCGATCAGCACGCTCTCGGTGACCTCGAGGTGCAGTTGGCTGGGTTCGACGTCGTTGCCCTCGAGCGCGTCGGTGATCAGGGCCACCAGCCCCGGGCTGAAGAGCTGGCGAGCCGAGAGGTTGATGGCCATCCACAGCCCGCTGGTCTGGGGGGCGTCGCGGTGCCACTCGGCCAGCTGGTGGATGGTGCGGGCGATGACCCAGGCCCCGATGGGGACGATGAGGCCGGACTGCTCGGCCAGGGGGATGAACTCGGCCGGGCTGATGGCCCCGAGGCTGGGGTGCTCCCAGCGCAACAGGGCCTCGCATCCCACCGGCACCCCTGTCTCCAGGCTCAGCACCGGTTGGTAGACCAGATGGAGGTCCTCGTGCTCCAGCGCCCGGCGCAGGGCGGTGTCCAGATCGAGGCGGCGGATGGCGTGGTTGCGCAGCTCACCGCTGAACCCCTCGACACGGGCCCGACCCCGTTCCTTGGCTAGGTTCATGGCCGCGTCGGCGTCGCGCAGCAGGGTGGACGCGCTCTCGCCGGGTTCGCTCACGGCCACGCCGGCGCTGACCGTCACGATCCGCTCGGTGCGGTCCACCAGCAGCGGCGTGTCGTCGATCAACGTGGCGAACCGCCGTGCGATCTCCACGGCCTCGTCGATGTCGGTCAGGTCCTCGCACACCACCACGAACTCGTCGCCGCCGAAGCGGGCCAGCGTGTCGCCCTCGCGCACGGCCCGGCTGAAGCGCTGGGCCAGCTCGCCCAGCACCAGGTCCCCGGCCGGGTGACCAAGGCTGTCGTTGACCAGCTTGAAGTGGTCGACGTCGAAGAACAGCACCCCCACCCGCGTGCCCCGCTGGGCCGCGGACCCCAACGCCTGGTCGAGGCGCTCGGTGAGCAGGCGGCGGTTGGGCAGGCCGGTCACGGGGTCGTGCAGCGCCTGATGGGCGAAGGCCTGCTCGACCAGCTTGCGTTCGGTGATGTCGGTGAAGTTGACCACCACCCCTCCCACCGCCGGATCGTGGCGCTGGTCGGTGGCTGTCAGCTCGATCCACCGGACCCCGCCGTCCTCACCGGTGACCCGCAGCTCGCCGCGTTGGGGGACGCCGGGATCGGCCTTGGCTTGCTCCAGCTGCTCGAAGGCCATGGCCCGGTCCTCGGGCACCAGGCTGTCGAACCCGATGGTCAGGCCCTGGGCCCGACGCCGGTCCCACCAGTCGAACAGCGAGCCGGACCCGTCGAGAGGCCGCCCGTCGTTGCCCAGGATGGCGTACCCACCCACCGCGTGCTCGAGCACCACGCGCTGACGATGCTCGGTGTTGCGCAGGCTCTCCTCGGCCCGGTGACGTTCGGTGACGTCGCGCAACGAGCTGACCACGGCCATGACCTGGCCCTGCCAGCTGAGGGGCCGGGCCGTGACCTCGACCCACCGGTCCGGGCCCTCGTCCTGAGGCATGCACAGCAGCACGTCGTGCTGGGCCTCGCCGGTCTGCATGGCCCGGCGGCTGGGGAGCTCGTTCAGACCGAGGTCGCGGCCGTGGGCGTCGAGGATCTGGGGGAGCTCCTGCATGTCGTTGCCGACCAGCTCGTCCAGGTCGAGGCCCAGGATCCGGGCCGCGGCCGGGTTGGCGGCGGCGATGCGCCCTCGCGGCCCCTGCAGCAGCACGCCGTGGTCGAGGGCGTTGAACACCATCTTCGACAGCTGCTCCTGCAGCTCCGGCCCCAACTCCGGCAGCTCCGGCTGGTCTGGGCTGACCTCGTCCTCATCCACGGGCGCTCCCGGGTTCCGATCCCGACCAGTCGACCACGGGATGGGCCGCGATGCCCCGAGATCTCCCCTGGGGTCCTCATCGGCCGTGACAGCTCGGTCGTGAGGATTCCCATGGGTGACGCTAGCGTCGGGGACCCGCGAACCAGGAGTACACATGGCTGCCATCGCTCGCCTCGGTGCCATCTCGCTCGACAGCGTCGACCCCGCCCGGCTGGCGGACTTCTACCGTCAGCTCCTCGACCTCGAGATCATGTTCGAGAGCGAGGACTTCATCGCCCTGTCCGGGGCCAAGGTGCCCTTGACCGTCCAGCGGGTGACCGACCACCAGCCGCCCAGCTGGCCGAGCGGGGACATCCCCAAGCAGCTCCACCTGGAGCTGGCGGTCGACGACCTGGACGCGTCCGAGTCCGCCGCGCTGGCCCTGGGCGCGACCAAGGCCGACACCCAACCATCGCCCGACGCCTGGCGGGTGCTGCTCGACCCGGCCGGCCACCCCTTCTGCCTGACCACCCTCATCCCCGACGGGGTGTGAACGCCCTCGGCGCCGCCGGCGTCGAGTGAGCGATGCCTCCGGCGTCAGCCCAAGCCGAGCACGAAGTAGGCGGGTGTGCTCGACACCGAGGTCGTGTACTGGAGCTTCTGGTCGAGGCTGATCACCCACTCGTCGGCGCCGTTGGCACCGGAGGTCTCGGTGACCTGCTTGACGTAGTTCAGGCTGGAGTCGCTGACCGAGGTCGGGCCGGCGTAGGTGGCGGACACGCCCTGGAACTCGACCACCAGGTAGTAGGTGCCCGGCGGGGTCACGGCCTTGCCGGTCTTGTCGGTGAACGGCCCGGGCTGGTAGCCGACCGACCAGGCCGGGACGCCCGGGCTGAAGTCGAACTGCACGTTGTCGATGCAGTTGTCCTTGCGGGTGGTGACCTTGCTCAGGCTGGTGGCCACCTGGGTCTGGGCCTGACCGCTCGACGGGGTGGTCTGACCCGAGAACGGGCAGCCGTTGGCCGGGTTGGCGGTGGTGCCGGTGGCGCCTCCGCCCGAGCCCGAGGTGGTGCCGGTCGACGATGAGCTCGAGGAGCTGCCGCACGCCGCGGCCAGCAGGCACAGCGCGATGGCGGCCCCCACCGACGCTCGACGCCAGGCGCGCCCGGGACGGGTGGTGGAAGGCGGGTTCGTCGATGGGCGTCGTGGCTGGTGGTCGGTCACGGGGTCGAGTCCATCAGCCACGGAGGCCACGGGCAAGGATCTCGACCCGACAGCCGTGACCGCCGCGTCGCCGGGAGCCCCTGGGGCGATCAGCGAGCCGGGTCGGGCTCGAGCTGGGCGTCCTCGTTCGGCTCGTGGCCATCTCGGGGCTGGTTGGCCTCGAGTCGGGCCAGCTCGTCGCTGTCGTGGTCGAGCTCCTCGGCGGTGATCGGGAACCCGCCGGCCAGCGCGAACTCGGCCGCCACCTCGAGCGACTCCTCCGCAGTCTCGCCTTCGCCCTGGTGGGCCAGCTGGCGGGGCAGCCACTTGAGCACGCAGGCCGCGGCGAACAGGGCCATGATGGCCCCCACGGTCACGGCCAGGTGGATGCCGTCGACGAAGGCGTGGTTGGCCGCCGCGGTCAGGGCCTTGTCGGCCGCCGGGCGCAGCGTGGCCGCCGTCTGCTGGGCTCCGGCCAGCGAGCCCTTGGAGGCCGATTGCTGGGCCGGCGTGAGGTGGTTGGTGGCGTGGTTCAAGGTGTTGGCGTAGCGCGAGGCGGCCACGCTGCCCAGCACGGCGATGCCCAGGGCGGCGCCCAGCTCGCGCGTGGCGTCGTTCATGGCCGAACCCGACCCGGCCCGGCGCGGGGGCACGGCGGACATGATGGCCGCCGTCATGGGGGCCATGGTCATGGCGATGCCGGTGGTGAGCGGGGTGATGGCCACCACCACGAACCAGTAGGGGGTGTGAGGTGTGAGGCCGCGGAACAACAGGAGCCCGAGGGCGACCAGGCCCATGCCCACGGCCACCGTGCGGTTGGCCCCGAAGGCGGCGATGATGCGCGGGGTCAACGGGGCCACGATCAGCATGATCAGGGCCAGCGGCATCAGGCGCAGGGCGGCGGACAGCGCGGTGTAGTTGAGCACCAGCTGGAAGTACTGGGTGATCAGGAACATGACCCCATACATGGCCATGAACACCAGGACCATGCCCCCGGTGCCGGTGCTGAAGGCCGGGTTGCGGAAGTAGCTGATGTCGAGCATGGGTTCCGCCTGGCGGCGCTCCCACAGGCCGAACGCGACGAGCATGACCGCCCCGAGGGCGAAGGCACCCAGCGTGGTCGGGCTGCCCCAGCCGTTGTCGGGGGCCTGGATCAGGCCGTAGACCACCGACACGATGCCGATGGTGGACAGCACCGCGCCCACCGGATCGAGGGGCGCCTTTTCGGGGTCGCGGGAGGAGGGCACCAGGAAGTAACCGGCCGCCAGGGCCAGGATGAGCAGGGGAACGTTGATCAAGAAGACCGACCCCCACCAGAAGTGGGCCAGCAGGAGGCCGCTGATGACCGGGCCGAAGCCACCGGCGGCGCCGGTGATGCTGGCCCAGATGGCGATGGCTTTGTTGCGTTCGTGGGGCGGGAAGACGTTGATGAGGATGGACAGGGTCGACGGCATGATGAACGCCGCGCCCACGCCCATGAGGGCCCGGCAGCCGATGAGCTCGGTCATGCTGCTGGAGGTGGAGGCCAGGCCGGCGCCGCACAGGAAGATCAGCAGCCCGAGTTGCAGGGCGCCCTTGCGGCCGAAGCGGTCACCCAGCGCTCCGGTGGTGAACAGCAGCCCGGCGAACACCAGGGAGTAGATGGCCACCAACCACTGCAGCTGGGACTCGGTGGCGTGCAGCTCGCGGGACAGCGTCGGGATGGTGACGTTCAGGCTCGAGTTGCCGACGAACACGATCAACAGGCT
Organism: uncultured Microthrixaceae bacterium; assembly: GCA_963793965.1. Classification (GTDB taxonomy): domain Bacteria; phylum Actinomycetota; class Acidimicrobiia; order Acidimicrobiales; family Acidimicrobilacustridaceae; genus UBA4742. The sequence continues at coordinate 149,374 of CAWCCB010000020.1, forward strand.
CAGGCACAGCACGGCCAGGATCCACCATCGGCGTTGATGGATCTGTTCGGGGGTCTGAGTGGGCATGGATGCTCCGGGGGCAGGGCCGACGGTCGGCGGGGAGGGCCGACTAGGTTCAAGTCCTGTGTAACCCTACAAGTGGAACTCCTATTCCGGTTAGCGTTTTCTGAACGTTCACATGGCCCCGCGGCCGGCATCGCCTCCGCGGACCCTCGACTTCACCGAGCCAGGACCGAGCCAGGACCGAGATGGGCGATCCCGAACCGACGACGCGCCGAGCCGACGCCCAACGCAACCAGCAGCGCGTGCTCGACGCTGCCGTGGAAGTGTTCGATGCCGACGGCCTGGGGGCGTCCATGGAGGCGGTGGCCCAACGCGCCGGCGTGGGTGTGGGCACCGTGTACCGGCACTTCCCGACCAAGGACGACCTGGTCCGATCGGTGATCTCGCTGGTGTGCGAGAACCTGGTGGCCTCGGCGGAAGCGGCGTTGGCCGAGCCGGACCCGGGCCGGGGCTTCCGCTCGTTCTTCGTGACCGTGCTGGAGTTCCAGGCTCAGCACCGGGTGCTGGCCGATGAGATGGCGGCCCAGGTGGAACCCGACGTCGACACTGTGCGGCTCAAGGAGTCGCTGCGCTCGGCCACCGGCACCTTGCTGGCCCGGGCCCAGGAGGCGGGCGCGGTGCGTGCCGATGTGGGCCTCACCGACATCTCCATGCTGCTGGCCGGGATGGCCCAGGCCATCAGCCTGGTGGCCGGCGAGCCCACCCTGCGGGCGCGCTACCTGGAGGTGCTGCTCGACGGCCTGAGCCCGATCGGGGCGCGGCCCCTGCCCGGTTCCGCGCTGGGCTACGACGAGCTCGACCGCCTGCGGGCCCGCCGCGACGAGCAGCTGCATCGGGGTGGCACCCAGTCCTAGGCGCTGATCGGGCCGGTGGTCGCTGACCAGCCCACTACTTGGGGGGCAGGCTCCGGGCGTAGCCGGCGCCCACGCCGACCCAGCGCCGCAGCTGGCGCATGGTGCGCACGTCGGTGGCCTCGAGGTAGAGCCAGCCGCGCATCTCCCGACCCTGCATCACCATGGGCTCGGCCGCGGTGGTGGCCACCAGCTGGTCGGACCCGGCCGGATCGGCCCGGACCATCAGCCCGCCCCGGCGGCTGACGGAGACGGCCAGGTTCCCGCCGATGAGGAAGGCCAGGCCGCCGAACATCTTGCGCTCGCGGAGGCCCGGCTCGTCCTCCAACACCTCGCGGATCCGGTTGGCCAGCTCCTCGTCGTACGCCATGGCCGGATGGTAGGCGGGTGCTCGCAGGGCTGGTCAGGTGATGGCCGCGCCCGGGAACCCGTCTCCATCGGACTCGGCGCCATCGAGCCGGTGGGCGAAGGCGATGGAGTTGCCGTCCGGATCGCGGATCATGATGGTCTCCACGTGGGGGTGGCGGACCGGCTCGACGTCGGGGATGCCTGCGGCCGCGAGGACCTTGGCCTGTTCGTCGATGTCGGTCACGGCCACGGTGAACGATCCCTGCCCGGCGCGCTCGGCCAGCTCGTAGACCTGCAGCCCGCCACCTCCCGGCCAGTGCCACTCGGCCACCTCGGCCCTGGGCCGCGACCAGGTCGGTCCGAACACGCCCTGGTACCAGGCCACCGAAGGCTCCAGGTCCGTACCGCCACGCTGGCCAGCACCCGGGTGATCGCCATGTGCACCACCTCCGCCTCGGACCTTACCCGGGCCGCGGTCGCCCGTATCGGGGGATCGACCCGCTCCCCGGTCGACCACCGAGGTCGGTCAGGTGATGGTGGCCTGCTTGATGTGCTCCCCGTGGCAACAGTTGAGGAAGAGCTTGGCGCTGGACTTGTCCACGTGCTTGGTGAAGGCCACCTCGGCCGGGAAGTTCAGGCCCAGCGAGCCACCGATGCCCGCCGCGCCGAAGTCGAGGTTGAAGCCCCTCACCTCGCCGGCGGCCAGGTCGGCCACGCGTTCGCCGGCGAGCTGGAACAACGCCCGCAGGACCGTCTTGTCGTGGTCGTCGAGCGGGGCGTCCGCGTCGACCTTGGCGCCGACCGCGGCGAAGTCGTCGCAGGTGATCGTCACGTCGTCAGTCATGGCCCGACCTCGCTGTTCAGCTGGAAATGAACACCACGTTGAAGGTGTACCGCAGGAACGGAGTGCCCGTGGACTTGTTGTCGCCGCCGGCCTTGCGCATCTCGAGCGTGACCCCAAGGGGCTCGCCCGGCGCGCCGTCAGTCGCTCGGGGAGGCCAGGAGGCATCGAGCGCGAACCCTTCCACTTCGCCATCGGCGAACTCGACCGAGTCCGCCCCCGCCGAGCAGATCGCCTCCAGCACGGCCCGCTCATCGGGTTCGAGGTCGAGGGCGTCCAACTTGGCCGAGAGCCGATCGGCTGCTTGCTGCACCTGGTTCGCGTCCACACCTGCGAGACGCTACGTCGCCTCTCTGGTTACGGCCCGCTCTGCCAGCCCACCTGCGATGGCCGGTCCCGGGCGGTCGATCATCTGCGAAGCCTGACCGCTCGACAAGAGCAGGTCAGGTGAGTGAGTGCGCGAGGGGGGACTTGAACCCCCACGTCCTTTCGGACACAGGAACCTGAATCCTGCGCGTCTGCCAATTCCGCCACTCGCGCGAGTAGCAACGGGCAACAGTACCTGATGGTCGGGACCGCCCGACAAACGGCTATCGCCTGCCGCCCGGCGGGCAGGTGGCGGGATCGGGCCGAGCACGCGCCGGTATCGTGGTCGCTTCTATGGGCATCAAAGGGTTCGAGCAGTCGCTCGAGAACATGGTCGAGGGCGTCTTCGCCCGCGTGTTCCGCAGCGGCCTGCGCCCCATCGAGCTGGGCCGGCGCCTGGTGCGGGAGATGGACGATCACCGTTCCATCGACGTCCGGGGCCGCACCATCGTCCCCAACGCCTTCACCATCTCGCTCAGCCCCGACGACCTCGACCGCTTCGCCGAGATCGGCGACTCCCTCGACCGCGAGCTGTGCGATGCCGCCCGAGAGCACGCTCGGGACGAGAACTACGCCTTCATGGGTCCCGTCACCGTCGAGCTGGAGGCGGCCACCGCCATCCACCCCGGCACCTTCCACATCGTGGGCCGCATGAAGGAGGGCCCGGGCGGCGTGGGCGCCGGGTCCCTCCTGTTGCCCAACGGCGAGCGGGTCACCCTGGGGGAGCGGACCCTCAGCGTCGGGCGCTCCACCGAGTGCGACATCGTGATCCCCGACACCAACGTGAGCCGTCGTCACGCCGAGATCCGCCCCACCATCGATGGCTTCACCCTGGTCGACCTGGGCTCCACCAATGGCTCGCTGGTCAACGGCGAACGGGTCACCCAGCCGCGAGCTGCGCGAGGGCGACGAGCTGGTCTTCGGCAACACGCGCTTCCTGTTCCAGGCCTCCTGACGTCGGCGGCGCCCGCATCCCCCTTCGGGGCGGCACTGACCCCGGGATTCCGCACGTGGTTGCCGCCGGCGTGGGCCGGGTGGGGTGGACCCTGGCGGGAGCGACCCCCCAACTAGTCTCGACAGCACCGTGTCGGAGCAACTCCTCACCATCCTCAAGCTGGCCCTGCTGGCCTTGCTGTACCTCTTCTTCTTCCGGGTGCTGCGGGCGGTGTGGGCCGAGCTGCGGCCCCCCAAGCTGGTGGCGGCCGCCCCTCGGGCCGCGGCCGCGGCGCCCACGGGGCGCGGGGCGCGCAAGGCGGCCAAGCGCAACGCCGCCCAGCCGGCTCCGGTGGTCGAACCCAAGCTGGTCGTGCTCGAGCCCGCGGCCCAGCGCGGTCGCTTCTTCCCCCTCGGCGCCGAGATGACGGTGGGTCGTGCCGCCGGCTGCCAGATCACCCTGGACGACACCTACGCCTCCCAGATCCATGCCCGGGTGTTCCAGCGCGACGGCCAGTTCCTGGTCGAGGACCTGGGCTCCACCAACGGCACCTACCTGAACCGCCACAAGGTGGCCGGGCCCATGCTGGTGCACCCCGGGGACCGGCTCCAGATCGGCAACACCGTGTTGGAGCTGGCATGACCAGGCTCTCCGGCGGCGCCGCCACCGACGTGGGCCGGGTGCGCTCCACCAACCAGGACAGCTACTTCGTGTCCAGCGCCTTGTACGCCGTGGCCGACGGCATGGGCGGCCACCGCGCCGGCGAGGTGGCCGCCGAGCTGGCCACCGACTCGTTGCGCCGCGAGTTCGGCGACGGCCATCCCGACCTCACCACCGACGAGCTGGTGCGGGCCGTGCAGCGGGCCAACACGACGGTGGTCAGTGCCGCGGCCGACGACCCCGAGCTGTCGGGCATGGGCACCACGCTGTGCGCCCTGGCCCTGATCGAGACGGCCGAGGATGAGCGCCTGGCCATCATCAACGTGGGCGACTCTCGCGTCTACCTGCTCAAGGACGGCGATCTCGAGCAGATCACCGACGACCACAGCCTGGTGGCCACCCTCGAACGCCAGGGGCGGCTGACCGCGGACGAGGCCGCGGTGCATCCGCAGCGCAACATCATCACCCGGGCCCTGGGCATCGACACGCGGGTGATGGTCGACTCGTGGGAGGTCCGACCGGTACCCGGCGACCGGTACCTGCTGTGCAGCGACGGCTTGTTCAATGAGGTGGACGAGAGCCGGATCGCGGCCACCCTGCGCAAGCTGGCCGCTCCTGACGAGGCCGCCCGCGAGCTGGTGCGTCTGGCCAACGAAGGGGGTGGCCGCGACAACATCACCGTGGTGGTGGTCGACGTCGAGGGCGATGCCGACTCGTCCGCCGGCGACCCCGAAGCCGGGACCTCGGCGCCCGGCGCAACGGCCACCGACGACCGGGTCATCCGTGCTGTGTCGGGCGAGTCCCGCGCCATCGACAAGTCGGACGAGCCGCCCCCCACGCCGCTCACCCGCCGCCAGCAGCGGGCCGCCCGACGAGCGGCCGAGAAGGCCGTGGCCGGACCGCCCCCGCCCCACTTCACCTGGCGGGTCCTGGCCTTCGTGGTGGCCGTGGCCGTCATCATCGGCCTGACCGTGGCCGCCATCACCTACTACGCCCGCGACACCTACTTCGTGGGATTCGACGGGAACACGGTGGCCATCTACCGGGGGCGACCCGGGTGGCGTGCTGTGGATCAAGCCCGAGCGAGTGGAGTTGACCGGCCTCCCCCGGTCCTCGGTGCCCAACGCCTACCTGGACGAGATCGGCAACGGCAAGCTCGAGCCCACGCTGGCCGACGCCCACAAGTACCTGACCAACGTGCGCGACGTGGCCAACTCGCAGTCCGACGACGGCACCGCCACCACGACCTCGGGCTCGGCCGCGACCTCCACCACGGCCGCCACCAGCACCGGGGACTGACCCGTCGATGGGCGTTCGCCGCCGCAACACCGAACTGGGTCTGCTGGTCATGGCCGTCGTGGTCATCGGCGCGGCCTACACGCTGGCCACCCTGGCCGCCGACAAGCAGTTCCCGGCCGACATCGGGCCCTTCCTGCTGATGGTGCTGGGCCTGCTGCTGGTGGCGCACCTGGCCCTGCGCCGCCTGGCTCCCACCGCCGATCCCATCCTGTTGCCGCTGGCCGCCCTGCTCAACGGGCTGGGCTACGTGGTCATCACCACCACCCCCGATCCCCAGAGCCCGCACCTGCCCGAGCACCTGGCCGGCCTCCAGGCCGCCTGGACCGCGGTCGGCATCGGCGCCTTCGTGGTCACCCTGATCCTGGTGCGGCGCACCCGCACCATCGCCCGCTACCGCTACACCTTCGCCCTCATCGGCATCGGCCTGCTCATCCTGCCGCTGCTTCCCCACGTCGGCCGGGCCGTCAACGGCTCACGGATCTGGGTCAACCTCGGACCGATCGGCTTCCAGCCCGGCGAGATCGCCAAGATCGTGCTGGCCATCTTCTTCGCCTCGTACCTGGTCGAGAAGCGCGAGCTGCTGGCCATGCGCACCTGGCGGCTGGGTCCGTTCAACCTGCCCGAGCCCAAGCACCTGGGGCCGGTGCTGGTGGCGTGGGGCTTCTCGATCGTGATCATGGTGTCCCAGAACGACCTGGGCTCGTCGCTGATGTTCTTCACCCTGTTCGTGGTGATGCTGTGGGTGGCCACCTCGCGCACCTCGTACCTGGTGGTGGGCGGCCTGCTCTTCGGGGCCGCCTCCTACCTGTCGTGGCGCGAGTTCGCCCACGTCAAGGAGCGGGTCACCCTGTGGCTGAACCCGTGGCCCCAGGCCCTGGGCCATGGCATCCAGCCGGTGAAGTCCTGGTTCGCCATGGCCAACGGGGGCATCGCCGGCACCGGGCTGGGCCTGGGCAACCAGGACAGCATCCCCTACATCCAGACCGACTTCATCTTCGCCGCCGTGGCCCAGCAGATGGGGTTGCTGGGCGCCACCGCTGGTCATCGTGGCCTTCATGCTCATCGTGGGTTCGGGCCTGCGCATCGCGGCCCGGGCCGACCAGGCCTTCGACAAGCTGCTGGCGGTCGGGCTGACCACCCTCATCGGCGTGCAGGCGCTTCATCATCATCTCGGGCGTGATCCGCCTGCTGCCGCTGACCGGCCTGGCGCTGCCCTTCGTCTCCTACGGCGGCTCGTCGCTGGTGTCGAGCTGGATCCTGGTCGCGCTGCTGCTGCGGATCTCCGACGAGTCCAACCGGCGCGTGCTCGATCGGGCGGTCCAGGCGGTGGCGGCGTGAACGTCCAGATCCGCCGCCTGGGCATCGGCCTGCTGGCCTGCTACCTGGCCCTGTTCGTGATGTTGAACTGGATCCAGGTCGTCCACAAGGACGCGCTGGACAACAACGCCCTCAACGACCTGCGGGTCAAGCAGCAGTTCAACAAGGATCGGGGCTCGATCAGCTCGGCCGACGGGGCGTTGCTGGCCCAGTCCCAGACCGTGACCGGGTCGTCGGACTTCAGCCGCCAGCGCACCTATCCCCAAGGGGCGCTGTTCGGCCAGATCACCGGCTACTACTCGTTCAACTACGGCGCCACCGGGCTGGAGCTGACCTACGACAGCCAGCTCACCGGCCAGACCATCAGCCAGCAGATCCGCAGCTTCGCCGACATCCTCAACCCGCGACCCCAGGTGGGCAACCTCACCATCACGGTCCGCAAGGACCTCCAGACCCTGGCCCAGCAGTCGTTGGGCAACCGGGCCGGCTCGGTGGTGGTCACCGACCCGCGCACGGGTGCGCTGCTGGCCTTCTGGAGCTACCCGTCCTACGACCCGAACCCCATCTCGTCGCTCGACTCGGCGGTGTCCAAGCAGGCCTGGAACGTCGACAACGCCGCGCCGGGCAAGCCCATGCTGGCCAAGCAGTACCAGGAGATCTACCCGCCCGGCTCCACCTTCAAGATCGTGACCAGCTCGACCGGCGTGCAGGACGGCCTGGTCACCGTGACCAAGCCCGACTACCCGGTGGCCCGCTTCTACCAGCCCCCCTACGGCAAGGCCATCCACAACTTCGGCAACGAGGCGTGCGGGGGCACGCTCATCCCCATCCTGGCCGGTGTCGTGCAACTCGGCCTTCGCCCAGATGGGCACCGAGACCATCGGCCCGGACAAGATGACCGCCGGCGCCCAGGCCTTCGGGTTCAACCAGAAGCCGCCCATCGACCTGCCCGCCCCGGCCGCCTCGCAGTTCCCCACCGACTTCACCGGTGACATCCCGCTGCTGGCGCAGGCCTCCATCGGCCAGAACGGCACCCGGGCCACGCCGCTGCAGATGGCGCTGGTGGCCTCGGCCATCGCCGACGGCGGCGTCATCATGAAGCCCCACGTCCTGACCGAGGTGCGCGACAGCGAAGGGAACCTGGTGGAGCAGTACCACCCGTCCGTCTGGCTGCGAGCCCATCAGCCCGGCAGACGGCCCAGACCATCCACGACGCCATGTTGGCGGTGGTGGCGCACGGCACCGCCACCGGGCTCAAGCTGCCCGGCTACGACGTGGGGGCCAAGACGGGCACGGCCGAGGTCGGCCTGGTCGACGCCGGTTCGTCGATCGACGCCTGGATGATCGCCTTCGCCGGACCGGCGGGCCAGGCCCCCACGGTGGCCGTGTCGGTGGTGGTGCTCGACCAGACCGGCGACAGCGAAGCCACCGGCGCCCGGGTGGCCGGTCCCATCGCCAAGCAGATGCTGCAGGCCACCCTGGCCGTGCAAGCCTCCGGGCACTAGCGGGTCATTCACTAGGCTGACCGTCCGTATGTCCGACCAGCAGGGTCCCACCGTCTTCAACGACCGCTACGAGATGCACCGCCGCCTGGCCCGCGGGGGGATGTCCGACGTCTACCTGGCCCGCGACCTGCTGCTGGACCGACCCGTGGCCGTCAAGGTGCTCTTCGCCGAGTACGCCAAGGACCCCACCTTCGTGGAGCGGTTCCGCCGCGAGGCCCAGGCCGCCGCCAACCTCAACCACCCCAACGTGGTGGCCGTCTACGACTGGGGCCAGCAGTCGGGCACCTACTTCATCGTCATGGAGTACGTCGAGGGCCGCAGCCTGTCGGAGATCGTGCGCACCGAGGGTCCGCTGCATCCTCGGCGAGCGGCGGAGATCACCGCGGACGTGGCCGCGGCGCTGGGCTTCGCCCATCGCAACGGGGTGGTGCATCGCGACATCAAGCCGGGAAACATCCTGATCTCGCCCAGCGGTCAGGTGAAGGTGGCCGACTTCGGCATCGCCCAGGCCATCGCCGGGGGCACCGAGGCCAACCTGACCCAGGCCGGCGCGGTGATGGGCACCGCCACCTACTTCTCTCCCGAGCAGGCCCAGGGCCGGCCGGTGGACCCCCGCAGCGATCTGTACTCGCTGGGCTGCGTGCTCTACGAGATGCTCACCACCCGGCCGCCCTTCACCGGCGACACGCCGGTGGCCATCGCCTACAAGCACGTCCAGGAGCCCGCCCCGTTGCCCAGCGCCAGCCGGGGTCGCCGTCCCGCCCGCCCTCGAGGCCATCGTGGCCCAGCTCATGGCCAAGGACCCGGCCCAGCGCTACGCCTCGGCCGAGGACCTCCGGGCCGACCTGCGCAACTACCTGGAGGGCCTGCCGGTCTCGGCGCTGCGGTCCCAGGCCGCGCTGGCGGCCGGGCTGGCCGGTGCGGCGCCGGCGCGGGCGTGGCCGGCGCCGGTGGCCGCGGCTGCCCTGGGCACCCAGGCTGTGGCCGCCGGTGCCCCCCACCGGTCCGCCGACCGGCTCCTACGCCGCGGCCAGCACCCCGCCGGCCAAGAAGCGCAGCGCCACCTTCCTGTGGGTCCTGCTGGGCGTGCTGGTGGTGCTGGCCGGGGGCCTGCTGTTCCTGGCCACCCGCCTCGATCGCAGCTCGACCCAGCAGAAGACGGTGCCGGACGTGACCGACAAGCAGGTCGACGTGGCCCGCGCCGCGCTCGAGGCCGAGGGCTTCAAGGTCACGGTGGTGCCCAAGGCCAACAGCCAGGTGCCGAACGGCCAGGTCTTCGCCCAGCTCCCGGTGGGCGGCGCCCAGGCCGACCAGGGCTCGACGGTGGTCATCGACGTGTCCAAGGGCGCCGGCCAGGTGAACGTGCCGCCGGTGGTGGGCATGACCCAGGCCGCGGCCACCAGCGCGCTGGACGCGGCCGGGTTCACGGTCCGGGCCATCCCCCAGAACAGCGACACGGTGCTCACCGGCACGGTCATCTCCCAGAGCCCGAGCGCCAACACCCAGGCCGACAAGGGGGCCGAGGTCGACATCACCGTGTCGTCGGGCCCGTCCACGGTGAAGGTGCCCAACGTGGCCGGCCAGAGCGTGTCCAGCGCGTCGGCCAACCTGGCCTCGGCGGGGTTCAAGGTGACCACGGTCAACCAGGCGTCGTCGACGGTGCCCAGCGGTGAGGTCATCGGCACCAACCCGGCGGCGGGCATCTCGGTGGCGCCGGGCACGACGGTGACCATCATCGTGTCCACCGGGCCGGGCACGACCACCACCACCCCCCCGCCGACCACCCCGACCACCGCGGCCACCACCACCACAGCCTGACGGCTGACGCCGAGCTCGGGCCCGGGACCGTCGGGCCGCTGCTGTTAGCGTCCGGCGCGACCGCAGGGGCAACGAGGGAGGGTCACATGACGATCGAGGTCGTCGGTGCCGGGCTGGGGCGAACGGGCACCCACTCGCTCAAGTTGGCGCTGGAGCAGCTGCTGGGCGGGCCCTGCTACCACATGACCGAGGTGTTCGGGCGGCCCGCCGACCTCGATGTGTGGGCCGACGCCTATCGGGGCAGCCCGCCGGACTGGACCGAGCTCTTCGCCGACTACCGGGCGGTGGTCGACTGGCCGGCCGCCGGGTGCTGGCGCCAGATCGCCGACGCCTTCCCCGACGCGCCGGTGCTGTTGTCCGAGCGCGACGCCGACGGCTGGTGGACCAGCGCGTCGGCCACCATCTTCGAGGTCACCGGCGGGCCGCCGGGTCCGGACGGCGAGGGGTTCCGACGGATGACCGACGCCATGCTGGAGGCGTTCGACCACGACTGGCGTGACGAGGAGGCGGCCAAGGCCGCCTACCTGGCCCACAACGACCAGGTCCGAGCCACCGTGCCCGCCGATCGGCTGATCGAGTGGCACCCCGGGCGACGGCTGGGGTCCGCTGTGCGCCGGCCTGGGGCTGGACGAGCCCGCTGAGCCGTTCCCCCACGTGAACACCACCGCCGAGTTCCGGGCCATGACCGGCCTCGACGCCTAGTCCGAGGCCTACCCCGGCGCCCGGTCCTCGAGGCCGGCCAGGAACCGGGTGACCGCGGCGTCGAAGGCCGCGGGCTGGTCCAGGTTGGCGGCGTGGCCGGCATCGGCCAGGACCACCTTGGTGGCCCCGGGGATCTTGGCCGCCATCACGTCGGCCGCGGCCAGGAAGGGCCGGTCCCGCTCGCCCACCAGCACCAGGGTGGGCACCGCGATGGTGCCGAGCGACGCCATGACCGCACCGTCGGTCTGCACCAGGATGCCGCGGGCGGCGTGGGCCAACCCCAACGGGTCGTGGGGCCCGGCCCGCACCTCGGGGCTGGTGCCCAGGGCATCGAGGCCCCGGGTCTCGAAGCCGACGGCGTAGGCCTCGGCCCGGTCGTTCCAGCCCTGGCGGGCCTCGTCGTTGCGAAAGCCTGGGCCCGTGTCGACCAGCACCAGAGCGGCCACCCGCTCGGGGTGGATCAGGTGGAAGGCCAACGACAGGTAGCCGCCCAGCGACTGGCCTCCGAGGACGGCTCGACCGGCGCCGACCACGTCGAGCAGGGCAGCCAGGTCGTCGAGGGCGGCCTGGCTCGAGTAGGCGCTCGGGTCGTCGGGAGACTGGCTGGCGCCGTGGCCCCGCAGGTCCCAGGTGAGCACCTGGCGATCCGCCGACAAGGCGGCCAGGTTCGGCGCCCACATGGCGGAGGTGGCCGAGTAGCCGTGGGTCAGCACCAGTGGGGGCCGGTGGGTGGCCCGACCGTGGACGTCGTAGTGCACGGCCACGCCATGGCGATCGAGCTCAGGCAACGGGATCTCCTGGAGTCGCGGGTGGTGGGACGTCGCCGGTCGGGGTCGGGATCAGCGTCCGGCGTTGCGGGGCACGTCGCGGAACGGCGTCTGGCGGGCCGGGTCGGGCTCCTTGGCCAGGCCCAGGATCCGCTCGCCCAGGATGTTGTGCTGGATCTCGTCGGTGCCCCCGGCGATCGACACGGCCGGCACCGACACCAGCACCTCGGCCACCACCCCGGCGAATGGGCTGTCTTCTCCGGTGAGCATGCCGTGCGCCCCGGCGATGACCGAGTGGGCGCGAGCTGCGGCCCGGGCGATGTTGCTGCTGGCCAGCTTGCCCAGCGATCCCTCCGGCCCGGGCGGGCGGCCCAGGGCTCGAGCGGCCAGGGCCCGGCGTTGGGTCCACTGGGCCACTCGGGCCAGGGTGACGACCCGGGCCAGCTCCTGGCGCACGACCGGATCTCCCGCGACCCCCGCGGCCCGGGCATGGTCGACCACCAGGTCGGGACGGCCGGCCCGCTGCGGATACCAGGTGTAGGGGGCGGCGGCGACGGCTTGTTCGGCCGCGGCTTCGCGCACCGCTCGACCGGGTGGCGCGGCCGGACCGGGCCGGCCCGTGGCGGCTCGTCCGGGGGCCAGGCGCCGCTCGTGGGCCAAGGTGGTCAGGGCCACGCTCCACCCGCCGCCCTCGGCTCCCACCAGGTTGTCGACGGGCACCTCGGCGTCGGTCAGGAACACCTCGTTGAACGAGGCGTGCCCGTTCATCTGGCGCAGCGGGCGCACCTCGACCCCGGGCTGGTGCATGGGCAGCACCAGGTAGGAGATGCCCTGGTGCTTGGGCACCTCCCAGTCGGTGCGGGCCAGCAGCAGGCCGTAGTCGGCGTGGTGCGCCGAGGTGTTCCACACCTTCTGGCCGTTGACCACCCAGGTGTCGCCGTCCCGGTCGGCCCGGGTGGTCAGCCCGGCCAGGTCCGACCCGGCGCCCGGCTCGCTGAAGAGCTGGCACCAGGTGATCTCGCCGGTCACGGTGGCCGGGATCAGCCGATGGTTCAACGGCTCCGAGCCGTGCTCCAGCAAGGTCGGGACGGCCAGGTGCATGCCCACGCCGTCGGCCACCCCGGGGGCGCCGGCCCGGGCCAGCTCCTCGGCCGCCACCTCGGCCAGGGCCGCGGGCAGACCTCGCCCGCCCCACGCCGGGGGCCAGCTGGGCACGGCCCACCCGGCCTCGACCAGCTGGCGGCGCCACTCGAGCAGGCTCAGCTCGGGATCCCAGTGGGCGGAGATCCAGGCCCGCACCTCGGCCCGGACCTCGGCAGGGTCGGTCGCCGCCATCGGCGTCGGGGTCAACCTGGTGCCGCCACCGGAGCGGGCGTCAGCCGGCCCGGGCCGGGGCTCGGGTCAGGAAGTTGGCGATCAGGTCGTGGCCGGCCGTGGTCAGGATCGATTCGGGGTGGAACTGGACGCCTTCGATGTCGAACTCGCGGTGGCGCAGGCCCATCACGATGCCGTCGTCGGTCTCGGCGGTGATCTCCAACACGTCGGGCACCGACGCCCGCTCGACCACCAGGGAGTGGTAGCGGGTGGCCTCGAAGGGGTTGGGCAGGCCGACGAACACGCCTTGGCCGGTGTGGTGGATGAGCGAGGTCTTGCCGTGCATCACCTGCGGGGCCCGCACCACCTCTCCTCCGAACACCTGGCCGATGCACTGGTGGCCGAGGCAGACGCCGAACACGGGGCGTCGACCGGCCATGTGGGCGATGACCTGGTTGCTCAGGCCGGCGTCCTCGGGACGGCCGGGGCCGGGGCTGATCAACACGGCGTCAGGGTCCATGGCGTCGATGTCGCCGAGGGTGAGCGTGTCCGCCCGGTGGACCTCGGGCTCGGCGCCCAGCTCACCCACGTACTGGACGAGGTTGTAGACGAACGAGTCGTAGTTGTCGAGGACAAGCACCCGGGCGCCCATGGCCTCGGAGGCTACCGGTCCACCGGGCACAGCCCGTACGAGTTGCCAGGTGGCATGCGATCGATGCCCGGACGCCACGCACTACATTCTCGACCGTGGCCACCACACCGAAGCGTCCGGGCAAGCACCGAGTCGAAGGTGGTCGGGTCACGCCCAAGGGCGGCCCGTCCAAGGACGGCGTCGGGCAAGTCGTCCTCACCCCGGACGGGCTCGAAGAGCTCGGGCACTCCCGAGGCGTCGACCCGCTACACGCCCCGGGTCCCCACCTACCAGAAGGTCAGTCCACCGTGGGTACCCGTGCTCATGTTCGGGTTCATGGGCCTGGGGATACTCATGATCGTGGCCAACTACCTGCAGATCCTGCCCGGATCGGTGACCAACTGGTACGTGTTCGGCGGTCTGGGTCTGATCCTGGCCGGGATCATCACCGCCACCCAGTACCGCTGAGGGCCGAGGCCATACAGGGGACGGCGGACGTCGCGGCGATGTCGAATGTTGCCGCTACAAGTCGGGGTCGAGAACGCCCCGTGACGGTGAGGTAACACTCCCCAAACCCATCCCCAGGCTGTGGACATGAGGCATCATGGGCGGGGCAGCTGGGATGCTTCCAGGTCGTACATGGCCACGCTGGGTGGCGGGAGGCAACGGGTACGTGGCGACGAGCGCAGAGCGTCTGCGATGGGCCCGGCGACACGCCCGACCCTGGCTCCAGGCCACCTACACCGACTACGCGCTGACGCCGCTGTGCCGTCTCGGGCGTCGGCGCCGGGTGCCGGCGCCCACGGTCAGTCTGCTGGGCACCCAGCGGGGCGGATCGACCTGGGTGCAGGAGCTGCTCAGCAGCGGCCCGGGGGTGTGCCCGCTGTTCGAGCCCTTGTCCGGGAGATGGTTCCGCCACCGCTACGGGGTGGAGGTGCCGATGCTGGCCGCCGGCCAGGATGCGCCTGAACTGGCCCGCTTCCTGGGTGACGTGATGGCTGGGCGCCGGCTGACGCCGGGGCTGGTCCGCCTGAGCGGACCGCTCGAGGTGGTCCGGGCCGAGCGGTTCCTGGTCAAGCACGTGCGCCTGAACCTGGCCGCGGGCTGGCTGATCGAGCAGTTCCCGTCCTCGCCGGTGGTCATCCTGGTGCGCCATCCCTGTGCGGTGGTCGAATCGTTGGAGCGGGTGGACTGGGGGCCTCGCAACGTCCGCAGGGCGCTGGTCGACCTGCCGCCGGGCGGACGCGAACGGGTCGAGGCGCTGCTCGACGGACGCACGTCGCCCACCGCGGCCGCGGCCGCGGTGTGGGCGGTGCAGGTCAGCGCCCTGCTGGACGACACCACCCCCGACTCGGCCCACCTGATCACCTTCGAAGCCGTCTCGGCCGATCCGATGGGCGTGCTGGGGCCGGTGATGGAGGACGTGGGCCTGCCACGGCCGCCCGATCTGGGAGCCCGAGCCCGGCAGCCGTCGACCACGACCTACTCCGGCTCGGTGGTGCGGGCGGGCGGCGACCCGGTGGTGGCCTGGACCGAGCGGCTGGCGCCGGCGGTGCGTGACGAGGTGTTGGCCGTGGTGGCCGCCGCCGGCGTGACGGGCTACGGCACCGATCCAGGTCCCGACGAGGCTGCCCTCCGAGACCGCCACGCCCAGGCCGTCAGCCGATAGCCGGGTGACGAAGCGCCCGCAGGGAGGCTTGCCGACCGTAGGGCTAGTCAATAGGCGCGACGAGGTCCATGTCGTCCTGGCAGTGCCGGGGCGGCTCGGGGTCCTCGTCGTTGGCCGCGGTCATTCGCACCTCGGTGCCGCAGATGCTGCACCGGTAGGTCAGGCGCACGCGACGCAGCTCGCCCGGCGGCGGGGGCTCGGGGACCGGGCGGGCCAGGCCACCCAGCATGACCACGCCGACCAGCAGGATCACATAGCTGGCACCCGCGGCGATGAGCACCGCCGCCAGGCCGTGATCGGTCCACAGCCCGACACCGAGGATGACCAGCGCCACCCCCAACACGACCGGATGCTTGCGGATCACCCTTCCGTTCTACCGTGCGGGCACAGCGCCCGCACCTCACCCCAATCGCTCGATGATGGTGGCGTTGGCCAGGCCGCCGCCCTCGCACATGGTCTGGAGGCCGTAGCGGCCGCCGGTCCGCTCCAACTCGTTCAGCAGCGTGGCCATCAGCTTGGCGCCCGAGCAGCCCAGCGGGTGGCCCAGGGCGATGGCGCCACCATTGACGTTGACCTTGTCCATGTCCGGGTGGAGCTCCTTCTCCCAGGCCAGCACCACCGAGGCGAAGGCCTCGTTGATCTCGACCAGGTCGATGTCGTCCATCGACAGCCCGGAACGCTCGAGGGCCTTGTGGGTGGCCGGGATGGGCCCGGTGAGCATGGTGATGGGATCGACCCCGGCCAGCGCGAAGGTGTGGAAGCGAGCCCGCGGGGTGAGCCCCAGGGCGGCCGCCTTCTCCTCGCTCATGATGAGCACGGCCGAGGCGCCGTCGGAGATCTGCGACGAGTTGCCGGCCGTCACCTTGCCGTCGGGCTTGAAGGCGGGCTTGAGGTTGGCCAGCGTCTCGACCGTGGTGCCAGGGCGGATGCCCTCGTCACGGGTCAGGATCTCGTCGCTGGCGATGAGCTCGCCCGTCTCCTTGTCGCGGGGCTTGGCCTGCACCCCCACGATCTCGTTGTCGAAGCGGCCCTCTTCGGTGGCGGTCAGCGCCCGCTGCTGGCTCAGGGCGCCGAAGGCGTCGAGCTCGTCGCGGGAGATGTTCCACTTGTCGGCGATGAGCTCAGCGGAGATGCCCTGGGGCACCAGGCCCCCGGCGCCGGCGTAGCGCAGACCCATGGTCTCGCCGAAGGGGAAGCCGATGTCCTTCACCATGGCCGAGGCCCCCATGGGCACCAGGCTCATGACCTCGACACCGGCGGCGATCACCACGTCGTAGGCCCCGGCGATCACGCCCTGGGCGGCGAAGTGGGCCGACTGCTGCGAGGAACCGCACTGGCGGTCGATGGTGGTGGCGGGAACCGATTCGGGGAACCCGGCGGCCAGCACCGCGTTGCGCCCGATGTTGAGCGACTGGGCTCCGACCTGCATGACGCAGCCCATGATCACGTCGTCGATGAGCGCCGGGTCCAGGTCGTTGCGCTCGACCAGGGCCTTGAGGGTCTCGGCCGAGAGATCGACCGGATGCCACCCCGAGAGCTTGCCGTTGCGCTTGCCACCCGCGGTGCGGACGGCGTCGACGATGACTGCGGTGGTCATGGGGGTGTCCTCCCGGATCCGGAAACTAGACCGCTCGGTCAAGTTCAGGAGGTCAGCATACCGACTCGGACTGGCCCTCCGGTCGGGCGGGGCCTCCCTGCGGGCGCCTTCGGCATCTGTTTGCCATCGGTCCAGCGGCTCCGGCCTGGCGGCCTTCGCCTTCCTGAGCAGGCGTCCAGGCCATGAGATACAAACGTGCCGTGAGCAGCCACGAGATCGACGACGTCGCCGCCGGGCGCACCATCCCCTCCGCCTTCCTGGAGACGGTGGCTGCCCACGGCTCGCTGCTGGCCCTGCGTTGGCAGGACGGCGTGTCGTGGCGATCGTGGACCTTCGCCGAGTACGCCCACCGAGTGGCGTGCGCGGCGGCTGGCCTGCGGGCGCTGGGTCTGGGTCCGGGCGACCGCGTGGTGCTGATGATGCGCAACATCCCCGAGTTCCACGTCCTCGACCTGGCCGTCTCGTTCTGCGGCGCCACCCCCATCTCCATCTACAACTCGTCGTCACCCGAGCAGGTCGCCTACCTGACCGGGCACTGCGGCGCCCGCATCGGCGTGGTCGAGGACCAGTCCTTCCTGGACCGGTTCTCCTCGGTGCGCGACCAGCTGCCGGCTCTCGAGCAGCTCGGCATCGTGACCGACCCCGACGGGCTCGTGTCCGGCGAGATCTTCCGCTACGACGACCTGGTGGCGGCCCAGCCGGCCGACCTGACGGAGGCCGCAGCCGCCTGTCGACCCGAGGACCTGGCCACGGTCATCTACACGTCGGGCACCACCGGCCCGCCCAAGGGCGTGATGATCACCCACCACAACGTGGCCTGGACGGTGGAGAGCCTTCGACGCCGACTCGATCTGGGGCGCCTGGCGGGCAAGCGGCTGGTGTCGTACCTGCCCATGGCCCACATCGCCGAGCGCATGACCAGCCACTACCAGCAGGCCTTCAACGCGTTCGAGGTGACCACCTGTCCCGACCCGGGTCGGATCGGACCGTACCTGCGCGAGGTGCAGCCCAACGTGGTGTTCGGCGTCCCTCGGGTGTGGGAGAAGATCCACGCCGGGGTGGTGGCCGCCCTGGCCGCGGACCCCGACCGCGCCGCCGCCTTCGCCGACGCGGTGGCCGCGTCCACGCCCATCTCCGAGGCAATCGACTGGGGTCGGGCCACCTCCGAGCAGCTGGCCATGGCGCGGGGTCTGGACACCGCCTTCGCGCCGGTGCGGGAGATGATCGGGCTCGACCAGTGCGAGGTGGCCATCAGCGGCGCCGCGCCCATCCCGGCCCAGGTGCTGCGCTGGTACCGGGCCATCGGCGTGCCGCTGTGCGAGGTGTACGGCATGTCCGAGAACACCGGGCCCATGACCTTCGCCGTCCACCAGATCAAGGCGGGGATGGTCGGGCCGGCCATGCCCGGCACCGAGGTGCGCCTGGGTGACGACGGCGAGGTGCTGTGCCGCGGGGGCCACGTCTTCGCCGGCTACCTGGACGACCCGGACAAGACGGCGGAGACGGTGATCGACGGCTGGCTCCACTCGGGCGACATCGGCGAGCTCGATGACGACGGCTACCTGCGCATCGTGGATCGCAAGAAGGAGCTGATCATCACCGCCGGGGGCAAGAACGTGAGCCCGGCCAACCTGGAGGCCGCCCTCAAGACCATCCCGCTGGTCGGCCAGGCCATGGCGGTGGGCGACGACCGGCCCTTCGTGGCCGCCCTGGTGGTGCTCGACCCCGAGGTGGCGCCGGTGTGGGCTCGCAACCGGGGGATCGAGACGGATTCGCTGGCCGAGCTGGCTCAGGATCCGACCGTGATCGGCGAGATCGAGGCCGGCCTGGCTGCCGCCATGGAGCCGTTCAACCACGCCGAGAAGGTCAAGAAGGTGACCGTGTTGGGCGAGGAGTGGCTGCCCGACACCGACCTGCTCACCCCGACCTCCAAGCTCAAGCGCCGCGGCGTGCTGGCCCGCTACGACCAGGAGATCGAGGCCCTCTACCGCTGAGCGCCTCGGCGCGCCGGGTCGGACGCCCGAAATGGGCTGATCGGTCTATGTAGGGCGTAAGTCCGCGGGTCGATGCAACGGGGAGTTCCACACGGCAGCGAGACATGGGAGAACCGTGACCGGACCGACTCAGCCGACCGAGGTGCGCGGACTGGTGGTGGATCTCGACGATCTGATGGCCACCATCGAGATCGGCGACGACCACGACCAGTGGATCTACCCCCGCACCATGTTGCCGCACAACGTGGAGCTCGACAGCGTGCTGGTGTTCGACGGCGTGGGCACCGAGGCCTCCGTCATCGACCACCGCCCCCCGGGGCCGTCGATGGAGGACCGGTTGAACCGACGGCTGGTCCGCCGATCCCACTCCACCGTCTGAGCGGACCGGCCGTCCGGCCGCCCGGTCCTCTGGCCGTCTGGCTGTTCGACCGGTGACTCGGGCCACCCCGATGGTGTCGATCCCGTCGCCGCTCCAGTCCCGCTCCGCGGGATCCACCCGGGCGTCGCCACCGGTTGGTGCGGCAAGGTCGCGGGTCGACCGCCACCTCGCCATGGGTCGGGGAGCGGCCGCCTAGGGTCACGCTCATGTTCAGCTACCCGCGGGCGGCCGCCGAGGTGACCGTGCCGGACGGCTCACCGCTGGACGCGGCCGTGGGCCGCACCACGGACCTGGGCATCGGAGCCCACCAGGACGACCTCGAGTTCATGGCGCTGGTGGCCATCGCCGCCTGCCGGACCGACCCCGATCGGTGGTTCACCGGCGTGGCCTGCACTGACGGAGCCGGCAGCGCCCGGGGCGGGCCGTTCGCGGGCTACAGCGACGAGCAGATGGTCGCCACCCGTCGCGACGAGCAGCGGGCTGCGGCCGAGCTGGGCGGCTACAGCGCCATCTTCCAGCTGGGCCATGCCAGTGCGGCCATCCGGGGTGCGAGCCATGGGGAGTTGGTGGGCGAGCTGGCCGAGATCCTGGCCGCGGCCCGACCGGTCAACGTGTACACCCACAACCTGGCCGACAAGCACACCACCCATGTGGCCACGGCCGCCGCCACCGTGGAGGCGCTGCGCAGCCTTCCCGCGGACCAGCGACCCTGGAAGTTGGTCGGCGTGGAGGGATGGCGCAGCCTGGACTGGCTGGGCGACGAGGAGAAGGTGCTGCTGGACGCGTCCGGGCTCGACGAGCTGGCCGGCCGGCTGGCGGGGGTGTTCGAGAGCCAGATCGTGGGGGGCAAGCGCTACGACCTGGCCGAGCAGGGACGGCGCCGGGCCAACGCCACCCTATTGGCGCCTCGGGCGCTCGACGACGCCACCGAGCTGAGCTTCGCCTTCGACCTGACCCCATTGGTGCACAACATCGATCTGGATCCGGTGACGTTCATGGCCGCGGCCATCGACCGCTTCCGCGACGACGTGACCGCCGCCCTGCGCCCCTACTTCGCCTGATCGGCTGACTCGGCGGGGCGGGTCTAGGCCGTCAGGCAGGTCCGCAGGTAGTGGACGATCAACGGGTGAGGGTCGTTCTGGGTGGATGACGTCTGGGGCACGAACAGGGTCAGCAGGTAGCAGGGGGGTCCGGTGAGGCGCAGCAGGCGGACGTCGCCGTCACGGCGGTCGATGCCCGCCACCCGCAGGCCGGCGTCGTGCAGCGGCTGTCGCCACTTGGGGTTGAGGCCGAACCGGCAGTAGTAGCGCTCGAGGGGATGCGCAGTGCCGTACAGGTCGCACAACTGGGAGTCGAGGAGCTCGACCGGCATGGTCTGGCCCACCAGCGAACAGAGCAGCTCGTCGATGAAGTACTCCTCGTCGTCGGCCGGGGATTCGACCGCGGCGTACTCGGCATGGGCGGCGGCGGCGGTGGCCCAGGACGTGGCGGGCGAACTCGATGACGCCATGTTGGAACCCGGCGCAGGTGCCCAGGAAGGCCACGTCGTGCTCGCGGGCCCAGCGGATGCCCTCCAGTGCGCCATCGAGGCTCTGATACGGACCGCCGGGCGCGCACCAGACCCCTGACGCGCCGTCCAGGGCGGAAGCGCCGCCGTCGGCCAGGTCGTCGGTGGCGATCCAGCGGACCTCGGGAGGCGCCACGCTCAGTCGGGCGGCGGCATGGCCGATCGAGTCGGCGATGGCGTCGTGCGGGGCGAAACCCTCGACCCGATCACCGATCACCCCGATCCAGCCGCCGCCGAGCGTCACCAGTCGCACTCACGCCGCTCGACCGTACCGGGGGTGGCCCACCAGCCAATGGGGGATTTCCCGGGTGTTGCGTGCGATGGGCGGATGACACCGTGCTGATCGTGGCCATGCCCCCCGTGCACCCATCGGCCTCCAGGCGACGCCATCGGCGCGTCCGCCGGGAGCGCTCGCCCGAGGCCGTGCAGTTCTGGCGCGGCCTCGGCCTGGTGTTCGCCTTGCTGGGCGTGGTCACCGCCTCGACGGCCGCGGCCGTCTGGTTCGACGTGGCCGCCACCCGACCACCCTGCCCACCGGGCTATGTGCGCTTCATCGACCTCGGCTCGCTGATGGGCTGGGTCTGCCTGGGGCTCGCGGTCGTGGCCCTGCTGTCGGGCGGCTTGGCCTGGGTGTTGCGCGGATCACGCGTCTTGGTGGTCTTCATCGCCGTGCTGCTGGCGATCGCGCTGCTGCTCGGTGCCGCCGCAGGCGTGTCCGGTCACGATCAGCACGGTCAGACCACCGACACCGGGTGCTGGACCTTCGATCGCCGCACCCCCCACCCGTACGGTCACGGCGGGTCCGGCCCAGTGGGCGCCACCATCGGTCGACGGCCGGTGCCGGGCGCGAGTTGATGGTTCTGGCGGGGCTTCAACGCCTGGTGCAAGTCGACAGAGCCCGTCGCCCTGGCCCAGGGACACGCGGGCCATCTCGACCAGGGCGTCGGCTCAGTGCGAGTTCCAGCGCAGCACCGTGGGGTACTCGTGCTCCCAGCCCAGGGTCGACCGGGTGGCGGTGTCCAGGGCGAAGCACCGGCCCTCGACGGGGTCGAGCGCGCACCAGCGGGCCGTGAGCACCCGCAGGATGTGGCCGTGGGCGAACAGGGCCACGTCCCCGCTCGAGCGGCCCCTGACCCGTTCGATGACCCGGTCGGCCCGGGTCGCCACCGCCTCGATGGTCTCGCCGCCGGGGCACCCGCCGGTCCAGATCGTCCAGCCCGGCACCTGCTGGCGGATCTGGTCGCTGGTCAGGCCTTCGTAGTCGCCGTAGTCCCACTCCAACAGGTCGTGGCACACCTCGGCCTGGTCAGCGAAGCCGGCCAGCCGACAGGTCTCGCGGGCGCGGACCAGCGGGCTGACCAGCACCTGGTCGAACCGCTGACCGTCGAGCAGCCGACCCAGGTCGCGGGCCTGGGCTTCACCTTCCGCGTCGAGGGGGATGTCGGTGCGTCCGGTGTGGCGGCCCTGGGTGGCCCACTCGGTGGCCCCGTGGCGCAGCACCCAGACCTGGGGCCCGGCTGGGGTCGGGACCCCGTCGGTCACGCCGGTGGTTCTTCGGGCCAGTAGCCGTGATCGGCCACCAGGTCGCGTGCCGCCGCCGGACCCCAGCTGCCCCGGTCGTACTGGACCACCTTGGGGTAGTCGGTGAGGATCGGCTCGACGATGCGCCACGACTCCTCGATGGAGTCCTCCCGGGCGAACAGCGTCGGGTCGCCAGCCATGGCGTCCTCGATCAGCAGCTCGTAGGGCTCGGGACCGATGTCGCCGCGCAGCTCGGGCGGGGGCGACAGCGTGATCGGTTCGGCCACCATCTGGTCACCAGGCGACTTCCGCAGCCAGGTCAGGGCGGTGAAGCTGTCGGGCTTGGCCTCGATGCGGATGCGGTTCGGGGGCAGGTGGCTCTCCTCGGCGATCCACAGCGGCCGCGGCGGCGGGGCGAACTCGATGGTCATCTCGGTCACGGTGGCGGCCATCGACTTGCCCGCCCGTAGGAAGAAGGGCACGCCGCCCCAGCGGGGGGAGTCGAAGTCGACCCGGAAGGCGCCGAAGGTCTCGGTGTCGGAGTCGTGGCGCCACGCCCTCCACCGATCGATAGCCCCGGTACTGGCCCCGCACGAAGTGGGCCGGATCGACCGGTCGGGCGGCCTGGAGCACCTTGGCCTTCTCGTCACGCAGCGACTTGGAGTGCTCGTTCACCGGCTGCTCCATGGCGAACAGGGCCACCATCTGCAACAGGTGGTTCTGCATGACGTCGCGCAGCGCGCCCACCGAGTCGTAGAAGGCCCCGCGGTCCTCGACGCCGAACGACTCGGCCATGGTGATCTTCACCGACGACACGTGGGTGCGGCGCCACAGCGGTTCGAGGATGGCGTTGGCGAAGCGGGTGATGAGCAGGCTGCGCATCGCCTCCTTGCCCAGGAAGTGGTCGATGCGGAAGATGGCTTCCTCGTCGAAGAACTCGTGCAGGGTGTTGTTCAGCTCGAGGGCCGAGGCCAGGTCACGGCCGAAGGGCTTCTCCACGATCAGCCGGCTGCCCTCGTTCAGCCCGACGCCGGCCAGGCCCGAGGCCACGCAGGCGAACATCGACGGTGGGATGGCCAGGTGGAAGATCGGGTGCTTGGCGTCGCCCACCGCCGCCTTCACCTTGTCGAAGGTGGTCGGGTCGTTGTAGTCGCCCGAGACGTAGATGAACTTGTCCATCAGCGCCTTGAACTGCTTCTCGTCCCACTTCTCGCCCGCCTCCTGGATCGACTGGCGGGCGTGGTCGGCCAGCTGGTCGTGGCTCCAGTCCGGGCGGGCCAGGCCGATGATGGGGACCTCGAGCAGCCAGCGGCAGTGCAGCCGGTAGACGGCGGGGAACAGCTTCTTCTTGGCCAGGTCCCCGGTGACGCCCAACATCACCAGGCAGTCGGACGTGATCTGGTCGGTGGGAGCGGAGCTCAGCGGCATGGCGACCTCGTTGGGGGGTGTCGATCTCGGTCACGGTAACCCTTGGCGTCGGACCGTCGCTTGCGCTCGGCGCGCTGCCATGCTGGTCGGATGCCATCGCGCATCGAGGACTACGCCCTCATCGGCGACACGCGCACGGCCGCCCTGGTCGGGCGGGACGGATCGATCGACTGGCTGTGCCTGCCCGACTTCGCCGACCCCTCGGTGTTCGCCGCCCTGCTCGGCACCGAGGACCACGGCCGCTGGCAACTCGCCCCCGAGGGCACGCCCACCGAGGTGGCCCGCCGCTACCGGGGCGACACCCTGGTGCTGGAGACGACCTTCACCACCGACACCGGGGTGGCCTCGGTCATCGACTTCATGCCCGTGCGCCAGGGCCCGCCCATGCTGGTGCGGGTGGTCGTCGGTCGCACGGGCACGGTGCGCATGGTGAGCGACCTGCGCATGCGCTTCGACTACGGCTCGATCGTGCCCTGGGTGCGGCGCATCGAGGGGGGCCTGATCGCCGAGGGCGGCCGGGACGGCGTGGTGGTGCGAGCCGACGTGCCCATGGAGGGTCGCGACCACCGCACCGAGGCCGTGTTCGACGTGTCGGCCGGACGACCGGCTGTCCTTCACCATGGCCTGGTTCGGCGCCGGGGCCCCGGTGCCGTCGGTCGACGACTGCGGTGACCCCCAGGTCAAGCTGCACCGGACCGAGCGGTGGTGGCGGTCGTGGGCCGAGCCGGCCGAGGTGCCCGAGGAGTGGGCCGACGCCGTGCGCCGTTCGCTCATCACCCTCAAGGCCCTCACCTACGCGCCCACCGGGGGCATCTGCGCGGCGCCCACCACCTCGTTGCCCGAGGCCGTCGGTGGTCCTCGCAACTGGGACTACCGCTACTGCTGGGTGCGCGACGCCACCTTCACCCTCGACGCGCTGTTGGATTCGGGCTTCGAGCGCGAGGCCGACGCCTGGGCGTTGTGGTTGCGCCGAGCGGTGGCCGGCAGCCCCGACCGCCTCCAGATCATGTACGGCCTGGACGGCTCGCGGCGCCTGCCCGAGCTGACCCTCGACTGGCTGCCCGGCTACGAGGGCTCGACGCCGGTGCGCACCGGCAACGCGGCCAGCCAGCAGTTCCAGCTCGACGTGTACGGCGAGATCCTGGACATGCTCCACACGCTGGTGTGCCAGGGCCGCAAGGTGCGCCCGGACTCGTGGAGCCTGGCCCAGTTCCTGGTGGAGCACGTGGCCAAGGTGTGGACCGAGCCCGACGAGGGGATCTGGGAGGTGCGCGGCCCCAAGCGCCACTTCGTGCACTCCAAGGTCATGGCCTGGGTGGCGATCGACCGCTGGATCAAGATGATCACGATGGCCGGGCGCGACGAGCCGTTGGACCAGTGGCACGAGCTGCGCGATCGAGATCCACGCCGACGTGTGCACCCGGGGCGTGGATCCCGAGCGGGGCTGCTTCGTGCAGTACTACGGGTCCACCGAGGTCGACGCCAGCCTGCTGATGTTGTCGCTGGTCGGGTTCCTGCCGCCGGCCGATCCCTTCATCGTGGCTACGGTGGCGGCCATCGAGCAGGACCTGCTGGTGGACGGCTTCGTCCATCGCTACCGGCCCCAGCCCGACTCCGACTCCGGCCCGGGAGCCGCCGGCGTGCATCCGGTGGACGGGTTGCCAGCCGGGCGAGGGTGCCTTCCTGCTGTGCTCGTTCTGGTTGGTCGACAACCTCGAGCTGCTCGGGCCGCCACGACGAGGCCGTCGACCTGTTCGAACGGCTCCTCGGTCTGTGCAACGACGTAGGATTGCTGTCTGAGGAATGGGACCCGGTGGACGCCAGGATGCTGGGGAACTTCCCTCAGGCCTTCTCACACGTCGGCATGATCAACACCGCCCGCAACCTCACACGGGGTCCGGAAGGTCCAGCCATGCAACGGGCCGATCGACCAGGTCGGTCCGAGGGGGGACCGTCCTGACCGAGCCGGGGTGCGGCATCGTTCGGGTCATCTCGGTGCTGAGGTGATCCGGGTCCCACGAGGAGTACGAATCCATCCCGTGAAGCTCACTCTGTCAGACCTCAAGGAGCGCACCGACCGGGTCGAGGTCGACGACATCGACTTCGACGACTTCCGGGTCCAGCCGCTCGACCCGGCCACCCTGCGCTGCCTGCGCTACATGCACGACGTCGAGCACAACACGATCATCTACCTGCGCGACGTGCTGGTCACCGACGCGCACCTCGACCACGAGATCACCTCGTTCCTGACCTTCTGGGCCTTCGAGGAGTACTTCCACGGCGAGGCCATCGGCCAGGTGCTGGAGGCGCACGGCGAACCCGGCAGCGACGCCCGGGTGCCCGAGGTGCGCCGCTCGTCGTTGCACGACCGGCTGCTGCCCATGAGCACCATGCTGGCCACCCACCTCACCCGTCAGGTGCCCACGGTGCACATGACGTGGGGGGCGGTCAACGAGTGGACGGCCCAGGCCGCCTACGGACGCCTGGCCGCCAAGGCCGGCCATCCGACGCTGTCGAAGCTCCTGCACCGGATCATGAAGCAGGAGGGTCGCCACATCGACTTCTACGCCAGCCAGGCCTCGAAGCGCCTGGAGGCCAGCCCTCGGGCCCAGAAGGTGACGCGTTGGGCGCTGCGCCACTTCTGGACCCCGGTGGGCGCGGGCATCAAGGAGCCCAGCGAGGTCAAGTTCATGGCCCGCCACCTGTTCGGCGACGCCGAAGGGCTCCGGGCCGTGCAGCGCATCGACCGCTGCATCGACCGCCTCCCCGGCCTGGCCGGCCTGCACCTGGCCGAGCACAACGTGAGCGTGACTAGTTGACGGGCTCTCGCTCCAGGGCCACGACGGCGGGGACCAGGAAGGTGGCGATGAGGCGACGCTCGTCGTCGGGCGAGTGCGGCTCGGGGCCCTCCACGGTCAGCAGCGACAGGATGGCCCGCAGGATCCACTCCGACAGCTCGTCGATGTCGAGCTCGGCCCGGACCAGCCCGGCCGCCTGGGCCGCGGTCAAGGGTCCACGCCACTCGTCGAGCACGGTGTGGAACAGCAGCTCGCTGGCGCCCGAGATGGTGGCCGAGATGCCGCCGCTCTCCCGATCCAGCAGGGTTTCGAGCTTGGGGTCGTGGCGGATCGAATCCAGCAGGTAGACCGCGGACTGGACCAGGGCGTGGGCGAAGCGGGCCGGCGTGTCGGCCTCCACGAAGAAGTCGCCCAGCGAGCGCTCCATCGATCGGCTCAGGCTGGCCAGCAGCACCTCCAGCACCAGCTCGTCTCGGCTGGGGAAGTACCGGTAGATGGTGGCCCGGGACACCTTGGCCTGGTTGGCCACGTCCTCGAGGGTGGTCTTGGCCAGACCGAACCGGGTGATGCAGGCGTCGGCCGCCTCGATCAGGCGCTGCCTGGCCGCCTGCGCATCGGCGGGGACGTCGTCGCCCCACCGCAGCCTGGTCATGGCGCCGATCCTACCGAGCGGCTGGTGTGACATGTGTCCGTCGGACTATGCGACATACGACGAGATTTGTATCATCGTCCGTACGAGGGGGACCCGGCCTGAACCGGGACGTCCGCACGTCTGCCAGGGGGAGCGTCATCCGATGCCCGAGTACTCGACCTACCAGGAGCTCATCGACCGCGACGGGGCCAACGACCTCGACGCCATCCTGAGCGTGCCCAACCGCTACATCGGGGCGGACAAGACGGTGGTGGCCGACGGGGCCGACGCCATCTTCACGTGGGACTACGAGAAGGGCGCCCGGCCGGGGCTCAACAAGCTCTACGAGAAGGCCAAGACCTCGCAGTGGAACGGCGCCACCGACCTGGACTGGTCGATCGAGGTCGACCAGGAGGCCATCGCCGTCTACGCCAACGGCGCCGAGCCCGACTGGGCGGCCATGGACTTCGATCCCAGCGGCACCCCGCTGGCCAACTGGACGTCCAAGGAGTGGACCCAGTGGGGGATCGAACAGCAGAACTGGACCCTCAGCCAGTTCATGCACGGCGAGCAGGGCGCGCTGCTGTGCACGGCCAAGATCGTCGAGACCGTCCCGTGGATCGACGCCAAGTACTACGCGTCCACCCAGGTGATGGACGAGGCCCGCCACGTCGAGGTGTTCGCCCGCTACCTCGACACCAAGCTGTCGGGCCACTACCCGCTCAACACCCACCTGGGCATGCTGCTCGAGGACATCATCGGGGACTCCCGATGGGACATGACCTATCTGGGCATGCAGATCATGGTGGAGGGCCTGGCCCTGGCCGCCTTCGGGTTCATGCACTCCATGACGCCCGACCCGCTGCTCAAGCAGCTGCTGCGCTACGTCATGAGCGACGAGGCCCGCCACGTGGCGTTCGGCGTGTTGAGCCTCAAGGAGTACTACACCGAGCTGTCGGCGACCGAGCTGCGCGAGCGCCAGGAGTTCGCCTTCGAGGCGGCCGTGCGCATGCGCGACCGGCTGCTGGCCGTCGAGGTGTGGGAGCGGATGGGGGTCGATCCGTCCGAGGTCATCAAGCGCATGCGCGGCGACAGGCTCGAGGATCCGTTCCAGCAGATGCTGTTCGCCAAGATCGTGCCCAACTGCAAGAAGCTGGGCCTGCTCGATGCCGGCGCGACCCAGGGCAAGCCGGGCTGGCTGCGCGAGCGCTTCACCGAGATCGGGGTCATCCAGTTCGAGGACTGGGCCGACACCGAAGAGGAGTACGCCGCCTTCGCCCTGGGCCAGGAGCTCCCCGCCTGACCCGACGGCGCTTCCTGTCAGCCAGGCGTGCGGCTTCCGCACGCTGAGCTGACAGGTTCCACGCCGGCGGTGAGGATCTGAACGGCCTTTTGACGCGGGACAAGACGTCATCTTCCGGAAACATTGCCGATCTGGAGCCGTCACCCTCGGGGGCTTAGGATGCGCCAACGTGCCCAACGGGGCACCAGCCATCGCGGCACAGGAGATCATCAGTCGTGCACGTCGTCGTAGTGGGTTGTGGCCGGGTCGGTTCCGGCTTGGCTGCCACCCTCGAGAACCAGGGCCACTCGGTGGCCGTCATCGACCGCCGGGCGCAGGCCTTCCGTCGCCTGCCCGACGGGTTCAGTGGCAAAAAGGTGGTGGGCGTCGGCTTCGATCGGGCCCGCCTGGACGAGGCCGGCATCGCCGAGGCCGGTGCTCTGGCTGCGGTCACCAACGGGGACAACTCGAACATCGTGGTGGCCCGGGTGGCCCGCGAGGCCTTCCAGATCGACCGCGTGGTGGCCCGCATCTACGACGCCCGACGGGCCGCCATCTACGAGCGTCTGGGCATCCCCACGGTGGCCACCGTCCAGTGGACCACCGAGCGGGTGCTGCGCCGCATCCTGCCCGACAGCACCCAGGGCGTGGAGTGGATCGATCCCACGGCCAAGGTGTGCCTGGTCGAACGGGCGGTGCCCGGCCACTGGGCGGGCAAGCGCCTGCTCGACCTGGAGGTCGACGGCATGAGCCGGGTGGTAGGTGTCACCCGCCTGGGCGAGACCCAGGTGCCCACCGGAGCACTGATCGGCCAGGAGGGCGACATGGTCTTCCTGTCGGTCGCCGGTGACCGCATCGACGAGCTCGACGAGCATCTGGCTCGCGTGCCGGAGAAGGGAGCGCACTGATGCGCGTCGTCATCGCCGGCGGAGGCAACGTGGGCACCTACATCGCGGCCGAGCTCGAGCGCGTCGGCCACGACGTGCTCATCGTGGAGGTCGACCCCGACCGCGTCGAGTGGGGCGTGAGCCGCCACGAGCCCTCCGGGGTGTCGTGGCTCCAGGCCGACGCCTGCGAGGTCTCCGAGTTCGTGCTGGCCGACCCGGGCAAGGCCGACGTGGTGGTGGCCGTGACCGGCGACGACGAGGACAACCTGGTCATCTCCCTGGTGGCCAAGCAGGAGTTCGGCGTGCCCCGGGTGGTGGCCCGCATCAACAACCCGGCCAACCGCTGGCTCTTCAACGAGAACTGGGGTGTCGACGTGTCGGTGTCGACCCCGCACCTGCTCACCGCCCTGGTCGAGGAGGCCGTGTCGGTGGGCAGCCTGGTCCGCCTGCTCTCGTTCGGCAACGACGCGGTCCGGCTCTCCGAGGTCACCCTGGCCCCGAACTCCCCGGCCGACAGCAAGGCCATCAAGGACCTGGGCCTGCCTCGCGATTCCACGGTGGTGGCGGTGCTGCGGGGCGATCACGTGACCGTCCCCCGAGGCGACACCGTCATGTACGCCGGTGACGAGATCGTGGTGCTGGTCACCGAGGACAGCGAAGAGGACGTCCGCCGCATCCTGGTCGGCTGACCCCCCCGCCTCGGAAATTGGAAAGCTTTGTGTGCGGAGACCGCACATTTTGATGCCCAGTTTCGTGGGGAGGGGTCGGACGTTGCCTCGGATTCGGGCGCGGGCATACTCAGGAGCGAGAGGGGAGTACCCCAGCTCGCTGGAGTCGTCAGCACGGTCGCCCTGCGACCCGGCGCCAGCGGTTCGACCGCCTGATCGGCGGGCGGACGGGGGAGACCTCCGGTCGGTGATCGGCATCCGCCGTCACCCGGGTCCCCATCCCCCCGGAGCTCTCGTGGACCAACCTCCCGTCACCCCCGCCGAGCGGCCGATCGACGATCTCGTGGACTGGGCCATCGAGGCCGAGATCGAGACCGGTCACGAGGCGACCGAGGCCGAGGCCGAGCGCGGCCTGGTCCGGCGGATGGCGCGCATCGTGGCTGGCTTCAGCCTGGTCGTGGTGGGGATCTTCCTGCTGGTGCTCCCCGGGCCCGGGCTCGTCACCATCGCCGCGGGACTGGCCCTGCTGTCGCGCGACGTGCCGTTCGCCCGGCGGTGGCTGGCCATCGTGCGCCGCCGCATCCCGGAGACCGAAGACGGCGAGGTGGCCGGCTGGGTCATCGTGATGTCGGCCGCGCTGCTGGTGGCGAGCCTGGCCGGGTCGCTGGGCTGGGTCTTGCTCCGCTAGTAGACCTCTACCCCGGTGAGCCAGGGGCGGCCGGCTTTGGCCAGCGGCTCCCACTTGGCCAGGTCGTGGCCGTCCTGGCCCAGCTCCTCAGCGGTCGGCCCGATGCGATCGGCCAGCGGAGCCAGCCTGGACGGATCGAAGTTGTAGACGGCGGCGGCGTTGGTCCCGAGCATCTCGGCCGTCTCGTCGGTGGGGATGTCGCAGAAGGCGTTGCGCAGGAACTCCCGGGTGTGGGGCCAGGTCCCCTCCGGGTGGGGGAAGTCGTTGCCCCACATGATGTTGCCCACCCCGATCTCGTAGCGCCGGGCCAGCTCTCGCCGACGGGTGTTGGACGCTCCGATGAAGCAGTTGCGGTCGAAGTACTCGCTGGGACGCATCGACAGGTGGGCGGTGAGCTGAGCCCCCAGCTTTCGCGAGCCGTGCTCGCGCTCGAACACCGTGTCCATCATCCACAGCAGGTCCGCAGCCCAGAAGGCCCCGCACTCGGTGACCACGAACTTGAGTCGGGGGAACTGCTCGAACACGCCCGACCAGATCAGGAAGTGCAGGGGCCGGGCCGACCACCAGCGCACCTCGGTGGTGTACATGCCGACATGGGGGCCGTAGCTGGCCTTGTCGGCCGCGCCCGAGTGGACGTGCACCGGCAGGTCGCGTTCCTGGCAGATGGCCCAGATGGGGTGGTAGCGCTCGTCGTGGTAGGGCGCATACGGCTCCCACATGGAGGGGATGAGGATGCCGCCGCGCAGACCTGAGTCGTGGGCCCGAGCGATCTCGGCCACCGCCGCGTCGATGTCGTCGAGGATGGGCACCAGGGCCACCCCGGCGCGCCGATCGGGGCTGGTGGCGCACAGCTCGGCCAGCCAGCGGTTGTGGGCCCGGGCCCCGGCCATGGCCAGTTCTGGGGCGTGGTCACCAGATGCGCTCAGCCCGGCCCCGAACGGCGCGGAGGCGCCCGAGGACACGGCATCGGCATCGGGGAACAGCACCTCGCCGGCCACCCCGTCGGCGTCCAGCTCGAGGTCGCGGCGGGTGGCGTCCCAGCCGCCGCGCAGCCCTTCCTCGTTCTCGGTGGCCCACTCCTGGGCGAACTCCTGGTTGATCATGCCCCGGGCCGCCAGCTCCATCATCCGGGCCCGATCGGCCAGGTAGGCGTCGAAGTCGTCGTGGTAGCGGGGCTCGAGCCAATCCCGGTACTGCGCGTTGGGCAGCCCGGCATGGCAGTCGGCGGAGATGACCAGGTAGCGGCTCATGCGTCGGTTCCTCGGTGGGTCGGTCGATGGGTCGGTCGATGGGTCGGGCGGTGCGTCGGTCGGCAGACGATGGACGCGCGCCAGAGGGCTCAGCCCGTCACGTCGCGCAGGTAGGTCGGGTTGGACCGGTCGAGCATGGACTCGGACCGGGCCCGGATCTTGGCGTCGGCCGAATCGGACTCGGGCAGGATCCAGAACTGGTCGGCCCGGACGGCGTCGACCACCCGGTCGGCCACCTCCTCGACCGGGGTGAGCTCGAGGGGCATGCCGGCGGCGGCCATGCGGGCCTCCATGGCCTCGAAGTTGGACGGCGGCGTGGCGCGGGGGATCGGGTTCTCGTACTCGGGGGGACGATTGCGCCACGAGGTGAACAGACCGGTGCGCAGCATGTGGGGTCCCGGGAACAGGACGGAGACGCCGATGGGTGCGTCGACCGATCGAAGCTGCCCGTAGAGGCACTCGGTGATGGTGACCACCCCGGACTTGGTCAGGGCGTAGATGGGCGTGCTGGGCATGGGCGAGACGCCACCGTTGCCCGACGAGGTGTTGACCACGTGTCCGGGTTCACCGCCCTCGAGCATGGCGGGCACGAAGGCCTTGATGCCGTGGATGACGCCCCAGACGTTCACGGCCAGGGCCCAGCCCCAGTCGTTGAGCTGGTGGTCCCACAGGTGGCCTTCGGCGCCGCCGCCCACGCCGGCGTTGTTGCACAGCACGTGGACGGCCCCGAACCGCTCGTAGGCCTGGTCGCGCAGCGCCACCACCGAGTCGAAGTCGGTCACGTCCGTGCGCACCCCGACGACGTCGAGGCCGTCGCCGGCCAGGTCGGCCACGGTGGCGTCGAGCACCGGGGCCTCCACGTCGGCCACCACCACCCGCATGCCCTCGGCCGCGAAGCGAGTGGCCATGGCGCGACCCACCCCGCTGGCGCCGCCGGTGACCACGGCCACCCGGTTGGACAGGTCATCCATCAGCGGCTCTCCCTCATGTCGAGCCCGTCACTTCGTCCCCGTGGGGGCCAGGTCGTCGTAGCGCTGGTGCACGAAGGGGATCACGTCGGCGGCCGGGACCCGGGCCACGATCTCGCCGCGCTGGATGCTTCGCTTCTGGCCCACGGTCAGGCTCACGATGCGCCGCACCGGCAGGTCGGCCACCGGATCGAAGGGGGAGTCGCGCAGGATGATCTCGCCCTCCACCGCCTCCAGCTCGCGGGTGGTGTCGTTGCGCCGGCAGTAGACCAGTGAGGCGTCCTGATCGAGCCCGTGGCCGTCGGGGGCGCGCAGGAACTTGAAGTAGAAGTCGGTGCGCTCCACGTCGGGCGGCGGGTCCAGCGGCCCCACCACCCGGCCCACGATCTCGACGAAGGTGAATCCCAGGCGGGTGAAGGTGCCCGTGATGGCGTCGCCCTGCCGCACCAGCTCGACCTGGCCCAGCTTCTTGGGTTCGCCGAAGGTCTCGCGCCCGCCGATGACCGACTGCTCGGTGGTCATGGGCATGACCAGGGGGTAGTAGCCGACCGTGTCGCCGTGGGCGGCTCGCACCGCGAAGGTGCCGGCACCGAACGGGGGGCGTCCTTCTCCCAGATCGACGGTGGCCACCGACACCCGGACCAGGGGCTGATCGGTGGGCGACAGGGGCGGGGGCAGCACGGCGGCGATGAGCTCGGGATCGGTCTCGTAGCTGGCGGTCAACGACGTCGACCACGCCCCCACGGAGGTGGCCTTCACCTCGCGGTCCTCGAGCTGGGCCGGCGTGCGGGCGCCGTAGCGGATCTGAGCCATCGGAGGTCTCCGTTTCACGACGATCGGTCAGGGCGTCCGGTCAGGACGATCGGTCAGGGCGCGGGATCAGGTTGGTCGGGCGCCGGCCTTGGCCAGGGCGAAGGCCGGACAGCGTAGGGCCTCGTCCGGGATCCGCTCGAGGGGCAAGGTGGCGGCCAGGTCGGCGACGCGGGGACCGACTCGGGCGGCGTGCGGGGCCAGCGTGGCCAGGTCGAAGCCGTAGACGTCGGCCGCGTTGGCGCCCACCATGGCCGCCACCTCGGCCGGCTCGACCCCGGCAAAGGCGAGCTGGAGCTCGAGCGCGCTCCAGGGCCAGCAGCCCTCGAGGTGGGGGAAGTCGCTGCCCCACATGATCTTGTCCACGCCCACGGCGTGACGCAGGGGCACCTCGTGGGCCCGGATGAAGCTCGACCCCAGATGGCACTGGCGAGCGAAGTACTCGCTGGGGCGCAGCGGCATGCGGGCCACCACCTCTGAGCCGAACCGCTCCTCCTGGCTGCCGGTGGGTGCGCCCATGCGGGCGTGGTAGTGGTCGAGCTTGGCCAGCTCGGTCGGCACCCACTCGGTGCCCTGCTCGGTGAACACCAGCTGCAGCTCCGGGTAGCGCTCGAGCACACCACCGAACAGCAGGTGCCACAGCACCCGATGCGCCCACCAGGTGACCTCGAGCAGGAACATGACGCTGGCTTCGGGATAGTCGCCGTAGTCGGGCGCGGTGCTGCCGCTGTGGGTGTTGATGGGCAGGCCGAGCTCCTCGCAGGCGGTCCAGATGGGCTCGTAGTCGGGGGCGTACAGCGGCGGCAGCCCCGAACCGGGCGGGCAGCCGGGCAGCAGGATCCCGCCGGTCAGCCCGGCGGCCTTGGCCCAGTGGATCTCGGCCACCGCGGCGTCGACGTCGTGGAGCATGATCTGGGCGATGCCGGCGCGACGACCTGGCGCGGCGGCGCAGAACTCGGCCAGCCAGCGGTTGTGGGCCTGGAGGCCGGCCCACCGTCGAGCGAGGTCACCGGCCGAGGCGCCCGGCGGTTGGAACACCAGCGACGACTTGGGGAAGAACGGCGGGATGGTGTTGGGGAAGATGACCTCGGCCACCACGCCGTCGGCCTCCAGCTCCCGCAGGCGCCGGTCGTGGTCCCAGTTGCGGGCCGCATCGCCGCCCTTCAGGTCTTCGTAGGGGTTCTCGAACGTGGTCAGCCAGGCGTCGAAGTCGTCGCGGTAGGCGGGGTCGAGGTAGTCGCGGTAGGCCTGCACGGCGGCGCCGCCGTGGCAGTCGGCCGAGATGACGATGTAGCGATCCTCGCCCTGAGCGTCGGTCACGATCGACGGCACGGCCGCGTGGTCAGCGGGGGACATGGTCACTCCTGCGAGCCGGATGCGGGGGCGAGCGCGGATGGGGAGAAGGTGATGGGCAGCGAGTGCAGGCCGCGCAGCACCATCCGTTCGCTCCACTCGGGTGGGCCGGTCAGCTCGATGCGGTCGAGCCGGGTGAGCAGCGCGGCCAGCGCCACCTCGGCCTGCATGCGGGCCAGGTGGTTGCCCAGGCAGTTGTGGACGCCGGCGCCGAACTGCAGGTGCTGGCCGGCGTCGGGTCGATCGATGCGCAGCCGGTCGGCGTCGGGGCCGAAGTGGTCGGCGTCGCGGTTGGCGCTGGCCACGCACAGGTAGAGGACGGCCCCGGCCGGCACCGCCTGGCCCGACAGCTCGAGGGGTGCGAGGGTGATGCGCCGCACGAACTGGTTGGGGCCGTCGAAGCGCAGCAGCTCGTTGATGGCATGGGGCAACCGGGTGGGATGCCGGCGCAGCGCGGCCAGCTGCTCGGGCTCGTCGAGCAGGTGGAGCAGGCCGTTGCCGATCAGGGAGGTGGTGGGCTCGTGGCCGGCCACGTACAGGGTGACCAGCTGGGCCAGCAGCTCCTCGGTGGTGAGCCGGTCCCCCTCGTCGGTGGCCTGCACCAGCGCGGTCATGATGTCGTCGCCCGGCCGGGCGCGCTTCAGCTCGATCTGGTCGGTCAGGTAGGCCGACATCTCGTCCATCAGGGCCAGGCAGGCGTCGCGCTCGGCGGCGCTGATCATGGGATCGAGCGAGCGAGCCACCGCCGCGGTCCAGGTGCGGAACTCGGGCGAGTCCTCAGCCGGGATGCCCAGCATCTCGCAGAAGATGGCCACCGGCAGGGGGTAGGCGAAATCGGTGATGACGTCCATGCGGCCCTCGGCCAGCAGGGGATCGAGGGCTTCGTCGACCCGGCGGCTGATCATGTGGCGCAGTCCTTCGATGGCGCGAGGCCCGAAGGGCTGCTGCAGGAGGCGGCGCAGGCGGGCGTGGTCGGGGTCGTCGCGCAGCACCAGCGTGCCCGAGGCCCGACCGTTCTCGTCCCGGCGTTCGAGCTCGGCGGCCACCACCGCGGTGGAAGTGGCGTTGTCCAGCTCGACGCTGATGGCCGGCTCGCGCAGCACGCGGGAGACGTCCTGGTATCGGGTGACGACCCAGCCCTCGAGCAGGTCGGAGCGGTGGACCGGGGCGTGGGCCCGCAGCCGGGCGTACTGGTCGAACGGGGACCGGACGAACCCGTCCTCGAACGGGTCGAAACGCACGCCGCCCACGGTGGGGGGGTCGCTGATCACAGGCCGAAGGCCTCGAGGACACCCTGGCGGCGCCCGGCGGTGTAGCCGCCGTCGACCACCAGCGCGTGACCGGTCACGAACGAGGCGTCGTCGGACACCAGGAAGGTGGCGGCCGCCGCGATCTCGGCCGCCTGACCGAACCGGTTGAGCTTGTGCTCCCCCACGATCTTGTCCCGGTAGACCTTCATCGAGGGGTCACCCAGCACCGCGTCCATCATCGGGGTGTCGATGAAGCCGGGGCAGATGCAGTTGGCTCGGATGCCCTTCGATCCGTAGTCGATGGCCAGGTTCTTGGTCAGGATCACCACTCCGCCCTTGGAGGCGTTGTAGGCGCTGCCGCCCTCGGTGCCCTCCAGGCCCTCGATGCTGGCCAGGTTGACGATGCTGCCCTTCCCCTGGTCGATCATGGGGCCCAGCGCGTGCTTGGCCACCAGGAACGTGCCGGTCAGGTTCACGTCGATCACCCGCTGCCACTCGGCCAGGTCGAGCAGGTGGACGGGACCGCCGCCGGCCACCCCGGCGGCGTTGACCACCGAGTCGAGCCGGCCGTGGGTGGACACGATGTCGGCCACCAGCGCGGCAACGGCCGACTCGTCGGTGATGTCGACCGTGTGATCGATGGCCGGGCCGCTGGCGTCGACCGCCGGCGCCCGGTCGACGGCTACGACAAGGGCACCCTCCTCGGCCAGGCGGATGGCGGTGGCACATCCGATGCCCGACGCCGCGCCGGTGACCAGGGCCACCGTCTTGTCCAGTCCACGCATGCGGTCCCCCTGACCGACGCTCGGCACATCCCCCACCCGGGTCGAGATCCCCTTGCCCCGGTGTTACAACGCAGTACAGTCTGTAACCTTGCCGCCGTCAAGCCACGCCCGCCGCGAGGCCCCCGACCTCAGTCGCGCACCAGTCGAGACCCGCGAGCAGATCCTGCGGGCGGCCGAGGCGTGCATCCGTCGCTGGGGCATCCGTCGCTTCTCCAT
This sequence comes from uncultured Microthrixaceae bacterium, assembly GCA_963793965.1. GTDB lineage: Bacteria > Actinomycetota > Acidimicrobiia > Acidimicrobiales > Acidimicrobilacustridaceae > UBA4742. Next base: position 186,531 of record CAWCCB010000020.1, read on the forward strand.
GAACGACGTGGCTCGGGGCGCGGGCGTGTCGCGGATGTCGGTGTACCGCCACTTCGCCGACCGCGATGCCCTGGTGCTGGCCGTGCTGGAGCGCCTGGCCGATCAGACGGTGGCTGCCTCCACGCCGGCCATCCGGCGGCGCCGGTCCTTGGCCGCCCAGATCGCCGAGGCCGCGGTGTTCGTGTGCCACCTGGATGCCGAGTTGGACCTCGGGCTGGAGAACCGTCCGGGCGAGGGTGAGCAGGCCGCGCTGCAGCTGGCCCACGTGCGCCGGCTGCTGGACCGCTGGATCGACTTCTGGGTGCCTCGGCTGGCCGAGGCCCGCGAGCGGGGGGAGGTGCGGGCCGACCTGGATCTGCGGGAGGCCGGGGAGTGGATCATGCGCATGATCCTGTCGCTGGTCACCGTCCCCTCCTTGACCGTGGACCTCGACGACCCCGAGGCCGTCCGCCGCTTCGTCCGCGACCACATCGTCCGCGGCCTGGCCTAGTGCATTGGCCCTCCGGTCGGCAGGCCTCCCTCCGGGCGCCTTCGGCATCCGGGTGTCATCGGTCCAGCGGCTCGGGCCTGGCGGCCTTCGCCTTCCGGGACAGGCCGGCAACGCGTCTTCCTGTCGCGTGAGCGACCTGTAGGAGGTCGCTGGCGCGACAGGTTGCGCGCCGTTGTGCCTTTTGCCGGCGCCGGAGGTCAGGCGAGGGCTTGGCGGAGGCGTTGGGAGGCCTGGTCGATGGCCTGGTTGGTGACCGGGGTGATCGTGGCCAGGCCGAAGAACCCGTGGATCATGCCGGGCCAGCACGTCAGCTCGGTGGCCACGCCCGAGGCGGTGAGTTGGGCGGCGTAGTCGTTGCCCTCATCGCGCAGCGGGTCGAACTCGGCGGTGTACACGGTGGCCGGGGCCACTCCCGACAGGTCGGCCGTGTACTTCGGCGAGACCCGGGGGTCGTGGGGGTCGTGGCCCTGGAGGTAGTGGTCGCCGAACCACTTCATGGCGTTCTCGGTCAGGAGGTAGCCCTGGCCGTTCTCCGAGATGGACGGCGAGGCCAGGGTCAGGTCCGACGCCGGGTAGATCAGCAGCTGGTGGCGCAGCGCCAGGCTGGCGTCGCGGGCCATGACAGCCACGACGGCCGACAGGTTGCCCCCGGCGCTGTCGCCGCCGACGGCCAGGCGGGCGGGATCGCCGCCCAGCTCGGCGCCGTGGGCCGCCACCCACTCCAGGGCGGCCCAGCAGTCGTCCACGCCGGCCGGGAACGGGTGCTCCGGAGCCAGGCGGTAGTCGACCGAGACCACCACCGCACCGGTGCGGTTGGCCAGCTTGCGGGCCGTGGGATCGGCGCTGGACAGGTCACCGATGACCCAACCCCCGCCGTGGTACCAGACCAGGATCGGGCGGGGGTCGCTCCCGGGGTCGGATCGATACACCCGCACCGGGATGTGGCCGGCGGGACCGGGGATGGTGTGATCGGTGACCTGGGCCACGGGCTCCGGGTCGCCGTCGACCAGCTCCAGCATCCCGATCATGGCCCGGGCCTCCTCGACGCTCATGTCCGACATCTCGCCGGCATTGGTCTGCGCCAGGGCGTCGAGCATGGTCTGGATGTTCGGATCGACCGGCATCGCGTTCCCCCCGTGTCTGACGACGCGAGGAATCTAGCCCTCGGTGGTGATCGGCGGAACCGAACGTCTGGCCCAGGTGGACGAACAGGTCCCCCGGCACGACGCGGTCGCCGCTTACCTCCACGAGCGCAACGGCGATCTCGAGCTCGCGGCCCGCCTCTACGTCGACGCCGCTCGCAACGCCCCCAACCTGGCCGAACGAGACCACCAGACGCGCCAGGCGGCGCGACTCAACTGCTCCACCCGCGATGATCTCGAGCCCCGTAGTGGACCCGGCGTCGGGGCCCGTGGCGATCGATCAGTTGGCCCAGCTGGCCCAGGGGATCTGCCAGTCGCCGTAGCCGTTGGTGGGCTCGAGGGCCTCAGAGGTGCCCACCACGCTCACCACGTCGCCCACCTGGCTGTAGTTGTAGAACCACTCGGCATCGGCGGTGGACACGTTGACACAGCCATGGGACACGTTGACGTGGCCCTGGTCGCCCACCGACCACGGGGCGGCGTGGACGAACTCGCCGCTGTTGGAGATGCGCACGTCCCAGAACACGGTCTCGTAGTAGCCGTCGGCCGAGTTGCGGGGGATGCCGACGGTGGCCGAGTCCATGATGGTCTTGGGCGCCTTGTCCGACACCACGTGGATGCCGCTCTTGGTCGGGTACTTGTCACGGCCGGTGGACACCGGGATGGTCTTGACCACCGCGCCGTTGTCGGTGACGGTCATGGTGTGGGCGTTGGCATCGACCGTGCTCACGTGGGAGTCGCCGATGCTGTAGTTCACGGTGACGTCCTTGACGCCCCACATCCCGTTGCCGGCGTCATAGCCGTCGATGTGGGCGGCCACGCTCACCTTGGTGCCGGCCGCCCAGTAGCTGGCCGGACGCCAGTGCAGCGAGGTGGGCGAGAACCAGTGCCAGGCGCCGGCCACGGCCGGGGTGGTGGTCACCGTCAACAGGCTCTCGAAGGCGGCCTGCTTGGCCGGCGGGATGGGCGTGTTGAGTGTCACCGTCATGGGCAGGCCCACCCCGACGGTGGCGCCGTCACCGGGGTAGAGGGTGGCCCGGAACGCCGTGGCCGGCGCGGCCGTGGTGAACTGCCACTTCTTGGTGCTGACCCGACCGATGCTGTCGACCAGGTCGGCCCGCATCAGGTAGGTGGTGGTGGGACGCAGCGGAAGGGCGCTCTCCCAGCTGGTGGCACCGGGGGCGACCACACCTTTGACGACGCCGGCCGGTGAGGCCAGGCTGACGGTCTTGAGCGTGCCGTTGGTGACCGCCACCTGGATCTTCTGGTCGAGCGGGACGGCGGTGGCGCCGGCGATGGGGTTCGAGACCATGGTCACCACGGGCACCGGCGTCGTGGAGGTGGGCGCGGCAGAGGTGCCGGTTGTCGAGCAGCCGACGAGGATCAGGGCGCTACCCAGAGTCAGTCCCCAGAGTGCGCCGCGCAGCGCTCGGCGTCGTGGCACGGCATCAGTTTGCCTGGTTTTGCCCCGCGTCCTAGCGCGGGCGCACATTTTCCGCCGATGATGTACCCGTTGACCTGCGGAGATGCCCCCGGCCGCCCACCGGATCGGGTGGCCACCGTCGGAGTTCGGGCCGATTCGACGATGAAGCGTCGTGGGTGAGAGCCAGCCAGCCGGAGCCGACCAGGGGCCAGCCCTGCTCGCCCTGTACGACCGGGCGCTGCCCGAGGTCTACGGCTACCTGGTGTCGCGATGTGGCGATCCGGCGGTCGCCGAGGACCTGACGGCCGAGACCTTCCTGGCCGCCGTCGACGCGGTGAAGCGCCGTTCGGTGGGCGAGCTCACCACTGCCTGGTTGGTGGGCGTGGCCCGCCACAAGCTGGTCGACCACTGGCGGCGGGTGGGCCGCGAGGAGCGCAAGCTGGCCCTGGTGGCCCAGCAACCCGAGCTGGTGGACGACCCCTGGGAGACGCGGCTGGACGTGGCCCAGGCCCGATCGGTGCTGGCCCGGTTGGGCGCGGCCAACCGCTGTGCGCTCACCCTGCGCTACCTGGACGGTCTGCGCGTGCAGGAGGTGGCCGACGAGATGGGCCGCACGCTCCACGCCACCGAAGCCCTGCTGGTCCGGGCCCGTTTCGCCTTCCGGGCCCTCTACGACACCGAAGGGGGAACCAATGGCGACTGATCCGCTGGACGCCTTGCGTCTGCCGGCTCGCCCGCTGGCCCCCCGAGCCGGGTTCGCGTCCGAGCTGCGTGCCCGGATCGAGCGTGCCCTGAGAGGAGATTCCATGACCGTGACCCCGTATCTGTGCGCGGCCGACGCGCTGGCCGCCATCGCCTTCTACCAGGAGGTGTTCGGGGCCGAACTGGCCTTCCCGCCCTTCATCGGGCCCGACGGACGCGTCGGCCACAGCGAGCTGCGCATCGGCGGATCGACCGTCATGCTGGCCAGCACCTATCCCGAGGAGCTGGTCATCGACCCGCTCGAGGCCGGCGGCACCACCGTGCAGCTGCGCCTGGAGGTGCCCGACGTGGATGCCGTGTTCGAGCGCGCCGTGCAGGCCGGCGCCCGCGTGTTGCGACCGGTCTCCGACCAGCCCTACGGCGACCGGGCCGGCAAGATCCGCGACCCGTTCGGGCACAACTGGTTCATCGCCACGGTGGTCGAGCACCTCTCGGCCACCGAGCTCAACCAGCGCCTCCAGCCGATGGGGTTCGAGCCGGCCGGGTCCTCGGCCGCAGCCGACGAGTCCGGGGCTGGCGCCTCGGCGGCCACGGGTGGCCCCCACCATCCCGAGCGGCTGCTCGGCCCGAGCGACCCGGGTCAGCTCTTCTACTTCACGTTCGACGTGGCCGACGGGGCTCGGGCCGAGGCCTTCTTCCGCCAGCTGTTCGACTGGGAGATCATGGCCGGCAGCCAGCCCGGGGGCTACCACATCGCCAACCCGACGCCGCCCGGTGGCATCGCCGGAGGCTCCGACCGGACCGGGGTCACCCTGTACTTCCGGGTGGCCGACATCCAAGCCGCGGTGGCCCGGGTGCGGGAGCTGGGCGGCCAGGCCGACGAGCCGGTGCTGTGGGCATCGGGATGGTCGGCGGCCTGTCGAGACGACCAGGGCACCCCGTTCACCCTCTCCGAACCCGCAGAGGGTTCACTCGGGTCACGGCGAGCTCGGCCTTGCCCAGCCTGTGAGCCAGGAAGTCGCGCTCGGGTTGGGTGGGAGCCAGCTCGAGGGCGCGGCGGAAGGCCTCGGCCGCGGCCTGGCGCCGATCGAGGCGGGCCAGCAGATCGCCTCGGGCCACGTGGGGAGCCGAGCTGGTGCGGGCCAGGGCGGCGCCGGGCGCGGTGCCGAGCAACGAGTCGACCATGGCCAGCCCGGCGGCCGGTCCCTCCACCTCGGCCACGGCCACGGCCCGGTTCAGGGTCACCGCCGGGGTCGGCTCCAGGCGGGCCAGCTCGGCGTAGAGCCGGGAGATGGTCAGCCAGTCGACCGCGTCGCCGTCGTGGGCGTGCGCGGTGGCGATGGCGGCCTGCAGCGCGTACGGACCGCGACCCCGGCTGAGCGCGTGGTTGGCCCGCGCCGTGCCTTCGGCGATGGCGTCGTGGTCCCAGCGGGTCCGGTCCTGGTCGGCCAGCAGGACCAGCTGGCCGGCGTCGTCGGTGCGGGCCTCGGCCCGGCTGTGCTGCAACAGCAGCAGCGCCAGGAGCGCCTCCGCCTCGCTCTGGTCCGCCATCAGCTCGTGCACCAGGCGGGCCAGGCGGATGGCCTCGTCGCACAGGTCGACTCGCACCAGGGTGTCGCCGCCGCTCGGGGTGTAGCCCTCGCGGAAGACGAGGTACACGACCCGGAGCACCCCGGCCAGGCGCTCGGGCAGATCGGGGGCGGCCGGCACCCGGTAGGGGATGTGGGCCGCGGCGATCTTGCGTTTGGCCCGCACCAGCCGCTGCGCCATGGTCGGCTCGGGCATCCAGAAGGCCCGGGCCACCTCGGCGGTGCTGAGCCCGGCCACCAGGCGCAGGGTGAGGGCGATGTGCGCCTCGGGCGCGAGCGCCGGATGGCAACACGTGAACACCAGGCGCAGCCGATCGTCGGTCACGGGTCCCATCTCGACCTCCTCGGCCGCCTGGCCGTCCTCGGCGCGGGCGGCCATCCAGTGCTGGGCCGCGGCCTGGCGTTGATCGCGGGTGGACTCGCGTCGTTGGCGGTCGATGGCCTTGTTGCGGGCCACGGTCATGAGCCAGCCGCCGGGGTTCGGGGGCACCCCCTCGACGGGCCAGCGTTCGACCGCGGAGGCGAAGGCTTCGGCGGCGGCGTCCTCGGCCAGGTCGAGATCCCAGGTGCGAGCCAGGCTGGCCACCACCACCGCCCACTCCCGTCGGTAGACCTCAACCAAGTCAACTGGGTCGCCAGGCAGGTCCACGGGTTGGGTCAGCCCCGCTCGGGTCGGACCTCGAGCGGGCCGATGCGGGCCGCCGGGCAGCGGCGGGCCACGTCCAGCGCCTCGTCCAGGTCGTCCACGTCGATGATGAGCACCCCGCCCAGGTGCTCGGTGGTCTCGGCGAAGGGGCCGTCGGTCAGGAGCGCCTCCCCCGCCTTCATCCGCACGGTGGTGGCGGTGTCGGCATCGGCCAACCCGATGCCGAACACCACGATGCCCCGGTCGGCCAGCTCCACGTTGAAGGCGGCGTCGTCGGCCACCCAGGCGGCCCGCTCCTCGTCGGTCAGCGCCTCCCAGGCGCCGGGCTCGGCGAAGGCCTGGAGCACGTACCTCATGCGTCCATGGTGAACGGGGCGATGGGGCGGACCTCGATGCGGTCCAACCCGCGCTCGACCCCGGGCAGGCCGGCCGCCAGCTTCACGGCGTCGTCCATCGAGTCGACCTCGACCACGTAGTAGCCCCCCAGGTGCTCGGTCACGTCGGCGAAGGGGCCGTCGGTGACCACACCGCCCTTGGACACCGTCTTCGCCGTGTCGACACCTTCGAGCGGATCGCCGGCCACGAAGGCGCCGGAGTCCACCAGCCCTTGGGTGTAGGCAGAGTATTCGCGGTGGATGTCGCTGCCCTCCTCGGGAGTGACGCCACCCCACCTCGCGGAGTCGGTGTTGATGAGCAGGATGTACTTGGGCACGGCAGTTGCCTCCTGGGCTGAACGGTCGGACACCAGGACCACGATCGGGACGGCGCCAGATCGACAGGCTCGCGCACCTGCCCGCCATTTTCTCCCGGCCGGAGACCAGGGCGGCCGGCCGGCCAGGCCCCAGGCGATCTCAGCCGGTCAGCTGCGGCGGGGCGGTCACGGCGGTGGCCACGGGCGCCGACGCCGTCGGCGCGGCCGGCGCCAGGTCGCCGGCGGTGGTCGGGATCGACGTGGTGACCGGGTTCGAGGTGGTCGTCGTGGGTGGAGGCACCAGGGTCACGGTGATGAGGCCGGCGCTGGCCGCGGCCACCGTCGTGCTGATCCGGGACCCGCTCACCGGCTGGGGGACGGCCGGGTCCGGCTGCCAGCTGCCGTCGATGCCCACCGCGGCCCCGGCGAAGGTGACCCCGGTGGTGGCGTCGAGGGCCGGGCCGGTCAGCCATCGGGCGGTGGCGGACTGCACGGCGGCGGCGCCCAGGTCGATGGCCACGTCGATCTGAGCCGCACCGTCGGTGTTGATCAGCACCAGGGCCACGGTGCCGTCGGCCCGGCGCACCGCCCAGGCCCGCAGGGAGGCGGGGGCATCGACCAGCGTGGTGGAGACCAGGGAACCGGTTCCGACCGCGGCGGCCAGCTGCAGCCCGGCGAACAGCGGGCGGATCTGGGTCACCTGCCCGTTGACCTGCACGAAGGGCGGGTAGCCGGGCCCGGAGCCGGAGGTGTGGATGTTGATCCCGTCGGCGCCCCGCGCCGCCGCACCCAGCGCCAGGGCCACGCCCCACAACGCCGAGGCCAGCGTGTTGCTGACGCCGGGCGTGCCGCCGGAGGCGAACGAGTTGGTCTCGGCCAGGCGGTAGCCCACTCCGGCGCCGCCGGCCGCGGCCGCCACCTGGGCCAGGGTGGTGTCGAACAGCGGGTCCTCGGCCAGGAGCTCGTCGATCGTCTCGGGCGGGCCGAACCCGCGGTAGTAGTGCTGGGTGACCAAGCCGATGCGGCCGGTCTCGTCGGCCGCGAAGGGCACGGTCCATCCGGGCACGCTCTGGAGCAGGCAGGTGGCTGGGCCCGACAGCCCGCGGTGGGGGCGGCGGTGGCCACGGCCTGGGCGAACTGCTCCCATCGGGCCCGGAACTGCGGGTAGGTCCCGGCCCGCGGGCCGGCCACCGGGTCGAAGACGTACAGATCCGGCTCGTTGCACAGCTCGATGGCGTCGAACCAGGGGCCGAGCCGGTCGGTGGCCTGGGCGGCTTCATCGGCCACGGAGGCGGGGGTGGAGCCGATGAACGGCGTGCCGTAGAGCACCGGCCACCCCACCGCCTCGGCGAACCCGGCCAGACGGTCCAGGTCGGGCGGCGACACCACGCCGCCGACCAGCCCGGGTCCGTGGGGATCCCACCCGGTGCGCTCCACCGAGTTGCCCCCCAGGCGCAGGACTCCCGGTCCGAGCAGCCGCAACAAGGCCACCAGGGGCGAGTTCGCGGCCGAGAACAAGGGAAGGGCCAGCGTGGAGCGCTCGAAGCTGAGTCCCAGCGTGCGGGTGGGGACGGCACCCACCACGACCGACGGGTCCACCTGCACCTGCACCTGGACCGGCGCGGCGGCCGCGGCCGACTCGGCTCGCCAGCCCCGCGCCGCTCCCGTTCCGGCGGCGACCGCGGCGGCGCCGGCCCCGAGGCCCAGGGCCAGGGCCTGGCGGCGAGTCAGCTCCGGGTCCAAGGCCACGGCGGCAGCCTCGCGCGTCCGTGCCGTCGGGGACTGCCGCCTAGGGCCGGCGGGCAGTGGCCAAGCGGGCCGCTTGGGTGGTCAGGAACTGCTGCTCGCGCCGGTTGGTGGTGCGCGAGGCAGCCGCCCGGAACTCGACGATGGCGGCCTCGGGCTGTCCGGCCCGCTCCAGCAGGTGGGCCCGCACGGCGTGGAGTCGGGCGTGGTCGCCCAACCGATCCTCCAGATCGACCAGCTGGGCCAGGCCGGCGTCGGGCCCCTCGACCATGGCCACGGCCACCGCCCGGTTGAGCGACACCACGGGGTTGGCCGTCATGCCTTCCAGCAGCCCGTAGAGCACCAGGATCTGGGGCCAGTCGGTGTCGTCGGCCCGCGGCGCCTGGTCGTGGAGCCCGGCGATGGCCGCCTGCACCTGGTAGGGGCCGATGGCGGCGTGGCCCAGCGCCTCGGTCACCAGGACCAGACCTTCGGCGATGAGGCGCTGGTCCCAGAGGGTGCGGTCCTGGTCGGTCAGGGGGATCAGCTCGCCGTCGGGACCGGTGCGGGCCGGGCGACGGGCGTCGGTGAGCAGCATGAGGGCCAGCAGGCCGGCCACCTCGGGGTCGTCGGGGCGCTCGGATCGCACGGCCCGGGTCAGGCGGATGGCCTCGCCCGACAGATCGGTGCGGGTGAGGTCGCCGCCGGTGCTGGTGGCGTAGCCCTCGTTGAACAGCAGGTAGAGCACGTGGCTGACCGAGGCCAGCCGCTCGGACTGGCCGGGGTCCGCCAGCACGGCGTCGGCTCGCACCCCGTCTTCGCGGATCCTGGCCTTGGCCCGACTGATGCGTTGGGCCATGGTGGCTTCGGGGACGAGGAAGGCGGCGGCGATCTCGCGGGTGGTGAGCCCGCCCACCGCCCGAAGGGCCAGCGGGATGGCCGACGTCGGGTTCAGCGATGGTGGGCAGCACAGCTCCATGAGCACGAGGGTGTCGTCGTGGCCAGCCCCAGGTGCGGTGTCGACCGCGGTGTGCGACGTGACCAGGTCCTCGCGGCGGCGCCGGGAGTCGTCGCGGCGGATCTCGTCGACCAGGCGACGGGTGGCCACCTGGGTCAGCCAGCCGAACGGGTTGTGGGGCCGCCCCTGGTCGGGCCATTGGGTGACCGCGACCAGGAGGGCCTCCTGGACGGCGTCCTCGGCCGCGGCGAAATCCCCGTGGCGGCGCACCAGGACACCGAGGACCTGCGGGCCGAGCCGGCGCAGCAGCTCCTCGGTGCCGCGATCGGTGCTCACATCTCCGGATCGGGCGCGCTCAGCACCTGGCGGACCTCGATGGGCTGGAGGATGGGCGCCCCGTCGGGCCCGGGGGCGGCCGACGCGGCCGCGGCGATCTCGATGGCCCGCGCCTCGGTGTCCACATCCACCAGCCGGTATCCGGCCAGCAGCTCCTTGGACTCGGGGAACGGACCGTCGGTGATCACCGGGGGATTCTGCCCGTCGGACACGACGAAGCGGGCCACCTCGGGCCCGGCCAGGCCCTGGGCGTCGACCAGCTCGCCTCGTTCGGCCAGCTCCTGGTTCAGGGCCTGCTGGAAATCGATGTGGGTCTTGATGTCCTCCGGCTTCCACTCCGACATGGGAGCGCAGTGGGACTCCACCTCTCCGTAGTTCTGCAGCAGCATGAATCGCATGGCGTGATCCTTCCGGTTCGGGCGCCCCGATGAGCGCATCACCCTGAGTCGAAGCCGAGACCGCGTCCTCGACACTCCCCACCACGAAATTGGGAATCTTTGCCCCCCGGAATCCGTAGGCAAAGGTTCCCAATTTCCGAGGCAGGGGGACTTAGCCGACCATGGCGGCTTGGCCCCCGTCGACGGGCAGCACCACGCCAGTGATGAAGGCGGCATCGTCGGAGGCCAGGAACAGAGCGGCGTGGGCCACGTCCCACGCCGTTCCCTGATGGCGCATGGGCACCACCCGCGCCCGTCCCTCGGCCAGCTCCTGGCGGCTCATGCCCCGCGCCCTGGCCGCCGCGTCCACCCCCATGGGCGTGTCGATGAGCCCGGGCATGATGGCGTTGGCCCGGATGCCGTCCCGGGCGTAGGTGGTGGCCAAGGTTTGGGTCAGGGCATTGACCCCGGCCTTGGACACCTTGTAGGCGGTGAGGGTGTTGGCCGCGGCCACCGCGGCCAGCGACGAGATGTTGACGATGGCCCCGCCACCCTGCTCACGCATGGCCGGCACCGCGTACTTGCACGTCTGCCACATGGCCTTGAGGTTGACGTCCAGGATGCGGTCCCAGGCGTCGCCCTCCACGTCGGTGGGCCGCCCGTCGCCGGCGCCGATGCCCACGTTGTTGTGGAGGATGTCCAGGCGTCCGAGCTCGGTGACGGCCCGGGCCACGAGCTCCCGGCACTCGTCGGGCCTGGTGATGTCGGCCACGTGGATGTGCGCCTGGCCGCCCTCGGCCGACGATGGCGTCGCGGGTGGCGGTGACCGACCCTTCGTCGCGGTCGACCAGCAGGAGCCGGGCTCCGTGGCGGGCGAAGAGCAAGGCGGTGGCCCGGCCGTTGCCCACCGTCTCGCCCGGCGTCTGGCCGGCGCCCACCACGATCGCGGTCTTGCCGGCCAGGCGACCCTGGCCCACCTCGCTCACGGCTCGACCTGGCCCAGTGGGGGCTGGTCGCCGTCGAGTCGGGTCCCGAAGGAGTTCAAGGCGCCGGCCAACATGGCGTAGTGGCCGGCCAGCAGGGTGATCTCGATGAGCTGCTCGTCGGTGTAGCGACCACGCAGCTCGGCCCAGACGGTGTCGCCGATGAGGTGGTCGCCCACCAGTTGGTCGACGGCGGTCAACAAGGCGGCATCCTCTGGCGCCCAGCCCGTGCCGTTGCCGCCTGAACCCGGCGTCGAACCCTGGGCCACCCGGCTGATCTCGGCGTCGGTCAGCCCGGCCTGGCGGGCGATGGACACGTGCTGGCCCCACTCGTAGCCGGCCCCGCACCGCCAGGCCGCCCGCAGGATGATGAGCTCCCGGTCGCGCTCGGACAGCTTCCCGCCGCGCAGCAGCTTGCCGCCGAAGGGGGCCCACCGACGGTAGAGGCCGGGGTGGCGCACCAGGGTGCGGAAGATGTTGAGGGACTGGGCCCCGCCGGTGGGCGCTAGCAGCTCGACCTGTTCGGGGGTGAGGTCGTCGGCGGCGACGGGGGCGAGTCGGGGGGCAGCGTTGGGTCGGCCATGGGCCGATTGTGTCCCCGATCCGGTCGGCGTGCTCGGGTCAGCCGGTTCGGGTGGCCTGGATCATCCCGGTCGGACGGACACGGCCAACTCGACCTCCACCGCACCACCGCGGGGCAGCGCGGCCACTCCGATGGCGGACCGGGTGTGTCGCCCGGCGGGCCCGAAGACGTCGGCCAGCAGCCGGCTGGCCCCGTCCACCACCGCCGGCTGCTGGGCGAAGTCCGGGGTGCAGGCCACGAACCCGATCAGGGTCAGGCATCGCTCGATGCGATCCAGCGAGCCCAGCTCGGCTCGCAGCACCGACAGGGCGTTGAGGGCGCACCACCGGGCTGCCTCGGCTCCCTGGTCGACGACCAGGTCCACCCCCAGCGTGCCGGGGTGCACGAGCTGGCCGTCGTGGTCACGGGGGAGCTGACCCGATGTCCGGGCCACGCCGGCGTGGACGACCACCGCGTCGAGCGGGTCGTGGGGCGGGTAGGGCCCGGGAAGCTCGAGGCCGAGCTCGGTCAGCCGCTGGTCGATCGACGGCGAGGCAGCCATGGTCGGCGACCCTAGCCCGGGCCCGACCGGGTCCTCGGCGGCACCGTCAGGGGTGGGCCTGCCGGCCGAGCGGGAAAGTCCTGGCGATGGTTCCAGACCGGTGCAGGACGGGAACCATCGCCAGGAGGACGAGCCGTCGTCAGCCGGTGAAGGCGGGCGACGTGTTCACGGCCGCGGCCACCGGGGCCACGGTGGTCGGGGCAGACGTGGTGGTGGTGGTCGGCGCCGCCGTCGTGGTGGCGGTCTCGGGGGCGGCTTCAGTGGATCGGTCGGGGTGGTCGCCCCGCCGCCTTTCGACGACGACACCGCGATCGGGTTACGGGTGCGCCCGCCAGACCATCCAAGCCCAGCTGCGGTCCGGGATCATGAGTAGTCCCTACTCAATCCGTCCGTGCCCCGTCCGTTCCCCGTCCCCGTCCCAGGCCCGGCCACCTGCCGATCGGCGGCCATGATGCCCTAGCGTCGGAGGGTGACCGTGGCCCGAGACCCGGGGGGACCGCCATGAGCTCGCGATTGGCTCGCGACGACGAGGTGACCAGGTGGCAGGACGAGGGCTGGGTGCTGCTCGAGGGGCTGGTCGACCCAGACGAGATCGATCGGGCCGCGGCCGAGCTGGGCGGGATCTTCCCGACCCGTGAGGAGTACCACGCCGACCCGGACGGGGTCCGTGACCGCTGGCTGGGGCACCCGGCCGAGCACCCGGAGGTGTTCGTGTGGCCCGACGAGGGCCCCGGCTTCCGGCCCGAGCAGCACAAGTGGACGGCACCGTTCCCGTTCCCCGGCGACGGCGCCCTCAACCGGTTGGTGGTGCATCCCTCGCTGGTCGACTTCGCCGAGCGGGCCCTGGACACCACCGACATCCGCATCTACCAGACCATGCTCACGGCCAAGTACCAGGGCCAGGCCAACTACGAGCAGCCCATGCACCTGGACCGCAACCACTCGTGGGTCCCGGGCCTGGGCGTGGCGCCCTGGTGGCACATCGAGGGCTTCCTGTACCTGTCCGACGTCGACGAGGGCTCGGCTCCCACCCACCTGGTCTCGGTGCGCGACTCGGGGGGCCGCCATCCCCAGTGGGGCCTGGTCATGCCCCAGAGCGATCCCGAGATCTACGCGGCCGAGCGGGCCGCGGTGGGGCCGAAGGGGTCCTACCTGGCCTATCGGACCAACGTGTTGCACCGCGGCGTCGATCTCACCGCTCCCGGGGCGGCCCGGTTCCTGCTCAACGTCAGCTACAAGATCGCCGGGCAGGACTGGATCGGCTACCACACGGCCCAGTCGAACGCGACCGACTTCGGTTGGACCCACTTCGTCGAGGGCTCGACCCCTCGCCAGCTCGAGCTGTTCGGCTTCCCACCGCCGGGTCACCCGATCTGGACCGAGGAGGTCCTGGACCTGACGGCCGATCTCTACCCCGGACCTGGACCTGGGGCCCTGGCGCGACGCCTTGCGCTCGAGTCAGGCTGAGCGACGCCTTGGCGGAGCGCTGGGCGGGGCGAGCCTGAGCCTTCAGGCCGGGTCGTCGGCTGAGCTCGTCCACCACGTGGGTCACGATCAGGCTGGCCCGCGCTCCCACCGAGGCTTGGTCCAGGCCAGGGATGTCCCCGCGACACCGTGCGGCGTGTAACCACGGTTCGGGACGAGCGTCTAGCCAGCTGTGTCGAACGGGAGCCAGTTCCGGGGGTTGCGCACAAGGTGCGCTTCCGCGGCGTTCCCGCGCTTCACGCCCACGACTCCACGCCACCTTTCGAGAGGACACACATGGCTGCAGAAACCGATTCCATCCTGGCCGCGGCGCGACAGCTCAACCAGGCCCGATTCGCACTCAACGACGCGCTCGCGGCCGTCGTGGCCCAACTTCCCGAGGATGCGCAGGCCGAGTTCGGCGGCGACGAGGTCGAGGGCTTCGACTTCAACCCGGGCCTCGGCTTCGACCGCAACCTGCTCGCCACGCAGGGTCTCCGTCGCTTCGGCGGCCAAGGGGTCGCCTTCTTCGACACGAACGGCTCCTGTGGTGCCGTCCGCTCGGAGTTCGGCGAGGAGGTGGTCTGACACGACGTCCGCCGCGGGTGCCCGTCGCGGTGGCGGGCGCCCGTGAAGCGGGGCGGCGATGAAGCTCTCCCGATTCCTCGTGGTCACCCCGCCGGTGCGCGACCCCGCAACTGGGCGGGCGGTCCGGGTCCTGTTCGGTACCCGTACCGCCGAGCGGGTGGTCGTCGACCAGGACGTGTGGCGGGCCTTGGTGGTCGGGCAGGTTGACCTGCTGGCGCCCGAGGTGCGCGACGAGTTGGTCGAGCTCGAGATGCTGGTCCCCGACGAGGAGGACGAGCTGGCGACGATCATCAGCCGCAACGACGGGGCCGCTCGGGACAGCGACTCGCTGCGGCTCGTCGTGCAGCCAACCGCGGCGTGCCAGCTGGGCTGCGGGTACTGCGGGCAGGAGCACGCCCCCGATCGGCTCGACGACGCCAGCCAGCGGCGGGTCGTGGATCGGGCTCGTCGCAACCTCGAATCGGGCCGGTACTCGGGCTTGACGGTGGGTTGGTTCGGCAGCGAGCCCCTACTCGGTCTGTCCGTCATCCGGACGTTGACCCCGCAGCTCCAAGCCCTGGCCGCCGAGTTCGGCTCGACCTATCACGCCAGTGTGGTGACCAACGGCCTCCTGCTCACCGAGGACGTTGCCCGCGAGCTCGAACAACGACACGACGTGCGTCAGGTCGAGATCACGCTCGATGGCACCGAGTTCGACCACGACCAGCGTCGGGCCTGGAAGAGCGGCGCGGCGTCGTTTCGACGCATCTTCACGAACCTCGTCGCGGTGGCCCGGGCGTCCGACCTGCGCATGGCGATCAACGTTCGGTGCAATGTCGACCGGACGAACGCGGATCACGTCGACGACCTCATCGATCTCCTGGCGGCTGAGGGGCTGGGACCTCGCATTTCCTTCTACACCGCCGCCGTGCACGACTGGGGGAACGACGCCCACCTAGCCGCGTTCACGCCCGAGGAGTTCGCTCGGCGGGAGGGGGGCTGGCTCGAGCACCAGATCCGGGCCGGGTTCCGGCCCAAACTCATCCCGGGCCGCAAGCCCATCGTGTGCCTGGCGGTCGAGCGTGACGGCGAACTGGTCGACGCCTACGGGAACCTCTTCAGTTGCACCGAGGTCTCCTACGTCCCCGCCTACGGCGTCCCGAACCGTTACGCCCTAGGCCGTCTCGAGTCCGGCACCCTGCCGGGTCGCCGGAACCTGCTGGCGGACTTCAATCGGAGGGTGGAGCAACGCGAGGTGCCGTGTTCAGAGTGTCGGATGTTGCCGGTCTGCGGGGGCGCATGCCCGAAGGCGTGGCTCGAAGGGCAGGTGCCCTGTCCGTCGGCGAAGCACAACATCACCCAGCGACTCCTCCTCGACCTGGTCCGACCGCTCGGCGATGACGGGTCCAGACCGGCGCCCACGCCCCGGGTCGCCGACGCCGTCCTCAGCCGGGGATGACCGCATCGGACCGAGACGACGGTTGGGGCGAGCCGCTGGACCCGGCTGGATCCCTTGGGGCGATCGGTTCCGATCCTGCGGACGGGTCGAACACGGCGAGGCTGATCGACTGGCTGCTGGCCCCGGTGGCTGCGACCCCGTTCCTGCAGAAGACCTGGGAGCGCGAGGCTCTGCACGTCGCGAGGGACGATCCGGACTACTACGGGTCCCTGTTCACCCTCGCCGACCTGGATCGTCTGCTGGCCGAGACCGCGTTGCCGGCCACGAACCTCAACCTGGCTCGGGACGGTACGCCGCTGGACCAGGGCGCGTACGCCCTCGGCGCCTTCGTCGACATGGCGCGGGTGCTGAGTCTGCACAACGAGGGCGCGACCATCATCTTGCGGTCGATAGAGCAATGGCACCGAGGCCTGGATCAGCTCACCCGCGCCGCGGTCCGCGAGTTCGGGTCGTTGGCCCAGGTCAACGTGTACGCGACGCCGCCCGCCAACCAGAGCACGCCGCCGCACTGGGACACCCACGATCTGCTGATCCTGCAGGTACACGGGGAGAAGATCTGGCGGCTCTACCACGCCGATCACGCACTACCCCTGGCTCGCGAGCGGTTCCGGGACGACGTCCACCGGGTCGGCCCCGTGCGCGAGGAGATCCTGGTGCGGCCGGGGGACCTGCTGTATCTGCCGAGGGGGACCATCCACGAGCCGCGGGCCGACTCCTACTCGATCCACGTGTCCCTCGGCATCGTCCCCACTCGCATCGCCGATGTGCTCGAGGAGGTGGTGCGTCTCGCCGCGGGCCACTCCGAGGCCCTGCGCCGGGCCCTTCCACCCGCCGCGGCCGGCGTACCCGATCTCGTCGTCGAGAGCGCGATCTTGGCGGCGCTGCGCTCTTTGTCGAACCGCGACCTGATCGCGGCGGTCCTCGAGAATCGACGCCAGTCGGTGGCCTCACACCGGCCCGAGGTCTCCGGGTGGCTGACCGCCATCGCCGCGCCGAGTGACCTGGACGAGGAGACGATCGTGCGTCGCCGGGACGGCGTCCTGGCCAAGAGACGCCCGGACGCCCCCGAGGAGCTGTGCTGGGCGGACGCCTCGCTGACCGTGCCCACGGCGGAGACCGCCGCGTTCCTCGAGCGTTACGATCGCTTCCGGATCGCGCAGTTGCCCGGCGCGGGCGATGCCGCGGCCCGCGCCGCTCTGGCGGGGGCGCTGATCCGCGCTGGCCTGCTGCAGGTCGATCGTCGGGCCCGCGACGGGGAAACGGGCGACGTGTGAGCCGAGCGGGGACGAGTCGGCGCACCGCAGCCCGGCCCGTGACCGATGGGGTGGTCTTCCGTGACGCCGATCCGGCCGACCTCGACCGGATGCTCGAGGCCCAGCGCGAGACGGCTGCTCTCACCTATGACGAGGCGCCCAGCGAGACCACCCTCGACTCGATCGCCGATCGCACCCGGGTGGCGCTCGACTGCCCCGACTCGACTCACCATCGCATCCGGGTCGCCGCCGCACTCGCGGGTTCGACGGCGCCCGGTGGGTTCCCGCCAGCCGGCATCACCTACGCCTGGATCGAACGGCGTTCGGGGGATACGGCCTTCCTGGTGGACTTCCACGTGTCTGAAGCGGAACGGAACTCTGCCATCGCAGGGGAACTCTTCGACGAGATCTTGGCCGTGGCCAGGTCATGGGAGCTGTGGCCGGATCGAATTCCGCGTAGGACGGAACAACCACCGGGCGCTGCGCTTCTTCCGACGTCGTGGCGCCACGCTCGACCCCTCCGAAGATGCCGACCGCGGGCCATGCTCGTTCTTCCTGCCGCTTGAGGATCCCGATCCCCCCTCGAACGACGTCGGGGTACGTGGAGGACAACCAACCGGGTCGCCTCCGGAGCCGTGATGGCGCCGCGCCGACCGCGGAAGTTGCTCCCGATGCTGGTCGGCGACGGAGGCCGAGTGAGCCGACGGTTCGTCTCGATGTTCGATGGAGCGTCTTGGAGCCCGCCCCGGTCTCGCCCCGGTGACTCGCCGTCGTTCGGCCGCGCACGATCCGATGTCGGTCGCGCCCGCGGCGTCATGAGCCGCGGCTACTCATGTTCGCTAGACCGTGGGCATGACCTCCGCCGCGGTGCTGCCTCGTCCCGGATCCGAAGCTCGTCGGGCCCGCCAGCTGGTCGTCATGAAGCGCCGGGCCACGGCGCTGCTGGCCGCGGTCACCGTCGCCTTCCTGGCCGTCACCCGCTTCGGCGGCTCGAGCGGATGGGCGGGCTACGCCCAGGCTGCGGCCGAGGCGGCCATGGTGGGTGGGCTGGCCGACTGGTTCGCGGTGACCGCCCTGTTCCGCCATCCGCTGGGCCTGCCCATCCCCCACACCGCCATCGTGGTCGAGCGCAAGGACCAGTTCGCCGACACGCTGGGCCAGTTCATCCAGGAGAGCTTCCTGACCCCGGACGTCATCGTGGAACGGCTGCAGGCGGCCGCGGTCGTCGATCGTCTGGCCGAGTGGTTGGGCCGACCCGAGCACGCGGCCAGGGCCGCGGCCGAGCTCACCTCGGCGCTGGGCGTGGTGCTCGACTTCGCGCCCGACGAGGAGGTGCAGCAGAACCTGGAAGGGGCGTTGACCGAGCGGCTCGACGCGGTGGCGCTGGCCCCGCTGGCCGGGCGGACCCTGGACTTCCTCATCACCGACGGGCGCCAGGACCCGGTGCTCGACGCCGCCTTCGCCGGTCTGGCCCGCTACCTGGGCGAGCACGGCACCGAGCTGCGCGACCGGGTCGGTCCGGAGAGCCCGTGGTGGTTGCCCGGGCGCGGTCGAGGACCGGATCTTCGAGCGGCTGCTGGAGGCGGCCCGCACCGTCCTGTCAGCCATGGCCGCCGATCCCGATCACCACCTGCGCGCCACGTTCGACCAGTACCTGGCCCGGCTGGCCGACGATCTGCAGCACTCGCCCGAGCTGGCCGAGCGCGGTGAGCAGCTCAAGCACGATCTGTTGAACCGGCCCGAGGTCCGCGAGTGGGTGGGTTCGTTGTGGCTCGACCTCAAGGATCGCATCCGGGCCCAGATCACCGATCCGGCGTCGCCGCTGCGTGATCGGCTGGCCGAGATGCTGACGGACCTGGGTCATCGCCTGGCCACCGATCCGGCGCTGCGAGCGACGGTGGATCAGGCCCTGGCCGACGCGGCGCGGTTCGCGGCGGAGCGGTTCGACGGCGAGATCGCCGATCTGGTGAGCGGGACCATCGCCCGGTGGGACGCGGCCGAGACGTCGCGCCGGCTCGAGCTGCTGCTCGGCCCCGACCTGCAGTTCATCCGCATCAACGGCACGGTGGTGGGCGCGGCGGCCGGCCTGGCCCTGCACGCGATCGCCCAGCTCATCGCCTGAGCGTCGGCAAAACCACGCGTGGTCGATCTCCTCCGGTGTGTGAAGGTGATCGGCCATGGAACCCGTGTCGGGACCCCCGCCCGGCCTGTCGAACGACGCCGCGTCCGACTCCCTGGTGGAGCGGATGCGTGGCGATCTGGCCCAGGCCCGTCGTGACCACGACAGGCCGGCGGTCAGCGCCCTGCGCACGGTCCTGTCGGCCATGGCCAACGCCGAGGCCCCGCCCCTGCCGGCACCCGCGAGGCGGCCAGCCGCCGCCGGCGCCGCGGGCCCAGCGCCGACGTCGAGCGGCTGGTGCTGTCCCGGTCCGATCTCGAGGCCATCCTGGCCGCCGAGATCGCCGACCGCCTGGACACCATCGCCATCTACGAGCGCCACGGTCGGCATCGGCCGAGGCCGACGACCTGCGGGCCGCAGGTGGCGGTGCTGCGCGCCTACCAGCGCTGAGCCGAGCGGATCGATCAGGGCGAGGCCATGGGGGTGACGGTGAACTCGCCGCCGCACACCTCGAAGGCGCCGGCGATGGTGAGCGAGTCGAGCTGGTTGGGCGGGAACACCTTGATCGACGTCGACGTCGCCCAGCACGGGGTCGGGCTCAGCCCCGGGTTCTGGCTCTCGAGCTCGGTCTGGGCCCCGGCGCCCGGGGGCCAGCACCACGGCGGAGACCGGTCGGGTGGCTCGCGTGGCCGGCGTCCCGATGGTGGCGCCGGAGGCGTCGAGCAACGAGACACGCCGGGGTAGCCGGCCAGCAGCGCAGGTGGTGGTGCCATGGTTGGTCAGGACGAGCGGGCACGATGACGTGCCCGGCCGCGCCCTGGCCGGCGCCCAGCGAGGCGGTCAGCTGACTGGTCGGGCAGTTGGACGGGCCTGGAGCGGCGGTGGTGGACGTGGTCGAGCTCCCGGCCGCGGTGGTGCTGGGTCCGGCCGCGGTGGGCGGGGCCGTGGTCGTGGTCGACGATCGGTGGGGCGCGGTGCTGGTGGTGGCGCGGTCGGCGCCGGACTTGGAGGAGCTGCACGCCGCGCCGGCCAGCGCCAGCACGGCCAGCACGGCCACACCGGCGCTCGGCGGGCGGTCCGGCTCAGCACACGATCGGGCTGTACTGGGTCGGGTAGCGCGAGGCCCCGAAGAACCAGGCCTCGACCGCTCGGCGGGTGCCGGTGTGCTGCTCGCGGGGCCAGCCGGTGCAGTGCAGGAACAGATCGTCGAACAGCAGGG
The DNA here is from genome assembly GCA_963793965.1 of uncultured Microthrixaceae bacterium. Classification (GTDB taxonomy): domain Bacteria; phylum Actinomycetota; class Acidimicrobiia; order Acidimicrobiales; family Acidimicrobilacustridaceae; genus UBA4742. The sequence continues at coordinate 206,798 of CAWCCB010000020.1, forward strand.
CGTCGCCGGCCCAGAACTCGGGGGACATCACCGGCGTGTCCTCGGTGAGCTCGTCCACCCGCTCGGGGGGGATCACGAACGGCACGTTGCCCTGGCCGTCGTTGAACTTGATCACGTGGTCGAAGCGGCGCGGGACGATGTCGAGCCCGAGCGTGTCGGAGTCACCTCCGCAGTGGCCCAGGGCCAGCCAGCAGTCGACCGAGCGCACGCCACCGGTGATGAACGATCCGTCCTGGTGCCAGCTGGGCCAGGCCTGGCGGGTCCGGCGCACGGTGGTCTTCTCGATGGAGAGCACGGCCCGCTCGCCCAGGTAGTCCTCGATGATCGGGACCAGGCCGATCTCGTCGAACGTGTCCAGGACGTCGAAGAGGGTCCGGGGCGAGTCGGCGGTCATGAGCGACGGCTGGTCCGAGGCGCGCAGCCCTTCGGAGAACGGGTCCATGGCGAAGGGCGGGTCGAAGTCCTGGAACGGGACGAACCACGACTGGTTCGGCTGCCGGCTGGCCCGACTCGATGCGCTGGTGGCGGACCTGGTGGGCCTGGTCGATGTCGTCGGCCAGCTGGGCGGCTCGCGCCTCGGTGACCAGTCCGCGCACCAGCAGGCAGCCGTGGTGCACGATGCTGCCGCCGAGCACGGCGGCGTCGAGCTGGTCGGCGGAGATCACCGGTGGCTCGCCGAACACGTCGGGGAAGGGGTCGGCCAGCTCGGGCGGCCACGACTGGCGGCCGGGATCGACGGGCAGGTGCTGGTAGGCGTGGTGGCGCAGCGCCACCAGCCGCACCTCGATGTCGGAGTAGCGCTCGAGCCGGTTGGCCAGGGTCAGGTGCCTCGATGGCGGCGATGAGGTCGCCCGAGCGCTCGGCGGCCTCAGCTCGGGCCAGCAGCTCGGGGCGAGGCGCGGGCGCGACGTCGCCCGGGCGAGGGCGTCGGCTCCGCTGGCGCGGACCCGAGGGCTCCAAGGTGTCGGCCACCTGGCGGTTCCATGGACGTCGCTCCCCTTCGTCGGCCGGCCGAGCATACCGGCGCCCACCCGGACGATCGGCCGCTCGCCCGGTGGCCGGCACGGCGCGCCCGAGATCTGCCCAGGCTGGCCGTGTCCGGCGTCCTCTCCCCAGATGGAACCGACGTTCTCCTCTTGATAGCGTCCAGTTCTCTATCGAGGAAGGGGTGCGGCAGATGGCCGAGTCGATCGGGAAGGTGGCGGTCGTGACGGGAGGTGCCTCGGGCATCGGCCTGGGCATCGCCGAGCGACTGGCTCGAGACGGGGCCAAGGTGGCCATCTTCGATCTGGACGGCGACGCCGCCGACCGGGCCGCGGCCGCCATCTAGCGAAACGGGCGCGACCGCCATCGGCGTGGCGGTCGACGTGTCGGACCGGGCCACCATCGACCGAGGTGTCGATGCCGTCCGGGCCGCCTTCGGGCCGGTCACGATCCTGGTGAACAACGCCGGCATGGACGGCTTCGCGCCCTTCCTCAAGATCACCGAGGAGACCTGGAACCGGATCCTGGCGGTGAACCTCACCGGCACCTTCCACTGCTGCCAGGCGATGCTGCCCGACATGATCGACACCGGCTGGGGGCGCATCGTCAACATCTCGTCGTCGAGCACCCACGGCGGGCAGCAGTACATGACCCACTACGTGGCCTCGAAGTCGGGCATGGTCGGGCTCACGAAGTCGTTGGCGCTCGAGTTCGGTCCTCAGGGGATCACCGTCAACACCATCCCGCCCGGGTTCATCGACACGCCCATGCTGCGACGCAGCGACGCCAAGGGCCGGCTGGGCCCCGGTGGGATCGACGACGCCATCGCCCGGACGCCGGTCCGCCGGGCCGGTCGCCCCGACGACATCGCCGCGGCCTGCGCCTTCCTGGTGTCCGACGAGGCCAGCTACGTCACCGGCCAGATCATCGGCGTGAACGGCGGGCGCAACACCTGACCGTCGATGGCGGCGGCCGCACCCACGATCCCCTCGACCGACCACGGGAGACACCATGGAAGAGACCGAGGATCTGCGCCGAGCCCGGGCCATGCGCCGGTCGATGCTGGGCGACGCCTACGTCGACGCCCAGACCGCCGATCCGAACCCGACGATGGCCGAGTTCCAGGACTACCTCACCTCGATGGCCTGGGGGGTGTGGACCCGGCAGGGGCCGTTGAGCCCGCGGGACCGCAGCCTGCTGGTGCTGGCCATGACCGCGGCGTTGGGTCGCATGGACGAGTTCGCGCTGCACGCCGGGGCGCGGGCCCAGACCGGGGTCACCGACGACGAGCTCGACGAGCTGCTGTTCCAGATCGCCGCCTACTGCGGGGCACCGGCGGCGCTGTCGGCCAAGCGGGCGCTCCAGGCGGTTCGGGCCCGAGAGGCGACGTGAACGGTGACCCGGGTCGGCATCGTCGGCCTCGGCAACATGGGCGCGGCGCTGGCCGCCAACCTGGTGGGGTGGGGACACGAGGTCGTGGCCTACGACGTGGCCGGTCCGGCACGTGGCCCCGAGGGCGCCGCGTTCGTGGACGGGGCCGAGGCGCTGGCCCGGCGCGTGCGAGGCGGTCGTGCTCAGCCTGCCGGACGGGACGGCGTCGACGGCGGTGGCGCGTCAGTCTGGCCGACTCGGTCGATCGCCGCGCTGAGCCACGTGGTGGACACCTCGACGATCGGGGTGGCCGCGGCCCGTGCCAACGACGAGCTGTTGGCCGCGGCCGGCATGGGCTATGTGGACGCGCCGGTGTCGGGCGGGGTGGCCGGGGCCCGGGCGCGCACGTTGTCGGTGATGTACGCGGCCCCGACGGACACCTGCGACGCGGTCGAGCCGGTGCTGGCCGGGCTGAGCGATCGGCGCCGGCGGGTCGGCGCGCAGCCCGGGATGGCCCAGGCGCTGAAGTTGGCCAACAACTTCCTGTCGGCCACCGCGCTTGGCCGCCACCAGCGAGGCGGTGGCCTTCGGCGTGTCGGTGGGCCTGGACATGGCCACCATGGTCGAGGTCCTCGACGCCTCGAGCGGCCAGAGCGCGGCCACCCGCGACAAGTTCCCCAACCACGTGGTCACCGGCACCTACTCGGCCGGGTTCGCCAACTCGCTGATGGCCAAGGACGTGCGGCTCTACCTCGACGCCGTCGAACAACAGGGCGGCCCGTCGCGCCTGGGCCAGGTGACCGCGGCGATGTGGGAGGGCTTCGCCGCGGCCGAACCGGGTGCCGACTTCACCCGCATCTACCCGTACGTCGACGGCGGGGTCTCGTGGCCGGGCGGCCACGGGGGGTAGCGTCCGGACAGACCCGAACCCGAGTGGAGGACCTCGATCCGCGTCGTCGTGAACTTCGATCTGTGCGAGAGCAATGCGCTGTGCATGGCGGAGGCGCCGACCGTCTTCGAGGTACGCGACGACGACTTCCTCTACGTGCTCGACGAGAACCCGGGCGAGGAGCTGCGGGCCAAGGTGGAGTCCGCGGCCAGGGTGTGCCCCAAGCAGGCCATCACCATCGAGGACTGACCGCCCGGGCCGCCGCCCCGCCCGTCGACCACGACGACGGCAGGCACCGCTGCTGCCACAATGGTCCGGGCTGGCTGGGACGAGCGAGACGAGTCGGATCGGGGGCGAGGACGACGTGATCCTGCGCTTCGCCAACTGCGAGTTGGATCTGGCCCGGATCGTCCTGCGCCGCGACGGCGACGAGGTCAAGCTCGAGCCCCGCGCCTTCGACGTGCTGGCCTACCTGGTGCGACGGCGAGGCACGGTGGTCCGCAAGGAGGAGCTGCTCGACGAGATCTGGGGCGACCGGTTCGTCAGCGAGTCGGCGCTGACCACCCGCATCAAGGCCGTGCGCCGCGCCGTCGATGACGACGGCAGCCGACAGGCCATCATCCGCACCGTCCACGGCAAGGGCTACGAGTTCATCGCCCCGATCGAGGCCATGCCCGGTGCCGACTCGGCCGCCAGCTCGCCCCGGCCGACGATCGCCGGGTTGGAGACCGCCATCCAGCCCTTGATCGGTCGCGAGCCCTTGCTGGCGCTGCTGGTGGATGCCCTGGCCGGACATCGCCTGATCACTCTGGTCGGTCCCGGCGGGGTGGGCAAGACGTCGCTCGGACTCGAGCTGGCCCGCCGGGCGGCGGCGGGCTACTCGGACGTCGTGCACGTGGTGGAGCTGGTGAGCGTGGTCGACCGGGAGGCCACCTCCGCGGCCGTGGCCACCGCCATCGACGTCAGCCTCCGCCGGAGCAGCTCGATCGACGATGCCATCGTGGAGATGCTGCGTCCCCGGCACAGCCTGCTGCTGCTCGACAACTGCGAGCACCTGATCGAGCCGGTGGCGGCGCTGGTGAGCCGCATCCTCAGCGAGGCGCCGCGGGTGTCGATCGTCGCCACCAGCCGGGAGCCCCTGGCCGTGGCCGGCGAACAGGTCTGGTCGATCGAACCGCTGTCGACCGCGACCTCGGGGGGAGCCATCACGGCCGAGGGTGCGCTGGCCATCCCCGCGGCCGCGCTCTTCGTGGCCCGGGCGCGGGCCGCAGATCCCACCTTCGTCTTCGACGACGCCACCGCGGCGCTGGTGGTGGAGATCTGTCGGCGCCTGGACGGGATCCCCCTGGCCATCGAGCTGGCCGCGGCGCGGGCCCGATCGCTCGGGGTGGCCGAGATCGCGCAACGCCTCGACGAACGGTTCGGACTCCTCAAGGCGATGCGTCGCGGCAGCGATCCGCGCCACCGCACCATGCGCGACGCCATCAGCTGGTCCTACGACATGTTGGAGCCGGCGGAGCAGGAGCTGTTCACCGCCCTCTCGGTGTTCGCCGGGTCGTTCGGCTTGGGTGCGGCCGAGGCGATCGGGGGTCGGCGAGACACCCTCGACCTGCTGACCCGGCTCACCGAACGCTCGATGCTCTCCGTTCGCCCGCAGGCGGCCGGCGCGACGCGCTACGAGCTCCTCGAGACCTTGCGTGACTACGGACGAGCTCGCCTGGACGACGACCGCGCCGGCGGGCTCTTCACCGCCCACGCCGCCCACTTCGCCACCCAGGCGGGAGCCTTCGCCACCGGCCTCGGTGGTCCGGACGAGCCGGGATGGCTGGCCCGGGCCGAGGCGTCGTTCGCCGACCTCCGAGCGGCCCAGCGCTTCGCCCTCGAGATCGGCGCACTGGACCCCGCCTTCGAGCTCATCACCTCGATCCGTGAGTTCGCCATGCGGGCCATGCGCTACGAGGTATTCGCCTGGGCCGATGCCGCCTGCCGAGTGCCGGGCGCCCTCGGCCATCCCCTGGCCCCCGCCCTGACCGGCATGCGTGCATACGGCGCCTGGGTCCGGGGCGAGTTCGACCTGGCCGTGTCGCTGGCCGAGCAGACCCGGCGCCTTGAGCAGGACCTGTCAGTGGCCCCCACGGGGTTGGCCGAGCGGGTGCTGGCCAACGTGCTCTACATCGTCGGCAGCAGCGAGCTCGGAAACGTCCAGGCGGCGCGGCAGGTCGAGCTGGCGGAGGCGTCGGGCAACGAGTCGCGCCTCGTGCACGCCTGCTACATGGGGGCGGTAGCGCTCAGCTCCGAGGGCCGCTACGAGGAGGCCGAGCACCTGGTGGCCCATGCTCGTGAGGGGGCGCGGCGGACCGGTAGCCCCACCGATCTGGCGTCGGCGGCGGTGGCGGAAGGCTTCGCCAGCCAGGCCGAGGACGTCGCCCTGGATGCGTTCGTCTCCGCCGACGGCATCGCCCGGGCCGCGGGCAACCGTTGGATGCACGCGTTCGCCCACACCGAGGCCAGCGGGCTGCTGGTGGCCCGGGGCGAGGTGGTGTCGGGCTGCGCCGGCCTGGCCGAGATGCTGACGCTGTGGTTCCGGGCGGGCGACTGGTCACAGCAGTGGCACACCCTTTCGAGATGCGTCATCGCCCTCCACCGGATCGGCAATGCCGAGCTGGCCATGGAGCTGGTGGGCGCGGTCGAGACCTACGCCGAGCTCGGCGTGGCGCCCATGACCTCGATCCTGCACGACGTGGCCTACGCCACCCGGGACAACTTGATCGCCGAGCTGGGCGAGGATCGGGCCGCGGAGCTGCGGTCAGCGGGAGCCGCCTGCTCGGTGGACGACATCGTGGGGCGGACCCGACAGGCCCTGCTCATGGGCACCTGACCGCCTGGGCGTCCAGGTGGGCGCGGAGGTGTCCGAACAGGTCGGCGGCATCCGCTCCCAACCCGGCGATGAGGTTCGATCGGCGTCGGCGGAGGAACGGCAGTCCCAGCAGGTAGAGGCCGGGCACGGCGGCCACGCCACCGTCGTGGATGACCCGCCCCCGATGATCGGTCGGCGCCGCCCCCAACCACGGGTACCGCGGCCGGTAGCCGGTGGCCCAGATCACCGTCGAGCACCCTCGCAGGTCCAGCTCGGTGGGTGGGCTGCCCACCGCGGTCGGGCGCACGTCGTGCGGGCGGGCCGACCTCGTCGGCCAGCCCGTGGTCGGCCACGAACTCGTCGATGCGGCGGAGCAAGCGGGCCTGTTTGAGGTCGGCGTTGTGCACCAGGTTGGCCAGCGCCCCCGAGCACAGGGCGGTGGTCCCCCGGAGCCCCATGAGGCGTCCGACGATCTTCACGCCGGCTCGGTCGAGAGCGTTGAGGTCGAGGTCGCGACGCTGCGTCGTTGCCCACGAGTTGCACCGACGCATGGCGACGGGCCCGATCGATGTCGTCCACCTCGTCGTAGCGCTCATCGAGCTGGCCGATCCGATCCAGCCACCAGTAGATGTCGCGGCCCCGGTAGGAGCGGGGGAGGCGGACGTGCTCGCCCACGGCCAGGGTCACCTCGCGCCCGGCGCGGCGGAGCTCGTCGGCGATCTGCACGCCCGAGGCCGAGGCGCCCACCACGAGCACCCATCCGTCGCCCGCCAGCTGCGCGGTCGCCGGTAGGCCAGGGCGGTGAGCTGGTGATGGAGCGGGGCAGCTCGGTGCGAAGTCGGGCAGGCGCGGCTCGCTCGACGCGCCGGTGGCAGCCACCACCGCTCGGCCCCGCCAGTGTCCCTGGGCGGAGATCACATCGAAGCCGGTCCCCGTCCGCCGTACCGACTCGACGCTGACCCCGGCGTGGACCGGCGGACCGAAGTGACGGCGGTACCGGTCCAGCAACGCCGACCGTCTCGGCCCCGCTCATGAACCCGTCGGGGTCGTCGCCCTCGTAGCGGTAGCCCGGAAGGGACGGTCATCCAGTTCGGGGTGAGCAGACGCAGGGAGTCCCAGCGCTCGCGGCGCCAGGAGCTCCCCACGTCGTGGCGTTCGAGCACCACGTGGTCGATGCCCGCCCCGGTGAGGTGATGGCTCATGGCCAGACCTGCCGGGGCCGGCGCCGACGATCACGACCGGCGCGTCCACGGCTCGATCCGCTTCGTAGCCGCGGGTCGGAACTCAGGCCAGGCCGACGCGGACGGTCGTCGGGTTGGTGACGATGTCGAAGACGGCCGAGCGCTTCTGGGACTGGGCCACGATCGCCTCGATGTCGGCACGGGACGCGTCGGCGTCGATGTCGTAGGTCACGTTGATCGAGCTGAAGCCGTTGCGCACGTCGCCGTCGATGCCCAGGATGCCCTGGAGGTCCATGTCGGCCTCGACGGTGGCGGTCACCGATCGAGCTGGACACCCCGGTTCGTGGCCACCGTGGCCACGCCTGCGGTCAGGCACGAGGCCAGCGCGGCCAGCACGATCTCGGGCGGGGTGGGCCCGTTGTCCTCGGAGGCGAACACCTCCGGGTGGTCGGCGTCGACGTGTAGGCCTGACGGTGGGCGTGCTGCTGCGCCGAGCCCGGAGAAGTCGGTGATCATCGAGCGGCTGTGGGTGCCCCTCACCCACTCGCTGGTGCCCGCCACTGGAACTGGGCGGCCTCGGGGCCGTCGGTGAGGGCCTGGCGGGCGCCGCGCAGCGCCTCGATGTTCACGCCGTTGTCCACCGTCGGCGCGTCGGTCTGGGTCATCGTCGGAACTCCCCTATTCGTGCGTCGGCCAGGAGGCCGTCGCTCGACCTCCACTCTGGGCCGAAGGCCGGCCCGGGTCATGACGGGCACGATGAGGTTGGCCTGGCGGGATCGATCACCGGATCGTCATGCGTTCGTCAGGACCGGGCACGTCGGCGGGGGACAGGCTGGCGGTCATGGCCGTCGAATCCCCGGACACGAAGCACGAGACCACCACCCACGACTGGCGGGAGGCGGGCGCCGCCTGGGGCAGCCGGGCCAACGACTGGTCATGCCTCTACGAGCACTACTCCATCGACGTGCTGATGGCGCTGTTCCCGAGGCTCGGCGTCGGCACCGGGGACGGCCCTGCTCGACATCGCCTGCGGTTCCGGGCTGGCGGTGCGCCTGGCCGCTGGCCATGGGTGCGTCGGTGGCCGGCATCGACGCCGCCGCCGACCTGGTCGACGTGGCGTCGCTGCGTACGCCGGACGCCGACCTGCGGGTCGGGTCGATGTACGCGCTGCCCTGGGCGGACGAATCGTTCGACGCGCCATGTCGATCAACGGCATCTGGGGCGGTTGCGAGGGCGCGCTGGACGAGGCGTTCCGGGTGCTGCGCCCCGGGCGGCCTGCTGGGCATCAGCTTCTGGGGCACCGGGCCGCCGCTCGACATCCGCAACCTCTTCCGCCTCTTCGCCGTCCATGCCCCGGCGGCGCACCGCGGGTCGATGGTGCGGCTCAACGACATCGCCACGCCCGGCGTGGCCGAGGAGATGCTGAGCGGCCAGCGGCTTCACGTGGTGGAACGGGGGGGCCGCACGTCGGTGATCGAGTGGCCCGACGCCGCGGATCGCCTGGCGGGCCATCTCGAGCATCGGCCCGGCCGTGCCGGCGCTGGCCACCAACGATCGGGCCATGCTCGAGCGCGAGGTGCTCGAGGCCCTCGAGCCGTGTCGCGATCGACGCGGGGTCTACCGGACCCGCAGCGACCAGCAGTTCGTGGTGGCCCGCAAGCCGTGATCGACCGTCGCGGCGGTGGGGATCAGGGCTTGGCGGCGGTGAGGTAGCGGACCCGTTGGGGGAGCAGGACCGATCCGTCGGGGCGCTGCAGGGCGCGGAGCCGGTCGATGCCGGCCTGACGCAAGGCGTCGACGTCCTCGTCGTCGAGGGCTTCGAGGAACACGCGCATGCCTTGGGACCACACCCACTGCCACCACACCTCGGGATCGGCGAAGGTGAACTCCTCGACCTCGTCGAGCAGGCGACGATCGACCAGGCCTACGGCGTCGGCCAGCGCCTCGAAGTCCGGCGGCGGTCCGGGCGGCGGCGGGATAGGTCTCACCGCTCGAGGGGCAAAGGCCGCCACCAGCTCATGGAAGAACGCCCAGTCGGGTCCGGCGCCGGTCGGCATGGACCAGGCCAGGCGACCGCCGGGACGCAGCACCCGCGCCATCTCGGCGGCGGCCACGGCAGGGTCGGGGAGGAGCATGAGGGCGAAGCCGCACTGGACGGCGTCGAACGTGTCGTCGGGCTGCTCCAGGGCCAACGTGTTGCCCAGGCTGACCGTCACGTTGTCGATACCGGCGATGGCCAGGTCGGCGCGCAACCGGCCCAGCATCTCCTCGGACAGATCGACGGCCGTCACCTGCCCGGTCGGACCGGCGCGCCGGGCCGCGGGCACGACGCTGGCACCGTGGCCACAGGCCACGTCGAGTACGCGGTCTCCGGCACCGACCTGGGCCAGGTCGGCCAGGCGCTCGCCGAACCGGGCGAAGTAGGGGATGGCGTCGTCATAGGTGGCGGCCGCCCGGTCGAACACCGCCGCCACCTCGGAGGCATCAGGTCCGCTCATGCCCGTATCCTGGCAGACCGCTCGGGTTCGTCGCCGCCCTCGTTCCTCTCGGTTTGCCGTCGAGTCGACGCCGACAGGCTGGTCAGTCCCGGGCCGCGATCCGGGCGCGACCGTGCTCGTCGCGACGAGCCTGGTACGCCTGGGTCGGGGTGAAGCCTCGCGCCCGGTAGGCCGCGGCTTCGGCGCCGTCGGCGAAGCCCTCGGCCTTCCAGGCCTGTGCTCCCCAGGGCGTGATGTCGGCATCGAGCCATTGCGCGGCCTGCTCGAGGGGGAGTCGCATGGCCGACGACGCCGTCACCATGGTGGCGGTGGCGGTGGCGTCGTAGCCGTGGGCCTGGGCGGCGGCGGCGAAGTGCTCGGCGGGGGTGCTCATGCCCGCGAGCCCCTCGAGGAGGTGAGTCCCAGCAGCTGGGCGCGGCACTGGTCGCACAGCCACCACTCGGCCACGGCCATCGGGCCACCGTCGCCGTCCCACGGGAACCACGCCTGACACCGCCCGCATCGATGTTGGAGTTGGCTGAGGGTGGTTGCGTCGGTCATCGCGGCATCTCGCTTCGCTCGGGGCTCAGGAGAGGCGACGGGCCTGGGAGGCGACCACTGGGGTCGATCAAACGAGGCGTCCCCACCAAGTCGGGGTGGACTCCCAGCTTACCGGCTGAGCTGTCTGGTCCCGGCTCCGACGACGTGGTGGGCCACGAAGGGGGACGTCATGGCCCGCACCAGCGCGGCGTAGTCCAGGCCGAAGGAGATCTCGTCGCCCGGGCGCAGGTCGCGGTCGCCGGCGTCGAGGACCAGGTGGTCGCTGCTGGCCCCCAGGACCGTCATGCCCGGCGGTGGGACGAGGCCGGCCGGGTCGGTGTCCTGCTGGCCGAGCGCCACGATGGCCTGGCGGATGGTGCCGCGGTCGGCCCGGCGCTCCGGCGTCCCGAAGGCGGCCTGGGCGCGGGCGCCCCGTGGCAGCGATGGCTTCATCTTCGACTCGATCACCTCGGCCACCAGGGTGAAGGCATCGAGGTGCAATCCCTCGATCGGGCGCCGGTCGAGGGGGTCGCGGCCCAATAGGATGGACTCGCCCAGGCGCAGCTGGTTGATCCGACCCACCGGGCCGTGGGCCCAGCGCCCAGCCCAGGTTGGCCGAGTTGCCACCCGAGACCACGGCCAGGTGGATCCCGAACCGGGCCTCGACGGCGTCGGCCAGGTCCGACAGCTCGGCCATGTTGGCCTGGTCGGGGACGACGCCGCTCTGGCAGGCCAGGTTGGCCCCGATGCCGTGCAGCTCGAGACCGGGCAGGTCGAGGACCAGGCCGGCGATGGCCTCCAGGTCATCGGGCAGGATCCCCTCGCGCAGGTCGCCGAGCTCGACCATCAGCACCACGCGGTGGATGTGGTCACCGGCCACGGCCGCGCCCGACAGGGCCATCAGCACGTCGGGCTCGGTGTTGGCGCTGACGCTGGCGTTGGCCACCACCTGGTCGACCTGGCTGAGCATGGGAGACCGGATGAGCATCGTGGGCGCGGTCGAGGCCGGCTCGGCGCATCCCCTCGAGGTTCTCGCACACGCGAGTCGCCCAGGGCACCGACCCCAGCCTCCACCAGCGACGTGCGCCACGTCGGCCAGACCGAGGACGGCCTTGGTCACCCCCACCACCGAGATGCCCCGCCGGGCCAGCCGGGCGCACCAGCTGGTGGGCGTTGTCGGCCAGCTTCCCCACGTCGATGGCGACGCGTGGCGCGCGTCACGAGGCCGTCGCGGCCAGCTTCGCCTCGAGCTCGGGGAAGGCGTCGGCCACCATGTCCACCAGGCGGTCCGGCGAGCGGGTGAGGGCGTCGGTGACGGGGATGCCCAGCTCGCGCTCGTAACGTGCGATGGCCTCGGTCACCTCGAGCCTCGGTCATCTGCTCGTGGTTGATGGTCAGGCCGATCACCCGGGTGTCGGCGAAGGTCTCGATCAGGGCTCGATCTCGCCGGCCGGCGTGGGCATGGGGATGTCGGGGAAGTCACCCAGCATCAACCGGCCCGGCGCGTGCTGGCAGGACCACCCCTGGGGCCGGCTGCCACGCAGGATGAAGGTCGAGGTCAGGTAGGCCGGGTGGCTGAGCGCACCCTGGCCCTCCACCACGATGACATCGGGATGCTCGCCTTCGAACGCGTCGACCACGGCCGCCTCCATCTCGCCCGAGCAGAACTGGGAGGGGATGGCGTCGAGGGCGACGCCGTAGCGGGCTCCCTGGATGAGTCCGGTCTGGCCGGTGCCGACCATCACCGCGTTCAGACCCCGGTCGCGCAGGGCCTGGGTGAGGATGGTGGCCGTGGTGCGCTTGCCGATGGCCCCGTCGGTGCCGAGCACCGCGATCCGCGGGCAGGTGACCTGGTCGATGCGGCCGCTGAACAGGCGGAGGTCCTTCTTGTCGCGAGGCCGGCGCACGTCGAGGATCTGCACGCCGCTGACCGCGCTGGCCGCGGCGAACACCGGGTCGTCGTTGAGGAACTCGTGCAGTCCGTTGACGATGTTCATGCCCCGGGTGATGGCATCGAGCACCACGCCACGCTCGTGCGGGCGAGAGCAGGCCACTGGCCGGGGCCACGCCGAAGATGAAGGTGTCGGGACCCCGCCCGCCGGCTTGGGCCACGGCATCGGCCAGGTCGGCGCAGATGGGGATGCCGTTGGGCTTGTCGCCCAGCACCACGCCGGCATCCAGCCCGGCCTGCTGGCTGTCGATGACCGAGACGATCCGGTACCGCTCGGAGTGGCGGACCAGCCCGTTCGCCGTCTTGCCGTCCAGCGCGCCGAAGTTGGCCTCGCAGTAGACCGTGGCCGAAGGCCGCCCATCGCCGTCAGGGGTAGACGCCGACCGCGATGACGTGGGCAGAACTGGGGACATGACGCTCCTCGAGTAGGGCTCAGAGGAGGCGACGGGATCGTGCCGGCCAGGATCAGCCGAAGGTCAACGAGAGGTCCCCGGTGAGACGTTCGATCCACAGGCTACCGGGGTCAGGTGGTTTCAGGGCCCGGCCGCGCCCGGGGTGACCCGGACGCCCTGGTCGAACTGCGGCGTGGCCGCCAGCAGCTCGGAGACGTCGGCGCCGTCGGCGAAGGCCTCGGTCCGGTCCCGGGTGAAGAGTCGGGCCGGCCCGGTGGTGGTGGCGCGCGGGCCGCTGACCCGCAGCCACGATCCTTCGTACATGGCCAGCACCGGGCAGGCGTTCTCCTCCAGGAACTCCTCGATGCGCTCCTGGCGGGTCTCGCCCATGTAGGTGGAGGCCGGATCGGCGTCCACGTAGTGCAGGTTCATCTGGAACGGCACCAGCCCCAGGGCCTCGAAGCGCGGCGGCAGGCAGATGGGCATGTCGTTGGTGGTCCGGATGGTGGGGCAGGCCACGTTGGTGCCGGCTGACGCCCCGACGTAGCGGGTGGCGCCGTCGCGCACGTGCTCGCTCAGCCCGTCGAGCACGCCCAGGTGGTACAGCGAGTCGAGCAGGCGGAAGGTGTTGCCGCCGCCCATCATGACCACCTCGGCCTCGAGGATGGCCCGGTCGGGAGCCGACGACCGGTGGGCCGAGACCGCTTCGATCCCCAGTCGACCCAGGTCGTGGATGGCCCGGTCGGCGTAGGCATCCCAGTCGGCCAGCGCGAACGGGATGAAGGTCACCCGGGCACCTTCGGCCACCTGGACGAAGGCCTCGGCGGCGTGGGCGAACATCGGGCGCCCGTAGTTCATCGAGTTCGACAGCAGCAGGAGTTCGATCGGCCACCCTACGGCTCGTCGGGCCCCGCCTGACCCGATTCGAGGTGCGGTCCCGGTTCCCGTCCGCCGATCGGTCAGGGGCGGACAGCGGAACTCGAGTCCGGCGAACTCACCGGAGGTGCGCCAGCCGTCGATGTACTCGAAGTAGGCGACGGGGCCGAGCGGGTAGCCGGCCATCGAGAACCGAGCGCGAGCGCTCAACGGCTGGCCCTCGTTGTTGTAGTAGCCCGGTGTGCAGTCCGGGTTGCCGATGAAGGAGTCAGGGCTGCTCTCGAGCAGCTCCAGCCACGCCTGCTTCTGCCGCCGCGGTGACCTCGACCTCGTCTGCGTCCGCGTCGAGTGCGTGTCGGATGACGGCGGCGATGGTGACGCCGGCGTCGGAGAGGTTCGAGGTCACGTTGGAGATCAGGTTGGCGCCCTGGGCGAAGCCGATGATGAACAGGTTCGGGAAGCCATGCACGTGGATGCCGTGCATCGACCGCATGCCGTCCTCCCAGCAGTCCGAGAGCCGGCAGGCCGTCACGCCCGATCGTGTCGTAGCCCGAGCGGCGTTCGTAGCTGGTGCCGACCTCGAAGCCTGATGCGAAGATCAGGCAGTCGAGCGGGTAGTGCTCACCCGCCACCCAGACACCCGTCTCGTCGATTCGCTCGACGCCCTGGCCGTCGGTGTCGACCAGGTGGCAGTTCGGTCGGTTGTAGGCCGGCAGGTACTCGTCGTGGAAGCAGGGTCGTTTGCAGAGCTGGCGGTACCAGGCCTTCAGGTCCTGGGCGGTGTCCGGATCCTGGACCACGGCGTCGCAGCGGGCCCGGATCTCCTCCATCTTCTCGTCGTCGCTCTCGAGGAAGGCGCGGTCCGCGAGCTCGAGGGTGAACTCCTCGCCGGCGGAGACCATCTCGACGATCCGGTCGCGGATGCGCTGGGAGATGTCGGTCCAGCCGTCCTTCACCAGGTCCTCGTCGGCGAAGCCACCGGTCTGCAACGTGGCGAAGTTCAGCAGCCATCTGCTGCTGCCACCCGGGCTCGAGGGCGGCGAACCAGTCCGGATCGATCGGGTGGTTGTTGCGGACGTCGACCGACGAAGGCGTGCGCTGGAACACGTAGAGCTCCTGCGCGTCCCGGGCCAGGGGCGGGATGCACTGGACGGCGGTGGCCCCGGTGCCGATGATCCCGACCCGCTTGTCGCCCAGGTTCGTCATCGGCGCACCGGTCCAGTCGCCGCCTGTGTAGCCGTAGTCCCACCGGCTGGTGTGGAAGCAATGACCGGCGAAGGTCTCGATCCCCGGGATGCCTGGCAGCTTGGGCCGGTTGAGCGGGCCGGTGCCCATGGCGACGAACCGGGCGCGGATGGCGTCGCCGCGGTCGGTTCGGATGATCCAGCGCGCCGTCGCCTCGTCCCACGCCAGCTCGGTCACCGAGGTCGAGAACAGGGCGTTGCGATGGAGGTCGAAGGTCGTGGCGATGCGACGGCAGTGGGCGAAGATCTCGGGCGCGAGGACGTACTTCGCCGACGGCATGTTGCCGGTCTCCTCGAGCAGCGGCAGATAGACCATCGCCGCGGTGTCGCACATCGCGCCCGGATACCGGTTCCAGTACCACGCCCCACCGACGTCGCCCCCGACCTCGATGATGCGCACGTCGTCGATGCCGGCCTGCTTGAGCCGCGCGCCCACGCACAGCCCCGAGAAGCCGCCGCCGATGAGCGCGACGGTCACCTCGTCGAACACCGGCTCGCGCTCGACCCAGTCGACGTAGGGGTCGTCGACCATGTACGGCGAACTTCCCGCTCGGCTCGAGGTACTGGTCGTTGCCGTCAGGTCGCAGCCGCTTGTCGCGCTCGAGTCGGTACTTCTCCCGCAGCGCGTCGTGATCGACGATCATCGGACCAGCCTCACCGGAGGGTCGTCCGTGCGCAAGCTGGCCCCACCGGGTGGAAGGACGGCGCTACGGTCGCCCGTCGGTCAGAGCGGTCGGTGACCGCTCCCGGGACCGGGGGTGATGTGGATCATGCGAGCCGGTTCGGTCACCACCACCCGATGCCAGACGCCAGCCGGGACGACGATCGCCTGGCGGCCTCCACCGTGACGGACCGCTCGAGGCCGACGTCGTCGGCGGTGCCACCGTCCTCGAAGACCACTTCGACGTGGCCGGAGATCAGGTAGAGGAGCTCGTCGCCGTCGGGGTGCAGCTCGCCGCGATGGGGTGCGGAGCGGGTCATCAGCGGTGCACCGACCGTGAATCCATCGATGCGCACCGGCGGCCCCCCGCCCGACTCCATGACACTGGACGACCCGTCCGAGAAGAGAGCCGCGACCGAGGTCCCCAAGTCGAAAGGCTGCACGTGTCGACCGTAGCCCGCCACGCGCCGGCGCGGTCGTCTCGTGTGGTGGCCCGAAGGGTTGTTGCATCCTCGACGGTCGGTGGAGCTGATGGGACTCGAACCCACGACCCCCTGCTTGCAAACCACCACGAAGGATGTCCAAGCAGCGTCGATTCGTGCTGATCTTCGCTGGTTCGCAACGGCACATCCGGCGCAAACGAGCAGGTCAGCAGGGGGTCGAGCGTCCGATCGGTGACATCGAGTGCGAGCGAGTCTCGACGGTTGTCGCGTGGTACCTCGAGGGCGATCCGGAGGCCGCTGGCTACGTTCGTGGCTACGTCGTTGCTTGCCGATGCTCAGCTTCTGTCTGAGTCGTGCACGTCGAGGCGCCGGAGCTGGTGACGGCGGAGGATCGGCAGTGTGGAGAGGTCCTTGGGTCGGCCGGCGGCGGTCTTGGAGGCGATGACGTCGTCGATGGAGGCCACGGGTACAGGCTGGCCCAGCAGGTCGATCACGACGGCGCCGCCCTCGAGGTGGTCGTAACCGCCGCCTGCGGGTCGGAAGGAGATGTCGAGCTCGCCGGCATCGCAGACCAGGTTCCACATCTCGGCGCGCCCGAGCGACTCAGCGTCGTGCGCGAACGGAAGTCCGCCATCGACGGCATCGGTTCGGATCAGGGCCCGTAGCTCGCCCAACGCGCTCGACAGGCTCTCGAGGTTCTCGCGATCGGTGTCCGGGCAGACGTCGATGTCACGGGTTGGTGGCAAGCCCGCGACCTCGTGGAGCTCCGCGGCATACCCGCCGATGACCACGTATCGCACGCCATGGCGATTGAGCACCTCCACGATGCGCGCCGCATCGACGTTCTCGTTCATCGAGTCCGCCTGCCGGCCGCGCCAGCCTGCTTGCGTTCGATCTCCTCCAGGCGCTCGCGCTGGCGTCGTTCCCACGCTTCCCGCGCCGCGGGGGACCGGCCCTTCTCCCGCGCGGCGAGCACGTCGTCGTGATCCTCATAAGGCTCGAGGTGCATGCGCAGCTCGAAGCCGGCGGCCTTGAGGAGCCGTAGAAGCGTGGGCAAGGTCGGCTGGCGCCGTCCGTGCTCATAGGCGGAGATCATCGAGCGGTCCACACCCGCGCTCAGCGAGTTCCTGCTGGCTGATCCCCGCATCCATGCGCGCCAGCTGCAGCAGGCCCGCAGCTGGTGAGGGCAATGACTCGTACACGCTCGAACTCACGTGAACAATCGTACACGGACACGATCGTACATGCTCCCCGCGGGAGCGTCATGGGGAGACGATACGTGTTCCCGTGAGTCCTGCCCGACGTAGCCACCGACCCCTGGTCGATTGCCTCGCGATACTTGCTTGGTCGGGTAGCTCTTCTGACCAGCCAATTCGTGGAGCTGATGGGACTCGAACCCACGACCCCCTGCTTGCAAAGCAGGTGCTCTAGCCAGCTGAGCTACAGCCCCAGGGATCCGGCCCGTGGCACGAGGCCGCGGATGATCCGGGAGGGTCAGCGTAGTGGGCGGTCGAGCCGGTCCCGGCCGGAGTTTGTCGGACACGGAGCCCCACCCCAAGTCTGTGCACCTGTGCACCGCTCAGGTGCACAGGTGCACAGATTTCCGGGAAACCCCGCGCCACGGGGGTCGGGCGTCAGTCCAGGCCCTTGTAGCGGCGGCGCAGCTCGAAGCGCTCAGCCGAGGTGATCGCCGGTCGGCCCCGTAGCCGGCGCCAGCGGGTGCGCGCCGCCCAACCCAGCCGCTCGGTCCGGGACTGCCAGGCGTCGGGCTCCGCCGTCCCGTCGTCGCCGTCGGCAGCCAGGGGATAGGGCTGGCCGGCGGCGGCGCGCGACATCGGCCTCGGGGTCGGCGGCCGCTCGCATCCGGGCCAGCCACCACTCCTGTTCGTGGTGCGGGCGTTCCCCGTACACGCGGCGACGATGGGCGGCGCTCAGCTTGATGCTGGTCAGCGAGTCGACGTGCGTCGGCGGCCCGCCCACGGTCAGCCGGAGCCACAGGTCGGCGTCGGGGTCGGGCGCGGAGGTGGTGCTGGGCGGTCGCCAGCCGCCCACGGCGCGGGCCTGGTCACGGTCGTGGACCACCGTGGTGGGCGGGATGGTCATGCCCGAGAGGTAGCGCCAGTCCGGATCGGGCCACAGCCGAGGACGATCCCTCGGGTTCACGCACAGCGTGGAGCCGTGGGCCATGGTGCCCCCGCCGGACCTCGACGCCTCGAGTACCGGCACCAACGTGGCCAGGTGGTGGGGAAGCCACAGATCGTCGTGGCCCAGGTAGGCGACGGTGCTCCCGGCCGCCCGGGCCAGCCCCTCGTTGTTGGGCCCGGACTGGTGACCGTGGTGGCGTTCCAGGTTGTGCCAGTGGACGCGGGCATCGCCGATGCCGGCCACCACCTCGGCCGACTCGTCGGTGCAGCCGTCGCCGACGACCCACAGCTCGAAGTCGGCGAAGGTCTGGTCCAGCACGCTGGCGACGCTGTAGGGCAGCACCGGGGCCCAGTTGTAGGTGGCCATCACCACCGTCACCCGGGGCAGGGCCGGCTCCTCAACCCACTCGGCTCAGCACGCCGAGCTCACCACCAGCGCCAGGGCACGATCGTCTCGGCCTCGGGCGAGTCGTAGGGCAGGTCGAGGGCGTCGGGACCCTCGTGCTCGTACTGCGACGACGGCATGTTGATGATGTAGGCCTCGTCGATCCCGATGTTGCGCCAACCGTGGAACAGGTTGGGCGGGATGACCAGGAGTCCGGGGTTGCGCTCGCTGACCCGGAACTCGTTGACCGAACCGTAGGTGGGCGAGTCCTGCCGCCCGTCATAGACCACGATCGACACCAGCCCGCACACCACGAACAGCCGGTCGGTCGAGGCCTGGTGCAGGCCCCAGGCCCGGGTGCGACCGGGCAGCGTGGTGGTGATGTGCACCTGGAGCACCGGTAGGTCGATCTCGGGCCAGGCGGCCCGGGCCACCTCGGCCACGGTGCCGTCCTCGTGGGGGACCGGTCGGGTGGGTCGGAAGCGCAGTCCCTCGATCGGCGTCTGGCGCAGCTCGCCCTTGGCGTCCACCGCCGAGTGCTTCGGCACCAGGACGTCGTACCCCTCGATCTTCGGTGTCGTCACCGGCCGAGTGTAGGTCCGGCCGTCCGGCCCAGGGCGGCCCGCCCGACCGGACCCGGTCCCGCCGAACTGGTTGCAGGCGGCGGTCCCAACGCCCAGACTGGCGTCGCCATGGCCTTCGAGCTGCGTCCCCGACCTCGTCCTGCCCGCGCCGGGTGAACGAGCCGATCCCACCGTCGGGTCCTCCGGCCGACGGCGGCGAGGTCCAGTTGCAGCCCGAGCCCGACGGGACCACGCCGCCGGAGGCGACCGCCGGCCCGGCTCGACCCCGCCGCCGCACCCGGCCACTCGGCACCCGCCTGTCGTGGCTGTTCGTGGCCTACTTCGTCGGCTTCGCCCTGATGGTGGCCGTGGCGGTGCCGACGCTGGCCCAGGCCAACGACAAGCTGGGCCGACTGCAGCACACCATCGCCCCGGCCCGCCTGGCCGACCAGGTGCTGGACCAGGCCCTGGTCGACCAGGAGACGGGCGAGCGCGGCTACATCATCACCAACGACCTCTCGTTCCTCGGCCCCTACCGGAGCGGCAAGGCCCAGGTGACCGCCCAGATGGCCACGCTGGCCCGCCTGGATCTGCCCGGGCATGGCGCCGCAAGCTGGCCGCGCTGGCCGCAGGCCGACCGCGCCTGGCAGGCCCAGGCCGAGATGCGAGATCGCGGCCCAGCGCAGCGACCACCACAAGGAGGCGGTGACGCTGGTGTCGGGCGGCGCCGGTCGGGCCCTGTTCGCGGTCAGTCGCCAGCGCCTGAAGGCGGTCGACGCCCAGGTGAACCTGGTGGCCAACTCGTTCCGATCCCAGCTGCGCCACGCCCTGGAACTGCTGACCATCATCCTGGCCGTCAGCCTGGTGGGCCTGGTGGCCATGACCGTGACCGGCCTGGTGCTGGTGCGGCGCTGGATCGTGACCCCGCTCGGCCAGCTGGTGGACGCGGTGGGCACGGTGCGCGACGGCCAGCTCTTCCACCCCATGCCCGAGCTGGACTCGACCGAGCTGGCCGAGCTGGCCGGCTCGGTCGATGCCATGCGGGTCGAGATCCTCGACCAGCTCCGCGACGCCATCCATTCGCGTGAAGCGCTCGAGCAGCAGGGCCCGATGGTGCTGCAGCTGCGCGACAACCTGGCCGCCGACGACGTGGAGGTCCCGCCGGGCCTGCACGTGGTGGCCCGGGTCGAGCCGGCCGAAGGCTTCCTGGCCGGCGACTTCTACGACCTGCGGACCTTCGACGACGGCCGGCTGGGGGTGGTGGTGGTCGACGTGGCCGGCCACGGTGCCCGACCCGGCGTGCTGGCCGCGCAGATCAAGCACCTCATGAGCGCGGCCTGGGCGGTCGAGCCCGAAGATCCGGCTGCGGCCCTGGGCTGGATGGCGCAGCGCCTGGGCGACACCGGCGACCTGTTCGCCACCGCCGCGGTGGTCACCATCGACCCGACCAGCCGGCCAGCTCCGGGTGGCCAACGCCGCCCACCCGCCCGTGCTGGTGACCGGTGGCGACGAGCTGGTGCGCATCGGGCCCACCGGGCCGCTCATCGGCCCGTTCGAGGCGCACCTGGGCGTCGGTGACCATCGACCTGGCCACCGACGCCATGGTCGTGGTCCACACCGACGGCCTGACCGAGGCCCGCGGACCTCGACGGCCGCGAGTTCGGCCTGGGCCGGCTGGAGCAGATCCTGCGTCGATCATCCCGATGCCGACGCGGCCATGGAGGCCATCGCCGCCGAGCTCGGGACCTTCGTCGACCAGCGGCTCGACGACGACCTGACCATCGCCATCGTGGCCCGCCGGCCCACCGATGGCTGAGCCGCCCGCCGAGCCACCCCCGATGGTGAGGCCGCCGGTCGACCAGGCCACGGCCGACGCCCACCTCGATCGGATCCTGGTCGCCATGGCCGGCCCGGAGGCATCGGCCCGGGACCGATCAACGCCGCGCGGTCCGGGCGCTGGTGGTGGACCGGCGCCGGGTGCTGGTCGTCCAGGCCACCGGCTGGGGCAAGTCGGCGGTGTACTGGGCCGCCACCTCGGCCCTGCGGGCGGCCGGGGCCGGGCCGACCCTGGTGGTGTCGCCGCTGCTGGCCCTCATGCGCGACCAGGTGACCGCGGCCCGCCAGGCCGGCCTGGCGGCCGCCACCATCAACTCCACCAACCCCGAGGAATGGGACGAGGTGGCCCAGCCAGATGCGTTCGGGTGAGCTCGACGTCCTGTTGGTCAGCCCGGAGCGGCTGGCCAACCCCCGATTCGCCGGCCAGCTCCGGTCGATGCTCGACACCATCGGGCTGATCGTGATCGACGAGGCCCACTGCGTGAGCGACTGGGGCTTCGACTTCCGCCCCGACTACCAGCGCCTGTCGCAGGTCCTGCTCGGCGCCGACGCGTCCACGCCGGTGCTGGCCACCACGGCCACCGCCAACCAGCGCGTCACCGCGGACGTGGCCGCCCAGCTCGGTCCCGACACGCTCACCCTGCGGGGCTCGTTGGCCCGCGCCTCGCTGCACCTGGCCGTGGTGCCGGGGCTGGGTCCGCTCGAGCGCTACGCCTGGGTGGACGAGGCCCTGGCCCAGCTGCCCGGCTCGGGCATCGTCTACGCCCTGACGGTGGCCGAGACCGAACGCCTGGCCGGGCTTCCTGCGCCAGCAGGGCCACCTGGTGGCCGCCTACTCCGGCGCGCTGGAGGCCGACCGAGCGCCAGGCCATCGAGGACCAGCTGCGCGCCAACGAGCTCAAGGCGGTGGTGGCCACCTCGGCGCTGGGGATGGGCTACGACAAGCCCGACCTGGGGTTCTGCATCCACGTGGGCTCGCCCTCGTCGCCGGTGGCCTACTACCAGCAGGTGGGACGGGCCGGTCGGGCGCTGGACGAGGCCTCGGCCGTGCTGCTGCCCGCCGAGTCCGACGCCGCCCTGTGGCGGTACTTCGCCACGGCCACCGTGCCCGATCCCGATCACGCGGCCAAGGTGCTGGCCGTGCTGGACGAGGGCCCGGCCACCGTCGCCGCCCTGGAGTCGGCCACCGGCATCCGGCGGGGCCGGCTGGAGTCGCTGCTCAAGATCATGGCGGTGGACGGCGCCACGGCGCGCGGCCGACGCGGGGTGGGTGGCCACCGGCGCCGGTTGGTCGTTCGACGCCCCCAAGTACGACGCCCTGGTCGCGGCCCGCGCGCGCCGAGGCCGATCTGATGCGGGCCTACGCCGCCGGCCGGGGCTGTCTGATGGAGTACCTCCAGCGGGCGCTCGACGACGACGATCGCGGGCCGTGCGGGCGCTGTTCGGTGTGCACCGGCGAGCTCCCGGCCCCCGGTCGCCAGCCATCGGCGGGCGGGCGTGGCCGCCGCCCGGGCCTACGTCCGGGGCCAGGACGTGATCCTCGAACCCCGCAAGCTGTGGCCCTCGGGGCTGGCGGGCCGCACCGGTCGCATCCGGCCCCCGGGCTCACCGGGCCGGGCCCTGGCTTTCGCCGACGACCCCGGGTGGGCCGACGAGCTGGCCGCCTTCCACGCCGGGGACGAGCCGGTGACCGACGAGCTGGTGGCCGGGCTGGTCGAGGTGCTCCGGCGCTTCAAGGTGGTGTGGCCCGAGCGGCCGGTGGCGGTGGTGGCCATGGCGTCACGCATCGCATCCCCGCCGGGTGGCCTCGGTGGCCCAGCGCATCGCCGCGGTGGGCAAGCTGCCCCTGATCGAGCCGTTCGAGTGGCAGGGTCCGGCGGCGCCCACCGACGCCGCCTCCGGCGCCCGGGCGCGGGGCCTGCTGGAGTCGTTGCGGCTCCGCGACGGCGTGGCCGTCCCGTCCGGTCCCGTGCTGCTGGTGGACGACACCAGCCGCACCGGGTGGACCCTGACCGTGGCCGGCGCCCTGCTGGCCGAGGCCGGCGCCGGCGCCGTCTGGCCCCTGGTGGTGCACCGACTGCCCTGAGGCGATCCGGCCCAGGCCCGACTCCACGCCCCGGCCCCGGACGCGACGATGGGCCGGGATCGCGCCTCCCGGCCCATCGTCTTGGGGGAACTGCTGGGGATGCTCTGAGCTACGGCCCGGTCACTCCTTCTGAGAGGCCGGACTGTGCGATCCGACCGTGACCCCGTCGTCGCTGGGGGGCGACATGCTGGTGGAGCCGTAGCCGAACTCGACGTGGTAGGCGGTGGTGCCGTGCTCGTAGAGGTCCATGCCTTCGAGCTCGCCGTCACGGTGCAGCCGCAGCAGGCCGGTCATGTCGATCAGCTTGAACATGATGAACGACACCGCGAAGGTTGCCGCGCACATGCAGAAGCTGCCGATGAACTGGGCCAGCAGCTGCTTGCCGCCACCCCCGTAGAACAGGCCCTTGAAGCCGTCGGCGGTCGGGCCGAAGCGGACCGGAGGCGGCGTACTGGCCGGTGGCGAACAGGCCGAGGCTGAGCGTGCCCCAGATGCCGCACAAGCCGTGGACGGGCCAGGCCCCGATGGGATCGTCGATCCGCAGGTACTCCAGCAGGTCGACACCCAGGACCACCACCACCCCGGCCACCAGGCCGATGCACACGGCGCCGAAGGGGTTGACCCAGAAGCAGGGACAGGTGATGGCCACCAGTCCGGCTAAGGCGCCGTTGCAGGTGATGCCCAGGTCCCACTTCTTGAACCTCGGGAAGATGAAGAACATGGCAGCCAGACCGCCGGCGGAGGCCGCCAAGGTGGTGTTCAGGGCGACGCGAGCCATGCCGCCGTAGTCGATGGCGCTGAGGGTCGAGCCCGGGTTGAAGCCGTACCAGCCGAACCACAGGATCACCGCGCCCACCGCCGCGATGGTCAGGTCGTGGGGTGGCAGAGGGCCACCGCCGTCTCGCTTGAATTTCCGTCCGATCCGTGGTCCCAAGACCATGGCACCGGCCAACGAGACGAAGCCACCGACGGAGTGCACCACCGTCGATCCGGCGAAGTCGTGGAACGGCAGGGGATGCGTCCAGGTGGCCAACCAGCCGCCCGGACCCCAGACCCAGTGGCCCAGGATCGGGTAGATGAAGCCCGAGACGCCGATGCTGTAGATGATGTCGCCCACGAAGCCGGTGCGCCCGACCATGGCACCGGAGGTGACCGTGGAGCAGGTGTCGGCGAAGGCGTACTGGAACAGCACGAAGGCGTAGAAGGCCACACCCGTGCCCGGGTAGGTGGTCGGGGGGTTGTTCAGGAAGAACCAGGTGTGGCCGATGATGCCGTTGCCGGTGCCGAACATGAAGGCGAAGCCGAACGCCCAGAACAGCAACATGCACAGGCAGGTGTCCACCACGCACTCGAGGAGCACGTTGACCGTCTCACGGGAGCGGGCGAACCCGGCTTCCAGGAACATGAAGCCGGCCTGCATGAAGAACACCAGGAAGGCCGTGACCAACATCCAGGTGGTGTTGATGGCGTTGATCTGGATCTGCGTCGTTGATCGACAGGTGACCCTGGCGGGTGATCACCGTCGGATCGGTCGGCGTGGTGGCGCCGGCGTGAGCTCCGAAGAAGTGCAGGAAGGCGAAGATCAGGGCGCCGACCGTGGCCAGGCCCAGCATCTTCCCGGCCAGCACGACCCAGAAGTAACGCCGACACTCCTTGTCCTTGATATTGGTTTTGAACCGCTCCTTCATGGGTGGCTTCATCACCCGTGGTCCGAGGGCGGTCGCTTGAAGCGAAGGTCAGCATCTACAAGGCCTCCAGGTCGCGCTCACCGGTGCGGACGCGAATGACACGATCGACGGCGGTGACCCAGATCTTTCCGTCGCCGATCTTTCCAGTACGGGCTGCTTCGGTGATCGCATCGACCACCTTGTCCACGTCGGAGGTGTCGCACAGCACCTCGACGTGCACCTTCGGAAGGAAGTCGACGGTGTACTCCGAGCCGCGGTAGCTCTCGGTGTGCCCGCCTTGGCGGCCGTACCCTCGACCTCGGCCACGGTGATCCCTTGGATCCCGATGCCCTTGAGGGCGTCCTTCACCTCCTCCAACTTGAACGGTTTGATCACCGCTGTGACCAGATGGACCATCACTCCTCCTTGTCGGGTCCGTCGTGCGGACCCGGCTCCTCGGGCGGCACGTGACGTCGCCCCGGCATCGGAGACCCCGGCTCGGCGCTGGGCCGGGCTCTCCGCTCCCGATGGAAACGTCTGACGCGTGAGTGAACGTACGAGAGGCGGATTTCGCCGCCGTGTTCCCGGCGTTACGCCTACGGGGCAGGTAAGTGACGGATATCTGGCGCTAATAAGTCGTCATCATTTCGCCAACCTGACGAGTCTGTTAACGCGGCCGTTACGCAGGCGTGCTCGTCAGGAAATGGTCATCTCCTACGTTCGGAGGCAGGTCAACGGCGACCTGTCCCGCCCCTTGTGTTCCGAACCTGACCCCGCTACGGCTCGCGCCGGGCGGCACACCGAGAGGTGACCGATGGCAGCAACCGCCCAACCGGTGGAGATGAAGAAGAGTCTCACCCTCACCGGCATCACCGTGAACGCCATGGCGCTGATCGCGCCCGGGGCGTTCCTCTGGACCACCTTCCAGGTCCAGGCCGCCCTGACCCAACCCCACAGCTCGGTGTCGACCGCCAGCGAGATGTGGCCCGGACTGCTCTTCGCCCTCGTGCTGGCCCTGATGACCGCCTACAGCTACAGCGAGCTGGCCCGCGATCTACCCCGATGCCGGCACCGGCTCGAGCTACTTCTTCGCCGAAGCCGCGCTGCTGGACAAGGAGGGGGCCCACCATCGCAAATGGGCCCGGGTGGCCAAGCTGTCGGTGGGCTGGATCAGCCACCTCTACTACTGGATCTATCCGGGCATCATGGTGGCCTTCACCGCCACCCTGTTCGGCTACATCTACACCAGCCTGACCAACGGCAAGGTCCTCAACTACGGGGAGCTGGCCGCGGTCTGCGTGCTCTTCGCCGCGATCACCGGCTACATCGCCTACCGGGGCATCAGCGGCTCGACGATGACCGCCATCGTGATCAACGTCATCCAGATCACCACCCTGGTGCTGCTCACCATCCTGTTCATCGTGTTCCGCGCCGGCCATCCCCACGCCGGCTACGAGGCGGCCAACGCCGGCGCGGTGATCATCCCGAAGAACTTCATGAACGTGCTCTACCAGTCGACCATCGCCATCCTGTTGCTGGTCGGGTTCGAGTCCGTGACGGCTCTGGGCTCCGAAGCCATCAACCCCCAGAAGGACATCCGGCGGGGCATCCTGCTCAGCCTGCTCATCCAGGGCGGCGTCTGCTACCTGTTCGAGTACTTCGGGGCCAACTTCGTCGTCGGCAAGACCACCGCGGTGATCGCCAACCCGGCCGGCGGTGCCCCGCTCCGGGGCTACTCGGCGGCGGCGGTGGACGGCGCGCCGATCGGCACCATGACGACGAGGGTGTCGAACATCCTGTGGTCGGGCAGCGGCAAGACCATCTCGCTGATCGTGGCCGCCACCGTGCTGGTCGCCCTGATCGGCACCACGCTGGCCTGTCTCAACACCGGCGTGCGGGTCACCTTCGCCATGGCCCGCGACGGTGAGATGCCCAGCATCCTGAGCCTGCTGCACGGCAAGCACGCCACGCCGCACTCGGGCATCTGGATCCTGACCGGCGTCTCGGCGCTGATCGGCATCTACGGCGTGCACACGGTGGACAACCTGACCCAGATCACCATCGCCTCCAACGTGGGCACGTTCCTGGTGTACGGGGCCACGTGCCTGATCGCGGTGGTGGCCTTCGCCAGCCGCCACGACAAGCACGTGGGCAAGCACTACGTGGTCCCCATCATCGGGGCGCTGATGAACCTGGCCATGTTGTTCGCCGTGCTCTACCTGGGCCTGGTGGGCTCGGCGGCAGTCAAGCAGGACTACCTCAAGGCGCTGGGCGCGGATGTGCTCTGGATCATCGTGGGCATCGTCTGGGTCCTGCTCAACCCCAAGATGCGGGGCTCGAAGCTGGTCGACACCACCGTCCCCAAGCGGGACGTGGCCGACGCCGCCCCGGCGGCGGTCTGAAGCTCAGATCCCGCTGACTCCCCCCCGCACTCGGTCGGGTCGGTTCGCCGGCCCGACCGAGGCGCGTCCGGGTCACTACGCTTCGGGCGGCTCGACCCGCTCACCGCTCGACGTCCTCAGGCTGGCCAGCTGGCCCAGCCCGAGGGTCAGTCGTCGAGGCGCTCCTCGTGGCGGGCGATGGTGGCGAAGGAACCCCGTAGCCAGTAGAGCCCGACCCCGATGAACACCACGCCCACCACGATGCGCCAGCTCTCCTTGAAGACGAAGAAGGCAGCGATCCCACAGATGATCCAGGCCAGGCCCACGACGGCCAGGAACGTCGGGTTCGACGGGCGCTTGCCCACCTGCCCCATGGGCTTGTCGGTGGCCGGCGGCGTGGCCGGGCTGCCCGCCTTGGGCGTGACCCGGCCGCCCTTGCGCTTGCGGTCGTTGGCCATGGGCGAACGGTAGTCCACCACCATGGTCGAACCCCCACCGGCCGAACCCGGCAACGGCACCATCCGCGCCGGCGCGGTCATGGGCAAGTTCTCGTGGGGGATCGTCTCGGATCCCGGCCCGTTCCGGGACCACAACGAGGACTTCGTGGCCGCCCGGGTCATGACCACCCCCGACGATTCGTGGGACCGTGGCCCCCTGCTGGCCCTGGCCGACGGCATGGGCGGCCACGCCGCCGGCGAGGTGGCCAGCCGCACCGCGGTGGAGGCCCTGATCGAGGCCTACAGCCACCGGTTCGGCCGGCTCGCCCCAGCAGCTGCTCAAGGGCGCGGCCCGGGCCGCCAACCTGGCGGTGAACGACGCGGCCATGGCACCGGGTCGCCGGGGGATGGGCACCACCCTGCTGGGCCTGGCCCTGGGGGGCAACGAGGCGGTGGTGGCCCATGTGGGCGACAGCCGGGCCTACCTGGCGCGGGGGGAGAGCTGCACCCAGCTGACCAACGACCACTCCCGGGTGGGGGAGATGCTGCGGATGCGCATGATCAGCCCGGAGCAGGCGGCCAACCACCCGGCCCGCTCCCAGCTGACCCGCAGCCTGGGTGCCGATCCCTTCGTCCAGGTGGACGTGGTGCGACAGGTGATCCGGCGCCACGACACGCTGGTGCTGTGCAGCGACGGGCTGTGGGACGTCGTCTCGCGACCCGAGATCGCCGAGATCGGCGAGCAGCTCGCGGCCGGCACCGTCCCCACCTCCCTGGAGGCCGCCGACCGTCTGGTGCGACTGGCCATCGAGCGCGGGTCCACTGATAACGTCTCCGCCGTCCTCGTCCACCTCACCAGCGATCAGCCCATCCCTCCGGCCGCTGGTCGCCGCTTCCGTCTGCGTCGGTCCCGCCCATGAGACATCAGCCCGGGGCGCGAGTCGACCGGTTCGAGATCATCGAGGAGCTGGGCGAAGGGGCCTACGCCGAGACCTACAAGGCCCTCGACACCGACTCGGGCCGCACCGTGGTGCTCAAGTCGCCCAACCCGATGCTGTTCGCCGACCCGGCCATCTTCGGGCGGTTCAAGCGCGAGAGCGAGATCGCCCGCGCCCTCGACCATCCCAACGTGCAGCGCAGCTTCGACCTGGCCGAGCACCGCACCGAGCCGTATCTGGTGCTCGAGTTCGTGGACGGCGAGAACCTGCGCGAGCGGGTGTCGCAGATCAACGGCCCCGTTCCGGTGGCCCTGGCGGTCGACTGGGGTCGTCAACTGGCCTCGGTCATCACCTACCTGCACAGCCAGGGCATCACCCATCGCGACCTCAAGCCCGAGAACGTGCTGGTCACCCCCGACGACCAGCTGAAGGTGGCCGATTTCGGCACCGCGCTGCTCGAGGGGGCCAAGCGGCTGACCTGGAAGCACCTCACCGAGGGGATCGGCACACCCAACTACATGAGCCCCGAGCAGATCCAGGGCGAGCGGGGCGACACCCGCAGCGACATCTACGCCTGGGGGATCATCATGTACGAGTTCCTCACCGGCCGACCGCCCTATGAGGGCGACAACTGGATGGCGGTCATGGCCGGCCACCTGACCAAGTCCCCGCGCCCGATCACCGAGCTCAACCGGGACTGCCCGCCGGCCCTGGATGCCGTGGTGCGCAAGGCCATGCGCCGCTATCCGGCCAACCGCTACCAGTCGGGCGATGAGCTGCTGGCCGACCTCGACCGGCTCGACACGCTCGATCGTGGCCTCGATCGACCTCTCCCCGGAGCCGCCCATGGGGGGCATGGCGGCCGCGGAATCGGCCAAACGCCTCTGGCTCCTCGTCCTCGAGATCGCCGTCGGCTTCATCGCCGTGTGCGCCCTCATCATCTTCCTCTCGGTGGTGCTGTGATGACCTCGTCCCCGTCCGAACCCGTTCCCTCGTCCCCGTCGGCGAGGCCTCCCTCGTCGGCGACGCCGTTGCGCTGGGTCAAGCTCAGCTTCGTCGACGTGTTCGGGACCAACTGCGCCTTGACGCTGCCGGCCGAGCGCCTGGACGAGGCCACCACCCAGGGCATCCTGTTCGACGGCTCCTCGCTGGAGGGCCCCGCCCGCTACCTCGAGTCCGACATGCGGTTGCGGGCCGATCCGTCCACCCTGATCGATCACGGCAACGGTGACGGGCGGGTGGTGTGCACCGTGCTCACGCCGGAGGGCGCGCCGTGGGCGGGCGATCCCCGGACCGCGCTGGTGCAGGTGCTGGCCGGCCTGGCCGAGCTGGCCGAGCCGTTCACCGTCAGCGCCGAGCTCGAGCTCTACCTCCTCGACGCCGACGGTGAGCCCGTCGACCAGGCCGGCTACTTCGACGACCGGGCCGGGGTCCGGGCTGGCCGTGGTCAAGGCTGCGGCCGACGAGCTGGTGGCCAGCGGCGTGCCCGTGCTGAGCGCGCACCACGAGGGCGGGCCCGGCCAGTTCGAGCTCGATCTGGGGCCGCTCGACGCCGGTGGCCCTGGCCGACGCCCTGGTCACGGCCAAAGAGGCGCTGCGGCGCCTGGCCGACGAGGCCGGGCTGGTGGCCACCTTCATGGCCCAGCCGCTGTCGGACCAGCCCGGGTCGGGGCTGCACCTGCACCAACGGGCCGGCGAGGTGCTGATCGACGAGGCGGGCAGCCTCACCGACGACGGACGGTCGTTCACCGCCGGCCAGCTGGCCCACGCCTCCGGGCTGTGCGCGCTGGCCGCGCCCACGGTCAACTCCTACCGGCGGCTGCACGCCGGGCCCGAGGCACCGAGCGCCGCCATCTGGTCGACGGCCAACCGGGCCGCGTTGATCCGGGTGTCGACCACGACCGGCGCCGACGCCTCCATCGAGTACCGGGGTGCCGATCCCATGGCCAACCCGTACCTGCTGCTGGCCGGACTGCTCACCGCCGGAGCGGCCGGCATCGCCGAGGAGGCCGAGCTGGGCCATCCCCAGGACGAGGCGGCCGGCAGCTTCGACCCGGCCATGGCCTCGCGGTTCGAGCCGCTGCCCCGCAACCTGGACGAGGCCCTGGACGCGCTGGTGGCCGACGACGGTCTGACCGACGCCTTCGATCCGGGCCTGATCGGCAACCTGGTCACCGGCCGCCGGGCCGAGCTCGAGCAGTTCCGCACCCACGTCACCTCCTGGGAGCGCGACCGCTACCTGAACGAGAGCTGAACAAGCTGCTTGGCCCTCTGGTCGGCAAGCCTCCCGGCGGGCGCCTTCGGCATCCGGGTGTCATCGGGCGAGCGGCTTCGCTCTGCTCCGCCGCACCGGTCGGCCAGCCTCCCGGCGGGCGTCTTCGGCATCCGGGGGTCACAGGTCGGTAGCCTCGGGCGCATGGAGCTTGGGGGAGCCTTGGCGGTGGCCGTGCCGGCCGACGCCGAAGACGAGACGATCCGGCGAGCCGTCCGACGTGCCGCGGTGGTGCCGCTGCTGGCCGCGCTGGCCCAGACCACGGGCGATCTGTCGCTGCTGCGCGACGACCTGCGGCCCGATCCGGCCGAGATGCGCAATCCCGACGGCGGCATCACCCCGGACCAACGCGACGCCGCCCAGGAGGTGGCGCTCGAGACGCTGTTCGCCCTGCGCGACGCGGCCCGCGGTGGTGCCGCCGTCGACACGGTGACGGGCCGTCGCGTGCCCACCGACGCCGAGCTGCGTCCGCTCATGGACTTCCTGACCGGTGAGCACCCCTCCGACGACTACCTGGCCCTGCTGCACGAGGAGCTGGGCACGTCCGGCGCCGACGAGCGGGCTCCCGATTGGCGAGCCGACCAGCTCGATCCCGGATCGAACGATGCGGGTGGTGGTGATCGGTGCCGGCATGTCCGGGTTGCTGGCCGCCCACCGCCTCGACCAGGCCGGCATCGACCACGTCATCATCGAGAAGAACGACGAGGTGGGCGGGACCTGGCTGGAGAACGTCTATCCGGGGTGTCGGGTCGACGTCCCCAACCACCTCTACAGCTACTCGTTCGCTCAGCGGCGGGACTGGCCCCAGCACTTCAGCACCCAGTCGACCCTGCTCGACTACTTCCGCTCGTTCTCGCAGGACTACGACCTGCGCGACCACATCCGCTTCTCCACCGAGGTGACCTCGTGCACCTTCGACGAGGCCCGGGTCGCTGGCAGGTGGCGTTGGCCACGCCCGGACGGCGGCACCGAGACGCTGGTGGCCGATGCCGTCATCTCCGCGGTGGGCCAGCTCAACCGGCCCAAGATGCCGGTCATCGAGGGCCGCGAGCGCTTCGCCGGGCCGTCGTTCCACTCGGCCCGGTGGGACGACTCGGTCAAGCTCGACGGCCGGCGGGTGGCCGTGATCGGAACCGGCGCCAGTGCCATCCAGCTCATCCCCGAGGTGGCCGATCGGGCCGAGGAGCTGCTGGTGTTCCAGCGCACCCCGAACTGGTTCGTGCCCGCCCCCGACTACCACGCCAACCTCTCCGACGACACCCACTGGCTGATGGATCACGTGCCCGAACTACAGCCAGTGGTATCGGTTCTGGCTGTTCTGGCGGCTGTCGGAGGGCATCCTGCCCGCGGCCGAGGTCGAGCCCGGCTGGTCGGGAGATCCCCGCGCCGTGGGCGCCCGCAGCGACGAGCTGCGCCAGCTGCTCACCATGTACCTCGAGTTCACCTTCGGCGACGACCCGGAGCTGCTGGCCCAGGTGGTGCCGCAGTACCCGCCGCTGGCCAAGCGCATGCTGCTGGACAACGGGGTCTGGCCCAACACCCTCAAGCGCGACGACGTCGAGCTGATCAGCGATCCGATCGAGCGGATCACCGCCGAAGGGGTGGTCACCGCCGACGGCCGCACCCACCCGGTCGACGTCATCATCTACGCCACCGGATTCGAGGCGTCGCGGTTCCTGATGCCGATGCGGGTGACGGGCCGCGGGCGGCGCCGACCTGCATCGAGCGCTGGGCCGACGATCCCCACGCCTACCTGGGCATCACCGTGCCCGGCTTCCCCAACCTGTTCTGCCTCTACGGTCCGAACACGAACCTGGTGGCCAACGGGAGCATCATCTTCTTCTCCGAGTGCGAGGTGCGCTACACGCTCGGATGCCTGCGCCTGCTGCTCGAGACCGGCCACCAGTGGCTCGACTGCAAGCCCGACGTGTACGAGGCCTACGGGGAGTGGGTGGACGCCGGCAACGCCAGGATGGCCTGGGGCGCGTCCGACGTGAACAGCTGGTACAAGAACGCCGCCGGCAAGGTCACGCAGAACTGGCCGTCGTCCCTGCTCGAGTTCTGGACCAGGACCCGCCAGCCCGACCCCGGCGACTACACCTGGTGCTGAACCCGGCGCGGTCGGTGGACGGGGGGACGTTCAGGTGGGCGTCTCCACCCTGTCGGGCTTGGCCGTATCGACCTGGGCCGGGTCGTAGGCGATGACCGGCGGGTCGGTGCCGAACAGGTCGAGCGTGTGCAGGAAGCGATGCAGCCCCATGGTGTTGGCGCACACGAAGCCGAGCTCGACGATCTGGGCGGCGGTGAACACCTCGGCCAGGCGTCGGTAGAACTCGGCGTCGATGGCGTGGTGGTCGGCCGACAGCAGGTCCAGGAACTCGACGGCCATGGCCTCCTGGTCGGTCAGGTCACCGCGCACCGGCGCCAGCAGGCAGGCCACGTCGTCGTCGGTGATCGAGTCGTGCTTGCGCGACTGCATGCAGGGCTGGCACTCGCCCAACTGGGCGCTGCGGATGCGGATCAGCTCCAGGATCCGCCCGCCCAGCAGCGTGCCCCGGCCCCCGCCGGTGCGGGCCTGGTGGACCCCGGCCAGCTGCGCGCTGCGGTAGGCGAAGATCTGCAGCGGGATCTGCGTCGAGTACAGCCCGTCGCCGAAGCCCTCCGTGATGATCTCGTAGGACTCCGGGCTGAGCTGGTCGAGCGGGATCGGTTCGATCCGAGGCATCTGGCTTCCCCCTGGTGCGCGGCGCGTGACGGCGACCGGATCGACTCTAGGACCATCGGGCCGGCATTGCTGACGTCAGCGTCAGGTTCGTTGCCGGCGACCGGCGCGCGATCCGCATCCCGACTGAGCGCTCCGTAGCATGAGACGGCGTCGGGTGTCCCGACGGACCCGCGTCGCAGCAGGGGAGTGGCTGATGACCATGATGATCAGCGAGACCTGATCATGTCCGATCGAGCCGATCAGCGACGAGGAGCTGACCGCCCAGGCGCTGGCGGCCGATCCCGACGCGCCGCTGCCGCCGGACTCGGTGCCGTGGGGCGAGGCCGGCACGGGCCTGCTCCCCGACTGGTACATGCCCGGGTCGCCGGCCCGCCGCCGGGGCGGCTGGCGGGCCGTGGTGGCGCTGGCCGTGGTGGTCGGCCTGGTGGCCATCAACGCCGCCGGCCTGTGCATCACCTACGGCCACCTGGTGATCGCCTGAGCGTGCCACGCTGAGCGGGTGCCGACCCTGCTGATCGTCCACCACACCCCGTCGCCCGGCACGCAGGACCTGCTCGAATCGGCGCGGTCGGGGGCGTCGGATCCCCAGATCGAGGGGGTGGAGCGTGGTGGTCCGCCCCGCCCTGGCGGCCACCGCCAGCGACGTGCTGGACGCCGACGGCTACCTGCTGGGCACGCCCGCCAACCTGGGCTACATGTCCGGTGCGCTCAAGCACTTCTTCGACCAGATCTACTACCCGTGCCTGGACGCCACCGTCGGGCGTCCCTACGGGCTCTACGTCCATGGCAACAACGACACCACCGGCGCGGTGCGGGCCGTGGAGATGGTGACCACCGGCCTGCGGTGGCGGCTGGCCCAGCCGGTGCTGTCGGTCATCGGCGATCCGGCCGGCGCCGATCGGGACGCGGCCTGGGAGCTGGGCGCCGCCCTGGCCGCCGGCCTGGTCGCCTGACCACCGGATCGCGCGCGCCGGCGTGAAACCTGTCAGCTGAGCGACGCCTATGCGGTCGCTCCGCTGACAGGAAGCGCGATGTGTGGGGGCAGGAACGCGATGTGTGGGGGCAGGAACGATGTGCGGCAGGGATGGAAGATCGTGGGGGCCGGTCGGTGTTGGTGGGGCCGTGACCTCTGCGCCGGCTGCTCGCGCCGCCTCCCTGTCCATCCCCCTGTCGGTCCTCGACCTGGCGCCCGTGGGCGCCGGATCCACCCCGGCCGACGCCCTCGACCGGGCGGCCTCGCTGGCCGTGGCCACCGAGGCCCTCGGCTACCGGCGCTACTGGGTGGCCGAGCACCACAACATGCCCGGCATCGCCAGTTCGGCCCCGGCCGTGCTGCTGGCCCACGTGGGGGCGGCCACCCAGCGCATCCGGATCGGTTCGGGTGGGGTGATGCTGCCCAACCACGCCCCGCTGGTGGTGGCCGAGCAGTTCGGCATGCTCGAAGCCCTCCATCCCGGGCGCGTCGACCTGGGCATCGGACGGGCGCCCGGCACCGACCCGGTCACCGCCGCCGCGCTGCGCCGGACCGTGGAGGGGCTCTCGGCCGACGACTTCCCCCAGGCCCTGGGTGAGCTGCTGGGCTTCTTCGACGGGCTGTTCCCCGAGGGCCATCCCTACCGCCAGATCACCGCCGTGCCCGGGCTGGGCTACCGACCGGCGATCTGGCTGCTGGGCTCGAGCGACTACAGCGCGCAGGTGGCCGGCATCCTGGGCCTGCCCTTCTCCTTCGCCCATCACTTCGCGGCCGCGGCCACCGAGCCGGCGGTGGCCGCCTACCGCTCCCGCTTCCGTCCCTCCGACGAGCTCGAGGCGCCCTATGTGATGTTGGGTGTGGCCGTGCTGTGCGCCGAGACCGAGGAGCGGGCGCGCTGGCTGGCCGGCTCGGGCGCGCTGGCCATGGCCCGGCTGCGCCAGGGCCGTCCCGGCGTCTATCCCACGCCCGAAGAGGCGGCCGAGCACGTCTACACGCCGCTGGAGAAGCCAGATCATCGGGCCGTGGCGCGAGTCGCACGTGGTGGGCGACCCCGACCAGGTCCGGCGAGGGTTGGCCGAGCTGGTCGAGCGCACCGGGGCCGACGAGCTGGTCATCACCACCATGGCCCATGCCTTCGAGGACCGGCTGCGCTCCTACGAGCTGGTGGCCGAGGCGGTCGAGTCTCGAGCCGCTCGACGCCGGCCTCGGACCGGTGGACGCCGGCCTCGAGTCGGTCGGGCACGCTTGACCACCGTTTCGGTGGTTGGATGGGCCCGATGACCACGACCAAGGGCGATGACGGTCACCGGCGCTGCTCCTGGGGGGCGGGGGATCCGGACTACCGCGCCTACCACGACGACGAGTGGGGTCGTCCGGTGACCGACGACGTCGCCCTCTACGAGAAGCTCTGCCTGGAGGGGTTCCAGTCGGGACTCTCGTGGCTCACCATCCTGCGCAAGCGCGAGAACTTCCGCCGGGCCTTCGCCGGGTTCGACCCCGAGCGTGGTGGCGGCCTTCGACGACGCCGATGTCCGCCGCCTGCTCGACGACGCCGGCATCGTGCGCCACCGGGGCAAGATCGAGGCCACCATCGCCAACGCCCGGGCCACCCTCGAGGTCCAGCGGCGGTACGGCTCGTTGGCCGCGCTGGTGTGGTCGTTCGAGCCGTCCCGTCGGGGCCGGGGCGTCCCCACCGAGCTGGGCCAGCTCCCGGCCAAGGTGCCCGAGTCGGTGGCCCTGTCCAAGACGCTGCTCGGTCTGGGCTTCAAGTTCGTCGGGCCCACCACCCTGTACGCGGCCATGCAGTCGCTGGGCCTGGTCAACGACCACCTCCAGGGCTGCTGGGTGCGGGGCGACTGCACCCGTGCAGCGGTCCCAGCTCGACGGTCCCGACGCCGAAGGTGGTCGCCGGATGAAGATCCGCTTCGCGGTGTCGGTCGGCATCGGGCCGCCCGACCCCGACGACCTCGGCCAGGCCGTCACCGAGGCCGAGGCCGCGGGGCTTCGACAGCCTGTGGTTCTCCGACCTGCCCGTGCTGCCGGCCACCGATCCCTTCCTGGCCGTGGCCTTCGCCGCGCGCCACTCGCCGCGGCTGAAGTTGGGGGTGAACCTGGTGCCCTTCGGCTACCAGCCCTACGTGTTCGCCCGCCAGGTGGCCCAACTCGACCGACTGACCGGCGGCCGCCTGCTGGTCACGTTGGTCCCCGGGCTGGACCAGCCCGGCGAGCGGGCCGCGCTGGGGCTGGGCGGCGCCCATCGCGGTCGGCGCCTGGACGCCGCTGATCCCTGACCTCAAGGCGTGGTGGGCAGGCGGAGTCGGTGGCGGTGGCCTCCGAGCTGGTGGCGGATGCCGACGCACCGCGGGCCAGGGGTCGGGTGGCGAGCTGCGAGACGTGAAGCTGGCGCTGGCCGCGCGTCCGATCCAGGATCCGCTCGAGGTCTGGTTGGGCGGTGCCGGGCCCGACGCCATCCGGCCGGGTGGGCCGGTTCGGCGACGGCTGGTTGGGCGCGCTGATGGATCCCGATCGGGTGTCGACCGTGCGGGCCGAGATCGTGCGGGAGGCCACCGAGGCCGGCCGGGCCATCGATCCCGAGCACTTCGGGCTGAGCATCGCCTACGCCCGCCACGCCGACGATCTGGCCCGGGCGCCCCGCCTGCGCCGACGCGGGGGCGAGTCGGTGGCCGCCCACGTGCCCGTCGGGGCCGCCGGCGCTGCGCGGCCCTGATCGGCCGGTTGACCGACGCCGGGCTGTCCAAGTTCGTGGTCCGGTCGGTGGCGCCCACCACCTCGTGGAGCGAGGAGCTGGCCTGGTTGGCCGACGCCGTGCTCGACCTGCAGACCTAGGCCATCCCGAGTCCCTAGGCTGCGGCTCGATCCCGACCGCCGGCGAGAGGACCCGCCGTGACCCCCGACGAGACCGTCACCGCCTTCATCCATGCCATCGAGGCCAAGGACCTCGACGCCGCGCTGGCCCTGGCCGCCGACGACATCGTCTACGACAACGTGCCCATGTCGGCGGTCACCGGGGTGGACGCCACCCGGGCCATGCTCGAGAGCTTCGTCAACGGCACCGACGAGATCGAGTGGGTCATCCACCACCAGGTGGCCACCGGCGGCGCGGTCATGAACGAGCGCACCGACCGGTTCCGCACGGGCGAGACCTGGATCGAGATCCCCGTGGCCGGCGTGTGGGAGGTGGCCGACGGCCGCATCACGTTGTGGCGCGACTACTTCGACCTGCAGGGTCTCATGACCCAGATGGCCGAGGCCGCACCTCCGGGTTGACCACGTTGAGGGGAGCGCCGGCGGCGAAGGCGTTCACCTGGGCGAACACGGTGGCGAACTGCAGCTCCCACTCGTCGCGGGTCACATATCCCAGGTGCGGGGTGCAGATGACGTTGTCCAGCGCCAGCAACAGTTCGTCCACGTCGAGCAGCGGTTCGGTGTCGAACACGTCGACCGCGGCCCGCCCGGGCCTTCCGGCCGACAGCGCGTCCACCAGCGCCCCGGGCTGGATGAGACCCGCCCGGCTGGTGTTGACCAGCAGCGCACTGGGTTTCATGCGGGCCAGGTCCTCGGCGCCGACGATGCCGCGGGGGTGGCATCCACCAACCGCAGGTGGAGCGAGACCACGTCGCTGCGCTCGAAGAAGACCTCGCGGCCGGCGGCCACCTGGTGGCCGTCGGCGCGGGCCCGCTCAGCCGACTCGGGACGGGACCAGACCAGCACCTCCATGCCGAAGGTCCGCCCGTACTCGGCCACCACCCGGCCGATCCGGCCGTAGCCGAAGATCCCCAGCGTCTTGAACCGCAGGCTCTGGCCCACCGAGGTCTGCCAGCGTCCGGCGCGCAGCGAGTTGGCCTGGGCCGGCAGATCGCGCATGCCGGCCAGCACCAGCGCCCAGGTGAGCTCGGCCGTGGCGTAAGACGGCGACCCGAGGTGCAGGTCCGACGACACCACGATCCCCAGCCGGGTGCACGCATCCACGTCGACGTGGGGGTAGGCGCTGCGCAGGCTGATCAGGCGGAGCGTGTGCAGGCGCTCGAGCAGCGGCTCCCGGATCTGGGTGCGCTCGCGGATGAGCACCAGGGCCTCGGTGTGGGCCAGTCGGTCGGCCAGCGCATCGACGTCGGCGACGTGATCGGTCCAGACGGTGACCTGGTGGCCGGCCAGCTCGTCGAAGCAGTCCAGGTGCGCAGCGTGTCCACGTAGTCGTCGAGGATCGTGACCCGCATGGCGCCTCCCAGGGGTCGACCACGGATCCCCTACTTGCATCAGACTTGTCTGCAATTGGGAATGGGGATCCGGCGCGGCGGGACCGAGGTCAGCGGCCGGTGCGTCCGTCGATGAGCTCGCGGGTGATGTCCATGTGGCCCAGATGGCGCGCCGTCTCCTCGATGAGGTGCACCACAGCCCAGCGCAGCGTGGTGGCGCGGAAGCCGGCCGACGAGGGCTGGTCGAAGGACTCGGCCGCATCGAGCACGGCGTCGGCCGCCGCCGTCTCGGCCTGGTAAAAGGCCACGATCTGCTCGAGCGACCAGTCGTCGGGCAGCTCGAACATGTGGGCGCGCCACGTCATGTCCATCTCCTCGCCCGCGAAGATGACCCGCAACCAGAGGCGCTCGGCGTAGCCCAGGTGCACCACGATGATGCCCAGCGAGTTCGCCGTCGGGCTCGGTCGCCATCGCAGCTGCGCGTGGTCGAGGTCGGTCAGCTTGAAGAGGGCGCACCGGCGCAGGTAGTCCAGCCAGTTGCGGGCCATGGTCATCTCGTCCGCCGGCGTGGTCTCGTCGGGTCGAGGAACGGCCAGTGCGGGTGGCGCCTCGGCCGGTGGAGGACGCGTCGGGTCGGCGTCGTCGTGCACGATCCCTATCCTCGATCCATGGCCCGGCGCAGGAGATCGACGCGGCGCGCCCCGGTCGGGGACGCGGCACTGATGGCGGTCCCGCGAACGACGCCGAGCGGGCTCGGCGAGTCGAGTTGCGCCGGGCCGGCGTGCCCACCATCACCTATCCCCCCAGCCTGCCCGTGTCGCAGCGGCGCCAGGAGATCGCCGAGGCCATCCGCGACCACCAGGTGGTGGTGGTGGCCGGCGAGACGGGGTCGGGCAAGACCACCCAGCTCCCCAAGATCTGCCTGGAGCTGGGCCGGGGCGTGGACGGGATGATCGGCCACACCCAGCCCCGGCGGCTGGCGGCGCGCACCGTGGCCGACCGGTTGGCCACCGAGTTGGGCGTCGAGGTGGGCGGCGCCGTGGGCTACGCGGTGCGCTTCACCGACCAGGTGGGGCCGGCCACCAACGTCAAGCTCATGACCGACGGCATCCTGCTGGCCGAGCTGCGCCACGACCGCCGGCTGTCGGCCTACGACACCATCATCGTGGACGAGGCCCACGAGCGCAGCCTGAACATCGACTTCATCCTGGGCTACCTGGCCCAGCTGCTGCCTCGCCGTCCCGACCTCAAGGTCGTCATCACGTCGGCCACCATCGAGACCGAGCGGTTCGCCACCCACTTCGGGGGCGCGCCCATCATCGAGGTGACCGGCCGGACCTTCCCCGTGGAGATCCGATACCGGCCCGGGCCCCGACCAGATCGGGGCCATCGTCGACGCGGTGGGGGAGCTGCGCCGAGACAGCGACGGCGACATCCTGGTCTTCCTGTCGGGCGAGCGCGAGATCCGCGACACGGCCGACGCGCTGCGGGCCCTGGAGCTGGCCGACACCGACATCCTGCCGCTCTACGCCCGGTTGTCGATGGCCGACCAGCACCGGGTCTTCGCCCCCCACCAGCGCCGACGCATCGTGCTGGCCACCAACGTGGCCGAGACGTCGCTGACCGTGCCCGGCATCCGCAGCGTCATCGATCCCGGCACCGCCCGCATCTCCCGCTACAGCACGCGGCTCAAGGTGCAGCGCCTGCCCATCGAGCCGATCTCCAAGGCGTCGGCCGACCAGCGGGCCGGTCGGTGCGGTCGGGTGGCGGACGGGATCTGCATCCGGCTCTACGCCGAGGAGGACTTCGAGGGCCGCCCCGACTTCACCGATCCCGAGATCGCCCGCACCAACCTGGCCTCGGTCATCCTGGCCATGGCCGCCATCGATCTGGGCGACATCGACGCCTTCCCGTTCGTGGACCCGCCCGACTCGCGGGCCGTGGCCGACGGCGTGCGGCTGCTGCACGAGCTCGGTGCCCTGGCCTCCGCGGATCGCCGCCAGGCCCCGGCGGCGGCACCGGTGTCGGGGCGGGGCCTGCGGTTGACCCCGCTCGGTCGCCGACTGGCCCGGCTGCCCATCGATCCACGCTTCGCCCGCATGGTGCTCGAGGCCGACCGCAACGGCTGCCTGCGCGAGGTGCTGATCATCGCCGTCGGCGCTGTCCATCCAGGACCCTCGCGAGCGTCCGACCGACCAGGCCGCGGCCGCCGACCAGCTCCACGCCCGCTTCGCCGATCCACACGTCGGACTTCCTGGCCTTCGTGAACCTGTGGAGCTACGTCCGGGAACGCCAGCACGAGCTGTCGTCGAACGCCTTCCGCCGGCTGTGTCGGCGCGAGCACCTCAACGTGCTGCGCATCCGGGAGTGGCAGGACGTCCACGCCCAGCTCCGCCAGGTGGCCAGCGACCTCGGGCTGTCCACCAACCGCCGAGCCGGCGGACCCCGACCTGGTCCATCAGGCGCTGATGGCCGGACTGCTGTCGCACCTGGGTCAGAAGATCGCCGACAGCCGGGAGTTCCTCGGGGCCCACGGGGCGCGCACTTCGCCGTGTTCCCCGGTTCCGCGCTGGCCCGCAAGCCCCCGGAGTGGGTGATGGCCGCCGAGCTGGTGGAGACGTCGCGGTTGTGGGGCCGCACGGTGGCCCGCATCCAGCCGGAGTGGGCCGAGCGGCTGGCCGGCCACCTGGTCAAGCGGTCCTACAGCGAGCCGCACTGGTCGACCAAGCGAGCCGCGGCCATGGTGCACGAGAAGGTGACCCTCTACGGGGTGCCCATCGTGGCCGATCGGGTGGTGGGCTATCGCCGGGTCGATCCCGACCACGCCCGGGAGCTGTTCATCCGCCACGCCCTGGTGGAGGGCGACTGGCACAGCCCGCACGCGCTTCATCGCCGACAACCGGGCCCGCCTCGACGAGCTGGAGGAGCTCGAGCACCGCTTCCGTCGCCGCGACCTGGTGGTCGACCTCGACACCCTCGAACGGCTCTACGACGAGCGGGTGCCGGCCGAGGTGGTGACCGGCCGCGACTTCGACGCCTGGTGGCGCGAGGCCCGCGGTGCCCAGCCCGACCTGCTCACCTTCACCGCCGACGACCTGCTGCACGAAGGAGCCGACGAGCTCGACGAGGACGAGTTCCCGGCCGATGTGGCACCAGGGCGAGCTGACCTTCGGTCTGAGCTACGCCTTCGAGCCCGGCACCACCGACGACGGGGTGGCCGTCCACATCCCGGTGGGGGTGCTCAACCAGGTACGACCCGAGGGCTTCGACTGGCAGGTGCCGGGGCTGCGGGTCGAGCTGGTGAGCACCCTCATCCGATCGCTGCCCAAGGCGCTGCGTCGAGGGCTGGTCCCCGTGCCCGAGACCGTGGCGGACTTCCTGCGCACCGCCGATCCCACCGCGGAGCCGCTGCTCGACGCCCTGGAGCGGGAGCTGGGACGGCGGGGCGGCGGAGCGCATCCGGCGCCAGGACTGGGATCTCGACGGGCTGCCCGCCGCACCTGCGCATGCTGTTCCTGGTCATCGACGACGAGGACCAGGTGCTGGCCCAGGGCGAGGACCTCGACGCGCTCACCCGCCAGCTGGCCGGCCAGGTGCGCCAGGCCATCGCCGGGGCGGGCGCCGGCATCGAGCGGAGCGGGCTGACCGACTGGGACGTCGACGAGCTGCCCCGGCTGGTCGAGCGGGAGGTGGCCGGGCAGCGGATCAAGGGCTACCCGGCGCTGGTCGACGACGGCGACACGGTGTCGGTGCAGGTGATGGACACCGCCCGAGGCCCAGCACGAGGCCATGTGGGCCGGCACCCGGCGCCTGCTCCAGCGCGGCGTGGCGCGCGCCGGCCAGGCGAGCCTGCGAGGCCTGAGCAACGACGACCGCCTGATCCTCAGCACCAGCCCCTATCCGAGCGTGGCCGACCTGGTGGACGACTGCGTGGTGGCCACGCTGGACGACGTCGATGGCCCGGGCCGGGGCGCCGGTGTGGAACCGCGAGGGCTTCGACGACCTCCGTCGTCGGCGTGACGGCCGGCTTCGACGCTCGGATCGGCGACACCCTGGCCGAGGTGGTGGGCGTGCTGCGCGCCTCGGGGGAGGTGGCGCCGCCGGCTGGCCGACACGGCCGATCCTGGCGCGGCCGACGCCCTGGCCGACGTGGCCGCGGCCAGCACGACGCCCTGATCTACGACGGGTTCGTGGTCGGCGTGGGTGTCGATCGCCTGGCCGACGTGACCCGCTACCTGCGGGCCATGAGCCTGCGCCTCGACCGGCGGGGTCGTGCCCCGGGACGCGACGACCAGCTGCTGGCCACCGTCCACCGGCGTGCAGCGTCGGCTACGACCTGCTGATCGATCAGCTGGGACCGGTCGAGTCGGGCCGTCCCGAGGTCCTCGACATCGCCTGGATGATCGAGGAGCTGCGGGTGAGCCTGTTCGCCCAGACGCTCGGGACCCCGGCCCCGGTCTCGGAGAAGCGCGTGCTCGAGGCCATCGCCGCCGCCGCGGGAGCTGAAGCGCCCGAGGATCAGCTGGCGACCACCGTGGGGGCCGCGGTCTCGAGCTCGACCGGATCCTGGTCGCGGGCCTGGAGATGATCGAGCAGGCGATCGCCGAGCTGGGCCAGGCGCTCGCCGTCGGCTCGTCGATCCCGGTCCCGTCGACCATGTCGTCGTCGCCCAGCAGCACCGCCGCCTGCAGCAGCACGTCGGGCAGCGCCACGCCGAGGCCGAGCGCGCCTGACCAGCACGGCGCGGGCCTCGGCCAACTGCTCCTCGGCCGTGGCCTCGTGGCCAGGCATCGTGTCGAGGCCGACCGACCGCACCGCGACCAGCAGGGCCGCGACCGCGTGGGTGGGCGTCGGGCACGCCTGCCACAGCTGCTCGGCGATGGCCCGGGCCCGTCGCAGGTCGGTGCGAGCCACCTCGTCGTGGCCGGTGCTGACCAGCACGTCGCTGCGCACCACCAGGGCCTCGATCAGGTTGAGCGCCACCGCCGGGAGGGCATCGGGATCTTCCTTGGCCCACTGGCGGGCCCGGGTGGCGGTGCGCACGGCGCGGTGGGCGTTGATGGCCGCCTCGCTGTCGCTGTGACCGAGCAGCACCCGGGCCAGCAGGCTCTGGCCTCGGGATCGGCCGACCAGCTGCGCCGCCGACTCGCCCTGGCGCGGCTGGTCGGCGCGGCGATCGGCCGGGATCAGGATGGGGGCGGAGGCGACCGGGCCGGCGTCGACCCCGGAGCGGGGGCGGGAGCCAGGGCGGGGGCGAGATGGGACTCCCCGAGGGTGCGGGTCGTCCGTGCCGCCTGGCGCTGAGCCCGCCGCTCGGGTCGGGCGAACCGGTCGTCGACGCGGTCGTCGGTGGGCTCGTCGACCGGTGTCCTCGACGAGCTCCTCGATCAGCTCCTCGATCAGCTCCTCGTGGGTCGGGGTGGCGGTCGCGGACACGGGGGCGACCGGCGGCGGCGTAGCGGCCGTGGTGGCCGCGGGATGACGGGCGGCGGCGTGGGCCACCTCGTCGAGCAGATCGAGCGCACCCGCCGGCTGGGGCGACGGGGCGACGGGGGCGAAGGATCCGAGCGGCTCGGAGGCCTCGAGCGGCGCCGACGGCTCGCCCCCGGCCGCCGGGTTCGACGCTGGGCCCGGCGTCGGGCTGGTCGGTCAGGTCGATCACGTCGGGGGCCACCAGGCCGTCCGAGCGGTCGCGGCCGTCACGTGTCGTCGGGCGGGTCGGTGAGGTCGATGACCTCGGGCACCAGGTCGGCGAAGCTCTGCTCGACCTCCTCCAGGTCGGGCCGCAGCCGACCGGGCCGCACCGGCTCGTCGGGGATGCGCAGGACGTCGATCGAGGCGCTGGCCAGCAGGTCGCGCCGAGCGGTGTCGTCGGTCAGGTCGATGACACCTTCGTCGGAGCTGAGCATGGCGTCGAGCCAGTCGGCGCCAGCCGAGAGGCGGACGCGGGCGCGCCCTCGGCGTCGACGTCGGCATCGGCGGCGTCGCCATCCTGGCCGGCGGCGCGGCCTCGCAGCTCCTCGAACAGGCAGGCGGCGGCCCGTTGCGCGGCGGCGATGGAACGCCGGGTCTCGCACGTCATGGGTCTGGGTGCGGGAGAAGCGGGCGAACTCGAGCGCAAC
Source organism: uncultured Microthrixaceae bacterium (assembly GCA_963793965.1). Classification (GTDB taxonomy): domain Bacteria; phylum Actinomycetota; class Acidimicrobiia; order Acidimicrobiales; family Acidimicrobilacustridaceae; genus UBA4742. The sequence goes on from CAWCCB010000020.1 coordinate 251,410, forward strand.
CGAGCTGGCCTCCATGGCCTCGCGGTGGGCACCCACGCGCTCGTGCACGGTGGCGGAGTGGACCATGGCCGTGATCAGGAACCGGATGTCGTCGCCGGTGCACCGGTCGACTTCGATGGCGTAGTGGCGGGAGGCCGCGGCCAGGGCCGTCTGGCGCAACGAACGCTTGTAGTCCTCGTCGTCGAAGGCCAGCGCGGCCAGCCGGGCGTGGCACTGCGCCCGGGTGCGGGCATCGGTGGCCTCGTCGGTGCGCCACATCGGGTCGGCGAAGGGACCGAGCTTGCCCAGCACCCGCTGGTAGGTCTCCTCGGCCAGGCGGGCGTCGCCGCCGCGCAGGGCGCGCTCAGCCAGGACCAGGGTGTCGGCCGCGCGTTCGCGGTCGACCACGGCCGGGCCGTACGCCGGGAGTGACGTAGCGCCGTTCCTTGCGGGCCAGTCGCACGTTCGATCACCTCCGACGAGCGCGGCGCGGCTCTCCATACCCATCGATCCCCACCGGACGGACCGGCCGGCGGGCGTCACAGGCGCAAGCCTAGGCCAAATGGCCTAGCCGCGCTCTGGGCGGTCGGCAACCGCCCAGAGTGACGCTTCGGCTGCAGGGTGTGGGACGAGGACCGGGAGGGGTCCCCGCCGGAGCTCAGGAGCTGGCGGGAGCGGCCTCGGGGGTGGCGGCCGGCTCGTCGACCTGGATGCCACCGCCTTGGCGCTTGGAGTAGGTGAGCGCCCCCAGCACCACCAACAGGGCCACGGCGGCGATGACGTAGCGCACGTTGTTGCTGCGCAGGGTGAGGATGGCCGGCAGCAGCAGCAGCGAGACCAGGTTCATCACCTTGATGAGCGGGTTGAGGGCCGGTCCGGCCGTGTCCTTGAACGGATCGCCCACGGTGTCGCCGATGACCGCGGCCTTGTGGGCCTCGGAGCCCTTGCCACCCTCGTGGCCGTCCTCGATGTACTTCTTGGCGTTGTCCCAGGCGCCGCCCGAGTTGGACAGGAAGTTGGCCATGAGCTGGCCGGTGACGATGGCCGCGGCCAGGAACGCGCCCAGGGCCAGGTAGCCGATGCCGAAGCCGATGATCACCGGCGTGAGCACGGCCAGCAGCGCGGGCGTGGCCAGCTCGCGCAAGGAGGCGCTGGTGCAGATGTCGATGACCGCGCCGTAGTCGGGGCGCTCGGTGCGGGCCATGATGCCGGGCTTCTCGCGGAACTGGCGGCGCACCTCCTCGACCACCGTGCCGGCGGTGCGGCTGACGGCACGGATGGCCAGCGAGCTGAACAGGAAGGCCACCGAGCCACCGATGAGCAGGCCGATGAAGGTCTTGGGATCGGCCACGTTGATGGGCACGGCGCTGGCCAGCGTGCCCGCGGCCTCGCGGATGGCCACCTCGGCCGCCGGCAGCACGCCGCGGGCGATGGTCTCGATGTAGGAGGAGAACAGGGCCACCGCGGCGATCACGGCCGAGCCGATGGCGAAGCCCTTGGTCACGGCCTTGGTGGTGTTGCCCACCGCGTCCAGGCTGACCATGATCCGCTCCGGCTCGCCCTCGAACTCACCGGCCATCTCGGCGATGCCGGCCGCGTTGTCGGCCACCGGGCCGAAGGTGTCCTCGGCCACCACGATGCCGGTGGTGGCCAGCATGCCGATGCCGGTCAGCGCCACCAGGTAGAAGGAGAAGCCGATGTTCCCGCCGCCCAGCAGGAGGGCCACGGCGATGGCCACGGCGATGGCCACCAGCGCCCACACCGACGATTCGAGTCCAGAGGAAATGCCCTCGAGCACGGTGGTGGCCGGGCCGGTGCGGGCCGCCTTGGCGATGTCCTGCACCGGGCTCGTCTCGGTGGACGTGTAGTACTGGGTGATCTTGCTGGCCGCGAAGCCGAGCACCACACCGGCCACGATGGCCCCGAACAGGCGGGCGCCGGGTTGGCTCAGGCGGCTGTGGGCCGGGTTGCCGACATAGGCGAAGGCGATGACCGCCGCGCCCAGGATGGCGATGATCTGCGCGGTGTAGATGCCGCGGTTGATGGCCTTGAGGGCGCTGGTCTCACCCGGCCGGCCCCGCACCACGAAGATGCCGACCATGGAGGCCAGGAGACCGACCGACACCACGGCCAGCGGGAAGATCAGGCCCTTGGCCGCTTCGTGGCCGCCGGTCAGGCCGATGGCCCGGAAGGCGGACACCCCCAGGATGATGGAGGCCACCAGGGTGACGGCGAAGCTCTCGAACAGGTCGGCGGCCATCCCCGCGCAGTCGCCCACGTTGTCGCCCACGTTGTCGGCGATGGTGGCCGGGTTGCGGGGGTCGTCCTCGGGGATCCCGGCCTCGACCTTGCCCACCAGGTCGGCGCCCACGTCGGCCGCCTTGGTGAAGATGCCGCCGCCCACGCGCAGGAACAGGGCCAGCAGGGAGCCGCCGAAGCCGAAGCCGACCAGGATCGACGACGCGGTGTTCTGGAAGATCATGATGATGACGGTGGCGCCCAGCAGGCCCAGGCCGGCGGTGAGCAGGCCGGCCACGCCGCCGGTGCGGAAGGCCACCTGGAGGGCGGCGCCGAAGTCGCTCTCCTTGGCCGCGGCGGCGGTGCGGACGTTGCCCCGCACGGCCAGCCACATGCCGCAGAAGCCGATCGTGCCCGAGAAGATGCAGCCCACCACGAAGGCGATGGTGCGGAAGGCGCCGGACTGGGCGTAGGACAACGCCACCGCCCCGCCGGTGTTGAGGATCTTGGTGGAGGTGACGAACACCACGATGGCCAGCGGGATCACGATCATGGCGATGGTGCGGAACTGGCGGCGCAGGTAGGCGCTGGCGCCCTCCTGGATCGCCCCGGCGATCTCCTGCATCTCGGGGGTGCCGGGGTCCTTGGCCAGGACGCCTCGCATCAGGATGAAGCCCAGGATCAGCGCGAGGACGGCCACCGCGGCCGAGAAGCCGAGCCAGGCCCACTCGGTACTGCCCAGGGAGAAGGCTTGGTAGCCCCCTTCGGCTGCCAACAGGCTGGTCATAGCGCGCGTGCCTCCTCATGGTCGACGGCATCGTTGCCGTCGGGATCTGCGGACTTGGATGGGTCGGATGCGGTGATGCGTCGCACGAAGATCTGGCGGGCCACCCGCTCGCCCAGGGTGCGGTCGTGGCCCTCCACCCGGAGCACCAGGGGCCCGTCGAAGGGGTGCTTCTCGCGGACCTCGATGCGGACCCCGGGTCGCAGCCCGAGGCCGTCGAGGAAGCGCACCACCTCGGGATCGGTGGAGCCGGGCACCGCCACCTCGGCCACGTCGCCGGCCTCCAGGCTGTAGAGCGGCGGGAGCGCCGGGATCTCGTCCTGCTCGGGCTCGGGGATGGGGAAGCCGTGCGGGCAGGTGGCCGGACGGTTGAGGGCCACGAACAGGCGGTCGGTCACCTCGTCGGGCAGGTCGTGCTCGAAGGTCGGGGCCAGCCGGTCGGCCTCGTTCCACGGGTAGCCGAGCATGTCGGCCAGGAAGCGCTCGACGATGCGGTGGCGGCGGATGGCGGCCACCGCCAGCCGCCGACCCACCGGGGTGAAGCGCACCCCGTGGTAGGGCCGGTGGTCCACCAGGCCCCGGTCGGCCAGGCGCTTGACCGCGGCGGTCACCGTGCCCGGGGTGACGCCGAGGGTGTCGGCCAGGTCGCCGGTGTGGGCGTCAGGCTGGTCCTGGGTGTGGCGATAGATCGCCTTCAGGGTCTCCTGCTCGGATTTGGTGAGGTCGCTGATCATAAGTTTTGCTGAACGAAATCTAGGTTCTGGCGAACGCTGATTCCACACGCAGCCGTGCTGTCAAGCCTGACGCCCTCGGCTCGAATCGACGTCGATTCGCGATGCCAGCACGACAGTGTTGTCGGGCGAATCGACGTCGATTCGCGCCACGGAAGGGATCAGGCCCCGGCCGCTCAGCCGACGGCGCCCTCGGCCACCAGGCGCTCGAGGCGCAGCTCGGGCTGCTCCTGTTCGAGCCGCTCCACCCAGTACTGGCTCTCGAACAGGGCCAGGATGGTGCCGTCCGCCCGGCGCATGACGCGCACGCCCCGCATGCCCTTCAACGCCTCGGCGCCGGCCTCGTCGGTGCGGCGGGCCAGCCGGTAGGACGTGGGCAGCAGCTCGACCGGCGCGCCGAACTCGTTCTCCAGCCGATGCACGGCCACCTCGAACTGCATGGGCCCGACTGCGGCCAGCACGGGGGCCTGGTCGCCCTGCTCGGGGTCGCGCAGCACCTGGACCACGCCCTCCTCGTCGAGCTGGGCGATGCCCTTGCGGAACTGCTTGAACCGGCCGGTGTCGCGCACCCGGGCCACGCTGAAGTGCTCGGGGGCGAAGCTGGGGATGGCGGGGAAGGTGACCGGCTCGTCGATCCACAGGCTGTCGCCCACCCGGACGTCGGTGGCGTTGACCAGACCGACCACGTCGCCGGGGAAGGCCTCGTCGATCGTCTCACGCTCCTGGCCGAAGACCTGATGGGCGTACTTGGTGGCGAAGGGCTTGCCGGTGGCCCCGTGGGTCACCACCATCCCCCGCTCGAAGCGGCCCGAGCACACGCGCAGGAAGGCGATGCGGTCACGGTGGGAGGGATCCATGTTGGCCGCCACCTTGAACACGAACCCGGAGAAGGGGGCGTCCAGCGGGCGGGGCACGCCCTCGGTGTCGGCCCGGGGGGTGGGCGAGGGGACCAGCTCGGCCACCGCGTCGAGCAGCTTGCGCACCCCGAAGTTGGTCAGGGCCGACCCGAAGAACACCGGGGTGGCCTCGCCGGCCAGGAAGGCCTTGTGGTCGAGCTCGGCCCCGGCCCCGTCCAGCAGGGCGATCTCGTCGAGCGCCGCCTCCCAGGCCGCGCCCTCCTCGGCCGCCGCCCGGTCGGGCGTCACCACCTCCTCGGGCGCCTCGGTGGCGCCGCGGGCCACCCGGGTGAAGCGGGTGAACAGGCCGTCGCGCCGGTCGACCACGCCCCGGAAGTCGCCGGCGATGCCCACCGGCCAGGTCAGCGGGGTGGGGACCAGCCCGATCTGGCGCTCGATCTCGTCCAGCAGATCGACCGGGTCGAGCCCGGGACGGTCCCATTTGTTGATGAAGCTGAGCAGGGGCAGCCCGCGCTGGCGGCACACGTCGAACAGCTTCAGGGTCTGGGGCTCGATGCCCTTGGCCGCGTCGAGCACCATGACCGCGGCGTCGGCCGCGGCCAGCACCCGGTAGGTGTCCTCGGAGAAGTCGCGGTGGCCCGGGGGTGTCGAGCAGGTTGATGATCAGCTCGCCGTCCGCATCACCCTCCGCATCACCGGCCGCGCCCGCGGCGGCGCCGGACGGGCGGTAGGGGAACTGGAGCACCGTCGAGGTGATGGAGATGCCGCGCTGCTGCTCCAGGGCCATCCAGTCGGAGGTGGCGGACCGCCGGCCCGAGCGGGCCTTCACCGCGCCGGCCTCGTTGGTCAGGGCGCCGCCGTAGAGCAGGAACTTCTCGGTCAGGGTGGTCTTGCCCGCGTCCGGGTGCGAGATGATGGCGAAGGTTCGCCGTCTGGCGGCCTCCTGGGCGGGACTGGGCATCGCTCCAGGCTAACGGCGCGACGGGCGGAGCCCAGCGGAGCTCGAGCCGAGGGAGCCACGCGGCCGCCGGATGGGCCGCGGTCCCCAGGGGAGCACGCCGGTCAGTCGTCGTCGTCCAGGTCGTCGAGCAGGTCGAGCGCGTCCCGGGCCTCTTCTCGGACCAGCCACACCGAGGCGGCGTAGGCGATGGCCGCGGCCACGGCGTAGCCCCAACTCGCCTGGCTGCGACACCGTGATCGAGGTGAACAGGCGCCACACCCCGCTGGTGTCGGGTCCGAAGCCGCTTCCACGGTGGACAAGCCGATCTGGTGCCACTCGGTGGCGAAGGCGGACAAGGCGGTGACCAGCCACAGCGCGCCGAGTCCGATCGCCACCGACCGCAGCACCACCCCGAACCGGTGGGCTCGCACGAGCAGACCGGTGGCCTCGCGGACCGTGGGTGGACGAAGGTCCAGACGGGCGGACCCGGCCGCCGTCTGGTCCCGGTCGCCGCCCGGTTCGGGCGCCAGCCAGGGCAGGTCACCCGACGGCGGCAACTGGTCGCTCATGGGCCGTGATCTTGACGCTCGCCAGCCGCCAGCTGGCGGATGACCGGGGCTGGTGGCCGGGTCGCAGCTACAGCGAGGCGTACACCGCGGCCATGAGGTTGGCGCTGCGCACGTCGCCGGCCAGGCCCATGTCCATGCGGTTCATGACGTAGCCCATGGCCAACTCGGCGTCCGGGTCGGCCCAGCCCACCGAGCCGCCGGCCCCGAAGTGGCCGAAGCTGCCGGGCTGGAACGGCATCACGGTGGACGGGACCATGTAGCCCAGCCCGAACTGGATGTCCATGTTCAGCAGCACGATGTTGGGACCGGACGTGCGCTGGGCGGTGGCGGCCTTGATCTGATCGGGGGTCAGCAGGCGCACGCCGTCGACCTCGCTGACCAGCGCCGCGTACATCCGGGCCAGCGACCGGGCATCGGTGATGCCGTTGGCCGCCGGGATCTCGGCGGCGTGGATGGCGCGGGAGTTGAACTGCCCGAACCCGTCGCCCAGGTCGACCCCGAAGGCCCCACCCGGTGCGGACAGGGCCTTGCCCAGCATGGTGTCGGGCCCCATGAACTGATCCATGAGCTCGCGAGCCGGTCCGTCGCTGGGCAACTCGATGGTGATGAGCGGCGCCACCCGCGGCTCGATCTCCTCGGGCAGGCCGATCCAGAAGTCGAGGCCGAGCGGGGTGGCCACCTCGTCGTGGAAGAACGTGCCCAGGCTGCGCCCGTCGATGCGGTGCACGACCTCGCCCACCAGCCAGCCGTAGGTGGTGGCGTGGTAGCCGTGGGCCGTGCCCGGCTCCCACTTGGGCGCTTCGGCGGCCAGGGCCTCGATCACGGGGTCCCAGGCCAGGGCCTGCTCGAGGGTCATGGGGGCATCGGTCCAGGCCAGGCCGGCCTGGTGGCTCATGAGGTAGGCCACCGGCATCGATGCCTTGCCGGCGGCGGCGAACTCGGGCCAGTACTCGGCCACCGGCGCCTCGACGTCGAGGCGGCCGGCCTGGGCCAGCAGGTGGGCGCAGGTGGCGGTGGCGCCCTTGGTGGTGGAGAAGACCAGCGCGACCGAGTCCTCTTCCCACGGTCGCGCCGTGGCCGGGTCGGCCACGCCACCCCAGAGGTCGACCACCTTCTGGCCGCGGTGATAGGCGGCGAACGCCGCGCCCACCTCGGCCTGGTCGGTGAAGTTGGCGGCGAACGCGTCGCGCACGCCTTCGAACCCGTCTGCGGTCCAGCCCTGGATGTCAGCCATGGGCGTCACCGTACCGCCTCGCGGAAACCGGGCACCTGGTCTCCGATGGAGAGACTGGGTGCCCGGCTTCGTCGGAGGGGCGGGGCTACGCCTGCGGCGTGGACTCGGCCACCAGCGGTGGTGTCGGCCGTGTTCGCCGCCGGGTCCGGGCCGTCGGCCAGGATCTGGTAGAGCGCCCGCCGGGCCTGGTCGAGCACCTGCTGGGCCCGGTCGTGCTGGTCGGGCGAACCGGTTCGCAGCACCTGGGTGAAGGCGGCGGCCAGCTGGCCCATCTGCTCGGCCAGGGCCCGGGCGCCCACGGCCGACTCGCGGCCCAGGTCCCATGGCGCCTTGGCCCGGTCGCCCAGGTTCTCGACCTGTTCACGGCCCTGGTCGGTCAGGGTGAACACGCGCTTGCCCTCGGACTGGTCGGCGGTGACCAGCCCTTCGTCCTCCAGGGCCTGAAGGGTGGGGTACACCGAGCCGGGGCTGGGTTGCCAGCGGCCGCCGCTGCGCTCGGAGATCTCCTGGATCATCTGGTAGCCGTGCATCGGCTCGATGGCCAGGAGGGCCAGGATGGCCAGGCGGACATCGCCGCGGGGCCGGCGGGGACCGCCGAACCCTCGGCCGCCCCAGGGGCCACCCCACGGACCGCCGGGACCGCCCCGGCCGCCCCGGCCGCCGTGCTCGCCTCGGGCGGGGCGCCGGTCGCGCCCCTCACCCTGGGGCCAGCCGCGACCCGACCGTGGGCCTCGGAAGCCCCGGTCGTCGGCGAAGGGCCAGTCGGCCCGGTGCTCGGAGCCGCCTTCGTGGTGGCGGCGGCCCCCTTCGGCGCCAGGTGCGCCGTCGTGATGCTTGCTCATCGTGAGCTCCTCTCCCGGTGGCTCTGGCCTACCGGACTATCTCGTTCTATCTACGAACAGTCACGATATATCGTTAGTGCGCGGATGGCAACCCCCAGATCCCCCCTTCGGTGTGGATTCGCCCGGGGGCGGGCGCGACCGACGCCGAACGGTTCCCCGGGCGTGCTCGGGAGGGGATCGGCTACCAGTGGGCGGCGGCTCGGAGGAGCTCACCGGTGTCGTGGTCGGTGCCGGGGCGGGCCATGTAGTAGCCCTGCCCCCGGTCGCAGCCCAGCTGGCGGAGCAGGGCGAGCTGCGCGGCGGTCTCCACGCCTTCGGCCACCGCTACCAGCCCGAGGCTGTGGGCCAGGGTCACGATGGCGGCCACCACCGCGATGTCGCCCGCCCGATCGTCGGGATCGGGCCGGCCGTGGCCCGTGGCCTCGTGGCTGGCGCCGTCCGATTCGGACGAGTCCGGTGAGCCGGGTGAGCCGGAGGCGGGGGGGTTGGCGTGCAGCACCTCCACGAACGACTTGTCCACCTTCAACAGGTCCACGGGGAACCGGCGCAGGTAGCTGAGCGACGAGTAGCCGGTGCCGAAGTCGTCCACGGCCAACTGCACGCCCAGCGCATGGAGCTGGCTCAGCGTCTCCTGGGACATCTCCACGTCGTCCATGAGCACGCTCTCGGTGATCTCCAGCTCGACCAGGTTCGGATCGATGCCGGTCTCGGCCAGCACCGAGGCCACGTCCTCCACCAGCTTGGCGTGCCCGAGCTGGCGGCCCGAGAGGTTGACCGACAACCGCAGGGGATCGAGGGCCGGCACCTCGGCCTGCCAGCGCTGGACCTGGCGGCAGGCCTGGTCCAGCACCCAGGCGCCGATGGGCACGATGAGTCCCGGTCTCCTCGGCCACGGTGATGAACTCGTCGGGGTTGAGCAGACCGCGCTCGGGATGCTCCCAGCGCAACAGGGCCTCGACGCCGTCGATCGACCCGGTGCGCAGCTCGATGATGGGCTGGTAGTAGATGCGCAGCTCGCGCCGTTCGAGGGATCGTCGCAGGGCCGTCTCGATGTCCAGGCGGTCCACCGCACTGGCGCGCATGGCGTGGTCGAACAGCTCCCATCGGGCCCGACCCCGGTCCTTGGCCCGGTACATGGCGGCATCCGCGTCGCGGATCAGCGTCTCGGCGTCGACGTCCACGTCCACCGGGCAGGCGATGCCGATGCTGACGCCCACGAACACCTCGGTGTCGTCCACCACGAAGCGTCCGCTGATGGCGCGGTCCACGCGCTCGGCCACGGCCACCGCGTCGGCCTGGTCGAGCACGTCCTCGCACAGCACGACGAACTCGTCGCCGCCGAACCGGGCCACGGTGTCGCCTGGGCGCAGGGCCAGGGCCAGGCGCTCGCTGATGGCCACCAGCAGGCGATCCCCCAGGCTGTGGCCCAGGCTGTCGTTCACCACCTTGAAGTGGTCGAGGTCGAGGAACAGCACGGCCACCCGACGGTGATGGCGCCGGGCCCGGATGAGCGCTCGGTCGAGTCGTTCGATCAACAGCGAGCGATTGGGCAGGCCGGTGAGCGGATCGTGGGTGGCCTGGTGGGCCAACCGGTGCTCGAACGCCTTGCGCTCGCTCAGGTCGTGCATGACGATCGAGTAGTAGACGTGATCGTCCTCGGCGTCCCGGTGGCGCAGCAGCTGCGCCCAGACCGGCATGACCCCGCCTTCGGGTCGGTCGAGGGGCACCTCACCCGACCAGGAGCCTTCGGCGTCCACCACCGGCAGGATCTCGACGGCCACGCGCTGGAGGAGTGCCTCGGAGAGCGCGTCGCGCAGGTGCAACCCGGTGGTCTCGGCGCTCACCCCCAGGAAGCGGCGGGCCGCGGCGTTGAGGTACATCAGATCACCGGGCCGGTTGGCGATGGCCACCAGGTCGGCGGTGGCTTCGAAGATCTCGGTCAGGCGCTGCATCTCGCGTTGGGACTGCTTGCGCTCGGTGATGTCCTCGATGGCGCCGATGGCTCCGGTGGGCACGCCTTCGTCGTCGTAGAGGATCGAGGTCCGCAGCGACACCCAGCGCACCTCGCCGTCGGTCCGGCGCATGCGGAACTCGAGCGGCTTGAGGTTCGGGCGGCTCTGGCTGAGGGGCAGGATCGGCTCGAACAGCCACAGGTCGTCGGGGTGGATGATCTCGCGCCAGCCCATCCCCATGGCCTCCGAGGCCGACTGGCCGGCGATCTCGCACCAACGCTGGTTGACGTAGGTGCACATCCCGGCGTCGTCGCGCTGGTAGATCCCGGTGGGCGACGACTCGGTCAGGGACCGGAAGCGCTGCTCGCTGGCCCGCAGGGCTTCCAGCGCGTCGTGGCGCCACTGCACGTCGTGCAGGCTGATGGTGAACTCCCGCACCCGACCATCGGGGTCGTGCACCGGTGCCCCGGTGATCTCCACCATGCTCGACGAGCCGTCGGCGTGGTCGATGCGCAGGGTGATCGGCTCGACCTCCTCCACGTCGTCGATGGCCGCGGCCATGCGCTCGATGGTCTCGGCCTGGTCCTCCTCGCGGATGAAGTCGAAGGCCGACCGCCCGATCATCTCCTCGGGCTCGTAGCCCAGGAGCTGGTGCACGGCGTTGGAGATCCAGGTGATGGTCCCGTCCGGCGACAGGGAGCCGATCACGTCGGGGCTGGAGCGCAGCAGGGCCTCGAGGCGTCCCTCGGTGTCGACCACCGGGTCGAGGCCGCGACCCTCGGTCACGTCGGTGAAGGCGACCACCACGCCACCCCACTGGGGGTCCTCGAGCAGGTTGATGAAGACGCCCTCGAGCCAGCGGAACTGCCCGTCGCGGTGACGGGAACGGACCAGCCAGGTCTGGGTCGTGCCCGGATGGGCCAACAGCTCGCCCCAGCGGTGGGCGGCGGCGGGCCGGTCGGCTTCGTGCATCAGCTCGGTGTGGTCGACCTGCGCGTACTCGCTGGGGGTGTAGCCGGTCACCTTCTCGACGCTCGGGCTGGCGAAGAGCACCCCGCCGCTGGCGTCCAGCAGGCCGTGGCAGTCCCCGGCCGCCAGGGCGGCCAGCTCGGCGGTACGAGCAGCCGGGTTGGGGGTACCACCGCCTGGCGGTGCCAGCTCCATGACGCCGAATGGTAGGGGCCGCGACGCCCACCTTGCGGCGTTGGTCAGCTGGTCGGAGGGAGGGGCTCGGTGTCGTCGGGATCCGGGTCGATGCCGGCCAGGATGCGGGTGACCTCCACCTGCGCGCCCTGCGAGGCGCCCTCGGCACAGCTCGAGCAGCTCGGCCGCCCGGGCGACGCGCTCGGCCAGGTGGTCGATGTCGGCCTCGCCGCGCTCGAGCTCGGCCAGGATCGACTCCAGCTCGGCCAGCGCCTCGGCGTAGCCCAGCGTCACTCGCGGACCCGTCGCGGCTCGGCATCGTTCGGGTCGATGCGTCGCTCATGGCGCGATCACCCGGCTCTGGGTGGATGCCGCCGGCCAGCGTGGTGATCAGGCGTCTCCCCCGTGGTCACCTGGTCAGGGTGGCGGACCAGGCGTCCATCGGCCGTCCGGGTGATCGACCACCCCCGGGCCAGGGTGCGGGCCGGATCCACCGCCTTGGTGCGCGCCGCCACCGCGTCGAGGCGCAGGCCGGCGGTCACGGCCGCGGCCGGTCCGGCACGCCCCAGGCGCCGTCGGCGCTCGTCGAGGCGATGGCGGGCGTCGGCCACCGCCAGCGCGCCCGCACGCGACGCCTCCAAGGCGTGGTGGTGCACCCGGGCCTGCTCGTGGTCGAGGACGCTCGGTCACCTGCCGCGACACCCGAGCGAAGGTCTCGTCGACCCGCTCGTGGAACTGGCGGGCCCGACCCACCAGGTGGGCGGCGCAGGCGGTCGGGGTCTTGTGGGCCAGGTGCGCCACCTGGTCGGCCACGCTGGTGTCGATCTCGTGGCCGATGCCGGTCAGCACCGGCACCGGGCAGGTGGCGATGGCCCGGGCCAGGTCCAGGTCGTCGAAGGCGGCCAGGTCGGTGCGGGCCCCACCGCCGCGCACCACCGCCACCACGTCGACCCGGGCCCGGACCAGGCGTGGCCAAGGCCGCGGTCACCGACCGCGGCGCGTCGCGACCCTGCACCCGGGCGTCGGCCACCAGCACCTGGAATCCGAGGCCGCTGCTGGTCGAGCTCGTGGACGAAGTCGGCCTCGGCCGCGCTGTCGGCGCTGGTCACCAGACCGATGCGCCATGGTCGGGGGGCCAGGGCCACGCCGGCGTTGCGTTCCAGCAGACCCTCGAGCGCCAGGGCGGCCAGCACCCGTTCCCGCTCGCTGGCCAGGCGGCCGAGCGTGTAGGCGGGATCGATCGAGGTCATCTTCAGCTGGACCTGGCCCTGCGGGCCGTAGAAGGCCAGCCGGCCCCGCAACCGGATCTCGAGGCCGTCGGTCATGCGCACGCCCCCGACCCGCTTCAAGATGGCGTTGACCACGGCCTTGTCGGTGGCGAACAGGGCCACCGCCACCTTGGCCACCGCCGGCGCCCCGGGCGCTCCCGGCTCGATCAGCTCGAAGTAGACGTGGCCGGAGCTGGCCCGTCGCAGCGAGCTGATCTCGCCCTGCACCCACACCTCATCGGGGAAGCACACGGCCAGCGCCGTGCTCAGGGCGTCGGTCAGCTGGCTGACGCGCAGCGTCGGCTCCGCGGCCTCGGCGGCCCGACGGGACATGTCGAACAGCTCGGGCTGGTCAGCAGTTGGCAGATGCGGATGCTCCACGGCGGCGACGGTAGCGCCCTTGGCCGACCACTCTCCGAGGTATCGCCGAGGCCCATGGCCGCGCCACGTAAGAATGACCTGTCTGGCCCACCTCGATCCGGGCGCCCCTGCGCCCCGGACCGGTCCGCCTCGGAGCCCACGATCAACGAGCTGTCCCAACCTGACCCGGCTGCCGGGCCCTCCGCCGGGCTCGAGCATCACCCACCCGAGGACCGGGCCCAGCTGCTGGGCTCGATCGTCGACCACCTCGCGGACCCGCTGCTGGTGTGCGTGCAGGACGGCCAGGATCCGGTGATCCGGATCAGCTTCGTCAACCAGGCCCTGTGCGACCTGATGGGCTACGACCACGCCGACCTGGTGGGACGCTCGCCCGGTCTGCTGGTGGGTCCCGACACCGACCTCGACACCCTGCGCCGGGTCGAGAGCCGGCCTGCGAGGTGACGAGGTGGTCACCGCCGAGATCGTCCTGGCCGACGCCTCCGGGCGAGCCGACCCGGGTCGACGCCACCTACCGCGTGCTGCACACCCCTGGTGGGGTCAACTGGTTCGTCTCCCACTTCCGCGACGTCGCGGCCCGTCGCGATGCGGCCACTGCGCTGCACCACAGCGAGGTGTGGGCCGAGGCGCTGGTGGAGGGGAGCACCGACCTGGTCATGGTGGCGGACGAGACCGGCGTGGTCCGCTACGCCAGCCCGGCGCTCAGCGAGGTGCTGGGCTACGACCCCGACGACTTCGTGTCCCGACCCTTCGTCGACTTCCTGCACCCCGCCGACGCCGGTCGCACCCCCGGCGTGTTCGATCGCCGTCCCGTGAGCCGCGGTGGCCGCAGCCACGAGTTCCGCGTGGCCCACCAGGACGGGTCGTGGCGGGTGGTCAGCCTCCGGGTGGCGGACCGGCGGTCCGACCCGGCCGTCAACGGCTACGTGGTCAACCTGCGCGACGTGACCGCCCGGCGCCGAGCCGAGGATCTCCTGGCCGAGCAGGCCGACCTGCTGGAGGCCATGGCCAAGGGCGCGCCGCTGGAGATCACGCTGGAGAAGATCGTGGGCATGCTCGAGCGTCGCCTGGAGGACGCCCGGGCGGCCATCGGGCTGCTCGACGACGACGGCGTCATCCGGGTCCGGGCCGGGCTCACCTCCATGCCCGAGCTGGTGGCGCTGCTCGACGCCATGCCGGCCGATCGCGGCCCCGGTCTGACGCTGCGCAGCGGCGTGGGCGAGCTCTTCGTCTACGACCTGGTGGGCGACGACCGGATGGGGACGACCGCCCAGGTCTTCGCCGATCTGGGCTTCGTGCAGGCCCGCGACTCGGTGTTGCGATCGCCGCGGTCGGGCGAGCTGCTCGGCTCCCTGAGCCTGTTCCACCGGGTGGCCCGGGAGCTGGGCCAGCCCGATCTGGAGCTGGTGCAACGGGCCATGAACCTGGCCTCCATCGCCGTGGAACGACATCGGTTCGAGGCCGCTCTCGAGTACCAGGCGTGCTACGACCCCCTCACCGACCTGCCCAATCGCCTGCTGCTGCACCAGCGCATCGAGTCCGCCCTCGAGCGGCTGGCCTTCGCCGGCGGGGGCCTGGCCGTCCTGTTCATCGACCTCGACCGCTTCAAGGTGGTCAACGACGCCGAGGGCCACGCCACCGGCGACCTGGTCCTGCAGCAGGTGGCCGACCGGTTCCGCCAGGCCGTGGGGGACGACGAGACCCTCGGGCGCTTCGGTGGCGACGAGTACATGGTGGTGTCGAGCGAAGCCACCGACGAGGCCGGTGCCGCGGCGGTGGCGGCACGGTTCGCCCAGGAGTTGAAGGATCCGCTCCTGCTGCCCGACGGCGACGAGATCTTCGTCACCGCCAGCATCGGGATCTCCTTCACCGCCGACCCGACGGTGCTGCCCGAGTCGCTCATCCGCGACGCGGACGTGGCCATGTACCGGGCCAAGGACCAGGGGCGCAGCCAGTGGGTGGTCTTCCAGCCCAACCTGGACCAGCGCGCCGTCGAGCGCCTGGCCAACGAGCGGGCCCTGCGGTCGGCCATCGAGGGCGGCCAGTTCGAGCTGCACTACCAGCCGGTGGTCCAGCTCAGCGACGGGGCCATGACCCAGGTGGAGGCGCTGGTGCGCTGGAACCGGCCCGGCCACGACCTGGTGATGCCCAACAGCTTCATCCCCATCGCCGAGGAGACCGGCCTCATCGTGCCCATCGGGTGGTGGGTGCTGAGCGAGGCCGTGAGCCAGGCCGTGCGCTGGCCCACGCTGCCGGGCGGGCGGGAGGTCGAGGTGGCGGTGAACCTCTCGGCTCGCCAGCTGGCCGACCCCGAGCTGGTCGAGGTGGTGGCCGACGTGCTCGACCTGACCGCGCTGGATCCGGCCCGCCTGTGCTTCGAGGTGACCGAGAGCGCGCTGGTCCACGACGTCGAGCACACGGTGGGCTCGCTCAACCGGCTCAAGGCGCTGGGGGTGCGCATCGCCATCGACGACTTCGGCACCGGGTACGCCACCCTCGACTACCTGCGTCACTTCTCGATGGCCGACTACCTCAAGATCGACCGGGCCTTCGTGGAGGGCGTCGACCGGCCGGGCTCCCAGGAGGCGGCCATCGTCTCGGCCGCCATCGCCCTGGCCAAGTCCCTCGGTTTCACCGTGGTGGCCGAGGGGTCGAGACCCTGTTCCAGATGGAGGCGCTGCGCGCCCTGGACTGCGAGCTGGCCCAGGGCTATCTGTTCAGCCGCCCGTTGCCGGTGGCCGACGCCATGGATCTGCTCGGCTACTGGGCGTCCGTGCTGTTGTCGTCGCTCGTCGTGGTCCTCCTCGTAGCGCAGCGGTCCGATATCCACCTGACCGTCAAGGATGTCGTGGTCCACCTGTTCCTCGTCCAGGACCTCGTGAAGAACACGGAGATGAACGGTGCGCTGTGGTCGATCGCGGTCGAGTGGCAGCTCTACTTCTTCTTCCCGCTCTTCTTGTTGGTCCGTCGCCTGGTCGGGCCGGCGAAGACGGTGGCGGCCGCTCTCGTGGGGATCTGGGCCGTGAGCGTGGTGGCTCACAACTCGGTGCCCCTGCATCGGCTGTTCGATCTCTCACCCCAGTTCGCCGCCTTGTTCATCTTCGGGATGGTGGCGGCCCAGGCCACGATGAGAACCGAGCCGGGCCGCGTGCCCTGGGGTTGGATCACCACCGTCTCGCTGGCCGTCTCGGTGGCGCTGTGCGCCGTGCTCGGCAGCGTGCGGGTCCTGGGAGGGAACCTCTACTGGTCGGACCTGGTGGTCGGCGCGATCGCGGCCTGTCTGCTGGCCGCCCTCTCGGGCCCGGCCGCCGGTCCGGTCAAGCGCTTCCTCCAACATCGTCACCTGGTTGGTGCCGGGCGGTTCTCCTATTCGATCTACCTCGTCCACGCGCCGATCCTGGCGGTGGGCTGGCTCTACGTCGTCCAGCCGCTCGGGTGGTCCGAGAACGCCTCGTTCGCACTGATGATCTTCGCGGTGGCCCCCGTGGCCGTCGCCGCCAGCTACGGGTTCTACCACGCGGTGGAGCGTCCAGCCATGAACCGGCGGGCGCAGATCGACCGCCGTGCCCGCACCGCCTGAGCCGTCCGCCAGCCGTCCGCCAGCCGGTCAGGTCGGCGCTCGCTGACGGGCGACCGCGCTGTTTTCGAGCTGACCCGCCATCTGCTCGGCTCCCGCGAGGCCTGACCACCCCGCACTACCTTCTTCGCCATGCAGCGGGCCGGCTCCAGCCGTTCGTGGCCGGTGCTGGGAGCCGGGCTGGCCATCCTGGTCGGGGTGGCCGCCGCCGATCGTTGGCTCAGCCGGCCGCGCCCTGTCCAACGCGGCGGTGGCGTCGGGGGCGGATCGGGCCGTGGCCGACGGGATCCGGGTCGTGTTCATCGCCCTCTTCCTGTTCGGGGCCGCCTGCCTGGTCATGTCCCTGCCGGCGGCGGCCTGTTCGGGCCGGACCACACCGAGGGGCGGCGACGCCGACTGGGCCTGCGGTGGGTGCTGTCGCTGCTGGTGGTGCTGGCCGTGGTGCTGCTGGCGATCTGGTTCGTGAGCTACCGGACCCACGCCACCACCGGCGAGGATCCCGGGCCTTCCGGTGGCGGCCCCGGCGTCACCTGAGCCCCCATCCCGACCGCGGGACTGGTACCGCGACGACTGGCCGGTGGTCCTGGTGGCGCTGGCGGCGGGCGCGGTGGTGGCCGCGGTGTGGGCCAACGCCCGGCGCCTCGAGGCCCGGACGCCGGCCGGGCCCCGGCGGGTGGACCCGACGGATCCGCCGGACACCGAGGAGATGGAGATCCCCGACGGCGATCTCGATCCCGAGGCCGAGCCCGATCCCCGTCGGGCGGTCGTCATCGCCTATCACCGATTGTTGGCCCTGCTGGCCGGGCGGGGCTGGGCGCGTCGACGATCCGAGGCGCCCCTCGAGCACCTCGACCGGGTCCTGGTGGACCACCCGGCGGGATGGGACCGGCGCGCTCGCTGGTGTCCGCCTTCGAGCGGGCCGAGTACAGCGACCATCCGATCACGTCCGAGGAGCGGGATCAGGCCCTGGCCTGGTTGCGAGCCGTCGGTCGCCGATCTCGAACCCCGTGGTGACCGCCTCATGACGAGGGCGGTCCGGTGAAGGCCCGGGCCGCGGCCTCCCGGGGCGCTGGTGTGCCTCCTGCCGGCCACGCGTGGCCGCGCTGATGCAGCTGACGCTGCCCATCGTGGTGTTGCTGGCCCTGCTCGGCGTGGTGGTGATGCTGGTGGGGGTGGGCTCGGTGCTGGCCGACCACGAGCACACCACGCCTCGCTCCCGCTTCGCTGCCGCCGCCCGGGGTCGGCGACCGGACCCGCCCCGTCGTCCGCGCGACCTGGAGCGCATGCAGACCCTGGTGGCGGGGCGGGCGCCCACCGCCATCGGCGTCCACCAGTGGCTTCGGCCCCTGCTGGCCGACATCGCCGCCACCCGGCTGCGGCTGGGCCACGGGATCGACCTGGCCGATCCGGCCGCGGCCGGGCAGGTTCCCGAGCCCCTGTGGGACCTGATCCGACCCGACCGACCCGAACCCGCGGATCGCAACGCGGCGGGCATCACCCCCGCCGAGCTCACCGTGCTCGTCGACCAGTTGGAGGCCCTGTGACCATGTCCCTGGAGGACCTGCACGTGCAGGCCACGGCCGTGCTCGATGCCGTCGAGCAGGTGGTGGTGGGCAAGCGGCCGGTGCTCGAGCTGATGCTCATGGGGATGTTGGCCAACGGGCACGTCCTGATCGAGGACGTGCCCGGCGTGGCCAAGACGCTCATGGCCCGGAGCATGGCTCAGGCCACCGGCCTGGTCTTCTCCCGCATCCAGTTCACCCCCGACATGCTGCCGTCCGACGTGACCGGCTCGTCGGTGCTCGAGCCCGATCGCAGCGTGCAGTTCCGACCGGGACCGATCTTCGCCCACGTGGTGCTGGGTGACGAGATCAACCGCACGCCCCCCAAGACCCAGGCCGCGCTGCTCGAGGCCATGGCCGAGCACCAGGTCACCATCGACGGCCACACCCATCCGTTGGAGCGGCCGTTCGTGGTCCTGGCCACCCAGAACCCGATCGACTACGAGGGCACCTACGCCCTGCCCGAGGCCCAGCTCGACCGCTTCCTGCTGCGGATCAAGGTCGGCTACCCCAGCCGGGAGGACGAGTGGCACGTGCTGGACCAGCGCCAGCGCCGGGGTGGTGACGACGTCCGACTCGACCGGGTCATCGACCGGGAGACCCTGGTGGCCATGCAGGACGCGGTCGAGCAGGTGCAGGTGACCGACGCCATCGGCTACTACATCGTCGACATCACCGCAGCCACGCGGCGCCACGGCGGGGTCGAGCTCGGGGCCAGCCCTCGTGGTTCGCTGGCCGTGCTGGCCCTGTCGCGGGCGCGCGCCGCGCTGGCCGGGCGCGACTACGTGACCCCCGAGGACGTGAAGGCGGTGGCCGTGCCCGCCCTGGCGCACCGACTCACCTTGCGCCCCGAGCTGTGGGTCCAGGGCGCCCGGGTCGAGCAGGTGGTGGAGGAGTGCCTGGCGTCGGTGCCGGTGCCCGTGGGCTCGGACTCGGCCTCCGGCGGCCCGGCCGGTTCGGCGCCTGACGCGCCGTGAGCGGACGGCGGGTGTCGCCGCGGCTGCTGGCCTACCTGGTGGTGGCCGCGGCCCTGCTCAGCGCCGGGGTGCTCACCGGCCGGGGCGCGCTGGTGGCGCTGGGGGCGCCGGTCGGCTTCGCCCTGCTGATGGCCGTGGCCCTGGGCGCCCCGGCGGTGCAGGGTCGGGTCCGGCTGGTGGACCCGGCTGATCGCGAGGCGGTGGAGGGGGCCGAGGTGGCGCTCGCGGTCGAGGTCCACGGTCCTCGGGCCGCGCGTGGTCGACGTGGCCCTGGCCTTGCCGGCCGGGATCACCGCCCTCGATGGCGCCCGCCCTCGGCGGTTGCGGCTGGGGGCCGACGGTTCGGTGGTCGAGGTGGTCCGGCTGCGCGGTCGAGCGGTGGGGCCGGCACCAGCTGGGCCTGGGGATGGTGCGGAGTCGGGATCCGCTGGGCCTGGTCTCACAGGAGGCGGTGCTGGTGGACCAGGCCACGGCACGCGTCCGGCCCGGCGTGGACCAGGTGCGCACCCCGGTCCGCCCCAGCCGGCTCCGCCTGGCCACTGGTGCGCACCCGGCGCGGGTGGTGGGACCGGGCATCGAGTTCGGCGGGCTGCGGGCCTACCAGGCCGGGGATCGGCCTCGCGACCTGAGCTGGCGCGCCACCGCCCGGGGGGACGAGCTGATGGTGACCGAGCGCCATCCCGAGCGCAGCGCGGATGTCGTCCTGTTCGTGGACAGCTTCGCGGCCGAGGGCCTGGACCAGACGATGCGGGCGGCCATGACCGTCGCCGCGTCACCAGCTGGCCGAGCGGGACCGGGTGGGGCTGGTGGTGTTCGGCGGCAGCATGCGCCTGGTTCGCCCGGCCGGGGGCCGACGCCAGCACCGGGTCCTGGCCGACGCCCTGATCGACAGCCGGCCGGTGTTCAGCTGGGCCGAGAAGGAGATCCGGGCCATCCCCCCGCGGATGCTGCCGCCCGGCGCGGCCATCCTGGCCATCACCCCCCTGATCGACGAGCGAACCATCGGTGCCATCGGCGATCTGCGCCGGCGTCGCCTCGACATCCGGGTCATCGAGGTCTCGCCGTCGCGCTGGACGCCCGAGCCGCGCTCGGCCATGGACCGGCTGGCCTGGCGGCTGTGGGAGATGCAGCGCCAGGCCCGGCGTGACCGGTTCGCGGCGGTGGGGGTACCGGTGGTGCAGTGGCGCGAGGGCGTCGACATGGAGCTGGTGCTGGCCCAGCTGGCCCGCCAGGGTCGCCGCGCCCGCCAGCCGGTGGCGTCGTGAGGACACCGGCGTGAGGACGCGGCCCTGGCCGGTGCTGGTGGCTGCCGTGGGCATGGTGGCGGGCGGCGCGGTGGTGCTGGTGCGGGTTGGTGCTGGTGTTGACGAACCGGATCGATGCCCTGACCGCGGCCATGATCGGTGGGCTGGCCCTGGCGCTGGTGGAGCTGGCGGTGGCCGCGTCGGAGCGGCTGGAGGTGGTGCCGGCGGTCGCGGGCACCTGGGTCGGGCGGGCGCTGGTGGTGGGCGCGTCGGTGGTGGCGCGCCCTGGGCGTGGCGCTGCTGGTCGGGTCCGGTGGCCGCCCCAGCTCGGTCAGCGTGCTGGTGGGCGACCGCCGGGGTGCTGGCCTTCATCGGGCTGGTGGGCGTCCAGGCCTTCCGTGGGGCGTCCCGGTCGCCCGGCGCGGCCAGCGCGGGCGCCGATGGGAGCTCGGCCGAAGGCTGATCGCCGGTCCGGGAAGGTTTTCGGCCCGACGGTGGTTGCCGGCGATACGGATACGTCTCGTATCGAATCGTGGGTGGCGATCGCGGAGCCGATCGACCCGCGAGGCGACAGGACAGGAAGAGGCCCGCCGTGCGAGCTCGATTGAAGGATCCGGCCTACGTCAACGAGCGCCGTTGGCTCACCCTGGTGGTGATCTGCGTCGGGCTGATGGTCATCACGCTGGACAACACCATCCTCAACGTGGCCATCCCCACCCTGGCCCGACCGGTCAGCGAGGGCGGTCTGGGGGCCACCACCAGCCAGCTGCAATGGATCGTGGACGGCTACACCATCGTGTTCGCCGGGCTGCTGCTGACCTGCGGCAGCCTGGGTGACCGGTTCGGCCGCTACCGCTTCCTCACCATCGGCCTGACCATCTTCGCCACCGGCTCGCTCCTGTCGGCCATGGCCACCTCGCCCACCATGCTCATCGCCACCCGGGCCCTGATGGGCGTCGGCGGCGCCTGCATCATGCCGGCCACCCTGTCCATCATCACCAACGTGTTCCGCGACCCGGTGGAGCGGGGCAAGGCCATCGGCGTGTGGGCCGGCGTGTCGGCCCTGGGCGTCGGACTGGGTCCGATCACCGGCGGGATCCTGCTCTCGCACTTCTGGTGGGGATCGATCTTCCTGGTCAACGTGCCCATCGCCATCGCCGCCTTGGGCTTCGGCTACTTCCTCATCCCCGAGTCACGCGACCCGAACGCCCCCAAGCTGGATCCGCTGGGCGCGCTGCTGTCGATCGCCGCGCTGGTCTCGCTGCTGTGGGCCATCATCGAGGCGCCCACCAACGGGTGGGGATCGGCCCAGACCCTGGGCGGCCTGGGCGTCGGCTTCGTGCTGCTGGGCGCCTTCCTGTTCTGGGAGCTGCACTACTCGAGCCCCATGCTCGACATCCGCTTCTTCAAGAACCCCCGCTTCTCGGCGGCCAGCGGCGCCATCTCGCTGACCTTCTTCGCCCTGTACGGCACCATCTTCCTGCTCACCCAGTACCTGCAGTCGGTCCTCGGCTACACCACCGTCGAAGCCGGGGCGGTGTTGTTGCCCCAGGCCGCGGTGCTGATGATCACCGCGCCGCTCTCGGCGGTGTGGGTGCAGAAGATCGGCAACAAGATCGTGGTCGGGACGGGCCTGATCCTGGTCTCGATCTCGCTGTTCGCCTTCCTGGGCCTCAGCCCGCACAGCTCGGTGTTCGCCATCATCGGGGTGACCATGCTCATGGGCCTGGGGATGGGCAACATCATGGCTCCGGCCACCGACTCGATCATGGGGTCACTGCCCCGCTCCAAGGCCGGGGTGGGCTCGGCCATGAACGACACCACCCGCCAGGTCGGTGGCGCGGTGGGCGTGGCCGTGCTCGGCTCCATCCTGACCAGCCGCTACTCGAGCCAGATCCTGACCGAGCTGGGGGGCAAGGTCCCGCCGGCGCTGGCCGCCTCGATCAACGACAACGTCAGCCACGCGGTGGCGGTGGCCAAGTACGCGCCCGGCGGCCAGGCCCTTCCAGGCCACCATCGTGTCGGCGGCCCACACCAGCTTCATGACCGGCCTGCACGCCGCCACCCTGATCGCCGGGTTCATCACCTTGATCGCCGCGGCCGGCGTGTTCCTGTGGTTGCCGGCCAAGGCTCGACCCGAAGTGGACGAGACCGGGCCCGAGCCCGACGTGGGCCTGGTCGAGCCCGAGCCCGATGTCCTCGGGCCGGCGGAGGTCGAGCCGGATGTGGTCGAGCCCGCCGGGGTGATGCGGGCCGAGGGCATCGGTGCGGGACCCACGATGGCCGAGGGCCGGTCGTGAGCGCGACCGTCGACTCACCCCAGGCGCCCGGCCGTCCCCGCAGCAAGGACGCCGAGCGGGCCATCGTGGACGCCACCCTCGAGACCCTGGTCGAGCAGGGCTACCAGGCCATGACCATCGAGGGCATCGCCGCCCGGGCCGGAGTGGGCAAGGCCACCATCTACCGGCGGTGGTCGGACAAGGCCCAGCTGGTGGTCGACGCCGTGCGGGCTCGGGGCAACTTCGCCTCGCCCCCGCCCCGCACCGATGATCTGGCCGCTGACTTCCAGGCCATGCTCAGCCTCACGATGGCCTGCATGAAGGGGACCGACGGCGTGCTCATCGCCGCCTTCGCGGCCGAGCGCATCCGCCATCCGGAGCTGGGCCGCGAGTTCGAGCGGGTCTGCCTGGCCGAGCGCCGTCAGCGTTGGCACGAGCTGGTGACCGAGGCGGTCGAGACCGGGCGCCTGCCAGCCGATACCGACATCGATCTGGTGGCCGAGGTCGGCCCGGCCATGCTCTGGGACCTGATCAACCTGCGCAGCGCGCCGGTGCCCCGTGACGTGGTGGCCCGGATCGCGGCCCAGTTCTTCCCGCTGGCGCCCGCCTGACTCCCGAGCGGCCGTAGGCGGCGCGCCGGGTGCCACGGCGGCGTCGGGCGACGCCCACGACCGTGGCGGGCGCACCCCCTGCCGTGGGTCACTGACCGGGCTGGCAGGCGGCGGATTCCGCCATCATCGGGCTGGGTCGGCGTCCCCTCACCGCCCGGACCCGGGCGGCAGATGCCCGCTGGCGCCGCGCGTCCGACCCGACCCGAGGCCGCGGCCCACATCGCCGCCCAGGGGTTCATCCGGCGCCGCGACCCCCGTCGAGCGAGGGCGGCGGCCGTGCGGGCCCGGCGATGCCGTTCGGCGGCCCGCTGTCGGTCGGCGGCCAGGCCGTCGGCCATGAGCTTGGCGTCGTACCAGTTCATCGGAGTCTCCGATCCGGGGGTTGGTGGCGCCCCGAGTGGAGCGGACAACCACATCGTGCGCTTCGCCCGGCCAATCCACCAGTGACTTGAATGACGATGTTCGCTAAGATACAGGACATGTCTCGGACTTCGCGGTCATCCGGTTCCAGCCATGTCCGCCCACCTCGGCCGCCCGCTCGCCACCGGGTGGTGGCCCTGGTCGTGCCGGGCATGTCGCCGCTCGAGATCGCGGTGGCTTCCGAGTTCCTGGGCGTCGACCGGCCCGAGCTGGGCCAGCGCTGGTACCGGTTCACCATCTGCACCCCCGAGCCGGGCGCGGTGGCGCTGGACGGGGGCATGAGCCTGCACGTCGACCAGGGCCTCGATGCACTCCGGCGGGCCGACACCGTGGTCGTGCCGGGATGGTGCGGTGGGGGACGGGGATCGCAACCCGACGCCATCGACGCCCTACGGGCGGCGGCGGCCCGGGGCGCCCGGATGGTCTCGTTCTGCACGGGCGCCTTCGCCCTGGCCGAGGCCGGCATCCTCGACGGTCGCCGGGCCACCACCCATTGGGGTCCGGCGCCCCGTCTGGCCCAGCAGTTCCCCGCCGTCACCGTCGACCCCGAGGTGCTCTACATCCACGACGCCGACGAGCGGGGCGACGTGTGGACCTCCGCCGGCTCCGCCGCCTCCATCGACTGCGCCCTGGCCCTGGTGCGCCACGACTTCGGGGCGGAGGTGGCCAACGACCTGGCCCGCGACCTGGTCGTCGCCCCCCACCGCCAAGGGGGCCAGGCCCAGTTCGTGGCCGCGCCGGTGCCGGTCGACTGCGGGAGCGATTCGCTGGCCCCCCTGCTCGACTGGGCCCTGGAGCGGCTGAACGAGCCTCTGACCATCACCGACCTGGCCGCCCAGGCCAACCTCAGCCCCCGCCAGTTCAGCCGGCGCTTCCGCCAGGCGGTGGGCACCACGCCCCATCAGTGGCTGCTCGACCAGCGACTCCAGCTGGCCCGCCGCCTGCTGGAGACCACCGACCTGGCCATCGAGCAGGTGGCCGACCAGGCGGGGTTCGGCTCGGCCGCCGCCCTGCGCATGCACTTCCAGCGGGCCGTGCACACCAGCCCGATGGCTTACCGCCGGGTCTTCACCGAGGTCGCGTCCTGACGGTGGCGTCGACCCGTCGACGAGTGGCGGCGCCGGGTCAGGAAGACTTGCCCGGTGCTGGAGAGCAGCTCCGACGGCGGGTCGGATCGCGACGGTCGGGTCACCCCCGGCCAGGACCCTGAGGACGATCCGCGCGCCCGCTACCACGTCTTCGGACGTGGTCTGCCCGGCGTGACCGCCCCGATGGCGATCGGCCTGGTCGTGCTCCTGGCCGTGCTGGTGGCCGGCCTCGTGCTGGCGATCATGAACCCTCCCTCGTCGAGCACCGCCACCGCACCCACGACCAGCTTCTCGATCTCGGCGTTGGGCCTGGGGAGCTTGCCCACGACGACCCTGCCCGAGGCCACGCCGTGCGCCTGGCGCCCGGGCCCTCCGTCCGGCGGGGCGCCGTGGCCCCCCGCCTTCACCTGCGCCGAGATCTCGGCCACGGCCGCCGGCGATCAGGTCACCGCGACCGGCCACTGACCTCGCTCAGCCGCCCGTCGCTCCGGGATCGGGGGGCCGGGGGGCGCCGACCGGGTTGGGGTAGGGGATGGCCTCGCCCCCGAGCCGGGCGGCCATCGGTGCGATGACCCAGCGCAGGCGCTCGAGCTCTTCGCTGTCGAGCACCTCCCAACCCTGGGCGGCCAGTGCGTCGGTCCGCTCGGCGATGTGGTCCACCAGACGGGCGCCGGCCTCGGTCAGGTGCGCGTCGCCGTCGAGCAGCCCGCGGTCGGCCAGCGTGGCGTCGGCCCGGTCCCACTCGTCGTCGGTGAAGCCGCGGCTGGGTTGAACCAGCGCCCGGCTGTCGTCCACCGCGGCCCGCAGGGCGTGGGCCAGGAGACCATCGAGGCCCTCAGCGGTCAGGACGGCCACGTGCCCGTCGCCGCGCAGCTCGCGGATCACGGTGGCACCGTGCCACAGGGCGGCCAGCGGGTCGTCGGGCCATGCCAGTCCGGCGTTCGCCGCGCCCAGGGGCCGCCCGGCCACGGGCGCGGCCGCCACCACCCGGGCCAGCAGATCGGCGGCGTCGGCCAGGTCCGAGTCGGTGGGCGGCGGCGTGACCCGGGCGCGGATGGACTCGGTGGCGCCGGCCAGCCGGGCGGCCAGGGCCGACTCGGGCGTCGCCATCGTCCACACCTCGGGCACGGCGCGCTCGACCATCGATGGCGCGAAGCCGGCGAAGGTGGCCACCACCACGCCCGGGCCGACCGGGCCGAGCGGGGCGCCCCGCATGGCGAAGTAGCCCCGCCAGAAGCCTCGCAGCCCGACCGCCTCGTGGGCGGCCCGGGCCTCGGGCGTGAAGTAGGTGACGGCGTGGATGGCCTCGAGCGAGACCCACATCTGGTGCGCCAGTCGGGGTTGGGACCGTGGGTGCCGCTCGGCATCCGAGGCAGATGGGGGCACGCCGACGCCGATCAGGTGGGACCGACGCCGGCCTGGGAGGTGGCGTCGGTGGCGGTGGTGGCGAAGGCGCCCCAGAGCTGGGCGTACTCGCCGTCGAGGGCCAGCAGCTCGTCGTGGGTGCCCTGCTCGACGATCCGGCCCCGGTCGATGACCAGGATGCGATCGGCGCGCCGGGCGGTGGGCAGGCGGTGGGCCACCAGCAGGGTGGTGCGGCCCTCGGCCACCGCGCTCATGGCCTGTTGCACCCGGGCCTCGCTGGCCAGGTCGAGCTGGGAGGTGGCCTCGTCGAGCAGCAGGATGGCCGGGTCGACCAGCCGGGCCCGGGCCAGGGCGATGAGCTGGCGTTGGCCGGCCGACAGCGATCGGCCCCGCTCGCTGACCGGGCTCAGGTAGCCCTGGGGCTGGGCGGCCACGAAGTCGTGGGCCCCCACGGCCCGCGCCGCCGCCTCCACCTCGGCGTCGGTGGCGTCGGGCCGGCCGTAGGCGATGTTGTCGCGCAGCGTGCCGGTGAACAGGAAGGCCTCCTGGGGCACGATGCCGATCTGGCGCCGGAACCGGCCCAGGTCGATGTCGCGCAGGTCGATCCCGTCCACCAGCACCGCCCCGGCGGTGGGGTCGTAGAAGCGACTGACCAGCTTCACGATGGTCGACTTGCCGGCGCCCGGTCTCGCCCACCAGCGCCACGGTCTCCCCCGGGGCCACGGTCAGCTCGATCCCGTCCAGGGCCTCCTCGCCGACGGTGTTGGGATAGCGGAAGTGCACGTCGTCGAAGCGGATCTCCCCCGAGAGGTGACCCGGGGTCGACCGGGTGCTCGGGCGGCGGGGTGCCGCTCGGGATGGTGAACAGCTCCTCGATCTTGGCGGTGGAGGCGGCCGCCTGCTGCCAGGTGTCGAGCACCTGGGAGAGCTGCTGGATGGGAGCGAAGAACTGGTCGAGGTAGAGCAGGAAGGCGATGACCACGCCGGTGGTGACCGCTCCGGTCTGCACCAGGTGGTTGCCGGTGGCCAGCACCACCACCGCCCCGATGTCGGCCACGAACAGGACGAACGGGAAGTAGATGGCGATGAGGCGCTGGGCGCCGAGCCGGTCGGTCAGGTAGCGCCGGTTCACGTCGTGGAACCCGGAGATGTTGCGGTCCTCACGCACGTAGGCCTGGGCCACCCGCACGCCCGACAGGCTCTCCTGCAGGTTGGCGTTCACATCGGCGATGGACTCGCGGGCCGCGGCGTAGGCCACCGTCGAGCGCTTGCGGTACCACCAGGTGGCCAGGGCCAGCGGGGGCAGCACCGAGGCCGCGGCCAGGGCCAGGATGGGCGACAGCACGACCAGGAACACGAACACGCCCGACGCAGGTGATGGCGCCCACCACCGCGTTGATCAGGCCGGTCTGGACCAGCTGGGACAGGGCGTCCACGTCGGTGGTCATCCGGGTCATGACCCGGCCGTCCAGCTCGGTGTCGTAGTAGTCGAGCGACAGCGACTGGAGGTGGGAGAAGATCTTGATGCGCAGCGCGAACAGCATCCGCTCGGAGGTGCGCCCGGTGATCCAGGTGTAGCCCCACGTGACCACCCAGTCGGCCACCACGCTCAGGAAGAAGAAGGTGGTGGTGAGCCACAGCCGTCCCAGGTCGGCATGGGCCACGCCCTGGTCGAGGCCCTGGCGCACGAAGAACGGCCCCAGCAGGCTCAACAGGGCGTCGGCCATGACCAGGCCGAGACCGAAGCCCAGCCACTTGGTCCAGGGGCGCACGAAGCGACGGACCTGGAACTGGCCGGGGGTGACCTGGGCGGCCTCGGCCTCGTCCACCTGAGGCTGGTCGTCGGCCGGCGGCAGCTTGTCCAGGGCGGCCAGCAGGGCGGGGGTGGCGGCCAGCGCCGCGCCGCCCATGGGTCCGCCCATCCCGCCACCGCCGCCCCGGTTGCCGCCGGGGCCCAGGCGCGGCGACCGTCGCCACCTGGGCCATGGGTCGCGGGAGTGCCGTCGGCGAGCGTGCCGGGCCAGGCCTCGGCGGTGATCGCGGGCGCGGCCAGCGGGTCAGTCCGACCGGGTCCAGACCGTCCACCGGATCGAGCCCGGTCAGCTCGCGGATCGCCTCGTCCTCGAACGCCTGGCCCTCCTGGCGGTCCTCGTCCAGCTCGCGCTCGACGTCACCGGGATCGGTGGCCAAGGTGCCGTCCAGGTTGGCCAGCGCCGCCTCCAGGTCGTCCTCGGCCACGTCCGCGGCGGTGGGACCGGCCAGCAAGGCTGCGGTAGCGCCGATCCTGGGCCATCAGCTCCTCGTGGGTGCCCTGGGCCACCACCCGTCCGTGGTCGATGACCACGATGCGCTGGGCCAGGCGCAGCGTGGAACGGCGGTGGGCGATGAGGATGGTGGTGCGATCGGTCATCAGCTGGCGCAGCGTGTCGTGGATGGCCTCCTCGGTGGCCGCGTCCACCGCCGAGGTGGCGTCGTCGAGCACCAGGATGCGGGGGTTGGTGAGGATGGCCCGGGCCAGCGCGATGCGTTGGCGCTGGCCACCCGACAGGGTCAGCCCCCGCTCGCCCACCACGGTGTCGTAGCCGTCGGGCAGCTCGGAGATGAACCCGGCCGCCCCGGCGGCGGTGGCGGCCGCCTCGATCTCGGCGGACTGACGCATCGGGTCGGGCGTAGGCGATGTTGGCCCCGACCGACTCGGAGAACAGGAAGGCCTCTTCGAACACCACCCCGACCTGGCTGCGCAGCGAGTCGAGGGTGACGTCGCGCACGTCGACGCCGTCGATGGTGATGGCGCCCGGCGCCGACGTCGTAGAAGCGGGGGAGCAGGGCGGTCACGGTCGACTTGCCCGAGCCGCTGGAGCCGACCAGGGCCACCACCTCGCCCGGGGCCACGGTGAGGTCGAAGTGCTCGAGCACGGGTTGGCCGGCCGTGTAGCCGAAGCGGACGTCGTCGAAGTGGATCTCGCCGCGCACCGGGGGCAGCTCGTCGGCGTCGGGCTTCTCGGTGATGAGCGGGTTGGTGTCGAGGATGTCGAGCACCCGGTCGGCGCCGGCCCGGGCCTGCTGGCCGATGGCGAACAGGCCGGCCAGCATCCGCACCGGCGGCACCATCAGGGCCACGTAGGTCATGAAGGCGAAGAAGGTGCCGTAGCTGATGTGGCCCTCGGTCACCAGCCACCCGCCCAGGCCCAGGATGGCCACCATGGTGAACGACGGGATGGCGGACAGGATCGGGGTGTAGCGGGCCTGGACCCGCACCAGCCGGGCCCGCGACGAGTACAGGTCGCGCGACGCGTCGGCCAGGTGCGCCAGCTCGCGGTCCTCCTGGCCGAAGCCCTTGACCACCCGCACGCCGCTCACCGCCTCGTCGACCACGCCGGCCACCACGCCGGCGTGCTGCTGGGCGTCCCAGGTGGCCGGGAAGACGGTGGTGCGCAGGCGCATGGCCACCACCAGCAGGGCGGGGAGGCTGATCAGCATCAGCAGGGCCAGCGGCCAGGACAGGACGAACATGATGATCAGCGAGAGCGCCACCATGATCACGTTGCCGGCCATGATCGGCATGAACTGCAACAGCCCCTGGATCAGCCCGACGTCCGAGGACGAGCGCGACACCAGCTGGCCGGTGTGCATCTGGTCGTGGCCGGCGAAGTCGAGGCGCTGGAGGCGCTCGTAGATGGCGTTGCGCAGGTCGTACTGCACGTACAGGCTGAACCAGCCGCCCCGCCAGCGGCGGATGTAGGTCCACCACAGCGAGACCGTGGCCGTGCACACCAGCGCGGCCAGGTAGATGAGGATCGGCTGGTGGTCGACCAGGCCGTCGTCGATGATGGCGCGCTGCAGCAGCGGCTCGATGGCGGCCACGATCTGGGCGGCCAGGGCCACCCCGAAGGCGGTGTAGACGGTGCCCCGGTGGGCCATCAGGAACGGCCACAGGCGCCGGATCCAGCCGCCGCTGCCCGGGGGGGCCGGTTGCGGGGTGGGACGGGTCTTGGTCGCGGTGTCGGCCGGGCTCACGGGCTCACCACCGCCTCGGGGGAGGCGGTCCGCGGGCCCGGGTCCCCACGGCCGGCGTCGGCTCGGCGCCGGCTGGCATCGGCGTCGAAGGCTCGGCCCAGGGCGGCCAGGCCGTCGAGGGCGGCGCGACGGTCGGCGGGGGGCACCTGGCCGAGCACGGCGTCGAGGCGGGTGGCCACCGACTCCTGGGCCCGGTCGAGCGCGGCCCGGCCGGCATCGGTGATCTCGAGGCTGACGCCCCGTCGGTCGCCGTCCACCGTCACCCGGCGAACGAAGCCGTGCTGGACCAGCCCGTCGAGCACACCGGTCAGCGAGGGTCGGCTCACCCCGGCCATGGTGGCGATGCGCCCGGCCCGCTCGGGCGACGAGGCGATCAGCGACAGCACGCGGAACTGCGGCAGCGACAGCTCGTCGAGCGACCGCTCGAGCATGCGGGCGGCCACGGCCAGGGTCAGGGTGGCAGTTCGTTCAGTTCCCACATGGTTAGGGTACCGAACAATCCCTGCGGGTTCCGTTCGCCGCTTCCTGGTCGCGTGCGAGCGACTCGGGGAGGTCGCTGGCGCGACAGGTACGCGGTGAGCCGGGGTCAGCCGCGGCCGTTGGTGGAGGGGGCGCCCTCGGCCCCCAGCACGCTGCGCAACGCCTGCGCGGCACCCATGAGCCCGGCGCTCTCGTAGGGGACGACGATGGTGGAGTTGTCGCTGTCGGCGAACTTGGCCAGCGTGTCGAGTTGCAGGATGGCCACCAGCGTCTGGTCGGGGTTGGCGGCGGTGATGGCGCCGTACACGGTGGCGATGGCCTGGCTGCGGCCTTCGGCCTCGAGGATGGCGGCCTGGCGCATGCCCTCGGCCCGCAGGATGGCGGCCTGGCGCTCGCCCTGGGCCGCCTTGATGGCGGCCTGGGACTGGCCTTCGGCCACGTTGATGGCCGAGGTCTGCTCGCCCTCGGACTGCAGGATCCGGGCCCGCTTCTCCTGGTCGGCCTGCTTCTGCAGCGCCAGGGCCTGGAGGATCTGGGGCGGCGGGGCGATCTCCACGATCTCGATGCGGCTGATGCGGATGCCCCACTTGTCGGTGACCTGCTCCATCTGCTCCTGCACGTCGGTGTTGATCCGCTCGCGCTCGGAGAGGGCCTCGTCCAGGGTCATGGTGCCGATGACCGAGCGCAGGGCGGTGCGGGCCAGGGCGTCGATGGCGATGTCGAAGTTCTTCACGCTGAACAGGGCCTGCTTGGCGTCCACCACCTGGGTGAAGATGGTGGCGTTCACCGTGACCACCACGTTGTCCTTGGTGATGACGTCCTGGCGGTCGCCGGGGACCGGGACCTCGCGCATGTCCACGGTCTGGAGCGAATCGACGAACGGGGCGATGACCACCAGCCCGGGCTCGTGGGTCTTGCGGTACTCGCCGAGCCGCTTGACCACGCCCACCTGGCCCTGCTGGACGATGTTGATCATCGACCGGAGGGTGGCCAGGCCCACCAGCACGATCACGGCCAACACCACCAGCCCGCCGATGGTGAGGGTACCGAGGGCACAGATCATGAGGGCTCCTTGCCTGCCTCGTCGGGCAGTTGGTCGCTCGGGATGGAGTCGGAGGCCGGATCGGTGTCCGCCGGGGCCGCCGGCGTCGACGGGAGCGTAGGTGCTCGGCAGCTCGGGGGCCACGATTCCGTCGACCGGCCAGACGACCAGGGTGGTGCCCTGCACGGCGGTGACCAGCACCCGCGCCCCCTGCGGGATGGGCGAACCCGATCCGCTGGTGGCCAGCCAGCGCTCGCCGGCCAGCCGGACATGGCCCGGCGCGTGGGCGTCGCCCACCGCGTCGAGGGTCATGACCTCCTCGCCCACCAGCGTGCCGGCCACGCCCCGGCCCAGCGGGCCGTGGTCCTCGTGGGGGTTGAAGCGCTGGCTCATCATCGGGCGCACCGTGGCGATGCCCATGCCGGCCACCAGGATGGCCACCGCCACCTGCACCGGGATGATGGGCACGAACAGCGCGGTCACGCAGGCGGCGAAGCACCCGAGGGCGGCGAACAGCGCGTAGAAGGCCAGGTGGCGCATCTCGAACGCCAACAGGATGACGCCCAGCACCAGCCACGCCACAACCATCGGTCACACCTCTCTTCGTAGGCATGGTACCGACCGGCGTGGGTAGGATACGGCGTAAGGTCCACGCAGGCTGGACGGGGAGGTTTTGGGATGAAGCTCCGACGCGCCACACGAACCGACCCACCGGTCGACGAGGACGAGGACACCGACGACCCGCCCGGGCTGTTCGACAACCCGTTCCGGATCCGCGCCGAGGAGGATCGGGTCGAGCCCGCTGGCGCCGAGGGCCGGCCGATGCGCAGCGGGAGACGGGTCGGACCATCGATCTGACCGCGGAACCGGCTTCGGTGGCCTCGGCCGGCGTGCCCACGTCGCCCCACCGCCGACGCGGTCGCCGTCGGCCGCCCAACCCGTCGCCGCCGATGGCGCCGTCCCGCTCGACTCGCCCATCACCGAGGCCGACCGGCGCGACGCGCTCGACCTGACCACGGTCGAGCCAGACGCCTCGCCCCAATCGGTCGCGCCCGAACCGGTCGCGCCCGAACCGGTCGCGGCCGAACCGGTCGCGGCCGAACCGGTCGCGGCCGAACCGGTCGCGGCGGAACCGGTCGCGGCGGAACCGGTCGCGGCGGAACCGGTCGCGGCGGAACCGGTCGCGGCCGGCGTCGCCGCACCCGTCGCACCCGGCTTCCTGTCTGCCGCCCCACCCCGGCTCCGAGTCGAATCCGCGCTGGTCCGGCTGATCGCCACGGCCGGCGTGGTGGCCATCGGCACCGCGGTGGGTGCGGTCCTGGTGGCCAACCACGTGGAAGGTTGGATCGTCGGGCTCAGCGTGTCGCTGGTGAGCGTGATCCTGGCGGCCATCCTGTGGCGGTCCCGCCGCCTCTGACGTCCCGGGCTCGCCCAACCGGGCGCGATCGGCCTGGCTCGGTCAGCCGGGCGACGGCGAGGGCGGCGCCCCAGAACTGGGGGGTGGATACGGCGGCTGGTGAGGCTGATACGGCTGATAGCCCTGATAGGGCTGATAGCCCGGATAGCCCGGATAGCCCGGATAGGGCGGCATGGAGCCGGGTGGGGGAGGCGGCCGCTTCGGGCGTCGCGGCTTGGCCCGTTGGCGTCGCACCAGCATCACGATGAAGGTGACCAGGGCGGCGAGGCCCACCACCATCGACGCCGCTGCGGTGATGGCGGCGGCAGCCAGGCGACGGTCGACGGTGGTGCGCGACGGGTCGAGTACCAGGCGCAGCTCGTTGCCCGGGGCGAGGTTCTGGGTCTCGACATCGACCGTGCCCGCCCGCAGCGGGTGGATGTCGTCGATCTTCACCCGCGTGGAGCCGTCGGTGAGCGTGTCGGGCGCGTCGAACGCGAAGCCGTTCGTGTAGGTCAGCTCGTCGTCAGGCAGAAGGCGGGTGCCGTCCTGGCGGACGACGAACGGTCGATCGTTGGGATAGACGAGGGTGCCGTCGGCCCGCCAGGCGGCGGCGTCGCCCGGGATCACCACCCAGACGTGGATCACGTCGGCGGGACCCGACACCGGCACCGGCGCGTGCTGATACGAGGCGACGCGCACCGTGTCGTCCATGGCGCGCTGGTCGTCGTTCGACGCTTGGACCCCGGCCGAGACGCCCAGGCCGATGGCCGTGGCCACGCCGAAGAAGGCCAACACCATGAACACCAGCGAGATCCAGGGGAACCGAGGCACCGGACCGGACGGCTCGTCCGCCTGGCCCGGGCCAGGCGTGATCGGACCGCTGTACGGTGCCGCAGGCAGGGTCATCGGCCCGCATCGTAGGCCCCGGCCGCCCGGCCGCCCGGCCGCCCGGCCACCGGGCCGGACGCCGATCGTGGACTGGGCCGGGCGGTCGGCGATGAGGTGGTGGCCCGACCACCGATAGCATGCGCCGCCGTGCAGCTCGAGCCGCGTCGTGTGGAGGTCCGCATCGGCGGTCGGACCCGATCGACCGTGCACACCGCCGGCTCGGTTCGCGTCGGGCCCCTCGAGGTGACCGTCACCGGTGAACCCAGCCATCCCGATGGCGCCGCCGGTACCGACGGACCGGTGAGGACGGCGGTGGAGTGGTCCGTGGCCAACACGGGCGACCGCCCGGTGGCCGTCGAGGCGGTCGCCCTGGTGTGGCAGCTGCACGATGCCGAACGGCCGTTGCGCTTCTTCCGCCACGGGTACCAGTCGTGGTCCCCGAGCGGGGTGGCGGTGCTCGGCATCGACCGGGACCCGTCGCTCGCCCGGGGATCGTTGGCCATGGCCCGAGGTGTCCACCACGCCGACGCGGCGGTGGCCGAACCCGGTGAGCTGCGCTCCGAGTGGGTGACCCTGCTGCGGGCCGGCATGCAGGCGCCCGTCCTGGTCGGCTTCGACGGCGGGGAGCGCCACGACGGGACGCTGCGCCTGCGCGAAGGCGAGACCGGACCCGAACTGCGCGTCGAGGCCTTCCTGGGCGGCGCGCGGCTGGCCCCCGGCGAGTCACGCTCGTTGCACGCGGTGCTGGTGGGCCAGGCGCCCGCGGTCTCGGGCGCGGCCCGGGAGGCCGGCTCGGGCGCGTCCGAACTGCTGGAGGCGTGGGCCGACCAGGTGGGTCGCCGGGCGGGGGCCCGCACCCGGGCGCCCTACCAGGTGGGCTGGTGCTCCTGGTACCACTACTTCCACGACGTGGCCGAGGCCGATGTCCGATCCAACCTGGCCCTGGCTGATGGCTGGCCCTTCGACGTGTTCCAGCTCGACGACGGCTATCAGGCGGCCATCGGGGATTGGACGGTCACCAACGCGCGCTTCGACGCCGGCGTCGAGGACGTGGCGTCGGCCATCGCGGCCGCCGGCATGACCCCCGGGTTGTGGATCGCACCGTTCATCGTGGCCCCCGACTCGGCGGTGGCCCGGGCCCATCCCGACTGGCTGGCCCGTGAGCCGGTCCCGACGGGCGCGACCGAGCGGGACGCGTCGGGCGCGCCCCTGCCCGGCATGTACAACCCGCCGTGGGGTGGCGGGCACGGCGGCTTCATGTGGGCGCTGGACACCACCCATCCCGAGGTGCTGGCCCACCTGGAAGGTTTGGCCAGTGACCTGGTGGACGCCGGCTACCGGTACCTGAAGCTCGACTTCACCTTCGCCCCCAGCTACGAGGGCCGGTGGTACGACCCGGCGGCCACGCCGGCCCAGCGGGTGCGGGCCGGCTATGACGCCATCCGCCGGGGAGCGGGGGCCGACACCTTCATCCTGGGATGCGGCGTGCCGCTGTCCAACGTGGTCGGCGCGGTGGACGGCAACCGGATCGGCTCCGACGTGGCTCCTTCGTGGCTGCGCGACGGCGATGGCGAGGGTCTGGCCGGCTACGAGTCGGCCCTGCCGGCCACCCGCCACGCCCTGCACGCCACGCTGGCCCGGTCGTTCATGCACCGCCGCCTGTGGCTGAACGATCCCGATTGCCTGATGCTGCGCAGCGCCGAGACCGACCTGGGCGTCGACGCGGCGCGCACGTGGAGCCGGGCCGTGGCGCTCTCGGGGGGCATGGCCCTGGTGTCGGACGACCTGTCCCTGCTCGACGACCACGCCCGTCGGCTCCTGGACGAGGCGGTGGAGCTGGGCCGGCGCAGCGACGCGGAGGCGGCTGCGGGGACCACGCCGCGTTGCGACGACCTCATGCGCCACCGCGACGTGGGCGAGCTGACCGCGGCGGGCCAGCACCTGGTGGTCGACCCGGCCACGGGCAGCTCCACCCTCCGCCCCGCCTCACCTCGCTCGACCTGAGGGTCAGGTCTCGACGGCGGCCTTCGGGCGGGCTGGCCGGCGCGGACTCGCTGCGCACCAGGGTGCGGTACAGGTCGGCGTAGAGGCCATCGAGGGCCAGCAGCTGGCTGTGGCTGCCTCGCTCCACGATCTGGCCGTGCTCGAGCACCAGGATCTGATCGGCCGCGGTGATGGTCGACAGCCGGTGGGCGATCACGATGGCCGTGCGACCGGACAGCGCACTGGCCAGGGCGGCCTGCACCAGCGCCTCGTTCTCGGAGTCGAGGTGGCTGGTGGCCTCGTCGAGGATCACGACCGCCGGGTTCTTCAACAGCATCCGGGCGATGGCCAGGCGCTGCTTCTCGCCGCCCGACAGCCGGTAGCCCCGCTCGCCCACCACGGTGTCGAACCCCTCGGGCAGGGTCTGGATCACGTCGAGGATCTGGGCGGCCCGGCAGGCCTCGATCATCTCCGCGGCGGTGGCGTCGGGTCGGGCGTAGCGCAGGTTGGCGCCGACCGTGTCGTGGAACAGGTGCGGGTCCTGGCTGACCACGCCGATGGCGTGGTGCAGGCTGGCCTGGGTGAGCTGGCGGATGTCGAACCCGTCCACCCGGATGGCGCCGTCGGTGACCTCGTAGAGCCGGGGGATGAGCGAGCTGAGCGTGGTCTTGCCCGCGCCCGACGGGCCCACCAGGGCCACCAGCTGGCCGGGCTCGATCACCGCCGAGATGCCCCGCAGCACCGACTCGCCCTGCTCGTCGGACAGCGGCCCGGTGCCCGCCGCCTCGAGCGAGGCGATCGACACCTCGCTGGCCGCGGGGTAGCGGAACCAGACGTCGTCGACCTCGATGCGACCGCTGGGCTCGACCAGCTCCACCGCGTCGGGGGCGTCCTGGATGGGATTGGTCAGGTCGACGATCTCGAAGACCCGGTCGAAGGACACGAAGGCGCTCATGATGTCGACCCGAGCGTTGGTCAGGGCGGTGAGCGGGGCGTAGATCTGGGTGACCAGGGCGGCCAGGGCCACCAGGGTGCCCAGGCTGATGGTGCCCGAGATGACCAGGTTGCCGCCGATGCCGTAGACCGCGGCCGTGCCCACCGCGGCCACCAGGGCCAGGGCGATGAAGAAGGCCCGCCCGTACATGGCGCCGCGCACGCCGATGTCGCGCACCTTGCCGGCCCGGTCGGAGAACTGGTCGACCTCGCGGTCGTAGTCGCCGAAGAGCTTGACCAGCTGCGCCCCGGACACGTTGAAGCGCTCGGTCATCTGGGTGTTCATGTCGGCGTTGAGCTCGAAGCCCTGGCGGGTGATCGACCTGCATCTTGCGGCCCACCCGCTTGGCCGGGACGATGAAGATGGGCAGCAGGACCAGGGCCACCAGCGTGATCTGCCACTGCAGGAAGAACATGGCGGTGAGCGTGGTGATCAGCACCACCACGTTGGACACCACCGACCCCAGCGTCGAGGTCAGTGCCTGCTGGGCGCCCAGCACGTCGTTGTTGAGCCGGCTGATCAGGGCCCCGGTCTGGGTGCGGGTGAAGAACCCGATGGGCATGCGCTGGGTGTGGTCGAACAGCTTGACCCGCAGGTCGTAGATGACCCCCTCGCCGATGCGGGCCGACCAC
This sequence comes from uncultured Microthrixaceae bacterium, assembly GCA_963793965.1. Taxonomy (GTDB): domain Bacteria; phylum Actinomycetota; class Acidimicrobiia; order Acidimicrobiales; family Acidimicrobilacustridaceae; genus UBA4742. The sequence goes on from CAWCCB010000020.1 coordinate 288,883, forward strand.
CAGCGGTCGAACCAGCCCAGCGCCTGGGTGGCGATGGCCGCGGCCACGCTGATGGCGGCCAGGACCGACACCGCGGCGCGGTCCTTGTCGGGGATGGCCACGTCGATGATGCGGCGCACCAGGAAGATCGGCACCAGGATGATCAGCGCCTCGAGGATGATGACCACCACGTAGCCGAAGAGCATCCAGCGGTAGGGCCGGGCGAACTCCAGCGATCGCTTGACCACGCCCTTGCGCAGGGTGACGCCCTCGATCTTCGAGGGGTCGGAGCCGAGCAGGGCGTGGGGGCCCATTCGCATCATGGCGATCAGGCTAGGGGTCGGGACGGACAGGTCGGCACCGTGATCCGGTCCCTCCCCCCATCACGGCGATAGCCGCGCCCCACGACGGACAAAATGGCACGTGGTGGGGTGTGGGTAGTCGAGTTGGCGGCACACGCCTATGGCGTGCGATCGCTAGACCAGGATGGCTGGGCCTTGATGATGACTTCTCTTGACATATGCCCAATGAACCGCGAGGGGTCGGTCGATGCGGTAAGCGGGAGGGGTGTCGCATCGGCACCGGCCCTGGCGGGTTGTTGCAAGAAGTCCTGGCACAAGGACCATCTTGCGGATCTCGAGGTGCCGATCGGCGCGGCCCTGGTCGGTCTGGCTGCGACGCTCTGGATCAGCGTGCAGCGTGCGGGCGGACCCCAACGCGGAGACGGTCGCCACCAACGACTTCTTCACCAACCCCATCTTCGTGCTCAGGCCGTCCAACGTGTCGCCGGCGCCTTCGGGTCGATGATCCACCACTCCATCAGGCCTGGCGGCTGGACCGGTCGCGTGCGTGCGCGTAGGCCACTTCGCCGATGGCTTCGGCTTCGTGGGTGAGGTCGATGCGTTCAGGAGCCTCGAAGGCCGCCTCCAGGTGGTTCCGGCGGAGCCACCGTCTCCAGCCCAGATAGAAGAAGGGCCCGGTGACCAGCGGTGGCAGCCAGGTGAAGGCGCGGAACACGAGCACACCGGCCACCACGCCGGCGTGGTCGCCGCCCGCCGCCACCAGCGCGGCGGTCAGGCCCAGCTCGACCACCCCGATCCCGCCGGGGGTGATGGGGACGGACTGCAGGATGCGCACCAGGGCGAACGACGCCAGCACGACGCTCCAGGACACCTGGTGCGCATCGACGCCCACCAGCCGGAGGGAGACCAGCAGCACCAGGTAGACGGAGAGCTCGCTGAGGTAGGCACCGAAGACCAGCCGGGCCCAGCGCGAGCGCAGCAGGCCGATCGATCCGCGGCGGAACTCCTCGACCTTGCCGCCGAGGTTCTCGATGGGCGGGTGTCCGGTCCAGCCGAGCGGGCCGGCGGTGACCCGGCCCACCCAGGCGCCGACGCGACGGGCGAAGGCTTCGCTGCGAAACGAGGCCACAACCACGACGATCGAGGCGATCAGCAGGCCGACGCCGACCGCCGCGACCGGTCCCAGGTCTCGCAGGTGGTCACCTGTGAGGCGCACGCACACGAAGGCGATCACCGGCATGGAGAACTTGGCGAGGTTGTCGAACATGCCCGACGCGACCATGCCGGTGGCCACCTCGCCGGTCGTGAGCCGGAAGCTGCGATACATCCGATAGACGAGCGAATATGCCACCACCTCACCGCCGGGCAGTGCCGAGGACACGCTGGTCCCGGCCTGAGCCACGGTCATCGCCTCCCAGAACCGCAGCCCCGGGAACGCGGTCATGAGCATGGGGCCGACCGAGGCCAGGTTCCAGGCCGACACCAACACCAGCACGGCCACCGCAGGCCACGAGAGGGTCTGGATGGTGGCCCACACCGAGGCGTAGTCGGCCACCCTGGGCAAGGCGAAGCCGAACGTGGCGGCCACCACGGCCACGCCGATCGCGGGGCCCAGCCGGCGTCGCCATCGGGGCTTGGTGGGGGCTTGGGTCATCACCAGAACCTCCACGATGCCATCGCCGGTGTCGAGGCTCGGCGCCTTCCTGGCCCGAGCTCCCCACGGCCGGCCGGCCTGGCGGTGTGATGAGGTGGGTTCACGCGTACCGTGTCCTAGGTGACCAGGGTGCCGGTAGCCATCGGGGACCGGACCGACCGGACCGACCGGCCGTCGGGAGGGCCGGTGCTGGTCGATCCGCGACCGCCCACCGCGCCGGCGTACTTCCACGTCCTGGCCAAGCCGACCGGCCCCATCTGCAACCTGGACTGCGAGTACTGCTTCTTCCTGTCCAAGGAGGCTCTGTACCCAGGCGACCGGTTCCGCATGACCGACGAGGTGCTCGAGACCTACCTGCGCCAACTGCTCGAGGCCCATGCGTCGGCCCCCGAGGTCACCGTGGCCTGGCAGGGCGGCGAGCCCACCCTGATGGGTGTCGACTTCTTCCGCCGGTCGCTGGATGTGACCGAGCGCTACCGCCGGCCCGGCCAGCGGGTGCAGCACACCATGCAGACCAACGGCACCCTGCTCACCGACGAATGGTGCGAGCTGCTGGGTGCCCATGGGTTCCTGGTGGGAATCAGCATCGACGGCCCCGCCGAGCTCCACGACCGCTATCGGGTCGACAAGCGGGGCAACCCGTCGTCGGACAAGGTGCTCCGGGGGCTCGAGCTGCTGAAGGCCCACGAGGTGGAGTTCAACATCCTGTGCACGGTCAACGCCGCCAACCAGGATCACCCGCTGGAGGTCTACCGGTACTTCCGAGACGACCTGGGGGCCCGCTTCGTCCAGTTCATCCCCATCGTGGAGCGCGACAACGACACCGGCTTCCAGGAAGGTGACCGGGTCACCGACCGCTCGGTCGACCCCGAGGCGTGGGGCCGGTTCCTGGTGGCCGTCTTCGACGAGTGGCTGCTCCACGATGTGGGCACGACCTTCGTCGGCCACTTCGACGCGGCCCTGGCGTCGTGGGTGGGGGTGCCTCCCGGTCTGTGCGTCTTCGCCGAGACCTGTGGGGACGCGGTGGCCCTCGAGCACAACGGTGACCTCTACTCGTGCGACCACTTCGTCGAGCCCGACCACCTGGTGGGCAACATCTTCGAGACCCACCTGGTGGACCTGCTGGCCTCACCCCAGCAGCGGGCCTTCGGCGACGCCAAGCGCGACACCCTGCCCCGCTACTGCCTGGACTGCGACGTCCGCTTCGCCTGCAACGGGGAGTGCCCCAAGAACCGGTTCACGCTCACGCCCGACGGCGAAGGCGGGCTGAACTACCTGTGCCCCGGTTACAAGGAGTTCTTCGGCCACATCGACGGCCCGATGCGACTGATGGCCGAGCTGGTGCGCCAGGGTCGCTTCGCCGACGAGGTCATGGGCGTGTTCGCCCAGGCGGAGCGCAACGAGCCATGCCCGTGCGGAAGCGGCCGCAAGGCCAAGCTCTGCCACTCCCGCTGAGCGCCGTGCTCTGGGCCTCATCCCAGGGCGCGGGAGAGCTGTCCGTTGCGTTTGGTCGCCCATGATCTGGCGGTCGTTGGAGATCAACATGACGATCAGCAGGAACGGCGCGGCGGCAACGCGATCGCCGTTTGCTGCCTGCGGGGCGGGCTGACCGTGTCGTAGCCGCCGGCGTCGCCTACGCCCGGCGCAACAGCAGCACGACGACGATGATGATGAGGATCAATACCAGTGTGCCGACCCCGATGTACATGGAAGCGTCCCCCGATTCGCCGGTTCTTGTGGGCAAGTCGGTGTCTCCGTACCCGGGGTGATTCGCACCTATGCCCAGCCGGAGGGGTGGAACGGAATGGCGCCTCATACTGCTTCTCATTCTTCCCGTGAGCTGACTTGCCGGGCATTGGGAGCCTCCCCGATCGGTTGGACGAGTCCGTGCCCTCCGAATCGGTGGATCTCCTCCCTCACCGATACCCGGTCCCATCCTCGCCCAGCACCCGACGTTCGTCCGCAGCCGGGGCGATCCTCAGGCCAGGAACTCCCCCGCTACCCGTCGGTGTCGGGGGCGTTGGCCGACGGGGACAGCTGGGCGGGCGTGGGCGTGCCGACCAGCGTGGTCTTGGGGTGCACCGGGAGAACCACGGGCGCCCGGGGTGTCTGGTCGAAGTCGAAGTCCTGCACCAGGTTGCCGAGGATCTTCTCCTCCTCGCGGACGTCGGGTCGTGGGTCGGGTCGACCGTCGGTGCGTGGATCGATGCGCTGGCCGCCCAGGAAGTCGTCCTCGATGAACTTGTCGTAGGCATCGAAGCTGAGGGTCTGGTGGTCGATGTAGCCGGCCTTGGCGTAGGGGCTGATGACCATGCCCGGCACCCGCAGGCCGTAGCCGTTCTGGTCGACCGTGGGTGGTTGCACGTGGTCGTAGAAGCCGCCCCAGTCGTCCCAGGCCAGGAAGATGGCCGTCGAGTCCCAATCGGGGCTGTGCATCACCGCGTTGATCAGGCTGGTGACATAGGACTGTCCGAAGCTGACCGGCGCCGGAGGATGTTCGCTGACCTCCCCGGAGGGGACCACCCAGGACACCGCGGGCAAGGTGCCGGCCTTGGCCGCGGCGTAGAACTTGTCGACGGACTGGATGTTGGCGAGCTGGCCGTCGTCCTTCACCGTGTCGAACCAGGGGAGCGGGTTCCAGATCCCCGGCGTGTTCGAGTTCTGCTGGACCGGCGCGCACGTCTCGGCGGCGTCGTTCTCGCAGTCGGGCTCGGATCCCGGCACCACGTAGTAGCCCCAGCTGACGTGGGACTTGTACATGAGGTAGGTCAGGTCGGTCCAGGCGTAGATGGGCTGGTTGGTGGGCGAGGTGCCGGCGCGGCGCTTGGCGCTGCCCGTCTGGCCACCCGTCTTGGGTCCGGCTTGGCCGCCGTAGACCGCAGGCGCGTCCTGCGGGCGTTCGACGGGCTTGGTCTGCAGCGCGTTGACGCAGCTCGATGGGTTGTCCTGGGTGGAGCAGTAGGCCGACCACTCCGACACCAGGAAGAGATGTGAGGGCAGGCTCCACGAGGCGTTCGGCTCGAACATGTGGTCCTGGAGCACGAAGTCCTTGGCGTAGGTCCAGTAGTTCGGGATGTCGCTGCCCACGTGGTAACCCATCACGTCGGGCGTGGCCGAGTTGGTGCAGGCCGGGTCGGTGGGATCCAGGCACCCCTTGCGGCCCGCCTCGGCCTGGGCGATGAACCCGTCCATCTTGCCGCCGTTGACATCCGCGGTGGCGTTGGGCGCCGAGTGGGGGCCGCCGCCGTTCACGTCCGCGTGGTCGACGTAGGGCGCGACGCAGGACTCGGTGGCCGGATCGTTCACGCACACCGTCGGCTTGCCGTCCTGCGTCGGGATGCCGTCCGCGCCGGGGAAGGTGCCGAAGTAGGAATCGAACGACCGGTTCTCCTGCTGGATGACGATGACGTGCGGATCTTGTGGATCCCGTTGGGGACCACGTAGGTGCCGGTCAGACCGCCGGTGACCGTGATGCTGGTGCCGGGCGGGGCGGACGAGGGGTGGGACCCTCCGTCGGCTGCACGCCCCCGCCATCAGAGCCAGGGCGGTGATGGCCACGGCCACCCCCCGGGCCCGGAGGCGGCACCGGGCTCGACGTGGTGGGTGGGTGGGCCGGGTCGGGATCATGCGCTCTCCGGGTGTGGGTCGTCGATCCCCAGCGCGGTCGGCCCGGCCCTGCCCAGGGGCCGAATGACCTTGGCCGGCGGCCCGCGGGCGCGAACGCTCGGACTGGTCCGGACGGTCCCGAGCTGATCGGGACCGCCTCGGACGTCCGGCGGAAGGTAAGGGCTTGGCCGAAGCGAGGTTGTCCGGTAAAGAAGGGGCTGGTCAGAGGCCTGATCCTCCCTCACATCTTCGAATGGAAGCAACGGCGGAAGCAACGGCGTCGGATCTCAACGGACAACATCTGGAGCGACCTGGCGGGGCCCACCCCAGAGCCCTAATGCCGGTTCGGCGCGCTCGCTCGTGCAGGGAGGCTCCTGCGTCAAGGGCTCATCGGTTCTCAAGGATCGTGCGGAGTTTGTCGAGGTCCTTCCGGTTCGCTCGACGCATGGCCGTGGCCATGAACGGCGATGAGAGCTTCGAGAAGCCCGTCGGCTCACCCCGATTTCGCAACGTCATACGGGTAGTGCCCTGACCTCCACTGGCCCAGGTGTAGGTGGTCTCCATCGGGAACGGTTCCTCAGCGGTGCGCATCACGAGCCGTTCACCAGGAACGAAGTCGACGATTTCGTAGGTGTACGAGAGTTGCCGACCAAGAAACCGTGCGACGAACGCGATTCGCGACCCCAATGCGAGTGGCGGCGGGGTCTTCCACTCGATGGACTCGATGTTGGCGTACCACTCGGGCGCATTGGACGGGACACACCCGTACTCGGCCACTGACGCGACTGCACGACCGATCTCGATCTCGCTCAGGATGTCGACGGCCACCAGACAATCCTCCTCCGCCATATCTCGTGGCGCAGCCCCAATCTCGGCGCGTCCCACCCCAGGACCAACGCGCCCGAACAGCACATAGGCGACGATTCACGTGCCACGGGGCCAAGTCCAGCCGGACGCTCAGCCATGGCATAGCGGTCAGGTGCCAGGCGGGCGGTAAGCCACCGACTGGCCTAAGGCCTCGTCCGCTTGCTCGACAGTCAGCAACTTGACGGTCTCGAGCGTGACCGCGCCGGCGGCGCCGATCGTGAACACGACCGCAGCTGCCGTCTCGTCGTCGGGCAGGTCACAGATGGCGAAGACGTCGACGTCGCCGAAAGCAAAGTGGAACGACTCGAGGCTGCCGCCGACGTTGGTGCACATCTCGGCGATCGCTGACGCGACTCGCGGCGCCCGCCTGCTTCAAACCGGTCAGTCCCTCGCCGGTGTAGCTCGCCTTGAACAAGAACTTCGACATGATGACCCCCTAGAGGCTCACGGTGTCCTCAAACGAAGCCTGACACGAATGCCACCCGACCGCGCCTAACGACACACCGGCGCTCACCCCACCGGGGTCATGGACAGCTAGGCGGTGGGTGTCGCACAATCGCCCAGTGAACGAGCCGCTGGAGCTGCACGACAACAGGTACTGGCGGTTCGCGGTCTGGAGCCTACGTGTCGGGTACGTCGCTTTGGCCATCGTGGGCGTGGGTGTCATCGTGTTGGTCACCACGTCGACGCCGTGGGTCCTGACTGTCGGGGTGATCGGCTGGCTCGGTGCCGCCGTCGTCACCGTGATCGGTGTACTCCGGGCCCACCACGAGCTGTCCGATCCGCGGCCGGGTCTGTGGCCCATGCGATTCATGTCATCCGCGACACCGTCCACGCCAAGTCGTCGCCTTAGCCGTCCTGACACCGCCCGCCACGTCCACCCCTCTCGGCGAGCCGACCCCGGCCGGGGATTGGGCGCACAGAACGGCGCTCGGGCGTCGGACAGTTGCGGGTAGGTAGGACGCAAGCAGCGAGCCGCTGGAGGTAGAAAGCAATGGACATCCAGTTCGTAACAAGCGTGGCGCCGATCGTGAGAGACACGGATGCATCTCGAACGTTCTACGGCAACGCCTTGGGCCTGAACTTCGAGGGCGAGGAGGGCGACTACTCCTTCACCCACAAGCTCGACGGCGTCAAGCACTTCGGCCTGTGGCCCCTCTCAGAAGCCGCCGGCGCCTGTTTCGGTACCCCCGAGTGGCCTGCCAGCATTCCGGTCCCGCAGGCCAGCATCGAGTTCGAGGTCGCTGATGTCCCGGCGGCCGCCGCCGAGCTCAGGGCCAAGGGCTATCGGCTCCTCCACGGTGCCCGCACAGAACCGTGGACCCAGATCACCGCCCGGCTGTTGAGCCCCGAGGGTCTTCTCGTTGCCGTCTGCTACACCCCCTCGTTCCACGACGGCTCGGACAGGCAGACATAACAATCGATGTGTGGGGACCTCCTCGGCTCGGCCGGCGACGATGGTGATCGTTCGGTGTGTGGGCACAAGCGATGATGAGGTCGGTGATGAGCATGGTATCTGGGCTCGATTTGCATCGTGGTCAGATCACGTTCGACGCGCTCGAGGTCGATTCTGGGGAGGCGTGGCGGGGCCGGTTGTGGCGGCCGGACCGGCAACGGTTGCGTGCCTGGCTGCGCGGAGGTGGCTCGGGCTGGGGACGGGCCGGTGGCGATCGCGGTGGAGGGCTGCACCGGGTGGCGCTACGTGGTCGAGGAGGTCCGTGCCACGGGGTTCGAGGCGCATGTGGCGGAGCCGGGGGACACTCAGGCGTTGCGGGGCCGCAAGCGCCACGCCAAGACGGACCGGACCGATGCCCGGTTGTTGCGGGAGCTGTTGGCGGCCGGGGATCTGCCCGAGTCGTGGATCCCGCCCAGGCGGTGTTGGAGTGGCCGAGCGTTGCCGGTTGTACAAGTCGTGATCGATCAGCGGCGGGTGTGGGTCCAGCGGATCCACGCCGAGTTGTATCAGCACGGGGTGACGTTGCCCGACGGGGAGATCCGCGCCACCGACACCCGCGAGGCGTTGTCGGGTGGCGGCGTTCAGTCACCGACACGGCCCGGGAACGGATCGGGGTCGGATATCGGATGATCGATGCCACCCATCACGAGGCCCAGGCGCTCCGCGACCAGATCAACCGGTTCGGTCGCAGACAGCCGGGGTGTCGGGCCCTGGTCGACGCGCTCTAAGGGGTCGGTCCGCTCACCGCGGTGGTGTTGTGGTCCGAGCTCGGCGACTGCGCCCGGTTCAGCCGTTCACGCCAGGTCGTGCGCCACACCGGCCTGGACGTGACCGTGGATGCGTCCGACACTCACCGCGGCGGAGGGCACCTGTCGCGCCAAGGCCCGCCCACGCTCGCGGTCGTGGTGGTCGCCGATGAGCACCGCGTCGCACCAACCTTCGTCGCGATCGGCGAGCCTCGCGGCCGCCGAGAGGGTCGGCTCATCCGGACGGATGTCGCACACCACGATCGGAGGATCGTACCGCTGCGCGGGCGAAGGCCGGTCGGCGGGCACGGACCAGCTCCACGGCGCGATCACAGAATCCGGATCACGACGACAGTTCCAGTACATACGCACACGACACCTTCGGCCACCGGAGGCGCACCTCGCCTCCGAGTGCCAACCAACTACCCGGCGGATTCAATTGCTTTGTCCCGTGTGCGCTCGCGCCCCGCGCCGGTGATGCCGGCTGGCTTCCGACTGCTGTTCGCACCCCGTTTCGGTCAGAGAACCCAGGTGGCGGCGCGCAGGTCCTCAGCAACGGAAATACCGCCACGGTCAGTTGGCGAGGTTCGGCCGGATATCGTCGACCAGGCTCGAAGGAAGGCGTCGAGGTCGTCACCGACGTCGACCACGGCCACATGGTTGACGCCGGCGTCGGTGAAGCGACCGATCGCCTCGACCACCTTCTTCGGGTCGTTCCCGGCGGGGACCGATTCGGCCACGTCCTCGGGGCGGACGAATCGGGTGGCAGCCGCGAAATTGGACACGTGGGGCAGTTCGGCCATCACCGGCCAGCCGAGCGAACCGAAACGGAAGCGCTCATGGGCCAGACGTGCGCCCGCATCCGTGTCTGGGCCCAGGCCAGCCCGGCTGGCCCCACACCTGCGCCGGCTCGCCACCCCGAGAGGTGTACTCGGAGACCAGATCCCCGTTCGGCTCGACCATGCACATTCCGATTCCGAGCTCGATGGCCGTATGGACCGAATCGGCGCCGCTGACACCCATGTAGATGTCGATCGGATCGGCTGGCAGGTCATAGATCACGGCGTCGTCGACGGTGATCCGCTCTCCACGGAAGGTGACCGGTTCGCCGGTCCACAGCGCCCGTATGGCCTGGGTCGACTCGGATAACATTGTGTGACGCACGTCGACCCACGGCCAGCCTGCGCCGGTGATAACCTCGTTGAGGAGTCCGCCCGCCCCCACCCCAAGAGTGAACCGACTTCCGCTCATCACGGCCATCGTGGCGGCGGCCTGCGCGATCACCGCCGGGTGGTAGCGCCCGAACGGGCAGGTGACCATGGTGGCCAGACCGATCGATTCGGTACGGGCCGCGCGCCAGCACGCTCCAGGCGAACGGACTGTGACCATGGCTGGGCAGCCAGGGGTGAATGATCCGAGATGACCAAGAAATCGAACCCGGCCGCCTCGGCCTTGACGGCCGTGTCCACCAACGCGTCGGGTCGTGGAGCTCACACAGCAGGGTCAGTCCATAGTCGGTCATAGCTCGTCTCCTTCGGTGCATGCGCATGCACCAGCTACCCAACTCGGGCGCACACAGTCCGGCGAACGACGGAGCGGTGTCCCGACCCTCGCCCCCCGTTCCTCAGGCAGGTGGGTCTTCCTCGCGATTGCGTTGGGCGGCGGCCTCGCCGGTGGGGTGACGGGTCGGGTGTCCGTCGGAGCTCGGCGAGTCCTCGCCGTTCACACGGTCCGCCCGGCTCATCTCCTCCTCGACGTCGGAGCGCCTCGCCGGCGCAGATCCGTCGGCGGTCCGTCACGCTGGTCTGCGCTCATGTCGACTCCTCCGAAACGTGGACGACGTGCCAGTGCTACCCGGCCCTCTGGCCAGTCAGAACCCGGCCGACCATGCCGAAAAGTGGCGGACGTATCACCCCAGGGCCGGCAGGTCAGAGCGCCGCCGTTTGTCGGCATGGGACTTTGACGGCGGGGTATGACTGAGACGACCCAGAGGTTGAGCCCGCCCGGAGGTTCTGATGCCAGATCCCACATCTAGGACTGCCCAGACCGATCACTCCAGAGATGTCGTCGACGTCATCCTCCATCAACACGAGCAGGTGAAGTCGTTGTTCGAACAGCTCGACCGAGCCGCCGGCGACCAGCGCAGCGACCTGTTCGACGAGCTCCGCCGCCCGGATGCTGGCCGTGCACGAGACGGCCGAAGAGGAGGTCGTCTATCCCTTGCTGCGACGCCTGGGCGACCATGGGACTTCGGTGGCCGAGGCCCGCATCGCCGAGGAGGACGAGGCCAAGGACGTCCTGTCCGAGTTGGAGACCCTCGACCCGGCCGGCGCCGAGTTCGCGGCACGCGTATCAACGTGCTGCACCAGGCCGTGTTGGGTCACGCCGAGAACAAAGAAGCGAAGTCCTGCCCCTGCTGCGGTCGGATCGGGACGAGGATCACCTCCAGATCATGGCGAAGGCCTTTCATCCCCGCGGAGTCGGTGGCCCCGACCCATCCGCATCCCAATGGTCCCAACTCGGCCACTGGGAACATGGCGGTGGGCCCCTTCGTGGCCATCGTCGACCGGGTTCGTGACCACGATCCACTCGAGCAGCTGACGCCCGAGCCGACACCCGGCCTGAAGTCAATGCAGGTGGATCTCGAAGTGCGAGGTGAGCCCGCACAGGTCGAGGAGCTTCACGACGATGGGGGCGGGGTCGACGAGGACGACCTTCTCGTTGGACTGTTCGACGTGCCGGCTCGCGTAGATCAGTGCGGAGAGGCCTGGCGAGCCGACGAAGGTGACTCCACTCATCTCGATGTAGACCTCCGTCGGTGATGGTTTCGACTCGAGAATACCTCGACGGGGATGCGGTCGGCTTCACGTCGGTCGATCTGAGCCCGACAGCCAGAGGAACAAGCGGTCGCCGCCGGTCGCGCGCTCGGATCGCAGCTCGAAGGAGAGTGGGCGCTCGAACATGGCCAAGGCACTCCTTGGACGGCAGAACACGTTCGTTGGTGGGTCGATCGACCTGCCCGGCTGTTTGAGGCACCAAACTGTCTGCCCGTCCCCCGGGCTCGTCTAATGAAAGCCCAGAACGTTTCCCGTGCGACCGCTTCGGTCGGTAGTCATCGCCGGTCCAAGCCGCTGATCTCCTCCCAGTTCGAGATCGGGTTGTCGAGGTCGAGATCGAAGTGCAGGTGTTCGTTGAGGGCGTAGGCGAACACGTCGTACTGGGAGCGGGTCGGCGCCGTGTCACCGCCGACGATCCGGTCGATGTCGCCGTTGCTGAGGTTGCCGCCCATGGTGAAGGCGGCCAGCCACAGATCATGGGTCGACCAGTGGGCCAGGTCGAGGCCGAGTCGGAGCGGGCTGGCGTAGTCCATGGGGCCCTCCCTAGGGGCGGGTGGACGGTGTTCGACCCGTGTAGCTAGGTCGTGATCCCGGGTAGGGGATCGGCGGTGCTGGCCACCAGCCACGGCCGCGATCTTCGCGCAGCTTGACGTTCTCGCGCTGCGAGGCGTCGCGCAGCATGTTTATGGCCTCGTCGGGCGTGCAGCGCTGCACGCCCATTGGAGTCCCTTGGCCTGTTCGATGACGGCTCGAGGACGCCATGGCCTCGCGGTAGTTGACCAAGAGGTCGTAGGCGTCCCAGTAGGCCTGCGTGTTGGCCAATACGATGCTGGCCTGCGCCGCGAAAGAACTGGCCAGGACCCGGTCGGTCTCGGTGAACCCGACGGGGGTGCGCGAGTACAGGTTCATAGCTCCGACGGTGCCCTGGTCGACCACCAGCGGCAAGGACAGGGTGCTGTTGATCCCGTGGGCAGCCACCGCGGCCCGAAACGCCGGGTACGGTCCGGCGTCGATCATGGAGTCGACGGCCACCACCCGGCCCGTCTCGAACACGTCGAGACAGGGCCCTTCACCCGAGTCGTAC
>CAWCCB010000021.1:0-9837 GCA_963793965.1 uncultured Microthrixaceae bacterium
GCCCCGGTCACGCCACGTTCGGGACCGTCCCCCGCAGATCCGCGTAGCAATACTCCACTCGGCCGCCGCCCTGGGCCACCCCCGGCGGCCATCCCGCAGGCGTTGAGGCGCTTCGCGGATGAGCGGGGTGTGAGGGTCCCCGGCGCGTAGCAGGGGCCCTGCGAACTTGGCGATGTCTGACGTCGTCGAGCCCGGAGGTGCCCCTGCTGTGTTGAACGCTACGCGCGCGTGCGAGCTGTTGGTCGGTCTGCCCGCGGTGAACGTGTTGGAGGTCAGCGAGCCGTTGTCGTTGGACCGCCGTCTGGTGGTCACGGTCGAGTCGGTCATCGAGGCGCCGATGTGCCCGAGCTGCGGTGAGCGGGCGTGGGTGAAGGACCGGCCGGTCGTCGAGCTGGTGGATCTGACGTGTTTCGGGCGGCCGGTCACCTTGCGGTGGCGCAAGCACCGCTGCTGGTGCCCGCGGAACGTGGTGCGGGCAGGGCTCGTGGACCCATGAGGACCCACGGGTCGCGGCGCCGCGCTTGTCGGTCACCGACCGGGCCGGGCGGTGGGCGACCATCCAGGTCGGCCGGGCCGGTCGGGCCGTGTCCGAGGTGGCCGCCGAGCTCGGCGCCTGCTGGCACGCGATCAACGACGCGGTGATGGCGTATGGGGCGGCGTTGCTCGACGCCGATGTCGACCGGGTCGGCACCGTGGCCGCGCTGGGGGTCGACGAGGTGCTGTTCGCCCGGCTCGGGCGGTGGCGGACCCAGGCCTGGTCGACCTCGATCGTGGATGTCGCCCGCGGGCCAGCTCCTCGATGTCGTCGAGGGCCGCTCCTCGGCCGGGTTGTGCGCCTGGCTCGCCCAGCGCCCCCAGGCCTGGCGCGACGCCATCTGTTGGGCGGTGCTGGACCTGTCGGGGCCGTGGCGCCTGGCGTTCGACACGATGCTGCCCGCCGCCGGGCCAGGTCGCCGATCCGTTCCATCTCGTGAAGCTGGCGAACCAGCGCCTCGACGAGGTCCGCCGCCGGGTGCAGAACGAGACCCTCGGCCACCGCGGCCACAAGCACGATCCGCTGTATCGGTCCCGGCGGCTGCTCACCAAGGCCGACGAACGCCTCGACGACCGGGGCCGCACCAAGCTGCTGGGGCTGCTCGACGCCGGCGATCCTCGCGGCGAGGTGCGCACCGCCTGGCACGCGAAGGAGACCGTCCGAGGCATCTACGACATCGCCGACCCGGACCTGGCCGCCGAGTTCGTGGACCGGCTCGGCCACGACCTCCAAGACGTCGACTGCCCGCCCGAGGTCCGCCAGCTCGGCCGCACCATCGTGCGCTGGGCCGACCAGATCGGGGCCTGGCACCGGGCCCGCGTCTCCAACGGCCCCACCGAGGCGACCAACAACCTCATCAAGCGGGTCAAGCGGGTCGCGTTCGGGTTCCGCCGGTTCGCCCACTACCGGATCCGAGCCCTGCTCTACGCCGGCCGAGCCCAACTGGGACCTACTCGCCACGGTCACACCCCGCTGAAACGCGAAGCGCCGGCATTCACCGGGCCGTGAGCCGGCCGGATCAGCGGTTCCTGTCAACAGATACAGATGCAGTATCTGAGACAGCATGAATGCTGGATCGCTAGATGCTGCTCCCGAGGGCCCCCGTACGTTGCTCACACTCGCTATGGACTTGGAAGTACCCCGGTCTCACGGACGGGTGGGGTGTGGGCTGATTGCCCGGGTGGTTGATATCACGTGGGGTCTGGCGGGGCGCTTAGAAGCGATCTGAGGGGCTGGTTTCGCGGGGGTCATGCCGCCATCTCGGTGTCGGTCCGGTTGGCGGCTTCGAACTCGGCGGGGCTGAGCCCCTGGTTGTAGCTGTGGCGGCGGTGGGGGTTGTACCAGGTCTCGATCCAGTCGAAGAGGGCGAGGGCGAGTTGCTCGCGGCTGGCCCAGTGGTGTTGGTCGAGTAGCTCGCGTTGCAGCCCGGAGAAGAACGCTTCGGCGACGGAGTTGTCGTAGCAGTCTCCGACGGTGCCCATGGATCCGAGCAGCCCGGCGGCGCGGAGCCGGGTGCCGAACAGCCAGCTGCAGTAGTTGCCGCCGTGGTCGCTGTGAGCGATGGTCTGGCCCGTCGGGGGCCGGCGCCGCCAGGTGGCCATCTGCACCGCGTCGGCGACGAGCTCGGCGCGCATGTGATCAGCGATCGACCATCCGACGACCCGCCGGGACCAGGCGTCGATGACCACGGCCAGGTACACCTTGCCGGTCCCGGTGGGGTGCTCGGTCACGTCCATCACCCACAGCCGGTCGGGGCCGGCCGGGTCGAAGGCCCGGTTGACCAGATCATCGGACACATCGCCGTCACCGGGGCGGGTGCAGCCGCCCTTCTTCTTGTAGTGGATGCCGACCGCGCCGCAGATGTCCATCAGCCGGGCGGTCGTGGTCCGCGAACAGCCCTCGCCCCGGCCCAGGCGCAGCTCGTTGCGGACCCTGGGCATCCCATAGGAGTGCCGTGAGCGCTTCCAGATGTCGAACACCACGTTCGCCCGGTCCGCCTCGACCCGCTCGCACGCGGTGACCGGCTGGTTGCGGCGCTGATGAAAGCCCGACGTGGACACCCCCATCACCCGGCAACACGCCGAGACGGGCAGATCCGAGCAACGCTCGGCGATGAAGGTGTGAATCATTTTGGGAGCACGTTCTCCGCGGCGAAGTAGGCGGCCGCCCGTTTGAGGATCTCCACCTCGAGCTTCGCCACCCGCAACTCCCGGCGCAGCTTGACCAGCTCCTCGCGTTCCGCGGTGGTCAACCCGTCCGAGCGGCGACCCTCATCGAGGTCAGCCTGTTTGATCCAGTTCCGCAGGCAGCTGTCGGAGATCCCGAGATCAGCCGCGATCTCCGCGACCGGCTTCTCGCGCAACCGAGCCAGCTCCACGGCCCGCTGACGGAACTCCGGTGGATGAGGACGAGGCATGCGGACTCCTTCCGAAGGGGACTCCGCGTCCCCTCACGATAGGTGTCCGTCAAACCGGGGTACTCCAGCCTCCCCGAACGCCTCGCCACCCTCCGCAAGGCCCGCGGCCTGACCCAAGCCCAACTCGCCGACGCCGTCGAGCTCCACGTCGCCCAGATCGGCCGCTACGAAAACGGCACCAGCCAACCCACCCTCGACGCCATCCGCCGCCTCGCCACCACCCTCAACGTCACCGCCGACCTCCTCGTGTTCGACAACGACGAACGCGGCCCCGACGACGAACTCCGCCTCGCCTTCGAAGCCACCCGCCAACTCGACGACGACGAACGCCGCACCGTCCGCGACGTCATCGAAGCCATCCTCCTCAAACACGACGCCCGCCGCTGGACCAACGCCAGCTGATCCCCCGGGACCGTCGGTCAGCGTGGCCGACCAGTACGGATAGTCACCCGACCAACATCGCCCCCCGAGACCACCCGCAGCGACACCTCGCTCAGGTCATCGGACGAGTCCAACACGTAGGGCCGCCGGATGACCTCGGCGAACTTCGCCGGGTAACGGTAGAACCGCCTCATCTGATCGAACGCACGCTGAACACGTTCGAAGGTGGCAGGCCCAACAACCGACACAGTGACGCGTCCGGTCCACTGATCGAGAGTGGCGTAATCCGAAGGCGAGAACGCTGCATCCGCCTCGATCCACTCCTCCAGCGCCTCCGCCGTCACAGCGATACGACCGGCGGCGTCCGATGGGCCATGAACCGAGACGTAGTCGTTGCGGTGGCCCATGACCAGCCGCACCTCGACCAGGGCGCCGACGAGCGGTAACCCACGCCACGCGACGTCGACCACGAACGACACACCGGCCAAGGAGTCGAGCTTCACAACAGCGCGAGGGCCAGAAGGATGAGGATCTCTCCGCCACCGCCCACGACCTCGTCAGTGGTGACCTCGACCGCCTCGGGATCGGTAGAACTCGCCACATTGCCGGCGTAGTTCAGGGCATCAACTGATTCGGGATCGACGCTCACCCGGGCGTACGGCGGCTCTGGCAACTGAAGCCCGGATTGCGCCTCTTCCACGGTCGAATACTCATTCGGCGTCAAGAAGATGTTCTTGGGCTCTCCAAGGGCGTTCGTGTTCGGTAGGTACCCATGCTCGAGGAAGAAGTCCAGCTCTCCCGGACCCACATACCGGAACAACGGGCCCGGAACAGCACCCATCTGAAGCGGGCAATCTCGTCGTCCACCCAACAGCATTTGGCGCAGGTTCGGCCCAGCCGCTGGTGGAGTCGGGTTGCCATGGCTGTCGCAGCCTCCGCCGTCGATGAGACCGTTCCGGCACGGGGCAAGCCCGCTTGGGTCCCGTCGGTTGAGGGGGTTGCCGCCGGTGTAGCCGTAGGCGCTCCTCGTCAACACGTTGGCGGGGTCTCTGGTGAGGAACTGTGCGGTGGTGGGGTCGTAGAAGCGGCTACCCCGATTCTGCGTCGCCCTCCAGCCACAGCGTGATCTCCTTCTGGTAGTCGCTGCTCGGCACGTGTTCGTGTCGGCCGCTCTCGGACGCAAGGAGGATTTCCAGCGTATCTCGCATCTCTTGGGCCTCTGAGCGACCAAGGGACATCTCGAGGCGGTTGATCTTGTTGCCTGAACGCGCATCTCGAAGCTCCATGGGGATCAGCCTTGGGGTACGTCGGTTGGGAAGATCGGCCCCGACTTCTGCCACTTGCCGTCAAGGTGGCGGTCCCCCGCTCGATGCCTACTGGCTGGTAGGTGTCGGGCGACCGCCAAGTCACTCGACGAGAAGGGGACCACCACCGATGAGGAAGAACTACCAGACGAAGACCGCGCCTGCTGGGACCGGCGACGAGCTCGTGCTGCCGGAGGCTGTCAGCGTGGCCATGGCCGAGACCGGCAGCGCCGTGCATGAGGGTCTCCTGGCTCTCGCCGTGGCCGCCGGGCTGCAGGTCATGGGAGCCATGACGGAGGAGTCGGTCACCGCCCTGGCCGGCCCGAAGGGTGCACACCAGCCGGGGCGGCGAGCGGTGCGCCACGGCACCGGAGCTGGCTCGGTGGTGCTGGGCGGCCGACGGGTGCCGGTGCGCCGACCCCGGGTCCGAGCCACCGACGGATCGGGCGAGCTGGCGGTCGAGACCTACGAGCGTCTTCACCAGCTCGGAGCTGTTGGAGGAGCTGGCGCTCGAGCGCATGATGGCGAAGCTCTCGACCCGCCGCTACGCAGCAGGGCTCGAACCAGTCGGGGCCTCCGTCGAGGCACAGGCCCGCTCGACGTCGCACTCGGCGGTCAGCCGCCGCTTCGTGGCCCGCACCGAGACGGCGCTGGCGGAGCTGATGGCGGCCGACCTGTCGGGCCTCGACATCGTGGCGCTGATGGTCGACGGGGTCCACTTCGCCGGGCACTGCTGCGTCGTGGCCCTGGGGATCGGCGCCGATGGCACCAAGGTGCCTCTCGGTGTGGTCGAGGGCGACACCGAGAACGCGACCGTCGTGAAGGACCTCCTCGTCGGTCTGCGCGACCGAGGCCTCGACATCGACACGCCCAGTCCTTGTCGTGATCGACGGCGCCAAGGCGTTGGCCTCGGCGGTGAAGGCGGTCTTCGATCACCCGGTGATCCAGCGCTGCCAGCTCCACAAGATCCGCAACGTCGAGGCCAAGCTGTCCAAGGCCATGGGCTCGACGGTGGCGAAGAAGGATCCGCGCCGCCTACCACGACCCCGATCCGCTGCAGCGCCGAGGCCGCCCTCGAGCAGCTGGCCCGGAGCCTCGACAAGGCCCATCCCGGGGCGGCGGGGTGGCTGCGGGAGGGCCTGGCTGACACCCTCACCGTGAGCCGGCTGGGTGTGCCTCCAACCCTGGCCCGCACCCTGCGGTCGACCAACGCGATCGAGTCGATGATCGAGATCTGCCGGGACCACTCGCAACGTGAAGCGGTGGCGGGACGGCCAGATGGCGCTGCGCTGGTGCGCAGCCGGCATGGGTGAGGCGGCCAAGCAGTTCCGCAAGCGTCAACGGCCGCTTGCACCTCGCCCGCTCTGCCGAGCCCTCGACGATCACGTCGCCGGCACTGTCACACCCGCATGACCACAATGAAGAGGAAGACGCAGCCTGAACATCACCGGGCCGCCACCGAAGTTCCACGGAACTCGGGACATCCTCCGTAGAAACGATGAGATCCCTCTTCACGGACAATCGCTCGGCGTGTCCGTCGGTGCCGGGGACTGAGCGCCGCTACCGGGGTCGGCGCGGACGCCACCGACGGCCCTTGGCCTCTGAGAGATTTCGAGCGAGGACTTGTTCTTGCGCGGTGAGCCTTCCATTCGCAAGAAGTTGCCGAATCGCGTACACGGTCAAGGCCAGGAAGATTGTGCCAACCCAGAAGAGTGGCGCCGCCGCGAACTGGGGTGGATCAAGTTCGAAAGTAGAGCCAGATGCCCGCTACCGCCCAAACCACACCATTTAGACCAAATGCGAGGACAGCGTCGATCCATAGCGGCGCGTCTGGACCCGGCGCGGTGGCCCCGCCCGAAAGGCCATCCAAGCCTCGCCGGGCACGATGAATGCAAACCGGATACGAACGCGGCTACTGACGGCGGAACAAATCGCGGCGTCACGAGAATCAGCACGATGATCACCATGACACCGCCAAGCACGGGTATTCCAACCATCCTTCCGGCGCTCAGCCGACGAGCGCTTGGACTCCTCCGGATCAGAGACTCGCGGTTCATGGGATGCCGTCATCTTCGGGACCTGCTCTGGGGTCCCGACTGGGCCGCGGCACGTTGACAGCCCCGCCAATGATCTGAGTGTCTGTTGGGTTGCAGTTCCAGTTACCCGTCCAAGCCATGTGAACGAAGGCGGAGATCATGGCAAGGTATGGCGAGCCAAATGCAACAAGGGTCTCCCACGCCAGGGAAGACACGCCCCAGACGACGTAGGCTTCACCGACGCCCGCAATGATGAGGGCGCCTGCCGCTATGATGATCGCTCCGCTCCGGATCTTCCGGGCGACGGGGCTTGTGTCGGCGAGGCTTTTGGTGCCGGGCGGGCAGGTTATGCCTCTGACGCAGAGTCCGCCGAGGTCGACTATCGGGCCGCTATTGGGTGTTCCTCCTCGCTCGCGTTGCACTCTGGCGTGTTCATGGCGGTCGTGCAGTAGTTCCCGCCTATGAGGCCAGCGGGGTCGGTGGCGTCGAGTGGGTTGCCGTCGACGTATCCATACGGCGACCTCGTCAGGGCTTCCAACGGGTCCCTGCTGAGGAATTGGCTGGTGGTGGGGTCGTAGAAACTCAACGGTCCGACGGTGCGGCGGTGCGAACCGGGCTCGACACCCGACCCCACCTGGGGTTTCGCGGCGGCGATCGGCCGTCGGCGGTCCTGGCAGAACCTCGAACCACGCGGACACGTGTTTCTCGCCGCAACCGGTGCCGCCGCGACGGTGCACGCTGGCGTGATGCTGAGCACGGGCGCGGGGTCGGTGATGGCCAGGGCGGTCACCCGTCCAGTCTCGCAGGCGGGCCCGGCCGGTGACGGGCATCACACGGAGGGCCGCTGTGGGGCTTGTCGGGACACGGTGAAGGGTCAGGGGACGAGGGTGAAAGCGTCGAGGTGTGCGGGGCGCACGACTCGGAAGTGGCGGTGGTCGAGGGTGGCGATCCGCTCGACACGGTGGCGTTCCGCGAGGGCGATGAGCGACGCATCGGTGACGCCGAGGGGCAGATCGGCGTAGGTTCGAACCAGCTCGAGAGTGCGCTGCCAGTCGGTCGCGGTGAGCGTCTCGACGACGATGCGGCCCTCGACGACATCGGCGACGAGCGCGGCTTCAGCCTGGGGACCGGCCTGGCGGTCGATGAGGAACCCGGCTTCGGCGATGACGAGCGCTGTGGTGACCAGCGGCCCCGGGTCGGTGTCGAGCAGGACATCGCACACGCCGTGGTCGGGATCATCCGCGTCAGCGACGGCGACGAGCGGACCGGTGTCGACGATCAGCACGCCGCTGGCGCTCAGCTGCGGCCGAAGCCGTCGGCGAGCAGCTCGTCAGCGTCAGCGGCTCGCCCGCGTTGCCCGCCGGACGCGCCGATCCCGGCGATGGCGAGCTTGCGGCGCCGGACCGGTGTCGTGCCGGTGTCTTCGGCGGGGAGGGCTTCGGCGAGCTCGGCGATCACGACCTCGATCCCGACCCCACGGCGCGCCGCTTCGGCTTCGAGGCGGCGCAGCGTTGCCGGGGGCAGATCGACGGTCACGGACACGGCGACCAGTGTAGAGACCACTGACCACCGGGAACGACCGGCGCCGGGTGCGAGCCGGTGGTGCTCCAGGTCTTCGCTGCCGCCCCGCCTGCGGCGGGTTGGCGACAGGCCGGTCTGGGGCGGCCGTGTCCGGTAGGGCGGGACACGGCAGCGGTCCCCGGTCACCGTGTCCCAGATCGAGGACGCCGATGGGCCCGGACCGGCGCGGTGCATCGAAACCGATCTCGCCAGACCAGCAAGACCAACGACGACCTCGACACGCTCGGCGCCATCGTGACACCCGGATGGAACGGCACGAACCGCCACGACCGGACCAGCCGGGACGATGCACGCATTTGCACCAAGGTGCCAGCCCCGTCGCCGGCCGCCTTCGACGCGCTCACCGTCCACCACCGCGGCGAGACAGCTCCCGCGGCGCTGAGCGCCGCCCAGCCCTCGACAGGCGCCGTCTCGCGGCCCGGTCCCTTCGTTGTCGATCTGGTCCACTCACAGAACATCACCGGGCCCCTCCCCGGGGTGCACAACGACTCCCGCCCCCCGTCTTTGGCCGCCGGTCGCCGGGCGCCGAGGAGCGCCCTGAGCGCCATCCCCGATGGCGTCGTCGCCGCCCCATGCCGGGCCGCCGCAGCAGCCGAAGCCGATGGTCCTCGGTGAGCGAGCGAGCCGGCCGGTGAGAGCCTCCAGGCGGGGCCGGAAATCGCGTATACACACTTGGAGGTCACCTTTCGGTGACCTCGAGAGGACCACGAGGACCTGCCGCGAGGACCACGTCGACGACACCGGACACGGCTCGTGCGACACGGCCAACCGCGCACCAACCCACCGGGG
The DNA here is from genome assembly GCA_963793965.1 of uncultured Microthrixaceae bacterium. Classification (GTDB taxonomy): domain Bacteria; phylum Actinomycetota; class Acidimicrobiia; order Acidimicrobiales; family Acidimicrobilacustridaceae; genus UBA4742. Next base: position 9,043 of record CAWCCB010000021.1, read on the forward strand.
TTGCAATCGTGTTCAGCTCATCTCGGGTGTGGCCGGCGCGGCGGACGAGGACGACGATCGCTGCGACGGCTGTGCCCTCGCGGTGGCTGCTGGCTTGTCGGCGGCGAGCGGGGCCCGGTGTTCTCAGACACGGCCACGTTCTTGCTGTCGGCGTGCGCCCAACCCGGCCGTAGGCCGGGGCGGGAGCCCAACTGAGCGCAGCGAGGGCGGGAGCCCAACTGAGCGCAGCGAGGGCGGGAGCACCGGTTGCGGACACGACGACACGGGACGGCACGACTCGTTCCCGTTCGGGTTCCCGGTCCGGTCCCGGCGGACTCGCTGCTCGACCGCGAGCCAGTCTGTGACCTCTTGGTTGGGGTGTCCGGGTCGAGCGCGTGCATCGGAGGGAGGTCGTAGGCGTGCCGCGCGCGGTGATGGGCGTCGATCGGGGGCGGTGGCCGGGACGCGTGATCGTGGGTGCGCTGGCGGTCGGGATGTGGGGGCGGTGATGGCCGTGGCCCGGGGTGAGCGACACGGTCACCGGGCACGTGGACACGACGGCAGCCGCGCACCCCGATGCGGGATGCGCCGCGGGGCGGCTGGCCGGGCGTGTGCGGTTCTCTAGATCAACCAGAAGAACCCAAAGAAGAAGAACCGTTCGCGCCGTCGTCGAGACCCAACTCGGCCCGGAGCCGAAGCACTTCGGGGTCCGGTTCGTGCCACCGACCGGCCAACGATTCGAACACGACCCGGCCCGGATCGGGCATCGCCGCCAGCTCGTAATCGGACAGCGCTTGGGGGTCACCGGAGTGTTCT